>NZ_JANUDY010000001.1 GCF_024809975.1 Comamonas sp. BIGb0152
TGGCTTGGCTTGGCTTGGCTTGGCTTGGCTTGGCTTGGCTTGGCTTGGCTTGGCTTGGCTTGGCTTGGCTTGGCTTGGCTTGGCTTGGCTTGGCTGGGGTGATGCTGCCCCGACGCGATCAGCCTTCACCTCATAGATCTCCATCTCTGTCTTTGTGCCCACCTGCGGCACCGCCCTCTTCCATGTTCGCTGTTTGCCAAGCGGGCATGAAAAAGCCCTCCGTAGAGGGCTGGGTTGCTAGGCTGCTTTTTGCCTTCTGCTGAAGACGCCAGCAACGCCTATCGTCAGCATCGACAGCAGCCCCAGGCCCCAGCCTGCCAGGCCTGGGACGGGGGTGGCCACTCCCGGCTCGGGTGGGATGACCTTGGCAGGGATGTGCAGGGTCACGGTGACGGGCTGGTCGGTGCAGGCGGGTGTCGGGGTCGAGGTGTCGCAGACCGAATACTGGAAGGACACATCGCCAAAGTAGACGCCATCAGGGGTGTAGAGGATCAACTCGGGGTGGCTGGGATCGGGGATGCTCAGCGTCCCATACTGGGGAGCGCTCAGCAATTGGACGGATGCCTTGTTGATTGATGTGCCGCCACCTTGCACGTAGTCGTTGGTGGTGATATCAGGAATGGCGAACGCGTCCGAGATCGTGGGCAGCGTGTGTTCGTCATCCACCCCCTTGACCACCTCGGTCGCGGGAACCTGGGAGGCGGTCACCAAAATGTTGTCGAAGGCTGCATACGAGTTGTCCGAATCGAGCGCCCACACCACGCCCAGGCGCTGGGAGGGGCTGTTAAAGCCCATCGCGCCCATGTCCAGCACATACTGCATGGCATGCCAGTCAAAGGACAGGCCTGTCGCCGAGGTGGTCGAAAACGGAAACACCTCAGTGCGAACGGCAGTGGCTGGCACCCCATTGACTTGCACCACGGCTTCCGCTGCGCCGCCGTCCACCAAGCTCAGGCTGTCACTGGCTTCCAGCTTGAAGAAGCGGAACTTGACGGCGTAGTCTTTGTTGGGGCGATTGACCCACAGCTTGTTGTAGAAGCCGGTGGGATTCGTCGGGTCTTCGCCTGCCAGCTGCATGGCAAGTCCCGACCAATCCATGGACAGGTTCATGAACTGCTGGCCTTGGGTCGGAAAAACCAGGCCCACGGTTTCGATGTACCGGTGGTCGCCGGATTGGCGCACTATGCCGCCCGCGAACTTGTTGGCTGGCCTCAGGTCGTCGGCATAGCCTGTCCCCTGCCAGGCGGGTGTATGCGTCGGGTTGGCGCTGGCGTTATTGATCGACTTGGTGCACAAGCGATCGGCCGTATTGATTTGCTGGAAGATGAAGCCGTTGGCCGCATCGTCATAGTTCTGGGAGAGAGTTCCGTAGGAACTGTTCGTTGGTGTACCCCCGCCATCCCGACAGATTTCAACCGCCAGTTGGGCCGCGTTGGGCGTTTCAAAATCGTTTTGGTACACCGTGATGAGGCCCTGAGCAAAGATGCCCGAAGTGGCGAGCAACATGGCCGAGGAAACCAGGAGGTTTCGGGCACTTCGCTGACGAGTCATATAACGTCCTTGGCAATGGTATGAGGCATGATCAATACAAATGATCGAGTCAATAAAGCAAAAGTCAGAGTCTATTTTGCAATTCGTCAAGAAGCCCAAAACGAAGGTCAAACAAGGTGAATCACCTGGGGCCGCTGACTGTCGAACCGACAGTAATATAGTGTAAATGTATTTTTTTTGTTTCGTTCACAAGGCCTGTGATCTGGAGCGCTGGGGATACGACTTCGGTCCCGGCCTATGGCGCAGACACACCGAACCTTTTGCAAAGCGGCTCTAATGCAACAAAAATAAATGGAAACGGCCGGCCGCCTTGCTTGCCACTCGCCTGCTGCAAGCGATTCGGCCGTGCTGCTTTAGCGAATTCCCAGAAACTTGAAGGCCTGCGCAGGCTGGAACGAGGCAGTGGCATCGCCGGCAAAGGCATGGTTCTGGTTGGGCCCCAGATCGAGCTTCATCACCTTGCCGCTGTCGTGGCTGAAGTTCAGCGCATTCAGGTCCACCCAGAAGGTATTGGGCGTGAGGGCGGATTCGAAGAAGTACAGCTTGCGTTTGTGGTCAAACACCGTGCGCCAGCGGGTAGACGAGATATTGGGCTCGCCCGGCGTCGTCAGGCCATAGGGCACCGAGACATTGCGAATCACGCTGAACACGCTTGCCAACGCCAGGTTGGGCTCCTGGTCCTGGGGCACGGCATTGATGTAGAAGGCAGCGCGCGCAAAGCGGTCTGCGGCGCGGTTGGTGCCGGGCAGCATCACCGTGCCGCCAATCTGCTTCCAGTAGCTGTTCAGTGCCAGCTGCTGGTCAAAAAGCGGCGAGTTGGTCATCACCTGGTAGCTGCGGCTGTGGTGGATGACCTGGCGGCCGCCAATGTATTCCACGATGGCGCTGTCGCCACTGGCATCCGACATCGACAGGTGCAAGGTCGTGAGCCGGTCTTCGCCGGGCACGTTATCAGAAACGATGGTAAAGGGCTGCTGCTCCAACGCCTTCACGGCCTCGGCCACCGTCGCGAAGTTGTCGAGCACATACTGGGCCCAGGCGGCAATCGTCAGCCCTGGTTTGCTCTTGTCATCAAACTTGGGGTATTGCGACTCCACCAGCCACAGCAGGTTGGCGCTCAAACCCGCTTCATTGACGCCATCGGTGGTCGAGATGTCATAGCCCGAGGTCACCACGCTGCCGTAGCGCGAAGTCCAGCGCAGCGAGTTGGGCCCCGCCTCGCCACTGCGCGCCATGCCACGCGGCAGCACCCACAGATTGCTGGTGATATCGCTCTTCCAGTCCATCGAGCGCGCGGTGATCACCTGGTCATTGGCGCCCAGGTAGACCACCCGCGTGCAGGCAATGGCGCTGCTGATGGTGCTCAGGCTCAGCACGCCTGCCAGCATGGCCACCCCCAGCTGGCGCGCAGTCCGTCGATTCTTTTTATGCGTCATTGGAAATCTCCCTCCCATCGGTTGATTGGCTCTGTCAGACAAGCCAGCAGGCCGCGCCTACCGAGTCGGGCAAGTGCGAGCCGCTGCATTGTTACTGGGCGCTGGCCTTCCAGGTTCCGTTGGGCTGCTTGCAGAACCAGAACTGCCACTCCTCCTTGAGCTTGCCATGGGGCCGGCTGGCTTCCACATTCAGCAGGCGGCAGGTATCGGCCTTCTGGGTCTGGCTGGTTTGCAGGGGCGTCAGGGCCATCTGCACCTGGCGGTTGCGCGGGCCCTGGCTGCTGGTCCACTGCGTGGTGCTTTTGTCGGCAGCGTTGTTCAGCACATCGCCCACGGCTTTGCGCAGTGCCGGCACATCCTTAGTGGGCACGCTGGCGGTGATGGTCTGGTTCAAAAACGTCATCGATGCGGCAGAAGCGGCAAAGGCCAGACCGCCCAAGACAGTGGCAAGAACCACGGATGGCAGGTGGCGCGCAGCAGACTTTTTCATGGTGTCATATCCTCTCATTGAATTTTTCGGGGCGATCAGGTGCGCCGTTCCCTGTCTGCGCTGCAGACAGGCAAAGCGGACTGCGCTCCGACCGCGTTATCAGCAAGTTGATCATATTCCATATAGCCTGATCAACCCACTCTATGACATCGACCTCCACCACCGGCCAGACGCCCCACGCAGGACCTTTCCATGCCGCGCGAAAACATCAATGACTTGCTGGCCTTTGTCGCGGTAGCGCGGGAAGGCAGCTTCACCAAGGCCGCCGCGCAGCTGGGCGTGTCGCAATCGGCGCTCAGCCATACCATCCGGGGTTTGGAGACGCACATGGGCCTGCGCCTGCTCAGCCGCACCACGCGCAGCGTCTCGCCCACCGAGGCGGGCAGCTACCTGCTGGCCCGCATTGGCCCGGGGTTTGACGAGATTGAATCGGGCGTCGCAGCGCTGAGCGATTTTCGGGACACACCACGCGGCCATGTCCGGATCACCACTGCCGAGCATGCGGCCAACACCGTGCTGTGGCCCAAGCTGTCGGCCGTTATGCAGCGCTACCCGGATATCGCCATCGAGATCCATGTCGACTATGGCCTGGGCGACATCGTCGCGCAGCGTTTTGACATGGGGGTGCGCCTGGGCGAGCAGGTGGCCAAGGACATGGTCGCGGTGCGCATCGGGCCCGACTGGCGCATGGCCGTGGTCGCAGCGCCTTCGTACCTGGAGCGCATGCCCGCGCCGCAAACGCCGCAGGATTTGGCGGCCCACCAGTGCATCACCCTGCGCCTGCCCACCCATGGCGGCCTGATGGCCTGGGAGCTGGAGAAAGACGGCAATGCGGTACAGGTGCGGGTGCAGGGGCAATGGGTGTTCAACGGCAGCCGGCCCATGCTGCGCGCCGCGCTGGCCGGTTACGGCCTCACCTATGTGCCCGAGGACATGGCAGCGCCCCACCTGGCGCAGGGCGAGTTGCTGCGGGTGCTGGATGACTGGTGCCCGCCCTTCAGCGGCTACCACCTCTACTACCCGCACCGGCGCGGCATGTCGCCCGCGATGCGGGTGGTAGTAGATGCGCTGCGCCACCACGAACACTGACACCGCCAGTGCCAGTGCAGCCTTAGAGAGCGTTCTCCCAAAATGGCTACGCCTGAAAACAATCGTAAATGATAATCATTTTCATATAGAATGGCATTTTTCAAGCGCCAGCAATAACAACACCTTGCCTTGAGCCTGCATCATCCGCATGCAGCACGGGTCAGTAGCCAGCCGTCTTTCCTTCCCTTCTCGCTTTATCTGGCTAGACCCTATGGCTTCTCGCACCGCTTCCAAGGCGCAGCATCTCCCTGCGCGCGCCACTGCTACTTTCCAACCCCGTTACCTTGCCGCCGCTGTAGCGGCACTGGCATCAGCCGGTGCCATGGGGCAGCAGGTTGCCCCGGAACCGTCTGTGCAACTGGCACAGGCCGAATCGACGATGCCGCAAGTGACGGTGCTGGGCAAAGCTGAAAAGGCCCCCGGCACGATCACGGTGATCACCGGCGAGGAGCTGGAAAAAGCCAACAGCATGGCGGACATTGCGCGCTACCAGCCCCTGGTGTCGGCCCCCGGCACGGCATCGGGCACCAGCCGCAACCGCAGCAGCTTTGACCGCTCGGGCACCACGGGCTACAACATTCGCGGTATCGAGGGCAACCGCATCGGCATGGATGTGGACGGCATTGAAATGCCCGATGCCAGCACCCGCCCCTATGTGAGCCGCGCCGGCAGCAACAGCTTTGGCATTGGCCGCGACTTTATTGACCCGGAGATGTTCTCCTCGGTCGGCATCCAGTCGGGCACCACCACGGCCCGGCGCGCAGCGGGCGGCATTGGTGGCGCCGTCAGCTTCAAGACCAAGTCGGCCAGCGACTTCTTGCGCAATGGCAACACCCGCTACTTCGGCGGCAAGCTCGGCTTTGATTCGGCCGACCATTCCTGGAATGAGAGCTTCACCGCAGCCGGCAAATCGGGCAGCCTGGATGGCCTGATCGCCTTCTCGCGCCGCGATGGCAAGGAGACGCAGAACAACAGTGCCCTGGGCATCAAGGCATCGCCGGAAGATTGGCATTCCAACGCACTGCTGATGAAAGGCGGCCTGCAGATCGATGCGGAGAACCGCCTGGAGCTGTCGGCCGACCTGTACCGCCGCAGCAACCGCAACCAGTTCTATGGCTGGAGCAGCGACAACAGCACTATCACGCAAAGCAATAGGCAAGACAGCGACACCAGCCGCAACACGCTGCAGCTGTCGCACCTGTGGACACCTGCCAGCGCCTTGGTCGATCAGCTGGACACACGCCTGTTCTTCCAGAACACCGATACCAAGGACCTGACCGACACCACCACCCTGGCTAGCGGCGCCGTCACGCACAACCAGTCGCAAAACAAGACCAAGGCCTGGGGCATCTCAACAACGGGCGACAAGCGCATCGACCGCCACCGCATCAGCTTTGGCTTGAACGCGCAGACGCAGAGCCAGGAGCGCCCCTGGAACGTGCCAGGCTACATGAAGCCGCAGCCCGACACCGACACCATGCGCCTGGGGGCCTTTATTCAGGATGACATCGGTTTTGATGTGGGCGGCAAGCGCCTGGGCGTGATCCCGGCGCTGCGCGTTGACCGGGTCAAGGTGGAGCCCAAGCACCTGGGCGATTTTGCCGAAGGCGCGTTGACCGAAGACGCGGCCGCCAAGCTGTACAGCAACCTCAGCAGCACCATCTGGAGCCCGAGCCTGGGCCTGACCTATGCGCTGACGCCCAAGTTCACCGCCTACGCCCAGTACAAGCGCAGTGGCCGTGCACCGACGGCCGGTGAAGTGTTCGGCTCGTGGAACATGGACCAGAACTATGCGGGCTCTGCCCAGTACGCGCTGATCGGCAACAGCAACCTCAAGCAGGAAACCAGCAACGCCTTGGAGCTGGGGGTCAAGGGATCGCCCGCCGACGGCGTGCTGTTCAATGCATCGACCTTCTACACGCGCTACAAGGATTTCATCGGCTACACCCGCTACACCCGCGCGACGGCGCCTGACAAGTTCAGCAATGTGCCTGCGCACATCGGCACCATCTACCAGGCCGAGAACCGCGACCAGGCGACGATCTATGGCCTGGAGATGAGCGCCCGTCTGGACCATGGCCAGTGGGCACCTGCCGTCAAGGGCCTGTACTCGACCTGGGCGCTGGGCCTGGCCCATGGCACCTCCAAATCCAACTACGCGGGTGACAAGGATGTGGCGCTGGATACCGTCCAGCCACGCAAGGCCGTCATCGGCGTGGGCTATGACGCGCCCATGCGCGCCTGGGGCTTGAACATGACCGGCACCTTTGTCGCCGGCAAACAGGCCCAGGCCACCAACCGCGAAAGCTATACCAATGCCGGCAGCAATATTGCCGACGCCAGCATCGAGCAGTTCCGCGTGCCCGGCTATGCGCTGCTCGATCTGTCGGGCTACTGGCAGATCAACAAGAACGCCCGCCTGAACGTCGGCATCTACAACCTGACGGACAAGCGCTACTGGGACTACGCCAGCAGCCGCAGCCTGCAGCCGGCCGTGGCCAAGGACCAGCGAGACATCCAACTGCTGACCAACCCGGGCCGCACCTACGCTGTTTCTCTAAACGTCAATTTCTAACCCGATCTCCATCCACGAAAGGACCCCAGCATGAGCCGAATCTCCGCCGCCATGACCGCCGTTGCAGTAGCCGCGTTGCTCGCCGCCTGCGCCAGCCAGGACACCAAGACCGCAGCGCCCGGAGCTGCCGCCAGCACGGAAGCCAAAGGCCCGACCACCCCCGTTGGCGGCCACGGCCACCATGCCTTCATCGGCGGCTACGACGCCAACCGCGACGGCGTCGTCACCCGTGAGGAATACGACACCGTGCGCAAGCAGCGCTTCGTCGCAGCCGACACCAACCAAGATGGCTGGCTGAGCGAGGCCGAATACGTGGCCGAGTTCGAGGCACGCCTCAAGGCCCAATACGCGGCCGCAGGCAAGCAGCCCGACCAGCAATACCAAGGCAGCATCAAGCAGGCCCATGTGCGCTTCGGCATTCTCGATAGCAACAAGGATGGCAAGCTGGGCATCGAAGAAGAAATCGATATCGCGAACAAGACCTTCAAGAACGCCGACCGCAACGGCGACGGCGTGGTCAACGCTGCCGATATCGCCGGCCAGTAAACCATTCAAGCGCGCCACCTGTTTGCAGCGCTTGCGGCGGCGTTCAGCCTGAACGTCGCCCAGGCCCGCATGCCCTGTCTGCTGCCCAGTGTGTTGGATGTGCCGCCCACATCCCCCATCAGTGTGAACGCGGGCTTTGCGGAAAAACTGTTGCTGTCCGAGGTCCCATTCGGCGCTACGCAGTTCAGCGTCACCACGCCGTCGGGCACCGTACTGCCCTTTAGCGAGGTGCAGCAGTTCAAGACACGAACGGTGGCAGCGCAAAAGGTCAGCATCTCTGTGGGGCTTGCTCAATCCCTTGCAAGTTCCCCGCGAGGCCATCGCTCGCCTGACTTGACCAATCACCAGCTGGCATCCGCCCTTCCCGGTGGGCGCTGGGGCGCAAACACATCGACCAGATGGTCCACCAGCGCCTTGGTCTTGGCGGGCAGATGGGCGCCACCATGGAACTGCACATAGATGTCGGCGGGAGGCAGCCGCCATTCCGGCAGCACCCGCTGGAGCTGACCCGCGCGCACGAGTGGGCCGACCTCCCACTCTGAGCGCATGAGGATGCCGTGCCCCGCCATCGCCCAGGCCGTGGCTGCCTCTCCATCGTTGGCGCTCAGCGGCCCCCGGACTTTCACGGTTTCTGTCTGCGTTCCATGCCGGAGATGCCAAGTCCCAAATGCCTCGTCGCCCTCGCGGATGAAGAGGCAGGCGTGGCGCGTCAGCTCCTGCGGTGTGGATGGCGCCCCCGCCTCTTGCAGATAGCGCGGAGCGGCACAGAGCACGCGGCGGTTGCGTGCCAGCACTCTGGCCGTCCAGCGGGAATCCGGCATATCGCCCATGCGGATGACCACGTCAAAACGGTCCTCCAGGAGGTTGGCAGGACGGTCGCTTAGCTGGAGCTGCACCTCCACTTGCGGAAAGCGGCGTGCAAACATTCCCAGCGCAGGCGCAATGTGCCGACGGCCAAAGCCGAAGGTGGCATTGACACGTACCAGGCCCTGCGGCACGGCGGCCGCCCCACCAATGGCGCGCTCCAGCGAACCGAGTTCCAAGAGCAGACGCGCGCCCTCCACAAGGTAGCGCTCGCCCTCAGGCGTGAGGCTCATGCGGCGGGTGGTTCTCTGCATAAGCCGAGCGCCGAGCCGTGCTTCGAGCGCCGCAAGACGCTTGCTGACAGCCGGACCCGTGACACCCAGCTGCTGGGCGGCGCTGCGCATGCTGCCCTCTTTGCTGAGCAGCGCAAAAAAGGCGATGTCAGAAAATCCATCCATTCGTAACTCCAACGACCGAAAGTCGTTCTCTGCCACGCATTGTATATTTTCACTTCACCTGTGAGACTGGGGGCAAGTAACGACACAGAGCACCCACATGCACCGCACCCTTTACCGCAAGCTGGTCGACACCCATACCGTCGCCCAGCTCGACGCGCAGAACGTCTTGCTGTTCTGTGATCTGCATTTGATGAACGAGTACACCAGCCCCCAGGCCTTCGCCGGCCTGGACACGCAAGGGCGTCAGGTGCTGATGCCGGGCCAGAACATGGCCGTCGTCAGCCACGTCATTCCGACAGACCCGGGGGTGATCCGCGTCATCCGAGATACCGCGCCAGCGCTGCAGGCCAGCAACCTGCGCAAGAACTGCGAGCAGCATGGCATCCCCTTGTTCGACACCCAGGATGCGCTGCAAGGCATCGAGCACGTCGTAGCGCCTGAGCACGGCATGGTCCGGCCCGGCATGGTGGTCATTTGCGGCGACTCGCACACCACCACCTATGGTGCGCTGGGCGCGCTGGGCTTTGGCATCGGCACGTCGGAGGTCGAGCATGTGCTGGCCACGCAGACCTTGGTGTACCGGCTGGCCAAGGATATGCGCATCCACATCGATGGCGTACTGCCGGTAGGCACCACCGCCAAAGACCTGATTCTCATGGTCATCGGGCATATCGGTGCCCAAGGTGCCCGGGGCCACGTCATCGAGTTCTGCGGCACGGCGTTCGACGCCATGTCCATCGAAGCACGCTTTACCGTGTGCAACATGGCCGTGGAGGCGGGAGCGCGTGGCGCCTTGATCGCGCCCGACCAGAAGGCCGCAGACTATGTGCTTGCACGTTCTGCGGACCTGGGCGGCGCCATGCAGGAAGCCGCCCTGCAGCACTGGGCCAGCCTGCGCAGCGATGCAGGCGCGGTGTTCGATGTGGAGCACCGTTTTGACGCCAGCGACGTGCCCCCGCACGTCACCTGGGGCACCAGCCCTGACCAGGTGGCGCCCATTGGCGGCGCGGTGCCTGACCCCGCGATGCAGGCCTCTGGGCCGATGCGCCGCAGTACCGAGCAGGCGCTGCGCTACACCGGGCTGGCAGCAGGCACGCCGCTGGAAGGCATCGCCATCCAGCATGTCTTCATCGGCTCCTGCACCAACGCCCGCATGGAAGACCTGCGGGCCGTCGCCGAGGTGGTGCGCGGGCGCCAGGTCGCCAAAGGGGTCCGTGCCATGGTGGTGCCGGGCTCGGGCGCGGTCAAGCAGCAAGCAGAAGCAGAAGGCATCGCCAGGCTGCTGCTGGATGCCGGCTTCGAATGGCGAGAGCCGGGTTGTTCCATGTGCCTGGCGATGAATGGCGACATCCTGGCCGACGGTGTGCGCTGCGCCTCCACCACCAATCGCAATTTCGAGGGGCGCCAGGGACGCGGCGCCATCACCCACTTGATGAGCCCTGCGATGGCCGCCGCCGCTGCCGTCACCGGCACCATTACCGACGTTCGACGTCTGGAGACCCTGCATGCGTGAGCAACATATCCTGAGCGGCAAGATGGCCGCTCTGGCCATCGAGAACCTGGACACCGACCAGATCATGCCCAAGCAGTTTCTGCACGGCATCGACAAGGCCGGGCTGGACAAAGGCCTGCTGTATGACCTGCGCTTTGATGCCGAAGGCCAGCAGCGCCCAGGCTTTGTGCTGAACCAGCCCGAGCGCGCCGATGTTGAAATCCTGGTGGCCGGCGCCAACTTTGGCTGCGGCTCCAGCCGAGAGCACGCCGTCTGGGGGCTGCAGCAGTACGGCATCCAAGCCATCATCGCGCCCAGCTTCGGAGAAATTTTCTACTCCAATGCGATGAACAACCAGTTGCTGCTGGTCATGCTGCCTGAGCCGGACATCGCCCAGCTCATGGCCGATGCCCATAGCCTGGAGACCGCGCATGTCCATATCGACCTCCAGACGCTCCGGGTCAAGAGCCAGAGCGTGGATGCCGCCTTCAGCCTGTCAGAGCGCCACCACCGTATGCAGCTGGAGCGCAGAGACCTGATCGGCATGTCGCTGACGTACCAGGCAGAGATCCGGCATTTTGCGCAGCGCCACTGGGAGGCCTATCCTTGGCTCAAAGACGTGGCCCTGCGCACCCGCCAGCACCTGGGCGCTACGCCACGCGCACAGCAACCGGCAAGCTTTGGAGGAAAAGCCTGATGTTCGACAGTTTTGACACCCGCGATGTACCCGTCAATGGCACCGTGCTGCGTTGCCGCATCGGCGGCTCCGGCCCCGCGCTGCTGCTGCTGCACGGCCACCCGCAAACCCATGTGATGTGGCACCGCGTGGCACCGACGCTGGCCGAGACATTCACGGTCGTCTGCGCCGACCTGCGAGGCTATGGCGACTCGGCACGCCCCGGGGCCAGCCCGCAAAACGAGGCCTACAGCAAGCGCACCATGGCCCAGGACATGGCCGAGCTGATGTCCAACCTGGGCTTCCCGCAGTTCCGCCTCGCCGCGCATGACCGGGGCGCCCGTGTAGCCCACCGACTGCTGCTGGACCATCCTGACCGGGTGCAACGCGCCATGCTGCTGGACATTGCACCGACCTTGGCCATGTACGAGCAAACGACGGAAGCCTTTGCCAAGGCCTACTGGCACTGGTTCTTTCTGATCCAGCCAGCACCACTGCCCGAGCGGCTGATTGATGCCGACCCCGCCGCCTACCTTCGCGATGTGATGGGACGCCGCCACGCGGGCCTGGGCGCCTTCACGCCCGAGGCGCTGCAAGAGTACCTGCGCTGCATTGCCATCCCGGGCACCGCCACCGCCATCTGCGAGGACTACCGCGCATCCGCAGGCATCGACCTGGAGCACGACCGCGCCGACAGGGCCAAGCGCCACCAGGTGACGGCCCCGCTGCGCGTGCTCTGGGGCGCGGAAGGCGCTGTGGGGCGCTGCTTCCCGGTGCTGGACCTGTGGCGCGAGGCGGCCTCCGACGTCAGCGGCAAAGCGCTCGACTGCGGCCACTACATCGCCGAAGAGCAGCCGGCGCAGTTGCTGGCGGAGATGCGGGAGTTCTTTGCCGTCTGATGCGGTGGGAACTGCGAAGCCCGCTGAGGCCATCAGCGGGCTTTTCTTTGGGTGGGTGCTATCGACAAGCGGTTGGCTCTGGGATGGTTGAACCGGGTGCACGAGTGACAGCTTCTGGCCGACTGCAGTCTCTAACCCTTGCAATGCGGGCGCTGCTTTTTGGCGGCGAGCACGCGCTTCGCGCACCCTGTTCCTGAAGCCCGTCACCACATGTCTTTTCTGCAGCTCCATCCCACATGCAGGGGCGACCATGGATACCGGGCTTCATGCCCATCTCCTTAAATTGATCCAGCACGCCCTCCACAAACCGATCCGGGCAATAGAAGGTACGGCCGCTGGATAATTCACTTCCCATCAACAGCTTCCAGCCGCCCAGCGGAACGAAGCAGTTCCGACCAAAGTACCAGAACCGTGTGGAGACCAGCGCGTTCTTGCCGCTGGTGTCATGAAGTGCTTCATCGCACCTGTGCGAGTTGTTAGGGATCTGTCGGTACAGCCCATCTGCATCTCGCCAATAGATGTTGTCACCCGATCGAACCTCAGGGTCGGGCGAGTCCAGAACCGGTCGCTTCTTGAGAAAGCGTGCATCGTTGAAATACTCTGATAACTCCAGAGGCTCCTCGGTGAGCTGCATCAGGTACACGAGTCCGCCATAGGGGATGGACACGCCGTGTGCGCGGGCGTTCTGAACCAGCGCCTTGGAGGCGAATCCTGCCACCCAATCGTCCTTGACGCGTGTGCGGCGTATAGCGGGCTTGCAGGTGGCCAGAGTGATGGCGCCATGAAACGGATTAGGAGCAAATCCAGTGTCGTGGGTCATCTTGTAGCCGATTGCTTTGTTCATCTTTCAAGTGCTCTCTATCAGGTTGTTACTGCATCAACGACACCAGCCAGTCTTGCGCGGCAGCACTGGTGGCGGTGTCCATGACGAATTCCTGCCCCTTGCCAACTGTCTGAAGGTGCAAAGTACCGTCTAGCCGCGACCAGCGGCTTGCAGCGTTATGGTATGAGAGCTTCAATCCGGAGGTATCCGGGTCCATCCAGTCAGGCACACGCCACAGGGAGCGAGAACGGCCCGGCACAGTCAACTGCAGGCGCTCAGTCCAGTGGGCAAATACGCCGGCGCCCGGAAACCGGCCACCAAGCATGGACTTCGCCCCAACGTAGATCGTATTGCTCTTGCCGATGGTGTCGGAAAACGCAACATGCGGATGGTCCTCCAACCAGGGATAGCGTTGCGCGCAATCAGGCGCGCAAGCGTCTATCACCGCAGCGATCTGCAACCACCCGAAAAGGCTGTGAATGTCGGGCGATCCCGGCACATACCGCCACCGCCCACCGATAACTTCAGCCTGTCGGTACCAGCCGAAGAAAAGGAACAGATCCCCCTCGCCCACACCTTGTCGGGCCAGATGACCTTGAGCCGCCGCCACCTGCCCCAACGATGGTTGCCAACCAGCCAACCTGGGAATCGCAGGGCTCTGAAGATCAGGGTCCAGATGGACCAGGGTGTCCGGTCCGATCTTGCCGCCCGTAAGGTCCGAGACCAGCATGTGCAGAGGGCCGGCTGAACTCTGGATGTCCCCAAGCGGTCGACCTTGCGTTGAAGGGATCGGCAGCGGCAGCAAGGTGCCATCCGGCAATATGGGGCTGGGCACACCCCCATATTGCGAGTCAAAGCCTTTGCGGCTGAAGATGATTTTCATGAGAGGTGGTGTCAGTCGATCGTTTGCGCGCGCCCGGCTGCGATGGTACCTCGGCATTACGACGCTCAGATTATTAGCTGTCAGCTGTCAGTCAACACAACGCCCCCATTCATGAGCCCTGCTCATGGCGGCATGCGCCCTAAAGGGCTCAATCAAAAGCCGCTAAATCTCTAGCATGCAAGCCATGGATCACCCGGCCGCGCCAGCGGCCCTACCCTGGAGTTGACTATGCAGACTTACGGCTATGCCGCCCACAGCCGAGGCACGTTCGTGCCCACCCAAAACTTTGACAACGGCCAGCACTGCGCCGAGCAGGAGGCCCAATGGGCAAACGCTTGATAGCAGCAGGCGCCTCGGTGCTGATCAGCACCAGCATGGCCCAAGCCCAGGGCATCCCCATCAGCCCGGCCGGCACGCCCACCACGATGATCGGCGCGGCGCAGAACTTCAGCGGCCATGTCGCGGTCGACATCAAGGCTGCGGGTGACAGCGCGCAGCAAGGCAGCGTGGGCATGGTGGACTTTGCACCGGGGGCCCGCACGGCCTGGCACACCCACCCCGCCGGGCAGCTGCTGGTGGTGACGGATGGCAAGGGCTGGATTCAGCAGGACGGCCAGCCCCGGCAAAACATCCAGGCCGGTGATGTTGTCTGGATCGATGCCGATGTGCGCCACTGGCATGGCGCTGCCACCACCACCGGCATGCGCCATTTGGCGGTGACCTATCTCAAAAACGGCAAGAACGCCGACTGGAAGGAGCTTGTCAGCGATGCGCAATACAACCCCCACTAAATACCTGCAGCAGCTGATGTGTGCGGCCGGGATGGTGGTGATGGCGGGAGAATCATTGGCACAGAGCACGGCGGCCAGCCCGGCGCTGGCCAAGACCTTGGCAGCGTCAGCCAGCCCGGGGCGCTAACGCCCTACTTCCCCTGCGCCTGCTGCTCCTGCTCCTGTCCCCAGCCTCCACCCAGCGCCTTGTACAAGGCCACGCTGGCGCGCAGCCGCTCCTGGTGCAGCTGCACCGCCAGGTCCTGGGCCTGGTAGAGCGAGCGCTGGGTATCGAGCAGCACCAGCTGCGTCTCGGCGCCTGCGCGGTAGCGGGCCTCCGCCAAGGCCAGCGCCCTGCGGGCCTGGCGCAGTTCCTCTTCTTGCGCCAGTGCCTGCTGCTGCACACCAGCAACGGCGTTCAAGGCGGTCTGCACATCGCTGAAGGCCTGGACAATGCTCTGGCGGTAGGCCAGCAACAGCTCCTCGCGCTGGGCCATCACCAAGTCACGGTTGGCGGCCAGGCGGCCGGCATCAAAAATGGGCGCAGCCAAGCCTGCAGCCAGCGCGTACAGCGGGTTGTCCAGCACGCGGTGCAGCTGCCGGCCCTGCGCGCCCAGCTCGGCGGTCAAGGTCAGGCGCGGCAGCATGGCAGCGCGCGCGGCCTCCAAGTCGCCATCTGCTGCCTGCAAGCGCGCCTCGGCACGGGCAATGTCGGGCCTGCGGGTGACCAGCGCGATGGGTTCGCCCTGGTCGATGCGCGGCACCTGCAAGGCCAGCACACTGCTTTGCGCAATGGCAGGGCCTTGCACCCGGCCCAGCAGCAAGGCCAGGCTGCGCTGGGCATCGGCCTGCTGCTGGGCCAGCGCGGCCAGCGCACGGCGCTGCGCCGCCACCAGGCCGCGCTGCTGCGCCAGCTCCAGCGCCGTGGCAGCCCCCAAGCTGGCCTTGGATTGCACCAGCACCAGCAGGCGCTCGGCCGTTTGCAGATTGCGCTGGGCAATGTCGCCGCGCTCGCGCAGGCCCACATTCAGCAGCCAGGCATCGGCCACAGCGGCGGTGACCGACAAGCGCACCGTGTCGTGGTCAAAACTGCTGGCGCGCAAGCTGGCCCCTGCCGCATCGCGCTGCGACTGCAGTCGGCCCCACAGGTCGAGCTCATAGCTGGCCGCCAGGCCGACGGACAGGTTGCGGCCCGTCGTATCGGCATGGCCACCCAGCCGGCCCTGGTGCCCGGCCTGCGCCGAGGCGTTGACCGTGGGCAGCAGGTCGGCCCCGGCATAGCGGGCGCTGGCCTGCGCTTGCTGCACCCGCGCCATCGCTGCGGCCACCTCCAGGCTTTGCTGCTGGGCATCGGCCACCAGGGCATCGAGCTCGGCGCTGCCAAAGCTGCGCCACCAGCCCTGGTTGACCGGGTCGCCCTGGCCACCCGCGCTGTCACTGCCTGCTGCGCCCGCAGCGCCCTGCCACTGGGCCGGCATATCCAGCGCCTGCAGCGGCGACGGCTGCACCAACGGCGGGGCAGACACACAGCCGGCCAGCACCAAGGCCGCTGCCAGCACGCCGGCTGTTTTGAAGATCTGCATACTCACTCTCCTGCCAGGGCCCGAACCGGGTCCAGGCGCGCAGCCGTCTTGGCCGGCATATAACCAAAGACCAGACCGGTGACCACCGCGCAGGCAAAGGCACCGGCCATGGCCCGGATTGAAAACACCACCGGCACGCCGGCCAACACCAGCACGGCGCCCACCAGCGCACCCACCACCAGCCCCACGGTGCCGCCCGACAGGGTCACCAGGCTGGCCTCGGTCAAAAACTGGCGCAGGATATCGCTCTGCCGCGCACCCACGGCCATGCGGATGCCAATCTCGCGCGTGCGCTCGCGCACCGTCATCAGCATCACATTCATCACGCCAATGCCGCCCACCACCAGTGACACGGCAGCAATCAGCCCCAGCATCACCGCCATGCTCTGGCGCGTGGCCGCCTCGGCCTGGATGCGCGCGGCGGCATTGCCAATGCCAAAGTCCTCGCGGCCGCCATGGCGCGCCAGCAGCACCCGGTGCATGGCGGCCTCGGCCTCGTTGACCACCTCGGAGGACATGGCCTCCACCACCACATAATCCGGCTGGGTCTGCGCCTGGTAGACCCGCGCCCGGCCCGATTGGTAGGGGATGAAGACCATGTCGTCATAGTTCTGCGCGCCCGAGTCCGCACCGCGCTCGCTCATCACGCCAATCACCTCGAAGGCCGAGGTGCCAATGATCAGTTGCCGCCCCAGCGGGTTGGGGGTGTCGGGGAAGAAGTGCTGGTGCGCCTTGTGGCCCAGCACCACCAAGGGTGCCAGGTCGCGGTCCTCGGCCTCCGTGTAGTAGCGGCCCAGTTTGGGCTTCCAGTGGTGCACCAGCGGCATCTCTTCGCTGGCGGCAAACACATAGATCTGCTTGTCGGCACTGCCGTAGCGCACGGTGATCGGGTCGCCAATCACCGGCATCACGCGCCGTATCTCGGGCAGCTCGCGCACGGCGGCCAGGTCTTCTTCGGTGATCTGGCCTGCGGGCCCACCGGTCGCAGGCGGCTTGCTGCCCATGTAGAGAATCGCCGTGCCCATGGTGCCCATCTGCTCGACCACCTTGCGCCTTGCGCCCTCACCAATAGCCAGCATCACAATCACCGAGACCACGCCAATCACAATGCCCAGCAGGGTCAAACTGGTGCGCACGCGGTTCAAGCGCATGCCCCGCCAGGCCGAGCGCGCGGCCTCCAGCAGCTCAGCCACCAGCGGCGCGGCCGAGGCACTGCCGCCTTGGGGCACCGGTGCCAGCTGGCCAGGCGCAGCTGTGGTCGCAGCACGCGGTGCAGCGGGCTGTGCCGTGCCGCCGCCATCGCGCGCACTGTCGCCCACAATGCGGCCGTCGCTGATCTCG
This sequence comes from Comamonas sp. BIGb0152, assembly GCF_024809975.1. GTDB lineage: Bacteria > Pseudomonadota > Gammaproteobacteria > Burkholderiales > Burkholderiaceae_C > Comamonas. The sequence goes on from NZ_JANUDY010000001.1 coordinate 17,417, forward strand.
ATCACCCGCTCGGCCTGCGCGGCCACATCGCGGTCGTGCGTGATGAGGATGATGGTGTGGCCAGCGGCGGCCAGCTCGCGCAGCAGCACCATCACCTCGGCGCCGCTGTGCGAATCGAGCGCGCCCGTGGGCTCGTCGGCCAGGATGATCTGGCCGCCATTCATCAGCGCACGGGCAATCGACACCCGCTGCTGCTGCCCGCCCGAGAGCTGGTTGGGCCGGTTGCCCAGGCGCTCGCCCAGGCCCAGGCGCTGCAGCAAGGCATGGGCGCGCTGCACCCGCGCGTCCTTGGGCAGGCCCGCGTAGATGGCCGGCATCTCCACGTTCTCACTGGCGCTTTCGCTGGCGATCAGGTGGTAGCCCTGGAAGACAAAGCCAAAGGCCTCGCGCCGCAGCCAGGCCAGCGCGTCCGAATCGAACTGCGCTACATCCTGGCCCTGGAAGTGGTAGCTACCGGCGCTGGGCCGGTCCAGGCAGCCGAGGATGTTCATCAAGGTGGACTTGCCCGAGCCCGAGCTGCCCACCACGGCCACAAATTCGCCGGCGTAGATGTCCAGGTCAATGCCATGCAGCACGGTCACCAGGGGCTGGCCGCTGGCCGGGTCGCCATAGTGTTTGCGGATGCCCCGCAGTGCGATCAGTGGCGGGCTTGGTTCAGCCGGGCCGCTCACCATTGCAGCCACCTGGGGCCGCGCTCCAGCGGGGTCTCGCCGATGACGACCTTCTCCCCTTCGGCCAGGCCTTCCAGCACCTCCACCTGGTGGCGGCTGCGTATGCCTAGCCTCACCTTGCGGGTCTGCGGTTGGCCGCCCGCATCCAGCACGCGGGCCACATGCGCGCCGTCGCCGGCCTTGTCCTCTTCTACCGCTGTCAGCGCCACCGTCAGCGCCTGGCTGGCACTGGCGCTGACAAACACCACCTGCGCCGTCATCTGCGGCATCAGCTCGGCGTCGTCGTTGTCCACATCAAACAGCACGGTGTAGGCCACGGCCTTGGTAGCGGCCGCCGGGGCCTGCCCGCTGCTGGCCGGCTGGGCCGGGTTGGCGGCAGGTGCGGGCAGCACTTGGCGTACCTGGCCCTTCCAGCGCCGGGGCTTGGTCTGGCCGGCGCCCCCCAAGGTGGTGAAGTACACCGCCATGCCCTCCTTGACCCGGCGCACATCGGCCTCGGACACCTCGGTCCAGACCGTCATCGCCGACAGATCGGCAATGCGCAGAATATTGGGCGTCTGGTAGGTGGCATTCAAGGTCTGGCCCGCACGCGCCTCGACCGACACCACGGTGCCCGCCATCGGCGCATAGATGCGGGTGTAGCCCAGGCGCGCCTCATCGGCTTGCAGCGATGCCTGGGTCTGGCTGATCTGGGCCTTGAGGTGGTCCATGCGCGCCACGGCCATCGCCAGGTTGGCCTGCGCCGTTTGCAGGTCTTCCTCGCGCGTGGCCTCGTGCGCGCTCAGCTGCTGCTGGCGCTGCAGCTGCTGGCCCGCCAGCCGGTGCTGGGCCTGCTGCTCGGCCAGCTGGGCCCGCAGGCCCGCCAACGATGCACGGCCGGCATCCACGGTGGCCCGTTGCACGCTGGGGTCAATCTCCACCAGCAAATCGCCCTTGGCCACCTGGGCACCGGGCTCCACCCGCAGCTTCAGGATCTGGCCCGACACCTGGGCGCCCACATCCACATAGCTGCGCGGCTGCAAGGTGCCAATGGCCGTCACCGTGGCCTCGATATCGTGGCGCGCCACCGGCTCGCTCTGGTAGGCCATGGCCGGGCGGCCCGACCACCACAGCACCGCCGCTGCCACCACCGCCGCCACAGCGACCGCTGCCACTCCCACACGCGAGGCCTTCATGAGCGTTCCCCCGCGGCCACGTCCACCCACTGCTTGTGCACACCCGTCATTGCTTCCCCCACCATAGCGCCCTCACTTATTCGTTAGCAGGCCATCAGGCCCACCGCCACATCAAACCCAACAAGGCCAGCGGCGCCAGCGCAGCCGCTGCACGCGCCGCCCAGCGCGGCGCAGCCGCAATCCACAACACGGCGACCAAGGCCCCGGCCGATATCCAGCCCAGCCAGGCGACCACCCCCACGGTGGCACCCCAGCCGCCCACGCTGGGCAGCAGGGCGGCTGCCAACAGCGCCGCGCCCAGCAGGCGCAGCAGCCTGCTGCGCCGTCGCGGTATTGCACGCTCACCCGTCAACTGCTCATGGTGGCGTTCCATGGCAAAAGCCAGCGCCGTCATCCCGGCAAAAGCCAGAGCCAGCGCATACCACGATGCTTGCCAACTGCTCATGCGCCCACCTGTACGTTGTTGGTTGACGATGCTGCCTTGTCGGCCACCAAGGCGCGGCGCCGCCACAGCACACGGCAGGCCCAGGCAGCGGCCAGGCCAAAGGCCCAGGCGCCCAGCTCCACGCCAGCGCTTTCCCAGTCGCCGCGCAGCAGCTGCGCGGGCCAGTGGTCGCCCACGGTCACGGCATTGAGCACCGGCAGCAGCAGGCACAGCGCGGCCAGCAGCGCCATCTGCTCCAGCCAGGCCTTGGCGGGAGCACGCAGCAGGCCATGCAGCAAGGCGGCAAACCACAGGCCAAAGAAAACGCCCAGCTCCCACTCCACCCGATGTGCGATGCCCAGCGGCACCAAACGGTTGGCCCAAAAGTAGCCCATGCAGGCGACGCCCAGGCCGGCAATGGCCGCCACGTTCAGCCCCTCGATCAAGCGGTAGACGGCAGCGGTGGCGCTGCCAAACTCGCCCAGGTGTTTGCTGCGGCGCTTGACGACAAACAAGATGGCGCCGGTGGCCATCATGGCGGTGCCGGCCAGCCCGCAGAGAAAGTAGACCCACTTCATCGGCCAGCCGCCAAACTTGACCATGTGCAGCCCGCCCATCACCGATTGGGCGAGCGACGCACCACCGCCCTCGGCCTGGCCGGGCATGCGCAGCTGCAGCAGCTCGCCGCTGGCAGCCGAGAACATGGCCATGCCGGTGTTGGGGCTCAGGCGCTTGTTGGCATCGGCATCGCTGTTCCAGCCATAGATGCCAACGCGGGCCGCCGCATCGCCGGGGTGGTCCACCACCACCGCACGCACGGGCTGGCCCATCAGCGCCTGGCCGCGCGCGGCAAAGGGCTCCAGATCGGGCACCGCCATGGCCTGGCCGGAGCGCGGAGGTTTGCCCGGATCGCCCAGCTCGGCGGCATAGGTCTGGCGCGCGGCAGGCTCCATGCCGTACTGGCTCCAGATGCCCGCCGGCATAAAGCTCATCGCCGATATCGCAATGCCGGTATAGGCAATCATCAGCTGGAACGGCAGGGTCAATACCGCCACGGCATTGTGCGCATCCAGCCAGCTGCGCTGGCCCTTGCGCGCGCGGAAGGTGAAAAAGTCCTGAAATATCCGCTTGTGCGTGATCACGCCACTGATCAGCGCCACCAGCATGGCCATGCCGGCAACACCCACCACCCACAGCCCTGCCTGGCCCGCATGCAGCTGGTAGTGGAAGTCGACAAAATGGTTTCCGCCTTCGGTGGCACGGCCCACGCCGTGGTGGTCAGCAGCCATGGGCTCGCCGGTGGCGGTGTCCAGCTCGGCATCGGCGTACTCGCGCTGTTTGTCGAACCAGAACACCTTCAGCTCGCCGCCGCCCTTGGCATCGGTGGGCCAGATCTCCCACATCTCGGCGCCCTGGTGGTATTTCTCCATAAAGGCCGCGCCCCAAGCCAAGCGCTGGCCCCGGCTGGACGCCTGGCCAGTGGCCTGCGCAGCTGCTTGCGCCGCCTCCTGGGCCGCTTCTTCGGCATGGTGCTCGGGCGTCATCCAGTGGCTGATAGCCTCCTGGAACACCGCCAAGGTGCCCGTCAAAAACACCGCATACAGCAGCCAGGAGAACCACAGCCCGCACCAGGTGTGCAGCCAGGCCTGCGCCTGGCGCAAACCGCCACGGCCCGCGCCGCTGCCCGGCCTTTTATCGATTGCTGTCGTGCCCATGTCAGTGCCCCAGCAGTGCCGCGCCCGCTGCCAGCAGCAGCGTGGGCAGCGCAATGCCCAGCCAGACCTTGCCCGGCGAGACGGGTGCAAACGCCCACACTGCCGCCAGCGCATGCAGCGCAAAGCTCCACTGCATGCCGGCCAGCACGGCCTCGGCACGGGCAGCAGGCAGCACAGCGGCCAAAAAGACAGCCAAGGCGCTCGCCAGCAGGTAACCGCCCACAACGGCGGCCAGCAAGCGGCTTAAAACAGACAGGCCCGGGTGGGCAGTAGGTAAAGGATTCATGGACAGTGGCATCGTGGTGGTGCTAGGGCTCATAACAATTCTTCTGTGGCTAGCGGCGCTTTCAGGGCCCCTCCCCTTACATGACAAACGAGACGCGAAAAAGGGCCATCTGGTTTGTAAGCACCTGTCGGGAGCCCTCCCCGCGCCGGTGGCGCCGGCGGGGCTCCCGACAGGTTGTGTCTCGCACCAGCGGCTTCGCTGGTTTAGAAAGTCCCCCGCAAAGTGAGCATCGCGCTGCGCGGGCTGCCGTAGTAGTTGCTGCCGCTCGCGTAACCCACCGACTGGTAGTAGGTCTTGTCGAACAGGTTGTTGACGTTCAGGGTCACGGTCCAACGCGGGTCGACTTTGTACTGCAGCATGGCATTCCACACTGCGTAGCCGCCCTGGCTGAATGCATAGCTGCGCACCGGGTTCCAGTCCGCGTCGTACAAGCTGTCCTTCACATAGTGCTTGCTCTGGATGTGGGCGCTCGCCCCCACACGCCAGGCAGACAGCTCGCCGGGCAAGGTGTAGGCCGTGCTCAGCTTGAGCAAATGGCGCGGCGTGATGCTGCTGAACGGCGCGCCTTCGGTTTGGTCGCGGGTGGAGACATAGGTGTAGCCCGCAGAAGTCTGCCAGCCCGGGCGCAGCTCGCCGCCCACCTCGACATCAAAGCCCCGGCTGGTGACCCGGCCCTGCGGCAGGTAGCAGCAGTTGCCCGACCACTCTTCGTGGTTGTTGGGGTAGCGCGTATCGACCACGGCCGTGCCGGTGCGCTCCACATTGAAGAGGCTGAAGGTGGCATTGAGCTTGCCCTCCATCAGCTCGCCCTTGAGGCCTGCCTCATAGCTTTTGCCCTTGACGGGCGCCAGCGAGTCGCCCGGCGGCGGGCCGGCTTTGGACAGCGCCTGCGGCTTGAGAATGGACGAGTAGCTGACATAGGCAGACCACTGGCCATTGAGGTCATAGATCAGCCCGCCATAGGGGCTGAACTTGGCTGGCTCGCTAAACCGGCTGCCTGATGCCAACTCCCAATTGCCGCTCGTATCCAGCGACTCGTAGATCTGGTTGAACTTGTACTTGGCATAGCGCCCGCCCAGGATGACATGCAGCCGGTCCGTGGGGTGCAGGCGCAGCACGCCGTAGCCACCCATCTGCTTTTGGCCCCAGGGGTTGTAGCGGCGCGAGACGGGGCCGGCCGCTGATGGCTGCCAGCTGCCGGGGTTGAACACATCGATGGGCACGACACCCGAGGGGTCGCTGGAGTAGCCCACATTCCAGAAGCTCTCAACGCTTTGGCGGTCCACGCCCAGCACCAGTTCATGCGTACGGCCCAGCAGCGAGAAATTGCCCGACAGGCTGGCATCGGCCACCGTCTGGGTGTTCTGGTACACGTAGTGGCCGCCGCCGTTCCAGGTCACGCCAGTGCCGGTATCACGGTCCAGCGCACCATAGCCAAAGGCCGTGGTGCCGTCATAGTCCGAGGTGCTGCGCGTCACATTCAGCTTGGCGCGCCAGTTCTGGTTCAGCCGGTGCTCCAGCGCGGCAAACAGCTCGTCCTTCTTGGTGTGGCCCCTGGCCCAGGGCTGGGTCAAGCTGGTGTTGCGCGGCAGGCCGATGTCGCTGCCATCGTTGTAGCGCGGCACATCGCCCCCGCCCTCTCCGCGCGTGCGGGTGTTGGCGCGGCTCATGCCGGCGGTCAGCAAAGTGTCGGGCGTCAGATCGGCCTCGATGATGCCGTAGAACTGCGGCGAGCGCTTGTGCTTGATGTCGATGTAGGAATCACTGTCGATATAGGACAGCACCGCGCGGCCACGGACCCGGCCTTCCAGCGCCAGCGGGCCGGTCACATCGAGCATGCTGCGGTAGTTGTTCCAGCTGCCCAGCGATTGCTGCACCGTGATGCGCGGCTGTGCCAAAGGCTTTTTGCGCACCACATTGATGATGCCGCCCGGATCACCCACACCGCCGAGCAGACCCGATGCACCGCGCATCACCTCGACCCGGTCGTAGAAGTCCAGATTCTGGGTGGCACTGTAGGTATAGCTGGCAATGTTCAGCGGCGCGCCGCCATCCACCTGCATGCTGTCGATCTGGAAACCGCGCGAGAAAAAATTGGTGGACTCGAAATTGGTCTGTGATGTGGTGATGCCCGGCGTCGCGGCCAGCGCATCGCGCACTTCGACCAGGCGGCGGTCATCGAGCTGGGCACGCGTGACCACCGACACCGATTGCGGAATCTCGCGGAACGCCAGGTCCGACTTGGACGCGATGCTGGTCACCCGGCTGGTGTAGGAGCCCGTGTCCTCGGTGGTGCCATCCATCGCGCGGCGGGCCTGCACGCGCACCTCGGCCAAGGTGCTTTCGCGCGTGGGCGCCGTCTCTACCGTCAAGGTGCCATCCTGCATGCGGCCATGCAGGCCGCTGTTTTTGAGCAGCGCATCCAGCGCCTCGCGCAGCGGCAGCCGGCCATGCAGCGCAGGGGCCTGGCGGCCGGCGGCCAGCTCGGGGGCAAACACCAGTTGCAGGCCCGCCTGGCGGGCAAACTGGTCCAGCGCGGCGGCCAGCGGTTGGGCGGCCATGTCAAAGCGCTGGGTCTGGGCGGGGGCGCCCGTTTGCGCCTGCGCGCTCTGCAGCGGCAGCGCCAGGCCCAGCAAGAGCGCAGCATGGGCCAGCGGCGAGCGCCGGGCACGGAAAAGCAATGAATGCATGAAAATCGTCCTTGTGATGAGGGGGTGAAAGCAAAGGCTCACCACAAGGACGACTGGGCCCGAAAGTTCCTGAAAAATAAGGGGATCGCGGCTGCCGCAGCCCGCGTAGTGCAGTGCCATAGGTCCGCCCTGCACCATCAAGACCGGTTGCGGCGGCTGAGCACCAGGCTGCCATCGCTTTGCTGCTGCACCTGCACCGGCAAGGCCCGGGGCAGTGCCTGTAACCATGCCTGCGCCTCGCCAATGCGCACCCGGCCGCTGAGCGGCAGGCGTGCCGCATCAGGCGTGACCTCGATCGCAAACGGCGCATAGCGCGCCAGCCGCTCCAGCGCCTGGCCCAGGGTGCTGTGCCTGAACACCAGCTCGCCATGGCGCCAGGAGGCGGCCGATTCCACCGGCGACAGCTCGGGGCTGCGGTCGCCCGCCGCCCACTGCAGCGCCTGGCCGGCCTCCAGCGTCTGCACAAAACCACCACCTTGCGCTTGCAGCACGGCTTCGCCCTCGGCGACCAACGGCTCCACCCGCACCCGGCCCGATTCGACCTGCACACTGACCTGGCTGGGCCCCCGGCCCATGGGCGTGATCTCCACCCCAAAGCGCGTGCCCAGCACGGTAATGCGCAGGCCTGCGGCCTGCACTTCAAAGGGCCGACTCTCATCACGCGCCACCTCAAAAAAGGCCGCGCCCTGCAGCAGCTGCACCGATCGGCGCGCCGCAAAATACTGCAACTGCGCCTGGCTGAGCGCATCGAGCAGCAGGCTGGAGCCATCGGGCAACGCATGTCGCACCTGCTGGCCGCGCGGGCTGTGCCAGCGAGCCTGCCACTGCACATGCTGCTGGCGGTACTGCTGCCACTGCTGCCAGCCCAGATGGCCCCCGACGCCCACACCGGCCAGGCTCAGCAACGCCGCCAGGCTGCGGCGCCGGCCAGCACGCCGGGCTGTGGCCAGGCTATTGCCGCGCCAGCGCTGCAGCGCGTCTTCGACACAGGCACTGGCCTGGATCAGATCGCGCTCCACGGTGTTCAGGGAGACGCCCAGCTGCTGGGCAATCACGGGCTGCTTATCGCCATGGATGCGGTGGGCCACAAAGGCGGCACGGCTACGCGCGGGCAGGCCTGCCAGTGCGGCCTCCAGCACCGCCAGCGCCTGGCGGTACATGACGGAATCGGCCACATCGGGCGCATGGCTGGGCGCCAGCTGCTCGTGCAGCACGGCTGCATCCAGATAGCGCCCATGGCGCTGGCGGCGGCGGTGTGCATCCAGCGCCATATGCTGGGTCATCACCGCCAGGTAGGCGGTGGTGTCATCCGGCTGCTCGCCGGGCGCATCCACCTGGCCGCACACCGGTTTGGCTGCCTGCGCATGCTCGGCCAGTTTCAGCCAGGTCTCATGCACCAGCTCGCCCGCCTTCTCGCGGCTGCCGGTGCTGCGCGTGGCCGCCCGCACCAGGTCGGCATAGGCCCGGTCAAAGCCGGACAACAGCGCGCGGGTGAAGGAGGCTGACAATTGCATGGGGCTGGATCATAAGTCATGTAAAGAGAATCATTCTCAATATCCATACTGATTTTCTGTCCTCTTCCCCAGGAGCGCGCTTTTCTACCAACGCGCACTTAGAAGTAGTACTTGACGCTCACAGTCGCCTCGCGGTCCACGCCCCGGAAAATGCCTGCGTAGTAGGTCTTGTTAAAGAGGTTGTTGACGTTGAGCGCCACGCGGTACTTGGGCGTCTCATAGGCCAGCGCCAGATCGGCCACGGTGACTGAATCGTTGTAGTTCAGGCTGCCGTTCGCGGCCAGGTTATAGGGCGAGCGGCCCTTGTAGCGCAGGCCGCCGCCCACCATCACGCCCGGCAGGCTGCGGGGGCGGTAGTCCAGCCACAGGCTGGCCATGTGGCGGGAGGTCTGCAGGGTCTGCCGGCCGATTTCTGCCGGGCGGCTGCTTTGGGTGGTGCGCGGGTCCAGGTAGGTGTAGCCCAGCATGCCCTGGATCTCGGCCGTCAGCGCGACCTGGGCTTCGAGCTCCAAGCCCGTCGAGCGCACCTCACCGGTCTGCACGCTAAAGCGCGGGTGGTCCGGGTCCTGGGTGGTCACATTGGTCTGGCGCAGGTCAAAGACCGAGGCGGTGATGACGCTCTTGCTGCCCGGCGGCTGGTACTTGATGCCGACCTCGTACTGCTTGCCCTTGCGCGGCGCAAAGGCGCTGCCGTCAAAGGCCAGGCCGGTGGTCGGGTCGAACGAGGTGGCGTAGCTGGCATACGGTGCCAGGCCGTTGGCCATCTGGTAGAGCAGCCCAACGCTACCGGTGGTGGCGCTGTCGCGCATGCGTGGCTGGGTGGCACTGTTCTGCGTGGTGCGGGCCGCATCGTGGCGCAGGCTGAGGTTGGCAATCCAGGGCCCACTCTTGAATTGGTTGAGCGTGTAGATGCCAGTCTGGCGCAGGTCGCTGTTGCTGTCTTCCAGCTCAGGCATGGGAATGGACTGGCCATAGACCGGCGCGCTCAGGCTGAGGTTGGGAACATCCCAGCCAAAACCCAGGCCGCCGCGCTCTTTGTATTTGCTGACGTCCACGCCCCAGGCCATGCGGTGCTCCACATCGCCCCAGCGCAGGTCTTTTTGCGCCCGGCTGTCCATCGCCAGGGTCTTGCCCTTGGTGCGCTGGGCCAGGCTGGCGCGGGTGATGCTGTCGCCATCGGCCAGCACGTCCATCGCATAGATGTGGCGGTAGTCGATGTCGATCGTGGAGTAGCGCAGGTTTTGCGTGAAGGTCCAGCCGTTGTCGCTCTGGTGCGAGAAGGCATAGCCCAGCGAGCGGGTGTCGCGGTCAAAGCGGTCAAAGTCCGGGTCGCCCGCCGTCAGCTTGGGCGATACCTGCTTGATCTGCGGGTAGGCAAACAGGCTGGGCCACCAGGGCTTGGGCGTGCTGCGCTCACGCGAGTAGTTGGCCAGCACCGTCAGCTGGGTCTGGCTGGAAATATTCCACTGCAGCGATGGCGCAATGGCCAGGCGGTCATCGCGCGAGCCCATGGCGCGGCCATCGCTGTCGCGGCCCTTGAGGTTCAGGCGGTAGAGCAGCTTGCCATCGGCATCCAGCGCGCCGCCCAAATCGGCCGTGAGCTGGGCGCGGTGGTAGCGCCCATAGGAGGCGCCCACGCTGTTGACATGGTCCGCCTCCGGCCGTTTGGACAGCACATGGATGACGCCGCCAGGCCGGCCCTGGCCAAACAGCATGGAGGCGGGGCCCTTGATGACTTCCAGGCTCTCGATCTCGTCGATCTCGTCGTTCCAGGAGCCGTAGGTGCCGGCGGCAAACTGCCGCAGCCCATCCTTGTAGTAGGAGCTGCCATCGCTAAAGCCCCGGATGATGGCGCCGGTCATGCGTACATCGGCGCCCGTCACTTCGGTGGCCACGCCGGGTGTATAGGACAGCGCCTGCTCAATGCTCTTGGGCGCCTGGGCTTGCAGCTGCGCCTGGCTCACGACCGAGATGCTGCGCGGCGTCTCCATCAGCGAGGTGCCCAGCTTGGTGGCAGCTACGGGGCCGGGGCTGGCATAGGCTGGCTGCGCCTGGCCGCGCTGCGAGGTCACGGTGACCGCCGGCAAGGTGGTATCGGCCGCGCTGCCGGCGCTGGCCGGTGCCACTGCAGGGCGCGGCGCGGCTTGCAGAATATAGGCGCCGCCGGCCGTGTGCTGCAGCGCCAGGCCCGTGCCGGCCAGCAGGCGCTGCAGGGCCTCATCGGGCGCGTAGCTGCCTTGCAGACCTGCGCTGCGCAAGCCCTGCACTTGCGCCTGGGTGAAGGACAGCAGCAGGCCCGATTCGCGCCCAAAGCGGTTGAGCGCATCTTCCAGCGTGCCCGCCGGGATCTGGTAGCTGCGGCTGGCCCCCACGGCCTGCGATGCCGCTGGTTGCTGGGCATGGCTGCTAGCCATGCCCGCACAGGCCAGCGCCAGCACCAGGCTGCGGCAGGCCCAGGCGTGGGTGGCAGAAGGAGCGCTAAACGAGGGCAGCCCGGCAAGGGGGCGCAGATGGGCAGAGGACTTGGCCATGGTGATCACACAGAAAAGAGGACGGGTGGCAGGAGCGCCGTGCAAGGCGGCGCCATGCCGCTTTCCTTAGACATGTCCCGCGAGAACTTAAAACAGACCAGGGCGACCAAAAAATGTTTGAAAATTTTTCGCCATGCCTTCGATCTGTCTCAGCCAGCCCTCTCCACCACCACCTCGCGCTGCCCCCACCAGCGCACCAGGGCGCGCACCTGCAAGCCCGGCAAGGCATCGAGCGTGGCCAGCACCCGCGCCACATCGGCCAGCGGATAGGTGCCCGACATGCGCAGTGCCGCCACCGCCGGGTCGCAGACCAGGCGCTCGGCACTGTAGGGCTGCAGCGCGGCCAGCATGTCGGCCAGCGGCATGCCGCGTGCCACCAGCATGCCGTCGGTCCAGGCCAGGCTGTCTTCGACCACCGCTTGCGGCGCAGACACCGACGCTGGCTGCAGCGTGGCGCTAAAACCAGCCTGCAGCACCGGGCCGGCTGCCCCTGCTTGCGCAGGGCTCAGGCGCACGGCGCCCTCAAACACACTGACCAGGCTGCCGCCGCCCGCCAGGCTGCGCACCGAAAAGCGCGTGCCCAGCGCCTGGGCCAGGCCCTCACGGGTCTGTACGACAAAATCACGCGCAGGCATCTGGCCATCCGGTGCGGTGGTGATCAGCACCTCCCCCTCAACCAATCGCAGGCGGCGCAGGCCGGCGCTGTAGTCGATGTTGAGGGCCGTGGCACCGTTGAGCACGATCTGGGTGCCGTCCTGCAAGCGCATGTGTTTGCGCTCGGCTCGGGCCGTGCGCACATCGGCATTCCAGCGCCGCCAAGGCCATTGCTGCTCGGCCTGCCAGGCCACACCTGCGCCAAACACCAGCACAGCCAAGGTCTGCACCACCCGGCGGCGGCGGGCGGAACCCCGGGGCGCCAAGGCCGCCCGTGCCACCTCGGCAGCGCCAGCGCTGCCAGGCGCTGCCAATGCGCCGAGTTTGTCGTTGACCCGGGCCAGGTGCTGCCAAGCTGTTTCATGCAAGGGGTCCGCATCGCGCCAGGCCTGCCAGGCTTGGCGCTGGCCCTCGCTCAGCGCGCCCTCTTGCTGCTGCAGCCACCATTCCACGGCGCTGCGCGCCACCTCGGGCGGTAGGGCCAAGGCGCCGGGCCCCGTCATGGCGCCACCGCAAAAAAGCAGCGCATGCCCGCCTGCACCAGGTAGCGCTTGACGGTGGTGAGCGACACGCCCAGCGCCTGCGCAATTTCGGCCTGCTTCATGCCTTCGAGCTGGGCCATCAAAAAAGCCCGGCGCACGGGCGCGGGCAGGCCATCGAGCAGGCGGTCGACCTCGTCGAGCGCCTCCAAGAGCAGCGCCCGCTCTTCGGGCGAGATGGCCGTGGCCTGCGGCACCTGGGCCAGCGCCTCCAGATAGGCGCGTTCGAGCTGCTGGCGCCGGTAGTGGTTGGCCAGCACGCGCTGGGCCACCGTCGTCAAAAACGCCCGGGGCTCGCGCGCCTGTACGGGCTCCTCGCGGGTCAGCAGCCGCATAAAGGTGTCCTGCGCCAGATCGGCCGCCTGGTGCACATCGCCCAGCTTGCGGCGCAACCAGCCCTGCAGCCAGCCATGGTGGTCGGCATAGAGCGTGGCAACTTCTGAATGCACAGGGGGTTCGGCGGTGGACATAGGGCTGGGAGCATGCAAGCACGCCCAAAGACAATGCAAATAGGAATTAATCGCATTGTAACGATGCGTGTTTGACCCCTTTGGCATCTGCACCACGGCGGCGCTCCCCACAGAGACCTCAGCCCATACCCGCAACGCAGCACGGGGAAGCCAGGGTCGCCACAATATCAGCCAAACATGGCTAGCTGAAGATTGTGATAAGCATGCGAGATATCAAGAAAATGGACCTCAACCTGCTCAAGGCGCTGGATGCACTGCTGGATGAGCGCAGCGTGACCCGTGCGGCCGGCAGGCTGGGGCTGACCCAGCCGGCGATGAGCGGCATGCTGCAGCGCCTGCGCGAGAGTTTTGCCGACCCCTTGTTTGCCCGGGCGCAGCGCGGCATGGTGCCCACCCAGCGCGCACTGGATTTGGCGCTGCCCATCAAGCAGATGCTGTGCGAGATCGATGCGCTGCTGCAGCCGCCGGTGTTCGACCCCAGCACGGCTCGGCTCACCTTCCGCATCGCCGCCACCGACTATGCGCTGCGCGCCATTGCCGTGCCTTTTCTGGCAGCGCTAAAGCGCCAGGCGCCGCACATCCGCGTCTCGCTGATCCCGCTGGAGCCTCGCCTGGTGCAGGGCCAGCTGGAACGCGGCGATATCGACCTGGCGTTTTTGACCGGCGAGAACACCCCCCAGGACATGCATGCGCGCGAGCTGTTCCAGGAGCACTATGTCTGCGTGATGCGCGAAGGTCACCCGGCCGCGGGCCGCAAGCTCAGCATCAAACAGTTCTGCGCGCTGGACCATGCGCTGGTCTCGTACGAGGGCGGCGGCTTTCATGGCGTGGTGGACGAAGCGCTGGAGAAACTGGGCCAGCGCCGCGATGTCACCTTGTCGCTCAAATGCTTTGTGGTGCTGCCCGATATCCTGCGCTCCAGCGACCTGGTCGCCGTGCTGCCCAGCCGCCTGGTGGCGGGTATGGAGGGCTTGTCGGTCTGCGAGCCGCCGGTAGAGGTGCCCGGCTTTGGCAAGCTGGCCGTATGGCACGAGCGCAGCCACCACGACCCGGCGCAGCGCTGGTTGCGCGAGTTGCTGTTTGCATCGACGCTGCCATAAGCGGGGCCGATGGGCCGGGAAGGGATAGTCTGATATCAGCCAGGCAAATGGCCGCCATAAAAAACCCGCATTTGATTTATGGCCCAGCCGCCTCAACTGCCATGGATGGACGGCCCGGTCAGCGGCCGCGCCATTCTTGTTTCCCTTATCCAAAAGCATTTCCATGTCCGCCCTGTTTACCCCCTTTACCCTCAAAGACGTCACCCTGCGCAACCGCATTGCCGTGCCCCCAATGTGCCAGTACAGCGCCACCGATGGCTTTACCAATGACTGGCACCAGGTGCACTACCCATCGATCGCCCGGGGCGGCGCAGGCCTGGTGATTGTCGAAGCCACCGGCGTCTCGGCGGACGGGCGCATCAGCCCCTCTTGCCTGGGCCTGTGGGATGACGCCCATGTGCCCGGCCTGGCACGGATTGCCGCCGGCATCGAGGCCGCAGGCGCCGTGCCCGGCATCCAGATTGCGCATGCAGGCCGCAAGGCCAGCGCCAACAGCCCTTGGGAAGGCGACGACCATATCCCCGAGAGCGACCCGCGCGCCTGGCAGCCCATTGCGCCGTCGGCCATCGCCTTTGGCGGCGACCTGGGCCGCGTGCCCCGCGAGATGAGCCTGGCCGATATCGAACGTGTGAAGGCCGACTTTGTCGCCGCTGCCCGCCGTGCGCTGGCCGCAGGCTTCAAGTGGCTGGAGCTGCACTTTGCCCATGGCTACCTGGCCCAGAGCTTTTTCTCGGCCCACGCCAACCAGCGCAGCGATGCCTATGGCGGCAGCTTTGACAACCGCGCCCGCTTTGCGCTGGAGACCCTGGCCGCCGTGCGCGCCGTCTGGCCCGAGAACCTGCCGCTGACCGCCCGTTTTGGCGTGATTGAATACGATGGCCGCGATGAAGAGACCCTGGCTGAATCCATCGAGCTGGTGCGCCGCATGCGCGAAGGCGGCCTGGATCTGCTCAACGTCAGCGTGAACTTTGTCATCCCCGGCGTGCAGATCCCTTGGGGCGAGCCGGCCTTTCTGGCGCCGATTGCCGCGCGTGTCAGCCGCGAGGCAGGCCTGCCCGTCGCATCGAGCTGGGGCATTGACGATGCCGAGCTGGCCGAACGCGTGGTGGCCGACGGACAAATGTCGCTGGTGATGATGGGCCGCTCGATGCTGGCCAACCCGCACTACCCCTACGCCCTGGCCCAGCAACTCAAAGCCGCCCGGCCAGACTGGGTGCTGCCGGCCCCCTACGCCCATTGGTTGGAGCGCTACCGAGGTGCGGGCAAGCAGGCGGCGGTGGCGGCCTAAGCGGCCCTCACCCTCCAAGACCGGCCAAGCCTCTCCCGGCCGGTCCGCGCTACCGTTTTGTAGAACGCGTAGCGCGCCCTGCAGCCCGCCAGCGGGCGCAGGCGAGGGAGGCACCGGGCAGCGGCTAGCTGGTCCGGTGCATGGAGGACCGGCGCGGTGCAACCCCAGCGCAGCGGCATGCACACCAGCAGCCGGCTTTCTTCATCCAAGCCAATCCCCCTTGTACCCATCGGCCAGATCTATAAGCATGCTCTGTACTGTGGCAAGAACACATCAGCACGGCCAGCTTCCCCGCCCGTAAAAATCAGCAACGACCAGCCCGTTTGCGGCGCCCAAGCGGGGTTTGGATCGCCCTGTTGCGGGTGTTCACTCACTGATGCGCCAGCGCAGAGCAAGCACCAAACACCGGCTCTGCACCTGCGATAGGCCATGCTAAATCCTTGAAAAAGTTCAATTTCTGATCTACGACAAGCGCAGCGCATTCAGCGGCTTTGTCAGCCCCCTCCTACATGCAGATTTTCGCGTACTCGGTTAATGTGGCAGCACCCCATTGCAAACAATTCCTAACAAGCTGTACACCGGGCGACTTTGGAGATAGCCGGTAGAGCAGCCCTTCTTTTGACCTGAAAGGCTCTTATGGATTGGCTCAGAGGTATCTTGCACCAGGCGCCCGAGATCGCGCTGTTTGCATCACTGGCACTTGGCTACGGGGTCGGCAAGCTGCGTTTTGGCTCGTTCCAACTGGGAGGCGTGGCGGGCTCGCTGCTGGCAGCGGTGCTGATCAGCCAGGTGGGGGTGCAGATCGATTCCGGCATCAAGGCGGTGCTGTTTGCGCTGTTTATCTATGCCGTGGGTTTTGAGAGCGGGCCGCAGTTCTTTCGCTCGCTGGGCCGGCAATCGATCAAAGAGATTTTGATGGCCGCCGTGGTGGCCATCTCCGGCCTGGTCACCGTGGTGGTGCTGGCGCGGGTGTTCCACCTGGACAAGGGCCTGGCAGCGGGCTTGGCCGCCGGCGGTATGACGCAGTCGGCCATCATCGGCACGGCAGGCTCGGCCATCGAGAAGCTGGGCCTGGCGGCCGATGAGGTGCAGCGCATGCAGGCCAATGTGGCGATTGGCTATGCGGTGACCTATATCTTTGGCTCCTTTGGTGCCATCTTGCTGTGCGTGAATGTGCTGCAGTGGCTGACCGGCCGCAAAATCCATGACGATGCCATCCAGGCCGAGCAGGAAATGCTCAAGGGTGTGCATGTCTATGGCGCGGGTGAGTTTCCGGCGGTGCCGGACCTGGTGGGCCGCATTTTCAAGGTCAGGCAGTCGGGCCGCACAGTGGCCGAGCTGGAGGCCAGCGCGCCCAAAGGCTCGGCTACGGTCGAGCGGATCCGCCGCAAAAATGCGCTGGTCGGGGTGGATCCGCAGCTGGTGCTGGAGGCGGGCGACATTGTGTTGCTGGTTGGCCGGCGCGCGGCGGTGGTGGCGCTGGGCGCAACCGTTGGCGATGAGCTGCAAAGCGCCGAAGACATGGACGTGGTCATGGTGCGCCGTGATGTGTCCATCACCAACAGCCAGTACCTCAACCGCAGCGTCAAGGACATCCTGGACAGCCTTACGCCCGAGTTCAAGCACGGCGTTTATGCGGTGGCGCTGACGCGCTCGGGCTCGCCCTTGCCGATCACGCCCACCACCTTGATCATCCCCGGCGATGTGGTGACCCTGTTTGGCACACCCCAGGATGTGCAGAATGCCGCGCAGTCGGTGGGTCCCATCCTCATCCCCAGCGACAAGACGGATTTTGTCTTCCACGGCTTGGGCATCACGGTGGGGCTGCTGATTGGCCTGCTGGTGATTCGCCTCGGCTCGATCCCCATTACCTTGGGCAGCGGCGGCGGCGCCTTGCTGTCGGGCCTGCTGTTTGGCTGGTGGCGCAGCCGCAAGCACACCTTGGGCAATATGCCCACCGCTGCCTCTGCCCTGCTGCGCGACCTGGGCCTGGCCGGCTTTGTGGCCATGGTGGGCCTGCAGTCGGGCCAGCAGGCGGTGAGCACGGTGATGGAGCAGGGCCTGAGCCTGTTTTTGATGGGCATGGTGGTGACTATCGTGCCGCTGCTGATCGCCATGCTGTTTGGCAAATACGTGCTGCGCTACGACAACGTCGCCATCTTTGCCGGGGCCCTGTCGGGCGCGCGCAGTGCCAACCCGGCCTTTGGCGAGGTACTGGACAAAGCGGGCAACACCATCCCCACCGTGCCGTTTGCGATCACCTATGCGCTGGCCAATGTGTTTTTGACCCTGTTGGGCCCGCTGGTCATCGCCTTTGCCTGAGCGGCGCTGCTGCGCCCTCTTTGCTATGGACATTCAGGCGGCGCTGCGCCGCCTCCCCCCTCTTTCCGTTTATCCCGTTTATCAACGACTGCAAGGAGTTGCACCATGTCTCAGGACTACCAGCGTCTGGCCCATTTGAGCCCGTTCGAGCTCAAGGATGAATTGATCAAGGTGGCATCGGGCAAGGCCAATCGGCTGATGCTCAATGCCGGTCGCGGCAACCCGAACTTTCTGGCGACCACGCCCCGTCGTGCGTTCTTTCGCCTGGGGCTGTTTGCGGCGGCCGAGTCCGAGCTGTCGTATTCGTACATGACGGTAGGGGTCGGCGGCCTGGCCAAGATTGAAGGCATTGAGAGCCGTTTTGAGCGCTACACGGCCGAGCACCGCGACCAGGAAGGCGTGCGTTTTCTGGCCAAGTCACTCAGCTATGTGCGCGACCAGCTGGGCCTGGACCCGGCCGCCTTCCTGCACGAGATGGTGGAGGGCATTCTGGGCTGCAACTACCCGGTGCCCCCGCGCATGCTGACCGTGAGCGAGAAAATTGTGCGCCAGTACATCGTGCGCGAGATGGCGGGCGGCGCGGTGCCGGTGGAGTCGGTGGATCTGTTTGCCGTAGAAGGCGGCACCGCCGCCATGGCCTATATCTTCGAGAGCCTGCGCATCAGCGGCCTGCTCAAGGCGGGCGACAAGGTGGCCATCGGCATGCCGGTGTTCACGCCCTATATCGAGATCCCGGAGCTGGCCCAGTACGCGCTGCAAGAGGTGCCCATCCATGCCGACCCGGACAATGGCTGGCAGTATTCCGATGCCGAGCTGGACAAGCTCAAGGACCCGGCCGTCAAGATCTTCTTCTGCGTCAACCCCAGCAACCCGCCATCGGTCAAGATGGACCAGCGCAGCCTGGACCGCATCAACGCCATCATTGCCGATCACCGGCCCGATCTGATGGTGCTGACTGACGATGTCTACGGCACCTTTGCCGACGACTTCCAGTCGCTGTTCTCGGTCTGCCCGCACAACACCTTGCTGGTCTATTCCTTCTCCAAGTACTTTGGCGCTACCGGCTGGCGCCTGGGCGTGATTGCCGCGCACAAGGAGAACATCTTTGACAAGGCCCTGGCCCAGCTGCCCGAAAGCGCCAAGGTCGAGCTGGACCACCGCTACCGCTCGCTGCTGCCCGATGTGCGCTCGCTCAAGTTCATCGACCGGCTGGTGGCCGACAGCCGGGTGGTGGCGCTGAACCACACGGCCGGCCTGTCGACCCCGCAGCAGGTGCAGATGGTGCTGTTCTCGCTGTTTGCGCTGATCGATGAAGCCGATGCCTACAAGCAGGCGCTCAAGCAGCTCATCCGCCGCCGCGAAGCCACCTTGTACCGCGAGCTGGGCATGCCTCCAGTGCACAACCCCAACTCCGTCAACTACTACAGTTTGATTGACCTGCAAAGCGTGACCTGCCGGCTCTATGGCCAGGCGTTTTCGGACTGGGCGGTGCAGCAGTCGTCGACCGGCGACATGCTGTTCCGCATTGCCGACGAGACCGGCATTGTGCTGCTGCCGGGCCGGGGCTTTGGCTCGGACAGACCCTCGGGCCGGGCGTCGCTGGCCAACCTGAACGAGTACGAGTACGCCGCCATTGGCCGCGCCCTGCGCAAGCTGGTGGACGAGTTGTACGCGCAGTTCCAGGCCCAGTCAGGGGGCAAGCCCTGAGCGCTCCAATCCCTGCGGCAAGCCCCGCCGCAGGCCGCTAGAACAGCGCCTGCTGCAAGGAGGTGAGGCTGTTGAAATCCTCACCCAGGGGCTGCAGGATGGCATCGGCAATCGGCTGCAGCTGCTTGCTCAGGTAGTGCTCGTAGTCGATGGGGGACTGGCGCACCTCCAAGGGTTCGGGCCCGTTCTTGCCCATCACATAGCGAATCCAGCCACCGCTTTGGTACTGCAGCGGCCGGCCCAGGCGCCGGTTGTAGTCATCGGCCATGCGGGCGGCGCGCACCTGGGGCGGCAGGTTGGCCACATAGGCATCCAGCCGGTGGCGCAGGCGCTTGCGGTAGATGAGCAAGTCATCCTTCTTGCCTGCCAAGGTGGCCTGCGCGTAGTCGATCACAAAGTCACGGTAAGGCTCGCCCTGGAACACGCGCGAGAGCAGGCCTTCCTGGAACTGGCGCGCCAGCGGCGTCCAGTCGCTGCGTGCCATCTCCAGGCCCCGGTAGACCATGGCCTCCTTGCCATCCGCATCCACACTCAGACCCGCGTAGCGCTTTTTGCTGCCCACATCCGAGCCCCGGATGGTGGGCATGAAGAACTTCTTGTAGTGCGTGTCAAACTCGATTTCGAGAAAGCTCTCCAGGTTCTGCTGCTGGCGCAGGCCCTGGGTCCACCAGGCATTGATATCGCCGGCCAGCGACGCGGCAACCGCATGGGCCTCCTGGTTGCTGTGGGCGCGCCCCAGCCAGATGAAGATGGAATCCGTATCGCCGTAGATAACCTCGTAGCCGCGCTGCTGCACCAGCTCCTTGGTGCGCTTGACCATCTCATGGCCGCGCAAGGTGATCGAGGAGATCAGCGCCGGGTTGAAAAAGCGGCACTCCGTTGCACCCAGCACCCCGGCAAAGGAGTTCATCACCAGCTTGAGCGCCTGGGACAAGGGCTCGTTGCGGGCGCGCTTGGCCTCATCCCGGGCACGCCAGAGCGTGGTGACAATTTCGGGCAGGCAGTGCTTGTCGCGCGAGAAGCGCGTGTCCATCGGCCCGCGAATCAGGGACGCGGTATCGCTGGCGTGCAGGCCTTCTGCCAGGCCCACCGGGTCGACCAGGTAGGTGCGGATGATCGAGGGGTAGAGGCTTTTGTAATCGAGCACCACCACCGAGTCATAAAAGCCCGGCCGCGAGTCCAGCACATAGCCACCGGGTGAGGACTTGCCCCGCACATCGCCCACATTGGGCGCCACATACCCCTGGCGGTGCATGCGCGGCAGGTAGTGGTGGCTGAACGCGGCAATGGAGCCGCCAAACTGGTCCAGCTGCAGGCCGGTGGCATGGGCCCGCTCCATCGCAAACTGCAGCAGCTTGGCCTTGTCAAAAATGCGCAGCACCAGCGCGCAATCGCGGATGTTGTACGCCGCCAGCGCGGGCTTGTCTTCTTGGTAGCGGCGCTCGATCTCGGCCATCTTGTCGTACTCGTCGCCGATGTCCTTGCCTTCCCCCAGCATGGCCTGGGCCACGTTCTCCAGGCTGAACGACGGAAAGCTCCACACCGCCGCCCGCAAGGCCTCGATGCCATCGATCACCGCCCGCCCCGGCATGGGCGCGAACCAATAGTCTTGCTTGCCCGGGTGCGCCCGCCAGGCAATGGGCCGGCCCTCACGTCCCAGCAGCAGCGGGGTGGCGCAATCGTCCGCCGTCTTTTGCAGCACCCGCAGGTCAAACTGGATCACATTCCAGCCGACGATGACATCCGGGTCATGGCACGCAAACCAGCCGTTGAGCTGCTCGATCATGGCCTTGCGGCTAGCGCAGTAGATGAGGGTGAAATCACGGGCCTGGTCTGCTTGCGCTGCTTGTTCTGCTTGTTCTGCTTGTTTTGCTTGTTTTGCTTGTTTTGCTTGTTTTGCTTGCTCTGCTTGCTCTGCTTGTTCTGCTTGTTCTGCTTGTGCAGCTTGTGCAGCTGGCGCAGGTGCTTCGCCCAGCATGAACACCACGCGCTCGCCCACGCCATCCAGCGCTATCGAGTACAGATCCTGGTGTTGGCTGGTTTCAATATCGAGCGACACGACTTTGAGCGCAGGCCGGTAGGCTGGCGCGGGCAACAGCTTGCAGTCCACCACGGCCCCGCCCTGCAGCTGCCCGCCCTCGATCTGAACCCCAGCGGTGATAAAGCGCTCCATCAAATAGCGCTCATGGGGCCGCACATCGGCTTCGAGCAGCGATACATCGAGCTGCTTCAAGCCACGCGCGAGTTTGCCCAACTGCCGGTAGTGCTTGGCATAGACGCCCAGCACCGGCTCTTGCTGAAAGCTTTTCAGGGCCAGCTCCCGCAACTCCATTCCGGGCATGGCCAGCAGCTGGGTTTGCACAGTGACCCGGTGCCGGGCCTCGACGAAGGCCACCGACACCTGCTTTGTCAGCACCACCTTCAGCGGGCCGGCTTCACTTGCTAGCCAGTACTCAATCTCGGTGCCCGCAGCTGTGTCCCGCCAGTGGCGGGTCAGGATGAATCCTTGGCGGGGGGTGGTGGGCACGGTAGAGGGGGCGAAGCAGAAGGGCGCTGACGGCAGCTCCTTCTATTGTCGTCGCTCGGTGCAGCCATCGTGCCTGGCTAGCTGAATTCTGCGATGGCGCTGGTCCTTCTTGGTTCCTCAAAGAAAGGGAGTTGCTGAACCTATCCTGCAGGGGCCGCTGGGATAAGAAATTTTTCAACAAAAGCGGAATTCGCTCGCTTTCGAGAAAATAAAAATGCATAAACCAGAAATCGCTTGCAATTCAAAAAATGCATTCATCCAAATTTTTGTCAACGCATATTACCTCCGCAACACGAATGCGTTTCGATGCACTTGGGTTGAATGCTAATCCCCAGCACATTAAAATAATAATTATCAACTGCTGTTGAATCTGACTTTCGTGGTGAATTAATATATTCAATCTTTACTTTTCCCTCAACTAAAGGAGCAAGCAACCTCGACACATTATTTAAACGTTCATCAGAAATACTTTTACTCATTTCACTTTAGTCATCATAATAAACATAAACCAAAATCGAACTAATTCCATCAATATCTCGCCAATCAATAAACCACAAGGCAATATTCTTTGCAGTGGAAGCACCTATGGTTGTATTACCCTTCTCGTACTCAATATACTTCTCAAGGCCAAATGGCTTGCATGCCATTGCAGAAAAACTCATCACCAACAATAAATTAAACAGCATTAACCTTATAGCATTCATTTCCCACCCCTCAAATAACCAAAACTATAAAATTGCACAAAAATATAGAAAGCTAATTTTCACATAAGAGAATTTTGAAAAAATCAGAAATTTCTCGCAATTAAAAATACACCCATCTAAATTCTCCGTCAGCGCATATTACCTCCGCAACACGAATGCGTTTCGATGCACTTGGGTTGAATGCTAATTCCCAGCGTATTGAAATAATAATTATCAACTACTTTTGAATCTGGCTTCTTGGGCCAATTAAGATATTCAATTTTTACCTTTTGCGCCACAAGTGGAGCAAGCAATTCAGAGACATTGCTTAAGCGCATATTTGAAATATTGTGACTTGCATTATTATCTTCATTGTAATGAGTAACAACCAAAACCGAACTAATACCATCAATATCTCGCCAATCAATAACCACAATGCAATATCTCTCGCTCTTGAGGCTCCTATAGTTGTACTGTCCTTCTCAAATTCAATGAACTTCTCGAGATTTCCAAGCTTACATGCTACGGCATTGGAATTAGCAATCAAGAAAACAATCATCAACACATATTTAATAACACCCATTTCACCTCCTTGTGAATAGTGAACATTCAAGCTATCGCCAAAATATATGCCGCCAAGTTATCAGCATTCATCCTCGCTTTGACATTCGCAACGTTTCTAGTCGCATTGTTAACACCATAAAAATCATCAATAGAACTTGCAACATCATGAAAATGCGTCACTTCATGAATAAGTGTCAGCAACTGCGAATCTCTAAATCCAAAACTGTGACTTTCATATAGATAACCCATTTTCGGCGCTTCAAAAAACCCCATATTTATAGCTATGCGATGCTCTACGATATCGACTGCGCATACCGAAGCAAGAACTCCAGTCAAGACCATGCCTTGCCCAGGCAAGCAACCTGCTTGAACGTTGTTTTCCGCTGTGTCGTAAACAAAATTCTCAGGGGCAAGAGACTTCAGGACTCTTATCACTGAATCAAGAATAGGAAGCAGGTAGTCGCGGATTTCATCGTCTGAACTATTGAACCATCTTTTGGTTCGTGCTTTACTGATTTCATCCCAACGCGATAGCTCAGCGCGCCTGTCTTGTGTATAGCTTATCGCAGAGTCTCGCAAACTCATCATCAACTCACCAAACCGCTGCCCTTTGACGTCATAGCAAATATTAACGACCCCATCCCACTCAGGAGCATCTAAAGGAGACTGCTTGTGCGCCATGTAATGAGGCTGCATCGCATGGTAGGGATCGCAGCCGCCATTAGAACCACAACTAGGTGCTTGGTGTATTCCGTTGATATTAAATGGACCTCTTCCGAGACTCCCTGCCCCTGGAACATCCACACCTAAAGGACCAGGCACCCTAAATATTGGCATAACTCCTCCATTGATAATACATCAAGCATATGAAAATCATCAAAAAACTCAACCTAAAGGAAATAGCAATTTATCAATATATGCATAACGCAATAGACCAATGAATTAGCACATCACCTCAATGTCAAGATAATTTTCAATCAACCTAATGATATGCAATTCATGGCAGCCATTTAAAGACAAAATGTAAAATTCAAAAAAATATGCTTTGATATAGCCCTAGTAATTATAGATAGATATTTAGAATAACTCGCAAAAAATACAAGCCTTTATATCTTTTATTTATAATAATATCGCTCACTCTATCCAATGTGAAATTAACAAAAACTTTGTGACCAAGAACAGACTTGGTAACATATTTCACAATGAGTATGGCAAGAGTCATTTACCATCGAAGACTTCATGGAAATTTTTACCCAGACAATTTCATTTGTAAACATGTGCGTGTATAGCAATCGCTATCATACTGAACGAACCCAAGTTTTCACTTGGCTATGAAAGAAAATATCCAGAACTTATCTGACTCAAGAGAATTCGGGCAAATACATATTAAAAAACTATTTAATTTACTACCTAAACCAAGAATCAGCATAAATTAAAAAGCCATACCATTTGGAATTAATTTTTTGAAAAGTTATGAAAATTTTAAAATCCATCATTTTTAGCATTTCCTTCGTCATCACATTTTCAGCTAAAGGATGCGTGATACCCGACTTGCAACACTATATTAATTTTGACCCTACAGATACAACGATAGGAAGCAAAAAGGCTAAAGAGATTGCTAAGTGGTTAATATTTTGGAGAGAAGGAGAAGGAATTAAATATATTATCATCTTCTCAGAATCAATAGAAAATAACCAGCATTTCAACGCCATTTCCAACCAAAGGGTTCAAAATATTACTTCTTTAATTACACCGTTGCTTGAAGAACAAACAGAAATAAAATATGGCCAAACATCTCATGATCCGTCTGCATCACTAGAAAAAACCAAAACCATAAATGAAATTCAAATATCTATTCAACCTCAGTGCAAAAGGAGTGGAAATTGCTGCGGAGGCAACAGCAGGTGAGTAGAAGATTGGTCAGATCCCAAAAATTAAAAAATCACACTTTGGATCGTTGTTAAAATCAGACTTATCTTTATGCATTGGATTAAGCTTTCCTAACATTAACTTAGAGCAAGGAAAGAGATATGACTGCACTCCTCAGCAGCCGGGAAAATCATCGGATCCAGACAAATGACATCGATAGCGTCGTCAATGGCAAAGTGCTTTATTCACCAGCCAAGTCTCTGTGGCTTAGCTTCATGCTGGTCGCTGCGCTGTTGGGAGGCATCCTCACATTTAGCTGGGGTGCGTTCGTCGTTTTCCTAGTGACGACAGCCACTGTCCTTCTTCTTGGGCATTCTCTTGGCAGCCATCGCAAGCTAATCCATGACAGCTATCAGTGTCCCAAGTGGCTGGAATATGCATTTGTGTATTGCGGCGTACAAGTTGGCCTCGCCGGCCCACTGGGTTTACTAAGCCAGCATGACTTACGCGACTTTGCCCAGCGATTGCCAAAATGCCACGAATACCTTCGCCACGGTAGCTCCTTTTGGCGTGATGCATGGTGGCAGTTCCACTGCGATTTGCATTTGAGTAACCCGCCGCAGTTAAAGATTGAGTCAAGGATTGCTAGCGACCGGTTTTACCAATTTCTCGAACGCACTTGGATGCTGCAACAACTACCTTTAGCATTGCTGTTTTACGCATTAGGCGGGTGGGGATTTGTGTTCTGGGGAAGTTGCGCCCGCGTCACTGCAGGCGTCATTGGCCACTGGATGATTGGATACTTTGCTCACAACCATGGCTCAATGCACTATGAAGTTCATGGCGCAGCGGTACAGGGGCGCAACATCCGCTTCACATCGCTGCTCACCATGGGCGAGTCATGGCATAACAACCACCATGCCTTTCCGGCGTCAGCTCGCCTTGGATTATTCCCAGGGGAATGGGATCCCGGCTGGTGGGCGTTAGTGGTGCTACAAAAGCTTGGTCTGGTTTGGGAGATACGACTGCCGGCTGCACTTCCCGAACGAGCTGAATTGCGAGCCTACGATGGTATCGGCGCTATTGAACTGGATCGCCGCCGGAGATCAGCTACCGCGGAGGACCTATAAGCGGAACCGAATAATTGCCTTACCCCTTGCCTGTGGCTTAAGGAAGCCGTGGGGCATTGACGCTGACGGGACAAGGTCACGGTCTCCAGCAATGGTATGCGCCAATTTCGACCGATTTACCCTATACAGATCCCAAGGTCCGGACAAAAGAAAAAGGACTTAGCTCTTTCGAGCTAAGTCCTTGTCTTTTTGGTCGGAATGGCGGGATTCGAACTCGCGACCCCTTGCACCCCATGCAAGTGCGCTACCAGGCTGCGCTACATTCCGAAGACTTGAATTATATACCTAGTTTTCGGGGTCTCCGGAAAGAATGCGACGAATTTCTTGCAACTCCAGCGCGGCTTGCTGCCAGTTGATGGGTTCGATGGATTCTCGCGTGCCATCGGCCAGGGTGGCAGCGCCCTCTTCCTGCAGTGCGAACATGTTGTCGTCTTCCAGCGCATCGAACATAGCCTGGCCTCTTGGCAGCGACTGGAGCTGGTTGCGCGCGCCACTGATGGTGAAGCCGCGCTCATAGAGCAGCTCACGGATGCGGCGGATCATAAGCACCTCATGGTGCTGGTAGTAGCGGCGGTTGCCCCGGCGCTTGACCGGGCGCAGCTGCGTGAACTCCTGCTCCCAGTAGCGCAGCACATGCGGCTTGACGTCGCACAGCACAGCCACCTCACCGATGGTGAAATAGCGCTTGGCAGGAATGGGGGGCAGCTGTTTTTCCATGGACAAATTGTAAACAGCCGCGAAAGCGGCCGTGTTGCATATAGGCGAAAGCGGGCGACGGTTTGACTGGCAGCACGTTAGCACTGCCATTCGCGGTGCCTGCAGGCTGGCCTTATGCCATGTCTGCAGGCGCCTGCACCGAGTCCTTGAGCTTGCCGCTGGCATGGAAGGTCACCACGCGGCGCGCCTCGATCGGCACCTCTTCACCGGTGCGCGGGTTGCGGCCGGGGCGGGCTTTTTTCATGCGCACCTGAAAATTGCCAAAGCTCGACAATTTCACATCTTCGCCTTTGATCAAGCTCTCCGAGATCAGGTCGAAAAAGGCGTCGACCATGTCCTTGGCTTCGCGCTTGTTCAGGCCAATGTTGTCAAACAGCATATCGGCCAGCTGCGCCTTGGTCAGCGCAGGTTGTTCCAGGCTCTCGACGGTGAATTCCATATAGCAATCCTCGCGTGTGGGATCAGCGCAGACGCGCGCCCAGGCTTTGTTGGAGTTGTTCAACCACGGCCTGCACGGCCGCTTCGATCTCGGTGTCTTCCAGCGCGCGCTC
This sequence comes from Comamonas sp. BIGb0152, assembly GCF_024809975.1. Classification (GTDB taxonomy): domain Bacteria; phylum Pseudomonadota; class Gammaproteobacteria; order Burkholderiales; family Burkholderiaceae_C; genus Comamonas. The sequence continues at coordinate 44,544 of NZ_JANUDY010000001.1, forward strand.
GTCATGGCCGAGGCTCAGACGCACGGCCAGGCTCTTCTCGTCCTGGGCCAGGCTGCCGGCAGCGGCTTCTTCGCCGGCCTTGAGCTTCTTGGGCCGGAACACGTCAAACAGCACAGCACTGCGCAGGATAGCAGCTGCGCTGGCTGCCGTGATGGCCTGCATGATCTGGGCATGGGTGACGGCCTCTTTGACCACGACGGCGATATCGCGCTCGACCATCTGGTGCTTGGCCACGGGTGCGAACACCGGCACCTGGCGTGCCAGCACGGCATCCAGGGCCAGCTCAAACATCACGGGCGCTTGTGCCAGATCCCATTCCTGGCGCCATTGGGGATGCAGCTCGCCGACAAAGCCGATGGCCTTGCCGTCCAGCAGCACACGGGCGCAGCGGCCGGGGTGCAATGCGGGGTGTTCGGCGGCTTCAAACACGGGCTTGAGCGGGGCGAGCAGCGCCTCGACATCGCCCTTGACGTCGTAGAAATCGACCTTGGCCTCGCTCTGGCCCCATTGCAGCTGGTCAGCTGCGCCATAGGCCAGGCCGGCCACGCGCATGGGCTGGTGGAAGCCCTTGACGGTGGTATCGGATTCGACCACCGCGTCGTCCTTGAAGAACACGCGACCCAGCTCGAACACGCGCACACGCTGAGCTTTCCGGTCCACATTGAACTTGAGCACTTGCAGCAGCGAGCCCAGCAACGAAGAGCGCATCACGCTCAGGTGGCTGGCGATGGGGTTGAGCAGCTTGATGGCCTGGTGGTTACCAGCCAGCTCCTGCTCCCACTTCTCTTCGACAAAGCTGAAGTTGATCGTCTCTTGGTAGCCCAGGCCTGCCAGCGCATGGCGCACGGCGTAGGGGCTGCGAGAGTTCTCGGCACGCAGCTTGGGCGAGATGGGCGCGAGGGGCTTGCTGGTGGGCAGGTTCTCGTAGCCAACCATCCGCGCAATTTCTTCAACCAGGTCTTCTTCCAGATTGATGTCAAAGCGGAAGGTCGGCGCGGTCACGCTGATCACGCCCTCCTGCGCCACAGTGGCAGGCAGGCCCAGGCCATTGAGGGCGTCGAGGCACTGCTGCTGGGTCACCGGCATGCCGATGACCTTGGCCGCACGTGCCACGCGCAATTGCACCGTCTTGGGCGCAGGCATGTTGGGCTGCTGGTCGTCCATCACGGCGACCTGGGTCTCGGGGGTGCCGCAGATCTCCAGCACCAGCTGGGTGATGCGCTCGATGTGCTCGGTGGTGAACTGGGGATCGACACCGCGCTCGAAGCGGTGGCCCGCGTCGGTCGAGAAGTTGAAGTGGCGCGAGCGACCGGCGACGGCCTTGGGGTACCAGAAGGCCGCTTCGATATAGATGTTCTTGGTGTCGTCCGACACAGCCGTTGCGTCGCCACCCATGATGCCGGCCAGCGATTCGAGGCCGTGTGCATCGGCGATCACGCCGACTTGGAGCACATCAGCAATTTCGATGGTGTTGCCATTGAGCAGCTTGAGGCTCTCGCCCTGCTTGCCCCAGCGCACGCTCAAACCGCCGCTGATCTTGTCCAGATCGAAGATGTGGCTGGGGCGACCCAGCTCAAACATCACATAGTTGGAGATGTCCACCAGAGGGCTGACAGCGCGCTGGCCACAGCGGGCCAGGCGGTCGACCATCCACTGCGGGGTCTTGACCTGGGTGTTGACGTTGCGCACGATGCGGCCGGAGAAACGACCGCAGAGATCCGTCGCCTCAATCTTGACCGGCAGCTTGTCTTGCGAAGCCACAGCAGCGGCCGGGAAGGACAGCGCCTTGAGCGGCGTGCCGGTCAGCGCCGACAGCTCGCGCGCCACGCCGTAGACCGACAAGCAGTGCGCCAGGTTGGGCGTGAGCTTGAGGGTGAACAAGGTGTCGTCGAGGTTCAGGTACTCGCGCACATTCTGGCCCAGCGGCGCATCAGCAGGCAGCTCCAGCAGGCCGCCGTGGTCGTCGGCAATGCCCAGCTCCTTGGCCGAGCACAGCATGCCAAAGCTTTGCACGCCGCGCAGCTTGCCGATCTTGATCTTGAAGGGCTTGCCATCCGCACCGGGTGGCAGCTCGGCGCCCACCGTGGCGCAAGGGATGCGAATGCCCACGCGCGCATTGGGCGCGCCGCAGACGATGCTCAGCAGCTCGGTGCCACCGACATCGACCTGGCAGATGCGCAGGCGGTCGGCATCGGGGTGCTGCACGGCTTCTTTGATCTCACCGACCACGATGCCGGTGAAGGGAGGGGCCACGGGGTCGAGCTCTTCGACCTCGAGACCAGCCATGGTCAAGGTATCGGCCAGCTCTTGGGTGGTCAGCGACGGGTTGCAGTATTGGCGCAACCAGGATTCAGGAAATTGCATAGTCGGACTCTTTGGCGTTCAGGCCTGCTGCGCCATTTAGGGCATCGGCGGGCCGGGCGTTCTGGCTTTTCAATAGGGAGCGGTTGGCGGTGCGAGCCGCCGGGTGGCTGGGGATTGCTTCGCAGATCTGCAGCACCGTCCGCTCCGTTTTCATGACTGAAACTGCGAGAGGAAACGGATGTCACCGTCAAAGAACAGGCGCAGGTCGTTGACGCCATAGCGCAGCATGGTCAGGCGATCAGGGCCCATGCCAAAGGCAAAGCCAATGTATTTCTCGGGGTCCAGGCCCATGTTGCGCACCACGTTGGGGTGCACCTGTCCGGCGCCCGATACTTCCAGCCAGCGGCCGGCCAGCGGCCCGCTTTGGAACTGGATGTCGATCTCGGCGGAGGGCTCGGTGAACGGGAAGAAGCTGGGGCGGAAGCGCAGCACCAGGTCTTCCTGCTCGAAGAAGGTCTTGCAGAAATCAGTGAACACGACCTTCAAGTCCTTGAAGCTCACGTTCTCGCCGATCCACAGGCCTTCGCACTGGTGGAACATCGGCGAGTGGGTGGCGTCCGAATCGACGCGGTAGGTACGGCCCGGCGCAATCACCCGGATCTCGGGCATGGTCTGGCCGGCATCGAGCAGGTTGCGGTAGCGCTTGACGTGCTGGACTGCGTGGCGCACCTGCATGGGGCTGGTGTGCGTGCGCAGCAGATTGGGCGCCTGCGCTGTGCCGCCTTCTACATAGAAGGTGTCGTGCATGGAACGCGCAGGATGGTCTTCCGGCGTGTTGAGCGCGGTGAAGTTGAACCAGTCGGACTCGATCTCGGGGCCTTCGGCCACATCGAAACCCATGGAGCCGAAGATGCCTTCGATGCGTTCCATCGTGATCGACACCGGGTGCAGACCACCGCTGCCTCGGCGACGGCCGGGCAAGGTCACATCCAGCACTTCGGCCTTCAGGTGGGCTTGCAGCTCGGCATCGGCCAGCGCCTTGCGGCGGGCGGTCAGTGCCGCTTCAATCGCCTGCTTGGCCACGTTGATGGCAGCGCCGCGCGATTTTTTCTCTTCGACGGAAAGCTGCGCCATGCCCTTCATGAGCTCGGTCATCTTGCCCGACTTGCCCAAAAACTGCGCCTTGGCGTTTTCGAGATCAGCAGGGGTATGGGCCTGCGCAAACAGTTGCTGCGCGCTTTCGACCAGAGAATCCAACTCGTTCATATCGACTCTTATCGGCTTTAATGCCGAGGCCGCCAAAAGCAGCCTGGCGATAAAAAAACAAGGGCTAGCGCCTTTTCAAGCCCTAGCCCTTGCTGTGTGTGCACCAGCAGCTACTAAATCAACAGTAACTACCGATCGTGACCTTAGGCAGCCAGCTTGGCCTTGACTTGGTCGACGATAGCTGCAAAAGCAGCCTTGTCGTGCACGGCGATATCGGCCAGCATCTTGCGGTCGATCTCAATGGCAGCCTTCTTCAGGCCGTTGGCGAACTGGCTGTAGGTCAGGCCCAGTTCACGGGAAGCGGCATTGATACGGGCGATCCACAATTGGCGGAACACGCGCTTCTTGGTACGACGGTCACGGTAGGCGTACTGGCCTGCCTTCATTACCGCTTGCTTAGCAACGCGGAAGACGTTACCACGGCGACCGCGGAAACCCTTAGCAAGGGCCAGAACTTTTTTGTGACGGGCGCGTGCCGTTACACCACGTTTGACGCGAGGCATGTGTTTTCTCCTAGTTCGTCAGTGAATTACAAGCCCATGCCGGGCAACATTTGTGCCATGTGACCCATATTGGTCTCATGCACAGCGGTTGCACCACGCAGATGGCGCTTGTTCTTGGTGCTCTTCTTGGTCAAGATGTGACGCTTGAAGGCTTGACCGCGCTTGACGGTACCACCTGGACGAACGCGAAAACGCTTCTTCGCGCTGCTTTTGGTCTTCATTTTGGGCATATTAATGCTCCTTATGTTTGTGCTCGTGAGGCGTTCCATCCACATGACAGAACTTGTTTTGGCCCCGAGCCACTTCTGTGACAGACCTAGATCAGATCTACTCTATCAATGCGCAAGGTGTTGGCTGCACTGCTGGAAGCCCTAAAGCCCCACCATTGCTGCCGCTGCCCTGCTAAAAACCGAAAGCGGCCTAAGCCGCTTGTCGGTAATCCGGTATTCTAACCGCTTCTTTAAGCCGTGGCTACTGGCGAGGAATTCCCCTCACCCATAGGCTTGCTCGCCACAGGGGCGCCAGGCTTCTTGCGCGCCGGGGCGATCATCATGATCATCTGGCGGCCTTCGAGCTTGGGAAACTGCTCAACCTGGATCAGGTCGACCAATTCGTCACGAATGCGGTTGAGCAAATCCATGCCCAGATTCTGGTGGGTGATTTCACGACCACGGAAACGCAGGGTCACCTTGACCTTGTCGCCTTCGGCCAGGAAGCGGCGGATGTTGCGCATCTTGACGTTGTAGTCGCCATCATCGGTGCCTGGGCGGAATTTGACTTCCTTGATTTCGATGACGGTCTGCTTGGCCTTGGCCTCAGCCGCCTTCTTTTGCTCCAGGTACTTGAACTTGCCGTAGTCCATCAAGCGGCACACGGGAGGCGTGGCCGTGGCGACAATTTCCACCAGGTCAACGTCCATCTCACCGGCCATGCGCAGCGCTTCCATCAGCGGCACGATACCCATTGGTTCATTTTCAGGACCGGACAGACGCACTTCAGAGGCTTGAATCTCACGGTTCAAGCGGTGTTTGCGTTCTTCACGGTGGCGACGATCACGGAATTCAGTAGCTATGGCTTTCACCCTAATAATTTAAAAGCTACGACAGCGTAGCTGCTAATGACGCAGTCCACGCTGTCCAAAGCTTCAAGTGCCTCAAAAGGCCTATTACGCTTTAGCGGCAATGTCCTTGGCAATCAATTCGACGAATGCATCGACGGACATCACACCGAGGTCTTTTCCGCCTCGGGCGCGCACTGCTACGGCTCCGGCTACCTTTTCCTTATCGCCAGCGACAAGGATATAGGGCAGCTTTTGCAACGAATGCTCCCGTATTTTATACGTAATCTTCTCGTTGCGCAGATCGGTAACCACACGCAACCCTTGGAATGGCAAGGCCTTACGCAGTTTGTCGGCCACTTCCTGCACATAAGCGCCTTGCGCATCGGTGATGTTGAGCACCGCAATCTGCGTGGGCGCCAGCCAGGCGGGCAGCGCGCCAGCGTGCTGCTCGATCAGGATGCCGATGAAGCGCTCCAGCGAGCCAACGATGGCACGGTGCAGCATGATGGGGCGGTGGCGTTCGCCATCTTCACCGACAAACTCCGCATCCAGACGCTCGGGCAGGTTCGGGTCGACCTGGATGGTGCCGCACTGCCATTCGCGGCCCAGTGCGTCCTTCAAGGTGTACTCGATCTTGGGACCGTAGAACGCACCCTCACCCGGCAGGTATTCAAACTCGCAACCCGAGGCGCGCAGGCCTTCGGCCAGTGCCGCTTCGGCCGCGTCCCAGCTCTCATCGGAGCCAATGCGCTTTTCAGGGCGGGTCGACAAGCGGTAGAGAATGTTGTGGAAGCCAAAGTCGGCATAGACCTTTTGCAGCAGCGCGGTGAACGCAGTCACCTCGGCCTGGATCTGGTCGGGCATGCAGAAAATGTGGCCATCATCTTGCGTAAAGGCGCGCACACGCATGATGCCGTGCAGCGAGCCCGTGGGTTCGTTGCGGTGGCAGGCGCCAAACTCACCAAAGCGCAGCGGCAGATCGCGGTAGCTCTTGATGCCTTGCTTGTAGATGAGGATGTGGCCGGGGCAGTTCATCGGCTTGAGCGCGTATTCGCGCTTTTCCGACTCGGTGGTGAACATGTTCTCGCGGTACTTGTCCCAGTGGCCCGTCTTCTCCCACAGGCTCTTGTCCAGAATCTGGGGGCCCTTGACCTCCTGGTAACCGTTGTCGCGGTAGACCTGGCGCATGTACTGCTCCACCTCTTGCCAGATGCTCCAGCCCTTGGGGTGCCAGAACACGGTGCCGGGCGAATGCTCGTCGATGTGGAACAGGTCCAATTCGCGGCCCAGCTTGCGGTGGTCGCGCTTTTCGGCCTCTTCCAGCATGGTCAGGTACTGCTGCAGCTCATCTTTGCTGGTCCAGGCCGTGCCGTAGATGCGTTGCAGCATCTCGTTGTTGTGGTCGCCGCGCCAGTAAGCGCCGGCCACCTTCATCAGCTTGAAGTGCTTGAGCTTGCCGGTGCTGGGCACGTGGGGGCCACGGCAGAGGTCTTCAAACGCGCCTTCACGGTACAGGCTCACATCTTCATTGCTCGGGATCGACGCAATGATTTCGGCCTTGTAGTTCTCGCCCAGGCCCTTGAAGTAAGCCACGGCTTCATCACGCGGCAGCACGCGGCGCACAATGGCCTCGTCCTTGCTGGCCAGTTCGGACATGCGCTTTTCGATGGCGACCAGGTCTTCCGGCGTGAAGGGACGCTTGTAGGCGAAGTCGTAGTAGAAGCCGTTTTCAATCACCGGGCCAATGGTGACCTGGGCTTCAGGGAACAGCTCCTTGACCGCGTAGGCCAGCAAGTGGGCGGTGGAGTGGCGGATCACTTCCAGGCCATCGGCATCCTTGGCCGTCACGATGGCCAGTGGCATGTCGCGGTCAATGACAAAGCTGGTGTCTACCACCTTGGCGTTGTCACCCAGACCCACCTTGCCCGCCAGCGCGGCCTTGGCCAGGCCAGCGCCAATCGATGCAGCGACCTCTGCCACCGACACGGGGCCGGGATAGTCGCGCTTGGAACCATCGGGAAGCGTAATTTGAACCATGAGAAATCCTAAATATTCGTGAGCGGAGACCCAACCGCGCCGCCAAAAAAGCAAAAAGCGCGGAACTTGTCCGCGCTTTGGTGTGAGGAGACGAAATCGTCGTACAGGCGCGAACCACCGGCCTTACTGGCCAGTCAAACCCCAAGTGGTTGTAGTTCGCGGTGTCATAACCGATCTTGCCTTTCTCGCTCTTACCAGTGGATGTAATCTAAAACGACTGTCATTTTCCCACATTCTGATGCAATCTGCTGGTCTTCCCGCAATCGATGCGCTACCAGGCTTGCCATAATCAAAACGATAGCAGTCCTTGACGATTTGATATGCCCTATCGCTACGCCCGATCTGTTGGAATGTCCGCCTGCCTGGCTGCGTTATTGCTGCAAGGGGGCTGCTCCAGCACCCCCGCCACCCGTGGCAAAGTCCCCGAGCGCGACATGCAGGCCCAGGAATGGGGCCAGTCCGATGTGAACCGCATGGCCACCTTGAGCATGCGCGCCAACCTGCAAAGCCTCTATGTGCTGATGGACAAGCTTTACCGCCGCAATCCGCAGGAATGGCGCAAAGGCGGCTTTGACAACCGCGAGGCGGCGATGAAAGCCGTGCGCGAAGCGATAGAAAACCAGCAGCCCTGGCCGGAACTGTTGGATCAACGCGACATTGCCGGCATGAGCATGGCCTTGGCACCCGAGTTTGCCGGCGACCGGGTCGCTGCCTTCACCTGGGCCACCGCCGACATGCTGATCACCGCCTATGGCGGCCGCACCACCTTTTACATGATCCATGGGCTCGATGCCCAGTCGGTCTACAACGCCTCGCGCAATCTGGAGATTGCCAACTGGATGCTGGCCCACCGCAAGCTGGGCAATGGGCAGGCCATGCTGCTGAGCAACGAGCTCAACACCAGCGAGCGCAACCTGAGCTTTGAGCGCGAGTTTGGCAAGATGATTGCCCGCAATGACCTGATGGCCGATGTTGTGTCTGAAAAATACCGGCGTGCAGTGATTGGCTATGTGCAGGGGCTCGCCGGTGGCAGTTTGCTGCAGTTTCTGCCGGTGCAGGCCGTGGCGCGCTAAGCGCCCTGCCCTTCCCCCAAAAAATTTCAGCGCACCGGCAGCGGCAAATGCAGGCTGCGCTTGAGCGTGGCCAGCGCGATCGAGGTGGTAAAGCGCTGGACGTTCTGGTCCCCGTCAAACAGCCGCTGGGTGATGGCCTGGTACTCCTGCATGTCACGGGCGGTCACCACCAGCAGGTAGTCGGTCTGGCCGGTGACCGCATAGCACTGCTGCACCGCCGCTTCGGCCGCCACCCGGGCGCGGAAGCCCTGGGTCAGCGCATCGAGCTCATTGACCAGTTGCACCTCGATAAAGATGGTCAGCGGCCGGCCAACGGCCTCGGGGCTCAGTTGCGCCGTGTTGGCCGCAATCACGCCGCTGTCTTGCAGGCGGCGAATACGGCGCTGCACAGCGGCCGGTGACAGGTTGACCAGCTCGGCCACCTCGCGCTGGGGGCGCAGGTTGTCGCGCTGCAGGATGGCCAAAATGGCCAGGTCGAAGGCATCGAGTTCAGCATTCATCACAGGGTCCTGAGGGAGCGCTGCACGGCAAGAGTGAAACTTGCATTTGGCAGTGATTTTTCGCGCAATTTACTTGGTGCATCTGCAATATTATCTCGGCCATGCAAGATTCTCTTTGGCAGCGCCTGCTGCCCTCCTTGGCCGTGTTGGGCTCGGTCAGTGCGCTGTGCCTGGGCACCAGCTTTGCCAAACACCTGTTCCCCGTCGTGGGTGCGCAGGGCACCACCGCCCTGCGTGTGGGCTTTTCTGCGCTGCTGCTGCTGCTCATCTGGCGCCCATGGCGCTTTGGCCCTAGCAAGGCAAACCTGGGGCAGATCGCGATTTTTGGCGTGGTGCTGGGGCTCATGAACCTGCTGTTCTACATGGCGATCAAGCGCCTGCCCTTTGGCGTAACGGTGGCTATCGAATTTGTCGGCCCGCTGTCGGTGGCGGTGTGGACCTCGCGCCGGCTGCTCGATCTGGTCTGGCTGGGCCTGGCGGCCTTGGGCCTGTTCTTGCTGCTGGTGCTGCCGATGTTTGGCGTGCAAACCAGCACGCTCGATCCGGTAGGCCTGTGCTACGCCATCATGGCCTCGGCCTGCTGGGCTGGCTATATTGTGCTGGGCAAGCGCGCTGGCCATATGCATGGCGGCATGGTGGTGTCGCTGGCCTTGCTGACCGCCGCCGTGGTCGTGGTGCCCTTTGGCATTGCCGAGGCGGGCGCCAAACTGCTGCAGCCCTCCATCTTGCTCTATGGCCTGGCGGTGGCGGCCATCTCCAGCGCCCTTCCCTATACCTTGGAGATGTTTGCGCTCAAACGGCTGAGCTCAGGTGCCTTTTCGACCATGCTGGCGACGGAGCCGGCCATTGCGGCGATTGCCGGCATGCTGGTGCTGGGCGAGCTGCTCAGCGCCACCCAGTGGTCGGCGATTGGGCTGATCATGTTTGCGGCCATGGGCAGCGCACTGACGGCCAAGCCTTCTACACCGCAACCGGCGGCGGCCAAGGCCGAGGGGCCGGCGGTCGCCTGACCGGTTCTTGACGCGATAAAAAAGCGCCTGCCGTCTACACGGCAAGCGCTTTTTTGTTGGCTACAGGCTGCTAGCTTAGTTCTCGCCCGCCCACTCCACCTTGGCGCCCAGGCTCTGCAGGTTCTCCACAAAGCGCGGGTGTGCGCGCTTGATGGGCGCGGCATTGCGGATTTCGGAGCGGCCTTCAATGCTGGCGGCCACCATGAACAAGGCAATGGCCACGCGGATGATGTAGGGGCTCTCGACCACGGCAGGGCTCAGCGGGTTGCCGCCCAGCGTGACGATGCGGTGAGGGTCAGACGAGAACACATGGGCGCCGAACTTGGACAGCTCGCCGGTCCAGCCCAGCGCGCCGTCATAGACCTTGTTCCAGAACATGGCATTGCCCTCAGCGCGCACGCCCAGCGCGATGAAGATCGGCAGCAGATCGACCGGGAAATAAGGCCAGGGAGCGGCCTCCACCTTAGTCAGCACATTGCGGGTGAAAGGCGTCTCGACCTTGAGCGGGCCCTTGCGGATGGCACGCGACCAGCCGTCCTTGTGCTCGATCTGCACGCCAAACTTGGCAAAGGTGCGGTCGATCAGCGGGAAGTTGTCAGGCGTGCGGTTGCGCACCTGCACATCGCCACCGGTGATGGCGCCCAGCGCCAGGAAGGTGGTGATCTCGTGGAAGTCTTCCTCGAAGTGGAATTCACCCCCGCCCAGCTGCGCCACGCCATGCACGGTCAGACGCGAGGTGCCGATGCCCTCGATCTGGGCACCCAGCATGGCCATGAAACGGCAGAACTCCTGCACATGCGGCTCGCAGGCGGCATTGGTCAGCACCGAGCTGCCCTGGCCGGTGGCTGCGCACAGCACAAAATTCTCAGTGGTGGTGACCGAGGCATAGTCCAGCCAATGCTGGGTGGCCTGCAGCGGGCCATCGCAGCGCACGATCAGCGAGCCCTCGCCATGCTCGACCCGGCCCCCAAAGCGGCGGAACACCTCGATGTGCGGATCGATCTCGCGCACACCCAGGGTGCAGCCCTTGACGTTGTCCTCCAGCCGCGCCACGCCAAAGCGGGCCAGCAGCGGCGGCACCAGCATGATGGACGATCGCATCTCCTCGGGCAGGTGGTGCTTGCAGGCATCAAAATGCGTATCGCGGTGGTGCAGTTGGAGCACGCCGCTGGCGTAGTCCATCTCCACACTGGACCCGAGCTTGCCGAAAATGTCCAGGATCTTGCGCACATCGGTGATGTCGGGCACGCCGTGGAGCACCAGGGGCTGGTCCGTCAGCAAGGTGGCACACAGCACGGGCAAGACTGCATTCTTGTTGGACGAGGGAATGATGCGGCCCTGCAAAGGGGTGCCGCCGTGCACGATGAGTTTGGACATGGATGGGGGGAGGTCGCGAATTCTGGAGTGGCCCGTGGCAGTGTGCGCTATCCGGGCCGACCCTGCATGGTACAGCGTCCAAAACAACAAAAGGCACTCGGTTAGAGTGCCTTTTGTAAATAGCCGTCAACAAAGTGTTTTGTCTGGTGCCATGCCCTGGCTGGGCAAGTCCTTACCTGCTTAGAACGCAGGCACGACAGCGCCCTTGTACTTTTCCAGGATGAACTTCTTCACATCCTCGCCATGCAAGGCGCGGGTCAGCTTGGCAATGGCTTCGTCATTGGCGCGGTCAGCACGTGCAGCAATGATGTTGGTGTAGGGCGAATCAGCGCCTTCGATGAACAGCGCATCCTTGGTCGGATTGAGCTTGGCTTCAATCGCGTAGTTGGTGTTGATCAGGGCCAGATCCACATCACCCAGCGCGCGGGGCAGCAGGGGCGCTTCGAGTTCCTTGAACTTGAGCTTCTTGGGGTTCTTGGCGATATCCAGCGGGGTGGAGGTCAGCTTGGACGCGTCCTTGAGCTCGATCAGGCCGTGCTTTTGCAGCAGCAGCAAGGCCCGGCCGCCATTGGACGGGTCATTGGGAATGGCCACCGTCGCGCCATCCTTCAGATCCTTGATGTTCTTGATTTTTTTGGAGTAGGCACCAAAGGGCTCCACATGCACCTTGCCGTTGGGCACTTGCACCAGCGAGCTCTTGCGGTCCTTGTTGTAGCTGTCCAGGTAAGGCTGGTGCTGGAAGAAGTTGGCATCGAGCTGCTTGTCTTCCACGGCGGCATTGGGCTGGATGTAGTCGCTGAATTCGCGCACTTGCAGATCCACACCCTCGGCCTTCAGCTTGGGCTTGATGAAATTGAGAATCTCGGCATGTGGCACCGGCGAGGCCGCCACTTTCAGCACCACATCAGCAGCATGGGCAGACACGGCCAGGGCCGCGATGGCAAGAACGGAAAGCGTTTTTTTGAACATGGTTTTTTTGACAAATGAGAAAGACCAGCCCGGCTATGACACGAGATTTTTCTTGATGGGACTGAATCAAGACAACACAAGTCTAGCCCTAATCAGCATATCGATCAAAGAATATAAAGAGATTTGGTTATAAAGAATTTGATCTTTATACCCACCCAACGCAGTCAGCGGGCGGTGTGATCGCGCTATGCTTTCGCCCATGTCTACCCCGTTTGACCCCGAGCAGCTGCTGCGCCTGCTCACCACCCCCATGCCCTTTGGCAAGTACCAGGGCCGTGCGATTGCCGACTTGCCGGGCAACTACCTCAACTGGTTTGCGCGTGAAGGCTTTCCCAAAGGGGACCTGGGCCGGCTGCTGGCGCTGATGCACGAGATCGACCACAACGGCCTGGGCGAGCTGCTGCAGCCTTTGCGCGCCAGCCTGCCTCCCCCCGCCACGCCACCGCGCCATTAAAAAACCCGCAGGCTGCAAGCAGCTGCGGGTCGTTTGGTGCAGGCCTGGCTGGAACAGCACAGGCCTGGGACGGCTGGTTTACTTGACGGCAGAGCGGGCTGCGTCGGCCTTGGCCTTGGCTTCATCTGCTTTTTTCTGCAGATCGGCGGCTTCGGTTTCAGCCTTCTTGGCTTCGGCTTCCTTGGCTGCGGTTTCTTCCTTGCTCTTGTCACCGCCCATGGCGCCCGCCATGGCACTGCCGGCCATGGTGCCAGCAACGGCGCCCACGGCAGCCGCGCCCATGGTGCCCATCATGCCGGAGCCGCCGGCGGCCGGTGCCGCAGCCGCTGGTGCTGCCGCAGCGGGGGCAGCCGCTGCAGGTGCAGCCGCTGCTGGCGTTGCAGGCTTGGCGGCAGGGGCTGGTGCCGCCTTTTGCGTGGCTGCGGGGCGCTTGACACCGCCACCCATGCGCTTGGCGTGGGCCAGACCTGGCAAAACCAGGCCGGCGATGGTCAAAGCAAGAACGGATGCAGAGGTGCGAAAAGAGGGGTTCACGACGAATTTTCCAAATAAAAGGCCAGGGCTGCAGGCGTGGTGCCTGCGTGCCTACCAGGGGTACATGAGGGGAAGCGCTGAGAATTCAAGTGCTTGGAAGCACCTGCCGGCAGCGGTATGGCTCGGCTTTGGTTATTCGTTATGCGTAGCGCGCAGCTACAAATATTGTAGAGCAAGCGCACGGCAGGGGGCGATCTGCAAGGCTTTCGCCGCCGCCTGCCTGCGCTTTGGTCAGGCGCCCCCCGTGCTCTCCAGGCCGCTGTACACCCACCAGGCCAGCGCCAACATCATCACGCCGGTAAAGCCATCCATCACGCGCCAGGCCAGAGGCTTGGCAAACAGGGTTTGCAGGCGTCGGCCGGCACTGGCCAGCATCACAAACCAGGCCAGGCTGGCGCAGGCCGCACCCAGCACAAAGATCCATTTCAGGCTGCCATCCTGGCGCGCACCGATCGTGCCCACCAGCACCACCGTGTCCAGGTAGACATGGGGGTTGAACAAGGTGATGACCACCAAGGCACCGAGCACGCGCCACAAACCGCGCCGCGCTGCCGCAGTGGGCGCCGCCGGGCCATCGGTTGCAGATGCAGCGCCAGCCGGCACGGCCATGCGCCACAGGGCCATCAGGCCGTAGGCCAGCAAAAAGATCGCACCGCCCAAAGTCAGGTAGTAGGCCAGGGTGGGCGATTCGCCCAGCACCTGGGCCATGCCGGCCACGCCGATGCCGATCAGCAGCGCATCACTGACCACGCACCAGGCGACGCAGGCGCGCACATGCTCGCCGCTCACTGCCTGGCGCAGCACATACAGGTTTTGCGCACCGATCGAGACGATCAAGGACAGGCAAACCGTAAAGCCTGCCAGCCAAGTTGAAGCCATTGTTGTTGTCCACATGGCAGCCATTGTGCGGCGCGTCATTAAATAAGTAAAATTAAAGAATCTTAGTCAAATGAAGCAAAACTAAATGCTGGATTATCTTGGACTGGCGGCTCTGGCGGCCGTGGTGCGCGAAGGCAGCTTTGAGCGCGCAGCCAAAAAACTCCATGTCACGCCGTCGGCGGTGTCGCAGCGCATCAAGCAATTGGAGGAGCGCACCGGCCAGGTGCTGGTGCAGCGCGGCAACCCCTGCACGGGCACCGAGGCGGGCCTGCGCCTGTGCCTGCACCTGGAGCAGGTCGCGCTGCTGGAGAACGCCTTGCGCCGCAGCAACCCCGATCTGCTGCCCGACGCGCCGGTCGCCCCCACCATCAAGCTGGCCGTCAATGCCGATTCGCTCTCGACCTGGTTCATGGAGGCGATGGCCGAGTTCACCGCCGCCGGCAACGAGCTGTTGGACCTGCGCGTCGACGACCAGGACCACACCGCGCAGGCACTGCGCGAAGGCGCCGTGCTGGGTGCCGTCACCGGCACCAGCGGCCAGATCCCCGGCTGCAACAGCTGGCCGCTGGGCACCATGCGCTATGTGGCAGCGGCCAGCCCTGGGTTCATGGCGCGTTATTTTGCGCAGGGCGTCAACACCCAGAGTTTGGCGCAGGCCCCGATCATGACCTTTGACCGCAAGGACCGGCTCCAGGACCAGTGGCTGCAAGCCCATGGCCTGGCATCGCGGGGCAGCGGGCCCCGGCATTTTCTGCCCTCCAACCAGGGCTATGTGCGCGCCTGCGAGATTGGCATGGGCTGGGGCATGCACCCCACGGTGCTGATTGCCGACCAGCTTGCACGCGGCATCTTGGTGCCGCTGGTGCCCGATAACCCGCTTGATGTGCCGCTGTACTGGGCCTTGCCGCGCAGCGCGCAAGCCAGCCTGGCACGCCTGACCGACTGCGTCATGCGGGCTGCCAGCCGGGTGCTCACGCCCGCGCCTTGATCTTCAGCACCCGTCTGTCAGCCTGGTGCAGGCCGCTGCACCTATGATGCGAACAGGCGCAGCGGCTGCGCTGCCGCAGAGGGAGGCATTCATGGTTTTCATTGGAAAGAGCACAGCATGATTGAGGTGCAGGATCTCATCGTCGACTACCCCGGCCACCGCGCGCTGCATGGCGTGAGCCTGCAGATCGAGGCGGGCACCGTCACCGCCTTGGTGGGCCCCAACGGCGCGGGAAAATCCACCCTGCTGCGCTGTATCACCGGGCTGGAATCCCCGCTGAGCGGCAGCACCCGGGTGGCGGGCATCGATGTGCAGCAAGCGCCCCGCCGCGCCCACGAGCACATGGGCTATCTGTCCGATTTCTTCGGGCTCTACGAGACCCTGAGCGTGGCCCAGTGCCTGCAATACGCGGCCGAAAGCCAGGGCCTGAGCCGCAAGGCCGCCACCGCGCGCGTGCATGCCGTGGCCGAGCAATTGGCGCTGACTGCCAAGCTGGGCAATGCCACGCGCAACCTCTCGCGCGGCCAGCGCCAGCGCGTGGCCATTGGCCAGGCCATCATCCATGAGCCCCAGGTGCTGCTGCTCGATGAGCCGGCCAGCGGGCTCGATCCGGAGGCGCGCAGCAGCCTCTCCAGCCTGTTCCGCCAGCTGCAGGCGCAAGGCATGACCTTGGTGGTCTCCAGCCACATCCTGAGCGAGCTGGACGAGTACTGCAGCCATATTCTGTCGATCCGCGAAGGCCGCATCACCAGCCATGGCCCCTTGAATGGCATGGCGGGCACTGGCGGCACAGGCGCCCTGCCCGCCGAGCTGGTGATGCAAGTGGCGCTGGCCGCGCCGCTGGCCCAGCCCGATGCGGCGCTGGCCGGCTACCGCCTGGTCGACATGCGTGCGGGCCGCGATGGCAGCGCCTCTCATATCTTGTGGATTGGCATGCCCGCACAAGACACCGCTGCCCGGGTGCAGCTGCTGCAGCAATTGGTGGGCCACGGCGCGCAGGTGCTGGGCTACCAAGAGGCGCGTACCAGCCTGCAGGAGCGCTACCAGCAAAGCCTGCAAGCCCCCGTCGATCCCCAAGCGCTGTTTGCCAAGGAGTGGCCATGAATCCGGAATTTCGCCGCCAGCTCAGCCTGGAGCTGAGCCCTGCGCGCCTGGTGCTGATGCCCGCCATCTTGCTGATGCTGGCCATCTGCGTCTTCGTGATCGAGGGCCAGCAGCCCCTGGTGTATGTACACAAAGGCGCGCTGACCCTGGTCGGCCTGCTGGCCGCCTGCGTGGGCACCTTCACCGCGCTGTCTAGCATCAATGACGAGCTGAGCGAGCGCACCTGGGACCAGCAGCGCATGAGCGCCATGGGCCCCTGGCGCATGGCCTGGGGCAAGTTGCTGGGCGGCCCCAGCTATGCCTGGTACGGGGCCTTGCTGTGCGCGGCCGCTGCATTGCTGAGCGGCATCTGGTTGGGCGAGACGGCCGATACCCTGCTGGTGCTCTTCCTGACCCTGGTCGGCGCCTGCGCGCTGCACAGCGCCATGATGGCCAGCCGCCTCTACAGCATGGACCCCAACAAACCGGCCTCCAGCCGCAGCATCTGGGTACTGGTGGTGCTGGTGTTCTTGCTGCTGCAGCTGGTCAGCAGCCTGGTGGTGGGGCTGGACGCGCTGCTGGGCGGCCAGCACGGCGGCGCTTGGTGGGGCTTGCCCCTGAACGCTGCCAGCTTGCTGCTGATTTTTGCCATCGCCAGTTTGCTGCTGGGCCTGTTGGCGCTGTGGCGGGCGATGTCCATGCAGCTGTCGGTGCCCACCACGCCCTGGGCCTGGGCGCTGGGCAATGCTGCGGTCTGCCTGCTGCTGGTGGGCCTGGTGCCCAGTGGCACCGGCCGGGCACTCACCGGCATGCTGCTGCTGGCCCTGGCCACCTACTACGCCGCAGCGCTGGAGAGCCAGGTCGCCCAGCGCTGGCGCACCCTGCTGTACAGCGCGCAGCACGGCCAGTGGCGGCGCTTTTGGCAGAACATGCCGCTGTGGCCCATCAGCTGGTGCATGGCCTTTGCCGTGCTGCTGCCCGCCTATTTGGTCTGGAACGCGGATCCGCTGTCCAACCGCTCGCAGCTGGGTCCGCTGGCGCTGATGGTGCTGCTGCATGTGCTGCGCGACTGCGGCATCTACCTGGTCTTCTCACTGCGCAAAAGCAGCCGCTCGCCGCTGGGCATGACCTTGCTGGTGGTGTTTGTGCTCAGCGCCATCTTGCCGGCCATGTTCTGGTCGCTGGGCCTGGCACCGCTGTTCGAGCCCTTGTTTGGTGCCTTTGATGCGCGCCTGTCCTCCAACTTCCAGCATGCCCCGGCGCTGGGCTGGCTGGCCTGGAGCGGCATGCTGCTGCAGCTGGCCGTGCTGGCCGTGGCGCTGGTGTGGCGGCTCAAGGCCATCACGCCGCGCAGTGGGGGCAAGGACGATATCTTTGCGCTGTAAGGCGCTCACAAGCCGTGGCTAGCAGCTGTCAGCGGTGGCTAGTGGCTGCAAATGATTGCAAATGGCTGCCAGCTGCTGCCAGCGGCCGCTGGGCGCCTCATGCCTGGGGCACAAACCCATCCTGGCGTGCGGCTTCCAGCGCCGTCTTGCGCTGCGGGGCAGCGGCAGGGCTTGCGGTGCTGCCGGGCACCTGGGCTGCCGCACTGCATGCGACGCTGGCCGGCTGGCGCAGCGGGTGAAAGTTCAGCAGCTGCGTGGCCATCATGGTCTCGACCATAAAGCAGCACAGCGCCGAGACAAAGCTGACCACACCCAGGCCAAAGCTGAACATCGCCGCCAGCGACCAGCTATTGGCATCGATCTCGGTCTTGGTGGTTTGGCCGATGAACAGCAAGATGATGGTCAGCGCGATCAGCGCACCACACAGGGTCAGCAGGCCAATGCAGAGGTTGGCCAGGCGCCCACGCCGGCGCAGAAAGTTCAGCTCCAGCAAGGAGCGCTGCACATACTCCTCGTCCTTGGAGGCCATCATGCGGTCCTCCAGCACGCGGCCCCGGTCGATGATGCGCGCCAGCCGGCCGGCGACGGCGCCGATCATGCCCGCCACCCCGGTGAGAAAGAAAACGGGAGCCACAGCCAGCTGGATGCTGTGGGTGATGTTGCTGACGTCGATGGACATGGTGTTAGGGCAGAGATGGTGGACAAACTGCGCTGCAGCACACGCCTTGTGCAGGCTGCAACGCCTGCAATGAACACTGCAAAATTCAAGCCAACATTCTCGCACCAAATAGGTGCAAACCCTAATACCCTTCTTGCCCCGTTTCTGGGCTGATTTGAAGCAAATTGTGTTTTCAGTAGTGCGGCGGCAGTTCGTCGCGTGCACCTGACGCAACACCACCGCCCTCGGGCATGCGCTGCTGCAGGTCTTTGACCAGGTGCAGCAGGCGGTCGATCTGCTGCTGTTGCTTGTAGATCGTCAGGTTCAGCTCTTCGAGCAGGTCATCGGCATAGGCGGCCTTGATCTCCAAGGCTTCAAGGCGCTGCTGCAGGGGTTCGAGGGTCGACATGGCGGCTCCTGGCATGGGGGTGGGGAATCAAAGAATAACGCCGGCATGTGACAGCGCACATGCCGGCGTTGGGGTGTCAGAAAGACTAAAAGACTTACAGCGCCTTGGCCAGGCGGGCAATGCCCTCTTCGATGCGGGCAATGTCCGCCGTGGCAAACGATAGACGCAGGGTCGAGGGATCGGGGTTCTGCGCAAAGAACGGGGTGCCGGGCACAAAGGCCACGCCCTGCTCGATGGCACGCTTGGCCAGCGCATTGCCGTCCTTTTCCTGGCCACGGGCACCCGTCAGCTGCACCCAGATGAACATGCCGCCTTGCGGCTGCACAAAGCGCACGGCATCGCCCAGCTGGCTGCGCAGGCCATCGCCCATGGCCTTGCTGCGTGCGGCGTAGGTGCTGCGCACGCGGGCCAAGGTGGCGGGCATGCGGCCGGCTTTCAGGTACTGGGCGGCAGTGGCTTGGCTGAAGGTGCTGGTGTGGGCATCGCTGAACTGCTTGCACATGACGCACTTGCCCAGCAGCTCGGCCGGCGCAATCAGCCAGCCCAGGCGCAGGCCGGGGCTGAGCACCTTGCTCATGCTGCCGCAGTGGGCCAGGTAGTCGCGGCTGCCCGGCACCTCGTCCGACAGCGCCAGCATGCTGGGTGGTGGCGGCACGTCGAAATACAGGTCGCCATAGGGGTCGTCCTCGACCACCAGGGTCTGGTGGCGCACGGCCATTTCCAGAATCTGGCGGCGGCGCTCCAGGCTCAGCAGCACGCCGCTGGGGTTGCCAAAGGTGGGAATCAGGTAGACCAGCTTGGGCTGGTGCTCGGCAATCAGCTGCTCCAGCGCTTCGGGGATGACGCCGTTCTCATCGGTGGGCGCACTGATGACTTCAGCGCCATAGAGGCGGAAGCACTGGATGGTGGCCAAAAAGGTCGGGCCTTCGACGATCACCTTGTCGCCGGGAGAGATCATCGTCTTGCCCAGCAGGTCCAGCGCCTGCTGGCTGCCGGTGGTGACGATCAGCTGCTCTGGCGTCAGCGACTGCACGCCCTTGGCCGCCATCAGGCCGACGATCTGCTCGCGAAACGGCTGGTAGCCCTCGGTGGCACCGTACTGCAGCGCAGCGCCCGGCTCTTCGGTCAGCGCCGCATTGGCGGCCTCACGCACCCCTTCCACATCAAACATGGCCGCATCCGGAAAGCCCCCGGCAAAACTGATGATGCCGGGCTTGCCCAGCAGCTTGAACAGTTCACGGATGGCGGACGTCTCGACATTGTCGAGGCGGGAGGCAAAGCGCAGTGTCATGGAGTGTTCTCTCAAATCAAAAAAAGCGCAGCCAGATCGCTATCAACCGGCTGCTCTGGCATTTTGCTACTTTTTACCGGCCCCATGCGTCGCTGTGGCATCCCTGAGGGCCCTTAGGGATCCTCTGCAAAACCCTCGCCCAAAGGGATGGACGCGGATCGGGATGAGCCGCAAGGCGTCTTTTGCAGTCAATAGCAGGCTATTGACAAGAAAGACAACGTAGCGGATCGCCCGAAACCGCGTTCAGACCACGGCAGGGAGTTTTGCAGAGGGCCCTTAGTCCTTTATCGCCGCCGCCTATCGACTATGCTTGCGCTCCAAAGGATTTTGTCACCATGCGCATTGCCGCTTTCTTTATTGTTCTGCTCAAGCTGCTGGCCTCGCTGCTCATGCTGCTGGGTGTGGTCTGGGCCTGTGGCGCCCTGTGGTTTCAGCTGGCGCAGTCGGTCAAATCGGGCTCGGCCCGGGGTCTGCTGCTGGGGGTTTGGGTGGGGGTGGGCCTGTACTGCGTCTACCTGCTGTGGCAGCAGCGCGCGCCTCGGGGCCTGCTGATCTATGGGCTGCTGTTTGCGGCCATTCTGGCCTGGTGGGCCAGCATCCAGCCCTCCAACACCCGCCGGTGGGCGCCGGATGTGGCGCAGCAGCTGTCGGGCACCGTGCAGGGCGACCTGGTGAGCCTGCACAATGTACGCAATTTTGACTGGCAAACGGCAGACAAGGCCAGCGCCCGCTGGGAAGACCGCGACTATGACCTGCGCCAGCTCGTCTCCGTGGACATGGCCACCTCGTACTGGATGGGGCCGGCCATTGCCCACACCCTGGTGTCCTTTGGCTTTGACGACGGCAAGGGCCCGCGCCGCTATGTGACCTTCTCGGTGGAGATTCGCAAGGAACAGGGCGAACAGTTCTCCGCCGTGGGCGGCTTCTTCAAGCAGTTTGAGCTCAGCCTGGTGGCCGCTGAAGAGCGCGACATCCTGCGTGTGCGCAGCAATATGCGCGGGGAAGAGGTCTACCTCTACAGCGTGGCCATGCCGCGCGCTGCCATGCGCTCGCTGTTTATCGCCTATGTGGACAAAGCCAATGCGCTGGTCGAAACGCCGCAGTTCTACCACACGCTGTTTGCCAACTGCACCACCATCGTTTTCGACATGGTGCGCCGCATTGTGCCGGGCCTGCCGATGGACTGGCGCCTGCTGGCCAGCGGCTACCTGCCCCAGTATGTGGACAGCCTGGGCGCCCTCGCCCAGCCGAATGACTTCGATGCCATCCAGGCGGCGGCGCATATCAATGCCCGCGCCAAGGCGCTGCGCCCGGATGCGGATTTCTCGGCCGCCATCCGCCAAGGCGTGCCGCAGGCGCCGCTGCCCCCGCCTTGATGGAACGCGCGGTACCACCCGGCCGCCGTGCCAGATAATGGCCGGCGAGCCTGCACAAAAACACGATGAAAACCGCTGATATCCAACCCTTCTTCGCCACCTTGAAGGCGGCCAACCCCTCGCCCCAGACCGAGCTGGAGTACACCTCCGTGTTCGAGCTGCTCGCTGCCGTGCTGCTGTCGGCCCAGGCCACCGATGTGGGGGTGAACAAGGCCACCCGCAAGCTGTTCCCGGTCGCCAACACCCCGCAGGCCATCTTGGCGCTGGGGCTCGAAGGCCTGGAGGGCTATATCAAGACCATCGGGCTGTTTCGCAGCAAGGCCAAGCACCTGATGGAGACCTGCCGCATCCTGGTCGAGCAGCATGGCGGCCGGGTGCCCGACACCCGCGAAGCCCTGGAAGCCCTGCCCGGCGTGGGCCGCAAGACCGCCAATGTGGTGCTGAATGTGGCCTTTGGCCAGCCCACGATGGCGGTGGACACCCACATCTTCCGCGTCAGCAACCGCACCGGCCTGGCGCCCGGCAAGAACCCGCTGGAAGTGGAAAAGCAGCTGATGCAGCGCGTGCCGGGCGACTATGCCGTCGACTCGCACCACTGGCTGATTCTGCTGGGCCGCTATTTCTGCCAGGCGCGCAAGCCGCGCTGCTGGGAATGCCTGGTCAGCAGCTACTGCGATTTCACGCCCAAGACACCGCCGCCCCAAGGCAGCTTGCGCTGACAGGTCTGCGGCGGTTCAAGAAGCGCTCTGGGTGCTGACACCGGCCGATGCAAAACTGGCCATGTCACGCAGCACCGCGCAGGCCGATTCCAGCAAGGGCCAGGCCAGTGCCGCCCCTGAGCCTTCGCCCAGGCGCAACTGCCAATCCAGCAAGGGCTGGGCTTGCAGGGCCGCCAGCAAATGGCTATGGCCCGGCTCACCGGAGCGGTGGGCATACACACAGCGCTCCAACACCGCCGGCTGCAGGCGCGATGCCACCAGCACCGCCGCGCTGGTGATAAAGCCATCGACCACAATCACGCGGCGCTCCAGCGCGGCCTGCAGCACGGCGCCCACCATGGTGGCCACTTCCAGCCCGCCCATCGCCGCCAGCACGTCCAAAGGCTCGTGCACATCGGCATGGCGCGCCAGCACCCGGCGCAGCACCGCAGCCTTGCGGGCCACGCCCTCACCGCTCAGCCCCGTGCCTGCGCCGGTGACGGTTTCCACATCCAGGTTGCACAGCCGCGCCAGCAACAGCGATGCGCTGGAGGTATTGCCAATGCCCATCTCGCCCAGCAGCAAGGCATTGCCCGGCAAGGCCTGCAGCAGCGCGCGGCCATTGGCAATCGCGGCTTCGCACTGCGCCATGGTCATCGCCGGGCCCTGGCTGCTGTCCTGGGTGCCGGGGGCCACCTTGCGCAGCCACAGGCGGGGGGCGCCCACAGGCAGCGCATCGGTCTGGGGTTCAAAATCGCGGGCCACGCCGCAGTCCACCACATGCAGTGCCACGCCATGCTGGCGCGACAGCACACTCACCGCTGCCCCGCCGGCCAGAAAATTGCCCACCATCTGCCAGGTCACATCAGCGGGGTAGGCCGACACACCCTGCGCCACCAGGCCGTGGTCCGCCGCAAACACCAGCATCTGAGGATCTGCCAAACGTGGCTGGGTGCTGCCCAGGATGCAGGCGATGCGCAGCGCCACCGCTTCCAGCAGGCCCAGCGAGCCCAGCGGCTTGGTCTTGTTGTCCAGCAGTTGCTGCACTTGCTGGCGAAAGGCGGCGTCCTCGATCGAGGCAATGGGAGGGATGAGCGGGGAGAACAGGGATTCGGACATGGTCAAGGTACTGAACGGGGCACGGCGTTGCGCCAAGCCGCCAGTATCGCGCTGCCCGCCCCGGTTTGCAGCCGCATGCGCGCAAACCAATCAAAAACGCTCTGCGCAGCAAAAGCTGGGCAGAGCGTGTTCAGGAAATGGATGCGGCCGTCGCCAGTTGGCTTACTTGGCAGGCACCGTGTAGGTGTACTCACGCAAAATGCCACCGCCTTGTACCGAGCCGCTGTCCTGGCCCTGGGCCACGCGGCCTACACAGGCGCGGCGGTCTTCCTCGGTTTTGAAGACGCCGCAGCGTGCGGTAGCGTTGTCGCGGAAGCCCTGGCCGGGATCCGTCAACTGGCCCTGGCGGGAAGCCTGGCGCGCAGCAGCCGCTTCGCGGGCATTGGAGCTGCCTTCGGCCACATCGGCATTGGCGCGGGCATCGCCACGCGCTTCACCGCGCTTATGGTGGTGAGCACCGTGCGGGCCATGGGGCATGGGCTTCATGTGCTTGGCAGGGGGTGGCGGAGGTGGCGGTGCAGATTGGGCGCTGGCAAAGCCGGCGGTGCCCAACGCAAGGGCCATCGCGGCCATTTGCAGAGACTGGCGGAACATGTTTTTCATAGCGATCATCCTTATCGGTGATGAGAAGCAACACGAACAGCATGCCTGCGCTGCAAGCGGGCCCCTATCGGCCCAATCCGCCAGTGCTTGCCATATTTGGCCTACAGCAGCCACCATGCCCACTCAGGGCAGCCGGTCCCCAAACCACTCAGCGACGCCCTTGGCCATGCGCGCAAACACCTCGTCCAAACTGGGCGCATCCTGGCCAAACAGCGCATGGATGACGGCGGCATTCTCGAACAGGCCATGCACATAGCTGCCCAGCACCTGCGGCGCACCGCCCTGCCACAGCAGGCCAGGCAGCAGCTCCTG
The DNA here is from genome assembly GCF_024809975.1 of Comamonas sp. BIGb0152. Classification (GTDB taxonomy): domain Bacteria; phylum Pseudomonadota; class Gammaproteobacteria; order Burkholderiales; family Burkholderiaceae_C; genus Comamonas. The sequence continues at coordinate 68,432 of NZ_JANUDY010000001.1, forward strand.
CGCGGGCTGGGCGGCACCGGCCTGCATATCGGCGCGCAGCTGGGTCTGGCCATGGTGGATTTCGTAACCGCTCACCTCCAGGCCGCTCAGCGCCTGCCAGGGTGCTTGCACCTCAGGCAGCACCAGGCGCGTGGGTTGCACATTTTTTTGCTGCGCAAACAAGGTCACCAAGGGCAGCAGCCCCAGGCCGGCGGCATTGCCATCCACGCCATGCAGATCGACCAGCGCCTCGCCCAGCATCTGCAGGCCGCCGCAAATACCCAGCACCCGTTTGCCGGCCTGGGCATGGCGGGCCACGGCCGCATCCAGCCCCTGCTGGCGCATCCAGGCCAGGTCGGCGGCGGTGGCCTTGCTGCCCGGCAGAATCACCCAGTCCGCATCGCTCAGCTGCGCGGGCGTGCGGGCCCAGACCACGCGCACACCAGGCAGCTGCAGCAGCGGCTGGAACTCGTCCAAGTTGCTGATGCGCGGGTAGGCCACGATGGCAATGCAGGTGTGCACCGCCTGGCCCATGCCGCCGCTGCCTCGGTCATCAAACACGCCGTCTTCTTCCGGCAGGCCGTGCTGGAACTGCATCGGAATGCAGGCCACCGTGGGCACACCAGTCATATCTTGGAGCATCTGCGGCGCAGGCGCCAGCAAGGCGGCATCGCCCCGAAACTTGTTGAGCACAAAGCCCTTGATGAGGCTTTGCTCATCGGGCGGCAGCAGCGCCCAGGTGCCGTAGAGGTGGGCAAAGGCGCCGCCCCGGTCGATATCGGCCACCAGCAGGCAGTGGGCATCGCAGTGGCGCGCCACGCGCATATTGACCACATCGCTGCTGTGCAGGTTGATCTCGGCGGGCGAGCCTGCCCCCTCGATCACCACCACATCGTTCTCGGCACGCAGCGCATCGAGCGCCTGCGCAATCTGCGGCCAGACCTTGAGGCTGCGGCCGCGCCAGGGCATTTGCGACAGCGCCTCGTCCACCTGGCCAAACAGCACCACCTGGCTGCGCGTGTCGGCCTCGGGCTTGAGCAGCAGCGGGTTCATGCGCACATCGGGCACGGCCCCCGCAGCCAGCGCCTGCAGGTACTGGGCGGTGCCGATCTCGCCCCACTGGCCATCAGGCGTGGCGACCACGCGGGCGTTGTTGCTCATGTTCTGCGCCTTGAAGGGCGCCACCTTGTAGCCCTGGGCCCGGTACCAGGCGCACAGCGCCGTGGCCACCCAGCTTTTGCCAGCGCCACTGCTGGTGCCCAGCACCATGATGCAGCGCGCGCTCATGGCTGCACGCTGCCCGCCAGTGGCAACACCATGCGCGCCATGATGCGCTCCAGCGCCGAGCCCGCATCGCTGCACAGCCCCGTGTGTACCGGCGAGGTCTGGATCATGCTGCTGCGCTTGGCCGTTAGCCAGTGAAAGCGCGCACGGTACGGCAGCTGGCCGATGGGCCCGGCCTCGGGCACACCGGCGCAGATCGCCACAATGCTGCCCAGGTGGCGGTAGACCAGCTGCAGATCGACCTGCGGATCGAGCGCCAGCAGGCGCGCTTCATCAAGCGCCATCGCTGCTTGCAGGTAGCCGCTGCGCTGGCAGGACACAATCACCCCCGCGTTGATAAACTCCTCACGCTCGACCCGGGGCATCACACGCACGATCGCGTAGTCATACACATCATGCGCGTGCATCGATGGCTCCTTGCAACCAACGGCCACGCGCTTGCAGGCGGGCCAGAAAATAATTCACATAAGCGGCGCGGTGCGCCTGCGGATCGGCCAGCAGCGGGCTGCTGAGGTCTTCGGCCGCCTGGGCCAAAAAGCAGTCGGGCACCTGGGCCAAAATCGCTTCGAGCACGGCTTGGGTCAGCGTTGCGGCCATGCCCGCATCCACCTCGGCCAGCGCGCTGGCCTGGGCCAGCAGCACATGGTCGGCAATCGGGGCAAAGGGCTTGGCCGGGTCTGCCACCGTGCCATCCCAGGCATGGTGGAAGGTCAGGGTCGCGCCATGGTCAATCAACCAGGGCTTGCGCTGCCACATCAGCATATTGGTGTTGCGGGCCGTGCGGTCCACATTGCTGACCAGCGCATCGAACCAGACCAGGCGCGAGGCGAAATCGTCGCTGACCGCATCGACGGCCGGGTCAAAGTTGATGGAGCCCGGCAGGTAGTCCAGCCCCACATTGAGGCCATCGCTGGCCCGGATCAGGTCCTGGATCTCCGGATCGGGCTCGGTCTGCGCCAGTTTGGCGTGGAGCATGGCCAGCACCAGCTCGGGCAGCGGCAGGCCCAGCGCACGGGCGATGCCGCCGCAAATGAGCTCGCCCATCAGTGCGCGCACGCCCTGGCCGGCGCCCCGGAACTTGAGCACATACATGCCCAAATCGTCGGCCTCGATGACGGCCGGCATCGAGCCGCCCTCGCGCAGCGGCGTCACATAGCGCTCCACCAAAACGGTGCGCAGTTGGAAAGTTTGTAAATCCATACCAAATGGTAGCGGTTGCGGCATGTCCTCGGCCTTTAGAACGTGTTTATGCGCCCGCTTTATGCCTCTGCAGCCAGCGACAGCCAAGCCCGCTCCAAAGCCGCCTGTGCCACCGGCGCCATCACGCCCAGGCGCACATGGCCGGGCAGGCCAAAGCTGCGTGCATCGCGCAGCTTGATGCCCTGGCTGCGCAGCGCAGCCAGGCGCGCGGGCATATCTGCCTCAGCCAATGGCAAGCGCGCCACAAAGTAGTTGGCCTGGTGGCCGGGCAGCACCGCCCAGCCCAGGCGCTCGCACAGGTCCAGCTGCCGCGCCTTCCACTGGCGCAAGGTCTCCAGGCTGCGTGCCAGCCAGGCCTGCACCTCGGGCGTGACCCAGGCTTGCAGCATGGCCACGCCATGGGCACCCACCACCCACGAAGGCGCCAGTGCGCGCAGCGCATCCAGCTGCGCCTCGCCGGTCCCCAGCGGCGCAATCGCATAGGCGGCCCGCACCCCCGTCATGCCCAGCGCCTTGTTGGGCGTCCACAGCTGCCACAGCGCGGCCATATCGCGCTGCGGCGCTTCGCCCTCCAGCCACAGCGGCCGGTAGGCGCAATCCAGCACCAGGCCGTGGTGGCTGGCGTCTGCAGGCAGCGCTTGCCACATATCCTCGGCGCGGCCCAGCGGGCTCGATGGCTCGCAGGCCCAGTGCAGGCCTTCGCCCCAAGCCGGGTGGCGCGCGCTGCTGCGCAGGCCCCAAACTTCTGCCGCCTGGCCATAGTCGCCATAGCAATGGCGCGGCAGACTGACGCGGGTGGCCCCCTGGCGCAGCGCATGCTGGGTCAGCCGGTGGATCAGCTCACTGCTGCTGCCGCCGATCAGCAAGCGCTCGGGCGCAACCGCATGGAAGGCCGCCAGCTGCAGGCGCAGGGCCGTGTACTGCGGATCGGGGTACTGCGCCAGATGCGCGGCCTGCAAAGCCGCCACCGCCTCCGGGCAGGGGCCGCAGGCATTGCGGTTGGTGGAAAAATCATGCGCCGGCACGCCCAGCGCGTCGCTGCCACCATGTTCTACATCAGCCATGGGCAAAGTCTCCTTGCCCCATCGAGGCGATTCCTAGGATCACGGCCAGGCCCAGGGCCAGCAGCAAGGCGCACAGTGCCTGCGCCCCCACCACCCGGCCCGCCAAGGCCAGGGCACGCTGCATATCGCCCGCCTGTGGCGGCCTGCCTTGCGGGTTGAGCTGGTAGACGCCGGGTTTGGAAAGCCGAACACCCAGCGCCCGCGCCATGGCACCCATCGGCCAGCCGCCATTGGGCGATGGCGTTACCGCCGCATCGCGCCGCAAACCGGGCCAGGACAGGCCCCCGGCTAGCAGCGCCAGCCAGGCGGCCGTGATGCGGGCCGGCAGCCAGTTCAGCACATCATCGGCACGCGCAGCCCATTTGCCCGCCCACTGCCAGTGGCGGCGCTGCGCCCCCTGGCCGCGCCAGCCCGGGTAGCCCCACATGGCATCGGCCGTGTTGGCCAGCCGGTACAGTGCCGCACCCGGCAGGCCAGCCACGGCAAACCAGAACAGCGGCGCCAGCACCGAGTCACTCAGGTTCTCGGCCAGGGTCTCGATGGCGCTCTCACGCACCGTGGCAGCATCGAGCTGCGCGGTATCGCGGCTCACCAGCCAGGACAGGCGGGCCCGGCCCGCGTCCAGCGATTCACCCAGCGCGGCCTCCACCGCCAGCACCTCACGCTGCAGCATGCGCCAGGACAGCAGCGGTTTGAGCAGCAGTCCAGCCACAAGGCCATTCAGCCACCAAGGCGCTGCCTGCAGCAGATACACGAGAGCTGCATAAACCAACCAAGCACCGCCAGCCAGTGCGCACCAGGCCAGTGCCGTCAGCACAAAGCGCCCATAAGCGCGCTCCTGCGCCTGGCGCGGCGCAATCGCCTGGCCCAGCAGGCCCAGCAACTTACCCATATAGACAACCGGGTGCAGCCGCAGCGGTGGCTCGCCCCAGAGCCGGTCCACCAGCAACGCCACCAACACGGCCAGCAAGGCCGCCATTGGCGCCTGCCAGGGCATGTCCAGGCCAGCCTGCGACAGGGCGCGGGCCAGCTGCAGCACAGGGCTGCCACCGGCCAGTGCCAGCTCCCACAGCCCATCTGCATTCATGGCTGCGGCCTCTTCGCTTCAGCCGTGTCCGCCCCAGCGTCATGCCAGTGCTCGTCCATCAGCATGTCCTCCAAGGGTGCGCGGTTGGCCCAGCGCTCTTGCTGCAGCATGGGCTCGGCATAAAAGGCCTCCACAGGGCCCAGGCACAACACCGCCAACGGATGGGCGCCTGCAGGCATGGCCAGCAGCTGGGCCAGCGCCTGGGGCTCAAACAGCGATACCCAGCCCATCCCCAGCCCTTCCGCGCGCGCCGCCAGCCACAGGTTCTGGATCGCGCAGGCGGTGCTGGCCACATCCATCTCGGGCAAGGTGCGGCGGCCAAACACATGGGCCTCCCGCCCCGGCGGCATGGCCACCACCAGCACCTCGGCCGCCTGCAGCACGCCCTGCACCTTGAGCCGCATAAAGTCCGCCTGCCTCTCCCCCATCGCCTGGGCGGTGCGCAGGCGCTCGTCTTCGACCAGCGCATGGATGCGGCCGCGCATCTGCGCATCGCGCACGCGGATAAAGCGCCAGGGCTGCATAAAGCCGACGCTGGGCGCATGGTGCGCCGCCCGCAGCAGGCGCAGCAACACGGCATCGTCGACCTGGCCACCGGCAAAGTGGCGCATGTCGCGCCGCTCATGGATGACACGGTAGACGGCGGCGCGCTCGGCCTCGCTAAAGGCCGTAGCGGCAATGGTGGGGGCGTTGATAGGGGCGGAGTGGGTGTCGCGCATACCAGCCATCAGCTGCGGGGGCTCAGTCTTCAATGCCGCGCTGCGCAGGGATGCCAGCCTTGAACGCATGCTTGACCATCGTCATCTCGGTGACCGTGTCGGCCACATCGATGATCTCCTGCGGGCAGCGCCGGCCGGTGATGCAGACATGCACCTCCTTGGGGCGCGCGGCCAGGGTGTCCAGCACCTCCTGCAAGGGCAGCCAGCCGTAGATCAGCGGGTAAGTCACCTCATCGAGCACCACCAGGAAATACTCACCCGAGAGGATGGCGGCCTTGGCCTTTTCCCAGCCTTCGCGCGCCAGCTGGCCGCTGTGGTCGAGATCGCGGCTCTTCCAGCTGAAGCCATCCCCCAGGCCTTCGACCGGCAGGCCCACCTGCTCGGACAGGCGGTGCTCGCCAAACCGGGCCGTGGGCACCTTCATGAACTGGTAGACCTTCACCGCCTTGCCCCGGCCGGTGGCGCGGAAGGCCAGGCCAAAGGCCGCCGTGGTCTTGCCCTTGCCATCGCCGGTGTTGACGATCACCAGGCCACGGCGCTCGCCCTCGGGCTTTTCATAAGGCTTTTCGCTGGGGGGCGTTTCAATCTGCATCGGAAGTCTTTCGTTGAGTCGTTGTGTCTTTGGAAACTGGGCCAGGCCCCGTTTCACAGGGGTTCAGCGGGGGCGCCTATCGCGCCTGCGCCGCAGTGGCGGTGCGTGGCAAGGCCATCCAGACGCCATCAATGGCACGCACCTGGATGCGGTGGTCAAACACCGCCTCCAGCGCGGCATGCGTGGCCGGGTCGTCGCAGCGGCCCTGGTGCAGCACCCGGCCGGCATGCAGCACCAGCATATGGTCGGCCAGCAGCGCCACCGATATTTCATGGAGCACGCTGACCACGGTGGTGCCCTGCGCCGCCAAGGCGCGCATGCTGTCCACCCAGTCAGTCTGGTGCGGCGGGTCGAGGTTGGCCAGCGGTTCATCCAGCAGCAGCACCTGGGCCTGCACGGCCATGGCCCGGGCCAGCATCACCCGCTGGCGCTCGCCGCCCGATAGTTCGGCCACCGGCCGGTGGCGCCAGTCCCAGGCATGCGCTGCGCGCAGGCATTGCTCCACCACCGCATGGTCTTGGCTGCTGGGTGCGGCAAACCAGGCCTGGTGCGGCAAGCGGCCCAGCATGGCCACATCCATAACGGTCAGCTCCTGCGTCACCACCTCGCCCTGGCCCAGCCAGGCCAAGGCCTGGGCGCGCTGCTTGCGCGGCCAGCGCTGCACATCCTTGCCCAGCAGCGTTACCTGGCCGTGGCACTGCGCAGCCGGCCACAGCCCGCCCAGCACCTTGAGCAGGCTGGATTTGCCCGCGCCATTGGGGCCGACGATGCTGGTCCAGCAGCCCTTTGCAAACGCGGCGTTGACCCCGTGCAGAATCGGCCGCGCATGCACCCCGGCATGGATATCGGTAGCGGCCAATGCGGCGCCAGTGGGTGTGCTTTGCATCAGATGCCCCCCACCGACCGCGTGCTGCGGTGCATGCGCCATAGCAGATAGGTACCGCCCAGCGCGGCGGTGAGCACGCCCACCGGCAACTCCTGCGGCGCTACCAGCCAGCGCGCCAAAATATCAGCCGCCAGCAACAGCACACCGCCCATGGCGGCGGCCAGCACCGTGCTGCGGCCATGGCCCACCTGCACCAGGCTGCGTACCAGGTGCGGGGCGGCCAGGCCCACAAAAGCAATCAGCCCGGTCTGCGCAACGGAGGTGCCGGTGGCCAAGGCCAGCACCGCCACCAGGCCATAGCGCAGCGGTGCCAGCGGCAGGCCCAGACTGGCAGCGGTGGCCTCGCCCAAAGTCAGGCCGTCCAGCACCCGGGCGCAGCACCAGGTGGCCAGCACGCAGGCCAGCAGCACAGCGGCCATCAGCGCGCAGCCCTCCCAACCAACAAAGGCCGAGGTGCCCAAGGTAAAGGCCTGCATGGCCTGCAGAATATCGGGGTGGCGCAGCTCCAGCAGATCGCGCATGGCACCCAGCACCACGCCCACAATCACGCCGGCCAGCAGCAGGCGCAAGGTGTTTTGCACATTGCGTGCCAGCACCACCGTCAGCGCCACCGCGCAGGCAGCACCGACAAAGGCCATGCCCGTCATGCCCAGGCGGTAAAACAGATTGAGGCTGGTGACCGAGCCACCCAGCAGCACCAGGCCCAGCGCACTGCCCAAGGAGGCGCCCGAGGCACTGCCCAGCAAATAGGGATCGGCCAGCGGGTTGCGAAACAGGCCCTGGGCCACGGCCCCTGCCAGGCCCAGCAGGCCACCGGCCAGCCAGGCGCCCAGCGAGCGCGGCAAACGGATATCGACGACGATCTGCCAGGAGGTCGGGTCATCGCGCATGCGCAGCACGCTCTCCCAGCCGGTGCTGCCCACACTGGCGCCCACCAGCAGCAACAAGACGCTGAGCACCAGCAGCACCAGCGCCAGCCAGGCACTGCGGCGCAGGCCGGGTGCGGCATCGCGCAGCGCTGCGGATGCAGCTGTGGGCAAAGCGGCCATCAGCGCGCCACCGCCGCCTTGCCCGGCGCCTTGTCGGCCAGGCAGCGTGCCATCAGCGCCGCCGCCTGGGCCATGCGCGGGCCGGGTCGCACGATCGCGAAGGACTCTTCATCCGTGAACACACAGACCCGCCCGGCCTTCACGGCCTGGAGGTTGTTCCAGCCCGGGTAGCTGGTGGCAGCCTGCATGCTGCGGTTGCCCAGCATGATCACATCGGGTTGGGCGCGCAGCAAAAACTCCGGGCTCAGCCGGGGGAAGGGGCCCAGTTCAGCGGGCACCACATTGTCCACGCCCAGCTGGGTCAGGGTCTCGCCAATAAAGGACTGCGGGCCGGCGGCATAAGGGCCACGGCTGACTTCAAAGTACACCCGGGTATGGCGCGTGCGCTCGGGCAGCCCGCGCACAACGGCATCAATGCCCGATTCCAAGTCACGCCAGACCCGGTCTGCGCCCTGCGCCTGCGGCACACCCAGCAACCGGCCCAGAGTGCCCAGCACCCGGTGGATGTCGGCCTTGGACTTCACATCCAGCGCCACCACCTTCAGGCCCAGGGCCTGCAGCCGCTCGGCCGCTTTGGAGGCATCCGACAGCAGCACCACATCGGGCTTGAGCGCCACGACCGATTCCACACTCGGGTCCAGCCCCCCGCCCACGATGGGCAGTTTTTTGACCGAGGCGGGCCAGTCCGAATAGCGGTCCACCCCCACCAGGCGCTCACACAGGCCCAGCGCGCAGGTGCTCTCAGTGAGGGATGGCAACAGGCTGACAATGCGCTGGGGCGGCTTGTCCAGCTGCACCTTGCGGCCCCGGTCATCGACGATGCCAGCGGGGGCGACCAGGTCCTGGTCCTTCCAGACCGGTGCATGGGCAAAGGGTTGGAGCCGCAGTTCATCGACACTGGCGGATGGCGCGGCATGCGCCAGGGGCAGCCCGACTGCCAGCGCCATGCCGGCAATGCCAGCCCATGCCTGCGCTTTCCGCAGGATGCTTGCCGGGATAAGAGAAAAAGCCATCATTTCATCTGCAGCGGCAAGCCCGCTGCCATCAGTTGAACCCGGTTGCACACCGCCGCCGCCTGTTGGTTGAGCAGGCCCAGCGCATCGACAAAGGCGCGCACCTCGCGGCCCATCGGAATGACGCCCAGGCCAATCTCATTGCTGACCAGAATGACGGGGCCTGGCGCGGTCTGCAAGGCGGCGATAAAAGCATTGCACTGTGCTTGCCAATCCTCCAGCAGTGATGGCGCCTGCTCCGGTTCGACAGGTGCTATCGGCATCAGCCAGTTGGTGAGCCACAAGGTCAGGCAATCGACCACCAGCAGGTGCTCTGGCCGGCTGATGGCTTGCAGCTGCTGGGCGACCTCGCGAGGGGCTTCCAAGGTCGCCAATTGGGGCACGCGGGCCAGCCGATCGCGCTGGTGGCGCGCAATGCGCTCCTGCATCTCGGCGTCATACGCGGTGCCGGTGGCGACCAGGCTGGCGCTGCGGCCGGCATCGGCCTGCAGCCATTGGCGCGCCAGCAGCTCAGCCTGGCGCGATTTGCCCGATTTTTGCCCGCCCAGCAGCAGCAGCTTCAGCGGTGCGCCATCGACTTGGAAAATAGATGCATCCATGCCGCGCATCTTAGGCGTTCAACGCCAAGGTCTGCCAGGCTTGCGGATCGACCACGGGCATGCCCACCCCCAGCAAGGCGGCCACCGCCTGCGGGCAAGAAGGAAACCAGGCATGGAAGTAGCTGGCATGGATGCTGCCCTGCCGGTAGACGGCCTCGCCCTTGCCGCTGTCGGCCACCTGGCCGGGGCGGCTGCTGCGTGCCACTTCCAGGGCCTCACTCTGCAGCTTGGAGTAGTGGAAGGTGTGGCCGCGCAGCATGCCCCAGGGCGTCAGCAACTGCTGCATGCCCAGGCCCGCCAAACGTTGCTGCATCACAGCCTGCGCCGGTAGCAAACCCCATAGGCTGTGCCAACGGCTTTCCAGATCGGTGAGGCCTTCGGCCAGCGCCACCATGCCGCCGCACTCGGCCCAGACGGGCTTGCGCTGCTCCAGGTGGGCCTGCAGATCGAGCTGCAGGCCGGCATTGGCTTTGAGCGCATGCAGGTGCAGCTCCGGGTAGCCGCCGGGCAACCACAGCGCATCACAGGCGGGCAGGCGCTCCCCTGCAATCGGCGCGAAAAAGGCCAGCTCGGCGCCCATGGCCTGCAGGCATTCCAGGTTGGCGGTGTAGATAAAGCTGAAGGCGGCATCGCGCGCCACGGCAATGCGCCGGCCGGCCAGCCAGGCGGGCAGCGCAGGGGCTTGGGCTGGCGCATCAAATGCCACGCTCCAGCGCTGCTGCCACTGCGCCCAGTCCAGCTGGCCCAGCGGCGTTTGGGCCAGTACATCGGCGGCGGCATCCAGGCGCTCGGCGGCATCGTGCAGCTCGTGGGCGGCTACCAGTCCCAGGTGGCGTTCGGGCAGCAGGTTGGCGCGGGGCTTGGCGGCATCCAGGCTGATCTGGTGCATGGCACCCAGCCACAGGGCCGGGTCGCGCAGGCCGCCCCGCAGCATCTCGCCATGGTGGGCGGTGGCCACACGGTTGGCCAGCACACCGGCCAGCTTCAGGCCCGGGTCGTAGTGCTGCAAGCCATGGGCAATGGCACCAAAGGTGGCGGCCATGGCCGATGCATCTACCACCACCACAGCAGATATGCCCAGCGACTTGGCCAGCTCGGCGGCGCTGTTGGCGCCGTCAAACAAGCCCATCACGCCTTCGATCAGCAGCACATCATTGCTTTGCGCAGCCTGGAACAGGCGGGCACGCACGTCGGCTTCGCCATTCATCCAGCGGTCCAGCGCATGCACCGGCTGGCCACTGGCCAAGCGCAGCCACTGCGGGTCGAGAAAATCCGGGCCGCACTTGAACACCTGCACCCGCCGCCCCTGGCGGGCATGCAAACGCGCCAGGGCCGCAGTCACCGTGGTCTTGCCCTGGCCCGAGGCGGGCGCTGCAATCAACAGCGCTACACAGTGGGCCACGGGGCTGTTCTGAACTGTCATGTCGGTCATGCTTGCACTACCTGGTTGGCACTCATTGCGGCATCCACTTGACGCCCACATACACGCTGCGCCCTTCGCTGGCATAGGTGCGCGCCGTCTGGTAGCGCTTGTCCGCCAGGTTGTTGATCCGGGCGATCAGGTTGACATCCTTGGCCAACTCGGTCTGCGCCGACAGGTTGAACAAGGTATAGCCGCCCAGCAAGTTGGTGTTGGCGGCATTGTCAAAGCGCTTGGCGCTGGTCTGCAGGTCGGCGGCCCAGGTCCATCCTGCTGCACGGGTCTCGGCGCCCAAAGTGGCATAGCGCTTGGCGCGGCGCGCCAGCAGCTTGTCGTTTTCGGTATCGCGCGGGTTCTGGAAATCTACCGAGCCATGCAGGTTGAAGGCACCCAGCTTGGTGGTGCCCGCCAAGGTAATGCCTTCCAGCCGCGCCTTGCCCACATTGGCATAGCAGCCGAATGCGCTGTCGCAGCTACCCGGAGACGAGAAATTGATCAGGTTGGTGATCCGGTTGCGGTAAGCCGTGGCCGAGAAGCTGTCGGCACCTTGCGCCCAGCGCAGGCCCAGCTCAGCATTGCGGCTTTTCTCGGGTTGCAAGGAGGCATCGCCGTATTCGCTAAAGCGCTGGTAGAGCGTGGGCACACGGAAGGCGGTACCCACCGTCGCCGTGGCGCGCCAGTGCGTCGCAAAAGCGTAGCCGTAGGCGGCGCTGCCGGTGGTCTTGCCGCCAAACTCGCTGTCGTCATCCCGGCGCAGGTTCAGCTGCACCGTGTGCGGGCCGGTGTTCAGGCCATAGCCCAGCGCCAGCGCATTCTGGTGGCGGTCACGGTCAATGCCGCCATTGGTCAGCGCGTCGTCGCGGCGCTCCAAGGCGGCGGTCGCAGTGTGGATGCCCAGGCGCCATTCGTTCTGGAACAGGACGTTGTGCAGGCGGGTATCGGTCTTGTAGGGCGCGGGCCGGGTCTCGTAAAAATCACGCGATTCGCTGATCTGCAGCTTGGTGCTGTAGTGATCCGTCCATTGCGCATGCCAGTTCAGGCCCAGCGCATGCATTTTGTTGAGACTGCGGTCGTCCTCGGTCAGGCTGTTGTCATAGCCGGAGTTCACATCGCTGGCCAGCAAGGTGGCTTCCAGCCGGTGCTGGCGGTTGATCTGGTAGCCCAGTCGCCCGCTGATGGCATTGCTGCGGTAGTCGTCCTTGTCCGGGTTGGCAGTCGCCACAGTGCGCGCATTGAAGCCGTCGGTCTGCGAGCGGTTGAGGCCCAGCGCGTAATCCCAGCCGTTTGCGCCGCCAGAGATACCGGCCTCGGCCGTGAACGTGCCCCGGTTGCCAAAGCCCAGGCCCACATAGGGCTGGGCGGGGCCTTCGCCTTTTTTGGTGAAGATCTGCACCACGCCACCCATGGCATCTGAGCCATACACGGCAGCAGCCGAGCCACGCAACACCTCGATGCGGTCGATCAAGGCCAAGGGGATGGATTGCCAGGAGGCGCCGCCGGTCGACTGCGAATCCATGCGTACGCCGTCAACATAGACGGCGGTAAAGCGCGAGTCCGCACCGCGCAGAAACACACTGGTGGTGCTGCCCGGCCCGCCATTGCGTGTGATCTGAATACCGGGCACCCGCGCCAGCACATCGGCCACGCTGCCCGGGCCCTGGCGCGCAATGGTCTGCGCATCGATGATGGACATGTCGGCCACCAGATCGGACAGCGGCTGCGCAATGCGGTTGGCAGTCACTACCATCTCTTTCAGGTTTTTACCCTCTGTTTCTGCGCCCGGCTGGCTTGGCTGCGCCTGCGCGGTCAGCGCAAAGAACGGCAGCACCGAGGCCAGGGCCAAAGCCGTGACGGATGGGGATGGAACAAGGGTGTGACCGGGCGTGAAAGCGAGACCCGCGCAAGGGCGTGTCAAAGGCATCGAGGACAACATGGACTGAGCTGGCGATAAACCACCCCGCGCCAGCCTCCCCGCCGGCAATGGGGAACACAGAAGCTGCAGCAGCCCTTGGGCCGCGCGCCTCCACTATGTTGGCCGGTATCCGGGCTGGCGATGACACAGCGCGCGCCTTCCCAAACACTTGTTCAAGGTATTCAGTGGCATAGTTGCGGCTGTGGATGGCGCAAAAGCCAACCATCGCTTACCGTTGCGGGGGCAGCGCAGGTTGCGAGAGAACCTGTTTACGATCTCTGCGCAGCCGCTTTGGAGGAGATCGCAAACAGGTTCCTGGGCTTGTAGGGCACAAGCCCCGCTCCTGCTTCCCGTTGAACTGCCCCCATGTGAACCACCAGGGCGAGCACCAACGGGTACAATTTTAGCGTTAAACCCATTGCGCACTTACGAAGACTGTCTCTCTATGGCCACTACGCCTTCTATGGATCTGATGCTTGAGCGGGTGGAGGCACTGCTGAGCCAGCATGAGGCTTTGCAACGCTCCCATGCCCAATTGCAAGAGCAAGTCACCACCCTGACCCAGGAGCGTGACTCCCTCCAATCGCGCCTGACAGCGGCCCGCGCCCGCGTGGATGCGCTGATCGAACGCCTGCCCAAGACCTTTGACCAGGACGAATGATGAAGCAGCTTGAAGTACACATCATGCAGCAAAGCTATATGCTGGGCTGCCCCGAAGGCCAGGAAGCACGCCTGCTGGCCGCCGTCAAGCATGTGGATGGGGCCATGAGCGGCATCCGCGACGCAGGCAAGATCCGTGGCCGCGAGCGTATCGCCGTATTGGCGGCACTCAATGTGGCCTTTGATCTGCTGGACCTGCAGGTACAGAACAGCGAATTGAGCCAGACTACCGATGCCTTGCAGGCGCAATCTGCGGCCATGGCCGAGGCGCAATCAGCCCCCGGCCCGCAAGCGACGCTGGACTGGGATGAGCCACGACTGCAATCCGTCATGCAGCGGCTCGATGCCGCGCTGGCACCAGCGCAGGCCCAGACCGCAGCAGCGACCCCAACCAGCGCTTGATGGACAGCGGCAGGCGAGCGCTAACACCAGATTGCGACGCCCTGCAATGCCCTGGCTAAAAATACCGCTTCACACATTCCTCAGTCTGTGTAGTCCGCTATCTTTTTTGACCAATCTGAGCGCATTGAATTGCAGTTTTCACAAGCGCGGCGGGCATGAGCCATTACAATGGAGACGTTCGCAGCCCCTCTGGGCTTTATAGTTCCTTGAACCAATGCTCTTTGAGCAGGGCTTGGTATATCACCTATTGAGCGTGATCGTCTCGCGTCAGATGAACCCAACGATAGGTTGCCCTCGCCCACCTGAACCCCCGGTTCAGGATGCCGGTCCAGGGGATCCGCTGCGAACACCTTATTTTTTCGGGCAGGCTGCTCGCTCTGTCTTCTCCTCTCCGCGACAGCGGGGTTTCAGGCCACCTGTTTCAGGTGGCCTTTTTACTGTGCACCATGACTGATCCCCTCGTTTTGCTGCCGCTGTCTTTTCTGGGCCTGATTGGCGGTTTTCTCGCTGGCCTGCTGGGCATCGGCGGCGGCATGGTGCTGGTGCCCTTCATCACCTACATCCTAGGCACCCAGGGCGTGGCGCCCGAGCTGGCGATCAAGATGGCGATTGCCACCTCGATGGCGACCATCGTCTTCACCTCCCTATCCAGCGTGCGGGCCCACCACCAGCATGGCGCCGTGCGCTGGGATCTTGTCAAACGCCTGGCGCCGGGCATTGTGCTGGGCGGCCTGATTGCCAGTCTGGGCATTTTTGCGGTGCTCAAAGGCAGCTACCTGGGCCTGTTCTTTGGCCTGTTCATCGGTTACTCGGCGCTGCGCATGTTCCGTAAATCCACCGGCAAGGCCATGCGCGCCATGCCAGGCACTGCCGGGCAGTTGGCCGCCGGCGGTGTGATTGGCGGCCTCTCGGGCTTGGTGGGCGCGGGCGGCGCCTTTATCAGCGTGCCCTTTATGACCTGGTGCAGCGTGCCGATGCACAATGCCGTCGCCACCAGCTCGGCGCTGGGCTTTCCGATTGCAGTCACCAATGTGCTGGGCTTTATGGTGGCGGGCCTGCATCTGCAAGGCCTGCCTCCCCATTCGCTGGGCTACATCTGGCTGCCGGGCCTGGCCGCCATTGCCACTTGCAGCGTGCTGACCGCGCCGCTGGGCGCCCGCGCCGCGCACCGGCTGCCGGTGGGCCAGCTCAAGAAGATTTTTGGCGGCATCTTGCTGTGCCTGGCGGTTTACATGCTCTACAAGAGCCTGGCGGCCTGGCAGGGCTGAGCACCTGTTCTCAGCCTGCCCGCCGCTTAGATGATGCGCGAAAAGCGCGCCCGGTTGCGGTCGGCCTGCAGGTTCTTGTCGAACACCATGGCCACGCCGCGCACAAAATACCAGCCTAGCTCCGTCACGCAGATGGACTCGTCGCTCAGCTGCACCAGGCCTTGGTCCTGCAGCTCGCGCAGCTGGGCCAGCTCGGCGGCAAAGTACTGCGCAAAATCAATCAGCCAGGCCTGTTCTATCGACTCAATCGCCAGGCTGCCCTGGCACATCAGGCCCATGATGACTGAGCGGCGCAGCAGGTCGTCGCGCGTCAATGCCAAGCCGCGCACCACAGGGATCTGGCCCTGGTCGATCAGGTCGTAGTACTCCTCCAGGGTCTTGGCATTTTGGCTATAGGTGGTGCCAATGCGGCCGATCGCCGACACCCCCAGGGCCATCAGGTCGCAATCGGGCTGGGTGCTATAGCCCTGAAAATTGCGGTGCAGGCGCCCCTGGCGCTTGGCCACCGCCAAGGCGTCTTCAGGCAAGGCGAAATGGTCCATGCCTACATACACATAACCGGCACCTTCCAGCGCGGACAGCGCCTGCGCCAGCATGGCCAGCTTGTCGCCCGGGCTGGGCAGATCCTCCGCCTGGATGCGGCGTTGCGGCTTGAAGCGCTCGGGCAGGTGGGCGTAGGCATACAGCGCAATGCGGTCGGGCCGCAGCGTATTGACCTGCTCCATCGTGCGGGCAAAGCTCTGCGGGCTTTGCAGGGGCAGACCATAGATCAGATCGATATTGATAGATTCAAAGCCAATTTCGCGCGCCTGTGCCACCAGCGCAAACACCTGGTCAGCGGGCTGCTCGCGGTGCACGGCCTTTTGCACCAGCGGGTCAAAATCCTGCACACCAAAGCTCAGGCGGTTAAAGCCCAGCAGGTACAGGTGCTGCAGGCGCTCACGGCTGACGGTGCGCGGATCGACCTCGATCGAATACTCGCCACCGGGCTGCAGCACAAAGCGCTGTTTGACCATGTCCATCAGGCGGCTGAGGCCCTGGTCGGTCAAGAAAGTGGGCGATCCACCGCCCAAGTGCAACTGGCTGATGGTGGGGCGGGCGCTGACATGGGCCAGTTGCAGGTCCAGCTCGCGCTTCAGGTAATCCAGGTACTCATCGGCCCGCTCGGCATGCTTGGTGATGATCTTGTTGCAGGCGCAGTAGTAGCACAGCGACGCGCAGAACGGCACATGCACATACAAGGACAGCGGCGCCAGCCTGCCCGCCAGGCCGGTGCCGCGTTGTGCCAGCGCCTGTTTGTAGGCATCCGCAGCAAAGGCTTCAACAAATCGGTCTGCGGTAGGATACGAGGTGTAACGGGGGCCGGGAACGTCAAAGCGGCGCAGCAGTTCAGGGGTCAGGGAAATCATGTTTCTTCTTCCTAGCGGACGCCCCAATGTGCCCCAAGGCCCGCCACGCGTCCTTGATGTACATCAAGAAGCCTATTGGCGCCTGCACGCACAATAGGCGCATCCAAGGAACGTCGTTCCTATCTGAATAGTTGTTCACGGGTATTGATACATGACATCCAACTCCATCAAAGTAGCGTGCTCCAGCTGCAATTTGCGCGAGCTGTGCATGCCCGTGGGACTGTCGTCCGAACAGATGGAGCGCATCGACGAGATCGTGGCCACGCGGCGCAAGATCAAGCGCGGCAGTGCGCTGTTCCGCAATGGCGAAACTTTCACATCCTTGTATGCGATACGCACCGGTTTCTTCAAAACCAGCATCGCCACCGAAGACGGCCGCGACCAGGTCACCGGTTTTCAAATGGCCGGCGAGATCATCGGGCTGGACGGCATCGTCAGCGACCGCCACTCCTGTGACGCGATTGCGCTGGAAGATGCCGAAGTCTGCGTGATGCCCTACTCCTCGCTCGAAGAGCTGTCGCGTGAAGTGACCGCCCTGCAGCACCATGTGCACAAGGTGATGAGCCGCGAGATCGTGCGCGAGCACGGCGTCATGCTGCTGCTGGGCAGCATGCGCGCCGAAGAGCGCCTGGCCGCCTTCTTGCTGAACCTGGTGCAGCGCCTGCATGCCCGGGGCTTTTCGCAGCATGAGCTGATCCTGCGCATGACCCGCGAGGAAATCGGCAGCTATCTCGGCCTGAAGTTGGAAACCGTCAGCCGCACCTTCTCCAAGTTTGCCGAGGAGAACATCATCGAGGTCAAGCAACGCCATGTGCGTATTCTGGACACCGACAAGCTCCAAGGGCTGATCAACACCCAGGCCTGCACGGCCTGAGCGCTGTACCGCGCGGCGGCGGCACAAACGCGGTCTGATCTGACATCCACGGCCGCCGCAAGGGGCGATGCTCGGTGGTGAACCCCGGCAAGGCTGCACGCCCTGCCCCATCTGTCATGAAAGGAGCCTGCCATGTACCAACATATTCTGCTTGCCACCGATGGCTCTGCGCTGTCCGAGAAGGCCGTGCAACATGCGCTGGCGCTGGCCAAACTGAGCCACGCCCAAGTCACCGCCGTCAACATCTCGCCCAACTACCCGCGCAGCTACTTCGAGGGCAGCACCATGCAAAACCCCGATGACATTGCCCGCATCGAGCAAGGCTGGGAGCGCGCCGCCCAAGGCGTCGTCGACAAGGTGGTGGCCGAAGGCGCTGCAGCCGGTGTACCCATCAAGACCTTGGTGATCAAGTCCGACCTGATCGCCGAAGCGTTGCTGGAGACGGCACAAAAGGAAAACTGCGACCTGATCGTCATGGCCTCACACGGCTACCGGGGCTTGAAGCGCCTGCTGCTGGGCAGTGAGACCCAGCATGTGCTGACCCATGCGACGATACCGGTTTTGGTACTGCGCTGAACGCAGCCTCCACCCGACGCCCATCACCCCAAACCCTCGCCTCTGTCGCAGCCAAACCGCTGCCACAGCGCGAGGGTTTTGCCATGGCGGCCAGGCCGCGCCATCGCCCGGGCATCAGCCCTTGAACAGGTCCTGGTACTGGTCGCGCAGCAGGTTCTTTTGCACCTTGCCCATGGTGTTGCGCGGCAGCTCCGCCACAACAAAACAGCGCTTGGGGATCTTGAAGTTGGCCAGTTGCTTTTTGAGTGTGGCGACAATGCCATCGGCATCGAGGGGCTGGCCCGGCTTGGCAATGATGACGGCCACGCCCACCTCACCAAAATCGGGGTGCGGCACCCCTACCAAGGCGCTTTCAGCCACGCCGGGCAGGTCATTGATAAAGCCCTCGATCTCTGCCGGGTAGACGTTGTAGCCGCCGGAGATGATCAGGTCCTTGCTGCGGCCGACAATGGTCACATAGCCGCGCGCGTCGATCTTGCCCACATCCCCGGTCTTGAACCAGCCGTCGGCGGTGAACTCCTGCGCGGTCTTCTCGGGCATGCGCCAGTAGCCGCTGAACACATTGGCGCCTTGCACCTGGATATGGCCGATCTCGTCGGCACCCAGCGCCTGGCCGTCATCACCCTGCACCCGCACGCCCACGCCCGGCAGCGCAAAGCCCACCGTGCCGCCCCGGCGCTCATCCTGGCCGCCATGGCGGGCATCGGCCTGGTAAGGGTTGGAGACCAGCATGATGGTCTCGCTCATGCCATAGCGCTCCAAAATAGTGTGGCCGGTGCGGGTCTGCCAGTCGCGGAAGGTCTCGATCAGCAACGGGGCCGAGCCCGAGATGAACAAACGCATATGCTGCGCGGCCGCCTTGGTTAGCCCCGGCTCGGCCAGCAGGCGCACATACAAGGTCGGCACCCCCATAAACACCGTTGCCCGCGCCATGGCAGCGATCACCGCCTTGGGCTCGAACTTGGCAAACCAGACCATCTTGCTGCCATTGAGCAAGGCCGCATGGATGGCGACAAACAGCCCATGCACATGGAAGATCGGCAGCGCATGGATCAGCACATCGCCTTCTTTCCAGCCCCAATAGTCCTTGAGCATGACGGCATTGCTCAGCAGGTTGCCATGGCTCAGCATCGCGCCCTTGCTGCGCCCGGTGGTGCCACTGGTGTACAAGATCGCCGCCATGTCGTCCGCGCTCTTGTGCGCCGGCGTGTGCGTATCGGCGCAGTGCACCGCGCGCTCCAGCAAGGTGCCACTGCGGTCATCGCCCAAGGTGAACACGCTTTGCGTGCCGCACTGGAAAGCGATCTTGGAGACCCAGCCAAAGTTGGCGGGCGCGCAAACGACCACGGCCGGCTCGGCATTGGTGACAAAGTACGCGATCTCGGCACTTTGGTAGGCGGTGTTCAGCGGCAGAAACACATGGCCGGCCCGCAAGGTGGCCAGGTACAGGGCCATGGCTTCGACCGACTTTTCCACCTGCACCGCCACGCGGCTGCCAGGCGGAATGTTCAGCGAGTCCAGCAGGTTGGCGATGCGCGCACTCATGCGGTCCAGGTCGCGCCAGCTGTAGTTCAGCGGCTCGCCGCTGGCCGTGGTGGTTTCAACGGCGATGGCATCCAGATCCTGGGGGAAGGCCGCGCGCAGTGCGCAGAACAGGTTGTCGTTGGTCATGTTTGTCTACTTGGTTGGTGGTTTCCCTGGGCGCCTGCGGCCTGGGCGGAGGCCAGCGCAGGCGCCGTCAAAACTGGGGGCTTCTTTTGGCGATAAAGGCGGCAATGCCCTCGCGGTGTTCTGCCGAATCGGCATAGGCATAGGGCTGCTGCAGCACCGGGGCGTTCTGGTCGCCTTCGGCCAGTGCGCGCAGCAGCTGCTTGGTCATGCGGGCCGCCTGGGGCGCCAGGCTGCAGATGCGCGCTACCGTGCGCTCCAACTGCGCCTGCAGATGGGCAGCGGGGTGAACCTGGCTCAGAAAGCCCGAGGCCAGCATCTGGTCCGCGCCAAACACGGCCGCCTCCAGCAGCATCTGCCGCGTCTTGGCAGGCCCCAGCTGGCTCAGCACCAAGGCCGCCTCCTTGGGGGCCATCGGAAAGCCCAGCTTGGCAATCGGTGCGCCAAACTGGGCGGTGTCTGCCGCCAGGCGGGTGTCGCAGCAGCTGGCCAGCTCCATGCCGGCGCCCATGCAAGCGCCTTCAATGGCGGCGACCAGGGGCACATCGCATTGCAGCATGGCATGCAGCGCCGGCCAGACCTCGCCCTCGTGAAAGGCGGCCAGGCTGTCTTCTGCAAAACGGAAGGCCGCGTATTCCGAGATATCACCGCCCGCGCAAAAGGCCTCGCCCTCGCCTTGCAGCACGATGCAGCGCAGCTGGGGCTGGCGCTGCAAGTCCTCAAACACGCTGCGCAGCTGCCGCCACATGGCGCGTGACATGGCATTGCGCTTGCCCGGATGGGCTAGCACCACGCGCAGCACCTGCGCGCGGTCCACCGGCTCGCCTGCCGTCCATGCATCCACCCGAACCTGGCCCGTCATCTGTTCACTCCTGCTGTCATTCAATCTTGGCGCCCGAGGCCTTGACCACCTCGGCCCAGCGCTTGACCTCGTCCGCGACAAAGGCCGCAAACTGCGACTGCGTCATGCTGCCATATTCCGCGCCATTCTTGGCCCAGATGGCCTTGATTTCTTCAGAGGCACCCATGCGCTTGGCCTCGTCAAACATGCGCGCCTGCAGCTCTGGCGAGGTGCCCTTGATGGCCCAGAGGCCGTACCAGGTGGTCACGTTGTAATCGGGCAGGCCCACCTCGGCGGCGCAGGGCACATCGGGCAGCGAAGGGTTGCGCTGGCTGCCCGAGACCATCAGGCACTTGATGCGCCCAGCTGCAATGTGCGCAGCCGACGAGCCCAGGCCGTCGAAGAGCATGTCCACATTGCCGGCAATCAGGTCCTGCAGCGCCGGGCCCGCGCCTTTGTAGGGCACATGCAGGATGTCGGTCTGGCTCTGGATCTTGAACAACTCGCCGGCCAGGTGGTGGCTGGTGCCGGCACCGGCCGAGGCAAAGCTCATCTTGCCCGGGTTGGCCTTGAGCTGGGCCAGCAACTGCTGCATGTTGGCAGCGGTCACCCGCTTGGGATTGACCACCAACACCTGCGGCACCGTGGCCAGCAAGGCCAGCGGCACCAGGTCCTTCTGAATGTCGTAATCGAGCCGGGGATAGACCGAGGGGGCAATCACATGGTGGGTGCCGCCCATGAAGAAATGGTAGCCATCGGCCGACTGGCGCGCCGCAAAGCTGGCCCCCAGGGTGCCGCCTGCACCGCCCTTGTTGTCGATCACCAGCGTCTTGCCGGTGGTTTTCGAGAACTGCGAGGACAGCGGCCGCGCAAAGGCATCGGTGCCGCCACCGGCCGGAAAGGGCACCACCCAGGTCACCGGTTTGGCCGGCCAGTCGCGCGCGGCAGCGGCACTGGCCCAGCTCCAGGCGGGCAGCGCCGTGCCGGCCATGCCGGCGGCCAGGCCTACCAGCGTTCGTCTTCTGGATGAGGACGGTGTATTGCTCTTGGTCATCTTGTCTCCTTGCGATTGTTTTTTAAGATCCACGCACACCCGCCTGCACGCGCTGATAGCTACGCGCAGGCCCTGGATGGCAGGCCTGTTATGCCCAGCACCCAGGCTGCGGCCCCTTCAGGAGCCGTCAGCTCTCACCAGGGCAGCCCAGCGCTTTGGAGCGCCGCCCTGCCCTGCCTCATCCACCAATCCAAAACTCAAACCTTGGCCAGCGCCTCGATACCCGATGACACGGGAATCTTGCCCTGGGCCAGCAAATTGCGGTGCTTGTCCAGGCGCTTGAGGTCGTACAGGTAGTTCACCATCAAGCCGTAGGACTGCTTGATGCCCTTGACGGAGGTGTCACCGGCCCAGTTCAGGCGCTCGACCCGCGAGCCG
Source organism: Comamonas sp. BIGb0152 (assembly GCF_024809975.1). GTDB lineage: Bacteria > Pseudomonadota > Gammaproteobacteria > Burkholderiales > Burkholderiaceae_C > Comamonas. The sequence goes on from NZ_JANUDY010000001.1 coordinate 90,366, forward strand.
TTGCCCAGATGAAAGCGCGCCACGGGGTCCACCGGCTTGTCCTGCACCAGGCTCTTGCCCAGGTAGCGGGCAGCGGCATACAGCAGCAGCTTGGCCACGGCGTCATCGGCTTTCAGCTTGGCCGGTTGCTCCAGCGCGGCCAGCCAGTCGGCGACCGCCGGCTCGGCCTTGTCCAGCGCCTTGCCCACATCGGCACGCAAGCGTTTGTCAGCAGCGTCCCACACCTCGGCTGCATGCTTGCCCAGCCAGCTGCGAAAGCCGGGAATCGGCGACAAGGTGGCAAACTGGCGCAGCTTGGGAAACTCCTGCAGCAGCTGCTCCACCACAGTCTTGATCAACGAATCGCCAAAGCTCACACCGCGCAAGCCTGTCTGGGTGTTGCTGATCGAGTAGAAGATCGCGGTGCTGGCCTTGTTCACATCGGTGGCGGCGGCGGCTTCGTCCAGCAGCGGCGCAATGCTGTCGGACATCTTGTCCACCAACGCGACTTCAACAAAGATCAGCGGCTCATTGGGCAGGCGCGGGTGGAAGAAGCCATAGCAGCGGCGGTCGCTGTCCAGGCGGTTTTTCAGGTCGGTCCAGCTGCGGATGTCGTGCACTGCCTCGTACTTGATAAGCTTTTCGAGCAAGGACGCGGGCGAATCCCAGCTGAGGCTGCGCAGCTCCAAAAAGGCGATGTCAAACCAGGTCGAGAACAGGTACTCCAGGTCGGCATCGACGGCGACCAGCCAGTCATGGCCCTTGAGCTGGGGCAGCATCTGCGCGCGCAGATCGAGCAAAAACCGCATGCCCTGCGCGGGCACCGCAAAGCGCTGCAGCAGGCGCATGCGCGGTGTCTGCAAGGCCTTGCGCAACTGGCGCTCGGCAGCGGCCATGCCTGCAGTGCCCACTGCGTCCTCATAGCGCTGGCGGGCCTGGCCAATCTTGGCCACGTCGGGCACAAACTGCTCGCACAGCAGGCGCCAGCAGTCCATGCGCTGCTCGGGCTGGGCGGCGGCATACCACTGCATCACCGGCTCGGCCAGGCGGCCCCCTTCGGCGTCGCTCACTTCGCTGGCAGCCACGGCCTGCAGATCAGCCAGCAAGCGGCGCAGCTCGCGCGGCGACAGCACTTCGTTGCCCCGGCGCAAGGTGGCCTTGAGGCGCTCGGTGGTGCTGCGCTCGCCCTCTGGCGGGCTGCTGCTGCCCAACTCGGTAGGAATGCCGACCGAGCGCAGCCAGGCCGCGCTTTTTTGCAGCCAGCTGTTGGCGGCGCTGTCCACCGCAGTGGCTGGCGAAGTGTCGGTAGCGGAGGTCATAAAGCGATCCTTGACAGTGAGAGAGGGGTCATGCGCAGCAGGGCCTTGCGCTGCTGCAGCAAATGGTTGCGCATGGTGTGTTCTGCGGCATCGGCATCGCCGCTGAGCATCACCGCATAGAGATCGAGGTGCTCCTGCAAGCTGGCCTGCAGGCGGCCCGGCGCGCGCAGCTGCTGCAGCCGGGCCAGGCGCAGAATGCGGCGCAGATCGGCAATCGCCTGGGCCAGCCAGCGGTTGTCGGCCAGGGTGATGAAGGCCTCGTGGATCTGGTAGTTCATGCGGTAGTAGCCGGCAATATCGCCAGCCTGCGCGTACTGGCTGAGCTGCTCGTGCATCACATCGAGCACGGCCCGGTCGGCGCTGCTGAGCTTTTTGGTGGCTTCATAGGCGGCACGGCCCTCCAGCAGCGCAATCACCGGAAAGATGTCGTCCAGATCACGGTCGGTGATCGTCTCGACAAAGCAGCCCCGGCGGGGCTCGTGGCGCAGCAGGCCTTCAGACACCAGCAATTTGAGCGCCTCGCGCAAGGGGGTGCGCGATACGGCCAGCTGCTCGCACAAGGCCTTCTCGTCCAGCAACTCACCGCCCGCCAGGGTGCCGGCAAAAATCAAATCCCGCACCTGGGTCGCTACGGTGTCATGCAAAGGCTGTGCGGCAAGCGCCATCCATTCACTCCTTGATTCGCTAAAGGGACCTGACAGACACCCGGCTGAAGCAGGCGGGGTGCGAAGGGCCAGAGATACCGTGCCAAGCCCTTGGACCCTTGGACCCTTAGGCCCATGCGTCCCTGCGCCCATGCCATGCATCTGGCTGTAATTATGAGAAATTACAGAGAATTTCGACACCCGTGTTAATACTCAGTCACCAGTGGATAGCTGCGACAGCCTGCCCTGGTTGCTACCGCAGACGCAAAAAAGCAGGCACAAGGCCTGCATTGGGGGCGCAACGCTGGGGCTTTCGCCCCAGGACTCAATCCTTGCCGTAGGGGTCAAAGTCAAAGTACTTGTCGGCAATCTGCTTGTAGCGGCCATCGGCGCGGATGGCGGCAATGGCGTCGTTGAGCGACTTCTTCAGCTCGGGCTGGCCCTTGCGCATGGCAATGCTGGCGCCTTCGCCAAAGATCTTCTTGTCCACCAGGGTGTCGCTGACAAATTCAAACTTCTGGCCTTCGGGCTTCTTCAAAAAGCCGTAGGCAATTTCCACGCTGTCAGCCACCGAACCATCCAGGCGGCCGGAGTTGATGTCCAGGTAGACGGGGTCACGGCCGGGGTAGGAGACGACATCGGCGCCTGCGGGCTTGAGGTAAGCCAGCGCCCATTTCTCCTGGATGCTGGCCTTGAGCACGCCGATCTTCTTGCCCTTGAGCGATTCGGGAACGCTGTACTGGAAGCCTTTGGGCATCACGATGCGCGAACCGGTGTGGTAGTACTTGTTCGTGAAGTCCACCACGCGGGCCCGGTCCTCGTTCTTGGCCATCGAGCTGATGATCACGTCGTACTTCTTGGCCTGCAGGCCGGGGATCATGCCGTCCCAGACCTGCTCGACAAACACGCACTTGCGCTTGATCTGTGCGCACAGTGCAGTGGCGATGTCGACGTCGAAACCGGCAGGCTGGCCCGTGGACAGCTTGTAGGTAAAGGGCTCGTAGCTCAGGTCCACCGCCACTTTCAAATCCGGCAAGGCCTGCTGCGCAGACACCGCTGCACTGCCCAGCATCCACACACCGGCCACCAGGCCCAGAACCATTTTTCTTGTCATATCGTCCAATCTCCGCTCAGGCAAAAAACAAAGCCGCTGTGCTGGAGAAACCCGGCACAGCGGCTGATCAGTATAGCCCTATAAACCCAGAGGATTTGGTGTTTAGCGCGCCTGCAGCAGCGGCTGGTTGCGGCCCCGGTTCCAGAGGTAGATACCCAGCAACACCATCGGCAGGCTGAGCCACTGACCCATGCTCAGGTTCAGCGACAGCAGGCCCAAAAAGTCATCGGGCTCGCGGAAGTACTCGGCAATAAAGCGCAGCAAGCCATAGCCGATCAGGAAAACGCCGGCCACCTGGCCTTCGCCGCGCTGCTTGCGCGAGTACAACCACATGACGACGAAGAGCAGCACGCCTTCGAGCAGAAACTGGTAAATCTGCGAGGGGTGGCGCGGCAGCATCGAGCCGCTTTGCGGAAACACCATGCCCCAGGGCAAATCAGGGCTGGAAAAGCGCCCCCACAGCTCACCATTGATAAAGTTGCCAACGCGCCCCGATGCCAGGCCCAGCGGAATGCAGGGCGCGACAAAGTCGGCCACCTGCAGCCAAGGCCGACCCTTGAGCTTGGCAAACAGCACCATGGACAGGATCACGCCGACCAGGCCGCCATGAAAGCTCATGCCGCCCTGCCAGACCGCCAGTATCTCCAGCGGGTGGCTGAGGTAGTAACCGGGCTTGTAGAACAGGCAGTAGCCGAGGCGGCCACCGACGATGACGCCCAGCACGCCATAGAACAGAATGTCTTCGACGTCCTTGCGCTGCCAGCGCGAAGGCTCGGTGATCGAGGCAAAGGGCTGGTCCTTGAGGCGGCGTATGCCCAGGAACAGAAACAGGCCAAAGGCGACCAGATAGGTCAGGCCATACCAGTGCACAGCCAGCGGGCCGAGCTTGATGGCAATCGGGTCAAATTGGGGATACATCAGCATGGCAGGCATTGTGCCGCAGTTCGCAGCGGGCAGCGGCATGCCCAGACTGGGGCCACAGGACTTACCCGGGTCTATGCGCAATCGATTACACAATCGATATCAAGCAATCATTCAAAAATTTACGTCAAATTAACCAAATAATTACGACATAACATTCAATATGACCAAACATCAAAGTCATTTACGATCAATGTGACAGCGACTGCCTCTGGCCGCGCTATACTGCCTGCGGCGGTCGCAGTCCAGCCCCCGCTAGAATCTTCCATCCAGCTTCCATTCCACGCTATGACTTCCACCAGTGTTCCATTGACCGGTAGTATTGTTGCCCTGATTACCCCCCTGCATGCCGACGGCAGCGTGGACTATGCAAGCCTGCGAAAACTGATCGACTGGCATATCGCCGAAGGCACCAACTGCATCGGCGTGGTCGGCACCACGGGCGAGTCGCCCACGGTCACCGTCGAAGAGCACATGGAGATCATCCGCGTCTCGGTCGAGCAGTCCAACAAGCGCGTGCCCATCATGGCCGGCTGCGGCGCCAACTCCACCCATGAGGCGATCATCTTGGCCAAGTACGCCAAGAGCGTGGGCGCAGACAGCCAACTGCAGGTGGTGCCCTACTACAACAAGCCGACCCAGGAAGGCCAGTTCCAGCACTTCAAGGCGATTGCCGAAGCGGTGGGTGACCTGCCGATCTTCCTGTACAACGTCCCGGGCCGCAGCGTGGCCGACATGCAGCACGATACGGTGCTGCGCCTGGCCGAAGTGCCCGGCATCGTCGGCATCAAAGAAGCGACCGGCAACATCGAACGCGCCCAGTGGCTCATCAAGGATGCACCGGCCGGTTTCGGCATCTACTCGGGGGATGACCCCACTGCCGTAGCCCTGATGCTGTGCGGCGGACATGGCAATGTCAGCGTCACCGCCAACATCGCGCCACGCATGATGAGCCAGCTCTGCCAGGCGGCAATTGCCAAGGACGTTGGTCGGGCTATGGAAATTCAGAATAAACTGCTGCCGCTGCATAAGGCTCTGTTCTTGGAGGCCAACCCAATTCCGGTAAAGTGGGCGGCTCACAAGATGGGGCTGTGTGGCCCAACCCTGCGCCTGCCGATGACCGAACTTTCCTCCGGTCTGCATGGCACGGTGGAAGCTGCGATGCGCGGAGCCGCTCTGATTTAGAGCTTATTTTTCCGCGTGTTGCCTCTGTTAAGGATTTGAACGTGAATTCCCTCGCAAAACTCAGCATGCTGAGCCTGTCTGTCACTTTGGCCGCTTGCAGTACCGGCAACATTCTCGAAGGCGACAAGATCGACTACAAAGGGGCCACCAAGGGCCCCACCTTGGAGGTGCCTCCAGATCTGACGCAGCTGTCCAAGGACTCACGCTATGTCGTGCCTGGCGGCACGGTATCGGCTGCGGCCTACCAGGTGCAAAAAGATGCAGCGCCCAAGGGCACGGCCAACACCGCTGCCTCGCAGATTGGCGATGTGCAGATCGAGCGCGACGGCAACCAACGCTGGCTGGTCGTCGACCGCTCGGCAGACAAGCTCTGGGAGCCGGTCAAGGATTTCTGGCAGGAAAGCGGCTTTGCGCTGACCATTGAGCGCCCCGACATCGGCATCATGGAAACCGACTGGGCAGAAAACCGCGCCAAGCTGCCGCAGGATTTCATCCGCCGCTCCATCGGCAAGGTGTTTGACTCGATCTACTCGACCGGCGAGCAGGACAAGTTCCGCACCCGCATCGAGCGCCGTCCCGACGGCAAGAGCGAAATCTATGTCAGCCACCGCGGCATGGAAGAGGTCTATTCCAACAAGGAAAAAGACAGCACCATCTGGCAACCCCGCAAGGCCGATCCCGAGCTGGAAACCGAATTCCTGCGCCGCATCATGGTCAAGCTGGGCGTGAGCGAAGAGCAATCCAAGGCGATTGCTGCAGCGCCGCTGGCGCCTGTGAGCACCTCCAAGATCGCGTCGGCCGCCGATGGCTCGCCGGTGCTGCAGGTCAGCGACCCGTTTGACCGCACCTGGCGCCGCGTGGGCCTGGCCCTGGACCGCACCGGCTTCACCGTCGAAGACCGCGACCGCAGCCAAGGCGTCTACTTTGTGCGCTATATCGATCCGACCGATCTCAACAAGAAGCCCGATGGCTTCTTTGCCAAAATCTTCAACCGCAACCCGGATGCACCAGACCCGATCAAGTACCGCATCCAGGTCAAGAGCGAAGCCAACACCAGCAATGTCACCGTGCTCAACGAGAGCGGCAAGGCCGACACCTCCGCCAATGCACAGCGCATTCTCAAGGTGCTGTCGGACGACATGAAGTGATGCCAGGCTAAGCCTGCCGGGGCAAGCTCCGCACCACCCCAAGCCACTGCGTACGCGCAGTGGCTTTTTTCATGGCCGCTGTGATGGGCCGGCTGATGGGCCACTGACGGGCCGTACCAGACCGGGCCACAGAGTGCGCATGCGTCTGGCGCAACGCATCCAGCGGCGCATTCGACGCACTGAACGCCCAAATAAAAAGCCCGTGCAAAGCACGGGCTCGTTCAGGCAAGTCTGCAAAAAAGCAGGCCCGGTATACCCGGGCCGGCCATTCGGCGCTTACTTGCTCACCGATTCCTTGGCAGCGGTAGCAGCGTTGGAAGCAGCATCCGCTGCGGACTTGGCAGCATCAGCGGCAGCAGCGCCTGCGTCCTTGGCGGCATCAGCAGCGTTGTGGACAGCGTCCTTGGTGGCGTCGGCAGCAGCAGAGCCAGCATCCTTGGCGGCATCCACGGCCTTCGAGGCAGCAGCGCTGGCATCGGCAGCAGCGTCCTTGGCGGCATCGGCAGCAGCGTTGGCGGCATCCTTGGCAGCTTCAACAGCAGGTGCTGCGGCAGGTGCTGGCGCTTCCACAGGTGCGGGTGCTGGTGCAGGTACTGCAGCTTCTTCCTTCTTGCCGCAAGCAGCCAGCGCAACAGCAGCGATCATCGATGCGAGAACAAGGGACTTCTTCATTTGGATATTCCTAACGACGGTGGATTCTTGTGAAACGGACCAGGGCAAACCATCTGCCCAGGCCAAGAGTGCGCAGCACAAAGTATTTAACGCGTGAGCGTCTGAAATGAATTATAGGGATTACCCGGGCCGACTGCCTATGACCAGCGCGTCTCAGGCGTTGCCGTTCAGCAACGAATGACCTGCTTAGCGACGATGGCCTACAAGCCCAGCACCGTCGCCGCAAAGGCGGGGGTGCTGGCAGAGCGGATCCACTCCTGCAATTGTTCGCCCAAGGGCACGACCGCGCTGCGCTCGGCACTGGCCACCCCCACACAGCGCGCCACATCGATGCGCTGCACAGCCCATGGGGGCGACCACAGCGCGCTCGGTACCTGTGAGACATCGCGGCTGAGCAGCCTGCGGCACTGCAGCCGGTGGTCCCAGGTCTTGCGCCATTGCACCCAGCGAGGGTGGCGCTGTACCAGGCTGTCAAAGCGGTGAGCCAGCACCGTCATTTGCCCGCCATGGCGCGCCCATTGGTGCAGCAGCTCCACGGCAGCGGCGCTGCCCCAGGGCCAGTCGGCAAAGTCGGGGTCGGCCACGATGATCTGCGACCAGCCCTGCGCGGCCGCCTGCTGCAGAAAATGCAGCACCTGCGCCTCAAAGGCAGCCCGGCCTTCAAAGCGGCCGCTCAGGCCGTCGGCGGGCTGCCATGCGGCAGGTGCGGGGCTGGCGCCGGTCATCACTGCGGCACCGCGTGGGCCCAGCCATCCTCGCACCACTGCGACAGCAGCTCCAGCGCATCGTCGCTGGCCTCGCTGACATCGCGGCGATCCAGGTGGCGGCCATCGGCCAGCTTCTTCATCAGGCTGAAGTCGGCCCCCGCAGCGCGGTAGCTTTCGCCATTGATGAAGAGATGCTGCTCGTCGTACATCATGCGGGTCTTGCGGTCCAGCGCCACGGCCTCCAGCATCGCCGGGAAGTCCTCGGGTTCAAACCAGACATTGGCCTTGGGCTCGGTCAGCGCCTCACCCAGCGCGCGCGCCAGGGCCAGCGGCTCGGCCAAGCGCTTTTCTATGGCGGCACGGGCAAAGTCCAGCATGGCAGGCGGGATGGCGCCCGGGGCCTGCACCGCTGTCTGCTTGGGGTCCTGGTAGATCGGCGAGGCGGCTTTGGCGTTGACCTCGTCCATCTCATCGCTCTCGGACATGCGCATCAGCAGCTCGCCGGCCAGCTCTTGCTGCGCCGGGGAGCGGAAGCCGATGGAATAGGTCATGCACTCGCCTTCTGCCACGCCATCGTGGGCGTAGCGCGGCGGCAGGTACAGCATGTCGCCGCGCTCCAGCACAAACTCTTCTTCGGCCTCGAACTCGGCCAGGATCTTGAGCGGTATGCCCTCCTTCAAGCCCAGGTTTTTTTGCTTGCCGATGCGCCAGCGGCGCTTGCCATGGGCCTGCAGCAAGAACACGTCATAGCTGTCAAAATGCGGGCCCACGCCGCCGCCATCGCTAGCGTAGCTCACCATCAAGTCATCCAGGCGCGCAGCCGGCACAAAGGCAAAGCGCTGCAGCAGCGCATGGGCGGCATCGCTGTGCAGGTCCAGGCCCTGCAGCAGCAAGGTCCATTCCGGGGTTTTGAGCGAGGGGATGGCGCGGCGGCTGAAGGGGCCGTGCTTGACACTCCAGGCTCCCGCTTTGTGCTGGATCAGGCGCGACTCCACGCCCTCCTCGCCCGCCAGCGCAAACAGCTCGCTGCGCGGCAGCGGCAGCTGCAGGTCTTTCCAGTCGCTGACGGCGCCGCGCACCAGCAGCGGTTTTTTCTGCCAGTAACGGCGCATGAACTGGGCCGGAGAGATGCCCCCCAGCAGAGGCAGTGCTTGTTCGATTTGCATGGCTTTCTCAGTAATCCTCTGGGCGCCCGGGCCCAAACTGCGACAATTGTCCTATGGAAATCATTGATCAATGCGTGGTCGCACTGACCTGGACGCTGAAAGACACCTTGGGCGAGACCCTGGACGTACTCGACGAGCCCGTGGAATTCCTGGTCGGAGGCCAGGATTTGCTGGCCCGCGTGGAGCAGGCACTGCAAGGCCACACCGTGGGTGACCGGGTGCAGCTGCATCTGGAGCCCGAAGATGCCTTTGGCGATTACGACGAAGAAAAAGTCTTTCTGGAAGCGCGGGCGCTGTTCCCCGCCGATCTGGAAGAAGGCATGACTATCGAAGGCCATGCACTGCCCGAAGGCACCAACCCCGATGCCCCGCGCGACATGATCTACACCGTCACCGAGCTGTACCCCGAGCATGTGGTGCTCGATGGCAACCATCCGCTGGCCGGCATCGCCATTCGCCTGGATATCCAGGTGGCTGCCGTGCGCGAGGCGACCGAGCAAGAAATCGGCACCGGCAGCTGCGGCACCGGCTTCTTCCGCGTGCAGCCCCAGGCGCCAGGCAACAACCTGCTGCACTGAGCACCCGGCAAGACGTCCATTCCAAGGCCATCCTTTGCGATGGCCTTTTTCATGGTTTTTAATTTCTCTATTGACAGAAATAAATGAAACCCTAGAATTCACAGCATGCAAATGACCGACATCCAACAACAATTTGTGCTGCACTGGGGCGAGATGGGATCGCTGTGGGGCGTCAACCGCACGGTCTCCCAAATCCATGCGCTGCTGTTTGTGCATGGCAAGCCGCTCAATGCCGAGCAGCTGAGCGAGACCCTGAACGTGGCGCGCTCCAATGTCAGCAACAGCTTGAAGGAGCTGCAATCCTGGCAGCTGGTGCGAGTGACGCATGTGCTGGGCGACCGGCGCGATTACTTCGAGACCAGTGTCGATGTTTGGGAGCTGTTTCGCACCATCGTGCGTGAGCGCAAGGAGCGTGAGTTCGACCCCACCACCCGGCTCTTGCAGTCGCTGGTGAACAGCCCCGACTTTGCCCGCGAAAGCGCCGATGGCCAGGACCGCATCCTGGCCACCTTGGAGCTGATGCAAAAGCTGGGCGCCTGGAGCGACGAGATGCTGCGCCTATCGCCCGCGACCTTGGACAAGATCTTGACCTTGGGCGCAACGGTACAGCGTTTTGTGCGCGGCAGCCCTGCGGCGCAAGCGCCCGCCGAGGCACTGACCAAGCCCTGAGACCACGCAAGCCGTGCCCTGCAAGGACCGGCCTTTTTTTAGCGCAATTATTTCTGTTTTGACAGAAACATCGAAAGGAACGCATATGCCTCGCCGTGACACCGCTGCCACCCCGTTTCCGCTGACCATCTACTACGACGCCAGCTGCCGCATGTGCAACGCCGAGATGCGCCACCTGATGCTGCGCAACCACGCGGGCAAGCTGGTCTTCATCGATGCCAGCACGGCCGACCTGAGCCAGGCCCCCGCCGACAAGGCCACGCTGATGCAGTCCATCCACGGCGTGGGCGCCGATGGCCAGGTCTACATCGGGGTGGACTGCCTGACCCGCGCCTACCTGGGCGTGGGCTGGGCCTGGGTGCCCCGGCTCGCGGGGCTGCCGCTGGTGGCGGACGCGCTGGACAAGCTCTACCCCATGCTGGCACGCAACCGCTACCGCCTGCCGCTGGCCCCCATAGCCTGGGTGCTGGAGCAGGGCTTGCAATGCACCGTTCGCCGCCAGGCCGCACAGGCCGCCAAGCGCAGTGCGGCCTGTGCGCGCGGCAGCGATGCCTGCGATCTCAAGCAGCCTCGTTAACCCCCGCTGGAAAACGCCAAAAAGCCACTGGCAGTCAAGGAGACACCATGCACACCCCCAACACCCCCCAACCCACCGTGCTGCTCTGCGGCGGCCAGGGCTTTATCGGCCAGGCACTCACGCGCCAGTTGCGCGCCCAGGGCCTGCGCGTCATCGCAGTCAGCAGGCGCTCCCAGCCGCCACTGCAATTTGGCAAGATGCGCCAACCTGCCGACTGGCTGCCCTATCTGCAAGGGGTGGACATGGTCATCAACGCCGTGGGCAGCCTGCGCGACCAGCCGGGGCCCGACGGTGCCAACTTGGAAGCCCTGCACCAGACCAGCCCGCAAGCGCTGTTCGATGCCTGTGCCCAGGCAGGGGTGCGGCGCGTGATGCAGCTCTCGGCGCTGGGGGTGGAGAGCAACGAGACGGCCTATGCCCGCACCAAGCGCGCAGCCGACGCCCTTCTGCTGGCATTGACCGCGCAGGGCCAGCTCGATGGCATCGTGGTCCGCCCCAGCATAGTGATGGGCGCGCAAGGCGCCAGCACCCAGCTTTTCATGCAGCTGGCACAACTGCCTGTGCTGGTGCTGCCGGCGGTGATGCAGCAGCGCCTGATCCAGCCGGTGGCCGTCGACGAGCTGGCCGAGGTGATGGCTCGACTGCTGCAGTCGCCCACCACCGGCATCGTGCTACTCGGTGGGCCGCAGCGGCTCAGCATGGCGCAGATGATTGGCAGCCTGCGCCAGCAAGCCGGCCGCAGCCAGGCCCTGCAGCTGCGCCTGCCCGACTGGGCGACCCGGGCCAGTGCGCGCCTGGGCGATGCCGTGCCCACCAGCCCCTGGTGCAGCGCATCGCTGGAGCTGGCATCGCTGGACAACTGCTGCGACCCGGCGCCGATGGCGCAGTGGCTGGGGCGTGCGCCCACCGATCCCGCCCAGATGCTGGCGCTGATCCGTGGCCAGCAAGCGACGCCATCGTCCGAAGGCAGCGCATGACAACACCCAGCGCGCCGCGCACACCGCCGCTGCATCAGCCCTTGCAACTGCTGCGCCTGAGCCTGGTCGCCGTCTGGCTATGGACGGCCTCCGCCAGCCTGCTGCAGTGGCAGGGCGAGAGCACCGCCTTGCTGCAGGCGGGCGGCATCGATGCCCCCAGCACCCAGGCCTGGCTGATTGCGGGCGGTGCCGCACTCGATCTGCTGTTGGGCCTGTGGCTGCTGTGCCGACCCGGTCGCAACGCCTATGCGACCGCGCTGGTGGCGATGCTGGTCATGACGGTGGCTGCGACCGCCCTGCTACCGGCGCTGTGGCTGCACCCGCTGGGGCCCTTGTCCAAAAACCTGCCCATTGCCGCTGCGCTGTGGCTGCTGTGGCAGAGCGATACCCGTGCCATGGAGAGTCGATGATGAACACGTATTTGCTGCTCAAAACCCTGCATATCCTGTCGAGCGTCTTGATGGTCGGCACCGGCTTTGGCTCGGCCTTTTATATGTTCTTTGCCAACCGCAGCGGCAATGTGGCCGCCCAGGCCGTCGTCAGCCGCCTGGTGGTGCGGGCCGATTGGTGGTTCACGACGCCAGCCGTCATCATCCAGCCGCTGAGCGGCTGGGCGCTGATGGCCCTGGCCGGCTGGCCCTGGCACACGCCCTGGCTGCTGCTGTCGATGGCGCTGTATGTGCTGGCAGGGCTGTGTTGGTTGCCCGTGGTGGCCATGCAAATCCGCATGGCCCAAATGGCCGCAAGCGCCGACGCACAAGGCCAGCCGCTGCCCGACGAATACCGGCGCCTGGCCGGGCGCTGGGAGGCGCTGGGCTACCCGGCCTTTGTGGCGATGCTCGGCGTGTACTACCTGATGGTCAACAAGCCCGCACTCTGGGGTTAAGAACGGGTTCTAGGCGCTCACAGACCCAGCGCGCGCAGATCAACACGGCCGTCCCGCATCGGTGGGCACCAGTAGTAGGCATTGGTCACCGGGTTGGACATCAGGAACAGGCCATCGCTGATGCCATCTTCCTCACCGGCCATGCGGCGCATCTGCGCCTCGAAGGCCTCAAAACTGCGGCCAAAGCCGGCAAAGACGGCACCCACGGCATCGCTGCCATCGGCCTGCACCTTCCACCAGGGCATGTTGCGGCGCAGGATAAAGGCCTCGGGGCTGAAGCTTTCTTGCGCGGTGCGCTTGACGTGGGCCGATTCGGGCGCATCGTCCAGCTCTTCGTTGTCGCTCAGGCGCCGGCCAATCATGTGGTCTTTTTGCAGCGCGCTCATACGGGCAAAGGCATCCATGTCGTGCAGCCACTGCTGCACGGCAAAGTAGCTGCCACCGTCCAGGCCCGGGCCCATGCCATCGGCAATGGCAGCATGCACAGCGTCGTCGTCCTGGGGGTTTTCGGTGCCGTCTTCGTAACCGGTCAGATCGCGCACCGCATCCTTGCCGTTCCAGCCATGGCGGAAGCAGTCGACCACCTTCTCGCGGCTGAAGGCCGGCGCCAGCAGTGCAGCCGCCTCGCGCGACAGGCGCAGCACATCGCCCTGGTCCTGGCCGCGCAGCCACAGGCACAGCGCATGGGGTGTTAGCGGCAGCGGGCCCTTGGGGCCGGTGATGGCCGGGAAATTGCGCAAGCCCGGCACGGGCGTGCCCAGCAGATCAGCCACCGGCTGGCCGATGCAAACGACGGCCTGCTCGCCATCGGCCCATTGCTGCAAGCGCGCCAGCGCGGCCCGCACGGCCGGGGCGTCGCCCGAGAGGTTCCAGAGTTGGTAGCGGCTGGCGGCTGGCAGATCCAGCAGGATTCCGGGTTGGTTCAAGGCGGTCATCGTGTGGGGGACGCGCAGCTGTGCCGCTGCGTCTGGCTAAGGATTGCAATCTTCTATTGTCGCGCAGCCTCCCAGCAAACCAAGCTGCCTGGCATTCGCATTCGCCAATCACCGCCATAGCTGTTGCGCTTTGGCTGCAGCTTGGCAGAATCTGTGCGATCAATGTCATTGCTGCCAAATGGCCCTGCATGCACACTCTTCGCATGCCCCCATCCCGCACCACCGCCGCCCACAGCGCCCAGCCCGGCCACCATGTCATCTGCATCGCCTACCCGCGTGCGATGAGCCTGGACATCACCGGGCCCATGCAGGTGTTCGCCACCGCCAACGATGTGCGCCAGCGCCAGGGTCTGCCCACTTTCTACCAGCTGGTCTTTGCCGGGCTGGAGGCCGGCCCGGTAACCCTGTCCTGCGGTTTGCAGACCATCGCCACCCAGGGCCTGGGCCAGCTGCGCCCCGGCGCCAACAGCACGGTGCTGGTGCCGGGGGGCGATGGCGTGGTCGATGTGCAGCACCACAGCGGTCTGCGCCAATGGCTGCAGCGCACGGCGCCCAAGGTGCAGCGCCTGGGCTCGGTCTGCTCGGGCGCACTTATTTTGGCGCGCGCCGGCCTGCTCGATGGCCTGCCCGCGACCACCCACTGGTGCCGGCTGCAAGAGCTGGCCGCGATGGAGCGCCCCATCCAGGTCGATGGCGACCGCCTGCACACCTTTGATGCCAACCACCCGCTGCAGCGCCATATCTTCACATCGGCGGGGGTGACCTCGGGCATTGACCTGGCGCTCAGCCTCATCGAGGCCGACCTGGGCCGCAGCATGGCGCTGGCCGTGGCCCGGCACCTGGTGATGTTTGTGCGCCGCCCCGGCGGCCAGGCGCAGTTCAGCCCGCTGCTGGCGGCCGAGACCACGCAGGCGCCGCGCCTGGCCCGGCTGTTGGAGTGGATTCCCGGCCACCTGGGCGAGCGCCTGGGCGTGGAGCAACTCGCCGCGCAGGCCTGCCTGCCGCCGCGCACCCTCGCCCGCGTGTTCCAGCAAGAGCTGGCCACCACGCCCGCACGCTATGTGGAGCGCGTGCGGCTGCAGGCCGCCACCACCTTGCTCAGCCAGCGCCAAGCCTCCGTATCCACCGTGGCGCGGATCTGCGGCTTTGGCCACCCGGAAAACCTGCGCCGCAGCTTTCACAAAACCCTGGCCGTCAGCCCCCAGGCCTTTGCCGAACGCTTTGGCACGGGTTGATAGCCTGCGCCGATCAACGGCTGAGCACTCACCCATGTACCACCGGCAAGCATCCGCTGCCCGTTCGCGCAAGCACGCCCTTCCATCCCTGCACCACCGCCCATGCTGCTCAAACACCATCCCCAACTGCTCACCCTCAGCATCGCGCAAGCGCTGTACTGGTCCTGCTCGATCATCGGCATTGCCTTGACGGGCTTGGTCGGCCAGCGCCTTACCCCCTGGCCGGTACTGGCCACGGTGCCGCTGACCTTGCTGGTAGCGGGTAACCTGCTGTCGATTGGCGCGCTCGCCCGCTGGATGCAGCGCCACGGCCGTGCCCGGGGACTGCAATGCGGCGCGCTGCTGGGGGTGCTGGCTGGGCTGCTAGCTACCTGGGCAGTGGTGCAGGCGAGCTTTGGGCTGTTTTGCCTGGCGATGCTGCTGCTGGGCGGCTACCAGGCATCGGCCGGCTTCTACCGCTTTACCGCGCTGGATGGCATGCCGACAGAACACAGCGGCCGTGCCGCAGCCTGGGTGCTGGCGGGAGGTATCGCAGCCGCGCTGCTGGCGCCCACGCTGGCCATCCACGCCGCAGAGGCCCTGGCCACACCGCTGGCCGGCGCCTACCTGGCGATTGCGGTGCTGGCCTTGCTGGCCTGCGCGTTGCTGCAATGCCTGCCGGCGCGCCTGCACCTGCCCATGCAGGCCAGGTCCGCTGCCGAGCCCACTGCCACGCGCCGCCAGCTGTGGCAGCGCCCTGCGCTGCGCCAGGCCATCTTGCTCAGCGCCTGCGGCCATGGGCTGATGGTGCTGGTGATGAATGCCACCCCGCTGGCCATGCATGGCGCGGGCCATTCGCTGGCCAGCTCCACCCAGGTGATCCAGTGGCATGTGCTGGGCATGTTTGCACCCTCGCTGTTCGCTGGCCGCGCGGTGGACCGCTTTGGCGCGCGGCGCCTGGCCTGGCTGGGCGCGGCCCTGCTGGCCGCCAGCGCTGGTGTGGCACTGATCGGCATGCAGTTCATGCCGTTTCTGCTCAGCTCCTTGCTGCTGGGTGCCGGCTGGAACCTAATGATCCTCGCCGGCACCAGCTTGCTGAACCAGGCCAGCACGCCCCAAGAGCGGGCGCAGGCCCAGCCCATGATGGAGTGGAGCAACAACGGCAGCGCGGCGCTGATGTCGCTCAGCTGCGGTGTGCTGATCCAGACCCTGGGCTGGCAGGCCGTGAATGCAGCGATGCTGCTGACCTTGGCGCTGCTGGTTTGGCAAGGCAGCCGCTCGGCATGGACTGCGCGGGCGCGGGCCTAGATCCAAGAATGCTTCAAGCAGGCCTGCGTGCCAGGCGCTCGCGCCAGATGCGCTCTACCCAGGGCGCAAATCCGCCATCCACAGCGGTAAGCAAGGGCAGGCGCGTGGCCGCTACGGCCTCTGCCAGTGCCGGGGCCCAACTGGGGCTGCCCCACGATGCTTGCAAAGGCGCAGCCAGCACCCACTCCTGGCCCCAAAAGTACAGCTGTGTCGCCTGCACATGGGCCTGCATCTGCTGCACCTCGGCCAGCGCCTGCGGCTCGGCCAGTCGCAGCCAGATATCGGCATACAGCCAGTCCACAACTTGCTGCGGCGCCGGGCGCCACTGCAGCGCATCGGCTTGCTCGATGTGAATTTTGGCGGCGGCCTCGGGCGGCAAACCCTCCAGCACCTGCATGTGCTGGAACAGCGCGATCACCTCCGGGTCACGCTCGACCACGGTGACCCGCTCCACGGCCGGGTTCAGCGCAATATTGGCCGTCACCCAGCCCATCCCCAGGCCCATCACCACCGTGTGGCCATGCGCATGGCGGCAGGCCAGCTCCTGGCTCTCGATCTCAAAAGGCGACAGCGACATCCACGTGTCCCAGCCGCCTTGTGCGTTCTTGCGCAGCAGCGCCGTGGAGCCGCCATACACACAGCCGCCGCTGTAGTAGCCCCTGTCCAACCCCATGCCGCCGCGCATCAGCCGCCAGGCGCCCTGCTCGCCCAGCTGGTACTGGGGCATGTGCCAGGGCGTCTCGAACACTGGCACGCCCAGCGCCTGCGCCAGCATATGGATATCCACACCGCCCACCAAAAAGCCTTCGCTAGGCTGGAAGCTGGCGGTCAAGGTCTGCAGGGGATCAGATGGCATGAATGGTCCAAAGGAGGGAAATTCAAAAACGGCCAGTGTAGATGCACAGAGCCCGCAGCGATGCGGGCCCTGGAACGCTGCAGCGCTTGAAACGCGCTTACAGATTGCCCACCATGTGCTCGGGCACGACCCACTGGTCAAACTGCTCGGCCGTCACATGGCCGCTGGCCACGGCCGCATCGCGCAGGCTGCTGCCCTCTTTATGCGCCTTCTTGGCGATATAAGCCGCCTTGTCGTAGCCAATATGGGTATTGAGCGCGGTCACCAGCATCAGCGAGCGGCTGACCAGCTCGGTGATGCGCTCGCGGTTGGGCTCAATGCCCACGGCGCAGTGGTCGTTAAAGCTCACCATGCCATCGGCCAGCAGGCGCACGCTTTGCAGGAAGTTGTGCGCCACCATGGGGCGGAACACATTCAGCTCGAAGTTGCCCGAGGCACCGCCGATATTGATAGCGGCATCGTTGCCAAACACCTGGGCGCAGAGCATGGTCATTGCTTCGCACTGCGTGGGGTTGACCTTGCCCGGCATGATGGACGAGCCCGGCTCGTTCTCGGGGATGGAGATCTCGCCCAGGCCGCTGCGCGGGCCCGATGCCAGCCAGCGCACATCGTTGGCAATCTTCATCAGGCTGGCCGCCAAGGTCTTGAGGGCACCATGGCCAAACACCAGTGCATCGCAAGAGCCCAGCGATTCGAACTTGTTGGGCGAGGTGATAAACGGGTAGCCGGTCAGCTTGGCCAGCTCTTGGGCTACACCTTCGGCGTAACCCTTGGGAGCGTTCAGGCCCGTGCCCACGGCCGTGCCGCCCAGCGCCAGCTCATACAGATGGGGCAAAGCCGACTTGGTGTGCTTGGCGCCGTGTTCGAGCTGGGCCACCCAGCCGGAGATCTCCTGGCCCAGGGTCAGCGGCGTGGCATCTTGCAAGTGGGTACGGCCAATTTTGACGATGTCGTTGAAGGCCTCGCTCTTGGCCTGCAGGGTGCGGCGCAGCTTTTCCAGCGCGGGCAGCAGCTTGCGCTCAATGGCGGTAACGGCCGCCACATGCATGGCGGTGGGGTAGACGTCATTGCTGGACTGGCTTTTGTTCACCTCGTCATTGGGGTGGACCAGGCGCGATTCGCCGCGCTCCCCGCCCAGCAGCTCGCTGGCACGGTTGGCCAGCACTTCGTTGACGTTCATATTCGTCTGCGTGCCCGAGCCGGTCTGCCAGACCACCAGCGGGAACTCATCGGGGTGCTGGCCGGAAATCACCTCGTCGGCCGCCGCATTGATGGCCTTGGCCTTCTTCTCATCGAGCAGGCCCAGCGCGTGGTTGACGGTGGCGCTGGCCTTTTTCACCTGCGCCAGCGCATGGATGATTTCACCGGGCTGCTTCTCACCGCTGATGTCAAAGTTCTGCAGCGAGCGCTGCGTCTGGGCGCCCCAGAGTTTGTCGGCCGGCACATCGATGGGGCCGAAGGTGTCTTTTTCCTGGCGGGTAGCTGTCATGCTTGGATCACTCCTGGTATCTCAACAATTGCAACGCGGCTCGTCTGGCTGGTAAGCGTTTGGCTGGTGGGCCGCAGGATTCGAAAATATGACGCCGCCCGCCTGGGTGCAGAGCGGACGCGGCATCGCATCCTAACGCAGTCAATAACAGCCGTTCTCATCTGCGATGAGCAGCCATGCTGGGAGCATGCTCTTGCGCTGTCTCGACACTTGCGCGACACCTGAGTCTTCTAGAAGACTTATCGGGCATTTACCACCACCCGGCCGGCGAAACGCCGATAATTGCCCCCGTGATCCCGAGCGCCATCGGCAGCATAGCCTTGCGCAACCCCAAACCCACCCACAAGCACGATGACCACCTCCATCCGTCAGCAGGACCTGATCGACTCGATCGCGGGCGCCCTGCAGTACATCAGCTACTACCACACCCCGGATTTCATCCAGCACCTGGCACGGGCCTACGAGCGTGAGCAAAGCCCGGCAGCCAAGGATGCGATGGCCCAGATCCTGACCAACTCCAAGATGAGCGCCACCGGCCAGCGTCCCATCTGCCAGGACACCGGCATCGTCAACGTGTTCCTCAAGGTGGGCATGGACGTGAAGTGGGAAGACTTCACGATGGGCCTGGAAGATGCGATCAACGAAGGCGTGCGCCGTGGCTACAACCACCCCGACAACACCTTGCGCGCCTCGGTGGTGGCCGATCCCCACTTTGCCCGCAAGAACACCAAGGACAACACGCCTGCCGTCATCAATGTGCAGATCGTCCCCGGGGACAAGCTGGACGTGACCGTGGCCGCCAAGGGCGGCGGCTCGGAGAACAAGTCCAAGATGATCATGATGAACCCCAGCGACAGCATTGTGGACTGGGTGCTCAAGACCGTTCCCACGATGGGCGCAGGCTGGTGCCCACCGGGCATGCTGGGCATCGGCATTGGCGGCACCGCTGAAAAGGCTGTGCTGCTGGCCAAGGAAAGCCTGATGGAAGACCTGGACATGTACCAGCTGCAGCAAAAGGCGGCCAGCGGTGCCGAGCTGGACCAGGTGGAAAAGCTGCGCCTGGAGCTGTTTGAGAAGGTCAACGCCCTGGGCATTGGCGCCCAGGGCCTGGGCGGCCTGACCACGGTGCTGGATGTGAAGATCAACATGTACCCCACGCACGCGGCCTCCAAGCCCGTGGCGATGATCCCCAACTGCGCTGCTACCCGCCACGCCCACTTTGTGATGGACGGCTCCGGCCCCGTGTACCTGGACCCGCCATCGCTGGACACCTGGCCCAAGATCGAATGGGCGCCGGACTACAACAAGTCCAAGCGCGTGAACCTGAACACCTTGACCAAGGAAGAAGTCGCCAGCTGGAAGCCGGGCGACACCATCTTGCTCAACGGCAAGATGCTGACCGGCCGCGACGCCGCCCACAAGCGCATCCAGGACATGCTGGCCAAGGGCGAGCCGCTGCCGGTGGATTTCACCAACCGCGTGATCTACTACGTGGGCCCGGTGGACCCTGTGCGTGACGAAGTCGTTGGCCCTGCCGGCCCAACCACCGCCACCCGCATGGACAAGTTCACCGACATGATGCTGTCGCAGACCGGCCTGATCGCGATGATCGGCAAGTCCGAGCGCGGCCCGGTCGCCATCGAGGCCATCAAGAACCACAAATCGGCCTACCTGATGGCCGTCGGCGGCGCTGCCTACCTGGTCTCCAAGGCCATCAAGCATGCCAAGGTGGTGGGTTTTGCCGATCTGGGCATGGAAGCCATCTATGAATTCGACGTGGTCGACATGCCCGTGACCGTGGCCGTGGATGCCGGCGGCACCAGCGCCCACATCACCGGCCCGGCGATCTGGAAGGAAAAGATCGCGACGGGCGAGTTCAAGGGCATCGAAGTCGCAGGCGCTTGATTGCCTGGGCCTTCATCAGCCAACCGCCTTCGGGCGGTTTTTTTGCTGCAGCAAGGCCTGAAAAAGCGCCTTGCTTTACGGTTTCCCCCCTGCAAACATTACTATGGTCTCCCCCCCAGGTACGGCGCATGCTGTATCGTGGAGGCTGAACACCGCTAAGGAACAAAAATATGGCCAAGCCGAATTACCAGTACGAGAAGCGCCAGCGTGAGCTGGAAAAAAAGAAGAAAAAAGCAGAAAAAGCCCAGCGCAAAGCCAACGGACAGCCTGATTCGGACACCCCGGATGGCAACGAGGACGCGACTGAATCGCAGCCAGACGCAAACGCTGCTCCCGCTGACGCCAGCGACGCAGCAGCCGAGCAAGCCAAGCCTGCCGACTGATCAGACGTCCCTCACAGGGCAAAAAATGGGCCGCCAGCATCGCTGCTGCGGCCCATTCGCTTTTTTTAAAGGCTGCTACCCACCGAGCGCCGGCAAGGTATTGAACAGCAGCACCATCAGCAGACCCACGAACGAGACGATGGACTGCACCACGGTGATCGTGCGGGTGGCCTCCCCCATGGTCATGCCAAAGGATTCCTTGACCATCCAGAAGCCCGCATGGTTGGCGTAGTTGAAGAACAAGGAGCCGCAGCCGATCGACAAGGCCAGCAAAGGCAGGTTCAGGCTGGGGTCAGCCGCTGCCAGCGGTGCCAGCAAACCGGCTGCGCCCACGATGCCCACGGTGGCCGATCCGGTCGACACCGACAGCAGCATGGCAATCAGCCAGCCCAGCACCAGCGGCGGAAACGCAAACTGCTGCGTCATGTGCACGATGGCATCACCCACCTTGGCGCTGGTCAGCACCTGCTGGAAGGCGCCGCCGCCGGCAATGATCATGATGATCCCGGCAATTGGCTTGAGGCTGGCGCCCAAGGTATCGCGCAGCTTTTCGGCGTCGCCGCTGCGCAGGTAGACCAAGGTGAAAGCCGCAAACAGCACGCCCAGCAGCATCGCAATCAGCGGATTGCCCAAAAAGCTGGCCACCTGCAGCAGGCCCGAGCCCTTGGGCAAGGCCATCTCGGCCAGCGCATGGGCCAGCATCAGCAGCGCGGGCAGCAAGGCAGACAGCACACCCATCGCAATGCCGGGCTGGTCCTTGCCGGCTTCGGTCTGGGTCTCGGTGAACTGGTCCAGCAGCGCCTGCTCCGGCCGGGTCGTCATGCGCGGGGTGATAAAGGCGCCATACAGCGGCCCGCCCAGCACCATCGCCGGCAAGGCCGCGAGGAAGCCATACAGCATCGTCGGGCCTACCGTGGTTTTCAGGGTGGCAATGGCAGTCAAGGGGCCAGGATGCGGCGGCACCATGCCGTGCATGGCCGCCAACGCGGCAATCACCGGCACGCCCACGTAAACATAGGCGGAGCCCTTGAAGTTCTCGCGGCTTTCCAGCTTGCGCGCCACGCTGAAGATCAGCGGCAGCATCACCACCAGGCCCACTTCGAAAAACATCGGAATCCCGATGATGAAGGCCACCAGGGTCATCGCCCAGGGAATCATCCGGTCAGAGGTATGGCGCAAGATGGCATTGGCCAAGCGCTCAGTGGTGCCCGAATCAGCCAGGATCTTGCCCAGCATGGCGCCCAGCGCAATCACCACGCCCACGGCGCCCAGGGTTTTGCCCGCGCCATTGGTGATGTTCTTGGCAATCTCGCCGGGTGCCATGCCGGTGGCAAAGCCCACGCCGATACAGACGATGAGCAAGGCCAGCAAAGGGTGCAAGCGGATGCGCGAGACAATCAGCGCGACCAGCACCAGCACGCTCACCAGGGCGGTGAGCAGCAATTGGATATCGAAATTTGACATGCGAGAAGAGGTGGATTTGTGACACGCATCCCCGGCCGCCCATCGCAAAGAGGGGCTTGGGCATGCCCCAACCCGCGTATCCTACGCCGATCCGCAGGCCCGGGCTGTAGTCGGGCTTCGCCGCGCCGGGCGCTTGCCCAACCCCCTTGCAGCTGCCCTCAGGGCGCCGTCGCGGCACCTGATTCAAACCAGCGCTTGACCAGATCGCGCTCGTCCGCACTCAGCCCATCGGGGTTGCCAAAGGGCATTTTGCGCAGCAGCACCACCTGCTGGTAGATCTGCTGGGTGTGCTGGGCCACCTCGCCGGGGCTGTCGAGCTTCACATTCTTTTGCGCCAGGCCGGTGGCGCTGTGGCACAGCACGCAATGCTGGGCAAACACCTTGGCCACCTCGCCATAGGGCACGGCGCCGGCGGCGGGCTGGCTGGCGGGAGCGGCCGTGGCCGCCACGGCCGGCTTGGGGCCGGGCCGCAGCCAGGCGATCACACCCAAAATTACCAGTACCCCTATCAGCGCATAAGGCCAGGGGTGCTTGTTGCGGCCGAGCTTGTGGCCATGGCGCAGCACAAAGAACTGGCGAATGGCCGCACCGGCAAACATCATGCCGATCAGCACCAGCCAGTTGTACTTCTGGTTGTAGAGCCAGCCATAGTGGTTGGACAGCATCGCAAACAGCACCGGCAAGGTGAAATAGGTGTTGTGCACACTGCGCTGCTTGCCGCGCTTGCCGTAGATGGGGTCGACCGGGTCGCCGTTCTTCAGCGCCCGCACCACGGTGCGCTGGCCCGGGATGATCCAGAAGAACACGTTGGCGCTCATCGAGGTGGCCAGCATCGCGCCCATCAGCAAGAAGGCTGCCTGGCCCGGAAAAATATGGCAGGCCAGGTAAGCGGCGATGCAGACCAGCACCAGCACCATCGCACCCACAATCGCGTCGCCATGCTTTTTAAAGCCAAAGACGCGGCAGATGCCGTCATACAGCAGCCAGAAGACCGCCAGAAAGCTCAGCGCCGCGAACACCGCCAGCGGCGCGCTCATCGCATTCGGGTCGGCCGGGTTGACCAGGTAGATATTGGCGTTCCACAGGTAAGACACCGTCAACAGCGCAAAGCCGGACAGCCAGGTGGTGTAACTCTCCCAGTAGAACCAGTGCAGGTGGTCCGGCAGCTTGGGCGGGGAGACATTGAACTTCACCGGGTGGTAGAAGCCCCCGCCATGCACGGCCCACAACTCACCGCTGACGCCCTGCTTTTTCAGGTCCTCGTCTTCCGGCGGGGTCAGGCTGCTGTCCAGAAACACAAAGTAGAACGACGAGCCCACCCAGGCAATGGCTGTGATCACATGCAGCCAGCGCAACAACAGGTTCGCCCAATCGAGGATATAGCCTTCCATTGCTCTCATCCTTGGCAGCGTGGGGGCTGCCAGTGCAAGGGAGGGGGTTGTACCCCGCTCTCCTCGTCAAGACACCAGCAGTTGGATGCTGGCGACTTGTTGAACCTGCTCACCACGGCGGGCGATCTGAGCAGCAGACAGGCCGCAATCCACAGCCATCATCGTCATGACCGGGGCACCGCTGCGACCTTTTGTAGACTTAAAGTGTATGCAATTTCTGCCGCCCGTTGGTCGGCAAAAAGCCGCAAGTCCCCTAGATAAAACCCTGATGCAATGCAGCAAAAGCGGAGGCGGCGCCGCTCAGCCTTGCAGGTGTTGCAGCAACTGGGCAGCCACCGCTATCGCAATCACCTCCGGCGCCTTGCCCTGGATGCCGGGCACGCCAATCGGGCAAGTGATGCGGGCAAACTCATCGTCGGCAAAACCCCGTTCGGCCAACCGGTGTGCAAAGCTGGCGCGCTTGGTGGCGCTGCCGATCAGCCCGATCAGGTTCAGATCACCATGGTCGCGCTGGCGCTGCAGGCAGGCCTGGGTGATCCGCAGATCCTGCTGGTGGTCGTGGGTGAGGATGAACACACTGCTGCCTGGGGCCAGATCTGTCACCGCCCTCTCGATGGGGTCGGAATACTCGGCCTGCACATGGGACGGCAGCTCGGGCGGAAACAGCGCCTCGCGGCTGTCCACCCAGGTGATGTGCAAAGGCAGGTTGCTCAGCACCTGCACCAAGGCTGCGCCTACATGCCCTGCCCCGAACACCGCCACCGGGCTGCAATCGGGGGCCAGGCGCTGCGCCAGGGGCTCGCTGTCGGCCTGCGCAATGCGCTGAAAACGCAGCTGCACCGCACCGCCGCAGCACTGACCCAGCCGGGGGCCCAGCGCAAAACGCTCGCTCAAAGGCGCGCCACCGCTGGCCAGCAGCTCGCGTGCCTTGCTGGCCGCCAGCCACTCCAGGTGGCCGCCGCCAATCGTGCCCAACTGGTCCTGGGCAAACACGGCCATCCAGGCACCGGCATCGCGCGGTGCTGATCCCTGTGTAGACTCCACCTGTACCAGACAGGCATCCTGCGTCGCGAGGCGCCCCAACAATTGCTGTAGTACCGGCATGCCTTGTTCCATGATGAAAATACGGCCTGCCGTGCTGCACAGCCGCAATAGACAGATTTGTACCATGAGCGATCGACCACCCACCTCCTTGCTGTCACGCCTTTGGCATACGCTTTTTCGTATACCGCCCAGGGCGCCAGCGCCTGCACCTGCACAGGCATCGGCAAACGCCGCGACCCAGACGCTTGACCGAGATTCAGAGGGTGATATTGCCCTCCGCCACACCGAGTTGCCAGACCGGCGCAGTCCCCTTGCGCGCACCGACGGCGCACAAGAAGAGGCTCCCGGCACGGACGGCAACCCCGCCGATGAAGAGGCCTACCGCAAGCACTGTGCCCAGCACCTGTATGCCCGCTACCCCGAGCGCATCTACCCGGGCATGCTGCCGCCCATGCTCTATGCCATCGGGGTGCTGGAGCTGCTGCTCGATGAAGACGGCCAGATCCAGGAGCTGAACTGGATGCGCGAGCCCGCACAGGCGCAAGAGGTACCAGCCCTGATTGAGGCACTGGTGCGGGCGGCGGCGCCGTTCCCCGCCCCCACGCACCTGGCCGACGGCGAGGTCATGGTCTCTTACACCGATACCTGGCTGTGGGATGCATCCGGCCAGTTCCAGCTGCACACCTTGAGCGAAGGCCAGCGCTGAGGGCCAGCCAAAGCCAGGCGCAAAAAAACCGGCCTGCTGGCCGGTTCCTGTTCAAAGCCCTAAGGCCTTGTCTTATTCCTTGATACGGGTGATCTTCGCACCTTGCAAGGACACGCCAGCTTCCAGGCCGGCATTGTTCAGCACAAAGCTGGTCACAGGGGCTTGGGCCGACGTGGTGTCGACGCTGCCATTGGCGCCTATACGGCCAGCGGCCACGGTGGCATCTGCGCCCACCGACCAGCCATTGCTCTGGCGGAATTTCTCCAGCGCCTCTGTCGTGTTGAACACATAGATGACCGCCTTGGACTGGCCACCGGCCTGCCAGCCAATCGACGCGCCGGTCGTGCTGTAGTAGCTGTCGCTGCGGTTGCCAACGCGCAGCACGCCACGGCCATGCTCCACCCCGATCACAAAGCTGCCGCCAATGACCGACGGGAACACCAGCACACCCTTGGAGCGGGCCACCAGCTCCTTGGAACCCGGCGCCGTCTGGTACAGGCGCTCCAGCGCTGCATTGGTACGCGCATCCACCGACGTCTCATCGGCGCGTGGCGCATTGTTGGTGTCAGGCTTGGTGACCGTGCAGGCCGCCATCGACAGAGCTCCCGCAACCACCGCAGCAGCTACACCCAGGGTGCGCATAGAAAAACGTTGCATACCTACTCCTTTTGATCTGGTGTTATTTCGATCAGGTTTGCCCCGCCATGGATACAGCGGCGCACCTAGGAGCAGATAGTAGCCACACCTGGTGACGCTGGCAGGCCGCAGATACAACTTGCGGCTTCGGCCTACAGTTTTGGCGATGCGTGCTTGAGACAGGTCAAGGCTCGCCACCGCAGCAGGCCAGCGGCCTCAAGACCCCCGATACGTCGAATAGCTCCAAGGACTCACCAGCAGCGGCACGTGGTAGTGCTGGTCGGCATGGGCCACGCCAAAATCCAAATTCACCTGGTTCAGAAAGTTGGGGCTGGGCAGCTCCACGCCCTTGGCGGCAAAGTAGGCCGCCACTTCAAAGCTCAGGCGGTAGGTGCCGGGGCGCAAGGTCGCGTTGTCAAACAAGGGGGTTTGGGTGCGGCCGTCGTGGTTCAGGGTTTCGCGGCGGATCAGGCGCAGCTCGCCGCCGTCGGTGGCGTACAGCGCGATGTCCATGCCCGCAGCGGGGCAGCCGTGCATGGTGTCAAGAACGTGGGTGCTCAGGCCCATAGGTAAATCTCCTGATGATTCTGGGTAAGATCGGACTGGTGATGTGCACTAAAAGTGTATACACTTTTTGTCATTAGGCCTACTATCCTGACATGGAATCCACCTCAACGTCCACCATCGCCCAAGCCCTCACCCGTGCCATCGTCGAGCACCGGTTGCTGCCGGGCACCAAGCTGGCCGAGCAAAAGCTCGCGGACCATTTTGGCGTATCGCGCACCTTGGTGCGGCAGGCGCTGTTTCAGCTGTCGCAAAACCACCTGGTCACCCTGGAGCCCGCACGCGGCGCCTTTGTGTCCACCCCTTCGGTGACCGAAGCACGCCAGGTGTTTGCCGTGCGCAAGATGCTCGAAGCGCAGATGACCCGCAGCTTTGTCGAAACCGTCACACCCAAACAGATCAAGGTCTTGCGCGAGCATGTGCGGCAAGAAGCCGCTGCCGTGCACCGTGCCGATGTCACCGAGCGCACCGAGCTGCTGGGCGACTTCCATGTGCGCATGGCTGAGCTGATGGGCAACGATGTGCTGGCCCAGCTGCTGGGCGATCTGATCTCACGCTGCGCGTTGATCACCCTGATGTACCAGTCGGCCAGCGCCGCCGCCCATTCGCACGAGGAGCACGAAGAGATTGTGCAGGCCCTCGCCCGCAAGGATGCCGAAGGCGCGGTGCAACTGATGATCGCGCACCTGGAGCATGTGGAGCAAGGCCTGCAGTTCGAACGCGAGATTCCCAGCAACGATTTATCCATGGCTCTGTCCTCGATCACGCTATGACCTACGACGCTACCACCCCCTACCCCCGCGACCTGATTGGCTACGGCCGCGATGTGCCCCATGCCCAATGGCCCCAGGGCGCACGCATTGCGGTGCAGTTTGTGCTGAACTACGAGGAAGGCGGCGAAAACCATGTGCTGCATGGCGACCCGGGCAGCGAGCAGTTCCTCTCGGAGATGTTCAACCCGGCCTCCTACCCCGACCGCCACATGAGCATGGATGGCATCTATGAATACGGCTCGCGCGCTGGTGTGTGGCGCCTGCTGCGCGAATTTGAAAAGCGCGGCCTGCCGCTGACGGTGTTTGGCGTGGCCACGGCCTTGCAGCGCCACCGCGAGCTGGCCCAGGCGTTCTCCGATCTGGGCCATGAGGTGGCCTGCCACGGCCTCAAGTGGGTGCATTACCAAAATACGCCTGAAGAGGTCGAGCGCGCCCATATGCAGCAGGCGATGGACATCTTCCACAGCCTCTACGGCAGCCGCAGCACGCACGGCCTAGGTTGGTACACCGGCCGCGACAGCCCCAACACCCACCGCCTGGTGGCCGATTTGGGCGGCTTTGCGTACGACAGCGACTACTACGGCGACGACCTGCCCTTCTGGATGAAGGTGGGCAAAAGCGATGGCACGGCTGCCCACCAGCTGATCCTGCCCTATACCTTGGACTGCAACGACATGCGCTTTGCGCTGCCCCAGGGCTACTCGCACGCCGATCCCTTCTTCCAGTACTTGAAGGACAGCTTTGATGTGCTGTATGCCGAAGGCGACCCGGCCGGCGAGAACCGCCCCAAGATGATGAGCATCGGCATGCACTGCCGCTTGCTGGGCCGCCCGGGCCGCATCACCGCCCTGCAGCGCTTTTTGGACCATATCCAACAGCACCAGAACGTCTGGGTCTGCAAGCGCATCGATATTGCCCGCCACTGGGCCCAGCACTTTCCCGCCCCCACGCTTTGAAAGATGACACAGCGCCACGCCGGAGCGAAGAGAAGCGCTAGCACTCCATCCATTCGATAGGAAACACCATGGCCCTGACCCTGGAACAACTCAACCAAGCCACGCCCGATGCGGCGCTGGCCATGCTCGATGGGCTGTACGAGCATTCGCCCTGGATTGCCCAGGCCGCGCTGGCCCAGCGGCCTTTTGCCTCGCTCGCCCAGCTCAAGCACGCGATGGTGCGCGTGCTGGCCCAGGCCCCGGTCGATGCCCAGCTGGCCTTGATCCGCGCCCACCCCGAGCTGGCGGGCAAGGCCATGGTGGCCAACACCTTGACAGCAGAATCCGCCCTGGAGCAAAACCGCGCCGGCCTGACCCAGTGCACGCCTGAGGAGTTTGCGCAGATCCAGCAGCTCAATGCGGACTACAACGCACGCTTTGGCTTCCCCTTCATCCTGGCGGTGCGCGGGCCACGCGGTGTTGGCTTGCTCAAGCAGGACATCATCGCCACCTTTGCAAGGCGCCTCAACCACCACCCGGATTTTGAGCGCAACGAGGCCCTGCGCAATATCCACCGCATTGCCGAGATACGCCTGAACGACAAGTTTGGCTACGAGCCGGTACTGGGCAATGACGTCTGGGACTGGCAGGAACGCCTGGCCCAGCACAGCGACGAGGGCTTTGCCGAAAAAGGCCAGCTCACCGTCACCTACCTGACCGATGCCCACCGCGCCTGCGCCCAACGCATCAGCCACTGGATGCGCGACAGTGGATTTGACGAAGTCGAGATCGATGCGGTCGGCAACGTGGTGGGCCGCTACCGCCCCGCGCAAGAAGGCGGCAAGTACCTGCTCACCGGCAGCCATTACGACACCGTGCGCAACGGCGGCAAGTACGACGGGCGCCTGGGTATCTTTGTGCCGATGGCCTGCGTGCGCGAGCTGCACCGCGCCGGCAAGCGCATGCCCTTTGGCATCGAAGTGGTGGCCTTTGCCGAAGAAGAAGGCCAGCGCTACAAGGCCACCTTCCTGGGCTCGGGCGCGCTGATCGGCCACTTCAACCCCCAGTGGCTGGACCAGGCCGATGCCGCCGGCATCACCATGCGCGAGGCCATGCAACATGCCGGCCTGTGCATTGACGACATCCCCAAGATCCAGCGCGATCCCTCGCAGTACCTGGGCTTTATCGAGGTGCACATCGAGCAAGGCCCGGTGCTGACCGAGCTGGATATTCCGTTGGGCATCGTCACCTCCATCAACGGCAGCTCGCGCTATGTCTGCGAAATGCTTGGCATGGCCAGCCATGCCGGCACCACGCCCATGGACCGCCGCCGCGACGCCGCCTGCGGCGTGGCCGAGCTAATGCTGTATGCCGAGCAGCGCGCCGCGCAAGATGGCGATTCGGTCGCCACCGTTGGCATGCTCGAAGTGCCCAGCGGATCGATCAACGTCGTGCCCGGTCAGTGCAAGTTCAGCATCGACATGCGCGCCCCCACCGATCCGCAGCGCGACGCGCTGGTGCGCGATGTGATGGCCCAGCTCGAAGCCATCGCGCAAAAACGCGGGCTGCGCTACCGCGCTGAGCAAACCATGCAAGCCGCAGCCGCGCCCAGCGCGCCCGCCTGGCAGCAGCGCTGGGAGAAGGCGGTGGCCGCCCAAGGCCTGCCGCTGTTCCGCATGCCCAGTGGCGCCGGCCACGATGCGATGAAGCTGCACGAGATCATGCCCCAGGCCATGCTCTTTGTGCGCGGCCTCAACAGCGGCATCAGCCACAACCCTTTGGAGTCATCCACCGCCGATGACATGCAGCTGGCGATAGACAGCTTCAGCCACGTCCTTCAACAATTAGAAAACGAAACCGTATGACCACGAACAACGCCACCTACGCCGCCCTGGACCAGTGGATCGACCAGCACTTTGACGAGCAGGTGCAGTTCTTCCAGAAGCTGGTGCAAGTGCCTACCGACACCCCGCCTGGCGACAACACCCCCCACGCCGAGCGCACCGCCGAGCTGCTGCAGGCCATGGGTTACACCGCCGAAAAGCATGTGGTGCCCCAAGCCGATGTCGAAGCCTATGGCATGACCTCGATCACCAACCTGATCGTGCGCCGCCCCTTTGGCGCGGCCGGCTCGGGCCGCACCATCGCCCTCAACGCCCATGGCGATGTGGTGCCGCCCGGCGAAGGCTGGACGCATGACCCCTATGGCGCCCGCATTGTGGATGGCAAGCTCTACGGCCGCGCCGCTGCGGTGAGCAAGTGCGATTTCTCCACCTTCACCTACGCCTTGCGCGCACTGGAGGCCGTGGCCAAGCCCAGCCAGGGCGCGGTGGAGCTGCACTTTACCTACGACGAAGAGTTTGGCGGCCTGCTGGGCCCCGGTTGGTTGCTGGAAAAAGGCCTGACCAAGCCCGATCTGATGGTGGCCGCCGGCTTCAGCTACGAAGTGGTGGTGGCCCACAACGGCTGCCTGCAGATGGAGATCACCGTACACGGCAAGATGGCCCATGCCGCCGTTCCGCACACCGGCGTGGATGCGCTGCAGGCCGCCGTGGCCATCATGAACGACCTGTATGCGGAAAACACCACCTACCAAAAGGTCAGCTCCCAGGTCGCGGGCATCAAGCACCCCTACCTGAACATTGGCCGCATCGAGGGCGGCACCAACACCAATGTGATCCCCGGCAAGGTCATGCTCAAGATCGACCGCCGCATGATCCCCGAGGAGAACCCGGTCGCCGTGGAGGCCCATATCCGCCAGGTCATCGCCAACGCGATGGAGCGCTTCAACACCGAGCGCGGCTACCGCGGTGATGATGCCGTGCGCGTGGACATCAAGCGCCTGCTGCTGGCCAATGCCATGACACCACTGGCTGGCAACCAGCCACTGGTCGATGCGATCCAGACCCATGGCGAGGCCGTGTTTGGTGAGAAGCCCCCTGCTGTTGGCACACCGCTGTACACCGACGTGCGCCTGTATGTGGAGCGCGGCATTCCCGGCGTGATCTATGGCGCCGGCCCGCGCACCGTGCTGGAAAGCCATGCCAAGCGCGCCGACGAGCGCCTCGATCTGGAAGACCTGCGCCGCGCCACCAAGGTCATCGCCCGCTCACTGGTCGATCTGTTGGCCTGAGCCAACGCAGGCGGGCCCTAAGGCCCGCTAAAACATCCCCTTACCAACCGCCCCCAAGCCCGCCGCTTGGGGGCGGTTTTCTTGGTGTGCACCAGCATGCCAGCGGGCAAATCCCAGCCATCTGGGCCAGCGCTTGAGGGTAATCAGGGGGTGGCCGCCAGCCATCATTTGTATACACTTTTTGTATGGATTTTTAAGGCTTACCTCTACCAATCAAGTTCCCCCGATGAGGAGTGAAGACATGCAAACGGATAAACACCCGGTCGATCAAATGCTGCCGCTGGGGCGGCTCACCACCTTGGGCTTGCAGCATGTGCTGGTCATGTACGCGGGGGCCGTGGCCGTGCCTCTGATCGTGGGCCGCGCGCTCAATCTCGATTCGCACCAGATTGCCAAGCTGATATCGGCCGATCTGTTTGTCTGCGGCCTGGTCACCCTGATCCAGGCCTGGGGAGCCACGCGCTGGTTTGGCATCAAGCTGCCGGTGATGATGGGTGTGACCTTTGCCAGCGTGGCACCGATGATCTCGATGGCGCAGACCACCGGCGGCGTCTATGGCGCAGGGCTCATCTTTGGCTCGGTCATCGGGGCGGGGGTCATCTCGATACTCATCTCACCCCTTGTCAGCCGCATGCTGAGGTTTTTCCCGCCGGTCGTCACCGGCACCATCATCACCGTCATCGGCATCAGCCTGATGCGCGTGGGCATCAACTGGATCTTTGGCAACCCGGTCGGGCCCACAGCGCCTTCCGTGCCCAACCCCGAGCACGTCAAATGGCTGCAAAACGCCCAGGTGGCGGCGGGCGCCCCAGGTTCAGCCTTGCCGCCCATTCCGCATGGCCTGGCCATTCTGCCCTCCGTCCCCAACCCGCGCTATGGCGATCTGAGCGGCGTTGGCATCTCGGCCCTGGTGCTGGTTTCCATCTTGCTGATCACCAAGTTTGCCAAGGGCTTTTTTGCCAATATCGCGGTGCTGGCAGGCATTGTCATTGGCGCCGTGGTTGCCACGGCCATGGGGCTGATGACCTACGAGAAAGTGGCGCATGCCGAGTGGTTCGACTTTGTCATGCCGTTCGAGATCGCCACGCCGGTGTTCGACCCCATCCTGATCCTGACCATGACCTTGGTGATGATCGTCGTGATGATCGAATCGGTGGGCATGTTCCTGGCGCTGGGCGACATGACCAACAAGGAGGTCACCCCGGCAGACCTGACCCGGGGCCTGCGCACTGATGGCCTGGGCACCTTGCTGGGCGGCATCTTCAACACCTTCCCCTACACCAGCTTCTCGCAAAACGTGGGCCTGGTGGCCGTCACCGGCATCCAAAGCCGCTTTGTCTGCGTGGCTGGTGGCTTCATCCTGATCATTTTGGGCGTGCTGCCCAAGCTGGGCGCCTTGGTCGAATCCCTGCCCACGATGGTGCTGGGCGGCGCAGGTCTGGTCATGTTCGGCATGGTGGCTGCTACCGGCATCCGCATCCTGTCCAATGTAGATTTTCGCCATAACCGCTACAACGCCATGATCGTCGCCGTGTCCATCGGCTTTGGCATGATCCCGCTGATTGCGCCGCAGTTCCGCCAATGGATGCCCCATGCCATCCACCCGCTGATCGAATCGGGCATCCTGCTGGCGTCGATCAGCGCCGTCGCTTTGAACCTGTTTTTCAACGGCGCCAAACTCGACCAGGCCCAGATCATCAAGGCTGCGCAGCAAGCAGATGCCCACTGACAAGATTGCTGCGGTGCAGCATCGAAACTTAGGCCCACTGCCCCATAGGGATGGGCCTGCGCCTTTATCATCCGCTTGGTACACACTGGATTGACTCACTCTTATGGCACAACAACTGTCCGCCGCCGAACAGGCACTGCGCGAAGCCGCACTCGAATACCATCGCAGCCCCAGCAAGGGCAAGATCTCCGTCACCCCCACCAAGCCGCTGTCCAACCAGCGTGACCTGTCGCTGGCCTATTCGCCAGGCGTGGCCTACCCTTGTCTGGACATCGAAGCCGATCCCAGCCTGGCAGCGGACTACACCTCGCGCGGCAACCTGGTCGGTGTGATCACCAACGGCACCGCCGTGCTGGGCCTGGGCGATATCGGCCCGCTGGCCAGCAAGCCGGTGATGGAAGGCAAGGGCTGCTTGTTCAAGAAGTTCGCCGGCGTCGATGTGTTCGACATCGAACTGGCCGAGCGCGATCCCGACAAGCTGATCGACATCATCGCCAGCCTCGAACCCACCCTGGGCGGCATCAACCTCGAAGACATCAAGGCACCCGAGTGCTTCTACATCGAGCAAGAGCTGTCCAAGCGCATGAACATTCCGGTGTTCCATGACGACCAGCACGGCACGGCCATCATCTCCAGCGCCGCACTGCTCAACGGCCTGGAGCTGGTGGACAAGCAAATCGGCAACGTCAAGATCGCCGTCTCCGGCGCGGGCGCTGCCGCCATTGCCTGCGTCGACGTGATGGTAGGCCTGGGCGTCAAGCGCGAGAACATCTTCATGGTGGACTCCAAGGGCGTGATCTACGAAGGCCGCCCCGGCAACCTGGATGTGTCCAAGGCCCGCTACGCGCAAAAGACCGAAGCCCGTACCCTCGCCGACGTGGTCAACGGCGCTGACGTGTTCCTGGGCTGCTCCGCCCCTGGCGTGCTGACCGCCGACATGGTCAAGACCATGGCCGACAAGCCGATCATCCTGGCACTGGCCAACCCCGAGCCAGAAATCCGCCCTGAGCTGGCCAAGGCCGTTCGCCCGGATTGCATCATCGCCACCGGCCGTTCGGACTACCCGAACCAGGTCAACAACGTGCTGTGCTTCCCCTACATCTTCCGTGGCGCGCTTGACTGCGGCGCCAGCAAGATCACCGAAGCCATGAAGCTCGCCTGCGTGCGCGAAATCGCAGCCCTGGCCAAGCAAGACGTGAGCGACGAAGTGGCAGCCGCCTACCAGGGCAAGGAGCTCAAGTTCGGCCCCGACTACCTGATCCCCACCCCGTTCGACACCCGCCTGATCCTGCGCATTGCGCCCGCCGTGGCCAAGGCCGCGCAAGAGTCCGGCGTGGCAGCCCGCCCGATCGAGGACATCGAAGCCTACCGTGAGAACCTCACCCGCTTCGTCTACCAAACCAGCATGTTCATGCGCCCGGTCTTTGCAGCAGCCAAGGCCAACGTGCAACGCGTGGCCTACGCCGAAGGCGAAGACGACCGCGTGCTGCGCGCCGTGCAAGTGGCCGTCGACGACGGCCTGGCCAAGCCCATCCTGATCGGCCGCCCCGCCGTCATCGAAGCGCGCATTGCCAAGGCCGGCCTGCGCCTGCAACTGGGCAAGGATGTGGACATCGTCAACCCCGAGGATGACCCGCGCTTCCGCCAGTACTGGGAGGCTTACCACCAGCTGATGGGCCGCAATGGCGTGACCCCCGAGGTAGCCAAGTCTGCCGTGCGCCGCTCCAACACCGTGATCGCCGCACTGATGGTGCACCTGGGCGATGCCGATGCCATGCTCTGCGGCGTGATGGGCCGCTTTGACAGGCACCTGGGCCATATCGAAGACGTCCTGGGCCACAAGTCCGACGCCAACCGCCTGGCCACCGTGAACGCGCTGATGCTGGAAAACCGCACCCTGTTCATCGCCGACACCTACATCAACGAAGACCCCACCGCCGAAGAGCTGGCCCAGATCGCCAAGCTTGCCGCGCAAGAGGTGCAGCGCTTTGGCCTGCCCCCCAAGGTGGCCTTCCTGTCGCACAGCAACTACGGCTCGTCGCTGCGCAAGTCGGCGCTCAAGATGCGCGCTGCCCGCGACCTGTTCGCCGCTGCCAACCCCGACATCGAATGCGATGGCGAAATGCATGGCGACGCTGCCCTGGACGAGAACGTGCGCGAGCGCACCTTGATCGAGTCAAGCCTGACCGGTGAAGCCAATGTGCTGATCTGCCCCAACCTGGACGCCGCGAACATTCTGTTCAATGTGCTCAAGACCACGGCAGCGCATGGCACCACCATCGGCCCCATCCTGCTGGGCAGCGAGGCACCCGCCCATGTGCTGACCCCCTCGTCCACCGTGCGCCGCGTGGTCAACATGACGGCCCTGGTTGCTGCACAAGCGCAAGCACGCAAGGAAGGCAAGTAAGCGCTGGCGCGGCCCAGGCCGCGCCTTTGCTTGCGCTGCACACCTGCTGCACAACCCACAAAAAGATAGCCCCAGGCACAGCGCCTGGGGCTTTTTTACGTCTGCCATCTGGGTTGCATGCGGGTCTTCAACCAGCCCGCTGCGCCGCTCAGCCCGCCCCCGTCACCAGGCGGTCGAACAGCTGCGCATCGCCCATCTGCCCGCCTTTGAGCATCAGCTCCAACCCATCGATGCGCGGGTCATCGCTGCGCGCCACGCTCAAGGTCACCCCGGGCGCCAAGGTGCTGTGGAACGCCAGCCCCCACAGCCCCAGCGCCTGCGTCGCCAGGCTGGAGGTATCGCCGCCCGCAATCCCCAGGCGCCGCAAGGGCTGGCCCTGTGCAGCGGCCAGGCGCAAGGTCTCTGCCACCAGTTGCGCACTGCGTTGTGCCACCGCTGCGGTGGTCGCAGCGTTTAGGGTTTGATCGGGTCGGCTGGTGTGCGCCAGCATAGGGCGCCCTTGCAGCAGCCCATGGGCCAGCATCGCAGCGCAGGCTGGCAGATAGCCCTGCTCCGCCAACAGCCGCCCCACATCCACCTCGTGCTTGTCATAGTGCTGGCAGGCGGCAATCTGTTGGCTGGATACGGGCGACAGGCTGCCGACAAACACCAACACGGGGCCTTGCGCGGGTGCCAGCAGGCGAGCCACTGGCGCATCGCCCAACAAGCCCAGTTGGCGCCAGCCGGCCAGCAGGCACTGCTCCACACCACTCGGCCCCACGGCCAGCAACGGCGACTGCTGCGCATGCGCCCACAGCAGCGCGCCAATTTGGGGCAGTTGGGCTTCGTGCACCAGGTCGACCAGCCAGGCATCCGGCGAAGGGCGTTCTCCCTCTCGCGCTTCTTGTGCCTGCATCCAACGCTGCAGCACATCCGTATCGCCACCCGCCAGCTCCAGCTGCCGGGTGCTCAGCAACCGTATATCGGCCAGCCCCTGCTTGGCCAGGTGCAGGCGCAAATCGGCCTCGTCCATGGGGGTGACGGGGTGCTGCCGCATCGTGGGATGGCGGTCAATGCGCTGCACCGCGCCCCCCGGCCCGGCCTGCGCAAACAGATTGCCAAAGGCGCAAAAGCGGCCGATATTGGGCTGCCCGCCAACGATGAACGCAGGCGAAGCCGCTGCCACCTTGCGCAGCGCCGCCACGGCCGCACCAATGCTGCCCACATGCGGGGCACTGTCAAAGGTGGAGCAGCATTTGTAGTGCAACACGGGCGCGCCGCTGGCGGCCATAAACTGCGCCACCGGCGCCAGCGCTGCGGCCATTGCAGCGGGCGGCAGGCTGCGGGCTGCACCGGCAATGCCGATGGCCTGCAAGGGCCCGGCTTTGGCGAGCTGCGCCTCAGTCGGCACCTCCAGAAAAAGCAGAGAACGCAGGCCCGCCTGCGCCACCGTGGCCAAGGTGTCGGTCGCACCGGTAAAGTCATCGCCATACCAGACGACGGCGGGCTGGCCGCGCAGCAAGGTATCCAGCATGCCGGCTATCCGCGCTTGCCAAAAAACTGCAGCGCCCGGGCCAGCTCCGGCGCATGCCAGGCATAGTCCTCCAGGCTGCTGCCTTCGCTAACGGCGGCCCAGGCCTGGCGAATGCTCACGACACCGGCAGCGGGGCCATCCGGGTGCGCCAAAATGCCGCCGCCCGACATGAACAGCAGGTCATCGCTTTGCAGCGCCGCCCAGGTGGCCGGCACCGTGCCCGCCCACTGGCCCGATGAGAACGCGGGCAGCACGCGGTCATCCTGCGCGGCCGACAGGCGACGCTGGCAATCCTGCGCGGATTCCACCACTTCGGCATCGGGCTGCGCAAACTTGCCCTGCAAACCATGCACATGCACATGGTCCACGCCGGCCAGGCGCCACAAGCTCTGGTAGGCCTGGTAGCCCATGCCCAGCATCGGGTCGCGCGACAGTGCGCCATAGCCATTGCGGTGGGCATGCAGCGCCAAAGGCGTGTGGCGCCGCAAGCTCTGGATGCCCGACAGTCCGCACCAGTTGATGCTGGCCATCACGCAGCTGCCGCCCTCCTTTTGCACCAGGTCGGCATGGCGCAGCATGGCACTGGTTTCGTCCGTGATATTGAAGGCCACCATTACCCATTTGCCGGTGCGCTCGCGGTGCTCGCGGATCACGCGCATCACCGCAGGAATGCGCTCCTGCAGCGGTGCATGTGCCGGGTTGGCCGATACCTCATCGTCCTTGATAAAGTCCACACCGGCATCACAGAGCTGCCGCACCAGGTCGGCCGTCTGCTGGGCCGACAGCCCCACATTGGGCTTGATGATGGTGCCCACCATCGCGCCCTCGCTGGCACCAATGCTGCGCCTGGTGCCGGCCACACCCATGGTCGGCAGATCGAACTGGTCGCGGTAGTCCGGCGGCAAGTCCAGGCTCTCCAGCCGCAGGCCCGATACCTCCCCCAGGTCATACAGATTGCCGCTGACCGTGGCGGCCAAGGTGGGCAGGTTGGGCCCCACATTGGCGATAGGGAAGGCAATGCGCACACGGGCACGCTGCCAGTTAGCGCCCTCGCCATAGCCTTGGCGCGCCAGCCAGGCATTGGGCAGGCTGGGGCGCTGCACGCTGCCCAGCGGCTGCACCTGCAGCACCTGGGCACGGGCACGTGCCCGCAGGTCATCGGTCTCGCCGGCCACGCGGGTAAAGGTGCCGCAGGATTGCTCACCGGCCATCACCTCGGCAACGGCCTCGGGCGCCAGCGGCGTCTCGATCAGGTAGCTGGCTTCAAAATGGGTAGATTTCATCGCATTTCCAGGCCCAGGGCGGGCCGGCCATCACAGGGTGTTGAGGTCAGGGAAAGGGCGCACGGGGTTCTGGCCATCCCAGTCCTGGGAAGCTGCGCGGATCAGGTCAAACATCCGTCCCTTGGGGCCCATCACCTCGGACAGCTCGATCACCGTGCCCGGGTGGTACTCGGTGTCAAAGTAGATAAAGCGGCCGTTCTTGCCCACCTCGCCACTCATCTGGGGCTTGAAGCCCTGCGCCAGCAAGCGCTGCAGATCGGCGTCGTAGTCGGTGGTCCAGTACGCCACATGCTGCAGGCCCGTGCGGCCGGCGCGCAAAAAGTCGCGGTACATCGACGGCACATCGTTGCGCACCTGGATCAGCTCCACCTGCACAAAGCCCGAGTTGGCCAGCGCCACCGAGTTGTGCGGCTGGTAGCGCTCGCCCGCGTACTGGTAGTTCTCAATGGGCACCTGCGGGTTGTAGAACCAGGGGCCCACGCCCAAGGTCTCGCTCCAGTACTGCATCGCAGCTTCGATATCGTTGACCACATAGCCCAGCTGGCGGATTTCTCCCAAAAAGCGACTCATTGCATGTCCTTCGTTTGTTGTTTCGTTGGTTGTTTCGTTGATGGCATAGGCGCTGCCTCACGTGGTGTGCACGCGATGCAGACAAAGACCGAGAAGCGGGCCACGGACCGCAGCCCGCTTAGAACCTGTTTACAGAAAGCCGGTAGAAATCCAGGGGATGGCCGCCACAAAGAGCAGCCCGATGAACAGGGCCAGCATGTAGCCGCCAATGGGGCGAATGCCCTCGTTGGGATTGACCTTGCTGATCGCGCAGGCGCCGTAGTAGCCCACGCCAAACGGCGGCGCAAACAGGCCAATGCCCATCGCAAAAATCACCACCATCGCGTAATGCACTTCATGCACGCCCACTTGCTGGGCAATGGGGAAGAGCAGCGGGCCAAACAGCACGATGGCCGGGATGCCTTCGAGCACACTGCCCAGCACGATGAAGCAGACGATGGAGATCGCCAGAAAGCCCCAGCTGCCACCGGGCATGCTGGTCAT
The DNA here is from genome assembly GCF_024809975.1 of Comamonas sp. BIGb0152. GTDB lineage: Bacteria > Pseudomonadota > Gammaproteobacteria > Burkholderiales > Burkholderiaceae_C > Comamonas. The sequence continues at coordinate 129,629 of NZ_JANUDY010000001.1, forward strand.
GGCCTTGGCCAGATCGGACGAGAAGCCCGACTGCGTCAGCCCCCAGGCCATGCCGGTGGCGCAGCCCACAATCAGCATGATCGCGCCCGACAGCGAGGCGGTCTCCACCAGCATGGGCTTCAAACGCCGCCAGTCAAAGCAGCGGTAAATAAACAGGCCCACCACCACCGAATAGATGACGCCGATGGTGGAGACCTCGGTCGCCGTCGCAATGCCTTCCACCACCGCGGCGCGGATCACAAAGGGCAAGGCCAGCGCCGGCAGTGCAATCACCAGCAAGCGGCCAATCTGCTTGCCGCTAAAGCGCTCGACACCGCTCAGGTCTTCCTTGCGGTAACGCCACCACACCACGCAGCACAGCGCTGCGCCCAGCACCACCGCAGGCAGCATGCCGCCGGTAAACAGCGCGGCAATCGATATGCCGGTGACCGAGCCAATCGTGATCAGCACGATGGACGGTGGAATGGTCTCCGTCTGCGCGCCGGTCGCAGACAGCAGCGCCACCAGATCGCCCTCCTTGGCGCCGCGCTTTTTCATCTCGGGGAACAGCACCGGTGCAATGGCGGCCATGTCGGCCACCTTCGATCCGGAAATGCCCGAGACCAGGTACATCGCGCCAATCAGCACATAGGACAGGCCCCCGCGCACGCGCCCCAGCAGACTGGCCAGAAACTGGATCATCGCCTTGGCCATGCCGGTCATCTCTATGAGCGAGCCCAGAAAAATGAACATCGGCACGGCCAGCATGATCAGGTGCGACATGCCCTCATCCAGGCGCCCCACCATCACCACCAGCGGTGTGCGCGTGGTCAGCGCCAGGTAGCCAAAGGTGGCCAGCGCAAAGGAGAACGCAATCGGCACGCCCGCGAACACCGTGCCCGCCACCACCAGCACAAAAAAGATCACCAGGTTGAACTTGCCCAGGCTCTTGAACAGCGGCTGGCACAGCCAGAACAGCAGCACCAGCGCCCCCACCAAGGCCACGGCTGCCAGCGCCTTTTGCCAGGTCGTCTGCGTCATGAGGCGCAGCAAGGCCACCACGGCCATCAGGCCCATGCCCACCGGCAGCGCAGCAGCGCGCCAGGCATTGCTCAGCTCCATCGCCGGCGTGGTGATAAAGGCCTCTTCCTCCGCATACTCATACGCGGGCCCCAGCACCATCAGCAAAAAGGCCAGCGATGCCGCCAGCGCAAAGGCCTCCAGCGCTGCGCGCAGGCCCGGCCGCACGTTGTTGATAAAGGCCGTCATGCGCATGTGCTCGCCCCGGCGCAAGGCGACCACAGCGCCCAGCATGGACAGCCACAGAAACATCAGCGAGGCCAGCTCGTCGGACCAGACCAGCGGTTGGTGGAACACATAGCGCGCCACCACGCCAGCAAACAGCACAATGATTTCGGCCAGCACCAAGGCGGCGGCGGCAGTCTCGACCATGGCGCCCAGGCCACGGTCAACGCCCCGGGCCAGCGTTGCGCATGGGTTGTCGGGGGGCGCAGTCAAGAGATCCGCCTGGGCGGAGGATACAGAGTGGGACATGGAAAAGCTCTTATTCAGGACGGGTAAAGCAGCAGCGCTTACGCGAGCTTGCCGACGGCGCCTTCCAGCAGGCTCCACACGTCCTTGCCAAACCGGCCTTGCCAATCCTTGTAAAAGCCCGAGCTGCGCAGCGCGGCACGAAAGCTCTCCGCATCCGGCTGGTTGAACTGCAGGCCCTTGCTGGCCAGGTCGGCCTGCACCGAGGCATTGAGCTGGCTGATATCACCACGCTGCGCCATGCCCGCATCGTTGATGGCGGTGGCAACAATCTTCTTCACATCGGCCGGCAGGCTCTCCCACATGCGGCCATTGGCAATAAACCAGTAGCCATCCCAGATATGGTTGGTCAGCGAGCAGTACTTCTGCACCTCGTACAGCTTGGCCACCTGGATGATGGGCAGCGGGTTCTCTTGCGCATCCACAATCCGGGTCTGCAGAGAAGAGTACACCTCGGAGAACTGCAGGCTGGCCGGTGCGGCGCCCAGGCCTTTGAACATCGCAATCGGCATGGGGCTCACCGGCACGCGGATCTTGAGGCCATCCATGTCCTTGGCGCTTTGCACCGCGCCCTTGCTGCTGGTGGTCTGGCGGAAACCGTTGTCCCACATCTTCTCGAACGCATAGAGCTTGCGCTTGGCGATCTCGGCCCGCACCATGGTGCCTACCGGGCCGTCCATGGCCTTCCAGACCTGGTCGTAGTTGTTGAACGCAAAGCCCACCGCATTGATGGCGGCTGCCGGCACCAAGGTGGCAATCACCAGGGCCGAAGGCGTGAAGAAATCAATCCCGCCCGAGCGCACCTGGGACAGCATGTCGGTGTCACCACCCAGCTGGTTGTTCGGGTAGATGGCCAGCTCCACCCGGCCATTGCTTTCCTTGCGGATGCGGTCGGCCGCTTCTTGCGCGCGGACATTGAGCGGATGGCTGAGCGGCAGGTTGTTGCCGTATTTGAGCGAAAACTCGGCCGCCCGCGCGATCCGTGGAAAGCCCGACACCATGCCTGCGGCAGGCAAGGCGGTCAGTCCCTTGATGAGGGAACGGCGGCTGAGTTCGGTCATGCTTGTCTCCTAATATTTGATTTGAATTGATGTAATGGCACAGATCTCACATTGGAAGATATGCAAACCTCTTGCTATAGTCAAACCCACAAAATGATTGAATCTGATGTTTTCTGATGCCTAATCACCCTGCAACGCCCCCGCAGCGCCTCACGCTCAAAACCGTGGCCGCCCTGGCGGGCGTGTCCACCGCCACCGCCGACCGGGTGCTGAACCAGCGCCCCGGCGTGCGCCCCATCACCGTGCAGAAAGTGCGCCAGGCCGCGCAGGCGCTCGGCTACCTGCCCGATGCCTTGGCCGATGCCGCGCCCCAGTCCGCACCCTGGAAGCTGGCCTTTGTGCTGCCCCAAGGGCAGAACCCCTACCTGCGCATGCTGGGCGACACGATTGGTTTTTCAGAAAGCCACCAGGCGCCGTTCAATGTGAAATGCCAGGTGGAATATGTAGAAAGCTTCAACCCCGAAGCGCTGGCCGCCACCTTGCTGCGCCTGGGCAAGCGCGTGCAAGGCATCGCCTTTATGGCGATTGAGCACCCTGCCGTGCGCGAAGCGGTGCAGCAACTCGCCGACCGGGGTGTGCCGACCTTGACCGTCATCTCGGACCTGGACAACAGCGCCCGCATTGCCTATGTGGGGCTGGACAACCGGGCCGCCGGCCGCACCGCCGCCTACCTGCTGGCCCGCTTTATCGGCAGCCAGCGCCGCGATGCGCAAATTGCGCTGATTGCAGGATCGCGCAGCTACCTGGCGCATGAGGAGCGCGAGGGCGGCTTTTTGCAACTGCATGCCGAGCAGTTCCCCGACATGCAGATCCTGGGCCTGCGCGAGAGCTATGACGACTCCTCCCGCAACTACCAACAAACCAAGGAGCTGCTGCAGCGCCACCCGCATATCGCCGGCATCTACAACATCGGTGGTTCATCAGATGGCGTAGGCCGCGCGCTGCAAGAAGCCGGCCGCGAACACCAGGTCGTCCTCATCGGCCACGGCCTCAGCCCCGACACCCGCGCCCTGCTGATCAACGGCACCATGGACGCCGTCATCACCCAAAGCCACCTGGGCATCATCATGAGTTGCATCCGCATGTTCAGCAATCTGCGCGACCAGCTCGACACGATGACGGCGGTGGACATCGTGCGCAGTCAGGTTATTTTTCGGGAGAATTTGCCTTGAGGGGGAACGTGCTAGGTTTTACGCAGTGATCTTTGATTTCCACCCAGGATTCATGCTCTGAGGAGTGAATGACTCAGGTCGGTTATGGCGGTCGGCCGTGTTGTGACCTTCAACATCTGTCTGGGAGTGGCAGTCGCAGTTCAGTTGGCCAACTTCGCCAGCTAACACCAGATATTGCCAAAGCAACGACGTGGCTTATATTACATTAGCTCTCGAAGCATCTTTCCCACCGCACAATGTCCAAAAAATCAGAATCCGGCTGTTTAACTGTCTTTATAGTCTTGGCGTGCTTGAGCCTCCTCGGAAAGTACATATCCATTAAATATGTTCTCCTTGGAGTGGGACTATGGATGATCTTCAGTTGGCTCCGCAATGGAAACCAACGAAGGAAAAGCAAGCAAGATGAACAAGATGCAGCCCAGGCTGCCGAAGATGGACGTATCGCTCACCGCGATGCAGATACCCAAACCGAACCCTATCAATACAACTGTGTAGGCCATCCTAACGTGACTTTGGCGATTCGCTACGGAATTGCGAACTTGAAAAGGGAGCCAGAAGAATGTTCCGAAGATGAAGAGCAAATTCGGAACTCTATACAGCTCAACCCCACTGAGGAGCCAGCTGACTCAATTCTCCTTCGAAAGATCCGGCGGATAGATAAAGACCGGTTTCTTGCTGAACTGCCAGAATTCGGAAATCGAAAGGTGGTTGTGGTCATTGAGCAGTATTCAGAGTCAGTAAAGACCTTTTATCCACTAGACGAATCGTGGTTTAAGCGACACGCCGAATTCGAGCGAACACTTAAAGATAACAGGACTTTCACGCTCAAAGAACTAGCCAAGTTCCATGTAGAAAAGACAATTCCGGGGGCATGATAGATGCCTCTTTTAACCCGCCACCAGAAATCTGGCATTCTTCAATTTTCCTTGACCGAAGCATTTTGAAGATTAACAAGAGCCCCGCCCCTCACATCTCATCAATCGCCGTACTCCCCACCCCACTCTGCGCGGCAGCCAACCCCTCACCCGCCTCAATCGCAAAGCGCTCCCGGCAGTTGATATAAAAGCTCGCGCCAAAGCGCCCGACGGGGAAAAACTCCTGCAGGCGCACCCGCCATTTTTCGGTATCGACCAGGCCGTCGCGCACGGCCAGCCATTGCACGCGGCCGATGAAGACATAGCGGCTCGCGGTTTCGAGGGTTTCGTGCAGCACGCACTCAAAGGCTACGGGGGCTTGCACGATGCGTGGGGGGCGCACGCTTTGGGAGGGGGTCGCTGTCAGGCCCGTGTGGTCCAGCTCACTCTCGTGCGGGGCCAGGCGGTCGCCGCAGCGGTGCATGGCGGCGGCCATGGCTTCGTCGGCGATGTGCACCACAAACTCTTGGTCACGCAGGATGTTGGTGGCGGTGTCTTTTTGCGCCGCATCTTGTAGCTTGTTCACGCTCAGCATCACCACGGGCGGGTCCTCGCCCATCATGTTGAACATGCTGAATGGGGCGGCGTTGACGGTGCCGTCTGCGCCCAAGGTCGTCACCAAGGCTATAGGGCGCGGCACGATCAGGCTGGCCATCAGCTTGTAGCGTTCGTAGGTGCCCAGCTGGGCAAAGTCGATCTCGGTCATCTGCGCTCTCTTGTCGTCGGAATGAGCCATTCTGCTTGCAATTGCCATGCCGGGCCGTGGCTGCTGCAGTAGCCGAGCAAGCATGTATACAAGCTGCACCAAGCAGATGCGCGGCCCTGCATCAGCGCGTGCACGCATCCACATTCGCCGTCTTGCATTTGCACCAGCCTGGTGCAGCAACGCCCGCCAGTAGAGGGGCTTACAAACTGGCACCGATCTTGCAAACGACCTTGTATGCAACATCGGAGGCTCCCCATGCACAAGCGCAGTTTTCTGAAGACCACCGTCGCCGCTCTGGCGCTCTCTTGGGGCGCGGCCCAGGCGGCAGATACGCCCATCAAGTTCCAGCTCGACTGGCGTTTTGAAGGGCCCGCCGCCTTCTTTTTGCAGCCGGTAGCGCAAGGCCTGTTCAAGGCACAGGGGCTGGATGTGAGCGTGGATTCGGGCAATGGCTCGGGGGGCGCCGTCCAGCGCGTGGCCTCAGGTGCTTACGACATGGGCTTTGCCGACCTGGCATCCGTCATGGAGTTCCATGCCAACAACCCCGATGCGCCCAACAAGCCGGTCGCGGTCATGGTGGTCTACAACAACACGCCGGCCTCGGTAATGGCGCTCAAAAAGTCGGGCATCAAAACCCCGGCCGACCTCAAAGGCAAAAAGCTCGGCGCCCCGGTGTTTGATGCGGGTCGCAAGGCCTTCCCTATTTTTGAAAAAGCCAACGGCGTGGGCAATGTGACCTGGACCGCCATGGACCCGCCCCTGCGCGAAACCATGCTGGTGCGCGGCGATGTCGATGCCATCACCGGCTTCACCTTCACCAGCCTGCTGAACCTGGAGGCGCGCGGCGCCAAGGCCAGCGACGTGGTGGTGATGCAGTACGCCGACTATGGCGTCAAGCTCTACGGCAACGTGATCATCGCCAGCCCCAAGATGATCCAGGAGCGGCCCGAGGCGATCAAGAAGTTCCTCACCGCCTTTGCACAAGGCGCCAAGGGCGTGATGGCCAACCCGGCCCAGGCGATCCAGTCCGTCAAGGCGCGTGATGGCATCGTCAATGTGGCGCTGGAGACGCGCCGCCTGCAGCTGGCTATCGACACCGTCATCAACAGCGCCGATGCCCGCAAGGAAGGCTTTGGCCATCTCGACAGCAGCCGCCTGAGCCTGATGGCCGCGCAGGTCTCCGACGCCTATGGCACCAAAACCCGCGTCAAGGCCGAAGACGTCTGGAACGGCAGCTTTCTGCCATCGGCCACCGTGCTGGATGTGCTACCCAAAAAGTAAGCCATCCCTCGCCTTCTCCACCGCATCGCTCCCCGCCTCATCGACTACCCCCACCTGACGAGACCCTCCCGTGAAAAAACGCAGCTTCCTCCACGCATCTCTCGCCCTGCTGGCCGCCGCCAGCACCTGCAACGCCCTGGCCCAGCCGCTGACGCCGCTCAAGTTCCAGCTCGACTGGCGCTTTGAAGGCCCGGCCGCGCTCTTTGTGCACCCCGAGCAAAAGGGCTACTTCAAGCAGGCCGGTTTGGATGTGACGGTGGAAGCAGCCAGCGGCGCCGGCGCGATCCAGCGTGTGGCCTCGGGCACGCATGACCTGGGCTTTGCCGACCTGGCCGCGCTGATGGAGTTCCATGCCAACAACCCCGATGCGCCGATCAAACCGGTGGCCATCATGGTGATCTACAACACCACACCGGCATCGGTGATGGCGCTGAAGAAATCGGGCATCACCAAGGCCAGCGATCTGACGGGCAAGAAACTGGGCGCGCCGATTTTTGACGCCGGCCGCCGCACCTTCCCGATCTTTGCGCAGGCCAATGGCGTAGGCGCCGTGCAGTGGAGCACGATGGATCCACCGCTGCGCGAAACCATGCTGGTGCGTGGCGATCTGGATGCCGTCACCGGCTACACCTTCACCAGCCTGCTCAACCTTGAAGCGCGTGGCGTCAAGGCCGAAGACGTGGTCGTGCTGCCCTACGCCACCCACGGCGTGCAGCTGTATGGCAATGTCATCATCGCCAGCCCCAAGCTGATTGCAGAAAAGCCCGAAGCGGTGCGCGCCTTCCTCAAGGCCTTTGCCAAAGGCGCCAAGGAGGCGATTGCCGATCCGCAGGCCGCCATTGCCTCGCTCAAGGCCAAGGATGGCCTGGTCAATGTGCCGCTTGAGGTGAAACGCCTCAAGCTCACCATCGACACCGCCATCGACGGCAAGGGCGCACGCGAGGAAGGCTTTGGCCAGCTGCGCACCGAGCGCCTGGGCCAGATGGCCGAGCAGGTCGCCAAGGCCTATGAAACCAAGAACCCCGTGCCCGCCCAAGCGGTCTGGAACGGCAGTTTTCTGCCCAGCGCTGCCGAGCTGGACATCCTCCCCAAGCGCTGATCCCGCCGCCTGCAGGGCGCTGCCTGCGCCCTGCCTTTTTGAAGACGATTGCACCCTATGACGGCCTCCCTCCAAGACCCCGCCTTTGTTGAGTTTCGTGATGTCTGGCTGGCTTACAACGACGAGTTGCAGGCCAAGAACCAGTTCGCCGTCGAAGCCATTGACCTGCAAGTGCGCCGTGGCGAGTTCATCGCCATCGTCGGCCCCTCGGGCTGCGGCAAATCCACCTTCATGAAGCTGGCCACCGGCCTGCGCATGCCCAGCATTGGCAAGATCCGCATCGATGGCCAGCCCGTCACCGGCCCGCTCAAGATATCGGGCATGGCCTTCCAGTCGCCGTCGCTGCTGCCCTGGCGCACCACGGTCGACAACGTGTTGCTGCCGCTGGAGATTGTGGAACCCCACCGCAGCCAGTTCAAAGCGCGGCGCCAAGAGTACGAAGAGCGCGCCCGCCGCCTGCTGCAAAAGGTGGGCCTGGGCGGGTATGAGGACAAGTTCCCCTGGGAGTTGTCAGGTGGCATGCAACAGCGCGCCAGCATCTGCCGTGCGCTGATCCATGAGCCCAAGATGCTGCTGCTCGACGAGCCCTTTGGCGCCCTCGATGCATTCACCCGCGAAGAGCTCTGGTGCATCCTGCGCGATCTGCATGCCGAGCAGCAGTTCAACGTCATCCTTGTCACGCATGACCTGCGCGAATCCGTCTTCCTGGCCGATTCCATCTACGTGATGAGCAAGAGCCCCGGCCGCTTTGTCGTGCGCCGCGATATCGACATCCCCCGCCCGCGCGATCTGGAGCTGACCTACACCAAAGAGTTCAGCGACATCGTGCATGAGCTGCGCGGCCACATCGGTGCCATGCGCAAGACCGGCACCGCCATCCACCAGTAAGCGCCGGAGCCCTCCCCTTTATGTACAAGCTCAACAACCCCAAGCTCGAACGCTGGTCGCCCTGGCTGCTGCTGGCCGCCGTGGTCATCCTCTGGCAAATCATCTGCTCGGCCTTCCAGGTGTCGGAATTTATCTTCCCCAGCCCCTTGCTGATCTGGCAGCAGTTTCTGGAGTTCCACACCACCATCGCCGCCCATGCCTGGCGCACCTTCTGGGTCACCATGGTGGGCTTTGGCATTGCCATCATCGTCGGCGTGCTGTTGGGCTTTGTCATCGGCAGCTCGCGCCTGGCCTATGCCGCCGTCTACCCGCTGATGACCGCCTTTAACGCGCTGCCCAAGGCCGCTTTTGTGCCCATCCTTGTGGTCTGGTTTGGCATCGGCATTGGCCCGGCCATCCTCACCGCGTTCCTGATCAGCTTCTTCCCCATCATGGTCAACATCGCCACCGGCTTGGCCACGTTGGAGCCGGAGCTGGAAGATGTCTTGCGCGTGCTGGGCGCTAAGCGCTGGGATGTGTTGATGAAGGTCGGCCTGCCCCGCTCACTGCCCTACTTCTACGCCTCGCTCAAGGTCGCCATCACCTTGGCCTTTGTCGGCACCACCGTGTCCGAGATGACCGCCGCCAACGAAGGCATTGGCTACCTGCTGATCTCCGCCGGCTCATCAATGCAAATGGGCCTGGCCTTTGCGGGCCTGCTGGTGGTGGGCGCCATGGCGATGGTGATGTATGAGCTGTTCAGCCTGGTAGAAAAGCGGACGACGGCATGGGCACACCGAGGTGGCGACAACCGCTGATGCGGTATTGCTGATCCGCCGATTCCAGTCGATATCCGCCAATACCCGGCAGACCAAAGCAAAGGGGCCAGTGATGGCCCCTTTGTGCTTTGGAATGGACTCGCGCTAGATCTGAACCGCGCGGCCGATGAACTGGATCGGCCCTGTCGGCTTGCCAATTGGCGATCCGCCCGCTGGCTCCAAGGTCAGCTCAAACAACTGGTTGGGCTGCAGCGGTGGCAGCTTGTCGACGGGCACTTCAATCGCTTCACCCGGCTTGACGAGGCCCAGCGACACCGGGGCGCTCCAGCCATCGGCCTTGGTCCAGAACTGCAAGGATTTCTCGGCTGGCACCACATCGGTGCCCAGGGGCACCAGGCGCAGCCGGTCGGACGCCTGGGCCTGCACCAGCCAGCCAGGGGCCTGGCTTTGCGGCGCGGCCAGCACGACAAAGTAGCGTGCGGGGGCGGGCGCTGCGGCATCGCCCAGTACCAGCACACCGGCCAGCACGGCGGCGGCGGCAAAACCGCTGCCCGCCAAACCGCGCCACAGCGCCAGGCTGTCCCAATGCCACCAGCGGCTGCTGGCAGCGGATCCGGCCGGGGCTGCAGCACGCTGCGTCGCAACCGCAGGCCACAGGCTGGCGGTAATGCGCGGCCACAGGCCAGGGCTGGGCTCTTGCGGCGGGGCCAGGCTCGTCAAAGGCTGCAGGCGCTGCTCCCAGGCATCCACGGCGGCGCGCAGTTCCGGGTCATGCGCCAGGCGGTCTTCGATAGCGCGGCGTTGCGCGGCATCCTGCGTGCCCAGCACATACTGGCCGGCAAGGGTCTGCAGGTCGTCCGGGCTGTCGCCATCAGGCGGCAATTGGTTGTTGGTATCGGCGCTCATTGCATGCATTCCCGCAGGGCGCGCAGGCCCCTCTGTATCCACGCTTTGACGGTTCCCAGCGGGGCCTGCACCCGCGCTGCAATCTCACTGTGGCTGCAGCCATCTACATAGGCATGCAGCAGGCATTCGCGGCGCTGCGGCTCCAGGCCATCCAGGCACTGGCCCAGGCGGCCCAGTTGGGCCTGGCGGGTCAAGGCATCGCCTTCTTCCTGCCAGGCAGCCATCGCGGCGCTGGCTTCATGGGCAGCAGCTGTGGGCTCATCCAGTGCGCTTTCGCGGGCGCTGCTGCGCACCCGGTTCAGTGCGGCGTGCCGAACAATGCTATAGATCCAGCCTCTAGCCGCACCCCGCGCCGCATCAAAACTGTGCGCCTTGCTCCAGATCGACACAAAGGCATCGTGCAGCACATCCTCTGCCGCTGCGCGGCTGCGCACAATGCGCAGTGCCACCCCCAGCAGATAGCGTGACTCTTGCTCGTAAATACGCTGCAGCGCATGGCGGTCGCCACGCGCGCAAGCAGCTAGCGCCAAGGCATGGTCAAAATTGTCGTCGGTCACAAAAGCGGCAGGCGGCATGAAGGCGTTCCACGAAGAAGGAAAGGGGAGGAAATCCTTCTTCGAGTGTAGCCGCTAGCGCACAAAAACTTACACTGGCTTCCAGAAGATGTAGTCAGCCTGGTACTGCACCACGGCCTTCTGGCCCTTTTGCGCTGGCGTGCAAGGCTTGTCCGCCGGTGCCACGCCGCCCTTCAATGCCACGCGCTGGATATGGCTCACGCCTACCAAAGCACCGCTGCCCATCGCAGGGTTGGCCTTCACCAACTGGTACGGCAGGTTGCCAGCACCCGATGGCGCCACGGCCAGCTGGGTTGCCGTCAGCTTGGAGCCATCATTCGCTTCCCAAGTGGCGGGCGGACCATAGTAGCGGCCCACCGTCTTGCCAGCGCGGTCCTTTAGCACCGCATCCGGGCCTACAAACACCCATTCGGTCTGGCCGGGGGCGTTGGCCTTGTCGCGGCATTCGTAGGTGATATCACCCGAGCCCACCGTTTCCCAGGCCACCTTGTGTCCGGCTGGCACCTGGATGGTTGCTGGCAGCGATGCCTGCGAGAAAGCCTGCTCCTTTTTGTGCATCGAGCCGCAAGCGGTGAGCAGGCCGATGGAAGCCACTGCGGTGGCGATGGCGGCGATACGGGGAGCTGTGCGAGAGGTCAACATACGAGTTCTCCTAAGTGAGGGGGACAGAAGGACGAGAGTGAAAACAGCGCTGTTTGATGTGTGCTGTTAGTAGTACTAGTCCTCTGCGGCAGATTTGGATGCAGTGGATGCAGAATTTTTTTGCGCACCCTGCATCACTCCCCTGCTTCACCTCTTTGCAAAACTATTTCTAGATTTGTTGAATCCACTGCGCCACCCGCTGCGTATTCCAAACAGCCGCAACGTTTTTCGGCTGAACATCCACACGCAAGGAGCATCTCATGGCCTCGATTCAAAGTACCCGCAAACTGGTCTCTTATGGCATCGCTTTCATGGTGGCAAGCACATCAGTCGCTGCAATCGCCAAAGACGTGATGGTGGGCGGTGCGCCCATGCTGCCGACCAAGGACATCATCGACAACGCCGTCAACTCCAAGGACCACACCACCCTGGTGGCAGCAGTCAAGGCAGCAGGCCTGGTAGAGACCCTTAAGGGCCCAGGCCCCTTCACCGTTTTTGCCCCCACCAATGAGGCATTCGCGGCCCTGCCCGCCGGCACCGTAGACAACCTGCTCAAGCCTGAAAACAAGGCCATGCTGACCACCGTGCTGACCTACCACGTGGTCCCCGGCAAGTGGGATGCCGCAGCGATCAGCAAAATGATCAAGGACGGCGGAGGCATGGCCAGCATCAAGACCGTCAGCGGCGGCACCTTGGTCGCCAAGGCCCAGGGTTCCAAGGTCATGCTGACGGACGAAAAAGGCGGCACCGCCACCGTCACCATCCCCGATGTCTACCAATCCAATGGCGTGATCCATGTGATCGACAAGGTACTGCTGCCTAAATAAGGCGGGTGTGGATGCAGCCGCTGCGATGCATGTAGGGTTGCTGACACTGCGCACTAACTAAGTATTGAGCTGCAGGCTGCCGGATGGGGCCTGCGGCTTTTGCATTGCTGAGCTGTGCACAGCTATGGTCTGCCCAGCACCCGCGGCGATGCGCAATGCGTTCAAAGGCCACCTCCGCCGCCAGCCAAGCCTCGGTGTAAACACCGTATAGCGCTAAACCATGCGCCACGGGCACAGCCAGCGCCCCAAGGCTGGAGTACAGTGAGCGCCATCCTGCGGCGCTGGCAACCCTGGCGCCCGCGCCACATAACTTGCCCCGCCTCCTTGCATGCCGATCTCCTTCACGCCCATAAAGGCCGCCAACTCCCTAGCAGACCAAGTGGCCCAGGCGCTAGAGGCCAGCATTCGGCAAGGGCAAATGCAACCCGGAGACCGCCTGCCCACAGAGCTGCTGCTGGTGGCGCAGTTTGGGGTGAGCCGAACAGTGGTGCGAGAGGCGCTGTCCCGCCTCAAATCCAGCGGCCTCGTCGCCTCCCGCCAAGGCAGCGGCGTCTTTGTGCAAGCCCCAAGGGCTGAACCACTGGACCTGGAAAAAGGCCATGCCGCCTCGCAAGAGGCCGTCATCCAGATCGTAGAAGTGCGCCGCGCGCTAGAGGCCGAAGTGGCAGAACTAGCGGCCGCCCGCCGCAGCACCGCCGATCTGCGCCGCATCCGCGCTGGCGTCAAGGCCCTGGCCAAAGCAGTGGCTGATGGCCAAGACGGCGTAGCCGAAGACGTCGCCCTGCACCGCGTCATCGCCCAGGCCTCTGGCAACCCTTTTTTGCTCAGTACTTTGGATTACCTGTCGCAGGTTCTGGCGGGTGCCACGCGCATCACGCGGGCTAATGAGGCGCGGCGGCAGGACTTTGCCGCTGCAGTGACGCAAGAGCATGCGCGGATTGTGGAGGCGATTGAGGCGGGGGACCCGGCGGCTGCGCGGGCGGCAGCGACCGCGCACATGAATAACGCGATTGACCGGATCCGGCAAGCGGATCCGGCGTTTTGGCGGCAGGATGGGGAGCGGTTGGCTCGGGTGTTGTTGGGGGGAAAGGAGTAAGGTCGTCGTTTCCAACTCCCGCCTATGTCACCAATTTACGTCATACATTTCATTGCAATCATTGTTGCGAGTATGCGCCATACCTAAACCTTCTGGCTTCAACTCCATCGCTGCCATCTGATTAATAAACGATCTTTCATAATGGCTCCGTAGATAGGCCATTTTACGCCCCCGTTTCCTGGAGAATATCGCTTTGCGTTTCTCCTGCTGCTGAATGATTTTCAGTGCATCTTCAGCTTGCTTATCAGCTTTCGTCAGAAAAATATCGATTGCTTCCCAGAAGTGCTCCCCACCCAATTTTGTAATTAACAGCGAAACTGGTATTTCATAAACAACAAGACCAGATTCCTCTTTACCATTTAAACCACCCAGCAATTCATTGATGCTATTAAATGTCGGAGAATCAGGAAGTATTCTCGTCATTGAATCAACTAAAAATTCTGCAAAGCCTCTCATCCCGCAGTATTTTTCCGCCTGAAAGGGCCCAAACGAGTGTATCTTAAGGATCTGTTTGTTTTCATCGGAGGCCGCTAGTGTTAAAGCAAGTTCCGGATGACACTTTGCTAAAATATTTATTAGAGCCTTATTTGTCCGTATATTTTCTCCATCAAAGTAAATGGATCGAATACTTCTACTTTCAGGAATAGCGAAGTCTCTACTGTATCGAAATGCATCAATTTCTCGCAAGAAAGAGAGCATTTCCCACCAATGCCGCGAATCCTGAATTATATCCTCATAAAACATTGCAGCTACTTCATCTGATGAATGCCTAATAAACGATGCTGCATAGTATTCCATAATACTCTTGTGCAAGAATGTCGTGGTATCAAGCCCCTCTTCAATCATTAAGCATGCCACCTTTGTGAGATCTAGCTTGAATTCTTCTGATTCACAATTACAATTTTCAACATACTCCTGGGCCGCATCAAACGATTCTTCGAATTGCTCTATTGATAAAGAACGAGTGATGCCATTCTGCATTGACATAAAACAAAATGCTTCGAAAAGATTCTGAAGTTTCCTTTCGGAAAGACCACTATAATGTTTCCTCGAATATGCTGCTTTTAACTTGTCGTGACGAGTGAAAACAACATGAAATAGTTTATCGAAAAATTCCGGAAGCGTTTCAGGTATCTCATGCTCTGACTGATAAACAATCACAACCATCGTCAACATTAATGGCGTTGATATTAAGCTAGCTAACCTACTTGGACTATTTCTTATTGCCTCCCTAATTTGTTCAGCCTGAACGGCAGCTATCCCAAGCTTACTGATAAATGGCACATAGTCCTCATGCATAAGAGGCGCCACAGGAATAACTCTAAAAGCAGCACTTTTTTGAATCGCATTGTTTGGCCTAGACGTAACAATTATCAGAAGTTCGGGGAATTTTTGCGAGAGAAACTCTAAGTCATACAATATTTCTTTTTCAAGTGACTCATCAAGTTCGTCAAAGCCATCGAGAAGATAGGCAAGACGCCCAGATCGCTGCAGATAGTTTAAAGTGTCGCCATCTACCTCAATGTCATAACTTGATAGTTGCTTAATTATTGCTTGCTGCAATGTGAGTTTGGAGCTCAAACTTCTCATTTCAATAAACACTGGCAATCTTTTAGCATCATTGCTCAAAATCTCTTCTATTGCAAGGTTGCGCAATAGCATTGATTTCCCTTGACCAACAGTGCCCTCAACTACAGCATTTTTCCCCTCCAAATCTGCCAGCCTTGTAGCCGGCTTTGGCATCCCATCCAAAATTAATGTTGATGGGTAATAAAAGCTTGAAAGCGATGCTTCCTTTTCTGGACTCCAAATAGTTTTTACTTCATCAATTGCCTGAATTCTGCGGGCTAGTTTTCGCGGGAAACTTCTCTCTTCCCATCTTTGAAAACCGCTGATTCCGATTTTTTTAGCACCTTTATATAAATCATTGATCAGAGGGGTTAACAATTTTGCCGTCAGTGAGATGACTGCAGTCGAAGCAAGTGGCATTTATAAAATCCTAAGGCTTGATTTTTATTTGATGTAAGTGAATTTTCTTACAAACATTTCAACTTTACATTATCGATCACAGTGCAAAATCTAGGTGACCGGCTATACTTTGCACGACAGAATACCATACTTCGTACGGATATAAAATACAACATAACCATACCTCCATGAGCAACCATTAATTGATTTAGCGAAAAACCAAGACGGCACTAGCCACCACTATTTAGAAAAAACAGTTAATACATAAAACCTTTGAAATCTCCACGCACGTTTGCAAAATTCAGCAACTCCAACGTACCTATAGACACCGAGGAAAACGCTTTTCATTTTGAAAAGACAACCTTTAAAAGCTCGGTCAATCCTCCTGTTACCGAACTCTGCACAGGTTCATCAACGCGCAGAGAATCTTCCAATTTCTTATTCTCCAGCCTCAGCTTCTCAACCTGAAGCTGCAACAATTCCAGCTGAGCCTTGTTCTGTGCATCTACCATCGGCTGTATCTCTCTGCGCCAGACCCAAAATCCATAAATAATTCCGAAAAAAGCGAAAGCTATAACACCACTTAAGATATTTACAAAAAGTTTTCTGTCCTTGACCACCACTTCTTTCTCACGTTCCAGCACAGCAAGCTTCGCCTCCTGAGCACGTGTTCGCACATCCAAAGACTTAAGCTCTTCGATCTCCGGATAGTTCTTCATGACAATTGCGTTACTCGCGGTCGTAACGGATATCATTTGCCAAAAAGAAAAAACTAGAACTACTAATGAAAACAGCGCAATAAATTTATAGATGTTGTCTGTAGGAACCGGAACGCGATCAAGCATATGTCACCCCCTTAACAGTTGATCGTATCAGTGACTTCATCAATAAAGCTAGCCATCTAGCCACTCGGGACGCTTATTTAGCGATCATCTCAGCCCGAGAACTTGCACGAATCTCGAGCCTCCCCCCACTCCCGCACCCCAACAAGGCAAACTCTGACGCCCACCCCCGCCCCCGCAGCCGCAGAATTTGCCCATGCTCGCTGCTTCTGCATCTGCCAACGCCCCACCCGCTGACGTCATCACCCTTACCGACAAAGGTCTGTACTGCGCGGCTGGGGATTTTTTTATTGATGCCTGGAAGCCGGTACACCGCACTTTTGTCACCCACGGCCACTCGGACCATGCCCATATAGGAATGGGCGAGTACTACTGCAGCACAACCAGCGAGCCGATATTGCGCTGGCGGCTGGGAGAGCAGAACATCCATGCGCTGCCGTTTGGGCAGACCATCACGATGGGAGACGTGCAGGTATCGCTGCACCCGGCGGGGCACATATTGGGATCGGCCCAGGTGCGGGTGCAGCACGGCGATGCGGTGTGGGTGTTTACGGGCGACTTCAAGCGCGAGCCGGATCCGACCTGCGAAGCTTTTGAGCTGCTGCGCTGCGACACCCTGATTTGCGAGGCGACCTTTGCCTACCCGGTGTACGCCTGGCCCACGATGGCCCATGAGGTGGAGCGCATAGAGCGCTGGGTAGCGCATTGCAAGGAGCAGGGCAAAGCGGCGGTGCTGTATGCCTACAGCCTGGGCAAGGCCCAGCGGGTGCTGGCGGGATTGGCTGGCAAGCTCGATGCGCCCGTATTGCTGCATGGCGCAATGGCACGCGGCACCGATATTTACCGGCAGGCGGGCATTGCACTGGCCGCTACCGAGATGGTGGCCGATGTGCCCACCGATACCGATTTTGCTGGCCGCATGGTGCTGGCACCGCCCTCCGCGCAAGACTCCGCCTGGCTCAAACGCTTTAAACAGGTGGAGCAAGGCTTTGCCTCGGGCTGGATGCTGCTGCGCGGCAACCGGCGGCGGCGCAATATGCAGCGCGGCTTTGTCATATCGGACCATGCCGATTGGCAGGAACTCGTCGACACGATTACCGAGAGCGGCGCTCAGCGCGTGCTGGCCACCCATGGCAATACCGATGCGCTGATCCCCTACCTGCAAAGCCTGGGCATACAGGCGGAGCGGCTGCGTACCGCCTACGGCGACGAAGAGGAGGCGGCCGAATGAACCGCTTTGTGGCGCTGTACCAGCTGCTGGACGAGGCATCCGGCACGCGCGACCGCGAGCTGGCGCTGCAGCAGTACTTTTCCCGCTCCACTGCAGCCGAGGCGACCTGGGCCGTGTATGTGCTGAGCGGCGGCAAGGTGAACACCGGCAAGAACCGCCTGGCCACTACTACTGAGTTGCGCATCTGGGTGAGCGAGCTGACCGCCCTGCCGCTGTGGCTGGTGGAAGAGAGCTACCGCCAGGTGGGTGACCTGGCGGAGACCTTGTCCTTATTGGTGGCGGCTTGGCAAAAGCAGCGTACCAACCACCCCGAGCTGACGGATGCGCCCGGCACCGCCCTTGCACCCGATGCCGATGCGCCTTGGCATGCATCCCTGCTGGGCGCGACCTTCAAGCCACCCGACAACGACAGCCGCCTGGACGAATGGACCGAGCAGTTTTTGCTGCCCCTGGTCGCCACCGATGCCGAGCAGCGCAAGCGTGCGATACAGCAGGCCTGGCAGCAGCTGGATACCCCTTCGCGCCTCGTCTTTAACAAGCTGCTGACCGGATCGCTGCGTGCAGGCGTTAACAAGCGCAGCCTGCAGAACAGCCTGGCGCCCCTGGTGGGGATATCTGCCGCCGATATGGCGCACCGCATGGTGGGCGAATGGTTGCCCAGCGCCCAGGCCTATGAGGCCTTGATGGACCCAGACACCAGCGCGCAGCTGCTGGACAAGCCCTACCCCTTCTACCTCGCATCCCCGCTGCCGCAAGAGCCGGAAGCCTTGGGCGACCCCAAGGACTGGCTGGCTGAATGGAAATGGGATGGCATCCGCGTGCAGCTGGTACGCCGCCAGGGCCATGCGCCCTATCTGTGGTCGCGCGGCGAGGAACGGCTGGATGGCCGCTTTCCGGAGCTGGAAGCCGCCGCCGCACTGTTGCCGCGCGACATGGTGCTCGATGGCGAATTGCTCGCCTGGGACTATGAACAGAACAAGCCGCTGGGCTTTGTCGCGCTGCAAAGCCGCATTCAAAAGCGCAAGCCTTCTGCAAAACTGATGCAGACGGTGCCCGCACGCATTCTGTTTTACGACCTGCTGGAATTTGAAGGCGAAGACCTGCGCGCCCAGCCGCTGGAGCAGCGCCGCGCCAGGCTGGAAGAGGTGATTAACCAGGCCCAACTGCCCGCGCTGGGCCTGTCGCCCCAGCTGCCGTTTGATGACTGGGAGGCACTGGCCCCTTTGCGCAACACCGCTGCGGAACGCAACGCCGAAGGGCTGATGCTCAAGGCGCTGGCCTCCCCCTACAAGGAAGGCCGGCGCCGGGGCGACTGGTGGAAGTGGAAGGTGGACCCGTTCAGCATTGATGCGGTGCTGATCTATGCGCAAAGCGGCAGCGGCCGCCGCAGCACCTTGCACACCGATTACACCTTTGCCGTGTGGAGCGGCGATGCGCTGGTGCCTGTCGCCAAGGCCTACTCGGGCCTTACCGATGTGGAGATATTGCGGCTGGACAAATGGATTCGCAGCCACACGGTGGAGCGTTTTGGGCCAGTGCGCTCGGTCACGCCCAGCCTCGTGTTTGAGATTGCGTTTGAAGGCGTGAACCGCTCGACCCGCCACAAATCAGGCGTGGCGGTGCGCTTTCCGCGCATCTTGCGCTGGCGCGAGGACAAGACCGCGCAAGATGCGGACCAACTGAGCGCATTGTTGGAGCTGGCCGATGGCTGAGCTCGACAACCCCATGGCCCCCAGCGACCGCGCGATGCAGCGTGCCGGCAAGCGCTGGCGCGACTGGTTGAAGGAGCAGGAAATAGGCGCGGCGGTCTTCCAGCAGCAGGCTTGGCGCGCCTATGCCGATGGGCACAGTGGTTTGATATCAGCCCCCACCGGCCGGGGCAAAACCTTGGCAGCGCTGGGCGGGCCTTTGATGCAGGCGATGGCCGAGGCCGAGACTCCTGAGGGCCGCGCCAGCCATGGGCCACGCATGCTGTGGGTAACGCCATTGCGCGCGCTGGCCAGCGATACCCGCGAGCGCATTACCGGCCCGGTCGCGGCCGTACTGCCCCATTGGCAAGTGGCGATGCGAACCGGCGACGCCACAGCACGTGACAAACGCCTGACCGATACCGGCAAAGCACAACTGGTGGTGATAACGCCAGAATCCCTGGCGCTGCTGCTGAGCCATGAGCGCAGCCGCGAGCAGTTCAGCCAGCTGCGCTGCATCGTGGTGGATGAGTGGCATGAGCTCTTGCCCAGCAAACGCGGGGTATTGCTGCAGCTGAACCTGGCGCGCATCCAGGCGCTCGCACCGGGCGCGCAGGTCTGGGGCCTATCGGCGACGATTGGCAACCTGGCAGAGGCCAGCGATGTGCTGCTGAGCGCCTGGCAGGTGCAAGCGCCAGCGCTGATCCAGGACATGCGGCCCAAGCCTTTTCATCTGCACAGCATTACGCCGCCGCTGGGCACACGCATGCCCTGGGCGGGGCATTTGGGCCTGGCCAATTTGGGCGAGGTGGCCAAGCTGGTCTTCAGCGCGCCCAGCACGATTGTGTTTACCAACACCCGTGCGCAGGCCGAGCTGTGGCACACGGCGCTGGCCAGCATTTGGTCCGAGGATGCGGACACCTTGGCCATCCACCATGGCTCGCTGGACCAGGGGGTGCGGCAGTCGGTGGAGCAGCGCTTGCGCGCAGGCACCCTGCGCTGCGTGGTGGCGACCAGCAGCCTGGATTTGGGCGTGGACTTCCCCGCCGTCGAGCGCGTGATTCAGATTGGCGGTGCACGCTCTGTGGCCCGCATGGTGCAGCGCGCTGGCCGCGCCAAGCACCGGCCCGGCGCTGCCGTGCATGTGGAGGCCGTTGCCACCCAGGCGATGGACCTGGCCGAGTTTGCCGCTGTGCGCGAGCTGGCCGAGGCGCAGGTGTATGAGCGGCGCGAGCCCCTGCGCCTGTGCTTTGATGTGCTGAGCCAGCATGCGATGAGCGCGGCGCTGGCGGGGGGCTTTAGGCCGCCGGAGCTGTTGGCGGAGGTAAGGCGCACAGCAGCCTTTCGTGATTTGAGCGATGCGCAGTGGCAGGCGGTGCTGGCGTTTTTGCAGCATGGCAGCGATTCGCTCGTGCAATACCCGCAGTACGAGCGCCTGCACTGCGAAGATGGCCTGTGCCAGCCGGCCAACACCGGCGTGGTGCGCATGCACCGCATGTCGATTGGCACGATCACCGCGCATGGGGCCGTGAACGTGCAGTACCTGCGCGGCGCGCGGCTGGGTTCGGTAGAAGAGGCGTTTATTGCGCGGCTGAGCGCTGGCGATGTGTTTAACTTTGCCGGCCGCAGCCTGGTGCTGGTGCGGCTGGAGAACAATACCGCCTGGGTGCGCCGCAGTGCCGAAGTGGGCCTGCTGACCCCTGCCTGGGCCGGATCGTTGATGCCGATGTCCTCATCCCTGGGTGAGCGCATGCAGCAGTTGCTAAGCCGGGCCGCCACCAGCCCTGCTGCCGATGACGCACCGCATGCCCGCGAGCTGCAATGGCTGCAGCCGCTGCTGCAGCTGCAAAGCCAGCGATCGCTGGTGCCGGGGGCCGACCAGCTGCTGATTGAGCAGGTCGGCAACACCCAAGCCACCCAAACGGCCAAGGCCGCGCCGCTGTTTGTCTACCCCTTTGCCAGCAGGGTGGCGCATGAGGGGCTGGCGGTGCTGATTGCCACGCGCCTGGCGCATCTGCAGGCCAATACCTTTGCCTGGGCTTGCAATGAGATCGGACTGATGATCCAGCCCACCTTGCCGGTGGATGCCAGCGCCGTGGACTGGGCGGAGATTTTTAAGCTCGATGGTTTGGATACCGATCTGCGCTCAGCCGTCAACTTTGGCGAGCTGGCGCGCAAGCGCTTTAAAGAGATTGCGCAGATTGCAGGCCTGGTGCAATCCAAGGTGCCGGGCAAAAAAAGCCGCGCCAGTGACCGGCAATTGCAGGTGTCTGCCAGCCTGCTGTTTGATGTGCTGAGCAAGTACGACCCCGAGCACCTGCTGCTGCGCCAGGCCCGCCAGGAGGCGCTGGACCAGGAGCTGCACCTGCCGACCATGCAAAGGCTGCTGGCCAGCATTGCGGGTCGTCAGATCGCATTGCGCTTTCCGCCCAAACACACGCCGTTTTCGTTCGGGCTGTGGGCAGAGAGCTTTCGTGGCCAGCTCAGCAATGAGACCTGGCAAGACAAGGTGCGCCGCATGGCCACCCAACAGGAGCGCCAGAGCCCTGGCGAAACCACCCACCCAAAGGCGGCGCCACACCCGGACGCACGCAAACAGGGAGCGGCCAGCCGCGTGCGCCGCCCCCGACAACCAGAGGATTCTTCTTGATGGCAGGTACGCATTCCGCCCAGCTCTTCTCTCCGATTCAACTGTCACCATCACCGCAAGACCATGTCGCCGCCAGCATTGCCGGCATGGAGTTTTTGGTACTGGCCGAGCGGGGGCTGTTCTGGCCCCAGGAGAGCATGCTGATCATTGCGGATTTGCACCTGGGCAAGAGCGATATCTTTAGGCGCCGGGGCGTGGCCGTGCCGCTGGAGGTGCAACGCCAAGACCTGCTGCGCCTGCACCAGATTTTGCAAAAGTGGCAGCCGCAGGAGCTGGTGATTTTGGGCGATTTTGTGCATGGCCGCTTTATTGGCGAAGACACCTTCCAGCTCTGGCAGAACCTGCGCTGCGCCAACCTCAAGACCCGCTTTCTATTGACCCGTGGCAACCATGACCGCTACCTGCAGACGGAGGACTTGCTGCTCGATGATGTGCAGACCCATTTGCCCCGCCACCAGGTGCTGCTCAGCCACGAACCGCTGGGTGCCGGTGTGCGGCATTTCTCGCTCAATATCCATGGCCACGTCCACCCTGCCATGCGCGTACCGCAGATGCGCAAACGCCTGCCTTGCTTGGCCTACTCTGCGCCTTACCTGAATCTGCCGGCTTTCTCAGAGTTCACCGGCTCGGGGCCCATGGCTGTGCAGCCGCTGCATGCCTGGGTGTTTGCCGATGACGGCGAGGCGCCGGTGGCGGTGTATTGACGGCTATGTTCTTGGCATCCGGTTGTACACGTCTGCTCCTCCGACGCCCAAAAACCAAGCTAGGCGCACCTCTGCGCAGATCGGCTGATGCAGTAAACCGCCAACTTCGCACGGTCAGCACGGCATTTCGCCTACAAGAATTTCAAGGCCAAAAAGCAGAATGAAAGCCTTATCTAACAAGGAATAGCAATGGTTACCACCACATACGTAGAGGACGACAGAATCGTCGCTGGCGCCGTACCACGCGCTATCGCGGGGCACAGTGAAAGCGCGGTATCTTGGGCCGCCATTTTTGCGGGGGCGCTGGCAGCAGCGGTGCTGTCGCTGCTGCTGTTCATGCTCGGCATCGGGCTGGGCCTGTCATCGGTGTCGGTCTGGTCCGGCCGGGGGGCCGATGGCGACACCATTGGCTGGGGGGCAGTCGCTTGGCTGGTGTTCACGCAGCTGGCCTCGGCTGGCGTGGGTGGCTATATTGCGGGCCGCCTGCGCACCAAGTGGCAAGGCGTGCACACCGATGAGGTGTACTTCCGCGATACGGCGCATGGCTTTTTGGCCTGGGCATTGGCCACCATGCTGATGGTGGCGGTGGCCGGTTCGCTGGCGGGTGCTGCGATCACCGGCACGGCCAAGGCGGCAGGTGCCGTGGTCAGCGGTGCTGCGCAAGTCGTGGGCGGTGCGGCCAGTGGTGCCACCGGTGTCATCGGTGGTGCGGCCTCTGCCGCGCTGAGCGGCGCCGCCGGCGTGACCGCGGGCAAGGCCAATGAATCGGGCTCGGACCTGAACTACTGGATCAACAGCCTGCTGCGCCAAGGTGGCCCCACCGAGCAGCAAAAGCAGGACATCAAGGACAGCGCGCAAAACGTCGCCCAAAAGGCCCGCTCCGCCGCCGATGATGCCAGCGAGATGAGCACCGTGTTTGTGCACTCGCTGCAAGCCGGTTCGCTGTCGGACGATGACCGCCAGTACCTGGGCCGCTTGGTGGCACAGCGCAGCGATATGAGCCAGGAAGAGTCCGAGAAGAAGGTGCAAGCCACCTACGACCAGGTCAAGCAACAGATCGATAAAGCCAAGCAAGCCGCCCAGGATGCCGAAGTGAAGGCCAAGCAAGCGGCAGAGCAGGCCCGCAAGGCCACCGCTTACTCGCTGCTGTGGATGTTTGTGGTCCTGCTGATTGGTGCCTTTGTGGGCAGCCTGTCTGCCACCTTCGGCGGCCGCCAGCGCGACGCTTAAACCACCCTACGCCTGACCTGATTTAACCCTTTTGCCTGCGGGCAAGCCTAGAAAGGAAACACCATGCGATCCATCCTGCTTTGGCTGATTGGCGTGCCGATCCCGATCATTATTTTGATTGCGCTGTTCTTCCATTAAGCGCAGCACCACCACAGCACCCAGGCCGCCCACCAGCGGCCTTTTTTGCGCCTTGCTGGCACGGGAAGCAGGCGCGCACCTCAGCGTCCGCATACAGCCAAGCCCTCCAAATGCCTACAAGCCTTTTGCCGCACAGCGGTCATCCTTGAAGGCTTGAGCCCACCGGCAGAAACGCACTGCCAACATAACCTGGAGATCCACGATGACCACCCGCAAAACGACCTCGTCCACCGCACCCACCCAAGGCGCTGGGGGCGAGCTGCATGAGCAGGCCGGTGACGGCCACCCCGTAATGACCACGCAGCAAGGCATTCCGGTATCCGACAACCAGAACTCGCTGCGTGCCTTCAACCGGGGCCCCACCCTGCTCGAAGACTTTGTGCTGCGCGAGAAGATCACCCACTTTGACCACGAGCGCATTCCAGAGCGCATCGTGCATGCACGCGGCACGGCAGCACATGGCTACTTTGAGCTGAGCCAGTCGCTGAAGAAATACACGACGGCCAAGGTGCTGACTGAAGTCGGCAAGAAGGTGCCGATCTTTGCGCGCATCTCCACCGTGGCGGGCGGCGCCGGCTCGGTCGATACGCCCCGCGATGTGCGCGGTTTTGCGATCAAGCTCTACACCGACGAAGGCAACTGGGACCTGGTGGGCAACAACATTCCGGTGTTCTTTATCCAGGATGCGATGAAGTTCCCCGACTTGGTGCATGCCGTGAAGATGGAGCCCGACCGGGGCTTTCCGCAAGCGGCTACCGCGCATGACACGTTCTGGGATTTCATCTCGCTGATGCCCGAATCGATGCACATGATCATGTGGGCGATGAGTGACCGCACGATCCCGCGCAGCCTGCGCACCATCGAAGGCTTTGGCGTACACAGTTTTCGCCTGGTCAACGACAAGGGTGAAAGCACCTTTGTGAAGTTCCACTGGCGGCCCCAGCTGGGCATCCAGTCAACGGTATGGGACGAAGCGGCCAAGCTGCAAGCGGCCGACAACGACTTCCACCGCCGTGACCTGTTTGAGGCGATTGATGCCGGCCATGCCCCCGCCTGGGATTTGTTTGTGCAGCTGTTCACGCAGGAAGAAGCCGATGCCCTGCCCTATGACCACCTGGACCCGACCAAGATCATTCCCGAAGAAGTCATTCCGCTGACCAAGATTGGCAGCTTTACCCTGGACCGCTGGCCAGACAATTTTTTTGCCGAAACCGAGCAGGTGGCTTTTTGCCCCGCCAATGTGCCGCCCGGCATTGATTTCTCCAACGACCCTTTGCTGCAAGGCCGCTTGTTCTCCTACCTGGACACACAGCTGTCGCGCCTGGGCGGCCCCAACTTTACGCAGATCCCCGTGAATGCGCCCAAGTGCCCGTTTGCGCACACCCAGCGCGATGGCCATATGCAGACCGAGGTGCCCAAGGGCCGGGTCGCCTATGAGCCTTCGAGCCTGGACCCGAACTCGCCGCGCGAGTCACGTGCCCAGGGCTTCCGCTCGTTTGCGCAGCCTTCGGAGGCCGATGCCAAGAGCCGCATCCGCCCGGAAAGCTTTGCCGACCACTACAGCCAGGCGCGCATGTTCTACACCAGCCAGAGCGAGATAGAGCAGGCCCATATGGCCACAGCCCTGGTGTTTGAGCTGTCCAAGGTGCAAACGCCCCATGTGCGCGAAGCCATGGTGGCCCATCTGCTGGTGATTGACAGCGACCTGGGCAAGCGCGTGGCCAAGGGCCTGGGCCTGGCTGCGCTGCCCAAACCAGCCAAGCCGGCGGTGCCCGTGCAAGACCTGCCACCCAGCCCCGCGCTGCGCATCATCGACCGCATGAAGCCGACCCTGGAAGGCCGCTGCGTAGCGATCCTGGTGGACGATGGCTCGAACGCCGAGAATGTGGCCGCGCTGCAAAAGGCCATCCTGGCGGAGAAGGCCATGGTCAAGATCATCGCACCCAAGATTGGTGGCGCGACCTTGAGCAACGGCAAGCACATCGCCGCCGATGCGCAGCTGGCCGGCGCGCCATCGGCGCAGTTTGATGCTGTGGCTTCCGTCATCCCGATGGCATCGGGCGAGATGCTGAGCAAGGACAGCGCGGCGCAAGACTGGTTCCGCGATGCCTTTGGCCACCTGAAGGCGATTGCCGCTTGCAAGGCCACGCATCTGATCCTGGATGCCGCCGGTGTGAAGCCCGATGAAGGCGTGTTTGACCCCAAGGATGTGGCCGGGTTTATCAAGGGCGCGAAGAGCCGCTTCTGGGAACGCGAACCTAAGTTGCGTACCTTGGCTTGATGGCTCGGTAGATCGCCAAGGCTAGGGCTTTGGCTCCGCCGGGATAGACGTCCCTCACAAGGCGCTGCAGTGCAAACTGCGGCGCCTTTTTATGCATATAGCCGACGCGCATCCGCTTGGCAATCGCTCGCAAAAAACCCTGCGCCATCGCGGGAAAGTACGGTGCAAACCCGGTTCTGCCCAATGCTATGATCCGGCAAAATTTGTATGATAACCATACCAGTCCTTCGAGGTGCAATGCCTGGAAGGTCCTTCTAATAAGTCAACGAGACAAGTCCTGACACATGACGACCATTGCCCTTTTGAGCATTGCAGGCGCCAGCATTGCTGCGCTGTTGCTGCTGATCATCCGATTCGAAATCCATGCCTTTGTGGCGCTGATGCTGGTGAGCCTGTTGGTGGCACTGGCAACCGGCATACCGCTCGCTGAGATCATTCCCACCTTGATAGCCGGCATGGGCGGTACCTTGGGATCGGTGGCGATCCTGGTGGCGCTGGGGGCGATGCTGGGCCGGATGATCGAGGTGTCGGGCGGCGCCAATACCCTGGCGCAGCGCTTTAGCCAGCTGCTGGGCCCCAAGCGGGTGCCGGCAGCGTTGACGGCGGCGGCATTGGTGCTGTCGATCCCCGTGTTCTTTGATGTGGGCTTCATCATCCTGATCCCCATCATCTATGGCTTTTGCAAGGCCGCTGGCGTCAGCCCCATCAAGTACGGGCTGCCGGTGGCCGGCATCATGCTGGCCACCCATGTGGTGGTGCCACCGCACCCGGGCATTGTGGGCGGCGCAGCGGTGCTGTCGGCCGATGTGGGCTGGATCACGCTGATTGGGCTGGGCATCTGTATTCCGCTGGCCTTTGTGGCCCAGTGGGTGGGCGGCTATTTGAACCGCCGCCACTACGCGATGCAGCCGGAAGCCGAAGCCCAGTTCCGCAACTTTGGCAGCGGCGATGCGGCCGATGTCCCTGCCGCCAAGCTGCCCGGTGTGGGCGCCGTGCTGACCCTGATCCTGGCCCCGCTGGCGCTCATCATGCTGGGCACCACGGCGGCAACCATGCTGCCCAAGGGCGATGCGCTGCGCGATTTTCTGGCCTTTACCGGCGCACCGGTGTTTGCGCTGATGGTGGCGATTGGTCTGGCCTTTGTGCTGCTGGTGCGCCCCCTGGGCTGGACGCGCAAGCGCAGCAACGAGGTGATGGAATCGGCCTTGCCTGCAGCAGCCACGGTGATCTTGGTAACAGGCGCGGGCGGCGTTTTTGCGAAGGTGCTGACTGTTAGCGGCATTGGCACCGCGCTGTCGCAGGCGCTGTCGGGCACGGGCCTGCCTTTGATTCTGCTGGGCTTTGTCATCTCTTTGGCCTTGCGCGCGGCGCAGGGCTCGGCCACGGTGGCCATTCTCACCACCTGCGGCCTGCTGGCTGAAAGCATCCAGAGCGGTGGCTACAGCGCTGTGCAGGTCGCTGTGCTGACAGTGGCTATCGGCTTTGGCGGCCTGGGGCTGTCGCATGTCAATGACTCGGGCTTTTGGATTGTGACCCGCTACCTGGGCCTGAGCGTGGCCGATGGCCTGCGCAGCTGGACGGTGCTGACCACCGTGCTGGGCGTAGCCGGCTTTGCGCTGACCTGCCTGGTCTGGGCGCTGGTGGCCTGATCCGCCGCCTGATTTATCGCCTGATTCATCGCTTGCCTATTTGTCACTTGCATTCTTGTGCCCCGGCGCCAGGCCGGGCATTCTCTATTTCTGATTCACGGGAGCTTCTCCAATGACTACACAAGCACAGCACGCCAAGGTTGGCGTCATCGGCCTGGGCGCCATGGGCCTGGGCATTGCCCAAACCTTGCGCAACCGGGGCTACCAGGTCCATGTCTGCGATGTGCGCCCGGGGGCGGCGGCCGACTTTGCCAGCGCCGGTGGCGTGGCCTGCGCCCACCCGGCCGAGCTGGCGGCGCAAGTGGATGTGGTGGTGTCCGTCGTCGTCAACGCCGCGCAGACCGAGGCCGTGCTGTTTGGCGAGCATGGCGCCGCGGCCGCCATGCGCCCCGGCAGCACCTTTGTGATGTGCTCCACCGTGGACCCGAACTGGTCCATCGCGCTGGAGGCGCGCCTGGCCCAAAGCGGCGTGCTGTATGTCGATGGCCCGATCTCCGGTGGCGCGGCCAAGGCAGCGGCCGGCCAGATGACGATGATGACCTCGGCCACGCCCGCGGCGTATGCGGCCGCGGGCGATGTGCTCGATGCGATGGCCGGCAAGGTCTACCGCCTGGGCGACAAGGCGGGCGCGGGCAGCAAGGTCAAGATCATCAACCAGCTGCTGGCAGGGGTCCATATTGCCGCAGCGGCTGAGGCCATGGCCCTGGGCCTGCGCGAAGGGGTGGACGCTGCGGCGATCTACGAGGTCATCACCCACAGCGCCGGCAACAGCTGGATGTTTGAAAACCGCATGGCCCACGTGCTGGCGGGTGATTACACGCCGCTGTCGGCCGTCGATATTTTTGTGAAGGACCTGGGCCTGGTGCTGGATACCGCGCGCGCCAGCAAGTTTCCGCTGCCGCTGGCAGCCACTGCGCACCAGATGTTCATGCAGGCATCGACTGCCGGCTACGCCAAGGAAGACGACAGCGCGGTGATCAAGATCTTCCCCGGCATCACCCTCCCCCAAGCCGCCAACGACGGAGGCCAGCGATGAGCGGCGCCGCATTGAAGCTGGGCTGCATTGCTGACGACTTTACCGGCGCCACCGACCTGGCCAACAACCTGGTGCGCGCCGGCATGCGCGTGGTGCAGACCATTGGCGTGCCCAGCGGCCCGCTGGGTACCGAAGTGGATGCTGTGGTAGTCGCCCTCAAGTCACGCACCATCCCCGCCGACCAGGCCGTCGCCCAGTCGCTCGATGCCCTGCGCTGGCTGAAAAGCCAGGACGCGCAGCAGATCTATTTCAAATACTGCTCCACCTTTGACAGCACGCCCGCCGGCAATATCGGTCCGGTGACGGAGGCCTTGATGGATGCGCTGGGCAGCGATTTCAGCATTGCGACGCCTGCGTTCCCCGACAACAAGCGCACCGTCTTCAAGGGCTATCTGTTTGCCGGTGATGTGCTGCTGAGCGAAAGCGGCATGCAAAACCACCCGCTGACTCCCATGACCGACCCCAACCTGGTGCGCGTGCTGCAGTCGCAAACCCGGCGCAAGGTGGGCTTGATCGACCACAGCGTGGTGGCCCAGGGCGCGACGGCCATACAAAGCCGCATCGCGGCGCTGAAAGCAGATGGCGTGGGCATTGCGATTGTTGATGCGGTATCGAATGACGACCTGCTGCGCATGGGCCCGGCCTTGGCAGATCTGCCACTGGTAACGGCAGGCTCGGGCGTGGCGATTGCGTTGCCGGCCAATTTTGGCCTGCAGCCCAGCAACCAGGCCGCTGCCTTGCCGGCGGCCTACGGCCTGCAAGCGGTGGTGTCGGGCAGTTGCTCGGTAGCGACCAATGCCCAGGTGGCGCACTTTATTGCCAGTGGCCGCCCGGCGTTGGCGCTGCAGCCACTGCGCATGGCCGCCGGTGACGATGTGGTGCGCGAGGCGCTGGACTGGGCGCGCCCCCATCTGGCCAGTGGCCCGGTGCTCGTCTACTCCACCGCCGAGCCCGACGACGTGCGCGCCATCCAGGCCCAGTTGGGCGTGGAGCAGGCCGGTGCCATGGTCGAGCAAACCCTGGCCGCCATTGCGCGCGGCCTGGTGGAGCTGGGCGTGCGGCAGCTGATCGTCGCCGGTGGCGAAACATCGGGTGCCTGTGTGCAGGCGCTGGGCATTGCACAGATGCGCATTGGTGGCCAGATTGACCCGGGGGTGCCCTGGTGCCATGCGGCCAGCGCTGCAGCGCCGGAGGGCTTGCACATCGCGCTCAAATCGGGCAACTTTGGCAGCACCGATTTCTTCACCAAGGCATTTACCTGCCTGCAAGGCTGAACACCATGGTCTTTATGGACGAACCCAGCGCCCGCGCCGAGATATGCCGGATAGGAGCATCGCTGTTCGCACGCGGCTATGTGCATGCCAGCGCCGGCAATATCAGCGTGCGCCTGGCCGATGGCTACCTGATCACGCCGACGGATGCCAGCCTGGGCCAGTTGCTGCCCGAGCGCCTGGCCAAGCTCGATCTGCAAGGCCAGCAGCTGAGCGGTGACCGCGCCAGCAAGACCATCGTGCTGCACCAGCGCATTTACGCGGCCAGCGCCAACACGCCCACCCCCGCCGGCTGCGTGATCCACACCCACAGCCGCCAGCTGGTGGCCTGCTCGCTGCAAGCCACTGCCGTGCCGGGGGTGGAGCCAGCGGCCGAGTTGCTGCCGGCGCTGACGCCCTACTTTGTGATGAAGGTCGGCCGCGTGCCCCATATCCCTTACCACCGCCCCGGCTCGCCCGATGCGGCGCAGGCCGTGGCCGAGGCGATTGCGCAGTACGCGGCCGCTGGCCGGCCGATCCGCGCGGTGATGCTGGCGCGCCTGGGCCCCAATGTCTGGCACGAAAGCCCGGCTGCGGCGATGGCCGCGCTGGAAGAGCTGGAGGAAACCGCCCTGCTCTGGAACCAGTGCCGCGCACAGCCGCCCGCGCCGCTGAGCGACGCCCAGATTGACGAGCTGCGTCAGAGCTTTGGCGCCCACTGGTAAAACCCTAGCGCTGCCTGCCGCGCTGATGACTTGCTGGCAGGCCGCATCCCCTATTTGGAAAGCACCCCATGCCCCGTTTTGCCGCCAACCTGTCCATGCTCTACAACGACCTGGACTTTCTGGACCGCTTTGCCGCCGCCGCCCGCGATGGTTTCACTGCCGTGGAATACCTCTTCCCCTACGCCTACGCGCCTGAGCAACTGGCGGCCTTGCTGCAGCAGCAGGGCCTGCAGCAGGTGCTGTTCAATGCGCCGCCGGGCGACTGGGACAGTGGCGAGCGGGGGATTGCCTGCATTCCCGGGCGTGAGGCCGAGTTCCGCGACGGCATTGCGCAGGCGCTGCGCTACGCCAAGGCACTGCAATGCCCGCGCCTGCATGTGATGGCGGGGCTGGTGCCTGCGGGCGTGGATGCGGCTACCGTGCGCGCCACCTACATCGCCAATATCCGCCATGCGGCCGAGCAAGCGGCGGCGCAGGGCGCGCGCATTCTGCTCGAACCCATCAATGGCCGCGATATGCCCGGCTTTTTCTTAAGCCGCCAGGACCAGGCCCATGCGCTGGTCACCGAGATTGGCGCCGCCAATGTGCAGGTACAGATGGACCTCTACCACTGCCAGATCGTCGAAGGCGACCTGGCGATGAAGATCCGCCAGTACCTGCCCACCGGCCAGGTCGGCCATATCCAGATCGCCGGCGTGCCCGAGCGCCATGAGCCCGATGTGGGCGAGCTGAACTATCCTTATCTGTTTGCGCTGCTCGACAGCCTGGGCTATGACGGCTGGATTGGCTGCGAATACAAGCCAGCACGCGGCGCAGCGCCCCATGCCACCAGCGATGGACTGGGCTGGCTGCAGCCCTACCTGACCAAGGCGCACTAAGCACCGCCATGGTGGATGGGTCGATGGGGTGGATGGCCTGCCCTAGAATCCCCTCATCCCCCTTTAGCCGCAGGCCCCGTGCCCGCCGCCATGCGATGCGACCACAAGCGACCGAATCCTTTTTGCAGCGGGTGCGCCAGCACCTGCAGGCACTGCCCGCGACCGAGCGGCAACTGGCCGACTTTGTGCTGGAGTTCCCCGGCGAGCTGGCCAGCTACGCCGGCAATGAACTGGCCCAGCTGGCAAAGGTGTCGCCCTCGACGGTAAGCCGCTTTATCCGCCGCCTGGGCTATGAGAACTACGAAGAAGCCCGCCGCCAGGTGCGCGAGGACAAGCAAAGCGGCTCGCCGCTGTTCCAGTCGGCGGCCGAGGCTTTTCAGCGCGGACAGATGCTGGCCACGCACCGCGAGCGGTCCCTGGCCAACCTGACGAACACCCTGGACCAGCTCAGCGAGCCGCAGCTGAGCGAGATCGTGCAGGCCATCATCGCCGCCCGCCAGGTGCTTATCTTTGGCAGCCGCAGCAGCCACGCCTTTGCGCAGTACCTGCGCTGGCAGATCATCCAAGTGGTGCCCCAGGTCACCACCTTGCCCGGCCCCGGCGAGACCTTGGCCGAATACACCGCCCAGCTGGGCAAGAACGACTGCGTCATCCTGTTTGGCATGCGCCGCCAAACCCGCCAGATGGCCGCCCTGCTGGCCAGCGCCAGCAAGGCCGGCGCCGCTGTGCTGCTGGTCAGCGACCAGGCCTCCCCCCACTATGCCGCCGCCACCTGGTCCATCCAGTGCGATTGCCATGGCCCAGGCCTGCTAGACAACCATGTGGCCGTGATGGCAGTCTGCGACCTGCTGGCTACCATGGTGCTGGAAGCGGCCGGCGCGCCGGGGCGCAAGCGCCTGGCTGCCATTGAGCAGCAGCATGAGCAGCACCAGGAGTTTTGATGTCTGCGGGGCTGTACCGACGCAGTAGAGCCCTGCTGCCCTACCCGTAGGGCGTTCTTGCGATTGGCTTGTGCGGCCGCTGGCCGACGTGGATCTAGGAGTGCCCGATGTGCATTCGACATTGAGATGACGGCACTCGGCCACAAGCTGAATTTCCAGCGATGATCATTTATCTTGCGACCCATCGAGACCAAGAGTGGAACATTAATCGAGTGGCCCAAGCCCCACGGAGTTGCCAAAACGATCACGCACGCGCAGGAATGGCTGGCCGCGCCCCATGTCCGGCATGTGCATGAACTGGTGCCAGTTCCACATGACGCCATTAGGTTCGCCGCAGCTCATGTTCGAAAATTCGGATTGCTTGTTAGGCACGCAGTAGATTTTTCCATCGGCAGTGGCAATGCCGTCTCCTTGGACGTTGTCAAAGCGCGCAATTCTATGGGTGCGGCCAACATACCAATCGCCCCGCATGCGCTCCACAAAATTTTCAGGCGAATCAATTTGCAAACGGCGGATCTTGACAGGGGCCTCGCCAGGCAGCTGCAACTGACCTTGCGTCCACCAGAGATGTAAGTTCGGTTCGCTGTTTGAGCGTGGAGCGCTGAACTCCAAAACCGCAACTCCCGCATCTCCCTCCAATTGGGCAGACTGTGCAGCGCCACCCAGGCTGCGGCCTCCACGGTATTGGCGCAGAGGAATGGTCGCCACGGTCGTGCGGCTGCCCATGCCTTTACTCTGGTAGCTAGCACTCCCCATATGGAAGGTGGGTTGGCCATCAGCTCGGTAGTTGAACAGTTGCAGGATGACGGTATTGCCCTGAATATCAAGTGCAATACCACGACCAGGTTTACCGGTAAGCTCGTCTTCCACAATCCAAGTGCCATTCATGGGCATCAATGTGTTGGATGTGACTGTTGCACTGCATGCTCCAGTAATGCATGTACCACCGGAGCCAAACCATGCAGTCGAGTAGTTTTGCTGTTGCTGCGGGTGAAAGGTGGTAATTCCTTCCCGATAAGTGGGTTCATTCAAGGTGGCTCCCTCATCAAAACCCATTACCGTCACTGTCTGAGGATTTTCCCCAGCAGTGCGCAGCACGCCATGGATATCGAATCCTGCAAATTGCAACTCCAGGCTCTCCACGGAAGGAAGTTCAGATTGAAGCTTGGCCGGAGCGTCATTCGTGTTCGGTGTGCAATGAAGGCGAACCTTGTCAGCAACTACATTGCATTGAAATTGGCGTATGGGGACGAGCATGCCGGTGGTCGGCATTGGAACGTACCAATCGAGATAAGTAGTACCAACGTCACTTAGCCACAGCCTCGCAGGTACGGTCCAGCTTGGATCACCTTGTGAATCCAAGCCAAACAAACGCAATGTACGGACACCCATCTGCACGCGCGGATTGGTCACGCTGGGCTCGTTGTTTACAACTAGAAAGCGCTCTATTGCCACCGCCTGCTCGCCTGGAAACTGGATCGTTCCTTTCACACCGTTGGTGAAATGAAGTGTTACCTGGCCTGCGGATTTGTCTTCCACCGCATCTTGCATGGCACCACCAAGGCTGCGACCATTTTTGTAGCGCATTAACGGTGCAGTCGCACTGTTGCCGTCCATCTGGCCCGTAGCGGTATAAAACGTCGCATCACCGTTCTTTTCATAGCCAAACACCTGCATAAAGAAAGTGTTGCCCTGCACATCAATCGCCAAGCCACGGCCCGGTTTGCCATCCAGTTCATTGCTGACCACCCAGGTCCCGGATTGAGGTGTGAAATCGCGTGCAGCCCAACTTACAGTGCATGTAAGTGCTATTGCCAAGGCAGCAAGGGCTGTGCGTAGCGTTTGGATGTGATTGGTATTTTTCACTTTATCTCCCTCTATTTGGGATCAGTATAGGAGATAGCTGTCAATAGCTCAAAGTCTGCTCAGGGTCGACCAGCAACAGGCATGTGCAGCCGATTGAAGCTGCTGGTACGATGCCTCAAGTCGGCCAGGAGCAAACTCTTGCTCGTTCCTTTAATGCTATCTACACACACCCTAAAACTGCTCGATGAGCTTTGCGCAAAGTCGAAAGACCAATACTCTGAGGGTGGCATCCTTTGGACCTTTGTCGAGGCTGCGAACCAAGCTCATTTTCGAATCAAGGACTCGCGCCGAGAACCGCAAGCCGGTGCGGGCACTGAAGGATGACCTTCAGGTCGATGAGTTTTTGTGGGCTTTTGAAGATGGGCGGACCGAAATGACCGGCAATATCTACATGGCCCGCAATTTCGACAACCGCTACTCCGCATTGGAAATGTGGTGGTCTATAGACTGAGCTTGCCCCGAAATCCTCGGCTGGCGACCAGCTTTCAGTAGATGCCAAAGTCAGTTTTGTGCAAAGCCGGAAGACTGCTTCGGGTCGGTAGCGCCTATTCATTTACTGCGATAGCGGACATCTAGCAGTCACTTGGAGTGCCCTGACGGTCAGCGTCGGCTGCTAACCTGAAAGCCGTCACAGGGCCGGCTCGACTTTGTTGCAAAAATCGAATAGCAGATGGCATGACCCCAACCCCAGACGGATCTATGCCACGGCAGCCACCGGCACGGTTTGAGGACGGCCGATCTGGCTGAAGCGATTGAGCAAGGCCACTCGGACATGCAGCTCCACCACTTGGCGCTCGAACGTACGCGCGGTCACCCGTTCGCCCAGCCGCTTGAAGCAGTTCATCTTCGTCTCCACAAGGCTGCGCCGGCGGTAGCCGCTCCACATCTTCTAGATGCTGCGACCCAAGCGCTTGCACGCGCGAATGGCCTCGTTGCGGTGCGCCGAGCCCGCACTCGACTTCTTCCAATGTCTGGCGTCCTTGCGCGGCGGGATCACCGCCATCGCTTGCCGTTCGGCGATGGTGTCCAGGCAGCCTCGCGTGTCGTAGGCGCCATCCGGGCAGACGCTGTCAATGCGCTCGTCGGCAGCAATCTGTGCCAGCAATTCCGGCAGCATCAGCGCATCGATGTCCCAAGATTTAGGACCCCTCGCAAATGCGGGTTCTCCCTTTGGCCATTGCGGTAGATTGAAGGATGTTGCAAGGTTTGCTGGTCTGTTGCTGAACCTACTGGCCTCAAAACGACCAACCTGCGCCCCAAGGCCCGCATCCTGATGTTTTCCCTTGCGTTGGAGCGCCAGTGCGCCAGCGCTGTCACCCGTGTTGGGGGTACGGAGGGGTGGCGTCGCTAGACTGCAGGGCAAACAAGCTTTCGTGCAAGGAGACAACCATGCAACGCCGTACTTTTGCCGCTATCGCAGTCAGCATTGCCGTTGTGGGCGCTGCTGGTTTTGCCGCGCCCGCCGTGGCACAGGCTGATTACCCCAACCGGCCTGTCGTGCTGATCGTGCCCTATGGGGCGGGTGGTGTGAGCGATGTGGTGGCGCGGGCGCTGGCCCTGTCGATGGGCAAGCAGTTGGGCCAGTCCATCATCATCGAGAACAAACCGGGTGCCGGGGCGTCGATGGGGGTGATGGACATGAAGAATGCCAAGCCCGATGGCTACCGGCTGACTTTGAGCCCGGTGGCTATCTTTCGGCAGCCGCATATCCAGAAGGTGGCCTACGATCCGATTGCCGACCTGACCTATGTGGCGGCCTATATGTCGTACGACTTTCTGCTGGCCGTGGCGCAGGATTCGCCGTTCAAATCGGTCAAGGACATTGTCGAGCAGTCCAAAAAGCAGCCCGGCTCGGTCGATTACGGCACGCCCGGCAAGTTTTCGGCCAACCATGTGCTGATGGCCTTGCTGGAGAAGAAGGCGGGCGTGCAGTTCACCCATGTGCCGTACAAGGGCGATGCCGAGGCGGTGAATGCCTTGATTGCGGGCCACACCAAGACGGGGGTGTTTGGCAATACGGTGCTACCGCATATGCAGTCAGGCAAGCTGCGTGCGCTGGCCATTGCGTCAGAAACGCGCCCACCAGCCTTCGCCAATGTGCCGACCTTCCGTGAGCAGGGCTATGACGTAGTGACGCCATCACCGCTGGGCATTGCCGGGCCCAGGGGCCTGCCGCCCGAGATTGTGCGCAAGCTCGAAGCCGCCGTGAAGTCTGCCATGGACGACCCCGCTTTTCAGCAGGCGGCCGCAAACTATGGAGTGCGGCTGGAGTACCGCAATGCCCAGGATTACAACGCCTTTGCGAAGAAGGCCTTCGCCGAAGAGGGCGCGATTGTGCAGAGCATCGGGCTGGAATAAGGTGCCTGTGGCGCGGATGGTAGGCTGCAGCGGCGACTGCAGCTGCAGCACCCACTGACCAAGCGGATTGACAGCGAGTCAAAGCTTGCAGCTGCCGCGCTGCGCCAGCACCATGCCCTGCAGCGCATCCTGGGCTTGGTGCTGCGTGATGTCGCCTGCCATCGCTGCATGCAACAGCGCATCGGCCGCGCCCAGCATGGCCCAAAGGCTGGCCTTGGGCAAGGCGTGTGGAGCAACCCAAGCTGCCAGCGCCGCCTCGCATTGATCCAAAAATTCCAGCGGGCATTGGCGTTTGAGCATCAATAGCCACCCTAGTCGCTTGAATAATGCCACGTTGTAGACCGGTCGCTGCAACGCTGACGGTTGGGGTGTTTGTGCCCTGACGCCCTCAGCCTTTACCTTATTGATCGCAGCCTCTCTCTTTGTGGCTCCGTACGCCGCCGGTGCAGCAGCTGCTGCACCCTCGCTTTGAGAAAACAACCCCCACCACCCTGGTCCCCGATGCCGAGATAGATGGCACGTTGCTTGCTTAAGCTTGCCTGGTGCATGAAATTTTAATTTCATATGCACCATATTAGTGAAATACCTATACCAAACGTCGCTAAACTGCCCAACACTGGCGCAGCGATCCGATTCGAGCAAGCACGACTCTTCTCAAGGAGCTTTCAATGGCTGGTGGACCTGCACTTTCCTCTGCACCCGACTCTCCCAAGGTGGCCGAACTCGACCAGGCCTTGGACAAGATAGGGGTGACCCGCTCGCACCACACGATCATCTTCTTGATCCTGATTGGCTGCCTGTTTGACAGCTTCGAGCAGAACGCGGTCGGCATCATCGGCCCCATGCTCAAGGAGCAGTGGGGGCTGACGGCGTCAGACATCGGCATGCTCAACTCGGTGACTTTTGCCTGCGCGGCAATTGGCCGCATCGTTTCCGGCTTTATCGCCGACCGCTATGGCCGCCGCGTGATGCTGACGGTGGACCTGCTGCTGTTCACCATTGGTGCGGGGATCTGCGCGATGGCGCCCAACCTGGCGGTGATGGCGCTGGGCCGCGCGGTGGTGGGCTTTGGCCTGGGGGGAGAGATTGCGATTGCGGTCACCATGCTGTCCGAGTTCTGCTCGTCCAAGTTCCGGGGCACGGCAGTGGGCCTGGTGAATGTGGGCGCGGGCGGGCTGGGCAATTTTCTGGCACCGGCTTTTGGGCTCTTGGTGTTCTGGATCTTCCCTGGCGACAACGGCTGGCGCTGGCTGTTTGTCTGCCTGATGGTGCCGGCGTTGCTGGCCGCGTTCTACCGCCGCTACATCCCCGAGACACCGCGCTTTTTGCTGTCGCAAGGCCGTATTGCCGAGACCAATGCAGTGCTGACGCGCCTGGCCTCGGGCAAGCTGGCCGGCGCTGCGCAAGCCACCCATCCCTATATCAGCGATGACGGCAGCAGCACCACGGCGGCCAAGATCAAGGTGCGGGTGACAGAGATTTTCCGGGGCGCACTGGGGCGCCGCACGGTGCCGCTGTGCATCACCATCTGGATGACCTATGGCGCGCAGATTTCGGTGCTGACCTTGATGCCAACCATTTTGGTGGGCCTGGGCTACAGCATGTCCAAGAGCCTGCTGTTCACGATGGTGATGCAAAGCGGCAGCCTGCTGGGTGCGATTGCGGCTTCTGCCCTGGGCTTTCACTTTCCACGCAAACGGGTACTGACCGCTGGCGCCATCTGCGCCTGCCTGGCGGCGCTGACGATTGGCTTTGCGGCCAAGAGCATTGTGGTGCTGCTGATTGCGGGTGCCACCTTCCAGTTCTTTGTGCTGCTGCTCAACACCACTATCTGGATTTATGCGCCCGAGCTGTATCCCACCCGGGTGCGTGCCTTTGGCACCGCCTTCATCCTCGCCACCGGCACCGCTGCTGGCGCGCTGATGCCGCTGGTCGCCGGGCGCCTGTTTGACGGCTTTGGCCTGGGCGGCGTGTTTGGCCTGGCCGCTGCGATGTACCTGGTCTTCATCATCAGCGTGCAGTGCGTGCCCGAGACCTATGGCCAATCCCCCGATGCCGAACCACTGGCTGGCACAACCCCTGCCACGCCCCAATCCTAGTTTTGCTGCATGCCCAAAATACTGCTGATCAACCCCAACACGTCTGAAACCACCACCATGATGATGGCCGAGATTGCCCAGAGCAGTGCACCTGCACATTGGCAGATCCTGGCCCGCACCGCCGACAAGGGCCCGTCAATGATCGTCAACGCCACCGAGTTGGCCCAGGCCGCGTTGGAGGTCGAAGACTGCTGGCGCGAGGCGCCCAGCGACTGCGCTGGCATCATCATCAGCGCCTTTGGCGACCCGGGGCTGGAACGGCTGCGGGCATTGAGCACCGTGCCCGTGGTGGGCATTGCCGAGGCCTCGATGCTGGAGGCGGCCAGCGGCGGGCGGCGCTTTGGCGTGGCCACTGTGACGCCGGATTTGGTGGAGCCGATTGCCGGGCGGGTGGCCGCCGTGGGTTTGGCACACCTCTACACCGGCATCCGCCTGACCGAAGGCGACCCGCGCGCCTTGAGCAGTGATGCCCAGGCGCTGGAAGCTGCACTGGCGCAGGCCGTGCGGCGCTGTGTGGACGAGGATGGCGCGCAGGCCGTCATCATTGGCGGCGGCCCGCTGGGCCAGGCAGCCATTGCGCTGGCGGAGCGCCTGCACTTGCCCATCATTGCGCCCATTCCGGCGGCGGTGCGCAGGCTGGCGCAGCTGATGGGCTGAGCGCGTAAACGATCAGCCCTTGCGCAAGGCCTTAACCGGCCGTGCGCAACTGCCAAAACGGCAATGCCTGCGGCCCGCACATCCCGGTCGCTATGCGCTGGGCCGTCGGCAGCGAGCCGGTCAGGCCCAAATGGCCATGGCCCACGGCCAGCCACAGGCCCTGGATGGCATCGATATGGCCCACCACCGGCACGGAGCCCGGCAGACAGGGGCGGTGACCCATCCAGTGCTGGGCCTCCAGGCCTGCCAGCGCCGGGAAGGCCTCGCGCGCAATGCGCTCGATACCAGCGGCGCGGCGCGGGTTGGGCGGTGCTTTTAAGCCGGCAATCTCGACCGTGCCGCCTACCCGCAGCCCGCCTTCCATCGGCGCGATAAACACCTTTTTGTCGGCCAGCACCACGGTGCGCTCCACCAGGTGCTGGGCACCGGCAAACTGCGCGTGGTAGCCGCGCTGTGATTCGATCGGCAGCAGCATGCCCAGCGGCTTGAGCAGCGCGGGCGCCCAGGCGCCAGCGGCCACGACGATATGCGGCCAGCGCTGCGCATCCAGCGCGGCATCGCCGCTGCGCACGGCCCAGCCTTTGTCATCGGGGCGGATGGCCTTGACCTCGGCGCGAATCAGCTTGCCGCCGCGCTGCACAAAGGCATGCAGCATGGTCTGCACATAGCGCAGCGGGTTCAGGATGGTGCCGTGGTCGGCCAGGTAGCGGCCATGGGCATAGCCCTGGGGCGCTTGGGG
Source organism: Comamonas sp. BIGb0152 (assembly GCF_024809975.1). GTDB lineage: Bacteria > Pseudomonadota > Gammaproteobacteria > Burkholderiales > Burkholderiaceae_C > Comamonas. The sequence continues at coordinate 170,014 of NZ_JANUDY010000001.1, forward strand.
CTCCAGCGCCTCGATGCCGGCACGGTCCAGCTCCTCAACCTGGTAGCCGTACTTGGCGCGCAGCTGCCAGCCGGTGGCATCCTTTTGCGCGTAATCGGCATCGGGGTAGAGGTGCAGATGGCCGCGCCGCATAAACAGATCGGACACGCCCAGGCTCTGCGCCAGCGCAGCATGCGCATCGACGGCGCCCTGGTACAAGTCGTTGAGCCGCTCGGCCGCAGCGGCCACGCGCTTGGGCTCGGCCGACTGCGCAAAGGCCACCAGCCAGGATGCCGCCTTGGGCAGGTGCTTCCAGCCAATCGACAGCGGTCCGTCCTGGTCCATCAGCATGCCGGGCACGGTCTTCAAGATGCCGGGCAAGGCCAGCGGCGCCACCGAGCCGGGGCTGATCGCGCCGGAGTTGCCGTAGCTGCATTCCATGCCGGGCTCGCCCCGGTCGATCAGGGTGACGGACACGCCATAGCTTTGCAGGGCCAAGGCCGTGGCCACCCCCACCACACCGGCTCCCACCACCACCACCTGCTTGGGCGCTTGGACCCGGGCGCCCTGCTTGTTCGCTGTCTCTGTCATGTCATCCAATCTGCAAAACCGGCCCAGACCAAGGCGGCCTCGGGCGTGAATCGTGCCTGCGCCAGCTGCTGCTGGACCTCATCGGCCTGCCACAGCGCAAACTGCGCCACCTCGCCATCCTGGTTGCGGGGCTCGGTGCCGTCGGGCACGGTGGCGGCATACCAGTGGATGTCCTCGTACATATAGCCCAGGTCGTCGCCGCCGTCGCTGTCGGGCTGGCGAAAGCGCAGCACACCGCCATGGCGCAGGCCCTGCAAATCGGCGATCTGCAGACCGGCCTCTTCCCAGGTTTCGCGGGCCAGCGCTTCATCCAGACTGTCTTGGGCCGAGACCATGCCGCCCATCAAGGTATCCCAGTGCAGCGGGTAATTGGCCTTGTTGGCCGCGCGCTGCTGCACCCACAGGCGCCCATCGGGTGCGATGCCCACCAGGTGCACCGCCAAGGTGGCAATGCCCAACACGCGCACTGCCCCGCGTTCCACGGTGCCGATGCGGCTGCCATCCACCGCCTGTACGGCCAGCTGCTCATTGCGCCAGGGGCCGCTGCGGCCCGCATCGCGCAAGGCATGGGCCAGGCGGCCCATCAGCGCAGTGGCGTCTTGCGTGGGGGATTCGAGCAGCCAGACTGCGGTGCCCGAGCGCTCGCGCTTGGACAGCAGCGCATCACCGCCGAGGCGCCCGGCGATGCCGGTGTCGATCAAAAAATGCTCGACCAAGGAGCCGACCGCCTGGCCGTTGACCCAGAGCGGCAGCCTTGCCTTGCGCGGCGGCGACTGCATGGCCCTGCGCGCAGCAGCCAGCCAGGTGGGCGGCTCGGGCGCGAACAGCGGGGGAGAAACACGGGTCATGGTGCACTATCAAAATAAAAGCAGATGGATGTTAGTCCATCTGCGCCTGGGGGCAGGCGGTGCCCACCCAAAACCCGATGCCCGCATCGGCTACGCCAGTGTCAAGGCAGCAGGATGCTGCTGCCCGTGGTTTGGCGCGCCTCCAGCGCGCGGTGCGCGGCCTGCACCTCGGACAGTGCAAAACGCTGCGCGATATGGATCTTGACCTGGCCCGAGGCCACGACGGCAAACAGGTCGTTGGCCATGGACTGGCAGGCTTCGCGCGACCGCAGGTGGGTAAAGAGGCCCTGGCGTGTCACATACAGGCTCTTGGCCGCCAAAATGGCCGGCGCAAAAGGCGGCACCGGCCCGGAGGCATTGCCGAACGAGACCATCAGGCCAAAGGCGCGCAGGCACTGCAGCGAGCCATCCCAGGTGTCCTTGCCGACCGAGTCGTAGACGACTTTGACGCCTTTGCCGGCGGTGATGTCCTTGACCCGCTCGGCAAAGTTTTCCCTGCGGTAGTTGATCGCTACCTCAGCGCCATTGGCCAGGGCCAGCTGGCATTTCTCGTCCGAGCCCGCTGTGGCGATCAGGCGCAGGCCCAGGGCCTTGGCCCATTGGCAGGCGATCAGCCCTACCCCGCCGGCCGCGGCGTGGAAGAGCACAAAGTCGCCGGCATGCAGGCCTTCGGCCGGCTTGGCCTGGCGCAGCAGGTACTGGGCGGTCAGGCCCTTGAGCATCATCGCCGCGCCGGTTTCAAAATCAATGCTGTCTGGCAGCTGGCAGACATAGGTGGCAGGCATCACCCGCACTTCGCTGTAGCTGCCGGGCGGATTGCTGGCGTAGGCCACCCGGTCGCCCGCCTGCAGGTGCTGCACGCCGTCGCCCACGGCCTCGACGACACCGGCGCCTTCCATGCCCAGGTTCAGCGGCAGCGGCAAGGTGTACAGGCCCGTGCGCTGGTAGACATCGATGAAATTGAGCCCGATCGCATGGTGGCGTATGCGTACCTCGCCGGGGCCAGGGGCGCCGACCTCCACATCGACCAGCGTCATCTCCTCGGGGCCGCCATTGCGCGCAATCTGTACTGCCAAAGACATGGAAATTCTCCTGAATAGGGATTCTTGCTACCACCAGTCACCATGCTGCCACGCTTTCACCAAGCCCGCTGTCACGGGGATGTACAGTCTGGCCATGCAACAAAAACTGACACCGTCGACCATGGCGCTGCTGACCGCCGCCCCGCTGATGTGGGCGGGCAATGCCGTCGTGGGCCGGCTGGTGCATGAGCTGGTCTCGCCCATGCTGCTGAACTTTGTGCGCTGGCTGCTGGCCTTTGCCATTCTGCTGCCGCTGGCCTACCCCTTGCTGCGCCGCGCCAGCCCGCTGTGGCCGCAGTGGCAGCGCTGGGCCACCATCGGCCTGCTGGGTATTGGCTGCTACAACGCCTTCCAGTACCTGGCGCTCAAAACGTCTGGGCCCATCAATGTCACCCTGGTCGCATCCAGCATGCCGCTGTGGATGATGGCCTTTGGCATGCTGTTCTTCCAGACCCGCATCACCCGGCCGCAAATGCTGGGCGCGCTGTTTTCGATCAGCGGCGTGCTGGTGGTGCTGAGCCATGGTGACTGGCAGCAGCTGCGCCAGCTGCGGCTGGTGACGGGCGATTTGTTCATGCTGCTGTCCACCGCCTGCTGGTCACTCTACACCTGGCTGCTGGTGCGCACCCCAGATCCCGCCGGCATCAAAAGCCAGTGGGCGCTGCTGTTGATGGCCCAGCTGGCCTTTGGCCTGCTGTGGTCAGGCCTGTTTGCCGGCGCCGAATGGGCGCTGGGTGCCAGCCAGCTGCAGATCAATAGCAGCCTGCTCTGGGCGATTGCCTATATCGTCATTGGCCCGGCCATTCTGGCCTACCGTTGCTGGGGCATGGGGGTGCAGCGCGTGGGCCCTACGGTGGCGGGCTTTTTCAGCAACCTGACGCCGCTGTTTGCCGCCGTGCTGTCGGCTGCCTTTTTGGGCGAGCCGCCCCAGCTCTACCATGGCGCGGCCTTTGTGCTGGTGATTGCCGGCATCGTGATCTCGTCGCGCCGGGCCTGAGGCACGGCGACCGGGCCGTTTACAACCTGCTACCGATAGAACGCGCCCTTCACACTAGCGCCCTTGCGCAGGCGCACAGTGCCACCCATATGCGGTGACACCACCACCGCAAGGACGCCGAGATGAATGCGCAAGAACAAGCCCTGATCGAGAACCTCTTCCAGCAACTGCGCCAGCTCGATGGCCAGCCCAAGGAAAGCCAGGCCGAAGCCTGCATCCGCCAGCAGGCCCAGCAAAGCCCGGATGCGCTGTACTGGCTGACCCAGCGCAGCCTGCTGCTGGAGCAGGCGCTGCAACAGGCCCAGCAGCGGCAGGCACAGTTGCAGGCACAACTGGCCGAGGCCCGGGCAGCTGCTGCCAAACCGGCGGGCAGCAGCGGTACCAGCTTTTTAGGTGCCGGGCTGGACACGCATTTTGGCCGTAGCCCGGATGCCAATCTGGCCAGCCGCAGCCCAGCAGGCTATGCGCCGAGCTATCCGCAGAACAATGCTGCCTCCGTAGGCTATGGCGATACGCCAGCCCCGGCCAGCAGCGGCCGCTGGTTTGGCGCGGCACCGGCCGCGCCCGCCCCCGTGCCTGCCTCCATGCCTGCGCAGCTCAGTGCTGGGTCGGCAGCGGGCGGCTTTTTGGGCCAGGCCGCAGCCTCGGTCGCTGGCGTGGCGGGCGGCATGCTGCTGTTCAATGGCCTGAGCCACCTTTGGAGCAACCCGGCCCAGGCAGCCAGCACCCCCGCACCGGCGGCATCCGACACCAGCAAGGCAGCCAGCAGCACCGACACCGCTGCGGCCAGCAGCGACAACAGCGGCCTCGACCAGCTCGCCCAGCAGGCCGGCCGCGACCATGTGGACCCATCTGCCAACCGTTGGATGCCGGATGCGGACAACAACAGCAGTAGCAACAGCCAAGACGTTGCGGACTATGACAACGGTGACGATGGCTTTGACTTCTTTGACGACGACCAAGCCTGATCGCCACCGTTAAGGTACGCGCATAAAAAAACCGCCCGGGCATCGGCTCGGGCGGTTTTGCTTGGTGGCTTGCGACGTTTAGAACGTACCGGCGTAGGAGCCACCATCGGGCAGGATGTTTTGCCCGGTGATATAGGCCGCCTGCTGGCTGCACAGGAAAGCGCAGATGGCGCCAAACTCGTCAGCGGTGCCGTAGCGGCCGGCAGGAATCTGCTTTTGCTGCAGCTCGCGGATATCGGCTTCGCTCTTGCCGGTCTTGCTGGCGGTGGCCGAGATGGTGGCGGCAATGCGGTCGGTGTCGAACTTGCCCGGCAGGATGTTGTTGATGGTCACGCCCTTGCCGGCAATGGGGCTGCGCGCCACGCCGGCGACAAAGCCGGTCAAACCACTGCGCGCGCCGTTAGACAGGCCCAGGATATCGATAGGCGCCTTGACGGAGCTGGAGGTGATGTTGACGATGCGGCCAAAACCGCGCTCGGCCATGCCATCAATCAAGGTCTGGATCAGCGCAATGGGGCTGAGCATATTGGCGTCCAGCGCCTTGATCCAGGCTTCGCGGTCCCAGTCGCGGAAATCACCGGGCGGTGGGCCACCCGCGTTGTTCACCAGAATGTCAAAGCGCAGACCAGGGCCGCCTGCGGCGCCCAGCACGGCGGCACGGCCGGCTTCGGTGGTGATGTCAGCGGCAACGGCAATCACCTGGGGAGCCACGCGGCCGGGGGCTGCAGCGGCCCACATGGCGGCCATCACCTTGAGCTGGCGGGCGGTGTCCTTCAGGGCTTCTTCGCCGCGGGCGTTGATCACCACGTTGACGCCCTCATTGACCAGCGCTTGCGCGCAACCACGGCCCAGGCCCTTGCTGGCTGCACAGACCAGTGCCCATTTGTTGGCAATTCCTAAATCCATATTCAAATCTCCTTGTGGGTATCGATGCTAAGTCACAAATGGCCCCGAGGTTGGCGCGCATGCGCATGCCCTTTATGGCCTTTTGACTTGGTGGGTGAATACGTAGATGCCAGTCAGCACCAGCGCAGTGCCAGCCACCATCACCGGGGTCAGCGGCTCGCCCAGCAGCCACACGCCCATCAAGATGGTGGACAGCGGGCCGATCATGCCGGTCTGCGCCACCGTGGCGGCGCCCAGGCGCTCAACGGCCAGCATCACCAGCAGAACGGGCACGGCAGTGCACAAGGTGGCGTTGAGGACGGACAGCCAGATGACGGCCGAATCCACCTGCGCGGCCTGCAGCGGCCGGGTGAGCAAGAATTGCGCAATGCAGAACAGGCAGGCAAAGCTGGTGGCCAGCCCCACCAGGCGCAGGGCGCCCAGGCGTTTGACGTACTGGGCGCTGTAGACCAGGTAGACGGCGTAGCTCACGGCGCTCAAAAACACCAGGGTGGCGCCCAGGCCCACCTGCTGGCCGGCGCCGTGGGTGTACAGCTCCATGCCAAACACCAGCATCACGCCGGCATAGCTGATGGCCAGGCCCAGCAGTTGGCGGCCACTGGCCACCTTGCGGTACAGCAGCCAGCCCAAGGCCAGCACCAAGGTGGGGTTGAGGTAGAGGATCAGCCGCTCCAGCCCCGCGCTGATATAGCTCAGCCCGGCAAAATCCAGGTAGCTGGAGAGGTAGTAGCCGCAAAAGCCCAGGGCCACCACGGCCAGCCAGTCGCGCAGCGACAGCGCCGGTTTGCCCCGCCCAGCCCACCAGGCCATGATGACAAACAGCGGCAGCGCAAACAGCATGCGGTACATGATCAAGGTGATCGCGTCGACCCCATGGCGGTAGGCCAGCTTGACGATGATGGCCTTGCCGCTGAAGGCAATGGCGCCGACGACAGCGCAGACCATGCCGGCGCGGCGCACACTGGGCGTGAGCACCGCAGCCGGTGCAACAGAAACAGACAAGATAACTCTCCAACAATCAGTGCTGATCCGCCGACCCATGGAACAAGCGGTGGTGCATGCGGCGTATCGACCACCAGACGCCCAAGCCTATCACCGGGATGGCCAGCGCCGCCGTCGTTTCTGGCGACAGTGGCCAACCCCATTTCTGCAGGCCCTTGGCCAGGTAGCTGATGAGGCCGGTGATGTAGTAGGTGATGGCGGCGACCGACAGGCCTTCGACCGTGGACTGCATTTTGAGCTGCAGGCCCTGGCGCTCGTTCATCGCCTTGAGCACCGCTTGGCGGCCTTGCTTTTGGCTGATGTCGACCCGCGTCTGCAGCAGGTTGCTGAGGCGCGATACGCGCTGAGACAGCGCTTCGAGCCGCTGGTGCGCGGACACACAGGTGTTGCGCGCGGGGGTCAGGCGCCGGTCCATGAAGTCGCCAATGGTCTGGTAGCTGCCCAGGCGCGTTTCCTGGATATCTCCCACCCGCTGCTGCACCAGCGCAAAGTAGGCGGTGCTGGCCGAAAAGCGCGAATGGTGGGCGGCGTACTGGCTCTCGACCTGGGCGGCCAGGCGCGTGAGCTGGTCAAGCAACTGCGGCTCGCTGGCTGCGCCGGCACTGCGGATGGCAGCAGACAGATCGGCCAATTCAGACTCGGTGCTGGCGAGCTTTTCCATGGTTTCGCGCGCAGCGGGCAGGCCCAGCAAGGCGGCCATGCGGTAGGTTTCGATCTCCAGCAGGCGCTGCACCAGGCGGCCATTGCGCGCGGCTGACAAACCTTGGTTGAGCACAAACAGGCGCGATGCGCCATCCGAATGGATGGAGAAATCGGTGTAGATATGCGCCTTCTGGTCGGAGGCCTGGGAGGCGACGAGCTTGTCCTCGTACAGCCAGCGCTGCTCGACTTTTTTCTCCAGCGCGGGGGACGCGGGCAGCACCCAGGCGTTCATCGCCAGCAGGCAGCGGCCGGGCAAACCGGCCAGCCACTGGGCGGGCACCAGGTCGCTGGCAGACGGCAGCCCGGCCTCGTCCAGCGCTTCGGGGCGGATGGGCACCATCCAGGTCCAGGAGACAAACTCGGTATGCAGCTCCCAGCGCAGGCGGCCATTGCCCAGGTCCAGGCGCAGGTGGTTGGCCTCGGCATCGGGCACGGGCAGTTGCAGATCGCGCAGCAGCTGGTGCAGCCACTGGCGGCTGGCCGCGCGCTCGGCAGCATCGGCCCACATCACCGTGCAGAACACGGCGGTGTTGTCGGGCAGGGCTTCCGGGGGGCGGGAATGGACTTCGTTGTGCAGCGCACGGCGCAAATCGTGCTGTTGCAACAGGGGCAGGTTTTTCATGAAAGACAAAAGACGGCTATGACCAGACGGTGGTCAACCAGCCGCAATTGTCGTGCCAAGCCAATACTTGTGCAGGCGGGCGATGAATGGGGCCAGGGCCCCTGCCCACGGATCTGCAGTTTTACTGCGGCACCTCAAAGCTCAAGGTGGCGGTGTGGCGAACGTCGTCGTACTGCTTGCCATCGATCTTGACGCTGCCGTTGTTGACCCGGGCGCTTACCTCCAGCACATAAAGGCCCGGGAAGGACGGCGTAAAGCTCACAGTGCCATCCTTGGCGGGTGCCAGCACGCGGCGCCAGCCTTCGCTGGTATCGACATTGACCTGGCTGGCCGCCACCGGCCGGCCCTTGAACATCAGCTGAAAGGTGTTGCCCTGCGGCGTGGTGGGCACCAGCTCCAGGTCATTGACGGGCTTGGTCTCCTGGCGGCCAAAGCGGGCCTGGTAGTAGGTCAATACGCCATCGCTGCCGGCACGGGTGGCTGCAAAGCGCTGGTCGGCCGCTGCGCCCTCTTCCTGGGTCAGCACATAGGGGTCGGCCGATGCCGGCACGGCCTTGCCTTCGGCCACCACCTGGCGGGGCTCGCTCAACGCGCTCAGCGGGCCGGGTGTCTTGTGCAGCTCGCCCACCTGCGCGCGGGTCTGGCCGTTTTCGGTCTGCAGCCATAGGTAATCGGCATGGGCTGGCGAGAGCGCGCCGACGCTGGCAGACACGGCCAAGGCCGCCGCAAGCAAGGGGCGAAACAGGGTGGATGGGTGGGTTTTATTAGGCATAGGCTCCTCCTCTTGGACTGAATACGGTGGCTGGCGGGTACCAAACGACGCCCTGCGCGGTGGCAGGGCGGCGGTAGCGGCGGTAGCGGCTGGCTCTGGTTGGGCATCGCGCGGGGCCGGGCTGCTGGCCCCGGGGCCATGCAGGGCCCACACCATCGGGATGGGTGGCTTGCGGATCGCAATGCGCAGCCTAACGCAGTTTGCGCAGCGCAAAACCCGGACGCTGCCGTTTTTAGACAAGTCCGGGTTCTGCCACTGCCGGTTGGCAGTTCAGCTTCGGATTACAGCTTGGGCGTGTACTTTAAGGTCAGCATGGCATTGCGCGGATCGCCATAGGTGCCACCGGTGTAGCCGACAAAGCCGGGCAGCAGGTAGCGCTTGTCAAACAGGTTGTTGACGTTGAGGGCCACGCTGACTTCGGGCGTAGCTTGGTAAGCCAGGCGCAGGCTGGTGATGGTGGAGCCAGCCACCTTGAACGAGCGGTCATAGCTCAGGGTATGGCTTTGCGCGGTGACGCCGGCGCCCACGCTCAGGCGGTTCCAATCGCCGGGCAGCTGGTAAGACAGCCAGGCGCGCAGCATGTGCTTGGGCGTCCAGGTGCTGAAGACCTGGCCCTGGTTGGTCGGGTCGTTCAGGAACTTGCTGGTGTTGAAGGTGTAGCCCACCATGGCCTGCAGGTCGCGCGCGACTTCGCCGCTCACCTCGGCCTCCACGCCCTGGCTGCGCACCTTGCCGGCCGAGGTGGAGCAGTACCAGCCGTCGCAGGCAAAGCCCGATGCCAGGTCGTTGACGGCCCGGTTCTTGTGGTCGTAGCGGAACAGTGCCAGCGAGGTGTTGAGCTTGCCATTCATCAGCTCGCCTTTGATGCCCAACTCGTAGTTGCTGCCGGTGATCGGGTCGAGCACCTTGCCGTCCACGGTGCGCTCGGACTGGGGCTCGAACACGCTGGTGTAGCTGCCGTACAGCGACCATTCGGGGGTGAGTGCATACACCAGGCCGGCGTAAGGTGTGATCTCCCCGGAGGTAGTGATGACCTGGCGCTCGCCATTGACCGCATTGGTGTAGAGCGAGTCATACCAGCTGGTGCGAGCGCCCACAATCGCGGTGAGCGGCTCGGTCAAACGCGTGCGCAAACTGCCATAGATGCCTTTTTGCCGCACATCGTAGGCAGACTTCCACTGCCGGCCACCGGCGGCCAGCAGGCTGTCCAAGGTCGGCTCGGGGCGGTGGTGGTCGATGTCGAAGATATTGGCGCCGGCTGTGAAGGTGCGGGCATAGACATCGTTGGAGCGGTACTTGGAATAGTTGGCGCCCACGGTCACATCGTTGCGGAATCCCGCCAGATCGAAGCGGCCGTTGATGAAGGCATCAAAGGCGAGTTTCTTGAGGTCGAAATCGGTGTACCAGTTGTCATAGGTCACGCCGCCACCGCCGGGCTCGACCTTGCCGGTCATGCGCTGGTGCAAGGAGGCGTTCTGCTCGCTCATGTGCAAGGCCGAGACCTTGAGCTTCCAGTCGTTGTTGATGCGGTGGTTCAGATCCGCATAGACCGTCGTTTGCTTGACGTTCGAGCGATTCCAGTCGGAGCCGGTGAAAGTGGAGCGTGGCAGGTCGGTCATGCTGCCGTCCGCGTACAACGGCAGGCCCATGATGAAGGGGCGGCCCTTGCTGTCGAGCTGGCTGACGCCAAAGCCCACCGTGGTGTCGGGGCTGATGTCATAGTCCAGCACGGCATAGAGCGAGCGTGTGCGCTCATTCACATAGTCGACAAAAGAGTGGCCACGCGCCTCGTCCACCACCAGGCGGCCGCGCAGTGTGCCCTCGTCGTTCAGGGGGCCACCGGCATCGAGTTGCAGGCCGTAGCGGTCCCAGGATCCGGCGCGGGCGGTGACCGTGACGGTCTTCTCGCGCTGGCCGCGCTTGCGCACCAGGTTGACAGCGCCGCCCGGGCTGCCCGTGCCTTGCAGCAGGCCTGAGGCACCGCGCAGCACCTCAATCCGGTCGTAGAACGCCATGCCCTCGGCGCTCCAGTTGCCTAGCGAGTAGTGGTTGCGCGGAATCGCCACGCCGTCGTACTGCCAGGCATCGATCTGGAAACCGCGCGAGGACAGCACCATGCCCTGGCCCACGCCCTTGACACCCATCGTGCCCGTGGCCGCGTTCATCGCATCGCGCAGGTCGCTGATGCCTTGCTCGTCGAGCTGCTTGCGCGTGATCACGCTGATGGACTGCGGAATGTCTTTGAGCGCCTGGTCGCCCTTGTTGATGCTGACCGCCGAGGCCGCCAGCGAGCCCGAGCCTTCGCTGGTCGCGTTGCGCTCGCCTTGCGCGGTGACCGTCACGGTCGGCAAGGTGCTGGTGTCGGCAGCCGATGGCGTGGCCTTGATCACCAGGGCCTCGCCCTGGCGTAGCGCCATCAGACCGCTGCCGGCCAGCAGGCGGTCAACCGCTTGCTGCGGGGTCAGCAGGCCCGAGACGGCTGGGGCCGTCTTGCCCTCGACCAGCGCTGGTGCAAAGCCGATAGACACGCCCGTGGCTGCCGACAGTGCCTGCAGCGCAGCGCCCAGCGGCTGCGCCGCAATCGACAGGCTGCTGGCCTGGTTGGCGGGCGCTGCCGCTTGCGCATGTGCGGCCAGCGGCATCGCCAGCACCAGTGCAGCAGCCAGGGCCAGGGGTGCGGGGTGGAAGCGGGCCATCTTGGCGACCGGTGCGGCAGTCAAACGGGAAGGAGAACGGAAGGACGGAGGGGTTTTGGACATGGTCAGGCAATGAAGTAAATGAATCTCATTACCTTCTATGACGCACGGCCGGCACAGAACTGCACCCCACTCGCGCCATTTATTTGAATTATTTTTTCCAGCTAGGCTCTGCAACACCCTCGCCCAATGGGATGGGCGCGGATCGCCCGAGCCCGCGTTCAGCCCAGGGCAGGGACTGGTGCAAAGACGGCCTAATGCCTGGCCGCTATCTCGGCACGGCCATCGGTGCCGGGCACCAGGCGCACCGGCAGCACCAGGGTCAGCATGTTGGCAAACTCTGCCGGCCTTGCCGTCGCGTAGCTGCCGCCAATGGGCAGCGCCGCCACGGCGGGGTCGCGCAGCACCAGGCCGGTGGGGCCGTAGCGCTCCATCTCCTGCAAGGCCTGGGCCAGGGGGGTGTGGTCAAAGCGCAGCAAGCCCTTGCGCCACAGGCCCACGCTGTCGGGGGCCACGCTGCCTACGGGGGCCAGCAGGCCATAGGCGGCTACCTGGGTGGTTTGGCCAGCAGTCAGCAGCACAGCGGTTTGCGGTGCCTGCGCGGCGGCCACACGCACGCGCCCCTCTTGCACCTCGACCCGCACCTGGCCGGCACCGACGCCATCCTGGCGGTAGCGCACCGAAAAGCGGGTGCCCACTACGGTGACCCGTGCCGGGCCAGCCTGCACCTCAAACGGTTTGCTGGCATCGGGTGCGACGCTGAACATGGCCTGGCCATGCGCCAGTTGCACCTCGCGCCGGTGGCGGTACAGGCGCACCTGTGCATCGGTATCGGCATCCAGATCCAAGGTGGAGCCATCGGGCAGCTGCACGCTTTGGCGCTGGCCGCGCTCGGCCACATAGTGTGCGCTGTAGACCGGCTGCATCCACTGCTGCCAGCCCAGGCCCAGGGCCATCAACAGCGCTGTGCACAAGGCCAGCGCGCGCGGGCTGGGCAGTAGCAGCTGAAACCATGGCCGTGGGCGGGCGGGCGCTGGCATGGCCGGTGCAGGCTTGGGGGTTGCTGCGGCGCTTGCAGGCTGGCTGGCCTGCTGGCTGGCCCGCCACTGGGCCACCGCGTTGGCAGGCAGCGCGCGCAAGCTGGCAACGCCCGTAGCGATCCGGCCAAAGGCTTCGGCGTGGCGGGTGCTGGCCTGCAGCCACTGCAGCAGTTCCGCCTGCTCAGCGTCGCTGAGGCCCTGTTCCTGCCGGGTGTGCCACTGCGCCGCTTGCACATCGACGGGATCTTGCGCGCCCAAGAAGGCCTGCAGCGCGCGCGCCTCCGCTGCCTCGTCAAAAGGCGGGGCGGATGCGTTGGAGGGCAAGGTGGAAAAGCGGCTCATCTCAAAGCTATAGACGCATGGGCGCAGAAAAACTGCATGTCGGCCCCCAGCCGGATTGGATCAATCACCATGGTCCAGCTCCTGTTTGCGGGCAGCGCAGGCGATCTTGCCACGGCTGATGTACTGATTGACCATGCTGAGCGAGATGCCCATGCGCTCGGCGATCTCTTGGTTGGACAGCTCATCGAAGAGGTACATGCAAAAAGCCTCGCGGCAGCGCGGCGGCAAGGCATCAATAGTGGCCAGATAAGCCTGCACGGTTTGCGACGAGGCATAGGCCGCCTCGGGCTGCAGCCGCTGGGGGCTGGCCGGTTGCTGGGCCTCATCCAGCGCATCGATATCGTCATGCTGGCGCAGCTGGGCGCGGCGGTCCAGGTCGATCTTGGCGTTCAAGGCCACCTGCTTGAGCAAGGCCGCCGGCTGCTCGATCACCTTGCCAGCGCGCTGCATGGTGAGCACGCGTGCATAGCTCTCCTGCGCCAGGTCAGCCGCGGTGTCGCGGTCTCTGACCTTGCGCAGGCAGAAGTTCAGCAGTTCTCGGTAGTAGTGCTCCAGCACAAATCGGCATCGCCCAGTGGAAAGCAAACCAATCCATCGGCGATCCATCACTCGCCCCTCAGATGGGAATAACTCTCATTATCACCGATAAGCCGCGACATTCTTGCCTTGCAGAAATGGAAAAAGGCACCCGAAGGTGCCTTTGTGAGCTTGCTGCATGGCTGCGGGCGATCAGTCTTCTTCGACAAAGGCCTCTTCGCGCCTCTTGCTCACGGCTGGCAAGCAGACCACGATCAGCAAGATGGCTGCTGCAATCAGCAGACCGGCAGAGATCGGACGGGTGACAAACACCGACCAGTCACCGCGCGACAGCAGCAGCGCACGGCGCAGGTTTTCTTCCATCATCGGGCCCAGGATAAAGCCCAGCAGCAAAGGTGCAGGCTCGGTGCCCAGCTTGTGGAACACATAGCCCACGAAGCCGAAGATACCAACCATCCACACGTCCCAGCTGTTGTTGTTGGTGCCATACACACCGACAGCGCAGAACAGCACGATCGATGGGAACAACCAGCGGTAAGGCACGGTCAGCAGCTTGATCCAGACGCCGATCAGCGGCAGGTTCAAGATGATCAGCATCAGGTTACCGATCCACATCGAGGCAATCAGGCCCCAGAACAGTTCTGGGTTGCTGGTCATCACCTGGGGACCAGGCTGGATGTTGTGGATGGTCATCGCACCCACCATCAGTGCCATCACGGCGTTTGGTGGAATACCCAGGGTCAGCAGCGGAATGAACGAGGTTTGCGAGCCGGCGTTGTTGGCCGATTCAGGCGCGCACACACCACGGATATTGCCTTGGCCGAAAGGAACTTCACCAGGCTTGAGCTTGGTCTTCTTCTCGATCGTGTAGGCCGCGAAAGCCGACAACATCGCACCGCCACCAGGCAAGATACCCAGGGCCGAACCCAGCGCCGTACCACGCAGCATCGCGGGGAACATCAGCTTGAAGTCTTCCTTGGTGGGCATCAGGCCGGTCACCTTGGCAGCAAACACTTCGCGCTCGTCATCGGGCTTGGACAGGTTGGCAATGATTTCGCCGTAGCCGAACACACCCATGGCGATCACGACGAAGTCGATACCGTCGGTCAGCTCAGGAATGTCGAAGGAGTAACGGGCTACGCCGGAGTTCACATCGGTACCCACCAGACCCAGCAGCAGACCCAGCACAATCATGCCAACGGCCTTGAGCAGCGAGCCCGAAGCCAGCACCACCGCGCCAATCAGGCCCAGGGTCATCAGCGAGAAGTACTCGGCAGGGCCGAACATGAAGGCCACTTCGGTCAGCGGAGGTGCAAAGGCAGCCAAGATGATGGTGCCCACGCAGCCAGCGAAGAAGGAGCCAATGCCCGCAGCCGCCAGTGCCGGACCCGCGCGCCCCTTGCGGGCCATTTGGTAGCCGTCAATCACGGTCACCACTGAGGAGGATTCTCCTGGCAGGTTCACCAAGATCGCGGTGGTGGAGCCGCCGTACTGGGCGCCGTAGTAAATACCAGCCAGCATGATCAGCGCGGCCACGGGTGGCAGTGCATAGGTGGCAGGCAGCAGCATGGCGATGGTGGCCACGGGGCCAATGCCCGGCAACACGCCAATCAAGGTACCCAACAGACAGCCGACAAAGCAGTAAATCAGGTTTTGAAAAGTGAAGGCAACACCGAAGCCGATGGCCAGATTGTCAAAAAGTTCCATGGTCCTGGCCCCTTATCCGGTAATAAAGCTAGGCCACACGGGGAACTGAAGGTTCAGTGCCCACACGAATGCGACGTAGCTGCCAATGGCCAGGACAGTGGCCAACACGAAGACCGACTTGGCATGAAATTCCTGGCTGGCCAGGCTGGCGATGAAGACCAGTGCGTAGATCGCAACAATCAGGCCCATGGCGGGAATGCCGATGCTGGGCACGCCCACGAGCAAGACGCCGAAGGCAAAGTTGGCCAGCAAGATGAAGAACACCTGCTTCCATGCCCATTTGCCGATAGGGTCCCCATCAGCGGGGCCAGCGGTGACGCCCTTGAAGGCCACCGCAGCACCGATCAGCGTCAGCAAGACGCCAAGAATCAACGGGAAATACCCCGGACCCATGCGAGCACCCGTACCGATCGAGTAGTTCTGGGCGCCAACGGCGAACCCAATACCCACTGCCATGTACATCATGCCCGCCCAAAAGTCTTTTTGGCTTTTGAGCTTCATTAACTTTGTCTCCAAACAATTTTAGGGATGCAGGGCATTGTCAACGCTGACGGCCAGCTGACGCATGTGGATTCCACTTACGATTGCACACAGGAAAACCCCTAGGGCATGCCAGGCTCCCAAGCGGCCAAAACCCAAGCGGGGCGCGGGTTTGCGCAGGATGGCCCGCCCCCGGTGCGGGCGCAGTGACAAGGGTAAGTCCCTGCCGGCGCAACGCCTCCATGCGCTGCGGGCGATGGGCGGTACCGCCGTTTTTTAGCGGTCGCCCATCTCGATGGGCGGCGTGTTGGCCATCACCTCTTCGATGGTGGTGAGGCCTTCGGACACGCGCAAGGCGCCGGCCAGGCGCAAGGGGTGCATGCCATCCTTGACGGCCTGGCGGCGCAGCACCGACATGGAGGGCGCCGCATGCACCTGGTCCTTGAGGGCTTCGGACACGGTGAGCAATTCGTACAAGCCCATGCGCCCGCGAAAGCCGGTGTCGCGGCATTCTTCGCAGCCCACCGGCTTGTAGGGCCGGTAATCGCGCTTGATCTTCCAGGGCTGGATGGCGGCGGTCAGCGCGTCGGTGGATGCGGCCTCATCGGGCTGCTTGCACTGCGGACACAGGGTACGCACCAGGCGCTGGGCCAGCACGCCCAGCAAGGTGGCATTGATCAGGTACGGCGGCACGCCCAGCTCCATCAAACGGCTGATGGCACTGGGGGCATCGTTGGTGTGCAAGGTAGAGAACACCAAGTGGCCGGTCAGCGCAGACTGCACCGCCATTTCGGCGGTTTCCAGATCGCGGATTTCACCGACCATGATGATGTCCGGGTCCTGGCGCATCAGCGCGCGCAGGCCTTCGACAAAGCTGAAATCGAGTGCCGGCTGCACCTGGGTCTGGTTGAAGGCCGGCTCGATCATTTCGATCGGGTCCTCCACCGTCGAGACGTTGACCTCCTCGGTGGCCAGGCGCTTCAAGGTGGAGTAAAGCGTGGTGGTCTTGCCCGAGCCGGTGGGCCCGGTGACCAAAATGATGCCGTGGGGGCGCTCCACCAGCTGCTCCCAGCGCTGCGCGTCGTGCGCGGTAAAGCCCAGTGCCGACAAGTCCTTGACGGTGTTTTCCGGGTCAAAGATACGCATCACCATCTTCTCGCCAAAGGCGGTGGGCAAGGTGGACAGGCGCATTTCCACCTCGTCGCCCAAGGTGTTGCGGGTCTTGATACGGCCATCCTGCGGCCGGCGCTTTTCGACCACGTCGATGCGGCCCAGCAGCTTGACCCGCGAGACGATGGCGTTGTGCACGCCCAGCGGCATCTGGTAGACCTTGTGCAGCACGCCATCAATGCGGAAACGGATCACCGACTGGTCGCGGCGCGGCTCCAGATGGATATCGCTGGCGCGCTGCGCAAAGGCAAACTGCCACAGCCAGTCGACCAGGCGGATGATGCCCTGGTCATTGGCATCGAACTGCTGGTTGGTATTGCTCAGGTCCACCAGCTGTTCAAAGTTACCCAGGGAGCTGAGCGAGCCGCCCAGCTTGCTGGCCGCCTTGACCGATCTGGCCAGCGCAAAGAATTCGCTGCGGTAGCGGTCAATGTCCTTGGGGTTGGCCAGCACCCGGCGCACCTTGCGCCGCGCCTGGCGCTCCACCTCGCTGACCCATTCGTCAATCCAGGGCTCCTTGACCGCGATCACCACCTCCTGGGCGGTGACTTGCACCGGCAGGATGCCGTGGCGCTGCGCATAGGGCGCGCCCATGGTCTCGGCCACCTTGGCGGCATCGACCTTGAGCGGATCGATCTTGTAATAAGGCAGGCCGCAGTGCTTGGCGACAAACTCGGTGAGCAGCTCCACATCCAGCGCCTTGCCATCCAGCTGGCGGGGCACCACCACACTGGCCAGGCGCACGATGGGGTGCTGGCTGCTGGACGCATGGCTGCAGCGGTTGATGGTGGCCAGGGCCAGCTCGGGCGTGATCCAGCCATCGGCCTGCAGCCAGTTGATGATTTGGGTCAGATCGAGGGGACGCTGCATCAGCGCGGGCAAGCCGCTGCGCGCCGGTGGCACCGAGGCCGGGCCAGCCCCGCTTGGCACCGATGGTACGGAGGCAGAGCCAGAGGCGCGGGAAGGCGCAGGCCCCTCTTCCACCTTGCCGGGCACAAAAACAGCGGAGCGCCTGATAGGCGCCCCTGCTCCCGATGTACCGGGCACTGCTGAAGTGCGGCTTTTGCCCGAGGTATCGGCGGGCAAGGCATCGCCCCGACTTTTGTTCTGTTTGTTTGGCTGATCAGGCGCTGCCATGGTTTATTCCCTCTGTCTTTTTATCTTCTGGCTTTATACCTGATCGGCAGCGCTGCGCTTGGGATCCTCTGCAAGACCCTCGCCAAGCGGGATGGACGCGGATCGGGATGAGACGCCAGGCGTCTTTCGCAGTCAATAGCGAGCTATTGACAAGGAAGATAACGCAGCGGATCGCCCGAGTCCGCGTTCAGACCACGGCAGGGAGTTTTGCAGAGGGTCCCTAGGTAAAGTCAGGCGGATACGGGCTGCACAGGTTTAAAAACCTTTAACCACTTGAGCGCCGGCAAGCCGGTCTGCTGCTGCACCTGGTCGGCGCGCTGGCTGAGCAGCTCGCGGCTAGGCCGGCTGGCCGTGCGCTGGGCCAGCACGACGGTATTGCCCTCCTTGGTGGCTGCAAAGCGCCAGACCGCCTCGGTGCCAAAGGCCTCCTGGATATGGGCCAGGCTGCGGGCAAAGCTGTTGGTGCGGCCAAACAGGTTGACGGTCATGCAGCCGTCCTCGGTCAGCAGCTGGCGGCAGTGCTGGTAAAAGTCGGGGCTGTCGAGCACCGGGGCGGCGGCCTCGTGGTCGTACAGGTCTACCTGGAGCGCATCCACCGTTTGCAAGTACGGGGTTTTCTGGATTTCGGCGCCCGCATCGCCCAGCACCACCTGCAGCTTGTCGCTGTCGGGCGGCAGCTTGAACCACTGGCGGCAGACGGTGATGACCTGGGGGTTGAGCTCGATGGCGGTCGTCGCCATGCCCAGTTTTTGCGTGCAGAACTTGGTGGCGGCCGCTGCACCCAGGCCCAGCTGCATGGCTCGGCGCTCGGGCACCGTGGGCCAGTCCACCAGCAGCAGCCAGGCCATCATGCGCTGCACATATTCCAGGTCGATATCAAAAGGCTTCTTGATGCGCATCGAGCCCTGGACCCAGGGGGTCCCCAGGTGCAGGTAGCGGGTGCCGTCGTAGTCGGAGATGGTGACCTCGGGCAGCGGCTCGGCTGCCTGCGGGGATTTTCTTTTCGTCGTCATGGGGTGGGATTATCGGCCGTTGTCCCGCACGGCTCTCGGCATAACCCTGGCCCGCCAGCCTGGGAGCGGATCGGGACAAGGCAGCAGTCGCGCATTGAAAGCCAACCATAGTTATTTCCAAATAAATGGATGCCATAGATAGGCGGTGTCGCTTGCAGACCACGGTGAGGCACTTGGCAGACGATGCATCGCTTTAGACTGCGGCATTGATTTTTCTGGCTCGCTTATGTCAAACGCTCTCAAACAACGCCTTTTGTCTTCCATCCTGATGTCCATGCTGCTCTCGGGCCTGATGACCGCCTGGGTCACCTGGCTGAACCTGGGCTTTGTCGGAGATTTCCTCTCGCGCTGGCTGCATGCCTACCTGCTGTCCTGGCCGGCTGCCTTCACGATCGTGGTGCTGCTGGCGCCTGGGGTGCAGCGCCTGTCATGGCGCATGGTCGGTGGCAGCCCCGTCTCCCCATCGCCTGCCCGCGTCAGCGCGCCCACCGCAGGCGCTCAGGCGAGCAGGCCACAGTGATGCATCACCTCGCGCCAACCGGCGAGCTTGCGCGCAAAGCTCCATGACGCATTGGCCGGGCTGCTGGAGGGCAGGCGGTAGCTGGGCAGGCCCAGCACGGCCTGCACCCGGGGCGCGTGGCGAAAGCTCTCCCCGCCGTTGTGCGCCGCTGCCAACAGTAGCGGGCATTGCTGTTTGAGCCCCACAAAATCATTGAGCTGGGCATTGCGGATGCTGGTGTCCAGGCTGCCTTCGCGCTCACAGGCGGCATACACATCCCACAAACCCAGGCCCCGATCCAGCAGCCAGGCGCAGCGCTCGGCATAGGCAGCTGGCTGCGGGTGCTCGGGCCACAGCGCTGCCAGCAGCGGCCACATGTGGTTGCGTGGATGGGCGTAGTACTGCTGCCATTGCAAGGATTGCACGCCGGGGAAGCTGCCCAGAATCACGACCTTGGTGCCCGGCCCCACCACCGGGGCCAGCCCACACAGCAGCGCATCAGGCATGCGGCGATCCCCCATCGGCGCCGGGCAGCAGAGGCTGCAGCTTTGGCAGCACCCTGGCAGCATTGGCGCTGGTGGCGCGCTGCCAGTCGGCGGCGTCTATGGCTTCATCGGCATGGGCTTCGGCCCGCAGCTCCCGCATCACCTGCGCGATGCGCGGAATCTCCGCCGGCTGGTTGCGTCCCTGGGCCTGGCCGGCGTCGCGCTGCTCGGCGGTGGTGTAGAGCCAGTGCGGCGGAATATCGGGGGCATCGGTCTCGACAACGATGGCCTCCATCGGCAGCTGCTGCAGCATGCGGCGCAGGTGCAGCGCGCGCTCATAGGTGACGGCGCCGCCAAAGCCCAGCGCAAAACCGCGCTCGATAAACTGCTGCGCCTGCTGCAAGCTGCCATTGAAGGCGTGCGCTATGCCCCCGGGCACCGGCCAGCGGCGCAGCGCCCGCAGCAGCTGGTCAGACGAGCGGCGCACATGCAGGATGACGGGCAGATCAAAGCGGCGCGCCAGTTGCAACTGCTGCTCGTAAAACCAGGTCTGGCGCTCGGCATCCAGGCCGGGCACAAAAAAATCCAGGCCGATCTCGCCAATCGCCACCAAGCGCGGGTCATCGCGGCAGGCTTCGAGCATGCGGGCCAAGGCGCCGATGTCGTCTTCAGCCGCGCGCCCGGTGTAGAGCGGGTGGATGCCCAGCGCATAGCTGTCGCCCCAGCGATGGGCCAGATCGCGCACGGTGGCCCAGTTGCTGCGCTCCACCGCTGGAATCACGCAGTGCACCACCCCAGCAGCCTGCGCAGCCGCGCGCAAGGCATCGCGGTCGGCATCGAACTCGGGGGCATCCCAGTGGCAGTGGGTGTCAATCCAGAAGGGCATGCGGGAACAGAGCCGTTCTTACAACGTGTTTAGCGCTCGAACTGGCCGTTCACCATCCGCACGGCACGGTCGCAGCGCTGGGCCAGCTCGCCATCATGGGTGACCATGACAAAGGCGGTGCCGCGCTCGCGTGCCAGCTGCAGCATCAGCGCAAACACGGTGTCGGCGGTGGCGCGGTCCAGGTTGCCGGTGGGCTCATCAGCCAGCACACAGGCCGGCTGGGTGACCAGCGCGCGCGCAATGGCAACCCGTTGACGCTCGCCGCCCGACAGCTCGGCCGGGCGGTGCAGCACCCGGTCCTTGAGGCCCACCGAGGCCAGCACCTCGCGCGCCCGCTCAGCGCATTCGGCATAGGGCAGGCGGCGGATGCGCAGCGGCATGGCCACGTTGTCCAGCGCACTGAACTCGGGCAGCAAATGGTGAAACTGGTAGATAAAACCCAGGTGCTGGTTGCGCAGCTCGCCCTGGCGCGTGGCGCTCAAGGTGTCAAGCCGCTGGCCATGCAGGCTGACCGTGCCACTGCTGGGCGCATCCAGCCCGCCCAGCAGGTGCAGCAAGGTGGATTTGCCCGATCCCGAGGCGCCGACGATGGCCAGGGTTTCGCCCGCGCGCACGGTCAGGTCGATGCCATGCAGCACCTCCACATCGAGCAGGCCTTCGGTAAAGCGCTTGGTCAGGCCCGAGGCCTCCAGGACGATGGACGAATCATTCATAGCGCAGTGCCTCCGCCGGGTTCACGCGGCTGGCACGCCAGCTGGGGTACAGGGTGGCCACAAAGGCCAGGATCAGGGAAATGACGGTAATCGGCACGATATCGCTGCGCTGGGGCTCGCTGGGCATCTGGCTGATGAGGTAGATGTCCTTGGGCAGGAAGCTGGTGTGCAGTGCGCGCTCAATCGCGGGCACGATCACATCGATATTGCAGGCAATCAGCAGGCCCAGGCCCAGACCGACCAGGGTGCCGATCACGCCGACCAGCGCGCCTTGCACCACAAACACGCCCATGATGCTGCGCGGGCTGGCGCCCAAGGTGCGCAAGATGGCAATATCGGCCCGCTTGTCGGTCACCGTCATCACCAAGGTGGTGACCAGGTTGAACGCGGCCACCGCGACGATCAGGGTCAGGATGATGAACATCATGCGTTTTTCGACTTGAACGGCGGCAAACCAGGTCTTGTTCTGCTGCGTCCAGTCGCGGATCAGCAAATGGCCGCTCAGGCTGTTGGCCAGCTGCTGGGTGACCTCGGGGGCCTGGTGCAGGTCCTTGAGCTTGAGCCGCACGCCCGTGGGGCCTTCCAGGCGGAACAGGCGCTCGGCATCCTCATGGTGCATCAGCACCAGGCTGGAGTCGTACTCGTAGTGGCCGGAGTTGAAGGTGCCCACCACTTGCATTTGCTTGAGACGGGGCACGGTGCCCGCTGGCGTGACCTGGCCGCTGGGCACGATCAGGGTGACCTGGTCGCCCTGGCCGACGCCCAGAATACGCGCCAGCTCCGAGCCCAGCACGACATTGAAACTGCCCGGGGTGAGCGCCTGCAAACTGCTTTGCTCGATGCCGGTGGTCATGTCGGTGACCTCGGGCTCCAGCGCCGGATCGATGCCGCGCAGCAAGGCGCCGCGCATGTCTTCGCCACGTGCCACCAGCGCCTGGGCCGAGACAAAGGGCGCCGCACCGATCACATTCGGGTTGGCCTTGGCCTCGGCGATGGTACGCGCCACATCGGGCAAGGCGTCGCCACCGGGCGTGAAGATCTCGATATGCGAGACCACGCTGAGCATGCGGTCGCGCACCTCTTTTTGAAAACCGTTCATCACCGACAGCACGATGATCAAGGCCGCCACCCCCAAGGCAATGCCCAGCATGGACACGCCCGAGATGAACGAAATAAACCCGTTGCGCCGGGTGGCCCGGCCCGCACGGGTGTAGCGCCAGCCCAGCGCCAATTCATAGGGAATCTGCATAAATCGTTCTAAAAATATAGTTGGTGCAAGGTCTCAGCTAATACAGCGCCATAAACCACTGCACCGCAAACCGCATTGTGGCATCGCCGACAATAGACCCATGTCGGAAAACCAGCATTTGATCATCTCTTACGCAGCCACGGACGAGCCAGGCTGCCAGCAAGCCTTGCAAACCCTCGCCCTGCCGAACCTGCAACGCCTGCTCAAGCAGTGGTCCCTGAGTACGACCGACAGCGGCACGCTGGAAGATTTTGCGCCCCCGCATGAACGGGTGCTGGCCAGCGCGCTGGGCCTGCCCCGCCAGGCCACGCCCTGGGCCGCGCTGCACCAGCTGCAAAACGGCCAGGCGCCGGGCGACGCCGCCTGGGCCTTTCTCTCGCCCTGCCACTGGCAAATCTCGCCCGACCAGGTGCGCATGAGCGCGCTGGCGGCGGCGCAGATGAGCGAGGACGAATCCCGCAGCCTGCTGGCCATCATGGCGCCCTGGTTCACCGAAGACGGCATTACCCTCGTCTACGACCGGCCCGACCGCTGGCTGGCAAGCGGCGAGGTCTTTGCCCAGCTCGATACCGCGGCACTGGACCGCATCGCACTGCGCGATGTGCGGCCCTGGCTGCCCAACAAGGCGCAGGCCGCCGTGCTGCAGCGCCTGCAGACGGAGATGCAGATGCTGCTCTACACCCATGCCTTCAGCGATGCGCGCGAAGCCAGTGGCCGCGCGCCCATCAATTCGTTCTGGATACATGGCGCAGGCGCCCTGCCCGCCGCTTACCAGGCCCCTGCGGATATGCCCGAGCTGAACACCGCGCTGCGCGACAGCGCCCTGGTGGGCGACTGGGCCGGCTGGCAGCAGCAGTGGCAGCAGATCGACGAGACACTGGCTACGGCCAAGCTGACCAAGCTGACCTTGTGCGGCGAAAAAAATGCCATCACCCTGGAGCCTCTGGCCCTGGGCTGGTTACCCAAAATCAAGCAATGGCTGGGCCAACCCAAGCCGGCCGCGCTTTTAAGTTCTTTATGAAAATTCTGGCAAGAGATATTCCTCCGCGCACCGTATGGACGCTGGAACAGGCCGGTGTGCACCCGCTGCTCGCCCGCCTGTTTGCCGCAAGAGGCGTGCAGGCGGTGGCCGAGCTTGACGACGGCCTGGCGCAGTTGCTGCCGCCGGCGGATCTGCTGGGCACGCGCGAAGCCGCCCTGCTGCTGGCCGATGCCATCGGCCGCCAGCTGCGCATCTGTGTGGTGGCCGATTACGACTGCGACGGCGCCACCGCCTGCGCCGTGGCCCTGCGCGGTCTGCGCATGCTGGGCGCGCACCATGTCAGCTACCTGGTGCCTGACCGCGTGGTCGACGGCTATGGCCTGACGGCAGCGATTGCCGAGCGCGTGCACCAGCAAGGCGCCCAGGTGCTGGTAACCGTGGACAACGGCATTGCCAGCGTGGAGGGCGTGGCGCGCGCCAAGGCGCTGGGCATGACGGTGATCGTGACCGACCACCACCTGCCCGCCGCGACTTTGCCGCTGGCGGACGCCATCGTCAACCCCAACCAGCCCGGCTGCAGCTTTGCCAGCAAGGCCATGGCTGGCGTGGGGGTGATGTTCTATGTGCTGATGGCCTTGCGCGCCGAGTTGCGCGAGCGCGGCGCCTTTGCCGACATGGCCCAGCCGCGACTGGACAGCCTGCTGCCCCTTGTGGCGCTGGGCACCGTGGCCGATGTGGTCAAGCTCGATGCCAACAACCGCCGCCTGGTGGCCCAGGGCCTGCGCCGCATCCGCGCCGGCCATATGCCGCCCGGCCTGGGCGCGCTGTTCTCCGCGGCCAGCCGGCGTGCCGCCACGGCCAGCACCTTCGACTTTGGCTTTGCGCTGGGCCCACGCATCAATGCCGCCGGCCGCCTGGCCGATATGACCATCGGCATCGAGTGCCTGCTGACCGATGACACCTTGCTGGCCGACACCTTGGCGCGCCAGCTGGACGCCATCAACCGCGAGCGCCGCGACATCGAAACGGGCATGCGCGAGCACGCCATGCTGCTGGCCGAGGCCTTGTTTGAAGAGGGCACTGAGCCGCCACCAGCCGTGAGCGTGTTCGACCCGGACTTCCACGAAGGCGTGGTGGGCATCGTTGCCTCGCGCATCAAGGACAAGCTGCACCGCCCCTGTTTTGTGTTTGCCGCCAGCAGTGCGCCAGGCCATGAGCACGAGCTCAAGGGCTCGGGCCGCTCCATCCCCGGCTTTCATCTGCGCGATGCGCTGGACCTGGTGGCCAAGCGCCACCCCGGCGTGCTGCTGAAGTTTGGCGGCCATGCGATGGCGGCGGGCTGCACCATTGCGCTGGACGATTTTGAGGTGTTTGAGCAGGCCTTGTCACAGGTTGCCCAAGAATGGCTGGATGAGCGCACCCTCACCCGCCAGCTGGAAACCGATGGCCCGCTGCCGGTGCAGTTTCGCCATGCCGAAACCGTGGACACCCTCAACAGCCAGGTCTGGGGCCAGGGTTTTGCGCCGCCCACCTTCAGCGAAGAGCTGGAGGTGGTGAGCCAGCGCCTGGTCGGAGAAAAGCACCTGTCTCTCAAGCTGCGCCACCACGGCGAGATGGTGGACGGCATCTGGTTTGGCCACACCGAGCCCTTGCCGGCCAAGGTGCTGCTGGCCTACCGGCTGGACATCAATGAATGGCAGGGCCAGCGCAAGCTGCAGTTTCTGGTCGAAGGCGCACAGCTGCCCGTGTGAGCGCAGGCGCTGCGCTTGCGCCGACGCAAGACTTTACGAAAAGTTAAGGGAATTGCCGCCATAACGAAGACCTTCGCTGCGGCAATTTTCTAGAATAGACACCGCAGGCCTCGCTGCAAAAACCCTTTTTGCAGAGGCGGCCGGCGCAGCGGTTGGCAAGCGCTTCGCGCCCAGCCGTGGCTGGGCCGCCAGCGCTTGCTGGTTCAGTCAATTCAACTGTTAATTTAATATCAGTCATATCCTAGATATTTTCTGGATGTCTGCTATGCACCAAGAAACTCCATGAGCAATATTTCCGTGGCCGTGCTGGGTGCCGGCATGGTCGGCGTTGCCAGCGCGTTGGCGCTGCAGAAAAAGGGCTTCCGCGTCACCTTGCTCGACCGGCTGGCCCCTGGCGAAGAGACCTCCTACGGCAACGCCGGGGTGATTGCGCGCAGCTCGCTGATGCCCTTCAACAACCCCGGCCTGTGGTCCAACCTGCCCGTGCTGCTGAAGAACCAGAGCGCCGGCTTCCGCTACCAGGCCCAGTTCCTGCTGCAGAACCTGGGCTGGGCCGCCCGCTTTGTGGCCCATGCCCGCACCCGCGTGTTTGAGGAAACCACCACCGCGCTCGACAGCCTGATTCGCCTGTCGATGACCGAACACGCGCAGCTGCTGCGCGCCAGTGGTGCGGCCCACCGCATGCGCGACAACGGCTGGCTGTTCCTCTACCGCCAGTCCGCCGCCTTTGCCGGTGGCGCGCTGGCGCGTGAGCGCATGGCCCATTTTGGTGTGGCCACCGAGGTGCTGGAGCGCGACCACATCCGCCAGCTGGAGCCGGCCCTCAACCCGATTTTTGAGCGCGCGCTCTGGGTCAAGGACACCTGGTCGGTGGACAGCCCCGGCGATGTCGTCAAGGCCTATGCCGAGCTGTTCCGCAAGCAAGGCGGGCAGTATGCGCAGGCCCGCATCAAAACCGTGGAGCCGCTGGCAGGCAGCCGCTGGCGCATACGCGCCGATGGCGCGCACGATGGCCTGGAGGCCGACCGCGTGGTGGTGGCCCTGGGCCCCTGGAGCCGCCAGTTCATGGCGACCCTGGGCGTGAAGGTGCCCATGGCCTATGAACGCGGCTACCACATGCATTTCGCGCCGCCGGCGTCCTGCAATATCTCGCGCCCGGTCTACGACACGGCCGGCGCCTATGTGCTCAGCCCGATGGAGCAAGGCCTGCGCTTGACCAGTGGCGTTGAGCTGACCGATATCGATGCCCCCGCCAACCCCGTGCAGCTGAGTTTGGCCGAGGCCGCAGCACGCGAGGCGATTGACCTGGGCGAGGCACTGGAGCCCGCCCCCTGGATGGGCAGCCGGCCCACCTTGCCGGACAGCCGCCCCATCATTGGCGCAATGCCGGGCCAGCGCAACCTCTGGCTGGCCTTTGGCCACCAGCACATTGGCTTTAGCACGGGGCCCGGCACGGGGGCCATTTTGGCAGCGCTGATGCGCGGGGACGATGCACCGGTCGATGCGCGCCCGTTCCGCGCCGAGCGTTTTCTCAAGGGTTAAGGCCGCAGCGCCCGGGCCGGATGGCCGGGCGTGCCAGGCATCAGGCGGGCAAGGCAGCCCAGCGCTGCGCCAGCAGGCTCACCACATCATGCACCGGCAGGCCCGTGGCCTGCGCCACGGCATCGCGGTAGACGGGCATATTGGTGCACTCCAGCACCATTGATTCGATCTGCGGATGGGCCTGGCACAGTGCCACGGCAGCCGCCACCACATCGCGCTCGGCCTGGGCGATATCCATATGCGGGTCATTGCCCAGGATGCGCATCGCAAACTCGCTCTCCGGCGCCACCCCTTGCACGGGGGTGCCGGCGGGCACGCCCGCCGCCGCCAGAATGCGCGGCGTGAGGCTAGCCGCTGCGATGGTGACCACGCCAGGGCGCGGCACAGTTACGCACTGCAGCAGGCTGGAGCTGACCACCGGCACATCGACGCTGCCCGCCAGCAGATCCTGGTAGGCGGCCAAAAAGCCGCAGCTGGTGGTAATCAGCGCCGCGCCTGCGGCTTGCAAGGCACGGGCTGCATCGACAAAAGGCTGCACAAAGCGGGGATCGGCCTCGCGCACAATCTTGGCGGGCGATGCGCCTTGCACCTTGTGCATCTGCACAGGGATGCCCAGCGCTGCCCAGGTTTGCGGGTTGCCGATGTCCCCGGGCGGGCGCGGAAACTGGGTGTCCAGCATCAGGATGCCGAGAAACGGTACAGGGGCTGCAGCAGGCACAGCAGGCACCGTCACAGCAGGCGTTGGCAGCATGGCAGGTGTCAGTCGAGCAAAGGCAGCGCCGGCAGCGCGCCTCGGCGGTCGATCTTGCGGCTCAGCACCACCGAGGTGTAGGTCTGGCGGATGCCTTCGATCAAGCCGATGCGGTCCAGCAAGGTATCGAGCTTTTCGTTGGAATCACAGCGCAAGAAGATCATGTAGTCGTGCTGGCCGGAGACGGCCGAGACCTCCTCCACTTCAGGGATGCTTTCGAGCACCTGCATCACCGCCTGGGCGGTCTTGGGCATGACGCTGATGCCGCAGTACGCGCGCACGGCCGACTGCTCCAGCTTGGAGCCCAGGCGCACGCCATAGCCGGCAATGACGCCCTCTTTCTCCAGCCGCGCAATGCGGGCCACCACGGTGGTGCGCGCCAGGTTGAGCTTGCGCGCCAACTTGGCGGTGGATTCGCGCGCATCGGCCTGCAACAGCGCCAGCAGCTTGCGGTCAATATCGTCGAGTCGAAAATCCATAGGTTCCCCTGCTTGTTATACGGCGTGGCCGATGATACGGCCCAAAAAGCTGCGCGTGGCCTCGTGCTGCGGGTTGTCGATCACCTGCGAGGGCGGGCCCTCTTCGACCACCACGCCGTCGCGCATGAAGACCACCTTGTCGGCCACTTCGCGGGCAAAGGCGATTTCATGGGTCACGAGGATCATGGTCATGCCGTCCTTGGCCAGCGACTGGATCACCTGCAGCACCTCGCCAACCAGCTCGGGGTCGAGGGCCGAGGTAGCCTCGTCAAACAGCATCACGCTGGGCTGCATGGCCAGCGCGCGGGCGATGGCTACGCGCTGCTTTTGGCCGCCGGAGAGCTGGTCGGGCATCATCTGGGCGCGCTCGGCCAGGCCCACCTTTTGCAACAGCGCCGTGGCGCGCGCCTGGGCTTCTGCCTTGCTGATGCGCAGCACCGTCAGCGGGCCCTCCATCACGTTCTGCAGCACGGTCATGTGCGGGAACAGGTTGAAGTGCTGGAAGACCATGCCGGTGCGGGCGCGAAAGCCCGCCAGCACCTTGTCCTTGGGCAGCTGGGTTTGCTGGCCGCTGAAGGCCAGCGACTGCGCATCGACCCGCACGTCGCCGCCATCGGGAACGGTCAGCAGGTTGATACAGCGCAGCAAGGTGGACTTGCCCGAGCCCGAAGGCCCGATCAGGGCCACCACCTGGCCACGATTCACATCCAGGCAGATATCTTTGAGAACTTCGAGCTTGCCAAAGGATTTTTTCAGGCCACGAATACAGATGAGCGGTTGGTCTTGCATCTCAGGCCTCCTTGGCAGCGCTGCCGTGCTCCAGGCGCTTGGCCCACAAAGTCACTGGGAAAAGAATCAGGAAATAGGTGATGGCGATAAAGGTGTAGACCTCCAGCGGGCGGTAGGTGTCATGCGCGATCACCTGGCCTTGGTAGAGCAGATCGGGCACGGCCAGCACCATCAGCAAGGAGGTGTTCTTGAGCTGCAGGATCGACTGGTTGACCAGCGGTGGAATCATCTTGCGGAAAGCCTGGGGCAGGATGATGCGGCGCATCACCTGGAAACGCGTCATGCCAATCGCTTGGCCGGCCTCGGTCTGGCCGATGTCGGTGGAGATGATGCCGCCCCGGATGATTTCCGAATAAAAGGCACCGCCGTAGAGTGACAGACACAGAGCGGCCGCTACGGGCGCGCTCATCTCGATACCGGTGAGCACCGGCAGCGCGTAGTAGAACCACACCAGCTGCACGAGCACCGGCGTGCAGCGGAACACCTCGACAAAGGCGCGCAGCGGCGCTGTGATGATCTTGTTGCTGGACAAACGGCCCAGCCCCGCCACCAGACCGACCGCCAGGCCACCGAGCACGCAGATCACGGTAAACAGCAGGGTGTAGCCCACACCGCCGACCAGCAGCATGCGGTACTTCCACAGGAAAGCAAAGTCCCACTCGTACATAAACAATCAACCTTTAACGCAAGCACCCCGGGCACAGCGCGGGCGCTGCAGCCGGGGTGTTTCACATGGGCTCAGCCCACGCGGAGAAACCATCAGAACTTAACTTCCTTGGGGAAGGACTCGGCCTTGACGCCAGCGAGCTTTTCCATGTTCTTGAGCACCACGGACTGGATCTCGCCCTTGGCGCGCGACTCATCCAACCAGGCATTGACGGCGTTCTCGAAATCCTTGTTGGGCTCTTTGCGCAGGCCCACGTTGGTGTTGGCCGTCTCCACCGGCGTGGGCACATACACGGCACCCACATCCGGGCGCTTGGCGATCAGCGGCTGCGACAGCAGCACCACCAGCACCTGGCAGTCCGAGCGGCCGGTTTGCACCGACATCGTGGCCGCGCCCGAGCTTTCCAGACGCGAAATGCTGGCCTTGGGCAGCGCACGCGTGGCGAACTGGTCCTGGTTGGAGCCGATATCGACCACCACCTTGGCATCGGGCGTGTTCAGCTGCTCCCAGGTTTGCACCGGGGCATGGCCTTTTTTGCAGACGGCCGTGAAGGTGTTGTTGAGCAAAGGCTTGGAGAAGTTGACCACTTCCATGCGCTGGGGCGTAGGCGCCATCGCAAACATCAGGTCGATCTTGTTGGCCTGCAGATCCAGCACGGCATTGCCCCAGGTGGTCTCGACAAACTTCACGTTCACGCCGAGTTTCTTGGCCAGGCTCTCGCCAAAGTCAGGGCCAAAGCCTTCCCATTTCTGCGACACCAGGTCCTTGTTGAAATAGGGAATGGCGCCCGCCACGGCACCCACGCGCAGCTCCTTGGTGCGCTTGACGCGGTCCATGGTCGACTCACCGCTTTGGGCCAGCGCTGCACCCGCCACCGACACACCCGCCACGACCAGGGCGGCTGCACCCATCCACTTTTTGACAGAAAACATCTACGTATCCTCTAGACGCAGCGAAAACGGGCTGCGCGACCGTGAAAAACCGACAGTGTATTCCTGTTAAAAACCCTAGTGAAAAACACAAAACGTCGAGATGCATTGTTATTTTCGTCAAATCGGCGAAACAACGACAATTTAAGGGTTAATACTGACATTTCAGAGACAGCCGGCCTCAGAAAACCCGAGATACACCTGAGGCTGCGTCCGGTCTGACGCATCCAGCCCAACACGCGGCCTACAATGCCCCGACAACCTTAGCCAATTTCATGCCAGACATGCTCAACGCCGATCTGCACTGCCACTCCACGTTTTCCGACGGCACCCTGAGCCCGGAAGCGCTGGCGCAGCGTGCGCGTGAGCGGGGCGTGCAGATCTGGGCGCTGACCGACCATGACGAGGTCAGCGGTCTGGACCGCGCCAGCGCCGCAGCCGCACAGCAGCAACTGGCTTTTCTGAGCGGTGTTGAAATCTCTGTGAGCTTTGGCCAGACCACCGTGCACATCGTGGGCCTGGGCTTTGACTGGCAGCACACCGGCCTGCGCGCCGGCCTGGCCAGCACGCGCGGTGGCCGCGAGCAGCGCGCCCGCGATATGGCAGCCGGCCTCGAAAAAGTGGGCATCGGCGGTGCCTACGAAGGGGCGCTGCGCTATGTCGGCAATCCCGACCTGATCTCGCGCACCCACTTTGCGCGCTTTCTGGTCGAAACCCGGGTCTGCCGCGATCCGGCCGAGGTCTTCCGCCATTACCTGGTGGAGGGCAAGCCCGGCTTTGTGCCCCACCGTTGGGCCAAGCTGCAAGATGCGGTGCAGTGGATTGTGGCGGCTGGCGGCATGGCCGTCATCGCACACCCCGCGCGCTACCCTTTGAATGGCGGTGAGGAGCATGCGCTGTTCACATCCTTCAAGGACTATGGCGGCCAAGGCGTGGAAGTGGTGACCGGCAGCCACTTTGCCCACGAGTACACCACCTATGCGGACATGGCCAACAGCTTTGGGCTCTATGCCTCGCGCGGCTGCGATTTTCACAGTCCCGGCGAATCCGGAACCGACTTTGGCGCCCTGCCCCCGCTGCCCAGCGGCGTCCAGCCTGTGTGGCAAGCGCTGGAGGGGCGCATTCTTTACCCCCAGCACCTGCCGCCGGCCTCCCCCTGATGGCCCTGCCCCGAGGCAGACCACCCCGATCACAAAAGTAAAAGCAAAAGCAAAAGCAAAAGAAATACCATGGCCCAATACTTTGAGGTTCACCCCGACAACCCCCAGCCGCGTCTGCTCAAGCAGGCCGCCGCCATGCTCAAGCAGGGCGGTATCCTGGCCGTCCCCACCGACTCCAGCTACGCCTTTGTCTGCGCGCTGGACAACAAACAGGTGGTGGATCGCCTGCGCCGAATCCGCCAGATCGATGACAAGCGCATGCTCACCTTGCTGTGCTGCGACCTGTCCCAGCTGGCCAGCTACGCGATGGTGGATAACCACCAGTTCCGCATCCTCAAGTTGGGCACGCCCGGGCCCTTCACTTTTATTCTGGACGCCACCAAAGAGGTGCCGCGCCGCATCAGCCACCCCTCGCGCAAGACCATCGGCCTGCGCGTGCCCGACAACAAGGGCCTGCTGATGCTGCTGGAGCTGCACGGTGAGCCGCTGCTGTCCACCACCTTGATCCCGCCAGGCGAGACCGAACCCCTCAATGACCCGGAAGAGATCCGCGAGCGCTTTGAATCGCAGATCGAGCTTGTGGTCAATGCCGGGCCTTGCCCGCTGGAGCCCACGACCATCGTGGACCTGACCCCCATGGGCACGGGTGGCGCACCGGTCATCGTGCGCGAAGGCCGGGGGCCGCTCGCGCAACTGGGCTTGTAGAGCGCCCTGCCCGCCTCCATCTACGCGATGGAGGCCCTTGGTGAATCTGTTAGGCTTGGCCGCTCGCTTGCGTGCCCTGCGGCCGCGGTTTTCTCCAGTTTTGCGACAATCGATCCGTGAACCCTGACCTGATCCAAAACATTCTGATCTTTGCCCTGCCCGTGTTGTTTGCCATCACGGTGCACGAGGCTGCCCATGGCTATGTGGCGCGCCACTATGGTGACAACACCGCCTATATGCTGGGGCGCATCACCCTCAACCCGTTCAAGCACATCGATCCCATCGGCACCATCGTGATGCCGCTGGTGCTGTACTTTGCCACCAGCGGTGCTTTTGTGTTTGGCTATGCCAAGCCGGTGCCGGTGAACTTTGGCAACCTGCGCAACCCCAAGCGCGACATGATCTGGGTGGCACTGGCCGGCCCGCTGACCAATTTCGCTCAGGCCATCATCTGGGCACTGCTGCTGGGTGTGTTGGCGGTTTCCGGTGTGCAAGAGCCGTTTTTCATCAAGATGTGCTATGCGGGCATCTCGGTGAATCTGGTGATGTGGGCCCTCAATCTGTTTCCCCTTCCACCGCTTGACGGTGGCCGCGTGCTGGTGGGCCTGCTGCCCTACAAGCAGGCCGTGCTGGTCTCCAAGATGGAGCCCTATGGTTTCTTTATCGTCATGGGCCTGATCATCAGCGGCGTGCTCGGCACCATTTGGATGACCCCCTTGATCAGCGTGGGCCGCAGTCTGATCAGCCTGATTTTGCTGCCGTTCACGGGCTGAGGCCCGGCAAGCGCTCGCACCCGTCTTTATTGCGATTTTCCCGTTATGACCAAAACCCGTTACCTCACCGGCATCACCCCTTCTGGCACGCCCCATCTGGGCAACTACGCCGGCATGATGCGCCCGGCCATCGCTGCCAGCCGCGCCGGCGATGTGGAGAACTTCTACTTCCTGGCCGACTACCATGCACTGATCAAGTGCCAGGACCCGGAACGCGTGAACCGCTCCACGTTGGAGATTGCCGCCAGCTGGCTGGCAGCAGGCCTGGATCCCGAGCAGGTCACCTTCTACCGCCAGTCGGACATTCCGCAGATTCCCGAGCTGACCTGGCTGCTGACCTGCGTGACCGGCAAGGGCGTGCTCAACCGCGCCCATGCCTACAAAGCCGCGCAAGACAAGAATGCCGAAGGCGGCAAGGATGGCGATGACGGCGTGACCGCCGGCCTGTTCATGTACCCCGTGCTGATGGGTGCCGATATTCTGGTCTTCAATGCCAACAAGGTACCGGTGGGCCGGGACCAGATCCAGCACATCGAGATGGCGCGGGACATGGCCTCCAGCTTCAACCACCTGTATGGCGAGCATTTTGTGCTGCCCGAGGCCGCCGTGGATGACAATGTGGCGACCTTGGCCGGCCTGGACGGCCGCAAGATGAGCAAGAGCTACGACAACACGATCCCGCTGTTCTCCACCCAGGCACAGCTCAAGAAGCTGATTGGCAGCATCGTGACCGACTCGCGCGCTCCGGGCGAGCCCAAGGACGTGGAAGGCTCGGCGCTGTTCCAGATGTACCAGGCCTTTGCGACGCCCGAGGAAACCGCAGCCCTGCGCCAGGCCTATGCCCAAGGCATTGCCTGGGGTGATGCAAAGGCCCTGCTGTTCGAATGCATTGACCGGGAACTCGCTCCGTTGCGCGAGCGCTACAACTACCTGATGACCCACCCCCAGGAAGTGGAAGCTATTTTGCTCAAAGGTGCAGAAAAGGCGCGTACATATTCGAGCCCTTTACTACACAAGTTACGTGCTGCCGTTGGTCTGCGGCCACTGACGCCCGCCAGCACGGCTGCTGCCCCCAAGGCGGCCGCCAAGCAAACGGGTGCCGCTTTCAAGCAGTACCGCGACAAGGACGGCAAGTTCTACTTCAAGCTGGTGGGTGGCGATGGAGCCGTGCTGCTGCAAAGCCAGGGCTTTGATGCACCCCGGGATGCCGGTGCGATGATTGCCCGCTTGCAGGCCCAGCCAGAGGACCTGCAGCAGGCCATGGCGAACCTGCAATTGGGCGACAGCTTTTCGCTGTCCGATGTGCAGTTGGCACTCAAAGAGATAGCCGAGAGTTAAGAGACTGCCTATACTGCAATTGCAACCAATTGTTGACGTTGTCACCAAAGTGGCAACTAACCCGTTTAACGCAGTGTGGAGCCAGTGATTCAATTTGCTTTTATTATTGGGTTATCAAATAAAAGCAGACTATCGAGATTTGTGGGAGTGAGCACTTATGAGAATTGTGGCACTGGATGATGATCTAGTGGTGTTGGACATGCTCTCCAAAACAATGGAGGCAGAGGGCCACGCCTGTACAACCCATTCTTCTGGCGCCTCTCTGATAAAAGATATGCGCCGGGAGACCTATGACCTGCTGATCCTGGACTGGCAGTTGCCAGACACCACCGGTCCGCAGGTAGTGCGCTGGATACGTGAAAACGTCAACCAGGAACTGCCGGTGCTGTTTATCACCAGCCGCCATGGCGAGGCAGATATTGTCGAAGGCCTGGAGTCCGGGGCCGATGATTTCATGATCAAGCCCTTGCGTGTGGCGGAACTGGTGGCGCGTGTCCGTGCCTTGTTGCGCCGCGCCTATCCGGCCGCCACCAAAGGCACGCTGGAGTTTGGCCGCTACAAGTTCCTCTCGGATGCCCGGGCGCTTGAAGTGGATGGCAAGCTGGTGGAATTGAAGAACCGCGAGTACGACCTGGCCCTGTTCCTGTTTCAGAACATGGGCCGCCTGCTGTCTCGCGACCATTTGCGCGAAATCATCTGGGGCCAGAACTCGGATGTCATCTCGCGCTCGCTGGACACCCATGTATCGCGCCTGCGTACACTGCTGGATCTGCGACCGGAAAACGGTTTCATCATCACCGCCGTGTATGGGGTCGGCTACCGCTTCGAGGCCGTCAAACCTTTGTCCGAGACGCTGCCCGAATAGGCCACTGCCATTTTGCGCAGCCCGGTATACGGCCAACACGCAACACGTGTTGGCCGTATTTACTCGGCAGCATTCACCCATAGCGCCCGGCGTCAACGCCTGGCTGCAAGGAGACCCATAGTGTTTCGTTCGCGTCTGCCGTTTACTACTGCCATCGTGCTGGCCATCGGCGTGGCCGCCCCGGGTCTGGTGCTGGCGGCATCGGCAGACCAGTTGCCCGATATCCGCCACACCGTGCAAAGCGGAGATACCTTGGAGGCAGTGGCCAAACGCTACCTCCGGGATCCGCAGCAGTGGCAAGCGGTCGGAACACTCAATGGGGTCAAGAATCCGCTGCGCCTGCCGATTGGCTCGGTGATCGTCATCCCTGCGCACCTGGTGGGCTACCAAGAGGTGACCATCAGCCATGTCAAAGGCATTGCGCAGGCGCGCTCGCCCCTGCTTGGCGGCGACTGGCAAGGCGTGGTCTCCGGCGCCAAACTGACCGAAGGCGATGAGCTGCGGGTGCCCGCAGGCAGCTTTGTGACCCTGCGCTTTGCCGATGGCAGCTCGGTGCGCATCAATGAAAACTCCGAACTCAAGCTGAGCGAATTGCGCAAGAGCAGCCGCACCGACGAGCAGCAATCCGTGCTGGACCTGAGCCGTGGCGGCCTGGAATCGCATGTCGCGCCAGTGATGGAGCAGCGCCGCAAACGCAAGTTCGAGATCAAGACCCCGATGGCCACCACCAGCGTGCGCGGCACCGTGTTCTCGGTCAGCATTTCCGAGTCTGGCAAAGCCATCACGGCAGTCGACAAGGGCGTCGTCGAGGTCCAAGGCCGCCAGGCGACGCAACAGGCGCGCGTCAAGGCTGGCCAAGGTGTTGCCGTCGCCAACAGTGGCCAGGTCGGGCCCACGGTGGCATTGCTGCAAGCCCCCAGCCTGCAAGCCAATCCCCCCGTCTTTGAGGATGCCAATTTTCTGACCTTGCAGCTGGGCGAAGTGCCGCAGGCCCAGAAATACGGTGTCGTGCTGGCCCTGGACCCGGAGCTCGCGCGCGTGGTCCTGCACGAAAGCCATGCCAGCCCCACGTTCAAGTTCGAAGCCATTGCTGATGGCACTTACTACATGAGCGCCAGGGCCATCGACGCCCAGGATATTCCCGGCATGCCCGCGGTACAGGCCATCAAGGTCAAGGCCACGCCGGTGCCCCCGCTCTACGCCAGCCCGGCCCCCGGTGGCCTCATAGGCCTGTCGGACGGCGAGCTGCTCTGTACCGAAGGCGGTACGGGCATTGCAGGCTACCGCATTCAGGTGGCCGCCAGCCAGGACTTCGCCAACCCGCTGCAGGACAGCGGTGTCGTGGACAACTGCTATGCCAGCGCAGCTGGCTTGGGTGTGGGCTCCTATTTCTGGCGCGTGGCCAGTGTGCGCAAGCTGGCCGATGGCCGCCTGGACCAAGGTCCGTTTGCACAGCCCCAGGCCTTCAAGACAGGCAGCAACCCGCCGACCTTGGGCGCCGACGCACTCAGCCCCGCCGAGACCAACAATCCCAACCAGCTGCAGCTGTCTTGGCAGGCAGAAGCCGGCCAGCGCTTCAATCTGCAGTTGGCCAGCGACGAGGCCTTCAGCGATGCCCGGAGTTATGCACTCGACACCCCGCAATGGGCATCGGACAGCCTGCCGCCCGGCGACTACTACGTGCGCATCCAGGTGCTGGACCCTTCGGGCCTCAAGAGCCGCTACTCTGCCCCGCGCAAGCTGCCGGTAGAGCCCGCGATCATGACTGGCGCCGGCGGCGTGCTCAAGAGCGGTGATGGCAAATCGGTGCTCAGCCCGAAGTAAGGGGCGTGCCGGCCCCGGCAGACGCGCATGACCGCGTTCACCCCCCGCCCATCCACTAGCCCATGGCCGCTCCTTCCTTGTCGCTGAGCCGAACCCAGTTGCGCTGGCTAGAATGGCTGGCGCTGGCGGCGCTGTTGCTGGGCCTGGTGGCTTGGGCCAGCCTGCGCCACCAGCCCCGTGTCATCAACACCTTTGTGCAGGACATCACGGGCTGGCTCAGCGCGCCACAGCCGCGCGATGACATCGTCATTGTGGCCATCGACGATGCCAGCTTGCAAAGCGTGGGACGTTGGCCCTGGAGCCGCGCCGTGCATGCCCAGCTGATAGCGCGCATTGCCGCCCAGCAGCCCAAGGCCCTGGGGGTGGATGTGCTGTTCAGCGAGCCCGACTGGCAGCGGCCGCAAGACGATGCACAACTGGCCCAGGCCATCGCCCAGGCAGGCAACGTGGTGCTGCCCGTGGACTGGCGCATGGCCAATGTGGACATTGGCGCAGAGTTGCCCTTGCCCATCTTGCGCAGCGCGGCACGGCAATTGGGCCATGTGAATGTCACCGTTGACGACGATGGCGTGATACGCCGTTACTTCGGCGCGCAAGGCGAGAACACCGGCCCCTGGCCGCATTTCAGCATTGCCATGCTCTGCGCCAGCGGCCAGAGCCACCCGCTGTGCCAAGGCACCCAACCGCCCGAGGCGGGGGAGCAATGGGAGCAGCGCTCGCCCGAGATTTTCAACTTCGCCCGTGGCGACCGGCCCTATGCCTTGTACGCCGCAGAAGATGTGCTGGCCAACCGCGTTCCGCCCGATGCCTTTCGCAGCAAATATGTGCTGATCGGGGCGACTGCATCGGGCCTGGGTGATTACTTTGCAAGCCCCGCCCGCCCCGCCTCACGCCATATCGCCGGGGTGGAGCTGATTGCGCATGCGCTGGACTCGCAGCTGTCTGACCAGCATGTGCATGCGCTTTCCTCCTCGGCCAACCTGGCTGTCAATCTGGGGGCCATGGTGCTGGCCCTGATGGCCATTGCCCTGCTCGGCCCCATGGCGGGTTTGATCGCCCAGATCGCCACGGCCGCCCTGCTGCTGCTGCTGTGCCTGGCGCTGCGCAGCTTTGCCGGCCTGCAGCTGGCCCCTGGCGCCGCCTTGGTGGGCCTGCTGGTGATCTACCCGATCTGGAGCTGGCGGCGCCTGAGTGCCGCCGCCCAGTTTTTGCAGCAGGAGATGCACAACCTGCGCGCTGCGCTGGACACCACCAGCGCGCCCCAGCGCAACGGCATGCTGATGGACGACTTTCTGGAGCGGCGCATCAAGGCCGTGGAGACCGCCACCGATACCTTGCGCCAGATGCACGGCTTTGTGCGCGACACCTTGCGCCAGATCCCCTCCCCGACCTTTGTGGTGGACCCCTTAGGCATGGTCAGCCTGCACAACGCCGCTGCCGGCCGCTACTTGCAAGACCTGGGCCTGCCCAGCCAAGGCCTGATCGCCATCCAATCGGCGCTCAATGGCATGCGTATCAAGGAGTCGGGGCAGGTGCTGTCCTTTGCCAATGCCGAGCAACTGCGCGAGCTGCCCGCCGAGTGCGAAGTTCTGGACCGCCGCGAACACCCCTGGCTGCTGTTGGCCGAGGCTTTCCGGGCGCCAGCCCCCGCCGGCTGGCTGCTGATGCTGGTGGACCTGACGGAACTGCACAAGGCCATGCAGCAGCGCGACCAGGCGCTGCGCTTTATCTCGCATGATTTCCGCTCGCCCCAGGCCTCGATCATCACCTTGCTGGAGATGTACAAGGAGTTCCCAGGCCAGATGAGCGAGGCCGAGCTGCACCAGAAGATCAACCGCCTGGCCCACCAATCACTGGAGATGGCCGAGAGCTTTGTGCAGCTGGCCTCTGCGCAGTCGCAGGCCATGCAGCCCCAGCTGCTCAGCATCGATGTGCTGCTGCAAGAAGCCGTGGACGATTGCTGGGCCAAGGCCTCGGAGAAAAAGATACAGCTGCGCTACCTGCCCGGCGCACTGGAGGCGGCAGAGACCGACATGGCTTGCCTGGGCGACCGCTCCTTGCTGCAGCGCTGCTTTACCAACCTGCTCACCAACGCCATCAAGTACAGCCCCAGCGGCACGGCGGTGGAGGCCAGCATGGCCGATGACGGCGACTACTGGCTGGTGCGGGTGCGCGACCATGGCTTTGGCATGACCCAGGAGCAGCTGGACCAGCTGTTCCAGCCGTTTCAGCGCTTCCACCAAAGCAGCCAGCCGCAGATCTCCGGCATCGGCCTGGGCCTGAGCTTTGTACACACCGTGGTGCAACGCCACCAGGGCTTTGTCACGGTGACCAGCGCGGTCAACGAGGGATCGTGCTTTAGCCTGCACTTGCCCAAGGCATCTGCCGCGCCCCCCGGCCTGGCAGCGCGAGCGGCCTAGTCCAGTTCCTTGCCTTTGAGCTCCGGTATCAGCCACAGCGTTGCCAAGGCATCGAGCACATAGATGGCCGCCAACAGACCAATGGCCATCTGGAACGAGTACTGGGCGGCGATGGCGCCGATCACCACCGGGCCGGCGCCGCCCACAGCGCGGCCGATGTTGAACAGCACGTTCTGCGCCGTGGCACGCGCCTCGGTCGGATAGGCCTCGCTCATCAGTGCGCCAAAGCCGCCCATCATGCCGTTGACGAACATGCCCATCAGCGCACCGGCCCAAAGCATGGTGATCGGGTCATTGAGCTGGGAATAGAACAGCACCATGGCCGCCGCACCCGCCTGGAACAGCAGGAAACTGGGCTTGCGGCCAATCCGGTCGGCCAACTGGCCGAAGATCCAGATCCCGGCCATCATGCCCAGGATGGTGACTGCGGTCCACAGCGCGGACTTGGTCAGGTTAAAGCCCAGCTTG
Organism: Comamonas sp. BIGb0152; assembly: GCF_024809975.1. GTDB lineage: Bacteria > Pseudomonadota > Gammaproteobacteria > Burkholderiales > Burkholderiaceae_C > Comamonas. The sequence continues at coordinate 209,880 of NZ_JANUDY010000001.1, forward strand.
TTGGCCAGGAACGCCGGCATCCAGATCATGATGCCGTAGTAGCCAAAGTTCTGCACCGAAGTCAGCACGGCAATGCCCACGCTGATGCGGGTGGTGGCACGGTCTTTGACCAGCAGTTTGAAGCACTGCAGCACGGACTGCTTTTTCTCCTGGCTGCGCACAAACACCTCGGGCTCATGCAGGCGGTTGCGAATGAACCAGGCCACAAAGGCCGGGATCACGCCCACCAGGAACATGCCGCGCCATCCGATATAAGGCAGGAGCAAGGGCGTGAGCAAGGCGGCGCCCAAGACACCCACCTGCCAGCCTAATGCCACATAGGACGAGACACGGGCGCGGTAGCGCGCGGGCCAGGCCTCAGCCGCCAGCGCCATGCCAATGCCAAATTCACCCCCCAGGCCAATGCCGGCAATCGTGCGGTAGATCAGCAGATCCCAGTAGCCCTGCGCAAACGCGCACAACCCGGTGAACACCGCAAACAGCACGATGGTCCAGGTCAGCACCCGGATGCGTCCATAACGGTCGCTGAGCATGCCGAACACCACCCCGCCCACCACGGCGCCGATGAGGGTCCAGGTCACCAGGGAGCCGGCCTGGGCTGCGGTCAGCCCCAGGTCCTCGCGGATGGCGCTGAGCATAAAGCCCAGGATCAGCAGGTCAAAGCCATCCATGGCATAGCCCACGGCCGAACCAGCCAAGGCCTTCCAGCCATAGCGGTTGACGATATCAGAGGAGGTAGAGGCGGTGCCTGAGGCAGCAGACGCAGCAGCGGGAGAAGACATGGAGGCGCTTTGTAGTAGGTTTTATGACTGCCCTGGTCGCAAAAAATGCCGCACAGTGGGCGGCATCGGCGATCAGCAGCGGGGCGTATTGTGCGCGATATCTATACGCTCTGCGTAGGCGCTGCCCAGTCCACACATTGACTAGTCGGTAAAACTTGCAGCGCTTGCACGCGCATCGTCAGGCCAGAAACAGCTCCTGCAGGTCGTTGAGGAAGTCAAAACCCCGCTCTGTGGGTTTTACTTTTTGAAAGTCGAGGGTGATCAGCCCCTTGGCCTCGGCCGCGTGCAAGGCCTTGGCGATGGCGCTGAGCGGCAGGCCGGTGCGGTCCAGGTAGTCCTGCAGCGCAAAGCCCTCGCGCAGGCGCAGTGCGTTGAGCATGAACTCAAACGGCAGATCGGCGCGCTTGACGTCGGCATCCTGGGCCAGCGCATGGCCCTGCAGTGCCTGGGTCATGTAACGCGCCGGATCACGCAAGCGCACCTGGCGCACCACCCGGTGGGCAAAACTCAGCTTGCTGTGGGCACCGGCCCCAATGCCCAGGTAGTCGCCAAACAACCAGTAATTGCTGTTGTGCACGCTGGCATGGCCCGGCTTGGCATAGGCCGAGACCTCGTAGCGCTGCAGGCCGGCCTGCGCCGTGCGCGCGGTGATCTGGTCGAGCATGGCATAGGCCACATCGTCTTCCGGCACCGCAGGCGGGAACTTGGCAAAAAAGGTATTGGGCTCGATGGTCAGGTGGTAGATGGAGATATGCGGCGGCGCAAAGCCCAGCGCCGTATCCAGGTCCCGCGCCAGGTCTTGGGCGGTCTGGCCGGGCAAGGCATACATGAGGTCGAGGTTGAAGGTCTCGAAACTGGCCGCGGCCTCTTCGACGGCCGCCAAGGCCTGCGCGCCGTTGTGTACCCGGCCGATGGCCTCCAGGTGGCGGTCGTCAAAGCTTTGCACGCCAATCGACAGGCGGGTGATGCCTGCGCCCCGAAATGCCCGAAAACGGTCTTTCTCGAAGGTGCCGGGGTTGGCCTCCATCGTGATCTCGCAACCCGCGTCCACCCTCAGGCGGGCGCGGATGGCCGAGATCAGCCGGTCAATCGATTCCGGGGAAAACAGGCTGGGCGTGCCGCCGCCCAAAAAAATGCTGTGGATGCTGCGGCCCCAGATCAGCGGCAGGGCCTGCTCCAGGTCGGCGATCAGCGCATCGATATAGCGTTCTTCGGGCACGGCATGGCGGCCATCCCGCGCCTCGTGCGAGTTGAAATCGCAGTACGGGCACTTTTTGATGCACCAGGGCAGGTGCACATAGAGTGACAGCGGCGGCAGGCTGGGCAGCTGCAAGGTGCCCGGGCGCATGTAGTGCTGGATATCACGCTGCACCACGGGCTCGGCGCTGGGCTCGGACTGCAACGGAATATGCACCGCCATCTCAGTCCTTCGCCGCCGCAGCCACCGGGGCCTCGCCAGACAACCAGCTGTCCCGGAGCAAGGCCATCATCAACCGCGACGCGCGGCCACGGTGGCTGTGTGCATGCTTGACCTCGGTGGCCATTTGCGCAAAGGTCATGCCCAGCTCGGGAATCAGCAGCACCGGATCAAAGCCAAAGCCGCCCTCGCCCAGCGGCTCGGTCGTAATTTCTGCGGCCACCCGGCCGACGGCGACCAGCGGTTCCGGGTCTTTGGGATGGCGCACCGCCACCAAGGTGCTGACCATGGCCGCACGGCGGTCGGTCACGCCGACCATTTGCGCCAGCAAGGCTCGCACATTGTTGGCATCGCTTTTCTCGTAGCCAAACTGCGTGCAGTAGTAGGCGGTATCAACGCCTGGCAGCCCGCCAAACGCGGCCACGCACAGGCCGGCATCGTCGGCAATGGCAGGCAGGCCGGTGCGCTCAGACGCAAAGCGGGCCTTGGTCAGCGCGTTTTCCAGAAAAGTAGCGTAGGGCTCGGGCGCCTCGCCGTCCATCAGCTCGCCCTGGGGCACCAGGCTGACGCCCAGTGGCGCAAACATGGCCTGCAGCTCGGCAAGTTTGCCCTGGTTGTTGGAAGCGAGAACGATTTTCATGGGACGGCACCAGCAACGGTGCCCGCGTCGCGCGCGCAGCCAGCTGCTTTTTCAAGAAGGGGTAAAACAGGCATGGCGGCCTTGCAGCCGCCATGCCGGGAACAGCGCCAATTATCGGCGGCCCTGCAAAACGCAGTGCGCGCCAGGCCTATGCGGTCGGTGTGTCGGGCTTGGGCTGGGCCGCAGGCGGCTGGGCCACAGGCGGCTGGGCTTCGGCATCGGGCTCCAGCGGCGGCAGGGTGTCGCTCACCGGCTCTTCCGATTCAAAGCGTTCGGCGCCCGGCATCTCCCATTCCATCGCCACCGCTGTCACGTTGTCGCTGGTGGCACCCGCCTTGCGCAAGGCCGCATCGATCAGGTCGGGAATCGCACGGGAGACCGACTTGTTGGCCAGTTCGCGGGCGATCACGGTCTCGGAGACACTGCTCCACAGGCCATCGGAGCACAGCATGATGCGGTCGCTGCGGTGCATTTCGGTGGGGCCTGCCACGTCAAAAAACGGCCGCGATGGGCTGCCCAGGCAGGTGAACAGCACATTGCGGTTGAAGCGATCGGGGTTGATGCTGGTGACGCCGGAGCCGCGCAGCTCCATGTAGGAATGGTCGCGAGTGCGCGCCATCACCTTGTTGCCGCGCACCAGGTACAGGCGCGAGTCACCACAATGCACCCACCAGATATTGCCGTCCTGCACCACCGAGGCCACCAAGGTGGTGCGGGGCGGGTCGTCCATGTTGTTGGCGATCGCGTACTTCAGGATATTGTGGTGCGCCGACAAGAGCGCGTTCTCCAGGAACTCGGCCGGGTCCTCCAGCTTGGGCCGGGCCAGACGCTGAAAATCCAGCGACACGGTCTGCAAGGCCAGCTGTGCGGCCACCTCCCCTTCGGGGTGCCCGCCCATGCCATCGGCCACGACAAACAGACAGGCTTCCTTGGTATAGCTATACCCCATCCTGTCTTCGTTTTTTTCCCGCCCGCCCTTGCGGCTGAGCTGGAAGACCGAGAACTTCATTTGGTTTGGCCTCCGCCCACGCGCTTTTTGGTATCGCTGACCAGCGAATCAATCGACATACGAACCTTCTCGGAGACACTCAGTTTGGTATAGCGGCGCTCATCTTCGCGCGCCAGCTCTTTTTGTAACAGGAACACCGACTGGGGCCGGGCTTGGGGGTCCAGTGCCATGCACCATTCCACCAGTTCGATCAGGTTGTCCGAGTAGACGCCGCGCACCTTGGACATCGCCAGGCCGAGGCGGTCCTTTTCCTGGCGCTTGGGCGCATCATTGGGCGGAATGCCCTGCATGCAGGCATAGATGCAGGCGCCAATGGCGTAGATATCGGTCCAGGGGCCCAGCGACATGTCGCGGCGGTACATCTCCGGCGCGGCAAAGCCGGGTGTGTACATCGGGCGGACAAAGTTGCCCTCCTTGCTCAGCACCTCGCGCGCGGCGCCGAAGTCAATCATCACGGCCTTGTTGTCGTCGGTGATGAAGATGTTGGCCGGCTTGATATCGAGGTGCAGCATCTTGTGCTGGTGCACGATGCGCAGACCGCGCAGCACCTCGTCGAACAAGGAGCGGATGGTGGACTCGCGGAAGACCTTGGCTTCCTTGAGATCGCGTGCCGTGACAACAAAATCCTGCAAGGTCGCCCCTTGCAGGTAGTTCATCACCATATAGACGGTGTCGTTCTCGCGGAAGAAGTTGTAGACACTGACAACCGAGGAGTGCGAGATCTGGGCGAGCGCACGGCCCTCTTCGAAAAAGCTTTTGAGACCCAGGCGGTACAGCGACAGCTTGTCGGGCTCAATGCTCGGAGACAGCGAGCCCGGCGCACGGGTGGCCAGGCTCGACGGCAGGTATTCCTTGATCGCTACTTGCTGGCCATCAGGCGCCAGCGCCAGATAGACCACCCCGAACCCCCCTGCCGAAATGCGCCGCACGATACGGTAGCCACCTATGACGGTATTGGCTGGTAGCGGCGCTGGCTTTACTTTTGACATAGTTTGATGAACAACGCAGGTATATGAGAAGCCTGATAATGAGCGCGATTGCAAGCAACCTCATACAGTCCTATGCCAGTTTACAGCATGACAGGCTATGCCTCTGTCCAGCAAAGCATCCCACCTGACGGTGACAACCATGCTCCCTCCCTCTGGCGCGTCGGACTGGAAATTCGCTCGGTTAACAGCCGATTTCTCGATTTATCTTTTAAGCTTCCGGAAGACCTCAGAAGCTGCGAACCACAGTTACGCTCTCTTGTCGATAATAGTCTGAAGCGCGGCAAGGTGGAAGTACGTGTACTGATCAACAGTGAACAAGCCTCCAGCGTGCCAGTGGCATCGCCCCGTTTACTGCAGCAATTGGGTAGCTTCCAGGACACGGTACAAGCCTGGATGCCTGGCGCACCCCCTTTCTCTGTGGCAGAAGTGCTACGCCTGAGCGGTTTGGGCAGCTCGGAATTGCCAGAAAGCTGGCCCGAGCATGTGGCTGTGTTGTGTCAGCAAGCCCTCAAGGGTCTGCTCGATGCCCGCCAGCGCGAAGGTAAGCGCCTGGCCGACATGCTGCAAGACCGCGTCAAGCAGCTGCGCCAATTGGCCGACCAGGCCGAGCCCCTGATCCCCGAACTCGTCAAACAGCAAAAGCAGCGCTTTTTGGAGCGCTGGCAAGAGGCCATGGCACTCAGCGCCGGCAGCGTCTCGCCCGAAGCCGCCCAGGACCGCGCGCTGACCGAAGCGACATCCTTTGCGATCCGCATCGATGTGGCAGAAGAAGTCACGCGCCTGCGCTCGCACCTGGAAGAAATCAGCCGCCTGCTGACCAAGGGCGGCGATATCGGCAAGCGCCTTGATTTCCTGATCCAGGAGCTGCACCGCGAGGCCAACACCCTGGGCTCCAAATCGGCCGCGCTGGACCTGACCCGCATCAGCGTGGACATGAAGGTGCTGATCGAGCAGATGCGCGAGCAAGTGCAGAACATCGAATAAAAAGAAGCTACACCATGGAATACCCCGGAAATCTGTTTGTCGTCTCGGCCCCCAGCGGCGCGGGCAAGTCCTCCCTCGTCAAGGCGCTGCTGGAGCTGGACTCTCAAGTCTTTCGCTCCATCTCCCACACCACGCGCCCTCCGCGTGGCCAGGAAAAGCATGGCCGCGAGTACTACTTCGCCTCGCGCGATGATTTCGAGCGCATGATTGCCTCCAATGCCTTTGTCGAATGGGCCAATGTGCATGGCAACCTGTACGGCACCTCTAAGAAAGCCATCGAGGAGCGCCTGGCCAAGGGCACCGATATCGTGCTGGAGATCGACTACCAAGGTGCCTTGCAGATCAAGCAAAGCTTTCCCCACGCCGTGCTGATCTTCATTCTGCCGCCCAGCTGGGAAGAGCTGCGCTCGCGGCTGGAGAACCGCGGCGAGGACGCCTCCGAGGTCATCGAAAAGCGCCTCAAGAACGCCAAGGACGAGATGGCCCAGGTGCATAAATTCGACTTCGTTATAATTAACGAATTGTTCGAACGCGCTTTGTTCGATTTGAAGGCCGTTGTACATTCACAACGCTTGCGCTATTCGGCCCAAAAGCGCGTTCGCAGCGAAATTTTCTCGTCACTCGACATCCCTATCACCCTGGAGAACTCCTGATGGCCCGCATCACCGTTGAAGACTGCCTCGAAAAAATCCCCAACCGCTTCCAACTGGTTCTGGCCGCTACCTACCGCGCCCGTATGCTGAGCCAAGGCCACACGCCAAAAATCGACAGCCGCAACAAGCCAGCCGTCACCGCACTGCGCGAAATTGCAGCCGGCAAAGTGGGTCTGGAAATGTTAAAAAAAGTGCCAGGCTGATCGCTGCCTGCGCTTCCAATGGCACCGAATATCGGTGCCATTTTTCTTGGTATTCACACAAATTTGTCATCGCAGGCTACAGTTAAGGCGTGAAGTCCGTGTCCATCCCCTCCGCACCCGCCCAAGTCTCTGGCGCCATCGCTAACGCCGCAGCCAAGCCTGCCATGTCTTACCCGGTCGTGGTGAGTGCCTACGCCGAATTTCTGGAGCAACTCGACTACCTCAGCGAAGCCGATCTGGCCCTGGTTGAAGAGGCCTTCGAGTTTGCGGCCAAGGCCCATATGGGCCAGTTCCGCAGCAGCGGTGACCCCTACATCACCCACCCGATTGCCGTGGCCGAAATCTGCGCCAGCTGGAAGCTCGACGCCCAGGCGCTGATGGCCGCGCTGATGCATGACGCGATGGAAGACTGCGGCGTCACCCGCGATGACATTGCCCGCCAGTTTGGCGACACCGTGGCCGAGCTGGTCGATGGCCTCACCAAGCTGGACAAGCTGCAGTTCAACTCGCGCGAAGAGAACCAGGCCGAATCCTTTCGCAAGATGCTGCTGGCCATGGCGCGCGATGTGCGCGTCATCCTCGTCAAGCTGGCCGACCGCACCCACAACATGCGCACCATGTCCGACATGCCGCGCAGCAAATGGGGACGCATCTCGACCGAGACCATGGAAATCCATGTGCCGATCGCCAACCGCCTGGGCATCAACCGCGTCTACCGCGAGCTGCAGGATCTGGCCTTTCGCCACCTCTATCCCTGGCGCCATGACACCCTGGTCAAGGCCCTGGGCCGCTCGCGCAACCGCCGCAAAGAGGTAGTCCAGAAGATCCATGCCGAGGTCGATTCGGCCTTTGCCAAATCGGGCATCAAGATCCGCCTGGGCAACCAGGAAAAAACACTCTACGCCATCTACAAGAAGATGGATGGCAAACGCCTGTCGTTTGCCCAGGTGACCGACTCCTACGCCGTGCGCGTCATCGTGCCCAACCTGATCGACTGCTATACCGCGCTGGGCGTGCTGCACCAGGTGTTCCGCCCGGTGCCGTCCAAGTTCCGCGACTACATCGCCAACCCCAAGTCCAACGGCTACCAGTCCCTGCACACCACCTTGGTCGGCCCGTCCGGCGTGAGCATGGATTTCCAGATCCGCACCGAGGACATGAACCTGGTCGACGAGTACGGCGTGCTCACGCACTGGATGATCCAGGCGCGCGCCATGCCCAGTGGCGAGCAGCTGGGTAACAAATGGGTGCAGTCCCTGCTTGAGATCCAGGACGAGACACACGACGCCCATGAGTTCTGGGACAACGTGCGGGTCGACCTGTTCCCCGACTCGGTCTATGTGTTCACGCCCAAGAACCAGATGCTCACCCTGCCCCGGGGCGCGACGGTGCTCGATTTTGCCTATGCCATCCACAGCAATGTGGGCGAGCGCACGCAAGGCGCCCGCATCAACAACGAGCAGGTACCACTGAGCACGGTGCTCAAGAGCGGCGATGTGGTCGAGATATCGACGTCGCCAGAGGCCGCGCCCCACCCCTCATGGCTCACCATTGTGCGCACGGGCCGCGCCAAATCCAAGATCCGCTACTACCTCAAGACCCAGGGCCAGAACGAGACCGCTGCCTTGGGCGAACGCCTGCTGCTGCAAGCCATGCGCGCTGAAGGCATCTCGCGGTTGCCCGAGGACAAGGCCGTCTGGGACAGCCTGCTCACCCGCCTGGAGGCGCGCAACAAGGTGGAGCTGTTCAACGACATCGGCCAGGGCAAGCGCATTGCGGTGTTTGCCGCCAAGCAAGTGGTGGACCTGCTCGCCGAGCAAGGCCAGCGCCCGGATGCCGTGCTGCTGAGCCAGGAACGCTTCAAGACCGAAGCCAGCACTGCAAGCCCGGCCCTGCTGCTGGACGGCTCGCCCAACGCTGCCGTCAAATACGCCAAGTGCTGCCGCCCCGTGCCGGGCGACCCGATTGCCGCCCACCTGGACCGCAATGCCGGCCTGATGGTGCACAACGCCCAGTGCGCGGTGTGCAAGCGCCTGCTGGCCAAGGATGCCGAGCATTTCGTCGATGTGGAATGGGCCGATGAGCCCGCCAGCGAGTTCGACACCGGTGTCGTGGTCACCATCAACAATGGCAAGGGTGTGCTGGGCAAGATCGCCGCAGAAATTGCCGCGATGGGCTCAGACATCACCCACATCACGATGGATGATGAAGTCGCCATGGACACCATGGCGCTGCGCTTTGTACTGACCGTCAAGGACCGCGCGCAGGTCGAGCTGCTGCTGCGCCAGCTGGTCAAGCTTCCCTATGTGCTGCGTGCCCACCGGGTGCTGCCGACTGCCTGATTTCCGCCCAATTGCGATCGGGGCACTGCCCCAACACCCAGCGCGCCTTCTACGGCGCGCTTGTGCTTTGAGCGTAGGTTTTGGTGGCGCTCAGGATGTCCCCAGCACCGGGTACTGCACATCCAGCACTTCCAGCACCCGCACCCCGCCCGGCGTAGGCAGCTGCACCTCATCGCCTACCCGGGATTTCAGCAGGGCCCGCGCAATCGGGGCCACCCAGCTGACCTGGCCCCGGCTGGCATCGGCCTCGTCAATGCCCATGATGGTGATCGACTCCTCACCGCCGTTCTGGTCGCAGTAGCGCACCGTGGCCCCAAAGTACACCTGGTCGCTGCCATGGTGCAGCCCAGGGTCCACCACTTCAGCCGCTTCCATGCGCTTGGTCAGAAAGCGGATGCGCCGGTCGATCTCGCGCAGGCGCTTTTTGCCGTACAGGTAGTCGCCGTTTTCCGAGCGGTCGCCGTTGCTGGCCGCCCAGTGCACCACCTCCACCACCTTGGGCCGCTCTTCATCGATCAGCTGCAGCAACTCCTGCTCCAGCGCGCGGTAGCCGCCAGGCGTGATGTAGTTCTTGCCGCCGGCAATCTTGGGCAGTTGCGGCAGATCGTCATCGTCGTCGTTGTCTGTCTCTTTGGTAAAAGCCTTGTTCATCCCGCTATTTAAACAAAGATTGGGGATATCTCCCGCCAGAAAGAAAAAAGCCTGCCACCGCCATGGCAGGCTTGCCTTCAAACGGAAGACCGCTGTGTTTACACCGCCTGGCCCACGTCACCCTGCACGGCAGTGCCATACACCGGCGGGTGGGTGACGATGCTGCGCAGCTCGGGCCGGGCCTGGGCCAGGGCCGACAGATCGGGGCGGGGGCGGGCAAAGTCCGGGTGGTGCAGGCCCATCTTTTCCACTGCTGCGGCCATCGCCAGCAGGCGCCCATCTTGGTGCAGCGGGCCAATCATCTGCAGGCCAAAAGGCATGCCCGCTTCATCGCGGCCGCAGGGCAAGGACAAGGCCGGGTTGGTCGCCAGGGTCACCACATAGGTCAGGCTCAGCCATTCGTAGTAGTTGCGCTGGGCCTTGCCATCCACCTCCTGCGCATACAGCTGCGTCCAGGGAAAGGGCGACAGCGGCGTCACGGGGGCCAGCACCAGGTCGTATTGCGCAAACGTGCTTTGGAACAGGCGCTGGATCCGGGTCTGCGCCAGATGCGCCCAGGCCCGGTCGCCCAGGCTGATGCGCGCGGCCATCTCCACATTGGCCAGCACATTGGGGCCCAGGGTCTCAGGCGCGGTGCGGTAGATATCGGCAAAGGCAGCGACAAAGCTCTCGGCGCGGATGATGTCAAAGCAGCGGTGGGCTTCTTCCAGACTCCAGGGCAAGGCATCCATGCAAGCCACCTCGCCAGCCAGCGCCTGCACCCGCTGGCGAAAGGCGCGGCGCACCATCGGGTCCACCGCGCAGGTGCCAAAGTCTTCGGTGTAGGCCACGCGCAGGCCGCGCAGATCCAGCTCAGGCACCGGCCAGACGGGCGCATGGCTCACACCCATGCTCAGCGGGTCCATCGGGTGCGGGCCCATGCTGGCCTGCATCATCAGCGCGGTATCGGCCACATCGCGGCCCATGGGGCCCAGCACCGAGATGGCCGACCAGCCCAGCGGCCGGTCGTCATTGGCAATCAAACCCGGCGAGGGCCGCAGGCCCACCACGCCGCACAGCGCTGCCGGAATGCGCAGCGAGCCGCCGGTGTCCGAGCCGGTACACAGCGGAAACATATCGGTCGCCAGCGCCGCCGCCGAGCCGCCCGACGAGCCGCCGGCATTCAAATCCGGGTTAAAAGGGTTGCCCGTGGCGCCCCAGACCGGGTTGCGGCTGTTCGCACCCGCGCCCATGTCCGGCGTATTGGTCTTGGCCGCCACGATCGCGCCCTGGCCGCGAAGCCGGGCTACAAAGGCATTGTCTTTGGAAGGCACATGGCCACGCAGCCGCACATTGCCGCTGGTGGTCAGCAGGCCTTCAGTGGCCTGCAAATCCTTCACGCCCAAGGGCAGGCCATGCAAGAGCGGCAGCTGGCTGCGCCGCCCCACCTGCGCCTCGGCCAGTTGGGCGGCTGTGCGGGCCCGCTCAAAATCGGTGGCGCAGAGCGCATTCACCGCCGGGTTGATGGCCTGCATGCGGGCGATGCAGGCATCGAGCAGTTCGACCGGCGAGACCTGCCGGCTCTGGATCAGTGCGCGCAGCTCAACGGCGCTGTGTTCTACCAAACTCATTGCGTGGCCAATCCCAATTTATCGATCAAAGGCTTCCACACGGCGATGTCGCGCTCGGCAAAACCCAGCACATCGGCGGGCTGGCTGCGCATCACGGTCACGCCCATCTTGTCCATGCTGTTGGCATAGACCGGGTCGGTATAGCACTGGTTGGTGGCCTCGTTCAAGGCCTTGATGAACTCTGGCGGCGTGCCCTTTTTGGCCACCACCGCGATCCAGGACGGCCGCGCCAGCACGGCCGGCCCACCGGCCTCGGCGATGGTCGGCACATCGGGCAAGACCGCCGAGCGCTGGCTGGCAAACACCGCCAGCGGCACCAGCTTGCCCGCCTTGACCTGGGGCGCTGCGGTGTTCAGCACCAGGGTCATCGCCTGGATCTGCTGGCCCATCAGGGCCGTGAGGCCTGCGCTCTCACCCACAAAGGGCACATGGGTCGCAGGCCAGTGCATGGCATCGGTCAGCGCCGTGGTCAGCAAATGGGCCGGGCTGCCCTTGCCGGGCGAGCCAAAGTTCAACCCGCCGGCCTGGGCCTTGGCCACCTTCTCCAGATCGGCCAGCTTGCTGACGCCAGCGCCCGCTGGCACCACCAACACCAGCGGCGACGAGCCAATCATCGCCACACCGGCAAAGTCCTTCAGCGGGTCATAGGGCATCTGCTGGTGCACATAGGGCGTGATCGTCATCTGCGACATGCCAATCGTCATCGCAAACGCGCCATCGGCCGCCTGGCCCTTGAGGTAGTTGATGGCCAGGATGCCATTGGCACCCGCCTTGTTCTGCACTACCACCGGGCGCCCCATCAGCCGCCCGGTGCATTCGCCCCAGGCGCGGGTCATCGCGTCCGAGCCACTGCCTGGCGGCTGCTGCGCGATCACCTGCAGGGGCGTCTGGGCGGCGGCGCCGAGCGCCCAGGCCGACAGGCCGCAGGCAAGAAGAAATGCTCTGGTCAAAGGGTCACCTCGGAGGTCAAGGATTGAAGAAGCAGGGACAGCTGCTGCAGTTGCTGGTCCATGGCAGCAGCGTTAGAGAAGGGAGCGACCACGCCCATGCCGCGCAGGCAGGACAGCACCAGCTGAAAACGCGCTTCAGCGGCAGGCGTGGCGGCCCATTCGGGAAAACTGCGGACCATGCGCAGCAGCAGCTTGTCGTTGATAAGTGCGCGCTCGGCCTGGATATGCGCCACCATGGCCGCGTCAGCGCGCACCGCCAGGTAGGCCTCCCAGGCCACCGCAAAGCGCGGCTGGCCATAGAGGCGTTGCCAGGCCTGCTGAACAAAGTGGTCGGCACGCCGCGCCAAGGGCCAGCGCGCTGAGGGCCAGAAGCTGTCGTCGGTATCGATCTTTTGCACCAGCCGCTGGATGATCTGCAGCATCAGCGCGGCCTTGGACGGAAAGTGGTGCTGCACCGCCCCCGTGGTCATGCCTGCCGTTCGCGCAACCTCGTGCATGGACAGGCCCGCGAGCCCTTTGGCCTGCATCAAATCCAGCGCAGCATCCATCAGCCGCTCGCGTGTCTGTTCACTCTTGATCTGATGCAGGTTGGGCACAACAGGGTCTCCTGAAATACATTATGCGTGTAATGTAATTTGGGAGAAATCCGGGTTTGGCCTAGGGCGGTGGTGCGCCCTGAAGGCTGGGTTCACTTCAGAAAAATGCCATGCCCCGCTTCAGAAAAGATCGGTTAGCAAGGCCAGCTCGGCCAGAAAAGCCTGCATCTGCGGGCTGGCCTCTTCACCCGGCGCCAGCAAGCCGTGCTTGTGCGCCAGCTGCCGAAACACCGAGGCAGCAGCCAGCTGCGGCACGGCCGCCCCCCCTGCGCCCGCTCCCCAGTCACCGGCGTCGATCAGGTTGTCATGGGCCACTTCAATCATGCGAAATCCTCTCTTCTTGTTAGCAGCCAGCGCATAACGACTTCGGCTGCTGCTGGGCGGCAAAATCAGCTATTTTTTTCTTTGCCTAGCTAAACAGCGTTATTGATAATAACTGTATAAATATACAGCATTTGCGCATCGCCGCCGAACCCACCAGAACTTTCACTATCACCACTTTCAGGGATTGACACCCCACTGGCCCTACAGCACATTCAAAATGTCAATATATGTAAAAATCTTGTGAAGGTGTACGGCGTGGCCATGAACCATTTTTTATGCGCGGGAGCGCTTGTAACACTGGCATCCATGGGGACGCACACCAGCGCGCAAGCACAGGCATTTACAGAGGGTTTTAACGACCTCAGCACCCTTGCAACTAACGGATGGGTGATGAGCAATGCCAGCGTGGCAGTCGGGTCCACCGGCTGGTTTCAAGGCAATCCCCTCACAGCCGGTGGTCCTTTTGACGCTCAAAGCGGCGCTGCCAATGCGTATATCGGGGCCAACTACAACAACACTGGCAATGTCGGGACGATCAGCAACTGGCTGCTCACGCCCAATCGAACCCTGCGCAACGGCGATGTACTGACTTTTTACACAAGAAAGGCATCCCCCGACACCTACGCGGATCGGCTGGAAGTGCGTCTCAGCACGAATGGGGCCAGCACATCTGTCGGCAGTGGCGCTGGTGTGGGTGACTTCACGACGCTGCTGATGAGTGTCAACCCGAGTCTCACCCTGGGGGTCTATCCAACCACTTGGACGCAGTACACCGTCACCGTTGCGGGTCTGCCAGCCCCCACTTCCTCGCGCATGGCCTTCCGCTATTTCGTGACCAGTGGCGGCCTGTCTGGAACCAACTCTGATTACATCGGTATCGACAGTGTGAGCTATACGCCCTATGTCTGCCCCACCGTTGCGCTGACACCTGGGGGGGGCCTCAATGGAGGCAATGTGGGGCAGGCTTACAGCACAGCACTCAGCCAAAGTGGCGCCCTGGGCACTCCAAACTTTGCCGTGACCTCCGGGGCACTGCCACCGGGCTTGACGCTGTCAAGCGACGGCGCCATTTCTGGCACCCCTACGGCCAGCGGAACCGCCAACTTCACGGCCACTGTGAACGATGCAAGCGGATGTTCGGGCGCCCAGTCCTACTCCATCGCCGTGGAACAAGGACCGCAATCCATCACCTTCCCATCACAAAGCCCTTCCAGCCAGCTGTTCGCACCTGGCGGCTCCTTCGCGATCCATCCGCTGGCCTCTGCAAGCTCCGGTTTGGTCGTCAGCTATGACAGCAGCACCCCAGCGGTGTGCACGGTGGCAGGCACCGATGTTTCTATCAACGGTGGCGGCATCTGCTCGCTCGTCGCACAGCAAGCCGGGGATGCGAACTACACCGCAGCACCTTCCCAATCGCAGAGCGTCACGATTGACAAGGCAGCGCAGACCATCAGCTTCAGCTCGTTCATCCCCGCCAATGCCAAGGTAGGCGGCAGCTATACCATTTCCGCCGACGGTGGTGGCTCCGGCAATCCCGTCAGCTTCTCGGTCGACAGCGACAGCCTGTCGGTCTGCAGCATCAGCGGCAACCTAGTCTCCTTCAATGGTGCTGGCAACTGCAGCATCAACGCCAACCAACTGGGCAATGCCAACTACAGCGATGCTATCCAGGTGCAGCAGACGGTCTCCATCGGTCAGGGCGGATCGGGCATCAGCATCAGCTCCAGCCAGAACCCCTCCCTACCCGGTCAGACCGTGACGTTCACCGTGTCGGTAGTGTTCGATTCCACCACAAGCGCCGCGCTGCAGGCAAAAGCTGCGCCTGTGCCCACGGGCACTGTCGAGATTCTCGAAGGCACAACATCGCTGGGCAGTGCTGCGCTTGTCAACGGCATAGCCACCGTCACTGCCGAACTGCCCGCCACTGCGGGGGCGCACAGCCTTATTGCCAGCTACAGCGGCGATGCCAACTACCCAGCAGCCCAGAGCGAAGCCTTTATCCAATCCGTTGCGACAGCAGTGCCAACGGCGGTGCCTACGCTGTCCGCATGGGCCGCACTCGGCTTGTCCGCCGGGCTGGCACTTGTCGGACTCACTGCAGTCCGCAGACGCCCTGGCGCATAAGCGCAGCAAGCCACCCCAACGGGGTGGCTTGCTTAGCAGTTGTCGCTGCACCACTCGATCACCACCGGCCATTTTGACCAGGACCCTCCCATGCACACATCACTTCACATGTTGCGGCGCGCATCGCTTTTTGTCATCGCGCTTTTATGTACTGCCTTTGCCCATGCGGCCACACTGACGACCACCTATGGCACAGACAATAACCATCGAGGCAATATGTTCGATGTCATGGCCAACCAGGCCATCGCCATTACGCAGTTTGATATCTCGCCGATGGGAAATACGAATTATGAAATCTATTACCGCGTAGGCACCTGGGTAGGCCATGCCAATTCGCCTGGGGACTGGACCTTGCTGCAAACAGGACCGGTATCGACACCTGCGCCAGGCTCAGGTGCACCGGTAGTAATGGACACCCCCTTGACCCTGCTTGCCAATGAAACTTATGCGTTCTACATCACGTCCACATCGACCGCTGTCAGCTTGAACTACAGCAACGGCAGCAACGTCGGAGCGCTTTTTTCATCAGACCGCGTACTGTCGTTTTTCGAAGGAGGTGGCATGGAGTACCCCTTCACTGCAGGCACCGGAGCGGTGTACCAGCCGCGGGTCTGGAACGGTGCAATCCACTATGAAATGGTAGGCCCCGTAAGTCGCCTGGCCGTCAAAACACCTGCCACCGCTACCCAAGGCACGGCGCTTGACTTTAGCGTGACAGCAGTCGATGCCCAGGGCTACCAAGTACCGAGCTACACCGGGACGGTGCAATTTTCCAGCTCGGATGCGGCTGCAACGCTGCCCGCCAGTGCGGCATTGGTGAATGGCCAGGGCACATTCTCGGCAACATTCTTCGCCACCGGTACACAAACGATCGTGGCTACAGATACGGCCACGTCCAGCATCCTCGGCACATCCAACAATACGCTGGTTGCGGCAGCGCCAGTTCCTGATGCACCGTCCATCACCTCGGCCGTTGCTGGCAATGCAGAGGTAGCGTTGAGCTGGTCCGTGCCTGCGGACAATGGTTCAGCCATCACGGAATATGTGGTGACAGGCTTGCCCCAGGGCAGTTGCACATCCGAGTCGACGAGTTGCGTGGTCACCGGCTTGACCAACAGCACCCCCTACACCTTTACGGTGGTGGCCAAGAATCTCGGCGGCAGCAGCGCCCCTTCGGCTGCAAGCGCTAGCGTCACTCCTAGCGCCGATTTGCTCTTCTCTGGCGCAGGCCCAACCATTGTTCTGGCACAAGGTGCCGTGGGCCAGAGTTACAACACGTCGATCCTGATCAGTGGCGGCCTGCCACCCTACAGCTTCGCACTGAGCGGCAACCTGCCTGCGGGCCTCAGCCTCAACACCGACACCGGCGTGATCAGCGGAACGCCCACTGCGGCGCAGACGGAAGAGTTCAGCATCACGGTCATGGACAGCGTAGGCGCACAGCAATCCATGGACAAGGCAGTGGCCGTCCACACCGCAACGCAGAGCTTCAGCATCACCATCACGGCGGCACCCGTGGCGGCCACGCCAACGCCGGTTCCTGGCTTGGGCGCTTGGGCGCTGCTGGCACTGTCTTCCTTGATGGTGCTCCTGGGCATCGCACGGGGCCGTGGCCGGTCCCAATCCTGGTCGCGCTGAGCGGCTCATCAGGTCTGGAGAGTGGACACTGCCCCACCTCTCCAGACCAGCGCAACCCGCGCTCCCTAAAAATATCTAACAGGCCGGGAATAATCTAGCTATGCCATCCGTCTACAGAGGTGTTCCTCCACCCAACCCTGAAAGACGGTCGCCATGAAAACCCCTTACGCCTCCCTGATCGCCCTGTCACTGGCAGCCCTGCTGGCCCCTTTGGCCCAGGCTGAGCCTGTGGCCAAGATGGCCAATGGCATGCTAGTCAATGCCAGCGGCATGACGCTCTACACCTTCGACAAGGACGTGGCCGGCAGCCACAAGAGCATGTGCAATGGCCCTTGCATTGCGCTGTGGCCAGCGGTCTCGGCGCCTGCCGATGCCAAGCCTGAAGGGGCCTACTCCATCATCACCCGCGACGACGGCAGCAAGCAGTGGGCCTACCAGGGCAAACCGCTGTATACCTATACTGCGGACAAAAAGGCCGGCGACGCCACGGGCGACAACTTCAAGGACGTCTGGCACGTCATCAAGTAAGCGCTGGCCGCTGCTGATCCTCTCATCCCCTGATCCCCTATCCCCAGCTGCCACCCCATGCGCGCACAGGACGAAGCCGAGATTGTGGCCTGCATCCCCAGCCTGCGGCGCTATGCGCGCGGGCTGGTCTCCGACCCCGACCGGGCCGATGACCTGGTGCAGGACACCTTGGAACGCGCCTGGTCGCGCTTTTCCATGTGGCAAAAGCGCAATGAGCTGCGGGCCTGGATGTTTGGCATCATGCACAACCATTTCATCGACCGCCTGCGGGCCCAGCGCAGCCGGCCCGAAGACAGCGCGGGCGACGATCTGCCTGAGCTACCCCAACGCGCCCAGCAAACCGATGCGCTGGAAGTGCGTGACCTGGACCGCCTGCTGCAGCGCCTGCCGCCCGAGCAGCGCGAGGTATTGCTGCTCGTCAGCGTCGAAGCGCTGAGCTACCAAGAGGTGGCGCAAATCACCGGCGTGCCGCTGGGCACGGTGATGTCGCGGCTCTCGCGTGCCCGCGCCAGACTGCGCGACGAGATGGCTGGCGCTGGTCAGGGCAAGGCGCAGGACACCGTCAGCAGCGCCGCACAAAAAATTCAACGGGTGAAGTGACCATGGACCAGCCCCCTCTCAAAGCCCTGGACGCCAGTCCGACGCCCCCGGTGACCGAGGCCGATCTGCATGCCTATGTCGACCAGCAGTTGCCCAGCGCGCGCCACATCCAGGTGGCGCAATACCTGCAGGACCACCCGGAAGAGCGCGCCCGGGTGCAGGATTGGCAGCAGCAAAATGCGCGGCTGCGCGAGATGCTGGCGCCCGTGATGGATGAGCCTTTGCCCATGGGCTTGCCCTTGCGCCCCACGCACAGCGCCATGCCCTGGCGCAGCCTGGCTGCCGGCTTGCTGGTGGCGGTTATCAGCGCCGGCGCTGCCTGGTCAATCCGTGGCGCGGTCGATGCCAAGGCCATCCAGGTCGCGATGGCTGGCCAGCCCGCAGCCCACACCCCATCATCCGCCCCACCCCAACGTTTGCCCGCCAGCGGCAGCGCCTTGAGCGGCTTTGCCCAGCGCGCCGCGATTGCGCATACGGTCTACAGTCCCGATGTGCGGCGCCCGGTGGAGATTGGTGCCGAGCAAGAGCAGGCGCTGGTCACCTGGCTCACCAAGCGCATGGGCACCACCGTGCAGCCACCGCCGCTCACGGCGCTGGGCTACCGGCTCATCGGTGGCCGCCTGCTGCCGGGCGGCAGCGGGCCGGTGGCGCAGTTCATGTACGAGACCGGGGCGGGACTGCGCCTGACCCTCTACGTCACCCGCGAGGTGCCCGGCACGGGCGATGTGCAGTTCAAGTTCGGCCAGGCGGGGCCGGTCAACGTGTTCTATTGGGTGGAGAACCACCTGGGCTACGCCATCTCGGCCGGTGCCGACCGGGCCGAGCTGCTGCGCGTCTCGCAGGCGGTGTACCAGCATCTGCAGCAGGACTGATCGGCTGCGCCCTGGCTGGCAGGGTCAGAGCGGCTGCTTCCAGCAGCCAGTGCCTGGCTTGGAACCCCGTCAGTCGCCCTGGTGCTTGGCATGCTGCATCGCTGCGAGCCTGCGGTACTTTTCAAAAGTCTTGCTGATATCCGTGGAGACCGAAGGCACATAGCGCTTCGCTTTCTCGCCGCGATGGGCCACCAGCGGACGAGTCGGCATGGTCAGCATCGGAAATGATGGCTGGTTGTGCATACCCAACTCCTTTCGCAAAAGACTTGTTAATCGATTCAGTCAATGACTTAAGAATGTAAGCCTTGCTTGTGCAAAGTCAAGACGCAGATCGAGATGGCCCGGGTTTGGTTGTAATCAATTGCAAACTGAGTGCAGGCACACGCGGCCCATTCGGCAGAGCCGGATGCTGGCTGCTGGCAGCGCCTTTTGGGACGGCGGCGCAACAAGCCGCCCACGCCCACACCATTGCCATGGCCATTGCTCCAGCCCAGGCGCGGATGCGCAGATGCGCGGATGCACCCGCCACCACCGGTTAGAGATTGCTGACAATCTATTTCAATAATTTCATACAGAATCCATATCTTCAAGAACGCAGCCAGGGCCTTTGCCAGGGATTGCTTTCCACGATTGGAGGTTCCCCGTGCCAGCGCTCATTCAGGTCCGTTACGCCACATCATCGTCTCCTAGCCCGCTCAAGCTCAGCAAAGGCCGCACACAGATTGGTCGTGATCTGGGCTGCGGTCTGCGGCTGGAGGACCAGGGCGTCAGCCGGGACCATGGTGCCTTCACCTATTACATCGGGGTGCTGATGGTGGAGGACCACGACAGCACCAATGGCATCTTCGTCAACGGCGCCAGGGTCAAGCGCCAGGTGCTGTATGCCGGCGATCGTGTCAAGGTGGGACCGACCGAGATATACATCCAAAAGGGCTCCGCCGCGTCTTCGCCAGACACCCCCTAACCGCCCCGACGCGCACCAACCCGCTGGCTTGCGCATGCCGCCAGGCCCCGCCGCCGCCGCGCCCGTTTCGTCTGCACAGGGCATGCAAACAGCAGCTTGCCAGCCTGCGAAACGGCGCGTTTTATTTCTGCTACGGGTCAACAAAAAATGGGTGCTGGTTTTTAAAATTCAGGCATTTTGTTGATTATTTTTACAACTAGCAACGTTCATACGGCCCAGCGGTGCCTTCAAGCAGACGTTGGCGCAAGGCCCTGGTCTGTGCACTGGTGCAGCAAAACCCGACCAGGGTGATTCATAGAAATGGATGGATTCATGAAGTCGATGTGTGCTCGGATGGTGGGTCGATACCGCCTGGGGATGGCGGCCTTGTGGCTCGCAGGGGCCGCCGGCCCCAGCCTGGCACAGCCCTATGTGTTTGCGCCTGCCAGCGCCTTCGGCTATGACGGCTGGGTCGCCGGCTGGATGAGCAACCGCCCGCCAGGAACGCTGACCCAGGATTGGTACCCTGGCTCAGGCGAAGACAGTGTGGGCGCCACCCCGGTCTCAGGCCCTACGCATGACACGACCTTCCTGTCCAGCACCGGCGCACAGCGCTTTGGCACCGGCTTGAGCGCCAGTCCCGACCCTACTTTTCCGGATTTTCAAGTCATCTCTGGTCTGGCCACCAATACGGCCGCAGCGGCCATGCTTGCCGGGCAGTACATCGATTTCCCTTTCACCACCGGCACCATGCAGTATGCGGATGCGACCGCATCGGCTGCGCTGTTCTATGTCAATGCCGCCTTCACTGCAAAACGCTGGAACCTGAACGGCAACCTGCATCCGCGCGCCTTTGGCTATGCCGCCTATATCGTGGATGCCGGCGGCAATCCGGTTGGCGAGCCAATACAGCAGGTGGATGACGTCAGCACGGTGGCTGGGGATGGTTTTCAAGTGGTCCGCGCACCGGATGGACCCGGCCCCGGCATCGTGCTGCAGCCCGGCACGCCCTACGCCTTGCGCTTCTACCTCTACCGTACGCCTGCCAACAGCGATAACAAGGCATCCTGGGATGACACCTTATTCACGATGAGCCGCCAAACGCTGGCGGAAATCGTCGTGAATGCCAGCGCGGTATCTGCAGTTCCCGCCGGTGCGCAGAACAACTACAGCTATAGCTTCAGTGTCTACAACAACGGGCCTGATGCGACCACCGCGCTGGTGTCAGACCCCTTGCCTGCGGCAGCCAACGGCGCTACGGCCAGCTGGTCATGCACGCTGCAGCCTTCGGGCGCACCCTGCGCCAGCCCATCGGGCACCGGGCCCCTCAGTGCCGTTGCGCAGCCTTTGGCTTCCGGGCAGACAGCCGTGTATACGGTGTCCTGGTCCGGCCCGGGCATCACGGCGGCCAGCACCCATACCGTCACGGCGCTGCCCGCACCAGGCAGCCCGACCGATCCCATCGTCAGCAACAACACGGCCGAACTCCCACTCAGCCCTCCCACGATCACGGCGGTGGACGATGCAGTGACCTTGGCCACCCACACCAGCAGCGCCGCAACGGCCGTGGCTGCCAACGACAGCGGCAGCAACGGGCAGGTGGACCCCGCGAGCCTGAGCTTGGCCACGCCACCCGCCGCGGGCTCGGTCAGCTGTGAAGCGGGTATTTGTAGCTTTGTGCCGCCAGCGGGCGGGCTGACCAGCCCGGTGAGCTACCAGTACAAGGTGTGCCTGGCAGCGCCTAACCAGACGGTATGCACCACGGCGACGGTTCGCGTCTCCGCGCTACAACCCGCTGCCGTGCCGCCAACGCCCACGCCGGTACCGACGGCGGGGGCCTATAGCCTGTCCTTGCTGGCCTTGCTGCTGGGCACCCTCGGCATCCACCGCCAGCGCCGCCGTCGCTAAGCGCAGTGATGGCGTGGCTGGCCTGCTCTCAGCGCGTGCCGCGTGACAGCGCCAGCAACACGCCAAAGCCCACCAGCAATCCGCCAAAGGCGCGGTCAATCCAGTGGCGGGCTGCCAGCAAACGGCCACGCACGG
Organism: Comamonas sp. BIGb0152; assembly: GCF_024809975.1. Taxonomy (GTDB): domain Bacteria; phylum Pseudomonadota; class Gammaproteobacteria; order Burkholderiales; family Burkholderiaceae_C; genus Comamonas. The sequence continues at coordinate 231,778 of NZ_JANUDY010000001.1, forward strand.
CGCCAGCCGAAAAGCACAGCGCCACCAGGCTGAACCAGGCGATGTGCGCCAGCGATATGAAGGCGCCATAGCCAATCTGCACCGCCAGCGGCGTCTGGGGCTGCACCACCTGCAAAAACAGGCTCAGCATGAACACCGTGGTCTTGGGGTTCAGCGCATTGGTGAGAAAGCCGGTGCGCAAAGCCGCCCCGTCCGACAGCGGCGCAGCAGCGGCTTCGGCAGCGGCTGCCGCACCTGCAGGCTGGGCGCGCAGCATCTTCAAGCCCAGGTACACCAGGTAGGCAGCGCCCGCCAGCTTGATGGCATTGAACAGCCACAGCGACTGCTGGATCATCAGCCCCAGGCCCAGCAAGGTGTAGCTGACATGGACCAGCACACCCAGCCCAATGCCCAGGGCCGTCAGCACCCCGGCGCGCCGCGACAGCAGCAGGCTGTTGCGCGTCACCATCGCAAAGTCAGGCCCCGGGCTGATGACCGCAAGCAAGGTGATGGTGATAACAGCTAGCAATTCCGTCATGGCGTATCCTGTGCAATAGCAAAAACAGCCCGCATGATGCCTGCCATGCAGCGCCATGAAAAACGATGATTTCTAACAAACATGGTGAGTTTGACTCACCATTGTCTGACACCCGCCTGCCCTCCTTGCTGGCACTGCGCTGCTTCGAAGCCGCCGCGCGGCTGGAGAATTTCAGCCGCGCCGCCGACGAGCTGCACCTGACCCATGGCGCCGTCAGCCGCGCTGTGCGCCTGCTGGAGGACGAGCTGGGCGTAGCGCTTTTTGAGCGGCGCAGCCGGCGCGTCTTCCTCACCGCCGAGGGGCGCTCGCTGGCCCAGGCGGTCAGCCAGGGGCTCGGTCTGATGCGCCAGGCCGTGGGCGAGCTGCGGGCCCGCGCGCGCCAGCAACCGCGCTGGGTACTGTCCTGCGAGCCCACCTTGCTGATGCGCTGGCTGATTCCGCGTTGGCCGGATTTCCAGGCGCGGCACCCGGGCTTGGAGCTGCACCTGGTCGCTGGTGGCGGCCCCTTTTCTTTTGCCAGCGGCATCGATTTGGCCATCCGCCGCGATGACTTTGCCTGGCCCCAGGGCTGCCATGTGGAGCCCCTGTTTGCAGAACGCATTGGCCCGGTTTGCCGCCCCGAGCAGCAGGCGCGCTGGTTCAGCGGCGGCAAACGCCGCAGCGCCCTGCGCCCCGAGGCCCCTGTACTGCACACGCGCACGCGGCCCGCTGCTTGGCAGGACTGGGCCCAGGCCACGGGCCAGCCCTTGTCCAAGCAGGCGGGGCAAAGCTTTGAGCATTTCTATTTCAGCTTGCAAGCGGCCGTGGCCGGGCTGGGGGTGGCCATGGGCCCCTGGCACCTGGTGCAGGACGACCTGGCCCACGGCCTGCTGGCCGCCCCGCTGGGCTTTGTAGACGACGGCTCGCAGTACTGCCTGCTGTCCCCGCAGCCCATGTCGCCGGGCAGTGTGCAGGCCGATCTGCTGGCCTGGCTGCGCAGCATGGCCGAGGCAGACTGCAACACGGCCGCATAGCCGCCCAGGGCTTGCCAGCAGGGATGCGCGCAAAAAATAGCAGCAGCTATTGGAGCAGCTGTCAGAGCAGCTGCTGGCAACGATTGGCGAAGCAATAAATTCAAAAATAAATGTCAGCAACGCCAATAAGCAAAAAATCCATCGATTTAGCAATGTTGATTGATTGGAAAAGACAATAAAAATCTCCATGGTGATACCCACCTATCCACATCACTTTTTTGGAGATGCACCATGTCGAAAGCCCACACTGTCAAAGACAAAGTCGTTCTGATCGCCGGGGGAGGAAAAAACCTGGGCGGCCTGATTGCCCGTGACCTGGCCAGCCATGGCGCCAAAGCCGTCGCCATCCACTACAACAGCGCCGCCAGCCGCGATGAAGCACTGGCCACCGTGGCAGCGGTAGAAAAGCTGGGTGCCAAGGCGATGGCCTTGCAAGGCAATCTGAGCAGCGCAGGCGCAGTGCAAAAGCTGTTCGCCGACACCGTGGCAGCGCTGGGCCGGCCTGACATCGCAATCAACACCGTGGGCAAGGTGCTCAAAAAGCCGATGGTCGAGATCTCCGAGGCAGAGTTTGACGAGATGTCCAACGCCAACAGCAAGGCGGCATTCTTCTTTTTGAAGGAAGCGGGCCTGCAGCTCAATGACAATGGCAAGATCGTCACCTTGGTCACCTCCTTGCTGGGCGCGTTCACCCCTTTCTACTCGTCCTACGCCGGCACCAAGGCCCCCGTGGAACACTACACCCGCGCAGCGGCCAAGGAGTTTGGCGCGCGCGGCATCTCGGTCACCGCCGTCGGCCCCGGCCCGATGGACACCAACTTCTTCTACCCCGCAGAAGGCGCTGATGCGGTGGCCTACCACAAGACCGCCGCAGCCTTGTCGGGCTTCAGCAAGACGGGCCTGACCGATATCGAAGATGTCGTCCCCTTTATCCGCCACCTGGTGACCGATGGCTGGTGGATTACGGGCCAGACGATTCTGATCAACGGCGGCTACACCACCAAGTAAGGGCCGCAAGGCCTGGGGGCGGCGACGCTCCCACGGCCGGCTCCGCCCCCTCGGGCATCGCTGCAATGCCACGCCGTGGTTTGCGCGCCGCCTGGGGGCGATCCCTGCCTCGCTCCCTGCAGCGAAGGCTTTGCAGTGCCGCCCTTGCGGTGCAGCAGCCGCGTCTTTTTTACCCAACGCTGGAGAGTGTCGATATGCATGTACTGATGGTGATGGGCGGTGGCCTGCTGCTGCTCGGGGTGTTTGTGCTGTTTGGCTGGCTGTGGTCGGCCAGCACGGTGGGCATGCTGGTAGCAGCCAAGCTGTTCATGCCGGTGTGGCTGCTGATCGCTTGCACCAATATGTGGGTGGGGGTCACGCAGGCGGGTTACAGCGTGCGCGATGAGGCGCTGATCTTGCTCATCGTGCTGATGGTGCCGGTGCTGCTGGCGGCCTTCATCACCCGCGTGCTGTCCCAGGCATAAAAATCCCCAAGGACTCCCATGCCTATCACTCCCGCCTTTGCCCATCCCTTGCTGCGCCAGCGTGACGGCCACCACGCCCGCGTGACCTATGAAGAGCTTTTCTTTGACCTGGTCTATGTGTTTGCCGTCACCCAGCTCAGCCATGAGCTGCTGCACCAGCTGACGTTCATTGGCGTGGCACAGACCTTGGTACTCTGGTTTGCCGTCTGGCTGGGCTGGCAGTACACCTGCTGGGTCACCAACTGGTTCGATCCGCAGACGCGCCGTATTCGCGGCATGCTGTTTTCCACCATGCTGCTGGGCTTGCTGATGGCCTCGAGCATTCCCCAGGCCTTCGCCGAGCGGGGACTGGTCTTTGCGCTGGCCTACGTGGCCATGCAGGTGGGGCGCAGCGCCTTCATCTGGTGGCAGTTGCCTGCCTGGCATCCACTGGCGCACAACTACCGGCGCATGCTCGGCTGGGTCTGCATTTCTGCCCTGTTCTGGATGGCCGGCGCGCTGGCCGAGCCACAGCTGCGCTTGCTGCTGTGGCTGGTGGCCGTGCTGTGCGAGTATGTGGCGCCCATGCTCGGCTTTGCGCTGCCAGGCCTGGGCCGCAGCCAGACCCGGGACTGGACCATCGAGGGTGGCCACATGGCCGAGCGCTGCCAGCTTTTTGTGATTGTGGCGCTGGGCGAGACGCTGCTGGCCAGTGGCGCCACCCTGGCAGATACCAAGGCCTGGGAATGGCAGGTGCTGATGGCCCTGGGCGCCACCTTTGTCGGCACGCTGGCCATGTGGTGGCTGTACTTTGGCACCTCCAGCAAGGATGCGACCGAGGCCATCACCCGCGCCGACGATCCAGGCCGCATTGGCGCCTATTTCCACTATGTGCATGCCCTCCTGATCGCCGGCGTGATCGCCTCTGCGGTGGGCAACGACTTGGTGCTAGCGCACCCCCTTGCACTGGCAGCAGCCCCGCAAATCGCCATCTTGCTCGCCGGGCCCGCCATCTACCTGCGGGGCAGTGCCATCTACAAAAAGACGGTGTATGGCTCGCTCCCCGCTTCGCACTGGGTGGGCGCCTTGTTGCTGCTGGTGCTTGTGCCGCTCAGCCAGGCCTGCAAGCTGTGGGTGCTGGGCTGGTTGACGACGGCGCTCATCCTGGGCGTGGCGCTGTGGGACACCTATGGCAGCAGCGCCCGCAAGCGCCGCAATGCCATCGCGGGGATGGGCCACCACTAGAAAACGACCCTCGCAAAACGCCCCGGTCAAAGCCTCTGCACACCGCCGCCACCGCCGCAGGGGCGCAGCACAGCGCAGAGCACTTGCGGTCTCAGCCCCGCCTATCGCATGCGGCTGGTCGCTGACAGCCGCTGCTGACGCCATGCGAGAAGCCCCACCCAGCCCGCCAGCCCAACCAGCGCAAAGCCGCCCAGACCAGGCACCGGCGTGGGGCTGGCCGGGCTGGTGGGCGTTGTGGGGGTGGAGGGGATAGTGGCCTGTGTTGCGACGGCTGCGCTCGACGCGTTGTCACCCGCAGAGGCATCACGCCCTCCATCGCTGTCATTGTCCGCACCCGTGCCGCCCAGCACGCTGATGCTGGCGCTGCCCGCCATGGCAAAGTTCAGCGTGCAGCTGAGCGTGCCATGGGGCGGCACATCAGCGGGCGCACTGCACACGGGCGCGGGGCTACCGGGCAAACTGGCCGCATTGGGGATTCTGCAAAACCCCTGCAGGGCGGTGCTGCTGCCCACATTGCTGCAAGTCGTCGTGCAGCTGACCGTGGTGCCTGCGGCCGCTGTGCCTGGTGTACACACCGTGGCGCTGCGCATATTGGTCACCGCGCGCAGCGCAAAAAGGTTGCCCGCCGATCCTTCGGTCGGCACGCTGACCGCAATCGTCTGCACCGCCGTGCTGCCGGCAACGCCAGTGTTCAGCACGCCAGGCGCGCCGCTCTCCCCGGTGCTGCCTTGTTGTGTGTAGGCCATCTGAAAACCGGCCGGCGGCGTGGTCGTGATGGCGCAGTCCGCCCCAGCGGGCACATTCTCAAAGCGGAAGCTGCCATCCGATGCGGTATCGATCGGGCCCGCGCTGTAATCGGGGCCCCTGCACAGCAAAGACACCGCCACGGCTGCCCCCATGTCAACACCGCTGCCATCGTCTTGCGTGTTGGCAGGGCTGCTGCCCTCGGCATACACCCGGCCCGAGACAGCGGCGAGCTGGGTCAGATTCATCATGAAGGGGATCGCGTTGGCCATGGCTTCCTCCGTGGTAAAGCCGATGCAGCCCACCTCCGCTCCCGCGGCCTCGCAAATCGCCGGATCCAACGGAGTGGCTGCAGGCTCGGGGAAAAAGCTGAAGGTGAATTCCTGGCCGTTCATCACCACGCTGCGGTTGACCGAACCGTCGAGTACCCAGATGTCGCTGCAAGGGACGCCGCCTGGTACCACGCAGATGCTGGGGTCACTGCCGTTAGGCGTTTCAGAGAACTTGATGGTGTAGATGAAGTTCTCATAGGTGTAGGGATCACTGCTGCCTTTGGCTCTCAAACCGAGCGTGGTGCTGATCGTCGCACTGGCCAAGGTGGCAAAGGTTGAAGCCACGATGTTGTTGGTGTGGGTGTAGACATTGGCATATTGCGCGGCGCCATTGGCCATCAGGGTGCCGGTCTGCGCCGTGCTTGAAATGCCGATGCCGCTGCGGCCAGCACCTGCGGCGCCGTTGGGGCAAGCCCCCCAGGTGATATTGGTGGCGGAGACCAGTTCGCATCCGTTTGCGTCACCCGGGCCCGCTCCGTTGAACCTGGTGGCGCCAACGGTCGTCACAAACTGGGCCGTGACGGTGTAGTCCCATTCCAGCGGCGCAGCGACGGCACTGCCGGTGGCCATGGCCCCAGATAGTGCCAGGGCTGCAAAGCATGGGCGAAGGCATGGCATGGCTTTCTCCTCTTTCCATCCGTCTGAATCGACCAGGATCGCGCAGGCGCTCCGGCTACGCGCGTCACCCGCTCAGCAGCGCCGTGCTGTGGACGGTAGTGCTGCACTGCGCTGGCGCTTGCTGGGCGCGCAGATTCGTCAATCTGCGCACCCGGCAAGTGCTCGTCACAGCCAGCCTATGACCGCAAAGGATCAGGCGCGGCGGCGAAAGCCGACAAAGCCCAGCATGGCAGCCAGCATGGCCAGCGCCCAGGTGCCAAGGGTGGGCACTGGCGTTGCAGCCGGCAAGGCCGTCACCGCAACCGACTGGCTCACCGGCTCGGCCACCGTGAAGAAGTCATTGCCTTCCTGGTTGGCTTCAATGGTGCAGGTACCCGTTGCCAAAACGCGCACGGAGCCTGCAGTCACCGTGCAGACGGCAGGCGTCAAGCTGGTGTAGCTCACCGCCAGGCCCGAGCTGGCCGTTGCGGCCGGTGCCAGCGCAAAGCTGCTGCCGGTCACCACGCTGTGGGCCGATTGGGCCGGGAACGCAATGGTCTGTGCGCTTTGCAGCGTCACGCTCTGGGTCGCCTGCGCCGCTGCATTGAAGGCCACCGCACCCAAAGTACCGCCAGGTTGGTCGGCAGCGATGGTGCACAGGCCACCAGCGAGCGGCGTTACCGTGGTGCCCGATACCGTGCAGATGGAAGGACTCAGGCTGGAGTAGCTCACCGCCAGGGTCGAGCTGGCCGTCGCCGCAGGGTCAATGCTGAACGTCCCTGCGGCCACATTGCGCGGCGAGGTTTGTTCCGGGAAGCGGATGCTCTGGTCCGGTGGTGCATCGATCTGCATGCTTTGGCGCACCGGCGTTGCCGGGTCGACGTTGTAGACCAGGCCACCCACCGTCTGGGTACCCGCTGCCGCATTGGCTTCGATGGTGCACAGACCCGTCACTGCCGGCGTCACCAGGGTCACTGCGCCAGTCGACGCATTCACGGTACACACCGAGGTGGTGATGCTGGTGTAGGTCACCGGCAAATTCGCGCTGCTGGTGGTCGGTGGCGTGGGGTTCCAGGACACGGAGGCGCCATTCAACGCCGAATAGGTACCAGGCTCTGGCTCCAAGAAGTTGATGGCCTGCTTGGTGGGATCCAGCTCAGCCAAACGGGCAATGCCGCGGCGTGCCATGCCAGCCACGCTGGTGAACTTGCCACCCAGATAGACGGTGCCATCGTTGTTAGGCAGCACGCTCCAGACCCAGCTGTTGGCGCTGAAGGAGGTATCAAACTCGGTGTCCAGCGAGCCATCGGCATTGAAACGCGCAATGCGTTGGCGCGCGGCATCGGTCACCACCGCACCGGTTGCAGGGTTGGTCACACCCGCTCTGCTGTAGTCACCGCCCACCACAATCTTTTGCTCGCCACCCACGTTCTGCAGGGCGATCGAGGAGGCCCACCAGCTGACATAGGACTGGAAGCTGCTGTCCACCGTGCCATCGGTGTTCAGGCGCGCAATGCGCCAGTGGATCTCATCGGCATAGCGGTGCGTGCCGCCGGCGTACACAATCTTGCCGTCATCCTGCAGCGCCAGCTGGTAGACGGGCCAGGAACCATCCCATGCGCCGTTGCGACCAGCAATCGACTGGCCGGCATCGAAGCTGGTATCCACCGAGCCATCGGCATTCAAGCGCGCCACGCTCATGCGGTTCACGCCATTGACCTGGGAGAAAGTGCCCGAGATCAGGATCTTGCCATCCGCCTGCAGCTTGACATCTTCAATGCCATTGTTGGGGCCCGTACCCACGTTGAAGCTGCTGTCGAGCGTTCCGTCGGCATTCAGACGGGCGACCCGGTTGGCGACAGAGCCATCGACACGGTTGAAATAGCCACCAATGATGATCTTGCCATCGGGCTGCAGCGCAATGCCGCGCACATTGCCATTGGCCTTGACCGATCCGGCCGGCGCGTTCTGGAAGGCGGGATCCAAGGTCCCATCTGCATTGAGGCGGGCAATGCCCCAGAAGGGGGTGAAGCTGGCAGCACCCTTGGGCTTCACCGATGTGAACTCGCCACCGATCAAGAGCTTGCCATCGGGCTGCACCGCAAGGGCCTTGACGAATGCATTGGTTGCCACCTTGAAGTCGGTATCGAGCGAATCATCGGTATTGAAGCGCGCCACGCCCTGGTAGCCAGCCTGGCCTTCCACGGTGTTGAACAGGCCGCCAATCACCACGCGGCCGCTGCCATCCTTGACCATGACCATGGTCTCCAGATTGCTGCCGCCTGCATTGGCAAAGTTGTCGGGGGCATACACGGCGGCCTGGGCCATGCCCAGCATGCAAGACCAGGCCAGCAGCGCTGCCGGCAAGGCTTTCAGCACCTTGGGCGTCTTTGGGCCTTTGTGCATCTTGCGGCGGTCCACTGCCCCATCCATCCCAGATAAATTTGCCATTTTTCAAAACCTCCAGTTGCGATTCATCGGCGCGTCCCACCGCCCATGCGGGGGGCGTAGAAAAACTCTCAGAGGATTTGTACATACGTAACAAAATTAGTTATTTGGTTTTTTTATAAATTTTTTGGATTTGCTTCATTACCCAAGAAATTTCTAAAAAGCAGGCATGGCTACAACAGCGCAGCACGGTGTTTCCACCCGGTTTTTCTCTGTGGCCCGGGGCCGATGGCGCCGGCCATCAGCCGCATCGACCACCCCGCCCAGCCCCAGTGGCGGCAGCGAATGGCGCAGACAACATCCTAGGTTTCATGCGCGTTTGCGGGCTTTTCCGCCCGCAGCGCCGGCCGGTCCGCTTGCGCTGCCACAGGGTCTTCAAGGCCTGTCTGTTGCCTCTGCAAAACCGGCTACAACGCGGTTCAGATCCCGGTTTCGACCCCACGCAAACGACAAGCAAAATGCTTTGCATGTGTGACAATTCACAACCGTTACAGGCAAACAAGGGCCCGCAAAACCTATGAGCAATGGTGAAATCCAGTCGCCACATGTATTGATCGTGGACGACGATCCCGACCAGCTTCGCCTGCTGGTGGCAGCACTGCGCAACACCGCATTCCGGGTGAGCGTCGCGCTCAATGGAGACCAGGGCTATGCGAGAGCCGCCGTCTTGCTGCCCGACCTGATCTTGCTGGATATGCGCATGCCCGGACGCAATGGCATCACGATTGCGCGCCTGCTCAAAACCAACCCTGCCACCCAGCATATTCCGATCATTTTTCTGTCCGCCTTGGTCGCGCAGGAAGACCGGCTGTCCGGGTTGCGGGCCGGTGGCGTGGACTACATCACCAAGCCGTTTTATGTGGAAGAGATCCAGGAGCGCATTCGCATCCACCTCACACTCGCCCAGCACCAGGCGCGGCCTGCCCAAGACGACAAGCACCCGGCACTGGCTGACCAAGCGGTGCAGCCTTTGAGCCGGTCACCGGCCAATCTCACGCTCAAGCAAGTGGCCACCGAATTCATTCTGAGCCACATCAATGATCCCTCGCTCAAGAGCTCAGACGTGGCACAAAGTCTGGGCCTGTCCATGCGCCGCCTGAACATGGTGTTTGAAGCCTGTGATGGCCTGTCGGCCTTTGAATTCATCCGCCAGGAACGCATGCGGCGGGCCGCACTGATGCTGGCGCAAAGCACCTTGAGCATTGCCGATGTGGCGCTTGAGGTGGGCTATCTGAACTCCGCCAACTTCTCCACCGAGTTCAAAAAATTCTGGCAGAAATCGCCCACCCAGCTGCGCAGCGAATGCCAGGCCGATCCGCAAGTGCTGCAAAACCTGGTGGCATCCAAATTCCAATGAGCGCTGTGCCACCAGGGCCCTGCCCTGTTCTGCCGGCAGCTTGATTTCAGACATCAACCAATGGTCACCCTCGACACCAGTGCGCAGCCCACCGATTCCGGCCGTGGCAAGACGGGCATAGCCCCGCCACCCACTATGAAACGCGGACGGGAGATGCTGCCCCTGGTGCGCAGAGCCACCGCTGCATTGGTGCTTTTCTGGCTGTGCCTGGTTGCCGCTTTGGGCTGGTGGATATCGCAGCGCGTGGCCACCCAGTGGAGCCAGAGCCAGGCATCGAGCGCCGCCTACGAGGCCGAGACCACCGCCCGCGTGGTGGACCGGCTTTTTACCCAGATGGTGAGCGTCGCCAACATGGTGGCCAGCCAGAGCCAGGTGATCCAACTCGCCACCCGCTACCGCGAGGACCAGCCCGGTGCTGAGGCGCTGACCCGCCAGCAGCGAGCCGCACAGTTCACCACGGACCCGCTGGTGCGCAAGGTGGGTGACTTCATGGACGCGCTGGCCAGCGACCTGCGCTATGCCCGCATCTACCAGAACAACCTGTCTGACGACACCGTCACGGCCAGCAACTGGGCGGCTCCGGACAGCATCGTGGGCATGATTTACGCGGGGCGCATTTACCTGAACAACGCCTTGCGCGACGGCAGCGGCCATTCCTTTGGCATTGCACGCATCAACAAGACCCCCTCGTATTTTGTGGCCAGCCGCATTGACGATGCCAACGACGAGGTGCAGGGCTCCGTCACCGTCAAGTTCGATGCGCCCGATATGGCCCACTACCTGACGGGCAGGCATATTGCGCTGATCGTCAACCGCCAGGGACGCGTGACGACCAGCTCGTCCGAGCCCTTCATGCTGCGCAATGTGGCCGCGATGCTGCCAGCCGGCGTGCTGCACCCCTCGGACGACGACGATGGCGAGGCGCTGGGAGATGCGATGGACATCCACCCGGTGGCAGCCAACGGCATTGCCGACCAATGGCTGGTGGATGGCAAGCCCTATGTGATGAAGCGCCAGCCGCTCAACAATACGCATTACCAGCTGCTGACCTTGGCATCGCTGGAGCCCTTGGCCGCCATCCGTGAGCAGCACCTGTGGACGGCGGTTCTGGTGGCCGCCGTCGGCACCGTGCTGATCTTGCTGTCCTGCCATATCCTGGGCCAGATGGTGGTGCGCCGCCAGGATGAGAAATACGCCGCCATGCTGACCTCGGCTTTGAATGCCAACCTGAGCACGGCGCTGAGCGATGCCCAGACCAAGGAGCGGCAGAAGGTCGAGGTGCTGGGCTACATCGGCCATGATCTGCGCGCGCCACTGGCCACGATCAAGGGCTACTCCGAACTCTTGCTGGCCGATGCGCCGCCCAAGCAGCAAGGGCTGGTCAAGACCATCCAGCGCAGCGTCAAATACCAGCTCGACCTGATCGATGAGCTGCTGGAGTACGCCAAGTCCGAGCTGCAGCCGCTGGCCGTGCGCCCCGCCCCCATCGATCTGCAGGCGCTGCTCGATGACATCTCTGACTACGCCGTCTCGCTGTGCGCGCAGCAGAACAACCACTTCCACTGCCACGTCAGTGGCGCCCTGCCCCGCCGCATCGCGATGGATGGCAAGCGCCTGCAACAGGTGCTGCTGAACCTGGTCTCCAATGCGGCCAAGTTCACGCGCGATGGCGTGGTGACCCTGACGGTCAACGCCCGGCAGGAGGGGGAGTTCTGTGTGCTTCACATTTCCGTGAGCGACACCGGCATTGGCATCGACCTGGCCCAAAAGCCCGATATCTTTGACGCCTTCCAGCAGATCCAGGCCGAGGGCGGCAGCACCGGCCTGGGGCTGTTCATCTCGCAACGCATCCTGATGGCCATGGGTGGCAGCCTGGAGGTCAGCAGCACCGCCGGCCAGGGCACGACCTTTTCCTTCGAGCTTGATGTACCGGTCATCGATGGCAGCGGCGCAGCGCCTGCCAGCGGCCCCCCAGCGGCAGGCGGATGGCCGGGACAGCCGGCCCGCCCTGCCGTGGCCACCGTGGCGGCGGTCGCCCCACCCGGCGATGCTGCGCTGGATGAACTCGCCGAGCTGGCCCTGCATGGCCGCCTGACCGACATCGAGGGCTGGATCAACCACCATGCCAACGGCACGGCCCATGCGGCCTTTACCGCAGCGCTGCTGGACCGGCTGGAGCAGTTTGACTTTGCGGGCATCCGCAGCTTGGCGCTGCACAGCAAAGGCAGCGGCAGCGCAGGCACTGCGCCCCAATCAGCGCCATAGCGCCATGGCGCTAAGCCGTCTCAGCGGCGCTTATGGGTGCGCAGTACTCAGCCCCGCTGCAGCCAGTGGCTGCTGACCGTGCGGGCCAGCCAATCGAGCACAAAGCCCAGGCAGCCGATGACCACGATGCCGGCCATCAGCTCGTCGTAGGCCAGGCGGTCGCGCGTGTCCAGCACAAAATAGCCCAGGCCGCTGGAGACGCCCAGCATCTCCGCAGGCACCAGCACAATCCAGCCAATGCCCACCGCCAGCCTAAAGCCGGTCAGGATATGGCTGATGCAACCGGGCAGCACCACCCGGGCAATGGTCTCCCAACGCGTGGCCGAGAGGCTGTGCGCCAGCCGCATCCAGGCCGGGTCCAGCGCGGCCACACCGGCAGCGGTGTTGAGCATGATGGGCCAGACGGTGGCAAAGGCCAGCAGAAAAATCACCGGTGCCTCGCCCACGCCCAGCGCCATCACCGCCAGCGGCATCCAGGACAAGGGCGAGACCATGCGCAAAAACTGGAAGGTCGGCCCGCTGATGCGCGCAAACAGTGGCGACAGCCCCAGGCACAGGCCCAGCGGCACACCGATGGACAGTGCCAGCACCAAGGCAATGGCTATGCGCTGCAAGCTGGTGCTGATGTGCGGCCACAGCTCGCCACTGCCCAGCAGATGCAGCAATGCCTTCAAGCCCGCTTGCGGCGCAAAGGCCGAGCGGATGACATCCACGTCGGAGATATACCGGGCGGCCACGGCCCACAGCCCCAGGGTGATGGCCATGCCCAGCAGCGGCCAGGCCAGGCGTCCCACCCAGGCGCTGCCTTTGCCAGCACCTGGCTTGGCATCAGCCATCATGCGGCGATCACTTCCTTGCGGCTGAAGTCATCCGCATGGCCAAAGGCCTTGAGGCCGCCGACCTGGCTGAGCGCCTGCTTGACGAAGCGGTCATCGACCAGGTCCTTGGCCGCAAAGGCCGGGTCCAGCTCGCGGATAAAGTCCACATTGCCTTCCATCAAGGTGCCCTGCATGGCCTTGACCAGCTCCTGCGTATAGCTGGGGAAGGGATAGGGCTGGAAGTCGATGCGGCGCTGGTTCCACTCGGGGTGCTGCAGCACTCCCTTGGCGCGGTATTGCTCAAAGTCCTTCAGGTCAAACACCTTTTGCAGCACCGGCAGCGGGTGCGGCGTGTACTTGTTGGCGCCGTCCTTGGACATCAGCTCGGCCGTCTCGCCCATGTGGTCGCGCGTCCACAGCTGCGCCTTGACGATGGCGGTGGTCACGCGCTGCGCCCATTCGGGGCGCTCGGCAATGTCACGCTCGGACAGGGTCACCAAGCAGCAGGCGTGGTCCTTCCAGATATCGCCCAGGAAGCGCGCCACCTTGCCCACACCCAGGGTCTCGGCCACCGCATTGAAGGGGTCGGCCACGATAAAGCCCGACACTGACTTGGAGGCCAGTGCCGCCACCATCTCGGCCGGCGGCACGATGACCAGGTTCACCTCTTTGGCGCCCAGCGCCGTGCCCTTGGGCTTGGTGACGGGCGTGAGGCCGTTCTTGCGCAGCACCTGCTGGATGAGGATGTTGTGGATCGAGTACCAGAACGGAATCGCAAACGTGGTGCCGGCCAGATCGGCCACGCTGTTGACGTTTGGAGCGACGGTAATGGCAGAACCGCTCATATGGTTCCAGGCCACCACCTTGGCGCCAAACTTGGAGCCATAGCGCACCGACAAGGTGGTGGGTGACAGCAAGTGCACCACATTCACCTGGCCGGCAATAAAGGCCTCGATGAGCTGCGCCCAGCTGCGGAACAGGCGCGGCTTTTCCGCCTGCAAACCTTCGGCCTCAAACAGCTTGCGGCTGTGCGCCACAAAGAATGGCGTGGCATCAGTGATCGCCAGGTAGCCGATGCGCACGGGCACATCGTCGCCCTTGAATTTTTGTGCGAAGGCATCGCCCGCGCGCAGCAGCGGCGTGGCGGCCGCACCGCTGATCGCCGCAATACGCAGCCAGTCGCGGCGGCTGATGCCGCAGTCGCAGTGGCTGGATGTGCAGATGTGTTGGTAAGCCATGGGTTTTTTCCTCGTCTGTAATGTTTCGCTGTCGGTGACTTCAAACTGGGCTGTCTGGGGGACTGGCCACTGGGCTGCGCAATGCCTGGAGCGCATGCAAAATCTGCAGCCGCATGGCCGCAATGCGCTCGTCGTCCATGCGCCGGGGGTGGGGAATGTCGATGCGCCAGCTCTGCACAATGCGGCCGGTACCCGCCTGCACATCGGGCGTGCTGCCCATCAGCAGTACGCGGTCTGCCACCAGCAAGGCCTCGTCGATGTCATGGGTGACCAAGAGCGCTGCGGTATGCCAGCGGTGCACCACCTCTACCAGCAGGGCCTGCATGTCACTGCGGGTGAGCACATCCAGCGCCGAGAAAGGCTCATCGGCCAGCAGCAGACGCGGCTCGCGCGCCAGCGCACGGGCCAGCGCCGCACGCTGGGCCATGCCGCCCGAGAGCTGAGCGGGGAACAGCTTTTCCTTGCCGCGCAGGCCCACGGCCTCGATGCTGGCCTGCACGCGCTGCGCAATCACCGGTTGCGTGGCCTTGGGCTGGTGCTTGAAGTCCAGGCCAAAGGCCACGTTGTCCTGCACAGTCAGCCAGGGCAGCAGGCTCGCTTGCTGGAACACCACGGCCGCGCGCGGGTGCGGCGCCCGCAAAGGCGCGTCCAGAAACTGCAGGGTTCCCGCATCGGGCGGCTGCAGCCCCGCCAAGGTGCGCAGCAGGGTCGATTTGCCGCAGCCGCTGCCGCCCAGCAGGGCCACAATCTCCTGGCTGTCGATATCGATGTCGATACCGGCAAACACCGGTTGGCTGGCGCGGTAGCCATAGCGCAGACCCCGCCCCTGCAAGGCCTGGGTTGATGGGGGCGTTGCCGTCATGCCGTCACCTGCGCGGTATGTTGTGCCAGCTCGCCTTCGAGCTGCGTCAGGCTGGGCGTGACGATGGGGATAAACGCCGATTCGCGCCAGCGGCGGCCAAAATCGGGCTGCTGGTCTTGCAGATAGGCGCGGCCGCCGGTCGCCTGCAGCTCCAGCTGCAAGGCCTCTTGCACCAGCGCGGCCAGGCGCATGCGCAGCGCAAACAAGGGCGTCACATCGGCCACCCAGCGCTGGTCCTGCACGCCTTCCAAAACGCCCGCTTCGATCTGGCCCAGCGTCTGCTGGGCCTCGGTCACGCGGCTGTGCAAGAGGCCACGCGCTCCGCCACCCTGGGCAGCAGCCTGCAACGCGGCCCGCGCCAGGCCGATGGACAACGCACATTGCATGCCCAAAAAGCCCGGCCGTGCCGCCTTCAGGTACGGCGGGCCGGCCTGCGCCAGCAGGGCCTGGGCGGGCACCGTCACCTGGTTCAGCTGCAGCGCGGCCGTGTTGCTGGCCCGCATGCCCAGCAGGTCCAGATCGGGAGAACGCAGCAGGCCCGGCAGGCCGCTCTCCAGCGCCACCACCATCGGCAGGCCACCGCCTTCGGGCTGCACGGCAGCAGCGACTACAAAGCCCTGCGTGCGCACGTTCGACACCCAAGGCAGGACGCCATCCAGGCACCAGCCCTGCGCCACCGGCTTGGCCTGCACCTGCAAGGCCTCGATGCGCGAGAGAAACTTGATGACATTGGACAGGCCCACCGCGCCCGCGATCTCGCCGCGCAGCAAAGGCCCCCACCAGCGCTCGCGCGCGGCATCGTTGCCGCTGGCCTGCAGGTAGTGGATAAAGGCGCGCTGGCTCCAGAACACAAAGGCCGTCGTCAGCGACAGGCTGGCCACCTCGGCGATCGCCGCAATGGCATCGCGCACATCGCCGCCATGGCCGCCTTGCGCAGCTGGCAGGCCGGTGCGCAGCAGGTCATGGTGGGCCAGCATCGGCAGCACAGTGCTGGCCAATTCGGCCTGGGTGTCCAGCGCATAGGCACGCTGCGCGATATCGGTTCTTGCGCTGTCGGTCAGCAAGGGGCGGGAAGTGCTCATCGTGTTTGGGGGCCAGCACGGTCGTCTCAGACACACCGGCTGCCCCAGCCAGCCCGCAGCAGAAAGCGGTTGGAGAGCACCCGTCGCATGGTCAGTCGCCGGACCGGCAAAAAGTCATGGTGGGAGCGCGGGCAGGCCCCGCGCGAGGATGCAGCAGTCTAACGCAACTGCCTTATAAGCCTATTTGACCAATCGCAGGCCCATCACACTCAACGCTCCGTCAAGGCCTGGGCGCGCAACCATTGCTCGCGCATCTGCGCCTCCAGCGCCAGCAGGCTCTCGGGCGCACCGCCACCGCCCACGGCCTGGATGTCTTGCAGCTGCTTTTTGACCTCGGGCCGGGCCAGCAGCTGGGCCACGGCCTGCTGCAGTTCGCGGTTGGCAGCGGCGTCGGCGTTGGCCGCTGCCCAGAGGATGAAGTGGTCGTAGACCGCCAAACCCGCCAGGGACGCATGGGAGCCCAGCGTGGGCCAGGTGACCCCATCCAGGCTTTGCGGATGGGCCGGGTCGGCCGTGGTGCCCAGCACCCGCAGCTGGCCGCGCCGCACCGCCGTGGCCACGCCATTGACAGGGGCCAACACCAGCTCCACCGCATGCGCCTTCGTCACCACATCGGAGTCGGGGTACCTGCCGGGGAAGACCACGCGCGCCATGTCAACACCGCTGCGCGCCACCAGCTCGGCAAACGCCAGCTGCCCGATCCAGCCATCGTCCCCCGTTCCCACCCGCAGGCGGCCCGGATTCGCTCTTGCATAGGCCAGCATCGCGTCGGTGCTGTCAATGCCCAGCGACTCGGCTTGTGTGCTGTCGATGGCCAACACCAAGGGCTGCGACGCGACCAAGGTCACCGGCAGCAGCGATCGCAACGCCACATCAATCGGCGGCCCTTGGTGCAAGCCTGGAATGCCGCCGCGCGGAAGGGTCATGGCGGTGAACAGGACCTGGCGGTCGCCGCCTTGCGCGGCCACCCGGTCGTAGTCGGCCACGCTGGCATCGGGCAGATGCTTGATCTCCACGTTGCGGCCCAGCAGCGGTGGCAAGTGCGCCGCCAGCATCTGGGCATAAAGGCCATTGCGGCCGCCGGCTGGGGACGGCACCGTAATCTGCAGCGGGTACTGCGGCAGCGGCGCCAGCCACTGCCCGGCATCGTTCATCAGGCCAACGCGCAGGGCCCACTCGCCAGAGGTCGATGCGTTGCGCACCAGCGCCTCAGCCACCCAGTACCGGCCCATGCGCCAGTACTGCCGGATCATCGGCCACTCGTCTTGCCAGCCGGGCGGGCGCCAGTCCTCGGCAAACAGCGCCGACACCACCGCGTAGCCATGGCGAAACCGGCGCGCCTCATGGAACTGCGGCGCAATCACCCATTGGCCGCGCGCATTCTGGTAGCCCCATCGCCCGCTCGCCGCATCCACGGCGGGCCGCAGTGCAGCCCCGCCCTGGCTGCGCTGCAGGCGCTGCCAGCGGCACACCCGGGGCGTCCGGGCGTCGCGCAGCAAACGCAGCCCGGCGTTGCTGCACAGCTGGATGCGGCGCTGCGCCGTCGCGTCGGGCAAATCGCCAAAGATGAATGGAATCACCATGCGCCCTTGCGGATCGATCAGGCCCGAGCCGGTCGAGCCCGGTGTGACGATCTGCTTTTTGTAGTCCATCCACTGCGCGGTGGTGATATCGCTGGGCGGTACGGGCGCCAGCCAGCGGCCCCGGGCATCGCGCAGGCCCGGCTGTGCAAACACCAGATCCAGCCTGAGGTCCGAGGCCAAGGGCTTGGCATCGCCCGGCATCAGATAGGCCACAGCATCGGCGGAATACACCGCGTTCGTGGTGCGGCCATCGCAGGTCAGCGGCGGCACCGCCCAGTCGCCTTGCGCATCCACACGCCCGTAAGCGGTGGTGGCTTCCAGCTTGCCGTTGGGTTTGTACTGCACCAGCCACACCTTGGTGGCAGGCTGCAAGCTGTTGTTGACGCTGGAGTTACTGATGGATTCCACCCGTACCACCTGCCAGCGGCCACCACACAAGCTGCGCGCTGCAGGGGACAGGAACAGCGTGCGCCCCTCCAAGGCATCGAACAAGGCCGGCGACAAGCCGGCGTTCTGGCCGGGGTTCAGGCTGAGCCAGCGCACGCGGTCCATCAACCGGGGATCGAAGCGGGTCTCGAACATGAAGATATCGGCCCACCGCGCCTCAGGCGCAGACACGGGTTGCAACTGCCAGTGCTGCTGCACCGGCATGGCCTGCTCGGGGTGGGCGTACAGATCCTGGTAGGCAGGCGGTGCAGCCTGGGCGCTGGCCAGGGTGAGGCTGAGCGCCAGCAGCCACCGCCAAGCGCGCAGGATTTGCAAGGGTTTCATACCCAGCCCCAGGCCAGCAGCCTGGGCGCGGAAAGCTGCTGCGGTATGCCGACGCTAGAGGAATGCAGAAGAAAGAGCATGCAAGCCAAGGACTAAAGGGGATACAGCGCCAAAGTATCCCCTTTTTTTGCGCCAACCCGCCAGCGGCCTGGCCCAGAAAAAACCCTGGGTGGCGCTGCGCCCTCCGCTCAGGGCTTTTCAGGCTGCTGGGCCGATCTAGCCCTGCGCAGCTTCCAGCGCAGGCTCGCCCAGGCTCAGCATCAGCCGGTTGGCCCAGTTGAAGAAGGCGGCGCCTTGCAAGGCGTCTGCAATCGCATAGTCATCCAGCCCGGCCTGGCGCAGGCCATCGATATGCGAAGCATCCAGCGCCAGCGGCGTCTCGGTCAAAGCGACGGAGGCGGCGACAATCGCGTTCCAGCGCTCACCCAGATCGGCCTGTACGCCGTCATCCAGCAGCTTTTGCACATCCGCCTCGCGACGCGAGAAATGCGAGGCAAAGCGGGCATGCACCGAGGCGCAGTAAATGCAGCCATTAAGGCGTGATGTGGCCGCAGCGGCCAGCTCCCGTTCGGCCCGGGGCAGGCCACCATCGGGGTTGTAGAAGATGTCCTTGTCGGTACGGGTGCGCGCGCCCAAGGTGTCGGGGTCGCGGACCAGCAGCCGAAAGTACGGTGATTTGGCACGTGAGGCATCGACCAGGCCTTCGACATGGCGTGGGCTCAGCTCGGCCTCCGGCAGGGGCTCGATCCAGGGCAGCCAGTCCAGTTGGGCCTGGGTGAAGACCTGGGGTGCTGTGCTGTTCGGGTAGTGCAGGGTTTGCTTGCTCATGCTGCGCTTTCCTCGGGCGTTGGTTGTGGGGTGGATAGGGCCGGGACGGGATGGGCTTGCAACAGGCGCAGGCCCGCCACCACGCGGATCTGAAAGGCCAGAAAGGACACCAGCTGCGACAGCACCACGATGTCCGTCTCGCTCCAGCCGGCGTCCAGCAAGGCCTGCAGATGTGCGGGCTGGGCATCGCGGGGGTGGAACACCAGCAGATGCGCATGGGCCAGGCCGGCGGACAGGCGCTCGCCCAGCACGGCGCGGGCCTCTGCGCCCACTGCATAGACGGGGCCTGCTTGGTCCTCAGCACTCAGCGGGCCTTGCGGGTACTGGCCATAGGGTCCGGTGGCAGTGCCTTGCGCCACTTCGCCATCGATGGCTTTACCCAGCGCCAGGCTGGCCTGGGCAGCCAGCGCATCGCGGTAAAAGCGCTGCACTTGCGGCTGCTGGTGCAGGCCGGCCACAAAGGCGGCGACGGCCAGGCGCTCGTTCAGCGGCCAATGGCTGCTGACCGGCGCGCGGGGCGCAAACAGTGCCAGGTAGCTTTGCTGGGCCTGCTCGCGCGCCTGCAGGCGGTGGCGGCGCACGGCGTCTAGATGGCTGCCCGGCTGTATGCCGGCCAGCTGGTCAATCACATCATCGGTAACCGATGGGTTCCATTCAGAAGTCATAAGTCATCGCTCCAAAAAAGTCAGGCCAGTGCCGGCACCGGCACGGGGAAAGAGGCAGTTGCTTGCGGCGCCAGCGCATCCTCGCGCTGCCAGCCCAGCGCCGGGGCCACGTACTGCGCCGTCAGCGCAATCGAGCGCAGGATGTCGGCATGCGGCGGGTCGATGGCATGCACCTGAAAAGAGATATCCGTCGCCCGGGCCAGGGCGCTATCGGCGCGCAGCGATGCAATTACCTCATCGGGTGTGCCCACATGCACGTCGTAAGCGGCCAGCAGTTGTGCCAGCGGCGCATCGGGCCCAAATCGAGCCGCTTGTCCGGAGGCTGCAGCAGCTGCTCTGGCCAGGCTGCGGCGCAAGCCCACATCGGCCAGCTGCAAGGCGCGCTGGCGGTCTTCGGCCACAAACAGGGTGCGCGATCCCAGAATGCGCGGCGCAGTGCCCGCGGGCAAGGCAGCCAGGTAGGTATCAATCAAGGGGTTCTGAATCTCGGCCAGGCTGGCACCGGTCACCTCGGCACTGCGTGGCTGGGTGCGCGACAGCATCAGCCCATCGCCAGCCAGGCCAGCGCGCTCGGCGCCAGCGGCCGAGAACGTGGCTTGCCAGATGCGAGACAACAGTTGCGGCCCGGCGGGGTAGAGCCGATCACCCCCCGGCAGCGGCAACCCTGCCCAGGCATTGCGCAGCACGGCCAGGTGCTGCGCATAAATGCGGGCGCGGTCGTCGCTGCGCAGTCCAAAGGCGCTAAAGGATTCCGGCGTGCCGCCGGTGCCCACGCCAAACTCCAGCCGGCCGCCCGAGAGCAGATCGAGCACCACCGCATCCTCGGCCACGCGGATCGGGTTTTCCATCGGCAAGGTGACGATGCCGGTGCCCAGGCGAATGCGCTGGGTGCGCGCGGCCACATGGCTCAAAAACACCAGCGGCGCGGGCAGGCCGCCTTCGGCTTCATGAAAGTGGTGCTGCGCCACCCAGGCGGTGTCAAAGCCATGGGCCTCGGCATGCTGGATCTGCGCGGTCACCAGGCGGTAGCGTTCAGCGGCGCTGGTCGGGTCCAGCAGGCGGCTGAAAAAGCCCAGGCGTTTTCTAGGCGGCGAGTGCGGGGATAGGCTCTGGTTCATGCTGGTGCTTTTTTCCGGGAATGGCGGCGATCAATTCGCGCGTATAGGCGCTGCCGGGGCGCGAGAAGACCTCGTCCACCGGCCCGGCATCGACCTGGCGGCCGCCTTGAAAGACCGAGACGGTGTCGGCAATCTGGCGTACTACGGCCAGGTCGTGCGAGATAAAAAGATAGGTCAGCTGCAGCTCGCGCTGGAGCTGGTCGAGCAAGGCCAGAATCTGCGCCTGCACGGTCACATCGAGGGCGGATACCGCCTCGTCCAGCACCAGCACGCGGGGCTGCAAAATCAGCGCCCGGGCAATGGCCACCCGCTGGCGCTGGCCGCCCGACAGCGCACGCGGCCGGCGCGCCAGCACCGAGGGCGGCAAGCCCACCCTGGCCAGCATGTCGTGTACCCGGCGCTCGCGCTCGGCAGGCGCCAGCCGCTCAAAGTTCAAGAGCGGCTCTTCAATGATGGCGTAGATGCTCTGGCGCGGATCGAGCGAGCTGAACGGGTTTTGGTAGACCAGCTGCACGGTTTTGCGGAACTGGCGCAGCCCTTCGCCGCGCAAGCGGGTCACATCCACCCCTTCGACCGTGATGCTGCCCGATGTGGGCTTGCCAAAGCCGACCACGTCGCGGATGGTGGTGGTCTTGCCTGAGCCGGACTCGCCCACAATCGCATGCGTGCTGCCCCGGGGTACTTCAAACGAGATGCCATCGACCGCACGATAGGGCTGCGGGCTGCCGGCCACGGCAAAGTCATGCACCAGATCACGCACCACAATGGCCGGCTCTGCCGCCAACGCCCGGGGCGCACGTGCGGGGGCCTTGCCCAGCGAGGGCGCATCGGCCAGCAATTGGCGCGTGTAGCCGCTTTGCGGGTTGCGCAGCACCTCGGCCGTGGGCCCCTGCTCCTGGATGCGGCCGGCCTGCAGCACCACCAGGCGGTTGGCGCGGTCGGCGGCCACGCCCAGGTCGTGTGTGACCAGCAGCACGGCAGTGCCAAACTCGCGGCGCAGGTCATCGATCAAATCAAGAATGCGGCGCTGCACCGTCACATCGAGCGCGCTGGTGGGCTCGTCGGCAATGATCAGCGCCGGCTGCAGCGCAATCGCAATGGCGATCAGCACGCGCTGCTTCATGCCGCCCGAGAGCTCATGCGGAAACTGGCGTGCGCGCAGCTCGGGCTGCGACAGCCCCACCTTATGCAGCAGCTCCAGCACCCGCTGGGCAATCTGCTTTTTGTCGCGCCAGCCATGCAGGCGCAGTATCTCGCCCACCTGGTCGCCCACGGTACGCACCGGGTTGAGTGAGGTGGTGGGGTCTTGCGGAATCAGGCTGACCACCTTGCCGCGCAGCACTTGCAGCTGGCGCTGCGACCAGCCGGCCACGTCCTGGCCATTGATGCGGATGCTGCCCGCCTGCACCCGGCCGTTGTCGGCCAGCAGGCCGATGATGGATTGCGCGGTCGTCGTCTTGCCCGAGCCGGACTCGCCGACCAGGGCCAGCACCTCACCGGCGGCGATGGAGAACGAGACCTCGTGCACCGTGCGCTGCTCGGCCACCCCATCGTGGTAGGCAATGGACAGCTGCTCGACGGCTAAAACTGGGACGCTGGCTGGTGTCATGCGCGCCCCCGGGCCAGCGCAGCGCTGATGTGGTTGGCGGCCAGCACCACGGCTGCTACCAGCAGGCCAGGGGCCGCCGTCAGCCACCAGGCGGTGGAGAGGTAGTTGCGCCCTTCGGCAATCAGCAGGCCCCATTCGGGTGTGGGCGGCGGCGCGCCATAGCCCAGAAAGCCAAGGGTAGAAATCGCCAGAATCGCCGAGCCAAACTGCAGCGCCGCCAGCGCGATCACCGAGGTCAGCGAATTGGGCAGCACATGGCGCCACAACACAGCCGCAAAGCGCCCGCCACTGCCCAGCGCCGCCTCAACATAGTCAGCGCGGCGCACCCGCACCACCTCCGAGCGCAGCAGCCGCGCAAAGCTGGCGACCGACACAATCCCCACGGCCAGCGCGGCATTCACGGTGCCAAAGCCCAGGATGATGATCACCGACAGCGACAGCAGCAACGAAGGCACGGACAGCAGCACATCGACGATGCGCATCACCACATCCTCGACCCAGCCGCCGGCAGCGCCAGCAACCAGGCCCAAGAAGCTGCCCAGCACCAGGCCCACGCTGACGGCCACAAAGGCGCCGCTGAGCGAGTGCACGGCGCCATACACCAGGCGGGTGTAGCTGTCGCGGCCCAGCGCATCGGTGCCCAGCCAGTGCGCGGCGCTGGGCGCCTGCAGCTGCTGGCCGGCCGTGCCCAGCACCGGGTTGTAGCTGGTAAATAGGCCCGGTGCGATGGCCCACAAGGCCACAAGCGCCAGCACGCTCCAGGCCAGCAACAGGCCCAGTGGTGCGGCGCGCAGGCGTTGCGCTGCGGCGGCCAGACGCTCTTGTAAGGCGCTTGGTGAACGGGCGGGCGCGGCGCTGACCGGGGTGGTCCCCCGGGCTGCAGCGCTGCGCTCTTGCGGGGCCGGCCCCAGCAGCGCTGGCTCGGCGGTCAGCGCGCCCAGGCTGGCGGCGGAAGAAGTGCTTGCAGACATGGTCAAACTCCCAAACGGTTGCGCAAACGCGGATCGAACAGCGGGTAGAGCAAATCCACCGCCAGATTGATAAGTACAAAAGCCGTTGCCGAGATCACCACAACGGCCTGCAGCACGGCGCTGTCCTGGTTGCCCACGGCCTGCTGCGTGAGACTGCCCAGGCCGTTGAGCCCAAAGACGGCCTCGGTCACCACGGCGCCGCCCAGCAGCTCGCCAAACAGCACGCCGGCCATCGTCAGCATGGGCAGCGCAGCATTGCCTGCCACATGGCGCAGCAGCACCCACAGGCGCGGGGCACCCTTGGCCCGTGCCACGGCCACAAAAGGCTGGGTCAGCACCTCGTCCACATTGCGCAGCAGAATCTGCGCCAGCGGTGCGGCAATGGGGATGGCCAGGGTCAGGGTTGGCAGCAGCAGGCCTTGCCACTTGCCCGGGTTGATCACGGGAATCCAACCCAGGCGGAATGACATCAGTTGGATCAGCACAATGCCCAGCCAGAACACGGGCACCGAGACAAACACCGAGGGCAGCGCATACAGCGCGTGGCGCAGCCAGCGCCAGGGCGCCAGCTGGGCCAGCAGCGCCAGCGCTATGGCCAGCACCACGGCCAGCGCAAAGCCCAGGCCCGCCAGGCGCAAGGTGGGCGGCAGGCTGGTGGCCAGCCCCTGGCTCACCGGCACGCCGGCCTGCAGCGAGTAGCCAAAATCGCCGCTGACAAAGCCGCTGAGGCTGTGCCAGTACTGCTGCCACACGGGCTGGTCCGCGCCGTAGGCGGCACGGATATCGGCCACTTCTTGCGGGCCCAGGCCCAGCTCGGGGCTCAAGAACTTGATCAGCAGCGCATCGCCGGGCAAGAGCTGCAGCAATACAAACGACGCGGTAAACGCCGCCCACAGCACCAGCAGCGCCTGGCCGCTGCGCCGGGCCAAATAGGGGTAGAAGGACATCGATGCTCTCCTTGCTGATCAAAACGCGGGCGCCTTAGCGCTTGGCCAGCCAGGTGCTGTAAAAGCTGGGGCGCCCCACCGCCTCAAAGCCCACTTCACGCACCCAGGGGGCGGCGGCAAAGGCCTGCGGCTCTTCAAAAATAGGGATCACATAGGCCTGGTCGATCAGGTAGTGCTGCACCTCGGCGGTGAGCGCCAGGCGCTGCTGGGCATCGGTCTGCGCCGCAATGGCTTCCAACAGTTTATTGAGCTGTGGATCGACAAAGCCCTTGACCTTCTGGCTCACGCCGCCTTGCTGCTGCAGCACGTTGCGGTTGCTGGGGTAGTAGTTGCTCTTGATCACATCGGGATCAGCCCGGCCCACCATGCCCGGGGCGACGGGTGTTTTTTCCGGGTCGAGGTTGTCGACGATGCGCACGCCGGCATCGCCGCTCAGCACCTGCAGCTTGACCCCCACCTTGCCCCACTGCTGGGCCACCAGTTGCAGGGTCTCCTTGTTCTGGGGCTGGGGCAGCGAATCGTAGGCGGCCAGCACCAGCGCGCGGCCATCCTTTTGGCGGATGCCGTCCGGCCCGGGGGTCCAGCCTGCGCTGTCCAGCAGCTGCTGCGCCTTTTGCGGGTCGTAGGCCAGCTTGCTGGCCAGGTTGACATAGCCCAGCGCGCTGGATGCGATCACCGAGGTGGCCTGCGGGTAGTTGTGTGAGAACAGGGTCTGCACGACTTCCTGGGTATTGGTGGCATGCAGCAGCGCCTGGCGCACCTTCAGATCAGCAACCAGAGCGTTGTCGGGGCGGAAGGCAATGCTGTTGTTCACGCCCCGGGTAGAGGGCGCGTAGATGACAAACTTCTGCTCTTCCACGCGCTTTTCGTCATAGGCCTGCACCTGGCGGATCACGCCGGCCTGGCCCGACAGCAGCGCGCCAATGCGCACGCTGTCCTCAGGCGTCACGATAAAACGCACTTCATCCAAGCGCGCGCGGCCCTGGTGTGCCAGCTGGGCGGGGCCCCAGGCGTAGTCCTTGCGGGCCGACAGCACCAGCTCCTTGCCCAGGGTTTCGCTGGCCACCACAAAGGGGCCTGAGCCGATGATCTTGGTGGCATCACCCAGCTCGTCAAACGGGCGCTCCAGGGTCTGCAGTGCCACCAGGCCCGAGCCGATCACCGAGGTGCCTTGCAAGAAGCCCGGCGAGGGTTTGCTGAAGAAGAACTTGACCGACAGCGGGCCCAGCACTTCGCTGCGCTCGTAGTTGTTGATGACTTCGGACACCGGCAGCTTGAGCGCCTTGTTGCCGCGCCCATAGGTGTCAAAGTTCTTGGCCACGGCAGCGGCATCGAGCGGCGTGCCATCGGAGAAAGTCACACCCGGGCGCAGCTCAAAAGTGAACTCGGTCGCGCTGTCGTTGATGGTCCAGCTCTTGGCGATCCAGGGTTGGATCTCCAAGGTCTTGGGGTCCTGGTAGGTGAGCTTGTCGGTGATCTGGTTGAGCACCCCGCCATTGGGGTAGAAGCCGCCCGCTGGCGGGTAGAGGTTGGTATGGGCCTGCTGCTCCAGGTACACCAGCGCCCCGCCGTTGGCAGGCCCGGTGTCCGTTTTGGCCTCGGCCACGCTCTCGTTTTTGGAGCAGGCCGACAGCAGCCCGCCCAGCGCCAGCAATGCCGCACTCCATACCGCCAATTTTTTGAATTTATTTGCTTTCAACACCACGTACCACCCTCGCTAGCCATCGGGCAAAAATGCCTGCGCCGGTGAGCCAACTGCGGCCACCGACCAGCAGTACCCGTGCATGGATTACCGCCGTCTGGGTTTGTCATGCTAGGCATTTGGCGCGCGGCGAGAAGGTATTTTTCGGAGCATCGATATGCGCAAACCGAGGAAGCGTGCGGCCGCCAGGCCTGCTACCGCATAGAGGGTTTGCGCATAAGCACATGCGCAGGGGCCGCATATGCACATGCGATCTGCGCAGTTCACGCCAGAGGCTGGCGCACCAACAATGGTCTTCGGCATGCATCACCTCCCGCCGATGCAGCACATTTCCAAGAGACTCCATGAGTGCAAGCCCCGCTACCTTGAATGATTACCTGGCTGAAAAGCGCAGTGCCGTGTTGGCACGCGATGCCCATATCGATGCCGGCACGGCACAGGCCACCGCCCTGCTCGCCAACGTGAGCGCAGAAGGGCGCAGTGGCGTGCGCCGCATCCGCATCCGCGAGCACCAGGTCATCAGCGACAGCCCACCCAGCTTTGCCGGCTACAACCTGGGCCCCAGCTCGCCCGAGCTGCAGCTGGGCGTGCTGGGCAGCTGCGTCACGCATATCTTCTTGATCCAGGCGGCCGCCCAGCAGGTGCCACTGACCAGCCTCGATGTCGAGGTGAGCGGCGTGATTGACCCGCGCGCCGGCAAGCCCGGCCACGAGGCCACGCCCGTTTGGCCCCACGACATTGCCTACACCGTGCATATCGACTCGCCCGCGCCGCGCGCCGACATCGATGCACTGTTTGCCGCCGTGGAGCGGACCTGCCCGATCCTGAACCTGCTGCGCCAGCCGCAGACCATCCGCGCAAATGTGGCGCACAGCGACTCTTTGGCGCAGACACACAAACAAGCGGCCTGACGCCTTTCCCTCACCTTTTTCGGATCTATCCCATGGCACTGACACTTGACCACATCGTGATCGCGGTCCACGACCTCGAACAAACCATTGACGACTATGCAGCACTCGGCTTTACCGTTGTGCGCGGCGGCGAGCACCCCGGCCGCCCCACCCACAATGCGCTGGTGGTGTTTGAAGACGGGGCCTATTTCGAGCTGATCGCCTGGCGCAGCCCCGCGCCGCAGGACCGCTGGTGGCAGCTGCTGGACCAGCATGGCGAAGGCATCATCGACTTTGCCCTGCTGCCCCCCAGCACTGCCGAGGTGATTGCCGCTGCCAAGACGCGCGGCCTGAGCCTGCAAGGCCCCCTGGACGGCGGCCGCCTGCGCCCCGATGGCGAGCGCCTGCAATGGCAAACCGGCCGCCCGAACACGCATGACCTGCCCTTTCTCTGCGGCGATATCACCCCGCGCAAGCTGCGCGTGCCTGAGGGCGAACTGCGCCAGCATGCCAATGGCGCAACCGGTGTGGAGCGCCTGAGCATTGCCGTAAGCGATCTGCTGCAAAGCCTGGAGCGCTACCGCGCCTTGCTGGGGGATGGCGCGCACATCCACGCCAATGACGACGGCACAACCGCCACCATCGCGCTGGGCACCAGCGTGCTGGAGCTGACGCAGACGGCGCCGCAGCTGCAAAGCAAAGGCGAAGGGCCGTTGGCGATTGCGCTCAAGGGCGGCTCTGGCGCATGGGACCAGGCCTCCGCCAAGCTGGCGCATGGTGCGCCCATTGCGTTTGCGCAATCGGAGCTGGCCGCTGCAGTGACGGCTTGAATCCCAGGCCATCGCTCTGGGCCCTAGGGACCCTCCCTAGGTGGTGGGCACGCCGTGCGAGAATCCCCCGACTTAGCGTTCCGAGAGATGGCATGTCTGCCCCACCCGCCCCCCTGATGCCTCGCAGCCATCCGGCCCAGGCTTTTTGGCGCGATCCGGCCCTGCCCTTTGTGGACAGCCGCCGCGCCAGCCAGAGCCGGGCCTGCTACAAGCCGCACCACCACCCGAGCTTTTCCATCGGCGCCGTCGATGGCGGCCACAGTGTGTTTACCGGGGCCACGACAGGCCCCGTCCGGCTGTCACCAGGGACCTTGGTGTTTGTGCCCGCCGAGCGTGTGCATGCCTGCAACCCTGCGCCTGATACCGCCTGGAGCTACCAGATGCTGCATCTGGACGCGGGCTGGCTGCGTGCGCTGCGCCAAGAGTACGCCAACGCGGATGCGTTGGATGTAGAGCCCGTGCAGATTGTCAACGACCCAGCCAGCTACACCCGCTTTTGCCAGCTCAATGCCCAGCTGTTTTCGCAGGCAGCGCCTGGCGACAAAGAGGCCTGGCTGATCGCGTTCATCGGTGACCTCGATAGCCCGCAAGGCCTGCGCATCGGCGCGCCAGATATCCCAACGCGGCTGGCCCAACAGATCCGCCCGGCATTGGACTGCCTGCGCGCCAGCCCCTGCACCAGCATCGCGCTCCATACGCTGGCGCAACTGGCGGGCATGAGCCGCTACCAGACCATCCGCGCCTTCCGCAGCGTGACGGGGATGACGCCCCATGCCTGGCAGTTGAACCAGCGCATCAACCTGGCCAAGCAGCAGCTCCGTGGGAAGGACGGCATTGCCGCGGTGGCCCAGCAACTGGGCTTTGCCGACCAGGCGCATTTTCAGCGCGTGTTCAAGGCGCATACAGGGGTTACGCCGGGGTGCTTTCGCACAGCAGGCTGAGCGGCCGCTGCTGCAATTTCGTTCAATACACACGCGTTGGCAGCCGCCACCATGCGAGGCATCCCCCCGCTTGGTCACCTGCAATGCAACCGTTTTTGCTCATCGCCGCCGCCCATTTTTTGGCGCTGCTCTCCCCCGGTCCCGATTTCTTTCTTATCGCCCGCACCTCGCTGGCCAGCGGATGGCGTGCAGCCAGCGCCGTCTGCCTGGGCATCGCGTTGGCCAACGGGGTGTTTATCGTCACCGCATTTGCGGGCGTCGCCGTGCTCCAGCCGGACAGCATGCTGTTCATCGCCCTCCAACTGGCGGGAAGCGGCTATCTGCTGTACCTGGGTGTGCTGTTCATCCGCCATGCGGGCAAGAGCGCGCTGAGCGTATCGGCCAGCAAGGGCAGCCCCGCTGCCGGCCCGGCCCTTGGCACCTGGCTCAGGGCCGCTGGTATGGGTTTTCTCTCGGGCATTCTCAACCCGAAGAATGCGCTGTTTTATGCCAGCCTGGCCGCCATGCTGACCGGCCCCCATGCCAGCCCCGGCTGGAAGGCGCTGTATGGCAGCTGGATGTTCGGCACCGTGCTGCTCTGGGATCTGCTGATCGCCGCGCTGATCGGCAACCCCGCCGTGATCCGGCACTTTGCACGGGCACTGCCCTGGCTGGAGCGCATCTCTGGCATGGTGCTGATCGCCCTTGCGCTGGGCGTTATCACGGTGCTCTGGCTGCGCTGAGTGCTCAGCGCACGGGGGGCCTGGGGAGCTAAGACAGCGCCGAATGCCTCTGGGTCGCTGGCGGCACCCGCGTTCTCTTGATGTGCGCAATGGCGCATAGCGCCTCAGGTGACAAACCCAAACCCGCGTCCGTCAAACAGACCATGAGCGGCTAGCTGCAAAAACCTGGCGGGGCGCTACCGGGACTGGCGCCTCTGCTATCCGAGCCATCGCCAGGTGCCGCTCGGTCTGCGGGCAGGTCAGACATCGATTTCTTCTTCACGCGCTTGGTGCTGCTTTTGCCGGCCACCTCCACGAGCCGCCGGAAGGTCGCACAGTCCATGTGCGAAGGCTCCGGGCAGTTGGCAACGTGGCGGAGCGTGTCGCGCAGCGCTGTCAGCCTCAGGATTTGGCGATCGATGTCATCGGCCTTCTGATGAAGAACGGTGCGCGGCAGATCAGGCGCACCATTTCCGCCCAACATCCCCGCGATCTCTTCAAGCGAGAAGCCTGCTGACTTGCCCATGGAAATCAGCTTGAGCCGCAACAGCACCTCATGCGAAAACTGCCTGCGCAGTCCATGCCGAGACACCGAGGCAATCAGGCCCAGCTCCTCGTAGTAGCGCAGGGCCGAGGGCGTGGTGCCACTCTTTTCCGATACTTCCCCGATATCGATTAATTTCATGCTTGACCTCAAGTCGACTTGAGGTTGCATGATCCTCTTTAGCTGAACTTGACACAAGAGGAACAGAAGATGGAACAGGCGGCAGAATCACTCGCACCAGAGAGGACGCGAACCCGCGTGACGATGGTGCTGGCGTTGGCGATGCTGCTGGCTTCGCTGGGCACAAGCATCGCGAACATCGCCTTGCCAGCGCTGGCCGATGCCTTCTCGGCACCATTCACGCAAGTGCAGGCGGTCGTCGTCGCCTACCTCATGGCTCTGACGGTCTCGGTCGTGTTCGCCGGCCGGCTAGGAGACCGCCGCGGACTGAAACCCATGCTGGTGACCGGCCTTGCGATATTCGCAGTTGCCTCGCTGCTCTGCGCGGTCGCGCCCAACCTGTGGCTGTTGGTCGGCGCACGGGCGCTTCAAGGCACGGGCGCGGCACTGCTGATGACGCTCACCATGGCCTTGATGCGCCAGACGGCGAGCGAGGTGGGTGTAGGAAGGGCCATGGGCTTGCTGGGCACGGCATCCGCGCTAGGAACGGCGCTCGGCCCCTCACTTGGCGGGCTGTTGATACCGATGGCGGGATGGCGCGGCATCTTCTGGGTACAGGTGCCGTTGGCAGCTCTCGCGCTGCTGCTCGCCGTTGTGGTGCTGCCGGCAGATCCTGGACGCGAAAAGACGCCGCCCGCCAAGCTGTGGTCGGTCATGAACCGCAGCCTGGTGCCCAAGCTTGTGGTCAACCTGCTGGTCGCCACCGTCATGATGGCGACACTGGTCGTCAGTCCCTTCTATCTCGGTATCGGACTCGGATTGACAGCGACCCAAATCGGCTTCGTGATGGCGGTCGGCCCCGTGATCTCCATCTTCAGCGGTGTTCCGTCCGGACGACTTGTCGACGCCTTGGGTAGCGACCGTGTGCTCAGCATCGGACTCGCCCTTCTGGCGGCGGGTGCCTTCCTGTTGGCGTTTTTGCCGAACATGATGGGCGTCGCAGGCTATGTGCTTTCGATGATCGTGCTGACGCCGGGCTACCAACTCTTCCAGGCCGCCAACAACACGGCCGCTTTGGCCGCCGTGCCCAAAGAACAGCGTGGCACGGTGTCCGGTTTGCTCAGCCTGTCACGCAACATCGGGCTGATCGCCGGGGCCTCGGCCATGAGCGCCGTGTTCGCCTTCGGCGTCGGGACGGAAGGTTTCGAAAACGCGACCGTCTTAGCCATCGCCGCCGGAATGCAACTGACCTTCTTGTTGGCCGCTGGAATGATGATGGCCGCCATCGTCACCGTATCTGGCGGCCGGCGGTCGCTCGCAGGGAACGGGGACTGACCATGAAGCACGTTGCAGGCGCATGGCAACATCAACACAAGCATCGCCGTCTGCAGGGGTTCACTCGGCCACCTGACCCCAAGTGGTTTCGTCAGAAAGCGCGCAGATCAACAACGGGAAAGCCGCCCAACTGCAGATCTAAAGTGACCGGATAGGGGGGAGAGCCCAGGCGACCGCAGCATTGCGCAGACACTTGGTCTCTCCCAGTGACATGGCCGCTACCCCACAATCGCCATCTGCATCGCGTTCATTCGGCCTCCCACCACTTTTAACTGCGCGAATGCCGCATCGAGCTCCTTCATGTCACCTGCCGTAAGTTGCAGCCTAGCTGCGGCCAGGTTCTCGACGAGGTGGTCAGGATTGCGGGTACCCGGAATGGGGACGATGAATGGCTTGCGGGCGAGCAACCAGGCCAGAGCGACCTGTGCCGGGCTCGCATTCCTCTTGGCACCAAATGCCTGCAGCAAGGCGATGATGGGCCGATTGGCCGTCAACGCGCCAGGTTGAAAGCGGTCAAATTCGAAGCGCAAGTCGGTACTGGCATCAAATGTCGTCTGGGACGTCAAGGTCCCCGTCAAATAGCCCATGCCCAAGGGACCCCAGGGAACAAAGCCAATACCCAACTCCTCGCAGGCCGCGAGCACTCCATTTGTCTCAACGCTGCGTTCCATAAAGGAATACTCGGACTGCACGGCGCTCACGGCTTGCACGGCGTGCGCCCGGCGAATCGTCGTGGCACTGGCTTCCGACAGTCCAAAGTGCAGCACCTTGCCTTGCCGAATGAGGTCTTTCACCGTTCCTGCCACATCTTCAATGGGCACGTTCGGGTCGACGCGGTGCTGGTAGAGCAACTCGATGCGATCGGTTTGTAGGCGCTTGAGCGATTCGTCCACCACTTTGCGGATGCGCTCAGGACGGCTGTTGAGTCCGCCCGCAGGGTTCTCCAGCTCGAAGCCGAATTTGCTTGCAATCGCCACTTGGTTGCGCATCGGTGCCAGCGCTTGGCCCACCAGTTCTTCGTTCCTATAGGGGCCGTATACCTCTGCTGTGTCAAAGAAGGTCACGCCTTTTTCGAAGGCCGTACGAAGGGTGGCTATGCCTTGGCTGATGGGCGCGCTGGGGCCATAGTTGGCGCTGATGCTCATACAACCAGCGCCGAGCGCTGAAACTTCCAGCAAGCCAAGTTTGCGTTTTTTCAGGGTGGTATTGCCTTTTTGTGGCGCCGCTGCTTGCGCGCAGGTGCTGGTCGCAAACGGCATCGTCGCCAGGGCGATGCCCGTGAGAGAAGCTGCGCGCAATGCGCTGCGGCGCGAGGGGTTTGGCGTGCGATCAAATACGTCGACAGGATTTGTCATGGGGTGTCCTTTTCTCGGGGGGAATGAATGGGGGCTGCCAGTCACGGCTGCCAGGTCGCAAGCCAATACGCATAGGGCGTGGGCAGCACGCTGGCAGGTGCATCAATGCCCAGCGCACGTGCCGCTTGATACGGCCAATGCGGATTTGCCAGCAGCGTGCGCGCAAGAAACACCAGGTCCAGCTTTTCGTCTCTCACAAACGCATCGGCATCACGTGCCTGGGTGATGCTCCAACTCGTGCCGACCGGAATGCCGCATTCACGCCGAATGCGTGCGGCGTAGGGCACCATCAGGTTGGGGGCCCATGGCACTTGCTCGGCGGCGGTGGCCAAGGAGAGGCCGACATCCACGAAGTCCAACCCCACCTCCTTCAGCCAACGCAGCACTTGCATGGCCTCGGCAAGGCTGGCTTCCTCGCCTGCGGCGTATTCCAGCACCCCTAGGCGCACCGTCAAGGGCAGTGACGCAGGCCACACTTTGCGCACAGCGGCCACGGTCTCCAGCAAAAATCTTGCGCGGGCTTGCAATGTGCCGCCATAGGCGTCATCACGGGTGTTGGAGCGCGCAGCCAAGAAGTTCTGCGCCAAAAAGCCGTGTGCAAAGTGCAGTTCGAGCCACTCAAAACCTGCAGCCCGGGCGCGCAGCGCAGCTTGCACAAAGTCTTGTTGCACGCGGTGGATATCGGCTAGCGCCATCGCTTGCGGAAGGTGTGGCGCCTCAGGCATGAAGGGCAGCTCGCTGGGTGCAATGGGTTGCCAGGCTTGCGGATCGCTGGCGGGAATCGGCGCGCCGCCTTGCCACGGCGGTGTGCAGCCGGCCTTGCGCCCGGCATGGCCGAGCTGGATACCAGCAATGGCCCCCGCAGATGTGATGGCCTGGGCCACGGATGACAGGCCGCTGATGTGTTCATCTTTCCAGATACCGAGGTCACCGGCGGTGATGCGCCCCTCGGCAGACACCGCAGTTGCCTCCAAGATAACCAATCCTGCACCGCCCTTGGCGAGCGTGGTGTAGTGGGTCTGGTGCCAGTCGTTTACCAAACCGTCTTGCGCCATGTACTGGCACATCGGCGAGGCAACGATGCGGTTGCGAAGGGTGACGTCCTTCAAGGTGTAGGGATCCAACAAACCGGGCATAGCAAATCTCCTGAGTTGCCCGAACTTTAGAAGCTATGTAGCGAAAGAAAAAGGTGCAAATTGCGCATGCTTTTTGAAGATAATCTTCAAAATGAAGCTCAAACAACTCGACGGACTTATCGCCTTTTGGAAGGTGGCCCACTACAAGGGGTTCAGTGCGGCAGCGGCCGAACTGGAGGTTTCACCATCGGCTTTGAGCCAGGCGATTCGACAACTGGAAGCACGCTTGGGTGTGCGGCTGCTGCACCGCTCGACCCGCAGCGTGAGCCTTACTGAGGCGGGTGAGGCCTATCTGGCACGCGTCGGGCCGGCGCTCGGACAGGTGATTGAGGCCGGCGAAGAGCTGAACGTGATGCAGGGGCGGCCTGCTGGGGTGTTGCGCATCAACGCGGCTCGCGTGTCCATCGCGATGGTGCTACAGCAGCGGCTGGCCGGGTTTTTACGCGAGTTTCCACATGTGCAGATTGAATTGACCAACGACGAAGGCTTCATCGACATCGTGGAGCGCGGCTTCGATGCGGGTATTCGCATGGGCGAAAGCGTTCAAAAGGACATGGTGGCGGTACCCATGGGTGGCCCTGTCACGATGGCGGTGGTGGCGTCTCCTGAATACCTCAAGCGCGTGCCTGCACCCCAACACCCTGACGACCTCCAACACCACAACTGCATACGCTTTCGCTTTGCGAGTACAGGCGCCATCTACAAGTGGGAATTTGAGGTGGAAGGGCGCGCGGTAGAGTATGAAATTCAGGGCGGCCTGACCATCAGTGACACGCTCTTTAACCTGGATGCCGCACTCGAAGGGGTCGGCCTTGCCTATACCTACGAGCAGCTGGCAAAGCCCTACATCCAAGCCAAGCGGCTGACGCGGGTGTTGACCAAGTTCTCACCCACCTTCCCGGGCTTTTACCTGTATTACCCCAGCAGACACGACCAACCCACAAAACTCAAAGCGCTGATTGCGTTCATTGGCAGAGGCTGAGGAGGCTGATGTGCAGGGGCAGTGACCGATGTAGCGCGTTAGTGCGACAAGCAGTGGCAATCGCTGCAAAGCCGACGTTTACGGGCGCTGGCACCAACGGCTCAAGCACCTCAAAAGGAGTCACTACCACCATGGAGAACTCACATTGGGCTAGGCCATACGAATCGCGTGAGCGTGGTGGAGCTCCCTGCCCTGCCAACGCCAGTTGGTGAGGAACTTAGCCAGTCGAACGCATCAACTGCGTTTAGGCAAAGCGAATATCGCAACGAAAAAGCCTCAGAGCATTGCTACTCTGAGGCTTGACGTTTTGGTGCGGCTGGCAGGAATCGAACCCACGACCCCTTGGTTCGTAGCCAAGTACTCTATCCAGCTGAGCTACAGCCGCTAATTATCGATGCTATGGCGGAGAGGGAGGGATTCGAACCCTCGGTACGTTTGCACGTACGCCTGATTTCGAGTCAGGTACATTCGACCACTCTGCCACCTCTCCGCAGCGCCGAAGCTGCAATTGTAGCAGGCAATTTGAGGGTGCCGGGAAGAAACGTGAATTTCTAAAAAATTGCTGCGCTAAGGCCAGGTCACCTCCGGCCTGGTCAGCACGGGCCTGGGTACGCGGCTCGTCCACAAAGGACAAGCGTAGAGCGGGAACTGGCGAGGCCTGCGCGTCTGTCTCAGCAGTGGGCGGTGATGGGCGCGCTGTCGCGGCCAGAAACCGCCGAGGGCATGGGCATGGGCGACCTGGCCCGCTACCTGTTGGTGAGCCGCCAGAACCTCACCGGCCTGCTGTCACGCATGGAGGTCGCAGGCTATGTGCACAGCGTGCCCGACCCGGCGGGCAAACGCTCGCGCTTGGTGCAATTGACGCCAGCCGGACAGCAGGTGTGGCAGCACGATGCGGCCGAGTCGATTGGCCGCTATTACGAGCAGGCGCTGGAAGGATTTTCGAGCAACGACATGGTCCACACCCTGCACTATCTGCTCAAGCTGCTGGACAACATGAAGGCGATCGATGCGCAGCAGAATGCGGGCAAGGAGGAGAGCTGAGCGCAGCTGTTTCCTCGCATGCTGGCAGAGCCGGGCAATGGCCGCAAGGATCGACGCCAAGTGGCTCAAGAACGGTTACGCAAGCCAGGGCCGAAATCAATCAATACATCTACGTTGCCCCGGTTGGCGACACACGGCCTGCAAATACGTGGCTCGCGGTCTTTACCCCGTCTCCACCGCGTCAACGCTGCTACAAATTAACGCGCAAAACTGCACCCTCACTCGCTAGAACAAGGGTGCGGTCATCCAGCGCAGTCAGACCGTATACCCAGTTAAGCCGGCCGGGCAGAGTTCCAAGACGGACACCCAAGTTACCCAGCGCTTCGCTGCCAGCCACCAAGCGAAGATCACCGCCGGGCTCCATGGCATAGATAGCACTACTTCCCCCGACAAAATCCGGCTGCGTTGACGACACAAAGATCTGGCCGGAAGGCGAAACGGCCATCTGGTCAAAGGTGGAAACGTCGCTTTCACTTCGCCATAGCTTGCTGGGTTCTGCGCCCTGCCCATCAATGCGGTACACGGCAGCACGCCCGCTGCTGCTGTACAGGTAGACGCGGCCTTGCGAGTCGACCTTGCTATTCCATAGCTGCCATGCCGGCGAGTAGTCCGGGAAAGGCCGCTCCAATACCTGGCCTGGCGTGCCTGCATAGGTGGTCACGCTGCCATCTGGGGTGATACGGCGCAAGGTCTGTCCATACCACAGACGCAGCACTCGAGGGCTAGGAAGCGCGACACCGCCTCGCTCATATTCATACGCCGGTGCATCGATGACCCAGAGGTTGCCAGCCTGGTCGAACGACAGACCTCTAGGCGATGCAAACCGCGCTTGCAAAGCAGAACCGTCTGCATAGCCTTTCTCTTCGATATCGCCCGCAAACACCACCAGACTGCCGTCGGCTTTCAGCTGCATGATGGCGCAGCCTGAAGCATAGAAGATGTTGTCGTTCCCATCGGCGGCAATCTGTGTCACGCCTTCAGGTAATTTGCCAGGCAACGTAGTAACAGCACCATCGGACCCTACTTTTCTAACGACTTGATGGTAGGCCTCGACATCCGGTCGCGAACCCCAATAGCTCTCGAGCACAAAGATATGGCCTTTGGCATTCACCGACATGCTGCTCATGGCACCCGTGAAGCGCGCGTTGGACCCCACGCCATCCACCGAAATACGATCTACGTTGGCCCCCACCCAGGAGCTTACCTTTCTGGTTTGCAGATTGATCCTGCGCAGTGCGTTGGAATCCTCGCCAATGAGCAGATCACCATCAGGCAATTGCACCATGGAGGACGGGCGCTGCAAACGCGCATCCTCGCCCACACCATCGTTCACGTCCCAGAGGTCCAGATGCGCATCCGGAATTCCCACGAACGGCGTGAAGGAGCCGTCCAAACCCAGCTGGACAACGCGGCTGCCCTCCAAGGCATAGAACGACGTGGCGCTCGTCTGCACCAGATTACTGACATTTGTACGCAACTCGTTGGCATTGGACATAGTGTGGACCTGACCGTCCAGTGTGATGCTGCGGAAATGTCTCCTATCCAGCGCCAGAAGGCTGCCGTCCGGTTGCCCGAGCAATTGGATGAGATCGACAAAGCCTGCTTCGCTGCCTTGACCATCCCTGCGCTCTAGCGGAAGACCTTGCCGCCCCGCAACAGTAACAATCTGACCACCGCTCGTCAGCTTACGAACCATCATATCTTCCGGCATTCCAGACACGGTTCCTTTGTCGATAAAGTACAAACTACCGTCCGCACCCAACACCGGGGATGCCACACAACCCATCCGTGCGGACGCGCCATCGCCATCGGCGTAGCCAGCCTCCGAAGGATTTCCGGCAATGGGTATCCAGCCGGTGTCGCTTTGGCGGTAAATGCAGGCCCAAGCAAAGGCATGAAGCCGCCCTTGGGCATCTGCAGCTATTTGGTATTCCGAACCTGCAGGGGGACCTGGAACGAGACTGAGCTGCGCATCCTGGCCGACCTTCGCAAGACGACCACCATTGATCGGGATGTAGACAGCGCCACCGGGAGCAATACTCAAGTAATTACGAGTTGGCAGCCGTGCCTCTGCACCTTTGCCCTCCAGCAAACCGGCTCCGCCTAGTTGACCTGCCAGCAGAAAAATGCCCGGATCCTGCACGGCGGGTGGAGGTGCTGGCACCACTTCACCTCCATCTGAGTCAGAACCTCCGCCGCAGCCTGTCAATACCAATGCCCCCCCACCGAGTGCAGAAAGAAATACCCGCCGACTAAGCCCGTCCAGGCGCACGAAGCTACTTTTCTGTGATTTATTCTGGGGAAATTTCAAGCCACTCTCCTTGTAATTCATCTATCAAATATCGATTCCACAAAACACTATAGATGAAATACTCTCAACCCATCCAGCATTTGGCACGGGGACCATGGCGACTGGTGACGGGGCTGGTGACGGGCAAGCACCGCTGACTGCAACGAGCAGCCTCACTACATACTAGATCAGGGCGAGTACACGATGCGACCTGCCTCAAGAATCAGTCGCGCCCAAGGACCGTGCACGCCACGAAACACTACATGTAGTGTCTTGCCGACCATCAACACACCACCTATAGTGTTTGCAACTGAGATCTATATGCTATTCTTATAAAAGAAAAAGCCACTGAGAGCTGTAACTCTCAGTGGCCTAGCAGATGACCGACACCGGCGAAATCTGCTCCCGAACTCACGTCCTAGGAAACGTTGAGCATAGCTGAATCGATTCGATTGTGCTGAGAGGGTTCTAAGTACCGGAATGTTTGCTGTATAGAAAGGAATCCTTATGACAGCAGGAACGAAGCCCGGTACGAGTACCGGCAACAGTGGCGGTATCTTCCAAGAAGTGGGGCCTCGCGGCGGGCCGCGTGACAACTTCGTGGCAGTACCTGACCACCGGCCTTTGCCTCCAACTACGACTCCTGGCAGCACATGGAAGCCAGTCAGCCGTACGCCGAACAGCAAACGGTGATGTAACTTAAGCGTGGCGCCCTTGCCCCTCAGTGACTCTCAATTTATCGATACTCAATAAAGGAAATTCAAATGCCTGGAATTTTTCATCTCAAGCGCAGTGGAGTTCAATACATGTTCAATCTCAAGTCCTCCGGGAACGGCGAGGTTGTTCTGACCAGTGAGCTCTATACATCTAAACAAAACGCGGAAGGTGGCATCCTATCCGTAAAGGCCAATGCGCAACACGATGCCCGCTATCAGAAGTTGACGGCAAGAGATGGTAGCCCGTACTTCACATTGACGGCTACAAATGGTCAGGTGATAGGTGTCAGTGAGATGTACTCGACTACTCGCGCGCGTGATGACGGTATCGCGTGGGTGAAGGCCAACGCGCCATCGGCTACTACTGTCGACCAGACATAAGCAACGAGCCTGGATACAGTCCAATAGCATGTAAGAAAGTGGGGCTGCGGATGCCATAGAAGGCAGACGTCAGCCCCATTCTCATGTGTACCGCACCGCCATCAGCGCATGTGAGTACGAGCACTTCATTAATTGCGATTAAGGCCAAACCGCCTGCTCCCCAGCGCCAGCTTCCAATAATTCTCCCGTGCGATCACTTCGCGGCGAGGCATAGTTGTTGACAAGGCCTCCAACAGCGTGAACCTGAACTCGTTTTCACGGCCTGGATGATTTTTGAGTAATTCAATCAGCTCCAAATTGCCGCCATGACCGGTGGCGGCATAGGCACACCATCTTTGCCAGATTCCATTGAGGCCGTAAGCTGAACCGACGTACTGCCGGCCACTCTTCTCGTCCGTGATGAGATACACACCGGCAATGGAGCCCAAGCCTTGCTGCCATGTGACCTCCGTCATCGCAAGGCGCAGTTCCGAAATCACCAATGAGGTATCTGAGACGGTCGTAAATGGGACTGCAGGTTCTGCACGTAGACGAATGGGGTAGTTGTTGGCATCCTGAAGAACCCTGCGCCATCCCACTTCTTTGCCGGTCCAGGTGATCTCCAACTTCATGCGCAAGTCAGCCAACTGATCGAGCTCTTCTAGCTCATGATAGTAGCCACTTGTCCGTTCCTCAAAAGGCTCCAAACTCTCTTTCAATAGTCCTCTGTCAAAAGCATCCTGCCCAGGCATCACATCCGTGATTCGCCACAAGCCCAACAGGACCCCCTGACCCGGCTGGTGCCCGTAAAAGCCAATGATCAGGCCGCCCTTCTTATGCGGCCTGATCTGCATGGCCTGGTACAAGGTCAAAGCCCGTGTACCCAGATATTTTTGCAATGGATATTTCCCAGTCTTATGTCTCATCAAGGTGACTGGCTGAGCATTCGGGTCAATGCCCCGCTCCAGAAGCAGTCCGTATAGCTGGGTAGAAATCATCATGGTTTCGTCAAGTGAGAGACGACGAAAATTATCTGTGATCAGAGTTGGAGTTGAATTGGCAAACGATTTCGCTTCTGACCAGGGGCAATCCAAAGATAGACGGATTTCATTTACCTGACTGGCGGCAGTCCAGTAGCAAGCAATTGGAGAGTCTCAGAAAGAAACGCGGATTTCTGAAAAATGGGTGCGCCGGGGTGCGCCGGGGTGCGCTGGGATACGGTCAGCACGGGCCTGGGCACGCGGCTCGCCCTCAAAGGACAAGCGTAGAGCGGGAACTGGCGAGGCCTGCACGTCTGTCTCAGCAGTGACCGCTTTGGCGAGGCGCAACGCGTGTTCCTGGATCAGTTGCATAACAATCCCATGACGCTTACTGCGGTCTCTTCTTCCCACCCATTAATTACTATGAAAAAAACCTTGTTGGCCATTGCCGCTGCTGCGGCCCTTTCTTTGACCGTATCGGGCTGCTCCGACAGCAGCGCCTCCTCGCTCCGCTACAACGCTACGCTCGACCAGGCTTCGCAGGCTGAGAAAGCGGCAGTTCTGCAAACGCTGCAGGAACTGGTCAATATCGAGACCGGCACCAATGACGCCGTGGGCATTCCGCAGATGGGCAACTACCTCGAAGCCCGCCTGCAGTCGCTGGGCGCGACCGTGGTGCGCCACAAGGCAGAAGCGGGGGTAGTGGGCGACAACATTGTCGGCACCTTCCAGGGCAGCGGCACCAAGAGCCTGCTGTTGATGGCGCACATGGATACCGTTTACGCGAGAGGCATCCTGGCCACCGCCCCCTTCAAGATCGAAGGCGACAAGGCCTATGGCGCCGGCATTGCCGATGCGAAGGGCGGCATCGCCGTCATTCTGCACAGCCTGGGCCTGCTCAAAGCGCAGAACTTCAGCAAGTTCAAGACGATCACGGTGATGTTCAACACCGATGAGGAAAAGGGCTCCTTCGGCTCGCGCGACCTGATCCAGAAGCTGGCGGCGACGCACGACTATGTCCTGTCGTACGAGCCTTCAGGCCTGGAAGAAGGCTTTGGCACGGCGACATCGGGCATTGCCTATGTGCAGGCCGTGGTGCATGGCAAGGCATCGCATGCAGGCGTGGCGCCAGAAGCGGGCATCAACGCGCTGACCGAGGCATCGGCTCTGGTGCTGCGCACGCAGGACGTTCAGGACAAATCCAAGGAGCGCGGCTTCAACTGGACCACCATGACCGCCGGCGGCAGCGCTACCAACATCATCCCGGACAAGGCCGTTGTCAACGCCGATGTGCGCTATGGCAAGAACGAGGACCTGGAGCTGATGAAAGGCATGTTGGACAAGGCAGCCGCCGCGCCCCATGTGCACGGTGCCACCATTGACATCAATCTGACCCGTGGCCGCCCCGCCTTCAACGCGACCGATGATGGCGTCAAGCTCATC
Source organism: Comamonas sp. BIGb0152 (assembly GCF_024809975.1). Taxonomy (GTDB): domain Bacteria; phylum Pseudomonadota; class Gammaproteobacteria; order Burkholderiales; family Burkholderiaceae_C; genus Comamonas. The sequence goes on from NZ_JANUDY010000001.1 coordinate 273,608, forward strand.
CAGAAAGCCATCACCATCTACGCCGATGTGGGCGGTAAATCGCAGATGTACACCACCCGAGGCGGCGGCGGATCGGATGCGGCCTACGCCGCCCTCTCGGGCAAGCCGGTCATTGAAGGCTTGGGCCTGCCCGGTGCCAACTACCACTCGAACCTGGCCGAGTATGTGCTGACCGAGCCCATCGCGCGTCGCCTGTACCTGTCGGCGCAGTTGATCTCCGATCTGGGACAGGGCATGTAAGCGCCTGCGCGATACTCCCTCCGCTTCCGGGCGCCAGCAAACACTGGCGCCTTTTTTTATGGCCTGGATGAGCGGCCAGCAGCTGTGCGCCCGATGCGGCGAGCACATACAGAATGCGCGCCAACCGCTACCGGAACAAGAGACAAAAGACGACGATGTCGCAGCCTGCCCGCGTACGCTGCAACACCGCACGCGACTCCAGCTGCGGACTATCATTGCCTGGTCAGCGGGCCATGTCGAAGTTCATGCGGGCGCCGCCCCGACAACCGGCTTTAAGGAGTCAATCCATGTTCTCTATGAGTGTTCCATGGTGGGAGTTTGTCGTTCGCGGCTTTGTCGTTTACGCATTCCTGCTGGTGTTTCTGCGACTGACTGGCCGCCGCCAAATTGGGCAGTACGATCCCTTCGATCTGATCTTGCTGCTCATCCTGTCAAACGCCGTGCAGAACTCGATGAACGCGGGCGACAACTCCCTGATTGGCGGCCTCATATCGGCCACCACCTTGATCGCCTGCCACTCCATCGTGGCGCAGCTGAGCTACCGCAGCAGGCGGGTGTCGCGCTGGGTCGATGGCATTCCCAAGCGGCTCATCGCCAATGGACAGGTCAACCGGCAGGTGATGGATGCCGAGCTCATTACCAGCGACAACCTGAAAGCGGCCCTGCGCGGCGCTGGCTGCCTGCACACCTACGAGGTGGAGCAGGCAACGATCGAGACCAACGGGCAGATCACGATTGTGCTGCGCAACCGCGACAGCACGGAGGGGGCGAACGACGTTGTATAGCCATGGGCGTGCTGCCTCCAACGGTTCGCAAAAACATTCGGAAACGGTTCGCACAGTTTGAACTTTTGCTTCTTGCCCGAGGGCGTGGCTGGCATTTCTGCCCGGTCCACCGCGCACTCAGGCTGGTAGTACATCGCCAACGGCTGTGCGTGCAGGAAGTCGGCCCCTTCACTTGCCACCGGCCAGGCCACACCGTGCTTGCGCACTCGGGTCATCGGCAAGGGCAAGGGCAAGGGCAAGGGCAAGGGCAAGGGCAAGGGCAAGGGCAAGGGCAAGCGTAGCGGAGCTGGCATCACCACGGGCACCAGGCAAACGCCAGACCCGCTACAAACAGTAACCATAGCGAAGAGCAGCACCCCCATCGCGTCATAGCCGCATGCCACACTTGCGGGTTTTGCAAACCCAAGGGGATGGATAAATGCTCGGAAAAATAGAGAGTGGCCTGCTGTATTTGATGCGCTTGGTGATGGTGGTGCTGGTGTTGTTCACCTTGTTCAACTTTGCGTTGTGGAGCTGGGACGCCGTGCGCAAACCCAAGCAGGACACCGCCATTGAAGATGCCCACAAAGACCGTGACTGGGCGGCGCTGCAAATCAGCGACGAAGAACTCAAGAAAATCACCTATTCCGACTTCGGCTATGGCGATACCAGCCAGGCCGTCAACGATGGCAAGCTGGCGGCCGACACTGCCGTAGTGACCGCCTTTGCAGAAGTGGATGCCCTGGTACGCGCCGCCATCGAGCGCAACCCGGCGCAGCGCAAGAAGCTGGAAGATGACAACAACGAGCGAGGCCTGGCACCCGTGCAGGGGCTGGGCGCACTGGTGGAGGCCATGCAGGCCAAGGAGCGTGCCAATAACGACATAGCTGCCATGGACGCAGCCAGCGCAGCAGCCGCAGCCGTCGCAGCGGCCGATGGCGATGGCGATGGCTGGGAACCGCAGCACACCAGCATTGGCGAGGCGCTACTGAACCAGACACGCAGCATCATCAGCAGCTACAACTACGACGCAGGCCGCGCCTTTGTGCTGGGCGCACCCAAGGCCCTCAAAACCCTCTTGGCCGACCCCCAGGTGCAGGCGGGCATCAGCAAGCAGACGGCATCCATGGTGGTGAGCAATCTGCTGCTCAACTACAACATGGTGTTCAGCGCCAAGGCGGGCGAGGGTGACTCGCAAGCCGCAGCGCCTAGCTGGCTGGAGCGCCTGATCGAGCCCAGCAACCTGCTGGTGTTCACCGTGCTGCTGTGGTCCTTCGTGTTCTTGATGATGATCGTCGTCTTCCTCCGTGTGGAACGCCATCTGCGTGCCATGTCTCAGGAAGGCAAGGCCCTGAATCGCCCCGGATTGTAAGGAGACTATTTGGTTTAAGTCCGGCCACTACCGCAGTGGCTTGATTGGCGAGTTGCCGCTTGTCGTTTGCCTCAGCTTCCGCCGGTGGGCGGTATCCGATGGGTTCGAGCCAAGCCGACAACTGGTTTGGCTGCTCGGCTCAGAACGGCCGGTTGACCCAGTCCAATGGGCAGGGTGCTGTGCCATCACTGACCGTGGTTCGCACGACGTTGCCGCGCGCCACCCTGCGCAATCCCATCTTGCGCATCAGCCGCTCGACCGTACTGCGGGCCACAGTCACACCTCCACGAGCCAATGGCCCTCAGACTTTGTCCGCACCGTAGACCCGCAGGTTGGCCTGCGTTGGCCTGCCAGAGGCGTTCAATCTGCGGCATCAGCATCTCGTCACGGTGAGCGCGGGCACAGCACTTGTGAGGCGCAACCAGCAACGCCGCATTCCAACGGTAGACTGAAGGGGACCTTGCAGAGCGGCTCAACCCCATATGCGTGACGGTGCTGGTCAATGAATTTCCGCAAGACTTCAGCCGGTGGCTCTGCTCCGCCTGGGCAAAAAACGCGCTGGCCAATTTCAGTAAGTCGTTGGCTCGGCGCAGTTCCTTGACCTCGCGCTCCAGCTCCTTTATTCGCTGGTCGTGACGCCGTCTCGAACTCCGGCAGCGACCTCAGCGCACTTGACTCCATCGTTCCGTATCTGCGGCACACAGCCAATCTTGGGGGTTATCGATTCAATGGCGGCCCGCAGCGATGGGGACTGGCCTCGGTGCTCTTGCACCATGCGTGCGGCACGCTCACAAGTCTCAGGGAAAAACTTGTTTGACTGGGTTGTGGCTTCATCTTCTCTGTCGTTGAAGCCTCCTCAAACCGGGAACGATTCAGTGCGGGAGATGCTGCAAAGGCCTGGATAAGACCATGGGTGATCAAGACATCGCTGTCCGTACCCCGGCATGGCTGAGCTTGGCGGAATCTACTTGCAATAAGTGGCTTGCAACCCTCGCGCACTGGCGAGCCGATTGTGAGGGTACTGGCCCGAGAGCCAAGGCAGGCAATGGCTAGCAAAAATTTGGCAGCCGACTTCACACCCAGCTCACGGCCAGCTCAATCTCTGCACACACAAGGCTTTTAGCATGCAGAAATGCAAATTCCAAAGCCCCCATCCCGTATTCAGACCGCCGGCCTTATTGTTTTTAGCGTTGTCCTGGCCAACATCCTCGCCACTTGGGTATTGGGTGCCAATCTTCGTGCCATGCGCTACCCCAGCGATGCAGACACCATCATGATTCCCATTGCCAGCAACTTTTTGAACTCCATCAACCTTCTGATATTGGCAACCACGGGCGCCTTGTTACCTCGCCACCATATCGTTTGGCGGGTAATCAGCCGCCTATTGCTTTTGCTGGCGGGCCTGTACGCGCTGGCACTGACGATGTACTGGTGGTACCCCCACCACTATTGGGCAGGCGTAGCATTTCTTCCTCCAGCAGTCGCCTGTGCATGGGCACTTTACCTGCCTGCAACCACGCGAGAAAAGATAGAGATCCATAGCATGCCATCCTGACTGGCGTGATTCGACCCTATGCGCGACAAATACGATTTGAGATGACACCGGCCCATCAAATCACCCTTCTCTGGGCCAAGCTTGCAAGGGCTCAGTCTGCTGTGGCTATTGCTGGGGCCGGGGAGCGGCGAGCGTGTTGTGCCCATGCCGTCAGGAGCAGATCCGGCGGCAACCAGAAAAACTACTAACGATAGGGTTGCAAACCTGAACAACAATTTCTTGCATGCAGGCATGACAAGGCACTGGCCGCTTTTCATGCCACACACGCACCGTTGCCACACAACTGGGCGACCAGCGCCTCATCGCAAGACGCACAGATGTTGGTGCCCTTGGACCCTATCGCCATCCATTGATACGGCAACGGCATGGGAGACAAGAGAGCAGTCGCAGACAAGCACATCCGCGAGCCCCCTTTCCAGCATCAGCCTTGGCGCGTGCGGCGCTGGATAAACACCGCCCATACCAACAAGCCCAATGACAACAGCCCCAGTCCCCAAATGCCTAAGCTGGGGATCGGTTTGGGTTTCGGGACGGTAATAGGCGGTAGTGGCGAGCAATCCACAACGAAGGCAGCGCTGCTTGCACGGTTGTTGCTCAGATCCTGGTCGGTAAAGCCTGCGGTATTGGCAAAATTAACCGTTGCCGTGGTAGCTATCGATGCGTCACAGGTAGCGCTGCTATCCAGCAGCCCCTGAAAGACAAAGCTCAGCTCCCCGCCTTGCCCCATGGTGTAGTTACCCAGATTCGAGAAGTCTCCGCTGCCGCTGGCCGCTGGGCATGTGGTGCCCGGACCGCTGGCCGTGCAGGTCCATGTCTTGTCCGTCAGTTCTGCGATGCTGTCATTGACCAGCGGAGCGCTCGCCGGGTCATCGATCTCTGCCGACAGAATCGAGTTGGGAAAGACATTGTTCTTGACCTTGAGCGAATAGCTCACCAGGTCTCCTATGCGCCGGCTGGCAGGGCTGGTCATCGTGTTGTCGATTTGCACGTCGGCCGTGGCCGCCGCCTTGTTCATGCGGACTTCATGGACCTCGGTGGCACCGCCTGTGGATGCCGCAAAGCCGATGCTCAACTGATCCGGTGCAGCAAAAGGAAAAGGCTGGTCAGTGATGACGGGCACGAGCGCACCCGCTGGGCCGTCTTCCACACTAACCAGGAAGGGAGAGGCGTTATCGCCGGTCGGTGTGAGGATGATGCGGGCTGAACGGTAGGCGGGGCGTGCTGTTGCCGTGGGTTCGTTCAATGCAGGGACCGAGACGCCTGCGACATAGATATTGCGTGTAGACAGCGGCCCACGCACGACGATGCTGTTCGGTGACTGCGCGCCACCAGAGAGCTCACACCCGGAGCTAGGGGTGAAATTACCAAAGGAATCGAATCCAATTCCGAGATAACCCCCATCGCCACCACAATAGCCCAGACCACCACCTGACGAGGCACCCGACATCGATTTGGAGGCGTCATAGAGGTAGAAAGAAAGACCATCCCCCGCCGAATTCTGCGCCGGGTTTCTCATCCACATTACATAATCAAAATCAATAACTACACCCTCGGTTGCGGAGAAGCTCCCACCGGTATAAGAGGTCACCCCCGTCTGTACGACTGCATTCTCAGTCAATCGCAGCCAACCATCACCTTCCGGGTCATACCCGGGAGGCACTGCGGCCGTCAATTGGGCGGATCCAGTCAGCGACCAACCCGGTTGACTGCTGTTGCGAAACGCGGGGTTCACAACAAATTTCGACCAAGCCCCTAGTGGCGCACATGCCAGCGCCACTAGCATTAATTTCCTCACAATAGAATTCAAAGACATATTTTCTCCTGAATATGACAAAAACAGCGATCAAGGAGGCTTGCCGCGATGTAATTAGAAGTTCAGAACTCGCTAGGCATTGCACCAAGGACTGACCCTCTCTAGTGCCTTTTGAAACCATGTTCAATCAATGGTCATCCATTCAGTTCACCGTTGTATGCATTGCCGCCCTCGCCGCATATTTATACAGCCCAGACTGACATTCCTCCAAGCCAGCGCTATTTTCTTCACCCGTGGGAGCGTTGTATTCTTAAAAACGTAAAATATGCAAGCACTGGAGAAAATTGCGCTCTGCGATTTAAATTTCGCGTGAAATCTCTTAGACAACAAGGACTTCGAGCGTTTCAATTGGATATATATGGTTTCAACTTTCCAAAAACCGTCGCATACTCTCAGCGACATCAAACATGCTTAAAATCGCATGGGTTATTTTTCATTTGAGGCGTATAAATCATCATCACAACTACAAACTTAATAGCCACTCACGAGAATCAACCACAAAAACACCGTATCCTCCGGCGACATGGTTTTAGGTGCACTGCAGCATGGCGATGGTTGTGAAAATTAATGTAATTGGAGCATTGCAGCATTTGTATCACTGCCTTTTCGCCTACCTTGTCTGTGCCGATTCGAATACCCGGTACCTATCTCCGTCCGAACGGGATCTGTACCGCGCTAACGATCCACCTGCGCAGCCGTGTCTGCAGCGAATCATGGGGCGCCAAGACGCGACCAACCCCTGCCACCCAAGATGCTTTGCAAAGCCTGGCCCGATGGGATGCCATGGGATGGACGCGAATCGGCACCAGCAGTCAGGCGCTTGCTGAGGTCGACCTGCAGTTGTAGAAAAGTGAAGAAAAAGAAAGCGATGCAAGGGATCGCTTGGGACCGCGTTCAGCCCATGACCGGGATTTTTTCCAGGCCGCTATGCCTGCCGTGGGCTCTGTCAGACCCCCTCCTTGGCAGCGAAGGGCTCAGTCCATCCGCATAGGGCCTGGTTCCGCTTGGCCAAATGTCTCCACAAGGCTGCTGGCAGCAGAATGCGCTTGCAACAAGGGGCTGTGGCCTTCTGAATACCTGTGCAGGTCCTCAGCCCGCGAGAGGGACAAAGGCCATTGCATGCCAGGGCTGGGTGGTGGCCACTTACGGCTTCCATGCCCAGATTCAGAGGCGCTCCCAAGACCCAGCAGCCGAAGGTTAGCGATTGAGACGAGACGAGACGCGAAGCCGCAGACCGTACAAACGTACGACAAGGCTTCGCAACGGTGTATCAAGGTTGGTATTAGCGACTGTGAGGGCTGGGCATGCAGGCCACAGGCGCACCAAGGGATGCGCTACAGAACCGCCCCAGGTCTGGATGGGCCACGTGGTCGTGCGTCTGCGCCGTTGCTTGCGCAGGCTCCGACCAGAAAGAGCCCAAGCGGGCTACCGAGCGCGGCGCACGGCACTCAGCCGCCACTGCCCATTGCGACGCCCCGCCACACAGGCACAAACCGCCAGTACGGCGCAAAGCAGCGCCAGCGCCCCATGCGAGAGGCTGGGAACCGCGACGGGCGACAGGCTGGCGGGCGGTGCGGCAGCTTCGCCGTCGTCGTTCGCAATGCGGACCTCCGCACTGGATGCAGCGGGCAACACGCTGTAGTCTTGCACCTGGTTAGGCGCCGCAATGGCCACGGTCAACGTGACTGAGCCATCACCTTGCGTGGTGTTGGCGGTGGCCGTCAGCACACAGCTTGCACTGCTGGCCCCAGCAGCCATCTCCAGCGGCTCAGCGCAGCCGCTGTAGCGCCCAGTGTCGCCGGTCGTGATCAAGCGAAGGCTCAGCGCATACGGCGTGGGCCGGGACAGTGTGACCGTGCAGGTGGTGGTCTGCCCCGCAGAGTCCTGCAACGCGGACTGGTCACATTGGATGGATGCCACCGGCGGCACCACCTCGAAGTTGGCGCTTACCGAGGCCTGCGGCCCCTCCACCACAATGTTGTCGATGGCACCCACAAAGCCGCTAGAGCCGTTACCTGCACCACCCTCTACGGCAAATACCACCATATCGGCAAAACGCGGGTCCGCCTGGAAGGCCGTGAAAGGACGCGCCAGGTTGGGATCGAAGCCGCCTTGCGCCGCACTGCGTCCCTGCCAGACGATGCCGGTCAGCACATTGGCATGGGTCCACTGGTCCAGCCCTATGCCGCGCACGCCAGCGATGTCGGGTGTGTACACCAAGGTCTGCGTGTGCTGGCCCGCTGCATTGCGCAGATACAGGCGCAGCACCGGGGCTTGGTCGACCACATCCGTGGTGTGCACCAGCCATTCGAAAGAGACAGCGCTCAGCTCGGACAGCTTGCCAAAGGGGGTGCCAGGGTAGAACGCCAAGCCGGCCTTGGAGGTGGTGATCGGCAAATCCAGCCGCAGGGAGCCATTGCTGCTGTTGGGGAAGTCCGTGGTCACCTGGGCCAGACCGCCACTGGTCAGCCCCACCTGGCCCCACTGGTCGGGGCCACTGCTCCCCCACTGGAAGGTGGCCTCGGGCACGACATCCGCCGCGGCCACCACACTGGCGCGGGCGCTGGCGCCAAGAAGCGACGCGAGCACCAGGACGCAAAGAAACAGCGGTATGCGAAACAAGACCTTCATAGCAGCACTCCAGATTTGGCTGCATTATTGTTTCATAATGTAAAAAAGTCTATCGATATTTGCTTTCAGCTTGCGGCAAATGGCAGGGCCGGTGCCGGCAAAGAGAGGCGCCTTCAGAGGCCTCTGCAAGAGCCAATGGCAGGTCATTGATCGTGCAGGCCAACAACTGCTTGCAGGCCTGCCGCGCCTAAATGTTGATTGGCACCCGGTTGCGCGCCGGTGCTCATTCAGCCGTTTCACGGTGCCAGCGCAGGCTCAGGATACCCAGCACCGTGGCAAACGCCGCTAACAGCACAAGCAGCAATCCGCCCAGTTTGGGCGTCGGGCGCTGCAGCGAACCGGTTACCTGGTCCGTGAGTACGCCAACGCCGTGGCGAACCAGATGGAAAACCGTTTCATCGTCCTGCAGGCTGGGGCTTGCTGCGCCCTGGTGGTCCAAAAGACCTTGCGCCAAAGAGGCGCCCTGCAAAGCAAAAGGCCGGTCATGGCGTTCCGATGCGGCGCGCTGTGGCACCGTACTTTCAACGGCGCTGCCATCAGTCCCCAGCTCCAGCACCCGCGAAGGGGCAGCACTCTCCACAGCCTGCGCCAAGGTCCAGCTCCCCACCATGCAAAGCACAACAATAAAGCCCCTGCCGTAAGACATTTCCCCATCCAAATGTAGAAGTAAACGATAGACGTGACTATCAAACAGCCCCGGACAGCGGTCAATCCCCAAAATTAGTGAATATGTACTACGGCTTGACCGCTGAGCCGCCAAAGATGCGGGTAGCAAGCCCCCAAGGCCCGGCCCCTTCCTGGTAGCGATGGGCGAGTGCGCTCCAACCGATTCGTCTTTGCGGACGTTTACCGCTGGCTAGCAAGGGGCTGCAGCGCCAAAACCCAGACTGGCCCCAAGCCTGCAACCTGTCCCCAAAACCCCCAACCCCCAACCGAGGCTGCCATGGGCGCATCTTATACAGCAAACCAGGGAAAACTTTCCATGCATAAAAATGCGTGCTATAATCGTCAGCTTAGCGGCTGTAGCTCAGCTGGATAGAGTACTTGGCTACGAACCAAGGGGTCGTGGGTTCGATTCCTGCCAGCCGCACCAAAACGTCAAGCCTCAGAGTAGCGATACTCTGAGGCTTTTTCGTTGCCCGGCTTAGCCGCTGCTCGGCTGAAACCCCAGCGCCAATAAAAAAGCCGGCCACCCCATTCAAGGGTGGCCGGCTTTGTCCATGGGGGCGAAGCACTTACTTGGTGGGGCGAATCAGCACGTATTGCGTCCATTCGCCACGGCGGAACAGCACATTGACCGGCTTGGACTTGTCCGCCTTGGTCACGGCCGCATCGAACTGCTTGACATCGTTGATCTCAGTATTGGCAATACCCAAGATCACATCGCCTTGCTTGAGGCCGGCACGGGCCGCCGCTTCATCGGCCGAAACAATCTGCACACCTCCCTTGAGATGCATGGACTTGCGCTGCGCATCGGTCAAATCCGTCACCACCAGGCCCAGCTGCTGCGCAGCCGTGGACGGCTTGGATTTCTCCGGCTCCTTGCTGGCAGCGGCAGTGTCTGCGTTGGCATCCGATGGAATCTCGATGATCGTGATCGGAAGATCCAAGGTCTTGCCACGGCGGAACACCGACACCGTGCTCTTGGAGCCAGGCTTGGTGTTACCCACCCAGCGGGGCAGATCGGCCAGCTTTTCCAGGGGCTTGCCATCAAACTTGGTGATGATGTCTCCGGCTTCCACGCCAGCCTTCTCCGCAGGTGAGCCACTTTCCACACCCGTGACCATCGCGCCCTGGGCCTTGCCCAGACCAATCGATTCCGCCACTTCCTTGCTCACGGTGGAGATTTGCACACCAATCTTGCCGCGCACCACGCGGCCAGTGGCGCGCAGCTGGTCGCTCACGCGCACTGCTTCATCGATAGGAATCGAGAAGGAGATACCCATAAAACCGCCCGAGCGCGAGTAGATCTGGCTGTTGATGCCCACCACTTCGCCGCGCATATTCAACAGCGGGCCGCCCGAGTTGCCGGGGTTGATGGCCACATCGGTCTGGATAAAGGGCAGGTAATCGCCCGTATCGCGCTGCTTGGCAGACACAATCCCGGCCGTCACCGAATTCTCCAAGCCAAAGGGCGAGCCAATGGCCATCACCCATTCACCGACGCGCAAGCGGTTCACATCGCCAATCTTCACCGCTGGCAGGCCGGTGGCTTCAATCTTGACCACGGCCACATCGGTGCGCTTGTCAGCGCCAACGATCTTGGCCTTGAACTCGCGCTTGTCGGTCAAGGTGACGATGACTTCATCCGCACCTTCCACCACATGGGCATTGGTCATCACATAGCCGTCTGCCGTCAAGATAAAGCCTGAGCCCAGACCACTGGGGACTTCATCGCCATCAGCACCCGGCCGCTGCGGGCGCTGCTGCTTGGGAACACTGGGCACCGGCAGCCCAAAGCGCTTGAAGAACTCGAGCATCTCCGGGTCCAGGCCGCTTTGGCTTTGGCGGCTGGAGACTTTTTCCATCGTGCGGATGTTGACCACCGATGGCCCCACCTGGTCCACCAGGTCGGTGAAATCGGGCAGGCCGCGCACCGCTGCAGGTGCGGGCGTCTGAGCTGCAGCGGGCAGCATCATAGCGCTGCTGACGGACAAAATCGCCGCCAGTGCACTGACCTGGAAAGGCTTCCAACGCTTTAGAGACATATCACTCCTCAATTTGACAATATGGCGGCACCGTATTCGCGAAGATTCAAGCCGTTTGCGATGGAGCCGTGCCGGAATTGGAGGGGCATCTAGCCTCAAGGTTCCACCCGTGCATCTCCATCAGATAGGCGGCAAACCACCGGTTTCAAGCCTTCAGCGCTGAAAGGCATAAAAAAACACCTGCAAGCAGGTGTTTTTGGCAGGTTCAGGCGATGTTCAGCTTCAGCACAGCCGCGAAGCCTTGTCCGCGCAACCACCGGTACGCTTCTCGGCATTGAAGGTGGCATTGCGCAAGAAGCCAGCAGGCATCTGCAAGTTGGCAGTCACGCCAATCTGGCCGCGGGCAGCGAGCACCTCATCCAAACGCGGATCGCGCAGCATGATGGTGGAGTTCTGGCCTACCGTCACTTGCTGTTCAATGAAACCTTGCGCGTTGGCAGCAGCAGGCCGGGTAGAGGCTGCAGAAGCCAGCACTTGCGGCGTTGCAGCGCTTGCTAGCTGTTGCTGCGCGTTGCCGCCTGCACCACCCGAGAGCAAGCCCATGCTGTTCCAGCCCACCATGGCCACAGCGGCCACCGTGGCAAAACCGGCCACCATCTTCCAGCGGAAGACGGAATGGTTGGCGGCCTCCGCACTGCCCGCCACGGAGGCTGCGGTTGCTGCAGTGGACACCGCAGGCACAGCGACCACGCCAGGTGCTGGCTGGCCTTGGGTCATCAACGGCGGCTCCAGCGCAATCCTGGCATTCAGCGCATCCAGAAATGCCAGGCTATCGGAACAAGGGCTGTGCGCTGAGCGCATTGCGTCGCCTATTACCTGGTACGACTGCACCGAGGCATAGCAGGCCTGGTCGTCGGCCAAGTCCGGCAGCTCTGCCAGCAGCTGGCTGAGCGTTTGCTCATCCAGCTCACCATCGATCCAGGCAGACAGCTGCTCGCAGGCCACCTCAGTGCTTTTGTTTGATGCTTGGGTTTCGAGATTCATAGCCATATTCCTAGCGGGCCCCAGGCCCTTGCAGCCAGTCATCACACTCATAAACAGCTACCAACGCTTGCCGGACTGGCGCTCAAGCATGGGCTTTACCTTGGCGGAAATCGCCTCGCGGGCGCGGAAAATACGCGACCGAACGGTACCGATGGGACAATCCATCGCGGCGGCAATGTCTTCATAAGACATGCCTTCAATCTCGCGCAGCACGATGGCCTGGCGCAGGTCTTCGGGCAACGCATCCATCGCGGTGTTCACAGCCTGGGCAATTTCCTTGGCTGCAATCACCGTTTCCGGCGTTTCATCGGTCGTTAGTTCTCGCCCGGGCACATAAGTTTCATCGTCGTCATCTTTTGCTCGCAGCGCGCTTTCCGTCATCACTGGATTGCGGATCAGCTCTACCATCGCCTTTTTGGCGGTGTTCACAGCGATCCGGTAGAGCCAGGTATAAAACTGGGCATCACCCCGAAACTGCGGCAGCGCCCGATAGGCGCGCAAAAATGTCTCTTGTGCCAGATCGGGCACCAAATCCACATCGCGCACCATGCGCCCAATCAAACGTTCAATGCGACGTTGGTACTTCAGCACCAGCAGGCCATAGGCCTTTTGATCTCCTGCCACCGTGCGCTGCACCAGGTGCAGATCGCTGTCATTTGCATTCGGGGTACTGGCCGTTGGCGTTCCCGTCATAAAAGTGGCCCTCATGGCGCTACAAGCTTGCAGCTATTGTTGTGGTTGTTCAGCTGTAGGCTACACCGGATGGATGTCTTGCGGTTCAGCAGCAAGCGACGAGTATAAAACCCGACGAATATCCAGCCAACGCTCTGGATTAGAGGCTCGCGCCACAAGCAGCCACTGACTGCGCCGGGGCGCTGGCCCCCGCTGCGCCTGCAGCAAAAGCCAGGATTGCCCATCCATCAACACCGCTAGGTGCGCCAAGTCGATGCGGTGTTCAGATGCCAGCACACCTTGCCCAAGGCACCACTGAGAGCCCGTCCAGCACAAAGAAGTTCCGCGCGGCCACAGCGGCATGCGCCAAACGATGGTGATCACCAACGCCAGCACCGCTACGGCCACCGTGCGCGCGATCGCAGAAGGTGCCGAGGCATGCATCCACACCACAGAAAGCGCCACGACGAGACCGACCCAGGCTGCCAGCAACAGCCGGATGCGTGCTGGCTGAGGCAGTGCATAGGACTGAAACGCCAAGAGCGCACGATGGCGCTGCGCAGAAGGAATCGTCGGCATACAGCGCCATTGTTCCCACGCAATGGCCATGCATCCAGCGGGACAAACCCCCTGCGGCACTGGCTATGCAGGCTGTGCAGGCTGGGCTGGCATCCTAAAAAACAAAGGCCTCTGCAAGAGAGGCCTTAGAAGGGAGCTGAACTGCGGCGTCTCTCAGACGCCCGCTCTCAGACCCGTTTGAACACCAAGGTGCCGTTCGTGCCGCCAAAACCAAAATTGTTCTTGACGGCGATTTCCAGCTTGGCATCACGTGCGGTGTTGGCACAGTAGTCCAGATCGCATTCCGGATCCTGGTCCACCAGATTGATGGTTGGCGGAATCTTCTGGTCCTTCAAGGCCATCACGGTGAAAACGCTCTCCAGACCGCCGGCCCCGCCCAGCAAATGGCCGGTCATGGATTTGGTCGAGCTGATCACCATCTTCTTGGCATGGTCGCCCATGGCCGCCTTGATGGCATTGGTCTCGTTGAGGTCACCCAGTGGGGTGGAGGTGCCGTGGGCATTGAGGTAGTCCACCTGGTCGGCGTTGACACCTGCATTGCGCAAAGCAGCCAGCATGGCGCGGCGTGGGCCGTCCATATTGGGCGCGGTCATGTGACCGGCGTCAGCGCTCATGCCATAACCCAGCAACTCGGCGTAGATCTTGGCACCACGGGCCTTGGCGTGTTCGTACTCTTCGAGCACGACAATGCCAGCGCCCTCACCCAGTACAAAGCCATCACGGCCCTTGTCCCAGGGGCGCGATGCGGCCTTGGGATCGTCGTTGCGTGTGGACAGCGCGCGCATTGCTGCGAACCCACCCACACCCAACGGAGAAACAGTAGCTTCGGTACCACCTGCCACCATGACGTCGGCATCGCCGTACTCAATCATGCGACCGGCTTCACCAATGCAGTGCAAACCTGTCGTGCAAGCAGTCACCACCGACAGGTTCGGGCCCTTGAAGCCAAAACGCATCGATACATGACCTGCGACCATATTGATGATGGACGCGGGAACAAAGAAAGGCGTGATGCGGCGCGCACCACGGCGCTCATATTCACCGTGCGTGTTCTCGATCAGTGGCAGGCCACCAATACCCGAACCAATCACACAGCCAATACGAGTTGCGAGCTCTTCATCCAATGCCTCGCCCAAAGGCAGGCCGGCGTCTTTCACTGCCTCTTGGGCAGCGGCAATGCCGTAATGAATGAAGGAGTCCATCGTGCGTGCTTCCTTGGCACTCATATAGGACTCAAGATCGAAGCCTTTGACCTCACCTGCAATCTTGCAGCTGAAATCGGTGGTGTCGAACTTGGTAATGAGGTCAATGCCGGATTGACCGGCCAAAATGTTGGACCAGGCCTCAGCAACCGTGTTACCCACGGGGCTGATGCAACCCAGACCAGTCACGACGACGCGACGGCGACTCATGCGTTACAACTTTCTTGTTGATCTCTCGGAAGATTGGCAGCAAGACACTTGCGCCACAAGGGCGCCAAGTGCATGCGCAATCAATTAAGCCTTTTGGTGGCTGTTGGCGTAGTCGATGGCGTTCTGCACCGTCGTGATCTTCTCTGCGTCTTCGTCAGGGATCTCGATCTCGAACTCATCTTCCAAAGCCATCACCAGTTCCACGGTGTCCAGCGAGTCAGCACCCAGGTCGGCTACAAAAGCCTTTTCGCTTGTTACTTGAGACTCTTCCACGCCGAGTTGCTCGGCGATGATTTTCTTGACACGTGCTTCGATATCGCTCATGGTTTCCCTCTGGGGGTTGTGAATGAACCCGCGATTCTAGCTGCTTCAGCAATACCTGAGTGCAACTTGCCGTCGCGAGGAAACGGCATTCAACTTTCGTCAAATCTACATATACATGCCGCCATTGACATGCAACTCCTGTCCGGTCACGTATCCAGCGCCATCTGACGCCAAATAGACCACAGCGTTGGCAATGTCTTGCGGCTGTCCCAGCTTGCCCAAGGCAATCTGCGACTGCAGTGCTTTCTTCTGCTCTTCGGGCAACTGGGCCGTCATATCCGTCTCGATAAAACCAGGCGCCACGCAGTTGACCGTGATACCACGGCTGCCCAACTCCTTGGCCAGCGAGCGCGTCATACCTGCCACACCGGCCTTGGCCGCTGCATAGTTGGCCTGACCGGCATTGCCGGATGCACCTACCACGCTGGTGATGCTGATGATACGGCCAAATCGCTGCTTCATCATCGGGCGGATGGCGGCACGGCTGGCGCCGAACACGGCCTTCAGATTGGTGCCCAGCACCGCATCCCAGTCCTCGTCCTTCATGCGCATGGCCAGGGTGTCGCGGGTGATGCCGGCGTTGTTGACCAGCACATGCAAGCCGCCTTGGGTCTTGACCAGGCTGTCAATCAGCGCCTCAACGGCTACGCCATTGTTCACATCCAGCGCCACGCCACGCGAGCCTGCGAAGGCCGACAGCGCCTGCGAGATCTTGGCAGCACCGTCTTCCGTCGTTGCCGTGCCGATCACCTGGTAGCCGGCAGCGCCCAGCGCCTGGGCGATGGCTGCGCCAATGCCGCGCGATGCGCCCGTAACCAGGGCGACTTTGGCTGTTGAAGTGGTTTCAGTCATGCGATGGCTTCTTTGGTTTCTTGCAAAGTGGCGGGGTCATACAAGGCCACACCGACGAGTTCAGGATCAATGCGCTTGGTCATGCCGCTGAGCACCTTGCCCGGGCCGCATTCGACCAGGTGGGTCGCACCCAACGCCCGCAGGCGCTGCACGCACTCTACCCAGCGCACGGGGCCAAAGGCCTGGCGGTAGAGCGCATCACGGATGGCATCCGCATCAGTGGGCATCGCCACATCGATGTTGTTGAGCACCGGAATCTGGGGCGCAGCCAGCTGCAGCCCTGCCAGTGCCAGCTTGAGCTTCTCAGCGGCGGGCTTCATCAGGCTGGAATGGAAAGGTGCCGACACAGGCAGCGGCAGCGCGCGCTTGGCGCCTGCTTCCTTCACGGCCACGCTGGCCGCTTCCACTGCAGCCTTGGAGCCGGCAATGACCGTCTGGCCCGGGTCGTTGAAGTTCACCGCCTCAACCACCTCGGCACCGCCCAGCTGGGCCGTCACCTGAGCGCACACGGCCTTGACCTTGTCGGCATCGAGGCCCAGCACAGCGGCCATGGCACCAGCACCCACCGGCACCGCCTCTTGCATGGCAGCGCCACGCAGGCGCACCAAGGGCGCGGCCTGGCTCAGGGTCAGCACACCGGCGGCAACCAGGGCGGAATACTCGCCCAGCGAGTGACCAGCAACGGCCATCGGCAGGGGGCCGCCTTCGGCTTGCCAAACGCGCCAAGCGGCCACACCGGCCACCAGCATCACGGGCTGGGTGTTGGCGGTCAGCGCCAGCGTCTCTTTGGGGCCGTTATGGATCAGCGCGCCCAGGTCTTCACTCAGCGCGTCCGAGGCTTCCTGCAGCGCCTGAACGACAGCAGGGTGGCTGCCCCAGGCATCCAACATGCCCACGGCCTGCGAGCCTTGGCCCGGAAAAACAAATGCAAAAGCGCTCATGTCTCGGTCAAATCAGTATTTTTATCAAACAAGGTTCAGGCAGTCTGCAGCTAGCCGCAATGCTACATTTTCAGCAGCACGGCACCCCAGGTGAAGCCACCGCCCACGCCTTCGAGCATGACGTTCTGGCCTGGCTTGACCTGGCCGCTGCGCACCGCATGGTCCAGCGCCAAAGGGATCGACGCGGCCGACGTATTGCCATGCTGGTCCACGGTAACCACCACCTTCTCCGGTGCCAGCTTGAGCTTGCGCGCCGTGCTCATCATGATGCGCAAATTGGCCTGGTGCGGAATCAGCCAATCAATATCGGATTCCTGCATGTTCGCCTTGTCCAAGGCGGCACGCGCGGCCTTGTCCAGCACGCCAACCGCCAGCTTGAAGACAGCCTGGCCATCCATGCGCAACAAGGGCGAGCCAATCACCTGGCCACCCGAGACATTGCCCGGCACGCACAGGATATCGACATGGCTGCCATCGGCATGCAGCTCGGTGGCCAAGATACCGGGGCGGTCAGAGGCCTCCAGCACCACGGCACCGGCACCATCGCCAAACAACACACAGGTGGTGCGGTCGTTGAAGTCCAGGATGCGGCTGAATACTTCAGCGCCCACCACCAGCACGCGCTTGGCCGTGCCGGACTTGATCATCGAATCAGCCACCGTCAGCGCATAGACGAAACCGCTGCACACGGCCTGCATGTCAAACACTGGGCAACCATTGGCAATGCCCAGCTTGTTTTGCAGGATGGCGGCAGTCGACGGGAACACCATGTCCGGCGTCGAGGTCGCGACGATGATCAGGTCGATATCGCTCGCCTGAATATTGGCCGCCTGGAGCGCATTTTTCGATGCCTCCAGTGCCAGATCGCTGGCAGCCACATCGGCGCTCGCGAAATGGCGCGCCTTGATGCCGGTGCGCTCGACAATCCACTCGTCGGAGGTTTCCAGACCGCGCGTGGCCAGCTCAGCGGCTAACTCATCATTGGTGACACGGCGTGGCGGCAGGTAACTGCCTGTGCCGGTAATGCGGGAATAAATACTCATCGAATTCAGGTAGGAGACGTCACGGTTCTGGCAGCAGCGGCGCTGTCTGCCGACATCAGCAAGGGCGCAGCCGTCTGAATCTTGGTCTGCACACGCCCCAGCAAATCATTGCGGGCGGCGTCATAAGCGCGCCGCAGGGCATGCTCATACGCCACCGCATCGGCCGAGCCATGGCTTTTGAATACCAGGCCACGCAAACCGAGCAATGCAGCCCCATTGTAGCGGCGGTGGTCCACGCGCTTCATCAAGCGCGCCAGCACCGGGTAAGCGATCACTGCGGCCAGCTTGGTGAACAGGTTGCGCTTGAACTCTTGCTTGAGCCCGTTGCTGATCATGCTGGCAACCCCTTCGCTAGCTTTGAGCGCGACATTGCCGACAAAGCCGTCACAGGTGACGATATCCACCGTGCCTTTGAAGATATCGTTGCCTTCGACATTGCCGTAAAAATTGAGGTAACCCGATTGGCCTGCAGCGCGCAGCAGCTCGCCGGCACGCTTAATGACCTCACTGCCCTTGATGGCTTCTTCACCAATATTGAGCAGGCCGACGCTGGGGTTTTCCTTGTCTTCCAGCGCGCTGACCAAGGCCGAGCCCATGACAGCGAACTGCAGCAAATGCTCTGCACTGCAGTCCACATTGGCGCCCAGATCCAGCACCGTGGTGGCACCGCCCTTGGCTTGGGGAATCTGAGAGGCGATCGCTGGGCGGTCAATGCCATCGAGCGTTTTGAGCACATAGCGGGCAATGGCCATCAGCGCGCCCGTATTGCCGGCCGACACCGCAGCCAGTGCAGCGCCCGATTTCACCTGGGCAATGGCCACCCGCATCGAAGAATCTTTCTTCCTGCGCAGAGCCACCTCAACCGGGTCATCCATAGTGACCACTTCACTGGCATGCACGATGGTCGCGCGCGCGTGCTGAAAAGACTGCAACGCCTCGGCCTGCCCGACCATCAGCAGATGGGCATCGGGGTGGCTATCCAAAAACTTTTTGCATGCAGGCAGCGTGACACGGATACCCGCATCCCCACCCATGCAATCCACGGCCAGTGTGATCATTCGTTCGGCAATTCTTTGACGTTATTCGCACCGAGTCACAGGCAGATGACGCCTTGCACGGCCACCCAATACGGCAATAAAAAAGGCCCGCGCTACTACGTAGCTGCGGGCCTTTTTTATACAGCTATGGCTTAGGCTTCCGACTTGTTCTTCAGAACTTGGCGGCCGCGGTAGAAACCGTTAGGGCTGATGTGGTGGCGCATGTGGGTTTCACCGGTGGTGGGTTCCACAGCGATTCCAGGCACGTTCAGTGCATTGTGCGAACGGTGCATGCCGCGCTTGGAAGGGGATTTCTTGTTTTGTTGAACAGCCATGGTGGCTCCTGAGTCTTGAAAGGGTTGGTGACATGGCCTGCGTAAACACAAACGCATGCCCTAAATTTACGCGACTGGCCCATTAAAGACACGAGGGGATTCGCGCGAAGCCTCAAATTATAGCAAAAATCACGTGGTGGCTTCAAGCCACCCACACTAGGATTGGTTTTTATCGATGCGCAGTGACGCCAAAGCCGCAAAAGGGTTGGTTTTTTCCACAGGGCTGTTGTCAAAATCCTGGGTCGCAGACTCCAGCTTGACCTCGACCGGGCACACCTCGTGCATCGGCACCATGGGCAAAGCCATCAGCAGCTCGTCTTCAATCAGCTCCAGCGCATCTGTCAGCGGTTCGAGCACCAGCAGGTCTTCGTCGCTCTCGTCATCCATGGCCGCTGCCGTCGCTTCGTCTTTCACAAAGCGGAAAGAACGGCTGCTTTCCACCGCCACATCCACCGGGCGCATGCAGCGCTGGCACTGCATTTGCATCTGCGCTTCGGCATGCAGATGCAGCCAGGCCTGGCCTGCTCCGGCGGAAGACCCTACCCACTCGCCATCCAAGACCCAGCGTACGGGCTCGGCCGCTGCGGCTTCCCCGCGCAAATCATCGGCCAGCAAACGGCGCAGCTGCCCCAAGGGCAATTCGCCCTCCAGTGCCGCTTCTTGTTGGGCAAACGCCTTGATGTCCAGGCGATTGACTGAAAATTCCTTTGTCATGCGCGTCAGTGTAAGAGAATCTGGGCATGTCTGAATCCCTGATGCCACGCGCCCTTGTACTGGGCTCCACCTCCCGCTACCGGCGAGAGCTTCTGTCGCGCTTTCGCCTGCCCTTCGAAACCGCCTCGCCCGATGTGGACGAAACCCCGCAACCCGGCGAAAGCCCCGCTGCCCTGGCCCTGCGCCTGGCTCTGGCCAAGGCCCATGCCGTGGCCGCCTTGTGGCCCGAGGCCATCGTGATCGGATCCGACCAGGTGGCCGACCTCCATGGCCAGCCCCTGGGCAAACCGATGGTGCACGACAAGGCCGTCGCACAGCTGCGCGCCATGAGCGGGCAAAGCATGCAGTTCCATACCGCTGTGGCCGTGGTTTGCAAGGCCAGCGGCTTTGCACAGGCCGATACCGCCGTGGTGCGCACCGTCTTCCGCCCACTGGATGACGCCGAAATTGAGCGCTACCTATTGGCCGAGACGCCTTACGACTGCGCCGGCAGTGCCAAAAGCGAAGGCCTGGGCATCACCCTGCTCGATGCGATTGAAAGCGACGACCCCACCGCCTTGATCGGCCTGCCCCTGATTCGCACAGCCCGCCTGCTGCGCGCTGCTGGATTGGTGTTGCCATGAACCAACAAGTCAAAAAAGGACGTTTGTTCCTGGTACCCACCCCACTCGACTTTGGCTGCGCCACCGAGGCCCCGCTGGCCGATGTACTGCCCCTGCACACCGTGCAGACCGCAGCGCAGATCACCCACTGGATCTGCGAAAACGCCAAAAGCTGCCGCGCGTTTTTGAAACGGGTCGATGCCGTCGCACCCCTGGCCGCAGCACTGCAGCAGCAGCAGATTGCCGAGCTGCCGCGCGAAGCCCATAAAAAAGGCGACCACAACCCCCAGACCACCAGCAGCAGCGACAGCAGCGCGCTGCTGGCCGCAGCACTGCAAGGCCATGATGTGGGACTGGTCAGTGAGGCGGGCATGCCCGCCATTGCCGACCCGGGCAGCTCGGTGGTGCGCGCCGCCCATGATGCGGGGATTGAGGTGGTGCCGCTGGTAGGGCCCACCTCGCTGCTGCTGGCCCTGGCCGCCAGCGGCCTCAATGGCCAGAACTTTGCGTTTGTCGGCTATGTACCCAGCGATGCCACCGAGCGCAGCGCCCGCCTGCGGGAGCTGGAGCAACTGGCGCTGCGCCAGGGCCAGACGCAGATCTTTATCGAGACGCCCTACCGCAACCAGGCGCTGCTCGGCGCCCTGCTGCAAACTCTGCAGGCCAACACCCGTTTGTCGATCTCCAGCGGGCTGACCCTGGAGAGCGCCAGCACGCAAAGCCGCCTGGTCAAACAGTGGAAGCCACTGAACACCAGCCTGGACAACCGCACACCGATGGTGTTCGCCATTGGCCGCTGAGCGCTCGTGCGTTAGCGCGTTGGTGCGCTGATGGCACCCACAAAAAAGCGGTGCCTCGGCACCGCTTTCGCATTCAAACCCCCAGCACCGGGGCGCCAGGGCATGGACTCAACGCACCGCCGGCAGCAGCGACATCGAGCGCAAAGTCCCCACGGCACCCGCACCGACCGAAGCCCCAAAACGCTTGGCAAAGCGCTCGGCCACATTCTCGCGGCGGGTGTAATCCACCACTTCTTCGGCACCCACCACATCGCGGGCCACCTGGTCGAGGCTGCCCAGGCCATCGGCCAGGCCCAGCTTCACGGCCTCTTGGCCGGTCCAGAACAGGCCGCTGAAGGTGTCTTCGGTTTCCTTGAGGCGATCACCCCGGCCCTGGCGCACCACCTGGATGAACTGCTGGTGGATCTGGCCCAGCATCTGCTGCGCAAAAGCCTTTTGCTTCTCATTCATGGGGCTGAAGGGATCGAGCATGCCCTTATTGGCGCCGGCCGTCAGCAGACGGCGCTCCACGCCCAGCTTGTCCATCGTGCCGGTAAAGCCAAAACCATCCATCAGCACACCGATGCTGCCCACAATACTGGCCTTGTCCACATAGATGCTGTCAGCAGCGGAGGCAATGTAATACGCGGCAGAAGCGCAAGACTCCTCAACCACCGCATACATCGGCTTCTTGTACTGGGCCTTGAGGCGCATGATCTCGTCATTGATCATGCCCGCCTGCACGGGGCTGCCGCCGGGCGAGTTGATCAGCAGCACCACCGCCTTGGCGGCGTCATCTTCAAAAGCGGTGCGCAACGCAGCAATCACATATTCGGCACTGGCATCTGCACCCGAGGCAATCTCCCCCTTGAGCTCCACCACAGCGGTGTGTTCCGTCGAGGTTTTGGTGGCCGTGCCATCCGAGCCAAACAGATAGGCCACGAATGCCATCACCAACCCCAGCCAAACCAGGCGAAAGAAAATTTTCCAGCGGCGCGCCGCACGCTGCTCCTTGAGGGTGTCAAAGGCCAGGCGCTCCAGCACGGAGCGCTCCCAGCCCGGCGACTGCGCCGCCGCTCCCACAGAAGCGGCTGCTGCATTCCCCCATAAGTCAGGCGCCGGCGGGGAGTTTTGCTGAGGATTGTTGTCCATGGGGTTCATCTTAAAAATCAACAGGTTGGATTCGGCTATCCGGATGCCAATAGACCAGGCCATCGTTTTCAGTCAGCGCAAGCTTGACCAAACCACCACGGCAAGGGCCACCTGCACAGACACCCGTATCGGGTACGTAGGCCGCGCCATGCGTGGCGCAGAGCAACCAACTCCCGGTATCGTCAAAAAACCGCCCTGGCTGGTAGTCCATCTCCATCGCCACATGGGTGCAGCGGTTCAAATAAGCATGCACCCCTTCTTGGTAGCGGATGGCAAAAGCCTGGCAAGTCTGGCCAGCGTACACCACGTCAAAAGCAACAGCCCGCCCACCATGGTGCAGCGCACTGCTTGGGCATATGGCCACCGCAGGGGCCGCAGCATCCGTCATGCGGGCACCTGCTGACCGAGCTTTATCTGACTGTACATACAGACAGTGATTGCACCATAGCTAGGAATGATCCGCCATCCACCGTTGCAATTCGGCAACAGAATGCGCCACATACAGCGGCTTGAAAGGCCCAAACCCATCAAAGTGGTGGGCACCATAGCTCACACCCACACTGGCACAACCGGCATTCACCGCCATTTGCAGATCATGGGTCGTGTCCCCCACCATCAGCAAGCGCTCGGGCGCCACATCCAGCTCGGCCATCAGCTCCTGCAGCATCAGCGGATGGGGCTTGCCCGCCGTCTCATCGGAGGTGCGCGTGGCGTGGAAGCGCCCCTTGAGCAAGGTCGTGTCCAGCACCCGGTCCAGCCCATTGCGGTTCTTGCCCGTGGCCACCGCCAGCAGGTGGCCGCTGGCGGTCAGCTGGTCGAGCAGCTCCAACACCCCTTCAAACAAAGTCACCTGCTCCTGGCGCTTGAGAAAATGCAAGCGGTAGCGGTTGGTCAAGGCCACCATCTGCTCGTCCGGCACATCGGGCGCGGCATGGCGCAGTGCGCTTTGCAGGCTCATGCCAATTACGTACTTGGCATCGGCCAGGCTGGGCACCGTACCGCCCACATCCCGCACCGCATCCTGGATCGACAGCGCAATCGCCGCGGTCGAGTCAAACAAGGTGCCATCCCAGTCAAAGGCAATCAAATCAAATTGGCGGGCCATGGGGTGTTCTTTCTCTATCTGTCACAAAACTGATCTATCGGCCGCCGACGACAGCTGCACGGCCGCTGCCGAGCAAACAACCACATCGGGCGATGTGTGGCCGTCCTAAACGGGCTCGGCCGGGTCGTTGGTTTAACGGCAGGCATTTTAGTTCAGGCACCAGCATCTACGCAGGCCAACGGATTGACAGCAAGAGGCTGCGACTTCTCTCCAACAACAGGGCATGCATCCCCATGGCTGTCTCCAAGAGCCGACACAGGCCCACTTTATATGTACCTAAATGCAAGCTACCGGCAGCGGACGCCTGCCGAACGGCCAGGCTGATTGCAAGGACTTACGCCCTCCTGGCAATATGACAGGGCGCATAAATTTTTCGTTTCAATCCGGCCTCGCAGCGCCGGCTTATACAGCCAGAGCTTGTTTAGCATGGGAATTTGACAAACCAAGGGTCTGCCCGACAAAGCAGGCCTTCAATCCCCCCAAGTGGCGCACCATGCAACGGATTTTGATCAATGCCACATACGCCGATGAGCGACGTCTCGCCATGGTGGATGGCCAACAACTGCTGGACTACGAGATTGAAATAGAAGGCGAAGAGCAGCGCAAAGGCAATATTTACCAAGGCGTGGTCACACGCATCGACCGCATCTCGGGCGCCTGCATGGTGGATTACGGCGATGGCCGCGACGGATTGCTGCCTCTCAAAGAAATCTCCATGCAGTGCCTCAGGCAAGGCTTTGCCCCTAGCCAGTTATACAACCCTCCAGCGATCAAGGAAGGTGACGAGCTGATGGTTCAGGTGGTGGAGGAAGAGTTCGAAACCCAAGGAGCCATCCTCTCCACGGCCATCGCGCTCATTGGTCGCTACCTGGTGTTGGTACCCAGCGGCCACCATGGCAATGGCATATCACGATGCATCGAAGGCAATGCGCAGGCAGGGCTCAACGATCTGCTGAGCCAGCTGGCCTACCCCCAAGGCATGGCGATCACTGCGCGGGACGCGGCCATGAGGCGCAGCGCCACCGAGCTGCAAAGAGACCTCAATTACCTGCTCAAGCTCTGGGACGCCATTGAAGGCGCCACCCAAAACAATGAAGGTGCTTATCTGATCTACCAGGAGTCAAACCTGGTGATTCGTACGATCCGCGACTATTTCCACGACGATGTCGCCGCTATCCTGATTGATAGCGAGGAACTCTATGAACAGGCCCGGCAGTTCATGTCGATTGTGATGCCCGAGTATGCGGGAAGGATCGAACACTACCAGGAAGACATGCCGCTGTTCGAGCACTTCCGGGTTGCCGATCAGATGGAAGCGGTGTACCCCCATTCCGGCCGACCCGCCCCCGCCCAACGCTGAGAAAAGGCGTCCCGAGCGCCATCCATCGCCTGGGCGCGTAAACAAGCACGTTGTTTATTCGGCCGCCGATGCTGCCGCCACAAAGTCCGCCAGCTCCGGCGGTAGCTCAGCCCCCAGCTCCACCCGCTCTGCCGTTTGCGGGTGGTTGAACTGCAGGCGCCAGGCGTGCAGGAACATGCGCTTGAGGCCCTGCTTGGCCAGGCGCTTGTTCAAATCAAAGTCGCCGTACTTCTCGTCACCGGCAATCGCATGGCCGCTGCTGGCCAGGTGTACGCGGATCTGGTGGGTGCGCCCGGTCTTGATGGTCACCTCCAGCAGGCTCAGCGCGGGCAGGCCCAATGGATGCTGGGCTGGGAACAGCTGCTGCACCTTCACCAGAGACACTGAACGCATGCCTTCGGGGTCGTCGGCCGTGGTGGCGCGCACCCGGCGCTCGCCATCGGGCAGCAGGTACTTGCGCAGCGGGGTGTCGATGACTTTCTTGTTGGCGGGCCACGCCCCCAGCACCAGGGCCAAGTAGGTCTTGCCGGTCTCCCGCTCGCGGAACTGGTTCTGCAGATGGGTCAGGGCCGAGCGTTTCTTGGCAACCAGCAAAATACCCGAGGTTTCGCGGTCCAGCCGGTGCACCAGCTCCAGAAAGCGGGCATCGGGGTGGGCGCGGCGCAGTTGCTCGATCACGCCAAAGCTCACTCCGGAGCCGCCATGCACGGCCACGCCAGCGGGCTTGTTGATCGCCAACATGACATCGTCATCCAACAACAAGGGAAACTCCCTAGCTGGCACCGCGCGCTCCGATTCCTCGGGCTTGGAGGACACGCGCACGGGCGGAATCCGGACCACATCGCCGGGCTGAACGCGAGCGTCCGCTGACGTGCGGCCCTTGTTGATACGGACTTCACCCTGGCGAATGATGCGGTAAATGTGGGTCTTAGGCACGCCTTTGAGGTGGCGCATCAGAAAATTGTCCAGACGCTGTCCAGCGTCGTCGGGATGGACCTCCACCAGCCTTACAGCGACTGGGGCTGCTTGTGGACTGCGGGGCTCGCCCGGTTTGCCCCCTATAATATGTTTCACCTGCGCGATAGAGTTATTGGTTAACCGGTGAGCATTTTAATTCACCCACCAGTACCCGCACAGGCCGGTCGATGTCTGGCTGATCACTTTGCCGCTCCACCTGCATTCCAAGAGATTGCGCAGGAGACGCCCAGTGAATCAGGCGGGCAGACACATTGAAACAACGAAAAAACAGATTTTTGGCGGCAGCTGTCGCAAAGGCCTGGCATCAGGCCCCGCCCAGCTGACCGTCTTCACACCAAACATGTTGATTTTGTGGGCTTGGATGGCAACTCTCTGGCACAGCAGCAGCTGCGCGCCAGTGCGTCTTGCCGTGCCCACCGTGCGCATGTCCTCAGGGCAAATTTCTCAGCCGGAGGCAGCTCAGCGCTGGCTGGCTGGTTATTTACATGCCCTCTCCCGCGTGCCTAGGTCCTTTGTGCTGACATAAGTATTACCAGCAAACATGACACGCTCTGTGAATTCTTTCGTTTCTCTGCGTCTGTCCCGGCATCTGTGGCTCCAGTAAGAGCCTGTTTATTGTTGGGATTGGAGACAGGTGCCTGACTGACAAAGGCAGCCTGTCCCGCATTACGAAGGACGCGCATCATGAAACGGATGCTGATCAACGCCACGCAAGCTGAAGAGCGCCGCCTCGCCATTGTTGATGGCCAAAAGCTGCTGGATTACGAGATCGAAATCGAAGGCCGCGAACAACGCAAAGGCAATATCTACAAAGCCGTTGTTACCCGGGTCGAGCCCTCCCTGGAAGCCTGCTTTGTCGACTACGGCGAAGACCGCCACGGCTTTCTGCCGTTCAAGGAAATCTCCAAACAATATTTCGCCGAAGGCGTCTCGCCCAGCCAGGCGCGCATCAACGATGTGATCCGCGAAGGCCAGGAGCTGATTGTCCAGGTCGAAAAAGAAGAACGTGGCAACAAGGGCGCAGCGCTCACCACCTTCATCTCGCTGGCTGGCCGCTATGTGGTGCTGATGCCCAACAACCCCCGGGGTGGTGGTGTCTCGCGCCGTATCGAAGGCGATGAGCGCGCCGAGCTCAAAGAAGCCATGGACCAGCTGGACTACCCCAAGGGCATGTCCATCATCGCGCGCACCGCCGGCATTGGTCGCAGCGCACCTGAGCTGCAATGGGATCTGAACTACCTGCTCAAGCTCTGGGGTGCCATCGATGGCGCTGCCAAGTCCGGCAAGGGCGCCTTCCTGATTTACCAGGAATCGAGCCTGGTGATCCGCGCGATCCGCGACTATTTCCACAATGACATCGGCGACATCCTGATCGACACCGATGACATTTATGAACAAGCCCAGCAGTTCATGGCCCATGTGATGCCTGAGCACGCTGCCCGCGTCAAGCGCTACCGCGATGACGCGCCGCTGTTCAGCCGCTTCCAGATCGAGCACCAGATCGAGTCGGCCTACTCCCGCACCGTGACCCTGCCGTCCGGCGGCGCCATCGTGATCGACCACACCGAAGCGCTGGTCTCCATCGACGTGAACTCGGCCCGCGCCATCAAGGGCGGTGATATCGAAGAAACCGCCACCCGCACCAACCTGGAAGCCGCTGACGAAGTCGCCCGCCAGATGCGTCTGCGCGACTTGGGCGGCCTGATCGTCATCGACTTCATCGACATGGAAGAGTCGAAGAACCGCCGCGATGTGGAAAGCCGCCTGCGCGATGCGCTGCGCCAAGACCGCGCCCGCGTGCAGTTCGGCACCATCAGCAAGTTTGGCCTGATGGAGATGAGCCGCCAACGCCTCAAGCCTGCGCTGAGCGAAGGTGCCCACATCAACTGCCCACGCTGCGGCGGCTCGGGCCACATCCGTGATGCGGAAAGCTCGGCACTGCAGATCCTGCGCATCATCCAGGAAGAGTCGATGAAGGACAACACGGCAGCCGTCAACTGCCAGGTACCTGTCGAAGTCGCCTCCTTCCTGCTGAACGAAAAGCGTACCGAGATCCAGAAGATCGAGCTCAAGCAGCGCGTGTCCGTCACCATGGTGCCCAACAAGGCGCTGGAGACCCCGCACTACAAGCTCGAGCGCATGAAGCACGACGACCCGCGCCTCGACTCGATGGAAGCGAGCTACAAGCTGGCCGATCCCGAAGAAGAGAGCCTGGGCTTTACCCGCCGCTCGCAAGAGCCGACCAACAAGCAAACGCCCGTCATCAAGGGTGTGCTGCCCGATGCTCCGGCACCGATTGCCGAGCCGCGCCCCGCACCGGCTGCGCGCCCCGCCAATGCCCAGCCAGCGCAGAATGGCAAGCCTGCAGGTACCCCAGCAGCCGCCGCGCCCGCCGCAGCCGCTGCTGCCGTACCGCAAAAGGGCTTCTTCGCCTGGCTCAAGCGCTTCTTCGGCATGGCCCCTGAGCCCGCACCAGCACCCGTGCCAGCAGCCGCTGCCGCTCCCGCCGGCGACGCCCGCCGCGAAAACCGTGACGGCCGCAACGGCGGCCGTGGTGGCCGTGGTGAGCGCACCGAGCGTGGCGACCGTGGTGACCGCAAGGACGGCAACCGTCCCGCCCGTGGCGAGCGCGCCGAAGGCGAACGCGGTGACCGCAATGGCCGTGGCAACAATGCCGCTGCCGAAGGCAGCCGCAGCCCCCGTGGTGGTGACCAGGAAGGCCGTAACCGCCGTGGTGAGCGCGGTGAACGTGGCGACCGCCAGGACCGCAGCCGCCGCGACGAAGCGCCGCTGAACCCGCAAGCGGGCGACAACGCTGTTGCCAATGGCGAGCGCCAAGAACGCGCACCCCGCCCCGAGCGCGCTCCCCGCGAGCCGCGTGAAGGCCGCCGCGACCGTGGTGGTGAGCGTGGTGAGCGCCAAGAGCGCCGCAACCCCACCGATGAAAGCGCCCAGCCGCTGAACGCCGTGGCAGCTGCGCCCATCAACGCCGATGCGGTGATCGCGTCCCTGCCATCGCTGGACCTGGATACGGGCAACCAGACCGAAGCCGGCACCGATGCGGACAACGCGACGCCCGAGCGCCGCGAACGCCGCTCGCGTGACCGCTATGGCCGCGACCGCCGCAACCGTGGTGACCGTGAGCGCACGGGTCGTGACGAGCAGGCAGAAGGCGAATCCGCTGCAGCTGATTCGGGCTTTGCCCCGGATGCTGTGCCTGCCGTGCCGCAAGACGCAGACGACGCACCACGCCGCAGCTACTTCAATGCCGCATCCGCGCCTGCGCCGGTTGCAGCACCGGTAGTGGCCGCCGTGGCTGACGCAGCGCCTGTGGTGCCAGCACCGGTGCAGGCCCCTGTGGCCCCTAGCGCCCCGGTCAGCGTTGCCGCAGACAGCCGCCACGCCGAGCAGGCACCCCTGGCCGCAGCGGTTGCTGCACCAGTGGCAGCCCCGGTCGCCGCGCCTGCACCTGTGGCAGCGCCTGTCCCTGCCGCTGCTCCAGCAGTAGCAGCGCCCGTGCAAGCAGGCCTGCCGGTCATCGCCAGCTACGCGCTGCCATTGGATGCCCTGCACCAGATCGCCAGCACCGCTGGTCTGCAATGGGTCAACTCCGATGCCGACAAGATCGCTGCCGTGCAAGCCGCCATCGCGGCCGAGCCCAAGCCCGTGCATGTGCCGCGTGAGCGCCAGCCGGTGGTGCAGATCGACGAAGGCCCGCTGGTCCTCGTCGAGACCCGCAAGGATCTGACCGACCTGGTCCTGCCGTTTGAGCGCGAAACCGCTTAAAACCTGCTGACCCAGCAACCCTCAGGCCGGAGCGATCCGGCCTGTTTCATTGATGGAGCCCAAGATGCTGTTTTTGCTCTCGCCTGCCAAATCCCTGGACTACGAAACCCCGTTGCCTGCCGGTTTGACCAGCACGCAGCCCCAGTTCATCCCCCAGTCCAAGGCCTTGATAGCGGTGCTGCGCACGCAGTCGCCCCAGCAAATCGCCAGCCTGATGGCCATCAGCGACAAGCTGGCGGCGCTAAATGTGGCCCGCTATGAGGCCTGGTCGCCCAAATTCAGCAGCAAGAATGCCCGCCAGGCCATCATGGCCTTCAATGGCGATGTGTATGACGGCCTGCAGGCCCCTAGCCTGAGCGCCAAGCAGCTGGACTGGGCGCAGTCCCACCTGTGCATGCTCAGCGGCCTCTACGGCGTGCTGCGCCCGCTCGACTTGATGCAGCCCTACCGGCTGGAGATGGGCACGCGCCTGGTTACCGAGCAAGGCAGCAATCTGTACCACTTCTGGGGCACGCAGATCGCTGACTACCTCAATGCCCAGCAGGCCAGTGAAGACAAGCCCGTCGTCGTCAACCTGGCCTCGCAGGAGTACTTCAAATCGGTGGACCGCAAGGTGCTGCGCGCCCGGGTAATTGACTGCAGTTTTGAAGACTACAAAAACGGCCAGTACAAAACCATCAGCTTTTACGCCAAAAAGGCGCGCGGCCTGATGGCGCGTTACGCCATCGAGCAGCAAATCAAGACGCCCACTGCCCTGAAAAAATTCAGCACGGCCGGCTACGCCTTCACGGCCGATGCCTCCAGCGATGACCATTTCGTGTTCAGGCGCAAAATCGATTGATGCGACTTTGATGCACAATGGGCCGCGAAAGGAATCCGATGACAGCCACGCAACCCCTCACCCCGGAACTGCGCGCCTGGATCATTGATCAGGCCAGCGCAGGCGTCAGCGCCGATCGCGTCTTCAAAGCCATGTGCGATGCCGGCTGGAACGCCGATGTTGCCGAATCCGCGATGGAATCGGTGCTGACCGAACACCTGGCGCAGTTGCAGGCGAGCAAGGAGACCGCAGCAGCCCCTACCCAGCCTGCGACCCCCACCCGCCCCCTGCCCGAGCCCAGCTTGGCGCAATCGCCCTCAACGATTGATGTCGGTGACCGCGAGGTCAGCGTGCTGCTGGCCCTGCAGCACCCGCGCGTCGTCGTCTTCGGCAACCTGCTGTCCGACGAAGAGTGCGACGCCATCATCGCAGCAGCTGAGCCGCGCATGCAGCGCTCGCTCACCGTCGAGACCCAAACCGGCGGCGAAGAAGTCAATGCCGACCGCACCAGTGACGGCATGTTTTTTCAGCGCGAGGAAACGCCTGCCGTCGCCGCGCTGGAGCGCCGCATTGCCAAGCTGGTCAACTGGCCGGAAAACCATGGCGAAGGCCTGCAGGTGCTGCACTACCGGCCTGGCGCCGAGTACAAGCCGCACTACGACTACTTCGACCCGACGCAGCCGGGCACGCCGACGATTTTGAAGCGTGGCGGCCAGCGCCTGGCCACCTTGGTGATCTACCTGAACAACCCGCAAGCCGGCGGCGGCACCAGCTTCCCCGACGTGGGCTTGGAAGTCGCGCCGCGCCGGGGCAATGCCGTGTTCTTCAGCTATGCCGCGCCTGACCCTGCAACCAAAAGCCTGCACGGCGGCTCGCCCGTGCTGGAGGGCGAGAAATGGATCGCCACCAAGTGGTTGCGCGAAGGCGAATTCAAGTAAACCGCGGCCCCCTGCCTGGCCACCTGCCGGGCAAGGGGTTACCTACCGTTCAAAAGCATGACCGTCCCTTCTTCGCCCGAGCAGTCTCCGCTGGGCCAGCGCTCTGCGTACATCGACCAGTACGACCCCACCCTGCTCTTCCCGCTGCCGCGCCAGGCCAAGCGCGATGAGATCGGCCTGCACCCCGACAAGCTGCCTTTTTTTGGCGCCGACCTGTGGACGGCGTACGAGCTCTCCTGGCTGAACCTGCGCGGCAAGCCCCAGGTCGCGCTGGTGAGCTTCACCATCCCCTGCGAGACGCCCAACATTGTCGAGAGCAAGTCCTTCAAGCTCTACCTCAACAGCTTCAACAACAGCCGCTTTGCCTCGGTGGATGACGTGCGCGCCAAGCTGCTGGCCGATGTCAGCGAGGCGGTATGGCGCGGCGCGCCCTACCAGGCCTCCATCGGCGTGCAGATGATCGACCCCGAGGTCTTCGACACCCTGCCGCTGCAAGAGCTCGATGGCCTGAACCTGGACCGGCTGGACATCGACTGCGAGCACTACCAGCCCCAACCCCAGCTGCTGCGCGCCGCCTTTGACGAGGCGCCCGTCACCGAAACCCTGAGCAGCCGCCTGCTCAAGAGCAACTGCCTGGTTACCGGCCAGCCCGACTGGGGCAGCGTGCGCATCAGCTACACCGGCCCGGCCATCGACCAGGAGCGGCTGCTGCAATACATCGTGAGCTTCCGCAACCACAACGAGTTCCATGAGCAGTGCGTCGAGCGCATGTTTGTCGATATCTGGCAGCACTGCAAGCCGATCCGCCTGACGGTCTATGCCCGCTACACGCGTCGGGGCGGCCTGGACATCAATCCGCTGCGCACCAGCCAGCCGATGGCCTTGCCGGCCAACATCCGCACCGCCAGACAGTAGTCAGTCCAACTCGTCAAACAGCGGCAAGGTGTAGGGGTCGGCCTTCTGCTCCATGCTGCTCTGGGCTTGGCGTATGGCCTGCCAGTCGCCC
This sequence comes from Comamonas sp. BIGb0152, assembly GCF_024809975.1. Lineage (GTDB taxonomy): Bacteria > Pseudomonadota > Gammaproteobacteria > Burkholderiales > Burkholderiaceae_C > Comamonas. The sequence continues at coordinate 306,110 of NZ_JANUDY010000001.1, forward strand.
ACCAGCCCTTGGCCCAAGGCCTGCTCCAGTGGCAGCAAGCCGCCCACGCGCACGCCCAGCAGGCGCAGGCGCTGGTCCAAAGGCGCGCGCTTGAGGCACTGGCCGGCGGCATGCCGGATGGCCGCCGCATCCTGGGTGTACAGCGGCAGGCTGTGGTCGCGCGTGGCAATGCGAAAGTCCGGGTAACGCAGCTTGACGCCAATCGTGCGCCCCACATAGCCTTTGCGCTGCAAATCGGCCGCCACCATCTGGCACAGCTCGGTAAAGATCGCACCCAGCTCGGCCTTGTCGCGCACCGCATGCAAGTCGCGGTCAAAAGTCGTCTCGCGGCTCATCGATACCGGCTCGCTCTCGGTCACCACCGGCCGGCTGTCCAGGCCCCAGCTCGATGCATGCAGCCAGGCGCCATAGCTGCGGCCAAAGTGGGCCACCAGCCAAGCCAGGTCCTTGGCCGCCAGATCCCCCAGGGTGTGGATGCCCAGCGCCTGCAGCTTGGCGTCCGCCTTGGGGCCCACACCATTGATCTTGCGGCAGGCCAGCGGCCAGATCATCGTCTGCAGATCGCTCTCCAGCACGATGGAGACGCCATTGGGCTTGTTGAACTCGCTGGCCATCTTGGCCAGCTGCTTGTTGGGCGCCACCCCCACCGAGCAGGTCAGGCCCGTGGCCGCATGGATGGCCGCCTGCATCTGCAGCGCCAGGCTGCGGCCGTGGTCCTCCTGGCCCCCTTGCACATGGGTGAAGTCGATGTAGACCTCGTCCACGCCCCGGTCCTCCATCTGCGGCGCCATGGCCGTGATGATGGCCTTGAACTGGCGCGAGAACTGCCGGTAGCGCGCAAAGTCCACCGGCAGCAAGATGGCTTGGGGGCAGAGCTTGGCGGCCTTCATCATGCCCATGGCCGAGCCCACGCCAAAGGCCCGTGCCGGGTAGGTCGCCGTGGTGATCACGCCCCGGCCTACATAGTCCTTCAGCTGCGGGAAAGCCTCTGTTGGAATCTCATGCAGGCGGTCGCCATAGCGGGCTTTCAGCGCCTCATCTGCTGCCCGGCGGCCCCCGCCAATGATGACCGGCAAGCCCTTGAGCTGCGGGTAGCGCAGCAGCTCGGCCGAGGCATAGAAAGCATCCATGTCCAGATGCGCAATGCGGCGGCGCGGGGGCAGTACAACAGGCGATGGCGAGGGGGCGGAGCACACCTGTCTATTGTCTCCCAGCGCGGCGCGGCCTGCAGCCGACGGCAGCGCAAAATCGGCCGCCGAGCGGGGTCAGTGGTCGTGGTGCAGGTAGGCCGCCTGCTTGGGCAGCCGCAGGCTGAACAAAAAGGCAATCACCATCATCGCCGACACATACCAAAAGAAGGCGTTTTCATGGCCGGCGTTCTTCAGCGCCAGCGCCACAAACTCGGCCGACCCGCCAAAAATCGCATTGGCCACCGCATAGGCCAGGCCCACACCCAAGGCGCGTACCTCGGGCGGGAACATCTCTGCCTTCACAATGCCCGAGATCGAGGTGTAGAAGCTCACAATCGCCAGCGCCACCAGGATCAGCAGGCCGGCCGTCACCGGCGACGAGGCCTGGTGCAGGGTCGTCAGAATCGGCACCGTGCCCAGGGCGCCCAGCGCGCCAAACAGCATCATGCTGGTGCGCCGGCCAATGCGGTCGGACAGTGCGCCAAACAACGGCTGCATGCACATGTACAAAAACAGGCAGACGGTCATCACATAGCTGGCGGTCTTGATCGGCAGGCCCACGCTGTTGACCAGGTACTTCTGCATATAGGTGGTGAAGGTGTAGAAGATCAGCGAGCCGCCGGCGGTGTAGCCCAGCACGGTGACAAAGGCGCGCCAGTGGTGCTTGAACAGGTTGCCCAGGGTGCCGGTCTCCTTGTTCTGCATGGCCTCTTTGGACTGGGTCTCATGCAAGGTACGGCGCAGCAGCATGGCCACCACCGCCGCTGCCGCCCCCACCACAAAGGGAATGCGCCAGCCCCAGGCGCGCAGCTCGGCATCCGTCAGCACGGCTTCCAGAATCACGATCAGCAGCACCGCCAGCAGCTGGCCACCAATCAGGGTCACGTACTGGAACGAGGAGTAAAAACCGCGCTGGCCCTTGAGCGCCACTTCGCTCATATAGGTGGCCGTGGTGCCATATTCACCACCCACCGACAGGCCCTGGAACAAGCGGCACAGCAGCAGCAAGAACGGTGCCCAGGCGCCCACCTGCGCATAGGTAGGCAGGCAGGCAATCACCAGCGATCCGGCGCACATCATGGTCACCGAGATCAACATGGATTTTTTGCGGCCGTACTTGTCGGCAATGCGGCCAAACAGCCAGCCGCCGATGGGGCGCATCAAAAAGCCGGCGGCAAACACACCGGCCGTGTTCAGCAGCTGTACGGTGGGGTCGCCTTTGGGGAAGAAGGCAGCGGCAAAGTAAATGGCCGAGAAGGCATAGACATAAAAGTCAAACCATTCGACCAAATTGCCCGAGGAGGCAGCCATGATGGAGAAAATGCGGTGGCGCTTTTCTTCCGGGCTGTAGTGGGGAGGGGTGTTGGCCGAAGTCTGGGCGGCAGAGGGCCCAGGTCCTGGCACGGAGGGTGTTGTCATTGGAGTAGTCCCGTGTAGCAATGCGGACCATGATGCGCCGCCTGCGAGACCCTCTGATGTCAGACGGACGCTGAATTTCCCCGCTCCCCTGCCAGCGCCTGCGCAGTGCCAAGGCCCTCTACAGCTGGGTGCAGATCACCACAATGCCCACCAGCATCAGCGCAATGCCCCATTTCTCATTGCGGCGCAGCTGCTCCTTGAGCAGCCGGCGCGAGACCAGGTAGCTGAACACCACCTCGACCATGCCCAAGGTGCGTACCGAAGCGGCACTTTGCAGCGCATAGGCGCTGAACCAGGCGAGAGACGCCGCACTGCCCATGCAGCCAGCCAGCAGCGACACGCGCCAAGCCTTGGCAATGCGAACCAGCACGCCGCGGTCACGCCAGACAAACCAGGCGCCCATGGCCAGGGTCTGCATGCATTGGGCAATGAACACGCCCCAGGCCCCGGACAGCAGTGCGCTCGGCGCATCCAGCGCCAGCGCCGCACCGCGAAAGCCCACCGTCGCAATGGCAAAGCAGGCACCGCAGATCAGGCCATACATGGCTGCCTTGCTGCGCCAATCGAGCTTGGCGCCCAGTTGGCGCGGCGGCAAGGACAGCAGCGCCACGCCTACGGTGGCAATGGCCATCGCCGCCAGCGCCCAGTAGGTGGGCAGCTCACCCAGAAAGACCGCGCCAAACAGCGCCACCTGCAGCACCTCGGTCTTGGACAGGGTCACGGCCACCGCAAAATTGCGCTGCTGCATCGCCAGCAGCAAGGCACCAGTGGCCGCGATTTGAAAGAAGGCCCCCAGCGCCAGCCAGCCAAAATAAGCGCCGCTCCAGTGCGCAATCTCAGGCGCCTTGGCGGGCAGGGTATAGAGCAGCACCAGCACCAGGCCGGCCAGCGGCAGGCCATAGAGAAAGCGCACCAAGGTGGCCGGCCAGGTGCCCAGATCGCGGGTCAGCGAGCGCTGCGCCGCGTTGCGCGCCGTTTGCGCCACGGCGGCAAACACCACCAGCGCCATCCACCAACCACCCCATTGCATTCCTGCTCCGTCAGCCATCACCGCATCCCATCCATCACAAGGCCCACGATGGTAGGCGATAGGCAGCACTTGCGCGCCTGCATTTGGCGATGCGAGCCTGCGGCATCAAGAGGGGCCAGCACGCTGCCTGCCCCCTGCTCCGCTCAATAAGGCTGGGGATAGGTGCCGGGCACCAGAATCCCCTGGTCCACGTTGTTGATATTGGTGTGGCCGCAAAACGCCATGGACACATCCAGCTCCTTGTGGATGATCTGCAGCGCGCGCGTCACGCCCTCTTGGCCGTAGGCGCCCAGGCCGTACAAAAAGCTGCGACCAATCAAGGTGCCCTGGGCGCCCAGCGCACGGGCCTTGAGGACATCCTGGCCACTGCGGATGCCGCTGTCCAGCCAGACCTCGATGTCTTTGCCGGCAGCCTGCGCGATCGACGGCAGCGCATCGATGGTCGCGGGCGCGCCATCCAGCTGGCGGCCGCCATGGTTGCTGACGATCAGCGCATCGGCGCCGGTCTGTGCCGCCAGCCGGGCATCGTCGGCCTCCATCACGCCCTTGAGGATGAGCTTGCCACCCCAGCGCTTCTTGATCCATTCCACATCGCCCCAGTTCAGGCAGGGGTCAAACTGGTCAGCCGTCCAGGACGACAGCGAGCTCACATCGCCGACGCCATCGACATGGCCGACGATATTGCCAAACGTGCGTCGCTTGGTGCCCAGCATGCCCATGCACCAGCGCGGCTTGGTCGCCAGGTTGATGAGGTTTCTGAGGGTCGGCTTGGGCGGTGTGGACAGCCCGTTCTTGATGTCCTTGTGGCGCTGCCCGAGTATTTGCAGATCCAGGGTGAGCTGCAAGGCCGAGCAGTTCGCCGCCTTGGCCCGGTCGATCAGGCGCTCCATAAAGCCCCGGTCGCGCATCACATACAGCTGGAACCAGAACGGATGGCGGCCGGTGTGCTCGGCCACATCTTCGAGCGAGCAGATGCTCATCGTCGACAAGGTGAACGGGATGCCAAAGGCCTTGGCCGCGCGGGCCGCCAGGATTTCGCCATCGGCATGCTGCATGCCTGTCAGGCCCGTCGGCGCAATGGCCACGGGCATGCTCACCTCCTGGCCCACCATGGTGCTGCGCGTGCTGCGGCCTTCCATATTCACCGCCACGCGCTGGCGCAGCTTGATTTTGTGGAATGCCGCCTCGTTGTCGCGGTAGGTGCCCTGGGTGTAGGAGCCCGAGTCCGCATAGTCATAAAACATCCGCGGCACCCGCTTCTCGGCCACGACGCGCAAATCTTCAATACATGTGATCTTGGATAAATCAGCCACAAATCTTCCTTGTTATCAAGCCACTGCAGCGGCGCTGGCGGCCAGACCCTATGTGTAACGTGCTGTGAGCGGCGTCCTTGTCACGCAGGTGGCAGACCCAACACCATCTCGTTACAAGGTCTAGGGGTTTTACAGGACTGCGGGCCACCAGCTAGGCCGACATTATGTCGATGTTCTATCCATCCAGGTGTTTTTGTAATAACAGCAGCTAATGGCACGGCTCCCGGCCGCGCACCTGCGCTGCACTACAACGAGGAGTCAGGCATGGTTTGGCAACAGATCTACAACCCGGTGGGCAATATGGTGCTCTCCACCTTGCTGGCGGCGCTGCCGGTGGTGGTAATGCTGGTGGGGCTGGGTTTTCTCCACCTCAAGGCGCATATTGCGGCCGGCGCAGGCCTGGTCTGCGCACTGCTCATTGCCATCCTGGTCTATGGCATGCCGGCCGATATGGCGGGCCGCGCGGCGGTCTTTGGCGGCCTCACCGGCCTGCTGCCCATTGGCTGGATCGTGCTCAACATCATCTTTTTGCACCAGCTGACGGAGCACAACGGCAGCTTCAAGATCCTGCAGGACTCGATTGCCGGCATCACCGAGGACCGGCGTATCCAGCTGCTGCTGATCGCCTTTGCCTTTGGCGCCTTCTTTGAAGGGGCGGCAGGCTTTGGCACGCCGGTGGCGGTCACGGCGGCCATCCTGATCGGCCTGGGCTTTTCGCCGCTGGCGGCCTCAGGCCTGTCGCTGATTGCCAATACCGCGCCCGTCGCCTTTGGCGCACTGGGCACGCCGGTGATCACCCTGGCCAAGGTCCATGGCTATGACCTGATGGAGGTCACCGCCATGGTCGGCCGCCAGCTGCCCTTCTTCTCGGTGCTGGTGCCCTTCTGGCTGATCTGGGCCTTTGCCGGCCGCAAGGCGATGGTGGAGATCTGGCCGGCCATCCTGGTCACCGGCCTGTCGTTTGCGATTCCGCAGTATCTCGTCTCCAACTTCATCGGCCCGGAGCTGGTCGACATCATTGCCGCGATCGTCTCCATGGGCTGCCTGATCGGCTTTCTGCGCGTGTGGCAGCCCAAGACCATCTGGCGCAGCACCTCGCTCAAGAGCCGCGACACCAGCGAAGACACTACGGCCAAGCCACGTGCCGTGGTGGCGCATGCCCGCGCCGATGTGATCCGCGCCTGGACGCCCTGGGCTATCCTGACGGTGTTTGTGTTTATCTGGGGTCTGCCCTCGGTCAAGAGCGCGCTCAACGGCTTGTTTGCGCCGTCCTTCCCGATGACGGGGCTGCACAACCTGATCGAGAAGGTGCCGCCCGTCGTGCCCCAGCCCACCAAGGAAGGCGCGGTCTATGTGCTCAACCTGCTGTCGGCCACCGGCACCGGCATTCTGCTGTCGGCCATCGTCGGCGGTCTGGTGATGAAGTACAGCCCACTGGCCCTCATCAAGCAGTTCTTCAAAACCATCTGGCTGGTGCGCTTTTCGCTGCTGACCATCGTGCTGATGCTGGCGCTGGGCACCCTCACCCGCTACTCCGGCACCGACACCACCTTGGGTCTGGCCTTTGCCAACACCGGCGTGTTCTACCCGTTCTTTGGCACGATGATGGGCTGGCTGGGCGTGGCGCTGACGGGTTCGGACACGGCCTCCAACGTGCTGTTTGGCGGCATGCAAAAGGTCGCTGCCGAGCAGCTGGGCCTGTCGCCCAACCTGATGGGCGCGGCCAACAGCTCGGGCGGCGTGATGGGCAAGATGATCGATGCGCAGTCCATCGTTGTGGCTTCCACCGCCACGCGCTGGTTCAACCATGAGGGCGACATCCTGCGCTATGTGTTCTTCCACTCGGTGGCCCTGGCTACTTTGGTGGGCATCTTTGTCAGCTTGCAGGCCTATGTCTACCCCTTCACCTTGATGGTGGTGAAGTAAGCAAAACGGGGCTCACCGAGGAGCCCCGTTCACCGCATCCCGTGTGTTAAACGGCAGGGACCGCAGGGTTCAGGCTGTACAAGCCGGTGATGCGGGCCTGGCCCAGCACCGGAGCCTGGGCCAGCGCGGCACGCACATTCGCACCGGTCAGTGCACCGTCGACTGCCAAGCTTGGCGTGGCCAGCGCATACACCGTGAACACATAGTGGTGCAGCAGGCTGTCGTTCCAGGGTGGGCAAGGGCCGTCGTAGCCGTAGTAATCGCCCTGCATCTGCGCATCAGCGGCAAACCAGGCGCTGTAGTCATTGATGCCATGGCGCAGGCCCTGGGGCGCAGCCGGGCCGGGCTTGCCATGGGCGGTGATGCCGTCCGACTGCGCGCCGGCGGCGATCTCGGTGGTGCTCGCCGGAATATCGAGCAGCAGCCAGTGGAAGAAGTCGACCCGGGGCAGATCGGCCGGCACCGTGCGGCCTTCCTGGTTCACATCATCGCCCCGGCTGGGCACATCGGGGTCATGGCAGACGATGACAAAGGACTGGGTGCCGGCGGGCACATCGCGCCAGGCCAGGTGCGGATTGCGGTTGGACGACAGCAAGACATGGGCTGTCGCATCGGGCACGGCAAAAGCGAATTCGCCAGGAATGGCCTGGCCGTCTTGAAAGCTGTGGCTGCTGAGCTGCATCTGATAAATCCTTTGCGGGAAAGAAAAAAGCCAAAGGGCCTCGACCGGGGTCGGGGCACTTTGGCAAATTTTAGGCGCAGCAGCACCGCCGACTGTCGCCCAGGCTCAGCGGACTGGCAGCCCGGCAGCTACCAGCCCCCTCAATGCCCGCCGATATAGGCGAACTTGAACAGGAACAGCGCCGCAATGATCCAGACCATCCAGTGCACCTCGCGGGCGCGGCCGGTGCACAGCTTGATGGCCGCGTACGAGATAAAACCAAAGGCCAGGCCGTTGGCGATGGAGTAGGTAAAGGGCATCATCACGGCGGTGATGGCGGCGGGAATGGCCTCGGTCGTGTCCGCCCAGTCCACCTCGGTCAGCTCCTTGAGCATCAGGCAGGCGACAAACAGCAGCGCGGGCGCGGTGGCGTACGCAGGCACCGAGCCGGCCAAAGGCGCAATGAACAAGCAGGCCAGGAACAGCACGGCAACCGTCACGGCGGTCAGGCCTGTGCGGCCACCGGCCTGTACGCCCGAGGCGCTTTCGACATAGGCCGTCGCGCTAGAGGTGCCCAGCAGCGAACCGGCAAAGATCGCGCCACTGTCGGCCAGCAGCGAGCGGTGAAAGCGCTCCATCTTGCCGGGCACCAAGAGGCCGGCGCGCTTGGCCACGCCCATCAAGGTGCCGGTGGCATCAAACAGCTCCACCAGAAAGAACACCAGCACCACGTTCAAGAAACCGCTGGACAGCGCCGTCTTGATATCGAGCTGCAAGAAGGTGGGCGCAATCGACGGCGGTGCCGAGAACACACCCTGGAACTGGTTGCCGCCAAAGATGAAGGAGGCCACCGTCACGGCCAGAATGCCGATCAGGATGGCACCGGGCACACGCAGGCGGTCCAGCACCACGATCAGCAAAAAGCCCAGGCCGAACAGAATTACCGAGGGCGAATGCAGATCACCCAGGGTCACCAAGGTGGCCTTGGATTCCACCACCACGCCGGCGCTCTTGAGCGCAATCAGCGCCAAAAAGAGCCCGATGCCAACGGTGATGGCCACGCGGATGGAGGCCGGTATGCCATTGATGATCTGGTCGCGTATGCGAAAGATGGTGACCAGCAAAAACAGGCAGCCCGAGACAAACACCGCCCCCAGCGCCGCCTGCCAGGTGTAGCCCATGCCCAGCACCACCACATAGGCAAAATAGGCATTCAGTCCCATGCCCGGTGCCACCGCAATCGGGTAGTTGGCATACAGCCCCATGAGTACCGAGCCCAGCGCCGCAATCAGGCAGGTGGCCACAAACACCGAGCCCTTGGGCATGCCCGCATCCCCCAGGATCGAGGGGTTGACGAACATGATGTAGGCCATCGTCAAAAAGGTGGTGATCCCCGCCAGCACCTCGGTTCGCACCGTGGTGCCATGCTCTCCAAGCTTGAAATATTTGTCCAGCGCACTCATGGCTGCTCCTTCTGGTTATTCATCGTTTAAAGGGAAGCTGATTCGTATCGAAGGCGGCGAGTATCGCAGCTGCCCGTGCAGGCTGCCGGCTCGCAGCGTCAAAGCCCTGTCTGCACGGCCGCGATGGCGTCGAGCACCGCCTCGGCCGTGGCCGGTGCGCGCAGCGGCGGGCAGCAGCCCGGCGCGCCGGTCGCAGCCACCGCATCGCGTATCGCAAAGAACACCGAGAACGGCAGCAGCAGTGGCGGCTCGCCCACCGCCTTGCTGCGGTGGATGCTGTCATGCGGGTTGGCGCCGTCGAACAGCTGCACATTCAGCACCGGCGGGCAGTCGTTGGCGGTCGGTATCTTGTAGGTGCTGGGGGCATGGGTCATCAAGGCCCCTGTCTTGGGGTGCCAGACCAGCTGCTCCATCGTGAGCCAGCCCATGCCCTGGATAAAGGCGCCCTCGACCTGGCCAATATCGACGGCCGGGTTCAGCGACTGGCCCACGTCGTGGAGCACATCGGCGCGCAGCAGCTTGCTCTCGCCGGTCAGGGTATCGACCACTACCTCGCTCACAGCCGCGCCGTAGGCAAAGTAAAAGAAAGGCCGGCCGCGCATCGCCGCCCCATCCCAAGACAGGCCGGGCGTCGCATAAAAACCATCGGACCAGAGCTGCACCCGCGCCAGATAGGCCTGCTTGACCAGGGCCGCAAAGCCCAGCGTTTGGCCCGCGCAATGCACTTCGTCATTCACAAAGCGCACCGTGGCCGGGTCGGCCCCAAGCGGGGCGGCCATGCAAGCGGCCAGGCGCTCGCGGATCTGGCGCGCCGCATCTTGCGCCGCCTTGCCGTTCAAATCGGTGCCGGTCGATGCTGCGGTGGCGGAGGTGTTGGCCACCTTGGTCGTGTCGGTGGCGGTCACCCGCACCCGCTCAAAGGCCACGCCCAGCTCATGCGCCACCACCTGGGCCACCTTGGTGTTCAGGCCCTGGCCCATCTCGGTGCCGCCATGGTTGACGAGGATGGAGCCATCGTTGTAGACATGGACCAGGGCGCCCGCCTGGTTGAAGTGCTTGACGTTGAAGGAGATACCGAACTTGACGGGGGTCAGCGCCAGACCGCGCTTGAGCACCGGGCTGGTGGCATTGAAGGCATCGACCTGGGCGCGCCGCGCCCGGTAGTCGCTGCGTGCCTCCAGCTGCGCCACCAGCTCGTCGATGATGTTGTCGTCCACCTCCTGGCCATAAGGCGTGCACTGGCCGCTGTCCTTGGCATAGAAGTTCGCACGCCGCACATCGAGCGCATCCTTGCCCAGCTGCCGCGCGATGGAGTCCATGATGTTCTCCATCACGATCGCGCCCTGCGGCCCGCCAAAGCCGCGAAAGGCGGTATTGCTCTGGGTATTGGTCTTGCCCATAAAGCCGCGCATGCGCACATTGGGCAGCCAGTAGGCATTGTCGAAGTGGCAGAGCGCGCGGGTCATCACCGGCGCCGACAGATCGGCCGAATGCCCGGCGCGCGAGACCATGGTCACCTCGGCGCCGAGGATGCGGCCGCTGTCGTCATAGCCAATGTCGTACTCGTACCAGAAGCAATGGCGGCGGCCGGTGATCATAAAGTCATCGTCACGATCGAGCCGCAGCTTGACGGGCCGGCCCAGCTTGCGCGCCGCCACCGCCGCCACGCAGGCAAACAGGGCTGATTGGGATTCCTTGCCGCCAAAACCGCCGCCCATGCGCCGGCATTCCACATGCACTGCATGGGCCTGCACCCCCAACGCATGCGCCACCAGGTGCTGCATCTCGCTGGGGTGCTGGGTGGAGCACAGCACATGCATGGCGCCCCCTTCCTTGGGGATGGCGTAGCTGATCTGGCCTTCCAGGTAAAACTGCTCCTGGCCGCCCACCTCCCAGCTGCCCTGCAGGCGGCGCGGGGCCTGGGCAATGGCCTGGGAGGCGCCGCCGGCATCGGTCTCGCGCAGCAGCTGCATCGGCGGCACCACATACTGGCCCAGCGCATGGGCCTGCTGCGGGGTCAGCACCGGCTCGGCCTCTTCCACCTTGGCCAGCTTGCGCGCCAGTGCCGCCACGCGCCGTGCGGTTTGCCGGTCGCCGGCCAGTACCGCGAACATCGGCTGGCCCAGGTAGCGTATTTCGCCATCGCAGAGGATGGGGTCGTCATGGACGATGGATCCGCAGTCATTGACGCCGGGGATATCGGCCGCCGTCAGCACCGCTACCACGCCAGGCTCGGCGCGCAGTGCGTCCACATCCAGCGACAGCAGGCGGCCATGGGCAATGGGCGACAGGCCCAGCGCGCAATGCAGGCTGCCGGCCAGCTCGGGCAGGTCGTCGATATAGGTGGCTTCACCGGCCACATGCAAGGGGGCGGACTCATGGGGGCGGCTGATGCCCACCTGGTGGCCTTGCTGCTGCGCCCGGGCCTCTTGCGCCACATCGATGCGCGCCTTTTGGTTGTCGCGGTAATCGGCAAAGGCCTCAGCGCCGGCCAGCAGATGTTTGGGAATAGACGTGTTCATATCAGGCTCCCGGTGCAACAGCATGGTTGGCCTGGGCAGTGCTCACCAAATGCGGCATGGCGGCCCAGACGGTGGTGGCCTCTGGCGCCAACGGGGCATCGGCCCGGGTCTCCAGCCACAGGCGCTGCAGCAGGTTTTGCGCCACCTTCAGGCGGTAGGCCGCGCTGGCCCGCATATCGGTCATTGGTTGAAAATCCTCGGCCAGCGCCGCCTGGGCGCGCTGCACGGCTTGCGCCGTCCAGGCCTGGCCCAGCAGGGCTGCTTCGGCCTTGGCGGCACGCCGTACAGTGGCCGACATACCGCCAAAGGCCAGGCGCACGGTCTCCACCTGGCCCTGGGCACCCAACTGCAGCGAAAAGCCCGCGCACAGCGCCGAGATATCGCAGTCAAAACGCTTGCTGATCTTGTAGGCCCGCACCTGGCGTGCCTGCACCGCCAGCGGCACCCGCAGGCCCTGCACCCACTCACCGGGCTCCAGCTGGTTCTTCATGTAGTCCAGGTAAAACTCGGTCAGCGGCATGCGCCGCAGGCGATCGCCCAGGCGCAGCTCGATCTCGGCATCCAGCGCCATCAGCACCGGTGGGGCATCGCCAATCGGCGAGCCATTGGCCACATTGCCGCCCATGGTGCCGGCATGGCGCACGGGGGGCGATGCAAAGCGCAGCCACACTTCGGTGAGCGACGGAAAACGCTGGGCCAGTGCGCCCCAAGCGGCCTCCAGCGAAGCGCCTGCGCCAATGCAGAGCATGCCATCGCGCTCCTCGATGCGGCGCAGCTCAGCCACCCGCCCCACGGCAATCAAATCACCCAGCGGCCGAAACTGCTTGTTGATCCACAAAGCCACATCGGTGGTGCCCCCAATCAAACGGGCATCGGGCAGCGCGGCGCGCAGCTGGGCCAGGCTGGCGATGCTGGCCGGCGCGTGGAAATGCTGGGGCTGGCCGCAGCTGGGGGTATAGGCATAGCTCCAGTCGGCATCGCTGCGCAGCGCCTGCAAGGCGGCTACCACGGGCGCTGCATCCAACTGGCGGGCAGGCAGGTCCAGCATCTGCTGGCCGGCATCCAGAATGGGCCGGTAGCCGGTGCAGCGGCAGAGGTTGCCCGACAGCGCATCGGCCAGCTGCTGGCGCGTGGGCGCAGCGCCCTGGCGGGCCTGCTGCTGCTCGTAGACGGACCACAGCGACATGACAAAACCGGGCGTGCAAAAGCCGCATTGCGAGCCGTGGCAGTCCACCATGGCCTGCTGCACCGGGTGCAGCGCGTTGCAAGCCTGGCCGCCCTCTTTGGGCCGGCAGCTGGTCTTCATGTCTTCGACGGTGAACAGCGCCTTGCCATGCAGGCTGGGCAGCAGCTGGATGCAGGCATTGACGGTCTGCAGCTTGAGGCCTTGCACGGCCTGCGGGTCGCCGGGTTCGGCCAGCTCAGCGAGCATCACCGTGCAGGCGCCGCAATCGCCTTCATTGCAGCCCTCCTTGGTGCCTGTGCAGTGCGCGTCCTCGCGCAGCCAGTCCAGCACACTGCGTGTGGGGGCCAGGCCTTGCACGTCGGTGATACGGCCTTGGTGGTAGAAACGGATGGCTTGTGGGGCGGTCATGGGGCTCATGGTGGGGCTCGGTCTGGCATGCTGCCTTGCCGGTCTGCAAAACTGTGTACTAGCGTAGTGTGCCGCGCAGCGCCAGCCATAACAAGCCAGCCATAGGCGCTATGGTGCAACCTGTATATTTTTGGGTTTACCCGTATCTTTCGGGGCTGCAAAAACGTAAGCAATGGTCGTGTCCCCGGGTTTACCAGGGCTGCGGCCGGGGCAAGCAGGTATATTGCCAGGCATGATGTTCCGCCGCCCCCTCCCCGCGATGCGCCAGCTCGCCACCGCCGCCAGCCTGGGCCTTGCCGCCTGCGCCGTTTTTGCCCAAACCAGCGCGCCGCAAGAGGCGCCCAACCTGAGCGAGGCCGAGTTCCAGTCCTGCCTGAGCGAGCTGCGCGCCAGCAAGGCCTTTGCCGCCATCACGCCCGCCACCTTCAGCCAGTACACCGGCCAGCTCCAGCCCGATGCGACGGTGCTGCCCCTGCTCAACCGCCAGCCGGAGTTCACGATGCCCGTCTGGGATTACATCGCCGTGCTGGTGGACGAGCAGCGTGTGGCCGAGGGCCGCGCCGCCTATGCCAAGTGGAAAAGCACCTTGGACAAGATCGAACAGAGCACCGGCGTATCCCCCCAGATCGTCATTGGCGTTTGGGGCGTGGAGAGCAACTTCGGCCAGAACCTGGGCGGCCGCTCCCTGGTGCAGTCACTGGGCACCTTGTCGTGCTTTGGCCGCCGCCAGGCCTATTTCCGGGGTGAGTTCGCCAGCGCGCTGCGCATCTTGCAAGAAGGCCATATCGCCGAATCCAAATTGGTGGGCTCCTGGGCGGGCGCCTTTGGGCAGACGCAGTTTATGCCCTCGACCTTTTTCCGCAGCGCTGTCGACTTTGACGGCGATGGCCGCCGCGACATCGTCGACAGCGTGCCCGATGCGCTGGCCTCCACCGCCACCTTCTTGAAGAACGCCGGCTACCGCCCGGGCCAGCCCTGGGGCTTTGAGGTCAAGCTGCCCAGCGGTTTCAGCACCGCCGATGCCAGTCGCAAAAACAAAAAGCCGCTGGCTTTCTGGCGCTCGGCCGGTGTCACCCTGGTCAACGGTGATCCGTTGCCGGAGTCCCTGCCATCGGCTGGCCTGATGATTCCAGCAGCGGGCGGCCCCGCCTTCCTGGTCGGCCGCAATTTTGATGCGCTCTACAGCTACAACGCCTCGGAAAACTATGGCTTGGCGATTGCCCAGCTGTCCAACCTGGTAGCAGACACCCGCCAGAGCCAAACCAGCTTTGTCACGCCCTGGCCCACCGATGACCTGGGCCTGTCACGCGCGCAAAACAAGGCGCTGCAGCAGGCGCTGCTGACCCGAGGCTACGCCATTGGCGAGCCCGATGGAATGATTGGCGCCAAGACGCGCGAAGCCATCAAGGCCGAGCAAAACCGCCTGGGCATGAAGGCCGACGGCCGCGCCGGCCAAAAGCTGCTGCGCGCACTCGCCAACTGATACCGCTGGAGCCACACCATGATCGTGACCACCACCCCCAGCATCGAAGGCAAGCGCATCAGCCGCTACTGCGGCATCGTCAATGGCGAAGCGATCCTGGGTGCCAACTTTTTCAAGGACTGGTTTGCCGGCATCCGCGACATCGTCGGCGGGCGCTCGGGCACCTACGAAAAAGAGCTGCAAAAGGCCAGAGATATTGCACTCAATGAGTTGCAGGAACGCGCCAAGGCGCTGGGCGCGAATGCCGTCGTCGGCATCGACCTGGACTATGAAGTGCTGGGCAAGGACAACGGCATGCTGATGGTCTCCGCCAGCGGCACTGCCGTGGTGGTCGATTAAGCGCCTCTGTCAGCGCTGCAGCAGCCCCCTTGCGGGTGGCTGCTGCCAGCTTTAGCGCTTGGAGTGCTTGACCCCGGCGCCGCGCACTTCCAGCCGAATGCTGTCCAGCACCTCGCCCTGGGCATTGACCAGCTCCACCTGGTGGCGGCCCGGCCAGGGCAGCCAGGCCCAGCGTGCGCCGCGCGCGACATCCTTGCCATCAATGCGCCAGCGGGCAGAGGCCGAATCGGCGACAAACTGCAGGCGCTGGCGGTCGGGCGGAATGTCCGGATCCACCGCCACAATCGTGCCGTTGGCGGGGGCCAGAATGCGCACGGCAGGCGGTGCTGCCGAGCTAGTGCTGTCGGCGGATCGCCCGGCTACGCTGCGCCCACCCACCATTTCATCGACCCCGGTGGCCTGGCCATCGAGCGCAAAGCGCGGCTGCGCGGTGCCGGCCAGAAACCATTCCTCGCGCCGGGCTTCCAGCGCAAAACCGGCACCTGATTGCCCAGCCGGCGCCGGTCCAAAATCCACCCACTGCGCGCGCAGATCTGCCGGTGGCTTGGGCGCGCGGCTGGGCTGGCCCTGGTGCAAAAAGGCCATGATGCTGGCCCAGACGGGCGCCGCACCACTGGTGCCACTGACCGAATGCATGGCCTCGCCGCTGGCATTGCCCACCCAGACACCGACCGTGTAGCGGTCCGACCAGCCCACGGCCCAGTTGTCGCGCATGTCCTTGCTGGTGCCGGTTTTCACCGCCGCCCAGCTGCGCGTGCCCAGCACGCTGTCCATTCCAAAGGTGCGCACGCGGGCATTGGTATCGGCCAGCATATCGCCCACCACATAGGCGGCGCCGGCATCCATGGCCTGGCGGAACGCGGGCTTGCCGCCGCGCGTATAGGCCACCGGGCTGTAGCGCCCGCCATTGGCCAGCGCGCGGTAGGCATTGGTCAGCTGCACCAGCGGAATATCGGGGCTGCCCAGCGCCAGGCTGTAGCCAAAATAGCTGCCGCTCTCGCGCATGGGCATGCCCAGGCGCACCAGCTGGTCAAAGAAATCGTCCACACCGACCATCACCAAGGTGCGCACCGCCGGCACATTGAGCGACGCGCCCAGCGCCGTGCGCACCGACACCCAGCCCTTGAAGCTGCGGTCATAGTTCTGCGGAATATAGAGGCCGCTGGCCGTGGGAATGCGGGCGGGCGAGTCCTCGATCAGCGAGGCGGCAGTCAGCTTGTGCTCGGCAATCGCCTGGCCGTAGAGAAAGGGCTTGAGGGTGGAGCCCGGCTGGCGCGGCGCCAGCACCGCATCCACCGCCTGCGCCTGGCTCAGTGCGCCCGATGAGCCCACCCAGGCGAGCACCTCGCCGCTGGCGTTGTCCAGCACCAGCACCGCGCCATCTTGCACATTGCTGCTGCGCAGCGCCTGCAAATGCTGGTCCAGGCTGTCCACCGCAAAGCGCTGCAGCGGCGCGCTCAAGGTGGTGCGCAGGCTGGCGGCTGCAGGCGGCTTGTTCGCCGTACCAGACGACGTGGCTTGGCGCGCCTCGCGCAGCGCGATGCGGCTGAAATGCGGGGCAATGCCTTCGCTGGCGTCAAAGGCGCGCTTTTTCAGCGCCACTTCGGTGAAAAACACCACCGCCTCGCAATCCACTTTCGGGTCGCGCCGCATCTCTTTGAGCACGCCGCAGGCGCGCTGGCCCACTTGCACAGCCCGCGCATTGGGGGCGCGCACCAGGGCGGCAGCCACCGCCGCCTCGCGGTCGTCCAGGCCATGCGGGGCCTTGTCAAACAAAGTGCGCGACAGCGCATCGATGCCCACCAGCTCGCCCCGGAACGGCACCAGGTTCAGGTAGGCCTCCAGGATCTGGGTTTTCTGCCAGCGCCGGTCCAGCACCTGGGCGGCCACCGTCTGCCCCACCTTTTGCACCACCGAGCGGCCACCGCTGCTGCGGCGCCAGTCGCCATCGAGCAGGCCCGCCAGCTGCATGCTGATGGTGCTGGCCCCGCGCGTGCGCTGGTTCCAGAGGTTGCCCCAGGCGGCCGATGTGACGGCGGCCCAGTCCACACCGGCATGTTCGTAAAAGCGCTTGTCCTCGCTCAGCAGCATGGCGGTGCGCAGCGCAGCCGATACATCGCCCAGGGCCACCCAGTCGCCCCGGCGCACCGTGCTGTCAGTGCGCACCCTCTGCAGCAGTTCGCCTTCGCGCGACAGCACCCGCGTCTCCGACGAGCTGAAATCCTGCCGCACCTCGCCAAAGCTGGGCACGGCCTGGGCCAGCGGTGCCTGCACCAGGCAGACCAGGGCCAGCGCCCGCCAGCGGGCTATGCGCCGCAGCCTCATGGCGCGACGGGCACAACCGTCACCTTGGGGTTGGGTGCCATGCCAAACATCTCGGGCGCATACAGTGCCTCGACGCGGGTCGATGGCAATGCAAACTCACCCGTGTTGTTGACCCGGTAGCTGTACTGCAGGCTGAGCTTGCCCTGCGGCAGGTAGCCGTAGTAGGCGCGGTAGCTCTCGAAAGACCGCTCCTCAAAAGCCTTCCAGCCCCAGCCGGTCGATTTCTCGCCCGCGGTGGACAGCGCCGAGTCCCGGCCCAGGCCGCTGCCCAGGATGGTGGCACCGCCCGGGATCGGGTCGGTGATCGCCACCCAGGTCATGTTGGCGCTGGCATTCACCTCCAGGGTCACGCGCAGCACATCGCCGCGTGTGTACTGGCCGGCGGGCAGGTTCTTGTTGGCCTGCTCCACCGCCACCACCGTCTTGCTGATGGTGTAACCCGCCGACAGCGACTGCTTGAGCGGCACGGCCGCCTGCGACTGCACCGTCAGCCAGGGCTTGCCGGTGCCCTTTTGCTGCACCTTGAGGCTCTGGTTGCCAGGGGCCCAGGGCAGGTCGATCGTGTTGTTCAGCCATTGCGCCACCTGCTCGGTCGGGCCGGGCGTGTGCTTGGCGCCTTGTGCCAGCAGCTCGATGGCGTCCTGCGCCTTGGTCACGCGGCTCCAGTCCACCGTGCCGGACTTGCCGGCCATGCTGGCCTCGGTGGTGCCGGTCACCGGGATCGACTCATAGGTGCGCGAGAAGCGCTCCAGCGCCAGCGCGCCCCAGAGGTTGGCCGTGGTGGTCATCCAGGCACCGCTCTTTTGGCGGCTGATGAAGCTGCTGGCCAGGCGCGGCATGTCGTCCTTCCAGGCCGGGTCATCCATCACCACCAGCAGGAAGCGCGCCAGGGTGGTATCGCCGTTTTGCATCAGCCACCACCAGTAGTCGTTGTTCTCATTGGCGAACAGCACCTTGGTGCCCTGGTAGCTCAGGCGCGCACGCAGGATCTGGTTGGCCTCTTCCATCAGCTTGCTGCGGTTGGGCGCATCCTTCATGTGGCCCAGGATGGACAGCCAGTCCACCACGGTCTGGGTGGGCCAGTCGTTGGGCGAAATCTGGATGCTGGTCAGCATGCGTGGCTGCGCCTTGCCATACAGCGCCAAAGCGTTGATGGCGGCCAGCTTGCGCACCTCCAGGTCAGAGCGCGGGCTCCAGAACTTGCGCTCGATGCGGCCATCGATAAAGCGGGCCAGCGCGTCTTGCATGCGGCCCAGCGGCGCTGCGGGGATCGCAAAGGCCGGGTCGATGCGCTTCATCTCGAAAGCGGCCTGCAGCAGGTGGGCGGTCAGCGCATCGCTGCCGGTGTTGCTGCTGCCCGCTTGCGGCGGGAAGTAGTTGGCCAGGCCATCGCCATCCAGGTAGGTGGGCAGGCGCTCCATCGTGCTCTTCCACAGCGCTGCATCCTGCATGCCGATGGATTTGCTGGTGGTCTGCTCCAGGCAAGCATACGGGTAGGCACGCCACCAGTCACGCACACCCGGCAGGCCTTCGGCCAGGCGCGGCACCAGCGACAGCTTCAAACCGCCCCGGCCGGGCAAGGCATCGGCCGGTGCGCTCACGGGCATGTCCAGGCTGCCGTCCAGCTGCACCAGGGTGGCCTGCAAGGTCTCCACCGCCACAGCGGGCACCACGCGCTGGCTCACCTTGAGCGCATCGGCCGCGTCGCCCTGCTTGTCCTTGGCGCTGATCTCCCAGAGCAGCTCGCCCTGGCGGCTTTGCGACATGTCGACTGGCGCCGTCACGCTCCAGCTCACGGTGCGGGCCTCATTGGCCGCCACTTCCACGGTCTGCGGCTCCAGCTGCAGCAAGGTGGCCTTGGGGGTCACCAGCACCTGCATGGGCTTGCTGGTGGTGTTGCGCAGGGTAACCTGGGCGTCATAGCGGTCGCCATCGCGCACTAGCGGCGGCAGGCCGCTGATGATCTGCAGCTCCTGCGAGGTGCGGATCTGCGTGCTGCCGGTGCCAAACAGCTCCAGCCCGCTCTCGGCCACGGCCACGATCTTGAAGCTGGTCAGCGCATCGTTGAGCGGCACATCCACCTCGGCGCGGCCATTCGCATCCAGCACCACATTGGGCTGCCACAGCAGCAAGGTGTCGAGCAGCTCGCGGGTCTGGCCATTGCCGCCGCCGCCGCCCGCTGCCACCGCCTTGCGGCCGTAGTGGCGCCGGCCAATGATCTCCATCTGCGCGGTGGAGGTTTCCACCCCCCAGGACCGCTTTTGGTACATGGCTTCGAGCAGCGCCCAGGTGTCATTGCTCTTGAGCTCCAGCAAGGCCTGGTCCACGGCGGCCACCGACACGGCCGCGCCCGCTGCCGGCTTGCCATTGGGCAGCTTGGCTTCGATGGTGACCTTGGCGGTATTGCGGATGCGGTAGCTTTCCTTGTCGCTCTTGACGGTCACCGCCAGCTGGCGGTCGGCAATACCCACGCGTATTTCGGCCGCGCCCAGGCGGTAGGCGGGCTTGGACAGGTCGACCAAGGCGGTGGGTGCCACGTATTCTTTGCCCTCGTACCAGAACGAGGTCCACCATTCACGCGGTGACTTGAAGCCCCAGGTGAAGAAGCTGTACCAAGGCACCTCGCGCAGGCGGCCACGCAGGGCCATCACGCTGACATAGACATTCGGGCCCCAGCCCTCTTGCACCTTCAGATGGACGGTAGGGTCATCGCCGCGCAAGGTAATGACCTGGCTGTACAGCACGCCTTCGCGCTCCACCGTCACCAAGGCCGTGGCCTCGCGGAAGGGCATGCGCACCTGGAAGCGGGCGGTATCCCCCGCCTTGTAGGATTTTTTCTCCGGCAGCAGGTCCATGCGGTCGTTATCCTCGCCGCCAAACCACAGCTCGCCTTGCTTGGTCACCCAGACCGAGGTCGCCGCCTTGGCGCTGCGGTTCTTGTCGTCGGTGGCTTCGGCAATCAACTCGGTCTCGCCGCCTTCGCTCAGCTGGGTGCTGCAGGCGAGCAAGCCCTTGGCATCGCTCTTGCCGCTGCAGACCACCCCCAGGTCCTTGTAGCTCTCATGGTTCTCGTAGCTGTAAAAGCCGCCCACCATTCGCTTGCGCGTGGAGGTAACGATACGCGCCACGGCCCGCACCTGCAGCTTGACGCCCGAGGCCGGCTTGCCCGAAGGCGTGAGCGACAGCGCCTGGAAGCTGAGTTTTTTATCGGTAGAAGCCCAGTTCTCGGCCTTGATGCCGGCGACCACCGAGGCGGGCCAGATCACGCTGTGGTTGCTGATGGTCTGTACCTCGCCATTCGGGTCGGAGAAGCTCGCTTCCAGCAGCAGATCCTGCGGCGCCACCGAGGTGGGCACCTGGTCGATCACCACCTTGCCCACGCCATTGGCGTCCAGGGTCAGGGCCAGCTTGTCGGCAATCACGCGGCGGTCATTGCTGTAGTCTTCGCCGTCGTTGCCTGCACCGGGCAGCTTGCGGCTGAGGTAGGGCCGGCCGAAGGAGAAGGTGTCGTAGTCCTCAAAGCTCACCGCATGCGACTGGATCGCCGCCGACACCTTGACCGCCTCCTTGGCCGCTGCGCCACCGGACAGGTAAGACAGCTGCACCTGGGCGCCCAGTTTCTCGGGCTGCACAATCGGTGCAGGCAGGTCGGGCGTCACACTGCCTTTGAACACCGGCAAGCGGTACTCTTCCACCCGGAACGAGGTGGTCTGCATCTCGGCAGTGCCCCATTTGCCTTTGCCGCCTTTGAGGGTGACGCTGTAGGTGCCCAGCTTGGCGGATTTGGGAATCTTGAACTCCGAGACCGCCGACAGGCCCTGGCCCGGACGGCTCCAGCTGATGGGCAGCACAAATTCATCGTTGCTGCCTTGGTGGGTGACCAGCACCTGGTCGGGCAGCTGCTCTTTCGTGGGCAGCCCCAGGCCGCCCATGGTCTGGGCGCGGATCAGATGCTTCATCGACACCGTCTCGCCTGCGCGCAGCAAGCTGCGGTCCAGCACCGTGTGGGCCACCAAGTCCTGCTGCGGGCTGCTGTCGGTCTCCAGGTTGAAGCGCCAGCTCTCGATGCCCCGCTGCCAGTCACTCCAGACAAAGGCCATGTCAGCCTTGCCATCGACCGTGGCGCGGGCACTGACAAAGTAGGCCGCGCTTGTGTCGCTCTCAACGCTTGAATTGCAGCGCACCGATGTCTGGGTGTCCAGCTTGTCAAAGCGCGCAACCCCTTCCTTGTCGGTGGTGGCCTGCACCAGGGTCTTGCCATCGCAGGTGGAGACACGCACCTGCGCATTGGCCACCGGCTTGCCCTTGTCCAGGCTGGTCACCCAGGCCATGGCGTTTTCACGCCCGAGCTTGAAATGCACGGCCAGATTGGTCACCAGCGCGGAGCTGCGCACATACATCACCCGGCGGCTGCTGTCGTAGTCGGCGTTGAGCAGTGCATCGCCCAGCATCGGCGAGGCGATCTCCACCACATGGAAGCCGGTCTCTAGCGGAATGCCCACCACCTCGAAGGGGCGCGGGTCCTTGCTGTCGGTCTTGGGCAGGGCGAGCTTCTTGCCGTTGGCCTGGCCTTCGAGCAGCGAGAGCATGCGCGTCTCGACATGGTGCTTGTCGCCATCGGGCAGCACATTGGGCAGCGGGCTCTTGCTGTCCAGCGCGGCCTGCTTGCGGCTGACCTGCCAGTTGTCATAGCGCTGCAGCTTGCGGTACCAGCGGATGATGTCGGCATCGCTTTGCAGCTGCAAGGTGGAGACGGTGCCCTTGTCTTCGATCGCCAGGCCGCTGATCTGCAGGTCGTGCTCCACATTGCGCAAGGTCACCGGGAACATGGCCGGGCCCTTGTCGCCTTCGGCAAAACGCTCCACCACGCCAAACGGCGCGGCAGCAAACTTGGCCAGCGGCGGCATCAGGCCCGCCTGCACCTGGAGTGGAAACAGGTTGGCATTGGCCAGGGGCCGGTCGGCCTCATCCTTGAAGCCCGCCGGCAACACAATGCGCATGGCCTCTTTCTCAGCAAATGGCGGCGCAAACTGCAGCCGGCTGACTTCGCTGGCCTCGCCATCATCGGGGAAGCTGGGTTTGAGCTTGCCCTTGGCGGTCTCCAGGATGATGGTCTCGGCCAGCTTGCGGTCCACCGGTGCGCTGAAGAACAGGTTCAGCGGGCGAATCGGCAGGCAACCGGCCTGCGCATTGGCGCGCTCGCAGCTGAACTCCGCCGTGAACGGCGGGCGCACCTGGAAGTCAAAGCGGCGTTCACGGCTTTGCTTGACGCCGTTGTCCGTGCTCACCCCGGCCCCTACCACCAGGCTCATCTGCGCGCCTTCGGGCAAGGCCCGCTGGCACTGCAAGGCCACATGGCGGCGCGGCTTTTGCTGCAGCGCATCGGGGCCAAACTGGCTTTGCATGAAGCCGTCCGATTCCGAGGCGCTCAAAATGCGCACCGGAATGCGCTCGCCAATGCCCTTGACCGTGCACCAGGTGCTGTCCTGCACCGTGGAGCTCACCACATCGGCATTGAACTGCAGGCCAAAGAACTGGCGGCTGTCGAGTTCTTCGTAGCTGCTGGGTGCCATGCGCGTCACCGACGGCCCGCCAGTGCCAAAGCGGTACTGGGCAGCGCCTTTGACTGGCTCGCCGGCCGCATCCTTGAGGCTGGCAAGCTTGTCGACCGTGCAACGCACACCGGGTGGCAGGTCATCGGCCAGGTCAAAGACCCATTCCCGGGGCCCCGTCCAGCGGCCCGTGCCCTGGCCCAAGGCCTGTTTGTTGTCGCAGTCCACCTTGACGGGGGCGGGCGCACGCAGGTCGCCCATCGGCACCACGGCCGCATCGAACTTGACCACGATTTGCCGTACCCGGGCCACCTCGCCCTGCGGTGACACCGATGTGATGGATGTGGCATGGGCCGACAGGCCGAGCGCAGCCCAGCCTGCGCCGACCAGCCAGCGTTGTAATGTTGTATTCACGGAGCTCTCCCCTAGGATGGTGAGAGCGTACCAAAATTAGCCTGCGCCAGTGTTGGCTGGCTGCCTAGGGCAGCCGGGTGTTTCATTTGGCAACAAGATGAGCCTATTTATTGGGCTTGTGGCTTGCCAGGGCTAGGTGCAGGGGTCTGCACTGCTATCGGCACGCCGCCCAGGCCCTCATTGGGGCTGGAAGCCGCTGTCGCGAATGATGCGGCTCCAGACGGCCGAGTAGGCACGCTCGCGTGCCAGCAATTGCTCGGCGGTCATATAGCCCACGCTCAGGCCCATGCCCACCAGCTGCGCATGCACATCAGGGGCGGCCACCGCCTTGGCCACGGCCTGCGATACCGCCTGCACCATCTCGGGTGGCGTGCTAGCGGCGGCATACATGCCGTAGTACGGCATATCTTCCAGACCGGGCAGGCCCAGCTCACTGAAGGTGGGCACATCGGGCAAGGCCTGCTGGCGCTTGCCGCCCAGCACCGCCAGCACCCGGATCTTGCCGGCCTTGTGGCTTTCGATGAAATCCTGCACCGAGCCAATGCCCGCTGGGATCTGGTTGCCCATCATGTCGGCCAGCATGGGCGCGCTGCCCCGGTAGGGCACGGCGACCAAATCGGTCTTGAAGCGCTGGTTGAGCACGCGCACCAGAAACTCCGGGGTCGATGCCGGCGCCGGAATGCCGACTGCGCTTTTGCCGCCCTGCTTTTTGATCCACTGCAGATAGGCCTCGAAGCTGCGCACGCCCAGGCCTTCGGAGACCGCCAGCGCATTGACAAAGCTGGCAAAACCGGCGACCGGCACAAAGTCCGCATGCGGGTCAAACCCCGGGTTTTTGACAACCTGGGGCAGGATGGAGATGGTGTGGTCGTGGGTGACAAAAAAGGTGGCGCCATCGGCCGGCGAGGCCTTGAGGATCTGGGCCGCAATCTGGCCGCCCGCGCCAGGCTTGTTCTCCACCACCACCGAGGTGCCCAGGCTGTCCTTCATCTTCTCGGCCAGCAGACGCGCGATCACGTCGGTGCCGCCGCCCGGCGGAAAGCCCACCAGCAGCCGCACCGGCTTGCCCTTGTTGTAGCCCGCCGCCCAGCTAGGCGCTGCCAGGCTCCCGGCCGCAGCGGCGGCCAGCAGTTGTTGGGAGAAATGGCGGCGGCGCAAGGACATGCTTAGCTTTCAGGAATCAAGAAGAACCGTTCAAGCAAGGCTTATGCCAGACGCACGCGGTGCTTGGCCAGCTGGGCCCGCACCTGCGCGGGCGCCGTGCCGCCCAGGGTATTGCGCGCATTGAGCGAGCCTTCCAGGCTCAGCGCCTCGAACACATCGGCTTCGATGTTCGGGTTGAAGGCCTGCAGCTCGGCCAGGGGCAGCTCGGTCAGGTCCACACCCTTTTGTGTGGCCAGCTTGACGGCATGGGCCACGGTCTCGTGCGCATCGCGGAAAGGCAGGCCCTTCTTGACCAGGTAGTCGGCCAGATCGGTGGCGGTGGCGTAGCCCTTGAGCGCAGCGGCGCGCATATTGTCGGCATTGACGGTGATGCCGCCTTCCTTGGCACCGGTCGCTGGGTTGACCTGGCCGCCCATCATCTCGGCGAAGATGCGCAAGGTGTCCTTCAGGGTATCGACGGTGTCGAACAGCGGCTCTTTGTCTTCCTGGTTGTCCTTGTTGTAGGCCAGGGGTTGGCCCTTCATCAAGGTGATCAGGCCCATCAGGTGGCCCACCACACGGCCGGTCTTGCCGCGCGCCAGCTCGGGCACATCGGGGTTCTTCTTCTGCGGCATGATCGACGAGCCGGTGGTGAAGCGGTCGGCAATGCGCACAAAGCCAAAGTTCTGGCTCATCCAGATGATCAGCTCTTCGGACAGGCGGCTGATGTGCACCATGCACAGCGAAGCCGCTGCGGTGAATTCAATGGCAAAGTCGCGGTCGCTAACGCCGTCCAGCGAGTTCTGCGAAACACCCTCCATGCCCAGGGTCTGGGCCACACGCTCGCGGTCCAGCGGGTAGGTGGTGCCGGCCAGGGCGGCAGAGCCCAGGGGCAGCACATTGACGCGCTTGCGCACATCCAGCATGCGCTCGGCATCGCGCTTGAACATTTCCACATAGGCCAGCAGATGGTGGGCAAAGCTCACCGGCTGGGCCACCTGCAGGTGGGTAAAGCCCGGCAGGATCACCTCCACGTTCTTTTCGGCCACTTCGACCAGCGACCGCTGCAGCTCGCCCAGCAGGCCTTCGATCAGGTCGATCTCAGCGCGCAGCCACAGGCGCACATCGGTGGCGACCTGGTCATTGCGGCTGCGGCCGGTGTGCAGGCGCTTGCCGGCATCGCCCACCAGCTGGGTCAGGCGCGCTTCGATGTTCAGGTGCACGTCTTCCAGGTCCAGCTTCCATTCAAAGCTGCCCGCTTCAATCTCTGAGGTGATCTGCGCCATGCCTTGCTCGATGGAGGCCAGGTCCTGCGCGCCGATGATCTTCTGGGCGCAGAGCATTTGTGCATGGGCCAGGCTGCCCTGGATGTCGGCCTGCCACAGGCGCTTGTCAAAAAACACGCTGGAGGTGTAGCGCTTGACCAGATCGCTCATGGGTTCGGAGAACAGCGCCGACCAGGCTTCGGACTTGGAATCGAGCTGGTTGTGCGAAGGAGACGAAGCTTGTGGTGTAGACATGAAGGTCGCAATATTCGGGTTAAGCTGCCAGTTGCGCTGCGGAAACACAGCCCCCGGTGCTGTGCCTGTGGCCCGCCGAAGCCCTGGGCGAAAAACCAGGATTTTATCGACCCTGCACGACCATGCCAGCAACATCAACTAATCCTGCCCCGCGCGAAGCCATCGTCGGCACGGCCTATGTGTTCGATGCCTGCACGGCCAGCGTGATCGGCCGCACGGTGGCCTTGGTCGAGACGGTGGTGGCCATTGCCGCCGCTTTTGGCGCCAGCAGCGCGGTGGATTGGTTTTTCCGGCTGGCCCTGCTCACCGCCGTGGTGCTGCCCGCCAGCCTGTTATGGCTGGTGCTGGCCTGCCAGCAGAAAAAGCTGCTGCAGCGCTGCAGCACCCGCGTGCAGTACCTGGCGGGTGCGGCACTGGGCATCGTCTGCGGCCTGCTGGCCGCCTTGCTCTACCAATGGACCACGATGGCGGCCGAGACCGCCTGGCTGGCCAGCGCCGCGGCCGGCGGCTTTTTGGCTGCCATGGTGGTGGTAGGCCTGCAGTGGCGTGCCCAGGCCCGCACGCCTGCGGCCACCACCGCACGCCTGGCCGAGCTGCAAGCGCGCATCCGGCCGCATTTTCTGTTCAACGCGCTCAACAGTGCCATCGCGCTGGTGCAGGACCATCCGCAAAAAGCCGAGGCCATGCTCGAAGACCTGAGCGATCTGTTCCGCCATGCGCTGACCGAAAAGCGCGAGGCCTCCACCCTGGCCGAAGAGGTGATGCTGGCACGGCGCTACCTGTCGATCGAGCAGATCCGCTTTGACGACCGCATGGCGGTGCGCTGGAACCTGGATTCGCGCGCCGATGACGCCACCGTGCCGCCCTTGTTCTTGCAGCCGCTGGTGGAGAACGCCGTCAAGCACGGCATCGAGCCCAGCCACGGCCATGGCCGCATCAGCATTGCCACGCGGCGCCGGGGCAAGATGGTGCAGATCCAGATCATCAACACCACGCCGCGCCCTTTCAGCACCCCGCAGCCCGAGCGCCGCGCAGGCACGGGCACCGCGATCCTGAATGTGAAAAAGCGCCTGCGCCTGCTCTACGACCTGGAGTACGACTTCAAGGCCAGCAGCAAGGACGGCATTTACATGGTGCGCATCAGCATTCCGGCTTGAGCGGGCGCAAATACACGACGGCCGGTGTTGGCAGGCAGCCCCCGGCTCCGCTAGCATAGTCGCCCATGCGAGTATTGATTGTGGATGATGAAGCCTTGGCCAGAAGCCGCCTGCGGCGCCTGCTCGTCGAGATGACGCCAGCGCCTGAGGCGGTGCAAGAGGCCGCCAATGTGCCGGAGGCGCTGCACGCCCTGGCCAGCGCGGCGGCGCTGGGCCAGGCCTTTGATGTGCTGCTGCTGGATATCCACATGCCCGGCCCCAGTGGCATGGATTTGGCGCGCCAGCTACAAACCTTGCCCCCCGCCGGCCCGGCTGTGGTGTTTGTCACCGCCCACCCCGAGCATGCGCTGAGCGCCTTCGAAGTCAATGCCGCTGACTACCTGACCAAGCCCGTGCGGCGCGAGCGGCTGGCCGCAGCGCTGCACAAGGTGCGCTTGGTGGCCCATGCCCGTGCCTTGCAAAGCGCTCCCAGCCCGGCTGAGGCAGACCCTGATGCCGACACCTTGCTGATCACCGACCGGGGCCGTACCGAGCGGGTGCGCCTGGCCGAGGTGCTGTATTTCAAATCCGAGCTGAAATATGTGACGGTGCGCACCGCCACGCATGAATACCTGTGGTCCGGCAGCCTCAACGACCTGGAGGCGCGCTTTGCCAAGCGCTACCTGCGCGTTCACCGCAATGCACTGGTGGCGCCGGCGGCCATACGCTGCCTGGAAAAAGCCTACGACATCGACGACAGCGACGGCTGGCAGCTGCGCCTGTTTGGTATCGGGGATGTGCTGCTGGTATCGCGCCGCCAGCTGCCCGTGGTGCGGGCCTTGCTGGCCAACAAGAACGGCCTGCGCGCCGGCGATTGACTAGGCACTGCGGCAGGCCTGGCACCCCTCGCCCGCTCAGTGCTTGTGGCCGTCGTGGTCCCCATGGGGTTCATGGGCTTCATGCTGCTCAGTGCCTTCATGGGCATGGCCATGCTCATGGTCGCCATGTGCCCAGGTGCTGACGGCACTGACCACGATCATGCCCACCGCCAGCCAAACCACCTGCTGCACGGTTTGCCTGGCCGTCAGCTGGCGCTGCAGCTGCGGGATCAGATCGGCCAGCGCCACATAGATAAAGCTGCTCGATGCAATGGCCAGAAAATACGGCAGAAAATCGGCCAGCGAGCTGACCAGAAAATAGCCCACCACGCCGCCTAGCGCGGTGACTGCGCCTGCCAGCGATAGCTTGAGCAGCGCGATCTTGCTTTGGCTGCTGCTGCCATTGCCTGACAGCACCACCAGGTCACCCATGTGGTGGGGCACCTCATGGGCCAGCACCGATATCGCCGCCACAATGCCCAGCCACATATCGGCCATGAAGGCCGAAGCAATCAGGATGCCGTCGCCAAAGCAGTGCACGCTGTCACCGGTCAGCAGCGACCAGCGGCCTGCGCTGTTGTTGTGGGCATGGTGGTGGTCGTGCCCATGGCCATGCGCCGCATCGGCATGGCCGTCATGCGCGTGGCCGCGCTCTTCGGGCAAAGCGTGGCGGTGCTCATGGCCGTGGTGCCAAAGCTCGGCCTTGTCCAGCAAAAAGAAGAACACCAAGCCCAGCAGCAGCACCACAAACAGCGCCTTGGGGTTGATGTGGCTCTCAAAAGCCTCGGGCAGCAAATGCACAAAGGCCGTGGCCAGCAGCGCGCCAGCGGCCAGGCTGAGCAGGTGCTGCGCACCAAAACGGCTGCCCTGGCTGCCAATGCCCGTGCGCATCAGCACGGCGGCCACCCACACGCTGCCCAAACCAGCGGCCAAGGTCGCCAGCACAATCGCTATCAAAGTCATGAAACCATCCTTCAGCAGGGGCCAGGCTTAACCGATACGCCTGCTTCCACACGGGCCTGCGTACTGCAGATCTACGCAGCCGCCGGGCACCGCTGCCCCCTCAAACATGCCGCGCATAGTAGCACTTGTTGCAACGCAGTTGCATTAACTGCCCCAAATCCTGTGGGCGCTGCAGGGCTTGGGGCGTCGGCGTCAGTGGGCTTTTTCCCAGTTGGGGCCAAAGCCGATTTCTGCCAGCAAAGGCACCTTCAGATCGGCCACCCCAGCCATGATGGCGGGGATCTCGCTGCGCACCCAGTCTTGCTCGGCAGCGGGCAGCTCGAACACCAGTTCATCGTGCACCTGCATGATGACCAGCACATCAGGATTGTCCGCGTCGAGCTTGGCCTGCACGGCGACCATGGCCTTTTTGATCAGGTCCGCCGCGGTGCCCTGCATCGGCGCGTTGATGGCGGCGCGCTCGGCCGCTTTCTTGCGCGGGCCGTTGCCGCCATTGATCTCGGGCAGCACCAGGCGCCGGCCAAACACGGTCTCGACATAGCCCTGCGTATGGGCCAGCTCCACGGTCTGCTCCATGTAGCGCTTGACGCCGGGGTAGCGCTGGAAGTACTTGTCGATGTAAGCCGCCGCTGCCTTGGTCTCAATGCCCAGGTTCTTGGCCAGGCCAAAGCTGCTCATGCCGTAGATCAGACCAAAGTTGATGACCTTGGCATAGCGGCGCTGCTCGCTGCTGACCTGGTCCACGGTCACGCCAAACACCTCGGCGGCGGTGGCGCGGTGCACATCCAGCCCATCGCGGAAGGCGTTGAGCAGCGCCTCGTCGCCTGACAGGTGGGCCATGATGCGCAGCTCGATCTGCGAATAGTCTGCGCTGGCAATCAGCTTGCCCTCGGGCGCGACAAAGGCTTCGCGGATGCGCCGGCCTTCGGCGGTGCGCACGGGAATGTTCTGCAGGTTGGGGTCGTTGCTGGACAAGCGGCCGGTGACGGCCACCGCCTGCGCATAGTGGGTGTGCACGCGGCCATCGCTGGGCAGGGCCATCTGCGCGAGCTTGTCGGTGTAGGTGCCTTTGAGCTTGGACAGCGAGCGGTGCTCCAGGATCTTGGCCGGCAGCGGGTAGTCTTCGGCCAGTTTTTCCAGCACTTCTTCATCGGTACTGCGCGCACCGGTGGCGGTTTTCTTCACCACCGGCAGGCCCAGCTTGTCAAAAAATATCTCGCCCAGCTGCTTGGGGCTGCTCAGGTTGAACTGCTGACCAGCGATCTCATAGGCCTCGGCCTCCAGCGCCAGAATGCGCCGGCCCAGGTCATTGCTCTGGCGCGCCAGCTCGGGCGCATCTATGCGCACGCCGTTGCGCTCGATGCGGAACAGTGCTTCGCTGGTCTGCATCTCCAGCGCATAGATGTGCGCCAGGCCAGCGTTGGCCTCGATGCGCGGCCACAGCACGCGGTGTACGTCCAGGGTCTGATCGGAATCCTCACAGCTGTACGCTGCCGCCTTGTCCACCGGCACCTGGGCAAACGGGATCTGGCCCTTGCCCTTGCCGCAGAGGTCTTCGTAGCTGATGCCCGTGCGGCCGGTGTGGCGCAGCGCCAGGCTGCCCAGGTTGTGGGGGCGGTCGGCTTCGAGCACATAGGACTGCAGCATGGTGTCATGCGCATAGCCTTGCACGCGGATGCCGTGGTTGGCCAGCACATGCTGGTCGTATTTGACGTGTTGGCCCAGCTTCTTTTTGCTGGCGTCTTCCAGCCAAGGCCTGAGCTTGGCCAGCACCAGGTCCAGCGGCAGTTGCTCGGGCACATCCAGGCCTTCATGGCGCAGCGGCACATACGCGGCCTCGCCCACTTGCACGCTGAAAGAGATACCGACGATGCGGGCCTGCATTTCATCGAGCGAATCGGTTTCGGTGTCCAGCGCCGTCAGCTCGGCTGCCTGGAGCTTGAGCAGCCAGGCGTCAAGCTCGGCCTCGGTCAGGATGGTGTGGTAGACCACATCGCGCTGCTGGGCCACGATGGCGACTTCGGTCGCCGCTGCATCGTCGCTGTCAAACAGGCCCGCCTGGCCGGCCGGGCTGGCGGCTGCTGCCTTGCTGGCCGCAGGGGCTGCCGCCGCCGATCCCAGCGACCGGGCCAAGCCCTTGAAGCCATATTGCTCATAAAACGGCACCAAGCCCGTGGCATCGGGCTCGCCCAAGGCCACGGCGTCCAGCGCTGGCAAGCCTTGGATGTAGTCGTCCAGCGCGCAGTCGGTCTTCATGGTCACCAGCTGGCGGCTGAGCGCCAACTGGCCGCTGGCGATGGCATCGCGCAGGTTCTGGCCGGCAACGCCCTTGATCGTATCGGCTTTGGCGATCAACTGGTCGAGCGAGCCGTGCTCCTCCAGCCACTTGGCAGCGGTCTTGGGGCCTACCTTGCTGACGCCGGGCACGTTGTCCACCGTATCGCCCACAAGGGCCTGGTACTCCACCATCTGCGACGGCGGCACGCCAAACTCGGCCGTGACCCCGGCGACATCGCGGCGCTTGCCGTTCATGGTGTCGATGATGGTCACATGCTCATTGACCAGCTGGCTCAAATCCTTGTCGCCGCTGGAGACGATGACCTGGATGCCCTGTGCGGCAGCCATCTGCGCCAGGGTGGCGATCACGTCGTCGGCCTCGACGCCGGGCACGGCCAGAATCTTCCAGCCCAGCAGCTGTACCACCTCGTGGATGGGGGCGATCTGCGAGCGCAGGTCGTCGGGCATCGGCGAACGGGTGGCCTTGTATTCGGTGTAGAGCGTGTCGCGGAAAGTCGGGCCGCTGGCATCAAACACACAGACCGCGTACTCGGCCTGTATGTCTTTACGCAACGCCTGCATCATGTTGATCATGCCCCGGATGGCCCCGGTGGCCGGGCTGGCAGCATCGCCGGGGACCGCACGAAGATCGGGCATGGCATGGTAGGCACGGTACAGATAGCTGGAACCGTCCACCAGCACTAAAGTAGGAGGATTACGCATATTGACATTGTGCCCGGTACGCAAACACCGGGCGACAACTTACAATTGAGTCATGCGCGCAATCACCACTTCTTTTATCGCCCAGGCCTTGGCCCTGGTGCTGGCAGCCCCTGCGCTGGCCCAGCAACCCGCAGCCCCGGCTGAGCAACCCGCCGCCCAGCCTGCGGCCCCTGCCGATGCAGCCCCGGCGACGGACAAGTACAACCAGAAGGCCGAATACATCCGGGTGGAAGATTCGGGCAGCCGCATCGACGAGGTACGCATTGGCGGCCAGACCCAGAGCATCCATGTGCAGCCCAAGATGGGCAATATGCCAGCCTATGAGGTCAAGCCCACCGATGGCGCACGCAGCCGCCCCGATGGTTTTGGCGAGACCCAGAACAAGAAGCGCGTCTGGAACATCGGCAATTTCTGATCCAGATACCACAGCAATTAGCCTGTACTCACGCAGGCTTGCGATAATCGCGTCTTTGCTCCCGCCAGCATGCGGGCCAGGCCAGCCACCGAGGCTGGCCTTGTTTTTGTAGTGACGATATACACCCATGGCTGTTTTCACCGAAGTTTCCGACAAGGCTGCCAAGGCCTTGCTCAAACGCGTCCCGCTGGGCGATTTCGTCTCCTTGCGCGGTATTGAAGGCGGTATTGAAAACACCAACTACTTTCTGACCACCAGCCAGGGCGAGTATGTATTGACCCTGTTCGAGCGCCTGCGCGCCGACCAACTGCCGTTCTACCTGTACCTGATGAAGCACCTGGCCAAGGCCGGCGTGCCCGTGCCCGAGCCCCAGGCCGATGGCAAGACCGGCGACATCCTGCTGCAGGTGGAGGGCAAGCCAGCCGCCATCGTCGGCAAGCTGCCCGGCAAGAGCCAGCTGGCGCCCCAGGCGGCGCATTGCCAATCGCTGGGCGAAGTACTGGCCAAGATGCACCAGGCCGCGCTCGACTACCCGCGCCAGCAACCCAACCTGCGTGGCCTGCCCTGGTGGAACGAGACGGTG
Source organism: Comamonas sp. BIGb0152 (assembly GCF_024809975.1). Classification (GTDB taxonomy): domain Bacteria; phylum Pseudomonadota; class Gammaproteobacteria; order Burkholderiales; family Burkholderiaceae_C; genus Comamonas. The sequence goes on from NZ_JANUDY010000001.1 coordinate 338,979, forward strand.
CCGGTGGTACTGCCCTACCTGGATACCGCCACTGCCGAGCTGCTGCGCAGCGAGCTGGCCTACCAGAACCATGTGGCACAAAGCTCGGCCTATACCGCGCTGCCGCGTGGCCCCGTGCATGCCGACCTGTTCCGCGACAACGCCATGTTCGAGGGCGAAACCCTGACGGGCATCTTCGACTTCTATTTCGCCGGAGTCGATACCTGGCTGTTCGACATTGCCGTGGTCGTCAATGACTGGTGCATCGACCTGGCCACGGGTGCCATCGACAAGCCCCGCGCCGATGCGCTGCTGGCCGCCTACCAGGTCGTGCGCCCGCTGCAGGCCTGCGAGCGCGAGCTGCTCAACGCCATGCTGCGCGCAGGCGCGCTGCGCTTTTGGATCTCGCGCCTGTGGGATTTCTACCTGCCGCGCGAAGCCTCGCTGCTCAAGCCCCACGACCCCACCCATTTCGAGCGGGTGCTGCGCGAGCGCCTGGCCACGCCCTACCAGCTGCGCTGAAGCGGCAGGCAAAGGCGGCGGCTGCCGGCCAGACCATGCCCACATAGGCGCCTGCCCCATGGGCGCATGGGTTACAGTGCGCCATCCCCTTTGATTTTTTATCGCTGCAGCCCGCGCTGCAGCGCGCTGGTGCATGAAACTTCGTATCGCCACTGCCCGCCAGGGTGTTGCCTGGGTGCAAGACGGCTTCAAAACCTTCAAGACACAGGCCCTGGCCCTGACCTCGCTGTTCTTTTTGTCGATGATGGTGATGTCCCTGATCGGGGCCATTCCGATTGCAGGCACCTTCATTGCGCTGGCCTTGCTGCCAGTCTCCACCTTGTGCATGATGATTGGCGCCGCCTTGGCCACCCAAGGCACGCGCCCCAGCCTGCCGGTGGTGCTGGCCGCCTTGCGCATGGACAAGGAGCGCCGCAACGCCTTCATCGTGCTCGGTGTGTTCTATGCGCTGTCCTTTTTGCTGGTGCTGGGCTTTTCCGCGCTGTTTGACGGCGGCCAGTTCGCGCGGCTGAACCTGATGGGCGGCGAGATCACGCGCGAGATCGTCGAGCAGCCCGCCTTTCAGCAGGCCATGTTTGCCACCATGCTGCTGTACATTCCGCTGTCCTTGCTGTTTTGGCATGCACCCGGCCTGATTTACTGGCATCGCGTGCCTGCCATCAAGGCCGTGTTCTTCAGCCTGATTGCCTGCAGCCGCAATATCGGCGCCTTCACCATGTTTGGCCTGGCCTGGATGGCCGTGGGCATTGGCTTTGGCATTGCCATGGCGCTGTTGTCAGCCTTGCTGGGCACGCTGCTCGGTGCCTGGGCGGCAGGGGCCATCGCCATTGCCGGCTCGCTGATGCTGGCCGCCATGTTTCTGACCTCGGTGGTGTTCAGCTTTCGCGACTGCTTTGAGGCACCCGAGCAGAGCGACAGCGTCGCGCTCTGAACCTCACCGCATCCCGCAAGCCCGGCCTGTTCCACACAGCCCGGGCTTTTTTATGCCTGCCACTTGGCCCGCTACTGCGGGCGCTGGCCTTTACACCACCGTCAGCTTGGCCACCGACAGCGCCAGCCACTTGGTGCCGTGGCGCGGAAAGTTGACCTGGGCGCGGGCATCGTCGCCGCTGCCTTCAACGGCCAGCACCTTGCCCTCGCCGAACTTGTTGTGGAAGACATTGGCGCCCTTTTTGATGCCATGCGCAGGCTCGGCCTTTTGCGCCGGCACGGGGGTCTTGCCCCACATGCTGGGGGCCGCATCGCCATAACCGCCGCCGCTGGACGAACGGCCACCGCCGCCGCCATAAGCCAGACTGCCCATGCCGCTGCCAAAGCCCGAATGCTTGGGTGACAGCCACTTGAGCGCCTCTTCGGGCAGCTCATCAAGAAAGCGGCTGCGCACGTTGTAGCGCGTGGTGCCATGGAGCATGCGGGTCTGCGAGGTACTCAGGTACAGGCGGTTGCGCGCCCGGGTGATGGCGACATACATCAGGCGGCGCTCTTCTTCGAGCCCGCCGGTGTCGGTCATCGCGTTCTCGTGCGGGAACAGGCCTTCTTCCAGCCCGCCGATAAACACCACATCAAATTCCAGCCCCTTGCTGGCGTGCACCGTCATCAGCTGTACGGCATCCTGGCCGGCTTGCGCCTGGTTGTCGCCAGCCTCCAGCGCGGCATGGGTCAGGAAGGCCACTAGCGGCGACAAGGTCTCGCCGGTATCGGGGTTCACCATGGCCGGATTGGCGGCATCGGGCAGCTGGATATCGAGCGCTGGCGCATCCGGGTCCAGCCCCTGGCTGACGGGGCTTTGCCCGCTGCCTGGCACGCCCATGGCCTGCTGCTCATCCAAGGGGATGGCCACGGCATCCTTGCCAAAGCCCTCCTGGGTGACAAAGCTCTCTGCCGCCGTGACCAGTTCACCCAGGTTGTCAATGCGGTCCGCGCCTTCTTTTTCACTCTGGTAGTGCTCGATCAGGCCGCTCACCACCAGCATGCGCTCGATGGTCTCGCGCAAGGTCTTGCCCTGGGTTTCCTCACGCAGCACATCCACCATCGCGACAAAGGACTGCAGCTTGGTGCCTGCCTTGCCAGCTACGGCGGTCACTGCGTCGTACAAGGAGCAGCCGGCGGCCTGCGCCCCTTCTTGCAACTGCTCGGTGGTGCGGGCGCCAATGCCGCGCGGCGGAAAGTTCACCACCCGCATAAAGCTGGTGTCGTCGTGCGGGTTCTCCAGCAAGCGCAGATAGGCCAGCGCATGCTTGATTTCCGCCCGCTCGAAAAAGCGCAGCCCGCCGTACACGCGGTAGGCCACGCCGGCATTGAACAGGCTGGTTTCCAGAATCCGGCTCTGGGCATTGCTGCGGTAAAGCACGGCGATCTCGCTGCGCGCCACGCCATCGCTTTTGACCAGCGACTTGATCTCCTCGACCATCCACTGCGCCTCGGCCATGTCGGTCGCGCTCTCGGACACGCGCACCGGCTCGCCCGGGCCCTGGTCGGTGCGCAGGTTCTTGCCCAGGCGGTTGCTGTTGTGGCTGATCAGCGCATTGGCGCTGTCAAGAATATTGCTGTAGCTGCGGTAGTTCTGCTCCAGCTTGATCTGCTGGCGCACATCGAACTCACGCACAAAATCCTGCATATTGCCCACGCGCGCACCCCGGAAGGCGTAGATGCTCTGGTCGTCATCGCCCACCGCAATCACGCTGCTGTGCGACTGGAACTGGCCACCCACCATGTCGCCGGCCAGCTGCTTGAGCCAGAGGTACTGCAGGCGGTTGGTGTCCTGGAACTCGTCGACCATCATGTGGCGAAAACGGTGCTGGTAGTGCTGGCGGATGGGGAGGTTGTCGCGCAGCAGCTCGTAGGAGCGCAGCATCAGCTCGCCAAAATCCACCACGCCCTCGCGCAGGCATTGCTCTTCATAGAGCTGGTACAGCTCCACCTTCTTGCGCTCGGCCATGTCGCGCGCCTGCACATCCGAGGGGCGTAGGCCCTCTTCCTTGCAGCCGCTGATGAAATACTGCAGCTGCTTGGGCGGCAGCGCTTCTTCGTCCACCTGGAACTGCTTGCACAGGCGCTTGACCGCCGAGAGCTGGTCTTGCGTGTCCAGGATCTGGAAGGCCTGGGGCAGGTTGGCCGATTTGTAATGCGCCCGCAGCATGCGGTTGCACAGACCGTGGAAGGTGCCAATCCACATGCCGCGCACATTGATGGGCAGCATGGTCGACAGGCGGGTGAGCATCTCTTTGGCGGCCTTGTTGGTGAAGGTCACCGCCAAGATGCCGCCAGGCGTGGCGCGGCCGGTCTGCAGCAACCAGGCAATGCGCGTGGTCAGCACCCGGGTCTTGCCCGAGCCGGCGCCGGCCAGAATCAAGGCATGGCCACCCTCCAAGGTGGCAGCGGCCAGCTGCTCGTCGTTAAGGCCATTGAGAAGCGGCAATTGCCCCGTGCTACCCGCGCCAGACGGCAGCGCAAACAAATCATTCGAATCCATGCCGCCATTGTAGGGAGATCAGCCAGGGCCAGCATGCCCGCGCGGCGCTGACGCATACTGCAGCGGCTGCCAAGGCTTTTGCAAAGCCGGCGCATGCTGCTAGAATCAGTCACCGGGCCCAAGTTTCTTGTGACCCGGTTTTTTTGCGCCTGCAACAGCGCAATCCAGGACCTTCCGATGCGAAGTGCTCCCCCAAAAAGCCGGTCTCCAAGCCAAGCGCCCCATCACCGCGAAATAGTTTGCGGTGACCTTTCATGGAGCTTGGAATCAAATGGAAATCTTCGACTACGACAACATTCTTTTGCTGCCCCGCAAGTGCCGCGTGGAAAGCCGCTCGGAATGTGACGCCAGCGTCGTGCTCGGCAACCGCACCTTCCGCCTGCCGGTGGTGCCTGCCAACATGAAGACGGTGCTGGACGAGAAGATCTGCAAGTTTTTGGCGCAACACGGCTACTTCTATGTGATGCACCGCTTTGACATCGACAACCTGGCCTTCACCAAGGCCATGCAGTCGCAAGGCCTGTTCGCCTCCATCTCGCTGGGCGTCAAGCAAGCAGACTACGAGGTAGTCGACCGCTTTGTGGCCGACGACATCTGCCCCGAATACATCACCATCGACATTGCCCACGGCCATGCCGACAGCGTGAAGAACATGATCGGCTACCTCAAAGAAAAGCTGCCCGAGGCCTTTGTGATCGCCGGCAACGTGGCCACCCCCGAGGCCGTGATCGACCTGGAAAACTGGGGCGCCGATGCCACCAAGGTGGGCGTGGGCCCGGGCAAAGTCTGCATCACCAAGCTCAAGACGGGTTTTGGCACCGGCGGCTGGCAGCTGTCGGCGCTCAAGTGGTGCGCGCGCGTGGCGACCAAGCCCATCATTGCCGACGGCGGTATCCGCAGCCATGGCGACATCGCCAAGAGCATCCGCTTTGGCGCCACCATGGTGATGATCGGCTCGCTGTTTGCCGGCCATGAAGAGTCGCCCGGCAAGACGGTCGAGCTCGACGGCGAGCTGTTCAAAGAGTACTACGGCTCGGCCAGTGACTTCAACAAGGGCGAGTACAAGCACGTCGAAGGCAAGCGCATCCTCGAACCCATCAAGGGCAAGCTGCAAGACACCTTGATCGAGATGGAGCAGGATGTGCAGTCTTCCATCAGCTATGCAGGCGGCAAGCAGCTGATGGACATCCGCAAGGTGAACTATGTGATCCTGGGCGGCGACAATGCCGGCGAACATCTGCTGATGTAAGACTTGCCTGGGGCAAGCGCAGACGGCCCGGCAGTGTCCGGGCCATTTTTTGTCTCCAGCACTGCGGGCCTGCCGGAAAAAACCAGCATTGATATCGGTATTTTTCCGAGCAAGCGTAAAAATTAGTGCATAATACAAGGCTTGCTGCAGCGCACTGCTGACAGCAAAATATGTGGGCTCTTAGCTCAGTTGGTAGAGCAGCGGACTCTTAATCCGTTGGTCGAGTGTTCGAATCACTCAGGGCCCACCACATATCCTGGCTTGCGATTGAAAACGCAAACCGCCGAAACAAAAGCACTCCAAGGTGCAAGCGTTTCGGGCTCTTAGCTCAGTTGGTAGAGCAGCGGACTCTTAATCCGTTGGTCGAGTGTTCGAATCACTCAGGGCCCACCAAGATCGACGGCCTAGGCAAACGCCTAGGCCGTTTTTTATTTCCCTCTTCCATTCGCGCAACCCGCAGTCTCCTGTGTGAAGGGCTGCCATGGAACTGCGCTTGTAGAATGCAGGCATCGACCTTCCTCTGACACTTTTCTACCCTCCACGCCATGCGCCCCCTGCTCCCCTCCTTGCTCGCCGCCCTCGCCTTTGCAACGGCATCCAGTGCTTATGCGCATGTCACGGTCAGCAATCCCTGGGCGCGTGCCACCGTCGCGCAGCAGCAGGCCTCCGGCGTGTTCATGGATTTGCGCTCCGCGCATGACAACGCCCAGCTGCTGAGCGTGACCACCGATGCCGCCAGCACCGCCGAGGTGCATGAGATGCGCATGGAAGACAATGTGATGAAGATGCGCGCCGTTCCCAGCGTCAGCCTGCCCAGCGGCCAGACGGTAAGCCTCAAGCCGGGCGGCTACCACATCATGCTCATGGGCCTGAAAAAGCCTTTGGCGGCAGGCGACAACATCGATCTGACCTTGGAAGTGCTGCACGAGGATGGCGCCAAAGAACGCATTGCCGTGCGCGCACCGGTGCGCGCACTGGCGCCCGCAGCGGCGGCTGGCCATCAACCGCACTCCGGTGCGCACCAGCACTGAATGACTCCAACACCAGGGCCAAGAGCCCTGTTGTTTATTTGATTACTAGATAAGCCTTTGTATACATCTGGGATGTGGACCTGCGGCTTCACCACATCGTAGCCAAGAAAGGTAGTTACACTTTTCAGGCGCCAGCACTTAGACTGGCATAGAGATCAAACTATAGTTGCCATTCATCAATTATTTGATATTAATATATCCAATATATTGACATATTATTACAAGCTTTGAAAATGGAACAACCAGCATGCGGGGCCCCGGAGCCCGCATCTGACGGCCATTTTCGCAGCGCTTGACGGTGAATGTGCTAGGGAGAGTTGTTATGTCCGAGTTGATCCTGCATGCCGCCCACTTGAGTGAAGCCCATCAACTACGCTTCAGCTATTTGTTTGAAGTCGCGGCCAAGCACTGGCGCGACAAGCAGCCTGCGCAGGCCGCCAAGCCTGCCACCGAGCTGTGGGTGATCGATGCCCAGAGCGCGCCTGACGCCATCCGCAACCGCTCCAACAGCTCCTTCGTGCTGCTGATTGCCACCGACGACCAGGCCCAGGCCTTGCGTGCCCAGTGGCCTGACCAGATCGATGCCCAGTTGCCACCTGACTACAGCGTGGGGCGCTTGACCCAGTTGCTGGAGCACATCAGCGTACAAGCCCATGGCAAGCGCCTGCGCGAGACGCTGAAAAACCGCCGCCAGCACAGCATGACCCTGGCCCATGACGTCCAGCTCAAGAATGCCGATGCCGCCTTCCTCAAGGCCACCGACCTGACCCAACCGGTATTAGCAGTGGCCGAGCCAGCCATCGAGCCGCCAGCCGTGGCCACCCCTGCTGCCGCAGCGGTGGTAGCCGTTGGCAGCGAACCTGCCGCTGGCACCCGCTTTCGCATCAAGCGCTGGACCCAGCTGACGGGCAGCATGGCGGACCAGACCCACCGCCAATTGCTCGCCGCAATGATCTCCGCCGATCGCAGCATCGAAGAGTTGGGCGAGCGCACCCAGCTGCAGCGCAGCGAAATCCTGCGCGTGCTGCAAGTGTTGCGCGGCAAAGGCGTGCTGCTGGAAACCGCGCCTCCGGCGGCCGCTGCCGCTGCGCTTGAATCTCTCGCAAGCCCCGCCCCTTCGGCTGCCTTGCCGGCTTCCGCCACAGGCAAGACCCGAGGCCTTTTTCGACAACTGAGTCGCTGGATCGGCCAAAACCGGGCTGGCGACAACCCCACCTGACGGGAGGACGGCATGCACCACCCCATCAAACGCATCGTGCTGCTGGGCCCTATGGGCATTGGCAAAACAACGGCCATTCGCAGCCTTTGCGGCAGCCTGGCCATTGAATGCGATGTCCCCAATCTCGACAAGCAAGCCCACGCCAAGGAGACGACCACGGTGGGGCTGGATTTTGGGGAGATCAAGCTCGATGACGAGGACACGCTGCAAGTCTATGGTTGCCCGGGCCAGGATCGCTACGATTTTGTCCGTGAATGGGCGCTGTCGCTGGCTTTCGGGGCCGTGGTCATGGTCGACATCCATGACCCCCAGGCCATGGAGCAAACCATCGACCTGATTCAGCAGTGCCACGCCGCACCCAATATCCAGGCCATCGTCGTGCTGATCGCCCGCCCTGCCTCGGCAACGCAGCAGGAGATGTTCACGGTACGGCTTTCTGCACATGCGCAATGCGCGGTTCCCGTGCTCAGCGCCGATCCGCGCAACCCCTCTCAAATGCTCGATACGCTGGACATCATTGCGGCCATGCTGCCAGACGAAATCCAGCAGCCCTGACACAGCAGGGCCCAGCCCAGCCGGGCCCAGCGCGCCGCATACCGCAGCGACTGCAGATACCCGGGGCTTGAGGTAAGCTCGGCGCCTGCCGCTGCGCACCGGGCCAAGCCCAGGCTGCACCGGCCCCCTCCCTTCACCACTTTGACGACGCCACCGGCCATCCCCGCCAGTGGCGCGCTGGCCATGAACCAACCACGCCCCCCAGATGCTGGATCCACCCAGCCCACACCCCAATGGATTCTGGCGGTCATGCTGGCCTTGCTGGGCATGCTCGGGCCCTTCTCGATCGATACCTACCTGCCCGCCTTTGATGGCATTGCGGCCTCGCTCCAGGCCTCGCCGCTGCAGATGCAGCAAACGCTGTCGGCCTATCTGTTCGGCTTTGCCTTCATGAACCTGTTCCACGGCGCGCTGTCGGACAGCTTTGGCCGCCGCCCCGTCGTACTGTGGGGGCTAGCCACCTTTGCGCTGACATCGGCCGGCTGTGCGCTGGCCCAGACGCCCGAGCAGCTGATCTTGTTCCGCGCGCTGCAAGGCTGCACCACCGGGGCAGGCATTGTAGTGTCGCGGGCGGTGGTGCGTGATCTTTTCCCGCCAGCCCAGGCCCAGCGGATGATGAGCCAGATCACCATCTATTTCGGCATTGCACCGGCCATTGCACCGATGATTGGCGGCATCTTCATCGCCTACGCCAGCTGGCAGTCCATCTTCTGGCTGCTCACCGCCATTGGCGCCCTGCTGTGGGCCTACAACTGGCGTCTGCTGCCCGAGAGCCTGCCGCCCGAAAAACGCCAGGCCTTTGATGTGCGCAACCTCATGCGCGGCTACTGGCAGCTGTGCAGCAGCCCGCGCTTTTTGCTGCTGGCTGCTGCCAGTGGCGTGCCGTTCAACGGCATGTTCATCTACATCCTGTCAGCGCCCACCTTCCTGGGCACCCATATGCACATGCAGCCCACCCAGTTCTTCTGGTTCTTTATCTGCACCATCGGCGGCATCATGCTGGGCGCCTGGGTCAGCGGCAGGCTGGCGGGCAAGATTCCGCCCAAGCGCCAGGTGCGCCACGGCTTCTTGATCATGTTCCTGACCTCCTGCGTCTACCTGGTGATGAACCTGGTGCTGCCGCCGCACCCGGCCTGGGCGCTGCTGCCGATGGGCATTTACTCGTTTGGCTGGGCCTTGATGACGCCGGTGGTCACCCTGCTGGTGCTCGATCTGCACCCCGAGCGCCGAGGCCTGGCCTCCTCATTGCAAGCGGTAGTCAGCTCAGTGGCCAACGGCCTGGTGGCCGGTGTGCTGGCACCCTTGGTGATGCATTCCACGGTGGCGCTGGCCATCGCATCGATGGGCCTGATGCTGACCGGCCTGCTCAGCTGGATCTATTTCCACCACCGCTGGCCGGATATTGGCCGCAACAACGCAGTCTGAGCCCGACACACCCTTCCGCCGCACGAGGTCAGCGCCTTTCAGGCACAAAAAAGAGCTTCCCGTGGGAAGCTCTTTTGCATGGCCTGGGCGCTGCGGCACATCAGATGCCGCTGTACCCTCTGCCTGGATTAACGGCTGCGTTCGGTGCGCTTGCGGTCACCACCGGCTGGTGCGTAAGGACGGCCGCCGCGATCGCCACCGAAGCGGCTCTCACCGCTGGGACGGCGCTGGGCGAAATCGCCACCAGCGGCATGGCGTGGGCCTGCGCTGCGGGGTGCGCGGCTGTCAGCACCACGGGTGTCAGCGGCAAAACGGTCTGGGCGGTCTGCACGGCGCTCAGGAGCGCGGTCAAAGCTGCGGCCTTCGGGGCGTGGAGCGCGGTCCTGGAAACGGTCTGCACCACGGTCCTGGAAGCGGTCACCGCCACGCTCAGCGCCGCGGTCCTGGAAGCGATCGCCACCACGCTCAGCACGTTGCTCAAAGCGTGGAGCGCCATCACGCTGCTCGAAACGAGGACGGCTGTCGCCGCCACGTGGCGCACCACCAAAACCAGCGTTCTCGCCAAAGCCAGGCTTGCGGCCATAGCCTTCGCCATCACGGCGGGCACCAAAGCCACCACGGTCAGCACCGAAACCACCACCGCCACGGCGATCACCGCCACGGCCAGCGCCAGCACCTGGGCGACCACGGTCACCACCACGGCCAGCACCAGCGCCACGCGAGCCTTCGCTGCGGGCAGGGAAGCGTTGCTGAGGCTCCAGACCTGGAATCACTTCCGGCTTGAACTGCTGCTTGGTGTAGGCCTCGATATCGAACACACGGCGGCGGTCACGGAACTCGGCGAAGGTGATCGCCAGACCCGAGCGGCCAGCACGGCCGGTACGGCCAATGCGGTGGGTGTAGTCTTCGGCCTTCATCGGCAGGCCGTAGTTGAACACGTGGGTAATGGTGGGCACGTCGATACCGCGTGCAGCCACATCGGTAGCCACCAGAATCTGTACCTGGCCACTGCGCAGTGCCATCAGGCGGCGGTTACGCAAGCCTTGGCTCAGGGCGCCGTGCAGTGCAACGGCGGAGAAGCCTTCTTGCTGCAGGTCATTGGCCAGACCGTCACATTCCACTTGGGTGGATGCAAACACGATGGCCTGGTTGATCGACGCGTCGCGCAGCCAGTGGTCCAGCAACTTGCGCTTGTGCTGCGAGTTGTCAGCCCAGAACAGCACTTGCTTGATGTTGGCATGCTTTTCTTGGGGCGAGTCGATGGTGATCTTCTGCACGCCCGAGCCGTTGTCGTGCATCACACGCATGGCCAGCTGTTGAATGCGCGGCGCGAACGTGGCGCTGAACATCATGGTTTGCTTGCGCTGTGCGGTCAGCTGGTTGACTTCGGCCAGATCGTCCGAGAAGCCCAGGTCCAGCATGCGGTCGGCTTCATCAACCACCAGGAACTGCACCTTGTCGAGCTTGATCTGCATCGAGCGCTGCAGGTCGAGCAGACGGCCAGGCGTGGCCACCACCAGATCGGCGTTTTGCAGCTTGGCGATTTGCAGCTGGTAAGGCATGCCACCCACGATATTGGCCACACGCAGGCCCTTGCAATGGCGCACCAGTTCGATGGCGTCATGCGCCACCTGCTGGGCCAGTTCACGGGTCGGGCACAGAATCAGGGCGCCAGGTTGGGCGGCCTTGAAGTTGCGCGGGCTCAGTGGGTTCTTGCGCTTGGCGCGCTTGGGCGCTTGCTCGCCACGGGCCACGGCCTCGGCCGCCATACGCTCGTACTCGGCGCGCTCTTCGGCTTCCGCCTGGCCTTGCTGCTGGATCAGGGTGTGCAGCACGGGCAGCAAGAATGCCGCCGTCTTGCCGGAACCGGTTTGGCTGGACACCATCAGGTCGGTGAAGTGCTGGCTGTCACCAGTTTCATCCAACATGGCCAGCGGGATGGCGCGCAGCTGCACGGCGGTAGGTTGGGTGTAGCCCAGATCCTTGACGGCCTGAACCAGCTCAGGCGCCAGGCCCAGCTCGACAAAGCCATTCGGGCCTTCTGGCACCACTTCGGCTTCGGTTTCCACCTCGGCGTCAGCCACCAGCGCGGTGTTGTCTTCTTGCGAAGCGTCTACGGCTTCAGCGGACAGGGAAGGGGTATTGACGATCTCTTGGATAGCGTCAACAGAATTTTGCACAGGCGCGGCTTCGCCCTGCAGATGGAGGTCTTGCGTCATTTTTGAACAATAGCAATAGGTCGGCCACTGCGCGTTTCGCGACGCAGTTCCGTACCGTTCATGGTTTAAAAACATCAACCATCAAACGGTAACGGCCATACAGATTGCCGCGGGCTTGTTCAAATCGGCCATGCTGCGAATTGCATGGCCTGGACGCCCAAAGAATGAAGGGAGATGTACGTATCAACCGCCTGTTTGGCGGGGAAGCCAGCATTATCGCACGATCTGGGGTTTTCCCGCAGGCACAAGGGTCAATAGCCCGAAAAAACCACGCTTTCGCATCGCACGCCAGCGCGGCCAGTGCCCCGTATCACTCTGCCGCTGTCTCTGTGGCCGCCGGCAGTTGGAGGAAATGCTGGCGGTAGTACAGCATCTCGTCGATTGACTCATGCACATCGGCCAGCGCCGTGTGCTTTTGCGCCTTCTTGAAGCCGGCAATCAGCTCGGGGCGCCAGCGCCGCGCCAACTCCTTGAGGGTGCTGACATCGACATTGCGGTAGTGGAAATAGGCTTCCAGATCGGGCATGTAGCGCGCCAGAAAGCGCCGGTCCTGGCCAATGCTGTTGCCGCACATGGGCACCTTGGCCTTGGGCACATGGCGCTTGAGGAAAGCCAGCACCTCGGCCTGTGCGGCCGCCTCGTCCGTGGCCGAGGCCTTCACGCGCTCGGTCAGGCCGCTGCGGCCATGGGTGTTGCGGTTCCAGGCATCCATCTTGGCCAGCTCTTCATCACTTTGGTGGATGGCAATCACCGGGCCTTCAACGCGCAGGCTCAAGTCGGCATTGGTGACCACCAGCGCGATCTCGATCACGCGGTGCTCTTGCGGGTTCAAACCGGTCATTTCACAGTCCAGCCAGACCAGGTTCAGGTCGGACTTGGCCAGCGTCGGTGCTGGCGTCAACGCCGTGTCCAGGGTGTTCTTGTTTTGCATGGGGGCGATTGTCGCCTATGCCCTACACTGTCCGGTATTTGCCAACCAACACCCCCACTTGTGACTCTATCGCTGCTGTTCACCCTGATCTTTGCCGTCGCGCTGGCTGCCAGCGTGCTCACCAAACTCTGGCTGGCCAGCCGCCAGATGCGCCATGTGGCAGCCCACCGTGATGCGGTGCCTGCCCTGTTTGCTGACCGCATCAGCCTGGCCGCCCACCACAAGGCCGCCGACTACACCATTGCCAAGACCCGCTTTGGTTTGCTGGAGCTGGCCATTGGCAGCGTGGCCCTGCTGGGCTGGACCTTGTTGGGCGGACTCGACCTGCTCAATGCCAGCTTGCTGGGCGCCCTGGGTGGCGGCATATGGCAGCAGCTCGCGCTGGTGGCGGCCTTTGCGCTTATCAGCGGCCTCATCGATCTGCCCGGCAGCTACTACCAGACCTTTGTGCTGGAGCAGCGTTTTGGCTTCAACAAGATGACCTTGGGCCTGTGGCTGGGCGATTTGCTCAAAGGCACTGTCATGGGCGCACTCATCGGCCTGCCGATTCTGGCGGTCATCCTGTGGTTGATGGGCTCGGCCGGCCCATGGTGGTGGCTCTGGGCCTGGGCGTTCTGGGTGGGCTTCAACCTGCTGCTGATGGTTATCTACCCGGCCTTTATCGCGCCGCTGTTCAACAAGTTCCAGCCGCTGGAGGACGAGAGCCTCAAAGCCCGCGTGCAGGCGCTGATGCAGCGCTGCGGCTTTGCCGCCAAGGGCCTGTTTGTGATGGATGGCAGCCGCCGCAGTGCGCATGCCAATGCCTATTTCACCGGCTTTGGCGCCAGCAAGCGCGTGGTGTTTTTCGATACCCTGCTGCAAAAACTGAGCGGCGACGAGGTCGAAGCCGTGCTGGCCCATGAGCTGGGCCATTTCAAGCACAAGCACATCATCAAGCGCATGCTGGGCCTGTTTGGCCTGACCTTGCTGGGCTTTGCGCTGCTGGGCTGGCTGTCGCAGCAGGCCTGGTTCTACACCGGTCTGGGCGTGACGCCCAACTTCAACATCCCCGGCGTGCCCGGCTCCAGCCCCAACGATGCGCTGGCCCTGCTGCTGTTCATGCTGGCCGTGCCGGTGTTCAGCAGCTTTGTCTCGCCGCTGATGGCGCATTCGTCGCGCAAGCACGAGTTCGAGGCCGATGCCTATGCCGTCAAGCAAACGCGGGCGGCCGATCTGCAATCGGCCCTGCTCAAACTCTACGAGGACAATGCCTCGACCCTGACGCCCGATCCGGTCTATGTGCGCTACTACTATTCGCACCCGCCGGCCGTCGAGCGTATTCGCCACATGCAACAATTGGCCCATGACTGATACCCACCTGCCCAAACAAGACTGGTCCACCCAGGCCCGCCGTGCGCTGTCCGCCTCCGAGGTGGTGACACAGCTGAGCCCACTGAGCGGCTGGGTGCTGAGCGGTGATGGCGCCGATGTGGCCATCGAGAAGACGTTCCGCTTTGCCAACTACTACGAGACCATGGCCTTTGTGAATGGCGTGGCCTTGGTGGCCCATACCCAGGACCACCACCCCGACCTGTCGGTGCACTACAACCGCTGCGTGGTGCGCTTCAACACCCATGATGTGCATGGGCTGTCGCTGACCGATTTCGAATGCGCGCGCCGCATCGAAGCCCTGCTGCAGCTGGCCTGACCTCCATGGCAAAACCTGCAAGACGCCCCGGCAACAACAACCTCAGCGCGACCCAGACCGGCCTCGTCGTGGCCAGCTACGGCCGCCACTGCATTGTGGAGACGCCGGACGGCGTGCGCCGCATCTGCCACCCTCGGGGCAAGAAAAGCCAGGCCGTCGTCGGCGACCATGTGCGCTGGCTGGCCCCCCCTGCGGGCCAGGGCGACGAAGGCACGATCGAGAAGGTGCTGGAGCGGCGCAATGTGTTCTACCGCCAAGATGACATCCGCACCAAGACCTTTGCTGCCAACCTGGACCAGTTGCTGATCCTGATTGCCGCCGAGCCGGTGTTCAGTGAAGTGCAGCTGGCCCGCGCGCTGATTGCGGCCGAAGCTGCCCATATCACGCCCATCATTGCGCTCAACAAGATGGACCTGGGCGAACCCTTTTTGCGCGCCTGGGAAAGGCTGGAGCCCTACCGCAACATGCGCGACCAGGTGGAAGACCCGCCGCACTACACTGTGCTGCCCTGCACCCTCGCCGATGCAGACGACGAAGACCGCGACGCCATCTACGGCCTGCTCGAAGGCAAGACCACCTTGGTGCTGGGCCCTTCTGGCGTGGGCAAAAGCACCTTGATCAACCTGCTGATTCCGGGCGCCAATGTGGCCACCAACGAGATATCCCAGGCCTTGAACACCGGCAAGCACACCACGACCAGCACCACCTTGTATTGGATCGACGAGGTCCGCAAGACGGCGCTGATCGACTCGCCTGGCTTCCAGGAATTTGGTCTGTACCACATTGCGCCCACCCAGCTGGCCGCCTGCATGCCCGACATCGGTGCCCATGCCAAGGCCTGCAAGTTCTACAACTGCACGCATTTGCATGAGCCCGGCTGCGGCGTGATCGAGGCGGTCAAAAACGGCCATGCCGCGTTGCCCATCAGCGAGAACCGCTACCGCATCTACGGCGAGCTGTTCGACGAGCTGAACCTGAGCGCTTACTAAACCGGTTGACCAGACCTTAGAACCTGTTCAAAGTCTCTACGCAGCCGCGTTGGAGTGCAATCGGGATGAGTTCGAAGGGCTGGTCCGCAGCTTGCACCGGGGTGCAAGCAAGGGCCAGCGCGCAGAAATCGCCCGATTTCACTCCAACCCGTAGGGACAGTGGCTTTGCGGGTGCCCGACTAGGGGCGGTCTGCGTCGTTGCAAATCCTCGCAATAGCTGGGCTATTGCTGCGGTGTTGCGCGGCTAGGCGCCCCCCTCGCATCCCATCTCGCAAAGACACTGTCGCGGCGCGAGGAGACTTTGAACAGGTTCTTAGCCCCGGCACCACTCTTTGGGCAAGGTTTCGGCATGGCCCAGATCGACATGGGCCTTCAAAAAATCGAGCACCGCCCGGGTGCGTGAGGGCAGGCGCTCGGGCTTGCCCAGGTAGACCGCATGGATGGGCTCCAGCACGCCGGTGTTGTAGGCCTCCAGCACCACCTGCAGCCGACCTGCGGCAATATCGTTCCAGGCATGGAACAGCGACAGCCGCGCCAGGCCTACCCCCGCCACCGCCAGGTTGCGCATCACATCGCCATCGTTGACGCGCAGCAGCTCCCCAATGCCCACCCCCACCTCTTGCCCCGCCACCCGAAACGGCCAGTGCGGCACCGTGCGCTGGTAGTTCCAGCCGATGCGCACATGCTCGGCCAGCAGGTCGGGGTGCGTGGGCACGCCATGGGCATCCAGATACGCGGGTGCGGCCACGATGATCTGGCGGGTATGGCCCAAGAGGCGCGCCACCATGTCCGAGGCGGGCAGCTTGCCCCAGCGGATCGCAATGTCGGCCTGCGCCTCCATCAGGTCCACCACCTCGTCGGTAAAGCTCAGATCCAGCACCAGGCCAGGGTACTGCTGCATCAGCTGGGCAACCAGGGGCACCAGCAGCGCCTGGCCCGTCGATGAACTGGAGTTGATGCGCACGACGCCCTTGGGCGCGCTGCGCAACGAGGCGGCCGCCTCCGCCTCCTGCAGATCGGCCAGCACCCGCTGGCCACGCTCGTAGAACTGGCGGCCCTCGGGGGTGAGCTGCACCCGGCGCGTACTGCGCAGCAGCAGCTGTGCGCCCAGCCGCGCCTCCATACGCGCGACGATCTTGCTGGTGGCCGAGGGTGAGACACCCAGATGGCGGGCTGCGGCCGAGAAACTGCCGTGCTCTGCGACCTGTACAAACACCTCCAGCTCGCCGGAGCGGTTGGTCTCGAATGTGGGGCTGGCGGGAAAAGCAGGGTTGCGCATGGTCAATGGCGTCATAGCGACAGATGGTGATGGCAAATTCTGCGCTTATTTATTCCATATGGGAACAAATACCTTTCCGTTGTTCCATCTACACAAAAATCAGACCGCCCTTCACAATCCAGTCCCTGGGTGAAAGCCGTCGGCCTTCGCCTCTCTACATACAAGGAATCCTCTCATGCCTGTCTCATTGCTGGCGCTCGCCGCCGGTGCCTTTGGCATCGGCACCACCGAATTCATCATCATGGGCCTGCTCACCCAGGTCAGCCAGGACCTGGGCATCAGCATCCCCACGGCCGGCACCCTCATATCCGGCTATGCCTTTGGCGTAGCGATTGGTGCGCCCGTGCTGACGCTGGCCACCCGCCGCTGGCCGCGCAAATGGCTGCTGCTGGGCCTGATGATGATCTTTATCGCAGGCAATATCGCCGCTGCCCTGGCCCCTACCTACGGCTGGCTGATGCTGGCACGCATGCTCACCTCGCTGACCCACGGCACCTTCTTTGGCGTCGGGGCCGTGGTGGCCACCGGCCTGGTCGCCAAGGACAAGCAGGCCTCGGCCATTGCGCTGATGTTCTCCGGCCTGACCCTGGCGACCTTGCTGGGCGTGCCTGCCGGCACCTGGATCGGCCAGCATTTTGGCTGGCGCATGGCCTTTGCCGCCGTGGCGGTGATCGGGGTCGTGGCGCTGGGTATTTTGGCTGCGTTTGTGCCCAGCAAGCTGCAGCAGGCGGCGCCGGCCGCTTTGCGCGACGAGCTGTCCATCCTGTCAAGCACGCCCTTGTGGCTGGGCCTGGGCATGACGGTGTTTGGCTTTGGCGGTGTGTTTGCGCTCTACACCTATGTGGAGCCACTGCTCTCGCAGATCACCCAGATGGGCAACACCGGCGTGGCCGTGAGCCTGCTGCTGTTTGGCGCCGGCTCGGCCGTGGGCAATATTGCCGGCGGCAAGCTGGCCGACCGGGGCGTGGTGCGCGCGCTGTGGATCACGCTGAGCGCCTTGGTGCTGGTGCTGTTGGCAGGTCGCTGGGCCTTTGGCATCTCGGCGACGGTGGCCATGGCCTATGTCACGGTGCTGGGTGTCGTCGCCTTTGCCACCGTGGCCCCCATGCAGATGCGGGTGATGCAGGGCGTGGGCAGCCAGGGTGCCACCTTGGCCTCCAGCCTCAATATTGCGGCCTTCAACCTGGGCAATGCGCTGGGCGCCTGGGTGGGCGGCAGCCTGATTGCCGGTGCCGGGCTCCTATCGATCATCTGGGGAGCGGCAGCGCTGTCGGCCATCGGCCTGGTGCTGGTAGCCATGGGCCAGCGCCGCAGTCCAGCCGCTGCGCTGCGCACGGCCTGACACGCAATAAGCGCTGCCTGGCCCAGAGGGTAACGCTGCCTCGCTCAGGCTAGCGCAGCCATCAGCCCAGCAATCGCGCCAGGGTCAGCAGCGCCAGCAGCAGCATCCAGACCACTACCGAGCGCCACACCAGGCCCACCACGCTGCGCAGGTGGGCCACTTCCGGGTCACGGCCCGGGGTGGTGGCGCCGTCCCCTTGGATCTGCAAGGGCGCGGCGGCATCGGCATCACCGCTGCGGGCACGCAAGGCCACACCGCCCAGGCGGATGTCAATGGCACCGGCCGTGGCAGCCAAGATCACGCCATCGTTGTCATTGGGAAAATGCTGGGTCTGAAAGCGCCAGCCATCAATGGCTTCTTCAAAGTTACCCACGACGGCAAAGCTCAGCGCCGTCAGCCGGGACGGCAGCCAGTCCACCACCATCCAGGCCTTGGCGGCCACGGTCTCGAAAGCGCCTTGCACCAGGGGGGCAGCCTGGGCAGAGGGGCGTGCAAAGCGCGAGGCGTATTCGGCCATGCGAAAAAACACCGCCCCGGCGGGGCCCAGGCCCAGCGCCGATCCGATGGAGTAACAGGCCAGCACGCCAAACACATGGCGGTGGGCGGCCAACACCGAGTACTCGATCACATGGCGCACAATCTCGCGGCGCGGCAGGTCATCGGCATCGACCTGCTGCCAATCGGCCAGGTACTGGCGGGCCTGGTCCTCATCACCCGATTCCAGCGCGTGGCGAATCCGCGTGAAATGGTGGCTGAACTGGCGGAACCCCAGGGTCACATAAAGCACCAGCACATGCCAGGCCATGGCCAGGGGCCAGCCCACCAGGGCCACCAGCAGCCAATGCATGCCCATGGCCAAGGCGGTGGGCAGCAGCACGGCCACACTCCAGGCCAGCCAGCCATGGCGCTGCTCGCCGGCATCCAGGTTGCGGCTAAGCCATTGCACCCAGGCACGCACGCCGGCATACACCGGGTTGTCACGAGACAGGGATTTGGCCTGCTCCAGCAGCAAGGCCATCAGCGTAGCGAAAAAACTCATGGACGGTGATCATACCGGCTGTGGTGTAACACACAAGCCGTTACAAACTAGGAAGCGGGTGGAAAAGCCAAAAACCGGTACAGATTGCGCAGCATGCTGGCCGTAGCCCCCCAGATGAAGCGGTGCTGGCCCGATTCTGGGTCGTCATAGGGCATCGACAGCCAACGCCGACTGATCTCGGGCGTGTCCAGCTGCTGCCAGCGGTGGTGCGCCGGGTTCATCAAGAACGACAGCGGCACCTCGAAAACCTCGTCCACCTCGCCGGGGTTGGCCTGCAGGCTGAAGGGCGGCTGCACCAGCCCGACGATGGGCGTCACCTCAAAGCCCGAGCCGGTCGCGTACTCGGGCAGGCGGCCAATCACCTCTACCCGTTCGCGCGCCAGCCCCACCTCCTCCCAGGCCTCGCGCAATGCGGTGTCGTTGACATCGCGGTCTTCCGGGTCCTGGCGACCACCGGGAAAGGCAATCTGCCCCGAGTGGTTGGACAGGCCAGCGCTGCGCTGCGTCAGCAGCACATGCATCTCCTGGCGCTGCACCAGGGCCACCAGCACGGCAGCCTTCGCAGGCGGGCGGTCCGTCCACATGCGCTCGCGAAATATCTCGGGCTCGCCGCCTTGCGGGTGTGCCACAAAGGCCTGGCGCAGGTAATCGGCCCGCAAATGGCTGGGTGCCACCGCAGGCAGGGCCGAATCGACCTGCACCACCAGCGCACGGCGCGGGTCGGTAATGGCGGCGCGCAGCCGGGGCGCAATCGCGGGGGCTGAGGGATGCGGGGGAGAGGAATGTTTATGCATAGACAGCACGCGGTGACCCATGTAAAAAAAGCCGCCACAGCTTGCACTGTAGCGGCTTTCAGCACTGGGCTCTGGTGCAGCGCTATTACGCAGCTGCCACAGGTGCTGCCTTGCGTGCTGGCAGCTTTTCCTTGATACGAGCCGACTTGCCGCTGCGTTCACGCAGGTAGTACAGCTTGGCACGGCGCACATCGCCGCGGCGCTTGACTTCGATACCGGCGATCATAGGGCTGTAGGTTTGGAACGTACGTTCCACGCCTTCGCCGCTGGAGATCTTGCGCACGGTGAAGCCGCTGTTCAGACCGCGATTGCGCTTGGCAATCACCACGCCTTCATAAGCCTGCACGCGCTTGCGCGTACCTTCGACCACGTTCACGCTTACGATCACGGTGTCGCCAGGGGCAAATTCAGGAATGGTCTTGTTCAGGCGAGCAATTTCTTCTTGCTCGAGAATCTGGATCAGGTTCATGGTTTCATCCAACGATCGTACGCGCGCCATGAATTTGGCAGCCGCGCCAAGCACGGTGTGCTGGGCATTTGCGGCGTATTGCTTCTCTCACCATTGAAAAAAGCGGCCGTGTAGAGGATCGTAAAACCGGCAATTATAGCGGTTTTGCCAAATTTACCAAATCGGCGCTGGCCAGCAGCTGCTCATCCTTGCGGCTGAGCTGCTTGCGGCCCCGGGCCAGCTCCAGCAACTCGGGGCGGTTCATCGCCGTGTTGCGCAGGCTTTGCTCACGGCGCCAGCGCTCAATATTGGCGTGGTGGCCCGACAGCAGCGCGGCGGGCACCGTCTCGCCTTCCCACACTTCGGGCCGGGTGTAGTGCGGGCAGTCGAGCAAACCGTCAAGGGCGGGGTTGAAGCTGTCGAACTGGTGGCTGCCCTCGTCATGCAGCACCCCCGGCTGCAGCCGGGCCACGGCATCGAGCAAAGCCATTGCCGCAATCTCACCGCCCGAGAGCACAAAATCGCCCAGACTCAACTGCACATCCACATGGCGGTCAATAAAGCGCTGGTCCACGCCCTCATAGCGGCCGCAGAGCAAGATGGCGCCCTGCGAATCGGACCAGCCCTGCACCTGGGCATGGTCAATGCGCTCGCCAATGGGCGAGAACAGCACCAGCGGCGCGGGCTGCGCCTCGGCACGTTCGGCGCGGATAGCGGCCAGGCAATCTGCCAGCGGCTGGGCCATCATCACCATGCCCGGGCCGCCGCCAAAGGGGCGGTCGTCCACCCGGCGGTAGTTGCCGGGGGCGTAATCGCGCGGGTTCCAGCACTGCACGGCGACCTGGCCGCTGCTATAGGCGCGGCGGGTAACACCCACTTCCACAAAGGGAGTGAACAGCTCGGGGAACAAAGTGATGATGTCAAAGCGCATAGAAATTCTCCCCCGAAGCCACGGGCTGGCCCGGCACGATCAATAGTCCGGCTGCCAGTCGACCGTGATGCGTTTGTTGGGCAGCGATACCTCGTCGACAAAGGCGTCGACAAAAGGAATCAGGCGCTCCTGCGCCTTGCCGTCTTCTTCATAGGTCAGCACCAGCACCGTCTGCGGACCGGAGGCCATCAGATCATGGACGGTACCCAGCGCCACGCCTTCGCGGTTGACCACGGCCAGACCCAGCAGGTCCACCCAGTAGTATTCGCCATCCTCGGTCTTGGGAAAATCGGCACGCGAGATGAACACCCGTGCGCCTCTGAGCTTTTCAGCCTGGTCGCGGTCATCCACGCCCTGGGCCCAGCCGACGATGCCATCGCCATGGAAGCGCGACTGGCGCATCTCTAGTTGGGCAACGCCCTGGAAATGGCGGCCACCCTTCTCAGGCGGCTGGATAAACCAGATTTTGGACTTGAGCAGGGCCTGCGGATCAGGGCTCAGTGCCACCACCTTGAACCAGCCCTTGACGCCCCAGGCATCGGCAATGCGCGCCACTTCAATGGCGTCATCGGGCAAGGTGGCGGGGCTTAACAACAACTCGGTAGCGGGCATGGCAGTTCAACAGGGCAATAAAAAACGGGCCGCAGTGCTTATCGCAACAGCGGCCCGCATGCACCAATGGTACCTAGGCACCATCGGTGATGAGAGAGGCAAATTAAGCAGCAGCCTTAGCAGCAGCTTGCTTAGCCAGACGGTCCACGGTGGTGGAAGCCTGGGCACCCACGCTCTTCCAGTAAGCCACGCGGTCCAGTGCAATGCGCAGACCTTCAACACCGTCCTTGGCCAACGGGTTGTAGAAGCCCAGACGCTCGATGAACGAGCCATCGCGGCGCACGCGCTTGTCAGCAACGACGATGTTGTAGAACGGACGGGCCTTGGAGCCGCCGCGGGACAGGCGAATTACGACCATAATATTCCTTCGGGTGGTTAGTTTTCTTACCACGTTTGAGACACGCAACTAGCCACCCGGCCAGCGACACGCAGTAAAGCCGACCATTATACAAACTTCTTCAGACCATGCCAAGTGTTCGTTTTAGCAGCCCCGAAGACATCCCCGCCATCACCCGCATTTACGCCCACCACGTACGCCATGGAACGGGCAGCTTCGAGACCGATGCCCCCAGCGAAGACGAAATGGCACGCCGGCGTGAAGAGGTGCTGTCGCGCCAATTGCCCTACCTGGTGGCAGAAGATGCAGATGGCCAGGTGATCGGCTATGCCTATGCCAACTGGTTCAAGGCCCGGCCCGCGTACCGCTTCTCGGCAGAAGACTCCATCTATGTGGCCGACGGCCAACACGGCCGGGGGCTGGGGCGGCTGTTGATGAACGCCTTGATCGCGCATTGCGAGGCTGCAGGCGTGCGCAAACTCATTGCCGTCATTGGCGATTCCAGCAACGCTGGCTCGGTCGGCGTGCATACGGCTGCGGGCTTTACGCCCGTGGGCACCATGCGCTCGGTGGGCTGGAAATTTGGCCGCTGGCTGGACATTGTGATGATGGAAAAAACCCTGGGCGATGGCGACGCTACCGCTCCCACCCCATGACCCGCACCATGCGCCGCACCAAGAACAAGACCCTCGCCACCTGGCTGGCCTTTCTGGGCGGCCCGCTGGGCCTGCACCGCTTCTACCTGCATGGCCTGGGCGACATGCTGGGCTGGATGCTGCCCATTCCCACGGCGCTGGGCCTTTATGGCATGGAGCGCATTGCCAGCAATGGCATTGATGACCCCGTCAGCTGGTTGCTGGTGCCGCTGCTGGGTTTTACCATTGCCGCCTGCGCGCTGGTGGCCATCATCTACGGCCTGATGGCACCCGAGAAATGGAACGCACGCCACAACCCCCAGCTGGCTCCGGACGCCCTGCCCGGCCGCACCCAGTGGATGACGATCTTCGGCATTGTGGCATCGCTGCTGATCGGCACCACCATCCTGATGGCCAGCCTGGCCTATAGCTTTGAGCACTATTTCCAGTACCAGATTGAAGAGGCGCGCAAGATTTCGCAATAGCGACAAGTCTGGGCTGGTGATGGCAGCCGCTCAGCGCGCTTGCAGGTGCTGGCGGAGGAACCCAAACACCTGCGTCTCATAAGCCGCTTGCGCAAACTGGTACAGATCCACATGGGCGGCGCCCGGCACCAGCCATAGCTGGTGGGGCGCATCTGTCGCAGCCTCGGCCATCTGCCGGGTCTCGGCCTCGGGGGTGAAGCGGTCTTCGCTGCCACCGGCCACCAGCAAAGGCATGCCCATGCCTTTCAAACGCGCGATAGGCCGCAAGCGCTCGGGATCAATGCCCAGCCGCAGCGGCATCTGCCACAGCAACAGCGGTGTGGCCATGCGCGCCAACGGTGCCAGCGGGCCCAGCAGCGCGCGCACCCGGTTGTCCACTGCGGCTTGCATGGTGGGGAACACGCCCTCCAGCACCACGGCATCGGGCGACTGCGGCAGCTCGGCCATCAGCAGGCTGGCACCACCCAGCGATACACCAATCACCGCCACTTTTTCGGTCGGCTGCTGCGCCTGCAGCCAGCCCAGTGCCTGGGCGATGCCCAGCCCTTCGCGGGGGCCGAAGGACAGCATCTCGCCATCGCTCTCACCGTGCGCGGGCAAATCAATCAGCAGCACGCCATAGCCCCGACCGTGCAGGGCCAGCGCCCGGGGCAACATCGCGCGCCGGTCGGCACGCACGCCGTGCAGCAGCAGCACGGCACCCTGGCCGGGCTCGCCGGGGGCATACCAGCCCCGCACCACGCCGGGTGCCGATGCGATCTCTACCGCCACCGCGCCCAGCTCTGCGGGCGCTGCACCGATGGGCTGGCGGAAGGGCTGCGCCAGCCAACCTGCCAGCAACCAGGCCAAGGCCAGCGCCACCAGCAAAAGCACCGCCAGCACAGCAGCCACCCAGGCGAGTGGATGCAGCGGGAAAAACGAGGGGGTCAGCGGTGAATCGCTCATGTCGGTCCAAAAAAAAGCGGCTGGCAGATCATATCCGCCAGCCGCCTTTTGGCTATCGATTTGCTAACATCAATAGATCTGCAAGCTGACCCAGTAGGCAAAGGCTGCCACAAAGGCGCTGGCCGGAATGGTCAGCACCCAGGCCCAGACGATATTGCCCGCCACCCCCCAGCGCACCGCGCTCATGCGCTGGGTGGAGCCCACGCCTACGATGGCGCCGGTGATGGTGTGGGTGGTGGAGACCGGCACGCCCAGGGCGGTGGCGATGAACAGGGTCATCGCGCCACCGGTTTCGGCGCAGAAGCCGCCCACCGGCTTGAGCTTGGTGATCTTCTGGCCCATGGTCTTGACGATGCGCCAGCCACCAAACATAGTGCCCAGGCCAATGGCTGCGTAGCACGAGACAATGACCCAGGTAGGCGGGCTGGCATCGCTGGCCGAGACATAGCCGGTGGACAGCAGCAGCAGCCAGATGATGCCGATGGTCTTTTGCGCATCATTGCCACCGTGGCCCAGGCTGTAGGCACCGGCAGACACCAGCTGCAAGCGGCGGAACCACTTGTCGACCCGCCCCGGCGTGGTTCGGCGGAACAGCCAGGCCACCGCCACCATCATGATCGAGCCCAGCAAAAAGCCGAGCACGGGTGACACGAAGATGAAGGCGATGGTCTTCCAGATGCCGCTGGCGATCAGCGAACCCGCACCGGCCTTGGCAATCACCGCGCCCACGATGCCGCCAATCAGCGCATGCGAGGAGCTGGACGGAATGCCGTAGTACCAGGTGATCAGGTTCCAGACGATGGCGCCCACCAGCGCGCCAAAGATCACATGCGTATCGACAATGCCCGGTTGGACAATGCCTTTGCCGATCGTCGCTGCCACGCTGAGGTGGAAGACAAAGATCGCCACAAAGTTGAAAAATGCCGCAAACACCACCGCTTGGGTGGGCTTGAGCACGCCGGTCGAGACAACGGTCGCAATCGAGTTGGCCGCGTCATGAAACCCGTTCATGAAGTCGAACAAGATGGCCAGCGCCACCAGCACGACAATCACCCACAGGGCTGTTTGCATCGGTTCCATGGAAGTTCAGTCTCCTGCTTGCTGCAACGGATCAGGAGTTTTCCAGGATGATGCCTTCGATGTGGTTGGCCACATCTTCGCACTTGTCGGTAATGGTCTCGAGCAGCTCGTAGATGGCCTTGAGCTTGATCACCTCGCGCACATCGGGCTCTTCGCGGAACAGCTTGCTCATCGCCGCGCGCATCACGCGGTCGGCATCGCTCTCCAGGCGGTCGATCTCTTCGCAGGTCTTGATGGCGGCCTCGGTGGTCGCAGGATCGGCAATGCGGTCGAGCATCTTGACGGCATCGCGCACGCGCTCGCAGCACTTGACGCTCAGGTCCGTCAGGCGGGTGATTTCTTCAGTCATATGGCGCACGTCATAGAGCGCCATGGTCTCGGCCGAGTCCTGGATCAGGTCGGCCACATCGTCCATGGTGTTGATCAGCGAGTGGATCTGCTCACGGTCGATGGGGGTGATGAAGGTCTTGTGCAGGGTGCGGTTGACCTCATGGGTCACCCGGTCGGCTGCGCGCTCTGCGTTGTCGACATCCTGGTTGTATTTCTCACGCAGATGGGGATCGTTGTAATTGGCCACCAGCTGGGAGAACGCATGGGCCGCTTCAACGATGCGGTCGGCGTGCTGGTTGAACAATTCGAAGAAATTACCTTCGCGCGGCAAGAGTTTGCCAAAGAGCATGGGGGCACCTATTCGGTTTCAATGCAAAAAAGGGAAAAAACCTGCGCACACCCGGCCGGATACGGGCGTATCCCTGCTGGGCCAACAGGCCCCATCGCCACCCTGCAACTCCTTGAATTGCCAGCGGTGTCAGCGGTTTGCCGTGCGCAAAATCTGTCATTCACGGCGCATTGCTGCACTGCAAAATTCACCAATTTTAAATGCAATTGTCATTTCTTTGTCGCATTTGAGGCCGCCGCGCCTAAAACAGCGCAGCCGCCACCCTGTCCGCCGCAGCCGCTACAGAGGGAGAGAGGCACCGCTGGGCCTGTCTCCAAAAGCGCGCAAGCATTTTCTTGCCGCCATCGCATTCAGTGCGGCTTTTGCTGTGCGATCGCTTGGAAGCGCTGACCCCCAAAGACAGCCATAAAAAAAGCACTGCCAGGCAGTGCTTGGGGCGGAATGCGCGCGGCCGCTACTCGCCCAGGTAGGCGGCACGCACCTTGGGGTCGGCCAGCAGCTGCTGGCCCGGGCCGGTCATGGTGATAATGCCGGACTCCATCACATAGCCCCGGTCGGCAATCGCCAGCGCGCGGCTGGCGTTCTGCTCGACCAGCACGATGGTCACGCCCATCGCATAGACATCGCGCACCACCTCGAAGATCTTGTCCACCATGATGGGCGACAGGCCCATCGACGGCTCGTCGAGCAGCAGCACCTTGGGCTGCGCCATCAGCGCGCGCGCCATGGCCAGCATCTGCTGCTCGCCGCCGGACATGGTGCCGGCCAGCTGGTCCTTGCGCTCACGCAGGCGCGGAAAGATGCTGAACATCTTCTCGATGTCGGCCAGGATGCCCGCCTTGTCCTTGCGCAGGTAGGCGCCCAGCATCAGGTTGTCGGTAATGGTCTGGCGCGTGAACACACCCCGGCCCTCGGGCACCATCACCAGGCCCTTGGCCACCAGGTCCCAGGCGCCCCGGCCCTTGAGGTTCTCGCCCAAAAACTCGATCTGCCCGTCATTGATGGCCTGGGTGGCCGTCACTGCCTTCATGGTCGTGGTCTTGCCTGCACCGTTCGAGCCAATCAACGAAACCAGCTCGCTCTCATGCACCTCAAAATCGACGCCCTTGACTGCCTGAATGCCGCCATAGGCCACTTTCAGCCCGCGTACCTTCAGCAGTACGGGGTTGGATGTCTTGTCAACCATGCTCAGTGTCCTCCGGTGCCCAGATAGGCCTCAATCACTTTTTCGTCTTTCTGCACCTCGGCGGGCGAGCCCTCAGCCAGCCGCTTGCCGTAGTCGAGCACCGTCACCCGGTCGCACAGGCCCATCACCAGCTTCACATCATGCTCAATCAGCAAGATGGTGCGGTTGTCATTGCGTATGCGGTCAATCAGCTCACGCAGCTGCACCTTCTCGGTCGCATTCATGCCGGCGGCCGGCTCGTCGAGCGCAATCAGCTTGGGGTCGGTGGCCAGCGCGCGGGCAATCTCCAGGCGGCGCTGGTCGCCATAGGACAAGGTGCGCGCCTTGTAGTCGGCATAGCGCTCAATGCCCACATAGGCCAGCAGCTCACGCGCCCGCTCGGTGATGGCCCGCTCCTCGGCCTTGAAGCCCGGTGTGCGAAAGATCGCCCCCAGCAGACCCGAATGGCTGCGCACATGCCGGCCCACCATCACGTTCTCCAGTGCCGTCATCTCGGAGAACAGCCGAATGTTCTGGAAGGTACGGGCAATGCCCGCCTTGGCCACCAGGTGCACGGCCTTGGGCTCGTAGGCCTGGCCGGCCAGCTCAAAGCTGCCGCTGTCGGGTGTGTACAGACCGGTAATCACATTGAAGAACGTGGTCTTGCCCGCACCATTGGGGCCAATCAGGCCATAGACCTGGCCGCGCTCAATGGTCAGCCCCACATCCGACAGGGCCTGCAAGCCCCCGAAGCGTTTGGAAATACCTGCCACTTTCAGTGCAGGAGCCTGTGTATTCGTCATGCTCATCTCTCCTGCTCAGTCTTTCTGAATGGCACTCTTGCCATGCTCGGGTGCCGGCCACAGGCCGCGTGGGCGCAGCAGCATCACCACAATCATCGCCACCGCAATCAACAGCTGGCGCAGGATGGAGGCATCCAGGCGGCCATCGGTCAACTCCTGCAGTGGCCCGGCCACATAGCGCAGCACCTCGGGCAGGGCCGACAGCAGCACGGCACCCAGAATCACACCCGGTATATGGCCCAGCCCGCCCAGCACCACCATGGCGACGATCATGATCGACTCCATCAGGCTGAACGATTCGGGCGAGACAAAGCCCTGGAAGCCCGCAAACATCGCGCCGGACACGCCGCCAAACGTGGCGCCCATGCCAAAGGCCATCAGCTTGAGGTTGCGGGTGTTGATGCCCATGGCCTTGGCAGCAATCTCATCTTCGCGGATGGCCATCCAGGCGCGGCCGATGCGCGAATCCTGCAGGCGGTAGCAGATCACGACACTGGCCACCACCAGCACCAGGAACAGGTAGTAGTACAAGGTCACCGACGAAATAGTATGGCCGGCAATCTCCAGCGGTTTGCCAAAGTCAAAGCCAAAGATCTTGATCGAGTCGATCTGGCCCAGGCCCTTGGGCCCATTGGTGATGTTGACCGGCTGGTCCAGGTTCAGCATGAAGATGCGGATGATCTCGCCAAAGCCCAGGGTCACAATCGCCAGGTAGTCGCCCCGCAGCTTGAGCACCGGAAAGCCTAAGATCATCCCCGCGATCGCGGCGAGCAAGGCGGCCAGCGGTATCACCAGCCAGATGGAGGTGTGCAGGCCATTGGGGAACAGGGCCTTGAAGCCCTCAAAGGTCTCAGCCAGGTGGGGCGAGGCCATCAGGCCCAGCATGTAGGCGCCCACGGCATAGAAGGCCACATAGCCCAGGTCCAGCAGGCCGGCAAAGCCCACGACGATGTTCAGGCCCAGGGCCAGCAACACATACAGCAGTGCCAGGTCGGCAATGCGCACCCAGGCATTGCCAAAGGACTGCAGGATCAGCGGCAGCACCAGCAGCGCAATCGCGCCCACAATCCATTGTGCTTTGTTGTTCTTCATGCTGTTCTCCCTTAAGCCCGGTCGGCCACCCGCTCGCCCAGCAAGCCCGAGGGACGCAGGGTCAGCACGATGATCAGCACAATGAACGAGAAGATATCGACATACTGGCTGCCCAGCACGCCACCCGTGAGCTCGCCGATGTAGCCCGCGCCAATGGCTTCCACCAGGCCCAGAATCATCGCCCCCACCACCGCGCCGGCCAGGTTGCCGATGCCGCCAAACACCGCCGCAATAAAGGCTTTGAGCCCCGGCAAAAAGCCCATGGTGTGCTGCGCCGTGCCGTAGTTCGAGGCCCAGAGCACACCGGCAATCGCCGCCAGCACCGCGCCGATCACAAAGGTGGCCGAGATCACCATGTCGGGCTTGATGCCCATCAGCGCCGCCACGCGGGGGTTCTCTGCCGTGGCCCGCATCGCGCGGCCCAGTCGCGTGTAGTTCACCAGGTACATCAATACCGCCAGCACCACCGCCGTCACGCCCAGCACCAAAATCTGGGTCGGCGTGATCACCGCGCCGGCCACATCAAAGGGCTCCATCGGCAGCAGGGTCGGATAAGGCTTGTAGTTGGGCTTCCAGATGATCATCGCCAAGGTCTGCAGCAAGATCGACATGCCAATCGCGGTGATCAGCGGCGCCAAGCGCGGGCTGTTGCGCAAGGGCCGGTAGGCCAGCTTCTCGATCGTGAAATTGAGCACCGCTGCCACCACGCAGGCGATCAGCGTCGCGATCAGCAAAATGATCCAGCCCGGCGTATTGGGCATCGCCTCCTGCATCGCACCGATGATGCTCCAACTTGTCAGCACCCCGATCATCAGCACTTCGCCATGGGCAAAGTTAATCAATTGAATAATGCCGTACACCATGGTGTAGCCCAAGGCTATCAAAGCGTACATGCTGCCCAATACCAGACCATTAATGATCTGCTGCAGCAAAATATCCATAAAACCAACCCTTCAGCAGTTGAACCACCACGGCAAAAACTGCATGAAACGGGGGTCTCCCGAAATGCAGCCGCCTCTAACCGCGATAACAGTTTTATGCGGATCGAAACAATTCTATAGACGCCCTCTGTACTTTTCGGGGATTGTCGCGCTAGCGCTTTCCCTAGTCACCCATGCGCAAAACGCATGAATGCAAGCGAGACCGCCGCCGCCACCTAGGGAATTTACTAGGTATAAATTCAGTGGATAACACTGCTTTTTGCATGATTAATGCGAGAAACACAATAATCCGCCAACGCCAACGTCGCCCCCGTTAGACACTGGTAGAAATACCTATCCCTGCTGGCGCTTGCCATCACCAGCAAAGCAGCCACACCGTTCAGGCATAAAAAAACGCGGCCGGGGCCGCGTTGGGTGCAAGGAGCGGAGACGCTCAGAGCTTGCTGGCCATCTCAGGCACGGCCTCAAACAGATCCGCCACCAGGCCATAGTCGGCCACGCTGAAGATCGGCGCTTCTTCGTCCTTGTTGATCGCCACGATCACCTTGGAGTCCTTCATACCCGCCAAATGCTGGATGGCGCCCGAGATGCCCGCTGCCACATACAGCTGGGGCGCGACGATCTTGCCGGTCTGGCCCACTTGCAGGTCGTTGGGCGCGTAGCCCGCGTCCACCGCAGCGCGGCTCGCGCCAATGGCGGCGCCCAGCTTGTCGGCCAGCGGGGTCATCACTTCGTTGAACTTCTCGGCGCTGCCCAGCGCCCGGCCACCGGAGACGATGATCTTGGCGGCCGTCAGCTCGGGGCGGTCGTTCTTGGTCACTTCGCGGCCCACAAAGCTGCTTTTGCCGCTGTCTGCGGCGGCGGCGATGCTGTCGACGGCGGCCGAGCCACCGGTGGTAGCAGCGGCATCAAAGCCGGTGCCGCGCACGGTGATGACCTTGGTGGCGTCGATCGATTGCACGGTGGCAATGGCGTTGCCCGCGTAGATGGGGCGCTCGAAGGTGTCGGCGCTGACCACCTTGGTGATGTCGCTGATCTGGGCGACATCGAGCTTGGCTGCTACGCGCGGGGCCACGTTTTTGCCGGATGCGGTAGCTGGCGCCAGGATGTGGCTGTAGTTGCCGGCAATGGCCAGCACTTGCGCGGCCAGGTTCTCGGCCAGGCCATCTTTGAGTGAGGGGCCTTCGGCGAGGATGACTTTGGCAACGCCGGCGATCTGGGCTGCGGCTTGCGCTGCGGCTGCGGCACCAACGCCGGCCACCAGCACGTGCACATCACCACCGCAAGCCAGGGCTGCGGTGACGGTGTTGAGCGTGGCGGTCTTGATGCTTTGGTTGTCGTGTTCTGCAATAACGAGAGCGGTCATGTCTATCGTCTTTCAATTCAAAGTGTCAGGTGTCGTTCGCGGCCTTCAAAACTGGCGCCCCCGTGCGGCGGGACGACTAGCAAGGGCCGCCCCCGCAGCGAGGTCGTCGTCCCCCTGGGGGGAAGGCGCCGCAGGCGACTCAGGGGGGTCAAGGTCAGATGACTTTGGCTTCGTTCTTGAGCTTGTCGATCAAGGTGGCCACATCGGGCACCTTCACGCCTGCGCCGCGCTTGGCGGGCTCTTGCACTTTCAAGGTCTTCAGGCGCGGGCTCACGTCCACGCCCAGCTCTTCTGGCTTCAACGTGTCGAGCTGCTTTTTCTTGGCCTTCATGATGTTGGGCAAGGTGACGTAGCGTGGCTCGTTCAGACGCAGGTCGGTGGTGATGACGGCGGGCATCGACAGCTGCAGGGTCTCCAGACCACCGTCCACTTCGCGCGTGACGCTGACTTTGTCGCCAGCGACTTCGACCTTGGAGGCGAAGGTGGCCTGGGGCAGGTCGGCGAGCGCGGCCAGCATCTGGCCGGTCTGGTTGGCGTCGTCGTCAATGGCTTGCTTGCCGCAGATCACGAGGCCCGGTTGCTCTTTGTCGACCAGGGCCTTCAAGAGCTTGGCCACGGCCAGGGGCTGCAGCTCTTCGGCGGTTTCGACCAGGATGGCGCGGTCGGCGCCAATGGCCATGGCGGTGCGCAGGGTTTCCTGGCACTGGGTCACGCCGCAGCTCACGGCGATGATCTCGGTGACGATGCCCTTTTCCTTCAAACGCACGGCCTCTTCCACCGCGATCTCGTCGAAGGGGTTCATCGACATCTTCACGTTGGCAATGTCCACTCCCGAGCCATCGCTCTTGACGCGCACCTTGACGTTGTAGTCCACCACGCGTTTGACGGGTACCAGTACTTTCATAGTCTCAGCTTTCTAACAATAAACTCTGGGCCCGCTGCGGCGTCGTGCGCCAGCTGCGGGCCTCGGTATCAATCGGGCAAGGTCAGCACGCCTTGCGCCTGGAGTGCTTGCAATTGCGAATCACTCAAACGCAGCAGATTTTGCAGCACTTCGCGTGTACCTTCACCCAGTGTGGGTGGTGCGCGGCGGATCGGCAGGCGTTCGCCATCCATGCGGATGGGCGGCGCCAGCACAGCGGTGTGGCCGGCCACCGGGTGGGGCATGTTCTGCACCAGGCCGGCTTGCTGCACCCGCTCGGAGGTCAGCGCCTCGTGCAGGCCTAGCACTTCGCCGCAGGGCACGCCGCAGGCCGTCAGGCGCTCGATCAGGACTGCGCGCGGAAAACTGCGAATCGTCTCGATCATCAAAGGCAGCAACAGCTTGCGGTCCTTGGCACGCTCCACATTGGTCGCGTACTTGGGGTTGTCGGCCAGGTCGGGGCGGTCGATCACATCGCGGCAGAAGCGCTCGAACTGCGAGTTATTACCCACCGCGATGATCAGCGGGCCATCGGCCGCCTCGAACATGCCATAGGGCACGATGGAGGGATGGGCATTGCCAAAGCGCTCCGGGTCCTTGCCCATGAACAGCGCATCCAAGCCGTAGTAGCCGGTGATGCTGATGCCGTTGTCAAACAGCGCCATGTCGATCTTGCGGCCCTGGCCAGTGCGCTCGCGGGCAAACAGCGCAGCCAGCACGGCCTGGGCGGCGCTCATGCCGGTCATCAAGTCCACGACGGCCACGCCAAACTTCAGCGGCGGCTGCGAGGCCTCGCCGTTCATCGCCATCAAGCCGGCCTCGCCTTGCACCAGAATGTCGTAACCCGGGCGGGCTGCTTCCTCGGTGTCGGTGGCATAACCCGTCACGCTGCAGTAGATGATGTCCTGCTTCAAGGCCTTGAGGGCCTCGTAACCCAGGCCCAGCTTGTCAGCGCCGCCATGCTTGAAGTTGTGGATCACCACATCGAACTGCGGCAGCAGCGCCAGAATCAGCGCCAGCCCTTCGGGCTTTTGCAGATCGACGGTGATGGACCGCTTGTTGCGGTTCATGCTGTTGTAGTAAGTGGTCTCGGTCTTGCCAATGCGCAGGCCCCAGTCGCGGGTGTCATCACCGCGCTGGGGGTGCTCCACCTTGATGACCTCGGCCCCCAGATCGCCCAGCACCTGGCCGCACAGCGGGCCAGCGAACACGCGGGACAGATCCAGAACCTTGACACCCGCCAGTGGCAAGGCCCCGGCTTTTTCTTCCTGATGCATACATGTCTCCTCGGATCACCGGGCGTGCCGCAAAGCGGGCCAGCCCGGCGTCACTTTTTTCAATCCATCTCAGCGGCGCAGCTGCAGGTAGTTGGCGGGGCGCTTTTCCAAAAATGCCGCAATGCCTTCTGCCGACTCGGGCGTGCCCTGTGCCTGCACCATCAACTCGGCCTCCATGTCCAGCTGCTCTTCGAGCGTGTGGTCGTAGGCGGCGCGGCACAGCGACTTGATGCTGGCCATCGCCTGCAACGGGCCATCGGCCAGCTGCGCGGCCAGCGCCACCGCCTGTGCCAGCGCATCGCCCGGCTCAGCCAGGCGGTTGACCAGGCCCAACTGCTGCATGCGCTCGCCGCTCACCCGGTCGCCGCTCAGGCACAGCTCAGTCAGCAGCTGGCGCGACAGGTGCTCGGCCAAAAACGCGGTCGCTCCGCCATCAGGCGATAGTCCCACCTTCACATAGGCCACCGAAAACGCGGCATTGCGCGCGGCCACCAACATGTCGCAGGCCAGCGCCAGCGACAGGCCCGCGCCTGCGGCTGCGCCCTCGACTGCGGCCACCACCGGCTTGGGGCAGTCGCGCAGCGCACGCACCAGGTCATGCAGGCCTTCGAGCAGCTCGCGGCGCTTTTCAGCGGGCTGGTCCCGGCGCGTGGCAATGCGGCGCAGATCGCCACCCGAGCAGAAATGCCCGCCCGCACCGGTGAGCACAATGGCACCCACCGCGGGGTCGGTTGCAGCACCTTTGAGCGCTGCGGTCAGGCCCAGGTAAAAGTCGGGCGACAGCGCATTGCGCGCCGCCTCGTTGTTGTTGGTCAGCACCAGCACGCCGCCTTCGCGGCGCGCCAGCAGCGCGGGGTTTGCGTTGCTGGCGGTCGCCATCAGGCGGCCTTCTGCGCAGCGCGTTCCTGCGCCTGCAGCGCCATGTAGCGCGCCAGGTGGTGGTCCATGTCGCCCAGCTGGTGGTCAATCATGATGATGCGCTTGGCGTAGTGCGCCAGTGGCAGCTCCCAGGTCACGCCAATGCCGCCATGCATCTGGATCGCCTCTTCGGCCATCAAGGTGCCAATCTGGCCCACGCTGTACTTGGCCGCCGACAGTGCTTTTTCGCGCTCCAGGTAGTCGGGGTTGTCGATGGCCGCTGCCGCGTTGATGACAGCCGAGCGCGCCTGCTCGGCTTCGAGCAACAGATCGGCCATGCGGTGCTGCAGCGCCTGAAAGCTGCCAATCGGCACGCCGAACTGCTTGCGCGTGCGCAGGTATTCCAGGGTGTGGTTCTTGGCCACATCCATCGCGCCCAGCGCTTCGGCCGCCAGCGCCAGCAGGCCAAAGCCGCAGAGGCGTTCGAGCAGCGCATGGCCCTCGCCCAGCGTGCCCAGCAAGGCGTCGGCACCAACTTTCACATTGGCCAACACCAGCTCAGCGGCATGGCCACCATCGATGCGGCCATAGCCTCGGCTGCTGATGCCTGCAGCATTGCCCGGCACCAGGAACAGCGAGATGCCGGCCTCATCACCCACGGCGCCTGCCGTGCGGGCGGAGACCAGCAGCAGCTGCGCCTGGTCGCCAAACAGCACGACGGCCTTGCTGCCATTGATCACCCAGCCATCGCCCTCGGGCTGGGCAGTGGTGGCCACGCGGTTCAACTCGTAGTGGTTGGCCGGCTCGTCGTGCGCCAGCGCGGCAATGGTTTCGCCGCCGATGATGCCTTCGAGCTGGGCCTTTTGCGCGTCGCTGCCCGCTTCGGTCAGCGCGCGGCCCACCAGCAGTGCGCCCAGCAGGGGCTCTGCGACCAGGTGCGTGCCCAGCGCCTCAAACACCACGCTGATATCCACGCCATCACCGCCAAAGCCGCCATCGGACTCCTTGAACAGCGCGCCAATGGCACCCAGCTCAGCCAGCTTGGCATAGGTGTCGGCACTAAAGCCTTGGGCGCCATAGGCCGACTTGTTGCGGTAGTCGGTGCTGTACTGCTCGCTCAGGTAGCGGCCCAGCGCATCGGCCAGCATGCGGCGGTCTTCATCCAGTTGAAAGTTCATCGATGTCTCCTTACAAGCCCAGGATCATCTTGGAGATGATGTTGCGCTGGATTTCATTCGAGCCGCCAAAGATCGACAGCTTGCGGTAGTTGAAATAGGCGGCGGCCGCTGTGGCGGCCTCTGCCGGGCCCACGGGCGCGTCGGCGTACTCAGCAAACTGTGCCTCTTCGATAAAGGGCAGCGCATACGGCCCCATCGCGCGGCGGATCAGCGACAGCAGCTCCTGGCGGATGACGGTGCCCTTGATCTTGAGCATCGAGCTTTCGGCACCGGGCACACCGCCGTCCGCCACCGAGGCGATCACGCGCAGATTGGTGGTGGCCATGTTCAGCAGCTCGATCTCGACCTTGGCCATGCGGGTGGCAAACTGCGGGTCTTCGATCAGCGGCTTGCCATTGCGCTGCACGCGCTGGGCAATCACCTTGAGCTTTTCCAGCCCGGCCATCGAAAAGCCTACCCCTGCGATACCGGTGCGCTCATAAGTCAGCAGGTACTTGGCATAGGTCCAGCCCTTGTTCTCCTCGCCCACCAGGTTTTCCAGCGGCACCTTCACGTCCGTCAGAAAGACTTCGTTGACTTCCTTGTCGCCATCCAGGGTGCGGATGGGGCGCACTTCCACACCCGGCTGGTTCATGTCGATCAGCACAAAGCTGATGCCTTGCTGGGACTTCACCTCTTTGTTGGTGCGCACCAGGCAGAACATCATGTTGGCGTGCTGGCCCTGGGTGGTCCAGGTCTTTTGGCCATTGACGATGTAGTGGTCACCGTTGCGCACGGCCGTGGTCTTGAGCGAGGCCAGGTCGGAGCCGGCGCCGGGTTCGGAGTAACCCTGGCACCACCAGTCATCGCCGTTGAGGATGCGCGGCAACCAGTGGGACTTTTGCGCCTCGTTGCCGTACTTGATCAGCACCGGGCCGAGCATGGACAAACCAAAGGGCACCAGGCGCGGACCACCGGCCATTGCGCATTCGTCGTCAAAGATGAACTTCTGCACCGCAGACCAGCCGGTACCACCAAACTCTTGGGGCCAGTGGTAGGCCAGCCAGCCCTTTTTGTTCAGGATGGCATGCCAGTTGTCCTGGTCAAAGCGCGTCAGGCGCTGGCCGGCCTTGACCTTGGCGGCCAACTCCTGGGGCAGGCTCTCTTTCAGAAACGCACGTACCTCGGCGCGGAACGCTTCTTCTTCGGGGCTGAATTGCAAATCCATCGCAGTTCCTTAAAAAATCTCAAAGAGGCCAGCGGCACCCATGCCGCCGCCCACGCACATGGTCACCACGCCCCACTTCACTTTCTCGCCCCGGGCCTTGCGGCGCTGGCCTTCGAGCAGAATGTGGCCGGTCAAACGCGCGCCGGTCATGCCAAAAGGGTGGCCGATGGAGATCGCGCCGCCGTTGACATTGAGGCGATCCAGCGGAATGCCCAGCTTGCGCTGGCAGTACAGCGCCTGCGAGGCAAAGGCCTCGTTGAGCTCCCAGAGGTCGATGTCCTGCACCGTCAGGCCGTGGCGCGCCAGCAGCTTGGGGACAGCAAACACCGGGCCAATGCCCATCTCATCGGGCTCGCAACCGGCAATCGCCAGGCCCCGGAAGGCGCCCAGCGGCGCCAGACCCAGCTTGGCCGCTTCCTTGGCCTCCATCAGCACGCAGGCGGCCGAGCCGTCCGACAGCTGCGAGGCATTGCCTGCGGTGACAAAGTTGCCCGCGCCCTTGACGGGCTCCAACTTGGCCAGGCCTTCGAGCGTGGTCGAGGGGCGGTTACAGTTGTCCATGGTGGCGGTCACATCCTTGTAGCTGACCTCCCCGGTTTCCTTGTTCTTCTCGGCCATGCGCGTGGCGCAGGGCACGATCTCGTTGTCGAAAATACCATTCGCCTGGGCCGCTGCCGTGCGCTGCTGGCTTTGCAGCGAGAAGGCATCCTGGTCTTCGCGGCTGATGCCGTAGCGCTTGGCCACCACATCGGCCGTGTCGATCATCGCCATGAACAGATCGGGCTTGTGTTCCAGCAGCCAGGGGTCGGCATCGGCGGGGTTGGTGTTGCTCGAGCGGATCAGCGAGATGCTCTCGACACCGCCGGCCACCATTGCCGGTGCGCCATCGACAATGATGCGGCCGGCCGCAAAGGCAATCGCCTGCAGGCCCGAGGCGCAGAAACGGTTGACCACGGTGCCACCCACGCTGATGGGCAGGCCGGCGCGCACGGCCGCCTGGCGGCCGATATTGCGGCCGGTGGTGCCTTCGGGATAGCCGCAGCCCAGCACCACGTCTTCGATCAAGGCCGGGTCGATGCCGGCGCGCTGCACCGCCGCGCTGATGGAAAAGGCCGCCAGCTGCGCACCGGGCGTGACATTGAACTCCCCACGGTGGGATTTGGCCAGCGGCGTACGCGCTGTCGAAACGATGACGGCTTCACGCATGCATGTCTCCTTGGGTCTGAGCGACCGTTGATTGTGATTTTTTGCGCCGCCAGCACTTGTCACACAAGCGCTAACAGCTATTTTTTATGTAGCAACCCGGGGTTTGGCTGTGTGAAAGCCCCGGGCTGCGCTGCCGGCCTGGATGGGCCGGGTTGGCAAGATAGACCTCAGACGGCCTTGTTCAGGCTCTCGAAGTTCTCGCCCTTCTCCACCAGCTCCACCAACAGCGGCGATGGCGTCCAGAACAGCGCGTCTTCCTTGGCAAACTCGCGGATGTCGGCCAGGACCTTGTCCAGGCCCACCATGTCGGCCCACTTCATCGGGCCGCCCCGGAAGCGCGGGAAGCCGTAGCCGTAGAGGAAGGTGACATCCACATCCAGCGGGCGCAGCGCAATGCCTTCGCGCACTACATTCGCGCCCTCGTTGACCATCGCGGCCATGTAGCGGCGCATGATTTCTGCGTTGCTAAAGCTGCGCGGCGTGATGCCGACGCGCTGGCGCTCGGCGTCCACAATCGCCAGCACCTCCGGGTCTTGCTGGCCAATGCGCGCGCCTTGCGGGTACAGGTAGTAGCCGCGCTGGGTCTTCTGGCCAAACCAGCCTTTTTCGGCAATGCGGTCGGCAATCTGCACATAGCGGGCATTGGGGTTGCGCGTGGCGGCCTTGCGCTTGCGCGTGGCCCAGCCAATGTCGCCACCGGCCAGGTCGGCCACCTGGAAGGGGCCCATGGGGTAGCCAAACTCGCGCACGGCCTCGTCGATCTGGTAAGGCGAGGCTCCGTCTTCGAGCAGGTAGTTGGCCGCCTCGCGGTACACCGCCAGAATGCGGTTGCCGATAAAGCCATCGCAGACGCCGGCGCGCACCGGCACCTTCTTCATGCGGCGGGCCAGATCGAAAGCGGTGGCCACCACATCGGCGCTCACCTTGGCGGGCACCACAATCTCCAGCAGCTTCATGATGTTGGCGGGGCTGAAGAAGTGCAGACCGATGACATCCTGCGGGCGCGAGATGCTCGCGGCGATCGCATCGATATCCAGGTAGGAGGTGTTGGTGGCAATCACCGCGCCGGGCTTGCAGACCTTGTCCAGCTCGGCAAACACGGCCTTCTTGACGCCCATCTCCTCAAACACCGCCTCGATCACCAGGTCCACCTGGGCCAGCGCGGCGTAGTCGGTGCTGCCGCTGTAGCGCGCCATGATGGCGGCTTTTTTCTCGGCCGTCAGTCTGCCCTTGGCGATCAGGCCGTCGTAGACCTTTTCGACATTGGCGCGGCCCCGGGCGATGGATTCCTCATCGCGCTCGACCATCACCACCGGCAGGCCCGCATCGAGTGCCGCCACGGTGATGCCCGCGCCCATGGTGCCACCGCCGACGACGCCGATGCTGTTCAAGGCGCGCGGTGCAGCGGCCTTGGCCTCGGGGATCTTGGCGGTCTCACGCTCGGCAAAAAAGGCGTGGATCAAACCCGCGCGCTGCGGGCTCTCCAGGCACTGCACAAACAGCTTGCGCTCGTTTTGCATGCCTTGCTCAAACGGCAGATCGAGCGCGCCTTGCACGCATTCAATGATCTTGCCGGGCGAGAACAGGCCTCGGCTCTTTTTGGCGGAGTCGGCCTTGGCGGCATCCAGCTCGGCCTGCGACGCGGCTTTATCGGCCAGCGCGGTGGCTTCGCGGGTGCGCCGCACGGGGGCGTTCTGGGCCAGCAGCTCGTTGGCGTAGGCCAGGCCTGCGCTGTGGGCATCCGTCCCTGCGGGCTCAACCTTGTCGACCAGGCCCATGGCCAGTGCTTCTTCAGCGCTGGCGTGACGGCCCGAGAGCATCAGATCCAGCGCAGCCTGGACGCCGATCAGGCGGGGCGTGCGCTGGGTGCCACCGGCGCCGGGCAGCAGGCCCAGTTGCACCTCGGGCAGGCCCAGCTTGGCGCCGGACACGGCCAGCCGGTAGTGGCAGGACAGCGCCACTTCCAGCCCACCGCCCAGCGCGGGTCCGTGGATGGCGGCTACGACCAGCTTGTCGCTGTTCTCCAGCTGCACCAGCACATCGGGCAGGCTGGGGGGCATGGCAGGCTTGCCAAACTCACGGATATCGGCACCGGCAATAAAGGCCTTGCCACTGCCCACCAGCAAGATGGCTTTGACCTGCGCATCGCTGCGCGCCTGGGCCACGGCGTCGGCCAGGCCTTGGCGCACGGCCTGGCTCAAGGCATTGACGGGGGGGTTCTGGATGGTGACGACCAGCACGTGCCCTTCGCGGGCAAGGCTCACCACAGCAGCGTTCTCTGCGCTCATGCATGTCTCCTGGTAGATCAACCGAAATCGGCTTGCGAACCATTGTCAGTGCAACTAGGCTTATTTGACAATCACATAGAGGATTGACAGACTGTCAAAAGAATTTGGACAATCGCAACCCATGGACCACAACGCCCTCACCTTGCTGGTGGAAATCATCGACTCCGGCAACCTCAGCCGCGCCGCCGCCAAGCTCAAGATGAGCCGCGCCAATGTCAGCTACCACCTGGGCCAGCTGGAGAAATCGGTGGGCGTGCAGCTGGTGCGCCGCACCACGCGCCGGGTCGAACCCACCGAGGTAGGCATGCGCCTGTATGAGCACGGCCGCAGCATCCGCA
Organism: Comamonas sp. BIGb0152; assembly: GCF_024809975.1. Taxonomy (GTDB): domain Bacteria; phylum Pseudomonadota; class Gammaproteobacteria; order Burkholderiales; family Burkholderiaceae_C; genus Comamonas. Next base: position 379,504 of record NZ_JANUDY010000001.1, read on the forward strand.
ACGAGCTGGCCGCCGCCGCCGAGACCATCCGCAGCCTGGGCAAGGGCCTGCAAGGCCGGGTGGGCCTGGCGGTACCCAGCGGCTACGGCCAGCTGGTGATGACCGACTGGCTGATCGCCTTCAAGCGCCTCTACCCCGACATCGTGCTCGATGTGATCTTTGAGAACCGGGTGGACAACCTGGTGCGCGACGAGGTGGACATTGCGGTGCGCGTGCTGCCCACGCCGCCGGACAACCTGGTGGCCCGCCACATGGGCGAGATGAACTATGTCGCCTGCGCCAGCATCGACTACGCCGGCCAAAACATGCTGCCCCAGCAGCCCGAGGACCTGCGCCATGTGCCGCTGATCACCAGCGGCGTGGTGGGCAAGCAGCTGCTGGTGCGGGCCTACCAAGGCGAGCTGCGCAAGGAGATCCGCCTGGAGCCCAGCCTCATCTCCGAGCATTTTCCGTTTCTGCGCCAGGGCATCATGGCCGGCCTGGGCGTGGGCATCGTGCCCGACTATGTGATCCGTGCCGAGGTCGAGCGCGGCGAGGTCGTCACCACCTTGCGCGACTGGCGGCTGAGCATTTTCGGCAACCACATGTACCTGCTGTGGATGCCCAACCGCCACCAGACCAAGGCGGTGCGCACGATGATCAGCTTCTTGCTGGAGCAATCGCAGCTCGCCGGCAACCTGCCGGCGCTGGACTGAGCGATTTCTCCCGTTTCTCCCGTAGCCATCCGCGCTCTCAGTCTCTGCCCCCAGTCGCCCGCAGCACGGCTGCGCGCGCGACCGGCCCCTTCACTCAGGTTCCCGTCAGGTAAGCGCCTTTAAGGTGGCGGCGCCTGCGTGCGTGCCCATTCCTGGCCCCCATGCGCGCCGGCATGGAACCACACAGGATTGAACCCAATGAAAATGACAAGAGACATCCATGACATCGTCGGCGGCCTGCTGATGTCAGCAGCAGGCCTTTTCTTTGCGCTCTACGGGCGCGAATACAACTTTGGCAGTGCCGATCGCATGGGGCCGGGCTACTTCCCCGTCGTGCTGGGTTGGCTGCTGTTTGGCCTGGGCCTGCTGCTGGCGATACCCGCCTGGTGGCGCCAGGGCAGTCCCATCGTGCTGCAGTGGGGCAACCTGTTTTGGTCCGTGGCCAGCCTGCTGGCCTTTGCCGTGCTGCTCTACCCGCTGGGCGTGGCCCTGGCCTCGCTGGCGGCCAGCCTGGTCGCGCTGCTGGCCACCAAGATGACCCTGCGCACGCGCCTGTTGGTGAGCCTGGCCGTGGCGGCCTTGACCACCGTTATTTTTCCCATTGGTCTGCGCATGACGCTGCCTATCTGGCCCTGAGCCCGGCACTGACAAAGGATCTCTATGGATTTGCTTGGAAACCTCTGGATGGGCCTCAATGTGGTGGCCGATCCCTCTACGCTGTGGTACTGCTTTTTGGGCGTCTTTCTGGGCACCGTCGTCGGCGTGTTGCCCGGCATCGGTGCGCTGGCGGCCATCTCGCTGCTGCTGCCTTTTACCTACCATATGTCGCCAACGGCAGCCATCATCATGCTGGCTGGCGTCTACTACGGCGCGCAGTACGGCGGCTCCACGGCCTCCATCTTGCTCAACCTGCCCGGGTCACCGTCGTCGGCGGTGACCTGTCTGGACGGCTACCCGATGGCGCGCAAAGGCAAGGCCGGGGTGGCGCTGTTTGTCACCACCATTGCCTCGCTGGTCGGCGCCATGTCGGGCCTGATCCTGCTGGTGCTGTTCTCGCCCGCGATCTCCAAGATCGGCCTGCAGTTTGGGCCCACGGAGTTTTTCTCGATGATGCTGCTGGGCCTGGTCGCTGCCTCGTCGATGAGCGCCGGCTCGGCCACCAAGGGCCTGTGCATGGTGGTGTTTGGCCTGCTGCTGGGGATGATCGGCACCGATGTGAACTCGGGCGTGGCCCGCTACTCCTTTGACATTCCGGAACTGATGGACGGCATCAACCTGGTGGCGCTGGCCATGGGCCTGTTTGGCGTGGCGGAGGTGATGCGCTGCATCAACCTGGCCGATGCCAACCAAAAGCCTGACAAGGTCACGCTGCGCTCCATGGTGCCGGAGCGCGAAGAGTTCCGCGCCACCATCAAGCCGATGCTGCGCGGCTCGGCGCTGGGCTCCTTCCTCGGCGCCTTGCCGGGCGTGGGCCCCTCGATTGCGTCCTTTATGTCGTACGCGATTGAAAAGCGCGTGGCCAAGGATCCCTCCCGCTTTGGCCATGGCGCCATCGAAGGCATCACCGCACCTGAATCTGCCAACAATGCCGCTGCCCAAACCGCCTTTGTGCCTTCGCTGTCCATCGGTATCCCCGGTGATGCAGTGATGGCCGTGATGCTGGGCGCGCTGATCATTCATGGTATCCAGCCCGGCCCCATGTTGATGACCGAGCAGCCCGAGCTGTTCTGGGGGCTGATCGTCAGCTTCGCGATTGGCAATATCTTCTTGGTGATTCTGAACCTGCCCACCATCGGGCTATGGGTCGCGCTGCTGCGCATTCCGTTTGCCTGGATGTACCCGGCCATCCTGGTGTTTGTCGCGCTCGGCGTCTACAGCGTCAACAACAACCTGTTCGACATCTACATGGTCGCCATCCTGGGCATCATTGGCTATGTGCTGATGGTCCTGCGTTTTGAGGCCGCGCCACTGCTGCTGGGATACATCCTGGGGCCGATGCTGGAGGAAAACCTGCGCCGCGCGATGCTGCTGTCGCGGGGCGATGCCTCGGTGTTCTTCAACCGCCCGATCAGCGCCTCCTTGTTGGCGCTGACCGGTGCGATCTTGCTCTGGGCCATCTGGTCGGGTGTGCGCAAATCGCGCAAGGAAGCCCGGGACTTTGCCCATGCCCAAGAGAACGCCGTACCCGCGACGGCGTCTTCTTAAGCTTTTGCACTCCAGTGCGCCTGTTCTCGCCACCCGGCCTGAACAGGCTTTTTTCTGGCTGCTGTGTTTTGCTTTTGCTAGGCTTGGGCCATGCGAATTCTTGTGATTGAAGACGATGCCGTGCTGCGCGATGTGGTCGTCAGCAGCCTGCGCGATGCGGGCCACCATGTGGACCAGGCAGCCGACCTGGGTGCGGCGGAGCACTGGTGGCGGGTGCAGCGCTTTGATGCCATCCTGCTCGACCTGAACCTGCCCTGCAGCGCCGTGCGCGGCAGTGCGATGGGCAGCGGCCTGGCACTGCTGCAGCAGGCGCGGCGGCGCGGCGACAACACCCCCGTGCTGGTGCTCACCGCCCGCAACCAGACCCCCGACCGCATCGCCGGCCTGGACAGCGGCGCCGACGACTACCTGGGCAAGCCTTTCGAGTTGGCCGAGGTCGAGGCGCGGCTGCGCGCGCTGGTGCGCCGCGCCATCGGTGCGCAGGATGTATCGACCGTCGGCCAGCTCAGCCTGGAGCGCAACAACCGTCGCTTTCGCATCGCTGCGCAGCCGCTGGACCTGCCCGCGCGCGAGTTTGAAGTGCTGTGGGAGCTGATGAGCCCGCCCGGCCGCGCGGTGAGCAAGCGCAGCCTGTCGGACAAGCTCTCGGACTTTGATGAAGCCCTGGGCGACAACGCGCTCGAAGCCTTTATCTCGCGGCTGCGCAAAAAGCTGCAGCACAGCGGCGCGGCGATCCGCACCCTGCGCGGCATTGGCTACCTGATCGAAGCCGACAGCGGCGATGTCGCATGACGGCATCAACGCTACCAGCCAGCGCCCTGCCCTCGCTGCGCAAGCGTGTGCTGCGCCATGTGCGCGGGCCGCTGGTGTGGACCTGGCTGCTGGGCACCGTGTTCATGATGGGCCTGGCCAACCACTTCACCCAAAGCGCCTTTGACCGCGCCTTGCTCGACGATGCCTACGCAATTGCTTCGCATCTGCGCGCCGATGACAGCGGCGAGGTGGCCTTGCAGCTGACCGACAGCGAGCTCAAGGCCGCCCTCTTCGACCAGGCCGAGTATGTGTACTACGCCGTTTACCGCGCTGATGGCAGCCAGCTGGCCGGCGAGCCGCTGCCGCTGCTGCCCTGGGACGAGAGTGAGCCGGTGAGCTACCGCGAAACCCTGTACAACGGCCAGCTGGTGCGGGCTGTGGCCCTGCGCAGTGCGGTGGGCGAGCAGCAATTCAGCGTCGTGATGATGCACACCACCCGGGTGCGCGACAGCCTGATCCAGCATTTGTTTCTGTATGCCGCGATCCCGCAGCTGACCTTGCTGGGCCTGCTGCTGTGGTGGCTGCGCCAGCGCATCGGCCAGGACATGGCGCCGCTGGCAGCACTGCAGGCCTCGCTGTCGCAGCGCGACGCGCATGATCTGACCCCCATCCAGCACAGCGCCCCCGCCACCACGCGCGAGATCGAGCAGCTGCGCCACACCACCAATGCGCTGCTGGCCCGCATTGCAGACAACGTCGAAGCCCAGCGCGAATTTGCCGGCAATGTGGCCCATGAGGTGCGCACACCGCTGGCGGGTATCAAGGCGCTGGCCGACTACGGGCTGGGCCATGCCGACCCTGCCGTTCAGCAGCAGCAACTGCAGCGCATCTCCGACAACGTCGCGCGCGCCAGCCACCTGGTCGATCAGCTACTGCTGCTAGCGCTGAGCGACGAGGCCAGCGCTGTGCAGCTGGTGACCGTTGCCCCCGCTGACCTGGTGCAGCAGGCGGTGCTGCGCCACTGGGATGCCGCCAGCCGTGCCCAGATCGACCTGGGTGCCGAGGGCCTGGATACGGCCGAGGCCGAGCAGCTGCGCATTGCTGCCGATGCCAACCTGCTCGCAGCCATGCTCGACAACCTGGTCCTCAATGCGCTGCGCTATGGCGGCCAGTCGGTCACCGTGGCCTTGCAGGCGGCAGCAGATGGCAGCCGCATCGAGCTGGCCGTCATCGACGACGGCCCGGGCATGAGCGAGGCGCAATGCCAGGCCGCCATGCAGCGCTGGCAGCAAGGGGCCAGCGGCCAGTCGCTGGGCCAGGGCGCGGGGCTGGGCCTGGCGATTGTGGGCAAGCTGGCGCATCTGCAACAGGCGGGTTTTAGCCTGGCTCCCCGGGCGGGCGGCTCAGGGCTGCGCGCCAGCCTGGTGTTCAACGCAGTACAAAATCCCGCACCTCGGGTGCCTTAGCGCGCGGTGCCTCGCCCAGCATCTCCAGCACCGAGGCCTCGATGCCGTAGACCATCGCATCCAGCGCCAGGTCGTTGGCCTCCAGGCCAAAGGGGTGCTCCAGCTCGGCGCCCAACGCCTCCAGCGCGAAAAAGGTGTAGGCGATAAAGCAGACGATCACCGGCGTCATCGTGCCGATGGAGTCGAGCAGGCCAAAGGGCAACAAAAAGCAGTAGATGTAGATGCTGCGGTGCAGGATCACCGAATAGGTGAAGGGAATGGGCGTGCTGGCGATGCGCTCGCAGCCGCCCAAGGCAGCGCCCAGCCGCGCCATGGATTGCTCAAACACGGGCACCACGGCAGGCGCAATGCTGCCCTGCTGGCACTGCGCGCCCACCCAGCGCTGCACCTGCAGCATGGCCACCGCCGCAGGAAAGCGCGCCTGGCTGATCTGCTGCACCTCGCCCGCCGGCAGAAACAGCGCCAAATCGGCACGCGCATCGCTGCCGCGCAGCTGGTGCTTGAGCGCATAGGCAAAGGCGCACAAGCGCAGGCCCAGCGCGCGCGCCTGCCCGCTGTCCTGGGTCAGCGTCAAAGCCTGGGCCGTCAGGTGCCGGCTCTCCACCAGCAAAACGCCCCACAAGGTGCGCGCCTCCCAGAAGCGCGCATACGAGGTGCTGTTTCTAAAGCCCAGAAAAATCGCCAAGGTCAGGCCGATCAGCGAGAACGGCACAAAGTTCAGCGAGACTTTCCAGCTCAGGATCGAGCCGTGCAGCAGGGTCGCCACCACGGCCAGGATGGTGATGGTGATCAGCTGCGGCGTGATGGCCGGCAGGATGGAGCCGCGCCATACAAACAGCATGCGCAGCCAATGCAAAGGGGGACGGACGATCATGGCCGGTATTGTCCTGCCGGGCGCTAATCTGACGGGCATGGTGGCTGCATTTGGGCAGCCGGGATGGCTGGCTGGCGGCCGCTGGCCTCAGCGCTCTCCCGCCTCGTCGTCCCAGCGCTTGAGCTGGGCCAGCTTCTCGCCAATCTTCAGCTCCAGGCCCCGGGGCACAGGCTGGTACCAACCGGGCGCGTCCAGGCCCTCGGGCAAATAAGTCTCACCGGCCGCATAGGCGTTGGGCTCGTCATGGGCGTAGCGGTATTCATGCCCATAGCCCAGCTCCTTCATCAGCTTGGTGGGGGCATTGCGCAGGTGCACAGGCACTTCGCGGCTCTTGTCTTGCTTTACAAAGGCCTTGGCCTGGTTGTAGGCGTTGTAGCCCGCATTGCTTTTGGCGGCCATGGCCAGGTAGATGACGGCCTGGCCCAGGGCCAGCTCGCCCTCGGGGCTGCCCAGGCGCTCATAGGTCAGCGCGGCATCGTTGGCGATCTGCATCGCGCGCGGGTCGGCCAGGCCAATGTCTTCCCAGGCCATGCGCACAATGCGCCGGGACAGGTAGCGCGCATCGGCGCCGCCGTCGAGCATGCGGGTGAGCCAGTACAGCGCGGCATCGGGGTGGGAGCCGCGCACGGATTTGTGCAGCGCGGAGATCTGGTCGTAGAAGTTGTCGCCGCCTTTGTCAAAACGCCGGCTGTTCAAGCTCAAGGCGTTCTGCAAAAACTCGGCCGTGATCTCGGAGGTACCTGAAGCTTTGGCTGCCGTGCTGGTCTGTTCCAGCAGGTTCAAAAACCTTCTGGCGTCACCATCCGCATATCCCACGATGGTATCAACGGCCAAGTCTTCAAACGCCAGATCGTCAAGGGCATGTTCTTCCCGGGCCCTCTGGAGCAATAGCTTCAGCTCTGCTTCTGTCAGCGACTTGAGCACGTACACCTGCGCCCGCGACAGCAGCGCCGAGTTGACCTCAAAGGAAGGGTTCTCGGTGGTAGCGCCGATGAAGGTGAACAGACCTGATTCCACGTGAGGCAACAGGGCATCTTGTTGGGACTTATTGAACCTATGGATTTCGTCCACGAACAAGATGGTGTTTTTGCCCTGCGCAAGGTATTGTCTCGCCTGCTCCATGGCCTCCCGGATGTCTTTCACCCCCGACAAGACCGCCGACAAGGCGATGAACTCGCACTTGAACGCCGTGGCCGTGAGCCGCGCCAGGGTGGTCTTGCCCACGCCGGGTGGCCCCCAGAAGATCATCGAATGCGGTTTACCGGACTGAAAGGCCAGCCGCAGGGGCTTGCCTTCTCCCAGCAGATGGGACTGCCCAACCACTTCGTCCAGGGTTTTGGGGCGCAGTGCCTCGGCCAGCGGTGCGGCGGGTTCCTGGCTGAACAAATCAGCCATGCACGGCTCCTGCCAGGCGGCCCACGGCAGAGGCAGCGCCAACGGGCCGCGCCCCTGGGCGGGGCTGGTGCTTACTACTTTTATGCAACACACCCCACGTTATCCCGGGGGTGAATATGCCTTTGATGATCTGGGTCACGATTTTTCGCAGAAAATAAGGGTTTATACGGATCCACTTCGCATCAGATGCCAGCGGCCCTCTTTCTAGAGAGCCAGCCCGCTTGACATGCCCCTGGCATGGCCGCCATGCACCTAGCGCCTATGCGCCACGCTGGCAGGCACAGCGCCTGGCAGCAGCGCCCTCGATGGGGCCATCCTTTTCTGATGCCCGTTTCCGCGACTCCATTCGCCGTGTGCCGCATCCCACCGTGGGCGCTGCCCGGCAAGAACCAAGAGCCATTATGAAATCACTGAAAACCAGGGACATTATCGCCCTCGGATTCATGACCTTTGCCCTGTTCCTCGGCGCAGGCAACATCATCTTCCCGCCACTGGTCGGACTGGCCGCCGGCGAGAACCTGCTGGGCGCCACCACCGGCTTTTTGCTGACAGGCGTGGGCCTGCCGCTGCTGGGCGTGGTCGCGCTCGCCCGCGTGGGCGGCGGCCTGGACCAGCTGACCCATCCGATTGGCCGCATCGCTGGCCTGGTGCTGGCCACCACGATCTACCTGACGATCGGCCCCTTCTTTGCCACGCCGCGCACCGCCACTGTCTCGTTCGAGATGGGCATTGCGCCCTTTGTCGGTAACACCTCGTTTGCGCTGCTGGTGTTCAGCATTGTCTATTTCTCGCTGGTGCTGCTGCTGTCGCTGTTCCCCGGCAAGCTGATGGACACGCTGGGCAAGCTCATCACCCCGCTGCTGATTGCCGCGCTGCTGGCGCTGGGCAGCATGGCGGTGCTGGCCCCCGTGGGCGGCTACAGCGCCGCCAGTGCCGACTACAGCACGCAGGTGGCCGCCTTTGCCCAGGGCTTTGTGCAGGGCTACCAGACCATGGACGCTCTCGCCTCGCTGGTGTTTGGCATTGTCATCGTCAACGCCATCAAGGATGCCGGCGTGACCGATTCCCGTCTGCACACCCGTTACGCCATCTATGCCGGATTGATTGCGGCTGTGTGCCTGAGCCTGGTCTACATCTCGCTGTGCTACCTGGGCGCTACCAGCGGCGAGCTGGCACAGAACGCCGTCACCGGTGTGCAGATCCTCACGGCCTTTGTACAGCACCGCTTTGGCAGCGCCGGCATCTGGCTGATTGCGGCCGTGATTTTGCTGGCCTGTTTGACCACGGGCGTCGGCCTGGTGAGCGCTTGCAGCAGCTTCTTCAGCCAGCTGACCGGCTTCTCGTACCGGAGCGTGGCGCTGTTTTTGTGCATCTTCAGCGCGGCCGTCGCCAACCAGGGCCTGGCGCAGCTGATCGAGATTGCCGGCCCGGTGCTGGTGGCCCTTTACCCGCCCGCCATTGCGCTGGTCTCGCTCAGCCTGCTGCAGCGCTGGCAGCATCCGGCGCGCGTCTACATCCCGGTGATGCTGGTGGCCCTGGTGTTTGGCCTAGCCGATGGTGCCAAGGCGCTGCAGTGGGCCGACCTGCTGCCCAGCTGGCTGGAGCACCTGCCCGGCGCTGCACTGGGCTTGGGCTGGGTCACGCCGGTGGCCGTGACGGTGGTTGGCGCCGGCATGGCCGATTGGTTTTTGGCCCGCCGCCAAATACCCGTGCGCCCTTGATGGCTGATTAAGCACTTCCAGCCCAATGGATATTCAGCGCCACCGTTAATATCGGCCTCGGATATTCATTGGCAACCTTTACTCAAAACCGCCTAAGCCAAGCAGCTCAATACCGTCAGAACAGGCAACCAAGAATCGGAGAGACATTGAGCCTGCTTAAACCATGGTTATTCATGGTCTTTTACGACAACACTGTCAAAATCCAAAAATTTGTGGAGTTTCAGCAATGACGAATCCAACAGAAAATCCCCAAGCGGCCTCCGCTGCTAAAGCGCCCAAGAAGGGCTTCACCCGTCGCAAGTTTGTCGCCTCGGCGGCCGCGGTCGGTGCGGGCGTGGTGGGTTACCAGTATTTCTTTGGTAGCCAATACCGCGCAGAAAAAGCAGACCGCCAGGTCGATGTGCTGCTGATTGGCGGCGGCATCATGAGCGCCACCTTGGGCGTTTATCTGCAGGAGCTGGAACCCGGCTGGACCTATGAATTGTTCGAGCGCCTGGACCAGGTTGCCGAAGAAAGCTCCAACGGCTGGAATAATGCCGGCACCGGCCACTCGGCGCTGTGCGAGCTCAATTACACGCCGATGGATAAAAATGGCAATGTGCAGATTTCCTCTGCCATTAACATTAATGAGAACTTCCAGGTGTCGCGCCAATTCTGGTCGCACCAGGTGCGCACCGGGGTACTGGGCAATCCCCGCGAGTTCATCAATTCCACGCCCCACATGAACCTGGTGTTCGGCGAAGAAAACCGCTCCTTCATCCAAAAGCGCCTCAAAGCCCTGGAAGCCTCGCCGCTGTTCACCGGCATGGAGTCGTCGATTGATCCGGCCAAGATCAAGGAATGGATCCCGCTGATGATGGAAGGCCGTGACCCGGCCGAAGTGGTGACCGCCACCCGTTCGCCACTGGGCACCGATGTGAACCTGGGCGAAATCACCCGCCAGTTCTACAAGAACCTGTCGTCCAAGTCCAACTTCAAGCTCAGCACCGGCCAGGAAGTGCGCTCCATCACGCGCAACAGCGATGGCTCCTGGCGCGTGTCGGCTTTCGACATGAAGGACGGCAGCAAGATCCAGACGGTGGATGCGCGCTTTATCTTCATCGGCGCCGGCGGCGCAGCACTGCCGCTGCTGCAGCTGTCGGGCATCCCTGAGTCCAAGGTCTACGGTGGCTTCCCCGTGGGCGGCGAGTTCCTGGTCACCGAGGACCCCAAGATCGCTGAACGCCACTTGGCCAAGGTCTACGGCCTGGCCGATACCGGCTCGCCTCCGATGTCCGTACCCCACCTGGACACCCGCGTGCTGGATGGCAAGCGCGTGCTGCTGTTCGGGCCGTTCGCCACCTGGTCGAGCAAGTTCTTGAAGAACGGTTCGTACTTTGACCTGGCCAAGGCCACGACCTTTGCCAACGTGATCCCGCAGCTGCAGGTCGGCGTCAACGAGTTTGCCTTGGTCAAGTACCTGGCCCAGCAACTGAGCCTGAGCAAAGAGCAGAAGATGGACGCATTGCGCCATTACATGCCCGAGGCCAAGGATGCAGACTGGCGCCTGTGGGAAGCCGGTCAGCGCGTGCAGATCATCAAGAACGACCCGGAAAAGGGCGGCATCCTCAAGCTCGGTACCGAGGTCGTCGTGGCGCAAGACCGTTCGCTGACTGCGCTGCTGGGTGCATCGCCAGGCGGCTCCACCTCGCCAGCCATCATGCTGACCCTGCTGGAAAAGGCCTTCCCCGAGAAGGTCAAGAGCGCCGAATGGCAAGCCAAGATCCGCAAGATCGTGCCGAGCTACGGTGTCAAGCTCAACGAGAACCCCGCCCTGCTGCAGCAAGAATGGCTGGCCACCGAGCAGGCGCTGAACCTGGCCATTGCGTCGCCCAACCTGCAAGGCGTTGAAGCGGGCGTGCAGCCCAACGAAAACATGAAGGACCTGAAGAAGGTGCCGGACATGGCGCTTTGATGGACGCAAACCGCCATACGGCCACTCAGCCGTTGCCGCTACTGTAGACAGCTAGCAGCGCATGCGATGCGCAGACCCAAACGCTTTCGATCCGCGTCTCCCAAGACAAGAGTCGTGACCCGCCCTTCCTGAGGTGGGCAGTTTGGGCTGCTGGCACCTGCCAGAGCCATTCGGCCAAAAGACGCCCGATGCATTGCATCGGGCGTTTGCATTTTCAGCACTGCCTGCGGTGTCACGCCATGGGATATCTGCATGGCCTTGGCCACCACTTATAAGACTTACGCATACCCAAGCACGAAAAACTTCGTTGTCACCTACAGCGCGCAGCCCGAACAATAGTGTGTATCAGCGGTCATTGTTCTCTCTTTTTCTGCGCCTAGGCAGCCTATTTCATATGCGTTCGACGGTCTCTTTCTCTTCCCACCAACTCTCGACCATGGCCTTCGCCGCTGCCCTGACGCTGTGTGCCGCTAGCGCCCATGCGGATGCCACGCTGGACAAGATCAAGGCCAACAAGTCCGTCACCATTGGCGTGTTGCTCAACGGCGGCCCCACAGGTTCGATTGACCCCTCCAACCAGCGCTTCATTGGCTGGAACCCCGAACTCGCACGCCAACTGGCGCGTGACCTGGGCGCGGACGCCACGTTGATTCAGGTGCAGCCTTCTAATCGTGTGCAGTTCCTGCAGTCGGGCAAGGTCGATTTGCTGATCGCCTCCATCGACTGGAACCCAGAGCGTGCCGAGGTGATGGGCTTTGCGCCCACCCCGTTTTACAAGGTGGGCGGCACCGCCATCGCACGCAAGGGCAGTGGCCTGACCAAGTGGGAAGACTTGCGAGGCAAACCCGTCTGCGCCTCGCAAGGCGGCAGCTATGCCCGCATTTTGGGGGCCGATTATGGTGTGCAGGTCAAGGGCTTCAAAGGCTCGGCAGAGGCCTTGCTGGCATTGCGCGGTGGCAACTGTGTAGCCTCCGTGCACGACACCACGCTGATTTACCCCCTGCTCAAAACCAATGCCGATTGGAAAGATTTTGATGCACCGATCACCCTGGCCTTGGGTGAGGCGCCTTCCGTCGTTTGGACCCGCAAAGGCGAGAACGACACCATTGCTGCAGTCGACCAAGTCATCCAGAACTGGCACCGCACGGGCTGGTTGATCGCCACAGAGAAGCGCCTGGGCATCACGCCACCGCTGCCGGCACTGCTGGAACTGCAGCAACAGGCCTTGCAGGCCGCCAAGTTCAAGTAATCCACCTCAGCGTCCAAGCCTCCTAGCGGCCCTCCCTCTACGGCGGGTCGCCACTGCCCATTTGCCATGATTTATCGCCTTTTCTCCACCGCCGCCATCACCGCCCTGGCGCTGACCGGCAGCCTGGCCCATGCGGATGCCACGCTCGACAAAATCAAGCAGCGTGGCCAGGTCACCATCGGTGTCATTCTGTCGGGCCCGCCGTTTGGCACGATTAACCCAGCCACCCAAAAGCCCGAAGGTTTTAATGTCGATCTGGCCCAGGCCGTGGCTACAGGCCTGGGTGTGAAGCTGGATGCCGTGCAGGTCCAGCCTTCCAATCGCGTGCAGTTTCTGCAGTCCGGCAAGGTGGATGTGCTGATCGCCAACATGTCTTGGACGCAGGAGCGCTCCGAAATTCTGGACTTCGCCCCTACCCCGTTTGAGGAGATCGGCGGCGCGCTGCTGACCCGCAAGGGTGGCAGCTTCAAGCAATGGGACGACGTGCGCGGCAAGACCGTATGCGTCTCGCAAGGATCGAACTACACCAAGCCGCTGATCGAGGAATACGGTGCCAAGATCAAGGCTTTTCGTGGACAGCCCGAATCGCTGTTGGCACTGCGCGGCGGCGGCTGCGATGCCGCCGTCCATGTCAGCCCCACCTTGCGGCTCATGGTCGCCACCGGCAGCGACTGGAAAGACTACGAACTGCCACTGGCCCAGGACCTGATTCCCTCGCCCCAGGTGATCTGGGTGCGCAAGGGCGAGAACGATGCCAGTGCCGCCATTGACCGCATCATTCAGCAATGGCACCGCAGCGGCTGGCTGATTGAGACGGTGAAAAAGAACGGGCTGAGCCCATCGCAAAGCCTGTTCGAGCTCCAGGCCAAGTACCGCAAGACTCCGTCCTGACGGAATGGCCATGTTGGAGCACAGCTTTTTCCCGTGGCTGGTGCAGGCCGCCAAGCCGCTCGGCCTGAACTTCGCATTTCTGCTGGAAGCCTATGAACGCGATGCCTTCATCCGTGGCCTGGGCGTCACCTTGCAGCTGTGCCTGCTGGTGATTCCAGGCAGCCTGGTGGCAGGTGTATTGCTGGCTGCCGGACTGACTTCAGACCAGCGCTGGCTGCGTGGAACGACGCGCGCCTTTGTCGAGCTCACCCGCAACACGCCCACCTTGGTTCAGTTGTACTGCGCCTTTCTGGTGCTGAACATGCTGATCACGCAAAGCCTGCAAGCGCATGGCGGCGTGAACCCGCTCACGCCCTTTGTCTGGGTCTTTATCGTGGTCTCGCTGCACAAGGGCGTATTCCATGCCGAGGCGCTGCGCGCCGGTATCGAGGCCGTGCCACATGCAACCTTGGAGGCAGGACAGTCGCTGGGCTTCAGCCGCCGCCAGCTGCTGTGGCGCGTAGAGCTGCCACTGGCCCTGCGCTTTGCGCTGCCGGCCCTGGTGAACAACATGGTCGATCTGGTGAAGATGACGGCCGTGGCATCGGCCATTGCGGTGGGCGATGTGACCTACGAGTCCGTGATGATCTGGACGCAGCGTGACAACGTGCTGGAGCTGCTGCTGCTGATCCTGCTGTATTTCTGGGGCTTGACCTGGCTGGTCAGCCGCGCGGGCCGCTGGCTCGAACACCGCCTGAGGATGCCCGGCTATGGCCAGTGAACTGACATCTCCACAGCCCGCACCGGCCCCGCGCTGGCCCGCGCTGCTGCTGAACCCCTGGCTGCTGGGACTGCTGGTGGCCGCCGCGCTGCTGGCCGTTTGGTGGCATGCCGAGGGCCGCTTTCCGCCTGCGCTGGCCCATTTGTGGCAATGGTCACCCGCCTTGGTGCGCGGCATGTGGACCAATATCTACATCAGCATGCTGGCCATGGCCATTGGCACGGTGGCGGGTCTGGTCGTGGGGGCACTGGCGCTCTCGCAATGGGCCGCGCTGCGCAGCGCCACGCGCTGGTATGTACAGGCCTTTCGCAATGCGCCCATCCTAGTGCTGATCTATTTCACCACCTATGTCTTCCCGTTCGAGCTGCAGCTGCTGCACTGGCGCCTGCCCTTTCCAGACTGGATCAAGGTCGTGCTAGGCCTGGCCTTGCCGACTTCGGCCGTGGTGGCCGAGATCTTTCGCGGGGCCATCCAGTCCATTCCGACGGCCCAGTGGGAGGCCGCGCAGTCGCTGGCCTTCAAGCGCAGGCAGATCTTTGGCTGGATCATCCTGCCGCAGTGCGTACGCCGCATGCTGCCGCCCTGGATGAACCTCTACGCCAGCATCACGATGAGCACCTCGCTGGCCTCGCTGGTCGGTGTGCATGACATTGTGGACACGGCCCAGATTGCCAGCAACACCGTCGCCCGTACCGACTTCACCATCCTGGTGTATGTCACGCTGCTGGCGCTGTTCTTTGCCTATTGCTACCCCATTGCGCGCACCACTCGGCGCCTGGAAAAACGCCATGCCTTCCGCTGAAACCCCCTCCTCCCAGACCGCGCCGCTGGTGCAGCTGCGCGATATCCATCTGGCCTTTGGCGCCAACGAAGTGCTCAAGGGCATTGATGTCGATATTCCACGCGGCCAGGCCGTCACCATCATCGGCCCCTCGGGCTCGGGCAAATCCACCATCCTGCGCTGCATCACCGGCCTGCTGCGCCCGCAACAAGGCCAGATCCGCGTGGGCGAGACCCAGGTGCAGGAGCTGCGCACCGAGGCCGAACTGATCGCCCTGCGCCAGCGCGTGGGCTTTGTCTTTCAGCAGTACAACCTGTTCCCGCACCTGACGGTGCTGCAGAACCTGGTGATCGCGCCCATCCGCGTGCTGGGCCGCGAGCGTGGCGAAGCCGAGCGCGAGGCGCGCGTGCTGCTGGACAAGGTGCGCCTGTCGCACAAGGCCCATGCCTACCCTGGCGAGCTGTCCGGCGGCCAGCAGCAGCGCGTGGCCATTGCCCGTGCGCTGGCCATGCGGCCCGAGCTGATGCTGTTCGACGAAGTGACCTCGGCCCTGGACCCCGAAACCGTCGGCGAGGTGCTCACCGTGATCCGCGAACTGGTGCGCGACGGAATGACCTGCGCGCTGGTGACGCACGAGATGCGCTTTGCCAACGAGATCAGCGACCACGTCTATTTCACGGAGGCAGGCCGCATCGTCGAACACGGCACCCCCGCGCAAATCTTTGGCCAGCCGAGCAACGAACGCACCCGCAGCTTTCTGCACCGGGCGCTGGGCGGTGACCGCAGCGCCAGCCTGCCGCCTGCAGCGCAGCATCCATCGACCCCTTTTACGCCAGCCACCCCACTGGCTTTCTGACCATGACCCTCAGCCAGGACTTTGCGCGGCGCATTGCCAATGCCCGCCCGCTGGAAGATGCCGCCGCCGTGCAGGCCGCACGCGAAGGCGTGCTGGATTTTCTGGCTGCGGCCTTTCCCGGCGCAGCCGACCCGGCCTGGCACAAGCTGCGTGGCGTACTGCCGCAAGCTGACGGCGCGGCCCGTGTGATCGGCCAAGCCACCACGGCCGATGCCGCGAGTGCCACCTTGCTCAACGGCTATGCCGGCCATGCTTTGGACTTTGACGATGTGCACTCCAGCGTGCGCGGCCACCCCGGCACCGTGCTGCTGCCGGCGCTGTTTGCGCTGGCCGATACCCTGCCCGCAGCCAGCGCCCTCGGCCTGCTGGATGCCTATATCGTCGGCGTCGAGGCCATGGCCCGCCTGGGCCTGGCCCTGGGCAGCAAGCACTACGAAACCGGCTTTCACAACACCGCCACGCTGGGGCCGCTGGGCGCAGCGGCTGCCTGCGCCCGCCTGCTGAAGCTGGACGCCACCGCAACCGAGAACGCACTGGGTCTGGCAGCCACCCAGGCCGGTGGCCTGCGTCTGCAGTTTGGCAGCGAAGCCAAGCCGCTGCACGCCGGTCTGGCCGCACGCGCTGGCCTGTTTGCGGCGCAGCTGGCCCGGGCCGGCCTGCAAGGCGCACCCGGCGTACTCGAAGCGCCCATCGGCTTTCTGGATGCCTATGGCTTTGGCGCCGCCGACGCACAGCGCGCGCTGGCCGACTGGGGCGCGCCCTGGCAGATCGTCACGCCTGGCCTGTACTTCAAGCCCTATGCCTGCTGCACGGCCACGCACTATGCGGCCGACGCCGCGCTGGCGCTGCGCGCCGAGCACCAGCTGCGCGCCGACGACATTGCCGCAGTGCGCGTGGTCTTCCCGCCCGCCGGTGATACGCCACTGACCGTGACCGACCCAGCCACGGGTCTGGAAGGCCGCTTCAGCGTCGAATATGTGCTGGCCGCTGCCTTTGTCGATGGCGCCCTGGGCCTGTCGCTGTTTGACGAACGCCCTGCCCGCGAAGACCTGCGTGCCTTTGGCCGCCGTGTCAGCCGCGCCCATGACGAGGATGCACCGCGTGCATCCACCGATCCCAAGACCCGCTTCTCCACCGTGCAAGTAACGCTGCACGATGGCCGCCAGTACACGCAGCACGTGCAAGGCCTCAGCCGAGCCAAGGACCTGGCCGCCAAGTTTGCCGACACCACGCAGCAGCAGCCAGAGGCACTACGCGCCGTGCCTGCACTGGTTGGCCGCATGCACAGCCGCGACGACCTGATTCAACTGACCGCTTTGTTCTCTTTGGTGCAAGCATGACCTCTACCTCCACTCCCCGCCAGATGCGCCTGGGCCTGTTCCTGCAAGGCGCCGGCCACCACGTGGCTGGCTGGCGCCACCCCGATGCCGAGTCTGGCAGCGAAAACCTGGGCCTGATCCAGCGCCTGGCCAAGACCGCTGAAGACGCCAAGTTCGACATGGTCTTCCTGGCTGATGGCCTGAGCGCCACACCCGACATGCACCCTTCGGCCGCACTGCGCTTCGAGCCGCTGACTCTGCTGTCGGCCCTGTCCATGACCACCAGCCACATCGGCCTGGCGGCCACGGCCTCGACAACCTACAGCGAGCCCTACCACATTGCCCGCTCGTTCGCCTCGCTGGATCTGCTCTCACAGGGCCGGGCCGCCTGGAACGTGGTCACCACCTCCTACGACCGCACGGCCGCCAACTTCAGCCGAGGCAACCACCCCAACCATGCCGAGCGCTATGCCATGGCCGGCGAGTTTGTCGACGTGGTCAAAGGCCTGTGGGACAGCTGGGATGACGACGCCATCGTGCGCAACAAGGACAGCGGTGTGTACTTCGACCCGGCCAAGCTGCACACGCTGGGCTACGAGGGCGCGCATTTCCGCATCAAAGGCCCGCTGAATGCACCGCGCCCGCCGCAGGGCCACCCCATCGTGATCCAGGCGGGCTCCTCCGAGCCCGGCCAGGCGCTGGCGGCCCGCACGGCCGATGTCGTCTTCACCGCCCAGCAGACGCTGGAAGAAGCCAGCGTTTTCTACCGTGGTCTGAAAAGCCAGCTGGGCCAGTGGAACCGGGACCCTTCTCAGGTGCACCTGATGCCCGGCGTGTTCCCCGTCATCGGCCGTACGGCGCAAGAGGCCAAGGACCGTTACGAGCAATTGCAGCAATGGGTGGACACCTCGGGGGCACTGTCCATGCTGTCCGAGCGTCTGGGCCACGATATCTCCGGCTACCCGCTGGACGGCCCACTGCCCGACCTGCCCGAGTCCGACCAGCTCAAGAGCCGCGCCAAGCTGCTGACCGACCTAGCCCGCCGCGATAAGCTGAGCCTGCGCCAGCTCTACCACCTGGTCGCCGGCTCTCGCGGGCACCGCATCGTGGTTGGCACGCCGGTGCAGATTGCCGACGCGCTGCAGGAGTGGTTTGAGGGCGAGGCCGCCGATGGCTTCAACATCATGCCGCCCTACTTCCCCGGCGGCTTAAATGACTTTGTGGCCCTGGTCCTGCCCGAGCTGCGCCGCCGAGGCCTGTTCCGCACCGAGTACAGCGGCCGTACCTTGCGCGACCACCTGGGCCTGAGCCGCCCGGCCAGCCGCTACGCTGCGCGCTAAGCCGTTGTCTCGTCCCTTGAGCTTGACGCGATCCCTGCCCTGCATTGCTCATAACAAAGCCCTGGCCGTTCATGACCGCCAGGGCTTTGTTGCAATGGTCTTATGCCTTACTGGCGAATCACTTCCGCACCGGACGGAATCGCAAACTCAAACGCTGAGCCGGGAAGCGATGGCAAGGCCTTGAAGCCGACAAAGCGCAGCACGGAGCGCTGGCCAAAGCCGTCCTCGATCTCCAAACTCTGCAGCTCGTCGCCCTTGAAGCCGACCTTGACCTGCTTGATCTGGCCGTCCTTGTTCTTGGGAATGGCCTGGGCCCATTGCTGGCCGTCGGCCTCGGGCAGGCTGCTCACATCAAACTCGGCTTTGAGCGCTTGCAGGCTCGATGCCGACGCCAGCAAGGCAGCCGGGGTCTGGCCCAGGGCCTTGCTCTGCTGGCGCTGGGTGACCTGGTTCAGGTCGGCGTCATAGACGGTGAGCACCGTGCCATCGGCCACGATGGTCTGGTCAAACGGCTTTTGGTAGATGAACTTGAACTTGCCCGGCCGCTGGAACGCAAAGCTGCCGCTGGAGGTCTTGACCCTGCCTGCCTGGCCTTGCTTGGCAGGTGACGTTACCGTCTGCGTGAACTGGGCTTCACCAGCCTGCGAGCTGGTCATGAACTTTTCCAGGCTTTGCAGGCCATCGGCCTGCGCCCAACCGGCCAGGCTGACCAGGGCAGCTGCAGCAATCCATTGTTTCATCGTGAATCCTTTCGTGCTTTGCGAACAAAGCCAATGCATGGGCCCATCTCAGGCCAACCAGGGGTTTGGAGTGCGGCATGGGGCCACAAGTGCCCGTCTCATGCCTCTGGGGTGCTGGCTTTGCGAATGTTTACCGGCCGCTGCGCTACTTACTCTTCACCGCCGGGCCGGTGGGCCACCAGCACTTCGCGCTGGCCGCTGCCGGTCAGGGCGCTCACCAGGCCGGCGCGCTCCATCTCTTCGAGCAGGTTGGCCGAGCGGTTGTAGCCGATGCGCAGCTTGCGCTGCACGTAGGAGATGCTGGCCTTGCGGTCCTTGAGGACGATCTCGACCGCCTGGTCGTACATCGGATCTTTCTCGCCACTGCCGCCGCCTTCCTCATCGCCAAAGCCGGAATCGCCCTCGCCCGTGCTGCCTTCGAGCACGCCGTCGATGTAATCGGGATCGCCTTGCTCCTTGAGGTAGCTCACCACGCGGTGCACTTCCTCGTCGGACACAAAGGCGCCATGCACCCGCACCGGGAAACCCGTGCCGCTGGCCATGTAGAGCATGTCGCCCATGCCCAGCAATGCCTCGGCACCCATCTGGTCCAAGATGGTGCGGCTGTCGATCTTGGAGCCCACGGAGAACGCGATCCGCGAGGGGATGTTGGCCTTGATCAGGCCGGTGATCACATCCACGCTGGGGCGCTGGGTGGCCAAAATCAGGTGGATACCGGCGGCACGCGCCTTTTGCGCCAGGCGGGCAATCAGCTCTTCAATCTTTTTGCCCACGACCATCATCAGGTCGGCCAGCTCGTCGATCACCACCACGATATGCGGCAGGCGCTGCAGGGGCTCGGGAGTCTCAGGCGTCAGGCTGAAGGGGTTGCCAATGCTTTCCTCGCGCGCCTTGGCCTCATCAATCTTGGTGTTGTAGCCCGCCAGGTTGCGCACGCCCAGCTTGCTCATCAGCTTGTAGCGGCGCTCCATCTCGGCCACGCACCAATTCAGGCCGTTGGCGGCCTGCTTCATGTCGGTCACCACCGGGCACAGCAGGTGCGGAATGCCTTCGTAGACCGACATTTCCAGCATCTTGGGGTCGATCATCATCAACCGCACATCCTTGGCCTCGGCCTTGTAGAGCACGGACAAAATCATCGCATTGATACCCACCGACTTGCCAGAGCCGGTGGTACCTGCGACCAGCACATGGGGCATCTTGGCCAGGTCAGCCACCACCGGCTTGCCGACGATGTCCTTGCCCAGGCCCATGGTCAGCAGGCTCTTGGCATCGTGGTACTCGTGCGAGCCCAGGATTTCGGTCAGGCGGATGGTTTGGCGCTTGGCATTGGGCAGCTCCAGCGCCATGAAGGTCTTGCCCGGGATGGTTTCCACCACACGGATGGACACCAGGGACAGCGAACGCGCCAGGTCCTTGGCCAGGTTGACGATCTGCGAGCCCTTGACCCCGGTGGCCGGCTCGATCTCGTAGCGGGTGATCACCGGGCCGGGCGCGGCCTCGACCACGCGCACCTCCACGCCAAAGTCCTTGAGCTTTTTCTCGATCAGGCGGCTGGTCATCTCCAGGGTTTCGTAGGAGACGCTCTCCTGCGACTTGGGCGCGGCATCGAGCAGATCGACTTGGGGCAGACGGGTGTCGCGCAGTTCATTGAACAGCGGCTTTTGGCGCTCCTTGACCACGCGGGCGCTGGGCTGCGCCTGGGGCTTGAGCGGCTGGGCGATATGCAGGCCCGAATCAGCCGCCGCGCTGCGCGGTGCGACCGGCAGCATGCTGTCCATGCCATCGCCGGTCGGCTCCATGCGTGCAGCCATAGGCACCGGCGCCGCGCTGCTGACCTCGGCCTCGCGCGCCTGTGCCGCCTTCTTGCCCACGGCCTTGTCGGCAGCAGCCTCGCGGCGCAGCATCAGCTTTTGCAATGTGCGCTCAATCCCGGCGCCCACCTTCTCGGCGATCTGGCCCCAGGAGAAACCCAGGATCCAGGACAGCCCCAGCAGCAGCAGCATGACGCCCACGATGCCCGAGCCGGTAAAACCCATCCAGCGCTCGGCCAGCGGGCCAAGCAAAAAGCCCAGCACGCCGCCAGCAGCGCCGGGCAGACTGGGCTCAAAACGGTAGAGGCGCGACCACTCCAGCGCAGCGCTGGCCAGCAGCAACACCACCAGCCCCCCCCAGAACACCACACGCCGCAGCCACAAGGGGCGCGGATCGTTGGGCGGGGCTTCCCCGGCGCGCAGCCAGCGCGCCAGCGACGAGAACCAGGCCAGCACCGCAGCCACCACCAGCCACCAGACGGAAAAACCCACCATGAAATAGCCGCCGTCCGAGACCATGGCGCCCAGGCGCCCCATCCAGTTGCTGACATGGCCGGCGATCTGCGAGCCCGAGGTGGACCAGGCCGGGTCCTTGGGCGAATAGCTCAGCATGGCGGCAACGCAAAACGCCATCAGGATAAAACTGACAATGAGCACCAGCTCGTGCCCAAAACGGCGAACCCCCATGACCAGCGATGTGCCGGCATGGGGCGGAGCCTTTGATTTCTTTGTTGAGTAAGCCATAACCTAGGAGCCAGAGCTTACCCTAAGCGGATTGCAAATTCGATAGCAAGCCAGGCCCCTGGGACAGCGTGATGCACCACGGCGACGCGGTGATTTACGCAAAGGGCAGGCCAGCCACCGGGCGACTGCAGCCCAGCGCGGCAGATTCTGGCCCCTATTTCCCCTTGAAATATTCAATAAAAACATGGCTTTCATGCATAAAAAGCGGCCCTGATAGGCCATGCGTCTTCACGCCCCCTGGGTAATACGCAACATTTTGTAATCTACCGACCGTCCTACAAGCCTAACGCTTGCGCAACCGTGCTGCAACGATTGTTGTCATTGGCTGGCCACTGCTGCACAGGCAGGGCACCGTGCATGCGATGGCTTGCAACAATCAAGGACATTGGCACAAGCCATCCACAGGGGGGCCGTAGTGTTTGATACTCTTTCATGTTTTGCTGAGCACGATGCGCCAGCGTGCGCACTGATTCGCAGCTGCCCCGCAGCTGCCCCCTGAATGCGATAGGAGTTCTATGTCTGCCATCCAACAACATGCCAAAGTTCTGATCCTGGGCTCGGGCCCTGCGGGCTATACCGCCGCCATCTATGCGGCGCGCGCCAACCTCGATCCCGTGCTCATCACCGGCATGGCCCAGGGCGGCCAGCTGACGACCACCACCGAAGTGGACAACTGGCCCGCCGACGTGATGGGCGTGCAAGGCCCGGCGCTGATGCAGCGCTTTTTGGAGCATGCCGAGCGCTTCAAGACCCAGATCATCTTTGACCACATCGACAAGGTTGATTTCAGCAAGCGCCCCTTCACCCTGAGCGGTGGCAGCGGCACCTACACCTGCGACAGCCTGATCATCGCCACCGGCGCATCGGCCAAGTACCTGGGCCTGCCCACCGAAGAGGCCTTCATGGGCCGCGGCGTGTCGGCTTGCGCTACCTGTGACGGCTTTTTCTACCGCGAGCAGCCCGTCTGCGTGATCGGCGGCGGCAACACCGCTGTCGAAGAGGCGCTGTACCTGTCCAATATCGCCAGCAAGGTCACCCTGGTGCACCGCCGCGACAAGTTCAAGGCCGAGCCCATCCTGGTCGACAAACTGATGGACAAGGTCAAGGAGGGCAAGATCGAGCTCAAGACCCACTTCACCCTCGATGAAGTGCTGGGCGACCAGTCGGGCGTCAACGGCATCCGCATCAAGAGCACGCAAGATGGCCACACCGAAGACATCGCCCTGCAAGGCTGCTTTATCGCCATTGGCCACCACCCCAATACCGACATCTTCCAAGGCCAGCTGGAGATGGAAAACGGCTACCTGGTGACCCAGATGGGCCGTGGCGGCTTTGCCACACAAACCAGCGTTCCCGGCATCTTTGCCGCTGGTGACGTGCAAGACCATGTCTACCGCCAAGCCATTACCAGCGCGGGCACGGGCTGCATGGCCGCGCTGGACGCCCAGCGCTTCCTGGAACAGGAATAAACCGGCAAGCGCAAGGAATAGCCTCTTTTTTGCTTTCGGGCTATAATCCTTGGCTTTGCTGCTTGCCGCCTTTTGCTATTTCGCAATCTCCGGCGCGTGAACAGGAAACTACGGCAGGTTGGCCAGCGGTCTTGCACCACTGGGCAGTCCCTGCAGTGAACATGGGCTACCGCCACCCTTTGATTGGCGAGGTGAGGCTGCAAGCCGCGCTGCTTTTAACGAGGCAGACAGGGCAAGCAGCTGTTAAAACTTTCGGAGTGTCCTGATGGCACGCGTTTGCGAAGTAACGGGCAAGAAGCCCATGTCGGGAAACAATGTTTCCCACGCCAACAACAAAACCAAGCGCCGGTTCCTGCCGAACCTGCAATATCGCCGTTTCTGGGTCGAGACTGAAAACCGCTGGGTTCGCCTGCGCGTTTCCAGCGCCGCTCTGCGTCTGATCGACAAGAACGGTATTGATTCTGTGCTCGCAGACCTGCGCGCACGTGGCCAAGCTTAAGGAGTATCACCATGGCATCCAAAGGCGGACGCGAAAAAATCAAGCTGGAATCGACAGCCGGCACCGGTCACTTCTACACGACCACCAAGAACAAGAAGACAATGCCTGAAAAGATGTTGATCTCCAAGTTCGATCCCAAGGCTCGCAAGCATGTGGATTACAAGGAAGTGAAGCTGAAGTAATCAGCCTGCACCAGCCCTGCAAAGGGTTTGGTACACACGCCCACCACAAAGGACACTTCGGTGTCCTTTGTGTTTTTCTGCGCCCTGTTTTTTCTACGCACTGCTTTTTCTGCGCCGTGCTTTTTCTGAACGGCCCGTTCAGCAACCAGCAGTCTCAGCCGGTCAGACAGGCATCAGGCCCTGGGCGGCAAGCCCAGCTGCGCATGCATCATGCGCCCTAGGCTGCGGTAGGCCTCTTCCACCGCGTCGGTAAACGGCATGCCGCAGCTCAGCCGCAAAAAGTGGTCGTAATGGCCGGTGTTGCTGAACATGTCACCAGGTGCCACGCGGATGCCCACAGCCAGGGCCTCGTCATAAAGGCGGCTGGCGGAGATCTGCTCAGGCAGCTCCAGCCAAATGCTCAGGCCCCCGGCAGGCAGGCTCAGCCGCGTGCCGATCGGGAAATAGCGCGCAACCGCCTGCGCCGCCGCCTGGCGCTGCACCCGCAGCTGCTGGCGCAGGCGCACCAGGTGCCGCATGTACGACGGCGAACCCACCGTGCGCGCGCCCAGCAACTGGGGCCAGACCGGCAGATTGCGTGAGCGCGCAAACTTGATCATCTGCACCCGCTCCTGCCAGCGCCCGGCATTCATCCAGCCCAGGCGCAGTCCCGGTGCATAGCTTTTGGACAGCGAGGAGCAATAGATCACCGAGCCATCGGTGTCCCAGGCCTTGCAGGGCTTGAGCACCTCGTCAGATTCGACAAACTCGCGGTAAATGTCGTCCTCGATCAAGGCCACCCGGTACTCGCGGCACAGCGCTACCAAGCGCCGCTTGTGGCTGTCGGGCATGGTAGCGCCCTGGGGCATCTGCAAATGGGGCACCACCACCACAGCCTTCAAGTTGGGGTGGGTGCGCAAGGCCAGCTCCAGCGCCTCGATCGACATGCCCGTGTGCGGGCTCGATGGGATCTCCAGCGCCTGCAGCTTCTTGGCTTCAATCGCCTGCAAGATGCCGTAGAAGGTCGGCGATTCAATCGCCACCATGTCGCCCGGCTGGGTCAAGGCATCGAGCGCCAGGTTCACCGCCTCCGAGTTGCCAAAGGTGGCCGCAATGTCCATGGGCGCCAGGCGCACACCAAAGCCCAGCGCATAGCGCGCCATCGAGGCCTGAAAATCCGGATGGGTAAACGGGGCCGAAGGGCCATGCACCAAAATCTGTGGCTGCTCGCGCAGCAGGGCCACGGCCAGCTGGTTGAGCAGCTTGGCATCAAACAGCTCGGGTGCCGGCATGGCACTGCCCAAATCGACCGTCAAAGGCCCTTTGAGCCGCGCCTTGTTCAGGTACTCGGCAGCACGCTCGCCAATGCCTTCAAAGCGGTGGTCCTGCATGGGGAAGGGGGCCAGTTGCAAAGGCTCGCGTGCCGCAGGCATTTGCAAAGCGGTGTCGCTGACGAAATAGCCCACACGGGGCCGCGCCTCGATCAAACCACGCGACTCCAGCACGCGCAGCACCTGCAGCGCCGTGCTGTGGCTGACATGGTGCTGGCGCCGGATATCGCGCACCGAGGGCATGCGCGCACCGACGCCCAAGCTCTGCTGCGCAATGGCCTGCTCAAAATGCGCCGCGATGCGCTCGTACAAAAACGCCTCATCAGCAAGGGGGCTGACCGCCGCCTCCGCAACAGCGTCTACAGGGGTATCGCACAGACTTTCTTCTACGATCGGCACAGCAGGCCTCCTGGGTCCAACAATCAGGGCTATGGTCTCAGGTTCAACCCTGACAGAACAGATACAGAAACCGCCATTTTGAACCAGAACAGCGGCTTTGCGCTTGCGCTGTTCTGCCCGGCCACCGCCCCGCCTGTGTCTGTTGCGTTGGGCCGCCTTTTTTTACGCTAGAGCCCTGTTCCGAACCGTTCAGCAAAGCGCAAAAATGATCTCCAGCACCACCGCCCACTTCGCCCCGGCCCTGCCCAGCACGGACCCCACCCCGGCCCAAACCACCGTCCAGGCCACCGCCCAGACCCGGCCTCCCGCGCAGGATGCCAGCCATGGCAGCAGCATGGCCTTGCGTGCAGGCCAGGGCCAATGGCTGTATCTGGAAGCGGGCAGCAGCCTGTACTGCAGCGCCGGGCAGTTGCAGATCAGCTCCCCCTGGCACAGCGCGCTGCGCCTGGTGGCAGAAGATGCACCGCACTGCAATGGCGCGCATGCAGGCTGGTACTGGCTGCAAGTACAAGGCCTGCAGCCTGCCCAATTGCTGGTGCAGGTGCAGGCCTATGCGGGATGGCGCGCCGGTTGGCGCGGTGTGGCCGACTGGCTCGGCTGGAAAGACTGAAGGCAGGGGCAGCCCGCCATGGCGCAAGGGCCTTGGCGGCTTGGTGGCGGAATGGCTTAACCGCCTGGGTGGCTTACTTGCGCTGCCACACCGCGGCAAAAAAGCCGTCGGTCTGGTGCAGGTGCGGCCACAGGCGCAGGTAGAGGCTGCCGCTTTCGCCGCCGCTGCACAGGCTGGCGGCTTGCTCCACCTTCAGGCCCTCTAGCAGCTCGCCGGCATCCAGCGGCACAAAGTCCGGGTGGGCAGCAGCAAAGGCCTCGGCAATCGCCTCGTTCTCTGCGGGCAGGATGCTGCAGGTGGCATAGACCAGGCGGCCGCCGGACTTCACCATCCGGGCGCTGCTGGCCAGAATGGCGGTTTGCTTGGCGCTCAGCTCTTCAATCGACTGGGGGTTTTGGCGCCATTTGAGGTCCGGGTTGCGGCGCAAGGTGCCCAGGCCCGAGCAAGGCGCATCGACCAGCACGCGGTCCATCTTGCCGGCCAGGCGCTTGACGCGTTCATCGCGCTCATGGGCGATGGCGGCGGGGTGCACGTTCGACAGTCCCGAGCGGGCCAGGCGCGGCTTGAGGGCCTCCAGGCGGTGGGCCGACACATCAAAGGCATACAGGCGACCGGTGCTGCGCATGGTCGCGCCAATGGCCAAGGTCTTGCCACCCGCGCCTGCGCAGAAGTCGGTCACCATCTCGCCGCGCTTGGCGTCCAGCAGCAGGGCCAGCAGCTGCGAGCCCTCGTCCTGCACTTCCACACGGCCTTTGACAAAGGCCTCCAGGCGCGACAGCGCAGGCTTGTCGGCCACGCGCAGACCCCAGGGCGAATACGGGGTGACTTCGGCTTTGATACCGGCGACCTTCAGCTCTTTTTGCAGCTCGGCACGCTTGGTCAGCAAGGCATTGGCACGCAGATCCAGCGGTGCCATCTCCAGCATGCTGGCGGCGAGTTGTTCAAATTGCTCGCCCACCTGGGCCTGCAGTGGCTCGACCAACCAGTCGGGCAGGTTGTGGCGGTGCTGGGGCATGAGGCTGTCGGGCGCAACGGCGTCGCAGTCGTCAAGCCATTTGACTTCCTGGTCGCTGAGCGCGCTTTTGACAAAGCTGCGCGGGCCGGCAAAGCCCAAAATGGCCAGGCGGCGCTCGCGTGCGCCGCTGCCAGAGCGGGCCAGCGATTCAAACAGCGTTTTCTTGCGCAGCACGGTGTAGACCGTCTCGGCCAGGGTGCCACGCTCGCGCGGCCCCAGGTTGCGGTGATCACGGAAATAACGCGACACCACGGCGTCCGCCGGGTGTTCAAAGGTAAGGGCCTGCGCAACCAACTCGGCGCAGGCATCTAAAAGGGCTTTGGGGTGCATAGCCGCTATTGTCCCATTGCGCCAGTATCCGGGCACCAGGCCCGGCTAACTGGAAAGCGGTGCGCCAGCACTGCGCGCAGCCGCCGGCTGCACACTGCGGTCATACAGCAGCGCCCAGGGCATGGCCGCCAACTGCCGCAGGCCCGAGGGGCCCAGCTCCTCCACATGGGTCATCCACAGCGGCATCAGCTTGCACAGCAGCAGCTCACGCTCCAGGTAGCCGCGCCACTGCAGCTCCAGCCGCTTGTTGTCCTGGTAGTGCACACCGGGCCGGTCCAGTACCAGCACCAGCGCATAGGCGCCCGGCAGCGCACGCAGCGGCCGGGCCATCAGCCAGGCACGGCGCAGCCGGGGGCAATGCTGCAGATGCAGCTGGAGCGCGGCCAGCTCCGAGGCCCACAGCGGGTGCGCCAGCGCCGTACAGGCACGCGCGCCCAGCAAGCTGCCCTGCTCCAGCTGCTCTTGGCGCAGCGCCTGCAGCTGCGCCCGGGCCTGCGCCTCGCGCGCGCGCCAGTCCTCACGCAACTGGCGCACCGATGCCTCGTGCACGTCCTCGTCTTCCAGCACATCCAGCACGCCAGAGGCCAGGCGGCACCAGGCAGCACCCATGGCCGGCAATTGCACAAAGGCCTGTGCCAGGTACTGCAGCTGCGCCTCGCCATCCATGGCCATGTGCAAGCTGGCGCAGGCCGCCAACGCACGCGCATTACCGGGCTCCAGCTCCAGCGCACGCTGGTAAATGGGCAAGGGGGCATCCTGGTGCTGCCAGGCCGTGCTTTGCAGCTGCCAGCCCAGCTCCACCAGTTGGTCGGCATCCAGATACGGCTCACGGGGCATCAAGGCGGCCACACGTGCCGCTGAGGCGCTCAGAATCTGGCGGTAGGCCACCCAGTCATGGCCGTGGCGCAGGCACCAGCGCTGGTCGAGCAGCTCGATCCAGCGCTCCGAGCGCTTGCCCAGCCAGGCCAGGCAGTTGCTGCTGGACATGGGGGTCAGCCCAGGGGGCACATCCAGCCCTTTGAGGCGCTCGCGCAAGCCCGGAGGCGTGTCCTGGTAGCTGGCGGGCGCATAGTATTCCTGCTTCCAGCCCTGGTAGACCCAGTTGACGTCCATGCTGTGGTTCATCACCCCGGCCATCAGGCTGAAGGGCCCCATGGGCGAGGCCAGCTCGCGGGCGCGCAGCCAGTGCATGGTCCAGAACTGCTCGCGAAACCAGCGCCCGCGCACCGCCACTTCGGACAGCGCCTCGCCCATCAGCGGCTTGCTGACCCAGCGGGCCGCCATGCGGTCGGCAACGGCTTCGTCCTGGCGCGCCACCACAAAGCTGGCCGCCCACCAGCGTGGCAAATACCAGCGCATAAAGCGCTCGTTGGCCCAGCCCAGGCGGGTCATCTGGCGCGCATCGGCCAGCCGGTCATGCAGGCCCTGCAGGCGCCGGCGGGCACGGAACACTGCCGCCTGCAGCCAGCCCTGGCGGCGGCGCAGATGGCTGTATTCCTGGGCGATCATGGCCACCAGGCGCGGCCGGTCAATCGCCATGGCCAGCGGCAGGCCCAGCAGCAGGTGGTGGCGCGCGGGCAGCAAGCCGCCCAGGCGCATCTGCTGGGCAATGCGCAGGCCGTAGTCTTCGGTGATCACCAGCTGCGCGATACGGGGGCCGCCGACCTTCTGCCGCACGCGCTCCAGCGCCTCAAACAGGCGGGGGCATTCGGTAGGAGGCACGGCGATGCCGTCGGGCGCGACCCAGTCCGAGCGCGTGAGGCGCAGCACGCTGAGCAGCAGCGCCAGACCGGCAAAAAATCCAAAAATCTGCAGCCCGTGAAAGCCCAGGTAGACATAGGACAACACGGACCATGCCAGCAGCACCAGCCCCAGCAGCAGACCGCCCCAGATCCACAGGCCGGCCAGCAAGGCCATGCCAAAAACATGGCGGCCAAATGCGGCCGGCTCTTTTGCAGCAGTCTGCGCATAGGCATCGACCCGCTGCACAAAATCGATGTGCTCCACCCCGCCCTCCCAATAAGTGCTTGCCCAGCAGTACTTGCGTGCCCGCACGGCCGGCACGGGCCACAGGGGCGCGTGCCGCGTCTGCTAGTCTTGGTTATTTTTTCAGATTATGGAACAGCACCCGATGCCAGCACCAGACATTTCCCCCGGCCTGTACCGCCACTATAAGGGCCAGCTCTACCAGGTCTGGCAGCTGGCGCGGCATAGCGAAACCCGCGAATGGCTGGTGGTCTACCAAGCGCTGTATGGCGATTACGGCTGGTGGGTGCGGCCGGCGGCCATGTTTGGCGAAGAGGTCGACGTGGCTGGCCAGCGCCAGCCGCGCTTTGCGGCTTATACGCCACAGGCTGGGCTGCCGAGCTAGGCTGCCTTGCGTCTAAAGCCGTGGCCAGCGGCAGGGATCAGCGTGAGGCCTGCAGCAGTGCGCGCACGGCTTTGGGGTAAATGTGGTGCTCCTGCACCAGCACGCGCGCAGCCAGCAGCTCGGCCGTGTCACCGGCCAGCACCGGCACCAGGCCCTGCTCCAAAATGGGGCCGGCATCCAGATCAGCCGTCACCTGGTGCACCGAGCAGCCGGCAAACTTGCAACCCGCATCAATGGCCCGCTGGTGGGTATGCAGCCCGGCAAAGGCCGGCAGCAGCGAGGGGTGGATATTGATGAGCCGGCCGCTGTAGTGCGCCACAAAGCCGGGGGTGAGGATGCGCATGAAACCGGCCAGCACCACCAAGTGGGGCGCATGGGCATCAATGCACTGCATCAGCGCGGCATCAAAGCTCTCGCGGCTGTCATAGGCCTTGTGGTCCACCACCGCCGTGGCAATGCCCTGCGCCTGGGCAAACTGCAGACCACCCGCCTGGGCCTTGTTGCTGACCACCGCCGTCACCCTCGCTCCCAAGGTCTCCTGCCAGCGCTCTTGCTGCGCGGTACGCACGATGGCCGCCATATTGGAGCCGCTGCCGGAGATCAGGATCACGATGTTTTTCATGGAGGCGGCATTATCGCAGGCTGCGGAACGTCCCGAAACACACCACACCCTCAAATGGCGGATAATCAAAGGCTTTACTGAATTCACAGCCACGTTTACGGGCTCGCCCGCAGTTACTCCATGAGCGCAAAAGCACCTGTCGATCCGATTCGCAAATTCCTCGAAACCGCCCGCCACCAGATCTCTGTGGGCAACCTCACGGGTGCCGCCCAAACCCTGAACGACGCACGGCAGCGCGCGCCACGTGATCCGCGTCTGTTTGTATTGGCCAGTCTGATGGCCGAGAAATCGGGCAACCTCCAAGGTGCCTTTGATGCCATGAAGCGCAGTGAAACGCTGGCACCAGACTGGGCCCCCGGCCTGCTGGAGCAAGCACTGCTGTATGCACGCCACAACCGCGAGCACGAAGCCGCCTCCGCCGCAGAAAAAGTCATCGCGCTGGAGCCTAACAACGCTCAGGTGATTGCCGGCGTGATCGATATCGCCCACCGCATCGGCAACACTGAAATGGCCATCCGCCACCTGCAACGCGTGCTGGAGCTGACCCCGGAAGACCGCGTGCTGCGCCGCTATTTGGCAGTCGATTTGGGCACCGTGCGCCAGTACGACGAGGCACTGGCCGTGTTTGGCCCGCTGATCGACGAACAGCCGGACGACCACTTGGCACGCATCGGCCGCGTACAAATGCTGCAAGCCCGTGGCACCATGCAAGAGGCCCTGCCCGATACCACGGCACTGCTGGCGCTGCAGCCCGAAGACAAGATCTACCAGTACTACCACCAGCTGGCCCAGGGCCAGGTGCCAGCGCATGTGCCGGTCGAGCTGACCACCCACATGTTCGATGGTATGGCCTCGGTCTATGACATGCACATGGTGCGCCATCTGGCCTATAGCCTGCCCAAGCAGGTGGCAGACCAGCTGCTGCAGATCTACCCGGAACGCCGCTTCAACCTGCTGGATCTGGGCTGCGGCACAGGCCTGCTGGGCGCCGCGCTGGGCCCCATTGATGGCTATATCCTGGGTGTCGACATGTCGGCCAAGATGCTGGAAGAGGCGGCCAAGCACAAGGTGTACTACAAGTTCCACCAGGTGAACCTGCTCGAAGCGCTGGCTGCCACGCCTGCCAACACCTTCGATGCCATTACCGCGCTGGATGTGCTGATCTATGTGGGCGACCTGCAGCAGACCCTGGCCGATGCCTACCGCGTGCTGGCACCCGGCGGCGTGCTGATCTTCTCTTGCGAGCACGGTGATGTCACCGGCCCAGACCACCAATTGCAGCCTTTTGGCCGCTACACCCACACCTTGAGCAGCACCGTGCGCCTGGCCAAGGCGGCCGGCTTTGACCGGGTGGACACCCGTGATGTGGAGCTGCGCATGGAAGCCGGCCAGGCCGTCGACGGCTTTGTTGTGACGGCCTACAAGCCCAAGCAAGACTGATCGCAGGCGCCCTGCGCA
This sequence comes from Comamonas sp. BIGb0152, assembly GCF_024809975.1. Taxonomy (GTDB): domain Bacteria; phylum Pseudomonadota; class Gammaproteobacteria; order Burkholderiales; family Burkholderiaceae_C; genus Comamonas. The sequence goes on from NZ_JANUDY010000001.1 coordinate 411,326, forward strand.
AGGGCGCCGCTCAAACCCAAAGGCCTTGTCATGCGACAAGGCCTTTTTGCTGGTGCCTTAGCAAAGACGGCGCTCAAACCCTCAAGCAGTCAAGCGCGAGCTTTTGGGTACGTGGGCCATCAAAAACTCCATCTGGTCGGTCAGAATGCGGCGGTTGCGCAGAATGAAGTCTTCCCACAGGCTAGGGGTGTAAGGCGCATAGAGCAGTGGCATATGCGCCTGCTCGGGCGTGCGGCCTGCCTTGTGGTGATTGCAGGAGGCGCAGGCCGTCACCACGTTCATCCAGGTATCGGGCCCCTTCTGGGAAACGGGAATCACATGCTCGCGGGTCAGCAGTTCTTCTTCCAGGCATTCGCCGCAGTAGGCGCAGATATGGCGGTCTCGGCGGAACAGTTTGCTGTTGGTGAGGGTCATGCGCATCGCAAAGGGGTCGATGCCGGGCTTGCCACGCGTGCCGATGATGCTGGCCACGTCGATGCGCGACTGCAAACCGGTGACGGCGTTGTGGCCGCCACGAAAACAGGCCACACTCGAGCCCGCCTCCCAGCGCACATCGCCTGCTGCGTAGTGCGTCACCGCTTCCTGCAAAGTAATCCAGGATTGCGGAACGCCGCTTGCCGATAACTTCAACACCTTCACAATGGGCCTCCTGCGCATTGGGAATTGAACCGAAATACCGTCGACCAGAACCGCCCCTGGTCTTGAAAAAACACCGCAGTTAGCGCGCGCGTTGCACGCAGGGCTGGGCGCCAAGTCATAATGGCCAATATACACTTTTATTGTGAAATTGCACACCAGCGCTGGGCTCGAAAGCGCAAGCCGCTACAAAAAACAAAGCAAAGATGAAAATCTTCAGAGGACTTGACCACCCCGAGGTCACGCGGCATTGCGCGCTTACCATCGGCAATTTTGATGGGGTGCACCGGGGCCACCAGGCCATGCTGGCCTTGCTGCGCAGCGAGGCACAGCGCCGAGGCCTCGCCAGCTGCGCGCTCACCTTCGAGCCCCACCCACGCGACTACTTTGCCCAGGTCCTGAACAAGCCAGATCTTGCGCCTGCCCGCATCTCCACCTTGCGCGACAAGCTCGACCAGCTGGCCCAGTGCGGCATCGACCAGACCATTGTGCTGCCCTTTAACGCGCGCCTGGCGGCGCAGCCGCCGCAGGCCTTTATCGATGATGTGCTGCTCAAAGGGCTGGGCACCGGCTACCTGCTGGTGGGTGATGATTTCCGCTTTGGCCACCAGCGGGCTGGCGACTACGCGATGCTGGTCAATGCTGGCCGCCAACTGGGCTTTGATGTGGCGCGCATGAACAGCTACGAATCCGATGGCCTGCGCGTCTCCAGCACGGCGGTGCGCCAGGCGCTGGGCCAGGGCGATATGCCGGCCGCCGCCAAACTGCTGGGCTACCCCTATGCGATATCCGGCCATGTGGTGCATGGCCGCAAGCTCGGGCGCCAGCTGGCTGAAAGCCGCGAGGGCGCGGGCGACGGCTTTCGCACCCTGAACCTGCGCTTTGACCACTGGAAACCCGCTGCCAGTGGCATTTTTGTCGTGCAGGTACATGGCCTGTCAGCCCAGCCCCTGCCCGGCGTCGCCAATCTGGGCGTGCGCCCCTCGCTAGACCCCAACGATGTCAACGGCGGCCGCGTGCTGCTGGAAACCCACTGCCTGCAATGGCCCGCTGAACTGGGTGGAGACGGGGCATACGGTAAACTCATCCGGGTGGAACTTCTACACAAACTGCACGACGAGCTCAAATACGACAGTCTGGATGCCCTGACCACAGGGATCGCCAAGGACTGCGCGGATGCCCGTGCCTACTTCCATACGGCCAGCCACGCCGAAACCCGTCGCCAAACCACGCGCGACCGAATTTGACGCTGACTTGACTGCGCCGTGCTGCGCAGAAGTCTGCGCTCACCTGCACCCCGTGCACGTCAGACAACACTTCTGCGCTATACATTTTTAGACTGACCGGCATGATCACAGCGCCCGGATCAGGACCATGTTTTGCTTTGAAGGTATTTATGTCCGACAAATCGTCCCCCGCAGAAAAGGCCTCTGCGTACCGCGCCACCTTGAACATGCCCGACACCCCGTTTCCGATGCGGGGCGATCTGCCCAAGCGCGAGCCGGCCTGGGTGCAGGAGTGGGAAGACAAGGGCATCTACAAGCGCTTGCGCGATGCCCGCAGCGGCGCGCCCAAGTTCGTCCTGCATGACGGCCCGCCCTACGCCAACGGCAAGATCCACATCGGCCACGCCGTCAACAAGATCCTGAAGGACATGATCGTCAAGAGCCGCCAATTGGAAGGCTATGACGCGCTGTACGCGCCGGGCTGGGACTGCCACGGCCTGCCGATCGAGAACGCCATCGAAAAACTGCATGGCCGCAACCTGCCGCGCGATGAGATGCAGGCCAAGAGCCGCGCCTTCGCTACCGAGCAGATCGGCCAGCAGATGGCGGACTTCAAGCGCCTGGGCGTGCTGGGCGACTGGGACCATCCCTACAAGACCATGAACTATGCCAATGAGGCGGGCGAGTTGCGCGCACTCAAGAAGGTCATGGAGCGCGGCTTTATCTACCGGGGCTTGAAGCCCGTCTACTGGTGCTTTGACTGCGCCTCGTCGCTGGCCGAGTTCGAAATCGAATACGCCGACAAGCAAAGCCAGACCCTGGATGTGATGTTCCCGGCCGCTGACTCTGCCAAGCTGGCTGCCGCCTTTGGCCTGGCCAAGCTGGACCAAGAGGCCTTTATCGTCATCTGGACGACCACCGCCTGGACCATCCCCGCCAACCAGGCCTTGAACGTCAACCCCGAGCTGGAATACAGCCTGGTGCAGACCGAGCGTGGCCTGCTGATCCTCGCCAGCGCACTGGTGGACAAGTGCCTGGAGCGCTGGGGCATCGAAGGCCAGGTCATCGCGTCGGCCCCCGGCAAGGCGCTGGACCACATGCCCTTCAAACACCCCTTGGCCCATGTGGACAAGGGCTATGACCGCATCTCGCCCGTCTACCTGGCCGACTACGCCACGGCCGACGACGGCACCGGTATCGTGCACTCGGCGCCCGCCTACGGTCTGGATGACTTCAACTCCTGCGTCAGCAATGGCATGGACTACAAGGACATCCTCAACCCGGTGCAGGGCAATGGGGTCTACGACCCAGAGCTGCCGCTGTTTGGCGGCCAGCACATCTGGAAGGCCGTGCCCGTCATCCTGGACGCGCTCAAAGTGGCCGGCCGCCTGATGGACACCAAGACCATCACCCACAGCTACCCGCATTGCTGGCGCCACAAGACGCCGGTGATCTACCGCGCCGCCGCCCAGTGGTTCATCCGCATGGATGAAGGCGAAGGTGTGTTCACAGACCCGGCCCAAAAGCCTGCGCAGACGCTGCGCCAGATCGCGTTGGACGCCATCGAGCACACCAGCTTCTACCCGGAAAACGGCCAGGACCGCCTGCGCGCGATGATCGCCGGGCGCCCGGACTGGTGCATCTCGCGCCAGCGCAGCTGGGGTGTGCCTATCCCCTTCTTCCTGCATGTGGACACGGGTGCGCTGCACCCACGCACCATGGAGATCCTCGACCAGGCCGTGGGCATCGTCGCAGAAGGCGGCATCGAGGCCTGGAGCCGTGTGAGCGGCGAAGAGATCCTGGGCGCCGAAGAAGCCAAGCTCTACACCAAGAGCACCGACATCCTGGAAGTCTGGTTCGACTCGGGCTCCACCTTCTGGCATGTGCTGCGCGGCACCCACCCCGAGCACCACCACGACAGCGGCCCCGAAGCCGACCTGTACCTGGAAGGCCATGACCAGCACCGCGGCTGGTTCCACAGCTCCTTGCTGCTGGCCTCGGCCATCTTTGGCCGCGCGCCTTACAAGGGCCTGCTCACCCACGGCTTCACCGTTGATGGCCAGGGCAAGAAAATGTCCAAATCGGTGGGCAACACCGTGGCGCCGCAGGATGTGAGCGGCAAGATGGGCGCCGAGATCATCCGCCTGTGGGTGGCCTCGACCGACTACTCGGGCGACCTGGGTATCGACGACAAGATCCTCGCCCGCGTGGTCGATGCCTACCGCCGCATCCGCAATACCTTGCGCTTTCTGATGGCCAACATCAGCGACTTTGACGCCGCCAAGGATGCGGTCGCCTACGAGGACATGCTCGAGATCGACCGCTGGGCCCTGGCCCGCTCGGCGCAGTTCCAGGCCGAGCTGCTGGCGCACTACAAGGTCTACGAGTTCCACCCCGTGGTCGCCAAGCTGCAGCTGTTCTGCTCCGAGGACCTGGGCGGCTTCTACCTGGACGTCCTCAAGGACCGCCTCTACACCAGCGCCGAAGGCAGCCTCGCTCGCCGTTCGGCCCAGACCGCGCTGCACCAGATCACCCAGGCGATGCTGCGCTGGATGGCGCCCTTCCTGTCTTTCACCGCTGAAGAGGCCTGGAAGATCGTCGGCAACAGCGAGACCATCTTCCTGGAGACCTTCTGCGACCTGCCCGCTGGCGACGAAGCCCTGCTGGCCAAGTGGGCCCGGCTGCGCGAGATCCGCGATGTGGTCAACAAGGACATCGAGACCCTGCGTGCCGATGGCAAGGTAGGTGCATCGCTGCAGGCCGAGGTGGCCATCAGCGCCCAGCCCGAAGACTTGGCGCTGCTGCAGACCCTGGCCGACGACCTCAAGTTCGTGCTGATCACCTCGGCCGCCACGGTGGCCGCCGGTGATGCGCTGAGCGTGGCCGTCACCCCTTCGGAAAAGGCCAAGTGCGAGCGCTGCTGGCACTACCGCGACGATGTGGGCCAGAACCCGGCCCACCCCACCTTGTGCGGCCGCTGCGACAGCAACCTCTATGGCGCGGGTGAAACCCGCCAGATGGCCTGATGAACGCCGCCACCACCTCTGCCCCAGGCAGCGCCAGCAAGCGCAGATTTGTGCTCTGGCTGGTGCTCGCTGCGGTCATCTTTTGGCTGGACCAGTGGAGCAAGGAATGGATCCTGGCCCACTACCAGCTCGGCGAGTACACCACCATCACCGGCTTTTTCAACATTGTCCGGGCGCACAACCCTGGCGCGGCTTTCTCGTTTCTGGCCAGCGCCGGCGGCTGGCAGCGCTGGCTGTTCACCGGCATTGGGGTGGTAGTTACCGCCGTCATCACCTGGCAGCTCTACCGCCACAGCCATAAATCGCTGTTTTGCCTGGCGCTCACTTGCATCATGGGCGGCGCCATCGGCAATGTGGTGGACCGCATGCGCCACGGCTATGTGGTGGACATGCTTGACTTCCACTGGATGGGCAGCCATTTCCCGGCCTTCAACCTGGCGGATTCGGCCATTTGCCTGGGCGCCTTCCTGTTGATTCTGGATGAGCTGCTGCGCATGCGCCGGGGCGAAAAAGGCTGATCAGGCTGTCCAGCGCCGGTATAGGCATGCTTGAAACACCGCCCTCGCCTTGCGACGGCGGTGTTTTTTATCGATGGTTCACCATCCGTCAAAACAGGCAGCGTCAGGCGCAAACCGCCGTCCAGCCTGCATAAAAAGAGACACAATGGCATTCGCCCTACAGCGCGAGACGCGTATCAGGGGTATAGTGTCCGGTTCGCCTTATGAAACACTTGCTCAATCTTCTTGCCGCCATTGCGCTGCTGGTTTGGGGCTCTCATATGGTGCGCACAGGGGTGCTGCGCGTCTTTGGCGCCAACCTCCGCAACCTGTTGGCGCGCAGTATGAGCAACCGTTTTACCGCGATGCTCTCGGGCATCGGGGTGACGGCCCTCGTCCAGTCCAGCAGTGCCACCTCCCTGATGACCGCGTCCTTCGTCGGCCAGGGCCTGATACCGCTCACCGCCGCCTTGTCCGTCATGCGCGGGGCCGACGTGGGCACCGCCTTGATGGCGGTGCTGTTCTCTACCGACCTGTCCTGGCTCTCGCCGCTGCTGATTTTCTCGGGCGTCGTGCTATTCATCTCCAAGCAGGATTCCACCCCCGGCCGCGTTGGCCGCGTCTTCATCGGCCTGGGCCTGATGCTGCTGGCGCTGCGCCTGATTGTCGAGGCCACCGAGCCGCTGCTCGCCTCCGAGGCCGTGCGTACCTTGCTGGTCAGCGTCAAGAGTGATTTCTTCATGGAACTGCTGCTAGGCGCGATCCTGGCCGTCATTGCTTATTCCAGCCTGGCCATCGTGCTGCTGATCGCTGCCATGGCGGCGTCGGGCGCCATCACCGGCGACATGGCCCTGGGCCTGGTGCTGGGCGCCAACCTGGGCAGCGGCGTGCTGGCCGTGCTGCAAACCTCCAAGTCCAGCATCGAAGTGCGCCAGGTCACCATCGGCAACCTGATCTTCAAGATCATGGGCGTGGCCATCGTCGCCCCATTCGTGGGCCTGTGGATGACCTATGCCACGCCCTACATCAACGATGCAGGGCGCTCGGCAGTGCTGTTCCACCTGGCCTTCAACATCCTCAACACCCTGGGCTTTATCTGGTTCACCGGCGTGATCGGTGACTGGATGCGCAAGCTCCTGCCCAAGCAAGAGGCCTCGGCCGGCCCCCAGCGCCCACGCCACCTCGATGCCTCGGCCCTGTCCACCCCCTCGCTGGCCATCTCCTGCGCGGCGCGCGAAGCGCTGCACCAGGCCGATGTGGTCGAATCCATGCTGATTGGCCTGCACAACGTGGTGCAGACCGACAACCAGCAGCTGTCGCAAGACCTGCGCAAGCTCGACGACACGGTCGATGAGCTGTACTCGGCCATCAAGTACTACATGACCAAGATCTCGCGCGCCGAACTCGACGAGCGCGAGAGCCAGCGCTGGACCGAAGTGATCAACTTCACCATCAACATGGAGCAGATCGGCGACATCATCGAGCGCGTGCTCATGGATGTGGAAAACAAGAAGATCAAAAAGCGCCGCCAGTTCAGCAAACAGGGCATGGAAGAGATCAACGAGCTGCATGCCCACCTGTTGGACAACCTGCGCCTGGCGATGAGCGTGTTCCTGTCGGGCAATGTGCGCGATGCGCAAAAGCTGCTGGAAGAAAAAGCCCGCTTCCGCGACCTGGAGCTGGCCTATTCCGCCTCGCACCTGGAGCGCCTGTCGCACAACACCGTCCCCAGCATAGAGACCAGCTCGCTGCACATCGACCTGATCAGCGACCTCAAGCGCATCAACTCGCTGTTGTGCTCCGTCGCCTACCCCATCCTGGAAGCGGCCGGCGCCCTGGCCCACAGCCGCCTCAAGGACGACCCGGAGCCTGCCCGCCACTGAGGCAGCGGGCTGCGGGGCCGCCCAAAGCTGGCCCGGATTTCGCATACAATGCCCCACTGCTGCCTGGCGACCACTCCGCCTAGCAGCCCTTAGGAAGCTTGGCAGAGTGGTCGATTGCACCGGTCTTGAAAACCGGCAACCCGAAAGGGTTCCAGGGTTCGAATCCCTGAGCTTCCGCCAGAATCACAAAAGGTCCCATTTTTTGGGACCTTTTTGCATTTTGGGCCACGCCCTTCATGGGCTGGGGTTTGCTTGTCGATACGGCCTTGGCGCCCAGCCCAGGCCATCCTCCTTTAGGACGATAGCTGCCAGCGCCATCCTCCTTCTGCAGCCACCCCGCCCTCCTCCTGGAGGATGGTGCGGCACCCCCAAGCGGTAGACAGTAGGGACAGATTCACAAGCTCTGTCCATCCCATGGTTTCCGCATCCCCGCCCCCCGCTGTCTCCCGCCAGGCCTGGAGCGTGCTGATCGTCAGCACCTTGGCTTTCACCGTCTGTTTCATGGTCTGGATGATGTTCGGTGTCATCGGCATTCCGCTGCAAAAGCAGCTGGGGCTGAGCGGTACCGAGTTTGGGCTTTTGACAGCCTTACCGGTGCTGTCGGGCTCACTGGTACGGGTGCCGCTGGGCATCTGGACGGACCGCTACGGCGGCCGCATCGTGATGACCGTGCTGATGGCCTGCACCGTGCCTGCCATCTGGGCCATGGCCTATGCCACGCAGTACTGGCACTTCCTGGTCATTGGCCTGTTTGTCGGGTTGGCAGGCGGTGCGTTCTCGGTGGGCACGCCCTATGTGGCACGCTGGTTTCCCCAAAGCCGGCAGGGCATGGCCATGGGCGTCTATGGTGCGGGCAACTCAGGCTCGGCCGTCAACAAATTTCTGGCGCCTGCGCTGCTGGTGGCGGGCGGCTGGGTGCTGGTGCCCCAGGTGTATGCCGCCATCATGCTGGGCACGGTCATTCTGTTTTGGTTCTTCAGCGCGCACGACCCCAGGCACCTGGTCGTCAACAACGCGCGCTTTGCCGACCAGCTTCAGGCACTCAAGGATCCGCGCGTGCTCAAGTACTGCCAGTACTACAGCATCGTCTTTGGCGGCTATGTGGCGCTGGCTTTGTGGATGGTGCAGTACTACGTGGGCGAGTACGGGCTCGATATCCGTGTCGCCGCGCTGCTGGCCGCCTGCTTTTCGCTGCCCGGCGGCGTGCTGCGGGCCATTGGTGGTGTGCTGTCGGACAAGTACGGCGCCCACAAGGTGACCTGGTGGGTGCTGTGGGTGAGCTGGATCTGCCTGTTTCTGCTCAGCTATCCGCAGACCGATTTCAGCATTACCACCACCAGCGGCATCAAGACGTTCCATATCGGCCTGAACGTCTACACCTTCACGGCCTTGATGGGCCTGCTGGGCGTGGCCTTCGCGTTCGGCAAGGCCAGTGTCTTCAAGTACATCAGCGACGACTTCCCCGACAACATCGGCGCGATCAGCGGCATCGTGGGCTTGGCCGGCGGCCTGGGCGGTTTTGTGCTGCCCATCCTGTTTGGCCTGCTGCTGGACTTCAGCGGTATTCGCTCCAGCGCTTTCATGCTGCTGTACGGCCTGGTCTGGGTCTCGCTGATCTGGATGTACTGGACCGAGGTGCGCCGCACCGATGTGATGGGCCGCGCCGCTGGCCACACGGCCTAACGGCCTCCCCGATTTCTCCTGGAAAAATCCCCATGAACACCAAACACACCTCAGCGCCTCGCCGCGGCAGTACCCTGAAGATCTGGACCCCCGAGGACAAGGCTTTTTGGGAGAGGGAAGGCGAGGCCATCGCCAAGCTCAACCTCTGGATCTCCGTGCCAGCGCTGTTTCTGGCCTTTGCCGTCTGGCAGGTCTGGAGCGTGGTCGCCGTCAGCCTGCCCGGGCTGGGCTTCCAGTACTCAACCAACCAGCTGTTCTGGCTGGCCGCGGCGCCCGCGCTGTCGGGGGCGACCTTGCGCATCTTCTACTCCTTCATGGTGCCGCTGGTGGGCGGCCGGCGCTGGACGGCTATTTCAACTGCCAGCTTGCTTGTCCCGGCGATTGGCATCGGCATGGCGGTGCAAGACCCTGCCACGCCCTACCCCACGATGCTGATCCTGGCCCTGCTCTGCGGCCTGGGCGGGGGCAATTTCAGCTCCAGCATGGCCAATATCAGCTACTTCTTCCCCAAAGACCGCAAGGGCTCAGCGCTGGGCGTGAATGCCGGCCTGGGCAACCTGGGCGTGTCGGTGGTGCAGTTCTTGAGCCCCATCGTCGTCACCGTGGGCCTGCTGGGCATCTTCGGTGGTGAGCCGCAGACCATCACCCGGGATGGCGTCCAAGTGCAGGTCTGGATGCAGAACGCCGCCTTCATCTGGGTGCCCTGGATTGCGCTGACCTCGGTCGTGGCCTGGTTCGCGATGAACGACGTGGCCGATGCCAAGGCCTCAGTCGCGGCGCAGGCCGCCATCTTTGTGCAGCGGCACAACTGGATCATGTGCCTGCTCTACCTGGGCACCTTTGGCTCCTTCATCGGCTTTGCCGCTGGCTTTCCGCTGCTGATCAAGGGCCTGTTCCCCGCCGTCAACCCGCTGGCTTACGCCTGGCTGGGCCCGCTGGTCGGCGCACTGATACGCCCCTTTGGCGGCTGGCTGGCCGACAAGGTCGGTGGCGGCGTGGTCACGTTCTGGAACTTTCTGGTCATGGCACTGGCCGTGCTGGGCGTGCTGTGGTTCCTGCCCAAGGGAACGGGCAGCTACGCGCTGGCCTTTGGCCCGCCAGCAGGCAGCTTTACCGGATTTTTCCTGATGTTCCTGGTGCTGTTCGTCACCACCGGCATCGGCAATGGCTCCACCTTCCGCATGATCCCCGTCATCTTCAACCAGCTCGCCACACAAGGCGCAGGCAAGGATGCGGCATCGCAGGCCGCCGCCCTCAAAGAAGGCAATGTGCTGGGCGCCGCAGCCGTGGGCTTTGCCGGTGCGCTGGGCGCCTATGGGGGCTTTTTCATTCCCAAGAGCTATGGCAGCTCGATTGCATCCACCGGCGGCCCCGAGGCCGCACTGTGGGTCTTTTCTGCCTTCTACCTGTTGTGTGCTGTTGTGACCTGGTGGTGCTATGCCCGCCGCAACGCCACCATGCCCTGCTAAGGCTTACAGGCACCCCGATCCCACGAGAAAGAGAACCGCTATGAGCCATTTCCTCGACCGACTCACCCATTTCCGGCTACCCCAGGAAAGCTTTTCCGGCGGCCACGGCCGCACCACCGGCGAAGACCGCACCTGGGAAGATGCCTACCGCGCCCGCTGGGCACACGACAAGATCGTGCGCAGCACCCATGGCGTCAACTGCACAGGCTCCTGCTCCTGGAAGATCTATGTCAAAGGCGGCATCGTCACCTGGGAAACCCAGCAGACCGACTACCCCCGCACCCGCTGGGACATGCCCAACCACGAGCCGCGTGGTTGCGCGCGCGGCGCCAGCTACAGCTGGTATTTGTACAGCGCCAACCGGGTCAAGTACCCCATGGTGCGCGGCCGCCTGCTGGAGCGCTGGCGCGCTGCCTTGCGTGTGGCCAAGACGCCGGTGGATGCCTGGGCGCTGATTGCGCAGGACGATGCCGCGCGCCGTGACTACCAACAGGTGCGTGGCATGGGCGGCTTTGTGCGCTCGACCTGGGACGAGGTCAACCAACTCATTGCAGCGGCCAACGTCTACACCATCAAGCAGCATGGCCCGGACCGCATCATCGGCTTCTCGCCCATCCCGGCGATGAGCATGGTCAGCTACGCGGCTGGCAGCCGTTACCTCAGCCTGATCGGCGGCGTCTGCATGAGCTTTTACGACTGGTACTGCGACCTGCCGCCAGCCAGCCCCCAGGTCTGGGGTGAACAAACCGATGTGCCCGAATCAGCCGACTGGTACAACAGCAGCTACATCATCGCCTGGGGCTCGAACGTGCCGCAGACGCGCACGCCCGATGCCCACTTCTTCACCGAGGTGCGCTACAAGGGCGCCAAGACAGTCGCCGTCACCCCCGACTACAGCGAGGTGGCCAAGCTCTCCGACGTCTGGCTGCACCCAAAACAGGGCACCGATGCGGCGCTGGCCATGGCCATGGGCCATGTGGCGTTCAAGGAGTTCTACTTCGACAAGCGCAGTGACTACTTTGACGGCTACGCGCGCCGCTACACCGACCTGCCAATGCTGGTGCTGCTCGAGAGCAAAACCTTGCCAGACGGCAGCGTAGTGCAAGTGCCCGGCCGCTACCTGCGCGCCAGCGATTTCAACGGCAAGCTCGGCCAGGACAACAACCCCGAGTGGAAGACCATGGCCTTCGACAGCCAGGGCCGCGCCGTGCTGCCCCATGGCTCGATCGGCTTTCGCTGGGGGGATGAGGGCCGTGACGATGCCGGCAAGTGGAACCTGGAGGCCAAGGAGGCGCGCCACGGCGACGAGGTCACCCTCAAGCTCTCGGTGCTGGAAGACGGCCGCCAGGCCCATGAGATCGTCGATGTGGGCTTCCCTTACTTCGGCGGCATTGCCACGCCGCACTTTACCGCCAACGAACAACAAGGCGATGTGAGTCGCGCCAAGGTGCCGGCCGTGCGCCTGCGCCTGGGCAGCGAGGGCGAATACCGCGAGGCCCTGGTGGCCACCGTGTTTGACCTGCAGGCGGCGCAATACGGCATCAACCGAGGCCTGGGCAGTGGCGCTGCCAGCTACGACGACGATGCGGCCTACACGCCCGCCTGGGCCGAGAGCATCACCGGCGTGCCGCGTGAGCAGATCACCATGGTGGCGCGCGAGTTTGCCGCCAATGCCGACAAGACCCAGGGCAAGTCCATGGTCATCATCGGCGCGGCGATGAACCACTGGTACCACTGCGACATGAACTACCGGGGCGTCATCAACCTGCTGATGCTGTGCGGCTGCATTGGCCAAAGCGGCGGCGGATGGTCGCACTATGTGGGGCAAGAGAAACTGCGCCCCCAAACCGGCTGGACGGCGCTGGCCTTTGCGCTTGATTGGTCGCGCCCACCGCGCCAGCAAAACTCCACCAGCTTCTTCTACGCCCATACCGACCAGTGGCGCTACGAAAAACTCGGCCTGGAAGAAATCGTCAGCCCCCTGGCAGACCGCAGCCAGTACGGCGGCAGCATGATCGACTACAACGTGCGCGCCGAGCGCATGGGCTGGCTGCCCAGCGCGCCACAGCTCAAGACCAACCCCTTGTCGATTGCAGCGCAGGCCGATGCAGCGGGCCTGGCGCCGCGCGACTATGTGGCCCAGGGCCTCAAAAGCGGCAGCCTGGCGATGAGCTGCGAAGACCCCGATGCGCCCGAGAACTGGCCACGCAACCTGTTTGTCTGGCGCAGCAACCTGCTGGGCTCCAGTGGCAAGGGCCATGAGTATTTCTGCAAGCACCTGCTGGGCACCGACAACGGCGTGCAGGGCAAGGATCTGGGCCCTGATGATGCCAAGCCCGAAGAGGTGACCTGGCATGCCGATGCCCCCCAGGGCAAGCTCGATCTGCTGGTCACCCTGGACTTCCGCATGAGCACCACCTGTCTGTACTCGGACATCGTGCTGCCCACGGCCAGCTGGTACGAAAAGAACGACCTCAACACCAGCGACATGCACCCCTTCATCCACCCGCTGTCGGCGGCGGTTGATCCGGTGTGGGAATCGCGTTCGGACTGGGAGATCTACAAAGGCTTTGCCCAGTCCTTCAGCGAGGTCTGCGTGGGCCACCTGGGCGTGGAGCGCGATACGGTGCTGACCCCGCTGATGCACGACACCCCCGCCGAGCTGGCCCAGCCCTATGGCGTGGCCGAGTGGAAAAAGGGCGAATGCGAGCTGATCCCCGGCAAGACAGCGCCACAGGTCACCGTGGTGGAGCGCGACTACCCCAACACCTACAAGCGCTTTACCGCACTAGGCCCTTTGATGGACAAGCTGGGCAATGGCGGCAAGGGCATTGGCTGGCAGACCGGCACCGAAGTCGAGCAGCTGGGCCAGCTGAACGGCCTGACCACCGAGCCGGGCGTGACCCAGGGGCGCCCGCGTATCGTCAGCGACATCGATGCCTGCGAGACCATTTTGCAGCTGGCACCCGAGACCAATGGCCATGTGGCCGTCAAGGCCTGGGAGGCGCTGGAGAAGATCACCGGCCGCCAACACAAGCACCTGGCGATCTACCGTGAGGACGAGAAGATCCGCTACCGCGACATCCAGGCGCAGCCGCGCAAGATCATCAGCTCGCCCACCTGGAGTGGTATCGAGAGCGAGACCGTGAGCTACAACGCCGGCTACACCAATGTGCATGAGCTGATCCCATGGCGCACCCTCACCGGCCGCCAGCAGTTCTACCAAGACCACCCCTGGATGGTGGCCTTCGGCGAGGGCTTCAGCAGCTACCGCCCACCCGTGGACATGAAGGCCACGGCCGGCATGCTGGGCATCCAGCCCAATGGCCATCCGGAGATCCAGCTGAACTTCATCACGCCGCACCAGAAATGGGGGATCCACAGCACCTATACCGACAACCTGTTGATGCTCACGCTCAACCGGGGTGGGCCGGTGGCCTGGATCAGCGAGGAGGACGCCCAACGCGCCGGCATCGAGGACAACGACTGGATGGAGATGTTCAACCTCAACGGCGCCGTCGCCGTGCGGGCGGTCGTCAGCCAGCGGGTCAAGCCCGGCATGGTGATGATGTACCACGCACAGGAAAAGATCATCAACACGCCCGGCAGCGAGATTACCGGCGTGCGTGGCGGCATCCACAATTCGGTCACACGCATTGTGCTCAAACCCACGCACATGATCGGCGGCTACGCGCAGTACAGCTACGGCTTCAACTACTACGGAACCATCGGCACCAACCGCGACGAGTTCGTGGTGGTGCGCAAGATGAACAAAGTGGACTGGCTAGACACGCCACGCGATGACCACCTGGCTGCCGCCTACCAGGCGCAGGGCGAAAACCCCTGATCGCCACGCACCAGGAGTCCACGCTATGGCATTGATCCACACCCCTGCTGGCGCCGTCTTCTCGGCCCGCCCCCTGGCGGCCGCGTTGGACGAGGCGCGCTCGTACACCCTGGTGCGCGATCCCGATCTGCAGATCTTCCGCCTGGTGCTGCAGGCCGGCCAGTCGCTGCACACCCACCAGGTGCCCGAGCGCATGGTGATCCAGTGCATCGAAGGGCGCTTCCTCTTCGAGACCATGGGCCGGCAACTGGCCATGGCGCCTGGAGACGTCTGCCACATCGCCGTGGGCGAGCCCCACGCCGTGCATGCCCAGGAGGCCGCCTCGGCCCTGGTCCTGCTTTTCGCACCCCACCCCACACCAACCCCCACGGAGAACCCACGATGAAGGTTCGCGCACAAATCGGCATGGTCCTGAACTTGGACAAATGCATCGGCTGCCACACCTGCAGCGTTACCTGCAAGAACGTCTGGACCAACCGCCCCGGCGTCGAGTACGCCTGGTTCAACAACGTCGAGACCAAACCCGGCATCGGCTACCCCAAGGAATGGGAAAACCAGGACCGCTGGAATGGCGGCTGGGTCCGCAAAACAGACGGCTCCATCGCGCCACGCCAGGGCGGCAAATGGCAGCTGTTGATGAAGATCTTTGCCAACCCCAACCTGCCCGAGATCGACGACTACTACGAGCCCTTCACCTTTGACTACGAGCACCTGCAAACCGCCAAAGAGATGAAGGCCGCCCCGACGGCCCGGCCGCGCAGCTTGATCACCGGCCAGCGCATGGACAAGATCGTCTGGGGCCCGAACTGGGAAGAAATCCTGGGCGGCGAGTTCAGCAAGCGCAGCAAGGATGCCAACTTCGAAGCGGTGCAAAAGGACATCTACGGCCAGTTCGAGAACACCTTCATGATGTACCTGCCGCGCCTGTGCGAGCACTGCCTTAACCCCACCTGCGTGGCCAGCTGCCCCAGCGGCAGCATCTACAAGCGTGAGGAAGACGGCATTGTGCTGATCGACCAGGACAAGTGCCGGGGCTGGCGCATGTGCGTCTCGGGCTGCCCCTACAAAAAAATCTACTACAACTGGAAAAGCGGCAAGGCCGAGAAATGCATCTTCTGCTACCCGCGCATCGAAGCGGGCCAGCCCACCGTCTGCTCCGAAACCTGCGTGGGCCGCATCCGCTATCTGGGCGTGCTGCTGTATGACGCTGACCGCATCGAAGCAGCGGCCAGCGTCACCCAGGACAAGGACCTGTACCAGGCCCAGCTCGACATCTTTCTGGACCCCAACGACCCGGCGGTGATTGCCCAGGCGCGTGCCGACGGCATCCCCGAGGCCTGGCTGATTGCGGCCCGGAGCAGCCCCGTCTACAAGATGGCAGTCGACTGGAAAGTGGCCCTGCCGCTGCACCCCGAGTACCGCACCTTGCCGATGGTCTGGTACGTGCCGCCGCTGTCGCCCATCACCGCCGCCGCCCAGGCCGGCCATGTGAGCAGCAATGGCGAACTTCCCGATGTGAACCAGCTGCGCATTCCCGTCAAGTACCTGGCCAACCTGCTCACTGCGGGCGACACCGTGCCGGTGGTGCGGGCGCTGGAGCGCATGCTGGCCATGCGCGCCTACCAGCGCGGCAAGCATGTGGACGGCCTGCCCAACGAGGCTGCGTTGCAGCAGGCCGATCTGTCGGTGGCCCAGGCCGAGGAGATGTACCGGATCATGGCCATTGCCAATTACGAAGACCGCTTTGTGATCCCCACCACCCACCGCGAGTACGCAGAAAACGCCTTCAATGTGCGCGGCGGCTGCGGCTTCTCATTTGGCAATGGCTGCAGCGAAGGCGTGACCGAGACCAGCCTGTTTGGCAGCGAGAAAAAACGCACCATCCCGCTCAAGGCGGTGCTCTGAGGAGAAACACGATGACAGACAGCATTTGCTTTACCCTGCGCGCACTGGCCCACCTGCTGCGCTACCCCGACGCTGCGATGCGCAGCCACCTGCCCGAGATCCATACCGCACTGAATGCCGAAGATGCCATCGGCCATGTGCGCCGCCGTGAGCTCGATGCGCTGATGGACCGCCTGCTGGCCGACGGCCTGGATGCCGAGGCCCTCTATGTGGATCTTTTCGACCGGGGGCGCGGCACCGCGCTACACCTGTTCGAGCATGTGCATGGCGACTCGCGCGACCGGGGGCCGGCCATGGTCGACCTGGTGCAGACCTATGAGCAAGCCGGCCTGCTGCTCGACCCGGCCGAGCTGCCCGACCACCTGACCGTGCTGCTGGAGTACGCATCCACCCAGCCCACCGCCCAGGCGCGGGCCTTTATTGGCGAGTTCTCCCACATCCTGCAATCGATTACCGCCGCCCTGCTGCGGCGCGACAGCGACTACGGCGCGGTACTGTCCGCCGTGTTGGACCTCACCGGCCATGCCCTGCCCAGCGATGCGCCCATCGCCAACGACGAGCCGCTGGATGCCAGCTGGGAAGAGCCCCTGGCCTTTGGCGGCTGCAGCAGCCAGGGCCAGTCGGCACCTGGCAGCAGCACAGGCGCCGCCATGCCCAGCACGCAACCCATCCATATCCTGCGCCGCCCCCCATCGGCCCGGGCAAACTAGGAGAGAGCCATGCCTCTTGCTTTGCACAACTTTTTGTTCACCGTTTATCCGTACATCTGCCTGGCCGTGTTTTTGATGGGCAGCCTCGCCCGCTTTGACCGCGACCAGTACACCTGGAAAAGCGATTCCTCGCAGATGCTGCGCGCCGGCCAGCTGCGCTGGGGCAGCAACCTGTTCCATATCGGCATTCTGTTTTTGCTGTTCGGCCACACCGTGGGCCTGCTCACGCCGCACTTCATGTACGAGTGGCTGATCACCGCGCCGCAAAAACAGATGCTGGCCATCATCTCGGGCGGCATCGCCGGCCTGGTGTGCTTCATCGGCCTGAGCTTGCTGCTGCACCGCCGCATTGCCGATCCGCGCATCCGCCTCACCAGCCACCGCACCGATCTGGCCATTCTCATCATCCTGTGGGTGCAGCTGGTGCTGGGCCTGGCGACCTTGCCGCTGTCGTTCTCGCACCGGGCAGACGCCAGCGCCATGCTGGTGCTGGCCGACTGGGCGCAGCGCATCGTCACCTTCCGCCCCGATGCCAGCGGCCTCTTGGCACTGGGCTGGCAGTTCAAGCTGCACATGGTGCTGGGCATGACCATCTTTCTGCTCTTCCCCTTCAGCCGCCTGGTGCATGTCTGGAGCGGCTTCGCCTCGGTGGCCTACCTGGCCCGGCCCTACCAGCTGGTACGCTCGCGCCGCCTGAATGTGCCTGCGGCCCAAAAGCCCGCGCGCCGCGAAGGAGGCCGGGTATGAACGCCTTTGCCCCCTCCCCCGCCCAAGGCTGCGGCAGCAGCGATTGCAGCTGCCAAAGCGCCGCCACACCGGAGCTGCCACCCATGCAAGCCCCGCTGCACACCGGTCCCCGGCCCACGCTGGCCGCGCATGTCAACGGCATCGCCTTGTGCAGCGCGCAAGAGCTGCTAGACAGCGCCGAGCTGCGCCAACGCGCCTGCACCGAGCTGCTGCGCCAGGCCGCAATGGCCCAGGGCCTGCTGGCCACGGACGACCCTGCGCCCAGCGCAGGCGCCATCAGCGAGGCCGCATCCGCCGCAATAGAGCAGCTGCTTAATACCGCCCTGCAACTGCCCGAGCCCGGCGACGAGGCCGGCCTGCGCCACTACCAGGCCCATGCCGCGCGCTATGCCCGGGGCGAGCGGGTACGGGCACGCCATGTGCTGTTCGCCGTCACCCCCGGTGTCGACATCCAGGCACTGCGCCAGCGCGCCGAGGCCTGCTTGCTCGATCTGCGCAGCGCCACCCCGCAAGAGCTGGCAGCCGGCGACCGCTTTGCCGCCGCAGCCGCCACCAGCAGCAACTGCCCCAGTGGCGCATCGGGCGGCCAGCTGGGTTGGTTGGCGGTGCCCGATTGCGCGCCAGAGTTTGCACGGGAGCTGTTTGGCCATGCCGAGGTGGGGGTGCTCGCCCGCTTGGTGCACAGCCGTTTTGGTTTGCATGTGGTCGAGGTGCTCGAACGCGAGGCGGGCACCGTGCCGCCTTATGAACAGGTACGAGCGGCGGTGATGCAGCAGCTGCGGCAGCAGAGTTTTGCGACGGCTTTGTCGCAGTATTTGCGGTTGTTGGCTGGGCAGGCTCTTGTCGTGGGAGTCGATTTGGAGGGGGCGGAGACGCCTTTGGTGCAGTAGTTGGTTTTTGGTCTGTTATATGTGCCAGCTTCTTCACTGCTTTATGGACAGAGGCCGGGAGTCGCCCGGCGGCGACTCAATTTTCTTGCTCGCACCGGAGTGCCGGACCAAAAAAAAGTAAGCAAAAGAAGTGCGCCCCTGCTGTCTGCGACCCCTTCGCTGCGCTGCGGGGCAACCTGTGCTGTGGCCGAGCGCAGCGATGGCACATGGGACATCCCCCTTCTATCCGTGCCGAGAAGCACAGGCCCAGGGGTGGGCGTGTGCCGCAGGACACACGCCTTCGTCATCATGCTGGCCGCATCTGTTTGAACGCAGCGCCTTGGCGCGTAGTGAGTTATGCGGCTCACCCCTGGGCCGCGCATCGCAGGCTGCCCCAGCGCCGCAGTCGCTGGGGTCACGGATAGCAGGGGCGTGCTTCTTTGCCTACTTTCTTGCACGAGCAAGAAAGTGGGTCGCCCGCCGGGCGAACACCGGCCTCAGGCCTAAAGGCCAAAGCAGGCGCTTGCACTGCTAAGAGCGATGGCACGCAGGGTGTTGACCACCGTTCTATCCATGCCGAATAGACGACTGCCGGCAGACTCTGCTGCTGTTTTATCTTTCTTGCTTTTTTAAAAGGCAGAGGCCGGGAGTCGCCCGGCTGCGACTCACTTTTCTTGCTCGCACCGGAGTGCCGGACCAAAGAAAAGTAAGCAAAAGAAGTGCGCCCCTACTGTCTGCGTCCCCTTCGCTGCGCTGCGGGGCAACCTGTGCTGTGACGTTTGCGGGCTGCGCCGTGGAACTCACTGCGCGCTGAAGCGCTCCGTTCAAACAGCCACGGCGAATCAGTTCACAACGCATGCGCGCTGGGGCGCGCATGTCAGCCCGCAAACGCCCCACCACAGGCGCATACAGAAGGGGGGGAGGGGGATTTCCGATGCCGAGCGCAGCGATGGCATACAGGTTTACTGAGCACCCTTCTATCCGTGCCGAGAAGCACAGGCCCAGGGGTGGGCGTGTGCCGAAGGACACACGCCTTCGTCATCATGCTGGCCGCATCTGTTTGAACGCAGCGCCTTGGCGCGTAGTGAGTTATGCGGCTCACCCCTGGGCCGAGCATCGCAGGCGGCCCCAGCGCCGCAGGCGCTGGGGTCACGGATAGCAGGGGCGTGCTTCTTTGCCTACTTTCTTGCACGAGCAAGAAAGTAGGTCGCCCGCCGGGCGAACACCGGCCTCCAAACTCCAATCAACAGCGGTGGCCAACAAGGGCAACGGATACATGCTGTGCCTCGGCTGCATCTAGCGCTCAACCACCTCAACCAGGCACCAAATCTTGACCTAGATCATGAACGCCGCGCGCCACAGACCCACAACCCCCAGAGCCAGCGAAAATCAAAGCTGTGCCCCTACCACTGAACACCCCACCTACCGCCAGCTTCGACGAACCCTTCGACCTGCTGCATGCCTGCCACGCCCGCGTGGAGCGCAGCCTGGTGCTGCTATTGCGGCTGGGCGACTACCTCAGCGAGCAAGGTGGCCAGGACCCTGATGGCCTGGCGCGCGACGCCGCCACCGATGTGCTGCGCTACTTTGATGTGGCAGGGCCCCTGCACCACGACGATGAGGAACGGCATGTGTTCCCAGCGCTGCGCCAAGCGGGACAACCCGAGCTTGCAGCGCTGGCCGATGCCTTGCAGGACGAGCACCGGCAAATGGACGCACAGTGGCGGCCCATCCGGGCAGACCTGCAAACCCTCCAGAGCGGGCAGATGCCTGATGCCCAGATGCTGCAGGCAGCACGCCAGCGCTGGTCGGCATTTGCAGCGCTGTACAGAAAGCATCTGGCGACTGAAGAAAGCCTGGCCTATCCGCCCTGCATCCAGCGCCTGAACCCGGCAGACCAGCAAGCCATGGGCCGCGAGATGGCAGGCAGGCGCGGCGCCCGTTATCCAGAGGATCGGCGATGACCACCGACAACACCCTGCCCCCACGCCGATCCCTGGCGCTCAAGATCGGTGCCATTGGTTGCGCCTTGCTGGTGATGGCCTTGGCAGCCATTGGCCTGACCTTGCGCCTGACCTGGTCGCTCGATGGCGGGGCCGCCGCCATCAACGAGGCGGGCCGCATGCGCATGCAGACCTGGCAGATGGCGCAGGCACTTCCCGCTGCCGATGCCCAGCACCTGGACGCGCTGCTGCAGCAGTTCGATGCCAGCCTGGCCCTGCTGCAAGGCGGGGACCCTTCCCGCCCGCTGGCGGTGCCGCGTGATGCGGCCTCGCGCTCGGCGCTGGAGGCCGTCCAGCGCCACTGGCAGCAGCTGCGCAGCAGCTGGCAGCAGTTACCAGCGGCGGGCACGTCCACGCAGCCGGCAGCCATTGCACAGCAGGCCGACGCGTTTGTGGGCAACATCAACATCCTGGTCAGCACCATCGAGCGACAACTGGCCCGCTGGACCACCTTGCTCAACACCGCCCAGTTCGCCATGATGGCGCTGGCCATTGTGGCGGCCCTGGCACTGCTGTATGCGGCACAGCTGCTGGTGTTTGGGCCCTTGTCGCGGTTGCAGCAGGGGCTGGCCCGGCTGGAGGAAGGCGATCTCTCTACACGCGTGCCAGCCCATGGCAGCGATGAGTTCGCGGCCGTGGCCCGGGGCTTCAACCGCATGGCCACCAGCTTGCAGGATCTGTATGCCAGCCTGGAGCGCCGAGTGCAGTACAAGACCGAGCACTTGCAAGCCGAGCGCGCACGCTTGGCCGCGCTGTACGAGGGCGCAGCCTTGGTGGCCAGCGCAGACTCGCTGGAGAGTCTGGCCCGGGGTTTTGCCAGCCAGACACGCCGCATTGCCCAGGCCGACGCGGTGGCCGTGCGCTGGTCCGACGAGAACAACCGCCGCTATGTCTTGCTGGCTGCCGAAGGGCTGCCCGAGGAGATGGTGCAGGCGGAGCACTGCGTGCCCACGGGCGACTGCTTTTGCGGCCAGCCCCAGGCGCAGGCCCAGACCCGCCAGGTGACCTTGCAGGATTGGCGCAAAGGCGCTGCACGCAGCGGGCGCGTGGACACGGGCCAGTGCCAGCGCGCAGGCTTTGCCAGTGTGCTGAGCGTGCCGGTGCGGCTGCATGAGCGCATGCTCGGCGAGATCGACCTGTTCTTTCAGGCCCCAACCGCAATGGCGGCCGACGACCGGGCCTTGCTCGACGCTCTGGCCAGCCACCTGGCCGGCGGCATGGAGGCGCTGCGTGCCGATGCCTTGCAGCGCGAGGCGGCAGTCGCCGATGAGCGCGGCTTGCTGGCGCGCGAGCTGCATGACTCGATTGCGCAGAGCCTGGCCTTTCTCAAAATTCAGGCGGCGCTGCTGCGTGACGAGATTGCCCGCGCACCGCAGCCTAGCGCGCGGGTGGGCGGCACCTTGGCTGAACTCGACGAGGGGATACGCGAGAGCCTGTCGGATGTGCGCGAGCTGCTGCTGCACTTTCGCACCCGCACCAATCTTGAGGACTTTGTGCCGGCGCTGCGCACCACCTTGACCAAGTTTGAGCACCAGACCGGGTTGCCTGCCCATTTGCGCCTGGCGGGTGAAGGCATGGCCTTGCCGCCCGATGTGCAGGTGCAGGTGCTGCATGTGGTGCAGGAGGCCTTGTCCAATGTGCGCAAGCACGCGCAGGCCTGCACGGTGTGGGTGGATGTGCAGCAGTCCCCGCAGTGGACGGTGGAGGTGCGCGACGATGGCCGAGGCATCGACGAGGCGGATCTGCTGCCCGACGAGACCCATGTGGGCCTGCGCATCATGCGCGAGCGCGCCGCCAGCATCGGCGCGGCGCTGGACATCAGCACTGTGCCCGGCGCCGGCACCTGCGTGACCCTGAGCCTGCCGCGCATGCCCGTGGGGGTGGTGGCGCCCCCGGCCGTTGCCGCAGTCCTGGCCTCCGCACACACCGAAAGGCTTCTGCCATGACGACCAAGACCCCGACTGCACCCATCCGCCTGCTGGTGGTGGATGACCACCCGCTGTTTCGGCGCGGCGTGATTGCGCTGCTGTCCACCCAGCCGCATCTGCTGGTGGTAGGCGAGGCCTCAGACGCCGGGGAAGCCCTGCGCCGGGCGGTGCAGCTGCAGCCTGATGTGATCTTGCTCGACCACCATTTGCCTGGCGTCTGCGGCGTGGATGCCTTGCCCGGCCTGCGCGAGGCAGCCCCTGCGGCGCGGGTGCTGATGCTCACCGTCAGCGAAGATGCCGACACCCTGGCCCGTGCACTGCAGCGCGGCGCCCATGGCTACCTGCTCAAGACGGGCGACAGCGAGGTCATCGTGGCCGCCATCGAGCGGGCACTGCGCGGCCAGTCCACCGTGAGCATGGAGATGACGGACAAGCTGGTAAGCGCCTTGCAAACCCAGCAGCCGCCAGCGCCCATGCCCCCAGCAGCAGCAGCCGCCGCCGACCCGCTCGAACAGCTCTCGCCGCGCGAGCGCGAGATCCTGCGCGAGATCGCTGCCGGCGCCTGCAACAAGGACATCGCACGCCATCTGGCCATTGCCGAGACCACGGTCAAAACCCATGTGCAGCACATCCTGCGCAAGCTGGGCCTGAGCTCACGCGTACAGGCCGCCGTGCTGCTGACCGGCATAGCTGCCCAGCAAAGCACCCAGGCAGACGCCTAGCCGGGCTTGCGGCGGGTGCCCGTTTCGGCGCCCTTTAAGCCCGCTCAAAATCACCAGTTATGCGTATAGCTCGCCGTCAAGGTGGCGCCCGCTGCCGGCAGGCGGCTGTCGTTCTTGCTGCTGCGCATCAGCTGGCTGTACAGCGGCAGGTAGTAGCGGTTGAAGAGGTTCTGCACCCCCACGGTGATCTGGTTCTTGTTGTCGAACTGGTAGCGGCCCACCACGTCCACGCTGTAGTAGCTTTTCACATCGGCACGGGCAAACTGCGTTTTGCCGTCCGCCAGGCGGTAGTCGCGCGCGCCAAACCAGTTGAACTGGGTGCGCAGGCTCCAGCGGTCGCTGGGACTGTATTGCACATAGCCGGTGATCTTGAGCGGCGGTATGCGGTAGCCGGTCATCGGCTGGTCGCTGCTGGCACCGGGTGGCGTTTCGCGGCCCTGCATCCAGGTGACGGTGCCACCGGTCGACCAGTGGTCGGCGTAGTGGTCCGCCGTCAGCTCCAGGCCTCGGATGCGCTCGCGGGTGCGGGTCAGGTGCAGGCCATTGTTGAAGGATTGCACGGCCCCCAGGTCCGAGCGCGACTGGAACAGCGCCAAGGTCGCCAAGGTGTTGCCGAAACTGCCGCGCCAGCCGATTTCATAGTTGTCGGTCTTGACCGGCTCCAGCTCAGACGAGTTGATGTCGAACTTGGCACCGGCATTGCGCAGTTGCAGGCCCACATCGGGCAGGTCAAAGCCCTGGCTGAACGAGGTGTAGAACTCATGGTTTTTCCAAGGCTTGAAGGCCAGCCCCAGGTTGTAGAGCACTGCGTCATACGAGACCTTGCCACCCGCCACCGTGGCCGGGTTGGGCAGGCGCGACTGCGACAGCGGCTGAAAATCTGCAAAGCTTGCCTGCGATTTCTCATAGCGCAAACCGCCTTCGGCCGACCATTGCTCGCTGAACTTGTGTTGTAACTGGCCAAAGACGCCCGCGCTTTTGACGGTGACCCAGGGCATGTAAATGCGCTGCCCGGCGGGCCGGAACACCAGACCACCGCTCGCGTCATAGCTGGCGGCATCAAAGGTATCCAGCGGCATATTGCTGCGCTCCTGGATGTAGTCTGCGCCCCAGACCAGCTTGGTGTTCTTCTCTTCACCGATGGGTGTGGTGATGGT
This sequence comes from Comamonas sp. BIGb0152, assembly GCF_024809975.1. Lineage (GTDB taxonomy): Bacteria > Pseudomonadota > Gammaproteobacteria > Burkholderiales > Burkholderiaceae_C > Comamonas. Next base: position 435,634 of record NZ_JANUDY010000001.1, read on the forward strand.
CAGGCGGCCGCCGAACACCTTGTTGTTCTGCATCACCTGGTCGACAAAGTTGCCCCGGTTGGTGTTGCTGCGCGCATCAAAGGGCGCAAAACGCACAAAGTTGTCACGGCCATAGACCATGGCGCTCAGCAGGCTGCCGCCCAGGTCCTTGTGCTCGTAGCTGGCGCTCAGCAAGCTGTTTTCCACCTGGTTCTGTTCGGCCAGCTTGAGACCCCGGATGGCCCGGGCTGCCACCGATCCCAAAGGCGCCTGGTTGACGCTGGGGTCGTTCGCATAGTCGGTCTTCTGGTGGGCGCGCAAGTGGCTGGCCGCCAGTTGGATGCGCTGGTTGCCATCAATGCGAAAACCGATCTTGCCGCCCAGGCTGTAGGTGTTTGAATCGAACAGGTCGCCCTGGCTGGCATCGGAGGCAATGCGGTCGCCATGGCCGTCAAAAGCGCCGCCCATGCGGCGGGCCGAGATATCGACCTCGTAATCGACCACCTCGCCAGCCCCCGACAGGTAGTGCTGCACCTGGCCGCCCAAACCATCACTGCTCAGGTGCGATAGCGAACTATCGAACCCCACCGTGGTACGCGCCACCGGCTGGCCACCCACCGGGCGTGTGGTGACCGAGATCACGCCGCCGGTCGCGCCACTGCCATAGATGGCGTTGCTGCCGCGCAGCACCTCCACCCGCTCAATGCGGCTCATCTCGACATTGACCAGGTTGCGCGCCGTGTCACGGTTGGTGTTGAGCGGAATGCCATCGACCAGCACCAGCACATTTCTGCCCCGCAAAGTCATGCCGAAATCGCTGAGGTTGCGGCTGGAGTCGGACATGCCCGGCACGCTCTTGGCCAGCAAGCTATTGAGGTTGGACGAGGTGGCGCGCAGGTCGTCCAGCTCTGCACCTTCCAGCACAGTGACTTGGCGGGTGGGCTGCATCAGCGAGCTGTCAGAGCGCTGGTCCGTCACTACCACGGTAGGCAGCTGGTGGCTGGTTTCAGCAGGGGCGGCAGGCGCTGCAGCCGCCTCGTCCACCACTGCAGGTGTAGCAACGGCAAGGGGCGGCTGCGCGGTGGCTTTCTGGCGCACTTGCAAGGCGCCACCTGGCAAGGTCTGCACCTGCAGGGCCGAGCCCTCCAGCGCTTTGCGCACTGCCTGCTCTGCCGTCCAGGTGCCCTGAATCGGCGCACTGCGCAGCCCCTGGATCACCGCAGGGTCGGCCACAATGCTGCGCCCTGTTTGCTGGCCGATGCGGGTGAGGGTATCGGCAAGGCTACCGCCCGGAATATCGAGCTGCACAAGCGCGGTCTGTGGAGCGTCCGCTGCCCGGCTGGCAGCGGGTGACAGCGCGCACACCACCAGGGCGGCGAGTGCCAGCGCATGGAGACAGACGCGTACGGGGTAGGCTCGCCCGGCAAGGGGGCGCTCGGTCAGGAAGGGGCTGGAAGTAGTCACGGCAGAGGTTCCTTTTCGCTTGGGTACTACTTAACCAGTGCGCCCAAACCGCAAAACCCCTCATCTATTTGCATGCGGCAGGACATGGAGCAAGACATGAGGCAGGGCATTGCCGATCAGCGAACACCCCGCTCGCCGATCGTGACCAGCGGCCCCAGGCGCTGAATCCGCAGCGGCAGCATCTGGCTGAGCGTGTTCAGCAGTTCGTCCACATCCAACTTGAAGATGCCGAACACCCGCAGATCGGCCACCGACGGCGACACGCGGATATATCCCGAGAAATATGCCTGCAGCGCCTGGGCCACCTCTGCGAGCGACCAGTCGTCAACGGCCAGCATGCCCTGCTGCCATGCGGCGCGCTGCACCGGGTTGCCAGGCAGCGGCTCAATCTGCCGGGCACTGAAGCGCGCGCCCTCCCCCGTGCGCAGCCAGGCCTGTGCGGCCTCGTTGGGTCGCAGCGTCAGGCCTTGGTCCAAGGCCACCACCTCGGTCCGGTCCGCATACACGCGGCCCATCATGCGGCCCGCACTGAGCAGCAGCACCCCATCGCGGGTACGCACCTGCAAGGGGGCTGTGCCTGCATGTGGGCGGCTGGCCACCATGGCCCCCGCGCGCAGCTGCAGCACAGGCACGCCAGCGGCATAGTGCACATCCACGGCAGACCGGGCATCCAGCAACACGGTCGACCCATCGGCCAGCGTGAACGCACGCCGCTCGCCGGTGCCGGTATGCCAATCGGCCATCACTTGGGTGAGCGGCGTGAGCCGGTCTGCCACCCAGGCGCTGGCCAGGCCCATGCCTCCCAGCGCCAGCGCTCCCCGCAATACCCGGCGGCGCCGGGTTCTGAACAGCGCCTGCATGGCTGCCTGCGCATGCAGGCCTTCGGTATGGGCTTGCAGGCTGCGCACGGCCTCCAGCGGGGCTGCCAAGGCGGAGGTCACGCGCTGCCATGCGGCCCGATGGTGAGCGTCTTGGTGCAGCCAGTCCTCAAACGCCTGGCAGTCTGCATCGCTCATGGTTTCTGACTCGTGGCGCACCAGCCAGTCCACGGCTGCACCCAAGGCCTGGGCAGGGGGTAATGTACCGCTCATGGTGTGCAGTTCAGGCACTGCAGCAAGGCACGCCGCATATGGCGCTCTACCGTCGCCAGCGAGATGCCCATGTGCTCCGCAATCTGTGGGTAGCGCATGCCTTCCAGCCGTGACAGCAGAAACACGGTCTTGACCGGCAGCGGCAGCGCGGCCAGCGCTCGGTCGATCTGACAGATGGCCTCCACCAGCATCGCATGCGCTTCGGGGGAGAGCGCCACCGCCTCGGGCATATGGCGCAATGTGTCTTGGTAGGCCGCCTCCAGGTCCTGGCGCTGCCAGAGCTTGATCAAGATGCGTTTGGCTATCGTCGATAAAAAAGCGCGCGGATGCCGTATATCGGCAACCACGCCTCCTTCGGTCAGCTGCAGGAAGGTCTCCGAGGCCACATCCTCGGCTTCGCTATGGCTGGATGCGCGCAGCACCAAGCGCCCCCGCAGCCATGCGTGGTGCTGGCGAAAGATGTCTTCCACCTCGGTGTGGAATGGACGCTGTGGCATGGGCAACCCGATGAGGAACGCGAACAACGGCAAGATCATAATTGATAATGATTCTTTTTTAGCAAAGAGCTTGCTCGCCTTGTTGAATGGGCTGCCGCTGCCCTCAGGCCCCCACCCGTCTCTCGCTGCCCATCTTCTTGCGGTACGGATTTGCTTGATCGATGTCAAGCCCTGGCGGCAGCGAATCGCGCCGCCCGCTTGTGCCACTTTGATAAAAATTGTCAAACATCCCCGGGCATGAAGATGTTTGACATTGGGTCACCCCTGGTTCTTATTCATTCTATTACTATACATATTCGAATTGAATATAGTTATCGGAATTAGGAATGCAATGAGAGACATCAGAATATCGATGGCCCATTATGTGGGCCTGGGATGTGCGGCGGTGGCACTTCTGCAACCCCTGCTGGTCCAGGCGCAAACTGCGCCTGTTATTTCATGCAGCACAGACCCCGCCATCTTCAACACGGGTATTGACGGCAGCAATGGCTACAGTATCAACAGTCCCAAGCAGCCCATTGGCAGCCTGGATGCGCACTGGTCTATTGCGCCCGCCCCTGGCGATATCACCACCCCGGCCGCTGCAGCGGCGCTTCCCTATGCCCAAGGCCCGGTGGACCGCCCTGGCGCAGGCAATGGTGCCTGGGTACAGTCGCCCTTTGGCAATGCCCAGTGGATTGGCGTGCAATATGGCCGAAGCTATTATGTCTACCAATACCAATTCAGCCTGGATCCGTCTGTCGACCCCGACAGTTTCAATTTGAGCCTGAATCTGTATGTGGATAACCAGGTCAGGCGCATTTTGGTGAATGACGCGGTATTCGATTACACCAACAATGGCACCAGTTTGGGTGTTGGCGGTTTTGGTGCCGGCGGTAATGTGCCGGTGGTGCTCAATAATGGTTTTAAAACCGGTGCCAACACCCTCTATGTCGTCGTCGGCAACCAGGGCGATCCTTCGGGCCTGCTGGTGCAATCGAGCGGCACGGCCTCGTGCTCGCCGCCGCTGTCAGTGGCCAAGCAAGCGGTCAACAGCAGTGGCAGCGCCTACACCGGCCTGGCTACCGCCAATGGCCTGGTGTACTACGACATCACCGTCACCAATGCCAGCACCCGCGATGCCAGTGGCGCCCGCTTGCGCGATACCCTGCCCGACGGCCTGCAAGCGGGCGCCAGCAGCTGGAGCTGCAGCCGTCCCGCCGGCAGCGCAGCCGTCTGCCCCCTGCCAGCCACGGGCAGCTTTCCGCTCGATACCGTCTTGCCCACCCTGCCCGCTGGCAGCGCCCTGGTGTTCCGCGTCAATTCGCGCTTCAGCAGCCCATTGCCCGCCGGTGCCACGGTCATCACCAACACGGCCACCATCGAGCCGCCTGCCACCAGCACCCTCAGCTGCGATGCCCGCGATGGCTTTCCTACGCCTTGCAGCGCCTCGGCATCGGTGGCCACCAGCCCCTTGCTCAGCGTGACCAAGACGGTGGACGCGACCGCGCCGCTCTACGCTGGGCAAACGGCCACCTACACCGTCACCGTCAAGAACGAAGGCGCGGCCGAGTTGACCGGCGTAGCCCTCTCTGACGCCTTGCCCGCCGGATTTGCCTCGGCCACCTGGACTTGCCAGTCGCCCGTCGGCAGCCTCGCGGTCTGCCCCCAAGCCAGCGGCAGCCTGTCCGCAGGCGGGGTGCTGAGCCAGACCATCGCCAGCATGCGCGCCAACGCCAGCCTGGTCTACACCGTGGTCGCCACGGTGGACAGCATTGCGACCCGCATGGACCAGGTCAGCAACACCGCCAGCGTGACGGCCAGCAACCCTGAATGGCTGTGCTACAACCCCGCCAGCGCCCAGACCCAGGCCAAGCCCTGCAATGCCTCGGCGGCGGTGGATCTGTGGCCCCAGCCGCTCTTGCAGCTGAGCAAGACGGCGCAGGCCAGCGGCACGGTCTTCGCCGGCCAGCCGATGCACTACACCATCACCGCGCAGAACGCCGGCCAGGTGCCCGTCACCCAGGCCCGCATCACTGATCCGCTCCCCGCCGGCCTGGAAAATGCCAGCTGGACCTGCAGCAATAGCGGCGCTGCACCCTGCGTCCCCGCCAGCGGCACGGGCGCGGTGGATGTGACCGTCGCCTCGCTGGCTGCGGGTGACAGCGTGGTGGTCCAGCTCGGCGCCACTGTCAGCGCACTGCCACCCACCAGCCTGGTCAATACCGCCTCCTTGGCCGTCAGCGAGGCCAACGCCCTGTGCGCCGCTGGCAGCGCCCAGCCCTGCACGGCCTCGGCAACGGTCACCACCGCCATCCCGCCTGTCCCTCCGGTCCCGCTTGGCAACGCCACCGCAGTACCGACGCTGCAGCAATGGAGCGTGGTCCTTCTGGGCTTGCTGACTGCCGGCATCGGCGCATGGCGCATGCGCTCGCGCGGCCAGCGCATCGGCTAAGGATGGGATCGCGTACCCGGGGCGCAGGCGCAGCGCCCCCGGGTCTGCCAAGCACCGCCCAAAGCATCTCGTGGGGACGCGTTTTTGCAGCCGGTGGCCGCTGCTGCGATCGGGCCTGAGGCACATTGACACAAACTGCCACAAACCGACAAACCGGCTCCAAACCGCCATGCCAGCATGCACACATGAATGATGACCGAGCACCCCGCATGGCAGCGCCGGCCCCGCCTGCTGCCCCCTGGTTCAAACGCAGCCGCCTTGTGCGCATCCGACCTACGCCTGCCCGGCTGCGGGTGCTGGAGGCCATCGTCCAGCTGGGCCGCTCACGGGTCAAGTGCGCCGATATCTCCTCCCACCTCGCGCAAAGCGGTGCCCCCTTGCCAGCGGCCACCATCTACTGCGTGGCCAAGGAAATGGCCCAGGCCGGGCTGCTGATGCGCGACCGCGAAGATGGCGGCTTGACGGTGTACAGCCTGGCCGCTGGCGTCTGAACGCTGGACCTGGAAACCCTGGCAACGTCCAGCAACGCCAGCCACGGCGCACGCCTCAAGCCGCAGCAATCCGCCAACCCGGCGCCAGCTTCTGGATCGACGACACCAGCAGCTCGATCAGCGCCAGGGTGGCCGCTGATGGCTGGCGGTTGGGCGCGCGCACCACGTAAAGCGCATCACCCACACCCTTGACGCCAAAGCCGCCCAGCACCTGCACCAGGCTGCCCTGGGCGATGGCGTCACACACGGCGTAGTTCGGCAGCAGCACCACACCCAAGTCCGCCATCGCGGCATTGAAAAGAAACTGGTAGTCGCCCGACTGGATCGATGGCGTGCTTTGCACCTGCGCATGCACGCCATCGCTATGGCGCCAAAAGTCCAACCGGTGGTGAATGTTGAGCGGCGCCATCAGCCGGGCATGTTTGATGTCCTGCGGGGTTTGCAACTGCAGGCCCAAGGTCTGTAGGTAGGCCGGGGTGGCAAACAGGCCCCATTCGATGTCGCAGACGCGGGTGGCCACATGGTCTTCCAGCGGCGCGGAGGTGATGTGGATCGCCAGGTCCACCTTGGAGGCCACCAGGTCATGGATCTGGTCATTGATGACCAGGCGCAAAAGCAGATCGGGGTGCGCCTGGCAAAAAGCCAGGATCAGCGGCTTGAGGTGGAAATGCCCCAGGCCCGTCGGAATCCGCACCCGAATCTCGCCGCTGATCGTCTGGTGGATCTGGTCGATCTGCAGCTGCGCGCTTTGCAGCGCATTGAGGGCTTGCAGGCAGTGGCCATGCAGAATGCGGCCGGCCTGGGTCAGCTCCATATGCCGGGTGGTACGCCGCAGCAGCTGCGCGCCAAACTGCCGCTCCAGCAGCGCCAGCCGGCGCGACACATTCGAGCGCGTCACGCCCGAGCGCTGGGCGGCATCGCTCAGATTGCGGGACTCGGCAATCGCCACAAACAAACGCACCAGGTTCAGGTCCATGGCCAGCTTTCTCTTTGATTGTTGATTTTGAATCACCACTGATGGCTGTGCTTTGGCAGTTCCCAAAGCAGCTGGAGCTTTTTACCATGGGTCTCACAACAAACGCCCGGCATCGTGTCGCATCGCCGGGCCATGCAAGGAGACGAATACGTGATGCCAGAGTCAACACTGGGGTTTACCCCGCTCGCCGGTTTCAAGGTCCTGGATTTGAGCCAGGGCGTGGCCGGCCCCTACTGCGCCCAGCTGCTCGCCCACCAGGGCGCCGAGGTCATCAAGATCGAGCCCGCCCAGGGCGACTGGGGCCGCCATGTGGGGGTGGCCCGCAATGGCCACAGCACCTTGTCCAGCACCTACAACGCCGGCAAGCAAAGTCTGGCGGTGGATGCCAAGCACCCTGAGGGCAAGGCGCTGATCCTGCAGCTGGCGCGCAGCGCCGATGTGGTGGTGCAGAACTTTCGCCCGCAGGTGGTCGAACGCCTGGGGTTGGACTTTGCCGCGCTCCAGGCGCTGGGGCTGGAACCCGTCTATGTGTCGATCAGCGGCTATGGCCCAGACGGCCCCTTTGCCGACAACCCCGCCACCGACTCGGTGATGCAGGCCGATACCGGGCTGATGAACAGCAACCGCGATGCACAGGGCGCGCCGCAGCGCATCGGTTTTTTGCTGGCCGACATTGCCACCGGCGTCTATGCCGCGCAGGCCTGCACCGCCGCCCTGCTGCAGCGCATGAAGACAGGCAAAGGCCAGCATGTGGAGCTGAGCCTGTTCAATGTCTGCTGCGCGCTGCAATCGACTGCGCTGTCGGAAGAGGTGCTGGGCGGCCAGACCGTCAAGGCAGCGGTCAGCGCGCCCAATGGCATTTTTGATGCGGCCGATGGCCGTATGACGATTCTGGCGCTGAACAATGACCAGTTTGCGCGCATCGGCAAAGCGCTGGCACTGGCCGGCTGGGACAGCGACCCACGCTTTGCCAGCAATGCATTGCGGCTGCAACACAAGGCAGTGCTGCATGCCGACCTGGCCCGCGCCGTGGCAGATCGACCGCTGGCCGAGCTGCGCGCACTGTTCAACCAGCACAGCGTGCTGCATGCGGTGGTGCATGGCGCGGCCGATGTGGTGAAGCACCCGCAAGCCCGGCACCTGGCCACCTTCAAGACCGTGCAGCAGCCCGATTTTGGCGAGGTGCTGATGGCGGCCACCCCCTGGCCGGCCAAGCCCGATGCACCGCTGCCCGCGCCGCGCATTGGCGCTGACAGCCAGCAGATTTTGCGCAGCCTGGGCCTGGCGCCCGATGAGATCGACGCGCTGGCAGCCCGCCAGGTCGTAGGCCTGTGAACGGAGCCGCAGCCATGAAAGCCCTTGTTTGCCGCACGTTCGGCCTGCCCCGCGATGTGATCGCCGTCCAAACCACCGAGCCCCCGACCGCCCTGGCCGATGACGAGGTGCTGATTGAAGTGGCGCATGCCACCGTCAGCCACGCCACCGGCCTGTTGATCGAGGGCAAGTACCAGAAAACCCCGCCCCTGCCCTTTGTGCCCGGCACCGAAGGCGTCGGCAAGGTGCTGCAATGCGGCAGCGCCGTAGACCACCTGCAGGTGGGCGACCAGGTCGTGTTTATCTGTGACTGGGGCGCCTATGCCCAGCAGGCCAAGGTCAAGGCCAGCACGGTGTATGCGGTGCCTGCGGGCCTGGATCCGCTGCGGGCACTGGCACTGCCCATCTCTTACGGCACGGCCTACACCGCCTTGCACTGGCGCGCGGCGCTGCAGGCGGGTGACAGCCTGCTGGTGCTAGGCGCTGGCTCGGGCGTGGGCGCTGCCGCTGTGGAGCTGGCCGCCCAGGTGCCCGGCGTGCAGGTGATTGCCTGCGCCAGCAGCGAAGACAAGCGCCAAGCGGCCTTGCGCCATGGCGCGCAACATGCGGTCGATCCGCAGCAGCTGATCGAACAGGTCAAGGCGGTGACGGGGGGCAAAGGCGCAACCCTGGTGTTTGACCCGGTAGGCGGCGACTTGCTGCTGCAGGCGCTGCGCTGCACCGCGCAGAACGGGCGCATCGTCATCATCGGCTTTGCCAGCGGCACGATCCCCAAGGTGCCGATGAATATTGCGCTGGTCAAGAACCTGACGATCCACGGCTTCTTCTATGGCCAGTACATCGGCTGGACGCCCGCCAACGAGCGCCAGCGCCATGCACCTGCCATGCAAGCCATGATGGCCACGCTGTTTGAGATGGCCCACCGCGACGCCATCCATCCTGACATCTCGCGGGTGTTTGCCATGGACCAGCTCTGCGATGCGCTGGACGTGCTGCACAGCCGCGAGGTGCTGGGCAAGGTCGCCCTACAAATACAAGGAGACAAGACATGAGACAAAGCCTTTCAACGCAGCGCCGCCAGGCCCTGCAATCGCTGCTGCATGCCGGCTTGGGGCTGGCCCTGCTGGGCGGCGGCCTGCCCACCGTACATGCGGCATCAACGGCCGATTACCCGGCCTCGACCATCAAGCTGGTGATCCCCTACCCGCCCGGCGGCCCCACCGACCTGGTCGGCCGCCTGGTCGCCATCTCGATGGGCGAGAGCCTCAAGCAAACCATCTTTGTTGACAACAAGCCCGGCGCCAGCGGCATGGTGGGTGCTGCCCAGGTGGCCAAGGCCCAGCCCGATGGCTACACCTTGCTGGCCAATGCCTCGCTGCACGTGATCAACCCCTCGGTCTACGACAAGGTGCCGTATGACTCCTTCAACGACTTCGCACCGATCACACAGATCGTCGATGTGCCGCTGGTGCTGGTGGTCAACAGCGAGCTGCCGGTCTCGAACGTGCAGGAGCTGGTGGCCTACCTGAAAAAGAGCAAGGCCAGCATCAATTTTGGCTCGGCCGGCAATGCCTCGTCGCAGCATCTGTCGGGCGAGCTGTTCAAACTCAAGACCGGCATTGCGATGCAGCATGTGCCCTACAAGGGCAGCTCGCCGGCGCTCACCGATCTGATGGGCGGCCAGATCCAGCTGATGTTTGACTCGATGCCCTCGGCCATACCCTTTATCACCTCGGGCAAGCTCAAGGCACTGGCCGTGACCACCGCCAAGCGCTCGAGCTCGCTGCCGCAGATCCCCACGATGCAGGAATCGGGCATTGCCGACTACGCCACCAGCACCTGGTATGGCCTGTGGGCCCCGAAGAACACGCCGCCCGAGATCGTCGGCAAACTGGCCCAGGCCGCGCAGCAGGCCTTGCGCAAGCCCGAGGTGGCTGCGCAGTACCAGCGCATGGGCGCCGAGCCGGTCGGGTCAAGTCCGCAGGAGTTTTTGGCCTATATGCGCAGCGAAGAAAAGAAGTGGGCCGAGATCGTGAAACGCTCGGGCGCGCGGGCCGATTAACCCACGGCGCGCATCGCCACGGCCGGCTTGCGCACCCACAGCACCGCCGCTGCCGCCACCAGGCAAGCGGCGCCTGCGACAAACAACGCGGGCGAGTACGACGACAACACCGAGCGCGCCAGACCTGCACCGTAGGCGGCGACGGCCGCGCCCAGTTGGTGGGCGGCAAACACCCAGCCAAACACCAGCGCGGCGCGCTCGGGCCCAAACTCGCTGGCGACCAGCTTGACGGTGGGGGGCACGGTGGCAATCCAGTCCAGGCCATAGAACACCGCAAACAGCGACAGGCCCGCCACCGTGAACTCGGAATACGGCAGCCAGAACAGCGACAGCCCGCGCAGGCCGTAGTACCAGAACAGCAGCTTGCGGCTGTCATAGCGGTCTGACAGATAGCCCGACAGGGTCGTGCCCACCAGGTCAAAAATGCCCATCATCGCCAGCACCGAGGCCGCCGGCAACGGGCCCAGGCCATAGTCGCCGCACAGCGAGATGAAATGGGTCTGGATCAGCCCATTGGTGCTGAGCCCGCAGATGAAAAAGGTGCCCGCTAGAATCCAGAACGCCGGCACTTTGGACGCCGCAGCCAAGGTGCTGAACGGCAGGCCCCAGCTGGCGCGGGGCGCAGGGGCGGCGGGCGCGGCAGCGGGGTCCGCGCCATAGGCGCTCAGTTGCATCTGGGCCGGGCTGTCGCGCATGAACAGCAGCACCAGCACCAATACCAGCACCGATGCGAGCACCACTGGCAGCAGCGCCCAGCGCCAGCCGTACTGCGCAATCAGCCAGGCAGCGACCGGTAAAAACAGCAGCTGGCCGGTGGCGCTGCTGCCCGCCAGCAAACCCATGACCAGGCCTTTGCGCTGCACAAACCAGCGGTTGGCCACGGTGGCGCCCAGCACCATGGCCGTCAGGCCCGTGCCCATGCCCAGCACAATGCCCCAGAGCACAAAGGCCTCGCCCAGGCTGTGCATGAACAGGCCCAGCAGCAAGGCGCTGGCAATCACCGCCGTGGCCAAGGCCACCACCCGCGATACGCCGTAGCGCAGCAAAATGACGGCAGCAAAGGGCCCCAGCAGGCCGTACAGCGCAAAGCGGGTCGCAAACACCGAGGACAGGTCGCGAACACTCCAGCCAAACTCGACGGCCAGCGGCTGCATCAGCACCCCCGGCAAGCCCAGCGCGGCCGAGGTGACCAGCATGGCCAAAAAGGTGATGGCGGCAATCACCCAGGCGTAATGGATGCCATGGCGCTGGAGCAGCGCGGCAAGACGGGGAGCTAACATGGTTGCTTGGTGTTTGTTGGAGGAGGAGCTACAATGATAGCGATCACAATCAAAAACTGTCAAGCACAGGTTCAAGCAGGGTATTTGCGATGAAAGTCACCAAGGAACAAGCACAGCACAACCGCCAGGCGCTGCTGGATGCCGCCGCTGCGCTGTTCAAGGAACGCGGCATCGATGGCACCGGCGTGGCCGATATCTGCCAGCAGGCGGGCCTGACGCAAGGCGCGCTGTACAAGCATTTCAGCGACAAGCAGGACCTCGCCGCCCAAAGCCTGGCGCATGGGTTTGAACAAGGCTTTGGCCGGCTCAAGCAGGCCAGTGAAAAGAGCGACCAAGCGCTGCGCACCTACCTGGACAGCTACCTGAACCCCCAAGTGCGCGATGACATGACCCGGGGCTGCCCGCTGGTCTCCACCGCCTGCGATGCCGGGCGCCAGAGCCTGCCAGTGAGCCGCAGCTTTAGCGATGGCTTTGCCGAGCTGCGCGCCGGCATCGAAGCCGCCCTGCCCGATAGCGCCGACCCGCAGCAGCGCCAGGCGCTGGCCAGCACCCTGGTGGCCGCGATGGTGGGCGCGATGGCCATCTCGCGCGGGGTCGTCAAGGCCGATCCGGTGCTGGCTGATGAGGTGCTGCAACAGGTGCGTGCGGTGGTGGAAGGGCTAAGCACCAAGCGCTGATCCCCGCCCACATGCAAAAGGCCGCCAAGCTCGGTTAGCGGCCTTTTTGCATGGATGCTTGAAGCCTCAGAACCTCAGCGGCATCGTCCCATCAGGACTGCAGATACACCACATGGCTATGGGTGTACTCGTAGAGCCCGTGCTTGCCATCGGCACCGCCCACACCGGATTTGCGCACGCCGGCATGGAAGCCCTGCATCGCCTCGAAGTTCTCACGGTTGATGTAGGTCTCGCCAAAATCGATCTCGCGCATCGCCTGCATGGCCTTGGACAGGTCGCGGGTGTAGAGGGAAGAGGTCAGGCCATATTCACAGTCGTTGGCCAGCGCAATCGCCTCGTCCAGGTCTTCGACCACCTGGATCGGCAGCACCGGGCCAAAGATTTCCTTGCGCATGATGTCCATGTCAGCGCGGCAGCCGGCCAGCACCGTGGGCTGGTAGTGAAAACCGGCACCCAAGTCAGCCACCTGGCCCCCGGTGACCAGCTGCGCACCATCGGCCAGCGCACGGCGCACCTTGGCCTCCACACTGTCCAGGCCCTTTTGGTTGATCAGCGGGCCCATCTCCACATCGGCCTGCGCGATCGGGTCGCCATAGCGGGTGGCGGCCATCGCCTGGGCGATGCGCGCGGTGAACTCTTCGGCCACCTGGCGCTGCACATAAACCCGCTCGGCACAGTTGCAGACCTGGCCGGTGTTGATGATGCGCGAATCGCGGATGGCCTTGACGGCCAGGTCCAGATCGGCATCGGCCAGCACAATGGCGGGCGCCTTGCCGCCCAGCTCCAGGTTGAGCTTGGTGATGTGGGGCGCAGCGGCGGCGGCAATGCGCTCTCCCGTGCCCACGCTGCCGGTAAAGCTGATCATGTCCACCCCGGCATGGGCCGACAACGCGCCGCCGGTGCCCCCCTGGCCGTAGACCACGTTGAACACGCCGGCCGGCAGCTCGCACTGGGCCAGCAGCTCGGTAAAGGCATGGCAGTTGATGGGGGTCTCTTCGCTGGGCTTGATGACGATGGTGTTGCCCGTCAGCAGCGCCGGCGCCATCTTGCGCGCGATCAGAAAGAACGGGAAGTTCCAGGGCAGGATGCCGGCGACCACGCCCATCGGCTTGCGCAGCAAAAAGATCTGCTCATTGGCCCGGTCGCTGCTGATGACCTCGCCCTCGATGCGGCGCGCCCATTCGGCCATGTAGTCCAGGTAGTCGGCGGTGAAGTTCACCTCCACCTCGGCCAGGCCCAGCACCTTGCCTTGCTCCTCGGTGATGGTGCGCGCAATGCGCGCGACGTTCTCACGCAGGCGGGCGGCAATGCGGCGCAGGTACTGCGCACGCTCAACCGCCGGGCGGCGGCCCCAGGCTTTCTGGGCACCGCGCGCGGCTGCAATGGCGCGGTCCACATCGGCTTGGGTGGACAGCGGCGACTGCGCCAGCAGCGCGCCCGTGGCGGGGTTGTGCACCTCGTGCAGCTCGGCGCTGTCGCTGAATGCACCAGCTATGTAATTGCGCAAAACAGGGATGGATAGCATGGGGTCGTCCTCAGTAGGTGGTGGAGACAATGGCCGGCTGGGTGGGCGCACGGTAGCGCGCCAGGTTGGCCACGGCGGCCTGGCGCATCAGGCTGATATCGATGGCGACTGCGACAAAGCGGCAGCCCCAGTCGGTGTAGCGGCGGGCATCTTCTTCGCGCGGCGCCAAAATGCCGCAGGCCTTGCCATGGGCCAGGGTGGTCTCGATGGTGCGGCGTATGCAGTCCTGCACCTCGGGCTGGCTGGCATCGCCCGCATGGCCCATGCCGGTGGACAGGTCTGCCGGGCCGATGAAGACGGCATCCACGCCATCGACTGCGGCAATCTCTGCCGCGTTTTCCACGCCCAGGCGCGACTCGATCTGCACGATGAGGCAGAGCTGCTCATGCGCCGTGCGGATGTAGTCAGGCACCGCATCCCAGCGCGTGGCGCGGGTCAGGCCGCCGCCCACACCCCGGATGCCATGCGGCGGGTAGCGCATGGCCTGCACCAGCGCGCGGGCCTGCTCTGCTGTCTCGACCATCGGCACCATCAGGGTCTGCACGCCAGCATCGAGCAGCTGCTTGATCAGCACCGCGTCGCCCTGCACGGCGCGCACCACCGGGTGCGTGGCATAGGGCGCCACGGCCTGCAGCTGGCCCAGCAAAGTGGGCACGGTATTGGGCGCATGCTCGCCGTCCACCAGCATCCAGTCGTAGCCGGTGGTGGCGATGATCTCGGCCGCATAGGGCGTGGCAAAGCCGGCCCAGATACCGTAGAGCGGCTCGCTGCGGCGCAGCGCGGCCTTGAAGGGGTTGAATGGCAAATCCATGGCGGTCTCCTGTGCGGGCAATCAGTGCCTGATCAGTGGGTGTAGGGGCGCTGCAGTTCGCAAGCCGGGTTCAGTTCCACGCCAAAACCGGGCTTGTCCAGCGCAGACAGGCGCATGCGGCCTTGCACCGGCACCGGCTCACCCAGCAGCTGCGGGTGAAACATCGGCACGACTTCGTCGGCCTTGGGCGCCATCATCAAGAACTCGGCAAAGGGGCTGTTGTGGCGCGTGGCCACAAAGTGGTAGCTGTAAACGCTGGAGCCATGCGGAATCACCAGCGCTTGGTGGGCATCGGCCAGCGCGGAGATCTTGAGCAGCTCGGTGATGCCACCGCACCAGCCCACATCGGGCTGGATGATGTCGCAGCAACCCATCTCCAGCAGCTGGCGAAATCCCCATCGTGTGGCCTCATGCTCGCCGGTGGTCACCAGCATGCCGGTGGGCACGTTCTTCTTCAGGGCGGCATAGCCCCAGTAGTCATCGGGCGGCAGTGCCTCTTCGATCCACTTGAGGCCATGCGCCTGGGCGCCCTGGGCCAGGCGCGTGGCGTAGTTCAGGTCCAGGCTCATCCAGCAGTCCAGCATCAGCCAAAAGTCAGGCCCCACCCTCTCGCGCATCGTGGCCAGCTCTTCCAGATTGCGGCGCAGGCCTTCTTCGCCCTCGGCCGGGCCATGGTGCAGGGGCATCTTGCCGCCGATAAAGCCCATCTTCTGCGCTAGATCGGGACGCGCGCCGGTGGCGTAAAACTGCAGCTCATCACGCACCGCGCCGCCCAGCAGCTGGTGCACCGGCTCGCCGCGCACCTTGCCCAGCAGGTCCCACAGCGCCAGATCCACACCAGAGATGGTGTTGATCACAATGCCCTTGCGGCCGTAGTACAGGGTGGACAAATACATCTGGTCCCAGATGCGTTCGATATCGGTGACCTTGGCGCCTTCCAGAAAACGCGCCAGGTGCTTCTCGACGATATAGGCCGCCGGCTCGCCCCCGGTGGTGACCGCAAAGCCGACATTGCCTGCGCTGTCCTCGATCTCCACCACCAAGGTGCCCAGCACATTGATGCCGAAGCTGCGGCGGCTCTGACGGAACTCCGGGTACTTGGACATCGGCGTCGCGATATGGTCGTCGATCCAGTGGCCATCGGCCTGGTCATGGTAGTCGGCACCGCCCCCTTTGAGGGTATAGGCACGCACCTGTTTGATAGTGGGGATCTGGCTCATGGTGGTATTTGCTCCTTATGCAATAGGGGTCAGGCAGCGGCCTGGGGCTGCAGCGCGGCGGGCGCCGTGCGGGCCCGGATGCCCAGCACCAGCAGCGCCGCCAGCACCGTGGTGCCTGCCAGCAGGTACAGGCCTGCAGCGGGTGAGTGGAAATGGCCCTCGGCCCAGTTCTTGACGATGGGGGCGACAAAGCCGCCGACCGCGCCCAGCGAATTGATCAGCGCAATGCCACCGGCCGCAGCAGCGCCCGCCAGGGTGTTGACCGGAAAGGTCCAGAACACCGGCTGCACGGCAATAAAGCCGGCCGCTGCAAAGCACAGTGCAGCCACACCCAGCAGCGGGCTGGAAAAGCTCACCGATGCGGCCATGCCGATGGCGGCGACAAGCAAGGTCACGCTGGCTACCGTGCGGGGCTTTTGGCTGCGCTGGGCAAAGCCGGGCACCCACCAGGCCGCCAGCAGCGCGCAGACCCAGGGGATGGCCGATACCAGGCCCACTTTCAAGCCCACCTTGGTGCCCAAGAGGCCCGCCACCTGGCTGGGCAGATAAAACACCACGCCGTAGACACTGGCCTGGATCAGCAGATACACGAGAGCCAGGTACAGCACGCGCGGCTGGCACAAGGCAGCGAGCAGGCTGTGCTGGTGGCCGCCCTTGGCACGCTCTTCGCTGGCGATGATGTCCTGCACCTGGCGGCGCTCATCGGCCGTCAGCCACTGTGCATCGGCGGGGCGGTTGGTCAGGTAGAAATAGGCCCAGATACCGACGACAACAGCCATCAGCCCTTCGACCGCAAACAGCCACTGCCAACCGTGCCAGCCGCCCATGCCATCGAGCTCCAGCAGCAGGCCCGACAAGGGGCTGCCAAAGATAAAGGCCAGCGGCGCGCCAAAGTAGAAAAAGCCCATGGCCTGCGCGCGGTGGGCGGCCGGGAACCAGTAGGTGAGGTACAGGATGACGCCGGGGAAGAAGCCCGCCTCGGCCACGCCCAGCAGGAAGCGCAGCACATAGAAGGTGGTCTCGTTATGGGCAAACATCATCGCTGCCGACACCAGACCCCAGGTGACCATGATGCGGCACATCCAGATGCGTGCGCCGATGCGGTGCATGATCAGATTGCTGGGCACTTCCAGCAGCGCATAACCGACAAAGAACACACCCGCGCCAAACGCAAAGGCGGCGTCGCTGATGCCGGTATCGGCCTGGAAAGCCACCTTGGCAAAGCCCACATTGGCCCGGTCCAGAAAGGCCATGATGTACATCAGCAGCAAGAAGGGCAGCAGGCGCCAGGAAATCTTGGCGAGCAAGGGAGCGGGGAGTTTATTCACGACAAATCCTTAAAGACAATGCGCAGCCAGCACGCCTGACAAACGGCAGGCGCAGCGGGAGCGAAAAAGGAGAAGGCGGTGCTGGCAAGCCAGCGCCGATGGGGCGCGGCTTGCGTTAGCGCCGTCGTGAAGCGGGGGGTCTAAAAAAAGTGTGCGCGAAGGCGTTCATGTTTGTCTCCTGAAAAGGTCATTCGTTCTTGTATTGGGCTGAATGTACGCGCATGATTGATGCCTAACAAATCAAATTTCAGTCATATCCGATACCTTTTATTTATGTCTAAAAAACCCGCTTTATCGGCCGCACCACCGCTGCAGCGCAGCCTGCTCAACCGCCTGCGCTACAAGCACCTGCACATGCTGGTGGCGCTGGGATCGAGCCTGAACCTGCACCGCGCATCCATCAGCCTGTCGATGTCGCAGCCCGCTGCCACGCGCATGCTGCGCGAGATTGAGGACATGTTTGGCTGCCAGCTGTTTGAGCGCCTGCCGCGCGGCATGCGCCCTACCGCGCTGGGCCTGCAACTGGTGCGCTTTGCCGAGGCCTCGCTCAACAGCCTGGACCGCTGTGCCGAGGACTTGGCGGTGCGCCGCCAAGGCGGTTATGGCTACCTGGCGATCGGCACCATCATGGGTGCGGCGCCCGACCTGGTGATGACCGCGGTGGCCCAGATGAAAGCACAGAACCCGCAGCTGCGCCTGCGCATCATGGGCGATACCAGCGACCAAGTGCTGCGCCTGCTGGACCAGCGCCGCATTGACCTGGCGATTGCCCGCCGCCGCATTGCCGGCGACAGCGAGGCCTATGACTTTGAAGCGCTGGGCAATGAGCGCCTGCTGGTGGTGGTGCGCAGCGGCCATGTGCTGGCGCGGCGCCGCAAGCTGAGCTGGGAGGAATTGGTGCGCGACTGGCCCTGGATCTTGCAGCCGGCCAGCACGCCAGCACGCATCGCACTGGACCAGTTGCTGCACAGCCTGGAGCTGCCCGTGCCGGCCGACGTCACCGAGTGCAGCTCCGTCTACTCGATGCAGCAACTGGTGCAGCTGACCGATGCAGTGATGCTGCTGTCCGACTCGGCCTTGAAGGACTATTTGCGCATGGGCTTGGTCAAGACCTTGCCGGTGCAGATCGATGTGCCGATGGCCCCGTTTGGCATGCTGACCCGCAAGGACCAGGAGGCCTCGCAGGAGCAGCAGCGCTTTATGGATCTGCTGCGGGCGCAGGCCAGGCGCATGGCAGCTTGACCGCTTGCAGGCCTCAGGCCAAATCCAGCGTTTTCAGCAGGGCCGCCAGTGCCTCGCGGCCTGCCCCCTGCAAGGTGTGCAGTGGCAGCGGCAGGCAGGGCGAGTGGGCCAGGCCCATCAGCTCGGCAGCAGTGGCCACCGACCGCAAACTGCCGCCCTTTTGCTGGAACCAGGACCACAGTGGTGCCAGCCGGTTGGACAAGGCCAGCGCCTGCTCTGTGTCTCCGGCCAGCGCAGCGCGTGTGATCGCCAAGGTGGTCTGCGGCCACAGACCGCCGATGACCGAATACCAGGCATCACAACCCGCCACCAGGCCCTTGGCGCCCAAGGCATCGCCGCTGACGCCGATGCTGACATGGGCGGGCACGACAGCGCGCAGGCGCTGCACACGCGCCTTGGCCTCGGCGGCATCGGCCGGCACGCCGGGGATCTTGATCGATGCAATATGCGGCAGCTGCGCAATGCGGCCATGCAGCGCATCGCTGAACTCAAAGCGCGTGGTGCCGGGGTTGTCGTACACCACGATGGGCACCGACACGGCACGCGAGACGGCTTGGTAGAGGCCATAGACCTCGTCCTCGGACAGTTTTTGGTAAGAGACCGGGGCCAGCAGCAGGCCGCTGGCCCCGGCCTTTTGGGCGTCACTTGCCAGGTCCAGTACATCGCGGGTGCGCAGCGCGCCAATGCCCACCACCACGGGCACGCCCTGGGCCTGCTCCACCGCCAACGCCGCCACCTGGGCCCGCTCGGCCCGGGAGAGGTAGGCATAGCTGCCGGTGGAGCCCAGCGCGCCGATGGAATCCACACCAGCGGCCACCAAGCGCTGCACCAAACGCGCAAACGCTGGCATATCGATACCGGCCTCATCCATCGGGGTCAGCGGAAACGCACTCAATCCTGTGAACATGTTCATCCCTGTCAAAACATCAGCCACCCCCAAGCGCGGGCACGGCAAGAGCCGGATTGTGCGGCCAGCGCTTCTGGTTAAAAATAGCCAGTTTTCAACAAAATCACTGGTCCAGTTGCCCGCCATGCCAACGCCCTCTTCCCCCCGCCCCGGCAGCCGCAGCCTGTACCGCGACATCCGCGCACGCATTGGCGATGGCAGCTATGCAGCGGGCACGGCCCTGCCCTCGACCCGGTCGCTGGCTGCAGAGCGGGGGCTGTCGCGCGGCACCGTGAGCCTGGTCTATGAGCAGTTGGCTGCGGATGGCTTTATCGACACCCGCCCCGGAGCCGCGACGCGCGTGGCAGCGGGTGCAGCGGACCGCATCAAAGCCCAAGGCTGCGATGCTGCTGCAGCCGAACCACAGCGCCACACGCCAGACAACAGCCGCCTGTCCGAGTTTGCCCAGCGCGTGCAGGCCATGCCGCTGCGCCCGCCCGCGCCAGACGCCACGGGGGTGATCGACTTTGTCTACGGGCCGCTGGCGGGCAGCGATTTCCCGACCCTGCACTGGATCAAGGCCTTGCGCCAGGCAGAAAGCCAGCGTGGCCAGCGGCTGGAGTACGCGCCGCCGCTGGGCGCGCCCGAGTTGCGCCAGGCCCTGCAAAACCACCTGCACCAGACCCGGGGAATCACCTGCAGCACCGAACAGATCCTGGTGGTCAACGGCTCGCAACATGCGCTGGATCTCTGCGCCCGGTTGCTGCTCAACCCGGGGGACCCGGTGGTGGTCGAGAACCCTGGTTACCGCATGGCGCACCAGGTGTTCAAGGCCTATGGTGCGCAGCTGGTCTGCGCCGATGTGGATGACAACGGCCTGCAGACCGAGCAACTGCCGGGCCTGGCGGCACATGGCCCGCCCAAGCTGGCCTATGTGACCCCCAGCCACCAGTTTCCGCTGGGCGGCTATCTGCCGATTGCGCGCCGGCATGCCTTGCTCGATTGGGCGCATGCCCAGGGCTGCTGGGTGATTGAGGACGATTACGACAGCGACTACCGCTATACCGTGCGGCCCGAGCCCAGCCTGCTGTCGCTGGACAGCGCTGGCTGCGTCATCCATGTGGGCACCTTCTCCAAGACCTTGTCGCCCCAGCTGCGCCTGGGTTACATGGTGCTGCCCCCGGCGCTGGCAGGCCTGTTTGCCCAGGCCAAGCAGCTGGCCGACCGCCACAGTGCCACCGGCCCGCAGCGGGCGCTGGCCCAGCTGATCGCAGACGGCAGCTACGCCCGCCATGTGCGCCGCATGCGACGCAAGCAGCATGCCCGCCAACATGCCTTGCTGCAGGCGCTGGACCGGCACCTGGGCACGCAGGTGCATATCCAGGGTGCCGCCAGCGGCCTGCACCTGGCGGTGTGGTTTCCGGCCTTACCGGCCAGACAGGAGGCCCAACTGGTGGAGGCTGCCGCGCTGCGCGGCGTGCGCGTCTACCCCATCAGCCCGCTGTATCTGGACAGCGGCAGCCGGCCGCTGCAGCGCGCTGCGGCGGGGGTGGTGATGGGCTATGCGCTGCTGGATCAGCCCGAGATTGAGCGAGGCGTGCAGTGCCTGGCGCAGGCGCTGGCCAGCTTGCAATAGTCAGAAAAGCTTAGGCATCCCACTGCAGGCAGCGCATGCTGATGGTGCCGGACTGAAAGCCCTCGAACACCTGGCGCGCCGGGCCGCTGCCGTGCGCGGCGCCCAAGGCATAGAGCAAGGGCCAGTAGTGGTCGGGGGTGGGCACGGCCATCTTGGCCGAGGCATGCAGTTGCTGGTAGGCCATCAAGGCCTCGTGGTTGCCAGCCAGCAATGCCTGCTTGGCCACCTCGTCAAACTGCTGGGCCCAGTCGCGGGCGGCCATCAGGCCATCGGGGGCGCCGCGCACCGTGGCCCGCAGGTTGTGCACGATGTTGCCGCTGCCGATGACCAGCACGCCTTGCTCGCGCAAGGCCGCCAGTTCCTTGCCCACGGCATAGTGGTAGGGCGCGGGCTGGTTGTAGTCGATCGAGACCTGGAACACCGGCACATCGGCCTGGGGAAAGAGGTGGTGCAAGACCGTCCAGGTGCCGTGGTCCAGCCCCCACTGGTCCGTCAGCTGCGCCTGGCCGCTGCGCACCAGCGCAGCCGCCTGCGCCGCCAATGCGGGGTGGCCAGCGGCCGGGTACTGCATGGCATGCAAGTCGGCGGGAAAGCCGGAGAAGTCATGGATGGTGGGAGGCTTGTCGTTCACCGTCACCCCCGTGCTGCCGCGCGTGAGCCAATGGGCGGACACCACCAAGATCGCGGCGGGCTTTGGCAGGCTGCTGCCCCAGCGTTGCAGGTGCTGGGTAAAGGGGTTGGCGCTGATGGCATTCATGGGGCTGCCATGGCCGATAAACAGCACCGGCATCTTGCGCGGCGGCTGCGGGCTGCGGGCCAGCGCTTGGCCCATGGGCAGCAGGGCGGCCATCACCGCAGACAGGCTGCCGGACAGAACCAGGGAACGACGTGACAACATAGGGGCGAACACCAAAAGCAACGGGGCCGCCGTCAGACGCGGCCCCGGGCCACAAGTTCCGTCACAACCCCCCAGAAAAATGCAGCGCTTGCCGATGGGCATGCACTGCATGGATGTTGGAGCGTTGGCGCGTCAGACGGTCAACAGATCAAATGCTGGCGTTGTCGATCACAAAGCGGTAGGCCACATCGCCGCGCAGCATGCGCTCATAGGCCTCGTTGATGTGGTCGGCCTGGATCAGCTCAATGTCCGCCACAATGCCGTGCTCGGCGCAGAAGTCGAGCATCTCCTGCGTTTCGGGGATGCCGCCAATCATAGATCCGGCCAGACTGCGCCGCTTCATGATCAGCCCAAACACCCCAGGCGAAGGATGCGGGGTAGAAGGCGCGCCCACCAGGGTCATGGTGCCGTCGCGCTTGAGCAGGCTGAAGAAGGGATCCAGGTCATGCGGGGCGGCCACGGTGTTCAAGATGAAATCCAGGCTTTGCGCATGCGCGGCCATCTCATCGGCATTGCGCGATACCACCACCTCGGCAGCGCCCAGCGCCTTGGCCGCATCACGCTTGGATTCGGAGGTGGTGAAGGCCACCACATGTGCGCCCATGGCATGCGCCAGCTTGATGCCCATATGGCCCAGACCGCCAATGCCCACCACCCCGACCCTGTGGCCCGGCCCCACCCGCCAGTGGCGCAGTGGCGAATAGGTGGTGATGCCTGCGCACAGCAACGGCGCCACGGCAGCCAGCTGTGCGGGCGGGTGGCTGACCCGCAGCACATAGCGCTGGTGCACGACGATGCTTTGCGCATAGCCGCCCAAGGTGTGGCCTGGCGCATCGGCCGTGGGCCCGTTGTAGGTGCCCACCATGTGGTTGCAGTAGTTCTCCAGCCCCATGCCGCAATCCACGCAGTGCTGGCAGCTATCGACAATGCAGCCCACACCGACGAGATCGCCCGGCTTGAAATCGCTCACCTCGGCGCCCACGGCGGCCACCTCGCCCACAATCTCATGCCCCGGCACGCAGGGGTAGAGCGTGCCGGCCCATTCGGAGCGCACCTGGTGGATGTCCGAGTGGCAAACGCCGCAATAGGCAATGCGAATCTGCACATCCTGCGCGCCCGGCGTGCGGCGCTCGATGTTCAAGGCTTCAAGGGGTTGGTCAGCCGCGTGGGCGCCATAGGCTTTGACGGTCATGATGAGGGTCCTATTCCGTTCATGGGGTACACCGCAGGTGCGTTGGCTTGGCAGCGCACGAGGACGGATGCACGGGGGTTGTGTTGCCTGCATGCAGAGGGATCGGCAGCGACGCCGGCATGGCAGCGCGTTCATCTTACGCCCCTTGCAAGGCAGCGCTGCATACGGCCGAGCAGCCGAAGCGCTGCTGCTAGCGCGGCCCCAAAAAGCGGGCGGCGGCATCCCGCTTTTGGCCTGCGCCATGGCGCTGTCGCGCGCCACATCGCGCACATTGCGCACATTGCCCTTTTATTCACATGGTTTTTTGAGAATAATTCTCATTTGCGAATATCATAGACCCCAAGGTTCAGCGATTGCCGCCGTTCCTTGTTTCATCGTGGGGCGACCTACTGGGTTTTCACTCCAGTGGTCGTTTTTGCTAGCCAACGGTTCTCCATGTAGCCAGGCATTTTTTTCCACGCTGAATCTCTTGCAGTCTCTTGGCGTTCTCCGCCAACACCCGTCCGCTCCGACCTGCTCGGTCAGAACCCTGGACACCGGCATGCACCCTTCCGGCGTTGCAGCCACTCCCCCCTTCGATGCGCCTACTGCGCCGTATTTTCCGCAGCACCGTGGGTGTCAGGCCCGCTATCCCATGGATCCTGGTGCGGCTACCCGCACCGGCCCTGACAAAGCTGGAAAAAACGGGTGTGTCGTACAGCCACCGTTGAAATGCCTGGTCGTGAGCACCCTTGTGCAAAAGGCCCTGCCGTGGTCTGAAGGCAGTCTCGGGCGATCCGCGTCCATCCGGAGGGACGAGGGATGCTGCAGATGGTCTCTCAGACTTGGACCAGCACCAGCACCTGCGTTTGGTGGTCTTCTCGAATTCGGCCACCAAGTGCATTTGCTTTCTCTGTGAATCATCCGATTAAGCGGGGTGGGCTGAGAGCTTTTCAGCATTTTCCTAGCATCCACGCCCTGAATCAACGCAAAAAGATCACCGCATGAAACCCCTGTCTGCATGCGACCGGTAGCTATTTATTAATATCAGGTTTTTTATTAATATATCAACCCACTCCATACCGGAGTAACAATAAATCAGCAGCTGAGGCCAAAAGTAATATACCGACGGCCCTCCGAGCGCCTGTGCTATTGTAAAAATTACCAGGGCATCCTTCTTCAGTCGCAATGCTTGCAGAGGCCCGATGACCTCCAAACGGCATCACAACCCTATCAGATTCAGCAAATAATTATCTTAAATAATCAAAATTTTAAAATTCAAAATAATTTCATGTGGATTTCATATTAATTCAAAAACTAACTATTTATAGCCAGGTGAATATTTAACTTCAACCTCACAACAGTGCAGAAAATATAAATTCTGGAGAAATTCGAGCAAACATTCTACAAAATACCACAACGGCTGCAATAGATTAATTTTAACCGATTAAATTTAATCGTGTACTCGTAGCACCATGAATCACGCGCTTGACCTATACGTTGTGAGCGATGGAGACATCGATTCAGCTCTCGCACTAGCAAGGCGTGGCCCTGACATCGCCGTGGCACGCATGGATCTGAATGCTCCCGACATAAAAGACTTTGTCGCATTCACCGACAAAGTAGAGCGCACGGCCTTGGGGGCGGAATCAAGGCCCACCCAAACGGAATTGGATGATATTGGCAAGCGCATGTTCCATCACATTTTCCAAGGTGACATACTCAAGCTATACCGGCGTGCACCTAAAGGTCTGCTAAGCATCCAAATCGTCACGAACGAGCCCCGTATTCAGCGTGTTGCTTGGGAATTCATCAGCCCAGACGACAAAATGCCGGTTCCGCATCAGGAGCGCTGCGTGGTAAGGGTACTCCCTATTTGTGTATCGTCTGACCCCTTACCTGTACCGCGTCTTGGTCATGTTCGGGTATTGCTCATTGGAGCCGAACCCATCAACGAGCCAGGCGTAGGCTGGAGCACGGTTGAAAAAGACCTCAGGCGCAACTTTCAATCGCTTGAAGGTGCCGCAGAACTACAAGTAGTGGCGGGGGCAAACAGGCAGTCATTGCTGAATGTTTTGAACACGGCCCTCTTTGACGTTGTTCATTTTTTAGGCCACGGCACGGTGGTCAACGGCGAGGGCCGGCTCGCCCTCGTAGATATCGACACCCAGGTAAAAGATTTCATCACTGGAAGTGACTTGGCCGTCGCACTAAGCGGACAAGAAACAAAGTTGGCCATTCTCAGTGCTTGCGAAACGGGCGCCGGAGAGATGGACAAGGGATTTGGCTCCGTTGCCCGCGCATTGCTTTTGTCAGGAATCCCTGCAGTCGTGGCAAATCAAACATCGATCCCCACCAACTCAATCGTCCCTTTTGTGAGTGCGCTGTACCGCCGCCTATTGAATGACGGCAATATAGACTCTGCGGTCATGGCCGGGCGTGCTGCATTGCACGTTGAATTGCGAAGAGTCATCCATCCCGATTTGGCCGTTATTGAATGGGGCATACCCGCACTGTATAGATGGCCGGGTGCTGCGCAACTTTTTAACAAGACACCATAACTATGATTGAACGAAAAGCCGCAATACGCAATAACTTGACTGACACGAGCAATGGTGCATTTACGATCATCAATCGCAGCAGGGAAATAAATACCAATCGCGCCGAATACGAGCTCAACCTGCGTAAGATTCTTCAACGTTGCTCGCCAGATATAGCAAGAATTTTTGAACAATTACCCAAACCACTGCGGGAAGCAGCGCTCTCCAGCTCCGTATCCAGCAGCCCATTGAACGCATCCCATATTGCGGACAAAGAAGATATCCATCAGACAAAGATACTGAATAATTTTACGGCAGCAGTCAGAATTGCCTATACCCGCGCTAAGGCAACCACCATTGGAGTACTCGATCTTGGGTCGCGCATATCTGAGCTAAAAAAACTGATTAACTGCATGAACATGGCCCAGGACCGCATGGTTTTTTTGGAAGTGCAGACGCCTGTTCCAGCTGGAATGATAAAAACCGGCGATGCTTTAGCACAGGAGTTTCAGAAAGCGTTGGGGAAATCAAATTTCTGCGACAACAATCAAAAAAAAACTCGGCTGCAACATATTAGTCAATGAGTTTCTGACTTTCGGCAAAGCGGTTCACGAGCAGAATGGGCTGGATATTTTAATCGGCATCACTCCCGCGATGCTTGCCTATCACCATAACAACGAGGCTTTCTACAACAACTTCTCTTACGGTGGAGTTGGCCCCATATCCATGGTCTCGACCTACGACCTGCGCAGCCATGCCAAGAAAGCAAATCGTCCCTTTGAAGCAGCCGTTGGCAAGCTGCTCGTTGGACGAATAATATCTAACTGCAACAACCTCTGCTATCCCAAAGAACCGGGGGCTTGGGCACTGGATAACAGCAGTGACCAGGAAGACTTCATTGAGAGTATTCGAAAAATGCGCATTGACAAACGATGCATTGACGCCATCCGAAAGAAAGATGAGGGAAAGGCAGTGACAGCTCGCAAGCTGATGCGCGCACTCCAGCAATTGAAAGTAGGTGAACCATGGTAGAAGTTGTTATCTTCATCCCGGGTATTATGGGCTCAGAGCTGTTTCACGGTGAGCCAGATGATGCAAAAAGATCAAGAATATGGCCCGGTGCTATTTCGGAACTTTTCTTACCTTATCAAAATATGGAGAAGTTGCTTGATCCGAATTTAACAGTTGGCGATATCATTCGGAGAATTTCTGTATCTACCCAGTATGGCAGCTTGGTCGATGCACTCCTCACATGCGGATTCACGGAAAATGCTGACGCGCCCACGTTGCGCGCATGTCCGTACGACTGGCGCAAAGATAATTCTCTCGCCGCAGAGGTGCTGGCAAGCCATATCACATTTATGCGTGCAGTTCATGGCCCAGAGGTCGTGATAAATATTGTCGCCCATTCGATGGGAGGTTTGATCAGCCGGTATTTTCTTGAATCAGGAAAATTTTCAGAAAAAACACACCCTGGCTTTGCCAATATTCGGCGCCTCATCACCATCGGCACCCCCCACCGGGGTGCTCCGATAGCGCTCCATGCTGCACTCGGTCAAATGAAGCGCCTCTTTTTAAGTGCGAAGCAGGTTAAACGGCTCGCAAATGATCCGCAATTTCCTGCCCTGTACCAGCTTCTTCCTCCACCCACTGAGCCATTCCTTTGGGATTCAAATTTGGCTTCACGCTTGTCCCCTGTTGATCCATATGCACCCAATATCTCCAAAAAGCTAGGCCTTTCATCTGCAAATCTGGAAAAAGCCACAGCCTTCCATGCCGCATTAAATATTGCCAATCAACCCACAGGCGTTGATTATTTCTGCTTCGTCGGCACCCGCCAAAAAACCGTGAGCAATATACGCTATGATTTTAATAATTACGAATATACTCCACCGTCCACCGTCCATCGTCCAGACGGAGGACGGTGGAGATGGTACAGTTCCGAGCTGGAGCGCATCTGTCAGCGGAATGCAGCAGTTATTGGTAGGGGGCGATCATGGCAGCCTTTACAAACCCAAGGAGGTGCTGAGAGATCTCGCCTTTTTATTGGGTAAAGGCGGGGTACTCGCGGGTTCGGCAGACGATGCTATCCGAATCAGTGTGCATGATGAAGTGGTACTACCCCTGCAGCAGATGGCGCTCATTCTTTTTATATCGGATCGCACCAGCTTAGATGCGGATATTGTGGTACATAAGCTGATTGATCAAAATGGGAAAATTTTAGAAAATCCCGCAAAAATCTATGGATTCCCCGTCAAATACAGCGGCCCGGCGGCCAGCAGCATTTCTCTTAACTTCATCGCCCCGAGATATCCTGGCGCCTACGAAATAGACATATTAATCAATGACACGAGTGCCTCAGAATGCAAATTTATACTATTTGTTCAGAGCCCGCTGTTTTGATGTGCATGGATAAATTATCTTTATTCTCAAGAATAAATGGGTACGCTGCCATAGAAAGCTGGTCAAGCACATATCGACTACGCAAAGCCGCGAACATCAACCAGCAAACCGAAGCTGAGCGGAACGTTGCAAAACACCCAACCGGCCCCGCCGCATGCGATGGTCTACACATGAAGCGAATGAGCCTGGCTCGCAAGCTTTTACGGGTGGCATTTGC
Source organism: Comamonas sp. BIGb0152 (assembly GCF_024809975.1). Classification (GTDB taxonomy): domain Bacteria; phylum Pseudomonadota; class Gammaproteobacteria; order Burkholderiales; family Burkholderiaceae_C; genus Comamonas. Next base: position 463,776 of record NZ_JANUDY010000001.1, read on the forward strand.
CATTTGGAAGGGCCAGGAAACCTTCAACCCGGAGCAGTTGCTGCCCAACGCTGCTTGACGAAAAACATAGAACCTTGTATCAGCCGCTCTCAGCAGCACCCCAGGAGAGTGACAGGTTCAAAGCGCGGGCAAGACATCCAGCATGGAGACCCACCACCAACAATAAAAAAGCCACACAGCATCAAAAATGATAGCTGTGCAGCTAATGAATCTGGTAGGGCGTGAGGGACTTGAACCCGCGACCAAAGGATTATGAGTCCTCTGCTCTAACCAACTGAGCTAACGCCCCGACACCACCACCCGCAAGGGGTGAAGCTTTGCATTCTAGCGTCTATTTGGGATGGCTCAGTGCGTTGGAGACGAGCTTGGAGGTGATTCCAACAATCTGGATCATCTTTTCATAAGGCATGCGTTTGGGGCCGATCACGCCCAAAGTGCCGACGATTTTTCCGTTGACCTGGTAGGGGGTGCTGACGACCGATAGCTCCTCAACCGACAGCAGCTGGCTCTCGCCGCCGATGTAGATTTGCACGCCTTCGGCGCGGTTGGAGTTCTCCAGCAGGTGCAGGATCTGGGTCTTTTGCTCGAACAGGTCAAAGGCCCGGCGCAGGTTGGTCATGTCGTTGCTGAAATCACTGACGGCCAGCAAATTGCGCTCACCAGCAATCACCAGCTCATGCGGGGCTTCATCGCCGTCCTCGTCCACATTCACGGCAGCCAGCATCAGCGCGGCAATCTCGTCGCGCAGGCTGTCCACCTCTTTGCGCAACAGCTGGCGCACCTGCTCCATCGCCAAACCGGCGTAGTGGGCGTTGAGGTAGTTGGCCGTCTCGATCAGCTGGCTTTGCGAGTAGTCCGATTCGGTGAAGATCACCCGGTTTTGCACATCGCCGTCGGGCGAGACCAGGATCAGCAGAATGCGCTTTTCCGACAGGCGCAAAAACTCGATATGGCGGAAGGCCGAGCTTTTGCGCGGTGCCTGCACCACGCCCACAAACTGCGACAGCTCGGACAGCACGCCCGCAGCGCTGGTGATCACCTTTTGCGGCTGCTCGGGCGCAATCTCCGCCGAGACCACCTGGTCCGGGTCCACCGTCAGCATGGTGTCGACAAACAGGCGGTAGCCCTTGGCAGTGGGGATGCGGCCAGCGGAGGTGTAGGGGCTGGCTATCAGGCCCAGGCCTTCGAGGTCGGCCATCACGTTGCGGATGGTGGCCGGCGAAAAATCCAGCCCGGGTGCCTGGGTGAGTGCGCGTGAGCCCACCGGATGGCCGTCCGCTATATAGCGTTCCACCAAGGTTTTGAGCAGCAGCCGGGCGCGGTCATCAAGCATGGGCGCATTTTATCCGCGTCCTGGCCGCCCATTGCCTCCTCCCGTGCAGATCCAAGGTCATGCAGGGGCCCAACGCCCCAGGCAACCGCCCACCGCCAACGGTCTTGGTGCACCCTGCGCAGACGCAGTGCCCACCCAGCGCGGATGCAAGGCCCAACAGCCAGGCACAAAGATGGAGCTGCAGCACTCTGGATTTTTGCGGCCATGCAACAATGGCGCGGTAGCTGCCCAAGAGCGTCTGCATCCAGGCGCCAGGGCAGCTGCAGGCCCAGCCCCAGCCAGCGCTGCAGCATGCCTTCGCGGGCCCGGCTGCAGCTGCCACCTGGGGCTGCTCAAGAAATTCAAAAAGATTGCACCACTTTGATGATGTAATTTGCGTATGCAGTCTCGCTTTCAACATATTGCCCTGATCGGTAAACACCATGCGCCGCCCACTGCCGAGGTGCGCCAGCAGTCGTATGCGGCTTTCAGCCAGATCGCCTGCTATATCGAGGCCCAAGGCGGCACGGCATTCCTGGAAAAAGAGACCGCGGCCTTTACCGGCATGGAACACTACCCCACCCTCAGCATGCAAGAAGTGGGGGAACGCTGCGACCTGGTCATTGTGCTGGGGGGCGACGGCACCATGCTGGGCGTGGGCCGCGAGCTGGCCCGCTACAACACGCCCCTGGTCGGCATCAACCAGGGGCGCCTGGGCTTTGTCACCGATGTACCGCTGCAGACCTTCATGGGCCCGCTGTCGGCCATTCTGGCCGGCGAGTACGAGGAAGAAGTGCGCTCGATGATCCATGCCCGCGTGATGCGCGAAGGCCAGTGCGTATTCGAGGCCCTGGCCTTCAACGACGTGGTGGTGAACCGGGGCGGTACCTCGGGCATGGTCGAGCTGCGGGTAGAAGTGGACGGCCGACTGGTGGCCAACCAGCGCGCCGACGGCCTGATCATCGCCACGCCCACGGGCTCGACTGCGTATGCGCTGTCGGTGGGCGGGCCCATCGTGCACCCCACGGTGCCTTGCTGGGTGATGGCGCCGATTGCGCCGCACATGCTGTCCAACCGGCCCAGCGTGATTCCCGACACCCAAGAGATTTCGATCGAGGTGGTGGGCGGGCGCGATGTGGCAGCCAATTTCGACATGCAATCGCTCGCCTCCATCCAGCGCGGCGACAAGATTCTGGTGCGCAGCGCACCGCACAAGGCCCGCTTTTTGCACCCCCGTGGCTGGAACTACTACGCCACCCTGCGCAAAAAGCTCGGCTGGAACGAAGGGGGCATCACCCCATGAGCCTCAAACGCATTGGGTTGCGCGATTTCGTGATTGTCGAGCAGCTCGAAGTGGATTTCCAGCCCGGCTTTACCGCGCTGACCGGCGAAACCGGCGCGGGCAAATCGATCCTGATCGATGCCTTGCAGCTGGTGCTGGGCCACCGGGCCGATACCGGCTTTGTGCGCCAGGGCGCCAGCCGCGCCGAGCTGATGGCCGAGTTCGACACCCCGCCCGCGCTGGAGGCTTTTCTCGCCGACAACGACATGCCCGGCGAAGAATCCCTGCTGCTGCGCCGCGTGATTGATGCCCAGGGCAAGAGCAAGTTCTGGATCAATGGCGTGCCCGCCACCGCCACCCAGCTGCGCAGCATTGCCGGTGCCCTGGTCGATATCCATGGCCAGCATGCCTGGCAGGGGCTGACCCAGCCCGAATCGGTGCGCCAGCTGCTGGACGCCTATGCCGGCGCCGACAGCACCCCCACCCAGCGCGCCTATGTGCTGTGGCGCAGCGCTGACAAAGCCTTGCAGCAGGCGCGCAGCATGGAGGAAACCCACCAGCGCGAGCGCGAACGCCTGCTCTGGCAGATCTCCGAAATCGACAAGCTGGCCCCTGGCCCGCAGGAGTGGGAAGAGCTCAACACCCAGCACGGCCGCCTGTCCAACGCCCAGGCCTTGATGGATGCGGCCAACAGCGCCATCGCCAGCCTGGAAGGCGAAGACGGCGGCGCGCTCACCCAGGTCAACCGCAGCCTGCATGCGCTGCAGGACCAGGCCCATGTGGAGCCCGGCTTCTCGGCCATGGCCGAGTCGCTGGAGTCCTGCCTGGCCCAACTCGATGATGTGATGCGCTCGCTCAACGGCTATCTGCGCCATGCCGATCTGGATCCGGAAAAACTGGAACAACTCGACCAGCGCCTGGGCAGCTGGATATCGCTGGCGCGGCGCTACAAGCGCGCGCCCGAAGACCTGCCCGCGCTGCTGCAGGGCTGGCATGCCGAGCTGCTGGCGCTGGAAGCCTCGTCCGACATGGTGCAGTTGGCCCAGAATGCCCAGCAAGCACAACAGGCCTACCAAAAAGTGGCCAGCGTCCTCAGCAAGGCCCGCCAGCAAGCGGCCAAGCGCCTGTCCACCACCATCACCACGGCGATGCAGGACCTGGGCATGGCAGGCGGCCGCTTTGTGGCCCAGGTCAGCCCCGCACGCGAGCCGCGCAGCGATGGGATTGACGATGTGGAACTGCTGGTCGCCGGCCACCCCGGCACCGATCCCAAGCCCATTGCCAAGGTCGCCTCGGGCGGTGAGCTCTCGCGCATCTCGCTGGCCATTGCGATATCGACCAGCCAGCTCGGCCATGCGCCGACCCTGATTTTTGACGAGATTGATTCGGGCATTGGCGGCGCCGTGGCCGATGCCGTGGGCCGGGTCATGCGCAGCCTGGGCCGCGACCGCCAGGTGCTGGCTGTTACCCACCTGGCCCAGGTGGCCGCGCGCGGCGACCACCATTTGCTGGTGGCCAAGCAGCGCAGCAAAACGGGCACCACCAGCCATATCCGCACGGTGGCCGATGGCACACGCGTCGATGAAATTGCCCGCATGCTGGGCGGTGAGAACCTGTCCGCCACCAGCCGGGCCCATGCCCAAGAGATGATTGCCGGAGGAATGAATGACCGATAAGACATCTGCCTCACAAGCGCTGGAAGTGGTGGTCATCACCGGCATGGCCGGCTCTGGCAAGTCCGTGGCACTGCATGCGCTCGAAGACGTGGGCTACTACTGTGTGGACAACTTTCCGCCCGAGCTGCTGCAAGCGCTGGTGTCGCTGGAGCATTGGCAGCACGGCAGCCGCGTGGCCATTGCCATGGATGCGCGCAGCGCCAAGGGCCTGTACCTGGTGCCCGAGCAACTCGACCGGCTGCGCGCGGCCGGCGCCCAGGTGCGGCTGATCTACATGGATGCGCAGCGCGACACGCTGATGCGGCGCTTTTCCGAAACCCGCAGGCGCCACCCGCTGACCAACGAGAAACTGCAGGAAGGCCCGCGCGCGCTGGCGCAGATGATTGACGAGGAGCGTGCCCTGCTGGCCGACCTGCGCGAGCAGGCCCATGTCATCGACACCAGCAATATGCGCGGCTCGCAGCTACAGGCCCACATCAAGGACTGGATCCAGGCGCCGCAATCGAGCCTGACCTTGCTGTTCCAGTCCTTTGGCTTTAAACACGGCATCCCCATCGATAGCGATTACATGTTCGATGTGCGCATGCTGCCCAACCCCTACTACGAGCCCGAGCTGCGGCCCCACACGGGCTTGGAGGCACCGGTCGCCAATTTTCTGGCGCAGCAGCCCAAGGTGCTGCAGATGCAGGCGGACATCATCCGCTTTCTGGACAACTGGCTGCCCGAGCTGGTGAAGAACCACCGCAGCTATGCCACCGTGTCGGTGGGCTGCACCGGCGGCCAGCACCGCTCGGTCTATCTGGTCAATGCACTGGCCCAGCACTTTCAAGGCCGCTGGACCACCTTGCAGCGCCACCGCGAGCTGAGCGCCAAAAAGAGTTAATTACGCGGCACGCAAGGCCACGCTGAGCTGGTCCACCACCGTGGCCCAATCGGCATCGGCTGCGATGCTTTCACGCAAAAAGCGCGCCTGCGCTGGCGACCAAAATGCAGCATCGGCCATGAGCAGGGTATCGGGCAGCGGTCGGTGTGATTCGATGAATTCGCGGATCGATGCGTCATCGTCGGGCAAGCCCAGTTGTTGGAACAGCGACGAGAAGGGGTGGACAGTGGGTTCCATGCAGCACTTTCAAAGCCAAAAGATGGCTGCAGTCTAAGCGCGGGGCTGCGGTGCCAGTTGCAGGACAAGCACTGCAATCCACGCCGGTCGATGCAGCCCGGCAAGCAGCCCACTCCGCTCAAAACCCGCGCTGCAGCAAACTGCGAATCGGTGCGGGCAAGCCCATGTCCGGCCACTGTGCGGGCAGGCACCACTGGCCTGGCTGTGCAGGCACAAAATCAGCGGCCACCGGCACCCGCACCGGGTGCAGATGCAGGTCCTTGTGGGTCAGCACATGCAAAAAAGCCGTGCCATGCTCGGGGGCGGAGCTGGCACCGTTCCGGGCAGACTGCGCCAGCAACGCGTCCTCGCTGCCCAGCACCGGCATGCAGAACAGGCCCGCCCAGATGCCGGGCGCCGGGCGCTTTTCCAGCCACACGGCGCCGTCGGGCCGTTGCCAGCACAGCAGCCACCAGCTGGCGGCGCTGCGCTTCAGCTTCTTGGTTTTGACGGGATAGCGCTCAGGCTGGCCCTGGCGATGGGCCACGCAATCGCTGTGCACCGGGCAGAGCAGGCAGCTGGGCTTTTTGGACGTGCAAATGGTGGCGCCCATATCCATCATGCCCTGGGTGTAGCGCGGCATGTTTTGCGCCAGGTCGGTGGTGGGCAGCAGGCTTTCTGCCAGCAGCCAGAGCTTTTTCTCGGCAGCGCTGCTGGCCAGGTCATCTCCAAAGCCCAGCACGCGGGTGAGCACCCGTTTGACATTCGCATCCAAAATGGCGGCACGCTGCGCAAAACAGAACGAGGCAATCGCGCCCGCGGTGGAGCGGCCGATCCCCGGCAGGGACGAGAGTTCTTCCACGGTGTGCGGAAACGCCCCAGCAAACCGCTCCATCACCTCTTTGGCGCAGCGGTGCAGGTTGCGGGCGCGGCTGTAGTAGCCCAGGCCGCTCCACAAGGCCATGACGTCTTCATCGCTGGCCGCAGCCAGATCGGCCACCGTGGGGCAGCGCTGCAAGAACCGGTCGTAGTAGCCCAACACGGTGCTGACCTGGGTTTGCTGCAGCATGATCTCTGAGAGCCAGACGCGGTAGGCATCCTGGGTGTTCTGCCAGGGCAGATGGTGTCGTCCGTGGGCTGTTTGCCAGGCCACGATCTGTTCGGAAAATCGGCTCACTGTCGCTGTTCTCGGGGCTAGTTATCGGTTGGCATGGCGGCACTTGGGCGGCCGGCCCTGCCTGCTTTTATTTTTGGCAGCGCTTGCAGTAATAGGTACTGCGCTGGCCTTGCTTCATCACCTGCACCGGCTGGCCGCACTGCTGGCAAGGCGCTCCGGCGCGGCCATACACGCTGGCCTGCGCCTGGAAGGCGCCAGCATAGCCATTGACCTGGACAAAATCGCGCAAGGTGCTGCCGCCCAGCGCAATCGAGCGGGTCAGCACTTCCACAATCGCCGCATGCAGGCGCCGCGCCTGGGGCCGCGTGGTTTCGTTGGCCGGTTTGGTGGGCGCAATACCGGCCAAAAAAAGCACCTCGCTGGCATAGATATTGCCCACGCCCACGACCACCTGGCCGCCCAGCAGCACCTGCTTGATGGGCATGCGCGTTTTTTGCAGACCGGCCCAGAGGTGCTCAAAGCTAAAGCCGCTCTCCAAGGGCTCCACGCCCAGGTTGGCGAACAGCTTGGCCGCCATGCCGGAGTAGGCATCGGGCGACCAGACCACAGCACCAAAGCGGCGCGGGTCATGCAGGCGCAGCAGATGGTGGTCAGTGCGCAGGTCGAAATGGTCATGCGGGCCAGCGGGCGCATCCAGCTGGCTGACCTGCAGGCTGCCGGACATGCCCAGGTGGACCAACACCACGCCCTGGTCCAGCACCAGCACAATGTATTTGCCCCTGCGCTGCACATCGGTGATGGTGCGGCCGGCCAGGGCCGCGGCCTCGATGCCCAGCGGCCAGCGCAAAGGCTTTCCCAGACGCACCGACGCAATGCGCGCACCTTGCAGCGGCGCAATCAGTCCTCGCCGCGTCACTTCCACTTCTGGTAACTCTGGCACTTTCTTCCTTCTGCAAGGCCCTTGGGCATCGTTTATTATCGGCCGATGACGCAAAAACTTCGTTTACTGGCTTATTTTCTGGCCACTGGCATGCTGGCACCTGCGTTCGCAGCCCCAGCCCATACACCGCAGCAGGGCGCTGCCCAGCGGCCGCTGGCCTTGGCGGCGGCCGAGCGGGCCGATGATGCCAGAGTCGAGCTGGATGCGGAGCTTTTTTACGAACTGCTTTTGGGCGAGATGTACGCCTACCGGGGTGATGCCGCGACCAGCGTGGAATTGCTGCTCGATGCCGCCCGCCGCTCGGGCGACGAGAAGGTCTACCAGCGCACGGCGCAACTGGCGCTGCTCTCGCGCTCAGCCACGCGCGCCACCCTGGTGGCCGATGCCTGGAAAAGCGCTTTCCCCCAATCGCGTGCCGCCAGCCGCTATTTGCTGCAGGTGATGCTGTCAACCAACCAGGGCGAGGCAACCGGCCCCCTGCTCAAGCAGGAAATCGCGCTGGCCAAGCCCGATGAGAAGCTGGAATGGATCCGCGCCATCCCCAGCATCTACCGCCGCCTGAGTGACCAGACCTTAGCCGCCCGCATCGTGCGCGAAGCACTCACCCCCGAGCTGGAAAACCCCGCCACCGGCCCCGATTCCTGGGCCGCCATTGGCCGCATGGAGCTGGCGGCAGGCCGGCAGACGGAGGCCCTGGAGGCCGCGCGCAAATCGCTGCAGCTCAATGCCAACAATGAAAGCGGTGCCAAGCTGGCCGCCGATCTGGTCAACGCCGGCGTGCCCGGTGCCGAGTCGCTGGTGATCGACTTCCTGGATAAATCCAAGAGCGGCGAGGCGCACCTGGCCTATGCCCGCAGCCTGATGAACGCCGAGCGTTTTGCCGAGGCAAAAACCCAGCTGGAGAACGCCACGCGCCTGAGCCCGGATTCTGCCGACGCCTGGATGCTGAAGGCCGCACTGGAGGCCCAGCTCAAGCAGTACCCGGAGGCCGATGTCTCCCTGCTCAAGCTCGATACCCTGATCGACAAATTCCCCTCGGCCATGCTGCAGCGCGACGTGCGCATCCAAAGCCTGATGCTGCGCGAGCAGATGGCCGAAGCCCAGCAAAAGTGGACCGAAGCCGACCACTGGGCCGATGAGATCGCCAAGGCCGGCAATACCGCGCTGGCCACCTTGCGCAAGGCCTCCATCCAGATGCAGCAAGGCCAGTACGATGCGGCCGCCGCCTTGCTGGCGCAACTGCCCGAAGGCAATGCCGGCGAGATGCGCGCCAAGCTGGCCGCGCAGGTGCAGCTGCAAAAGACCGCCAAGAACTATGCCCAGGCCCTGGAGCTGCAAACCCGCATGGTGGCGCTGCAACCCCAGGACCCCGATGCGCTGTATGAGCAGGCCATGCTGGCCGAGCGCCTGAACAACATGGACCTGGCCGAAGCGCAGTTGCGCAAGCTGATTGCGATGCAGCCGGATTTCCACCATGCCTATAACGCGCTGGGTTACTCGTTGGCTGATCGCGGCCTCAAGCTCGACGAGGCCAAGACCTTGATCGAAAAAGCGCTGAGCATGGCGCCGGGCGACCCCTTCATCACCGACAGCCTGGGCTGGGTGGAGTTCAAACTGGGCAACCTCGAACGCGCCGCACAATTGCTAGAGCAGGCCTACACCAAGCAGCCCGATGCCGAGATTGGCGCCCACCTGGCCGAGGTCTGGTGGAAGCAGGGCAAGACGGAGTCTGCCCAGGAGCTGCTGCGCACCGTGCGCAAGGATGCGCCCAACAACGACATGGTCAAGAAAACCATGGAGCGCCTGGGGGCCAAGCCATGAGCTTGCAGCGCAGGCAGATCTGCCTGGCCATCGCCGGCGCCGGGCTGCTGGTGCTGGCAGGCTGCAGCACCGCAGCGCGCCAGCTGGAGGCAGCGCCGGGCACATCCTACTGGTCGGGCCGCATGTCGGTGCAGGTGTTGGACAGCCCGCCGCAGACCACCAGCGGCAGTTTTGAGCTCTCCGGCAGCCCTGCCGCTGGCGAGCTGGTGTTGCTCAACCCCTTGGGCAATATCGTGGCGCGCGTGCAGTGGTCACCCGGCCAGGCCAGCGCCCAGCAAGGCACGCAGACCCGCCAAGCCAGCTCGCTCGATGAGTTGACGCAAACGCTGCTGGGCACCAGCTTGCCGATAGCCGCGCTGTTTGACTGGCTGCAAGGCAAGCCCACGGTGGCCGCCGGTTGGCAGGCCGATTTGCAAGCACGCGACGAGGGCAAAATTCTGGCCCGCCGCAGCGATCCGCTGCCCGAGGCAAGCCTGCGCATCGTGCTCGACGCGCCATGATTTTTTTGTGAGACCCTGATCCATGCGTACGCTGTACGACGTTCCCGCACCTGCCAAGCTCAACCTCTTCTTGCACATCACCGGAAGACGCGCTGACGGCTACCATTTGCTGCAGTCCGTCTTCATGCTGATCGACTGGGCAGACAGCCTGCACTTTGAGCTGCGCAGCGGCAGCCAGATCAGCCGCGAAGACCTGAACACCCCCCTGCCCGCCGATGACCTGATCACCCGCGCGGCCAGGGCTTTGCAGCAAGCCACGGGCTGCAACAAGGGGGTGCACATTGGCGTGCACAAAAACCTGCCCGCGCAAGCCGGCATGGGCGGCGGCTCATCCGACGCCGCCAGTACCTTGCTGGCCTTGAACCAGTTGTGGGACCTGCGATTGACGCGCAGCGACCTGCAGCGCATTGGCCTGCAGCTGGGCGCCGATGTTCCGTTTTTTATTTTCGGAAAGTCGGCTTGGGTCGAAGGAATCGGTGACATAATACGTCCACTCGAAAACGAGCAGCAACTAGCAGACACCGCGCTGGTAGTTGTGAAGCCGCAAGAGGGTCTGGATACGAAACTTATTTTTTCAAGTCCGAACCTAAAACGCGATTCAGAAGCTGCTACAATATCGAGCTTCGCTGCAGAGAAATTTGACTTCGGTCGAAACGACTTGCAGCCGGTCGCAGAAAGCCTGTGCCCTTCGATAAAAAAAGTTTCTGACTTTTTAAAATCGCAAGGATTACATGCTAGAATGACGGGCTCAGGTAGCGCAGTTTTCGCAGTGAAGAAAATGCAAGCTAATAGCTGCCAGAGTAGTTTTTCACGAGACTGGACAGTGAGAGATTGCACAAGTCTGATGGAGCATCCTCTAAGAGGATGGACCAAAGACTGAAAGTTTTAAAGGATTGGTGACGCTTAGCACCAATTCTTGTAGGGGAGTCGCCAAGCTGGTTAAGGCACCGGATTTTGATTCCGGCATGCGAAGGTTCGAATCCTTCTTCCCCTGCCAATTTTCTTACCGCGTACAAGCAACGCACACAGCTAACCCATTCCCACTGGGACGCTATGCAAGCCCATCATCCAGACTTCATGGTTTTCACAGGCAACGCGAACCGCGAACTTGCCTCTGAAATTGCGCAAAACCTCCACACCCACTTGGGCGACGCAGACGTAGGCCGTTTTTCTGACGGCGAAGTCACGGTCGAGATCAAGCAGAACGTGCGCACCCGCGACGTGTTTGTGGTCCAGCCTACTTGCGCACCCACCAATGACCATCTGATGGAATTGCTGGTGATGGTGGACGCCTTGAAGCGTGCATCGGCTGAGCATATCTGCGCTGTCATCCCCTATTTCGGCTATGCCCGCCAGGACCGTCGCGTCCGCTCGACCCGTGTGCCTATCACGGCCAAGGTCGTGGCCAACATGCTGCAAGCCGCTGGCGTGAGCCGCGTGCTGACCATGGACTTGCACGCTGACCAAATCCAGGGTTTCTTCGACATTCCGGTGGACAACATCTATGCATCGCCGGTGTTGCTGGGTGATCTGCGCCAGAAGAACTACGAAGACCTGATCGTCGTGTCTCCTGACGTCGGCGGTGTGGTGCGTGCCCGCGCGCTGGCCAAACAGCTCCATTGCGATCTGGCCATCATCGACAAGCGCCGCCCCAAGGCCAATGTCTCCGAAGTCATGCATGTGATCGGCGACATCGATGGCCGCAACTGCGTGATCATGGACGACATGATCGATACCGCAGGCACCCTGGTCAAGGCCGCTGAGGTGCTCAAGGAGCGTGGTGCCAAGAAGGTCTACGCCTACTGCACCCACCCTATTTTCTCGGGCCCCGCCATCGAGCGCATCGGCAATGGCGCAGCACTGGACGAAGTCGTGGTGACCAACACCATTCCGCTGTCGCCCAATGCCCGCAACTGCAGCAAGATTCGCCAACTGTCGGTGGCGCCGCTGATTGCAGAGACAATCCACCGCATCGCTACTGGCGAATCGGTGATGAGCCTGTTCCAGGAAGCTGACTGACAAAAGGGCCTGCAAGGCCCTTTTTCTGCTTTCTGCTAAAATAGATAGTTTTCGCTGGCCGCTGCATCTTGTAGCGGCCTTTTTAACCGGGTGAACTGGTCGCGGTTTCATCCCACATTGGAGTAATGATATGAACGTTGTCGCTTTTGCGCGCGCTAAGCAAGGTACGGGTGCGAGCCGCCGCCTGCGTAATTCTGGCCGTACGCCTGGCATCATCTACGGTGCTGCTGCTGAGCCTCAGTTGATCGAAGTGGACCATAACACCCTGTGGTACGCCCTGAAGAAGGAAGCCTTCCACGCATCCGTGCTGGAGCTGGACCTGGACGGCGCCAAGAGCCAAGTGCTGCTGCGCGACGTGCAATACCACCCTTACAAGCAACTGGTGCTGCACATCGACTTCCAACGCGTCGATGCCAACACCGCACTGACCATGAAGGTGCCAGTGCACTTCAGCGGTGCTGAAGAGTCGCCTGCCGTCAAGATTGAAAAGCTGCTGGTGACCCCAGTGGTGACCGAAATCGAAGTGAGCTGCATGCCCAAGGACCTGCCCGAATTCATCGCGGTGGACCTGAGCAAGCTGGAAAAGGGCGCTACGATCCGTCTGAAGGACATCGCACTGCCTAAGGGCGTGAAGCTGGCTTCGCAAGCCAACCCTGCACTGGTGTCCGTGGCCGCTCCTGCTGCTGCAGAACCTGCTGAAGGCGAAGCTCCTGCTGCTTAATCGCACAGCAAGCTGCTGACGCCCCTGGCGTCTGCAAGCCACAGGCTGCATTGCTGGTCAATGCAGCCTTTTTTCATTCTCCCAACCCCTGTTGACTCCGCCCATGATCAAGCTGTTTGTTGGCCTCGGCAACCCTGGCCCAGAGTACGAAGGCACGCGCCACAACGCCGGCTTCTGGTGGATTGATGCGCTGGCCCGGGATTTGCGCCTGCAGCTGGTGCCCGACCGCAACTACTACGGCCTGGTGGCCCGCACCTCGGTGCAAGGCGAATCGGTGTGGCTGCTCGAACCCCAGACCTTCATGAACCTGTCGGGCAAGTCGGTGGGTGCGCTGGCACGCTTTTTCAAGATCAAGCCCGAAGAGGTGCTGGTGGTGCACGATGAACTCGACCTGCCTCCCGGCCAGGTCAAGCTCAAGCGCGGCGGCGGCCATGGCGGCCACAACGGCCTGCGCGATATCCATGCCCAGCTCGGCTCGGCCGACTACTGGCGCCTGCGCATCGGCATTGGCCACCCCGGCGACAAGCAGGAAGTGCCCAACTGGGTGCTGCGCAAACCGGCGCCGGACCAACGCAACCTGATCGAAGACAGCATCATCCATGCGCTGCAGGCCGCCCCCGAGCTGCTGGCTGGCGACATGGAAAAGGCCACGCTCAAGATCCACACCACCAAACCGCAGCGCCCCAAGCCGCCGCGCCCTCAGCCCGTCTGAGCCCCCGGGGCTGCGCGCCCACGTCTATTGGCAGACACCCTCCGCCAGCGCAGCCGCGCGGCGGTCACAGCCCCTTGTCGGCCTGCAAGCGCACATAGCGCTGCATCAAGGTGGGCTTGTCTTCCTGGAAATCCGGGTGCACCGGAATGCAGGCCACGGGACATATCTGCACGCACTGGGGCTCATCAAAGTGCCCCACACATTCCGTGCAGCGGTGCGGATCGATCACGTAGTAGTCCTCCCCCATCGAGATGGCATCGTTGGGGCACTCGGGCTCGCAGACATCGCAGTTGATGCACTCATCGGTAATCATCAAGGCCATGGCTGCGTCTCCAAGATTCCAGCGCGGGGGGTGAAGTGTGACATGAGCGACATTATCCCGCGAGCTCCTTAGCCATACTCGTAGCACTGCGAGTAAGCATGTATGGTGTGTCGGAATTCTTCACGTTATGCTTGCCGCTCCGAAAATTACAACAACATCGGCAGGTCTGCGCGCCTTTCCTAACCACGACGGCTATCCATGGGTTTATTCATTCTCAAGCGCACACTCACCTTGCTGCTCACCTTGCTGGGCACCTCGATTGTCGTCTTCCTGGTGTTGGAGATCTTGCCGGGCAATGCCGCCCAGATGCTGATGGGCCCCGATGCAGCGCCCGAGGCGGTTGCAGAGCTGGCCGAGCAGCTGGGGCTGAACCAGCCCGCCTGGGAGCGCTATGTGCACTGGATATCGGGCCTGGTGCAACTGGACCTGGGCAACAGCTACAGCTACGGCACGCCCGTCATCGAGCTGATTGCCGAGCGCATGGCCCTCACCCTGCCGCTGGCCTTGATGGCCATGGCCATTACCACCGTGGTGGCGCTGGCCGCTGGCATCTATGCCGCCAGCCGCCACAACAAGATCGGCGATGTGAGCGTCATGGGCCTAGCCCAGCTGGGCATTGCCATCCCCAATTTCTGGTTCGCCATCTTGCTGATTCTGCTGTTTTCCGTGCACCTCAAATGGTTCTCGGCCGGCGGCTTTCCGGGCTGGACCGAGGCTGCAGGCGGCTCGCCCTGGGCGGCCCTCAAGTCGCTGATGCTGCCAGCGCTGTCCTTGGCGGTGGTGCAGGCGGCCATCCTGGCGCGCATCACCCGCTCGTCGGTGCTGGAGGTGCTGCGCGAAGATTTTGTGCGCACCGCCCGGGCCAAGGGCCTGTCGCAGCGCGCAGCGCTTTATGGCCATGTGCTGCGCAATGCGCTGGTCCCCGTGGTTACCGTGATGGGTCTGCAGTTTGCCGAGCTGATGGCCGGCACCATCGTGGTCGAAAACGTCTTTTACCTGCCCGGTATGGGGCGGCTGATTTTTCAGGCCATTGCCAACCGGGACCTGATGGTGGTGCGCAACTGCGTGATGCTGTTGGCCGCCATGGTGGTGATCGTCAATTTCGTGGTGGACCTGCTCTATGCCTGGATCGACCCCCGCACCAAAGCCAGCGATATCTGAGCCCGCCATGCCAACGCCTACCTCCGTCGCCCCTGCCCTGCCCAGCACCGCTGCGAGCCCGCCGCTCGCCAGCCCATCCAGCCGCCATGCACTGTGGCGGCGCGCCTTGCGCAACCCCAGCTTCATGATTGGCCTAGTGCTCACCGCCATGCTGTTGTGCGCTGCCGGCCTGTCCTATGTCTGGACGCCGCATTCGGCCTTCGAGATGAACATGGAGGCCAAGCTGCAGGGCCCATCGCTCGCCCACTGGCTGGGCACCGATGCCTATGGCCGCGACGTGGCCTCGCAGCTGCTGCTGGGCGCACGCGCCTCGATCCTGGTGGGCGTCATCGCCGTGGGCATCGGCGTGGTGGTGGGCACGGCGCTGGGCCTGCTCGCGGCCGCCAAACGCGGCTGGGTCGAAGAGGCCATCATGCGCCTGGCCGACTTCTCGCTGGCCTTCCCTGCCATCCTGTCGGCCATCATGCTGACCGCCGTCTTCGGCCCGGGCATCACCAATGCCATCGTGGCCATCGGCATCTACAACATCCCCATGTTTGCGCGCATTGCACGCGGCTCGGCCAACACCATCTGGGCCCGTGAATATGTCACCGCCGCCCGGGCCTGCGGCAAGGGCACCTGGGCCATCACCTGGCAGCATGTGCTGCCCAATATCTCGGCCACCTTGATCGTGCAAAGCACCATCCGCTTTGCGATCGCAATCCTGGCCGAGGCCGCGCTGTCCTACCTGGGCTTGGGCACCCAGCCGCCGCAGCCCTCCTGGGGCCGCATGCTGAGTGAGGCGCAGACCTTGATGTTCCAGGCACCGCTCTTGGCCGTCTTCCCGGGCGTGGCCATTGCGCTGTCCGTGCTGGGGCTCAACCTGCTGGGCGACGGTCTGCGTGACCTGCTCGATCCACGACTCGCCCGCAAGCGCTAAGGAGCAGCCATGGCATTGATCGACGTACAGCACCTGGGCATTACGCTGCAGACCCACCGAGGCCCCGCACGCGCCGTGCGCGATGTCAGCTTTCAAATCGAGCGCGGCCAGGCCCTGGGCCTGATTGGCGAATCGGGCTGCGGCAAATCCATCACGGCCATGGCCTTGATGGGCCTGCTGCCCGAATCAGCCCAGGTCAGCGGCAGCGCCCAGCTTGACGGACAAAGCCTGGTGCAGCAGCCCGACCGCTGGTGGCGGGGCGTGCGCGGCAACCGCATTGCGATGATCTTCCAGGAGCCGATGACGGCGCTGAACCCGGTGCACACCATCGGCCGCCAGATCAGCGAGCCCTTGCGCCTGCACAAGGGCTGGAGCGCGCGCCAGGCCCGCGAAGAAGCCATTGCACTGCTCGACCGCGTCGGCATTGCCCAGCCTGCGCAGCGCTTTGATGCCTACCCGCACCAGTTTTCGGGCGGGCAGCGCCAGCGCATCACCATCGCCATGGCGCTGGCTTGCGGCCCCGATCTGCTGATTGCCGACGAGCCCACCACGGCGCTGGATGTCACCATCCAGCAGCAGATCCTGGACCTGATCAATGGCCTGGTGGAAGAGCGCCAAATGGCCTTGCTGCTGATCTCGCACGACCTGGGCGTGATCTCGCAGAACGTGGACAAGATGGTCGTGATGTACGGCGGCACCGTGGTCGAGTCCGGCAGCACCGAGGCCGTGTTTGAACACATGGCCCACCCCTACACCCGGGGCCTGCTGGCCGCACGCCCCAGCATGCAGCCCCGCATCCAGGGCCAGCCCCAGCGCTTGCACACCATTGCCGGCTCGGTGCCCGAGCTGGCCGACCTGCCCGCGGGCTGCACCTTTGCCGGGCGCTGCAGCTTTACCCAGCCTGCCTGCTTTACGCAGCCGCCGCCCAGCATCACCTTGCCATCGGGCGCGTTGGACCAGACCCACCAGGTGCACTGCCTGCGCCCCGAGGCCTATGCCGTGGCCACCGAGACCCCTGACGAGACCCCCGCATGAATGCAGCCACCCATGACACCCCCTTGCTGCAAGTGCGCGACCTGGTGCGCACCTACACCCTGCCCCGCGAGAAACTGTTTTCTGCCCCACCCACCGTGCAAGCCCTCAAGGGTGTGAGCTTTGAGCTGCATGCCGGCCAAAGCCTGGGCATCGTCGGCGAGTCGGGCTCAGGCAAATCCACCTTGGCACGCCTGGTGATGGCACTGGACCAGCCCACTGCCGGCCAGGTGCTGCTGGAGGGCCAGGACCTGCACCGCATGCCGGCCGCCGCACTGCAGCGCGCGCGCAAGGATTTCCAGATGGTGTTCCAGGACCCTTATGGTTCGCTGGACCCGCGCCAGACCGTGGAGCGCATCGTCAGCGAGCCGCTGCAGGCGCAAAAGAGCAGCACCCGTGCCGAGCAGCGCGAACGCGCCAGCCAGGTGCTGCAGCAAGTGGGCCTGCGCGCGCAGGATGTGGACAAGTACCCGCATGAGTTCTCCGGCGGCCAGCGCCAGCGCATCGCCATTGCCCGCGCGCTGATCACCAAGCCCCGGCTGATCATCGCCGATGAGCCCGTCAGCGCCCTGGACGTGTCGGTGCAAGCCCAGGTGCTCAACCTGATGCAGGACCTGCAGCAAGAACATGGCATCACCTACCTGCTGATCAGCCATGACCTGGCCGTTATCAACCACCTCTGCGACGCCGTGGTGGTGCTCTACCAGGGCGAGATCGTCGAGCGCGGCGCGCCAGCCCAGCTGTTTCAGCAGGCCCAGCACCCGTATACACAAAAACTGGTGCGCGCCGTGCCAGCGGTGCGGCCACGCCGACACCGCATGCCAGCAGGGATTGGGGTAAGTCCTGTATAACCGTGTTTGAGCTCCTCGGCACGCCCGCAAGGGCGACCCCCGCGAGGACGGCCCCCACAAGGGCATTCCCCGCGAGGGCGACGCCGCTTCACAGCTTTCCCCGATAAATTGAATAAAACCCGATCCAAGGAGTACCGGATGCTGAACCGTAGACACCTGCTTGCCGCAGGCACCCTGGCACCGCTGCCGCTGTGGCTGCCCGGCATGGCCCAGGCGCAGGCCAAGAAAGACACCGTCGTGCTGGGCATGACCTTGGAGCCGCCAGGGCTTGATCCCACGGCAGGTGCCGCCTCGTCGATTGCCGAGATCACCCACTACAACCTGTACGAGACGCTGACCAAGATCAATGCCGACGGCAGCGTCTCGCCCTTGCTGGCCGAAAGCTGGGAGGTCTCACCCGATCTCAAGACCTACACCTTCAAGCTGCGCAAAGGCGTGAGCTTTCACAATGGCGAGCCCTTCAATGCCCACAGCGTGAAGTTCTCCTTTGACCGTGCCTCCAGCGAAAAAAGCACCAACAAGGACAAGCGCACCTTTGCCAACCTCACGGCCCAGGTGGTCGATGAGCACACGGTGGTGATCCTGAACAAGGAGATCGACCCGGACCTGCTGTTTGTGCTGGGCCAGGCCACCTCAGTCATCGTCGAGCCCAAGAGCGCCGACAGCAATGCCACCAAGCCCATCGGTACCGGCCCCTACAAGCTGGGTAACTGGAGCAAGGGCGCCTCCATCACCCTGGATGCCTGGCCCCAGTACCGCAACCCCGGCAGCATCCGTATCCGCCGTGCCACCTTCCGGTTTATCTCGGATGCAGCCGCCCAGGTCGCCGCCTTGCTCGCCGGTGATGTGGACATCTTCCCGCGCGTATCGGCCCGGGGTATCGACCAGTTCAAGACCAACCCGCGCTACCAGGTGGTCATCTCCGGCTCGCGCGCCAAGACCATTGTGGCCATCAACGAGCGGCGCAAGCCGCTGGACGATGTGCGGGTGCGCCGCGCGCTGTCCGCCGCCATTGACCGCAAGGCCGTCATTGCCGGGGCCGCCGAAGGCCTGGGCGTGCCCATTGGCAGCCACTACGTGCCCGGCGCCTTCGGCTATGTGGACACCACCGGCATCAATCCCTATGACGTGGAAAAGGCCAAGAAGCTGCTCGCAGAAGCCGGGGTCAAAACCCCGCTGAGCCTGAGCATGACCCTGCCGCCTACGCCGTATGCGCGCCAAGGCGGCGAGATCATTGCCGCGCAGCTGGCCAAGATCGGTGTCGAGGTCAAGCTGCAGAACGTGGAATGGGCGCAGTGGCTCTCGGGCACCTACACCAACAAGAACTACGACCTGTCGATCATCTCGCACGTCGAGCCCTTCGACCTGGAGAACTACACCCGGCCCGACTACTACTGGGGCTACAAGTCCGAGAAGTTCAACAAGCTGTTCGAGCAGATCAAGCTCGAAGCCCGTCCGGCCGACCGCTCGCGCCTGCTGGGCGAGGCCCAGCGCCTGCTGGCCGAAGATGCCGCCAACGTTTACCTGTACCAGCCGCAGTGGGTGACCATCGCCGCCAAAAACGTGCGCGGGCTTTGGAAGGACATGCCGATCTTCATCAACGACTTGTCATCCATGTACTGGGCATAAGCCCGGGCTTGCGCTAGGCTTGAAGCAAGCACACCGCCCATCCACGGCCCTGCCGGGATGGGCTTTTTTCATTGAGCCACCCCACCCCAACCCAGCCCCCTTGCCCGATATGACCGCGTTGCATGATTGGCCCGCCACTGCGCTGCTGGCCGCCTACCAAAAACAAGAACTCTCCCCTGTCGATGTCATGCAATCTGTCATCGACCATGTCGCGCAGTGGGAGCCGCGCCTGTGCGCCACCTACCTGTACCGGCCTGAACAGGCGCTGGCCCAGGCCCGCGCCAGCGAGGCGCGCTGGCACAAGGGGGCACCCGCCGGCCTGCTCGATGGCCTGCCCGTGACCATCAAGGAAAACATTGCCACCCAGGGCGACCCGCTGCCCGCCGGCACCGCCGCCGTCACCCTGGTACCCGCTGCGGCCGATGCACCGCCCGCCGCCCGCCTGCGCGAGGCCCATGCCATCTGCTTTAGCAAGACCACCATGCCCGACTACGGCATGCTGTCGTCCGGCCTGTCGAGCTTTCATCCGCTGGCACGCAACCCCTGGGACCTGAGCAAGGGCCCGGGCGGCTCCAGCGCAGGCGGTGGTGCCGCCGCCGCCGCAGGCTACGGCCCGCTGCACATCGGCACCGACATTGGCGGCTCCTTGCGCCTGCCCGCCAGTTGGTGCGGCATCTACAGCCTCAAGCCCAGCCTGGGCCGCATCCCCATCGACCCGCCCTACCAAGGCCGTGCCGCCGGCCCGATGACCCGCAGCGTGGACGACTCAGCGCTGATGATGCAAGTGCTGTCCGCCCCCGATGTGCGCGACAGCATGAGCCTGCCCGCGCAGGACATCGCCTGGAGCACGGTGGCCACCACCGGCGTGGACTTTATTCGGGGCAAGCGCATTGGCCTGCTGCTCGATGCCGGCTGCGGCCTGCCGCTGCAGCCCGAGGTGCGCGCCGCCATCGAGCAGGCCGCCGCACTGCTGGAATCCGCAGGCGCGCAAATCACGCCGATGCAGCCCTTCATGACGCCTGCGATGCTGGACGGCATGGACCGCTTCTGGCGCATGCGCTCCTGGAACGATCTGCAGGCGCTCAGCAGCGCGCAGCGCGACCGGGTGCTGCCCTATATCCGCGCTTGGGCCGAGAGCGCCGAGGGCATGGGGGGCAGCGCAGTGTTCCAGGCCAGCCAGCAGTTCCACCTGGTGCGCCTGGCCACCGTCAAAGCCTGCAGCGCGTTTGACTTTGTGATCTCGCCCGTGGCGCCACATGTCGCGTTTGATGCCGAATGGGCATCGCCCACCAACGACCCTTTGCGCCCGCTGGAGCACATTGGCTTTACCGTGCCCTACAACATGTCGGAGCAGCCAGCCGCCTCCATCAACTGCGGCTACACCGCCGCTGGCCTGCCCATTGGCCTGCAGATTGCCGGTGCGCGTTTTGATGACCTGGGTGTGCTGCAGCTGTCGCGGGCTTTCGAGCAGATTCGCGGCCCACAAAAGCCCTGGCCGCTGCCGCCCAAGGCCTGAGCCAAGGAGACCAGCGCATGGGCACGCAGCACGATCTGTATGGCAACCCGGTCAGCAGCGATGCAGCCGCCCTGCCCTACCTGAACGACTTTGCAGAAGGCTTTGCCGCCTGCGACATGCGCGTGCTGCGCATCCTGGACATCGCCGAGCAGGACGACAGCCCGCTGGTGCACACCTGGTGCGCGGCACTTCATCTGTTTGCCGAAGATGCACAAGCCGCCCGCCAGGCCCAGCCCTTTTTGCAGCGCGCCCGCGCAAGCCAGGCGCAGGCCCATGGCCGCGAGAAGCAGTGGCTGGCCGCCATCGAGGCCTGGGCCGAGGGCGACACGCCCTTGGCCGCGCAAAGGCTCGAAGCGCTGCTGCAGCACTACCCGCGCGACCTGGCCGCGCTCAAGCTCGCGCACTACCATGCCTTCAACCTGGGCGATTCCCCCGCCATGCTGCGCATGGCGCTGTCGGCCCAGCCGCACTGCGCCGATATCCCTTACTTCCACGGCATGCTGGCCTTTGCCTATGAGCAATGCCATTTGCTGGGCCAGGCTGAGACGGCGGCGCGCCATGCGCTGCAGCTGCGCTTCAAGGAGCCCTGGGCCCACCATGCGCTGGCCCATGTCCTGCTGACCGAAGGCCGCGTGGACGAAGGCCTGGCTTTCATGCAGGGCGCCAGTTCCAGCTGGACGGGGCTCAACTCCTTCATGCAGACCCACAACTGGTGGCACCTGGCCCTGTTTTTGATAGAGGATGAGCGCCACGACGAGGCCTTGCAGTTGCACGACAGCCAGGTCTGGGGGGTCGTGCCGGCCTATTCGCAAGACCAGATCGGCTCCATCTCACTGCTGGCACGGTTGGAGCTAGAAGGGCTCGATGTGGGTCAGCGCTGGCAGCAGCTCACGCCCTATCTGCTGCAACGCCAGCACGACCATGTGCTGCCCTTTCTCGATCTGCAATACCTGTACGGCCTGGCACGCGCCGGGCAATGGCAGGCGGCGCAGCAGCTGCTGGCCAGCATGCAGTGCCACGCTGATGCGCAAGTGCATCCCCGGCTGCGCGCCGTCTGGCAAGCGGTCTGCCTGCCTGCAGCGCGGGGCGTGTTAGCCCATGCCCAAGGCCAGTACGGGCAGGCAGCCCAGCAGCTGGGCCCCTTGATTGCGCGCCTGGTGGAGACCGGTGGCAGCCATGCCCAGCGCGACCTGTTCAGCCAGCTCTACTGGAGCGCCCTGCGCCACACCGGCCAGTGGACGGCCTTGCAGAACCTGGTGCAGCCCTGGTGTAACCAGCAGCCGCAGTCCAAACGGCTGGCACGGCATATGCGCCGCATTTACCAGGGGCTGGGCTTGCCCGCACTGGCGGGTTAAGCGGCAGCCAAGCATGCCCCCGTCTGCCAGCCCTCAGCGCTGCGCCGTCGCCAGCTTGACCGCCAGGCCCACAAACACCACGGCGGTGATCTTGTTCAGCAAGAACTGCGCGCGGGGCGAGCGCAGCAGCAGATTGCCAAAGGCGCCCGAGAACAGCGCAATGGCGCCAAACACCAGGAAGGCCGCCAGGATGAACACGGCGCCAAAGACAAAGATCTGCGGGCCGACGGGACCGATGGCAGGGTCGGCAAACTGCGGCAAAAACGCCAGAAAGAAGATCAGCACCTTCGGGTTGGTGAGGTTCATCACCACGCCACGGCGCACCATCACCAGCAGGTCCTTGCCCGCGATCGCTGGGCGCAGGCCCCCGTTGGCGGTTGCGCCGCCATCGGATGCATCTGCAGACATCGGCGCCCGCCATGCGCCCCAGGCCAGATACGCCAGATAGGCCGCACCACACCACTTGAGCACCGTGAACGCCATGCTGGATGCGGCAAACACCGCCGCCAGCCCCAGTGCCACGGCGGTGGTGTGCACCACCACGCCCAGGCACAGGCCGACGACCACGGCAATGCCCACCCGCCAGCCGCGCTGTATCGATTGCATCAGCACAAACAGATTGTCCGGCCCGGGCGACAGCGCCAGCAGCAGGGCAACACCAAAAAAGGCCAGCAGGGATTGAAAGGTGGGCATAGGAATGTCTCGGGGAAGGGCCGCAGACCAGCGGCGAAGAACCGGCACATTATGGCCTGCTGCCCAGTGGGCCAGGGCTGCCAGCACTTACGGGCGTGACAGCGGCGCGGTCACGATCCAGCCTTCCAGCGGATCCATGCCGGGCGGCAATCCGTACTGCGCATGGCCCGCCGCATGCTGCGCCAATGCCCAAGCGGCCTGCAGCATGCAGATGGCGGCATCCAGGTGGTCGCCACTGGCGTCTGCCGCCATGGTCTGCCGCTGCGCCTCGTCGGCCAGCAAGCGCAGCCCCAGCCGGTGCTGGCCTTGCTGCAAAGCCTCCAACAGCTCGGCCCTGGCTTGCGCGCGCTCAGGCGTCTGGCGCTGGCGGTCATCGCTTTTGTAGCTGCGTCGGCCGATCAGCTCGCGCGCCAGCATGCCGGGGTAGGCTTCCAGTGCCACCCTGGCGCTGTCTCGCCGCAGCAGGCCGGGGAAATCCGCCCCCACCGCCAGCAGCCGGGGCAGGCCCGCATGCAGCATCCAGGCGACGGGCGGGTTGACCCATTTCATCGAGGGGCTGGAGCCCGCAGGCCAGTCGGTGGCGCGGTGGGCAAATTTGCCGCCAGCGGGCCTGGCATCGCAAAAGGCTTTGAAGAGGCTGCGGATCTCGCTGCGCTCCAGGCGGGCGTAATGCTGCATGCAGGCCTGCCAATCGCTGGGCCAACCCAGGTGGCTCACCAGCTCGCGCGGCAGTGCAAAGGGCAGATCAAAGCCGCCCACCCAGGCGGGCTGTTGCTGTAAAAAATCCTGCCACTGCGCCAGCGTGGCAAAGCGGTCAAAGCCCTGCAGCGCCACGGTGCCCGCATCGGCATCCAGATGGCCCCAGGCCACAACCACCGGTTTGCGTGGGCTCGGGCTGCTGCTGAAATCGCAGCCCAACACCATCGGCAGCACAGCACCTGGCATGGCCTAGCCCAGGCCCAGGGCGACCACACCCACACCAATGAGCAGCGCGCCGGCAATGCGCAGCAGGCGATCGCCCTCGCCCAGCAGCTTGCCGCCAATCAGTGCGGCAAACAGCATCGATACCTCACGCGCAGGCGCCACATGCGAGATGGGCGCGGTCTGCACCGCATACAGCACCAGCACATAGGCCATGGGGCTGAAGATGGCGACCACCAGCGCAAAGCGCCATTGCAGGCGCCACAGGCGCTGGGTTTCGGCCCAGTTCATGACGCCCAGGGGTGCCAGCATCACGACGCGCACCAGGTTGCCCATGTAGTCCAGCAAGATGGGAGACAGCATCACCACCTTGACGGCATAGCTGTCAACCACGGTATAGGCCGCAATAAAGAGGCCCGTGAGCAGGCCGTAGTACAGGCCCTTGAGTGTGCGCTCCCGCGCCTCGCCGGGGCCGGGCCGGGTGGCAGCGCGCAGCATGGCCGGGCCACCTGCAATCAAAAACACCCCCGCCACCACGGCGGCAATGCCAAGCGCGCCCAGGCTGGACAGGTGCTCGCCCAAAAACAGCACGGCGACCATCGACGAGATCAACGGGCCGCTGCCCCGCGCCAGCGGGTAGACCACCGTGAGATCGGCCACCCGGTAGCCGCGCAGCAAGGTGATGAAGTAAAAGATATGCAGCAGCGCGCTGGCCGAGACAAAGGCCCATTCGGTAGCACCCCATAGGGGCACCACATCCTTGCCCACCCACCAGCCTACCGGCAGCCACACGACGGCATTGAGCACCGAGGTAAACAGCGAAAAGCGGGCATCGCCTCCTGCTTTCTTGGCCACAATGTTCCAAAAAGCATGGATGATGCCGGCCACAATGATGAGCGTGAATGCGTGGAGCGTCATGGCAGTCGAAGCGGCAAAAAAATAACCCGGGGCAGGCCCGGGCGATGTGTGCTTAGCGTGGCAGTCAGTTGCCAGCGCGCTGCGGGATCAGCGACAGAAACTCGCGCCGCAAATTGGGGTCGCTCAGAAACTCTCCACGCATGACGGAGTTGAGCATCTTGGAGTCCATCTCACGCACGCCCCTCCAGGACATGCAAAAGTGCGAGGCCTCCAGCACGACAGCCAAGCCATCGGGCTGGGTCTTTTTCATGATCAGGTCGGCCAGCTGCACAATCGCCTCTTCCTGGATCTGGGGACGGCCCAGCACCCAGTCCACCAGGCGTGCGTACTTGGACAGGCCGATCACATTGGTGTTCTTGTTGGGCAGCACGCCAATCCAGACCTTGCCGATGACCGGGCAGAGGTGGTGGCTGCAGGCGCTGCGCACGGTGATCGGGCCGACGATCATCAGCTCGTTCAAATGCTCAGCATTGGGGAAGGCGGTCACCTCGGGCTGGGGCACATAGCGGCCCTTGAACACCTCGGTGAGGTACATCTTGGCCACGCGGCGCGCGGTGTTGCGGGTGTTGTGGTCATCCTTGGTGTTGATCACCATGCTGTCGAGCACGCCCTGCATCTTGCCTTCGACCTCATCGAGCAATTGCTCCAGCTCGCCGGGCTCGATGAACTCGGCGATATTGTCGTTGGCATGAAAGCGCCGCTGGGCTGCCACTATCCGCTCACGGATCTTGACGGACACCGGTGTGCCTTCGTCGCTGGCAGGTGCTTTATTCGGATCGGATAGTTCTGTAAACATATAAAGGAATGGTAGCAGCGATTGCAGACCTGTAAGCACTCGTTGTGTCTTGCCCCTTGGTCAGCACAGGAAAAGCTCAAAAGCTATCAATTCAATAGCATTTATCACGCAAAAGCGCGCTGTGATCCCAGGCTCAGTCGCGCAGACGGAACTCGGCAATCAACGGCAGGTGATCAGACATGCGCCACCAGATGCGGCCCCGGGGCACAAACAGGCCACAAGGCGTCAAACCCCGGGCATAGACATGGTCCAGCTGTACCACCGGCAGGCGCGAGGGATAGGTCATCAGCGGCTGCTCGTCATATTCAAACAGGCCAAAGCCGGCCAGCATGCGCTTGACCTGGAAGCCCCAGTCGTTGAAGTCCCCGGCAACGATCACCGGCTCATCAGAGGGCACATGGGCCTGGATGAACTCATGGATCTGCGCCGTCTGGCGCAAGCGGCTGCCCTGCACCAGGCCCAGGTGCACGACGATGGTGTGGATGCGCTGGCCGGCAATCTCCATCGCCACATGCAGCAGGCCGCGCTGCTCGAAGCGGTGGTCCGAGATGTCGCGGTGGTTGGATTCCAGAATCGGCCAGCGGGTCAGCAAGGCATTGCCGTGCTCACCCCAGCGGGTGGTGGCATTGGTGCGGTACGCGGCCGTATAGCCCAGCGGGGTCAGAAAATCCGCCTGGTTCTGCTCGGGCCAGTTGTTGAAGAAGCTCTCTTCCTTGCGGTTGTCCTTGCGCACTTCCTGCAGGCAGATGATGTCGGCATCCAGCTGCTCGACCGCCAGCCCCAGGTTGTGGATCTCCAGCCTGCGCACGGGGCCCAGGCCCTGCACGCCCTTGTGGATGTTGTAGGTGGCTACCCGAAGAATGGGCAAATCGTCGTGAATATCGGTCATGAAGCTGTGAACCTCGGCAGCCACAGAATGGCTTCGCTGTTCGAGATGGAATAGCAGCGTTCTGCTGCCTCTCGCCAATCATGCCACGCGTAGGCCGTGTGCTCTCTGGGGCTCAGCACGATCTTGGTGTAGGACGGCACCTGCAGGCTCAGCACATGCTCGGTGTTCATGCACACATCGGGCGCGTAGCGGTGGCGCCACTGCGGGTAGATCGGGTAGATGTTCTCCAGCTGCCAGTCGCGCAGTAGGCAATCTGGCTGCCCAGCATCGATACCGGTTTCTTCCCACACCTCCCGGATGGCCGTCTCCTGCCAGGTCTCGGCCTCGCTGTCCTGGCTGCCCGTGACGGGTTGCCAGTAGTCCTGGCCCTCCATCTGGCTGACACGGCGCAGCAGCAGCACCTGCAGATCAGCGGTATGGATGATGACCAGCACCGACCGGGGCAGTTTGTAGGGCAGGCTTGCGCCGCTGGTGTCTTGCATAGCTAGCGCGCCGCCTCGGGCTTGCGGGTGGCTACGGCAGGCGGCAAGGCCTTGGCCTGCAGCAGGCGCACCTGCTGC
Source organism: Comamonas sp. BIGb0152 (assembly GCF_024809975.1). Lineage (GTDB taxonomy): Bacteria > Pseudomonadota > Gammaproteobacteria > Burkholderiales > Burkholderiaceae_C > Comamonas. The sequence continues at coordinate 490,537 of NZ_JANUDY010000001.1, forward strand.
ACCATCAGGTTGTGGGCGTTCAAAAAGGCGGCGGCAATCACCTTGCCCTCATTGGTATTGCTCCAGCCCATGCCGGCGCCGCCGCCCAGGCGGCCCAGCAGCACACCGCCTACGCCCAGGTCGGTGGCCCGAGCTGATCCAGTGGATGCGGCTACCTGTTCCGTGGTTTCGTTGTCGGTCAGGAACAAGGCGGTCTGCGCCTCTTTGAACTTGACCTGCTCGGCCACGCCGGCCAGGCCTGCGATATCACGCAGCACCGGCACCATGGCGATGATGCCCGCCAGGCCCCGGCCGGCATCCTGTTCACTGAACGTCAGGTTGGGCACCATGGTGTACTGGGCCTCATAGCCCTTGCGCTTTTGCACCGTGCCATGGGGGCGCAGCACGCCGGCGTCCTGCAACTCCCCTTCGCGGATGGTGCCCTGCAGGCCTCCGGCCCGGTCCACCACCCGAAAGCAGCCGCTTTGCTGCATCAGCAAGCGCACCAGGGGCACGGGGCTGGGCGGCAGGTTCAGGCTGCTGGGCACCACATAGCCGCGCGGGTTCTCCAGCAAGGCCACCGTGGCAATCGGCGCATCGCAGCGCTCCAGGCTGGCATGCGCGCCCTGCCCGCCTGCCGGGCCGGCCGAGCCCGAGACTTCGGAGCCGCCCTGGCCCAGCTCGGTCTTTTTCTCGCCGCAGGCGGTCAGCGCCAGCGCGATGGCGACCAGGGCCATTCCGTTGGCCAGACGCTTGGAAGGCTTAGTCATCTCACGCATCGGCTGCCTTTGCAAACATGCAATCCGGCAGAGCATAGCGCCCGGCCATGACAAAAAAAAGCCAAAGCCGCAGGGCTTTGGCTTGGGTCGCAGCGCCGTGCATCAGGCATGCCCATGCACCGCGTGGTCCGCTTACTGCGCTGCTGCGGTGTTGCGCAGCTTGATGTGCAGCTCGCGCAGCTGCTTTTCGTCCACCGGCGATGGGGCCTGGGTCAGCAAGTCCTGTGCGCGCTGGGTCTTGGGGAAGGCGATCACGTCGCGGATCGATTCGGAACCGGTCATCAAGGTGATCAAACGGTCCAGACCAAAGGCCAGGCCGCCGTGGGGAGGCGCGCCGTACTGCAGCGCGTCCAGCAGGTAACCAAACTTGGCACGGGCGTCTTCGGCGCTGATCTTGAGCGCGGTGAACACCTTGGACTGCACATCGGCGCGGTGGATACGCACCGAGCCGCCACCCAGCTCCCAGCCGTTCAGCACCATGTCGTAGGCCTTGGCAATGCACTTGCCAGGGTCCGTGTCCATCAGGTCTTCATGGCCATCCTTGGGCGAGGTGAAGGGATGGTGCACAGCGGCCCAGCGGTCGTTTTCCTCGTCGTGTTCGAACATCGGGAAGTCCACCACCCACAGCGGTGCCCAGCGGTCTTCGAACAGGCCGGTGCTCTTGCCAAAGGCACTGTGGCCAATCTTGATGCGCAAGGCGCCGATGGCGTCATTGACGATCTTTTCCTTGTCCGCGCCAAAGAAAATCAGGTCGCCGTCTTGCGCTTCGGTGCGCTTGAGGATCTCGGCAATCGCGGCATCATGGATGTTCTTGACGATGGGCGACTGCAGGCCGTCACGGCCCTTGGCCAGCTCATTGACCTTGATGTAGGCCAGGCCCTTGGCGCCATAGATCTTGACGAAGTCGGTGTAGGCATCGATGTCGCCACGCGACAGCCCGCCCTGCTCGCGTGCACCGCCGGGAACGCGCAGGCCCACTACGCGGCCGCCCTTCATGTTGGCGGCGCCCGAGAACACCTTGAAGTCCACGTCCTTCATCACCTCGGTCAGCTCGGTGAACTCCAGCTTCACGCGCAGGTCAGGCTTGTCCGAACCAAAGCGGAAAGCGGCATCCTGGTAGGTCATGATCGGGAACTCGCCCAGGTCCACATTCAGCTGGGTCTGGAACACTTCCTTGATCATGCGCTGGAAGATGGCGCGGATCTCTTCTTCGTTCAGGAACGAGGTCTCGCAGTCGATCTGCGTGAACTCGGGCTGGCGGTCAGCACGCAGGTCTTCGTCGCGGAAGCACTTGGTGATCTGGTAGTAGCGGTCATAGCCGGCCACCATCAGCATCTGCTTGTACAGCTGGGGCGACTGGGGCAGCGCGAAGAACTCGCCGTCATGCACGCGGCTGGGCACCAGGTAGTCGCGCGCGCCTTCGGGCGTGCTCTTGCCCAGCATGGGCGTTTCGATATCGACAAAACCTTCTTTGTCCAGGAAGTTGCGCACCTGGATGGCCGTCTTGTAGCGCAGCATCATGTTGCGCTGCATGACCGGGCGGCGCAGATCCAGCACGCGGTTGGTGAGGCGCACGGTCTCCGACAGGTTCTCGTCGTCGATCTGGAAAGGAGGCGTCACCGAGGCGTTGAGCACGATCAGCTCATGGCACAGCACTTCAATCTTGCCGCTCTTGATCGATTCGTTGGTGGTGCCATCGGGACGGGCACGCACGAGGCCCTTGACCTGCACGCAGAACTCATTGCGCACGCCTTCGGCCACCTTGAACATCTCGGCGCGGTCAGGATCGCAGACCACTTGCACATAGCCTTCGCGGTCGCGCAGGTCGATGAAAATCACACCACCGTGGTCACGGCGGCGGTTGACCCAGCCGCACAGGCTCACGGTTTCGCCCATCTGGGCTTCGGTCACTTGACCGCAGTATTGGGAACGCATTGCCATAGCCAATCTTCCTGCACCTGCAAAGGCGCCTTAGTTCTCAGTTATTTAGACCCCGATGGGGCGTCTGGCGCAGCCACGACCCCCATCGAGACGATGTATTTAAGCGCAGCATCCACGCTCATATTCAATTCAATGCAATCGCTTTTGCGCACCATCACCAGGTAGCCACCGGTGGGGTTCGGGGTGGTGGGCACATAGACGCTGACAAAGGCGGCATCGGGGTTTGCCGGGTCGCTGTGCAGGTGCTGGTCCAGCTCACCGCCGGGCGCGCCGGTCACAAAGCCGATGGTCCACATGCCCGGCTGGGGCCACTGCACCATGACGGCGGTGCGAAAGGCATTGCCGCTCTCGGAAAACAAGGTGTCGGAGACCTGTTTGACGCTCGAGTAGATCGAACGCACCACCGGTATGCGGCTGACTAGGGCATCGCCCCAGGAGACGAGCTTGCGGCCCACAAAGTTGCTGGCAGTGCCGCCAACGATCAGCAAGATCGCCAGGGTCAGCACCACACCAAAACCCGGAATGTGGTAGCCCAGGACCTGGTCAGGCTGCCAGCTCTGCGGCAGGATCTGCAAGGTCTGGTCGAGCGTGCCGATGATCCAGTTGAGCACCCAGACCGTGATGACCCCCGGCACAACGACCAGCAGGCCGGTCAACAACCATTTGCGCAGGGATGCCATCGCCGCTCTCAGACCCGGGCCGCTCAGGCCGCCGTGCCGCTGCTGGCAGCAGCCGGTGCGGGGGCAGGGGCGGCGGCCTCAGTGGCGGGCGCACTGCTGCCCGACGTGCTGCTTGCGGCGGGTGCGGAACTGGAAGCCGATTTGCCACTGAAATCGGTGGCATACCAGCCGGTGCCCTTGAGCTGAAAACCCGGGGCCGTCAGCTGCTTGGAAAAGCCTGCTTGCTTGCACTCCGGGCAGTCCGTCAACGGCGCATCCGATATTTTTTGCAAGACATCTTTGGCATAGCCGCAGGCACTGCATTTGTAGGCGTAAATAGGCATCGCGCTTGGTGAAAACGAAGGGAAACTCTTGATTATAGGCGGGTTGGAAAACCGATCCGGGCCACGGGCTAAGGCACAGCGCCCCTCAAGGCGCTGGCGCTGGCGCTGGCCTCAGCGGCCGGCCACGACAGCGCCGCCGGACTCCGGCACCGCATCGGGGCCAAAAGCCAGCACATCCGTCTTCTGGTTGCGAATGGCCTGCGGCAGCAGCGAGCCGACCACCATGCCGCTGAAAGCGGCCAGCACACCCGCCAGTTGTGCCGGGAAGGCGGCACCCCAGGCCATGTTCAAGCCCGCCAGCCAGACACCAATGCCCAGGAACACCGCCAGCAGCGCCCCTTGGGTGGTGGCGCGCTTCCAGTACAGGCCCATCACCAGCGGCACAAAGGCGCCCACCAGCGGCACCTGGTAGGCACCGGAGACCAGTTCATAGATAGGCGTGCCCTGCATGCGGATCGAATAGGCCAGCACACAGGCGCTGAACACCAGCACGCTGATACGCATGGTCTTGAGGTTTTCGCGGTCGCTCACCTTGGGGCGGAACTGGCGCCAGATGTTCTCGGTGAAGGTGACGCTGGGGGCCAGCAAGGTGGCCGATGCGCAGGACTTGATGGCAGACAGCAGCGCGCCAAAGAACAGCACCTGCATGACAAAGGGCATCTTCTCCATCACCAAGGTGGGCAGCACTTTTTGCGGATCGTCCTTGAGCAGGCTGGCCGTGGCCTCGGGCATGATGATCAGTGCGCTGGCCACCAGGAACATCGGCACAAAGGCAAACAGAATATAGGCCGAGCCGCCGATCACCGTGCCGCGCACGGCCGATTTTTCGGTGTTGGCCGACATCACGCGCTGAAACACGTCCTGCTGCGGGATCGAGCCCAGCATCATCGTGATGGCAGCCGCAAAGAAGAAGACCATGTCATGCCAGCTCGGCTCGGGCCAGAACTGGAACAGATCACGGCTGGTAGCCAGATCGATCACCTTGCCTGCGCCGCCGGCCATGTCCGCCGCAAAGAAGGCCAGCACCAAAAGGCCCACCACCAGGATGATCATCTGCACAAAGTCGGTGACTGCCACCGACCACATGCCGCCAAACAAGGTGTAGGCCAGGATGGACACCACACCGATCACCATGCCCATGGGAATGCTGACCACACCACCCGAAAGCAGGTTGAAGACCAGGCCCAGCGCCGTGACCTGGGCGGACACCCAGCCCAGGTAGCTGAGCATGATGATCAGCGAGCAGATGATCTCCACCGCGCTGCCATAGCGCTTGCGGTAGTAGTCGCTGATGGTCAGCAGGTTCATGCGGTAGAGCTTGGCCGCAAAGAACAGGCCCACCAGGATCAGACACATGCCGGCACCAAACGGGTCCTCGACCACATTGCGCAGGCCGCCTTCGATGAACTTGGCCGGCACGCCCAGCACGATCTCTGAACCAAACCAGGTGGCGAACGTGGTGGTAATGATCATGAACAAGGGCAGATTGCGGCCGGCAACGGCGAAGTCAGCCGTGTTCTTCACCCGCTTGGCGGCCCAAAGACCTACGCCAATGGTTACAAATAGGTAGGCAATCACCATGTAGAGCAGCACGTTGTCACTCCTGCAAAGCGTGGGCTTAAGGGTTAAGAATTAAAAAATGCGGACGCGAATGAGGAGCTGCAATACCACCAGCCCCAGCACAAAGCCAATGCCACCGCAAATGATGATCTGCAGCAGCTTGTTCGTCAATTTCTGCTGCACCAGCAGCTCTTTGAGCATCTGGTCGTTGTCAGCACCGTTGCCATTGCGCGCCAGGTACTGGTGCACCAGGCGCGGCATATCGGGCAGCAGCTTGGCGTAACGCGGTGCCTGGGATTTGAGCTCGCGCCACAGGCGCTGGGGGCCCATCTGGTCGAGCATCCACTTTTCCAGGAACGGCTTGGCCGTGCTCCAGAGGTCCAGGTCGGGGTCGAGCTGGCGGCCCAGGCCTTCGATGTTGAGCAAGGTTTTTTGCAGCAGCACCAGCTGGGGCTGGATCTCGACCTGAAAGCGGCGCGAGGTCTGGAACAGGCGCATCAGCACCATGCCCAGCGAAATTTCCTTGAGCGGGCGGTCAAAGTATGGCTCGCAGACCGCGCGGATCGCTGCTTCGAGCTCATCGACACGGGTGTCGGCAGGCACCCAGCCGCTTTCGATATGCAGCTCAGCCACACGCTTGTAATCGCGGCGGAAGAAGGCGGTGAAGTTCTGCGCCAGGTACTCTTTGTCGAACTCGGTCAGGGTGCCAACAATGCCGAAATCCAGCGAGATGTAGCGGCCAAAGCTCTCGGGCTCCAGGCTCACCTGGATATTGCCCGGGTGCATATCCGCATGGAAAAAACCATCGCGGAACACCTGGGTGAAGAAGATGGTCACGCCATCGCGGGCCAGCTTGGGGATATCGACACCGGCGGCACGCAGGGTCTCAACCTGGTTGATGGGCACGCCATTCATGCGCTCCATCACCATCACCTCCTGGTGACAGAAATCCCAGAATACTTCCGGGATCAGCACCAGGTCCAGCCCTTCCATGTTGCGGCGCAGCTGGGCCGCGTTCGATGCCTCGCGCATCAGGTCCAGCTCGTCGTGCAGGTAGGTGTCGAACTCCGCCACCACCTGGCGCGGCTTGAGGCGCTTGCCATCGGCCGAGAAGCGCTCGACCAGCTCGGCCATGGTGCGCATCAGCGCCAGGTCGCTGTCGATCACCGGCAGCATGCCCGGGCGCAGCACCTTGACCGCCACATCGCGCAAGGTGCCTTCACGGGTGCGGATGGTGGCAAAGTGCACCTGGGCTATCGAGGCGCTGGCAATCGGCTTCTCATCAAAGCTGACGAAGATCTCGGCCAGGGGTTTGCGAAACGCCCGCTCAATGGTCTGCACCGCGATGCGAGGATCAAACGAAGGAACGCGGTCCTGCAGCAGGGACAGCTCTTCGGCAATATCGGGCGGCAGCAAATCGCGCCGGGTCGACAGAACCTGGCCAAATTTGACAAAGATGGGGCCCAGCTGCTCCAGTGCCTCGCGCAGGCGCTGGCCGCGTGGCTCCGTCCAGTTGCGCCCCAGGCGCAACACCCGCGTGATGCCTTTGAGCCAGGGATGGTTGAAGCTCGACAACACCATGTCGTGCAAGCCATAGCGCCAGACCACCCACAAGATGGTGAAGCCTCGGAGGAAACGCGTCATGTCGGTTTGCGCTCGCTGGCCGTGTCACTGTCCGCACCATAACCGGGCGGCGTCGGCGGGGCTGGCGGCTGGGTCTGCTGGCCAAAACCGCCGGCGCCAAAGCGGTCTGCGGTGCGCACGCCCATGCTGACAAACTGGCGCAGCGCGGCTGCCACACGCTGGCCCATTTGGGCCAGCCAATGCGCCGGGGTATCGCCCACTACGCGGGCCAGGTCTTCTTCCACATCCCAGCGCACATGGTCCACCAGCCACTGGATCTCGGCGGCAAACTGCACATCGCCATCGATACGGATGGCGGGCTTCTCGCCCTGGATGACGCCCCGCGCCAGCGCCAGCGGCGAGTCATCCACCACCTGCACCCGCAGATCCGGGGTTTCTTGCGTTCCCGCCAGGTCCAGCAGGCCGGCGGGCGTGATCTTGAGGGCCAGCACAATGCTGCGCCACTGCACCTGCACCACGCGCCCGCTTTGGCGCACCAGGCGCTCCATCGCGACCTCTTCCTGCATCAGCACGTGGTTCAGAAACAGCACCACGCGGTGCTGCACCTCCGACACCAGCCACTGCGGTGGTTGGGCCGACTCCAGAATGCGTGCAAAAATGCCGCCCGGAAAAGAAAAAGGGGACTGTGTTGCCATAGTCCCCAATTATTCCCCAAGTCCGCCGCCTGTCGTAAGCATTAACAGGCAAAGCGCTGGAGTTTTACGGTTTGCTTACTGCAAAGCTTGATTACTGCAGCGCTTGCAACCCTGATACCAACCAGCCGCTGGTACCGTCCTTGGGCTTGGACATGTTCCAGACTTCGCGGAAGGGGCTGGGACCTGCATGCGCTTCTTCGCGGATCATGCCGGAGAACTCGACGCTGGCCATGTAGGCATGGCCCAGATCCTCGATACCCAGCAACTGGGCTTCGAGCATGACCACATCGGTCTGGTTGGGCTGCACGCCTTCACGGTGCTGCTCGCGGTCCTGCAGCTGGCCCTTGACTTCGCTGAGCATGTCGTCGGTCATCATCGAGCGCAAGGTGTTGATGTCCGAGCGGTCCCAGGCGGACTGCAGGGTCACGAAGTTGCGCTTGGCCGCTTCCAGGAAGCCGTTGGCATCAAAGCCTTCTGGCACACCCCAGTTTTGCGCACCCGCCAGGCCAGCACCAATCATGCTGCCACCCGCAGCTGCTGCCACCGGTGCTGCACCTTGCTCCCAGGGGCGGGCCGAGGCGTCGTTGCCGACTTTCTCAGGGTTGTACTGGGGCGCAACAGGGGCCGATACCGGCGCTTGCGGCGCTGCATTGCCAGCGCCTTGGAAGGCGAAGGGCGACTGCGCCGGTTGTTGCGTTGCAGCGCTTTTGCGGCGCATCACAAAGCCGACGATGGCCAGCACGGCCATGATGGCCAGGCCAATCAACAGCATGTTGGCAAAGGCCTCACCAAAGCCCAGCGAATGGGCCAGCCAGGCGAGGCCCAGGCCGGCAGCCAGGCCGCCCAGCATCGCGCCCCAAGGCTTCTTGGGTGCGGCAGGGGCCGCATTCGGGGTTGCGGGGCGCTGGGCTTGCGCAGGCGCCGTGGCATTGTTGCCAGGGGCTTGCGCAGGTGTTGCCTGGCGCTGGGTCACATTGCCGGACTGCTGGCCCATGGACTTGCCACCACCCATGCGCTTTGCATCGGCATCGACATGCGCAAATGCCAGCATTGCCACCAAGACCACTGACCACAGTTTTGTCATATTTGCTCCGTTTTGTTGGGGCCGGTACGCCTTTGCGCCGGCTATTACGTTCATGCCCACTTCTCAGCAACACCGGTCCGTTGTGTTGTATTGCGCTGGGCGCTGGGCAGGCGCCTGGCTTTGCAACCGGTTTTACATCTCACTTTTTCAACATTTGATCCCGACATGCAAGGCGGTAATGCCTGCTGTCATGTTGTGGTAGTCCACATGGCCAAAGCCTGCTTTTTGCATCATGGCCTTGAGCTCGGCCTGGCCAGGATGCATGCGAATCGATTCGGCCAGGTAGCGGTAGCTGTCGGCATCGCCCGCCACCATCTGGCCTATACGTGGTAGCACCTGGAAGGAATACAAGTCGTAGGCCTTCTCCAGCGGCTTGGCCACCTTGGAAAACTCCAGCACCAGCAGCTTGCCGCGCGGCTTGAGCACGCGGCACATTTCCTTGAGCGCCTGGTCCTTGTTGGTCATGTTGCGCAGGCCGAAGGCCACGCTCACCAGGTCAAAATGCTGGTCCGGGAAAGGCAGGGCCTCGGCATCACAGACGGTGGTGGGCAGGTTCAGGCCCTTGTCGATCAGGCGGTCACGGCCCACGCGCAGCATGGCTTCGTTGATATCGGTGTGCACCACCTGGCCGCTGGGGCCGACCTTTTTCGCAAAGGCCAGCGACAGATCACCGGTACCGCCCGCGATATCCAGCACCCGCTGTCCTTCCTTGAGGTTGGCGACCATGACGGTGTAATGCTTCCAGACCCGGTGCAGACCACCGGACATCAGGTCGTTCATCACGTCATATTTGCTCGCGACCGAGTCGAACACCCCGCGCACCTTGCGCGCCTTGTCCTGCTCGTCAACTGTCTCAAATCCAAAATGGGTGGTGCTCATAGTGTGAATGCTAGCAAGCTCTGCAGCGTCCTACTCCCATACCCCGGATTATTCGGGGGTATGCAGTTCAGGCGCTTGGACGCGCAAAGCCACATTTTACGGTCAGATAAAGCTACAAAATTCATAGCTTTAAATACAAACTATTTCCGGTCTCGGGCGCCCTGCTCAGTGCTGGTGACCGCAAGCGCTGCCACCCTTGGGCGCCATCGGCTGGTCGCGCTCCACACCGGCCGCCTGCAGGCGGTCCAGGTAATCCTGCCACAGCTCGGCCTGGCGGCTGCCCAGCTCGTACAGGTACTGCCAGCTGAAGAGGCCGCTCTCATGGCCGTCCGAGAAGATGGGCTTGATGGCGTAGTTGCCGACCGGCTCCACCGCCACGATGCCCACCTCGCGCTTGCCGGTCTGCAGCACTTCCTGGCCCGGGCCATGGCCTTGCACCTCAGCCGAGGGCGAGTAGACGCGCAGCAGCTCAAAAGGCAGGCGGAAGGTCGCGCCATCGGCGTATTGCACTTCCAGCACGCGGCTTGCGCCGTGCACGGTCAGCGCGGTGGGGGTGGGGGTCTCCCGGGTCAATCCAGCCATGTCAATCCTTTGCAAGCCAGGCGCAGCGACCCGAAGGCCCAAGCCTAGATGAACGCAGGGCGGGCCCTATGCGCCAGCGCCGTGCTATCAAAAACAATAGCAATTATGCCGTACACAAGCGTTCCAACGCTGTTTGCATGCGAGCCTCCGCTGCCGGCAGCTGCGCGGCCAGCGTTGCTTCCAGCCCGGCATCGCGTGGCCGCTGAGCAGCCGCCCAGACGGGCGCGGGAAAATGGCTGTCCTCGGCATAGCGGGCAATCACATGCCAGTGCAGATGGGGCACCATATTGCCCAAGGTCGCCAGGTTGATCTTGGCGGGCAGGGGCTGCATGCCGCGCAATGCCAGCTCGACGGCCATCACCGCATCCATGCACCACTGGCGCTCGGCCTCCGACAAATCAGACAGCTCGGCCATATGGGCACCCCAGACCACGCGGTAAAAGGCCGGGAAACCGGCCTCTTCCGCATGGATGACGCGCAGCAGTGCGCCGCCGCGTGCGCCCTGCCAAACCAGACGCCCGCCGTCCGTCTGGCACAGCGGGCAATCGGTACGGGGTTCCGTCATACCAGCACCCGCTCGATGCCGCCGTGGTTGGCGCGCTGCACATACTCGGGCATCCAGTTCTCGCCCAGAATCTCACGCGCCATCTCAACGACGATGTAGTCGGCTTCAAGCAGGCCGTTTTGCAGGTCATCCTGGTAGCGGTTAAGGCCTTGCAGGCAGCTGGGGCAGCTGGTGAGAATCTTGACGTTTTCCTTGGCCTCTACCTGGCCGGCATCACGCAGCTGGGCTTCGCCCTTGCGGATTTCCTCGGTCTTGCGGAAGCGAATCTGGGTCGAGATATCAGGCCGGGTGACGCCCAAGGTGCCCGATTCGCCGCAGCAGCGCTCGCTCTTCAACACGTTGTCGCCCACCAGCGCCTTCACGGTCTTCATCGGGTCCTGCTGCTTCATCGGCGTGTGGCAGGGGTCGTGGTAGAGGTAGGCGCCCTTGCCCTGCAAGGTGATGCCCTTCTCCAGCAGGTACTCATGGATGTCGATGATGCGGCAACCGGGGAAGATCTTGTCGAACTGGTAGCCCTGCAGCTGGTCGTAGCAAGTGCCGCAGCTCACCACCACGGTCTTGATGTCCAGGTAGTTCAAGGTGGTGGCCACGCGGTGGAACAGCACCCGGTTGTCGGTGATCATCTTCTCGGCCTTGTCGAACTGGCCCGAGCCGCGCTGTGGATAACCGCAGCACAGATAACCCGGCGGCAGCACCGTCTGCACACCGGCATGCCAAAGCATGGCCTGCGTGGCCAGGCCCACCTGGCTGAACAGGCGCTCCGAGCCGCAGCCGGGGAAGTAGAACACCGCCTCGGTCTCGGAGGTGGTGGTCTTGGGGTCCCGGATGATGGGCACGTAGTCCTTGTTCTCGATGTCGAGCAGCGCGCGCGCCGTCTGCTTGGGCAAGCCGCCGGGCAACTTCTTGTTGACGAAGTGGATCACCTGCTCCTTGAGCGGTGCGGTGCCTACGCTGGCGGGCGGATGCGCGGTCTGGCGCTTGCCAAAGCCCTTGAGCACGTCAACCGCCAGGCGCTGGGCCTTGAAGCCCACGCCCACCATGGTTTTGCGCAGCAGCTTGATGGTGTCCGGGTTGGTGGCATTGAGCATGGCCATGGCCACCTTGTTGCCCGGACGGAAGCTCTTCTTGCCCATCTGGCGCAGCAGGTTGCGCATGTGCATGGTCACATCGCCAAAGTCAATCTTGACCGGGCATGGCGTGGCGCATTTGTGGCAGACCGTGCAGTGGTCGGCCACGTCTTCAAACTCCTGCCAGTGGCGGATGGACACGCCCCGGCGGGTTTGCTCTTCGTAGAGGAAGGCCTCGACCAGCAGCGAGGTCGCCAAAATCTTGTTGCGCGGGCTGTAGAGCAGGTTGGCGCGTGGCACATGGGTGGCGCAGACCGGCTTGCACTTGCCGCAACGCAGGCAGTCCTTGACGGAATCGGCAATCGCGCCGATATGGCTTTGCTGCATGATCAGCGACTCATGGCCCATCAGGCCAAAGGATGGCGTGTAGGCATTGGTCAGGTCGGCATACATCAGCGACTTGCGCGATTTGTCGCCCTCGTAGGTCTGCTCCAGCAGCAGGCGGCGTTCTTCGGGGCGCAGCAGCTTGCCCTTGTTGAAGTGGCCATGCGGATCGATGCGGGCCTTGTACTCGGCAAAGGGCCGCAGCTCGTCGTCGCTCAAAAACTCCAGCTTGGTGATGCCGATACCGTGCTCGCCCGAGATCACGCCATCGAGGCTGCGCGCCAGCGCCATGATGCGGGCCACGGCGGCATGCGCCGTGGTCAGCATTTCGTAGTCATCGCTGTTGACCGGCAGGTTGGTGTGCACATTGCCGTCGCCGGCATGCATGTGCAGGGCGACAAACACCCGGCCCTTGAGCACGCGCTGGTGGATGGCCACCACCTCGTCCATGATCGGCTGGTAGGCGGAACCAGCAAAAATCGCGGCCAGGGGCGCACGCAGATCGCTCTTCCAGCTGGCGCGCAGGCTGTGGTCCTGCAGCTCACGGAACTGCGCGTCCACGCCATCGAGCCAGCCTTGCCAGCGCTTGCGCACCTCGGTCAGCAGCACCAGCGCTTGCGCCACGCGGTCTTCCAGCAGCTCGGCAGACGGAATGTCGTTGGCATCGTCCTGCTTGCCCAGTGGCAGCTGGCCCTTGGCAAAAAAGGCATGCAGCGCATCGCAGAGCTTGATCTTGTTGTGCAGCGACAGCTCGATGTTGATGCGCTCGATGCCGTCGGTGTATTCGGCCATGCGCGGCAGCGGGATGACCACGTCTTCATTGATCTTGAAGGCATTGGTGTGGCGGCTGATGGCCGCCGTGCGCTTGCGGTCCAGCCAGAATTTCTTGCGCGCCTCGGGGCTGATGGCAATAAAGCCTTCGCCGCTGCGCGAGTTGGCAATACGCACCACTTCGCTAGTCACGCGGGCCACTTCATCGGGGTTGTCGCCGACGATGTCGCCAAACAGCACCATCTTGGGCAGGCCGCCATGCTTTTTGCTCTTGGTGGCATAGCCCACCGCCTTCAGGTAGCGGTCATCCAGGTGCTCCAGCCCGGCCAGCAACACGCCGCAGCGCTTTTGCTCGGCAAACATGTAGTCCTTGATCTCGACGATCGAGGGCACGGCATCCTTGGCATTGCCAAAAAACTCCAGGCAGACGGTACGCACATGCGAGGGCATGCGGTGCACCACCCAGCGGGCGCTGGTGATCAGGCCATCGCAGCCCTCTTTCTGAATGCCCGGCAGGCCCGAGAGGAACTTGTCCGTCACATCCTTGCCCAGGCCTTCCTTGCGGAACTTGTAGCCGGGGATGTCCAGGCGCTCGGTGCGCACCAGGGTCTTGCCGTCGGCCTGCAGGTACTTCAGCTCAAAGCTGGCCATCTCGGCGTCGTGGATCTTGCCCAGGTTGTGGTCCAGGCGGGTGACTTCCAGCCACTGCGCATCGGGCGTCACCATGCGCCAGCTGGCCAGGTTGTCCAGCGCCGTGCCCCAGAGCACGGCCTTTTTACCACCCGCATTCATGGCGATATTGCCGCCAATGCAGGAGGCCTCGATCGAGGTGGGATCCACCGCAAACACAAAACCACCGCGCTCGGCCGCATCGGCCACGCGCTGGGTCACCACACCGGCCTGCGACCAGACGGTGGGCACCAAATGGTCGATGCCGGGCAAAGAGACCATCTCCACCTCGGACATCTTCTCCAGCTTTTCGGTATTGATGACCGCGCTGCGCCAGCTCAGCGGAATCGCGCCACCGGTGTAGCCGGTGCCACCGCCGCGCGGCACGATGGTCAGGCCCAGGCCGATACAGGCCTTGACCAGCACGGCCATTTCCTCTTCGGTATCCGGGGTCAGCACCACAAACGGGTACTCCACCCGCCAGTCGGTCGCATCGGTCACATGGCTCACGCGCGAGAGGCCGTCAAACTTGACGTTGTCCTTGGCGGTCAGCGGCTTGAAGGTGCGCAGCACCTTGCGGCGCAGCTCGGTGGCTTCCTGCAAAGTGGTGTCGAACTCAGAAACCGCCACCTGCGCGGCCGCAATCAGCTGCCCCACCAGCGCATCACGCGCTGGGTCTTCGGCCGGTGCACGGCGCTTTTGCACTTCGCCCAGGCGGTGCTGCAGTGCTTCGACCAGCTGCTTGCGCCGGCCCGGGTTGTGCAAGAGGTCGTCTTGCAGGTAGGGATTGCGCTGCACCACCCAGATATCGCCCATCACCTCGTACAGCATGCGGGCCGAGCGCCCGGTCTTGCGCTCCTGGCGCAGCTGGTCAAGCAGATCCCAGGCTTGCACACCCAGCAAACGGATGACGATTTCGCGGTCGGAGAACGAGGTGTAGTTGTAGGGAATCTCGCGGAGACGGGCGGGCCCGTCAACCCGGGCTTGCAAGCTGGTCAGCGCAATCGGTGCGTTCATGTGTGGGACCTGTGTGGGAGCGGGCGCTCCCTTTTATGGGTGAGGGTCCTCTGCAAAACGGCCTGTCCTGGTCTGGATGCGGTCTCGGGCGATCCGCGTCCATCCCGGGGGCAAGGGCTCTGCAGAGCATCCTTCGCTGTGGGGCCACCGATTTTATGACACAGGGCTTGCACGCATGGCTGCACCCGCGCAAACATGGTACGCCGCAGTCTGGCATTGCCGCTGCCACCCGAGGCGGCTGCGGTGACCGCCAGCGCTACCGCGTTGCTGCGCGAGGATTTTTTCTAATTTTTTCTTATTTGATCGAATTTGAGCATTTCAAGCACACAGCCTGCGTCTACCACAACTGTTTGACAGCTTGGTGTGACAACCCCAGGAACCGCCAGCCCCTAAACCCCTAAGGTTACATTTTTCTCTCGATTCCCAATGGTGGCTGCACTACAATCGTAACGCCTTGTATTTGTTGATGCGGTGCAGGCAGGCACTGGCAATCCCCAGTTGCTTAAAGCCCGCGGATATGCCACAACGTCACAGAACATTCACAAACGCCACATACGATTCGTTTTTGAGCGTTTTATAAACCCCTAGGAGCATTCATGCACTTCAAGCGTTTGGTCATCGCTGCCGGTATTGCAGCCACTACCAGCCTGTCCGCCCATGCCGTCACCGAGATCCAATGGTGGCACTCCATGACCGCCGTGAACAACGAATGGGTCAATGACCTGGCCAAGGAGTTCAACGACAGCCAAAAGGAATACAAGGTTGTGCCCACCTTCAAGGGTGTGTACGACGAGTCGATGACCGCAGCGATCGCGGCCTTCCGCTCGGGCAATGCGCCGCACATTCTGCAAGTGTTTGAAGTGGGCACCGCCACGATGATGGCCTCCAAGGGCGCCACCGTGCCCGTTGGCAAGGTGATGTCGGATGCTGGCGTCTCCTTTGACCCCAAGGCCTACATCCCTGCAGTGGCCGGCTACTACACGGCCCCCAACGGCCAGATGCTGAGCTTCCCGTTCAACAGCTCGACGACCATCTTCTATTACAACAAGGACGCCTTCAAGAAGGCAGGCCTGGACGCTGAAAAGGCGCCCACCACCTGGCCTGAAGTGTTTGCTGCTGCCAAGAAGCTCAAGGAAAGCGGCCACAGCTGCCCCATGACCTTGGCCTGGCAAGGCTGGACCCAGCTGGAATCCTTCTCCACCTGGCACAACGTCGAGTTCGCCACCGAACAAAACGGTTTGAGCGCCAACGGCTACAAGGCCCGCCTGAAGATCAACTCGCCCCTGCATGTCAAGCACATCGACAACCTGGCAGCCGCTGCCAAGGCTGGTGAGTTTGTCTACAAGGGCCGTGCATCCACCGCCCAGGCTTCGTTCACCGCCGGTGAATGCGCGATGATCCAGACCTCGTCCGGTTTCTACGGCGATGTGGCCAAGAACGCCAAGTTTGCCTATGCGCTGGCACCTCTGCCGTACTACCCTGATGTCAAGGGCGCACCACAGAACACCGTGATTGGTGGCGCATCGCTGTGGGTGATGTCGGGCAAGAAGTCCGAAGAGTACAAGGGCGTGGCCAAGTTCTTCGAATTCCTGTCGCAAACCAAGGTGCAGGCCGCATCGCACCAGCGCACCGGCTACCTGCCTGTGACCATGGCCGCGTATGACCTGACCGAGAAGTCCGGCTTCTACCAAAAGAACCCTGGCACCGACACCGCCGTGACGCAGATGATCCGCAAGGTCACTGACAACTCGCGTGGTATCCGTCTGGGCAACTATGTGCAGATCCGCACCATCGAGGACGAAGAACTCGAACAGGTCTGGGCTGGCAAGAAAAACGGCAAGGAAGCCCTGGATTCCATCGTGACGCGCGGCAACGAACTGCTGACCCGTTTCGAAAAGTCGTACAAGAAGTAACCCCCTTCTCGTGCCATGCGTCCACCCTGCTCCGGCAGGGCGGACGCAGAACATGAGCCACCCTCCGGATGCTGCCTTCAGCTCCGGCGGTTTTTTTGTTTTTAAGCTCCATCATGGAAAAACGCGTACTTTTCCGATCCAAATGGCTACCCTGGGCCTTGATTGCGCCACAGCTGCTGGTCATCGCCATCTTCTTTTTCTGGCCCGCTGGCCAGGCTGTGCTGCAGTCCTTCCAGATGGAAGACGCCTTTGGCATGAGCACCGAATGGGTGGGGCTGGAGAACTTCCGCAACCTGTTCGCCGATCCCACTTACCTGAACTCCTTCAAGCGCACCGCCATGTTCTCGGTGCTGGTCGCAGGCGCCGGCATTGCCATCTCGCTGGTGCTAGCCATTTTTGCCGACCGCATTGTGCGCTTTGCGATGGTCTACAAGACCTTGCTGATCGTGCCCTACGCGGTTGCACCGGTGATTGCCGGCGTGCTGTGGGTGTTTCTGTTCTCGCCCTCCATCGGCGTGGTCACCTACTACCTGGGCAAGCTGGGCTACAACTGGAACCACATGATGAATGACAACCAGGCCATGGCGCTGATTGTCATGGCCTCGGTGTGGAAGCAGATTTCCTATAACTTCCTGTTCTTCCTGGCGGGCCTGCAGTCCATCCCCAAGGCACTGATCGAGGCGGCTTCCATCGATGGTGCCAGCCCCTGGCGCCGGTTCTGGAACATCCAGCTGCCCCTGCTCTCGCCCACCACCTTCTTCCTGCTGGTGATCAACATCGTTTACGCGTTTTTCGACACCTTCGGCATCATCGATGCAGCAACGCAAGGCGGACCGGGCCAATCGACCTCCATCCTGGTCTACAAGGTCTACCAGGACGGCTTCAAGGCGCTGGATCTGGGCGGCTCTGCAGCCCAATCGGTGATTTTGATGATGATCGTTATTGTGCTGACCGTGGTTCAGTTCCGCTATGTTGAAAAGAAAGTGCAGTACTGATCATGGTTGACCGCAATCCCTGGCTCAATTTCCTCTCGCACGCCGTGCTGGTGCTCGGCGTGGCGATTGTGGCCTTCCCGCTGTACCTGGCCTTCATCGCATCGACCCACACCGCTGACGCGATTGTGCAGTCGCCCATGCCCTTGCTGCCGGGCGCCCATCTCTGGGAAAACTACCAGGCCGCACTGTTTGGCTCCGGCAAGCTGGGCTCCAACACCAATGTCATGCACATGATGTGGGTCAGCTTCTGGGTGGCGATGATCATCACCGTGGGCAAGATCGCCATCTCGCTGCTGTCGGCCTTTGCGATCGTCTACTTCCGCTTTCCCTTCAAGATGTTCTGCTTCTGGGCGATTTTCCTCACCCTGATGCTGCCCGTTGAAGTGCGGATTCTGCCCACCTACAAAGTGGTGGCAGAGTTGGGCCTGCTCAACAGCTACGCGGGTCTGACCCTGCCGCTGATTGCCTCGGCCACCGCCACCTTCTTGTTCCGCCAGTTCTTTTTGACGGTGCCCGATGAGTTGGTGGAAGCAGCGCGCATCGACGGCGCTGGTGCCATGCGCTTTTTCAAGGACATCCTGGTGCCGCTGTCGCGCACCTCGATTGCCGCGCTGTTTGTGATCCAGTTCATCTACGGCTGGAACCAGTACCTCTGGCCCCTGCTGATGACCACCTCGGAAGACATGTACCCCGTGGTGATCGGCATCAAGCGCATGCTCGCAGGCGGCGAAGCGGCCGTGGACTGGAATATCGTGATGGCGACTGCCATCCTCGCCATGCTGCCACCGACTTTGGTGGTCATGCTGATGCAAAAGTGGTTTGTCAAAGGTCTGGTGGATACCGAAAAGTAAGCCCACACCACCTTGCCCCTCCACCATCTTTGACCGATACAACGAAACCCTGTTATGGCTTCCATCTCTCTCAAGAACATTGTCAAACGCTACGGCACCGGCAAGTCTGCCGTTCCTGTTATCCACGGCGTCAATGCCGAAATCAAGGACGGTGAATTCGTCGTGCTGGTCGGCCCCTCGGGCTGCGGCAAATCGACCCTGCTGCGCATGATTGCCGGCCTGGAAGAAATCACCGGCGGCGACCTGCTGATTGGCGACAAGATCGTCAACAACCTCGAGCCCGCCAAGCGCAACATCGCCATGGTGTTCCAGAACTACGCGCTCTACCCGCACATGAGCAACTACGAGAACATGGCCTACGGCCTGAAGCTCGCCAAGGTGCCCGAGGACGAGATCAAGCGCCGCGTGGACAAGGCCGCCAAGATTCTGGAGCTGTCGCACCTGCTGGACCGCAAGCCGCGCCAGCTGTCGGGCGGCCAGCGCCAGCGCGTGGCCATGGGCCGCGCCATCGTGCGCCAGCCCCAGGTCTTTTTGTTTGACGAGCCGCTGTCCAACCTGGACGCCAAGCTGCGCGGCCAGACCCGCATCGAAATCCAAAAGCTGCACGCCGAGCTGGGCATCACCAGCCTGTTCGTGACCCACGACCAGGTCGAGGCCATGACCCTGGCTCAGCGCATGATCGTGATGAACGGCGGCAATGTCGAGCAGTTCGGCACGCCCGAAGAGGTCTACCACACGCCCGCCTCGACCTTTGTCGCTGGCTTTATCGGCTCGCCCCCGATGAACCTGCTGAAAAACGCCGCCAATGGCAAGGCCGGTCAGATTCTGGGCATCCGCCCCGAGCACATCGACCTGGTGGCCTCGGGCGGCTGGGAGTTCCAGGTGGAAACCGTGGAGCTGCTGGGTGCCGAGCGCCTGCTGTACGGCAAAGTCGGCGGCGAGCAAGTCACCGTGCGGGTGGAAGAAGGCACGCCCTTCCCCAAACCCGGTGAAGTGGCACGCATCAGCGCACGCGAAGACCGCCTGCACTGGTTCAATGCGGAAACCGGCAAACGCATCTGAGCGACGCAAGGCCAGGCGTTTTTGCGCACGACCTTGACCCCTCTTGTCCATGCCATAAGCTATTAAATCCAAGCGCCCAAGTGCTCCACTTGCGGCGCTTTTCTTTTTCTCATCGAGATTGATATGACGCTTTCTAGCAACTGGCCTTATCCACGCTGGGTGGCCCACCGAGGCGCGGGCAAACTGGCGCCCGAAAACACCATGAGCGCCTTCCGCCTGGGCGCCGCGCATGGCTACCGCATGTTTGAGTGCGATGCCAAGCTCAGCCGCGATGGCGTGCTGTTTCTGATGCACGATGCCGATCTGAAACGCACCACCAATGCTCAAGGCACCGGCAGCGACCTCCATATGGGCGAGCTGGCCCAGCTGGACGCTGGCAGCTGGCATTCCCGCGCCCATGCGGGCGAGAACCTGCCCACCTTGGAGGCCCTGGCCCGCTGGTGCCTGGCCAACCACCTCTTTCTCAATGTCGAGATCAAACCCACCCCCGGCCAGGAGCTGGAGACCGGCCGCGCCTGTGGCGCGCTGATGAACCGCATCTGGCCGCAGACCGTGGTGCCGCCGCTCTTTACCTCGTTCAAGGCCGATTCGCTGCGCGGCGCGCGCGAAGTGGCAGCGCATATCCCACGCGGCCTGCTGGTCGACAAGCTGGCCGATGCCAGCGGTGACGCCGAGTTGCAGCTGGCGCTGGCGCTGGGCTGCCAGGCGCTGGTGCTGAACCATGCGCTCTGGGATGCGGCCTTGGTGGCCAAGGTCCATGCTGCAGGCCTCTACTGCAGCAGCTACACGGTCAACGACGAATGGGCCGCACAGCGCCTGATTGACCTGGGCACCGACGGCATCATCACCGACCGGGTGGACCTGTTCAGTCCGGCGCAGGATGGCCCGCTGCTGTAAAGAACAGCGCCATCAGACGCTCAGTCTTGATCGCCCTACAAAAGCCCGGCCCTGCCGGGCTTTTTCCTTTGGGCGGCTTTTGTCAATCCATCTTGGTGCCCGAGGCCTTCACGGCTTCGGCCCAGCGCGGCATCTCGCCAGCGAGGAACTGGCTGAATGCCTCGGCACCGAGGAAGGCCGGGTCGGCGCCCTGCTCCACCATGCGCCCGCGCACATCAGGCAGCTGCATCACCTGGCCAAAGGCGGCGCTGAGCTGGTTCACCACCTCCTTGGGCGTGCCTGCAGGCGCGAGAAAGCCATAGAAGCCCACCACCTCAAAGCCCTTGAGCCCGCTTTCGATGGCAGTGGGCACCTCGGGCAGGGCGGGGTTGCGCTCCTTGCTGGTGACGGCCAGCGCACGCACCTTGCCCTGCTTGTGGTAAGCGGCAGCCTGCGGAATGCTCTCGGCCATGAACTGCACCTGGCCGCCCACCAGATCGGTGAAGGCCGGCGCGCTGCCCTTGTAGGGGATGTGTACGAGATCCAGCCCGGTGGCGCTTTTGAACATCTCGGGCACCAGGTGGCTGATACCGCCGTTGCCCGCCGAGCCAAAGTTGACCTTGCCCGGGTTGGCCTTGGCGTAGTTGATGAACTCCTGCAGGTTCTTGGCCGGCACCTTGTTGTTGACCAGCAGCGCCAAAGGCTGCATGGCAGTGCGCGCCACCGGGGTGAAATCCTTCAAGGTGCTATAGGGCAGCTTGGGGTAGAGCGCGGGGTTGATCACCATCACACCGGTGTTGGCCAGCATCAAGGTATAGCCATCGGCGGGCGCCTTCATGACATCCTGCGCCCCCACCGCACCACCGGCGCCGGGCTTGTAGTCGACGATGATGGGCTGGCCCAGCACGCCCTGGAGTTTGTCGGTCAGCAGCCGGGCATGCTGGTCCAGCGGGCCGCCTGCGGGAAAGCCGATCACCACCCGCACCGGTTTGGACGGAAAGGGCTGCTGCGCTTGGGCAACGGCGCAGAGTGCCAGCCCAGCCAGGGTGGCAAGGCAGGCGCGTGCAATGGTCTTCATGGGTGTCTCCTTGGGCTTGTTATCGGTAGAGAGGCCAGCAGCACCAACGCTGCCTGGCTTTCAAATCATGAACGGCCCGCCGCCTTTGCACAACCAGCGCCTGTCTCTCATTTTTCCGGATGGACGCCCCCGCCTTCAGGCGCCCACCCGGGCCGCTTCAGCCGCCTCTGCCCTTTGGCGCAGGCCAATCCACACCCATCCCAGGCATTGCAGCGCCGTCAGCACCACCAGCATGTCCAGCGCCAGCTGCGCGGCCCACAAATGCTTGCTCATGTCGCGCACGCCTTCGCCCAGCAGCACGATGACCACCTGCGACACCACCAAGAGCGCCAGCAGCAAACCGCCGGCCGCCAACGGGCGCAAGCGGACTGCATGCCGGCTGCGACTGGCTGCCAACAGCGCCAGCGCAGCGAACAGAAACAGGGGAGCCAGGGGCGTGACGATGCGGTCGCGCACCTCGCTCATGCGCAGCAACAGGTCGGTGACCGGCTTGGCACCGCCCTCGTGGCGCTGCAGGTAGTAGTGGCCGGGAAACACATGGAAATACTGCACCGTGAAATGGCTGGGCAGCGCAAAACGGGCCAGGCGCCACAGCGTTAGCGGGTAGTGCAGATAAGGCCGCAGCACATCGCCCTTGCCCAGCTTGGGCGTCACCGGGTAGCAATCGCGGCCCGTGTGCTGCACCTGGGTGCCGCCGGGCCCTG
Organism: Comamonas sp. BIGb0152; assembly: GCF_024809975.1. Lineage (GTDB taxonomy): Bacteria > Pseudomonadota > Gammaproteobacteria > Burkholderiales > Burkholderiaceae_C > Comamonas. The sequence continues at coordinate 512,575 of NZ_JANUDY010000001.1, forward strand.
AGAGCGCATTGCCCCAAGCATCCACGCCGATGCAGTCGCGCCGCTCGGCGGGCAGCTGCAGGCCATCGAGCTGGGCCGGCGTCAGCACCATGTACGAGCCCAGGTATACCCCGTGGTAGGCATTCAGCCCCGCGTTCTTGCCGATCAGCAGTGGCACCAAGCAGAGTATCTGCACCGCGAACAGTAACTTCAGCAACCCCTTGTCCGGCAGCACCCGCTGCCAACGGCTGCCCACCCACAGGCAGAGCAAGACAAGCAGCGGCCAGTAGAAGTACTGCACCTTGGCCAGACCACACACCAGCGCCCCCACACCTAAGCACAGCAGCCGCACCGCGCGGCGCGAGGCCAGCATACCCAGCAGCATTAGCGGCAGCGCAATCAAACAGGCGTATTCAGCATAGAAGGACTGGGCCATGCCAATGTTGTGTGCCATGAAGAAGGCCGCGAGCCAGGCCAGCGCGAACACCGCGCACCAGACAGCGCCGCGCTGCAAGGCCACGGCGCATTGCCAGCCCAGCACGGCGGCATAGCCCAGCAGCAAAACTTTCGCCGCCAGGCCGGTGCGCGACAGATCAAACACATTCCCCGGCAGATAGCGCTGCACCCAGCCGGCGAACGTGAACATGTGCGAGGCCAGTTCCGGATTGCCAGGCATGCGAAACGGCCGCTCAGGCAGTGCCCAGCGGATGCCATCGCCCACAGGCGTCAAGTACAGATGGCCCACCACGCGCTGGAAATCATTGGTATCGGCAAACAGCAAGGCCTGCGAGCCCCAGACCAGCGCCACCCCGACAACGGCCACCACCAAAAAGCAGAGACAGAAAAGCCACCGCGAGCGGTGGCCTGACAAGGTGGGTGTGGTGGTCATCCCACAATTATGTCTGAATTGTAAAGAAACGTATAGCTGCCACCACAGAAATCAACGCTTGCCCAGTCTCAACGCCGCCAGCCACCCAGCACCACCCACTGGCTGGTGGCCAGCGCCATCACCAAAAGCGCATACCCCATAAGACTTCCGTCTCGGCCCTGCCACAGCAGGGCGACAAACAGGGCGGCGCAGCCCAGCAGAAAATGCAGCGCCAGCTGGCCATACCAGGGCAGTATCGGCGTCGCCTTGCGCGCAAATAGCCAACGGGCAAGCACCAGCAGCAGGGCCAAAAAGGCGGCAGGGGCACAGAAGTTCAGCAGATGCCAGAGGCTCGCGGTAGCAGGCATAGGGTGCGAAGGTTGATATAAGTCAAGCTGGTACTGATACGACAAGCAATGGATTTACAGAGATTTTATAATCTGCGGCATGGCAGTTTGGGCCCTGGGCATCAACCACACAACCGCACCGGTCGACATTCGCGGCCGGTTTGCATTTGCACTCGATAAGATTGCGCCAACTTTGCACAGTTTGCGCAGCACGATCTCGGGTGTGCACAGCCACGCCGGTGTGGAAACCGCGATCCTGTCCACCTGCAACCGCACTGAAATCTACTGCGCCGCCCAAGAGCCGGCGCTGGACCATACCTTGCGCTGGCTGGCCCAAAGCGGCGATCTGCCGGCCGAGGCGCTGAAAAACTACACCTACACCCTGCAAAACGACCTGGCCGCCCGCCACGCTTTTCGCGTCGCCAGCGGTCTGGACTCGATGGTGCTGGGCGAGGCCCAGATCCTGGGCCAGATGAAAAACGCCGTGCGCGCCGCCGAAGAAGCCGGTTCGTTGGGCACCACCCTCAACCAGCTGTTCCAGCGCAGCTTTGCGGTGGCCAAGGAAGTGCGCAGCGCCACCGAGATTGGCGCGCACAGCATCAGCATGGCCGCCGCTGCCGTGCGCCTGGCCGGGCAGCTGTTTGAAGACCTGACTAAGATCCGCGTGCTGTTTGTTGGCGCCGGCGAGATGATCGAGCTGTGCGCCACCCATTTCGCGGCCAAGCAGCCGGCCCATATCACGGTGGCCAACCGCACGCTGGAGCGCGGCGAAAAGCTGGCCGCCCACTTTGGCGCCAGCACCATGCGCCTGGCCGACCTGCCCGACCACCTGCACGAATACGACGCCATCATCAGCTGCACCGCATCGAGCCTGCCGATCATCGGCCTGGGCGCGGTGGAAAGCGCGCTGAAAAAACGCAAGCGCCGCCCCATCTTCATGGTCGACCTGGCCGTGCCACGCGATATCGAAGGCGAGGTCAAGAACCTGGGCGATGTCTACCTCTACACCGTGGATGACCTGGCCCATGTGGTCAAGGCCGGCCAGGAGCAGCGCCAGGCGGCTGTCGTGCAGGCCGAAACCATCATCGATGCCGGCGTGCAGCGCTTTATGCACTGGATGGACCAGCGCGCCCCAGAAGGCGGCGCCGTGCCGCTGATTCAGCAGATCAACGCGCAAGCCGATGTCTGGCGTGCGCTGGAGATCGAGCGGGCCAAAAAACGCCTGGCCAAGGGCGAAGACATGGACGCGGTGCTCGATGCACTCACGCGCGGCCTGTCGCAAAAAATACTGCACGGCACCATGGCCGAGCTGCATGCGGGCGACGCCCAAGCGCGTGCCCAGACGGCGGACATGGTCTCGCGGCTTTTCCTGCGCAACCAGCGCGGCGGTGGCAACGGCCACCAATCGGGCTTGTAGCGACGCTGCGCGGTACAGCCGCCCCTTGCTCGCTGTCAGTCCCCACCCTTCTCTCTTCTCTTGGCACCCGTTGAAGCTTCTGCGCTTATGGCAGAGCCTGCGGCTGCCTTGCACACCAGATCGCCATGAAAGACTTTCTCCGTCAACAGCTGGAACGCTATGCCGAGCGCCTCAATGAGCTGAATTTTCTGCTCTCGCGCGAGGACATCATGGCCAATATGCCGCAGTTCCTCAAGCTCTCGCGTGAACACACCGATGTGGCAGCCATTGCCGAGCGCTATGCGCGCTACCAGCAGATTGAATCTGATATCGAAGGCGCCAAGGAGATGCTGGCCGACCCCGACATGGCTGACATGGCCAGGGAAGAGATCAGCAGTGGCGAGGCCGAGCTGCAACAGCTGGCCGCGCAGCTGCAGCGCATGCTGCTGCCCAAGGACCCGGACGACGCCCGCCCGGCCTTTGTGGAAGTGCGGGCCGGCACCGGCGGCGATGAATCGGCGCTGTTTGCCGGCGACATTACGCGCATGTATACGCGCTACGCCGAGCGCATGGGCTGGCGGGTCGAGATCATGAGCGCCAACGAGGCCGAGCTGGGTGGCTACAAGGAAGTGGTGCTGCGCATTGATGGCGGCGACAACGTCTACGGCACCCTGCGTTTTGAATCGGGCGGCCACCGTGTGCAGCGCGTGCCGGCCACCGAAACCCAGGGCCGCATCCACACCAGTGCCTGCACCGTGGCGGTGATGCCCGAGCCCGATGAACAGCAGGCCATCACCCTCAACCCGGCCGATCTGCGCATCGACACCTTCCGCGCCAGCGGCGCCGGCGGCCAGCACATCAACAAGACCGATTCTGCGGTGCGCATCGTCCACTTGCCCACCGGCATCGTCGCCGAATGCCAGGACGGCCGCAGCCAGCACAGCAACAAGGCCAAGGCCTTGCAGGTGCTGCAGGCCCGGATCCAGGAAAAGGAACGCAGCGAGCGCGCTGCCAAAGAGGCCGCCATGCGCAAGGGCCTGATCGGCTCGGGCGACCGCAGCGACCGCATCCGCACCTACAACTTTCCCCAGGGCCGGGTCACCGACCACCGCATCAACCTGACCTTGTACAAGCTGAGCTTCATCATGGATGGCGACCTGAGCGAGCTGATGGAGGCGCTGCAGTCGGAGCGCGAGGCCGAGTTGCTGGCCGAGCTGGAAGTCAACCAATAAGGCCTGCGATGCCCAGCCACCACCCCGGTTTTGCGTTGCGCGCTGCCTGGCGTGCTGCGGGATACACAGCGCTGGCCCTGGCCGCCAGTGGCGCCTCGGCGCAGCTGGCGCGCAAGCCATCGATGTACGAGGATGGGCGCAACGCCAGTCCCAGCGCTGCGCCGCAGGCGCTGATCGCCGGGCCAGCGGGCAGCACGCCACCCGCGCAGGCCATGGGCAACCACAGCAGCCTGCCGTTTGCGGCCGAGCTGCAGAGCCGGGCCGCATTCGACCAGCTGGCCCGGGTCTACAACGCCGGCACGCCGCTGGCCCAGCCCCATGTGATCTTTGTGATCGACCGCCAGGCCAAGCCGGCAGCCCGGCTGTACTTCATCAACACCCCCCGCTTTCAGCTGCATGACCGCTTTTTGCGCGCGCAAGGCCTGCTGAGCGGCGGCAAAGAGGCGCTGAACCGCAACTACCGCGATGCGGGCCGCCGCTTTATCCTGGGCACCCTCAGCTGGCAGCCGCAGATCGACGGCTTTGTGTTTGAGTTCTGGGAAGGCGACCAGCTGACCGCCCCCTTGTTGCGCGAGACGGCGGCACAGCTGCACAGCCACTTTTTTGCGCCGCTGCAGTTCAAGGCCAACGCCAGCGCGCAAGAGCAGGTCGCCGCCGCTGCGGGCATCGCAGCGGTCACGCAAAGCGCGCTGATCGGCCAGCAACGCTTTTTGCCACTGAACCCCGGCCAGGCCGTGGGCCGCTTGCGCCTGGTGGACGACGTGGACCAAGTCCATGACCTGCAGCCCAGCGACATCGTCGTGCTGCGCCAGGTGCCCATCACGCTGCCGCCCGTGGCAGGCGTGCTGACCGAGCAGCCCTCGACCCTGGTGTCGCACGTCAACCTGCTGGCCCGGGGCTGGGGCGTGCCCAACGCCTATGTGCGCGATGCCAGCCAGGTGCTGGCAGCCCAGCATGGCCAATGGGTGCGGTTGACCGTGGGCAGCAAAGATTACGAACTGCGCGCGGCAACGGCCCAAGAGCGTGAGAAGGCCATCGAGCAATCCGCACTCCAGCGCAGCATTGCCGGTGCCAGCATCCAAAAAGATACCCGCAGCACTGCGCTGCAGTCGCTGGCCGCGCTGCGAGCAGCCAACCGCCGCCAGTGCGGCGCCAAGGCTGCCAATCTGGGCGAGCTGCAGCATGCTGGCATTGCCGGCGTCACGGTCCCAGACGGTTTTTGCGTTCCCTTTGGCGCCTATGCCCGTGCCATGCAGCGTTTTGGCTTGGCAGAGAAAGTAGCGCGCATGCAGCAGCAGCCCGGCTTTGACAGCGACGCCGCCGTGCGCCGCAATGCGCTGGCTGCGCTGCGCGCCGAGATCGAACAGATGCCGCTGGATGCCGCCTTTGCCAGCAGCCTGCAAGCGCGCTGGGCCAGCCAGTTGCAGCAGGCGGGCGTGTTTGTGCGCAGCTCCTCCAGCTCGGAGGATTTGCCCGGCTTTAGCGGTGCGGGTCTGTACACCACGGTGCCCAATGTGAAGGGCCAGGCAGCGCTGCAAGATGCCGTGCGCAAGGTCTGGGCCTCGGTCTTTAACTTTGAGGCCTGGGAAGCGCGCCGCGCCGCCGGCATTGCGCAGGATGAGGTAGCCATGGCCGTGCTGGTGCAACAAGCGGTGGATTCCGAGGCCTCGGGCGTGATGGTCACGCGCGACCCGCTGGGCGGCACACAGAACAGCGTGTTCATCGCCGCCAAGCGCGGTATCGGCATCCGCGTGGTGGAAGGCCGGCGGGTGGCCGAGCAGGTGCTGTACGCGCGCCGCAGCCAGGCCGTGCAGGTGCTCAGCCGCTCTGCCGAAGACACCGAGCTGCGCCTGGCGCCCGGCGGTGGCGTGCAGGAAGTCGCCGTGGCGCAGCGCCAGGTGCTGAGCGATGCACTGGTCAAACGCCTGGCCCATGCCGGCGCTGCGATCGAAAAGCAGTTTGGCGGCCGTACCCAAGATATTGAATGGGCGGTTGCTGGTGAGCAGATCTTGATCCTGCAATCGCGGCCCTTTGTGCAGGCCGCCAACCACTAGCCCGCAGCAACAGAGAATCGCGCATCGACATGAATGCTTCCACCCCGATTACCCCCATCACGGTCACCCAGGCGCTGGCGCAAGCCGCTGCGCTGGGCATCGCCCGCATCGACGCGCAAATGCTGTTGCTGCACCTGTACGGCCAGCCCACCCATGCGCGCGCCTGGCTCATCACCCATGATGGCGACTGCCTGACCACCGCGCAAAGCAGCCAGTGGCAGCAATGGCTGCAACGCCGCGCAGATGGCGAGCCGGTGGCCTATCTGACGGGACACAAAGGCTTTTACGGGCTGGACCTGGCGGTAGACGCCCGCGTGCTGGACCCGCGCCCGGACACCGAAACCCTGGTGGACTGGGCGCTGGAGCTGCTGCCCGATGCCGCGCCGGGCCAGCCTGCCTTGCGCCTGGCCGACCTGGGCACCGGCAGTGGCGCGATAGCGCTGGCCTTGCAGCATGCGCGGCCCGCTGCCGAGGTCTGGGCGGTCGACGCCAGCACCGATGCGCTGGCTGTTGCCCAGGCCAATGCGGCACGGCTGCAGCTGCCGCTGCGCTTTGCCCACAGCCACTGGCTGTCGGCGCTGCAAGGGCCGTTTGATGCCATCGTCAGCAACCCGCCCTACATCCGTGACGATGACCCGCACATGCCTGCACTGCGCCACGAGCCGCGCCAGGCTTTGACCAGCGGCGCCGATGGCCTGCAGGACATTCGCCATATCGTCGATACCGCCCCGCGTTATCTGGGCGAAGGCGGCTGGCTGCTGATCGAGCATGGCTGGAACCAGGCAGAAGCCGTGCGCGCACTGCTGGCCCAGCGCGGTTTTGCCCAGGTGCAAAGCCGCAAGGACCTCGCTGGCATCGAGCGCGCCAGCGGCGGACAATGGGCTTCCGTGAAATAATGTCTGCCATGCCCGCGCTTGAACTGCGGCAAAACGCCCGTATCTGAGAACCTGTTCCCAGCGCTGCGCTGATTACATTGCAACCCACACGCCCCGACGGAGCCCATCCATGAGCGATACCCAACAACGCATCGACCAGCTGGTCAAAGGCCATGACATCGTGCTGTTCATGAAGGGAACAGCCAGCTTTCCGCAATGCGGATTCTCCGGCCGTGCCATTCAAATTCTCAAAGCCAGTGGCGTGGAGACCCGTGGTCTGACCACCGTCAATGTGCTGGAAGACCCTGAAATCCGCCAAGGCATCAAGGACTACAGCCAGTGGCCCACCATCCCCCAGCTGTACGTCAAGGGCGAATTTGTCGGCGGCTCGGACATCATGATGGAAATGTACGAATCCGGTGAGCTGCAGCAACTGGTGGCCACCCTCTGACCCCTGCGCCAGGCTCGCGCACCGCGCACACCAAGCCGCCTCTCGGGCGGCTTTTTCGCGTCTGGTGCCAGGCCTGGCAAGCGTTGCGCCGTTGCCATGGCCAATGGCCTTGCCAGCGGCCCAGCCTGGGCAGCTGGGGTAAGCTCAGCGCAGCAGCACGCGAGCCTTGACCCCAATGGCGCCCTTGCGCGCGCCAGGAGCCAGCCCGGTACTTGCACCGGCCCTCAAGCGTCTGCTACCAAAAGCACTTGCCAGTCCCCAGACGGGCATGCGACCATTGAATACGAATTCATACCGTTGGTGCCTCGCGCGCCACCACCGCTTTTGCCGAAAAATGTGAGCAGCCGGTCTGCACTGCTCCAACACGGGTTTCTATGAATCTCACGCAGAGTCTTCTTGTCATTGCCTTGCTGATCAGCTTCAGCGCCTTTTTCTCCATGGCGGAGATATCGCTGGCCGCTTCGCGCCGCCTGCGATTGCGGCAAATGGTCGATGACGGTGACCCGCGTGCAGAGCGTGTGATGAAGGTCCAGGAGCAGCCCGGTGAGTATTTCACCGTGGTGCAGGTGGGCCAGAATGCGGTGGCCATTCTCGGCGGCATCGTTGGCGAAGGCGCGCTCAGTCCCGTGGTCTCTGGCCTGGCCAGCCGCTGGCTGGAGCCGGCCACGGCACAGACCGTCGGCTTTCTGTTCTCGTTCACCGTGGTGACCTCGCTGTTCATCTTGCTCGCCGACCTGCTGCCCAAGCGCCTGTCGATGGCCGAACCCGAGGCGCTGGCGCTGCGGGTGTCGCGGCCCATGCAGTGGTGCATGACGCTGTTCAAACCGGTGGTCTGGTTCTACAGCAAAGCGGCGGATGCCATGTTTCGCGTGCTGGGGCTGTCGACCATCCGTGATGAAAAAATCACCTATGAAGACATTCTGGCCATGACCGAGGCCGGTGCCAAGGCCGGTGTACTAGCCGCGCAGGAGCAGCAGGTAATTGCCAACCTGTTCGAACTTGACACACGCACGGTCGGCTCGGCGATGACACAGCGCGACCGCATCGCCTTTTTCTACCAGGACGACAGCGACGACATCATCCGCGCCCGCATTGCCGAGGAGCCTTTTTCAACCTACCCGGTCTGCGCAGGCGATATTGACCATGTGGTCGGCTATGTCGATGCCAAGGACCTGTTCCAGCGCGCGCTGAACAACCTGCCGATGAAGCTGCACGACGAAGGCCTGGTGAAAAAGGCCCTGGTTGTGCCCGACCGGCTGACCCTGGCCGAGGTGCTGCAGCAGTTCCGGCAGGCGCATGAGGACTTTGCCATCATCGTCAACGAGTACAGCCTGGTGGTCGGCGTGGTCACGCTCAACGATGTGATGAGCACCGTCATGGGCGACCTGATGGGCCCGGTCGATGAGGAGCTGATCGTGCGCCGCGACGAAACCTCTTGGTTGATCGACGGCATCACGCCCATCGAGGATGTGGAGCGCACCTTGCTGCTGGACGACCTGCCGCATTCCGACGAGTACGAGACCCTGGGCGGCTTTTTGATGGTGATGCTGCGCCGCATCCCGCGCCGCACGGACAAGGTGGTTTGGGGCAAGTACCAGTTCGAGGTGATGGATGTGGACAGCTACCGCATCGACCAGGTCCTGGTCACCATCGTGGACCCGAACAAGGTGCCCGACTCGCCGCTGCCACCGGCCACCAGCAGCCTGGTGGCATAACCGGGCCGACGGCCAAAGCCAAAACCACCGCATGCGGTGGTTTTTCATGGGGAGCCCCAAATGCGCATGATGCGCTTGGCGCGCCTCCAGACGGCAGGCCTCAGGCTTCGACCTTGTTCTCGAATATCCATTGGCGCTGGGCGCCATAGACCAAGTTGGGGTAGGTGTCCTTGCCCCGGCTGCCGTTGTAGCGGCCCAGTGCCATGAACAGATCGCCCTTCTCGCGGTCCAGGTAGTGGCGCAGAATCACGCAGCCAAAGCGCAGATTGGTCTGCATGTGGAACAGCTTGGCAGCATCGCCATCGCCAATCACCCGGGTCCAAAAAGGCATCACCTGCATATAGCCGCGAGCCCCGACATTGGACATCGCGAACTTGCGAAAACCGCTTTCGACCTGGATCAGGCCCAGCACCAGCGATTCATCGAGGCGCGCACGCCGGGCTTCATACCAGACGGTCTGCAGAAAATCGCGGCGCACTTCCCAGTCAGGCTTGCGCCGGCGCAGGCGGTCACTCATGGCACCCAGCCAGCGCAGATAGACAATCTTGGCCTCGGTCGAGACAAACACGGGCTCCGGCGGCGCGGCGCTGCCGATGGCTGCCGTGAGCGCCGAGCGCACGGAGTCGATCAAGGGCTCTTCCAACTGGCCACCCGCCAGTGCTGCCTGCGGCGCAGCCAGCCAAGCACCTGGCCCCGCCAGCAACGATGCCATGGCCGCGCGGCGTGATACGCCCGCAGGTAAAGCAATGCGTGAGCCTGACATTCTCGATCGATCCCTCTTATGAATATTTTGCTGCGCCTGGCGGCATGGGCTGCGCGTGCAGCCCATGGCCCGCATCAGGCCAGGCGGCTGGTGATGAAGCTGAACACCTCGTCCACAGGCACCTTGGTGGCTGCGGTGTCGCGGCGCTGCTGGTACTCGACCATGCCTTCTTGCAGGCCCCGGTCACCCAGCACCACGCGGTGGGGCACGCCAATCAGCTCCCAATCGGCCAGCATCGCGCCTGGGCGCTCGCCGCGGTCGTCCAGTATCACATCGACGCCAGCGGCCAACAAGTCGGCGTGTAGCTTTTCAGCCGCAGTCTTGACGGCCTCGCTGCGGTCCATGCCGATGGGGCAGATCACCACGGTGAAGGGGGCAATCGCATCAGGCCAGATGATGCCGCGCTCGTCATGGTTTTGCTCCACGGCAGCCGCTGGCAGGCGGGTGATACCGATGCCGTAGCAGCCCATCTCGAACTCGCTGGGCTTGCCGTTCTCCGCCAGGAAGGTGGCCTTCATCGCCTTGGAGTACTTGGTGCCCAGGTAGAACACATGGCCGATCTCGATACCGCGCTCGATCGCCAACTCGCCTTTGCCGTCTGGCGACAGATCGCCGGCAACCACATTGCGCAGGTCGGCCACCAACACGGGTTCGGGCAGGTCACGGCCCCAGTTCACGCCGGTCAAATGGTAGTCCGCCTCATTGGCACCGCAGACCCAGTCGGCCATCACGGCCACATCGCGGTCCACCACCAGCTTGAGGGGTTTCTTCAAACCGATCGGGCCCAGGTAGCCAGGCTGGCAGCCAAAGTGCTCTTCAATCTCGGACAGCGTTGCAAAGCGGAAGTTGGCCAGGCCTTCGACCTTGCCCACCTTGATCTCGTTCATGTCATGGTCGCCGCGCAGCAGCAGCAGCCAGACCTGGGAGCCGAGGATGTCGCCCTTGTCATTGGTCTCGTCGGTGGCCAGCACCAGCGATTTGACGGTGTTGGCCAACGGCAGGTTCAGCAGCTGGGCCACATCGGCGCAGGTGCTCTTGCCCGGCGTGGCCGTCTTGGCCATGGCCTGCGCAGCAGCCGCACGGGGCTGCGTGGGCGCCAGGCTTTCGGCCTTCTCGATGTTGGCGGCGTAGTCGCTGTTGGGGCAGTAGACAATCGCGTCCTCACCGGTCGCGGCAATCACCTGGAACTCTTCGCTCAGATCGCCACCGATGGCACCGCTGTCCGCACGCACGGCACGGTACTGCAGACCAAAGCGGTCAAAAATGCGCTTGTAGGCGGCGCGCATGGTCTGGTAGCTGATCTGTGCCGCATCGCGGTCCTTGTCGAAGGAGTAGGCGTCCTTCATGATGAACTCGCGCCCGCGCATCAGGCCAAAGCGGGGACGGCGCTCGTCGCGGAACTTGGTCTGGATCTGGTAGAGGTTCTTGGGCAGCTGCTTGTAGCTCTTGAACTCCTGGCGGGCGATGTCGGTCACCACCTCTTCGCTGGTGGGCTGGATGACAAAGTCACGCGCGTGGCGGTCCTTGATGCGCAGCAGCTCAGCGCCCATCTTGTCAAAGCGGCCGGTCTCTTGCCACAGCTCGGCGGGCTGGACCACGGGCATGGTCACCTCGATGCCACCGGCGCGGTTCATCTCCTCACGGACGATGGCCTCGACCTTGCGGATCACACGCAGCCCCATGGGCATGTAGTTGTAGATACCGGCACCGAGCTTTTTGATCATGCCCGCGCGGGTCATCAGCTGGTGGCTAGCGATCTCAGCGTCCGCAGGCGCTTCCTTCAGGGTCGAGATAAGAAATTGCGAAGCTTTCATAGTCTATGGCAATGGCCCTAGTAGTTGCCCCCTTGAAGATGGCTTCAAGGCACAGGCATAATGGACACAGTTTAAAAAATTGGGGTTAGATTATGCTGGACCGAGATGGCTTTAGGCCAAACGTCGGCATCATCCTGCTCAACCAGCGCAATCAGGTGTTTTGGGGCAAGCGCATCCGCACCCATAGCTGGCAGTTTCCGCAGGGTGGTATCGACCGTGGAGAAACCCCCGAGCAGGCGATGTTTCGAGAGCTGCATGAGGAAGTGGGCTTGCGACCGGAGCATGTACGTATTGTGGCTAGAACGCGGGATTGGCTACGGTACGAGGTGCCCGAACGCTTCATCCGCCGCGATGCCAGGGGCTATTATCGCGGACAAAAGCAAATTTGGTTTTTGCTCCAGTTAACGGGGCACGACTGGGATTTGAATCTGCGCGCCACCAACCATCCGGAGTTTGATGCCTGGCGCTGGAATGACTACTGGGTGCCGCTGGATGTGGTGGTGGAATTCAAGCGCGGAGTCTACGAGATGGCGTTGACCGAGCTGTCCCGCTATGTGCCGCGCAACGATCCGCGCAACCGCTACTTGCGCAGCAATGCGCGCTTGCGCGATGGGGAGCCGCACGAAGGAGAGATGATGGCCACCGAAACCCTGCAGGTGTCGGTGACCACCGTGGTCAGCTACCACTCCCCTTTGCGCATGATGCAGGACATGGAGTTGCCGCCGGGAGCCAGCTTTGACCCCGATCCCGGGAATGCTGGTCACGACCCTGGCAGAAGCAACGGTTAGCTCAGCGCAAAAAGCGTCCTACCAAGGACGCTTTTTACATGGGCACTGCGTTTGCAAGCAGCAGCAGCGTTGCGGGATCAGTGCCCCGTCAGCACCATGTTGTCACGGTGCAGCATCTCAGGCTCACCGGTGTAGCCCAGCAACTGCTCAAATTCTGCCGATGGCTTGCGGCACAGGCGCCGTGCTTCGGCGCTGCTGTAATTGGCCAGGCCGCGTGCCAGCTCAACGCCTTGCGGGTCGCGCACGCCAATCACCTCGCCGCGTGAGAACTCGCCATGCACGCTGACCATGCCGATGGGCAACAGGCTCTTGCCAGCGCTGCGCAGCTTCTGCGCGGCGCCTTCGTCCACCGTGACATAGCCATGCATTTGCAAGTGGTCCATCATCCACTGCTTGCGCGCCTGGTTCTTGTGCGTGGCAGCTACCAGCAAAGTACCGATGGCCTCGCCAGCGGCCAAGCGCAGCAGCACATTCTGCTCGCGCCCCCAGGCAATCACCGTGGATGCCCCTGAGCCCGCCGCCCGCTTGGCCGCCAGGATCTTGGTGAGCATGCCGCCCTTGCCAATGCCGGAGCCCGCGCCACCGGCCATGGCTTCCAGCTTCAGATCGCCCGCTTGCGCTTCGTGCACAAACGCGGCATCGGGCTCCTTGCGCGGGTCGGCGGTGTAGAGGCCCTTCTGGTCGGTCAAAATCACCAGCGCATCGGCCTCCACCAGGTTGGCGACCAGCGCGCCCAGGGTGTCGTTGTCGCCGAACTTGATTTCGTCGTTGACGACGGTGTCGTTCTCGTTGATGACCGGCACCACGCCCAGCTGCAGCAAGGTCAGCAAGGTGACACGCGCATTGAGGTAGCGCTCACGGTCTGCCAAGTCTGCATGGGTCAACAGCACCTGGGCACTGCCCAGGTTTTGCTCACGCAGCTTGGTCTCGTACATCTGCACCAGGCCCATCTGGCCGACAGCAGCAGCGGCCTGCAATTCATGGATCTCTTTGGGTCGCTGGGACCAGCCCAGGCGCTTCATGCCTTCGGCCACCGCGCCGCTGGAGACCATGATGACTTCGCGCTTGGCACCGCCTTCGCCATGCACCAGGGCCGCGAGCTGGCGGCTCCATTCGGTGATGGCGCCCTCATCGAGGCCCTTGCCTTCGTTGGTGACCAGGCTGGAGCCGACCTTGACCACGATGCGACGTGCGTCGCGCAGTACATTCGATGCCATTTTTGCTTTTCTCTGGCGTTTGCGCCCGCCTGGCGAGCGCAAGCTGCTGTCAATAAATGGGTAACCCGGGAGAGCAGGGACCGCCGATCAATCCGGCGTCGAAAAGCGCGGATCGTCCGACAGATCAGGCTGCGCCAGCTCGCCTTCCGCTGCAAAGCGCGGATCGATTTCTTGCGGCTCGTGCTCGGCCTTCTGCATTTTGTGCACGAACTGGAAGATTTCCTTGATCAAGGGCTCGCAGCCCTCGCGCGTCAGGGCCGAGATCTCGTAGACCGGGCCTTTCCACTTGTAGCGCTTGACGAAGTCCTTGACCTTGGCGACCCGCTCATCGCCCGGCACCATATCGAGCTTGTTGAGCACCAGCCAACGCGGCTTGTTGTAGAGGTCTTCGTCGTACTTCTTGAGCTCGGTGACAATCGCCTTGGCCTGCGCCACCGGGTCCACGCCCTCGTCAAACGGCGCCAGGTCCACCACATGCAGCAGCAAGCGAGTGCGCTGCAAATGGCGCAGGAACTGGTGACCCAGGCCGGCGCCATCAGACGCACCTTCGATCAAACCTGGGATGTCAGCCACCACAAAGCTTTTTTCAGGGCCTACGCGCACAACGCCCAGGTTGGGGTGCAGGGTGGTGAACGGGTAGTCTGCAATTTTGGGGCGGGCGTTGGAGACCGCAGCAATAAAGGTCGACTTGCCGGCATTGGGCATGCCCAGCAGGCCCACATCGGCCAGCACCTTGAGCTCCAGCTTCAAATTGCGGCGCTCGCCTTTCCAGCCTGGGGTTTTCTGGCGGGGTGCTCGGTTGATCGCGCTCTTGAAGCGCAGGTTGCCAAAACCACCATCACCGCCCTTGGCAATGGTGATCACCTCGCCGGGATTGAGCAATTCAAACAGCACCTCGCCGGTCTCGGCATCGGTAATGATGGTGCCCACTGGCATGTGCAAGGTGATGTCCTTGCCTGCGCAGCCAAACATGTCCGAGCCCTTGCCGTGTTCACCGCGCTCGGCGTCGTGGCGTCGCGAGTAGCGGTAGTCGATCAGGGTGTTGAGGTTGACGTCTGCCAAGGCGTACACATGGCCGCCGCGGCCACCATCACCACCGTCCGGGCCACCAAACTCCTTGTACTTTTCATGGCGGAACGACACACAGCCATTGCCACCATCGCCAGCTGCAATGTCAATAAACGCTTCATCTACGAATTTCATGGTCGTTATCCACCCGCTCTCGTACAGGAGTGGCGGGAATTAATCTGCTGCAGGCAGAAGCTGCAGCCTTGCCAAAACCGCTATTGTCGCACCGGGGCGCCAAGCGGGTCGGCCCAAAAACACCAAAGCCCCGACTGCGCGGGGCTTTGGACAAGGCCAATGAAGGCCTTTGAGACACTTGTCTTGTCTTAAGCAGCCTTGGTGATGCTCACCGTGTGCTTGGACAAAGCGCCCTTGGTTTCGAACGACACGTGGCCGTCCACCAGAGCAAACAAGGTGTGGTCCTTGCCCAGACCGACATTGCTGCCGGGGTGGAACTTGGTGCCGCGTTGACGCACGATGATCGAGCCAGCGCTGATCAATTGACCACCGAAAGCCTTCACACCCAGCATTTTTGGCTTGGAATCACGTCCATTGCGCGTAGAGCCGCCGCCTTTTTTCTGTGCCATGCTATATAGCTCCTGTTAAGCTGCAATCGCACCGATTTGCAGCTCGGTGAACTGCTGGCGATGGCCTTGGCGCTTTTGATAGTGCTTACGACGACGCATTTTGAAAATGCGCACTTTGTCGTGCTTGCCGTGGGCTACTACCGTAACCGTCACAGTTGCTCCGGACACCAAGGGCGTACCAACCTTCAACTCTGCGCCGTCGCCGACTGCCAGAACCTGGTCGATCACGATTTCTTGGCCTACGTCCGCAGCGATCTGTTCTACCTTGATTTTTTCGCCGGAAGCAACACGATACTGTTTGCCACCGGTTTTTATGACCGCGTACATAAGAACCTCTAAAAAGGGGATAGTCTCACAAAGAAATTTCGCAAGAGCCAAATATTGTAGCACAGGGCCTTGAAGCACGCAAACTCCACGAGCTTTTGCACCACAACGGCGCCGCAGAAGGCGCATCCCCCAGGCGGACAAGCGGGCATGTGCGCAAGGGGCGCTGCTCTCGTTTCTATAATGCGGTATCCATAAAATGCCGAGATAGCCGCCTTGTCCGAGTCCAACACTCCCAACCCGTCCAACCCTTTGAGCCTCGTCGCTGGCGATATGCGACAGGTTGACGCCGTGATTGCCAGGCGCCTGAGCTCCTCCGTACCGCTGATTGGCGAGGTCTCGCACTACATCATCTCGGCCGGAGGCAAGCGTTTGCGCCCGGCGCTGCTGCTGCTGGTGGCGGGTGCGCTGGAGTACCGGGGTGAGCAGCATTTCAACCTGGCGGCGGTGGTCGAGTTCATCCATACCGCCACCTTGCTGCACGACGATGTGGTCGACGAATCCACCATGCGGCGCGGAAAACCCACTGCCAACGAGAGCTTTGGCAACGCGGCCAGTGTGCTCGTCGGGGATTTTCTGCACTCCCGCGCTTTCCAGATGATGGTCGATGCCGACAGCATGCGCGTCATGCAGATTCTGTCGGAGGCGACAAACATCATCGCCGAGGGCGAGGTGCAGCAGCTGATCAACACGCATAACGTAGACCTGGATGAAGCGGGCTATCTCGCCGTCATACGCTCCAAGACCGCCAAGCTGTTTGAGGCCAGTGCCCGCCTCGCGGCCGTGCTGACCGACGCGCCTGCAGATCTGGAAGAGGCCTGCGCCAACTATGGGCGCTCGCTGGGCACCGCCTTTCAGGTGATCGACGATGCGCTGGACTACGACGGCGACACCACGGTGATGGGTAAGAATATTGGCGATGATTTGCGCGAAGGCAAAGTCACCCTGCCTTTGATCATTGCCATGCAGCGCGCCAAAGCGCAAGATCGGCAGATGATTGTCGACGCCATCGAACAAGGCTCCACACCGCACATGGCCGATATCGTACAGGTCGTCAAGGACACCGGTTCGCTGGAGGCGACCCGGGCAGCCGCTGCGCTGCAGGCCCAGGAGGCCATCGATTGCCTCGCCTTGCTGCCCCGCAATGCCTACACCCAGGCGCTGAACACCTTGGCATCGCAATTGCTGGATCGCCGAGAGTAACGCCCTCAGCGGCCATGCACAGACGGGACTGTCTGTGCCGACTGTCGCGCATCCACTGCAGTTGCACTGCTGCAGGGCGCATTTTTTTGTTAAATCTCCGAACAACTGCTACAGTTTGCCGGATTACGCAGCGAGGCTATCGACGATAGGCGTCCCCTTTACATGCCTGACATCAACACCCCCCAAAAAGCCGTCGCCCTTCCCGGTATCGCCAGAGCCCTGGTTGCCAGTGGAAAGCTTCCCGTTGCCAAGGCTGAGGCCCTGTACGCCACCAGCCTCAAAAGCAAGAACAGCTTTATTGGCGAGCTGGTAGCGAGCGGTGCCGTCTCCAGCAGTGATGTTGCCAGCATCATCTCCACCGTCTATGGCGCTCCCATGGTCGATCTCGATGCCATCGACCTGAGCAAATTGGCCACGGGCCTGCTCGATACTAAGCTGGCACTGACCAACAAGATCATTCCGCTGGCCAAGCGTGGCAACCGCCTGGTCGTGGTCACCGCCGACCCGACCGACCATTCGGTGGCCGAGCAGATCAAGTTCTCCACCCAACTGAGCGTGGACTGGGTGATCGCCGAACATGCCAAGCTGATCAAGGCGCTGGAGTCGGTGGCCAAAAAGGGCGGCGACAACATCCAGGACATGATCACCGGCGATGTCAATCTCAATGAGTTCGAGATTGACGATGAATCGGTGAACACGGATAGCAACAGCGACGAGACCGAAGTCGAAGACGCGCCTATCGTCAAGTTTTTGCAAAAGATGCTGATTGACGCGTTCAATGCGCGCGCATCCGACTTGCACTTCGAGCCTTACGAACACCAGTACCGCATCCGTTTTCGCATCGACGGCGAGTTGCGCGAAATTGCCTCGCCCCCACCCGCCATCAAGGACAAGCTGGCCTCGCGCATCAAGGTGATCTCGCGCCTGGACATCTCCGAAAAGCGCGTGCCCCAGGATGGACGCATGAAGCTCAAGATCGGCGCCGATCGCGTGATCGACTTCCGGGTCAGCACCTTGCCCACCTTGTTTGGCGAGAAAATCGTGATCCGTATTCTCGACCCCAGCAGCGCCAAGCTGGGTATCGATGCGCTGGGCTACGAGCCCGAAGAGAAGGCGCGCCTGCTCAGCGCCATCAAGCGGCCCTACGGCATGATTCTGGTCACTGGGCCCACGGGTTCGGGCAAGACCGTGTCGCTCTATACCTGCCTGAACATTCTCAATACGCCAGCGGTCAACATTGCCACCGCTGAAGACCCGTCTGAAATCAACCTGCCAGGGGTCAACCAGGTCAACGTCAACGAAAAGGCCGGCCTGACCTTTGCCACCGCGCTCAAATCCTTTCTGCGCCAGGATCCCGACATCATCATGGTCGGTGAAATCCGGGATCTGGAGACGGCCGACATCGCCATCAAGGCCGCGCAGACCGGCCACTTGGTGCTGTCCACCCTGCACACCAACGATGCACCCACGACATTGACGCGTATGCGCAATATGGGCATTGCGCCATTCAATATCGCCTCCAGCGTGATCCTGATCACCGCGCAGCGCTTGGCGCGCAAGCTCTGCCCCATCTGCAAGCGGCCCACCGAGATTCCGCATGAGGCCCTGCTAGAGGCCGGATTCAAGGAAGAAGAGCTGGACGGTACCTGGATGCCTTACGAGGCGGTGGGCTGCGATGCCTGCAACAACGGCTACAAGGGGCGTTTGGGCATTTACCAGGTGATGCCCATCTCCGAAGAAACACAGCGCATCATCTTGCGCGATGGCAGCGCACTGGAAATCGCGGAACAGGCCAGCATAGAAAATGTTCGCTCCTTGCGCGCATCCGGCCTGCACAAGGTCAAAAAGGGACTGACCTCACTGGAAGAGGTCTTAGCCGTCACCAACGAATAAAGCAACGAGGGCAGGGATAAATGGCAACCACAGTCAATAAGAAAACATCGAACGAAGCCGTTTATGAGTGGGAAGGCAAGGACCGCAACGGCAAGATCGTGCGCGGCGAATCCCGCGCGGGCGGCGAAAACCAGGTCATCGCATCCTTGCGCCGGCAGGGCATTTTGCCGTCCAAGATCAAAAAGCGCCGCATGCGCTCGGGCAAGCGCATCAAGCCCAAAGACATTGCCTTGTTCACGCGCCAGCTGGCCACCATGATGAAGGCGGGTGTGCCGCTGCTGCAGGCTTTTGACATCGTCGGCCGGGGCAGCACCAACCCCAGCGTGACCAAGCTGCTCAACGATGTGCGCAGCGATGTGGAATCGGGCTCGTCGCTGAGCACCGCTTTCCGCCGCCACCCCATCTACTTCAACGCGCTGTATTGCAACTTGGTGGAGGCCGGTGAAGCGGCCGGTATTTTGGAAGGCCTGCTCGACCGCCTGGCCACCTACATGGAAAAGACCGAGGCCATCAAGAGCAAGATCCGCTCGGCCCTGATGTACCCGACCTCGGTGGTGATCGTGGCCTTTGTCGTGGTGGCCATCATCATGATCTTTGTGATCCCGGCTTTTAAGGATGTGTTCTCCTCGTTCGGCGCCGATCTGCCCGGCCCCACCTTGATCGTGATGGCCATCAGCGAGTTCTTTGTGAGCTACTGGTACCTGATCTTCTTTGGCATTGGCGGCAGCATCTACTTCTTTTTGCAGGCCTGGAAGCGCAGCGAGAAAATGCAGCGCACGATGGACCGCTGGCTGCTGAAGGTCCCTATCTTTGGCCCCTTGATTGAAAAATCCTGCGTCGCACGCTGGACGCGCACCCTGTCGACCATGTTTGCGGCCGGTGTGCCGCTGGTTGAAGCCCTGGATTCGGTGGGCGGTGCCTCCGGCAATGCGGTGTTTGCGGTGGCTACCGAGAAGATCCAGCAGCAGGTGTCGACCGGCACCAGCCTCACAGTTGCGATGTCCGACGCCAATGTCTTCCCCTCGATGGTGCTGCAGATGTGTGCCATTGGTGAGGAATCGGGCTCGATCGACCACATGCTGGGCAAGGCGGCCGACTTTTACGAAGCCGAAGTGGATGAGGCCGTCGCCGGCCTGTCCAGCCTGATGGAGCCCATCATCATCGTGTTCCTGGGCACGATCATTGGCGGCATTGTGGTATCCATGTACCTGCCTATTTTCAAGCTCGGCCAGGTGGTTTAAGCATGTCCGAAGCGCAATTGAACACAGGGCTGTTTGCCCTGCTCGGTCTGCTGGTCGGCAGCTTTTTGAATGTGGTCGTACACCGCCTGCCGCTGATGCTGGAGCGCCAATGGCGGCGCGACGCCCAGGACATGCTGGCAGCGGCGGACAGCACGCAAGCTCCTGAATCTGACACGCCGCCGGAGGCCAAAGCGGATCGCTTCAACCTCTGGACTCCCGCCTCGCGCTGCCCGCATTGCAGCCACCAGATTCGCTGGTATGAGAATGTGCCGGTGATCAGCTGGCTGTTTCTGCGTGGCCGTTGCAGCCAATGCAGTGCGCGCATCTCCGCCCGCTACCCAGTTGTTGAAATCGCCAACAGCCTGCTCTGGGCCTATTGCATCCACCGCTGGGGCCTGGGCGCTACGGGCATGGCCTGGTGCTTTTTTGCCTCGGTACTGCTGACGGCAGCCCTGATCGACTGGGACACGACCCTGCTGCCCGATGACCTCACCCTGCCCTTGCTCTGGGCAGGCCTGCTGTGCAGCGCCATGGGCTGGATTGACGTATCCCTCAAGGACTCGCTGTTTGGTGCAGCGATCGGTTATCTGTCGCTGTGGCTGATTTACTGGGCCTTCAAATTGCTGACGGGCAAGGAAGGCATGGGCTATGGCGACTTCAAGCTGCTGGCCGCGCTGGGCGCCTGGTTTGGCTGGCAAGCACTGATACCTATCGCATTGTTCTCCTCCGTCGTGGGTGCGGTCATCGGCATTGCGATGAAGATCTTCTCGAACCTGCGCGAAGGCGGCTACATCCCCTTTGGCCCCTTTTTGGCGGGCGCCGGGTTTTTGGTGATGTGGTTCGGCTCCGGCATTGTCGACCGCTTGTTGCAGCCCTGATATGCGACCGCGCATTGGCATCACCGGCGGAATCGGCAGCGGCAAAAGCACGGTGGCGCAAAGCTTTGCGCAGTGGGGCTGCCACGTGATCGATGCCGACCAGATTGCCCGCAGCCTGACCCTGGCGGGCGGCGCAGGCATCAGCCCGATTGCAGCGCAGATGGGCGCTCACTTCATCAATGCCGATGGCGCACTGGACCGCGCACAGATGCGAGAGGCCGCCTTTCGCGATCCCGCCTTCAAGGCCCAGCTCGAAGGCATCCTGCATCCGCTGATTCGCCAGCACATCGACCAGCAGTACCAGTACGCCAGCAGCAATACCGATGCACCGCTGGTGATCTTTGACATCCCGCTGCTGGCCGAATCCAGCCAATGGAGCGCGCGCTTGGACCAGGTGATTGTGGTGGACTGCCTGGAGCGCACCCAGATCGCGCGCGTGCAGCAGCGCAACCAGTTGCCCGAGTCGGCTATCGAGGCCATCATGGCGCAGC
Organism: Comamonas sp. BIGb0152; assembly: GCF_024809975.1. Lineage (GTDB taxonomy): Bacteria > Pseudomonadota > Gammaproteobacteria > Burkholderiales > Burkholderiaceae_C > Comamonas. Next base: position 533,756 of record NZ_JANUDY010000001.1, read on the forward strand.
AGGCCAGCCGCTTGCAGCGGCTGCGCAAAGCCGACTGGGTGCTTTGGAATGAAACGCTGTCGTTACAAGCGCTAGGCGATGAAGTATTCGACCTATACAATCGATTGATAGCCAACTTCCGCTCTCGCCAGCCTCACTGATCCGTGATCATTTACGAGTACCCCTTCAACGAACGTGTGCGAGCCTATCTCCGCCTGGAGTATTTGCTGCGCCGGCTTGACGTACTCCTGCAGCGCGACACGGACATCGACCACCACTTTGCCATCACCACCTTGTTCGAGGTGATGGACGTGGCTTCCCGCAGCGATCTCAAGACCGACCTGCTCAAGGACCTGGAGCGCCAGCGCCAGCAGTTCAACGCCTACCGCGACAACCCGATGATTGCCGTCGATATGCTGGACAAGGTCATTGTCCAGATCGACACGGCCCATGCCCAGTTGCGTGCCCAAAATGGCAAACCCAGCCAGTTGCTGATCGAGAATGAATGGCTGATGGCCATCCGCAACCGCACCGGCATCCCTGGTGGCACCTGCACCTTTGACCTGCCCAGCTACCATGCCTGGTTGCATGCCGACAGCAGCAGCCGCAGAGCCGACCTGCAAGGCTGGACGGCCTCGTTTGCCCCCCTGGCCAGCGCCCTCATCTTGCTGCTGCGGCTGTTTCGTGATGCCGGCGCGCCGCAACGCATTGCGACCGTGCGCGGCCAGTTCCAGCAGAACCTGCCCCAAGGCCGCATCTACCAGCTGCTGCGCCTCAAGATGGATCCGAGCGCCAACCTGGTGCCCGAGATCAGCGGCAACCGGCTGATGATCTCGATCCGCATGCTGCAAAAGACCGAAAACGGCCAGTTGGGCCTGACCACGCAGGACGGCCAATACGAGATGGTTCTCTGCGCTTAAGCGCCTACATGCCTGACGCATCGGGCGGCAAGCCAAGCCGCCCTACAATAGCCCGATGAGTTCTTCCGCAGATACAGCACTCCCCAGCATCCAGTGCCCCCAGTGCGCTGGGCCATCCAGCTTTGCACGCAGCAACCGGTTTCGCCCCTTTTGCAGCGAGCGTTGCAAGCTCATTGACCTGGGCGCCTGGGGCAATGAGGATTTTCGGGTGCCCGCACAATCCCCGCCGCTGGACCAGCCCTACGGCGATCCCCGCCTCGAAGACTGAAAACACAGCACCTGGTGTCAGCGCAGCACCCGTGGGTGCTGCCCCGCTTATTTCATGGCAGCTTGCGCCGCTTGCACATAGGCGTCCGCATCAAAAGGCAGGCCGCGCTCCTCGCTCAGCCATTGCAGCACCGGGAATGAGCCCTCCAGCACCGGACTCACCGTCAGCGGCAATTGCTGCCAGGACATCTGCTGGCCTTCACGCATTTCAAAATCTCCCGACCACTGCGTCACCTTGCACCAGTGCAGGCGCACCAGCGCATGGCTGTAGTTGTGCTCGGTCACCTTCCAGGCAATGCAGTTGTCGATGCGGATGCCCAGCTCTTCGATCAGTTCGCGGCGCAGCGCCTCTTCCACGCTCTCGCCCGCCTCCAGCTTGCCACCGGGGAACTCCCACCAGCCCGCACGCGGTTTGCCCATGGGGCGGCTTGTAATCAGCAGGGCATTGTCGCTTTCGCGGATCAGCACCCCCACCGCTACGTCGGTGTAGCTGCGGGTCTCGGTCGTTTCAGTCTGGCTCATAGGTCATCGGTGGCTGCCAAGCAGCAGCCCTTTTTCTTCAATCCTGGGCCTCTTCACCCAGATCGGCCACATCGGCAATCTGCTGGCGGCCCTGCACCTCGCGCTGGCTGCGACCAGCCCAGTCACGGGCGAACTGGTGGGCCACCCGGCCGCTGCGCGAGCCGCGCTCCAGCGCCCAGACCAGGGCTTCGGGCCTGGCGGCCTCGATGTCAGACTCGGCTACACCCAGCGCTGAGAGCCATTGGCCCACCACACGCAGGTACTCGTCCTGGCTGAACGGGTAAAAGCTCACCCACAGGCCAAAGCGCTCGGACAGCGAAATCTTCTCCTCCACCACTTCGCCCGGATGGATCTCGCCGTTCTCGCCTTTTTGCTGGGCCAGGTTGTCGGTCATGTACTCGGGCAACAGGTGGCGGCGGTTGCTGGTGGCATAGACCAGCACATTCGGGGTGGCGGCGGAGACGGAGCCATCCAGAATCGACTTCATCGCCTTGTAACCCGGCTCGCCCTCTTCAAAACTCAGGTCATCGCAGTAGATGATGAATTTCTCAGGCCGGCCAGCGACCACATCGACGATGTCGGGCAGGTCGGTGAGATCGGCCTTGTCGACCTCGATCAGGCGCAGACCCTGGGGCGCATAGGCGTGCAGGCAGGCACGGATCAAGGATGACTTGCCGGTACCGCGGGCACCGGTCAGCAGCACATTGTTGGCCGTGCTGCCGTGCACAAACTGCTCGGTATTGCGGGCAATCTTTTCCTTCTGGCCGTCGATGTTTTGCAGATCCGACAAGGACATGGCCCCCACATGGCGCACCGGCTCCAGCACGCCGCAGCCATTGGCGCGTTTGCGGTAGCGCCAGGCAATGGCCTCGCTCCAGTCGGCCGGCGCCTGCAGCGCCTGGGGCAAGACGGATTCGATGCGCTGCATCAGCTGCTCGGCGCGCTGCACCAAGCGCTCAAGCGGAGAGAAAGGGGAGGTGGAGGACTCGGTCATGGTATCCAGACGCACAAGGTGGACGACGCCAGCGGGGCCGGCGCACGCCCTTGATCAGGGGCGGGCCGGCGCGCTGGCTACGCGGTATCAGGAGCGGTAGTCCGCGTTGATGCTCACATAGTCGTGGCTCAGGTCGCAGGTCCACAGCTGGGTGGATGCGCTGCCACGGCCCAGCTGCACACGCACCACAATCTCTTGCTGCTTCATCACGCGCTGGCCATCGGCCTCTTGGTAAGCCGGGTTGCGGCCGCCCTGGGTGGCCACATGCACATCGTCCAGGTAGAGCTCGATCTGGGTCTGGTCCAGGTCGTCGATACCGGCATAGCCGACGGCGGCCAGAATGCGACCCAGGTTGGGATCGCTGGCAAAGAAGGCCGTTTTGACCAGCGGCGAATGCGCAATCGCATAGGCCACCAGGCGGCATTCCTCTTCATTGCGGCCTTGCTCCACCTCGATCTGGATGAACTTGGTGGCGCCCTCGCCATCGCGCACAATCGCCTGCGCCAGCTTTTGCGCCACTTCGCGCATGGCGGCCATCAAGGCCTGGCCATCGGCCGTATTCCAGTCGCTGACAGGCGCATTGCCCGCTTGGTTCGTAGCAACCACGACAAAGGAATCATTGGTCGACGTGTCGCCATCGATGGTGATGCGGTTAAAAGACTGGTCGGCCAAGGTCTTGGCCAAGGCTGGCATCAGCGCAGGGCTGATGGCGGCATCGGTGGCCAGAAAGCTCAGCATGGTGGCCATATTGGGGCGGATCATGCCCGCACCCTTGCTGATGCCGGTGACCTGCACCGTCTTGCCGCCGACCGTGGCCGACGCAGAAAACGCCTTGGGCAGGGTATCGGTGGTCATGATGCCCTCAGCCGCCTTGGCCCAGTGGCCCGGCTGCGCATCTGCAATGGCGGCAGGCAGGCCGGCGGTGATGCGGTCCACCGGCAGCGGCTCCATGATCACGCCAGTCGAGAACGGCAGCACTTGCTGGGCATCGATCTTGAGCAGGCCAGCGAGCGCATCGCAGGTGGCATGCGCGCGGGCCAGGCCGTCGGCGCCCGTGCCGGCATTGGCATTGCCGGTGTTGATGACGATGGCACGGATGGCCTGGCCGTGGCTGGCCAGGTGCTCACGGCAGATCTGCACGGGCGCGGCGCAAAAGCGGTTCTGGGTGAACACGCCGGCCACATGGCTGCCTTCGTCCAACAAGAACACGGTCACATCCTTGCGGTTGGCCTTGCGCACGCCGGCCTCCGTCACACCAATGCGAATACCGGCGACAGCAGCCAGGTCCTGCGCTACGGGGGCTTTCAAATTGACGGGCATATCAGTCTTTTCCTTGAAACCATGAAAAAAACGGGCGATGAACCAGTCAAAGCCCGTTGTGGTGAAGCGATCCGGTAATTTAAGCGAGTTTACCGTGGCAAAGCTTGTATTTCTTGCCGCTGCCGCATGGGCATGGGTCGTTGCGGGCCACGCGCGCGCCTTCTGGCAGGGCCAGGGGCTCGCTGGCCTCAGCGTCTCCGGACTCGTCCGGGCCGCTGTAGGTCACATGGGCCGTGCGGTCATTGCTTTGCTCCAGCTGCTCGGTGGCTTCATCGAGCTGCTCGGGCGAGCGGATCTGCACGGACATCATCACACGGGTGACCTGGGTCTTGACCTGGTCGATCAGCTGGCTGAACAGTTCGAAGGCTTCGCGCTTGTATTCCTGCTTGGGCTGCTTTTGCGCATAGCCGCGCAGGTGGATGCCTTGGCGCAGATAGTCCAGAGCGGCCAAATGGTCGCGCCAGCTCGAATCCAGGGTCTGCAGCAGCACCGCACGCATGAACTGCATGAAGTTCTCCTTGCCCGCCTGCTCCAGCTTGTCGTTGAACAGGCGTGCGCCCTCGGCCACCACCTTCTCTTCGATTTCCTCGTCGGTGATCGATTCGGAGCTTTCGAGCAGTTGCACCAGCGGCAACTCGATCTGCCATTCGTCGCGCAGCACCTTCTCCAGACCTGCCAGGTCCCACTGCTCTTCCATCGATTGCACGGGAACATACTGGCGCACGATATCGGCCAGTGCGCTGTCGCGCATGCCATCAATCATCGGCGACAGGTCAGCCGCATCCAGAATCTCATTGCGCTGCTGGTAGATGACCTTGCGCTGGTCATTGGCCACATCGTCGTATTCCAGCAATTGCTTGCGCATGTCGAAGTTGCGTGCTTCCACCTTGCGCTGGGCGCTTTCGATGGAGCGGGTCACAATGCCCGCCTCAATGGCTTCGCCATCGGGCATCTTCAGGCGCTCCATGATGGCCTTGACACGGTCGCCCGCGAAAATGCGCATCAGCTGGTCGTCCAGCGACAGGTAGAAGCGCGAAGAACCGCGGTCACCCTGGCGACCGGCACGGCCACGCAGCTGGTTGTCAATACGGCGCGATTCATGGCGCTCGGTAGCAATGATGCGCAGGCCGCCCAGCTCGGTGACCTTGTCGTGCTCGACCTTCCAGTCGGCGCGCAGGGCATCGACCTTGTTGCGGCGCTCGGTCTCGGACAGCGACTCATCGTTCTCGATGGCCGCAATCTGCTTTTCGATATTGCCACCCAGCACGATGTCGGTACCCCGGCCAGCCATATTGGTCGCAATGGTGATCACGCCCGGGCGTCCGGCCTGGGCAATGATGTCTGCCTCGCGCTCGTGCTGCTTGGCATTGAGCACCTGGTGAGGCAGGTTCTCTTTTTTCAGCATCTCGTCGATGATTTCCGAGTTCTCGATCGAGGTGGTGCCCACCAGCACCGGCTGGCCGCGCTCGTAGCACTCGCGGATGTCATTGATCGCGGCGGTGTATTTCTCGGGCGTGGTCTTGTAGACGCGGTCGAGCTGGTCGTCGCGCTTGCTAGGGCGGTTGGGGGGGATCACCACGGTCTCCAGACCATAGATTTCCTGGAACTCATAGGCCTCGGTATCGGCCGTACCCGTCATGCCGCCCAGCTTGTTGTACAGGCGGAAGTAGTTCTGGAAGGTGATCGATGCCAGGGTCTGGTTCTCAGCCTGGATTTCCACGCCTTCCTTGGCTTCCACCGCCTGGTGCAGGCCTTCGCTCCAGCGGCGGCCCGACATCAGGCGGCCGGTGAACTCATCGACAATCACGACCTCGCCGCCCTGCACCACATAGTGCTGGTCGCGGTGGTACAGGTGCTGGGCGCGCAGCGCCGCATACAGCTGGTGCACCAGGGTGATATTGGCCGGATCGTAGAGCGATGCGCCTTCGGCCAGCATGCCCTTTTCGGCCAGAATGCGCTCGGCCGCTTCGTAGCCTTGCTCGGTCAGGTGGATTTGGTGGCCCTTTTCATCGACCGTGAAATCACCGGGCTTGGTCACGCCCTCACCGGTGCGCGGATCGGCTTCACCTTCTTGGCGGGTGAGCGTGGGCACCACTTCGCGCATGGCCAAATAGGCGGCGGTATGGTCTTCGGCCTGGCCGGAGATGATCAGCGGCGTACGCGCCTCATCGATCAGGATCGAGTCCACCTCGTCAACAATCGCGAAATTGAGATTGCGCTGCACGCGCTCGCTCGCATCCTGCACCATGTTGTCGCGCAGGTAGTCAAAGCCGTACTCGTTGTTGGTGCCGTAGGTGATGTCGGAGTGGTAGGCGGCCTGCTTTTCATGCTTGGGCAGCTGCGACAGGTTGATACCGACGCTCAGACCCAGGAAGTTGTAGAGGCGGCCCATCCAGGTCGCGTCGCGGGTGGCCAGGTAGTCATTGACGGTCACCACGTGCACGCCGCCGCCGCTCAAGGCGTTCAAATACACGGGCAAGGTGCCTGTCAGGGTCTTGCCTTCACCGGTGCGCATTTCGGCAATCTTGCCGTAATGCAGGGCCATGCCGCCCAGCATCTGCACATCGAAGTGGCGCATCTTCATCACCCGCTTGGAGCCTTCACGCACCACGGCAAATGCCTCGGGAAGGATGTCGTCCAGCGACTCTCCACCGGCGACCCGGTTTTTAAATTCCTGAGTCTTCTCGCGCAATTGCTCGTCGCTGAGCTTTTCGTACTCAGGCTCCATCGCGTTGATGCGCGTGACGACTTTGCGGTATTGCTTGAGCAGGCGATCATTGCGACTGCCAAAAATTTTGGTGAAGAAATTGGTTGCCATGCGAACAGAACCACACAGCAGGCGATAGCACTTGCGTCCACCCCTGCCATGCGACCGGAATTCCTAGTGTTTAGTGTTGTGTCAGATGGAGGCAATGACCCCGGCTTCAATACCGAAAACCATGCCTGCCGAATAAAACATTCTACAACCCTGAATAGAATGCGTTGTGGCAGGTGCATTGCAATGTATGGCTATCGCGCCTGACCCGCCTATGGACACCCCTCCCCCACCATGATCAAGCCCCAACGTCGGCATTTCGCCGTCACCGTAGAACAAGCCGCGAACGAGGCGCCCAGCTTGGCCAGCCTGGTGGCTTTGACGCGGGAGTCCACTGCCCGTTACCAGCTGGTGGAATTCCTCATTCCCCCGATGCTGCGCGCATCGATCAAGCCAGGCCCGATTGACGGCGACCAGTGGTGCCTGCTGGTGGCCAACAACGCCTGCGCCGCCAAGATGAAGCAGCTGCTGCCCGCGATGGCCGCCCATCTGCGCGTCAAAGGCTACCCGACAGCCGATATTCGCCTCAAAGTACTGTGCTGACCCGCCGCCGCCCGCGCCACAGCCAAGCCCGGACGCGAAAAAGCCGTTCACAGCGCTTGCTGAGAACGGCTTTGAAATGCTTCTGGTGCCGGTTATCGGAATCGAACTGATGACCTACCGCTTACAAGGCGGTTGCTCTACCAACTGAGCTAAACCGGCAACATCCGGCATTCTATACGGGATTGCCCGTAAAAATGCCGAGATTGGCTATTTGACCAGCTTGAGAGAGGGCTTGCCCGCCTTCGCGGCCCGGGCTGGCGCCTTCGCCTCTGGCGAGGCTTCATCGCTGGAAGTCACCACCTGCATGACCGGTGTGGCCGCGTCCGATGCCGTGGCAGCATCGCCGCCCTCTTCACTGGCGCCCTGCAGCGCCGAGATGGCGATCTCTGCATCGTCGTCCAGCAAGTCCTCGGGTGGCGGAAAGCCCATGCCTTGGCCGGTTTCCCGCGCAAAAATGGCGACCACGCGGCTCACCGGCACCATGATGTCGCGCGGAACCCCGCCAAAACGGGCCGTGAACTCGATGTAGTCATTGCCCAGCTTGAGCGCGCTGGTGGCGTCATAGCTGATGTTGAGCACAATTTCGCCGTCTTTGACAAACTCGCGCGGAACCATCACGGTTTTGTCCACGCGAACACTCAGGTACGGGGTCAGACCATTGTCATTGCACCACTCCACCCAGGCGCGGATCAGGTAGGGCTGGGTGGATGTTGTCTGGATTTCACTCATTGGGCACTTTCTGCTCTCAGCCGCGCCAGGGGATGCATCCCGCTGGCGCAGCCCGCACGCAGCGGGCTCTTCGGCTTTTTACTTGCGCATGACCTTTTCGGACGGCGTCAGTGCCTCGATGTAGGCGGGACGCGAGAAGATGCGCTCGGCATACTTCAGCAGCGGCGCCGCATTCTTGGACAGCTCGATACCGTAGTAGTCCAGGCGCCACAGCAGTGGGGCAATGGCCACGTCCAGCATCGAGAAGTTCTCGCCCAGGATGAACTTGTTCTTCAGGAACACCGGTGCCATCTGGGTCAGGCGGTCACGGATCTGCGAGCGGGCCTTTTCCAGTGCCTTTTCGTTGCCCTTGACGGCGCGCTCTTCGAGCGTGTGCACATGGGTGAACAGCTCTTTTTCGAAGTTCAGCAGGAACAGACGCACACGGGCGCGCTCGACGGGGTCGCCGGGCATCAGCTGCGGGTGGGGGAAGCGCTCGTCGATGTACTCGTTGATGATGTTCGACTCATACAGGATCAGATCACGTTCGACCAGGATAGGTACCTGGCCATAGGGGTTCATCACACTGATGTCTTCGGGCTTGTTGAACAGGTCCACATCACGGATTTCAAAATCCATACCCTTTTCAAACAGCACAAAGCGGCAGCGGTGGGAGAAAGGGCAGGTAGTTCCCGAATAAAGCACCATCATGGTGAGAGGCTCCTCAAAATCAAAAAAGAGTGGACTGCAGTCAATGCCGCCCACTCTACACAAATCGGCTACCCAAATTCAAGCCCTGCTCACAGGGCCAGAACCGGCTGCACGCAAATACGTTTACTTCACATCTTTCCAGAACGCCGCATTCAGACGCCAGGTGATGAAGATGAGTCCCAGCAAAAATATCAACACCCCAACGCCGACGCGTATACGGGTGTTCTGGTTGGGATCACCCATCCATTGTAGATAGTTCACCAAATCACCCACACTCTGATCGAATTCGGTCGAACTGAGCTTGCCCGGCGTGACTTGGTTCCACCCGGTAAAAATCTGGGTTTTGTGCCCGTGCTCCTGCACCTCTTGGTAGACCGGCACCCGCACACCTTGCAGCTCCCATAGCACATGGGGCATGCCCACCGAGGGAAAGGCCAGGTTGTTCCAGCCTGTGGCCTTGGTGTCGTCCTTGTAGAAAGTGCGCAAGAAGGTGTAGAGGTAATCCGCGCCCGTGCCCTGGTGGCTGGCGCGCGAGCGTGCCACCAAGGTCAGGTCGGGGGGATTGGCACCAAACCACTCCTTGGCCTGCTTGGGGTCGATGGAGGCCTTCATGGTCTCGCCCACCTTGTCGGTGGCGAACAGCAGGTTGTCCTTGATCTGCTGCTCGGTCAGGCCGATGTCTTGGAGGCGGTTGTAGCGCATGAAGGCGGCCGAGTGGCAGCTGAGGCAGTAGTTGACAAACAGCTTGGCGCCGTTTTGCAGCGAGACGGTATCCGTGGTGTTAGGTTTGAACTTGTCCCAGGCGACACCGCCCTCTGCGGCCTGCACCGAGGCTGCGCCCAACAGGACGCTCAGGCCCAGCCATGCGGAGAGAATTGTTTTTTTCATCGTGGGGTGCTTTCTGGTTCAGTGCGCATGGAAGGTGACGCGCTCAGGCACCGGCTTGGGCGTGCCTTTGCGGCTCCACCACGGCATCAGCAGAAAAAAGCCAAAGTAGAACAAGGTGCCCACCTGGGAGACTTTTTCACCCATCGGCGATGGCGGCTGCACGCCCAGGTAGGCCAGCACCACGAAGTTCACGACAAACACCGCATACACATATTTGTGCCAATGCGGTCGGTAGCGGATGGAGCGCACCGGGCTGTGGTCCAGCCAGGGCAGGAAGAACAGGATGATGACGGCCAGACCCATCACTACCACGCCCCAGAACTTGGCATCGATACCGCCCAGCGCCGCAACACCGGTGAACGCGAAGGCGCCGAACAGTGCCAGCACCACCAAGGCCACCACCACCAGCAGGCCCTTGAGCACAGCCGCCATGCGGGTCTTGATGCACACATAGGCCACGGCAGCGACCAGGATCACCGACAAGGCCACCATCATCTCGCCGGTGATGGCGCGCAGCATGGAGTAGAACGGCGTGAAATACCACACGGGCGCAATATGGTTGGGCGTCTTCAGCGGGTCGGCCGGGATGAAGTTGTTGTACTCCAGGAAGTAGCCACCCATCTCTGGCGCAAAGAACACAATCGCCGAGAAGATGAACAGAAACACCGCCACCCCAAACAGGTCATGCACGGTGTAGTAAGGGTGGAAAGGCACGCCATCCAGCGGCCGGCCCTGTGCATCCTTGGGCGCATTGGGGCCCTTGATCTCGATGCCATCGGGGTTGTTCGAACCCACATCATGCAAAGCCAGCAAGTGCGCAGCCACCAGACCCAGCAGCACCAGTGGCACGGCAATCACATGGAAGGCGAAGAAGCGGTTCAAGGTGGCATCGCCCACCACATAGTCGCCCCGGATCAGCAGCGCCAGGTCCGGGCCGATAAAGGGAATGGCCGAGAACAGGTTAACGATCACCTGCGCGCCCCAGTACGACATCTGGCCCCAGGGCAGCAGATAGCCCATGAAGGCCTCGGCCATCAGGCACAGGAAGATGGCACAGCCAAACACCCAGACCAGCTCGCGCGGCTTGCGGTAGCTGCCGTACAACAGGCCGCGAAACATGTGCAGATAGACCACAACAAAAAAGGCCGAGGCGCCGGTGGAGTGCATGGTGCGGATCAGCCAGCCCCAGGGCACATCGCGCATGATGTACTCGACCGAGGCAAAGGCCTTTTCGGCATCGGGCTTGTAGTGCATCACCAAGAAGATGCCGGTGACGATCTGGATCACCAGCACCAACAGCGCCAGCGAGCCAAAGATGTACCAGAAGTTGAAGTTCTTCGGTGCGTAGTACTCCGACATGTGGACCCGGTAGGCATCGAATGCCGTGGGAAAGCGGTTCTCCAGCCAGTTGCCGGCTTTGGCGCCCAATGTCGCGTTCGGCGATATGTCCTTGAATTCATGTGCCATGGCGCCTCCTTATGCTTTTTTATCTTCGCCAATCAGCAGCCGGGTATCGGTCAGATACTGATGCGCTGGCACTTCCAGGTTGTCGGGCGCGGGCTTGTTCTTGAAGACGCGTCCGGCCAGGTCAAAAGTGGAGCCATGGCAGGGGCAGAGAAAGCCCCCTTTCCAGTCGTCGGGTAGGGAGGTCTGGGGACCCGCCTGCAGCTTGTCGACAGGCGAGCAGCCCAGGTGGGTGCAGATGCCGATCACGACCAGCACATCGGGCTTGATGGAGCGGGTTTCGTTCTTGGCGTAGGCCGGTGTGGGATAGGCTGTGCGCTCCGATTTGGGGTCGGCGAGCTGGCCGTCAAGCTGAGGCAGCTCGGCAAGCTGTTCTGGCGTGCGGCGCATGATCCAGATCGGCTTGCCGCGCCATTCAGCGGTGATCTTTTCCCCAGGCTTGAGGTCCGAGATATCCACCTCAACGGCAGCGCCTGCGGCCTTGGCTTTTTCTGAAGGCTGGAACGAACTCACAAAAGGCACTGCGGTGGCCACTCCTCCGACGGCGCCTGCGCATCCCGACGCTATCAGCCACGTCCTTTTACTGGAGTCGATGGAAGAATCACTCATGGGGCTCCTTGGTCAACGCTTATATCTCGGTTTTTGGCGGATTGTACGAAGGGACTTGCCAGTCATGCAATGCGCCGAAACCCTTGAAGCTGAGCGATACTAGGCGTCATCTTTATTTGACAGGAGCAACGCATGAGCTTCATGAAGGAATTCCGCGAGTTTGCGGTCAAGGGCAATGTGATGGACTTGGCCGTGGGCGTGATCATCGGCGCGGCCTTTGGCAAGATCGTCGACTCCGTCGTCAACGACCTTATCATGCCTATCGTCGGCCTGGTGTTTGGCAAGCTCGACTTCTCCAACCTCTTCGTTGTACTAGGCACCGTTCCCGACGGCATTCCGCGCACGCTGGATGCGCTGAAAAAAGCCGGCATTCCGGTGTTCGCTTATGGCAATTTCATCACCGTTGCGGTGAACTTCGCCATCCTGGCATTCATCATTTTCCTGATGGTCAAGCAGATCAACCGCTTGAAGCGCGAAACCCCCGCAGCCCCAGCTGCAACGCCCGAAGACGTGGTGCTGCTGCGTGAAATCCGCGACAGCCTGCAGCAAAAGCGTTGATTTTTTGCAACAAAGAAACAGAAATTCTGCTTCTTTTGCACTGACACCCCAGCAGCCTTCCGAGGCTGCTTTTTTATGCCCGTTGTGGCACTGCTGCCAGCCGGCGCGCCATCTGCACTGCCGCTATCAAACTGGCGGCATCGGCCAGGCCCTGGCCGGCAATATCAAAGGCCGTGCCATGGTCGGGGCTGGTACGCACCAGCGGCAGGCCCAGGGTCACATTCACGCCCTCATCCAGGCCCAGGTACTTCACGGGGATCAGGCCCTGGTCGTGGTACATGGCCACCACCACATCAAAGGCGCCAGGGTGCTCGGCACTGTGGCGGGCACGCATGAACACGGTATCGGGCGGCTCCGGCCCGATCACCTGCATGCCCAGCGCCTGCGCAGCCGCCACCGCGGGCGCAATGTGTTCCAGCTCTTCACGCCCCATCAGGCCGGCTTCTCCCGCATGGGGGTTGAGCCCCGCCACCGCAATTCTGGGTGGCCGCCCGAGGGCGCGCAGCAAGGCCTCGTGGGTGATGCAGATGGTCTCCAGCACCTGCTCCTTGGTCACCGCCGCAATGGCATCGCGCAGCGATACATGGATGCTCACCAGCACCGTGCGCAGCGCCTCATTGGCCAGCATCATGCGCACCGGCATCTGGGCCAGTGGCACACCGGCATGAGCGGCGGCCTCAGCCTGCAGCAACTCGGTATGGCCCGGAAACGCCAGCCCCGCCAGATGCAGCGCCTCTTTGTTGAGTGGGGCCGTCACCAGCCCGGCAATATGGCCTTGCAAGGCCTGGCGGGCGGCCCAGCGCACGCATTCTGCGGCGGCGCGCCCGGCTTCGGCCTGCACCTGGCCAAACGGCAAAGGCCCCGGCAATCCCGGCAGGGACAGCACAGGCAGGCAGCGCGGCGGCACCTGCCAGGCATCCTGTGGTTGGGCGATTTCTGCAACCGGTAGCGCGCAGCGGCCCGGGCCCTGCAAGATCTGCGCGGCGCGCCGCAGGGTCTGCAGTTCGCCGACGACAAAGCAGCCCTGCATCACATCAGGCGCATCGCGAAAGGCCTTGGCGACGATTTCCGGGCCAATGCCGGCAGGGTCGCCTTGGGTGATGGCGAGCAAGGGAGCGGAGTGCACGGGCATATCCTTTGATTGGGAGACTTCAGGCGGGGTTGTCGATGTCGATAAAGCAGTGCGCCACACCCAGCTGCTGGGCCACCAGCGCCGCAGCCGCTGGCGCGCCATAGCGCTCGGTGGCATGGTGGCCGGCGGCAAAAAAGCTCACGCCCGTCTCACGGGCCAGATGGGCCTGGGGCTCGGAGATCTCACCGGTCAAAAAGCCATCGGCGCCGGCGGCCATGGCAGCCTCGAAGTAGCCCTGCGCCCCACCAGTACACCAGGCCATGCGGCGAATAGGCCGTGGCGTTTCGCCGGTCACCAAGGTGACGGAGCGGCCCAAGGTCTGTTGTATCTGCGCCGCCAACTGCGCCGGAGCGGCTTCAGCCACCGTGCCGATAAAGCCCAGATCCTGCTCCCCAAAGCGTGCGTCGGCCTGCCAACCCAGCTGAGCACCCAGTTGGGCGTTGTTGCCCAGTTCTGCATGGGCATCCAGCGGCAGGTGGTAGGCAAACAGATTGATGTCGTGCTGGATCAGCAGCGCGATACGCTGCTTCATCCAGCCGGTGATGCGGCCGTCATAGCCCCGCCAGAACAGCCCGTGGTGGACAAAGATGGCATCGGCCTGGGCGGCAATTGCCGCTTCGATCAAGGCCCGGGAGGCCGTCACACCGCTGACCAGCTTGCGAATCTCCGCCTTGCCCTCCACCTGCAAGCCGTTGGGGCCATAGTCTTTGAAGCGGGCGGGCTGCAGCAGCGCATCAAAGGCCTGCAGCATGTCGTGGCGGGTGGTAGTCATGGCGAAATTGTCTCAGACCTGCGTACCCGCACCGGGCCAGCCATGAGAAAACCCGCTGATGCGAGCGCATGCAGCGGGTTGCAGTGTCCGTCAGACGCTGGCGAACTTAGCGCTTGGCCACCCAGCCCTTAACGGCCAGCGGCCAAAAGCCCATGGCCACGCCCAGCACGCCCATCGCTGCCACATAGTGGGCCGGGGCCATCACATCGGCCTGCTGCCAGACGGAGACCAGCATCGGGGTCAAACCACCGAACACCGCATAGGCCATGTTGTAGGAGAAGGACAGGCCCGTGAAACGCACCTCCGGCGGGAAAGCACGCACGCCCACCACCGGCAGCAGCGAGATCGCGCCGACGAAGAAGCCCACCAGCGCATAGGTCCAGATCAGCGAGATCTCCGTGCCCGGCAGGTTCAGGTAGAACAGGTAGGCGGTGACGGCCATGCCGCCCCAGCCCAGCACCATGGCGGCACGCGTGCCCCATTGGTCCGACAGCCAGCCCCAGAACACGCAGCCGATGGTCAAGGTCACGGTGGCCACCGCATTGGCCTTGAGGGCCACGGCAGGCGCAATATGGAACACCTTTTGCAGGTAGGACGGCGTGAACAGAATCACCACCACCACGGCGGTGGACAGGATCCAGGTCATCAGCGCCACGACAACGCTGGCTTCACGGTGGTCGCGCAAAATTGTTTTCAGCGGCAGTTCACGGTCTACCTTTTTGCGCGCTTGCATCTCCTGGAAGATGGGGGTCTCATGCAAGAACTTGCGCAGGTACACCGACACCAAGCCAAACACACCGCCCAGGATGAACGGAATGCGCCAGGCCCAGTCGTGGATCTCAGCCGGGCTGTAGACGCTGTTGAGCCAGACGCCAATGATCGAGCCCAGGAAGATGCCGCCGGTAATGCCCGACGTCAGCGAGCCAATGGCAAAGCCATAGCGCTTGGCCGGCGCATGCTCGGCCACAAACACCCAGGCGCCAGGCATCTCGCCGCCAATGGCCGCGCCTTGCAGCACGCGCATGGCCAGCAGCAGGAACGGAGCGGCCAGGCCAATGGTTTCATAGGTGGGCAGCAGGCCAATGACCAGGGTGGGCACCGCCATCAGGAACACCGACAAGGTGAACATGCGCTTGCGGCCCAGAATGTCGCCGTAGTGCGCAATCAAAATGCCGCCGATGGGGCGGGCCAGGTAACCGGCCGCAAAAATGCCCAGGGTCTGCAGCTGGCGCATCCAGTCCGGCATGGAGGGCGGGAAGAACAGCGCGCCCAGCACATTGGCGAAAAAGACAAACACCACGAAGTCATAAAACTCCAGGGTGCCGCCCAGGGCCGACAGGCCCAGGGTCTTGTAGTCGTCCCGGTTCAGGGGGCGGTTGGCAGGTGCGGCGGCCGCACCTTGTTCAGCAGTCAGCGAAGTCATGTGTCCTCTACATTTCAGAGCAGGACAGCGCAAAGCGCAGCGCGTTGTGGGCGCATATCAAGGGGTTCGTCGAAACCCGGGATGGCGGGAGTCAGGGCAAGCGAGAGAGGGGATGGGCCCGTTCGCAGGGAACCGCGATGAGCTGAAAAGCGCAGTCAAAAGGTTTGAATCCCATTCTAGGTACATACCCTGGTAGCCTCGGCCATGTCACGAAAAGTATCCCCCGCAACTAGGGCATGGCGGGGCGGCCATCGGCCATGGGGGCGACGGCATTGTTCCGGAAGCAACTTATTTTCCAGAAATTCGCAGAAAACCGCCGCGATTGGCGTCGTTTGGAGAACAATGTCGCCTCCATGACATCGTGGAAGACGATGGAACACATCGCAGATGACACTGAGGATTGCCGTCGGCTGGCCCATCCATGGCAAGCTTGCCCGCAGCGCTGAACCCCCTGAGTGCTTGCACACTGCGCGTTGCAGCCCCTGCCACAAACGCCAGTGCCATAATCCATGGCAATGCGCTGTCTGCGCCGCACCTGGCCACCGCCAGGCGCAGCCACCCCACACCCTACCCCAGGTTTTATGAAACGCCTCTGGCTATTTTTTGCACAATCGGTCACCGTCCTGCTGGCCCTGTACTTTATCGTCGTCACCCTGCAGCCCGGCTGGCTGCAGCGCAACAATGCCGTGCGCAGCAATGCGGGCATCGCCTTGATCGAGGCGCCGCAAAGCGAAGCCAACCGGGCCAGCGTAGCCACCAGCAGTTTCAGCCCGGCCGCTAAAAAAGCCTCCCCTGCGGTGGTCAGCATCAATACCAGCACCTCGGTGCGCCATCCCCGTGCCAATGACCCCTGGTTCCAGTTCTTCTTTGGCGACCAGGGTGTGCAAAACCAGGCGGGCCTGGGCAGCGGCGTGATCGTCAGCCCCGATGGCTATGTGCTCACCAACAACCACGTGGTGGAAGCGGCTGATGACATCGAAGTTACCCTGACCGATGGCCGCAAAGCCAAGGGCACCGTTATCGGTACCGACCCGGAAACCGATTTGGCCATCCTCAAGATCAGCCTGGACAAGCTGCCCGTCATCGTGCTGGGCAATTCGGAATCCGCCGAAGTTGGCGACCAGGTGCTGGCCATTGGCAACCCCTTTGGCGTGGGCCAAACCGTCACCAGCGGCATCATCAGCGCGCTGGGCCGCAGTGAGCTGGGCATCAACACCTTCGAGAACTTCATCCAGACCGATGCGGCCATCAACCCCGGCAACTCCGGCGGCGCGTTGGTCGACGTGAACGGCAACCTGGTGGGCATCAACACGGCGATCTATTCGCGCTCGGGCGGCAGCATGGGCATTGGCTTTGCCATCCCCGTGGCCCTGGCCAAGAATGTGCTCGACAGCATCGTGCGCGACGGCAAGGTCACCCGAGGCTGGATCGGCGTGGAGCCCAACGACCTGACCCCGGAGCTGGCCGAAACCTTTGGCGTCAAGGCCGACTCGGGTGTGATCATCACCGGCGTGCTGCAAAGCGGCCCTGCCGCCAATGCCGGCATCCGCCCCGGTGATGTGATCACTCAGATTGGCGACATGCAGGTACACCATGTGCAAAGCCTGCTGACCGCCGTGGCCGCCCTGGTACCCGGCACCGCCGCCCAAGTGCAACTGCGCCGTGGCGACCAGAGCCTGACCCTGCCCATCACGCCTGGTACCCGGCCGGTCAACAACCGCGCCATGCCCCAAGGCCGGCGTTGAGGCCTGGCGAAGCGCTTTGTCAGCGTCCTCGCCTGGACTCCCGAGCGTAGTGGATAGCCAAGCTTGATGCCTCTGGTCTCCGCACTCACATCGCTCACACTGCGTATCTGGCCCACTAACACCAAAGCCCCGGCAGACTTCAGGTCAGCGCGGGGCTTTGGTGTATCTGGGTAACGGCGTTTAGGCCGCTGCGTCAGGATCTGCTTCTTCTTCCTTCTTGGGCTGGTTGCGAGAGAACCAGGTGGCGCCCAGAATACCGACCTCATACAGAATGCACATGGGCACGGCCAAAGAAATTTGCGAGAGCACATCGGGCGGCGTCACCACGGCAGCGATGACAAAAGACAGCACGATAAAGTAGCCCCGGAAGGACTTGAGCTTGGCAATGTCCACGATACCCAGGCGCACCAGCAAGATCACCACAATCGGCACCTGAAAAGCCAGGCCGAATGCCAGGTACAGCGACAAAATGGCCTCGACATAAGAGGCAATATCCGGCGTTGCGGCCACGCTTGACGGCGTGAAATGCTGGATAAAACCAAACATGCGATCGAGCACAAACAGCTGCACAAAGGCAATGCCGGCATAAGCCAGCATGCTGCCGAAAAAAATCAAGGGCAGCGCAAACTTCTTTTCATGCATGTACAGGCCCGGTGCTACAAAGGCCCAGAGCTGGTACATGATCCAGGGCAGCGCCAGCAAAATCGCTGCCATACCCAGCACCTTGAGCGGCACGATAAAAGGCGAGAAAACGCCCACGGCAATCAGCTTGGCGTCGGGCGGCATGTGCATCTTGATCGGGTGGGCGATGAAGTCCATCAGCCCATCCGGGCCGGGCCAGAAAGCCAGCAAAGCCAGGGCCACCAGAACGCCACCCACGCTGTAGAGCAGCCTATTGCGCAGCTCCATCAGGTGCTGCACAAAGGGCTGCTCGGTGCCGGCCAGCTCGTCGTCTTTGGAAGGGGTTTCGGACATGGGGATATCTGTTGCGAATCAATGCATCACCAAAGCGCAGCACTGCTTGGCAGGCTGCGCCGTGGCGGCTGATGGGAATGCCAGGAAGAAAACATGCCAACGCCCTGCTCTTGGAGCCTGCTGCGTTGCGAGCGCCATCACAGGCCGGACGATGGCTTTTTGGGCCGGAAACGCGCCACCCGCGCCGCGCCCGACTGCACATGGGTGCGTACACCGGCATGGTGCTTGTACCACTGCGGCGTCGCACCCTTTTTCACGCGCCAATTCTTGCGAGGATGCTGGTAGACCGGTGTCACCGCAGATACCGAACTGCCGTCATAGCCTTCGGCATAGGGATCGGCCGTGTAAAAACTGTCGTCGCTGCCCGAGCCAGACGTGCTGCCGTTCGCCTGGTCGTTGAGATCCTTCTCGAAGTCCGAGGAGTTGGTGCGGATGGTGTTTTCCACATCACGCGCCGCCGACTCGACGTTCTCCTTCATCTTGCGCAGCTCATCGAGCTCCATCGAGCGGTTGACCTCGGACTTGACGTCATTCACATAGCGCTGCGCCTTGCCCAGCAAGGTGCCTACCGTGCGTGCAACGCGCGGCAGTTTTTCAGGGCCGATCACGATCAGTGCTACCGCACCGATCAAGGCCATCTTGGAAATACCGAGATCAAACATTCCAACCCCATCGAATGCACACAAGCGGTTGCTGCAGCTGGTCTGCAGCCCCTGTCATGCGCACATCAGCCCTTGTTCTTGGCTTCGACGTCGATGGTGGTGTTCTTGTCAGCCACTGGCGACTGACCCACTTGCTGTGCCGTGGTCGTCGTGGATGCCGCTGGGGAGGCGGACTCGCCACCGTCCTTGATGCCATCCTTGAAGCCCTTGACGGCACCACCCAGATCGGTGCCGATGTTTTTGAGCTTCTTGGTACCGAAAACCAGCACCACGATGAGCAAAACAATCAGCCAATGCCAAACAGAAAAGGAACCCATGAAATTCTCCTAGCGAATATGTGCATTTTAGACGCCTTGGACGTCTACCGGTTTCGTAATACTGTCACGCGGCGAGGTCTTCGCCCGCAGGCCAAGGCTGCAATCAGCCCTTTTTCCAGGGACGGGGGCCGCCCAGCAGGTGGATGTGCAGATGGTGCACTTCTTGGCCACCCTCTTCGCCGGTGTTGATCATCAGGCGGAAACCGCCCTGCGGATACGGGTTGCAGCCATTGGCCTGGGCCAACTCGGGCGCCTTGGCCAGCATGCGGCCCAGCAAGGGGGCCTCTTGCGCACCCACTTGGGCCATCGAGGGGATATGCAGCTTGGGCACCATCAGCAAATGCACGGGCGCGGCTGGGTGGATGTCTTTGAAGACCAGCATGTCCTCGTCTTCATAGACCTTGCTCGAAGGGATGTGGCCGGCAATGATTTTGCAAAAAAGGCAGTCTGGATCGTGCATAAAGTCTTATCTATCAAAACAACCGTGCCGCCGCAAATAGGCGGCCCGCAGTGGCAGGTAGGCTGCAAGCAGCAACCGTGCCAAGAGTGATCTTGCCTACACCTTGAAGCCGGAACGCACGCCGACATCCGCCCGGTGCTTGGTCAGCCAGTTCTCTCCGGAGACTCGGCCGCGCTCAGCCAATTCGCGCACAAAGGGCGCATCCGAGCGGTTCTTGCTCGACGCACCATAGCTTTTGAGCACGGACCCGCCGTCCACATGGTGCATCAGCATGTACTTGTAACGCTCCCGGTCCAGCTTGCCATCATCGAGCAGGCGGCGCACAAAGCCCATGGCGCGCAGCTCGGCCAGCAAGCTGGCGTTGAAGGTGATTTCGTTGATGCGGTCCATGATCTCCTGGACATTGGTCGGCACCTCGTTGTACTCAATGGGGTTGAGCTGCACCAGCAAGACATCGCTGTTACCCGTCTGGTAGATCAGCGGGTAGAGCAAGGGGTTGCCGGAGTAGCCGCCATCCCAGTAGTACTGGTCCTTGATCTCGACAGCCTTGTACATCATCGGCAGGCAGGCCGAGGCCATCACGGCATCAGCCGTCAAGCGCTTGCCGCTAAACACTTCGCCCTTGCCAGTGCGCACGTTGGTGGCACAGACAAACACGCGGGGGGCGTTGCGCCCCTGCTCATGCTGCAGAAATTCAAAATCCACCACCTTTTCGAGCAGGCGGCGCAGCGGGTTGATATCCAGCGGGTTGGTCTGGTAAGGCGAAAGCCACTGGCTCATCATGTCCCAGATGGCCTTGCCAGCCATGGGCACGCCGGCCATCAGGCTACCCATGGTGCCCACCCCTTCCCAGAACTGCGTCAAGCTCTCGCGGGCCGATTCGCAACCCGCATCATGCGCTTTGCGCCGATCGGTTTCGGTGGCAGCGGCTTTGCCGTAGCCATAGGCCATCACCACGGCATTCATCGCCCCGGCGCTGGTGCCACTCACACCTTCTATCCACAGGCTGCGGTCTGCCAGCAAGGCATCGAGCACGCCCCAGGTAAAGGCGCCATGTGAGCCACCACCCTGCAAGGCCAGGCTGATCGGGGGCGTGTTGTCATCCACCCCTTTGGAACGCAGCACCCGTTTGGGCGCTTCGGCTTCCGATGCACCAGGCGGCTCAGGCACATCCGGGAGTGGACTGGCGCTAGCCATTGATCGCCTGGTCTTTGTTCATCGCCAGCATGCCTCGCACGATGCGGTAGAGGAACCAGATAGAAATCAGGGTCCAGGCAATCCAGCCGGGAACGACGAAGAGGAACCACAGTGGCGCGGTGATGACATACAACACACCGGCCCAGACCACGCTGCGGATGCGCCAGGAAAAATGGCTTTGCTGCCAGGTACCCTGCGCATCACTGCGCTTGACCAGGTCAATCACCAGCGCGATCAGCAGCAGCACGATGCTGGCCTGCGCGGTGGGCACCACCGCTGCCACGGCCACAATCAGGTGCAGCAGATAGCTGACCCAACCCCAGGTTTTGAGGCTTTCCATCGCTGCCGAATCGACAGTCTTCACATCGACCACATCATTCATGCGGAACTCCCTTCTTCAGCTTCACGGTCTTGCACTTTGCGCAGCGCTTTTTCTTCCAGGCCGCTGAGGCCCTCGCGGCGCACCAGCTCGTTCACCACATCGGCGGGGCTCAAGCCGTAGTGGGCCAGAGCCACCATCGTATGAAACCACAGATCGGCCACTTCGTACACCAGTTTGGAGGCCGGCGCGCCATGGTCCACATCCTTGGCAGCCATCACCACCTCAGTCGCCTCTTCCCCCACCTTCTTCAAAAAGGCATCCGGGCCCTTGTGCAGCAAACGGGCCACATAGCTGGCCTGCGGATCGCCGCCATTGGCAGGTTTGCGCGACTCCAGCACCTCGGCCAGACGCATCAGTGCATCGGTAGAGGACATGCCAGCGGAAGAAAGGGTATCGGTCATAAGGGAAATATAGCGAAGCAGCCGCCAGGGGCTGCAAAGGAAGGCTGCCTTGGACAGGGACTATTTGTAGATCGATTCCGGGTCTTTCAAGACCGGGTCGACCGCTTGCCACTGGCCATCACGCAACACACTGTAAAAACAGCTGTGGCGACCGGTGTGGCAGGCGATACCCGGTTCATGCCCGGTCTGGGTCACGCTCAGCAGCACCACATCGTTGTCACAGTCGATGCGGATCTCATGCACCGTCTGCACATGGCCGGACTCTTCGCCCTTGAACCAGAGCTTGCCACGCGAGCGGCTGAAGTACACCGCCCGGCCCAGCTCGGCCGTATGGGCCAGCGCCTCGCGGTTCATCCAGGCAAACATCAGCACATCTTTGGTGTGCTGCTCCTGCGCAATCACGGGCACCAGGCCCTGCGCGTCCCATTTCACTTGATCGAGCCAGTTCATGCGGGGAATTGTCTCGCATTCAATGCAGTTGTGCGCACTGGAGGGAGAAAACATCGGCAAAAGAAACCGGCCCGGTGCAGGGCATGCTGTGCATGCGATGCAACCGGGCCGGTTGGCTACCAGGCCTCACCCAGGCCTTCAGTTCAGTCCTGCGGACGGCGCCCCTGGCGCTGCGGCAAGGCCTTGGCGGCCAGCAGCAGCATCAGCAGTGCCATCAAGCCCATGGCCCATGCGGCATTCACAGGCACCGACTTCACAGCGGTTGGCGGCGTATTGATAAAGGTGGCCGACGCGGAGGCCTCGTTATTGGCCGTCACCGGGTCGTAGACATCGCTGCTGGTACGGGTAGTGATGGTGACGGCGGCAGACGCGGTCGGCGTGAACTTGGTAGTGCACGAAATCGAAGCACCCGCAGCCAGCGCATCCACCGACTGAGCAGGGGTGCATACCGTAACGGCATCCGCTGGGGCGCCACTGACTTCGCAGCGCGCCCGGGTCGCTGTCGCGGGGCCCGCGTTGCGGCAGATCGACGTCACCACGGTCTCCACACCCACCTTCAGATCGATGGTCGCAGGCATGCTCACTTGCATATCTGCCGCTTGCGTTGGCGTGCTTACCGAGCAGGCTGCACTGCAGCTGCCTGGTGCACTGCTGCCCACGGTGTTGACCACATTGGGATTGGCCACCGTCTCGTCCACGCGCACCGTGTACTCAAAGCTCACCGTGCCCGGCGCCTGTGGGCTGCCGCCCGGCACCGTCGCTGGTCGGCTGCAGCTGCTGCCTGCTGCTACGCAGCCCGCAGTCCAGCCTTCATCCGTGCCGACATAGCGGGTCCCCACAGGCACCGTCTCCGTCAGCACCGTCGAGCCGGGTGTACCACCCGTGTTGCTGACTTGCACCTGGTAGGTCAGCTTGTCCCCGGGCTTGATCACATAACCAGCCGGCACGGGCGCGTCATTGACCTTGACCAGCACATTCGTCACCGTCACTGCCGAAGGCGTATTGCCGTTGACTGCCTTGCTGTCACTGTTGTTGGCAGTATTGCTGTCGTAGCTTTGCGTTGCTGCGCTCAGGCTTGCACTGATCGTGCCCTCGGCAGCGGTGAAGCTGGCCGTGCAGCTCAGGCTCTCGCCCACGGCCAAAGTCCTGGCAGCATCGCAGGTCGCAGTGACGGTGGATGCACCGTTGTTCACGGTCATCTCGCAGCTGGCATTGACCGCATCGACTGGTCCATTGTTGGTACACGCACCGCTGATGGTCACGCTTTGCCCCACCACCACGGCGCCTGCCGGGATGGTCGTGATCTGCGCTTGCATATCCGCCACTGCGTTGGCCGTCTCTACCGAGCAAGCACCTGCCGCGCAAGCGGCTGGCACATCGCTGCTAACGGTGTTGCTGATCTTGCCATCCGTCGTAGCTGGGGCAATCACTTCCACGCTGAACTGCACGGTCTGCTCGCCGGCCACACCTTCAGCGCTTTGCGCTGGCACCACCACGCTTTGCGTGCAGGTGCTCGCTGCCGCATCGCAAGCCTGCGGCGCTGCGCTCCAGCCTTGGCTAGGGTCGGCTGCACTGCCCACAAAGCGGGTGCCTTCTGGCACCGTCTCGGTAAGCACCATGGTGCTGGCCGTACCGCCTGCGTTGCTAACCACCAGGTTGTAGGTCAAGGTGTCGCCAATCTTGGCGGCATAGTTCGCAGGCACCGCTGCGCCGTTGACTTGCGCCAGGCTCTTCACAATGCGCAGGTCCGCAGGCGTGTTGACCTTGACGGTCATCGTTGCACTGTTGTTGCCTGCTGCGGCGTCGTACAAGGTGTTGCTGGTAGCCACGCTCACCGCGTAGTCACCGGCTGCACTTGGTGTGAGCTTGGTGGTACAGGTGATGCTGTCGCCCGATGCCAAGGTGGCTGCAGGTGTCGTTGGCGTGCAGGTCGTCACTGCGCCGACAGGAGCCGTTACCACGCACGATGCATTGATCGCGCTTTGCGGGCCATTGTTCTTGCAGACGCTGGTGTAGATGAGTTCCACACCCGTGGTGCTGCTCGTGCCTGGCGTTACCGCCACGGTCGCTTGCATGTCTGCGCGCTGCGTATTGGTGCTCACCACACAAGTCGTGCAAGTACCCACCGAGCTGGTAACCGTGTCCACGATAGTCGGTGTGCTGCCTGGGCTGGCAACGGTGACGGTGTAGGTCACCGTGCTGGTCAGGCCGGCACCCACTGCTACCGGTTGCGTGCACTGCGTGCCCGCTGCCGTACAGCCACTCCAGCCTTCACCGGTGCCCGTGTAGCTCGTACCTGCTGGCACCGTCTGGCCCACATCGGTGCTGCCAACCGTGCCGCCGTTATTCACGACCGTCACGCTGTAGGTCAGCACATCACCCGGTTTAGCCAGGTAATCGGCTGGCACTGCGGCGCCATTCACTGCAGTCAGCACATTGGTGGTCACCAAGCTTGCAGCGGTGTTACCCACTGTGGACTTGCTGTCGGTGTTATTGGCAGTGTCGCTCTCGTAGCTTTGCGTGGCTGCGTTGATGCTTGCGCTGATCGCGCCCTCAGCAGCTGTGAAGGTTGCCGTGCAGCTCAGGCTCTCACCCACTGCCAAGGTGGCGTTGGCGCTGCAGATTCCTGCAATGCTGGTGCCGCCGTTGTCCACGGTCATCGTGCAGCTCGCGTATACAGCGTCCACTGGGCCATTGTTGGTGCACAGGCCGGTGATGGTTACGCTTTGACCCACCACCACGGCGCCTGCCGGGATGGTCGTGATCTGCGCTTGCATGTCAGCTACTGCATTAGCAGTTTCTACCGAGCAAGTACCTGCCGCACAAGCAGCTGGCACGTCGCTGGTAACAGTATTCGCAATCTTGCCGCTGGCCGTAGCTGGTGCCATGACCTCTACGCTGAACTGCACCGTTTTCTCACCAGCCACACCTTCAGCGCTTTGCGCTGGAACGGTCACGCTTTGCGTGCAGGTGCTCGCTGCTGCTTCGCAAGCCTGTGGTGCCGGGCTCCAGCCTTGGGTCACGTCAGGGGCGATACCGCCCACAAACTTGGTGCCCTCTGGCACGGTCTCGGTCAGGACGGTGGTGCCTGCGGTGCCACCTGCATTGGTGACCACCAGGTTGTAGGTCAGGGTGTCGCCAATCTTGGCGGCGTAGTTGGCTGGCACAGCTGCGCCATTGACTTGCGCCAAGCTCTTGACAATGCGCAGGTCAGCAGGCGTGTTGACCTTGACACTGGTGTTTGCCGTGTTGTTGCCAGCTGCGGCGTCGTACAAGGTATTGCTGGTAGCCACGCTCACCGCGTAGTCACCAGCTGCACTTGGTGTGAGCTTGGTGGTACAGGTGATGCTGTCGCCCGATGCCAGGGTTGCCGCTGGCGTCGTTGGCGTGCAGGTCGTCACAGCGCCTGCCGGCGCAGTCACCGCGCAGGATGCGTTGATCGCGCTTTGCGGGCCATTGTTCTTGCAGATGCTCGTGTAGGTCAGTTCCACGCCCGTGGTGCTGGTGTTGCCGGGCGCCACAGTCACGGTTGCTTGCATGTCCGCGCGTTGTGTATCGGTGCTCACCACACAAGTCGTACAAGTGCCCACCGTGCTGGTTACCGTGTCCACGATAGTCGGTGTGCTGCCTGGGCTGGCAACGGTGACGGTGTAGGTCACCGTGCTCGTCTGGCCTGCGCCGACGGTGACTGGCTGCGCGCACTGCGTGCCCGCTGCTGCACAGCCTGCGCCCCAGCCTTGGCCAGTGCCCGTATAAGTGGTTCCTGCTGGCACGGTCTGGCCCACGTCAGTGCTACCGGTGGTACCGCCGTTGTTGGTGACGCTGACGGCGTAGGTGAGCACGTCACCTGGCTTGGCCAGGTAACCAGCTGGCACGGGGCCACCGTTCACTGCGGTCAAGACATTGGTGGTAGCCAGACTTGCTGGGGTGTTACCGACCGTGGACTTGCTGTCACTGTTGTTGGCAGTGTTGGACTCGTAGCTTTGCGTTGCTGCAGTAATGCTTGCGCTGATCGAACCTTCAGCTGCGGCAAAGGTCGCCGAGCAGCTCAGGCTCTCGTTTGCCGCCAGGGTGGCGTTGGCGCTGCAGGTTCCTGCAATGCTGGTTCCGCCATTGTTCACGGTCATCACACAGCTGGCATTAACAGCATTGGCTGGGCCATTGTTGGTGCACAGACCGGTGATGGTCACGCTTTGGCCCACCACTACAGCCGAGGCTGGAATGTCGGTGATCAGCGCTTGCATGTCCGCCACGGCGTTGGCCGTCTCGACGGAGCAAGTACCAGCGGTGCAAGCTGCGGGTACGTCGCTGCTAACGGTGTTGCTGATCTTGCCATCCGTCGTAGCTGGTGCAATCACTTCCACACTGAACTGCACGGTTTGCTCACCAGCCACACCTTCGGCGCTTTGCGCTGGCACGGACACACTTTGCGTGCAGGTGCTGGCTGCTGCTTCGCAAGCCTGTGGTGCTTGGCTCCAGCCTTGGGTCACGTCAGGGGCGCTGCCGCCTACAAACTTGGTGCCCTCTGGCACGGTCTCGGTCAGAACCGTCGTGCCTGCGGTGCCACCTGCATTGGTGACCACCAGGTTGTAGGTCAGGGTGTCGCCAATCTTGGCGGCGTAGTTGGCTGGCACAGCTGCGCCGTTGACTTGCGCCAAGCTCTTCACAATGCGCAGGTCCGCAGGCGTGTTGACCTTGACGGTCGTCGTTGCGCTATTGTTGCCTGCTGCTGCGTCGTACAGCGTATTGCTGGTCGCCACGCTCACCGCGTAGTCACCAGCTGCACTTGGTGTGAGCTTGGTGGTACAGGTGATGCTGTCGCCCGATGCCAAGGTGGCTGCAGGTGTCGTTGGCGTGCAGGTCGTCACTGCGCCTGCAGGAGCCGTCACCGCGCACAATGCATTCAGTGCCGTTTGCGGGCCATTGTTCTTACACACGCTGGTGTAGATCAGTTCAATGCCGGTCGTGCTGGTGTTGCCAGGGGTCACAGTCACGGTTGCTTGCATGTCTGCATGCTGCGTGCCAGTGGTCACCACACAAGTCGTACACGTGCCCACCGAACTGGTTACGGTGTCCACAATGCTTGGCGTGCTGCCTGGGCTTGCCACCATGACGGTGTATTGCACCGTGCTGGTCTGGCCTGCACCAACGGTGACTGGCTGCGCGCACTGCGTGCCCGCTGCTGCGCAGCCGCTCCAGCCTTCACCCGTACCCGTGTAGCTCGTTCCTGCTGGCACGGTCTGGCCCACGTCGGTAGAACCGGCAGTGCCGCCGTTGTTGGTGACACTGACGGTGTAGGTCAGCACATCACCTGGCTTGGCCAGATAGCCTGCTGGCACAGGGCCACCGTTCACCGCAGTCAGCACATTAGTGGTCGCCAGGTTCGCTGGGGTGTTGCCCACGGTGGACTGGCTGTCCGTGTTGTTGGCGGTGTTGCTCTCGTAGCTTTGGGTCGCTGCGGTAATGCTTGCGCTGATGGCGCCTTCAGCAGCTGTGAAGCTAACCGAGCAGGTAAGGCTCTCGTTTACTGCCAAGGTAGCGTTCGCAGCGCAGACTCCTGCGATGCTGGTGCCTCCGTTGTTCACCGTCATTGCGCAGCTGGCGTTTACCGCGTCCACCGGGCCGTTGTTGGTGCACAGGCCGGTGATGGTCACGCTTTGGCCCACCACTACAGCCGAGGCTGGAATGTCGGTAATCAGCGCTTGCATGTCCGCCACGGCATTGGTCGTCTCTACCGAGCAAGTACCTGCCGCACAAGCTGCTGGCACGTCGCTGGTAACAGTATTAGCAATCTTGCCGTTGGCCGTAGCTGGGGCAATCACTTCCACACTGAACTGCACGGTTTGCTCACCGGCCACGCCTTCAGCGCTTTGCGCTGGCACGGTCACGCTTTGCGTGCAGGTGCTCGCTGCGGCATCACAGACTTGCGGTGCCTGGCTCCAGCCTTGGGTCACGTCAGGGGCGATACCGCCCACAAACTTGGCGCCCTCTGGCACGGTCTCGGTCAGAACCGTCGTGCCTGCGGTGCCACCTGCATTGGTGACCACCAGGTTGTAGGTCAGGGTGTCGCCAATCTTGGCGGCGTAGTTGGCTGTCACAGCTGCGCCGTTGACTTGCGCCAAGCTCTTCACAATGCGCAGGTCCGCTGGCGTGTTGACCTTCACGGTAGTTGTTGCCGCGTTGTTGCCTGCTGCGGCGTCGTACAGAGTATTGCTGGTAGCCACGCTCACCGCGTAGTCACCGGCTGTACTTGGCGTGAGCTTGGTGGTGCAGGTGATGCTTGATCCCGAAGCGAGCGTTGCTGCAGGCGTCGTCGGCGTGCAGGTGGTCACTGCGCCGGCAGGAGCCGTCACCACGCACGATGCGTTGATCGCACTTTGTGGGCCATTGTTCTTGCAGATGCTTGTGTAAGTCAGTTCCACGCCCGTGGTGCTGATGTTGCCAGGGCTGACGGTGACGCTGGCCTGCATATCCGCGCGTTGCGTATCGGTGCTCACCACACAAGTCGTGCACGTACCCACCGAACTGGTAACGGTGTCCACAATGCTTGGCGTGCTGCCTGGGCTGGCAACGGTGACGGTGTAGGTCACCGTGCTCGTCTGGCCTGCACCAACGGTGACTGGCTGCGCGCACTGCGTGCCCGCTGCTGCGCAGCCTGCGCCCCAGCCTTGGCCAGAGCCAGTGTAGGTGGTACCTGCTGGCACGGTCTGGCCCACGTCGGTAGAACCGGCAGTGCCGCCGTTGTTGGTGACGCTGACGGTGTAGGTCAACACGTCACCTGGCTTAGCCAGGTAGCCAGCTGGCACGGGGTTGCCATTGACCAAGGTCAGCACGTTGGTGGTGACCAGGCTCGCTGGCGTATTGCCAACAGTGGACTTAGTGTCCGTGTTGTTGGCGGTGTTGCTCTCGTAGCTTTGCGTGGCTGCGTTAATGCTTGCGCTGATCGCGCCCTCAGCAGCTGTGAAGCTAACCGAGCAACTCAGGCTCTCGTTTACCGCCAGGGTCTTGGCAGCGTCGCAAGTAGCGGCGATGGATGCGCCACCGTTGTTCACCGTCATTGCGCAGCTGGCGTTTACCGCGTCCACCGGGCCGTTGTTGGTGCACAGGCCGGTGATGGTCACGCTTTGGCCCACCACTACAGCCGAGGCTGGAATGTCGATGATTTGCGCTTGCATGTCCGCCACTGCATTGGTCGTCTCTACTGAGCAAGTACCTGCCGCACAAGCTGCTGGCACGTCGCTGGTAACAGTATTAGCAATCTTGCCGCTGGCCGTAGCTGGGGCAATCACTTCCACACTGAACTGCACGGTTTGCTCACCGGCCACGCCTTCAGCGCTTTGCGCTGGAACGGTCACGCTTTGCGTGCAGGTGCTCGCTGCTGCTTCGCAAGCCTGTGGTGCCGGGCTCCAGCCTTGGGTCACGTCAGGGGCGCTGCCGCCTACAAACTTGGTGCCCTCTGGCACGGTCTCGGTCAGAACCGTCGTGCCGGAGGTGCCACCTGCGTTGGTGACCACCAGGTTGTAGGTCAGGGTGTCGCCAATCTTGGCGGCGTAGTTTGCTGGCACGGCCGCACCGTTGACTTGCGCCAAGCTCTTCACAATGCGCAGGTCCGCTGGCGTGTTGACCTTGACGGTCGTCGTTGCGCTGTTGTTGCCTGCTGCTGCGTCGTACAGCGTATTGCTGGTAGCCACGCTCACCGCATAGTCACCGGCTGCACTTGGCGTGAGCTTGGTGGTGCAGGTGATGCTTGATCCCGAAGCGAGCGTTGCTGCAGGCGTCGTTGGCGTGCAGACCGTCACTGCGCCGACCGGCGCGGTAACCGTGCAAGCGGCGTTCAGGGCCGTTTGCGGGCCATTGTTCTTGCAGATGCTGGTGTACGTCAGTTCAATGCCGGTCGTGCTGGTGTTGCCTGGGCTGACGGTGACGCTTGCCTGCATATCCGCGCGTTGCGTATCGGTACTCACCACACAGGTCGTACACGTACCCACCGAACTGGTTACGGTGTCCACAATGCTTGGCGTGCTGCCTGGGCTGGCCACCGTCACGCTGTACTGCACCGTGCTGGTCTGGCCGGCACCCACTGCTACGGGCTGCGCGCACTGCGTGCCCGCTGCTGCACAGCCTGCGCCCCAGCCTTGGCCGGTGCCCGTGTAGGTGGTACCTGCTGGCACGGTCTGGCCCACGTCGGTAGAACCGGCAGTGCCGCCGTTGTTGGTGACGCTGACGGTGTAGGTCAGCACGTCACCTGGCTTGGCGAGGTAACCCGCTGGAACGGGGCTGCCGTTCACGGCAGTCAACACGTTCGTCGTTGCCAGGCTAGCTGGCGTGTTGCCAACAGTGGACTTGGTATCCGTGTTGTTGGCGGTGTTGCTCTCGTAGCTTTGCGTTGCTGCGTTGATGCTTGCGCTGATGGCGCCTTCAGCTGCCGTAAAGGTCGCCGAGCAGCTCAGGCTCTCGTTTGCTGCCAGGGTCTTGGCAGCATCGCAGGTTGCGGTAATGGACGAGCCACCGTTGCTGATCACCATGGCACAGCTTGCGTTTACCGCATCGACCGGGCCATTGTTGGTGCACCGACCGGTGATGGTTACGCTTTGACCCACCACCACGGCGCCTGCCGGGATGGTCGTGATCTGCGCTTGCATGTCAGCGACGGCATTGGTCGTCTCGACGGAGCAAGTACCTGCGGCGCAAGCTGCGGGTACATCACTGGCGACGGTATTGGTGATCTTGCCGTTGCTGGTGGCTGGTGCAATGACCTCTACGCTGAACTGCACAGTTTGCTCACCAGCCACGCCTTCAGCGCTTTGCGCTGGCACGGTCACGCTTTGCGTGCAGGTGCTCGCTGCTGCTTCGCAGGCTTGCGGTGCCGGGCTCCAGCCTTGGCTTGAATTGCTGCTACCGCCGCCCACAAACTTGCTGCCTTCTGGCACGGTCTCAGTCAGGACGGTGGTGCCTGCGGTGCCGCCAGTGTTGGTCACCAACATCGCATACGTGAGGGTGTCGCCGATCTTGGCGGCGTAGTTGGCTGGCACAGCTGCGCCATTGACTTGTGCCAAGGTCTTGGCAATGCGCAGCGCCGCAGGCGTGTTGACCTTGACGTTCGTCGTTGCGCTGTTGTTGCCTGCTGCGGCGTCGTACAAGGTGTTGCTGGTGGCGACGCTGACGGCATAGTCACCCGTTGCACCAGGCGTGAGCTTGGTGGTACAGGTGATGCTGTCGCCCGATGCCAGGGTGGCCGCAGGCGTCGTTGGCGTGCAGGTCGTCACAGCGCCTGCCGGAGCGGTCACCACGCAGGATGCGTTGATCGCACTTTGTGGGCCATTGTTCTTGCAGATGCTTGTGTAAGTCAGTTCCACGCCCGTGGTGCTGGTGTTGCCTGGGCTGACGGTGACGCTGGCCTGCATATCCGCGCGTTGCGTATCGGTGCTCACCACACAAGTCGTGCAAGTACCCACCGAACTGGTAACGGTGTCCACAATGCTTGGCGTGCTGCCTGGGCTGGCAACGGTGACGGTGTATTGCAGCGTGCTGGTCTGGCCTGCGCCAACGGTGACTGGCTGCACGCACTGCGTGCCCGCTGCCGTGCAGCCTGCGCCCCAGCCTTGGCCGGTACCCGTGTAGGTGGTACCTGCTGGCACGGTCTGGCCCACGTCGGTAGAACCGGCAGTGCCGCCGTTGTTGGTGACGCTGACGGTGTAGGTCAGCACGTCACCTGGCTTGGCGAGGTAACCGGCTGGCACAGGGCTGCCATTCACGACAGTCAACACGTTGGTGGTTGCCAGGCTGGCGGGGGTGTTGACCGACAGGCTATGGCTGGCGCAATAAGCAGTGGCGCTGTTGACGCAGGCGGCACTGGGGTCCACGCTAGGGGCGCCGGAGCCGCTGGGGTTCGTGGCCGCATAGTTGACCAAGGCGCCGCCAGTACTTGGCAAAGTGACAGTCAGCTGGATGCTGGCCGAGGCACCCGCTGCCAGTGGGCTGGCAACGGTACAGGTCAGCAATGCTGCGGCACTGCTAGGCAGCGGGCCACAGGTCGCACCGCTCACGGCGGTGGCAACCACGCCAGCAGGCAGCTGGTCCTTGATGATCAGGTTGCTGCCGGTAGCCAGCTCGCCGCTGTTGCTCAGGCTCAGGGTGTAGACATAGCTGGAGCCGGTCAGCGCGGTGGCGGCGCCGGTCTTGCTCAGGCTGACATTGGCAGGGGTGCTGACCGCTGCGGTCGAGCTGGCACAGACGACGTTGGCGGCATTGGTACAAGCAGGGCCGGGATTGACACCGGGATTGCCGCTGCCAGACGGATGGGTGGCCGCGTAGTTGCTGACATTGCCGCCGCCCGTGGGCATGGTGACGGTCAGCTGGATGCTGGCAGTGCCGCCATCGGCTGCGACCGGGTCAGCCACGGTACAGGTTAGCAAGGCAGCAGCTGCGCTGGGCAAGCTGCCACAGTCGGCGCCGGTGACGGCGGTGGCCACCATGCCAGAGGCCAGTTGGTCCCGGACGACCAGGTTGGCAGCGGTCGCTGTTTGGCCGCTGTTGCTCAAGTTCAGGGTGTAGACATAGCTGTTACCAGCGACGGCCGTGGCAGCGCCGGTTTTGCTCAGGCTGACATTGGCCGCCGTTTTGACGACCACGGCACCGGTAGAGGGATCGCAGCTCTCGTTGGTGGCGGCTGCCGTACAGCTCGGGTCACCCCCACCGCCCAGATTGGCGGTGTTGGCAGCGCCTGCCGTGGTGGCAGATGCCGCCACCGACACGGGAATGCTCAGCACATAGCTGCCATCGGCCAGGCCGCTGGCCAATTGGCAGGCGCCAATGCTGCTGCCGCTGCTGCTGCAGCCGCTCAGGGTGGCAGCACCACTGACGGTGGGCGCGCCAGACAAGGTCACGCCTGCAGGC
The DNA here is from genome assembly GCF_024809975.1 of Comamonas sp. BIGb0152. Lineage (GTDB taxonomy): Bacteria > Pseudomonadota > Gammaproteobacteria > Burkholderiales > Burkholderiaceae_C > Comamonas. Next base: position 566,866 of record NZ_JANUDY010000001.1, read on the forward strand.
AGGCTGTCGGCAATGCTGATGGGCGCGGTGGTGGGGCCATTGGCCACCGCGATGGTGATGCGGTAGCTCTGGCCGCTGGCTCCCACGACCAAGCTGGTCGGCGATGCCGCCTTGCTGACGCTGAGCTTGGGGTAAATCGGCGTGTTGGTGAACGTACAGCTGATGTCGTCACCGGCTTGCGGCACAACGCTGATGGAGGTACCCGTGCCCGCAGGCACCGTAGTGCCACCAGCGGTGGCATTGCTACAGCTGTAGCTGGTGGTGTAGCGCGCCAAATTGGTGGCCGGCGTGCCTGCAGCGCTTTCGGTCAGCAGGTAGCTGGTGCCGGCCGTTGCCGTGACCGGGCCTGCCGAGGCGGTGGTTTGCGTACCGCTGGTGCTAGCGCTGGGGCCGCCATTGTTGATAGCGATGCTGAACTGGTCTGTGCTCAGGATACGGCCCGCGACCACGGTATTGACCGTCAACCTGGGCGCAATGGCCGTGTTGCTGAAGCTGCAACTGATGTTGTCGCCCGCTTGGGGGGCCAGGCTGAAGCTGGTACCTGTGCCAGAAGGCATCACCGTGCCGGCAACGCCCGCGTTGGTACAGCTGTAGCTGCTGGTGTAGCGCGCCAGGTTGGCGCCGGCGGCTGCCGCTTCACTCAGCGTGTAGCTGGTGCCGGCGGTGGCCGTATAGGTCGCCGTGGTCGCCGTGGCTGCCGTGCCGGTGGTGAATGCACTGGGGCCGCCATTGTTGATGGCGATCGTGAACTGGTCGGAGGCCAAGGCACGCGAGACGATGGTTTTGGCCAGTGTCAGGCGCGGCGCAATCGGGGTGTTGCTGAACGTGCAGGTGATGGCATCGCCGGCCTTCGGGGTCACACTCACGCTGGTGCCGGTGCCCGGCGCCACTGAGGTACCGCCTGCCGTGGCATTGGTACAGGCGTAGGTGGTGGTGTAGCGCGCCAAATTGGTGGTGCCGGCCGCCACCTCGCTCAGGGTGTAGCTGGTGCCGGTCGTGGCAGCAAAGGCGGCAGTGCTTGCGCTGCTAGCGGTGCCCGCAGTCGTTGCGCTAGGGCCGCCATTGCTGATGGCGACAGTGAACTGGTCGGTGCTGGCCGCGCGGGCCGTGACGCTGGAGACCACCGTCAACGTGGCCGAGGGCACTACGGGAATCGAGTCGGTCGCGCAACCCGCCGTCGGTGCATTGACAGCGGTACAGGCCGCCGCTGTGGTGCTGGTGGGGTAGCTGCTGGCGGTGGGATCGGTGTTGTCCGTGCCCACTTGCGCCTTGTTGACCAAGGTGGTGCTGGTTGTCGCCGAGACGGTGGCGCCCACCGTGATAGTGGCCGTGCCTGCTGCAGCCAGTGCGCCGCCGCTGTTATTGCAGGTGAGCACATTGCTGTCCGCACCCGAGCCCATGGCGCAGGCAAAAATGCCCTGCGTTGCAGTGACCGTGAAATTGCTCAACCCAGAGGGGAACACATCCACCACACGCACGGTATTGGCCAAGGCCTCAGCGCTGCCGGAATTGGTCACCGTCAGCGTGAAGGCCACCGTGTCACCAGGCGCCTTGGATTGGGGGTTGGCATGGACCTTGGTCAGCCGCAGGGTGGGCGGCGTCTGCGCGGTATTCAAATCAACAGCGCACCCGGCTGGAATGCTGTTGTTGGTACAGGCATTGACTTGTGCCGTGGTGGGTGACGTGGTCGCCAGGGTGGCGTCTCCACCGCCGCCCACGCGTGCCCTGTTCATGTATTGTTCGCCGTTGTTCATCGCGCCGGCATTGGCCAGCAGACTGAACTGGCTCACCCCCCCAGCTGCAATCGGCGTGGCTGAGGTACAGGTGACTTCGGTGGTGCTGAGACGCGTGCAGGTCCAATCCGCCGCATTCGCGCCAGTCTTGGTCAGCGCGGCCGGCCAGTTCATCGGGCCGGGCAACACATCGCGGAAATTGATGCTGCCCACCGTGGCGGCATCACCGGTATTGCTGACCCGGAAGGCATAGGTCGTAGTACCGCCGATATAGATACCAAAACGGCCGTCATCCTTCGTCAGCGACAACTGCACGCGCTTGACCGCATCGGTATCAGCGGCGCAGCCTGTGGCGATCTCCGAAGCGATGGCCGGCGAGCAGCTCTGCGTGGTGGCAACCGTGGGGGCGCTGGACTTGCTGGAGTCACTGCCACCGCCTACCCGGGCGAGGTTGACCAAGGCGCTGGGCGCATTGCTGGCAATCGAGACCGGCAACGAGATCGGCGCAGCGCCGCCGGCGGGGATGGCCGTACTGCTGGTGCAGCTGACGCTGTTGCTGGACGCGGTGTAGGTGCAGCTGAAATTGCCACTGCTAAAGGTCGTCGCACCCGTGTAGGACATGCCGGTAGGCAGCACATCCACCACCGTGATCGTGCCCGCAGTAGGCGCATTGCCGACGTTGTTCACCGTCAGCACGTAGGTGGTCGTGCCGCCTGCCAGAACCACATCGGTGTTGTCGCTATTGGTTAGGCTCAGCAAAGGCGAGTTCACTGCATCCACGTCAAGGGCACAGCCGGCCGGGGACTGGTTGCCGGTACAGGCCTGCACGCTCGCCTCGGTGGGGGCGCTGCTGTTGAGCGGATCACCGCCACCACCGATTTTGGCGCGGTTGGTGGCTATGGTGCTCGTCGCCGACTGCAGACCAATATTGACCGTCACACCAAATACACTGCTGCCGCCTGCCGCAATGGCGGTGGAGCTGGTACAGGTGATCAACCCGCCTCCTGCCACGCCAGAGCAGCTCCAATTGGCGGCATTGGCACCCGTCAAGGGCAGACTACCCGCAGGAATCGTCACGCCCTGAGGCAGCTTGTCCACCACCGTGATCACCCCGCTGGAGGGGGAAGCGCCGACATTGCTGGCGGTGAAGGTATAGGTGGTGCTGCCACCCGCATTGACGATATTGGCGCCATTGCTCTTGGTCAGACGCAGGTCGACCGCGCAGGCAGCGCCCGGCAAGGTGCCTGGGGTACTGGGTGACTGGAACGAGGCAATGCCACCCTGGTTGCCAAAGGCGCCGTAGTTGTCGGTGGTGCCGTTGGTGGTGTAACCCGGCGTGCCGCCATTGATGGTGGTAGTCACCACCATGCTGGACGGAGAAAAGGCGATAAAGCCGCCGCCGCCGCCGCCGCCAGGGCCATGGCGGTCGCCCGCATTGGTCTGGTTGCCGGCCCAGGCATTGCCACCGTCACCACCGCTGGCGTCGATCACCGCAGAGCCGCCGTCGACGGTGTGGATGACCACCGAGCCGCCCGCGCCACCGCCGCCTGCTGCATCGTTTTGCACGTTGTAGCCATTGGCGCCGCGCACATCGATCACGCCATTGCCGGCCACATTCTGCGCACGCAAAATGACGATGCCGCCGCCCGAGGCGCCGGACGAGCAGCGCCCGTTCGTGTCCGAACAGGCGATGCCGTTGTTGCCATAGGCGTTGTTATCGGAAGTGCCATCATTGGTGCCACCCGCCCCACCGCCACCGCCCAGGAAGATGCGGTTGAACGCGGTGGTGCCCACATAGCCACCACCGCCTCGTCCACCACTGTCGACCAGCGGGTAGTTCCAGGGCCGGCCGCCCACGCCGCCAGCGGCGTAGTTGCCGCCGCCGCCACCGCCCGAGTTGTACTGGTTGTTGTTGGTGCCCGCTGGCGCACCATCGGCACCACCACCACCGGCATTGCCTGGCGCGCCACGTGCGCGCGATCCGCCCGGGTAGCCTTCAACACTGTTATCCACCGGCGTAATGCCACCCGACGCCACCGAATTGGTCGTCTTGGCACCATAGTTCCCGCTCTTGTTGGCCATATACCGAGGGGTACCCGCAATGCCCTCGCCCTTGCCCCCGCCGCCACCGGCAGTGCTGTAGTCGCCCATCCAGTCCTCGCGCGAACCCCGGTTGGAGCCGTTGCTGCCTACTGCGCCACGAAAGCCTTTGCCCGCCAGGAAGATGGCCCGGTTGGCCTGGTTTTCCACGGTGGTGCCATTCAGGGTCAAGGTATCGCGGGCATCTATGGCCACCACGCCACCGGTGGAGCCATTCCAAGGCGGGGCTGTGACGCCGCTTACCGATGCGCTCGTGTACTGCGGAACGCGTACGACCTGGTAGGTTTTCTGGCCCGAAATGCCAGCCACAGCGGCGGCATTGCGGTAGGTATTGGTCAGCGCGGGGGAGAACGTCACGGTCGAACCCGAGATCGCTGTCACCTTCACAAATTCATAAAGGCCGGTACTGCCAACGCTGGTGGAGCCCTGACCACCGCTGCCGCCATTGCCGTAGGCGCTGGTGTTGACGGCATTGATGCTGGCATCCTGCATCTGGATGACCAGCAGGAGGTCATTCAGGACCAAGGTTTTATTGGCGGCACCGGTTCTTTGTGTTCCCAGCGTCAGGCTGGTGCTGCCTGCCGCCAGTGTCGATGCGCTTGCGCCCGGGAAGTAATCATTCACAACCCCGCTAGCGGTACCCAAGCCATCATTACCAGGCGCCGCGCAGACCTGGGCCCAGACGCTGGCGGGCAACAGCAGTAACGCCACCAGCATGCTGATGTGTGTGCAAAGGCTACGGAAAACAGACAGGCAGGACGACACCCGCTTAGCACAAATCCCAAACACCAACATAACCGACAGCTCCCAGCCTCTGTGCAGCGTCGCCAAGCTTTAACGACACTTTTTCATAGTTTTCATGCGATTGCTGGAAGTTTTTACACCTCTTCCTTACATACAACCGAAACAAACTGTGACTAAAAATAGATAGATCGGGTTTATAGCACCTTGCATTTGCACAGTGTGTTTCAACTTTAGAAACATTGTTAATCATTGCAAATTTTGATTTGTAATCGATTAAATCGATCACATGCAGCGCAATGCAAATCAGTACTGAGCAGGGGTGTCAGATAGGCATTCTCTTGTGCAAGCCCAGCTCATACCGCATGGGGGGTGCGATCGGGCATTCCTACGAACGGCACCAACGCTGTGGACACACAATGGCGCGCAGCCTGTCGCCGCACGCAGGGCACAGGGAGCCGCGAGGTGGGTTGCCACAGGTGGCGGTGCTGGAATGCTGGAATGCTGGAATGCTGGGGTGCGCGGACGCGCGGGGCTGGCGGTCGCTGGACGGTCACTGGGCTGACGCAGCGCAGGGTGCTCTGCGCTGCGCGGCTGCCGGAGGCAGGTTGCCAGGCCAATGCGGGCAGGCAGCCCGACGTTCTCCGCTCAAGTCTGAACGGTGGCGGCGAAGCGCAAAGGGCTCGCCGAAGCGTCTTTACAAACGCACAGGGATACCGCGCTCACGCATGCGCTCTTTGGCCTGCTGCACGGTGAATTCGCCGTAATGGAAGATGCTGGCAGCCAGCACCGCATCGGCGCCGCCTTGCTGCACCCCATCGGCCAGATGGTCGAGGTTGCCCACGCCGCCCGAGGCAATGACGGGCACACCGACGGCGTCGGCCACGGCGCGGGTCAGGGCCAGGTCAAAACCGGATTTGGTGCCATCGCGGTCCATGCTGGTGAGCAGGATCTCGCCAGCACCCCGGGCAGCCATGTCGCTGGCCCAGCGGATGGCGTCCATGCCGGTGTTCTTGCGACCGCCATGGCTGTACACATCCCAGCCTTCACCGCGCTCGATGACGTCCTGGCCTTGGCGGCGCTTGGCATCGATGGCGACAACAATGCATTGCGAGCCGTATCGGTCGCTGGCGGCGTTGATGACGGCCGGGTCCGCAATGGCGGCCGAGTTGAAGCTGGTCTTGTCGGCACCGGCATTGAGCAGGCGCCGCACATCGGCCACCGTACGCACACCGCCGCCAACCGTCAGCGGGATGAACACCTGGCTGGCAACGGCTTCGATGATCGGCAGAATCAGGTCGCGGCCATCGCTGGTGGCGGTGATGTCCAGAAAGGTCAGCTCATCGGCGCCCTGGGCGTTGTAGCGCGCCGCAATCTCCACCGGATCGCCGGCATCGCGCAGCTCGACAAAATTGATACCTTTGACGACGCGGCCGCCGGTGACGTCCAGGCAGGGAATGATGCGTTTGGCAAGCATGGAGGATCTCGTTGCAGATAGGGGCTGAGGCGAACATCGCCAGACGGGCAAAACCATACCACGCCCAGCCCTGGCACGCTGCCTGCGGGGCAGAAAAAAGGCCTGGCAGCGCAAGGCTGACAGGCCGCTTGGCGGTCAATGCACGCTGCGGCCTACGCCAATCTGCCAGCGCCAGACATCCTCCATCATCCGGTCGAGCCCCAGCTGTGGCTGCCAGCCCAGCTGCGTGCGGGCTTGGGTGATATCCGCCCAGCAATGGGCGGCATCGCCCAGGCGGCGGGCACCGATGCGGAAAGGCACGGCGCGGCCATTGGCATGCTCGAAGGCGCGCACCAGGCCCAGCACCGAGGTGGGCTGCCCCGAGCCAATGTTGAAGCGCGACAGGCCGGCATGGCCACGCAGGTACTGCAAGGTGGCCACATAGGCGCGGGCCAGGTCCATCACATGCAAGTAATCGCGCACGGGGGTGCCGTCGGGCGTGGGGTAGTCGCCGCCATAGATGCGCAGCCCGTCGCGCTTGCCCGCAGCCACCTGGGCCAGGTAAGGCGCCACATGCGAGGACATGCGTGGCGGGTCTTCGGCGATCAGGCCACTGTCATGGCAGCCTACGGCGTTGAAGCCCCGCAGCAAGGCCATGCGCCAGCGCTTGGGCGAGGCTTCATCAAGGCTGCTCAGCACCTGCTCGACCATCAATGCGGTCTGGCCATAGGGCGTGCTGACCGACAGCGCTGCGTCTTCCCGCACCGGGGCGGGGGCGGGGTCGCCATAAACAATCGCTGACGAGGAAACCACCAAATTGCGCAAGCCCGCTGTCTGCATGGCACGCAGCAAGCCCACGGTGCCCGATACATTGTTGTCGTAGTAGCGCAGTGGCTCACGCGCCGCATCGGCCGAGGCGCTGAGAAAGGCGCTGTGGATGACGGCATCAAAATGCTGCTCGTCGAACAGCTGCTCAAGCACCGCCATGTCGCGCACGTCCGCATCAATGCACGGCGGCGTGAAGCCCAGGATTTTGGCCAGCCGTGTAATCACCGAACGCCTTGCATTGCTGAAGTTATCCAGAATCAGGAAAGGCATGCCGGCTTCGGCAAGGGCGATGCAGATATGAGAGCCAACATAGCCGGCTCCGCCAGTCACGAGTATCACGGGGTGCTTTCAAAGAGGTCTTGCAGAATGCGCTATCCAAGACTGCTATAGATTCTGTCATTCTGACCAAGCGTACATTGTCCAATAAGCCACAGTTCAGCGGAACCTTTGTCGCCTGTCATCCGCGCCAGCTGGTAACAACTAGCATTTGTTGACATTCATCAAATTCCCAGTCACCACATTGACTTAAAGAGCGTGGGCACCCGCTTGGATGGCAAACGGCGGGACGACGGCGACTGGCAACGAGAGACAATTTGTTTCAAATGACACGCACATAGAAAAAGGCCACCTGGTGGTGGCCTTGCGAAAAGCGGGCTATGCCAGGCTCAACGGCCATCCGTCAGCCGGTCTGCCTGTTCCTGCGCGGCCGCAAAATCCAGGTCGCCGCTGTAAATGGCGCGTCCGCAGATGACACCTTCCACGCCCTCGGATTCCACCTGGCAGAGTGCCTCGATATCAGCCATGCCCGACAGTCCGCCCGAGGCAATCACCGGGATCTTGATCGACTGCGCCAGCTTGACCGTGGCCTCGATGTTGATGCCCGTCAGCATGCCGTCTCGCCCAATATCGGTATAGATGATCGATTCCACACCCCAGTCTTCGAAGCGCTTGGCGGTATCGATCACCGAATGCTGGGTGATCTTGCTCCAGCCGTCGGTGGCCACCATGCCATCCTTGGCATCGAGGCCGACGATGATGTGGCCGGCAAAAGCGGTGCAGGCATTTTGCAAAAAGCCTGGGTCTTTGACCGCAGCGGTGCCGATGATCACGTACTGCATGCCGGCATCGATGTATTTCTCGATGGTGTCCAGGTCGCGGATGCCGCCGCCCAGTTGCACGGGCAGCTCGTCGCCAAACTCCTTGAGGATGGCCTTGATGACAGAGAGGTTCTTGGGCTGGCCGGCAAAGGCGCCGTTGAGGTCCACCAGGTGCAGGCGGCGTGCGCCCGCATCGAACCAGCGGCGCGCGACCGCAACCGGGTCCTCGCCAAAGGTGGTGGATTGGTCCATATCGCCTTGTTTGAGGCGCACGCAGTGACCGTCCTTGAGGTCAATCGCAGGAATGAGCAGCATGGTAGTGGGCTGGCTGGTTATCGGTAAAAGAATTAAGGGTTCCAGTGCAAGAAGTTGCGGTAGAGCGCCAAGCCCTGGTCCGCACTCTTTTCCGGATGAAACTGGGTCGCGAAGATATTGTCGCGGCCGATGGCGCAGGCAAAGCGTTCGCCATACTCGGCCCAGCCGTGGCACTGGGCATCACTGGCGGGCTCGGCATAAAAGCTGTGCACAAAGTAGAAATAGGACTGGTCGGGCACCCCTTGCCACACCGGGTGCGGCTGGCCGCCATGGGCCTGCTGCTGCACCTGGTTCCAGCCCATTTGCGGCACCTTGTAGCGGCTGCCATCGGCCTGGGTGCGGCCTGCCAGCTGGAACTTGCGCACCTGGCCGGCAATCAGGCCCAGGCCTGGGGTGTCGCCCTCTTCGCTGTGGTCCAGCAGCATCTGCATGCCCACGCACACGCCAAACATCGGCTTGTTGCGGGCGGCTTCCAGCACGCTGTCCTGCAGGCCTGAGGCCTTGAGCTCGGCCATGCAGTCGCGCATGGCGCCCTGGCCCGGCAGCACGATGCGGGTGGCCGCACGCACCACCTCGGGGTCGGCGGTGACCACCACGGTCACCGAGCTGCCCGCAGCGGCCGCCTGCACGGCCTGCGATACCGAGCGCAGATTGCCCATGCCGTAGTCGACCACGGCGACGGTATTGGATGAAGTTGTCATAGCAAGAAAGGAGTGTAGCGACTGCCGCCAACCAGAGCTTACAGCGAGCCCTTGGTCGACGGAATCACGCCGGCCATGCGGGGATCATGCTCCAGCGCAAAGCGCAGTGCACGCGCAAAGGCTTTGAAGATGGTCTCGCACTGGTGGTGGGCATTGAAGCCCTTGAGGTTGTCGATATGCAGGGTCACGCCCGCATGGTTCACAAAGCCCTGGAAGAACTCATACACCAGCTGCGTATCGAGCTGACCGATGCTGCCGGACGTGAACTTCACATCCATGTGCAGGCCGGGGCGGCCGGAGAAATCAATCACCACGCGGCTCAGCGCCTCATCGAGCGGCACATAGGCGTGGCCGTAGCGGCGGATGCCTTTTTTGTCGCCAATGGCGATCGCAAAAGCCTGGCCCAAGGTGATGCCGATGTCTTCGACGGTGTGGTGGCCGTCGATGTGCAGGTCGCCTGCGCATTCGATGTCCAGGTCAATCAGCCCGTGGCGCGCGATCTGGTCAAGCATGTGGTCCAGAAAGCCGATGCCGGAGTTGAGCCGGGCCTGGCCCGTGCCGTCCAGATCGATGCGCACCTGGATGCGGGTCTCGGCGGTGTTGCGGGCAACCTCGGCCGTGCGGTGCAGCGGCGAGGCGGTCGATGGGGTGGGGACCAAATTATTCATAGAGACTCCTTGAGCGCAGCCAGCATCTGGGCATTTTCTTCGCGGGTGCCCACGGTCAGCCGCAGGCATTGGGCCAGCAGCGGGTGCATGGCCGATACGTTCTTGACCAGCACGCCACGCGCCTTCATCGCCGCCTGCGTCTTGCCGGCATCGGCCACGCGCAGCAGCACCATATTGGCCTCAGAAGGCCAGACCTTGTGCACGCCGCCCAGCGCTTGCAGCGCATCGATCAGCGGCTGGCGCTCTGCCCGGATGGCGCGGGCCTGCTCGGCATACAGCGCCTCGTGCTCCAGCGCAAAAATGGCGGTTTCGCAGTTGAGCACGCTGATGTTGTAGGGCGGGCGCACCTTGTCGATCTCGTTGACGATGGCCGCTGGCCCCACCAGGTAGCCCAGCCGCACACCGGCTAGGCCGAACTTGGACAAGGTACGCATCAGCAGCACATGGGCATTGCGCGCAGGGTCGGCACGCATCGGGTCCATCCAGCTGCGGCTGGCAAAGGGCTGGTAGGCCTCGTCCATCACCACCAGGCCGCCGATCTGGGCCACGGCATCAATGACGGCCTGCACCTTGTCCTCGTCCCACAAGGTGGCCGTGGGGTTGTTGGGGTAGGCGATATAGGTGATGGCCGGCTTGTGCGCAGCAATCGCGGCCTGCATCGCCGGCACATCCAGGTCAAAATCCGCCGTCAGGTTGACGCCGACAAAGTCCAGGCCTTGCAGCTGGGCCGACATGGGATACATCACAAAGCCCGGCATGGGCGCCAGCATCTTGGCGCGGCCTTCGGCATGGGGCTGGGCCGTAGCCAGCGCCAGCAAGGTGATGATTTCGTCCGAGCCATTGCCCAGCAGCACGGCCGAGCCGGCGGGCGCAGCCACGTAGTCGGCCAGCATCTTCTTGAGCGCTTCCAGGCGCTCACCGGGGTAGCGATTGATCTCTAATGCGCCCAGCCGCTCGCCCAGCTTTTGCTGCAGCGCAGCGGGCAGGCGGTGGGGGTTCTCCATGGTGTCCATCTTGAGCAGACCCTTGGAATCCTGCACATGGTAGGCATGCATGGCGCGCACATCGGCGCGAATGCGTTGCAGCGCTTGCAGGGCGTTGTCTTGAGAGGTCATCACATCACTCTTTCACAGCTGGAATATTCAAGCCTTGGAGGGCGCGGCGGCGGCCTGTTGCAGCGGGTGCACGATGGTCACGCCGCCAAACTCAGCGCCATGGGGCAGGTAGAGGCTCAGCATCTGGTGGCAGCCACTGTGCTGGGCGCAGGCCACCGCCAGGCAGTCGCCAAAGTCCAGCGCATGGCGCGCCTGGATGGCCCAAGCGGTCTCCAAGGTGGCGGCATCGGTTTTCCAGGGGCTCCAGCTTTGGTAGCGGCGGATGGCGGCGCGCGCATCACCTTGAGGCATGGGGGTTGCCGCCGTGGTGACCTGGTCATAAAACTCGCTCAGCGCCTGGTTGCCAGTGCGGCCACTGCGGGTGCTCCACAGCACATCGAGCCAGCCCAAGGTGGCCTGGTACAGCGCGGCATCCGAGATGTTTTCTGCAGCTACCAGTACCGAGGTATCGACAAACACGGTGTTCATGCGCCCTCCTGGCCTGTTTTGCGTTGGCCGCCGATCTGGCGCTCCACACCACGGCCGCTCTGCGGCACCGGGGAGGCAGCGCCGCCTTGCCAGCTGCGCTCATCGGTGCGCCAGGCCAGGTAAGCCCTTTCGTAGGCATCCTCGCGCTGCTGGAGCTCGGCCATAAAATCCCCTACCATGCGCGAGACGCTGGTGCCGCGCCGTGCAGCCTCAACCCGTGCCCATTCCAGCACGCTGTCTTCCACGGTAATGGTGAGATTTTTCATGGAAGGCATATTACACAAAATTCGTGTTGCACGAATTTCGTGTCGTCAATCCAGACTGCAGCAGTGGGTTGCCGCTGCCACTATCATCCCAGGCAGCCAAGCCCCTACGCCATGCCACTTCTTACTGATGCGCTCCCGCAAACCCCCGCCGCCACTGCCGCCACTGCTGATCTGGCAGCCCTGACCACTTTGCTGGCACAGCACCGCCCCTGGACCGTGCTGACGGGCGCGGGCGTGAGCACCGGCAGCGGCATTCCGGACTACCGCGATGCACAAGGCGCCTGGAAGCGCCCCGCCCCCGTGCGCTTTCAGGACTTCATGGCGGACGATCCGGCCACACGCCAGCGCTACTGGGCGCGCAGCCTGGTGGGCTGGCCGGTGTTCTCGCAAGCGCAGCCCAATGCGGCGCACCATGCCTTGGCCCAGCTGGAGCAGGCGGGCTTTGTCCAGACCCTCATCACTCAGAATGTTGACGGCCTGCACCAGCGCGCTGGCAGCCGCCGGGTGGTGGATTTGCATGGCCGGCTGGACCAGGTGGTGTGCATGGCCTGCAAGCATCGCCTGGCGCGTGCCGATTTCCAGCACCAGCTGTTGGCAGCCAACCCCGGTTGGCAGCACCTGAGCGCGCAAGCCGCACCCGACGGCGATGCGGACCTGGCCGGTGTGGACTTTGCGGCTTTCCAGGTACCGGCCTGCCCGGTGTGCGGCGGTATTCTCAAACCCGATGTGGTCTTTTATGGCGAAAACGTGCCGCCTGCACGCCGCCAGGAGGCGCTGGATGGGCTGGCCGCCAGTGGCGCGCTGCTGGTGGTGGGCAGCTCCTTGATGGTCTATTCGGGCCTGCGCTTTGTCCATGCCGCCAAGCAAGCGGGCCTGCCGGTGGCAGCCATCAACCTGGGACAGATGCGCGATGGCGCCGTGCTGGATATGCAACTGCACGAAGCCTGTGCGCCAGCACTGCGCAACCTGGCCGATCTGCTCGCGCCTGCCCACAGCGACTGACATTTTCAGTAACCAAAACCCCAGCCCGGCACGCCGCCAGCGCTAGATGGAGCCGCAAGCCTGCAGCTACACTAGCCAGCTTTACATGGCCTGCAACCCCGCCCCAGCGTTGCGAGGCTCCCCACCTCGCTTTGTTGCATGTACCCTGCCGCCTCTCTCCTTCTCCCACCACCCGGCCACCAGAAAACGCTGCGCCTCATGCTGGCCCTCGCCTGCCTGTATGCGCTGGCCTGGACCCTTTTCCCGCCGCTGCTGGCCCCCAGCTTTCCGCTGGATGTGGTCGAGAGCCTGGGCTGGGGCCGTGAGTGGCAATGGGGCTATTACAAGCACCCACCGCTGCCGCCGATTGCGCTGCATGTGTCCTTTTTGGCGCTGGGCCGCTGGGGCCCCTTTGCACTGAGCCAGCTGTGCGTGGCGCTCACCTTGTGGCTGGTGTGGCTGACGGCCTGCCGCCTGGTAGGGCGCGAGCGGGCCTTTATCGGCACCGTGCTGACCATGGGCGTGGTCTTTTACACCCGGCCCGCGCTGGAGTTCAACCACAACATCGCGCAGATGCCGTTTTGGGCGGGTATCTGCTACTTCTACCTGGCCGCCTGGCAGGACGACAAGCGCTGGCAGTGGCTGATGCTCGGCCTGATGGCAGGCCTGGGCCTGCTGAGCAAATACTCGATCGGCCTGCTGCTGCTGTGCCTGGGGCTGTTTACCGTGTTGAGCCCAGCACGCAGCCTGCTGCGCCGCCCCGGGCCCTGGCTGGCGCTGGCCGTCATGGCCCTGGTGTTTGCGCCGCATCTGCTTTGGCTGCAGCACCACGACTGGCTGCCTTTCTCCTATGCCAAGTACCGCTCCAGCACCTCGGGCGAATCGCCCCGCGCCGGCGCGCTGGGCTTTTTGCTGACCCAGCTGCTCAACCACCTGCCGCTGCTGCTGGTGCTGCTGTTTGCCTATGTTCGGCTGCGCTGGTCCAAGCTGCGGCCTGCTACCACCGCCCCCTGGCAATGGCATAGCACGCAGCCCGCCTACCTTTGCCTGATCGCCCTTGCACCCGGTTTGCTGCTGGCCGCGCTGGGCATGGCGCTGGGCCTGCGCCTGCGTGATATGTGGGGTGTGCCGATGTGGCCTTTCAGCGGCGTGCTGGCTGCCGCGCTGATCCCCAGCGCCTGGCTAGGCCCCATGCGCCGTTATCTGCTGCGCGGCATTGTTGTGTGGTTGGTTCTCATCTCGCTGCTCTGCGGCCTCTACCTGTGGAAGATCTCGGACTTTCGCAAAAGCCCGGTGCGCAGCGATTGGCCCTCCGCCGCGTTGGCGCAGCAGGCCGAGGCCACCTGGAACACGCTGTCCAGCTGCCCGCTGGATACCGTGGCCAGCGATGCCTGGACGGGCGGCTTGGTGGCGATTGGCGCCCAAAGCCAGCCGTCGGTATTGATCCCGGGCGACCCACGCTATTCACCCTGGGCCACGGCCGAGCGGCTGCAAAGCCGTGGCGCACTGCGGATCTGGCAGGCTGAAGAGGATGCGGACCGGGATGCCCCAACTGGGCCCTATCCGGTGCTTGATGGGCTGCAAGGCATGCACATGCATGAAGGCGAATGGGCCATTCCCTGGCCCCGAGGCCAGAGCCGTGCGGACCTGGTGGTTCAATGGCGCGCCTATGTGCCTGCAGCCTGCGAACGCCGTTGATCACCGCTTTGCTTGCTCTGCCCCTGCCGTTTTGGCTGGGGGCAGCAGGCGAGCGATGCTTAGCGCTTGATGCGCATCTCGGCCGCCCGCGCGTGGCCCTGCAGGCCTTCGCCGTAGGCCAACACCGCAGCGGTCTTGCCCAGCACCTGGGCACCGGCCTCGCTCACCTCGATCAGGCTGGAGCGCTTTTGGAAATCGTAGACCCCCAGCGGTGACGAGAAACGGGCCGTGCCGCTGGTGGGCAGCACATGGTTGGGGCCTGCGCAGTAGTCGCCCAGGCTCTCGCTGGTGTAGGCACCCAGGAAGATCGCGCCGGCATGCTTGAGCAAGGGCTCCCATTGGTGCGGATCGCGGGCGGAAACCTCCAAGTGTTCGGGCGCGATGCGGTTGCTCAGCGTACAGGCCTCTTCCATGTTGCGCGTCAAAATCAGCGCGCCCCGGTCGGACAGGCTCTTGGCGATGATGGCCTTGCGTGGCATCTCGGGCAGCAGGCGGTCAATCTCGCGCTGCACGGCATCCAGGTAAGCGGCATCCGGGCAGAGCAGAATCGACTGCGCCAGCTCATCGTGCTCGGCCTGCGAGAACAGGTCCATGGCCACCCAGTCCGGTGGCGTCGTGCCATCGGCCAGCACCAGGATTTCGCTGGGGCCGGCAATCATGTCGATGCCCACCAAGCCAAACACGCGCTTTTTGGCACTGGCCACATAGGCGTTGCCTGGGCCGGTGATCTTGTCCACCTTGGGGATGGTGGCCGTGCCATAGGCCAAGGCGGCCACCGCCTGGGCGCCGCCAATGGTAAAGGCACGGTGCACGCCGGCCACATAGGCGGCAGCCAGCACCAGCGGGTTCTTCACGCCCTGGGGCGTGGGCACCACCATGATGATGTCTTCCACACCGGCCACATGGGCGGGGATGGCGTTCATCAGCACGCTGCTGGGGTAGGCGGCCTTGCCACCGGGCACATAGATGCCGACGCGGTCCAGCGGCGTGACTTTCTGGCCCAGCAAGGTGCCGTCTTCGTCGCGGTAGCTCCAGCTCTCGCCATTGGCCTTTTTCTGGGCCTCATGGTACGAGCGCACCCGGCGCGCGGCGGATTCAAGGGCTTCGCGCTGCTCGGCGGGCAGGCCCTCAAAGGCGGCTTTGAGCTCTTCCTTGCGCAGCTCCAGCACATCCATGCTGCTGACCTGCAGGCCATCAAAGCGCGCCGTGTAGTCCAGCACCGCAGCGTCGCCGCGTTGCTGCACGTCTGCCAGGATATCGGCCACCCGCTGCTCAATGGCCGCATCCGTGTCTGCCGACCAATGCAGGCGCTGAGCAAAATCATGCTCAAACTGGGCATCGGTGGTTGACAGACGGGCGGGAGCGGCGACGAATTCCATAGTGGTTACCTTCTGACTCAGACACTTTTCAAACAGGCAAGTGCCAGCCTGAGAGGGGGCGCTTAAACCGGGGCGGTTTGGGCTACACCCGCGGCAAACACATCAATGATATGGCGCAGGCGCTTTTGCTTGAGCTTGAGCGCTGCCTGGTTGACCACCAGGTGCGAGCTGATGTCGATGATGTGCTCGACTTCCTGCAGGTGGTTGGCGCGCAAGGTGTTGCCGGTGCTCACCAGGTCGACGATGGCATCGGCCAGGCCCGTCAAGGGCGCCAGCTCCATGCTGCCGTAGAGCTTGATCAGGTCCACGTGCACCCCCTTGCGTGCGAAGAACTCACGCGCAATCAGCGGGTACTTGGTGGCCACCCGCAGGCGTGCGCCGCGCTTGACGGCTTGGGCATAGTCAAAATCATTGCGCACCGCCACGCTCACGCGGCACTTGGCAATCTGCAGATCCAGCGGCTGGAACAGGCCCTCGCCACCGTGTTCGAGCAAGGTGTCCTTGCCGGTCACGCCCAGGTCTGCACCGCCGTACTGCACATAGGTGGGCACATCGGAGGCACGCACCAAGACCACCTGCACATCGGGCTGGGTGGTGGCAAAAATCAGCTTGCGCGATTTCTCGGGGTCTTCCAGCACCTCGATGCCTGCGGCTGCCAGCAGCGGCAGGGTTTCATCAAAAATACGGCCTTTGGAGAGGGCCAAGGTGATCATGGTGGTGTTGTCCATTGGGCGCTTTCGCCAGCGGCAGCCTGCGCATCCTTCGCGGATGGGGCGGGGCCAGCCAGGGTTGAAACAAGAATAATCAGGCCTGCAGCGCAGCCCACTCGGCGGGGGTGTGCGTCTTCATCGACAGCGCATGCACCTCGTCGGTGTGCATCTTCTGGCCCAAGGTGGCATAGACCAGCTGGTGGCGTTGGATCAGGCGTTTGCCTTCAAAAGCGGGCGAAACAATGGTGGCAAACCAGTGGCGGCCATCACCTTCCAGCGCAATATGCTCACAGGCCAGGCTGGCCGCGATGATGTCTTTGAGGTCCTCAGCAGTCATTGCACGCTCTCACTTAGTCGATTCGAAAGACCGGCCAGCGGCTGCGTGGGGCGCGCCTCTGGCCGGGCGGCTGCTGCAACACGGCAGCAGCAGGTGTTCATCAATTGCGGATCTTGTAGCCGGTGCGCAGCAGCTGCACGGCCAGCGCACTCACCAGCAGCCAGGCCACGGCCACAATGCCCAGACTGAGCCAGGGCGAGGTATCGCTCTGGCCAAAAAAGCCGTAGCGGAAGCCGTCGATCATGTAGAAGAAGGGGTTCAGGTGGCTGACCTTTTGCCAAAACGGGGGCAGCGACTGGATCGAATAGAACACACCCGACAGAAAGGTCATGGGCACGATCACAAAATTCTGGAACGCGGCCATCTGGTCAAACTTGTCGGCCCACAGGCCAGCCAGCAGGCCCAGGGTGCCCATCAGGCCGGCGCCGAGCACGGCAAACATCAGCACCCAGGGCAGGGACGCAAAATGCGGTGGCGCAAAGAACAGGGTGATCACATAGACCCCCAGGCCCACAGCCAGACCGCGCACGATGGAGGCGCCGACAAAGGCAAAGAACCAGCCCCAGTGCGACAGCGGCGTCAGCAGCACAAACACCAGGCTGCCCATGATCTTGCTTTGCACCAGGCTCGACGAGCTGTTGGCAAAGGCGTTTTGCAGCAGGCTCATCATCACCAGGCCCGGCACCAGAAACGCGGTGTAGCTGACATTGTCAAACACCGCCACCCGGCCTTGCAGCACATGGCCAAAGATCAGCAGGTAGAGCACAGCGGTCAGCACCGGCGCCGCCACGGTCTGGAAGCTCACCTTCCAAAACCGCAGCACTTCTTTGTAAAACAGGGTTTGCCAGCCGTTCATCGTGCCACTCCCGCGCCCAGTTGCGTCGTGGCATGGTCCACCACGGCATCGCGCGCCATCACTTGCAAAAACACATCTTCCAGATCCGCGCGGCGGATCTCCAGGTCTTCCACCACCACAGCGGCGGTGCGCAGCTGGCCCAAGATACGTTCCACATCCGCAGCACTGCTGGCCGGCAGTTGCACAATGCGGCCGGTAATACGGGCCTGCGCCGCCAGATCAGCGGGCAGCAAGCCATCGGTCTTGAACTGCAGCACATTCGACGAGCTGCCCTGCAGCAACTCGGCCATGGTCGACAGCGCCACCACATGGCCCGAGCGCAGCATTGCAATGCGGTTGCACAGCGCCTCGGCTTCTTCCAGGTAATGGGTGGTGAGCAGCACCGTGTGGCCCTGCTTGTTGAGCTTGCTGACGAACTGCCACAAGGTCTGGCGCAGTTCCACGTCGACGCCAGCCGTGGGCTCATCGAGCACGATGATGGGCGGCTTGTGCACCAGCGCCTGGGCGACCAACACGCGGCGCTTCATGCCACCGCTGAGCTGGCGCATATTGGCGCTGGCCTTGTCGGCCAGGCCCAGGCTTTCGAGCAGCTCATCGATCCAGGCATCGTTGTTCTTGACACCGAAGTAGCCGGATTGGATGCGCAGCGACTCGCGCACATTGAAGAAGGGGTCAAACACCAGCTCTTGCGGCACGATGCCGAGCTTGCGGCGCGCGTTGGCATAGTCCTCGCGCACATCGCTGCCCAGCACCTTGACCGAACCACTGCTGGCGCGGGCCAGGCCGGCCAGAATGCTGATCAAAGAAGTCTTGCCCGCGCCATTGGGCCCAAGCAGGCCAAAGAACTCCCCTTCCTCGATATCGAGGCTGACGTTGTTCAGTGCCTGGAAGGGACCCTTGGCGGTCTGGTAGACCTTGGAGACGGATTGGAATGCGATGGCGGACATGAGTCGGCCATTGTAGGCGCAGCGGCCGGATGGCGCTGTCCTGGGGATTCAGGCCTCAGCCGGCGGTCTCGATCAGGCCATCGACGCCATAAAGGCGCGCCAGCGAGAGCACGGGTGCAGACAATCCGCTCATCTGAAAGGGCCGGCTCGCCGCCAATGCCGCGCGGCGGCTGCCCAGCAGCACGGCCAGTGCCGACGAATCAAACACGGCCAGTGCACTGGCGTCGATATGCACATCGGCGCCCGCGGGCAGTTGCGCCATGGCAGCCTGCAACTGCTGCAGGCAGGCCTGGGCCTGGTCATGGGTCAGGGTCGAGGGCAGGCTGAGCACGGCCATGGCTTACTTGCCTGCGTTGGCCTTGTTGCGGGCAGCGATCGAATCGATCAAGGTCTGGGGGCTACCACCGGGCTTGTTGAGCTCTTCCTGGAACTGGTTGCGGTAGGTTTCCACCATCCAGATGCCCATCACATTCAGGTTGTAGATCTTCCAGCCCATGCCCTGGCCGGGGGTCTTGACCAGGCGGTAGTCCAGCTGGATCGGGTCGCCACGGCCCAGAATCTCAGAGCGCACCACCACCTCTTTGTCCGCAGGCTGCATGCGCACCGGCTTGACGCTGATGGTCTGGTTGCTCACCTGGTGCAGCGCCCCGGCGTAGGTGTTGACCATCAGCTTCTTGAACTCATCTTGCAGTTGCTGCTGCTGGGAGGCGGTGGCAGTACGCCACTTGGGGCCCACGGCCGAGGCCATCATGCGGCGAAAATCCACATTGGGCATGACCACGCTGTCCACATAAGACGTGATCTTGGAGACATCACCACCGCGGATGGACTGGTCGGTCTTCAAGGTGCTCAGCACTTCGTCCGAGAGCTGCTTGATCATGGCGTCCGGCGCCATGTCTGCAGCGCTGGCCATCAATGGAGCAGATGCCAGGCCGGCCACCACAGCCCATGCAGCGGAGTACTGTACCCATGCGCGACGATTGATCATATTGGTTCCTTTGTAGCCCGCGTCTGCAACCCAGACCCGAACGTTTTTTAGAGGCTGAGGTGGGCGCGCAGTTGCATGCACCACCAGATTTCTTGTAAGTTTTTATAAATTTGGCTTATTTGACGCCGCCCTGAGGCGCGGGGTCGGCGGCCGACTCGTTCATCCACTGGGTCTCGTCTTCGTCGTCGCCCGCTTGGGTGGCATTCTGGCGCAGCTGCAAATAGGCATCGCGCGTGAAGCTGTACTTGTCCAGCGCCGCAGATTGCACCAGCGAGGTGGTGCTCAACAGATTGGCGCGGGTGTTGACGATGCGCAGACCGGTGAGCGAGTTGCGCACCGGCACATCGTTGATGGAGCTGACCACGTTGCCCTGCCAGTCCACCACCATGCCCGCCGAGTCGCGGATGGTCGAGGGGCCCAGCAGCGGCCAGACGATGTAGGCGCCTGCAGGCACACCATAGCGCGCCAAGGTCAGGCCAAAGTCCTGCTTGTGGCGCTCGATGTCCATCTCACTGGCCACGTCGATCAAACCGCCCAGACCGAACACGGTGTTGGTGGTAAAGCGCACCACGCTGTTGTAGGTGCCCTCACCCTTGAGCTGCAGCGCGTTGTTCACCACCGACCACAGATCGCCCAGATTGGCGAAGAAATTGGTCACGGCAGTGCGCACCACGGTCGGCGTCACATCGCGGTAGCCGGTGGCCACGGGCTCCAGCACCGCCGTGTCAACGGCATCGTTGAAGCTGAACATGGCCCGGTTGTAGGGCTCCAGCGGATCGCGGGGATTGGCGCCAGGGCCGCTGGCGCAGCCGGTCAGCGCAGCGGCCAGACCCAGGGAAGACGCCAGCATCCAGGTGCGTGCGCGTTGCTTGTTGGTTGGATAACGCATCATCGTTCTCGTTTTTAGCTTGTGTTATTCGGCGGCTTTCGGTGCCGAGCTCTCTGAGGCCTTGCCATACAGGAACTGGCCGATCAGATTCTCCAGCACGATGGCCGATTGTGTATTGGTGACGGTGTCACCGCTTGCCAAAGGCTTTTCATCGAAACCGGCCTCGACGCCCACGTACTGGTCGCCCAGCAGGCCACTGGTCAGGATCTTGAAGGAGCTGTCCTTGGGGAAGGCATAGCCATTCGTCAGCTCGACATGGACATCGGCCTGGAAGGTCTGGTCATTGAAGCTGATGCTCTTGACACGGCCTACCTTGACGCCCGCGCTGCGCACCGCAGCCTGGGGCTTCAAGCCGCCAATGTTGTCAAAGCGGGCGGTCACTTCATAGCCTTTGTTGAAATCCAAGGTCAGCAAGTTGCCCGCGCGCAGCGCCAGGAACACCAGCGCCGCAGCGCCCAGCATGACAAACAGGCCAACCCAGATATCGGTTTTGGAGGGCTGCATATGCGTATCCGTTTCTCTTTTCTGTATCTATAGAGTAGGCGTCAGATGCTGAACATCATCGCGGTGAGCATGAAGTCCAGCGCCAGCACCGACAAGGAGGCCATGACCACGGTGCGCGTGGTGGCGCGCGAGACACCTTCTGGCGTGGGCTTGGCCACAAAGCCTTGCAGCAAGGCGACAAAGGTCACGGTGATGCCAAACACGATGCTCTTGATCACGCCGTTGCCCAGATCCTTGAATACATCGACACCGCTTTGCATCTGGCCCCAGAAGGCACCGCCGTCGATGCCCAGCATCAGCACACCCACAATCCAGCCGCCCATGATGCCGACGGCACTGAACACGGCAGCCAGCAGCGGCATCGCAATCAAGCCAGCCCAAAAGCGCGGCGCCAGAATGCGCTCGACCGGGTCGACGGCCATCATCTCCATGGCCGAGAGCTGCTCGCCCGCCTTCATCAAACCGATCTCGGCGGTCAAGGCCGTGCCAGCGCGCCCGGCAAACAGCAGCGCCGTGACGACCGGGCCCAGCTCGCGCAGCAAGGTCAGCGCCACCATCATGCCCACGGCCTCGGCCGAGCCGTAGCGCTGCAGAATGTAATAGCCCTGCAGCCCCAGCACAAAGCCGACAAACAGGCCCGACACGCCAATGATGGCCAGCGAGTAATTGCCCAAGAAATGGATCTGGTCACGCAACAAGGCGGGGCGCCGCAGCACATAGCCCAGGCCCAGCAGCAGGCGCAGCAGCAAACGCGTGGCCTGGCCTACAGCCACGGCCTTGCTGCGCAGTGCAAAACCAATATCAGCAGGATGCCACCAACGCATCAGCGGTCTCCTTTCGAGGCAGCGATGCCAAAGTCTTCATCGATGCTGGGCCCTTGCACATGAAAGGGCACCGGCCCTTGGGGCAGTGCGTGGACAAACTGGTGCACCAGCGGATCTTGGCTGGCGCGCACCTCATCGGGCGTGCCCTGCGCAGCCACCACGCCGGGGCCCAGGATGATCACCTGGTCGGCCAGCTTGAAGGTCTCTTCCAGATCGTGCGAGACGATGATGCTGGTGAGGCCCAGCGCGTCGTTCAGCTCGCGGATCAGCTGTGCCGAGGTGCCCAGCGAAATCGGGTCCAGCCCGGCAAAGGGCTCGTCGTACATGATGAATTCGGGATCGAGTGCCATCGCACGGGCCAGCGCCACACGCCGGGCCATGCCGCCGGAGATTTGCGAAGGCAGCAAATCGCGCGCGCCGCGCAGGCCCACGGCCTGCAGCTTCATCAGCACGATGTCGCGCACCAGGCCCTCGGACATATCGGTGTGCTCGCGCAGCGGAAAGGCCACGTTCTCGAACACCGACATGTCGGTAAACAGCGCGCCAAACTGGAACAGCATGCCCATGCGGCGCCGGGCCGCATACAGCTGCGCCTGGCTCATCGCACCCACATCCTGGCCGCCCAGCAGCACCTGGCCCGACTGGGCCTTGGCCTGGCCGCCGATGAGCCGCAGCACCGTGGTCTTGCCACCGCCGGATGCGCCCATCAACGCCGTCACTTTGCCACGCGGAATGTGCAAGGACACATCGCGCAGGATCAAGCGGTCGCCATAGCCGAAGGTGACATTGCGCAGTTCGACAAGTGGAGGTTGAGCGTTGGATTGCATAGAAAAGCCGGGAACATCCGGCATCGTCATCATAAGAGAGGGGCCATGCCCCTCTCTGTAGTCAGTTGTCGCAGCGTAAGCCGTGACGCTTACCGCCTGTAACAAACATTCATGAATGTATTTATATCGCCAGATCGTAACCCAGACCAATGAAGCCCCGCAGCCCCATAGGCTATTTTCTATCGGCAGCGAAAAGACAACGATCCAGCATCGCACGGGCAGCGCCAGCCCCCTTCGGCGCCAGCGTCAACAAACGTGAAAGCGCCCGTGATTAGAGCATATTGTCCAAAAAGGAACGAATGCGGGCATGGCTGCAATCTTCAAAGAAAGCGCGGGCCGGCTTGGCTTCGATCAAGGAACCCTGGTCCATAAAAACCACAGTATTGGCCACCTCGCGGGCAAAGCCCATTTCGTGGGTCACCACCAACATGGTCATATGCTCTTCGGCCAATTCGCGCATGGTGCGCAGCACCTCGCCGGTCAGCTCGGGGTCCAGCGCGGAGGTGGGCTCGTCGAACAGCATGATGTCCGGCTCCATCGCCAGCGCGCGCGCAATGGCCACGCGCTGCTTTTGCCCGCCCGACAGACGCGCCGGATAGGCATCGGCCTTCTCCTGCAGCCCCACCTTGCGCAGCAACTCCTGGGCCTTGGGCATGACCTGGTCCCGCGTGAGGCCTTTGACGACCATCGGTGCCTCGGTGATGTTCTCGATCACCGACAGGTGCGGGAACAGGTTGAATCCCTGAAACACCATGCCCATGCGGCGCAGAATGGCGCGCATCTGGGCTTCGGGCGCGTACTGGGCCTGGCCCTGCGCATTGGTGCTGACCAAGGTCTGGCCCTCGACCACCACCGATCCCGCATCAATCACTTCGAGGTGGTTCAAGCAGCGCAGGAACGTGCTCTTGCCGGAGCCGGAAGGTCCGATCACCGCCATCACCTCGCCCTTGTGGATATCAAGCGACACCTTCTTGAGCACCTCGGTGCCATTGAAGGCCTTGCAGATATCACGCGCCTGCACCATCACCGGGGTGCCCATGTCATTGCCAGTCATTGCCATTCTCCTGCCCCGTTCGCCGTGGCCACTCCCCGCACATCCATCCACCCCAGCCAATCAGGCGTCATATTTGGCATAGCGCTTTTCCAGGCGGTTGAAGCCCCAGGTCAGCACCAGAGTCATCAGCAAGTAAAAGGCCGCCGCGACCACAAAGGGCGTGGTCGTGAAGTCGCGCTGCACAATACCGCGCGCGGCGCGCAGCAGGTCATTGAGCGCCAGCACATAGATCAGCGAGGTGTCCTTCACCAGGGTGATGGTCTCGTTGCTGACCGGCGGCAAGATGGTGCGCACCATCTGGGGCAGCACAATGCGGCGCATGGTCTGGCTGTAGGACAGGCCCAGCACCTTGGCGCCCTCGTACTGGCCCCGGTCCACGCTCTGGATACCGGCGCGGAAGATCTCCGCAAAATAGGCCGCGTAGTTCAACGCAAACGCCACGACAGCCGATGGGAAATCGGGCAGGCGCACGCCAATCACCGGCACAAAGGGCAGCGCGAAATAGATAAACAGCAGCTGCAGCATCAGCGGCGTGCCGCGCATCAGCCAGATGTAGGCCTCGACAAAGCGCGACAGCGCCTTAAAGCGCGACAGGCGCGCCAGCGCCAAAGCCAGACCCAGTGGCACCGACAGCACCAGGGTGATGACAAACAGCTTGAGAGTCACCAGGGCGCCGTTGGACAGCGGCCCCAGCAGGGAAATTACATAGTCCATCAATGGCCTTCAGGGTGGCGGCAGCGCAGGAGGCCGCTGGCCACAGGCACGAGTGCGCTTGGCGCCTGTTGACGATCCAAGCCTGGCACTCCTGTCATAAAAATCCGTTCTGGCCGCCGGGCAGCGCCCCGCGCTGCGGCAGCCATGGGCCTCGCCCAAAAGCACAAGACCGGCACGCTGTGCGGGCCCGGTGCATGCTTAGGCAGTGATCAGTGCTTGATCACGTCGGCGCCAAACCACTTCTTGGCGATTTCTTCGGCCTTGCCGTCCTTCTTCATGTCGGCCAGCACGTCGTTGATCTTGTTACGCGTGGCTTCGTCGTCCTTTCGGAAGCCCACGCCGTAGTCTTCGGTGCCAAAGTCTTCGGCCAGCACAACGTAGTTGTCAGGCTTCTTGGAGACCAGGTAACGGCCCACCACCTCGTCCACCACCACGACATCCAGACGGCCTGCTTCCACATCCATCAGCGCAGCAATGTTGTCGCCAAACAGCTTGGTTTCCTTGAACTGGGCGGACAGCTCCTTGTCCTTTTGCATCGCGGTCACGGCACTGGAGCCTTCTTGCGCACCAACGATCTTGCCTGCCATGTCGGCCTTGGCCTTGATGGGCGAGCCAGCCTTCACGATGATGATCTGCTTGTTGACCATGTAGGGGTCGGTGAAGAGGATCTTTTCCTTGCGCTCTTCCAAAATGGTCAGGCCGTTCCACAGCGCATCCACGCGCTTGCCCAGCAGCTCGGCTTCCTTGGCGTTCCAGTCGATGGGCTTGAATTCGACTTCGATACCGGCGCGTTTGGCCGCTTCGCGGGCCATGTCGATGTCAAAGCCCACGATCTCGTTCTTCTCGTCACGGAAACCCATAGGCGGGAAGTTGTCGTCCAGACCCACCACCAGCTTGGTAACTGCAGCCGCTACGGGTGCCGGTGCGGGCGCTTCTGCCGCAGGCTTGGGCGCCTCATTCTTACCGCAAGCGGTGAGCAGGGCCGTCAGCGCCAGGGTGGCAACGAAAGAACGTTTTTTCATGTGTCTCGACCAAAGAGAAAGACAAAGTAAGAGCACTTGACTTGATTTTTACAAGCGTCAGCGTGCAGGCGAATCGCGTATTGTCTCCGATCACACGAATTTCGTGTCGCTTATGGGGAAAACTCTGCCGGACTAGTCGGACGTCCGCAAGCCGCTACCATGGCTGCCCGGGTGCCAGCCCATGGGCGAGGCATCTTGATTTCACCGCCTTCTATACCGCCAGTGAATGATTTACAACACGGGCGCATCCCCCTTTATGACCACCCTCTCGCCCGAATTGCGCAAGGCCTTTGAAGAAACGCAGTACCACGTGCTGCACCAGGCCCCCTTTCTTCTGCAGGTGGGCCAAGCCCAAACGGCGCTCAGCGCCCTCTACCAGCAGCACCAAACCGATTGCAGCTGCTTCATCACCGCTTTCAACCCCATGGGCGAGCTGCTGGACAAGGACGAGAACATCGAGCGCCACGCCCAACTCGGCCGCGCGCTGGGCGCTGCAGGCATGGCGGCGCTGCCCGCAGTGGCCCAGCACCCGGCCAACGGCTGGCCGGCCGAACCCGGCTACCTGGTCATCGGCATGGGCCGCGACGATGCCCAGCGCTGGGCCGCGCAGTGGGAACAACTGGCAGTGCTGTGGACCAGCGCCGACATGGTGCCCGAGCTGCTGGAAACCCGTGTGCCGGGCTGGATGCGCTGACCCCCGGTTTTGTCACAAGCCTTTGAGAGGAAACCCCATGCTGTTGATCGTCGGAACCGTCCGCCTGCCCGCCGCCAACCTGGAGCGGGCCCTGCCCGCCATGCGGGCGATGGTAGAAGCCTCACGCGCCGAAGCCGGTTGCCTGGAATATGGCTACGCCCAGGATGTGCTGGTGCCCGGGCTGATCCACGTCAAAGAACTCTGGAGCGACCAGGCCGCGCTGGATGCGCATTTCGCCTCCAGCCACATCCAAGCCTGGCGCGCCGCCTGGCCTGCGCTGGAGATGGGCGACCGCAACCTCCGCGTCTACGAGGTGGGCGCGCCGCGCAGCACCTGAGCGCCTGTACCAGCCAGGCGCGCAATGCGGCGAGCGCTTAGCGTTGCTTAGAGTTGGCCCGCGTGAAAGCGCAGGTGCTCATCCATAAAGCTCTGGATGAAGTAGTAGCCATGGTCATAGCCGCCATGGCGGCGCAAGGTCAGCGGCTGGCCGACTTGCGCGCAGGCGGCCTCAAAGGCCTCGGGCAACAACTGCTTTTCCAGCAAGAACTTGTCGGCCAGGCCCTGGTCGACAAGGATGCCGGCCGGGTATGGCGGCTGCGTTTGCGCGGCCATCAAGGCCGTGGCATCGTGCTGCGCCCATTCGGCCTGGTTGTCGCCCAGGTAGCCGGCAAAGGCTTTTTGGCCCCAGGGGCAGTTCAGGGGGTTGGCAATTGGCGCAAAGGCCGATACCGACTTGAACAGGCCCGGGTGGCGCAGCGCCAGGGTCAGCGCGCCATGGCCGCCCATGCTGTGGCCAAAGATGCCCAGGCGCTGCAGATCGATCGGCAGCTTGGCGCCCAACAGCGGCAGCAGGTCTTCCAGAATGTAGCTTTCCATGCGCCAGTGCAGCGCCCAGGGCTTGGCCGTGGCATCCAGGTAAAAACCGGCGCCCACGCCAAAATCCCAGCTCTCGGATTCACCGGGCAGACCCGCGCCGCGCGGGCTGGTGTCGCAGGTGACCAGGGCCACATTCAGCGAAGCCGCCAGGCGCTGGGCGCCGGCCTTGGTCATAAAGGTTTCTTCGGTACAGGTGAGGCCCGCCAGGTACAGCAGCGCCGGCACTTTCTCGCCTTCCACCGCCTTGGGCGGCAGAAACACCGAGAACTTCATCGCCAGGCCGATCTGGCTGGAGAAATGCTCGTAAAAACGCTGGGCGCCGCCAAAACAGGCATGGGCCGCCTGCAGCTTGAGGCTGGCTTGGGCATCAGACATCGGAATTTCCTTCGGTGGGGGATTGCGGCGATGCGGCCTGTGCGGCCGCTGCACGCAGCTTGTCTTTCTTGCTCATGCGCTTGCCCTTGATGCCGCCATTGCCCGACTCGTCGGGCGAGCCCTGCACCGGCACCGGCTCGGTCACCGGGTACTGCGCGGGCGTCTGCAGCTCCATCTCCAGCGCATTGCGCTTGGCGATCACCTTCCAGTGCGCCAGGCTGGCGGGGGTGACCAGGCTGATGGCCAGGCCGCTGGTGCCCGCCCGGCCGGTGCGGCCAATGCGGTGGGTGTAATCGGTGGGCGAGCGAGGCAGGTCGTAGTTGATGACCAGGGGCAGCGACTCGACATGGATGCCGCGCGCGGCCAGATCGGTGGTGACCAGCACCTGCCACTGGCTGCTGCGGAACTCCTCCAGCACCTGCTGGCGCGCGCCCTGGCTCAGGTCGCCGTGGAAGGCGGTGGCGCTGACACCCTTGTCATACAGCTTGTTGGCCACATGCTCGGCGCTGTAGCGGCTGGCCACAAACACCAGCATGCGCTGGCCAGCGTACTGCCCCACCAGCTCGCGCAGCCAGGTCGTGCGCTTGGCGGCATCCAGGTAGTAGGCCTGCTGCACGATGGTGGCGTCTTGCAGGTGGGTCGAAGCGATCTCCACCTTCTCGTGCGTGGCACGCAGCAAGGTCGGCACCAGCGCCTGCACGGCCGGCGCAAAGGTGGCCGACAGCAGCAGGGTCTGGCGCTGCTCACGGGGCGGCACCAGGGCCAGCACGCTTTGCAACTCCTGGGCAAAGCCCAGGTCCATCAACCGGTCGGCCTCATCCAGCACCAAGGTGCTGATGGTGTCCAGCCGCAGCTTGCTGTGCGCCGCCACATCGAGCAAGCGCCCGGGGGTGGCAATCACCAGCTCCACACCGCCGCGCAAGGCCAGCAGCTGGGGGTTGATCGACACGCCGCCGGTGAGCACGGCCACCTTGGGGCGGCGGCCCAGGGCCTGACCGACAAAGTAAACCAGCTCGGCCACCTGGGTGGCCAGCTCGCGCGTGGGCACCAAAATCAAAGCCTGCGTCTCATGCCGGCCGGCTTGGGCTGCCGCATCGCTCAGCATCCAGGCCTGCAGCAAGGGCAGCACATAGGCCGCCGTCTTGCCCGAGCCGGTAGGCGCGCAGCCCAGCAGATCACGCCCGTCCAGAATGGCCGGGATGGCCTGGGTCTGGATGGCCGTGGGTGCCATCAGGCCATGGGCCTGGGCAGCGTGGGCCAGCGACGGGGCAAGGCCAAGAGAGGTAAAAGACATGGATTTCAATGGTGCGGGCTGGGCCGCAGAGACAACAAGCCTCGCATTGTCGCCCCTGGCAGCGCCGCCTGTGCTGCGCAGGACTATTGCGGCACCTGCTTGCAGCGAATGCTGACCAGCCATGGCTAACCATGGCCAGCAGGGTTTAGCTGGCGTAATTGACCACCGAGCGGATCGACTTGCCTTCATGCATCAGGTCAAACGCCTCGTTGATCTTGGCCAGGCCCATGGTGTGGGTGACAAAGGGCTCGAGCTTGATCTTGCCGGCCATCGCGTCTTCGACCATGCCGGGCAGCTCACTGCGGCCTTTGACGCCGCCAAAGGCGGTGCCCAGCCATTTGCGGCCGGTAACGAGCTGGAAGGGACGGGTGGAGATCTCCTGGCCCGCGCCCGCCACACCGATGATCACGCTCTGGCCCCAGCCACGGTGCGCGCATTCCAGCGCCGCACGCATCACCTGGGTGCTGCCGATGCATTCAAAGCTGTGGTCCACACCCCAGCCGGTCATCTCGACGATCACCTGCTGGATCGGCTTGTCAAAGTCCTTGGGGTTGATGCAGTCGGTCGCGCCAAAGGTCTTGGCCAGCTCGAACTTGCCGGGGTTGGTATCCACCGCAATGATGCGGCCGGCCTTGGCCAGCTGCGCACCCTGAATCACCGCCAGGCCAATGCCGCCCAGGCCGAAGACGGCGACGCTATCGCCCTCTTGCACCTTGGCGGTGTTCTTGACGGCGCCCAGGCCGGTGGTCACGCCACAGCCCAGCAGGCAGACCTGCTCGGGGTTGGCATCGGGGTTGACCTTGGCCAGCGACACTGCGGCCACCACGGTGTATTCCGAGAAAGTAGAGCAGCCCATGTAGTGGTAGATGGGCTCGCCGTTGTAGCTAAAGCGCGTGGTGCCATCGGGCATCACGCCCTTGCCCTGCGTGGCGCGCACTGCCACGCAGAGGTTGGTCTTGCCGCTCTTGCAGAACAGGCACTCACCGCACTCTGCCGTGTACAGCGGAATCACATGGTCGCCTGGCTGTACGCTGGTCACGCCCTCGCCCACTTCCACCACGATGCCAGCGCCTTCGTGGCCCAGCACGGCCGGGAAGATACCTTCGGGGTCATCACCGCTCAGGGTGAAGGCATCCGTGTGGCACACGCCCGTATGGGTGATCTTGACCAGCACCTCGCCCTTTTGGGGCGGCGCAACGTCGATTTCGACAATCTGCAAAGGCTCTCCGGCTTTGAAGGCAACAGCGGCGCGGGATTTCATGGGTGGACTCCTTGGGTCTAAAACGGGGGGAACGGTCAAACGCGGCCAGCGCCGCGCGCCTATTTGAGGTACGAGCGCAGCAGCGACAGCATCTCGTCAATATCCGCCTGCGAGGGCGCCGGCTGCTTGGCCATGGTCTCGCGCATATGGCCATCGAGCAAGTCAGCCATCAGGCCATGCACGGCCCCGCGCATGGCGGCGAGCTGCTGCAGGATGGGGGCGCAATCACTGCCCGCCTCCACCGCGCGCTCCAAGGCCTCCGCCTGGCCTTTGATGCGGCGCAGGCGGGTGATGGCGCGGTGTTTGTCTTCGGCGTTATGGGGCATGGCAGGCGGGGCTTGCAGCGGCGCAGAACAGCGCAGAAATTGGGTACTGGGCCAGAGTATAAGTCAAAGTTATAAATTCCTCATATGAAGAATGTATGAAAACCTGATTTACTCCCGGGGGGTATCCACCCAGATGGGCCCTATCTTCGTTGAAAACCAGCAGAGTTTGTTAACCACTGTCTTCATGACAGCCCAGTGAACAATACGCACCATGGCTCAACAATGACCCCGCCTAGAATTCCCACCAACATCATCGAACACCGGATCAGTTATGAAATTTCTTCCAAGTTTTGCGGCGCTGCTTGGCGCATCCCTGCTGGCAGGCTGTGGAAATATCCAAACCGTGAAATCATTTTCAACCGCATACCAAGAGCCCAGCGATGGCGAGCGAGCGCGCGTGCGCATCGTCTCAGACGGTATGGTGCGCGCCGTACCCAAAAGTGCCTGCGTGGACTGGCGCGTGCCAAATGCAGGGGTCATGGTCTCATCGAAGAAAGGTTTTGCAGACCAGAACAACCGCTCACTCAACATGCCTGGTGAGCCACACAGGCTGAAAAGCGAGGGCAGCACCGTTGTCTCGGAGTTCTATGTGCCCGCCAACGAGCCCCTGACTTTTGCCTATCTCAGCAACGGCCACACGAACAACGGAAAACAGGTCCAATGCCGCGTCAATAAGACGTTTACCCCGCAGGCTGGCAAAGACTACGAAGCACGGTTTGTTGTGCTGAAATCGCAAGACGACAAGGCATTTTCTTTGTTCAACACCTCTGCCAACAACAGCTGTCTGTCGCTCATCACAACGCTCACAGCAGATGGCATGCCCGATGTGACGCCTGCGAACCTGGTTAAGCCGAGCGACGCGGCTTTGTGCCATGCCACCGATATTCTTTGACCGCTCATAGCAAAAAACGCAAGCATTTCTGATGCTTGCGTTTTTTTGTGGACTCCATGCAAGGGGCCCCTGAGTGGCGCTCTACACGCCCCCCGACGGCCTTAGCGCGGCAGATCGCTCCAGCCCATCAGGAACTCGTCAACGGAGCGGGCAGCCTGGCGGCCTTCGCGGATGGCCCAGACCACCAGCGATTGGCCTCGGCGCATGTCGCCAGCGGCAAACACCTTGTCCACGTTGGTGGCGTAGCCGCCGCTGAAGTCGGTGGTGGCGCGGGCGTTGCCCCGGGCATCCTTGTCGACGCCAAAGGCATCCAGCACGGTGGCGACCGGGTTCACAAAGCCCATGGCCAGCAGCACCATGTCGGCAGGCCATTCCTTTTCCGTGCCCTTGACTTCGCTCAGCTTGCCGTCCTTGAACTCCACCTGCACGGTGGTGAGGCTTTTGACCTTGCCTTTTTCGCCGTTGAAGGTCTTGGTGGAGATCGCAAACTCGCGCACCGCGCCTTCTTCATGGCTGGAGCTGGTGCGCAGCTTGATCGGCCAGTAAGGCCAGACCATGGGCTTGTTTTCCTGCTCGGGCGGCATGGGCATGACCTCGAACTGGGTCACGCTCTTGGCGCCATGGCGGTTGCTGGTGCCCACGCAGTCGCTGCCGGTGTCGCCACCGCCGATGACGATGACATCCTTGCCATCGGCGCGCAGCTGGCCCTTGATCTTGTCGCCGGCATTGATCTTGTTCTGCTGGGGCAGGAATTCCATCGCGTAGTGCACGCCGTCCAGGTCGCGGCCCGGCACGGGCAGGTCACGCGATTGCTCGGAGCCACCGGTCAGCAGCACGGCATCGAACTCGGCCTTGAGCTGCTCGGGGGAGATGGTCTCCTTGGCCCAGTTGGTAACCTTGCTGTCCTTGCCCAGACCTTCCTTGCCGGCCACCAGCACGCCGGTGCGGATGGTCACGCCTTCGGCCTGCAACTGCACGGCGCGGCGGTCGATGTGGACCTTGTCGAGCTTGAAGTCAGGGATGCCGTAGCGCAGCAGGCCGCCAATGCGGTCGTTCTTCTCGAACAGGGTGACCGAATGGCCAGCACGGGCCAGCTGCTGGGCGGCGGCCATGCCAGCGGGGCCGGAGCCCACGACGGCCACTTTTTTGCCGGTCTGGAGCTTGGGCGGGCGCGGCTGCACCCAGCCCTCTTCCCAGGCGCGGTCAATGATGGCGTGCTCGATGGACTTGATGCCCACGGGCTCGTCGTTGATGTTCAGCACGCAGGCCGCTTCGCAAGGTGCGGGGCAGATGCGGCCGGTGAACTCGGGGAAGTTGTTGGTCGAGTCCAGTACATGAAAGGCGGACGCCCAATCAGCGCGGTACACCAGATCGTTGAAATCCGGAATGATGTTGTTGACCGGGCAGCCGCTGGTGCAAAACGGCGTGCCGCAGTCCATGCAGCGGGCACCTTGCTGCTTGGCCTGCTGCGAGTTCAGGCCAACCACAAATTCCTTGTAGTGCTTGAGGCGGTCTTCCACGGGGGCATAGCCCTCGTCGATACGCGCAAATTCCATAAAGCCTGTGACTTTTCCCATGATCGAATCTCTTGCTTGTCTGCTGCCCGCGCCGCGTTGGCGGGGACAGCAATCGTGGTCATTAATAAGGGGCGGAGTGGCTGGCGGCAGGGCCGCCAGCGGCCTCATTTGGCGGCAGCGTCCACACTCTTCTTGGCCGAGGTCTTGGCCTTGGCCAGTTGGGCCTTGGCTTCGGCTCTTGCGTAAATCTCGCCCAGGGCGCGCTTGTACTCGGTCGGGAACACCTTGACGAACTTGTTGCGCACCTCGGCCCAGTTGTCCAGCAACTCGCGCGCACGCTTGCTGCCGGTCCAGCGCAGGTGGTCGGCCAGCAGGCGCTTGAGCTGGGCTTCGTCGGTCTGGCCGTTGTGCCACACACCCTTGTCGATGCTCGCCTCTTGCTCGGCCTGGGTCAGCACCTTGTCCATGGTCACCATGGTGGTGTTGCAGCGGCTGGCGAACTGGCCATCTTCGTCATAGACGTAAGCCACGCCACCGCTCATGCCGGCGGCAAAGTTGCGGCCGGTCTTGCCAAGCACCAGCACGGTGCCGCCGGTCATGTATTCGCAACCATGGTCGCCCGTGCCTTCCACCACCGCCGTGGCACCCGAGAGGCGCACCGCAAAGCGCTCACCAGCCACACCGCTGAGGAAGGCCTCGCCGGTGGTGGCGCCGTACATCACGGTGTTGCCCACGATGATGTTCTTGTGCGCCTCGCCCCGGAAATCCAGGCTGGGGCGTACCACCACGCGGCCGCCAGACAGGCCCTTGCCGGTGTAGTCATTCGCGTCACCCACCAGGTACAAGGTGATGCCATTGCACAGGAAAGCGCCAAACGACTGGCCGCCCGTGCCTTCGACACGGATATGGATGGTGTCGTCCGGCAGGCCTTCGGCATGCACCTTGGTCACTGCGCCCGAGAGCATGGCGCCCACGGTGCGGTTCACATTGCGCACGGTCTCCAAGATCTTGACCCGCTCGCCCTTGTCGATGGCGGGGCGTGATTTCTCGATCAGGATGTTGTCGAATGCCTTTTCCAGGCCGTGGTCCTGGTTTTGCGTGTGGTACAGCGGCACATCGCCCGCCACATCGGCACGGGCCAGCAGGCGGCCAAAGTCCAGGCCCTTGGCCTTCCAGTGGGTGATACCGTTCTTCATGTCCAGCAGATCGGCGCGGCCCACCAGGTCGTCGAACTTGGAGATACCCAGCTGGGCCATGATCTGGCGGGCTTCTTCGGCGATGAAGAAGAAGAAGTTCACAACATGCTCGGGCTTGCCGCTGAATTTCTTGCGCAGCTCGGGGTCTTGCGTGGCCACGCCCACCGGGCAGGTGTTGAGGTGGCACTTGCGCATCATGATGCAGCCCTCGACCACCAGCGGTGCGGTGGCAAAGCCGAATTCATCAGCACCCAGCAGCGCACCGATCACCACGTCGCGGCCGGTCTTCATCTGGCCATCGGCCTGCACGCGGATGCGGTTGCGCAGGCCGTTGAGCACCAGGGTCTGCTGGGTTTCGGCCAGGCCGATTTCCCAAGGCGAGCCTGCGTGCTTGATCGACGACCAGGGCGATGCGCCCGTGCCGCCATCGTGGCCGGCGATCACCACATGGTCGGCCTTGCACTTGGCAACGCCGGCAGCAATCGTGCCCACACCCACCTCGGACACCAGCTTGACGCTGATGGTCGAATGCGTGGCGACGTTCTTCAGGTCGTGGATCAGCTGGGCCAAATCCTCGATCGAGTAGATGTCATGGTGTGGCGGGGGCGAGATCAGGCCCACACCGGGCACCGAGTAGCGCTGCTTGCCGATGTACTCGGTGACCTTGCCACCGGGCAACTGGCCGCCTTCACCGGGCTTGGCGCCCTGGGCCATCTTGATCTGGATCTGGTCGGCAGAGGCCAGGTACTCGGCCGTCACACCAAAGCGGCCCGATGCCACCTGCTTGATGCGCGAGCGCAGGCTGTCGCCGTCTTGCAGCACGTAGTCGGATTCAATCTGGTCCTTGCCGATGATCGATGCCAGCGACTCGCCTTGCTTGATGGGGATGCCCTTCAACTCATTGCGGTAACGGGCGGGGTCTTCACCACCCTCACCGGTGTTGCTCTTGCCGCCAATGCGGTTCATCGCCACCGCCAGGGTCACATGGGCTTCGGTGCTGATGGAGCCCAGCGACATGGCGCCGGTGGCAAAGCGCTTGACGATATCGGCAGCCGACTCGACCTGCTCGACCGGAATGGCCTTAGCCGGATCGATCTTGAACTCGAACAGGCCGCGCAAGGTCATGTGGCGCTTGCTCTGGTCGTTGATCAGCTGCGCGTATTCCTTGTAGGTGTTGAAGCTGTTGGCGCGGGTCGAATGCTGCAGCTTGGCAATCGCATCGGGGCTCCACATATGCTCTTCACCCCGGGCACGCCAGGCGTACTCGCCGCCGGTATCCAGCATGGTGGCCAACACCGGGTCGTCGCCAAACGCGGCCTTGTGGCGGCGGATGGCCTCTTCGCCGATCTCGAATACACCCAGGCCTTCAACGCGGCTGGAGGTGCCGGTGAAGTACTTGTCGATGGTTTCGCTGTTGATGCCCACGGCCTCGAACAGCTGCGCACCGCAGTAAGACATATAGGTGGACACACCCATCTTCGACATGATCTTGGACAGACCCTTGCCGATGGCCTTGATGTAGTTGTAGATCGCCTTGTCGGCCGACAAATCGCCAGGCAGGTGCTGATGGATTGAGGTGATCGTCTCCAGCGCCAGGTAGGGGTGGACGGCTTCTGCACCATAGCCGGCCAGCACACCGAAATGGTGCACTTCACGGGCGGTACCAGTCTCCACCACCAGACCGCAGGCGGTGCGCAGGCCTTCGCGGATCAGGTGCTGGTGGATGGCGGACAGCGCCAAGAGCGCCTGGATGGCCACCCGGTCTTCGCTCACGCCCTTGTCGCTGATGATCAGAATGTTGTGGCCGGTCTTGATCGCATCCACCGCTTGCGCGCACAGCGATGCCAGGCGCGCTTCCACGCCTTCGCTGCCCCAGACCAGCGGGTAGGTGATATCGAGCACGGCCGAGCTGAACTTGCCGGCGGTGTGCGCACGGATGTTGCGCAGCTTGACCATGTTGGCAAAGTCCAGCACCGGCTGGGTGACTTCCAGGCGCAGCGGTGGGTTGACCTGGTTGATGTCCAGCAGGTTGGGCTTGGGGCCGATGAAGGACACCAGGCTCATCACAATCGCTTCACGGATCGGATCGATCGGCGGGTTGGTCACCTGCGCGAACATCTGGCGGAAGTAGTTGTACAGCGGCTTGTTCTTGTCCGACAGCACGGCCAGCGGGCTGTCATTGCCCATCGAGCCAATGCCTTCTTCGCCGTTGGCAGCCATCGGGCTCATCAGGAACTTGATGTCTTCCTGGGTGTAGCCAAAGGCCTGCTGCAGGTCCAGCAACTCGGGCGAATCTTGCTCATCGGCAACGGCACCGAACTCCTGCGAGGCCTGGGCCTGCTGGTCCACCTGCGATTCGCCGGCTACGGGGGTAACCACCTCGTCCAGGCGGATGCGCAGGTCTTCGATCCAGCGCATGTAGGGCTTGGCGTTGGTCAGCGAAGACTTGACTTCTTCGTCGTCGATCAAGCGGCCCTGGTCCAGGTCGATCAGGAACATCTTGCCGGGCTGCAGGCGCCACTTGCGCACAATCTTGTGCTCGGGCACAGGCAGCACGCCGGACTCGGAACCCATGATGACGAAATCATCATCGGTCACGCAGTAACGCGCGGGGCGCAGGCCGTTGCGGTCCAAGGTGGCGCCGATCTGGCGGCCATCAGTGAACACGATCGAGGCGGGGCCATCCCAGGGCTCGATCATCGCGGCATGGTATTCATAGAAGGCGCGGCGGCGCGTATCCATGGTGGCATGCTGCTCCCAAGGTTCGGGAATCATCATCATCACGGCCTGGGCCAGCGGGTAGCCCGCCATGGTCAGCAATTCCAGGCAGTTGTCAAAGGTGGCCGTGTCGGACTGGTGCGCAAAGCTGATCGGGTAGAGCTTTTGCAGGTCGTTGCCCAGCACGGGCGAGCTCATCACGCCTTCGCGGGCGCGCATCCAGTTGTAGTTGCCCTTGACGGTGTTGATCTCGCCGTTGTGCGCCACATAGCGGTAGGGGTGGGCTAGCGGCCATTCGGGGAAGGTGTTGGTCGAGAAGCGCTGGTGCACCAGGCCCAGCGCCGAGACGCAGCGCTCGTCTTCCAGATCCCGGAAATAGGTGCCCACCTGGTCGGCCAGCAGCAAGCCCTTGTAGATGACGGTGCGGCTGCTCATGCTGGGCACGTAGTACTCTTTGCTGTACTTGAGCTGCAGGTTCTGGATCGCCGCGCTGGCGGTCTTGCGGATCACATACAGCTTGCGCTCCAGCGCATCCTGCACGATGACATCGGCGCCCCGGCCGATGAACACCTGGCGGATGATCGGCTCTTTCTCGCGCACCGTGGGGGACATCGGCATCTCGCGGTTCACCGGCACATCGCGCCAGCCCAGCAGCACCTGGCCTTCGGCCTTGATGGCGCGCTCCAGCTCTTCCTCGCAAGCCAGGCGCGATGCATGTTCCTTGGGCAGAAAGACCATGCCCACACCATATTCGCCAAACGGCGGCAGCTTGACGCCCTGGGCCGCCATCTCGTCGCGGTACAGCGCATCGGGCAGCTGGATCAGGATCCCCGCGCCATCGCCCATCAGCTTGTCCGCCCCCACCGCACCCCGGTGGTCCAGGTTCTCCAGAATCTTCAGAGCCTGGGTCACGATGGCATGGCTCTTCTGGCCCTTGATGTGGGCCACAAAACCGACGCCGCAGGCATCGTGTTCCAGAGTCGGGTCATACAGACCCTGAGCTTGCATCTGCTCGCGTGCGGTAGCCGACATGGCGCAATCCTTCAAATAATCTATCGCGGGAAGGTCAATGTAGAGCAGCTGGCAATACCCGAGCAAGATTTTTATTTAGGGTCGGATACCAATTATTTTCAAATGATTTCTCTCAACAATTAATTGGGGACATATTAAAAACATGCCAATTAACGTTGATTTATATGTGATTTCTTAATTAATCTTCGACGGACGCGGAGAGACGTGGGCGCCCTGCACTCTTTTTGTGCAGCCTGCGCACCGTTTTGGACTGCAGGGCTTGCACAAAGTCCTCGCTGCCCATCGCCCAGCCGCCTTGCACGGCCTGGGTCAATGCCTGGCACTCGCGCTGCGACAGACCATAGGCCAGCATTTGGGCATAACTCGCCTCCCGGGCGAAGGGGGTGTTACCCAGTGCCCAGAAGGCCGCAGGCTCACGCAGCCAAGCCAAGGGCTTTGCACCCAAATGGTGCAAACAGCTGGACCAGGGGTAGTCTTCCGCCTTGGCGACCAGGCCTGCACGCTGGGGGTTGGAATCGATATAGATGATGCATTGCAGCAACGGCGCGGCCGGCTCCACCACCGTCGAGCGGTAGCGCCCCTCCCATAGCGTGCCGCTGCGCCCATGCCGCGCATTGAAATAGCGCACATAGGCCCGGCCCAGTGCCTGCATCAACAGCGGCAGGCCCTGCTCGGTCTGGGGCGTAATCAGCAGATGGAAGTGGTTGGGCATCAGCACAAAGGCATGCACTGCCACCAGATGGGTCTGCGCCAGCTGGCGCAGCAAGTCACTGAAGTGCTGGAAATCCTCGTCGTCGACAAAGACCGTCTGCCGGTTGTTGCCCCGGTGCAGCACATGGTGCGGCATATCAGGAATGCTGAGACGGGGAAGGCGGGCCATGGGGTGGTGAGGGAAGACAGCAGAGAGGAAAGCGGCTCCATTATCAACCGTCTGTCGCAAAAGCGCCTGCGCACCTGTCCGCTATGATCTGGCGAGCAACTATGACAAAACCCAGGGAGATTGAAACACCATGCGTTTACCTTCTTTGCTGATCGCGTCCTTGCTCACCTTCAGCGCCAACAGCTGGGCCGCACGCGACTTCACACCCCAAGCGGGCACCTGGATCATCAGCAGCGAGCTGGATGGCAAGCCAGGCCGTGGCCTGGCCATCGATGTGCAAGGCAATACCTTTTTCATGCAGGTGTTTGGCTACGAGAAAAATGGCGATGCCACGTTCTACACCGCTACTGGCCAGTTGGACGGCAATACCGTCACCGCGCCTTTGGTGCGCTACACCGGCGGGCGCAGCTTTGGCAGCGAAGCGCGTGATGCCGTGGAAGACAGCTCGCCCGGGAATGTGACCGTGTCCTTTAGCAATGGTTTGAAGGGGACGGTGCAGTTTCCCGGCGAAGCACCTGCGGCTATTGAGCGCTTTGCGATCAAGGAGCTGACACCGAGCATCAGCAATCCGCTGGCACAGCTGGGCCAGCGCGCTCTAACTTTGCTGATACTGGATGAGGATTTGCAGTTCAAGCAGATTCATTCCGTTTTGCTTCAGCGCAATGAAGAAGGACAGCCTGAGCTCTTAGAGTACATAGGCCCCGACCAACCGCGTCGAATTCTGCCTTGCACCGTGGAGGTTGCTCAGAGCAAGTTTCAGTGCGTCTCAACAGATAGCGGCGGTTACGTCGATAGTCTGCGCTTTCAAATCGTGGGCGGCCAGATTGCGGGCCAGATCAGGATGAAGGACGCACTTGGTCGAGAGCTGCCGCTCATCGGACAAAGCGACTCAGTGATGCACTATACCCACGGTGCCTTGTCACAGCAAACTTATGAAACTCTCCTGCTGTCGGGCTCCACCATCACCGGCATACCCACGCGGTATTACCACCAAATGATGCCGTCCAATGGCACCTGGGTGGTACAAGATGAATTGACTGGCAAGCCCGGGCGGGGGATGGCGCTTGACGTCCAGAATTCCACGATGGTGCTGCAGGTTTTCAACTATGGTTCGGATGGGCAGCCCACTTTTCACATGGGCAGCGGAGTTTACGAAAGCGCAGGTGCGGATACCTTGGGGTCGCGCGCCGATTTTGCGCTGGGTCAGTACGCTGGTGGGCGAAACTTTGGCGGTGCTGCCCAATCGGCACATGCGGTGGGTGAAGCTGGCCCTGTGCGCGTTGAGCTGTCCGTTCGCTGGAACGGGCCGGGCCGCACTGCTTCACAGATCGGAACGATCACCTTCCCTGGAGAGGCACCCAAGACCATTGAGCGTTTGCGACTCGATCATCAATCGAACTTGGCCGACAGGCTATTTGGGGAGTGGTACGCCCCTCCGCTCAACGCGCACTTCACGCTGGACCGAGAGAAAGATGGCGTGATCCAATCTACCGATGGTTCGATAAGTTGCGAGCAAAAGGACCCTGCTTATCCAGATCGTGTGACATGCACAAGGGTTGGAATGCAGACAGAGATAGGCACACCTGTTGTGTCCAACTTTAGTATTCCCTTGCTGAACCGTGGCAGCACCTGGATCCAGATCCGCGACCGCTTCGGCAACCTCCAAGGCCTGGGAAATATCGACTAATCCCTCCCCGCCTCCTCTTCAACAACAAAAGGCCATCCGCCCCACGGCAGATGGCCTTTTTCTATCCCCGCCTTGCAGCTTAGAAGCGGTAGCGCGCCACCAGCTGCACCGAGCGCGGCGCGCCCGGCAGGTTCAGGTTGGGCGAGGAGCCGTGGCCGGCCACGATGTAGCGCTTGTCCAAAATGTTGTTCAGCTTGAGCTGCAGGTCCACATTGCTCAGGCGGTAGTAGGCCATGGCGTCCAAGGTGGTATAGCCCGGCAGCACGACGGTATTGCCCGGGTTGGCAAAGCGCGCGCCCACGTAGTTGATGCCGCCACCGGCGCCAAAGCCATGGCCCAGGGCCTTGGTCAGCCAGATATTGGCGCTGTGTTTGGGGGTCAGGGTGGCACGCTTGCCTTCGACGGCCTGGCCGGCATCGACAGCGGGCGACGAGGTCATCTCGCTCAGCAGGTAGGCGTAACCCGACCAGATCTGCCAGCCCTGCGACAGGTCACCGGCAAAGCTCAGCTCCAGGCCCCGGGTGCGCTGCACGCCCAGGGGGACCAAGGTGTTGGTAACGGGGTCCACGCTCTTGATATTGGTGCGTTCGATCTCGAACAGCGCCGCATTGGCGCTGGCCTTGCCATCGAGCACATCCCATTTCACACCCACCTCGCGGCTGCTGGTTTTCTCAGGCGCCAGCTGCGCGTTGTTGGCCGCCAGCGCAAAGGTCTCGCCCGAAGGCTGGAAGGACTTGCTGAACGATGCGTAATACGACAGCGCATTGCTGGGCTGGTAGACCAGGCCGACGCGCGGGCTCCAGGCCACATCGGTGCGGCCCAGGTTGGTGCTGCCTGGCGTGTAGTTGTCGGTCTCCAGGCGGAAGCGGTCGTAGCGCACGCCGGCCAGCAACTTCCATTCGGGCGCCAGGGTCACCATGTCCTGCACATAGGCGCTGGCCACACTGAAGACGCTGTCGTTGTTGGCAGACGGTGCAGCGGTCAGCACCGGCGAGACGACGGGCAGCACCGGGTTGAACAGCGATACCGTCCCCACATTGCTTTGGCTGATGCTCAGCAGCCCCTTGTTCTGCCGGCCCAGCTCCAGGCCATACAGAATCTGGTGCGGCATGCCCGCCAGGTCCAGCTTCTGCGTCAGCTCCAGCTGGTTGAAAAAGCCATGCTCGTCGCGCTCCACATGGCCACGGTTGAGGCTGGCCGTCTGCGCTTTTTCGTTGACCGAGCCGACCAAGGTGTTGCTGCGGTCCAGGCTGTAGTCGTAGTAGCGCACTACATTGCGCAGGCTCAGGCTGTCGTTGAAGCGGTGGCTCAAGGTGGCAGAGGCCGAGTACACCTCAGAGGTGCTGACATCGGTATCGCGCGCATTGGCCGCGCCATAGTAGGTGCGGGGCGACACATTCACCGGCCGGCCCTGGAACGCAGGGATACCAAAGTCGGTGAGGCGGCTGTCCTTGAGGTAGTCGGCCTGCAGCAGCAACTGGGTGTCGGCGCTGAACTTGAACTGCACCGAGCCCG
Organism: Comamonas sp. BIGb0152; assembly: GCF_024809975.1. GTDB lineage: Bacteria > Pseudomonadota > Gammaproteobacteria > Burkholderiales > Burkholderiaceae_C > Comamonas. The sequence goes on from NZ_JANUDY010000001.1 coordinate 608,347, forward strand.
CCAGCGCCTTGCGGTCCAGAAACTGCTGGTCGCGGTAGCTGTCGGCGCGCTCAATGGCGCCGGTCAGGCGGTAGGAGACGATGCTGTCCTGCGGCGCGCGCGCCAGGTCAAACTCGCCCCGGCGCTGGTTCCAGCTGCCCAAGGTCAGGCCGACCTCGCTGCGGTCAATGCCGGGCTTCTTGGTGATGCGGTTGATCAGCCCACCCGAGGAGCCCCGGCCGTACAGCACCGATGCCGGGCCTTTGAGCACTTCGACCTGCTCCACATTCGACAGATCGCGGAAGTACAGCGCGTCATCACGCACGCCGTCGACAAACTGGTCGGCAATCGCCGAGAAGCCCCGGATCGTCACCTGGTCGCGCTGGCCATCGCCATGCGACAGGCCAATACCGGGCACCACCTTGAGCACATCCTGCATGGACTGCACGGCCTGGTCGCGCATCAGCTGCTGGGGCACCACGTTCACCGTTTGCGGGATATCGCGCAAAGGCGCTTCGATCTTGGTGGCGCTCTTGGCCGTGGGGGCTGAATAACCCACTTCGGCAGCCGTATTGGCCTGAACGCGTACTTCCTGCAGCGTCGTCTCTGCCGGCGCTTGCTGCGCCACGGCATAGCCCGCGCACAGCAGTGCCACTGCTGCTGCCACGGTTTGTGTCTTGAAAGCCATTCCTGTTCCTTTTATCGCTTTGGTATGTGTTCGGTTTGGCTGTGCCGCAGGGACAATCCGCAGGGCTGGTTGGCTACCACCGGGAAAAGCTCGCACATCTTAAAGAGGAAAATGGTTCTCATTTACATATCTTTAAGAAAGGTATGCATGGAGGCGACAAAGCCACAGCAAGCAGATTCTTAAGGCATGTTCAGGTTTTCTTAAGAAAAGTCTGAAGCGCCTGATTTTTCATCGAATTTGCCCCAGCAGACCCTTGCATCCGGGCGCTTCGATTCGGTAAATGCCACAGCGCGCGGAGGGCTAATGAGACAGTAAGGGCACACCTCCGCCTGCAACCAAGATCGGCGCATGGGATGGATGGAAAGTGATGAAAAAACCGGCCAGGCGCGGTTGCGCCCGCTTCTCAGCGCAGTGCCAGCTTGCTGCCGATCACCCGCCCCGCCTGGTAGCCCATCAGGCCCGAGACACGCCCTGCCGCCTGCAACAGCTGGGGCAGCAGCTGCGCCTGCATGACTTCGGGCGTGGTGCGGTTGGCCTGGCCGCTGATGTTCATCGCCGCCACCACCTGACCGCTGGCATTGTGGATCGGGGCCGCTATCGACGTGAGGCCCTCTTCCAGCTCCTGGTTCAGCATGCACCAGCCCTGCGCCCGCACCTGGGCCAGCTCGGCCAGCAGCTGCGCATCGTCCTGGAGGGTGAAGCGCGTGAACAAAGTGCGGTCGCGGCCATCGAGCAAGGGCTGCAGCTCCTGCGCGGGCAGCTCGGCCAGCAGCACCCGGCCCAGCGATGTCCAAAAACTCGGCAGGCGCGAGCCCATGCCCAAGTTGGTGCTCATGATCTTGTGCGTATGCACGCGCAGCACGTAGACCACATCCTGGCCATCGAGCACGGCGATGGAGCAGGACTCGTGCGTCTGCTCGACCAGCGCGTCCATCACCGGCTGGGCCAGGTTCCACACCGGCATGGACGACAAATAGGCAAAGCCCAGGTCCAGGATGCGCGGCGTGAGCGCAAACAAACGGCCTTCCACACGTACATAGCCCAGGGTCTGCAGGGTCAGCAAAATGCGGCGCGCACCGGCCCGCGTCATGCCCGTGGCTTCGGCCACCTCCGTCAAGGTCTGGCGGGGCGTGGCCGCACCAAAGCTGCGGATGACCTCCAGCCCGCGCGCGAAGGACTGCACATAGCTGTCGCTGGGGCGGAGGGTCGGGTCTTCTTCTTTCATAGGCCGCATTCTTGGTCGTTGGCGTGGAGCGGGCCCCTGGCAATACAAAAGCAAATCGCAGGGACATCGGGTAGCGGATTATCAGGCAGTCTATAATTCTTTTAGCGAACTAATGTTCTATATACGAACATTTAAACCAAGAGCTTCATGGGAGGCTCTGCCAACCCCTCGCGCAGTGGTTGTGCAGAGGCTCCTTAAGGGCCGCCGATCCCTCTGATGCAGTGCCCTGCCTGCGGGCAGGCACTGCAGTTTGTCGCACGCGGTACAGGCACTGCCCCAGCGCAGCGCGACCATGCCGCAGCGGGATCAGCAGCCTGTTGCGACCCGTGTTCAGAACCAGGAGACAAGATGATCAACAAGATTTCGGACTCGATTGCCGAGTCCCTCAGCCGCGTCCAGGATGGCTCGACCGTACTCATCGGCGGCTTTGGCACCGCCGGCATTCCAGCAGCCCTGATTGACGGCCTGATCGCACAGGGTGCGCGCGACCTCACGGTGGTCAACAACAACGCCGGCAACGGCGACACGGGCCTGGCGGCCCTGCTCAAGACCGGCGCCGTGCGCAAGATCATTTGCAGCTTCCCGCGCCAGGTCGACAGCTATGTGTTCGACGAGCTCTACCGCAGCGGCAAGATCGAGCTGGAAGTAGTGCCGCAAGGCAACCTGGCCGAGCGCATGCGCGCTGCCGGTGCGGGCATTGGCGCGTTCTTTTGCCCCACCGCCTACGGCACCGAGCTGGCAGCGGGCAAGGAAACGCGCGAGATCAATGGCAAGCACTATGTGCTGGAGTACCCGATCTATGGCGATGTGGCGCTGATCAAGGCCGAGCAAGGCGACCGCTGGGGCAACCTGACCTACCGCAAGGCAGCGCGCAACTTTGGCCCGGTGATGGCCACTGCGGCGAAGTACACCATCGCCACCGTGCATGAGATCGTGGAGCTAGGCCAACTCGACCCCGAGGCCGTGGTCACCCCGGGCATCTACGTCAACCAGGTCATCAAGATCGAGCGCGTTGCCACGCAAGCCGGTGGCTTCAAAAAAGCAGCCTGAAGCAGGAGACAAGACCATGAGCAGCTACCAAAAACGCACAAAAGACGAAGTCGCCGCCCGCGTGGCGCAAGACATCCATGATGGTGCCTACGTGAACCTGGGCATTGGCCAGCCTACCGCCGTGGCCAACCACATCCCCCAAGACCGCGAAGTCATCCTGCAGTCGGAAAACGGCATTCTGGGCATGGGCCCGGCCCCCGCCGCTGGCGACGAAGACTATGACCTGACCAACGCCGGCAAGCAGCCCGTCAGCTTGCTGGCAGGCGGCAGCTTCTTCCACCATGCCGACAGCTTTGCGATGATGCGCGGCGGCCACCTGGACATCTGCGTGCTGGGCGCTTTCCAGGTCGCAGAAAACGGCGACCTGGCCAACTGGAGCACCGGTGAGGCCGGCGCTATTCCCGCCGTGGGCGGTGCCATGGATCTGGCCATCGGTGCCAAGCAGACCTGGGTGATGATGGACCTGCTGACCAAGCAGGGCGAGAGCAAGATCGTCAAGCAATGCAGCTATCCGCTAACCGGCATTGGCTGCGTCAAGCGCATCTACACCGATGTGGCCACCATCGAGGTCACCGACCAGGGCCTCAAGCTCATCGACAGCGTCGAAGGTCTGGACAAGGCCGAGCTCGAAAAAATGATTGGCCTGGCCCTGCTGTAAGCACAGCAAGCGCTGCACCGATCTGTATTCATCCAAGGAGACCACCATGACCAACGCCTATATCTGCGACGCCGTGCGCACCCCCTTTGGCCGCTACGGCGGCGCGCTTGCCGGTGTACGCACCGATGACCTGGGTGCCGTGCCCCTCAAGGCGCTGATGGAGCGCAACCCGGGTGTGGACTGGACAGCAGTGACCGATGTGATCTACGGCTGCGCCAACCAGGCCGGCGAGGACAACCGCAATGTGGCCCGCATGTCCAGCCTGCTCGCTGGCCTGCCCATCGAGGTGCCCGGCGCCACCGTCAACCGCCTCTGCGGTTCCGGTCTGGATGCCGTGGGCACCGCCGCCCGCGCCATCAAGTCTGGCGAAGCACGGCTGATGATCGCCGGCGGTGTGGAATCGATGAGCCGCGCCCCCTTTGTGATGCCCAAGGCCGAGTCCGCTTTCAGCCGCAACAATGCCGTCTACGACACCACCATCGGCTGGCGCTTTGTCAACAAGCAGATGAAGGCGCTGTACGGCGTGGATTCGATGCCCGAGACGGCCGAGAACGTGGCCGACGACTTCAAGATCGAGCGTGAAGCCCAAGACCGCATGGCCTTGGCCTCGCAGCAAAAGGCCGCAGCAGCCATCGCTGCCGGTCACCTGGCACGCGAGATCGTGGCCGTGACCATTGCGCAGAAAAAGGGCGATGCGCTGGTGATCAGCCAGGACGAACACCCCCGCGCCACGACGATCGAAGCGCTGGCCAAGCTCAAGGGCGTGGTGCGCGAAGGCGGCACCGTGACGGCTGGCAATGCCTCCGGCGTGAACGACGGCGCCTGCGCCTTGTTGCTGGCCAACGAAGAAGCTGCCAAGCAGTACGGCTTGACGCCGCGCGCCCGTGTGGTGGCCATGGCGACTGCCGGTGTGGCACCCCGCATCATGGGCTTTGGCCCGGCGCCTGCGGTGCGCAAGGTGCTGGCCCTGGCCGGCCTGACCTTGGCTGACATGGATGTCATCGAGCTGAACGAAGCCTTTGCCGCGCAAGGCCTGGCCGTACTGCGCGACCTGGGCATTGCGGACGACGACCAGCGCGTCAACCAATGGGGCGGCGCGATTGCGCTGGGTCACCCGCTGGGCGCATCGGGCGCACGCCTGGCGACTACCGCCGTCAACCAGCTGCATGCACTGGGTGGCCGCTACGCGCTGTGCACCATGTGCATCGGCGTGGGCCAGGGCATTGCCGTGGTCCTTGAAAAAGTCTGATCGCCACAGCGGCGGCAAGTGCAGGCCTGCAAGGGCCACGCCTTGCCCCGCGTCACACCACCCTCCCCCTACACCAGCGCTGCTGCCTCGCCCACCTTGGCGCAGCCCTGCCCGCACAGCGATGCACGGGCACTTTTTGAAGGACAGAACGCCATGGCAACACAACAAATCACCACAGCGACCGGCCGTTTCAACATCGATCTGCAAGGCCCCGAGGGCGCGCCGGTGCTGGTGTTCTCCAACTCGCTGGGCACCACCTTGGACATGTGGGACGCCCAGGCCAAGACCTTCAGCAGCCAGTACCGCGTGCTGCGCTATGACACCCGTGGCCATGGCGCCAGCGTGCTGAGCCCTGGCCCCTACCAGTTTGCACAACTGGGCGGCGATGTGCTGGCCATTCTGGACAGCCTGGCCATTGACCAGGCCCATTTCTGCGGTATCTCGATGGGCGGCCTGACGGGCCTGTGGCTGGGCGTGCATGCCGGCGCACGCATGCGCAGCATCACCGTGGCCAACAGCGCCGCCAAGATTGGTGCCGAAGCCGGCTGGCGCGACCGTGCCGCCCTGGTGCGTGCCAATGGCGCTGCGGCGATGCAGACCCTGGCCGACTCCTCGCCCAGCCGCTGGTTTACCGAAGGCTTTATCGCCAGCCAGCCCCAGGTGGTGCAGACGGCCCAGGCCTGGATTGCCGGCATTGCCCCCGAAGGCTATGCCAGCTGCTGCGAAGCGTTGGCCGTGGAAGACCTGCGCGCCGACATCGCCCGCATCCAGACCCCCACCCTGCTGATTGCAGGCAGCGCGGACCCGGTTACCACAGTGGCTGACGCCCAGGCCATGCATGCAGCCATTGCCGGCTCGGAGCTGGCGACGGTGCCCGCCTCGCACCTGTCCAACCTCGAAGTGCCCCAGGCCTTTGACCTGGCGCTGGGCAGCTTCCTGCAAAAGCATTGATGGCCCTGCACTAACCCCGCTGCAGACGGGCACCGATAACAACAACCGCCCGCTGCAACCCTTCCTCTACCAAGGAGACAAGCATGTCAGATGCCAATCCACGCTGGAAGCAGCGCCCTGCAGGATCGACCTGGGGCGACTTCGGCCCTGATGACCAACTCGGCCGGCTCAACCTGCTGACGCCCGCCAAGGTGCGCCAGGGCGTTGCCGAGGTGCACGAGGGCCTGCGCTTTTCGCTCAGCCTGCCGCTGGACTACCCCGGTGGCAGCGCGCTCAACCCCAACCGCAAGCCACCCGTGTTGCGCCCCTTGCAGCGCAAGGGCCTGGTCAACTTCAACTGCCTGCTGGGCGATCTGGAACCGGGCCGCACCGATGTGCTGTCCGACGACATGGCCGTGCTGTCGCTGCAGTACTCCACCCAGTGGGATGGCCTGGCCCATGCGGGCCAGCTGTTTGATGCCAATGGCGATGGCGTGCCTGAGCCGCTCTACTACAACGGCTATGCCGCAGGCCGCGATGTGCTGGGCCCACTCTTGGTGCGCGACACCGGCATGCCCACGCCCGAGAGCAGCGGCAGCACCAGCTGCGCCAAGGCCTTGGGCATCGAGGGCATGGCCCAAAACGGGGTGCAAGGCCGGGGCGTGATGCTGGACCTGCATGCCCACTACGGCGATGCCCGCACCCTCATCGGCTACGACGAGTGGATGCGGGTGATCGAGGCCGACCGGCTGGAGATCGAGCCCGGCGACATGCTCTGCCTGCACACCGGCTTTGCCCAGGCCGTGCTGGCGATGCAAAAGAATCCCGACCCGGTGGTGCTGAACAACCGCTGCGCAGTGCTCAATGGCCGCGACGAGAAGCTGCTGCAGTGGATCAGCGACAGCCAGATCGCCGTGATCGCCGCTGACAACTATGCCGTCGAGGCGCACCCCGCCTTGCCCGGTGCCGACTGCTGCGCGGCGCTGCCCCTGCATGAGCACTGTTTGTTCAAGCTGGGCCTGCACCTGGGCGAGCTCTGGCACCTGACGCCTTTGGCGCAGTGGCTGCGCGCCCATGGGCGCAGCCGCTTCTTGCTGACGGCCCCGCCGCTGAACCTGCCCGGCGCCATTGCCTCGCCGGTGACCCCGATTGCCACGGTTTAAGACCTGCATCCAGACCACCGCATTACTGCGGCAGCAGCCCAAGGCGAGTCTGCCGCCCCTACCCGGAGCCACCATGCCCTACATCATTGAGACTTTCGACAAGCCCGAGCACCAGGCCGTGCGCCAGGCCCACCGCCCCGCACACCTGGACTTTCTGGCCCGCAACGCCCAGCTGCTGCTGGCCTGCGGCGCCAAGCTGCAAGACGACGGCAGCGACATGGGCGGCGGCCTCTATGTGGTGGACCTGGACACGCGCGAGGCCGCCCAGGCCTTTATCGAATCCGACCCTTTCTACCAGGCTGATCTGTTTGCCCAGGTGCGCATCACGCGCTGGCGCAAGGCCTATGTGGCCGGCCAATGCAGCCTGTGATTTCCGCTTTGGAGACCTCTATGTCCACCCCCAACCCCTCCACCCCATCGATCTCCGCACGCCCCCGCGTGCTCATCACCGGCGGCGGCGCCGGCATTGGTGCAGCCGCGGCGCTGCGCTGCCACGCCGATGGCTACGAGCCGGTCATCATCGACCGCCAGATTGACCAGGTGCCGGCGGGCTTTGTCGCCATCCAGGCCGACCTGAGCAGCGCCGACGACACGGCGCGCGCGCTGGGCGAGGCGCTCGCTGGCGGCCCCATTACCCGCCTGGTGAACAACGTGGGCATCGTGGTGCCCAACGATGCCGCCAGCCAGACACTGGCGGAGTTTGATCTGGCTGTGTCGCTGAACCTGCGCTGCGCCTTCCAGTGCATGCAGGCACTGCTGCCGGGCATGCAAGCGGCGCGCTTTGGCCGCATCGTCAATATGTCCTCACGCGCGGCGCTGGGCAAGGATTTGCGCACCGCCTACGCCGCCACCAAGGCCGGCCTGATAGGGATGACCCGCGTCTGGGCGCTGGAACTGGGCCAATGGGGCATCACCGCCAATGCCATTGGCCCCGGCCCCATCCGTACCGAGCTGTTCGACAAGGCCAACCCGCCGGACGCCGAACGCACGCAAAAGATCATCCAGTCCGTGCCCGTCAAGCGCGTGGGCACGCCGGGCGATGTGGCCCATGCCGTGGCCTACATGCTCGACGAGCGCAGTGGTTTTGTCACCGGCCAGACGCTCTATGTCTGCGGCGGCATGACCGTGGGCGTGGCCCCGGTTTAGCGTTTTTCCCCTGGCGTGCCCGCATCCATCAAGGGGCCGCCAAGTTTTGATTCATCCACTGATAACAAGAGACATTGATGTCAAAAATCACCGCCTTTTTCACCGAGCTGATGCGCAAGTATCTGCCCGACCCCTTCGTATTCGCGATCTTGCTGACCCTGCTGACCATGGTGCTGGCCTTTGCCGTGGAGAGCCGGCCCATTAACCTGGTAGTGCAGGACTGGGGCAAGGGCTTTTGGAGCCTGCTGGCCTTTACCACCCAGATGGCGGTGATTTTGGTGATGGGCTATGTGCTGGCCGCCGCGCCCGTGGTGGACCGTTTCCTCAACCGCATCGCGGCCCTGGTGAACACGCCGCGCGGCGCCATCATCATGGCCACCGTCGTGGGCTGCGTAGGCAGCTACCTCAACTGGGGTTTTGGTCTGGTGATTGGCGGCATCATGGCCAAGAAGCTGGCCTTGCGCGTCAAGGGCGTGCACTACCCGCTGATCATCGCCTCGGCCTACACGGGCTTCACGATGTACAGCCTGGGGCTGTCGGCCACGATTCCGGTGCTGATCTCCACCAAGGGCCACAGCTTTGAAAAGCAGATGGGCATCATCCCGCTGAGCGAAACCATCTTCTCGCCCCACATCTTGCTGACCGCGCTGGCCGTGCTGATTGTGCTGCCGCTGATCAATGCTGCGATGCACCCCAAGGTCGGTGAGAAGGTCACCGAAATCAGCCCTGAGCTGGCCAGCAACGACGATGCCAAGGGCGCGTCGGCCGCCAACCTGCTGGGCGATGAGAAGACCTTTGCCGGCCGCCTGAACAACAGCCGCATCCTGAGCGGACTGATCGGCCTGACCGGCATGGCCTTTGTGGCCATGCACTTCATGCAAAACGGCAGCCTCGATCTGAACATGATCAACTTCTTCATCCTGTTCCTGGGCATCTTGCTGCTGGGCACGCCGATGAAGTATGTGGAAAAGGTCAATGAAGGCGTCAAGACCATTGGCGGCATCATTTTGCAGTTCCCGTTCTACGCCGGCATCATGGCCATCATGCATGCCTCGGGCCTGGTCGAATCCATCGCCCATGTGTTCGTGAGCTTCTCGACCGCCCACACCCTGCCGCTGTGGGGCCTGATCAGCTCGTTCTTCATCAACTTCTTTGCGCCCTCTGGCGGCGGCCACTGGGTGCTGCAAGGCCCGTTCATGATTGAAGCGGCCAAGACCCTGGGCGCATCGCAGGCCCACACTGCCATGTCGGTGATGCTGGGCAATGGCTGGAACGACCTGGTGCAGCCCTTCTGGATTCTGCCGGCGCTGGCACTGTCCAAACTCAAACTCAAGGACATCATGGGCTACACCGTGGTCTCGATGTTCGTGGTCGGTGCGATCTATATCGGCTCCTCGCTGTTCTGGCCATAAACCAGGCTAGACCTTTTATCCCCCTCCGGCTGTCACGCGAGACCCAACAAGCACTGACAAAACAAGTGCCAGCCGCTTTTACTTTGCTTTGGAGATTCCCATGAACACCATCCGCCTCAACGCCCGCCGCACCGTGCTGCAAGCCATCGCCGCTGCCAGCCTGGGCGCTGCGCTCATGCCCGCCGCCTTGGCGGCCGAGGCCTTCCCGAACAAGCCCATCACCCTGGTCGTGCCCTTTGTGGCCGGCGGCACCACCGACATCCTGGCCCGCATCGTTGGCCAATCGCTGGGCGAGGAGCTGGGCCAGCCGGTCATCATCGACAACCGCGCAGGTGCGGGTGGCAACATCGGCGGCCAGTTTGCAGCGCGCGCGCCGGCCGACGGCTACACCCTCTTCATGGGCACCGTGGGCACCCACGCCATCAATGAATGGCTGTACAAGAAGATGCCCTTCAGCCCCAACAAGGACTTTGCGCCGCTGACCCGCGTGGCCAATGTGCCCAACCTGCTGGTGGCCAACCCGGCGCAGCCGTTCAAGAACGTCAAGGAGCTGATCAGCTATGCCCAGGCCCATCCCGGCCAGGTGAACTTTGGCTCCTCGGGCAGCGGCAGCTCCATCCATCTGTCTGGCGAGCTGTTCAAGATGACGGCCAAGGTGGACATGATCCACATCCCCTACAAGGGCAGCGCGCCAGCCGTGACCGACCTGCTGGGCAACCAGATTGCGATCATGTTCGACAACATGCCCTCTGCGATCCAGCATGTGCGCTCGGGCAAGCTGCGCCCGCTGGCCGTGACCACCGCCAAGCGCTCGCCTGAGCTGCCCGATGTGCCAACGGTTGCTGAAGCCGGCGTGCCCGGCTACGAGGCTACTTCGTGGTTTGGCCTGTTCGCCCCCACCAAGACGCCCGCCGAGGTGCAGGCCAAGCTGCATGCGGCCATCATCAAGGTGCTGCAAAAGCCTGACGTGATCAAAAAGATTGGCGACCAGGGCGGCGAAGTGGTGACTGAATCGCAGGCAGAATTTGCCAAATTCATCGCCGCTGAAAATAACAAGTGGAAGCAAGTGGTCAAGACCTCGGGCGCGACTGCTGGTTAATCCAGGTCCCAGCCACCAACGACAAAGCCGCCGATCCTGGATGCCCAGGGTCGGCGGCTTTTTCCATGGGGCGCTCTAAAGGATCAGACCCCGATAGGGCCGCCGTCGGCCTTCTGGATCACCACCGTCGAGGAGCGCGGGCGCACCTTGCTGTCCGGCACCCGGGTGGCATCGGCCGTGCCGTAGGCGGGCCAGTTCACGGGATGCTGGATGTTCAGGAAAATGCTGGTGTGGTCCGGGGTGTAGGCAAAGCCGGTGATCTCGGCCTCGTTGGGGCCGACAAAGAAGCGGCGCAGCTCGGCCTGGTTGCTGGCGTTGATGACCGGGCCCGTGCCCTTGGCATCCTTCAACGCGCCCGGTACCACGGCGAGCATCTGGTCATTGGTGGCCTTGGCGACGGCATTGTTGCGGCCGCCGTCGATGCCGTTGTCGGTCTGGATCCAGAGAATGCCGCGGTCATCAAAGGCGATGCCATCGGGGCTGGCCAGCTGGTTGCGCTCGGTCAGGCCGGAGCGGTTGGTGTCGGCATTGCCTGCGGCGTCCGAGCCGAAGACAAAGATGTCCCAGCGGAAGCTGTTGGCACCGGCATCGTCGTGCCAGCGCACGATATGGCCGTTGACATTGTTCAGGCGCGGATTGGCGGGGTTGGTGCCGCGCTCGGCATTGCGGCTGCTGTTGTTGGTCAGAGTCAGGTAGACATCGCCATTGCTGGGGTGCACGGCGGTCCACTCGGGGCGGTCCATCGGCGTGGCACCCACAAAATCCGCCGCGCCACGCGTGTTGATCAAGATGGCGTCGATATTGCCAAAGGCCTCGCCCAGGCTGCGGCCGTCCTTGCCCTTGGTCGCCGGGGTCAGCGCCAGCCATTCGCCCTTGCCTTCGGCATCAAAGCGGGCCACGTACAAGGTGCCCTTGTCCAGGTACTTGTGGCCCACGGCAATGCGGTCGCTGCGCGCGGCATCCTTGGGGTCCCACAATGCTTCGGACACAAAGCGGTAGATGTACTCAAAACGCGAATCATCACCACTGTAAAAAGCCAGCGGCTTGCCCGCCACTGGAATGCCGTAGGCGGCGCCTTCGTGGGCAAAGCGGCCCATGGCGGTGCGCTTGGTGGCTGTGCTGCTGGGGTCGTAGGGATCGATCTCGACCAGGTAGCCAAAGCCATTGACTTCGTTGCGCCAGTCCTGCAAGCCGCTCTGGGCCGTGGCGGTGATGTTGAAGCGGGCGAACTCGCCTTGCTGCTCGCTGGCGTCGCCGGCTGCCGTCTCCCATTGGTAGCGGCCCGCCTTGGTCTGCACGCCCACGCGCTTTTGCGCGGCAGTCACCTCACCGGTGTTGACAAAGCAGGCGGCCCAGTTCTCTTCGGCCGTGATGTAGGTGCCCCAAGGGGTGGTGCCATTGCCGCAGTTGTTGTTGGTGCCGCGCACCTCGCTGCCGGTGGTCGAGAACGGCGTCTTGACCCAGTCGGTGCCCGCCACCGGGCCGGACAGGTTCATCGGCGTGGCCGAGGTGAAGCGGCGGTTGTAGCGGGAGTTGTTGATGATCTCCCATTTGCTGCCTTGCTTGCGCACATGCATGACGGCGACGCCATGGGCATTGATTTCCTTGCGCACTTCTTCTGCGGGGCGCTTGCCATCCACCGACGTAGGGCCGTTGGGGTGCAAGGCCTTTTCGTCGATGTACTCGTGGTTGACCACCAGCAGGCCTTCGCTGGAGCTGCCGGCCAGCGGGAAGTAGTGCATGCCGTCATGGTGCATGCCGGTGGAGTGCAGCAGGTCTTGCGAGGTGTTACGGCCTTCATTGCTCCAGGGCGCTGCCTGGTCATTGAGCGGCGTACCCCAGGCACCGATGACCGAGGCCACATAGCCGGCGGGCACCACGCAGGCATCCGTCATCGAGTTGGGCAGCGAGGCAAAGCCCAGCTTGACGGCCTTGTCGTCGTCGCCATCGCTGCCGCCACCGCAGGCGGAGATGCTGGCACCGGCAAACAGCGCCAGGGCCGAGCCCAGGCTGCCACGCATCACCAGACGGCGCGACATATTCGCTTCGAGAATGGTGCTGAAAGGGGTGTTGTCGCCCGTGTTGCGGACGACCTTGTCGGATATGGATTTGCTCATCGCTTCGACTCTCCTGATTGTTGGACCACCGTAGGAAAGGCCCAGTCTAGAAAGCGAAAGTGACGGCTCCATGAATCTCCGATGACGTCACCGTATCGTCACGGAAGCGATACCTTGTTGCGCTATAAAGCGCCTGCAACGCCCCCTCAGGCGGCGACGGGGTCCAGCCGATAGCGGTGCTGCAAAGACTGGTCCAAACCAAACTCCAGCAAGAGCTGCTGCAGCCGCTCGGCCGCCGCACGCTTTTTCTGGCCGGTGTACTTGGCCAGAATGAGTTCGTTCTTCATGCTGTGCTCCCAGCCGACCAGTTCGGTGACCGTCACCTGGTAGCCCTGGCTTTCCAGGTAGAGGCAGCGCAGCACATTGGTGATCTGGCTGCCCATTTCGCGGGTGTGGATGGGGTGGCGCCACAGCTCAGCCAAGGGGGTGCGCGCGAGGTTCATGGCCTTGTTCTGGCGCAGGCATGCCGCCACCTCGGCCTGGCAGCAGGGCACCAGCACCATGGCGCGGGCGCGTTTTTCCAGGCCAAAGGCGATGGCGTCATCGGTCGCCGTGTCACAGGCATGCAGTGCAGTGACCACGTCAAAGCGATCGGGCACGGCATCGGTCCGGGTGGAATCGGCGACCGACATGTTCAAAAAGGACATGCGGTCAAAACCCAGGTCAGCGGCCAGTTGCTGCGAGGCCTCGACCAGCGGCGCCCGGGTTTCGATGCCATAGATATGGCCGCGCCCCAGGTTTTTGAAAAACAGGTCGTAGAGGATAAAGCCGAGGTAGGACTTGCCGGCGCCATGGTCGGCCAGGCTGACCGGGTGGTCCTGCGCCCCCAGCTCGGTCAGCAAGGGCTCGATGAACTGGTAAAGGTGGTAGACCTGCTTGAGCTTGCGGCGCGAATCCTGGTTGAGCTTGCCATCGCGCGTGAGGATGTGCAGGGCCTTGAGCAGTTCAATCGACTGGCCGGGCTTGAGCTCCAGCTGCTGGGCCACGTCTGGTGCAGCGGGCTTGGTGGCGCTACGGCCTGCGGCGCGCGGTGCTTTCATGGTCTTCATTCCTTGGCCTTGTCGCTGGCAGCAGCGCCCTGGTGCGGAAAGGGGCAGCGCGGGCCCACGCCCAGATCCAGCCAGCCTTCCAGACCCAGGGCGCCCAGCGTTTCCATGTTCTTTTCGTAAATCGCATCCGCCTCGGGGAAAGCTTCGACGGCCTTGTCGATGCTGTCCTCGCGCAGCAGGTGCAAGATCGGATAGGGCGCACGGTTGGTGCAGTTGGTCACATCATCAACGGTCGTGCCCTCAAACTGGAACAGCGGATGGAAGGACGCCACCTGCAGGATGCCACCCAAATCCAACTCATCGATCATCTCGTCGGCAAGCTCCAGAAAATCGTTGAAATCCAGAAAGTCATGCAGTGCCTGGGGCAGGATCAGCAAGGTGGTATCGCGCTTGTCCGGGTTGGCTTCCGCCAGCGCTTCGAGCTCGCGGTGCAGATCATGCGCCACCGCTTCGGCATCCTGCGCATCGCTCACCACATAGTGGATCTGGTCCTTGACATGCACGCCCTTGGCAAAGGGGCAGAGGTTCAGGCCAATGACGGCTTTTTCCAGCCAGTTCACGGTGTCGGCCATCACCATCTGGCGCAAGGCCTCATCCGCAGGCGCGGGCGCAGCATGGGTATCGTTCATCGTGGGGCTTTCTGGTGGAGTTATGGGGGCCAGCGTGGGCGTCTGCGGGCCTTCACCCTGTAGAGGTGGGTGGGCGCTAGGCGGCAAGACGGCACATGGCCGCGGGCGGCAGAGGCTGACGCTGGGGTAGCTATTGTAGCGAGGGCGGCTTCGCCACCTGTTGCGCTAAGCCATGCCCTCGCTGCAAAGAGCCAGGCGCATCGCCCCAAACCGCGTTCAGACCAGGGCAGGGAGTTTTGCAGAGGGGCCCTAAGGCACCAGAATGCGCTGGCCCGTCAGGCGCTCATGTTCGCGCAACGCATAGCGGTCGGTCATGCCCGCGATGAAGTCCGCTACCACGCGCGCGCATGGGGCTTGCTCCAGCCCCGCAGCACGGGCGGCATAGCGCGGTTTCATCTGGGCCGGGTCGGCCAGGTAGATGGCAAACAGCTCGCGCACCACCACCTTGGCCTGGCCCGTGGTCTGCACCACCTGCGGGTGGCGGTACAGGTTTTTGAACAAAAAGCGCTTGAGCTCAGCCGACTCGGCCGCCATCGCGCTGCTGAAACCGACGAGCGCCGGCAGCTGGCGCACAGCATCGACGTCAGCCGGTTGCGCGGCCTGCAGGCCGGCACTGGTGTGGCGGATCACATCGTAGATCTGCTCGCTGAGCATGCGGCGCGTGGTCTCGTACAGCCATTTGCGCCGCCACTGCGGCTCCTGCAGCTGGGGGTACTCCGCCAGCGCCTCTTTGCCATAGCGGGCAAACAGGGGCACCTCCATCAGTTGCTCCAGGCTGATGAGGCCTGAGCGCACGCCATCATCGGCATCGTGGGCGTTGTAGGCGATCTCATCGGCCAGATTGGCCAGCTGGGCTTCCAAGCCGGGCTGTCGACCCAGCAGAAAACGCTGACCCACACCGCCGGGCTCGCGCTGCTCCAGCTGCCGGGCATGCCGGGCGGAGCAGTGCTTGAGGATGCCTTCCCGGGTCTCAAAACACAGGTTCAGCCCGCTGTAATCGGGGTAGCGTTCTTCCAGCGTATCGACCACACGCAGGCTCTGCATATTGTGCTCAAAGCCGCCAAAACCCTGCATGCAGTCATTGAGCACATCCTGGCCCGCATGGCCAAAGGGGGTATGACCCAGGTCATGGGCGAGGCAAATCGCCTCGGTCAGGTCCTCATTGATGCGCAGCGCCCGGGCCACCGAGCGACCCAGCTGCGCCACCTCGATCGAGTGGGTGAGACGGGTGCGGAACAGGTCGCCCTCATGGTTGAGAAACACCTGGGTTTTGTAGACCAGGCGGCGGAATGCGGTGGAGTGCACGATCCGGTCGCGGTCGCGCTGGAAGGCGCTGCGCGTGGGCGCGGCTTCTTGCGCATGCAAACGGCCCTGGCTGCGGTGGGAGAAGCAGGCATAGGGCGCAAGGCCCAGCTCGGTCCAGATCTGCTGGGGCTCTGCCGGTTGCATCAGCGGCAAGGGATGGTCCATCCGCTCAGGCCTGCGCTGCCTCGGCGCAGCAGAGGTCGATGACTTCGCGCACCAGCGCATCGGGTGCCTCGCGCACGACGGCCTTGCCGGGGCCATCGATCAGCACAAAGCGGATGGCACCGGCCTGAGATTTCTTGTCATGGCGCATCAGCGCCAGGTAGCGGCCGGCATTGTCATCGGCATCCAAAATGGCACCGCGCACCGGCAAACCGGCACGGGCAATCAGGTTCCGCAGGCGCTGCACAAAGGCGGCATCCACCAGGCCCAGACGCTGGGACAGCTCGGCGGCCATCACCATACCGGCGCCAACGCCCTCGCCGTGCAGCCAGACGCCGTAGCCCATGCCGGCCTCGATCGCGTGGCCAAAGGTGTGGCCAAAGTTTAGGATGGCGCGCAGGTCTGCCTCGCGCTCGTCCTTGGAGACCACATCGGCCTTGATCTCGCAGCTGCGGCGCACCGCATGGGCCAGTGCGCGCTTGTCGCCGGCGATCAGCGCGGGCATCTCGGCCTCCAGCCAATCCATAAAGGCCATATCGGCGATGGGCCCGTATTTGATGACTTCGGCCAGCCCAGCGCTCAGCTCGCGTGCCGGCAGGGTATCGAAGGTGTCCAGATCACAGACCACCAGCTGCGGCTGGTAGAAGGCGCCGATCATGTTCTTGCCCAGCGGGTGGTTGATGCCGGTCTTGCCACCGACCGATGAATCGACCTGAGACAGCAAGGTGGTGGGCACCTGCACAAAAGGCACACCGCGCATAAAGCTGGCAGCGGCAAAGCCGGTCATATCGCCCACCACGCCCCCGCCCAGTGCAAACAGCACCGTCTTGCGATCAGCACCGTTGTGCATCAGCGCATCAAAAATGCCTTGCAGGGTCGTCCAGTTCTTGTGCGCCTCGCCATCGGGCAGCACCACCAGCTCCACCTTGGGGTAGTGCGGCGCCAGCGCCGCCTGCAGCTGGCGGGCATACAACGGTGCCACCGTGTCGTTGCTGACGATCAGTGCCTGCGCCGCCTTGGGGCAGTGGGCAAAGGTCTGCGCCTGGGCCAGCAGGCCAGAAGCAATCAAGATGGGGTAGGAGCGGTCGCCCAGATCAATATGAACAGTGTCGGTCACAGGTGTTTGCGTCGGGAAGTTATACGGTATCGCCGGCCTATTATCGGGGAGTTGCCAAAGACGGGCCCGCCACCAGGCCGGCCTGTGGCACCAGGCCTGCCAGCTCGGCCTGCATGCTGACCTTGCGCATGACCTGGCCGGTGCCGCAGCGCAAGGTGTCGATGCGGTAATGCGCGGTCTCCTCGTACAAGGCTGCGCGCACCGCCAGCAAATCCTTGAGCCGCTTGAGCGTGTCATCGCCCTGCAGCAAGGGGCGGCCGGTATCGTTGCGCAGGCGCCGGGCTATGTCTTCCGGGCTGGACTGCAGGTAGAACACCGTCGTGTGGGCATGCAGCACCGCGCGGTTTTCCGGCCGCAAAACCGCACCGCCGCCGGTGGACAGAATGCAGGGCCGCTCCCGAGTCGCAAGCGAGGCAATCACCTGGGCCTCGACATCCCGGAAGGCCTGCTCCCCATGGGCCGAGAAGTAATCCTTGATGGAGCAGCCCAACTGGGCCTCGATCACATGGTCGGAATCGACAAAATCCACAGCCCAAAGGCGTGCCAGCTGCCGACCGATGGTGGATTTCCCACTGCCGGGCAGCCCAATCAAACACAAGGAAGGTGCCATCGCGCTACATCCTGAAAACGGACTGCCATGATAGCGGCAATGGCGGGCATAAAAAAACCTCCGGCTTGCCGGAGGTTTTTGGTTAGACCCGGGGAGGGGTCTGGGTATGGTCGATCAGTTTGGATCAGGGGTGACACAAGCGCCAACCGTGTCGGTCACACGGAAAGTCACTTCACGAGTCACCGAATTGGCCGCGTTCTTGGCAGTCACAAACATGCGGTAGGTAGCGACATCAGCGCAGGTGAGTGGAGCCCCCGAAGCGATACGGCCAGTGGAGCCTTGGCCCACCACTTGCAGCCAAGCAGGCGCACCTTCCAGAGCCCAGGTCACATTGTCACCGGTGGCAGAGAAGGTGTAGGTGTATGAGGTACCCACTTCTACAGAGGCGATCGGGCAAGGCGAAGTCGACGAACCGGTGCAGCCGTTGATGGTAAAGGCTACTGGATTGTCAGGCAGGTTGCCTACGACAGTCAGAACCAAGGTTTGGCGAGCAACGGCACCATTGGCATCGCGCACATTCAGCACGACCGTGTACTGGCCCGGTCCCTTGACATTCGGCGTACCGGAGATCAGGCCATTCGAGTTAAGGCTCAGACCGGTTGGCAGAGTCGACGTGGTAGACCACAGGAAGGGAGCGACGCCGCCTTCTGCAATCAGCGCATGAACGTAAGGTTCAGCGTTCTGTACGGTCTGTGCCAATTCCGATTCAGGAATGCTCAGCGGGCTGGACGCAATCGCGTGCACCACCGGAATCACCGCATATTGGGTGATAGGTTCCTGGATACCGTTGGTCAGATCGTTGTCAGCACGATCCACCGTCAAGCGCAGCAGCAAGGAACCTGATGCTGGGCCGGCGGCAACCGAGAACTGACCAATACCGTTGACGGTGCTGATCTGCATGGAGCCACTGTTAGTCTGACCACCAGCTAGCAGCTTGGCGCCGTCCGATGCAGCATTCGGCACAATGCTGACCTGCAGATTGGCATTGCCCGTGCTGGTGATGGGCTGGTTATTGTCGTTTCTGACCGTAGCCTGCACCACCACGCTATTAGGGATGTCATTCAGGTTGTCACGCGAGCCCAAGTAATCGGTCTGGTTAGTGAACGTGACCGTTGCAGGGGTTGCGGTGCTACCACCACCCACCTTGACGGTCGCGCGATCTGTGTAGACCTTGTTGTCGCGCGGATCAGTTACGCTGCACTGCACGGTGACATCACCAGCGATACCGCGCGAGATGATGTGGAACGATGCCCCCCCAGCATTGGAGCCCAAAGAAATATTGCGATAGGAACCAGGGACCTTAATCGTTTCGGTTCCGGATGGCACATCCACCGTATGCTCATCCTTGCCATCCAAGTAATAAAGCGCTCCAGAGTCCAATCCCGATGTGATATTGCAGGCAAAGGCTCCATCTTCCTGGTTAGGAATTGGATTGCCACCCGCATTGGCCTGAATGTAGAGGGTAGACATGTAGGGGTAATAGTCTCCCCCGTATCCGGGCAAAGTCGACGCAACATTCACCGGAACTGCTGTCTTGGAAGACGTCAGCTTGATGCTGTACTGCAGCTGCGATTCACCGCCGCTGCCACCACCACCACCGCAGGCTGCCAGCAGCAGCGGCGCAACCAACACCAAAGGCTTCAACAAATTTCTCATAACTCTCCCTGTCTATCTAATTAACGCATTTCACCGCGGTCTGAAATCATCTTCGGAGTGATGAACACCAGCATCTCGCGCTTTTCCGATTCTCGAACATTGCTCTTGAACAGGTTCCCAAGCACCGGTACATCGCCCAACAATGGAATTTTATTGGTAGTCTGTGTCTCTGAGAGCTCGAAAATACCGCCAATCACCACGGTCCCGCCATTTTCCACCAAGACCTGGGTCTTGATGTGCTTGGTATCGATTGCAGGACCCGCAGAAGTGTTAGCACCTTGGGAGTCCTTGGAGACATCCAGATCCAGGATGATGCTGCCTTCTGGCGTGATCTGGGGCACCACCTCAAGCTTCAGCACCGCCTTTTTGAATTCCACCGTGGTCGCGCCATTCTGAGCCGAGTTCTGGTATGGAATTTCCGTACCTTGTTCGATCAGGGCCTTGGTCTGGTCAGCCGTAATCAAGCGGGGGCTGGAGACAATCTTGCCCTTGCCATCGGCCTCCATCGCTGACAGTTCCAGCGCCAAAAAGCGGTTGGCGGCCGAATTGAAAATAGACAGTGCAAAAGAGCCACTGCCGCCACCGGTGGACAGCACCGCAGGCAGATTGACAAAGTTTCCCGTCGAGGTATTGGTACCACCCATACCCGTGGTTCCGACGGCATTGTCGTAGCTGGTACCAAAGCCAACCCGGTTACCGCCACCGATGCCGTAGCCGCCATCGCCGCCATTGGCGGCGCGCATATCGCCACCGCCCAAGCGCACGCCCAGCGCACGGCCAAAGGTATCGCGCGCCTCCACAATGCGCGCCTCGATCAGCACCTGGCGCACAGGAATATCCAAGGTCACCAGCAGGCGTCGGAACTCCTCCAGCTTTGCGGGCACATCGGTCACAAACAGCTGGTTGGTGCGGGGCTCGGCAATGGCCGATCCGCGCGCTGTCAGAAAGCGGCTCTGGGTACCGCCCGTACCACCACCGCCGCCGGAACTGGCGGTAATTTGCTTGAGCAGCTCAGTCGCCTTGGCGTAATTCAGCTGGTAGGCCTGGGTCTGCAGCGGCGTTTTCTCTTCAAGCTTGGCGACCGCATCAAAGTCCTTCTGGATGCGCTCGTCAATTTCGTCCTTGGGTGCAATCCACAGCACGGTGCCGGATTTGCGCATGCCCAGACCCTTGGCATCCAGAATGATCTGCAAGGCCTGGTCCCAGGGAACATCCTTGAGACGCAGGGTCAGCGCGCCATTGACGGTGTCCGAGGTAACAATATTGAAGTTGGTGAAATCGGCAATCACCTGCAACAGCGAGCGCACCTCGATGTTCTGGAAGCTCAGCGAGAGCTTTTCACCGGTAAACGATCCCGAGGAGCCAAGCTTGTTTGGATCCGTCTTGCGCTGACGCACTTCCACCACGAACTGGTTGTCGCTCTGGTAGGCGCTGTGTTCCCATTCGCCCGTGTTTTTCAGCTGCACAAACACAGTGCTGCCTGCCTGGCGCGACGAGATCATGCCGACCGGTGTGCCGAAATCAGCCACATCCAGCTTGCGGCGCAGGGCCTCGGGCAGCAAGGTGTGCTGCAACTCCAGGGTCAGGCCATCAGCTTGCTTGGAGATGTTTACGCCCACCTTGTTGTTGGGCAAGGTCATGACCAGGCGCCCCGCCCCGTCGGAGCCACGGCGGAAATCCAGGTCCGACAGCGGCTGGGAGAAGTTATTGCCGTCTTCAGCGAACTGGGTGTTCTGCGCATTGGCCGTGGCCACTGCCTTGGCGGCGGGCTCCAGGGACACTAGCAGATCGCTGCCACTGATCTCCGTCTTGTAGGTGGTGCTTTCCTTGAGGTTCAGCACCACGCGCGCCTTGGTGTCTGTCTCGACCACATTCAAAGAGCGCAAATTACCCTGGTTGAGTTCTAGGCGGTTGTTCGGCAAGGAACTTTTGTACCCAGGCAGATCGAGCACCACGCGTGCTGGCGATTGGATGCTGAAGGTCTCTGGCAAAACCAGTGGTGCGCCTTCGGTTTCGATCTTGACCAGCTCGACGCCATCACGCACGAGGGTCGAGACTTTGTTGATCCGCCCCTGTGCCGATGCCCAGGATGGCAGCAATAGGGCCACCAATGGTATTAATACGCTGAATTTCTTCATTTTTTGGCCTCCTGCAGCTCAAGCACTGCATCTCTCTCTATCCATTCACCTACGCCGTCCTGCACGATCTCACGCAGGGTGATCGCGCTGTCGCTGATGCTTTTTATCTTTCCGTAGTTCTGGCCCATGTACATGCCCTTGCTGACTTGGTAGATCAGGCTATCGGCCTTGACCAGGGCCACATCCTGCGAACCTTTTCTCAAGAAGCCCACCATCGAGATGGTGTCCAGAGGAAGCGACTCGAGCTGTTCTTTGCGCCGGGCACGCTCGGGTGCCACCAGTGCATCCGAGATGGTGGCGGGTGCACTAGCGCTCCCGCCCAGCAACGCCGCCAGCCGCTCCTTGCTGAACGGGTCCAACGTGGCACTGGCCAGGTAGCCTTGCGGCACAAATTCCTTGGGGGCGGTAATGGGCTTGACCGCGGGTCGGGTGCTGGCCTGCTCCTGCTGCATCCACTGCTGCAGGTTATCGCCCTCGTCACTACAAGCCGTCAGCAGCGATAGCGCCAGCGCAGCGCCTATCCATTTAGACAATGTATGCATATCCCACCCTACTTCTTCCCTTTTTGTTTGGACTTCGCAGCTTGCTGCTCTTGGAGCTCTTGCGGATCCAAATAGCGGAAGGTTCTGGCCGTGGCGTTCAGCGCCAAGGTGGCGCTGTCCTTGTTGGCGGGTGCCAGCGCGATATTGTTCAGGGTCACAATGCGCGAGAGATTGGCGACGTCAGCCGCAAAGAAACCGATATCGTGGTACTTGCCATTCACCTTCAAGGTAATGGGCAACTCGGCATAGTAGTCCCTGACCACCGTCTGCCCTGGCTTGAACAGGTCAAACTGCAGGCTGCGGCCAATGCCTGCCTGGTTGATATCGGACAGCAGCGCTGCCATCTCCGCCTTGCTGGGCAACTGCTTTTCCAGCTGGGTCACGTACTGCAGCACCTGCTCGCGCTGCTTGCGCAGCGCATCGAGGTTGACGGCCTTGCGCAAACGGGTCTTGTAGTCTTCCTTGAGTTTGAGCTCTTGGGCCTGCGAGGCGGTCAACTCGTCCTCAAAATTGCTCAGGTAGGCATACCAGCCCAGGCCAATCACCAAGGCCGCAATGAACAGCAACAAGACCGCACGAGGTGCGGCCGGCCATACGGAGGGGTCCTTGGGATCGAGGTTTTGAAACTGGCGCTGAAAGCTCTTCAACGCCTCTCCCGCTTGGATATTTTTTTTTGTAGCCATGATCGCCCTTACTTTTTCAGACCCTGAGCGTTATTGGCCTGCTCCACATCGCTGGAGCGCACCAGGCCAAAGCGCAGGTTAAAGCCGGCAACCCGCTTTCTTTCCTTGGCATTGACCTGGGTGGTGGTACCCACCACTTCGACCAGCTCGGGCTTGGACAGCCAAGGCGTCTTGGTCGCCAGGCTGTTGAGCAATTCGGAGACGCGCTCGTTCGATTGCGCAATGCCCTGGATCTGCACTGTCTGCTCTTGCTGCTTGAGGCTTTCGATATAAACACCGTCGGGCAACTGCAGCACCAGCTCATTGAGCAAATGCACGGGCAGATTGCGGTCGGACTGGAGGTCCTCCACGGCCTTCTGCCGGGCCTTGAGTGCGGCAATTTCCGCATCAATCTTGGCCACATCGGCGATCTTCACATCCAGGGCCTTGATCTCACGGTTCAGCAGCGCATTGCGCTCGCCTTGCAGATCGATCTTGTACTGGTAAAACATGTAAACGGCACCACAGACCACGGCACCCACCAGGGCAGCGGCCACCATCGATGCCTGGAAACTCTCTTTGCGCTTCTTGCGCGCCACCTCGCGGTGCGGCAGCAGGTTGATCAAGATCATGCGGCATACCTCCGCAGCGCCAGACCACAGGCCGTCAGGTAGGTGGTGAAGTCCTTGCTCTTGCTGCGCGAGCGCACCGCCGCATCCATCACCATGTCCTCAAACGGGTTGGCGGCAGACGCCGCAAAACCGGTCGCGTCAATCACCGCATCTGTCAAACCGCTCAGCACGGCCGAGCCGCCTGCCAGCAAAATATGGTCAATGCGGTTGTGTGGCGTGCTGGTAAAGAAGAACTGCAAAGCGCGGTTGATCTCCTGCCCGATGCTTTCCACAAAGGGCTTGAGAACGACTTGCTTGTAGTCGCCAGGCAGGTCGTTGCCCCGTTTTTTCTGCTCGGCTTCTTCTTGCGAGAAGCCGTACTGGCGCATGATCATCTGCGTGAGTTGACCACCATTGAAAGACTGGTCACGCTCGTAGATCACCTGGTTGTTATGGATGATCTGCAAGAAAGAGGCACTGCCACCGATTTCAAAAATGGCAATGAAGGCATCCTTGCCCTTGCTGGGCATATTGCCGATCAGGCGTCTGGCGGCCAGCGCGGTGGCATTGGACTCGATCTCCAGCACCACCGGCTTGAGGCCTGCCGCTTCAGCCAAACCTTGGCGGTCCTGCACCGTTTCCTTGCGTGCTGCGGCGATCAGAACATCCACATCACCCACCGAATTGGCGGATGGGCCAATGACATAAAAATCCAGATTCACCTCATCGAG
The DNA here is from genome assembly GCF_024809975.1 of Comamonas sp. BIGb0152. Taxonomy (GTDB): domain Bacteria; phylum Pseudomonadota; class Gammaproteobacteria; order Burkholderiales; family Burkholderiaceae_C; genus Comamonas. The sequence continues at coordinate 632,275 of NZ_JANUDY010000001.1, forward strand.
GGAAAATGGTATGTATTGGTTAGCTTCTGATTCAACTTGAAACTCCATCTCGAGCTCCGAAAGCCCAGATGGAAGCACGATTTTCTTCTGAATCACGGCAGAAAGCGGCAAAGCCAGCGCTGCTTGTTTGGTGCGCGTACCGCTTTTTTTGACCAGACGGCGCAAAGAATCGGCCACCTCATCAAAGCGTTCGATGCCCGACTCAGTCACCCAGCCAGGCTCCAGCAGCTCTTGTGCACAGCGTTCAACCACATATTGACCACTGCCACTCCTCCCCAATTCAACCAACTTGATGCTCGACGCGCTCACATCTATCCCAAGCAGGCTAGGCGGCTGGCGTCGGAACAAAGATCCCATTGAGACCAAGATGGGCTCCTCCCTAATTTGCTCTATATTGAGCTACAAAACTTAACACCCCCTATGAATGCTATCAGCAAGATAGTCGCGCAGCAAAGAACCGCCTGCTGCTAGTCCCAATTCGTTGTCAAAACAATACGATACAAGGGATACATTGGGCGCTGCATGACGTTTGTCACAAGCTAATTCAAAGCAGGCGCTTTCCACACGGTCAGCAGCTGCGTGATAGCATCCCCCGCTTATGCAAGCTCATCTCGACGGTCTGACCCTATGAATCCAGACGCTCCGATTTCACGCAGAACGCCTGAAAAATCTCCCGCCAAGCAGCCCAAGCAAGCCCAGCCATCCAGCTTCGCCAACAAGGCGCTGAAATTCTTTGGCTGGCTGCTGGCCCTGCTCGTCGCCGCTGCGATTGCGGGTGCTGCCGTGGTTGCCGTGGGCTTGGCCATGGCCTACCCCAACCTGCCCGATGTCTCCGAGCTGGCCGACTACCGCCCCAAGCTGCCGATGCGAGTCTACTCGTCCGAAGGCGCGTTGCTGGGGGAATTTGGCGAAGAACGCCGCAATTTGACGCCCATCAACGAAATCCCCAAAGTGATGGTCGATGCGGTGCTGGCCATCGAGGACACGCGTTTCTTTGAGCACAGCGGCGTGGACTACAAGGGCATGGCGCGTGCCCTGCTTGCCAACCTGGGGCGCGAAAAGGCCCAGGGCGCCTCCACGATCACGATGCAGGTGGCCCGGAACGTTTATCTGTCGTCTGAAAAAACCTATACCCGCAAGATATACGAGATTCTGCTGACCTTGAAGCTGGAGCATGCACTGAGCAAGAACCAGATCCTGGAAATCTACATGAACCAGATCTACCTGGGCAACCGGGCCTATGGTTTCTCCGCCGCGTCCGAGACCTACTTCGGCAAGCCGCTCAAGGATGTCACCGTGGCGGAAGCGGCCATGCTCGCCGGCCTGCCCAAGGCACCCTCGGCCTACAACCCGATCAGCAACCCCAAGCGCGCCCGCATCCGCCAGCTCTACATCATTGACCGCATGGAAGAGAACCGGTTCATCACACCGGCCCAGGCCAGCCAGGCGCGCGAAGAGCCTTTGAAGATCCGCTCCAGCTATGCAGACAACCGAGTTCATGCCGAATATGTGGCCGAGATGGCACGCCAGCTGATCTTTGCGCAGTACGGCAGCGAGGCCTACACCCGCGGCCTGAATGTCTACACCACCTTGATCGCCAGCGACCAGGAGACCGCCTACGATGCACTGCGCAAAGGCATCATGGACTACGAAAAGCGCCAACATTACCGTGGCCCCGAGAAGTTCATCAGCCTGCCCGCTGCTGGACAGGAACGCGATGAGGCGATTGACGAGGTGCTGGCCCAGCACCCCGACAACGGCAACATCCTGTCCGCCGTTGTGCTGGAGGCGAGTGCACGCAAGGTGGTGGTCATCCGGGCTGACGGTGACCCGATCAGCATTAGTGGCGATGGCCTCAAACCCGTGCAGTCGGGCTTGAGCGACAAAGCCCCGCCCAACACCAAGCTGCGCCCCGGTGCCGTGGTGCGCATCATGGAGACCGCCAAGAAAACCTGGGAGCTGACCCAGCTGCCCGAGGTCGAAGGCGCTTTTGTCTCACTTGATCCCCGCAGTGGCGCGATCAAGGCGCTGGTCGGTGGTTTCGATTTTGACAAGAACAAGTTCAACCATGTCACCCAGGCCTGGCGCCAGCCGGGCTCCAGCTTCAAGCCCTTTATCTACTCTGCGGCCCTGGAGAAGGGCTTCTCGCCCACAACCGTCATCAACGACGCACCCTTGAGCTTTCCGGGCTCGGCGGGCCAACAACCCTGGGAGCCCAAAAACTCCGACGGCCGCTTTGATGGCCCGATGACCATGCGCCAGGCACTGGCGCGCTCCAAAAACCTGGTGACCATCCGCGTGATGCAGTCCGTCGGCCCGAAAAAGGCGCAAGAGTGGGTCACCAAGTTCGGCTTTGATGCCGACAAGCAGCCGCCCTACCTGCCCATGGCCTTGGGCGCAGGCTCGGTCACCCCGATGCAGATGGTGGCCGGCTATTCGGTGTTCGCCAACGGCGGGCACCGGGTCAATCCCTATCTGATTGCGAAGATCACCGACCACCGAGGCAATGTGCTGTCTGAATTCACGCCGCCAAGTGTGGAAGACCTGCCCCGCGCCATCGACGCCCGCAATGCCTTCATCATGGACTCCCTGCTGCAAGATGTGGCCCGCTACGGCACGGCCGCCAAGGCCCAGGCCCAACTCAAACGCCCGGACATTTATGGCAAGACCGGCACCACCAATGACTCTGTCGACGCCTGGTTTGCCGGCTTTCAGCCCACCAATGCGGCAGTCGTCTGGATGGGCTATGACAACCCACGCAGCCTGGGCGCGCGCGAATATGGGGGCGGCCTGAGCCTGCCTATCTGGATCAACTACATGCAGCATGCCCTCAAAGGCGTGCCGGTGGCCCAGATGACGCCGCCCAGCGGCCTCGTCAACCAAGGCGGCGACTGGTATTACGAAGAGTACGCACGCAGCGCTCCCAACCTGGGCCTGGATTCACCCGCATCCACGGCAGGTACCATGGTGCCGCCACCCAATGCCGAAGAGCGCAACAAGATTCTGGATCTGTTCCGCAACTGACACAGCGCCCGCACCAAGACAAAAGGCCAGCCCGTATTCGCTACGGACTGGCCTTTTTACATGGGCAAACTCGCCTCAGGCGCGAAAGACCAGCGCCAAACCGGACTGGACACTGGCGTCCCGGGTCAGGTCGGCGAAGAAATCATTGCCCGTCTTGGTATCGCGCCATACGCTGCCGTCCCATTTGTAGTGGTAGCCACCGGATTTGGCTGCCAGCCATACCTCATGCAGGGGCGGCTGCAGATTGACAATGATCTGGCTGCGGTTGGCAAAAACCAAGGTCAGCAAGCCACCCACGCGCTGGGCGTCAATGTCGGCATCGGTGTCATCGTTGATGCGGTCGCAGGTTTGCTCAACCGCTAGCAAGAGTTTTTCTGCCGCATCCAGGTATTCGAGTTCGTTCATTACAATGCTTCAATGTGGAGTATTTACCAAATTGTATGCAGGACCATTGTCCTTGCCACCGGTGCGGCACTCTTGGCCGCTTGCGGCCAGCGCGGGCCGCTGTACCTGCCAACCGAGCCTGCTGCCGCCAACCGGGCAACATTGCCACAAACCTTGGACCCCAGCGCGCCAGACCGGCCTGAGCCTCAGCTCCAGCCCTCCCCCGTGATGCAGCCGGCCAAACCCTAGTGCCCGCCTGGGCCTGCGCGCGAAACGCGGTCTCCCGCGATCCGCGTTCATGCCCTTGGCCAAGGGCGCTGCAGCGGGGCCCAGCGCCAGCGCCAGCGCCCGCTGTATGCGCTGTGCGGGCCACCAGCCCGCATCCTTGATCCATCTCAAGGTCCAGCCCACTACACCCCGTTACAGTCACGCCCGTTGCAATTGATAAGTGGGCGTAAGCGATGGCGTTGGAACCTGTGGAACTGTACCGTGATGAGCAGCACGCTTGTCTGATGTTCACCGACCTGGTGGAAGAGGATGCGCAGGCCGTGCAGGCCAACCAGTTCTTGATTGTCGACCATGGCACCGGCGCCATCATCGACCCAGGCGGCAACCTCGCCTTCAATGAGCTGTACATGGGCATGGTGCGCTATTTCTCGCCGCACAAGCTGTCCTACTTGATAGCGTCCCATGCCGACCCGGACATCATCGCCTCGCTGGACCGCTGGCTCACCTCCACCCGAGCCTCCTTGGTCATCTCGCGCGTATGGGAGCGCTTTGTGCCGCATTTCACCAAGGTCGGCAAAACGGAGAACCGGGTCATTCCTGTGCATGATGCCGGCGGCATTTTGCCCCTGGGCCAAAGCCATCTGCATATCTTACCCGCCCATTTTCTGCATGCCGAGGGCAACTTCCATTTCTACGACCCGATCAGCCGCATCCTCTTCACCGGGGACCTGGGCGTATCGATGACCGACGGCTATATCGCCCGCACGCCGGTGACCGACCTGGCCCCGCACATGGCGCGCATGGAGGGCTTTCACCGGCGCTATATGGTCTCCAACAAGGTGCTGCGCCTGTGGGTAGCGATGGCGCGGCAGCTGGATATTTCGCTGATCGTCCCCCAGCACGGCGCCCCCATCATGGGGCCGGCCATTGCCCAGTTCTTTGATTGGCTCGACCACCTGATGTGCGGTATCGATCTGATGGACAACCAAAACTACCGGCTGCCCCAGCAGCCAATCTCCCCGGTGCCGCAACGCCCTCAGTGACGCAGACCCCGGGCGCCATTTACAAGGTGCCGTAGCTGTGCAAGCCTGACAGGAACATATTCACCCCGAGGAAGGCGAAGGTCGTCACCACCAGACCCACCAGCGCCCACCAGGCAGAGACCGTGCCGCGCAGGCCCTTGACCAGGCGCATATGCAACCAGGCGGCATAGTTCAGCCACACGATCAGCGCCCAGGTCTCCTTGGGGTCCCAGCTCCAGTAGCCGCCCCAGGCCTCGGCCGCCCACAGCGCGCCCAGCACGGTGGCAATGGTGAAAAAGGCAAAGCCCACCGCAATGGCCTTGTACATCAGGTCGTCCATGATCTGCAGACGCGGCGTGCCCCGGTTGATCCAGCTGCGCAGCACGATCATCAGCCCAAAGAACAGCTCCAGCGGCAAGGCCATGCGCAAGGTCTTGTCCAGTGAGGGGTAGAGGCTCTCATCGCCCCAGATGCGAAAAGCCACCAAAGGCAGCACCAGCACCAGCATGGGCAGGAGCACCAGGCCGATCCATAGTGCGCGCTGCGTGGCGGCCTTGAGCAGGTAGGCCAGCGCCACCATCGCAGCCAGCGCAAAGGTGCCGTAGCCGACAAAATTGGCCGGCACATGCAGTTTCATCCACCAGCTTTGCAGCGCGGGCACCAGCGGCTGGATCTCATGGGCCTGGCGCGCCACGGTGTACCACAGCAAAAAGCCGACCGAGGCACTGACCACCAGCATCACAAAGCCGCCCAGCGCGCGGGTCTGGTAGTGCGCTTCAAAGTACAGGTAAAACAGCGCCGTCATCCAGGCAAACAGCACAAACACTTCATAGAGGTTGCTGACGGGGATATGGCCAATGTCCGGGCCCATCAGATAGCTCTCGTACCAGCGCGCCATCGTGCCCACCAGAGCCATCACAATGGCCAGCCAGGTCAGGCGGCTGCCCACCACCGACAACGCAGAGCCTTCGCCCTTGGAGAGCAGGCCGATCCAGTAAAACACCGTGCTCATGAAGAACAGCAGGCTCATCCACAAAATGGCCGACTGGCTGGAGAGAAAGTACTTGAGGCCAAACACTGTCTCAGAGCGCGCAATCTGGCCCGCGCCATCCACCCGGTACAGCCCAATGGCCACCAGCGAGAGCGCCGCCACCACCACCATCAATAGCTGCAGCGGCCGCCAAAACCAGCCCAGCCAGATGAAAAATGGCACCGAGGCGATCAGGATGCCTTTTTCATAGCCATCCATGTGGTGGCCATACAGAAACAGCGCAACACCGCCGCCAATGGCCAGCGCGATCGCAAACAGCCAATCCAGCACCGAACGGCTGCTGAAATAACCCGGATTGAGTTCCACCGTCTGGACCACGGTGCCCGCTGGGCCCGGCTGCAGGTTGGTTGACGCAGTATTCATCGTTGTTCTCCGCTAGGGCTCGCGCCCAGAAGCTTTTGGCTCAGGTCGTCAAAATCGCGGTCCACATCCAGGGTGCGGCGGTTGGTGGACAAGGCCATGCGTGCATCGGCACTGCCATCGGCGCGTGGCGCCAGCCAAACCCACAGGCGCCGGTCGCGCACATAGAGCATGGCAAACACCCCCAAGATCAAAAACAGACAGCCCAAGTAGACGACCAGCTTGCCCGGGGCCTTGGCCACCTGGAACACGCTGGCCTGCACCTGGTCAAACTGGGTCAGCTCAAACACCAGGGGCTCCGGGTACAGCAGTGCATCGCTGAGCGACAGCACCGACTGGGTCATGAAGCGCTGCGTCTGCTCGTTGGGCTCCAGCGGCGCCAGGCCGTCATCGGCCCGCGCCACCTGCATCAGCTCAAACAGCACCCCGTTCAGGATGCGCACCAGCACCTCGCCTGCCTTGGCCCTTTCAGCCTCCGGCACATTTTGCTCCATGAAGGCTGAAATCGCCTGCAAGCCGGTGACCTTGTCTGCACCCGGCTGCCCGTCACCGGCAAAAATCACCAAGGCCTTGAGGGCTGAGGCATAGAGCTGTTCGCGCAGCGCCGGGCGGCCCGCCTCGACGGCACCTTCCACATACTGCTGCACCGCCCGCTCGCGCATCGCAGGTGTCTGCAGCGCGGCCTTCAAGCGCAAAAAGCCCCGGTAGCTCGACTGCTCATCGGCGGGAATACGCAGGTAGCGGAACTGGTCGGCCAAGGTCTCGCGCACGCCCCAGAGGTAGACCGGCTGGCCATCGCCCATGTCCACGGGCAGCATGTAGTTGTTGAACTCGCGCGCCTGGCCAGAGGCATCGCGCAGCTTGTAGCTCACGCTGGGGCCCACATTGCGCAGGTCGCGGGGCGTGATCACCTTGTTGCCAGCGCCCAGGTGGTTTTCCAGGCTGGATCTCAGATCCACCTTGCGCACATCGGTAGCGCCTTGCGCCGCATCACCCGGGTTGCCACCCATGTTTTCCACATTGATGGTGCGCAGGCCGGTGAACTCCATCTCCAGCGGCGGCTGGCCCTCGCCCAGCTTGATTTGCGTGGAAGCACCTACTTCGCCCTGCACCTCAAAGCTCTTCATGCCGACCACCAGGGGCACGGCACGCAGCTGCAGGCGCGAGCCGCCATCCTCAAAGCTCGATTGGTAGATCTCGATGCCCTGGTAGCTGGCGGGATGGTTGACCTCGATGCGCTTTTCCACGGAGGCCCCGGTCTTCTTGTCATGCAACACCACCTCGCTGGCAAACAGCCTGGGCATCCCCGTGGAGTAGTACTCGACAATGAATTTCTTCAACTCCACCGAGAACGGCAGGTCCTGCAGCAAGATGCCGTCCGATTGGTTGAGGATGGCCGTGCCCGATTGCGCGCCTTCGGTCACGATCAGGTTGCCGCGAAACGTCGGGTTGCTGGCCGGCAAGCGATGCTGCTCGGGCACATCCGCCAACATGCCGCCTCCGCTGAAGGTGGTTTTTCCGCCCAGCAGCATTTGTGCGCGCACGATCAAGTCACCATCGAGCAGGCCCCCCAGGCAGATCAGCACAATGGCGCTGTGCGCCGCCAGGTAGCCAATCTTGTGGGCCGCGCCGGCCTTGGCCGCCACCATCCAGCCATCGCTGCGCTCTTGCAAGCGCACCTTCCAGCCACTGCCGGCCAGTTGTGCCCCTAGCCGCTGGGCTGCTTGCGCCGGGGTTTCTGCCAGGTGGGCGCTGGCCTGGTGGTGGAAGGCCTGCAGGCTCTGCACGCGCAGGTTTTCCTTGTACTGGCGCAAATCCGCCAGGTACTTGGGTGCATGTTTGGCAATGCACAGGCTGGTGCTGGTCACCAAAAACGCCAGAATCAGCAAGAACCACCAGGCGCTGTAGACCGCATTGAGCTTGAGGGACAGGAACAGCTGGGCCCAGAAAGGGCCGAACTGGTTGACATAGTTGACGGCCGGCTCATGCTGGCGCAATACCGTGCCAATGACCGATGCAATGCAGATGATGGACAGCAGCGCAATGGCAAAGCGCATCGACGACAGCATCTCGTAAACGGCCCGGGTGGCCAGTTGGGGCTGTAGCTGCGTTTGCGGGGGGGAGGATTCAGACATGGTACGACGCTATCGGTGAAAAGCAGGGGCAAGACCGCTGCTGCGCTGCCCGTCCGCATCCCATGGAGTCAGTACCGGGACACAAGTTCGCAGGACGCCTAAGTTTAGTCTGCAGGACCAGGGATAGCCCCAGACTCAGGCCAATGCCCCGCAACCCGCTCAATGACATGGCTTGGGCGGACGGCACGCAGACCGCCAGGAAAGGCCAAGAGGTGAGGAAAGGCCAGGAAAAAGGCCCCACAACAAGAGCCTTGGCTTAGCGCAGCCCCGCAATATAGTCCGACACTGCCTTGATCTCTTTGTCGTTCATCTTCGCGGTCACGCCCGTCATCTGCAAGCTGTTGCCGCGTTTGCCATCGCGGAAATCATGCAAGGTCTTGCTGACGTAGTCGGCGTTCTGGCCGGCCAAGCGCGGGTATTGGGCGGGAATGCCGGCACCATTGGGGCTGTGGCAGCCCGCGCAGGCAGCGATCTGGCGATCTGGCAGACCCCCCCGGTAGATGCGCTCACCCAGTGCCACGGTGTCCTTGTCCTTGGCAAAACCCAGCTTGCCCGGTTTGCTGGCCAACCAGGCCGAGATATTAAGCATGTCGGCATCCGACAGCCCCGCCACCATACCCTGCATCACCGGGTCCTTGCGCTTGCCGGACTTGAACTCCTGCAGCTGCTTGAGCAAATACTCGGGGTGCTGCTGAGACAATTTGGGGTTGATGGCGATCGAGGCATTGCCGTCTGCGTTGTGGCAGGCCACGCATACAGCGGTGTAGCTGGCCTCGCCCTTGACCAGGTCCGGCTTGGCCGACCGGGCAGGCGCATCGGTCGCCGAATACACAGAAAAAGAAGAAAAAGCCAGTACAGCCGTTGTCAGCAAAGGGGCGATCAACTTCATATCGTGGGTCTTTGTCTGGTTTATAGGTATAAGGCCAAACCGGCCGGATTCTACAATGATGCCTTAGATAGATTCAAATGCACATGACGACAACACCTAGTACCCCCCAAGCCGTTGCAGACACGCCAAGCCCTGGTATCGATGGCAAGGCGGCTATGGGCTGGATGCACACCGCCCGCTTTCTGACCACCGCTGCACAGCTGCACCAATTGCCCGTCGTCGATGTGCCTGAGTTTGCCTTTGTCGGCCGCTCCAATGCGGGCAAGTCCACCTCGATCAATACCCTCACCCAGCAGAACCAGCTGGCCTTTGCCTCCAAAAGGCCCGGCCGCACCCAGCACATCAACCTGTTCTCATTGGGCAAAAAGGGCGTGACCGATGCCGTACTGGCCGATTTGCCTGGCTACGGCTATGCCGCCGTGTCGCGCGAGGACAAGAAGCGCTGGCAGCAGGTGATGGTGAACTACCTGGTCAGCCGCCAAAGCCTGACCGGCATTGTGCTGCTCTGCGACCCGCGCCTGGGCCTGACCGAGTTGGATGAGGCCTTGCTCGACATCATCCGCCCCCGGGTGGAGCAAGGTCTGAAGTTCTTGATTCTGCTCACCAAGGCCGACAAGCTGACCCGCGTCGAGCAGGCCAAGATCCTGTCCATCACCAAGCTCAACGCCGGCGGCGGCGAGGTGATGCTGTTCAGCGCGTTAAAGAAGCAGAACGTGGACCAGGTGGCCCAGCTGCTGTGGCAGTGGTCGCACCCTGAAGGCCTGACCAGCCCCGAGGCTGCGCCTGCAGCGCCGGAAGCCGCTTCGGACGAACAATAAACCGCTCGGGCGCCCGCCGAGGCGCGCGACAACAAAGGCCCGAAAGGGCCTTTGTTCTTTATGGGTACAGCGAGGGCTGGCCTTCGGGCCGGGTCTTGAAGCGCTTGTGCACCCAGTAGTACTGCGGCACCATGGTGCGGATCTGGGCTTCGAGTTCGCGGTTCTGGCGTGTGGTGTCCGCCACCACATCGTCGGTGGGAAAATCCTGCCAAGCCGGCGAGATAGTCACCTCGTAGCCCTCGGGCGTCAGCCGCGTGTACATGCCAATCACCTTGGCCTTGCCCAACCGGGCAAAGCGCGACAGCGAGGGGATGGTGGCAGCGACCTGGCCAAAATAGGGCACAAACAGCGAGTCGTTCGGGCCAAAGTCCATATCGGGCAGCAGGTACAGCAAACCCTTGTCCTTGCGCAGGCTGGCAATGATGGGCTTGATGCCGTCATCGCGGTTGAGCATGCGCACATCGCCAAAGCGCTGCCGGCCCTTGCGAATCCAGGCATCGATATCGGCGTTCGGCTGGGTCGAGAAGATCGAGGTGAAAGGCCGGTTGCAGTGGATGGTCAGGGCCGTTCCGCCCGCATCCATGCTGTAGAAATGCGGTGCAAAGATGATGGTCGGGGTATCGCCTTCGAGCTCCTGTAGCGCGCCCGTCATGCGCGTGCGCTTTTCCAGTGTTTTTTGCGGTGCAAACCACAGCCAACTGCGGTCCAGCCAAGTTTGGCAGAAGACCACAAAGCTCTGCTTGGCCCAGGTCAGGCGCTGCGCGTCGCTCGCTTCGGGAAAGCACAGCGCCAAGTTGCGCAAGGCAATGCGGCGGCGCGATGGCACCAGGTAGAACAAGGCCCGGCCCATCAACCAGCCCAGGCCGCGCAATACCGACAAGGGCAGGTGTGACATCAGCCACATCCACCCGATAAACAACTTACCCATGCTTTTGACCTTCCGAGGGAGCGGCAGCGAGGCTGCGCGGCTGCTTGTAGCGCGCATAACCCCACAGATACTGCTCAGGGCTCTCGCGGATCAGCTGCTCCATTTCCTGGTTGATCTGCAATACGGCAGCCTCGGGCTCCTGGGCCAGCGGCGCTTGCAGGCCGCGCACATACAGATCAAAGCCCCGGCCCAGCGGCCGACGCACACAGCGCGCCAATATAACAGCCGCGCCTGTCTGCTGGGCCAACTTGGCGGCCAAGGTCATCGAGTAGGCCGGTTTGCCAAAAAACGGCACCCACATGCCCTGGCCATCAGGCGGCACCTGGTCAGGCAACAGGCCCACGCTATGGCCTTGGCGCAAGGCCTTGATCATTTGGCGCACGCCTGCCATCGTCGTGGGCGCAGAAGCCAGGCCGGGCCGCGTACGCGCCGTCTCCATCAGCTTGGCCAGCCAGGCCTGGCGCGCCGGGCGGTAGAGCACGGTGATGGGGCCATGCACAACGCCCCAGCGCCGCGCCATGTACTGCGCCGACAGCTCAAAGCAGCCCATGTGCGGCGTCAGGAACACAATCCCTTTGCCAGCGGCCAAGGCCTGCTCGATGGCCTCGGCCCCATGGATATCGCAAGGCAGCGGCGCGCCAAACCACAGCCGTGGCACCTCGGCCACCATGCGGCCGGTATGGGCCACCGCTTTGCGGATATCGGCAAAAGCATAGCCCGCCTGCCGGGCATTGGCCAGAAAACGCCGTCGGTAGGTCGGCGACGCGGCAAAGGTCAGCCAGCCCAGGCCAGCGCCCAGACCATGCAATAGCCACAACGGCAGCGCAGCAAAGAGTCGAAACAAGAAAGGCATTAGAATATGTCGGTCGCTGAGTTAAAGAGCAACTTGCAGGGCGACGTTAAAAACAAACTGCTAAAGCGTTCGCCAGGCTCCTTCAAGGCTCGGGCAACGCCATTGCCCAAGTTAACGAAGGAGTTTTTGTTTATGGCAAACAGCGATTTTCTGTTCACCTCGGAATCAGTGTCCGAAGGCCATCCCGATAAGGTAGCCGACCAGATCTCTGATGCGATTTTGGACGCTATTTTCACCCAAGATCCGCACAGCCGCGTGGCAGCCGAGACACTGACCAACACCGGCTTGGTGGTATTGGCCGGTGAAATCACCACCGGCGCCAATGTGGACTACATCCAGGTGGCACGCGACACCATCAAGCGCATCGGCTACGACAACACCGACTACGGCATCGACTATAAGGGCTGTGCCGTGCTGGTGGCCTATGACAAGCAAAGCCAGGACATCGCCCAGGGCGTGGACAAGGCCAGCGATGACGAGCTCAACACCGGCGCCGGTGACCAGGGTCTGATGTTTGGCTATGCCTGCGACGAAACCCCGGAGCTGATGCCCGCGCCCATCTACTACGCCCACCGTCTGATGGAGCGCCAGGCCCAACTGCGCAAGGATGGCCGTCTGCCTTTCCTGCGTCCGGATGCCAAGAGCCAGGTCACTTTGCGCTATGTGGACGGCAAGCCCCACAGCATCGACACCGTGGTGCTGTCGACCCAGCACAGCCCCGACCAGTCGGAGACTGCCACCAAGATGAAGGCCAGCTTCACCGAAGCCATCATCGAAGAGATCATCAAGCCGGTGCTGCCTTCGGAGTGGCTGCAGGACACCAAGTACCTGATCAACCCCACCGGCCGTTTTGTCGTCGGTGGACCCCAAGGCGACTGCGGCCTGACCGGCCGCAAGATCATTGTGGACACCTACGGCGGTGCCTGCCCACACGGCGGCGGCGCCTTCTCCGGCAAGGATCCAACCAAGGTGGACCGCTCCGCTGCCTACGCCGCCCGCTACGTCGCCAAGAACGTGGTCGCTGCCGGTCTGGCGCGCCAGTGCCAAGTGCAGGTCGCCTACGCCATCGGCGTGGCCCGCCCGATGAACATCACCGTCTACACCGAAGGCACCGGCGTGATCCCCGATGCCGAGATCGCCAAGCTGGTAGCCGCGCACTTTGACCTGCGCCCCAAGGGCATCATCCAGATGCTGGACCTGCTGCGCCCGATCTACAGCAAGACGGCAGCTTATGGCCACTTTGGCCGCGAGGAACCTGAGTTCACGTGGGAGCGCACCGATAAGGCAGCACTGCTTCGTGCTGCTGCGGGTCTGAAGTAATTCAGCTTAGCCCTTGCAAAATCCGCCTGGCGCAATCCCGGCGGATTTTTTCGTTGAGCGACCGAAAGCCTTACAGCCCCCGCACACTCAGCGCCAGCTGTTGCCGAAACGCGGGCCGAACCCGGTGCAGTTGCGCGGGCCGATGCGCGCCACCCGCCTGCATTTCGCCAGGCACCGGCTCCAGCATGCCCAGCTCGTCCATCTTGCGGCGGAAGCTCACCTTGTTCAAAGGCTCGCCCAGAATGCATTCATAGACCTGCTGCAACTGCGGCAAGCTAAAGCTTTCGCCAAAAAAATGCACCGGCAGCGACGAGTACTGGCTCTTGCTGCGCACCCGGGCCAGCGCTGTCTGCAAGATCTGCCCATGGTCAAAAGGCAGCTGGCCAGCGGCATGGACGGGCACGATCTTCAGACTCACCCTTTGTGCGGGCAGCTTTTGCTGCGGGATCAGCGCGCAATAGCTGATGGCGACCGACCAGCCGCGCGGATCGCGTGCCGGGCCGCTAAAAGTCGCCAGCTGTTCCAAGTAGGCCTCTTCAATCCCCGCCTTGCTGCGCAGCACGCGGGCGGCACTGGCATGGGCATCGGCGTCTTCTTGCGCATGGATATAGCCGCCTGGCAAAGCCCATACCCCCGCAAACGGCGCGCGCTCGCGCTGCACCAGTACAACGCTCAGCACCCCATCCACCAAGGTCAGCACCACCACATCCACCGTGGTCAGCACCTGGCTCGAGGCGGTTTCACTTTGACTCATTTCTGTACCAAGTCTTTTTCATGAAGGGCAGTATGCCGCCGCAGCTCAGTTGAATCAATAAAAATGCAGGCCGAACGCTGAAGATGGGCTGTAAACCACGCCGGCAAGTTAGTTGCAAAAATATTTTAACTAGCGTAGACTGCATCTTATCGAAGGAGAAGGACATGCGCCAACGCACACAGCTGCTCATCATCGACCCGCAAAACGACTTTTGCGATCTGCCGCCAGACTGGCGCCCCAGCAGCGCTGCAGCCGCTGCCCCTTTTGCGCCCAGCCTGCCCGTGGCGGGCGCCCATGCCGACATGCAGCGCCTGGCGCAGTGGATTGCGCAGCAAAGCCCGCAGCTGGATGGCATCACCATCACGCTCGACTCCCACCAGGCCTATGACATTGCCCACCCCACCTTCTGGCAGCAAGGCGATGGCAGCGCGGTGCCGCCCTTTACCACCATCACCGCTGCCCAGATGCGCGCTGGCAGCTTCAGGCCTCGCAACCCGGACGAGCGCCAACGCACCCTGGCCTACCTCGATGCGCTGGAGGCCCAGGGCCGCTACACCTTGATGGTCTGGCCGCTGCACTGCGAGATCGGCAGCATCGGCCACGGTGTGCACGCCGACGTATTAAACGCCTGCCGCCAATGGCAAAGCCAGCGCCAGCGCGCCGTGCACCATGTGTTCAAAGGCATGAATCCATGGACTGAACACTACAGCGCCTTGCGCGCCGAGGTACCGGATCCGCAGGACCCGGCAACCGGCCTCAACACCGCCTTGCTGCAGCAGCTGGCGCAAGCCGATACCCTGGTGATTGCCGGTGAAGCGGGCAGCCACTGCGTGCGCGCCACCACCGAGCACATCGTGCAGAACATCGCGCCGCTCTGGGGCGCAGAGGATTTCTCGCGCATCGTGCTGCTGACCGACTGCATCAGCCCGGTTGCCGGCTTTGAGGCTGCGCAAGACACCTTTTTGCAGCAGATGCGCGCCGTCGGTGTACGCTGCACAACCAGCCATGCTTTCAATTTATAGCCTTTAGCACTCCAGCGCTTGATGGATAAGCGCTGAAAGCTCTCATTTTTGACAGAGAAAGACGCGGTATGCAGCCCATCATCACCAGCCTGCTCGACACCGATTTGTACAAATTCACGATGTGGCAGGCCATGCTCCATCGCCATCCCCAGACCCAATCCACCTACCGCTTTGTCTGCCGCTCGCAGACCGAGTTTCCGCTAGTGGATTTGCTGGACGAGGTCCGCGCCGAGATCGATGCGCTGTGCGCGCTGAAATTCAAGAAAGACGAGCTCGATTACCTGGCCAGCCTGCGCTTCATGAAAAGCGATTTCATCGACTTTCTGCGCATCTTTCAGTTCCAGCGCGATTTCATTGAAGTCGAGGCCGATGGCGACGGCCTGCGCATCGTCGCCCATGGTCCCCAGGTGCATGTGATGGGCTTCGAGATTTTTGTGCTCTCCATCGTCAACGAGCTGTACTTCCGCCGCTTTGACCAGGCCAGCGCCCTCGCCGAAGGGCGCAAACGCCTGGGCGCAAAAATAGTGCGCCTGCAAGAGCTGGCGCAAGAGGCCAAGCACCGCCATCCCTTCGAGCTGTTTGACTTTGGCGTGCGCCGCCGCTTTTCTGCGCCCTGGCAGCGCGAGGTGGTGCAAGCCTTTGCCACGCAGACGGCGCAGTGGTTCAAAGGCACCTCCAACGTGCTGCTGGCCCGCGATCTGAACCTGGTGCCCATCGGCACCATGGCCCATGAATACCTGCAAAGCTACCAGGCCCACGGGGTGCGTCTGCGCGATTTTCAGATCGCCGCACTGGAAGACTGGGTGCAGGAATACCGCGGTGACCTGGGCATTGCGCTGACCGATACCGTGGGCATGGACGCCTTCCTCGCCGACTTCGACATGTACTTTGCCAAGCTGTTCGACGGCTTGCGCCATGACTCGGGCGACCCCTATGAATGGGGCGAAAAAGCGCTGGCCCACTACGCCAAGCTGCGCATCAATGCGCATGCCAAGCGCCTGGTGTTCTCCGATGGCCTGACCTTGGACACGGCCCTGGCGCTCTACCAGCACTTTGCCGACCGCATCCAGTGCGGCTTTGGCATAGGCACCCAGCTGGCCAACGACATGGGCCTCAAGCAGCTCAACATCGTGATGAAGCTCACCCACGCCAATGGCCAGCCGGTGGCCAAACTCAGCGACAGCCCGGGCAAGACCCTGTGCGACGATGAGACCTACCTGGCCTACCTCAAGCAAGTCTTTCATGTGACGCATTAAGGGGGCTGCCATGCTCAAGATCACCCTGGCCCAACTCAACCCCACCGTGGGCGACATGGATGGCAACATCGACCAGATGGTCGCCGCCGCCCGCCAGGCGCAGGCCGAGGGCGCACAGCTGGTCGTCTTTGCCGAGCTGTCGCTAACCGCCTACTACCCCGGCGATCTGCTCGACGAGCCCGACTTTCTGGACCGGGTCGACGCCGGCATTGCACGCCTGTTGCGAGAGAGCCAGCAGCTGCCCGAGCTGCACTGGGTGCTGGGCGCCCCCACCCGCGCGGCAGGCCCTGGCAAACACCTGCACAACAGCCTGCTGGTGCTGCACAACGGCAGCATCCGCCTGCAGTACGACAAGCAGCTGCTGCCCACCTACAACATCTTTGACGAGCGCCGCCACTTCGAGCCCGGCCGCGATGCAGCCAAGGTGCTGCGCATCGGTCAGATGCAGGTTGGCTTTCTGATCTGCGAAGACGGCTGGAACGACAGCGGCGCCGACTACGCCACCAACCCCTTCGAGCGCATGGCCGACGCCGCCCCCGATGTGGTCGTCAGCATCAATGCCAGCCCCAGCCATCTGGGCAAGCGCGAGGAGCGCCACCACATCTTCAGCCAGGCCGCGCGCCGCCATGGGCTGCCGATTCTCTATGTCAACCAGATTGGTGGCCAGGACCAGATCGTGTTCGACGGTGCCTCATTTGCGGTGCAGCCCGAGCGCGGCATCGTCTGGGAAGCGCCGCGCTTTGTGCAAACCGTCTGCACCTTGGGCTTTGACAATGGCGACTTCTGCCTGCCCGATGGCACGCGGCCCGCCACCCCAGCGGCACAGGGCCTGCCCACGATGGAGTTCTACCGCCAGCAGACCGTTCTGGGCCTGCGCGACTATGCGCGCCGCTGCGGCTTCCGCCAGGTCGTGGTCGGCAGCTCCGGCGGCATCGATTCGGCGCTGACGCTGGCCTTGGCCGCCGAGGCGCTCGGCCCCCAGAACGTGGTGGGCATCACCATGCCCTCGCATTATTCCTCCAGCGGCTCGGTGGACGACTCGCTGGCGCTGTGCCGCAACCTGGGCATCGCGCTGCACACCCACCCCATTGCCGAACTGGTGCAGGGCTATGCCCAGCAGTTTGAGGCCAGCTTTGGCACCCCATTGCAAGGCCTGCCGCTGGAGAACGTCCAGGCGCGCATCCGAGGCACCATCCTGATGGAGTACAGCAACGCCTTCGGCCACCTGCTGCTGACCACGGGCAACAAGTCTGAAATCTCGGTGGGCTACTGCACCCTGTATGGCGACACCAATGGCGGCCTGGGCCTGATTGGCGATCTGTACAAGACGGAGGTGTTTGCACTCTCGCGCCATATCAATGACAGCGCCGGGCGCGAGCTGATCCCCGAGGCCATCATCCAAAAACCACCTTCGGCCGAGCTGGCACCCGAGCAAAAGGACGAGGACAGCCTGCCGCCCTATGCGGTGCTCGATGAAATCCTCAAGATCCTGATCGAAGGCCAGCGCCTGTCGAGCCAGGAGTACGACGCCGCCCGCCTCTTTGTCGACAAGCTGATGCAGACCGAGGCCGGGCGCCAAACCGTGGACAAGGTGCAGCGCATGGTGCACCGCAGCGAATACAAGCGCCGCCAGGCGCCCCCCATCCTGCGGCTGCGCCCACGCGCCTTTGGCACCGGCCGGCAAATGCCGATTGCTGCCTACTACCCTTGAGCGCAAAGGACGGCGGCCAGCCGCTCTTGGCACGCTCAACCGCAACAAGGCCTGTCCGCAGCGCATAATCCCAAGCCAACACCCCCCGCTGGCACCAAGACACCGAGACATGACCGCAGTTACCGAGCACTATGACCTGGCCGTACTGATTGGCCGCTTCCAGCCGCCGCACCTGGGCCACCTGGCCTTGCTGCAGCAGGCCCTTGCCCGCGCCACCAAGGTGGTGGTGGTGCTGGGTTCGGCGCTGCAGGCCCGCAGCCCCAAGAACCCCTTCACCTGGCAAGAGCGCGCGCAGATGTTTGCCGCAGCACTCAGCCCGGCCGATGCAGCCCGCCTGGTGTTTGTGCCCATCCGCGATTACTACGACGAGCCGCGCTGGGTGACTGCCGTGCGCGAAGCCGTCACCAGCCACAGCACACCTGGCGCACGCATTGGCCTGGTGGGCCATTTCAAGGACGAGAGCAGCAGCTACCTGGCCCACTTCCCGGGCTGGGAGCTGGTGAGCCTGCCGCGCCAGAACAGCATCGACGCCACCCCCATCCGCGACGCCTATTTTGGCTTGCAAGGCGATGGTTCGGCCGATGCGCTAGCCCCATTGGCTGCGATGCTGCCCGCCAGCGCACTGCAGTTTCTGCAGCAGTTCCGCCAAAGCGCTGACTATTCTGCGCTGCAGACCGAATGGCAGATGCTGCGCCGCTACCAGGCCTCCTGGGCGGCAGCGCCCTACCCACCGGTCTTTGTCACCGTCGATGCGCTGCTGCGCTGCGGCAACGAGGTGCTGCTGATACGCCGTGGCCATGCCCCTGGCCAAGGCCTGTTGGCGCTACCGGGCGGCTTTGTCGAGCCGCGCGACAGCCTCTGGCAATCTTGCTTGCGCGAGCTGCAGGAAGAGACACATTGCGCGCTGGACGAAGCCCAGCTGCAGACCGCCTTGCAATCGGTCACCGTGTTCGACCACCCCGACCGCAGCTTGCGCGGCCGCACCATCACCCATGTGCACTATTTCGACCTGCAGCGCAGCCCCAAGCCCGCCGTGCGTGCCGACGATGATGCGGCTGAGGCCTTCTGGCTCAGCATCGATGCGATACGCGCGCGCGAGGCCGAGTTTTTTGAGGACCATTTCCAGATTCTGCAAAAGCTCGTGGCGGCATCGCATTGATCTGCAGCGCCAGCCTGGGTACGCATACAGATCCGCCCGCGCGGTGCCCACCTACCTGCCAGGGCGCTGCCTTGGCCCATGACCTATGACGACATCCCTACACATCCGCCCCGCCACCATCGACGACACCAACACCATCCTGCGTTTTGTGCGCGATCTGGCGGTCTATGAAAATGCCGAGCACGAGGTACTCTCCACACCCGCCCATGTGCACAAGACCATGTTCAGCACGGGCGCAACCGCGCATGGCCTGGTCTGCGAGCAAGAGGGCCAGGCGATTGGCTTTGCGGTGTATTTCTTCAACTATTCCACTTGGCAGGGTCGCAATGGCCTCTACCTGGAAGACCTGTATGTCGACCCCGCAAGCCGTGGCAGCGGCGCGGGCAAGGCCTTGTTGCGCCATCTGGCGCGCATTGCGGTGGACAAGGATTGTGGCCGCTTCGAGTGGAGCGTGCTGGACTGGAACACCCCATCGATCCAGTTCTATGACAGCCTGGGTGCCAAGCCCCAGAGCGAATGGATTCGCTACCGCATGACGGGCGAGGCGCTGGAGGCCTTTGCCAAAGGCTGATCTGACGCCAAGGTGCCAAGCCTCACAACCCCATCAGCGCCCAGTCAAGCCCTGGTTGTAGCGGGCTGGCTGGGGCTGTAGATGCACGGGCCTCAGACCGTAGCCGGGTCGAAATCGAGCTGGTAGTTCTGCGGGCCACGTGCCGCAATCTTCAAGGCGCCCATGCGGTTGCCCAGCTCCACGCAGCTGCGCAGCGGGCGGCCCTGCTCCAGGCCCCAGAGCAAACCACCGCGCCAGGCATCGCCGCAGCCGGTCGGGTCCACCACCGCAGCGGCTTTGAGGCCAGGCACATGGCTGCGCTCGCCCTTTTCCCACAGCTCACAGCCCTCAGCACCCAAGGTCACCATCAGGGCTTGCACTTGGTTAGAAATTTCAGCAAACGACAGGCCGGTGCGTTCGCTCAGCATCTTGCCTTCGTAGTCGTTCACGGTCACCCAAGTGGCCAGGCTGATGAAATGGCGCAAGTCATTGCCATCGAACATCGGCAGGCCCTGGCCGGGGTCAAACACAAAGGGGATGCCAGCGGCATGCAGCTGCTCGGCATGCTGGAGCATGGCGTCACGGCCATCGGGCGCCACGATGCCGATGGCTGCGCCGCAGTCCTTGGTGATGGTGTTTTCATGGGCCTGCATCATCGCGCCAGGGTGGAAAGCGGTGATCTGGTTGTTGTCCATGTCGGTGGTGATCATGCACTGGGCGGTGTAGTGGTCGTCGAGCTTTTTGATAAAGCGCGTGTCGATGCCCAGCGCCTTGAAATGCGCCACATAGCCATCGCCGTCATGGCCCACCACGGCCATCGGCAGCGCCTGGCCGCCCAGCAGGTTCAGCGCGTAGGCAATATTGCCCGCGCAGCCGCCAAAATCCCGGCGCAAGGTCGGCACCAGAAAGGACACGTTCAGGATGTGGATCTGATCGGGCATGATCTGGTCGGCAAAGCGGCCCGAAAAGGTCATGATGTTGTCAAACGCGAGCGAGCCGCAAATCAGCGAAGCCATGGATGCATTCTTTCTGTTATTCAATTTAAGGGTAAAAGGCGAGCACCCGGTAGCCCACTACATCACCGGCGGCCTCTGCCACCTCAATGACCATCTCTGCCGTCCACTCGCCATGGGCATCCAGCGCTGCGGGCGCCTGCAGATCCTGCGGACCCAGCACGCGGCGTAGCACCAGCTTTTCTGCGGCGTCGTTGAGGCTCAGCTCCAAGGAGGGGACAGCCACCGGGTCATCGGCGGCATTGCGCAAGACCACACGCAGCCTGAACTGGCGCGGCCCCACGGCATTGAAGCTGATGCTGTCGATAGAGACGGCCTGCAGTTGCCGTGGCACGGCAATCTCGCAACCCGCCAGGCGGCAGGCCGCTTGCAGCGCGGGCCGCCACTGCGGTTGTGCCAAGGCCAGCCGGTCACGCTGGGTCAGCGCCACTTGCAGCAGCAAGGCCGCCAGCAACAGCAGGCTGAGCAACAACGACAGCACAACCACCCAGGGCTTGCGCCAGAAGGCCTTGCGCTTGGCTGCGCGCACAAAGCCGGGCTCCACAGCGGCGTCCTTGCCGGCAGAAGCGGCGGCATCGACAGCCGCTGTATCGACAGCCGCTGTATCGACAGCCGCTGTGTCGACAGCCGCTGCATCGGCAGCCGCTGCATCGGCAGCCGCCACGGCTTCGTCCATCTGTGCAACATAGTTGGTCGCTGCCGCCAGCGTGGGCTCCACCTTGCCAGCGCCCAGCGTGCGCCCGGCCAATGCGGGGTCGCGCAGCAGTGCCTCGTCTTCGCGGCGCTGGCCCTCAGGCACGGCGGCAGCCATCTGCGCCGCTGGCGCCACATCTGCTGCCGCTGCGTAAACCGCCTCCCCAGCGGGGGCATCTTCAACGGCCGGGTCGGCCCGATCAGGCAATCGGCTGGATGGCGAGGACGGTGCCAGCGGCAGGCCCGCGTCGCTGCTGGGCAAGGGGGTTGCGGGCGTGGGGAGCTGCGCCTGCGGCGCTGACTCGGCGGGCTTTTGGCGCTCGGCCATGGCTTCGAGCAAGCGCCCCTCACGGGCCTGGAGCTCGGCCAGGTCATCGGTGGCAGAAAAATCCACGCGGCTGCTGCGCAGCGAGGGTGGCCGCTGGTCAGCGAGCGGCTGCCATTGGCTCTCCAGCCCACTGCGGTCCGCCGCCACGGCAGGCGGCTGCAGCGGTTGCGCCGCCGCAGCCTCGTCTTCGTAGGCCTGCATCCACGAGGAATCCACATAGCCCGAATCGCCGCCCAGGTTGGCGCGGCGCGGGAACACCAGCACCGACAGCTCGGGCACCTGGGCATTCGGATCGATCTGCAGCGAGTTCTGCGTCATCAGCACCGCAGCAGCCTCGCCTTTGGCGGCTGGCACTGCGGCAAAAGCCGAGGCCAAAGCCGCTGCCGCCTGCCTGGGCGCTGGCGCAGCAGCGGGCTGCGCCTGGTCAGAGGCTGGTGCAGCCGCGCCCGGCACCAGGTGGGCGAGCGCATCAAACACCGCTTTGCACTTGCCGCAGCGCACCCAGCCATCGGATATGCGCAACTGGTCATCCACCACCTTGAAGCGGGTCTGGCACTGGGGGCAACGCGTTATCTGGCTCATCGCAGTCGATTGTAGAGTCAGAAGTTCAGCGGCCTGCCTCGGCGGCGGCATCGGCCGCGCGATGTGCCGTCATCAGCACCCAGCCGTCTTCGGTATCGGCCACGTTCAGCTGCAGATAAGGGGCATAGGCCGCTTTGAGCTCATCGGTCTGGCGCTCCAGAATACCGGCCAGCACCAGGTGGCCGCCGCTGGCGACATGCGCGCACAACAGCGGCGCCAGCACTTTCAGCGGTGTCGCCAGGATGTTGGCCAACACCGTTTGGTACTCGCCCTGGGCCGCATCGGGCAGGCCAGCATGCAGTTGCACGCGGTTGGCCTGGGCGTTGTACTCGGTCGCTTCCACGGCGGCGGTGTCGATGTCCACCGCATCGATGTCCACCGCACCAAACTTGGCAGCGCCAATGGCTAGGATGCCAGAGCCGCAGCCGTAATCGAGCACGCGGCCCAGATCCTGTCCTTGCGCCCCGCGCTGCGCAATCCAGCGCAGGCACATGCGGGTGGTGGGGTGGGTGCCGGTACCAAAGGCCAGGCCCGGATCCAGGCGAATGCTGCGGGTGGCGGCTGCTGGCAGTTCATGCCAGGTGGGCACGATCCAGAAATCGGGGGTGATATCTACGGGCGCGAACTGGGATTGGGTCAGGCGAACCCAGTCCTGCTCGGCCACCTCTCGGATGCCCAGCAGCTCGCAACCTTCAAAGAAATCCTGCAACTGCAGCAGGCTCTGCGCCTCTTGGGCCGCAGCGCGCTGCGGGAACAGTGCCACCATGCGGCTGCGCTGCCAGCCATCCTTGGGCGGGGGCATGCCGGGCTCGCCAAACAAGGCCTGTTCGGCATCGGTCTGGGCATCGGCATCTTCGACCGAGACGCTGAGCGCATCGAGCGCATCCAGCGCTTCACTCACGCTCTCGACCCGGTCCTCCGGGCACATCAGGCACAGTTCGTACATGACAGGTTTCCTTAAAGCAAAAAGCTGGCATTCCCTTGGAAATGCCAGCATCTATCACGATCAAAGGGGGCGCATCAGCGCTTGCGCGCGGCCAGCCACTCTTCCAGATAGTGGATATTGGTGCCACCGGCATTGAACTTGGCATCCACCATCAGCTCCGAATGCAGCGGGATATTGGTCGAAATACCCTCGACCGCCGTCTCCAGCAACGCCGTACGCATACGGGCGATGGCCTGTTCGCGGGTGTCGCCATAGACAATCAGCTTGCCGATCATCGAGTCGTAGTTCGGCGGCACAAAGTAGTTCGCATACACATGCGTATCTACACGTACACCCGGTCCGCCCGGCATGTGCCAGGTGGTCACCCGGCCTGGAGACGGGGTGAATTTGTAGGCATCTTCGGCGTTGATTCGGCATTCAATCGCATGGCCGCGCATCTGCGCGTTGATCTGGCGCTGCGTGAACGGCAGTTTCTCGCCAGCGGCCACCATGATCTGGGTGCCGACGATATCCACACCGGTGATCCATTCGGTCACGGGGTGCTCGACCTGCACGCGGGTGTTCATTTCGATGAAATAGAACTCGCCGTTTTCGTACAGAAACTCGAACGTACCCGCACCCCGGTAGCCGATCTTCTTGCAAGCGGCCACGCAGCGGTCACCGATCTTTTCGATCAGGCGGCGTGGAATGCCAGGGGCCGGAGCCTCTTCAATGACCTTTTGGTGGCGGCGCTGCATGGAGCAGTCACGCTCGCCCAGGTAGACGGCGTTCTTGAACTTGTCGGCCATCACCTGGATTTCGATGTGGCGCGGGTTCTGCAGGTACTTTTCCATGTACACCGCAGGATTGCCGAAGGCTGCACCAGCTTCGGCCTTGGTCATCTGCACGGCATTGACCAGGGCCGCTTCGGTGTGCACCACGCGCATGCCACGGCCACCGCCGCCGCCAGCGGCCTTGATGATCACCGGGTAGCCAATGGCCTTGGCAATGCGGCGGATCAGCGCCGGGTCGTCAGGCAATTCGCCATCGGAGCCAGGCACGCAGGGCACGCCCGCCTTGATCATGGCCTGCTTGGCCGAGACCTTGTCACCCATGATGCGGATGGACTCAGGCGATGGACCAATGAACTGGAAGCCACTCTTTTCCACACGCTCGGCAAAGTCGGCGTTCTCGGACAGAAAGCCATAACCGGGGTGGATGGCTTCGGCGTCGGTCACCTCGGCAGCCGAGATGATGGCGGGCATGTTCAGGTAGCTTTGGGCCGACGGAGCCGGGCCAATGCACACGGCCTCATCGGCCAGCTTCACATACTTGGCGTCGCGGTCCGCCTCTGAATAGACCATGACGGCCTTGATGCCCAGCTCGCGGCAAGCGCGCTGCACACGCAGGGCGATCTCTCCGCGGTTGGCAACCAGAATTTTCTTGAACATGGGCTAGGCCTTATTCAATGATGAACAAGGGCTGACCAAATTCCACGGCCTGGCCGTTCTCGCCCAGGATCTGCTTGATCGTGCCCGATTTGTCGGCTTCGATCTCATTGAGGATCTTCATCGCTTCAATGATGCACACGGTGTCGCCTTCCTTGACCTGGCTGCCGATTTCGACAAAAGCCTTGGCACCGGGCGCGGACGAGCGGTAGAAAGTGCCGACCATGGGCGACTTGACCGTATGGCCTTGCGCCGCAGCGGGTGCAGCGTCTGCCGCAGCAGCGGCTGCGGGTGCCGCAGCCACGGGGGCCGCAACGGGCAACGCAGGTGCAGCCATCATTTGCTGTACCACAGCGCCGCCGCCCTTCACAATGCGAACCTTGCCTTCTGCTTCGGTGATTTCCAACTCCGAGACATTCGACTCGGACACGAGATCGATCAGGGTTTTCAGCTTGCGTAAATCCATGGGAGCTCCAACGGCTAGAAAATCAAACAGGGCGCAAATTTACTCCAATTTCGCCCTATTTGACTCAATATCTTTGATTTTTGATCAACGGCAACACTGCCGCCCCGGCTTGCATACCTTATAGACTTGCCCAATTTTGCAAGTCAGATGCAAGAAGTTGCCCCATTTTACGATGTTGAACCTCACCTTGCCTACCAAATACCACTGTAAACGGTAGGCCGCCGGCGGAATTGCCCAGATCGCGTGTGAGCTGTGTGCCGCTCAGGCCGGCAATCGCCACCGGAAACGCCAAGGGCATGCGCTGCAGAAAACGCTGCACCGCCGCATCCTGGTCCACCGCCAGGCCGAGCACCTGCCAACCTTTGTCGCGCTGCGCTTGGTAGAACTGGTTGAGCATGGGCAGCTCATCCACGCAAGGCGGGCACCAGGTCGCCCAAAAATTGAGCAGCAAAGGCTTGCCCTGGAAGGCCTGCATGCGCACTTCGCCCTGCCCGCCCGGCGCCGCAAAGGCCTGGCCCCAAATGCCATCCAAAGCGGCAGCGCTGGGCTGCCCCAGGCGATGCTGCCACCAAGCCCAACCCGCACCGGCAGCCAGCGCAGCGCCCGCCACGCCCCCCGTCAGCAGCTGCCTGCGGCGTCGCGACACCGTGGGGGATGCCAAGGTGTGGGCTGTATCCACAGCCTCGCGCTCAGGTGTTTGCATCAGGCATCACTCCTTGGGTTCGGTCAACAGGCGGCGCACCGCATCCAGCGAGCCACGGGGGACACGGCCCCGACTGTCAGGTTTGAGGGCACCCCGCAGGTCATCCAGGTCATAGACCAGGTAGTGCACGCCAATGCTTTCGTTCAGCGGCTTGCAAAAGCTGCTGATAGACAGGGCATCCACGGTTTCGCCATGGAAGCCGTTGATCGACGACACCTCGTAGCGCACCCCATGGTCTATCAACGCAATCTCGGCGGATTTGGAGTCATCACAGAACAACTGTATGTAAATGTCGGACAGCCGCGTGGCCGTGCCGTTCCACACGGCACCTGCCAGATAGGGCCTGAAGGCCGCCATGCGCTCCATCCACAGCAGCGCCCACTCGCGCAGCGCAAGCAGCTCAGCGGGCTGGGTGTCGCCACAGAACAGCGCCAAATACTCACGCACAGCCGCTTCCAGCACGTCATTGTCTGGCAGGGCTGCGCGTCCGGGCAGCCCCAGCTGTTTGGCAGCGCGCTTCTTGGCGGGCCCCCATTCCAAGCCCTCTTCCACCACCATGCGCGCAGCAGTGTTCGCAATTTCCCAGCTTGCATCAGTCATAGCGGTCCATTGTGTCGGATTTTCTGCCAGCCCGACGGCACTTGCTTGCAATTGCGAGGCAGCAGAGCACAGGGCTTGGCTGGACGGGCCGTAGAATCGGCCTCCATGCACATTCATATTCTGGGTATCTGTGGCACCTTCATGGGTGGAGTGGCGGCCTTGGCACGTGAGGCCGGTCACAAGGTAACGGGCTGCGACAGCGGTGTCTACCCGCCGATGAGCGACCAGCTGCGGGCGCTGGGCATCGACCTGGTGGAAGGCTATGGGGCCGACCAGCTCGCGCTGCAGCCCGACATGTTCGTGGTCGGCAATGTGGTCAGCCGTGCCCGTCTGGACGATGGCTCGCCCAAGTTTCCGCTGATGGAAGCCATCCTGGATGCGGGCGCCCCCTACACCAGTGGCCCCCAATGGCTGGCCGAGCATGTGCTGCAGGGCCGGCATGTGCTGGCCGTGGCTGGCACCCACGGTAAAACCACCACCACCTCGATGCTGACCTGGATTTTGGAGGCCGCCGGCTTGCAGCCGGGCTTTTTGGTGGGCGGCGTACCACTGGATTTTGGCGTTTCAGCCCGCCTGGGCGCGCCCACCCGGCCTGGAGAGGGCGACCCCCGGCCCGTGTTTGTGATCGAAGCGGACGAATACGACACCGCCTTCTTCGACAAGCGCAGCAAGTTTGTGCATTACCGCCCCCGCACCGCCGTATTGAACAACCTGGAATTCGACCATGCCGACATCTTTGATGACCTGGCAGCGATTGAGCGCCAGTTCCACCACCTGGTACGCACCGTGCCGGCCAGCGGCCGCGTGGTTGCCAACGGGGTGGAAGAGAGCCTGACCCGTGTGCTGCACCAAGGTTGCTGGAGCGAGGTGGTGCGCTTTGGCGCCGCCATCGACGAGATGCGCGCCGAAGGCGACCCGTCTAACTTCGAGGTGTTTTACAAGGGCGAAGCAGTCGGCAAGGTGCAATGGGGCCTGAGCGGCGTGCACAACCAGATGAATGCACTCGCCGCCATGGCCGCCGCCCAGCATGTGGGTGTGGCGCCCGCGCAGGCTGCGCAGGCACTGTCGCGCTTTCAGAATGTCAAACGCCGCATGGAACTGCGCGGCACCGCCGCCGGCATCCAGGTGTTCGATGACTTCGCCCACCACCCCACCGCCATCCGCACCACCTTGGATGGCCTGCGCCAGCAGGTGGGCGCCCAAACCCGCATTCTTGCGGTGTTCGAGCCGCGCAGCAACACCATGAAGCTGGGCACGATGAAATCGCAGCTGCCCTGGTCACTGGAATCGGCCAACCTGGCCTTTTGCCATACCGCCGGTCTGGATTGGGATGCCGCCCAGGCCCTGGCCCCCATGGGCACACGCGCGCAGACCGCCAACAACATCGACGCCCTGCTCGCCCAGGTACTGGCTGCCGCGCGGCCAGGCGATGTCATCGTCTGCATGAGCAACGGTGGTTTTGGGGGTATCCACACCAAACTGCTGCAGGCGCTGGCGGCACGGGGCTGACAAGCCCCGGCTCCACCCTCAAGCGCCCTGCCCAGAAAAAAGCGAGCCCATAGGCTCGCTTTTCTACCAGTGGATCTGTCTGACTGGCCGGCTGGTTCTCAGAACGAGGCCGTCATGGCCTTGGTGTTTACCACCACCGTGGGGCGGCCCACCGCGCCCACGCTGGCGCGGGCAAACTGGGCCAACCACTGGGCATCGCCCAGCAGTTGCGCACCGGCGGCCTTGGCGACGACCACCACCTTGTCAACGATCAGCACCTTGCCGCTGGCCCGCAAAGGTTCGCAATCCATGCGCAGAAATTCCTGGTCCAGCCAGCGGCGCCCGTCCTCGTTGGACATGGCCTCCGCGCTGTCGAAATCGTGGACAAATTCCTGGCCATCCTCCAGCAGCACCCGTACTTCGTTGCGCATGACAATCCCTTATCGGTGGTTCTCAACAGGGGCAGGCATCTGCCGCCCCCAAAACCGCCAGCTTACACGGTTGCGGCGCTGGTCTCCTCGGTATTTGCGCGCACCCGGCGGGCTTGTACCGCGTCGGACAGCTCGGCCAAGGTCGCCAGCGAATCCTCCCAGCCCAGGCAGGCATCGGTGATGCTCTTGCCGTACTCCAGGCTGTCGGGGTCGTTCTTGCCTGGCGTGAACTTCTGCGCACCGGCCTGCAGATGGCTCTCGATCATCACGCCAAACACACGGCGCGATCCGCCTTCGATCTGCTGCGCGATATCGTGCACGACCTCCTTTTGCTTCTCATGCTGCTTGCTGCTGTTGGCATGGCTGCAGTCCACCATCAAATTGGCGGGCAGGTGCGCTGCTTCCAGGTCCTTGCAGGCAGCGGCCACATGGGCGGCATCGTAATTCGGGGTCTTGCCGCCGCGCAAAATCACGTGGCAGTTGGTATTGCCCTTGGTGTGCACGATGGCGACCTGGCCGTTCTTGTGCACCGACAAGAAGTGGTGCGGGCGGCTGGCCGACTGGATGGCGTCGGTGGCGATGCGGATATTGCCGTCCGTGCCGTTCTTGAAGCCCACTGGAGCGGAGATGCCCGAGGCCAGCTCACGGTGCACCTGGCTCTCCGTCGTGCGCGCGCCAATCGCACCCCAGCTGATCAGGTCGCCAATGTACTGGGGCGAGATCATGTCCAGGAACTCGCTGCCGGCCGGCACGCCCTGGCGGTTGATTTCAATCAGCAACTGGCGAGCGATGCGCAGGCCCTCGTCGATGCGGTAGCTCTCGTCGAGGTAGGGGTCGTTGATGAGCCCCTTCCAGCCCACCGTCGTGCGGGGCTTTTCGAAGTAGACCCGCATGACGATCTCCAAGGTGCCTTCGTACTGCTTGCGCACAGCCTTGAGGCGGCGGGCGTATTCCAGCGCCGCTTGCGGATCATGGATGGAGCAGGGGCCGATGATGACCAGCAGGCGGTCATCCTCGCCGGCCATGATGTTGTGGATGTTTTGGCGGGTGTTGTTGATCAGCGATTCAACGGGCGTGCCGTTGATGGGGAAAAAGCGAATCAGATGCTCGGGTGGCGGCAGCACAGTAATGTCCTTGATGCGTTGGTCGTCGGTTTGGCTGGTTTTCTCGACACCGCGATACCAAGCATCGCTTGTGGGTTGGGCTTGCTGAGTCATCTGAGGATCCTGAATGTGTGGGTGGTTTATGCAACAAAAAACCGCCGGGCTTTTCAGCTTCGGCGGTTGTCTGGGAGGTTTAGGTGCTCGCGCGCTTTTAGACCTCTCGTCCGCCTTGGACAGAGAACCAAAAGTAAAAGCTAAAAGCGCTACGTGCTTGCATGTTTTTCAATGTACCACATCTGCAGACGGCTGTTTTCATGCTGCAGCGCAAAACGCACAAAAATTGCAAAAAACAAGATCAGAACTCTGAAAACACAGAATTGCATCTACAAATCACACCGATATGCATTTTTTCTGCGCAGTGGTAGAACACAGACAATGCCAAGCTGCCCAAAAACAAACGCCCGCGCGGCAAATACCGCGCAGGCGTTGGCTCAATCTGGCGCGGTGCGCCGCGCATGGGCGTGGCCGTTAAGCGGTGCCGCCCACCGTCAAACCATCAATGCGCATGGTGGGCTGGCCTACACCTACCGGCACGCTCTGGCCTTCCTTGCCGCAGGTGCCTACGCCGCTGTCCAGGCGCATATCGTTGCCGATCATGCTGACGTGTTTCAGGCACTCGGGCCCGCTGCCTACAATGGTGGCGCCCTTGACGGGGTACTGGATCTTGCCGTTCTCCACCCAATAGGCTTCGCTGGCCGAGAAAACAAACTTGCCGCTGGTGATATCGACCTGACCACCGCCAAAATTGCTGGCATACAGGCCTTTCTTGATCGAGGCAATGATCTCCTGCGGGTCCTTGTCGCCACCGAGCATGTAGGTGTTGGTCATGCGCGGCATGGGGATGTGGGCATAGCTCTCGCGCCGGCCATTGCCGGTGGGCTTGACCTTCATCAGCCGCGCATTCATCGCATCCTGGATATAGCCCTTCAAGATGCCATCTTCAATCAGCACATTGCGCTGGGTCGGCTGGCCCTCATCGTCCACATTCAGCGAGCCACGGCGGTCGGCAATCGTGCCGTCGTCCAGCACGGTCACGCCCTTGGCTGCCACGCGCTGGCCGATCATGCCGCTGAAGGCGCTGGAGCCCTTGCGGTTGAAGTCGCCTTCCAGGCCATGGCCCACCGCCTCGTGCAGCAACACACCGGGCCAACCCGGGCCCAGGACCACGGTCATCACGCCAGCAGGCGCTGGGCGCGATTCCAGGTTCACCAAGGCCGCCTTCACGGCCTCGTCCACATACTGCTGCACCAATGCATCGTCGAAATAGGCCAGACCAAAGCGACCACCGCCGCCCGCCGAGCCCACTTCGCGGCGGCTCTTGCTCTCGGCAATCACCGTCACCGACAGGCGCACCAGCGGGCGCACATCGGCTGCCAAGGTGCCATCGGCGCGCGCTACCAGCACCACATCGTGCTCAGCGGCCAGGCCGGCCATCACCTGCTTGACGCGCGGGTCCTTGGCGCGGGCCAGCTTCTCCACCTTCTCCAGCAAGGCGACTTTAGCGGTGCTGTCCAGGGTGGAAATCGGGTCCAGATCGGGGTACAGCGAGCGGCTGAGCGCAATTTTCTTGGCTGGCACCTTGACCTGGCGCGACTGGCTCTGCGCCCCGATGCTGCGCACCGTATGGGCCGCATCCAGCAGGGAGGCCAGCGAGATGTCGTCCGAATAGGCAAAGGCGGTTTTCTCACCGGCGACAGCCCGCACTCCCACGCCCTGGTCGATCGAGAAGGAACCTGTTTTGACGATGCCCTCTTCCAGGCTCCAGCCTTCAGCCCGCGTGTACTGGAAGTAAAGATCTGCATCATCCACCTTGTGGGCGCGGATATCGGCCAGCGCGCGTGCCAGATGGCTGTCATCCAGACCGAAAGGCGTCAGCAGCAGGCTGCGCGCTATTTCCAGTCGTTGTTCGGTAGAAGCCGCCAGCGGCTTGGCCACAGCAAGGTCAAAAGGTGCATTCATAAGGCGATTTTAGGGCTTGCGCAATGGCCGTGGGCACATGCGTTGATTTGCGGCGGCCACGGGCAGGGCTGCGGCCTCTCAGGAATCTGCGGTTAAAGGCGTGGTTTTCAATGGGCGGGCGCCGCAGACTCGCCTTTCGACGACCCTGGCACGCCCCAAGCCGGCTGCGCCTTCCGCTACAGCCTGGGCGCCTGCTGCTGCGCCAGCTGGCGCTGCGAGCGTGCCACGGACATCAGGATGCCCAGCGCCAGCCCCAAGGTCACCATGGCCGTGCCGCCGTAGCTGACAAAGGGCAAGGGCACGCCCACCACCGGCAAGATGCCGCTGACCATGCCCATGTTCACAAAAGCGTAGGTGAAAAAGATCATCGATACCGCGCCCGCCATCAGGCGGCCAAACAAGGTGGGCGCACGCATCGCAATGGCCAGGCCGCGCCAGACCAGCAGCAAAAAGAAAAAGATCAGCAGCAGATTGCCGGCCAGGCCGAACTCTTCGGAAAACGCGGCAAAGATGAAGTCGGTGGTGCGCTCGGGGATGAACTCCAGATGGGTCTGTGTGCCGGCCATAAAGCCCTTGCCCATAAAGCCGCCCGAGCCGATCGCGATCATCCCCTGGATGATGTGAAAGCCTTTGCCCAACGGGTCACGGGTGGGGTCCAGCAGGGTGCAGACCCGCTGGCGCTGGTATTCATGCAGCACCACCAGGTCCATGCCGTCTTCGCAGAGGTGGTGGCCATAGATGGCGATCAGCAGCAAGCCAATGACGCCAATCAGCACGGGCGGGATGATCAGCTTCCAGGACAGGCCGGCAAAATAGATGACGGCCAGGCCTGCGGCCATCACCAGCAAGGAGGTACCCAGATCCGGCTGCTTCATGATCAGACCGACTGGAATGACAAGGATCGCAAAGGCCACGACAAAATCGACCGGGCGCAAGGCCCCTTCGCGGCGCTGAAACCACCAGGCCAGCATCAAGGGCATCGCAATTTTCAGCAATTCGCTGGGCTGGATCACAATGCCCAGGTTCACCCAGCGCTGCGCCCCCTTCTTGGTGATGCCAAACAAGGCCACCGCCACCAGCAAGGCCACGCCCAGTGCATACAAAGGCAGGGCAAAGCTGGCCAGCCGGTGCGGAGGAATCTGCGACACCACCAGCAAAATGCCCAGGGCCAGCAGCATGTTGCGGCCATGGTCGGAAAAGCGCGAACCATGGTCAAAACCGGCGGAATACATCGCCGTCAGTCCGATGGCGGCCAAGGTGCCAATGATGAAGATCAGCGGCCAGTCATAGCCGCGCAGCATCGGCAGCAGGCGCTGGAACACATTCGGTTTATCAAGAACTTCGGACATGGCCGCCATTATCCTTGCTTGGCATCGACGGGCTTATCAGCACTGTTGGTAAAGGCCGGTTTTACACATCCAGGGCGGGCCAGATCAATTCAACAAAACAATTGGGGTTGGCAAAGCGTTGACTGGATGGGTCCGAGCGCTATTATTTGTGCATGACGACCACCCACTTGCTTTACCTGCACGGCTTTCGCTCCTCCCCCCAGTCTGCCAAGGCCCAGCGCCTGCAGCAGCATATCGCGCAGACGCGCCCCCACGTCGTGTGGTCCGCGCCGCAGCTGCCCCCGTCGCCCCAAGAGGCCGCCGATCTGCTGCTGGCCACCACCCGCAGCTGGGCGGGTTTGCCGCCAGAGAGCCTGGCCATCGTCGGCTCCTCGCTGGGCGGCTTTTACGCCAGCTGGATCGCCCAGCAACTGCGCTGCAAAAGCGTGATGCTCAACCCATCGACGACACCCTGGCTGACCTTGGAGCAGCACCTGGGCGAGCAGACCGCTTGGCACAACCCGGATGCCTCCTTTTTCTTTCGCCCGGAATACCTGCAGCAACTCCAGGCACTGGACGTCAGCGGCCAGCCTCCCGCCGCCGCCCAGCTGCTGATTGCGGCCATGGGCGATGAGGTGCTGCACTGGCAGGACATGGTGGCGCGCTACCCCAGCGCCCAATTGCTGCTGGACGAAGGCAGCGACCATGCACTTTCCAACTTTGAGAGCTATTTGCCGCAGATAGATGCATTTTTGGGCTGGTAAGCACCCCGCCAGGGGCTGCGCAGCCTGCACCCCTGGGGTTGCAACCAACAAACAGTTGCCGCCATCCCCAGCAAAAAACCCTGCAGCAGCGCCCTGGCACCATCCAGCATGGGAAAATGCGCGCCTATGTATGCACTGTTTGACGACGCTGGCAAATTTCTGGCTGGCCGTATCCTCTCCGAAGCTGAAAGCTCCGCCCAAATTGAATTGGACTCCGGCAAACGGGTCAAGGTCAAAGCAGCGAACCTGCTTCTCAAATTTGACAAGCCCACGCCCGCTGAGCTGATCGCGCAGGCGCAAGCCTTGTCGGAAGAGATCGACCCCCAGCTGGCTTGGGAGTTTGCGCCTGAGCAGGAGTTTGGCTTTGCCGACCTGGCGCGCGACTACTTCTCGGAGAACGCCTCGATCACCGAGCAGGTGGCGGCGCTGTTTACCTTGTTTGAGGCACCGCACTACTTCCGCCGCGCCGGCAAGGGCCGCTTCAAGAAGGCTCCGGCCGAGATCGTGCAACAAGCGCTGGCCGCCATCGAGAAAAAGGCCCAGCTGCAGGCGCAGATCGACGCCTGGGCGGTTGAGCTGGCCAACGGCCAGTGCCCGGCCCCCGTGCAGCAGCAGCTCTACAAGATTCTGTTCCGCCCCGACAAGAACGCACCCGAATACAAGGCCGTCGTCGAGGCCAGCCGCAAGGCGCAGCTGGCACCGCTGGCCCTGCTGCAAAAGGCCGGCGCCATCGACTCGTCCTACCAGTTCCACTGGCAGCGCTTCCTGTTTGACAACTTCCCCAAGGGCACGGGCTTCCCAACAGTCACCGCGCCGCTGCCGCCGGCGGATCTGCCGCTGGCAACCGTGGAGGCCTACTCCATCGACGATTCGGCCACCACCGAAATCGACGATGCGCTGTCCGTGCAAGGGCTGGGCTCCGGCCAGGTCATCGTGGGCGTGCACATTGCTGCGCCCGGCCTGGCCATCGAGCCGGGCTCGGCCCTCGACCACCTGGGCCGCAGCCGCTACTCCACCGTGTACATGCCGGGCTACAAGGTCACCATGCTGCCCGATGAAGTGGTGCAGATCTACACCCTCGACGAAGGCCGCGCCAACCCGGCCGTGTCGCTCTACGTCACCTACGACGAAGCCACCCTGGAAGTGCTGAACAAGGAAACGCGCCTGGAGCGCGTGCCCGTGGTTACCAACTTCCGCTACGACAAGCTCGATCACATCGCCACCGAAGCCTGGCTGACCGATCCCAGCTTGCAGATCGAGGACACGCCCCAGCCACTGCTGGACAAGCGTGACGAGCTGAGCTTCCTCTACCGCCTCTCGCGCCACCTCAAAGCTGGCCGCGAAGTGGTGCGCGGCAAGCCCGAGAACTTCAACCGCCCGGACTACAACTTCCGCCTGCAAGGCAATGGCGACCAGGTCCCCAATGGCTCGGAGATCGTGCAGATCACGGTGCGCAAGCGCGGTGCGCCGCTGGACCTGATCGTTGCCGAAGCGGCCATCGTTGCCAACAGCAGCTGGGGCCAGTTGCTGGCCGACCATGGCGTGCCCGGCATCTACCGCAGCCAGGCCAGCCTGGCACCGGGCATCAAGGTGCGCATGTCCACCAAGGCCCTGCCCCATGCCGGCATTGGCGTCAAAAGCTATGTCTGGGCCACCTCGCCGCTGCGCCGCTATACCGACCTGGCCAACCAGTGGCAGATCATCGCCTGTGCGCGCCATGGCGCCACGGCCGCGCTGGTCGCCCCATTCAAGCCCAAGGATGCGGAGCTGTTCTCCATCATCAGCGGCTTTGATGCGGCTTACAGCGCCTACAACGGCTACCAGGCCGGCATGGAACGCTACTGGACCTTGAAGTACCTGACGCAAAACGGCATCAGTGACCTCACTGCAACAGTTATGAAGGAAGGCCCGGCAGGCAGCATGCTCGTGCGTGCAGATGAACTACCATTGGTGTTTCCGGTGCTGGGTGCGCAGAGTCTGCCGCGTGGTGCCCAAGTCCGGGTCAAGCTCGGCGAGATCGACGAGATCACGTTGGATGTGACTGGAACCGTGCTGGAGAGACTGGACGACGAACAGGCCAACCAGGCCGAGACAGAGTCGCCAGAAGACGAGGAGGAGGCTGTAGCCGGGCCCATCGCAATTGCGGTGGACATGGGCGACGGTGAGGACGCGGCGGCCATAAAAACCGATTAACCCGGAACCGTGAAGTTTTTGCCATTTCTTCGATCCCTGTCCACGCTGCAACTGGCGCTGGCCGTGTCCGTGCTGTTGCACGTCGCCGTCCTGAGCATCCGCTTTGTCGATCCCCAGGCCTTTGACCGGGTGTTTGAAGACACCCCGCTCGAAGTGATCCTGGTCAACGCCAAATCCAACGACGCCCCGCCCGACAAGGCCCAGGCTGTGGCCCAGGCCAACCTGGCCGGCGGCGGCGAATCGGCCAACAGCCAAGAGCGCGCCACCAGCCCCATGCCCTACTCGGCCATCACTAATATGGGGGATGACTTTGAAGAGCGCCAGCGCCAGGTCGATGCCATGCAGTCCCAGCAAATGCAGCTGCTGGCCGATCTGCGCAACCAGCTGGCCCAGTACCAGCCACCCGACGCGCGCAAAACCAGCGCCTCGCAGGCAGAGGTGGAGCAAGAGGAAAAGCACAAGCAACTGCTCAAGATGCTGGCCGAAATTGAAAAGCGCATTCACGAAGAAAACGCCCGGCCCAAAAAACGCTACATCAGCCCCGCCACCCGCGAAGAGGTGTTTGCCATCTACTACGACCAGCTGCGCCGCAAGGTTGAAGACCGGGGCACCAGCAACTTCCCCGAAGCCGGTGGCAGAAAACTCTATGGCGAGCTGGTCATGATCATGACCGTCAACCACGACGGCCGGGTGCTGGGCACCGAGGTCTACAAAAGCTCGGGCAACCAGCAGCTCGACCGCCGCGCCGAAGCCATCGCCGTCAGCAGCGGCCCCTTTGGCCATTTTGGCCCCGCGCTACGCGCCAAGGCCGACCAGATTGCCATCGTCTCCAAATTCCGCTTCACCCGCGAGCAGACCCTGGAAACGGCCAATTTGCAGTAAAGTGGCATCCGCCCTTTTGCGACCCTTGTTGGCACCCCTGTGGGCAAGCATGCGCAGCCGGGTGCCGTTTTTCCGCCATGTGCTGCATGCGCCTGTCTTGCAGCTCAAGCCGCTACCACCATGCCTCTTCCAGACCGCTATTGCGTCATCGGCAACCCGATTGCCCACAGCCGCTCACCCCGCATCCATACCTTGTTTGCACAGCTGACCGACCA
The DNA here is from genome assembly GCF_024809975.1 of Comamonas sp. BIGb0152. Lineage (GTDB taxonomy): Bacteria > Pseudomonadota > Gammaproteobacteria > Burkholderiales > Burkholderiaceae_C > Comamonas. The sequence continues at coordinate 668,920 of NZ_JANUDY010000001.1, forward strand.
GGCCTTGGTCTACGAGCGCGAGCTGGTCGCTCTGGATGGTTTTGACGCCGCCGTGCAGCAACTGGTGCAGACAGGCACCCGGGGCATGAATGTGACCGTGCCCTTCAAACTGGAAGCCGCAGGCCTGGCGGACAGCCGCAGCGATCGGGTGCTGCGTGCAGGCGCTGCCAACACCCTGGTGGTGGGCGCCGATGGCCGCATCCATGCCGACAACACCGACGGCCTGGGCCTGGTGGCCGACATTGTGCGCAATGCAGGCGTGGCGTTGGCCGGCCAGCGCGTGCTGCTGCTGGGCGCAGGTGGTGCAGCTGCGGGCGCGTTGGCGCCGCTGTTGGCCGAAGCCCCAGCCCTGCTTGTGGTCTGCAACCGCACCCATGCCAAGGCCCAGCATCTGGTGGACCTGCACGCCGATCTGATCCAGGGCACCGCGACCCAACTGCAGGCGTTGGCAACAGATGCGCTGGCTGGCCCGTTTGACGTGGTGATCAACGCCACCGCCAGCAGCCTGCAAGGCGCCGCCATCCCCGTGCCCGGCCAGCTGCTGCGCCCGGGTGCACTGGCTTACGACATGATGTACGGCCCCGCTGCCGAGCCCTTTTTGCAATGGGCCAGCCAACACGGCGCCACCGGCCGCGATGGCCTGGGCATGCTGGTTGAGCAAGCGGCCGAGGCCTTTGCGCTGTGGCGCGGGGTGCGCCCGCCGTCACAGCAGGTACTGGCGCAGCTGCGCCGCGAACTAGCGACCCCCTGAGTACGCCATGACGGGCGCCCGCCGACTCCCACTCTGGCTCCGAACATGAAGGCCATCGCGCGCTGGATCGGATGGGTGCTGCTGCTGGCTTTGGGCCTGCAGCTGTTCTTTATTACGCGCATCGCGGTGATGGCCAGCATCGACCCGGCATCCACCGCGTTTGAGCGCAGCGAGGCCTGGCGCCAGGTGCGCCACGACGGGCGCCTGCACTGGCGCCAGCAATGGCGCCCTTACACGCAGATATCCGACCACCTCAAGCGCGCCGTCGTCGCCTCGGAAGACGACGATTTCGTCAACCATGACGGCGTGCTCTGGGATGCGATAGAAAAGGCCCGCGCGCGCAACGCCAAGGCCATGGAGCGCGCTGAACAGCGCAAGGAAAAAGCGCTGGAACGCGCCCAGGCCCAGGCAGAGAAGCGCGGCCAGGCATTCGATCCCAACACGGTGCAGGAGGGGCCACCCGTCAAGCTCATGGGCGGCTCGACCATCACCCAGCAACTGGCCAAAAACCTGTTGCTGTCCTCGGAGCGCAACCTGCTGCGCAAAGGCCAGGAGTTGGTGCTGACCTATGCGCTGGAATCGTTGCTCAGCAAGCAGCGCATTCTGGAGCTGTATTTGAACCATGCTGAATGGGGCGATGGCGTGTTTGGCGCAGAAGCGGCGGCCCAGCGCTACTTTGGCAAATCGGCGGCCCAGCTAAGCGCCTACGAAGCCGCACGCCTGGCCGTCATGCTGCCCAACCCCAAGGGCGCAGAAAAGAACCCGCAATCGGCCTACCTCAACCGCCGCAGTGCCACCATTGCGGCACGCATGCGCTATGCTGAGATTCCCTGAATTCCGGCCCGGCCGGCACCCCCACCGAACAGCATGAGAATCATCGGCATCGATCCCGGCTTGCAGACGACCGGCTTTGGCATCATCGACGTGGACGGCCAGCGCTTGTCCTATGTGGCCAGCGGCACCATCCGCACCACCACCCTGGATCTGGGCAACCTGCCGGGTCGCTTGAAGATGATCTTTGACGGCATCTGCGAAGTCAGCCAGCGCTACCAGCCCGACATGGCTTCGGTGGAGATCGTGTTTGTCAACGTCAATCCACAATCGACCTTGCTGCTGGGCCAGGCCCGGGGCTGCGCGCTGACGGCCCTGGTATCGCAAAATCTGCCGGTGGCCGAATACACCGCATTGCAGATGAAAAAAGCCGTGGTGGGCCATGGGCGCGCCGCCAAGAACCAGATCCAGGAGATGGTCAAGCGCCTGCTACAGCTGCCCGGGCTGCCCGGCACCGATGCAGCGGATGCGCTGGGCATGGCGATAACCCATGCCCACGCAGGCTTGTCGATGGCCCGCATGGCCGAGGTGAGCCCTTTGCAGCGGCGCCAGCATGCGATGTACAAGGCCGGCCGCAGCTACTGAGCCAGCGCCCCCAGGCCCGTTGCGCTATAGGCCAGAGCCGGCGCAAACTCCGCAGACAAAAAAAAACCTGTGCATCGCTAGGTGCACAGGTCTGGTCGGCTACAGGCTCCTTGTGCGTGGATCCGTGCGCTCCGTGAAGCAGCGCTCGGCACAAGGTGCAACCACCAAAGTAAGCTTTGGAGTGGGCGGGCGCATAAAGGTTCGCTTAGGGCGCCATGCAAACCCTCAATTATGGCCAGTTCGCGGCGTCTCAATAAGCATTGATAACAATATTGGCGATCAAGCCGGAGCCCACCGCAATCAGCAGGTAGTCGCCGCCGTACTGGATCCATTGGTAGCCCCGGGGTGGTGCGCTCAGCCGGTGGCCACGCCAGTCGCCCACCACATAGCTGTAGCCCCGGTAAGGCGCGGGCACATAGCCACCGCGGTACCAGTCGTTGCGCGGGCCAATGCCCCGGCCACGGTCGGGCACCACCACGACGCGGGGCGGAGGACGGTGATCGTGGCGATAGCCACGGCGGGATTCTTCATAGCGGCGATCCCGTTCGCGCTCGCGCTCCCAGCGGCGCTGCTGGCCGTGCGGGCCATGGTCGCGGTCACGCCGATCGTCACGCTGGTAATGGCGGCCATCGCCGTGGCGGCCATCTGGCTGCGCCTGTGCCGGGGCACTGAAAGCCATGGCGCCAGCCAATGCCAGGGCCAGACTGCCAATGCCAGCCAGGCGGCTCAAACGGCTAGGGGTAGTGCTCATGACGGAATCCTTTCTGGTGAACCAGCAGCTGCTGGTACAAGCGGCAAGCTGCCACCATGTAGATCTAACGCTGCGCAGTGCGGCAGCGTTTACCGTGCATGCCTGGGCGCGGAGGCTGTGTGTCTTTTGTAAAGTTGCTGCTGTTTCAGCAAAGCCGCATGGCTACAGGCGATGCAGCGCTTGGGGCCAGCAAGGGCGGGCGGCTGGTTTACCGCACTTTACCTGCCGCACAGTGCCTTGGAACGGGCGCGGCTCAGACCATGCGGCCCACAAAAAGCACAGCGAAGAAGGCCAGACCCGCCACCACGGTCCACTTGACCAGCAGCAAGGACCATTGGCGGTAGCGGCGCTGGCCGGTGCCCAGGTAAAAGCAAAAGCTGAGGGCTGCCATCAGCACCAGCAGCATGAAGATCCAGCGGAACAGCAGCATCCGTGCAGACCGGCCTACCAGGCCAGTGCAGATTGCGCAAAGCCCTGCGGGGCCTCACGCACATGGTCAAAGCTCACGATGTCCCAGGCATCCTGCTGCTGCATCAGCTCGCGCAGCAGCAGGTTGTTGAGCCCGTGGCCCGAGCGGAACGCGCTATAGGCTGCCAACAAGGGGTAGCCCACGATGTAGAGGTCCCCGATCGCGTCCAGAATCTTGTGCTTGACGAACTCGTCGTCATAGCGCAAACCATCGCTGTTGAGCACCTTGTAGTCGTCCATGACGATGGCATTGTCCAGGCCACCGCCCAGTGCCAGGCCATTGGAGCGCAGCATCTCCACATCCTTGGTAAAGCCAAAGGTGCGGGCGCGGGCGATATCGCGGCTGTAGTTGCCAATGCCCAGGTCGAACTCATAGGTCTGGCCGGTCGAATCGACCGCAGGGTGCGAAAAGTCAATCTCGAAGCGCAGCTTGTAGCCGTGGTAGGGGTCCAGCCGCGCCCATTTCTGCGCCGCGCCCTCGCCCTGGCGGATCTCGACGGGCTTGAGCAGGCGCAAAAAGCGCTTGGGGGCGTTTTGCAACTCAATACCTGCGCTTTGCAGCAGAAACACGAAGGAGGCTGACGAACCATCGAGGATCGGGATCTCCTCGGCCGTCACATCGATATAGAGGTTGTCGATGCCCAGACCGGCACAGGCGGACATCACATGCTCGACCGTATGGATGCGCACATCGCCTTTGCCCAGGGTCGAGGCCATGCGGGTATCGACCACCGCTTCGGCATTGACCGGAATATCGACCGGCTCGGGCAAATCCACCCGGCGAAACACAATGCCCGTGTTGGGTTGTGCAGGGCGCAGGGTGAGCTCGACCCGCTGGCCGCTGTGCAGGCCCACGCCGACGGCACGGGTTAAAGACTTGATGGTTCGTTGCTGGAGCATAACTTGTTGATTTTACGCTGTACGCACGCCCAGGACGCGCAAAAATGCCAATCACCCAGATAGTGCAAGCCTTGTAGGACACCGCACTTGCCTTGCCGGCCTATCTGTGCACAAAGCCGCCCACCCAACGGTGGCGCTGGCAGGCGGGGGGCCAGCGAACAACAACGCAGACCTCTAACAACAACGCGCTGAACCCCCGAAAGGTTTCAGCGCGCTGTGTTCAAAGCCCGGTCCGCCCAGAAGGGAGAACCGGCTTACAGAAAGCCCCGCAAGGCGATCAGTCGGCCTGCTTGCGCAGGAATGCGGGGATCTCCAGGTCTTCCATGCCGCTGGAAGACATGGCATCCACGCGGGCCGACGCCGCATTGCGGCCGGTGCGCCACACGGACGGGGTCTTCTTGTCGGCAAAGTCGTTGGCAAAGGCATTGCCCATGGGCACCGCATTTTGCACACCCAGACCCGACACGGGGCTGTTGACCGACTGGGGCGTGTAGGCGATGTCGTCGGTGCCGGTGCGCAGACCCGCGCTGCCCTGGATCACCGAGATCGGCTGGCGCTTGGCCACAGGACGCGACAGGCCGGTAGCCAGCACGGTCACGCGGATCTCTTCGCCCAGGGTTTCGTCGTAAGCGGCGCCGAAGATGACGTGCGACTCTGGCGAGGCGTAGGCATTGATGGTGCTCATGGCCTGGCGCGATTCGGCCAGCTTCAGGCTGCCCTTGGTCGCGGTCACCAGCACCAGGATGCCCTTGGCGCCCGACAGATCGATGCCTTCCAGCAGCGGGCAAGCAACGGCTTGTTCCGCCGCAATGCGTGCACGGTCAGGGCCGCTGGCCGTGGCCGTGCCCATCATCGCCTTGCCTGGCTCGCTCATCACGGTCTTCACGTCGGCAAAGTCGACGTTGATGTAGCCATGGTCGTTGATGATCTCGGAGATACCGCCGACCGCGTTCTTCAGCACGTCGTTGGCATGCGCAAACGCCTGGTCCTGGGTGATGTCATCGCCCAGCACGTCCAGCAGCTTCTCGTTGAGCACCACGATCAGCGAATCCACATTGGCTTCGAGCTCGCTCAGGCCGCCGTCGGCGTTGGACATGCGGCGCTTGCCTTCCCATTCGAAAGGCTTGGTCACCACGCCAACGGTCAGGATGCCCATCTCCTTGGCGACGCGTGCAATCACGGGAGCCGCACCGGTACCGGTACCGCCGCCCATGCCAGCGGTGATGAACAGCATGTGCGAGCCCACGATCGCAGCGCGGATGTCTTCGATCGCAGATTCAGCAGCCTCACGGCCGTTTTCAGGCTTGCTGCCCGCGCCCAGGCCGGTTTCACCCAGCTGGATCACGCGGTGGGCATGGCAACGCTCCAGCGCTTGCGCATCGGTGTTGGCCGAAATGAATTCGACACCTTGCACGCTGTTGGCGATCATGTGCTCGACCGCATTGCCACCACCGCCACCGACGCCGATCACCTTGATCTGGGTGCCTTGGTTGAATGTGTTGCCTTCATACATTTCGATGGTCATAGCCTGCTCCTCTTGCTCTCGCGTTAATTTGGAAAAAATGGTTTACGAATAATTCACTCTTTAATGAACAATGGTTGTCTGGTGGCCCTTTGGGTCTCCAAGGGTCGTACCCTTTGAGTCTTGAAGGGCCGCTTTGCGCCAGCCAACAAGTGGTGTCATGCATGGTTAAAAGTTCCCCACAATAAAGTCCTTCAAACGCCCAAATGCCGATTTCACCGAACCGGACTTCTGGGCCACCTTGTAGCCACGCATGCGGGCCATGCGGGCCTCTTCCAGCAGGCCCATGACGGTGGCAGCGCGAGGCTGGGCCACCATCTCGGCCAGGGTGCCGGAATACTTGGGAATGCCGCGGCGCACGGGCTTGAGGAAGATGTCTTCCCCCAGCTCGACCATGCCCGGCATCACCGCGCTGCCGCCCGTGAGCACAATGCCCGACGACAGCACCTCCTCATAACCAGACTCGCGGATGACTTGCTGCACCAGCGAGAAAATTTCTTCGACGCGTGGCTCAATCACACCGGCCAGCGCCTGCTTGCTCAACAAACGTGGGCCCCGGTCACCCAGACCGGGCACATCCACCTGCGAGTCGGGGTCGGCCAGCAGTTGCTTGGCGCAGCCGCTCTCGACCTTGATGTCCTCGGCGTCCTTGGTCGGTGTGCGCAGCGCCATCGCGATGTCGCTGGTGATCAGGTCACCGGCAATCGGGATCACCGCCGTATGGCGAATCGCGCCACCGGTGAAGATCGACACATCGGTGGTGCCTGCGCCGATATCGACCACGCACACCCCCAGCTCACGCTCGTCATCGGTCAGCACGGCCTGGCTGGAGGCCAGCGGGTTGAGCAGCAGCTGCTCGACTTCCAGCCCGCAGCGGCGCACGCACTTGATGATGTTTTCAGCCGCGCTTTGCGCACCGGTCACGATGTGGATCTTGGACTCCAGGCGCAGGCCGCTCATGCCGATGGGCTCACGCACATCCTGGCCGTCGATGGCAAACTCCTGGGGCTCGACCAGCAGCAAACGCTGGTCGGAGGGGATATTGATCGCCTTGGCGGTATCCAGCACCCGCGCCACATCGGCGGCTGACACCTCTTTGTCCTTCACCGCCACCATGCCGCTGGAGTTGATGCCCCGGATATGGCTGCCGGTGATGCCGGTGTAGACGCGCTGGATGTTCAGGTCGGCCATCAGCTCGGCCTCCTTGAGCGCCTGCTGAATGCTCTGCACCGTCGCATCGATGTTCACCACCACACCGCGCTTGAGCCCATTGCTGGGAGCCACACCCAGGCCCGCCAGCTTGAGCTCGCCATTGCCCAGCACCTCGGCCACGACCACCATGATCTTGGCGGTGCCGATGTCCAGGCCGACCACTACGTCTTTGCTATCTCGCGCCATAGTCAGTAGCCCTCGCTGATCAAGTGATTGGTATGGTTCATGTTTCGCATCTCTCTGTTTTATTTTTTGACCGGGGCTCGGCCCGCAGAAGCGCCCGTCGTCACGCCCTGCATGCGCACCGCATAGCCACCGGCATGGCGCAGATCCGCCGACATCAGCGATGCCACGCTGCGCTTGTAGGTACCGGTCACCTCTGGCAAAGATTCAACAAATTTACGCACCCGCTCGCTCAGCGCCTCCTCCCGGCCCTGCCCCATTTCAATGACCGCGCCGGACTGCAAGGTGGCTTTCCAGCTGCCACTGTTAGACTCCGCCAAGCTCACCAAGGCGTTGTCGAGCTTGGCGTAGATCGGCGCCAGCGCGCGGAACATGGCCAGCACCTCTTGCGAGCGGCCGGCCGGGCCCGACAGGTGCGGCAGATGCAGCAGATCCGGATCGGTGGAATCACCCTCGAACATCTGGCCGTCGCTGTTGAGCAGGCGGGATTCGCCCTCTGCACCCCAGATCGCGGCCGCGTCCTGCTCGGTGATCGTCACCGCCAGGGTGTGGGGGAACTCACGCTTGATGCGGGCCTGGCGCACCCAGGGCGCCTGCTCGAAAATCCGGCGGGTCTCATCCAGGTCCATCGTGAAGAAGTTGCCCTTCAACGCCGGCATCACATTGGCCTGCAACGACACCGCACTGTTGTGCTCCATCTCGCCTTGCACCACGATGCGCGCAATGCTCAGCGCCGGGTGGTGAATAGCCCAGCGAGCCGCTGCCAGCACCAGCAACGCGCCGCAGCCGAGGAACAATGCCGTGGCCAGCATGTTCATCAGCTTGACGTCGAAGGGGACTGGCATGGTCTGCTCCATGGATCGCATCTCCTTGTCTTACAGCTCCGCGCCTTGGGCCGCATCGGTCGATGCGTTCGCCACCAGGTGCAAGCACAGGTCTTCGTAGCTCATGCCGGTGGCACGCGCTGCCATGGGCACCAGCGAATGGCTGGTCATGCCCGGCGAGGTGTTGATCTCCAGCAAAAACAGCTGCTGGTCCGAGGCGCGCACCAGCACATCGGCACGCGACCAGCCCCGGCAGCCCAGGGTGCGGAAAGCCTTTTCCGCCAGATCGCGGATCGCCTCCTCCATCTCGGCGGGCAGTTCGCTGGGGCAGAAATACTGGGTGGTGTCGGTGAAGTACTTGTTCTGGTAGTCGTAGTTGCCCTCGGGCGCCACGATTTTGATCACCGGCAAAGCCTTGGCGCTGCGGCCCTGGCCCAGCACCGCACAGGTCGTCTCAATGCCCTCGATGAACTGCTCACACAGCACCTCGGGGTCATAGCGGGAGGCCAGTGCATAAGCCTGTGCGCATTCTTCGGGGCTGCTGATCTTGGACAGACCAATGGTCGAGCCCTCGCGTGCGGGCTTGACGATCATCGGCGCGCCCAGCGCGGCCAGCGCATCGCGCGTGTCCTGCGCGCTGGCAGCCATGCGCCACTCGGGGGTGGACAGGCCTTCAAAGCGCCAGATGCGCTTGGTCATGATCTTGTCCATCGCAATGCTCGATGCCATCACGCCAGGGCCGGTGTAGGGAATGCCCAGCAGTTCCAGCGCGCCTTGCACCGTGCCGTCTTCGCCATGGCGGCCATGCAGTGCGATAAAGCAGCGCGCAAAGCCCTGCTTGCGCAGCTCACCCATGTCCTGCTGCGAGGGGTCAAAGGCATGGGCATCCACACCCTTGGACTGCAAGGCAGCCAACACGCCCTTGCCGGACATCAGCGACACCTCGCGCTCTGCCGAGCTCCCGCCCATCAGCACCGCGACCTTGCCCAAGGCCTTCACATCAATATTTTTCATGGTTTCAGTCATACCGCACTCCCCTGGGGAGCCATTCGCTCTTGCTTGTCCAACGCCAATGCCATCACCTGTGCCGCCACCGCGCCAATCGATCCCGCGCCCATGCACAGCAGCACATCGCCGTCCTGCGCCTGGTCCAGAATCTGCTGGGGCAGGCTGGCGATCTGCTCGACAAATACCGGCTCCACCTTGCCCGCCACCCGCACTGCGCGGGCCAGCGCCCGGCTGTCGGCCGCCACAATCGGCGCTTCGCCAGCCGCATACACCTCGGCCAGCAGCACCGCATCGGCACTGCCCAGCACCTGGACAAAGTCCTCAAAGCAATCCCGCGTGCGGGTGTAGCGGTGGGGCTGGAAGGCCAGCACCAGCCGGCGCCCCGGAAACGCGCCGCGCGCGGCCGCAATGGTGGCAGCCATTTCGACAGGGTGATGGCCGTAATCGTCAATAACCGTAAACTCGCCGCCATGAGCGAGCTGGGCCTGGCCATAACGCTGAAAACGGCGCCCCACGCCCTTGAAGCCCTGCAAGGCCCGCTGCAGTGCGGCGTCGTCAATGCCCAAGGCGGCAGCCACACCGACCACCGCCAGTGCATTGAGCACGTTGTGTTCGCCGGGCAGGTTCAGCACCAGCTCCAGATCGGGCAAGGCCTGGGCCAGGCGCCGCTGCACGGTAAAGCGCATCTGGCCGTTGTCGGCCTGCAGGTTGACGGCGCGGATCTGGGCGGCTTCACTCAGGCCATAGGTCGTCACCTGGCAGGCCACGCGCTCGACGATGTCGCCCACCGCCGGGCTGTCGATGCAGACCACGGCATTGCCATAGAAAGGCATGCGGTTCAGAAAATCGACAAACGCGTTCTTGAGCCGGCCAAAGTCATGGCCATAGGTCTCCATGTGGTCGGCATCGATATTGGTCACCACCGCCATCACCGGCAGCAGGTTCAGGAACGAGGCATCGGACTCGTCCGCCTCGACCACGATGTACTCGCCACTGCCCAGGCGTGCATTGGCGCCGGCGCTGTTGAGCTTGCCGCCAATGACAAAGGTGGGATCGAGTCCTGCCTCGGCCAGCACGCTGGTCACCAGGCTGGTGGTCGTCGTCTTGCCATGGGTGCCGGCAATCGCAATGCCCTTGCGCAGGCGCATCAGCTCGGCCAGCATCAGCGCGCGTGGCACTACCGGAATGCCCATGGCCCGTGCTGCCAGCACCTCGGGGTTGTCAGCCTGCACGGCCGTGGAGGTCACCACTGCCTGGGCATGGGCGATGTGCGCGGCATCATGGCCCACCAAGGTGGTGATGCCCACATCGCGCAGATGCGCCATGGTGCTGCTGTCCGACAGGTCCGAGCCCGAGACCACATAGCCCAGGTTGTGCAGCACTTCGGCAATGCCGCTCATGCCAGCGCCGCCGATACCTACAAAGTGAATGCGTTGGATGGCGTGTTTCATCGTGCCAGCTCCTCGCATGCGTCCGCCACCACCTGTGCGGCTTCCAATTTCTGCATTTTCTTTGCCTTCTGGGCCCTGTCCAACAGGGCCGACCGCTGCATATTCTCTAGCATCTGAGCCAGGTTTTCCGGGGTCAACACGCTTTGTTGCACCAACCAGCCGGCACCGGCATCCACCAGAAAGCGCGCATTGGCGGTCTGGTGGTCGTCCACCGCTGCCGGAAAGGGCACAAACACCGCTGCCGCGCCCACGGCTGCCAGCTCGGTCACCGTGCTGGCACCTGCGCGGCAGACGATGACATCGGCATCCGCATAGGCCTTGGCCGCGTCATCAATAAAAGGCGTCAGGCTGGCCTGCACGCCGGCGGCGGCGTAGTTGGCCTGCAGTGCATCGATCTGCTTGGCGCCGCTTTGGTGGGTTACCACCGGGCGTACGCCGGGCGCCATCCGCGCCAGCGCCTGGGGCACTACCTCGTTCAAGGCCTTGGCGCCCAGGCTGCCGCCCACCACCAGCAGCTGCAAGGGGCCGCTGCGGCCGGCAAAGCGCTGCGCGGGTTCGGGCTGCTGCAAAAACTCGGCCCGCAGCGGATTACCCACCCACTGGCCACCGGCAATCGCATTGGGGAAGGCGCTGAAAACACGCCGTGCCATGCGGGCCAGCAGCTTGTTGGCCATGCCCGGCACCGAGTTCTGCTCATGCAGCACGATGGGCACACCCGCCAGCTTGGCGGCCAAGCCGCCCGGCACGGTGATATAGCCACCCATGCCCACGACCACATCGGGACGAACCTTGCGCAACACGGCGCGGGCCTGCTGCAAGGCCTTGAGCAGACGCCAAGGCATGCCAACCAAGGAGCGCAGGCCCTTGCCACGCACACCCGAGAAAGCCACCCGCTCCAGCGCAAAGCCCTGGGGCGGCACCAGGCGCTCTTCCATGCTGTCGGGCGCGCCCAGCCAGTGCACCGTCCAGCCACGGCTGCGCAGCTCTTGGGCGACGGCCAGGCCGGGGAAAATATGGCCGCCGGTGCCGCCAGCCATGATCAGGGCAGTCTTGCGGCTCATGACCGTGCTCCCCCGGCGCCCATGGCCTTGTTTTCGCAATCGATGCGCAGCACGATGGCAATCGCCACCAAATTCATCAAGATCGCCGAGCCGCCAAAACTCATCAGCGGCAAGGTCAGCCCCTTGGTGGGCAAGGCGCCCAGGTTCACCCCGGCGTTGATGAAGGTCTGGAAACCCAGCCAGATCGCGATGCCCTGCGCCACCAGGCCAGAGAAGATGCGGTCCATGCGAATCGCCTGGCGACCGATCTCGACAATGCGGCGAATCATGAAGAAGAACAGCCCCAGCAGCGCCACAATGCCGACCAGGCCCAGCTCCTCACCAATCACGGCCAGCAAGAAGTCGGTATGCGCCTCGGGCAGCCAGTGCAGCTTTTCCACGCTGCCGCCCAGGCCTACGCCAAAGATTTCGCCCCGGCCAATCGCAATCAGCGAATGCGACAGCTGGTAGCCCTTGCCCAGCGCATGCTTTTCGCTCCAGGGATCGAGGTAGGCAAAAATCCGCTCACGCCGCCATTCCGAGGTCATCACGATCAGCGCAAACGCGGCCACCAGCACCAGCGCGATCAGGAAGAACATGCGGGCATTGACGCCGCCCAGGAACAAGATGCCCATGGCTATCACGGCGATCACCATGAAGGCGCCCATGTCCGGCTCGGCCAGCAGCAGCGCGCCGACGATGCCCACGGCCAGGCCCATCGGCAGCACGGCGCGGAAGAAGCGTTCCTTGACGTCCATCTTGCGCACCATGTAGTCGGAGGCATACATGATCACCGCGACCTTGGCCAGCTCCGAGGGCTGGAAGTTCATGATGCCCAGCGACAACCAACGGCGTGCACCGTTCACCACGGTGCCCACATGCGGGATCAGCACCGCGATCAGCAGCAAGATGGAGGCGATAAAGAGCCAAGGCGCCCAGTGCTCCCAGACCTTCATCGGAATCTGGAAGGCCAGCACGGCCGCGACAAAGCCTAGGCCCACACTCATCAGGTGGCGCTGGAAGAAGTAGTAATGGGCGATCTTGCCAAAACGCGGGTTGTCCGGCATCGCGATCGAGGCCGAGAACACCATGACAATGCCCCAGGACAGAATGGCCACCACCAGCCAGATGAGCACCTGGTCGGCACCAAAGATATTGGTGGCATTCGATGGCGTCTGACGGTATTCATTGCCACCCACACGCACCGGCAGGATGTCGACGGGTTTTTCACCGGCGGGTTTGAACCAGCCGGAGAACCTGCTGCGCAGTCCGGTATCGGCCGTCATGGCTGCACCTCCAGGCTGCTGCCGCGCTCTTCGGCCAGCTCGGCGACCGCCTGGCAAAAGACCTCGGCGCGGTGGCCGTAGTTCTTGAACATGTCAAAGCTGGCACAGGCGGGCGACATCAGCACCGCGTCCCCTGCCACCGCCTTTTGGCTGGCCAGTTGCACGGCCTCGGGCATGCTGGGCGCATGCAGCAGGGGCACACCGGTATCGGCCAAGGCCGCCTCGATCAGCGGCGCGTCGCGGCCAATCAGCACCACCGCCCGCGCATAGCGCAGCACGGGCGCTGCCAAGGGCGAAAAGTCCTGGCCCTTGCCTTCGCCGCCCAAAATCAAGACCACCCGGCGTTCGGCGCCCAGGCCCATCAGCGCAGCCACGGTGGCACCCACATTGGTGCCTTTGCTGTCGTCAAAATATTCCACGTCGCTGACGATGCCGATCGGCTCAACCCGGTGGCGCTCGCCCCGGTACTCGCGCAGGCCAAACAGCATGGCGGCAAAACCGGCGCCTGCCGCACGGCCCAGGGCCAAGGCGGCCAGCGCATTCATCGCGTTGTGGCGGCCACGGATGCGCAGCGCATCGGCGGGCATCAGCCGCTGCATGAACACATCGTCTGCCGCGCTGTGGTTGCGCTTGTTGGTGGCACTGTTGCCGTCGTCTTGGGCACGCACCAGCCAGGCCATGCCGTTGACCACGTCCAGGCCATAGTCACCCACCTGGCTCGGCGCATCCAGGCCAAAGCTGATGTGCGGTCGCAGTTGCGGCCGCTGCAGCTTGACCCGGACGGGGGGCGGCAGCATGGCCATCACGGCCGGGTCGTCCCGGTTGAGCACCATCAGCGCGTCAGCGCCAAAAATCTTGGCCTTGGCCGCTGCATAGGCTTGCATGCTGCCATGCCAGTCCAGATGGTCCTGGCTGATATTGAGCACGGTAGCGGCCGTCGGGTTGAAGGCATGCGCATCTTCCAGCTGGAAGCTGGACAGCTCCAGCACCCAGGCCTGGGGCAGGTTTTCGCCGTCGATGTGCTGCGCCAGGGTATCGAGCAGGCTGGGGCCGATATTGCCGGCCACGGCGGTGGATATGCCAGCATGCGCGAGCAACTGCCCCGTCAAGGACGTGACCGTGGTCTTGCCATTGGTCCCCGTAATCGCCAGCACCTTGGGCGCATAGCCATGGCCCTGGGCCAGTGCTTGCAGCGCCAGGCTGAACAAATCGAGCTCGCCACTGACAGGCAGGCCAATGGCGCGGGCGGCATCCACCACGGGTGCGACCACCTCGGGGCTGAGCCCGGGGGAGCGGTACACGGCGCGCACCGGCTGGCCATCGATCAGCGCAGCCGTCAACGGGCCCGCCTCAAAGCGCACCTCGGGCAATTCGCTGCGCAGCTGCGCCAGTTGCGGTGGCTCGTCGCGTGTGTCGGCCACGGTGACCTGGGCACCGCAGCGCGCACACCAGCGCGCCATCGCCAGGCCCGAGATCCCCAGACCGAGCACCAACACCTGCTGGCCCTGCAGAGGGGTTGCCTGGCCTTGGGGCCACTGCGCGGGCACTGGGGCAAACACGACCTCTTCCGCCTGCGGCTGCAGATCAACGGCGGTGACATCGCTGCTGGCCGCATCCGAGACGCCAGGATCGGCAAAAATCTGCGCCACAAAGGCGGCCGCTTCCTTGGCCGCCGTCAAGGTCGACACATCGGGAACGGGGGCCAAGTCTGCAGGCAGTGCTTCCACCGGGGCCGTGTCTACTTCGACCGTGTCCATAGAGTCCGACTCCACGGGGGCCGTCTCCAGGGGGGCCATATCCATGGTGGCCGCATCCGCTTGTGCCAACGCAGCATCCGTGGTCGGCACCGCCTCTGCCAGTGTGGCGGCCTCCAGCCCGGGCTCCACGGCCTGCGGCAGCACAGCAGCTTGCGGCAACGCAGCCGTTTCCAGCGGTGCGGCAACGGCATCCGTCGGGGCGACCAGGGGGTTGAGGTGCTCGGTCGACATGGTGTTTACCTCAGCTTCAAGGTAGACAGACCGACCAGGCACAGCAGCATGGTGATGATCCAGAAGCGCACGACCACCTGGGTTTCGCGCCAGCCGCTTTTCTCGAAGTGGTGGTGCAAGGGGGCCATCTTCAGCAAGCGCCGGCCTTCGCCGTAGCGCTTCTTGGTGTACTTGAACCAGACCACCTGCAGCATCACCGACACAGCCTCGGCCACAAAGATGCCGCCCATGATGGCCAGCACAATCTCCTGGCGCACGATGACGGCAATGGTGCCCAGTGCGCCGCCCAAAGCCAGCGCGCCCACGTCGCCCATGAAGACCTGGGCCGGATGGGTGTTGAACCACAGAAAAGCCAGGCCTGCGCCCGTCATGGCGCAGCAAAAAATCAGCAATTCACCGGTGCCACCAATGTGCGGGAAGAGCAGGTAGCGCGAGAAATTGACGCTGCCCGTGACATAGGCAAACACGCCCAGGGCCGAGCCCACCATCACCACGGGCATGATGGCCAAGCCATCGAGCCCATCGGTGAGGTTCACGGCATTGCTGGCACCCACGATGACCAGGTAGGTCAGGATCACAAAGCCCAGCACGCCCAGCGGGTAGTTCACCTGCTTGAAAAAGGGCACCATCAGGCCGGCATTGGGAGGCAGATCCAGCGAGAAGCCCGATTGCACCCAGCTGACAAACAGGCTCCAGACCTCGGCATTGGTGTTTTCCGAGATGCAAAACACCAGCGCCAGTGCGGCGGCCAGGCCAACGACCGACTGCCAGAAATACTTTTCGCGCGAACGCATGCCCTCGGGGTCCTTGTTGACCACCTTGCGCCAGTCATCGACCCAGCCAATGGCACCAAAGCCCCAGGTCACAATCAGCACGATCCAGACAAAGCGGTTGGACAGGTCAAACCAGAGCACCGTCGAGATGGTGATGGCCAGCAAGATCAGCACCCCACCCATCGTGGGCGTGCCGCTTTTGCTCAGATGGCTTTCCATGGCATAGCCTCGGATGGGCTGGCCAATCTTCAGGGCTGACAAGGTGCGGATCACCTTGGGACCGGCCACCAGGCCAATCACCAGCGCCGTCATCGCGGCCATCACGGCGCGGAAGGTGAGGTACTGGAAAATGCGCAAAAAGCCAAACTCTGGCGAGAGGCTTTGCAACCAGCTGGCGAGCACAATCAGCATGCGGCCTCCTCACGGGCGCTCAGCCCCTTGTCTGCGCACGACTGCATCGCCTGCACCACTTGCTCCATCTTCATGAACCGCGAACCTTTGACCAACACACTGCCTAGTTGAGGCATCAGCTTGCACACCGCATCCTGCAAGGCAGGCATGCTCTCGAAATGTTGAGCCCCAGCGCCAAAGGCCTCTGCGGCAAACCCGCTTTGCGGGCCCAGGGTAAACAGCTGGCTGATGCCTTGCTGCCGGGCCAGCGCGCCGGCCTCGGCATGGAACTGAGGGCCCTGGTCTCCTACCTCGCCCATATCGCCCAGCACCAACAGCCGGGCAGCTGGCAGCTCGGCCAGCACCGCAATGGCGGCTTGCACCGAATCGGGGTTGGCGTTGTAGCTGTCATCGACCACCGTCAGGCTATGACCGGCCACCGCCATGGACAGCGCGCGCGAGCGGCCTTTGACCGGCTCAAACGCCGACAGGCCCTGGGCAATCGCTGCCAGCGGCACACCGGCCGCGTGGGCCGATGCGGCGGCCGCCAAGGCATTGCGCACATTGTGGCGGCCGGCAATCTGCAGCACCACGGCGGCCTCGCCACCAGGCAGGTGCAGCTGGAGGTGCCAGGCGCCTTCGCGCCAGACCACGCCACTGGCAAAGGCCTGCGCACCATCGGCCTGCTCGCCAAACAGGCAAGTGGCCCGGCCTGCGGCCAGCCCTTGCCACAAGGGGGTATAGACATCGCCTGCGGGGAACACGGCCACACCATCGGCCGGCAGGGCCGACAGCACGCTGCCGTTTTCCAGCGCCACGGCCTCGACCGTGTGCATGAACTCCTGGTGCTCGCGCTGGGCGTTGTTGACCAGGGCCACCTGGGGCTGCGCCATGGCGGCCAGCACGGCGATTTCGCCGGGGTGGTTCATGCCCAGCTCCACGACGGCTGCGCGGTGCGCTGCCGTCAGGCCCAGCAAGGTCAAAGGCACGCCGATCTCGTTATTCAAATTGCCCCGGGTGGCAAAGGCAGCGTCGCCGACATGGGCCCGCAAGATGGAGGCCAGCATCTGGGTCACCGTGGTCTTGCCATTGCTGCCCGTCACCGCAATCAGCGGCAGCTGGAACTGCGCGCGCCAACCGGTGGCCAGCGCGCCCAGCGCAGCCAAGCTGTCGGGCACCACAATGCCGGGCAGGCCGGCAGCTGCGGGGTCGGCATGGCACAGCGCGGCCGCTGCACCTGCTGCCTGGGCCTGGGCCAGAAACTGGTTGGCATCAAAGCGCTCACCCTTGAGCGCCACAAACAAATCGCCCGCCTGCAAGCTGCGCGAATCCGAATGCACACGCAGCAAAGGCACTGCACCCTCCCCCACCAGCCGGGCCTGGGGGACAAGGGGCCCAATGAAGCCCAGCGCCTGCTGCAGGGTCATCATGCTCATAGTCGTTCTTTCCGCTTGGCCAGCGCAGCATGGGCCTGCGCGGCATCGAGGAAGGGCAGCTTCACGCCAGCCACTTCCTGGTAGTCCTCATGGCCTTTTCCGGCCAGCAAAATCACATCCTGGCTGGCCGCGCGCAGCACCGCCTCTTCGATGGCCACTGCCCGCTCGGCCTGTACCTGCCAATGCGCATCGGGGGTCATGCCACGCAGAATGTCGTCGATGATGGCCTGGGGCTGCTCGCCGCGCGGGTTGTCGCTGGTCACGATCACAGCGTCGGCGCCGGCCTGGGCAATGCGGCCCATCAGCGGGCGCTTGCCGGCATCGCGGTTGCCACCGCAGCCAAACACGCACCACAGCTTGCCGCCGCGCTGCTGGGCCAGGGGCCGCAGGGCCTGCAAGGCCTTGTCCAGCGCATCAGGGGTGTGGGCGTAATCAATGGCCACCAAAGGTGCATCGGCTTGTGCCACTTGCTCCATGCGGCCAGGCACCGCTGCCAGCACCGCGCAGGCTTGGGCCGCCTGCTGCAAGCTGGCGCCCAGCACGCGCAGGCTAGCGATGACCTGCAGCAGATTGAGCACGTTGTACTGGCCAATCACCTGGCTGTGCAAGGTCACGGCAGCATGCGCGGCGCCGGCCTCCACCACCTCAAACACCAGCCCACGCTCGCCCGCGCGGATGGCCTGGGCAGACAGACGGGCCTGCGCGGCGCTGTCCACGGAGACGGTCCACAGATCCAGCGCGCCACCGGCCAGCGATGCCGCCAAGGCCGCGCCCCGGGCATCGTCCAGATTGACCACGGCGGACTGCAGGCCAGGCCACTGGAACAGCGCCTCTTTGGCGGCCCAGTAGGCATCCATGCTGCCGTGGTAGTCCAGGTGGTCCTGGCTGAAATTGGTGAAGATCGCCAGTCGGATGCGGGTGCCCGCCAGGCGGTGCTCGGCAATGCCGATGGACGAGGCCTCGATGGCGCAAGCGCCGTAGCCGGCATCGGCAAAGCGGCGGAAGGCGCGCTGCAGCAGCACCGGATCCGGCGTGGTCATGCCCGTCGCATCCAGCTGCTTGGGCGGAATACCCACGCCCAAGGTGCCCACCATGGCGCAGCCCCGGTGTTGCAAAACTCCGGCTTCGCAGAGATGGCTCACCGCCTGGGCCAGCCACCAGCTGATACTGGTCTTGCCATTGGTGCCGGTCACGGCCAGCACATCGAGCTGCTCGCTGGGCTGGCCCAACCAGGCACTGGCAATCGGGCCAGTGGCGGCCTTTAAATCGGGCATGGCCGCTACGGGCATGCCTTGCACATCAAACTGCTCCAGACCGGCTTGCTCCACCAGGCAGGCGGCAGCGCCGCGCTGCACGGCTTGCGCCACATAGGCACGGCCGTCGTTGACGCCGCCAGGCCAGGCAATGAAGGCATCGCCGGCTTGCACCTGGCGGCTGTCTGTTTGCAGGTTGCCGCTCCATACCCGCTCGCGCAGCCATTCAACGGCTGCGGCGCTGCTGTGCACGGTGGTCACAGGGGTGGTGGCGCTCATAGCGGCTCCTCCACATCGTTGGCCACGATCTGCGGCTTGACCGACATATCGGGCTGTACGCCCATCAGGCGCAAGGTCTGCTGCACCACTTCGCTGAACACCGGGCCGGCGACGGTACCGCCGTAAAAACTGCCCTGGCTGGGCTCGTCGACCATCACGGCGACGATGATGCGCGGGTTCTCAATCGGCGCAATGCCGGTGAACCAGGCGCGGTACTTGCCTGCGGCATAGCCACGGCCCTGCTGCTTGCGCGCCGTGCCCGACTTGCCGCCAATGGAGTAGCCCACGGTCTGCGCCTTTTGGCCGGTACCGCCCGGGCCGGCTGCCAGCCACAGCATGTGGCGCACCAGCTCGGCCGTCTTCTTGGAGAACACCGGTGTGCCCGCTGGGCGGCCGCTGCGCTTGAGCATGGTCGCGGGGATCACATTGCCGTCGTTCGAGAACACGGTATAGGAGCGCGCCATCTGGAACAAGGATGCCGACAGGCCATAGCCGTAAGAGATGGTGGCCTGCTCGACGGGCTTCCAGCTCTTCCAGGGGCGCAGACGGCCGCTGGCCGCACCGGGGAAGGCGATCTGGGGCTTTTGGCCATAGCCCAGCGCCGAGTGCACGTTCCACATCTCTTGCGCCGACATCTTTTGCGCCACCTTGAGCGCGCCCACGTTGCTGGACTTCTGGATCACGCCGTCCACCGTCAATGCGCCATAGTTGTGGGTGTCGCTGATGGTGAAGCCGCCAATCGCATAGCGGCCTGGCGTGGTGTCGATGATGGTGTTGTTCTTGACCCGGCCCAGCTCCAGCGCCGTGCCCACCGTGATGGGCTTCATCGTCGAGCCGGGCTCGAAGGTATCGGTGATGGCGCGGTTGCGCAGCTGCTCGCCCGTCAGGCGCGAGCGGTTGTTCGGGTCGTAGCTGGGGTAGTTGGCCAGCGCCAGCACTTCGCCGGTGTGGGCATCCATCACCACCACGCTGCCGGCCTTGGCCTTGAAGGCCGCGACCTGGTCGCGCAGCTTTTGGTAAGCGAAGAACTGCACCTTGCTGTCGATGGACAGCTGGATATCCTGGCCCTCTTGCGGCGGCGTCTCCACGCCCACGCCTTCAACGATGCGGCCCAGGCGGTCCTTGATCACGCGGCGCGAGCCGGCCTTGCCGCCCAGCTCGGTGTTGAAGGCCAGCTCCATGCCTTCCTGGCCCTGGTCTTCCACATTGGTAAAGCCCACGACGTGGGCTGCTGATTCACCTTCGGGGTACTGGCGCTTGTACTCTTTGCGCAGGTAGATGCCCTTGACATCCAGCGCCTTGATCTTCTGCCCAATATCCCAATCGAGCTGGCGCTTGATCCAGACAAAGGACTTGTCCTCGTCGGCCAGCTTGGCGTCAAACTGGGCCTTGGGCATGCCTATTAATTTGGAGATCTCTGCCAGCTTGCCCTTGATCGCCGGGTCGTCCTGGTCCACATCTTCCGGAATCGCCCAGATGCTGGCGGCCGGCACGCTGGAGGCCAGAATCAAACCATTGCGGTCCAGAATGCGGCCCCGGTTGGCGGGCAATTCAATCGTGCGGGCAAAGCGTACCTCGCCCTGGCGCAGGAAGAAATCGTTGCCGATGACCTGCACATAGGCGGCGCGGCCAATCAGACCCGTGAACGCCAAGGCCAGACCAATCATGATGAAGCGGCTGCGCCACATCGGCGTGCGCTCAGCCAGCAGTGGGCTGGTGGAGTAGCGCATGTCCTTGCTCATGGTGCAGCCACTCCCGCGCCGGGCTCGGCCACATACACGGTGACCGCCGGGGTCGCCGTCTGCATGGCCCATTTGTCACGCGCCAGTTGCTCCAGCCGCAGCGGCGTGGCCTGGGCCCGCTTTTCCACCTGCAGGCGCTGGTGGTCCGTCTCCAGCTGGCGCGACTCGGCCAGCGCACGGTCCAGCTCGGTAAACAGCTTGCGCGATTCGTACTGCGACTGCACCAGCGCCATGGCGCTGACGATGGTCACCAGGAGCAGCAGGATGTTCAGGCGCAGCAGCACAGCCACCCCCTGTGGGTTCGCACGGCCAGACCGCAGGCCCTCATGCTGCCACCTCGGTACGCTCAGCCACCCGCATCACCGCGCTGCGGGCGCGTGGGTTGGCCGCTACCTCGGCCTCACTGGGCTTGCTGCGCTCCAATGCCTTGAGCAGCATGGGCTTGGGCGCTGCAAAGGGCGCGCGCCGGTCGAACACTTCTTTGGAATGCTTGGCAATGAACTGCTTGACAATGCGGTCTTCCAGCGAATGGAAGCTGATCACCACCAAGCGGCCACCGGGTGCCAGCACCCGCAAGCTGGCCTCTAGCGCCTGCTCGAGCTCTTCAAGCTCGGCATTAATGAAAATCCGAAGAGCCTGGAATGTCCGCGTGGCAGGGTTTTGCCCAGCCTCGCGGGTCTTGACTGCGCCAGCCACGAGCTCGGCCAGATCGGCAGTGGTGGCGACTGGCGAGCCAGCCTCCCGCCGCGCAACAATCGCCTTTGCAATGGGCCCAGCAAACCGTTCTTCACCGAAGTCACGTATCACCTCCGCTATTTGCTGTGTTTCCGCCTCTTGCAACCACTCGGCCACGCTTTGGCCCCGGGTGGTATCCATGCGCATATCGAGCGGGCCAACGAAGCGGAAGCTGAAACCGCGCTCGGGACTGTCAATCTGCGGGGAGCTGACCCCCAGATCCAGCAATACGCCCGCCACCGAAGCAGCGGGCAATTGCGCCATGTGGCTAAAGCCCTCATGGCGAATGGAAAAACGGGGATCGGCGATCTTGCCCGCCTCGGCAATCGCCTCGACATCCTTGTCAAAAGCAATGAGCCGGCCCTGGGCCGGCATCTTGGACAGCACCAAGCGGGAGTGCCCGCCTCGGCCAAATGTCCCATCCACAAAGACCGGCTCGGTCTCTACCGCCGTCTGTAAAAGTGCGTCAACGGCCTCGTTCAGCAGGACCGTGGTGTGCAGGTAGTTATTGGTTTCCACATGCACCTCAGAATGCAAAGTTATCCAGGGCATCGGGCGGCAGATTCTGCAGGGCTTCCGCCTCCTGCTTCTCATAGGTCGCCTTGTCCCACAATTCAAAATGG
Source organism: Comamonas sp. BIGb0152 (assembly GCF_024809975.1). Classification (GTDB taxonomy): domain Bacteria; phylum Pseudomonadota; class Gammaproteobacteria; order Burkholderiales; family Burkholderiaceae_C; genus Comamonas. The sequence goes on from NZ_JANUDY010000001.1 coordinate 690,951, forward strand.
CTGCCCATCCCCATCAGGATGGCATCCTTGCTGATGTTGGCGGCAGCGCGCAACTCGGGCGACACCAGCACACGGCCCGTGCCATCCATCTCCACATCCATGGCACTGCCCAAAAATATGCGTTTGAGCACTTGCTCACCCATCTTGACCTGCGCCATGCGGGCGCTGAAGAGCGCCCAGGCATCCTGCGGAAAAATCATCAGGCAACCATGGGGATGGCGGGTGATGGTCAAGGTCGCCCCCGGCTTCGTCAGCGCGTCGCGATGCCGGGTCGGTATCGATAACCGCCCCTTGGCATCAAGACTGAGTGAGGAAGCTCCTTGAAACACGGCGTGGACTCTGGTTGAGGTTTCGGAGGAAGACAAGTGCACTTTTTCCCACAAAACTGCACTTTTCCCCACTGTATCAGGAATTCCAGATGGCGCCACACTTCAACACAATGATTTGCAATGAAAATACAAGTAAATCAATAACTTATAACGTACTTCACGTAAAAACCGCTACGAAATTCTTCTTATTTGATAGGTACTTACAATCACCTCTATATCCAGACTCTGAGCTATCCACCGACGATAGGGGATATGAAATTCCATGTCATCTGTTACAAATGCAGTCCCTAGAACGGTGGGCTGCAAGTGGTGCCTGTCCCAAAAGCAAGTGCCCGCCAACTGGGGCGGGCACGGGGCGCAGGCTGGCCGAAGCCCGCTCTGAATGCTACAGAATGTAGCGCGACAAATCCTCGTTCTGGCTCAGCGACTGGAGCCGCTTATCCACATAGGCGGCATCAATGACCACGGTCTGCCCGTCCAGCTTGGTCGCATCAAAGCTGATCTCTTCAAGCAGGCGCTCCATCACCGTCGCCAGGCGGCGTGCGCCGATGTTCTCGGTGCGCTCGTTGACGTCAAAGGCGATACGGGCCAGGCGCGTAATGCCTTCGGCTTCAAACTGCAGCTTCACACCTTCGGTGGCCAACAAGGCCTCGTACTGCTTGATCAAAGAGGCATGGGTCTGCGTCAGAATCGCCTCGAAATCCTGCACCGACAGCGAACCCAGCTCCACCCGGATGGGGAAACGCCCCTGCAGCTCGGGAATCAGGTCGCTGGGCTTGGCCAGGTGAAACGCGCCCGAGGCAATGAACAGAATATGGTCGGTCTTCACAATGCCGTACTTGGTGGACACGGAAGTGCCCTCGACCAAGGGCAGCAGATCGCGCTGAACCCCTTGGCGCGAGACATCGCTGCCGCTGGTTTCCTGGCGCGTAGCGACCTTGTCGATCTCGTCGATGAAGACAATGCCGTTTTGCTCCAGATTCTCGATGGCGCGGGATTTGACATCGTCCTCGTTGACCAGCTTGGCAGCCTCTTCATCGGTGATGAGCTGCAGCGCTTCGCTGATCTTGAGCTTGCGGACCTTGCGCTTTTCCTGGCCCATTTGGCTGAACATGCCGCGCAACTGCTCGGCCATCTCTTCCATGCCCTGGGGGCCGGTAATCTCGATCTGGGGCTTGGCTTCGGCCACATCGATCTCGATCTCCTTGTCGCTCAGCTCGCCCTGGCGCAGCTTTTTGCGGAAGACCTGGCGCGTGCCGGTATCGGGCGCCGCCTCGCCAGTGCGGGCCGGTGGCAGCAACGCATCCAGAATGCGCTCTTCTGCCGCATCTTCCGCCCGGGCGCGCAGCTTTTTCACATCCGCTGCGCGGGTCTGCTTGACGGCCACTTCGGCCAGGTCGCGGATGATGGCATCCACATCCTTGCCCACATAGCCAACCTCGGTGAACTTGGTCGCCTCCACCTTGATGAAGGGCGCATCGGCCAGCTTGGCCAGGCGGCGTGCGATCTCGGTCTTGCCGACGCCGGTGGGGCCAATCATCAGAATGTTCTTGGGCGTGATTTCCTGGCGCAGGCCATCAGCGACCTGCTGGCGGCGCCAGCGGTTGCGCAGCGCTATCGCTACAGCGCGCTTGGCGTTGGCCTGGCCAACGATATGGTTGTCGAGTTCAGAAACAATTTCCTGGGGCGTCATCGAGGACATAAAGCAAAAATCCGGGTTAGCGCCAGCGAGGTGCGGGCGCTGCTGTCGATCAATCGAGGAGGATAGGTCTGTACACAGGGGGGCCAGCCGCGCCTACAAGGTCTCGATGGTGTGGTGCATATTGGTGTAGATACACAGCTCGCCGGCGATCGCCAGCGACTTGCGCACCACGTCTTCTGCCGACAGCTCGGTGTTGTTCAGCAGCGCCTTGGCGGCGGAATGCGCATAGGCCCCGCCCGATCCAATCGACACAATGCCCTGCTCGGGCTCCAGCACATCCCCATTGCCAGTGATGATCAGCGAGGCTGAATGGTCAGCGACGGCCAGCATGGCTTCAAGGCGGCGCAGCACCCGGTCGGTGCGCCAGTCCTTGGTCAACTCGATGGCTGCGCGGGTCAAATGGCCTTGGTGCTTGTCCAGCTTGGCCTCGAAGCGTTCAAACAAAGTAAAGGCATCGGCCGTGGCGCCAGCGAAGCCCGCCAGCACTTTGCCGCCATAGAGCTTGCGCACCTTGCGTGCAGTGCCCTTGACCACAATGTTGCCAAGCGTGACCTGGCCGTCGCCGCCGATGGCGACCTGGATGCCCTGCGGGGTTTCGCGCCGCACGCTGAGGATGGTTGTGCCGTGATACTGTTCCATAGTCCTGCCTATATAGAGCCGGGAGGCCGTTTTCCAAGGCACCGGCAGCGCGGCAGACGGAAAAAAACGCACCCGGGGGTGCGTTTTCGCCCAACACCGCTGCCAGCATCAGTTTTCGCGCTGGTTGACGATGGAGTGCTCGTTGATGCCGATCAGGTTGAAAAACACCGCATTGAGCCGGTGCAGGTTGCCAAAGCGCACCAGAACATTTTTTTGCTGGCATTCGGCCACCCAGTTCAGCACCGATCCGGCAGCGACAAAGTCGATGCGCATCAGCCGATCGCAGCGCACCGTGAAAGCCCGGCCAGGCTCCACCATGGGCGTGAAGGTGTCGAGCTGCTGAGACACATCTCCCTCGACAACCCCTTCAAGCACCGCCTGCGGGCTCTCAGCGACCAGCGACTTTCGCTCCGGCAGATCCAGCGCCAGCACCGAATCGTGCGCCACAGGCGCTCCTGAACGGGCACTGTCGCTGCTCATCTCCAGCTTGGGCGGCACCCAGGACGGCGGAGAGACTTCGTAGGTGATGCAGTAGTCCAGCGCTGCGGCTTCAAAATCCTGCTCCAGCTTCAGCACGCGCAGCAATGCCAGGCGCAGCGCCCAGCGGTCTTGCGCCACCTGCTTGTCACCCACGGGCGTCAGCGCCTCCAGCACCGACAGCAAATGGTCAGTGCCGACAAACACCACGCGCACCTCCGGCCTCTCGGCCCAGGCCCGGAACTGTGCAAGCAAAGGCTCTACCGCCTCGTCGCGCAGTTCGGTCACGCGGGACCAATTCAAGGTCCAAGGCGGCGCAAAGCGCTTGAGATTGCCCAGCAAGCCGCTGAGCGCTGCAGCGCTGAGCACCGGCGGTGCCTGCCAGTTCAGCAGCCGGGTTTCGGCACCCGGCGCCTCTGCGGTTTGCTGGGCCTTGGCGCCCAGCTCTTGCGGCATCGAAAACCACACCGGCGCGGAGCGGCCATATTTGCTGGCAAATTCAATGGCGTGGAAATCAAACTTGGTCTGGTCGCCCATGGCCCGGTACAGGTCAAACAAGGTCAGCCAAATCGTCAGCTGCCCCATCAGGTCGCCCTTGCGCTGCTGCACCAGCGCCAGCAGCGAGGCTTCCGCCCCAGCAGCATCGCCATTGGCAAACAGCACCGCCGCCTCTTCAAGATCCGTGTCATGGATAAAGCGCCCCGACTCCACCTGCGCATCGTAGGCGGCAGGGGGCAAGGTCGCGGGGGCGGCCATGCTGGCCGCAGGCGGGGCAGCGGCCACGGCTGGCTCGGCAACCAGGGGCTCTGCAGGCGCTGCCACAGGCGCGGCAGCCTCCTGCGGCGCCGCTTGCGCCGCTGCGGCCTGATTGGCTGCAGCAGCAGTGGCGGCATCGCCGGCCCACCATTGCTTGGACATCTGGCGCTCGATCTGGTTGATCTTCTCGATGGTGTGCGCAGGATGCGCAGGCTTGCCAGCTGCGGCCTGGGCGCCATCGGGCGCGACACCGGCTTCGAGCATCGCCGCTGAGCTGGCCGCGCTCAAGCCATCTACCCCAGAGGTGCTGGACTTGTTGGCTTCACGCCGTATTTTGCGCAGTTGGTCGAACTCCAGCTTGCGCACAAAATCATTGCGGCGCTTGCGCTCCATGATCTCCTTGAGCGCCTGCTTGGAAAACTGGGCTTCCGGATTCTCCGGCTCCGGCGTTTTGTCCAACTCCGACCACTGCGTGGTCGGCTTGGTTACAAAGCGCACCACCTTGGACAACAAACCCTTGTTTGGCTTGTGGGCCTCACTCATGGTTACTCCCTCCCCTTGCGTGTCCGGTGCGCTGCCTCAGCTTCAATCACCAAACATTTTTTGTTTCAATTCACGGCGCTGCTGCGCTTCCAGCGACAAGGTGGCCGTTGGACGGGCCAGCAGACGACCCACGCCAATGGGCTCGCCGGTCTCATCGCAGTAGCCATAATCGCCCGCATCGATGCGGGTGATCGACTGGTCGATCTTCTTCAGAAGCTTACGCTCCCGGTCACGCGTGCGCAAGACCAGTGCATGCTCTTCCTCAATGGTAGCGCGGTCTGCAGGATCAGGCACCACGACGGTATCTTCACGCAGGTTTTCCGTCGTGGCGTCGGCATTCATATGGATACCGGTCTTCAACTCCACCAGCTTCTTGCGAAAAAACGCCAGCTGGATGTCGTTCATGTATTCGCTCTCCGGCATCGACAGCACCTCATCGTCAGTGAGGGTGTCTACCGTCTTCGACTTCCAAGCATTGGCCAGCTTAGCGTCGCGTTTAGGGATAGTTGGCGTTGTGGTAGGCATAGTTCTCTCGACTGGCTAGCGCCGTTCTTACAGGCGACGGATGTCCGTCTCGTTACAAAAGAGGTGCCAAGCCCGACAGGCCCAGCTCCCCTGATCCACTGGCCCCAGCCCCATCGGGGCTCGGGCGCATCGGCGAAGTTGGGCGCGTGCCCGCTTTGCTGCATTTTGGGCCGCGATTGTATATGCCATCCATAGGGCCCAACAAGTGCGTGCAGCCCAGATGCAACGCGGGGTTTCCCGAAGCCCATCCCCCAGGCTGCACCTTGCGGCCGATCAGGCCTCCACGACGCACTGGTCCAGACCCTGTCGCAAGATGTCTTGCGGCAGGTCAATGCCGATGAACACCATCTTGCTTTGGCGGCGCTCGTCAGCGGCCCATTCTGGACCCAGGTCGCTGCCCATCAGCTGGTGCACGCCTTGGAAAATCACCTTGCGGTCGGTGCCCTTCATCGCCAGAACGCCCTTGTAGCGCAGCATGCGCGGGCCATAAATGTTCACAATGGCGCCCAAAAAGTCTTCCAGCTTGGCCGGGTCAAAGGCCTTGTCCGCACGGTAGACAAAGCTTTTCACATCGTCGTCATGGTGGTGGTGGTGCGGATGGTTGCAGTGCTCGCCATGCACGTGTTCGTCGCCATGGTCGTGGCCGCAGTTTTCGTCATGCACATGGCCGTGGTCATGGTCGTGACCGCAGTTCTCATCGTGAACATGGCCATGGTCGTGCTCGTCTTCCTTGAGGAAGTCGGGATCGATATTCAAGGTGGCATTCAGATTGAAGCCACGCAGATCCAGCACATCCTTCAGCGGCACATCGCCAAAATGCACGGCACGGATAGGCGCACGCGGGTTCATGTGCTTGAGGCGGTGGATCAGCGCATCCTTGTCGGCCTCGCTCACCAGGTCGGTCTTGGACAGGAAAATCTGGTCGGCAAAGCCGACTTGGCGACGCGCCTCCTGGCGGGTATCGAGCTGCTGGCCCGCGTGTTTGGCATCCACCAGGGTGATGATCGAGTCGATCAAATAGGTTTCCGCAATCTCTTCGTCCATGAAGAAGGTCTGCGCCACGGGGCCGGGGTCTGCCAGGCCGGTGGTTTCGATCACGATGCGCTCAAAATCCACCAGGCCCTTGCGGCGTTTGGCGGCCAACAGCTGCAGCGCTTCACGCAGGTCTTCACGGATGGTGCAGCAGATGCAGCCATTGCTCATCTGCAGAATTTGTTCCTTGGACTCTGTCTTGAGGATATCGGTGTCGATGTTCTCTTCACCGAACTCGTTCTCGATCACGGCAATCTTCATGCCGTGCGACTCATGCAGCACACGCTTGAGCAGCGTGGTTTTGCCCGAACCCAAAAAACCCGTGAGGATGGTGACTGGAATGAGTGACATAGAACCCCTGATAGTTACACAAAAGGCAGCAGCCACAAGCCGCGCCCTGCGCAGACTTGCCCGTCCACCGGCCCTGCAGCCAAATTGCAGGCCTTTGTATCAAACACCGTTATGTGAGGCCATGCCAGGCAATATCAAGACACCGGCAGGTAAATTCTGCTGGCATGCAAACAGCCGGCTATTGTGGCACGGTTTGCAGGGCAGACTGCCTCTGGTCTTGCCAGCGATCAGCCCCTGTGCCAGCGGCCAAAGAATGCTATCAAAAAAGCAGCAAGAATGCCGCTGCAATGCGCCTGCGCAAGCCCAATGCCTGGCGATGTCAGAAGCGCTCATACCCTTGCAGATAGCGCCACTGCCCCTGGGGCAGCTTGCCCAGAGAAATGCGGCCGATCCGCAAGCGTTTGAGCCCCACCAGCTCCAAACCCAGAGCCGCGCAGATGCTGGCCAACCACTCGGGCGCGACGCGCTTGAGCGCAAAGCGCAAATGGGTTTCATTCTGCCAACTGGCCTTGAGAGGCGGCAGGCGGTCACCGTCGATATACAGGCCATTGGCCAGCAAGGCCAGGCCATCGTCGATGATCTGGCCACGCACCTCGGCGAGAAACTCCTGCTCGATCAGACCGGCATCCTCCGTCAGATGGCGGAGGATGCGTGCATCCTGGCTGTAGACCACCAAGCCGCTGGCGGCGCGGGGCATGGGCAGCACAAACTGCTGGTGGCGAAAATGGCGTGCCACCGGCACCATCGGCTGGGGCGTATCCACATCCGCCAGATGCGCGGGCACCAGAAGGTCCAGCGCACTGGCGCCCTCGCGCCCCGGCTCTACCGGGCGCAGGCTGTAGCCTGCGGGTTTGTGCAGCAACAAGGTAACGGCCTGGATCGGGCGCAGATGGGCACCCGGCTGCAAGGCCACGGCCTGGCCCGGCAGCACACGGGCGCCGGGTGTGTCCTGCACCTGGCCATCCACCGTGACAAAACCGGCGTCAATGTAGTGCTCGGCCTCGGCGCGCGAGCAACCGATGTCGCTCGCCAGGCGCTTGGACAGGCGGATGGCTTGGGGGTCTAGAGCTTGCATGGGGCAGCAAATCTGCGGCTTGGCACGACAGTGCGCCATCCGCTCCTTAAAAAATAGCAAAAGCCCTGCATTCGCAGAGCGCAAACGCTATTTTAATCGCCTGCCATGGCTTGCGCTCCGCCGCAGCCCTTCACGGCCTGCCTGCAGGCACTCAAGCCGGTGCAAAACGCAGGCGAAACCGTGCCCCGCCTCCGGGCGCGCTTTCCGCATACGCCACCCCGCCTTGCAGTTCGGTCAGCGCATGGACAATGGACAGCCCCAGCCCCGAGCCCTCTCTTTTGCGGCGGCCCGGCGCCATCGCAAAACGCCTGAAGGGATGCGTGCGCAGCTCCGGCGGCAGGCCCGGCCCGGCATCGCTGACCAGCAGCTCGACCCAGATGTGCCCTTGCCCATCACGCATGGGGCGCACCTCCACCTCCAGCCAGCGGCCGCTGGCCGCATGGCGCACGGCATTGCCCACCAGGTTGGCAATGATCTGGCGCATGCGCAAAGGGTCGGCGCGGATGGCGCTGACGGCATCATCCTCAGGCAGCACCTGCGACAGCGCCATCTCGGCCAGTTGCAACTGAGGCTGCAGCTCCTGCAGACTCTCGCGCACCAGCGCACCCAGGCTCAGGCGCTCCTTGCGCAGCGACATTTCACCGGCCTCGGCCATGGCCAGGGTGTGCAAATCATCGATCAAGCGGCCCAGATGCTCGGTCTGCGCCAGCAGCAGCCTAAACTCCAGCTCGCTGGGCGCGATAACGCCATCGCACAGCGCATGCAAATGGGTCTTGAGCACCGACAAGGGCGTGCGCAGCTCATGCGAGATGGACGCCGCCGAGGCCTGGCGCTCGGCATTGAGTTTTTGCAGCGCATCGATCATGGCATTGAAGGTATGCACCACCTCCTTCAACTCCCCATGCGCGCCCTCTTCGACCACACGCGTCGAGCTGAAATCCCCATGCGCCACGCGCTGCGCCACCTCCACCATCGACGCCAGCGGCCGCGTGATATAGCGCGAGACGAAAAAGCCCATGGCCAGGCCAAACGGCAGGCAGACCAGCAGGCCAATGAACAGCGACACCTGCTCGCCAAAGAACACCTCGCCACGCCAGTACTCGCCATAGATCTGCATGGCGCGCGGGCTGTTGTCCATGTCCCGGTCCATGAGATCGTCCAGCTCCACGCGCACGGACTCGGGCAGGCTTTGGTAGAACTGGTTGTACTGCACTGCATTGAAGGCCCAGGCGCAGGCGCTGAGCAGCGCAATGGTGCTGAGCAGGGTGCCGGCAATCCAGAAGCCAAAGCGCACCCAGATGCGGTTCAGTCCCCGGGCCATAGGCGGTACCCAATGCTGCGCACGGTCTCGATCAGCTCCTCCTGGCCTGCCAGCTGCAGTTTGCGGCGCAGCTTGGACAGGTGCGAGTCAATCACCCGCTCCAGCGCGTCGCTCTCGGGCAAGCAATGCTCGATCAGCTGCGCACGCGAAAAACAACGCCGCGGCTGCGATGCCAGCAGGGCCAGCAGCCGAAATTCGGTCAGGGTCAGCGGCAGCGGCGTGGCCATGCCTTGCGCGTCATACACGCGGGCGCTGTGCGCGTCCGGGCTGATCTCCAGCGCCCCGACCCGGATCGGCGCCATGGGCGCAGACGCGGCCTTGGGCTGGCTGCGGCGCAACACGGCCCGCACCCGCGCCACCACCTCGGCCGGATTAAAAGGCTTGACCACATAGTCATCCGCCCCCAGGCGCAAAGCCACCAGCTTGTCCACATCGTCGGCCAGCGCGGTCACCATGATCACCGGCGTCTGGCCCTGATCCCGGATAAAGCGCAGCACATCGACACCGTCCATGCCAGGCAAGTGAATATCGAGCAGCACCAGATCGGGCTGGTGCTGGCGAAAAAGCTGCACGGCCTGCTCACCATCGCGCGCATGCAGGCTGCGCAGGCCGTCGCGCTCCAGGTAGGCGACAAGAATCGTGGCGATTCCCGGCTCATCCTCCACGACGAGCACCAGCGGAACCGCCACCGGTGGAGTGGGTAGTTTCATCGCGGACTGCTTCCAAAAATAGGGGCATGCGGCACAGCCTCAAAGGCGCGCACACGCTGTTGAAACAAGCCATTATGACCGTGCTGCCAGCCGGTTGCACGCCCTTGCCGCCTCCATGTTTTCTCCATCATTTGTGCAAGCTTGCGCAAGCTTGGCGGGTTTGAATCAAGCGCATATTTGTCCCGCCTATGCGGTCTGGCCACTGCGGTCAACACCGGCCTTGAACCGACTCCATTGCACGTGAAACCCCTGTTCTGCAAAACACTGCTGCTGCTTGCCCCTGCTGCTTTGCTGGCCGGCTGCATGACGCCGCCGCAACCCCCGCTTGACCAAGACACCCCTGCGCAGTGGCGCCAGGCGGTCAGTGCAGGGGTCGATGCGCGCACCATCCGGGCTGCCGATTTGGCCAGCTGGTGGACGCTGCTGGCCGATCCGGCGCTGAACGCGCTGGTCGAGCAGGCCCTGGCCCAGAACCTGGACCTGGCCCAAGCGCTGGGCAGGCTCCAGGCGCAGCGCATTTTGCTGGGCATTGCCACTGCCGCCTACAAACCAGAAGTCAGCGCAGGCGTGCGGACCTTGCAAGACGTGGCCGCGCTGGACTCCTACTTCCATGCCAGCCTGGACGTGAGCTGGAACCCCGGCCTGTTTGGCGCCTATGAATCGAGCACGCTCGATGGCCAGGCGCAGCTGCTCAATGCCCAGGCACAGCTGCAGGCGGCCCAGGTCCAGCTGATCGCCAACGTGGTGCAGCGCTATCTGGAAATCCGTGTCGCACAGCAGCAGCGCTTTTGGCTGACGCAGCAGCAGCAACTGGACGCACGCCGCCAGCAGCTGCAGCAGCTGCGCGTGCAGCAGCACATCGGCAGCGCCGATCTGGTGCAGCAAGCCAGCCTGGAGCTGGCCCGCAGCCGCAGCCAGGAGGCAGACCTGCAACACCACCAGGCACGCGCAGCGCATGCACTGGCCGCGCTGCTGGGCCGCAGCGAACCCGATGGTGCCTGGTTGGCCCCCTCCTCGGCGCCCTCGCTGCCCGCCACCGCCGGGCTGAACCTGCAGGTGCTGCCCGCTGAGCTGCTGCGCCACCGCCCCGCCATCCTGGCGGCCGAAGCCGGTGTGCAGCGCGCCGCAGCCGCTGCCGGCCTGTCGCACTCGGCCCTGTATCCACGCTTTGCGTTGGGCGGCTCACTGCTCTACTCCTACAACCTGACGCAAAACCGGCGCTCCAGCTCCAACCACGTGCCCATGCTGGGCCCGGTGATCGACATCCCCCTGCTCGACTGGGGCCGCAGGCGCGCACAGGCCGATGCGGACGAGGTGCAGATGAACAACGCCGTCAAGGCATACCGGCAAAGCGTTCTGGACGGCATTGCCGAGGTGGAAACCGCGCTGGCGGGCCTGGCCGCCCAGCAGCAACGCCAGCAGTCGCTGGACACCCAAACCAGCTTGCTGCGCACACGCGCCCAGCAGTTGCAGCGCCGCCAGCAGCTGGGCCTGGCCAGCGAGCTCGACGCCATGGAGCCGCGCCGCCTGCTGCTGCTGCAGCAAAGCCAGCAAGGCGTCGCCCAGGCGGCGCAGGCACTGGCCTGGGTGACGCTGTTCCAGGCCCTGGGTGGCGCCCCCCTGCCGCAGCAAGCCCTGCCTGGCGCAACCGGGCCCCTGCCATGATTGCCCTGGCACGCAAAACCCTAGTCTACGAATGGCGCCGCTTTGTGCCCTCGGTCTTTGCCGTGGGCTTTGCCGGTGTGTTGCTGGTCATGCAGGCGGCGCTGGTGCTGGGTATTTTCAGCTCGGCTGCCATTTACATCACGGCCAGCTCTGCCGACCTGTGGGTGGGCTACCCCGGCACACAAAGCGTGAACTTCGGCCGCAACATCGGCCCCGATGTGGAAATGCGCCTGCGCACGGACCCGGATATCCGGGCCGTCGAGCCCTTCGTCTGGGTGGATGGCGACTGGCGTGCCAGCCAGGGCGCTGGCCAGACCGTGGGCGCGGTATCGGTCTACCTCTCGGGCATCTCCACCAGCAATACCGCCATGATGTTCGACCGCGTGATTGCGCCATGGCAGCGCAAGCTGCTGCGCGAACCCGGTGCCGTCATTGTTGACCGCGCCGACCTGGACAACCTCGCTAGCAGCGAAGGCGGCACCGCCTGGATCAACAACCAGCGCGTGCGGATCGTGGCCGCCGTCGATGGCCTGCGTGGCCTGGGCGGCATCAATGTGCTGGCATCGCTGGAGAGCGCCCACCAGATCGCAGGCAGCTCGCCCAACCAGGGCAGCACCTATCTGCTGGCCCGGGTGCGCAAAGGCGCCGACAGCCATACTGTGCAGCAGCGCTTGAGCAGCGAAGCCCGCAGTTTTGGCCCACACGAGGTCTGGACCGCCAGTGCCTTTGCGCACCGTTCGCAGCGTTACTGGATGCTCGATACCGGCGCCGGCGCAGGTGTGCTGTTCATGGCCGTGGTCGTGTGCCTGGTGGGCGCCGTTGTCACCAGCCAGTCGCTCAAAAGCGTGGTGGCGGGCTCGGTGCGCGAATACGCGGTGCTCAATGCCCTGGGCGTGAGCCGTGCCGCACTGGGCCGAATTGTGGTGGAGCAGGCCTGCTGGATCGGTGCTGCCGGCCTGCTGCTCACCAGCATCGCCAGCCTGGCCCTGGTCTCGGTGGCGCAGATCTACCGGGTGCCTGTTGCACTCAACCTGCAAGCCGTGCTTGCCTGCGCTGCCTTGGTCGCCACCTTGGCCCTGTTGTCCGGCCTGGGTGCCATGCGCGTGCTGCTGCGCACCGACCCGGCCACCTTGCTGCGCTGAAAGACCTGCCCATGCCCACCAGCGCCCTCTCCCCACCCAGCCTGCAGGCCGTTGGCTTGCGCAAGACCTATGTCTCGGGCGCTATCCGCGTCCAGGTCCTGCAAGACCTGTCGGTGGATTTGTACTCCGGCGAGCTGACCTTGATCTCCGGTCCCTCGGGCTGCGGCAAAAGCACCTTGCTGTCCCTGCTCTCAGGCCTGCTCACCCCGGACCAGGGTGAGACCTTCGCCCTGGGCCAGAACCTGACGACCATGCCCCCCCGCGAGATGGAACGCTTTCGGCTGTTGCATACCGGCTTTGTGTTCCAGGGTTTCAACCTGTTTCCGGCGCTGACGGCCCTGGAGCAGGTGCAACTGCCGCTGGGCTACCTGGGCATACGGCGCAGCGAATCGCTGCGCCGCGCGCAGGACGCCCTCGAAGAAGTCGGCCTCACCCACCGCGCCCATATGCGGCCCGCCGAGCTGTCTGGCGGCGAGAAGCAACGCGTGGCCATTGCCCGAGCCCTGGCCAAGGCGCCCCAGCTTTTGTTTGCCGACGAGCCGACCAGCGCGCTGGATGCCGAAAGCGGCCAGCGCGTGATCGACATCCTCCATCGCGTTGCACGCAGCCACGGCAGCACCGTGCTGTGCGTCAGCCACGATCCGCGTCTGGTCGGCCACGCCGACCGGGTGCTGGACATGGAAGACGGCGCCGTGTACCGCGACCGACGCCAACCCACCGTGATAGAGAACTAAGCCGTGACCAAGACCTCCCCCACCCCTTTGTCTTCGCCGCATGCATGGCTGGCGCTGGGCCTGATCGGCATGGCAGCGCTGGGCTTGGTGGCATGCACGCCAGCCGCCGACAGCCCGCCTGTCAATACGGCCACCCAGCAGCAAAACCGCTCCCCGGTTGCCGTCGCCAGAGGAAAAATCGAAGTCGATGGCGGCCTGCTGAACCTGGCCAGCGCCATCGATGGCACGGTGCAGAAGGTCGCCGTCCGCGAGGGCCAGCAGGTGCAGGCCGGCCAGCTGCTGCTGAAAATCAACGACCAAGACCTGCGTGCCGAACTGGCCGTGGCCCAGTCTGCGCACCAACTGGCCCAGGCCAAGCACAAGGCGCAGGCTGCCAGGCTGCCGGCGCTGCAAACCCAGCTCAAGCGTTTGCAGGCCGCTGCACGCGATGGCGCCGCTGACATGCAGGAGGTCGACAACGCGCAGACCGCGCTGCGCAATGCGCAATCAGAGGCCGATGTAGCGCAGGCCGAGGTACAGCTGGCCCAGGCCAAAACGCAACAGTTGCGCGACCGCCAGCGCCTCTACCAGCTGAGCGCCCCGGAGGCAGCCACCGTGGTGCACCTGCATGCCCAGGTCGGCAGCCAGGTGCACACCAACCAGGCGACGATGCGTTTGCTGCCGCAGCGCCCGCTGCGCATACGGGCAGAGCTCAACGAGAGCTTTGCCGGCGCGGTGCAAAAGGGCATGCGCGCCACGGTGGTGCTCGACAACGACAGCGCCACCCCACTGCCCGAGGCCCGGGTGCTGCGCATCAACCCCATGTTTGGGCCCTCGGCGTTGCAGGACGATGCGCAGCGCGGGACGCTGCGCGTCGTCGAATGCGTGCTGGAATTTGAGGCCCCACCCGACAACCTGCGTGTGGGCCAGAACGTGAGAGTGAGCTTCCATGAATAAACACATCCTTTGGCAAGCGCCCGCTTGCCGCAACGCGGCCGGCTGGATGGTCCAGTCCGATTTTGACGGCACGATCAGCGTGGTCGATGTCACCGACAGCTTGCTGCAGCGTTTTGGCATGGCCGGCTGGACCGCCTTGGAAGCCGCCTGGGAGCGGGGCGACATCGGCTCGCGCGCCTGCATGCAAGGCCAGGTGGCGCTGCTGGACATGAGCCAGCAAGAGCTGGATGCGCACCTGGACGGCATTGCCATCGACCCCGGTTTTGCCGGCTTTGCACAAGCGGCACAGGCCCTGGGCCTGCAGGTGCAAGTGGTCAGCGACGGCATCGACTACGCCATCCAGCATGTGCTGGCGCGCCACGGCCTGGGCCACCTGGAGGTGGTGGCCAACCGCCTGGTGCAGTTGGACACCCGCCGCTGGGCACTGGATTCGCCCTGGGCCAGCCCGCACTGCAAACGCGCCAGCGGCAACTGCAAATGTGAGCGCCTGGCCGCGCAGCATACCCAGGCTACGCGGGTACTCTATGTGGGCGACAGCAGCTCGGATTTCTGCGTCTCGCACCAGGCCGACTATGTGTTCGCCAAGTACCGGCTGATCGACCACTGCGAGCGCCATGGCATTGCCCATGCGCCTTTTCACAGCTTCAGCGATGCCACGCCCTTGCTGACGCAGTTCATGCAGCAGCAGGAGATCGCGGCATGAGTTCCGCCCTCGATATGCTGTGTCTAACGCCCCATGAATTCGTCATGCCGGGCTCCGGCGCCGCCGCGCGTACCGGCGTACTGCTGGTGCATGGCCTGACCGGCACCCCGGCCGAAATGCGCTTGCTCGCCAAGGGCCTCAACCGCGAGGGCTTTACCGTCTATGCGGTGCAACTGGCCGGCCACTGCGGCAGCATGCAGGACCTGGTCCGCACCCGCTGGACCGACTGGCTGGCCAGTGTGCAGTCCGCATTGCTGCGCTTTGCCCCGCATGTCGACCGGGTGGTGGTGGGTGGCCTGTCGATGGGGGCCTTGCTGTCGCTCGCGGTGGCCGCCTCGCATCCGCGCCAGGTGGCAGGGGTGGCGGCGCTGTCCACCACCTTCCGCTATGACGGCTGGAGCATTCCGCGCTACACCAAGCTGGCCTTTCTACTGCCGCTTTTTCGCCTGTTGGGCATTGGCCGCCACCGCGTGTTCATGGAAGCGCCGCCCTATGGCATCAAGGACGAGGCCTTGCGCGCAAGGGTGGTCGCACAAATGCACAGCGGCGACAGCGCTGCGGCCGGCCTGCCCGGCAACCCCTGGTGGTCCATCATCGAGCTGCGCCGGCTCTCTGCCCATGTCCGCGCCCACCTGCCTGATTTGCGTGCCCCCTGTCTGGCCATCCACGCTAGAGAGGACGATATCTCCCACCTCTCCAATGCCCAGGACATTGCCACCGGCGCGGTCCATGCGCAGGTCGAGGTCGTGCTGCTGGACAACTGCTACCACATGATCACCATCGACCGCGAGCGCCGCACGGTGATCGCCAAGGTGCATGACTTTGTGGTTCGCATTGGCGGCACGCCAGCACAGGCGGCCGCATATGGGCAGTGAGATCACGCCCCTGGTGATCAGCCTGTGGCTGATCAATGTGCTGGTCGACAGCGGCGGGCAGTTGGCCTTCAAGGCCGCTGCCAGCCAGACCCCGAGCACGGCCACCGGCATGGCGCACTGGCGCTTCATGATGGCGCGGCCCTGGATCTGGATCGGCGGGGCCTGCTACGTGGTTGAATTTATCGCCTGGCTGGCCTTCTTGTCGCTGGTACCGCTGTCCGACGGCGTGCTGCTGGGCAGCATCAATATCGTGGCCATCATGGTGGCCGGGCGCCTCTTTTTCCAGGAAAAGCTGGCACCCATGCGGGTAGCGGGCATCGTGCTGGTCTCCATCGGCGTGGCCGTGGTGGGCCTCAAGGGGTGATGGCATGAAGCGCTTCTACATCGTGGGCTTTCTGGTGCTGATGGCCTTCGACACCCTGGCCCAGCTGAGCTTCAAGAAAGCGGGCGATGCCGCACTGCCGCTGGAGTTCAGCCCTTCATGGCTCTGGCGGGTGTTTGCCCAGCCCTGGATCTATGGCGCCTTGATCGGCTATATCGGCGCCTTCTTCACCTGGATGCATCTGCTGCGGCGCGCGCCTGTCGGCCCCGCTTTTGCCGCCTCGCACCTGGAGATCATCTCCGTGATGGTGCTGTCCCATTACCTGTTCCAGGAGAACATCGGCATGCCTCAGATACTGGGCTGCGTATTCATCGTTGCCGGCATTGCCTGCCTGGCGATGAGCGAAGCCCAGGACCATGGCGCCGCCGAGCCTACTGACCCGGCAGACAGGGCTGGGGGCGCCAGCGCGCCCGCACGCTGATGGCATTGACCGGCCAGGGGCACAGGCGATGACAGCGCACCGCATCTCCGTCCCACCCACCGCAGGCCTGGCGCTGCGTTGGTCCGATCTGCGCCCCTGGGGCGACGCGCGTCTGGACCGGGCGCTGGCCGCCTGGCTGGGTGTGGACGATGTGCTGCTGGAATGCTCCGGCACCTCGGCGCTGACGCTGGCACTGCGCACTCTGCGGCAGCTGGCGCCCGATCGCTGCGAGGTGGTAGTACCCGCCTATACCTGCCCCTTGGTGGCGCTGGCTGTGGCCCAGTGTGGCCTGCAGCTGCGCCTATGCGATCTGTCGCCCGATGCACTGGATATGGATAGCAGCCCACTGCATGCGCTGATAAGCCACCGCACCCTTGCCGTGGTGCCCACCCACCTGGGTGGCCGTGTCGCCGATGTTGCCAGCGTGCTGCCCCGCGCCCAGGCCTGCGGCGCCTATGTGATCGAAGACGCCGCCCAGGCGCTGGGCGCCAGCGTGCAAGGGCGCAGCGTGGGCTTGCAGGGCGACATCGCGCTGTTCAGCCTGGCCGTGGGCAAAGGCCTGTCCACCTATGAAGGTGGCGTGCTGCTGGCACGCGACCCCGCGCTGATGGCGGTGCTGCGTGCGCAGCACCAGCAATCGATACGGCCCCACCTGGGCTGGGAGCTGCGCCGCAGCCTGGAACTGCTGGGCTATGCCGCCGCATTCCGGCCCGCCTTGCTCGATCTTGTCTATGGCGCGCCGCTGCGCCGCAGCCTGGCACGGGGCGCCTGGGTGGAGGCGGCCGGCGATGATTTCGACAGCCATATCCCGCAGCACAGCCTGGGGGCCTGGCGCCAGCGCGTCGGCCTGCGCGCGCTGGCGCGGCTGCGCACGCACTGGGCGCATGCACACCAGCAGGCGCAGCGGCGCATCGCCCAGCTGCGCGCCCTGCCCGGCTTAGAGGTGCTGGGCGATACCGCCCCACAGGCACAGGGCATCTGGCCGGTGATCTTGCTGCGCCTGCCCAGTGCCGCCCAGCGCGATGCGCTGATGCGGGCGCACTGGGCCAGTGGCTGGGGCCTGTCGCTGCCCTTCAGCCACATCCTGCCCGACTACGCGCGCTACGCGCCCCTGCTGGGAGACGCCGTGCACGACCCGGTGCCACAGGCGCGCGACTGGGCGCAGCGCCTGCTGGCCATCAGCAACAGCGCCTGGCTCAGCGATGCACTGTTTGCCCAGTTGCTGGACGCGTTGAAGCAGACAAGGCCGCCATCAGCCGCTGGTTGAATGCATGCTGCCCTGCTTGCGCCTGGGCCAGCGTCTGCGCGTTGATCGCCGTGTCCTGGCCATCGCCGGCACTCAGCCAGCGCTTCCACCAGGTGGCATAGCGCCAAGACGAGATATCGCCGGTGACATCGCTGCCCACCAGCTGACCGCCCAGGGCCGCCATGATGCGCAGCGCCTGCGCCTCACGCATCTGGCCCTGGTCCCAGTTGGTGGTCACCACATCGGGGGCAAACACATCCTTGTCGATGCTGAGGTAGCTGCTCTCGCGCGCAGTGGCCAGGACGGCGGTCAAGGCATCGACCAGGCCATCCATGCTGTCAAACGCGCGGAAGGCAGCCGCCATGCCCAGCCGCCGCGCCCAGCCCGTGTCCACGCCGCAGCTCCAGTAGCTGAGCTTGCCGGCGCGCAGCGGGCCCAGGTAGTTCTCCCAGGCGTGGCCCGCGCCAATGTCCTGCGAGGTGATGCCCGCCACATGCACATGCGATACCGCCGGGTGCATGGCAATGCGCCGCACCCAGGAGCCGCAATGCACACCCCAGGGAAAGCGCATGTTGTCGGGGTGGTTGTCCAGCACCACCACGCGCAGCGGGCGTGCCGCCGTAAAGCCCTGGCGGGCGATGCAATGCGTGATCAGCAGCCAGGAGAGGTGGTGAAAATCGCCGCTCCCCATCCAGGCCGTGCCATGCTGCGCCGGCAGCTGGGCCTGTACATGGCGGCTAAAACGCTGGTAGACACCCAGCGATGCCCCAAAGCGGATGGCGTCCTGCCAGTCGCCCAGCGGCAGACGCAGCTCCCCGGCCAGCGGGCCGACGGAGCCATCGACATCCAGCACCAAGGGCTTCATCGCTGCTCCTGCCATGCACGGTCACTTTCAAAATGCCGGGAAAAACGCCGCCCCAAGGCCCGCAGCACCGGGTTGCGGATGTAGACCGCATGCTGGGTGAACGTGAAGCTGGCGCCCAATTGCGCCTTGACTTCGGGGTCGGTCCAGCCGGCGACATAGTGTGACAGGCCGCATTCCAGCGCATATTCCAGATTGACCATCCAGCTGACGAAATACAGATTGGTCTGGCGGGCACGCGGGTAGGACAGGCCGATGTATTTGTCGACCAGCCGGCCGTCATGCGCAAAACACAGGTTCCAGCCCAGCAAGGCACCATCCTGCGCATCGCGGTACTCAAAGACAAGGCCCTGGTTGGCGGCATCGCGCAGCACCGCCGCAAAAAAGCTGCGCGTGAGCTTGTCGAAATGCAGCGCGCTTTGCGCATACACGGCTTCGAACAGCGCGTAGTAGGCATCGACCAGGGCATCGTCGGCAAAGGCTGGGCCGGTGGGAATGCGGCGGATCTGCAATTCGTTGCGGCTCTTGAGCTTGCGGCGCAGGTCGGAGCGCCGGTTCTTCGACAGCCGCGCCAGGTAGGCATCGATGCTCTCGAAATCGATAGGCACATAGGCCAGCGCCTGGCCGTCCACCAGGATAAAGCCCTCATGCTGGAGCGCCTGGGCCAGCCGGTGGGCATCCGCATTGTCGGCCGGGGGCAGCAACGGGGAGGCCTGTGGCAAGTCCTTGACGATGGTCAGCATGCAGCGCCCCGCATGGCGGCACAACTGGGCCGCCAGCCTGTCCATGTCCACATCCGGGGGCAGCACCAGGTACTCGCTCAGGGTCGAGCCTACAAAATCGGTCCGCAACCGCAGCCGCCGTGACAGCCAGGCACCCCCGGGCCATTGCAGGATGCGGCGTTTGACGGTGTCATCGGCGGTGGTCAGCAGATCGAAGGGTGCACGAAAGGCCGGAAAAGGCCGGTCCGAGCGCACCGCAAAGCCTTGCGGCGGATGCGCGGCAAACTGCCGGATCAGCGCAGAGGGCTCCAACTGGTTGCGCGAGGGACGCAGGGGCTCGTCCAAGCTCAGGACCGCTTGGCCAGGCTGATCAGCTGGTCGAGCAGCACCAGCGCTTCATCGATCTCGCTGCGGCTGATCATCAGCGACGGCGCGAAGGTGATCACGTTCTTGTAGTAGCCGCCCACGTCCAGCACCAGGCCGCGTTTTTGGCCCTGGTACTCCAGCTTGCCTTCCAGGCCCAGGTCCACCATCTTGTCCAGCAGTGCCTTGTTGGGGGTAAAGCCATCGGCCGTGCAGATCTCGGCGCGCAGCGCCAGGCCCATGCCATCGACATCGCCGATCTCCGGGTGGCGCTTTTGCAGCTGCTGCAGACCATCGAGGAAATAGGCCCCCGATTCGCGCACCTGGCGGCCAAAGTCCATCTCGTGGGTCATCCGCATGACCTCCAGGCCCAGGGCGGTGCCCAGCGGGTTGGCGGCAAAGGTCGAGTGGGTCGAGCCTGGCGGGAAGACGGTCGGGTTGATCAGTTCCTCACGCGCCCACAGCCCAGACAAGGCGTTCAGACCATTGGTCAGCGCCTTGGCAAACACCAGCACATCGGGCTTGACGCCAAAATTCTCTACCGACCACAAGGTGCCGGTGCGCCAAAAGCCCATCTGGATCTCATCGACCACCAGCAGCACGCCATGGTCGTCGAGCACTTTCTTGAGGCCGTTGAAGAAATTGGGCGGTGGCACCACATAGCCACCGGTGCCCTGGATGGGCTCCACATAGAAAGCCGCGTACTCGCACTGCTGGGTCTTGGGGTCCCAGACGGCGTGGTATTCGTTCTCGAACTTGCGCGCAAACTCCTGCACGATGGCGTCCGCATACTCTTCGGACGTCATGCCCTTGGGCCGGCGGAAGGGGTAGGGAAAGGGGATGAACTGCGCGCGGTCGCTGAAGTGGCCAAAGCGGCGGCGGTAGCGGTAGCTGGAGGTGATGCTGGAGGCCCCCAGGGTGCGGCCGTGGTAGCCGCCCTCAAAGGCAAACATCAGGCTTTTGCCGTTGGTGGCATTGCGCACCACCTTGAGCGAGTCTTCAATCGCCTGGGCCCCGCCCACGTTGAAGTGCACACGGCCTGGCAGGCCCCATTTTTTCTCGGCATCCTGCGCGATGAACTTGGCCAGTTCGATCTTGGTGGGGTGCAGGTACTGGCTGGCGACCTGGGGCAGCTCACGCAGCTGCTCGATCATCTTGTCTTCCAGACGCTTGTTCTTGTAGCCGAAGTTGACGGCCGAGTACCACATCTGCAAGTCCAGGTAGGGCGTGCCCGTCTGGTCATACATGTAGCTGCCTTCGCAGCCGGTAAAGATCTTGGGAGGATTGACGTAATGGACAGTGTCGCCAAAAGAGCAGTATTGGGCTTCGTCAGCCAGCAGTTGTTCGGTGTTGAGGGTCACGGCGCAAGGCTCCAGATTTGAGTCCCGCAAGTCTGGCTTCGCAATGTTGTGGCTCAGCCTACGTTGTTTGTAGGATTGATGGAGATCTTGCCCGCTTCATGGACGACTGCCTCGGCCCGGTTTGGTGCTGGCTGGCGCACGGTGTACCATGATTGCCAACCATGGCCGCCCGACGGGCGGCCGCCGCACTTTGGCCCTTGGCCCCTTCTCCATGAATAGTCCTCAAAAACGTTTTTCGATGATCCGCGAGTTCCACCTCGCCGACTGGTTCACCTTGGGCAATGCCGTCTGCGGCGTGGGCGCGCTGTTCTCGGCGATGACCTTTTTGGAAACCGCTGACCGCCGGCATATCTACTTTGCAGCCGCCCTGGTGCTGGCGGCGCTGGTGTTCGATGTCTTTGATGGCCGCATTGCCCGTTGGCGGCAGAAATCATCGGCCATGGGGCGCGAGCTCGATTCGCTGGCGGATGTGATCTCGTTCGGTGTGGCGCCCGCCATCATTGCTTACGCCTGCGGCATGCAAGGCCTGTGGGACCGTATCGTGCTGGGTTACTTCGTGGCCTGTGGCGTGTCGCGCCTGGCGCGCTACAACGTCACGGCGGAGTCGCTGTCCGAGGGGCCATCGGGCAAGGTGAAGTACTTTGAAGGCACCCCCATCCCCACCTCCATCGTGCTGGTGGCGCTGTTGGCGCTGGCCGCTGCGATGAATGCGGTGCGCGCCGACCTGTGGATGGGCAAGGTGCTGATTGCGGGCTTTACCCTGCACCCGCTGGTGCTGCTGTTTGCGGTGTCGGGCTCGCTGATGATCAGCCGCATCCGGATTCCTAAGCTCTAAGCGAACTTGGACGCAACGCCCAAGTCTCCATCACATCCCGCGAATATGCTCCACATGCGCCAGCAGTGACCGCTTGGCCACCGGCCACAGCCGCTCTGGCGTATCGGCATAGGCGATGGCCACCCAGTCCTCCGGTGTGCCGTCCGGCGCTTGGGCCATGGCCTTGCGCACCTTCTCTTCCCGCGCCATGCGGTGCGCATGCAGCTTGGCAATCACCTGCAGCGGCTGGGCCAGCACATAGCCGTGGGCCGGCAGGATAAAGCCGATCTGGCCTTGCTCGCAGGCCTGGGCCAGCTTGGCGAGCGATGCCAGATACAGGCGCATATTGCCATCGGGCGGATCCACCACCGTGGTGCTGCCGTTCAAGATATGGTCGCCGCTGAACAGCAGGCCGTCTTCTTCCAGCACCAGGCAGACATGGTTGGCCGCATGGCCGGGCGTGTGCAGCACGCGCAGGCTGTGGCTGCGCGCGGGGTCGGTGGGATGCGCCAGTGACAGCACCTGACCATCCTGCAATTCCTGGTCCGGCCTGAACTGGCTGCCGGCCCGTGCGGTGCAGGCCGACGACAGCCCCCAGATCAGCGGCTTGCTGCGGCCGGTTTGGGCCACCAGCGCCTGCAGCGGCGCAGCCGCTGGGGAATGGTCGGCATGCGAATGGGTGCAGACGATGGCGCGGATATCGCCACCGGTGGCGGCCAGGATGCGCGCCAGGTGCGGGTCGTCCTGCGGCTGCGGCTTGGGGCCGGGGTCGAGCACGATAAAGCCCGTCTCGGCGTCGCCGATCAGGTAGGTATTGGTGCCTGGCCCGGTCATGGTGCCGCCGTTGTCCGCCGTCAGGCGTTGCACATTCTTGCGCAGCGGCACCGGCTGCGCACTCTGCCAGCCGAGCACATGGTGCAGCTGTCCATCAGGGCAGACCATGGCCAGCTCGCCATAGGCGCTCTCATGCTCCATAAAGCGCCGCACTTCGCCATCCACCACCGCGCCACGCGGCATGGACTGCCACAGCCATTGGCCCGGCTGCACCTGTTGCAGCGCCTGCAGCACATCGAGCAGGGCCTGCACCGTCGGGTAGGCGGCCAGGCGCTCCAGGGTGACGCGGGTGGGGAACATCACCGTCATGCGCCCCTCGGCCGCATGCTGCAAGGCCTGCGCAGGGTGTACCCACAGGGCCTCGAACTGTTCGCTGTCATCGGTCACCGCCTCCTGCCCCTCGGGCATGCGCGCCACGAAAAAGGGCACATCGAAGCGGATGGGTATCTCCTGCGCGGCCGTCCAGCGCGCCAGCGGCCACAGGGCATCGGCTGCCAAGCTCAGCCCCAGCGCCGCGCATTGGGGCAGCAAGGGCTGGCTGCGGTCCATGCCGGCCACCTCGGCCTGGCTGGCCCAGCGGCCATCGGCATGGCGGGCCAGCAGCACGCCCATCTCCTCCAGGCTCTCGCGGATGGCGGCCTGGGCGTAGGTCAGCTCCTCAGCGGTCTGCGCCGTGCGCCGCGCCAGCTGGTCGTGGTTTTGCGCATCGGCCGCATCGACGGAGCCGCCGGGGAACACATAGTGCCCGGCCGCAAAACGCGCCTTGTCGGAGCGGCGCGACATCAGCACTTCCAGGCGGGTGGCACCCGGCCCCGCCTGCGGGTCTGGTGCATCGCGCAGGAACAAGGCGGTGGCGGCTGCACGGGCCGGCACGGGCTCGCGTTGCACATGGAGTAGCTGGCTGGTTCGGGTCATGCGGCCCATTATCAACACTTGCATGGCCTGCCCATGTCACCCGCAGGGCGGTTGCGCAAGCCCATGGCCACAGACTGTCCGCATCTGCAACCTCGGGGCCGGGTGGCATTGACAGGTTCTCACGCGCTGTGCCCTGCTCGGCATCCGACCGGGCCCAAAAAGCGATAATGGGCGGATGGACATCCGTTTTACCAAGATGCAAGGCGCCGGCAATGATTTTGTCGTGCTCGACGAGACCGCCGGCCCGCTGGGGCTGCGCGCCGACCAGTACCGCTTTTTGGCCGACCGCCATTTTGGCGTTGGTGCCGACCAGATCCTGACGGTGCGGCCCGCGCCCGCCGCAGGGATCGATTTCGAATACATCATCCATAACGCCGATGGCGGCGAGGTGGAGCAATGCGGCAACGGCGCGCGCTGTTTTGCACGTTATGTGTATGACAAGGGCCTGACCGACAAGCGCGCGATCCGGGTCCAGACCCAAAAAGGCGTGATCGCCCCTGAGTTGATGGCCGATGGCCGCGTGACCGTGAACATGGGCCAGCCCCGCCTGCTGCCTGACGAGGTCCCCTTCAACACCAGCGGCCTCACGCCCGTCGCGCAGCACCACACCCAGAAATGGCCGCTGGCGCTGCAGGTGCCCAGCGATCCAACCACGGTGTTCGTGGTGCCGGTGTCCATGGGCAACCCGCATGCGGTGATGCTGGTCGACGATGTGGATACCGCACCGGTCGCATCCCAGGGCCCCGTGCTGGAGTCCCACCCGCGCTTTCCGGAGCGGGTGAATGTGGGCTTCCTGCAAGTCCAAAGCGCGCACCAGGTGCGGCTGCGGGTGTTTGAGCGCGGCACCGGCGAGACCCTGGCCTGCGGCACCGGCGCTTGCGCTGCAGTGGTCGCGGGCATCGCGCTGGGCCTGCTGCAAAGCCCCGTGGATGTGCAGACCCGTGGCGGCCTGCTGACCATCGCCTGGAGCGGCCAGGCAGCCGATCCGGTGATGATGACCGGCCCGGCCACCACGGTGTTCGAAGGGCAAATCAGCATTCCCGATTAGTCCCCCTCCCTG
The DNA here is from genome assembly GCF_024809975.1 of Comamonas sp. BIGb0152. Lineage (GTDB taxonomy): Bacteria > Pseudomonadota > Gammaproteobacteria > Burkholderiales > Burkholderiaceae_C > Comamonas. Next base: position 715,446 of record NZ_JANUDY010000001.1, read on the forward strand.
CCCCTGCACCTTGCGGATACCGAATGAAGAGGCGGCCCCCGTGCCGATACAAGAGACACCGATGAACGCCAACAACCAGGTTCCCCCCATTACCGAAGAAGACATTGCCGAGTTCCTGGTGCAGACACCGGATTTCTTCGAGCGCCATGCCCAGGTGCTGACCGGCGTACACATGGTCAGCCCCTATGGCAACCGCACCGTCAGCCTGCAAGAGCGCCAGGCCGAGATGCTGCGCGACAAGATCAAGGGCCTGGAGCACCGCATCATGGACATGATGCGCAACGGCAGCCAGAACCACCACACCATTGACCGTATCCACCACTGGACCTGCGATGTGGTCAAGACCCGCAACCCGCTGCAGCTGCCCGAGGTGATTGCCCAGAGCCTGGCCCAGCACTTTGAGGTGCCCCATGTGGCGCTGCGCCTGTGGGATGTGGCGGAGACCTACCTGAACGAGCCCTTTGCCCAGGGCATCAGCGCCGATGCCCGCAGCTTTGCCAGCTCGCTGTCCACCCCCTACTGCGGCCCCAATGTGGGCGTTGAGCCCGCCGGCTGGCTGCCCCACAGCGCCCAGGTGCAGTCGGTGGTGCTGCTGCCGCTGCGCGATGGCGCCATCCTGAGCGACACCCCCGCCTGGGGCCTGCTGGTGCTGGGCTCACCCGACCCGGCCCGCTTTGAGGCGGACATGGACACCCACCTGCTCGAAAGCATTGGCGAGATTGCCGCCAGCGTGCTCTGCCGCCTGCGCTAGCCCATGGATACGCCAGCCCCTCTGTGCGCCCCCATGCTCCAGTACCTGGAGCATGTGCGCGTGCAAAAGCGGCTGGCCGCACGCACGCACACGCTCTACACCCTGGATTTGCAGCGCCTGTCAGCCATGGCAGCCGAGCTGCCCACCGATGTGCTGCAACTCGGGCCCCAGCATATCCGCCGCTTTGTCGCGCAAATGCATGCCGCAGGCCGCAGTGGGCGCGGCATTGCCTTGATTCTGAGTGGCTGGCGCGGCTTTTACAACTGGGCTGGCCGCGAAGGCCTGGTCGAGCGCAACCCGGTGCAGGACGTGCGCGCCCCCAAATCCCCCAAACCCCTGCCCAAGGCCTTGTCGGTAGACGATGCCGTGCGCTTTGCCGAAACCAGCCATGCCCAGGGCGACCCCTGGGTGCAGGCCCGCGACAGCGCCATGGTCGAGCTGCTGTATGGCAGCGGCCTGCGCGTGGGCGAGCTGGTGGGCCTGGACACCGCCGCCAGCGTGCAGGCCCGCGGCTGGATCGACATGCAAGCGGCCGAGGCCCATGTGCTGGGCAAGGGCAGCAAGCGCCGCATTGTGCCGGTGGGCAAGGCCGCGTTAGCGGCGCTGGCCGCCTGGCTGGCCCTGCGTGACCAGGTAGCGCCCTGCGATGCGGCGCTGTTCATTGGGGTGCGCGGCGCGCGCCTGTCGGCCGCCAGCGTCTGGCAGCGTCTGCGTGAGCGCAGCCTGGTCGCCGGCATGACCACGCCGGTGCATCCGCACATGCTGCGCCATTCCTTTGCCAGCCATGTGCTGCAGTCCAGCCAGGACTTGCGTGCCGTGCAGGAGCTGCTGGGCCACGCCAGCATCACCACCACCCAGGTCTACACCCGGCTCGATTTTCAGCACCTGGCCCAGGTCTACGACCAGGCGCATCCACGCGCGCGCAAAAAGGACTGAGCACCTGCGGCCCCAGCTGCCGGGTGCCAAAGACAAAACGGCCAGCGATCTGCATCGCTGGCCGTTTTGTACGCTATCAAAGTGTGAAGTCTGCCGATAAGCCGGATTCTGTGCACCTGGGTTGCCCCAGGCGTGACCGCCATTACTCTGGGCCGGGTGTCACCACCACGGCTCGACGCTACCTACCCGCCAACTCTGCGGAACCACATCAACGCTGGCCTACTTGGTATTGCTGCGCGTAGAGATTGCCCGTTTCACCCCGGGTGGTTTACCTTGCGGTACGCCCCCCGGACTCGTCTCTGTTGCTCTGATCCTCACCTCACGGTGGGCAGCCGTTAGCTGCTACGCTGTCCTGTGCAGTCCGGACGTTCCTCCAGTGCTGCCTTTCGGCAATTGCACCAGCGGCGGTCTGGCAGGCTTCACAGGCGTGATTATTCCACCGAATGGCCGCCGCCCGCGCCAGCGGCCCAAAAACTGCATGGCATTGCCGGGAATAAGCCGCTCAGCACAGCGCTACTCCAGCACCGCACTGCTGAACTCGCGCCGAAACTGCTCGGGCGGCATGCCCGCGGCACGCTGGAACATGGCGATAAAGGCCGAGGCCGTGCTGTAGCCCAGGTCAAAAGCGATCTCCTGCACCGTCTGGCCCTGGCCCAGCGCATCCACCGCACACAGATGGCGCAGGCGCTGGCGCCATTCGGCCAGGCCCATGCCCAACTCCTGGTGGCAGTGCCGGGCCAGGGTGCGCTCGGTCAGGTGCACCGAGGCCGCCCAGTCGGCCATGGTGCGGCGGCTGCCCGGCTCAGCCTTGAGGGCGTCGAGCACGGTCACCAGTGCCTTGGACTGGGCAGCGGGCAGAAAACTGTGCTCGGACGGCGCCTGCCGCATCTGGTCCACCATGACCTCGGCCAGGCGCAGGTCTTCGGGCGTTGCGGGCCGGCGTATGTCACGTTGGGCCAGATCGGCCAGGATGCTGCGCGCGATGGCGCTGATGCGGATGATGCAGGCATGCCCAGGCAGGCCCGTGCACAGCGCCGGCTGCACATAAAACGAGCGGTAGACGGCCGCCTGCGGCACATAGCAGTTGTGCTCCACCGCTGGCGGAATCCAGATACCGTACTGCGGCGGCGCCACCAGGCTCCGCCCTTGGGTGACGATGGTCATCGTGCCATGCGATGTGTAGTTCAGATGCCCGGGCCGGTGGCGGTGCGCATCGGCAAAGCTGCCGGCGGCAAACTCGTCATAACGCACCAGATAGGGCGCCGTCTCGGCATCCACGTCATAGATTTTCAGTGCCTGGCCTGTCGCCATGGTGGCTCCTTGCAGCGACCCGCCAGCGCAACATGTCTGGCTTGGTGGCTGAATTGTCAGATTACAGCTATAGGCTTTAAACCCGCCACGGCGATGATAGCAGCCAGACGTTTTTGAGTTCTAGACATATGCAATACCTGTATCCGCTGCTCGCGGTCTTGATCTGGTCGGGCAACACGGTGGTCAGCAAACAAGCCGCTGGCGCCATCGCACCCATTGAAATCGGCTTTCTGCGCTGGGTGCTGGCGGTGCTGCTGGTCACCCCCATGCTGCTGCCTGCCGTTTGGCGCAACCGCGAGGCCATCCGAGGCCATGCCGGTCAAATCCTGGTGCTGGGCATTTTGGGCATGGTGGTCTACCAAAGCTGCGCCTACTTTGCCGCCGCCTACACCACGGCCACGCACATGGGCATCATCCTGACCTTGTCGCCACTGGTGGTGCTGGGTATCTGTGTCGGCCTGCTGGGCCAGGTGCTGACGGCGGGCGGCGCCTTCGGCTCGCTGCTGGCCTTTGCCGGCGTGGTCTTGGTCATCAGCGAAGGCCATCCCAGCTCGCTGCTCGCCCAGGGCATCAACCGGGGCGATCTGCTGATGCTGCTGGCCTGCCTGGCCTATGCGGCCTACAACATCTTGCTCAAACGCTGGGCCATGCCGCGTGTGCCCAGCTGGCAGCTGCTGTACCTGCAGATGGTGGTGGCCATGTTCGCCCAGCTGCCGTTCTACCTGGCCTCACCCAAGGTCGGCCTCAATGCCGACAACTGGTACCTGGTCGCCTATGCCGGCACCATGGCATCGATTGTGGCCACCTGGATGTGGATGACCGCCGTGGCCAGGCTGGGCCCCAGCCGCTCCATCATGTTCTTCAACCTGACCCCGCTGCTGACCGCGCTGATCGCCTCGGCCTGGGCCAAAGAGCAGCTGCACAGCTATTTGTGGATTGGCGGGGCGATGACCATTTTGGGCGTGCTGCTGGCCGAGCTGTGGAAAACGCCGCTGCGCCGCGCCAGAGGCAGTGCCCGCAACGCGGTCTGAAAGCTCAGCCCATCGCCAAGAGGTCGTAGATGGTCTTGGCCATCAGCCCCAGCAGGCCGCAGACCGATACCAGCATCAGCCAGGGCGCCCAGGCCTTGTCGCGCCAAGAAAAGCCCAGCATCAGGCTGACGCAGCAAATGCCCAGCAAAACCAGGGTGGTGTTGAAACTCAGCAAACGGCCTCCGTGCACAGTGGTGTGGATCAGCGGTCATCTTCCGCCCATTGGCCGGTTGGCTTGTTGACGGCCATCAAGGAATGCGGACGCGCCTAAGCCCTCCGCCCCCTTCTCGCTAAGAACATGCTTGGCATATTGATATTCCAGATGGAATGATCAACTGCGTCACAATGGTTCGACGATTTCCACCCCCTACCCCTTGATCCGCTGGAGGCTCCATGAAAGTTGAGAACATTCTGCACACCATTGGCAACACGCCGGTGGTCCATATCAACCGCCTGTTTGGCCCTGGCGCCCAGGTCTGGATCAAGTCCGAGCGCAGCAACCCCGGCGGCTCCATCAAGGACCGGATTGCGCTGGCGATGATTGAAGATGCCGAAAAGTCTGGCGCACTGCAGCCCGGTGGCACCATCATTGAGCCCACCAGCGGCAACACCGGCGTGGGCCTGGCCCTCGTCGCTGCCGTCAAAGGCTACAAGCTCATCTTGGTGATGCCCGAGAGCATGTCCATCGAGCGCCGCCGCCTGATGCTGGCCTATGGCGCCAGCTTTGACCTGACCCCCAAGGAAAAAGGCATGAAGGGCGCCATCGCCCGCGCCGAAGAGCTGGCCGCGCAAACCCCCGGATCCTGGATTCCGCAGCAGTTCGAAAACCCCGCCAACACTGCCGTGCATGAGCGCACCACCGCCCAAGAGTTGCTGGCCGATTTCCCCGATGGCCTGGATGTGCTGATCACCGGCGTGGGCACCGGCGGCCACTTGTCGGGTGTGGCCCATGTGCTCAAGGCCAAGTTCCCCCAGCTCAAGGTCTATGCGGTCGAGCCCACGGCCTCGCCGGTCATCTCGGGCGGCCAGCCCGCGCCCCACCCGATCCAGGGCATTGGTGCCGGCTTTATTCCGCGCAACCTCGATACCAGCGTGCTCGACGGCGTGATCCAGGTCGATGCCGAGCCCGCCCGTGAATACGCGCGCCGCGCCGCCCGCGAGGAAGGCCTGCTGGTCGGCATCTCGTCCGGCGCCACCTTGGCCGCCATCGCACAAAAGCTGCCCGATCTGCCAGCCAACGCCAAGGTGCTGGGCTTTGCCTATGACACCGGTGAGCGCTACCTGTCGGTCGAGGGCTTTCTGCCCGCCTGATCACCGCAGCCGCCCCTGCGCTCTACCCCCAGCCCCTGGCATCCAAGCCAGGGGCTTTTTTATTACCTATCGTCACATCAAAATGGATAACCATAATTAATTTATGGAGCCAGCCATGCCATATTTCAGGCCGAGCGCGTTTTCTTGCCCAGCCACCTTCCAGCCCCTTTTTCCGATTGCGCTGCTGATCTTGGCCCGAGCACCTGGCCCCTAACCAGAAGCCCCGCGCCCGCCTCGTCCACCCAAAAACTTCCCAACACCTGGAGAGACCGTGATGCAATTTTCCTGGAACGATCCAACGGCGATCATGTTCGCCATCTACCTGGTGGCCATGCTGGCCATTGGCTGGCTCGGCTACTTGGGCACCAAGAACCTGTCCGATTACATCCTGGGCGGCCGCAGCCTGGGCAGCTTCGTGACCGCCCTGTCGGCGGGGGCATCGGACATGAGCGGCTGGCTGCTGATGGGCCTTCCGGGGGCGATCTACGCCTCCGGCCTGTCCGAATCCTGGATTGCAGTCGGCCTCATCTTTGGCGCCTACCTCAACTGGTTTTTCGTCGCGGGACGCCTGCGCCTCTACACCGAGCGCGCTGGCAATGCACTGACCTTGCCCGACTATCTGGCCAACCGCTTCGAGGACAAAACCAATCTGCTGCGCATCGTTACCGCGCTGGTGATCCTGGTGTTCTTCACCTTGTACTGCGCCTCGGGTGTGGTGGCGGGTGCACGCCTGTTCGAGAACATGTTTGGCATGCACTACACCACCGCGCTATGGGTGGGCGCGGCTTGCACCATCGCCTATGTGCTGATTGGTGGCTTTCTGGCCGTGAGCTGGACGGACACCATCCAGGCCTCGCTGATGATCACCGCGCTGATCCTGGCACCGGTCATCGCCTGGCTGGCCGTGCAAGGCCAGTTGCAGCCCGGCCAGGACCTGCATACCATCGTGGCCGCCGAGAAGTTCGATCTGCTGCGCGGCGCCAGCGTTGCCGGTATCGTCTCGCTGCTGGCCTGGGGCCTGGGTTACTTTGGCCAGCCGCATATCCTGGTGCGCTTCATGGCCGCCTCGTCGGTGCAGACCATTCCCTCCTCACGTCGCATCAGCATGGGCTGGATGATTCTCTGCCTGGGCGGTGCCATGGCCGTGGGCTTCATCGGTATCCCGTATTTCGCGGCCCATCCCGAAGGCGCTGTGGCCGTGAACGCCAACGCCGAGACCGTGTTCATCGAGATCGCCAAACAGCTGTTCAACCCCTGGATCACCGGCGCGCTGCTGGCGGCCATTCTGGGCGCAGTGATGAGCACGCTGTCGTGCCAGCTGCTGGTGTGTTCCAGCGCGCTGACTGAAGATATCTACCGTGTCTTCCTGCGCAAGCAGGCCAGCCAGACCGAGCTGGTGTGGGTCGGCCGCGCCATGGTGCTGCTGGTGGCCCTGATTGCGATTGTCATCGCGCGCAACCCCGAGGCCAAGGTGCTGGGCATGGTGAGCTATGCCTGGGCAGGTTTTGGCGCCGCTTTCGGCCCAGTCATCATCTTGTCGCTGTTCTGGGGCCGCATGACGCGCGGCGGCGCACTGGCCGGCATCATTGTCGGGGCCGTCACGGTGCTGGTGTGGAAGCAGTTCGGCTGGCTGGGCCTGTACGAGATCATCCCCGGCTTCATGCTGGCCTGGATCGCTACCGTCGTCGTTAGCCGCATGGGGCCAGCGCCCTCGCCGGCCATGGCGCAAACACATGCCGAGGTGGAACGCGAGTTCGCCCAGCTGCCCCGCTGATTGGCAGCGCTGCGGAACAAAAAAGGGAGCGTGCCAGGCACGCTCCCTTTTTTGCGGCGAGTGGCCAAGGCCTTCAGGCATCCGTCACAGGGGCCAATCCAGCGCTGTCCACCTGGGCTTCCAGGCGCTTGACGCGGCTCTTGCGCCAGGCCGACCAGGTCACCGCAGCGAGCAAGAACGCGCTGATGCAGACAAAGGTGGCACTGATGGGGCGCTGCATGAAGACCATCATGTCACCCCGGGACAGCAGCAGCGCACGGCGGAAGTTCTCCTCCATCATGGGGCCCAGCACAAAGCCCAGCATGATGGGTGCGACCGAGAAGTCCAGCACCATCAAGATGGCGCCGATGATGCCGAAAGCCAGCACCTCCCAGATGTGGAACAGGCTGTTTTGCGTGGTAAACACCCCCACCGCGATGAAGAACATCGCCGACGGGAACAGGTACTTGTAGGGCACGGCCAGCATCTTCACCCAGACGCCGATCAGCGGCACATTCAGGATCATCAGGATCACATTGCCGATCCAGAAGCTGGCAATCAGGCCCCAGAAAATGTCCGGGTGCTCACTGATCAGCTGCGGGCCTGGCTGGATGCCCTGGATCAACAACGCGCCCAGCAGCAAGGCCATCACGGCATCGCCCGGAATGCCCAGGCTCATGGTCGGGATGAAGTCCACCTGGGTCTTCGAGTGCGCCGAGGCCTCAGGGGCTGCGACGCCAGCGATCATGCCGGTGCCAAAGCGGCTGGGGTCCTTGGCCACCTTTTGCTCCAGCGCATAGGCGATGAAGGTGGTGATGGTTGGGCCCGTGCCGGGCATGGCGCCAAACAAGGTGCCCACGGCCGTGCCGCGCACCATCGGCCAGAAGGCCTCTTTCAGCTCGGCCATCGAGGGGCGCATGTCGCGGATGCGCATCTTGGTGTTGCTGGTGATGGCCTTCATCTTGTTGACGTTGAGCAAGAAGTCGGCAATGCCGAACAAGCCCATGGCCACGGCCACCATCTCCAGGCCATCGCTCAGGTCCGGAAGGTCGAAGGCAAAGCGGAAAGTGCCGCTGTTCACATCGGTGCCAACGATGCCGCAGAGCAGTCCAAACAAGGTCATGGCCACCCCCTTGAGCGGCGAGCCGCGCGACATGGTCGAACCCGCCAGCAAGCCCAGCAGCATGATGGAGAACAGCTCGGCAGGGCCAAATTTGAACGCGATGGTGGTCAGCAGCGGCGAGGCGAAAATCATCACGATGATGCCGACCGAAGCGGCAAAGAACGAGCAGATCATCGTGATGCCCAGCGCCGTTCCGCCCTTGCCTTTCTTGGTCATCGGGTAGCCGTCCAGGCAGGTCACTGCATGGGGCGGGTGCGAAGGCAGGTTCAGCAAGATGGCGCCGATCGCGCCGCCGTACTGTGAGCCGTAGAAGATACCGGCCAGCATCAGGATGGCGGGAACCGGTTGCATGGTGTAGGTCAGCGGCAGCAGGATGGAGATCGCCGACAGCGCGCCCATGCCCGGCAGCACGCCAATCAGGTTACCCACCAGCACGCCGAAGAAGGACCACATCAGATTGTGGCCCTGGAAGGCGATGCCAAAGCCGAACCAGAGGTCTTGCAATGCTTGTCCCATGGCTTACATCCCCCATCTGACCAGCGGCATCTGCACTTGCAGCGCCCACCAGAAAATCACCACGGCGACGATCATCATCGACATGGCCAGCACAAAGCAGGCCATGATGCTGTTGCTGCGGTCGCCCAGAGCGCAGATAAACACAATGGCAAAGGTGGCGGGCAGCAGGCCCAGGTATTCGCCGCAGAAGTAGAAGGCAATGGTGCCCAGGATGATGCAGACCGCACCCCGGAAGTCCGGGATGTCATGCTTGTGCCCGACCAGCGCGGCATCGCCGCCAGCGCCTTTTTTATGGGCCGTCAGCGCAATCAGCACACCCGTCAGCGCCAGCAAGATGCCCACTGCAAAGGGGAAGTAGCCCGGCCCCATATGGTCCAGGGAGCCAATGTTGTAGCTCTGCGCCGCATAGGCCGCACTGCCACCGATCAGCACCATCAGCGCGCCGCCGTAGTAATCCTTGTTGTAGGTTTTGCCTGGGGCGCTCATGGTCGCCCCCTGGCGGGCACAGCGCGCCCATGCACACCCCGGAGGGTGGTCCAGCATTCACACATCTTCGTCTCCTTCTTTTACAACTTTGCGCAGAAAGTCTAGAAAACGAAGCTGCCAAACAGCTGCCAATCCGGCAGCCAACACCAAAAATACGTAGATCTACTTAGCCAAAACAGTCCCGCAAAAGACAGCGGAATCAGGCGCTTGCGGGGGCCAGCGGCAGGCGAACACGGACCAGCAGCCCCGGGCGGCCATCGCCATCGGCGGCATTCCCGTCTTCCAGCAGCAGCTCTCCGTGGAAGCGCTGCACATAGGCCCGTGCAATCGCCAGCCCCAGCCCCGATCCACCCGGCGCTTGCGCGGCATCGGCTTGGAGGCGGCTAAAGCGGGCAAAGGCCCGCTCGCGGTCTTCGGGGGCAATGCCGGGGCCATCATCCTGCACACGGATCTCCACCCAGCCCGGCGTACGCAGCACGGCCACATTGATATGGCCTTGCGCCGGGGTGTAGACGATGGCGTTGTGGACCAGGTTGGCGAGCAGTTCATACACGGCCGTGGCGGCGGCCTGCACGGGCGCGGCCATCGGCACAGCCGGCGCGTGTGCGCCATCGCTGCCGGCAGGTTCATCCTCATCAAAATCCTGCCCCCGCACATCGGTCCAGCCCAGGTCCTGCTGCTTGTCCAGCGCCAGCGGCAGGTAGGCCAGCACCACCTCGCGCGCCACCGCATTGGCATCGCAGAGTTCGGCCTCCCTGCGGATCGCCACCGCAGGCTGGCTGGCATGGGCCAGCGCCAGCAGCTGCTCGGACACGCGGCGGCCCCGCTGCAGTTGCTGGAGCATGCTGCGCAAAGTCGCCTGCACGGCCTCGGGATCGGTCTCGCGCAGCGCATAGCCGGCCTGGGTGGTCAGAATGGCCAGCGGTGTGCGCAGCTGGTGCGAGGCATCGGCCAAAAACTGGCGCTGCTGGGCCAGCGCATCGCGTTGCTGCGCCAGGTGCAGGTTCATCGCATCCACCAGGGGTCGCACCTCGCCGGGCACGTCCTGCGTCGCCAAGGGCTGCAGGTCATCGCTGCGGCGCTGCTGCACAGCGCGGCGCAAAGCCTTCAACGGCCGCAGGCCCCAGGCCACGCCCAGCCACACCACCAGCACCAAGACCAGCAGGGTGCGGCCGTCGCGCAGCAGGCTGTCCCACATGAGGCTGTGCACGGTACGCTCAATGCCCGCGCTGGTCTGGGCCGACTGGATCAGCACCCGCCATTCCTGGCCCGATCGGTCATGCAGCACGCGCAGCAAGGCCAGCACGCGCACCGGCTGGTGCTCCACCTCGGCGGCATAGACCACGCGCGTACCATCGGCAGCCGCGCGAAAAGGCCGGCCTGCATCGGCCGGGTCCTGCGCCGGCTCTGGAAACTGCGCCGCGCCCAGCAGCAAACGGCTCTGCGCGCCATCCGGCGTCTGCAGCTGCACGCGCAGGAACTTGCGCCGGCTGCTCACGGCCTCGAACATCGAGACGATGTGCAACGGCCCATCCAGGCTCAGCTGGCCCTCGCCGTCCCAGCCCAGGCTGTCCGACAAGGCCTGCGCCGGCTCCAGCAGGCTCTGGTCATAGGCCTGGGCCAGCTCCCGCCCCAGGCTAACGCTGTCACGCCAGCTGTCCAGCACCAAGAGCGCCGTCAGCACGGGCACCAGCACCCACAAAAGGCGCAAACGCAGGCCATGGGACGCGCGCAAATGCCAGGCCATGGCGGCTAAGTGGACAGGGTCGCGCCCGGGCTGTGAGGCGCCGTGGATTCGAGCATATAGCCCAGCCCCCGCACGGTGACCACATGCACGTCGGCACCCGCCAGCTTGCGCCGCACCCGGTGCAGCACCTGCTCGATCGCATCGGGGCTGACCGTGCTGTCTTGCGGGAAGACCTTGGCGCTGAGTTTGGATTTGCCGACGGGCGCGCCGGTGCGTGCCATCAAGGCCTCCAGCGCCGCATGCTCGCGTGGGGTCAGCGCCAGCATCTGCGCGGCCAGCCAGAAGGTGCGGTGGCTGCTGTCATAGCGCAAGGATCCGCATTGCTGCACCGCTTGCACCCTGCCCTGGCTGCGCCGGTACAGGGCCGCCAGGCGTGCCTCCAGCTCGGCCACTTCAAAGGGTTTGGTCAGGTAGTCGTCGGCGCCTCGATGCAGGCCTTCCACCCGGTCTTGCACCGCCCCTTGCGCGGTCAGTACCAGCACCGGCTCACGCCGGCCCTGGCTGCGCATCGACGACAACCAGTCAAAGCCATGCTGGTCGGGCAGTTGCAGATCCAGCACCACCACGTCAAAGGGGTCGTCCTGCAGCAAGCGGGTGGCCATGGCGGCATGCGAGGCGTGCACCGCCTCGATGTTGGATTGTTTGAGCGCGCGCACCAGCCAGGCCGCCATTTCCAGCTCGTCTTCAATCAGCAATATGCGCATGCTTAGCCGCCCGCTCGTGGAGCCACAAAGAGCGCGATCATACGCCTATGGACCGTTGCGCGGGTGTGCCGTGGGCGTCGCTACTCCTGGATCGGCGAGGGGATGCCAGGCGTGGGCACCGGTGGTGGCTGGATGGGAGCGGGGTCTTTGACGGGCGGCGCTTCCGGGTGACGGGGGTCAATATGCATCAAAGGCTCCTTGAGAATCATCTCCGGGCATTGTGCCCAGGCCCGGCAGGGCGCGCTGTCAGCAAACGCCCTGCCGTCGCGGCGCATTTAGCGCGCCAGCACGGGTGCCAGGGCCTTGCCGGTATGCGTGCCCGCCTGGACCAGGTCCTCGGGTGTACCCGTTGCCACAATGCGGCCGCCGGCATTGCCGCCTTCCGGCCCCAGGTCGATCACCCAGTCGGCCTCGGCGATCACATCCAGGTCATGCTCGATCACCACCACGCTGTGACCGGCATCCACCAGGCGGTGCAACACATGGATCAGCTTGTCCACATCGGCCATGTGCAGGCCCACGGTAGGCTCATCGAGTACATACAAGGTATGGGGCGCCTTGTTGCCCCGGCGCGTGATGTCATCGCGCACCTTGGTCAGCTCGGTCACCAGCTTGATGCGCTGCGCCTCGCCGCCCGACAAGGTGGGCGAAGGCTGGCCCAGGGTCAAATAGCCCAGGCCCACATCCTGCAGCAGCTGCAGCGGATGGGCGATGCTGGGCATGCTGGCAAAGAAGGCCACGGCCTCGTCCACCTCCATCTGCAGCACCTCGCCAATGCTCTTGCCGCGCCAGGTCACCGCCAGGGTTTCGGGGCTGAAGCGGGCGCCATGGCAGACCTCACACGGCACCTTCACATCGGGCAGAAAGCTCATCTCGATGGTGCGCATGCCCTGCCCCTCACAAGCGGGGCAGCGGCCCTCGCCAGTGTTGAAGGAGAAGCGCCCTGCCGCATAGCCGCGCGCCTTGGCTTCCAGGGTTTCGGCAAACAGCTTGCGGATCGTGTCCCAAAAGCCGATGTAAGTGGCGGGGCAGGAGCGCGGCGTCTTGCCAATTGGCGTCTGGTCCACTTCCAGCACCCGGTCAATGCCTTCAAAGCCTTGCAAGCCCTTGCTGCCGATAAGCGCGGGGGCCTTGCCGGCATCCATGTCATCGCGCCCCGCCTTGGTCGAGCGCTGGCCCACCCAGGCGGCCACATTGGTCAGCAGCACATCGCGCGCCAAGGTGGATTTGCCCGAGCCCGACACGCCGGTGACCGCCACCAGGCGCTTGAGCGGCAGGCGCACATCGACGTTCTGCAGGTTGTGCAGGTTGGCACCCAGCACCGCCAGCCAGTGCAGCGGCGCCATGGCATCGGCGCGGGCCGGCGCCGCCATGGCGGCATTGGCCAGGGCGCTGTCGGCAGCCAGCGCTGCGGCCAGGTCTGCAGCGATCTGCTTCTTGGTGCGCTTTTTGGCGACGGGTGCGGCCTCGTCCGTGGGCGCTGCCAGCACCGCATCGGCCACGCCATGCACCAGCCGGCGCGGCTGGAAGGGGTGGCGCATCGCATGCAGCAGGTAGCGGCCGGTTTGCGATTCGGGCGCATCCATCACATCCTGCGTCGTGCCCTGGGCCACCAGGCGGCCGCCACGCTTGCCAGCGCTGGGGCCAATGTCGATCACATGGTCGGCGCGGCGAATGGTGTCCTCATCGTGCTCCACCACCACCAGGGTATTGCCCTTGGCGCCCAGCTTTTGCAGCGCATTAAGCAGGATGTGGTTGTCCCGCGCATGCAGGCCAATCGTGGGCTCGTCGAGCACATAGCACACCCCTTGCAGATTGCTGCCCAGCTGGGCGGCCAGGCGGATGCGCTGTGCCTCTCCGCCTGACAAGGTGGGCGCGCCCCGGTCCAGGGTCAGGTAACCCAGGCCGACCTCTTCCAAAAAGGCCAGGCGGCTGTGGATCTCGGGCAGCAAATCGCGGGAGATATCGCTTTCGCGGCCGGACAGCGACAAGCCCTCCACCCAGAGCCGCACATCCGTGACCGACAACTGGGCAATGGCGGCAATCGACCGGTCATGGAACAGCACCGCACGTGCGGTCGCATTCAGCCGCGTGCCCTGGCAGCTTGGGCAGGTGGTTTCGCCCACATCGTCGGCCTCGGGCTCCTCAAAGCTTTGCTCGCGGCCCCGGTTGTCCTGGGCCATGACGGAGTCGTCATAGACCTTGCGCTGGTCCTTGGTCAGCTTGACGCCGGTGCCCACGCAATCGGGGCACCAGCCGTGCTTGCTGTTGTAGGAGAACAGGCGCGGATCCAGCTCGGCATAGCTGGTGGCGCACACCGGGCAGGCACGTTTGGTGGAGAACACCTGCAGTTTGCCGATGGCCGCCGTATCACTGCCTGCCTGCATGGCCGCTTCCAAGGTGCCGATGGCCGACAGCACATGCAGCACGCCCTTGCCCAGCTCCAGCGCCGTGGCCAGCTTGTCGCGCAGCAGGGCCTCGTTCTCGGGCTTGATCTCGATGCTGGCCACCGGCAGCTCGACCGTGTGTTCCTTGAAGCGGTCCAGGCGCGGAAAGCCGGTGGTGGGCAGAAACTGGCCATCGACGCGCAGATGGGTGTAGCCACGCGGCCGCGCCCAGTCTGCCAGCTCGGTGTACACGCCCTTGCGGGCAACCACCAGCGGCGCCATCAGGCCAATCAGCTGGCCCCGGTACTGGGTCATCAGCTGGGCGGCAATGCTCTCGGGCGTTTGCGGCTGCACGGCCGCGCCATCCTTGGTGCAGTGCTGCACGCCCAGCTTCACGTAGAGCAGGCGCAGAAAATGCCAGACCTCGGTGGTGGTACCCACGGTGGATTTGCGCCCGCCGCGCGAGAGGCGCTGCTCAATCGCCACCGTCGGCGGAATGCCGTAGACCGCATCCACCTCGGGCCGGCCTGCCGGCTGCACAATGGAGCGCGCATAGGCGTTCAGCGATTCGAGGTAGCGGCGCTGGCCTTCGTTGAACAAAATGTCAAACGCCAGGGTGGACTTGCCCGAGCCCGAGACGCCCGTCACCACATTGAACTTGCCACGCGGAATATCCACGCTCAAATTCTTGAGGTTGTGCTCCTTGGCATTGATGATCTGGATGCTGTTGCCCGGCCCGGGCAGCGCGGCGCTTTGCGCAGGCGCTGCCAGCGCATAAGCGGCACGCTGCTCACGCACTTCATGGGGCTGGCCGTCTCCGCGCTCGCCGAGCATGGCCAGCTCGTAATCGCGCAGCGCCTGCGCGGTGTAGGAGCGGCCAGACTTGCGCACCTCCTCGGGCGTACCCTCTTCCACCACCTTGCCGCCGTCTTCGCCGGCATCCGGCCCCAGGTCGATCAGCCAGTCGCTGGCACGGATCACATCGAGGTTGTGCTCAATGACGATCAGCGAGTTGCCCACCTCCAGCAGCTTGCGCAGCGCCCGCATCAGCTTGGCGATGTCTTCAAAGTGCAGGCCGGTGGTGGGCTCGTCAAACAGGAACAAGGTGCCTTTGCGGGCCAGCGCCTGCTTGGATTTGGCCGCGCTCTTGGCCGCCCCCGCCAGAAAACCGGCCAGCTTCAGGCGCTGGGCTTCGCCGCCCGACAAGGTCGGCACCGGCTGGCCCAGCTTCACATACTCCAGACCCACATCCACGATGGGCTGCAGCGCACGGATCACCTCGCGGTCCTTGGCGAACAGCACGGCCGCCTGGCTGACGGTCAGCTCCAGCACATCGGCCACATTCATCAGGCGGCCATCGCGCTCGATGCGTACCTCCAGAATCTCGGCGCGGTAGCGCTTGCCATCGCAGTCCGGGCAGCGCAGGTACACGTCGGAGAGAAACTGCATCTCCACATGCTCAAAGCCCGAACCGCCGCAGGTAGGGCAGCGGCCATCGCCACTGTTGAAGCTGAACTTGCCGGCGGTGTAGCCGCGCTGCAGCGACAGCGGCGCCGTCGCAAACAGCTCACGCACCGCATCCCAGGCACCGACATAGCTGACCGGGTTGGAACGCGCCGTCTTGCCAATCGGCGACTGGTCCACAAAGACGATGTCGGACAGATGGTCCGCCCCCAGCAGGCGCTGGTGCGCGCCAGCCAGCTCGGTGGGCTTGCCAAAATGGCGCATCAAAGCGGGTGCCAGCACATCCTGGATCAAGGTGGATTTACCCGAACCCGACACGCCGGTGACCACCACCATGCGCTGGAGCGGAAAATCCACCGACACATTCTGCAGGTTGTGCTCGGTCGCGCCCTCCAGAATCAGACGCGGCGTGCTTTCGGTCACCATGCGCTTGGCACCCATGCCGACCTGCTTGCGGCCGCCCAAATAGGCGCCAGTCAAGGTATCGGCATGGCGCAGTTCAAGAGGGCTGCCATCAAACACAATCTGCCCCCCCTTCTCGCCCGGGCCCGGGCCCATGTCGATCATGCGGTCGGCGGCAAACATCACCGCCGGATCATGCTCCACCACCACCAGGGTGTTGCCGGCGTCGCGCAAGCGCTTCATCGCCACGATGATCCGTTCCATATCACGCGGGTGCAGCCCGATGGAGGGCTCATCGAGCACGAACAAGGTGTTGACCAGCGAGGTGCCCAGGGCCGTAGTCAGGTTGATGCGCTGCACCTCGCCACCGCTCAAGGTACGGCTCTGGCGGTCCAGGGTCAGGTAGCCGATGCCGACGTCGCAGAGGTAGAGCAGACGGTTGCTGATTTCCTCGTGCAACAGCCGCAAGGCCTGGGCATCGCCATCGTTGCTGCGGCGGATGTCCATGCTGGCAAAAAACACGCGCAACCGGGCAATCGGCAGCAGCATCAAATCATGCAGGCTCAGGCCGGGCAGCGCCTCCAGCTGCGCCCGCGTCCAGGCCACGCCTTGGGGCATGAAGCGCTTGTCCGCAGGCAAGGCGGCATCCGCATCCTTCTTGCTGCCAATACGCCACAGCAGGCTCTCGGTCTTCAGCCGAGCACCGCTACAGACCGGGCAAGGCGTGTAGCTGCGGTACTTGGACAGCAAGACGCGGATATGCATCTTGTAGGACTTGGTTTCCAGATACTCAAAATAGCGGCGGATGCCATACCACTGGCGGCTCCAGTTGCCGTCCTTGTAGCCCTCCTCGCCATGGATGACCCAGTCCTTCTGCGCCTCGGTCAGCTTGGCCCAGGCAGTGTCGCGGGGAATGCCCTGCGCCTCAGCATGGCGCATCAAATCGTCCTGGATCTCTTTCCAGGCGGGTGTCTGGATGGGCTTGATCACGCCGGTGCGCAAGGTGAGCTTGTCGTTGGGAATCACCAGGCCCCAGTCGACCCCAATGACCCGGCCAAAGCCCCGGCAGGCATCGCAGGCACCCACCGCAGAGTTGAACGAGAACATCGACGGCGTGGGCTCGCGGTAGCGCAGGCCACTCTCGGGGCAGTGCAGGCCGGCAGAAAACTTCCACAGCGCGGGCTCGGCGGTGTTGCCCTCGGCATCGGCCTCTGCGATGGCATACACCGTCATCTCGCCGCTGCCGCGCTTCAAGGCCACTTCAATGGCCTCAATCACGCGTGCCTTCTCGGCCTTGCTGAGACGAAAACGGTCGGCCACCACATCGAGCAGCTTGACCCGCAGGGGCGCCTCGGCAGCCGCCTGCTTGCCGGCCTTGGGCTTTTTCTTGCTGCTGTCCACGGCGGCAGCATGCCGCACCGCATCGACCTCGCGCTCGGCCTGCACCTTGGTGAAGCCGCTGGCCGACAGCCATTGCTCGACCTGCTCGGCGCTGGTGTTGGCCGGCAACTCGACGGGGAAGGTGATCACGATGCGCGGGTCACCCGCCTGGCTGCGCTGCAGCAGCTTCTCGTAAATGCTCTCGGGCGTGTCGTGCTGCACTGCCAAGGCGGTCTGCTGGTCAAACAGATGGCCGGCGCGTGCTACGAGCAGTTTCAAGTGGTCGTTCAGCTCGGTCATCGTGCCCACGGTGGAGCGCGAGCTGCGCACCGGGTTGGTCTGGTCGATCGCAATCGCCGGCGGCACGCCCTCGACCTTGTCGACGGCCGGCTTGTCCATGCGGTCGAGGAACTGGCGCGCATAGGCGCTGAAGGTCTCGACATAGCGGCGCTGCCCCTCGGCATACAAGGTGTCAAACACCAGGCTGGACTTGCCCGAGCCGCTGGGCCCTGTCACCACGGTCAGCTCCCCCGTGCGGATATCCAGATCCAGATTCTTGAGGTTGTGCTGACGCGCACCACGGATGCGAATGTTTTCCTGAGACATACCGATGAGCTATCCAGTAATTCGTTGGCGCAGTGCAGCACCCGAATAAGCACGGCCTCAGGCGCAAGGCCAGAGATGCCCAAATACGGATGACTGACAAGACTGCGGGGGAGCAAAATGATCGTGAACAACCATTCTAGGGAGTTCGCCCGGCACGCAACGCCGCTTGCGGCAAAGCCCTGCAAACCACTGTACAAATTTACAGATATTAGCAATTAGGAGACATCACTCCCCCCTCTGCCTGCCGCCCATGAAAAAACCCGCATCCTCTCGAATGCGGGTTCAGGGGCGGAAGGCGCGCTGGGCGCCTTAGGCCTGCTTAGAAGTTGTGGCGGATCCCAGCAGCGAAGGTGCTGAAGTCGGCGCCGGAGACACCGGTGGCGTAGCTGGCGTTGGCCTTGTTGTCGACCTTGGTGTAGCCAGCGTACAGCTTGGAGCGCTTGCTCAGGTTGTAGTTGTAGCCCAGGATCAGCTGGCGTGCGCCGCTGTTGCTGACGTCATCCCACTTGCCTGCCCAGCCGAAGCCAGCCACGAATTCGGAAGCACCCATGGTGTACATACCGGTCACGCGGGCCGCATTGCGCTTGCCGCGCAGCTCTTCGTCAGAGCGCTGGTAGTAAGCACCCAGCTGGAAGGCATTGATGGTGTAGTGAGCGCGCAGGCCCAGTTGCTTGTCGCCACCGACCTTGGTGAAGCCAGCACCCAGGGCCAGCGGGCCGCTTTCCCAGTTGGCTGCCAGGTCGTAGCCGTTCTTGTCGTTGGTGCCAGCAGCCTTTTCATGGAACGAGGTCGCGCCTTCGATGGTCAGGCCACCCAGGATCACGGGGGTGCGGTAGGCGATCTTGTTGGAGTCGCGCATCACGTAGGTGTACAGCGCGTCCGACAGCGAACCGGTGTCGTGGTTAGGCTGGTCCAGCACGCCGTAGTCGGCCACTGCGTAGTAGGACTCGGAGGTGAAGGTACCCAGACGCAGCATACCGAAGCCGCCTTCCAGGTTCACTTCGCTCTGGCGCTTGAAGTTCAGACCGCCAGCGGAGCCGGTGCCCGAGCCGTCATCAGAGTTGAAACCCGATTCCAGCACGAAGCCAGCCTTCAGGCCGCCACCCAGGTCTTCCGTACCACGGAAGCCGATACGCGATGCGTTGTTGAACAGACCGGTGGTCGACACATCGCCCACCTTTTGGCGTTCCACCGAGGTATTCACACGGCCATAAACCTGCACGCTGCTTTGTGCCAGCGCAGCGGTGGAGCCAGCAACGGCCAAGGTGGCAATCATCAAACGATTCAGTGAACGCATAGTGTCCTCGGGGATGGAGTAATAAAAATGGTTTGGACGGTGCCGACTGGGTTTTCAAAACGCCGTATTCAGCTCGTCACATATTATTAATTCTAGGCGGCAGACCCCATTTTCGGCGCTGTATATCGCGCAGATTTTGCGAGAGTGACGCATTGTTACCACACTTCCATGACAGACCCTGGTATTAACCATGAGGCCTAGAAAAGGCGCAAAAAAAACAGCACCCGAAGGTGCTGTTGGGAGGTGAAAGCCTCAGGTGTTACGCGGCGCGCATTCCTCGGGATCCTCCGCATAACCCTCGCCAAGCGGGATGGACGCGGATCGGGATGAGACGCAAGGCGTCTTTTGCAGTCAATAGCCGTAGCTATTGACAAGGAAGACAACGCAGCGGATCGCCCGAGCCCGCGTTCAGACCACGGCAGGGAGTTTTGCAGAGGGTCCCTAGGGGCCCTCTCGCATTTTGGATCTCAGTCGTTGGCGTAAATGTCCACGTCCTTGGTTTCACGCACGAACAAGGTACCGATGACAAAGGTAATGCCGGCAATGATGATCGGGTACCACAGACCGTTGTACATGTTGCCGGTCTGGGCCACGATCGCAAAGGCCGTCGTCGGCAGCAGACCGCCGAACCAGCCATTACCGATGTGATACGGCAGCGACATGGAGGTGTAGCGAATCCGGGTCGGGAACATTTCCACCAGCATGGCGGCAATAGGCCCGTACACCATGGTCACCAGCAGCACCAGGTAGGTCAGCAGCACCACGGTCAAGACCTTGTTCGTCTTGGCCGGGTCGGCCTTGGCGGGGTAGCCATCCTTGGCCAGGGTTTCCGCAACCGCCTTCTTGAACGCCCCATCCTTGGCCTTCAGATTGTCGCCACTCAGGCCCGCTGCAGCATAGCTGGGGATCGTGTCATTGCCGATCTTGATGGCAGCGATCGTTCCGGCAGGTGCTGCCTCAGTCTCATAGCTCACCGAGTTGGCGGCCAGCAGTTGCTTGGCCACGTCGCAGGAGCTGGTGAACTTGGAGGTACCTGTGGGATTGAACTGGAAGGAGCACTCGGCCGGGTTGGCAATCACCACCACCTTGTTCTTGGCTTGCGCCGCTGCCAGATCCGGGTTGGCCGCTTCGGTCAGCATCTTGAACACGGGGAAGTAGGTCAGCACCGCCAGCAGGCAGCCGGCCATGATGATGGGCTTGCGGCCGATCTTGTCCGACAGCGTACCGAAGATCACAAAGAACGGCGTCGCGATCAGCAAGGCCACGGCAATCATCAGGTTGGCGCTCACCGCATCGACCTTGAGCTGCTGCGTCAGGAAGAACAGCGCATAGAACTGGCCCGTGTACCAGACCACGGCTTGGCCGGCGGTCAGACCGACCAGCGCCAAGATCACGATCTTCAGGTTCTTCCACTCACCAAACGACTCGCGCAGCGGTGCCTTGGAGGTCTTGCCCTCGGCTTTCATGCGTTGGAACGCAGGCGATTCAGACAGGGTCATGCGGATCCACACCGACACGCCCAGCAACAGAATCGAGACCAGGAACGGAATGCGCCAGCCCCAGTCGTTGAAGGCAGGCTCGCCCATCAAGGTACGGGTGCCCAGAATCACCAGCAAGGACAGGAACAGGCCCAAGGTGGCCGTGGTCTGGATCCAGGAGGTGTAGGCACCGCGCTTGCCGTTGGGGGCATGCTCGGCCACATAGGTGGCTGCGCCACCGTACTCACCGCCCAAGGCCAGGCCTTGCAACATGCGCAGCACGATCAGGATGATGGGCGCCGCCACACCGATGCTGGCGTAGTTGGGCAGGATACCGACGATAAAGGTCGACGCGCCCATCAGCAAGATGGTGACCAGGAAGGTGTACTTGCGCCCGATCATGTCCCCCAGCCGGCCAAACACCAGTGCGCCAAAGGGGCGCACGATGAAGCCCGCCGCAAATGCCAGCAGTGCAAAGATGAAGGCCGATGTTGGATCCAGTCCGGAGAAGAACTGTTTGGCGATGATGGCCGCCAGCGAGCCGTAGAGATAGAAGTCGTACCACTCAAAAACCGTACCGAGTGACGAAGCGAAGATGACTTTGCGCTCTTCCTTCGTCATCGGCCGTGCAGCTGCACTGGTTGCCATGTTGTTGTCTCCTTGTAGTGTTGCCGCTCTTTTTTTTGGCGGACACTGCATTCTTCAAGGAAGCGCTGACCCAAGTCTGACGGTTTTCCAACACAAGCTTGCAGGTCGCTGACAATTCGCTGACAAACTCCAGTGCAACCCGCAGAAATCGTTTTGCCATGCGGAAAATCGCTGCACTGCAGCATCAACCAAGGGAAAGTCCTAGGCCTGGCAAAACAGGGCGGAGAGGCATTTTGCCGCGCGCTGCGGCTGCAAAAACGGCGGCTCAGGCCTTGGTCAAACCCGAGGGACGGTTGGCGGCCGCCTCCCAGTGCCCATCGGCAAACCAGGCATCGCCGTTCAGGCAGGCGCTCAGCATCGGCAGCCCATCCAGGCCCCAGAACAGCTGCCCGTCCAGCACCATGCTGGGCACGCCAAAAGCCCCGGCGGCGGTGGCCGCATCGGTGTTGCTGCGCAGCCATTGCTTGGCCTCTTGCTCGGCCGCATCACCGCTGCGCAGCTGCTCGGCCAAGGTCTGCTGCAAAGCCTGCAGGCGCTGCGGCTCCAGCGCGTCGGCGCCACCCAGCCAGACATGGCGAAAGATCGCATCGGCCGTGAAGCGGTTGATGCAGCCGCCCTGGCCCGTGCGCAAGGCCAGGCGCAGCAAAGGCAGCGGGTTGAAAGGGTGTTGCGCAGGCATCTGCAGGCCGCAGCCCTGGCGCTCGCCCAGCCAGCTCACATGGCGGTAGGTCCAGGCACGCTTGTCGGCAATACCGGCCGGGCCGGGGTTGGCATGCTGCTGCAGCAGCGCACCCAGCAGCACGGGCCGGTAGCGCACATGCACGCTATGGCCTTGCAGCGCCTGGGGCAGCGCATCAAAGGCCAGCCAGGCGTAAGGTGAGACAAAGTCCAGGTAGAAATCGATGGTCTTCATACCCGGACTCCTTTAGGGTGCAGGCACCAGTGGTCGGCCATTGCTGCCCAGGCCCGCGCGGCCCAGCGCCTGCAACCAGATCTGCTGGCGCTCTGCCGTCTCAGCCTTGGACCAGGCACGGATTTCGTCGATCGAGCGGTAGCAGCCGATGCAATGGCTGCGGTCCGCATTCATCTTGCACAACGACACGCAAGGCGATGGCACTACATCGGCGTAATCGGCGGCAAAAGCGCCGGTCACGCGGACCTGCTTGGTGCGGGCCGCCAGCGGCGCGGGCGAGGCCACGGGCAGCGCTACGGGTTGTTCTGCTTGCTCGCTCATACCGCCTCCTTGACCACATCGGCCACGGGCGCGCCGGTCAGCGCCTCCAGATCGGCGGGCGCCAGCGCAAAAACCCCATTCGGATGGCCCGCCGCCGCCCAGATCTGCGCAAAGCGGAACAGCTCGCGGTCGATCAGGGTCACCGGCTGGGTCACATGGCCGACCGGGGAGACTCCACCAATCGCAAAGCCGGTGCGGGCTTTGACAAAATCGGCATCCGCCCGGCCCACGGGGCCCACCAGCGCGGCCACCTTGGCCTCGTCCACGCGGCAGTCACCCGAGGTGATGACCAGCACGCAGGCATCGTCCATCTTGCGGCGAAAAATAATGCTCTTGGCGAT
Source organism: Comamonas sp. BIGb0152 (assembly GCF_024809975.1). Taxonomy (GTDB): domain Bacteria; phylum Pseudomonadota; class Gammaproteobacteria; order Burkholderiales; family Burkholderiaceae_C; genus Comamonas. The sequence goes on from NZ_JANUDY010000001.1 coordinate 738,352, forward strand.
CTGGCCCAGCGCAATGCCCAGCGCATCGGCCGCTTCCTGGGCCGTGCGCGCTGCCACCTCCAGCATCTGCGGCCCATGCGGATGGCCCTTGTCCTGCAGCACCCTGGCTACCCGCTGTACCCCTTCGGGCAGGCTCAGCAACTCCGCTCCACACATGGTTTGACTCCTTGTTAAGCCGTGATTGTGCCGATTTGCACCCCCCGCTGCAGCGCTCCGGGCATTCGCGACTGGTCTCAGCCCTTTAACCCGCGCGCTTGTTCATCAGCGCCACGGCCACGCGCGAGTTGGGCTTGCGCTGCAAAAAGTCGCTGATGTAGATGCCCGCATCGACCAGCTTGTCCAGGTCAATGCCGGTCTCGATGCCCATGCCCTGCAGCATGTAGACCAGGTCTTCGGTGGCGACATTGCCGGTGGCACCCTTGGCATAAGGGCAGCCGCCCAAACCCGCAATGGACGACTGGAAGTTCCAGATGCCCATCTCCAGCGATGCCAAGGTGTTGGGCAAGGCCTGGCCATAGGTGTCATGGAAATGCCCGCTCACCTGGTCCACGCTGAAATACTGCAAGGTCGCCTCCAGCGCCTTTTGCACCTTGATCGGCGTGCCCACGCCAATGGTGTCGGCTACATCGACGCGCTCCACGCCAATGCCCTTCATCAGCTCAGCCAAATAGGCCACGCGCGATGGTGCAATCTCACCCTCATACGGGCAGCCCACCGTGCAGCTCATCGCGCCGCGCACCGCAATGCCAGCCGCCTTGGCGGCGGCCACCACGGGCGCAAAGCGCTCGATGCTCTCGGCAATCGAGCAGTTGATATTGCGCTGGCTGAAGGCCTCGCTGGCCGCGCCAAACACCACGATTTCATCGGGCTGGGAGGCCACGGCCGCTTCATAGCCCTTCAGGTTCGGCGTCAGCACCGAATAGCGCACCCCGGCCTTGCGCGCCAGCCCCGCCATCACCTCGGCGTTGTCGCCCATCTGGGGCACCCACTTGGGGCTGACAAAGCTGGTCACCTCGATTTCGGTCAGGCCCGCATCTTGCAGCCGGTGCGTCAATTCGATTTTCACAGCGGCAGGAACGGGCGATTTCTCGTTTTGCAGGCCGTCACGGGGGCCGACATCAATCAATTGAACGCGTTGGGGGTAGCGGGCCATGGGGCGTCTCCTGGGGGTTTTCTGGGGTAAACGGGGGGTCGGATTCAGTATCCGCGATCGGCATAGACCATGCCGCCAGGCTTCTCACCTGCGGCAAAGGCCTGGAGCTTGTGCAGGATCTGCAGCAAGGTCTCCTCGGGCAAGGTGCGGGCAGAGCTGTGCGGCGTGATGCGAATCTGGGGGTGCTGCCAGAACGGGTGCGCAGCGGGCAGCGGCTCGGTGCGGAACACATCCAAGGTGGCGCCTGCCACCTGGCCACTGTCCAGCGCGGCCAGCAGGTCGGCATCCACCAGGTGCGCGCCACGCGCCACATTGACCACATAGGCGCCCGGCTGCAGCTGCGCCAGCAGGCCGGCATCGATGATGTTCTCGGTCTGCGCCGTCAGCGGAAGCAGGTTGACGAGGATGCGCGTGGAACGCAAAAAGACCGGCAGCTGCGCCATGCCGGCAAAGCACTGCACGCCGGCGACCTGCTTGGGTGAGCGGCTCCAGCCGCGCACCGGAAAATCAAACTGCGCCACCGCCTGGGCCACGCGCTCGCCCAGCACACCCAGGCCCATCACGCCAACGGGAAAGTCGCTGCGCAAGCGCAAGGGCTGCTGGGCCCAGACGCCAGCGCTTTGCTGTGCCCGGTACGGCGCCAGGTCGCGAAAATGGTCGATGACCGCATGGCAGACATACTCGGCCATCTGCACCGCCATGCCAGCGTCTTCCAGCCGCAGCACTGGCACACCCGGGGGCAGCTGGCGCGCAAACAGCGCATCCACCCCGGCGCCCATATTGAAGATGGCCTTGAGGCCCGCGCCTTGCTCGTCCAACAGCTGCTGCGGCGGCTTCCAGACCAGCGCGTAATCGGCCTGGGCCATGCCAGGCGTCCAGCCGCTGGCTTCTGCCTGGGGCAGGTGCAGGCGAATGGCGTCCAGCCAGGGCTGCAAGTCGTCGCTTTCGGTATAGACGAGAATTTTCATGGCCGGGATTTCAGCACAGAAAAGGGCGCTGCGCGGTCACAGACAGCGCAGCGACCGCTTCAGGAAGCCGTGACCTGGAGCTTGAGCAGCTCCGAGCCTTCGGTCACCTGGTCGCCGGGCGCAAACAGCAGCTCCAGCACCTCGCCGTCGGCGGGGGCTGCAATCGTGTGCTCCATCTTCATCGCTTCCATCACCGCTAGCGGCTGGCCCTTGCTGACCTTGTCGCCCGCCTTCACCGCAAACGACACCACCTTGCCCGGCATCGGCGCGGTCAAACGCCCGCCTTCGCTGCCCGCCTCACCGGCATGGGCCAGCGCATCAAAGGCGGTGATCTCAGCCGCGCCACGTGGTGCGAACACATGCACCACCTCGCCTTGCTGCCAGGTCTGCACTTGGTCGCGCTGGCCGTTGAACTGCAGCTCCACCAGCTCGCCGTTAGGGCTGAACTGCAGCGGGCCCGTGGCATCGCCCACCGTCAGCACCAGGCCAGCGGCCTCATAGCGCAGGGCTGCCTGCAATTTATCGCCACCAAACTCAAAGTCAAAACGGCGCTCGGTCACCCCATGCGACTGCCAGCCATCACGGCGGCTAAAGGGGTCGTGGCTCTGGGTCGCGCGCTCCTGCAGCAGCTCGGCCACCACGGCCGCAGCGGCAGCGGTGTCGGCGCCCAGGCCGCGTTGTTTGAAGAGCAGTGCCTCCTCGCGCTGGATCAGTGCCGTATCGAGCTTGGCCTGGCCAAACGACGGCGTGGCCAGGATATGGCGCAGAAACTGCACATTGGTCTGCAGACCGACGATGCGCACCGCAGCCAGCGCCGCATCCAGCCGCGCCAGCGCCTGGGCGCGGTCGGCGCCATGCACGATGAGCTTGGCGATCATGCTGTCGTAGAAGGGGCTGATGGCATCGCCTTCGCGCACCCCATCGTCAATACGCACATCGCTGACACCGAAGCTGCTGCAATCGGGCTTGCGGTAGACATGCAAGGTGCCGGTGGCGGGCAGGAAGTTGTTGTCCGGGTTCTCGGCGCAGATGCGCGCTTCGATCGCGTGGCCGGAGATCTTCAGCGCCGCCTGCTGCTTGGGCAGCGGCTGGCCGTTGGCCACCTGCAATTGCCACTGCACCAGGTCTTCGCCAGTGATGGCCTCGGTCACCGGGTGCTCGACCTGCAGGCGGGTGTTCATTTCCATGAAGTAGAACTTCATCGCCTCGGGCTGGTCGTAGCCGCCAGGCTGCTCGACGATGAATTCCACCGTGCCGGCACCCACATAGCCCACGGCCTTGGCAGCCGCCACGGCCGCCTCGCCCATCTGCTGGCGCAGCGCGGCGGTCATGCCGGGCGCTGGCGCTTCTTCCAGCACCTTCTGGTGGCGGCGCTGCACCGAGCAATCGCGCTCGAAGAGATACACGCAGTTGCCCTGCGAATCGCCAAACACCTGGATCTCGATATGGCGGGGGCGCAGCACGTATTTTTCGATCAGCACCGCATCGTTGCTAAAGCTGTTGATGGCCTCGCGCTTGCAGGACTCCAGCGCGGCGGCAAAGTCTTCGCTCTTTTCCACCAGGCGCATGCCTTTGCCACCACCGCCGGCACTGGCCTTGATCAGCACCGGGTAGCCAATGCGGTCGGCCTCCCCGTGCAGCATGGCCGGGTCCTGGCCCGCGCCGTGGTAGCCGGGCACCAGCGGCACACCGGCCTTTTCCATCAGCTGCTTGGATTCGGCCTTCAGGCCCATCGCGCGGATGGCCTGGGCAGGCGGGCCGATGAACACCAGGCCAGCAGCGGCGCAGGCCACGGCAAAGTCTTCGTTCTCGCTCAAGAAGCCGTAGCCAGGGTGGATGGCCTGGGCGCCGGTGGCCTTGGCGGCCTCAATGATGCGTTCCCAGCGCAGGTAGCTGTCCTTGGGGGCGCTGCCGCCGATGTGTACGGACTCGTCGCAGGCCGCCACATGCTTGGCATGCGCGTCAGCGTCGGAGTAGACGGCCACGGTCTTGACACCCATGCGGCGGGCCGTAGCGGCAACACGGCAGGCAATCTCACCCCGGTTGGCGATCAAAATTTTCGAGAACATAGAACAATCTCCTCAGTCTTTTTCCTGACCCCAGCCCGCCTTCGCAAGCCCTCGGTCAATATCGTTGGTTATCCGCGCCCGTGGCGGCCAGGGCCACCGGCTCTTCATGGCCCAGCCACCGGCGAATCCGGCGCACTACGGCCCGCAAAAACTTCCACAAGGTCCAGGTCAGCACCCACATCAACACCAGCACCACGGCCAACGCCACCGCAAACACCAGCGGGTGGTTGATCGCCAGCCACACCGCACCGATCGAGACCCCATCCTCCAGCAGGCTCGCGCCCCAGTTGGAGAACGGCTCCGGGCTGGTGTTGATCGCCGCGCGCGTGGTGGTCTTGGCCACCTGGCTGCTCAGCGCCAAGGTGCCGCCCATCAGCGCAGCGGCGGTGGCCATCGTCGCGTTGTCGGTGCCAAATACGCTGGCCGCCAAGGCCGCGCCTGCGGGCACTCGCACCACGCTTTGCACCACATCCCAGGCCGAATCCACACCGGGAATCTTGTCGGCAAAGAACTCGACAAACAGCAGCGCACCGCTGATGAACAGGATCACCGGCTGCTGCAGCACCGTCAGCCCACCGGGCAGTTGCAGCACGTCCGTCGCGCCCAGCATGCCCGTCACAAACACCACCGCGTAGAGCCGAAAGCCACTGGCCCAGCCCAGCGCCGCAGCCAGGGCCATCAGCTGGCCCCAGTCCCACTGCGCCATGGCCTGGCCCACTTGGCCTGCCGCCTGGCCGACCTGGTCGGCCGCCTGCCCCACCGTTTGGGCGGTGTCCTTGTCCAGATGCAGGCCGATGCCGTGCAGCCAGGTGACGATGGTGTTCCAGATATCCATGGTGGTGCTCCTCAGTGCCAGTCAGCAAACGCGCTGTTTATAGCGCCAATGCCTGCTTGCTGTCTGCCATCCAAAGCCGTTTTTTGGAGCCCTTAGCCTCCCAGCCAGCTGGGTTTGCGTTTGTTCAAGAATGCCTGCACGCCTTCCTTGCCTTCGGCGCTGGAGCGGATGTCGGCAATGCCGGCCACCGTCTCGGCAATCAATGCGGCATCCACCTCGCGGCCAGCGACATCGATCACCAGCTTTTTGCAGGCCTGCACCGCTGCCGGGCTGGCGCTCAGCAGGTGCTTGAGCAGACCGTCCACAGCGCTGTCCAGTGCCTCGGCCTCCACCACCTGGTGCACAAAGCCGCTGCGCAGCGCTTCGGCGGCGTCAAAGCGCTCGCCGGTCAGAAAGTAGCGGTGCGCGGCACGTGCGCCCATGGCACGGATCACATAGGGGCTGATGGTGGCCGGGATCAGGCCGATCTTCACCTCGCTCAGGCAAAAACCGGCGTGGCTGGCCGCCACCGCCATGTCGCAGCAAGCCACCAGGCCCATGCCACCGGCGTAGACATCGCCTTGCACCCGCGCAATCGTGGGTTTGGGGCAGGTGTAGATCACGCGCAGCATCTCGGCAAGCTTGCCAGCATCGACCAGGTTCTCGTCACGGCTGTAATCGGCCATGGCGCGCATCCAGTTCAGGTTGGCGCCGGCGCAAAAGGCCGGGCCCTCGGCGGCCAGCACCACGGCGCGAACCTGGGCCTGCTCGCCCACCCAGGTAAAGGCCCGGGTGATGTCGGCAATCACCTCGTCGCTGAAGGCATTGCGCACATCGGGCTGGGTCAGGGTGATGGTGGCCACCGGGCCGGCGGCTTCAACGGTCAGAAATGTGCTTTTCATGGTGTCCTCTCTGTCTCAGAGCCTTACATGCGGAAGACGCCAAACTTGGTGTCCTCAATCGGCGCATTGCGCGTGGCCGCCAGGCCCAGCGCCAGCACGCGGCGGGTGTCGGCGGGGTCGATGACACCGTCATCCCACAGCCGGGCCGAGGCGTAGTAGGGATGGCCCTGGTCCTCGTACTGCTGGCGGATGGGGGCCTTGAAGGCCTCTTCCTCCTCCGCCGTCCAGGCACCGCCCCGGCCTTCGATGCCATCGCGCTTCACGGTAGCCAGCACGCTGGCCGCCTGCTCGCCGCCCATGACGCTGATGCGCGCATTCGGCCACATCCACAAAAAGCGCGGGCTGTAGGCCCGGCCACACATGCCATAGTTGCCGGCGCCAAAGCTGCCGCCGATGATGATGGTGAACTTGGGCACGCTGGCCGTGGCCACCGCCGTCACCAGCTTGGCGCCATGGCGGGCAATGCCCTCGTTCTCGTACTTGCGGCCGACCATGAAGCCAGTGATGTTCTGCAGGAACAGCAGCGGAATCTTGCGCTGGCAGCACAGCTCGATAAAGTGCGCGCCCTTGACGGCCGATTCGCTGAACAAAATGCCGTTGTTGGCGATGATGCCCACCTCCATGCCCTCGACCCGGGCAAAGCCGCAGACCAGGGTGGCGCCAAAGCGGGCTTTGAACTCGTCAAAATCGCTGCCATCGACAATGCGGGCGATGATCTCGCGCACATCAAAAGGCTTGCGGGTATCGACCGGGATCACGCCATACAGCTCTTCAGTCGGGTAGGCCGGTGCCTGCGGTGCCTTGTCCGCCGGGTTGGGCTGCTTGGCCTTGTTCAGGTGGCTGACGGCCTTGCGGGCCAGCGCCAGTGCATGGGTGTCGTTGTCGGCCAGGTGGTCGGCCACGCCCGACAGGCGCGTGTGCACATCGCCACCGCCCAGGTCTTCAGCGCTCACCACTTCGCCCGTAGCGGCTTTGACCAGCGGTGGGCCGCCCAAAAAGATCGTGCCCTGGTTCTTCACGATGATGGACTCGTCGCTCATCGCCGGCACATAGGCGCCGCCGGCGGTGCAGGAGCCCATGACCACGGCGATCTGGGCAATGCCCTGGGCGGACATATTGGCCTGGTTATAGAAGATGCGGCCAAAGTGCTCGCGGTCGGGGAAGACCTCGTCTTGATTTGGCAGGTTGGCGCCGCCCGAGTCGACCAGGTAGATGCAGGGCAGGCGGTTTTGCGCAGCCACCTCTTGGGCGCGCAAATGCTTTTTGACCGTCATCGGGTAGTAGGTGCCGCCTTTGACCGTGGCATCATTGCAGACGATCATGCAGTCCACCCCACTGACGCGGCCCACGCCGGCGATCAGGCCCGCGCCGGGCGCATCGTTGTTGTACATGTTCAGCGCGGCCAGTGGCGCCAGCTCCAAAAAGGGCGTGCCCGGGTCCAGCAGCATCTGCACGCGGTCACGCGGCAGCAGCTTGCCACGGCCCAGGTGCTTGGCGCGTGCGGCTTCACCGCCGCCCTGCGCCACCTTGGCGGACTGGGCCCGCAGGTCCTCCACAATGCTGCGCATGGCTTGCGCATTGGTCTGAAAATCTGCCGACCGGGCATTCAGCTGGGTTGCGAGTTTGCTCATGCTTGTCCTCTTCAATGTTCTAGCGTTCCGTTCAGAAACGCGTTTTCTTTAAAAATAGTCTGCTGCTACACGAATCCGCACCATGCACACTGTTGAAACCGTCCTGCTCGTCCTGATGATCGGTGCCGTCACCGGCATCATTGCGCGCTACATCCGGGCCATACCGCTGCCGCTGATCCAGATCATGCTGGGCGCTGCGCTGTCCTGGCCGCAAAAAGGCCTGCATATCGATTTCGACCCCGGCCTGTTCATGCTGCTGTTCATTCCGCCCTTGCTGTTTGCCGACGGTTGGCGCATTCCCAAGCGCGAGTTCTTTGCGCTGTACCGCCCCATTTTGCGGCTGGCCTTTGGCCTGGTGCTGTTCACCGTGATCGGCATGGGCTACCTGATCCACTGGATGATTCCGGAGATCCCGCTGACCGTGGCCTTTGCGCTGGCCGCCGTGATATCGCCCACCGATGCGGTGGCCGTCTCGGCCATCACGCGCAACCTGGGCATGCCGGCACACACCATGCATGTGCTCGAAGGCGAATCGCTGCTCAATGATGCCTCGGGCCTGGTGGCGCTGAAATTTGCCATCGCCGCCACCTTGACCGGCCTGTTCTCCTGGACCGAGGTCACCCAGGAGTTTTTGTGGATTGCACTGGGCGGCCTGGCCGTGGGCGCTGCGGTGGGCTGGGGTTTTAGCTACCTGCGCGATACCGTCACCCGCCGCCTGGGCGATGTGGCCGCCACGCAGATGGTGTTGCTGCTGGTGCTGCTGCCCTTTGCCGCCTACCTGCTGGGTGAAAAATTTGGTGTCTCCGGCATTCTGGCCGCCGTGGCTGCGGGTGTGGCCACCAATTTTGGCGATCTGAACCGCGCCGACTACATCTCCGAGCGCATGCAGACCGCTGGCACCTGGGCCATGGTCGAATCGGCCTTCAACGGCGCAATCTTTTTGCTGCTCGGCCTGCAGCTGCCCTCGATCATCGGCGTGACCCTGCGCGATGCCGGCCATGACTGGTGGATTCTGGTGGGCTATGTCGCCATCATCTCGATCGCACTGCTGGCGCTGCGCTGGATCTGGTTGATGCTGGGCGTGAGCCGCAGCCTGCACAAGGCCCACCAGGCCGGCAAGCTGGTCAAAAAGCCCGACCTCTGGCTGAATCTGGCCACCACCCTGGCGGGCATACGCGGCGCCGTCACCTTGGCCGGTGCGCTGTCCGTGCCGCTGCTCTTGAACAACGGCCAGCCGTTTCCGGCACGCGACATGCTGATCTTTCTGGCCACCGGCACCATTTTGTTCACCCTGGTGATTGGCAGCATCGGTCTGCCGCTGGTGCTGCGCCGCGTGCAAGCGGTGAGCGAGCCCGAATCGGTGCGCGAAGAGCGCCAGGCGCGCATTGCGGCCTGCCGCGCTGCCATCAACAGCCTGGCGATGAGCGACGAGGACGCCGCCCAGCAGCCCACTGAATGGCAGGCCCAGCAGCATGAAATCGAAGGCCGCATTGCGCGCGAGTACCGCAGCCGTATCGACCTTCTGGACGAGGAGCGCACCCCCGAATCGGCCGAGATGCAGGACCTGGCCACGCCGGACGCTGTGCAAGAGAGGCGCCTGCGCTATGTGGCCGAGCTGGAGATGCGGCTCAACTGCATCAAGGTCGAGCGCCACACCATCTACGCCGAGCGGCACAACAACCGCATCAACGACGAATCGCTGCGCAGCCTGGTGCAAGAGCTGGACCTGAGCGAGATCACCCTGCGCAAGCGCCTGGAAGTGGCCCGCCGCGCCGCCGCCAAGCAAGCTGCCAAGCTCGAAGGGCATTGATGCGGGGGGCGGGTGCTGCATGGCGGCGCTCTGCCGGTGTCAGGCCGTTTGGTCCACATCCAGCTTCAGCGACGCAATCATCGCCTCGCGGATCTTGAACTTCTGGATCTTGCCGGTCACGGTCATCGGGAAGGCCTCGACAAACTCGATATAGCGCGGCACCTTGTAATGGGCCACCCGGCCCTTGCAATAGCTGCGCAGCGCCTCGGCATCCAGGCTTTGGCCGGCCTTGACGATGACCCAGGCGCAGAGCTCCTCGCCAAAGCGGCTGTCGGGCACGCCCACCACCTGCACATCCTGCACCTGCGGGTGGGTGTAGAGGAACTCCTCGATCTCGCGCGGGTAGATGTTCTCGCCGCCCCGGATCACCATGTCCTTGATGCGGCCGACGATGTTCACATAGCCTTCGGTATCCATGGTGGCCAGGTCGCCGGTATGCATCCAGCCATCGCCATCGATGGCCTCGCGCGTCTTGGCCTCGTCGCCCCAGTAGCCATGCATGACGGAGTAGCCACGCGTACACAGCTCGCCCGATTGGCCGGGCGCCACGGTCTCGCCGGTCTCGGGGCTGACGATCTTGACCTCCAGGTGCGGATGCACCTTGCCCACCGTGGACACGCGCTTGTCCAGCGGCGTGTCGGTCGAGCTTTGGCAGCTGACCGGGCTGGTCTCGGTCATGCCGTAGGCAATGGTGATCTGGGACAGGTGCATCTGGCTGACGACGCGCTTCATCACCTCGATCGGGCAAGGCGAGCCGGCCATGATGCCGGTGCGCAGGCTCGACAGGTCGAACTCGGCAAAACGCGGGTGGTCCAGCTCGGCGATAAACATCGTGGGCACGCCATGCAGGCCGGTGCAGCGCTCGGCTTGCACGGTCTCCAGCACCGTCAGCGCATCAAAGCCATCGTTCGGGTAGACCATGGCCGCGCCATGCGTCATGCAGGCCATATTGCCCAGCACCATGCCAAAGCAGTGGTAGAGCGGCACGGGGATGCAGAGCCGGTCTTCTTCCGAGAGCTGCATCGCCTCGCCAATGAAATAGCCGTTGTTGACGATATTGCGGTGGGTCAAGGTGGCACCCTTGGGGAAGCCGGTGGTGCCGCTGGTGAACTGGATATTGATAGGGTCGTAAGGCGTCAAGGTGGCGCCAATCTGCGCGACCTGCGGGTCGGCGGCCTCACCGCTGGCGATAAAGCGCGAGAAGCGCTGCATGCCCGGTTGCTCCTGGCCCTGGCCTGCGACATCGATCCAGACCACCAGGCGCAGATCGGGCAAGGCCTCGATCTGCAAGGCATCGCTGCGCTGGGTTTCCAGCTCAGGCGCCAGCGCGCGCACCATGCCCAGGTAGTCGCTGGTCTTGAAGCGCTCCATCACAAACAGCGCCTTGCACTGCACCTTGTTCAGCGCATAGGCCAGCTCGGACGTGCGGTAGGCGGGGTTGATGTTAACCAGGATGATGCCCACATGGGCGGTGGCCAGTTGCAGCAGCACCCATTCCACATTGTTGTGCGACCAGATCCCCACCCGGTCGCCCTTGGCGATGCCGGCGCGCAGCAAGGCGCTGGCCAGTTGCTGCGATTGCTCCAGCAGTTGCTGGTAGCTCAGGCGCAGGCCCTGGTGGCGGCTGATGAGCGCATCGCGCGCGCCAAAGCGGGCCGCCGTCTCGCGCAGTTGCTGGCCGATGGTCTTGTTCAGCAGACGGGGCTCGGTGGCGCCCCTTGCGTAGCTGCTGGTCAATCGTGTCTCGCTCATGGTGTCTCCTGTCCGCCGCGCCAGCAGCCTGGTGGGCGGCGTATTCCTTGGCATTCAGGATACGCGAGCGTGCCGCGCAAATGATGGCAGGATGGTTGCAAATGTCGCCAGTACAATGGCCATGCTTGGCGCTTTTTAACCCCCACCCTCCATGCCCAAACCCCTGCCCTCTTCTGCCGTCGTGCACCACCCCGCCGTTACGCCCATGGCCTTTGTCCGGGCTATTGCCCGCGCGTACCAGCACCGGGGGCTGAGTGCGGACCGGGCCCTGCAATTGGCGCAAATCGATCCCTTGGCGGTCGAGAAAGACGGCACTGGCATCACCGCGCTGCAGTTTGAAACCCTCTCCGATGCGGCGATGCAGGAGCTGGACGACGAGGCCCTGGGCTGGTTCAGCCGGCGTCTGCCCTGGGGCAGCTACGGCATGCTGGCCCGCGCCTCGCTCACCAGCCCCAACCTCGGGGTGGCGCTCAAGCGCTGGTGCCGCCACCACGGCCTGCTCACCGATGACCTGGCGCTCAGCCTGCAGGTGCAGGGCGAGACGGCCACGGTCGAGATCATCGAACACACCGGCCTGGGCGAGCTGCGCGAGTTTTGCCTCGTGTCCATGCTGCGCAATATGCATGGGCTGTCGAGCTGGTTTGTCGATTCGTCGCTGCCGCTGTTCAAGGTGAGCTTTCCGTTTGAAGCACCGGCCCATGCCGATGTGTATGCACTGCTCTTCCCCGGCGATGTGCAGTTTGGCGCGCCGGTCACGCGCATGCAGTTTGATGCGCGCTACCTGGCCTTGCCGATTGCCCGCGATGAGGCGGCCTTGCAGCGCATGCTGCAGCGCGCGCTGCCGCTGACCGTGCGCCCCTACCGGCGCGACCGGCTGATGGTGCAGCGCGTGCGCCAGCTGCTGGCCGCCGACCCATCGGCCATGCACAGCGCCGACAGCCTGTCCGCCAAGCTGCACCTGTCGCTGCGCACCTTGCACCGCCAGCTCAAGGACGAGGGCGCATCCCTGCAGGCCTTGAAGGACGAGGTGCGGCGCGAACGCTCGCTGACCCTGCTCCACCGCAGCAACCGGCCCATCAAGCAGATCGCGCAGCTGGCTGGCTTTAGCAACGACAAGAGCTTTATCCGGGCCTTTCGCACCTGGATGGGCATGTCCCCGGCCGAATACCGCAAGAGCACCCGCCCGCCCACCTGATGCGCGCCCGGTAGCGGCCTGACACCGGCCCGATTTGCAACCTGGCTGACACCTGCAGAGCAGCCACACGGCTCCATTCGTGCCAAGATGGCGGCACAACATCGGATGGAGACTTGCCGTGATCGAGCTGTACCACTGTGTGAGCGCGCGCTCGTTCCGCGCGCTATGGATGCTGGAAGAACTGGGCCTGCCCTACCGGCTGCAGATGCTGCCCTTTCCGCCCCGCGCGCTGGCCAAGCACTACCTGGCACTCAACCCGCTGGGCACCGTGCCCTTGCTGATCGATGGCGACACGCGCATGACCGAGTCCGCCGCCATCTGCCAGTACTTGGCCAGCCATGACCCCGCCCAGCGCCTGGATGTGGCGCCCAGCGACCCCGCCTATGGCAGCTACCTGAACTGGCTGTACATGTCGGACGCCACCCTCACCTTTCCCCAGACCTTGGTGCTGCGCTACCAGTTCTTCGAGCCCGCCGTGCGGCGCCAGCCGCAGGTGGCCGAGGACTATGAGCGCTGGTTTCTGGGCCGGCTGCGCGCAGTGGAGACCGCTGCCCAGGCCCTGCCGGCCGACCAGCCCTATCTCTGTGCAGGCCGCTTCACCGCCGCCGATGTGGCCGTGGGCTATGCCTTGATGCTGTCGGACTACCTGGGCATGTCATCCCAGTGGGGGCCCGCCACCCAGCACTACTGGATGAGCCTGCAGCAGCGCGCCGCCTTTTTGCGCAGCCTGGAGGTTGAAAAGCAGGCCGCGCTGGACCAGCAGATCGACCCCATTCCGTCGCCCTTGATCCGGCCCTGAACCTGCCTTGAAGCCCACCGACATGATCGCCATCACCGACCACACCACCATTGGCCAGGCACTGCAGGCTGCCATTGCGCGCTACCCCGAGCACAGTCTGCTGGCGGTGCCGGCCAACCCCAAACGCAGCTACCTGCCCGAGGGCCGCGAGTTCAGCTACGCACAAGCCGGTGCCCATATTGCAAAGCTGCAGGCCTGCTACCAGGCAGCCGGCTATGGCGTGGGCCACCGCGTGGGGCTGTTTCTGGAAAGCCGGCCCGAGCACCTGTGGCACAAGCTGGCGATGAACAGCCTGGGCATCTGCTGCGTGCCCATCAACCCCGACTACAAGCGCCGCGAGCTGAACTACCTGATCGACCATGCCCAGCTGGACCTGGTCATCTGCCTGCCCGAGCGGCTGGAGGCGCTGCAGCAGTGCTTGCAGGACACGCGCAACCAACCAGCCCTGGTCTGCAGCGATCCGCAAGATGGCAGTGCGATTGTGCTGCCGCCCGCCCGCACGCATCCCTCGGGCAGCCTGAGCGCCGACACGCCCGCGAGCATCCTCTACACCTCGGGCACCACCGGCCAGCCCAAGGGCTGTGTGCTGTCGCATGCCTATGAGCTGGCCGCTGGCAAATGGTATGCGTCCCACCCCGGCCATGTGTCGATCCAGGAAGGCCGCGAGCGCCTGTTCAACCCGCTGCCGCTGTTCCACGTCAACGCCTCGATCCTGTCGTTCTACTGCATGCTGCTGAGCGGCGGCTGCCAGATCCAGACCGACCGCTTTCAGCCCAGCCGCTGGTGGGATGAGGTGGCCAGCAGCCGTGCCACCATCGTCCACTACCTGGGGGTGATCATTCCGCTCTTGCTCAAGCAGCCCCCATCTGACTGGGAAAAGCAGCACTGTGTGCGCTTTGGCTATGGCGCGGGGGTGGAGCCGCAGCTGCATGCCGCCTTCGAGCAGCGCTTTGGCTTTCCGCTGATCGAGCTGTGGGGCATGACCGAGGTGGTGCGCACTATCTCCGACCATGGCGACGACCGCCAGGTGGGCACACGTTCGTTTGGCCGTGGTGCGCCGGGGCTGGAGGTGCGGGTGGCCGACGAGAGCGGCCAGCCGGTGCCGCCCGGCACCCCCGGCGAGATGCTGGTGCGCTACTCGGCCGAGACCCCGCGCAAGCATTTTTTCAGCGAGTACCTGGACAACCCCGAGGCCACCGCCAAGGCCTGGGAAGGCGGCTGGTTCCACACCGGGGATGTGGTGCTGCAGGATGCCGATGGCCTGCTGCACTTTATGGACCGGCGCAAGAACATCATCCGCCGCTCGGGCGAGAACATTGCCGCTGCCGAGGTGGAGGCCGTGCTGCTGTCCCACCCCAAGGTGCACCAGGTAGCGGTGCTGGCCGCGCCCGATGACATCCGCGAAGAAGAGGTGCTGGCCAGCATTGTGCTGAGCGAGGGCGTGGAGCCCGGCACCGCCATTTGCCAGGAGCTGTTTGCGTTCTGCCAGCAGGAGATGGCCTATTACAAGGTGCCAGGCTGGTGGTGGTTCACCGACGAGATCCCCACCACGGGCACCCAGAAAATCCAGAAGCACCGGATTTTGGCCGCTGGCCAGGATGTGCGCAGCCTGCCCCAGGTGCTGGACATGCGGGCGCACAAAAAGCGCTGATCGCGCTGGGCCCGCTGCGCTGCGGGCAGTCTGAGCGTCTAGCCCGCGCGGCGCAGCAGATCCGCGCCCTTCTCGCCAATCATCATCGTGGCCGCACAGGTATTGGCCGAGGTGATCTCGGGCATCACCGAGGCATCGATCACCCGCAGGCCCTGCAGCCCATGCACGCGCAGCTGGGCATCGACGACGGCACCTGCCTCGGGCCGGGGACCCATGCGCGCCGTGCCGTTCAGGTGGTAGGACGACACACCGTAGCGGTAGATAAAGTCCAGGATCTCGTCATCGGACTGCACCTGCGGCCCAGGCATCACCTCGTCCACCCGGAACGGTGCCAGCGCCTGGCTCTGCAGCAAGGCCCGGGCCTGGCGCACGCCGCGGATCAGGGTTTGGCGGTCGCCTTCTTCTTCCAGATAGCGCGGCTGAACCACCGGATCGGCCAGCGGATCGCTGGAGGCCAGTTGCACCGTGCCCATGCTCTGCGGCCGGTGCTGCCAGACGCCGCAGGTCATGCCCGGAAACACATCGAGCTGGCCCACATAGCCTTCGCGGTAGCTGGCCGGGGAGAACACGCCTTGCAGATCGGGCCGCTCCAGCCCCGGCTGCGAGGCCGCGAACCAGTGCACCACCGAGGGGCTGAGCTGCAGAATATTGGGCTTGCCGCGCAGCCACTGCCAGGCCTGGCCCCAGAGGCGTGGCACACGCGCCAGCTCGTTGATGGTGGTGGCATTCTTGACCGAGGCGACCAGCCGCACCGAGAAATGGTCCTTGAGGTGCTGACCCACACCGGGCAGGTGCACCTGGGTGGCAATGCCCAGCGCGCGCAGGCGCTCGCCATCGCCAATGCCGGATAGCTGCAGCAGCTTGGGGCTGTTGATGGCACCGGCGCAGACGATCACCTCGCGCCGCGCCATCACCTGGCGCCGCACGCCGCCCTGCAGGTATTCCACCCCGCAGGCACGGCCGCCCTCAATCAGAATGCGCAGCGCCTGCGCGTTGGTCCGCACATCCAGATTGCCGCGCCGCATCGCTGGGCGCAGAAAGCAGCCCGCCGTGCTCATGCGCCAGCCGTTGTGGATGCTGCGCTGGAAATAGCCCACACCTTGCTGGTAGGCGCCGTTGTAGTCCGGGTTGCGCGCCAGGCCCTGCTCGGCGGCACCTTCCAGGAAGGCCTCGCAAATCGGATGCGGCCAGTGCGGCAGGCTGACCTTCAGCGGCCCGTTGTGGCCGCGCAGGGCCGGGTCACCGCCATCGACAAAATGCTCGCTGCGCTGGAAAAACGGCAGCACCTCGTCGTAGGACCAGCCGGCATTGCCCTGCGCCGCCCAGCCGTCAAAATCCTCGCGCTGGCCCCGGTTGTAGACCAGGCCGTTGATGGAGGTGGAGCCACCCAAGGTCTTGCCCTGGGGCAGCGGAATGCGCCGCCCGCCCGTGCGCTCCGTCGGCTCGGCGCTGAACTGCCAGGCCACCGCCGGGTTGAAGATGACCTTGATAAAACCGGCCGGCAGCTTGAGGTAGGGCCGGTGGTCGGGCGGGCCGGCTTCGAGCACGCAGATGCGCAGCGCAGGGTCCTCGCCCAAGCGGGCGGCGACGATGGCGCCTGCTGCACCGCTGCCCACCACCACATAGTCAAAGCTGTCGGCGGCCTGCCCGCTCATGCATGGGCTCCCAGATACGCGGCACGCACCTTGGGGTCACGCCGCAGATCAGCGGCGGCGCCCTGCAGGGTAAAGTGCCCCGTCTCCAGCACATAGGCGCGGTCCGCCACCGCCAGCGCCTGGTTGGCCATCTGCTCGACCAGCAAGATGGTGACGCCCTGCGCCTTGAGCTGGCGCACGATCGCAAAGATCTCCTTGACGATCAGTGGCGCCAGACCCAGCGAGGGCTCGTCGAGCAGCAGCAGCTTGGGCCGGGACATCAGCGCGCGCGCAATCGCCAGCATCTGCTGCTCGCCACCCGACATGGTGCCGGCCATCTGCGCGCGGCGCTCACGCAGCCGGGGGAAGGTGTTGAACTGCTGCTCCACATCAGCGGCAATCGCGGCGGCGCCATCCTTGCGGTGGTAGGCGCCCAGCAGCAGGTTGTCATGCACGCTCTGGTCGGCAAATACCTGGCGGCCCTCGGGCGACTGGGCAATGCCAAAGGGCACACGCAGGTGGCCGGGCATGCGGGTGATGTCCTGGCCCAGAAACTCGATGCGGCCGGCCGCTGTGGGCTCCAGGCCCGAGATGGCCTTCATCAAGGTGCTCTTGCCCGCGCCATTGCCACCGATGATGGTGACCACCTCACCGGCATGCACCTGCAGCGACACCCCTTTGAGCGCCTGGACGGCACCGTAGTGCAGCTCCAGCGCCTCGACACGCAGCAATGGTGTTTGCTCAGGCATGGGTGCCTCCGTTCATCGCGTTGTCCTCGGTTTCATCGTCGCTGCCCAGGTAGGCGGCAATCACGCGCGGGTTGCTTTGCACCTGCTGGGGCGTGCCCTCTGCAATCTTCTGGCCGTAGTCGAGCACGATGACGTGGTCGGACACGGCCATCACCAGGTCCATGTGGTGCTCGATCAGCAGCACGGTGATGCCCAGATCGCGGATGCGTGCAATCACCTGGATCAGCTCCTGCGTCTCCTGCGGGTTAAGGCCGGCGGCCGGCTCATCGAGCAGCAGCAGGCGCGGGTGGGTGGCCAGCGCGCGCGCCAGCTCCAGCCGGCGCTGCAGGCCATAGGGCAGGCTGCCGGCAGTGTGCAGCGCCTTGTCGCGCAGCTGCAGGCGGTCGAGGATCTGCAAGGCCTCGTCACGCGCAGCCAGCTCGGCGCGCCGGGCCTTGCCCACCCCTATCAGGCTGGCAAAGAACCCGGCCTGGATGTGCGCGTGCAAGCCGACCTTGACGTTGTCGAGCACCGTCATGTCGCTGAAGAGGCGCAGGTTCTGGAAGGTACGGCCCAGGCCCATGCGGGCGATCCGGTTGGGCGACACGCCGACAATGCTCTGCCCCGCAAACTGGATCGAGCCGCGCTCGGGCACCACAATGCCCGACAGGATATTGAGCAAGGTCGTCTTGCCCGCGCCATTGGGCCCGATCAGCGAATGCACATGGCCGGGCTTGATGCACAGGTCCACCTCATTGGTCGGCACCACCCCGCCATAGGCCTTGTAGATACCGCGACCGTCCAGCAACCCCTCAGTACCCGAACTGGCCAGCGGCGCGGCCGACTTGAGCTGCCAGGCCGGCAGATCCTGCGGCAGCTGCGGCGTGGGCAGCAGGCCCGGTGCGTATTTGCGCGCCAGGCTGCGCAAGGTGCCCGCCAGGCCATTGGGCATGGCGTACAGCGCAAACAGCAGCAGCGCACCATAGGTGAAATGCTGGACACCCGGCCAACGCGACAGCAGCGAATCGAGCAGGGTCAGCACCACCGCACCCAGCAGCGGCCCGTAGACGGAATTGCCGCCAAACAGCACCACCAGCAGAAAGAACACCGACAGGTTGAAGGTGATGAAGTCGGAGTTGATGTACTGGTTCTGCTGCGTGATCAGCGCGCCGGCAATGCCGCAGGTAAAGGCGCTGATGACAAAGGCCAGCACCTTGAACTTGTAGACGCTGACGCCGACGCTCTCGGCCGCCACCTCGGCGGTGTTGACGGCCATGAAGGCGCGGCCAAAGCGCCCCGCCAGCAGGTGGCGGAACATGATATGCAACACCACGCACAAGGCCAGCACAAACCAGACCCAGTGCGAAGAGGCAAACATCTGGTCGCCGAGCTTCAAAGGCACCACGCCGTAGATGCCCTGCTGGCCGGCAAACACGTCCTGCCACTCCGAAACCACCTTTTCAACGACGATGCCAAAGCCGATGGTGACCATGGCCAGGGCCGGGCCCTTGACCCGCAGCGCCGGCAGCGCAATCACCACACCGAACAGCCCGGCCAGCACACCAGCCATCGCAAAGGCGGCCCAGGGGTTCCAGCCCCAGCGGGTGGTGAGCAGGGCCACGGCGTAGGCGCCCACGGCAAACAGGCCGGCATGGCCCAGTGATTTCTGGCCGGTGTAGTTCACCAGTACATTCAGCCCCGAGGCGGCGATGTAGTTCACCCCGATCAGAAAGACGATGCGCAAGTAGAAGTCATTGCTGGTCATCAGCGGGATGGTGGCCACCAGCGCAGCCACCAGGGCCAGCCAGCCGTAGTGCTTGATCTCGCTGTTCATCAGACTTTCTCCACGATCTTCTGGCCCAGCAGGCCCTGAGGCCGCACCACCAGCACCACGATGATCAGCAAGAAGATGCTGATCTCGCGCATCTCCGCCTGCCACAGGCCGACCAAGGCCTCAATCAGGCCCAGCACAAAGCCGCCCAGCATACAGCCGCGCGGGCTGGTCAAGCCACCCAGGATGGCCGACGAGAACGCCTTGAGCGCCAGGCTCATGCCCATGAAGACCGATGCGGTGGTGATGGGCGCAATCAGCAAACCGGCCAGGCCTGCCAGGCTGGAGCTGATGACAAAGGCCAGCACGACGATGGCTGTCACATTGATGCCCATCAAGGTGGCGGCACTGCCGCTTTGCGCGACGGCACGCACGGCCTTGCCGATGCGGGTGTGGCGCATCACATAATCGAGCGCCAACAGCACGGCCACGCTGCAGACCAGCACCAGCACTTCTTGTGGCAACACACCGGCATTGCCGATGCGCAGCACCTCGCTACCCAGCGGCGAGGGCATGACCAGCGGCGCAGGGCCCCAGATGGCCAAGGCCGTGTTCTGGATGATGATGCCAAAGCCGATGGTGCTCATCACCCAGGCCATGCCGCCGCGCCCCACAAAAGGCCGCACGGCGGCGTAATACAGCAGCAGGCCGAGGACGGCCAACACGGCCATGGTGCCCACGAGGCTGAGCACATAGCGCCACAGGCTCACATCGGCGGGCACCAGGCTGTCGGTGACGTTTTTGCCGGCCAGCAGCAACAGCACCGATACCGCCACAAAAGCTCCGGCGACCAGGAACTCGCCCTGGCCAAAATTCAAGGTCTTGGTGGTGTTGAAGGTGATGTTGAACCCCACCGCCACCAAGGCATAAATACTTCCCAAGGCCAGCCCGCTAAAGACCGCCTGCAGTATCGAATCCAGCATACGCACCCCAGACACATTGCCGCTAAAAAAACCAGGCCTGCGCGCCGCATGGGCTGGCGCAGGCCTGACGAGTCGATGCCTTACTTCTTCAGATCCGCTGGCGTCAGCGATTTGTAGACGCTGTCTTCAAAGCGCACCACGTCGCTGCCCTTCCAGCGAGCGAGGTAGAAGTCGCTCACGCTCAGGCCTTCGTGGTTGGTCTTGCTGAAGGGCTTGTCGTAGGTTTTGATGACGCCTTCGGTGCTGTTCAGGTTCTCCAGCGCAGCGGCAACCTTCTCGCCATCGGTGCTGTTGGCCTGCTTCATCGCAGCAGCCAGCAGCATCACCGAGTCATAGGCCTGGGCCGCGCAGGGGAAGGTGGTCAGGGTCGGGAAGTTGACGCGCACGCGCTGGCCCAGGGCCTTGGTCTTGGCGGAGGTGTCTTCTGTTGTGGAGGCCGCCATGATCAGGTGCTCGGCCAGCTTGGTGCCTGCCATCTTGGGCAGCAAGGAGCTGAGGTTGCCCCAGGTGCCCAGGGTGGTGGGCATGTAGTTGATCTTCTCCATGCTGCGCAGCACCTGGGCGGCGCCATCGGCAATGCCGTAGATGATCACGGTGTCAGCCCCTGCCGCCTTGATCTTGTTGAGCTGCGAGGTCATGTCGGTGTCTTTGGGGCCGTACTTCTCGACCGCCACCGGTTTGACGCCGTGCAGCGCCAGAATCTCGGTCGCATCCTTGATGCCGCCCTGGCCGTAGCCGGTGGAATCGGCCAGGATGGCGATCTTCTTGTCCTTGGAGGCCTTGACGGCATAGGCACCGAGCAAGGCCACCTGCTCGCGGTCCACCATCGAAATGCGGTAGAGGTAGTTCTGGGACTCTTTGGCGTAGCGGGTGGTGATCTCGGTGGCAGTGCCAATGGGCACGATCACTGGAATCTTCTTTTGCTGCGGAATATGCAGCCAGGCCAGCGCATTGCCGGAGTTGGCCGGGCCCACGATGCCGCTGACCTTTTCGCTGTCGATCAGCTCTTGCACGGTCTGGATGGCCTTGGGGGGTGTGCCCTGGTCATCGCGCACCACGCCGACCAGTTTGCGGCCCATGATGCCGCCGGCTTTATTGATGTCTTCAATAGCGGCTTCAAAACCCCAGCGCCCCGAGATACCCAGCTCGGCCACGCCGCTGGCCGATTGGTCGGCGGTGTAGCCGATCTTGATGTCCTGGGCCTGTGCCGAAAACGCCAAAGTGCTGGCCACCAGTGCCGCAGCCTTCGTCAAACGATAGACGAGCTTGTTCATGTTTGTCTCCTTGCTTTGTTGTCAAAATCTTCTTGGTCAGCCCCAACCGCACGCACGGGGCCCTTGTCTTCTTCAATATAGCGGCGGATGCCGCAAACGCTCTTCTGGCTTTCGCCTAGGTAAGAGTTCGTAACTACAACCCCTTAGTTCCGGTGCTCGGCCAGCAGCAGATCGGCGGCTTTCTCGGCAATCATCATCGTGGGGGCACCCGTGTTGCCCGAGGGCATGGCCGGCATCACCGAGGCATCCGCCACGCGCAGACCCGCCACGCCGTGCACGCGCAGCTGCGCATCTACTACCGACGAGCGGTCATCCGCAGCACCCATGCGGCAGCTGCCCATGAAATGCCAGGCGGTGCTCCCCCGTTCCCGGGCAAACTGCAGCAATTCCGCGTCCGATTGCAGCTGGGCGGACGGTGCCTCATCGCTGGCCACATAGGGCGCCAGTGCCGGGCTGTGCAGCAGGCGCCGGGCCTGGCGCAGGCCCTCCACCACAAGGCGTTGGTCGGCTTCATGCTGCAGGTAGTGCGGCTGGATCAACGGGCTGTCCCAGGCATGGGCGGTGGCCAGGCGCACATGGCCCTTGCTCTGCGGGCGCAGCTGGTAGAAGCCCAAGGTCATGCCGGGAAATGCATCGAGCTGACCGGCAATCCCCGAGGCATAGCTGCCGGGTGAAAAATGGAACTGAAAATCGGCCCGCGCGCCAGGCGCCTGCGCGGATGAGAAGGCATAGGCCACCGAGGGGCTGATCGCCAGAATGCTGGGTTTTTTCACCAGCCAGCGTGCCACCTGGCCCCACAGCCGCCAACCCCGGGCCGTGGTGTTCAAGGTCGGCGCGTTCTGCACCCGCACTATGGAGCGCAGCATCATATGGTCCTGCAAACCCTGGCCCACGCCGGGCAGGTGCTGCAGCACCGAAATACCCAGGTCCTGCAACTGCTGCGCATCACCGAGCCCAGACAGGTTCAGCAGTTTGGGGGAGTTGATGGCACCGGCGGCCACCACCACCTCGCGGTTCGCCTGCAGCCGCTGCACCGGTGCGCCGGGATGCGCAGCGTATTCCACCCCAACGGCACACGCGCCTTCCAGCAGGATTCGGCTCACCTGGGCACGCGGTATCACCCGCAGATTGGGCCGCCCCTTGACCGGGCGCAAAAAGGCTTTGGCGGCGCTCACCCGCCAGCCCTGGTGAATCCAGCGCTGATAATAGCCAGCGCCCTCTTGCTTGCCCGCGTTGTAATCCTTTCCGGACGGGATGCCCAAGCTGGCCGCCCCGGCAATGAAGGCATCGCACAGCGGGTGCCGCCAGTCGCAATCCGTAATCGGCAACTCCCCGTCCAGCCCCCGGTAGTTCACATCGCAAAGCGCCAAGCGCCGCTCCGAGCGCTTGAAATACGGCAACACCTCGTCATAGGACCAGCCTGGTGCGCCCTGGGCCGCCCAGTCGTCATAGTCTTGGGCCTGGCCGCGTACATAGTTGAAGCCGTTGACGGCGCTGGAGCCCCCCAAGGTGCGGCCCAGCTGGGCAACCACCTGGCGGCCCAAGGTGGCCTCATGGGGCTCGGTCTTGAAGGGCCAGGTATAGCGGGGGTCGTAGCCGACCTTGATGAAGCCCGCCGGGATATGGATATAGGGGTTGTGGTCGGGTGGGCCGGCTTCCAGCAAACAGACCTGGAAACGGCCCGATTCGCTCAGGCGATTGGCCAGGATGCAGCCGGCCATGCCAGCACCGACAACGATGAAGTCACACGCTGCATCCCACTCTTGCACAGACCCCATAACTACTCCAGGTAGCAACCAGACGAAAAGTCTAGGTGCTGCCTGGCGTCAGGCCTGTCGCTTCAGTGTCCGCCTCGGGGCCAGCAGCGGATCATGCAGGCTCAGGCGGCCACCACGGAGGCGCTGGCTACGCGCTGCGGCAGATCCGCCATGTGTTCGAAAAACTGGCTGGCACCCGCTGCCGCCAGCTCTGCCTGCGGGCAGACGGCATGGCCGGGCGGGTGGTAGGCCCACACCGTTGCGCCGGCTGCCACACCGGCCTGGGTGCCGGTGACGCTGTCTTCAATCACCAGACAACGGCGGGGGTCGGCCCCGAGCGCAGCTGCCGCCGCCAGGTAGACATCGGGAAAAGGCTTGGTACGCGGCATCTCGTGACCGCTGAAAATACGCCCCTCAAAATAGGGCAGCAGCCCGGCAATGCGCAGCTGCATGACGACCTTCTTGCGGTCGGCGCCCGACGCGCAAGCGATCTGCCCCTTGAACTGCGCATGCAGGGTCTGGATGGCATCCACGACACCCTCGATGGCCTTGACATCCTGCTCCAGCGCCACATTGCGGCGCGCATAGAACTCTTCCATCCAGGCATCGGTCAGTGGCTTGCCCGTATTCGCCTCAATCAGCGCCTTCTGGCTGCGCACCATCTTGCCGATGAACAGCTGCAAGCAGTCTTCGGACGACAGCACCCAGCCGGCCTCATTGAGCATGGTGCACAGCACCCGGTTGGTGATCAGTTCGCTGTCCACCAACACACCATCGCAATCAAACAGCATGGCCTCAAAGCCTGCATTGGGGTTCATTTTCGATTCCTAGAAAAGGGGGAAATGGCGATCAGAATTGGTCACCATCCAGATAAAACCAACGGCCCTGCTCTTTGACAAAGCGGCTGCGCTCATGCAGGCGCACCGCGCGGCCCTGCAGCTTGTAGCGGGCCACAAACTCCACCTCGGCATGGCTGTCGTCTACCGGCCTATACGCTTTCACCTGCAAGCCCATCCAGCGACATTGGGGCTCAAAATCCAGCTGCGACGGGCGGGTGGAGGCATGCCAGGTGGCAAGCAGGTAGTCGCGCTGCTCCAGCACAAAGGCGCTGTAACGCGAGCGCATCAGGCGCTCGGCATCGGGTGCCGGCGTCCCATCAAAGTCGGCAACAAAGCGGCTGCAGCAGGCGCTATAGGTAGCACCGGATTCACAGGGGCACCGCAGTTGGCTGCCAGCGGGAGATTTCTTGGCCATCGTTTAGCGCAAGCTGCCAAAGACTTTGCGCACCGCCGCACTGGCGCTGCCCAGCGGGTTCTGGCGAATGGCACGCTCCTGCTCGGCAATGACGGCATAGAGACCATCCAGGGTCTTGCCCGTCACATACTGGTTCAGATCCAGCACATCGCTAGAGACACCAAAGCTGGAGGCCTTGGCTACCAGCTGGTTGTACTGCTGCACCACACCCACCTGGCCGGTCGCCTGTGTCACCACGGGCAAAAACCGCTGCGCCAGAGGCTGGCGCGTCTTGTCCATGAAGAAGCTGGTTACGGAGTGGTCGCCACCGCTCAGCACCCGCTTGGCGTCATCCAGCGTCATGCGCTGTACTGCATCGAGCAGCACATCCTTGCCCATGGGGACGGCCAGCTCAGCCGCACGGTTGATGCCCTGCTCCACCTCGTCGACATAGCGGCCCTGGCCAAAGCGGCGCATCATCTTGGCCGCTTCTCCCATATAGCCGGGCAGCGGAATGCGCAGCTGCGGGTTGTTGAAGAAGCCGCCGCTTGTCCCAAGCTGGGCTACCGCCACCTGGGCGCCCTGCGTTAGCGCCGCCTTGATACCCTGGCTCGCATCGGCATTCGTCAAATCCGATAGCGACAGCGCAAAAGCCGGGGATGCCAGCCCCGCACCAGCCATCACTGCCAGCAGTTGCAGCAGATGACGGCGCTGCGCCTGGCGCAGGTTGGCTTGTTCGGTCATGGCATTCCTTGAAAACACAAATGGCTATTGTGCCAAATGCCGGTGCCCTGCTGTGGGCAAGGGTGCTTGCCTGCCTGGTCCATCCAGCCCAATGGCCATCCGCGCACGGAATGCAATCCCCCAAAAGAAAAACCCCCCTGCCGTTAAGCAGAGGGGTTGATCAGTATAAAAGCCTGACGATGACCTACTTTCACACGGGAATCCGCACTATCATCGGCGCGAAGTCGTTTCACTGTCCTGTTCGGGATGGGAAGGAGTGGTACCAACTTGCTATGGTCATCAGGCATAACTTTTTGCTTCTTGGCGGCTTTGCGCTGATCGGTCGATCAGGGCATTGCTGCTTTCAAAGCGAATTCATAGAGTCGGCAACCTGCTTTTGAGGCGGGTTGCTATCAGCGTTTTATTTGATTGCGCCGACTTGGAAGGATGAGATTGTAACACTTTCGTGCCCATCTTTTATCACTTCAAGTCTTTGGCATAACTGCAGTTGCAGTGTTTCTTCGCATGGACCCCCATCTAAGGCGGGGGCCGATCAAAGTTATAGGGTCAAGCCGCACGAGCAATTAGTA
>NZ_JANUDY010000002.1 GCF_024809975.1 Comamonas sp. BIGb0152
ACAGGACAGTGAAACGACTTCGCGCCGATGATAGTGCGGATTCCCGTGTGAAAGTAGGTCATCGTCAGGCTTTTATACTGATCAACCCCTCTGCTCTACCGAGTAGAGGGGTTTTTCTTTTTGATCAATACAGTGCTCATATCTGTCGTTGAAGGGGTTGTGATGCAGTTGCAGGATATGTTGTATTCGCAGGGGTTTGGTATTCGCCGTGTCTGCTCTGGTTTGGTGCAGCAAGGTTGGGTGCAGTTGTGGGATGCACAGGCGCAGGCATGGGTTTTGGAGACCGACTCGACCGCCGAAGTGGAGCCCGAGGGGCTGCGTTTCAAGGTGCAGGGTGTGGAATGGGAATACCATGCGCTGGGCTATATCTTGCTGCACAAGCCCGCAGGCACTGAGTGCTCGCAAAAGCCATCGGCGCATCCAAGCATTTACAGCTTGCTGCCATTGGCGCTGCGTACACGCCCCAACAAGAATGCCATCCAAGGTCTGCAGGCGGTAGGGCGGCTTGACCAGGACACCACGGGCATGCTGCTGCTCAGCGATGATGGCCAGTTCATCCACCGTATGAGCTCGCCTAAAAAGCATGTACCCAAACGCTACCAGGTGACTGCCAAGCATGCCGTAACCGAGCAACAAGTCGAGAAGCTGTTGGCCGGTGTGGTGCTCGATGATGACCCCAAGCCCGTCAAGGCTGCAGCCTGTGTGAAGACTGGTGACAACACCTTGGATTTGACCCTGACCGAAGGCAAGTACCACCAGGTCAAGCGCATGTTGGCAGCGGTGGGTAACCGGGTCGAGGGACTGCACCGGGCGCAAATTGGGGGCTTGGTTTTGGCTGAAGAGCTCAAGCCGGGTGAATGGCGCTGGCTCACCGCCCAAGAGCTGGCCTTGCTCAAGCCTTGACGGTTATTCACCAAGTGTGGCTTTAGCACAAGTTGCACGATTATTTACATCGCCGAAAAGGCTGAGGCTGCGCGGATGTTTGTGGCGGGCAGCTACACTCGCAGCCTTACTTGTGGGGATTGCTCGTGAAGCCTTTCTTTTTTGCCCGTTCCTTGATCGCGGTGCTGGCCCTTGCATCCGCAGCGGCCCATGCCGCCAACCCTATCCTGGTGCTCAATTCTCTCGATGCGAGCATCAGTGTGATTGACCCCACGACCTGGAAAGAGGTCAAGCGCATTCCCACAGGCAAGGAGCCGCACCACCTCTACCTGACACCGGACAGTAAATCGGTGATCGTAGCCAATGCGACCGGAGATTCGCTGACCTTTGTGGACCCCAAGACGGCCGAGGTGCAGCGCGTGATCCAGGGGATTGCTGACCCCTACCATCTGCGCTTTTCCCCCGACATGAAGTGGTTTGTGACGGCCGCCAACCGCCTCAACCACATCGATATCTACCGCTGGGATGGGCAGGAGCCCAAACTGGTCAAACGCATTGCCACGGGCAAGACGCCCAGCCATCTGTGGATTGATAGCAAGAGCACGACCATCTATTCGACGATGCAGGACAGCGACGAGCTGGTGGCCATCGACATCGCGACGCAAACCTTGAAGTGGCGCACCAAGACTGGGCAAATGCCCGCCGATCTGTATGGCAGCCCGGATGACAAGCTGGTTTTTGTGGCGCTCACGGGCAGTGACGGGGTTCAAGTCTTCGATGTCAGCGCAGCAGCGCCCCAGCTGGTCAATACGATCAAGACTGACAAGGGCGCGCATGCGTTCCGTGCCACTGGTGACGGCCGCCATCTCTTCGTCAGCAACCGGGTAGCCAACAGCATCAGCAAGCTCGATATGGTGAGCCAGTCGGTGGTGGACCGCTACCCCGGCCCCAGCGGCCCCGACTGCATGGATGTCAGCCCCGATGGCCGCTATATCTACCTCAGCTCGCGCTGGGCGGGCAAGATGAGTGTGATTGATACGCGCGAGCGCAAGGTGGTCAACCAGGTGAAGGTGGGCAAATCGCCGCACGGAATCTGGGTGCTGGACCACGCACCGCGCTAGTACCGTCTTCACACTGCAACGGATTGGACAGCCAAACTATGCGCAGCATGTTTTTCTGGCTTCTGGTGGCTAGCCTGGGCAGTGCAGCAGCATCTGCCCAAGAGGGCGCTTCTGCAGCTGCGCCTGCCGCCCGCAGCTGCAGCAAGCCCGTTTATTTGACACTCGATACCGGCCACATGGGCGTGGCCCCGCAGATTGCCGAAATTTTGCGCAAAACGCAGGTGAAGGTCACTTTCTTTGCGGCCAATGAACGCACCAAGGAGGGCGATGGCAGCCTGGGTGACTATTGGGCGCCATGGTGGCGTGCGCGGGCTGCCGAAGGCCATGCCTTTGCCTCCCACACCTGGGACCATACCTACTGGCGTGGCGATGTCAAAGTACCAGCGGGCGCAGCGCCGCGATTCAAACTGCAGCCTTCGCAGGGCCCACAGGCCGGCCAGCGCTTTGAAGGGACGGCGGCGCAGTACTGCGCGCAGATCCAGCAAGCCGAAGACCGCCTGGCCAAGATCACTGGCACCAAGCCACTGCCGCTTTTCAGGGCGCCGGGTGGCAAGACCTCGCCCAGCCTGATTGCGGCGGCCAGGCGCTGTGGCTACGCCCATGTGGGCTGGTCGCCGGCAGGCTTTCTTGGCGATGAACTGCCCAGCGACAAATACCCCAACCAGCAGTTGCTGGACAAGGCGCTCAAGGACATTCGCCCCGGCGATATCTTGCTGGCCCACCTGGGTATCTGGGACCGCAAGGACCCCTGGGCGCCTGCGGTGCTGCAGCCGCTGATCGAGGGCTTGCAGGCCAAGGGATTTTGCTTTGCCACCTTGCGCGAGCACCCGCAGTACAAGGATTGGATTCGTCAGCATGGAAGCTGAAAACCACTGCCGTGGTCCACACAGGCAGCGGCAGGGTTTGAGGCACTATTCGAACTAATGGTTGGCCATGGAATTTCTCAGCACACTTTTTGACAACGCGCAGCAGTGGCTGTTTGAGCAGCTTCTGCAACCGCTGCTGTTCAACCTGGGCCTGGCCAGCTATCTGGAGGATGGCTATACGGCTGCGGGCTGGTTCCTGGTGGGCTGCCTGCAGATCGTGGTGATGGTGCTGGTGATTGCACCGCTGCAGCGCTGGCGGCCGGTAGAGGCGGTTACCGACCGGCCTGCGATCCGCGTGGACATGCTCTACACCTGCATCCACCGCCTGGGCTTGTTCCGCCTGGCGCTGTTTTTCAGCATCGATCCGTTGTGGGACATGGTGGTCGGCGCGCTGCGTCTACAGGGCTTTGAGACCTGGCACCTGGATGCGCTGTGGCCTGGGGTCACCGACCTGGCCTGGGTCAGCTTGCTGATCTATCTGCTCGTCTTTGACTTTGTGGCCTACTGGATCCATCGCGGCCAGCACCGTTTTGTGTGGTGGTGGCGGCTGCATGCCTTGCACCATTCGCAGCAGCAAATGACGATGTGGAGCGACAACCGCAACCACTTGCTCGATGATGTCGTGCATGACAGCATCATGGTCTTCGTCGCCGTGCTGATTGGTGTGGCCCCCAGCCAGTTTGTGGCGATTGTCGCCATCACCCAGCTGAGTGAGAGTTTGCAGCATGCCAACCTGTGTCTGTGGTTTGGCCGCTTGGGTGAGCGGCTGTGGATCAGCCCGCGTTTTCACCGCCGCCACCATGCCATCGGGATTGGCCATGAATCGCCCGCAGCCACAGCGGCACCCAGCACAGAGGTGAAGGCGGGTGAGGCTGCCCCGCGTACCCGTTTAGGTGGCTGCAATTTTGGCGTGCTGCTGCCTTGGTGGGATATGCTTTTTGGCACCGCCAACTTTGAGCTACGCTATGACCCGACGGGCGTGCGCGACCAGGTGCAACCCAACCGGCAAGGGCAGCTGCGCGATTACGGGCGTGGGTTTTGGAGCCAGCAGTGGCGCGGCTTGCTGCGTTTGATGGGCCGGGCCTGAGCCAGCGCGGGCAGCGATGCCCATCAGCCAGTGCCTGCACGCAGCAGGCCACCGACGGTGTGACAGAAAAGGAGTTCTTCCCATGCCCCAAGGGTCTGCAGGCTCTCGCCTGATGTTTGATGCTTTCTGGCGTGCGGCTGCCTATTGTTTCAGGCCGCGCGTGATGCTGCTGTCTTTGTTGCCCCTGGCTGTGATGCTGGTGGCCTTGGGCGGCTGGAGCTATTTTTACTGGTCGGGTGCGGTGGCCACCATGCAGCACTGGGTGGAGACCATTGGCTGGCTGCGCACCGTGTTCAGCTGGTTTGGTGGGAGTGGCACCGAGGGCTTTGCGGCCTCCATTGCCCCTTTTGTGGTGCTGGTGCTGATCACGCCCATCGCCGCCGTAGTGGCACTCTTGGTGATTGCGCTGCTGATGACGCCCGCCTTGGTGAACATGGTGACCGAGCAGCGCTTTGCGCGTCTGGAGAAGAAAAAGGGCACCGGCCTGGCAAGCAGCATCGTCTGGGCGCTGAGCACCTCCTTGGTGGCCATACTGGCCTTTGTGGTCACCATGCCGCTGTGGCTGATCCCGCCTTTGGTGCTGATTGTGCCGCCGGTTATCTGGGGCTGGCTGACCTACCGGGTGATGAGTGTGGATGCGTTGGCCGAGCATGCCAGCAAAGCAGAGCGCGACAGCTTGCTGCAACGCTACCGCTGGCCTTTGCTGCTGATGGGCGTCATCTGCGGCTACATCGGCATCGCGCCCAGCGTGGTCTGGGCCTCGGGCATGGTCTTCACCATTGGCTTTGTGGTGCTGGTGCCCATCGCCGTGTGGATCTACGCCATTACTTTTGCCTTTTCTTCGCTGTGGTTCATCCACTTTTGCTTGTCAGCCTTGCAGCACCAGCGCCTGGAGAGCGGTGAGCCGGGCTTGAGCCTGCCAGTGCAGAATGCGGCGCTTCCCGGTGATGGGCAGCCGCTTGGTGGCGATAGCGCAAGCCCCAAATAGGGACAGCGCAGCGGTGTTGGGCTGCAGGCATGGCTGCGGCACCCGGTTAAATGCACCAATAAGGTGCGTCTTCATCCATTTTGGTGCATACAGCTGAAGCAATCGGAATTTTTGTGCCCTTGCACCTTGTTGGTGCGCGTGCGCGGTGCATGCACCCTCTGGGCCCGGACGCGGAAAATCCGCGCGCTGCGCGAACGCAGCATGGCCAAAGCGCGGTACAGTCTGAGCTTGGCTTGGGACCCACCACAGCGATGAGGCACGAAGCCGGTTTTTACTGGCTGGGCCCCGCATGTCATAAAACTGGCACGCAAACTGCTTTAGTCTGGTGACAGCCCCCTTTTTTATTCACGATTTTCTTTGGAGCATTAGATGGCCAAGAGCGTTGCAGATGTGATGAGCATGTTGGACGAGAACGAGGTCAAGTTCGTTGACCTGCGTTTCACCGATACCCGTGGCAAGGAACAGCACGTCACGGTGCCTATTTCGCATTTTGACGAAGACAAGTTCACCTCGGGCCATGCGTTTGATGGCTCCTCCATCGCTGGCTGGAAGGGTATTGAAGCATCGGACATGCTGCTGATGCCCGATCCCAACACCGCCAACATCGATCCGTTCTTTGACGAAACCACGATGTTCCTGCAGTGCGACGTGATCGAGCCAGGCGACGGCAAGGCCTATGACCGCGACCCACGTTCCGTGGCCAAGCGCGCTGAAGCCTACCTGAAGGCATCGGGCCTGGGCGATACCGCTTACTTCGGTCCAGAGCCAGAATTCTTCATCTTCGACGGCGTGCGTTGGAGCACCGAGCCCAACAACCCCTTCTTCGACATCGAAGAATACGAAGCACCCTGGAACAGCGGCACCAAGTTTGACAACGGCAACCGTGGCCACCGTCCTCGCGTCAAAGGCGGCTACTTCCCCGTGCCTCCTGTCGACAGCACCCAGGACATGCGTGCTGAAATGTCCCTGCTGCTCGAAGCGCTGGGCATTCCGGTCGAAGTGTTCCACCACGAAGTGGCCGGCGCTGGCCAGAACGAGCTGGGCACCCGCTTCTCCACCCTGGTGGAGCGCGCTGACTGGACCCAGGTGCAAAAGTACGTGATCTGGAACGTGGCAGACACCTACGGCAAGACCGCAACCTTCATGCCCAAGCCATACTCTGGCGACAACGGCTCGGGCATGCACGTGCACCAGTCCGTGTGGAAAGACGGCAAGAACCTGTTCGCCGGTGACGGCTACGCCGGTCTGTCGGACTTTGCGCTGTACTACATCGGCGGCATCATCAAGCACGCCCGCGCCCTGAACGCCATCACCAACCCTGGCACCAACAGCTACAAGCGCCTGGTTCCTGGTTTTGAGGCACCGGTCAAGCTGGCTTACTCGGCCAAGAACCGCTCGGCATCCATCCGTATTCCTTACGTGAGCAACCCCAAGGGCCGCCGCGTGGAAGCCCGCTTCCCTGATCCGTTGATGAACCCCTACCTGGGCTTCGCAGCGCTCTTGATGGCCGGCCTGGATGGCGTGGAAAACAAGATCCATCCTGGCGAAGCCGCCACCAAGGATCTCTACCACCTGCCTCCAGAAGAAGACAAGCTGGTTCCCACCGTGTGCCACAGCCTGGACCAAGCGCTCGAAGCGCTGGATGCCGACCGTGCCTTCCTGACCAAGGGTGGCGTGTTCAGCGACAGCATGCTGGACGCCTACATTGAGCTGAAGATGGCAGAAGTCACCCGCTTCCGCCAAGCGGTGCACCCTGTCGAATACGACATGTACTACTCGCTGTAAGCCATCCCCGGCTAGGCCCTTGTGGCTTGGTCCATGGGGCAAAGCGACCTGCCGGCCTTCCAAGGCGGCAGGTCGCTTTTTTTGTGTGCGCTCAGGGGCAGGGGCGAACCCTGACTGTGACGAATCTGTAACAGCTGGAACTGTTCGGCGTGATCCGTCTCCTTTGTAGCTACACTGCGGGTTGCAGAGGGGCCATCGTGCAAAGCCGCTAAAGGCTGTCACGGACATACTGGCACAGTGGAGCGAACGGGCGAAACGGGGTTATGCATACAAAGTTGTTGTTTTTGATGGTGGCAGTGGCATGTGCGCAAGGCGCTGTGGCGCAGGATCGCATTTATCGCTGTGGCAATGAATACACCAACGATGCGGGCAAGGCGCGGCAAAAAGGCTGCGCCGTGGTGGAGGGTGCCAACGTCACCATCGTGCAGGGCACGCGCCCGCATACGCCGGCAGCCAGCCCTGCGCCCGCACCTGCTGCATCTGGCAATGCTGCCGCTGCACCACGCCCAGCCCGCGCACCGGCTGCGGCCACACCTGCACCGCGCTCCACGACGGCCGATGGCCGTGCCCGCGACTCGGATGCCCGGCTCATTTTGGAGACCGAGCTGAAAAAGGCCCAGAGCCGAAAGACCGAGCTGGCGCGCGAATACAACAATGGCGAGCCCGAGAAAAATGCGCTGGAGATGCGCAACCCCGCCTTCTACACCAAGCGTGTTGCGGACCTCAAGCAGGAGATCGGACGCAACGACAGCGATATCGCCGGTATCCAGCGCGAGCTCCAACGTCTGCCGGCCCCATAATCAGGGCTTCTACCTTTTTGGGCCCACCCCATGTCTGAGCTCAGTGCCATCGATCGCGAGTGGCAGGCGCTGGAACACATCGCCACCTTGGTCGCCGTGATACGGCTGGATGGCGCAGCGGCGCGGGTCAATGCGGCGCTGGAGAACGCGCTGGGGGTCTCGCGCAAAAGCATTCTGGGGCATTATTTCGGCGGTTTCTTCCAGGACGATGAGCTGATGCACAAGGCCCTGGTCGATGCGCGGGCGCAGCGCTTTTCGTCACTGCGTTTTGAGGCGCAACTGCGGCGCAGCCTGCAGGATGCCTTTCCCGTGCATGCCAACCTCTCTTGGTGGGAGGAGGACGAGACCATCTTGGTGGAGCTGTGGCCGCTGGAGCAGCAGGTGCGCCAGGACCGCGAAGAGCGCGTCCGCGAGCAGGCGCTGGCCAACAAGGAGCTGATCCGCAACCTGGCCCATGAGATCAAGAACCCGCTGGGCGGCATCCGCGGTGCAGCCCAGCTGCTGGAGCTGGAGCTGCCCGATGCCCAGCTCAAGGAATACACCGACGTCATCATCCACGAGGCGGACCGTCTGCAGGCCCTGGTGGACCGCTTGCTGGCGCCGCACCGCCATCCGCATACGGTGGGCGATGTCAACATCCATGAGGTCTGCGAGCGGGTCTGCCAGCTGGTGCTGCTGGAGTACCCGCAAGGGCTGCGGATTGAGCGCGACTACGACACCTCGCTGCCCGAGATTCGGGGCGATCGCGAGCAGCTCATCCAGGCCTTGCTGAACATTGTGCAAAATGCCGCGCAGGTGCTGGTGCCGCAAATGGCCCAAGGCGATGCACATATCACCTTGCGCACCCGCATTGCCCGGCAGTTGACCTTGGGCCGCAAGCGCCACAAGTTGGCACTGGAATTGCATGTCATCGACAACGGTCCTGGCATTGAGCCGGACATCAAGGAGCGGATCTTCTACCCCTTGGTGACCGGGCGTGATGGTGGCACGGGCCTGGGTTTGCCGCTGGCGCAAACCTTTGTGCAGCGTCATGAAGGTTTGATCGAATGTGAAAGCGAGCCTGGGCGCACGGATTTCCGCATCATGCTGCCGTTGACAGACTAGGGTGCAGATCGCTCCCTTGCTGAAGGACCTCGGTATGTAGAACTGTAAGGGTAGGGTGATAGCGACAATGAAACCAATCTGGATAGTGGATGATGACCCGTCGATCCGATTTGTACTAGAGAAGGCGCTGGCACGCGAGCAGTTGCCCACGCGCAGCTTTGTGCATCCCAAGGAAGTACTCGAGGCCTTTGACACCGTCAGCGACCAGGCGCAAGCCCCGTCGGTGCTGGTCAGCGACATCCGCATGCCTGGCGGCAACGGCCTGCAGCTGCTCGAACAGGTGCACCAGGACCATCCGCAGCTGCCGGTGATCATCATGACGGCCTACTCGGACCTGGACAGCGCCGTCTCGGCCTTCCAGCGCGGGGCCTTTGAGTACCTGCCCAAACCTTTTGACCTGCCCAAGGCCGTGGAGCTGATCAAGCGCGCCGTGCAACAAAGCGAGAGCCAGGCGCCCGAGCTGTCGCAGGCCGCCGGCGGCGGAGAAATGCTGGGCCAGGCGCCTGCGATGCAGGATGTGTTCCGCGCCATTGGCCGTCTGTCGCAAAGCAATGTGACGGTGATGGTGACGGGCGAGTCCGGCTCGGGCAAGGAGTTGGTGGCACGTGCGCTGCACAAGCATTCGCCAGTGGCCGGTGGCCCCTTTGTGGCCATCAACACCGCCGCCATCCCCAAGGATCTGCTGGAAAGCGAGCTGTTTGGCCATGAGCGCGGCGCCTTTACCGGCGCGCAAACCCAGCGCCGCGGCCGCTTTGAGCAGGCCGAAGGCGGCACCTTGTTCCTCGACGAAATCGGCGACATGCCGTTTGACCTGCAAACCCGCCTGCTGCGCGTGCTCTCCGATGGGCATTTCTACCGTGTCGGTGGGCATGTGCCAGTCAAATCCCATGTGCGTGTGATTGCCGCCACCCACCAAAACCTGGAAGACCGGGTGCACAAGGGCGTGTTTCGCGAGGACTTGTTCCACCGCCTCAACGTCATCCGGCTGCGCCTGCCGCCGCTGCGCGAGCGCAAGGAAGACATTCCCATGCTGGCCCGGCATTTTCTGGCCGCCAGCGCCAAGCAATTGGGGGTGGAGCCCAAGCAGCTGTCTGAGGCTGCTCTGGCCCAGCTGGCCCAGTTTGCCTTTCCGGGCAATGTGCGGCAGCTGGAGAATATCTGCCACTGGATCACGGTCATGGCTCCGGCGCAATGGGTGTCTGTGCAAGATCTGCCACCCGAGGTCCTGCAGGCCACGCCTGCTGCGTTGGTGGCTCCCACCAGCATGCCCAGCGCGGTGCCGCAGGTGCAGGCCCCGGTACCGGACTACAGCTACCGGCCCGCCGCCCCCGACGCGCATGCCGGCCAGCCGGCGGTGCCAACGCCCATCCAGGGCGCGGCCAGCGGCGCGGCACCGGCCGGCGACTGGGAGGGCGATCTGGCACGCGAGGCCGATGCGCTGCTGCAGTCCGGCAGCACCGAGGTCTGGGATGTGCTCAGCCGCCGCTTTGAATCGCAGCTGATCAAGAGCGCGCTGGCAGCCACCCATGGCCGGCGCATGGAAGCGGCCCAGCGCCTGGGCATTGGCCGCAATACCATCACCCGCAAAATCCAGGAGCTGGGCTTGTCTGCCAGCGACGATTGATGCCTTAGGGAACCTCTGCAAAACTCCCTGCCATGGGCTGAACGCGGTCTCGGGCGATCCGCTGCGTTGTCTTCCTTGTCAATAGCTACAGCTATTGACTGCAAAAGACGCCTTGCGCCTCATCCCGATCCGCGTCCATCCCACTTGGCGAAGGTTTTGCAGAGCCTCCTTAGCGCGCTGATGCCTGGATAAACCACCGCCTTCCAAGGCGGCGGTTTCGCTTACAGCGCCCAGCCATCGATGCGGTTTGAACCGTGCAACAATGGACGATTACCTGTCTGCCCAGTGGTGCAATCCATGCAAAAGATGACTTCGGTGTTCTCGGCCCAGGCCTACCGCAACTCGCCTGAACGCGTTGGCCGCCAACGCTCGGCGCTGCTCAATACCTTGCGGCTGGCGGCTTCAACCGCCAACGGCATGACCCAGGTCGCGGGCGATGCGCTGCACAGCGCCCTGGCCGGTGGCCTGCCACCCAAGGCCAAGGCCCTGTGGGGCAATCCTGCACGTGAGGACAGCTACTGGCGCAGCCATTACCAAAGCATGGATTTTTATGTGGCCGGCCAGCCTTTTGAGGCCTACCGCCCGGCCTTGGCCCTGGGTTGGTATGCGGCGCAGCGCAACCCCTCCGGCTTTGATGCCTTGGCTGCCCAGCTGGAAGTGCAGTGGCAGCATGTGCGTGGCAGCAACCCCATGGACTGGCCCCTGGCCAGCACCATTGCGCGCGCCGCGTACGACCATGCCATCAGCGGCCTGCAAGGCGAGCAGCTGTCTGCGCCACAGCTGCAGCAGGCTGTGCGGGTGCTGCAGCAAGGCCTGGCCGATTGTGAGGAATGCCTGGTGGCGGGCAGCGAGCAAGCCCGGGCCATTGCGTTGCGCAGCCATTTGTACGCGCTGGCCGAGCAGTTCCGCGCCATGGACTGGCAGCTGCAGGATGTGCAACTGCAGCTGAGCCAGCCCAGCCCCATGGTTGAGCGCCCGGGGCTCAGCGCCGCAGGCCGCCTGCACCGCCGCTGGACGGAGTTCAAGCAGCGCGCCAACCTCATCAGCGACCGCGACCTGATTGCCGAATGCAGCCTGTGCCTGGGCCTGGTGGCCGAGCGCTACCAGCGGGTGCTGGAATCCGCGTTGCCACTCGATCTGCGGCCCCTGCTGCAAACCCATGCGCAGCAGCTACGCCGCCATACCGATGAGCTGCAGCACATGCAGGATGCGCGTGCGCGCTAAAAAGCGTATAGCTTAATAAGCTGTTACAAAGCGCCTATGCAAAAGCAGGCGGACCGCTGTTTGACAGTCTGCACTTGGCCGTAAGTTGGTTGGCAGGTTTGTAAAAATTCCCGTTAATTGGGAAAAAATTACCATGTAGGCGCCCACTTTCTCAGTTGTGGCGCCGTGGGCCGCAAAAACTTGCGGCTACAATCGGGCCCGCAGAACCTGCAATCCTGCCGTCCAAGGCAGCCTCAACGCTCTTTTCTTTTGCGGCGGATCTACCGCCTGCACCCGGCAGCAAAGCCTGCCCGGGCCAGAAAAGGCGCACACAGTCCAGCACGACAAGCCTGCGGATGTGCCGCACACGAGGCCCACAGCGCCCAGGACGGCACCATAAATCACAGACATCAAAGGTATTGGTTATGGCTCTCACGGGCAAAAAGGGCTTTTCGTCGGCGCTGTGGATTTTGGCGGCGATGCTGGCCGGCATTGTGCTGGGCTACGCAGTCAATGTGGGCGCCAGTGATGCGGCGGCCGCCAAGGATATGGCCGGCTATATCGCCATCGTCTCGGACGTGTTTTTGCGCCTGATCAAGATGCTGATCGGGCCGCTGGTGTTCTCGACCCTGGTGGTGGGCATTGCGCACATGGGCGATGCCGCCTCGGTGGGCCGGGTGTTTTTCAAGGCCATGATGTGGTTCCTGACCGCATCGCTCGTATCGCTGCTGCTGGGCATGGTGCTGGCCAATGTGCTGCAGCCAGGTGCCAACCTGGGCCTGCCGCTGCCGGATGTGGGCGCAGCCACCAACCTGGCCACGGGCAAGTTCACCTTGCGCGAGTTCATCAACCACACCGTGCCCAAGTCGTTTGCCGAGGCCATGGCCAACAACGAGATCCTGCAGATCGTCGTGTTCTCGATGTTCTTTGGTGTGGCCATGGCAGCCTTGGGCGACAAGGCCAAGACCTTGCTGGCGATGATCGACGAGCTCTCGCATGTGATGCTCAAAATCACCGGCTATGTGATGAAGCTCGCGCCCCTGGCCGTGCTGTCGGCGATGGGCTCGACGGTGGCGATCAATGGCCTGGGCATCTTGCTCAAGTTCGCGGTGTTCATGGGCGAGTTCTACCTGGGCCTGTTCATCCTGTGGTCGCTGCTGGTGCTGGCAGGCATGGCCTTTTTGGGCAAGCGCGTCTTCAAGCTGCTGACCTTGATCAAGGAGGCCTTCATGGTCTCCTTTGCCACGGCCAGCTCCGAGGCCGCTTATCCCAAGATCCTCGATGCGCTCGACCGCTTTGGTGTCAAACGCAAGATCTCCAGCTTTGTCATGCCCATGGGCTACTCCTTCAATCTGGATGGCTCGATGATGTACTGCACCTTTGCGACCTTGTTCATCGCACAGGCCTATGGCATCGATCTGCCGCTGTCCACCCAGATCACCATGCTGCTGGTGCTGATGCTCACCTCCAAGGGCATTGCCGGCGTGCCGCGCGCCTCGCTGGTGGTGATCGCCGCCACCCTGGGCCACTTCAATATTCCGGAAGCGGGCCTGCTGCTGATCCTGGGCATCGACACCTTCTTGGACATGGGCCGCTCTGCGACCAATGCCGTTGGCAACTCCCTGGCATCTGCTGTGGTGGCCAAGTGGGAAGGCCAGCTGCTGTCTGAAGACGAGGCCGAGGCCCTCAGCCGCAAGCTGGATGCGGAGGCTGCGCTGTCCATGCACGCGCTGCCGGAGACCGACAACAAGGCTTGAGCCTTGATGCTGTGCAAAGCGCACAGCGCGGACCATAAAAAAACGGGCGGATGCCCGTTTTTTATTGGCGCAAGCCAGGCTCTCGGGCCGCTCAGCCCAAGCTCACCACCACCGGCGTGTGGTCGCTGGGCTGCTTGTTCTTGCGGGGCGCACGGTCAATCGTGCAGGCACTCACCGAGCCCTTGAGTGCGTCACTCACCAGAATATGGTCAATGCGCAGGCCCCGGTTTTTCTGGAAGCCCAGCATACGGTAGTCCCACCAGCTGTAGCTCTTCTCGGGCTGCTCAAACAGTCGGTAGGCATCCGTCAGGCCGAGCGCCAGCAGGCCTTGGAAGGCATCGCGCTCTTCCTTGGTGTGGTGGATGGTGTCGCGCAAGCCATCGGGGTCGTAGCTGTCGCGGTCTTCCGGCGCCACATTGAAGTCGCCCACCAACACCAGGCGCGGGTGCAAGGCCATCTCGGCCTTGACATAGGCCTCCAGCCCGCTGAGCCAGCGCAGCTTGTAGGCAAACTTGTCTGAGCCCGGCTCCTGGCCGTTGACAAAGTAGCAGTTGATCACCCGGATATCGCCAGCCGGGCTGGCCACCGTGCCGGCGATGATGCGCGACTGCTCATCGGCAAACTGCGGATTGGCGCGCACGACATCCTTGAGCTCGCTGCGGCTGAGCAGGGCCACGCCGTTGTAGGTCTTCTGGCCAAACGCCACCGCCTGGTAACCCGCCTCCGCTAAAGCCGCATGCGGAAACTTGTCGTCGGTCAGTTTGAGCTCCTGCAGGCCCAGCACATCGACCGGGTTGGCGGCCAGCCATTCCAGTACCTGCGGCAGGCGGACGGAGAGGGAGTTGACGTTCCAGGTCGCTATTTTCATCGCAGAGCTGCCAAATAAAATCAATGGTTTGTATTGTATACACGGCCTGAGCGCCGCATCACCCCAAGCGCAGCAAAGCCGCTGAGGCCGCACACACCAGCAAGAACGGAATGCTGATGCGATGGAACTCCCACATGCCGTTGGGCAGGCGCGCCAGGCGCAGCGCGATCAGGTTGGCGAGCGAGCCCAGCACGCAGCCAAAGCCGCCCACACTCACCCCGGCGGCCAAGGCGGGCAGGTCGCGCACGCTGCCGTCCAGCAAGATGGTGGCAGGTACATTGCTGATGACCTGCGAGGCCACAATGGCGGCCAGATAGGCGCGCCAGCCCTCGGCAATCGGCCACTGCTGCAGCAGCGCTTGCATGGCAGGCAACTCTGCCACTTGGCGCAGCACCACAAACATCAGCGCAATGATGGCCAGCAAGGCCCAGTCCACGCCGCGCAGCACCTTGGGCGCTGCCAATGCAAACACGCCAAAGACGAGGCCCAGGCCGGCCAAGGTCCAGTGGCGCTCCAGCGCGATGACAAAAGCCACAAACAGCAGCACCGCGATGGTCAGC
Organism: Comamonas sp. BIGb0152; assembly: GCF_024809975.1. Taxonomy (GTDB): domain Bacteria; phylum Pseudomonadota; class Gammaproteobacteria; order Burkholderiales; family Burkholderiaceae_C; genus Comamonas. The sequence goes on from NZ_JANUDY010000002.1 coordinate 14,646, forward strand.
AAACGCGGCTGTACGGCGACAGGTGCAGTAGCCGGCTTGAGCGCAATGGCCGTGCGCGGCACCAGCCACCACACTGCCACCAACAGCCAGGCCAGCATGATGGCCACGGTCGGCCCCATCATCGCCATAAAGCCCAGAAAGCTCTCGCCAGAGCGGTGCCAGAGGTAGAGGTTTTGCGGGTTGCCAATGGGGGTGAGCGCAGAGCCGGCGTTGACCGCCAAGGCCTGCAACACCACCAGCCGCGCCAGCGGTAAATGGGCCTGCGCGGCCAGCACGGCCGTCAGCGGCACCAGCAGAAAAAGGCTGACATCGTTGGTCACCAAGGCGGACAGCAAGGCTGCCGTTGCGGTCAGCAGCAGTGCCAGGCCGCGCAAGGTGGACACCCGCGTCAGCAGCCGCTGTGCCGTGGCCTGCAGCATGCCGCTGCGCTCGACCGCTTGGGTGATCGCCAACAGGCCGGCCAGCGCGCCGATGGTCTGCCAGTCCACCAGCGCCATGGTCGCCTGCGGGCTGCGTGGCTGCCAGACGGCGAAGCCTATCGCCAGCACCAACAAGATCCAGAGCAGCATATTGCCGCTGGGGGCATCTGGCTGGGTGTCAGAAGAGGGGGGAGAGATCGACATAGCGCAAGGCGAGGGAGAAGGGAACAGGTGTGGCGGAGAAGTGGATGGATTGTGCTGCAAGTCGGCGTTGCCTGTGCGGCCCAAGCCGACTGGATGGGCAATCCAAGGGCCCATTCACTACAATGGCGGCCACTGCCATGAACAAGCCCCTCTCTCCTTCTTTCATCACCTCGGCCGCCGATGCCGAAAGCAGCGCCCAGCTGCGCCGCTCGGTGCGTGGTTTTACCTCGCAGCCAGTGGCAGATGCGCTGCTGCTGGACTGCCTGCAAGAGGCGCGGCGTGCGCCCAGTGGTGCCAATCTGCAGCCTGGCTATTTTTGGCAAGTGGCGGGAGCGCGGCGCGAGCAGCTCTCTAGCCGCTTGCAGCAGGCCTATGCGGCGGGCGCTCAAGAGGCCGAAGACTATGGCTATTTCCCCAACCCGCTGCCGCTATCGCTGCGCAAGCGCCAGGTGGCTGCGGCGCAGGCTTTGTATGGCGCGCTCGGCGTGGAACGGGGCGATGCAGCAGGGCGGGGCGCGCAGTTTGGGCGCAACTTTCGCTTTTTTGATGCGCCCGTTGCCCTCATCATTTCCATTGACAGCGGCTTTGGGCCGGGCGGCTATATGGATCTGGGCATGGCCATCTATGGCTTGATGCTGGCGGCCCAGTCACGGGGCTTGGCGACTTGTGCCATTGGGGCCATGGCCTCGTACCCGGGCTTGATCCGCGATGTGCTGGTGCTGCCTGCTACGCAGACGGTGGTTTGCGGCATGGCGCTGGGCTATGAAGATACCGGTGCGGCGGTGAACCAGACGCTGACGGCCCGCGCAGAAATCGACGCGTACTTCAAACGGCTGGACTGAGGCTCGTACCTCGGTCTAACGCTCATGCCACTGCCAGCGTGGTAACTCGCCGGCGGGGATGTTGGCGATATGGGTCTCGCCCAGGTTCTTTTCCAAATGGATGGCCTGGTAGTCCAGCTCGGCGGCAGCGCCCTCCAGCGCAGCCAGCAAGCGGTTGGCGTGGGTGACGACGATCACCTGGGTCTGGCGTGCGGCCACGGCCACCAGGCGGCCCAGTGCGGGCAACAAGTCGGGGTGCAGGCTGGTTTCGGGCTCGTTGAGCACCAGCATCTGCGGTGGGCGCGGCGTCAGCAGCGCGGCAATCCATAGCAAATAGCGCAGGGTGCCGTCCGAGAGCTCATTGGTATGCAGCGGGCGCAGCAGGCCGGGCTGGTGCATCAGCAATTCCAAGCGGCTGCCGTCTTGGTGAACGGAGATCTTGGCGCCGGCAAAGGCATCGTCTACTGCCGCCATCAGCGCCTCGTGGTCCCCAATGGCGCTGATGGTTTCCCAGGCTGCGGCCAGGTCGGCACCATCGTTGCTGAGCACCGGTGTGTAGCTGCCCAGCTGCGGCTGGCGCGCGGGGGCATCCATGTCGCTGCGGAAATGGTCGTAAAAGCGCCAGGAGCGCAGCTGCTCGCGCACGGTCAGCATCTCGGGTGCTGCGACGGGATCGACGAACTCGGTCAGCATGCTCGCCCAGCGCGGGATTGGGCGCTCGACCGGCTGCCAGCCTTGCGCCGCCCGCCCACTGCCGCGCAGGCGCAGCAGTGCGGCCTGGCGCTCTACCAGGCTGGCGCTGGGGCGCCAGACGGGACCCGCCCATAGCGCTTCGTGTTTGATCTCTGGGTCATGCGCAAAGGCTTGCAGCACCGCCGATGGCGTGGGCATGCCAATGTCGATGGCGTAGCCAAAGCCCTCATCATCGGAGGCAAAGCCCAGCTGCAGCTGCACCGGTTTGCGCCGCACAGAGCCTTGCACCGGCACGTCGCCACGGCGCATGCGGGCAGAAATCTCTTCGGGCCCGGCCCACAGCGTGGAGGCCAGCCCGCCCTCGCGCACCAAGGAGCGCACCACGCCCCCGTTGGCAATATCGGCCAAGAGCCGCAGGGCTTTGTAGACGCTACTTTTGCCGCTGCCATTGGGCCCGGTGATGACGGTGAGCTGGCCCAGCGGCACCAGCAGTTGGCGCAAGGATCGGTAATTGGCAATGGCAAGCGTAGAGAGCATGCACTCAATATAGCAGCGCTGCCTGGCGTACCAAGGTGGCACTGCCCAGGCCGCCCGCGCCTGCCACGGCTGCCAAGCCCAGTGCTCCCAGTGCGCCTGGCGCTGTCTGCTGTAGATCGGCCAGCACCCGTACCAGCGCAATGGCGGCCGATGCACCAATCGGGTGGCCACGTGCAATGCCGCCGCCGTGGCGGTTGAGCAAGCGGCCATCTGCGCCCTGGCGCTGCAGCAGTGCCTGCCACTGCAGGCCTTGCACGGCAAAGGCGTCGTGCAGTTCCATGGCAGCCAGCTGTGGCCAGGCCATACCCTGGCGTTGCAGCAAGCGCTGGGCAGCATCGGCCGCCAGCACCAAGGGCATGGCGGGTGAGCCACCCAGTGATTGGTGGCCCAGCCATTGGGCGGCCGGTTGCAGGCCCCAGCGCCGGCAGGCGCCTTCGCTGACCAGTAAAACTAGCGCCGCAGCATCGGCCTTGGGGGAGATGGCGACGGTGCTCACCGCATGCTCGCGGCGCCCTTCATCTGCGATGTCTGCATCAGTCTGCGCGACCACGGGCATGCGGTCCAGCTGGCGCTGGCTCAAGGCGCGCGGAAAGGCGTCTTGCAGCACACCTGCCACGGGGATGATCTCGCGGGCCAGCACATCGGCGCTTGCCAGTGCGCGTGCATGGCTGGCGGCCGCATAGCGGTCTTGCGCGGCGCGGCTGTAGCCAGCGCTGGCGGCATAGCGGGCGGCGGCCACCAGCAGGTCCGGGTCGTCATGGGGCGGCGGCGCAAAGGGCGGGCGCTCGTAGGGCGCTGCGCTGTCGCCCGCCTGCAAGGGGCGGGTGGCGCGAATGGGGGCACGGCTCCAGGCCTCGGCACCGCCGGCCACCACCACCTCGGCCTGGCCACTGGCGACCAGGCTGGCGCCCAGCGCTACCGCATCCAGGCCGGCGCAGCATTGGGTATCCACCGTGTAGGCCGCGCAGTGCAGCGGCAGCTGGCCGGCCAGGGCCAGCATGCGCGCGGGGTTGCCCCCGGCGCCCAAGGCGTTGCCCAGCACCACCGCATCGACTGCCGCTGCCGGCAGCCCTGCGCGTTGCAGCAAGGCCTGCAGCACGGGCGCTGCGATCTCATGCGTTTGCAGATGCTTGAAGGCGCCGCCCACCGGCACCACGGCACTGCGGGCATGGCTGGGGATAAAAACGGTTGCTGCGGGCATGGTGGTTTGGGCGTTTAAGCCAGGTGTTCAGCCGCTTGCTGCTGAGCCGTCAGCCACAGGGCCAGCGTTGGGTGGTCCGTTTTGCCGCTGGCCGTTTGCGGCCAGGGCGCGGCACTGAACCAGCGACGCGGGCATTTGTGGGCTTCGAGCTGGCTGCGGCACCAGTCGGCCAGCGTACGGGCCAGCGCGGTATCGGCCAGCGGCTGCAAGCCTGCGTGCTGGCCAGAGGCGGGGGCGGCGTCATCGCGCAGCTGCAGGGCCACCCAAACCTGCTTGCCCCGCAGGGCATCATCGACGCCATGCACCGACGCAGCGGCCACGCGTGGGTGCTCGCAGAGCACCGCTTCCACCTCTTCGGGAAACAGGTTTTTGCCTTGGGTGACGATCATGCGCTTCTCGCGCCCGACCAAGGTCAGCAGGCCTTGCGCATCGATGCTGCCCATGTCACGCACACTCAGCCAGTCGCCATCGCGCAGCGCTGCGGTGGCATCGGCCTGGTCGCCCACATAGCCCTCAAACAGCATGGGGCTGCGCAGCCAGATGGTGCCCACCTCGCCTGTCGGCAGGGGTTGCATGGCGGCATCGCGGATCTGCAGCTGCACATTGCTGAAGGCCCGGCCCACCACCTGTGGCGGCGTGGCAGCGCTGGCATCCATCCAGGCGATAAAGCTCGATTCGGAGGCACCGTAGAACTCCACAATCCGGGCCTTTGGAAACAGCGCTTGCAATGCAGGCGTGTGCTGGCGCATCCAGCGCGCGCCGCTGATCATCAATAGCTTGAGCGACTCTACCGGCGCGATGGCGCGGCGCTCGGCCAGCTGCAGCATCACCAGCAGCTGGCTGGGCACCGCGACCAGGCAGGGCGTAGCCCGCTCGCGCAAGCTAGCCAGGCATTGGCTGGCAGAAAAGCGGGGCTGCAGCTGCATGCCGCCGCCCGTCCAGATGCCCTGCAGCGCGCCAAACAGAAACAGCGAGTGCGACAGGCTGCCCGGTGCCATCACACAGCCCCTGGCGGCGCTGCCAAAGCTATCGACGCAGACGCGAAAGCTTTCGCTCCAGGACTGGTGGTGGCGCCGAAAGCCCTTGGGCTGGCCGGTGCTGCCGGAGGTAAAGCCAATGTAGAAAGATTGCAATGCCTCGTCGGCGCGGCCGTCTGCCGGGGGTGTGGCGGCCAGCGCATCAATCCACTGTTGGGCCTGGGCCTGCTGTGCGGGCGACCAGGCTTTGTCGCCCAGTGCGGCGCAGCGGCCGCTGGCATTGGTGGCTAAGAAATCGGTCACCAGCGCTGCCGGGGATTGCCCGGCATCCAACAGGCGTGTGTGCGGCGCATTTTGCGCCTGCAGCGCCTGGGCCTGCTGCTGCACGGCGGCATGCAGATCGGCAAAGCAGATGCGTTGCTGGCCGTCATCAATGGCGATCGCATCGGGCCGCTGCTGCGCCCAGTGGGCCAGCGGGCCATGCACCAAGCGCTGCCAGTGCGGCAGGGGCGTTGCCAAACCGCTCACAGGCGGCGTCCACCAAAACGCCAGTCGGGCAGACCCCGGGCGACGGTGTGCACAATCAAGGCCACCAAGACGCACTTGACCAGGTCACCCGGCACAAACACCAAGGTGCCAATGGCTGCCTGAACAAAACTCAGCTTGGCCAGCAGCATCAGGCCCACCACACCAAAGGCGTGGACGACGACGATGCCGCCCACCACCGATGCGGCAAAGGCGCAAGCGGCCAGCCGTGCGGGCGACGATTCCTTGCCCGCCAGCGCGCGCATCACCAAGCCCGCCACCGCAGCGGCTACGGGGTACGAGATAAGGTAGCCGGCAGACGGCAAAAAGAACACGCCCATACCGCCCCGGCCCCCGGACAGCAGCGGCAGGCCCAGCGCCACGGCCGCCAAAAACAGCACCATGGCCTGAAAGCCCATGCGCGCACCCAGCATGCAGCCGGCCAGCATCACGCCCGTGGTCTGGGCGGTAATGGGCACGCCCAAGGGCAGATCAATCTTGGGAATCAAGCCAAAGGCGGCCAGCAGCGCGGCAAACAGCGCCACCATGGCGATGCGCTGCGCGCGGGTTTCGGTGTGGTGCTCGGTGGTCATGTGCATGTCCGTATCTTTCAAGGGATGGATAAGGGCGCCCGGCTGCTAGAGCTTGAGGCGTATGGCCAGCGCATCAGCCACCTTGCGGGCGGTGATGAGCATATGAATGGTGAGTGGGGCCAGCAAGCGCCAGCCGCCCGAGCGGCCGGTACGCACCTGGTAGGCATCGGCCAGGCGCTGCCATTGCACAAAAAACTGTTCGGCAAAGCGCAGCATCAAGCCCAGCTGCAGCGCCAGGCGCTCGACCGGCAGGCCCAGGCGGCCAAGAGGGGAGAGCAGCCATTCGGCCACGCCCAGTAGATCGCCAAAACGGGTGGTGGCCGTCAGCATCGCGCCCAGCAAGGTGGTGCTGACCAGGCGCAGGCCGCTGGCCAGGCCCAGCCAGGGCTGGCCGGTGGCCGCATGCAGGCCGCCCACTAGTATTGAGGCGACCAGCGCCACCACCACCAGCCGGCGCGTGGGGCGCGAAGCCGCCCCCAGGCTGGCGTACAAAAGCGCAATCGCTGCAAAGGCCAGCGCTTGGATCCGCAGATCACTGAGCGCCAAGAGCAGTATGCTGCTCAAGGCCAGCAGCAGCAGCTTGAGCCCGGCAGGCAGCCGGTGCATCCAGCTGGGGATGTCGCTGTAGAGCGTGCCCATTACTGCGCCCCTGCGGCCGTGGTGGACGGCGACACGGCATCCAGTTGCCGGGCAATGCGCGCCTGCACATCGGCCTCGTAGGCCGCGCAAACGCTAGCGCCCGGGCCATCGCCACGGACCTGGCCCTGGTCCAGCCACAGCACGCGCTCGAAGTGGCGCACATGGTCCAGCACATGGGTGGAGATGACGACCTGGGCCGGGGCGGCGTCCAGCTCACGCGCCAGGCGCGCCTGGCCCGGCAGGTCGAGGCTGGCGAAGGGCTCGTCAAGCAGCATCACCTGGGGCGCGGCCATCAGCATTGCCAAAAAACACACTTGCTGGCGCTGGCCTTGGCTCAGGCCACTGACGGCGCGCGGCGCCCAGTCGGCCAGTCCCCGTGCGGCCAAAAACTGCTGGGCCTGCACGATGGCGGCCTTGCGGGCGATGCCCCGGTACTGCAGGCTCAGGCCCAGCTCTTCCTCCACGGTGGGGAAGATGATCTGGTCATCCGGGTTCTGGAACATCAGACCCACCACGCCGGGCAGTTGCTCGCGCTGGCGCTGCACATCGCAGCCTGCCACCTGCACGCTGCCCTGGTGCGCATGCTCCAGGCCACACAGCAGCCGAAACAGGCTGGTCTTGCCTGCGCCGTTGTCACCGATCAGCCCAATGCGCCCTTGCGTCAAATGCAGGCTCAGACCCTGAAACACCGTCTGCGCACCCCGGCGGAGGTGCACATCGCTCAAGCGGATGCCTGGAGTAGAAGCGGTCGGGGCCAAGGAGAGAGTCATGTTGAGCACTGCGGGGCACCGGCCATACCGGCGCCACCTGGTTTTAAAAAATACGCTAAGCCCTGCGCCCCGATGGGTGGGTGGCAGGTTTGGTACCCCACACCCGGCATCCGTCCATGGTCTCTGGGCGGCCGGCGTATCGGCCTGTTGACGCTTGCAAAACCCGTGTTTGCAGGCACCCGGCCAGCTTGCAGGGCTGGGCAGCATTGTCGCACCAAGTCTCTCGCTGCGGCAGGGGCAGACACGGGCTGCCACTGGCCAATCTTTGCTGCTGGGTGAAGGCTGTTTTAGCCGGAGTTGCCAGAAGTTCGCCGGAAGATGTCGACAATTTACTTTAACGCTTAGCCAACATGCGCGCTGCTGCAGCCACCCGGTGTGCCGGGGTAGAGGGGGTGACTTATTAAAAACTATAGCGTTATATGGCGTGGATAAAGGCCATGGAGTTGTTTACCCTGTGCTGCGCAGATTGATTCCCAAAAAGTGCCAATCTGCTGCTGGGGTTTTGCGGCTGCGCACCAGGGGCTTTGTTCAACAAAGTGCCTTGTAAGCACAGATTTTTTCTGACAGACAGCGGGGAATCCCCATGGTGCAATGGATGCATTCCACTGTTGCCATCCCGTGTTGGGCTGGCTGAGGCAGCTGTTCAGCAGTACCAGTCTCCGTGGAAAGGAGGTTCACCATGTTTGAGCACCACAGTCATTGGTTCGACGCAGCCTCTTTTATCGCCCTGGTGTTGGCCGTGTTGCTGGCATTCAGCTTGACCATCTGGCCCGTCTCCAGCGCAGCGGCGGCAGATTCGCTGGCGCATATGCTGCAAGGCGTGATCCAGGTCTGGTGCCGCCCCTGAGCGCTGGCTTTCCTGAATGCCCATTGCCGATAGCCGATAGCCGCTTGATGGCCCGGGCCTGTAAAACAAGCAGCCGCCCCTTCCCGAGATGGGCGGCTTTTTGCTGGGCGCTTGCCGTATTTCTATAGATGCGATTGGAATGAGCTGATTTCCAGAATTTCTGAGCGAGGGTCTGCTGGGCGGTTCATACTTGCTGGTTTGCTGCAGCGCCACCGATGCAGGCCTTGGTAAGGTTTGGCGTCTGGCTGCTGCCTGTATTGGGATTGCCTGGAGTTATTTTGATGTCCGCTCGTTTTTCCTTCGCCGCAGGGCGCCGCGCCGTGATGGCCAGTGCCGCCATGGCTTTGATCGCTGCTTTTGCCGTGCCTGCGATGGCGCAGGATGCGGCCAAAAAGAGCCTCAAGATCGGCGCCACCGCTGGCTCCAACTACGACTTGCTGCAAAAAGGCATCGTGCCGCAGCTGGAGAAAAAGGGCTACCAGATCAAGCTGATCGAGTTCAACGACTATGTGCAGCCCAACCTGGCGCTGTCCGATGGCTCGCTCGATGCCAACTTCTTCCAGCACCGCGCCTATTTCGACCAGTTCACCAGCGACCGCAAGTTGGCGCTGACGGCCATCGTGCAAGGCCCCGTGGCGCCCATGGGCGTTTACAGCAAGAAGCACAAAACCCTGGCCGATATCCAAAGCGGCGCCAAAGTGGCCTTGCCCAACGACCCCAGCAACCTGGCGCGTGCGTTGCTGGTGCTGCAGCAAGCCGGCCTCGTCAAGATCAAGGAGGGCGTGAACCCCGCCCGCATCTCCGAGCTGGACCTGGCCGCCAATCCCCACAAGCTCAAGTTTGTGGCGCTGGAGGCCGCCCAGCTGCCCCGCGTGCTCGAAGACGCCGATTACGTCGTGGTTAACGGCAACTTTGCCGTCTCCTCGGGCCTGAAGCTGAGCGAGGCCGTGGTGCTGGAGAACACCCCCGACCAGTACCTGAACGTGGTCGCCGTCAAGACCGGTAACGAAAAGAGCGCTTGGGCCCAGGACCTGGCTGCCGCCTACCGCTCGCCCGAGTTCAAGGCCGTGGTGGACAGCCAGTTCCCTGGCTACGCCAAGCCTGCGTTCCTGAAGTAAAGCCTTGCGCCCGGCTTGCCGGGCGCAGTCAGTGCATCCGCGCCTGCACCTCGGCTTCCAGGTGCTGCAGCGCGCGCAGCTCCATCTGCTGCAGCTGCAGGCGCTGCGGCGCCGGCAACTCGCCCAGCATCGATGCTGCCCCCAAATCACTCAGCACCGCATCGCCGGTGGTTGGGTTCCACAAGATATTGTGGGCATACAGATCCCCATGCAACATGCCTTGGCCATGCAGATGCGCCACGGCACTGCGCACCTGTGCCAGCAGGCGCTGCGCGGCAGCCGCAGAAAACCGGGCACCGTCGGCATAGACATCGCGTGTGCAGCTGGCCAGGCTGGGTGGGCCCGCCAGCGGTTGCAGGCCGGGTGGTAGCAGCGGCAATACCATTGCCAGCTCCGGGGAGCTGGCATGCGCGTCCGCTTGCAGCCCCGCCAGCGGTGTCAGCAAATGCGGGTGCTGGCCCGCTGCCAGGCCCGCTGCCATTTCTGATTGGGGCGTGCCATCGCTGGTCTGCCCCGCCTTGAACACTTTCAGCGCCACATCGGCACCACCACCGACAACGCTGGCGCGGTAGATATGGCCGCTGGCGCCCTGTCCCAGCAGTTCCTGCCGCTGCAAATCCTCGCTGCGCCAAGCCGCTGCCGCGTTGGCCTGCAGCACCTGCTGCTCACTGCGCAATGTCATCGGGTTGCCGGCCATCGCCAACCAGGCCAGCGCCGGCATGGCCAGCACCTCGGGCGGCAGTGCGGCAAAGCGGTTGCCAGCCAGGCGCAGCAGCTCCAGCCGGGGGCTGTGGGCGAGGCCACGCGGGAGGCTCTGCAGCTGGTTACAGGCCAGCATCAGCTTTTGCAGGCGGGGGCGCTCGCCCAGGGTGTCGGGCAGCTCCCTGATCTGGTTGTCGGTGAGGATCAGCCAGCGCAGCTGCGGCGGCAGGCTATCAGCCGCCACCCTGCGAATCTGGCAGGCCTTAAAGCCCACCATCTCCAACTGGGGCATACGGCCCAGCACGCGTGGCAGTTCGGTAAACGGGTTGTTGGAGGCAAACAGCACGCGCAGCTTGCCAAAACGCGTCAGGTCATCGGGCAGGGTGGAGAGCTGGTTGCCCGAGAGGTCGAGCACCTCCAGGCTGCCCGCGAGCGCAAAGAGTTCCTGCGGAAAGGTCTGCAGGCCTGCAGACAGCTTGACCTGGCGGGCGCCGCGCAGGGCGCCGCTTTGCAGTTGCTCTTGGAATGCTTGAAGACTTTGCATGGCTGCACAGTGTAGGTGCTGGCAGCGCATGCTTTGTCCATATCCCGCCGCGGGGCCTACTTGGCCAGCTCGATGCGGGTGATGCGCAAGCTGCCGCCCTCATCCTGCACATGGAAGCGCACCTTGTCACCGGGCATGAACTGCTCCGCCAACGCGGCCTCCTTCAATCCGAAAACCATGGTCATCGGGGGCATGTCCAGGTTCTTGATCTCTTCGTGGCGAATGGTCAGCTTGCCGCCGCGCTTGTCAACGCGGGTGATCTCGCCTGCGGTCATCACCGCGTCGGCACTGGCGGCTGGCGCTGGTGCAGCAGCGGTTGCAGCGGGCACTGCGGGCACGGCGTCGCCATGGTCGGCATGGTTCTGGGCCAGGGCTGGGCTGAGCATGGTGCCAGCCAGGGTCAGGGCGGCGAGGGTGGTGGTGAGGGTGTTCTTCATAAAGTTCTCCAAATCTTGTCAATGCCAAAGGCCTGCGAATGCTCAGTTGCGGTAGGCGGTGAAAACGGTGGTCGATACCTCGCTGTTCATCCCATTTTTGGTGACCAGCAGCACATCGAACGGATCCTTGCGGCCGCCATATTCCGGGCCATCCATGCCGGGGCTGCCCACGGGCATGCCGGGCACGGCAATGCCCAGGGCCTTTGGTTTTTGCTGCAGCAGCTTGTGCACATCGGCAGGCGGTACATGGCCTTCGACCAGGTAACCGCCCACCCGAGCGGTATGGCAGGAGCCCAGGCGCACGGGCAGGCCCAGCTTGGCGCGCATGGCGCTGTTGCCGGTGTCGTGCACGGTGGCGCTAAAGCCGGCTTTTTCCATCAAGGTGATCCAGTCCTTGCAGCAGCCGCAGTTGGGGTCTTTCCAGACTTCGATGGGTGTCGGGGCCGGGCTGGCCGCGAGCGCGGGCCATACGGCGGCCATACCGGTGCTCAGGCCAGCGGCCAGCATTTGCAAGCTGCGGCGGCGGGTGTAGTAGTGGGTGTGGGTGTGTTGCATGGGGGTGTCCTTGGTTTGCGTCAATCGGTGACGGTGAACGTGCCCGTCATCCCCGCCTGGTAGTGGCCGGGGATCAGGCAGGCAAAGTCAAAACTGCCTGCGCGGTTGAAGTGCCAGACCAGGTCTTCGCTTTTCTGCGGGGCGACATGGGCCATATAGGGCTCGGCATGCTCCATGCCGGGGTGCTTGAGCATCATTTGCGCGTGTTGCGCGAGGGTTGCCTTGGTGCCCAGCACCACCTCGTGCATGACCTGGCCCTTGTTGAGCACGCGCAGGCGCAGGGTTTCGCCCTTTTTGACGCTGAAGTGCGCGGGTGAGAAGCGCATGTCGTCGCCCATGTTCAGGTCGATGCTGCGGCTAGCCTGCTTGGCATCGCCGGCGATGCCCCAGTCCTTTTGTTCCTTGGTGACAGCCGTGCTGGCTGGGGCGCTCGCTGAGGTGGCTGCATGGCTTTCGCTGCCGTGTGCAAAAGCGGTGCTGGCGCTGGCCAGCAGGGTGCATGCCACCAGGTGGGAAATAGTTTTCATGGGATCACTCCGGGTTCAGTGGTTGGCATGGCCGCTGCCAGCGGCGGGTTTGTGGACGCTGGGCGCGCCGGGGGCCGTGCCGGGCAGGGTCTGGCGTGGCGCTTGCGCGTCCAGCGGCGCGCCCTGCCATTCGTAGGCCACGGTGCCCGGGGGCTGGGCATACCAGCCGGGGTCCCGGTAGTCCTGCGCGGCCAGGCCTTTGCGCACCTTGAAGGTGGTAAACATGCCGCCCATCTCGATGTTGCCGAAGGGCCCCTTGCCGGTCATCATCGGGAAGGTGTTGTCCGGCAGTGGCATTTGCATGGCGCCCATGTCGCCCATGTCGCCCATGCCGCGCTCGCCCATCAGCATGTAGTCGGGCACGATCTTCTGGATCTTGCCCACCAGGCCTTTGTGGTCCAGGCCAATCATCGTGGGCACATCGTGGCCCATGGCGCCCATGGTGTGGTGGCTCTTGTGGCAGTGGAAGGCCCAGTCGCCGGGCTCGTCGGCGATCAGCTCGATCTGGCGCATCTGGCCTACGGCCACATCGGTGGTCACCTCGGGCCAGCGTGCGCTGCGGGGCACGGGGCCGCCGTCGGTGCCGGTCACTTCAAACTCATGGCCGTGGATATGGATGGGGTGGTTGGTCATGGTCAGGTTGCCCACACGGATGCGTACCCGCTCGCCCAGGCCCGCCACCAGCGGCGTGATGGCCGGAAAGGCCCGGCTGTTGAAGGTCCAGATGTTGAAATCGGTCATCTCGGCCACCTTGGGCGTCATCGCGCCGGGCTCTACCGCATAGGCGCTGAGCAGGAAGGCGTAGTCGCGCGCCACATCGGCAATCTGCGGGTGGCGGCCCTTGGGGTGGGTGATCCACAGGCCCATCATGCCCATGGCCATCTGCACCATCTCGTCGGAATGCGGGTGGTACATAAAGGTGCCGGGCCGGCGCGCCTGGAACTCGTAGACAAAGGTCTTGCCTGGCGGGATGTGGGGTTGGTTCAGGCCGCCCACGCCATCCATGCCATTGGGCAGGCGCTGGCCATGCCAATGCACCGTGGTGGCTTCGGGCAGGCGGTTGGTGACAAAGATGCGGACTCGGTCGCCTTCCACCACCTCGATGGTGGGGCCGGGCGACTGGCCGTTGTAGCCCCACATGTTGACAAAAAAGCCCGGTGCCACCTCGCGCACCACCGGCTCTGCCACCAGGTGGAACTCCTTGACGCCGGCGTTCATGCGCCAGGGCAGGGTCCAGCCGTTAAGGGTGACCACCGGTTGGTAGGGCCTGCCATTGGGCGGCAGCAGCGGCGCGGCGGTATCAGCGCTGGTTTGCGTGATGGCCTCGGGCAGGGCGGCCATGGCTACCGGGCTGATGGCGGCAGCCGCCACGGCCGAGGCGGCGCCGGAGAAAAATTGACGGCGTTGCATATCAGTGGCCTTGGGGTTCGGTGGGGGGTGTGGCAGGCGCAGCGGCAGTGCGTGCAGCGCGTGCGCTGGCGGCTGTGGGTTGCGGCGATGTGCCGCTCAGCGCCAGTTGCAGATCGGTCTCGGCCAGCCAGAAGTCGCGCTGCGCGTCAGTCGCCGTCAGCACCGCCTGGGTGGTGCTGCGGGCCTGAGCCAGCAGCTGCCAGACGCTGACAAACATGCCGTTGTAGCGGTAGATGGTCTCTTCCTGCACCAGCTGGGCCAGCGGCAGCACTTCGGTTTGCTGCTGGTGGGCCAGGTCCCAGGCGGTGCGGTAGCTGCGCCAGCTGCTGCGTGCCTCGCTGCGCGCACGGATGGCGCTCTCGCGCAGCTGGGCTGCATTGGCTTGCACCTGGTGGCGTGCCAGGCCGCTGGCGGCCGAGCCCCAGTCGAACAGCGGCAGGGGCACATCCAGCTCCCAGCCCCGGGTGCTGTCTTTGTGGCCGGTATCGCGCTCGGTGCTGGTGTTGCGGCTGTAGCTGGCACCAATGTCGCCAAATACCGCGCCCAGGGTGGCCCAGCCTTGGCGGTCGGTGCTGACTTCCAGATTGCGGCGCAGGGCGCCCAGGTCCAGGCGCTCACGCAGTGCGGTGGCCTCTGCATTGGCACTGCTGCGCAAGTCGCTGGCGGCTTTGGGCAGCGGGGGCAAGGCGGTGGGCAGCGCAAAATCCAGCTGCTCGCCCCACAGGCCCATGCGCTGGGCCAGCTGCTCGCGGGCCAGTTGCGCAGCCAGCTCGGCGCGTGCCAGCTGCGCGGCCGCTTGCTGCTGCTGGGCCATCTCGCGTGCCTGGTCCAGCTTGCTGAAGTTGCCGACTGCGGCCATGCGGCGGGCCAGCTCGCCGCCCAGGGCAGCGGCCTCATGCATGCGGATGTTGGCGGCCCGTGCCTGCTCTGCCGCCACGGCGTTCAGCCAGGCCCGGCGGGTGTCTGCGGCCAGCAGCAGGGTTTGCTGCGCCGCGCCCAAGGTGGCCTGCTCCATCTGCCAGCCTTGCCAGCGGCTGCGCCAGGGCAGGGTCAGCAGATCGACCAGGCCAAAGCTGAGCTTGCGCTCAATCTCGCGCTCATGGCTGTTGCGGAAAAAGCCCAGACTGAGGCTGGGGTTGGGCAAGGTCAAGGCTTGCACGCGCTGGGCATCGGCAATGCCCAGTTGCGCCAGCTGCACCTGCAGGCCGGGGTTGTTCAACAGCGCAATGCGCACGGCGGTGTCCGCATCCACGGGCTGCTGCAGCCACTGCGCTATTTGTGCCTGCGCCGCTTGCAGGGCCTGCGCATCGGCTGGCGGCAGTTGGGCCTGGGCCGGCAGGCGGCCTTGCAGCTGCTGGGTGACATCGCTGCGCAGGCCATCGGGCGATACGCTGGCGCAGCCAGCCAGCAGCAGCGCGGCAGACAGGGTGGTGAGGCGAAGGGCCAGGCGCTTCATGGCTGGCCTCCGTGGCGGTGCGCTGCCGCTGGCTCGGCAGGGGTGCCTGGAGCAGCGGGCGCGGCCATCTGGGCTTTTTCCCAGGCCATGACATCGGCATGGCCTCTGGTAAAAGCAGCCACTGCGGCATTGGCCTGCTGCCAATCGCCGGGCGCATCAACCATGCTGCCGCTGCTGGCCAGGGGCGGGTGGCGGAGCGCCGATGTGGGTGCGTCGGGATCGGTGGCGGCCGGGGCAGAGGCCGGCGTTTGGGCATACAGCCAGCTGGTGCCAACCAGCCAGCCCGCGCTGGCAAGGCAGCGCAAGACATGCGCAGTGCGCATAGGATTCTCCTGAAAGCTTGGTCAAAGCAGGCGCCTGCATGGCAGTTGCCATGCGGACGCACCTCGGGTGTCAGCAATCAGGAAATGGGTGGTTTGGAGGCTTGGGTGAGCAGGGCGCTGGCAAAGAGCGCGCTGCCGCTGGCGCGGGCCAGCGAGGGGGAGGCAAGGGCCGCAAAGCCCGCGTCGTTGAACAGATCAATGGCCGAATGGCAGATGCCGCAGGCCGAGCAACTGGCGCCATGCTGGGCGGGGTCATGCTTGCCATGATCGCCGTGGCAAGCCAGGTCGTCGCCGGTGCTGCAGTGGCGGCTGTCTGCGCTGGTGTGGCTGATGTGGCTAGTGCCGATGTCCGCGTGGTCAACCAGGCTGCTGGCGTGGTGTTCGGCCATCGCGGCCGGCATCACCGGTGCCACCATGCCCATCGCCATGGCGTCGCCCATGAGGCCGCGCAGGGCCAGCATCAGCATCAGCAACAGGGACAGACAAGCACGCATGGTGGGTTCAGACAGGGCAGGATGCAGAAAGTTCCGCAGCGGCTGAGTGTAGCGCAGGCCAATGGCCTTGCTGCTGGTGGGCGGCTAGGGATCCTCTGCAAAACCCTCGCCCAAAGGGATGGACGCGGATCGCCCGAGACCGCGTTCAGACCACGGCAGGGCGTTTTGCAGAGGGTCCCTAGTACTGCGACTCCACCTGCCAGCTCACTGCTATCTCGGCCACGCTGGCGCTGGCGGGCAGCCCCAGCACCGTGCGCACCAGGGTGGCAATGTCGGCCGGTTGGCTGATCTGGGCGCGCATCTCGGGCTGCACGCCATCGGCCATATCGGTGTCGACAAAGCCTGGGCAGATGGCGGTGCAGCGGATGCGGTCGGCCCCGCCGCAGTGGCGTATGCCATGGGCCAAGGCCAGCGCCGCATGTTTGCTGATGGCATAGAGCGAGCCCTCGGGTGCCCGCACCCGTTTGCCGGCCAGCGATGCCATGACCACCACCTTGCCATTGGGCGACTGCTGCAAATACGGCCATACCTGGCGCGTCAGCCGCATGGGCGATTTCACATTGATGGCCATCAGCCGGTCAAACTCCGCATCGCTGGCCGTCAGCACGCTGTCGGTGCTGAGCACGCCGGCGTTGTGGACGATGGCGTCAATGCGCCCAAAATGCCCGGCCGCCTCGGCGATCCAGCGGGTTTCGCTGGCCGCGTCCAGCGCATCAAAGTGGCTGCGAAGCAGTTGTGCAGGGGCATGGCCTGCCAGCTGCGGCACGGGCTGGCGCGTGCCCACGCTCACCCGCCAGCCATGGGCCAGCAGCTCTTGCGCAATGGCCAGCCCCAGGCCGCGCCCGGCGCCGCTGACCAGGGCGACAGGTTGCGACGAGGGCGGCGTGCTGTGGTGGGGCATGGGCAGCACCGTCAGGCCCGGGCCTGCAAGGCCTCATCCAACGCCGTCGCCAGCAGATCGGCGTGCGCGGTCCCAAAGGGCAGCGGCGGGCGGATCTTGAGGGTATCGCCCAGCGGCCCGCTGGTGCTGATCAGTACCCCCGCTTGGCGCATGTGGTTGACGACGGCCGTGGCCAGGCTGCCGCTCTCCAGCTGCAGGCCCCAGTACAGGCCTTCGCCTCGGATCTGGGTGATGGCGCTGTGCTGCGCTGCCAGCGACTGCAGCGCCTGCTGCAGATGGCCGCCGACGCGGCGTACATGGGCGGGGGCGTCCATGCGCTCCAGCGCATCGAGCACGGCCAGGGCCACCGCGGCAGATACCGTGTTGCCACCAAAGGTGTTGAAGTAGCGGCAGCGCTTGCCAAACACCTCCATCAGCGGCGTCTTCAGCACCAAGGCCGCAATCGGGTGGCCATTGCCCATGGGTTTGCCCATGGTCACCATATCGGGCACCACCGATTCGCGGCCAAAGGCCCACCAGCGGCCGGTGCGGCAAAAGCCGCCTTGCACCTCATCGGCAATGAACAGGCCGCCGCGCTTGCGCACGGCCTGGGCGGCGGCTTGCAGGATGGGCGCGGCGTCGATGTGCACGCCATCGCTGGCAAACACGGTATCGAGCAGCAAGGCGCTCACCGGCGTGCCACGCGCTTCCAGCGCGGTGGCGGCATCATCCACCCGCTGGGCAAAGGCGGCTGCTGCCGCCTGGGCATCCATGCCCTGGAACGCGGGCGGGTCGATCAGCTCCACATGCGCTGCCGGTGGGCACAGGGACGGCGAGCATTGCGCCAGTGCCATGGTCACGCCGTGGTAGGCGTTGCGGGTGATGATCAGGCCCTGGCGACCAGTAAATTCTTGCGCCACGCGCAGTGCCAGGTCATTGGCCTCGCTGCCGGTGCAGGTGAACACGCTGGTGTCCAGCTCGGCCGGAAAAAGCGCGCGCAGCCGCTCGGCCAGCTGCACCACGTTGTCATGCAGGTAGCGGGTATGCGTGTTGAGCAACTGGCTTTGCGCGATGAGCGCTGCGTTCACCGAGGCATTGGCATGGCCGACCACGGGCACATTGTTGTAGGCATCCAGGTAGCTGCGGCCATCGGCATCCCACAGCCAGACGCCATCGCCGCGCACCGGGTGCAGGGGCGCGTCGTAAAACAGGCGGTAAGAGGGGCCCAGCGCGCTTTGGCGGCGTGCAAGCAGGCGCTGGTCGTCTGCGGAGAGGGTTGGCATCGGGTGGTGCTCCAGGTGGGGGTCAGGCGGCGGTTGGCTGGGTGTCGGCACGGCGGTCGGCTTGCGCGGCATGGGCTTGCAGCCAGCCGCCAATCATGCGGCTGAACAAGGCCGTGGCGGTGGCCTGGCTGCGCAGGATGTAGACGCGGTTGTCGGGATAGAGGCGGGCGCGCCAGGCGGTAATCACCATGCGCTGCGTCAGCCGCGCCAGGATCAGATCGGGCAGCAAATCTTGCTCGACAGCGGACAGCGGCAGCAGGCTTTCGTAGCCTGCCAGCATCGCTGCCAGCGCGGCATCGGGCGCGTCGGTCAGTGGCATCTGGTAAGAGGCGGCAATGGCCAGATCGGCCACGCGCGGTGCCCGCAGCATGTCGCCAAAATCAAGCACCCCGGCAATGCCCAAGCCATCGTCGCTGGCCAGCAGGTTGCTGGGCGACAGATCGTTGTGGATGGTCTGCGTGGGCAGCTGCGGGCCCAGCCGTGCCAGCCGCGGCTCAAACAAGGTCCAGAACGCGGCAATCTGCGCACGCAGCGGGGCGTCGTCCACCACCTCCAGCCAGGGGCGCAGCAGTGGTGCGCGGCGTGCATCCCATAAAAAAGGGCGCTCGGTGGCCGGGTGCGCAAAGTCTGCCAAGGCCCCGTGCAACTGGGCAATGGCCAGGCCCCAGGCCTGCCAGGCGGTGGCATTGCGCTGCAGATCGCTGCCGGGCTTGCCATCCAGAAAGCTGTAGCAGCGCACCCGCAACCGCTCGCCCGCCGGGCTGCACCAATCCAGCCAATCGGGGCTGGTTTTGGCACTGGCTTCTGCTGCTGCGGGCTGTTGCATCGGGTGGTGCAAGGGCACGGGCACGGCGCAGCGGCCTGCCAGGTGCTTGAGCACGGCGATCTGCATCTCCGTTTCCGCCAGCGACTCGGCCGCGCTGATGAACTTGAGGGTGACGGCGCTGCCGTCCTTCGCGCGGATCAGAAAGTTGCGGTCGCGCTCACCGGACAGCGGCTGCACATCGCCGCTGATGCCATAGACCTCGCGCGCCAGTGCCGCAGCGTCAGCGGCCCTGACCTGGGGTACCGCTGTTAAAAAGCCCTGGCTGGCTTGCGCCAGTGCATCGGGTTCGTCAGATTTGAGAAGGGCGGTGCTGGAGCTGGTCATGGCAGGGGAAGACAGTGCGTATTTGGTTAATTTGATGTTTGATGCATCATAAATCCATGAGGCTGATTTAAACAGCAAGTTGAAGCCAAGGCATTGGGACAAACCTGAATGGCTGGGCTTTTGCGTATGATGCATCTTGCTGCACTGCGAGGCTGGGGATCCCTACCAATCCCGCAGCGTGGCGCCACCACAAAAACACCCCAGGAGCAATGGCAGATGGCAGACCGATTTGAGAGTGTCAACACCGAGAGCAAGGGCGAGCAGATCTATGCCCAGCTGGCGCAGGCGCTGGTCAAAGGGCAGCTGTTGCCCGGTGAGCGCCTCAAGATCCGCGAGTTGGCGGCCCAAATGGGCACCAGCGTGACGCCCGTGCGCGATGCCATCCTGCGCCTGGTGCAGCACGGCGTATTGGTGATGCTCAGCCCCCGCGATATACGGGTGCGCCGCCTGAGCTTGGACGAGTACCTGGAGATTCGCAACATCCGCGTGGAGCTGGAAGGCATGGCCGCCAGCCAGGCCGCCGTGCGCGCCACTGCCGATGAGGTGCAGCGCCTGGCCGAGCAGGTGCAGCAGAACGAAGAGGCCGTGCGGCGCGGCGACATCGCCCAGGCGATTGCGCTGAACCAGGATTTTCACTTTGCGCTGTGCCAGCTGGCCCGCATGCCGCTGCTGTCCGATATTTTGTACGGCCTGTGGCTCAAGATGGGCCCGCTGATCGCCCAGAGTTACAGCGAAGGCGGGCGCAGCATGATTGACCACCATTACCCCGTCATCGAGGCCTTGCGCCGCAACGACCCGCATGCGGCGCGGGTGGCGATCCAGACCGATTTGCTGTCCGGCGGGCAGTCGATCTATGAGCGGTTTGGGCGGGTGGAGGCGGGGGTGGACGCCCAGTGAGAGCCCAGTGGGGGTTGGCAGCTGCTTGCGTGCTGGCGGGGCCCAGCGCCGCTGAGCTCGCTTATTGCGTGGGCAACAGCGGGGCTGCAAACGCCCGCGCTACCTCTCGGTTGCGTACCGCCAGCGCTTGCATGGCCGCGGAGGTGGGTGCGGCCAGTTGGGCATCGCTGGCGGCTTCCCAGAAGGCGTCGGCCGCACGCGCAGCCAGGCTCCACACCCGGGGGACGGCGCCAATGGTGCTCACCTTGGGCTCGATGGGCACCAGCTCCGGGTCCAGCCCGCCGCCGATGGAGGCGTAGCGCATCGGCAGAATGTCGTAGGCGGGGGCAATGCCCAGGTACTCGCCATCGTCGCCAATCAGCAGCGAAATATTCTCGAAATGCCGGTCGGTATTGCCGATCAATTCGCTGAACGCGGCCATCACAGCGACATGCTCGGCATGCTGGGGGCTGACATAGTCTGCGTTCACGCAGCGTGCGGCGAACTCGGGCCAGGTATCGCGCACACCGAAAAACTCGTCATCCACGGCGCCAGCTGAGAGCATGCCTAGCCGTCCTTGCTTGCCGATGCGGTCAAAGCGCTGGACTTCCAGAAACACAAACTCGCCGCGGGCAAGGATCTGTGTCTTGGCGGTGGGCACGCCCACCTCGGCCAGCGATGCCAGCGCCAAGTGTTCCAGTGGCAGCAGCTCAGCCATGCGGCTGCCAGCACGTGCAAACTTGACGATCACCGACCCCGTGTCTGGCGCCACCCAGAGGAATTTGGGCTGCTCGCCACCGGCGCTCGAGCCATAGGATTCGTTTTTGAGCTGCTGCGCGAGGCCCACATACACGTCCAGCTTGTCTTGTGCCTGCGGCATGGGCTGGCGCAGCAAATCCATTTCGCGCTGCAACGGTAGATCGCCAAAGATCAGGTTGCCCGGCAGATTGAGCCCTTGCGTGAACAGGAACGCAATACGGTGGTCGTCGCTCCAGTCGCTCAGGCTGACAGGGAAGGGCTGGTTGCGCGCTGCAGTCTGGGCAAGTTGGCGACCCAAAAACCCCGATGGCGCCGCAAACAACATATAGGGCGGCAGGCCTTCGTAAAGGCGAATGGCGCCAGCATCACCGCGCTCCAGCGTGCCGCCCCCCACGAGGAATTCGAGGTCGGCATACGGAACGATGTGGCCGCTGGAGAGAAAGCGGTAAACCCGCTGGCGCGGGTTGAGCCCCAGCGGCAGCTTGCGCAACTGCGCGTAATGCGGCGTACGCTGGCCCGGCTCGCGAAACATGGTGACCGTGGTGGATAGTTCGCGAATAGTTCGGGAGAGCGTTGGCTGGCTGATGCCCAGCGATTCCACCAGCTGCTGGCCAGAGCGCGGCCCACCGGCCAGCGCGCGCTCGATGGCCTGGTGCAGATCGTTCAATGCTGGTCGGGGGAAGGGGGGCACTTGGGCTTTCCTGAATAGTTCAAGAATTTTATATGAATAATTAATTCATCGCTTTCCGTGTTGCCAGGACGGGCTTTAGCCCGCCACGGGGCCCTGCACCAGCCTCAGCGTCTGCACCAGCAGCTGGTACAAGCTGTCCACCGCTGGGGAGTGGCGCGATTCCTTGCTGCGGTAGACGGCGACCTCCATCGGCGCCAAGGGGCCCAGGCCGTGTTTGCTGCCCAGGACCTGCAGATGGGGTGGCGCGCTGCACTGGGTGAGGGCGGCAATGGCCAAGCCGCTCTCCACGGCAGCAATCTGCCCGGCCAGGCTGGAGCTGTTGTAGACCACGCGGTGCTGGCGCCCTTGCATGGCCAGCGATTGCAGCGCACCGCGCCGGGCCAAGCTGGCTTCCTCATACACGGCAATGGGCAGGGGATCGCGCCGCCACAGCGCAAAGTGCTCGGAGCCGACCCAGACCATGGGCTCATGGAACAGCAAGGTGCCCCGGCGTGCGTGGTCGCGCGAAACCAGTGCCAGATCGAGCGCGCCGGCTGCCACGCGCGGAATCAGCGCGGTGGACTGCTCGCAGCTGAGCACGATCTCCACGCCGCTATGCCGGGGTGCAAAGCGTTTTAATACCGGTGTCAGGTACTTGGCGGCGTAGTCATCGGGCACCCCCAGGCGTACATTCCCCCGCAGCGCCTGGCCTTGCAGTGCCGACTGTGCCTCGCTGTGCAGATCCAGGATGCGGCGGGCGTAGCCGAGCAGCTTTTGGCCTTCTGCGGTGAGCTGCTGGCTGCGGCTGTCGCGCTCCAGCAAACGATGGCCGACGGCGGATTCCAGCTTCTTGAGCTGCATGCTCACGGCCGACTGGGAGCGGTGCACCTCGCCCGCTGCGCCAGACAGCGAGCCGGTATCGACCACGGCGACAAAGCACTTGAGCCAGTCCATCTGCAGGTCTTGGGAGGTGGTGGGCATGTAGATTCGATATTCGAATGGCTGGTGGAAGAATTATGCGCTTTTCGTAATATGGCTGGTGTTTCACACTGCAGGCCATGCATCGCTACCCCAACCCCACGCGCAGTGCCGCCGCGCACCATGCGCACCCAAGGCCCCACGTGGCACACCACGCAGTCGCTGGCGTTTTGCCATTTTTACTGGGCAGTGCGCTGCTGGGCAGCATCGGTGTTTTTGTGCACCTGGCCGATGCCGACGCGCTGACGGCCACCTGGTTTCGCTGCGCCTTTGGGCTGTTGGGCCTGACGGCTTGGTTGCTGTGGCGCGGACAACTGGGCCGTCTGCGACTGAGCCGGAGTACCGCCGTCTGGGTGCTGCTGGCCAGCGTCTTGATGGTGCTGGGTTGGGTGCTGTTTTTCGCGGCAATGGAGCGCATGTCTGCCGGGGTTGCCGTGGTGCTGTTCCATCTGCAGCCCATGTGGGTGCTGGTGTTGGGTGCGCTGTGCCTGGGCGAGCGGCCTGGCCGGCCAAAGGTGGTGGCTGTGGCAGCATCCATGCTGGGGCTGGTGCTGGCGACGGGGGTGCTGGAGCAGGTCGCGTCACCGCAAGACGCGCGATCCGCCTATTGGTGGGGTGTGGGTTTTTGCCTGCTGGGGGCATTCTTGACCGCAGCGGTGACGGTGATTGCGCGGCGCCTGCGTGATCTGCCTGCCGGTGTCTTGGCTTGGTGGCAATGTGCAGCAGGCAGTGCCGTTCTCTGGATCGCGCCTGCCCACGAGGGCTGGCCGGCCTGGGGCGCTTCCTGGTTCTGGCTGGCTGGTCTGGGCCTGGTGCATACCGCCATGGCGTATGCCCTGATCTACACCGGCATGGCCAGGCTGCCCACGGGGCGTATCGCGGTCTTGCAGTTTGCCTACCCCGCCATGGCGATCTTGGTGGACTGGCTGTATTTTGGGCACCGTCTGGGGCCTTTGCAGATCGCCGGGATCGCGGTGATGGGGGTGGCCATCTGCTATGCGGAGCGCCGGCCAAGCGCTGAGAAATTGCACAGCGCCTGACTGCTGCGGCCTGCACGGCCTGCTGCGCGTGGTGTGAAAGCGGTGGAAAGCCCTGGTCGCTAAGCGGTACACCGAAAGCGCCGTGCGCTGGAGGGCCTTGGCTACTGTCCTCGTGTCAAACCAGCACCAACCGCAGCCCCGGGCAGCGGGCGGACGCAGTACCTGGGCCTGTGGCAGATGGCTCAGGCCTCGAACCAGTTCACATCCAATGAAATCAAATAGCGACGCTTTTTGCCGTCAAGGCCCGTGCCACCGCCGCCAACGTGGGCTTCACAAGAGGTGACTGCCACCGCCATTCCTGCTTCTTGCAGCCTGGCCTGGAGGGGCAGGGCATCCCTGGGGGACAGATGGCCCAGGACCAGGCCGTTGACAATCACGGACACCGACTGCTTGGTTCCCACGTTGCCCGTCTCATGCACCAAAAATGCAATGCAGTTGAGGTCTGCACGGTCCCCAAAGAAATTGCCTGCGACCTGATAAATATTGGCGGTTTGTGTGCCGTCGTCCGTGACCTGCACATTTTCTCCTCTTGCCCAGTGCTTCTCGGCGCGGAGGTTTTTCCATTTATTCGTCAACGCCGGCCTGGTCGGCCACCAGCTTCGCCGAGCTGGCGGCCCTCGCGATAAAAGCCAATAGGCCAGGTAGGCCAGCCAGCCCATGAAGAACAGCAGCAGAATTTGCCCATAGCCCATCTCGTTTCCTTTGGTGGTGATTGCATCCCAGGCTACCCCATGGCGGCAGCGATGGCGCGTGGGGCGCAAGTTAGCCTTCAGGTAGGAGTTGCTCCCGCCCGCCGATTGTGGGCCGCTTTGACAGTTTTCGAGTCGCTTGGTTTAAGGTCATTAAAAGGAGTACCGTGGGGCAAGGCCATCCATCCTGATGCGCCGCACTAGACCGGAGGTCTACATGTTCAAATTCTCAGCCTACCCGCCAGCCTCTTTTTGGGACAAATCCGAAGAGATGATGCTCAAGATGTCGGGTATTCCTTCACCACAGGAACAAGGCAGCAAGACCCCCCAAGAAAAAGACAAGCAGGACCAAGAGCAGGGCCAGCAAGTTTTCCTGGTCTTGTAAGCCGGCGGCCAGAGCCTATTGCGCGCCTTCCCAGGCTGCTGCACCACCTGCCGCTGTGCACCATCAGCGGCGCACCAAAAGCATCCCCAGCTGGTGCTTTTGCCTTTTTTAGGAGTAGGGATGGAGAAGTTCTACGACATCTTCATGGGCCGACTTGGCGCAAGAAACACGCGACTGGTGGCAAAAAACCAGAGCGCTGCACAGCTCGATCTCTGGAAAGCCAAAGGCTATCGCTTGCAGGCAGAGCGACGCGTGACAGAGCGCCTGCACGAAATCTATTTCGTTTCGGCATGAAGACGCCGTGCGGGCGATGCGCGACACAACGCGCACGCTGCACGCAATGAACAGGACGAATGGGTCATGAAACTTAACTTCAAAGCCAAGCCCCCCAAGCTATCGGATATTCAAAAATCACGGCTGGAAACTGAACGCATCTCTTACTCGGACGAAGCCCCACCAGCGCGCCAGACCTGGAAGGAGCGCGCTGAGTACCAAGGCGGGGAGCTGTCTTACCGGGGCCAGGTGAAAAAGACGGTGTTCACCCTTAAAAAACCCTGATGGTTGGGTTTGCCGCCATGCCTTGCTGAGGGACTAAAACGCGCGGCAGCCTGCATACCAGAATGGATCCCCAAAAGCAGGACCGCTCGTTGATGGGCAGATGGCCTGCGTTCGGAACTGCACTGGACTCAGGCCGTTTGGTTTCATCGACATTCAATGACGGTTGTTGTAGCGGATGCAGTGCATGCATTCGATGCGCAGTTCCCTTGTGCTGCTGAACTTGCGCAGGTAGAGCCACTCGCGCCTCACGACCGTGGAGAAGCTCTCCATTGCGGCGTTGCGCAGGCAATGACCTCTGCGGAACATGCTTTGAACAAAGTCTGCGTCAGCTAGCTGCGCAGATCCTGCCAACGGTAGCCCAGCACCGCCGCGACGATCAAGCCCATGCCCCACCACTGAAGCGCTGTCGGATGGGCGCCAAACCAGAGCAAATCCACGGCCAAGGCCACTGCCGGATAGACAAAGCTCAGCATCGCCACTGCGGCAGCCCCCAGGCGCTGAAAGGCGCCATACATCAGTCCGTACATCAGCGAGGTGTGCAGCAGGCCCAAAATGAGCACGCAAATCACCGTCTTCATGGATGGCATCGGGGCGGCCGTCCCCAGCACTTGCATCACCAGCGGTGCCGACCACAAGGCCAGTGCCGCGCCTCCCACCAGCATCTGCACCATCGCGATTTGCGCTGGCGCGATGCCTTGGATGCGCCGGGTGCTGACCACCGTCACGGTATACAGGCCGGCAGCGATGAGCGCCAGCAAGATGCCCCAGACCGGCGCGCCCATGTGGGGCGCCGCGGTGGCAGCGGCCGCTGTGCCCAGCCCGCTGCTCAGCACCACACCCAGCAGCGCCAGCAACATCCACCCAAGTTTGCGCCATCCGATGGCCTCGCCCCCCAGGGCGGCAGCCAGCACCAGCATAAAAGGCTGCACATGGTAGACCACCGTTGCCACGGCAATGCCCACATAGGCATAAGCATGGAACAGCATCACCCAGTTGGCCACCAAAGCCAGGCCGCCGATCAGCATCGCCGCCCAGGCCTGCCCGGATGGGCGCACCCAGGCCCGTTGCCACCATACCCACAGCCCCAGGCCCAGCGCACCGAGCAAGCAGCGCAGCAGCACCACGCCCTCTACCGGTAAACCACTCTCGATGACGACCAGGCCAATCGTTCCTGACAGGACCATGGCTGCGACCATGCGCCAAGTGCCGCCCCCGCCACGTGTGGTGATGGGGGTCGCTGTGGCCTGGTGCCTGGCTGCTGCGCTTGAGGATTGCATGGCGGTATCTCACGTAATTCAATAGCTGTGATGGTCACACCTGCGCAATCATTAAACAATACGTCTTTGATTCAATTTATTATTGTCTGCTGAACAACAATAAGCGCCGATAACACAGCCCAGCGAGCCGAAGGTTGGCGTTCCCGACTAGGCGTCCCCGACTGGGCGTCCCCGACTTGGCGTCCCCGACTGGGCGTCCCCGACTTGGCGTCCCCGACTTGGCGTCCCCGACTTGGCGTCCCCGACTTGGCGTCCCCGACTAGGCGTCCCCGACTGGGTGCCTAGCCGCAGGCCGTAGTTGTGTTAACGGCGCTCGCTACCATGACCACCGATACCCTCCCGCTTGCCGATATGCAGGTCTTTGTCCAGGTCGTCGCCCAGCACAGCTTTGCAGGCGCGGCGCGTCAGTTGCGCCTGACCACCGGCGCCGTCAGCCGCAGCGTTGGCAGGCTGGAGTCGGCGCTGGGCGTCAAGCTGCTGCACCGCACGACGCGGTCCTTGTCGCTGACCGAAGTAGGGGCTGCCGTGCATGCCGATTGCGTGCTAATGCTGCAAAGCGCCGAGCAGGCGGTATCGCGCGCGACGGCCCACCGCCAGCAACCCCAAGGAATACTGCGCATCAACGCGCCTTTGGTGTTTGGCGATTGGTGGCTGGCGCCGCTGCTGCCCGGCTTTTGCGCGCGCTTCCCCGAAGTGCAGGTACAGCTGAGCATGAGCGACACCATGGCCGATCTGACCGCCGAAGGGCTGGACCTGGCCATCCGTATCACGGCCGTGGATGCGCTACCGCCAGCCATGGTGGCTCGGCCGCTGCGGCGCGTCGGCTATGTCTTGGTGGCGCACCCCGCTTATCTGCAATCCCGCCTGCCGATCACCCAACCACAGGATTTGCTCGCCCACCCCTGCATGAGCCTGGGCTATGGCCCCTTTCAAAACCTGGTGGAACTTGTTCCGGCGCACATGCCCACTGCAGCTCCCACCAAGCTGCGGCTCAACACGCCCATCACCATCGCCAGCAGCCAGGGTTTGCTCCATGCGTTGCAGCACAACGCCGTCGCCGGGATCGCGCTGATGGCCGATTTTGTGGCCAGCAGCCATCTCGCCAACCGCAGCCTGTTGCAAGTGCTGCCAGGCTGGCAATTGGCGGGCAGTTACGCCCCCCGCATGGCCTACGCCATCCACGCCCCTGGGCCGCATATACCGCCTAAATTGCGTGCGATGCTGGACTACTTGCAAAGCCAAACTGCAGACCCAGCCATGCCCGGCACCCCTGAGCACCAACAGCCCGGGCCACAGCACTGAAACCAAGAAGCCTGCAAGGAAGGCGCTGCGCATTTCTGCGATAGCGAACCCAAAGAACGCGGCGCGTGCCGTCGTGCAAGCCATGTTCGCCGTGCTTCAGTTTCGGCACGAATCCTGGGGAGCCGGGGCTGTTCGTTTACTACGCGAACCGGCGCCATCTGCAGCCGGCGCTCAGCGCTTTGATCGACGGTCTGCTGGACCGTGATAGGGCAGGCTTGGCCTAGGTTGCTCGCGTGTGGCGTGTGGCGTGTGGCCAGGTGGCGGGCGCCACCTAACCATAACCGCAACAAAGCCGACAAGGCCGTGATCAGCAGCACCACAGCGCACCCTCTGCCCAAGTTCTGGGGCAACTGGCCCTGGCCGCCTGGTCCCCATTCTTGGAACGCCGGAGTTCGGGGGGATGACCAGGGAGCGATGCCATGCAGCTGTTTAAGCGTAGCTGGTTTCTTTCAGGCAAATAAAAGCCTGTGCAGCATCCACAGGTTCAGCGACACAACGACGGCGGCGCAGCTCCACAAGACGATGGACATGGGTCGGCCAAAGGTCAGCGCCCCCAGGGCATGGCGGCGGGTGGTGAACATCAGCAGCGGCACGATGGCAAAGGGCAGCTGCATGCTGAGCACCACTTGGCTAAACACCAGCAGCGCAGTGGCGCCTTCGCTGCCATACCAGGCAGTGGCGATGACGGCGGGCACGATGGCGATAAGCCGCGTCAGCAGCGCCCGCATCGTGGGCGACAGCCGAATCTGCAAGAAGCCTTCCATCACGATCTGGCCCGCCAAAGTGCCCGTCACCGACGAGCTGAGGCCCGACGCAAGCAGCGCGGTGCCAAACACTGCGCTGGCGATCCCGACGCCCAAGACGGGCGACAGCAAATGGTAGGCCTCTGACAGCTCGGTGACTGGGGGTGTGCCCGGACGGTTAAAAGCACCTGCCGCCACGACCAGGATGGCGGCATTGACAAACAGCGCCAAACCCAGTGCAACGGTGGAGTCGATGGTGGCGAATCGGATGGCTTGGCGCGTGCCTTCCAGCGTCTTGCGGTGTTCACGCGTCTGCACGATGGCGGAATGCAGATACAGGTTGTGCGGCATGACCGTCGCGCCGACGATGCCCACAGCCAGGTAGAGCATCTCCGGATTCGTCACGATCTCGGAGCGCGGAATGAACCCCGATAGCACTGTGGCCAGCGGAGGGTGCAGCCACACCAGCTGGGCGCCGAAACAGATGCCGATCAAGGCCACCAGCCCGATGACGACCGACTCCAACGCGCGAAACCCCCGGCTTTGCAGTGCAAGGATGAGCATCACATCCACCACGGTGATGCAGACGCCAACGATCAGTGGCAGGCCAAACAAGAGGTTCAGGCCGATGGCCATGCCGAGCACCTCGGCCAGGTTGCAGGCCACGATGGCGACCTCGCAAAAGAACCAGAGCATCAGGTTGATGCGCGGCGGAAACTGGTCGCGGCAGGCCTGGGCCAGGTCGCGCCCGCTGGCCAAGCCCAGCCGCACCGCTGCCGCCTGGAACAGCATGGCCATCAGGTTGGATGCAAAGATCACCGCCAACAACGAGTAGCCAAACTGCGAACCGCCCGCAATCGAGGTGGCCCAGTTGCCGGGATCCATATACCCGACTGCCACCAAATAGCCGGGCCCAGCAAATGCCAGCATGCGCCTTGCGTTGGCTGAACGGCCGGTGCCCTGCGGCACGGCAATGCTGCGGTGCACCTGTGGCAGGCTGGGCGCGCCTAGCTTTCCGTTGTCTGGTTCCATGGCGTCGGTGCACTCCGGCTGTGATCCGCACGCTGGGTGGATCAGGGCGCTTTGTGTGGTGAAGGCGGGTGGCGGCATAGACGCTCTTATCTGGCGGTGGGTGCCTGGTACAGCGCGGGCGAGGGGGTGGTTGCAGCTGGCAGCGTAGCGATGTCGCCGCCGTTTAACATCGCCAGCAGATCACCGGTGACGATCGCAAGGCCCGCCAGCACGATCAAGCTCCCCACACAACGGCGCACCAAGGTGGCAGGTTTCAAGCGCCGCGTCTTGCTGGGGGCGCCTGCTTCAGGGGATTGAGGCAAAAAGGACTTCATCGCAACTCCTTGGCAGAGGTACAGCTGTCTCGGGCCCGCCATGTGGAAATCCTGCCCCGGTGCGGGGCAGGATGGAGATACGCCTTAAGCGTAGGCCGTGCTCATCACCAGCGCGCCATTCACGCCGGCCGGGAAGAAGCCGCCCTTGGTGGCAGAGTCCTTGGTCAGGTAGACGATGTTCAGCACATCGCCTGGCGAGCGGCTGTAGGCGATGCCGTCAGCATCCAAGGGCACGATGTTCGAGCTGCTGTCATCCCCGGTGATGCCCTGGTCCACATCAGAAGAGCCATCAAGGCTGTCGCGCGCATCCGAGATGGCGCCGGCAGCCGAGCGCAGCGCAGGCGTGGCGAGGCCCTTGGCGTACAGCACCGTGCGCACCAGACCAGCGTGGTAGGCCTCGGCAGCCAGAATGCCGGCAGCGGCCTCCAGGTAGGTTTTGTTGGTGATCAGCGGCGATGCGCCCTTGTAGGCGGTAACGCCCACGTCCTCAAAGATAAAGGCACCCAGCAGAAAGTTCTCGTCACTGGCATAGGGATCGAAGGCCACGCCCGCACCCACCAACCCGGCTGCGCGCGCCGCCACCGAGAAGGCGCCGTTTGGGTCCGTGCCCCCTATATCGATCTGCGGCTGCGCCACCGCTGCCGACCCCAGCGCCTTGCGCAAAAAGGCCACGTGGGCGATTTCGTCCTGGGCGATCTCCTTGGCGTACTGCGCGACGACAGGATCCTTGAACGCCACCGCCCGCCCACCCGTGATGCCGCCCTGCGTGCCTGCACCTGACTGCATATTGGCGGGCAGCCCCGTGCCGAACACCGCATAGTGGTAGAACTGCGATTCCAGATACTCCAGGTTCAGCGCAAAGTTCAGAATCTCCACATCCGTCGGGCCGTTGGCCTGGGCGTTGGCATCACTGCCACCACCTCCGCAAGCCGTCAAAATCGCACCGCCCGCCATACCTGCCGCTACGCCTCCCGTCTTTCTGAAGAATTGACGCCGGTCTTCCAATTTCTTGGCCCGCTGTTGCAATACACCTATCAACACTGATTCGTCAGACATGTGATTTCCTTTCGAGTTGCGCGTAACGCGCCTACCTACACAGGAATGCGCCGTCGCTAGACGACACACGGTGCAGCAAGAAGCAGCTCAGCACAAAAGCCTGGTCAGTGGAGACTGATGACGTCGACTCTTGCTACTTGCGGTGTACGCAGCAGAGCGAAAGGTGGATTCACTATTTTTGGGGTCTTTACAATTGGCCGTGTTTTCTAAATTGTTGGGAAGAATAGCTGATCGCTTGTTTGATGGGTTTTGGATTGCGATAGATGCCTCGGGCGTCGACCATGCTCTCAATCAGTTCTATGAAAACGACCATCTAGGCTTGCAGGTGCTCGGACTGATCCATGCCAACTTAAGGACAAGAGCTGCTGCGGCAGCACAGAACAGGAGTCGATGCCATTTCGATTGCAGCCGCCTAGTTGCCGCGATAATTCATGCGCTCAGCTCTACCCACATATGCGCCAAAGCAAACCGGCCAGTCCCCTGCGCTTAGGGGGGATTGGCCATTTCGGTGTTCTATATAGATCGTCAAGCTGTCCCCCTCACACGCCAGATACCGTTCCTGGACGGTTCTGACGCGGTTCGATCAACGTACAATCGGCACGGGCGAACAAGGCGGAAGTTTCAGTTTCTCGACGTCCGGCGTTATATCAATGAATACCACATCTGTGGTTGGAAGAACATCCAGCTTGGGCTTGGGATGTCAGTAGGATGAGATTCATGTGGGGGTGTCGGAGGGAAGTTTTGGAGAAAGTGAATGCATCAATGTTTCGCCCCGCTTTTAGGCTAATGCATTGGCATCCTCAAGATCCGGCGCATAGGCGTTCTCTTCAATGGACAGACTACCAATTGCGGGAAATTTATTTAAAGTGAATTGAAACCGATCCTGCAATTTCTTATTTTTGGTTTCAGATGACGTGGCTTTGCTTTTTTCATGAAAAATATCCACTGTACTTACGTAACTGCATGCGAAGGCTGTAGCTTGTGAGAAAGAAATAATGGCAGCAAGCGCTAAATTCTTATAAATTATCATAGATGACTTCATGCGATGCTGGCAACATGATGTTGCCGAAATTGGTTGCGGCTTTGAATGGTTCAGTCCCTGCCAGTCTTTCGGTTAGAACCGTATTGCACGCATAAACAATATATGTGAAATTGCCTTATCAGTGGTCAATTCCACAATTATCGTTTTATGCCGGGCTTGCATTGGATTGAGTATTTGTGCTAAGATATTATTGGGTATTTTTGATGATGTTGGTTTATTTGTGAGTTAATCTGTCTTAAATAAAGTAAGGAGTAACCTTTTGAAAATTATTACTTTGTATAATCATAAAGGTGGCGTATCTAAAACTACGACGACTTTTAATATTGCAACATACCTGGCAAATTCCGGCAAGAAAGTGCTTATGGTTGATGCGGATCCACAGTGTAATCTTACTGAAATTGCGTTGGCTCGAACTATAAGAAATCTAGATGCAGCTGCAGAGAAATCAGCCAGTCATAAAGTCGGTGAGTTACCGGGAACTAGCATTCTAGATGCTTTGAATCAAAGAATTAAGGGCGATGCCGCATTCATTGATATCGCAAAAATAAAAACAGTAGAGGTGCATCTCAATTTGCACTTAATTAGAGGGTCGGTTGACTTAAGTTCGATCGAAGATGACTTGGCGGAAGCTCATGTTCAAAGGATGAGCATGAGAACAAATCTTATGAGGACATATGTAGCCATTGGCGATTTTCTTGTACGGCTTGCAGAAAAAGAAAAATTCGACTATATATTTATAGATGTTGGGCCAAGTTCGGGTGCATTGACTAGGGCCTTTTTTCTTGTGTGTGATGGTTTTTTTATACCAGTTGCACCAGATCGCTTTAATGTGCAAGCTATTGGAACGCTCTCGCATATTTTGCAGCGTTGGATGAAAGAGCATCAACAAGTAATTTCTCAATATCAATCTCTAGATATTCCCATTCGTGCAGGAAAGCCTGCATTTTTAGGTGCAGTTGTCCAAGCTTTTAAAAAATATGCTGGTGAAGCGAAACCAGGTTTTAAACTTTGGATGGAGCGGTTGCCTATAGAAATTGATAAAAAACTCAAACCGATTTACTCTGAAGATCTATCTAGTGAATCTTTGTATTTGCCAACGCAAAAAAACAAAGTAGCCAAAAATTCTATTTCGGTTGAAATTCCGGATTTCAATCAGCTTGCTCCACTCATGCAAGAGCTTGGCAAGGCAGTGTTTAATATTGATCAAGCAGATACTGCGCTAATTACTAAAAGTCATAAGCCTTGGAAGGGTAATAATTGGAGTGGCGCACAAAAAAGAATGACAAGCTATAAGACTCTTTTTAAATCTATTTCGGAAATCATTAACAAGTTTGATGTTCAAAAACCTTGAATACCTCTACAAAAATACATTTTGTGGCTTTTCTCGATATCCTAGGATTCAAAGCCATGGTGGACGAAGAAGTCCGCGTAGGATCGGGGAAATATCTTGATAAACTTCTGCGTTGTCATCAAAAGTGTTCAGATATTTTTGAGCCAGATTCGACTCTAAGAATAATTCAATTTTCTGATTCAATTGTTATTTCTAGACCATATGAAGCATCGAAATTTGTACAGTTCGTGACAAGTATTGCGGAATATCAGAGATATCTTCTTGATGAGCAATTGCTCTGCCGCGGAGGCGTGGCGGTGAATCAGCATTTTACAAACGGAACCTTTACATTTAGTGCTGGGTTAATTGATGCGTATGATGTTGAGAGTAAAACTGCGCGTTATCCGAGAGTGGTTATAAAGCCTGATGTTATTGATCTGATATATCCGGATGGAAAACTTCCTGTTGAAGTAGTAAAGGAGGATGATGGTTTGTTTTTTATTGATTATATAGGTATAACAAAAAATAGAAATCCCCGTATTTTAAGAAATGCTATTAAAAATACAGTTAATTCATTGAAAAACAGTAAAAATCCATCTGTTCGAGAAAAAGTTATTTGGCTTGCTAATTATTCTGATGCAATTCTGAAAACAAATCATACTCCTCCTAAATTTCAAGGAGGATCAGTTTTGTAGTGCTAAAATAAAAAATCCGATTCAATTGTGAATGGTGGCGTATAGTATTACTCTGGGAATGAATGTAAAATACTTTAGGTTGCTGATGATGTAGTTAATATACTATTATTGTTGAAATAATTAAGGATGCTATATGTTTTTTCATTCTGTAGCCATATGAGTTGGCTAAAACCACAATACTTTCTGTGCGTGGCTGCTAACCTCATGCAGGAATTTGCCTAGGCACTTTCGATTATTTCGATCGCCAACGACACAAATATAATGAAAGCCGCCCAAGGCGGCTTTCATCTTCAACACATCGACAACAGCAGCCGAAGCCTCGTCACCGCCCCAAATCTACTGCCCCCCCACCTCAAACCCCCGCAGCGCACTCTCCAGGTTCAAGCCCAAATCCTCACTCAAATACCCACCTTCCTGCACGATCACCGTCGGCAGCCCCAGCTGCGCGATTTTCTCGGTGATCCGGGCGAAGCCGGGGGTGTCGATGGCCAGGGCTTTGTAGGGGTCGTGTTCGTGGGCGTCCAGGCCCAGGGCCAGCACCAGGGCGCCGGGGGCGTAGTGGCGAATGGACGTGAGGGCGGTTTCCAGTGCGCGCAGGTACTGGTCGGTGGTGGTGCCCTTGGGCTGGGGCAGGTTCAGGTTGTAGCCCAGGCCTTCGCCTTCGCCGCGCTCATGCGCATGGCCGGTGAAGAAGGGGGTGCAGAAGTGCGGATCGGCATGAATCGATACGGTCAGCACATCGTTGCGGCGCCAGAAGATGCCCTGGGTGCCGTTGCCGTGGTGTACGTCGATGTCGAGCACTGCGATGCGGGCATGTTTGCTGCGCAGGTGCTGGGCGGCGATGGCGGCGTTGTTCAGGTAGCAAAAGCCGTTGGCGCGGTCCACATAGGCGTGGTGGCCCGGTGGGCGGCACAGCGCGTAGGCGGCTTGTTCGCCTTGCAGCACCAGCTCGGCGGCATGGGTGGCGCAGTGGGCGGAGTTGATGGCGGCATGCCAGGTGTGCTCGCCAATGCTGCAGGCGCAGTCACCCATGTGGTAGCCGGCTTGGCCGACCAGGTGGTCGGGGTAGGTAAAGGGCTGGCCGGGGAAGGGGAAGACATTGGGCAGCACTTCGAGCGAGGCATCGGGCAGCGCCTGCCAGCGTTGCCAGGCGGTTTGCAGAAAGTGCAGGTACTCGGGGGTGTGGACGGCGGCGCGCGGGCCGGGGCCAAAGTCTTCGACCAGCAGGGGCTGGTGGCCGGCTTTTTGGGCGGAGCGCAGCAGGATCTCGGCGCGTTCGGGTTGCTCGTTGCTGCGTTTGAGTTGGCCGCGCACCATGAATTGCTGCGGGTCGTGGCTGCGGTGCTCGTGGCTGTAGATGAATTTCATGGTCTTGGCGGTTTTCGTCGGGAGGAAGAAACGGGGGAGGCGGTGGCGCCGGGCTTGGCTTTGGCTGCGGTCGCGGGCGCGGCGGCAGCACCCGCGTCCGGGGCCTGGTCGCCATGCAGCACCTGGGCATGGGCCTTGTCCTGGGCATCGACCAGATGCACGCGCAGCGCCTTTTCTGCGGCGTCGGCATCGCGGCGCAAGATGGCATCGACGACCGGGAAGTGCGACTGCGCGATAAATACCGGGTCGCGGTACTGGCGCTCGATAAAGCCCTGGCAGATGCGGATCTCGGCCTGCATATTGGCAAAGATGCGCTGCAGGTATTCATTGCCCGACAGGCGCGAGATGGCGGTGTGCATGCCCAAGTCCATCGTCACCCGCTCGATATTGCTCAGGGTCGGTGCGCGCTCCAGCATGTCATCGGCATAGGCTTTGAGGGATGCAAGCTGCGCATCGGTGGCCACCTCGCAGGCCAGGCGTGCGGCCATCACTTCCAGCCCCAGGCGCACCTGGAACAGGTCCTGGATCTCCTTGGGGCTGAAGGTGCGCACGGTAAAGCCCTTGCGCGGGGTGGAGACGATGACGCCCTGGCTCTCCAGGCGGCGGGCCGCTTCGCGCAGCGGGGCGCGGCTCACGCCCATCTGGCGCGACAGCTCGGCCTCGACGATGCGCGAGCCCGGTGGCAGCCGGCCTTCAAAAATGGCCTGCAGCAGCTGGCGCTCGACCAGCTCCACCAGATCGGGCACCCGGATCGACGAAAAGCCGGGGTTGTCTGTCTCCTCGCCCTGCAGGGCGATGGTTTTTGTTGGGGTCTCAGATGTCATGTCGGGGTGCCTGGTGAGCGGTGTGCTTTTGCCGCCGGGGCCATGCAAGGTAGACGCCGGCAGCGCTGATCATCAGCATGCCATAAAGGGCCAGGCTGTCTGGCGGTCGTTGGAACCAGAACGTGCTGATCAGCACGGCCAGCAACAGTTGTACATAATTCATCGGCGCCAGGGTCGATGCCGAGGCGCGCTGGAAGGCCTGCAGCAGCAGCAACTGCGCGCCACCGCTGACAAAGCCGCCCGCCAGCAGCAAGGCCATGTGCGGCGCATCGGGCCATTCGGTAATGGGGTGGAAGAGAGTTGGCAGGTTGGTGATGACCAGGCAAAACAGCGCCATATAGGCAAACTGCACCGCCGTGGGCACCAGGCCCGAGAGCTTGCGCGTGAGCACCTGGAACAGCGCATAGCAGACGGCCGAGATCGCCATCAGCACGGTGCCGGCCAGCGGCAGCGCATTGCCCGGGCGCACGATGAGCAGCATGCCGGCAAAGCCCAGCAGCACCGCCACCCATTGCACGCGGCCCACCCGCTCGCCCAGCAGCCAGGGCGAGAGCGCCACCATGATCAGCGGCGCAGTGAAGTAGATCGCTGTGGCTTCCGCCAGCGGCATGGTCGCCAGCGCCGTCATAAAGCAGGTGGCCACAATGGCCAGCATCAGGCTGCGCAGCAGCAGTAATTTGCCGCTGCGCAGGCGCCCCCAGCGCAGCGCGGACCAGTCGCCATGCCGGTGCATGACCCACAGCGCCAGCACGCCGACGGCCGTGTAACGCGAGAGGTTCATCACCGTGGCCGGAAACTGGGCCAGCATGTGCTTGGCAAAGGCGTCGTAGCAGGCAAAGCACAGCAGGGCCGCCAGAAACAGGCCCAGCCCCTGGCGCTGCCGGCGCGCGGCATCGGCCTCGCGCTGTGCTGGCTCGGGCTCTGGGCTGCCGATCTGGCTGCTTTGCTGCACGGCCTGCTCAGCCATGGAGGCCTTCCAGGAAGGCCTGCAGCCCTGGGCCAATGGCTTCGACCAGGTAGCCGCCTTCTTGAACCACCACCAAGGGCAGACCAAGCGCACGCAGTTTTTGGCCGACGGCGCGGTAGGCGTCAAAGTCCACCTTCAGCACACTGATCGGGTCGTCCTTGAAGGTGTCAAAACCCAGGGCCAGCACGACCGCTTGCGGGGAAAAGGCGCGGACTGCGTCCAACCCGGTATCGACAGCCGCCAAAAACTCCGCATTGCCGCTGCCATGGGCCAGCGGCAGGTTCAGGTTGAAGCCTTCGCCGGCGCCCGCACCGCGCTCCTGCGCGTAGCCGGTGTAGAACGGAAAGTAGCTGCTGGTCTCTGCATGGGTAGAGACCGTCAGCACATCGTCCCGGGCGTAGAAGATGCTCTGCGTGCCATCGCCATGGTGGGCATCGACATCGAGCACAGCCACCCGGCCAAAATGCGCGGCCAGGCGCGCAGTGGCGCAGGCGTTGTTGTTGACATAGCAAAAGCCGCTGGCCCGGTCCCAGTGCGCGTGGTGGCCCGAGGGGCGGCACAGCGCATAGGCCATGCGCTCGCCGGCAATCACCGCATCGGCAGCAGCCACGGCGCTGTGGGCCGAACGCAGGATGGACTGCCAGCTATCCGGCCCGAGCGGGCAAGACAGATCACCCAGGTAGTAGCCGGTTTGCGGCACCAGCGCGGGCGATGGGCAGGGCGGGCGGCGCTGGCCGGCGGGCACGCCCGCGTAGGGCGAGAGGTTGGCCATCACCTCGGGGCCGGCATTGGCGCCGCTGGCCAGCATGGCTTGCCAGCGCGGCCAGGCGGTTTGCAGGTAGTCCAGGTAGTGGGGGGCGTGCACGGCCTCCAGCGGCGCGCGGCCCAGGTCGGGTGGGGTGCTGACGGCCATGCCCGCCTGTTGCAAGGCATCGGCCAAGGTTTCGGCACGGCTGGGCAGATCGGGCGCGGGCACCAGCTTGCCCAGGCGCATGAACTGGCTGGGGTGGTGCAGGGCCTGTTCGGGGCTGTAGAAGGCTTGCATGGTGGCGCTCATGGCAGGGTGGCCTGCAGCTTGTCCAGCGCGCGGTCCAGGCGGGCAAACATCTCGGCCATCTCGGCCTCGGTGATGATCAGCGGCGGGCACAGCGCCACAGCGTCGCCCATGGCGCGCACGATCAGGCCTTCTTCCTGTGCGTACTGGGCCAGGCGGTAGCCCAGCTTCAGGGCGGGGTCAAAGGGTTGGCGCGTGGCCTTGTCGGCCACCAGCTCAATGGCGCCAATCATGCCCACACCCCGGGCCTCGCCCACGTAGGCGCGGTCCAGGTAGCCGCGCAGGCGGCTTTGGAAGATGGGGCTCAGCTGGTTGACATGGGCCAGGATCTGCTCGTCCTCATAGACCTTGAGCGTCTCCAGCGCCACCGCCGCCGCCACCGGGTGGCCCGAGTAGGTATAGCCGTGGCCAAAGGTGCCGATCTTGCCGCTGTTGGCGGCCATGGCTTCGTAGACGGTGGGCGATACCATCACGGCCGAGATCGGCACATAGCCCGAGGACAGGGCCTTGGCGCAGGTGAGAATGTCCGGCTGGATGCCAAAGGTATGCGAGCCAAACATCTGGCCGGTGCGGCCAAAGCCGCAGATCACCTCGTCAGCCACCATCAGCACCTCGTACTTGCGCAGCACGGCCTGTATTTTTTCAAAATAGGTTTCGGGCGGCACGATGACGCCGCCCGCGCCCATCACCGGCTCGGCAATGAAGGCGGCCACGGTGTCGGGGCCTTCTTGCAGAATGCGCTGCTCCAGCGCATCGGCCAGGCGGGTGGCAAAGTCGGCCTCGCTCTCGCCCGGGTTGGCATAGCGGTAGTGGTGGGGGCATTCCACATGGCCGATGCGCGCAATCGGCAGGTCAAAATCCTGGTGGTTGGCGGGCAGGCCGGTCAGGCTGGCGGCCGCTACCGTTACGCCGTGGTAGCCGCGCTGGCGCGAGAGGATCTTTTTCTTGGCGGGTTTGCCAATGGCGTTGTGGTAGTACCAGATGATCTTGATGGCCGTGTCATTGGCTTCCGAGCCCGAGTTGGCAAAGAAGACCTTGGCCATTGGCGCCGGGGCCAGCTGGATCAGCCGGTCCGCCAGCTGGGCCACGGCCGGGTTGGAGCGGTGGTTGAAGGTGTGGTAGTAGGGCAAGGTCTTGAGCGCATCGATGCCGGCCTGCACCAGGCGCGGGTGGCTAAAGCCCAGCGAGCTGCACCACAGCGCCGACATGCCTTCGATGTATTTACGCCCTTGCTCGTCGATCACATGGATGCCATCGCCCCGCGTGATCATCAGCGGGCCCACAGCCTCGTGCGCGGCCAGGTTGGTGTAGGGGTGCAGGTGGGCGCCAATGTCCTGGGCGTCCAGCGCGCTGCGTTTTTGGGTGTTGTCTGCTGCGTTCATGTCCAAATCTCCTTGGGGGCGGGTGGTGCTTGCGTTCTAGCTTGCGGGGGCGTCAGTAGCCGCGCCCCAGGTCCACGGCCACCTCGGCGGCCTGGCCTGCACGGATGCGGCTGAAGTTGTGGGCGGTCTGCTGGGCGATCACGCGCGGATCGGTGCGGGTGGCGATATGCGGGGTGACCAGAATGCGCTGGTCCTGCCAGAAAGGGTGCTCGGCCGGCAAGGGTTCGGCGCTGAAGGTATCTAGCGTGGCGGCGCCAATCTGGCCCTCGGCCAGCGCGGTCAGCAAATCGGCCTCAACCAAGTGCGCCCCTCGGCCCACATTGATCAGGTGGGCGCCGCGCGGCAGCTGGCGCATCAAGGCCAGATCGAGAAAGCCCTGGGTCTCGTCGGTCAGCGGCAGCAGGCACACAAGGGTGTCGCAGCCGCTCAAAAACTCCGCCTTTTGCGCCTGGCCGTGGAAGGTTTGCAAGCCCTCCAGGCCGGCGGGCAGATCCTGCTTGGCCGAGCGGCTCCAGCCGCGCACCTGGTAGCCCATGGCCAGCAGGGCGCGGGCGCAGCCCTGGCCCAAGGTGCCCAGCCCTGCGATGCCCACCCGGTGGCGGTTGGGCGCAACGATAGGCTCCTCGCGCCACTGGCGCTGCGCGGCATGGGCCACATAGCGGTCCATATGGCGCTGGCGGTGGATCACTGCCCAGCTGACAAAGGCCGTCATGCCGTAACCCATGGTGCTGTCCACAATGCGGCACACGGGGGTGCTGGCGGGCAGGGCCTGGGTGTCGATATGGTCAATGCCGGCAGCAATGGATTGCACCAGCTGCAGGCCAGCGCTTTGGGTCAGCTGGGCGAGTTGGGCTGCGGGCGGGTGCCAGCATACTGCCACCTCGATATCGCTGTGCTGGCCGGCATCCAGCAACGCCTGCAGCTCGGCGCCCAGCAGCAGCCGGCTGCCGGGGAACTGGGCCTGGTAGGCGGGCAGCAAAAAGTCCATCGCAATGCTTTTGCTCAAAAAGGCAATGCTGCGGGGCGCGGAGGCTGCGGCCTCTGAAAGGGTCGTGGGCATGGCAGTCATACGCGGCTCTGGCCTTCTGCCGCATCGCCAACCGCCTCATCGCGGTGGTGCTCCAGCGAGGGGATGGCGTCGATCAAGGTCTGGGTATAAGCGTGCTGCGGGTTGCCCAGCACCTGGGCCGTTGGGCCATATTCCACAATCCGGCCCCGTTGCATGACGGCCAGGTGGTCGCACATCTGGCCAGCCACGCGCAGGTCATGGGTGATAAACACCATGCTGAGCTGAAAGCGCTCGCGCACCTCGGCAAACAGCTTGAGCACCTGGGCCTGCACGGAAACATCGAGGGCAGAGACCGGCTCGTCGGCCACCAACAAGGAGGGCTCTAGGGCCAGCGCACGGGCAATGCCGATGCGCTGGCGCTGGCCGCCAGAAAACTCATGCGGGTAGCGCTCGGCCGCCTCCGGGCCCAGGCCCACCAGCTCCAGCAGCTCCATGGTGCGGCGCATGGCCTCGGCTTTAGGGACACCTTGGGCAATGGGGCCGCTGGCAATGGCCGAGCCAATTTTGTGGCGCGGGTTGAGCGATGCATACGGGTCTTGGAAGACCATCTGGATCTTGCCCTTGGCCTGGCGGCGCAGCGCGGCGCCGGAGCTCAGGCGCTGGCCGTTGAAGAGGATCTCGCCGCTGTCAAACGGGGCCAGGCCCACAATGCAGCGGCCCAGCGACGACTTGCCCGAGCCCGACTCTCCGACCACGCCCAGGGTCTGGGCACGGCCCAGGTCAAAGCTGATGCGCTCGGCGGCCACCACCTCGCGCGCGGGCCGCAAAAAGCCGCCGCCAGTGCGGTAGACCTTGCACAGGTCCTTGACCTGCAGCACCGGTTGCGCGGTGCTGGCCTGGGTCTCGCGCACATTGCCGTGCGGAATGGCAGCCAGCAGCTTCTTGGTGTAGGCGTGCTGGGGGTTGCGCAGCACCTGGCCGGCCGGGCCGGCTTCCACCACCACTCCGGTTTGCATCACCACCACATGGTCGGCAATCTCGGCCACCACGCCAAAGTCGTGGGTGATAAAGAGCATGGCCATGCCGCGCTTTTTTTGCAGCGCCCGCATCAGCTGCAGGATCTGCGCCTGGGTGGTCACATCCAGCGCGGTGGTGGGCTCGTCGGCAATCAGCAAGCTGGGCTCCAGCAGCATCGCGATGGCAATCATCACGCGCTGGCGCTGGCCGCCCGAGAGGCGAAACGGGTAGGCGTCGATCAGGCGCTCGGGCTCGGGCAGGCCCACATCGGTGAGGGCAGCGATGATGCGGCGGCGCTTGTCCGCAGCGGGCAGCTGCAGGTGGGCGTCCAGCGCCTCGGCCATCTGCTCGCCAATGCGCATCACCGGGTTCAGCGCCGTCATTGGCTCCTGGAACACCATGGCCATGCGGCTGCCGCGCAGCTCGCGCAGCTGGTCTTCG
This sequence comes from Comamonas sp. BIGb0152, assembly GCF_024809975.1. Lineage (GTDB taxonomy): Bacteria > Pseudomonadota > Gammaproteobacteria > Burkholderiales > Burkholderiaceae_C > Comamonas. The sequence continues at coordinate 56,559 of NZ_JANUDY010000002.1, forward strand.
CTCAGGGTCAGCAGGTCTTTGCCGTCAAACAAAATCTCGCCGGCCACGGGCTCCACCTTGGGGCGGGGCAGCAGGCCCATGATGGCGTTGGCAATCATCGACTTGCCCGAGCCCGATTCGCCGACCACACAGAGGGTTTGGCCGGGCAGGATCTGCAGGTTGGCCTGGGTGACGGCCAGGGCCCGGTCGGCGCCCAGCGGCAGGCGGATGTCCAGACCGCGCACGGTCAGCACCGGCGCTGGGGCGGCGGGTGCGATGGGGGTTTGGGCAAGCATATGCAGGGCTTCGTGTGAATAGGCGTTCATCGTGTCTTCCCGTCCTGGCGCGCATTGAGTCCGTCGTTCAGCCCTTCGCCCACCAGGTTGAAGGCCAGCACGGTGAGCAGAATGGCCACGCCGGGGAACACCGCCATCCACCAGGCCTGGCGCAGCACGGTGCGGGCCGAGCCGATCATGTAGCCCCAGCTCATCAGGTTGGGGTCGCCCAGCCCCATAAAGCTCAGGCTCGATTCAAGCAAGATGGCAGTGGCCACCATCAGCGAGGCCATCACGACGATGGACGAGGCGGCATTGGGCAGGATCTGCGCCAGGATGATGCGCGGCGTGCTTTGGCCCGCCAGCTGGGCGGCAGCGACAAAGTCACGCTGGCGCAGGGTCAAAAATTCGCCGCGCACCAGGCGCGCCACGGGTGGCCAGGACACCAGCGCAATGGCCACGATGATGGAGTTGACCGAGGGCTCAAAAATCGCCACCAGCACCAGGGCCAGTGCAAAGCTGGGCACGGACTGGAACATTTCGGTAAAGCGCATCAGGGTGGCATCGACCCAGCCGCCAAAGTAGCCCGATACCGCGCCAATGCCCACGCCAATCAGCAGCGATACCAGGGTCGAGATCACCGCAATCAGCAGCGAGATGCGGGCGCCCAGCACCAGGCCCGAGAGAATGTCGCGGCCCATGGTGTCGGTGCCCATCGCAAAACCGGCGCGCTCCATCGGTGCCAAAAATGGTTGCTCCACCATGTCCCAGGGGTTGTGGGCGGCCAGCAGCGGGCCAAAGCAGACCAGCAATGCCACCAGCAGCAAGATAGCCAGGCCCAAGAGGGCACCACGGTTGCGGCAAAAGCGGCTCCAGAAGGTCGAGCGGTGCTTGTTCTTGGCTTGGGGCGTTGCGGCCGCCAGGGCCGGCTCAGAGAGTGCAGTCATCGTCGGGCTCCGGTTCAGCCCAGCTCGATCCGGGGATCGACCAGGGTGTAGACAAAATCAGTGATCAGGTTGAACAGCACCGCCACGGCGGCTGCGACCAGGAAGCAGCCCAGCAGCAGGTTGTAGTCGCGCTGCAGCAGGGCATCAAACATCAGGCGGCCAATGCCGGGCCAGGCAAACACGGTCTCGGTCAGCACCGCGCCGCCGATCAGGCCACCGGCCTGGATGCCCGCCAGGGTGACGATGGGCAGCAAGGCATTGCGCAAAATGTGCTGGCGCTGGATGCGCCCCATGCGTACACCCTTGGCGCGGGCGGTTTTGACAAAGTCCATCTGCGCGACTTCAAGCATGGAGGCCCGGGTCATGCGGGCATAGACCGCCATATAAAAGAGCGCCAGGGTGAGCGAGGGCAGCACCAGATGCTGGGCAATGTCCCAGGCGCGGGCAAAGCCGGTGGCGTCACTCCCCACGGTGAAGTAGCCAAAACCGGGCAGCCAGCTCAGCTGCACCGAGAACACCAGCACCGCCATCATCGCCAGCCAGTACAGCGGCGTGGCATAGAACACCAGCGCCACAAAGGTGATGGCGCTGTCCACCCATTTGCCAACATGGCGGCTGGCCGTCGCCCCCAAGGCCACGCCAAAGATCAGTGACATGACAAAGGCGCTGCCGGTGAGCAGCAAGGTGGCGGGCAGGCGCTCGGTAATCAGGTCCAGCACCGGGCGCTGCTGGCGGTAAGAAAAGCCCAGGTCCAGCTGGGTGATGTGGCCCAGGTAGTTGGCCAGCTGGGTGGTAACGGGCTTGTCCAGGCCAAACTGCTCGCGCAGCTGGGCGACAAACTGCGGGTCGGAGGCGCCGGCTTCACCGGCGATCACTGCGACCGGGTCGCCGGGCGCTGCGCGGATCAGCATGAAATTGACGGTGGCTATGCACATGAGTACCAGCAGACCCTGGAGCACCCGGACGGACATGTAGCGGAGGCGGTTCATAGCGGGGAGACCTTGGAGCGAGACAAAAGCGTTGCCATGCCGCACGCGCCAGCGGGGGCTGGCAGCGTGCAGACATCAGCAAAGAAGAAAACCATGCTGCGGCGCCTGGCCGCAGCGGGTAGCGACCGCTTTAGCCTATCGAGGCACGGCTCAAGCTGTCGTTCAAACCCACGCCGGAGCTGATTGGGTTCTTGATCTTGGTGCGGTAGAGCGTGGGGAAGTTGATCTCATGCAACCAGGCCACCGGCACCTCCTCGGTCAGGATCTTCTGCACTTCGGCATAGGCCTTGGCGCGGTCGGCATCGGTCAGGGCCTTGGCACCGGCGTCAAACAGCGCATCCACCTTGGGGTTGACATAGCCTTCGATGTTGTTGAACGGCGAGCCCTTGGCAATCGTGTGGCTGGTGTAGGTACGGGCCACGCCCAGCGCAGGATCGGGGTACTGGTAGACATAGATGATGGCCATGTCGAAATCCCATTCGGCGGTGCGCTGGTTCCAGCCGGCCACATCGGTGCCGGTGGTCTCCACCTTGATGCCGGCCTGGATCAGGTTCTGGCGGATCATCTCGGCCAGGCGCTGCCAGGATTCGCCATAGGGCAGGGGCAGCAGCTTGACGGTCTCGCCCTTGTAGCCGGCTTCCTTGAGCAAGGCCTTGGCCTTGTTCAGATCACGCGGGTACTTGGTGACATCGTCGGAGGCGAACTTCACATGCTGGTTGAAGGGGCCTGATGCTGTTTTGGCAAAGCCCTGCCAGGCGACCTTGACCATGGCTTCGCGGTCCATCGCATACATGACGGCTTGGCGGAACTTGGGGTTGTCAAAGGGCGCCTTGCGGTTGTTGAGCACCAGCCAGGAATGGGGCGAATAGAACTCCCAGCCCTTGGTGGTGACCGCTGCACCGGGCAGCTTGGCCAGGCGCGCCACATCGAAGAACTCGACCGCGCCGCCCGGCACCACATCGACCTTGCCCGATTCAAACGCCGCTGCGCGCGAGGCCGCATCCGGGATGATGTGGAAGTACAGGTTCTCCACCATGGGCTCGCCCTTGGTGTGGTACAGCTCATTGGCCACCAATTGGATGTAGGAACCCCGCACCCATTCCTTGTACTTGAAGGGGCCCGTGCCGATGGGCTTGGCATTGGCCGGGTTGGTGGCGAAGTCGGTGTTTTCGTAGATGTGCTTGGGGATCATCGGCATCGAGCCGGTGTCAAACAGGCTGATGAAGGGGCCAAACGGGTACTTGAGCTTGAACTCCACCGTCTGTGCATCGATGGCGCGCACGCTCTCCAGCGGCTCCAAGGATGCGCGCAGGCGGGCATGGGTCTTGCGCAGAAACTTGTCGACCGAGAACACCACGTCATCGGCGGAGAAGGGCTTGCCGTCGTGCCATTTCACGCCGGACTTGAGCTTGAAGGTGTAGGTCAGGCCATCGTCGGAGCGGCTCCAGGCGGTGGCGAGCAGGCCATGGGGCACCAGCTTTTCGTCGTAGCGCAGCAGGCCTTCGTAGATATAGCCGGAGACCAGCTGGGTGGGGCCGTTTTGCACAATGCCCAGCATCAGGCCCGAGGGCTCGGGCTGCACCATCACATTGATCGTTCCCTTGGTTTGCTGCGCCAAGGCCGCCATGGGCACGCCCGCAATGCTGAGGCCGGCTCCCGCCAGGCTGTAGGAGATGAGTTCACGCCGATTGATCATGGTTGCTTCCTGTCGTGGTATCGAGGGGTGCCTGGCCCGGGCGGGCCTGCGGCGGTGGGGCCGCAAGGCGGCGGCATGCAAGGGTCGAGAGGTCTTCAGTCGCGGTAGTGGCTGCGGCCCGGGGGCTGCAAAAAGCCCAGCAGGCCTTGCCATTCGCGCTCATGCGGGTCGGCACGCTTGGGCTGGCCGGGCATCACATCGGTGTCGCCGCTCTCGTACTGGCGGGCAGTCAGCTCGCAGACCTCGGGCGGCACGGGGTTGATGGCCTGGCCGCTGGATTGGATGGCCAGCTGCACGCGGCAGGCGCGGTCCAGGTTGAGCATAAGAATGAAAGCCTCGGCCACGCTGCTGCCCAAGGTGAGCAGGCCGTGGTTGCGCAGCACCATGGCCTTGGCGCTGCTGCCCAGGTCGGCGACCAGGCGTTCGCGCTCATGCAGATCCAAAGCGATGCCTTCAAACGTGTGGTAGGCCACGCGGTTGTAGAACTGCAGCGCCCATTGGTTGCTGGGCTGCAGGCCGCATTGCAGGGACGAGACGGCGACGCCGGCTTCGGTATGCGAGTGCACCACGCAGGCGGCATCGTGCCGGGCGGCATGCACGGCACTGTGGATGACGAAGCCCGCAGGGTTCACCTGGTAGGGCGTGTCCTCCACGATGCGGCCCTCGGCGTCGATCTTGACCAGCGAGCTGGCGGTGATGTCCTTGAACAAGGTACCAAAGGGGTTGATGAGGAACTGGTCATTGCGGCCGGGCACCCGCGCCGAGATGTGCGTGTAGATGCTGTCATCCATCCCGAAATGGGCCATCAGGCGGTAGGCGGCGGCCAGGTCTTCGCGAACCTGCTGTTCGCTCTCGGTGTGCGCATTCTTGGAGCCGGAGTGGACTTCGGCATCAGCCATTGCAAGCATTTTTGTCCTCGTTAATTTGTGTCGTCTAGCGACAGTCGTCTGTCGACAGGACATAAGTTAACAGACTGAATCGCCAATGGGAAGGGTTTGGGGCTAGGTGATTTCCAGCATGCGTGCTTTGACATGGCGCAGAAAATTTGCAAAGCACCACAATGGGTTACGTGCATATCGCGCTGCCTGGATATGGTGCAGAAATCGCCAATAAATGCCTTGGCTTGGTGCATGCGCGACTGCGTGAAGCGCGCTTTGCACCATCGCGGTGGCCCTGGTGTTTTCCCTGGTTTGGGCTGGGCTGCGGTGGCTGGATTGACCGTGGTGAAGACCTAGGCTTGGCGGCTTGCACACCCTTGCTCTGGCCCTGCTCGGTTAAGATGGCGCCTGCTCCGGGGTGCACGCCAGTGCTGAGATCTACACCCGAGAACTTGAACCGGGTCATTCCGGCGGAAGAAGAGCCAACTCCCTGCCAGGGGCGCCTTGCGCGCATGGGGGGAGCCTTCGGAGCATGACCTCACCGCTCTCGAAGGAATTCCATGGACAAGGCCGATACGCTGGTCGCAGACCTGCTTGCATTCATCGCAATGGATGGCTGCACCGATGACCAGTTTGACCAGCTCGCGCTGCGTCTTTTTGCCTACCAATACGCCGCCAACACACCGTTCCGCAGCTTTTGCCAGCGGCGCGGCGCCAGCCCGCGCACGGTCAAGACCTGGAGCGATATTCCCGCCGTGCCCATCGATGCCTTCAAGGCGCTGGAGCTGCGCAGCGAGCCACCGTCGCCCACCGAGCGTGTGTTTATGACCAGCGGCACCACCGGCCGCGCGGCACGGGGCCGGCATTTTCATCCGGCCTTGCAGGTCTATGACCTGTCGATGCAGCAGCATTTCGCCACCCGTTTTATGCAGGGCACCGCGCGCATGCCGATGGGCATCTTGTTCCCCGATGAAGCGGCTATGCCCAACTCGTCGCTGGCGCATTACCTGGCGCTGGCCAAGTCGAGCTTTGGTACACCGGAGAGCCGTTATTTTCTGGGGCCGGAGGGCCTGGATATGGACGGGCTCTGCGCCGTGCTGGAAGCGGCCGAGCGCAAGGGCGAGCCCTATGCGCTGCTGGGCGCCAGCTTTAGCCTTGTGCACGTGATGGATGCGCTGCGCGCCCAGGGCCGCCGCTTTGCGCTGCCAGCGGGCAGCCGCATCTTGGATACCGGCGGCTACAAGGGCCAGTCGCGCGAGCTGCCGCTGGCCGACTTTTATGCCGGCCTGACCGAGCTGCTGGGCGTGCCGCCCGAGCTGTGCATCAACATGTATGGCATGACGGAGCTGAGCACCCAGTTCTACGACAACGGCAATGCCACCCTGCCATCCGTCAAATCGGGGCCGCACTGGATTCGCTCGCGCCTGGTGGAGCCCGTCAGCGGCCGCAGTGTGGCGCCGGGTGAGCGCGGCATTCTGGTGCACTGCGACCTGGCCAACTACAACGCCGTCAGCACCATCCTGACGGAGGACGTGGGCCTGTGGGCCGATGGCGGCTTTTTGCTGCTGGGCCGGGCCGAAGGGGCCGCTGCCAAAGGCTGCTCGCTGGCCGTTGACGAGTTTGTGCAAGCGGCGCGCGCATGATGCCGCAAACCGCTGAACGCATACGGGCCGGCTACTTGCCGGGCCTCGATGCAAACCAGCTGCGCTGGCAGGTGCTGGTGTTTGAGCGTGCGGGCCAGCGGCTGGAGGTCGAGGTGCCCGTGCTGAGCGGCGCGCAGATGCAGGCCCTCACCGAGCGCGTGCGTGCGGCCGCGCAGCGCCAGCTGCAGCCGATGCCGCTGACTGAGATCGTCGCCGCTATTGACCGCGCCATTGCCCGCCTGCTGGACCCGGCCGACCCGTATCGCCGCCAGATCGATGCCTGCCTGCCCCTTGTCTGCGGCTATGACGCGGCGATGGTGCGCCTGGGGCTCAACGGCCTGTTCAAGACCTTTCGGGCGCCCCAGCTGTGGCGCTTTGTCGGCGAGGATTTTGCCAACCCTGGTGTGCTGGACGGCTTTGTGCCCGCCGCCAAGGGCGGTGCGGTGCGCGCCTATGGCCCGGGCCTGCTGCTGCACAGCTGGGCGGGCAATGTGCCTGCGCTGTCGCTGTGGAGTCTGGTTTGCGGCCTGCTCGTCAAAGCGCCCAGCGTGGGCAAGCTGGCCAGTGCCGAGCCGCTGTTTGCCGGCTGGTTTGCGCGCTTGCTGGCAGAAGTACATCCACCGCTGGCCGACTGCCTGGCGGTGGTCTGGTGGCCCGGCGGCGCGCAAACGGGCGACAGCGCCGAAGGCGCGCAGGTGCTCTACGCCGAGGCCGATACGGTGATGGCTTACGGCAGCAACCAGACCCTGGCCGCGCTGCGCCAGCAGCTGCCGGTAACCACCCGCTTTTTGCCCCATGGCCACAAGCTGGGCTTTGGCATGGTGGGCGCTGCGGCGCTGGATGCCGTCAAAGCCCCAGCCACCGCCCGGCTGGCGGCCTGGGATGTCATGCGCTATGACCAGCAAGGCTGCTACTCACCCCATGTGTTTTATATAGAGCGGGGCGCTACCGTCTCACCCCGCGCCTTTGCCGATTACCTGGCCGCCGAGCTGGCCAACCTGCAGCAGCGCTTTGCGCGCCGGCCGCTGGATCTGGAAGAGGGCGCCGGCCTGGCGCGCTGGCAGCAGTCGCTGGAGTGGCGCGCGCCTGCCGATGATGGCGCGCTCCCACAGCTGATTGGCCCGGCCGATGCGCCCTGGAGCGTGGCCTATAGCGACAGCCTGGAGCCGCTGGCGCCGACGGCGCTGTACCGCAGCATCGTGGTGGTGGCCGTGGACCGCCTGGACCAGGTTGTGCCCTTGGTGGCAGTCCAGCGCGACTACCTGCAGACCGCAGGCCTGGCGGTAGGCCCCGAGGATTTGTACCGTTTGGCGGGCCTGCTGGGCGCCGCTGGCGTCACCCGCATCAGCGCGCTGGGTGCCATGGGCGTGCCCGAAGCCGGTTGGCACCACGATGGGCGCTTTAGCCTGCTCGACCTGGTGCGGATGACCGAGATCGATGCCGCAGCCGAGGCCGCTGCGCAGCCGCTGGCGCGCTACGCAGACTGAAGGCGGCGCGATGGCATGGATTGATATAGAAGACCTTAGCTTTGCCTACCCGGGCCAAGCCCCGGTTGTGGATGGCGTGCGTTGGCAGATGGAACAGGGCGCGTTCCACTGCCTGCTGGGCCGCAGCGGTTGTGGCAAGACCAGCTTGCTGCAGCTGGTGGCTGGCTTGCTGCAGCCGCAGGCGGGCCGCATTGTGCGCGCAGGCGGTGCGCTGGCAGCACCCGGCCCACAGCTGGGCGTGATGTTCCAGTCGCCCACCTTGCTGGACTGGCTGACGGTGCTGGACAACGTGCTGCTGCCGCTGTCGCTGCAGCGCAAGCCGACGGCGCAGGACCGCCAGGCGGCCGAGCAACTGCTGGCCCAGCTGGGGCTGGCGGCGCTGGCCCAACAGCAACCCGGTCAACTGTCTGGCGGGCAGCAAAGCCGGGTGGCGCTGGCGCGGGCCTTGATTCGCGAGCCGGCCTTGCTGCTGCTCGACGAGCCCTTTGCCGCGCTCGATGCCATCACCCGCGCCGAGCTGCAAGACGAGCTGCTGCGCAGCTGCCGTGCGCGGGGCACGACCGTGCTCTTTGTCACCCACGACATCAACGAAGCCGTGTACCTGGGAGACCGGGTGGCCCTGATGCATGGCGGGCGCCTGGTGGCGGACATGGCCATTGACCTGCCCAGGCCCCGCACGCAGGCCGTGCGCCATGGAGCGGCCTTTAACGCCTACGCGGCCCAGGTGCGTGCCGCTATGGATGGGGCCAGCGCATGAACCCGATCCTGAAAGCCCGGCTGGGGGCCGCCGCGCTGCTGGTGCTGCTGCTGGCGGGCTGGGAGAGCGCAGGGCGCTTGGGCGGGGTTTCGGCCCTGGTGCTGCCGGTGCCGTCGGCGGTGCTGCAGGCCTTGTGGTCGGGGCTCGCGTCCGGCTACTTTTGGCCGCACTTGCTGGCTACCGTGCAAGCGGTGCTGTTGGGGCTGGCAGCGGGTGCCTCCTTTGGGCTGCTGGTAGGCATGGTCTTGGCCGAATCGGTGCTGCTGGAGCGGGTGCTCAAGCCCTATGTGGTTGTCAGCCAGGTGGTGCCCAAGCTGGCGCTGGCGCCGTTGTTTGTGCTGTGGTTTGGCTTTGGCATGCTGCCCACGGTGCTGATCACGGCCTTGGTTTGCTTTTTCCCGCTGATGGAAAACACCTTGACGGGCCTGCGCCAGGTCGATGCCCAGCGGCTGCAGCTGTTTCGCATGCTGGGGGCCAGCCGCTTGCAGACCTTGCTGCGGCTCAAGCTGCCCACGGGGTTGCCCGCCATTTTGGCGGGCCTGCGCGTGGCCGTGGTGCTGGCGCTGGTGGGCGCCGTCGTCGCAGAGTTCATGGGTGCCAGCCAGGGGCTGGGCGCGGTGGTGATCGCCTCCCAGGGAATGATGGACACCAGCTTGATGTTTGCCGCGCTGCTGCTGATTGCGGCGCTGGGCCTGCTGCTATACCAGGCCTGCATGCTGCTGGAGCGCAGATTGCTGCGTGGCCATGCGGTGGCTGCTGCCCCGGCAGGCCCACGTCATTGACTTTTTTGGTATTTGCTTGATTGCTTTTGGAGGGACCGCTGATGTCTGCACCTTTTCTGACCTATCCCGTATCGCGCCGCCGCTGGCTGGGCGCGTCTGCCAGCCTGCTGGGGCTGGGGCTGGCGGGCAGCGGCATGGCTGCGGGCGCTGCAAGTCCCGTCAGCGGCAAAATCCGCTTGGCCGGCTGGAGCAAGCCGATCAGCGAAATCACCAATATCCTGGCCGAGCCGGACAAGGGCTTTTTCAAGGCCCAAGGGGTGGACCTGACTTACCTGCCTGGCGCAGGGGGCGGTGACGCGATCCGCAATATCCTGAGCGGCCAGGGCGATGTGGCCTTTACCGATCCGGGCTCGTTCTTTATGGCGCTGGACAAGGGCGAGAAGCTGGTCGCCATCTATGATATCTACCCGCAAAACGTGTTCAATGTCGTCTCGCTGCGCTCCAGCGGCATCCGTACACCGGCGGATCTGAAGGGCAAGACCATTGGCGTCTATAGCCTGGCCAGCGGAACGCGCCAGAACCTGCTGGTGATGCTGCACCAGGCAGGCCTCAAGGAATCGGATGTGCGCATTGTGGTGACCGGCCTGTTGAACTTTGCACCGCTGATGCAGGGCCAGGTCGATGCAACCGCCGCCACCGACACCGGCCTGGCCGTAGGTCTGCGCAAGGGCATGGGCGAGGTGCAGGTGATGCCCGTGCGCGACTACCTGAATATGTCCAGCGATATGTTTGTGGTGCGCCGGCAGATGCTGGAGCAGCAACCGGCACTGCTCCAGGCCTTTTTGCGCGGCTACCGCGACAGCGCGGCCTGGATGATGGCCCAGCCCGAGGAGGCTGCGACCTTGGCCACCAAGCGCGCCATCGATGGCACCCAGCGCGATATCAACCTCGATGTGATCGGCCTGCGCAATGCCTCCGCCCAGCCGACCTTGCGGGTGCAGGGCAAGGTTGCGCCGCTGGGCAGTTTTGACCTGGCTGCGCTGCAAAAGGGCGCTGATGCCTACCATGCGCTGGGCATGGTGCAGCAGCCCATCCAGGTGGCCGATGTGGTGGACAGCCGTTGGCTGCCAGGGGCCTGAGATGGTGGAGAGCAGTGCTTTGAATCTGCGCGGCAAGGTGGTGCTGGTAACGGGCGCCAGCCGGGGCATAGGTGCCGCCATTGCCCAGGCCTTTGCCCGCGAAGGCGCCACGGTGGCGGTGAACTACCTGGCCAACGAGGCAGCAGCCGCCCAGACCGTCGCCGCCTGCCAGGCCGCTGGCGGCAATGCCTGGGCGGTGCAGGCCGACGTGGGCAACCCGGCAGCGGTGGACGCCATGGCCCAGGCCATTGCGCAAGAGGCCGGGCCCATCGACATCGTCGTGAACAACGCCTTGTGCCCCTATGCCTTTGACCCCGAGCGCCGACAGCCACTGGATGCGCTGGCCTGGAGCGACTACCAGGCGCAGTTCGATGCGGCCGTGGGCGGCGCCTTCCATGTCTGCCGCGCGGTGCTGCCCCAAATGCGCCAGCGCGCCCGGGGCAGCATCGTCAATATCAGCAGCAATCTGGTGGATCACCCTGTCGTTGCGTACCACGACTACAGCACGGCCAAGGCCTCGCTGGTGGGCTTTAGCCGCAACCTGGCCAGCGAGCTGGGGCCCTTTGGCATACGGGTCAACTGCGTCGCCCCGGGCCTGGTCTACCCCACGCAGGGCAGCGCGCAAACCCGCGAATCCTTCCGCGAATCACTGATGGCCGCCACCCCGCTGCGCCGCCTGGCCAGCCCCGAGGATGTGGCCGGCCCGGTGCTGTTTTTGGCATCGGACCTGAGCCGGTTTATGACGGGGCAGGTGTTGCTGGTGGATGGGGGCTTGGTGATGCGGTGAACGCGAACGGCAGCGGAGGCGAGATGACGGGACCTTCTCTGGCACTCTGCGCTGCCACGGCGAGGCACAATGGCGCACCGGAGGCGGTCTGCGATGGCTTGGCCATTTCCACCCATGCCTCGGGCATCCAGAAAAAGTTAGAACAGGAACCCCTCCACCATGGCCAGCCGCGCCCTGGTATGGATACGCCGCGATTTGCGCTGCGACGACCATGCCGCTCTCTACCATGCCTTGCACCGCTTTGAGCAGGTGTACTGCGTCTTCGTTTTTGACACCGACATCCTGGATCTGCTGCCTACCCGAGAGGACAGGCGGCTGGACTTTATCCATGCCAGCGTGCTGGCACTGGACGAAGACTTGCGCCAGCTGGCGGCGGACCGTGGTGCGCCAGGCTCGGGGCTGCTGGTGCGCCATGGCTCGGCTGCGCAAGAGGTGGTGCAACTGGCGCGGGCGCTGGGTGTGCAAGAGGTGTTGACCAACCGCGACTACGAGCCCGAGGCCATCGCCCGGGATGCGCGGGTGGCCGGCGATCTGCAAGCGGCTGGCATTGCCTTTAGCGATTACAAGGACCAGGTGCTGCTGGACCGCGACGAGGTGCTGACCCAGCAAGGCCAGCCCTACAGCGTGTTCACCCCCTACAAGCGCGCCTGGCTGCAAAAGCTCGATGCCTTCCAGTGCAAGGCCTACCCGGTAGCGCGTTATGCCCGGCATTTGGCGGCGCTGCCAGCGGGCGAGGCAATACCGTCGCTGGCCGCTCTGGGCTTTAGGCCCAGCAATCTGGCATCGCTCAAGATCCCGACCGGCAGCCAGGGCGCTCAGCAATTGCTCAAAGATTTTTTGCCGCGCATGGCGGGCTACCAAGACGCGCGGGATTTTCCGGCGGTCAAAGGTGTCTCTTACCTGTCGGTGCATTTGCGTTTTGGTACGGTGTCCATCCGCCAGCTGGCGGGCCTGGCGGTGGCACAGGCGCGCACTGGTTGCGAGGGCGCGCAGACCTGGCTGTCCGAGCTGGCCTGGCGTGACTTCTACGCGATGATTCTTTGGCAGCACCCGCAGGTGGTGACCCAGTCGTTCCGCCCTATCTACGACCGGGTGCAGTGGGACGACGCCCCCGAGCTGTGGCAGGCCTGGTGCGAGGCCCGCACCGGCTACCCGCTGGTGGATGCTGCCATGCGCCAGTTGCTGCAGACCGGCTATATGCACAACCGCCTGCGCATGGTGGTGGCCAGCTTCTTGACCAAGGACCTGGGCATTGACTGGCGGGCGGGTGAGCGGTTTTTTGCCCAGCACCTCAACGACTATGACCTGTCATCCAACAACGGCGGCTGGCAGTGGGCGGCATCTACAGGCTGCGACGCCCAGCCTTGGTTTCGCATCTTCAACCCCATCACCCAGTCCGAGCGCTTTGACACGGACGGCAAGTTCATTCGCCGCTACCTGCCCGAGCTGGCCAAGGTGCCCGACCGGTATATCCACTTTCCGGCCGCGATGAAGCCGCTGGAGCAGCAGGCCTGCGGTTTGCAGCTGGGGCGCGATTACCCGCAGCCGGTGGTGGACCACGCCAGGGCGCGCGAGCGGACCTTGATGCGGTTTCACTTTATGAAAAACCCGGATTGACCGGGCAGACGCAGGCATAGGCAGCCTTAGGCAGTCACCAAGAGAACGACGGGGAGCCCCTGGTTCCCCAAAGCGGTCATCGGTTCAAAAACAGCTTGATGGCAGTCTGAGACTTGCCGCGGGATAGCCCTGTCCTTGCCTGCTGGTCAGCGATTGGCTGCCGAGTTGAGGATCGCCGGGTGTCGCGGGCATATCTATACTTGGATGTTCAGACAGGCGTCCGTTTTTAAAATCAGTGTCCAGAATATCCGCAGCTATTGCGGCTAGCACCATGACCATCCCCTCACACGTTCTGACTATGTGGTCTGCATTCTCTTTGGAGGAAGGCGGAATCCAAGACGAAAGATTCTACGAAGCGTTTGGCTTCGGGGACTCGCCGTCTATGGCCGATGAACTCGGCCAACTCGTGCTGGCGGGCATTAAGTGCGCCACTGCCGGATCCGTCTGGTCCTACGAGTCGAGCGGCAAAGGCGTACCCAAGCCCGGCGACTTGAGCGTGGTAACTGATGCCAATGACATCCCTCTGTGCATCATCGAAACCGTGCAAGTCGATGTCATGCCGTTCAGTGCCGTGTCCGAGGAGTTTGCGGCTACGGAAGGAGAAGGGGATGGCTCCCTTGACTACTGGCGCAAAGTCCATGTCGACTTCTTCACACGCGAATGCGAAAGCTCAGGCCGCAGGTTCAGCCAAGACATGCTGCTCGCATGCGAGCGATTCCGGGTGGTCTATCCGCGAGAGGCAGGTACCAGGACAGCCTAAGCCCTCGCGCAAGCGGTGCGCCAACGGCGCCACCTTGCGCCTGGCTTGCGTTCTGAGACCTCCGCGTTCAGACCAGGGAAGGGACGGGAGTTTTACAGCGGGTCCCTAGGCTGCGGGGCGCATGTTCAGCATAAAGCGGCAACCTTTTTCCGAGCTTTCGACCGCCATGTGCCAGTTCAGGTGCTCCACGATGCGTTGCACGATGGACAAGCCAAGCCCTTCACCACTGAGGCGTGCGCTGGCTGAAAAGCGCTGAAATTGCTGCGGATCGATGCTGGACGGCAGGCCCGGTCCGGAGTCAGAGATGACCAGCATGGTGTCGTAGAGGGCGATGCGCACTTCGCCTGCTTCCGTGTATTGGCAGGCGTTGCGCAGCAGATTCCAGATCACGCTGCGCGCCAGTTCGGCGTTGGTATGCGCGTGGGTGTTTTGCGGCGCATCCAGAACCACGGCCACCGTTTTTTTGGCCAGCCAGGGTTGGCATCGTGTAATGCATTCCTCGATCAAGGGACGCAAAGGCACATCGGCCCGGGCCAAGGTGTGTGGATCGCGTGAGAGCAGCAACAGACACGTCAGCTGGCGTTGCATTTCCTGCGTGGTGCGCACGATGCGCTCTGCACTTGGAACCAGGTGGCTTTCTGCAGGCAATTGGTGCACGATGGTTTCCGCCGCACCGGCAATGATGGCCAGCGGCGTGCGCAATTCATGGCTGGCATCTCCGACAAAGCACTGTTCGCGCTGCAGGAACTGTTCGAGCTCATCGCTGTGCTGCGCAAAGGCGCGCGCCAGCACGCCGATTTCATCATGCGCATCCTGGAAGGGGAAGGGCTTTTGCTTGCGCTCAACGGCTCGCGCCAAGCGGGTAATGGGGGCGGTAACGCGTGCCGACGTCAGTCTCCCGATCCAAAACGCGCCCAGCACACACAGCAAGATGACCAGCGGCCCGAAACCGTCAATCATGTATTCCAGATACGCGTGGTTCCCACCATTTTGGAGGAGGTAGTAGCGCTGGTCGTTGATCTCAAACACCAGCAGGTGCCAGTTTCGGGGTTCTTTCAAGCTGTGGAAGCCTGGCGCGTATTGGCGCAGCGCATCGGGCACGGTCTTGGCGTCATAGAGCTGCTGGCCTTCAGGCGCGGTGGGGGGGATGCCTTGGGCAATATCGGCCTGTAGCCGAGGCAGCTCGTTGTGCAGACTTTGGGAGGCCACATGCGCTCTCAGCTCGTCGTAGTCAAGTTGCTCCGCCACGACCACGATCCCCATGACGGCCACCATCAGCAGCACGAACGAGACCGTAATGCGCGTCCTGAGAGTCATCCGCTGGTAGATGGATTTCATGAGGCTTGTTCTGTTCTTTGCGAGATTATTCCGGCACAACCACCCCGGGTTCACGCAGGCGCCAACCGATGCCATGCACCGTTTCTATGAGCGCGCATGTGAAATTTTTGTCAATCTGCTGGCGCAAGTCATGGATGTGCGTGCGCAAGGCACCGCTTTCGGGCGGATCATCGCCCCAGAGCAGGTATTCCATGGCCTGCTTTTTGACGACTGCAGGTGCGGCGCGCATCAGACATAGCAGCAATTTATGGGTGGTTGGTGTCAGCCGGATAGCCTGGCCCTGTCGCGATGCCTGTGGCGCCAGGGCTTCCACCCGCAGATCTTCCCAGACCAGCGCGCCTTGCACTTGTCGGCCTTGGGCCCGGCGCACCAAGGCCTTGATGCGTGCGTCGAGCTCTTTCAGTGAAAAGGGTTTGACCAGATAATCGTCCGCCCCCAGCGCAAAGCCTTGCACGCGGTCATCGACCGGATCGCGCGCGGTCAGCATCAGCACCGGAACGGGATTCTGAAACTCCTGGCGGAGTTTGTGGCACAGCGCCATGCCATCCAGGCGCGGCAGCATCAGATCCAACAAGATGACGTCGTAATCGTTTTGCGTTGCCATACGCAGGCCCGTGGCGCCATCGCGCGCATCTTCCAGTACATAGCCTAGTGGCTCGAAAAAATCGTAGAGGTTGGCCACCAACTCGGGGTTGTCTTCGATGATGAGCAGGCGTGTCATAGATGGTTCGGATCTTAAAGTCTTGTGTAGCAGCCTCCCGAACTATAAATAAGCTTTGGCTGAAAAAAGCACGGGGCAGGGCGGCCGACTTAATGGCGGCATCTTGTGCGGCAGAGTGCGGAAGATCACCCCATGGGATGGACGCCGATCGCCCGAGCCCGCTTTCAGGCCATGGCAGGGAGTTTTGCAGAGGGTGCTGCAGGCTTGGCGTTCGACTTTCGGCAGCGAAGGGCAAGCCATCGCAGAAGGTGGCATAGGCTGCATAAGTGAGTAGGGCGGCGGCGCCTGCCATGGCGTGGGGGCTGTCACGGTCTCTTCTGGATTCGGGCAACAAAGCCCTATCATCTCCAACCCACACTGCAGGCTTTGGTGAACATCCGTCTCCATATACCGGCTAGCAGATGAACACGGCGAACTCGCTCGCCTCCAAGATCCCAACGCAAAAAACCCTCTCTCATTGGTGCCAAAAAATGCCTCTCCATATTGAAACGCCTCTCGTCCGTTCCCAACCGCTGAGTTTGCTGAGCGAGAAGGAAATATGGCTCAAGCTCGATGCGCTCCAGCCATGCGGTTCATTCAAGCTCCGAGGGGTGGGAATGGTCTGTGACGAACATGCGCGCCAGGGCAAGAAGCGCTTCATCTCTTCCTCGGGTGGCAACGCTGGAATTGCGGTGGCTTATAGCGGCCGGCAGTTGGGCATTCCCGTGACCGTGTTTGTGCCGGAGACCACCACGAGCCGCGCCAAGGAACTCATCGAGCAAGAAGGTGCTGCGGTGGTGGTGTATGGATCGTCCTGGCAAGAGGCGAATGAGCTGGCACTGTCTCGCCTCGATGATGAAACGGCGTTCATCCACCCATTCGATGAAGAAGGGCTCTGGCGTGGGCACTCGACGATGGTGGACGAGATAGTCAAGTCTGGGGTGGGTTTCGATGCCATCGTGTTGTCGGTGGGCGGTGGCGGCCTTCTGTCTGGTGTCGTTGAGGGCCTCAAGCGCCACGGGCTATCGACGCCCGTGATTGCGATGGAGACCTACGGCGCTGACTCTTTGAATCAAGCAGTCACCGCAGGCAAGCTGGTGGCGCTTCCCGCCATTACCAGCATTGCGACTTCGCTGGGTGCTAAACAAGTCTGCAACAACGCTTTCCAGGCCACTGCGACGCACGATATTCGCTGCGGCCAAGTGAGCGACTTGAAAGCCATCGAAGCATGTGAACGCTTTCTGCTTGATCACCGCATTTTGGTAGAGCCCGCCTGCGGTGCGTCGTTGGCCGCGATCTACGATGCCAGAGCGGACCTGCTTGGCAGCTTTAGAGCGCCACTCGTGATCGTTTGCGGCGGCGCGACGGCGACACCTGCACAGCTTGCGACCTGGAGAAATAGCCTGGTTTGACCGCGTATTGGCGTTGGCCATGTTGAGGAACTGCGTCCGATCTCCGGTCCCGATGGTGAAGCGGCCACGGGCCTTGTGCTCGCCTAGCGTCAGGCCCGCTCCTTGAGCAAGCTTGCCAACATGGCCAAAGCTTCATTCAGCGCTTCCCAGCTGGCGCCGCCCAGGCAGATTCGCAGGCCGCTCGCACTATCAGCAGGCCTGACCATGGTGCTTTGCGGCGGGGTCAGCTTCACCCCCAGGTCCATGGCGGCGGACGCGACGCCATCGGCGGCATCGCGGTTCATCGGCAGCCAGGCGTGATAGGCATCAGGGTGCCAGACGAGACCGCGTGTCCCCAGGAATGAGGCGGCCAGTTGGGACCGTCGCCGGGCCTCATGGCGGAGGTCTTGTTGGATCGAAGCAATCACACCAGTGGCCAGCCAGTCATCGACCACGGCGCACGACAGGGCGGACGGGGCCATGGGCAGCTCACGCAGCAAGTCCTGCGCGGCATCGCACAGACTGGGGGGCAGCGCCAGCATACCCATCTGCAGACCCGGGCCCAGCGACTTGGACAGTCCGTTCACGTGCAGGGCGATCTCGGGCGCGAGTGTCGCCAGCTGGGGCAACCCTGGAGGTGAGGCAGCATACACCCCATCTTCAATGATCCAGGCACCCGCTTGGCGACAGATCTGCGCAATGGCCTGCCTTCGTGCAACCCCCATGGTGGCGGTCGTCGGATTGTGCAGCGTTGGGGTGAGGTAAACCGCTGTCCCTTCTATGCCCTTGATGGCCTTGATGCCTGCGAGTGCACCGGCGAGCGCCTGCGGCACCATCCCCTCGGAATCGATCTCGACCCCTTGAATCCGGTACCCTTTGCGCCGGGCCAGCGCGATAGCACCGGGATAGGTGATCCGCTCCGTCAGAATCACCCCGTGCCGCCCGCACACCAGATCAAAAGCCAAGGCCAATGCCTGGCGGGCACCGCTGGTCAGCACCAGCTGCGACGGCTCCACCCCCAGGCCGAGCGTACCCAGCCAGCGCGCGAGCACGCGACGGTGTTCAAGATGCCCACCGGGGGGCGCATACAGATTGAAGTGATCTGCATCGATCTTGCGCGCGATCCCTGTCAAGGTTCGCGCCAAAAGCCGCGCGCCCAGCACTGCCGGCGGCGCATTGGCTGAAAGATCGATCTGCCGACTGCCATGGGCCTGGAGGATGGCCACAAAGGTTCCCCGCCCTTTGACGCTGCGCGTCAGGCCTCGGCGCTCCAGGATGGCATAAGCCTTGGTCACCGTGCCCAGGCCGATCTGCAATGTCTTGGCCAGATCCCGGTGCGCGGGCAGACGATCGCCTCCCGCCAGCCGGCCTTCGATGATGTCGCCGGCCAAAGCCAGCGACAGCCGTTCGGCCACGTTCGCGCCTGTGCTGGCCAGATGGGGAATCCAGGGTGATGGAAGGAGCACGCTCGCGGCCTCAGAAATATAAGTGTCTCGTTACACTATTTAAATACTTCAATAGTGTAACGTTCATGCCGGTGCTTCTGGAACGCAGTTTCCCCTTGTGAAAAGCGCCTGACCGCGATGCGGGGAAGGGATGGAGACGGGTATGTTGAGCCACATTACTGTCGGCGCCAGCGAGCTTGGGCGAGCGGGTCGCTTTTACGATGCGCTGCTCACACCGCTTGGATTGAAGCGCAGAATCGTCTCGCCCGATGGCGGGCCTGAAGCGCTGTGCTGGGTTGCCACACCTGCCAGCTTGCCGCGCTTTTATGTCTACCGCCCCTTCAACGGCGAACCGGCAACCGCTGGCAACGGCAGCATGGTGGCCTTTCTTGCTCCATCGATAGCGGCCGTGAACACTGCCTATGCCGATGGACTGGCGCATGGCGGCCGCGATGACGGCGCGCCAGGGCCCCGCCCGCGCTACGGCGACGGCTATTACGGCGCTTACCTGCGGGACCCCGATGGCAACAAGGTTCATATCGTCCATCGCGCAGACCTGCAGCCTTAGGGAGGCTCTGCAAAACGCCCTGCCGTGGGCTGAACGTGGGCTTGGGCGATCCGCTGCGTTGTCTTCCTTGTCAATAGCTCGCTATTGACTGCAAAAGACGCCTTGCGCCTCATCCCGATCCGCATCCATCCCATTTGGCGAGGGTGATGCAGAGCCTCCCTAGCGCAGCTCGCGCAACATAATTTCTGGAGCACGCCTTCATGACCGCCAGCCAGTTCGCACTTGTCTACGGCACCTATCTCATCGCCACGGCCAGCCCTGGGCCGAGCAATATGGCCATCATGGGCACGGCGATGCGTGACGGACGCCGCCCCGCGCTCGCATTGGCGGCGGGTGTCGTCACCGGCTCGCTTTTCTGGGCGATCCTGGCAGCCACCGGCGTTTCTGCCGTATTGACCGCCTATGCACAGGCGCTTGTCGCCCTCAAAATCGCTGGCGGTCTCTATCTGCTCTGGCTGGCCTTCCGCGCAGGCAAATCGGCCATGCAGCAGAGCCACAACACCGCTGGGCTGAGCGTGCCAGGCAGGGCGCTACGCTATCGCTCGCGCTACCGGCAGGGCGTTCTCATGCACATCGGCAATCCCAAGGCCATCCTGTCCTGGGTCGCCATCATTTCGCTGGGCGTCCGCCACAACACCCCTGCCCAAGAGGTAGCGGTGGTTGTGGGGGGCTGTGTGCTCCTCGGGATGGGGGTGTTCGGCGGCTATGCCGTCGTCTTCTCCACCGCCTCGATGATTGCCCTGTATGCGCGGTTGCGGCGATGGATCGAAGGCCTGCTCTCGGCGGTGTTTGCAGTCGCGGGGTTAAAGCTGCTGGCTGTGCGCAGTTGAAGCCCTGGCCCCTGCACCGCTCCTTCCCCCCTTTGTTACCACGTACAGGACCCCCACCATGACCATCGCTATCCATATGGTTGACGTTTTCGGCACAGGCGCGCTTTCTGGCAATCCGCTGGCTGTCGTCACCGGTGCCGATACGCTGAGCACACACGACATGCAGCGGCTGACGCAATGGCTCAATCTTTCTGAAACGGCATTTGTGTTCGCCCCCACGCATCCGGGGGCGGACTACCGGGTCAGAATTTTCAGCTTGGACAGGGAGATGCCTTTTGCAGGGCACCCGACCCTCGGAAGCTGTCACGTCTGGTTGTCCACCGATAGCCGCCTTGAACACAAAGCGACGATCGTCCAGGAGTGCGGTGCAGGTCTGGTCCAGATCCGGCGCGATCGAGGGCGGCTTGCATTCGCTGCGCCAGCGCTGATCCGCTCTGGCCCGCCAACCCCATCCGAGTTGGACGAAGCGCGGCAATTGCTTGGCATTGACGCCAGCGACATTCTGGACGCCGCCTGGATCGATAATGGCCCAGGGTGGCTGGGAATCAGGTTGATGTCAGCGGAGAAAGTGCTGTCACTCGACCCCGCCAGGCGATGGCACACCCGCGTCGATATCGGCGTGATTGGCCCGCACACCCATGGCGGTGATGCTGGTTTCGAAGTTCGGGCCTTCTTCACAGACCATCTGGGAGCCATCGTCGAAGACCCGGTTACCGGAAGCCTCAATGCCTCGTTTGCGCAATGGCTGTTCGCAACCGGGGTCGCCCATGGCGACTACATCGCCGCTCAAGGCACCTGCCTGGGCCGACAAGGTCGCATTTACCTGACCCGCGACGCTGCCAATCAGGTCTGGGTAGGCGGCGAAACACGCACCCATATAGAGGGGGTATTGCGTGGCCTTTAACAACATAGGATGAGTTCAAACATGCCGACAACCACACAGGGTGCAACCACCCCCAACCGCGCCTGCGATAGCGCCACACCATCCGCCTCGGCGATCAACACCTTGAAAATGCTGGTGCGCTACAAGCGTTGGGCGAATGGCCTGACGTTCAAGGATGTCCTGGAGCTACCCGAGGGTGAGGCCCTGCGCCAAAGGCCAACGCGATTTGGCAGCATGATGCACACCTTGAACCATGTGTATGTGGTGGACGATATCTTCAGACACCATCTGCAAGGCAAGAAGCATGGCTACACTGCGCGCAATACCGAGCACACGCCCACCGCGGGCGCTTTATGGGAAGCCGTGCAGGAAATGGATCGCTGGTATATCGATCTGGTCGACACATGGTTGGATGACGACCTCACGAAAGTCGTCCATTTTGAATTCATTGGCGGTGGGCAAGGCGCCATGACCCGTGAGCAAATCGTGCTGCACATCGTCAATCACGGCAGCTACCACCGCGGCTTTGTCGGCGACCTGATGTACCAGGTGCCCTTTATGCCAACGGCCAACGATCTGCCCGTCTTCATCCGGGATCAATACGGCGGCGGACACTGAAAATTCCCAGGACGAGCGAGGATATCGGCGACGGTTTCGCCATCCTTGCTACGGCTTGGGCAGTGGCCAGTATCAAAGACACCTTGCGAAGCGAAAGATGAAAACCGCAGCTGATTTTTGGCAAAAACCAAGAAGCCCCCTTTGGCGCAAGGGCGCGACTGACTTGTGCGCGGCTGACTTGTATTGGCTTGATGCGACCGCTCGTCAATAAGTGGGAATTGCAGCGGTTGTTCCCACGCATGCCCGCATCGTGAGCCATCGGTCACAATCGCATAGCGGACATCCGAGCACCACGGCTCAAGCCGGCCCAGCGACGGGTTTCAGGTGAGTCGCCGGCGGTGATCCAGGGAACTCCTAGAAGTCTGCTAATGCGGCCCATGAATTGGCGCGGCCGACCCATTGCAGCCGCGCGCTGCCGCGCGAGCCGGCGTGGCCTGAAGCTCAGTCCTCGGCAGGACGCGGATAGCCTGCATCTGCCCAACGTTGCGCAGACGCTCGGGTGAGGCTGTGGTCCGGCCTGACCCGAACCTTGGCCAACTCGCTGCCGTTCCCTGCAGTGGCGGTGAGGGTCGCGGAGGGATTGTCCTCATCGGGCTCAATATCGAGAGAGATGGTCACGCGCGATCCGTTCACCTCGATCTGGATGTCCTTGTGCAACTGCGCTGCCAGGTGCTGCTCATGCCGACGCATGACTTCGTGGGCAGTCTTTACCAGTGTGTTGAAGGCAGAAACGTCAAGTGGCTTGGGGCTTTTCTTGTCGCGGCCCATGGTCCATGGGCCGACCAGGCTTGGCTCAACTTGGCCGTCCTGGGTCATTGCGACGGCCCAGCCATCGTCATCTTCATTCTTGATGACGCGGGCCTCCCAGCCGTTGTGATGCCAATAGCGGTCTTCGAAGACTGAGGCAGCTTCTTGTTCGAGCTCTCCGGACATTTCTAGACCTTTGTGAAAACAATCAAGGTCGAAATTTTACTGTTTATTCATACAGGTTCGCGTAGATGGGTCTTTTCTGAAGTGGCGCTGCACGGGGTATTGCGCACAGACGTCAACATGCAGAACTCCCAAGCGGTTGGCTTCTATCAACGGATGGGGTTCGTTGAAACTGGACGCTCGCCGGTGGATTCACAGGGGCGCCCTTATCCCCTTATTCACCTGCGTTACCAGAGCTAGCTGAACGCGGGCTGTGCTGGTCACGGTAGGGATAGTTGCGTGATATCTGCTCTTTGTGTTGCACGAGCTAGCCGGTGTTAGCTCAGCTTAGCCATAGCCGCATCATGGAAGGCGGGAGCGACGATAGGCCTTGATGAACCAGATGCGCTCTAAAGGTGTAATAATGATAATTCATTATCAATTGGTCAAACATGCTTGCGCTTAGCCAATCTGCTTCACGCTGGATACTTGCCACCATCATGGCTTGTGTCTTGCTCGCGTGGCCGTTGCACCAAGTACAGCATGCCAGTGAGCCCATAGGCAAGGCGACTACGATAGCCCAGGGGATTGAGTCAGCCGTCTCCAACTTGGACGGAGCTGCATCAAGCCACGAAGAAAGCACGAAGGATTCATGCCTATGGTGCATGTTCCATGCGAGCCACTTGGAGGCTTTGCCCGTCTTTTTTCAGTTCTGCGCGCATGCTGAAGCCAGTCCTCCACCAGTGCTGCTGTGGGCAGGGTTGCCCTCTGCGCACAGCCCACTTGCGGCTCATCCGCGTGGCCCACCTACGGCCTGAATCAGTCAGACGGCATTCCCGCGCTGCCTCTCTAGCTGCCGTTTGAATCTCCAGCTCGCAATGAGCAAGGTACCGCCTTCTCATTCCATGAAAAGATTTGGCGATGGGCGGTCCAGCCGTGTCGGGACGGTGTGTTCTAAACCCGGTCTTTCACTATGTGCTCATGTGGGCAGGCCTTAGTGCGCCTGTCACGTGGTCGTATGCGTTTTCACAAGAACCTTCTCCAAGTTTTATGTCTTCCTTCTATCCCCTCGGCCTTTTGAACACGAAGCGGCGCTGGCCCACTGCGAAGCTCAGCGCTGTTGCACTGGCGGTTTCGCTCCTTCCTGGCGTCCATGCGCAGACTTCTGAACAAAGCGCTTCCGATTCTTCCGTGTCCCAAGGCGCTACAGCCGAAGTCACACTTCCGTCCGTGGAAGTGCTTGAAAGCGCCGGCTCAGCCAGGCGCGCGCTGGGAGACCGTGCAGCAGTCTCGCTGAAGGCAACCGCCTTGCCAACCACGGTGCAAGAGCTGACACCAGACGATATCGCCAGCACAAACGTAGGGCGCGACATCTCCAACGTGTTCCGCCGGGTGCCGGGGGTGCTTGCCAACAATATTGACCAGGGCGAGACTGGCAACGGATTTCGGATGCGCGGATTTGCCACACAAGGAACCCATGGTGCCGACACTGCAGTCTATGTCGATGGCGTCCCACAAAACATTCCATCCAGCCAAGGCGGCGCGGGCCACGGGCCAGTTTTCTTGGAGTGGCTGCACCCCGACCTGATTGATGGCATCGATGTCATCAAAGGACCTATCTCGGCGCTCTATGGTGACCAAAATCGTGCAGGGGCAGTCGGGATTCGAACCAAGAACGGCGGCAGCGCCACCCCTTCGAGCATCAGCGTGAGTGCGGAGCGATACGGTATGCGTCGTTCGACGCTGCTCCTGTCCAACAGCTTCTCGGACATCGACTCTTTGTTCCTGGCCGATGTGTACCGCAACGACGGCTATCGCTACGACTCGTCGACGGACCGAGACAGCTTCTCGTGGAAGCTTTCCACCAAACATGATGGGGCCCTCTACAGTCTTCGTTTAACCCGTTATGTGGCTGACTTCACTGCCTCGGGCTATCTCCTCCTTCCTCAAATCGAGGCAGGGCTGGACCCGCGCTCGACCCAGGCTAACAATCCGGGCTTTGGCAATGCACGCCGCACCAGCATCGTCTTCAATCGCGCGCCCGCGTATGGTGAGGACGGATGGTATGCAACAGCCTATGCCGAGGACTTCGAACGGACACGAGGAATTACCTCCAACGCCACGACCCACACAGTAGGTGTTGACAACCGTGATATCTATGGCGTGCGCCTGTTGAACAACGCCACGTTTGACCATGCCGCATTGGCATTGGGTGCCGAGCTGCGCAAAGACCGGGGTGACGCTTACCGCCAGATGTACGTCAATCGGATTCCGACGGCGAACTATGTGAACGCACAGTCTTTGGACTTGCTCACCTACGGAGTTTTCGCGCAAGGTCAATGGAAAGCTACGGAGACGCTGAAGCTGAGCGCCGGCGCGCGCTATGACCGATTTGATTACGACATCGACAATCTCAAGCTGCCTGCGGCCAGTACCTCGTACAACAAGGGGAGCTTCACACCCAAGCTTGGAGCATCGTGGTCAGTGCTGCCCAAGCTGGAGCTGTTTGCCAACGTCGCCGAAGGTATGCGCTCACCAGCGGCGGAACAAATCAGCAGCAGTGGATCAACCGGGCCGCTTGGCGCGGCGGGGGGTGTCATCAGCCATGTGGCACCCAGCAAGGTACGTTCTTACGATTTGGGATTCACGGCGGCCCCCGCTGATGGTTGGACCTTGTCTGGCGCCGCTTACTACATCTTGAACACCGATGAAATTGTCAGCCAGGCAGACGGCTCCTTCAAATCTGTCGGGGATACCACGCGAAAGGGCTATGAGCTTGACGCACGTTGGCGGGTAAGTCCGTCAACAAGCATGTATGCCAGCATCGGCAAGATTCTGATGGCCAAGGTGAACAACCCTGCTGCCAATGCAGGTGCCAAGCTTTCTATCCCGGCCACGCAACTTAAGGCTGGAGCGCAGCACAAACTCCGTTGGGGCTCAGGGCAGCTTACGCTGAATGCCGATGCCTATCTGATATCGGATATCCCGTATTACGTTGGAACGCCCACGACGCAGGAGCGGACCATGCCGATGTATACCCGGTACGACTTGCGCGGCACCTACGCCCTGGGCCAAACACAATTTTCGCTGTATGCATCATTCCAGCCTCACCGCTATGGAACCGAGATTGCCTATGGCAGCGCTGCTGGTCTGATGGTCTCGTCTGTCCCTCGCACTACGTTTGGCGCGACTGTCCGCTACTTTTTCTGATGTCCAACAACCTCATTCTTGAGGCTCGCGACCTCACTATCCAACGCGACAGCAGAACCACTCTCAAGAACTTGAATCTAGGCATAGCGTCAGGCACGGTCTACGCATTGCTGGGAGGCAATGGAGCTGGCAAGACAACCACCTTGAACGCCTTTTTGGGCTTCGTCAAAGCATTCTCTGGTCAGGCTTTGGTGGATGGCATCAACGCTTCGGTGCATTCACAAGACGCTCGCTCCAGGCTGGCGTACCTTCCAGAAAATGTTGCACTCTATCCCTACCTGTCAGGGGTAGAGAACTTGCGCTATTTCTGCATGATTTCCAAGTTGCCATTGACCAAAGACGGAGCACATGAACTATTGATGAGTTCTGGTTTGGCCGCAGATGCCCATGACCGCAAAGTTGCTGGATATTCGAAGGGCATGCGCCAGAAGGTAGGCCTTGCCATCGCCACAGCACGGCATGCCCACGCCATGCTGCTGGACGAGCCCACCTCTGGACTTGACCCGGCTGCCGCCAATGAGTTCGCTCAAAGCGTGTTAGTGGCCAAACACGCAGGCATGGCCATCCTCATGGCAACGCATGATCTGCACAACGTCCTCCAGGTGGCGGACCGTATTGGCATTTTGCGCGAAGGACAGCTTGTATCTGAGTTCGACGCGAAACGTGTCGACCATTACATGCTGGAGCGCATCTACCTTGAACACGCAGGCGCAAGGCGTATGGAGGTGGCTGTCTCATGATGGCTTCCATTGCTCTGAAGGAGGCTCGCTCGTTGCTACGGGATGGGCGGCTCTGGACACTGGGTCTCGTCCTGGTTCTGCTGTTTGTGGCGATGCTGACCACGGCTTCCATTCAACGTAACGCCGCCGAACGAGAACGCTCTCAAGTCGAGAGAGTTGCCCGCCAGCAATGGGATAACCAAGGAGACAAGAACCCGCACCGCGCTGCCCACTTCGGCATGTACGCTTTCAAGCCCCAGTCCTTGCTGTCCAGCGTAGACCCTGGTGTCGATAGCTATGTTGGACAAGCGATGTGGTTAGAGCCGCACAAGCGCAACATGGCTCTTTTCTCGCCCGCAGCGGATGCCACGCCTTCCATCGGCTTGGGGCCATTCACTCCCGCATTTGTGTTGCTGGTGTTGGTCCCGCTGCTCATTGCGGTGCTGGGGCACAGCACCATCACCCAAGAGCGTGAATCTGGCACCTTGAGAATGCTGCACGCTTGCGGGATGGACGGCCGCTCGTTGCTGGTTGGCAAATGGATTGGCATAACGCTGGCTCTTTTTATCGTCCTCTTGCCAATCAGCCTGGTGAGCACCTGGATGCTTTCGAATGAGCACTACGGTGGTGCTCTTGCTGCTTTGGGTCTAGCGCTCCTTGCCTACTACATCATTTGGGTAGGCGCAACGGTACTTGTCTCCGTGCACTGCAATAGTTCACGGATGGCGCTGCTTGTTCTAACTGCTCTGTGGGTCGCCTGGGTCTTTCTCGTTCCACGGATCTCCGCATCAGTGGTCGATCGTTGGGCCCCGTTGCCAACCGGTACGGCCTTCTGGCAAGGCATTGGCCATGACATCCAAAATGGCCTGCCGGGTGATGGCTCAGCCGCTGACCGCATGAAAGCCTTTGACGCAAAACTTATGGTGGACAACGGCGTGTCAAGGCTTGAGGACTTGCCCTTCGGTGCGAACGCCAAGCGCCGACTCTACCGAGACAGCTATTCGACCAAAGTCCATCAACTGCATTTCAAGCGGCTATGGTCCGCGCAATTCCACCAACAGAAGCTGCTTAACTGGATGAGCTTCATCAGTCCCTACGGACCGATGGGAACTATCAGCACCGCGATGGCGGGCACGGATTTGGCGCACCGACAGCATTTTGAGATGGCTGCAGAGGCCTATCGCGAAAAGTTCACCACCAGGATGGACGAGTGGGACCTTGCCTCAACCAAGGGAGTGACATCGTTCGAAGATAAATATGCTGGCAATGCGCAGTGGCAGGCTATTCCCGAATGGCGCTACCAGGCGCCGGGGACTGGATTTGCCATCGAAGCGAGCGCTCTGGCTTGGGCGCAACTGCTGGCGTGGTTCACAGCAGTTGCTGGTTGCCTTTGGCTCAGCGCGCGGAGGCTCAATCCATGAATTCCCTGTTTGAAGTGCACTACTGGCGTGCAGAAGCAAGTAAATTTGCGCGGCAGCCCTCAATGTGGGTGTGCCTGGCTGCGCTGCTGCTCGTATCAATGTTTACGTCCATTTCCGCGGGCCTGGACGCAAGAGCATGGCGAGCTGCCGCTGCAAACGATGAGTCGCTTCGCGCGCAGAGGTTGGATGCTGTGATTGAGTCGGCGCACAAAGCCGGTGCTTCGGGGCCTGCGTTGGCGACCGCCACCTATCAAGCTGGGCGCGGAGAATTGGGCTCAACCCGAATGCCGGTGAAAGATGGGCTAGTTCTTGGCGTTCAGAGCCTCCGCAGGTTGCCCTCAGAGTTAAAGGTTTCTCTTGAAAATAGCCAGGTCGACGCACGGGAGCCGGGCCCTATCAAGAATCCTCTGCTCAGTGTGGCAAGCTTGCCGGGTATTCCTGCGATGACAGCCTTGCTGCTGCCCCTCGTTGCACTGATTCTTTGTGCGGGACTGATGCAAGAAGAGCGCGAACAGGGCCGGCTCAGTCTTCTTCGCGTGCAATCTAGCCAAGGTATAGGCGGTTTAATGCGCGCAGCGCTTGCTTGGCGATTTATTGCGCTTTGGATGGTGGCCTTTGTATCCACCCTGCCTGCATTCGCTTTGGACCCCGGTTCAAGCCCGAGTGCCGCACTGGGTTGGCTATGGTCCCTGGCTGTTTTCACCTTCATATGGGTTGTTATTGGAGGCTTGCTGTCTTATGCACCCATTTCCGGCGCAGCCAGTATGCTCTCCGCTCTGGGCATTTGGCTCGCGCTGACCTTCGTCGTTCCCGCGGCCATTGTGCAGGGCGCCCAAATGCATTCTCCAATGCCTTCAAGGCTGTCCTCGATTGTGAAAATTCGAGATGTGCAGCAGGAGAGCGAAGCGCATGAGCAAGAGCTCGCCCAAACTTGGTATGCAAAGCATCCGGACATTCCTGTCCACCTGCCCGCAGTCTGGCCAGCGAGCTTTGTCGTTAGGGCATTACAGCAAGAGCAGGAATTGCGTGCTGAGCTGAAGAGCTTCGAAGATGCGCGCCAAGCCCAGTCAGCGTTTGTGGAGCATTGGTCTTGGCTTTCTCCGGGTTTGAACTTGGTTCTGGCCGGCGAGCGACTCGCTGGAGTGGATGTGCAAAGCCACCTTGCCTACATGCACCAAGTAGATTCCTTCAGGGAACGGTGGAGAGAATTCCTGGTTCCCCGGGTTATGGATCGAAAAGGCTTGGCGCCCGATGCCTGGTCGGGCGCACCTTGCTTTTGTGAGCGTGTTTACGATCTTCGGAGAGGTGAATCGAGATAGGCCCAATGAACGAACTGCAAGGTGGTGTTCAACCACTGCTCGCAGTTGTTCCACAGTTTTCGACTCTTTTCAAATCAAGCAAGGCAGCGCTCCACCATGTGGTCCAAGCAGATGAATGACGGAGTTGCTGTTCAATGAAGTCGCTCAAGACCCAGTCACTCACCAAGCCAGTGACGACCAAAGGCCGGTGGCTAAGCAGAGCTTGCTGTTTGCGCCTCAGTCCACCAACGGCTCAATAGTGTCTAGCAAAGCCGGTGCGATTCAGTCCACGTTATAGACGGTTTCGTCACATGAAGGCGGATAACTTAGAGGTAACGATGCCCTCATAACGCATTGTAAAACAATGTCATTTTTCAAATTACGTCAAAATGACAAACGCATTTGTTATGTTATAAAGTAACATCGCTGCACTTGGTTGCGTATAGTTTTAGCATGTTCGTCTTTGCCTTCCTTCTGATCTTTTTTGCCATCGCAATGTTGGCAGTTGTTTTCACTCATGCGGCAGCTATGCCCAATGGAGAACCCTCTGCTACAGCAGTCAACAAATTAGACCCTTACGTAAATGCACAAGGAATTAGATTAGTTTAATCATGCTCCTGCTGCTGGATAACAACCACTCCAAAACTGAAATCGCAATTACAAAATCTTGGCTTTCAAGAGTGCAACACTCACGTGGTGCAAAACATAAAGATATCTAGAAAAAACTCGGCCTAGAAGGTATAAATGGTGTGGCAGCAATATCGGTAAGTAGCATTCACGAAAAGCTTCGCTTGCACTGGAGCGGCCTGCAAGATACGGTTTGTTAGGATTTTGCGTGTTGGATGGTTAACGGTTATTAAATACAGGAGCTTAGAAAATCAATCGATATTATTCAATGATGCAGCGCTCAGAGGGTGAAATTAATAGGTATGACTGGTGTGTTGATGCGATGATAAAAAAGCATGTACAGCCTATTGAGTAGGCGCTGCACCTACGTAGTGCAGAATAGAAGCTAGACAAAACTAAGTCAATTATATTAGCATTCAAATCCCTCCCAATATCAAATTTGGAATATTAATAAATTATCATCTGCATGATATTGCCAATATCTATGGGATTCAGAAAATCTCAGCATGTGAAAAAGCAATAGAATTCAATGAGCAGAAAGGAGAAGCAGTATGCGCTAATTCACGACATCAAATCTCAAGCAATCAAATCAAATATAGTGTATTTATACAGATCTAGTAATTCAATAAAGCTAAAGGCTTTTGTAAAATTCAAAATGTCATTCTCAAATAGAGAGATTATGAAATTAATTCCAGTAAATTTATTTAATGGTCTTCGTGTCAATATAAAAGGTACACTTGCCGTAATTGCAACTCTTTTTATCAGCTCGAACGCACCGGCTGAAACTACATATGTGTATGTTGGTCAACCATTTACATCCGTTCGCGAAGCTAATCGAGAGGAGGTTATTAATAGTTCTTACGACTCTATGCGCATTACAAAGGTGCCCGCTCCATATACTTCATCCATGCGCGTGATAGGACGATTCACCACCAGCAGTCCGCTTCCATCAAATTTGCTGTCATTTACAGATATCGGCCCTGACGGATTAAATTTGATTAAAGACTGGAGTTTTTCTGATGGGCTAATAAACTACACCTCCAGCAACAGTACTCTTACTGCTCGGCTGGAGCTTGCTGGGCCAAATATCACTGGTTCAACGGTTATAACCGATGGCCTCGGAAATATTGCCTCGAGCATATTTTGGCCTATCTCTCAAACCCGACCCTTCAAAGTAGGCGAGCGCATGGATGCGCTATTGATACTTTCAACTCCGGAAAATCCCGTGAATGATTCAGGAGAATACATCATGGCTAACGGAGTCTGCAAAGCAGATAGCCCTGGAGTAGACGATCGCTGTATTAGCGATTTCTCGCCAGAGATATCATTTCTTAATTTATCCCCAGCTAATTGGTCCACCATTGATATAAACAACAACTCAGGAGAAGCAGTCTCTGGAGTCGCATCTTCAGCGATTTCAAACATTGCTGCTAACAATAGCATTAATGGGGCGAAAGCCAAAATTGGCATAGGTGGCAATGCGGAAGTGTCAATGGAAGGTTTATGGCCCAAAGGCTTCTCACTAGATGAAATTACCGGTGCGGTACTGGTATCGGCGTCCACTAAGGCGGGAGAATATGAATTAGGCTATAAAATCTGTGATAGAAGTTCTCCAATTGCATGCGCATCATCAACAGCCAACGTAACCGTAAAGCCGGCCCCTTTCGCTGCCACTGTCGCCCCAACACCCGTACCTAGTCTAAGCCAGTGGGGGGTCATCATGATAACCATCATACTGGGAATTTTCGGATGTGGATGGATGCATAAACGCAAGGGTAATTGAAATATACGTAATTTCATCTTGAATTCAATTTAATTTAATTTAATAGAAAAACAAAAAATCATATAGATAAATTACAGTCCATTCTAGTATTAAATACAACACGCTTGGACGTTTTAGGCATTATTTGGTTCCCGTATTGTCCGAAAACATCGCATATATTGTCACCATGTATATGCAAGCTGCTGACACTCATTCGCAAGCCATTCATAACTTACAGCGCCTTTTATTCAGATGGATATCAACATGCTATTTTTATGTTGATTTTCAAATGGAAGAAGTGCAGAAGCGTAAAAGACCGCTCTCGTACCGCTCATCAGTTACAAACGCAGCTCACGCCTGCGCAAGAGATTGCGGTGGTAAATCTTCGCAGTGCCCTGCTGCCCCTGCTCGATGACTTGCTAGGGACGCTCTGCAAAACCCTCGCCAAGCGGGATGGACGCAGATCGGGATGAGGCGCAAGGCGTCTTTTGCAGTCAATAGCGAGCTATTGACAAGGAAGACAACGCGGCGGATCGCCCGAGACCGCGTTCAGACTGTGAATTCAACCGATCGACGCAATCGCTCGAATTCAGGAGAAACACGCATGCGTGAGCAAACGTTGGTCGCAAAAATCGGCGTCGAGTTAAACGGCTATATCTGCATGATTCCGACAGGTCCCAATCAGTCGACCTTTCTTGCGGTGGTTGATGACCTTCGCAGCATGCTCTGTTGCCCCCTTGGGCAGCGAGTCGACAGCGCCTATCTTTATGGGAGTGTGGCGCGCAGCGAAGCGGTACTGGGGCGCTCGGATCTGGACGTAGTACTAGTGCTTTCTGGCAAACCCGTCTTGCAAGACGACATAGACATTGATGCCGCACGGAAGGCGCTGGAGACCCGCCATTCTGAGGTCTTGAAGGTCGACTTCGACGCCGTAAACGGAGACTTCTACGAAGTGCTGGGCGGGTACGCGCGGCGCATCAGTACGGAGTCCGACTCGGCCGTTATCGCCCGCCTAGCAAGAGAGGCCTCCAGAAAGCGGATTCGTGCGACCAACGTGCTTCGGCCCGACGTATCCAGCTCTTGGCCGCAATCACTGGAAGACCACCCTGCCTTGTTTATAGACGCATATCCGCAGATGGAACAGGAGACAGCGTTTTTCCGTTTGTTCGCTGCGTCATCACAGAGCGGACGGCCGCAGGTAGTTGCCGCTGACTTCGTTGAGCGCCTGCGGGCCTTCTCGGAATGGATGCGGCAAGAGCTTTGACGAGGCGTCATCGCCAACCGTCGGCTTTCCGCACAGCTGGACTTGCGCTTGGCGTCGGTAGCGCCTATTCACGCACGGCGATAGCGGACATCTAGCAGAGTCACTTGGACTGCCTGATGGTCAGCATCAACTGCTGCCCTGAAAGCCGTTACAGGGTCGACTCGAACATCGGTGCGCGGATGACGGCTATGCGGTTGTGATCGAACTCGCGCGATGAGACCATGGGTGGCAGCAACCGCTGTGCAGCAGACATTGCTATCAAAGGTGTGAATCACAGCAGCGGGTCGATAGCACCATTTCAGATTTCTTGAAGGCGGTCCTTCGGTCAGGATCCAGTTCAGAAGCCTGCTTTCGGTTGTAGAGCAGACGTGCAAAGCAGATTCACTGCGAAGACAGCTTTTGGTGGCTTGAGTCATTGAGTCTGTTAGGTTGACCGACTGCAATCAGCCTTGAACGGACATCGTTTTCTTGGAAGTCAGCTGCGCAGCGATTGCCGTCATTCATACAGCCAAGTCCTCCGACCACCTCATGACACTCCTAGTCCGCTCGAGCCTGCGACTAGGATCTCTGCGGGGCGCGCGCTCAAACCTTGGCGAGGAAGGCCGCCGCATCACCGGCTTCACACTTCCAGTCTGCGAAGACCCCAACCAGATTGCATTCCACGCAGTGGCAAGCGAT
This sequence comes from Comamonas sp. BIGb0152, assembly GCF_024809975.1. Lineage (GTDB taxonomy): Bacteria > Pseudomonadota > Gammaproteobacteria > Burkholderiales > Burkholderiaceae_C > Comamonas. The sequence goes on from NZ_JANUDY010000002.1 coordinate 89,896, forward strand.
GTAGTACCAGCGCACATCATGTGTGCCCTTGTACACGGAGACGCCGGACACCAGCTCGAACACCTCGTTCTCGCACACGCACACGTGCCCGTCGGGGTTGGCCTGTTCAATGTAGTCCGCGCTGTCGCCCATCAGGTGTTCCTGCCCGCAGTCGGTGCAGGTGCGGATTGCCACGCCGGCTTCTTCATCGGACTGCAGCGCAAAAGTCCGGCACTCGCAATCGCATTTGGACGAGGCAAACCGGACGGCCTCATGGCCATTCGCAACGCTGTAGCTGCGCAGCTCGGCTTGGGTGTCGCCAGACGTCGTCCCGTACATGAACTCGCCCTTTTTCGTCAGTGCCATTTGATGTTGTTCCATTCTTCAAGGTGGGCTTCCCGGCAGACCTGACGCCAGGCTGCCCCAATCCTCTGGATTTTGCCTGAATGCACGGTGACTCGTCGTCAACAGGGCGGGGTCGGGGTGGTCGCCGACAAGGGCTGCGGAAATCCTTGAATGCCGATTCTTGGAGATGGCAGCCACAGACCGTCAAGTTCAGCGGTTGATGGCCGCCGACATTCGATGTTGAAGCGCTTATGTCAGCGCTTAACCTGAAGCCATCGCTCACAAGTCCGTAGCGGATAACAGCTGCCGGCCGTAAGCCTCAGGTCGAGTGCAGATCGCGCACTTTCGGCCAGCTGCCTGGCAGCTGGCCCCAAGGCTTGGCTGCGCAGCTGTCCGGGGATGGACTGCGCATGCGCAGCTCGGGTAGATCAAGCCGCAGCGAAACCACCCACTTCACGCTGAGCATATGGGACAGCAGGCCCAACGGTGATGGATAGCCGCCCAGATGGCGCGGAGCCAGTCACGCAGACTGGCTCCGCGCACCTCCACGCCAAGAATCAATCAATCTTCAGCCCAATAGCGCTGATGACCGAGCCATAACGGTCCAGCTCGGCCTTGGTGAACTTGCCCAGGTCGTCGGGCGTGCTGGCTTTGCTGCGCACGCCGAGCTTGGTCAGGCGTTCTTTGGCATCGGCCTCGTTCAGGGCTTCTTGCAGCACCCGGTTCAGTTTGGCGACCACCTCAGGGCTGGTTTTGGCGGGGGCGTACAGGGCGTACCAGGCGTTCACCACAAAGTTGGGGTAGCCGCTTTCGGCAAAGGTGGGCACATTGGGCAGCTCGGGCAGGCGTTCGGTGCTGGCCACGGCCAGGGGGCGTACCTTGCCCGATGTGATCAGTGGCGTGGCACTGGTGAGGGTGTCGAAGATCATGTCGATGCGGCCACCCATCAGGTCCATGGTGTGCGCATTGCCGCCCTTGTAGGGGACATGGGTCATGTCCACGTTGGCTGCGCGCTTGAAGAGCTCCGCACTCAGGTGCAGTGGCGAGCCGTTGCCTGCGGAGCCATAGGTGAGCGTTGCGGGTTTCTTTTTGGCCTGCTCAACGATCTGCTTGACGTCCTTGAAAGGGGAGTCGGTGGCCACTTCGAGCACGATGGGGGCCTCGCCGATCATGCCGACGGGCGCAAAGTCCTTGATCGCGTCATAGCCGGGCTGGCGGTACAGGTGCGGGCTGATCGCATGGCTGGAGAGCGAGCCCAGCACCAAGGTGTAGCCGTCGGCCGGGGCCTTGGCCGCGAGCGCGGTGCCGATGGTGGTGCCTGCGCCGGCGCGGTTGTCAACGATGACGGACTGCTTGAGGATCTCCCCCATCTTCTGCCCCACGATGCGGCCCACGGCATCGTTGGCGCCGCCTGCCGGGTAGGGCACGATCAAGGTGATGGGTTTGCTGGGGAATGCAGCATCTGCCGCCTGGCCCGCCAGCGGGGCGAGGCCCAGCAGCAGGCTGCTGGCAAGGAGTAGGCGGCGCCGTGCGAGGGCAGGGGATGGTCGGGAAGCGAACATGTATGTCTCCTGAATGGCTGTTTGTTGGTATGGATGCATAGGCGCTCGACGCAGCAGGGCGCAAGCGCTGTGGGTCGTTATTTGATCAAAACAATCAAAATTGATAATTTTTTGAACGACTCGATCAGAACTCTTTTTATAAAAGTCTCCAATCAGGACTTTCCCCAGGATGGTGCAGGCAGCCTGCTGCAGATTTGTGGCCGGGGAATCGATGAAGACATGCGCTTGCTGCACGAGTTTGGACAGGGTTTATCGTTATAAACGATCAATTCGATCATTATTTCTAGCATATAAACAGGGTTAACCCTTGTTTTTTATAAATTGGAATGAATTATGATTGAATCAATCAATTTATAGGCGCAGCTCTGTGACTGAGTCGCCCGAAAGCCCTGCATGCGTCCCCGTTCTCTCCCGCCTTACCTTGTCATCGCTGACGACCTCTCCGGCGCAGCCGACTGTGCTGCGGGCTTTGCGAGCGCCGGTCTTTCCACCAGCGTGGTGCTGGACGCGCAGGCCAGTGGCAGTGCCCGGCGCGATGTGGATGTGCTCACCGTCGACACCAACAGCCGGCGCGATACGGCAGAGGTGGCCGCTGCCAAGCTGCAGGCGCTGCTGGCAGCGCCGACGTCCCATGGTCGCCGGGTGCTCAAGAAAATCGATTCCACCTTGCGGGGCGGCTGGGCGCAGGAAGTCGCGGTGCTACAAGCTGCGCTGAATGCGATTGCGCTGGTAGCGCCTGCGTTTCCGCAGATGGGCCGCACCATGCAGGGTGGCGTTGTGCATGTGCATGGTGTGCGCCTGGCCGATACCGATACCTGGCGGCTGGAGCATGCGGGCCAAGATGACCGAGCGGAGCAGCAATTGCAGGCAGTCGGACTCCGTTGTGAAAACCTGCCGGCCAGCGTGCTCGATGCGGGCGCAGAGGCTGTCGCACTCACCATTGCCCAAGCGCAAGATCGCGGCGTGCAGGCGCTGGTCTTTGATGTGCTCCATGACGGCCATCTGCAGACGCTGGCCCAGGCCAGCTTGCAAATTGACCAGGCATTTTGCGTCTGCTCTGCGGGGCTGTCCCATGCGCTGGCGCAGCGGGTGCGGCAGTCGCCAGCACCAGTTGCAGCTTTTGACTTGCCCCAGGCTGCAGGGCGCTTGCCCAGCGTAGTCACCGTTGTCGGCAGCATGTCCGCCATCGCGCATCAGCAGCTCGCGTATTTGGCAGAGCAGCCACGGACCCGGCTGCATGGGATTGCGCCCGCTTGGTTGCGCAGCGATGAACAGACGCCTGAGCGCCAGGCCCTGCAGCAAACGGTGTGCCGCGAGGTGGCGCAGGGCCTGGATGTCGTTATCAGCCTGGGCGTGGACGCGCATCCAGACCCGGCCGAGGGGCCCATGCTGGCGCGGCAGCTGGCGCGCTTTCTGCGCGAGCCCCTGGCAGCCGCCGCAGGGCTGGTCATCACCGGTGGTGAGACGGCCCGGGCCGTGCTCGAAGAGCTCCAACTGCGCAGCCTGCGTGTGCATTCAGAAAGCGAGCCCGGCGTGGTGCTGTGCATTAGCGACGCTCATGAAGCCTGCCACCCCGCCCAGCGGCAGTGGATTGCCACCAAGGCCGGCGCCTTTGGCCATGCCGCATCGCTGCACCGCGCAAGCGCCGCAATCCATTCATTGCTGGCAGCCGCAGACAGCGGCCTCAGCACCGACCTACTCCCTACAGAAAGCAAGCAAAGATGAGCAACACTCTGCCCGTCATCGGAATCACCATGGGAGACGCAGCAGGCGTGGGCCCGGAAATCATTGTCAAGAGCTTTGCCAACGACAGCCTGTACCAGATGGCGCAAGCCATGGTGGTGGGAGATGCAAGGCGGCTGGAACAAGCCAATGCGCTGCTGGGCACCGGTGTGCGCGTGCGGGCGATTGCCGATATCGCGGAAGCCAAGTTTGAGCGCGGTGTGATTGACTGCATTGATCTGCAGCTGATTCCGGAGGATTTGCCGTTTGGCAAGCTCTCGCCGGTTGCCGGAGACGCCGCATTCCGCTTTATCGAGCGCGCGGTGGAGCTGGCCAAGGCCAGGCAGATCGATGCCATCTGCACCGCGCCGCTGAACAAGGAAGCGCTGCATGCAGGCGGCCACAAGTTCCCGGGCCACACAGAGATGCTGGCACACCTCACGGGGGTGGAGGAGGTGTCGATGATGCTGGTGGCGCCCAACCTGCGGGTGATCCATGTGACCACGCACATCGGCTTGCTCGACGCCATCCGCAAGATCGAGCCCGGCCTGGTCGAGCGCACCATCCAGCGCGGCTACGACACTTTGCGCAAGGCGAATATCGCCAACCCGCGCATAGCGGTATGCGGCATCAACCCGCATGCCGGCGAGAACGGCCTGTTCGGCTATGGCGAGGAAGAGGAGAAGATCATCCCCGCTGTCCTCAAACTGCGCGACAAGGGCATGGACATTGAAGGCCCGCTGCCGGCGGACACGCTGTTCTTCCGTGCCGGGCGCGGTGATTTTGACCTGGTGGTTGCCATGTACCACGACCAGGGCCATGGCCCCGTCAAGGTGCTGGGCCTGGAGGCGGGCGTGAACATTACCGTGGGCCTGGATGTGATCCGTACCTCGGTCGACCACGGCACCGCGTTTGACATTGCGGGCAAGGGCATCGCCGATGAGCGCAGCCTGCTGGAAGCGCTGCGCCAGGGCGCAGAGCTGGCTACCCGCCGCTAAAAAAGCCAAGGAGACAAAAAACATGCACATCCATAGCACCGTTCTGAGCGGCCATAGAGTCCTGGACGACATCGCGTATCTGGTCAGCGGCAAGCACAAGCTGCTGTTTGTCAGCGACAAGAACATCATCGGCATCGCCGGCGTGCAGGCGCTGCTGCACCAGCTGCGGCGCGCGGCCACCGAGGTGCTGGTGATCGACGATGTGCCGCCGGAGCCATCGGATGCCGATGTGGAGGGCATCCTGCAAGCGCGCGATCTTCGTGGCGTGGACTTTGTCGTCGGGGTGGGCGGCGGCAGCGTGCTGGATGTGGCCAAGCTGCTCTCGGCGCTGGCGCATCCGCAATCGCCCACGCTTGCAGCGCTGCTGGGCGGCAGCAAGGTCACGCACCGGGTCAAGGCGCTGATGGTGCCGACAACGGCAGGCACCGGCTCGGAGGCCACGCCCAATGCCATCTTGGCCATCCCCGCGCGGGAAACCAAGCAAGGCATCATCTCGCCCGTACTGCTGCCCGACTATGTGGCGCTGGTGCCTGAGCTGACGGTGACCATGCCGCAGAAGATTGCGGCCTCCACCGGTGTGGATGCGCTTTGCCACCTGATCGAGTGCTTTACCGCCAGCATTGCCAACCCGGTCGCCGACAACTACGCGGTCATCGGCATGAAAAAGCTGTTCGAGAGCCTTGAGCAGTCGGTGGCCGAGCCGGACAACCTCGAAGCCAAGCTCAACATGCTTTGGGCCTCGTACTACGGCGGCGCCTGCATAGCGCATGCGGGCACGCACCTGGTGCATGCCATGTCCTACCCGCTGGGCGGCAAGTACCACATTCCGCATGGCGTCGCCAATGCCATCTTGCTCGCGCCATGCTTTGAATGGCTGCGCCCGCTGTGCGTCGCCAAGCTGGCGCGCGCTTATGAGCTGGTGCCCGGTGCCGATCTGGCGCTGGACGACGAAGCCAAATCCCATGCGCTGGTCGCCTACTTTGCGGAGCTGGTCCAACGCCTGCGTCTGCCGGCCAGCCTGCAAGAACTGGGCATTGGCCGCGACCACCTGCCTGAGCTGGTGAAGGCCGCGCTTGATGTGCAGCGCCTCATCAAGAACGTGCCGGGGCCCGTCACGGGCGCCGATATCGAAAAGGTCTACCTGAAGCTGTTTAACTGAGACAACCCCATGGCAAACAAGCAAAAACTCCAAGGCATCCTGACGGCCATCATCACCCCCATGGACGCGCAGGACCGGTTTGCAGAGGCGCCGTTCCGCGAGCAGATCGATCGCCAGGTGAACGCGGGCAACGGCATCTTTTGTGGCGGCACGAATGGCGAATTCTTTGCGCTGACCGAGGGCGAGAAGCGCCGCGTGGCCGAGGTAGCGATGGAGCAAGTCGCTGGGCGCGCCAGCGTGGTGGGCCATGTGGGCGAAGTGTCCACCGCCGAATGCATTCGCGCAGGCCGCGACATCGCCCGCCTGGGTGTGGATGCGGTGGCCGCCATCACGCCCTGGTTTGTGCCGCTGTCGCAAGATGAGCTGCACTGGCATTTCAGCGCCATTGCCGATGCGCTGGAGGTGCCCGTCTACCTCTACAACATTCCCGCGCGCACCGGCAACACCATCGCACCCGAGACCGCCAAGCGCCTGGCCGCGCACCCCAATATCGCCGGCATCAAGGACAGCGCGGGCAGCCATGAAAGCCTCAGCGGCTTTTTGAAAGTGGCGAAGGAGGTGCCGGATTTTGTGGTGTTCAATGGGCCGGACAGCTTGATCCACCAAGGCTTTGTCGAAGGCTGCGTCGGCGCAGTATCGGGCCTGGCCAATGCCGCGCCGCGTGAGATCAATGCCATCTGGACGCGCTTTGCAGCCGGCGACATCGAGGGTTCGCGCCAGCAGCAAGAGACCGTCACCAGCCTGCGCGAGACGCTCTACAAGGTCTGCTTTGCGCCGGCGGCCGTCAAGCGCGCGGTGCAGCTGCTGGGCTACAACGTGGGCAACAGCAAATACCCCGTGCGCATCAGCGCCGAGCAGGAGGCGCAGATGCGCGACATCCTGGCAGCCCACGGTATTTCGGGTTGAGGGATCGCTGACTCGGTTAAGCTCCTACCCGTTATCGCTATTGCGCTGTAGCCAGCCACGCATCCCATGAAGGTCACCAACCGCAGAGCGTCTATTCTCCAGGCCGTGCATTCGGGCATGACCGATGTGGCTGCGCTGTGCGCGCGGTTTGACATCTCCGAAGCCACCGTGCGCCGTGACCTGCAGGCGCTGCAGCAAGATGGCCGCCTGCTGCGCGTGTACGGCGGCGCCGTGGCTGCACCCATCCGCCATGAGCCCGAGGAATCGCTGGAGCTGCGCAAGGTGCACGACGGCGAAGGCAAGGCGGCCATTGCCCGCCAGGCCTTGCGCTTTATCGAGCCGGGCGACACCATCTTTATCGACGGCGGCACCACCACCGATGCGCTGGCCCGCCACCTGCCCAAGGACGATTCGCTGCGCATCATCACCAACAGCCTGCTGGCGCTCAACACGCTGAGCGCACGCGACCTGCGCGTGACCCTGCTCGGTGGCGACCTGCGCCCCGGCAGCATGAGCGTTTACGGCCCGCTGGCCGACATGGCGCTCGAACGCCTCACCTTTGACAAGGTGTTCTCCAGCGCCGACGGCATCGACGCGGAATTCGGGGTGTGCGAAGGCTCGATCGAGCAGGCCTGGTTCAAGGAAAAGCTGTTCCGCCGCACGCGCGAGGTCTACATGCTCGCCACCGCCGAGAAGCTGGGCCGCAAATCACAGATGAACTGGTCGCCCATCCACCGCCCCTGGACCCTGATCACCGACGCAGCACCCGGTAGCCACGCAGTGCAGGCATTTGGCAACCATCCGTTTGTGACGGTGGTGCCGGTCACCTGAACGCGTAGCTTTCTAAGAAGTGCCGTTCAAGGCTTGAGCAACACCTTGCGCTTGCGGCCCGATTGCAGGCTGGCCGTTGCGGCTTGGGCAGCATCGCCCAGGTCGTAGATGGCCTCGGTCGGCAGCTTCAGCTCCGCACCCAGAACGCGCTGGATCAGCTCGCCGATCAGGTGCCGTTTTTCTTGGGCGGGCATCGCCTCACTCAGCTTGCTGCCCCAAAAGCCTTTGACGATGGCCTGTTTGAAGATCATGGCGCCTGAATCAATTTGCATCGGCTCGCCCGCCATGGTGCCAAACGCCACCAGGGTGCCGCCTTGGCCCAGCAGGGCCAGCAGCGCGGCACTGGCAGCGCCACTAATCGAATCGACCGCAGCATAGGCACCGCTGGCGCCCAGCAGCGCGCTGGTGTGGTGCTGCCAGTCTGCTTGCGCGGTGGACAAGACGTTAGCAATACCCAAGTCCGCCAGCTCCTACACCGCCTCATCGCGGCGCAACAGGTTGAGCGCGTGCAAGCCACGCGCACCGGCCAGCATGGCCAGCGTTTTGCCCACGGCGCCGTTGGCGGTGTTCTGCGCAATCCATTGCCCCGGCTTGATGTTGAGAAGCTCCAGCAGCATCAAGGCGCTGAGCGGCATGGCGATGAGCTGGGCGACGACCTCGTCGGGAATCGCATCGGGCACGGGCGCCAGGAAGTACTCGGCCCAGGTGCCGTGGACGCCGGCGGCCGCGACGCGCTGGCCGCTGCTGGCGCTGTCAACGTCCGGCCCCACGGCCTCCACCACGCCAATGGCCTCGCTGCCGCCAATCGCTGGCGGCGTGGGCTTGTAACCATAGCGGCCGCGCACGGTCCAGAGGTCATGGTTGAGGTTGGGGTCAGCAAGGTTTTGATACGGACCTCGCCTGTTGCCGGTTGGGGGATGGGCTGGTCGCCCAAGCCCAGCACCTCGGCGGGTTCGCCAAAGCTGGTGTGGATCGCACTGCGCATGGTTGCGAAAGCGTGGTAACTCCAGTTTCCCAGACCTGTCCGCTTGAATAACTTATTGAGACGTCACACCTAGGCACCCTCTGCAAAACTCCCTGCCGTGGTCTGAACGCGGTCTCGGGCGATCCGCTGCGTTGTCTTCCTTGTCAATAGCTACTGACCACAGGGAATACCTCAAGAGAGGATGTAAGCCATTCTTGAGGTATTTTGGTTTGGTACTCGATAAGATATTTTCCCATTTCATAAAAAATATTAATGACACTCGCCTAGCTGCATGCGAAAGCTGATGCTGCTGGAAAAACAAAAAACACTTATCAGTCGTGCAAGGATAATTAAAATTACGAATAGAATATATAATAATTACATTCTATCGCCGCCACCGCAGCAAGAGTCGGTTTCTGCGCACTTTGGTTGAATGCCAACATTAACAACATTCAAAAAATAAGATTGCGCTTCTTTTGCTGAATTTTCAAGCGGTGCGTCGCCATATTTAATCTCAATGGTGCCATTTCTCAATGGTTCTAGCAAGAAAAGAATGTTCTTTAAACGAGCATCAGATAGATTACGTGTTTTTTGATTATCTTTAAGTGAGTTGGTGTAAGCATAGGTATAGCTTATTCCAAGGCGATTCCGTCGATCAATGAACCACTCTACCAGTTCCCGTGCCTCTTTAGCCCCTAATTCTGCGCTGTTCGGACTGAATTTGACTGTATGCTGTAACCCTCCAAGGCTGCATGCAGAAGCAGCAAAGGCTAAACAGGATAAGCCAGTAATAAGTATTTTGAATATTTTTATTGTCATACATGCTCCACTTGATACGGCACCGTTATGTCCATCCCAAGAATGTAAGATGCCAAACTATCTGCATTCATTCTAGCTTTGGGCTGTTTGGCATGAGCTAACGCATTACCTGCTCCGTAATACGGATCTTTTGAGCCGGCTACATCATTGAAGTGAGTGACTTCGTGAATTAGTGATAGTAGTTGAGAGTCTTTGCCGTTGAACGTATTCGTTCCGTAGGTCATCCCTCTTTTGGGAATCTCAAAGAATATCATGTTTATTAGAATTCTGTGCCGCTTTGTATCTGCCGCACATACTGAAGCAACAACCCCTTCTTGCCCCAGTCCCTTTCCAGGCAAACATCCAGCATCTACATTGTTTTCAGCAGTGTCATAATCAAAGCTATCTGGCGTTAGTTCTCGTAAAACTCGAATGATAGAATCAATTCTTGGCAATAAATAATCGCGAATTTCTTGTTCTGAACTATTGAACCATTTCATTGTTCTTGCTTTAGCTTTTTCATCCCATCTCAGCAATTCAGCACGTCTATTCTGCGCATAGGTCACTGCCTCGTCGCGCAAGCCCATCATCATCTTGCCGAACTCTTCACTCTTCACATTGAAGCAAGTCAATGTGTCGTCAGACCATGGCTCCTCTACTGACTGCGAAACACTAGTCTGAGACTTCTTATAAGCAAGTGGTTGACGGCTGGGGGAAGGGAATTCACGCTCATCCGGGAGCTCACCGTTCCACGGGTTAGCAGGAGCCTGGTGTTTGAAAAAGCTATCACCTGATACTCCACTACCTGCAGTCAACCTTGCTATCTCATCTGGTCGTGTGCCAATTGGGCCTGGAATTTTAAAAAACACCATTTTCTCATCCCCTTCAGAAATTACAGATTTTTTGTCAATGCAGCATGCTTTGAAGCTGGGCTTTCATTTTTGTGGGTACCGATCGCCATTCTGGGGTGTCCACGCTCCACATCACTGCTGTTTGTTTCGCACCGAGAAGCGTGCGGATTTTCCCGTTCCAACCAGCGCTTTTGTAGATTGGATCAGCCTCACAGAATGTGACTTCTTGCCAGCCCACGAGGGGGCGGAGACTTGCCGGGTGGTATTCGAAAAATCGGATCGTGGCGGGTTCTGCCCCACGCAGGTCGCTCTAGCACCTTGCTTGCCAGGTCTTCAATCACGTTTGTGGTGGGGATCTGTATGCGTGCACTTTGCTCAAAAATCACAACTTGCTGCTCGTCAATCTCTGCAATTGGGTAGCGGTAGAAGCTGGCTTTGTTGGTGAGCCCCATGTGTTTCATTGTTTTCATCAATGTACTAGCGAAAGCAAATAGCAATTTCGGTTGCATTGTACGACCTAGTCTGACGATTGGCGAACCTCTCACGATCTCGAATTTCTCGTGCAAGATGAGTGAAGGTGAGTCGGCTGCTTAAGCCGCGCACGTTGAAGCCACACAGAGCATTTTGACCAGTTTGACGCTCAATCTCCTGCTTGCAGACGCACTTGGTTCTTTGAGGGTCGGGTCTTGAAGAAGGGACGCACGCATTCATCCAAGAAGGGGGCTAGACGCTTGGATATGTAGCAAGCAGCCATCATCGTCATGGTCGCCGTTGCTCGGGCCTGTCCGATCAAGCGTACGAACTTGCCTTCATGTGGAAAATGCCTGCGCACACCTGCTCGATCTTGGCCTATCTCTTGGAAATTCGCTGTTGGCGTCTTTCCTGGCATTCACTCAGCGGCTTGCCCTTGTGTGCCCTGCGTTGAATACCAAATTTAAAGCCTACTGCCGCAATCATTTTCTGGCGCTGCGCGCTCGGCTACGCCTTTTCGGCATTGACCTCTTTGCCCGTGTTGCGCTGGTCTAGCACCACGTCAAAGTGATACCCATCGTGCTTGATCGCGGTGCCCGTGGGCATGCCCCGGATGAATCCATGTTTATGAACCACGCTCGCACGCCACCATCACCCCGGAGGGATAAACCAAGAGTCTGCCTTTAGCGCGGGCAGCGCGGTGCTGCAGGTGATCGACCAACGCGGCGAGTTAGGCGAAATTTTTACATGCTCCCTTCCTGACTTGGTTGGAAAGTGTCAGCCATCGCCGCGATTGCAGATCCTCAGCGGGTGCATATGAAACAAGAGGCTGTAGCTATGTTATGTTTCATCCAGTTTCAGGGTGACACGTACAGCCGGTCGGAGGGCTGTTCGCGCAGACCTGATTTTTCATTGCGATACGCCCACAGAGGAGTCCGTATGAGATCCCGTGCAAAGTCTTTGTCGGAACTACAAATCACCGTCGTCACTCCAGACCAGACCAATTTATTCAAGATGGCCTATTTGGCTGGCATCACCGATGCGGCTGCCATCTTCAAGGTGGACGCCGAGACCGCTGCCAGCGATGAAGTGGCGCAGCGCGTTACCGCCGCACTGGCGCAGGCCGTGGCGGCGTTTGAGGACGATTGCCTCTCGGTGAGCCCTTGTCCTCTGGCACCGGAGGCGGACACCTGACGGAGAGGGACGCCAGCAGCGCAGCCCCGTACGCGGGGCTTTTTTGCGTCTGTGCAACGGGTTGGCGGTGCCGGGGCGCGTTTTAAAAACGCCTGCACCACCGCTGGAATGGATCAGGCATTCAGAATAAAATGAAACGGTCGTCACAAATTTTGATGATCGATGGATGCTATTAAATGGTTGCTGCTGACCTATAAGGTCCCCGCCGAGCCCACCGCCAAACGCATGGCGCTGTGGCGGCGCCTCAAGGCCCTGGGGGCCGTGTATCTGCAAAACGGCGTGTGCCTGCTGCCCAAGACCGATGACCATGTGCGCCGTCTTAAGGTGCTGGAAAACGACATCGCCGCCATGGACGGTGACTGCGTGCTGCTCGAGACCATTGCGCTCGACCGCCTGCAGGAGGACAAGGTCATCACCCGCTTCAAGGCCGACCGCGACGACCAGTACCGCGAGCTGCTGGGCCGCTGCCAGGATTTCGAGGCCGAGATTGCCAAGGAGATCGCGATCGAGAAGTTCACTTATGCCGAGCTGGACGAGGAAGAGACCGATCTGAAAAAACTGCAGACCTGGTACGAGAAGATCCGCAAGCTGGACTTCTACGACGCACCGCTGGCAGTCACTGCGGCCGAGCGCCTGCAGCACTGCGAATCCTTGCTGGAGGCCTACGCCCAACGGGTGTATGAGGCGCATGACGAAAACCGCTGACACCCCCCATCCCGCTGCCGAGGGCGCCCTGCAGCGCGGCGCAGGTGCGGTGCCGCGCAGTGTCTGGGCGCTGGGCTTTGTCTCGATGCTGATGGATATCTCATCCGAGATGGTCCATGCGCTGCTGCCCCTCTATATGGTGGCGGTGCTGGGCACCTCGGTGTTGGCGGTGGGCCTGATCGAGGGCATGGCCGAGGCCACGGCCTCCATCGTCAAGGTGTTCTCCGGCGCGATCAGCGACCGCTTTGGCAAGCGCAAGCTGCTGGCCGTGCTGGGCTATGGCCTGGGGGCCCTGACCAAGCCGGTGTTCCCGCTGGCGGGCGGGCTGGAATGGCTGGTGGGTGCGCGCTTTGTGGACCGGGTCGGCAAAGGGATTCGCGGCGCGCCGCGTGATGCGCTGGTGGCCGATGTGACGCCACCGCATTTGCGCGGCACCGCCTACGGCCTGCGCCAGACCTTGGACACCATTGGCGCCTTTACCGGCCCCTTGCTGGCCATCGGCTTGATGTGGTGGACGGCAGACAACTACCAGCTGGTGTTTTGGCTGGCGGTGCTGCCGGCGTTTGCGGCGGTGGCGGTTCTGGTGTTTTTTGTGAAAGAGCCCGCAACACCCGTGGCGCAAAGGCCGCGCCAACTGCCCTTGCGCAAAAGCGAGCTGCAGCGCTTGCCCCGGGCTTACTGGATGGTGGTCGGCCTGGGCCTGGTGTTCACCCTGGCGCGTTTTAGCGAGGCATTTTTGATCCTGCGCGCGCAGTCGGCCGGCCTGCCGCCCATGTGGGCGCCTGCGGTACTGGTGGTCATGGGCCTGGCCTATGCGCTGTCGGCCTATCCGGCCGGGGTGCTGTCCGACCGCCGGCCCCGGCAGGATGTGCTGCTGGCCGGCCTGGGCTTGCTGGTCGCTGCCGATCTGGTGCTGGCCTTTGTGCCTGGTGTGCTGGGCCTGGGGCTGGGGGTAGCGCTGTGGGGCCTGCACATGGGTTTTAGCCAAGGCCTGTTCAACGCCATGATTGCCGACAGCGCCCCGGCCGCGCTGCGCGGCACTGCGTTTGGCATCTTCCATCTGCTCACGGGCGTGGCCTTGCTGCTGGCCAGCGTGATCGCCGGGCTGCTGTGGGATGCCATTGGCTACCAGGCCACCTTTGTTTGCGGCGCCGGCTTTGCGCTGCTGGCGGCGCTGGGGCTGCTGCAGCGCGCGCGGGGCTGATTGCCCCGTTGGCGATGACGACACAGCGGCTGAAGCGGCCCTTGCTGGCCGTTCTTTTGCATTTTTAGGGCCTTGCACCCAGATTTCTGGCCATCGGTGCTGCTTGGCGGATGCCGCAATAATTGCCGGCCAGAATGATTATCAAGACTCATTCTCATTTAAAATACCGCGCGGCGCAGCCATGCCTTGCCAGGCATGGGCCATGCGCCTCGGGGTCCTACCACCGTGGTGGGCCCTGTTCACAGGATTGTCTAGATGCAAACAGCCGAAAACCACCCACCAGCAGCGGGGCTGTTGGGCTATCGCGCGCGGGTCGCCTCGCGGGCCATCGCCGCCATTGGGGGCGGCTATGCCTTGGCAGCAGCCTCTGCCGCAGCGGGGGCCGTGGGCTTTCAGTACCTGGGCATGGCTCGGGTGGATGCGACGATGGCGGCCACGATGCTGGCCTTTGTGGTCTACGCCGTGGCGGCGATGTGGGCCTTTGGCTGCGCGACTGCCTTGCGTGCCTGGCTGGGCATTGCGCTGCCGGCGGGCGCGCTGGCGCTGCTGGCCTGGGTACTGGCGCCGGGGGCCGTGGCATGAGGGTCGATGGCAAACCCGAGGGCCTGCGGCAATCGATGTCGTGGTTGCATACCTGGAGCGGGCTGCTGCTGGGCTGGCTGCTGTATGCGGTGTTCTTTACCGGCACTTTGAGTTTTTTCCGTGCCGAGATCACGGACTGGATGCGGCCCGAGCTGCACCAGTCGGTGCCGGATGCGGGCACCGCGCAGCGCGGGCTGGATGCCATGCAGGCGATTGCGCCCAAGGCCAGCAGCTGGACTTTGTCGCTGCCCAATGAGCGCCAGACGGCCATCGAGGCCTCCTGGCGCGAGCCCGGGGCCGCCGCCGGGCGGGCGGGCACGCAGCGCAGCACCCTGGATGCAGGCACTGGCGAGCAGCTCCAGCCGCGCGAGACGCGGGGCGGCGGCTTTCTCTACCGCTTCCATTTCGAGCTTTACGCCATGCCGCGTATCTGGGGCCGCTGGATTGTGGGCTTTGCCACCATGCTGATGCTGGTGGCCATCATCAGCGGCGTCATCACCCATAAGAAAATCTTCAGCGATTTCTTCACCTTCCGCCCGCGCAAGGGCCAGCGCTCCTGGCTGGATGCCCACAATGCCACCGCCGTGCTGGCGCTGCCTTTTCATCTCGTGATCACCTTTAGCGGCCTGGTGCTGCTGATGAACATACTGATGCCCTGGGGTGTGCAGACCGCTTACAGCGGTGACAGCAATGCCTACTTCTCTGAGCTGCGCGGCAACCGCCAGGCGCAGCCCGGCGCTGCAAATGCCAATGGCCCGCGCGAAGGCGGCCGCGCAAGCCGCCAGGCCGAGGCAGATACCGATGCGCCAGTGGCGTTGGCGCCCGTGGGCCCGATGCTGGCCGCAGCCATGGCGCAATGGCCTGCGCATGGCGTGGGCAGCATCACGGTCAACGCGCCGGGCACGGCCCGCGCCACGGTGGAGTTGCGCGAGGGTGGGGGATCGAGCCTGGTCAACCGGGGTGCGGGATCGACCTTGTTGTTTGATGGCGTCACGGGCGAGCCGCGCCCAGCGCCTGAGGCAGCGGCCATCTCTTGGCCGCGTGCCACCAGCAATGTGCTGGCCAGCGTGCACCTGGGCCGCTTTGCCGAGCCGCTGGTGCGCTGGTTGCTGTTTTTGAGCGGGGTGGTGGGCACCATCATGGCCGCCACCGGCATGGTGATCTGGGTGGTCAAGCGCTTGCCCGAGCGGCGCAAGCTGGGCCGCACGCCCCATGGCCACCGGCTGGTGGAGGTGCTCAATGTGGGCGCCATTGCCGGCCTGTCCGTGGCAACGGCTTCGTTCTTCTGGTTCAACCGCTTGCTGCCCGCTGAGCTGGCCGGCCGCAGTGACTGGGAGATTCGCGGCTTCTTTACCGTATGGGCGCTGTGCCTGCTGCACCCGCTGCTGCGCCCGCACCGCCAAGCCTGGCGTGAGCAAATGCTGGCAGCGACCCTGCTGTTTGCCTTGCTGCCACTGCTCAACGGCCTGAGCGGAGGCGCTTGGCTGACCCAAAGCCTGGCCCAGTCGCAGTGGAGCATTGCGGGTTTTGATGTGATGATGCTGGCCCTGGCAGCACTGCATGGCTGGGTGGTGTGGTGGTTGGCGCGCAGCAAGCAGACGGCAAGCCCTGCCGCACGCAAGGCGGTAGCGCCCGCCAAGGCCGCTGCAGCGGATGCCGGCCTGCTGGCGCCCCAGCCTGCCGTGGCCACGGCGATGGAGCAGCAGCCATGATGGCCATCGCCAGTCTGCTATGGGCGTTTGCAGGTTTTGCGGCACTGGCTGCGGCGATGGACCGCCATGAAGACCAGCTGGGCACCGCCACCCTGGCCGCCACGCAGCGCCATCTGTGGCAGGTGGCCGGCACGGGTTTGCTGCTGGTGTCGCTGGTGTTTTGCTTGCAGCGCTGGCACACCTCGGTGGGGATAGCCGCATGGCTGGGTCTGCTGACCTTGGCGGCATTGGCCTGGGGCCTGGTGTTGACCTATATACCCCAACGCGCGCGCAAGCTGGCGCTGGGGGCTGCAGGGCTGGGCCTGCTGGCGGGAGCCTTGACGTACTGAATGCCAAACGCCGCCCCAGGCAATAGCCTGGGGCGGCGCGCGTTCAGACGCTAAACGTTTCAGCCTTGATTGCTCTGCTTGTACGCGCGATTGGCACGCTCCCAGGCGGCCTTCACAGCGGGCTCGGCCTGCGGCCAGCCCAGGCGGCTTTGCGCACGGTCTGCCTGCCAGCGGCTTTCCCAGTCGCTGCGCGCAGCTTCCCAGTCCAGATGGCCATCGCGCACCGACTGGTAGCCGGCGCGGTAGGCCGGCGCATAGTCGTCATAGGTATAGCCTTGGGCGAAGTAGGGCTCACGCTGGTAGGTATCCGCCCAGTAGGCGTCTTCGGCCGTGGGGTTGACGGCCTCAGCAGCGCCCTTGCCAGCCAAACCACCGATCACCGCGCCAACGACACCGCCAACGGCGGTACCAATAGGCCCGGCCACCGAGCCTGCGGCTGCGCCGGTGAGGGCACCGCCGGCTGCGCCAATGCCCGTGCCGATAGGGTGGGCACCGGGTTCATCGGTGATCGGATCGGGGTTGAGTTTGCCGTGGGGGTCTTGGGGATGGGTCATGTGCTACTCCTTGGTTGTGGCTTGGGGATGGCGGTCTCCAGGGGGCCCGTTTGTGCGGTCTGTTGGGGATCCGTCCTCGCCACTCCATGGTGCTGCGCGGCCCCGGCGGCGGCCGTAGGACAAGCGCAGCAGCGCCAGTCCGACAGGCCTGCGCCGCCTTGTCAACCCAGGCGGGCGCTGGGTTGCCGGGGACCACAAGCGTGCAGGGCATTTGCCTGAC
Organism: Comamonas sp. BIGb0152; assembly: GCF_024809975.1. Lineage (GTDB taxonomy): Bacteria > Pseudomonadota > Gammaproteobacteria > Burkholderiales > Burkholderiaceae_C > Comamonas. Next base: position 106,982 of record NZ_JANUDY010000002.1, read on the forward strand.
AGACGGCGTTGGCATGCGGGTGCACACTGGTGTAAGCGCAGCCTTAGCCCCCTAGATGCGGGCTGGCGGCTCTCTGTATGGAAGGGGCCGCCAGCCAGGAATATTCCTCGACGACGTCCCAAAGGCCCCACGCCATGATTCGACTGCAGTTCTCTTTGGAGCTTGCCTATACGGTGCTGACGCCGAGCGCCGATTTTTTCTTTAACTTCCATCCTGCCTACACACCCCACCAGACCGTGATGCTGGAGAACCTGAATGTGAGCCAGGCCGCTGCCACCTGGACGATGCAGCAGGACGCCAGCGGCCAGCGCAGCTTGCGGCTGCAGGCGCAGGCCGGTCCGCTCAAGCTCAACTACCAAGCGACGGTGGAGATCGCGCACTACCGCGATGATCCCTCGCAGATTCCGGAGGTGCCTGTCTACCAGTTGCCGCTGGAGGCCTTGCACTACATCTACCCCAGCCGCTACTGCCAGTCGGACCGGCTGGCCGCCTACGCCTATGCGCTGTTTGGGGACCTGCCCCAGGGCTATGCGCGCGCGCAGGCAGTGTGTGACTGGGTGCAGCAGCATGTGAAGTTCCGCTCCAACAGCAGCAGTGGCACCACTTCCGCCGTCGATACCTTGGTGGAATGCGTGGGCGTCTGCCGCGATTTTGCCCACCTGATGATTGCCATGTGCCGCGCCATCAACTTGCCGGCGCGGTTTGTGACTGGCACCGACTACGGCGCCGACCCCGCCTTAGGGCCGCCGGATTTTCATGCCTATGTGGAGGTGTATCTGGGCGGTCGCTGGTACTTGTTTGACCCCTCCGGCACGGCCATCCCCATGGGCATGATGCGACTGGCGACCGGACGGGACGCCGCAGACGCAGCATTTGCCACCATTTTTGGCGGGGTGTACAGCGAGCCCCCGCGCATTGAGGTGGTGGCCGAGCAGAACGGTTTGCAGTGGCAGCTGCCGGTGCATACCGCACAAGGCTTGTCGACGGCGCTGGTCTGAGCGCTGGCGGCTGCGCATGGTGCCGCCCTGTGGGGTGCAGCCTGGCGCCCAAAAAAATACCGCCCCCAAGGGGGCGGCAGTGGATACAAGAAGAAGGCCGATCCTGAAATTCAGGGCGTTCATGCAAATTAAGAGAGGGAGGGAGGGTACGCACAAACTCGGCAAAACTGTTGCTTAAATTCTAGGCCGGGCTCGGGCGGGATGTTGTCAGTCCTCACAGCGCAATCGTCAGCAATTGACAAAAAAAGAGCCCGCATCGCTGCGGGCTCCAAGGTCGTGTTCCTTTTCTTCTACTTCTACCTCCCTCCAGAGGAATCCGTATGATATGTCAAAGCTATGAAAAGGCAATGGTCATAAATTCAACAAATGTCAGCATGTTGCAAGCTTGAAAGTGCGCAAGCACCCTGGCCCCTATGAGAGGCTGTTTCTTCCAAGCGATAGATTGTTTGTCTGCGCAAGATTGCGGGGCGTCTTTCCCCGGGGACTTGCAGAGGACCGCGCAGGCACTCTGCAGGCAAGGCCGGTAAATGCGCTGTTAAACCGTTACGGGATGCTGCCAAATGCCTCGCTTACAGGGGGCAATCAAACGTTGCCAATGCAACATTATGCGGGGGTTTGGGCCCTGCGTAAGGCTGAGCACGGGCCATGGGTTGGCAAAAACTGGGCCGACAAACCGAACAGCCGGCGTGCTGCAGCAGCGCCGGCTGTGTTGCGGCAGGCCGCCCGCTTTTAGCCGCCTGCCATGGTTTGCCTTGTGGTCAGGCCAGCGGTTTGCGGCCCACGGTGCGAATGAGCTCACCCACCCGCTGCAGGTACTGGTCAAAGGTCTGGTTGGCGGCGGCCTGGCTGTCGGTGGGCTGGGCTACGGTGCGGCCTTCGGCCTCCAAGCGGGCACGTATCTCGGGGTTGAGCAGGGCGGCGCCAATGGCATTGCGCAAGATAGTGACGCGATCAGCCGGGCAGCCTTGTTTGACAAAGTAGCCGCCGCTGATGGTGTAGGCGAAGTCGGGCACCAGCTTGCTTTGCGTGATCAGCGGAATATGGGCCAAGGGAGTGGGCAGCTCTTTGGAGAAGCTGGTCAGCACCTTGAGCCGGCCCTGGGCCTGCATGGCATCAAAGCTGGTCTGGTAGGCCAGGATGGCCAGATCCACCTCGCCGCCTGCTACGCCTTGCAGCGCCGGTGCGCCGCCTTTGTAGGGCACATGCAGCAGGGGGGCGCCAACACGGGTCGCCAGCGCATCGCCCATCAGGTGGTAGATCGAGTCAATGCCCACGGTGGCATAGGTCAGCGGCTTGGCGCCGCTTTGCTTGGCCAGTGCGATCAGTTTGTCCAGCGAGTCCACCTGCAGCCCGTTGCGCGCCAGCAGCACGATATGGGCCTCGCTGATCGGGGCGACCAGGCTGAAATCCTTGGGTGTGTAGCGGGCCGAGGGGTTGAGCATGGGGGCCAGAAAGACCTCGTTGATGGAGCCATGGAAGAAGGTGTAGCCATCGGCCTGCGCGCTCAAGACCTTGTTGGCGCCGATCAGGCCGGTGCCGCCGCCATAGTTCTCGACGACGACCTGCTGCTTGACGCTCTTGCCGATGGACTCGCCAAAGATGCGGGCAGCGGTATCACTGGCGCCGCCTGCCGGGTAGGGCACGACCAGGGACAGCGGCTTGGTCGGGTAGGCATCGGCTGCCCAGGCCTGCTGCGTGGCCAGCCAGGGGGCGCCCGCCAGCAGGCTGGCGTATTGAAGAAATTGGCGGCGATGGGTTGCGGTCATGGTGCTCTCGCTAGGTGGGTTTATTGCAGATAGCTTTGTGCCAGGCTGGCCCAGAAGGCCGCCCCGATGGGCAGGGCTTTGTCATTGAAGTCATACAGCGGGTTGTGCACCATGCAGCCGCCGTCTTGCCCCAGGCCATTGCCTAGCCGCACATAGGAGCCGGGGCGGTGTTCGAGCATGTAGGCAAAGTCTTCGCTGCCCATCACCGGGCCCCGGGTGACCACGTTGTCAGCACCCAGCAGCTGCGTGGCCACTTCGCGGGCGCGCTCGGTTTGGGCGGCATGGTTGACGAGGACCGGGTACTTGCGCTCGTACAGCACATCGGCCTGCAGCTGGTAGCTCTGGGCCTGGGCACTGACAAAGTCGCGCAGCCGGGTTTCGATCTGGCGGCGCACCTCGGGGTTGAGCGCACGGATGCCGATCTTGATCGTGGCGCTTTCGGGCACGATGTTGTAGGTGGCGCCGGCCTGGATGGAGCCGACGGTGATGACGGCCGATTTGAGGGCATCGACCTCGCGGCTGACCAGCGACTGCAGGCCCAGCACGATGCTGGCCGCTGCCTGCATCACATCGATGCCGTGGTGGGGCATGGCGCCGTGTGCTGAGCGCCCGGTCAAGGTGACGGTGGCGCGGTCGAACGAGGCCATCGCAGGGCCGGCAATCACGCCGATCTGGCCCACGGGCAGGCCTGGCGTGTTGTGCAGCGCGTAGATTTCGTCGCAGGGGAACTGCTCGAATAGGCCGTCATCGACCATGCGCAGCGCACCGCCTTCGTTCTCTTCGGCCGGCTGAAAAATCAGGTTCAAGGTGCCGCTGTAATCGACGGACTCGGCCAGGTAACGGGCCGCGCACAGCAAGATGGCTGTGTGGCCATCGTGGCCGCAGGCATGCATCTTGCCGCTCAAGGTGCTGGCATAGGGCAGGCCGGTTTTCTCCTGGATGGGCAGGGCATCCATGTCCGCACGAATGCCCAGGCTGCGGCTGCCCTGGCCTTTTTTGAGGCGACCTACCACACCGGTACTGCCCAGGCCCCGGTGCACTTCATAGCCCCAGGCTTGCAGGCGCTCGGCCACCAGGTCGCTGGTGCGAAGCTCTTCAAACGCCAGCTCCGGGAAGGCATGGATCTGGTGGCGAATGCCGACAAACTCAGGCGCAAGGGCCTGTACGGCAGATAGCAAGGAGGGGTGGATAGCTGCGTTCATGGTGGGGCCGTCATAAAAAAGTCAAACCATTATCGAAAGCGCGATCCGTCGCGTCCATGACAACGGACGCAATCAAACGTTGCAAGAATCGCAACAATTGCCGGAGGCGAACGATGTTGAACCTGGGAATGGACGATGTGCTGGACCGCAAGCGGGCCCTGTGCCTGCTGCAGATCATGGAAACCGGCTCGGTGCGCGGCGCAGCCGATGTACTGGCGGTGGACCCGTCGATGGTCAGCCGCACGGTGGCGCGGCTGGAGCAGGACACGGGCCTGGTACTGCTGGAGCGGCGCGGCAGGGGCGTGGTAGTGACCGATGCCGGCCGCATGCTGGCGCTGTTTGCCCGCCGCCAGCAGGACCTGCACGACACCTTTGTCGCCGAGGTCAACAGCCTCAAGAACGGCCAATCTGGCCACTTGGACTTGGTGCTGGGCGAGGGCACCCTGGACATGGTGATGGGCCCGGTGCTACAGGATTTTGTGAAAGCCCATGGTGATGTGCGCTACCACATCCGGGTGGCCGGCACCGAAGAGGCCGTGCAGTGCATTTTGGAAGACCGGGCGCATATCGGCCTGGTCTTCCAGCCCCCGATGGATGCGCGCCTGCGCTCCCACCATGCCAGGCTGGCCCCCGTGCGTGTGCATGTGCACAAGGGCCACCCATTGGCCAGCCACAGCGGCCCCTTGAGCCTGGCCGACCTGGCGCCATACCCCGGCGCGGCGCTGGAGGAATCCTTTGGCGTGCGCAAACACATCCAGGCCGCTGAGCTGGAGGAGAACATCCGCCTGCAACCCATGCTGACCACCAACTCCTTCAAGGTGCTGTGGGACTTTGCGGTCATGGGCCTGGGTTACATCATGACGCCGCGCTCCATCCCGCTGCAGGGTGTGGCGCTGGATACCTTGGTGTCCCTGCCGCTGGCCAGTCCGGTGCTTAACCACAGCCAGCTGCATGTGGTGACGCGAGCGGGCAGGCCGCTGTCGCCAGTCGCTTCGCAGTTGTTGCGCCAGATGGTGGCGGCGTTTTCGGCGGCTTGATGTCTCCCCGAAGGGAGCGGCTACCAACCGTCATACACGATTTAACCTGGCCGCCGTGCCAGCAGCGCCCAGACCCCGGCGGCCGACAGCAGGCCACCCCCTGCCATGTTGAACCAGCGCAGCGACCTGGGTGAGGACAGCAGCTTTCTGGCAGACGATGCAAAGGCAGCATAGAGCGTGGCGTTGAGGGTGGCCATCACCACAAAGGTCAGGGCCAGAATCCAGAGCTGGCGCCCAAGCGGTGCCTCGGCGCTGATGAACTGCGGCAGAAACGCCACGAAGAACACAATGCCTTTGGGGTTGAGCGCCGTGACCAGGTAGGTATTGGCAAACAGCTTCCAGCGGGAGACCGGAACGGCAGTGGGCACCAAGGCAGACGCAGAGACGCCAGCGCGCAAGAGCTTGATGCCCAGGTAGAGCAGGTAGAGGCCGCCTGCCCATTTGACGACGGTGAACCACAAGGCCGATGCCGCCAAGAGTGCCCCCAGTCCCAACAGCGACACCACCAGCGCCGTCGAATCGCCCAGCGCCACTGCCGCGACAAGCGGTATATTGGCGCGGCGCCCCTGGGCCAGGGAATAGCTGATGACGGTGAGAATGGTCGGTCCAGGGATGATGAGCAGCACCGCAGATGCTGCGACAAAGGAAAGCCAAAGTTCTATGGGCATGGACGCTCCTGGTGGTTGAAGAAAATTGCCGGATCATTCCCGCGCTAGCGCGCAGCGCGTGCAAAGCGCACGCTGATGCGCAGGCCCGGGCCGAAGGGCGGGGTGGGGCGGTGATGGGCATCGGCCAGCGCCAAGCGGGCGCCTGTGGCGCGTGCCACTTCTTGCACAATCGCCAGGCCCAGGCCGGTGCCGGGTGTGTCATGGGCCAGGCGGTAAAAGCGCTCCAGCACCCGGTCGCGGCTTTGGGCGGGGATTCCGGGGCCATTGTCTGCAACAAACAAAAGCAGGCTGTCCGCACTGGCGTGCAAACCCAGGGTGACCTGGCCTTGGGCAGGGGTGTAGCGGATGGCGTTGTCCACCAGGTTGGCAACCAGCTCGGGCAGTAGGCGGCTGCTGGTGTACAGGCAATAGACATGGGGGTCGGGGTTGGCGGCTGCTAGCCCGGGCTCTGGGGCATGGGGCTCTTGGGTTTCCTCCCATCCCAGGTCGATGTGCTTGAGGTCTGCCGCCGGCGCCATGGCTTCCAGGCACTGCAGGCACAGGGCGCGCAGGTCCACCCACTGCGGGGTGTGGGCGGCATGCGCTGCGCTGCCGGCTTCGGCCTGGGCCAGGGTGAGCAGCTGGTTGGCCACATTCAGCAATTGCTGGTTGCTGCGCTGCAGCCGCTGCAAGACGGCCAGGCGCTGCGCGACGGAGAGGGCGGCCAGCTCGGCCTGCGTTTGGCCCAGGGCCTGCTCCAAGGTATGGGCCTGGATGGCCAGGGGCGTGCGCAGCTGGTGCGCCGCATCCGAGATGAACTGGCGCTGGCGCGCCACCTGGGCGCGGATGGTGCGGGCAAACTGGTTGACGGTGTCGGCCAGCGGCCGCAGCTCCTGGTGCAGCTGGCGCGAGTCGAGATGAAAATCCACATCCTTTGCCGGCCGCTGCGCCAGCTGGCGTGCCATGCGCAGCAGCGGGCGCAGCTCCAAGGTCAATGCCGTGGCGCTTACCAGCACGGCCACGGCAAGGGCCCAGAGCAGGTATTCCAGCGTCGGCCACCACAAGGTCTGCACCATGTTGTCGCGGCTGTGGGTGGTTTTGCCGACCAGGATGGTGATCTCGCGGGCGCCCGCCACGTCGTACATGGCCCGGCGGGTGATGACGGCGCGTATCGGTTGGCCCTGCCACACCGCGTCATACCACTGGGCGTTGTCGCTGCCGCTCAGTTGCAGCTTTTGCGGTTGCGGAAAATCCTGCTGGCCCGCCAGCAGCTGGCCTTGGGCATCCATCACGCTCAGGTAGACATGGTCGCGCGCGGGCGACATGAACAGGCTGAGCGCCGAGGGCGGCACGCTGGCGCGCACATCGCCGTCCTCCCAGATCAGCCGGTCGGCCAGGATCTTGGCCGATGACAGCAGGTCGTGGTCTTGCACATAGTCGGCCGCGTCCTCGGCGTGCTCATGGGCAAACCAGCCGCAGACTGCGACCAGCACGGCCAGCGGCAGCAGCAGCCACAAGGCCAGGCGGGCGCGCAGGCTGTGCAGCATTTATTCGGTACCCGCGAGCTTTTGCTTGAGCAGGTAGCCCACGCCGCGCAAGGTCATGATCGTGGTGTCGCTGGCCTGCAGCTTCTTGCGCAGGCGGTGCACATACAGGTCGACCGCATCGGCGCTGGCCTCTTCGTCCATGCCGTAGATCACATCCATCAGCCGTTGTTTGGACAGTGCGCTGCCGTTTTGCAGCATCAAGGCTTCGAGCATGCTGCGCTCGCGCGGGGGCAGGGCCAGTTCTTCGCCCGCCACGCTGAACAGGCGCGTGCGCAAGTCAAGCTGCAGATTGCCGCAGCGCACCTGGTTGTCGCGCCCAGGCATCTGGCGCCGCGCAATGGCCTGCATGCGCGCGAGCAGCTCGCGCACTTCCACCGGTTTGACCAGGTAGTCATCGGCGCCAATCTCCAGGCACAGCACCTTTTGGTCGAGCGAGTCGCTGGCCGTCAGCACGATCACCGGCAGGCTGTCGCCCCGCTCGCGCAGGCGACGCAGCAAGGCCTTGCCGCTGAGCTGGGGCAGGTTCAGGTCCAGCAGCAGCAAGTCGTAGTGCGATTGGCTGAGCAGCTGGTCGGCCGCATCGCCACGGTCCACATGGTCCACCACAAAGGCATGCTGGCGCAGCAGCTCGGCCAGGGACTGGGCCAGTTCCAGGTTGTCTTCGACCAGAAGAATCTTCATCGGAGGAGGTGGGACGCCGGGCGCCCGTAAATAGATCAGGGATAACCACTAAAAATGCTGCAGTGCAGCGAAAGCGCACTGAAAGGGTGCAGTTTCTAGACTCTGTTCCTATCCGGTGCATTATGCGGTCGCCCAGTGCGACGCTACTGCAGGTGCCGGGACAACAACCTCAAGGAGACACCGCATGACCACGTTCCACGCTTCTCGCCGCAACGCCCTGGCTGCCATCGCCGCAGCTGCTGTCTGCTGCATGGCCAGCACGGCTGCGCAGGCGGCAGACGACACCGTCACCATCATGGTGGGCGGCATCAACAAGATCATCTATTTACCCGCCAAGCTGGCCGAGTCGCTGGGCTACTTCAAGGAAGAGGGCCTGAAGGTCGAGCTGCAATCGCAACCCGCTGGCGTGGATGCAGAAAACCAGCTGATCGCCGGTGCCGTGCAAGGCGTGGTGGGTTTTTACGACCACACCATCGACTTGCAAGCCAAGGGCAAGGAGATCCAGGCCATTGCGGTGTTCTGCAAGGTGCCCGGTGAGGTGGAGCTGGTGTCCACCAAGGCAGCCGCAGGCGGCTTTAAATCGATGGCCGATGCCAAGGGCAAGACCCTGGGCGTCACCGGCCTGGGCTCGTCCACCGAGTTCCTGACCCGCTACCTGGTCGACAAGGAAGGTGTGGCCAGCAAGGACTACTCGCTGCTGCCCGTGGGCGCTGGCAACTCCTTTATCGCCGGCATGAAGCAGGACCGCATCCAGGCCGGCATGACCACCGAGCCGACCGTCTCGCAAATGCTCAAGACCGGCGATGCCAAGGTGCTCGTCGACATGCGCAGCGAAGAGGGCACCAAGGCGGCACTGGGCGGCCTCTACCCCGCCGCCAGCCTGTACGTGCGCAATGAATGGGCCGCCAGCCACAAGGAGCAAGCCAGCAAGCTGGCGCGTGCCTTTGGCAAGACCATGCAATACATCAGCAGCCACAGCGCCGAAGAGATTGCCGAGAAGATGCCCAAGGACTACTACGGCAATGACAAGGAGCTGTATGTGGCAGCGCTCAAAGCCTCGCTGCCCATGTACACCAAGGACGGCAAGATGCCCGAGGGCGGCCCCGAGACCGTGCTCCGGGTGCTGTCGGCCTACAAGCCCAATGTGAAGAGCGCACACATTGACCTGGCCAAGACCTATTCCAACGCCTACTTGAGCGCCCAGTAAAAATCGGCGCGACCGGCCCAGCAGCGCGGCATGCCGTGCTGCAGTTGGCGCACAAACCCCAGCCCTTTCGGGAGACTCCCCATGTCCTATGCCACCCAGGCGGTTGCCAGCCAGCAACCGTCCAGCCCCTTGCAGCCCAAAAATACCGCAGCCTCTGCGCAGCAAACCGATGCGGCCATCGAATTTGACAAGGTATCGCTGCGCTTTATCGCGCCGGACGGCACGGCCACCTTGGCGCTGCGCAACTTTTCTATGAGCGTGGCCAAAGGCGAATTCATCGCCATCGTCGGCCCCACCGGCAGCGGCAAATCCACCACCTTGAACCTGATCACCAGCTTGCTGCAGCCCACGGTAGGCGAGGTGCGTGTGATGGGCAAGAAGGTCGAGCAGATCGATCCGCGCATCGGCTTTGTGTTCCAGGCCGATGCCGTCTTCCCCTGGAAATCGGTGCGCGACAACGTCGCGGCCGGCCCCATCTTCCGCGGTACACCGCGTGCGCAAGCACTCAAGCTGGCCGACGAGTGGATCCACCGCGTGGGCCTGGCCAACTTTGGCAACCACTACCCGCACCAGCTCTCGGGCGGCATGCGCAAGCGCGTGGCGCTGGCGCAGACCTTTATCAACCAGCCGGAAATCCTGCTGATGGACGAGCCCTTCTCTGCCCTGGACATGCAGACCCGCACCTTGATGCAAGACGAGCTGCTGCGCCTGTGGTCGGCCTCGGGCGGTTCGGTGGTGTTTGTGACGCATGACCTGGAGGAAGCCATTGCGCTGGCCGACCGTGTCTTTGTGCTGACGGCCCGCCCCGCCACCTTGAAGCGCGTGTACGAGATCGACCTGCCACGTCCCCGCGTGATGAGCGAGGTGCGCTATGACCCGCAGTTCATCGACCTGTCCAAGCGCATCTGGGATGACCTGCGCGAAGAAGTCCATATCCAGTAAACCAAGGCAAGGAACACACCATGTCTGAACTCACCATGAACCCTCGAATCTCCCCCGCGCAGGCAGCGGCAGACCACACCCCCGCTGCCGTAAGCGATGCCGCGCTGGCGCAGGAATCCATCGCCGCGCAAGCAGCCATCCAGCGCCGCAAGGCCCTGATCCTCGGCCTGCGCCTCTTGGTGCTGGTGTTTGTGCTTGGCGGCTGGGAGCTGTCTGCCCGCATGCAGTGGATCGACCCCTTCTTCTATTCCATGCCCTCGATGATCTGGAACCAGATTGTCGAATGGATGCGCGACGGCACCTCGCAAGGCCCGCTGTGGCAGCAGGTACTGGTCACGTTGGAAGAAACGGTGATCGGCTTTCTGATCGGCTCCATCGCCGGCGTGATCTGCGGCATTGTGCTAGGCCGCAACAAGCTGCTGTCCGATGTGTTTGCGATCTATATCCAGATTGCCAACTCCATCCCCCGCGTGGTGCTGGGCTCCGTGTTTGTGATTGCACTGGGCCTGGGCATGGCCTCCAAGGTGGCGCTGGCGGTGGTGATGGTCTTCTTTGTGGTGTTTGCCAACGCCTTCCAGGGTGTGCGTGAGGCCGACAAATACATGATCGCCAATGCGCAGATCCTGGGCGCATCGCCGCGCCAGGTGACCCTGTCGGTGGTCATTCCATCGGCCATGTCCTGGATTTTGGCCAGCCTGCATGTGAGCTTTGGCTTTGCGCTGGTGGGCGCCGTGGTGGGTGAGTTTCTGGGTGCCAAAGAGGGCATTGGCCTGTTGATCTCCACCGCGCAGGGCGCTTTCAATGCCAGTGGCGTATTTGCCGCAATGATTGTGCTGGCGGTGGTGGCCCTGGGCGCCGACTTTTTGCTGACCCGGCTGGAAAAGCGCTTGCTCAAATGGCGCCCTGCGGCTTTTTAAGGCCGTGATGGCCGAATAAGGCGGGCCCAAGGGACTATTTCAAATCTCCCCTGCCGGTCGTACAAGCACTCCACGCTGACCGGCTTTTTGCCACCTCTGCCAACCGAGGTGGCATTTTTTTGCCGGGCAGCTGGGCGTTGCACACGGGCATTGCGCTGCGGGTGTCCCCGGCAAGCGTTCAGCCGCCTGGCGATGCCCGCCAGGCCATCCTGGCCATCAGGGAAATTGCAAGTCCAAGCCCAGCGTTCTGACCAGGCCAAAGGTGACCAGCCCCAGGCCCATGAGCGACAGCACAAAGAGGGTGGCCACCATGCCGCCTGCGCGCAGCACCGTGCGCAGGTCCTTGCCCTTGCCCTTTTTGCCTTGGTCGTAATGCCATTTGATGGCAAAGAACATGCAAGTGCTGAACATGGCCAGCTTGAAGATGACGAAGACTACCGGGATCCAATCGATCATTTTGAGAATTTCCAGCCAATGAATTGGCACTGTCGTTTGCAGGCAATACCAGCGCCCCGATGTGCGGGAAAAAAACCCCTGCGACGGCCATACAAGGATAAGGGTGCTGCCTGTTATGGGGCATAGTACGCAAAAGCAATTTCCATACATGAGGACAAAATGTCCCAGTCTGAAACCATACAAGATGAGCCCTTGTACCGCTGGCTCCCGCGCCTGGCCCAGCATGGTGGGCCACGGTTTTTGCAGATTGCCGATGCCTTGGAGGCCGCGCTGGCCGCTGGATCGCTCCAACCCGGTGACCGCTTGCCGCCGCAGCGCCTGCTGGCCGCGCAGCTGGGCGTGGACCTGACCACCGTCACGCGCGCCTACGACGAAGCCAGGCGCCGCCACCTGTTGGAGGGGCGCGGCGCCCGGGGCACCTATGTGGCGGCGCCCAAAGTGGAACTGGCCTCGGTCATCGACATGAGCATGAACACCCCGCCACCCCCCGATGGCCTGGATTTTGACGACCTGCTCAAGCAAGGCCTGTCTCAGGTGCTGATGCGGGCAGATGCCCAGTTGCTGATGACCTACCACCTGGGCGGGGGGAGTGACTCCGACCGCCAGGCGGGCGCCCAATGGCTCGAGCCGATGTTGGGGCCGCTGGATGCGGGGCAGGTTGTCGTCTGCCCGGGCGCGCAAGCGGCGATTGCCGCCTTGATTTTGGCGCTGACAGCGCCTGGCGATGTGATCCTGGCCGAGCCCCTGGCTTACCCCGGCTTGCGTACCGCAGCGAGCCAATTGGGGCGGCGCATCGTGGCGGTGAAGGCGGACCAGCATGGCATGCTGCCCGAGCTGCTGGAACAGGCCTGCCGCCAGCACAAGCCTGGGCTGGTCTACCTCAATCCAACGCTGCAGAACCCGACCGCCATCACCATGCCGGAGCGCAGGCGCCAGGAGCTGGCAAGCATTGCCAAGCGCTGTGAAGTGCCCATCGTTGAAGACGACCCCTACTGGCTGCTGGCCGATGCGCCGCCGCCGCCCATTGCCAGCTTTGCCCCGCAGCAGAGCTACTACATCTCCACCCTGTCCAAATGCCTGACCCCCGGCTTGCGCGTCGCCTTCGTCCGGGTGCCCGACGCGCAGGAGCGCGAACGCCTGTTGGTCGCGCTCAGATCCTTTGCGCTGATGGTGGCGCCGCTGACAGCGGCCCTGGCCACGCAATGGATCTTTGATGGTTCGGCCCAAAGCTTGATGGAGGGCGTGCGCAAGGAGGCACGCCTGCGCCACCGGATGGCCCGGGATGTGCTGGCGGGCCGCTACAGCGGCGCTGGCGACGGCCTGCATGTATGGCTGGAATTGCCCGGGTACTGGAGCCCCTCGCAGCTCGCCCGCGCCGCCGACAGCGAGGGGATCGCCATCACGCCGGCAGAGGCGTTTGCCACCGGCGGCAAAGCCCCGAACGCCATCCGCATCTCTTTGGGCAGCATCCGCGACAGGAGCCGCTTGAAGGCGGGCCTGCAGCGGCTGTCCCATCTGCTGGCGCGGCGGCCGGAGACGATCAGCGCTGCGGTGGTGTGACTGGGCTGTGGGGAGGGTGCGTTCCCAGGGCGTTCTTTTAAGGCGGGCCAGGTGTAAGTCAGCGTGGCAAGGCGATGTGCTGCGCGTCAGCCCCGTTAGCCCGTTAGCCAAACGTAAACGCATACCCCTGCGCACCCGGATTCAGAAACTCGATCTCCAGCGTCCGCTCCTTCACTGTGCCTTGCTGGCGAACCAGCTGGTACAGCCGCGTGGCATCCACCTGGCCGTAGCCTTGGGCGTCGACATCGCTGCCGTGGTGGATGCCCGGGGGCTGGCCGTCGATGGTGATCCGGAACCGCAAGGGGCCAGCACCGGCAGCGCCCAGCACCAGATTGGCGTCACGGGCCTCAAAGCGCAACGCCAAGCGCCCGCCCGCCTCATTGGCTTGCACCAACTCGGGCATCAAGGTCCAGTTGCCCTGCAAGGTCCAGGTGTTGAGGCGCAGCGACGCTGGCTGGTAGTTGGCGGGCTTGTCGGGCGCGGGGCGGCCTGCCAGGCGCAGGCTGCCACCTTTGTCGTAGCCCAGGTAGATCTCCGGGCTGCGCAGGCTGGCAGTGTCGGCGGCCAGGCCCAGGCCCTGGGTGTCGGGGGTGGCGTTGGCATTGGGGTTGTTGGCAGGCGCGTTAGCAGCTGATGGCGCCTGCGCTTCACGCAGCAGCTCTTGCAGCGCGCGCTCCGTTGCCGCATAGCCGCCTTCGCCAAACTGGTGGTGGCGCACCCGCCCTTGGGCGTCGACCAGGTAGAGGGCAGGCCAGTACTGGTTGTTGAAGGCGCGCCAGATGCGAAATGCGTTGTCCTGTACCACTGGGTAGCTGATTTTCAGCTGCTGCAAGGCCTTCTCGACATTGCTGCGGTCCTTCTCAAAGGCGAACTCGGGCGCATGTACCCCCACCACGACCAGGCTGCTATCGGCATACTTTTGCGCCCAGGATTTGACATACGGCAGGGTGCGCAGGCAATTGACGCAGGAGTAGGTCCAGAAATTGACCAGCACCACCTTGCCGCGTAGCGCGGGGATGGACTGCGGCTCGGCATTCAGCCATTGCGTGCCACCCTCCAGGCTGGGGCGGGTCGATTCCACCGGCAGCGGGCTGATGTAAGGGGCGCTGCCGGCTGCTTGCGCCGGGTTGCTGCCAGCCAGCTCCGCCGCTTGGGCCGAGGGCATGGCCGCTTGCAGCAGGCTGCTCTCCAACCCGTTGCCATTAAGAAGTCCGCCCAGTCCGCCCGATTGTGCGAGCAGGCGGCTATCCAGCCCGGTGGCCACGGCCAGCACCGCCGCCAGCATCGCGGCGCCTGCGGCACGGCGGCCGCGCTCGCCCGGCAGCCAATGCGCACGCAGGCGAGCCAGGGTGCCGGCGCTGATGCGCAAAGCGGCCCACAAAGCCAGGCCGGCACCGGCCGCATAGCACAGCAGCAGCGCGCTGGTGGCGGTGTCCGGCCCCGCCAGTGCGGCACCGGACAGCAGCAGGCCCAGCACCGGGCCGGCGCAGGGCGACCAGATCAGGCCGGTGGCAACGCCCAGCAGTGCGGAATGCAGCCAGCGGTTCTGGGTTTGCTGGGCGGCCAGCTTTACACCCATCTGCACCAGCGGCCGGCTCCACCAGGCGGCCAAGCTGGGGAACAACAGGGATGCTGCAAAAACGCCCAAGGCCAGCAGCGCCAGGCCCCGGCTCCACTGGCTCAGCTGCACCGCCCAGGCGCCGGCGGCAGCGGCCAGCGATGCGGCTGCCGCAAAGGCCACCGCCATACCGATCAGCAGCGGCAGGTTGCCGTGGCGGCTGGGCTGGCCCTGGCGTGCAAAGACAAAGGGCAGAACGGGGAGGATGCAGGGGCTCAGCACGCTGAGCACCCCGGCAGCAAAGGCAACAAGGTACAAGGCCATGGCAGCTCCATTGGTGGCTGGTTGTGGGGTGGTTTGGGGTGGCGATGGGGGGTTACAAGCGGGTCACGTCAATCACGGCCTGGGCAAAGGCCGCCGGCGCCTCCTGGGGCAGGTTGTGGCCTATGCCGCCGTCCAAATTGCGGTGCTGGTAGGGGCCGCTGAACTTGGCGGCATAGGCGGCAGGCGCGGGGTGTGGCGCGCCGTTGGCATCGCCCTCCATCGTGATGCTGGGCACGGTGATGTGGGGCGCGCTGGCCAGCCGGGCCTCCAGTGCATCAAAGCGTGATTCGCCTTGTGCCAGTGCAATGCGCCAGCGGTAGTTGTGCACCACGATGGCGACATGGTCCGGGTTGTCAAAGGCCTGGGCGCTGCGCTGGTAGGTGGCATCGTCAAACCGCCATTGCGGGGAGGCCTGTTGCCAGATAAAGCGGTTGAAGGCGGCGGGGTTGGCGGCATAGCCGTCGCGGCCCCGGTCGGTGGCGAGGTAAGACTGGTACCACCAGGCGTATTCGGCAGCAGGCGCCTGGGGCTTGGCATTGGCCTGGGGGTTGCCGATCAGGTAGCCGCTCACCGACACCAGGCCGCGCACCCGCTCAGGCCAGATCGCCGCCATGATGCAGGCGGTGCGCGCACCCCAGTCAAAGGCCCCCAGCACCGCCTGGCGCACGCCCAGCGCATCCATCAGCGCAATGATGTCCTGCGCAACCGCGCCTTGCTGGCCATTGCGTACTGTGCTGGCCGACAGAAAACGCGTGCCACCGTAACCACGCAAGTACGGCACGATGACGCGGTAGCCCGCTGCCGCCAGGCGCGGCGCCACATCGACAAAAGCATGGATGTCATAAGGCCAGCCATGCAGCAGGATGGCGACGGGGCCGTTGGCGGGGCCCGCTTCGGCGTATTCCACCCGCAGGTCGCCGGCATCGATCTGCTTGAGCGGGCCAAAGCTGGTGGCGCCTGCCGGGCTGGCTGCGCGCGCGCTGCTGGCCAGCAAGCTGCCCATAGGCGCCAAGGCCAGGCCCAGGGCGGCGTTGCCCAAAAAGCTGCGGCGGGAGGAGGGGGTGATCGGGTTCATGGAGGGCCTTTGCATGATGAAGATGGTTGGGGTGCTGAGTGCCGAAACTTGTTTGTCTTGGCTGTTAGCTAGTAGACCGCCGCCATGTATGTGGCATGTGTCATGTGCACCCCCCAAATGCATGGCCGTGTAGCGCTTGGGCCGGGCTGGTACACGGCGATACAAAGCGATGATTGCGAGCCCCGAAAATGCCACCGCCACCTCAAAGGTGGCGGTGTTGGGGGTGGTGGGGGTTGCTCGGGCGTTTTAAGCGCGGGGCTCGCGTTTGCGTAGCAGGGTGCTGCTGGCCAAGGGGCAGGGGCGGCCAGCGGGCGAGGCGATCTCAGCGGCGGCGCAACCCAGCAAAAACATAAAGGCATACAGCCATTTGCGAACCCTAAACATCCTGGGCCTCCACCTGAGCGGCAAACACATAGCCCTCGCTGCGGACGGTCTTGATATAGCGCGGCTCGCGGGCATCGTCATTCAGGCACTTGCGCAGGCGGCTGATCATCAGGTCGATGGAGCGCTCAAACAGCTCGGCCTCGCGCCCTTGGGTGATGGACAGGATCTGGTCGCGGCTGAGCACCTTTTGCGGATGGTCCACCAGCACGCGCAGCAGCCGGTATTCGGCGCCGCTCAGCGACACCATCACGCCTTCCTGGTCCAGCAGCACGCGCTCGGCGGTATCGAGCCGCCATTCGCCAAAGGCCAGAAAGCGCGCCTCCTCGCTGCTGCGCATATTGGGCGGCAGCATGCGGGTGCGCCGCAGCACTGATTTGATGCGGGCGAGCAGCTCCCGCGCGGCAAACGGCTTGGGCATGTAGTCATCGGCACCCATCTCCAGGCCTAGCACCCGGTCGGTCTCGTCGCCGCGCGCCGTCAGCATGATGATCGGCGTGGTCTTGAACTTGCCGGCGCGCAGGTCGCGGCACAGGGTGAGCCCGTCCTCGCCGGGCAGCATCAGGTCGAGGATGATGAGGTCAAACGGCCCGGCGGTCTCCAGCAGCTGCCGCATATGCCGGCCGGTGGGCGCGGTGGTCACGCGCAGGCCATTTTTTTCCAGGTAGGCGCTGACCAGGTCGCGGATATCCCGGTCGTCATCCACCAAAAGAACGTGGTCGCTGGCGGGGGAGGTGGTTGTCATGGCAGAAGGTGGCGGTGGTGTCAGTGGATGTCAGTGGATATCAGGTGATATGGGTGGTATCAGCTGGTGGCCGGCAACTGCAGGCTGGCGCGCAGGCCGCCTTCGGGGCGGTTGTGCAGGCGCAGCGTGCCGCCCAGCGACAGGCTCAGTTGGTGGGCAATGGCCAGGCCCAGGCCGGAGCCGCCGGTGTCGCGGTTGCGCGAGGCCTCCACCCGGTAAAAGGGCTGTAGCACAGCTGCAAGCTGTTCCTCGGGGATGCCGGGCCCGGTATCGCAGACATCGATGTAGCAATGGCCCGCTTGCAGGCGCAGATGCACATCGGCGCGCTGGCCGTACTTGAGGGCGTTGTCGATCAGGTTGCCCAGAATGCGGCGCAGCGCATGGGGGCGGGTGCGGATGGGCTGGCCCGCAGCGCCCTCCAGCGTGACGGGGCTGCCGGTGTCGGCATAGTCATTGACGATGCTGCGCAGCAGCGCATCCAGATCCAGGCGCCGCACTTTTTCGTCGGAGCCTTGCAGGGTCTTGGCGTAGTTGACACCTTCGTGCACCAGGCTGCGCATGGCCTCCAGGTCCTGGCGAAACTTGTCGGCATCGGGCATATCGTCCATCAGGTCCACCCGCAGGCGCATGCGCGTGATGGGGGTCTGCAGATCGTGCGAGATCGCCGCGAGGATCTGCATGCGCTCGTTCAGGTAGCCGGCAATGCGCTGCTGCATGGCGTTAAAGGCACGCGCTGCGCGCACCACTTCGGCCGGGCCCGCTTCGGCGACGACGACGGGCTGCAGGTCCGGCCCCAACTGGTCGGCCGCCGCTGCCAGGCGCGCCAAAGGACGGGTGACCAGGCGCACCGCCAGCCAGGCCAGGCCTGCCAGCACCAGCAGCTGGCCCGCGAGCAGCCAGGTGACCCAGCCCGACACGGGCATAGGCACGCGGCGCGCCACGATGTACAGCGGCGAGCCATCGCTTAGCCGCAGCTGCATGCGCACGGCATCGGGCCGGTCGCCCAGCTGGCCCATCGCCAGCACCGGAAAAGGCTGCAAGGCATCGGCTACCACCTGCGCAAAGCGGGCCAGCGCCGGGTCGGTGGGGGCGGCGCTGCCAACCGTGCCCTCCAGAGAAAAACTGTAGTTGGGCCGCTCGAGCTTGGGGAACCAGTCCTGGCGCTCGCCCGCCGGCAGCCGGTCGATCAGCGCCACCGAGCTGGCGATATCGCGCTCGACCCCGCTGATCATCAGCCGCATCAGCGCCTGCTCACGTTCATGGCGAATGGCCATATAGGTGAGCAGCTGGGCCACCCCCATGCCCAGCATCACCAGCAAGGCGACGCGCGCCAGCAGGGTGGAAGGGACAAGCCGTTGAAGAATGCTGCGCATGGAGGTCAAGCCGGGTGGGGAGCCAAGGGGCGATCAGGCCACGGAAAGATCGACCTGGATATTGCCGCGTGTCGCCTTGGAGTACGGGCAGATCTGGTGCGCCGCCTGCACCACAGCGAGCGCCTGGTCGTGTGCCACGCCGGGCACCTTGACGTTCAGGCGCGCCGCCAGTGCAAAGCCCTCGGCGTTTTGCACCAGGTCCACCTCGGCATCTACCGCCAGGTCTACCGGCAGCTGGACGCCCAGCGGCTGCGCCGCGCGTGCCATCGCCCCCATAAAGCAGGCCGACCAGCCCGCCGCAAACAGCTGCTCGGGGTTGGTGCCCGTGCCCGCCGTACCAAACTGGGTCAGGCGAATGTCCAGATGCCCGTCATCGCTGCGCGATGCGCCGGAGCGGCCGCCGGTGGTGGTCGTGCGGCCGGTGTAGAGAACCTTGTCTTGTGCTGCGCTCATGGTCAAATCCTTGTGGAGCTGTTGTTTTGTCAAACTGACGGAGCGATTGTTCAAGCCAGCGGCGCTTTGGCAAAGGGGTTGTCTGACCGAATGTAGCCCTGGGAGAGGCAGTGTACAAAACTATACAAAAGTCTTTGTTCGAGCGCATCGCGTCATGCCTTGTGAGCGATGGCATGGTGTCTGGAGTGTGTGCTGCCGCTAATGAAAAAAGTGGTGTTGGTGTGAACGAACGATTACAATGCGGAAATGTTCACCGTCAAGCGCACTGTTGAATTCGATGCCTGGCTCCATGGCCTGCGTGACACGATGACGCGTATTCGCTTGGCCAAGCGTTTGGACAAGGTCACACGTGGTTTGATGGGCGACTGTAAATCCGTTGGCGCAGGCGTTTACGAAATGCGCGAAGACTTTGGCCCAGGCTGGCGTATGTACTACGTGCAGCGTGGCGATGTGGTGGTAGTCATGCTGGGCGGTGGTGACAAGTCCAGCCAACAAGCGGATATCGCTGCTGCCCAGGCGCTGGCTGCCACTTTGGAGCCGGAAGAGGGCGAGAAGGAGTAGATGATGGTCAAGATTGCAGACCTGCCCAACTTTGACATGGCAGAGCATTTGAAAACGGATGAAGAGGTGGCCGCCTATTTGACCTTGGTGATGGAGGAAGAAGATCCTTCCGAGCTTGCGCATGCCCTGGGTGTGATTGCGCGCGCGCGTGGCATGGGCGACATAGCAAGTGCCAGCGGCCTGACCCGAGAGGCGCTGTACAAGGCGCTGCGTCCGGGCAGCCATCCGCGCTTTGACACTATTTGGCGTGTGTGTGCAGCGCTCGGCGTTCGCCTGGTTGCGCAGCCGATCAACCCCTAGAATTTGCCTAACCATTTGGGAGTGGCTGGAAGGCCCTGTACCTCACGAATCTCAAATGTCACACCGGGTATGACGCAACTGATCGATCTATGAAGGCGAAAGACTTTGCCGGGCGTGTACTTAAGGTGAACCATGCAGGGGAGCATGGCGCTGTCAATATCTATGCTGCTCAGATCCTTGTCGCGCGATGGACTGCGCCGTCCATCGTTCCAACGCTCTAGGCATTCAAGGCGCATGAAGAATCGCATCGCGCCATCTTCTGGGACGAGCTTCAGCGCAGAGGTACCAGCCGTTGCCGCAGCTACTGGTTGTGCGGACTGGGTGGATTTGCACTGGGCTCGATAACGGCACTTTTTGGATTGCAGGCGATTGCCGCAACGACCGCTGCCGTAGAGCGCGTGGTGTTGGGCCACTTGAAGCATCAGATCCACTTGCTGGAAGGTCAAGATGATGCTGCGGTCGCGGCCATTGCAAAAATAGTTGCGGATGAAGAGCAGCATCTGGAGCAGTCAGTAGTGCATCTGGCGCCTGGTCAGTTCTGGCCCAAAGTGTTGACGCCGGTGGTTGCTGCATCGACGCAAACCGTTATCTGGTTGGGAATGCGTCTGTGAGTGGTTGTTGAAACGCATGCGTGTGGCGAATCAATACCAAGAACGAAAAATCCCGCTATCTAAAAGACGCTTGCTACGGCAAGCACCCCGCAGCATTGCGCCCCGTGCATATTGGCAGCCGTATGGCATGGCATATTGCAGGCATCCGCGCGATGCTGGGATTGGCGCAATGAAGCATGTTTTCCACCGCCACCCGAGGGCGCTGGAGTCATCTCCTACGATGCCCAAGCACTGACCCTATATATCTCCAACGAGATGGAGCGCATCACGTCACCGACCGTGACGGCTTCCCGACCCAGCCCGGCCACTACCGCTTCACTGAGCAGGGCCGAGAGGCTCGGGCAGAGGCGGGGTTCAATAATGCGCCGCACTTAAGCACTTCCATTCCTGCCGTGCTACAGTTACGCCGCTGTGCCAGTCAAGCGCAGCCGGGATTGGCGTCCTGTCACATTGCTGCGACGCAAGCCGCAGTCTCCTCCGCAGAGTACCTGCGGCTTGTTTGTTCGTGCCCCTTTTATGGCGGCTTGGGCAGGGAGCCGCGAGGCTCGCCGGTTTGCGCAAGCGGTGTCCGGTACGCCAACCTGCTCGAGCTGCCGCCCTGATTGGCGTCCGGGTGGTGGTTTTTGCAAACCACACTGCTTGGAGTCCACCATGGCTCAGTCATCCCTCGCGCGCATCTCTGCGCCCACCTCCTGCCTGGGCGAAACCGCCCTTATCCAACCGCATCCCGACGCGCACAACGCGCTGAACATGGCCGTACAGGCGCTGCCTCTATTCCGCAACCTGTCCCGGAGTCAGGAGGCGTCATCATGAACAGCAAGCCCCAAGCTGCCCGCGCGGCAGCAAAAGCCGACCCAGGCATGGATACCCGCTCGGATACCGCCAGCCCAGATACCGCTTATGCCGATGCCATCCAGGCCATCGCGGGCCAGGGCGACCAGCCTTTAGACATTCACGACATTTGCAGCCACCGCAGGGCCTGCGGCTTTACGGACGACCTGGCGCTGACGGAGTGCGAAGCCCAAGCGATCAACACGCGCTTGTATGGCTTGAGTGCTATATCGGCTCTGCTGATCGGTGCGGATGATGGCGGGTCGTTCAAGCTGAGCAAGTGGCTGCAAGGTGGTCTGCATAGCGCTTTATATGCGCTGACCGAGGATGCGCAGGGGGTGTTGCATCGGGCTAATGAGAGAGCTGCCGAGGGGCAGAAGGGTAGTGCGAGTTGAATCACAGTGTTGCCTAGCTTGAGAGTGCGCAGAGCGCTCTAGGGATGAATGCAATATAGTTAAATGCATGCATCGAATGCATTTGAGGAGATCGCCATGGCTATGTTGACAGTTCGAAACCTGCCTGAAGAGGTGCACCGTGCTCTGCGCGTCCGCGCGGCCCAGCACGGTCAGAGCATGGAAGCGGAGGTACGCGAAATCCTCGAATCCGCAATCAACCCCAAGGGGCGCGTGAAGCTGGGTTCGCTTCTGGCCGACATGGGCCGTCAGGCCAAGCTGAGCGATGAAGAATTCGCGGTATTTGAACAGGCGCGCGACAAGGCGTCTGCTCGGCCAGTGAGCTTCGAATGATCCTGCTCGACACCGATGTAATGTCCGAGCCGCTCCGCCAAGCACCTGAGCTGCGAGTGATCGAGTGGATCGACGCCCAGGCATTGGAGACGCTGTTCCTGTCCTCCATCACCTTGGCAGAGTTGCGGGCGGGTGTTGCCCTGCTGCCGGCTGGCAAGCGTCGAGCAAACCTGCAAGAGAGCTTGGAAAAGCGCGTGCTTCCTTTATTTTCTGGCCGGGTACTGCCCTTCGACTTAGCCTGTACCCAAGCCTATGCGGCATTGATGTCGAAGGCTCGCGGCGCTGGCTTGGCCGTTGCCCAGGCTGATGGCTACATCGCGGCGATTGCGGCGACCAACGGGTTTGCTGTTGCGACCAGAGATACTGGCCCATTCGAGGCAGCAGGCGTTGCCGTCATCAATCCATGGCAGGCGAAAACCTTATGAGGCTGATTCCAAACAGTGGCGCAGATCGCGTCATCGACCTAGTACGCCCGCACCTTAAGGCAGACATCCAGTTGGGCTGTGTCACCACGACGTTCTCGCTGTTTGCCTATGCCGAACTGCGCGATGCGTTGGTTAAGCTCGAAGGGATCAGCTCATCTTGCCGCCCGGTGACGAAGCGCTGGACTTTTTGGGTGGAGATGGCGATCGGGCCAATCGAAATCGGCTGCATGCACGCTGGCTCTCCAACTAGTGCGCAAATCGGCTGACAATCATAGCGCCCACAAGTGGCACGTAGTCATTAAAGGATTAAAGTGAAAGCAACAGAAGCGAATCTTCTCAATTTCCTTAGAAAATCTCCGCAGTTCGTCATACCGATCTACCAGCGCAACTATTCATGGACGGCCACTCAGTGTCGTCAACTGTGGGCTGACTTGATGCGCGCGGGCCGCGATGAAACGGTCAAGGCGCACTTCATAGGCTCCATCGTCTATGTGGAGCGTGGTCTGTCCTCCGTCACCAGCCAGGAAGCATTGCTGGTTATCGACGGGCAGCAACGCCTGACGACAAGCACCTTGCTCATTGCCGCGTTGGCAAAATACTTTGAGGTATATAACATTTCGGAGCTTTTAGGGGCTTTCTCGAAAGAGAAGCTACGTGACCGCTATTTGTTTGACCCCAATGAGGACGACGATCGGCGCTTCAAGTTGATCTTGTCTGAGACTGACAAGGACACCTTGCTATCCCTCTTGCAAAGCACGCCCCTGCCCGCGGAGGCAAGCAGCCGCATCACCGAAAACTATGCGCTTTTCCAGGAGCTGATCGCCGCAAACCAAAGCGAGTTGGAAGCCATCTGCCAAGGTCTCGCAAAGCTGGTGATCGTGGACGTGTCGTTGGACCGTGCACAGGATAATCCGCAGTTGATATTTGAGAGCATGAACTCCACCGGGCTGGAGCTCAGTCAGGCGGATCTCATCCGGAACTATATCCTGATGGGGCTTGAGCCCAAGCTGCAAACCGAGCTGTACAAGACCTACTGGCGGCCCATGGAAAGGGCGTTTGGCCAAGCCGCCTACGTAGTGCACTTCGATGCGTTCATGCGGCACTACCTGACGGCGAAAACAGGTGAGATTCCTAACGTGCGCGATGTGTATGTTGCGTTCAAGGTCTTTGCTCGCAGCCTCAAGGGCAACACCCGCGACTTGGTGGCCGACATCCATGCCTACGCGTCCTACTACTGCGCCATGGCCTTGGGCACAGAGGTTGACGCAGGAATTAAACAAGCCTTTCATGATCTGCGAGAGCTGAAGGTCGATGTGGCTTATCCGTTCTTACTGGACGTGTACCACGACTACAAGCAAGGCCGCCTGACCAGCGACGAGGTGCTGCACATCGTTCGCTTGATAGAGAGCTATGTGTTCCGCCGTGCCATCTGCGCGATTCCTACCAACTCGTTGAACAAGACCTTCGCGGGCATGAGTCGCATGCTCAAGAAAGACTTCTACTATGAAAGTGTGCAGGCTGCATTCCTGTTGCTGCCCTCATACCGCCGCTTCCCCAGCGACGAAGAATTCCAGCGTGACGTGAAATTGCGCGACCTCTACAACTTCCGTAGCCGAAGCTACTGGCTACGTCGTCTTGAAAACCATGGCCGCAAGGAACGTGTGGTGGTGGAGGACTACACCATTGAGCACATCCTCCCTCAGAATCAAGCACTGTCCGAAGAGTGGCAGGCCGAGCTTGGCACAGACTGGCAGCGCATTCAGCAAGACTGGCTGCACACCTTGGGCAACCTTACATTAACTGGCTACAACGGCGAATACAGCGATCACTCCTTCGCCTATAAACGCGACCAAGTCACGGACAAAGACGGCAATCCTGTGGGCTTCGCCCACAGTCCGCTAAAGCTGAACCTTGGGCTCGGCAAAGTAAAAACGTGGAACGAGGCCAGCATTAAGGCCCGCGCTGACCGCCTGGCCCAGGATGCTGCCAAGGTATGGGCTGCACCGCAACTGGCCGATGACGTGCTGGACGCCTATCGACCTGTAACGGCCAAATCCGGCCAGCAATACAGCTTGGCGGACCACCCCTATCTGGCCACTAGCCCTATGCGCGAATTGTTTGATGCACTACGCAAGTCACTCTTGGCGCTTAATCCGTGCGTCAGCGAAGAGTTCTTGAAGCTCTATGTGGCCTACAAAGCAGAGACGAATTTCGTTGATGTGGTGCCGCAAGCCAAGCGGCTGTTGCTGGTGCTCAACGTGGGCATAGCTGACATCGAAGACCCCAAAGGCTTGGTCCGCGACATCTCCAACATTGGCAGCTGGGGCAATGGAGATGTGGAGATAGGCTTGAGCAGCTTTCAAGAATTGCCGTACGTGATGGGCCTGATCCGCCAGTCCTTCGACCGCCAGATGGGCGGCCTCCAAGATGCCTGAACTATCCTGAAGTACGGAACTCTTAGAGAACAACGACATGGGCTTCCCCCAGTTTCCCGAACACATTCAATGACTGATGTGTGCAGGAAACTGGGGGAAGCCCACTTTGCCCTAACTGATGCAGCGAGCGTGCGTGACTAAGGCAATAACTTCAAATTTAGTTCTCTCAGGAAAACGTTGTGCGCATTCTTCGCAGCCGCAATCGCCTTTTCAATTTCCACCAGCTCTTGGTGAGTCTTATCCAGATCAATCTCCATTTCGTTGACTGCAGTACTGATATAGCGCGAGATGTTCAGATTGAAATCGTTCTTCTCGATCTCGGACATCTCCACCTTGCGTGAGTAGCGCGCCTCTTCCTCGCGGAACTGGTAGGTCTTGATGATCTTCGCGATGTGCTCAGACTTGAGCTGATTCTGGCGTTTGCCTTTCTCGAAGTGCTCCGGCCCGCTTGCATTAATGAACAGGACATCATTCGGCTTCTTGCACTTTTTCAGTACCAAGATGCAGACGGGGATGCCGGTGGAATAGAACAGATTGGCGGGCAGGCCAATCACCGTGTCGACGTGCCCGTCCTTCAGCAACTTGGTGCGAATGCGTTCTTCCGCGCCACCTCGAAACAGCACGCCGTGCGGCAGGATGATAGCCATCACGCCGTCGTCTTTGAGGTAGTGGAAGCCGTGCAGCAGGAATGCGAAGTCGGCAGCGGACTTGGGCGCGAGGCCGTGGCTTTTGAAGCGCACGTCGTCGGCCAGCGCACCGGTCGGCTCCCATCGGTAGCTGAAGGGCGGGTTGGCAACGATGGCGTCAAAGCTGGGCTTCCTGGCCGGGTTCTCCTCCCGCATCATGTCCCACTCGTTAAGCAAGGTATCCCCATGGAAGATCTCAAACTCAGTATCTTTCACCCCGTGCAACAGCATGTTCATGCGTGCGAGGTTGTAGGTTGTGATGTTTTTTTCCTGGCCGAAGATTTTGCCAATGGTACCGTTCGCGTTGGCTACTTTCTTTCGCACGTTGAGCAACAGTGAGCCAGAGCCACAGGCGAAATCCAGAACACTTTCCAGCCGCTTCTTGGTCCCGGTCTTCGGCTCCTGACCGTCCAGCGTGACGATGGTGGAGAGGATGTCGGAAATCTGCTGCGGTGTATAGAACTCACCTGCCTTCTTCCCAGACCCAGCGGCAAACTGGCCTATCAGGTATTCATAGGCATCGCCCAGTGCGTCGATGTCAGTGGAAAACTCTGCCAGTCCTTCGGCGATTTTCTGGATGATGGTGCAGAGCTTAGCGTTCCGGTCGGCGTAGGTTTTGCCGAGCTTTGGCGAACTCAGATCAATTTCGGAGAACAGACCTTGAAAAGTGCTTTCGAAGGATTCCGTCTCAATGTACCTGAAGCCCGCTTGCAGTGTGTTCAACAGCTCTGCGTCTTGGGTGCGGGCCAAGTTGGCGATGCTGTTCCAGAGATGCGCGGGCTGAATGACGTAATGCACCTTACGGCGCATCTGCTTCTCGAACGCCATGATGTCGTCGGCGTTGTCCGCATACCAGAGCGCCAGCGGCACCTTGCGGATGTCGCCTCCCACATCAGGGTAGTCCCGCCCCAACTCCTTCTTCGCCGCTGTTTCGTAATTGTCGGAAAGGTAGCGCAGGAATAGGAAGGACAGCATGTAGTCGCGGAAGTCATCCGCATCCAT
Source organism: Comamonas sp. BIGb0152 (assembly GCF_024809975.1). Lineage (GTDB taxonomy): Bacteria > Pseudomonadota > Gammaproteobacteria > Burkholderiales > Burkholderiaceae_C > Comamonas. The sequence goes on from NZ_JANUDY010000002.1 coordinate 133,448, forward strand.
GGCTCCACGCAGTTGGTCAGCGATGCTCCAGAGCGTCTGGTTGAGTTGCTTTTGATTGAATTCGTTCATGGGGTCGTGGCAGGTGCGGCGGCGGATCCTATAGTTCCTGCGGCCGGTGTCGGGGTCGGTGTCAGTGCGGTCACAAGAATGTCAGGCAAGTCAAATTGGAATTTGGTGGTGAAGTCTTCCAGAATGCGGCGGAACAGCTCTTTGTTGTCCTCGCCCATTTCGGTCGGTTCATGGATGGCGTATTTGCCATGACTGAGGAGGTTCAGCGCGCGATTGTAGAGTGCACGGTCTCCCTCGATGCTAAGCGCCTTGAGGCAGAAGGATATGTCAGCGTGACCGAAGAACGACGCCGTTTTTTCCATGATGCTGCGCAGCGCATTGAAATGGAAGGTGTAGAGCTTGCCTGAGCTGGGGGCCGCGGCAAGTTGGAGCTCGGCGAGTGACGCGACGTGATGAAAAAATGGCGTGTCCTCCGTCGCTCGCAGAGTATATGCACCGTCTCCGTCCGGGCGGTGCAGGAAGTAGCGCTTGTGAGCCACCCTCGGATCGCCCTCTTTCCCTCTGCCAATCTCATTGCACATCACGTTGAAGAACAGGGCGTGATGAGATGAGAAAACAACTTTGATGGGCGCGGGAGCGCCATTTTGGTCTTTCCGGCTTGCAGCTCGGCGCAAAAGCTGGGCAAGGTCGCAAGCAATAGAAATAGCATTGTTGTCGTCGAGTGAGGAGATGGGGTCATCAATGTAGAGAAATCTTACCCATTGATAGGACTCGTGACCGTCGAGCATTCGTTCGCAAATGGCCATAAAGAGGCACCAAACGAAGATGTTTTGCTCACCCCTCGATATTTTGATGTTTTCCGCGTCGTCTTTACGAAAGACGATCTTCCATTCTTCGTATTCGATATCGAATTCAAAGTCTGCGTAGCGGCTGAGGTAGTTAGCTATGGTTTCGTCTAGAGCGAGATCGTGTAGAGCGTCGAAGAACTTTGATTTTTTATTTAGCTGCAAATGGCGAACACGGTCACCATCCAGATCATTTTCCCAAGTAAACAAGTCCTCGGTAAACGCATTGAAATAAAGTGTATCGGGATTGCCGTTGGGGTTCTTCTTGTTCCGACGCTTGCCTGCATCCTTGAACTCCATGGAGAGCCTAGTTTTACCGGTTCGGTTGTAGGCATAGAGAAGTAGGATAGTTGCAGGTTTATTAACAACCTTCTTTTCGGACTCTGTCTCGCGTTGATTGAGATCGTCGCGCAGCCGTGTTACCAAAGTGCGCAAACTTTGGTATTTGCGAATGCCGCTCATACCGTGGCCTCCAACGAGAATGGGAAAAGCTGCTGCATCAGCCCTTTCCTATGGGTCTTCAAGGCTTCCAGCTTTTGAATTTCAGCGACGATGAGGGTTTCAAGGCTGCTGAGGCAGTCGGCGATACGTTGCTGTTCGTCAATTCCGGGTAAAAAAATGGTGAACTTGGCGACGTCTGAACTCGTAATGTTTGGATCCTTTCGACTGCTACTGGCTATCCTCCTCCAGTCTTCGACTTTGGCATTCAACCATGCTAAAACATAAGTAGGCAATGCCGCCTTTCGATCTAGTGCCAATACCGAAATTGCTTGATTGGTTGCTGCAGGGAAGCTTAAGAGTCCAGTTCTTCCGATTTGGTTAAAACCCCCATACATTGCAATCAAGACCGAGTCAGCAGGATTAATCCGAGCCTTTGCTTTGGATGTTATTTTTTCTTCGGTTTCAACGATGAGCCCGTTGTTTAAGTCTGTCGTTTTGACCCAAGGGATGGTTCCGTGAGCGAAGAATTCTAAATTTGATCGTGGCGGCGTAGTTCCTGAGGTAATTTTTGCGATTTCTTTAAGTGTCTTACGCTCCCACTCCCCGGTATGCTGGAATTCGGGGAAACGGAGGTGAGGTTGGGTTTCGCCTTCGCGCGGAAAGAGCTGCTGCATCAAACCTCTTTTCAGAGTCCTAAGCGAGTCCACTTCACGCGCTTGAGCGGCGATCAGCTCGTCCACCGAACTCAGGCACTCAGCGATTTTTTGTTGTTCAGCGAGTGACGGTGTAGGTAAAGGCATTGCCATGAAGTCCTGGCTTGATATGGCCATCCTATCGTGGCGTGCACCAGTGCTGGATGCCTGCCGCATGTATGTATGCCAGCCCGTAGTCTTGAAAAAGTGCTCATAAAATTCGTCCCTGTCGTCTTTGAATTTAAAGACTGTATACAAGGGCGACATCACACCTGTGCCAATCTTGTTCTTCGATAGTGGGCCTACGGGCGCTGTTGAAGATATTCTTGGGTTGTAGACGTAGCTACCAATTTCAACAACGAAATAGCCCTCAAGCTTGCCTTGCGTAGCGATATCCTTATCAAAAAAATCTCGCTGATCTAACACACCAAATTCAGCAGAGTTTGTCAACACACGATCTATCTTTTCGTCTCGATTTTTCTGTTTGGCACGAATAGCCAAACGATTTAGCGGTATAAGTTGCCAACCACTTGTCTCCCGAAACTCAGGAAACCGTAGCTTTGGCACCCATGCGGGCATTACTTCGTCCTTGATGACGCTGGTTTTCTTCTTATTGCTCATACGCGCTGAGTCCTGAAATTTCGCGGCCACTGGCGCGTTTAGTGAGGAGGGGGTGAAGGTCATCCATGAGGGCGAGCTCCGCCTGGGTGCGGGCTTTCCAGCCGAGGTCGAGTGGGGCCATCAGGTCACTGAGTTGCTCGCCATCGAAGATCATGCGGTCGAGGATGCCGTCCACGAAGCTTTGAAGGGCGGCGAGGTGGAGGCCGTGTTTCGCGGCGATATCGGCGAGTTTCTTGGCGCTCTTCTCTGCCTTGAAGCGGGTATAGCCGTCGCGAATGGCGGCCTCAGAGAGGCCCTCACCTGCCTGGAGCGTGGCGATGTATTCGGCGATGGCGTCGCGCTCGTTCATGAACTTGGCATCGGCACTGATGAGGCCGATGAGTTCCTCGCGGGTCATCTTGGCCTTGCCGTGCCCCTTAGCGGAGAACTTGGCGATGAGGCCCATGATGTAGTCGTAGTCGATGACGGCGGAAGCGAAAAGCACAAACTCGAAGTCGAGCTGGTCCACCGGGCCATCGTTGCTAGAGCCATCGCCTTCCTTGAGGTCTTTGCCCTGTAGCGCTCTAAGTTCTTTGGCAGTTTGCAGGTACTGGCCTTTGAAGCCGCGCAAGTTTTCATCGGGCAATACTTGCTCGATGGCAGCCTTGTTGTCTTCGCTGAGGTCAGTGTATTGGTCCAGCTGGGTTTTGAGTCGCTGGACTTCCTTGAAGTGGCTGATGAATGCGGCGCGGGCCTCGTCGCCCTTCAGGTTAGCTACCGCGGATGGCGTGCAGGCAAGGTTTTGGGACGTCATGAAATCGTCCAACTTCTGTACAGCGGTCTGAAGCTTCTGGATGACCACAGGAGCCTTGTCCACGAGCCAGATTTCCCGAGCCTGCTCGCCGGTCTTCTCTCCGGAGAAGAGGGCGATGGCAGCATCGACGGAATCTTGCTGCTGGCGAAAGTCGAGGATGTTACCGTAAGGCTTGGTGCCGTTGAGCACGCGATTGGTGCGGGAAAACGCCTGGATCAATCCGTGGTGCTTGAGGTTCTTGTCCACATAGAGCGTGTTCAGGAACTTGGAATCAAAGCCGGTGAGTAGCATATCCACCACGATAGTTATATCGATCTTCTGCGCGGCCGGGTAGTCAGCATTGGACCACTGCTGGTCCTTGATACGCTTCTGCACATCCTGGTAATAGAGGTCGAACTCACTAAAACGGTGGTTGGTGCCGTAGCGGGCGTTGTAGTCGGCTAGGATGGCCTTAAGCGCAGCCTTCTTGCCCTCGGGATCTTCTTCGTTGTCCACCTGCTCCTGCGGCAGGTCTTCCTGGATCTGCTTGACATCTGCGTCGCCTTCGGCAGGTGGGGAGAAGACGCAGGCTATGTTCAGCGGCTTGAAGTCGGGATCGGTGGCCTGCTTGTCCGCCTGCATGGTCTTGAACAGAGCGTGGTATTCGATTGCGTCGTTGATGGACGCGGTGGCGAGGATTGCATTAAAGCGGTGTCCACCGGTGGCTGCGTTGTGTTTGGCTAGGATGGCTTCAATGACGGCCTTCTTGGAGATCGCCTCACCAGGTTTTGGTGGTTTTTTCCCCTCAGGTTTGAAGTAATCGATGTGGAAGCGCAGGACGTTGCCATCCTCTATAGCATGGGTGATGGTGTAGGCGTGGAGCTGCTTCTGGAAGAGATCCTCCGTGGTTCGCATGGAAGCTTGTGTATCCTCGATCTTCTGCAAGGAGGCATTAGCCTCAAAGATAGGCGTGCCGGTGAATCCAAAGAGCTGCGCCTTCGGGAAAAATGCTTTGATAGCCTTGTGGTTGTCGCCAAACTGCGAACGGTGACATTCGTCGAAGATGAAGACAATGCGCTTGTCCTGCAGTGCTTCGAGCTGTTTTTTATAGGTGGCTTGGCCGTTTTTGCTGCGCTGCTTGTTGCGCTTGCTGTTTTCGTCCAGCGCAAGGCCGAGCTTCTGAATGGTGGTGACAATAACCTTGTCAGCGTAGTCCTCAGAAAGCAAGCGGCGTACGAGGGCGGCGGTGTTAGTGTTCTCTTCGACGCAGCCTTCCTGAAATTTGTTGAATTCTTCCCGGGTCTGACGGTCGAGGTCTTTTCGGTCAACGACGAACAGACATTTGTGAATGTGTTCGTTTTCCTTCAACAGGGTAGCGGCCTTGAAGGATGTGAGCGTCTTGCCGCTGCCAGTGGTATGCCAGATATAGCCGTTGCCATTGTCCTCGTCGATGCACTTCACGATATGTTGCACGGCGTAGACTTGGTACGGCCGCATGATCATAAGCTTCTGCTCACCCGCAAGCAGCACCATGTAGCGGCTGATGGTGCGGCCGAGGTCGCACTTTCTCAGGAAGTGTTCGGCGAACTCGTCGAGTTGGGTGATCTTGCGGTTGTCCTCGCCCGCAAACTCATAGATGGGCAGAAATCGCTCGTCGGCATTGAAGGCGAAGTGGCGGACGTTGTTGTTGGCGAAGTAGTAGGTGCGGTCGCGGTTGCTGACGATGAACAACTGCATGAAGCACAGTAACGTCTTGGTGTAGCCGTTGCCCGGGTCGTGCTTGTATTCGACGATCTGCTCCATGGCCCTGCGTGGATTCACACCAAGCGTCTTCAGCTCAATCTGCACGCACGGCACGCCGTTGATGAGAATGAGAACGTCGTAGCGGTGATGGCTGTTATCGGTGTTGATCCGGAGCTGGTGGACTATCTCGAAGTCGTTTTTGCACCAGTCCTTGATGTTTACCAGTGTGTAGTTCAACGGAGTGCCATCGTCGCGGGTGAAGGCGTTGATACCGCGCAGGGTCTTGGCGGCGGTGTAGACATCTGGGGTAACGATTTCATCCAGGAGCCTGGCGAACTCGGCTTCTGTCAGCTTGACACGGTTGAGGGCTTCGAACTTCTCCCGGAAGTTTTTTTCCAGCGTGGCGCGATCGCGAATGTCTTCGCGGTACTCGTACTTCAAGTTCTGAAGCTTGCCAATGAAACCGTATTCGATGTGCTCTTCTTTGACGACGAGGCTAGGGGCTCCGGAAGGCATATCGTAGGTAGACTTTGATGAATGCATGAAGGAGGAGCTTGCGTTGGCGATGGAACGGAAGGCAATGCAGATAGCGGTTGCAATGGATTGCAGCCGTTGGCCTATCCCTTCATTACCTGTTATTAGGTGTACATGGTAAAGCCGTCGCGATTGTTTCCTGCCTAATTTGGAACAGAAAGATCGGGCAGATTCGAGGAAAGATGAGCAAAAAAAAACCAGCCCGAGGGGACTGGTTTTTTTAGAGGAGAAATCTCCTAAATTGTGGTGCCGGAGAGATGAATCGAACACCCGACCTTCTCATTACGAATGAGCTGCTCTACCGACTGAGCTACACCGGCGTTAGAGAGAAATTATAGCGTGAAATTTTGGCTCTCAGACCAAATTGCAGAATTTATGCTTCCGTATGGTAACGGGTGATGCGCTCGACCTCGTTCTTCGAGCCCAGGACCACGCTGACGCGCTCGTGCAGCTTGGTGGGTTGGATGTCGAGGATGCGTTCGCGGCCGTTGGTGGCGGCGCCGCCGGCTTGTTCTACCAGCCAGCTCATGGGGTTGGCTTCGTACATCAGGCGCAGCTTGCCGGGCTTGTTGGGTTCGCGCTTGTCCCAGGGGTACATGAAGACGCCGCCACGGGTGAGGATGCGGTGTACGTCGGCCACCATCGAGGCGATCCAGCGCATGTTGAAGTCCTTGTTGCGGGGGCCTTCCACACCGGCCAGGCATTCGTCCACATAGCGCTTCACCGGTTCATCCCAGTGGCGCATATTGCTCATGTTGATGGCGAATTCCTTGGTGTCTTCGGGGATGCGCACGTTCTCTTGGGTCAGCACAAAGCTGCCTTGCTCACGGTCCAGGGTGAACATGGCCACGCCGTCGCCAAAGGTCAGCACCAGGGTGGTTTGCGGGCCGTAGACGCAGTAGCCGGCGGCCACTTGCTGGGTGCCGGGTTGCAAAAAGTCCTCTTCGGTCACGCCAGGGTGGCCTTCGGGTTTTTTAAGCACGCTGAAGATGGTGCCGATGGACACGTTCACATCGATGTTGGACGAGCCGTCGAGCGGGTCGAACATCAGCAGGTATTCGCCTTGCGGGTAGCGGTTGGGCACCAGGTAGATGCTGTCCATCTCTTCGGAGGCCATGGCGGCCAGGTGGCCACCCCATTCATTGGCTTCGATCAGCACTTCGTTGGCGATGATGTCGAGCTTTTTCTGCACTTCGCCTTGTACGTTCTCGCTGCCGGCCGTGCCCAGCACATCGCCCAGTGCGCCTTTGTTGACGCTGTGGCTGATGCGCTTGCAGGCGCGGGCCACCACTTCGATCAGCAGGCGCAGCTGGGCGGGGATGAGGCCGTCGACGCGTTGCTGCTCGACAAGGTAGCGGCTGAGGGTGATGTTTTTCTTCATGGGTTGAACTCCTTCAAACTTGGTCAATCTGGGTGGGCTCAGCGCTTGGGCTGGCGCGGTGGCTGTGGGGCTGGCTGTTGCGGCGGGGGCACTGCTTCGCGGCCGTTCAGCTCATCGCGCAGCTGTTGGGCGCGGGCCAGTTGGTCGCTGTGGCCCTGGGCGCGGGCGTATTGCTCGTAAGTGCTGAGCCACTGGCGCGCTTGCTGCGGGTCATTTTGCTCATGGGCCAGCACCATCAGCTGGAAATAGCTGTCGTAGACGGTGTCATGGTCGCCAGCGCCAAGGGCGATCTGCAGGCGCTCTTGCAGGTACTTGCGGGCGGCGTCCATCTGGCCGAGCTTGTAGCTGTTTTGTGCCAGGTTGGCCAGCAGGCCGCGCAGGCGCGGGGTCTCGCCCATCGCTTGCAGGCGCTCGCGCGCTACCGGCAGCAGCCACTGGTTGGTCTGCAGGGCCTGGCGGTACTGGCCTTGCTCGTGTAGCACATAGCCCAGGTCTTCGTACACGCCCAGTATCTGCAGCTGGGTGGGGTAGTCGGCCGGCTGGGGGATAGGGCGGCTGTTGTCCCAGCGCATTTGCGTGGGCAGTTTGGCGATTTGCGCCAGCGGGTATTGCACGGCGAGGGCCTGCGCCGGTTTGAGCGCTGCCTCATAGCGCCCGCTATCCGCCAACCAGCGGATGCTGGCAATGCTCAGTTCCAGATGCTGGTAGGCCCATTGCGGATCGCTGGGTTTGGGCATAGCTACCAAGGCCTTTTGCGCAGCCTGGCCGGCTTCGGCGGTCATACCGCGTCGGCTGAAAATCGTGGCCTGGGTGTAGTACAGCCGGAAAAAATCCAGCGGCGGCGCTTTCGTGCGCTTGAGTAGGGGCTCCAGCGCCTGCAAATCAGCGCTCATCGCACTGCCGCTAAAGCGCCCGCCTTCGCTGAACACGGCGGCGTAGAGCGGGGCAAAGCGCTTTTCAAAATTGTTGCTGGCGGTGGTGGGCAGCGCATCAGCCGAGGATGAGACCGCTGCCGGGGCATTGCGGCCGGCTTGCGCGCTGGCCACGGTGGGCATGGCTGCAGCCAAGCCGGCCAGGGCGGCAATGCCCTGGGCCAGCAGCTGTTGGCGCATGCCTTGGCGCATCAGTCGGCCATTGCGCGGGTGATGATCTCGCGCAGGTCGTTGCTGAGCTTGGGCTTGGCGGCGACCTTGGCGATGGCGTCGCCCGCCGCGCTGCGGTAGGGCTCGGCCAGCTTTTTCCAGCGGTCCAGCGCGCGGGCCAGGCGGGCGGCCACTTGCGGGTTGAAGGCGTCCAGCGCCACCACTTGCTCGGCCCAGAAGGCGTAGCCTGCACCATCGGCGCGGTGGAAGCCACCGGGGTTGCCGTTGCAGTAGCTAAAGATCACGCTGCGGGCGCGGTTGGGGTTTTTGATGTTGAAGTCGGGCTGCTTCATCAGCGCGCGCACGGCGGGCAGGGCGCTGCCGTTGGTGTCCGGTGCGCCCGCTTGCAGCGCAAACCATTTGTCCAGCACCAGCTCGTCGTTCTTGAACAGCTGGTGGAAGCTTTGGATCGCCGCGTCGGCCAGCGGGCTGCCGCTCACCACCAGCGCGCTCAGGGCGTTATAGCGGTCGGTCATGTTGCCCGCGTCCTTGTAGCGCTGCAGGGTCTTGCCAGGCCAGACCTTGTCGCCCGATTCACGGGCGGCCACGCAGAGCATCAGCAGCGCATGGCCGGCCAGTGCGCGTTTGCCGGCGCTCACCGCATCAGGCACATAGGCGCCGGTGTGGCTGCATTCGTCGTAGGCCCAGGCCCAGTCCGCTGCCAGCTCGGTGGCCAGTTGCTGGCGCATGGCTTCGCGCACGGCGTGCACGGTTTGCGGATCGACGGGGTCGAGCTGCTCGGTGATATAGGCCTCGGACGGCAGGGTGAGGGCCAGGTCCTTGAAAGCGGCATCGAGCTGCGGATCGCGCAGCACGGCACGCATGGCTTGCACGAAGGAGGCGGGCAGCAGATTGGCTTGCAGTGCAGGTGCATCGGCACCGCTGCGTGCGGCAATCGCTTGCAGCGCAATGCGCAGGCCCAGGCGTTGGCCGGCTTCCCAGCGGTTGAAGGCGTCTTCGTCGTGGGCCAGCAGGTGCAAGAGCGCATCGTCGCTCTCTTCGATCTGCAGCACCACGGGGGCGCTGAAGTTGCGCAGCAGCGATGGGGCAGGGGCTTGCGCGACACCGTCGAAGACGATGGTGTGCGATGCCTCGGTCAGCACCACGGTGTGGTTGGTGGCGCTGTGCGCGATGCTGCTGAGTGCCTGGCTGGGGCGAATGTTCAGCGGCAGGCTGCGGCCATCGGCTGCCAGCAGGCCCAAGGTGACAGGGATCACAAAGGGCTCCTTGCCAGGCTGGCCCGGGGTGGGTGGGCAGGACTGGGTCAGGGTCAAGGTGTAGGTCTGCGCTTCTGCGTCATACACACCTTGCGCGGCCACGCGGGGCGTGCCCGACTGGCTGTACCAGCGCTTGAACTGCGGCAGGTGCTGGGCCAGCGGCGAGCCGGGGTTGGCATCGGCAATGGCTTGGGCAAAGTCGTCGCAGGTCACGGCCTGGCCGTCATGGCGCTCAAAGTAGAGCTTCATGCCCTTGGCAAAGCCGTCACGGCCCACCAGGGTGGACTGCATGCGCACCACTTCCGAGCCTTTTTCGTAAATGGTGACGGTGTAGAAGTTGTTGATTTCGAGGTAGCTGTCCGGGCGCACAGGGTGGGCCATGGGGCCGGCGTCCTCGGGGAACTGCACGGTGCGCAGCACGCGCACATCGTCGATGCGCTTGACGGCGCGGGCCGATGCGCTGCCGGCCATGTCCATGCTGAATTCCTGGTCGCGGAAGACGGTCAGGCCTTCCTTGAGCGAGAGCTGGAACCAGTCGCGGCAGGTGACGCGGTCACCCGTCCAGTTGTGGAAGTACTCGTGGCCGACCACCGACTCGATATTGGCGTAGTCGGCATCGGTCGCTGTGGCCTGGCTGGCCAGCACGTACTTGGTGTTGAAGATGTTCAGGCCCTTGTTCTCCATCGCGCCCATGTTGAAGTCGCTGGTGGCGACGATCATGAAGCGGTCCAGGTCCAGGCTCAGGCCAAAGCGGGCTTCGTCCCAGGCGATGGAGGCCATCAGCGAGTTCATCGCGTGCTCGGTCTTCTCCAGATCGCCGGGGCGCACAAAGACCTGCAGCAGGTGTTCGTTGCCGGCGCGGCTCTTGATCTTTTGCTCGCGGGCAACCAGATTGCCGGCCACCAGTGCAAACAGGTAGCAGGGCTTTTTGTGCGGATCGACCCACTTGGCAAAGTGGCGGCCCTCGTTGCCGGCCCCTTGCAGATCACCGTGCTCGACCAGGTTGCCGTTGGACAGCAGCACCGGGAACTGGGCCTTGTTGGCGCGCAGGGTGACGGTGTACATGGCCATCACATCGGGACGGTCCAGGAAATAGGTGATGCGGCGAAAGCCTTCGGCCTCGCACTGCGTGAAGAACGAGCCATTGCTGGTGTACAAGCCCATCAGCTTGGTGTTCTTCTCGGGCATGCAGGTGGTGAAGATCTCCAGATCGACTGGGTCGCTGCCTTCGGGCAGGTTCTCCAGCACCAGGTCCGAGCCGTCCATCTTGAACGAGGAGGCGGCGCCATTGACCATCACGCGGGCCAGGTTCAGCTCGTCGCCGTTGAGGTGCAGCGGCTGGGCTGGCACATCAGGGTTGCGGCGCACGCGCATCTTGTTGAGCACGCGTGTCTTGGCCGGGTCCAGATCGAATGTCAGGTCGACCGTATCAATCCACCATGCGGGGGCCTGGTAGTCGGCGCGGTACACGGTGTGTGCTTGTCCTTCACGCATCATGGAGCTTCTCCAAAAATTGGTTGTTGAGCAGGGTCGAAAAATTGGGCGCCCATGCCAAAACATGGGGGCCACTCAATTGCAGGGCATCGTGCGTGGTGCCAATGCCCACCGCACGCATGCCGGCGCGCCGCGCCGCTTCAATGCCGTGCGGCGCATCTTCAAACACGATGCAGGCGGCGGGGTCGATCGCCAGGCGCTCGGCCGCCTTCAGAAAAATATCGGGGTGGGGCTTGCCGGGCAGGCCCTCGTCGCCCCGGGCAATGGCCTGAGCGGGGGGCTGCATCTGCAGCTTGTCCAGCACAAAGCGCACATTGTCTTGGTCGCCTGCGGTGCCAATGGCCACTTTCAGGCCCATCGCACGCGCCTGGGCATGAAAGCTGGCAAATCCATCCACGGCGCAGAAGTGGGCGGCAAACAGTTCGCGGTAGATGCCTTCCTTCTCCGCCGTGATGCGCTCGCTTTCTTCGGCGCTCACCGTGCGGCCCATCAGCGCGCAGGCGCATTCAAAGGCGTTTTTGCCTGTGGTCTGCGCCATAAAGGCGGGCACATCCAGATCCATGGCATGGCGGCGTGCGTACTCCACCCAGGCCTGGGTATGCCAGGGCATGGAGTCGACCATGGTGCCGTCCATGTCAAAAATCAGGGCTTGGATCGCAGGCATCTGAGGCTGGGGCTTTCTGTCGGGAGGCATGGCGGCTAAACAGGTGCTGTCATGCATGATTCAAGAAAAAAATTGTGTGCAGTATTGCTTTAATGAGATTGCACGCTAGGTTGGTAGGCGTTTATACAGGATCGAAATGGTCACTGGGCGTCAACCGGAGTGTTGAACAGCTGAATCGGTAAACGCTCCTGGACATCGCAATAAGCTGCAGGAATGTCCGCCTGACTCAACAAGACTTGGCGAGCCTTCTCGACCTGACCTTCAAGGACGCCTACATCAAACTTGCGCCGCACATAATCAAACGACAAGCTCACCATCAGTGGTTGCCCACTCGACTTGGAGGGATTGACAAGGACCTCAACGATACGGTTTTGGATCCGCTCAATCTCTCGCTTGCTGATAGGGAACGGCACCACGTGAACATCACGGAGCTCTGCATCCCCGCGCAAATGCTGCAATTGAGCTGGTAGAGCCTGGTATATGAAGGCATCCAATGTCGCATGGCCCAAAACATCGTTGTTCCATGCCATCGAGACCAACTGCTCACCGAAAATCTCGCTCAGTGCATCGGACAGCGCATTCATATCCGCCGGCCAGTGTTGGATAAACACGGCATCCGGCAAAGCGTTAACGGATTGCAGGCTTGCATGGTAGATGTCGTAGCTGTGCAAGGAAGCTGCTTTCTCCTGAGGAGACAGTTCGCGCAAGCGTTGCTCTTTTTGCAGCTTTCTTGTCAGACCTGGGATATCACGCTGCGCATAGGCGGTGTTGGCCAATTGAACACCGACTAGTGCTGGGTCCGCTGTGACACGAGCCCTGTCTGCAGCAGTCAAGCCTTTGACGAAATACAGAATATGCGGCTTGAAACCGTCGAGTGCCACGACGCTTCCGAGGTAGCGCCCGGCAAATATCTGGTTCAAGCGCGGCACCTGGGCCTCGGCAGCTTTGCGCAGTGCGGGGTATTGCAAGAGCTTGTCGGTCGGGATCGCGGCAATGCTCTCTTCAGATACCCCGCTGGCGTTGTAGCAGCACTCCTCCAGATACTGGATCTTGAGCTTGCGTATGTCGTCAGCACCAGGCTGCGCGCCACCCGGCAATTGCGCCCCAGCGGACATGGCCAATGCAGACACCAGCACGCCAATGCCCCAGATCGGGCTTAAACGTTGGTGAAGCATAGGCATGGTGCTGGAGCGATTTCCGGGTTGCGCGGCTTAAACGCCTTGCTTGAGCGAGGCTTCGATGAACACGTCCAGGTCGCCGTCCAGCACCTTTTGGGTGGCGGAGACTTCGACGTTGGTGCGCAGGTCCTTGATACGGCTGTTGTCTAGCACGTAGCTGCGGATCTGGTGGCCCCAGCCCACATCGGTCTTGGTGTCTTCCAGCTTTTGCTGCTCTTCCATGCGCTTGCGCATTTCGAAGTCATACAGACGCGAGCGCAGGCGCTGCCATGCCACATCGCGGTTGCTGTGCTGGCTGCGGCCATCCTGGCATTGCACGACGATCCCGGTGGGGATGTGGGTCAGGCGCACGGCCGAGTCGGTCTTGTTGATGTGCTGACCGCCCGCGCCCGAGGCACGGTAGGTGTCGGTGCGCACGTCCGAGGGGTTGATGTTGATCTCGATGGAGTCATCAATCTCGGGGTAGACAAACAGCGACGAGAAGCTGGTGTGGCGGCCGCCGGACGAGTCAAACGGGCTCTTGCGCACGAGGCGGTGCACACCGGTTTCGGTGCGCAGCAGGCCAAAGGCGTACTCTCCCTCGATCTTGATCGTGGCGCTCTTGATGCCGGCCACATCGCCCGGGGTTTCTTCTTCGACCGTGGCCTTGAAGCCCTTGCGCTCGGCGTACTTGAGGTACTGGCGCAGCAGCATGCTGGCCCAGTCGCAGGCTTCGGTGCCACCGGCGCCGGCTTGGATGTCGACAAAGCAGTTGAGCGGGTCGGCCTCGTTGCGGAACATGCGGCGGAATTCGAGGTCCTCGATCAGCGGGCGCAGCTTGGCAGCCTCGGCTTCGATGGTCTCCAGGCCCGCTTCATCGCCTTCTTCCTTGCTCATCTCGAAGAGCTCGGAGTTATCGGCCAACTCGCTCGTGAGCTTTTGCAGGGTCAGCACGACCGAGTCCAGCGACTTTTTCTCTTTGCCCAGTTCCTGGGCCTTTTTAGGGTCGTTCCAGACGTTGGGGTCTTCCAGCGATGCGTTTACGGTGCGCAGACGTTCGTATTTGGCATCGTAGTCAAAGATACCTCCGAAGCTCTTCTGTCCGGCTGGACAGGTCTTCGAGGGTGTTGCCGATTTGGTTGATGCGTTCTGCTTCCATGTCACTGTGTCCTGTTTTTTGGGGTCTAGCCCGCTATTGTCTCATGCTGGCAGGGGCTGGCCGGCCAGTGGTGCTTTAAGGCATATGCTTGATAAATAATGTTTTTGCCCCATCCTGCGCCGCCTGCGTTGCGGGTGGGCCAGAGAATCACTTCCAGGCAAACCGGGGCTGGTCAAAATGCGCCACGCGGGTAGGCTGGCCCAGCAGGCAGACCTCCCGAAACTGGTAAAGAAAGGCGGCGGTGGGTGCCGCCACCCAGCTTTGGCCCATGGGCATGCGCAGCACCGGGTGGGCAGAGGCGGGCGTGTGCTCCAGCATCGGCGCATCGCTGCGCAGCAGCTCGGCCAGCGGGATGCGGTGCACGCTGGCCACTTCGTCGGGGTTGGGCTGCAACTGCGCCGTGGCACCGGCCCATACCACCACGGGCGTGATGACAAAGCCCGAACGTGTGGCGTAGTCATCCAGACAGCCCAGCACCTGGCTGGGCGGCAGCAACAGACCTGCTTCTTCATGCAGCTCGCGCAAGGCCGCCTGCTCGGCGGTCTCTCCCGGCTCAATGCGGCCACCAGGCAAGGCCCATTGGCCGGGGTGGTTGCGCATATGCAGCGCGCGGCGTGTCAGCAGCAGCGCGGCGTCTTCACTCCACTGGGCGGGTGGGGGCATGCCTTCCAGCCCGGCGCCCGGGCCTTCGTCCAGCAGCACCAGTGCCACGGCGGCCTGGGCCTGGTCGCCGCCGGCCATCCGCTGCACGGCAAAGTGCTGCAGGCGGGTGTGGATGCGCGATCGCAGGGCGTCGCTCAGGGGCATGTTGTGGGGCATAGGGCAGGTGCATTGTAGAAGCGGGTTGGCCTGCCCGGGGGTACCGGCGGGACAGCGCCCCTGGCTGGCTTAGCTGGACCGGGCTTTGGGCGGTGCGCAGACCTGGAACATCAGGCCAAACGAGGCCTCTGGCCCGAACTGTGCGGGCAGCGATTCGCCACGGGGCACGAGTAGCCTGCCATGCATGACGCCGGCGTGGCTGGGGTGGGAGGTAATGAGGATCTCGAGCCCGCAGCTGCCGGGCAGTAGCACCCGCAAAAGCTGGCCCTGGCGGTACGGGAGGGGCCCTTGCGGTTCAAAAATCAGCCGCACGGTGCCGTGGGCATGTCCGCTGGTGTCACAGAGCATGCAGTGAATGATGCTGTCGTCCGTGCGGCGGGACGCTGGCGTGCTGGGGCAGGCCGATGTGCTGAACTTGTGGTGTGGAAGGCGGTTGGTGGCGAGTGCCTGGGCGCCGGCGGGTGCCCGCTTTTCACAATCGCCGCTGGTGCAGGGCCTGGCCATGCGCCTGTCGGGCTGTGGCCCGCAATCGCAGGCTTTCTCAGGCCGGGGTGAGGGCGGCGGATGGCTGTGGCGATGGTCTTGTTGGGGCATGGGGGGCGGGCTCTCAATCTCAATTGAACAAAGCGATGGAATCAATAGCTTTTCTCAATAGTAAAGAGCCAAACTTCGATAGAACTTACGGGATGTTGGCAGCTGATGCAGATCAAAAGAGCGCCAGATCAGGCTTGACAGCGGCGTGATCTGCTGGCCCTTGGGTGGGCGCCATGGGCCCGCGTTTGGCTACCAGAGCCTGCAGATGGTGGCCATGGCCAGCGCGCTGTCAAAAAATGCTTTTACACTTGGTTTTTTTTGACCGACACCGCTGAATTTTTTATGCAAGACATCCTACTTGGCCGCAGTGATTTGAAGGTTTCGCCCATTTGCCTGGGCACGATGACGTTTGGCGAGCAGGTGAGCGAGGCGGATGCGCATGCCATGCTCAGCCACTCGCTGGAGCGGGGCGTGTACTTTTGGGACACGGCAGAGATGTACGCAGTGCCCGCACGCGCCGAGACCTTTGGTGCGACCGAAACCATCATCGGCAACTGGTTCAAGGCCAACCCGGGCCTGCGCGACAAAGTGGTGCTGGCCAGCAAGGTGGCCGGGCCAACGCGCGGCATGCCCTGGGTGCGTGAAGGCAAGGGCATGACGGCCGCCGACATCGTCGCCTCTTGCGACGCCAGCCTGCGCCGCCTGCAGACCGATGTGATCGATCTCTACCAGATCCACTGGCCCGAGCGCCATGTGCCCGCCTTTGGCAATCTGTACTACGACCCCCAAAAGGAAACCAGCGAGACGACGATTGGCGAGCAGTTGCAGGCGCTGGCCGGCTTGGTCAAGGCAGGCAAGATTCGCCACATCGGCCTGTCCAACGAGACGCCTTATGGCGTGCATGAGTTTGTGCGCCTGGCCGAGCAGCATGGCCTGCCGCGCGTGGCCAGCGTGCAAAACCCGTACTGCCTCATCAACCGCAGTTGGGAAAACGGCCTGGATGAAACCTGCGACCGGCTGGGTGTGTCGCTGCTGGCGTACTCGCCCCTCGCCTTTGGCCTGCTGACCGGCAAGTACGACGACAGCGGTATCACCGGCCCCCAGGCACCGCAGGGCGCACGCATTGCCAGCTATGAATCGGTGCGCAAGCAGCGCTGGGGCCGCCCTGAGGCGCTGGACGCTGCCAAGCGCTACAACCAGCTGGCCCGCGACCATGGCCTGACCCCCACCGCTTTGGCGCTGGCGTTTTGCTACACCAAATGGCAGGTGGCCAGCACCATCATCGGCGTGCGCACCATGGAGCAACTGGACGAGGACCTCAACATCTGGGGCACCCAGCTGTCCGAGGCCGTGCTCCAAGAGATCGATGCCCTGCGCTGGGCGCTGGGCGATCCGGCGCAGTAAGCCTGTGGCTCCCCTCTCGGGGAGCTGGTTGATGCGGTGACCTGCGGGCCCTGGTGCAAACCAGGGCCTTTGGCGTTGCCAAGGCCGCTATGCTTGGCGGCTCGCCCAGCCCATTTTTTTCGAGACAATAACGGCAGATTTTGTGTGGTACCTGTGGCCACCTCTTTAACGATGAGCAAAAAAAACCATATCAGCGAAACGCCTGCCACCCAGTTTTTGAAGGCGCACAAGGTGGCATTTACCGAGCATCCTTACGACTATGTGGAGCACGGCGGCACAGCAGAGTCCGCCCGCCAGCTGGGGCTCGATGAGCATGTGGTGGTCAAGACCCTGGTGATGCAGAACCAGGATGCCAAGCCGCTGATCGTGCTGATGCATGGCGACTGCAAGGTATCGACCAAGAGCCTGGCGCGCCAGATTGGCGCCAAGAGTGTGGAGCCTTGCACGCCCGAGGTGGCCAGCCGCCACAGCGGCTACCTGGTGGGGGGGACATCGCCCTTTGGCCTGCGCAAGCCCATGCCGGTGTATATACAAGAGACGATTCTGGCGCTGCCGCGCATCGCCATCAATGGCGGGCGGCGTGGTTTTTTGGTGCAGATCGACCCCAAAGCCTGCGTTGAGGTATTGGGTGCCCAGCCTGTGCAGTGCGCGCTGGCAGAATGAGGCCTGCATTCGTCATACATATACCAGCCTACGCCTGCAGCCCAGGCGCACAGGCAAGGGGAGCAATTTGAGTACCGTTTATTCCTTTTTGGCCACCATCTTGGCCTACCTCATCGGGTCGCTGTCGTTTGCGGTGATCGTCAGCCGAACCATGGGCCTCAATGACCCGCGCACCTATGGCAGCAAAAACCCGGGCGCTACCAATGTGCTGCGCTCGGGCAGCAAGGCCGCAGCGGTAGTGACCTTGTTGCTGGATGCCGCCAAGGGCTGGCTGCCGGTGGCCTTGGTCACCTGGTTTGGCAAACCCTATGGCCTGGCAGAGGGCACCATTGCACTGGTGGGCATTGCCGCATTTCTGGGCCATTTGTGGCCGGTGTTCTTCAAGTTTGAAGGCGGCAAGGGCGTGGCCACGGCGCTGGGCGTGCTGCTGGGCTTTAGCGGCTGGCTGGGGCTGCTGGTCTTGTTGGCCTGGGTGGCTGTGGCAGCCATCTGGCGCTATTCATCGCTGTCGTCGCTGGTGGCGGCGGTGCTGGCACCGGTGTTCTATATCCTCATCGGCGGCGAACTCTGGGATTTCCATGCCGAGATTTTTATCGCCGTGTTGGCCATGTCAGCCTTGCTGGTCTACCGCCACAAACTCAATATCCAGCGCCTGGTCGAAGGCAAGGAATCCAAGCTGGGCCAAAAGAAAAGCAAGTGATGCACCGCGCTGCCATCGCGCAGACGGGACAAGGGCTGAACACCATTGCGGGTTCAGCCCTTTTGTTTTGTGCGGCGGCGCGGCAAAGGCGGGGGTTTTATTTGATCCGGTCCAAGGTCATCTGCGGGCCGGCGCGCTTCATCTCGAAGGCATTGAGAAAGCTATTGCCCAGCAGCACAAAGGGCATGTCGGACGAGGTGACCACGGCATCCACATTGCGCAGCTCCACATCGGAGATGCGCACGCTATTGAGCTTGAGGTACCAGCCATGGCCCACGCCATTGGCCGTGCCCATGCGCACCGCACGGCCCTTGCTGTAGTCGATGCCCAGTTTGCGGGCCTCGCTCACCCCCAGGCTGACGGTGGTGGCGCCGGTATCCACCATAAAGCGCGTGGACTTGCCATTGATCATGCCGGCGGTCATGAAGTGGCCGGTGGCGTCGGCCGACAGCACGATGCGCCCGGTATTGCTCACCGGCAGCGCTGCATCGGAGACGCTGACGGGTGATTCGCCCATGCGCAGGCTATGGGCCACGCCGGCAATGCGTACCTGCGCCTGCCCATCTTTGACGCTGATGACCTGCACCTGCTGGTAGCTGCTACCGGCTGCCACGGCCTTGGGCGCCCGGCCATCAATGACCAGCAAGGCCTTGTCGCCCAGAATGCCGGCCAGTGCCACCGAGCGGGGGGCATCGGCCGTGTCTTGTGCAAGGGCTGCAAAGCCAGCGCTGCAGCACAGAGCCACCAGCAGGCCCGGCATCCAGCCTGCGCGTGGGCTGAGCGGAGAAAACAGAGAGTTCATAGGTATCTGGGGCAGCGGGCGCACAGCAACACCGTGCAGCGCCGAGTCTATCGCCCGCAGGGAGCAGGGCATTTGCTTTACATCGTAAAGCAAGCCTTGGATGCCAGAAGCAGAGATTTATTTTTTTCGCAGAGAGGCTAGATCGTTGTTTTTTGGAAATCTAAATGCAGGATTAAGGTTAATACATTGCTATTGATAATCGTTATCATTAGCATTCCTCACTCAATTTTTACAAGCCGTTTACCAAACGGAATTATTGTTTCAGGAGTTTTCAATGATCCAAGCCCTTCGCAGCGAGACCCTCGCGCGTACAAGAGGCGAGCGTGCCAGCCTGTCGGTGGCGGCGCTGTTGATGCTGGCCTATGTGCCCGCCATCGCGCAAGAGCACACCTTGCCAACGGTCCAGGTGTCTGCCGACCATTACGACCCCGATGATGTGCGCCCCGAAGGCGTGACCACGGCGACCAAGACCTATATGGCGCCCAAGGACATCCCGCAGACCATCGACACCCTGGAGGTCAACAAGTACAAGAGCTATGGCATCAATGACCTGTCGGTGATGCTCGATGGCGTGCCGGGCGTGAACACCAGCTACGACATGCGCGGCGAGGGCGTGATGATTCGGGGCTTCAATGCCGACAGCGGAGACATCTACCGCGATGGTGTGCGCGAATCCGGCCAGGTGCGCCGCAGCACCGCGAACGTGGAGCGCATCGAGATTCTGAAAGGCCCCGCCTCGGTGCTGTATGGCCGTGGCGCTGGCGGCGGTGTGGTCAACATGGTCAGCAAGCAGGCGCGCTTTGACGGCGTCAGCAGCGTGACCTTGCGAGGCGGCTCCTGGGAGAACGTGGGCGGCACCATCGACATCAACAAGGTGCTCAGCCCCAATGTGGTCGTGCGGCTGACGGCCGACCGCGAGCAGGCGCACAGCTTTCGCAGCGGCATCCGCAACCGCAACGAGATGGTCTCGCCCAGCATTCTGGTGGACACGCGCACGGGCCTGCGCTGGACCGGCCAGTACACCTATGACAATGTCTGGCGTGTGCCCGACCGGGGCCCCACGTACGAGCAGATGCCGCCGGGCATGTCGCTGCGCCAGGGCTTTGCCCAGCCGGGCGATTTTGTTGAAGACCGCCTGCGCGTGCTGCGCTCGGACCTGTCCTATGAGTTCAACCCGGCCTGGAGTGTGCGCTGGGTGGCCAGCAAGCGCGAAGCCAGCCAGGATTTTGACCACTACTTTGCCGGCACCTATTGCAACCCCCAAGGTCTGACGCCTGCGGGTGCCAAGTGCGCCAACCCCGGCCTACTGCGCCAAAGCTATGCCTGGCAGCAAACCGAGAACCGCACCACCACCCACACGGTGGATCTGACCGGCAAGTTGGACCTGGCCGGCATGCGCCATGAGCTGCTGCTGGGTGTGGAGCATAGCGAGGAAGAGCGTGCGCCGCGCCTGTTCAGCACCGCCAACAGCAATGGCTATATCGACCCGAACAACCCGGTGTTTGATGCCGTGCGGCCACCGCAAGGCGCGCCATCGCAGCACAACCTGCACAAAGGCACGGCCCGCGCGCTGTATCTGCAGGATTTGATCAGCCTCAGCGACCAGTGGAAGCTGCTGCTGGGCGCGCGCTACGACAACTTCGACTTCAACAGCACCAACCAGCTGACCAATGCCAGCCGCAGCACCGACGGCAACTCCGTCAGCCCCCGTGCTGGCATTGTCTGGCAGCCGGTGCGTGATCACAGCCTGTATGCCTCCTGGAGCCGCAGCTTCTCGCCCTATGGCGGCCGGGGCACGCTGTCGGTGGATACGGGTGCCGGTGCGGTGCTCGATGATGAGCCCCAGCATTCGCAGCAGTACGAGATGGGTGTCAAAAGCGACTGGCTGGATGGCGCGCTGTCGACGCAGCTGGCCGTCTACCAGCTGGAGCACTACAACATCCGCTACCGCCCCGATCCGGACAACGACCCCTTCACCTGGGCGGTGCGCGGCAAAGAGCGCTCGCGCGGTATTGAGTTCAGTGCCGCCGGCCGTGTGGCACCGTTTTGGTATGTGCGCGGCGGCGTCGGCATCATGGCGGCCAAGGTCACCGAGAACAAGTCCAACCCCGCGCTGGAAGGCAACTACCTGGCCAACACCGCGCGCCGCAATGGCAATGTGTTCCTGCGCTATGCGCCTGCGGGCAACTGGTATGCGGAGCTGGGTGTGACCCACACCAGCGCGCGCTATACCAATGACGCCAACACCGCGCGCGTGCCGGGCTACACCCGCTGGGATGGCCTGGTGGGCTGGCGCGCAGCGCCGTGGACCGTCACCCTGGCCGTCTCCAACCTGACCAACAAGGAATACTGGCGCAGCAGCAGCATGCCCGGCACGCCCCGTGGTGCTTTGCTGAGCGCGAACTACCAGTTCTAAACGGCTTGGCGCCATAAAAACAGGCCGCGCTGCATAGCTTGCAGCGCGGCCTGTTTGTTTGTGACCGAAGGTGGATCAGTCGCGGAAATTGTTGAACGAAATCGGCACGTCGGTCACGTCTTTTTTCAGCAGCGCCATCGCGGCTTGCAGGTCATCGCGCTTGGTGCCGGTGACGCGCACGGCATCGCCCTGGATGGCAGCTTGCACCTTCATCTTGCTGTCCTTGATGAGCTTTTGGATCTTCTTGGCCAGCTCTTGCTCGATGCCGTTGCGCACCTTGATCACTTGCTTGACCTTGTCGCCGCCGACCTTCTGCACGGGGCCCTTGTCCAAAAAGCGCACATCCACATTGCGCTTGGTCAGCTTGTTGCGCAGGATGTCTTCGACCTGCACCAGCTGAAAATCGGCATCGCCGAACATGACGATCTCTTTGTCCTTGAGCTCGATGCCGGCCGAGCTTCCCTTGAAGTCGAAACGGGTGCCAATTTCCTTGGCGGAATTCTCAACAGCGTTTTTCACCTCGACGAAGTCGGCTTCGCAAACCGTGTCAAACGATGGCATAAATACTCTCCTTGCAGGCCAGGCTGAGCGCCTGAGTGGGTCGCGACAAGTGCGACAATCTAGCGATGTTAGTCGAGAAAAATGCCCCGCTGCAGCAATACAACACCTTTGGCATCATGGCGCGGGCCATGAACCTGGTGCGCGTGCAATCCCCCCAAGATATCCCAGAATTTTTGGCGCAGCCTCCGCTGGGCGCCAGCCGCCAGGTGGTGGTGCTTGGGGGTGGCAGCAATATTGTCATCACCGGCGATGTCGAGCCCACCGTCTTCAAGATGGAAATCATGGGCAAGCGCCTGGTCGAAGAGACCGACAAGCACTACATCATTGAAGTGGGTGCCGGCGAGGTTTGGCACGAGGTGGTGGCCTGGAGCCTGGCCCAGGGCTACCCGGGGCTGGAGAACCTGGCGCTGATCCCTGGCACCGCAGGTGCCGCGCCGGTACAGAACATTGGTGCCTATGGTGTGGAGTTGCAAGATCGCTTTGACTCGCTCGATGCGATGGATCTGAGCAATGGCCAGCATTTCAGCCTGCAGGCGGCGCAATGCGCGTTTGGCTACCGGGATTCGGTGTTCAAGCATGCGCCGGCCGAAACCATGCCGCTGACCATGATCGCCCGCGCCACCGGCGTGGCCGAGCCCCGGGGCATGGGGCTGGCGGGCCGCGCCGTCATCACCCATGTGCGCCTGCGCCTGGCCAAGGATTGGAAGCCCGAGCTGGGCTACCTGGACCTGGCCCGCAAGCAGGCCGAAAAAGGCATTGCGCAGCCGACGGCCCAGGACATCTTTGACTGGGTGGTCGAGATTCGCCGCGCCAAGCTGCCCGACCCGGCGCAGATCGGCAATGCCGGCAGCTTTTTCAAAAACCCGCAGGTTACGGCCGACCAGTGCGAGGACATCATCGCGCGCGAACCCAAAATTGTGCACTACCCCATGCTGGATGGCAGCATCAAGCTGGCGGCGGGCTGGATGATCGATGCCTGCGGCTGGCGGGGCAAAAGCATTGGCAAGGCCGGTGTGTATGACCGCCAGGCGCTGGTGCTGGTCAACCTGGGTGAGGGCGAGGGCAGCGTTACTGGTGGTGAGGTGGTCACCTTGGCGCGTGCCATCCAGACCAGCGTTTACGAGCGCTTTGGAATCCAGCTGGAGCCCGAGCCCGTCGTTTGGTAGGCGCGTCAGACTCAGCGTTTGCCAGGCGGTATCCAGCGCGCCAGTGCAGCGGCTGCGCCCCAGGCCAGCAGGCCGATGCAAGCGATGCCGCTGGCCAGGGACAGGCTGCCGGCCAGGAACGACAGCAGAGCCGGCCCAAGGGACGAGCCCAGGTCGGCCGCCAGTCGCCATAGCCCCAGAAAATGTGCCCTGGCATGGCGCGGCGCATGGTCGGCGCCCAAGGTCATGATCAGCCCCGAGCCGATGCCATTGCCAAAGCCCAGTGCCATGGCGGCCAGCAGCAGCGTGGTCACCGTGCTGGTCAAGGGCATCAACAGCATGGCGGCGCCCATCACCAGCATCGACGGCACGGCCACCCAGCGCCGGCCTTTCAGATCCATCAGCTTGCCTGCGGGGTAGAAGACCAGCATATCGATAGCGCCCGCCAGCCCGTAAACCAGCGAGGCAGCCGCTGGCGCCAGGCCCAGGTGGTCGGCCCACAGCGGAATGACCACTTGGCGCGAGGCGCGCACGGCGCTGACCAGCAACACGCCCAGGCCGAGGGTGAGAAACAGCTTGTGGTGCGCGCGCAGGATGCCGGCGATCGACGGTGCCTCGGTCGGTACCGGCTGGCCTGGCAGCCCGGTGGGGGCAGCGAGATCGGGCACGCGCAAGCCAATGGCTGCGGCGCAGAGCACGCCCACGATGCCCACCGCAAATGCGGCATGCAGGCCCCAGGCATGCATGGCCCAGGCGCCGATAAAGGGCCCGATAAACATGCCGATGCGCATCACCCCGCCCAAGGTGGACAGTGCCCGCGCGCGGAATGACACCGGCACGGCCTCGGTCAAATAGCTTTGCCGCGCCAGGTTGTAAACCGCCTGCGACATGCCCACCATCAGGCAGCCCAGCGCAAACAGCCACAGCTGCGCGGTGGCCATGCAGAGCGCCATGCCCAGGGCGCTCCACAGGCCAGCCGCCACAATCGCCCAGCGTTCGCCCCAGCGCGCCGTGATCAGCGAGGCCGGAATATTGCTCAGCAAGGAGCCGATGCTGATCAGTGCCACCACCAGCGCCGCCATAGATACGGATGCGCCCAGATCGCGCGCCATCAGCACGATCACCGGCAGCACCGCACCCTCGCCAATGCCAAAAAGCAGCGAGGGGCCAAAGGCCGCCACGGCAATGCGGCGCAGCGAGAAATCTGCGCTTGTGCCTGCTACGGGATCCGGTGCGGGGGGAGGGGAGCTGGGCGTGCCCATGGTGGCGGTGAGGGGGGTGCGAATCTGCGCTGGTGGCCCGAAGGGTGCTTGGCGCTGCCAAGAACTTCTTCAAGCGCAGCAGCCTCGGGCCCTATTTTGCGCCTACCCGGCGCTTGGATGGCGCTGATCCTGTCGCGGGCAGAACGCGGCTTAGTCTGCTTACTTGAGGCTGCCCGAGAGGAAGCGCGCCAGGCGCTCGCTCTTGGGGTTGGCCAGCACCTCGCGGGGCGGGCCTTGTTCTTCGATCAGGCCCTGGTGCAGGAAGATCACGTGGTTGGAGACCTCGCGGGCAAAGCCCATCTCGTGGGTCACGACCAGCATGGTGCGGCCTTCCTGGGCCAGCACCTGCATCACGCGCAGCACTTCGCCGACCAGCTCGGGGTCGAGGGCCGAGGTGGGCTCGTCAAACAGCATCACCTCGGGCTCTACCGCCAGTGCGCGGGCAATGGCCACGCGCTGCTGCTGGCCGCCGCTCATGTGGTTGGGGTAGCTGTCTTCCTTGCTCTCCAGGCCCACCAGTTTGAGGTACTTGCGGGCACGGGCCACGGCCTCGTCCTTGCTCAGGCCCAGCACATGCACGGGCACTTCGATGATGTTCTGCATCACCGTCATATGCGCCCAGAGGTTGAAGTGCTGGAACACCATGGCCAGCTTGCTGCGCAGGCGTTGGAGTTGCTTGGGGTCGACCGCGTTCAGCGCGCCGTTGCGGTCGGTACGCAGCTGCAGGCTTTCGCCAGCCACGATGATTTGCCCTTGCTGCGGCTGCTCCAGCAGGTTGATGCAGCGCAAAAAGGTGCTCTTGCCCGAGCCAGAACTGCCGATGATGCTGATCACGTCGCCAGCGCAGGCGTTGAGTGAGACGCCCTTGAGCACCTGGTTGCTGCCATAGCTCTTGTGGATGTCCAGCGCCTGCAGTTTGTAGTTGGATGCGTTCATATCTCGATGCTCAAATGTCTTAGGCCTTGCGCGGGGCCAGATAGCCCAGGAAACGGCGCTCTGCCAGGCGGAAGATGCCAATCAGGATGAAGGTGATGCTCAGGTAGATCACCGCCGCCGCGATATAGGCTTCAAACGGCAGGTAGTAGTCCGAGTACACCCGGCTGGCCGCGCCGGTCAGATCGACCAGCGACGGCACGATGGAGGCCAGGCTGGTCGAGTGCAGCATCATCACCACCTCGTTGCTGTAGGCGGGCAAGGTGCGGCGGATGGCGCTGGGCATGACGATGCGGCGCATCAGCTGCCAGCGGCTCATGCCCATGGCGCGGGCGGCCTCCACTTCGCCCTTGTAGGTTTCGCGGATGGAGCCGGCCAACATCTCGGCCGTGTAGGCGGCCGTGTTCAAGGTGAAGGCCAGGAAGGCGCAGAAGAAGGGCTCTTTGAAATAGGTCCAAGGCCAGACCGTGTCCCAGCGCGCCTGCACCCATTCGAGCTGGGAGAAGCCGTAGTAGATCAGGTAGACCTGGATCAGCAGCGGCGTGCCGCGCATGAAGTAGGTGAAGGCCCCCACGGTTTTGCGCAGCAGCCAGGAGCGGCTGACCAGCGCCAGCGCGCCCAGCAGCGCCAAAACTGCGCCAATGAACAGGCTGGACAGCAGCAGCTTGAGGGTGGTGACCAGGCCCTCACCGTACAGTGCAATGGTGTCGGGCTGAAAAATGACGTCCCAGTTCATAGCTGCACCTTTTCGGTTCCCAGGCTGTAGCGAGCATTGAGGCGGCCCAGCGCCCACAGAGAGACCGATGTGTAGACGAGGTACAAGGCAGCGGTGAACAAGAAGAAGATGAAGGGCTCGCGCGCCGCCGCGCTGGCCTGTTTGGCCAGGTAGGTCATGTCTTGCAGGCCGATCAGGCTGACCAGCGCGGTGGCCTTGATCAGCACCAGCCAGTTATTGGTAAAGCCGGGCAGCGCATAGCGCACCATCTGCGGCAGGGTGATGCGGAAAAAGGTCTTGAGCGGGCTCATGCCAAAAGCCCAGGCCGCTTCCATCTGCCCCTTGGGGATGGCCAGGATCGCGCCCCGGAAGGTCTCGGTCATGTAGGCGCCGTAGATAAAGCCAATGGTGAAGGAGCCGGCGACAAAGGGGTTGAGGTCGACCGAGCTTTCGCTGCCCATTTTTTCGAGCAAGGTATTGAGGCCGATGGCGCCGCCGTAAAAGATCAGCAGCATCATCACCAGCTCGGGGATGCCGCGCACGACCGAGGTATAGACCGTTGCCAGCACCACCAGCGGGCGGCGCCCCGAGAGCTTGGCGCTGGCGCCCAGCAGCCCCAGCACGGTGGCGATGGCGGCCGATGCCAGCGAGACCGCCACCGTCAGCAGCGAGCCCATCAGGATCGATTGAAAGTAATCACTCATAGTTTTTGGCCTTAGGCGCCGCAATCGCTGTGTGCTATCGGGCGCGTGGATGGCCTGGTGTATGCCTCTGAGGGCGCTTGCAAATAGGGCTTTGCACCAAGCAATTGCGGCGCGTTCCAGTATGAAGACTCTGGAGCAGCGCGCCGCTTGGTGTTAGCCCTGATCAAAAACGCTGCGGCAGCTTGGGTGCCACAGCGCCTTGCAACGATCAATTGCCGTAGGGATCGAAGTCGAAGTACTTCTTGGCAATGGTGGCATAGGTGCCATTGCTGCGGATGGTCTTGATCGCTTCGTTGATCTGCTTTTTCAGGTCGCCCTGGTTTTTGCGCAGCGCAATGCCGATTCCGTCACCGTAGTACTTGGTCTCGTACTGGTCAGGGCCCTTGTAGCCATAGTCCGCACCTTCGGGCTTGCGCAGGAAGCCGCCATTGACTTCGACCTTGTCGGCCACGGTGCCATCCAGACGGCCGGATTTCACATCCAGGTAGACCTGGTCCTGGGCTTCGTAAGGCACGATGGTGGCGCCTGCGGGCTTGAGCTCGCCGTTGGCCCACTTCTCTTGGGTGGAGCCCTTGAGCACGCCAATCTTCAGGCCCTTGGCAGAAGCGGGGCCCTTGTATTCCACGCTCTTCTTCAGCACCACGGCGCTGGGGGTCTTGTAGTAGCGGTCGCTGAAATCCACCACGCGGCGGCGCTCGTCGGTCATCGACATGGAGCTGACGATCACGTCATACTTTTTGGCCTGCAGGCCGGGGATCATGCTGTCCCAGACCTGTTCGACAAACACGCACTTGCGTTTGATCTGCTCGCACACCGCCTTGGCGATGTCCACATCAAAACCGGTGACTTCGCCCTGAGGCGTTTTGTAGGTAAACGGTTCGTAGGTCGGGTCGACCGCTACTTTCAGGTCTGCAGCAAATGCGGGGGCAGCGATAGCGGCCACAGCCAATGCGATCAAGGTTTTACGCATAGTGAATCCTCGGATCCTAATGTTGATAAGGTGGCTAGCATGCTAGTGCTTTTGCTGCCCGCCGTCGGGGTCTAAAACAGCTTGTGGCGACCCGGCGACAGCTCGGTGCCGTGCTTTGAGGCAAAGCGGCGAGCTTGTGCGCATTATCACCAGCCTAAACGGCCGCCCGGCGCAAAAATCGACGTTGAAGCGTCAATTTTTACGCCCTATCCAGGGAAACACTAATAAGTATGGGTTGTGACAGACGTTTCGATCATCTATTTTGTCGAAACGTTTGTGCGGAAGACGTATACAGGTGCTTACTTCTTCCAGTAACCCGGGCGGATCAGCAGGCTGTGGACGCGGTAGGGCGCCTTTTCCTCGATGCCGATGTCCATCGGCACATAGGCCTTGTCACACTGCAGCAGATAGCTGGTGATGTAGGGCGTGGGGCTGGTCATCTGCGCGCCCACCTTGCAGCTGCCCACGCTTTGGTGCACATCGTTGAACACCTGCTTCATCTGGTCGGCCGTGACTTGCTTGTTGAAGTCTTCGGTGAATGTCTTGGAATCGGGTACAGCGGCCTTGCCTTCAAAGGCGGCCAGCAGTGCCTGGAAGCGCTGGGCCAGGGCTTTTTCAGCGGCCGGGTTGGGCGCTGGTGCCTGGGGGGCGGCTTCCGCGCTGGGCGCGGGGGCTGCAGCGGGCGCGGTGGCCGTGCCTGGGTTGTTCTGGGCTTGGGCGGCCAAAGCGGCGCAGGCCAGGGTGGTGGACAACAGGGCGTGGCGAGACATACGGTGCATGCGGGTTTCCTTGGTGTGGTTTTGCATCCGGCCATCCTAGGCGCAGTGGGCGCGGCAGGCGTAACACTTGGTGTTCAGATGCAGGGGATGAAACAGGCATTGCGCGGGCGTTTTGCCGCCGACTCGCAATGCCAAAACCACCATCCGTACAGACTTCCGTACAGGCGGCTTGGGTGTTTACCGACTGTGCCGCAGCCCATGCGCTTGCTGCGCCATCCAATGCCTTAAGAGCCTCTGAGAATTAGCCTACATAGCTGCTGCATGCGTAGGCCCCAGGCGCCATGGGCGAGACAAGCGGCTACTGGGCGGCCTGCTTTCATGTTGGCGACCCGGTTTTTGCGCCGAAGCGGCTATGGTGTCGCGCAGTGAAACGCAACCCCATAAGGAATTCGAGATGAACGGCGCACACAGTCTGGTCAAGACTTTGCTGGCAGCAGGTGTGGATACCTGCTTTGCCAACCCCGGCACCAGCGAGATGCACTTTGTAGCAGCTTTGGACCAAATCCCGGGCATGCACTGCGTGCTGGGCCTGCAGGAGAACGTGGTGACCGGCATGGCCGATGGCTATTACCGCCTGGCACGCAAGCCCGCCTGTACCTTGCTGCACTGCGGCCCGGGCCTCGCCAATGGCCTGGCCAATTTGCACAATGCCCGCCGCGCACGCAGCGGCATCGTCAACATTGTGGGCGACCAGGCCACCTACCACCGCCCTTTTGATGCACCGCTGACGGCCGACACCGACGGCCTGGCCCGCACCGTCTCAGGCTGGGTGCATACCAGCACCCACAGCGCTGAGCTGGGCGAGGATGCAGCCATGGCGGTGCGCGCGGCATCGACCTTTCCCGGCCAGATTGCCAGCCTGATTTTGCCGGCCAATGTCTCTTGGGACGAGGGCGGCGTGGTGGCGCAGCCGCTGCCCGTGCCTGCGCCGCCCGCAGTGGATGGCCATGCCATTGATGAAGTGGCAAAGGTGCTGCGCCAGGCGGGCGGCAAGGCCTTGATCCTGCTGTCCGGCGCAGCGGTGTTTGCGCCAGCGCAGGCGCTGGTGTGGCGGCTGGCGCAGGCCAGCGGGGCTGCGGTGCTGGCGGAGTACGGCGCCTCGCACCTGCAGCGCGGCAGGGGCCGCATGGCGCTGGAGCGCGTGCCCTATGGCATGGAGGCCGCCATCAAAACCCTGGCCCGGTTTGAGCACATCATCCTGGTGGGGGCCAAGCCGCCGGTGGGCTTTTTTGCCTACCCCGGCATGCCCTCCACCCAGTACCCGGCCAGCGCCCAGTTGCATGTGTTGACACGCCCCGAGCAAGAGCCGCTGGCCGCCCTGCAAGCGCTGGTGGATGCGCTGCAGGCACCGCAGGCGGCCATCCCCGATGCAGGCCCCCGGCCAGAAGCTGCGACCGGTGCGCCCACGCCCGAGGGCCTGGCCCGCACGGTGGCGGCGCTGATGCCCGAGGGGGCCATCATCTCGGACGAGAGCATCTCCTACGGCCGGGGCTTTTACCCGCACACCCATGCGGCGCCGGCCCATGACTGGTTGCACCTGGCCGGCGGCGCCATTGGGGATGGCATGCCGGTCGCGACAGGCGCGGCCATTGGCGCGGGCAAACAGCGCCGGGTGATCAACCTGCAGGCCGATGGCTCTGCCATGTATTCGCTGCAATCGCTGTGGACGCAGGCGCGCGAGCAGCTGCCCGTCACCACCATCGTGCTGAACAACAGCCGCTACAACATCCTGATTGGCGAGTACAAGGGCGTGGGCGCCACCCCAGGTGCCACTGCCATGCAGATGCTGGACCTGGGCAACCCATCGATCGACTGGGTCAAGCTGGCAGAGGGCATGGGCGTGGAGGCCGCCCGGGCCACCAGCCTGGAGCAGTGCGCCAGCCTGATGAAAGCCAGCTTTGCGCAACCCGGCCCGTTTTTGATTGAGCTAATCATCTAATAGATTCTTCAGCTACTCAGCAGGAACTCACCTACACTTCTGCCTCACCATGCTCCAACGCCTGCGCAGCCGCCCCCGCTTTTCCGCCCTGATCACGGCGGTTTTTGCGTTGCTGCTGCTGGTGGCATCGCTGGCAGGCGTGCAGGTACGGGTGCTGGCCCAGCCCATTGCGGCCGCACTGGCGGCCGATGTCTGCAGCGTCAATGCCCCAGCGCTGGATCTGGCACTGGCCCATGCGGACCATGCAACCTCGGACGATCTTGCTCCCGAGGGCAGTGACAGCCATGCCGGCCATGCGGCACACGGTGCGGATTGCGTGCTGTGTATTGCGATGGCGCTGCCCCAGGCGTTTGCCGCCGATGTGCACCGGCCTGCGGCGCCCGCCTTCCGCCAGCAGTGGCAGGCGCAGGCTGCGCACACCCCCCAAGCGCCGGGCGCGCCGCTGCCCGCGCGCGGCCCACCACAGCTTGCCTAGCGCAATCTTGCCGCAGTGATCCTGCTTGCCACTCCCCGCGCACGTTGATGCGCTGAGGGCGGCCGTGCATCGCCTGCGGCCCATGGGCCTGGTAGTTTTTGCCTTCTCACGCCTTGCTTGGCTGCCTTGTGTGGCTCAGGGGCTGGGGCATGGCTGCGGGTGCCCGCCTTGGTGCAAGCGCCGCTGCGATGCATGCCGCGCTGTGCCGCCTCTTTTAAGCGCAAGCCGCCGCACGATGCGGGGCTTGCTGCGAGAGACATTGATGACTTCTTCCTTCTTAGCGGCAGCGCCTGCGTTGCGCCTGCCTGCCGTGCCGCGTGCCCGGCGACAGCGACCGCAGGCGGCGCTCTCCGTCCTGGTACTGGCCACCACCTCGGCCTGGGCGCAAACACCAAGCGCTTCGGATATGCCCCCCTACACCCCTGCGGAAATCAGCTTGCAAGAAACCGTGGTGACGGCCGTG
Organism: Comamonas sp. BIGb0152; assembly: GCF_024809975.1. Taxonomy (GTDB): domain Bacteria; phylum Pseudomonadota; class Gammaproteobacteria; order Burkholderiales; family Burkholderiaceae_C; genus Comamonas. The sequence continues at coordinate 164,603 of NZ_JANUDY010000002.1, forward strand.
CATGAGCATTCGCCATTGCAGGTGGTGGCCGATCCCAAGCAGCCGCGCCAACCGGTGCCGGCGAGTGACGCGGCCGACTACCTCAAAAGCATTCCGGGCTTTTCGGCGATCCGCAGTGGCGGTTCCAACAGCGACCCGGTGTTCCGGGGCCAGTTTGGTTCGCGCCTGCCGATCCTCAGCAACGGCCAAACCTTGTTGGGCGCATGCCCGGCGCGCATGGATTCGCCCAGTTCCTATATCTCGCCGGAGACCTACGATGTGCTGACGGTGGTCAAGGGCCCGCAGACGGTGATCTGGGGGCCGGGTGCATCGGCTGGCGTGGTGCGTTTTGACCGTGAGCGGCCGGCGCTGGACAGCGGCCAGGTACGCCTATCTGCCAGTTTGCAAGGCGGCACAGCAGCGCGCAGTGACCAGAACATCGACCTGCTGGCTGGCAACGCTGAGTATTACCTGCGCCTGACCGCCAACCACTCGCAAAGCAAGGACTACCGCGATGGCGATGGCCAGCGCGTGCCTTCGCACTGGGACAAATGGAACACCGATGTGGCCTTTGGCTGGACGCCCGATGCCAACACCTGGCTGGAGCTGAGTGCCGGCCAGGGCGACGGCGAGGCGCGCTACGGCGGGCGCGGCATGGACGGGACCCAGTTCAAACGCGAAAGCTATGGCCTGCGGCTGGAAAAAAAGAACCTGAGCGAGCGCTGGACCAAGCTCGAAGCGCAGCTGTACTACAACCGCGCCGACCATGTGATGGACAACTTCAGCCTGCGCCCCTTTGTGCCGGAAGGGGGCATGTCCATGCCCATGGCCGCCAATGTGCGGCGCACCACCACCGGCATGCGGGTGGCAAGCACCTGGCAGCTGGGCCCGCATACCGAAGCGGTGCTGGGCGTGGATGCGATGGACAGCCCGCACGACAGCCGATCGGGCACGCCCATGCAGTCCTACCGCAGCAAGGACTGGGCGCGGGATGCCAAGTTCAGCAACCAGGGCTTGTTTGCGCAGGCCACGCAGCATTTGGGTAGTGAAGACAAGCTGGTGGCCGGCCTGCGGCTGGACCGCGCCCAGGCCTGGCGCTACCCCAGCAAAAGCGGTATGGGTGGTATGGGCGGCATGGATGGGATGGGCGATATGGGTGGCATGGCGGGCATGCAGGCCATGGGCGCTATGGATGGCGGCATGCCCGCCACCGCGCGCAACCACCGTGAGCGCCGTGCCTTGCCCAGTGGTTTTCTGCGCTGGGAGCGCGCCCGCGCCGATGGCAGCACCGTGTATGCCGGCCTTGGCCATGTGCAGCGTTTTCCGGATTACTGGGAGCTGATATCGCCCAGCAACAGCGCGGCAGACCAAGGCGATGCCTTTAACCGCCTGCAGCCCGAGAAAACCACCCAGCTCGATGTGGGTGCCAGCTGGAAGGGCGCGGACTGGCAGCTGTGGACCTCCGCCTATGTCGGCCAGGTGCAGGACTACCTGCTGTTTGACTACGCCGGCATGGCCTCCAACGTGCGCAATGTGCAGGCGCGCACTGCTGGTGCAGAGTTGGGTGGCAGTTATCAAGTGGCCACCGGCTTGACCGCCCAGGCCACCTTGGCCTACAGCTGGGCGCGCAACCGCAGCGATGGCAAGCCACTGCCGCAGGTGCCGCCGCTCGAAGCCAAGCTGGGCCTGGACTACCGGCAAGGCCCCTGGAGCGCCGGCGCGCTGTGGCGCCTGGTCGCCGCCCAGCACCGCTATGCCATAGGCCAGGGCAATGTCGTGGGCCAGGATCTGGGGGCAAGCGCGGGCTTTGGTGTGCTGTCGCTCAATGCCGGCTACAAGATCAGCGAGCAGCTGCGCCTGACTGCTGGCATCGACAACGTCTTCAACAAGACCTATGCCGAGCACCTGAACCTGGCGGGCAATGCCGGCTTTGGCTTCCCCGGTGGGGTGCGCATCCATGAGCCGGGTCGCACCCTGTGGCTGCGGGGGGACATGAAGTTCTGATGCGGGCCCGCGCCGCTGCCGTGCAGGAGCCGGTAGCGGCGCTGTGGACTGGAACGTTCAGAGCGGGACGCGCAGAAAAAGCACGATCACCGTTCCCAATGCCAGGTTCAGCGCCACCAGCTGGCGAATCTGGCCCAGGGCCTTGCCGCCTGCGGGCCAGTCCTTGGCATTGACGGCGCGGTCCAGCCGCTTGAACAGCGCAAAGCGGATATGGCCAAACACGGCCATCATCGCCAGGCCCAACACGGCCATCACCATCCAGGACACGGGCATGCTGAACTTGGCCCCCGCCTGCGCGGCCATCTGGTGGACCAGGCCCATCATGCCGATGCCCGACAGCAGCACGGCAGCGATGATGACCAGCACCACGGCAAAAAAGCGCCCCAGCACATCGCGCATCAGCACCAGGCGCTGGGGTGGTTCGAGCTGCTGCAGCGCAGGGCGCAGAAAGAAATGCGCAAAGGCCATGCCGCCCAGCCAGACGATGATGGCGAGCAGGTGCACGGTTTTGAGAATGATGTAGAGCATCGGGGGAGCCATGTTGTGGTGTGGGGGTGCGCTATGGTAAGCGGCAACCCGCCCTTGGCGCGGGATACTTGTCTGCCTTAGAAAATACCCATAGCCAAACCAGCGGCCAGGGCTTCGCCCAGCGCATGGCAGCGCTGCAAGTCGTCCGCCCCAATCTTTTTGGTCGCGGCAATGGCCTCAGGCGTTTGGGCGTGGGTGCAGACAATGAGCGGCTCGGCGATGGCTTTGAGCCGCCAGCCCGTCGCAATGCGGGCCATCTGGCGCGCGGCGTTGCTGCCATCGCTGCCGGCGCAGACCAGGCTGGCATAGGGGCGGCCCTGGATGCGGTCGAGCGCCGGGTAGTAGCAGCGGTCAAAAAAGTCCTTCATCAGCCCGCTCATGGCCGCCAGGTTTTCGGGGCAGGCAAACAGGTAGGCGCTGGCGGCCAGCACGTCGGCAGGCCCGGCATCGGGCGCGCGCAGCAGGCGTACGTCCACGCCCGCCTGGCTGGCGGCACCAGCGCGCGCGGCCTCAGCCATCTGGCGGCTGCCATCCGTGTGGCTGTGATAGACGATGAGCAGTTGCGGGCACTCCATGGCCGCCAGCATAGCGGCAAAGGCCGCTGTCATGTGCAGGACGCGCGCTCAGGTTTTGGGCGGCGCTGCGTGCTAGATTGGCCCATTCCCCAAAAGCCAAGCCCCTGAGGCATACGACCATGAACGATCTGTTTGAGCGCATCGCTGCCAGCTTTAATGCCCAGGGCTTGATGCAGACTTTGGGCGCCAGCCTGCTGTCGGTGGCACCGGGCGAGGTGCAGATTGCACTGCCTTTTCAAAAGTCGCTGTCCCAACAGCATGGTTTTTTGCATGCCGGCGCGGTGAGCAGCGTGGTCGACAGCGCTGCCGGCTATGCGGCGCTGACGGTGGCAGCCGAGGGCTATGAGGTGGTGACGGCCGAGTTCAAGATCAACCTGATGCGCCCGGCCATTGGCGAGCGCTTTGTGGCCATTGGCAAGGTCGTCAATGCCGGCAAGCTGCTGACGGTGTGCAGCGGCGAGGTGCTGGCCTATGGCGCGGATGCGGCAGTGCCACCGAAGGTGGTGGCGCTGCTGCAGGCGACGATTGTGAATGTGAAGTACTGAAGCGAATTACCCGCCAGCAACGCCTTGGCTGTTTGCTGGTGCGGCGTCAGACTGCGCTCAGTCCTGCCACTGGTACAGCGGTGGCTGCTTGCCCACAAAGCGGGCAATCGCCTCTTGGTGGAAGGCGCTTTCGCGGCACAGGGTCTGGGCCAGCGCTTCTTGCTGGTAGACCTCGGCGCGCTGGGTCTCAAAGGCGCGGTTCATCACGCGCTTGGTGTAGCCAATGGCTTCGGTCGGGGCGCTGGCAAAGCGCTCGGCAAAGGCCAGCGCCTCGGCCAGCACGTCTTCGCTGGTCAGCTTGTAGACCATGCCCAGTTGCTGGGCCTCGTCGGCGGCCACCACGCGGGCGGTAAAGGCCAGCTCCTTGGCCGTTTGCAAGCCCACCAGGCGGGGCAGCAAATACATGCCGGCCAGATCGGGCACAAAGCCGATCTTGGCGAACACGCAGCAGAACTTGGCCGACGGCGCAGCCAGCACAAAATCGCCGGCCAAGGCCAGCGACAGGCCGGCACCAAAGGCGCTGCCCTGCACGGCGCTGATGACGGGCTTTTCCATGTCCAGCAGCTCATCAAACCAGCGGTGCAGGCCCAGCATGCGGTTGCGGCTGTCAAACACATCTTGCTTGCCGGCAACAGTGGCCTGCATGCTCTTGATATCGCCCCCGGCGCAGAAGTGGCCGCCGGCGCCGGTCAGCACCACGGCTTTGATGGCGCGGTCATCGCGCACCTGGGGAATCAGGCGTGTGAAATCCTCGCGCATCTGCTCATCGAGCGCGTTGCGGGCCTGGGGGCGGTTCATGGTCAACACGGCGGTGGCGCCGTGCATGCTCAGGGTGAGGGCGGTCATAGCAATCAGTTTAAAAATAAAGCGGCGGAGTCGGGCAAGGGCTGCGGCTATTCAGCGCGGATCCCCAGCTTCTGGGCTACCGGTATCCAGCGTTCGCGCTCGGACGCGACGAACTGTCCCCATTCTGCGGTGCTTGCCGCGATGGGTTGCGCACCTATGCGACGCAAGCGCTCTTGCACATCGGGCTTGGCCAGTGACTGGTTGACGGCCTGGTTCATGCGCGCAATCGCCTCGGCTGGGGTGCCGCTGCGGGCCACCAGGCCAAACCAGGCGCTGGCCTCGGTATTGCCAAAGCCCAGCTCGGCCAGGGTAGGCACCTGGGCCAGCGGTGCAAAGCGCTGCTTGTCCAAAATGGCCAGCGGCACAATGCGCCCGCCAATGGCTTGTTGCATGCACGAAGGCAGGGCATCAAACATGATGTCTACATTGCCGCCCATCATGCTGGTGATGGCTGGCGCACTGCCGGAGAACGGCACGTGGGTGGCTTGGAAGCCCATGCGCTCGCTGGCATATTCGCCCGCCAGGTGGGTGATGTTGCCGCTGCTGGCCGAGCCCATGCTGAGCGTCTTGCCCTGGCGCTGGGCTTGCTGGGCCAGCGCAATCAGCGCACGCAGATCGCTGGCACCCAGGTCCTTGCGGGTGACCAGCAGCAAGGGTGCTTTGCCCAGGCCTGCCACGGGCACAAAGTCCTTGGCGGGGTCGTAGTTCATCTTGGCGTAGATGGCGCTGTTGATGACCAGGGGCGCATTGGAGCCGACAAAAAACGCCAGTCCATCGGCTGGCGCGCGCAGCACGGTTTCGGCAGCAATCATGCCTGCCGCGCCGGCCTTGTTCTCAATGATGATGGGCTGGCCGCCGGCCTGCGCCACGTCATGGGCCACGATGCGGGTGATCTGATCGGCAGCGCCCCCTGCGGGGTAGGGCACCACCCAACGCAGGGGGGCATCGGCGGCGCGCGCCAGCCAGGGGCTGGCCAGGCTGGCGGCGGCGCCCAGTTGCACAAGCCGGTGGCTGAACTGGCGTCTGGTTGGGTCCATGAAGTGTCTCCTAGGCAGCATATCGTTATGGGCATGTAGGGCGCTGCCTGCCCCCGCATCCATGCAGGCTAGGGCCGTTTTCAGGCAGCGTCCAATACCAAATTGCTCTCAGCTGATATGCAAGCAGATGTGGCCTTTACCCGTATGCTTGGCAGCCATATCGCACACCCCAGACCTACCCGGAACCAGGAGCCCCATCCATGACTGCATTTTTGAAGTACGAACAGCAAGGCCATGTTGTGACCTTGACGATGAGCCAGCCCGAGCGCCGCAATCCGCTGACGGGCAACACGGCGGTGGCCGAGATTCTGGCCGCCTGCGAGACCATTGCGGCTGACAGCAGCGTGCGTGCGGTCATCCTGACGGGCGAAGGCCCGGCGTTCTCCTCGGGAGGTGATATCAAGACCATGCAGCAGCAGTCCTTTGGCGAGGTCGATGGCATGCGTATCCGCGACGACTACCGCAGGGGTATTCAGCGCCTGCCGCTGGCCCTGTTCAACCTGGAGGTACCTACCATTGCCGCCATCAATGGCGCAGCGGTGGGCGCGGGCCTGGACCTGGCCTGCATGTGCGACTTGCGCGTGGCCTCGGACAAGGCCCGTTTTGCCGAGAGCTTTGTGAAGATGGGCATCATCCCTGGCGACGGCGGTGCCTGGCTGCTGCCTCGGGTGATTGGTATGGCACGCGCGGCCGAGCTGTCGCTGACCGGCCGCATGATCGATGCGGCCACGGCCTTGCAGTGGGGTCTGGTATCGCAAGTGGTGCCGCCTGAGGAATTGCTGGGCGCCGCGAACGCGCTGGCCAATGAGATTGCGGCCAACCCGCCCCAGGTCACCCGCATGACCAAGAAGCTGATGCGCGAGGGCATGCACCAGAGCTTGGCATCGTTGCTGGAGCTGTCAGCCGCCTACCAGGCGCTGGCCCACCAGACGGCCGATCACCGCGAAGCGGTGAGTGCATTCCTGGACAAGCGCACGCCCGAGTTCAAGGGCTAAGCGGCTCCGCCCAGTGTCCTAGCCAAAGGCCTGCTGGATCTGGGCGGCCAGCTGCAGCGCCTGCGCCTCGCTGGTGATATTGGCAAAACCCATCAGCAGGCCCTGGCGGGGTGCGGCATCGATGTACCAGCGCGAGAGCGGGTGCGTGGCCAGGCCCTGCACGCGGGCGCGCTGGGCCACCAGGCTGTCGTTGTCGCCGTCGCCGATTTGGCCAAGCAGATGCAGGCCGCCGGGCTGCAAGTCAATGCGCAGGCGATCCCCCAGCACGCTTTGAAAGCTGCGCTGCGCCATGGCGCGGCGCTCGGCATAGAGCAGGCGCATTTTCTTGAGGTGGCGGGCAAAATGGCCCTGGGCCATGAAGTCGGCCACGCTGGCCTGCAGCAGATAGGGGCAGCCCGCATTGAGGTTGGAGCTGACAGCCTGAAAGCGTGGCACCACCTCCAGCGGCACGACGGTATAGGCCAGGCGCAGGCCGGGAAACAGCACCTTGCTGAAGGTGCCGGCATAAATGACGCGGTCGCGGCGGTCCAGGCTTTTGAGGGCGGGCAGCGGCCGGCCCTGGTAGCGGAACTCGCTGTCGTAGTCGTCTTCGATGATCCAGCTGCCGGCCTCGCTCGCCCAGTCGAGCAGCGCCATGCGCCGCTCCAGCGACAAGGTCACTCCCAGCGGGCTTTGGTGCGAGGGCGTCACCATCGCAAATTTGGCGTAGGGACTGAGCTGACGACCCGCATCGACCTGCAGGCCTTGCGCATCAACTGGCACCGGCACGATCTGCACGGCCGCATTTTGCAAAAACGGGCGCGCCAGGATGTAGCCCGGGTCCTCGAACCAGAAGGCATCGCTGGGGCTGGCGAGGCTGCGCAGGCTTAGCTCCAGGGTATTGCGCAGGCCGGTGGTGATAAAAACCTGCTCGGGCACGCAGGTGACGCCGCGTGAGACTGCCAGGTATGCGGCAATGCGCTGGCGCAGTTCCTCATCGCCCTGCGGGTTGGGGTAGGCCAGGCGGTAGGGCTCGCTGCTGCGCAGGCGATGGGTGACCAGCCGGTTCCAGACCTTGCGCGGAAACGCATCGAGCGCCGGCAGACCCAGTTGCAAGGGTCTTGGGTGCAGGCCGTCATGGTCGACGATATCGGCCGCCGGCGGCCTGGCCAAGGCCTGCGGCGGGGGCACCAGCGCTGCCTGGGGCAAGCTAGGCGACACGACGGTACCGGCTGCGCCGCGCACCAAAAAATAGCCTTCATCGGCCAGGATGCGGTAGGCCAGATCGACCGTGCCCCGTGCCAGGTTCAGTGCAGTGGCCAGGGCGCGGGCGGCAGGCACCCGGTCGCCGGCACGCAAATGGCCCTGTGCAATGGCGGTTTTGAAGCGCTGGCAGATCTGCAGGTACATGGGCTGCTGCAAGCTGCGGTCCACCGGCAATTGCAGCGTTTGCAGGGGATCGGTGTGGGAGGTGTCAGAAATCATGGCCTAGTCATTTTTGCATTTCTTGGCTCTTTTGGCTTGGCCAAGAGGCTTGCATACTGGCGATCAGCAACGGACTTTCGCCGACGCACCCCCTCTGATGGAGATTGATATGCAAACCCGACTCGACTTCTACACCGCTGACCCCGCCATCATGAAGGCCTTGATGGGGGTGGAAAACCAGATTGCCAAAGGCAGCCTGGACATTCTGCTCAAGGAGCTGGTGCGCCTGCGCGCCTCCCAGATCAACGGCTGCGCCTTTTGCCTGGACATGCACGTGACTGACGCCAGCAAGGCAGGTGAATCCAGCCGCCGCCTGGCCACCGTGGCCGCCTGGCGCGAGACGCCGTTTTTCAGCGCACGCGAGCGCGCAGCCCTGGAGTGGACCGAATCGCTCACCCTGGTCTCGCAAAACCATGTGCCCGATGCCGTATGGGAAGCCGTGCGCCCGCACTTCACCGATGCCGAGCTGATGGAGCTGACCGCCGTGGTCACCTCGATCAACAGCTGGAACCGCTTTGCCATCGCCTTTCGCAAGATGCCTGTTTAAGCAAGCACGCACCGGCGCACCGCAACGCAGTCTATGAAAATCCTGGTCCTCGGCGCTTGTAGCTTGCTGGGAGCCAAAGTTGCCAGCAACCTGCGGCAGCTGGGCTACCCGGTGGTCACCGCATCGCCAGGCGCAAGCATTGATGCCGATGCCGACCCAAGGCTGGCTGCGGCGCTGCGCGGGGTGGAGGTGCTGATCGATGTGCGCGAGCCCCCGTCGCCGCAGGCAGCAGGGGCATTGGGTGCTTTCGAGGCCAGCGCTTGCCGTTTGAACGCCGCCATGGCGGCTGCGGGCGTAGCGCACCATATTGCGCTGTCGGCCCTGGGCTTATTGCGCATGCAGGGCAGCGCCTACTACCGCGCCAAGGCGGTGCAAGAGTGCATGGTTCAGGCCGGCAGCACGGCCTACACCATCGTGCGTGCGGCGCCGCTGTATGAATGCCTGGCGCGCTGGGCGCAATGCAGCCCCGCCGGTGTGGTGCTGCATGTGCCAGTGGCAGCAGTGCAAGCGATGGCGGCGGAGGATCTGGCGATGGTCATGGCCGATGCCGCGTTGGCGCAGCCATTGGGCGCTTGCATGGATGCCGCCGGCCCGCAGCGCATGGGTATGGCCGACTGGATGCAGCAGTACTTGCATTTGCGGGGTGACCCCCGCAGCGTGGTGCCCGATGGGGATGCGCTCTACCACGGCCTGCGTTTGGAAGATGGCTGCCTGTTGCCCGCAGGGCCGGCGCGGCTGGGAAGCACCACCTTGGCAGCCTGGGTCTGCAAATCTGGGCTGCTGCAAAGCCAAAGCAAGGCCTAGGGATCCTCTGCATAACCCTCGCCAAGCGGGATGGATGCGGATCGGGATGAGACGCAAGGCGTCTTTTGCAGTCAATAGCCGTAGCTATTGACAAGGAAGACAACGCAGCGGATCGCCCGAGCCCGCGTTCAGACCACGGCAGGGAGTTTTGCAGAGGGTCCCTAGTTGCGATGGATGGCGTACGGCGCGTGGATCGCTCGTGGCAACCCGTATTTGAATGGGCCCCGAAGTCTGAAAATTCGGCCTGACTATTTCTTGATGATTGGAATTCGTATGACACGTACTTTGCTATTGAACAGCGGCCCCCATGGCCAGGCCAGCCATGGCTACCAACTGGCTGCAGAGATGCTGGCCGAGTTGGGCCTTTCGCAACAGCAGCTGGTGGAGCGCGATCTGCTGGCCAGCCCGATACCGCCGATCGGCCGGGACTATGTGCTGGCCGTGACCTCCGGCGCAAGTGCGGAGGCACCGGCACTGGCCTGGTCGGAGACGCTGATCAGCGAGCTGGAAGCCAGTGAGCTGCTGCTGATCGTGACCCCCATGCACAACTTTGCGATTCCGGCCACGCTCAAGCTCTGGCTGGACCATGTGATCCGCATCCACCGCAGTTTTGAATCCACCCCTGAAGGCAAGATCGGCCTGATAAAAGACCGGCCGACCTTGGTGCTGGTGAGCTCAGGTGGCTTCCACACGGGCCCCCGCGCGAGGCAGGAAGATTTCCTGACGCCGTACCTGCGCTACGCGCTGGCCTCCATCGGCATTCGCAATGTGCATTTTGTCTTGCTGCAGGGCCTGGTGTTTGGGCCCGATGCGGTGGCCACCGCGGTGGATGCCGCGCGTGACGTGTTGCGAGCGCAGCTGGAACCGTTCAAGCGCCAGGCCCAAGGCGCCCTGACCGCCGCGCGTTGATGGCCAGCGGGCCAGGCAGTGGCAGCCTGGCAACCGGAAATTCGCAGTGGAAGGCTGGGGGCCCGCAGACCCTGGGCGTTCGCTCCCGGGTGTGTGTACCAGTGTGAGCGGCAGGCTGGCCGGTACAGGCCAGCGCCGGCCCTGCCGCTGCATACCGCATGCCGCTACCTGCTACTTGTGCCTGCTACTCGTAGCTGCTAGTTGCACCTGCTACTTGCACCTGCAATCAGCAGCACGCTTGTAGCGGCCACCTTCAGTGGTTTACACCGCGTGCAGGTGCTCCAGCCGCTCCAGGCGTTCCAGCTCGGCGCAGATGTCGGCCATGCTGCCGGACATGGCCCAGCGCATACCTTTTTGGCGGTGCAGGCTGGCAGGCTGGGCCCAGTACATTTTGACAGCGGCATCATTGGCCGCCTGGGCGCTGCAGCGCTGTACCGACAGAAAGGGGCGGGCCTGGGACTGGGCCGCTACAGAGAGGCGACGGCGCGCAGCAGGTTTGCGGGGCAGGCGGATGCGGTCGATGGGCCGCTGCACCGGAGGCTCGTCAGCGCCATCGCTGGCTGCAGATGCGGCCGGGTTGTCCGCAGGGCCGTCCAACAGGCTCAGTTGCTGCGCAGCACCGCGCTGTGCGGCGACAGAGGAAGCTGCCGCAAAGCAGTGCACCCGGGCGGCAAGCTGGCCGTCATTGGCGGAGGCTGGGCCCGGCTGGCGCCGACGGCTGCCACGCACGGCGGCATGCTTGATGGACTGGAACCAGGGCAGGCCAGCGACGAGGGAAAAGGGCGCAAGCGCGCGCAATGCTTCTGCTACGAGCATAGGAGACTCCTTGGTATACGGGTAACAGCAGGATTGCGCTAGGCGAGCGCATCCCTCAGGGTTGTGGGCCGGGTGCCCACAACGCCCGCTACCTGGGGTTGCGCAGAGAGAGGTAAGGCGCTGGGCCTAGTTCAGCATCGTGTTGCGAATCAGGCCCACGGCGATGCCTTCGATCTCGAAGGGTTCGCCGGGCTGCACGATGATGGGCAGGTAATCCGGGTTTTCGGCCAGCAGCTCGATGCCGTCCTTGGTGCGCTGCAGGCGTTTGACGGTGACATCATCGCCCAGGCGGGCCACGATGATCTGGCCGTTGCGGGCCTCGCGGGTGGATTTGACCGCCAACAGATCGCCATCGATGATGCCGATATCGCGCATGGACATGCCGCGCACCTTGAGCAGGTAATCGGGCTGCTGCTGGAACAGACCGCCTTCGACGGTATAGGTTTGGTCCACATGCTCTTGCGCCAGGATGGGCGAGCCCGCCGAGACGCGGCCAATCAGCGGCAAGGCCAGCTGGGCCAGCTCTTGCACCACCCGGCCCATGCCGGCCGTGGCGTTGGACACGGCTGCCAGCGGCGACGAAAAACGCGTGCCGCGCGCTGCATTGATGGAGCGCACCGCATCGCTTTGCAGGCGGATTCCCCGCGAGGTGCCACTGACCAGCTCGATCACGCCCTTGCGGGCCAGTGCCTTGAGGTGGTCTTCTGCCGAATTGGCCGATTTGAAACCCAGCTTGCTGGCGATTTCGGCCCGGGTTGGGGGCGCGCCGGTGCGCGAAATGGCGGTCTGGATCAGGTCCAGAATTTCTTGTTGGCGCGCGGTCAGTTTGGGATGGTCTCGCATAAGATCTCCGTGTGATCTGGGGTGTATGGCACAAACAAAGCTACTGTGCATTCCAACACCTGTACATCAATCCAGTACCTGTATTTTTAACCAGTTTTTTGCAGGAGGCAAGCCTTGCAGCCAAAAATTTTGATCATCGGCACCGGCGGCACTATTGCCGGCATGGCCGATGATGCCGAGAAACCCGGCCAGTACCGTGCGGCAGCGCTCTCGGTTGCGGCCCTGTTGGCGGGGGTAAGCGGCCTTGAGAAAGCCGCAGCAGGCCCACTGGATGCGGTGCAGATAGCGCAAATTGATAGCAAGGACATGCACGACGGGGTCTGGCATGCGCTGCTTGAGGCCTGTGATGCGGCCATGCGCGATGAGGGGGTGCGCGCTGTTGTTATCACCCACGGAACCGATACGCTGGAAGACACGGCCTGGTTTTTGCATTGCTGCTTGGGCCGCCTGCCCAAGCCCGTGGTGCTGACCTGTGCGATGCGCCCGGCCAATGCGCTGATGCCCGATGGTCCGCAGAACCTCAAGGACGCGGTGGCAGCCGCTGCGGCCTGCGATGCCGACGGCCAGCCCTTGCTGCGCGAAGTGGTCGCGGTGACCGGAGGCGGCGAGCTGCACAGTGCGCGCTGGCTGCAAAAGGTCCATCCGCACCGCTTGATGGCATTTGCATCGGGCGAGCAGGGGCCGCTGGGCTGGGTGGATGGCAGGCGCCTGCGGCTGCGCCAGGGTTGTGCCGCCGATACGCAAGGCGCAGCGGATGGCTACACCGGCAGCCAGTGGTTGGCTGCGTTGCCGCAACCCGCGCAAAAAGCCTGGCCCTGGGTGGAGATCGTCAGCAGCCATGCCGGGCTGAGGGCGGGGCTGGTGGATGCCTTGCTGAGCCAGGGCGTTGAAGGCCTGGTGCTGGCGACCACGGGCAATGGCACGGTGCATGAAGTGCTGCTGAGCGCTGCAGAGCGGGCGCGCCAGCAAGGGGTGGCCGTATGGCGCAGCAGCCGCTGCAGCGAGGGCGTTATCAGTGATGCGGTGCTGCCCGGGCCTGCCGACCTGGCCGCCGACCTGGCCGTGGCTTTGACGCCCTGCAAATGCCGGGTGAGCTTGCAGCTGGCTTTGGTGCAGGCGCAAGCACAAGCTTGATGCTCGGCAGGCAGTGCCGCGACAGCAGCGTTGGCTGCTGCAGCCCAAGGTTGGCACGACGCCTTCGCCATGAAAAAAGCCACTGTCGACAAGACAGTGGCTGTGCGGATGGGCGTTGCGCTATCAGGCCTGCAAGGCGGCAATGGCGCGCTGCGTGATCTCGTCCACCGTGCCCATGCCGCTGATGGCGCGGTACTTGGGGGCGGCGGCAGGGTCTTGGGCGGCCCAGCTGCTGTAGTAATCCACGAGAGGGCGGGTCTGGTTGCTGTAGACGTCCAGGCGCTTCTTGACGGTCTCTTCCTTGTCGTCTTCGCGCTGCACCAGCGCTTCGCCGGTCACGTCGTCCACGCCTTCGATCTTGGGCGGGTTGAACTTGACGTGGTAGGTACGGCCCGATGCGGGGTGGCTGCGGCGGCCGCTCATGCGCTCGATGATGGCGTCAAACGGCACATCGATTTCCAGCACATAGTCCAGCTTGACGCCGGCGGCCTTCATGGCATCGGCCTGGGGAATGGTGCGGGGGAAGCCGTCAAACAGGAAGCCGTTGGCGCAGTCGGCCTGTGCAATGCGTTCCTTGACCAGGTTGATGATCAGATCGTCGCTGACCAGCTGACCGGCATCCATCACGGCCTTGGCCTGCAAGCCCAGCGGCGTGCCAGCCTTAACGGCAGCGCGCAGCATGTCACCGGTGGAAATCTGGGGAATACCGTATTTTTCGCAGATGAAGGCAGCTTGTGTGCCTTTGCCGGCGCCGGGTGCTCCCAAAAGAATTAATTTCATGACGGTCCTTGGAGATTAGAAAACTTGCACGGCAAAAGCGGGCATCAAAGCCCGCTTTTACACACAGAAACTGGGCTTGAGCATATCACGCCGCAGGGGAGGGTCAGCCAACTGCGCGCCAATGCGCTGTCTCGGTGGCGCAAAGTGGCATGCTGCGCCTTTTTGCTTACGGAGCGCTTGCAGGGCAGAAAGCGGGCAGGGTGGGCTGTGCATGCAGGGCCCTACATCACCGCGCCAAGCAGTTGTCGCACACGCACCAGGTCTTCTGGCGTGTCCACCCCCGAGCCCGGTATCTGCCGCGTGACGTGCACGGCAATGCGGTAGCCATGCCACAGCGCGCGCAGCTGCTCGAGCATCTCGATCTGTTCAGTGGGCGCCTGGCTGAGTGTGGGAAAGGTATGCAAGAACTGGGCGCGGTAGCTGTAAATGCCCATATGGTGCAGCGGCGCAAACCCGGGTGTGCCGGTGGTGCCGGGGTTCTTCCACCAGGCCACATTGACAAAGTCGCGCCCCCAGGGGATGGGCGCGCGGCTGAAATAGCTGGCCAGGCCCTGGGCGTCGAGTACCACCTTGACGACATTGGGGCTGAGCAGCGATTCCAGATCGGCGATTGGGTGGGCGACGGTGCCCATGCTGGCCTCGGGGCGCTCGCTGAGCAGCGCGGCGACGGCATCGATCAGCGCCGGTGCGATCAAGGGCTCGTCGCCTTGCACATTGACGACGATGTCATCGCCGCCCAGCTGCAGCAAGCTGCAGGCTTCGGCCAGGCGGTCACTGCCGCTGGGGTGCTGGGCTGAGGTCATCACGGCTTGCACGCCGTGCTTTTTGCAGGCATCCACAATACGCGCATCGTCGGCAGCGACGACCACGCGCTGGGCTGCGCTTTCCTGCGCGCGCTTGGCCACGCGCACCACCATGGGCAGGCCGGCAATGTCGACCAGGGGCTTGTTGGGCAGGCGCGAGGAGGCCATGCGCGAAGGAATCAAAACGGTGAACGGCGCGGGAGCGGATGCCATGGTGCAGTCATAGATGAGAGTGGGCCCGGCAGGAATTGTAGTCAGCTCAGGCGGTGTGGCAGGCGGCCCAAGCCCCACGCAAGCCGGCGCGTAGGGTGCAGGCGGGTTGGCGCTGCTAGGCGTCTGGGCTCAAGGGGCTGGTTTGACCGGTGTGTTGGACTCGTTCGAGCCCAGCAAAATGGCCTCGATAGGGCGCAGTTTTTTGGCGTCAATCACCTCACGCAGCTTGGGCAGGATGGCCACCAAGCCGTCATAGCCCTGGGCTCTTTCAAGCTGCAGTTGCAGGCGAAAGCCCTTGAGCCCCAGCCCGCTGACGAGCTGGCTGGCTGCGGCGTAGGCCTTGATATAGCGCTCGCCGGGATCGCTGATGGTTGCCGGTGCGGTGAGCGGCGCAGCAGGCGCAGCGGCCGGCTGTGCCATGGGTGCGGGCACCGCCAGGCTGTCGATGATGTCGCTGGCAGTGGCAGTGGCGTTGGCACTGGGTGGTGCCTGGCTGGCATCGCCGCTGCGCAGCAATTCCAGCAGGCCTTGCTGCAGCAGTTGCTTGATGTCTTCGAGTACCTGCAACTGCCCGCCAGCCGACGGTGCCAGGGCCATCACTTGCTCGATGCTTTTTTGGCCATCAAACATGATGAAGGCGGGGCGCATGCGGTGGGGCAAGGCCGGGTCTCGGGCGCGCAGCGCCTCCATGCCTTTGTCGGTCTTTTTGAGGATGAGGGTATGCATGGCAATTTGCGGAAAGGGATGGATGCAATCCAACAGGCTGGCCCTGAAACATGTTTCAAGAACATGTCTGGATGGACGGATGCCTAAAATTTCAGCAAATTGTGTCTGTTTTTAACAATACCGCTATTGGGGTTTGCCTGTGCGAGGCACCTTTTTGGTGCCAGCGTCGCCGGCATCAGCCCCCATTCTTAATCTGCAGCAGACAAAGCCTCGATTTCCTCGTCGCTGAGCGGACGGGCCTCACCTTCAAGCATGATCGGCATGCCATCGCGCACCGGGTAGGCCAGGCGTGCACTGCGCGAAACGAGTTCCTGGCGTTCACGGTCATAGCGCAGGGGGCCTTTGGTGACGGGGCACACCAGCAGTTCGAGCAGTTTCGGGTCCATAGCGGCAATCAGTCTTTCTTGATAAGGGAGAGGGTGGCCTGGCGTTGGCGCAGCAGCGCGTTGGCCTGCGCGCCAAAAGCGGGGTCAATCGCCACCTCCAGCGGGACGGCCAAGGCCTGCGGGGCAATGCGCCAGAGCTTGTGCGCGTCTTTTTCGGTGCACAGCAACACGGGGGTATCTGCAGCGGCTATTGTAGGTCCGCTCGCCGCTGCAATCCCCAAGCTGGCCAGCCACTGCGGGTCGTCCAGCGGCGCATGGTCGGGCAGGGCATCGCTGCGCAGCAGCTGCAGGCCTTGGGCTTGCAGCATGGCAAAAAATTCCTGCGGATAGGCAATGGCTGCCAGCGCATGCACGGGCCGATCGCGCAAATCGGCCAGCGGATGGCGGCGGCCATCCTGCCCAACGGCGTAGGGGGCCAGGCTGCGCTGCAGCGGCCAGGCCGCCGCGCCGCTGTGTGCCAGGTCTTGTGGCGGCTGGCCGGCGTACAGCACCATGTCCAGCCGTTTAGGCCAGGGCTCGCGCAGCGGGCCGGCCGGCAACTGCCAGCCATTGCCAATGCCTTGGGCGTTGAAGACTGCAATCTCCACATCGCGGGCCAGGGCCAGGTGCTGCAGGCCGTCGTCGCAGACCAGCACATCCACCTCAGGGTGGGCCTGCAAGGCGGCCTGGGCGGCGGTGGCACGCCGGGCTGCCACATACACGGGCACGCCACTGCGCTGGGCCATCAGCAAGGGCTCGTCGCCCACCAGGCTTGGGTTGCTGCTGACTGTGACGGCAATCGCCTCGGGCTCTTCGCTGTTCTCGCGCCCATAGCCACGCGAAATGATGGCAGGCCGCCAGCCCTGGGCTTGCAGCGCTTGCACCAAGTGCAGGGTGACGGGGGTCTTGCCCGCGCCCCCGGCGATCACATTGCCCACCACCACCACTGGCACCGGTGCGCGATAAGCCTTGCACAGACCCACACGGTAGAGGCTGCGGCGCATGGCGCCCAGCGCGGCATTGCACCAGGACAGCGGCAGCAGCGCGATAGCGAGCGGCCCTTTGCGCTGCCAGGCCTCGGTGATGTGCGCCGACCAGGGGCGCGTGGCAGCGGTCGGCGATTTCGGGGGGGAGGAGGGGGGGGCGGTCATGCAAGCTGCATGCTAGCACTGCCCCGGCAAGGGGCAGGCCTTTACTGGGCGGCCGTTTGGGTGGCGAAGGTGATCTGCTGCAGGCCAACGCGGCGGGCGGCTTCCATCACCGAGACGACTGATTGGTGGGGCGCCAGCGCATCGGCGCTGATGATGATGACGCTGTCCTTGCCGGCGGTGGCGGCATTGCGCAGAGCTTCGGCCATGTCGGCAACGGTCTTGCCTTCCAGCGCGACTTTGCCCACAGCGTAGCGGCCGTCAGAGGCGACCGAGACGATGATCTCCTTGGGCCGGTCACGCAGTTGCTCTGCATTGGCCGTGGGCAAAGTCAGTTGCAGCTCGGTGAATTTGCTGTAGGTGGTCGAGAGCATCAAGAAGATGAGGACGACCAGCAGCACATCAATGAACGGGATCAGATTGATCTCGGGCTCCGTCGTGGTGCGGGGGCGAAAGTTCATGCTGGCTCCTGCCCGGCGATCAGCTGCGGCGCAGCTTGTTCAGGTGGCGCAGGAACTGCTCGGCCGACAGCTCCAGCGTGAGCAGGTAGCCATCAACCTGGCTGCGGAAATAGCGCCAGAAGATCAGCGCAGGGATCGCGACCATCAGGCCAAACGCGGTGTTGTACAGCGCAATCGAGATGCCGTGGGCCAGCATGGTTGGGTTGCTGCCGCCACTGCTTTGTGAACCAAAAATCTCGATCATGCCGATCACCGTGCCCAGCAGGCCCAGCAAGGGGGCAGCCGAGGCGATGGTGGCCAGCGCGGTGAGGTACTTTTCCAGTTTTTGGGCCTCGCGGCGGCCGGTGCTCTCCAGTGAAGCGCGCAGATCGGCTTCGGAGATGCGGGGCTCCAGCGTGATGGTGCGCAGGCCGCTGGCCAGCACTTCGCCCAAGGACGAGTTCTGGCCGAGCTGGTTGACCACTTCGGCGCTGGGTACGCCATTGGCGGACACGGAAATGGCTTCCTGGAGCAGGTTGGCAGGCGCAACCTTGGCGGTTTTCAGCGCCAAAAAGCGCTCAACGATCAATGCCAGGGCCAGGATGGAGCAGGCAATCAAGGGCCAGATCGGCCAGCCTGCTGCTTGGATGATGGAAAACAAAATTCTCTCTCCGCTCTTTCTTTTTTCAGCGGCCATTATGGCCCAAGGCCACCGCCGGACAGCCTAAAATCCGGCTGAGCGCTGCGTCCAACCCACAGTCCCGGGATGCCGGAAAGACCCAGTCATCCACAGAAAATGTGGATAACTTTGTGGGTAATGTGTCATCAGTTGGAAAAATTCCCCAATTTACGGGGTTTTTCTTAGATTGCTTAAAAAATAAGCTGATAAAAATATTTAAAAATCAAAAGCTTGTACGTGGGTTCAATATTTTGTGCTACAGAGTATGACGTATGCATGACGCTGTCACAGAGCGGCCTTCTTGTGGACTAATGGCGTAGCGGCCTGTGAGAAACTGTGTGTTTTGCACGCGCTTTCGCGGCGTATGTCCTTGCTGTGACGGAGAAAAATGCCAGGCGCTGGTTGTTGCGCTGGCAGCTAATTGGCAGCAACTGGGCAGCTATTCGGCAGCAGCTGGCGAGCCCCTTATCGGTCCCTGGATCGGCCTTGCCAGCCGGCCCGGGTGCTTGCCTGGCAGCACGCCCGAGGCAGGCCACTTTTTACCTGTAATGCAGAGTCTGCCCCCCGCAGGCCATTTTTATGGATACCCACTCTTTGCCCGCTTCCGCCACTGCCAGCCCTCCGCCCAGCCCTCGCATTTGGGAGGTGGGGGCGCTGTGCCGGGCGGTGGCCGATGCGCTGGCTGCCCGCTTTAACCCGGTAGAGGTGCGCGGCGAGCTCAGCGGTTTCTCGCGCGCCGCCAGCGGCCACTGCTACTTCAACCTCAAGGATGCCAACGGCCAGGTGCGCTGTGCGATGTTTCGCCGCGCCGCGCAGGCGCTGGACTTCAACCCCCGCGACGGCGAGCTGGTGGAAGTGGTCGGCAAGCTGGGGGTCTATGAGCAGCGCGGCGATCTGCAGTTGATCGTTGAAGGCATGCGCCGCGCGGGGCAGGGGGCCTTGTTCGAGCAGTTCTTGCGCCTCAAGGCGCAGTTGGAATCCGAAGGCCTGTTTGACGCGCAGCGCAAGCGCAGTTTGCCCTTGATGCCACGCGGCATTGGCATCGTCACCTCGCTGGGCGCCGCGGCCCTGCACGATGTGGTCACGGCACTGCGCCGCCGGGTGCCCCATTTGCCGGTGCTGCTGGTGCCCGCGCTGGTGCAGGGCGCGCAAGCCGCGCCTTCGATGGTGGCGGCACTGCAAAAGCTCTACCGCATGGCAGAGGCCCAGATCGCATACGACGCCGGCCTTGGCATCGACGCACCTGCGGTGGCCATCGACACCATCTTGCTGGTGCGCGGCGGCGGCTCGCTGGAAGACCTCTGGGCTTTCAACGACGAGCAACTGGCCCGCACCGTGGTGCAAAGCCCGGTGCCGCTGGTCAGCGGCGTGGGGCATGAGACCGACTTCACGATCGCCGATTTTTGTGCCGACCTGCGCGCGCCCACGCCCACGGCGGCAGCCGAGCTGGTCTGCCAGCCGCGCGATGTCTGGCTGGGGGCGCTGCAGCTCGCAGAGCAGCGCCTCGTCGATGGCGTCGAGCGCCATCTGGACCGCCAGCAGCAGCGGCTGGACATGGCCGCGCGCCAGATCGGCAGGCCCTCATCCCTGGTGCATGGCCAGCAGCAACTGCTGGACCGCCTGGGCCGCCGCCTGCAAAGCGCTGCGCAAAACCAGTTGCATGGCCAGGACAAGCGCGTGCAGCACTTGGCCAGCGTCTTCCCCTCCGTCGCGGCGCGCCATCTGGAGCGCAGCGAGCAGCGCCTGGCGCAGTTGCATGCGCGGCTGGAGCTGCTCAACCCGCGCCAGGTCCTCTCACGCGGCTACGCCTTGCTCACCGATATGCAGGGCCAGGTGGTGAGCGCCGTAACCCAGGCGACACCGGGCAAGCCCCTGCATGCCGAGTTGGCGGATGGCAGTGTGGATGTGGTGGTCACCCAGCGCCTGCTGGTATAGCGCCGGGCAACAGTGCCACGGGCCGCGTGGCAGCCCGTGCAGGAGCAGGGGGCAAGCGCGCGCCAACGGTCGCCTGCGCCGCGACCCCTGCAGGCCAGCGCCAGGGCAATTGGCGGCGCTTTCTGACGCCGTGCTGCCTGGCTTGCATGCTATCGTCGCTATAGTAATTTGGCTGAACCCGTATTCATCAACGGGTCGATTTTCCTTTTTACAATTGACCACTGCAGCTCCTGCCGGGCGTGTTGCTTGCCAACACTGTCTGGTCCCGGCTTTGCAACCTATACCAACCACGAGGAAACCACGATGGAACGCACTCTGCCACCCCTGCCCTATGCGATTGATGCTCTGGCCCCGGCCTACAGCCAGGAAACGCTGGAATACCACCACGGCAAGCACCACAAGGCCTATGTGGACAAGCTCAACGAGCTGCAAAAGGGCACCGAGTTCGAGAACCTGGAGCTGGAAGCCGTGATCAAGAAGGCCAGCGGTGGTATCTACAACCAGGCCGCTCAAATCTGGAACCACACCTTCTTCTGGAACTGCATGGCTCCCAACGGTGGCGCTGAACCCAGCGGCGCGCTGGCTGAAGCCATCAACAAGAAGTGGGGCAGCTACGCCGAGTTCAAGAAGGCCTTCCAGGCATCGGCCGTGGGCAACTTCGGTTCGGGCTGGACCTGGCTGGTCAAGAAGCCCGATGGCTCGGTGGACATCGTCAACACCGGCGCCGCTGGCACCCCGCTGACCACCGATGACAAGGCACTGCTGACCGTGGACGTCTGGGAACACGCCTACTACATCGACTACCGCAATGCCCGTCCGAAGTTTGTCGAAACCTTCTTCGACAAGCTGGTGAACTGGAAGTTTGCGGAAAGCAATTTCGCCTGATAGCGGCTGCCCGGCTTAAAGCTGGGCACTTGCGAACAGAACCGAGGCCGGAGGGTGCATGCACCACATCCGGCCTTTGCTTTTGGGGCGGGGCAGGCCAGTGTATGGAAATGTCAGCTGCAGGCAACACTTGCCTGGGGCAAAGCCCCTGATTTGCGCCAGTTTGCCAGGTCCGTTAAATGCATGATTGATAATCAGTCTCATTTGCTTCTTGGCTGGTTTTGTATGTTGTTCTCTTCCCGTTTTGCGCGCCATCCCGTGGCTGGCGCGGTCGCGCTGCTGTTGTCCTTTGCTGGTGCTCCTGCTGGGGCCCAAACCCAGCCAGTCGCTGCCGATGGGGCTGCTGCTGCAACAGCGCAGCCTGCCAGTGAAGACAGCCTGTTGCCGACCGTGACAGTCAGCGCCAGTGCCGATGCCTCGGCGCAAGGCCTGTCCAAGCCCTATGCCGGCGGCCAGGTGGCACGCGGTGGGCGTGTGGGCATTCTGGGCACCGAAGACATCATGAACACGCCGTTCTCCACCACGGCCTACACCCAGGACTTGATCCGCGACCAGCAGGCGCGCAGCGTAGGCGATGTGCTGCAAAACGATGCCTCGGTACGGGTGTCGCGCGGTTTTGGCAACTTCCAAGAATCGTATTTTGTGCGCGGCTTTGTGCTTGGCTCGGACAGCATTGCCTACAACGGCTTGTATGGGCTGCTGCCCCGCCAGTACGTATCGGCTGAGCTGTTTGAACGGGTGGAGCTGCTGCGCGGCGCAAGTGGCTTTTTGAATGGTGCCTCGCCCGCAGGCGACAGCATTGGCGGCGCTTTGAACCTGCTGCCCAAGCGCGCCTCGAACGAGCCGCTGACGCGGGTCAGCGTCGGGGGCTCCAGCGGCGCGCAAGGCTATGCGGCCGCCGACATCAGCCGCCGCTTTGGCCCGGACCAAGCCACCGGCCTGCGCCTGAATGTGGCCAAGCGCAAGGGCGATACCGCCATCGATGGTGAAGGGGTGGATCTGAGTGTGGTGTCCTTGGGGGTGGACTGGCGCTCCAGCCAACTGCGCCTGTCGGCCGATGTGGGCTACCAAAGCCACAAGCTGACATCGCCGCGCCCCAACGTGACCTTGAATGCGGCCGTGACCCAGGTGCCCAGTGCGCCCGACAGCCACCGCAACTTTGCCCAGCCCTGGAGCTACTCGAACGAGCGCGACAGCTTTGGCTCGGTGCGCGCCGAGTACGACATCAACAGCCGGCTGACGGCCTGGGTGGCAGGCGGCGCCCGCTTCGGGCGCGAACGCAATTCGCTCGCCAACCTGACCCTGAACAACGGCAGCACCGGCAGCGGCACACAGGCTCGCTTTGACAATACCCGCGCCGATGACATCTACACCGGTGAAGTGGGCCTGCGCGGCAAGCTGACGACCGGCAGCATTGGCCACAGCCTGGTGCTGGCGGCATCGACTTTCTCGGACAAGCGCAAGAACGCCTTCTATTCGCAGCCGGCGGCCAGCGCCTTTGCCACCAACCTGTACACGCCGGTGTATGGCGTGGCGCCGCCGCTGGGCACCAGCTCCAATGACCTCGATGACCCGGCGCTGCAGGCGCGCATCAAGCTGTCGAGCCTGGCCTTGTCGGACACCTTGTCGATGTTTGACGAGCGCCTGCTGCTGACCGTTGGGTTGCGCCACCAGACCATCGAGACACAGACCTTTGCCTACAACACCGGTATTGCAGCGCCCAAGGTGGACAAGAGCCGCACCAGCCCGATGGCGGCCGTGGTCTTCAAGCCGGCGGAGCGGATATCGCTCTACGCCAACTACATCGAAGGCCTGACCCCGGGCGAGATTGCGCCAGCGCTGTCGGCAGGTCTGCCCGTGGCCAATGCCGGCGAGGCGCTTGCGCCCTATGTGTCCAAGCAAAAGGAGCTGGGCATCAAGTGGGATGGCGGCGATATCGGCGCGGGCCTGGCCTGGTTTACCACCGACAAGCCCCGGGTGTTCCGCAACGCGGTCTCGGGCGCCTACGGCCCTGAAGGCATGGACCGCCATCGCGGCCTGGAGCTGAACGTGTTTGGCCAGGTGACGCGCGGTTTGCGGGTGCTGGGCGGCCTGACCTGGCTGGATGCCAAGCAACTGGCCGATGGCCAAAACCCCAACGCCGGCAAGCGCGTGATTGGTGTGCCCCGCCAGCAGGGCAACCTGGGCCTGGAATGGGATGTGCCGGGCGTGCGTGGCCTGACCCTGGATGGCCGTGCGGTGGCCACCGGCAGCAGCTATGCCAATGCAACCAATAGCTTGCAAGTGGCAGGCTGGACGCGCTTTGACCTGGGTGCCCGTTACCTGACCGAGATCGATGGCCGCCTGGTCACCTTCCGTGCCCGTGTCGAGAATGCCGCCAACCGCAACTACTGGGCATCGGTGGGCTCCACCGGCTACCTGGTGCTGTCCAACCCGCGCAGCTTCACGGTCAGCGCCAGTGTGGACTTTTAAGCGCTGACAGCCGGACTGCGGTGTGCCCCATGACTGCGACCAGCCCCGTGCCCCTCCGCACTACAGCCGCACTGCCCGATATTGCCGCGCTGTATGTGGAACACCATGGCTGGCTGCAAGGGTGGCTGCGCCGCCGGCTCGGCGATGCGCACCAGGCGGCTGACCTGGCGCAAGACACCTTTGTACGGCTGCTGAGCCCAGCTGCCAGCCATGGCGATGCCAGCGCGGCTACGCCGCCGGCCGCTGCGCTGCGCGCGCCGCGTGCCTACCTGGCCACGGTGGCCAAGCATGTGCTGGTCAACCACTTGCGCCGCCAGTCGCTGGAGCAGGCCTATCTGCAGGCGCTGGCTGTGTTGCCCGAGCCCGAAGCCATCTCGCCCGAGCGGCAACTGGTCATTTTGCAAGCTTTGCAGGAGGTCGATGCGATGCTCGATGCACTGCCGGCTAAGGTGCGGGCGGTGTTTATCCTCTCGCAGATCGATGGCCTGACCTACGGCGAGATCGCCCAGGCGCTGGGCGTGGGGCTGCGCTCGGTCAAGCGCTATATGGCCCAGGCCATGGCCGAATGCATTTTGCTGGCGGACTGAGGCACAGCCCATGACCGCCTGGAGCCCGGCACCCGCGCCCATCATCACCCGCGAAGTGGCGATGCAGGCGGCAGAATGGTTTGTGCGCCTGCAAGAGGAGGCCGGCAGCGCCGATGCCCAGGCGGAGCTGGCACGCTGGCGGGCGCAATCGCCTGCGCATGAACGTGCCTGGCAGCGGGCGATGGCCGTCAGTCTGCAGGCGGGCTCCATTCCGGCATCGCTGGGCTCGCCCGCGCTGTCGCGGCCCCAGCGCCGTGCCACGCGCCGCGATACCGTGCGCGCGCTGGCGGTGCTGGTTGCCGCCGTGCCGGCAGGCTGGCTGGCCTGGCGCATGGCCCCGGTGCAGCAGTGGACGGCCAGCCACGCCACCGCCACGGGCGAATGGCGCAGCTGGACCTTGGCCGATGGCAGCCGTATGGTGCTCGATACCGCCAGCGCTGCCGATGTGCAGTTCGATGCGCTGCAGCGCCGCATCCATCTGCGCGCTGGCGCGCTCTATGTGGAGACGGCGCCCGATCCGCAGGCCAGCGCAAGGCCCTTTCTGGTGACCACCGAGCAGGGCGAGGTACGCGCACTGGGCACACGCTTTAGTGTGCGTTGTGGTGATGGATACAGCGATGTGGCCGTGCAGCAAGATGCCGTGGAGGTACGGCCACGCGGCGGCGCTGCAGCACTGCGCTTGCAGGCCGGCCAGCAACTGCGCTTTAGCGATCAAGACGCTGAGCAGCCACAAGCGGCGCAAGCCCGTGCCAGCCAGTGGGCGCAAGGCGTGCTGGCGGCCGACAACATGCGTCTGGATGCCTTTTTGGCCGAGCTGGCCCGTTACCGCAGGGGCTGGCTGCGCTGCGACCCGCAGGTGGCGGCGCTGCGTGTCTCGGGTGCCTTCCAGCTGGCCGATACCGATGCGGTGCTGGCCAACCTGGCCCATCTGCTGCCGGTGCAGATCAGCGCCCGAACCCCTTACTGGATCACGGTGCTGCCTTTGTAAAACGGCCTATGGGCTAGCGCATAAAAAATTTTCTGCAATTTTGGCCCCTTTGGCGGCGGTCGGCTGTCCTGGGTAGGGATAGCGAATTTATCTGTACCGACCCCAAGCAGGAAGCCTTATGCCAACCATCTCTCGTCACCCGCAAGCCGGCCAAGTATTGGCACAACCCATGCCCTCAACGCTGGCCCGCGCAGTGCAGGCCGCCATGCTCACCATGGGCGTCAGCGCCATGCTGGGGCTGGCCGTGCCGGCCCATGCCCAAACCGCCGCTGACCAGGCAACCGCAGCGGCTGGCGCGGCGCAATCCTTGCAGGTGCCGGCCGGGCCACTGCCTGCCGCGCTGGTGGCCTTTGCATCGCAAACCGGTGTCAGCGTCAGCGGCACGCCAGAGCTGGTCAGCGCTGTGCAGTCGCCCGGTGTGAACGGGGCCTTGCCCATCGCCCAAGCACTGCAGCAGCTACTGGCTGGCACGGGGCTGGAGGCGGTGCCTGCGGGTGCCCGCTCTTATGTGCTGCGCAAGCGCGTTGCGGCTACCCAGGCCCCGGTGGCGGGCGAGATGCTGCTGGCGCCGGTGATCGTGCAAGCCCAGGCAGACCGGGTAGCAGCCTCGGAGCACACGGGCTCTTACACGACGGCCGAGTCGAATACTGCCACGCGCATGGGGCTGTCGCTGCGCGAGACGCCGCAGTCGGTGACGGTGATCACCCGCCAGCAAATGGACGACCAGGGCCTGAGCAACCTGCCCGAGATTCTGGACAAGGTGACGGGCTTTACCGTGGGCCGCAATGACAGCGAGCGTGCCACCTTCTATTCACGGGGCTTTACGGTCGAGAACTTCCAGTTCGATGGCATGCCCAACACGATGGACTCGGCCAACCAGTACACCACCTCGTTGGCCGACAGCGCCATCTATGACCGGGTGGAAGTGGTCAAAGGCGCCACCGGCCTGCTGACCGGCGCGGGCAACCCGGGCGCGGTCGTCAACCTGGTGCGCAAGCGGCCGACCAAGGCGTTCCAGGCATCGGTGGAGGGCGGTGTGGGATCCTGGCGCAAGCAGCGCGGTGTGGCCGATGTAGCGGGCCCCTTGAACGCCGACGGCAGCGTGCGCGCGCGCATGGTGGCCGCCGCGCAGAATGCCGATTCGCATGTGGACTACTACAGCCGTGACACCCGCAACCTCTACGGCATTGTGGAGGCCGACCTAGCGCCCCGCACCACGGCGGCGCTGGGCATCGACTACATGCAGACCCGGGCCAACGGTGCCTCTTATGGCCATCTGCCGCTGTTCTTCTCAGATGGCGGGCAGACCCATTTCCCCACATCGCTCAACCCTGCTACGCGCTGGTCATACTGGAACAACGACAGCACCAACCTGTTTGCGGATCTAAAGCATGTGTTTGACAACGGCTGGAAGCTGGAGCTGGCCGGCAGCCACCTGCGCCAAAGCCGCGATGTGCAGGTGGGCGTGGCCGCTTATGGCCAGCTCGATCCGGTAACGGGGCAGGGCATCAACCGACTGTCGGTCAAAATCCCCACCACCTCGACCACCGACTCGCTCAACGCCGTGCTGTCGGGGCCGTTTGAGCTGCTGGGCCGCAGCCATGAGCTGACCTTGGGGGCGGGTTGGTCGCGCGGGCGCCGTGGAGCACCGGGCTACACCTCCAGCTACGACCCCGTGGACAATTATTTTGAATGGCAGGGCTATGCACCAGAGCCGCAATTTGATCGGATCAGCGACCGCAACGCGCGCCTGACCGAGAAGGGGGCTTTTGGCGCTGTGCGTCTGCGGCCTACCGATGCGCTGTCCGTCATTCTGGGCGCGCGGGTCAGCTGGTACCGGCTGATTGATGGGGACACCGATCTGCAAAGCGGTGTCTATACCCTCAACGACAGGCTGCAGGTGAGCCACAAAGTAATTCCGTATGCGGGTGTGGTCTATGACTTCAGCAAGCAATGGTCGGTCTATGCCAGCTATACCGATATCTTCAACCCGCAGACCTACTACAAGGATGCGGGCGGCACGGCCCTGCCACCGCTGACGGGCAAGAGCAAGGAAATCGGCATCAAGGCTGCGCTGCTGGATGGCAAGCTCAACACCTCGGTGGCGCTGTTCCACACCCAGCAAACCAACGCTGCGCAATATGTGGATTCCAACCCGGCTACTGGTGAGGAAATCTATATCGCTGCCAAGGGCGTCAAAAGCCGGGGCGTGGAGATGGAGGTCTCCGGCCAGATCACCCCGGCCTGGAACCTGTATGCGGGCTACACCTACCGCGAGTCGACCTTGGGCTACCAGCCCGATGTGATCCTGAGCGCGGTCAATACCAACCAGCCCAAGCACCTGGTCAAGCTGAGCACCAGCTACCGCCTGCCGGGGCAGTGGAAGCCCGTGACCGTGGGCGGCTCGCTCAGCTGGCAAAGCGAAACCTATTACCAGCAAGCTGGCGACCAGCAGTGGCGCGCCACCCAGCCGGCCTACACCTTGCTGGGGCTGATGGCCCGCTGGGAGGTGGATTCGCAGCTGTCGCTGGCGCTCAACTTGAGCAATGTGTTGAACAAAACCTATATGCCGGGCATGGGCTCTTATGGCACCGGCGTGTATGGTGATCCGCGCAGTGTTTATCTGTCGGCACGCTACCAGTTTTAAGCGCCGCCAGCACAGCCCTTGGTGCGCTGCTACAAGCTTGGGGGCGCTTTGTTGTGGCGCTTGGCGGGTGCTCCTCCCCGGAGGGGAGGGCGCCAAGCGGATTCCCGGAATATGGCGACGGGGATGCTTGGTGATAAATGAAACCAAGCTTTAAAAAATCTCGGGAGGTAATGGATTTGCAGGCGGATGCAAAGGAGTAACAAGGCATTAAATACTGCGGAGGTCTGCCTTTTATATCTTGTATACGTGTACCGCCATTCTTGCATTTCAGAACCTTAAACATCACGGTTCCCCATGTAGCCCGCCCGGTGCCCGGGTGCTGGGGGCGAGGGCGCATGGCGGTCTCTGCCAGCCGTATATAAACTGGGTATTTATTGCTATTGAATAATTTCCCCCGGGCTTCCATCTGGTGGTTATACAGATAGCCATTAATCACTGGGGAGGCATTTCATTTTCAAACAATTCCTGCGTGGTTTTTAAAAACCAAATAGTCTATCATTGAATCCTCGTTGATAGTCAATATCAATGAGTTTTTAAACGGTCTTAGCCACATAGGAGGCGATGTATGTTTATTCGATCCATCACCACAGCCGCAGTACTGCTGGCATTCCTGCCCGCACATGCGCAAACAGGGCCGGTGACGCAGGCTATGCCATCCGGCAACCCTTTCTTCAACACCATCGGCAATCCGCAAAATGCGGCGCCCATACCGCATCAGCAGCCCTTCTCATCCACCCGGTTCGAGCCGGTGGTCAACCCCGGGCGCCATGCCTTCAACCCGCCGTTGCGCCTTGCCAGCACGGTCATGCATGCCAGTCCATCGGCGCCACCCGGGGTGATCGGCAGCGCGTTCTTCCGTCTGTCGGCGCAACCCTATGCCGTCACGGACAGCGGTCCGTTCGGCGCTGATCCATCGCAGAACGTCTTCGACGAGCTACAGCGCGATGCGCCTCCCCCTAGCGCCCCGGACTTCCTTTTTCAGGAAGTGGAGCCCTACAGCCATCCGGCACCGACGGGCGTCTTGCCCTCTGCTGCCTCCCAGCCGCCTGCCTTCCCGGTAGCGGTAGAGGCCTTCAAGCACCATCTGGCGCGCAACAGCGTCTGGGGCATTTCCTCTTACGAGGAAGAGCCCGCCTGGTCCTGCATCGCTATCAACGGTATGGCTTGCCCGCCCAGCATGCAGCAGGGCATCTTCGGCCCAAACCCATTCCCGGCGTAGTTGTGCCATGTGTTTTTCCGTAGTGGTCTGGTAGCGCTGCCAGCCCTGGCCACCTCTGAATGGGGTGGCTTTTGCGCACCATCCTGGCGCCTAGCACTGCAGCACCGCCATGGTGGCCAGCAAAGTGGTGGTATGCCGGGGGCTGCAGATCTGGATAGCCCGCCACATTGCTTTCTACGACAATGGCTTTCGCGACCTGTGAGACGCTGCCACTGGTGACTGGCCGATTGCTGCTGCGGGCCGCTTGGGGCCAAGCGCTGTGAAGCAGCGCATTTATAACTTTTTGTTTAACAAATGCTGAGCAGTGGTTGAAATCTTTCCGCCGCACTTGGTGTCTATTCAGGGGTAACGCAGGCAGACCTCGTGATCTGCCTGATCTGCAATCACTGATTTCCGGAGCGCAACCATGCTGATACGTACGCACAACTCGGGCTTTGACCATGGCAACAGCAGCGAAATCACGCCGCAAGGCCTGTATTTCAGCCGGCGCGACCTGCTCAAATGGGGCGCAGCTGGCGGCTCGGTGCTGGCCTCCGGGGGCGCATGGGCCCAAGCGGCCAAGGCCGACAGTCTCAAGGCCCTGAGCTCGGTCAAGTCCACGGTGCCGGGTGCGCTGTCGATGGAGACCCCGACCTCGTTCCAGGATGCCAGCACCTACAACAATTACTACGAGTTCGGTCTGGACAAAAGCGATCCTGCGCGCTACGCCCATACCTTGAAGACGCGGCCCTGGACGGTGCGGGTCGAGGGCCTGGTCAACAAACCCAAGACCTTTGATATCGAAGAGCTGCTCAAGCTCAGCGCCCAAGAAGAGCGTATTTACCGCCTGCGCTGTGTCGAAGGCTGGTCCATGGTGATCCCCTGGATCGGTTACTCGCTCTCCAAGCTGCTGGCCCAGGTGGAACCGCAGGGCAGCGCCAAGTACGTGGAGTTTGTCACCTTGGCCGACAGCAAGACCATGCCTGGCCTGCGCAGCGGCGTGCTGGACTGGCCCTACACCGAAGGCTTGCGCATGGACGAGGCCATGCACCCCTTGAGTTTGCTGGCCTTTGGCATGTACGGCAAAGAGCTGACACCGCAAAACGGTGCGCCGCTGCGCTTGGTCCTGCCCTGGAAGTACGGCTTCAAAAGCGCCAAGAGCATCGTGACCATCCGCGTGTTGGAGAAGCAGCCCGGCACCGCCTGGAACAAGGCTGCGCGCAACGAGTACGGCTTTTACTCCAATGTGAACCCAGATGTGCCGCACCCCCGCTGGAGCCAGGCGACCGAGCGCCGCATCGGCGAAGGTGGCCTGTTTGCCAAGCGCCACAAAACCCTGCTGTTCAACGGCTATGAAGCCCAGGTGGGCCAACTGTATGCCGGCATGGACCTGCGCAAAGACTACTGAACGCCGCCGATGAGCTTGTCTGCCAAATCTGTGCAGCGGCTGCTGTTGCACCTGCTGTGTCTGTCACCCGCTGCATGGCTTTTTTACCTGGCGGCCACGGATGGCCTGGGCGCCAACCCGGCAGAGGCCTTGCTGCGCGCATTGGGCATTTGGGCGATCCGTTTTGTCTGCGTTGCCTTGGCGGTGACGCCGCTGCGCCAGTGGCTGGGCTGGAACGCGCTGGCCGCTTACCGGCGCATGCTGGGGCTCTATGCCTTCTTCTACGCCAGCCTGCACTGGTTGGCCTATGTGGTGTTCGACATGGGTGTGGACTGGAGCGCCATCGTCGCGGATCTGATCAAGCGCCCCTTCATTTTGATTGGCACCTTGGCCTGGTTGGTATTGCTGGTGCTGGCCATCACCTCCATCCCCCAGCTGATCCGGCGCATGGGTGGCAAGCGCTGGCAAATGTTGCACCGGGCGGTGTACGGCGTGGCAGCGCTGGCCGTGCTGCATTTTTGGTGGATGCGCTCGGGCAAGAACAACTTTGCCGAAGTGTGGCTGTATGGACTGGTGTTGGCGGGCTTGCTGGCAGCGCGCTGGGTTTTCTTGAAGCGCAAGCGCATGTTGGCGGCAGCAAAAGCAGCAAAAGCAGCAAAAGCAGCGCAGGCTGCGAGGGTTTGATGGCTGGCCTGGGGCCGCGCAGCTGGTTAACCGCTAGTGGCCTTTCAGCGCGGGTAGCGGTCCCGTACGCAGGCACCGCCCCGGCGCGGTGGACACCACCGCAGTCTATTTGCGCATGTTCGCGCCTCGCAGCCTCCGCATTGCGGTATTGAACACAGCGGTCTGCCGCACAATCACAGCATGAACGCCAGCAAACGTATCTTGATCGTCGAAGATGACGCCCCCATCGCCGAGCTGCTGCAGCTGCATCTGCGCGATGAGGGCTATGAGGTGGTGCACATGGCCGATGGCAACCAAGGCTTGCAAGCCTTGGAGCGCGGCGGCTGGGATGCCCTGGTGCTGGACCTGATGCTGCCGGGCGTTGATGGCCTGGAGATCTGCCGACGCGCCCGCGCAATGGCCTACTACGTGCCGATCATCATCACCAGTGCCCGATCGAGCGAAATGCACCGCATCCTGGGCTTGGAGCTGGGGGCAGATGATTACCTGGCCAAGCCGTTTTCAGTACTGGAACTGGTAGCAAGAGTGCGTGCGCTATTGCGCCGCAGCCAGGCCTTGGCGCAGAACGCCAGGTTGGATGCAGGGGTGCTGGTGTTGGGCAATCTGGTGATCGACCCGATATCACGCGAGGTAAAAGTGGAGGGCAGCCAGGTCGAGCTGACACCGCGCGAGTTTGATCTGCTGCATTTTTTTGTGCGCAACCCCGGTAAGGTGTTCTCCCGGTTTGACTTGCTCAACCAGGTTTGGGGCTACCGCCATGATGGCTATGAGCACACCGTCAACACCCATATCAACCGGCTGAGAACCAAGATCGAAGCCGATCCTGGCACGCCCCGGCGCATTCTGACCGTCTGGGGCCATGGCTACAAATGGGCGGAGGACACTACCCCATGAAGCTCGCTTCCACCACCTTGGCGCAGCGCCTGACCTTGGTCTTTGTGCTGCTGCTGCTGGCCTGCAGTGCGGCAACGGTCTGGCTGCAGATGCGGGTGTTTGACCAGCGCGAGCAAGAGGTGGTGCAGCGCCTGTCGCAAGATTTGGCGGCACGTATCGCCCGCTACCCCGAGCTGATGCGTGCCGACGGCCTCAACACTGGGGCCAGCCGCGAGTTGTTCGGCAAGCTGATGCAGGTCAATCCCAGCGTTGAGGTCTACCTGCTCGATGACGCGGGCGCCATCCAGGCTTACGATGCGCCGCCAGAACGCGTGCTGCGCCAAAGGGTCGATCTGGAGCCCTTGCAGCGCTTGTTTGCGGGTGCAGCTCTGCCCGTGTTGGGCGACGACCCGCGCAGCATGACCGAGCGCAAGGTATTCAGCGCTGCCCCTTTGATGCGGGGTGGCCAGAGAGCAGGGTATGTCTATGTGATCTTGCAAGGCCAGGGGCGCGACAGCTTGGCCGCACGCGTGAGCAGCGATGGGGCACTCCGCACGCTGCTCTGGTCGCTGCTCGTGGTGGTGGTGCTCGGTGCGGTAGCGGCAGCCGTGGCGTTTGGTTTGATCACCCGGCCGCTGCGGCGCTTGACGGCAGCGGTGCAGGAACTGCAAACCGATGGCCTGGCCGATCTCTCGCAAGCCCAAACCAAACTGCGGCAGGCCGCGCACGGTGGTGCCGATATTGCCGTGCTCAGCCAAGCCTTTGCACAGCTGGCGCAAAGAGCCTCGGAGCAATGGCAAAAGCTGCGCACCCAGGATCAGCAGCGGCGCGAGTTGTTCGCCAATATCTCCCACGATCTGCGCACGCCCCTGACCTCGTTGCATGGCTATCTGGAGACCCTGCAGGTCAAAGCGGATGTGCTGTCTCCAGACGAGCGGCGCCGTTACCTGGGCATTGCGCTTGACCAAAGCCGCAAGCTGGGCGATCTGGCGCAGAAACTGTTCGAGCTGGCGCGGCTGGAATACGGTGTGGTCAAGCCCGAGCCCGAGCGTTTCTTTCTGCCCGACCTGCTGCAGGACGTGTTCCAGAAGTTCGAACTGGCAGCCGAGGCCAAAGCGCAGCGCCTGCACGCCGTGATAGACCCCGATCTGCCCCCTGTCACCGCCGACCTAGGCATGCTTGAGCGCGTGCTGGTCAACCTGATCGACAACGCGATCCGCGCTACCCCGCAAGGCGGTGATATCCAGGTCGAGCTGCGCGCGGCGGAGCAGGGCCGCATCAGCGTGACCGTGCAGGATACCGGCCCCGGCATCCCGCCCGCGCTGCGCGACAGCCTGTTCGAACGCCCCACCTTGAGCCGCATGCACAGCCGCAGCGATGGCCGATCTGGGGGCTTGGGGTTGATGATCGTGCACCGCATTTTGCAGCTGCACGACAGCTCTATTGAACTGCTGAGTGGTGTGGGGGAGCCTGGTGCGCGGTTCCGGTTTTATCTGCGCTAGGCTGCATTGCCTGACCCAAGCCAACAACAAAAAAGGCCGCAAACCGAAGTTTGCAGCCTTTGCTTTGTGCGCCATCTGGTAGCGCCAGATTCAAAAGCGCTTGCGAGCTTTTGAATTAATTGACTGTGGCGGAGAAGGCGGGATTCGAACCCGCGGTGGGCTATTAACCCACACACGCTTTCCAGGCGTGCGACTTAAACCACTCATCCACCTCTCCGCATGTTTTGTACTTTTTAAATCCTGTGGTGGCCAGGAAATAAAAAGCCAAGCGTGGACAGCTTGGCTGACATTTCACCTGTTGACTGGCGGAGAGGGCGGGATTCGAACCCGCGGTGGGCTATTAACCCACACACGCTTTCCAGGCGTGCGACTTAAACCACTCATCCACCTCTCCAGTCGGTGAAGCGTGTATTCTAGCCTGAAATTTGGCGCCTTCCGGCAAAGCGGGGCGTTGTTTGGCAAAAATGCAGCGCGGCCCCAGTGGGCACGCGCTGCATGTGCGTTTGCCAGACGGTTACTGGCCCTTGCCGGTCTGGATCATGCGCATGGCCGACGTGATCAGGCTGGAGACCTCGGTCATGTTGCTGGGCACCACCAAGGTGGTGGTGGCATCGCTGGCCAGCTTGCCGTAGGCGTGCACGGCTTGCTCGGCCACCTTCAGTTGCACGGCTTGCTCGCCGCCCGGCTGGCGGATGGCTGTGGCAATGCGCTCCAGTGCCAGCGCGGTTGCGTCTGCCACGGCGGTGATCGATGCGGCTTCGCCTTGTGCCTTGTTGATGGCCGCTTGCTTCTCACCTTCGGAGCGGGCGATGAAGGCCTCGCGTTCGCCGGTGGCGATATTGATTTGTTCCTGGCGGCGGCCTTCGGAGGCGGCAATCAGGGCGCGCTTTTCACGCTCGGCGGTGATCTGGGCTTGCATGGAGCGCAGGATTTCTGCCGGTGGCGTCAAATCCTTGATTTCGTAGCGCAGCACCTTCACGCCCCAGTTGAGTGCAGCCTCATCGATTGCAGAGACGATCTGGGCATTGATCATGCTGCGCTCTTCAAAGGTCTTGTCCAGCTCCAGCTTGCCGATCACGCTGCGCAGCGAGGTTTGGGCCAGCTGGGTGACGGCCATGATGTAGTTGGACGAGCCGTAGCTGGCGCGCATCGGGTCGGTGACCTGGAAGTACAGGATCCCGTCCACTTGCAGCTGCGTGTTGTCGCGCGTAATACAGACCTGGCTGGGGACATCCAGTGGAATTTCCTTAAGGCTGTGCTTGTAGGCGACTTTGTCGACAAAGGGGATGATGAAGCGGGGGCCGGGGGCCAGGGTGCCGGCGTAACGGCCCAGGCGCTCTTTGACCCAGGCGTGCTGCTGGGGCACGATCTTGACGGACATCGCAATGAAAATGATGGCGATGACAAATATGATGATGGCGACTTCCATGGACTCTCCTCATGGGCGCATTGACAGTACAACGCGCCAGTTTTTCGGTGATTGGCTGGGGGTGGGCCCCTGGCTCAAAGGTCTTGGTCATTACACCATGGTGGTGTGACGGACCAAGCGGGGGTTGCGGGGCATGCGTTTGGCTGCGCCTGTTATGTTTTGTATGCCCCGGTTTTTAGTGCGCGGCCTGCTCGGCGGGTTCTACCAGCAAGCGGTTGCCTTCGAGCCGCACCACGCGGTAGGTGCCGGGCAGGGCAGGGTGTTGGCCCAAAAGCGCCGCTGTCCATGGCGCGCCACGGTAGCGTACCTGGGCGCTGCGGTCGGCGTCCCATTGCTCGATATGGATCTGCTCGCCAATGTCCAGGTGCATGTCCTGATCGCGCTCACCCGAGAGCAGTGAGCCGTGGCGCTTTTGGCGCATGTAGCAGGCGAGCACCGTGGCGGCGCCCACGATGGCTGCCACCAGGATTTGCACCACTTCGTTGGCGCCCAAGTGTGCGGCAATGGCGGCGGCGGCCATGCCGATGGCCACCATCAGCAAATACAGCGTGCCGGTGAGCAGCTCGGCGACTACGGCCAGGCCGGTCAGCAGCCACCACACGGTTGAAATCTCCATAGCTCCCTCCTTGTTCGATTAGGTTTGTTGCCCGATTGTGCGATATGCCGACCAATTTTGCGGCAATTGACGCGGGATACATAAAAAGGCGGTGCAAATTCCGTACACTTCGCGCCTGTTTCGATTGTTTTATTGAGGCCCGCACTGCGGGAACGCCCATGAAATTTCGCTTTCCCATCGTCATCATTGACGAGGACTTTCGCTCGGAAAACACTTCCGGCCTGAGCATCCGCGATCTGGCGCATGCCATCGAGGAGGAGGGCTTTGAGGTGCTGGGCGTGACCAGCTATGGCGATTTGAGCCAGTTCGCGCAGCAGCAAAGCCGTGCCAGCGCTTTTATCCTGTCGATTGACGACGAGGAGTTTCAGCTGGGCGGCGGTGATGACCCCATCATCCACAACCTGCGTGACTTCATCACCGAGGTTCGCCGCAAGAACCCGGATGTACCCATCTACATCTACGGTGAGACCAAGACCAGCCGCCACCTGCCCAACGACATTCTGCGCGAGCTGCACGGCTTCATCCACATGTTTGAGGACACGCCCGAGTTCGTGGCCAAGCACATTTTGCGCGAAGCCAAGAACTACCTCGAAGGCATCCAGCCGCCTTTCTTCAAGGCGCTGCTGGACTATGCCGAAGACGGCTCCTACAGCTGGCATTGCCCCGGCCACGGCGGCGGTGTGGCTTTCTTGAAGAGCCCGATTGGCCAGATGTACCACCAGTTCTATGGTGAGAACATGCTGCGCGCCGACGTCTGCAATGCCGTGGAAGAGCTGGGTCAGCTGCTGGACCACAACGGCGCGATTGGCGAGAGCGAGCGCAATGCGGCCCGCATTTTCAATGCCGACCACTGCTTTTTTGTGACCAACGGTACATCCACCTCCAACAAGATGGTCTGGCACCACACGGTGGCACCGGGCGATGTGGTGGTCGTGGACCGCAACTGCCACAAGTCCATCCTGCACTCGATCATCATGACCGGTGCGATTCCGGTGTTCCTCAAGCCCACGCGCAACCATTTCGGCATCATCGGCCCCATCCATGAGAGCGAGTTCTCGCCCAAGACCATCGAAGCCAAGATTGCGGCCAACCCGCTGCTGAAGGGCGTGGATGCGAAGAAGGTCAAGCCACGTGTTCTGACGCTGACGCAATCGACCTACGACGGCGTGCTCTACAACACCGAGACCATCAAGCAAAAGCTCGATGGCTATGTGGACAACCTGCACTTTGACGAGGCCTGGCTGCCGCATGCCGCCTTCCACCCCTTCTATGGCAGCTACCACGCCATGGGTAAGAAGCGCGCGCGCCCGAAGCACTCGGTGGTCTACGCCACCCAGTCCATCCACAAGCTGCTGGCCGGTATCAGCCAAGCTTCGCACGTGCTGGTGCAAGACAGCCAGACGCAAAAGCTGGACTTCAACCTGTTCAACGAGGCGTACCTGATGCACACCTCGACCAGCCCGCAGTACAGCATCATCGCCAGCTGCGATGTGGCCGCGGCCATGATGGAGCCGCCCGGCGGCACTGCGCTGGTGGAAGAGTCGATCCTGGAGGCGCTGGACTTCCGCCGCGCCATGCGCAAGGTGGATGACGAATTCGGTGAGGACGATTGGTGGTTCCAGGTTTGGGGCCCCGATGCCTTGGCAGACGAAGGTGTGGGTTCGGCCCAGGATTGGATCATTCGCGGCCCCGACGCTTCGCGCAAGACCAAGGGTAAGAACGGCAAGGAGTTCGATAACTGGCATGGCTTTGGCGATCTGGCCGATGGCTTCAACATGCTGGACCCGATCAAGTCCACCATCGTGACGCCAGGCTTGGACCTGGATGGCGACTTTGACGAGACCGGTATTCCTGCATCCATCGTCACCAAGTACCTGGCCGAGCACGGCGTGGTGGTCGAGAAGACGGGCCTGTATTCGTTCTTCATCATGTTCACCATCGGTATCACCAAGGGCCGCTGGAACACCATGCTGACGGCGCTGCAGCAGTTCAAGGACGACTACGAGAAGAACCAGCCGATGTGGCGCATCCTTCCCGAGTTTTGCCAGCAGCACAAGCGCTATGAGCGCATGGGCCTCAAGGACCTGTGCCAGCACGTGCACCAGCTTTACGCCAAGTACGACATCGCCCGTCTGACCACGGAGATGTACCTGTCGGACCTGACGCCAGCGATGAAGCCCTCGGATGCGTTTGCGCATATCGCACGCCGCAAGACGGACCGGGTGGAGATCGACCAACTCGAAGGCCGTGTCACCGTGGGCTTGGTCACGCCATACCCACCCGGCATTCCGCTGCTGATTCCGGGCGAAGTCTTCAACAAGAAGATTGTGGATTACCTCATGTTTGCGCGTGAGTTCTCCAAGCTCTGCCCGGGCTTCGAGACCGATATCCACGGTTTGGTGGAGTTGGTGGATGAGGACGGTGAAGTGCGCTACTACGCTGACTGCGTGGCCTTGGATTCCAGCGACCAGGCCGTGCAGACCCAGGTGGTCTCGGCCCCGGTGGCGTCGTCCAAAAAGCGCAGCCCCATGCTGGCTGGCAAGGCGCCCGCTTCATCGGCCAAAAAGCGCTCAACAGCGGCGATGAAGAAGTCGCTCCAGGCAGAAAAGCCCATGGGTGATGCCAGTGCCGGTCTTGTCTCGCCGGTGGCCAAAACCCCGCAGGCGGCGCCTAAGCCGCGCCGCGTGGCCAAGCCGCGCATGCCCAAGGTCTGATGGCCAGGCGGGTGTGGGCGGGGGGGTGAGTCCTCTGCCTTGCCCTGGCTGAAAAGCACGGCCTCATGAACTGCACCCCCTGGGTTGGACTCCCGTCCAACCCAGGGGGTGTTTTTTATGCCCAGTTGCGGCTCAGGGTGCCGGCCTTTTGTGGCTGGCGGCTGCGGGCGGCATGCCTTCTTCACGTACACGCCAGAATGTCGCAAAGCGTGGCTTGCCGCTGTCGTGCAGGCCGCGGTAGCGGTAGGTGACCCAGCTGCCAATGGCGGGAGGGTGGTGGCGCTGCGCATCACTGAGACCGCTGCCCAGCTTGAACGCAATGCCTTCGGCCGTGCGCACCAGCAAGGCGCCTGTCATGCCCAGGTACTTTCCGCGGCCGGGGGCATAGCCCACGACCTGGGCTTCGGCGTCTTCGTAGGGCTTGAGCTTGAGCACATCATCGCTGCGGCCGCTGCGGTACACGGCGCTGCCTTTGTGCAGCATCAGCCCTTCACCACCATCGCGCACGATGCGTTCCATATGCGCCATCAGGCGGGTCTCGTCGGTCTCGATCCATTGCGGCGTGGCCTGCACCCAGG
This sequence comes from Comamonas sp. BIGb0152, assembly GCF_024809975.1. Lineage (GTDB taxonomy): Bacteria > Pseudomonadota > Gammaproteobacteria > Burkholderiales > Burkholderiaceae_C > Comamonas. The sequence goes on from NZ_JANUDY010000002.1 coordinate 203,278, forward strand.
GCTGCTGCACGGCAGCTACAAATTGCGTGATGGCCGGCAGGCGCTCGGTAAAACTGCCTGGCGCTGCGGGCGCGTCAAACACCATAAAGCGCAAGGCCTTCCAGTCAGCATCCAGCGGCAGGGCTTTGCGGGTGGTGGATTGGGCCCGTGCAAACTGCCCGCGCCCGGCCCAGAGCTCGCCCTCCATCGGCGTGCTGGGCCAGCCCGCCGTGTACCAGAGCGGGGCGGCGATGGCGATGCCCTGGCGTGTCCACAGCGCCCGGCCATCCCAGTAGCCGCGTACGCCATCGTATTTCTCGCTGACCCAGTATTGCTGCAGATCCAGCCCGCCCGGGTAATTTTGGGCCAGCCACAAGGCGGGCTTGTCGCTGGCGTGGGCCAGGGCAGTGAGGCATGAGAAAAGCGCTGCCCCTGCCAGCGCCCGCCACCATGGATAAGAAAGAATGCGCATGCAGCCCCCTGAGAGTGCGACCGGGATGATCGACTATCGGAATGCTATATCTGATAGCCTCCATCCGTAACCCGTGGCTGCACGATGGCGGGTAAGCAGATGTTGGGGGCTGCGCAGCTCGGGGGTTTAATGCGGCCGGGATTGCAGGCGTGCATAGAGCCCGCCCAAGTCCATCAGCTGTTGGTGGGTGCCTTGCTCGACCACTTGGCCGCGCTCCATCACCACCACACGGTCGGCATGCTCAATCGTGGACAGGCGGTGGGCGATGACCAAGGTGGTGCGGCCCTGCATCAGGCGCGAGAGGGCTTCTTGCACCAGGCGCTCGGATTCGGTGTCCAGGGCAGAGGTGGCCTCGTCCAGGATCAGAATCGGTGCGTTCTTGTACAGCGCACGGGCAATGGCCAAGCGCTGGCGCTGGCCGCCAGACAGCTGGTTGGCGTTGTGGCCGACGACGCTGTGGATACCCTGGGGCTGGCGCTCCACAAAGTCCTGCAGATTGGCAGCGGCCAGGCACTCCAGCAGGCGCTTTTCATCCACGTCCTGGCCCAGCGCCACATTGGCAGCGATGCTGTCGTTGAACATCACCACATCCTGGCTGACCATTGCAAACTGGCTGCGCAGGCTGTGCAGGTCCCACTCGGGCAAGGCCACGCCGTCGATGCTGATGCGGCCTTCGCTGGGTTCGATGAAGCGCGGCAGCAGGTTGACCAGGGTGGTTTTGCCGGCGCCCGAGGGGCCGACCAGGGCGACGACTTCACCGGGGTGGATGCTCAGGCTCAAATGGCGCAGCGCCGGTGCCTTGTCCACGCCAAAGCCGACGCTGACATCCTGCAAGCTGATGGCGCCACGCGCTTGCGCTGCCTTGTAGCCGCCGCCTTGTTCAGGGGGGATTTCCTCCAGCAGGCCCAAGCCGCGCTCCAGTGCTGCAACGCCACGGGTCAGTGGGTTGGCCACATCCGCCAGGCGGCGGATGGGCGCAATCAGCATCAGCATGGCGGAGATAAAGGCCACAAAGCCACCGACAGTCACATCCTTGGCATTGATGCCCGTGGTGCGGCTTTGCCACAGCGCGATGCAAATCACGGCTGACAGGGCCACCGCTGCCAACAATTGGGTCAGCGGTGTCATCGCTGCCGAGGCGATCGTGGCCTTGATGGCGAGTTGGCGCAGCTTGCGGCTGAGGATCTGGAACCGTCCGGACTGCCCATGCTGCGCAGCATGGATGCGCACCATGCGGTGTGCCAGCACGTTTTCTTCCACCACATAGGCCAGCTCATCGGTGGCCTGTTGGCTGGCCTTGGTGATGTGGTAGAGCCGCTTTGAGAGCTTTTTCATGATCCACGACACGCTGGGCAGCAGCACCGACACGATCAGCGTCAGCTGCCAGTTGAGGTAGAGCAAATACATCAACAGCGCAATAACGGTGAAGCCATCGCGTGAGAGCATCAGCAATGCCTGCACGATGAGGGTGGAGCCGTTTTGCACCTCATACACCACCGTGTTCGACAGCGCGCTGGCCGACTGCTTGCTGAACAGGCTCAGGTTGGCGTCCAGCACGCGACCAAAGAGGTTCTCGCGCAGGCGCATCATGCCGTCGTTGGCGATGCGAGCGAGCGCATATTGGTTGATGAACTGGGCCAGGCCACGGATAAAAAATACCCCCACGATCGTGACTGGCACTGCCCATAGCGGCAGGGTACCGCCGGTAAACCCCTGGTCGAGCAAGGGCTTGAGCAGGGCGGGGATGGCAGGCTCGGTCGCGGCAACGACGACGGTGGCCAGAATGGCCAGCACCCAAGTCCAGCGTTGATAGCCAAAGTAGGGCGCTAGGCGCGACAGGCGCGCGCGCAGTGGCATCTGCGCAACGCCGCTAGCAGGATTGTTGCCTGCTGTACCGGTGGATGCATCAGATGCACGCGCAGAAGATGGTTTTTCAGTTGTGGACATGTGGAGGTGATTCTAAAATGCACGGCTGTCGACGTTGGACGATAATAAAGAATTTGTGGGGTGTGTAACATCCTGCAGCCTTCAAGGCATGTCATGCATAGCGCATTTATGATGGTCGGTAATGACTAAAACACGCTTCCCATCTCTCATCACGGAGGCGGCCAAGCCGCTATTCCATCGTCGTCACGTTTTGGGTGCTGCTTTGGCGGCCCCTGCAGTCCCCGCCCTGGCACAGTTCCGGGTCGAAATCACTGGCGTTGGCATCAGGCAAATCCCTATTGCGCTGCCCCAGTTTCGTGGTGAAGACGGCGCGCCGCAAAAGATCTCCGCCATCGTGCAGGCTGACTTGGTGCGCAGCGGTCGTTTCAAATCCATCGACGCATCCGGCGAGCAACTGGACGAAAGCTCGCGCCCCGATGTGGCCAAGTGGACGGCCAATGGTGCGGAATACCTGTCGGTAGGCAGCGTCACCCGAGGCAGCAACGGTTTTGATGTGCGCTTCCGCTTGTGGGATGCAGTCAAGGGCGCTGACCTGGGTGGGCAGAGCTACAACGTGCCGCAAGCCGATCTGCGCTTGGTGGCGCACAAGATTGCCGACTACATCTACGAAAAAATCACGGGCGAGAAAGGCGTGTTCTCCACCCGCATCGCCTACGTGACCAAGGCCGGCCCCCGCTACACCTTGTGGGTGGCGGACTCGGACGGTGAGAATGCGCAGTCGGCGCTGGCCAGCCCAGAGCCCATCATCTCGCCCACTTGGTCGCCTGCTGGCACGCAACTGGCCTATGTGTCCTTCGAGTCGCGCAAGCCCGTGGTCTATGTACACGAGGTATCGTCCGGCCGCCGCCGCCTGATTGCCAATTTCCGGGGCTCCAACAGCGCGCCTGCCTGGTCGCCTGATGGCAGCACCCTGGCCGTGACCTTGAGCCGCGATGGTGGCTCGCAGCTCTACACCATCCCATCGAGCGGTGGTGAGCCGCGCCGCCTGATGCAAAGCAGCGGCATCGACACCGAGCCGACCTATTCCAAGGACGGTCGCTACATCTACTTTGTCAGTGACCGAGGCGGTGCCCCGCAAATCTACCGTGTCGGTACCCAGGGCGGCAACGCTGAGCGCGTCACGTTTAGTGGCTCCTACAATATTTCTCCTTCCATCAGTCCTGATGGCAGGACACTTGCCTACATCACCCGCGCCGGTGGTGGTTATAAATTGCAGGTCATGGATTTGGCTTCCAGCAGCGTAGCATCGGTCACCGATACCACGAGCGATGAAAGCCCCAGTTTTGCTCCGAACAGCCGACTCATCGTCTATGCCACCCGTGAAGGCGGTCGTGAAGCCCTCATGACCACCACGTTGGACGGCAAGATCAAGGCACGACTGGCAGGGCAGAGTGGAGACATACGGGAGCCCGATTGGGGCCCATACCAGCCCTAAGATTGGTTTTTGGCGAGTCATTATTTTTATACGAGAAAATCGTTTCGGAGAGTTTTACATGTTGTCATTGAAAAAAGCTTCGCTGGCCCTGGTGGCCGCTGCCGTGTTGGCTGGTTGCAGCTCTGCACCTTCCCTGGATAACGCACCTGTCGAAGACAAGGGTGCAGCCACTGCCGGTAACGGCGCAGGCACCGGTGGTGCTGGCCAAAGCACCGTTGGTGGTGTGGACCTGAACAACAGCGCTGCCAACGGCCAAGGCCCGGTCGGTGTTGCTCGCATTGTGTACTTTGACTTCGACAGCTACTCTGTCAAGGCCGATGCACAATCGATGCTCGACGCCCATGCCCGCTTCCTGAAGGCCAACCCTTCGCGCAAGGTCATGCTCGAAGGCAATACCGACAACCGCGGTGGCCGTGAGTACAACCTGGCCCTGGGCCAAAAGCGTGCAGAAGCGGTGCGTCGTTCGCTGAACGTGCTGGGCGTGAGCGACAACCAGCTCGAAGCCGTCTCCTTCGGCAAGGAAAAGCTGGCTGCAGAAGGTAGCTCGGAAGATGCGCATGCACAAAACCGCCGCGTTGAACTGAACTACCGTTAATAGGCTCCATGAACCTCACCCGCAGTACTCCCCGTTGGATTGCACTGGCCGCTCTGCTGGCCTGTGCAAGCACATCCCAAGCCGCATTGTTTGAAGATGGCGACGCACGTCGCGCCATCATTGAATTGCGTCAGCGTGTCGATCAGCTGACGCAAGGCAACAACCAAAACGGCGAGGACACCTCGCAAGTGCGTCGCAGCCTGCTGGACTTCCAATCTCAGATTGAATCCATGCGTGGCGAGATGAACAAGTTGCGCGGAGAAAACGAGACACTGCGGCGTGAGGTTGCCGATTTGAAACGGGGTCAAACCGATCTGGCCAAGGGCGTAGAAGCCCGGCTCCAGCAGTTTGAGCCCGTCTCCGTCACCGTAGATGGGCAGGAGTTCAAGGCTGACCCTGCCGAAAAGCGTGATTTTGAAGCGGCGCTCGGCGTCTTTCGCAGCGGCAAATTTGCCGATGCTGCCGGCGTCTTCAGCAGCTTTATCCAGCGCTACCCCAAGAGCGGCTATGTGCCATCCGCACGGTTTTGGCTGGGCAACGCCTACTACGCCACCCGAGACTACAAGCCTGCTATCGATAATTTCAAGCTGATTCTGGCTCAGGCACCCGAGCACATGCGCGCGCCCGATTCGGCACTGTCCATCGCCAATTGCCAGATTGAATTGAAGGACACCAAGGCTGCCCGCAAGACCTTGGAAGACCTGATCAACGCCTACCCGCAGAGCGATGCAGCCAATGCCGCCAAAGAGCGCCTCTCCAAACTGAAGTGATATGAACGCAGCGTCTCCATCGGCGCCCGATCGGCAGGACGCCGAGGCGGACGTTGACATGCAAAGGCGCTTTGGCGGCCTGGATCGATTGTTTGGTGTGGCTCCGGCCGCGCAGATGCAGGCCAGCTGCATTGCGGTCATCGGCATCGGGGGCGTGGGCTCCTGGACTGCCGAGGCCCTTGCCCGCAGTGGCGTCTCTCGCCTGCGGCTGATCGACTTGGACAATGTGGCCGAGTCCAATATCAACCGCCAGATTCACGCACTGACCGACACCATCGGCATGGCCAAGGTGGATGCCATGCGCGCCCGCATCCGCCAGATCAATCCCCATTGCCAGGTGGAGGTGGTGGAGGATTTCCTTACCGCCGACAACTGTGCAGCGCTCCTGGATGGCGTCGACGGCTTTGTCGATGCCTGCGACCAAGTGCGTGCCAAGGCCGCCATGGCCAACTGGGGCAGACGCAACCAGCGGCCCTTTGTTTGCATTGGCGCTGCCGGTGGCAAACGCCTGGCCTGGAAGGTAGAGCAGGCCGACCTGGCCCAAACCACCCACGACCCCTTGCTGGCCCAAGTGCGTTACCGCTTGCGCAAAGAATACGGTGCCCCCAAGGATGGCAAAAAGATGAACGTGGCCTGTATCTTCAGCCAAGAGGCAGTCGCAGGCCCGGATCCATCCTGTGCGGTAGACGGTGATGGCTCGCTGAACTGCCACGGCTATGGCTCATCGGTAGCCGTCACCGCCACCTTCGGCATGTGCGCTGCCAGTTGGATTTTGGAAAAATTAGCGCATTCCAAAAAATGACAAAAAACCTACGCTATAATCTAAGTCTGTTGTGAGCAAGACCTCTTCTTCGGGAATTGTCAAGTAAGCACGGCGGGTCTTTAGCTCAGTCGGTAGAGCAGCGGACTTTTAATCCGTTGGTCGCGAGTTCGAATCTCGCAGGACCCACCATATAGAACAAAGAAACCCTGCTATCTTTTAGGTAGCAGGGTTTTTCGTTTATGTGACGCGATATGAGACGTGTCACATATCCAGTACCGGGCAACTCATGCCATAGGGGTGTCGTTAGGTTGGGCTGTGGCGTTCCATCTGGCCTTGATGTAGCGCTCGGTTGTGGTCTTATCCGAGTGTCCGCATAGCAACTGAATCTGCTCGATCGGAACACCAGCGAGCCACATATCAGTTGCTCCCTTACCCTTTAGATCTCGAAAGCCAAAGGAAGGGATAGGGCCCAGCCCCATGGCTTCCCGGCCAGAGTTAACTCTTTTGATGGCCTGGCCCAACATGGATGTGATGCCCGAGTAGGTGTAGGAATCGCCAGCTTGGTTGTGTACCAAGGGCAAGTCCATCTGTGGCTTTGAACCGGTCACCCGATTGATCAGCCTCTCAAGAGTTTCTGTCATGGCGATCTTCAACCGGGTTTTGGTCTTGCCTTGCTCGAAGGTGATGATCCGCTGACCCGTGTGAGGATCTCTCGCTAGTACATGCGGCGTCCAGTAAATGATGTCACTTTCTGGTCGCTGGAGGGTGCGATACGTCAGTTCCATGAGAACCCGCACCTGAGTGCCAGCCGCTTCGTAGACAACCCGATATTCCTCGTGGGTCACATAACGATCCCTTTTGCTCTCTGCATTTTCCTTTGTGCCGCTTTTCTGCATGCATGGGTTGATCTTGAGCTTGGTCCTGTTTGTGCGGATCATCCAAGAAATGCAGGAGCTGAGACAGGCTTTCTCCCGGTTGGCGCGCACTGGGCGCTCGGCTACCGCTCCGGCGTCCAGATATGCCTGAACATGATGTGGCTCGATGTGCTCAGGGAGCATTCGCCCGAAGAACACTTTCAGCGGAACTACGTCTTTGGTGTAGTCGCTGAGCGTTCGCGCAGATAGATCCTCTGCTTTGACGCGCGCCGCGCAATTGTCCAGAAATTGGTCGAGCCAATATGACATGGTTCCGAAGTTGTCGGATGGGCTGTTGTAAATAGCTGCGCGTTCTTTGGCCAGCCTGAGGTCAGTTCCAAGCCGCTCCCATCGACCTTCCCGATGACGGTAATAAAACGCATTGTGGCGAAACGACAGCCGTGTTCCTGCGAGACCCAATGGGTCTCCATCTTTACGTGCGCGTCCCATGTTTACGATTCATGAAGAAGTCTTTCAGACCCAAGACATTGGGCCCAGCTATTTCTGGATTTGACGATGAAGACGCTTCAACCTGGCCGCCGGTCATTACGCGGTCGAATTCAGCTCGCGCCACCAACGGGCGGCCATTGGGCTTGAGCTTGACCAGCATGCCCATGCGTTCAAGGCGCTTACGCTTTGCCGCACCGATCTTCAGCGGCGCGCAGATTTCATCAATCTCTTCATCCGTGAGGTATGGAGGGAAAGCAATTGTGCTCATGACGAAGACTCAAAAAAATGACCGCCGGTAGGCGGTCTGTGTCGAAAATGATTCTCGAAATCCCCATTTATGCCCTGGATCGGTGGGCCATTCGTTCTAGTGTTGCTTGAAATTGGCAAGACCAGCTTAAGTGGGTTTGCGGTCCGAACCTTGCAACATCCCGGCCCGGTGCAGGGCCTGCACAGTGCTGTGCGTGCGGTGGCTAAAGCTGTTGCGGGTCAGCCCAAGCAGCAGGGGCTGGCCGCTGACTGCGTTGTGCAGCATGGTGCGCTGGGCAGGTGAGAGCTTGGGTTTCATCTTTCCTTCCTACGCTTCAAGCGGGGTTTCCGGATCGTCAGGCGGGGAGAATTCCCAAGGGCATTGCGTGGGTGGCTTGTCACCGGTGGCCCAGATGGCGGCCAGCCAGCCGGAGCAGGCTTTGTGCGATCCGTCCGCTAGCCGGTCAACATGGCAGAGGAATGGTGTCTGCTCCAGCGTGGCCTTGACGGCGTCGGCCATGGTCTGCATGCAGCCATTGGGCACGGTGCCGGCGCGGAATGCGCAGGATTTGCAGCGCTCGTCGGGTTCGCCCTGGGCCTCAAGCGCTTTGATGACGGGCTCAACTAGGCGCACCAGCTGGGCGCCCAGCATGCGGCCCTCAGGGCTGATGCGATGATGGTCAGAGGTTGTCATTGGTGGCTCCTATTCCCTGTGCACGCTCGACTGCGGCGATTACTTCAAGCACGTCATCCTCACTGACCCCCTCGGAGCGGCTCCAGGTACTCGCAGACCAAACCAGTTTTCGGGCTGCCTCATGGCTCAGCGGCATCCGCTCAGTTGCAGCCAGGTCGGCATGCAGTTGGGCCCGCAGAGCAGGGATACGCTCGTCGCGCAGCTTCTGGAAGCGCAGGTACACATCGGCCGGCATTGCCTTGCCCATGTATTCCATATGCAGCCGCTCTCTGCTGCATTCCAGCTGCACCAGCTGTTCGATCAGGTCCCAGGTAGCCGGGCCCGCTTGTGTGGCCATCGCCTGGGCTGCATAGTCGGCGCCGGCCCGGAAGGCGTTGGCCCAAGCGCCGCCCACATCGGGCACGATGGCATTCTTCTCGCAGGTGTCCAGATACGCCTTGAGCGCTGCTGCACCAGCGGCGGGGAGGTCGCTGTTAGGTTGTGACTGGTCGGTGTTGGGATAGTGGCTGGTCATGTTTCTTCCCGTTCACGGGTTGCTTCTATTGCGGAATCGAGCACGGCGCGCAGGTGGTCGAGCGCCGACTCGTAGTGCTGGCCACGGCCGCCAAACGCGTCCATGGCACGCTGGAATGTTTCGTCGTTGAAGTGCGCTGCCTGGGCGAACGCGCGCAAGCGCTGGGCATCCTGGGCGTTGGTGTCGTGGACCTGGTCTGCTGTGTCCTGGGCAATCTCGTCTGCCGAGCGCCGCTTTTGGTGGACCGGGCCCGAAGGCCCAGCCGCCTGCACTTCAAGGATTTCGGCCTCTGAAAAGAAAATGCCCGCTTCTGCGGGCCCTGTGACCAGAACGGAGTCGCCCGGCGGGCCGCCCCTGCTCACGGCGTACTCTTCAATGATCGGGCTGGTGAGCTTCAGGATGGCCTTGGCCAGCGCGCGGGCCTCGGGCTGCTTGCGGGCATGTGCATGCTGGCCAACCCAGCGCGCGGCGGCGATCAGCTGCAGGGCGATGCTCACCACGTCGCAGGGCGCCTTGCCGCCTTCCGGGATAGCCTGGTGCAACAAGATGCTGCCGCTCTCCGGATAGTCAGCCAGCCAGCAGTGGAGGCTTTGCACACCTGGCATGACGAGAGCAATGGTCGGATCCAGGCCGATGCAAACCCGGTCATTCAGCTGTTTTTCTGTCCGCTCCGGAGCGATGGCATTGAGTGCGTCAAGCAGCTGGTGACCGTTGAGGACCACCGGTGCCGCTGAATGGCAGGTTGCATGGGTCATGGCTATCCTTTGATGAGATGCTTGCGACTTCCGAGGCCGTGCCAAGGGTGGCCTGGCCGAGGGCCCGAGTTCAAAAGAGCCTGCTCTCGTTCTTCAGGCGTTCGCGGCTCTGGCTCTGCGAATTGAGGCGCTGGCTCGGCTGTTGGCACAGCAGGGCGGTAGGGCCGCTCTGTGACACCGTTCTGGCCTTCGACGTAGGGCAGCGTGATAGCGCCGTCGATGGCCTTCACATAGTCAACTTCGACCTTGGCGCTGTTGATGATGGCCTGCGCCGTGTTATTGGCGATTTCGGCGCGCTTGAGGTCGATGTCCTTATCAGGATCGGTCAGCGCTTCGAGCTGCTTGAAGAGCATTTGACGGAGGTGTTCGCCGGTGTTTTTGCTGATGTTCATTTTTTCTATCGTCCAAATAGTCCAATGTGAATGAATCAACGATTGTTGAGATCGTCCCTAATACCGCCGTCATTCGCTCAGGAGGGATATGGCCCGCTCGTAAAGCGCGGAGCGTTGCAATCATTTCTGCTTTTGCTTCTTGGCTTCTTTTTCGATTCGGCGTTTTAACTGAACCAGTTCGCGCACCTCTGGAGGCAAGTGAGACCCTGTTATGGCTTCCCATATTTCGTCTTTCCTAATTAATCGAAGATTTTGCAGAGTTCGTGGCAAGTAGTTATTGATAATCATTAATGTGTATTCCTTCGGGATCGGCCCATGAATCTCTTCCCATTCAATGATGTCAACGCGTTTCCACCTGTCACTAGCAGGGCCAGTGCTGGATATCTTTCGTATCTTCAGTCCGCATTTGAGCAATGTCTCAGTTCCAACCGGACATACATGCTTGCGGCGTGTGAGCCCATTACTAAATAGCCGATTTCGTACTGACATAACCGTTCGGCCTAAAACTTTTGCAACATCTGCAGCATGAGCGCCTCTGAAAAACATGCCTCGCATAACAAACTCTTCGCTTTCGCTCCACTTCCGTATTGGTAAGCTCTTAACCTTTAGCTTTCCCAGCTTCTGCAACACAGCATGCTCAGTTCTGCCAAACGTTTCGGCTATTTGTCGTGCGTTATGTGTAAGCCTCATTTGCATTAATTGGGCTAAATCTTGTGTAGACCATAAAGTGCGTTTGAGCTTCATGCTCTTTTAATCCGTCAATTTTGCAGAATCTCTATTTCCTGATTGATAGTCAATATTAATCAGTAGGAAATTAGTGGACTATGTGTTTAAGAGGGCGGCTCTCGATCCTGTTGATTAATGGGAGAATCAACGACCGCAAGGCAGGCCTTCACCTGGTATTGGTTCGCGCTCCACGGCCGCTGGGCGGGGTTACTTGCTGGGTCATCCGATCACCTTTCGCGCGCCGGAGCTATCCATCTTGGAGACGATGCCCTGGTGCTCCATGGCCTCCAGCAGGCTGGCGGCGCGGTTGTAGCCGATCCGGAGGCGGCGCTGCACCATGGAAATGCTGCCCTTGTTCTCTGCACGGACAGCTTCCACGGCCTGCTCGTACATCAGGTCCTGTGAGCCGTCGCCAGATCCAGCAGGGGTCAGGGCGCTTGCCTGGGGCAGGGTGCCCAGCTCAGTGCGGCCTTCGCCGCCCAGTGCGTCGATCAGATCGGGGATCAGCTTCGACAGCTCGCCCGTGGCAATTGCCACATCAGCATCGAAGCCGTTTTCGTCGGGCTTGTCCTCCAGCACCACGCCCAGCAGTTCTACCCTTTTGAGCTGCAGGCCTTCGGTCAGCACGAAGCTCACCCGGTCATCCCAGGTCAAGGCCAGCTTGGTGGGCAGCTTGCCCTGGTCGATGTGCTCACGGACTTCGTCAATGCCCAGCGGGTGGCGGCCGTAGCGCACAACCGCTTTGGCTTCATCGGTGCCCTTGAGCTCGCACTCTTGGTCGATGCAGAAGCCGGCCGGCGCGTCGTAGCTGTGCAGCCAGGCGGCCATTGCGCCTTGAGGGCTGGCCTTGGTGTCCAGCAGTGCCACGGCAAAGCCGGGCGAGGCCTCCACCAGCATGGTCACCACCGTGTCGGCCCGGCCCTGCGCGCTGGCGTCGATTACCAGCAGGCGCGCGGCAGGGTCGATCCATACCCAGGTGCCCGCCTGCTTGGTGAAGGCCATTGGCAGCAGTTCCAGCTTGCACTCTTCCTTCAGGTCTTGGCGCTCTTTCCGGCCAGGCTTGCGGCCCTCGGTTTCCTCGATGTGGGCCACCTTCTCATCGAGCTTGCGGTTGAGCACGCTGCCCGGCAGCATCTTGCTCTCGCTCATCAGGCGCAGGATCCAGTGGCCGCCCACGGATTCAACCATGGCGCCGTGCTCTTCGCCGCGTGGCGGCACCCAGCCGGTGGACTGCTCTTGCGTGGCGCCACACGGCTCAAACTGTTGCTTGGCCAGCGCCTGGTCGAGTTGCGCCTGGTCGGGCTGCCAGGATTCGGAAATGCGGTAGATGATCAGATTTTTAAACATTGGTGTTCCAGAAATGCGGCAGCCCCGCACAGTGGCGGGCTCGGGAAAGTGTCTGGGGAAGCTCAGACAGCCACGGGCAGTTCAAAGCTCAAGGCTGCCAGGTGCTTGACCATCGCATCGCGGATCGCGGGCAGGTCGCAGGCGCGATACAGCTTTGATGCCTTCTCTGCGGCCACATGAGGAAAACCTAGTTGAGCCATGCCTGCAGAGTCTATGGTTAAGGGGGCGATCAGTGCCTTGATCTGGCCCAAGGTGATACGCCGGCCATCATCAACGCGTGATGCTGCTCGCGCCTGAACTGCGCTGATCACCTGCTTGGCGTCAATCCCGGCGACAGCCTCCGCTGCATTGCTGGCGGCCAAGTGAGCCAGGTCGTCTGCCACAGGCGCCGCCAGCGTGCCGGCCTGCACTGCCTGGCCAATATCAGCCTGCGCGCTCAGGCTCTGCTCCTGAATGCGCTTGCGCTCTTCAGCAACATCTGCCTGAGCTTTCGCTTGCTCTTCTGCGCGGATGCGCTCGCGCTGGGCCTCCAGTTTTTTGGCCTCCGCCGCCTGGTGCTGACCAATGCGCAGGGCGGCCAGCGCCCGGAAGTCTTCGGAGGCCTTAGCGCCCACGGTGCCAAAGTCCGGGAAGAGGGTGATCCAGTCACCACTGTCCTGCACTAGGTGCTTGCGGTTGGCATCAAGCTGGTCGGCCAGCGCGTTCGCGTCCACCTTGGCATTGGTCAGCGCCACCGCCACCCTGTCGCGCATGCTGTCGAGCGACTTCAGGCCTTTGATCACTTCGGCGAATCCGCCGGCCAGGCGCGGCAGCCAGTTGGTGCCCAAGCGCTGGTTGAGCGCGGCAGTGTGGCTGTCCAGATCCTGCTGAGCCTGGAGAACTAGCGACTGTTTGCGAGCATCCTTTTCAGACTTCACGCGCTTTTCCAGAGCGATGGCCTTTGAAGTGGCGATCTCGTCCAGCTGCTCCAGCACCGTCAGCGCTTCGTCCACGCTCTGCATGTTGGCGCGAACTCGCTTGCCAGCCTGCTTCATGGCCTCAGCCACATCGCGCAGCCACTTTGCGTCGTCATCGGCTTCGGCAAACTGCTGGTCCGTCTCCAGCACCGTGTTGATGCTGTTGATGCGGGTCAGCGCTCCGGCCTTGAATTCATCCAGATTGCTGGTGGTGATCTCTCCCTTGGCATCGAGGCGCAGAGCGGGAAGTGCATCGCGCAGCTTAGCTTCAGGGGCCGGTTTGGCGGCCTCAGCTTCCGGCTGATAGGCTGTCACTTCCTGCTCCAGCTGTGCCCAGCCGGCCACGATCTTGGCACGCAGCTCAGGGTTCGGCGTGTACCAGCAGCTGCGCTGTTCTTCGCAGATCCATTCGCCAGTGCTTTGGTCCAGCACCCATTTGCTGGCCAAGAACAGCGTTCGCTCCACCGTTTCGGCAACCATGGCTTGGTGTTCCATCTGCACCTGGTATTCCAGTGGCAGGTCGGTACCAGTAGCGCTCGGGGTCATCGCGTTGCGCAGCCGCTCATTCAAGCTCTTGTGCTCCCACGCCGTCTCGCCCATGAGGGTCAGGCCGTCAAAGCTCGCGCTGTTCTTGCCGTTGGTGCCCACCAACGGCGCCAGTTCCTCGCCGACGATCTTCTCGGCCAGTGGCCGGGCCAGCTCTTCAAACTGGTGACCTTGGTCAAAGCGGCGCTGGGTGGCGGCATCCACTTCCGGCTCTATGCCGGTGGACAGGCGCTTGATCAATTCCGAGCGGCTGGTGTAGCTGCTGCAGCCCATCATGGCCGGCGCGTCGCTCGCGTTGAAGTGGGCGGCCCGGTGCGCGTGCCAGGCTGGCGTGCCCTGTGTGAGATTCACGACTTTCATTGATTACCCTTCCAGCTCGGCCACGCGAGCGTCGAAAACTTCGTTCAGGCGCAGGCGCTGCGCTTCATCAGGGATGCCTTCCAGCAGGCTGCCCAGCTCGTAGAGCTTGTCCAAGGCGGCGGCGGCCTTCATGTCGGCTTCCAGCTTCTCTGGGCTCAGCGCCGGCGCGTCAGCGTCCTGCGTGTCCTTGGGCTGGACATCAGTAACCTCTTGCTTGGCTGCCGCGGTTGGCTTGAGGTCCAACGCCCGCAGCTTTTTGACCTGCTCGTCGGTGAACTCCAGGCTTGGATTGCGCGAGTAGGTGAATGCAATCAGCTCATCAGCCGTCTTGCGCCCACCGGTAATCACCTCCTTCCACTTCAAGAAGTTGCCTTCGAACTGGTCTTCTGGGTAGGGCTCCTTCACAACCTGAGCCTGTCCCATGTCTTTATTGATCGGAGGCTTGGCCGAAGTCTCCATGTCCTGCAGTTCTTCGGCCACTGCCATGCCGCGCAGCACATCAGGGAACACGTCGCGCAGGGCGAATGCGCGGGCGCGCAATTGGCGCATGCGCTTGGGGTACTGCGTCCAGGGGCCTTGCTTGCCAGCCAGGCCGGCCATGCGAGCATCTTCTGTGCTGAAGGATCGGATCTGCTCTTCACCGCCCTTGCGCCGAACACGGCAGGTGGCGGTGGTGCCGTCATCTTCTTCTGTGACGTAGTCGCAGACCGGGCTGGCGAGCACCAGGGCGATGACTGCATCACCCCAGAGAGCGGGGCGGCCGTTGATCACCGCAATGTTCTGGATCGCCTGCAGCGGCTTCATCCCGAGCTCGGTGCCCCACTGCATGGCGATCAGGCAGTTGGCCGGCTTGCCTTGGAAGTCCTTGGGCACCATGTTGCTGTCGGATAGGTACTGGGCGAATGTCAGCGCCTGCTCGAAGGTTTGGGGCGACAGGTCGACCTGCGTGTTTTGGCGTGGCGCCAACTGGCTGTTGGATGGTGAAGTGGTCATGGTTTTTGGGGTGGTGAGCTGGAAATCAAAAGGCGCCCCATGCCGCAATGTGCGCAGCAGCAGCGATGCAGATAGCGCTGAAAGCGCAGTAGATGGCCGCGAACAGCAGCTTGTCCTTCATTCTTGGATTCCTTGTGCTTGTGCGACAGCCAGGCGCTGCGCGACAGTGATGGCGTCCTGCACATCGGCGGCAGTGGCGCGCTCGACTGCGAGATCGCTCTCTGGGTCAGAAAAGAAAATGACCGCCAAGAGGGCGGCCAGCATGCATGCGGTGTGAATTGCGTTCTTACGCATAGCGGCTCCAGATGAAAGCGATCAGGCCCAGCACGATGACCAGTGCCAGCCAAAAGGAAAGCCGCTGGGTTAGCGGCTTGGTGTAGTGCTCGAAGGGGTCGTAGTACCCTGGGCCGTGGCCCCAGGCCTGTCCCATCGTTCGAGGTGTTGAGCGGTTCAGTGGATGACGCATTTCAGATCCTCCTGCAGTTCATCAAGCACCCGGCGCACGCGGTGGCCGCCGGCCGGTGAGATACGGTCGAGCTTGTCCGCTGCCTCGATTCCAATTTCCTGGTAACCCTTGATCAGTTCCAGCAACTGGGCGTTTTGGGCTTCAAGGTGGGCCCGTACAGGATCCTCTGTCGGATCGTCAGGGAGCATGGAATCCCAGCTGGCCTGGGCGCGTGTGAGTGCTAAGGTCATTTGCTCATTCCGGGAATAAAAATGCCCGCCTTGGTGGGCGGGCGGGGACACTGACTGGAAGGTCAGCGTGCTTTGGGATAAAAATCCATAAGCTAGGGTGGCTCGTACGCAGATGGCGTATCGAGCGGGAAGGGTGGATCAAGCATTCCAGCCCCGACCTTATCTATGCATTGCATCTCTGTCGGCAATGAATCTGTAAGCTCGGTTACCATTCAAGCGATTGCAATATGAACATATGAAGAAATGCGCAACATCGTTTACTACTTGCTGATGCTCATGCTTGGATATGCTTGGTACAAGTTCGGGCAGAAGCTACTTCGTCAAGGGCATCGTGATGAAAATGATGAACCGACCACGGGAATTTTTGGGCCATTTGGATTTTTGCTGTCTGCAGCCTTGACCTGCTACCTGGTCTTCGGTGCGCTGCGCGCGCTAATTCGGGGTGAGGTGTCATGCCTCGGTAGATCTTGTTCTGGACAGGTCTACACACTTGCAGCGCATCCTAGTGACTACTGGTCAAACATGTTTTTCATGATCTGGATCGTGTTTGCGTTGATATATGCGCTGTACGTGACGTTCATAATTTGGTCTCGAGACTAGAGCTACGCGAAAATTGCAATGCTGTGCGTAGGCCAAAATAGACACTAGGTCGTAATGATTTAGGCTTTCCGTTTGTTGTTAGCCAGAGGCAAGCACCGATTGCTCGGTGGTGTATCCGGCTGTTACTATTTGCGCATCAACGCCACCTGGAGCGAGAGTGCAGCAATGATCACAGCCAGTACCAGCAGATTCAAATACAGAGCGATGGCAGCGGCAGGCTTCAAAAAGAAGTCCACGCTCCAGGCTCCTGCTATGACTAAGAAGGTGCTTCGCTGGGCCATACACAGTCGCTCGCGCAACCTGTATTTGGCGTTCTTATCTTGGCCATTCATCGTGATCTTTCTCGCGGCGGTAGCCATTGCGCTGTTTCTGCCGGCATGGCTGCTCTGGGTCACAGCGCTTCTTTCGCTCACCAAAGCGATAGAGCGAATCCTTGTGGCAGATGCCGCTTGGAAGCGCAGAGGCAGACTAGAAGACCAAAGCACTCCATGAGAAGCGCTTTGGTTTTCTCCCCCGGCCTGACCGGGGTTGGCTGATCTAACCCGCCGAAGCGGTCCCAGCACTTGGCCTATTGCGGTAGCCAATCCTCCACCCTTCGCACTCGCCGGAACGTGGGTCGTCCTCGGGTCATAGCGGTTAGCTCCGCGCTGTCTAACACTGCACTTCGCTATCGCTGCACGCTGCGCTCCACTGGAGCTAGACCCGCCCGCTGCGTCCTGTAGGGCTTACCGGCTTCGTATCGCTTGCCGGGGTCGTTTCGCGTTCATTGCTGCAATGCCTTTAATGTAAGTGTGCTAACAAATTATGTCAAGTATACTTACGAAAAAGATAAGTGAACTGGATTGTTTTTGAATAGGCGCAAAAAAAACCGCCCTATGGCGGTTTTACTGAATGGGGTTGTCGGCCCTAATCTTTCATGCGTAGGCGTTCCATGAACTGGACTGTAGTCTGCCAAGAGTTGCCGTCAGTACTTCATCGTCATGAAAAATACGTGACTTGCGTTGTGCTGCCCATTCTCCCGCTGACCAGTTAGCGAGACCATTGCGAATTCCTGCAATGGAGGGCTCAACTTTTTCCTTGTGCAAAAGCCAGTCACAAGTGGCAAGCAATTCCATGCCAAACGGTGACTGAAAACCGTCGATCAACACCGAGATCTCCTCCAACGCCGTAGCGTACATCTTTGCCTCGCTTTGAAGATAGGCTTGAATCAACGGAACTCTTTCCCTGTCTATCCAAATGGTGTCCATCGGATTGGCATCGCCAATCCTCTTGTCACTGTGCAAATAACTCCCATCAAGTGAGTTGAGTAGGTGACTGAGCTTTGGTGCGTATGGACCATACAGGTGCGCCCTGAACTCCAAATTCAGCGTATTAGGAAGCTCTGCACGGCGTAGGATGGCCCGCTCTAAGAACCAAGCAAGCTTTTGAATTTCTAGCAAGCTGCAATCCATTCCCATCACTGCATAGCGGTGAACCAGTTCAGTGATCAGTGCTCGGGCAGGCGTTAGACGCTGCACGCCGGAGCGTTTTTCCACATTCTGATACTGGGTGGTTGGTTCGTACACAATGATCTCAGCCTCCAGTCCACTGAGAGCTCTGGTGATAAGCGGGTGCACTAGATTCCAGTCAAGGCCACCATTTCCCGCGCCAAGTGGAGGAAGCGCGATAGACTCGACTGCAGAGAGCTCAATCCAATTGCGTAAATCAGCCAGACCTGCCTCTATCCACTCTATACGTGAATCTCCCCTCCAATGCTGTTTGGTAGGAAAATTCACGATCCATTTAGGCCCATCTAGCTCATCAGTTGCGGTGACAAACATAGCGCCAGTATGGACCTCGCCCGCTTTGCAAGCTCGGGAGTAGAGCAGATAATTTTGTGGAAAACGCTCTTTGAACATGAGCGCAATCCCTTTCCCCATGACCCCCACGGTGTTAACAGTGTTGACCAGCGCTTGCGCACTAGAGTCAAGCAAGTTGCCTTGTACGAATCTGATCATTGGAAGTACCACGCAGGCCGGGCAAAAACTGACAATTTTAACTGTCTTTGAAGCAGCTCCTGCTTGATGGAGTTTTCGATAGCAGGTGAGTAACACACTATGCCAAGTAGTGACGCAACTGGCAAGTGATCGTGTACCAGCGCTTCAGCCTGGTAGCGCTCAACTTTGCGAGGGTCGTTCTCCGGATCTCGTTGGAAGTCGCGACGCTGAAGAATGGACCAGTCAATTTTGTTCAGATCACTGAGATCATGATAGTAGTTGCTTGCAACAAAGTAAGCGTGTGCATCGGTGAACAGAAAACGACGTCCCTCGCTTTGTATCTTGTGCAGACTAGATACAAGAATAGCAATTTCTGAGTTGGGTCTTTGCGTCACACCATTGCGTCCAGACTTGATGTTAAGAAACATCGGCGAGAACGGGGTGAAGTAGAACGGCACGTAGTCGTTCAGAAGCCCCTCATACGGGGCTTTGACGGCATGAGTGGCGCGTCTATTTGTTAAGTCAGCGTTACCGATTGACACCCATTGGGGATGCTGGATCGCACTGTTGCCACAGTATAGCCCATTGTCCAAAATCCAAGGCAGGTTGTTGACATGAACAATCCGGAAGATCAGCGCTTTTTCAGGGTTAAGTGCATCCTCGTAGGTGCGATTCGTCGCCATATGCTGTGTCCCTATTGATGTCAACCATCTTCCCACTTGCCCAGAACTGTTCCCAAGATATGGAACGGTTCGCGGATCGGCTCGTGCAGTGGGTTCAGCGGCATGAGCCACTGCCGACCATCTTCGTTTTTGTACACCTTAAAGGTTACGTCCCTCGCACCCTCTATGCAGGCTACCACTCGATCTCCATTCACTGGGGTTCGACGTTCAGGGTCTACAAAAATGATGCAACCCTCGGGATAAGTTCTGTTCGCTCCACTAGGGGCTGTCATTGAGTCGCCTCTCACTCGAAGCGCGAAAGTCGAGCTGCTGTGTGTTACGGGGCATTCCATCCACCGCTCAGCGTCTCCCGGCTGGAATGGATCCATAGCCTCACACCATTCTCCAGCTCTTACCCAAGAAATAAGGGGTACTTTGCCCCGCACATCAGGCCCAGGCTCGGTGTTCGCAGAAGAAGTTGGGAGCTTTTTTTGTCCCTCTCCAGTCGCAATCCACATGGTATTGAACCCAGTGCGCTGGGAAAGCTTGGCTGCTGGAGCCGTTTTTAGCGTCTTAGTGGGACCGTCTTTCCACTGCGTGACCGCAGATGAAGTCACCTCCGCTATTGATGCAATCTCTCCAACGGACATATTGGCGGTGCGCATGATTTCGGCAATGCGTTCTTGGAGTGTGCTCATGTAAGTTAGCTTACTTGCAATTTGTGTTAGCGTGCTCGTGATCATTCTGTAAGTATGCTAACCTTGTGCGATGAATAAGCAAGAAGCGATTCAACTATTGGGTGGTTCAGTGGCGCTGGCCGCAGAGTCTATCGGAATCAAATCACAGGCCATTTCCCAATGGCCCGACCCTCTAACTCCCAAGCTAGCCGACCGCGTTCAAGCTGCTTTGTGGCGCATGCATGTCGCAGGAGCAACTTCAATTGAGCCTACTCCCAAGCGCAAGGAGGTGGCCCATGGTTAAAAGCCTTATCACCCCTGAATCCATCAAGGCGAAAGCTGTTGATGTGCTCCGCCAACTGGATGGCTTGTCATACGCGGACGCGACACATGCGCTGGAAGTAGCGCAGCGCACGATGGCTGCGGCCATCGAACGCTTGCACGAAGAACAGACCTTCAGCCCGCCGAAATTCAGGGATCCGGCGCTCCAGCCGGGGCTAGAAGAAGCCATGGCGAAGCACGAAGGAGTGCGGGAAGCGTTCGCCGCGATGACCTCGGAAGAGGTTATGGCTATTCGCCCAGTAAGCATTACCGAGTTGCCAAGTGGCGCCGCGTGCATTGATGTGGGTGGCTTCGTTATGCGCCTCAACAGTGAGGAGCTGAGCGCATTGATTGCATTGCTGAAATCGCCGCGCAAGCAAGGGGGCGACTAGGTGTTTTCTCTGTATTCGTCCAAATTTCGAATGTGGTTGCCGAGCATCTTGTGCAACCGGCGCATTGTGGCCTCCGACATGTGCAGAGAGCTGAACTCGGCGTTCAATTCGGATGGCTCTCGAACCGTGACTTTGACAAAGACTTCTGTCATCCCGTCTTTGTACGACGACGCATCGGCTGCTTCGAGATCGATATTGAATCGTTTCATGTCTGCCCCTCCTGGGGATGGTAGTTGGGAAGCTTCCATTCTGCCCCAGGAGGGCGCGGGCACCACCGATCACAAAGCACCACCCTGACGCCGCACACGCCGCGACATAGCACGTCGAGCAGCACCGCTCACAGGCAGCTCAGATCCCGACACCTCTAACCGAAACACCGGCCGGGCAACACCGGCACTGTCTACCAGGATCAAGCAATGACAGACAACTCCGAATCTCTGCAAATGGCTCGGGCCCGCAACGAGGCTCGCGAAGACACCGAACTGCGCCTTGACATTCCCAAGTGGGTCATGGGCGTTATTGATGCCGAGGGCATCGTCCGTGGCAGTGCCTCCAGCCGCAAAGAGGTGGTCAACGAAATCTTGGCTTCGTGGGCAGAGCGAAAGGTCCATGACGCAACTGTAGTTCTCCGCCTGGCAAATGTGAATCCGGCGCCTGCGGATTCGAAGGAGGGCAGTCATGGCTGAGTCCATCAAGACCCTTAGCCCCGACGTGCTCCATTCGCAGGCCACCCATGCCGCCGTGCAAGGCGTCCCGCTGGCTGAGGCAAACCACCACGAGCAAGGCACACCCTTGTGGCACCTGTTTAACAACGCATACCGCCAGGCGGCTCATGCGGCTGAATGTGAGGAGGTCGCGCATGCTTAAGCAATTCGACTCTTTTGAGCCTGGGAGCAAGGCTCCTGGATGGGAGTGGGTATGAGCACGCAACTGCCATGGTTCCGTGCCTATACGGAAATGATCGATGACGAAAAGCTGCGCTTGCTGGCCTTCGAAGACCGCTGGCACTTCATGGCCCTGCTGTGCCTCAAAGGGCAGGGCGTTCTGGACGACGCTGGCCCTCTGCTGATGCGCAAGGTGGGCGTGAAGATGGGGATAGACACCCGCACGCTCGAAGAAGTGGCGCGCCGCCTGGCCGAGGTAGGTTTGATTGAGCGCGAGACGCTGCAGCCCCTCAACTGGGACACGCGCCAGATGCGCAGCGATGCCGATCCTACGGCGGCTGATCGCAAGCGCCGTCAACGTGCCAAAGCTAAGACTGGTGCGGCTTCCGAGAGCGTCACGGACGAGTCACGCGTGACCTGTCACGATGTCACGCGTACAGATATAGATACAGATAAAGATAAGAAAGAAGAAGTAGTTAAAGAACTAGAAGTAGTTGGTGGTGGCCCTGCCGCTGCTGACCCTCCGCCTGCGGCTCCGGCAAAAAGGCCAAAGACCGCTACCGCTACCCGCTTGCCTGATGACTGGACCCTGCTGAAAGCCTGGGGCGATTGGGCATTGCAGGCACGGCCCGACATGTCTCCCGACGACGTGCGCCGAGAGGCTGATTGCTTCGCTGATTTCTGGCGCGCGAAGGCAGGTGCCGATGCCAAAAAACTGGACTGGGCGGCGACCTGGCGCAACTGGATTCGCCGCTGCGATGGCCCGAAGCCCAGTTTCCGAGGCGGGGCCCACGCCCCCGCAACCCCCCTGAACAAGCAAGAGGCACTGGAGGCACGAAACCGCGCTGTCGGCCAGTCCTGGGTGGACAAGATGCGCGGTGGCCGGTCTATGGGAGGTGCTGCAAATGCGTGAATCCGAACTGGAAGGGTTTCGCGACCTCCTTACCGACGTGATGGCCTACTACGGCAAGGACTGCAGCGAGTTCATGCTCACCGTCTGGTGGGAAGCGCTGCGTTCATTCGAGATGGAGCAGATCAGCTCGTCGCTGCGTCGGCATGCGACGGATCCAGAGCGCGGACGGTTCGCGCCCCGTGTGGCGGACATCATCCGGGTACTGCAGGGCACCACGACAGACCGCGCTGCGCTGGCCTGGGGCAAGGTGCTGGGCGCCATGTCCGCTGTCGGCGCATACACCGATGTGGTGTTTGATGATCCTGCAATCCATGCTGCCATCGAGGACCTGGGCGGCTGGCCAAAGGTGTGCCGCACCGAGACTGCAGAGCTGTCCTACCTGCAGCACCGCTTCCAGGAGGCACACCGAGCATATACCGAGCGCGGGCAGTTTGAGTACATGCGCCGTCTGCCGGGCGACCGCTCTCCAGACCATGAGTACACCAGCCATGGGCTGAAGCTCCCGAGGCCTGCGCTGGTAGGGGTTCGTGAAAAGGCCATTGCAGTGCTGCAGAACGGCAATGCCGGCGGCAAGACGCTGATCACTTCGCTGCCAGCACATGCTATGCACTTGCTGGCCAACGCCTCTGGTCAGGAGCTGCAAGCATGACAGCGCCCACTGCTCGCCAGCTGGAGGTGATGGGTTTCATGCGCACTTTCCTGATCGAAAACGACGAAATGCCGCCCATGTGGGCCGTGGCCAAGCACTTCAGTTTCCGTTCCGAAAACGCCGCCCAGTGCCACGTCGATGCGTTGAAGCGCAGGGGCTACCTGGAAGCCAATGCTACTGGGGAGGTGAAATTTTTGAGGGGCCGAGTGCCAGCGACAGCGAGAAAGCGGGGATGTGATGAATGAGCGAATTTCAGAAAGCACGCGACTGGCTGGTGACGCTGGCAATGACGCCGGGATGGTGGCACTACAGCAGGGAGCAGGCCGCCCAGCTGGAGAACGACTTGCAAGCGGCCGGGGCTTGGACGGGGATGCGGGAGGCTGTGCGGGCCCAGCTCAGGGCCAAGGGGTATCGGCCGCCGCCTGCGGAGCTGGAGCAGATGTGGCGATAGCTCGGGTGACGCTACCCTGGCCACCAAAGGACCTCAGCCCCAATGCGCGCCTGCACTGGGCCCGTGTGGCCAAGGCCAAAAAGGCCTACCGGCACGCATGCGCCCAGCAAGCGCTGGTGCAGGGTGTCCGCCGCCTGACCGCCGGCAAACTGCACCTCTCCCTCACGTTCTACCCGCCATCGCGCCGCGCCTTTGACCTCGATAACTCACTGGCGCGCATGAAGTCTGGCCTCGACGGCCTGGCCGATGTGCTAGGAGTGGACGACAAGCACTGGAGCCTGAGCATTGCCCGTGCTGATCAGATCGGCGGCATGGTGAAAGTTGAGGTGCGCCATGGCTGAGCTGGCATTCCGCGCCGAGTGGCACACCGCCGACCAGGGTCGGGCTAATTGCCGGGGCTCTTTTCTGCCATGGGTGGGTGAGCAGTTGGCCGCCGGCCGCGCGCTGGTGATCGAGGCGCGCCTCTGGGAGGACGCCAAGACCGACCGCCAGCGCAAGTATTACCACGGCGTGGTGCTCAAGACCATCGCACAGCAGGCGCGCCCGACCGGGCAGGGGTTCGACCTAAAGACCTGGAAGGAGCATTTCCGCGTGGAGTTCCTGGGGCACAAGACGGTCACCACGGTGAACCCGCTCACCGGCCGCAAGTCGCGCCGCCGCCAGCGCATCAGCACTGAAGACCTGGGCATCCGGGCCTACAGCAAGCTGATCGACAGGGTGCAGGCTTTCGCGGCTACCGAGTTGAAGGTCACGTTCCCGGCGACCTATGACCAGTGGGAGGCGGCCATTGCCCGCGGCGAAGTGGATCCAGACACCGGGGAGATTCTGGGATGAAGCGCAGCGGATTCAAGTCCCGAACCTGGGCGCCGACAGCCAAGGCTGCGCACCAACCTCTGGCCAGCGCGCCAAACTATGCGCCCGCGACCGACACAGCCGCACCGGTGGCAAAGGGCGAGTTCCTGCGCCATGAGAGCTACCGCCGCGCCGTGGCAAGCCTCCCATGCTGCGCATGCGGAATCGTGGGATACAGCCAGGCCGCGCACGCCAACCACGGCAAGGGCGCTGGCCTCAAGACTGATGACCGCACCTGTTTTGCGCTGTGCTGCGACCGTCCAGGCGTGAAGGGGTGCCACCCGAAGTTCGACCAATACGAGCTCTACCCCAAGGCTGCCGCCGCCCTGGTGGCCGAAGCCTGGGGCTCCGACACCCGCCGCAAGATCGAGATGAAGGGCCAGTGGCCTGCAGATCTCCCGAAGTGGCCGACAGATCAAAACACATTGCAAGACTGAGAAGGGGAAAACCATGACCGAAAAGCAAACCATCAGCCAGGAACGCACCACCGGCCAAATCATCTTTGACACCCTGCAGGACTTGCACCAGCAAGGGCAGGTGGCCACCAGGGAGCTGCTTTGCGACCTGACCGGCTTCAAGATGACCATCGTGGACGACCACGTCAGTCGCATGATCGAGAACGGTCGGGTGCATCGCCTGCGCGCCGGCGTGTTCACCCTGGTGGCGGCCATGCCAGAACCCCGGGCCATCTCTATGACCCGTATGGGCGACGGCACCACCATCTTGGAGATTGGCGAGTGCGTGGTGCACATCTACCCGCGCGAGCGCCGCGAGCTGGCAACCATGCTGGTGGGCGATGCCGTCCAATACAGCAACATTCAGGCCGGCGTAGAGGCTGGAGTCCTGGCCACCGAGCTTTCGGCGGACCTGTTGGCGACCAAGCGGGAGATGGGTAACCGCATTGTTGACCTGGAGAAGCAGCTCGCCGCCACCCGGGCTCAGCAGCGCCAGGGTGAGAACCAGCTGAACCTCATCGGGGGCTGATCCGCACCGAAACCCCGGAATGTAAAGCCGCCGCAAGCTATCTGGACTATAGTGCGGCGCTTTACATAACTGGAGTGGGTGATGGAAATGGAGAGCAACGCGTCGGTCGATGCCGCCGAACAACTTCAAAAACTTGAAGCAAGGGTTCGTTCGTGGAAGAAGTGGGTTTCCGGGATCGCTGCATGTCTGATTGGCGCATATCTGATTTATTTCGGCCTGATCCTTGGCCAGAATCCAGCGACAGATTCGGATAAGTGGGGAGCCTTTGGCGATTTCATCGGTGGAGTGCTGAACCCGATCGTGGCCTTTGCTGCCTTCTTCTGGCTGACTGAGTCAGTGAAGATTCAAAAGGAAGAGCTTGCGAAGGCGCATGCTGCGTTATCAAATGCGAACAAAGCTCAAGAAAAGTTGGTGGAAAATGGTCGGAACTCAGAAAAATTGGCTGCACTAAATGCACTGATCAATGCGAACTATTCGAAGTTGAAGTCGCTTAATGAGCGCATTCAAGAGATGGATCGCGCCATAAGGACTGGACAGACCGTGGCAGGGGCAGGAGTGGCTGTAGGGTCCGTCATGGCTGAACAACAAGAGGTCATTGGTAAAGCGACTGCACTTGAGAAGCTGATCGATAGTTTGCACGAGGAGTTGCAAGCTATTTACGAGAGCACGAAATCAAACTAAGCCATGTGAAGACATCCCCCTCGTAGGGTTCGACTCTTCGGCCCCATCCTCTAACACTGAGGAGATGGCAACTCAAAAGCCAGGCGCGAAGCCTGCAACCTCCAAGAAATCAAGCACCAAGCCCGCTGCCAAGAAAAAGGCAGTAGGCGGTGCTGCGTCTGCTCGCCCGCCTCATGCGCTTGACCGATCAGTCATCGATACCGTCCTGGAGAAGCTGGTAGAGGGCAACAGCCTGCGATCCATCTGCGCCGAGAAAGGCATGCCCGCCATGGCGACCTTCATGCGCTGGTTGGCAGAAGAGGGGGAAGAGGGCGACAAGCTCCGAGAGCGCTACGCGCACGCGCGCGAGGCCCAGGCAGAAACCATCGCAGAAGACATCCTGACCATTGCTGATGAAGAGTGCACGATGGTGAAGGCCAGCAAGCACGGTAGCAGCGATGACGGCGACGGTGAGACTGAGGTCATCTTTGACGCTACAGCCGTTGCCCGCAACCGCCTGCGTGTGGATGCCCGCAAGTGGCTGCTGTCCAAGCTGGTCCCCAAGAAGTACGGCGACAAGGTGCAAGCCGAGCACAGCGGACCAGGCGGCGCGCCAATCGCAATCCAGTCTACGGTCACGTTCGTTGATGCGCCGGCACGCGAGGAAGGCGACGAATGAACGCCCCACTGTCCATCAGCGTCCAGATTCCGGCCAAGCTCGCAGGCCTGTACAAGCCCTGCCGGTACAAGGTGATGAAGGGCGGCCGTGGCGGCGGTAAGTCGCACGGCGTGGCTGAGGTGCTGCTGGAGAAGGGCGCCCGCAACCCGCTGCGCATCCTGTGTGCCCGCGAAATCCAGAAGTCCATGCGCGATTCCGTGCACCGGCTGCTCAAGGACAAGATCGTCAAGCTGGGCCTGCAGGCGTTCTATGAGGTGCTGGACACCGAGATCCGGGGCGCCAACGGCACCCTGATCGTGTTCTCCGGCCTGCAGAGCCACACCGTGGACTCGATCAAGTCCTTTGAAGGTGTGGACCTGGTGTGGATTGAAGAAGCCCACGGGGTAGGCAAGAAGTCCTGGGACACCCTGACACCCACCATCCGCAAGGACGGCAGCGAGATCTGGCTGACCCTCAATCCGGACATGGAGACGGACGAAACCTACCAGAGGTTCATCGCTACCCCATCGGGTGACACCTGGGTGTGCGACATCAACTGGCGTGACAACCCCTGGTTTCCGGATGTGCTGAACGAGGAGCGCCTCAAGGCCAAGCGCTCCATGCTCAAGGAAGACTATGAACACATCTGGGAAGGCAAAGCGCGCCGTGTGGCGGCCGGAGCGATCTACCGGCACGAGATTGAGACCCTCTACTTAGAAAACCGCGCTCGCGACGTTCCATATGACCCGCTGCTGCCTGTCCACACCGTATGGGATCTGGGGTGGAATGACGCCATGACTATTGGCATGGTCCAGCGCGGTCCGCACGATGTCCGATTGATCGACTACATCGAGGACAGCCACCGGACATTGGATTGGTATGTCGCTCAGCTGGAGAAGCGCTCCTATCGCTGGGGCACAGACTTCCTGCCGCATGACGGGCGAGCCCGTAATTTCCAAACTGGCCAGAGCACGCAGGAGCAACTGCAGTCGATGGGGCGCAAGAGCGTAGTAGTACAGGCGCAGACCAGCGTGGAAGAGGGCATCAAAGCCGCACGCATGATGTTTCCGCGCTGCTACTTCGACAAGACCAAGACAGCCCGCCTTCTGGAATGCCTCAAGCGCTATCAGCGCCAAATCCATACGCAAACGAACGAGCCAATGGGGCCGCTACATGATGAGTACAGCCACGGGGCAGACATGTTCCGCTACGTGGGCCAAGCTGTTCCAGTCATGGAGACAACCTTTGGTCACCAGTACGAAGAACCCGAAGAATCCGATTGGAGGCTATGACCATGGACGCCGGCACACACGACAGCACGAGCGACGATGAGCTGATGGAAAGCTCTGAGAAGGCCGACCAAACCGGCAGCGGTGAGCTAACGCTTGCTGAATACCAGGAATGGCTCCGCGAAATGGATCAGGAGCCCGCCTGGCGCCGCACGGCCGACAAGGAGATGGACTACGCCGACGGTAACCAGCTTGACACCGATCTGCTGCGCGCCATGAAGGAGCAAGGCATTCCCCCCGCTATCGAGGACCGCATTGGCCCTATGCTCCTGGCCCTTCAGGGATATGAGACTGCAGTCCGCACTGACTGGCGTGTGACTGCGAACGGTCAGCCGGGATCGGAAGAGGTCGCCGCAGCACTCAATTTCGAGCTGAACCAGGCCGAAGACAAGAGCAAAGCTGACAAGGCTTGCTCCAGCGCCTTTCGTCCGCAGGCCGGAGTTGGCATTGGTGTTGTGGAGGTGAAGCGCCAAAGCGATCCAACCAAGTACCGGTACAAATGCGCTGTCGTGAACCGCAATGATGTTCGCTGGGACTGGGCGGCAGAGGAGGAAAACCTTGATGACGCCCGCTATCTCAAGCATGACAAGTGGCTGCACTGGAATCGGCTGGCGGCATCGTTCCCGCAGCACGCCGAGCACATCAAGCAGATGGGCATCCAAGGCAACAACTGGTGGCAGAGTGGCCTAGCTGGTCAATTCATCACCGGCGGTGGGGGATCGACTGGCTTGGAAAACGTCTGGCAGGATGGCCGGGGTTGGTCTGTAGAGGAATCGCGCTGGTACAACCGCGAGAACAAGCGCTTATGTCTCTCGGCCCTCTGGTATCGCCGCTGGGAGAGCGCGGCGCTGCTGCGCACGCCTGATGGTCGGGTGGTCGAATACGACCCGCAGAACATCGCGCACAACGTTGGCATCGCTATTGGATCCAGTGAGGTGTTCCGTGCCGTTGTGGCCAAGGTGCGCCTGAGCTATTGGATCGGACCGCTGAAAGTGCATGACGGCCCAACCCCTTACCCGCACAACCATTTCCCGTATGCATTCTTCTGGGGCTTCCGGGAGGATCGCACTCGCGTGCCTTACGGCTATGTTCGCGGCTTGATCTTCCAGCAGGACAGCCTCAACAGCGGCACCGCATTGATGCGCTGGGGAATGGCCGCATATCGCGTGGAGCGCACCGAAGACGTTCTTGACATGCCCGATGACATGTTCCGCCGGCAGGTGGGGCGCCGCAATGCCGACATCAAGCTCAAATCGTCGGGCCTGGCCAAGACCGGCGCCCGCTTCGAGATCAAGCGTGATGTACAGCTCACGGACCAGCAGCACCAATTGATGAATAACTGCCGCGCGGTGTTTGAGCAGATCTCTGCAGCTCCAGCCTCATTTACCGGCCAGCGTGGTAACGCCAGCAGTGGCCTGCAAGAGAGGACGCAGCTGGAACAGGCCAACCAGGCGCTTGGCGTCATCATGGACAACTTCCGTGACGGCCGCCGCATGATCGGTGAGATGCTGCTCTCCATGATCATCCAAGATCTGGGCGAGCGCGAGAAGACGGTGATCATCGAGGGTGATGCCGTGAAGTCGGATCGGACGGTGGTGCTCAATCGCCTGGAGACCGACGAGTCAGGCTACACCTACCGCAGCAACGATGTACTGCGCACAATGCTGCAGGTGCAGTTGGAGGAAGTGCCAAGCACTGCTGGATTCCGCTCGCAGCAGCTGTACGCCTTCCAAGAGGTCATCAAGACTATGCCGCCTCAATTCCAGCAAGCAGCGTTCCCGTACATGGTCGCGCTCATGGACAGCCCTTACAAGCGCGAAATCGTGGAGGCCTTGCGCCAAGCTGGTGCCCAGGAGACCCCTGAGCAGGTGGAAGAACGCATCAAGCAGTCCGTGCAGGACGCAATGGTCAAGGCGGGCCACGACTTGAAGGAACGCGAGCTCGACCTGAAGGAGCGATTGACGGACGCACAGATCAAGGACATTGTCGCCGCCGCTGTTCTCAAGGGCGTGCAATCTGCCTTCAGTGCTATGCAGGGCGGGGCCCAGGTTGCGCAGATGCCGATGATTGCCCCGATTGCGGATGTGATCCTGCAAAACGCGGGACACAAGAACCTGCCCGGCGACGATCCGAACATCCCTCAGCCTGGACAAGCGAGCGTCATGCCTGCACAGGGCCAGGCTTCTGGCTTTGCTGGTGCTGCTGTAGAGGAGGCTCAAGCAGCGCCAGAGGTCCGGCGGAACACCAGTCCTGGGTTTCCGCCGGTGCCACAGTCTGCAGACACAGGCGCCCAAGGCATTGAGACTGCGACACCTGCAGACAATTTCAGCGGTGCTCGTCAGTAGCAGTCCCTGAAACAACCACCAAGCCGCCCCACGATGGGCGGTTTTGTTTTATCCCCCGTCTAGGGTTCGCGCCATTCAGTCTTCCCAGGAACACTGCCTATTAAGCCCCATGCGTCGCATGAGGTGAAGTGCACCAGGTTTCGGCCTGTTGCTCCAAAGGCAGATGGAGCCGCCCTCGTGGTGGCACCGGATTGCAAGGCCCAAGCGGCCACGGCGATATGTGGCGGGACAGCATGACGACATCAACTAACGATACAGACTCTATTGCGGTAACCGGCGACGACGCTGGCTTTTCTACCGGACAGCTCGCCCAGATGTTCAACACTGGGATGAATGGCGATACCAAGGTGGCCGCCCCTGTCGACCCCACCGAGGAAATCGATGCGAAGCCAGGCGCATCGGCTGATGGTAGCGAACCAGAGAAGAAGCCAGAAGGTGATCAGGCGGCGGGTGGGGATGAAGCTGGCAAGGAGGCAGCACCAGCCCAACCCGAACTGCAGCCCGATCCTGCGAACACGGTGATTCTGGCCAAGGATGGCAAGCACACCATCGACTTCTCGCACTTGGAAAAGGCGCGCCAACAGCGCGACAGCTTCAAGGCGGAGGCCGAGGAGGCGAAGCGTCAGCTTGCTGAAATGGAAGAGGAGGCGCAAGCCCGTGCCATTGCCGGCCAGGCACCTACCAAGCAGGATCAACTGGTTCACCAGGCACAGGCGGCTATCGACGCCGGCGTTGACCCATCGGTCTTCGGCGACTTCGATGAAGAAGGTCTCACCAAAGGCATTGTCGAGGTGACCCGCCGCAACAGCGAAAAGCTGCGCGCTGAGCTGAAGGTTGAGGTGATGCAGGAGTTGCGTGCGGAAATCGCACCGATCCTGCAGCAGCACCAACAGGACGCTCAGTCGGCGCATGTGAGCGCCATTCTCCAAGCCCACCCGGCAGCTCCCAGCATTCTGGAAAGCACCGAGTTCGCGGAGTGGAAAGGCTCACATCCGAGCTACGTGCAAACCGCCATGGCAGAGGTGCTCGAAAAGGGCTCCTCAAAGCAGGTGGTGGAGTTGCTCGATAGCTACAAAGCAGCCAACACGCAAAAGAGTCCAGAAGTAGCCCAGCCCAAGGCCACCCAAGCGGCAGCGCAGAAGGTGGTGGAACAGCTGAAGGCGCCAGTGCCCAACAGTCCTACCGATATCCCGGGCGGACGAACGGGTGGTGGCACTTTGGCCGAGCGGCTGGGAGCCATGAATGAGGTGGACTTGTTCAACGCGGTCAATAGCGGAGACATCTCCGAGAGCCAGCTGAACGCCTACCTCTCCCGCAAATCCTGATTCATCGAGGTTCACATATGAGCAAAACGCACACTTCTGCTGATGACAGCAAAAAGCTTGTCCAGCAGGCGATGGGGGTCTTCATCGGCACCCAGTCGCGCAAGTCCAACATCAACCGTCTGACGGGCAAGATGCCCCAGATCGAAGACGTTGCCAACTCGATCTCTAACCAGTCGAGCAACTCCATGCCCATCGTCCAGACCATGGACCTGGGCAAAGGCAAGGGCGACGAGGTGAAGTTCAACTTCGTCAACCCTGTCGGCGGCATCCCCATCATGGGCGGCGAGATGGCCGAGGGCCGTGGCGAGGGTGTCTCGCTGTCCGAAGATAAGCTGCGCGTGAACCAGGCTCGCTTCCCTCTGGACCTGGGCGACGTGATGGATGAGATCCGCAGTCCAGTGGATATCCATCGCATCAGCAAGCCGCTGCTGCAAAGTTCGATGGATAACTTTGAGGACCAGATGGCCCTGGTTCACATGGCTGGTGCCCGTGGTTTTCACAACAACATCGAGTGGCGTATCCCGCTGGCCAGCGATTCGCGCTTCGGCAAAGTGGCGACCAACCGCGTGGAGGCTCCCACGAAGAACCGCCACTTCATGGTGGACAACGGCACCATCGCGCTGTTCAAGGACAACGCCGGTGAAGTGGATCTGACCACGGCTGATGCCATGAGC
Source organism: Comamonas sp. BIGb0152 (assembly GCF_024809975.1). GTDB lineage: Bacteria > Pseudomonadota > Gammaproteobacteria > Burkholderiales > Burkholderiaceae_C > Comamonas. Next base: position 235,140 of record NZ_JANUDY010000002.1, read on the forward strand.
ATGGGTGTAGTGGACTCGCTCTCCTCGTACTTGGACCAGATCGTGGCACCTCCACCTCCTGTCGAGTTTGAGAGCGACCAGGCCGCCAAGGACAGCCCGTTCCGTGTGCTGCTGTGCTCCGCAGCCACCTACAACCTGTTCACGGCGGACCCCAACTTCCGCAACTATCAGGCCAATGCGCTGGCCCGTGCGCGCTACGCGAAGGACCACCCGCTGTTCACCAACCCAGAAGTGGCGCTGTGGCGCAACACGCTGCTGGTGAAGATGCCCAAGCCAGTCCGCTTCTATGCCGGCGATGCAATCAAGTACTGCACCGCCTACGACAGCGAGGCAGAAGGCACGACCACAGTTCCAGCATCGTTCGCTGACAAGTTCGCTGTGGACCGCAACATCCTGCTGGGCGGTCAAGCCCTGGCTAAGGCTTACGCCAAGAGCCGCCATTCCGGCTGGCCGTACTTCTGGAAGGAAGCGCCAAGCGACTTCGATGACAAGCTTGAAATCATGATCGGCGCGATCCTGGGCATGTCCAAGATTCGCTTCGCCGTCAATGTGGGCGATGGCCGCATTGAATTTACCGACCACGGTGCAGCAGTGGTGGATGCCGTGGTGCCCATCATCGGCGCTCGCCAGTAAGTAGGGCGGCAGGAGCCGGATCAGCCCGGCCCTACCTTCTCGCGCAACACATTTCCCAAGGAGCCTGACATGGCCAAACTCAAGATTGATGGTTCGAGCCGAGCACGTTTCGGTAACAAACCCTTCGGCAATGAAGCAGTTCATCGCCATTCCCTGGAAACCAGTGCCACTGGGATTCTGCTGAACTCCCGCGATGCCACGGCCGCGCTGGCGGTAAACGACGTGATCACTGTGGGTCTGCTTCAAGCCGGTCTGGTGGCTGACACGGTGAAGATCATCGTGTCCACCGCTTTCGGTGCTGGCGTGAAATGCTCGCTGGGCTTTGCCTACGCCGATGGCGTGGATAGCACCGCGCTGCCACAGGATGCTGCTTACTTCGGCACGGCCATCGACATCAGCGCCGCCGGTGAAATTGCCGTGCCGCTGAAGAAGAAGCTCCTGCCGCTGCCCAAGGATGCTTTCTTGGTGCTCACGATCACCGACGCTGCCGTGGCTCAAGCAGCCTATGCGGATGTGGTGGTCAAGGGTGAACTGCTGGGCGCTGAGTAAGCGTCGCAAACGGGGAGGGGGCCGTGTGCCCCTTGCCCGAACCACGGGGATCCACATGAACACACCAGTCCAATACATTGGCCGCAAGCCAAGCTACACCGATCTCCTCTATGGGACGGGACTGACTTTTGCGCCCAACCAAGTTCGTTCCTTGCCGGCGCGTTTAGCCGACAAGTTCCTGCGCCACAGCGATCTGTTCCGTGAGGAGCGTGAAGGCGACGAGCAGCAGGACGAGCAGGCGCAGACGCCTGAGCAGAGCGACACGCCGCCACAGCAGGAGGATGACACCGCTGCATTGCTGGCCGCCGCCCAAAAGCAGCAGGACGAGCAGGCGCAGAAGGACTTGGAGCGCGCTGGCCTGATGGATCAGGTGCGGACCATGACAAAGCCTGAGCTGCAGACCTTGGCCAAGGATCGCTGGAACCAGGTGCTCGCCAAGAACCTGACGCTCGACAACACCCGTGAGCGAGTGCTCCAGTTCGTTGACCAGTACGGTGCAGCATGAACCTCAAGCAGCTGATCAAACGGTTTCGGCGAGATGCATTGGATCTCCTCGATCCGCCTATGTGCTCGGATGCCGACATTATTGATTGGCTGAATGAGGCGGAACGGGAGGCCTCCATCCGCGCGCGCCTCCTGCTTGAAGACGCGAACCTAGGCCTTTGCAGCATCAAAGTGGACGCGGGGACCTCCAGCTATCGGCTGCACCCCAAGGTCTACGAGATCGTGCACCAGGCGTTCATCCCTGAAGCAACACATTCGCCTTGTGGCTTGGACATCGTCACGCGCGAAAAGCTTGACCGCGTGTGTCCCCAGTGGCGGGAGCTTCCTACTGCTGATCCGCGCTGGCTTATTCAGACGGATACCGCAGTGCGCCTTGTACCTGTGCCTTTTCAGGGTGGGGTGTTGCGGATCGAAGCCTACCGGCTACCCATGAAGGACATGTGTTCGCCCATAGATGAGCCGGAAATCCATGAGGCACACCACATCAAGCTGGTGCAGTGGGCTCTGTTCAAAGCATTCAGCACGCCCGATTCAGATCTGTTCGATGCAGCCAGGTCGCAGGCCGCATACCTCGCCTTTGAGGGCTATTTCGGTTTGCGTCCTGATGTGGACCTGCGACGCAGCACCCGAGGTGATGAAGTGCAAACCACCGTCGTACAGACCTTCTAATTTACTGGAGCCAAGATGGCCAACCCAAACCAAGACAAGAAGCAGGCGCGACCCGTTGGACTGGGTGTAGGCCCTTTGCTCAGCGGCGCTGCTATGGCGCAGCACCAGAATCAGCAGCCTGACTCTATCCCAGGAATGTTTAAGCCGGGTGAATTTGTATTGCCACCGGACACTGTGCACGCGCTGGGTGGCAAGGCTGTGCTGCAGAGCGCAGTTGACCGCACCCACACACCCAGCAACGCTGGTGCAATGGTTCCCTTGGGGTTCAAGCCTGAGATGTTCTTTGCTCAAGGCGGTGCACCAGAGGATGAGCTGAGGAAGGCGAATAGCTTTGGTGACGCTGCAGCAGCATCGCAGAACCCATCCGTGCGGATGATCCCAACCGATTACGACAAACGCACCCCCATGTCCGATGGCTCGCTGAACAACCCCATGAACAGCGAGCTTGGCCGGAACGTGACGAATACGCTGAACGCTCTTCCTGGAGCCGCAGCAGTACCTGGCGCGGTAGGTGTTGGTGCTGTGTTGGCTGGCCGTGCGATGGGAGCTGCGGCTCCTGCTGTGTCTTTTGCTGGCCGAGCAGCTCAGGCGGCAGGCCCATACGCACCGGTGGTGGGCGGTGCTGCTGCGTTGTCTTCCGGCGCAGGGGCTAGCAGCACGGCACCTGTAACCAATCCCGTTTCGAACCCGGCAGCAAGCTCTCCGGCCACGCCGCCCCAGCCACAAGCCATGGCGGCGGCTCCTGCCGCGCAGTCAGTGCAGGCGGCGCTACCCGCTGGTCCTTCCATGACAGGATTGGTCACCCGAGTTGGAAACAGCTACAGCGGCACGAACGTGGGCGGCGACATCTCCATCAATGGCGGCACGCCTTCGGGCGGTTTTGTGGGAGGTGTAGGCGCACTGCTGCAGCGATCCGCCACCCAAAGCCCTCCTGACCAGGTGCCCCAGTTCAACTCGCCCCAGGTTTCGCACAGCGGTAACGACTGGGAATCACGCAACAACCTGCGCAACCTGGAAGTATCGGCCAGCTCCATCACGAACAATGGCGGCTCCTTCGATTCTCGGCGCGGCCGCATCAGCGGGCCATCGGTGGCGCAGACCGCATACCAAGATGCCCAGCGCGCAGACCTCACGGCGCGCGGTGTGCAGCCAGTTCTCGATAGTCAAACCAATCAACTCAACTCCAACCTGCAGCGCGAAGGCATGCAACAGCGGGGTTCCGATTTCCGTGGTGGTGTACAGGCTCTACTGGATCAGCAGAGGATCAACCAAGCTGGTGTTACTGCAGGCTACGCCAACCGTGCCGCTGGCCAAGCCGAGCAGATGCGCGAACGCATCATGACCGAGACGGATCCAGCTAAGCGTCGCGCGCTGACCGACACGATGATGGCCATGGAAGGCAAGCAGACCCAGGCAGATCCTTACCTGGTTGTGCCAGGCGGCCAACAGGTGGATGCTGCCAGCGGCCGGGCCTACAGCACGCCATCGACTGTGTTCAACCGGCAGACTGGGCAGTGGGTGCAGCAGCCGGGTCAGGCTGGCAACCTTCCAGCGGGCATGAACAAACAGATCGGAACCTCGGGTGGCAAGCCTGTGTACGAAGACGCGCAAGGCAATCGTTTCATCGGAGGCTAACTCCCGTGTCCGCAATCAACGTCATGAAACAAGCCACGCAAACCGAGTGCCCGAACTACACCAACAAGACCGGGGCCAACCTGGAGGCCAGCAGACTGCGCATGAGGGCTGTCGAGGTGCCGGGAGGGTGGAGGCTGGTGCAGCGCTGAACCCAGGCAACAAAAAACCGCCCGGAGGCGGTTTGCTGAGATTTAGATTTCGCGTCTGCCAAGGCGCGCCACACCCAGCAATGCGATCATTGAACCCATTAGGATCAACGACCAATCGCCAAGGGTCGGCACGGCTTTAGCGGTAGTTCCGCCGGATTCATCATCATTCTTGATGACCACCTGAGCAGGTGTCACTCCAATTGTGTAGTCATTGGTATTGCTTGGGGCTGCGATAGCCAGAGTTGCTGTCACATCTCCGTCGCCAGCGACAGTGTTGGCTGTCGCAGTGATCATGCACTGTGCTGATGTCTGTGCTGCAGGTATCGTGACTGATGTGGAACAGTCAGAGGTGTAGCGAGTATTGGCGGCTGGTGGCGTGAGATTCACATTCAAGCCAGAAGAACCGGCCGGCGTGCTGGATGTAATCGTGCAGACCGACTGTTGATTTGGCGAATCAAACAGCTCGGAAGGCGTGCAGGCTACGCTTACAACCGGGGGTGTGTAAGAGCAGCTCAGATCTGCCACGGCTTCTGTGTTGAGTTGACCGATTGCGGTGCTGAACTGTGCTGGCGGCGTGATGCGATTGGTGACCGTGGGAGTAGCAACACAGGCAGAAATGCTAGCGGTATCGTTAGGCCATTCAAGAACTGCAGTTATTTCACAGCCGGCAGTGGGCAGTGTGGCTCCTGTCAATGAGAGGCTGGTGGAGCCGGCCGCCGCCGTCAATGATCCATCGGTGCAGGTATGCGAAGCGCTAACGATCTTCAACGGCGTAGGCAGTGAATCGATGACTGAAACACCCGGAATAGGTGCACCGAGGCCCGGATTCTTGATAGAAATCGTCAAGGTGGTCTGCCCGCCAGGATTTAGGGCTGCAGGTGCGAACGCTTTGCTGACACTTGGCGGATCAGCCATGTAGATATCTGTGCCAGAGAAGTCAGCGTTGCCACCACCGTATGCAGTGACCGTGATCTCTCGTACATAAGGCGGCAATGTTACATAGCCACCGTTGCTTTGTATGTTGCCGGAGCCGGGGGTGTAAGGCTGCAAAGTATAGAAAGGATCTCCGTACCAGTTGAACACGGTCGCTTGCGTGTAGGGCGCTGCACTTGGCGGAGTGTTAGTGCGCGGGAACAGCGCAGTGTTGCCAAAGTCGCACGGCTCAATGGCTAAGGTGTTCGGGTTGAGACACTTTGCAGTGATATTTCTATAAGTCGAAGCACGCTGATCATAAATCGCGATCCGAGTTGGAACGGCTGTACTGGAAGGCGTAAAAACCGTAGTTATGCCTCCCGCCCCCGGAGTAGTGACAAATGCAGTATGACCTGAAGGCACACTGAAACCTCCAACACCTGGTGGGCTGACCGTCATGGTCCCTAGTCCTGTCGCAGATGTGTACAGAGGAAGGTTGTTCGCTTGACCCGCGAAGTCCATGATGACTTCGTTTTCAACCGCAAATGAGGGCCCAGCCGCTATTAGCATTGCAGTTGCCAAACCAAGACTAAGTGACTGTTTTTGCATAAATTTCCTAATTGTTCCGTGAACGTAGTTTGGTGGAAACTAACTTTTTTGTAGAACAATCTTTATGCCGATGCGTCAGGATTGACAATCAGTCACATTGGGCGTTGTCCGAGAGCAACTTTCTATCGGTTGTAAAAATTTGTCAATCACTGAAATTAGTGATGGGGTAAACTCCAATTGTTGTTAGCAAAAGTTGGTAGGGTGCCTGCCGCTAGGAATGTAGTGGCTAACAAAAAACCGCCCGGAGGCGGTTGGCTGTCACTCTGTCACTCTGTCACTGGTCATTGCTTGCGGCGTCTGGAGAAGCCCGCTATGCCAGCCAAGCCAATCATTGGCGTCAGAGCCAGCAGCCCGATGGCGCCTAAGCCTGGCACTGGGGTAGGTGCAGACGGCGCAATCGCTTGCGGAGTAAGCGTTACGGTGGCAATGGAGCAGACTGAAGCTGCGTTGCATGCTTGATACTGGAAGGTCGCAGGTGCTGTGAAGGTGCCTGTCGGCGTGAACTGAATCTGGCCACCCGAGTAGGCGAGGGCGCCTGCCGCAGCATTTGAGAGTGTCAACGCATATGACGTGTCAAGAGTCACACCCGCTTCGTCATTTGGCAAAACGTCCAAAGCAGTCGGAGCACTGCGGGAGACCGTGAAGCTGTCGTCGGCAAGCACAGGCGGGCTCACATCTGCATCGTCTAAGCAAACCCGAAAGAAAGTACCGTATCCTTGACTTGCATGATTTATCGTAAGAGACGTTGTTGTCTCTGGAGGTGCATTCGTGAAGCGAAAAGTACCCGATCCGAACCCGCTTGTGACAATCAAGTTACCCGAGACGGCCAAAGGATCTGTGGCTGAGGGGCTGGTGGGCAATGGAGTTGGGTCCAGATCTGCGGAGATTGGCGTGTAAGTGCCCGAGCTGGTTGTGAACGAGGTGTCATCACCAGGGTTGTGCCCACTCATATCAATAGTAATAGATGACGTACGTATTGGATGATCGAACCCAATGGTACATGCCACCCCGGCCGTATTATCCATGTCGGTTCCCAGACCAAACCCATCCATGCCTTCATAGTTGAGGGGGTTAAATCCTGGTTCTGTGCATCCAGCTGACTGTGTAATGGTGACCGCGCCGTACGTGCCCGCTGTGGTTATGCACTGGTTTGCAGCAAATACATGCCCAAAAGATATGGCTGCGGAAACCCCAACCATTAAACGTGCACCGCTCAAAAAATTGCATCGACTGGTCATTTATATCTCCTGATAGTATTGTTTAATGTGTATACCTCCTTTTACTATACACACAATTTATAACTATCCCAGTCTTTTAAGCAGTGATGGTACTAACCCTGATGCTGAGCTGAGATGCAGCTAGGGAAGGGCTAGTTAGCGTTACCTTCCATCTTTCGTCGTAGTCCTTCGCGGAAGAGGTGGCCACCGATCTCGGCCAGGGAGAACATCTCTTCCTCGGAGATGCTCCCCTCGATCTCACTCATGAACACAGCCAAAAGCGCCATAGCAGCATCTGGGTCACAGGGGATGCTCAGCTCATCCATGCGCTCAGCCTGCACTCGGAACATTTCGAGGTAGGGATCAACTTATATGGTCATGACTTCCTCCTTCTGGAATGCTACAGCGCCGGCAAAAGAAAAGCCACCCGGAGGTGGCTTATGAGCTAAGTTGGGTCAAAGGGCAGGTCGAGGGTGTCGCCCTTTTGCTTCATTACTTGGTCAACCATGTCCATAAATCGTGTCCACCCCCGCCTACAACGTAGGTCCCAAAAGGTAACATCCGGCGCAACCGACCAGAAGCTGACACTTGGGTTTGAATCTCAGTTCGATGAACTTGGCAGAGTGCTGCGCATAAAAATAGATAGGACGAATGGCCAAAACGCAGTGTTCACGACATCGTGCAGACTTGCGGCCCAGCGCCAGTAGCCTAGGCTATTGATGTCATCCCGCATGTCTAGCAACTCTCCAATGCAAGCGGCAACTACTACAACTGCTACAGGCAAGAACATGTTGGCGTATTTGCGAAACGCTAACCTTGCCACTAAAAAAATGGCAATGCCTACATAAATATGCAGCGCATCTTTGGAAAGTCCGGTAGCACTAACGATTACGAGTTTGACGCTTTGGATAGCGGTTGTTTCCATCTTATTTATCTATCTCTGGCATGCAAGGCGCACAAAGGAAATCGTGTTCTGAGTACGTATCTGTAAAACTTTAAATGGCTGCTTCGGGTCGAACTGCGATCGTCACTATTGGCCAGAACCTGGCGCTCTAACCTGCGTGGCGATTTCTAGTCTGACGGCGTCCCAATCTGCAGCCGCATCGCTAGGCGCCGGGCGATTGGCAATCCATGTTCATCTTCTGCATTGAGGGCGGCCTGAAGGCGTAGTCCAGGCTGAGGTAGCGGGCGAAAACCCAACTTGGAATATGCAGGAGCGCACCACGGAACATCAGAAAAAGTGGTCAAAGTCAACGCATCTAGTCCATTCATTAAAGCGTATTCTGACGCGCTCAGCATAAGCTTTCGACCAACTCCCAATCGTTGCCAAGCCTCATGTACTGACAACTCCCATACGTGAAGTTCATCCTCAAAAACTTCGGCATTTATGAACCCAATCAAGTCGTCTGGTCCTGCTTCAGCAACCCAGACCGTATGATTTCGTATGAGTCTTTCATGTTCTGCCTGTGAAATCACAGGTCCGTTTGCCAACCAGGACAGACCCTCCATGGCGAGGAACAATTTTGCCGCCGATTTTTCTACGAGTGGTAGACCTCCAGCGTCTTGGAGCCGGGCGAGACGAATTAACATGCTTGGCAAAGGAATTTCGGTGTAGCGCGCTGTATTTTATCCGCTTCATTTAGCAGCGCCTTCACTGGAGCTCATAGGGATGAAAACTTCACACAGGGTCGTTCTGAACCAAGCGTCATTACCGCATGATGGTATGGGCTGAACTACCGCGTGCAAAACAATAAACGCAGATTGGCATAACCTATCCTGCTCAAAGGGTAGGGGGCGCTGCCGGGCATTGGCGGAAAGTACCTCGCAGTGGTGCCGCTCCGGAGCGCCACTAGGCTCGCAGTGGCATTGTCTGTCAGAAGAACACGCGCTCGATCTCCCGAAGCTTTATCACGCCCAGGCCTTGAATCTTCAGCAGGTCCTTGGGCTTCATCGCTTGGAGCTGTTCAACGCTCGTGATCCCGCCACGAGCCAGTGCGCGGACCGTTACTGGGGAGAGTGGTTCGTTGAGAGAGGCGCCACTGATATGACGCAGGGGTGACAACACCTGTGCTGGCGTGAACGTCTGACCTGGGAAAAAGACCGCCTCAATCTGCCGAAATCTGAGCATCGCTATGCCATGCATCTTTAGCAGTTCATTCGGATAAGCTCTCTTGACCCCTTCCACGCTGTGCACGCCGTTCTTCGCGAGGACGCGAGTGACGTAACTTGGAAGCAGATCGCCTAGCGGCGTTTCGGATTGTTGTTCGTCGGGCATGCTCAGCATCATAGATGGTGCAGCGCTTGACAGCGAGAGGGAAAGAACGGGTGTAAAAAAGCCCTCCGAAGAGGGCTCACAGATCAGTTCGATTTCCGTCGGCGCATGAGGCCCATGGATCCGGCGACTACCCCGGACAGGAGCAGCAGGCCAACACCACCCAGGGTGGGTACGGGCGTTGGTGCAACTGGTGCAATTGCTTGTGGCGTTATCGTCACTGTGGCAGTAGAACAGAGCGAAGCTGTGTTGCATGCCTGGTATACGAAAGTCACTGGAGCCGTGAAGCTGCTTGTGGGGGTGAACACAATTTGACTACCAGAGTAGGTGAGGGCGCCGGCTGCAGGATCAGAAAGGGCGAGGGTGTAGGTAGTGTCAAGCGTTACGCCTGCCTCATCATTGCTGATCACATTGATGGTAGTGGGCTGTGAGCGCGATGCGGTTACCGCATCGTCTGCCAAAGCAGGCGGTGGCACCGCGCCGCAACCGTTGGATCCTCTTGCCACCCAATTCACCATGTTCCCCATCAAAATTTCCATGTTGGAGAGAGCAGTTCCTCCTTCAAAACCAGCATCGAAATAGTCGAATGGAGAGAGTGCGATGCATCCGCCAGTTACTGGGGCCGCAGATATAACAGCAGGGTAAATTGTCCCAGCACCATCAAAAGTTGCAGCCACAGACCACTCTGCACCTATGCCCGTGAGCTGGTATACAAATTCACTTCCCCCAGCCATTGAGAATGGATTGGGAAGTCCTGCCACTAGAGGGCTTGCTGCATCAACAATTTGAAGTGGTAAGTTAGTGCCAAAGTCGGGATCGCCTCCTGATGCGGTCCCTGCAAATAAATTGCATGGAGTGCTCACTGGAGCACTAGCATCAGGAGCTGGTTGGAATAAAAGGGTTGCTGCGTTCCACTCAGAAATCATGCCCTTTCCGGCAGCCAAAAATTCAGACACTTGGGTGCAGGTGGTGGCGGTATTTGAGTAGATGTGACCTACGATCAACACGTCGTAGCTTTGAAGTGCCCCCGCATCGATGTCTGATGCCGACACATTAGTCACTGTATTGGCGGCCGCAACCGCTGGAGCGGGGAAGTCAGAATAGGCATCTGACCAATAGGCAATGTTCCCTGCATGTGCAGACCCTAGAGCGAACAGAGACATTCCCATGAGACTGATCCACTTGGAGAGCTTGTTGCCTCGGGGTGAGCGCGGAAGATCTGCGTGTTTGAATAAGTTCATCATTTGGCCTATAGGCAGAGTTACTAACAATCAGCCGCCAAATGTCATCGAAATGTTTCAAGGTGTCAATAACTGAAACTAGTGATAGGGAAAGCCCGCGTGCATATGCGGCAAGACGCAAAAAAGCCTGCGTCTGCGGGTTGCTGGGTGGGGTGGATGGCGTCCAAGTTCCGGACATCATCAACTAGGCGAGTGGGAAAAAGCCCTCGGGTGAGGGCGGGCGCCTGTCAAAAGATCCATCCGTCACCCTACGCCTCGCGCTTCTGCCCCATCAAGTACACGCGCTCGATCTCCCGGAGCTTCCCCACGCCGAGGCCATGAATTTTCAACAGCTGTTCGGGTTCCATTGCGACTAGCTTCTCGACTGTCGTGACCCCGCCGCCAGCCAAGATTCGAACCGTCCCTGGTGACAGAACGCCGTTGAGAGATGAGCCTTCGATGTGACGTATGGGCGAGGAGACTCGCTCTGGCGTGAATGACGCGCCGGGAAAGAGAACTACCTCAATCTGCTTGAACCTGAGCATGCCGATGCCACGCATCTTCAGTAATCGATTGGGGTAGGCCCTTCGCACATCTTCAACTGTATGGATCCCATTCTTTTCAAGAACGAGCTTCACTCGGGGTGGGAGTAGGTCGCCCAGCGGTGTTTCGGGTTGTAGTGCGAGGAGGTCATGCATGCTGTCGCCATCATACGCATGCCCCAGAACCGAATTCTAGGTTTTGGAATCTTGTGCAGACTGGTCGTCATACCGTTTCAGATCTACGATGACGCGCTTAAGAAACGGGCGATACTTCGATTTACCATCAAGCGCGTCACTATCCAACTCATCGCCAAAAGTCGGCACGTAGTACTGACCAGGAAACAGTAGCTCCTCAATCTTTCTGAAGGTGATAGGGCCAATATCAGGCATCTGCAGAAGTTGTTCAGGGTAGCTCTGCTGCGCTTGCTTGAGCGTCGTAATCCCGTTCCTGCCCAGAACCCTCCAAAGGGCAGCGGGCAAAATTTCCTTCAGTGCTTCGTCTTCTTGATCTTGAGTCTCGTGGGTCTTCCGATTCATGCGACGGCATAATACAAATTGGAACTGACCCAAACTTACATTGCCTGCACTTTAGTTGTTTACGCAACATAATTCTTACGAAGATGTAACGAATGTTCGTGAAAAAGCCCTCCGAAGAGGGCTTCAAGATCAGTTTGATTTCCTTCGGCGCATGAGGTCAAACGCGTTTAGCTGGTCCAGGTAGCCGAAAGCGCTTGAAGCGCACGCCATCAAACTCCACCTCGCCATCTGCCTGAAATCCAAGTCGAGCAATGCCCTTGAGTCTAGTTCGTGAGAAGGGGAGAAGAATGGTGATGGACTTCAGCCCCATGCTCGTGAATGCGCGTTTGATGATCTCTTCATAGATGGCTTTGCCGCTTCCCCAGAATCGCGGATGAAGCACTAGTGCCAGGTCGGCATCGCCATCTTCGTTTTGCAATCCTCCCCAGCCCGCAAATTCATCGTCTATGAAGAATGCCCACGGGCCATAGCCGTGTTCGGCCCACTGGGCATCTTTGGCTTTTATCCATTCCTTAGCCTTCACCTCGTCATAGTCGGGGCTGCCAAGGGGCATTTGACGCAGCACCTCAGGATGATTGTTGAGCGCGATAATTTCCTGCAAATCGACTTCGGTAAGTCGCTTGAACTCCAGATTCATTGTTCTAAATGTTTTGATCGTTTATCGGTTGGAGCTGAAGGCTATCAGAACTGCGTCACCTTCAGCGCATTGAAGGCCGCACCAGTGCACTGATTCCTCACCCCCTCTGGGGTTGGACGCTTATGGCACCGGTGGTGACACTGGGGCATGGCAACTGCAAACCTCCAACCCTTTTCTGGTCAACTCGATGCAAACCCTGCGCCGCCATCCGGACTCAAGGCCTTCGATGGAAAGCTTGACGGCGAGAAGGACGGCGGCCTAGCCTCCGACCTAGCCAAGTCCGTAAAGGTGGGCGTTCAGCGCCTTCCAGGCATGGCCGCTGGCTTGGCAGACATCCCGATTGCTGCTGTCAGCGGAGCGCGCCCAGTGACGGCTGCAGCTGATGCCATCGGCAAGGTCACGGGATTCCAGCCTGGTAAGTGGGCTGACGAAACTAAGTTCTCCGCTGGGCACGAGCAGGGCCGCAAGGCAGTAGACGAAGCCTGGGAGCAAGGCGATGTGGGCACCATTGCCAAGGCCTACCTGCAGAACCCTGGCTACACGGCTGGCCAGGTGGCCGAGTCCCTGCCGGGCATGGTGGCTGGCGGCCTGGTCGGTCGCGCGCTGATGGGCGCCGGCGCGGCAGCGGCTGCCGGCAATGTCGCTGGCGGCGCCGCAACTGCCGCGCGCGCAGCTGTGCCGGGGTATCTGGAGCACGCCGTGGGCCAAAAGTTGGCCGTGCCGATTGCCGCCGGCGCCGGTGAAGGTGCCATCACCGCTGGGCAGCAGATGGCGCAATACCAGGGCGACGACCAACAAAAGAATGCGCTGGCCTCCCTTGGGGCTGGTGTAGGCACCGGTGCGCTGGGCGCCATCGGCGGCCGGGTGGCCAACAAGCTTGGGCTGGAAACTGCAGAAACTGCCATCGTCAACGCTGGCAAGGGGCGGCTGGCAGAGGGCGGCGCCAAGTCTTTGGCCGGGCGCGTTGCTGGCGGCATGGTGTCCGAGTCCGTGCTGCAAGAACTGCCCCAGTCCACCCAGGAGCAGATGTGGCAGAACTATGCCGAGGGCAAAGACATCTGGGATGGTGTGGCGCGCGCTGGCGTGGAAGGCGCCATCGCCGGTGGCGTCATGGGCGCGGGTGCCAACATTCGCGGCCGCCGGACGGAAGGCGAGCATGCCAACGACCTGGCCCGGGATGCGGCAGCCAGCGCCAATGGCCTTGCCGAAAACGCACAGAACCAGCCATCACCCCTGATGCTGGGCAATGCACCACCTGATCAGATGGTGTCCTTCCCCGATGGCAGCGTGGGCCGACGCGGTGAGGTTGAAAGCTACTTGGCCAACCTGCCGGAAGACCAGCGTGAGCAGGAGCGTCTGCGCCTAGCGGGCCAGCAGTTCACCGAGGTCAATGACCCCCAAGCGCAACAGGCACGCCGCTGGTGGGAGAACTATGGCGAGGATGGCAACCAGACAGAGCGCCCCGACTACCTGGCCGAGGTGCAGCAGGCGGTGCGCAGCGGCACGCCATTCAGCTCACAAGAGACGGTAGACACGGTGCGGAGCGCCATGGAAGACGCCTGGCTGCAGCAGCACGTACAGACTGAGGCCGCGCCAGATACGGCAGCAGTTGCGCCGGCGCAGGCGGCAGACGCCATTGGCCAGCAGTTGCAGGCAGAGTTCGACCAGGCCGGCCAGGATGCCGCCGTCGCAGCGGTGGATGCGCGTGTGCGCACCGGCCGCGTGCTCACCGGCCTGCAGAACGTCCTGGACACCGGTGCCGACAACTCCCTGCAGGTGCTGTCCCGTTTGAATGATTCCCTGGTGCGCATTGGCGAAGACCCATTGCAGCCGGGCGAGGTGGCGCGCGTGCGCCGCATGACCGACGCCTACATGGGCTTCAAGGGAGCAGGTGAGGTTGCACCGCTGCCATCGGCGCCGCGCCGCCCGGCCGACATGAACGCGGATAACGCGGCCATGGAGTCCTTGATCCCTGAGCGGCCAATGTCCGAGCGCATGGGCCTGAACCCTGCCGCCGGCCCACTCTCCCGCGCCGCAGTGACTGCAGTTGATGGAGCAGCAAATGCCCAAGCTACCCAAGGCTCGCTGGCCCGAGCCGCCCAATCCATTCCCACAGCCCGAGCCCTTCCCGTGGAAGCCGATGGGCCTGCGCCAGTTTCTCAACCCGTAGGAGCAGCCCTTGTCCCGCAAACCGATCAAGCCCAGCAAGTCCCAGCGCAACGCCCGCAAGCAGCAGGAGCGCAAGCAGTCCAACCAGCGACCGCAGGGCTGACCGATGGCGGCGCTGCGCCTCAGAACCTTGGAACGCCGACAGTTGCGCCTGCTGCCCAAGCGGTAGCCGCTGCGCCACAGCCGCAGGCCCGGCCAGAAAACTGGCGCACCAGCATGCTGCGAGCAGCGCCGGCGGCGCGCGCGCTTGGGATCGAGACGCGCGGCAAGCGCCTGGCCCAAGTAGTGGCGGAGGTCGATGCAGCGGATGCGAAGCGTGCCGGCGTGGCGCAGACTGGCGCGGATCTCGCGGCTGGCCAGATTGACGGTGAGTGGAGCGCATTTGCTCCAGATACTGGCACTCTGGGTATTCCGCGCGCAGAGATGCCGCAGATCAAAGCTTCCCACCGTGGCGCCTTGGTCAATTTCTTGAAGGCGCGAGGCATCGACAGCAAGGCTGCAGAGATGCCGGCCAATGATCTCAAACCTACCCAGGCAGAGTTCTCGCAGCGCAAAGTGGATGCCGCGCGCAGCTTCATCGGTGGCGACCGCTCCATCTTGGTGTCGTCTGATGGCTACGTTGTGGACGGGCACCACCAATGGTTGGCCAAGCGCGCCAACGGCGAGCCGGTGAAGGTGGTCCGCCTGCAGGCTCCAATCCGGGAAGCCCTTGCCCAGGTGGCCGAGTTCCCCAGCACCCAGGTATCAGAAGGCGCTACAACCGAACGAAGTGGCGCCGGCGAATCTGCTGGCAGCCGGACGACCTCGGAGGCGGAGGCCGCCCAGTTCAGCCGTGGCGCACCTGCCATGACGCCAGAGCTGGCCGCCGCAATCATGCGCATCAAGATGCCGGCCACCGTGGACACCGTGCGCGCTGCAGTACGTGACCTGGTCGGGGGCCTGGGCACTCTGCCCAACCGCCTGGGCCGCGTGGTGGTGGCCACCTCCGCAGAGATCCGCCAGAACTGGGAACCTTTGATTGGGCCGGTGGCCATGGAGGCAGCGGGGGACACTGGCCGCGCCCAGGGTTTCTACGACCCCAAGACCAAGACGGTGTTCCTGATCGCCGATCACATCCAGCGCGGCCAGGAGGCGGGCGTCGTTGCGCACGAACTCATGCACAAGCACGGCGAGGCGGTGCTCGGCGCCGAGGGCTGGCAGCAGCTGCACGGGATGATTGGTGGCTGGGCCAGCTCGGCAGAGGGCAGTATGGAGCAACGGGTGTACAGCGAAGCGCAAGCCCGCGTGCAGTCTTCCATGCCCGACGGTGCTCAACAGCAGCAGTATTCGTCGCAGGAGCTGTTCCCCTATGCAGTGCAGGTGGCGCTGGAGATGGGCGTGCGCCCCAATCTGTTGGCCAAGCCGGGCACCGTCGCCCGCTGGCTCGGCCAGGTGCGCGCCGCGCTGCGCCAGGTGTGGGCCAAGATCACCGGCAAGCCCGGCCAGTTCGAAGCGCAGGACATGGTGAACCTGGCATTTGGCATTGCCCAGCGGGAGAACCCAGAGCATGCTGGTGAACTCGATGGCTCAATTACACCCTTACGCACAGCTACCAACTTCCTGCAGGCGCGCCAAGCAGTGAAGGAATTCCAGGGGAGCCAGCTTACAAACACGTCCACTGGCATGACGGCAGTGCTTGCCCGCAACAGTCTGGACAAAATGTTGAGCGGCAAGGCCGTGAGCAAATCCGAGACGCCGGCCACGCATGCCATGGCTGTGGCAAATGCCGACAGCCTTTTCGAACGGGCAATTCTGGGGTGGAGCAAGGCGGACCGCGCCGGCGACCCGAACATTCGGGCCATTCACCGGTTCTTCGCCCCACTAGATGTCAACGGCCGCACCAAGCTGGTGAAGCTGACGGTCAAGGAAAGCGTGAGCGAGGATCGCCAGAATCCGCTGTACACCATAGAAGCGGTTGAGCTGAATGAAAATCTGCCCGGGGATGCTTGGTTGGAGGCCGCTGCCCGCGAGGATGGGGTAAGCCTGGACGCAAAAAATCCCCTGCAGCGGGGAGTGGGTCGGCAGGATGACCAGCAAGCTGGATCCCGAGCAACCCTCGCGCCGCCCCACGGTGTAACCCTGGGCAACTCTGCAGAGGACGTGCGTATTTTAGCGCAAGAGGTAGAACGCCGCAATTCTGAGGCTTCAGCTCCCGCCACGATTCGTGCGGCAACAGGCGCGGCCACCCAAAATCCCAACACACAAGGCGATGGCGGGAACGCTGCCAGTGTATTGGCGACGCCAGCGGATGGCAAGAATGGCCCTGCCGGTCCCATGTTCAGCCGCGCCGGCGCCGCCACGATCAACGACAGCTACACCCCATCCCAGAAGCAGGCCGCAGAGAAGGCCTTCGGCGCCGTGGCCAAGCAGACGGTGGCGGAGCGCGCCAACGAGATGCGCTCGAACCTGGGCACCAAGCTGCGGCAGGGCCTGGTCGACCAGTTCGCTCCGCTCAAGGAGGTGAGCGCCCATGCTTACATGCTGGCCCGCTTGTCCAAGGGCAGCGACGGGGCAGTGGAGGCTGCCTTGTTGTACGGCAAGCCCTTCCTCAAGGATGGCGTGGCCGATGTCAACATCCAGGATGGCGGCTTTGCCAAGGTGCTGGCCGGCCTCAAGGGTGAGCACGACCGCTTCTTCCAGTGGGTGGCGGCCCAGCGCGCCGAGCGCCTCAAGGCCGAGGGCAAGGAGAATCTGCTCACCGACCAGGACATCTCTGCATTGAAGAGCCTCAACGCAGGATCGTTCCAGGATGGCACGCCGCGCATGCCGGCCTACGCGGCGGCCCTGCGCGAGCTCAATGCCTTCAACGAGGCAGGGCTCAAGATCGCCAAGGAATCTGGCCTGATCGACCAGGCCGCCATGGACCTGATGAAGGATCAGCCCTATGTGCCGTTCTACCGGCTGATGGAAGATGGCGATATCAAGGGCGCCAAGTTCAGCTCTGGGCTGATCAACCAGCAGGCCTTCAAGAAGCTCAAGGGCGGCACCCAACAGATCAACGCTGACCTGCTGCAGAACACACTTTTGAACTGGAGCCACCTGTACGCGGCTGCCGCGCGCAACCGCGCCGCGCTGGCCACGATGAAGGATGCCGAGGGCATGGGCATTGCCTACCAGGTGCCCGCCGACACCAAGGGCGCTGTGAAGGTGATGCGCGATGGTGTGACCGAGCACTGGATGATCGAAGACCCATACCTGCTGGACGCTGTATCCGCGCTGCACTACACGCCGAGCAAACTGGCCCAGGGCATAGCGCCGTTCAAGCGGCTGTTGACCATGGGCGTGACGATCAATCCTACGTTCAAGATCCGCAACTTGATCCGCGACTCTCTGTCTGCCATGGCCCAGTCGGACCTGGGGTACAACCCGTTCGCCAACGTTGCCCAAGGCTGGAAGGCCATGGACAAGAACAGCCAGACGCAGGCCTCGATGCTGGCATCCGGCGGGATCATCAAGTTCGGAACGCAGGAAGACACCGGGGCGCTGCGCCGCAAGATCGACAAGCTGGGCGGCACCATGCTGGACAAGGATGGGTTCGGCAAGCTCAAGAGCCAGATGGCCAGCCTGTGGGAGGCCTACGAGGAATTTGGCGACCGCACCGAGAATGCCAACCGTGCAGCGCTGTACGAGCGCCTGATTGCCAAAGGCCACAGCCATGCAGAGGCCTCGTTCATGGCGCGCGACCTGATGGACTTTTCGATGAGTGGCAAATGGGAGATGGTGCGCTTCCTCACCCAGACGGTGCCATTCTTGAACGCTCGGATGCAGGGCTTGTACAAGCTGGGCCGGGCCGCCGCCGAAGATCCCAAGCGCTTTGGCGCGATTGCCGGCGCCGTGTCGCTGGCCAGCCTAGGCCTGATGGCGGCCTACCAGGATGACGAGGATTGGAAGAAGCGCGACGACTGGGACCGCGACAGCTACTGGTGGTTCAAGATCGGCAAACAGGCATTTCGCATCCCTAAACCCTTCGAAGTGGGCTCCATCGGCACGCTGGCCGAGCGCACGGCAGAGCTGATGCTGAGCAAGGAGATGACGGGCAAGCGCTTTGGCGAAAGGCTGAGCGACATGATCTTCAACACCTTTGCCATGGACCCGACGCCCCAGGCGGTCAAGCCGTTGCTGGACGTTTACGCCAACAAGGACAGTTTCTCCGGCAAGGCCATCGAGGGTTTTGCTGACGAGCGCCTGCGCCCGCAGGACCGCTACAGCGACCGGACCTCCGAAGTGGCGCGGCTGTTGGGCTCCTGGGGACTGCCTGATCCGGTGAAGTTGGCCAAGGGCGACTACTCGGCACTCAGCCCCAAGCAGATCGATTTCCTCATGCGTGGATACACAGGCTGGCTGTCCACCGTGTTCACCACGGCGACGGATACCGTGCTGCGGCCAATGATGGGCCGGGGGGATCGTCCGGAAATGAAGATGCGGGACGTGTTCCTGGCGGGCAACTTCGTGGAGAACCTGCCGACCAATTCCAGCCGCTACGTCAGCACCATGTACGACCAGGCCCGGGAGATCAGCCAGGTGTGGGCGTCCTACCAAGCCGCCGTGAAAAGCGGTGATGTGGAAGGCGCGGCCAAGATTCGGGCAGCAAACCCAGAGGCCTTGGCCAAGCGCATCCCAGTGGAGGCTGCCAAGACCCGGGTGGCTGAGCTGTCGCAGCATGCCAAGAAGGTGGAGGGCGACCGCCTCATGAGCGCGGAGGCCAAGCGCCGCCGGCTCGATGAGATCGCCGCCCAGAAGGATGTAATCGCAAAACGCCTGGCCACCTTATGAGCTAAGAGTGCCCTGGCGGAGGAACTGCCACACGAAGCCGCAAGCGCCGAGCAAGACGATGGCCACCCAGAAAGTGGACCACATCTCTCGGCGCTCTGCGCGCGTGGTGAGGTTGAGGAAGATGACGATCACGATGACCGCGCCCCAGAAAACGAGTGCTGCCATCGCTGGATGCTAAGCGCTGCCATCATGGTTGGCAATCCGCCTCAACGGGATTGGATTGTCCCCCGGCTGGTTTTGGACTGATCTAGGCCCTCTCCGGAGGGCTTTTTTCCGCCCAGCAAAAAGGCCCATGATGTGATACATGAGCCTTCGTGTGACCTCCTACCTTGACGAAGGAGGCATAGCTAGATTGTCGGTTAAAGATTCGAGCTTGACCCAGTCTTATTGCTCTTGTAGTTGATGTCAATGGAACAACCGCGAGAGAGTGGGTAAACGGAAGTAACGATTGCGAGATCTCCTTGCGAGAACGTTGATTCCTTTTGCCCAAAATCAGGTTCAAACTTCCTGATGTTGACAGGAGTGCCGTACTTTCCACTGAGGGCGGAATGCAGTTGCGTATATCGCGCAGTGCACAGTGTTGTGTCTTCCTTTGTCCTGCTGCTTAATGCTACCTGCTCTAAGCCGTCGGCATTGAAATAAAAATTTGCCTGAAATGGCGAACCTTGAACATCAACGTTCTCCAAGCGATATTTAAGTATTGCACCAGAGTAGAGACTTCCAGTTCCTGGGGGAGTTATCACGCCGTTCGGGAACGCAGCTTGCACATCCTCAACCGACATGCCGGAATTCGCTTTTGTCCACAAGGGGTGGGCATGCGCTGCCGTTGCTCCAGCAACCAATAACAATGACAAGATGAACTTCATGGATCCCTCCTAAACAAAGCGTTCATGTTAGCAAACGGAATGTGCCCAAACCGAGTCCGCGTTGCTCACATGCTGTCCTTTTCAAGCTGCCATTCAGTGAAGCCGTGCCCCCGCGTAGGGTTCGCCAGCGGGCGTTCAAAACGGAACACTGGTGCCATGAATACCGTGGCGGCAACAGGGCGGCCACGAACTCACCCTAGGAGTTCACATGGCCATCACCACCAGCTATCCCAAGGGCATGGAGCGCTTGCTCCAGGGCTCCGTCAACTTCGCAACCGACACGATCAAGGTTGCCCTCGTAACCGAAGCCTACACCTACAGTGCCGCCCATGAGTTCGTCTCGCAGCTCGGCACGCGCGTGGGGGATGACATCACCCTGGTCAACAAGTCGATCACGGGCGGAGTTTTCGATGCGGATGACGCCGAGACTGCGCCGCTGGTGCCGGGCAGCACCATTAAGGCCATCGTCATCTACAAGGACACGGGCAACCCCAGCACCTCGCCGCTGCTGCTGTACCGCGACAACGTGGCGGCCTTCCCCCTGGCAACGAATGGCGGCGCGCTCAAACTGCCATGGGACACCGGGCCCTTGGGCATCGCAGCGCTGTTGGCCCCGTTCTTCCCCGCAGGCGGCGAGCTGGTGCTGGGCGCCGGGGTGAACTTCCTAACGGATGATCTGAAGGTCACGCTCCTGCCAGCCTCGTTTGACGACAGCGGCACCTATCGCTTCTTGGCCGATGTGGGCACCACGCTGGGCACCGCACACGCGCTGACTGGCCGCACCGTTACCGGTGGCGTGTTCAATGCTGACGATGTGGAATTCGGGGCGGTTTCTGGTGGCTCCCCTGGCTCAGTGCTTCTCTACAAGGACACAGGTGTGCCAGACACATCGCCAGTGCTCCAGCGCATCACCCAGGTGGCAGGCTTCCCGTTTGCAGCGAACGGTGGCGGCTTCGAGTTGCGTTGGTCCGATGGCGCGCTCAAGATTTTCAGCACGGTCCCGTAAGGAGGCGCAATGTCACTCGACGCCTTCTCCAACAACGCAACTGGCCTAACCACTGTGGCGCTGGGCAGCGAGGACACGGTCATCACGCTGCCAGACGACGGGAGTGCTGATCGCTTTGCCGACCTGCCCGAGGGTCGCATGCAGCGTGCAACGCTCTCCAACCCAGCCCTGCCGGGTCAGATTGAGATTGTCTACATCACCGCCAAGGACGGCTCCAGCTTCACGGTCAACCGCCGCCAGGAAAACAGCTATGCGGCTGAAGACTGGCCGGCAGGCACGACCTTGGAGGCGCGGATCACGGCTGGGATGCTTGGCCGCTTCCTGCGCGCTGATAGCCGTGGCATCTTCAAGACCACTGGAGGTGAGGGTGGTGCTGGAGCATCGAGCTTTGTGGTCAACGGTAAAGTCGAACGGGATTTCCGGGTGGTGCAGCTGTCTGGCGTGCAGATGCTCCACCGGATCGGCGCGGGGCTGACCACAACCATCGGCGCAGGGCGATACATTCAGGACATGAATCTGTCCGTCGAGACAGTAGGCGGTTCCTGCTTTGTTGCGTTGGGCGACGATGTTCCTGTCTGGCAGCCCAACCAGTCGTACCAGGGCCTGGCCATCGTAGCGCCGCCCACCCCCACCGGGTTCAACTACCTGTTTGAGCCTTCGGATGTGCAGTTCCAGTACACACGCAGCGCTGTAGACCCAGGCTTTGATGACTCGGGCTATGCCATAGAGGCATACAACCCGAACAGCGGCGAAGGGGCGGAACCTGAGCTAACCGGGCAATGGTTGCCCCTACCCATCCCGCTTGCGCTGGAGTTGAGCATGCCCAGCGTGGCAGGAGGCGTGGCGCTGACGGAGGTGGGTTTCATCTGCTATGAGTACGACGCCACCACTGCGCCAGTTATCTCGATTGGCCTGGCGGCGGATGGTGACCTGGTGAATGCGCAGGCCCTCTCTGCCATCACGGGCGCTCGCCATATCCAGCGCTTCGCGGTGAACCCTGGCGGTGCTTTGGCAGCCTCTCTAGCTTTCAAGCTGGAGACACCAGCTACTGGGCGTTTCTATGGCCGCTTCTACTGGCGCGGGATGGTCATTGACCAGTGATTGAGCCATGAGTTACCCCCTTATCAACGGCGCCGCGATCAACGCAGACAGCGCAGCAGAGAACACCATCCCGGGGCTGTCGCTGTGCGCGGCCGGTGAACCCCTGGCGGTGTTCGAGTTCGATGTCGCGGGCTCCATGGTTTGGGGCTTTGGCGCGCTGGCGGCCAAGATCGGCGAGGACGTTGAACTCTACCTGCCGGGCATCAGCCTGGTGCAGAGCCCTTGGCACAGCGCGGAAGCCAGCCAGCCACCGGCCAATACAGCGTTTTCCGTTTCTGGATCTCGGGTGTTGGGCATCGGCGCCATGCGCGCTGTGGCTGGCAGCTTGGAAGGCCAGGCGCAAGGCGCCGTGGTCCTGGGGTTTGGCGCACTGGCGGCCGAGCCCGTGGGGTTTGCATCCGGCGCCAAGGTCTTGGGCCTGGGCGAGGTATCTGCCTCGCGCATTGGCTGGGTGCCGTCGGCGCGTGTGCTGGGCATGGGCAGCCTGACTGTGGTCAGTTCGGTGGCCATCCCTGGTGTTTCGCTCTGCCGCTCTGGGTCCGTCGCCGTGACAATCGCCGGCATGGATGGCCAGGTTGAGGGCTCGCAGGTGCTCGGGTTCGGCGCGCTGACCGTGTCATATGCCGTCCGCGCGGGCCAGTCTTTGGCGCTGGGCATCGGTGCAGTGCGCGTCGAAAGGGGTAGCGAATGCTGACATTTGAGTCGTTCAGCGGCATCAACAACGTGCAGCCTGCGCACCGGCTATCTGGCAAAGACCTGCTGGCGGCCGAGAACGTGGACATCGGGCTCACGGGCGAGATTACCCGACGCGGCGGCCTAGCCCTGGTGGACGAGCGCTGCCACAAGAACCTGCACCCGGCGACCGGCTACATGCTGGCTACCGTGGGCGCGGAGCTGACCGCTATCCATCCCGATGGCGCGCGGCATGTGATCCACCCAGCCATGGGCCCGGAGCGGGTCTGGTACTGCGACCTGCCGGACGGCCGCGTAACCTACAGCAATGGCCTGATCCAGGGTGTGACCGATGGCCTGACCGGGCGAGAGCGCAGCGTGCCCACGCCGCAAGGCCTTGGCGCGCCGGATCTGGGCTTTGGTCAGCTGCATCCGGGCAACTACCGCTACCACCTGAGCTATGTTCGCCTGGCTGACCACTTGGAAGGCCCGGCCATCAGCTCGGAGCCCATCGCCATTGCCCAGGGCGGCCTGCACCTCGACGCCCTGCCGGTACTCGATGGCCACGCGATCAATGTCTACCTGAGCGGCAAGGACGGGGAGGGCGCCTATCTGGCTGGCACCACCACGGCCAGCAGCTATGAATACACGGGCAACAACGCAGCCTTGGTGCTGCCATGCCGCACGCTAGGCGCGCAGAGCTTTCCCGTTGGGACCATCACCGCCTTTTGGCGCGGCCGCGTGCTGGTCGCCCTGGGCAATGTGCTGTGGGCCAGCCGGCCCAACGCACCGCACCTGAGCGACTGGCGCGACTTCAAGCAGCTGGCCGGCAAGATCACGGCCATTCAACCGGTCGATGACGGCGTCTATGTGGGCACCGATCAGGATCTGGTGTACCTGGGCGGCACCACCTGGGATGGCCTGGTGTACCAGCCGACCAAGCGAGGCCCCGTGGTTCTGGGCTCTGGCGTGGCGGTGCGCGGGGATCGGGTCAAGTTTGGGGATGGGGTCGGTACGGGCGTGGCCATGCTGTGCATTGCGAGTGGTGAGGTCGTGGCTGGCTTCAACCAGGGCCAGACCACGAGCCTCACGGCCAACCGCTACAAGACCAATGTGCAGGAGGTCTGCGCCACCTTCCGGGAGGTGGACGGCATCCCGCAGTACCTGGCGATTCCGCAATGAGCCTGTGGAACCCCTACGCCTTCACCCCCACGGGAGAGCGCGCCTCAGTGGCTGCGCCTCCTGCGCTGCGCATAGTGGGTGGGAAGGCAACGTCTACGCAGCTGGGCATGGCGCAAGCCGCGTTCGCCCAGTTCTGTGGCCGCAGCCGCGTATCCTTCTGGCGCAACCCCAATGAACAGGGCCTGCTGCCTGATGGCTCCCGCTACAAGATCATGGTGGTGGGCAACAGCACCGTGATGACGGTGTGGCCGCAAAATGCCAAGGACAAGCCGCCCGGCAAGTGGGGCATCATGCTGACCACCAAGGTGAGCGCGGGCTACATCAACAAGCTGTTCACGCCCGGCGGTGAATACGATAAGCCAGACGGCACCTGGGATGTGACCGATGTGCAGGCCGGCAGCCGCGATGGTGTCTACATCACTTCGAGCTTTGGCGGCAAATTCCCCTCCTGGGCTAAAAACCGCACGTTCTCGACCCCCACCAAGCGCAGCTACATCACAAGCTATGGCGGGTTTGGCAACCGGCGGTTTATTCAGCCCTTCCCGCAGCTTAATCGCTCTCCTGTTGCACTGCTCGATAGCCGCACGCTGTTGGCCCTAGCCAGCTCGCGCGGCGGTCTGGAGCTGCACCGCCTCACCATGCTCAAGCCCGGCGAGCTGTTCCCGCCCAGCGAGAACCCGTATGCACTCGATCCTGTAGAGACGACGTTCGATATCAAGCTGCACCAGAACTTGGTGATTGGCGATATGGCAGCCAGCGTGCCGTTCGCCGAGGACTTTTGCATCAGCAAGGATGGCAGTCGCGTGCTGGCGGTGTACCAGGGTGAGGGCATGGTAATCGTGCCGGGGGTGCCAGAGGGTGGCCAAGTTGTGAGGTGGGCTGTTCCCAACGTTCCAGAAATCGGAGCCAGCGTGGCGCCCGACCTTAAGGCGACATATGGCTACACCGACGGGGATTATCTCGACCGCCCCCGCGACCGCTGGATACAAGCACGCGAAGCCAATTACCGCATCGCTGAGTATCGGCTGCAGGGCAACAGCCTTTCTCGTGTTGGCTTGCTGTTCAATCAGACGGGCGCGCTCTTAGAAGTAGATCCTATTGCGGACTGGAAGTTTGGCTTCGTAGACTCGACGCCAAACACGGAATATCGAATCGGCCCATACCTCTGGGGCGACACACTGGATCGCAATTTCCCGGTGTGGTCCACCAGGACTGCACCACAGATCGTGGTAACCAGCACAGTCATCATTGGGTATGACATGTTTGGTCAGCCCCTTTACCACACCACATGGAAAGGCTCAGGCCCAGTGTCGGCATCAGAGCAGTCGAGCTGGAAGTCGCGCGGTGTATTGATGAATTACTTTGCTGGTAATGAGCCGGTGGTGCTTGTTGCAGAAGGTGAAGGTACTTACTCGCTGACGGCTACTGGGAATTTTGACCACATCAGCCAGCTATGGGATTTGGGGTTCCCCAGTGAGGGGGATGAGACCCATAACGACGGTGGCTCAATCACTCGCACTCGAAACTCTTTCGTCACGCTGAACAATGGCGAGAGGTTCCAGCTTCTCGGGCAAGTGGTGAGTGAAAGCGGTTCGTACACATCCCGGCGGACAAATCGCATCCGCTCAATGCAGGCCACGGAATGGAGAGACGATTGGATGACCAGTGATGTGTCGTACAGCGCAAAGTTGCTATCGCGCGGTTTATATCTCTACGACCCGTCTCTTTACCTGTTGGTCTACACGGAAGGCTCCGCAGAGCATTCCGGGGGATTTAGCTATGAGGCGCACGATTGGGATCACAGAAAAGGACCAAATACCGACCAAGGGTTAGATAGTTCGTTGTCGAACAACTGTCCGCTTCCCAACCCCCAATTTAGCTTGGTGATTCGTTTCGGCAACACCAAGCAAACCATCCCTATCGTCCATCGGTCGAATGATCCAGTGGCCACAAAGCTGCATCGTCTGTCCTGGGGTGTGACGAGTGGGGTGGAGCCTGAATGGCAGATCCCCTCCAATCAATTCATGACGGTCAACAGTGGCCGCAATTATGGAACCCCAGCAGGGGCGCTCGTAGGCCACGAGCACTGGGGGGTTAACAAGGGGCGGGTCGCTCACACAACCTTCGGCCGTTTCAACGACCTCCCGCGTTGCGTGCCACTTGAATGCAGGATGCCGACCATCGAGGTCTATTACGCCAAGGACCCATGGACGGGCGCCGCGCTGCTGCTCATCAAGCCCTACCAGATTGCCGGCGGTATCTCGGTGAACCTCACTGTAGACGAGCCCATGGCCTTTGCCATAGACAGGCAGGGGGTCAGGCGCGTGTCTGCGCTCGAAGCCAGCGTGCTGGTCAATCAAACCACGAACATCAACCCAGAATGAACGCCATCGTCCTCAACACCCTCACCGGGGCCGTGAGCGAATACACCCGCCACGAGTTCCAAAGCATCACACCTACCCATGCGGGCGCGGCCACCGGCCTGTACGCCCTGGGCGGCGACTTGGACGTTGACCTGCCCATCGTGGCCAGCATCCGGCTGCCGGCCACCTTGCGTGAGTCCACCCTTAAAAAGCGCATCGATATGGCCTACCTGTCCATGCGCGGGGAGGGCTGCGCGCAGTTCAGCGTGCTGGGGCCCGATGACTTCCCCTGGGACTACCAATTCCCTCTGCGCAGCAGCGGGCAGACGCGCTGCCAGGTGGGCAAGGGTATCCGCGAGAACTACCTGGGCTTTGCGCTCAGCAACCCTGCTGGCCAGGCCTTCACCCTCGATCGCATCGAGATCCTGACCCTCGAATCTAAAACACGGAGAGTTTGATATGGCAACCGATGTCAACGGCCCAGCCGAAATAGTCAAAGACAAGTACGAGCGCTCTGTGGAGCTGGCGGACAAAGCGGCCAAGGAGGTGACCAGCTTCCAGGACGCGCTCAACAAGAGCATCTACCAGCCCCCGCAGATCAACGTGCAGTGGTCTACCCTTGCCGCGCCCAATCTGCCGGTCATCCCAGACACCCCAGACCTGCCAGCCTTGGAGCTGCAGCTTCCTGCGGACATGCCTACCGCATTCAACGGCACCATGCGGGATGTCACCTTCAGCGATTTCGCGGTCGCTGCCCCGACGCTGAACTTTGGCGTGGCGCCAACGCTCAACATTGGCCAGGCCCCGGCCTTGCCGCAAATGCGCGAGGTGGCCTTGCCTGATGCACCGGAGGTCAGCCTCCCTGAGTTGCCCCAGTTGCTTACGCTGACGACGCATACCTTTGGCGGTGTGAACCTGCACGAGGACTGGCTGGACAAGCTCGATGAAATCCCCGCGCTGTCGGTTCTGCAGCCTGCGCCCTTGAAGTACACGCCCGGCCAGAAATACGCCTCGCAGCTGCTGGATGGCCTCAAGGCCACCCTGGCCGCGCGCATCAACGGCGGCTCAGGCTTGTCGCCAGTGGTGGAGCAGCTGATCTGGGATCGCGCGCGCGACCGGGAAACCTATTTGGCGCTGGCCCGCGAGCAGGAGGTGCAGCGCGGCGCCGAGGCGCTTGGCTTCCCGCTGCCTGTTGGTGTCATGGCCGGCCAACTGGCCGATGCGCGCCGCGAATACCACGACAAGCTCTCTGGGCTGAGCCGCGATGTGTCGATCAAGCAGGCCGAGCTGGAGCAGCAGAATGTGCGCGACAGCATCCAGTCTGCCCTGCAGCTGGAATCGGCGCTTATGGACCACCACTACAAGTGGGAAATGCTGGTGTTTGAGTCCACCAAGGCAGCGGCAGACAATGCCATCGCTATCCACAATGCTGCCGTCGAGCACTACAAAGCGCTGCTGGCCGGCTACCAAGCCTATGCCTCTGCCTACGACACGGTTATCCGCGCCGAGCTGTCCAAGGTGGAAGTGTTCAAGGCGCTGCTGTCTGCCGAGCAGATCAAGGCCGACATCAATAAGAGCCTGGTGGATCGCTATAAGGCGGAGATCGAGGGCACCATGGCAACCGTCGAGATCTACAAGGCCCGCGTGGGCGCAGCGCAGACCCTGGTGGAGTTGGAACGCACCCGCATCCAAGCCGGCGGCGAGCAGATCAAGGCCTTTGTGGCCACCGTCAACGCCGAGCAGTCCAAGGCCGAGCTGTACAAGGCTCAGATCAGCGCCGAAGCCACCAAGGTGGACGCCTATGGCCGCATGGTCCAGGCCTACAGTGCACGCGTGGGCGCCCAGGCTGAGCGGGCCCGGGTAGAAGTGGCGCGCTTCCAGGCGCTTATCTCGGCTAAGGGACTGGAGTGGGATGGCTGGAAAGCCCGGCTGTCCGCCGCATCGGCCCAGGTGGAAGCAGCTGCCCGATCTTCTTCGGTGCTGATGGACGGCTACCGGGCCGGTGCCTATGCTGCCGAAGCGCAGGCCAACTCGCTCATGTACCGCTGGCAGTCCGACATCAAGCAGTACGAGGCCGGGCGCGAGCTCACCTTCCGCGTGCAAAAGTCGAACAACGACGCCATCATCCACGCCAACGATGCGCGCATGGACGCCGCCAAGGTGATGCTGGGCACAGGATCGCAACAGGTGGCGTCTGCCTGGAGCATGGTGTCTGCATCGGCTGCTATCTCTGCGGGCTCGACTGACACCTACGTGCATCAGTCGTAAATCGTGTACCCCGTATAGGGTTCGACGTTGTGGGCCGGGCCCGGGATCATGGGCCCATGAAAAAAGCGCTCGTCGTCCTTCTCGCCGCCATAGGTGTCAACCGGCACCTAAGTGCTGAGCAGCGCCAGGACATTGCCACAGCGGCCTACCACGCGACGCCAGGAGCAGTGGCAGGGGGTGCAGCTCGCTACGGCGGCCTGCCTCTTTCTGACTGGCTGGTTGTGGCTTCCATCTTCTTTATCGTCCTGCAGGCAGGCTACTTGGTATGGAAGTGGCGCCGCGACTACCGGCGCGATCTCGCCCGACGCGCCATGGGCAAGATTGCCGACGAGACTGTGCGGGGTGAGCTGTGAGCCGCATTCCCAACGCATTGCGCTCTGGCCTGATGGCCCTGGCTGTGCTGACTGCAGGCGGTGGCGGCTACGTGGTGGCTGAGCGCGACAAAGCCGCCGCCCAGGCCATGGCCGAGCACTACCAGTACATCCATGCCGTGGCCATTGACACTGGCACATCTGAGGCGGTCAAGATCGCCATGGTGATGGGTAGCTACTACGAGAGCAGCTACCGCCACATTGGCACGCCCTACGGCGACAAGCTCGGCAAGGGCCAGCCGCTGACGGTCTGCAACGGCATCACGGGCCGTGCTGTGGTGGCTGACCGGTACTACACGCCGGCCGACTGCTACGCGCTGGAACGCAGCCGCTACCTGGCAGCTGAGCGCACAGCGATGGGCATGTTCCGCCTCTGGTCCACCTACACGCCGCTGCAGCAAGCCGTGTTCATCGACTTCATCCACAACAAGGGCGAGGGCGCGCTGTACACCTCGACCCTGCTGCGCAAGGCCAACGCGGGCGATGTGGTGGGGGCATGCCGCGAGAATCCGCGCTGGAATCGCGGCACGGTCAACGGGGTGTCTGTGGTGCTGCCAGGCCTGCAGAGCCGCGGCGATGCCAACGGCGAGATCTGTGAGGTGGGCTTATGACCTGGCAGATCAAAGCCGCCGTGGCCGCAGTTATCGCCGCGGCGTTATTCGCTTCCGGCTGGGTGGTCAAAGGCTGGCAGGCCAGCAAGACCATTGCCGAGCTGCGCGCCGAGAAGGCTCAAGGGGTGGCCACCCGCGCCGAAGCCGCCCGCACCGAAGAAACCCAAACCGCGATCAAGGAAAGCAAGCATGCCCAAGACACGATCTACAACGCCGACCGCCTGGCGAACCTCAAGACCGGCATTGATGTTGATGTGCGCGCTGAGCTTGCCCTTGCTGAGCGCCTGCACCGCGACACCGACAGCCGAGCCGCCACTTATCGTGCGCAAGCCCAAGCCGACGCAGCTGCCCGCAGCGATCTTGCAGATCAAGCCGCAGCCCTCGACCGCCAGCTTGCAGAAGGCCTCGGTGTGGTCGCAAGCCTCGGAGGCGACCTTAGGCGGCGAGACGCAGAAGTAGCAGCACTGTGCAGCCAGGTGAACATCGAGCGCCGGCTGAGTGGTGACGACAGTGATCAGGCCTGCAGCGGGCGTTGAAAACCGCCCTCAGGCGGAGGATGCGACCTAACATCAGGGCTTGAAAATTCCACATTGTGTAGCTTTGCTACATTCTGTTCTATTCGGCGTGCCCTAACAGTTGATGGCTTTTAATCGCATGGAGAGGCAATTGCTGTCACGTCATTTAAACGCTCAAGGGGTTTGATGCATTTGCCGACATACAAACCATTCAATGCTGCGTTGATCGGATTGGCGGGGTCGACGTCGCTCACAGACATGGAGATCATTCCGTTTTCATCAACGGAAATTTTCTCAAATTTCTTAGAGTAAGTGCTAATTGACGAACTAGGCGAGCATGTTCCATTAGCAACTGACTCAAAGGATAGTCCATTCTGTGTCAAATTGCCGTAGAACTTACAGGTGTAGCTACCAAGGGCAATCGTAAATTTAACATCCTTTGAGTCTGTCTCAATTCGAACGTTATTTATGCTTTGGTTAGAGTCACTAAATTTCATTACTTTGAAATCATTGTTGAGCCGCGCCTGAATGTTTTCGTAGACCAACGGCGAAAAATTCTTCGCTGTTTCACCTGGTAACAAAATAGATCCGGTAGAAGGTGTGTCAAACTGCATCACTACTTGACCCACGACACGCAGGACCTCCCCGCTTCTAACGTTTTTGCCTAGAGCAGTCCCATTTTTATACTCAACTAAGTCTGCAACAAAGCGCTTGCCCTCTTCCATCTCCCCCACCGCCTGGAAGAAGGTAGATGTGCCGTCATCCCGATAGCCATAGTAGGTTGCAAGGACAGTGTTGCCTCCCTGGCGATCAATTTGAATGCCCCGGCCAGGCTTGCCATTGATCTCGGAATCGATGCCCCACATTCCTGGTTGGGGCAAGGCTGCAAAGGACGCAGAAGAAGCCAAGAGCAAGGCGCTGAAGGTCCAAACCTGTAGAGTTCGCATCGATAAATCCTCATTGGAGACGTTAATCAAAGATCATTTTTCGATGATTGTTGTGCGTTTTCGATCAGTCTGCAAGTCCCGCATCGAACTTCATTTCGTTAGCCTGAAGGTCTTGTCGTAAATAGGGCGCGGACAGTGAAAACCCTATGGTTTAATCGAATTGATTTATTAGAATGCATAGTGCATATCTATGCAAATAAGTCAAATCAAGGGATGAGAAATGTATAAAAAGTTAATTTTGGTATCTGCTTTGGCATCAGCATTGAATTGTGTGGCTGCTGACGATGGGTTTATCGACTCCCAGAATGTTCGTTTGAGTGTCAACGAGCAGTTGAAAAGGGTTCCTTCGCAAAATTTAATTAGAGATGAATTCAATAAAACTAAATTTCTTATCAAATTCAAACCTGTAGAATCAGTATCAATTGATCCGCAAAAAATAAGAGAGAATGGAAGTAGATTATCCAGGTATTATCCTGAAATCAGTGAGCCTGATGTAATCGATGATAAGGTACTGCGGAACGCTGAAGATAAGATTAAGTGGGCCTCTAAGGAGTCTATTGCATCTCTTCGCTATCTCAGTGCCAACTATAAAATCGAGGCAAAATTAGTTCTGACAGCTATTGACAAAGTAGTTTCCGCGTATTTGACCGAAGAAGAAGCTGAAAAAATATCACATGATGATTTGATTGATTGGATTTCTCCTGACGAACTTGTGGTCGCATCAGGTTTTGGGAATGGTGGTAATTCGGATCAGATTCTTACTTGGGGGTTTGAAGCGACAAATACCTCAGTGATGGGGTCGGGCGGCACTGCATATGTGGCCGATCTTACATTGAGCAATATAGCCATGGCTGATCATCCTGCAATGACTCGCATTCACGAAAATCAGTCTTATTTCTTGCTTGATGAATCGTTTCACCCTGTGTATGTGACTTCCATCATTGGTGCAAAAAATAACTCCCAACAAGCTAGAGGCATATCAACGGGGCCAATTATTCATTCCTCAATATTGACTTTAAGTGTGGGTGGGTTTGCGGAGGCTGTTGAGGCCGCATATGTTCACGCAGAAGCGAGTGGCAGATTTTCTCCTCTGAATCTGTCGGTTAATGCATCGAACCCCGCCGATTTTGGAAATCATACTAAAAACTTACATAAATGGGTCAGCATTGCGAGTAACAGATTAATGATTGCGCAGTCTGCGGGTAATCATAGAGGTAATGCTTGTAGCTACTCCTATGTTCCGCAGGGTAGATCGACTGCTAGCCCGGTCGATGGTGTGATGGTGGTTGGAGCGTACAACAATAATGGTGGCATCGCAGCTGATTGGCCAGACGGAATTGGTGTCGGATTGGAAAATAGATGGGGGCAGTGGAGCGGTGGATCTAATTCTGGAGCTTGTGTGGATATTTGGGCTCCCGGAAAAGATATTGCTGTTTCCTCTTATCTTGATCAAGCTTACTTTTCTAATCCGCAGTATACCGAACTAAATGGAGTATATTATAATAATAATAGTACATTGCTTAGTAAAGGATACATGATTGCCGCTGGTGGGACTTCATTTGCGGCTCCTTTTGTAACTGGTATTGCAGCTCGTCTGAATTTGAGTAATAATATTCGGCCGCCTCAGCTTGAATCAATGTTGAGGGCAACTTCCTCCCATACTGGTGGCTATGATCCAACGACCGGACAGGCAATGATGGGGGTTAAGTACAACTCAAATGCAGTGTCCTATGGGATCAAATATGTCAAGCCTGTTATTTCTGTCAACCAAAGTCAAGCTGTGTATCTAACGGATGGGAAATTCGATAGTATCGCTTGGAATGCTGGCTCAAACAACGGTGAATTTATATTTAATGCTACTCCTCTGAAATTGGTAAGATTTACTCCTAGAGGGCCGGGGGAAGATGGGGTGTTGAATTATAGTATTCAGGTTATGAATAGTTCTACAGGCGCGTGGAATAATATCGTTTCTGGGTCAACCAATACTTATGACCGGGTGCCTGTGACGGTTGAGATACCATCCGGTTATCAATCCTACAGCTCTTATAAAATTGTTTTCAATAAACCTAATGGAGGTTGGGTTGCTCTGTCTGAGTTCGAGACGTATCAATAAGGTAGTTGTGGTGGCTGCATTATTTTAGGGTGCCGCTTTCCCAATTCTTAGCTATTTCTATTACTTGTAGGCAGTAACACACTAGGCTCGCTACCGTGGGCCTTTTTCAGGGGCTCACGCATTTGCGTGGGCCTTTTTTGTATTGGGCACGCCATATGACTGATGTTGCAGCTGTAAGCATTGCTTAGCGGAGGCCTAACAAGTCTATGTTAGAAAGCGTAGCCGCTACTTCGCTGTCCTGGACTGGACGGGAAGCCATGGTATCGAATCCCAGGCAACAAAAAA
Organism: Comamonas sp. BIGb0152; assembly: GCF_024809975.1. Taxonomy (GTDB): domain Bacteria; phylum Pseudomonadota; class Gammaproteobacteria; order Burkholderiales; family Burkholderiaceae_C; genus Comamonas. Next base: position 268,506 of record NZ_JANUDY010000002.1, read on the forward strand.
CCGCCCTGAGGCGGTTGATCAAAGTCAGAGGTGTTACCGACCAGGGAAAGCTATCACCTCGGCTCCATTGGCAGTGCGCAACGTGCTCTCTCCCTTAAACCGTACTCCTCCGATCTTCTGAATCGTAGGGCTAGCGGATAGGAAGCCTGATGGCAAGCTGCACAGGGACTCGCAATCCGGTGCCTCTAAGCCGATAGCCAATGCAAGTGCTTGCCGGTCAAGGCTTGATTCAGAGAGCAGCATCTTTATCGCGCGAGGCATAAGCCGAATTTCCTCGAAAGGAATCTGATCGTCCTTAGGTTCTCCTCGACGCCAACCTCGGGCGCTGTAGTTCTTCCAAAGCCGAGTCGCGTAAGCATCATCAATAATTCCAAGGCCCTTGCAGCGCATGATCATGGCTGCGATCGACACTTTCCAACGCATTTTTAGCGACATGAATGTGTCTAAGCTCGGGCTTGAGACTTCTGCCGCAAACGACTCCGCAGGCAGCAAGAACGCACCTGCAAACAAGTGGGCCTGACGTTCGATCTCAGGATATCGCTTGGTGAACTCCAAATTCGTCAAATTTCGGTGCAATACCAAGTGTCCGAGCTCATGCGCAGCATCGAATCGGCTACGAACGCCATTCGCTTTATCTGCAGCCAAGAAAATATAAGGGCGTCCGTCGGTATCAAACCAGCGAGATGCACCGTCCATCTTCAAAAATCCAAGCTCTTCACGGACGCATACCACGCCCGCATTTTCGAGGACCAGCAGCATGTCTGAGATCGGACCCAAGCCTAGACCCCATTGCTTGCGGCACGCTAAAGCCGCACTCTCAATGTCTGCATCAGAGATCGTCCGGTGATCTTCATCCCCGAGAGTGAAGACATCCACATCAGGCCAATCAATCCATTTTTGCAGCACAAGGCTGGTCTCATTGAGCAACTTCAACCTGATATCAGAAATGTTCTGGGCTGATTTTGTGATAGCTGCATTGCTTCGAAAGAAGCACACAGCATCGCCATACTCTGGCACTGGCTTCAAGAACCATGAAGTCGGAAACCCTAAACGCAGAGAGATGTTTTCTAATGCGTCTGCCTCCGGACTTTGCTCTCCGCTTTCCCACTTGGATACTGTGCTTGAAGATCTTCCAACCATCGCTGATAGCGACGCTTGGGTGAGCCCCCGCACCAGTCGAGCTTGTAGAAGACGCTCGGACTGAAATCCACTTACTCCTGATCGCATGATGGTTACTCTTTTTCGCCAAGTTGGCGCTTGAGCTTGGCCCAGGCAATGTCCTTGACCGCAATTTCCTGAGCAGGGTTGTACGCGGCAAGAATGTGCGAAACGGGCTCAAGCAAATGCCATCCCTTGAGGTTGGTGTAAGGCACGCCAACCATGATCGAGGCTGGGACGGACTGAGGCTCACCGCGAGCAGGATTAACTGTCACGACGAGGCAGCCAAGACCATCCGTCACGGCATCTGCGAACGGAGAGAAAAGGTCGCAATTTTGGGGCTCCAATCGAGCATTCACGGCTGCGATGGCCAGGCGATGCTTGGCGGGACGCGCTATCTTGTTGTTAAACGGAATCGCAATTCGGCCAAAGCGGATGTCTTGAGCGGCCACCAAGCTGTAGTACTCGCCTTTAGGGAAGGTGGACTTGGCAATTGCCATTTGCCCTACAGTCTCACCCGCACTAATGAACGCATCATTCTGGCGATAGTGACGGAGCTGGCCTAGAGCGCGCGCCTTGGACTTAGCGGCAAACGTTTCTGCGTGCTGATGAGCTTGAGCGTAAGCCGCTTCCAAGCGCTCCGTCACAGCTTGGAAAAATGGCTGGGGCGTACGAGAGGAGATGTACTCAACGAGGTCAATTTTCATGAAAAGCTCCAACTTGCGTTATGCGGATTTTATGCTATTTTTCTTTCGTTTTGAATATGTCTCACAAAATTCATGTCGTTGCCACCATGGAGATCAATGAAGATGTAGCCAGCATCCCAGCCGGGTTTGCTGTTGGAGGCGACCAGTCAAGCGCACAGGCCTGCAGCCAGAAATAGAAACAGCCTCCCCGGCGCCACTACGGCACTGGGGAGGCTCTTTTTTCGTTTCAGATAGGGTTTCGGATGACACTGCCCAACTGTTGGCCCCTGTACCTTGGCGCCAGGAGGCTCCAATGTGCAATCGCTACCACTCCCCAGATGAAGGCTACATCCAGCAGTATTGGCGGCTGAACCCCCGGCAGCTGGGGTTGGGCGCCCGTGATGTGTTCCCGCGTTCACTTGGCGGTTTCATCCGGCGCGCCGTGGATGATCCCGGCTACAGCAAGGAGCTGACCGTAGGACGATGGGGCTTGATCCCTTGGTTCAGCAAGACGCCTGACATCAAGTACAGCACCAACAATGCCAGGGCGGAGGAGGTGGCAGACAAGGCCAGCTTCAAAGACCCGTGGAAGCGCGGCCATCGCTGCATCATCCCGGCTACAACCTTTGATGAGCCCAACTGGGAGAGCGGTAAAAACGTTTGGTGGAGATTTGCCCGGGCTGATGGCGACCCGTGGGGCCTCGCGGGACTGTGGAACACCTGGAAGGATCCAGCGACCGGCGAGCTGATCGAGAGCTACACCATGCTTACGCTCAACGCAGATGAGCACCCGCTGATGAACCGCATGCACAAGCCAGACCCAAAGCTCGCTGCTGACAAGCAAGACAAGCGCAGCGTGATCCCCATCGAGCTGGCTGAGGTGGACCAGTGGCTTGAGGGTTCGATGAAAGAAGCTCAGGCTGTGTTGAAGCTGGCCCCGGTCGGGGTGTTCACGGCAGTGCCGGTATCCGCCCACAGGCGTATCAGGAATGCCTGAAAGACCTCGTGATCAGAATTTGGGAAAGTAAAGCTGTCGATTCACAATCTGACAGGAGTTATACGTGCCGCACATCATAAATCCATCAGCTGACAAAGAAGAAGTTCGTCTCCACTACCAGGACTACGGTCAAGGCAAACCAGTCGTGCTTATTCATGGCTGGCCGTTGAGTGGCCGCAGTTGGGAAGCACAGATACTGCCGCTAGTTGAAGCAGGATTCCGTGTGATTACGTATGACCGCAGAGGATTCGGAGACTCCTCTCAGCCATGGTCTGGTTACGACTACGACACTTTTGCTCAAGATCTAGAAGCCTTGCTCGATGCTCTAACGCTCCAAGATGTCACCTTGGTCGGTTTCTCTATGGGTGGTGGAGAAGTTGCCCGCTACCTTGGTCTTTATGGCAGTAAGCGTATTTCCAAAGCAGTGTTTGCAGCCGCTGTCACACCGTACCTGCTCAAGACCGACGAGCACCCAGAAGGCCCGGTGACGGAACAGGCAATTGCCGAGAAGGACGCTGCCATCCGCGCTGACCGGCTGGTTTTTTTGGAAAAATTTACCCATGATTTTTTCACGCCAAAAGGCGGAAAACTCGCAGTCAGTGAAGCCCAACGAGCCTACGCATATGCCATAGCTACCTTGGCTTCGCCCAAAGGTACGCTTGATTGCAGGCATGCATTCTCGCGCACTGATTTTCGGGGAGATCTGAGAAAAATCACCATCCCTACATTGGTATTACACGGCGATAGTGATGCCATCGTACCGTTTGAAGTAAGCGGCTATCATACTCACCAACTGGTTAAAGACTGCGAGTTGCACCTTATCAAGGGAGGCCCACACGGTTGCAATGTATCGCACGCAGCAGAGTTCAATCAGGCACTGATAAGTTTTATGAAGTCAAGCTAACAAAAGTCAGTCACTCTGGGATTTACAGAGTCGCACTGGAAGTAGTGAAAAGGGGGCTTCAGGCGGAAAAGTGGACATGTCTGCCGTCTCATATCCAGTACTATTTTTCGGATTGCTATAGGCAAAGTCATGCACCAAACAGCAAAATTTATGAGACAGGAACGATGTTAGTTTGGCTTAACCATGCGGGCTGGAGGCCGGTTGTAGTCGCGGACTTTTAATCCGTTGGTCGCGAGTTCGAATCTCGCAGGACCCACCAAACGATATCTATGAAAATCAAGCCTCTACGCGAATAGCGCAGAGGCTTTTTTCTTGCCCGATGTTCCTCAACTATTAGGGATGTTCCGCAATCATGTGGCGGGCTTCGCCTTCCTGCCTACCTCGTGGCCGATGTATTTGGCCGTCATCGCCGCAGTGGTACGCCCAAGAAATGCCTGCACATCCTTGATGCTGGAGGTGTCGTCAGAGTTGGTGGCGGCCGTCGCGCCCATAACTCGGAACTGGAGCTCAGCCTTTGGAATTTGCGCAGCTTCTCGTGCATCGTCGAAGCAGTCGCGGAGCATGTTTGTCGTCGGCTTTTGACGTCTTTCGTTCACCAAAAGGTGATGTGCTAGGGACAGCGCGGATAGCTTGTCAGCCTTGATCTCCTCTATGAGGCTAGCCAGTTCGTTCACGATCTCGGTATGCAAGTTCGTGGATGTCTTGACTTGCTGAACCGTGCAGGACGAGCAAGCGCAGCAGGGCATGGAGCGCGCTGGACTGAGGGATCAGGTTTGAGCCATGCCAAGCCTGAGCTGCAGGCCTTGGTCAAGGACTGCGGGAACCCAAGTGCTGGCTAATAACCTGGTGCTTGGGTGCACCCGTGAACGAGTCCTCAATTTGATGGGGTCGTAATCGACCAACTTCTGAGGGTCACGCTCAAGCTCAGGGTGATTTAATTTCGTCGATGACTGCTATTGGTGGGTGGTTCAGAAATGCCGCACTGGGAAAATTTCACTCTTCTTCGAGTAACTTGAACTGGGCTGAAAGAAAATCTAGCAACGCTCTCACAGCAGGTAATTGTCCACGGCGTGATGCGTACACCGCATGAATTTTCTCGGGCGGAGGTTCCCACCCGGGGAGTGCAGGCATCAATAGTCCGCGCTCCAATTCATCACGGACCATCATTATCGGTAGTTGCACCACGCCCACGCCGTCCAGCGCGGCGTCTCGCAATGCATACATCGAGTGGGTTACATAGCGAGGCTTATGGCGTACTTCTGCACGTTCCCCATTGGTGCTAAATATTATCCAGCGGTGTGTGTCTTTGGGTATCCCCACGTCCATGGATGGTAATAGAGATAAATCTTCAGGAATTATCACCTGCCCCATTTTGGCTAGAAGATTCGGACTCGAAACAAGGCATTGGCGGCGCTCGGCCAAATCACGAAGCACCAAATCGCTATCCTGCAAAGGCAGAGGCCGAACACGAATAGCGATATCAAGGCCATCACCAATTACATCTACGCGGCGATTGCTTTCTTCAACAAAAAGCTGCACACGTGGATATTTCACCATGAAATTGCTGAGTATTTTGCCCACACGCGTAGCGAGGAGAGCGACAGGACAGGATAAGCGCACTGTACCGCTAGGCGCTTCTAAGGACATCGCCACAGATTCTTCAGCAGCTTGGGCTTCTACTAGCATTGCTTCGCAGTGGGTGTAGAAGCGCTTTCCGACTTCAGTAACGGTAAAACTGCGCGAAGATCGAAGTATTAGGTGTGCGCCTAAACGAGCCTCTAATGCGGTCACTTGACGGCTTAGTCTTGATTTTGGGATGCCTAGCACTCGGCTCGCAGGTGAGAATCCACCGTGTATTACCACCTGTGCAAAGTAGAACAATTCATTAAAATCTGGTGTTGGCATCGTTTCAAAAATGGAACGCTGGATTCCACTATTGTAGGCTGTTCAAGAAATTCTGTTGCCCGGATACTGTCGATCTAGAAATTCGTAAATCTGCGTTTTTTCCAGCATGTGGCCTGTTTCGCGCTCAGGTTGCTGTCGAAACCTTCAGCGCTATTCTCCAAGAGGCCTACAGATGTCTATTCAATCAGTTGCACTGCCTGCCAATTTCAACGGTGCTAAACCTGTTATTGACCCCGCCAACGTAGCCATGTTGTTGATTGACCATCAGAGCGGTCTCTTCCAGACTGTGCATGACATGCCGTTCACCACGCTCCGTCGCCTGGCGGCCACTCTGGCCAAGATCGCCAGTTTAGCCAAAATTCCTGTGATCACCACGGCCTCGGTGCCTCAGGGTCCCAATGGCCCCCTGATCCCTGAAATTCACCAGAATGCACCACACGCGAAATATATTGCTCGCAAGGGAGAGATCAATGCTTGGGACAATCCTGATTTCGTGCAAGCAGTGAAAGAAACGGGCAAAAAACAACTCATCATTGCTGGCACTATTACCAGCGTGTGCATGGCCTTCCCCTCCATTGCTGCTGTCGCAGATGGCTATCAGGTTTTTGCCGTGATTGATGCCTCCGGCACCTACTCCAAAATGGCTGAGGAAATCACGCTTGCGCGCATGATGCAAGCGGGCGTGGTGCCCATTGATGTGGCAGCTGTTGCTTCCGAATTGCAAAAGACCTGGAATCGCGAAGACGCAGGCGAATGGGCCCAAGCCTACACCGGTATCTTCCCCAACTATCAACTGCTGATCGAGAGCTACACCAAGGCGCAGGAGGTCGTTCAGAAGAACGAGCAACTGGATTCTCAGCGCACATAACGCAGCAATGGCGCTTGGGGGGACAAAAATTTGCACCCGTTCATGTGGTAAGCCGAAGGCTCACCTGGTATCCCCTTGCGACTGTGGTTGTGCAGAGCGACTTTGATCCGCTTCTCGGTCTACCAGCGGATGTAAGCGTTGAGTGCATCCATGAATTGCTCGAGGGTCATTGCCTGCCAGTCTCGAGATAGAGCAACGTGGTTCAACAGGCCGGGCGGAATTCTCGGCCAGCCAGGCCCATCTAAGACCTTGGTTTTTGGCCCAGAGCTGAACTACACCCATCGCTTCAATCATCAGCTTCCCTTGTCTCAAAAGGCCCGGATATCCCGCCCGTGTGGGCAACAACGCTCCTAAGGAGATTTCTATGAGCAATAAACCTTATGTTCGCCTCGACAAGAACAATGCGGCTGTGCTGCTGGTGGACCACCAGACCGGCTTGCTGTCCTTAGTACGCGATATCGACCCCGACAAATTCAAGAACAATGTGCTGGCCCTGGCCGACATGGCCGAGTACTTCAATTTGCCGACCATCTTGACCACGAGCTTCGAAAACGGCCCGAATGGACCGTTGGTACCTGAGCTGAAGGAAAAATTTCCCACCGCACCTTACATCGCCAGACCCGGCCAGATCAACGCATGGGACAACGAAGATTTCGTCAAGGCCGTCAAGGCTACGGGCAAGAAACAGCTCATCATCGCCGGCGTGGTGACTGAGGTCTGCGTGGCTTTCCCCGCGCTCTCGGCCCTGGCCGAAGGCTTCGAGGTGTTCGTGATCGCTGACGCTTCGGGCACCTTCAACAGTATGACCCAACAGGCGGCCTGGGGTCGCATGGAACAGGCTGGCGCCCAGCTCATGACCTTCTTTGGGGCGGCTTGTGAACTGCACCGCGATTGGCGCAATGACATCGAGGGTCTTGATACGCTGTTCTCCAACCATATCCCCGATTACCGAAATTTGATCACCAGCTACAACACGCTGAAGAGCGCTAAGTAAAGCAGCTTGGCAGCTCCACTACGACGATACTGTCTAGGGGTCCTCTGTAAAACCCCCGCCCAATGGGATGGACGCGGATCGCCCGATATCGCGTCCAGACCGAGGTTGGAGTTTTGCTGAGTCTCCCTAGGGCAGGTGGCGGTGTGTCTGTCATAACTGCATCTGCGTTGTCTCAGTCGGCCAGTAATAGCTGTCCGGCATGGCGCGTGCGCCAAAGATGGCCTGCCCGACGCGGACCACGGTGGCGCCTTCTTCGATGGCGATCTCAAAGTCGCCGGACATGCCCATGGACAGCTCGTCCATCTCGATGCCCGCAGGTGCGCTTTGCCGCAACTGGTCGCGCAAGGTGCGCAGCAGGATGAAGCACTGGCGCACCCGCTCAGCCTCTGCTGAAAACAAGGCCAAGGTCATGAGTCCGCGCACGCGCAGCGCGGGGAATGCGGGCAGCTCCTGTATGAATCTCTGCGCGTCCTCGGGCACCAGTCCGTACTTGCTGGCCTCGCCCGAGGTGTTGATCTGCACAAACACATCCAGCGATCGCCCTTCTGCCTGCAGGCGCCGCTCCAGCGCTTCGGCTACGCGCAGGCTGTCCAGTGCCTGGAACTCGCTGGCAAAACGCGCCACTAGCTTGGCCTTGTTGGTTTGTAGATGGCCGATGACCGACCATTGCAGGTCATCCAGATCCTGCATGGCCGTCCATTTGCCGAAGGCTTCCTGCACCTTGTTTTCGCCCAGCAGGCGGCAACCGGCCGCGTAAGCCAGGCGCAGGCTGGCCTCGGGCTTGGTCTTGCTGACGGGTAGCAGGCGTACCGTTGCCTTGTCGCGTCCCGCCCGGCGGCAGGCCGCATCGATGCGCGCCTGTACCGCTGCCAGGTTGCGCTGAAAATCCTCCACCGTGGTGGCTTCGGGGTAGAGGCCATGCTGATCGTGGCCGGTCGGTGTCTCGAATGGTGTTGGCATCAGTTCCCCCTCTTGTTGGGCTGCGCGGCTGCGATGGCGGCTGGGGATGCCATGTGCGGCAAGCTGCCATTGAGCACGGCATAGGCGATGAGCCCGATCACCAGGCCCCAGAATGCGCCGCCGATGCCCAGCAAAGTGATGTTGGCAGCGGCGGCCAAAAAGGTGATCAGCGATGCCTCGCGCGTCCTCACGTCTGCCAAGGCGGTGGCCAGGCTGGTGCCGATGGTGCCCAGCAATGCCAGCCCCGCGAGCGTGGTGATGAAGGTGGGTGGGAAGGCCATGAAGGCGGCAGCCAGTGTCAGCCCGAAAACGCCTACGAGGATGTAGCCCACGCCTGCGGCGATGCCCGCGATCCAACGCTTGGACGGGTCTTCATGCGCCTCTGGGCCCGTGGCGATGGCCGCGGTGATGGCGGCGATGTTGAAGGCATGTGAGCCGAACGGGGCCATTAGCAACGAGCCCAGCCCCGTCACCGCCACGATGGGGTTGGCGCTGGTCTTGAAGCCGTCATTGCGCAGCACCAGCATGCCGGGCATGTACTGGCCGGTCAGCGTGATGACGAACAGGGGGAGGGCGACGCTCAGCAGTGCATGGAGTGAGAACGCAGGCATGGTGAAAACCGGTGCGGCGAGGCCTAAGCTGAGGCCCGACAGGTTGACCCGATCGTCTATCAGCAAAAAGCCCAGCCCCAGCGCCAGGATGCCGACGATGGCATAGCGTGCACTGAAGCGTTTGAGCACCACATAGGCTGCAATCAGCAAGCCCGCCAGCACCGGATCCATGCCCATGCCGCCAAAAGCCTTGATGCCGAATTGCAGCAGGATGCCGGCGAGCAAACCTGCGGTTACCCCTGGAGGAATCAGCCGGATCAAGCGTTCGAACCAACCCGACAGCCCCAGCAGCACAAAGGCCGCTGCGGAGCTCAGATACGCACCGACCGCCTCGGCATACGGCGTAGTTGCCAGCGCCGTGACCAAAAACGCAGCCGCCGGTGTGGACCAGGCGGTGATGATGGGCTCGCGTGTGTGCCAGCTCAGGAGGATGCCGGTTAGGCCGACACCGATGGAAACCGACCACACCCAAGAGGCGGTGAGCTCCGGGCTCAGGCCCGCAACCTTGGCGGCCTGGAACACCAGGATGAAGGTACCGCCGTAGTTGACGATGACCGAGATCAGGCCGGCGACGACGGGATGGCTGAGATCTTTCCAACGAATAGGGGAGCTTGAAGGGCTGAATGGCATGGCCTGACGGTGACTCCTGGCGAATTGGGTAGCGGGCTGGTGAGACGTTTTTATAGTTTTAAAATGGCTTGGTGTTCCCTGCCATTTTTATGATGAGGTACAGACCAATTGTTCAAGCACGCGCAACTTGAATCCGTCAAAGCCTGGATCGGCGATCCTGCACATGGCGCCTTGCCGCTACATGCGCGCGTGCAGCGGGCCATTCGCCAGCTGATCCTCGACGGTGTGCTGGACGTGGGCAGACCGTTGCCCGCGTCACGTGCCTTGGCGAAGTCCTTGGGGATGTCCCGCGATACAGTCGAGTCGGCCTACAGCCAGTTGCATGCGGAAGGCTTTATCGAGCGGCGCGTGGGCAGTGGCAGCTTTGTGTCGGAGCGGGCACAGCGTCTGCCCGGGCGCGGCAAGCCGCCGACAACCCCTGCGGACCACCAGACAACACCGCGCCTGAGCCAACGCGGCAGCGCAATGTACCAAGGTGGCGGGCTGCGCGACTTTCTGGCACCACGCCCGTTTGCGCCTGGCGTGCCGGAAACGCGCAGTTTTCCACTTCAGACCTGGGAGCGACTGGAGCGGCAGGTGTTGAAGGAGCACGGCAGCTTGGCATTGCTGCACAGCCCGCCCCAGGGCATGGAGGCATTGCGGCGTGCCATCGCTGATTACGTCAATCTCGAACGGGGTGCGCGGGCCAGCCCCGAGCGTGTGCTGGTGCTGACCAGCTCCCAGCAGGCCTTGACCTTGTGTGCCACCGTGCTGCTCGATGCGGGTGAGCGCATCTTTATCGAAGACCCCGTTTATCACGGCGCGCGTAAGGCGTTCGATGCAGCCGGGCTGGCCTGCGTGCCCATCCCCTTGGATGCGGACGGCCTGCAGGTGGAGTATTTGATTGGGGCCAGCAAGACGCCCAGCGAAGCGGCCAGAGCCGTGTTCCTGACACCATCACACCAATTCCCCACGGGGGCCACACTCTCGCTGGACCGGCGCCTGGCCATCATCGAATGGGCTAGGCAGCAGCAAAGCTGGGTCATCGAGGACGACTACGACAGCGAATTCCACTACGCAGGTAAACCCACCGCATGCGTCCAGGGGCTCGATCCGCATGGGCGGACGATCTATATTGGCACGTTCACCAAATCGCTGTTTCCCGGTTTGCGCATCGGCTACATGGTGTTGCCCCAGCAGTTGGTGGCACCCATGACCGTGGCCCGCACTTTGCTGGATGGCCACAGTGCGCCGATTCCCCAACTCACGCTGGCGCGCTTTATCGAAGGTGGCCATTTTGGCGCCCATGTTCGCACCATGCGCGCCGTCTACGCCGAGCGCCGCAATGTGCTGGCGCGACTGGTGCGCGAGCACCTGGCCGACTTTGTACAGGCGCGCGTGCCCAGCGGAGGGATGCAGATGCTGTGCGTGTTTATCCGAGATATCTCCGAGCACAAGGCGGTGGAGTCTGCCCGTGCGGAGGGTATCGACTTGCTGGGGTTGACGGCGCTGTATGGGTCCAGCAGGCACCAGGCAGGCTTTCTCATGGGGTTCGCCGCGCATGCTCCGCACGAGCTGGATGTGGCCGTCAAGAAACTGGCCAAGGTGCTGGCTGCGCTGTGCCGCTGATGCCTGTGTGTCGGCCTGTACAACCACCAGCGGCTAGCTGAGGTTGGAATAGAGATCTCAGTACACAGTCTTGGTGACCGTTACGACAAGGCCTTGGTACCAAGCATCCGTGGCCTATGGCAAGAAGACCGCAGTTCCTACTTGAGGTCGTGCCTTCTGAGCGCGTTCTGAACGCGTCTGAAAAACGGTTGGGATTTCGATGCCAGCTCCAGGTCATGCGGTGCGATCTGCTCACAAAGCGATGGCGCGTAGCGCATTCCGGGAAACAGGCTTTCTTCTATTTGTCTGAACGTGGTGGGCCCCACGGAAGGCATTTGCAGGAGCTTATCGGGGTAGCTCTGCGCTGCTTGCTCGATGGTGGTGATGCCGTTTCTGGCGAGGACTCGCCACAAATGGGGAGGAAGCACGCCTTTGAGCGGGGTTGCTGCGGGGCTGTCAGGGTGGGCGGGGCAGGTGTTCATTGCTAGCCATCAAACAAAGGGAACTCGCCAGAACGCGGCCTGCAGGGGCCGCTGCGCATTTCTGGCTGGTTGCTTAGCAGGATAGAGACAATTCGTAACGCTTGGTATCCCCAAAACTAGTGATAGTGCTTGCGTTCGCGATGGTGCCCATGGGTGTGGACTCGCGCTGTGCAGGCCGCAGCCCGCTATCTGCGGGCCATCGGGTATTTGCACAGGTCCTGAACAGGGTAGGCGCCGTGTATCCGGCCCAGCTCAGGGTCAGCAGTGCTGGCGCTCACAGGGAATGCCGTCGTTGTCACCATCCATTTTGGTGTTCGGGCAGTTTTGCAGGAAGAAGGTAGCCTCTTCACAAGAGGTCATCTGTGAGCAATGCGTCCGGCCGTCGCACTGATATTTTGGTTGGCGCACTGGCTTGCTGCCTACCTGGATATCCCTGTCCCGGGGTTCGGTGCGCAGCAAGTTCGGGCTTGGGTGCGCCGTCTTTTCTTGGTAAGCGGTGTACGCCTTCCAGGCGGCTGCGGCAATCAGGATATAGAAAAGAAACCGGAACAAGCTACACCCCTCGCTGTGTATTCAGAACGGACGTGGATCGTACCCGACCGGGTGTTGCTGGAGCACTGGAACGCGCCACTAAAGTGTTTGGGTTTTGGAGTTGGGTTTGGTTTTGGTTTGCCTGCTTCGTCGATGAAGACTGGAGAAGCCCACATGTATTCCAGCCCAGGGGCAGCACCTGCATGGTCGCTTGGGATTGCCTTGGTCTAGAGCGTAGAAACTATGTCGCCACCATGGTGCCACAGGCCAGGGCAAGCGCTGCCAGGCCCAGCCAGGCATGCGTGGCGGCACGGATGCTGAATACCCAAATGGCGACGAGCAGAAAGAAGACATAGCTCAGCAGGGTCGCGGCCAGTACCGCTTCGGCGGGCGAGACGCTGCTGAACTGCGGCAGCCGCAGGGCCAGGGCGCTTGCCAGCAGGCTTGCGACGCCGTAGCCGCCCAGGCTGGCTGCCAGCACGCGGCTGGCAACCTGCAGCCGGTGGTGGGCTCTGGCTGCGGCAGCCTGCCTGGTCGCTGGCCTGGGTTTTGTGGCGGGTGCTTGGCGCTGCCAGCCTTGCTTTACCTGCCAGGCCATGCCCATCAGCACCAGGCCCAGCGCGATGGCAACGAGTTCCACGCCAGCGCGTTGCCAGTCGCCCAGCAGCGCATAGTGCCAGGCACTTTGCCCGGTGGTGACCAGGTTCAGCAGCGGAAGACAGACAGCCAGTGCGCCCGCCAGCGACAGCTGCTCCACCCAGGCCCGTGCCGTGGGTCTGCAAACAGCATGCAGCCAGCTAGCGGCCCAGATGAGCAGGAAGCCGCGTATCTCCCAGGCTTCGCGGCCCGGCAGGCCTTGCGGCAAAAGCCGGTTGGCCCAGAAGTAGCCGATGCTGGCCAGGGCGATACCGGCCAGTGCGGCGACGTTCAGGCTGTCGACGAGCCGGTAGACACCAGCGGTGGCTGGGCCAAATTCCAGGGCGCTTTTATGGCGGCGCTTGACCATGAACAGCAGCGTGCCGGTGGCCATCATCGCCGTGCCCATCAGGCCCGAGAGGAAGTACATCCAGCGGATGCTCCAGCCGCCAAAGCTGGCGACGTGCAGTGCCTCCAGCACCGGATGAATATGTCCGCTGTGGGTGGGGGCATCCGGGTCGGGGTTGCGCACTTGCAAAACGGCACCGCTCACCCCGTCAAACATGAGCTGGCCGGCCAGGTTGCGGATGCTGCGGGCATCGGCGGGGGGATGGTTGAAGACGCGCACGGTCATGGAGGCGTCGCCTGGCCGCTCGATAAACAGCATGCGCGGCTGCTGCCCGGTGATGGCCTGGGCCTGGGCCAGCAGTAGTGCCAGGTCGTGCAGTGGCGCAGGGCTGCCCTGCAGCGCACGGCGCGGCGGGGGTGCTTCGGGCGACAGCGCGGCCTGGAAGCGCCCGTAGGCCTGGGCATCGGTTCCGTACACCGCCTTGATGGGCCAAGGCATGTAGCTGGTATAGAAGAAAGCCAGGCCGGTGTAGGTGACCATGAACAGAAAGGGCAGGGCCAGCACGCCCATGGCGTTGTGGGCATCGAGCCAGGAGCGCTGGCCCTTGCCCAGCCGCAGGGTAAAAAAGTCGGCAAAGATGCGCCGGTGCACCACCACGCCCGAGACCAGGGCAAGCAGCATGCACATGGCCAGAAAACCCACCAGCCAAAAGCCCAGCGTGCCGCCATGCAGCGTGTAGTGAAAGCTCATGAAGTGGCGCCCGCCCTCGGTCTTGTGGCCCCAGGGCTGGGCCAGCAAGGCGCCGGTGGCCGGGTCTAGCGCAGCGGTTTGCAGGCTGCTGCGCTGGCCGCCCGCTGCTTGCCAGGCCAGCAGCAGTGCATCACCGGGCTGCGGGGCCAGCTCGATGCGCCAGAAACGGGCACCCGGGGCCTGGGTACCCAGATAGCGGGCAGCCTCTTGCAGTGCACCCTGGCTTTGTGCGGCGGGCACGGCTTCCACCAGGGGCTGGGCCTGCATCCAGCGTGTGATGGGCGCGCGGAACACGCTCAAGCTGCCGGTGAGGAAGATGGCGCACAGCAGCCAGCCACTGACCAAGCCGCACCAGGTGTGCAGCCAGGCCATGCGCTTGCGAAATTCGCCTTGCATGGATCGCCTTATGCGGTCAGAACGCGCCGCGCAGGCTCAGCATGGCATTGCGTGGATCGCCGTAGTGGCTGCTGTTGACCAGGTTGCCGATGGACGCGTAGTAGCGCTTGTTGAACAGGTTGTTGAAGTTCAAGCTCAGCTGCCACTGGGGATCGAGCTGGTAGCGCACATAGCTGCTCCAGACGGCTCGGCCCGGTGCCTCCAGGTTGACCGCACCGATCTTGCGGTACGAGGCGCTTTGGGTGTTCACCCCGCCGCCGATGGTCAGCGCGCTCCAGGCGCCGGGCAGGCGGTATGTGCTCCACAGGCGCAGCATGTGCTTGGGCGTGTAGGTGTTGAAGTCCAGCCCCTCGTTGTTGATGTCGCGCTTGTAGGTGTTGCGGTTGAAGGTGTAGCCGGCAAACAGGTTCCAGCCCCGGCTCAGCTCACCGCTGATCTCGGCGTCGAACCCCTGGCTGCGCACGCGGCCGTCGTCGCTGTAGCAGTAGTAGCCGTCACGGCAGTCGGGGCCCGAGGCGATGTCTTCGGTGGCGCGGTTTTTCTGGTCCACCCGGTACAGCGCAAAGGCGGTGTTGGCCCGGCCGCCCAGGATTTCGCCCTTGACACCCACTTCATAGGTCGCGCCCTGGATGGGCTTGAGGTTCTGGCCCGCTGCATTCAGCGACCACTGGGGGTTGAAGATGTCGGCATAGCTGGCATAGGCGGACCATTCGGGGCTGAGTGCATAGATCAGGCCCGCAAACGGCATGAAGCGGCTGTTGTCCTGGTGAGTGGACGATGCGGTGACGGCGCCGGCGGTTGTCGTGATGGTGTCGAAGTCGGTCTTGTAGGAGCCCAGGCGCCCGCCCAGCACCAGCTTGAGCGGGTCGGTGATCTGCAGGCGCAGCGCACCATAGGCTCCGGCCTGGCGTGTCTTGCCCAGGGTGCGCTCGGTGTTGGCGTAGCGCATGGCCTCGTTGCTGGGCTCGGGCCGGAAGGGGTCGGGGTCAAACACGTTGATGGGCGTGGGCGGCGTCAGGGAGCTGTAGTCGCTGGTCACCCGTCCCTGGCTGTAGCTGGTGCCCAGCACCAGCTCGTGCTGGCGACCGAAGGCGCTGAAATCGCCGACCAGGCTGGCATCCAGGCCCGAGGCGCTCTGGTCCGCCTGGGTCAGGTTGGCGACGGTGCCGCCCAGGCCGGTGGCCGCTGCCACGGCGCGCTGGGAGGAGGCGTATTTCATGTCCAGCACCTCTTTCACATGCAGGGCCGAGACCTTGGCGCGCCAGGCGCTGTTGAACTGGTGGTTCAGGTCGGCGTACAAGGTCTGGGTGTGGTTGTCCTGGTGGTTCCAGCTTGCGCCCAGGTAGGTCGAGCGGGGCAGGCCGATGTCGCGGCCATCGCTGTAGCGGGGCAGGCCCGAGATGAAGGGCCTGCCTTTGAAGGACTCGTGGCTGGCGCCGATACTCACCTGGGTCTGGGGCGAGATGTCGTACTCCAAGGTGCCGTACAAGGTGGCATTGCGCTGGTTGGCGTAGTTGATGAAGGCGTGCTGGTCTTCCACATCGATCACCGCGCGGCCGCGCAATGTACCTTCGGCATTGAGCGCGCCGCTGCCGTCCACCTGGGCGCCATAGCGGTCCCAGGAGCCGGCCTTGGCCGTCACCGTGACTCCGCCTTCCTTGAGCGGGCGCTTGCGCGCCAGGTTGACGGCACCGCTCGGGTCGCCCCCGCCTTGCAGCAAACCGGCCGAACCACGCAGCACCTCGGCGCGGTCATTGATGGCCGTGCCGCCCTGGTAGTTGCTGGCGCGGCCATAGAGGCGTTGCACATTGACGCCGTCGTACTGGATGGTGGCCATGCTGAAGCCACGCGAGTAGATGTACTTGCCGCCTTGCGGGCTTTGCAGCAAGGTGATGCCGGTGGTGCTGCCCAGGGCGTCGTAGACCGAGGTGGCATTTTGCTCATCCATCAGCTGGCGTGTGACCACGCTGATGGACTGGGGAATGTCCTTGAGCGCTTGCTCGCCCTTGCCGATGGTGACGGCGCGCGCCGTGTAGGCACCTGTCTGCTCGGTGCTGGCGCTGCGCATGGCTGGCGCAGTCACGCGGATCTCGTTGAGCGTGAGCCCGGCCGCAGCGGCCGATGCATCTGTGGGGGTGGCCGATGTTCCCGCCTTGGGCGCGGCGCGAAGCGCCCAGGTGCCGCCCTGGAGCTTGACCAGCTCCAGCCCGCTGTCTGCCAAGGCGGCGCGCGCGGCGTCCTCGGGCGCATAGCTGCCGCGCAAGGCGGGCGCGTTGCGGCCCTGGACCAGGCTGGCGTCGATGCTGATTTGCTGGCCGCTTTGCGAGGCGATGCGGGCCAGGGTACTGCCCAGGGGCTGGGTGGGCAGGTCATAGCGCTGTTCGGATGCGGGGTTGGTCGATTGGGCCTGCGCGGACGGGCTGCAGGCCAGAGCGGCGGCCAGTGCGAGTGCGCCCATATGCGCGGTGGACAGTGCGGGCGAGCGGCGGATAGGCATGGGATCCTTGGAAATGGAGGGGGTAAATCGAGGCTTCCAAGGTATGTAGCGCGAGCGCTAAAAAGTGTTCATTTATTTTTGAGGCGCGCCGGCGAGGGCGCCTGTGGCAACCCTCGACCGGGGAGGCCTGGGCCTGCGTTGGCGCTCAGGCCACGTCGATGACGACCAGCCAGCCGCGCTGGTAGACGCGCACCGAAATCGGCAGGGTGCCAGCCAGTGCATCGAAGACGCGGTCGCTGTCGTCCAGCGCATAGTTGCCATAGACCCGCAGCGCAGCCGCCTGGGGGCTGATGCGGACAAAGCCGGCGCGGTAGGCGCGCAGCGCCTGCACCACCTCACCCAGCGGTTGGTTGTGGACTTCCAGCATGCCGCGCTGCCAGGCTGCTGCGGCTTGCGGGTTGGCATCGTCCAAGGTGATCGTGCTGGCGTCGAAATGCGCGCTGCGGCCCTCGCCAAGGCGTTCGGTGGCGCCGCTGGAGCTGTACAGCTGGCTGGCATGCTCCAGCATGCCGACGCGGGTGTGGCCTTCAGCGAGGCGCACATGAAAGCGTGTACCCAAGGCTTGGATGCGGCCATGGGGGCTCAAGACCTCAAAGGGGGCGAGGCCCTGGGTAGCTGGCCTGGCTTGCACCAGCAGCGCCCCCTGGCGCAGCCGAAGGCGGCGGTGGCCGGCAGCAAAGTCCAGGTCGACGGCCGAGCGGGCATCCAGCAAAAGCGCACTGCCATCGGGCAGCGTGAATGTATGCCGTTCGCCGGTACCGGTGCGCAGGTCGGCCGCCATCTGGCGCAGCGGCGTCTGGCGGTCTGCCAACACCAGCGCAGCCGTGGCAGAGATGCCACCAAGGGCCAGTGCTCCACTGAGCATGCGGCGCCTGTCAGTGCCTCGGCGTTGCGCGTGGGCCAAAGCCTTGCCCATCACATCGCCCATGGGAGTGGCGGCCGGTAGCACTGCGCCGTCCTGGGGCAGGGCTGCCTCCCGCGCAGCGCCAAACTGCGCATGCAAGCTGCTGCTCAGGCGTTGCCAGATGGCTTGGTGCTGGGGGTGGGCGGCGAGCCAGGCATGGTGGCGGCGGTGGTCGGCTTGCGTCATTTGGCCCGAATGGTATTGGACCAGCCAGTCCACGGCCGCTTCGCTGATGGGATCCAGCGCGGGTTCGGAGCGCACGGGCATCAAGCGCCCAGGCTTTCTGCCAAGGCCAGGGGCGCCACGCGCATCGGCGGTGCGATGCCCGCATCCTGCCGGGCCAGGGCCAGCGCGATGCGGCGAAAACCTTCTGCCATGTGGCGGCGCACGGTGCTGTGCGAAATACCCAGTCGCTCGGCGATGGCTTGGTAACCCAGGCCATCGAGCTGGCTGAGCAAAAAGGCCTGCTGCGCGGGCAGGGGCAGGCCGTCAAGCGCGTGGGCCACATGGGCCAGGGTTTCCTGCAGCACGGCCAGCTCTTCAGGCGATGGCATCAAGGGCTCGGGCAGGGCGCTCAAGGCCTCCAGGTAGCCACGCTCCAGATCACGGCGACGCCAGTGGTTGATCAGCAGCCGCTTGGCGATGGTCGTTAAAAAAGCGCGGGGCTCGCGGATGGCATCCGCTGGGGTGGCGCTGGCGAGCACGCAGACAAAGGTGTCGGCTGCCATGTCCTGCGCGTCGGCTGCATTGCCCAGCCGAAACTGCAAACGCTGTTGCAACCACTTGTGGTGACCGGTGTAGAGAAGCTGGACGTCGGGAGTGGCTGACATGGAAGCATCAGGAAGCGGGCAGCGCAACGGTGTATTTGAGAATTGTTCGCATTCTAAGGTGGTTTGACGGCCAGCGCAAAAGTGCAAACCTGGTGGGTGTATTCGCGCTGCAGGGCTGCGTTGTTGCGACATCCCAAACGTGGAAGGCCTGCTGGCGTGCTGCATTCCAAGACACCAGCATTTGGCAAGCTGGGTCTGCCGGCCCCTGCGATGGCAGCAAGCCCGGGGAGCGGGCGCTTTTCAGGCGCGCACAGCATAGACCGTCTGGCCAAAAAAAAGCCACCCGGAGGTGGCCAGAGGCGCTGTAAAAAGCCGTTCCTGATTGCTCAGGGATGTTCATGCAAATTAAGAGAGGGAGGGAGGGTAGTGCATGAAACCGGCAAAACCATTAGATATATTCTATAGACTGATAGAAATCGATTTTGTAATGGTATTCCCTAGGTCTAGGCAAAAAAAAGAGCCTGCGGTTGGCAGACTCTGGAAGGAAGACTAGCTAATACTTGGTTCTGGCACCCTCCTGTATTGATGAAATCATAATTCAGGGTTATTGCAGCAGCGCATTCTCAAAGTGAACGACTGTCACAATGCCGCGCATTTCGGCTTACATATTGATCGAGGTCAAGCTGCGAGGACGGCTGGGTTGCAGCCAGTGTTGCAGCAACTCGCTCAGCCTATACAACGGGGCATGGAACCTGTCTGCCGTGCCCGCTTGCGGGTGCAGCCTTGGTCCAGCACCTGATCAGGCGCGTGGTACCGGGGCCGCACCCAAAACGGGGGACCAAACCCCTGCGCTGCCGCAGCGCAAGCGTGTCCCTAGCCAGCAGCTGCTCCCTAGCTGAGCAGCAAGCTTCCAGCATCCAAGGCCGGTGGGCGCAAAAGATCGTCATTCACGCCCATGACCATGCTCGCACGCTCCAGTGCCTGCCACAGTGTGGACGGCATTTGCAGGATCTCTTCGGGGGAGCTGGACTGTTCAATCCAGGCACTGATCTCCAGGTGTTGGGCATGGGTAAGCAGGTCAAGGCTCAGCATCTCGTCGATGGTCTTCATCTTGGGTCAAATCTTGTGTTCTGTGATCAAGCAAGCCAGCTCGCCTGCGATCAGCGGTCGAAAAGGAAGTTTTTAGCGAAAAGGAGGTGGCGGGAGTCCGGTCTTCGTGGCATGCAGGCATGTCCTGCCGCCTGGACCTGGGGTGGAGGCGCCGCAGGGGCAGCGCGGCGCGCTCAGGCGCTGGGTTGCCCATTGGCTGCGGCATGCTTGAGCTTCTGTCATGAATACCTCCTGGCACTTGGGTTCCACTGTAACCGGTTACGGAATGCACAATGGCCGGTTTGCACAGGGTGTGGCGTTTCAGTGTTGGGTCTTGCCGTCGGCGGTCGCGACGCGGGGGCGGGCCAATCGGCTCTGGCCCTGGCCGCGTTGGCCTTCAGGCAGGGCGGGTTTGAAGGGTTGCGGGGCTGTTTTGCCGGACAATGTCGGCTGCAAAAAACAAGGAAGCGCTGTGAACCCATCCCATGAACATGCCGAGCTGATCGCCAGCTACCAAAAGCTGGTGGCCGAAGTGGACAAGAAAACGGCGCTGGTGCGGGCCGCGTCGCTCAAAGGGCCGCTGGCCATCAAGGCTGCCACCGAAACGGCTGCCAAGGCGGCACGCCGCCGTGATGTGCTGGCCACCAAGCTTGCCAAGCTGGGGGTGGAGTTGGGCGGTTGATGCTGCCTGACAACTGCGGCCAAGTGCTGTGTGCTTGCTGAGTGCTTGCTAAAGCGCAGGTGGTACCTGCTTGGCTGCCGAGCTGTCTAGGGGCTAAGAAATAAGACGGTAGCTGGCTGCGATACCACTTACCACGCGGGTGGATGGGCGCAGCCGGCGTGTCGGCGCCCGCGCTGCATGGGCATGTCGGTGGGTGACGATGGCTTAGGAGCCCTTTGAAAACGCTCTGCCCTGGGCTGAACGCGGGCTCGGGCGATCCGTGGCCATCCCATTCGGCGAGGATTTGGCAGCGCTGCCCTCGCAGGTAGCCGCTAAAGCCGGTCTATGCCGGTGTACAAAATGCCCGATTGGGGTAGAGGATGTCGGTGAGCACATGCTGGCCACGGGTTTGCATCAGGTAGGTGCCCGGCCCGCCTGCGGCAATGGCCTGCTCCAGCAGCAACAGAAATTGCTGCCGATGGACGGCGTCATCGGGCAGCCAGTCGGAGGTGGGCGTGGCCGTGCCAGCGCTGGCACCAGCACGGTTTGAATTGATCAACCTAATCTCTTTCATGTTGAACAATTCTCCAGTTGTGATTGACTTTGTGCAAGCAATTTCTGCTGGGGTTAGCAATGGTTAAAGAATTGAGGGATGGCGTTATTCTTTTTATGTTTGCGTGCATTGACGGCTTGCTGCTATAGATATCAAAGCACTTTGCACCAAATATGCCGTTAGAAACTTGCCCGGGCTTTCGCAGCGCAAAGCGGCTAGCAGGTGGGTGTAACAAATTTCCTATCAATCCTGGGTGGTGCAGGCCCATACTGGCGCAGCGCCACACCGAAACTTGGCGGTTTTATCGGTGCCATGGATTTCTTCGCGGACAATGCGGCCCGGTGCGCGCATTGCGGTGGCTGGTACCGTTCTGAAAAATGCCCGGGTAAAAGTATGGGTAAGCGATGACTGCTGGGGCAGGGCAGCATCGTCAGCGCATATTTGTTGCAACAAAATGCATCTAGGTGCTTGCTTGTTTATTTTGCTGGCAGAGCTTAAATCGGCTGTTTGCACATTTTTGGTGCGTAAATGGCAAAAAATGCCCTGTATAGGTGCAGAAAACACTATTTGCTAGCACATAAGTGACATATTTGACAATCCTTGGCATCCCGGTTGCGAGTCTTCAAGACATCTATATGCTCTCTCCGCATCGCGAATAATAGTTGCTCTATTGGCAATGTCCGCGATCCATAGCTTCACTAAAAAGGATTCCCGATATGAAGATACCGTTTCGCTTCAACTCGATGGTGGTTGCATTTGGCTTGGCTGGCACGATGCTGGCTGGCGCTGCTCAGGCGCAAAGTATCAAGATTGGCGTGGTGATCCCTGCGACCGGCCCGCTGACCCAATATGGAGACATGGTCAAAGAAGGTGTGGATACGGCGCTTGAGCAAATCAATGCTGCCGGTGGTGTCAATGGCAGCAAGCTCGAAGCGGTGATCGTTGACGATGCCTGCGAGCCCAAGCAAGGCCCGGTGGCCGCTAACCGCGTGGTCAATGCCAAGATCCACTACGTGGTGGGCCCGGTGTGCTCGGGCGCTGCCATTGCTGCTGCCCCCATCTACAACAACGAAGGTGTGGTGGTGGTCACCCCATCGGCCACCTCGCCGGCGCTGACCGAAGGCAAGAACTTCACGTCGATCTTCCGCACCATCGGCCGTGATGACCAGCAAGGCCCATTCGCTGCCAAGTTCATCGCCCAGACCGTCAAGCCCAAGAAGGTTGCCGTGCTGCATGACAAGCAGTCCTACGGCCAAGGCATTGCCACCGCCGTGCGCGACACCCTCAAGGCCGACGGCGTGAACGTGGCCTTGTTTGAAGGTATCAATGCCGGCGACAGCGACTACTCTGCGGTGATCACGAAGCTCAAGAGCGCAGGTGTGGACTTTGTGTACTACGGCGGTTATCACCCAGAAATGGGCCTGCTGCTGCGCCAGGCTGCCGAGCAGGGCCTGAAGGTTCGCATCATGGGCCCAGAAGGCGTGGGCAACCCGGAGATCAATGCGATTGCCGGCCCGGCTGTGGAAGGCATGCTGGTGACCCTGCCTGCCGACTTTGCCTCGAACCCCAAGAATGCCGCCATCGTGAAGGCGTTCAAGGACAAGAAGCGCGATCCATCGGGCTCGTTCCAGATGGGCTCCTACACGGCAGTGCAGGTGATCGCTGACTCGATCAAGGCCGTGGGCAATGACGGCAGCAAAGTGGCCAAGCATCTGCATACCGCCAGCTTCGACACCCCTCTGGGCAAGCTCGCCTGGGATGCCAAGGGTGACCTGAAGTCCTATGACTTCCAGGTTTTCAACTGGCACAAGGATGGCAGCAAGTCGCCAGCGTCTAAGTAAGTGTGAATGAAAGGCATGGCTTTAAAACATAAAGCCATGCCTTCTTATTTTGGCGGCCACGAGCGCCAAAGAGATTGGGTGGGTAGGGTATGAACGATTTTTTGCCTCAATTCGTACAGCAGTTGTTCAATGGTCTGTCATTGGGTGCGATCTACGCGCTCGTGGCCATTGGCTACACGATGGTGTACGGAATTATCGGAATGATTAATTTCGCCCATGGCGAGATTTACATGATTGCAGCCTATATCGGGCTGGTGACTTTGTCGGCCATAGGCACGCAAAGCGGGCTTCCGGTCTTTGTGGTGATCGGTGCCATGCTGCTGGTGGCCGTCGTACTCACCGGTGTGTATGGCTATGTGGTGGAGCAGGTGGCCTACAAGCCTTTGCGCAGCAGCCCGCGTTTGGTGGCGCTGATTTCGGCCATCGGCATGTCCATCTTCTTGCAGAACTGGGTGGCCTTGGGCCAAGGCGCACGCGATATGGCCGTGCCTTCGCTGTTGCCAGGTGCTTTTAACTTTCACATGGGTGATTTCGAGGTTTTTGTGCCTTACACCCGTATCTTGATCATCGTGGTCGCCGTGGTGCTGATGGCCGCGCTGACCTTCTACATCCGCCACTCGCGTATGGGCCGTGCCTCACGTGCCTGTTCGCAGGATATGCAGATGGCCAACCTCTTGGGCATCGACACCAACAAGGTGGTGTCCTTCACCTTTATTTTGGGCGCGGTGCTGGCGGCTGTAGGCGGGGTGCTGATTGCGCTGGCCATTGGCAAGCTCAACCCCTATATCGGTTTTGTTGCGGGTATCAAGGCCTTTACCGCAGCCGTGCTGGGCGGTATCGGCAGCATTCCCGGCGCCATGCTGGGCGGTGTGCTGCTGGGCGTCGCCGAGACCATGGCGGCCGCCTACATCTCGTCCGAGTACAAGGACATCGTAGCGTTCGGCCTGCTGGTGCTGATCTTGCTGTTCCGCCCCACAGGTCTGCTGGGCAAGCCTGAAGTGGAGAAGGTCTGATGAAAGCAAATTTCAAAAACGCCTTCATCTCCGCCGTGCTCGCTGCCCTGGTGGTGGTCCCCATATTTGGACTGCACCTGGAGCGCAAGGCAGGACAAAACACGATTGAGCCGCACTGGAACCTGGTGATCTGGGGCTTTGTGATTGTGCTGCTGCTGCAGCTCGTCAAGCCCCTGCTGGGCAAGCACATGGCGCGTGTGCAGGCGCCGCGCCTGCCCGAGGTCAGTGCGCGCATGCGCATGACGTTGATGTGGCTGGTGATCGTGGCTGCCATCATCTGGCCGTTCTTCAGCGGCCGCAATGCGGTCGATATTGCCACCTTGGCGCTGATCTATGTGATGCTGGGCCTGGGGCTGAACATCGTCGTGGGTTTTGCCGGGCTACTGGACCTGGGCTTTGTCGGTTTTTATGCCGTAGGCGCCTACACCTACGCCTTGTTGTTCCACTGGGCGGGCTGGTCGTTCTGGGAAGCCCTGCCACTGTCCGGCGCGGCCGCTGCATTGTTTGGCTTTCTGCTGGGTTTTCCGGTGCTGCGCCTGCGCGGCGACTACCTGGCGATCGTGACCCTGGGGTTTGGCGAAATCATCCGGCTGCTGCTGGTCAACCTGGTGGATTTCACCGGAGGTCCCGACGGTATCTCTGGCATTCCCAAGCCCAGCTTGTTCGGCTTTGAGCTGACGCGCAGCGCCTCGCAAGAGGGCGCGCAGACCCTGCAACAGTTCCTGGGGATGGAGTTCAACACCATGCACATGGTGGTTTTCCTCTACCTGCTGGCGCTGGGCCTGGCCTTGGTCACTTTGTGGATCAGCAACCGCCTCATTCGCATGCCCATTGGCCGTGCCTGGGAGGCCTTGCGCGAAGACGAGGTGGCCTGCAAGTCGCTGGGCATGAACCCCACCAAGATCAAGCTCTCAGCCTTCACCTTGGGCGCCATGTTTGCCGGCTTTGGCGGTGCGTTTTTTGCGGCTCGCCAAGGCATCGTCAGCCCGGAATCGTTCAGCTTTATCGAGTCGGCCTTGATCCTGGCGATTGTGGTGCTGGGCGGCATGGGCTCGCAAATCGGTGTGGTGGTGGCTGCCATCTTGATCACGGTGCTGCCGGAGCTGGCGCGCGAGTTCTCTGAATACCGCATGCTGATTTTTGGCCTGGTGATGATCTTGATGATGGTGTGGCGTCCGCAGGGCTTGTTCCCGATGAAGCGCCACCACGAAGAATTGAAGCAGTGACCGTAAACACGGAAAACGCAAACAGGGAGAAGTGTTTATGAGTCAAAGCATATTGAAGGTAGAAGGCCTGTGCATGCGCTTTGGTGGTTTGCTGGCCGTCGACCAAGTCGCGCTGGATGTCAAGCCCCAAGAGATATTTGCCATCATCGGCCCCAATGGCGCGGGCAAGACCACGGTGTTCAACTGCATCAGTGGCTTTTACAAGCCCAGCGCTGGCACGGTCGTTTTGGATGGCCAGTCCATTGCCGGCCTGGCCAGCCATGAGGTCGCCAACCATGGGGTGGTGCGTACCTTCCAGAACGTGCGCCTGTTCAAGGGCATGACGGTGCTGGAGAACCTGTTGGTGGCACAGCACCAGCACATCAAGCGCAACCTGCTGGCCGGTCTGTTCAAGACCAAGGCCTATCGCGAGGCAGAGGACCGGGCCAAGGAGCAAGCGGCCCATTGGCTGGATGTCATGGGGCTGCGCGCCTTCAGCAACCGCGAAGCGGGCAACCTGGCCTATGGCCACCAGCGCAGGCTGGAGATCGCGCGCTGCATGATCACCAAGCCCAAGTTGCTGATGCTCGATGAGCCCGCAGCCGGCCTCAATCCGCAGGAGAAAGTCGAGCTCCAGCACCTTATCGACCGCTTGCGCCGGGAGTACGGCGTGACCGTGCTGCTGATCGAGCACGACATGAGCCTGGTGATGGGGGTGTCCGAGCGCATCCTGGTGATGGAGTATGGCAAGCCGATTGCACTGGGTGTGCCGGAGGCCATCCGCAATGATGAACGCGTGATCAAGGCGTACCTGGGAGAGTCCTGATGCAGCCGATGTTGGAAATCAAGAATGTCAGCACGCATTACGGTGCAATTTGTGCGGTCAACGATGTGAGCCTGCATGTCAACCAGGGCGAGATCGTCTCGCTGATTGGCAGCAATGGCGCGGGCAAGACCACCTTGCTGATGAGCGTCTGCGGCAACCCCTGCGCCACCACGGGCTCGATCAAGTTCGAGGGTGAGGAGCTGGTGGGGCAGTCGTCGCACCTGATCATGCGCAAGGGCATTGCCATCTCGCCGGAAGGCCGCCGCGTCTTCAAAGACTTGACGGTGATGGAGAACCTGCAGATGGGCGCGTTCTTTTTGAGCAAGCCGGAGATTGCGCAGGGCATCGACTACGTCTACGGCCTCTTTCCCCGCCTCAAGGAGCGCGCCGACCAGCGTGCCGGCACCATGTCCGGTGGCGAGCAGCAGATGCTGGCCATTGGCCGTGCACTGATGAGCAAGCCCCGCTTGCTGCTGCTCGATGAGCCGACCCTGGGCCTGGCGCCGCTGATCATTGCGCAGATCTTTGAGATCATCAAGGCCGTGTGTGCGCAAGGCGTGACCGTGTTCCTGGTCGAGCAGAATGCCAACCAGGCACTGCAGATTGCCGATCGCGGCTATGTGCTGGAGACCGGCAAGGTCACCCTGGAAGACACCGGCGCCAACCTGCTGCGCAACCAGGACATCCGCAAGGCCTATCTGGGCGGCTGATCAGCGCGGCTGCTGAACGTGGTACACAACGCAAAACCGCTCCTGGTCAGGAGCGGTTTTTTCATGGCCTTTGCGCCTTATGGGGCTTATGCGGGCTGGTAGTAGGCCTGGATGAGGCGGCAGGCCTCATGCACATCATCGGTGATGTTAAACAGCTTGACGTTCTCGGGCGAGATGGTGCCGTACTCGATCATCACGTCGAAATTGAGCATGCGCGTCCAGTAGTCCACACCAAACAGCACAATCGGCACGCTCTTGGCCTTGTGGGTCTGCACCAGGGTGAGCACTTCGAACAGTTCGTCCATGGTGCCAAAGCCGCCGGGGAAGACCACCAAGGCCTTGGCGCGCATCATCAGGTGCATTTTGCGCAGCGCAAAGTAGTGGAACTTGAAGCACAGCTCGGGCGTGATGTAGCGGTTGCCCGATTGCTCGTGCGGCAAGGTGATGTTCATGCCGACATTGGGCGCGTGCTCTTCGGAAGCACCGCGGTTGGCCGCCTCCATGATGCCGGGACCGCCGCCGGTGCAGATGTAGAGCCGGTCTTCGAGCTTCTGGGTTTCGCTGAATTTGGCCACCAGGCGTGCAAAGCGGCGTGCCGCATCGTAGTAGCGGCTGGTGGCCACGGCGCGTTGCGCCACGGCGATGGCTTGCGCATCGCCTTGGGCCTGGGCTGCTGACAGCAGTTGCGCTGCCTCATCCGGGGCCACAAAGCGTGCACTGCCAAACACCACCACGGTGTTGTTGATGCCTTGTGCGGTCAACTCCAGGTCGGGTTTGAGCATCTCCAACTGAAAACGGATGGAGCGGGTTTCGCGGCGGCTCAGAAACTCCGGGTCGGCAAAGGCCAGGCGGTAAGAGTCGCGTTTGGCAGCTTGTTCTGCCGGCATTTCGGTGCCAAACAGGTTCCAGTCATGCGCCATGACTTGTTCGTCGAGTTGGGTGTTGGCGTCCATGGTCTTCTCCAGCTTTCACTATGCAAGGTGCCAGGACGCCTCGGTAGAGGCAGCCCGGGATACACCAGCGTTCACAAAAAACACGGCCAGCGCAAGCCGAGCCTGCGCTGCTACTGAATATAGAGCGAATTGGGCACGCGCCCGGCGCATTGCGTCAAAAAATACGTATCAACGCGCTGCCCACAGGGCTTGGCCCGTTGCCAGGCCCAGGGCGGTCAGTGCCAGCGAGCCCAGCAGGTGCAGGCTGCATTGCAACAAGGCCAGGCCATAGCGCTGCGCCTGCAGCATCGATACCGTCTCGGCCGAGAAGCTGGAGAACGTGGTGAGCGCCCCCAGGAAGCCGGTGATCAGCACCAGGCGCCAGACCGGGTCAATGCCCGGTGAGTTTTGGAACAAGGCCACCAGCAAGCCAATGGCATAGCCCCCCACCAAGTTGGCCGCCAAGGTGCCCCAAGGCAGCAAGGCATGGGGTTGGTTGAGCCAGCGACCCAGCTGCCAGCGCGCCAGGGCACCCAGGCAGGCTCCGATCGATATACCGATGACATTCCACATGGCGGGCAGCTTAGCAGGGCGGCGGCGTGTGCGTGAAAAATCCACGGCAACCCTTGACCGCAGCTCGGCTTAGCGCTTTTGCACAATGCCCTGCCAAGCGGCATACGCGGCCAGAACCGCAGCGCGTTGCACCGTATGCGCAAATACCAGCGCATCACCCACCACCGTTTGGTCCGGGAATTCGGTGATCAGGCTCACGGGCGTGGGTCCGGTGTTGTCTATCTGCATGCTGCAGGGCGTGCCGTGCCGCAGCTCAAAAGGCTGGCGGCCGGAATGGCTTTGGTACAGCGCCAGTTGCCGGCGGTTGTACGCCGGCAGGCCCTCCACCTGCAGCAAGGCCTGCGCGACTTGCTCAGCCAAGGCCTCGGCCTCAGCCGGCCAGCCTTCCTGGTAGCGCAGGATCAAGAAAAACCCCTTGGGAATGGTCCATAGATCAAAGCCCTGCGGCACATAGCCAGACAGTGGCCGGGTCCATTCATGCGCCGGGTAGCCATGCAGGCTCAGGTGCAACTGGGCGCCGCTGGCGGCAGCGGCATCCTTGCGCAGCGCGCTCTCGTGCCACGGTGCATGGTCGCGGTAGGCCAGGTCATCGCCCAGCGCGGTGTAGCGCGCTGCATGGTGCATTTGCTCGGGGGCATAGCGGCAGTACCACTGGTGCAGGTCATAGCCGTCCGGGTTCTCGATGGGGATATAGGCAAAGTGGCTGTCTGCCTGTTGCGCCAGTGCCAGCGCGCCGCGCAAGGCGCCGGTCACGCCCGATATCTCATTGGCATGCTGGCCACCACTCAGCAGCACGGGGTGCTGGCTGCCCCTTTTATACGTTGCTGCAATCGGGCGGCCCTGTACGCTTTGCCCCTGGCATGCGCTGCCGTAGGCATGAAACAGGGGCTGGACCAGCGCATCCATCTGGGTCAGACTGGGTGCCCGTTGCAGCTGTGCTGCTGCGGCATCGGCTTGGGCGATCGACCGCAGTGCGGACGGGGAGGGTGCGGTGTTTTCTTCCTCCCCGGTCACTGGGGCGGGCAGGGAATCGGACAGGGACAGGGCGCGGATTTGCAACGCGATGCTGGTGAGCGCAAGCGGGTGGGATTGCGCAGCTACGCGGATATCCGGCACGATCTGGCCGGGTTGCAGGCGGCGGTCACCGGCAACGCGGCCGGACAGTTTTTGGAAGTGCTCCAGCAGCGAGAAGTACAGGTCCTCGTGCATGGCTTCCGGTGTGCTCATGGTCTCGCCCGTGCCGGCAATCTGCTGCTCAAAGCCGGGCAGCTGCATGGCGATGTGTAGGCGGCCAAAAAATGGTTCGGTCTGCGGCCAGCTATGGGCCGCAATGGCCTGCATGGCCTGGGCATAGGCCTCTTCATACTCGGTGTGCAAGGGGGCATCGTGCACGATGTGTCCCTGGGCATCGTGGGCTTGCTGCCAGCCGCAGGGGGTGATGCCCTTGCTGCCGTGTGCCGACTGGAAGGACCGGTTGGGTGCGAACACCTGCAGGCTTTGTGTGCGCCCATCCTGGTAGCGCAGCAGGAGCTCGTAGGTGTTGTTGCGCTGGCCCGCCTGCATCTGCAGCGCCACCGTGGGTGGCAGCATGGCGGCCAGCGGATAGGCCTCCAGCATGAAACGGTTGGGCGCGGCATCGTCATGCAGTGGGTAGTGCAGATGCAGGCTTTGCAGGCCTGCCATGTCCACGTCCTCCAGCAGGGCATGCACCAGCGGCTTGTAGGCGCTGCGGATGCGGGCGCTGATGCCCAGTTCCGCCAACTGCTGCTCGACCGCGCGCCGCGCCGCTAATCCTTCAAAACACCAGAGCTGCCAATGCAGCTCGGGTTGGCCTTGCGCGGTGCGGGCGCGCAGCCATTGGACCAGGCTGCGTTCGATGGAGGTGGAGAGGATCGTGGTCATGCACGGAGCTTAGTGCAATTGCGCGGTTCTCGCTGTCACCGTGCTCCGTTTTGATGGCCTCAGGCGTCGTTGGAATCGCTGTCTGTCGAGACGATACGGCTGACGCTGGGCGGCACGGCCTTGCCCATGCGTCGATCGCGGAACAGGGCAGCGCGCATGAGGAAGATGTTGGTGATGGGCACGGCAATGGCAATGAACACCGCAATCAGCAAGGCATGCAGCGAGATGGATTCGCTTTGCAAGGTCACATAGATGATGCTGCCCCAGACAATGCACCAGCAGCCGCCGGTGGCGATGATGGACGGAGAATGCACGCGTTCATAGTAGGTGGGCAGGCGAAACAGGCCCAGTGCCCCGATCAGGGCATTGAGCGCGCCCGCAAGCACCAGCACGGACACCAGAATCTGCACCCAGGTGGAGAGCGGTTGTTCGATCATTCGATCACCTCGCCGCGCAGCAGGAATTTGGCCATGGCCGTGGAGCTGACAAAGCCGAACAGGGAAATCAGCAGGGCCGCTTCAAAGTAGTTCACCGATGCGTAATGGATGCCCAGCACCAGCATGGTGAGCATGCCGATCAGGTACATGCAGTCCAGCGCGAGCACGCGGTCCTGCGCCTGTGGGCCCTTGAGCAGGCGGACCATGGCAAACAGCATCGCCAGCAGCAATATGCAAAGGGCCACGGGCATGGTCCAGGCAAGGATGTGGTTCATTCAAAAATCTCCATGAGGGGGCGCTCATAAAAGGCCTTGATGTGGTCGATGATGCCCTGGGGGTCATCGGCTTCAAGCACATGCAGCAGCAAGATGGAGCGGTCGCGTGATATCTCTGCCCAGGCCGTGCCGGGGGTGATACAGACAATCATGGCCAGCACCGCCAGCCCGTTGGGATCGCGCAGTTGCAGCGGTACATGGACAAAGGCCGCCGGGTTTTTGCGACTGCCCGGTGCCAGCAGCAGGCGCAGCACCGCCCAGTTGGACTGCATGGAATCGCGGGACACGCGCAGCCCCAGGCGCACAATCGTCCACGGCTTGCGGATATGGACCTCGCGCGGCCGCAGGCTTTGGGTCAGCACGGGAATCAATAGCCCAAACACGGCACCTAGAATCATCTGGCCGGCGCTGGTGGTGCGGTTCAGCACCAGCCACGCCACGAACAGGAAGACCGACAGCAAAGGGGCGGGGAAAAGACGCTTGATCATGGCTTTCCTTCGCTAGGATTGAGGACGGGCGCAGCGTCTTGCGTTGGCGCTGCAGGCACCTGCTCTGTGGTCGGAGACCAGGTACTCGAACTGTCGGCGCTGGTGGTGAGGCTCTCAGCCGGGGTTTCTTCCAAGGTAGGCACCGACTTGGCCGTGGGCGATGGCAGCGGCTGCTTGCCCAGCACCGAACGGATGTAGGTGTCAGGCGAGTGCAGGCTATCGGCGGCGCGCTGGGTAAAGCGCATGACGCTGGCGCCATGGGTCACCATCAGCACGCAGCAGCCCAGCAGCACGGCCAGCGGCAAGCCTTCGATGACTTTGAGCTCAGGGGTGGTGCGGCTGACGCTGGACCAGAACTCGCGGATGCCGATGCGCACCATGGCCGTCAAGGCCATCAAGCCAGTCCCAATTAGCACGGCCATGAACAGCCAGCCCAGCCAGCCGATCTGGGTGCCCGCCGAAGAACCCAGCCCCAGCGGATTGAGCAGGGCCGAGAGCATGGCAAATTTGCCGATGAACCCAGAGAGCGGAGGCAGGCCAGACACCACCAGGGTGCACAGCATGAACGACAGCCCGAGGAAGGCCATGGCCGCAGGAATGGCGCGGCCAATCAGCACCTCCTCGTCTTCGTCCAGGTTCAGGCCTTCGCGCGGTAGCAGCTCCGCCGTCAAAAACGGCGCTTCCTCGTCATCAAAGCGCACACTGGCCCCATCGGTGGTGCGCCAGCGCTCGATCAGGTCGGTGATCAAGAACAGCGCTGCCACGGCCAGCGTAGAGCTGGGGAGGTAGTACAACAAGGCGCTGGTCATCAAATTCTGGCCAAAGCCGGCCGCGGCCAGCAAGGTACCTGCGGACAAGATGGCCGCGTAACCTGCGACATAGCCCAGGCGCTGCGTGCCCAGGATGGATATGGCCGCATACAGCATGGTGGCCAGCCCACCCAGAATCAGCCAGGCGCTGCCAAAGTGCGCAGAAGGCCCCGCCTCGCTGCTGAACATCAGGGTCCACAGCCGCACGATGGTGTAGATGCCGACCTTGGTCATCAGCGCAAAAATGGCGCCCACTGGGGCCGTGGCCGAGCCGTAGGCGGGCACCAGCCAGAAGTTCAGTGGCCAGACCGCCGCCTTGATCAAAAAGGCGGTGGCCAAAATGCCGGCGGCGGTGTGCAGCAAACCCCGGTCGGCACTGCTGACGCTGGGGATGATGCGCGCCAGATCGGCCATGTTCAAGGTGCCGGTGATCCCATACAGCATCGACACCCCGATCAGGAACAGCGAAGAGGCGGCCAGGTTGATCGCAATATAGTGCAGGCCATGTTGCACCCGTGATTTCCCCGAGCCGTGCAGCAGCAGCCCGTAAGAGGCGGCCAGCATGATCTCGAAGAACACGAACAGGTTGAACAGGTCGCCGGTGAGGAAGGCGCCTGCCAGACCCATCATCTGGAACTGGAACAGCGGGTGAAAGTGCACACCTGCCCGGTGCCAGCGTGCACCTGAATAGACCACCGCGCACAGCGCCACGACGCTGGTGGTCAGCAGCATCAGGGCCGAGAGGCGGTCGAGCACCAGCACGATGCCGAATGGCGCCGCCCAGTTGCCCGACAGGTAGACACTCATCGAAGTGGCCACCCCGTCCTGGTTGCTCCATTTCACCAGGGCCATGGCAATCACCAGGCCAATCAGGCAGGAGCTGATGTTCATCAGCAGCTTGGTGCGTTGGTACTTTTCGCCCAGGGTCAGCATCAAGGCTGCCGTCAGCATGGGCAGCAAAATCGGGGCCAGCAGCAGGTGCGGCATAAGGCGCTCAGCCAGCGTCAACAGCGACATCAAGGCGTCTCCTGCACATCGTTGGAGAGGGTGCCGTCCACGTGGTCAGTGCCCGTCATGCCGCGCGAGGCGAGCAGCACCACCAGAAATAGGGCAGTCATCGCGAAGCCGATCACAATGGCCGTCAACACCAGTGCTTGGGGCATGGGGTCGGCGTAGTGCAGCAGATCGGTAGGCACACCGGGCTGAAGAATCGGTTCCCGGTCAATGGCCAGGCCGACGCGGCCCATGCTGAAAATAAATAAATTGACCGCATACGACAGCAAGAGCAGACCCATGATGATCTGAAACGTCCGTGGGCGCAGCAGCAGCCAGACGCCCGAGCCGGTCAATACGCCAATGGCAATGGCAAGTACGATTTCCATTTGGTATTGTCCTTAGGGTTGAGAAGCGGAGTCGCTACGCTCGCCTTGCTGGCGCTCGTGGTAGCGGAAGCCCCGTACGGATTGGTGGGCAATGCTGGTGAGCATCAGCATGGTCGAGCCCACCACCAGCGAAAACACGCCGATGTCAAAGAACAGCGCGCTGGCGACATGGATCTCGCCCACCAGCGGCAAGCTGAAATGTGCCGTGTGGCTGGTGAGGAAGGGGTAGCCAAAATACCAGCTGCCCACGCCCGTTCCCAACGCAAACAGCAGGCCCGCTGCAATCCAGCGGCGCGGGTAGATCGGCAGGTGCGATTCGACCCAGTGCGTGCCGGAGATGATGTACTGCAGCAGCAGGCCGATGGCCAGGGTCAGGCCGGCGACAAAGCCGCCACCGGGCTCGTTGTGGCCACGCATGAACAGGTACATGGACACAACCGCTGCAAAAGGCAGCAGCAAACGCACCAGCACGGCGGGCACCATCAGGTAGCCGACAGCGGTATCGGTGGCGCTGCGCGGGTTGAGCAGGTCGGTGTGCAAGTCAGCCGGCAAAAAGCGTTGCTGCTCGGGTACATCCATGGCCTCAGGGGCCGGGCGAAAGCGCCGCAGCAGTGCATAGACCGTGAGCGCCACAATGCCCAGCACCACAATCTCGCCAAAGGTGTCAAAGCCGCGGAAATCCACCAGCATGACGTTGACCACATTGGTGCCACCCCCCTCGGCTTGCGCACGCTCCAGAAAGAAGGTGGAGGTGCTTTCGGGGAAGGGGCGGCTCATCATCGCAAACGACAGCCAGGCCATGCCGCCGCCGGCCAGCAAGGTGATCAGCAGATCGCGCCAGCGGCGCACCGTCACCCAAACGCCTTGCTGTGATACCTTTTTCAGCTTCTTGTCACGCTTGGGCAGCCAGCGCAGGCCCAGCAGCAGCAGCACGGTGGTGACGACTTCGACCACCAACTGGGTCAAGGCCAGATCGGGTGCCGAGAACCACAGGAAGGTCATGCAGGTGGCCAGGCCGGCACCGCCCAAGGTCACCAAGGCCGCCAGGCGGTGGTACTTGACCAGGAAGGCCGCCGCCAGCGAGCAGCTGATACCAATCAACCACAGAATGCCGAAGGCGGGTGACAGCGGCTGCAGGCCCCGGTTACCCAGTTGCAAGCCATGGATCAACAAGGGCAGGGCGGCGGTCAGCAAGGCCGCCAGCACCAGCCACAGCGCCTGCCATTGCCAGCGGCGTGTGCCCAGCCAGCGGCGCATGTGGCGCGCGCCGTTGGTGATGATGGCCATCACGGCCTGGAACACCCATTGGCCGTTGATGCGTGCCACCAGCGGTGCATCATCGACATAGTTTTTGGCCCGCAGCTGGCGCAGCAGCAAGTACAGCAAGATGCCCGCCAGCATGGCAATGATGCTCATCACCAAGGGCGCATTGATGCCATGCCACAGCGCCAGGCTGAATTCAGGCAGCGTGCCGCCCACCACGGGCGAGGCTGCTGCATCCAGGTAGTTGCCCACTGCCCAGGCCGGGAAGATGCCCACGAGCAGACAGACCAGCACCAGGAACTCGACCGGCACCCGCATCCAGTGCGGGGGCTCATGGGGTTCATGGGGCAGGTCGGTGGCGGGCGGGCCAAAAAACACATCCACGGTAAAACGCAAGGAGTAGGCCACGCTGAAAATGCCGGCCAAGGTGGCAGCCACCGGCAGGGCGGTGGTCAGAAACGGCGTGGTGTTGATGTACACCGTCTCGGCAAAAAACATCTCTTTGGACAAAAAGCCATTGAGCAGCGGCACACCGGCCATTGCCGCACTGGCCACCATGGCAAGGGTGCCGGTGATGGGCATCATCTTTTGCAGGCCGGAGAGGCGGCGTATGTCGCGTGTGCCCGACTCGTGGTCGACAATGCCAGCGGCCATGAACAGCGACGCCTTGAAGGTGGCATGGTTCATGATGTGGAACACCGCTGCCACGGCTGCCAACGGGCTGTTGAGGCCCAGCAGCAAGGTGATCAGCCCCAGGTGCGACAAGGTCGAGTAGGCCAGCAGCGCCTTCATGTCGTGCTGGAACATGGCGATATAGCCACCCAGCAGCAAGGTGATGGCGCCCGCGCCGCCCACCAGCCAGAACCACTCCTCGGTGCCGCTGAGCGCAGGCCATAGGCGCGCCAGCAGAAAAACGCCGGCCTTGACCATGGTGGCCGAGTGCAAATAGGCCGAGACCGGGGTGGGCGCGGCCATGGCGCGGGGTAGCCAGAAATGGAAGGGGAACTGGGCGCTCTTGGTCAGCGCACCCAGCAAAATCAGCACCAGGGTGACGCGGTACAACTCATGGTTGCGGATCTGGTCGCCAGCGGCCAGCACGTTGTCGAGCTCATAGCTGCCGACAATGTGGCCCAGCAAGAGCACGCCGCCCAGCAGACACAGACCCCCGGTGCCGGTGACGGTGAGCGCCATGCGAGCGCCCATGCGGGCATCCTTGCGGTGGTGCCAGTAGCCGATCAGCAAGAACGAAAAAATACTGGTCAGTTCCCAGAAGAAGACCAGTTGGATCAGGTTGCCCGACAGCACCACACCCATCATCGAGCCCATGAAGGCCAGGAAGAAGGAGAAAAAGCGCGGCACCGGATCGGCCTGCGACATGTAGTAGCGCGCATAGAGCACGACCAGGCTGCCAATCCCTAGCACCAGGATCGAGAACAACCAGGCAAAGCCATCCATGCGGAAATGCAGATCCAGCCCCAGCTGACCCAGCCAGGCAACATTGTGGTGAACCACGCCGTTGTTCTGTGTTTCCGGGAAAAGCATGGCGACTTGGACCACACAGAACACGGCGATGGCCCCTGCCAGCGTGGACTCCGTGTTACGCGCGTTGGCAGGCAGCAGCGCCGCGATGGCGCTGCCGATGAAGGGGAGAAGGATCAGGTATGAAAGTGCCATTTTTTTGTAAATTCTACAAGCTGGCCCGATCCCAGCTGCTACTAAAACCCGAGCAAGTTCAGGATATTGGTCATGGGTTATCGATAGTCAATACCCTATGTTAGTGACTGCAAATGCCGCAGCAAAGGTGGTTTCTCGCTGCTTGTTTTGCACATGCGCTGATGCATGCTTTGCATGAATAGGAAGCGGGCACGCCATAGCGCCTGACTGCGGCAATGTGACCGGTTCGGGGTGGAGCTGGGGGGGGAGAAAAAGACCGCGCGGCGGTGCCGCCGGGGTGTTGCAAGCGTGTGCCAAGCCATGCTGCGGGAGATGGCAGTGGTGGTTTGCAAGAGAAGTTGCGTTGCGTCGGGGTCCAGTGCCAAGGCATATCAGGGCTCCTGCGCCCTGGAGCAGGGCGTCAACGCATCCTAGCAGAAGCCGCGGAGATGGCCTATTGCTCTTCCACCCGGCGCGGGGGGTAGCTGTCCCAGGATTGGCAGCCCGGGCACTGCCAGAAATGCTGCCTGGCCTCAAAGCCGCAGGCCGCGCAGCGGTAGCGCGTCAGCGGTTTGGCGGCCGTGTCCAGCGCGCGTTGCACGGCAGGGTGGTGCTCTTCATGGCTGAGCGTCTCTTGTGCCAGCCAGCGGCCAGCGGCGACCAGGGACGGTTCATGGCGCAGATGCTCGATATACCAGTCGCGCGCCAGCGGGTGCGCCGCATCGGGCACCATGGCCTGTTCATCCATCTGCACCAGGCTTTGCATCACGTCCAGCGATGGCGAGCTGCGGTAATTAGCCAGCAGCAAGGCGCGCACCTGCGGCTTGCGTGTATCGGTCTTGACCAGCTCCAGCATCAAGGGCGCCACCAGAGGCACCGATGACGGAGAGACCGAGGCCAGCTCCATCAGCGAGCCCAGCGCCAGCGCATGCTGCCCGCTTTTGTGTTGCAGATGGGCCACTTCGATGCGTGGGCGCGGCGCATGCGGCGCCTCGGACAGGGCTTGCTGCAGCAACTCCAGTGCGGCATCCAGCTGGCCCTGCGCCTGTTGCCCCAGGGCTTGCTCACACAGGTAGTGCGCAATGCGCACGCTGTAGTCGCCCTGGTTGCGGCTGTGCATCAGGCGGGCAATCTGTACGGCCTGGGGCCAGTCATGGGCGCGCTCGTAAATGGCCAGGCGCGACAGGCGTGCCTCGTTTTCATAGGGCGTGCCGTCCAGCCGGGCGAGCGCATCTTCGGCGCGGTCCAGCAGGCCGGCCTTGAGGAAATCCAGTGCCAATGCGTGCTGAGCGCGCTCGCGTTCGGGCTTGCTGATGTCGGCACGCGAGAGCAGGTGCTCGTGCACGCGCACGGCCCGGCTGTACTCGCCCCGGCGGCGGAACAGATTGCCCAGCGCAAAGTGCAGCTCGGCGGTGTCGGGGTCGTTTTGTACTGCCTCGATAAAGGCATCGATGGCCTTGTCCTGCTGCTCATTGAGCAGAAAGTTCAGCCCCTTGAAATAGGCCTTGGGGGCGCTGCGGTTCTCGCGGCGGATCTGGCGCAAGTCAAAGCGCGATGCCAGCCAGCCCAGCACAAAGGCGGCCGGAAAGCCCAGCAAGATCCAGGAGATATCAAATTCCATGAGGTGGCAGCGGTGTGGACTCGTCCGCAGAGGACGTGGAGGAGAGGGTCGGCTCTGCGGCAGCAGTTTGCGCCAATGCGGCGCGTTGCGCCGCTTTGCGGTGCTTCCACCAGCGGGGCACCATGCCGATGATGCCCACAATCACCCCGGCGCTGAAAGCCAGTAGCACCACCAGCACCAAGGGCGCTTGCCACTGGGTGCCAAAAAACAGGTGCACCACTACATCCCGCTGGTTATTGAGCGCAAATGCAAACAGGGTGAAGAAGATGACAGCTTTGAGCAGCCACAGCAGGTATTTCATGGCAGTGACAGGAATGGCTTGGGCGCCATTCTACGTGGATTCACGCTTGGGCTCTTGAAAAGCAAATGCCAGCACAAGGCTGGCATTTATTGTATGAGGTGACGAGCCTGACCCCGGCACTGGATCCACAGTTAGGGCTGCTTGGTTCCCCACCTGACCCGGTTGGCCGCTTCCCCATGCGAGGAGGCCCGTCAGCGGTTGATTGTACCTAAAGAAAACGGACTCCCAAGCAAGCCGGCCAAAAAGTCCTTAAGCGGGGGCGGCTCTGCGGTGCAGGCAAAAGTATTGCGTGCCCGCCAAGGCAGTGACTCTCAGGGCTGCCGCGACTGACCGTAGAATGCAGCTCTATGTCTTATCTTGTTCTCGCTCGCAAATACCGTCCGCGGAATTTCTCTGAAATGGTAGGCCAGGAGCATGTGGTGCAGGCGCTGTCCAATGCACTGGTGCAGCAGCGCTTGCACCATGCCTACCTGTTTACGGGAACCCGTGGCGTGGGCAAGACGACGGTCTCACGCATTTTGGCCAAGTCGCTCAACTGCACGGGTGCCGACGGCCAGGGCGGCATCACTGCTGCGCCTTGCGGTGTGTGCCCGGCCTGTACCGAGATCGACAGCGGGCGTTTTCCTGACTACACCGAATTGGACGCCGCCTCTAACCGCGGCGTCGATGAAGTGCAGGGCCTCCTGGAGCAGGCGGTGTACAAGCCGGTGCAGGGGCGCTTCAAGGTCTTCATGATCGACGAAGTGCACATGCTCACCAATACCGCCTTCAACGCCATGTTGAAGACGCTGGAGGAGCCGCCCGAGTACCTGAAGTTTGTGCTGGCGACCACCGATCCGCAGAAGGTGCCGGTCACGGTGCTGTCGCGCTGTCTGCAGTTCAATCTGCGGCCCATGGCGCCAGAGACCATTCAAGAGCATCTGGGCCGTGTGCTGGTGCAAGAAGAGATTGCCTCCGAGCCCCAGGCGCTGCGCCTGCTGTCGCGCTCGGCCCGCGGCTCCATGCGCGATGCACTGTCGCTGACCGACCAGGCGATTGCCTTTGGTGGTGGCCAACTGCAGGAAACCAGCGTGCGCCAGATGCTGGGTGCCGTGGATTCCAGCCATGTGTTTCGCCTGATCGATGCGCTGGCGCGCGGAGACGGCGCCGAAGTGGTCGATACCGTCGACCAGCTGCGCCACCAAGGTCTGTCAGCCGCGTCCACCTTGGAAGACATGGCCGTGCAGCTGCAGCGCATGGCAGTGCTGCAGGCCGTGCCGGACAAGGCACGCGCATCCGCCGCTGAAGACGATGCCGATCAGCAAGAAGTGCTGCGCCTGGCGCAGCAAATGCCTGCGGATGAAACCCAGTTGCTCTACAGCATTGCGCTGCACGGCCGCGCTGAACTGGGGCTGGCACCCGATGAGTATGCGGCGCTGACGATGGCGTTGCTGCGGCTGCTGGCTTTCAAACCTGCAGCATCGGCTGAAAAAAAAACTCTGAATAATGCGCTAGCGCAGCCGCCCAAGGCGCCTGCACCCCCGCCAGCCGCTGTGGCCATGCCCGCAACCCCGGCGCTGGCATCTACAGCTCCCGCATCCCCGCCATTGCCGCAAGTGGCCCCTGTTGCGGCGCCTGCGCCTCAGCCTGCTCCTGCTCCTGCTCCTGCTGTGGCAGCCCAGGCCGCAGTTCCAGCCGCAGCCACCGCCGCAGACGCGCCGGTGTCGCAAGCGGCCCCCGCTGCGGTGGAGGCGGTCAAGCTGCCGGTGCGCAGTGCTGAGGACCTGATCCCCGCGCGTGCGGCAGCATCGGTGCCCGAGGTGGCGGCGACGCCACCCACGCCAGCCCAGACTGAGCAAGAGCTGGTGGAAGAGGAGCAGCCCCAGCTGCACGATGATGATGACGCGGCACCGTTGCCAGATAACGATAGCGATGACGACGGCGATGAGGACACGCAAAGCGGCAGCAGCGCTGACGCGGATGGCGTGCCTTACTTTGACGATGTGCCGATGGAGGCCTACGCCAATGACGAAGATGCGGCATTGGCAGCGCCCCCTGGCGCGCTACCCCATGCGCCGGGCATGGCCGGGCTTGCCCAAGAGCGCACCAGCCTGATTGCCTTGCCGGTACAGACACCACAAGCCAGTGATTTTGACCGGCCGGCTGCCAACTTTGGCGAGAACCTGGGCCGGGTGCCGGCGGAGTTCGAGGACACGGCCGAGGGCCGGTTCTGGAACGAGACCGTGACCCAGCTGGTGCAGGCAGAGGCGGTGACCGCCGTGGCGCGCCAGTTGGCTTTGCGTTCCCAGCTGCTCAAGCGCGATGCCGATGAGTGGCAGCTGCGCGTGGATCTGGAGTCTCTGGCCCAGCCGGGGACCGTGGAGCGGCTGCGCACGGCCCTGGTGGCAGCCGGGTTGGTGGGCAAAATCCAGGTGTCGGTCGGTGCCGTGGAGGACTCTCCGGCACGGCGCAAGGCCCATGCGGTGCAGGCACGCCAGCGGGCTGCCGAGGACACCGTGCGCAAAGACCCCTATGTTCAATCGCTGATACAGCAATTTGGCGCGAAAATAGTGCCCGGTAGCATTCAGCCACTATGATGCGGCGTTCGCTGGCGGGTTGGCTTTACAACCTGCCGCAGGTTTTCAAACAAAAGGATTTTTCATGTTCAACAAAGGACAACTCGCTGGTTTGATGAAGCAGGCCCAGGCCATGCAGGACAACCTGAAAAAGGCCCAGGATGACCTGGCCAACATCGAGGTCGAAGGCGAATCGGGTGCCGGTCTGGTCAAGGTGCTGATGACCTGCAAGCACGACGTCAAGCGCGTGACCATTGATCCGAGCCTGCTGTCCGAAGACAAGGACATGCTCGAAGACTTGGTGGCTGCTGCCTTCAACGCCGCTGTGCGCAAAGCCGAAGAGACCAGCAACGAAAAAATGAGCAAGATCTCCGCCGGCATGCCTGGCTTGCCCGGTGGCATGAAGCTCCCGTTCTAAATCTGTTGCCTGATGCGCTTGCCCTTCCTGACGCTGCTTGGCAGATGGCATGGGCGGGCGCTTTGTGGTGCTAGGCCCTTTGTGAGTTTTTCCCATGTCTGATACCGGCACCCTGGAAGTCTTGGTGCAGGCGCTGCGCCGCCTGCCGGGTGTCGGCGTCAAGTCGGCCTCGCGGATGGCCTTCCACCTGCTGCAAAACGACCGCGAAGGTGCCGAGCTGCTCTCGCGCGCCTTGCACGAGGCTAGCAGCCGGGTGCGCCATTGCGAGCGTTGCCATACCTTTACCGAAAACAGCATCTGTTCAACCTGCCTCGATGAAGGCCGGGATGCCGCGCGCCTGTGCGTGGTGGAGACGCCTGCCGACCAGGCCGCCCTTGAGCGCACCGGTGCCTACAAAGGGTATTACTACGTGCTGATGGGGCGTTTGTCGCCGCTCGATGGCATCGGTCCGCGTGATATTGGCGTGCAGCAGCTGCTGCAGCGTGCCAGCGATGGGGTGGTGCAAGAGGTGATTCTGGCCACCAATTTCACAGCGGAGGGCGAGGCCACCGCCCATGTGATCTCCGAGGCCTTGCAGCGCAAGGGCATCGGCTTTACCCGCTTGGCGCGGGGCGTGCCCATCGGCAGCGAGCTGGAGTATGTGGATCTGGGCACCATTGCCCACGCCTTGGCTGATCGCCGCTGAAGCCGGGGCGAGTGGCGGAGCCAGCGCCTTTTCCCAGGGATTCATAGGTCTGTGCCGTATTTGGCGCAGAGCCTCCCGCAGATTGGGAAACTGGGTTTTCCTGCACCCCCATCAGGGCTAAATCCCGCCTTGGCCCCTGGCGCGCTGCTTGCGACCGATTACAATTCAATGCTGATCTTTATGGTTATTTATGCATTTCATGCATGAATCATCCTCGGTGCAGTCTGTTTTTTCTGGATTTGCCCGCTTTTCTGTCTCGCACGCCTACTTCTCTGGCCGTACCGTTCCAAAGATCATTCTTCGTTCTCGTTATTGCATCAAGCCGCGTTGCTGCCGGCTGTGCCTTGTGTTTTTTAGGATTTTTGCGTGCAATCTACTGCTGTATCCAAGCGAAATATTC
Source organism: Comamonas sp. BIGb0152 (assembly GCF_024809975.1). Classification (GTDB taxonomy): domain Bacteria; phylum Pseudomonadota; class Gammaproteobacteria; order Burkholderiales; family Burkholderiaceae_C; genus Comamonas. The sequence continues at coordinate 310,713 of NZ_JANUDY010000002.1, forward strand.
TGGCCGCTGTCATTGGCAACGCGCTCGAATGGTATGACTTTCTGGTCTTCGCGTTCATGACGCCCATCGTGGCGAAGCTGTTCTTTCCCTCCAACCCCAACGATCCCAGCGATGACCTGAACCGGATCTTGATGACCACGGCGGTCTTTGGTGTGGGCTTCTTTATGCGCCCGGTCGGTGGCATCCTGCTGGGTCTGTACGGCGACCGCAAGGGCCGCAAGGCGGCGATGGTGATGGTCACCGGCATCATGGCGGTGGCCATTGCCTTGATCACCTTTGCGCCCACCTACCAGGGCGTAGGCATCTGGGCGCCGATCTTCATCGTGCTGGCTCGTTTGCTGCAAGGCTTTGCCGCTGGCGGCGAGTTTGGCACCTCGACAGCCTTGCTGATCGAGCTGGCACCCAAGGGCAAGCGGGGCTTTTATGGCTCCTGGCAGATGACCGGCCAGATGGCAGCGCTGCTGATTGGCGCCGCCGTGGGCACCCTAATCACCGACTTCTTCACCCAGGAACAGCTGATGTCCTGGGCCTGGCGCATTCCATTTGCGGTGGGTCTGCTGATCGTGCCCGTCGCCATTTATATCCGCCGCCATGTGGACGAGCCCGAGACCTTTGTGAAGATGCAAGCCGCGCAAAAGGCCGGCACCGTCAAGCAAGTGGGCGTGGTCGAGATGCTGCACACCCATGCGCGTGAAACCCTGGTGGGCATGGGCCTGGTGGTGACCGCGACCGTGTCCATCTACATCACCTTCACCTACCTGGTGACTTATTCGACCGTCACCCTCAAGCTGCCCCTGCATGACACCTTCATGGTGCAGATGGCCGGTGCAGCGCTGATGGTTGTGCTGATGCCCTTCATGGGTGCCTGGTCCGACCGCGTGGGCCGCCGTCCTCTGATGATTGGCTCGCTGCTGGGTTACCTGCTGGTGCTTTACCCGCTGTATGCCTGGCTGACCGATGGCCCGACCATTGCCAAGCTGATGACGGTGCAGGTGGTGATCTGCCTGTTTGTGTCGGTGTTCTTTGGCGTTTTCAGCACGGTGATGGCCGAGCTGTTCCCGGCCAATGTGCGCTCGGTGGGCATGTCCATGGCCTACAACATCGCGGTGATGGTGTTTGGCGGCTTTGCCCAGTTCATCGTGACCTGGCTGATCAAGACCACCGGCTCGACCATGTCTCCGGCGTTCTATGTGATGTTTGGCGTGACCCTGGGCCTGATTGCGGCCTTCTTCATTCGTGACCGCGCGCATGAGGACGATCTGGACGCCGTGATGTAAGGGCAGAGGGACGCGCCGCCAAGGCGCGGCCAAGCAGATAGCCAAAACCCGGGACTCTCACGAATCCCGGGTTTTTGTTGTTCAGGGGCGGGGGAGATGGCTGGCGACCGCGCCGGCCTTGCAGCGCTTAGGTCAAGGCCTGCAGCAAGCGCTGCCATTCCTGCGCCAGCAGCCGCACGGGCTGTGCTAGCGCGCCGGGCAGCAGCTGGTCGGCAGTTTGCTCCACCGACAGACCCAGCACATGGCCCAGCAGCAAGGCGCTGGCGATCAGCTGCAGGCTGTCCGCCGGCACATCAGGCCACATTGCCTGGGCCATGCTGGCCAGCTCGGCGCTTTGGCGGGGGTAGAGCTTCTCGCACTGCTGCACCTCGGGCAGTTGCGGAATCTTGGCGGCCACGGCCTGGAGCATGGTCTCCCATGCGCGCAGATGCTCCGCCGGGTAAGCCTGCACCAGCGCAGGCAGCGACAGATAGGGCGTGCGCGCTTCCAAGACCTGTGAATGGGCCATGCGCAGCAAATTGAACATCAGCGCTGGGCGCTGCTGCAGCAGCTCCACCAGTGCAGCGGTCTGTGCCTGGTTGCTCAATGCGGTGGAGAGTGCAGCCACATCGGCGGTGCTGGGCAGCACCACCCGGGCGGAAACCGATTCTGGCCGGCTGACGGCGTAGCCCTGCAGCAGATGGGCCTTGTTTTCTTGCGCCAGTTGGAGCTGCGCGCGGGACTCGATTTTGTCGGCGATCAAGGTGGCGCCCGAGATGCGGCGCGCCCATTGCAGCATCAACACGGCGCGCTCGGCCGTCAGCACCGAAAAGTCGATCTTCAGGTAGTTGACCAGGTCGTGCCAGGGCTCATAGGCCGAGTCCAGCACCGAGTGGTTGAAGGCGAGGGCAAAGCCTTTGGCGCGCAGCGCCTCCAATGCAGGGCGGCGTGCCAGTGCTTCGGAAGAGGCGGCGTGGCCCAGAGAGGGGATCTCCAGCACCACCTGGTGGGCCGGCAGCAGATCGAGATGGCTGCCGCGCAGGCTCTCGAAGGTGGTGTTCAAAAACAGCATGCCATCGCCCAGCAGCTTGGCCGGCTCGATATGCGAAAGCACCGCATGGGTCAAGGCCAGATCGGACTCCAGGGTGTGGGCCGACGCCGTGCGAGAGCGGTTGAATATCTCGTGACCAATCAGCGTGCCCTGGGGGTCTTTGATCGGCTGCCAGGCAATGGGCGGGGCAGGAGACGTAAAGACCAAGGCAGCAGCCAAAGGGGATGTGGGGGAAGGTGACGCGCTCGTGTGTGGCATGTACGGCTGAACCATCGCATGCATCAGTGGTGCCTCACCAACGGCCGGTGCAAGCAGTGTCTGCATTTTGTTATCTCGGGATCGACGTGCATTGTCCTTCATATCGGGCGCCTCACGCGTCTGAGGGTGGAGTGAACCTGCTGGGTTTGTAGCAAAGTACACACGCTTTGGGGACCTAAAACGATTCTGGTTGTTACAACTGGCCCTGCAGCCAAGCCAGCTCGGCCTGGCTGAAACCCGCCTGGCTGCGCGCGGCCAGGTTGAACGGAGGGCGGGGGCGTGGTGCCTCGTAGTGCGCGACCAGCCAGCTGTAGTGCTGCTCTGGGTCCAGATCCTGCTGCTGGCACAGGTGGCGGTACCAGTGGTTGCCGATGGCGACATGGCCCACTTCTTCGCGCAGGATGATGTCCAGAATGGCCACGGCCTCCAGCGCATCCACGGCAGAAGTTTGTTGCAATTTTGACTGGATCTGGGGCGTTGCATCCAAACCACGGGCTTCCAGAGTTCGGGGTACCAAGGCCATCCGGGCCACGATGTCATGGGCCGTTTTCTCGCACATGGTCCACAGGCCCTGGTGGGCAGGGTAGTCGCCATAGTCGTGGCCCCATTTGCGCAGGTGCGCGCGCAGCAGCCCAAAGTGTTTGGCCTCTTCTGCCGCGACTTGCAGCCAGTCCTGGTAGAAGGCCTCGGGCATGCCTTCAAAACGCCAGATCGCATCCAGCGCCAGGTTGATGGCGTTGAACTCGATGTGGGCGATAGCATGCAGCAAAATGGCGCGGCCTTCCGGCGTGGCCGGTGAGCGGCGGCCCATCGCGGTATGGGCCTTGAGCTCGGGCTTTTCCGGGTGGCCGGGCAGAACGGTGCCGTTGGGCAGCTGCAATCGGGCCTGGGGCGCTATTGAAATAGTGGCTCTTTGCGCATACATGGCCAGGGTGCGTGCGGTTTTTTCCTCGGCATCGGCCACAGACAGGGCTTGCAAGGCACATTGACGTAATTCCATCCCTACAATTATGAGGCTGCCGTCCCCCTTGGGGAGGGCAAGGCCCCCGAGCCATGGATTGGTTTGGCGGGTTCAGCCACAACAAGCTGGAGACATTGATGGCCAAGTATGAACTCGATGGTGTGCAACCGCTGGTCGCAGAATCGGCATGGATTGCCGATAGCGCGCAGGTGATCGGTCGCGTGGAGATGGCGGCGGACAGCAACGTCTGGTTTGGTGCCATCCTGCGCGGTGACAATGACCCGATCCGCATCGGCGAGGGCAGCAATGTGCAAGACGGCAGTGTGCTGCACACCGACAAGGGCAAGCCTTTGGAGATTGGCAAACACGTCACCATTGGCCACAACGTCATCTTGCATGGCTGCACGATTGGCGATGAGTCGCTGATTGGCATGGGGGCGATTGTGCTCAATGGCGCCAAGATTGGGCGGCACTGCCTGGTGGGTGCTGGCGCTGTCGTGACCGAGAACAAGGAGTTCCCGGATGGCAGCCTGATTGTGGGCAGCCCCGCCAAGGTGGTGCGGCCGTTGAGCCCGGAGCAGATCGAGGGGCTGCGGCGCAGTGCACAAGGCTATGTGGCCAATGCCCGGCGTTTTAAATCGGGTCTGCGAAAATTACCGGATTGAGGGGCTGTAGCCTGGGCGCCATGCCCGGGCACAGCAGGCCCGCATGTATTGAATTGGAAGAATTACAGTGTCTGAACTGCATAAATTTTTGTTTGATGGGCTGCCCGTTCGGGGCGCCATTGTTCGACTGACCGAGGCCTGGCAAGAGATCTTGCAGCGCCGTGCAGTCAACACCAGCACCGGTGCCTACCCGCTGCCGGTGCAGGAGATGCTCGGCGAGATGACCGCTGCCGGCGTGCTGATGCAGTCCAACATCAAATTCAATGGGGCGCTGGTGTTCCAGATCTCGGGTGATGGCCCAGTAAAACTGGCCGTCACCGAGGTGCTCAGCAACCTGAGCGTGCGCTCCACTGTCACGATGATGGGGGATTTGCCCGCCGATGCGAGCTTGACCGATATGGTCAATGTGCAGGGCAAAGGCCGCTGCGCGATCACCTTGGACCCCAAAGACAAGCAACCCGGCCAGCAGCCTTACCAGGGCGTGGTGCCGCTGGTCGATGTGGATGGCCAGCCGCTCGAGAGCATGGCCGCCATCTTGCAGCAGTACATGCGCCAGTCCGAGCAGCTGGACACGGTGCTGGTGCTGGCCGCCAACGACAAGGTGGCAGCCGGCCTGATTGTGCAGCGCATGCCCATCAAGGGCGAGGCCAATTTGGCAGGCGGCACGCTCCACACCGAAGAGCTTGACCAGATCGGCCTCAATGAAGAGTACAACCGCATTGCCCACCTGGCCGCCAGCCTGACCCGCGATGAGCTCTTGAACCTGGATGTTGAGACCATCCTGCACCGCTTGTTTTGGGAAGAAAAGCTGCTGCGCTTTGTACCCGAAGACGGCGAAGGTGGCCCGCACTTTGCCTGCACCTGCAGCCGTGAGCGTGTCGGCAATATGCTGCGCAGCCTGGGCCAGGAAGAGTCCGACAGCATCCTCGAAGAGCAGGGCATGATCGAGGTGGGCTGCGAGTTCTGTGGCCAGCAGTACCGCTTCGATGCCGTTGATGTGGCGCACCTGTTTACTGAGCGCGGCAATGATCCGCCTGCGCCGCACCTGGTGCAGTAATGCGCTGGCAGTGCAGGCCGCAAAGCGCCTGATGGCCTGGCTACCTGGCTACGTTGCGCCAACTGCTTCAGGCTTTGGGCGCCACCAGGTCCTGAAACAGGCGCAGCTCGCAGTCCGGGTCGCTGCACTTCTCGCAACTCCAGCCTTGGCGCGTGCTGTGGCCTGCTGCACGCAAAGCCGTTCGCAGCGCCTGCAGGGCCGCTGCTTTCGGGTACCAGTTGCACAGGGCGGCCAGGGCCTCTTGCTCCAGCCGTTGGCCTTGGCTGAACAACAGCTGAAAGGCCTGAGCGCGAGCGACCAATTGCAAGCGCGTTTGCATCAGCAGTGCCTGGGCTTGGCTGTCCTGGATGGGGCTGGCCGACAGCGGAGGGGCCATCAGCAAGACCGCATCCGCAGCGGCCATGGGCAGATCTAGCCGGTGCAGCAACTGCGCCAGACTGCAGGCTTGCAGCAGAAAAGCCGGTGGTTCAGCTGCGGGGTGGCTTGCCAGGTAGGGGTTGAGTTGCGCAGCCAGCCCGGTGCTGTCCTCGCAGGTGATGGCCGCCAGGTAGACCTTGGGTGGCGCTGCCGGGGTGCTGGGCGTCATGGCGCGGGATGGGGTGGTTGGGGCGCAGGCATGGCCGCGATGATACGGTCAAAGCGGCGGCGTCCAATAAAAAAGCGCCTGCAAAGAGGCGCTTGGTGGGCTAGGCGAGGACTGGACCTATTTGCGCGTGTACTGCACAAATACCTCATTGGGCTTGACCATGCCCAACTCGTTGCGGGCCTTGCCTTCGACCATGTCCATCCCTTGTTTGAGGTCGGTGACCTCCGTCTCCAGGCGAACGTTCTCACGCACTGCGGTTTCGTTCTCGGTCTTCTGCGTGGCAATTTGCTGCTTCATGTCCTTGACATAGGGCATGCTGCCGCGGCCACTCCAGAGCTGGGCGTGGATGCTGACCAGGATGGCCAGCAGCACAAAGGGAACAATACGAGAGATCATGAGAAAGACGGGTCCCGAGGGCAGCCGGGACATGGCGGCATGCCATGCCCCGACGCAAGCTTAGCGCAGATTGTAGAAGGCAGAGCGGCCAGGGTAGACCGCCACTTCACCCAGGTCTTCTTCGATACGCAGCAGCTGGTTGTACTTGGCCATGCGGTCCGAGCGGCTCAGCGACCCGGTCTTGATCTGGCCGGCATTCAAGCCCACAGCGATGTCGGCAATGGTGCTGTCCTCGGTCTCGCCCGAGCGGTGCGAGATCACGGCGGTGTAGCCGGCGCGCTTGGCCATTTCGATGGCGGCAAAGGTTTCGCTCAGGGTGCCGATCTGGTTGATCTTGATCAGGATCGAGTTGGCGATGCCCTTGTCGATGCCTTCCTTGAGGATCTTGGTGTTGGTCACGAACAGGTCGTCACCCACCAGCTGCACCTTCTTGCCCAGGCGCTCGGTCAGCACCTTCCAGCCATCCCAGTCGCCTTCGTGCATGCCGTCTTCGATGGAGATGATGGGGTACTTGTCGCACCAGGTGGCCAGCATGTCGGTCCACTGCTCAGCCGTCAGGCTGATGCCGCCTTCGCCTTCCAGCACGTACTTGCCGTCCTTGTAGAACTCGGAGGCAGCGCAGTCCAGCGCCAGTGCAATCTGGTCGCCGGCGGTGTAACCGGCTTGGTCGATGGCTTCCAGGATCAGCTGGATGGCGGCCTCATGGTTCTCGACCGAAGGCGCAAAACCGCCTTCATCACCCACGGCGGTGGGCATGCCACGGCTGTCAATGATCTTTTTCAGCGCGTGGAACACTTCAGCGCCCCAGCGCAGGGCTTCGCGGAAGCTCGGCGCGCCTACGGGCACGATCATGAACTCTTGCAGGTCCAGCGAGTTGTTGGCGTGGGCGCCACCGTTGATGACGTTCATCATCGGCACGGGCAACTGCACACCGCCCATGCCGCCAAAGTAGCGGTACAGCGGCAGGCCGGCTTCTTCAGCGGCGGCGCGGGCCACGGCCATCGACACGGCCAGCATGGCATTGGCGCCCAGGCGGCTCTTGTTGTCGGTGTTGTCCAGGTCGATCAGGGTTTTGTCGAGGAAAGCTTGTTCAGCAGCATCCAGGCCCAGAATGGCTTCGGAGATGTCGGTATTGATGTGCTCAACCGCCTTCAGCACGCCCTTGCCCAGGTAGCGGCTCTTGTCGCCGTCGCGCAGCTCGATGGCTTCACGCGAGCCGGTCGAGGCACCCGATGGGACGGCCGCGCGGCCCATCACACCCGATTCCAGCAGTACATCGCATTCCACAGTGGGGTTGCCACGCGAATCCAGAATTTCGCGGCCAACGATATCAACAATTGCACTCACTTTAGAGCCTTTCAGAGATTGAAAAAAGGGTTGGTGCGCTGCATACGGGTGGACTGCAACGGCACGGAATCCATAGGGTGGGGTGCGTCTTAAACGCCTTCGACCAGCACCATGCGCATGATGGCCGCGCCGTCGCGTGCTTCGCGCGCCTTGCTGTATTCGGGGGAATCATAAAAACGGCGGGCTTGCTCGCTGTCCTTGAACTTCAGGATCACGGTGCGGCCGGGGTTCCAGTCGCCCTCGATCACCTCGACCTTGCCACCGCGCACGCAAACCTCTGCACCATAGGCCTGCATGGCGATGGTGCTGTACTTGCGGTACTCCTCGTACTGCTCGGGGTTGGTCACGGTGACCGATGCAATGATGTATGCGCTTGGCATTTAAGCTCCAAAATTGTTTTCCAGGAAACCGTTCTTCTTGGTGATGCTGTCCAGCGCCACCATGGTTTCGAGCAAGGCCTTCATGTGCTTGAGAGGCACGGCATTGGGGCCGTCGCTCAGGGCGTTGCAGGGGTCTGGATGGGTTTCCATGAACACGCCAGCGACGCCCACGGCAATCGCTGCACGGGCCAGCACCGGCACCATCTCGCGCATGCCGCCGCTGGACGTGCCATTGCCGCCGGGCAGCTGCACGCTGTGGGTGGCGTCGAACACGACGGGCGCATTGGTCTCGCGCATGATGGCCAGCGAGCGCATGTCACTCACCAGGTTGTTGTAGCCAAAGCTGGCGCCGCGTTCGCAGGCCATGAAGCTGTCTTCGGGCAGGCCGACTTCCTTGGCGGCAGCGCGGGCCTTGTCGATGACATTCTTCATGTCATGGGGCGCCAGAAACTGGCCCTTCTTGATATTGACCGGCTTGCCCGACTGCGCGACCGCACGGATGAAGTCGGTCTGGCGGCACAGGAAGGCCGGGGTCTGCAGCACATCAACGATGCTGGCGACGTAGGGCACTTCGGCCTCGTTGTGTACATCGGTCAGGATGGGCACATTCAGCTCTTTTTTCACCTTGGCCAGAATCTCCAGGCCCTTTTCCATGCCCGGGCCGCGAAAGCTCGTGCCCGAGCTGCGGTTGGCCTTGTCAAAGCTGCTCTTGAAAATAAAGGGGATGCCCAGGCTGGCCGTCATTTCCTTGAGCTGTCCGGCCACATCCATCTGCAGCTGCTCGGACTCGACCACGCAGGGGCCGGCAATCAGGAAAAAGGGCTTATCAAGCCCGATATCAAATCCGCACAATTGCATGGACGGTGTTCCTTAAGGGTGGTGTGAGAGCAAAGACGCCATGAGAAACGCAGCGTCTTGGAGTGCTTTGTTTGTCATGGCTTCTGTGTGTGCCGCAAGCTGGCTGCAATTTTACTTGGCTGCCAGCTTCTTGCGATCGACTGCCGCCTTGATGAAGGCATTGAACAGCGGATGGCCGGCCCAGGGGGTGGACTTGAACTCGGGGTGGAACTGCACGCCGATGAACCAGGGGTGTACCGCTTTGGGCAGCTCGACGATCTCGGTCAGGTGCTCGCGCTGGGTGAGTGCCGAGATCACCAGGCCCGCGCTGCGCAGCTGGTCCAGGTACTGGGTGTTGGCTTCGTAGCGGTGGCGGTGGCGCTCGGTGACCACATCGCCATAGATGCTGTGCGCCAGGCTGTCCTTTTGCACATCGGACGATTGCGCGCCCAAGCGCATGGTACCGCCCAGGTCCGAGTTCTCGTCGCGGGTCTTGATGGTGCCGTCGGCATCCTTCCACTCGGTGATCAGGGCGATCACGGGGTGGGGGGTTTGGCGGTCAAACTCGGTGGAGTTGGCGTTGTCCAGACCCGCTACATGGCGTGCATATTCGATGGTCGCGACCTGCATGCCCAGGCAGATGCCCAGGTAGGGTACCTTGCCTTCGCGGGCAAACCTGGCCGTCGAGATCTTGCCTTCAACGCCGCGCGAGCCAAAGCCGCCGGGCACCAGAATGCCGTCATAGCTCTTGAGAACCTCTGCCGCATCGCTGTCGTGGATGGTTTCCGAATCCACATGCGTGATCTTGACGCGCACATGGTTTTGCATGCCGGCGTGCTTGAGCGCTTCGTTGACGGACTTGTAGGCATCCGACAGCTCGACATACTTGCCGACCATCGCGATGGCCACTTCGCCCTTGGGGTGCTCGGTCTCGTAGACCAGGTCATCCCAGCGCTTGAGGTTGGCTGGCGGCGTGTTCAGGCGCAGCTTGTCGCAGATGAGGCCGTCCAGACCTTGCTCGTGCAGCATGCGGGGCACCTTGTAGATGGTGTCCACATCCCACATGCTGATAACGCCCCAGGATTGGACGTTGGTGAACAAGGAGATCTTTTCGCGCTCTTCTTCGGGCACCGCATGCAAGGCACGGCACAGCAGCGCATCGGGCTGGATACCGATTTCGCGCAGCTTTTGCACCGTGTGCTGGGTCGGCTTGGTCTTGAGCTCGCCAGCCGCCGCAATATAGGGCAGGTAGGTGAGGTGGACAAAGGCCGAGTTGTTGGGGCCGAGCTTGAGCGACAACTGGCGCACCGCTTCCAGGAAGGGCAGCGATTCGATATCGCCCACCGTGCCGCCGATTTCGCAGATGGCGACATCGACAGCATGGTCGGTGCCGATGCCGGCGCCGCGCTTGACGTATTCCTGGATCTCGTTGGTGATGTGGGGGATGACCTGGACGGTCTTGCCCAGGTAATCACCACGGCGCTCTTTTTCAAGCACGCTTTGGTAGATACGGCCGGTCGTGAAGTTGTTCGTCTGGCGCATGCGCGTTTCAATGAAACGCTCATAGTGGCCCAGGTCCAAGTCGGTCTCGGCGCCATCGTCCGTCACAAACACTTCGCCGTGCTGGAAGGGGGACATGGTGCCTGGATCCACATTGATGTAGGGATCCAACTTGATCAGGGTGACTTTGAGTCCGCGCGATTCCAAAATCGCTGCAAGGGAGGCTGAGGCGATTCCCTTGCCCAGGGAAGACACCACACCGCCAGTAACGAAGACAAATTTGGTCATGTCTTTTAGGGAGGTGGGAAATTCTGATTATAAAGGCGTAAGCCAGCCCGTGCGGGCAGCTGCTCTAAATGGGCTTCAATGCCCACGGGTTTGCGCCTTGCACACCGCTGCGCAGATAGCCGTGCTGGCACTGCTTTCTTGTCTGCTGCAGGGCAGCGGCGGCGGGCCTGCTCTGCTACATTGGCGGGCATGAACCAGCTCCACGGAAAACATATTGTTCTTGGCATGTCCGGCGGCGTTGCCGCTTTCAAGTCTGCCGAATTGTGCCGCCGCCTGACCAAGGCTGGCGCGACGGTGCAGGTGGTGATGACCGAGGCGGCCACCCAGTTCATGACCCCGGTGACGATGCAGGCGCTGTCCAACCGCCCGGTCTATGTATCCCAGTGGGATGCGCGCGAGCACAACAATATGCCGCATATCAACCTGAGTCGCGAGGCCGATGCGATTGTGGTGGCCCCTTGCAGTGCGGACTTTATCGCCCGCTTGGTGCAAGGCCGTGCCGATGAGCTGCTGAGCCTGTTATGCCTGGCGCGGCCCATCGACACCGTGCCCTTGATTCTGGCGCCGGCCATGAACCGTGAGATGTGGGCCCACCCCGCCACCCAGCGTAACCTGCGCCAGGTGCAGTCCGATGGCGCCGTGGTGCTGGGTGTGGGCAACGGCGACCAGGCCTGCGGCGAAACCGGCGATGGCCGCATGCTGGAGGCGGCCGAGATTGAGGAAGAGCTGCAGTATTTTTTCAGCACCAAGGCGCTGGCAGGCAAAAAGCTGCTGATCACGGCTGGGCCTACTTTCGAAGCCATAGACCCGGTGCGGGGCATCACCAACCTCTCCAGCGGCAAGATGGGCTTTGCCATTGCGCGCGCCGCCCAGGCGGCAGGTGCCGAGGTGACCCTGGTGGCCGGGCCGGTGCATCTGCCCACGCCGCGCGGGGTGCGCCGCATCGATGTGCAATCGGCGCAGGACATGCTCCAGGCCGTGCTGGGCGGCATCGAAAGCGCCGATATCTTTGTGGCAACTGCCGCAGTGGCCGACTGGCGCCCGGCCAGCGCTGCCGACCAAAAGATCAAGAAAGACGGCAGTGGCGCGGTGCCGCAGCTGGCCTTTGTCGAGAACCCGGACATCCTCGCCACTGTGGCCCAGCTGCCGCGCGCCAAAAGCGGCCAGCTTTACTGCGTCGGCTTTGCCGCAGAAAGCGAGAACCTGCTGGCTAACGCCCAGGCCAAGCGCCTGCGCAAGCAGATACCGCTCTTGGTCGGCAATATCGGCCCTGCCACCTTTGGCAAGGACGACAACGCCTTGCTGCTGGTGGACGCGCAGGGCCACCAGGAGCTGCCCCATGCCAGCAAGGCGGTGTTGGGCGAGCAACTGGTGGCGGAGATCGCCAAGCGCATCACGCGGTAGGCCAAAAACTCCGCCCCTTACAGCCACCAAGATGGGTGGCTGTGTGCTTGGACTTAGCCCAACAAGGCCAGAATTTCGTCGTGCAGCTTGCGTGGCAGACTGATGCCTTGTTGCGCACTCAGGGCCCGCGCTGCATAGCGCCGCTCCGACGGTAAGCGTGCACCTTGGCCCTTGATGGCGGCAAACATGGCCTCCGCACGTGCCTGGTGGCCGGGCCAGTCTTCGCCAGCAAAACGCTGTGGATCAAAAGCCAGCACCAAGTGACCATGGCAGGGCATTCCGCCAGCACCGGCGTCCAGTGCCATCGATTCCTGGCTGCCCAGATCGCCAATCAGCATGCCGGCCATCAACTCCACCATGGTCGCCAGGGCCGAGCCCTTATGGCCGCCAAAGGTGCGCATCGCGCCTTGGGCGACGGCTGCCGGGTCGGTCGATGGCTGGCCTTGCGCATCGATGCCCACGCCTTCGGGCAGCAGGGTTCCGGCACGGCGGTGCAGGTCCAGATCGCCGCGCGCAATGGCACTGGTGGCAAAGTCAAACACATAGGGGTAGGGGCCAGGCCGGGGCCAGCCAAAGGCGATGGGGTTGGTGCCAAACACGCCCTTGGTGCCGCCGGCCGGGGCGACCCAGGCATGGCTGGGGGTCATGATCAGCGCGGCCAGGCCTTGGTCGGTGAGCATCTCCACCTCGGGCCACAGGGCGGTGAAGTGGACGCAATGGTTGATCACCAAGGCCCCCATGCCCAAGGAGCGGGTGGTGGCTACCAACGGTGGCAGGCCCAGCTCCAGCGCGAGGGGGGAAAAGCCGCGTTTGGCATCTACCCGGGTGATGGCGCCTTGCGTGGGCTGCAGCACGGGCTGGGCCTGCAGGTGCACCAAGCCGGTGCCGATGGTGTGGGCTGCGCTCAGGATGCGGTAGGCCCCGTGGGACTGGCAGGCATCGCGCTGGCCGGCAACTACGATGCGCGCAATGGACTGGGCGTGGGCTGTGCTAAGGCCCAGGTGCTGCAGCACGCGCAGCGCCAGGCGGTGTAGATCTTCTTCGCTGATCAGCAGTGTGTCTTCTGGTGGTTGCGCCATTTCCGCCCACCTCAGGTCTTGCTGCGGGGAATGCGGCCCATGAGATAGAACTCCTCATTGGGCTGCATGCCTGCAAAGCTGGCCATGCGGTTGCTCAGGCCAAAGAAGGCGGTGATCGCGGCGATGTCCCAGATGTCTTCGTCATCAAAGCCATGGGTGTGCAGGGCTTCAAAATCAGCGTCATCGACTTCTTGCGAGCGGGTGCAGACCTTCATCGCAAAATCCAGCATCGCGCGCTGGCGCGCAGAGATGTTGGTCTTGCGGTAGTTGACGGCGAGCTGGTCGGCCAGCATCGGGGCCTTGTCATAGATACGCACCAGTGCGCCATGCGCGACCACGCAGTACAGGCATTCGTTGTGGGCGCTGGTGACGGTGACGATCATCTCGCGCTCGGCCTTGCTCAGGCTGCTTTGCTCACGCTCCATCAGCGCATCGTGGTAGGCAAAAAAGGCGCGCCATTCCGCCGGGCGGCGTGCGAAGGCGAGGAACACATTGGGGATGAAGCCGGATTTTTCCTGCACCTGGGCGATGCGGGCCTGGATGTCTTCCGGCAGGCTTTTGAGATCGGGCAGGGGGTAGCGCGCGGTGGCTGCCATGGTTTGTCTCCACAGAGTTGTTCTGCGGACCATCATAGAGGCAAGCCCTGCGCCGGGCCTGCCTCTTGGTGACTGCCTCCAAGCGGTGGCAGCGGTGTCGGCGGTGGCTCAGGGTGCAGAAAAAGGCCGACCGCGCAGCTGGGTGCCCGCTGCAATGCCCTTTTGCTTGAACCAGCCCTGGTTCATCTCCAATACATAGCGCACCGGCTTGCTGGAGCAGTGCGAGTCTTCGCTCAAGGGCTGCATGTCGGCCAGATTGACGATGGTGCCGTCGTCGCTGACAAAGGCGGCCGTCAATGGCAAGAGGGTGTTCTTCATCCAGAAGCACTGCACGCCGGGCCGGTCAAACACAAACAGCATGCCTTCGTTGGCCGGCATCTCCTTGCGGAACATCAGGCCGATTTCCTTTTCGCGGGCCGTTTGCGCCACTTGCGCATGGATGCGGTGCATGCCCGCTGACAGTTCGGTGCGCGCCAAGCGCATCTGCGGCTCCCCGGTGGGCGCTGCCTGTTGTGCCGCTGCGGGCAGGGCGGCTGCCAAGGCGCAGGCCATGGCCGATGCCGCCAAGAAGCGCTGAACGAGGCGGGAAGATGGATTAGCCAGGGGGGTGGGGAACATGGTGGTCAAGACTCTCACAAAGCAAACCGCACGGACTGTGCAGCCGCAGCGCATGGCGCCATAGGCGGTTTTATACACCATGCCAGCGGCACTGCGGGCGCTGCGTGGGTGGCAAGGCGTTGTGTCCATTTGTCACGGTTTGGGCAATCAGGGGCTGGCGGGTATTTGTCGATAGAATCGTTGGCAGTAACACATGTGCCCCCTAGCTTGCTTCGGGTGGGCGAAGAATCAGTTTGGGAGATTTGTGACGATGCGTGCTCAACCTATCCAGCTGCCCGAGGGCGGACAGGCCATTACTGCCAACGAGGACCACAGCCTGTGTGTGCCTGACCAGCCCATCATTCCCTTCATCGAAGGCGATGGCGTGGGCCGTGACATCAGCCCGGTGATGCGCAAGGTGGTGGATGCTGCCGTCGCCCAGGCCTATGGCGGGTCCCGCCGCATTGCCTGGATGGAAGTCTTTGCCGGCGACAAGGCTGTTGCGCTCTATGGGGAAGACCAGAGCCTGCCCCAGGAAACCATGGATGCCATCGCCCAGTACCTGGTCGCCATCAAGGGGCCGCTGAACACGCCGGTGGGTGGCGGCATCCGCTCGCTCAATGTCACCCTGCGCCAGACCTTGGACCTGTATGTCTGCCTGCGGCCGGTGCGCTACTTTGAAGGCGTGCCCTCGCCGGTGCGCGAGCCGCACAAAACGCATATGGTGATCTTCCGCGAGAACTCCGAAGACATCTATGCTGGCATCGAGTTTGCCGCTGGCTCCGATATCGCCGTCAAGCTGATCGCCTTTTTGCAGCAGGAGATCGGCTCGCAGAAGATCCGCTTCCCGCACAGCTCGGGCATCGGCATCAAGCCCGTCTCGCGCGAAGGCACTGAGCGCCTGGTGCGCCAGGCCATCCAGTATGCGATCGACCATGACAAGCCCAGCGTGACCTTGGTGCACAAGGGCAACATCATGAAGTTCACCGAAGGCGCGTTCCGCGACTGGGGCTATGCGCTGGCCAAGAACGAGTTCGGCGCCGAAGTGATCGACGGCGGCCCCTGGATGCGGCTCAAAAGCCCCAAGGATGGCTCCGAGATCATCATCAAGGATGTGATTGCCGATGCCTTCTTGCAGCAGGTGCTGCTGCGCCCGGCGGATTACTCGGTGATTGCGACCCTCAATTTGAATGGCGACTACATCTCGGACGCGGTGGCCGCCCAGGTGGGCGGCATCGGTATTGCGCCCGGGGCCAATCTGTCGGACCGGGTCGCCGTGTTCGAGGCCACGCATGGCACGGCGCCCAAGTATGCGGGCAAGGACTATGTCAATCCCGGCTCGCTGATCCTGTCGGCCGAGATGATGCTGCGCCACATCGGCTGGACCGAGGCGGCGGATCTGATCATTGCTGCCATGGAGGCCACCATTGCCTCCAAGCGCGTGACCTACGACTTTGCGCGGCTGATGGACGGTGCCACCCAGGTGAGCACCTCGCGCTTTGGCGACGAGATGATCAGCCATATGCAACCGGCCTGAGCCACCGCGCCGCCTGGCGTGCTGGCGCACGCAGGTGGTGCCCCGCTTGTTGCCCATGGCCATGGACACACCCCACATCATTGACACGGCCCGCCAGGTGCTGGAGATTGCCGCGACCATCGCGTTTGCGCTGTCCGGGGTGATCAAGGCAGCGCACAAAAAGCTCGATGTGGTGGGGGTCTGCGTGGTGGCTTTTGTGGCCGCTTTTGGCGGCGGCACCTTGCGCGATCTGCTGCTGGACCAGCGGCCCTTTTTCTGGGTGCGTCAGGAGACCTTTGTCTGGGTGATCCTGGGCATTAGCCTGCTGGCCATCGTGTTTTTGCGGCAGCGCCATTTTGCGCTGACGGAGCGCGCCATGCTCTGGCCCGATATGCTGGGCCTGGGCCTGTTTGCGGCTGTGGGCGTGGACATGGCTGCCGAACAGGGCCTGCCGCCACTTATCTGCGTGATGATGGGCGTGATCACCGGGGTGTTCGGCGGAGTGCTGCGGGATGTGATGTGCGGTGAGATCCCGCAGGCCTTTCGCGACCACCAGCCTTATGCGGTCTGTGCCTTTGTGGGCGGCTGGGTGGATTTGCTGCTGCGCAGCTCGCCCGTGCCCGAGATGGCGCCCATGCTGGGTTGTGTGTTCGTCACGGCCGGGCTGCGGGCGATTGCGTTGTGGCGCCACTGGCGGCTTCCGAGCTGGCGGGTGGATTAGCAAGGATTGGCGCAGGCCTCCATGGCGGGGCCGCGTGGTTAAGGCAAGAGGAGTTGTGCAGGCATGGGTAAAAAATTGACATGGTCACTGTTGGCGCTGCTGGCCTTGGTGGGCGCGGCTGCGATCTGGTACCTGGCGGGGAAAACCTACGAAATCCGCATCAGCCAGGCGCAGCTGGAGCAAAAACTGGCCGAGCGCCTGCCGCTGACCCAGCGTTATCCGCTGGTCTCCGTCACCATGGCGCAGCCCCGGGTGCATTTGAACGAGGACAGCGAGCGTGTCGACTTCGGTCTGCACATGACCGTCAACACCAATACCAGCGGCAGCCAGCTGCTGGGTGCGCAGATCGATGTGTCTGCCTCCCTGCGCTATGACGCTGAACGCGGGGCGATCTTTCTGGACCAGCCGGTGATGGACAAGCTGGTGGTGCAGGGCCTGGATGAGCGACGCACCGCCATGGCGCAGGTCGCGCTGGAGGCTGCGATGGCTTCCTTCCTGGCGCAGCAACCGGTCTACACGCTCAATGCATCGGATACCCGCCAGCGTGTTGCGCGCATGGCAGTGCGAGACATCAAGGTGGACAAGGGCGTGCTCGTTGTCATTCTGGGCCTGTGATACCGCGCTTTTTCTTTATTCCAAAAACACCATAAATTAACAAGAATATATTCGTTTGAGTTTTAAGTACAAAAGTCCACAATTTGCTACATCACTTCATACAAAGGGGTAGCAGAACATGAAATTGGGTGGATTCAAATCTTTGGTGGTTGCCGCAGCGGTGGTAGCCAGTGGTTCGGCGCTGGCACAAAACCAGTTGCTCAATGTCTCGTATGACGTGGCCCGTGAGTTCTACAAAGACTACAACACCGCTTTTATCGCCCATTACAAGAAGACCAAGGGCGTGGACATCAAGGTGGACCAGTCGCATGGCGGCTCCAGCGCCCAGGCGCGTGCCGTGTCTGAAGGCCTGGCCGCCGATGTGGTGACCTTCAACACCACCACCGATGTGGAGTTTCTGGCCGAAAAGGGCGTGGTCGCCAAGGACTGGGCCAAGAAGTTTCCCAATGACGCATCGCCGACCACCTCGACCATGCTGTTTCTGGTGCGCAACGGCAACCCCAAGGGCATCAAGGATTGGGACGACCTGATCAAGCCCGGCGTGCAGGTGGTGGTCGTCAACCCCAAGCTGGGTGGCAACGGCCGCTACGCCTATCTGGCAGCCTGGGGCCAGGCGCGTGAAAAGGGCGGCTCGGACGCCGATGCGCAGGCCTACATCAGCAAGCTGTACAAGAACGTGCCCGTGCTGGCCAAGGGCGGGCGTGATGCGACGGCCGCCTTCCTGCAGCGCAATGTGGGCGATGTGCTGATCACCTTTGAATCGGAAGTGGTGTCGATCGACCGCGAGTTTGGCAAGGGCAAGGTCGATCCGGTCTACCCATCGGTGAGCATCACCGCAGAAAACCCGGTGGCCGTGGTCGAACGCACGGTCGAGAAAAAGGGCACCGCTGAGCTGGCCAAGGCCTACCTGGATTTCCTCTACTCGGATGAAGGCCAGGAGATTGCCGCCAACCATGCGATCCGCCCGCGCAGCGAAGCGGTGCTGAAAAAGCACGCCGATATTTTCAAACCGATCAAGCAGTTCACTGTCGGCAAGTACTTTGGCAGCTTGGGCGAAGCGCAGAAGACCCACTTTGGGGATGGCGGCTACTTCGACAAGCTGTTCACCGAACCCAAGAAGTGATGAGCCAGCAGCAGCGCCCGCCAGTCGGGCGCTGACTGCGTATTTCCTGTAGATTTTTGCCGATCGGATTCCATGTCAGCTGCTACCACTGCCTCGGCCCCGGCCGTGCCCAGTGCCAAACGCCGAGGCGCCAAACGGGTGCTGCCGGGTTTTGGACTTACCCTGGGTTACACCATTTTTTACCTCAGCATCATTGTGCTGATCCCGCTGGCCACTTTGCTGTTCAAGACTTTTGAGCTGACCTGGTCGCAATTCTGGACGACGATTTCAGCCCCCATCGCCGTAGCCGCTTACAAGGTCACCTTTGGTGCCTCGGCGATTGCTGCACTGGTGAACCTGGTGTTTGGCATGCTGATCGCCTGGGTGCTGGTGCGTTACCAGTTTGCTGGCAAGAAGATTGTCGATGCCCTGGTCGATCTGCCCTTTGCCTTGCCCACCGCCGTTGCGGGTATCTCGCTGACCGCCTTGCTGGCCGACAACGGCTGGATTGGGCAGCTGTTCGCGCCCTTGGGTATCCAGCTGGTGTTCAACCGCGTCGGTATCGTGTTTGCGCTGATCTTTATCGGCCTGCCCTTTGTGGTGCGCACGGTGCAGCCGGTGCTGGAAGACTTTGAAAAAGAACTGGAAGAGGCCGCCGGCAGCCTGGGTGCATCGCGCTGGCAGACCTTCTACAAGGTGATCTTGCCCGCCATCGGCCCCGCGCTGCTGACCGGCTTTGCCATGGCGTTTGCCCGTGCAGTGGGCGAGTACGGCTCGGTGATCTTTGTCTCCAACAACATTCCGATGGAGTCCCAGATCACGCCCTTCGTCATCATGGCCAAGCTGGAGCTGCATGACTATGCCGGCGCCACTGCCATTGCGATGGTGATGCTGGTGATCTCTTTCGTGCTCTTGCTGCTCATCAATGGCTTGCAGAGCTGGCAGCGCAAGCGTTCGGGGGCCTAAGCCATGCCAACCATGTATCTTGTATTGATTGCCGTCGTTGTGGTGGTGCTGGGCACGGTGCTTGCGCGCTACCGCTATGTGGCCCGCCACGAGCCCGAAGAGCAAAGCACGGTCACGGAGCCGCGCTGGGTGCGCTGGACGTTGACCGGCATCGCGCTGACCTTCATGCTGCTGTTTTTGCTGCTGCCCTTGGTTGCTGTGTTTGTCGAGGCGCTGCGCAAGGGCTGGGACACCTATGCCGCTGCGCTGACCGAGCCCGATGCCTGGTCGGCCATTAAGCTGACCTTGATTACTGCCCTGATTGCGGTGCCGCTGAACCTGGTGTTTGGTGTGGCTGCGGCCTGGGCCATTGCCAAGTTCGAGTTCAAGGGCAAGGCCTTGCTGACCTCGCTGGTGGATTTGCCGTTTTCGGTGTCGCCGGTGGTGGCAGGCCTGACCTATGTGCTGCTGTTTGGCGCCAACGGCTGGTTTGGTGCCTGGCTGGAGGCCCATGACCTGAAGGTGATCTTTGCGGTGCCTGGCATTGTGCTGGCCACCGTGTTCGTCACCTTCCCCTTTATTGCCCGGGAGCTGATCCCGCTGATGCAGGCCCAGGGCAATGACGAGGAGCAAGCCGCCATTGTGCTGGGCGCCACCGGCTGGCAGACCTTTTGGCGGGTGACCCTGCCCAATATCAAATGGGGCTTGCTGTATGGCGTGATTCTGTGCAATGCGCGGGCCATGGGCGAGTTCGGTGCGGTGTCCGTCGTCTCGGGCAGTATCCGTGGCCAGACCAATACCATTCCGCTGCATGTCGAGATCTTGTACGCCGACTTCCAGTCCTCTGCGGCCTTTGCGGTGGCGTCCTTGCTGGCTTTGCTGGCGCTGGTGACGCTGGTGCTCAAGTCGATCGCCGAATGGCGCGCCGAGAAGGAGCACAAGCAGGCCGCGAGTCTGCCCCCTGAACGTCCCCGCGATGACAGCGCAGTCACGGCATAAACACGGTATTTTCGAGGTCGGATATGAGCATTGAAATTCAAAATATCTCCAAGTCGTTTGGCAGCTTTCAGGCGCTGAACAATGTCAACCTGGATATCAAATCGGGCGAATTGATTGCGCTGCTTGGCCCCTCGGGCTGCGGCAAAACCACCTTGCTGCGCATCATCGCGGGCCTGGAGTCTGCCGACCAGGGCACCATCCAGTTCAGCGGTGAAGACACCACCGATGTACATGTGCGCAACCGCAACGTGGGCTTTGTTTTCCAGCACTACGCGCTGTTCCGTCACATGACGGTGTTCGAGAACGTGGCCTTTGGTCTGCGCATCAAACCCCGCAAGGAGCGGCCCAGCGAGGCCCAGATCCGCGAGAAGGTGATGAGCCTGCTCAAGCTCGTGCAGCTCGACTGGATCGCCGACCGCTATCCCTCGCAGCTGTCGGGCGGTCAGCGCCAGCGTATTGCGTTAGCACGCGCGCTGGCGGTGGAGCCCAAGGTGCTGCTGCTCGATGAGCCCTTTGGTGCGCTGGACGCCAAGGTGCGCAAGGAATTGCGCCGCTGGCTGCGCCGCCTACACGATGAGCTGCATGTGACCAGTATCTTTGTGACCCATGACCAGGAAGAGGCGCTGGAAGTGGCCGACCGGGTGGTGGTGATCAACAAGGGCCAGATCGAGCAGGCCGGCACCCCGCAGGAAGTCTGGGACAGCCCGGCCAGCCCTTTCGTTTACGGCTTCTTGGGCGATGTGAACCTGTTCCGAGGCCGTGCCACCGATGGGCATACCGTGGTGGCAGGGGGCGTGCAGATCGATTCGCCCGAATTTGCCTCGGCCAACAATGCCCAGGCCCTGGCCTATGTGCGCCCCCATGAGCTGGATGTGGAGCGCTATTCGCCCGGCCAGGAAAAGGACGCCGATGGCCGCCAGCGCGGCATTGTCGTGCAGCTGGAGCGCGCCATTGTGGTCGGCCCCATCGCGCGGCTGGAACTTATTGCCATCGATGGGCACCAAGCCCAAGGTGCCGAGGCTTCGGACAGCGACAAGCTCATTGAGGCGCAGATTTCTGCGCAACAGTTCAAAGCCATGGGCCTGAAGGAAGGCGAGACGCTGGTGGTGACACCACGCCAAGCCCGAGTTTTTCTCGATCAAGCAGCCAATATCTAGTGCCCTGACGCTCGCGCCTGCGCCTGAAGCTGTGAGACCCGGTTCTGCCCCTTGGGGCGGGGCCGGTTTTCTGGTTTTGGGCCCCTGCAGGTCTGTACGCGTAAGATGGCGGGATTGGCAGCATAAGGACATGACTTGAACTGGATCTGGAACGCACCGCGCCGCACGTTGGCGCTGATTTTTGTGGCCTGCGCGGCCATGCTGGCTTTTGGCATGTATTTGCAGCACGTGGTGGGGCTGGAGCCTTGTCCGATGTGCATCGTGCAGCGCTACTGCCTGATTGCGGTGGGTGTGCTGGCGCTGCTGGGCAGCCTCAAGCCGTCCACAGCCGGCTGGTGGAAAAGCTTTGGCGGGCTGGCGCTGCTGTTTTCTGCGTTTGGCGCCTTCACTGCGGCGCGCCAGAGCTGGCTGCAATGGAACCCGCCCGAGTTCGCCACCTGCGGCCGTGATTTCTACGGCATGATCGAGAACTACCCCATCAGCCGCTCGCTGCCGATGATCTTCCGTGGCTCGGGCGATTGCACCGCCATCGACTGGACCTTCCTGGGCCTGTCGATTGCCAACTGGTCCTTCATCGCTTTTGCGGTATTCACCGTGGTGCTGCTGTTGGCCTTGTTCAAAGCCAAGCGCTAAGCTTCTCCGATCTGCATTCCGACGCCCCTTTCGAGGGGCGTTTTTCATGCCCGAAGGAGGGCGCGGGAATACCCGCTAAGCCTTTATCGCCAAGGCGACTGGCGCGCGCGGTGCCAGCTTGTATTGCAAAACAGCGGCACTAATATGCTCATCTGTCAGGCATCGAGATGGGCAGGAACTGCCCGGCTCACTACAACCAACAAGCAACAAGGAGATCGCATGATCAGCTATGACGTCACAGGCTTTGGTGAACCACTGGTGCGCAGCGAGCGCCCCACCCCCGTACCGACCGGAGACCAGGTGCTGGTGCGCATCGAGGCGGCGGGGGTGTGCCACTCGGACCTGCATATCTGGCATGGCGAGTACGACCTGGGCAATGGCAAAAAGCTGTCGATGGCCGACCGTGGCATGAAGCTGCCGCTGACACTGGGCCATGAGATTGCTGGCGAAGTCGTGGCCATGGGCCCGGATGCCAAGGGCGTGGAGATCGGCAAGCGCTATGTCGTCTTCCCCTGGCATGGCTGCGGCGAATGCAAGGTCTGCAAGCGCGGCGATGAGAACCTGTGCCTGGCTGGCAAATCGATGGGCGTGTACCAAAACGGCGGCTACGCCGACCATGTGCTGGTCAACCATGCTTACTACCTGGTGGATATTGGCGACATGCCCGCCGAGCGTGCCGCGCCCTATGCCTGCTCGGGCCTGACCACCTACAGCGCCATCAAGAAGATCGACCCCCAGGTGTTCAAGGACGAGAAGATCGTGCTGTTTGGCGCCGGTGGCCTGGGCCTGATGGCGATCTTGCTGATGAAGGCTATGGGCGGCGCCGGCGTCGTGGTGATCGAGCCCGATGCCAGCAAGCACGCCGCTGCGCTGAACGCGGGAGCGGACGTGGTCATTGATCCGAAATCTCCGGATTTCATCGCGCAGGTCAAGCAGGCTGCGGGTGGCGCGGTCTGGGCCATCATCGACTGCGTGGGCTCCAGCCAGACGGTGCAGCAAGGCATCGACATGCTGACCAAGGGCGGCCACCTGGTGCAAATTGGCCTGTTTGGCGGCCATGTGGACCTGCCCACCCCCACGCATGCGATCCGCGCCATCACCTACCAAGGCACCTATGTCGGCAACCTGGGCGATCTGCGTGAGCTGATCGCCTTGGTGCGCGACAAGAACCTCAGCCCCGTGCCGACCACCTGCATGCATTTCAGCAAAGCTTTCTCGGCACTGGTGGCGCTGGAGCAGGGCAAAGCAGTGGGCCGGCTCATGCTGACCCCGCACGAAGAGGCAGTCGCCTAAAGGTCAGGCATGCAGATCGGGCGGCAGGCCTCGCCCGATCAGCCGGTGTCCAGCTGACACCGTCAAAGCTATGCGGCAAGGTAACCTGGGAGCCTGCTCGCTGGGTTGCCGAAAGCGGCAGGGGTAAGCCCAGCGAGGAACCCGGCTTTCAATGCCAAGAATGCGCAGCAATTTGCGGGCATAATAACGGATGGTCATGAAGCCTCTGCCTACGGCAAAGCGCGCTGCATACAGCCCCGGCAAGGTTCGTGCGCATGTCCATCTACTTGATCAATCAAGCATCTGCCCGTAGCTCAGTTGGATAGAGCAACAGCCTTCTAAGCTGTGGGTCACTGGTTCGATCCCAGTCGGGCAGGCCACCTCAGCATCACACATGGCAGCCAGTTCTCCCGAATGCCAAGGCAAGTCGGCGTAGGTCTCTGCTGCTGTTTGCGCATGGCCTCTAACACTCCGCTCTCCGCTCCATCCGAGAGGGCATGGGCTCTGCAGGCCATCCCTGGAACGTCTGCGCACAATAACCACTGAGTTGGCTTGTGGCTTGTGGCTTGTGGCTTGTGGTTGGCGGTGCTGCGCAAGCGGTATTGGTGGCGGCTTTGGCGAGTGCCCTTTGTGTCGACGTTGGGCGGTGCTGGCAGCGTTCAAATGCCCAGCGTTTCGCAACGGCGCCGATAGATTCCATGCATTGGGATCGGCTATAACAATTATTGTTAATCTATATCAAAATTTATCAAACAATAGGTGCATAATCCGGCCATCGTAGAAATTCGCCAGTGCCTCAGGGGCTCAGTATGTTGCCGGAAATCCTTGTTCGTTCAGATCTTCAATCGCCTCCCCGCGCCATCCAGCTGGAGCGCGGCTGCACGGGTATCGGTCGGGGCAGAAGCAGTGGTGTTTTTCTGAGCGACCCGAGCATCAGCCGTGACCATGGCGCATTCAGTTACTACATCGGCCTTTTGATGGTCGAGGACCACGACAGCACCAATGGCATCTTCGTCAATGGACAACGTGTCAAACGGCAGGTGTTGTATGCCGGTGATCAGGTGTCGATGGGTCCGTTCGAGATTGTGGTCAAGTCTGGCTCCGTCCGCTCCGCCCAAGCGGATAACTGAGCGCCTGAACAAAGGCAATTCCACGGGTCTGGCACTGCAGCCATTTCCCATCAACAAAGCCCGCAATTGCGGGCTTTGTGCTGCATGCCATGGCATGCGTTAAGGGGGCCGTTGGCAAGTCAGCCCGCTAGCGGAACTGCTTGGCTGGCTGGCAACCGGGGGCTTAGCGCATCAGCGCGAGCGACATGCCTTCGTGTGTGGCGTGGTCCACTGCTTCCTGTGCGGTTTCGAACAGTGTGCTGAAGGTGTAGATGGTGTCTTGTGCCAGCGCGCCCTGGCCAGATTTGAGCGACACGGCGCTTCTGAACTTGCCGTCAGCCTGCTGGCAGACGCCAGGGGATACGAAATAGCGAGAGATTTTTGGGGCGTTTTTGAAAAATTGGAACATGTTTACGCGCTCCGCCGCTGTACGGTGGAGCATAGTGCGCCAGACATAAAAACAGAAATACGGGAAAAAGCCGAACCTAGGAATTTATTATGGCTTGTGGCTTGCCTAGGGGGTGGGCGAGAGCGGCAGAGGTGCCGGGCGCCAGAATATAGAAGTCAGACATGGGGGCAAGCAGACCCAGGTCGATCCACCAGTATAGCAGTATTTTTAAAATGCTGCTCGTGGTCGAATGCTCTCACCCGCGCCGGGGTGCTTGCAGGTGTTCTGCACAGCACACCCGAGCACGGGTGTCGGGCCTTAATCCGTCTCTTCGTACACCAGGGAGGGGTTGTTCATCGAGCGGGCCACATCGTTGAGGCTGGGAATGATGTGGTTGGCGAAAAAGCTGCTTTGTGTATCGGGCTCCAATGCGGCGATCGCCACATTGGCCAGCGACTGGTTCAACGGCACGTAGAAGCTGCCTTCTGGCACATCAATGGCAACGCGCTCGAGCGCTACCTTGACACGTTCTACGTTCTGCGCGCCAGGGCCTAGCACGTCGCTTTTGGCGCTGCTGCTGCGTTCTTGCTCCTGGTAGGTGTCGGCCAGCAGGTTGCCCGGTTCGGCAATGCGCAGCACCTGCAGGCCCAGGGCGCGGAGCTTGTCCACCGCATCGGTGGCATTGCCGGCCAGCCAGTAGCCGCAGGGCCGTGCTCGCGTCGGTCCGGGGCGCAGTTTGACGGACGAGTGCCAGTCCACTTCCTGCTGCATGTCTTCGCCGGTTTGCGGGTCAATAAAGATCACGCGGCGCTTTTCTGTGGTCTGCTGCGATTCCAGGCTGAACTCGCCCCGGCAGGCCTGAGATGCGATGTCTCGGTTGACAAAGGTGCGCACCTGCTCCAGCTCCTTGGTGCGTTGGGCGGTGGTTTGCAGTGCTGAGGCGATGGCGGTGTATTGGCCGTGCACGCGGCGCTGTATGTGGGCGCGGCCAATGCCGACACCGCGTGTCTCGACCAGCATGGTCGCCGCGTTCTTGAGGGCATTGACATTGCGGCCGGTGTCCGCGCGCACGCCGCCCATCGACAGGGACAGATCCTGGGGATCCCGCGTGGTGGTGTAGTACCAGTTGGTGGTTTGCCCTTGCTCGGTCAGCGCCTTTTGCATGGGCAGCAGATACCATTCGTTGGCTGCCTTGCCAATGAACTCATGCACATTGGCGGTGCTAGGCGTTTGCAGTAGCGCGTCATAGCGCTGCACGCCTTTGAACTTCTCCAGGTAGCGGCCCGCCACGGTGAACTCATGAGCATCGAAAACTGCCATGGGCCGGTAGTTGCGGCTGAGTTTGGCCAGCGCCTGCGCCTCGGGTGTTTGCAGCAGCAGGTGGTCGCGGTTCATGTCCAGGCCATTGGAGGTGGTGCGCCGGTTAGCGGCAGCACCATCGGGGTTGGCGCGCGGCACCAGCAGCACATTGATTTTGTCCAGCACGGATGACAAGGGGCCTTGCGCCAGGTCCTGGGCCAGGGCCAGCAAGGCTTCGCTGCCAGCGGGCTCATCGCCATGCTGCTGGCCGATGAGCAGGACCGTGGGGCGGTTGCTGGCGTCCAGGTCATGCAAGCTGGTGCTGGTGGCGCGGGTCAGCAGCAGCGCCAAAATGGGCTGGCCTTCCTGGGAGGTGCCAGCGGTGATCAGCTCGGATTTGGTGCCATTGGCCTGGCTGCCGGATCCCAGCTGGCGCAGCATTTGGCCCAATTCAGCGTTGCTGGTGTAGGTCGTGCGGCCTGCGCCCAGGCCTGGCGTGCTGTAGCGGCGTTCGGGGTCGGGGAATCTGGCAGCGACTTCTGCGCTTTCCTGCCAACCGCTGAGCGGGCTGCCCTGCAGTGGGACAGACTCTATGGGGCTGGAGATGACGCCGGAACTGCCCACACCAGGAATCTGCACGGGGCTGGGGCCACTGGCGGGCTTGGTGGTGACGGTGCCTGGGCTGGGTTGGCCGGAGATGGGCGTGCTGTTCCAAGTCGGCAGCGGTGTGCTGGAGCACGCCGTGAGCGCGAGCGCCGCTGCTATGACCGTCAGGCTGCTCCAGGCGGGCATGCGGTGGTTTGAGGTGGATGCTGCATCGGGTTTCATCATTGTTGTGCGTGACGAATCACGGCCCTCCTGAAAAATACGTGTGCCATTATGCAAAGCGGTATGCCGCTGTTGCGTAGGATGGGTGCGAAACAATGGTCATCGGCGCGCTTTTTTCCAACGGCCGCCGGCACCAGCACATGCGGATGCGGTGCTCAGCAGCAGTAGGGCGCTGGCGCCTCAGACGCCATCCGGCGAATGCTCGAATGTAACAGCCGAATCAAGATGGGCTGACGAATTCCCGGCCGCATCCCCCGGCGAAGGAATGCGCATACGTAACAGAGCGCGTACAAAACCATGGTCCGAGCGGCTGCGGTCACGGCCTTCGTGGAGATGGTCATTGAAATAATCGACACGGCGCACATCGCCCACCGCATGGCGGCTGCGGGGATCAAACTCTTCGCTGACCAAAATCTGGTCGAGCACCGCAGGTGCGCCCTGGTAGACATGGGAATAGGCGACATCTTTTTTCAGCGCCGCATCGCCCAGCAGATCGTAGGCGTTGAACAGGGCGCGATCGCGGGCCTTGCGGTCATAGGCCACTTCGGCGCTGGCCGAGATCATTTGTGTGGTCACGCTATCGGGGGTGTCGTTGAAGTCCCCCATGACTACCAGCGGCATACGCGTGTGGCGCAGCAGATCGATCACCAGGCAGCGAAGTGCAGTCGCTTCCACGCCGCGCATGACCAGCGAGCGCAGCGAGGCCAGTGCTGCGATTTTGGGGTTATCCCGGTCTTCCAGTGGGTTGCCCGCTGCATCCAGCAAAAACTTGGGGCGTTTGGATTTGAGGTGGCAGGTGAGCACGGTCAGAATCTGGCCATGCTTCATCTGCAGGGTAGCCACCAGGGGCGGCCGCTCAAAGCTGGTGTGCACGCCCAGGCCGGGGATGGGTTGGCCCAGGCCAGCGGGGAAATCCGCGAAAGAGCGCAGCGCCAGTACCTTGAGCCGCGTCGCCAGGCCCACGCGCGGTGTGCCGTTCGCGCCGCTGCGGCCCTGCGTGTTCTCGGCGCCTGGCACGGCTGCAAAGTGGTAGTGCAGTCCGCTGGCAGCCAGTGCGTCGGTCAGTGCAGCCTCGTCCCAGACCTCTTGCACGGCCAGGATATCGGCATTGAGTGCCTGGAAGCGACCGCCCAGCCACTGCAGCTTGCGCGCATACTGCACGCGGGTGTAGGGCACCTGGTTGGCATAGAACTCCCGCTCTGGCAGTGCCAGATTCAACAGGTTGCAGGTAGCGACGGTCAGCGTGTCTGGCGCAAGCGAGGATGGAGAGGGGGAGGGCATAAGAAAAGGCCGCATAAGAATCTGGTTCTAATGCGGCCTTACCCTAGCGGAATTGGGCTTTGAAATCAACCGCCATGCATGGATGGCGATGGGAGACGGTGCCCTGACCGTTGTTTAACGCGAGAACGAATGGTTGCGACCGCCTCGGCCAGCACCGCCGCCACCGCCACCACCGTTGCGGTTGCCACCGCCAAAGCCGCCGCGGCGACCGCGTTCGGCCATGCTGTCCACGCTGGTGCGCATGGGGTCGGGCTGGGCAGCGCCACTGCGGCGATGGTCGCGGCCATCTACCGTGCCACCAAACTGCGTACCCAGGTGGGCATCAGCGCGGGGTTGGCGATCATTCTCCGGGCGTGGGCCACGGCTGGCACCGGCACCACCTTGGCGGGGGCCTTGACCTTGGCCTTGTGGCTGGCGCTGCTGGCCGCTTGGGCCTCGGCCTTCACCACCGCCTGCATGGCGCGGGGCTTGGCGGCCATCGCGGCGTGGTGGACGTGGGTCGCGGCGGGCTTGCTCCGAACCTTCGCCTGCAAATTCTGCAGCACCTTCAGCGCGCGCGCCACGGGGGGCACTGCGCTTGGCATTGCTGCGCTGGCCACCGCCTGCGTTGCTACCAGGGGCGCGAGCCACCTTGTTGGTGCGCACGCGCTCCATCATCTCTTGGCGTGCCGCCTTGGCGGCTGCCTGCATCACATCACGGCTAGGGGGCTTGCCGGCACCGCCCCAGATGGTCTGGCGGCCCATGGCAATCGGTTCGGCCTTTTCGCCGTCTTCCGGGCCAAAGCCTTCGAGCAGTTGCACGGGGATGTCTTGCTTGGTGAAGCGCTCAATGTCCATCATGAAGCCTTCTTCATCCATGCACACCAGGCTCACGGCATTGCCTTCGCGGCCCGCGCGGCCGGTACGGCCAATGCGGTGCACATAGTCTTCCGAGACATTGGGGATCTCGTAGTTGACCACGTTGGGCAATTCATCAATGTCGATACCGCGTGCAGCAATATCGGTGGCCACCAAGGCGCGCAGGTCGCCGGACTTGAAGCCTTCAAGGGCCTGCGTGCGGGCGCTTTGGCTCTTGTTGCCGTGCAGCGCCATGGCAGTGACGCCATTTTTGCTCAGGTACTCGGCCACGTTGTTGGCGCCGAACTTGGTGCGGGTGAACACCAGCACCTGGCTCCAGTTGTTCTCTTGCACGATGTGCAGCAGAACCTGCTTTTTCTTGCCGCGACCCACGGGGTGGATCACCTGCTTGATGCGCTGCACCGTGGTGTTGCGCGGCGTCACCTGGATGGACTGGGGGTTCTTCAAGAGGCCGCTGGCCAACTCGCGAATTTCGTCGCTGAAGGTGGCCGAGAACAGCAGGCTTTGCTTGTCCTTGGGCACCATCGCCAGCACTTTTTTCACGTCATGGATGAAGCCCATGTCGAGCATGCGGTCGGCTTCGTCGAGCACCAGGATCTCGACCGTGGACAGGTCCAGAAAGCCTTGTTGCTGCAGATCGAGCAGACGGCCGGGGGTGGCGACCAGTACATCGACACCCTTTTTGATGCGGTCGATCTGTGGGTTCATGCCAACACCGCCAAAAATGACGGTGGACTTGATGTCGAGGTGGGTGGCGTATAGGCGCACGTTCTCTTCGACCTGCGCCGCCAGCTCACGGGTTGGAGCCAGGATCAGCGCACGGATGGCCTTATTGCCCCACTTGTTGCGGCTGCCCTCGGATTCGGTCAGGCGCTGCAGCATAGGCAGGGTGAAGGCGGCCGTTTTGCCGGTGCCGGTCTGTGCGCCTGCCAGCAAATCGCAGCCTTGCAGCACGAGAGGGATGGCTTGGGCTTGGATGGGGGTAGGCGTGTCGTAGCCTTGCTCGCGCACAGCCTGCAGAATGGCTGGTGCCAGATTCAGTTCTTCAAAGTTCATTGGATCAGATGCGTCCAACCTGGACGCTGGGTATCGGCCATGTCTAAGCAATTTTTTGGAATAATTGCCGCCAGTCAGATAGGCAGATGGGTTCAAAGAGGGAGCCCGGAACTGTGTCCATCGTCCCCAGCATTAGCGCTGAAGTCCTAGGCAACTGGAGCCTTTGACTGTGGGTATTGTCGCATGCACCGATAATCCCCGGGTGGCCGCGATCAAAAATCGCATATTTTTTTACTGATTTACCAAAAGAACACATGGCTCAATACGTTTTTTCGATGAACAACGTCACCAAGACGGTTCCTCCGAAGCGACAGATTCTGAAGGGTATTTCTCTGAGCTTTTTCCCCGGCGCCAAGATTGGTGTGCTGGGTTTGAATGGTTCGGGAAAGTCCAGCTTGCTCAAGATCATGGCGGGCGTCGACAAGGAGTTCGAAGGCGAAGCCATCCCCATGGCAGGTCTGTCCATCGGCTATCTACCGCAGGAGCCCCAGCTCAACCCTGAGCACACCGTGCGCCAGGCGGTTGAAGAGGCCATGGCCGAGGTCAACAACGCCAAGGCACGCCTCGAAGAGGTCTATGCCGCTTATGCTGAAGAAGACGCCGACTTCGATGCGCTCGCTGCTGAGCAGGGACAGCTCGAAGCCGTGATCGCCGCTGCTGGCACCGACTCCGAGCACCAGCTGGAGATTGCTGCCGATGCGCTGCGCCTGCCAGCCTGGGATGCCATCGTCGGCCAGCTCTCTGGTGGTGAAAAGCGCCGTGTGGCGCTGTGCAAGCTGCTGCTGTCCAAGCCCGACATGCTGCTGCTTGACGAACCCACCAACCACTTGGACGCCGAATCGGTGGACTGGCTCGAACAGTTCCTGCACCGCTTCACCGGCACCGTGGTGGCCATCACCCATGATCGCTACTTCCTGGACAACGCGGCCGAGTGGATTCTGGAACTCGACCGTGGCCATGGCATTCCCTACAAGGGCAACTACTCCGACTGGCTGCTGCAAAAGGGCAACCGCCTGGAGGCCGAGCAAAAGGGCGAGGAAGCCCGTGCCAAGGCCTTGAAGAAGGAGCTGGAATGGGTGCGCCAGAACTCCAAGGGTCGCCAGGCCAAATCCAAGGCACGTATTGCCCGCTTTGAAGAGCTGAGCGATTTCGAATACCAGCAACGCAACGAAACCCAGGAAATTTTCATTCCTGTGGCCGAGCGTCTGGGCAGTCGTGTGATCGAGTTCAAGGATGTCTCCAAGGCTTTTGGTGACCGCCTGCTGATCGACAACCTCAGCATGAACATCCCTGCGGGCGCGATTGTCGGCATCATCGGCCCCAACGGCGCGGGTAAATCCACGCTGTTCAAGCTGATTGCCGGCAAGGAGCAGCCCGACTCTGGTGAAGTGGAAATCGGCCAGACGGTGAAGATGGCCTTTGTGGACCAGCACCGCGATGCCTTGGGCAACGACAAGACCGTCTGGGAAGACATCTCCGGCGGCCTGGACATCATCAATGTGGGCAAGTTCCAGATGGCCTCGCGTGCCTATGCGGGTCGTTTCAACTTCAACGGCCAGGATCAGCAAAAGAAGGTTGGCAACCTCTCCGGTGGTGAGCGCGGTCGCCTGCATTTGGCCAAGACCTTGATCCAAGGCGGCAACGTGCTGCTGCTCGATGAGCCGTCGAACGACTTGGACGTGGAAACCCTGCGTGCGCTGGAAGACGCCTTGCTGGAATATGCGGGTACAGTCATGGTGATCTCCCACGATCGCTGGTTCCTGGATCGCATTGCGACCCACATCCTGGCGGCAGAAGGGGATAGCCAATGGGTATTTTTTGATGGAAACTATCAGGAATACGAGGCAGATAAGAAGAAACGGCTGGGAGAAGAAGGGGCAGCACCTAAACGGATGCGCTACAAAGCCCTGAAGTAACCCACACCGTACGCCCGTCGCTTTGCTGAAGCGGCGGGCGTTTTAACTGGGAGAGGTGAAGCGTGCAGCAACGGGCCTTATCGGTATTTGACACCTGTCTGGAGCAGGCATTGCAAGAGGCGGAGCCTTTGATGGCCGCGATGTGCAATGCGGCCTTGGCGTCTTTGGGCGCGCAATTGTCGTCTAGCAGCAACACAGAAGATCAACAATTGTTGCTGCATGCCCAAACCCAGCTGGCCAGTAAAAAGGCCCAGCTGCCGCTGGCCTATGCACTGCGCTTGCGCCAGGCGGTCTTTTCGATTGCGGAGGGCAAACGCACCGATTACCACGCTGTGATGGGCGCTGAAGGCAGCCGCGATGGCTTGGGTGCGGACCAGCATCTGCTGCGTTCTCAGATCGAATGGGGCCGCATGCAGATCAATCTGCTGCAACAGACCGAGCAGAGCCTGACAGGTCTGGAGCGCGTCTACCGGCCCTTGCGCAAAATCACCCGCTACTGGCGCAATGGCAATCCGCTGCACCACACGGTGTACCTGGACAGTCTGCAAGCGACGCTGGCCGATGTGGAGATTGCGGCTGACGCGACGGCACTCTTCTTGCCCGAGATGGTGGGCGTCATGGCCGACCACTTGCAAACCAGCTACCAACGCATCATGGCCTTGGCCATGAACAGCTATGCCGAGCTGCTGGCCAAGGCCGAGCTCAAACGCCGCCTCGCCAAAGACAACACCCGCAGCTTTGTGCAGCGCACCAAGACTTTGTTTGATATTCCGGCGCATTGCCCGGTCGGTGCTGTGCGGGCCTACAAAACACTGATACCGGTGATGGAGCGCATGGCCGCCCATGACGCCTCCTTCTGGACCGATGCTGCCCATCCTGCGCGGATGCTGGTGCAAACCATTGTCGACAAAGCCACGGTGCTCAAGGAAGAGGGCCGGGCATTGTCGGACCCGCAGTTTCCGCAGCTGGTGACGGAATCGGTAGAGACCTTGTCTGCGCTGCCGGTGCCCACGGCTGCAGATTTCGCCCAGGCGCTCAGCCGCTTTGGTGTGCGGCTCAAGCCCCAGCTGTCGTCTGCGCTGCAGGATGTCGATGACTCGGGCTACTCCAGCTCCATGCTGCTGGAGAGCCAGTGGGGCGCCTCGGGCCTGATCAGCATCAGCCCGGAGTCCGACTGGGCCCAGCTGGCCAGCTTGCAGGCCGGCGCGGAGCGCGAGCCGGCAGCGCTGGCCGCCATGCCGGCCCCGTTGCCAGCAGCGCCCGTGCCTAAGCCGCTGGCCGCCGGCGCTGATGCCCAGGCTGCGCCAAGCCTGGAGCAGATGGAGGCCGATGTCATGCTGCTGCTGGCCACCAGCTTGCACAGTTTTGATGTGGACCCGGCCTTGCTCGCTGCACTGACCGGCGCATGGCCCAGAGTTCTGCTGCAGGCGGCAGAGCGCTCGGGGCCGGATTCATCGCATTTCCGCGCCTACCACGAGGCGATCGCCGATGTGCTGGCGCTCGCCGGTGCCAATGCCAACGCGGGCATGCACCGGGATGCCGATATGCTGATCCCCTCGCTGCTGACCCGGCTGAAGGCGGGCCTGACCAGCATTGGCTGGATGCCCGAACGCATTGCACCGGTGCTCACCGCCGTCGCCCAGATGGCGCCCAGCGCCCTGGTTGAGCTGCAGTTGGTGCAGGAAGAGGGGCGCCATGCGGTGCCCGCTGTGGCCCGTTCCTTGCCTGAATCCGATGGCAGCGCCATTCGCCTGTCGCCCGCGCCGTCACCTTCTGCCTGGGGCCAATTGCCGGGGGCTGTCGACACCATGGCTGCCGATGAGCCGGCCATCATCGTGACCGGCTCCATGCTCGATACGCCCAAGCCCGACAGTGCCGGGCTGTGGATTGGGGGCAAGCGCCTGGAGGCCGGCGTTTGGCTGGAGTTCCTGGGCCAGAGCGGCTGGGTGGCCAAACAGCTGAGCTGGACCAATGCGCGCTCGACCATGTTCCTGTTTGTGGCCAGTGGCGGGGCGAGTCAGTCCATCACGCGCCGCATGCTCGAGAAGCTGGCGCAGGACAGCGCCGTGCGCCCGGTCTAGTCGCCCGCGCGCTGTGCCCGTCTTCAGCGCGGGCGCAGAGCTTGCGGTGCCATGGCCCAGGCCAAGGGAATAGGCGCTTTGCCGTGCTTGGCCGTGGCACAATCTCGGGCTTGGGGGCGGTACGCCCCGGTGGCATGCAGCGGCACAAGGCTGCAGCCACCATAAACAAGCCAACCGCCTGGATGTGCTCAGCGTCCAGGTGCCAAGGAGACACCATGAGCCCGTTTTCTCGCAGCCGCATTGCGGCCGCCTGCCTGCCCTCGCGCCGCCAAGTTCTGGCTGCCAGCTTGCTGGGCGCTGCAGCACTGCTGCCCCTGGCCTCGCAGGCCGCAGATCCCAAAAAATACCCTGAGCGCGCCGTGCGTGTGGTGGTCGGCTTTTCTGCTGGCGGCACCACCGATGTGGTGGCCCGCATCATGGCCAAGGAGCTGACGGCCGAGTTGGGCCAGTCGTTTGTCGTGGACAACAAGCCGGGCGCCGGCAGCAATATTGCCACCGAGCAGGTGGCACGTGCCGAGAACGACGGCTACACCTTGCTGTTTGTGGCGGTGACCAGCGCCATCAACCAGACCCTCTACCCCAAGGTGCGCTTCGATCTGGAAAAGGACTTTGCCCCAGTCGCGCTGGGCGCCAAGGTGCCCAATGTACTGGTGGTCAACCCCAGCGTGCCGGTCAACACGGTGCAAGAGCTGATCGCCTATGCCAAGGCCAACCCGGACAAGGTGTCCTACGCTTCGTCGGGCAGCGGCACCTCCATCCATATGGCGGGTGAGCTGTTCAAGATGCGCACGGGCCTCAAGACCCAGCACATTCCCTACAAGGGCAGCTCGCCGGCATTGACCGATCTGATGGGCGGCCAGGTGCAGTTCATGTTCGACAACATGCCCTCGTCCTGGCCCCACGTGAAGGCCGGCAAGCTCAAGGCGCTGGCCGTTACCACCAGCAAGCGCTCGCCCACCGCCCCTGATCTGCCGACCATGGAAGAAAGCGGCATCAAGCCTTTTGATGTCTCGTCTTGGTTCGGCCTGATTGCGCCGGCTGGCACACCGCCCGAAGTGGTTCAAAAGCTCAATGCCGCGATGAACCGGGCCTTTGACAAGCCTCAGGTCAAGGAAGCCTATGAAAAACTGGGCGCTGTCGCTGAGAAGAACACGCCCGAGCAGTTTGGCGCCTTCATCAAGTCGGAAGTGGCAGGCTGGGCACCGGTGGTCAAGTCCTCGGGCGCCACGGTGGACTGAGCCTCGCCAAGCTGCGCAACCTGCAGGCAGCTTCGGCTGCCTTTTTGTTGCCTGTTCCGGGCCCGCTGGCCCCGCCAGGCGGTCGCCTGCGTTACATTCGAAAGCTGGCTCGTTCCGCTCGTCTTTCTCCCTTTGATGCAATCCTCCCCCGCCAACGCGATGACCCCTGGCCTGATGGTGATACACAGCAACCATCCGGAAGCCTTGCGCGACCTCGTAGTGGCCTGGATGCAGCGCTACCCGCTCAGGCCCCTGGAGAGCGAGACGATTTTGGTGCAAAGCAATGGTATTGCCCAGTGGCTCAAGCTGTCCATGGCCCAACCGGTGGCGGAAGGCGGCTGCGGCATCACGGCAGCCGTGGAGGTGCAGCTGCCCGCGCAGTTTTTGTGGCAGGCCTACCGCGCGGTGCTGGGCAAGAGCGATGTGCCCGAGATCTCACCGCTGGACAAGCAGCCGCTCACCTGGCGTTTGATGCGCCTTTTGCCCCAGTTGCTGGCGCAGCCCGCCTTTGCCGCGCTGCAGCGTTTTTTGGACGACGACCATGACCAGCGCCGGCGCTACCAGCTGGCCGAGCGCATTGCTGACCTGTTTGACCAGTACCAGGTTTACCGCGCCGATTGGCTGCAGGACTGGGCCCAGGGCCGGGATCTGCTGCGCAGTGCGCGGGGCGATGCCCAGCCCCTGGACGAGGAGCAACAGTGGCAGGCCGTGCTGTGGCGTGCGCTGCTGGGCGATGTGGGCGCTGCCGGTATGGACACCAGCCGCGCCGCCGTGCACCAGCGCTTTGTGCAGTTCTGGCAAGCGCCGCAGGCGCGCAGCCCCGGCCTGCCGCGCCGGGTGGTGGTGTTTGGTATTTCGTCGATGCCGGCGCAGACCTTGCAGGCGCTGGCTGCCATGTCCCGTAGCTGCCAGGTGCTGCTGTGCGTGCACAACCCCTGCCGCCACCACTGGTCGGACATCGTGGCCGACAAGGATTTGCTGCGCCACCAGTACCGCCGGCAGCAGCGCAAGGGCAGCATGCAAGGGCTGATCAGCGACGACGACCTGCACCAGCATGCCCACCCGCTGCTGGCAGCCTGGGGCAAGCAGGGGCGCGACTACATCCACCTGATTGACGAATTCGACCAGCCCGACCAGTACGCCTCGCTGCTCAGCCCGGTCAACGGCGGACGCATCGACTTGTTTGGCGAGGCCAAGCCCGCGCACATGCTCGCCCAACTGCAGGACGACATACTGGAGCTGCGGCCCCTGGCTGAGAGCCGTGCGCTGTGGCCGGGGGTCGAGCCGGCACATGACCATTCCATCCGCTTTCACAGCGCCCACAGCCCGCAGCGCGAGGTGGAAGTGCTGCACGACCAGCTGCTCGCGCGCCTGGGCGCCGATGCCAGCCTGCGGCCCAGGGACATCATCGTGATGGTGCCCGACATCCAGGTGTATGCGCCGCATATCGATGCGGTGTTTGGCCGCACGGCACGCGCGGACCCGCGCTTTATTCCCTACACCCTGGCTGACCAAAGCCAGCGTGGGCGCGAACCCATGCTGGTGGCGCTGGAGCATGTGCTGGCCATGCCTGAGAGCCGCTTTGCCGTCAGCGAGGTGCTGGACCTGCTGGCCGTCGATGCCGTGCGCCAGCGCTTTGGCATCGACCCGGACGAGCTGGCACTGCTGCACCGCTGGATCGAGGGCGCGGGTGTGCGCTGGGGCCTGGATGCGGCGCAGCGCGCCCGCATCGGCCTGGCGCAGGCGGGCGAGACCAACAGCTGGCGCTTTGGCCTGCGCCGCATGATGCTGGGCTTTGCCGTGGGGCGCGGTGAGGCGCTGGATGACATCCAGCCCTATGACGAGATTGGCGGCCTGGATGCCGCCGCGCTGGGCGGGCTGGCGGCCTTGCTGCGTGCGTTGGAGCAGGCCTGCGATCTGCTGGCCCAGGACGCATCGCCCAGTGACTGGGTGGCACGTGCCCGCGAGGTGCTGGCACTGCTGTTTGCCCCGCAGCAGGAGCATGAAAAGCTGCTGCAGATGCAGCTGCTCCAGGGGCTGGAACGCTGGCTGGGCCAGTGCGAGGCGGCGGCGTTTGACGAGGCCCTGCCGCTGTCGGTGGCGCGCGAGGCCTGGTTGGCAGGCATGGATGCCAGCAGTTTGAACCAGCGCTTCATGGCCGGGGCGGTGAGCTTTTGCAGTTTGATGCCCATGCGGGCGATTCCGTTTCGCGTGGTCTGCCTGCTGGGCATGAACGACGGCGCCTATCCGCGCCCGGTTTCGGTGCTGGATTTTGACCTGATGCGCCAGCAGTACCGGCCGGGTGACCGCTCGCGCCGCGATGACGATCGCTATTTGCTGCTGGAGGCAGTGCTGTCAGCTCGCGAGCAGCTTTACATCAGCTGGGTAGGGCGCAGCATCCGCGACAGCACCGCCCGGCCTCCTTCGGTGCTGATTGGCCAGCTGCGCGACCATCTGGCCCAAGGCTGGCGACTGGCCGGCAGCGATGCCGATGCAGCGGCGCATGCCAATCCAGCGGCTGGCGAGGCCCTGCTGCGCGCGCTCACCCAGGAGCACCCGCTGCAGCCTTTCAGCCCCCGGTATTTTGCGCAGGGCCCCGCACAGCGGGGCAGCGACGGCCTCTACACCTATGCGCAGGAATGGCATGGCGTGCATGGGGAGGGGATGCCGGGCGCAGTGGCCCAGGATGCGCTGGAGGCTTTGCCCCCGATGGCGCTGGAGACGGCGCTGAGCCTGCGTCAGCTGCAGGATTTTGCGCAAAAACCGGTGGCGGCGTTCTTTCGCCAACGGCTGCAGGTGTTTTTTCAGGACGAAGACCTGACCGGCCAAGACGAGGAGATGTTTGCCCCCGATGGCCTGCAGGCCTGGGCCTTGCAGGCGAGCCTGCTCGAAGCGATGGAGCCCTGGGTGCGCAACAAGCCTGCGGAGGCTGCCGATATGCACCGCTTGCGCGAACAGCTGCAGGCGGTGGCCCAGCGCCTGCGCCTGGAAGGGCGGCTGCCCCTGCGTGCCTTTGCCGATTGCGCGCTGGAGCCCGCGCAAGATGCGGCCCTGCGCGCACTACAGGTGTATGCAGCAGCACTGCGCTACTGGCCGCTGGCTAGTAGCGCGGCACTGGAGCTGCGCTATGCCGATGGCGAGCCAGGCATGGCCGTGTCTGACTGGTTGCGCGGCTTGCGTTGGACAGACGCTGCCAATGCGCCGAACGCCGCCAAAATCAGCCTGTCCCCCGGTCGCCTGCATGCGGGCGAGCAACTGCGCTACGACCGCTTGGTACGCGCCTGGGTGGAACACCTGGCCTGGCACAACGCCGGCCAGCCCCTGACGACCGTGGTGTGTACCGAGTCAGGCATCGCCGTGTTTGCGCCGTTGCCGGCGGGCGATGCGCGGGCCGCCTGGCGCCAGCTGCTGCTGCTGTGGCAGCAAGGCATGCGCGCGCCCTTGCCCGCAGCGGTGCGCACCTCCATCGCCAGCTTGGAGCCCAAGGCCACTGCTGGCCAGCTCGCCGCGCTTTATGACGACCGCTACCGGGGCAATGGTGAGTTGCAGCGCTCGGCAGAACTGGCCCGCACTTTCCCGGATTTTGAGCAGCTGCTGGCCGCAGGTCTGCTGGAGGTGGCCCAGCAGCTGTACGGCGACATGCTGGAGCATGTGCAACTGGTCAACGGGCAGCACCCGCAAGGCCTGGCGCGCTTTGCCCATGGCGACGAGGAGGGGCAGCCATGACTGCGATGCCGCCCAACGCTGCTGCGCCATCCCTGGCCACGTTGCCGCTGGATCCCCTGCGCTTTCCGCTCTGGGGCAGCCGTCTGATCGAGGCCAGTGCCGGGACCGGCAAGACCTATACGATCGCCGCGCTCTACCTGCGCCTGGTGCTGCAGCACGGAGGCGAGCAGGCCTTTGGCCGGCCGCTGGCGCCGCCCGATATTTTGGTGGTGACCTTTACCGATGCCGCCACCCAGGAGCTGCGCGACCGCATTCGCCATCGTCTCTCGGAAGCTGCCCAGCTGTTTGCGCAAGACCCGGAAGATGCCTGCGGCGAAGAGCGGGTCGACCCGCTGCTGCTGGCACTGCGCGCCGATTACCCTGCCAGTCGCTGGCCTGCCTGTGCCCGTTTGCTGCACGAGGCCGCCAACTGGATGGACGAGGCCGCCGTCTCCACCATCCACAGCTGGTGCTACCGCATGCTGCGCGAGCATGCGTTTGACAGTGGCAGCCTGTTCCAGCAGACCTTGATCACCGACCAAAGCGAGCTGCTGACCCAGGTGGTGCAGGACTACTGGCGCCGCCAGTTCTACGACTTGCCCGCCACGTCGCTGCACAGCCTGCTGCAGGTGGTGGCCAACCCGCAAGCCTTGCAAGAGGCCATCACCCCCATGCTCAGCCGCCAGGATGCGCAATGGCGCTATGAGGGCGAGGTGTTGGCGCAGGCCGAACAGGTCGATCTGGCTGCGTTGCTGGCAAAGGCCAGCGAGGCGGCAGCACGCCAAAAGGCGTTGGAGGACGCGGCCCGCCTGCTGTGGCGGCACAACCGGGGCGCGCTGGAACAACAGCTCATCGCGCTTGTGCCAGGCCTCAACGGCGTGACCTACCCCAAGAAGGACGAGCCGGGCGTATTCGAGGCCTGGCTGGCGGCGATGGCGGACTGGGCCGATGGCGCGCCGGCGCCTGCCAAGATACGGGCCTTCAGCCAGTCGGGCATCAAGGCCAAAAAGGGCGTGACCGTGCCCGAACATGCGGCCTTTGCTGCCATCGATGCCTGGCTGGAGGCGGTGGCGCAGGATGCGCAGGCGGCCACGCCGCTCAAGCCCTTGCTGCTGCGCCATGCGATAGCCCATGTTCAGCGCGCGCTGGTGGACGAGAAGCAGCGCCGGGCCGAGCTGGGTTTTGACGACCTGCTCCAGCGCTTGGATGCGGCCTTGCACGGGGCAGGTGGGGAGGCGCTGGCGCAGCGCATCCGCAGCCAGTTTCCCGTCGCGATGATCGACGAGTTCCAGGATACGGACCCACTGCAGTACCGCATTTTTGAACGCATCTACCGCATTGCAGACAACGATGCCGCGCAAGGCCTGTTCATGATTGGCGACCCCAAGCAGGCGATTTACGCATTTCGCGGTGCCGATATCTACACCTACCTGCGCGCCCGTGCGGCGACCGAAGGGCGCCACTACTCGCTGGGCACCAACTACCGCTCCACCCAGGCGGTGGTGCAGGCCATCAACCACTGTTTTGTACACGCAGAGGGCCATGCAAGAGCGGCTTTCCGTTTCAGGCAGGACGAGACCCACAACCCGGTGCCCTTTGTGGCCGTCGATGCCCATGGGCGCAAGAACGCGCTTTTCCTCGATGGCAGGGCCAGCGCTGCGATGACCTTGTGGACCTTGCAGGCCAGCGCCGAAGGGCAGACCGAGGCTGAGCCCGCCGATGGGGCGGCGGCTGCCAAAACAGCGCGCACCGGTGTGCCCGAGACGGCTTACCGCCAGCACATGGCCCAGGCGGCAGCCAGCCAGATCACCCACTGGCTCAACGCTGCCCGCACAGGGCTGGCGGGTTTTGGTGCCTCGGCAGATGCGCTGAGCCGGCCGCTGCGCCCGGCGGATATCGCCATCCTGGTGCGGGGCCGCGCTGAGGCAGAGCTGGTGCGCAATGCGCTCAAAGACCGGGGCTTGGCGAGCGTCTACCTTTCGGACCGGGACTCGGTGTTCCAGACCGCTGAGGCGGCGGACATGCTGCGCTGGCTGCGCGCCGTCAATGCGCCCGGCCATGACGGCCTGCTGCGCGTGGCCCTGGCCACCGCAGCGATGGACTGGTCTTGGCAGGATCTGGAGCGCCTCAACCAGGACGAGCTGCATTGGGAGCAGCTGGCACTGCGCACGCGGGTGCTGCAGCAGCTGTGGCAGAAAAAGGGCGTCTTGCCCATGCTGCGCCAATGGCTGGTCGATTTTGACCTGCCCGCGCGCTGGCTGGCCCAGCCCGGCGGCGAACGGCGCCTGACCAATGTGCTGCATCTGGCCGAATGGCTGCAGCGCACATCGGCCGAGGTAGAGGGCGCGCAGGCGCTGATCCGGCGTCTGGCCGAGCAGATGGCCAGGCCCGAGGGTGAGGAAGAGATTTTGCGCCTGGAGAGCGATGCGGACCTGATCAAGGTTGTCACCATCCACAAATCCAAGGGGCTGGAATACCCGCTGGTGCTGCTGCCCTTCATCAGCAGCTGGCGTGATTTTGATGGCAAGAGCCGGGGCTATGCGCAGTACCACGATGCGGCCTCGGGCGGCTTGGTGGTGGAGCTGAGCAACAAGCACCAAGAGGCCGTCAGCGCCCATAACGACGAACGCCTGAGCGAAGACATGCGCCTGCTATATGTGGCGCTGACCCGTGCCCAGTACGCACTGTGGCTGGGCGTGGCGCCGCTGGCCAAGGGCATGAGCCGGGCAGGTAGTCTGGAGAAAAGCGCGGTAGGCTACCTGTTGGCTGGTGGGCAAAAGCTGCCCGATTTGAACCTGCACGGCTACTTGCAGGAATTTGCCAATGCCTGTCCGCAAATAGCAGTCCAGCCTGTGCCCGAGGTCAGCCTGAGTCGCTACCAGCCCGAAAGCCCGCCTGTGGTCTACCCGGCGCGCTATCCCAGGCGGCAAGCCGATGAGCACTGGTGGATTGCCAGCTTCTCGGCGCTGACCGAGCGCTTGGGCCTGACCACGGCATCGCAGCCTGCGCTGAACGACGAAGCCAGTGCTGCAGCGGAGCCGGAGACGGCCCAGCAGGACCAGTACCTGGAGCCGCAGGACATGCCAGCGCCGGCAGAGCAGGCGCCGCGTGCCCTGCCGCAAGCCGGCAGCCTGCACGCCTTTCCCAAAGGGCCGGACGCTGGCAATTTTTTGCATGGCCTGCTGGAGTGGTGTGCCCAGGAAGGTTTTGCCGCCGTGCTGGACAAGCCTGCAGCGCTCGATGGCCTGATTGCCTACCGCTGTCAGCTGCGCGGCTGGGCCGATTGGGCCGAGCCCTTGCAGGGCTTTGTGCGGCAATGGCTGCAAACGCCATTGGGCTTGCCCCATGCTTCGTCGGAGACGGGCGAGACGGGTGAGACGGGTGAGACGGGTGAGACGGGTGAGACGGGTGAGACGGGTGAGACGGGTGAGACGGGCGAGACGGGCGAGACGGCCGTGGCGCTGCAGCAGCTGGGCGACTACCAGGTCGAGATGGAGTTCTGGCTGTCCATCAGCCGGGCCTCCACCGGCCAGCTCGATGCGCTGGTGCAGCAGCATGTGCTGCCCGGACAGGCGCGGCCTGCGCTGCTGGGCAACCAGCTTCACGGCATGCTCAAAGGCTATATGGACCTGGTTTTTGAGCATGCCGGCCGCTACTATGTGATGGACTACAAATCCAACTGGCTTGGACCCGACAGCGCCGCTTACACTGCACAGGCCATGGCCGCTGCGGTGCTGCAGCACCGCTATGAGCTGCAGTATGTGCTCTATATCTATGCCTTGCACCGCCTGCTGCAGCAGCGCCTGCCCGGTTACGACTACGAGCGTGATGTGGGCGGTGTGCGCTACTGGTTTTTGCGCGGCATTGGTGCTGCGCAGCATGGCCTCTATACCGACAAACCCCCGCGCGCGCTGATGGATGCGCTCGACGCGCTGTTTGCGCAATGATGATGAATGCCATGACGACAGAACCCCAGGACGGCCTGCCTCAGGAAGGCCTGCCCCTGCAGCGCACAGCAGCTGCGCTGCAGCTGCCAATGACGGATGCAGCAACAGCGAGCCTGCTGCAAACGGTTGAGCGCTGGACAGCGCATGGCTGGCTGCGCAGTCTGGACCAGGCCTTTGTGCTGTTTTTGCACGAGCTGGAACCCACGGCCTCGCCCCTGGTGTTGCTGGCCGCAGCGTTGGCCAGCCACCAACTGGGCCGAGGCCATGTCTGCCTGGATCTGCAGGCTACTTTGGACAACAGCCGCTTTGCGCTGTCGCTGCCGCCCGATACCGCCGCACAAGGCAGCGGCGCCACCGAGCCCACGCCTTTGCCACTGCCTAGCGAGCTGCTCGCCCAGGTCAACCTGCTGCAGTGGCAAACACTGCTGCAGGCCAGTGCGCTGGTTGCCGTGCAAGGCAAAGCCAGCCAAGGTGGCACGCCAATGGTGCTGCAGGGCGACCGGCTCTACTTGCGCCGCTACTGGCAGTATGAGCAAGATGTGGCCCAAGCCATTGGCCAGCGCATCGATGCCAGCCAGCGGCTGCGCAGCGGCCGCAGTGCCACGCAAGACGCATGGCTGCGCCAGGCGCTGGACACCTTGTTTGCCCCTGCGGCAGGGGGAGGGCAGGCGAGCCAGGCCGAGCAAAGCCCGGATTGGCAGAAGATGGCCTGCGCGCTGGCGGCATCCAGCGCCTTTTCCATCATTACCGGGGGGCCTGGCACTGGCAAGACCACCACCGTGGTCAAGCTGCTGGCCCTGTTGCAGAGCATGGCTTTGCAGCAAGATGGCCGGCCTTTGCGCATTTGCCTGGCAGCCCCCACGGGCAAGGCCGCTGCGCGTTTGACCGAATCGATCGTGCAGGCCTTGGCGCGTCTGGACGACGCACAACTGCCGCCGGTGGCACCGGGCGCGGAGGACGGCGATGTGCGCAGCTTGAAGCCGCTCATCCCCTCAGAGGCGCAAACCCTGCACCGGCTGCTGGGCAGCCGGCCAGACAGCCGGCATTTTCGCCATGATGCGCAGCACCCGCTGGCGCTCGATGTGCTGGTGATCGACGAGGCCTCGATGGTCGACCTGGAGATGATGGCGGCCGTGCTGTCGGCCTTGCCTGCGCAAGCCAGGCTGGTGCTGCTGGGCGACAAGGACCAGCTCGCATCGGTGGAAGCGGGCGCCGTGCTCGGCGAGCTGTGCGCGCATTCCGAGCGGGGCCTGTACTGGCATGAAACAGTGCAGTGGCTGCAGCAGGTGACGGGCGAGCAAGTGCCTGCTGATCTTCAGGACATGGCAGGCAAGCCGCTGGACCAGGCGGTGGTGATGCTGCGGGTCAGCCACCGCTTTCATGCGGACAGCGGCATCGGTCAGCTCGCCCGCGTGGTCAATGCAGGGCGGCGCAGGGCGATCAAGCCCTTGCTCAAGGCCGGTTACCCGGATCTGGCCGCCTATGCGGTACCCGATCTGACGCATTCCTCCTTGGCCCAGCTGGTGCTGGACGGCGGGGGCAAGCGTTTTGTCGACAGCCCTGCCAA
Source organism: Comamonas sp. BIGb0152 (assembly GCF_024809975.1). Taxonomy (GTDB): domain Bacteria; phylum Pseudomonadota; class Gammaproteobacteria; order Burkholderiales; family Burkholderiaceae_C; genus Comamonas. The sequence continues at coordinate 355,204 of NZ_JANUDY010000002.1, forward strand.
AACAGCGTCCGGCCCCGTCGGCTATGGCCACTACCTGCAAGTCATGCACGAGATGCCGCAAGACCCGAGCCCAGAGGCCTTGAACGCCTGGGCTCTGCGCCTGCTGCAGGCCCATGGCCAGTTTCAGGTGCTTTGCGCCTTGCGCAGCGGGCCTTGGGGCGTGGAGGGTCTCAACGAGCGCATTGCCCAATTGCTGGCCCACCGCGAGCTGATTGCCCAAAGCAGCGGCTGGTATGCCGGGCGCCCGGTGTTGGTGACCCGCAATGACTACAGCCTCAAACTGATGAACGGAGATATCGGCATCACGGTGCAGATGCCACACGGCAGCGTGGCCGAAGTGGGTGGCGGTGCGGGCTTGCAAGCACCGCTGCGGGTGGTGTTTGCCACCAGCGAGGGCTTGCGCTGGGTCTTGCCCAGCCGTTTGCAATCGGTGGAGACCGTGTACGCGATGACCATCCACAAATCCCAGGGCTCGGAGTTCAGCCACGCAGCGGTGGTGTTGCCGCCCAGCCTCTCGCCCATCATGACCCGTGAGCTGGTCTACACCGGCCTGACACGGGCCAAGCACTGGCTGACGGTCGTGGCAGGCGGCAGCAGCAATTTCTTGGTACTGGAAGAGGCCACGGAGCGCCAGGTCAGGCGCTCGAGCGGATTGCGCCAGGGGGCGTTATAGGGCTTGGGGGAGAGAAGGGTGGTGCGGCTGGGGCGGTGCGGGGCGGCAGCATGGCCTGGGCATGGCAACCTGTGCGCGCGCAGGCCAAGCGGTCAGATGGCGAATGGCCTGGCGGCTGTGCAGGGTTTCATCGAAAAAATGCGTGGCTGTGCGAAAAAATCGTTGGCTGGCCAAAACGACTCTGGAGCTGAACGGCCCCCGAGAGTCGCCCCACGATGAAACAAGCACCGTGGCAGAGGAGCTTGGCATGGTGTTCCTATGCACGCTCCCGCACCACGGCGATGGGAAATCATAACATTGGGTGCGAATAATTATCAATATCATCTTTGACAAAGATAGCTTGGCGAGAAGATTTGTGTAAGGGTTTGTTTTTAGTTGATTTTTCTTGACCTTTCCGCCCCCTGTCGGCGTGCGCAGATCGAAAAAATTTGGTAACTTCGCTGCATTGATAAAAATGATTGCGGGAGTTCCATCCATGACCGGTTCACATTACAGCTTCAAATCCACCGCACTGGCCGTGTTGGCCCTGACGGCCTCTGCCTGGGCACAGGCCGCCTGCTACACGGTGTACGACAGCAAGAGCGAGGTGATTTACCGCAGTGCGGAGCCGCCGGTCGATATGTCCAAGCCGCTGCACCAAACGGCAGACGAATTGCCCGCAGGCAGCCGGGTCGTGTTTACACCCAACAGCGCTGTGTGTGTGACCGAGGTGCATGCGCTGCCCGGTGCCAAGAAGCTCTCATCGACCAGCGCCAACATGGTCACCGACCAGCTGAGCCTGGGCAGCATGATCACGGCGCAGTAATTGCACCGCGACTTGCATTGTGGCTGGGGACCCCTTTGCAAAACTCCCTGCCTTGATTTGAGCGTGGTCTCAGGCGGTCCGCTGCGTTGTCTTCCTTGCTGATCGCTGACAATTGATTTCGAAGCGGCCGTGGGTCTCATCAAGTTTCACGTCCATGTCATTGGAGTAGGGTTTTGCAAAAACACCCTAGTTGTGGAGATTCACCAGCCCGCTCCAGGAAACGACCAAATCTATCGCATCCAAGAGCTCAAGTTTACCCGTTCGGTTGGACTTTTCTCGGATCCGATAACGAGAATCATTTGCCTGGTCTTTTGAAAAACCCGTGCGACGGAGCCCGCTGTGAGTTTTGTAGATTTTCCTTACGGAGGTTCTGTAAAACCGCTGAATTCAGAAGTGCGGGCGGGCTCACTGCCTATTTGGCAGTTCGGCGCAGTTTTGCAGCTAGGGTTCAAGCCGCGATGGCAGCTATTAGCACTTTTCGGGCATGTGCAGACGCACTCATGCCTGCACCCGCATCATCTGTTTTCGCACCAGCCACAAATTGGAGAGAGCAAACATCGTTTGCAACTTGTTGTCATTCTTGTCGATGCCCCTGTATCGCACCTTGTTGAGTCTGAACTGATGCTTGACGATACAAAACAGGTGCTCCACCGTGGCGCGCATGCTGACCTTGGTTTGCTCGTATTTCTCTTTGGGCATTCCCAGCTGGTTGCCTAAATAGAGCTTTTTGCGCATGGCAATGTGCCACCTCACTTGGCTGCATTTTGCCTCCGCGCATTTGCCCGCGCCTTGGTAGCCGCTGTCACCCAGCGCATGGCCATGCAATAGCCTGTGCGCATGCGATACATTCGCCTCATTGCCTGGCGTTGAGACCATGGTGTGTAAGCCAGAGTTGCTTTCGACACCAATATGGCACTTCGTCCCAAAGTACCACAGGTTGCCTTTCTTATTCAGGTGCATTTTGCGGGGCACGCTCACCACTTGCACTCGCAGGATAGTCTCGACTGCAAAAGTAGGTCTGTCAGTAGCTTGGGATGTGCTGTGCGACTTGATGAACACAACTAGCTCGGCCAGGGAGCGACCAAATCCATCTCGTCCAAGAGCTCTCGTTTGCGTATTCGTTTGGACTTCTTCTCGAGTCCCGTAGCTCGGTGTCAAGTCCCAACTGGTTATAAACCCGCTTCCTGAATAAGTCAGGCTTTTTCACGTACCAGTCTTTCAAGGCTTGGATGGGCGAAATGTGCTTGATTGCCCGCTGGGGGATCTGATGGTTGTACGTCTTCACATAGCTCATCAGAGTTGCCTCCAACTGTGCTGCTGATGCAAAGCGCGTCTGATGCAGCCCCTCACTGATTCTGCCGTTGAAACGCTCGACCATGCCGTTCGTCTGGGGATGAAGGGGTGGGCACAGGCGATGCTCAATGCCCGGCCCTTTGCATCGCACATCGGACTTGTGAAGTCCGCTGGCCTGTCGTTTTACTCGTGAATCAATTTGTGAACTGGCTGCCGTTTTCCGTGAGTATCTTGACGATTTTCATGGGTGCGGCATGTCTCCAGGCGCTTGAGGAAGTCCACGCTGCTGTCCTCGCTTTCATCCGCATAAATGTGCATAAACACCCAGCGAGCGACTCGGTCGATGGAAACGAACAAATAGCGTCTAGATTGCTCGTCGGGCATCTGGGGTAGGTACTTGATGTCCACGTGCACGAAGCCTGGTTCATAGTCCTTCAACGTCTTGACGGACCGCTCCTTGCCTATGCCTGAAGGGGCTGCAGCTCGCGCAAGCTGGAGACGCCGTTACGGCGCAAACACCGATCAAGTCCGGCACGGGAAACATCAGGGTTGATGAACTCTCGTACTACCGCGACCAGGTCATCGAGCGGCAAAAGCAGTAGACAGCGCAGCGCCACAGCAATGGCCTCTTGCACTGGCAGCCTCGTCGTATGCAGTTTGTGGGGGCGCTGCGAAAGATCTTGCGGGCCGTCTTGGTGCTTCCATTTAAGTACCGTAGCGCGACTGACTTTGTAGCGTTCTACCAATTGATCCAGCGTGGCTGACGATGCTTTGATCTCGGCTCTGGTTCGAGGTGTAGTGCGCGCCTTGGAATAAACTTGACTCATGCGACTTGCTCCCGTTTGAACGACTCAAGAACCTCGAACATCACTTCTCTTGAATTAAAGAGTGTCCAGTTTCTTCGGGGAATATGATCATACGAGACTGAACAGCTAGGTTCATTTACTTCATCTTTGGATCATTTCATGCGGCGAGGCTAGCCGGGAATTTTGCAGAGTTTCCTTAAGGCGTCAGTATAGTGCTGAGGACGAAGATCTTTTACGCTTCATAAGTAAACTGAAGGTTGCTATTTCTGTGATGTTGTCAATATGTAGCAAGTGAATCATTATGTTTATTGGCTTGACAAGTATTGCAATCATCTTCTAGGCTAATGGCATTAGCAATGAAAGGGCTGTTCGTATGCGTCGTGATCAATTCATCAAATCTGTACTTGGGGTTGTCGCAGCAGGAAGTTTGCCACTAGCCGTTAATGCTGCTATAAATATAAAAGATTCATCATATTTTAATATTATCAAAAAGTCCAGTTCCATAAATGTTATGCCTAGAGGTTGGATTTTTAGTCTGAATTCTTACCTAGAGTCATCATCCAAATAATAACATTACCTGTTCAATTCTTTAATATATTTTAATAAATTGCATTTGATAATTTAAGTAAATGTATTTTATTATGAATAAATTAGAGGTTAACTATTTGGATTTTATATTTAAATTGCTTTGGTTGTAAAAACCTCTATCCATTTGAATTACTATTGGTGACATAAAAATGGCTTTTACTCAACTGCTTTCGTCTTCTCAGTTTAGCAATGATATTGCAACATTTCTAAGTAATCATTGTAACACTTATACTTCAAGTTTAGATTACCGTTCTAGCTCTTGGCAAGCTACTGAATATACTGGGTCTGGTATTGTTAGTACCTTGGCTAATCAAGTTTCTTTATATGATGATAATAAGTCTGGTTCTGGAAGTACTACTATTCAAATTCAAAATGGGAAGGTTGGATGGTTTTTGAATGGATTTTCTACGCAGACATATTCTGATGCTCCGCAATGGAGCTTTACGTTGTGGAATAAAAATTTACCTTCCGGTGTAAAGCCATGGTCTCATGGGCAAAACTTGCACATGTATGTCAATCAGCTGGTGAATTGGTGTGCAATGTGGGGTAATGCTTGTATATTTACATATTTTGGTATGTTTGTGAAATGCGGTATAACGGGGAAGGTGTTTGCAGTGATATATAATACTTGGGATTCTCGTAATGGTTACATGCCTCCAGCTGGAGCTTCACATAGTGTAGAACCTACAGAATTACTTCCTGAAGGAAGTATTCCTTTTGGTCATGCTCCTATTGTGAGTGGTAGTAATTACATTACAAATTTTGGATCAGATTTTCAATCCGGTTCTGCTGCGCCGAAGATTGATGCATACCATGGTGTTATAACCCCTCAGCAATTTAATAATATGATTGCTTTGGTGAGAAATCTTCAAGGGTTTAATGGTATTAGTCCAAATTCTTGGGATTACGAAATCCTTGGGGTTGATTATCATGCGGAAATTGTGCCCGATGGACCTAAAGTTGATCGTATTACAGGTAATTGCGGGATAACGATCAATGGAATAGAGATAAATTCTCAGTAATTTTTCATTCTCTATAAAGTTTTAAAATAAATCTAGAAGCAAGACTAATAATACTGATTTTTGATATTTTGCAAAGCATTAAAATAATTCCTGCTTTGCTTTTGAAAGGATGTATTTTAATATGTCATTTCATAATTTGAAACTAATGAGATTTATACTGTGTGTTGTCTGTTGTTGTTTCAGATTGAAAATCTGCTAATTATTTTGAGTCTTGAGCTTTTCTTGTATGGTATTTTGCTCGATGGAAGGTGGATGAGTGAAGGAATCAAATCGATAATTGTTTTGATGCATCTCGCAATATTGTGAATGATCTCCCTCCCGAATGCCGGAAGTTTTAGAACTAGAGCTAGGGTTGCATTCGAGTAGCCACGATTGGCGCGAAGGAGAAGAAATGACAAGGTCTAAATTTGCCGGAGAGTAGATTGCATATGCGCTGTGCTTGCCTGAGGCGGGCTCACTCGTTGAATCGATGGGCTTGGCTAGATACCATTGAGCCGTTGGTTGGATCGCACATAGTCAGGTAGGCGAACTCCGCCTATCTTTTGAGTATAGGAGGTCTTCGTGAGTACACTGAGATTTACGCCAGAATTCGAGGAAGAGATCGTCAAGAAAGTGAATGAGTGCGGTTATTCTGTTGCCGAGGTCTCAGCCCGTTTAGATGTATGGATACATAGCTTGTACAAATGGGTGAAGGCAGCATCTCCTGGTCAATCCGTGCAGCATTCTTAAGAGCTGGACGCCAAAAAGCGAGATACTGCATTTGCGAAGTCAAATGCGTCGAATGGAGGAGGATCGAGATATATTAAAAAAGCCATGTGGTACTTGGCCAGGGCGTTCGAATCAAGTATCGCTTCGTCAACGAGCATCGCGAGCAACACGTCCTCAGCTTGATGTGTCAGTTGTTGTGCAGGGTTCTACGCGTGGCTCTATGGGCCTGTCTCAGTTCGTGAACAAGAGGATCAACGACTGCTTGTGTTGATTCGCTGCTCCTACAACGCCAGTCATGGGATGTATGTTGCCTGCCGTGTGTTCGTAGATCTGTGAGAGGCTGGCGAGTTATGCGGCAAGCATCGGGTGGCCCGCCTCATGCGTGAACACAAGATCAAAGCAGTGCGAGGCTACAATGCCCCGCGCAAGATTGTCGGACTCCATTCCATCATCTCGGCCAACCATCTTTAGCGCCAGTTCAACGTGGGAGCTCCAGACAAAGCATGGGTAACTGACATCACCTACATGGCAAGGTTGGTTGTATTGACGGCTGTGGTGGACTTGTATTCCCGAAAGGTGGTGCGATAGTCCATAAAGGCAACCCTTGATCCTGAGTTTGTGCTGGATGCATTGCTGGCGCAGTTTGAAGACGCATACCGGCATCGCAGGTGTTGCTACATTCTGATCACGGAAGCCAATACGGCAGCGATGTCTTCAAGAGATTTTGCAAAACACATGGACAGCTATCAAGTATGAGCCGCAGGGACAATTGTTGGGGCAATGGAGTCATGGAATCGTTCTTCAGCAGTCTGAAGAAGGAGAGCATCCGAAAGCGTCTCTACAAGACCCGGGAGATGGCGCGGGCTGATGTATTCGACTACATTGAGGCGTTCTATCACCAGTTACGCCGCTACAGCCATCTGGGCGGAGGCAGTCCCGAGGCGTTCGAACATGCCCGGGCGTGAGGAAGGGATTTGTCAACCTGACCACTGGCAGTCCAGCTTGCTTCTCAAGTACTGATTGATTTTTGACTTGCGTTGTCAATGCGCAAGGCATGCCAGCCGCATTTTTTGTGTTTCGCCACCCAGAATTGCCAGAGGTTGGCCGCAGGCCATTGCCCAGCCTGCGAAAATACCGGGATGAGCCAAGCGCAGACCCCACAGAATATTCCCACCGAATCCCCCGATGCCGCCGAAGCGGCGCAATTCCCCGCAGATGCCCTGCGAATCGTGTCCATGGACATGGACGCCCAGGGCGTGGCGCGCCGTGCCGATGGCAAGGTGGTCTTTGTCGACGGCGCCTTGCCCACCGAATGGGTCAGCGCCAAGACCCGGCGCAAGAAGAACAACTGGGAGCAGGCCGATCTGCTGCAGATCCACCGCGAGTCGTCGCAGCGCGTGCGGCCCGGCTGCCCCAACTTTGGTTTGCATGCAGGCGCCTGCGGCGGCTGCAAGATGCAGCATCTGCATGTGGGTGCGCAAATTGCGACCAAGCAGCGCGTGCTGGAAGACAATCTTTGGCACCTGGGCAAGGTGGTGCCGGAGACCGTGATGCGTCCCATCGAGGGCCCCAGCTGGGGTTACCGCTTCCGCTCGCGCCTGTCGGTGCGCTATGTGGCCAAGAAGGGCAAGGTGCTGGTGGGCTTCCATGAGCGCAAGAGCCGCTACATCGCCGACATGGAAACCTGCAAGATCTTGCCCCCGCATGTCGATGCCTTGCTGATGCCGATGCGCGCGTTGATCGGCAGCCTGGATGCCCGCGAGACTTGCCCGCAGATCGAGGTGGCCTGCGGCGACCATGTCACCGCCCTGGTGCTGCGCCACCTGGAGCCTTTGAGCGAGGCCGACCTGCAGCGCCTGCGCGACTTTGCCGCCGCCCACAACGTGCAGTGGTGGCTGCAGCCCAAGGGTCCGGACACCGTGCACCTGATGGATGGCGTGGGCGAGCAGCTGTCCTATGCACTGCCGGATTTCGGCATCACCATGCCGTTCAAGCCCACCGACTTTACCCAGGTCAACCCCCATATCAACCAGGTGCTGGTGAGCCGCTCGCTGCGCCTGCTGGACGCCAAGAAGACCGAGCGCGTGATCGACTGGTTCTGCGGCCTAGGCAACTTCACCCTGCCCATTGGCACCATGGCTGGCGAGGTTCTGGGCATCGAGGGCTCGGAGACCTTGGTGCAGCGCTCGCATGAGAACTACGCGGCCAACAATGCCGCACGCCCTGCAGGCAGCGCGCTGGCGCCCACGCGCTTTGTGGCGCGCAACCTGTTCGAGATGACGCCGGAAATGCTGGTTGCCGATGGCCATGCAGACAAATGGCTGGTTGACCCACCGCGCGAAGGCGCCTTTGCGCTGTCCAAGGCGCTGGCCGACATCCACAAGGCCCGCCACCAGGTGCCCGATACCGCGCCGCTGCCTGACAGCGCCCAGGACTGGACACCGCCCAAGCGCATTGTGTATGTGAGCTGCAACCCGGCGACCCTGGCACGCGATGCCGGGCTGCTGGTGCACCAGGCGGGGTACCGCTGCGTGGCTGCCGGCGTGGTGAATATGTTCCCACACACCGCCCACGTCGAGAGCATGGCCGTGTTCGAATGGGACGGCCATGCACCGTCGATCAAGACCGAAGCGGAGGCCGCAGATGCCGAGGCCCCTGCTGCGAACGAAGACACAGCAGCCTGAGGTGCGCGGGGGATTACCCCCGTTTTAGGCACAAATGCTGTGATGCCTGTGCTTGATTAGGGCGGTTAAATGCCGTTAAGCTGGCAGGCTGAACAACCGGGTTTCCCGAATTTTTTCCAAGGAGTCACCATGAAAACCAAAGCAGTGCTGGAGTTGGCCGATGTCAAGGCGGTGTTGAATGCGGCCGAGGCCGAAGCGGTCAAGAACCAATGGATCGTCAGCATTGCGGTGGTGGATGATGGCGGCAACCTGCTGGGCATGATCCGCCGCGATGGCGCAGCGCCCGTGTCGGCCCACATCTGCGTGGCCAAGGCCCGTACTTCGGCACTGGGCCGCCGCGAGAGCAAGGGTTTCGAAGACATGATCAACGGTGGCCGCACCGCTTTTCTGAGTGCGCCGCTGATTGACGGCATGCTTGAAGGCGGCGTGCCGGTCATGAAGGACGGCGAATGCATTGGCGCCGTGGGCGTCAGCGGTGTCAAGGCACCGGAAGATGCACAGATCGCCAAGGCGGGTATTGCGGCCCTGGGTCTGTAACGCGACCAGCGTCTGGGTCGGCGCCTGCATAGGCGCGCAGGTTCAAAGAAGCAAGCGGCCACGGGCCGCTTTTTCATGCCTGAACGGGCTCAAGCGCCTGGCTCAGGCCAGGGCGGGCGTTGGCTCTTGCAGGAAGCCGGTCGTGGGCTGCGCGCTGCCGTCGTCAAGGATCAGCACCCGCTCGGGCCAGCGCAGGGCCGCGAGCTTGAAATCCTGCTCCGGTGGCTGGCCGGCGAGCCGCGCGGTCCAGCGCGCGCCCACCGAGAAGTCCACACAAAAGACATTGCCCAGCTGGCCATGCCATGCATAGGGGCTGATGTCGGCGAACAAATCCTGGTCGCCCTTGCCCAGAACCGAGCGGTCAAGCGCATGGATGCGGCGCCAGTAATGGCCGACCACCACGGGCGTGTTGTCGGCGTAGGCGTCCCACCAGGCCACGCGCTCTACAAAGCGCCACTTGCCGCCGGCAAAAAACGGCGTGCTGCCCCGGCGTTCCACGCCGCAGCTGAGCACTTTGAGGGGGTTGTACTGCGATTTGTTCAGCTCGCTGTCTGCATGGGCAGGCATGAAGGGCGGGCAGTGGGCACCATCTTCGAGGTGGTAGGGCCAGGCCTGGTTTTCGGCCTGGAGTCTGGCCGGAATTCCCTGTGCCTGCGCATGGATGTAGGCCTCTTGCTCCAGGCGGTCATAGTCATCGGCGACATGGCCTGGCTGCAGGGCGCGTGCCTGGTTGATTTTGTCGCCAATCCAGGCGGCATGCACAATGCGCAGGTCCGGGCGCTCCAGCGCCAGCGGCAGCTGGCGCAAAAAAGGCAGCATTTCATCGCTGAACTGCTGGTCTGCACGCGCATAAGGCGCATATTTGGGGTTGTCGGCTTCGATGCGTTCATCAAAGTACCAGCCTGAGCCGTCCTTGGCATCTTCACGCAGCAGGTTGATTTCGTGGTTGCCCAGCACGGCGCAGGCACGGCCGTTTTCCATCCAGCGCCGCACCAGGGCCAGCACGCCAGGGCTGTCTGGGCCCCGGTCACAGAAATCGCCCACAAAAACAAGTGTGCGGCCTGCCGGGTGGCAGCCGTCTTCGTCATAGCCCAGATGCCGGACCAGCGCCTGCAGTGCCTGGCGCTCGCCATGCACATCGCCGATCACATCCAACGGGCCGGCGGGCAAAGCTTGTACCAGGCTCATCGTCACAGTTTTCCGTCATAAGGCAGCGTCGGGCTCAAGGCCGGACGGCTGCAGATTGCTATTGGATGAAATCCATTTTGCATGAATTTGCTGCGCCGCACCAGCAAGCAGGGCTCAGGCAGAGGTGGTTAGCGCGCTGGCGCGCTCAGGATGGCAGGCGCTGGTAGCAGACAAAGGCAAAGTACAGGCCGTTGCTGCTGGTGTGGCGCTCACGCGAGACTTCTTGCCACTGGCCATCGAGCACCGGCGCATAGGCATCACCGTCAAAATCTTGGTCAATCTCGGTCACCCAGACCTCGTCGGCCAGGGCGAGGGACTGCGCATAGATCTGCGCCCCGCCGATCACCCAGACGGATTGACCCAGCGCAGCCGCGGTGGCCAAGGCAGCCTCCAGGTCTGTGGCCACATGGACCCGGTCGCTGGCCGGGCTGGGCAGCCAGCCGTTTTGCCGGGTGACGACCACGTTGTCGCGGCCGGGCAGCGGCCTAAAGCGCGGTGGCAGCGAGTCCCAGGTCTTGCGGCCCATGACGACGGTGGCACCGCCGGTTTTTTGCTTGAAGAAGGCCAGGTCTTCGGGCAGGTGCCAGGGCAGTTGGTTGTCGCGGCCAATCACGCCATTGCGGGCGCGGGCAAAGATCAGATGGATACGGGGAGCGTTCATGGTGCGCGGCCTGCCCAGCGCGCAATCCGGCGCCTGCAGGTCTGGTAGATGGGGTGTTCGATGGCGTGATAGTACAGGGCAGCCTACAGCTTCAACACCACCCTCACTGCAGGGCGGCTGTGCGCCCGCTCAGCGGAACAGCATGCCGGCTTCGTCCGGGTGCCAGGCGGGGTATTTTTCCATCACCTGCTCAAACAGTGCCGAGTCGGTCAGACGCAGCAGCCAAGCTTGCAGGTGGGGCCAGGGCTGATTCTGCCATGCGGCCTCGTCAATGCCGGCAAACTGGCGCACAAAGGGCCGGATGGCCATGTCGGCCAGGCTCGGATCGCGGCCAAACAGGTAGCCGCTGGCGGCCAGTTGCTGGTTCAGCTCGCCGAGAAACGCCTGGGCAGTGGCCGCTGCGGCAGCAGCGTCTTCCTGCGGGTAGCGGCTGGGGTATTTGCAGCGGTCTAGTGCCGGTTTGAAGTCGCTGTCATGGCGGGCGATCAGGGCCTGCATGTCGGCCAAACTGCCTGCCGTGGGGCTCAGCCACTGGTCCGGGTCATTCTGGCGCAGCGCCCAGAGCATGATGTCCAGGCTTTCGTCCAGCACCGTGCCATCGGCCAGAACCAGCACTGGCACGCTGGCCTTGGGGGATGCATCGCGCAGTGCCTGGGGCTTGTCTTTGAGCACCACTTCGCGCAGCTGGCAGCCAATGCCGGCATAGGCCAGGGCCAGGCGGGCGCGCATCGCGTAGGGGCAGCGGCGGAAGGAGTACAGCACCGGAAGATCCTTCATGGCATCTTGCTGCGCAGCCATTTTTTGCTGGCGCGATTGCTGGGAGCTGGCCTGGGTGTGGCCCAGGTGGGTGTCACCGCGCTCTTGCGCCAGGTCCATCTGTCGCTGGCGCTCGGCCAGGGACTGCAGTTGCTCGGGCGTGCGGCTGCCGTGGCAATAGGGGCAGCTGACGCCGCGCACATAGTGGGCATGCGCCAGCTCGGCGGCGCCCAGTGGCATGCGGCAGCTGCGGCACAGCTGGTGCGGGCCGCGCACCAGGCCATGGCCGACCGAGACGCGCTCGTCAAACACAAAGCAATCGCCCCACCACATGGATTCGTCCTCGGCCACCGTTTCCAGGTATTTGAGGATGCCGCCTTCGAGGTGGTAGACCTGGTCAAAGCCCTGGGTCTTCATATAGGCGGTGGACTTTTCGCAGCGGATGCCACCGGTGCAGAACATTGCGACTTTTTGCTTGCCATGCAGCGCGCCACCGGGCTGGGATTGCTCGGCCACCCATTGCGGAAACTCGGTAAAGCTCTTGGTGTGCGGGTTGAGCGCCCCTTCAAAGCTGCCAATGCCCACCTCGTAGTCGTTGCGGGTGTCGACCAGCACCACATCGGGCTGGCTGATCAGGGCATTCCAGTCTTCGGGTTTGACGTATTCGCCCGCGTTCAGCGCCGGGTTCAGCGCGGGCACGCCCAAGGTCACGATCTCCTGCTTGAGCCGCACGCGCATGCGGTAGAAGGGGTTGCGTTCGGCATAGGCCTCCTTGTGCACCAGCTGGGCCAGGCGCGGGTCGCGCTTGAGCCAGTCCAGCACGGCTTGCACATCGGCGGGCAGGCCAGCGATCGTGCCGTTGATGCCTTCATGGGCCAGCAGCAGCAGGCCCTTGACCTGGTGCTGCTCACACAGCGCCTGCAAGGGCTGCTGCCATTGGGCAAACTCTGGCAGGTCGATGAACTGGTAAAGCGCGGCGGTAAGGTATTGCTGGGACATGGGGGAAGTCGGCAAAAAATGCCAGGCCGGTCAGGCCGCATTTTTCGGGTGTTTCATGGGAAAAGCCAGGTGGAATGGGTGTCAGCGCATTCCAGCCAGCATTGTGCAGCGGCTGGGTGGCTGGCGCGCGGCCCCTGTGCAAGCCCGGTGGCGATGGCGCGCGCTGCCAGGCAGCACAGCTGCACCCAAACGGCTGAGCATCGTACTGTATCTGAATCGCCCATATCTAGACGTAGATCAGCAAAAAGGCCCGGTGCACAGACGTCAAAAAGCCCGGCAGGGCCGGGCTGGTGCGGGATGGCTCAGGTTTTACTTGGGGCTGAGGCCGGTGATGTCGTAGAAATTGATCTTGTCGCCACTGCTGAACACGCGGTCGCCAGGGTTGGTGCCCGCAGGGCAGGCGCCCAGGTATTCGCCCTTGATGTTGCGGGTGGTCTCCACCGTGCTGCCATCGGGCATCTGCTGCTTGGTTACCGACAGCACATGGAAGTTGTTTTGGAAGTCGCCACTGATCTTGCGGCTGCTTTCAATGCGTTGCTCGGTCTGGCCCACCTTGCAGTTGGAGGTGAACTGCCAGCCATTGCTGTCCTTGCGGCTGCCCGTCTGGCATTGCTGCACCTCGTACTTGGCCTTTTGCAGCTCGCGGGTCTTGTAGAAAGTGTCCTTGTCCATGCAATCCTGGAACTGAACGGTCTGGCCGTCTTGGTCGGTCGAGCTGATCTGCCAGTGGCCCGACTTGGGGCGGGGGAGGTCTTCGATGTCGCCGGTGGTGGTGGCGCAACCGGCCGCCAGCAAGGCGGCTGCGATGGCAGACAAGGCGGTGATGGAGCGGGTGGAAAGCATGGATGTCCTCTCAGTGGTTGTCATTCTGCGGGTGCGCAGCGTGTTTTTTTACAGGAACGCGGTAATTTGTTACTTTATATCCTAGGTCTGCTGCGCTCGCCACATTGTCTGACAAGGGACTAGGCGCTTGTAGGAGAGCGCACCCTCGGCGAATAGCCGCAAGCCGCGCTTAGCCGTCTTGTTCCAGCTGGCATTGCGCTACCAGCCATTGCTCGAAGGTCTGCATGGCCAGCGTGGGGCTGCGCGATTTCAACTGCGTCAGCCAGTAGCTGCCGGTGTCCAAGGTCTGTGCCAACGGGGCAACGAGGCGACCGGCCTGCAGATCGCGAGAGAACAGGCGCAGCGGCAGCAGCGCCACGCCCAAGCCTTGGGCCGCTGCCTCCGCCAAGGTCAGCGATGAATCAAACACGCTGCCGCGCAGCGGCGGGCAGGCCAGCTGGGTGTGGGCAAACCACTGCTCCCATTCGCCAGCGCGGTAGGTGCGCAGCAAGGTCTCATGCGCCAGGTCGGCGGGCTGGTGCAGGCGTGCGGCAATGGCTGGCGCGCACATGGGCGTCAGTGGTGCCTGCAGCAGCTGCCGGGCGGCCGTGCCATGCCAGGCCCCGTCGCCAAAGCGGATGGCGCAGTCCCAGCCTTCGCCGGCCAGATCCACCCGATTGTTGTGGGTGAACAGCCGCAAGTCCACAAAGGCATGGGCCTCCTGGAAGGCCCGCAGCCGTGGCAGCAGCCAGCCCACGGCAAAGGTGCCCACCACGCCCACCGACAGCACCTCGTGCGGACGCTTGTCCTGCACCTGCGCCAGTGCGCGCGACAGGCTGCCAAAGGCCTGGCCCACCACGGGCACCAGCGCCATGCCTTCGTCGGTCAGTGCCAGGCCGCGCGGCAAGCGGCGAAACAGCGGCTTGCCCAGCTGCTCTTCGAGCTGGCGAATGTGCTGGCTGATGGCCGCCTGGGTCACATGCAGCTCCAGCGCGGCACGGGTCAGGTTGAGGTGGCGCGCTGCGGCGTCGAAGGCGCGCAGGGCATTCAAGGGCAAGTGCATGAGCTATAAGTTTTTCTTGTGGGTTTTCTTGGTTTTCATCGTTAGTCAAAGCCAGAAGATACCGGTAAATTGACGGCTGTCTCTGGGATAACCACTAATTTTAAGGATTGAAAGCCATGTACAGAAGAAAGTTTTTCTTGACTATGGGGGCGGCTAGCCTGATTGCCACCTCGTCCCGCGCCTGGGCGGCCGGCCCGGCGGCCGCCACGCCAGCCCAGCGCCAGTTTGCCCAGACCATGCAGGCCCTGGAGCGCTCGGTAGGCGGGCGGCTGGGGGTGTCGGTGCTGAACACCGTCACGGGCGCGGCGCTGGGCTGGCGCCAGGATGAGCGCTTTCCCATGTGCAGCACCTTCAAGATGCTGCTGGCCGGCCAGGTGCTGTCCCGGGTGGATGCGGGCCAGGAGCGGCTCGATGCGCAGGTGACGTTCGACCGATCGGCCTTGGTGGAGTATTCGCCCGTCACCGAAAAATTTGCCGGCAAGGCGCCGATGACGGTCGATGCGCTGTGCGACGCCATCATGACGATCAGCGACAACGGTGCTACGAACTTGCTTTTGGAGCGCGTTGGCGGCCCGGCCGGTTTAACCCGCTACCTGCGCAGCTTGAACGACCCAGTCACCCGCCTTGACCGCATCGAGCCTGCGATGAGTGAATCCAAACCCGGCGATGTGCGCGATACCACCAGCCCCTTGGCGATGCTGACCAGCATGCGGGCGCTGACGTTGGGAAAGACCTTGAGCCCCGCAAGCCGGGACAAGCTGGTGGGCTGGATGGTGGCCAATACCACGGGCGACCACTGCCTGCGTGCAGGCGCCCCGGGCTGGAAGGTGGCGGACAAGACCGGATCGGGGCCGGGTACCCGCAACGACATAGGCCTGCTCTGGCCGCCGGGCGCCGCTACACCGATTTTGGTGACCAGTTATTTGACCGAATCCAAGGCCGAGCCCAAGGCGCGCGATGCGGCCCTGGCCCAGGTGGCTGCCGAGGTGGTCAAGCTCTGGGGCTAGAAGTCCCCGTCTTGGGTTGCCCAGGCTTGCTTTGCGCGGCCCCTGATCTGGGGGCAGCTGGGCCAGGGGCTTTGCCGGCGCAGGCAGGCCCGAACAAGCCCCAGCAGGCTTACAGGTACTTGACCAGCACCTGGCTCTTGCGGCTCCAGTTGTACTTGGCCTTGCGTTGCTCGGGCAGCCAGTCCGGGTCCACGGGCTGGAAGCCGCGCTTGAGAAACCAGTGCATGGTGCGGGTGGTGAGTACAAAAATGCTTTTGAGCCCGGTGGCACGGGCGCGCTGCTCGATGCGCTTGAGCAGTTTTTCGCCGTCACCTGTGCCCTGGCTTTGGGGCGATACGGTGACCGCCGCCATCTCGGCGGTGCCTGCCTCAGGGTAGGGGTAGAGGGCCGCGCAGCCAAAGATCACGCCATCGTGTTCGATGATGGTGTAGGCGGAGATATCGCGCTCGATTTCGGTGCGGCTGCGTTTGACCAGGGTGCCGTCCTTCTCGAAAGGCTCGATCAGCTGCAGAATGCCGCCCACGTCGTCCGGCTTGGCCTCGCGCAGTTCTTCGAGGCGCTCATCGATCACCATGGTGCCGATGCCATCGTGCACATAGACTTCGAGCAGCAGGGCGCCATCGGTCGCAAAAGGCAGAATGTGGCTGCGCTCCACGCCTTCCTTGCAGGCCTTCACACAATGCTGCAGGTAAAAGCCCACATCGGTGGGGAGGGTGGCTTCTGGCAATTGGGCGAGCAGCTTTTGCGCCACATCCAGGGGCAGCTCGGTGTCGACCGGGTTGTCTTCCCCTTCCGCTTCCAACGGGTTCAGGCGGATGCCGGCCACTTCGGTCAAAAACATCAGCTTGTCGGCTTTGAGCTCGATGGCCACGCGCGTGGCCACTTCTTCCATGCTGAGGTTGAAGGCCTCGCCCGTGGGGGAGAAGCCAAACGGCGAGACCAGCACCATGGCGCCCATGTCCAAGGTGCGGTGGATGCCGCCCACATCGACCTTGCGCACCAGGCCCGAGTGCATGAAATCCACGCCATCGACAATGCCGACGGGCCGGGCGGTGACAAAGTTGCCAGAGATCACGCGCACGGTGGCGCCAGCCATCGGGGTGTTGGGCAGGCCCTGGCTAAAGGCGGCTTCGATCTCGAAGCGCAGCTGGCCAGCCGCCTCTTGTGCGCAATCGAGCGCCACCGAGTCGGTCACCCGGATGCCGTGCGAATAGCGCGGCGCATGGCCCTTGGCCGCGAGCTGTTCATTCACCTGGGGTCGGAAACCATGCACCAGCACGATCTTCACGCCCAGCGCCTGGATCAGGGCCAGATCCTGGGCAATCGATTGCAGCTTGCCCGCTGCAATCGCCTCACCTGTCACGCCGACGACAAAAGTCTGGTTGCGAAACTTGTGGATATACGGCGCCACCGAACGAAACCAGGGCACAAAGGTGAAATTGAATACAGCGGACATGGGGGTGGTGTGGGTATTTCCTAGAAGCACGCCAGTTCGGCGGTTTGCGGCTGCCGCTATTGTTATACAAACATCAGACGGCTGCATGCAGTTGGCTGCAGATTTGCCCCAGCTGTCATGGGAAAAATACATCTGTGGCGGTACGTCCATTTCTGCTGGCACGAAGTGGAGGTTTCGCAATCACAAACGGCCCGGTGTGGGCAAACCCGAGCAGCGGGCCGATGATGGCGGTTTTGCATCCTATAAGAGCTCGGAGACAAGCATGACCACCACTATCAACCGCCGACAGCTGCTGGCGCTGGGCGCAGGTCTGCCCATGCTGCATTCGGGGGCTACCCATGCGGCGGACTTCCCTAGCAAGCAGGTCAAATTCATCGTGCCCTTCCCGCCGGGCGGGCCGGTGGATACGACGGCCCGCGCCTTTGCGCCGCCCTTGGGGCAGTTGTGGGGCCAGAGCACCTTTATCGACAACCGCGCCGGTGGCGGCGGCATCATCGGTGCGGAAACGGCCTCCCGCCAACCGGCAGATGGCTACAGCCTGTTTGTGGGCGCGATCCACCATGCGGTCAACCCCTCGCTGCATGCCAAGCTGAGCTATGACATCCAGAAGGACTTTGTGCCGGTCAGCTTTGCGGCAATGTTCCCGGTGTTTCTCGTGGTCAACCCCAATGTGCCCGCCAAGAATGTGCAGGAGCTGATCGCGCTGGCCAAAAAGCCCGGCAGCAACCTCAGCTTCGCCTCGTCGGGCAATGGCGGCGGCACGCACCTGGCTGGCGAGCTGTTCAACATGCATGCGGGCACCAAGCTCTTGCACATTCCCTACAAAGGCAGCGCCCCGGCGATGACCGATGTGCTTGGCGGCCAGGTGGCGATGATGTTCAGCGATGCACCCACCGCCATTGGCCATATCAAGAGCGGCAAAGTGCGGGTGCTGGGCGTTGCGAGCCCCAAGCGCTCGGCCCTGATGCCCGAGGTGCCCACGATTGCCGAACAGGGCCTGAGCGGCTACGAGGCCTATTCCTGGGCGGCGCTGTTTGCCCCGGCTGGCACGCCCAAGGACGTGGTGGCCAAGATCAATGCCGATTTCAACCAGGTCATGCGCGCCCAGGAAGTGCGCCAGCGCCTGTATGTGGCAGGTGCCGAGGCCGACCCGGGTACGCCCCAGGAGATGGCGCAGCGCCTGCAGTCCGAGATCGACAAATGGGCGCGGGTGGTCAAGGCCGCCCAGATCCGCATCGATTGATGCAGCGCGGCCAGCGCCGTGCCAGGCCATGCACAATGGAGGCATTTTGTATTTGCAGACCGCCCCTATGGACCTGATCTCTGGCAGCACTGACCCCCATTTCCAGCCCGTAGCGCTTGAAAAAGCCTACCGCCTGCTCAACCACGGGCCCACGGTGCTGGTGTCCGCCGCGCATGGCGGTGCGCGCAATGTGATGGCCGCCGCCTGGGCCTGCGCGTTGGACTTTACGCCGCCCAAGGTGACCGTGGTGCTGGACAAGGCCACCCGCACCCGCGCGCTGGTAGAGGCCAGTGGCCGTTTTGCGTTGCAGCTGCCCACCGTGCCCTTGGCGGCCTTGACCGTGGAGCTGGGCACCACCAGCGCGCTGCAGCAGCCGGGCAAGTTGGCACAGTCTGGCGTGCAGTTGTTTGATGCCCCCGGCCAGCAGACGCCCCTGGTGGCGGGTTGCGCCGCCTGGCTGGAATGCCGTTTGGTGCCCGAGCCCCACAACCAGCAAAGCTACGACCTGTTCATCGGCGAAGTCACCGCTGCCTGGGCCGATGACCGGGTGTTCCGCGACGGCCACTGGCATTTTGAAACCGCCCCGCAGGAGCTGCGCACCTTGCACTATGTGGCCGGCGGCCATTTCTATGCCATCGGGGAGGCCATTGATGTGCCCACGCCCAAGGCCTGATGGCAGCGTCGCCGCCCTTGGTCTTGGCCTAGGGCATCCATGATGCTCCCCATCGTCGGCAGCCTCATCGCGCTGGGCTTGGCGCTGCTAGGCTGGCGGGTGGTGCGCAAACGCCGGCAACTGCGCTTTTTGCAGCAGTACCGCTGGGATGCGGCTTACCGCCGGGCATTGTGGCAGGCCTATCCGCAGTTGCCAGAGGCCACACTCCGGCAAGCCGAGGAAGCGCTGCGCCAGTTTTTCATCATGCATTGGCTGGCACCGCGCGCGCAGCTGCCCATGCCATCGCGCCTGGCGGATGTGCTTTGGCATGCCTTTATTCTGGATACGCGGCGCTACCAGCGGTTTTGCCACAGCGCCTTCGGGGGCATGTTCCACCACCTGCCTGCGCAGACCGCTTCAGAAGCCGGGTCCCAAAGCCAGGCAGCGCGCATGCAGCCCAGCTGGAATGCGGCCATGCATACCCGTCGCTACATGGTCGGGGCGCTGCTGGGCGGCATACCGCTGCTGTTTGCGCTGGATGCGGCTGCCGCGATCGACGATGGCTGGCTCTACCCGCCGGAGCTGCTGGGCCAATGGGCTGCGGCATTTGCGCTGAGCACAGCGGCAGTGGGCAACAGCAGCGATAGCGGCTCCAGCAGTACATCCGGCAGCGACAACAGCAGCCAGCGTGACGACAGCGGCAGCCATGGCCATAGCAGCGAGGCGGAAAGCGCCAGCAGCAGCGCGGACAGCGATGGCGGATCGTCCAGCTGCAGCGGTAGCAGCTGCGGGGGCGGCAGCAGCGATTGAGGGGCAAAGCCTGCTGACGCACAGGAGTTGTTGCGGCTTGGCAACCGGCAGGCGCCTGCTGCGGGGATAATGGCGCCCCTATGTCGCTCAAGATTACGTTTCCCGAATCCCTGCCAGTCTCCACCCGCCGTGAAGAAATCATGGAGGCCATGGACCGCCACCAGGTCATCATCGTCTGTGGTGAAACCGGATCGGGCAAAACCACCCAGCTGCCCAAGATTGCGCTGGCCCTGGGCCGTGGCAAGGTCAATGCCACCCCCAATGACAAGGGGGAGGTGCGCGGCCACCTGATCGGCCACACCCAACCCCGGCGTATTGCAGCCAGCAGTGTGGCCAAGCGCATTGCCGAAGAGCTGCAGACGCCGCTGGGCGATGTGGTGGGCTACAAGGTGCGCTTCCAAGATCGTCTGTCCAAGGATGCGTCGGTCAAGCTGATGACCGACGGTATCTTGCTGGCCGAGACCCAGACCGATCCGCTGCTCAAGCAGTACGACACCCTGATCATTGACGAGGCGCATGAACGCAGCCTCAATATTGACTTTCTGCTGGGCTATCTGCGCCAGATCCTGCCCAAACGGCCTGATCTGAAGGTAGTGGTGACCTCGGCCACCATCGATGCCGACCGCTTTGCCAAGCACTTTGCGGGCCCGCAAGGCCCCGCGCCGGTGATCATGGTCTCGGGCCGCACCTTCCCGGTGGAGATGCGCTACCGTCCCTTTGAAGACGCCAAGGACTACGACCTCAACGATGCGATTGCCGATGGTGTCGATGAGCTCTGGACGGGTGGGGCTGGCGGCGATATTTTGATTTTTCTGCCCGGCGAGCGCGAGATCCGCGAGGCGGCGGACCATTTGCGCAAGCACCTGCAGCATTCGCCGGTGCTGCGCAATGCCGAGGTACTGCCGCTGTTTTCGCGCCTGTCGCAGGCCGAGCAGGACCGCATCTTTGAAGGCCATACCGGCCGGCGCATTGTGCTGGCCACCAACGTGGCTGAAACCTCGCTCACCGTACCCGGCATCCGCTATGTGATTGATGCGGGCACGGCCCGGGTCAAGCGCTATTCCTTCCGCAGCAAGGTCGAGCAGCTGCTGGTCGAACCCGTCAGCCAGGCGGCGGCTAACCAGCGTGCTGGCCGCTGCGGCCGGGTGGCCAACGGTATCTGTATTCGCCTCTATGACGAGGCCGATTTCCAGTCGCGCAGCCCCTTTACCGATCCGGAAATCCTGCGCTCGTCGCTGGCAGGCGTCATCCTGCGCATGAAGTCGCTGCATCTGGGCGATGTGGTGAACTTCCCATTTCTGGAAGCGCCCTCCGGCCGCGCCATTGCCGACGGCTACCAGCTTTTGGCCGAGCTGGGTGCCGTTGACGAACAAGGCGTGCTGCTGCCCATGGGCCAGGCCCTGTCGCGCCTGCCGCTGGATCCGCGTGTGGCGCGCATGATTGTCGAGGCCCGCGAGCGCGGCGCACTGGCCGAGGTGCTGGTGATCGCCTCGGCGCTGAGCGTGCAGGATGTGCGCGACCGCCCGCTGGAAGCCCAGCAGCAGGCCGACCAGCAGCATGCCAAGTTTGACGACGAAAAAAGCGAGTTCAGCGGCTACCTGCGGCTGTGGAAATGGCTGCAGGATGCGCGTGGCGGCAAGGTGGTGGCCAAGACCCGCAAGGACATGGCCCTGCAGTCGGCACCCGCCAAGGGCCAGGCGCTGGGGCGCAATGCCGCCTTTTTGCCGGTGGCCCAGCGCAGCACAGGTGCCACCGCTGCGATCGATACCGCAGCGCCATTGGCGGCGTTTACGCCCCAGGACAGCGTGGTGCTGGACGAGGCCAGCCATAAGCTGAGCAACCGCCAGTGGGAGCAGCTGCTGCGCCAGAACTTCATCAATATCCGCCGCGTGCGCGAGTGGCGCGACATCCATTCGCAGCTGCTGACGGTGGTCAAGGAACAGCGCTGGCCCATGAATGTGGAGCCCGCTGGCTACGAGGCCGTGCACCTGTCCATGCTCTCGGGCCTGCTGGGCAATCTGGGTTTCAAGACCGAGGAGGGCGATGGCTACCTGGGTGCGCGTGGTATCCGTTTCCATCCGCACCCGGGCGCGCATCTGTCCAAAAAGCCGGGCCGCTGGATTGTGGCGGCCGAGCTGGTCGAGACCTCACGGCTCTACGGCCGGGGCATTGCTGCCATCGAGCCCCAGTGGCTGGAACAGGTGGGCGCACATCTGCTGCGCAAGCAGTTGCTGGACCCGCATTGGGAGAAAAAGCAGGGCGAGGTGGCCGCCTATGAGCGCGCTACCCTGTATGGCCTGGTGGTCTACAGCCAGCGCCGCATCAGCTACGGCAAGATCGACCCGCAGGGCGCGCGCGATATCTTTATCCGCCAGGCGCTGGTCGAAGGCGACTGGGAGACGCGCCTGCCGTTTTTGCAGGCCAACCAGAAGCTGATCGCCAAGGTTGAGGAGCTGGAGCACAAGAGCCGCCGCCAGGACGTGCTGGTGGATGATGCGCTGATCTATGCGTTCTACGACCAGCAGATTCCGCAAGATATTTGCACCGGCCGCGCGCTGGAGCGCTGGGTCAAGGACGAGAGCGCACACAACCCCGATCTGCTGCGCCTCTCGCGCGACGAGCTGATGCGCCATGAGGCGGCCGGCATCACCACGGCCGCCTTCCCCAAGACCATGAAGATGGGTGGGGTGGATTGCACGGCCACCTACCTGCACCAACCGGGCGATCCGCGCGACGGCGTGACCGTGGATGTGCCGCTGTTTGTGCTCAACCAGGTGAGCGAGGAGCGTGCTGAATGGCTGGTGCCGGGCATGCTCAAGGACAAGATCCAGGCCTTGCTCAAAAGCCTACCCCAGCGCCCGCGTAGCCGTTTTGTGCCTCTGGCCGAGAACGCCCAGCGCCTGGCCGACTTGCTAGGCAGCGCCGAGCGCTTTGGCGCTGGCAGCCTGGTGGAGGTGCTGCTCAAGCAGGCGCGCGACGAGACCTCGCTGGACATCAAGCGGGCAGACTTCAAGCTCGACATGCTCAGCCCGCATTTGTTCATGAACTTCCGCATCAGCGATGAGCATGGCCGCCAGCTGGGCCAGGGCCGCAACCTGGGCGCCTTGAAGGCGCAATGGGGCGCCAAGGCGCGCGGTGCCTTCCAGGCCTTGGCAGGGCTCAAGCTGGCTTCGGAGGCGCAGGCCCCCGCTGTACCGGTGCCCCAGGCTGCAGCGCCCGGCAAGCCAGGCGGCAAGGCGACTGCCGCTGCGGCTGCAGACAGCGCTGCCACCCCAAGCACGGCCAAAACGCCTGCCCATGCGGCCGACCAGCGCTGGACCGATTGGAGCTTTGGCGCGCTGCCCGAGCTGATGGAGATCAAGCAGGGCAAGCAGACCCTGATCGGCTTTCCGGCCCTGATCGACCATGGCACGGGGGTCGGTATCGAGGTGTTTGATGAGCCCGAGGTGGCAGCCAGCCGCCATGCGCTGGGCCTGCGGCGCTTGTTTGCGCTGCAGATCCGCGATGCGCTCAAGTACCTGGAGAAGAACATTCCCGACCTGCAGAAGATGGCGGTGGGCTATATGCCGCTGGGCACGCAGGAAGAGCTGCGCGAGCAGATCATCAATGTAGCGATTGACCGCGCCTTTCTGCAAGAACCGCTGCCTGCCGATGCCGAGCAGTTCAAGCAGCGGGTGCAAGACGGGCGCGGGCGCCTGACCCTGATTGCCAACGAGGTGGCGCGCATGGCGGGCAGTGTGCTGCAGGAGTACATGGCGGCGGTGCGCAAGATCAAGGACACCAAGAACGCGCCTGAGGCCACGGCCGACGCCCAGCAGCAGCTGCAAAAACTGGTGCCCAAGAACTTTATCGCCATTGCGCCCTGGGCCCAGCTGGGCCACTATGCCCGTTACTTGAAAGCGATCACCGCGCGCCTCGACAAGTACCGGGCCGACCCGGCCCGCGATGCCGCCAAGTTGAAGGAGCTGCAGCCGCTGGAGCAGCGCTACTGGCGCCTGGTGGCCGAGCGCAAGGGCCAGGTGGATGCGCGCATGCAGGAGTACCGCTGGATGCTCGAAGAGCTGCGGGTGAGCTTTTTTGCCCAGGAGCTGCGCACGCCTTACCCGGTCAGCAGCAAGCGGCTCGACAAGGTCTGGCAGCAGCTGCAGCAGTAAAGGTGACGCGACAAAGCGGTCACGCTGCTCTGTGCAGCGTGGCCGCTTTGTCATTGTCAAACCAGGCGCTCAACCACCTCGTCTACCGTCAGCACATCGCCAAAGAACAGCATCCAGTTGTTGAGGCTGTTGACATGCTCATGCGGGGTGACGGCGGCCAGTGCGTCGTCGACCATGACGGTGGCGTAGTCCAGCATCATCGCGTCGCGCGCAGTGGATTCGCAGCAGACATTGGTGACGGTGCCACCCACCAGCACGGTGCGCACGCCATGGGCTTTGAGGACGGCATCCAGGTCCGAGGCGCCGGGGGCCAGCGCGCTGTAGCAGCGTTTGACGACCGTGAGATCGTCCGCTTGTACATCGAGTGCGGGCGGCATCGCAAAGCCGGCATGGCCGCTGCCCAGCTCCAGCAGCCTGCGCGCACTGCGCTCGGGCGTCAGCATATGGCGGTGGTGGTGGGACCAGAACTGGTCGGCGCCATCGGCGCTGGTCTTTATCCATATGACCTTGCCACCTTGGGCACGCAGCGCGGCAGCCAGCTGGTTGACCTTGTCAAAGATGGCGCGGGCGGGCGCGCATTCGCCTTGGTAGCCCGGCTGGGTGTAGTAGTTCTGCAGATCCACGACGACAAAGGCGGTGGTCGCGGCGTCCAGCGTGTCATAAGGGTGTAGCACCCCTTGGCGTGCCAGCACGCGTTCTTCAATCCAGGGTTCAAATTGCATGGGGGTCTTTTCTTGTGAGGGGCGGAATAGCTCAGGCGTAGCGGTGCTGCACGCTTCTCTCCAGGCGGGTGACCGCCATGTACATCACGGCTGACAGCAGGGCCAGCACGACGATGGAGGCCATCACCACATTGAGTTTGAACACCTGGCTGCCGTTGACGATCAAAAAACCCAGGCCGGCGCTGGAGGACTGGAACTCCCCAACGATCACGCCGATCAAGGACAGGCCGATGTTCATCTTGATCGCGGCAATCACGGCGGGCACGCTGCCCGGGAACACCACATACTTCATCACCTGGGCCTTGCTGGCGCCCAAGGTGGTGGCCAGCTTGATCTTGTTGGGATCGATGGCCTGAAAACCTTCGTAGACCACCATGATGGTGATGAACAGCGAGATGGCCACTGCCATGCCGTAGACCGAGTTTTCCGAGCCCAGCCAGATGTAGAAGATGGGCACAAAGGCAATCTTGGGCATGGCATTGGCGATCACCAGGAAGGGGTCGAGCACCTTTTTCAGAAAGCTGCTCCACCACAGCATCGCTGCCATGCCAATGCCCAACAGCATGCTGATGACAAAGCCGATCACCGTGGCCTTGAAGGTGACCCAGGTATGGCCCAGCAGATCCCCGTTACGGGCCAGATCGACCAGGGTGGGCAGCACGGCAGAGGGGTAGCTGGTGAGCATGGGGTTGAGGATATGGCTGCGCGCCAGCAGCTCCCAGACCAGCAAAAAGGCCAGCAAGAGGCCTGCGCGGCTGAGGGCAACCAGGCGTTTGCGGCGCTGGATCTGGGCCAGCCACTGGCGGTATTCAGGGCTGCGGGTATCGGCTGCGGCCGGGGCTGCCGTGTTGGTGGTGTTCATCACGCTGCTCATGCTTAGCCTTCCACGTGGGCATCGATCTCGTCCCACAGCACATTGAAATACTCGTTGAATTCGGGGCAACCCCTGGCCTGGAAAGGCGTGGGCCGCTTGCCGCCTTGCGACGGAAAGGCCATGTGGTGCACCGATTTGATGCGGCCTGGGCGGCGCGAGAGCACGATGACGCGGTCGGTCATCGCAATGGCCTCGCCAATATCGTGCGTGACCAGGATCACCGATTTGCCCTCATCGCGCAGCACATCGACCACCTCATCGGCAATCGACAAGCGGGTTTGCGAGTCGAGCGCCGAGAAGGGCTCGTCGAGCAGCACCACATCCGGGTTGGTGACCAAGGTGCGGGCCAGGGCCACGCGCTGGCGCATGCCGCCCGACAATTGGCGCGGGTAGTGGTGCAGGTAGTCGCCCATGCCGCATTTGTGCAGCAGTTGCGTGGCGCGCTTTTCTGCGGCTGCCAGATCCTTGTTCTGGATCTGGGCACCCAGCAAGGTGTTCTCCAAAATGGTGCGCCACTCGAACAGGTAGTCCTGCTGCAGCATGTAGCCAATGCGGGGGTTGGGCCCGACGATGGTCTGGCCATCGACCAGCACCGTGCCGCTGGACGGCGGCAAAATGCCCGCCAGGATGGACAGCAAGGTGCTTTTGCCGCAGCCCGATTGGCCGATCAGGCTGATGAACTCGCCGGCCTTGACCGAGAGGTTGATGTTCTGCAGCGCCTGGGTTTCGCCCTGGGGTGTGAAGTAGCGCAGCGAGACGTTGTCGACATGGACGCGGTAGGGGTGGTTCATGGGCTGCTCCTTACTTCTGCGCCAGGTTCTGCACCAGGCCCATGTCGACAAAGCGGGCGTAGTCGACTTTTTTGCCAGCCTCCAGCACGCCGCCTTGCACCAGCATGTCCTGGAGCTGGTCCATGGCCTGCTTCTCGACCATCGGCGTTTTCTTCCACAGCTGCAGTTGTTGGTAGCGCTCAATGGCGCTGACCAGCTCGGCCTTGTTCAAGCCGGTGAAATAACTGCCCACCAGATCGGCCAGCTCGCCCGCCGGTGCGGCAGCGGTGTACTGCTGGGCCTTGGCCACCGCCTGGGTCCAGGCTTGTACGGCGGGGCGGTTTTTCTTCAGGTAGGCATCGGTGGTGGTGAACACGGTGTAGTCGACCATGCCCACCTCTTTGCCCACAGCGCCCAAGGTGAAGGCCTTGCCTTGTTTCTCCAAGGTGCTGGCCTCGGGCTCCAGAAAGGTGGCGTAGTCGTTTTGCCCGGCCAGCCAGGCGCCGGTGCGCGCGGCCGGGCCGATGTTGCTGACCAGCGTGAGGTCTTTCTTCGGGTCCAGGCCCTTTTTGCGCAAGGCTGCTTCCAAAAAGATGTCGGGGTTGGAGCCCGGGCGGAAGGACATGATCTTGCTGCCTTTGAGCTTGCTCCAGTCAAAATTTGGCTCGGGTTTGCGGCCCATCAGCAAAAAGCCATCGGTGGCGGTGAGCCCGGCAAACACCACGGGCTTGACGGGTGATTCGCTGTTGGCCACATAGATCGATGCCTCGGGGCCAATCAGCACAATATCGGCGCTGCCCGAGAGCAGGGCGGCCATGCCCTTGTCGGTGCCTTGCGAGGTTTTCATGCTCATCTCGATGCCGACGTCCTTGAACATCCCCTTTTGGATGCCCACATACATGGGAACATAAAGCACGGAGCGCACCACCTCCTCGTAGCGTATTTTGTGGGGCCCCTGGGCCTGCGCATAAGACACAGGCAGCAGAGCCACCAGCAGGGAGGCGACGGCGGCAGCACGGCGGCGAATCAAGAACTTCATACCCACTCCTTGTATACAGAAAATACCAATGAACGAATAAAAACAGCTATATGCAAGAACAATGCCTAAATTTCTGGTGTATTTTTTGACTGGATTTGTATTTATGTATTCAGTATCCAATTTATTGGGGCTGCAGAGGATCGGTGTTAACCATCAGTGCAGGGCAGTGCTGCGGGGTGTAAGCCTTGGCGGCATGCGCGCGCTGCCCTGCCTGTGTGGGCGCCGCCGCTGATGGCCTGGTGGCCCCGCAAAGGCGGGCTGAGGCCGTTCTGGTCACGGCGCCTGATGGCGGAGGAATGGGCCCTGCTGGCGCGCTATTTTGGCCAGCCTCGGCACCCGGATTGGTCGCGCATGCGCTTGCACCTGCGCCGCTTCGGCGATACACGGCGCGCGCTGTCCTTCAATGGGGGCTTTCTCTCCATGCCCAGCCACTGCTTTGAGGGCTCTGACCCCAGGCAGGCCTTGCACATTGACCAGCCGCTGATTGCGGGCTGGCTGGCCCATGAGGCCTTTCACCACTGGCAGCGGCTGCAGGGCCGGGCGGTGACCCGCGAAGCCCTGCGCTTGCAATGGCGGTTTTGGCGCTACGGCGTCAATCCCTATGCCTATACGGCCAGCGCCTGTGCTGCGGACTTGCTGGCACAGTTCCAGCAAGCCCAGGTGGAGCAGCAGGCACAGATGTGGCAAGACGCGGTGATGGCCGATATCGCCTGGCGCCAGGCGGCGCCGGGTGCGGAGCAGGAGCGGCTGGTGGCAGTGGCCCAGCGCTGGCATGCGGTGCTGCAATGGGTGCAGATGCAAGGCGCTGGCCCGCAGGGGGGGCTGGTCCCCTAAGCGACGGGCCTGGGCCAGGGGCGCTTGTCATACTGGTCTGAACTTCGCTTTGATTGTTCGGTAACGCCATGACCCCTGCTGCAGACCTGCCTGCATCCCCGACCCCATACAGATCCACCTACTGGCCCGGGCGTGTGCCCACCCGGCTGACTTTGCCGGCCACCTCGGTCTGGGACAACCTGGCCGTCAATGCCCGGCGCTACCCGGACCATGCGGCGCTGGTGTTTTTTGACCAGGCCATCAGCTATGGGCAGATGTGCGAACAGACCGAGCGCTTGGCCGCCCATTTGCACCAGCAAGGTGTGCGCCAGGGCGATCGCGTCATCTTGCTGATGCAGAACTGCCCGCAGCTGGTGCTGGCCCATTACGCGATTTTGCGCGCCAATGCGGTGGTGGTGCCGGTCAACCCGATGAATACCGCTGCCGAGCTGGCCCATTACATCAGCGATGCCGATGCCCGCGTGGCCATGACCACGGCCGACCTGGCGCGCGCGCTGTGCCAGGCCAGCGCCAGCCTGCCTGCTGAGCAGCGGCTGGCGCACCTGGTCATCAGCCACCTGTCGGACACCATGCCTGCCGATGCAGCGGCGCAGCCGGATTTTCCGCCCGCCTGGGCACCCTGGCTGTTGGGTGCGCAGCCCTTGCCGGGTGCTGAGCTGCTGAGTACCACCACGGTCAGCCGCTGGCTGGATGCGCTCCAGTGTTCCGCCGCACCACCGGCCTTGACGGTGTCGGCCGGCGATATGGCCATCCTGCCCTATACCAGCGGCACCACCGGCCTGCCCAAGGGCTGCATCCATGCGCACAGCCATGTGCAGCATGCAGCGATGGCGGGCGTGCTCTGGGGCCGGCAAAGCACCGAGAGCGTGAACCTGGTGGTGGCGCCCATGTTCCACATCACCGGCATGGTCTCCATCATGCATGTGCTGGTCTGCGCCGGGGCCACCCTGGTGATCATGCCGCGCTGGGACCGGGCGTTGGCGGCCGCCCTGATGGCGCGTTGGCGGGTGACCCACTGGGCCAATATCCCTACCATGGTGGTGGACCTGTTGGCGAGCCCGAATCTGGCGCAGATGGACACCCGCAGCCTGGTCTACATGGGCGGCGGCGGTGCAGCGATGCCGCAGTCGGTGGCGCAAAGGGTCAAGGAGGTCTGGGGCCTGGACTATATCGAGGGCTATGGCATGACCGAGACCTGCGGCGCCTCCCATGCCAACCCGTATGAGCACCCCAAGCAGCAGTGCCTGGGCCTGCCGCATATTGGCATGCAGTCGCTGGTGATCGACACCGAGACCTTGGAGCCGGTGCCTGATGGCGAGGTGGGCGAGATCGTGGTGCGGGGCCCCCAGGTGCTGCAGGGCTACTGGAAGCAGCCCGCCGCCACCGCTGCCAGCTTTGTCGAGATTGCCGGCCAGCGCTTTTTCCGCACCGGGGATCTGGGTTACCGCGATGCCGATGGTTATTTCTTTCTGACCGATCGCTTGAAACGCATGATCAATGCCAGCGGCTACAAGGTCTGGCCGGCCGAGGTCGAGAGCCTGATGTACCGCCACCCTGCGATTTTGGAGGCCTGCGTGATTGCCGCCAAGGATGACTACCGGGGCGAGACCGTCAAGGCCGTGGTGGTGCTGCGTCAGGGGCACCAAGGCCAGGTCAGCGCGCAGGACATCATCGACTGGTGCCGCGAGCACATGGCGGTGTACAAGGCGCCGCGCCTGGTGCAGCTGGTGGAGCAATTGCCTAAAAGCGGCAGCGGCAAGGTGATGTGGCGCTTGCTGCAGGAAAAGGAGTAGTGGGTACCGAGGGGGCGCAGTTGCGGAGCTAAGGGATGCGCTACCACCAGCGCATAAGACGCAGCATCTTGTACCAAAACCCATCGCCATACTGGACCGCAAGCCAGCCGCAAACCACCGCGCAGACGACGCACAGCAGGGCCCAGGTGGTCCAGCTCGGGTAAGTTTTAAAGCCGATCACGCCCGCGATAAACAGGCCCAGCAAGATGCCGAAAAAGAGGCGAACATTGCGCTCGCCGCTGTCGCGGGGTGGGTTCATGCATGGCGTCGAGGGGGCAGTGGTGAGCCAGCCAGTGTAGGCTGGCGCAGCGCACACTGCCAACGCATCCGTATGGCTGGCGCTACACGCTGCCTGCTTTTTCAATCACCAAAATCCGCGCCTCGCCCTGGGGGTGGGCCACATGCTCGCAGCCCACACCGGCGTAGAAGATATCGCCAGCATTCAGCTGGGCTTGCTTCTGCTCGCCCGCTTCGCGCCAGTGCATCACCACCGTGCCCTGCATCACCGCAAACACTTCCTCGCCATCGTTGACATGCCAGATGTAGGGCTGGTCCGTCCAGTGCAGGCGGACGCTGGTGCCGTTCATCTGGGCAATGTCCTGGGCGCCCCAGGGGCGCTCGGCAGTGAAGTCCTGGCTGCGGATGATGCGTTGCATGGGGCGGTGCTGAAGAAACCGTTTACGCGGTCGCGTTCAGCTCCTGGCTGATGGCCTCGATCTGCTCGGACAGCTCCAGCCAGCGTTCTTCCAGCTGTTCGATCTCGCCATTGGCGGCGCTCAGCTGCTTGCCTGCTTCGACAATGTCCGTGCCGGACAGGCCCGGGGTGGCGAGCTTGCTCTCCAGCGCATCACGCTGCGCATTCAGCTGGGGCAGCTTCTTGTCGATCTGCTCCAGCTCTTTCTTGAAGGGCTTGGTCTTGTCGGCCAGTTGCTGGCGTGCCAGTGCTGCCAGGCGGCGCGCTTCCTTGGGATCGCCCAACGGTTCAGTCTTGGCAGCCGCTGGAGCGGATACAGGGGCCGCAACGGGAGCGGCGACTGGAGCGGCAACGGGTGCTGGCGCGGGCGCCGCATCCTTGCTGCGCGATTGCAGATCGGCCTGGCGTGCTTCTTCGCGCAGGCGCTTGGATTCGTCCAGCAGGTAGCGCTGGTAGTCGTCCAGGTCGCCATCGAAGGGGCCGACCTGGCCCCGGCCGACCATCCAGAAGTCTTCGCAAACGGCGCGCAGCAAGTGGCGGTCGTGGCTGACCAGCATGACGGTGCCGTCAAAGTCGTTCAGCGCCATGGCCAGCGCTTCGCGGGTGGCCAAGTCCAAGTGGTTGGTAGGCTCATCGAGCAGCAGCAGGTTGGGGCGCTGCCAAACGATCATGGCCAGCACCAGGCGGGCTTTTTCGCCACCGCTCATGCTGCCCACGGCCTGCTTGACCATATCTCCGCTGAAGTTGAAGGTGCCCAGGAAGCTGCGCAAGTCCTGCTCGCGTGCGCTGTTGCCTTCGCTGCCCATCTCTCGGGCCAGGCGAATCATGTGCTCCAGCGGGTTCTCGCTGGGGCGCAGCACGTCCAGCTCCTGCTGGGCAAAGTAGCCGATATTGAGGCCCTTGCCCTCGGTCACAGTACCGGCCAAGGCCTTCATCTCGCGCGCAATGGTCTTGACCAGGGTCGACTTGCCCTGGCCGTTGGCACCCAGAATGCCGATGCGCTGGCCTGCCAGCACCGAGCGGTTGACCGCTTGCAAGATGGTGGTCTGCTCGCCGTCTTCGTTCTGGTAACCAAAAGCGGCATCGCTGATGGCCAGCATCGGGTTGGGCAGGTTGGCCGGTTCCTTGAACTCGAAGGTGAAATCGGCTTCGGCCAGCACGGGTGCAATCTTTTCCATGCGGTCCAGCTGCTTGACCCGGCTTTGCGCCTGCTTGGCCTTGCTGGCCTTGGCTTTGAAGCGGTCAATGAACTTCTGCAGGTGGGCCATCTTCTCTTGCTGCTTGGAGAAGCTGGCTTGTTGCAGTTCCAGTTGCTGGGCGCGCAGTTCTTCAAAGCGGCTGTAGTTGCCGCCGTAGCGCGTCAGCTGCCCGGCCTGGATTTGCAGGGTGACATTGGTGACCGCGTCGAGAAATTCGCGGTCGTGGCTGATGGTGATCAGGGTGCCGGGGTAGCGCTTGAGCCAGGCTTCGAGCCAGACCAGGGCGTCCAAGTCCAAGTGGTTGGTGGGCTCGTCCAGCAGCAGCAGGTCGCTGGGGCACATCAGTGCGCGGGCCAGCTGCAGGCGCATGCGCCAACCGCCCGAGAAGCTGTTGACCGGGTGCTCCAGCTCCTGGACCTTGAAGCCCAGACCCAAAATCAGCGCCTGGGCACGTGGCACCGCGTCGTGGGCACCGGCATCGGCCAAGTCGGCATAGGCCTGGGCCAGCGCCATGCCGTCGCCGGAAAGCTCGGCGGCCTCCAGCTGGGCTTGCACTTCGACCAGACGGGTGTCGCCTTCCAGCACAAACTGGGTGGCAGACTCATCGGTTTCCGGCATGTGCTGGGACACTTGGCCCATGCGCCACTGGGTGGGGATGTGGAAATCGCCACCGTCTTCCATCAGCGAGCCGTTGAGCAGCGCAAACAAGGTCGACTTGCCCGCGCCGTTGCGGCCGACCAGGCCCACGGATTCGCCCGGATTGATGGTGGTGGTGACGCCGTCAAGCAGCACTTTGGTGCCGCGGCGCAGGGTGATATTTTTCAGCGTGATCATGAATGGGCTCGATTATCGCCGCCCTGGGCTTGGCCCAGGGCCGTGGAGGGCATAGCCCGCTGTGCCAGTGGCCCTCTTGGGGTAGTGATGGGCATCCGCCAGCGGCTTACTGCTGCAGGCGTTGGGGAGGGCGTAGGCCAACGCCCCGAGCTGCCGTCAGTGGCGGCCAGCGTTGGAATCAGTCACATGCTAAGCCTATCCAAGCAGCTACTGCAGGGCCATACTGCAGGCTGTGCAAGCAAGTTCAGCAATGGCAATCACAAGGACAGTGCGATGACAACAGCCTCAGAAAAGCATGGGCGACCTGTGGCGGGCGAGGGGGCCAAGGCCGACAAGCCCCATTGGCAGCTGGCTGATATCGCTTATGCGCAGATTGACCATGCCGCCATCGCTGGCGATGAGGACATGTTCTACCTGCTGATGAGCGCCTCTTTTGTCGAAACAGGCTCCGACACCTATGCGGCCAACCTGGGCGCGCACTATGCCCAGTACCCGGATATCCAGCAGTGGCTGCAAGAGCGCTGGGAGCATGAGGAGTTGCAGCATGGCGCGTCGCTGCGCCGCTATGTGGAGACGGTGTGGCCCAGTTTTGACTGGCAAAAGGCCTATGACGGCTTTTTTGCCGAATATGCACTGCTGTGTACGCAAGAAGCCCTGTTGCCCGATCCGCGCCTGGAGATGGTGGCGCGCTGCGTGGTGGAGACCGGTACCACCGCTTATTACCATACCTTGCGCGAGCTCAGCCAAGAGCCGGTGCTCAGCGGCTTGCTGGGCCATATCCGCAACGATGAGGTCGGCCACTTCAAGCATTTTTTGAGCTATTTCAAAAGCTTGCAAGCGCAAGACCCGGTCGGGCGGCTGCGCATTGCCAGCGCGCTGTACAGCCGCCTCAAGGAGCTGCGCGAGAGTGATTCCGATGTGGCCCTGCGCCATGTGTTTGCGAACAAGGGGGCGCTGTTCAGCGACCGGCAGCGAGCCTTCGACGATGTGGCAAAGCGCATCTACCACCTGATCAGCTCGGGCCTGCCGGCCCAGCTGGCGGTGCAGATGCTGCTCAAACCGCTGCTGCTGCCGCCTCGTATCGAGTCCTGCCTGCACCGGCCCATCAGCCGTCTGGCTTGCAGAATGCTGGCCTACTGAGGCCGCAGACGATTACAACTGTGTGGGTTGCTCTTGCGACCAGTGCATCAGCGCCTCGCGGGTCAGCAGCAGTACCTGCTCGTCGCCCGCGCTGGTGTCCATCCAGAACACCGGCAGGCCAGGGAAGGCTGCCTCGAAGTATTCGCGCTCGTTGCCGATTTCCAGCACCAGCACGCCGTCTTCGTTCAGGTGCTGGGGCAGCGCCAGAATCAGCCCGCGCACAAAATCCATGCCATCCTGGCCACCGGCCAGCGCCAGCGCGGGCTCGGCCTGGTACTCGGGCGGCAGGCTGGCCATGCTCTGGGCATTGACATAGGGGGGGTTGCAGAGGATCAGATCCCAGGGTCCGTGCGCCTGCGCCATGCCATCGGATTCGACCAGCTGCACGCGGTCTTGCAAGCCATGCTGGTCCACATTGATGCGGGCCACGGCCAGTGCATCGGCCGACAGATCGGCGCCGGTGACCTGCACATCGGGGTAGGCCATCGCTGCCAGGCAGGCCAGGCTGCCGTTGCCGGTGCACAGGTCCAGCACCTGGCGGGTCTTGTCGCTCAGCCAGTCGTCAATGCTGCCATCGGCCAGCAGCTCGGCAATCAGGCTCCGCGGCACGATGGAGCGCTCGTCGATGTAGAAGGCTACGCCTTGCAGCCAGGCCTGTTGGGTCAGATACGCAGCGGGCTTGCGGCTGCGGATGCGTTCGGCGATCAGTTGCTCCAGCTTGCTGCGCTGCGCGTCGCTCACCGCTTGGCTGGCGACAGAGTCTGCGCCATCGGGGCTGGTATCGCTGTCCACCGGCAGGCCCAGCGACCACAGCACCAGCCAGCTCGCTTCGTCCTGGGCGTTGGTGGTGCCATGGCCAAAATGCACGCCAGCAGCGCTCAGGGCCGCGGCGCTGTCATCAATCAGGGTGCGGATAGTGGTCATGGCTCAACTCAGGCAAAAATCAAAGACCGCCATTGTAGGCCTTCTAGGCCTTCAAACCGATGCCGCAAGCTGCGCGCCAGCCAAGGCTGGCGCCAGGCACTGTCAGCGCGCCAGGTTCTCCAGAACGCGGCGGTAGATGTTTTTCAGCGGCTCGATATCGGCCACAGCCACGCACTCGTCAATTTTGTGAATGGTGGCGTTCGACGGCCCAATCTCGATGACTTCCGGGCAGATGTCGGCGACAAAGCGGCCATCGCTGGTGCCGCCGGTGGTGGACAAGGTGGTTTCCAGCCCCACTTCGTCGCGGATCGCCTGCTGCACGGCGGTGACCAGCACGCCGGGCGTGGTGAGAAAGGGCTTGCCGCCCAGGGTCCATTTCAGGTCGTACTCCAGCGCATGGCGCTCCAAGGTGGATTTGACCCGGGCCTTGAGGTTCTCGGCCGTCGATTCGGTGCTGAAGCGGAAGTTGAAGTCCACCACCATCTGGCCGGGGATCACATTGCCCGCGCCGGTACCCGCGTGGATGTTGCTCATCTGGAAGCTGGTGGGCGGGAAAAACGCATTGCCCTCGTCCCAAACCGTGTTGGCCAGCTCGCCGAGCGCGCCCAGGCCCTGGTGAATGGGGTTGCGGGCCAGCTGCGGGTAGGCGATATGGCCTTGCACGCCATGCACGGTGAGCTTGCCGGTGAGGCTGCCGCGCCGGCCGTTCTTGACCATGTCGCCCAGCTGGCGCACAGCGGTGGGTTCGCCCACCAGGCAGTAGTCCAGCACCTGGCCGCGCTGGCGCAGTTGCTCGACGACGACCGCAGTGCCATCCACGCTCGGGCCTTCTTCGTCACTGGTCAGCAGCAGGGCAATATCCAGTGGCGCTGCAGCGTTCTGGGCGACAAATTCCTCGGCCGCCACCACAAAGGCGGCGATGGAGGTTTTCATGTCGCTGGCGCCACGCCCATAGAGCTTGCCGTCGCGGTGCGAGGGGGTGAAGGGGTGCGAGTTCCACTGCTCCAGCGGGCCGGTGGGCACCACATCGGTGTGGCCGACGAAGACCAGGGTCTTGGCACCGGCCACGCCGCTGCGGCGCAGCGCCCAGAGGTTGCTTACCCGAAAGCTCTCGGGCCCGCTGTCCATGCGTTCGCAGGCAAAGCCCAGGGGCTGCAGCAGGTCGGAGACCATGTCCAGACAGCCTTCGTCGAGGGGCGTCACGGAAGGACGGGCGATCAGTTGCTCGGTCAGTTGCAAAGTGCGGGACATATCGACAGTACGGTAGGGCGGGGTAATTGAGCAGCAATGCGGCCCGCAGGCCGCATTCAGCGTGGCGCGCTGCCCCTTGGGCAACGGCCGCTATCTTACTCTTGGTTCACATCGAGCACGATCTCGGTGAACGAGGCGCTGTCGTCCAGATCCGGCTGGGCAGCCACCTGGGCCTTGGCGGCATTGGCGGCCAATTGGAAGTCGTTTTGCAAACGCCACATCAGGTTGGTGGGCGAGTCGGCATTGGACAGCCCTTCTTCGCGGCTGATTTTGCCGCTGTGGATCAGCTCGGCCAGTGCGCCTTCGAAGGTAACCGAGCCCTCGGCCATGGATTTTTCCATGGCCTCGCGCACGCCCGAGAAGTTGCCTTGCTCGATCATCTCGCTGATGAGCTTGGTGTTGAGCATCACCTCAATGGCGGCGGCCCGCTTGCCCTGGACGGTTTTGACCAGGCGCTGCGAGATGACGGCGCGCAGCGCCGAGGCCAGGTCGCCCAGCATGGTGGGACGCACTTCGACGGGGTAGAAGCTCAAAATGCGGTTGAGCGCGTGGTAGCTGTTGTTGCCGTGCAAAGTGGCCAGGCACAGGTGGCCGGACTGCGCGTACGCAATGGCGGCCGACATGGTCTCGCGGTCGCGGATTTCGCCGATCATGATCACATCGGGCGCCTGACGCAGCGCGTTCTTCAGGGCCGTTTGCAAGGAGGCGGTGTCGCTGCCCACCTCACGCTGGTTGATGATGGAGCGGCGGTTGGCAAACTGGTACTCGATCGGGTCTTCCACCGTCAGGATGTGGCCGCTTTGCTGGCCGTTGCGGTGGTCGATCATTGCAGCCAGCGAGGTGCTCTTGCCCGAGCCGGTGGCGCCGACAAACAGCACCAGGCCGCGCCGGGCCATGATGAGCTCCTGGAAGATATCGGGCAAACCCAGCTGCTCCAGGCTGGGGATCTCCTGGGGCACATAGCGGATGACCACGGCGCAGCTGCCCCGCTGGTGCATGGCGCTGACGCGGAACCGGCCCACGCCTTCGAGCGGTACGCCGATGTTGAGCTCACCGGTCTCATCGAGCTCTTCGATGCGTTCGGGCGGCACAATCTCGGCCAGCAAACTGCGGGGCGCATCGGGCGTCAGGGTCTGGTTGTTGAGGGGAATGCACTCGCCCTGGATCTTGACGAGTGCCGGCGCATTGGCCGACAGATAGACATCCGAGGCTTTGTTGTCCGCCATCAGGCGCAAGATTCGCTCCATGGTTCCCATGTCGTTTCCCTCCAGTAATTTGTGCTGTGATTGTAGGCTTAGCCAACGGCTGAATAGACGATGTTGCGCCTGCGCCGCAGTCAAGGGGGGCAGGGAACGGCCACAAAAAAGCCCTGCGGCGCAGGGCTTGCAGGGCTTGTTGGAAGCGGTGGCGGCAGATCAGTCGCGCAGCAGGTCGTTGATGCTGGTCTTGGCGCGGGTCTCGGGCGTCACTTGCTTGACGATCACGGCGCAGTACAGGCTGTGGCTGCCGTCCTTGGCGGGCATGGAGCCGCTCACCACCACCGAGCCCGAAGGCACGCGGCCGTAGCTGACTTCGCCGGTCATGCGGTTGTAGATCTTGGTGGACTGGCTGATGTACACGCCCATCGAGATGACCGAGTTCTCTTCGACGATCACGCCTTCGACGATTTCGGAGCGGGCACCGATGAAGCAGTTGTCTTCAATGATGGTGGGGTTGGCTTGCAGGGGTTCGAGCACGCCGCCCAGGCCGACGCCGCCGGACAGGTGGACGTTCTTGCCCACTTGCGCGCAGGAGCCCACGGTGGCCCAGGTGTCGACCATGGTGCCTTCGCCCACATAGGCGCCGATGTTGACGTAGGAAGGCATGAGGATGGCGCCCTTGGCCACATAGCTGCCTCGGCGGGCGACCGCAGGGGGCACCACGCGAACGCCGGTGGCGGCGATATCGGCTTCGGACATGCCGGCGTACTTGGTAGGTACCTTGTCGTAGAAGTTCAGATCGCCGGCTTGCACCAGGGCGTTGTCCTTGAGGCGGAACGACAGCAGCACGGCCTTCTTGATCCACTGGTGCACGGTCCACTGGCCCACGCCTTCACGGGTGGCCACGCGCAGCTCGCCCTGGTCCAGGGCGTTGATCACATGGTCGACTGCATCGACGATTTCTTTAGGGGCGGAGGCGGACGACAAGGTCGTGCGGGCTTCCCAGGCGGATTCGATGATGGTTTGCAGTTGTTGCGTCATGGTTTAGGCTTTTTTCCAGGATTGAATGAATTGGGCAATGCGCTGAGCGGCCTCCAGGCATTCGGCGGTCTGTGCCACCAAGGCCATGCGGATGCGGCCTGCGCCGGGATTGCTGCCATTGAAGTCACGGGCCAGATAGCTGCCTGGCAGAACCGTGACATTGTATTGGGCATAGAGTTCGCGTGCGAACTCGGTGTCGGACAAGCCCATCTGCTCGGGCACGCCGGCCCAGAGGTAGAAGCTGGCGTCGGGCAGCTGCACGTCCATCACGGCCGACAGCAGGGGCGTGACTTCGGCAAACTTGCGGCGGTATTGCTCGCGGTTGTCGTCGACATGGCGCTCATCGCCCCAGGCGGCAATGCTGGCCGCCTGCACCGGCGGGCTCATCGCGCCGCCCTGGTAGGTGCGGTACAGCGTAAAGGCCTTGATCAGCTCGGCATCGCCGGCAACAAAGCCGCTGCGCAGGCCGGGCACATTGCTGCGCTTGGACAGGCTGGTGAAGGAGACCAGGCGGCGGAAATCGCCGCGGCCCAGCTGCGCGGCTGCCTGCATGCCGCCCAGCGGCGGCTCGTCGCGGAAGTAGATTTCGCTGTAGCACTCGTCAGACGCAATGACAAAGCCATAGCGGTCCGACAGCTCGAACAGCTTCTTCCATTCGTCGAGCGGCATCACCGCGCCGGTGGGGTTGCCGGGCGAGCAGACAAAGATCAGCTGCGTACGCTGCCAGATGTCCTCTGGCACGCTGGCCCAGTCGACCGCAAAGTTCTTGCTGGCGATGCTGGGCACGTAGTAAGGCGTGGCACCGGCGAGCAGGGCCGCGCCTTCGTAGATTTGGTAGAAGGGGTTGGGGCAGAGCACGACCGGGTCGGGTCGGCTGCTGTCCACCACCGTCTGCGTGAAGGCAAACAGCGCCTCGCGGCTGCCGTTGACGGGCAAGGTGTGCTTTTGGCCATCCACCTGCAGGCCGTAGCGCGTGGACAGCCAGGCGGCAAAAGCCTCGCGCAGCGCGGGCGTGCCAGCGGTGGCCGGGTAGACCGCCAGGCCGGCCAGGTTGCCCGAGAGCGCTTGCTCGATAAAGGCGGGGGTGGGGTGGCGGGGCTCACCGATACCCAGGCTGATGGGCGACTTGTCTGCGGGCGGCGTGACACCGGCAAACAACTGGCGCAGGCGCTCAAACGGGTAGGGCTGCAGTTTCTGAAGCAAGGGGTTCATAAGCCAGCCATTATGGTGCAGCGGCGCCGGTTTTTTTGTGCCGTCCTGTCATGCCCGGTAGGGGCTTGGCGGCCTTTGGCGGTCGCCAGCCGCAGTCCCGCCGTTAAGACGAGTGATTGCCGCCTTGTTGCTGTTTGGCTTTGGCCAAAATGGCGGCCAGGATTGCCTTTTTGTCGGCCGTGGCCGGGACTGCCAGCTTGGCCTTGCTGGCTGCGGTATTTTGCGATGCGGCAGCGCTGACGGCGGTCGCTTGGGCCGCCTGGGCGGTGATGGCCGCAGGGGCCACCGGGCTGGGGTCTTTCGGGCGGTAGGCGCGGTCCAGGCGCTGCTGGTGTTTTTGGTAGCGCTGCCGGGCCTCGTCGGCTTGCGCCGGGCTCCAGGCGGCCCAGCCGGTGGCCTCGCCACTGGCATTGTCCAGCTCGATGCAGTCCACCGGGCAGACCGGCAGGCACAGCTCGCAGCCGGTGCAGGCATCCGCAATGATGGTGTGCATGCGCTTGTTGGCGCCCAAAATCGCATCGGTGGGGCAGGCCTTGATGCACAGGGTGCAGCCAATGCACCAGTTCTCATCGATGCGGGCGACCACGCGCACGGCTTCCAGCCCGTTGTCGGGGTTCAGCGGCAGCGCGGGCTGCCCGGTGATGGCGGCCAGCCGCAGCACGCCTTCCTGGCCGCCGGGAGGGCACTGGTTGATGGCCGCCTCGCCCTGGGCAATGGCCTGGGCGTAGTGGCGGCAATCGGGGTAGCCGCAGCGCGTGCACTGGGTCTGCGGCAAGGCCGCATCAATGGTGCCAATGAAAACAGCCAGCGCTGAGGCTGGCTGGTGGCTGGTTTTGTGGGTATCGATCACACCGTGTGCAAAGTATTCTGCTTGGAAGCTGCCGATTTTACGCTGCCGGCAGGACGCTCTTCCACCCGGTTGTTGGCCAAGATGAAATCCTTGAGCATCGGGTAGACCATGGTGCGCCAGCGCTTGCCGCTGAAGATGCCATAGTGACCCGCGCCCTTGACCTCGAAGTGGCGGGTGTCGACTTCCTTGAGGCCCGTGCACAGGTCATGGGCCGCCTGGGTCTGGCCTGAGCCGGAGATGTCATCGAGCTCGCCTTCGACCGTCAGCAGCGCGCTGTGGCGGATGTCCTGGGGTTTGACCAGCTCCAGCTCACCCTCAGGCGAACGCACCTGCCAGGTGCCCTTGACCAGCGCAAAGTCCTGGAACACCGTCTGTATGGTTTCCAGGTAGTAGGCGGCGTCCATGTCCAGCACGGCGTTGTACTCGTCGTAGAACTTGCGGTGGTGTTCGACGCTGTCTTCGTTGCCTTTGAGCAGGTCCTTGAAATAGTCGTAGTGGCTCATCGCATGGCGGTCCGGGTTCATGCTGACAAAGCCCATGTGCTGCAAGAAGCCGGGGTAGACCAGGCGGCCTGCACCGGGGAAATTGCCGGGCACCGGGTGGATCACATTCGACTCGAACCACTGCAGATCGTGCGTGGTTGCCAGGTTGTTGACCGTGGTGGGCGATTTGCGCGCATCGATGGGGCCGCCCATCATGGTCATCGACAAGGGGGTCTTCTCGCCACGGCTGGCCATCAGCGAGACGGCGGCGAGCACCGGCACCGTGGGCTGGCAGACGCTCACCACATGGCAGTTGCCGTAGATGCCCTGGATGTGGCGGATGAACTCCTGCACATAGTTGACGTAGTCATCGAGGTGGAAGATGCCTTCGCTTTGCGGTACCAAACGGGCATTGGTCCAGTCGGTGATGTAGACCTTGTGGTCCGTCAGCATGGTGCGCACGGTTTCGCGCAGCAAGGTGGCGTAGTGGCCCGACAGGGGGGCCACCACCAGGACCACCGGCTGCTGCTTCATCGCCGCCAGGCTGGTCTGGTCGTCCGAGAAGCGCTTGAAGCGGCGCAGCTCGCAAAAGGGCTTGGTCAGCTCGATGCGTTCATGGATGGCGATCTCATGGCCATTGGCCTCGACGGAGTTGATACCGAAGGCGGGCTTTTCGTAGTCCTTGCCCAGGCGGTAGAACAGGTCGAAACCTGCAGAGGCGCGCTGTGCCGTGCTGGTCTGGCTGACAGGCCACAGCGGATTGCTCAACATCTTCGATGTGGCGTGGGCATATTCTGCAAAGGGCTCCATCAGGGCCCGCTGGGTTTCATACAGTTGATACAGCATCAAAACTCCGTGAATGTTGCGTTGCAATATAGCAGCAGCCCGTGTCAAAAAGCACGGCCATGCATGCTCGTAAACACGGGGAGGGCCTGAAAATCTGGCTTTGCGCGCCCTCCAGGCCTGTGCTAAACCCGTCTGCCACCCGCATGGCTGCTGCAAAGTGGCCTGCGGTACATGCCTGGTTATAGAGATTAATTTTAACTAATGACTGACGGTCTTGCTAAAGTATTGCGCTGCCGGGCGTATGCCGGCCAGACCGGTTTTCAATCGTCATGGGTGCTGTTGGCCGGCTGGCGCTGCAGCCATTCTTCAAAGGCCTCTCGGGCCGAGTTGCGCAAGGCCTTGCGAAAGCGCTGCTTGTCCTCCAGGTACAGGCAGTGGCGCATGACGGTGAAGGGGTTGAAGCTGCTCGACGGGTAGCGGTGCTGAAAATCCGCCTTGTAATGCCGCACGGCGGTGACATGCTTTTGCACCACGCCAAACAGCCAGGAGGCATGGCGCACGGCAAAGTCCTGCAGCAGCTCGTCGAGGAAAAACTCCACCTTCTGCGGATCGAACTCGTAGCCGGGAAAGTGCTTGTGCCCAAAGGCGACAAAGCTGAAGGCATCGAGCGGCTCGTTGGTCTCGCTCAGGCCGGAGGCAAGCAGGTTGTCTGCCTCTTCCTCGGCCCGCGACAAGGCCAGCGCCTGGCTGGTTTCATTGCGGATCTGGAGAAACTCGCGGTCGGCCAGCTCGAACAGCGCAGACAGGATGTTGATGCGCCG
This sequence comes from Comamonas sp. BIGb0152, assembly GCF_024809975.1. GTDB lineage: Bacteria > Pseudomonadota > Gammaproteobacteria > Burkholderiales > Burkholderiaceae_C > Comamonas. The sequence continues at coordinate 397,596 of NZ_JANUDY010000002.1, forward strand.
CTTGAGGTTGGTCGGGATCGACTTCTTGTACTTGATCTTGTGGTCCAGCTCGCTCCAGGAGTCCTGGATGATGGTGCGGATCTGCAGCTCGAAGGCCTGATCGGCATAGGCCTGGTGCTCGGTCAGCTGCGCCTGCTGCTGGTTGAGCCGCAGGTCCATGTGGATGCCCTTGTAGCCGAACTCGGACTCCGAGTCTTCCATCGGCGAGGTCTTGTCGGTGATGTCGATTACATCGAAGTACTCGCGCACCCGGGACATGATGGCGGGCGGCTCGTCCTCATACAGGCAGACCACGCGCACGCCGATCAGGTCGGTGATGTAGTCCTGGATGGCATAGTCTTCGGCCCGGTCTTCGACAAAATTGCGGTATTTGCGCTTGAACTTGCGCACGCATTCGTCGGCCGTTTTCACCCGGCACTCAAACTTGGCGATGTTGACGCCTTCGAGGTTGCTCAAGATCGCATGGATCAGCGCGTTGTAAGAAGCAGCGGCTGCCTTGAGGGTGGGCAGCTGGGCCGCATAGAAATCCAGGAACTCCTGTTTGCGGGATTCAAAGTCGCGTGCGGGCATGGGTTAGGGGCGCAGAGTAGAAGGGCGGGCGCAGCGCGCCCACCAAAGACAAGAGGTTACTTGGCACTATTGTCCACCTCGGCGACATCGCTGATGTGCGCCTGCGGTGCAAAAAGATCCCAAACGGCGATGAACAAGGCGGCAATCAGCGGGCCGATGACGAAACCGGTCAGCCCGAACAGCGACAGGCCACCCAAGGTGGAGATGAGGATCAGGTAGTCGGGCATCTTGGTGTCCTTGCCCACCAGCAGTGGGCGCAGCACGTTGTCGACCATGCCCATGATGCCGGCGCCGTAGCCCGTAAGAATGAGGCCTTCGGTGGTGGAGCCGGTGGCAAAGTAATAAATGGCGACCGGTGCCCAGACAATGGCGGCGCCGACGGCGGGCAGCAAGGACAGAAAAGCCATCACCACGCCCCAGAGCAGCGAGGCCTCGATACCCAGAATCCAGAAAATGATGCCGCCCAAGGCGCCCTGGGTGGCAGCGACTGCCAGGTTGCCCTTGACGGTGGCGCGCACCACGGTGATGAACTTGGCGCCGAGCTTGCGCTTGTGGGCATCGTCCAGCGGGGTGGCGGCCAGAATCTTGCGAATCAAGGTCTTGCCATCACGCAAGAAGAAGAACAGCAGGTAGAGCATGATGCAGAAGCTCACCAGAAAGCCCATGGTGTTCTGGCCAATGGCCAGCACCTTGGTCGCCACATACTGGCTGGCCTGCACCGAGATGCCGGAGATCTTCTCCTGGATCACCTTGGGGTCGTTCAGGTTGAAGCGTGTCAGCAGGTCCAGCACCCATTGGGGCATGGCGTTATAGATCTGCTGGAAGTACTGGCCGAAGTTCATCTCGCCCGAGTGCACGCTCTCGTAGATGGTGGCCGCTTCCTTGGCCAGCGAAATGGACAGCAGGATCAGCGGCAGGATCACCAGCACCAGACAGAGGATCAGGGTAATCAAGGCCGCAATAGTCGGGTATTTGGGGAGGCGGACCAGGATTTTTTTGTGTAGAGGCGTAAACACAACAGCGAAGATCACCGCCCAGAAAACGGCCCCCTGGAAGGGGAAAAGCACGGCAAAAAAGGCAATGGTGACGCCTATTAGCAGCAAGATGAATGCTTTGTCGTGAAGAGGGTGGTTGTTGAACATCGCGCGCAAGGGTGTGATTGGATAGCGCAAATGTATCTGAGTCTGGCCCAAACCAGCGTCATCCCAATCCCACGCCGCAAGCCACGGGGCCATCCAAGGACAACAACAGGCGGAAGTGGCACAATACCGGTTGATCGGCCCTTCCCAGCCACAGTCGCATCCGCCAATCGGTTCAGCCGTGTCGCGGAAGGTTGTTTATATGCACCAGCTAATGCTTTCCAGAGGAAAGCGGAGGTCAGCGGAGAAAATGAGCGATACGAATTCTGTGTATCAAGCCTACCAAGGCAACACCTATCTCTTCGGCGGCAATGCCCCCTATGTCGAAGAGATGTATGAGAACTATCTGGATAACCCAGGCAGCGTACCAGACACCTGGCGCGCTTACTTTGATGCACTGCAAAACGTCCCCGCACTGGACGGCAGCAACGCCAAAGATGTCCCTCATCTCCCGGTCGTCAACGCTTTTGCCGAGCGTGCCAAGCAAGGTGGTACCAAGGTTGTTGTAGCCTCTGGTGCTGATTCTGAACTGGGTCGCAAGCGCACCGCTGTGCAGCAGCTGATTGCTGCGTACCGCAATGTCGGCGCACGCTGGGCGGATCTCGATCCCTTGAAGCGCCAAGAGCGCCCTGAGATTCCAGAGCTGGATCCGGCTTTCTACGGCTTCGCGGATGCGGACCAGGAAACCGTGTTCAACACCAGCAACACGTTCTTCGGCAAGGAATCCATGCCGCTGCGTGAGCTGCTGAACGCGCTGCGCGAAACCTACTGCGGCACCCTGGGCGCCGAGTACATGTACACCGCCGAGCAGAACCAAAAGCGCTGGTGGCAACAAAAGCTCGAAACCATCCGCAGCAAGCCCGCCTACAACGCCGACCAGAAAAAGCGCATCCTCGATCGCCTGACGGCAGCCGAAGGCCTGGAGCGCTTCCTGCATACCAAGTATGTGGGCCAAAAGCGTTTCTCGCTGGAAGGTGGCGAGTCCTTTATCGTCGCGATGGACCAGCTGATCAATGCCGCTGGCGTGACCGGCGTGCAGGAAATCGTGATCGGCATGGCCCACCGTGGCCGTCTGAACGTGCTGGTCAACACCCTGGGCAAGATGCCCAAGGACCTGTTTGCCGAGTTCGACCACACCGCCCCTGAAGAGCTCACGGCCGGTGACGTGAAGTACCACCAGGGCTTCAGCTCCGATGTGTCGACCATTGGCGGCCCCGTGCACTTGTCGCTGGCCTTCAACCCCTCGCACCTGGAAATCGTCAACCCTGTGGTCGAAGGCTCGGTGCGCTCGCGCATGGACCGCCGCAACGACCCCCAAGGCAAGCAAGTGCTGCCCGTGCTGGTGCACGGTGATGCGGCCTTTGCCGGCCAGGGCGTGAACCAGGAAACGCTGGCCCTGTCCGAAACCCGTGGCTACACCACGGGCGGCACGGTGCACATCATCATCAACAACCAGATTGGTTTCACGACCTCCGATCCTCGCGATCTGCGCTCGACCACGTATTGCACCGACATCGTCAAGATGATCGATTCGCCGGTGCTGCACGTCAACGGTGATGATCCCGAAGCGGTGGCCTTGGCCATGCAGATGGCTTTGGATTTCCGCATGGAATTCTCCAAAGACATCGTGGTGGACATCATCTGCTACCGCAAGCTCGGTCACAACGAGCAGGACACCCCTGCACTGACCCAGCCGCTGATGTACAAGAAGATTGCCCAGCACCCTGGCACCCGCAAGCTCTACGCCGACAAGCTGGCCACGCAAGGCCTGGGCGAGACCTTGGGCGATGACATGGTCAAGGCCTACCGCGCTGCGATGGATGCGGGCAAGCACACGGTCGATCCGGTGCTGACCAACTTCAAGAGCCAGTACGCCGTGGACTGGAGCCCCTTCCTCAACAAGAAGTGGACCGACAGCGCCGACACCGCCATCCCCGTGGCCGAGTGGAAGCGTCTGGCCGAGCGCGTCACGACCCTGCCGGACTCGGTCAACCCGCACCAGCTGGTCAAGAAGGTCTATGACGACCGCGCAGCCATGGGCCGTGGTGACATCAACGTGGACTGGGGCATGGGTGAGACCATGGCCTACGCCTCGCTGGTGGCCTCCGGTTACCCGATCCGTCTGTCGGGCGAAGACAGCGGCCGCGGCACCTTCACCCACCGCCACTCGGTCGTGCACGACCAAAAGCGTGAGAAGTGGGACGAGGGCACCTATATCCCGTTGCAGAACGTGGCCGACAACCAGGCACCGTTCACCGTCATCGACTCCATCCTGTCGGAAGAGGCGGTGCTGGGCTTCGAATACGGCTACGCCTCCAACGATCCCAACACCCTGGTGATCTGGGAAGCGCAGTTCGGCGACTTTGCCAACGGCGCGCAGGTGGTGATCGACCAGTTCATCGCCTCCGGTGAAGTCAAGTGGGGCCGTGTCAATGGCCTGACCTTGATGCTGCCACACGGCTACGAAGGCCAGGGCCCTGAGCACAGCTCGGCACGTCTGGAGCGTTTCATGCAGCTGTCGGCCGACCAGAACATGCAAGTGACCCAGCCGACCACGGCTGCGCAGATCTTCCATTTGCTGCGTCGCCAGATGGTGCGTCCGCTGCGCAAGCCGCTGATCATCATGACGCCCAAGTCGCTGCTGCGTAACAAGGACGCCACCTCGCCCGTGTCGGAATTCACCTCCGGTGGCTTCCAGACCGTGATTGGCGAGCGCAACGAGGCGATTGTTGCCGCTGCCGACAAGGTCAAGCGCGTGATTGCCTGTTCGGGCAAGGTCTACTACGACCTGGTCAAGAAGCGCACCGAAGAAGGCAGCACCGACGTGGCCATCATCCGTGTCGAGCAGCTCTATCCCTTCCCGCACAAGGCCTTTGCTGCTGAACTCAAGAAGTACAGCAACGCCAAGGACATCGTGTGGTGCCAGGACGAGCCGCAAAACCAGGGTGCCTGGTTCTTTGTGCAGCACTACATCCACGAGAACATGCTCGATGGCCAGAAGCTGGGTTACTCCGGCCGTGCTCCTTCGGCATCGCCTGCGGTGGGCTACTCGCACCTGCACCAAGAGCAGCAAAAGGCGCTGGTCGAAGGCGCATTCGGCAAGCTCAAAGGCTTTGTGCTGACCAAGTAAGCACGACCTCAGTATTTAACGAATACAGAAAGAATTGTTATGGCAATCGTAGAAGTCAAAGTCCCGCAGCTGTCCGAGTCGGTCGCTGAAGCCACCATGCTCACCTGGAAGAAGAAGGCCGGTGAAGCTGTTGCAGTCGACGAAATCCTGATCGAGATCGAAACCGACAAGGTCGTGCTCGAAGTGCCTGCGCCCGCCGCTGGCGTGCTGACCGAGATCGTGCAAGGCGACGGCGCCACCGTGATCGCTGACCAGCTGATCGCCAAGATCGACACCGAAGCCGTGGCCGGCGCCGCTGCAGCCCCTGCTGCCGCAGCAGCTGCACCAGCCGCTGCCGCTCCTGCCCCGGCTGCTGCACCCGCAGCTGCCGGTGGTAACAAGGGCGATGTGGCCATGCCCGCTGCTGCCAAGCTGCTGGCGGACAACAACCTGGCAGTCGGCGCTGTGGCCGGCTCCGGCAAGGACGGCCGCGTCACCAAGGGTGATGTGCTGGCTGCTGTGGCTGGTGGCGTCAAGTCCACCGCTGCGGTGATTCCTACCGGTGCACCGACCAAGTCGCTGCCCCAGGTGGCATCGCCCGCCGCTGCCCAAGACCTGGGTGAGCGCCCAGAGCAGCGCGTGCCGATGAGCCGTCTGCGTGCCCGTATCGCCGAGCGTCTGCTGCAATCGCAGTCGACCAACGCGATCCTGACCACGTTCAACGAAGTGAACATGGCGCCGGTGATGGCCCTGCGCAAGAAGTTCCAGGACGACTTCACCAAAGAACACGGCGTCAAGCTCGGCTTCATGTCCTTCTTCGTGAAGGCAGCAGTGCATGCCTTGAAGAAGTACCCCGTGCTGAACGCCTCGGTCGATGGCACCGACATCATCTACCACGGTTACTTCGACATCGGTATCGCCGTGGGCTCGCCACGCGGTCTGGTGGTGCCCATCCTGCGCAATGCAGACCAGATGAGCTTCGCCGACATCGAAAAGAAGATTGCCGAATTCGGCAAGAAGGCGGCGGACGGCAAGCTGGGCATCGAAGACATGACCGGCGGCACCTTCTCCATCTCCAACGGTGGCACCTTCGGCTCGATGATGTCTACCCCCATCATCAACCCACCACAATCGGCCATCCTGGGCGTTCACGCCACCAAGGACCGCGCCGTGGTTGAAAACGGCCAAGTGGTGGTGCGTCCGATGAACTACTTCGCGATGTCCTATGACCACCGCATCATCGACGGCCGCGAAGCCGTGCTGGGCCTGGTGGCGATGAAGGATGCGCTGGAAGATCCATCGCGTCTGCTGTTCGACCTGTAATCGGGTCGCCCGGCAGTGATGCTACGCGTTTTGGTGGCTGCAGCGTCCGCACTTGTGCTGGGCGCCTGCGGCACCATGCCCCGTCCTGCAGCGCAGGATGTGGCAGCGCAAAGCTGGAGCGGGAACTACCGCTTCCAGTGGGCCGCAGGCACGCAAGCTGCGCGCCGTGGCCTGCCGGCTCCGGCACAGGTTCGCATCCGCCCCATCACCTCTGCCAAGCAGGTGCCGGGTGCGAAGGCGGACGGCAATGGCCCGCAATGGGCCATTTCGTTTGTCGGCGAGCCGGGCGCGCCGCTGCCGCTCATCCCCTTCAAGGCCCAAGGCTATGAAGAGATGGGCTGGGCAGCGATGCGCGCTGGCGGCCAGATCGCATGCCTGGAGTCCGGCTCCTTCATGTTCGTCTGCCGCACGCACCCCGGTACCACCTTGTCGTTCGGCCGGCAGAACGACGAACAACTGACCACCAAAACGGGCCTCTTCGGTGTGGCATTGCACCAGGGCAGTTTTGAACTAACACCATTGGATTAATCATGAGCAAGCAATTTGATGTCGTCGTGATCGGCGGCGGCCCCGGCGGCTATGTGGCTGCCATCCGTGCAGCCCAGCTGGGCATGCAAGTGGCATGTATCGACGAGTGGAAGAACGCTGCTGGCGGCCCCGCACTGGGCGGCACCTGCACCAACGTGGGTTGCATTCCCTCCAAGGCACTGCTGCAGTCGTCCGAGCATTTCGAGCATGCCAACCTGCACTTTGCCGACCACGGCATCTCCACCGGCAAGGTGAGCATGGATGTGGCCAAGATGATTGCCCGCAAGGACACCGTCGTCAAGCAGAACAACGACGGCATCCAGTACCTGTTCAAGAAGAACAAGATCACCTTCTTCCACGGCCGTGGCTCCTTCGTGAAGGCCGCTGATGGCGGCTACGAAATCAAGGTCGCTGGCAAGGACGAAGAGTCCATCACCGGCAAGCAGATCATTGTGGCCACCGGCTCCAATGCCCGCGCACTGCCTGGCGTGCCTTTCGACGAAGACAAGATTTTGTCGAACGACGGCGCTCTGCGCCTGGGCGCTACGCCCAAGAAGCTGGCCCTGATCGGCGCTGGCGTGATCGGCCTGGAAATGGGTTCGGTCTGGCGCCGTCTGGGCACCGAAGTGACGGTGCTCGAAGGCATGGACAAGTTCCTGCCTGCCATTGATGAGCAAATTGCCAAGGAAGCCAAGAAATCCTTCGACAAGCAAGGTCTGAAGATCGAGCTGGGTGTGAAGGTTGGCGAGATCAAGGCCGACAAGAAGGGCGTGCAGATCAGCTACACCAATGCCAAGGGCGAAGCCCAGCAACTGGATGTGGACCGCCTGATCGTGTCCATCGGCCGCGTGGCCAACACCATCGGCCTGAACCCCGAAGCCGTGGGCCTGGCCCTGGACGAGCGTGGCGCCATCGTGGTGGACGAGAACTGCAAGACCAACCTGCCTGGCGTGTGGGCGGTGGGCGATGTGGTGCGTGGCCCGATGCTGGCCCACAAGGCCGAGGAAGAGGGCGTTGCCGTGGCCGAGCGCATTGCCGGCCAACACGGCCATGTGAACTTTGGCACCATCCCATGGGTGATCTACACCAGCCCCGAGATCGCATGGGTGGGCCGTACCGAGCAGCAGCTCAAGGCCGATGGCGTGGCTTACAAGGCCGGCACCTTCCCGTTCCTGGCCAATGGCCGCGCACGTGCGCTGGGCGATACCACCGGTATGGTCAAGTTCCTGGCCGATGCCACGACCGACGAAATCCTGGGCGTGCACATGGTCGGCCCGATGGTCTCGGAGCTGATCTCCGAAGCCGTGGTGGCCATGGAGTTCAAGGCATCGAGCGAAGACATCGCCCGTATCTGCCACGCCCACCCGTCGCTGTCGGAAGCGACTAAGGAAGCGGCCCTGGCCGTGGACAAGCGCACCCTGAACTTCTGATCCTGAAGTTTTAGGCGAAAATAGCCTCTGGTGCAGATTGGTTCTGCGCCAGAGGCTATGTCATTTAGAAGACCGTAAACAGGTTCTTATAGCAACGAGAGATTGAGACACCCATGGGTACAGCGGTAAGAGATGCATACGAGGCCGAACTCAAGGCCAAGGGTTTTCAGAGTGATCCCGCGCAGATGCGTGCAGTGGACGCCTTGCAGCGCTGTGCTGATGAGTGGGAGCAGTACAAGAACAAGCGCTCCAACCCGCTCAAGAAGCTGATCAACCACCCCGACATTCCACGCGGGGTGTACATGTATGGCGGGGTGGGGCGCGGCAAGAGCTTCATCATGGATTGCTTTTTCAACGCCGTGCCGCTGCGCCGCAAGGTGCGCCTGCATTTCCATGAGTTCATGCGCGAGGTGCAGCGCGAGCTGACCTTGCTCAAGGGCACGCAGGACCCGCTCGACGTGCTGGGCGCCAAGATCGCCAAGAAGTACAAGCTCATCTGCTTTGACGAGTTCCATGTGGCGGACATCACCGATGCGATGATCCTCTACCGCCTGCTGCTGGCCTTGTTCAACAACGGCGTGGGCTTTGTCACCACCTCCAATTTCACGCCCGATGGCCTCTACCCCGATGGCCTGCACCGCGACCGCATCCTGCCGGCCATTGACCTGCTCAATGCGCGCATGGACGTGATCAACGTCGACAACGGCACCGACTACCGCCGCCGTGCGCTGGAGCTGGCCCAGCTCTACCATTGCCCCCTGGGCCCCGAGGCCGATGCTGCGATGGAGCTGACCTTTGCGAAACTCGCCGAGGTGCCCGATGAAAAACCGGTGTTCAAGATCGAGTCGCGCGAGCTCAAGCCGCGCCGCCGCGCAGGGGGCGTGATCTGGTTTGATTTTCATGAGTTGTGCGTCAACCCACGCTCGCAAAACGACTACCTGGAGCTGGCCACCCAGTTCCACACCGTGCTGCTGTCCAATGTGCCGCAGATGTTTGTCAACATGGCCTCGCCCGCGCGCCGCTTTACCTGGCTGGTCGACGTGCTCTATGACCGCCGCGTGAAGCTGATTTTGTCGGCCGCCGTGCCGCCCGAGCAGCTCTACACCGAAGGGCCGCTGGCCCATGAATTCCCGCGCACGGTCTCGCGCCTCAACGAGATGCAGTCGCAGGAGTATTTGTCGCTGGAGCGACGCGTGGTCGATACCGCGCTGACTTAAGAGAAGAGGGATCTATGCCTCGTTTGAACACGCTGACCCTGGTGCTGCTGCTGGTCACCAGCAGCCTGGCCCAGGCCGCCACGGGCCAGGCCTCGAATGCGCAAGAGCGCACCCAGGCACGCGCGCAAATTGCGCTGGAGCGCAAGGACAGCGAAGCGCGCCTGGCCAACAATGAAAAAATCTGCTATCAGCACTTTGCCGTGACGGACTGCCTGCAGAAAGTGCGCCGCCAGTACAACACCGAAGAGCGCGCGCTGCGCCAACGCGAGTTGGCCATCAATGCCAAAGAGCGGGATGAGAAAACCGCCAACCAGCGCGATGCCAGAGCGAACAAGCAAAATGATTTTGAGCGCAAGCACCCGCCGCTCGATGGCGGCGCCTTGAGCCAGCCCGATCTGGAGCAGCGCCAGAAGGAGCACAACGAGCAGGCTGCCCAGCGCAGCAGCCAAGGCCCCAAGCGCAACGCCGAGAGCATTGCCGAGCAGCAGCAGCGCCGCGAGCAAGATGCCGCCCGCCGTGCCAGCAGCCAGGCCGGCAAGGTGGACAGCAAGCAGCGCACCCAGCAGCGCCACAACCAAGAGCGCGCTGACAGCATCAGCGAGGCCCAAGAGGAATACGATGCCAAGCAGGAAGCCGCACAGCGCAAGCTGGAGGCCCATGACAAGCGCATGAAGGAGCAAGAAGGCAAGCGCAAGGCCGCGCCACTGCCTGTGCCCCAGTAAGCCAGCAGCCAGGGCCTGGTGGCCCGGCCCCGCTGGTAAAGACCAAACCCTATAATGGAAGATTCGCGCCCGCACCGCTTCAGGGGAAGCCGGGCAGGCGCCACCACTGCTGCACACCATGAGTACACCCACTTTTTCCGTCGCTGAGATCCGCAAGACCTTTTTGGACTTTTTTGCGTCCAAGGGGCACACCATTGTTCCGTCCAGCCCGCTGGTGCCGGGCAATGATCCGACGCTGATGTTCACCAACTCCGGCATGGTGCAGTTCAAGGATGTGTTCCTGGGTACCGACAAGCGCCCCTACACCCGCGCGACGAGTGTGCAGACCTGTCTGCGAGCCGGTGGCAAGCACAATGACCTGGAAAACGTGGGCTACACCGCGCGCCACCACACCTTTTTCGAGATGCTGGGCAACTGGTCGTTCGGTGACTACTTCAAGCGCGAATCGCTCAAGTGGGCCTGGGAGCTGTTGACCGAGGTCTACAAGCTGCCGGCCGAGAAATTGCTGGCCACCGTCTATGAAGAAGACGACGAGGCCTACGACATCTGGACCAAGGAAATCGGTCTGCCGCCTGAGCGTGTGATCCGCATTGGCGACAACAAGGGCGGCCGCTACAAGAGCGACAACTTCTGGATGATGGCCGACACCGGCCCATGCGGCCCTTGCTCCGAAATCTTCTACGACCACGGCCCCCACATTGCTGGCGGCCCTCCGGGCTCGCCCGATGAAGACGGTGACCGCTTCATCGAAATCTGGAACAACGTGTTCATGCAGTTCGACATGGCCGAAGACGGCTCGGTCAAACCACTGCCAGCGCCTTGCGTCGATACCGGCATGGGCCTGGAGCGCCTGGCTGCCATCTTGCAGCATGTGCACAGCAACTACGAGATCGACCTGTTCCAGGCCCTCATCAAGGGCGCTGCGCGCGAGACGCATATCGAAGACCTGGAGACCCCCTCGCTCAAGGTGATTGCCGACCACATCCGCGCCACCGCCTTCCTGGTGGCTGATGGCGTGATCCCGTCTAACGAAGGACGCGGCTATGTGCAGCGCCGCATCATCCGCCGCGCGATCCGCCACGGCTACAAGCTGGGCCAGAAGACGCCTTTCTTCCACAAGCTGGTCAAGGACCTGGTCGCCGTGATGGGCGATGCCTACCCCAAGATCCGCGAGCAAGAAGCGCGTATCACCGAGGTGCTGAAGGTCGAGGAAGAGCGCTTCTTCGAGACCCTCGCCAACGGCATGGAAATCCTAGACAGCGCGCTGGCCGGTGGTGCCCAGGTGCTGCCTGGCGATGTGGCCTTCAAGCTGCACGATACCTATGGCTTCCCACTCGACCTGTCCAACGACGTGGCGCGCGAACGCGGCCTGAGCGTTGATGAGGCGGGCTTCCATGCGGCCATGGAGCAGCAAAAGAGCCAGGCCCGTGCCGCAGGCAAGTTCAAGATGGACCGGGCACTGGAATACACCGGCGCAGCCAATGCATTCACGGGCTACACGCAGCTGAGCGAAGCGGCCAAGGTTGTGGCGCTGTATGTCGATGGCACCAGCGTCAACGCGATCAACGCAGGCCAGACGGGTGTGGTGGTGCTGGATACCACGCCGTTCTATGCTGAATCGGGCGGCCAGGTGGGCGACCAAGGTGTGATCTCGGCGGGAGCCAATCGCTTTGTCGTCGAAGACACTTTGAAGATCAAGGCCGATGTGTTTGGCCACCATGGTCAGCTGGCCGCAGGTAGCCTGAAGGTGGGCGACGCGGTGCAGGCCGAGGTGGATACCGCCTTGCGCGCCGCCACCATGCGCAACCACTCGGTCACCCATCTCATGCACAAGGCGCTGCGTGAAGTGCTGGGCGACCATGTGCAGCAAAAGGGCAGCCTGGTCAATGCCGAGCGCACCCGTTTTGACTTTGCGCACAACAGCGCCGTGACCGATGCACAAAAGCGCGAGATCGAAAAGCGCGTGAATGCCGAGATCCTGGCGAACACCGAAACCGGCGCGCGCGTGATGGACATCGAGAGCGCGCAAAAGACCGGCGCGATGATGCTGTTTGGCGAAAAGTACGGCGAGACCGTGCGCGTGCTGGACATCGGCACCAGCCGTGAGCTGTGCGGCGGCACCCACGTGCAGCGCACCGGTGATATCGGCCTGTTCAAGGTCGTGGCCGAAGGCGGCGTGGCCGCTGGCGTGCGCCGTATCGAAGCGGTAACGGGCGAGAACGCCTTGGCTTACCTGCAAACGCTGGAATCGGCGGTGGACGAAGCTGCCGCGACCTTGAAGGCCCCGGTGGCCGAGCTCAACCACCGCATCGGTGGCGCGCTCGACCAGATCAAGGCGCTGGAGAAGGAACTTGCCCAGCTCAAGGGCAAGCTCGCCTCCAACCAGGGCGACGAGCTGGCCGGCCAGGCGGTGGACGTCAAGGGCATCAAGGTGCTGGCTGCCACCTTGGATGGCGCCGATGCCAAGGCATTGCGCGACACCATGGACAAGCTCAAGGACAAGCTGGGCACCGCTGCCATCGTGCTGGCGGCGGTAGACGGCGACAAGGTGCAACTGGCCGCAGGCGTGACCAAGGACAGCATCGGCAAAGTCAAGGCCGGTGATCTGGTGAACTTTGTGGCCCAGCAAGTGGGCGGCAAGGGCGGCGGCAAGCCGGACATGGCGATGGCCGGCGGCACCAACCCCGCAGGCCTGGCCCAGGCGCTGGCGGGTGTTCAGGCCTGGGTGGCCGAACGGGTTTGACCGAGCTTCCACCGCGTTAGAGCCGCCGCGTCAGACGCACCAACAAGCCTCCTGCACTGCAGGAGGCTTTTTTGTGTCTGCACGGCAGCCATCGCTTCGCGCATCCCGTTGCGCGTCCATCTCCTTGGGCGGGGCTTGTGCAGCGCCTCTCCCGCCTTCGTGCCGTTGCGACAGAACAAGGCGGGCTGCGGATCGCCTTTTTGCTGGTTTTACTTACAAAATCGGCGGCGATTTCGGGTTAACCTTGGCCCCCATCGAGGACTACAACGAGGAGAGATGAATGCTGAACACAACATGGAGCAGCGCTGCCTTGGGCGCTTTGGCACTGGCTTTGGCCGCTATCGCCCCTGCGGCGCAGGCCCAGTATGGGCGTGGCGGTGAGGTGAGCTGTGAGAGCCAGGACGGGCGCACCCGCGAGTGCCGCACGCCGTTCCGCGATCCGGTGGTGAGCCAGACCTTGTCGAGCGCTTCCTGCGTGGAAGGCCGCAGCTGGGGACACCGGGGCGGCGGCGTGGTCTGGGTGACCGATGGTTGCCGTGCCCGCTTTACGGACAGCCGAGGCGGTGGCGGAGGCGGCGGCAGCAACCAGCTGGTGCGCTGCGAAAGCAACGACGGCCGCATGCGCGAATGCGCCATTCCGCGTGGCGCGCGGGTCGAGATCGCACGCCAGCTCTCCGACACCCGCTGTGAAGAAGGGCGCAACTGGGGCCAGCGCAGCGATATGGTCTGGGTCAGCCGTGGTTGCCGCGCTGATTTTGCCATCGGTGGGGGCTATGGCGGTGGCCGCCCCAACCCGGGCTATGGGCAAGGGCGTGAGCTGACCTGCAGCAGCGACGACCGGCGTGACAACAGCTGCGACTGGAACCCGCGCTGGGGCTACCCTGTCTTGCTCGAGCAGCTGTCCAGCGATACCTGCCGCGAAGGCTACACCTGGGGCTATGATGAACGCGCCCGGCGCATCTGGGTAACGCGCGGTTGCCGTGGCCGCTTTGGCAGCCGATAAATCGGCGCAGATGCAGCAACGCGGCCAGCTTGAACTGGCCGCTTTTTTTATGGGCCGGTCCCTGCCATCGGTATCGGCCGGCTGCACCCATCCGCCAGGCCGGCGCTGCAGCGGCTGGGCCCTGGCGCCCCTGGGGTATGGGCAAGCGGCGATAATGCTGGCCTATGTCATCCCCCAAAGTGTTGTTCGGCTTCCATGCCGTTGGTGTGCGCATGAAGACTGCGCCCAAATCGATCATCGAAGTCTATTTCGAGACCACGCGCCGCGACGCGCGCATGCGCCAGTTTCTGGAGCGCGCCAAAGAAGCGGGCGTGCGCCTGATTGAAGCAGATGCACCGCGCATCGCCAAGTTGGCAGGCTCGCACGGCCACCAAGGCGTGGCCGCCCGGGTCGAAGAGATCAGGGACACCCGCACCTTGGACGAGCTGCTCGACGACCTGGAAGAAGCGGGCGTTGCATCGCCCTTGCTGCTGGTGCTTGACGGGGTGACCGACCCCCACAACCTGGGCGCCTGCCTGCGCGTGGCCGATGGCGCTGGTGCCCATGCGGTGATTGCGCCCAAGGACCACGCGGTCGGCATCAATGCCACCGTGGCTAAGGTGGCCAGTGGTGCGGCCGAGACAGTGCCGTATTTCATGGTCACCAACCTGGCGCGGACCTTGAAAGAGCTCAAGGCCCGCAATGTCTGGATCATCGGCACCAGCGACGATGCCCCCAACACGGTGTACCAGGTCGACCTGAAGGGCCCCGTGGCCCTGGTGCTGGGCGCCGAAGGCGATGGCATGCGCCAGCTCACCCGCAAGACCTGTGACGAGCTGATCGGCATCCCGATGATGGGGGCGGTCTCCAGCCTCAATGTGTCGGTGGCCAGCGGCGTGTGCCTGTATGAGGCCCTGCGCCAGCGCACGCCCCCGAAGGCGGCTTAAGGCATTGGGCAGGCGTTGCCTGCCAATGGCAATGGCGATTGGCCACACTTGGCTACACCAAAAAAAAGGCTGAACCCCTTGGGGCTCAGCCTTTTGTTTTTTGATCAGGCCTCAGTGCCCGGCCCGGTGGGGGACTTAGTCGTCCAGCTTCTCGTGCAGCACCACGCCGGTTTCAGGGTGGATCTTCAGCTCGACGCGAAAGCCCTGGGCATTGATGGCATCGGCCTCCCAGATGCCGTCGTCCAGTTCCAGATCGCGCACATGGCTGTAGCCGGCTTGGGCCAGCAGTTGCTGGATTTGCGCGGCGCTCAAAATAGCGCTGCCTGCGCCGGCACCTGGGGTGGGGCTGGGCTGGCCGGGCTGGGACAGCAGCTCCAGGCTCACCGGGTGCAGCACCAGCTTTTGCTTGACGCCGTTGGCGCCGCGCACCTTGGCTTCCCAGAAACCGTCGTCAAACTCCACTTCCTTGATCTGGCCATAACCCAGCGACTGCAGCTTGGCAGCGACCTGGCTGGCACCGGGGTAGGTGGTGCCCAGCTCGGCCTTGCGCAACGCCACCAGGCTGCCATCGGCATCGCTGACCAGCACATAGGCGCGGTTGCCATCTTGCTGGGTGGCCTTGGCCGTCCAGTAGCCGTATTGCTTTTCCAGGTCCTGCGGGGCAACCAGGCCGCTGGCGGTGATGCTGTTGAGCACTTCCTGGGCGTTGTAGGCCTGTGCGGCAAATGGCAGGCTGGCGGCCAAGCCGGCGGCACCCAGGATCCAGGCGATGGTGGTTTTCTTCATGGTTCAATCCCTTGTGTGTTGTGGCATGCAAACCAGCGGATGGCTGATTCGTCATGGATTGAAGTATGGAAAACCTGGGCTAAACGTACTGTGAAGTGATCGTTCATGCTGCGTTTAACCGCGCTTGTCATAATGCCTGCCATGGCGCAAGTTCAATGTCGGTTTCCTCGCATCGCAGCATGCCTCCTGGCCGGGGGGCTGCTGCTGGGCAGCGCCAGCCAGGCGGCCGAGCACGATGCGGTGCGCGCCGCTGTTGCTACCGGCCAGTACAAGCCCTTGTCTGCCATCCTGGCCGAAGTCGCTGCGGCCCATGCCGGGCGGGTGGTGGATGTGGAGACCAAGCGTGGCCCCAAGGGCGAGCTGCGCTACGAGATCAAACTGGTGGACAACCAGGGCCTCAAGCAAGAGCTGCTGATTGATGCGGCCAGCGGCCAGACGGTGCAACGCGTTGCCAAGGACCGCTCGCAGGCGCTGGGCATGCTGGAGCTGGCCCAGTACCTGGCCAAGGTGGCGCAGCAACACGCCAGCCGTATCACCGATGTGGAGTTTGAGCGCGACAGCCAGGGCCGTGGCGTCTATGAGATCAAGCTCAGTGCCGACCAGCAGGGCTACCGCAAGCTGGTCATGGATGCCGCGACCGGCCAGGTGCTGCCGTCGGCCCAGGCCAAACCCCGTAACCCTGCGCCGCTCAAGCGGGTCGATGAACTCTTGCAGGCGCTGGCACCGCGCTTTCCAGGCCTGGTGCTGGAGGTGGAGCTGGAGCACGACGACACGCAGGCTTCTTACTATGAAATCGAGTTGCTGCAGGGCAATGGCAGCACCTTGGCGCTGAAAGTGGATGCACGCAGTCTGCAGGTGCTTAAACAAAAAGTGGAGGATTGAGCGCCGATGCGAATTTTGGTGGTCGAAGACGATGCCGAACTGGCAGCGCAAATTCAGCAGGCACTCGCAGCTGCCGGCTTTTCTGTCGATGTGGAGGCCGATGGCGATGCGGCCTCGTTTGCTGGCAGCACCGAGCCGTACGACGCGGCGGTGCTGGATCTGGGCCTGCCCCAGCGCGATGGCCTGACGGTGCTGCGCGACTGGCGCGAGGCCGGCTGCCATTGGCCGGTGCTGATTTTGACGGCCCGCAACCGCTGGAGCGACAAGGTCGCGGGTTTTGGTGCCGGTGCAGACGACTACCTGACCAAGCCCTTCATGCTCGATGAGGTGGTGTTGCGCCTGCGTGCCATGCTGCGCCGCACGGCCGGCAGTGCGGCCACGGTGCTGCGCGCCGGTTGCCTGGAATACGACGTGACCGCTGGCCGTTTTTTGCAAGACGGCCAGGGTTTGCAGCTGACGGCGCAGGAGCACAAGATTCTGGCCTACCTGATGCACCACCCCAACCGCGTGCTCTCGCGCACCGAGATCAGCGAGCATGTCTATGCCCGCGATCTGGACCCGGACTCCAACACACTCGATGTGCTGATTGGCCGCATACGGCGCAAGCTGCGCCAGTCCGATCTGCTGGTGACCGAGCGGGGGCAGGGCTTTCGTTTGAATGCCCCTGGCTAGCAGCGGTGTGAGCCCTTAGCGCCATGGTCTCGTCTCGCTCTGCTGCCGCCGACCGCCGCTATCCAGCGCGGCGCCATCCCGCGCGGCGCTGGTCGCTGGCCGCGCGCATGGCCGCCTTGGTCATCGTGCCCAGCTTGTTGGTGATGGTGCTGGGCGGCTGGTGGCTGCGCTACGAGGTGCACGCCAGCTTGCTGGCCAGCATGTCCCGCACCTTGGAGGAGAAGTCCGAACGCATCCATGCACGCCTGGCCTGGCTGGCCGACGGCCGGGTGCAAGAGACGGCAGGCGGCAGCGATGAATTCAGCGCCATCTTCTCGGGCTGGTACTGGCAGCTGCAGGGCCAGGCGCCAGCGCAACTGCGAACCGCCGCCACCCCAGTGGTGCTGGCCCGTTCGCGCTCACTGTGGGACCAGCCGGACCTGGTGCTGAGCCCCGCTACCTTGTGGGGCAGCGAGCGCTTGCAGCAAGCGCTGGGGCCCAAGCAGGAGCCACTGCTGGTGCAGCACTTTGCGGTGCAACTGGCCGCCGGTACTGCGCCCATGTATTTGCAAGTATTTGGCCCGGCGCAGCCCTTGGTGGCCAGCCTGCGCAGAATTGACCAGATTCTCGCCACCACCTGCGCCGTGTTGCTGCTGGTCATCGGCGCCTTGGTATGGCTGCAGCTGCGTGTGGGCCTGGCACCGCTGACGCGCCTGGTCGAGGTGATCGCGGGTCTGGGCAAGCCCGCAGAGGGCGCAAAGCCTGCGACCGAGCAGATCGCCCAGCTGCCGCTGGGTGCAGATTTGCAGCCTTTGCAGCAGGAGCTGGCGGCCTTGCTGGCACGCAATACCCAGGTGGTGGAGCGCTCGCGCTCCCACGCGGCGGACCTGAACCATGCGCTGAAAAAGCCCTTGTCCTTGCTGGTGGCCCATGCCGGCACGGGCAATGCCATACCGGCTGCCGTGGTGCTGCAGCAGACCACCGCGATGGCGCGGCTGATTGACCGCTACCAGGCACGCACCTTCAGCGATGCGACCTTGGTGCATGGCGGCGGCACAGGTCTGCCCATGGATGTGCTGGCCTGCAGCCAGCAAATGCTGGCCATGATGCGCCAGCTGCACCAGGCGAGTGACCTGGATTGGCGCTTGCTGGGCGAGGGCACCACGCTATGGTGGCGGGGCGAGCGGGCCGACCTGGAAGAGCTGCTGGGCAACCTGCTCGACAACGCCGGCAAATGGGCCGCTTCGCAGGTGCGCTTGACGGTGCAGGGCAGTTCCGCCCAAGGCCTGGTGCTGCAGATCGAAGATGATGGCCCCGGCATGACGGCCGAGCAAATGCAGGCAGCAGGCGAGCGGGGCAAGCGCTTTGATGAATCGGTGGCCGGCACCGGGCTGGGCCTGGCGATTGCGCAGCACATTGTGCGGGGCTACGGCGGCCAACTCCAGTTGCGCAAAAGCGCGGCCTTGAAGGGCTTGTTGGTGCGTGTCGAGATGGCGGGGGTGCTGGCCTGAGCGCTGCGCGATCAGCCGCCCAACTGCACGACAGGCACAAAGCCGCCAAAGATCATGCGTTTGGCATCAAATGGCATATTCGCTGGCTGCATGTCTGCCAGGCGCGGGTCGGCCATCACCGCGGCATTGATGCGGTCGCGCTCAGCGCGCGAGGTGTAGACGATCCAGGAAAAGCAGGCGACTTCATCGCCCTGGAGCTTGACGGCCATGGGGAACGAGGTGACTTCGCCATCAGGCACATCGTCGCCTACGCATTCCCAGTATTGCAGCGCGCCATGTTCCATCCAGACTTTGCCGGCCGCCTCGGCCATGGCCCGGTAGGCATCGAGCTTGGCGCGGGGTACGGGCAGTACAAATCCATCGACATAAGGCATGGTGGTCTCCTGGGCGCTCAAACGGCGCCGATATTTGGTGTGCGCTACAGGGCAGCGAGAAGGCCCAACTACAAGGTCGCAGCCAAGGCCACGAGCTGGTCCGTGGCCACGCCCCAGCCGGTGTGAAAACCCATGGCCTCATGCTGCTTGCGGGTCTCTTCGCTCCAATGCCGCACGGTGGCGGTGTAGCGGGTCTGGCCCGCTTCGGGCTCGAAGTTGATGATGGCCGTCATGAACGGCTTGGCGCTGGGCACCCAGCCTGCGGTGTAGGCATCGGTAAACACCAGCCTGCGGTCCGGCACCACTTCCAGGTACACGCCGGCATTGGGGTACTGGTTGCCCTGCGGGTCGCACATCACGATCTGGCTGCCACCGCCGACGCGCACATCCACGTCGGCGCTGGCAATCGTCCAGGGCTTGGGCACAAACCACTGCTGGAGCAGGGCAGGTTCGGTCCAGCAGCGGTAAAGGGTGGCGGCGGGGGCGTTGATCAGGCGGCTGAGCACGAGATCCTGGGGATGGGCTTGGACAGACATGGTGGGCTCAGGCATGGGGTTGCGGTGTCTGGACATTCACCATCCAGGGGATGGCAAAGCGGTCGGTCACCATGCCAAAGCCGGGGGACCAGAAGGTCGCGGCAAAGGGCATGCTCACCTGGCCGCCTTCGGCCAAGCCTGCAAACACCCGCGCACCCTCGTCGGCAGAATCCACACCGATGGACACCCACAGGCCCTGGGGCTTGAGGTAGCCGCCGCCACAGGTATCAGTGCTGGCGCCAGGCATGGCGGGCAGGGTGTCCGAGGCCATGATGGCCTGGCTGCCCACTTGCAGGTGGGCATGCATCAGACGGGCCTGTGCCTCGGGCGGCAGGGGTGGCATGCCCTCGCTGGCGGGCATGTCGGCAAAGCGCATCTGTTGCACCATCTGGCCGCCAAACAGCTGCGCGTAGAACGCCATGGCTTGGGCGCATTGGCCGTCAAAATTGAGATAGGGGATGAATTGCATCGTTCTCTCCTGGTCGTGGGTCAGACATTCTGGGCTCTGCCCTGCGGCCCTGTCCATCAGCAAATGGCTAGGACGGTGTCTGAATGTAATTAACCGAGGCCTTGCTTTCACCCAGGATGCTGGAGTGGGGCGGCAGCGCTTGGGCCCTGCCTTATGCTGTGCGCTTGGTTTTCACAGCTTTTTATATGTCCCTTGATTCCTTGCATGCCCCGGCAGCCCCGCCCATCGCCGATACAGATATTGCCAGCCTGCGACAGCGCTTGCAGGAAGCACGGCATGTGCTGGTGTTGACGGGGGCTGGCGCCAGTGCGGAATCCGGGGTGCCGACGTTTCGCGATGCGCAGACGGGCTATTGGGCGCAGTTCAGCCCCGAGGAGATGGCCAGCGAGGCGGGCTTTCTGGCCCATCCGCAGCGGGTATGGGACTGGTACCAGTACCGCCGCCAGCTCATCAGCCAGGTGCTGCCCAATGCGGGCCATGTGGCGCTGGCCCAGTGGCAAGCCTGCCACCCCGACCGCATGACCCTGGTCACGCAGAATGTGGACGGCCTGCACCAGCGTGCGGGCAGTGCGCCGGTGCTGTGCCTGCATGGCAATCTGATGGAGAACCGCTGGCTGCTGCCGCCCAAGCCTTGCTGCGATGCCCGCTTTACCGAAGGCGATGCCCCGCCCCAGTGCCCCGGTTGCGGCAACTACCTGCGCCCTGGCGTAGTGTGGTTTGGTGAGGCCTTGCCCCATGCTGCGCTGCAGCAGGCGCAAGATGCCGCCAAGGCTTGCGATCTGATGCTGGTGATTGGGACCTCAGGCCATGTTTACCCGGCAGCCGGCTTGGCGCATACCGCAGCCAGAGGTGGTGCCCATGTCGTGGTCATCAACCCCGAGCCTACGGCGCTGGATGGCGTGGCCGATATCTGTTTGCGCGCGCCATCAGCGCAGCTGTTGCCCCAGTTGCTTAGTGCTCAGCGCTCGCCGCATTGAGCACGGCCATGGCGTCATCATCCAGCGGCAATTGGCTGGCGCGAATGAGGGACTGCAACTGCTCCAGATTGCTGGCGCTGGCAATCGGTGAGGCAATCGCCGGCTGACGCATGACCCAGGCAACGGCCACTTCGCCCAAAGGGGCGTCTAAACGGCTGCTGACTTGCTCCAGCGCGGCCAGAATGCGCAGGCCCCGGTCGTTGAGGTAGAGCTGGGTGGTTTTTGCGCCGCGTGGGCTTTTGCTGGCGTCTTCTGCCGTGCGGTATTTGCCGGTCAAAAAGCCGGCAGCCAGGCTGTAGAAATTGATCACGCCCACCTTGTGTTCTACGCACAGCGGCTGCAGCTCCTTCTCGAACACCGCACGGTCATACAGGTTGTAGAGCGGCTGCAGGCTTTCGTAGCGGGCCAGGCCGTGCTGCTCGCTGGTGCGCAGGGCTTCGGCCAAGCGTGCGGCGCTGTAGTTGCTGGCACCCACGGCGCGTACCTTGCCCTCAGCAATCAGCTCGCCAAAGGTGCCCATCACGTCTGCCAAGGGCACCTGCGGGTCGTCGTCGTGCGACTGGTAAAGATCGATGTAATCGGTTTGCAGGCGCTGCAGGGAGGCATCCACCGCTTGGCGAATATATTCTGGGCGTAGGCCCATCTTGCCATCGCCCATGTCTTTGCCCACCTTGGTGGCCAGCACGACCTGCGCGCGCTTGCCCGAGCTGCGCAGCCATTTGCCCAGCACGCGCTCGGACTCACCGCCGCTGTGGCCAGGGGCCCAGCGCGAATACACGTCGGCGGTATCGACAAAGTTCATGCCGGCATCCAGCCAGGCATCGAGCAGGCGAAAGCTGGTGGCCTCATCGGCAGTCCAGCCAAACACATTGCCGCCCAGGCACAGCGGCGAGACTTGCAGGGAGGATCGGCCAAGAGAGCGCAGGGGTGTAGTCATAGTTTGTGCAAGCGTGGAGGCCCAGCGGGCGGAGCAAACATTATGCGACCCGGCTTGCAGCAATGCCATCGTTGATGCAGCGCAAACGGCGCGCAATCGTCGCATGCGGGCCAGTGTCTCAGTCGCTGGACAGTTTGCCGGGCCATGCGTTTTAGAGTAAGTTATGCAGGCAACAACAAAAAGGAGTGACGCTATGTTTAAACATATTCTGGTTCCGGTCGATGGGTCTGCCACCTCCATGCTCGCCGTCAGCAAAGCCGCTGGCCTTGCCAAGGCCTTTGGCAGCCAGGTCACCGCCGTCTATGTGATCGATCCCTATCCCTTCACCGGTGTAGGTGCCGATTTTGCCTATGGCCAGGCCCAGTACTTGTCGGCTGCCACCGCAGATGCCCACACGGCCCTGGATGCCGTGAAAACGGCGATGGAGCAGGCCGGCATTGCCGTCGATGCCGTCATGGGCGAAGGCCACTCCGTGCATGACGGCGTGATGGAAGCCGTCAAAACCACCGGTGCCGATCTGATTGTGATGGGCTCGCATGGCCGCAAGGGCCTGGAAAAGCTGGTGCTCGGCAGCGTGACACAGCGGGTGCTGAGCGACAGCCTGATTCCCGTTTTGGTCGTGCGCCAGTAACACCATTAACGCCAAGTCGCCGCGCACCCTCGGCGGCACGCGTAGATCGCCCACCCTGCGTGCTGCCCAATCTTGTGCAGCACGCAATGCTTTTGGGACCGCCGTAAGCTCGCCCGCTTGACGGAGTTTTACATGCAGTCTTTTCCTCCTCCTTATTGTGATGCCGACCAAGTGGACGGCACCTTGCGCGCTTATGGCTATGCGGTGCTCAGCCCCGCTGCAGTGGCGCAGTGGGCGGCCTGCCCGCCTGATGACCTGGCCGCGCTCAGCCGCCACTGGGAGGCCATGCCGCACGACGCCTACCTGAAAGACGGCGGGCGCTACCGCAAGCGCCGCCATTCCTGCTATATCGTGCAGGGCGACGGCGTGGAGGCCGTGGCCCACCGCGCGCACTGGCAGCCGGTGGAGTACAACGCCTTGCATGGCGGCATGCAGCGCTGGTTTGAGCCCGTGGAGGCGAACACCCAAAGCTTGCCTGCTTGGACCCGCATCCTGCAGGCGCTGGGGCATAGCGCAAAGGCGCTGTTTCCGAGCAGCGGTTCTGAGCGCTGGTACACCGAGGCCCACCAGTTCCGCATCGACACCGCCGAAGGCATTGGCCGGCCGACACCCGAAGGCGCCCACCGCGATGGCGTGGACCTGGTCGCCGTATTTTTGGTGGCGCGCGAAGGTATCAAAGGGGGCGAGACCCGTGTTTTTGATGCCCAAGGCCCCCAGGGCCTGCGCTTTACCTTGACCGAGCCCTGGTCGCTGATGCTGCTTGACGATGCACGCATGATCCATGAGAGCACGCCGATCCAGCCGCTGGGGGAGGAGCCAGGCCATCGCGATACCTTGGTGGTGACTTTGCGCAGGCAGGCGTTTCAGGGCGACGGCGTCTGATCGCCGCGAACTTGGCGATCTGAGACAGCCACAAAAAAGGGCACCTGTGCAGGTGCCCTTGTCGTATCTGAGCCCGGTGCTTACTGGATGGTTGCGCCCGATGCCTCGACGATGGCCTTGGCATCTTGGAAGTCCTTGTGGAAGAACTTGTCAAAGTCGGACGCAGACATGGCCTGGGGCTCGGCGCCTTGGGCCAGGATGGCGTCCTGCACTTCCTTCTGGCCCAGCAGCTTGTTGACTTCGGTGTTGAGCTTGCTGACGATGGGTGCGGGCAGGTTCTTGGGGCCAAACAGGCCGTACCAGGTGCTCACGTCAAAGCCCTTCATGCCCAGCTCGGCCACAGTGGGCACATCGGGCAGCGAGGTGCTGCGCTTGGCGGAGGTAACGGCCAGGGGGCGCAACTTGCCAGCCTTGATTTGGCCAATGGCCGAAGGCACCGAAGAGACCAGCAGGTCGACATTGCCGGACAAGGTATCGAGCAACGCGGGGTTGGAGCCCTTGTAGGGCACATGGGTCAGCTTGACGCCAGCGGCCTTTTCAAACAGCACGCCGGCGATATGGATGCTGGTGCCATTGCCGGGCGAGCCATAGGTGATCTTGCCGGGGTCAGCCTTGGCAGCGGCGATCACATCGTTCAAGCTCTTGTACTTGCTGTTTTCTGCGGTGGCGATGATGACCGGCGAATAGGCGATATGGGCAATCGGGGTCAGGTCCTTGGCGGGATTCCAGGGCAGGCCCTTGTACAGGTAGTAGCCCAGAACGACGTTGTCCTTTTGGCCCATTACGATGTCATAGCCTGTCGGCTGGGCCTTGGCCACTTCGCTGATGCCGATGGTGCCGCCAGCGCCTGCACGGTTGTCGGCCACCACGGTCCAGTGGTTTTGCTCGCTGAGCTTTTGCGCGATGATGCGCGAGAGAATATCGGTGCCACCGCCTGGTGGAAACGGCACCACCATGCGCACCGGCTTGCTGCCGGGGTAGTCAGCAGCTGGGCCCTGGGCCATGGCTGCAGAAGCAGCGCCGACCGTGATCGCCACGGTGGCGCATTGCAAAATCTGTTTCATCATTTTGTTGTCTCCTTGAGGGTCACACCTTCGCATGGCTTGTGCATGGCAGGCAGGATGGGTAGTTGCATAAACAGCCAAAGGGGTGATGATGTATGCCATCACGCTAGGTGGCATATTCTAGGGGCTGTGGTTCGGAGCGATGTGGCTGAGGCGTGCTGCAGTATGCAAAACATGGCTAGGCGTCAATGGCCAAGGCTCCAGGCGTATACAGATGGCAACAGAAGGATCAACTATGAAAGCAAAATTCGTTGGGGCTTTGGCCTCGGTGGTCATGGGCTGTGCGGCCTTGGTGAGCCTGCCCAGCCACGCAGCGCTGGCTGTTGGCACCCAGGCACCGTTGTTCAGTACCCAGTCGGCCTTGGCTGGCAAGGTGCAGCGCTTTGACATGGCGGAGGCCTTGAAGCGCGGACCGGTGGTCTTGTACTTCTTCCCCAAGGCCTTCAGCCAGGGCTGCACGATCGAAGCCCATGCCTTTGCCGAAGCCACGCCCAGCTTTGCCGCATCGGGCGCGCAGGTGGTGGGTATCTCGCATGACGACATTGCCACGATGCAGCGCTTCTCCAGCGAGGCCTGTCGTGACCAGTTCAGCGTGGCGTCGGACCCTGATGCCAAGGCCATCCAGGCCTATGACGCGGGTTCGGCCGCCAGGCCCGGCACGGCATCCCGTATCTCTTACGTGATCGCACCCGACGGCAAGGTGATCTTTGCCCATGAGGGGAGTGATCCGATGGCGCATGTGCAGCAAACCTTGCAGGCGGTGCAGGCCTGGAAGGCGCGCCAGAAGCCTTAAACCGCAAAACCGCCACGCCCACGCCTCGCTGCGGTGGCGGCAGCGATCAGGCCAGCACGGATGGCCTATGATGCGCGGATGCTGGCAAGTCTGCTTCAACCCCAATGGCCCCACCGGACATGGCGCACTGCGCGCCGCTGGGCGGTGGCCTGGTGGCGCATCTTTTACCTGGGGGCCGTGGTGCTGGTGATGCTGATGTCGCCCAGCAGCTACGGGCCGCAAACCCGCGCGCGCCTGATGCGCCGCATGTATATCGACACGGCACCCATCTTGCTGGGGTTTACCGCGCTGGCCGCCTTGATGTGCCTGGTGGTGGCGCGGATCGTCTTTGTCACCGCGACCAGCTATGGGCTGTCGCGGGTGGCGGTGGAGATGGTCATCCGCGTGCTGGTGCTGGAGCTGATCCCGCTGACGGCAGCCTTGTTTGTCGCCATGCGCTGCTCGATCCCAGCGGGTGCGCAACTGGCCAAGATGCGCGAGGCCGGGCATTTTGAGCGCCTGCGCCAGCATGGCTATGACCCCGTACGCACGGAGATGCTGCCCCTGGTGGTGGCCAGCATGTATGCCTCGGTTACCTTGGCTGCACTGTCCTGTGTGGTCTCGCTGGTGATGGTTTATCTCAGTGTTTATGGATTGACCTGGGTCGGGTTTGATCTGTACACCCGCATGTTTGCCAGCGTGTTCACGCCCATGGTCACCTGGTTGTTCGGCCTCAAAACCTTGCTCTTTTGCCTGGCGGTCGCGCTCATTCCCACGGCCTCGGCCATGTACAGGCCCTATGGCGCGCGCCAGGACGAGGTCCTGGGCCCCGACTCGGACCTCAGTGGCCTGGCACGCATGTTTGCCATATTGCTGCTCATCGAGGTGGCTTCGCTGTTGGGCAACTATTACTAGGGTTCACGCTCGGCGGTTCAGCGCACGGCTCAGCCAGGGCTGAACAGGCTTTTAAGGCACTGATCGGCACCCTGGCTGCGCAAGATTTAAAATACCGGATTGCCTGCACCTGCTGCCACCGCCTGTGTGGGCCACCCATTCTTGGGCCATGCCTTGGCCGCGCAACCACCATGACTGAATCTCACCCCCACAGCCCCTGGCGCATGTCTGTTGCGCCGATGATGGACTGGACTGATCGCCATTGCCGCTTTTTTCACCGTCTGCTCAGCCGCCAGACCCTGCTCTATACCGAGATGGTGACCACTGGCGCGCTGATCCATGGCGATGTGGCGCGGCATTTGCGTTTCCATGCCGAAGAACACCCGGTGGCCTTGCAGCTGGGCGGCAGTGAGCCAGCGGATCTGGCCCAGTGCGCCAAGCTGGCGCAGGACTGGGGCTATGACGAGGTCAACCTCAACTGCGGCTGCCCCAGCGAGCGCGTGCAGCGCGGTGCCTTTGGTGCCTGCCTGATGAATGAGAAAGAGCTGGTTGCGGACGGCGTCAAGGCCATGCGCGATGTGGTGGACATCCCCGTGACCGTCAAGCACCGCATCGGCATCGACAAGAACGAGAGCTACGACTTTGTGCGCGATTTCATCGGGACGGTGGCCGATGCCGGTTGCGAGGTGTTTGTGGTGCATGCGCGCAATGCCTGGCTCAAGGGCCTCTCGCCCAAAGAGAACCGCGAGATCCCGCCGCTGCGCTATGAAGTGGTCGCGCAGCTGAAAAAAGACTTTCCCCATTTGACGATCGCCATCAACGGCGGCATTGCGGATGACGAGACGGTGCTGGCGCAGCTGGCCCAGGTGGATGGGGTCATGGTGGGGCGCGAGGCCTACCACAACCCCTGGTGGCTGACCCGTTGGGATGCCTTGTTCTATGGGGCTGAGCCCAACAACGACATCAGCCGCGAATCGGTGGAAGAAGAGATGGTGCGCTACATGGAGCGCGAGGCGGCCGAGCACGGCACGCACTGGTCCTCCATTGCACGCCATATGCTGGGCCTACGCCAGGGCATGCCCGGTGCCCGCCGCTGGCGCCAGGTCTGGAGCGACCACCGCATGAAGCACCTGCCGCCCCACGAGGTCATGCAGGCCGCGCGTACCAAGCCGGAACGCACTACCGATACGCCCGTTTTAGTAAGTATTTGATACGGCAACGCCGATGGCAGCCGGGTGCTACCGGTCGGCTTTGCGTAGCGGCTTGTGCGGGACTGTCCCCGGTGGCACCCCGACACATGCGGGGTTCTTAGACCCAAAATCCCCCTCGGCCCATTCTGGGCGCCAGATACAGGGCTGCAAACGGCGGCCCAGCGCATGCCGGCAGGCCTGGCGCAGCCGGTAGCGGTTGCTATACTTCCCGCGATATATGCCGCCCCAGGCAGCGCCAAGCAGGCGCATGCCTGGGCCGCAAAGTGCAGACCAAACAAAGCACAAGGGACGAGGGATGGGGGAAAAGAATTCGCGATGGGCCTTGGGCCTGTTGTTGGCGCTGGGGTGGCTGGGCGCCCACCGCTTTTATCTGGGGCGCTATGCAAGCGCTGTGGGGCAACTGGCCTTGACCGTGCTGTGCGCGGCGCTGTGGCTATGGGGCGGCGCTGCCGCAGCTTACGCGCCTTACCTGCTCGGTCCAGTGGTCTTTTGGCTGCTGCGTGATGGCTTTTGGTTGTTTGACTACTTTCGGGTCGAAGAGGACATGGATTCGCGCCTGTCCGCTTTTTCCCAGTCGCAGCTCGATGAGCAGGCGTCTCAGCCAGCGGTCAAGGCACAGACACCCGCAACCCTGGCGCTTGCTCCCTTGACCCAAGCCTTGGTAGCCGCGCCAGCGCTGCCTGAACCCACGCCCCAGCCCGCAGCCGAACTGCACACCGACAAAAAATCGCTGGCCATCCAGATGGCGCAAAAGCACATTGGCGATGCGCTGGCACGCCAGGATGTGCAGACTGCGCACGCCGAGGCGGATAGCTTGGTCAGGTACCTGGCGCAGCGCAGTCGCAAACCGCAAAGCGACCCCCATTTGGCGATGGCCTATTTGCTGCAGGGGATGACCTTCTACCAAACCGAACACCTGGATGCCGCGCGCAAAAAGCTGCAGATGGGTGTGCACCTGGGCGCAGCTTTTGCCGAGCTGGCGCAACCTGTGCAGCAGGCGCAAGCCTGTTTGCAGCGCCTGCGCGCGCCCAAGATGGCGCCGGGCGCCGCTGCTGCCCCTGCGCTGCAGCCAGGGCAGTATCCGCTGCTGATGCAGTCGCAGGACTGGGCCCAGGCACTGGCGCTGTGTGAGCAGACCATTGCCTCACGCCCAGCTAGCCAGGACGGGGATGTGCCCGATCTGGCGCAGCACCACCTGCATGCGATGGAAATTGCCCAGCACCTGGGCGATAGCGAGCGCCAACGCGGGCATGGCCAGGCCTTGCTGGCGCTGGCCGCGCGCGAGGGGGCTGCCGTGCCCACCGCTTTGCGGCGCCAGGCGCTGGAGCGCCTGGGCGATGTGTACCAGTCTGAGGCGGACCACCACCGGGCCCACCAGCACTATGCGCAAGCGCTGGCGCTGGTGGATGTGCGCAGCGGGGGCAACGCGGCAGCGCAGGCCTTGGCGCTGTGCGCGCTGTTGCAGCGCATGGCCCGCAGCCATGCGGCTCTGGGTGAGACTGCGCAAGCGCTGCAATGCTGGCAGCGGCTGGCGCTGTACGTGGACAGCTTTGACCGGCTGGACCAGCAAGGCCAGCGCATGCCCGACCCGGAGGCCGTGTCGGGCATGCTGACCGCCTACGCAGCCTTCGCCATCAGCCACCAACCCACACGGGTCAAACCCCTGGTGCAGCAGGCCTTGCGCATACAGCAGCGCAGCTGCCGGGGCTACTCGCTGGCCGCCGCGCGGGCCTATGCGGTGTTTGCAGATTTTCTGGCGGCGCATGGACAGACTGATGCCCGCCGCAGCTACCTGAAAAAAGCGCTGTTGCTGGTGCAGATCTGTGACCCGGACAACAGCGCGCATCTGCAGCAGCTGAAAACAGCGATCAGGGAGGCGGTATGAGCGTGCAAGGGCTTTTTTATGCGCTGCCGCGCCATGGCCTGCGGGGCTTGCTGGTGGAGCCATCGACGATGGATGACTACCTGCAGCGCAGTGCCACGCAAGGCGGCCCGCTGGCCATGCTGGACCAGGGCAGCTTCTGGCAGCAGGACATGCAGCGCCTGCCCGAGATCGAGCCGGGCGTAGCGGTGGAGGGCACCTTGGCCCTGCAGTGCTGGGCCTGGCCAGCGGATTTGGTGAACGATTGCGCGCAAAGTTTGGCGGGGATCAGCGCTGCCCAGCTGGTGCAGCGCATGCATGCCTGGCAAAAGGCGCAGGATGGCACGCCGCCCGGTCTCGAAGCGCTGCGCCTGTGGGTGCGCCGGCAGGCCGCGCTGCGCTGCTTTTGGCAGGCAGCGGCCCAGCGGCGCGATGCCGTGCTGCTTTACGTGGTGTAGCGCGGGCGGGGCTTAGCCCAGCAACGCCATCAACGCGGCGGCAGCGGCCTCGGGGTTCTCGGCATTGACGAGGGCTCTGACGACGGCGATGGAGCCGGCGCCGCTTTCTCGCACTTGCGGAAATTCCGCCGCAGAGATACCGCCGATGGCCACCTGGGGGTAGCTGCGGGTCAATGCGGCATAGCGCTCCAGCCGCGCCAGGCCCTGGGGCACGGTGGCCATTTTCTTGAGTGTGGTGGGGAAGACGGCGCCCATGGCGATATAGCTGGGCTGCGCCTGGCTGGCCCGCACCATCTCGGCATAACCATGGGTGCTGACACCCAGGCGCACGCCGCTGGCGCGCAGCTCGGCCAGCTCCGCGGGACTGAGTGCATCCAGGTCTTCCTGGCCCAGGTGTACGCCGTAGCTACCTGCCGCAATGGCCTGGCGCCAGTGGTCGTTGATGAAGAGCAGCGCGCCGCTGCCCTCAACAGCCGCAACGGCAGCGGCAATTTCTGCCGCAATGGCCTGGGCATCGTCTGATTTGAAGCGCAGTTGCACCGTGGGCACGCCGGCGCGCGCCATGCGGCCGACCCATTCGGCCGTGGGCAAAACCGCATACAGGCCCAGCTGCTGGGGGCAGGGCGCAAAGGCTTGGGGGCCGCCGCTGCGCAGCAGGCCAAAATCAGCCGCCTGCGCGGGCCAGGTCTGGGCATCAAACTGGCCCGTGCGAGCGGTCTGCGCGCTCCAGGCGCTGGCCAGGCAGTCGGCATCGATGGCGATAAACCCCAGGGCGCTGCAGGCGGCCAAGGCACCGGCATAGACGGCATCGAGCTGCCGATCTGCCGGAAGCGCAGGAGCGGGTTGTGGGGGAAAGCTGGCAAAGGCGGCCTGGTGGGCGGTCGTGATGGCCTGCTGGATCTGGGTTGCGGTGGGGCTGGTGTGCATGGACATGGGGTATCAGTTGCTCTGGTGCCAGAACGGGGTGCCCAAGACGGGGGTGCTGGGCTGGGCCATGTCCTGCGCTTGCATGGCGCCGGCGCGGTAGGCGGCGTGGCCGGCAGCGGTGGCATCGGCAAAGGCGCCGGCCATGGCTACGGGGTCTTGCGACAGCGCCACGGCCGTGTTCAGCAGCACGCCGTCAAAGCCCCATTCCATGACCTGGCAGGCATGGCTGGGCAAGCCCAGGCCGGCGTCGCAGATCAGCGGCACATCCAGGCGCTCGCGCAAGGTCTGCATGGCATAGGGGTTGACGGGGCCACGGCCTGTGCCAATCGGCGCAGCCCAGGGCATGACGGCCTGGCAGCCCACATCGACCAGGCGCTGGCACAGCACCAGGTCTTCGGTGCAATAGGGCAGCACCTGGAAGCCGTCCTTGATGAGGATGGAGGCGGCCTCTACCAGGTTGAGGGTGTCGGGCTGCAAGGTGTAGTCGTCACCGATCAGCTCCAGCTTGATCCAGGGCGTCTCGAACACCTCGCGGGCCATCTGGGCGGTGGTGATGGCCTCTTGCAGGCGCATGCAGCCTGCGGTGTTGGGCAGCACGGGCACATTCAGGCGCTTGAGCAGCGCCCAAAAATCACTGCCGGTTTCTGCCGCGTTGCTGCCTTGGCGGCGCAAGGATGCGGTCACCATGGCCGGCTTGGAGCGGGCGACTGCCGCCTCCAGCACAGCGGGCGATGGATAGCGCGAGGTGCCCAGCAGCAAGCGGCTTTGAAAACGCTGGCCATACAGCACCAGGGCGTCGTCGGAGGAGGGAGTGGCGTTCATGGCAAAGGCCTTGGGTGTAAATACAGGTCGCGCATCCAGCCTGCTTTGGCAAGGGCGGATGGCCCCCTGTCTGATTAGCCGCCAGTGACGGGCGAGATGACTTCGAGTTTGTCGCCCGCTTGCAGCTGGCGGCTGTCGTACTGGCCTTTGGGCACGAAGATGGTATTGAGGGCCACGGCAAACGGCGGGCGGGGCTGCAGCTGTGCCAAGGCCAGGGCCACGGTGGCGCCTTCGGGCAAGGCCGTGGCCTGGTTGTTCAAAAGAATCTGTATCGTCATTTGTCTAGGCTCATCAGGGGCTGCGGGCCATCAGGCGCCCGCGAGCAGGCGCACATCCAGATCAAAGCGTGTGGCCAGCGGTGATTGGCCGGTCAGCAGCAGCTCGACCGCGCAGTCCAGCACGGCTGGCGAGATCATAAAGCCGTGGCGGTACAGGCCATTGATCTCCAGTACCCGAGGCCGGACTTGGCGGATGGCTGGCAGATTATCCGGCAAAGTCGGGCGGCACTGGGTGTTGATCTCCAGGATACGCGCCTCGGCAAAGCCGCTGTGCACGGTGTAGGCAGCGCTGAGCAGCTCCATCGCCGAGCGGACGCTGGCGGGCGACATGTCATCGGATTCGATCTCGGTGGCACCGATGACGTAATGCTGGTCTTGCTTGGGCGCTATGTAGATGGGGTAGCGCGGGTGCATCAAACGGGTGGGGCGGCGCAGCTGTACCTCAGGGGCATGCACGCGCAAGACCTCGCCACGCACACCGCGCAGCTGGCCCCACTGCGGCTTGGCGCCCAGGCCGCGCGTGTCAATCAGCAGGTCAGGCTGGCCGTGCTCGCCAGGCGCAAAATCATCCAATTCGCGGGGCTGCTGCCAGTGCAGGCGCACACCGCGCGCCTGCAATGCCGGCACCA
Organism: Comamonas sp. BIGb0152; assembly: GCF_024809975.1. Classification (GTDB taxonomy): domain Bacteria; phylum Pseudomonadota; class Gammaproteobacteria; order Burkholderiales; family Burkholderiaceae_C; genus Comamonas. The sequence goes on from NZ_JANUDY010000002.1 coordinate 429,858, forward strand.
GGGCGGCGAGCAGCTGGCGGTTGTCCAGCTGGCCTTCGCCGGGAAGGTAGAAGGCGGATTGAAAATGCCCGGCCAGGGCCGGCTCCATCTCGGCCATCTGCGTGCGGCCCAGGGTTTGCAAGGGCGGCAGCTGGGGGATGGCCGCCTGGGTGCGCTGCAAGATCCCGTGAAAGCGCTGGGCTTCGGGCGCGTCTTGCCGGTGCCAGACCACCATGGTGCCTGCCTGCTGCAGAAACACGGGTGCATCCAGCTGGGCAATCAGCTGCGGCCAGCGCTGCAGCCCGTACTGGCCCATGCGCACCACACCGTGCTCGGTGACGGCCGATTCGGCCAGGGGCGCCAGCATGGCCGCCGCCACGCGCGCTGCGGCATGCTCGGCATCGGGCCCGCCCCGGTCGTACAGATCAACGGAAAAGCCCCGCCCCGACAGCTCCAGCGCCATCAGGCGGCCCAGCAGGCCGCCGCCCAGGATGCTGATGCGGGCGTTGGGGGAAATGAGTGGCTGAGAAGACATGTTTTGTGCTTGGCAATAGACAAAACAGTGCGCGCAACTGCCGAAAACTCCCCACGCCAGCATGACCTGGATCGGGTTGCGGAGCGCGGCCATGGTGGCGCGCCCCAGGGTGTAATCTCAGTCGCGCTGCAGCCAAACTGCTGCAGGGACACCCCTGTTTCGTCTCAGGCAGCATTAAAGCACAGCGCTACGCTGGGGACCCGGTGCTGTGTCAAGCCGTGGTCACAATCGTGGATAATTTTGCCCAGGCCGGGCCAGTGTTGCCCGGCATTGTTTTTGGACTGCAGCCATGGCCTCAATGAATCCACTCTCTCCCGTCTCCTTGCCGCGTTACGCGCGGGTGCTGTCGATTGCAGGCTCTGACAGCGGGGGGGGGGCCGGTATCCAGGCCGATCTCAAGACCATGTCGGCGCTGGGCTGCTTTGGTATGACAGCTATCACGGCGCTGACTGCACAGAACACCCAGGGCGTGCGAGCCATCCACGGCGTGCCGCCCGGCTTTTTGCAAGCGCAGCTCGATGCCGTGCTGGAAGATATTGGCTGCGATGCCGTGAAGATTGGCATGCTGCACGCGCCCGAGACTGTGGCCGTGGTGGCCGCTGCGATTGACCGCTATGCCTTGCCGCATGTGGTGCTGGACCCGGTCATGGTGGCCACCAGCGGCGACCGCCTGATTGCCGAGGCCACCGTGGCGGAGCTGGTGCGCGAGCTGTTTCCGCGCGCTGCGCTCATCACCCCCAATCTGGATGAGGCGGGTTTGTTGCTGGGCCGCAGCCTCGTGCATGCCGACCAGCTAGAGCAGGCCGCGCAGGACTTGCTGGCTCTGGGGGCTAAGGCAGTGCTGATCAAGGGTGGCCATTTGCCTGGAGACGAGGTGGTGGACCTGTTGGCCACGGCAGACGGTGAGCGCTTGCGGCTTGCGTCCACCCGCATCACGACCCATAACGGCCATGGCACCGGATGCACTCTGTCATCGGCCATTGCCTGCCAGCTGGCACTGGGGCAGCCGCTGCCGGCGGCGGTGAGCCTGGCGCGCCAGTACATTCTGGGCGCTATCGCATCGGGCGCCGATGTGCACACGGGCAAAGGCCATGGGCCGCTGAACCATGGCTGGAATCCGCAAACGCAGGTGGTGCTGCGCCAAACTTGAATGCGCCAAAGACGCTGTCAGCAGCGGTGAGGGCAGGCATAAGCTGGTTTTTTTGTCGAAAATTACGTCTTATTGACGATAAATTCAAGAAAATATCATCTAAATGATGCTTTAAATGGCGAATTCAACGACAGAATGCTGCGATTGCAGGCGCCTCACAGGCCGTGCTGTTAATTTAAGTTACTTTTGATGTTTTCTCTTTAGGTACATGATTTATAAAATGAAAGCTGAAAAATCCTGGCATTCATGAGAATCTTGACCGATGTCATGCTTTTGTTTTGCATGGGTATAAGTCATTAAAGTAAACAAAAAGTAAACATCCATAAATGATGACTCCGCTGTCAACCGCCCGATTTGCACCGGCGTTGTACACGCATCTTTAGGAGATTGTTCACATGACCACCGCAAATGTTTTCAGCATCTGGCCAGAAGACGAACGTGATCGCAAGCGCTAAGCCCCAGCGCCAGTAACTCTTTTTCCCGCTTGCCGATACGCTGCTATCGGCAACCACCCCGTAAACGGCTCCCCCTTGGAGCCGTTACTTGCGAATAGGCTGCAAGCAGCGCTTGCTCCCAACCTGGACTGCAGAATGCAGGCAAGTCCAGCTTTTCACCCAATATGCACCTCGCTTGCGCTGCCCAATGGGCTGCCCCAAGGCGGGGTGTTTGCTTTTCTGGTGCACCGCACGTGCGCAGCAAAAAGCCGGAGCCTTGCGTGCTCCGGCTGTCCTGGCATGCGGGCTTTCAGGCGGCGGTGCTGTCTGCGCTGGCCGCCATCAGTGGGCGTTTGGCCAGCAGGGTGAGCTTGGCAGCGGCATCCTGGCTCGCCGCTGCTGCGCTGCGCGAGGCGGACAGGCGCAGCAGGCGCTCCAGCGCACGGTCCTCGATGCCACGACTTTTCAGTGCGGTATAGGTGGACTCGGCATAGTCCAAGGTGCTGCCGTAAATGCCGCAGGACTGGGCAAAGATGCGGCGGTAGTCTTCTTCACTCAGGGTGCCGGTGCAGCGGGGGCTGGATTTGGACAGGGTAAAGGCCAGTGCCTTGACGGGGCCGTCTTCGGTCTGGCAGTCCAGCCATTTGGGGTCATAGGAGTCGGTCGCCATCTCGCGCTGCCACAGCCGGGGCATCATCTCCGCCACGTGCTGGCGTGCGATACGAAAGGCCATGCCCCGGCAGCTGCCGCCCGAGAACATGCCAAACACCAGACCCGGGCACTCGGGCGTGCCCCGGTTGATGTGGCTCCACATCTTGAGCGCGCGGTGCCAGCCAAAAACCCTGGCATGGCGGCATTCCTGAAATTCGAACTCAGGGCGCCAGATCAGGGAGCCGTAAGCAAAGACCCAAAGGTCCTCCGTTCCTCCCCATTCCTGCATGGTTTGCGCGAACATTTGTTGCGGGCAACGGCTGCGGGATGGAGCGACCAAATTCGTCATAGTGGTATCGACCGACAAAACTAAGAGATAAGCAATTGTTATAGCGCTTCACTTCCGCCAAAGCTAGGGCTGCAGGGCTTGAGCGGCAATTTTTGCGCTGAAAGCAACAGTCTGGCTATGTAGGATGCAGCCTGCATAACGCAGTAGCCGGCCTGCACGATGACAGCGAAATCGGGCCCACAGAGGCCATGAGGGATAGGTCGGGTGCCGGCAATGGCCGCTTGCGCCGGGCCGGTTGGGTGGCGGCTTGTCGCCAGCCTTATTGCTTGACTAAGACGCAGGATTATTCAATGCTATGATGTTCATAGCTGATGCGGTGCTCCGCTGTGCTCGGAAATCGGTTTTCCCAGAATTTTCGTTGCCAGCGAGCATCGTGGACAGGCGGCATGCGTGGGGCAAGGCCGCCTGGTTGGCGTTCGATGAAAATGGTCCTCCTATGAATATTGTGATCTTGGACGATTATCAGGATGCGGTGCGCAAGCTGCCATGCGCATCGGTACTCGACGCCTATTCCGCCAAGGTCTATACCAATACGGTCAAAGGTTTGGGACAATTGTCCGTACGCCTCAAGGATGCCGACATCATCGTGCTGATCCGGGAGCGCACGCATATCAACCGCTTGCTGCTCGACAAGCTTCCCCGTCTCAAACTCATTGCCCAGACCGGGCGCATCGGCTCGCACGTGGATTTGACGGCCTGCACCGAGCGCGGTGTGGCGGTGGCTGAGGGCGTGGGCTCGCCCGTGGCACCGGCCGAGCTGACCTGGGCCCTGATCATGGCCGCAGCGCGCCGCCTGCCCCAGTACATTGCCAACCTCAAGCACGGGGCCTGGCAGCAGTCGGGCTTCAAGGCGGCCAATATGCCGCCCAATTTCAGCTTGGGTTCGGTGCTGCGGGGACGCACCTTGGGTATCTGGGGCTATGGCCGCATTGGCCAGCTGATTGCCGGCTACGGCAAGGCCTTTGGTATGGAGGTGCTGGTCTGGGGTAGCGATAGTTCGCGCGCCAAGGCCTTGTCAGAAGGCCATAAGGTGGCCTCCAGCAAGCAGTTTTTTTTCGCCAACAGCGATGTGCTGTCGGTGCATTTGCGCCTGAGCGAGCAGACCAAGGGCTGCATCAGCTTTGAGGATCTGTCGCTGATGAAACCCTCGGCCACCTTTGTCAACACCTCCCGCGCCGAGCTGCTGCAGCCCGATGCCCTGATTGCGGCGCTGAACCGCGGGCGTCCCGGCATTGCGGCGGTCGATGTGTTTGAGAGTGAGCCGATCTTGCAAGGCCATGCACTGCTGCGCCTGGAGAACTGCATCTGCACGCCCCATATCGGCTATGTCGAGCAGGACAGCTACGAGCAGTACTTTGGGGTGGCCTTTGACAACGTGGTCAACTTCATCAAAGGCCGGCCCTCGAACATCGTCAATCCCGGCGCCCTGCAGGTGCGCCGCTGATACGCTGCGTCTGGCCCAGCCCAGAGACAGAGGGCAGATAGGCGCCTTACAGGCCCTGGAAGACAAAAAAATGGCCCTGCAAAGGGGCCCCGGTGCCATCGCAGTGTGCAGATCACTCCAGCTGCAGCTTCTTCTTTGCAATCAAGGTGTTGTACATCTTGCGGTCGCTGGTGATGCGCTGCTGCAGCGCGCCCGGTGATGCGTCGTCCAAAGTCCAGGCCTGGCGCAGCAGTTGATCGCGGATATCGGCGCTGTTCATGATTTTCAGCAGCGCATCGCTGAGTTTGCTGCGCACGGCTGCGGACATGCCAGCCGGTGCCATCAGTGCATTCCAGACTTCGATATTCACATCCTGGGCGCCGATTTCACGCATCGAGGGTGTCTGGGGCATCAGCTGCGTGCGCTGTGCGGAGGTAACAGCCAAGGCGGCCAGCTTGCCGCTTTGCACCAGCGGCAGCACCGACGAGATGGGCAGCAGCGCGCAGTCAAGCTGGCCGCCCATCAGCGCGCCGACAACACCGGGCGCACCGGTGAAGGGGATGTGCACGGCATCAAAATGCAAGGCATCCTTGAGCAGCTCCATGCCCAGATGGCCGCCCGAGCCCAGCCCTGTAGAGCCGTAGCTGGCCGCATTGCCTTTTTGGCGCAAGCTGGCCAGCGCCTTGTCGCTTTGCGCACCTGCGCTGGCCGGCACCACCCAGGCCAGGGGCGATACGCCTACCAGGGCCAGCGGTGCGAAGTCCTTCACAGGGTCGTAAGGCAGCTTGGCATACAGCGCCTGCGAGGAGGTCAGCGGGCCATTGCCCACAATGCCAAAGCTGTGCTCGTCCGTGGCGCGGGCCACCAGATCAGCGCCAATATTGCCGCTGGCACCGGGCCGGTTGTCGACCACTACGGGCTGGCCCAGAATCTGTGCCAAAGGCTGGGCGATCATGCGTGCCTGCATGTCGGGCGAGGAACCTGCGGGGTAGCCGACGATAAAGCGCAGGGGTTTGCTGGGCCAGTGTGCATCTGCAGCATGGGCGCTGGTCCAGCTGGCGGGCAGAACGGCGGCAGCGGTAAAACCCGCCAGGGATTGCAGCAGGTGGCGACGGTCGATGGTCATGAAAAACAGGGCAGGGTGGTAACTGGCGGCCATCCTAACCCAGACCGCAGTCCTCCAGGCTGCTGGCCCTGTCCGCCGGGTTGCAGGTGGGGAGTGCTAATCCAGCGCCGCATGCCCTTGCGCACAGTGCAGCGGCGTGGCCCAGCGCATAACCAGTATGATTTATGCTTCGTCACCGGCCAGCGCACAGTTTGCTTGCGTGGGCAAAATTTCTGATCCATGAGCCGATTACGCACCCGCCATTCCGATTCCGCCCGTCCTACGCCGCCTGCCACCGCAAATCAGCCGCCTGCAGCGCGCGCTGGGCGCCTGGCGCCCATGCCTGCCAGCACCGGGCCCGAGGCCAGCCGGCGCACCACCTGGACGCTGGTCGCCATCTGGATCGGTGTGATGGTGGCCATCTACCTGGTGACCGAGGTCTACCGCAAGCCCAATGAAGGCAAGGTCATGGCCCATGGCGTGCTGGAGATTCCACGCGACCGCGATGGGCATTTCCGCGTAGCGGGTTCCGTCAACGGCGTGCCGGTGCAGTTCATGGTGGATACGGGCGCGAGTCTGATCAGCATCACCGATGCAGTGGCCGAGCGCGCCAACCTGGGCGAGGGCGTGCCCATCAGCTTTCAGACTGCCAATGGCGTACGCCAGGGCAGCATGAGCCGGGCAGAGCGCATTGAGGTCGGCCCCTTGGCCGTCAATGACTTGCGGGTGGGAACCGGCTACACCGGCGAGAGCGCCAAAGATGCGCTGTTGGGGCAGAACTTCCTGCGCTACTTTGATGTGAGCATCTCAGGCAACAGCATGCTGCTCAAACCCCGCGACAGCGACGCTTCACGCTAGGCGCCGCTCCCTACTGTTCAGACCGACGTTAAGGCATGGCCGGCTTGCTGTTGAAGGCGGGCCGCAAGCCATTGTTGCCGTCGGGCAGGCACACGGCCGCAGGGGACGCGCTGGCCTCGTACAAACCCACGCAGTGCTGCGCAGCCAGCTCGCGGGCCAGCGCCAGTGCTGCTGCTGCCTGGGCTGTCTGCACAGCCACAAAAACGATATTGCGGCCAATGCTGTAATCGGCCAGCAGGCTTTTGTCTTCGGGCGGGAGTTCTTCGCGGTAGGGGCCGCTACGGGGCGGAAAGCGCTGCATCATGTCCAGGCACCAGGCCTTGAGCGACAGGGTCGCTACGGCCGGATCCTCGTAGTCATGGTGCTCGGGCCATTCGGTCTGTGCCTGGAACCAGAGGCCAAATGCAGCAGCCTCCTTGGGCGCGGCAGAGGGCGCAAAAACCAGCAGGTGGTAGCTCATGGTGTGACTCCAAGCAGGGATGCCCTGCAAGTCATTTAACCAAAGCTGCTGCGCGTTGGATGTGCGATTTGTCCTACGTGCTTGACGCGCAAGCAGGCTGCGGCGTCTGGCATGCCCCGCGCATCGTGGGCATGCCCCGGCTTGGCTTACTTGGTGCCGAAGATACGGTCGCCGGCATCGCCCAGGCCCGGCAGGATATAGCCGTGGTCATCGATCTGGCGGTCTACCGCAGCGGTGTAGATGTCGACATCGGGGTGGGCGGCCTGCATGGTCTTGATGCCCTCGGGGGCCGCGAGCAAGCACATGAACTTGATCGACTTGGGCTGGCACTTGTCCTTGAGCTGCTGCACGGCCGCCGCTGCCGAGTTGCCGGTGGCCAGCATCGGGTCGACGACGATCACATCGCGCTCGCCCATGTTGTCGGGCATCTTGAAGTAGTACTCGACCGGCTGCAGGGTTTTCGGGTCACGGTACAGGCCAATGTGGCCAATGCGGGCGCCAGGCACCACGTTGAGCATGCCGTCGAGAAAGCCATTGCCCGCGCGCAGGATGGACACCAGGGCCAGCTTTTTGCCATCGATGACCTTGCCGACCATCTTCTCCATCGGGGTCTCGATCTCCAGATCCTGCAGCGGAAAATCGCGCGTGATCTCGTAGGCCATCAACGTAGACAGTTCGCCCAGCATGCGGCGAAAGCTGTTGGTGGATGCTTCCTTGCGGCGCATCAGGGTGAGTTTGTGCTGGACCAGCGGGTGGTCAATGAGGTGAACGGTGCTCATGGTAGTTGCCAATATCAATTTGGGCGCAATGGTAGCAGCGCAGGCCCGGCGGCGTTTGCTGCCGGAGAATATATTTACCAAATGGTGGGCTTTTAGCTCCGCACCGGCTCAGACAGAACCGAGTAATTGGGCGTAGCGGCCCAGATCCACGTTCCCGCCACTGATCAGCACGCCCACGCGGGCGCCTTGCAAATCCACGCCACCAAAGCGCGCACCGGCCAGGCTGAGGGCACCGGTGGGCTCGACCACCATCTTCATGCGCTCGGCGTAAAAGCGCATGCAGTCCACCAGCTGCGGATCGCTGGCCGTCACGATGTCGGTCACATCGCGGCGGATGATGGCATAGGTGATATCGCCCAGCGCCTGGGTCTGCGCGCCATCGGCAATGGTTCTGGGGGTGGCGATCTTGACGATCTCGCCCTTGCGCAGCGATTGCTGCGCATCATTTCCCGCTTCCGGCTCCACACCGTAGACCTTGCAGTCAGGCGCCATGGCCTTGGCAGCGAGCAAACAGCCCGAGAGCAAGCCGCCGCCGCCCAGGCAGACAAACAGGTAGTCGAGCTGGGGCACGTCCTGCAGCAGCTCCATGGTACTGGTGCCTTGGCCGGCAATCACATCGGCATGGTTGTACGGCGGGATCAGGGTCATGCCGCGCTCTTGGGCAATGCGCTGGCTGATGGCTTCACGGTCTTCGGTAAAGCGGTTGTAGGTGATGACCTCGGCGCCGTAGCCACGCGTGGCATCGAGCTTGGCCGCCGGGGCGTCCTCGGGCATGACGATGGCGGCAGGCATACCCAGAATGCGGGCCGACAGCGCAATGGCTTGCGCATGGTTGCCGGAGGAGAAGGCCAGCGCACCACGCCGCGCCTGCTCGGGCGAGAACTGGGCCAGCGCGTTGTAACCGCCTCGGAATTTAAACGCGCCCATGCGCTGGTAGTTCTCGCATTTGAAGAAAAACTCCGCGCCCGTTAATTTATCTAACGTGGACGAGCGCAGCACCGGCGTGCGGTGGGCAACGCCTTGCAGGCGCTGGGCAGCGGCTTGCACATCATCAAAACTGGGCAGGGCGGGGGCTGGGGCAGTGGCGTTCATGGTCGATCAGGAGCGGAGGCGTCGAGGGGATTCATGGTAGTGGTTTTTTGGCATTGTTGTGTCCCTTGTGTGGCCGCTTTGGCGGGCGCGCTGCCCACGGCAAAGGCTTGCCGGTCTGCCGCCGCGCTGTGCAGCGGCTGCGTGTAGGCGTTTACGTATAATCGGCCGCTTGTATCGGCTTATGTTGCTAAAGGTTTGGGGTATGTTGAACAAAAAATTTGCGCTGGCCATGGGTGCCGCAGCGGTCGCCGTGCTGGCAGCGGGCGCAGCCCAGGCACAAGGGCGTGATCTGGTGGTGGCCTCCAGCGCGACCTATGCCCCTTTCGCCTTCGAGAACAAAGACAAGCAGATCGTGGGTTTTGACATCGACATCGTCAACGCCATTGCCAAGCAGCAGGGCATGAAGCTGCGCATCGTCAACACGCCGTTCAGCAGCATCTTTGCCTCGCTCAACAATGGCGATGTGGACTTTGTCATCTCGGGCGTCACCATCAACGACAAGCGCAAGCAGAGCTTTGATTTCTCCCAGCCATACTTTGATGCCCGCCAGTTGATCGCGGTGCCCAAGGACAGCCCGGTGGCTTCGCTCAAGGACCTCAAGGACAAGAAGGTCTCGGTGGTCAGCGGCTCGACCGGTGACGATGTGATGAGCCGCGAAGTGGGCAAGACCAGCGCCAATATCCGCCGCTTTGAGAGCACGCCGCTGATCATCTCCGAGCTGGCTGCCGGCGGCGTGGATGCCGCCATTGGCGACAACGGTGTGATCGCCTACCGCGTCTCGCAGTACCCCGCGCTCAAGACCGTGGATGACGCGAGCTTTCCTAAAGAGCATTTCGGCATCGTCGTGCGCAAGGGCGACAAGGCCCTGCAAGACAAGATCAACGCCGGCCTGGCCGCTATCCGCGCCGATGGCAGCTACAACGTGATCTACAAAAAGTGGTTCAACCAGGACTACAAGCCCCAATAAGGCTGCTGCGATTTCCGCTGCAATGACGGCCCTGAGGCCGTCTTTTTGTTTGAAAGAATTGAGAGATGGACAACAACACCCCTGTGGAGTGGTTCGGCTGGTTCCGACCCGACATCCTGGTGGAATACAAGCAAATGTTCTGGCAGGGTGCCATGGTCACCATCGGCATGACGGTGGCCTGCATCATCATGGGCTGCGCCCTGGGCCTGATGCTGGCCCTGGCACGCCTGGCTGATACGCGCCACCAGCCCTGGAAGGCCGTGTGCAAATACCTGCTGCGCTGGCCATCGACCGCCTATGTCAGCTTTTTCCGGGGCACGCCCTTGTTCGTGCAGATCTTGCTGATGCACTTTGCGGTGATGCCCTTGTTTGTGCACCCGGTCAATGGCTTGTTCATCAGCGGGGACCTGGCCCGAACGCTCAAGCAGGACCATGGCGCGCTGATGTCTGGCGTTGTGGCGCTCACGCTCAACTCGGCGGCCTACATCTCCGAAGTGTTCCGCGCCGGTATCCAGTCGATTGCCGTGGGCCAGAAGCAGGCGGGCATGTCGCTGGGCATGACGCATGGCCAGATGATGCGCTATGTGGTGATTCCGCAGGCCTTCCGCCGCATGCTGCCGCCCCTGGGCAACAACATGATCTCGCTGCTCAAGGACACCTCGCTGGTGTCTGCCATCGGCCTGGCCGAGATGGCCTATGCTGCGCGCACCGTGGCCGGTGCCTATGGCCGCTACTGGGAGCCCTACCTGGCCGTGGCGCTGGCGTATTGGTTGATGACTTTCTTGCTCACCCTGGGCTTGCGGGCGCTGGAGAACCACATGGCGCGCGCCGATCGCAGCTGAGCACGCGCTTCTCAACAGGTCGTTCACGAAAAAGCCGGCATTGCCGGCTTTTTCTACGTCTGCAGTGCTGAGAAGGCGCAGGCCTTATCGCTACTTCTTGCCACCCATGATGCTGCCCAGCACGCCGCGCAGAATCTGGTTGCCCAGCTTGGTGCCAAAGGAGCGGGCGGTGGACTTGGCCATCGATTGCACAATGCCGTCCTTTTTGCCGCCGCGTGGGCCCGTGGTGCCAAAGAGCATGTCGTTGATGCTGCCCATCAGGCCGCCGTCCTCCGGGGCTGCAGCACCACCTGCTGTGCCTGCACCGGCCTTGCCGCCTTCGGCCGATGTGGCCTGGCCTGCGCGGGCTTTCAAAATCTCGTAGGCCGATTCGCGATCGACGGCAGTGTCATACACGCCAGCGACCAGCGACCCCTTGAGCAAAGACTGGCGCTGCTCGGTGCTGATGGGGCCAATCTGGCTGCCAGGGGGCAGCACATACACCCGCTCGGTCACGCTGGGGCGGCCTTTCTCGTCCAGAAAGCTCACCAGCGCCTCGCCCACGGCCAGCTCGGTAATGGCGGTCTCGATGTTCAGGCCCGGGTTGGCGCGCATGGTGGTGGCCGTGGCCTTCACCGCCTTTTGGTCGCGTGGCGTGAAGGCACGCAGCGCATGCTGCACGCGGTTACCCAGCTGGGCCAGCACGCTGTCGGGAATGTCCAGCGGGTTCTGCGTGACGAAATACACGCCCACGCCCTTAGAGCGCACCAGGCGCACCACCAGCTCAATGCGCTCTTGCAGGACCTTGGGCGCATCGTTGAACAAGAGGTGGGCCTCGTCAAAGAAGAACACCAGCTTGGGCTTGTCGGGGTCGCCGATCTCGGGCAGCTTCTCGTACAGGTCCGACAGCATCCACAGCAGGAAGGTGGAGTACAGGCGCGGCGAATTCATCAGCTTGTCAGCCGCCAGAATGTTGACCACCCCCTGGGTGCCCACGGTCTGCATCATGTCATCGATGTTGAGCATGGGCTCGCCAAAGAAGTTGCTGCCGCCTTGCTGCTCGATCTGCAGCAGGCCTCGCTGGATAGCGCCGACGCTGGCCGAGCTGATGTTGCCGTAGTCGGTGGAGAACTGCTTGGCGTTCTCGCCCACATACGACAGCATGGCGCGCAGGTCCTTCAAGTCGAGCAGCAGCATGCCGTTGTCATCGGCGATCTTGAAGACCAGGTTGAGCACGCCCATCTGCGTGTCGTTCAAATCCAGCATGCGGCCCAGCAGCAAGGGACCCATGTCGGAGATGGTGGCGCGCACCGGGTGGCCTTGCTCGCCAAACACATCCCACAAGGTGGTGGGGCAGGCCAGGGGCTTGGGCAGGTCAATGCCGCGCTCTTGCAAGGTGGCGGCCAGCTTGCCGCTGATCTGGCCGGTTTGGCTAATGCCGGTCAAATCGCCCTTGATGTCGGCCATGAAAACGGGCACGCCAATGCCCGAGAAACCCTCGGCCAATGTCTGAAGGGTTACAGTCTTGCCCGTGCCGGTTGCGCCGGTGATGAGCCCGTGTCGATTGGCGAGGCCAGGCAGTAAAAAACACGCCGTCGTGCCATTTTTGGCAACCAGTAGGGGTTCAGCCATCGTAGGTTTCCTCTCCAGCATCAAAGTCAAAAGTAAAATCGCAGTCTAGCTAGATAAAACAATAGCAAAGGAAATTCTGTGGCAGGACACAGCAAATGGGCCAATATTCAACACCGCAAGGGTCGTCAGGACGAAAAACGCGGCAAGGTATGGACCCGGATCATTCGTGAAATTATGGTCGCAGCGCGGCAGGGCGGCGCAGATTTGAGCGCCAACCCCCGTTTGCGTCTGGCGATCGACAAGGCCAAGGCAGCCAATATGCCGGCCGACAACATCAAGCGCAATGTGGACAAGGCCACCGGCAACCTCGAAGGCGTGACCTACGAGGAAATCCGTTATGAAGGCTATGGCATCAATGGCGCGGCCATCATTGTCGACACCATGACGGACAACCGCGTGCGCACCGTGGCGGATGTGCGCCATGCCTTCAGCAAGCACGGCGGCAACATGGGCACCGAAGGCTCGGTGTCCTTCCAGTTTCGCAATGTGGGCCAGCTGGTGTTTGCCCCTGGTGCCGATGAAGACAAGATCATGGAAGTGGCGCTGGAAGCCGGCGCCGAGGATGTGATCACCGATGAGGAGGGCGCTGTCGAAGTGCTGACCTCGCCGTCAGAATTTGAGGCGGTGCGCAATGCGCTGGAGGCAGCGGGCTTCAAGCCCGAAGTGGCCGAGGTGACGATGCGGCCGGAAAATACCGTAGATCTGGATGAGGAAGGTGCGGCCAAGATGCAAAAGCTGTTGGACGCGCTGGAAGATCTGGATGATGTGCAAGATGTTTACCATAACGCGGCGCTATGAAGGTACTTGTGATTGGTGGCGGCGGCCGTGAACACGCAATGGCCTGGAAATTGGCGCAATCGCCCAAGGTCTCCAAGGTCTATGTAGCCCCGGGCAATGCAGGTACCGCACGCGACAAGCGTCTGGAAAACCTGCCTATCACCGATGTGGTCAAGCTGCGCGAATGGGCGCAGGACAACGGTGTGCAACTGTCGGTGGTGGGCCCCGAGGCGCCTTTGGCCGCTGGCGTGGTCGATGAGTTTCGTGCCCATGGCATGAAGATCTTCGGCCCCACCAAGGCCGCTGCGCAGCTGGAGAGCTCCAAGGCCTTTTCCAAGGATTTCATGGCCCGCCATGGCATCCCGACGGCGCAGTACGCGACCTTCAGCGACCCGGTGCAGGCCCATGCCTATATCGACAAGCTCGGCGCGCCCATCGTCGTCAAGGCCGATGGCCTGGCCGCTGGCAAGGGCGTGGTGGTAGCCACCACCGCCCAGGAAGCCCACGATGCCGTGGACTTCATGCTGGTGGACAACAAGTACGGCGTTGCCCATAACGACGGCGGCGCCCGCGTGGTCATTGAGGAATTCCTCGACGGCGAAGAGGCCAGCTTTATCGTGCTGTGCGACGGCAAGAGCGTGGCCGCCATGGCCACCAGCCAGGACCACAAGCGCCTGAAGGACGGGGACCAGGGCCCCAACACCGGTGGCATGGGCGCCTACTCGCCCGCCCCGGTGGTGACGGCCGATGTGCATGCCCGCGCGATGCGCGAGATCATTCTGCCCACCATCCGTGGCATGGAAAAAGACGGCATTCCCTACACCGGCTTTTTGTATGCCGGCCTGATGATCGACAAGGCGGGTCACCCCAAGACCTTGGAGTTCAACTGCCGCATGGGTGACCCGGAGACCCAGCCAATCATGATGCGCCTCAAGAGCGATCTGGTCGATGTGATGCAGGCGGCCACCGACGGCAAGCTCGACCAGATCGAGCTGCAGTGGGACCGCCGCACCGCGCTGGGCGTGGTGATGGCCGCGCATGGCTACCCCGATGCACCCCGCAAGGGCGACGTGATCACCGGCTTGCCAGAGGATGGAGACGAAGTCATGGTTTTCCACGCCGGCACCACGGTGGAGGGCGACAAGCCCGTTACCAGCGGTGGCCGCGTGCTCTGCGTCACCGCCTTGGCCGACAACGTCAAGCAGGCGCAGCAACGCGTGTATGCCGTGGCTGCGCAGGTGCATTTCGATGGCGCGCAATACCGCCACGATATCGGTTACCGCGCGGTCAAGTGACCGCCATGCTGTCGCTGTGAGGAAAGATCGTGCTGCCATCGTCCGTTGACCAACTAAGCGCCGGGCCGCAGGCACTGGCCGTTGTCGGCTACCTCCAGGGGCTGCAGGCTTCGATCACCGAGGCACTCGAAGCCGTGGAGCGCGAAGCGGGCAGCACTGCCCGCTTTGTGGCCGATGCCTGGCAAAAAGAGCCCGGGGAAAAGCTGCAAGGCCAGGGCCTGACCAAGATCTTGGAAGGCGGTGCCGTGTTTGAGCGTGCGGGCGTGGGCTTTTCGCAAGTGCGCGGCCCGCAGCTGCCACCGTCGGCGACCCAGCACCGACCCGAGCTGGCCGGTGCGCCTTTTACGGCGATGGGCGTGTCCCTGGTCTTTCATCCGCGCAACCCCTATGTGCCAACCGTGCACATGAATGTGCGCATGATTGCCGCGGGCCACCCCGGCCAGCCAGCCACCTGCTGGTTTGGCGGCGGCATGGATTTGACGCCGTTCTACCCCTTTGCGGACGATGCGGTGCATTTTCACCAGGTCTGCCACGATGCGGTGGCGCCGTTTGGCGCGGAGCTGTACCCCCGCTTCAAGCGCTGGTGCGATAGCTATTTCTACCTCAAGCACCGCAATGAGGCGCGCGGTATCGGCGGCATCTTTTTTGATGACTTTTCCGAGCAGGGTTTTGACGGCGGTTTGGCCATGCTCCAGTCCGTGGGCGATGCTTTTCTCAAAGCCTATTTGCCCATCGTCCAGCGCCGCAAAGCGCTGACTTATGGCGAGCGCGAGCGCGCGTTTCAGCTGTACCGGCGCGGTCGCTATGTGGAGTTCAACCTGGTGTGGGACCGTGGCACACACTTTGGTCTGCAATCGGGCGGCCGCACGGAGTCGATTCTGCTGTCCATGCCGCCGCTGGCCAGCTGGAGCTACCAGCGCCAGGATCCGCAAGGCTCCCCGGAAGAGCGCCTGCTGAGCGAGTTTCTGCAGCCGCGCGACTGGTTATAGACCGGCCTTTGAGTGGCTGCAGGGCCATCGCTGCAGGTTTTTCACCCAGCTTGCGTATAATCGCTGCTACGCTGCAAATGCGCGCATCCCTCCGGGTTTGCGGCGCGGCGGCTTCTTTACAAGGCTTTGCCCTTTTGCCACTGCGTGTTGACGCGATCAACAATAACTGCAACACGCGCTATAGTAGAACCACTTTCATCCATCAACAACTGATGACCACCGTCAAAAAAACCGAATCCACCGCCAAGAAATCTGTGCAATTGCTGCAGCGTGCCATCGTTGATGGGCTGGAGGATGTGAAAGCACAAGATATCCAGGTCTTCGATACCGAACACCTGTCGCCGCTGTTCGAGCGCGTGATCGTGGCGTCCGGCACCTCCAACCGCCAGACCAAGGCGCTGGCCGCCAGCGTCAAGGATGCTGTCAAGGAAGCGGGCTTTCCCAAGCCGCGCACCGAAGGTGAAGGCAATGGCGAGTGGATCATTGTCGATTGCGGCGCTGTTGTGGCCCACATCATGCAACCCATGATTCGCCAGTACTACCGCCTCGAAGAGATGTGGGGCGATCTGCCTGTGCGCCTGAAGCTCGGTGCCCCCAAGCCCAAGGCGGCCAAGGCCGAGCTGGACGACGATGCACCAGCCAAGCCCAAGAAAAAGCCCGCTGCACGCAAGACGGCTTCCGCTGATGCTGGTGCAGAGGCACCGGTGAAGAAGGCCGCAGTCAAAAAGCCTGCAGTCAAGAAGATCTCGGGCACCGTGGCCAAGAAGCCTGCTGCCAAGAAGACCTCGGCCGCTGCCACCGTCAAGACCGTGGTGGTCAACAAGCCCAAGGCCAGCAAGCCCGCAGCCAAGTCGGCAGTCGCCAAGGCACCTGCCAAGTCTGCCGTGAAAAAGCCCGCTGCCAAGCGCGCCCCCAGCAAGGCCAAATAAAAGCCTGCACGCGCTGCGTGCCAGCGCGTGATAGCACGCCAAAGAGCTGTACTGCCAGGCAGGACAGCTCTTTTTTCTTTGGAGAATCCCCCATGAAGATTTTCATTGTTGCGGTGGGCCAGCATGTGCCCGATTGGGCGCAGACCGCCTATGACGACTATGCCAAGCGTTTCCCGCCAGAGTTGAAGGTGGAGCTCAAGGCCGTCAAGACCGAGCCGCGCGGCTCCAAGACGGTGGAGACCTTGTATGCGGCCGAGCGCAAGCGCATCGAAGCGGCCATTCCGCGTGGCACGCGCATTGTGGTGCTCGATGAGCGCGGCGGCAACCTGACCACCAAGGCGCTGGCCCAACGGGTCAAGGGCTGGCAGCTGGAAGGCGACGATGTGGCCCTGATCATTGGCGGCCCGGACGGGCTCGACCCCGAGTTCAAGGCCGCTGCGCACGAGCGCATCCGGCTGTCGGACATGACCTTGCCCCATGCCATGGTGCGGGTGCTGCTCATCGAGCAACTCTACCGTGCCTGGTCGGTGAACGCAGGCCACCCCTACCACCGCGAATAGGCCGGCGCTGGGCTTAGCCGGCTGCCGGGCGGGCTGCAAGCCCCGCGCTTGCCAGTGGGCTGCCGGATGCGTTATGCTGCAAAAATAATAGCTGCTTGTGCTTAATAGATGGGCGCAAGCGCTTGTTTCAAATCAACGCTTTGCTCCCCATCATGCATCCCTTCGTCTACCTGGCCTCGCAATCCCCCCGCCGCCGTCAACTGCTAGAGCAGATCGGTGTCGACCACCGATTGCTGGTCGCCCAGGATGGCGACCCCGAGCCCCAGGACCCGGAAGCGCTGGAAGTGGCGCTGGCCCGCGAGTCGGCAAGCGACTATGTGCAGCGCGTGACGGCGCTCAAGCTCGATGCGGCGCTGGCCCGGCTGGAGCGGCGCGGTCTGGAGGCTGCGCCGATCCTGTGCTCCGACACCACCGTGTCGTTGGGCCGGCATATTCTGGGCAAGCCCGAGACGCCGCTGCAGGCCCAGGAGATGCTGCAAGCACTGAGCGGCAAGACGCACCGGGTGCTGACCGCTGTGGCATTGCAAAGTGGGCGCAAGCGTTTGACGACCCTGTCCGTGTCAACCGTGCAGTTTGCGCCCATGGATGCCGCGCAGATCGATGCCTATGTCGCCAGCGGCGAGCCCATGGGCAAAGCCGGCGCCTATGGCGTGCAGGGCAGGGCCGCAGCGTATATTGCCAAGATCAACGGCAGTTATTCGGGCATCATGGGGCTGCCTGTTTTCGAGACCGCCAATGTGCTGCGCGCAGCCGGCTTTGCCATCTGAGAAAAATTGCCATGCAAAACGATATTTTGATCAATTGGGCGCCGCAGGAGACACGCGTGGCGATCATCGAAGGTGGCTCCGTGCAGGAGCTGCACCACGAGCGCACCTTGGAGCGCGGGCTGGTGGGCAATGTCTACCTGGGCAAGGTCTCGCGCGTGCTGCCGGGCATGCAGTCCGCCTTTATCGACATTGGCCTGGAGCGCGCCGCTTTTTTGCATGTGGCCGATGTTTGGCAGCGGCAAGAAGGCGGGCTGGCACCGATGTTTGCCCGCAAGGGTGAGCCCCAGGTACCGATTGAAAAGCAGGTGTTCGAAGGCCAGTCGATCATGGTGCAGGTGATCAAGGACCCGATTGGCACCAAGGGCGCGCGCCTGTCTACCCAGATCAGCGTGGCAGGCCGCTTGCTGGTGTTTCTGCCCCAGGACGACCATATTGGTGTGTCGCAGAAGATCCCCCAAAACGAGCGCGACGCGCTGCGTGCGCGTTTGCAGGCGTTGGTAGGCACGGCAGAGACGGGCGGTGGTGGCGGATTTATTCTGCGCACCAATGGCGAGGATTCCAGCGACGACGAGCTGGCAGAAGACATCAGCTATTTGCGCAAGGTCTGGAAACGCATCAAGGACAGCGCCGCCAAGCAGGCCGCCAAGAGCTTGCTGCACCAGGACCTGAGCCTGATGCAGCGGGTGCTGCGCGATATGGTGACGGAGAACACCCAGTCGATTCGCATTGACTCACGCGAGCAATTTGCACTGCTGCAGCAGTTTGGCCAAGAGTTCATGCCCGCAGCGCTGCCCAAGCTGCAGCTGTACAAGGGCGAGCGGCCTATCTTCGATCTCTACTCCGTCGACGAAGAAATTGCGCGGGCGCTGGGCCGGCGGGTGGATCTCAAGTCCGGCGGCTACCTGATCGTGGACCAGACCGAGGCGTTGACCACGGTCGATGTGAACACTGGTGGCTATGTGGGCGCGCGCAATTTTGACGACACCATCTTCAAGACCAACCTGGAGGCGGCCCATGCCATTGCCCGCCAGCTGCGGCTGCGCAACCTGGGCGGCATCATCATCGTGGACTTTATCGACATGGTGCATGAGGACCACCAGGCGCAGGTGCTGAGCGAGCTGCGCAAGCAGCTGCAGCGCGACCGGGTCAAGACCATGTGCGGCGAGTTTTCGCAGTTGGGCCTGGTGGAGATGACGCGCAAGCGCACCCGCGAATCGCTGGCCCATATGCTGTGCACCTCCTGCCCCGTGTGCAGCGGTGTGGGCGAGGTCAAGACCGTGCGTACCGTCTGCTACGACATCCTGCGCGAGATTCTGCGCGAGGCGCGCCAGTTCAACCCCAAGGAGTTCCGTGTGCTTGCGGCCCCTCCGGTGATTGAGATGCTGCTGGATGAAGAAAGCCAGCACCTGGCCGGGCTGTCCGACTTTATCGGCAAGCCCATCTCGCTGCATGCCGAGGGGCGGGACGGCTCGGACCAATACGATATCGTGCTGCTGTAGACCCAGGCAGTGCCGCTAGCAAAAAAGCCCGGCTTGCTCTCTGCATGCCGGGCTTTTGCTATGGCGGGGTGAGCATTAGAGCTTGCGCAGGCGCTCCAACGCGGCCAACAAGGTCTCGTCCTTTTTCGCAAAGCAAAAGCGCACCACCTGCTGGTCAAAGCGATCGCCGTAAAAGGCCGATAGCGGAATGGCGGCGACGCCCAGGTCTTTGACCAGTTGCTGGCAGAAATCGGCCTCGTTGGCATCGGTGACGTCCGAGATGTCCACGCACTGAAAGTAGGTGCCGGAGCTGGGCAGCAGTTGAAGGCGTGAGCCTTTGAGACCTGCACGGAACAGGTCGCGCTTCTTTTGGTAGAAGGCAGGCAGGTTCAGGTAAGGCGCGGGGTCCTTCAGGTACTCCGCCAGGCCCACCTGCATGGGGGTATTGACGGTGAAGACATTGAACTGGTGCACCTTGCGAAACTCTGCGCTCAGCGGTGCGGGTGCGGCCACGGTGGCCAGCTTCCAGCCGGTGACGTGGAAGGTCTTGCCAAAGCTGCTGACCACATAGGCGCGGGCAGCAAGGCCCGGGTAGCGCGATGCGCTTTCATGGCGCTCGCCATCGAACACCATGTGTTCGTAGACCTCATCGGCCAGCAGCAGGATGTTGGTCGGCGCCAGCAAATCTTCGAGCTGCTGCATCTCCTGCGCGGTCCAGGTGGTGCCGCTGGGGTTGTGGGGGGTGTTGATCAGCAGCAGGCGGGTCTTGGGCGTGATGGCTGCTGCAATCTTGCTGAAATCGGGGCGAAAGGTTTTGGGCGTGAGGGGCACGCGCACCGGCACGCCGCCAGCCAGCTCGATATTGGGCACATAGCTGTCATAGCAGGGGTCGAGCACGATGACCTCGTCGCCCGGGCTGACGCAGCTGAGAATGACCGTGAGGATGGCCTGGGTGGCACCGGCAGTGACGGTGATTTCGCTGTTGGCGTCGTAGTGCTTGCCATAGAGGGCAGCGATTTTTTGCGCCACCACCTCGCGCAGCGCCGGCACGCCGGTCATCGGCGGGTACTGGTTGTGGCCGGCCTGCATGGCGCGGCTGACACTGTCGATCAAGGCCGGATCGCAGCCAAAATCCGGAAACCCCTGGCCCAGATTGACGGCCTTGTGCTCGGTGGCCAATGCCGACATGACCGTGAAAATAGTGGTGCCTACGTTGGGCAGGCGGCTGGGGAAGGAAGGGGTGAGAGCGGTGGCAGAGACTGACATGGCTTGCAGAGGTGGACGAAGGAGCGCGGCCCGTTGGCAGAGCTGGGCCGCAAACTAGGAGATGTTGTGAAGGGGTTGCGGATCAGAGCTCATAGTCGGCCACATGGCCCACCATGGCTCGGCCGATCAGATCACGGCTGAGGCGATCGCTGATCAACTCTGCGAACTTGTAGACGAAATTGCGCATATAAGCACCGCGCTTGAAAGCCACGCGCGCTACGCTTTCGCCAAACAAATGGCCCATGGGCCGCACGGCCAGGTCCTTGATGGGGTCGTCGCGCATGGCCATCTCGGCCACGATGCCAATACCCAGGCCCAGGCGCACATAGGTCTTGATCACATCGGAGTCGATGGCCTCCAGAACGATCTTGGGCGTCAACTGGCGGGCGGCCATGGCCGAATCGATCTTGCCCCGGCCGGTAAAGGACGGGTGGTAGGTGATCAAGGGCTCAGCCGCAATGTCTTCGAGGTTGATGCGCTCTTTTTGGGCCAAAGGGTGTTGGTGCGGCATCACCAGCACATGCTGCCATTCGTAGCAGGGCAGGGTCACCAGCTCGGGGTAGTCGGCCAGCGACTCGGTGGCCATGCCTATGTCGGCCTGCTCGTCGATCACCATGCGCGCCACTTCGGCGGGTGTGGCCTGGTGCAGGCTGACCGTCACTTTGGGGTAGTGCTCGCGCAGCCGCGCCACAGGGGTGGGCAGCACATAGCGCGCCTGTGTGTGGGTGGTGGCGATGGAGAGGGTGCCGCTGTCCTGGGCGCTGTACTGGTCGCCGATGCGCTTGAGGTTGCCGACCTCGCGCATGATGATCTCAATGCTTTTGAGAACCTGCTGGCCCGGCTCGGTGATGCGCTTGAGGCGTTTGCCGTGGCGCGCAAAGATATCGATGCCCAGCTCTTCTTCCAGCTCAATGATGGCTTTGGACACGCCCGGTTGCGAGGTGTGCAGCGCTTTGGCGGCCTCGGTCAGATTGAGATTGCGGCGGGCAGCCTCTTGCACAAAGCGGAACTGATGCAGGTTCATACAATGATTCGGAATATGAATTTACATCATTATGCTTGAATGGAATATAAAAAGCAGCCCACTGGCAGAGACCTGGCGCGCGAGACGGAATTTGTATGCATCCCGGCTGCCACGCGCCCGTCGAGTCACTCAGCTCGTCGGCCTGCAGCTTGCAAGTATTCACCTGCCATGGTTGCCAGCAGTTGGATCACCCGCGCGTCCTCGCCCATCGCCGGTGCAATAGACAGTTGCAGTTGCGGGTACAGCGGCGCAAGCGCTTGTACCAAGGCCGGAATATCTTCGCTGGCATGTTTGCCCACGCCAAACAGCAGCGGCCAAATCGTGATCTGCTGCAGCTGCGGATGGGTCTCCAGCAATTGCGCGACGGCCGGGCCCAGCGCTGGATCGCACCAGTCCAGGTAGGCGCAAGCGACGGCAGCCTCGGGCTGTGCCTGCTGGACCTGCGCCAACAGGTGCTCGGCATTGCGGCGCCAGACGG
Source organism: Comamonas sp. BIGb0152 (assembly GCF_024809975.1). GTDB lineage: Bacteria > Pseudomonadota > Gammaproteobacteria > Burkholderiales > Burkholderiaceae_C > Comamonas. Next base: position 451,656 of record NZ_JANUDY010000002.1, read on the forward strand.
GGTCTTTGGAGCCGTGGGACAGCAAGATCAAACCGGTGACAGGGGCGGGAGATGGCATGGTGCGATGGGTGGTTGGCAAGGGGGTGAAAGGTGTTTGCGGCTGTAAAGCTTGGAACCTTTGAACATTATCGCTTTCCCATAGCGGGGCGCGACTGGGCGCCCGCGCAGATACCGCGTGTAGCAAAATGTACAGCTTGCCCGGCAGGATGCAGAAAACCTGCCTATCCCGTGCAACGCTTTACACAGCCTACATATTTAGCTGTAAAAATAGTAGTTTGCTCTACCTGAAGCCAAAACCGATGATGCCGGATGTTTCCAATTTTTCGCGCCAGCCCCTGGCACTGTTTCAATCTTTGGCAACCGTCGAAAAGCTTCATTCATCGCGTGTGCTGGGGCACACTGCCCGCGTAGCCGCTGTGGTGCTGGCCATCAGCTTGCTGGCTGCGTGCTCCGACAAGGCTGCGCCCCCCGCCGCTGCACCGCAGGAGCCTGAGGTCGGCGTCATCACCGTACAGTCTTCAGCGCAGCAGCTGACGGCCGAGCTCCCAGGCCGCACCAGCGCTTTCATGATGGCCGAGATCCGGCCCCAGGCCAATGGCATTGTGGAAAAGCGCTTGTTCACCGAAGGCGCAGCCGTCAAGGCCGGCCAGGCCCTGTACCAACTGGACGACCGCCCCGCGCGGGCCGCAGTCAACAGCGCCGAAGCGGCCGTGGCCAAGGCCAAGGCATCGGCGCAGACGGCACGCAGCAATGCCGCGCGCAACAGCGAGCTGGTCAAGATCGATGCCATCAGCCGCCAGGTGTTTGACGACAGCCAGGCGCTGGTGGCCCAGACCGCTTCCGATGTCGCCGTTGCCCAGGCCGCCCTGGACAATGCCCGCATCAACCTGCAGTACACCCGCATCAGCTCGCCCATTGCCGGCAAGGTCAGCACATCGGCTGTCACGCCGGGCGCGTTGGTCACCGCCAACCAGGCGACCGCGCTCACCACCGTGGTGCAGCTCGACCCGATGTATGTGGACTTCACCCAGTCCAGCACCGAGATGCTGCAGCTGCAGCGCGATTTGAAGGCCGGGCGCTTTCAGCGCCTGGATGGCGACCAGATTCCGGTGCGTATCCGCCTGGATGACGGCACCGAATACAACCACCAAGCCAAGCTCAAGTTCTCCGGCGTGATCGTCAGCGCCACCACGGGCACGGTCACCTTGCGTGCCCAGGTGCCCAACCCCGATGGCGTGCTGATGCCCAATATGTATGTGCAGGCCTTGCTGCCCACCGCCGTGGCGCCTGATGCGCTGCTGGTGCCCCAGCAATCGGTGGTGCGGGACCTGACGGGCAAGCCTACGGTGCTGGTGGTCAACGCCGAGGGCAAGGTGCAAAAGCGGGCGCTGCAGCTGGACCGTGCGGTTGGCAGCCAGTGGCTGGTGGGCAGTGGCCTCCAGTCGGGTGAGCGCGTGGTGGTCGATGGCTTCCAGCGGGTCAAAGAGGGTGACAAGGTGCGGGTGACCGATGTGGATCTCAAGGCCCAGGCGGAGCGTGCGCGCAGCCCTGGCAGGGTGCCCGGCCAAGCCCCGGCCCCGGCTGCTGCCCAGTAAGACACCCTAGAACCCGAGACTGCATCCATGGCACAGTTTTTTATCCAGCGCCCCATTTTTGCGTGGGTGATCGCCATCATCATCATGCTTGGCGGGGCCCTGTCCATCTCCAAGCTGCCGCTGGAGCAATACCCTGAGATTGCTCCGCCGCGCGTCACCATCGGCACCCAGTACACCGGCGCATCGGCCGAGACGGTGGAGAACTCCGTCACCCAGATCATCGAGCAGCAGCTCAAGGGCATTGACAACATGCTCTACATGAGCGCGACCAGCAATGCCTCCGGTCAAGCCCGAATTACCTTGACCTTTGCGCCCGGCACCAATGTCGATGTGGCCCAGGTGCAGGTGCAAAACAAGATCCAGGGCGCGCTCAACCGCCTGCCCGAGTCGGTCAAGAGCCGGGGCGTCTTCATCAACAAGGGCGGCCAGGATTTTCTGGTCACCTACAGCTTCTACTCCCAAGACCCAACCATGACCGAGGTGGACATTGGTGACTACATCAATGCCAGCTTGGTCGATGTGATCGGGCGCCTGGAGGGCGTGGGCGACATCAATGTGTTTGGCACCTCGTATGCCATGCGTATCTGGATGGACCCGGCCAAGATGGAGAAATTTGGCCTGATGCCCTCGGACCTGACCAATGCGCTCAACGCGCAGAACGCCCAGGTCTCGGCCGGCCAGCTGGGCGCGCTGCCGGCGGTGAACAACCAGCAGCTCAATGCCACCATCACGGCACGCACCAAGCTCAAGACCGTGGACCAGTTCGAGGACATCGTGCTCAAGGCGGCCACGGATGGCTCGGTGGTCACCATCAAGGACGTTGCCCGGGTGGAGCTGGGCGCCGAGAACCTGAACGTCCAGGCCAAGCTCAATGGCATGCGCGGCGCGGGCATGGGCATCATCCTGGCCGATGGCGCCAACGCCATGGCAGTGTCCGATGCGGTGGCGGCCAAGCTGGCCGAGATGAAGCCGTATTTCCCCAACCAGATCGACTACTTCGTCAGCTCGGACTCCACACCCTTTGTGCGCGCTTCGATCCATGAAGTGGTGGCGGCGCTGGGCGAAGCCATGGTGCTGGTGGTGATCGTCATGTTCGTCTTTCTGCAAAACCTGCGCGCCACCTTGATCCCGGCCATTGCCGTGCCGGTGGTGCTGCTGGGCACCTTCGGCGTGCTGTCGATTGCCGGCTACTCCATCAATACCCTGACCATGTTTGCGATGGTGCTGGCCATTGGCCTGCTGGTGGACGATGCCATTGTGGTGGTCGAAAACGTCGAGCGGGTCATGCATGAGACGGGCATGTCCCCCAAGGAGGCCACCAAGGTGTCGATGCGCGAGATCACGCCGGCGCTGGTGGGTATCGGGGTGACGCTGTCGGCGGTGTTTGTGCCCATGGCCTTTTTTGGCGGCTCCACCGGTGTGATCTACCGCCAGTTTTCGATCACCATCGTCGCGGCCATGGCGCTGTCGGTGTTTGTTGCGCTGACCTTGACGCCTGCACTGTGTGCCACGCTGTTGAAAGCGCCCGAGCATGGGGGCGGCCACGAAAGGGCCATTCGCAAGGGGCTGTTTGGGATCAGTGACCGGTTCTTCCGCTGGTTCAACCGCAATTTCGACCGCACCGCCAACCGCTACCAGGGCATCGTGGCGCGCAGCCTGCGCCGTGCCAAGCGCATGATGCTGATCTTTATCGCGGTGCTGCTGGGCGTGTGGCTGCTGATGCACAAGCTGCCCACCTCGTTCCTGCCCGATGAGGACCAGGGCTTTTTGTATGTGAACGTCAACCTGCCATCCGGTGCAGCCGACGCGCGCCTGCAGGATGTGCTCGACGAAGTGCGCGAGTACCTGCTGGACCAGCCGGACATCATCAGCTTCAACCAGGTCTCGGGCCTCAATGGCGACCAGAGCTCGGCGCGTGGCTTTATTCGCCTCAAGCCCTGGGCGGATCGTACGCTGGCCTCGCAGTCTGCAGCGGCCATTGCCAACAAGGCCACCAAGGATCTGGCCCGCATACGCGATGCGCGGGTGCTGGTGATTTTGCCGCCAGCGGTGCGCGGCCTGGGTGCCAGCTCGGGCTTCAACTTCATGGTCAAGGACATCAACAGCATTGGCCATGACGGCCTGCTGGCTGCCAGCAACCAGGTGCTCAGCGCCATGCGCAGCAATCCCAACTTGACAGCGGTGCGCACCACCAACCTCGATGATGCGGCCGAGTTGCGCGTGGATGTGGATGACCGCAAGGCCGCAGCACTGGGCCTGTCCTATGCGGACATCAACAGTGTCTTGTCCAGCGCGATGGGCGGCACCTATGTGAACGACTTCCTGAACAACGGCCGCGTCAAACGCGTCTACATCATGGGTGATGCCCCCCACCGCATGCTGCCCCAGGACATCGCCAAATGGACGGTGCGCAACAAGAACGGCGAGATGGTGCCTTTTGGCGCCTTCTCGGACAGCCACTGGGCCTATGGCTCGCCGCAGCTGCTGCGCTACAACGGCAGCCCAGCCTATGAGTTTGAAGGCCGCGCCGCGCCTGGCGTGAGTTCGGGCGCTGCGATGCAGGAGGTCGAGGCCATCTTGGCCAAGCTGCCCGCAGGCTTGGGCTATGAGTGGACGGGGGCCTCGCTGCAAGAGCGCCAGTCCGGTGCGCAAGCGCCCATGCTCTACGCCATCTCGATTCTCTTCGTGTTCCTGTGTCTGGCCGCTTTGTACGAGAGCTGGACCGTGCCGCTGTCGGTGATGCTGGCCGTGCCACTGGGCGTGATCGGGGCGTTGCTGGCCACTTATACACGCGGCTTGACCAATGACGTGTACTTCCAGGTGGGCTTGCTCACTACCGTGGGCTTGGCGGCCAAGAATGCCATCTTGATTGTTGAGTTCGCGGTGCAATTGCAGGAGCAGGGCAAGCAGCTGTTTGACGCCACGGTGGAAGCCGTGCGCCTGCGCCTGCGCCCCATCTTGATGACATCGCTGGCCTTTGGCTTTGGCGTGATTCCGCTGGCCATTGGTACCGGCGCCGGCGCGGGCGGGCGCAACGCCATTGGCACGGCGGTGCTGGGCGGTATGGTGGCCTCCACCGTGCTGGGTATTTTCTTGGTGCCGGTCTTCTTCCTGCTGATTCGCAGCTGGTTCCGCTCCCATAGCCGCCATGATGAGGCGCCTGCGCAGCCCAGCCCCGCGCAGGAGACCGCGCCATGAGCCGTTTTGACACTTTTTCCATGACCCGAGCCTACCGTTTGCCGCTGTCCCTGTTGGCAGCGGGCCTGCTGTCTGCCTGTAACCTGGCCCCGCAATACCAGCGCCCCGAGGCGGCCGTGCCCGCCACCCTGGATGGCGTGGCGCAGACCTTGCCTGCCGATTTTGTGGTCGAGCCCGCTGGGGCCGATGCCTTGCAATTGCTGCCCTGGCAGCAGTGGGTGGAGAGCGCTGGCCTGCGCCAGCTCATCGAGCTGGGCCTGCAGAACAACCGCGATCTGCGCGTCGCCATTGCCAATATCGAGAAGGCGCGTGCGCAATACGGCGTGCAGCGCGCCGACCAACTGCCCAGCCTGAACGCCAATGCCCAGGGCAGCCGCACCCGAACGGCGGACGATCTGCGCTCCTCCACGGCGCCATCGTCGGTCGCCAACCAGGTCAGCGTGCAGCTAGGTCTGGCCAGCTATGAGCTTGATTTTTGGGGCCGGGTGCGCAATCTGGGCGAAGCGGCCTTGCAGCAGTACCTGCTGGTGGAAGAAAACCGCCGCAGCGTGCAGCTGGGTTTGATCACCGATATCGCCAATGCCTGGGTGGCCTTGGCCAGCGACCAGCAGCGCCTACAACTGGCGCGCGACACCTTGGCCACGCGCGAGCAAGGCTATGGCCTGGTGCAGCGCATGCACCAGCTGGGCGCCACCAATGGCCTGGTGCTGGCCCAGAACCAGACAGCGGTCGAGACTGCCCGCAACGATGTGGCGGCCTACGAGTCCCAGGTGGCCCGTGACCGCAATGCCCTGCAGCTCTTGGTGGGCGGGCCCTTGGCGGGCGATATGCTCCCGCCCGCGCCGTCGGCATCGCTCAGCGCCAACGAGGTCAAAAGCGCTGGCTCTGGCCAGCTGCTCGATGGCGCAACGCCCCAGGTGAAAACGCCCGGTGTGGCCACGGCGATGACCGTGGTGCCCACCGGTCTGTCCTCCCAGGTGCTGCTGGCCCGGCCAGATGTGGCTGCGGCAGAGCACAGCCTGCAGGCCCAGTACGCCAGCATTGGCGCAGCACGCGCGGCTTTTTTCCCCACCATCAGCCTGACGGCCAATGCCGGCACAGCCAGCGATGCGCTCTCGGGCCTGTTCGATGGCGGCAACCGCGCCTGGAGCTTTGTGCCGCAGCTGCGTTTGCCGATTTTTGACGGGGGCCGCAACCAGGCCAACCTCGATATCGCGCAAGCCAACCGCGACGTGGCGCTGGCCCAGTACGACAAGTCCATCCAGGTCGCCTTCCGCGAAGTCAATGATGCATTGGCAGACCGTGCCACCATGCAGCGGCGCCTGAACTCGCAAGCGGCCCTGGTGCAGGCGGCCAGCCGGGTGCTGCAGCTATCGCAGGCGCGCTTCAAGGCAGGGGCTGATGATTTTCTGACGGTGCTCGATGCCCAGCGCAGCCTGTATGCCGCCCAGCAAACCCAGATCACCTTGATGCAGGCCGAGCAGGTCAACCGCATCAGCCTGTACAAGGCGCTGGGCGGAGGGGTGGACGCCACGCCCTGATGCGATCGGCATATGCGCATCGCTGCCAGGGCAATGCGCGCTGCACTACCATGGCGGCATGACTGATACCTTGCCCACGCCTGCTGACAGCATTGCCTCTCCCGAGTTTGACGAATCCCAGGCACAGGCGGTTGATGCGCTGATTGTGGGCGCCGGGCCCGTGGGCATGTTTGCCGCATTCCAGCTGGGCTTGCAGGGCGTGCAAGCCCATATCTGCGACAGCTTGCCGCAGATGGGGGGGCAGTGCATTGCCCTCTATGCCGACAAGCCCATCTACGACATCCCTGGCATTGCGCTGTGCACCGGGCGTGAGCTGGCCGCGCAACTGCAGCACCAGATCCAGCCCTTTCACCCCGTTTTTCATGGCCATACCCAGGTCGCGCAATTGCTGCCCCATGGCGACGGCCGCTGGCGTGTGCAGTTGCAGGCCATGGATGGCCCGCCTACCACCTGGTTGCTGGCCCGTAGCGTCGTGGTCACCGCTGGTGTCGGTGCCTTTGTGCCCAAACAGCTGCGCCTGGAGGGGCTGGATGCCTGGCTGGGCAGCCAGGTGTTCTACCACCCGACGCTGGACGATGAATGGCTGGCCCCGTTGCTGGCCGCCCATCCGGCGCCGCGCATTGTGGTCAACGGCGGCGATGAGTCTGCGCTGGAGGCCGTATTGGCTGCCGCTGCCCATCCTGCATTGCAAACGGCCAGCCTCGTCTTGATGCACCGGCGCGAGCAGTTCAATGCCCCAGAGGCGATGCTGGAAAGCTTGGCGCAGCTGCGCAGTACGGGGCGGGTGCAGGTCGTTATTGGCATGCCCCAGACCGTCGAGGCGGGCAGCTGTTTGCAGGGCCTAGGCTATGTGGATGCCGATGGCCAGGACCAGCGCATTGCCTGCGACCAGCTCTGGGTGTACCAGGGTCTGTCACCCAAGCTGGGGCCTTTGCTGGATTGGAACCTGGCGCTGGAGAAAAAGCAGCTGCAGGTGGCGACCGACACTTTCCAGACCAGTGCCGCGGGCATCTATGCGGCCGGGGATATCGTCAGTTACCCGGGCAAGCGCAAGCTGATCCTGAGCGGTTTTTACGAAGCCACCATGGCCGCAATGGCCGCCATAGAATACCTGCGCGGCGAAAAACTGCTGCTTGAATACACGACCACCAGCAAACGCCTGCATGCGCGTCTGGGCGTCAGCCATCCTGATTGATTACTCCCTTGCTGAAAACTCTCCATGCCGACTACTGCGCTATCTATCCGCCACGCCCGATTCCCTGATGACCTGGACCAGGTGGTCGCCATCTTTCGTGAATACATTGCCAGCCCCAAGGCGGATTTGGGCTTCCAGAACTCCGAAGTAGAACTGGCGGCACTGCCCGGCAAATATGCGGCGCCCCAAGGCCGGCTGCTGCTGGCCTGGCAAGGCGATGCGGTGGTTGGCTGCGCCGCGTTGCGGGCGGTGGATAGCGAATGCTGCGAGCTCAAGCGTGTGTATGTGCGGCCCGCAGCCCGGGGCCTGCAGCTGGGCAGGCGTTTGGTTGAGCAGATGCTGCAAGAGGCCCGTGCCGCCGGTTACCAGCGCATGGCGTTGGATGTCTTGCCCGAATTCCAAACCGCGCAAGCGCTGTACCGCCAATTGGGCTTTGTCGATGCGCAGCCGGTCAGCGTCAACCCGGTGCCTGGAACCGCCTTTCTGGCCCGAACGCTGTAGTTGACGGGATAGCGGCCGCACTGCGGCGATAATCCCCCCCGAAACGAACAACAGAAGGCGTAGCGGCAATGGCGGTGATGGTGTCTTTGGTACCGGTGGTGCTGTTCATTGCACTCGGCTATTGCGCAGGGCGCATGGGCTGGGTCAAGGCCACGTCGGTGCGCGATCTGTCGAATATCGTTTTTCTGATTCTCACGCCTGCCTTGCTGTTTCGCACCATGAGCACGGTGCGCGTGCAAGAGCTGAACCTGCAGACCATTGCGGTCTATTTCAGTGCGGCGGGCCTGCTGTTTGTCTCCACCTTGCTGTGGCAGGGCTTCACCACCTTGGGGGCGGCCCGGGCGCTGGCCAACTGTTTCAGCAACAACATCATGATCGGTGTGCCGCTGGTGGGCATGGTGTTTGGTGAAGAGGGCCTGGTGACCCTGTTCACCATCGTCTCAGTGCATGCGCTGATCCTGATGACGTCGGCCACCATCGTGTTTGAGCTGGCCGTCATGCACCAGCAGCAGGTGGCGCAAGGGGGCGCGCGCAGCTACCGGGCCATGGCCATCACCGTGGGCCGGGCGCTCAAGAACGGCATCATCCACCCAATTCCGCTGCCCATCATTTGCGGCCTGCTGTTTGCCCAGACCTGCTTGCAGATGCCGGAGGTGATCGACAAATCCCTGCAGTTGCTGGCCCAGGCGCTGGGGCCGATAGCGCTGATGCTGGTAGGCATCACCTTGTTCTACAGTGCCGTTGGCCGCTATGTGCTGCCCGCCAGCCGCATTGCCTTTGCCAAGCTGATCGTGCACCCGGCACTGCTGCTGGCCATTGGCTGGCTATGGGGCTTGCGTGGCCTGCCCTTGGTGGTGCTCGCCACGGCGGCATCGCTGCCAGTGGGGGCGAATGTGTTCCTGTTCACCCAGCGCTATGAGGTGGGGCGCGAGGAGGTCACCGCGAGCATTGCGGTATCGACCAGCCTGGCCTTGGTGACCATACCGCTGCTGCTGCTCGGTCTGGCGCAGTTGCTGGCCTAGGGCTAGGTCGCTGGCTCGGCTGTGGGCTGTAGCCGGAGCTGCATCAGCAGCTCATCGTGCAGCTCGCCATCGACCAGCAAGGCTGCAGGCTCGGTGCCATAGGTTTTGAAGCCCGCTTGTTCATACAAGCGAATTGCACTGCCACTGGCCGCGTTGACACTCAGATGGACCTGCACGGCACCGGGCACCTGGCGGGCAAAGGCCACGGCCCGTGCCAAAAGCGCTTGCGCTATCCCTTGGTTGCGGTGGCTGGGCGCCACATAAACGCCCCACATGGCCATGCGATGCCGGGTTTTGAGGGCGTCCTGGCGGCGAATGCCCAGCATGCCGACCAGCTGGCTGTGTGCAAATGCACCGAGCACGCCTTGGTCAGCAGCAGGGGCCAGGCGTGCTTCGATTACCGCCAAGGGGCGGTCTTTTTCTTCTTCGTAGCTGGAGCCAAAGGCGCTGGGCGATGCACGCAAACCTGCCAGGCGCAGCGCCTGAAAGGCGGCGGCATCATCGGGTGTCAGCCAGCGGATGTCGTAGGCGCGTGCAGCCAGACTGGTCATGGTGCCAGACGTTCACGAATCCAATCGGCCCCGTCTTGCCGGTAGCGCAGGCGGTCGTGCAGCCGGCTCTTGCGGCCTTGCCAGAACTCCCAGGTGTCGGGCACCAGGCGAAAACCACCCCAGTGCGGCGGGCGGGGGGGCTTGAGCAAGAACTGCGCGCCATACTTGGCGGCATTGGTCACCAGCACCGTGCGGCTGTCGATGACCTGGCTTTGCGGGCTGGCCCAGGCGCCGATGCGCGAATCGAGTGGGCGGCTGTTGAAATAGGCATCGCTTTCCGCGTCTGAGACTTTCTCCACGCGCCCCTCGATGCGCACCACGCGTTCGAGCTCGACCCAGTGGAACATCAGCGCAGCAAAGGGGTTGCCAAAGATCTCGCGGCCCTTGCGGCTGTCGTAGTTGGTGTACCAGACAATGCCACGCGCGTCGTATCCCTTGATCAGCACAATGCGGGTGCTGGGCCGGGCATCGGCCCCCACCGTGGCCACGGTCATCGCGTTGGGCTCGGGCAGCTGCGATGCCACCGCCTCGTTCATCCAGCGGTCAAACTGGTCGATGGGGGCGGCGCAGGAGGCCGCATCGTTCAGCTCTGCGCGCTCATAGCTTTTGCGCAAATCGGCAATGGAGTGGGAGAGTTCGCTCATGGCCCGATTGTGCATCGCTTTGGGCCCAGGCAGGCACAAAAAAGCCTGTGGGCCGCCAGGCGCCACAGGCTGGGCAGAGCGGGGAGGGACGCTTACTGGATCACACCGCAGCCCAGGCGCGCGCCGGAGTTACCGGTGGGCTGGGTGGTGTAGTCATCCTTGTCCTTGTGGACCACCACGGCGCGGCCCTTGATATCGCTGGGCTGGCCGGTGCCGATCGACAGGTCCTTGGTCTCCCAGACCAGAAAGGCCGTGCCTGCGGCATCGGCCATCAGGCTGGGCAAATCGCCCACGTGGGCCTGCGGGCCGGCCTTGCCGTGCTGGTGGCCGCCCGGATTGTAGTGGCCGCCCGCGCTCATGGCATCGGGCGACGAGCAGTTGCCGTTTTCATGCACATGGAAGCCATGCTCGCTGCCGGGCGCCAGGCCCTTGACCTGGGCCATCACGCGGACGGTATCGCGGTTGACCTGGTAGACGCGGAAATAGCCGCTGATGTTGTTGCCTTCGGTCGGGTTGATCGTCGCCTCGGCCACCGGGGTGGCGCGCTCGGTAGTGGCGCAGGCGCTCAGCATGGCGGCCACGGCGGCAGCGGCGGCGATTTTGGCGATAGATGGAATGCGTTGGATCATGCGAACTCTCCTGGTCCCTGAAAAATAAGGGTGATGACAAGCCCCTGTTTTTAGCACGCGGCGCGGCCGTTTTATGTAGTCTGATTGCCAGCAATAGCGCAGCGGGCTCAGGGCGCTGGGGCTGTGGTAAGCCGGGTGGCAACCAGATCCCAGACCGCCTGCGCGGCGGCCGGCAGGCTGCGCTGGCGGCGCCGCACCAGCATGATGGCCCTTTGCACCTGGGGTGTCAGATCGCAGACCTGCAGGCTGCTCAGCCCCTGGGCGGGGAGGGCCAGCCCCGGCATGATGCTGATGCCAATGCCCGCCTCCACCATGCGAAACGCGGTGGTTACATGGCCCACCTCCTGCACGACCGGGCTGTGCTCGGGCCCGCAGCCGCTGGCCAGCAATGCGGCATCCATCAGCCGGCGGCTGCCCGATGCATGGTCGAGTAGCACCAGTGGCTCGCCGCGCAGCTGGTCCCAGCGCAGTGCAGCGCCCGGCTTGCGGGCGCTGGCCAGGCGATGGCTTGCGGGCAGTACCGCCACAAAGGGGTCGTGCTGCAAGCTGATGTAGTCCAGGTCACCCAACTCGGGCGGCTCGACCACCAGGCCAAAATGCACATCGCCACTGCGCACCTGGGCCAGTACCTCCTGCTGCAGGCGGTCTACCAGCTTGAGCTGGATCTGCGGCAGCGCCTGGTTGCAGGCTGCAATGCAAGCGGGCATCAGCGCGGCGGACAGGGTAGGGCTGCTGGCGATGCGCACCTGGCCGCGCGCGGCATGGCCCACATCGGCCACTTCTGCCAGCGCGTCGGCCAGCTCCTGCAGCAAGGGCGCGCCTTTCTGGGCCAGCAGCTGTCCGGCATCGGTCAGCAGCACCTCGCGGGTGGTGCGGTCCAGCAGCCGCACATGGAGCTGGCCTTCCAGCTCCACCATGGCGCGGCTTACGGCGGACTGCGTCAGCCCCAGGGTCTGACCGGTCTGGCTAAAGCTGCGGCACTGGGCAACGCAGAGAAACACCTGGAGTTGGCGAAGGCTGACATGCATGGCGGGGTCTGACAAAAAGCGGATGGCGGTTATTTATGACTTTAAATCATTAATCAATCTTATAAATTAATTTTACTTTCGACCGCGAACGGCGTCCAATGGCGCTCATGAAATTCCGTCCCGACAACTTCACCCTGATGCTGGTGGCCACCGTGCTGCTGGCCAGTTTTCTGCCTGCCACCGGCCAGGTGGCCAGCAGCTTTGAGGCCTTGACCACCGCCGCTGTGGCGCTGCTGTTCTTTCTGCACGGTGCCAAGCTCTCGCGCCAGGCCATTTTGGCCGGCATCATGCACTGGCGGCTGCACCTTTTTATTGTGGGCAGCACCTTTGTCGTGTTTCCCTTTCTGGGTTGGGCGCTCAAGCCGCTGCTGACCCCGCTGGTTTCGCCCGAGCTGTACGTGGGGGTCATGTTCCTGTGCGTGCTGCCGTCCACGGTGCAGTCGTCGATCGCTTTTGTGTCAATGGCGCGGGGCAATATCCCGGCTGCCATTTGCAGCGCATCGGCCTCGACCTTGCTGGGCGTGTTCATCACCCCGCTGCTGGTGAGCGTGTTTGTCACGGCGCACGGGGCCAGCGGTTCCTTTGTGGATGCGGTCGGCAAGATTCTGCTGCAGCTGATGCTGCCCTTTGCGCTGGGCCATCTGCTCCAGCGCTGGGTGGGCCCGTTCATCAAGGCGCATGGCAAGCTCACCAAGGTGGTGGACCAAGGCTCCATCCTGCTGGTGGTCTACACCGCCTTCAGCGCCGCCGTGGTGCAGGGCATCTGGCGCCAGGTGTCGGTCTCCACCCTGGGGGGGCTGCTGGTGATCAGCGCCATCATCCTGGCACTGGCCTTGCTGCTGACCACCTTTCTGTCCCGGCGTCTGGGTTTTGACAAGGAAGACGAGATCACCGCTGTTTTCTGCGGCAGCAAAAAGAGCCTGGTGAGCGGCGTGCCCATGGCCAAGGTGCTGTTTGCCAGCAGCACGGTGGGCATGATGGTGCTGCCGCTGATGCTGTTCCACCAGATGCAGCTGATGGTCTGCGGCGTGTTGGCCGCCAAGTACGCCAAGCGCGCGCAGCTGGCGGAGAAGGAGCAGTTGGCCGCTGCAGCCGCAGGCAAATAGCCTGGGTGGTGGGATGGGGCAGCGCAGTTGTGCGGTGCAGGCCGCCGGTGCTGGCTTACTTCAGCGCCGGTGTAAAGCTGATGCTGTATTTCTCCAGCGCCGGGCCCACCTCCAGCTGCAGCTGGCGGCGCTTGACCGCCGGGTTGCCGCCACTGACATTTGCGCTGATCTGGATGGCCTTGCCTTGGGCGCGGCAGCGCAGGTTGCTGAGGCTAAGGCCGGCGCTGTCGTCGTTGATCTCTGCAAACCCCTGCGTGTGGGCGGCCACGCCGCGCCAGTGGGGCGTGTCGTCTGGCTGGTTCATCCACTGCACAAACAAATAAGACTGGCCGTTTTGCTCCCCCTGCACCACGCGGTAGGGCTGGGCCGCCTTTTTGCTGCCCTGGTTGCGGTTGCCGCAGAGCTGCACGCTGGTGACGCTGTCGCTCACGCTAAAGCGGTTGGCGCGGGTTTCCGCCGCTTGGCTGGAAAAAGACGCGGCCAGGATGGCGCTGAAAAGGGCCAGGCTGGCCAGATGGCTCGCTGTGCGGTAACGCATGGATGGAATCGGATCGCTAAAAAAGGGGGGTGATGCCGCTGCTGCCTGCTACCTGCTGTCTGCTGAGGGTTGGCTGCGGTGCATCGGCAAGCGCTCCATCATAGGCCTGCGCCAGGCAGCATCCAGGCCAGCGTGGGAGCAGCGCCTGCAAATTTGCGCAAAACATCGCAAGTGATTGCAATTGGGCTGGCTGGGCGTTTCAGGCGTTGGTCAGATCCGCAATGGCTTGCGCCAGCCGCACGATGCTGAGCGGCCCGCAGCCTTCGGCCTCGTTGCTGATGGTCACATAGGCGGGCTGCCCTTTGCCGCAGATGCCGGCCAGGGTGCTGGCCAGCAGTGCCAAGGTCGGCGGGTCCGGCTGCTGGATGCGGTCAAACGGCGCCAACTGCTTTTCGGCATCGGCGTAACCGTAGGGGCCAAAGATGGGGTTCACATTCCAGCGGCAGACCAGTGGGCCGGGCCACAGCGCACGCAGCAGTGGCAATTGCTCGGGCATGCGCGGCATTTTGGCGTGCAGGCCCAGGCAGTAAGTGGCACCGGCATGGCGCAGAATCTGGGTCAGATGCGGCGCTACGTCAGGGCGCAGCCAGTCGGCGTCGCGCACCTCAAAGGCCACAATCGGCCGCTGCTCTGGCGGCAAGCTGGCCAGTTCGGTCTGCACGGCCAAGGCCAGTTGCTCCAACTCTGCCAAGGTCTGCGCCAGGTTCAGCACCCGGTTCAAGGGCAGGGGGCTGAGCTGGAACAGCAGCACGCCAAGCTTGTCGAGCAGGCCTTCGCAGGCGGGGCGCACATAGCTGCTGAGGGCCAGTTCCACATTCAAAAACGCCGGGTTGGGTTCTTTGCCCCTCCCGTCTTCGCTGCGCACCTGGGCATCGCAGACCAGTGCCGGTGCTTTGACGATAAAGCGAAAGTCTGCCGGCACCTGGGCCGCATACAGCGCATATTCAGACGGGGCCAGCGGGCGGTAGAAGCTGCGGTCAATGCTGACGGTGCGCAGCAATGGATGCTTGGTATAGGCATTGAGCCCACGCTGGGCGAGGATGCGTTCGCTATAGCCTTTGGCCCAGACCATGCCTTCCCAACCGGGGTAGGACCAAGAGGAGGTGCCCATGCGCAGCAGCGCAGGCATGGCGGGCGCCAAGTCCTCGCCAAGCAAGGGATGGGCGGCAGCCACTGCTTGCGCACGGCTGCGGGGAAGTGGGGCAGGGGGCGGCGATGCGGGGGGCGCGCTGTTTTGCGGCGCTGCCAACGCCGACGCGGCAGGCGCAGGCGCTGCGCCAAACAGGTCCAGGTTCTGGTCGGGGTCAGGGGACATCGCAGGCCAGTATGCCACCAAGCCAAGGCTGCAGCGGGATTCGCATTGTTTGACGATTGGCCCGGCAAGCCCCCCAACGCAGCGCAGCCAGCGGCATCGCTGCTACGAAAATTACATATTTCAAATCTGGCAACTGTTCAAATACTCAGTGGCCGCCGGCAGCTATGGCACACTGGCTCTTTTGCCAGAGAAGCATTGGAGCGAGCACAGAGCATGCAAAAAATCATTGCGCAGATTGCGGCCGAGCTGAAGGTTGCCGAATCCCAGGTGACGTCAGCGGTGGAATTGCTGGACAGCGGTGCGACCGTGCCTTTCATTGCGCGCTACCGCAAGGAAGCCACCGGTGGTCTGGATGACACCCAGTTGCGGGACTTGGCCGAGCGCCTGATCTATTTGCGGGAGTTGCAGGATCGGCGCGAGACGGTGCTCAAAGCCATTGACGAGCAAGGCAAGCTGACCGATGCCTTGCGCCTGGCGATTGCCCGCGCGCCCACCAAGCAGGAGCTGGAAGACATCTACCTGCCCTTCAAGCAAAAGCGCCGCACCAAGGGCCAGATTGCCAAGGAATTTGGCATTGAACCGCTGGCCGACAAGCTGTTTGCCGACCCCAGTCTGGACCCTCAGCAAGAGGCCCAGGCCTTTTGCAAGCCCGCCACCGTGCTGGACGACGGCAAGCCGGGCCCGGATTTCTCGACCCCGCTGGCGGTGCTCGATGGCGTGCGCGACATCTTGTCCGAGCGCTGGGCCGAAGACCCGGCGCTGGTGCAAAAGCTGCGCGAATGGCTTTGGGCCGAAGGCCTGCTGCGCTCCAAGAAGGTCGAAGCCAAGAACGAAGCCGACCCCGAGGTCACCAAGTTCCGCGACTATTTCGACTACGACGAGCCCATTGGCCGGGTGCCATCGCACCGTGCGCTGGCGGTGTTCCGTGGCCGCGCGCTTGAAGTGCTGGAGGCCAAGCTGGTGCAGCCGGAGCTGCAGCCCGGCGTGGCGCCCGAGCCCGGACAGCCCAGCCTGGCCGAAGGCAAGATTGCCCTGCACCTGGGCTGGAGCCATGGCAAGCGGCCCAGCGATGACTTGATCCGCAAGTGCGTGGCCTGGACCTGGCGCGTCAAGCTGAGCCTGTCCACGGAGCGCGATTTGTTCTCGCGCCTGCGCGAGGATGCAGAAAAAGTGGCGATCAAGGTGTTTGGCGACAACCTGCGCGATTTGCTGCTGGCCGCCCCTGCCGGCCAGCGCGTGGTGCTGGGCCTCGATCCGGGCATCCGCACCGGCGTGAAGGTGGCCGTGGTGGACCATACCGGCAAGCTGGTGGACACCACCACCGTCTACCCGCATGAGCCGCGCCGCGACTGGGACGGCTCCCTGGCGGTGTTGGCCCGCCTGGTGGAAAAGCACCAGATCAACCTGATTGCCATTGGCAACGGCACCGCCAGCCGCGAGACCGATAAGCTGGCCGCCGACCTGATCCGCATTGCCGAGAAGGTCGACAAAAAGATCGAAAAAGTGGTCGTCAGCGAGGCGGGCGCCTCGGTGTATTCGGCCAGCGAATTTGCATCGCAAGAGATGCCCGATGTGGATGTGAGCCTGCGCGGTGCCGCGTCGATTGCCCGCCGCCTGCAGGACCCGTTGGCCGAGCTGGTCAAGATCGACCCGAAAAGCATTGGCGTGGGCCAGTACCAGCACGACGTCAACCAAAGCGAGCTGGCCCGCCAGCTGGATGCGGTGGTGGAAGACTGCGTGAACTCGGTGGGGGTGGACTTGAACACGGCATCGGCCCCGCTGCTCAGCCGCGTGTCGGGCCTGTCGGGCACCGTTGCCAAATCGGTGGTGCGCTGGCGGGATGCCAATGGCTCCTTCAAAAACCGCAAGCAGCTGATGGACGTGGCCGGCCTGGGGGCCAAGACCTTTGAGCAGGCAGCAGGCTTTTTGCGCATTCGCGGCGGCGACAACCCGCTGGACATGACCGGCGTGCACCCGGAAACCTATGCCGTGGTCGAGCAGATCATTGCGACGACCGGCAAGCCTGTGGACCAGCTGATGGGCCGTGGCGAGGTGCTCAAGGGCCTCAAGGCCGAGCGCTTTGTGAGCGAGAAGTTTGGTGCCGTCACCATCTCGGACATCCTCGGCGAGCTGGAAAAGCCCGGCCGTGATCCGCGTCCTGATTTTGTGGTTGCCCGCTTCAATGAAGGCGTGGAGGACATCAAGGACCTGCGCGAAGGCATGACTTTGGAAGGCACCGTCAGCAACGTGGCCCAGTTTGGCGCCTTTGTCGATCTGGGCGTGCACCAGGATGGCCTGGTCCACGTCAGCCAGATGAGCTACAAGTTCATCGAGGATGCCCGCGAAGTCGTCAAGACCGGCCAGATCGTCAAGGTCAAGGTGCTGGAGGTGGACCCGGAGCGCAAGCGCATCAGCCTGACGATGAAGCTCGATGCCGTGGCCCCGCGCCGCGATGGCCCGCGTGATAATCGCTTTGAATCGGCCGGCCGGGGCAACCAAGGCGGTGGCGCCCGGGGTGGCTACACGCAGCCCGCCCGCGCAAACCAACCCGCGCAGCAAAACGCGATGGCGTCGGCCTTTGCCAAGCTGCAAGGCCTTAAGAAGTAAGCGCCGGGCTGATCGCCTGCCCAGACCGCAAGTGCCCCCGGCCTTGCGGTTTTTTTATGCACGCATCGCAAACCTCCAAAAAATCAGCCAAAGATGACAGCCGGTGCACCGAATATTGGATGTAATAGCAGCTTGCGCTTTCCCCATCTTCTGAGCTCTCCCACCCCATGCCACCCGACCAACCCCTGCCTGACGATGTGCCCCCGGCCCAGCCCGTTCCCGGGCCCAAGCGGCCGCTGCGTGCAGAGCCGCATGAAGGGGGCCGTGCTGGCAGGCGCTCTGCTGGGCGCCGCCGTGTAGGCAGCACGACGCAAGACACGCTGGCTCCGCTGCTGGCGATCGTCCCCGGTCTGCGTTTGATGGTGGGCATGGTGATTGCCGCCGTGGTGATCCTGGGCCTGTATGTGGGCAGGGATGTGCTGCTGCCGGTGGCCTTGGCGGCCTTGCTGGGATTTTTCCTGGATCCGGCGGTGAGCCGGCTCAAGCGTTGGGGCCTGCCCCGCGTAGTGTCGGTCGCCTTGGTGATGGTGCTGGCCTTGGGCGCGCTGGGCGCGGGTGCGATTTACGTGGGTGGCCAAGTCACCGGCTTGAGTGCCGAGTTGCCAACCTACCAAAACACGATTCGCCAGAAGCTGCGCAACATCAAACCCTACTTCAATGGCCCCGGCGTGTGGGATGGCGCCGTCAAGGTGCTCAATACGGTGGAGACGGAGATTGCGCAAGGCGATGCACGCGCGCGCCGGGTGCAAAAGGTGGAAGTGCAGGAGCCAGCCGTCAAGCCGATTCAAAAGGCGCTGGAGCTGCTGGCCAAGGTGGCAGAGCCGCTGGCCACCACCGGCATTGTGTTTTTGTTTGTGGTGTTGATCTTGCTGGACCGCAGCGGCCTGCAGGACCGTTTGCTGCGGCTGATGGGGCCCAACACCCATATGGCCTCCGATGCGCTCGATGATGCTGCCACCCGCATCGGCCAGTACTTGCGCATGCAGCTTTTCGTCAACCTCAGCTATGGCGTGCCTATGGCGCTGGGCCTGTGGTGGATTGGGGTGCCCGGCGCGATTCTGTGGGGCATTCTGGCGGCGGTGCTGCGCTTTGTGCCCTATATCGGGCCCATGGCGTCTGCGGTTTTCCCGCTGACCTTGGCATTTGCGGTGGACCCGGGCTGGAGCCTGCTGCTGTGGACCTTGGCGCTGATTGTGCTGCTGGAGCTGCTGAGCAACAACATCGTCGAGCCCTGGCTGTATGGCGCGAGCACGGGCCTGTCCACCTTGTCCATCATTTTGGCAGCGACCTTTTGGACGGCGCTGTGGGGCCCCATTGGCCTGATTTTGTCGACGCCGCTGACGGTGTGCCTGCTGGTGCTGGGGCGCTATATCCCGGGAATGGGATTTTTGGAAATATTGCTGGGCAGCCAGGCGGTGTTTGACCCGCCGGAGAAACTGCTGCAGCGCCTGTGGCGCGGTGATGTGGACCAGGCCATCGACGTGGCCTCGGAGAATATTGACCAAGCGCTGCCGCCCAAGCCCAGCCAGCAAGAGCAGGCGGTGGCCGTTACCCATTTCTATGACGAGGTTGCCGTACCGGCGCTGACCATTGCCGCGCAGCAGTACCGCAACGCCGCCAGCCCGCCGCAACGCCAGCGCCTGTCGGAGGCGGTGGCCATGCTGCTCAGCGGCCTGCAGCGCCACTACCGCCCCGCGGCGCTGACGCCGGTGGCCGAAGGCCAGCCGCCGACACCCACCATGGTGTGTGTCGGCATGCAGTGGGATATTGACCGGCATGCCGCCACCATGGCCGCCCATGCGCTGCGCCTGCATGGTGTGGACAGCAGCACGCGTGCGGTGTCGATCGAGACGGTTCTGCGCCAAGGCGATCTCTCCCTCTATGACGGCGTGCGCCATCTCTGCATTTGCAGCTTTCACCCGAATCCAATGGGCAGACTCGGCCAAATGTGCGAGAGCCTGCGCCAGCGCTGTCCGCAGCTCAGCATCACCGTCATGCTGCTGGGCGCGCAGGGCAGGGGGCCCATGCGGGCAGAGACCTTGAACAGTATGCGCGCGCACCATGCCGTGTACCAGATCAGAGAGCTCACGAGCTTGGTGGTCGGCGAGCCCGCTGCAGCGATGGATCCAGAAAACCTGCTACCACGCTGACAGCGCAGCTTTGTGTCAGCGCGAGGAGGGCGGTCTCACGCCGGCCCGGTGTTTTCAATCGAAAGGCCGCTCGCCCAGCGCGCCGACCACATGGTCCACAAAGCAGGTGATGCGTGAGGCCAGGGCCGTATTGCGGTAGTACACCGCATGGATGGACTGGCGCACATCGAGCAATTGGTCTTCGAACAAGGGCAGCAATTGGCCGCTTTCGCGATCTGCCCGGGTCATGAAGTCCGACAGGCAGACTATCCCAAAACCGGCCAAGGCCATGTGGCGCAAGGTTTCGCCGCTTGATGAGGCGATGGCCGGCTGTATGCGCAGCATCTCGCCGGCGCCATCGCGCAGCGGCCATTCGTTCAATGATTCAGGCTGGGTAAAACCCAGCAGTACATGCTGGGCCAATGCCTGGGGGTCGCGGGGTGTGCCATGGCGCTGCAGATAGGCGGGGCTGGCCAGCACCCGGATGCGGCTGCTGCCCACCGGCCGCGCATGCATGCTCGAATCCTTGAGCGCGCCAATCCGAAAGGCCACATCGCTGCGCTTTTCGATCAAATCGACAATGCCTTCGTGGGAGTGCAGCTCGAGTTCCACCTCCGGGAATGCCGCTCGAAAACTGTCCACCAGCGGCACCAGCACATGCAGCATAAAGGGCGTGGCGGCATCGACCCGCAGACGCCCGGCAGGGCGCACGCGCCGGGCGGCCATCAGCTCTTCGGCCTCATCGACCGATGTGAGAATCGCCCGGGCTCGCGTCAAGAATGCAGCGCCTTCCTCAGTCAGCTCCAGCCGGCGTGTGGTGCGGCGCAGCAGCGTGGTTTGCAGCTTTTCCTCCAGCCGGGCCAAGGTGCGGCTGGTGGCAGAGACGGTCAGGTCCAGCAACTCGGAGGCGGCCGTGATCGTGCCGGTATCGACCACGGCCACAAAGGCCTGCAGTTCATCGAGCGTGGTCTTCATTGTTGATCTGGCGTCAAAAGATTTTGGCGGCTATCGTGCTTAATCTGCAAATGTTAGCAGGGCACACTAGAGGCATGAAGTCTTCCGCTGTTTTGTTTGCTTTAGCCATTGGTGCATTCGCCATTGGCACGACCGAGTTTGCCCCGATGGGGCTTTTGCCTGTGATCGCCCAGGGCGTTGATGTCAGCATTCCCACGGCGGGCATGCTGGTATCGGCCTATGCCGTAGGCGTCATGTTGGGCGCACCGGTGATGACCTTGCTGTTCAGCCGCTTTGGCCGGCGGGCCGCGCTGGTCACCCTGATGCTGATCTTCACCGTCGGCAACCTGCTGTCTGCGCTGGCACCGGGCTACACCAGCTTGCTGCTGTCGCGGCTGGTGACCAGCCTCAACCACGGCGCTTTCTTTGGCATCGGCGCCGTGGTGGCCGCCAGCGTGGTACCCAAGGACAAGCAGGCCAGCGCCATTGCGGCCATGTTCATGGGCTTGACGGTGGCCAATATCGGCGGCGTGCCCGCTGCCACCTGGATTGGCCAGCAAGTAGGCTGGCGGCTGGCCTTTGCCGGCACCGCCGCGCTGGGCCTGGTCACCATTGCCGCGCTGTGGCTGGTGCTGCCCAAGGGCGAGCCTGGCACCCGGCCGGATGTACGCCGCGAACTGAAGGTGCTGACCCGCCCCGAGGTGCTGCTGGCCATGGGCACCACGGTGATGGGTGCAGGCGCCATGTTCACCCTTTACACCTATGTGGCCCCGGTGCTGACTGAGCTCACCCACGCCAGCCCCGGCTTCATCGCCTTTGCGCTGGTGCTGATTGGCGTGGGCTTCACCATCGGCAACAGCCTGGGCGGGCGCCTGGCCGATTGGTCGCTGGATGGTGCCACCCGCCTGATCCTGCTGGCCTTGGCCCTCATCATGCTGGTGCTGCCTTGGGCGCTGACCACCCATGTAGGCGCGGGCATTGGGCTGGTGGTCTGGGGCGCTGCGGCCTTTGGCATGGTGCCCCCGGTGCAAATGCGGGTGATGCAAGCGGCCGCCGAGGCGCCGGGATTGGCGTCATCCGTCAATGTGGGCGCCTTCAACCTGGGCAATGCCGTGGGCGCCGCTCTGGGAGGTGCCGTTATTGGCCAGGGCCTAGGCTATGGGGCGGTAGCTTGGGCGGGCGCGGCATTGGCTGCTGCTGGCTTGGGGCTCGTGTTGGTTCAGGCGCGCATGCGCCGTGGTCAGGCCTCATCGGCAGTGCCTGGCAATATCTAAACAGCGTTGGTTGGAAGGCGCCTCGTGCACGCTATTGGCTGCACGGAGGCGCTTTTTTGCTTTTCAAGGCATTCAGATCCCCAGCCGCTGTGTGCAGAGCAGGCGGCGATAGTTGATATTTCTTCAAAAGAATATTGCTAATACAGGGCTTTATCTGCAAGTATGAAAAGCGCAAACTGGGTGCCAATGCGGTGAGGGCGCTGTCAATTTGATACCGATGCAGGCCTGCCGCACCCCTTTGTCTGTGTTTTCCCCAAGGAGTCTTTCATGTCTATTCCTCGATTTGGTGTTGGTACTTTTCGTCTGCAAGGCCAGGTGGTCGTCGATTCGGTGCGCAACGCGCTGGAGCTGGGCTACCGCGCAGTCGATACAGCGCAAATTTACGGCAATGAAGCTGAAGTGGGCCAAGCTATTGCCGACAGTGGCGTGGCACGCGACGCACTGTATGTCACCACCAAGATCTGGACCGACAACTACAGCCAGGCCAAGCTGATCCCCAGCCTGAAAGACAGCCTTAAAAAGCTGCGCAGCGACTATGTGGACCTGACCCTGATCCACTGGCCCGCACCCGGTAACGGCGTGGAGTTGTCAGAGTTCATGACTGCGCTGGCCGAAGCCAAGGCCCAGGGCCTGACCCGTGAGATTGGCATCTCCAACTTCAATATCGACCTGACCCGCCAGGCCATCGCCGCCGTGGGAGCAGGGCAGATCGCCACCAACCAGATCGAGCTGAGCCCTTATCTGCAAAGCCAACAATTGACAGCTTTCCTGCAAGAGCAGGGCATTGCCGTGACCTCGTACATGACCCTGGCCTACGGCAAGGTGTTGCAGGACCCGGCGCTGGCCGAGATCGCGAAAAAGCACCAGGCCACCGTTGCCCAGGTGGCCTTGGCCTGGGCCTTGCAACTGGGTTACGCCGTCATCCCGTCTTCAACCAAGCGCGAGAACCTGGCCAGCAACCTGCTGGCCCAGCAACTGGTGCTGGATGCCGAGGACATGGCCCGCATCGCCCAACTGGAGCGCAATGGGCGCGAAGTGAATCCTGAGGGGCTGGCTCCGATTTGGGATTGAGCCAGTAACAGCCTTAGCTATCCAAGGCCTGCCGTTGCGCAGGCCTTTTTTTATGCACAGGAGCCGGGCGAGCCGCTAGGATGCGCGCAAATAACACGTAAGGAAATGTATGCATATCCTGATTGTGCTAGGTCTGCTGCTGGCCAGCGCAGCACATGCCCAAGAGGTGTACCCCTGCGGCAATAGCTACAGCTCCGAGCCTTGCAAAAATGCAAAAACCGTCGATGTCACGCCGGCAGTCCGCAACCCGGATGGGCCGCTGACCCAGCTGATCTACCTCTGCAAGCGACCCGATAAATCAGAGCTGTGGTGGATCGACCGGCCATGCGCGCAAGAGCGATGGACCTTGGTGGAGAGCGTCAGGGTGCCCAGCAATGTGGACTGGGACACCCAGTTAGCGATCGCTCAAAGAAAGCGGGCGCAGAGCGGGTCGCAAGCCAGCCATGCCCGAAATCGCTATTACTCCGCGGCGCAAAGCAGCGATCGTGCCAATGAAGGAGTCTGTGAGCAGCTCAGCCAACGGGTGGACGAGCTGGATCGCATGGCCAGAGCAGGCGGGTCGGTGCGCACCATGGAATGGATTCGGGCGCAACGGCAAGACGCGCGAGATCGGCAATTCACGGCGGGATGCTGAGGCGCCTGCTGTAGGCCTCGCGCAGCTGGCATAGTTTCCGGCCAGCACAGGGCTACACTGCGCAGCAGGAGGAACTTCTATGGACTGGGCAAGATGGCAGATGGAGATGGACCGGCACATGGCCTGGATGCTGTTCTGGTCAGTGATCGCAACCGTGGTCTGGTTTTGGGTCGGCTATGAAGTCCTGAAAGCCGCCATCAAAAACGGAATCAACGCGTCCAACCTGGGTGACCGCAGGCGCTCGGTGCAAGCGGCGCAGACACCGGTCGCTCCCGCTGGCTTCCGTTGGGTGCTGGTTAAGGATGACAGGCCTGGCACGGACATGCGGCCTGAGCGCTAAGTGAACGATGCCAGTTCGTTCTCAAGAGCGCAGGCGTTTCAGTGCTTCCCGTCGCTGTCTTTGAAATTGATACGATGTATATTATGTTAAGTCGTATTTCCGCTTAACCACTGCACCCTCACTTCTGCAAGAACTTAAAATCTGCACCGCCGTTGGGAACTGCAGCCACTTTGTTGCCAAACCGAGGGTTAACCACGGCTTATACAGAGTCTGGATCATTCGTTTTACTAAGACAATTTCGTGTCAATTGATACGAGGAAAAGTAATATGAAAAACGAACGATCGCTGAGTGCCGTCCCCGCGCGCTACAGCATGGCTGCACTGGCGGCCATTGTTGCGCTGACGATGACCGCCTGCGGCGGCTCCAGCCACAACGACAAAGAAGATCTGGTCAGCACGGCCTGCGAGGCTGGTACGTCGGATGGTTCGGTGGTGGTGGGCTCCGGTCTCCCTGGCGATCCTTCGTTCCCTGAGCTGGCTTCGGGCTACCGCACGGGCAAGAAGGTTGTCGAAGGTAATAAGTACATGGTGGTAACGGCCAACCCGCTGGCCTCCAAGGCTGGCTGTGAGGTGCTCAAGTCGGGTGGCTCTGCCGTCGATGCCGCCGTTGCGGTGCAGATGGTGCTGGGCCTGGTTGAACCCCAGTCCAGCGGTATTGGCGGTGGCGCTTTCATGCTGTACTACGATGCAGCGACCAAAAAAGTGACCGCCTATGATGGCCGCGAAACAGCGCCTGCTGCTGCCACGCCCGACTACCTGCGCCATATCGACAGCAGCACGCAGACCACGCCGCTGCCCAGCACGCGCGCCAGCGGCCGCTCGATCGGCACGCCCGGTGCCGTGCGTATGCTGGACCTGGCCCACAAAGACCACGGCGCCAAGCCCTGGAAGGACCTGATCCAGCCCGGTATTGACCTGGCCACCAATGGCTTCAAGATCAGCGGCCGCATGTCCGATGCGCTGGCCGGCGCCAAGACCGCCCTGCAGGCCGATGCGGACGCCCTCGCCTTGTACTTCAATGCCGATGGCACGACCAAGGGCCTGGGAGAGACTTTCAAGAACCCTGCCTACGCAGCCACGTTGACCAAGATGGCGACCAGTGGAGCGGATGCGTTCTACACCGGATCCGTGGCCCAGGGCATTGTCGACAAGATCGCCGTGAGCCAGAACGTGACCACCGGTGCCCCCATCACCCCTGGCGTGACCACCTTGGCCGATTTGGCCGGTTACCAGGCCAAGAAGCGCGAAGCCGTCTGCACCACCTACCGCGCCAAGTACGTGATCTGCGGCATGCCACCGCCATCGTCGGGCGGTATTGCCGTGGCCCAGGCCATGGGTGTGCTGGAAAACTTTGACCTGGCACCACACAAGCCCACCGCGCTGGATCTGGAAGGCGGCAAGCCTACCGCCATGGGCGTGCACCTGGTGAGCGAAGCCGAGCGCATGGCCTATGCCGACCGCGACATGTATGTGGCCGACACCGACTTCACCCCCCTGCCCGGCCCGCTGAACAGCACCTTGCTGGACAAGAGCTACCTGAAGTCGCGCGCAGCGCTGATCTCGCCTACCCAAAGCATGGGTACCGCCACGGCCGGCCAGTTTGGCAACACCCGTATGGGCGTGGGCAAGGTGACGGAAGCTGGCACCACGCACATGACCATCGTCGATGCCAAGGGCAACGTGGTGAGCATGACAACCACGGTGGAAGCGGGCATGGGCTCCTACCACATGACCCAGGGCTTTATCTTGAACAACCAGCTGACCGACTTCTCGGCAGCGCCTACGACGGCCGATGGTCTGCCCATTGCCAACAAGCTCGAAGCCGGCAAGCGCCCACGCAGCTCGATGGCGCCGACCTTGGTGTTTGAAGCCACGGCAGATGGCAAGCCAGGTGCGTTCAAGATGGCCACGGGCTCGCCCGGTGGTGCCACCATCATCCAGTTCGTGACCAAGACCTTGGTCGGCGCGCTGGACTGGGGCCTGGATGCCCAGCAAGCCACCAATATGGTGAACTTTGGCGCCTCCAACAGCCGCACCACCAACCTGGGTGGCGAGCACCCCAACATCATTGCCACCAACAGCGGTGACAACGATCCCCTGGTGCTGGCACTGCGCGGCATGGGCCATACCGTGTCGGTCAATGCACAGTCCAGCGGCGTGGGTACCGTTATCCGCACCGCCAACGCGGCCGGTGAAGCACGCCTGAGCGGTGGCGCTGATCCACGCCGTGAAGGTGTGGTGCTCGGCGATACCTACAAAGCCAAGTAAGCTTCGGTCTTTCGCCAACGTCAAAAGCCGCTGCGGGTTGTTGCCCGCAGCGGCTTTGTCGTTTCTGGGGGCCGAAATTACGCGGCCACTTGTGCCGGCAGCTCCTGGCGTTGCAGGTGCTGGTTGATCTGCTCGATGACTGGCAGCAGATCGGCCACGCTGTCGATCACAAAATGCGCGCCAGCACCCCGCAGTTGCTCGCTAGCGGTGCTGCGAATGTCCGCTTGCTCGTCCGAGCCCAGCGCCTGCCATTGCTGTAGGGACAGGCCATTGGCGTTGCCGCTGATCGCTACACCCACGGTCCAGCAGCCGGCGTTCAGGCCTTCGGCAATGCCCACGCCGGTGTCGTCCACCTTCACCACCGTGGAGGCTGGCCAGATGCCCAGGTCGGCAAAGCAGCGGTACATCATCAAGGGGCTGGGGCGGCCTGCGGCCAGGTCACCTGCGCAGACGATATTGTCTGGCGCATAGCCTGCCTTGGCAGCGATGGGTTCGAGCACATCCATGATTGGGCGGTTATAGCCCGTGGTGCTGCCGATCTTGATGCCATCGAGCCGCAGCCGGTTGACGACTTCGAGCGCGCCGGGGATGAAGTCGGCAAAGTCACCCACCACGCGGGCGTTCATGGGGGTGAACACTTCGTAGAGGTGGTCGATATCGCTGTTGGCCACCGGCTTGCCGTAGCGGTTTTCCCACTGGGCTGCCACCTCGGGCAGCTTGCAGAGTGCTGCAATATGGTCCCATTTGGCCGATCCCATGGGGCCTCGGGCCTGGGGGATGCTGATGTCGATACCGAAATCCTTGAACAGCTGCACAAAGGCGCCCATGGGGGCGCGCGAGCCAAAGTCGAGAATGGTGCCGGCCCAGTCAAAAACAACGGCTTGTACGCGCTGCGGGTTGTGAAAATTCGTCATGGTGTCCTCTGCCCCCATGCGCCGGCCGCTGGCCAGGGTGCATATCGGGAGCGTCAAAATTTCAAAAGGCTTGGAGGGGCAAGATTTACCAGTGGGCAAAGGTGTCGTGCGCCACGCCAAAGCCCGTGCTGGCTCCCGTGCCGCTGGTGACGATCGCCACGCGGGTGGCGGCATCCGGCGCCTCGATAAAGCAATCGGTGTGGGGGGCTGATGGGTAAATGCCCACCCAGCGTTCCGTCACGCGGTAGTCCTCGATGTGCAGCGCCTCCTGCATATGGCGCAGCATCAGTGCATCGACGTGGTCCTGCGCAAAAGGCTGGACGGCCGCGCCGTAGTGGTGGGAATCGCCCACCACCAGGCTGCCATCGGCGCTTTGCACTGCTATCAGGTGGATGCCCTGGGCGAGGCTCTCGCCCTCTTCCTGCTGCAGCTGCTCCAACAAGGCCTGCGCCTGGGGCAGCTTGCTGTAGCCGTGGTAACGCACCAGGCTCAGATCCCCCATCACCGATGCATTGAGCCGAAAAGCCGATGCAGGTTGCACGCGCAGCATCTGCAGCTGGCACAGCTGCACCTGGTGTTTGGCAAACAGCGCGCGGTAGAGCCCGTGGATGTCGGCATTGGTGCAGACCACCACACGCTCGGCATGCAGCTGGCCCTTGGCGGTCACGACCTTGGGCGTGGCCACCTCCAGCACCGCCTCGCCAAAGCGGAAAGTCACCTGCAGCTGCTCGGCCAGCCAGCGAGTCAACTGGGCAATGGCGTCGCGCGATTCCACCCGCAGGTCAATGGGGCTGTGGAGGACGGCTTGGGCCTTGTCCAGCCGCAGCTCGGGCGCATGGCGAGCGGCTTGCTCGGCGGTCCACAGTTCGCAGTCCACGCTCTGGGCCATCTCGGTTTGCATAAAGGCCTGCAGCACATCCAGCGCCTTGTCGCGCGTCGCCACCAGGTTCAGGCCCTGGTGCACTACTGCGATACCCGCCTTGGGCGCCACCTCGGCCCAAACGTCGCGCGCATGGCGGGCGCGGCGCCAGGTGTCCCCTGCCCCTTGGCCGGTGACTGTCACAAAGCCAAAGTTGCGGATCGATGCGCTCACACAGGCCGCATCCCGGTCGATCACGCAGACCTTCAGGCCCCGGCGGGCGGCCTCATAAGCGTGGGCCAGGCCCACAATGCCAGCGCCCACCACGATCACATCAAAATTTGCAGGTCCCACAGTCATTCCAGTCTTTCCTTGTCCTATTGCTGCCAGATCCGTCACCGCTCTTAACGCTGCCGCCAGGCCTGGGTGCGCTTGTTCAGCCACCAGCCCAGCGCCTGGTAGAGCACGGTCACCACGCAGCTGATGGCGGCAATCATCACCGCCATGGCGGCAGCGGCAGCCATGTCGCCGGCCTCATCCAGATTCAAGATGGCCACGGCGCCCAGGCGCGTCTCGGGTGAGTAGAGAAAGACCACCGCCGAGATCGTGGTCATCGCGGCCACAAAGAAGTAGCGCGACACCTCCAGCAAGGCCGGCAGGCACATCGGCAGGGTCACAGTCCACAAGGTGCGGTAGAACGGCACCTTGAGCGAGGCGCTCACCGCCTCAAACTCGCCATCAATCGCCTTCAAGGCGGTGACCAAGGTCATGTGACCGGTGGTGTAGTAGTGCATGACGGTGCACAGCACCATCAAGGGCATGGTTTGGTAGAGAAAGTTCAGCGGGTTGCCGGGGGCGTTGAAAAAGAAGATATAACCCAGGCCCAGCACCAGGCCGGGCACGGCCATGGGCAGCATGGCCAGCATGCGCAGCACCGGGCGCAAGGCAGGCAGGCCCTTGGTTTTTTCCAACAGGTAGGCACCCATGAAGACCACCACCGGCCCCACTACAGCGGCGCAAGCGGCCATGGTCAGGCTGTTGAACACAGCGGTATCAACACCCGCATCGACCAGGCCACTGGTGTAGTGCGCCAGGGTCAAACCCAGCTGGTATGGCCAGAACTGCACCAGCGACGCAAAGATGGCCATGCCGAACATGGCCAGCATCATCGCGGCCAGCACCCAGCACAGCAAGCTGCAAAAGCGGTCGGTGGCGGCATGGCGGCTGGGCTGCAGCACCACAGAACGTGCGGTCAGCACGGCGGTCTGTTTTTTCTGCACCTGGCGGTCAATCGCGTAGGTGATGACGGCGGGCAGCAGCAGCAGCAAGGCCACCACGGCGCCGCGCTGGAAATCCTGCTGGCCGATGACCAGTTTGAATACATCGGTGGCGAGCATGTTGAAATTGCCGCCAATCACCTTGGGGATGCCGAAATCGGTGATCACCAAGGTAAACACCACCAGCGCGGCCGAGACCACGCCATAGCGTGAAGACGGCAAGGTAACGGTCAGAAACTGGCGCGTGCGGCTGGCCCCCAGCGCTGTGGCGGCCTCGTACAGGCGCTGGTCGCCCAGGGCCAGTGCGGTGATCAGAATCATCAGCGCATGCGGAAAGGTGGCAAAGCACTGGGCCAGCACAATGCCGGGCGCACCGTAGATGCTGGCGAACCCCAGGGTATCGAGCAATGACTTGAGCACCCCCTGGTTGCCAAACCAGTAGATCAAGGAGATGGCAGACAGCAGCGACGGTGCCAGCAGCGGCAGCAGGCTGATGCTGCGCAGCAAGCCCTTGGCGCGCATGCCTGAGCGGGTGATGGCATAGGCAAAGCCAAATGCCAGGGGGATGACCACGACGGTGACCAGCAGCGACACCCACAGGCTGTTCCAGAGGCTGCCCAGCAGCGCTGGCGATTGGAAATAGCGGATAAAGCGCATAAAGGCCGAGCCGCTGTCGCCCGAAGCCGGCGCAAAAGCCTGGCCCAGCAAGGCGGCCAAGGGGGCCAACAAGCCCACCAAGAGCAGCAAGGTGATGGCGACCAGCGCCAGTTGCGCAAGGCGGTCGCTGGGCGCTGGGCGCAGGCCGGCACTGCGGGTGGGCGCTATGGGCGCTGAAATGGATGAGGTCATAGTGTCGTCTTGAGGCCCCATCGCCGACAGCGTTGCGGCCTTCGGCTCTGGGGTGCCATTGCGCCGTGCTCGGGCTCAGGCTGCCTGGGCAAAAATCTTCAGCTGTTGCGCTTGGATGGAGAACTGCAGCCAACGGCCCGGTTGTATATCCAGCTGCACGCATTGCGCCGGGCTCAGCTGCAGCTGCACATGGCGCTCGGGCAGGCGCTGCACATCCACATGGACGATGCACAGCGCGCCCAAAAACTCCAGCTGCTCCACCACCCCGGTCAGTACCGGGGAGCCATTGGGCGCTGGCGCGCTGCCGATGGGCGGCAAGGCGGTGCAATCGTGCACGCTGCAGTCCTCTGGCCGCATGTACACGTCCAGGCCTTGGCCTGGCAACAGGCGCGGGGCCTGCGGGCAGTACAGCTTGTGGCCGGCCAAGGTGATGCCGCCGTTGCCGGTGGCCAGCGCCTGCAGCTTATTGGCCTTGCCGATAAAGTTGGCCACAAAAGGGGTTGCGGGGCGCTGGTAAATATCGCGGGGGGTGCCAACCTGCTCGACCACGCCGTGGTTCATCACCACCACGCGGTCGGCCATGGCCATCGCCTCTTCCTGGTCATGCGTGACCATGATGGTGGTCACGTACAAGCGCTGCTGTAGCGCACGGATCTCATTGCGCAGGTGCACGCGCACGGTGGCATCCAGGGCCGACAGCGGCTCATCGAGCAGCAGCAGCCCGGGCGACATGGCCAGCGCGCGGGCCAGTGCCACACGCTGCTGCTGTCCGCCCGACAGCTGGGCGGGGTATTTGCCGCCACTGACCGACAGGCCTACGGTATCCAGCAGGCTTTGCACCTTCTGGGCCACCAGGGCCTTGGGTTGGCGCTGGCTGACCAGGCCATAGGCCACGTTGTCAGCCACCGTCAGATTGGGAAACAGCGCATAGGACTGAAAAACAATCCCATAGTCCCGCTGGGATGCGGGCAGGCTGGAGATGTTCTTGCCGTCCTGCCAGATCTCGCCAGCGGTCTGGGCTTCCAGACCCGCAATCGCACGCAGCAAGGTGGTTTTGCCGCAGCCCGATGGCCCCAGAAAACACACCAGCTCGCCCCGGCGGATTTGCAGGTTGATCGACTGCAAGGCGGTAAAGCTGCCGAAGGACTTGTGCAGATGGCGAATCTCCAAAAAGGGCGGGCCGCCCTCTTCTTGGCCATGGCGCAGGCCCTGGCTGCTGGACTCGAAGGCATACGAGGTATCGCGCACGGATGCGGCCTGCGCCGCCGGGCCCTGCGCTACTGGCAAACGCGCTGTCTCCCTGTCACTCACTTCTTGGCCTCGCTCTTGGCGTCGTAACGCTTGGTCCATTCACCCAGCACGCGCTCGCGGCTGTCGGCCATCTTGGAGAAGTCCAGCGGAATCAAGCGCGACTCGTAGTCGGCCGGGATGTTGGCCAGCTTGGGCGCGACGCCGGGCATGGCGGTCACGGCAAAGTTCTTGCCGTACAGCTCCATGGCTTCCTTGCTCACGGCCCAGTCCACCAGCTTTTGCGCAGCGTCTGCGTGCTTGGTGCCCTTGTAGATGCTCACGCCTTCCAGGTCCCAGCCCAGGCCTTCCTTGGGGAACACCAGCTCGATCGGAGCGCCCTTGGCCTTGTTGGCATGCGCGCGGTACTCAAAAGAGATACCAGCCACATACTCGCCCTGCGCTGCCATATTGCAAGGCTTGGAGCCCGAGTGGGTGTACTGCGCAATGTTCTCGTGCAGCGCATCCATGTACTTCCAGCCGCCACCGTTGCCGTTGTCATCGCCAAACAGCTGCAGCCAGGCAGCCACATCAAAGTAACCGGTGCCGCTGGAGGCGGGGTTGGGCATGACCACCTGGCCCTTGAACTCGGGCTTGGTCAGGTCTTGCCAGCTGGTGGGCATGGGGATGTTGCGCTTCTTGGCTTCCACCGTGTTGAAGCAGACGGTGGCACCAAACACATCCATACCCACCCAGCTCGGTGGGTTCTTGCTGTCACGGTACTTGGCGGTGATGGCTTCCAGGCCCTTAGGCGCATAGGCCTGGAGCATGTCGTTCTTGTCAAAAATCGCCAGGCTGGAGGCTGCCACACCCATGATCACATCGGCCTTGGGGTTGGCTTTTTCTGCCAGCAGCTTGGCGGTGATGACGCCGGTGGAGTCACGCACCCACTTGAGCGCGATATTGGGGTGGTTCTTGTTGAATGCCGTCTCGTAGGCTTTGAGCTGGTCCATCTCAAGGGCGGTGTAGACCGTCAGCTCGGTCTTTTGGGCATACACCAGGCCCGTTGCTGCCATTGCGGCAGCAGCGGCTACCAGCTTTTTCCAGTTCTTCATTGCGTACTCTCTCGCCTGGGTTAATAGGATCGATGGAGTATCCGAAGCCTTTGTGACAACGGCATGGCGGATTGGCGAATCTTGGATGACACAGACTGGCGCCATGCTGCACAGCCATGCAGGCTGTATCGCAGGCACTACAGCGGTGGGCTCACCAACTATTTCAAGCCAGTGGCGGGTGCGCCACTGCGGCGCTCAGCGCTAGCATTCCAGTTGCGGTGCCGGTGTATTGGCGGCCGCTTTATGCTGTCCGCATGTCATCAGCCACCTGGATCGCCTACATCGACGGCAGCGCCCTGCCCAACCCGGGGCGCATGCGCATTGGCGGCATCGCCTACGCCCCCGATGGGGTCAGCCATTGCTTTAGCCAGGCAATGGACCACACCGGCTGCAACAACGAGGCTGAAGCGCTTGCAGCCATCCATGCCCTGAGCTGGCTGCAAAGCCGGGGCGCACGCGAGGTACTGCTGCACACCGACAGCAGCATTTTGGCCGCGCAAATGGCAGAGCCTGCCGCCAAACCCATTGCCCGCCTGGCCGCGCTTTACGCACAGGCGCGCGCACTGCGTTCGGGCTTTGCGCAGCTGGAGGTGCGCTGGGTTCCCCGGCACAAAAACACCGTGGCCGATGCCTTGGCACGCGGGGACGCTCTGCCCCAGGTGCCGGGGTTGGAGGCGGCGCCCGCAGGCAGCGTGGCCTGATGCTGCCTCAACTCAAAAAAGGGCCAGGCGCCGCTTAGTTTTTATGGCTGCGGCGGCGTGAGCCGGGCAGCATACGCATGGGCCGTGGCACCGCCACAGCGCTGCGCATGGGCCGGCGGCTGGTACCTGCCACCCCTTCTCCAGCCTGGGTCAAATCCCCTGCCCTGCCCGCGCTTTGGGCGGCAGCGCTGTGTGCCAGCTCCAGCCTGAACTGGGCCAGTGCGCTCTCATGCTGGTGGGCTTGCAGCGCAAGCGTTTGCGTATGGGCCGCTTCTGCGGTCTGCAGGCGGTGCTGCAGCTGCTGCACCTGGGCTTGGGACTGCTGCAGTTGTTCCGTCTGTTGCGCGCGTTGTTCCTCAAGCGCTTGCCGATCTTGCTGCCATTGCGCTTCCAGCCTGGCCAGCTTTTCTTGCTCGGCGCGCTGGGCGGCCATAGCCTGCTTGGTTTCCTGGCGCGCGCGGTCCAGGTCCTGCAGTACCCTGTGCTGCTGCAGCTGGGCATTGTGCTGCAGCTCGCGCAGCTGCTCGGCATGGGCCATGTCGGCGTCATCCCGGGCCTTGCGGTTGGCAAACAGCTCTTGCTCCAGGGCCTGCAGGCGCTGCTGCTGCGCGGCGGCAAACTGGTCTTTTTGCCGGCCGGCCTGCTCCAGATCGGTCAAACGCGTGCCTTGCATCTTTATCTGGGCATGCGCCACCGCCAGCGCTTGCTCGGTGGTGGCGCGCTGCTGGGCCAGTTGGCTGCGTTCTTGCTCCAAGCTGTGCTGGGCGTCGTCCAGCGCCTGCTGCTGCGCTTGCAAGCCTAGGCGCACAGGCTCCAGCTGCGCATCGGCTGCCTGCGCCGCCAGCGTCTGTACCTGTTCCCATAGTTGCTGCATCGCCTGGACCAAGGCTGATGGCAGACCCTTACCACTAGCAGGATCTGCCGCGGCGGCCTGTGTACCCTCCCCTGCGCCACCCAGGCGTGGCCCCAGGGTGGCGAACCAGGCTTCCAGCATCGGGCTCACTGTATTGGGTGAGCCCCTGCCAATTTTTTGGCGTACCCGCTCGATGGTCGGCCGTTTTCCCTCTAGCAGCAGCGCATCGGCGGCCTGCCAGACATCTTCTTTTTGCACGCTGCGCGTGGCACGCGAAATTTCCATTTTGGTAGTCCTTTTCCCATTACTATCGATAAGAGGTATTTATCGCAAGTAATCTGCATATACTATGTAATATATCATACATGTTATGTAATATTTAAAAAATATGAAGTCGTACATTCCCCGTTCTGATCCATTTCACACGGATCTTCTGCCTGTGGTGCCGCTGGGCACTGCGCTACTGCAGCCGGAGTTGCTGTCAGCGGCTGCCCAGGACGCCTTGCGCGCCTTGCGGTTGGAAGCTGCGTCTGCGAACACCACCAGCAGCTACCAAAGTGCCTTGCGCTACTGGGCGGCCTGGTACTGGCTGCGCTACGGCAAAGCCATCGCCCTGCCCTTGGCTGCCAATGTGGTGCTGCAATTTGTGGCTGACCATGGCGAGCACCTCTCCGAGCAAGGCGCGCAATCAGGCCTGCCGGCCGAGTTGGATGCACAGCTGGTGCAGCAGGGGTTCAAGGGCAAGCCCGGGGCGCTGGCGCATTCCACCTTGGTGCACCGGATTGCCGTGCTCTCCAAAGCGCACAGCCACCAGGCCATGGCCAATCCCTGCCACAGCGCCGAGGTGCGCGAGGCGCTGTCGCACCTGCGCAAGGCTTATGCGCGCCGGGGCATGCTGGAGCAGAAAAAAGCCGCCCTCACCCGCCCCTTGCTGGAGCAGCTGCTGGCCACCTGCGATGACAGCCTCAAAGGCCGGCGCGACCGTGCCTTGCTGCTGTTTGCCTGGGCCAGCGGTGGGCGCCGACGCTCTGAGGTGGCAGAAGCCCGCATGGAATGGCTGCAGCAAATGGGCCCCGGCCAGTACTTGTACGACCTGCGCCTGTCCAAGACCAACCAGTCAGGCGCGGCGCGTCCTGAAAACTTCAAGCCTGTGGTGGGGGTGGCCGGCGCTGCACTTGCCCTATGGCTGGAAGCCGCAAACATCACCGAGAGCGCGATATTCAGGCGGATTTTCAAAAATGGGAAGGTTGGCGATACCGGCTTGAGTGCGCTGTCGGTCAACAACATCGTCAAGGAGCGCTGCGCGCTGGCGGGGATTGCGGGGGATTTTTCGGCCCATTCGCTGCGCTCGGGCTTTGTGACTGAGGCGGGGAGGCAGAACATGGCCCTGGCGGACACCATGGCCATGACCGGCCACCAAAGTGCGGCGACGGTGCTGGGCTATTTTCGCGCCGAAGCGCCGCTGGCCAACAAGGCTGCACGCCTGCTGGATGCGCCAACGGATCCCTGAGAAAACAGGGCAGCGCTTCGGATCAGTCCAGCGCGGTTGGCAGCAGCAACACCAGCAGCATCAAACTGCCCATCAGCACCAGCTGGTGCAGCATGTAATACGGCAGGCTGTTGCGCCCCAGCCATGCTAAGCCGCGGCTGGGCCAGCTTTGTGCGGGTTGGGCAAGATAGCCTGGCAGCCATGCGCCGGGCTTGGCCATTTGCTGGCGACCAATGCTGAAAGCCGCCAGCATGATGCCCAGCCAAGGCAGGATCGGCACAAAATCTTCCGTCACTGGCTTGCGCGTCACCAAGCCCAAAGGGCTGAGCGGCTTGGTGTTGAGCAGCTCGACCAGGGAGACGGGCAATCCGCTGGCCGCATAGCTGTAGAGGCCTGGCGCAAGCATGCAGAGCATCGCCAAGCCAAACAGCACGCGGTCACTGCAGCCTTGCACCAGGCGCAGCAGCAGCAGCATGGCGGCCATGCCGTGCAACACGCCAAAATAGATATAGCTGTTGGGAAACACCAGGTAGGAGCCGGCGCTAACCAGCGCAGCGCAGCCTGCCACCAGCAACCAGCGCTGGTAGAAGCGGCGCGCGCTGCTTGGGCGGGTCTGCGCTGCGGCCTGGCCCAAGCCAGCGCAGAGCAAGAACAGGCTAACGATTGCGGCGCGCTGCCAGATCCAGACAGGGTCGTGGTAGAAATCCTGGCGCCACAGCTGCAGATGGCTGAGGTCAAAACAGAAGTGGAAAGCCGTCATCCAGACCATGGCCAAGCCGCGCAGCACATCCAGGCGGTCCAGTCGATCACGCTGGGCGCGGGGCGCAGCGGCTAAAGGGGTGACGCGGTGGAACTGGGTGGGCATAGATCAAAAACGAGGGGCTGCGATATCGTGCCACATCTGCGGGGGCGGCGGGCTGCCAGTGCCGCCGTCTTGGTATTGATCAAACAAAGCGCGCTTGGCCAGGTGGATAGCGGCGAACATGAAAAAGCCTGTCGCACTTGCATGCGACAGGCTTTTAAATAATGGTCGGAGCGGTGGGATTCGAACTCACGACCCTCTGCTCCCAAAGCAGATGCGCTACCAGGCTGCGCTACGCTCCGACTAAGCCGCTATTCTAACCTGTTTTTTTGGGTCAGAGGCAACAGAAGTGCAAATTGTATGTTTCATGGCTGGCAGGCGGAAGCCTTGGCAGACTTCCTCGCAGGGCGCAGTCATTGCGTTGCACTGCTGCCAGCCCTGCCAAGTGCGGGGGCAAAAATGCCTAGTCCGTGCCGCCCCGTTTTGGGAAGCCATGCCGGGCATCCGTTTTGCTGGCGTATCTCGCTACCGCACCGTAGCGTCCACTTTCGCTTTGGCTTGCTGAAAAACTGGATCCCACAGCGGATGCCCCTGTTCAGCACTGGACAGCTCGAACGCAGCATCGAGCTTGAGGATCTCCTCAAAACTCTTTTGGCATTGCGCAGCTTTGCCCGTGACGCAATAGCTGAACGCCAGATATTTGAGCGACCGCATCCGCAATTCTGGCCAGGCCCTTGTGAACACCGGCTCTCTGAAGATCCTGATGGCATTGGCATAGCGGCCATCGTTGTACAAGGCCAGGCCTTCGCTGAAACGCCGTTCCACAGCCGTGAGGCCGGTCGTATTGACCTGGTCGGACACCTGCGCGGCGCGGGATTCTGGTGGCGGTGGGGCCACCACCTCCAGCTCGGCGGATGCGGGGATAGCGCTTGGTTCGGGATCGTTGTTGTTCTCACTGCTCGCGCAAGCAGCTAGCGCGATGGCCATAGAGACCATCAGGGATTTTTTCAAAAAAAATGCATTCATCGTCATCAACACTGCTTTCTCATGAAGGTTTTCAAAATCAAAATTTATGGGCCAGCACCAGGTCCTGTTTGTTCGTGATGTGTACGGACTCGGTGTGCTTTTGAAGGTCTCCGTTCACGATGACCACCTGGTGCCGGCCCTCTGCCAACCAGATGCGTGTCATCGGTGGCGAAATGCCTTTTTCCTCCCCATCGATCACCACCCGCCCCCAAGGCTGAATGCTGAGCCGCAGGTAGGCACCGGGCCTTGCCTCTGCGGCGGTGGCATGTGGCTCTGAGGGCGCTGGCGCTGCCAAAGGCGGCGCAACATGGGCCACTGCGGGCGTTGGCAGGGTGGCGGGGGATAGCGTCTCCTGGGTGTTGCCCTGGCCCTGGCCCGCCATGGAAGGCGGTGTATGCATCAGTTGGTGCGTGTCGTCCGCGATGCCGTGGTTGGCTTCGGCCGCTACAACGGCAGGGGAAAGGCTTGTGGCCGGCTTGCCGCCGCTCCAAGAACCCTCTGCCCACTCCATAGTTGCGGCTGCTTCCCCGGTGGGTGCGTCTGTGTACAAGGTGTCTTCTTGCGCAGAAATGGCATGCCAACCAGGGCTCGCACTGTCGGCCGGCTCCATGGGCGTGGTTCCTATGTCAGAGGCAGCCGCCACTTGCGCCGGTGCGGTGGGGCTGCGGTCCAACCACCAGGACAGCGTGGTGCCAAGCACCAGCAGAAGGGCCATCAGACCAAGGGCCAGGGCCCAGCGCCGATGGCGGAGTTTGCGCGCTGCGGTGGGATGCAATGCCTCGCTAGTCGGGCTGGGCACGGTTTCTTGCCGGGCTTGTGCTGCCTGGGTTTGCGGCTGGCTGGGGCCTGGCGCTGTCGGGGCTGTTGGCGCTGTCGGCGTTGTTTGCAGCGTGCCGGCGGGGGCTTGTGCTTGCGGTGATGCGGGCGCTAGCGGTGCGGCCTGCCGTGCCAAGGGCTCGGCGACTTCTGGATTTGTGCCATGGCGCGCAGCCTCGACCGGGGGCGCAGATGGCACCACCGCCCCAGGCACTGCAGCAGCACCGCCGGGTTGGCGCAGTGCGTGTCTTAACTGCTCGATGGATTGGGGCCTGTCATTGGGGAAGACGGCCAGTGCATGGTCAATGGTTTGTGCAAAGGCTGCTGATATTGGCGCAGGGTCCAGTTGAGCGAGCTTTTTAAGGGGGTCTTTAACGAGGCGGGCCACGGATGCCACCGGGGCTTTGCCGGTCACCGCGAAATACATCACAGCCCCTACGCCGTAGATATCAGTCCAGGGCCCTTGGCGCATGGATTCGTCGTCGGCATATTGCTCGATGGGCGCAAAACCAGGTTTCAAGATCACCGTCAGCGCTTGGGTCATATCGCCAATCACTTGGCGGGCAGCGCCGAAATCCAGCAGCATAGGCATGCCTGCATCGAGCACGATGATGTTGTCCGGTGACAAATCACGGTGGTAGTAATGCCTGGAATGCAAGAGTTGCAAGGCATCCAGTACCGGCTCCATGACCTGTATCTTGAGCCAGTGCTCGTCGCGATGGCGCTCGGGCTCCGCGAGCAAGAGCTTTCTCAGCGTTTTGCCGGCGCAGTATTGCATCACCATGTAGGCGGTGCCGTTCTGCTCCCAAAACCGGTGGATGCGGATCAAGGCGGGATGTTCGAACTGCGCCAGAATGCGCGCCTCGTTCAAAAAACTCTGCAACCCGGTATGGAAGGTCGCGTCGTACTTTTCATACCGGGGACGAATCAGTCCTTGCGCATCACGTAAAGCGATGGCGCCTGGCAGGTATTCTTTGATCGCGACAGTCCGCTGCAGCGAATGGTCGTAAGCCAAATAGACAATCGAGAAACCGCCCTCACCTATCACATTGAGTAACTCAAATTCGTGCAGTCGCGTACCGATCGCAAGACTCATGGCTGTGCCCGAGGATGGGCCATCATTTTGGATTTGTTGTTCCATATTGCTTCGATCCAATGGGGGTGGGTGCTGCCGCGTCAGCGGACGCTGCGGCCAAACAACCACGTCATCAAGGACGCATCCAACCCGGCTTCATAGCAAAACGCTTTGAGCCTGGCGCCTCCGGCGGGGTGTGTCCACCAGTAAGAGGCGCATGTTTGGGCCTGCAATGCCTTGCCGATGTCTGGCCAGGGATAGGATGCTCCGCGCACGACCGGACGCGTGGCCTGCTCATCGGCTGCTGGCTTGGGGTTCATCCCCAGAACAGACCATATGTCGGCACTGCCATCGTCCGGTGCGCAGGCCTCGACCGAGACGCTGCGCTCACGCAGTCCCGGGTGGTCAAAGCTTGCACTCCACTGGCTGAAAACTGCTTGCCACAGGCCGTCCATCATGGCTTTTGGCGCGCCTCGCTGCAATGCCGCGTGCAGCTGGTGGCCTGTGGCATGCACCAAGCTCGGCAGCTCCATCAGCACCGCTGTAGACGCCATGACGGATGCAGCTGGAAGCACGTAGGCCACCACAAAGGGGTACCTTCTGCCCACGCGATCAACGCTAGGGGCGAGGCAGCCCACCACCAAGGTCTCTGACCCAGACACCTTGCTGGGCCACAGCATGTTCCAAATCGGGCCTTGCTTGAGTTGTTCGCTCCAGACTTCACCGTACTGGGAACGACCCTGAAGCATGCCGGTTTGAAGCCATTCTTCCAGCAGGGTGCGATGGGGACCACGCTGGTGGCTCCAGAGGAAATCCCCATGGCTGGATAGCTTTCCGCCCCATACGACATCGATGGGGACTGTCTCCATAAAATACATGTCGGCCTCCATGCTCAAAACTGGCTGGGGCAGCTGAAACTTTGCATCTGCGTCAGTCTGAAAGGGTTGTGCACACTGCTGATTCGCACATCCAGCACCACCCTTTTGCCACCCACGACCGCTGCCGCAGTGAAGGATTCCGGTCTGGCGCTGCTCGACACGGTCAATTTGTCGAAAAAGCGGTGCAGCGCCCAGCTGCCATGGGCATTGACCGCGCTTTGCCCGCCAAACTTATCGGAGACCTGCAAGGACACCTGTTGCCTGCCGCCTGGCCCGGGCCACACGATGGTTTGGCTGATTTGGGGACCGTGGGCGTAGCGGATCACCGTGCCGTCTACATCCAGCGCCATGCTGGAGATGTTGGGGTCCATCTCCACCACCCTCACCTCCATGCGCAGCTTGGGCAAGGCATCGCCCTGGCTGAAAAAAACCTGGCGAATGACGCTGGCCCGCTGAAATGCGCTGAGCGATCCATGGCCTCCGGTCTGGCTGCCGTCAATGTTTCTTTTGAAGGTCCAGGTGGTGGTGTCGACGATGGAGGCGAGATGGCGATTGAAAAAATCGTCCATCAAGCCTGCGGGACCAAACAGCCGCGCAAAATCTTGCGGCGTGACATCATCCGCAGCTCTGGGATTGAGCGGATAGCGGCCACTGACTGCCCTGCGACAGAAATCACCGACGATGGCATTGAGATTGGCTCCGATCTGGCTGCGCACCAGACTTGTGGTCTGCTGGCTGCTGGTGGTGGCAATGCTGCCAATCATTGCGCCCAAAGGCGCTGGCAGCCGTGAAGCCTCCGTCCGTAGGCGAACCGCCGCGTCCGGCGGTGGCGGGGCGTTGCCCGAGCGCACGGCGGCGTCGGTGGCCACCAGGGTGCCGTAGTACTCATCCAGGGTTTTAAGCAATGCATCCAGTGGCATGCTGCCCTGGGTTTGTGCGCCCGGTGGCCCTACCAAGCGCCGCAATGGCTCAAAGTAGTGGTCAACAATCTGCTCGTCCTTGTCTTCCTTGCGGGTATGGGCAGCAGCGACCGGGCCAATCACCCTTTCGATGTCATTGCGGGTGTTCTTGATGCCTCGGCTGACCCGGTCCACCACGGTGGACGAACCCTTTTCTGCCTCGCGCAGCAAGGTGGTTTCTCGCACCACGCCGCGCAAGAAAAGCGGCAAAGGCGAATCCGGCGCCGACAGGACACTCAAGCGCTGGATCGAGCTTTGGAGGGAATTGCTGGGGATGAGCTGTATGTCCTGGATATATTGCGCCCAGGTCTGCTGGTACTCGCGCAGATACAGCAACCTCACTTCACGCACCAGCTTGCCTTGGGCCACGGCGGCCAACTGCGTCTTGATGTTCTGGGCCGGCAGCCCCAACACCCATCCTTCGTCGTCCGAGACCTCGGTGACCACGCTGCCCACCGATTTGTCCAGCAGATCCCAGTAGCCTTGGTAGGTGAAAAGCCCGGGGACCCCCCGGTTGAGGGGCTGGCCACTTTTGCGGACGAACACATTCGCGGCCTGCGGGCCAGACACATCGAGCAAACTGAACTCTCGCAGATCATTGTTCTGCAGGCGGCTGCGCAGGCGGTAGTAGGCGCGTTGCGCGGTCGACAGCGTAGAGAGCTTGGCGCGAACCTGGCCTACCAAGGCCTCGTTGATGGGAAACGGCGATACTGCCAATTTGCGGTTGCTGAACAAGGCGCCCACATGGCGGTCTATGCGTTCGGCGACATGGGGATCGGCATCGGGCAGCACAAAGCGTTTGAAATCAGCGCTCACCCATTGGCGCAAGAAGTCTGGCGCGTAGCGCCCGTTTTGCTGCAGCATCAAATAGGCTTTGAGCGCCTCGTACAAGTACTCTAGGTTGTCGACCGGCGGCTGCTGCAATTGCGCCTCCAGCCGTTTGGCGACAAAGGGCAGCAGCCCGTTGTCCAGCATTCGCTCGTAGGTCAGATCGGCAGCGGTCTGGACTTTGGCACCTTGAAACAGGCCATAGCGGTA
This sequence comes from Comamonas sp. BIGb0152, assembly GCF_024809975.1. GTDB lineage: Bacteria > Pseudomonadota > Gammaproteobacteria > Burkholderiales > Burkholderiaceae_C > Comamonas. Next base: position 493,674 of record NZ_JANUDY010000002.1, read on the forward strand.
GTCCAGCGGTGGCGCAGAGATGGGAAACTCCGGCAGATCCCCTACCTCCTCGATTTGGCTGAGCAAGGTCACCAGGCTTGCCAAGTCCCCCGCATGGCTGTTATGGCGGTCAACCGATTCCGAGACGGCGTCGGCATTGGCGCTGACGTGGTCGAGATAGCTGTTGTTGTTGCCCCAGCTGATCAGCCATGCCGCAATGCAAACGACCAGCAGCAGCACCGAAAGCGAGTAGCCCAGCACAGTCAAAAAGCGGGTGCGTCTTTCCCAGCCCAGGTTACGCCCCGCCAAGTGCGACTCGGGAAAAATGACTTTGACCAACAGGGCATGCAGAAAGTAGCTTTTGCCGCCATCGGGGGCGCGCGCAGTAAGTACCGTGCCCGCCTTCAAGAACTTTTTGCGCATGCTGCCCAGCACCCGATCGAACACGGTGCCCTCTTGCGTGCCACTGCAAAAGTACACACCGCGCAGCAAGGGCTGGTGGGTGATGCGAGACGGCGCAAACACAAACTCGGCGGCCTTTGCCACGCGCGCATGCAGGCCAGCGAATTGCTGCGGAAAAGCGTAGACATAGTTGCGCCGGCGTTGGTCCATCTCTTGCGCCAAGTGGGCGTTCTGCACGCTGTAGAGCGACTTCTCCAACGCAAGCCATTCCTCCTCGAACATGGCTGCGCTGGGCCGGTTGCCATTTGCGACTTCCGCATAGGGGAAAGTGAAGCCCCATACCTGGCTGCGCTGGTCCTTGCCGAAGCCACCAAAAAACTCGTGAAAGCCTGCAAGCAAATCAATCTTGGTCACCCACAGGTAGACGGGCAGCTCAATGGCAAGTACCTTCTGCAACTCGCCCAAGCGCTCACGCAATGCAGTGAGGTGCAGCACCAAATCCGCATCGGTAGAGGTCAATAAATCCGATGCACTCAAGGTCAGCATCACACCGTTGATGGGTTGGCGTGGCCGGTACTTTTTCAGCAAGCCCAAGAATCCTTCCCATTCATTCTTGTCCGCGGTTTCATTGCTGTCTTGTGTGGCGTAGCGCCCAGCGGTGTCGATGATCACGGCCTGATCTGAAAACCACCAGTCACAGTTGCGCGTACCGCCCACGCCTGGCAATGCAGCCTTGCCGTACTGGCCGGCCAGCGGGAAATCCAGCCCCGAATTCACCAGTGCCGTGGTCTTGCCCGATCCGGGGGCTCCCACGATCACGTACCAGGGCAACTCGTACATGAACTTGCTGCCCAGGCTGCTGCCTCCATCGCCTTTTATCCGTAGCGACTTCAGCGTTTTGGCGGCCTCGGAGAAACGGCCTTGCAGCTCCCGCACTTCTGCGCTGACCTCGTCAGGGCCGCGCTGACCTCGTCAGGGCCGCGCTGGGCGTCCACCGCATCGCGGAACTGGCCAATGCGCTCAAACAAAAAGCTGTTGATGCGGCGACGACGCCAGAAAGACACCAGCAGCCAGAAGAGGTAAAAAGCGACCAAGCCGGAAATACACCACCAGCGTACCCGCTCCGGGGCCAGTGGGCGGTAGTCCGCAAAGGCGAACAAGGGCCCTGCAAACCAGATGAACAGCGACAGCGCAACCAGTCCGACCAAGACCCAGAATGTGCGGCTGACAAAAAATTGGAGGAAACGTCGAATCCAGTACATCATTGCGCTCCCCCGGCGGACACTGCAGCGGGCGCTGCAAATAACACCACTTCCACCCGACGATTGCGGGCTCGGCCTTCTGCCGTCTTGTTGTCAGCCACCGGCTGTGCCTCCCCAAGGCCTTGTGCGCGAATGCGCTGGACCTGCACGCCACGCTGGCGCAGAAAATGGGCAACCTGCTCTGCCCGATCCTTGGAAAGCTCGTAATTCGAGGGATAGCGCGCAGTGCGAATGGGCTGGTTATCGGTATATCCACTGACCATGACCGAGCCGGGCTCGGCAGCCAATGCATCGGCAACGCGCTGCAGCACGGGCAAATAGGCCGGCAGAACATTGCTGGATCCGGAGGCAAACAGGCCGTCGCCGCGCAGCACGATCGTGCTGCGATCGGCTTCATCCTGCACGCTCACTAAGCCCTCCAGAATCTCGGGCTCCAGAAATCGCTTGAATCGCAAGGGTGCAGGTTTAGCGACGGCAGCCACCGGGCGGTTCAGGTGCAGTCCGCTGATCTTGTTGAACAGCGCGTCGGAGCGGCCTGCCAGAGAAAAAGAAAACCACAGATAACAAGCAAAGGCGATCAGTGCAGCCAGGCAGGTCACGACCCAGGCAGGTAGCATGCTCCAGCCACGTTTTTTACGGCCGCTGGCACCTTCCCAGTGAGGAGACAGGTGCTCGTCACTGCCTGCGCCCAGGTCGCGCAGTATGGTCCACAGCCGTTGGCGCAGGGTTTCCAGCTGCGCCCGGCCGTTGTCCACGACCCGAAATCGTCCCTCCAGGCCCAAGCAGATGCAGTAATACATGAGCTCCAGCAAGTCGCGGTGTTGCTGGGGGTTCTGCGCCAATTTGGAGAGCAACTGAAAGAACTTCTCACCGCCCCAGGTCTCGCTGTGGAAGGTGACCAGCAGGCTGTGGCGCGACCAGATGCCCGATCCGCCCCAGGGCGTCTGGGCCGCAGACTCGTCCAGCAAGGTGCACAGGCAGTAGCGCGCGCCCACGATGGTTTCTGATGCAACGCCCAGCTCTCGTGCCTTGCGCTCAAAGTCCTGAATCTTGCTGATCAAATACTCACGCAGTTCAGCGGTGCCGCTAATCTCCGCAGTCGTGCGAATCTGGGGCACCAAGTTCAATACCGGGTTGGCAGCCATGACCAGCGGGTTAGAGCCACTGACCACATCCGGCAAATCCAGAAAGGTCGGCGCGTTGCCATCCAACGGATTGGGGGCTGCCGGGTGGGCTTCGGTCTCTGCAGCAGCTTCTGCAGAAAACATTCCCGAGAGGGACGAGTCAGAAGGATTGGACACAGTTATCTTCTTCAATGCCTGTCTGCTGAGTGGCCTTAGACCGACCAGCAGACAGAAAGTTGGCGATCAGGACGGACGCCATTAACCGGGCGTCCTCGAATCGGCGTCTTCAGCCATCAAACGCCCTGCCGGTCTTGCGTTCGCCACGGGTGGCCAACTGCAAGCAGACGCTTGCGAGCTGCGGCATGCATCACTGCCTAGGGCTTGATGGCCCAAAACTCCATACGCAGGCCTGGAAAATCCCCCGCCACATGCATGGCAACACCGCCAGAGCGCTCCAGTTGGCCCCAGAGCTCATGGGTGGTATCGAGCTGGAAATAGTTGTAGTTGGCGTGGTAGGGAAGCTCGCGCGGCGCAATGGGCATGGGCTGCAGCCGCACGCCCGGCAGGTGCAGATTGACCAAATCGCGTATCTTCTCAACCGGGCCGATCTTGACCTGCGTCGGAAACCGCGTACGCACCACATCGGTGGGCAGATCGGCAAACACCGCCAACACAAAGCTGGCCTGTTTCACCAAGCTAGGATCAGGGATCATCCCTACGCGCACTCCGTATTGGCGCTCATGCAACTCGATCGGAATGGCGTTCTGCTCCAGAACCATCGACAGAGAACGCCGGATGTCATTCACCACCACCTCAAAAGGCTGGCTGGGCGCATCATGGTCGTACACCGGGTAGACGATGGGGCGGCGCTGCTCGCGCGTGAACGTGGAAAGCTCGCCAGCGAGCTCCAGCAAATGGCCGTATATGCGTTCAGGATGCAGGATCTGGTGATCGCGCAGATGCGTGATTTTGGGCTGCCAGCGATTGATGATATTGAGCATCATGAAATCACCAACCTCGGCGATCCCACCCCGCCCAGGCTGCTGCACACGCATGGCCAGGGCCTCAGCCCGTTGCAGCAGCAAGCCTGCAATATCGTCCACCATGGCATGCAGCAAGCGGCTTTGTCCATAGGCGATCGAGGGTGGAATAAAACGCGCATCCAACACCACCGTACCGTCATTGCGCCGCTCCGCCACATGCACCGCACCCAAGCGCAGCCAGCTGTCGCTGAGATCAGCGGCCGCAATGAGTTGCGCTCGCATGTGCGCCACTTGTGCGAGCGCTGGCTCCCCTGCTCCCTCGTTGGAATCGACTAATTCAGCGTCCTCAGCGGTATAGCGGGCCAGTGCCTGGGCATTGGTAAAACCCAGCTCGGTGGCGGATGCCCGCCGCATGGGCAGCGCCAAATAGATAAGCTCATCCTTGCAGGCCTTGTCGACTTCGAAAGGCTCGACACCCACATCCTGCCCAGGAAAGCTAAACGGGGTGCCATCTGGAAAAACCCCCACAGCACTGAGCAAAGCAATCTTGCCCAGCGCGAGGGCCTCGACATCCAGTACCAACTCTCGGAAGCCCCAAAAATAAGGCTCCGCAGCCAAAGCTCTGGCATGGGAGAAAAATTCCAAGTAACGCTCTTGCTGTTGAAAGTGCTGAGGACGCAGAAACATGCCCTCTGACCACACGACCTTGCGATTGAACATAGTGTTGATTACCTCGCCATGCCTTAAAAAGACAAACGTATGCCACCAGGCGCGCTGGGCAGGCTGGGTGCGTTGCCTACAGGAACTGGCACCTGCGCTACGTTAGAGCTGACGGAGAGCTTGTTGGGGCCCACATAGACCTTGATGTAGGAGGATTCAAATGAAGGGCTGAATACGGAGAAGCGCCCTATTTCTTTGGGCGCCGGCAGCGGTGCAATCCCCCGCCATACGGCCTTGTCCAAGTCCCGGTACCCTACAAAGACACCCAAAGCCCGCTCGTCGTTGGATGCTTTGCCCACTAGCACTTTGGCTTCACCAGGTTGCAACATGAACACCTCCTTGGAAACCAGCTCTGATGCCAGGAGTTGGGCATCTTTCTCGTACAGACCAAAAAAATCACTGTTATTGAATGCAGTGATGCCTTTGAGACGGTAGATCCTGACCTCTACGGGCGTTGGCAGTCCATTGCGATCAGGATTGAGCTTGTCGTCCGCCGTGATGACGACGGTATAGGGTGCGGACACCGTGGGTGCTGGCGCAGCGCAACCAGCGATCCACAGCGCGGTGGCAAGCATCAAAAAGGAATTTCTCATGTCTATAACATCTTCTATTAATTGATAGTTATTGATAGATGATAGTTATTTTGCCAGAGCAATGCCCGTCTGTGGCGCAGACTGTCTCAATACAGCCTAATTTTGCTAAATTGGTCAGATTTCGCAGGGGTCGGGAAGGTGTTACTGCCGGGCTGGCCGTTGCTGGCATCGTGTGCAGGGGCTGCGAGCGGCCGGGTGCGCCCGGCTACAAAGTGCGCAAAGCACTTGCAGTCTTGGGCTTTGGCTACAGGCCTGCATAGCGTTGCGAAAAGCGGTTGAACAATGCTTGTGCTGAGGGCCGCTGAGGCGCTCAACAAGCCACAGATTTGTGGCGGAGACTGATCGCCCACTTGGAGGCATCAAGCTACAAACAGCAGAGGCCTACGTCGACTCGCTTTAAAAAGACGTACCAAGGCGCGTGTTAGCGGCTCTAACACCCTGCAGTTGCTTGTAGCTGGGGTGCGGCCTACGGTGTGCCGCTGCTGCTAACGGATGTGCTGTGCGGGCTTCAGCGATGCGGTGATCCCTGCGCTCCGCATGCCATTGGCTTGCAGCCCTCACAGAGACGAACCGGGCCATGCGCTACATCCATCTTTCCCAAAATCAGGCGCGCTCGTGGCTGCGGCAAGGTTCTCGCCTGGAGCAGCAGAAATCAGATCTGGCAATTGTTTCTCCAGTGATTAGCTGCTTGTGGTCTTGAGTTCACCAGAGATGCAATGCTGAATTAGAAAATTTGCTCATTGAGCCTATGTCCATCTCAAATGAGTTATTGCAGAAGATTTTTTGAATGTAGCTCATATCTATAGAATTGATTCTTCTCGCCAAAGTAAAAGAACTCTTTGGCATCTCCTTTTTCAAACTTACTGTCATAACTTACTTGAATTAGTTTTTCGCCGGACGACGTCACTTGGTCAAAATTGATATTTTTAATCTTGGGCTCTTTAAAATTTCCCATTTTTTGTTTTATATATTAAAATCATGGAGATATTGATTTAAAGAGGTGTTCATACCGCTGTATTTTTTTATCCAATTGTAATTAGATTTATAATCTTCAGCATTGAAATTTAAGTGAAATTGATTGGCGTAATTGCTGTAGATTTCGACACAGTCTTTTTGGGCGCATCCAGCGGAAAGGCTTGCGATGATGAGTAAGATGTATTTAAACATTAAATTTACACAGTTTAATCCAAGAGAATGTTAGGTATCTCTGTTAAGTAGCTTTTCAGAGTAAATCTCGTGCCTGTATAAAGTACCCGATTCTGAGAAATAAAAAAACTCTTTCGCGACACCCAGCTCAAAATGGCTATCCAGGGATAATCTGACCAGCTTTTCACCAGAAGAAGTAGTTTGTGTGAAATTCGCATTCAATAGTGTAGTACTTCTCATGGCACCCAATCTCGATTTAACGAACTCAAAAGTCTCTTGATAGTCGGATTCTGATGCATCCATGCCGGTATTTTTCTGTAATATCCGGATATTTATATAATGCTTACCGCTATTGTAGTTTGCATGAAAAAGCTTGGTTTTTTCAATATAGTCATCCTCTGTCATGTTCTTGGTGCAGGCCGCTAAAAATGCTGCGATAATAATTAAAAGAACTGATTTCAATATGTTCATTAATATTTTTTAGCGCTCAGACTATCTAGCATTAGAAGTCAGTCCACCACAGCATTGAATATAGTAAAAATGGATTCAAACTTGCTTCTGTAATTCTATTTCTGCTTGACATATCTTAAATAAAATCCATAGATTGCAGTATCTGCAAATATAGGCAGCATTATATTTAAGTAGTTATTTAATCTATTATTCTCTTTTGATAAATAATCATATACGCCAATCATTAAAATAAACAATACCATTTGAACGATCACAACAATGCCTTGGTTATCATCATTCAGACAAACATTCAACACTAATGCAACTAGAAATATCAATCCAGCTATCGCAAAATTCAAGAGTAAAAATTCCCCAAGAAAGTGCAGATACAGAAACAATGTAACTGACATGACAAGGTTAATATATCTGAGCTGAACAATATTTCTATTGAGATCTTGGATTTTTTTATTTAATTCATTCAAATTGGTATCTCCCCAGGATTTTTCATGTTTTCTACCTTGCGTTGAGTACATTGCGCAATGAAATTTTAGTATTCGCCGGTTTTCTTAGAGAATATTCAGCAGCTATTTACAATGCAGTTTGCGTCACAATCTAAAATAAAGATAAAAATCGTTGTTTTAGATGTGTACTAGCACCCCCTGTTCGTATGTATTAATCGTTGTGAAGCACAGCTAAGACTTGCTACTTGAGCATTGGCTCTAAACTTTTAACATTGCTAATTTTGCGTTTCCGCTTTAATACACAAGTGGATTAAGGCATGTCAGAAAATAAATTTAGATGGATCGGTTATTTCATAGCGAAATAAAAAGCAACCACCATCTACAGCAAACGATATATAGAAACTCTCCACAGATACACCTTTGTCAAATTCGCTCATGAACGAAACACTAATGAGATGGTTATTTATTTTCTTGTAATTGAACAATATGCTATTTTTGCGTGAGCCTAAAGCGGTCTTTATTTTAGTTATGAATTTATTGAATTCTTTATGGTTACAGATTTTTTAATTTCTGCATTGAAATTGTTGTTGTATAAATCTGCTATTTCTCCTGAGGAGATTTTGTCTTGGAAGTCTCTTGCAGCTATTTTACTTAATCTTATCTCTCTTTCACTGATGACGTAAGCAGAAGCGGGGTTCATAAAAAATAAAACAATAAGAACATAGAGAATTCTCACTATATAACTTTCATATAACAAATGTACGCATATTGCATTTGTAAGACGCCTATGGAGCAACTTCTATTTTGGGATAGCATGTATAAGATTCCTTGCTCTCAGGAAGAATCGCTTTGAGCCGCATGTGGGTGGGGTTATATTCTTTGAATAACTTGAATAGCCCGGCATCCGCCGTTCCAATCATAATCATGTCATCGTCAATATTCCTAGCAAAAACTTGGCTGCGGTATAAGATTTGATCGCGAAGTATTTTATTTGAATAAAGTTTTGAATCCTGCGTCAAAAAGGCATTTTTTGTTGAAAAATTAATGAGCTTTTCCAAGCTGCCATTTTGTTTGGGTGTCGATTTTAAGTTCATGGTGCCAATTGATATGGAAATACCTAAGCCAACGCTGGTGAAATTATTATCTTTATAAAATCCCAACTCCATGCTCCAAATATATTCTGGATGAGATTTTTTATACCATTCCCAATATTCTTTCTTCTTAACAATTGGAAACCCTGCAGCAAAGCTATTTTCATAATAAATTGCATCGCATTTGCTTGAAATGGCCTCATCATTAGCAATAGCATTGGTGCATAATAATGCAGCTATAAAAATCAGATTTCTCTTTATTGTCATTTTTAATTTTTTGATATTTTTACTATTGCGTCAGTATAATTTGTGACGTCTGCTATTGCAGCGTCCCTAGCACCGTCCAACTCTGGGTAAAGTAAACGGGATCTATGGGGAAACTTTCTCAAGTTTTGGATAACATACATATGACTCATCGCCTTCCGGAAGAATCGCTTGCAACCTCATGTGAGTAGGATTCTGAAATTTCGAAATTTTAACGGCCTCTATATTTTGTGTTCCCAGCATTATGAGCTCTCCAGTGATTACTTTGGCTGAGATTTGAGATGAGTACATAATTGAATTGTTTACTGATTTCATTTTGTAGAATGGCGATTCCTTTGTTAAAAATGCATTCTTTCCAGCGAAATCTATGAGCTCGTTGAGAGTACCTTCTCTCCTAGGTGTATTTTCCAAATTTGCGGAACCTATTGACGCCATGAATCCAAACCCATTCCCTCTAAATTTTCCATTTTCATAAAATCCTGTTTCTGCTACCCATGCATATTCGGGCCTTTCTTTTTTATACCATATCCATTTATCTTTATATTTTATCAACGGAAATGCAGCGATGATGCTATCTTTAATATAAAATGCTCCACATTTATCATCTGTCATTGCTGATGCATTAAGCGTGATTAAAGGAATCATAAATAACACGAATCTTTTGATGTTCATTTTCTTGCTCCAGATCTGTTCCTTAGAATTTTGGCACCTATGTCTGCCAAATCCGAAAAATCAGCTGTTGAAGCGGAGCCCGCACCTTGAATTTCTGGAAAGTAATAGGGCGTCTCACAGGAATATCCTTGGGGTAGTTCAGATGACTTCCATACGCCATTAGGTATATAGTCTTTCGGGTATTTCACATCTTTTCCTGGCTCTCTATCATTAGGCATGCAACTGAGCTTATTTTTACTCCACTTTTGGCAATACTGAGAATATTCGTAAGGGCTTAATTCCTGCCACGGCTTTTTACCGCTTGCTGCCCCTCCAATATCATATTGCGGCAAGGATATTGTGTTGGCCGTCTGGATGTCCAGATCAGCCTGCGGGTAGGTTTTATCGAATACTAGGGCTGCCTTTTGCGAGCCGCCGTTCCTTGTTCCCATCGAAACTTTCTGCAGTCCTATCGAGTCGTAAAATGAAATTGGATTTATAGGATATGCATAGATATTAAATCCCCCAGCCAGACGAATGGGATCTTGATTAAGATAATTTCCAAGCAGCGACTCATAATACCGATGCCGGTTGTAATAAAGCCCCGTCTCTCCATCCGCATGCTGCCCCGGCAGCCGAATCGGCTGGTACAAGTCAGCGGGGTTATGCTCCGCCCGCACATTCCCCCAGGCATCTAATTGCACCGCCCAATCCAGCCGGCTGTCTTCCCGAATCAAGGCATTTGGCGTTGCCAAGTGGTCGCACGAGTCTTTGTGAATCTCTAATTTTTACGCGGCTTCTTTTTTGGGGCCCTCACCTTTGGCTCGTAGTCCTGCAGTTGCTCGCGCGTAAAGGCTTGCACATCTTTGGACATGGACATAAAGGCGAAATCCTGTGGAAAGGATAAATTAAGTGCTTTGGTGTCGCCAAGGACACTTTGCCTCGTGATAATGGATAGATTGCTTGGCAATATAAAATATTAATTTGAGTGAGTGAGTCCTGAGGGGTTCAGCTGCACTTAATTTATTCAGTTGAAGTTTTGCACCTTCAAAAGCCTCTATAACTTTAATTCACGCCCACTGATATAGTTTTTTAATCTATTTGCCGCTAGTAATGCATGAAGCATCGCAGAAAAAATAGAGAATACAGCAATGAAAATACTGTAATAGATTTCATTGGGGTCTGATAAATAAACTGATTCTGCTACATTTTTTGGATTAAACTTTATTTGGATTGGCTTATTGTCCTTTTGACGTGCAGTTAATTCATATATTTGATTATTGCTGATGTCAACTTTTTCAACCGCTGTGGTGCCTATTTTCGAATTGGTGTAATAAACTCCGTCCACTTTATAACTGTACTTTATCTGCACAAGATTCTTCTCAACTGAAAATTCCTGAATGGATGCGTTAGTTTGGTGCCAGTGATAAATCTTTCGATAATCATTCAAGTCAGTAAATGAAATCTTCAGAAGAATAAATGTTGAAAGCGTGCCAATAAAAATAACAGTTATTCCGGCAATACCTCTTGGCCAAACGATTTCCGTTGCAAGATCAAGTTGATATTTATATTTATTCACATTTAGGCTCGCATGTAAGACACGGAAGTTCAGTTTGATTGCCAAGCTGAGCTCCAGCAGCGCCTTGACCAATCGATTTGATAGACAAATTTGATTGCAAGGTGTCTTTAAGAGCATTATCATAAACTAACTGAGGCATTGGCTGGCCATCATACGGCCTTACACCCATCCAACCTTTTGGTGGGATCCAAGGCATTTTATTTATGAATGCCCCTCCAATGCCTCCGCCTGCAGCACCCATGGCTCCATTAATGACTGCGCTTTGCACGTTTATTGATTCATTATTAATAACTCCGCCGCTGACATACTGAGCAACTCCAGCCACTCCCCCGACCCCCATTGCGCCTATCGCACTGGTCCCCACAAATGGCATTGCCGCGCCTCCAGCTGCTCCCCAAAAAAATCCGTTAGCAATATCTCTTCTGTTAACTCTACATTTTTTATCAATGAATTTTTGTTTTACATAATTTGCAGCTCCACCGGTTACGCCTCCTATTGCAGTGAACAGTGCTATAGCTATTAAGGGCGGAATTAGTCCAGTAGGGTCATATGTATCGAGGGGTTTACTCCACGAATAATTTGATTTGTTTGAACCACCGTTCAAGCCTATAGGGTCTTCATTTATGTAAACCCCTAGATTCGACTCATAATATCGATGCCTGTTGTAATAAAGCCCCGTGCCCCTATCCGCATGCTGCCCCGGCAGGCGAATCGGCTGGTACAAGTCATCTGGGTTATGCTCCTCCCGCACATTGCCCCAGGCATCTAATTGCACCGCCCAGTCCAGCCTACTGTCCTCCCGGATCAAGGCATTGGGCGTGCCCAGGTGGTCGCACAGGTAGTGGCGGATCTCTACCTTTTCTGCGGCTTCTTTGCGTTGGTCGCTCACCGTTTGCTCGTAGTCCTGCAGCTGCTCGCGCATAAAAGCCTGCACATCCTTAGACATGGAGAGATAAGCGATGTTCTGGGGCAAGGAGGCGTTCAGCGCCTTGATATCAGCAAGAGCGCTGCGCAAGGCGTCTTGCACCACGCCTGGTGAGGTGTTGGCCAGCAGTGCATCGCCCAGGTCTGGTTCAGCTTTGGTGGCTCTGCGCAGTTGGATGAGTGGGGTGAAGGATCCAGGCTCGTAGATGGTGTGGATGACTTCTGGTTGGGCAGTGCCTTCGTTGTCCTTCACGTTCGCGCTGTTGAACCGCTCGGTATGGATCAAGCGGTCGCCATCCCAGCCGAAGTAATCTGTTTCGCTCAGGTCACCTGCTTCTGAGTTGGCCGGCATGTTGTATTTGGCTAGTCGCCGTCCAAAGGCGTCGTAGCGATACTGCTGGGCGGTTTGTTTTTCGTTTTCTGTGACGATTACTTGCACCAGCTGGTTTCCTCTGTCATACGTCAGCTCTAGCTTGCGGCCCGTGGCCTCGTCCAAACTCTGCACCCGGTTGCCCCGGCTGTCGTATTGGTAGTGGATCTTCGCGCCTGCGCTGCTAGCGTCTTCCTGGTTCTCGTAATAGGCCACGCGGTTGCCGGCCCAGCGTTTGCTGGTGTGCAGCGGCTGATTTTGAGTCGGGTCAGGGTCAGCTTGGAGCGGATTGAAGTCGCTGCGCAGCAGTTGCTCTTTGCTGATGGGGTTGGCTTGTGCAGCGGCACGTTGCTGGGCGCGCAGGCGGTCGGTTTCGTTGAGGTGGCCGGTGATGTGGTCTGGGGTGACGGTCTTTGTCTCGGGGCCTGCGATGGGTAGCCGATTGCCTGCCGGGTCAAACTGCCAGCGCTGGGATCCGGCGTGCGGCGTGTGCGCGCCTGTTAGGCGCCCTGCCCCGTCGTAGGCAAAGCGGCTGATGCCGGCGTGGCTGCGCATGCCGACCATTTGGCCCAGGCTGTCGTAGTAGTACTGGCGGGCGCTCATGGCGCCTAGCAGGGTTTGCGGGACGCGGCTGGTATTGCCTGCGCCCTGGGATGCCCCTGGGATGGAGAGCATGTCATCCAGCGCGCTGCCTTGCTCCAGGCCCAGCCACTGCATGGTTTCCATACGCCCAGCTGCATCCCAGCTGAGCTTGCGGTAGAGGGGTTTGGCGGTGTTCTCGCCGGGTGTTGCGCTATTGATGTCGGTGAGGACTTGGCGGTGGACTTCTCGGTGCAGCGCGTCGCGTTCGAAGTTGACGAGGCTCTCGCCTTGCCAGGTGATGTCGTGCACGTGGCCCGCGCCGTAGAGTAAATAGCCCACTTCGCCCAGGCCTTGGAGCTGGCTGCCTTGGCGGTTGCCCAGGGCATCCAGCTGGTGGCTAATGCGGTGTTCGAACTCAACCTCGGGGACAAAGAACGGGTCTTGCAAATCACCCGAGGTGGGGGTTTTGTAGAGACGCTGGACTTCTCCGATGACCCGGCCTGCAGCATCGCGCTCGATGACTGCCTGGCTTTGCAAGATGCCTTCTTGGGCTGGATGGCGGCTTGGGCCTTCGCCGTCGTTTTCTCTTTGGTGCCACACGCTCGCCTGCAGCAGCTCCCCCACCTTGCCCCATTCATAGCGTTGGGTGGTAGCGGGCAGCAGCTCAGTTGCTGGCAGATGGCGGGCGGCGAGTTGACCAGTCACTGTCCATTCGTAGTGGCTGATGTGCGTAGCCAAGCTTTGCTCTGCAGCCCAGCCGTCTGAGGATTGCGTGAGCTGGCCGGCGGCGTCGTACTCGTAGCTTTGCACCCGGGCGTCAAAGCCTGTTTCTTGCGTCAAGCGGTCCATCACATCCCAGCTAAAACGGGTGTGCTCGCCGTTCTCATTGGTGAGCTGGGTCAGGCGCCCTGCTGTGTCGTAGGCAAAGCCCAGATGCTGGCCTGCGTGGCTGCGCTGCACCAAGCGGCCCCACAGGTCGTAGGCCATTCGCACACTGGCGGCGGTGGTGCTGACGGGAGTTTTGCCGTCTCTGTCATTGCTACGTCCCGCTTTGACTTCTACCACCTGGCCCTGCGCGTCGTGCTGGTAATGCTCCGTGCTCCCATCAGGATAGTGCACGGCCTGGAGCTGGTCTTGCTCGTCATAGCGATAGCGCACCCGCTCGCCCAGCGCGTTGGTGAGCGCTTCTGTCTGGCCCCAGCGGTTGTATTCGTAGTGGGTGCTGTGGCCCGAGCAGTCGGTGTAGCTGGCGGTCTGGCCGGTGGGGGTGTAGGCGATATGTTTGTCGCGGCCATTGGCATCGGTGATGCGGATGGGCTTGTCGGCGTTGGCGCGGATCGCCAGGTCGGTGGGGGTTCCGGTGATGTCGGGGTAGTGGTACTGCTCGCTGCTGCCACCCGGCAAGGTCACCCGGGTCATGCGGCCGTGGAAGTCGTACTCGTAATGGGTTGTGCGGCCTGCGGCATCCGTACTGCTTTGCAGCAGGTTGGTGGTGTCGTCAAAGCGTTGGCTGCTGCGCGATCCGTCTGGGCTCTGCGTTGCTAGCAGCTGGCCCATGGGGCTGACGGCCATGTATACGCTGCGGCCCAGCGGGTCTGTCACTTCGGTGAGATGGCCGTATTGGTTGTACTTGCGTTTGATGGTGCTGCCATCAGGCCGGGTGTGTTCTACCAGTCGCGCCAGGCCGGCTTCGCCTTGAAAGATGTACTTGTCTACCCGGCCCAGACTGTCAGTCACCACGCAAGCTCGCCTTGGCTGGCCATCTACCTCCGGCAATACCTGGTAGTCAAACCGGTAGTCCAAGCCTTCTTGGTTGCGCTGCTCGATCGCCTGGCCACCGGGCTCATAGCGGTCATACGCATAGTGGTGCTCCGGCCCGCTGCGCTCTTGGTGGCCAATCATCAAATGGTTGCGCCAGGCAAAGCGGCGCACCACTTGGCCGTGGCGGTTGGTGACGGAGATCAGGTCGCCTTCGGCGCTGTAGCTGTACTGCACCAAGGTGATGGACTCGGTCTGCAACATGGGGGTGGAAGGGTCGCGGCTGAGATCCACCCGCGCCAGGCGCACGCCGCTGTCGGCTTGCCAGAAGAAGTGCTGTTCTTCATCAGCGTCTTTATGGTGAAAGTGCTGGGCATCCTGCGCGGCAATCGCCTGCGTGTAGTGCAGCTGGTAGCCACGGCTCACGCCATCGTCGATCGCGGTGATGCGCTCCTGACCCAAAACTTTGGACCAGTGGTAGCGCTGGGAACGGCCCAGGCGGTCTACCTTGCCCAGCAGGATCCAGTTGGGATCGACCTCCGGCTCGGTCACCGTGACCGACTTGCCAGCGGCAAGTTGCGCCTTTATCGCCTTGCGCGCCGCTTCAATCGCCTGCCAGTTGGCGGGAGCAAACACCCAAATCGTGTCGCCGCTGCCATTGGCCGCCAAGATCAGCAAATCGCCGCAGGCCATATCGCGCCGAATCCAAGAGAAGCGCCCGCGCCACCACAAAGGCGCCTGCTGGCTGCGCGGTGGCGGGGCTTCAAAACTATCTGCTGCACCGGGCTCGGTGAACTTGGCAGCTCCCGTCATGGAGGCCAGATCTTGTGCGAGATTGCCCGGATGCGTGCCCGAGCGCAGCAGCCAGATATCTTCGCTGGGGCTGTAAATAGACTCCCCAGCGGAAAGCGCATCGAAAGTAATGGTTCGGCCCTGGCTGTCATGCAGCAAGGTTGCGCTTGCCTCCACCTTTATCCGCAAGTCCGTTGGAAGGCCCCAGCCATAGCCCAGCACTCCGCAGTGGCCGCCATGCTGCGCGTTGACGTAGCTGCTGTACTGGCGCTGCCAGACCACAGGCATCGCGCCGGGCAATGCGAAATCTAGATCAGAAGAACCGGACAGGACCTTGGCACCCAGCTGCGGGTTGACGGGGTTACCGACCGCCTTGCCGCCCGGGCAGACGGAACACGCCACCCCGCCCTGGGTACCTATCAGCACGGTGCGCGAGCCTGTCACGATCCGCGCGTATTTGACTTTGTCATCGATGCGGGCTGCTGCTTTTCCACTCATGGTTGAATCCAATTCATTTGAAATTTTTTAGATACGTACAGAGACGCTTACAGACACATAGGGATGGGGGGCCGTAGTGGGTCGGCGCCTTACAGCAGGCAAGCCCGCTGGGCTGCGGAACGGCTGTACACCCCTTTGGCGACTACCTCTATGCTTTGGCCCTGGCTGAGGTTGCGATAGACCTGGTTGCCGGTGCTGGGGAAGCTGGCGTGTGTGATCCAGTCCCCGCGTTGGGGGGCATGCCGGTCAAACAGCTCGAAGACGGCGTATTGGTCGGTGTCTTCCAGCCTGGCGGCATACATGCCGCGATCCGTGTGTACTAACTCGACAATGGCTTTCATGGGGTGGCTCCCCGGTTCAGCAATTGATACGCACCAGATCAGAGAGGATCTGAATGAGCTCTTTGTTCAAGCGAACGCTGCTGGAGCCGCAGGAGAGCAGAATTTCTTCACTGGCACTGATTTCAATCTTCTTGGCTGTGATTTTTTGCGTCTCCTCCACGGTCAATGTGTCGCTTTTGACGGTGGTGGTACGCGGGCCGGTGACTACCTCAGTCTTGTCCAAGGCACTGATTTCAATGCGTTTACCTCCCACAATGGAGCTATGGGCCAGGCCAACGTTCTCCGAATGAACCATGCCGACGTTAAAGTTGGACAGCAGGCCAACCTTCTCCGACCGAATTTGACCCACGGTGATATCCCACTTTTTCTTGATCTCGTCGGTCTCGTTTTTGAGGACTGTCTTGGTACGGTTCTGTTTGATCGTCACGTCCTCGTTGCGGTCAACAGTGCGGGTGCGGTTTTGGTGCACGGTGATGGTTTCGTTGCCGTCGACCGTCTCCGTGCGGTTTTTGTGGATGGCATTGGTCTCATTGCCGTCAACGGTTTTGCGCCGGTCATTTCCCACCCACTTGTCTTCGTCGTTCTCTACCTCGGTGAGCTGGTCTTTTTGCGCATGCAGCCACAGCTGTTCCTGGCCTTTTTTGTCTTCAAAGCGGATGGCGTTGGCATCGCCTGCACCGTCTTTCTCCCCGGCTCCGGGGGCGCCATCCTTGCTGGAGTTGGTCTTGATGCCGGACTGGGTTTTATTGGCTGGCAAATCCCAGGGCGGCATCTGCATGGCGTTGTAGACCCGGCCGGTAACGATGGGGTGGTCGGGATCACCGTTGAGAAAGTCGACGATCACCTCTTGGCCGATGCGTGGGATGTGCATGCTGCCGTAGTTGCTGCCGGCCCAGGTTTGCGAGACACGAATCCAGCAGCTGGAGTTTTCGTCTTGGGTGCCATAGCGGTCCCAGTGGAACTGCACCTTGATGCAGCCGAAGGTGTCGGTGTAGATTTCCTCACCCGCCGGCCCGGTGACGACGGCAGTTTGGGGCCCTGTGGTGTTGGGCTTGGGGGTGATGCGCTGGCTGCGATAAGCGGTGGTTTTTGGCACTACGCCAAAGCTGATGCGATAAGTGGTGGGACTGTCAGTGCCGCCACGGCTGCCGCTGCCCGAACCGTCACTTCTGCGCACGTTCTCTTCAAACCGGTAGAGCGCTGACTCGATCAGATACTCTTTGTTCTGGTCCGCGCGAGGGTATTTTTGCAAGCTGCACAGATAGCCTGGTGCGATGTTTCTGGCATTACCCTCACCGTGGGCCACTTCGCGCTGCGCTTTTTGTTGCTCGATACGCACCCGTGCATAGTTCTCACCATCCTCAAGGTCCTTATAGCCGCCAGGCCAGTTGTAGACCTCGCGGCTGTCTTCGGTGTGACCAGCCGGCTGGGCTTGGCGGGTGTCCAAGACTGCTCTGGGCTTGGTGAAATCGTAGTCGTCTGCGATGAAGTAGCCGGACGCAATATCTTCCGCAAAATTCCAGGTGTCGATGAAGTCTTCATCCTTCACATGGGCGGCTCTGTCACCGCTGTAGTAGGGAATAGACGTCGCGCCATTGGGCAGTGGGCTGTGCGAGCCGACATCATCGCCCAGCACCAGGCGGTGGCTTCCCATGCTGTGCGCGAAGAAAAAGTACGCACCTTCCATCTCTAGCAGGCGTGAGACGAAGTTAAAGTCACTCTCACCATACTGGACGATGTAGTCCCAGCTGCGATAGTTGCCGATCAGCTTGTTTTCTATCGTGAAGCCATAGGGCCCCAGCACTTCCTCGACGATCTGAGGAACGGTTTTGAACTGGAATATCTTGTAGTCCGAACGTTTGCTCGCATGCCAGAGCCAGGGCCTGAGCACCGCTTCATAGGCAATGTAGTTCCCATCTCGGCCGATGCTGCTCCACTGCACCACCTGGCCGGACATGTAGCGTTTGCCAGAGCCACCGATCTCGGTGGTGAGGTCAACTTCAATCGTCATGTCCTGACCCAGCAGGCTCTTGGCGTCAATCGCTGGGTTCTGGCTGAGCAAGCGAACCCGGTACTCAAACAAGCGCGAGATCTGCTCGTTGCCTCTGAGCGAGCGGAACTCAAGCTGATCGCCCAAGCTGCAGTGGGCGGTGAAGGTGCGGCTCATAGTCCCAGACTCCTATTCAAAAAGTTGTCCTGATACATCAATGCTATCAAAAGTATTGTTTCGATAAATTTTAGCAAGTATGATAGCTAAAAATTCATGAAAACGACTATCGATAGCATTTAGCGGTCATGGAAATTGATGCGAATTGCAACGCAAGTGGTTGATATGTATTTCTTATTTTGATTTGTCAAACCATTCGGGAGCGGAGATATGACAACGAGCATGAACATCAAGCAGCGCTTGGCTGCTAGAGGTAAAAGCGGGCAGAAATTCATCGCTCGCAATCGTGCGCCACGGGTGCAGATCGAATACGACGTGGAGGTGTACGGATCAGAAAAAAAGATCCAGCTGCCTTTTGTGATGGGTGTGATGGCAGATTTATCGGGCAAACCTGCTGATCCATTGCCTGAAGTGGGAGATCGCAAATTCTTGGAAATCGATGTCGATAACTTCGATAACCGGATGAAGGCGATCAAACCCCGGGTCTCGTTCCAGGTTCCGAATACCTTGACGGGTGACGGCAACATGGCTATCGACATCACGTTTGACAGCATGGATGACTTTTCCCCAGACGCTGTGGCCAGAAAAGTGGACTCGCTCAATACCCTGCTGGAAGCGCGTACCCAGTTGGCAAATCTTTTGTCTTATATGGACGGTAAATCAGGTGCTGAAGACCTGATTGCCAGGGTGCTCAACGATCCAGCACTGATGAAAGCCTTGTCATCTACCCCGTCAACCCAAGCACAGCCAGAGGGAAAACCTGGTGAACAAGAGTAATACCTACGCACGGCGAACAACCCCCACCCAAGGAACAAAGCATGGCGAATACTGAAAAACTGGAATCAGGCCAGACGGCAGTTCTTGAGCATGATGCTTTTGCCACGCTACTTACCAAAGAGTTCAAGCCTAAAACCGACCAGGCCCAGGAAGCCGTGATTTCGGCGGTGCGCACCTTGGCTGAGCACGCCTTGGCGCATACCAATATCATCTCCAGCGATGCCTATCGCACGGTGGAAGGCATGATTGCTGAGATTGACCGCAAGTTATCCGAGCAGATCAACAAGATCATCCACCACGAGGATTTTCAGCGCCTGGAAGGCAGTTGGCGGGGCCTGCATTACCTGGTCAACAACACCGAAACCGATGAAATGCTGAAGATCCAGGTCTTCAATATCAGCAAAAAGGAACTCGGGCGCACGCTTCAACGCCACAAAGGCATTCTTTGGGACCAGAGCCCCATTTTCAAGAAAGTGTACGAAGCGGAGTATGGCCAGTTCGGCGGCGAGCCGTTTGGCTGTTTGGTCGGAGACTATTTCTTTGACCATAACCCGCAGGATGTGGCACTCCTGACCGAGATATCCAAGATTTCCGCATCGGCGCACTGCCCGTTTATCGCCGGAGCGGATTCGAGCTTGATGCAAATGGAGTCCTGGCAAGAGCTGGCCAATCCACGCGATCTCACCAAGATCTTTGGCAACACCGAGTACATCAAATGGCGGGCCTTGCGTGACTCGGACGATGCCCGCTATCTGGGCTTGACCATGCCACGGTACCTGGCCCGCCTCCCCTACAGCACCCGCGACAACCCAGTTGACGGTTTCGATTTTGAAGAAGATACCGCTGGCGAGAAGCACAACAATTTCTGCTGGTCCAACTCGGCTTATGCGATGGCGACCAATATCAACCGCTCGTTCAAACATTACGGCTGGTGCACGTCGATACGGGGTGTGGAGTCCGGAGGGATTGTCGAGGATCTGCCCGTGCATATTTTCCCCAGTGACGACGGGGGAGTCGATATCAAGTGCCCTACGGAAATTGCCATCAGTGACCGGCGTGAGGCCGAGCTTGCAAAAAATGGCCTGATGCCATTGATTTATCGCAAAAACAGTGATGTCGCAGCATTCATTGGCGCCCAGTCATTGCAAAAGCCTGCTGAGTATTACGACGCAGATGCCACCGCAAATGCCAATCTGTCGGCACGCTTGCCTTATCTCTTCGCCTGCTGCCGTTTTGCGCATTACCTCAAATGCATCGTGCGCGACAAGATTGGCTCCTTCAAAGAGCGTGACGATGTCGAGCGCTGGTTGAACAACTGGATCATGAACTATGTCGATGGGGATCCAGCCAATTCATCCGAGGGCATCAAGGCGATGAAGCCGCTGGCAGCTGCAGAAGTAGTGGTGGAAGAGATCGAGGAAAACCCGGGCTACTACGCCGCCAAGTTTTTCTTGCGGCCCCATTACCAGCTTGAAGGTCTTACGGTTTCTTTGCGTTTGGTCTCCAAGCTTCCGTCGGTAAAGCAGGCCATGACCTCATAACCGTCTCTTTGTTTTCAGTTGATTTTTTAAGGAGGAAAAAATGGCAATCAATCGTTTGAACAGTCCTGTCGCTAATGTGGCCCCCGAACAGCGCTTGGGCGGCGTGGTCGATATCTATTGCAAGATCGACGGTGTTGAAGGCGAGGCCTTGGATTCCAAGCACCAGGGATGGATCCATGTGGAAGCCATTGCTGGCGGCGTCGCCAATGCAGGTGCCTTTGCTTATGGCGGCGGTGGTGGCTCGGGCAAGGCACAGTGGCAAGACATCACCATTCGCGGCAAATTTGACAAGTGCTTTGCCACGATGATGCAAAAGTGTGCCACTGGCGAACACATCGGCAAGGTGGAAATCTCGGCATGCAAGGCCGGTGGTGACCAGCAAGAGTTTCTGAACATCAAGATGGAGGACGTGATTATCTCGTCGCTCAATCTGTCTGGTGCTGAATCCACCGAGCCGATGTTTGATTGCGGCTTTAATTTTGCCAAAGTCACGGTCACCGGCAAGGGACAGGACAGCAAGGGCAATATGGGTGGAGCCGTCACTGCCGGCTACAACATCAAGCTCAACCAAAAAATCTAAATCGATTCAGCACCCGGCTGTTATGGAGGGGCATTGGGCCCCTCTTTTTCTTGTCAAGCTCTCTGGAAAACGCCGATATGACCGAACTGGCACCGACGACCCTTGCCGCAAAAATTACAGAGGTACAAGACGCCATCCGGCACAGGCCTGCGGATGGCAAGCTGCGCGTTCACCTGTTCCAGCTGTATGTGCAGGATGGCCGTTGGCAAAAGGCTTTGGCGCAATTGCAGATCGCGGCACAGCTTGACAGCGACTACCAGATCTTGGCGCAAGCCTACCGTTTGGCCATCAGAGCGGAGATATTGCGTGAGGATATTTTTCTTGGCCTCCGTTCGCCTTCCATATTGGGCCAGCCCGGCCAGTGGATCAGTTACCTGAAGGAGGCCTTGCTCGCCGATGCCAGTGGCCATGAAACCAAGGCCCAGGACTTGCGTATGCGTGCGCTGGACGAGGCCATCGGCGCACCGGGCCGCATGGACCAGGATGATTTTGCGTGGATAGCGGATGCAGATGCGCGACTGGGGCCGGTGTTGGAGGTATTCGTGAACGGGGGCTATTACTGGTTGCCCTTTGATGCCATCCGGGAGCTGCACCTGGACGCTCCCGCCGATCTGCGTGACCTGGTGTGGATGCCAGCGCATATCACGCTCGTCAACGAGGGCAAACATGCCATGCTGCTGCCAGCCCGCTACCCGTTGCTTGGCGACGGGGTAGAAGATGCGCACCGGCAGTCGCGCATCACCGGCTGGGAGGCGCGCGGACAGACGCATGTGGGCATGGGCGTGAAGCTGCTGGTAACCGACACCGCAGAGAGGTCGATCCTCGATATCCGGCATCTGCAGCTGGACCACTCCCATGGCGAAACCCGCCAGGACTGAGACCTGCCATGCCGCGAACTAGCAATACCCTCCCCTCCCATGGAACCGCTGACAGCTTGTTGCCTACGCTGTTGGATCGACTCACCGACCATGCGCCCCAGCGTGCGCAGGATACGGTGGCAGAGGTTGCCATCACGCGCAAGCAATTGCGCCAGATTATTTTGAGAGACCTGTCCTGGCTGCTCAACGCCACCAATTGCGACACGGACGCGGACATGCAGGCGTTTGCCGAGGTGCGCAAGTCCACGTTGAATTTCGGCCTGCCCGCGTTTTCCGGTAAGCGGGCCTCGGATGTCAAGCTGGCCGATTTAGAGCAAGAAATGCGCCAGTCCATTGCGCTGTATGAGCCCCGGGTGATTGCGCAGACGCTGAGCGTGCGCAGCCATGTCTCCAACGACAACGAGGCTGCGCACAACATGGTGGTTTTCGAGATCAGGGGACAGATATGGGCCCATCCCTACCCTATTGAGATGCTGCTTAAATCGAGTATCGATCTCGAGACGGGATCGGTGTCTTTGCTGGACCAGTTAGGGGATAGCTGATGGATCCGCGCCTGCTCGATTACTACAACCGCGAGCTGTCGTTTATTCGGGAGCTCGGCCAGGAATTTTCTCAGACCCATCCAAAAATTGCGGGAAGACTGGGGATGAAAGGCACGGAAATTGCCGATCCGTTTGTCGAGCGTCTGATCGAGAGCTTTGCCTTGCTCACCGGTCGTATTCAGCTAAAGATGGATGCGGAGTTTCCAAAATTCTCACAGCGGCTGCTGGAGCTGATTTACCCCCATTACCTGGCACCCACGCCTGCCATGGGCATCGTGCGCATGCACCCTGGCGAAAGTGAGAAAGGCCTGACGGGGCCTTTCCTGGTTCCTCGCCATTCGGCTGTGCGGGCTCCGCTCTCTGCAGGACAGGTCACGCCTTGCCAGTTCTCGACGGCCCACGATGTCGAACTGCTGCCACTGCGCATCACACATGCGTTGATGGCAGGGCAGATCAGCGATGTCCGCATCCCGACGGGTTCGCAAAAAGTGGCCAGTAGCCTGACCATCGGTTTCTCTTCTATTGGAGACTGTCCTATCCAGACGCTGGATTTTGACCAGTTGCCAATCTATATCGCCGGTTCTTTAGAGCGCGCATTGCTGTTACTGGAGTTGGTCTGCGGGCGGCGCGTGGCAGCGGCCATCGATTGGCAGGACGAAGGTGGTGCTCGCCGAGTCTGGCTGGCGCCTGAGCAAGTGCAAGGAATGGGGTTTGAAGAGGACGAGAGCCTCATTCCCTATGGAATGAAGAGCTTTGGCGGATACCGCTTGCTTCAAGAGTATTTCGCCTGTCCTGACCGATTTCGATTTTTTAAAATTGCCGGCTTGCGTCCCATCCTGCAGAAAATCGCCGGTCAGCGGTTTGAGCTGGTTGTGTACTTTGACCGTCCCGTCACGGATTTGGAAAAAGTGGTAAACGCGGACAGCTTCCACCTGTTCTGCACACCCATCATCAACCTATTCCCAAAAAGAGGCGACCGGGTTGATGTCTCCATGGCCCACTACGAGCATCACCTGATGGGAGATAAAACACGGCCGCTGGACTACGAGGTTTATTCGGTGTCCTCGATACAGGGATTCAATGCCAGCAACACCGAGGTTCAGAAGTTTTTCCCGCTTTATGAGACGCTCGGGTCACTGGCTAGCACTGCGTCGCAGGCGTATTTTTCAATGCGCCGCGAGCCCCGAAAACTCTCGGAGGTGGCCAAGAGAAATGGCCCGCGCACGGGTTATATCGGCAGCGAGGTGTTTGTGCAGCTGGTGGACAGGCAGGACGCGCCTTTCAATGGAGCCCTCAGCCGCATTGCGCCCGAGATGTGGTGCACCAATCGAGACCTGTCATTGCTGATCACAGGTTCTGGCGAACGCGATATGCAATTGATGATATCGGCGCCGATCCGCCAGGTGGAGTTGATCAGCCATCTGACCCGCCCCAGCCCGGCCATCGCGGAAATGCGAACCGCCTGGCTGCTGATCAGCCATTTGCAGCTCAACTACCAGACGTTGACGGACTCCACACCGCATGAAGGTGCCAAAGTGATGCGTGAGCTGCTCAGTCTTTACGGACTGTTGAGCGAACACGACTCGGCCCAGCAAACGGAGGCTGTGGTAGGTATGCAGGTCACGCCCATGCACGCACGGGTGCCGCGTGCGGGGCCTATTTTGTTCTGCCGAGGTGTCGATGTGCATCTCACGCTGGACCAGGCCAAATTTGGTGTCGGCAGTCCCTGGCTGTTTGCTGCCGTCATGGAGCGCTTTATAGCGCGGCATGTGGGTATCAACTCAGCCACCAAATTGAAGATAAGCACCCTTCAAAAGGGAGAATTCGCCCGTTGGCCAGCCCGCATGGGCATGCGCCCCAATGTTTGACCCCAAGGCCGAGGGAATAGAGGCAATGGAGATCCACAATAACGAGGCGACTGCAGATAGCGCGAAGAATACGCTCGCGTCTTGGCTCGATAACCAGGCCTTGCCTGTGGAGTCCATCGATCTATTCGCGCTGCTACGCCATATCGATGCCCGCAGCCCAGGCGCTCGGCTGGGGTATTCGAGAACGCCCCGAGAAGACGCGGTACGGTTGGGACAAAACCCATCGACCTTGTTTGCCTCTTCCACCATCTACAGCATCGAGGGGCTGCAGCAGCAGTCAGCTGCAGCGGTAAAGATTCTCAGCTTCGGGGTTTTTGGCCCCAATGGCGGCTTGCCCCTGCATTTGACAGAGTACGTGCGTGAGCGCCTGCACAACCACGGCGATAGCTCCCCTGCCGACTTTGTCGACCTGTTTCACCATCGCTTGATCAGCCTTTTTTACCGCGCCTGGGCAGATGCGCAGCCTATCGTTCAGCTCGACAGTCCGGGCAGGGACAAGTTCAGCCTGTATGCCGGTGCGCTGGTCGGCATGGGTTTTGATGGCAGTTGGGGCCGCGATTCTGTCCAAGACAGTGCCAAACTGTATGCCAGCAGCCACTTGGTGCGCTTGACGCGCAATGCAGAGGGCCTGGAGCAACTGGTCACGCATTACTTTTCCACGCCTGCCAGATTGACAGAGTTTGTCAGCAGCTGGATCGTGATTGACCCATCGGAGCAAACCCGTCTATCGAGCGCCGGCGCCCACAACCAACTCGGTGTCAATGCCATTGCCGGCGCCCGCATTGAGGATGTTCAAAGCCGCTTTCGGCTGACTTTGGGGGCCATGCCCTTGTCGCTCTATGAGCGCTTTCTTCCTACCGAATGCAACAACCTTCGGCTGCGTGACTGGGTGCGCAACTACCTGGGGGTCGAAATGGACTGGGAGGTGGAGCTGCAGCTCATGGCCGACGAAGTACCCCGCAGTGCGCTGGGTGGCGGCACCCGCCTGGGCTGGACAACATGGTTGGGCAAGCGCCCCCAGAATACGCCTGCCGCTGATCTGCGGCTGAACCCAGAACGCGACGCCTACCGGATGGCATCCCGCCAAGCCCAGCCTTAGCCATCGCTTTCGCCCCGCATGAAACGGGGTACGGTCGGCTGCTGATACGCCGCGCCGGCGCTTGTAAGGATGCTCCCGGCGAGCGCAAAGGCGCATGGCCGCGCTGGCCAAGCGCCTTGGGTCATGGCTCAGGAAAACTGCAGCGAAAAATCCCTGTCTGCGGCGGACAATTGCACGCTGTGGAGTGCGCTGCCATCCATCGTGCGGCTTAGTATTTCTTGGCTGATGCCTGCCAGCACATGGTTGGACAAAATGGCATCAACCATGCGCCCACCGGATTCGATGTCGGTCGCTCTTGCAATGATTGCAGCGACTGCTGAATCATCCCATACAAAAACGCAGCCGTGATTTTCTGCCATTCGGCGTTGGATGCGTGTGAGTTTGAGCGCAACTATTTTTGAAATGACGTCAGGGGCCAGAGGGAAATAAGGAACGACGGTCATACGGCCCAGAAACGCTGCAGGAAAAACCTTGAGCAGTGGCTCGCGCATGCTGACAGCCAGCGCATCCGCATCAGGGATCAGGTCCGGATCGCTGCACATGTTCATGATCAGGTCTGAGCCCACATTGGAGGTCAGGATGATGACGGTGTTTTTGAAGTTGATGAGCCGCCCTTCCCCATCTTCCATGATGCCCTTGTCAAAGACCTGGAAGAAAATTTCATGCACATCCGGGTGGGCTTTTTCTATTTCATCGAGCAACACCACGCTATAGGGTTTGCGGCGAACGGCCTCGGTCAAAACGCCACCCTCGCCATACCCCACATAGCCCGGCGGTGCACCTTTGAGCGTTGAGACTGTATGGGCCTCCTGAAACTCGCTCATATTGATGGTGATGAGATTGTGTTCCCCGCCATACAGAGACTCGGCCAAGGCCAATGCGCTCTCGGTCTTGCCAACGCCGCTGGGTCCAACCAGCATAAAAACGCCAATGGGCTTGGATGCATCTTCCACCCTGGCGCGTGAGATCTGTATGCGCTGCGCGATTTTTGCCAAGCTATGGCTTTGCCCAACCACCCTCTTTCCCAGGGTTTCGGCCAGCGCAAGTACCGCCGCAATTTCATTTTTGACCATGCGCCCGACCGGAATCCCGGTCCACTCCGACACCACTGTGGCAACGGCTTGTTCATCGACGGAGGGCAGCACCAGCGGTGTTTCCCCCTGCACCTGGCTGAGCTCCGCCAAGCATTGTTCAAGCTGGGCCATGGCTGCATCACGCGCCTGCTGTGAAAGCGCCTCTTCTGGGGCAGCGCGCTCGTAGGGGCTAGCGAGGGCGCTTTGTCCTGCGCCGTCTTCAATGCCCTGCGCTTGCTGCGACGCAAGCGGTGACAGCACGCCCAATGCCATATCGGGATTGAGCTGTTGGCGCAGCGTGAATATTCTGCTGACCAAGGCATGTTCCTTTTCCCAGCGCGCGTGGTGCAGCTTCGAGGCAACATCGAGCTCCTCCAAACGGCTTGCTATGGCCTGACTGCGTTCGCGGTGGCCGATACCGATGGAAGACTCACGCGCCAGCAAATCGCGCTCGGTGTGCAGCAGGCTGGTTTCCCTGTCGATAGCCTCAAGATGGACAGGCGTTGCATGTTGGGTCAAGGAGACGCGGGCGCAAGCCGTATCCAGCAGGCTGACGGCTTTGTCGGGCAATTGGCGGGCGGGGATGTAGCGGTGTGACAGCCGGACCGCGGCCTCAAGGGCTTTGTCCAGGATCAGCACTTGGTGGTGGGATTCCATCTGCGCCGTCATACCGCGCAGCATGGTAATGGCCTTGTCTTCGCTCGGCTCATCGATCTGCACGACTTGAAAGCGGCGGGTCAAGGCAGGATCTTTTTCGATGTACTTCTTGTATTCAGCCCAAGTGGTGGCGCCTATGGTGCGCAGGTTGCCGCGTGCCAGCGCAGGCTTGAGCAAATTGGCCGCATCGCCCGTGCCCTGGGCACCGCCCGCGCCCACCAGCGTGTGCACTTCATCGATGAACAGGATGATCTTGTTAGCGCTGTTCTGGACTTCATCCACCACCTGGCGCAGGCGCTGCTCAAACTCGCCCTTCATGCTGGCTCCGGCCTGTAAAAGCCCGACATCCAGCGTGTAGACCGACACCTCGCGCAGCGCCGGTGGCACATCACCTGTGGCCACCCGGGCAGCAAAGCCTTCGACGACGGCCGTCTTGCCCACGCCCGCTTCGCCAGTCAACAGGGGGTTGTTTTGGCGCCTGCGCAGCAGCACATCGATGATCTGGCGAATCTCATTGTCTCTTCCTGTAACGGGGTCCAGATGCCCCTCCCGGGCCTTGGCCGTTAAGTCGAGCGCGTATTTTTGCAGCGCACTGCCTTTGGGCTTGTCGGAAGCCATGGCCTGACTCGCCTCGCCAGGCGACGCAGCGCTTGTGCTGGAGCCATCATTGGCCACCTGGCCATCTTCTGGAGATCCCTTGATCACCGCAAGCAGGCAATCCACCACCAGGTCAGGTTGCAGCTTGCGAAACTCCGGAGACATGCGGTGCAGCACGGAACGCAAGCTGTCTGTCTTGAGAATGCCGACCAGCAGATATCCGCTGCGAATCACATCATCCCCAAACAGCAAACTGCTGTAGATCCACGAGCGCTCAATGGCCAGGTCGATATGTTCAGAGAAATCCACGATGGCGGTAGCGCCACGGGTCAGCCGGTCGAGCTCGCTGGTCATGCCCTTTTCCAACGCTGCCGCATCAAGCTTGAAATGCTTGGTGATGCGTCGAAAGTCGGAATCCTGGTCTTGCTGGATCTGATGAATCCAGTGCACCAGCTCCACATAGGGATTGCCCCGAAGCTTGCAGGCGACCGTCGCGGCCTCTGCTGCACGAAAGACTTGTGGGTTCAACTTGCCAAACAGATGGCTGCGACTGATCTCCGACATGGGGGCTCCAAGAAATGTGATGACAAGAAGCAGTACTGCATTGCGACATGGCCTGGGAAGGGCTGGGGCCCGCCCTGCACTTGCTGGCAGCACAGCACTTTCAATAAATAACAGCTATTGAGTTTAATGCCATAAGCAGCATTAAGCTATCATTGATCGGAGTGACGGACACAGGGTATGGGTCATGGAGACGGCCCATGCAATGGCATGTTGTGGGAGCAAAAAGTGGAAGATTTCAACATAGACCTGGACTGGGCCGCGCCTGTATCAGAGGCGCAACCTGCGGGCAAGAACACGGAGTTCGACACCCAGTATGCAGAGCTGGAGACGGCGGCCATCCACAGTCCGGAGCAACAATACGGAGACACCTTGATTGCGGCCAAGGAGCCGGATTGGCCTCAGGTGCTGGCACTGGCAACGGCCTTATCCGCCCAGACCAAGGATTTGCGTGTGCTGCTCTGGCTCACCCGGGCGCTCACGCGCATGCATGGTCTGGCAGGCCTGCACTATGGCTTGCAAAGCGTCCACACCGTGTGCCAATTGTTTTGGGAGCAGGTACATCCGCAGCTGGATGTGGATGGCGATGCCGACCCCCATATGCGCTACAGCGTGTTCTGCGATTTTGGTGATATCAACGCCCTCGTGGCAGACATGAGACAAAGCGAAGTGCTGCCAAGCCACATCGGGGCACTGACCGTCAAAGACCTTGAGCGCTTGCACGACAGCGGATCCATCGAGCTCAATGGCATCTTTGTCACGACCAACCAGGTCGCCCAGATTCTGGAAGAACAGCGGCAGGCTGCGGGTGCGCCCATATTGGACCAGCTGGAGGGCATTCTGGACTTGGTCGCCCAGCTGCAGAGCCGCTGCCGTGAACAGCTGGGCAGCGACTATGAACCGGATCTGCAAGCCTTGCGCCGGCCCTTGGAGAAGATCTGCAAATTGATGCGCTCCGACGACGTCGCGGCCAGCGGGAATGCTGCAACTCAGCCTTCGGAGGCGCATGCGCTCGGCGCCATGGCAGCGATGGTTGGAGACCTGCACTCCCGCAAGGATGCGATTCGGCAGTTGGAGCTGGTATGCCGCTATCTGGAACAGCATGAGCCCAGCAATCCCGCACCCCTGCTGATTCGGCGTGCGATCAAAGTCATGGACATGGGCTTTATGGACATCGTGCGCCATATGGCGCCGGATGGCCTCAACCAAGCGATGTTCATCACGGACGCCGAGCCCTCTGACCAGTAACCCCCTTTGTGCAGGACGCGAGGATTCGACATGTTTTTGCAACTCAGCGCCAGTTTGGCGTATGCCAATGGCGTCACCCACGTGGTGCAACACGTTTTTGACAGGCTAGGTGGAACGCTGGGCCGCGATCCGCATTGTCAGATGGTTTTGCTGGACCCTTTCCGCAGGATCTCTCGCATCCAGGCCCAGGTCATTGTCGACAATGGCCGCTTTGTCTTGATCAATGCCAGCACCTCCAATGCCATCTATGTCGACGCCAAGGAGTTGAAGCCCGGTGAGGCTTGCCCTATCGAGAAGGGGGCTTGCTGGGTGACGGGCAACTACACCATTGTGGTGGAAGACTTGTCGGACGAGGTGGATGCCACCAAGCCTGGTGCCGCGCCTGTGCCAGCATCCCCCGCGCGGCCTGAGGTCACGCACAAGGAGGATGGTTCTCAGGCGCCTCCAACACCGCTGGCCTTTTCACGCGCTGTCCTGAGCGAGCAACGCGATGATGTGCCAGACACTGTAGACACTGCAGGGCCATTTGGGGATCTGTTGGCAAGCCCGGTGCCGCCACCACCCCCACCGTCTGCGGCGGCCGCCATGCCGCCTTCCGCGCCAGTGGTCTCTGCCCCACAGGCGGATGCGGCCCCCCGCGCTATGCCACCTGCAACGCATACGCCAGCCCCTGAGCGGGCTGTATTTTTGGGCTCCGATCCTTTCGCAGACCTGCTCGCCACCCCGGTCAGTGCGCAAGAAGCTGCTCTTGCCCAGGGCAGCTCCTTTCCAAACGCTGCGCTCATCCCTGAAGACTTCAATGTTCTGGCGCCGAACGGCGCCTTGGAGCGCAACACAGATGACCCATTGGCGCAAATGCAAGGCAAGCAAGGCCTGGGTCAGATGTTCCCCTCACGCTCCGTGGATGCCATCTACCAGCCCGGCGATGCCGACATCGGCACGATGGTGCAAGATCCGCTGGAGGCCAAGCAGCACCAGCGGCTGATGGATGCCTCTACCCCCGTAGATCCACTACAGATATTCAGCGCGTCGCCGCAGAACGCCCTCTTGGAGCCGGCCATTGCTGCGCATGGCCTTTCCGTGGAACCGGACCAGGCGTTGGCAGACCGGCGGGTCGAGGTGGGTGCTTATTTCAGGGCGCCCAGGGCGGTGGTGCCAGATGCGCCCAGCAGCGCACAAGGCTCCGCTCCCACGCCTGCGGCCCCAGGCATTGCTGAGGCGCTGCACGGTGAAGCCCAGCAGCCTGTCAGCATGGAGGCTTGCGCTGCGCTTTCTGCAGCAATGGATGCCACGGCCAGCCCTGGCGGCGCTCGGCAGCCGCAGGACGTTGCCGCAACGCTGTCAGCTACTCCCCTTTCAGTGCCCACGCCCGATGCAGGCCACGCTGACCCTGCTGGCTTGGCAGATGGCGCTGCGGAGCCAGCCCCGCCCACCGACAGCCGGCAAGGGCAGGTCGCAGCGAGCGAAAATCCCGCTGGCACGCACGAAGCGGGGGTGGAAGAAGCCCATGCGACCGAGGCCGACGAAACCAGTGCTCAGGCGTTGCTGGACAGCTTCAAGCGCGGGGCCGGGCTCATGGATTGCCGCTACCCCGAGCAGCTGACGCCCGAGTTGATGTTCATGCTGGGAAAAATGCTGGCGGAGTCTGTGCAAGGCTGCATGGATCTGCTGGGCTCCAGGGCTGCAGCCAAGCAAGAAGTGCGGGTCTCGGTCACCCTGATCAACGCCGAGGCCAACAACCCCTTGAAATTTCTGCCCACGGGATCCTCGGTGCTGGCACAAATCTTTGGCCCCCATATGCCTGGCTTCCAGAATGGTCCTGAGGCGATCGCCGACGCCTTTCAAGATCTGCGCAGCCATGAGCTGGCCATGATGGCGGGCACGCAAGCCGCGGTGCGCGGCTTGTTCGACCGTTTTGATCCGCGATTTCTGCAAGCGCAGTTGCAAAGCCAAGGGCGTGCAAACGCATTTTTCAAGAGCCAGCGTGATGCCCGTCTGTGGACGATGTACCGCAGCCGCTATGAATGGCTCAAAGAAGAGATCAAGAACCAGAGCCCAACATCCTGGGGCGCAGAGTTTCTCGATGCCTACCAGGATGAAGTCCAACACAACAGCGAAAGCAAGCGCACGTGAGAGAGCCAGACGCACATTCCGCCGAGCCTGCACTGGCCTTGGTGCACCATTCCCAGACGGACGCAGGCGACCGAAGCTACAACGAAGATGCCTTTTGCCATGTGCGAGACCACCACGTGGTCTCGTTTGCCGTCGCTGATGGAATGGGAGGGGCTGCAGGCGGGCTGCGCGCATCAAACTTGGCCATGCAGGCCGTCCGCAATGCCTCCTTGTCCATGCAGCCAGCCGTGTTTCAGGAGCAATTACTGGCCATGTCGGGCCAGATACAAGCGCAGCAGCAGGCCCATCCTGAATACAGCCGTATGAGCACCACGGTGGTAGAGCTGCGCATAGACACCTACCGACAACGCGCCATATGGGCGCACTGGGGCGACTCCCGCCTTTACTGGTTCCGTGCCAAGGAGCTGGTGGCCGTGACCAGCGACCACAGCGTGGTGCAATGCCTGGTGAACGCCGGCCTGCTCTCGCAAACCGATGCCCAGACCTACCCCAAGAAAAACGTCTTGCTCGGCGCCGTCGGGACCCAAAGCGAGGTAGGGCCCGAGGTGCTGGAGCAGGCCATCGACATCTCTACGGGCGATGCCTTTTTGCTGTGCACCGATGGGATCTGGAACGGCCTGAGTACGGCGGATATCGAGGCCTCACTGCAGCGATCGAGCTGTGTGCAAGACTGGATCAGTGACTTGATGGCCGAGGTCCGAAAGCGTGGTCGCGGGGACAATGACAATTTCACGGCGACCGGCGTCTGGATCAGCGATGACGGTCAAAGCACCTTGTTGCTGCAGAGCCCCTAAAAGACGCTGAAGACACCGAAGACGCTGAGTCAGCCCATGAAAAAAGCAGGCCTCCCAACGGAGGCCTGCTTTTCACGAGGCCCTTGCTCAGCCGGCTGCAGAAGCCGTGCTGTCCCAGCTGCCGCCCAACGCGCGAATGAGTGCAATCGTGGCTGTGTACTGGGCGGTGCGTACCTGCAGCGCCTGGCGGCGGTTGCGCAGCTCGTTGCGGCGGGCATCGAGCAGCTCCAGCTGGCTCACCAGGCCGTTGCGGTAGCGTACATCCGACAGGTGCGTGGCGCGCTCGGCAGACTTCACTGCCTGGCCCAGAACCGTGGCCTGGCCTTGCAGCAGGCGCAGACTGCTCAGCTGGTCTTCCACCTCGCGGAAGGCGCCCAGCACCTGGCCACGCTGTGCCGCCAGTGCGGCCTCCAGCCGGGCCTTGGCGCCCTCTTCCTGCGCCTCGCGCTGGCCGCCATCAAACAGCGGCAGCGACAGCAGCGCGCCCAGTCCCCAGGAGCGGGCTGACCATTTGAACAGGTCGCCCAGGTCGGGCGAGGCAAAGCCGCCATTGCCGGTCAAGGTAATGGCCGGGAACCAGGCCGCCTGCGCTACCCCCACGCGGGCTTGCGCTGCCAGCACGCTGGCTTGCGCGGCCGATACATCGGGCCGGCGGGCCAGCACGGTGCCGGGCACGCCCGCAGGAATCACCGGCAGGCGCACCTCGCCCTGGGCGGCGGGCAGCACAAAGCCGGTCGCCACCTCG
The DNA here is from genome assembly GCF_024809975.1 of Comamonas sp. BIGb0152. Taxonomy (GTDB): domain Bacteria; phylum Pseudomonadota; class Gammaproteobacteria; order Burkholderiales; family Burkholderiaceae_C; genus Comamonas. Next base: position 526,904 of record NZ_JANUDY010000002.1, read on the forward strand.
CCCACCAACACCGCCAGCGCGTTGTTCAGGGTTGCCTGCTGGCGTTCCAGCGCCAAGGCCTCAGACTCGGTCGCCGAGACCTCGCTTTGCATGCGCACCACCTCCAGCTCGGCGGCATCGCCGGCGTTAAAGCGGCGCTCAATCAGGCGCAAGGTGTCGCGGTAAGCGGCCAGGCTTTGCTGCACCAGCTGCTGCTCGGTTTGCAGCGCGCGCAGCTGCAGATAGGTCTGCGCCACATCGGACTGCACCATCAAGCGCGTGCTTTGCAGCAAAGCGGCACGGGCCTCGGCATCGAGCTGGGCAGCCTGGCTGGCCTGCGAGAGGCGGCCAAACAGGTCGACCTCGTAGGACAGGTTGAGCCCGGCCGTCAACAAAGTGGCAGGCTGCACGCCGCTGCTGGTGTTGGCGCCGGCCTGGCGTGCGGCCCCGCCGGAGACGCCGACTTGGGGCAGGCGCTGGGCATCGGCCGAGCGCAGCAGCGCGCGGGCCTCCGCCAAGCGGGCCGCAGCGGTCTGCACATCGGTGTTGGCATCGGCTGCGCGCTCCACCAGGGTGGTCATTTCGGCATCGCCAAAGGCCAGCCACCAGGCGCCACGGGCTTGCGCCTCGGCCGGGGCCGCTGTGGTCCAGGAGGCCTGGTCCTGCGGCGTGCTGAAAGCGGCGGGCACCGGCACACCGGCGTTGGGCGCCGCAGGGGGCAGCGCCGTGGCGCAACCGGCCAGCAGCAAGGCGGCTGCCAACGGCGTCAGCAGTTTCAAGCGCAGCGGTGCCAGTGAGCGGCGCAGGCCCCGGCCCAGAGGGGCCTGCCCGGCGTTAGCGTTTAAAGAAAGCGTCGTTTCTTGCATGTTGTTCTTCTCTTATTCGTCATGTCCGCGCGCAGCGGCCAAGATGGGTTGGCCCGAGCCTCCGCCATGCGCAGGAGCAGGTACGGGAGCCGTGATCGGGGCCACATGTGCGCCATGCTGCTTGAGCGGGCGGTTGCCAGCGAGCTTGCGCAGCAGCACATAGAACACCGGGGTCAGGAACAGGCCAAACGCGGTAACGCCAATCATCCCGGCAAACACGGCCATACCCATGGCGCTGCGCATTTCGGCGCCCGCGCCCTTGGAGAGCACCAGGGGCAGTACGCCCATGATGAAGGCCATCGAGGTCATCAGGATGGGGCGCAGACGCAGGCGGCTCGCCTCGATCGCGGCTTGCACGGGGGTGCGGCCGGCAAACTCCAGCTCGCGGGCAAACTCCACAATCAAGATGGCGTTCTTCGCCGATAGCCCCACTAGCACCACCAGACCGATCTGGGTGAAGACATTGTTGTCACCGTTGGACAGCCAGACACCCGTCATCGCCGCCAGCAAGCCCATGGGCACGATCAGCACAATGGCCAGAGGCAAGGTCAGGCTTTCATACTGCGCGGCCAGCACCAGGAATACCAGCAAGATGGCCAAGGGGAAGACCAGCGCAGCAGAGTTACCGGCCAGAATTTCCTGGTAGGTCAGCTCGGTCCACTCAAAGCTGATGCCTTGGGGCAAGGTCTCGGCGGCGATGCGCTCCACCGCTTCGCGGGCCTGGCCCGACGAGAAACCGGGGGCTGGGCCACCATTGACGTCGGCCGACAGGAAACCGTTGTAGCGCATGGCACGCTCGGGCCCAAAGCTGGGTTCGAGCTTCATCAACGCCGACAGGGGCACCATCTCGCCGGTGGTCGATCGCACTTTGAGCGCGCCCACGTCTTCCGCACGCGCCCTGAAGCCCGCATCCGCTTGCACCCGCACACTGTAGGTGCGGCCAAACTTGTTGAAGTCGTTGGCATACAGGCTGCCCAGGTAGATCTGCAGGGTCTCGAAGATATCCGTCACCGGCACACCCAGCTGGCGCGCCTTGGTGCGGTCGATATCGGCAAAGAGCTGCGGCACATTGACCTGCCAGCTCGAGAAGATGCCGGCCAGCTCAGGCGTCTGGTAGGCCTTGGCCATGAAGGCCTTGACCGCGCCGTCCATCGCTTCGTAGCCGAGCGAGGCCCGGTCTTCGATCTGCAGCTTGAAGCCGCCCGTAGTGCCCAGGCCCGACACCGGTGGCGGCGGGAACATGGCGATAAAGGCGTCCTGGATCTGGCCAAAGGCTTGGTTCAGCTGGCCCGCCACAGCGCCACCACTTTGGTCGGCGCGGGTGCGCTCGGCAAAGGGCTTGAGCGATACAAACACGATGCCGGAGTTCGAGCTGTTGGTGAAGCCATTGATCGACAGACCAGGGAAGGCGATGGCATCGGCCACATTGGGGTTCTCTTTGACGATATCGCCCATGCGCTTGATCACGTCTTCGGTGCGGTCCAAGGTGGCGCCATCGGGCAGCTGGGCAAAACCGACCAGGTACTGCTTGTCTTGGGCCGGCACAAAGCCGCCGGGCACCATGTGGAACAGGCCCCAGGTGGCACCCACCAGTGCCAGGTAGACCACAAACATGCCCGTCTTGTGGCTGATGACACGGCGCACACCGCCGCTATAGGCTTCGGAGCCCCGGTGGAACACGGAGTTGAAACGGCGGAAGAAGCCGCCCAGCACCCGGTCCATGCCACGGGTCAGCGCATCCTTGGGCTCGTGGTGGCCCTTGAGCAGCAGCGCAGCCAGCGCGGGCGACAGCGTCAGCGAGTTGATGGCCGAGATCACCGTGGAGATGGCAATCGTCACCGCAAACTGCTTGTAGAACTGGCCCGTCAGGCCGCTGATAAAGGCCAGCGGTACAAACACCGCCACCAGCACCAGGGCAATCGCAATGATGGGGCCCGAAACTTCGCGCATGGCCTGGTAGGTGGCCTCGCGCGGGCTCAGCCCGGCTTCAATGTTCCGCTCCACGTTCTCGACCACGACGATGGCGTCATCGACCACGATACCGATGGCCAGCACCAGCCCAAAGAGGCTGAGCGCATTGATGGAAAAGCCCAACAGGTGCAGCACGGCGAACGTTCCCACCACCGACACCGGCACGGCCAGCAGCGGAATGATGGAGGCGCGCCAGGTCTGCAGGAACAGAATCACCACGACCACCACCAGCGCGATGGCTTCGAGCAAGGTGTGGATCACCGAGTCAATGGAGGCGCGCACAAACTGGGTCGGGTCATAGGCAATGCGGAACTCCACGCCCTCGGGCATGTTCTTTTGCAGCTCAGCCATGGTGCTGCGCACGTTGGCCGAGATCTCCAGCGCATTCGAGCCTGGCGCCTGGAACACGCCCATGCCGACAGCCGGCTCGTTGTTGAGCAGCGAACGCAGCGAGTAATCGGCCGCGCCCAGCTCCAGGCGGGCAATGTCGCGCAAGCGCGTCACTGCGCCGTCCGAGCCGGTCTTGACGATGATGTCGCCAAACTCTTCAGTGCTGGACAAGCGGCCCTGGGCATTGATGGACAGCTGGGTATCCACACCAGGCAAGCCTGGCGATGCACCGACGACGCCGGCAGCAGCTTGCACGTTCTGGCCACGGATGGCGGCCACCACATCGCTGGCCGACAGGCCGCGCTGCGCGACCTTTTGCGGGTCCAGCCAGGCGCGCATCGAGTAATCGCCGCCGCCAAAGATCTGCACCTGGCCTACGCCCTGGATGCGCGCAAGGCGGTCCTTGACGTTGAGCACGGCATAGTTGCGCAGGTAGTCGATGTCATAGCGACCATTGGGCGAGACCATGTGCACCACCATGGTGATGTCCGGCGAGCTTTTGATCGTCGTCACCCCCAAGCGGCGCACTTCTTCGGGCAGGCGCGGCTCGGCTTGCGAGACGCGGTTCTGCACCAGCTGCTGGGCCTTGTCCGGGTCGGTGCCCAGCTTGAAGGTCACGGTCAGGGTCATCACTCCATCGGTGGTGGCCTGGCTGCCCATATAGAGCATGCCTTCTACCCCGTTGATGGACTCTTCCAGCGGCGTGGCCACCGTCTCGGCGATCACCTTGGGATTGGCGCCAGGGTACTGGGCGCGCACTACGACGGACGGCGGCACGACCTCGGGGTATTCCGAGATCGGCAAGGTTCGCATGGCGATCAGCCCTGCCAGAAAGATCAGCACCGACAGCACACCTGCGAAAATCGGGCGGTCGATGAAAAATCGGGATAAATTCATACGCTTGACTTTTTCTTATGGGGTTCAGGCGGCAGGTTTGGAAGCATCGCTAGCTGCCTGCTGCGCTTCGCCCTTGAGCTCAGATTTGTTAGACATGGGCACGTCCTGCGGTGCCACCACGGCGCCGGGCCGCACGCGCTGCAGGCCATTGACCACAATGCGCTCGCCCGCCTTCAGGCCCGAGGTCACCAGGCGCAGGCCCTCAAACGGCGCGCCCAGCTGCACTTCGCGGTATTCGGCCTTGTTGTCCTCGCCCACCACCAGCACAAACTTCTTGCTCTGGTCGGTGCCCACGGCCCGCTCATTGATCAGCAGGGCCTGCTGGCTGTGGGGCTGGCCCATGCGCACGCGGGCAAACTGGCCGGCCATCAGCGCGCCATCGGCGTTGTCAAACACCGCGCGCACCCGCACCGTGCCGCTGCGCGCATCCACCTGGTTGTCAATCAACTGCAGGTGGCCGTTGTACGGCGTGGCGCCACTGGTGCCCACCCCCATCTGCACGGGAATGCTCTCGATCAGCGCACGGGCGCTTTTGCCCTGGCGCAGGCCTTGCAGCGCACTGGTGACGATCTGCTCGTCGGCATCAAAGCTGGCATACATGGGGTTGACGGAGACCAGGGTGGTGAGCACTGGCGCGCCGGCCCCGGCGCTGACCAGGTTGCCGATGGTCACATCGATGCGCCCCACCCGGCCGGCCACCGGTGCGCGCACCTGCGTGTAACCCAGGTTGAGCTTGGCCGTCTGCAGCGCGGCCTGGGCAGCGCGCAGGTTGGCGTCTGCTTCGCGGCGGGCGTTGGTGCGCTCGTCCAGCTCCTTTTGCGCAATGGCGCGCTCTTCCCACAGGCGGGCAGCGCGCTCAGCTTCGCTTTGCGAATAGCCCATGCGGGCCTTGGCCGCCACCACCTGGGCTTCGGCGCGGTCCACCTCGACCGCAAAGGGCGCGGGGTCGACCGTGAAGAGCAGATCGCCGGCCTTGACCAGCGCGCCTTCCTTGAAGTGCACCGCATGCAGCGCGCCGGCCACACGGGGCCGCACATCCACACGCTGCACGGCTTCGAGCCGGCCAGAGAATTCATCCCAGAGCTGCACATCCTTTTGCAGCACCTGGGCGACGGAGACGGGCATGGCCGGCGGCGCAGCGGCCTCGGCCGGCGCACTCGCGTGCGAGCTTTGCAGGCCCAGCGCCGTGCCGCCCGCAGCCACCACGGCTGCAGCCAGGCCGACGGCTGTCCACCAGCGGCGTTGAGGGGAATAAGAAGTTTTGTTGTTGCTCATGGCCATGTCCTGGTGTGTGCGTGAATCGTTGTTGAGGTTTCTTGCGGCAACGGCATGCCCCTGCGGCCCAAAAAGGCCGACAGAAAATCCTTGCCCATAGCGGCAATGCGTTGCGAGAAAGAACTAATGAGGGGTGGTGAAGGCGCAGCCGCCCGCCGCCGCTCCCCGGGCTTTACCGGGCAGGGGCGCCGCACATGCCTTGCGCTTCGTTCAGGGGATCAGGCTTGCGCCCGACATCGGGATGTCTCGAAGAAAACTGCCAGTTGTTCCAGCACCGCCCCGGCACAGGGACAGGGATCGGGAGCCCGAGGCTCCAGCAACGCATCGGGCCACTGTTGCGCGACCTTGAATACATGCTGCTGCACCAGATGGCCCGCTGCTTGCAGGCGGCTGGCATAGGCCAGTGCCTCGTCATGCATCGGGTCTTCATCGCCCACCATGATGAGCGTTGCCGGCAGCCCAGCCAGGCGCTGTGCCATCGCAGGCACGGCGTAGGGATGGATGCCGTCATAGGTGCAGCCCAGGAACTTGTTCCAACCTTCGGCCCATTTGCATTCCGTTGCATCGCCATTGGCAGCGCGAAGCGATGCCGTGCCGGCGCAGGGATTGAGCATGGGTGAGAGCAGGATCTGCCCTGCCAGCGGCGGATGGCGTTGATCACGCGCCATCAAGCACACGCCGGCAGCCAGGTTGGCGCCCGCCTCCTCACCAGCCACATACATCGGTGCACCTTTGCCGGCAAGGCGAGTGCGATGTTTGTAGCTCCACTGGAGCATTTCATATCCGATCTCCAATGGACGCGGAAATGGATGCTCAGGCGAGAGCGGGTAAGCCACCGACACCACACGGGCACCTGCTGAGGCCAGCAGACCCGCCACGGTGCAGCCACTGTCAAGGTCACCTTCGGTAAAAGCGCCGCCATGAAAATGCAGCACCAAGGGCGAAGGCTCGCCCAACTTGCCTTTGCTACCGTACAAGCGCACAGCCACCGACTCGCCCGATGCCGTCGGAGCGACGGTGTCGATAAAGTCAGCAGACGGTGAACTGGTTTTTACGGTGGTGTCAGACATAAGCTAGCCCGGTAGTAGAGGCATGAGTAAATGTAGTTGCGTTGCTGCAACCGATCAATCCGCAAATTATGGACGCGTTGTTTCCAAAAAAGGAACAATCGCCGGATCTTTGGCATGTGAGAATCCACCTACTTTGGCGCGCGCGTGCGCGACAGTGCAAGGAGAGGCAGATGGATCAGATACAGGCAATGCGGGTGTTCGCTCGGGTCGTGGAGTCGGGCACATTCACGCTCGCGGCCACATCGCTGCAGATGCCCAAGGCCAGTGTGACCAAGCATGTGCAGGCGCTGGAAGACCGGCTGCGGGTCAAACTGCTCAACCGCACGACGCGGCGGGTGACCGTGACCACCGACGGCGCCGCCTACTACGACCGCGCCGTGCGGCTGCTGACCGATTTTGATGAACTCGAAGCCAGCATGAGCCAAGCGCGGGCCGCGCCACGCGGGCGCCTGCGCGTTGATGTCGGCACCTCCATCGCCCGGCTTCTGGTCATTCCCCAACTGGCATCCTTCCAGGCGCGCTTCCCCGATATCCAGATCGACCTGGGCGTGACCGACCGCACCGTGGACCTGATTGCCGACAATGTGGACTGCGTGGTGCGCGGCGGTGAGCTGCGCGACCAGTCGCTGGTGGCGCGCCGTGTGGGTAACGTGGAATTTTTGACAGTGGCCTCGCCCGCTTATTTGCAGCGCCAAGGCACGCCTCAGCACCCACGCGATCTGGAAAACGGCCACAACAGTGTGATTTACTTCTCGCCCGTAACCCAGCGCCGCTACCCGCTGGAGTTCCAGCACAACGGCGAGAGCATCGAGATTGCGAACCCCTCGACTTTGGCCGTCAACGAGGCCAATGCCTATACCACTAGCTTGCTTAGCGGCCAAGGTGTGGGCCAGATCACCAGCTACCAGGCGCGCGATTACCTGAAAAGCGGCGAGCTGATGCAGGTATTGCCGGAGTGGACCCAGCCCTTGCTGCCGGTCTATGTGGTCTACCCGCCCAACTCGCACCTGAGCGCCAAGGTGCGGGCCTTTGTCGACTGGGTGGTGGAGATTTTTGCGGCCGATCCCTTGCTGCAGTGCAAATAGCGCCCCGCCGCCCTCAATCCGAAGCCGCTGGCGGCGGATGCACCCGGTGCGCGGCGCAGGCCTCGCCCCCTTCGATGTGGCTTTTGAGCACCGGCACCAGGCTGTCTGCATCCAGCATGCCGTACCAGACGCCTTCGGGGTAGATGATCATCAGCGGCCCCTGGTTGCAGGGGTACTGGCAGCTGGTCTGCAGCAGCATCAGCTGCTGCTTGAGTGGCGGACTGGCTTGCACCGCCTGGCTCAGCCGGGGCCACAGCGCCGCGGCCCCCTTGGCCACGCAGCGCGGGCCCATGCACCACAGCACATGGCGCTGGTGCGCGGGCACGCTGCTCCAGGCGACCGGGTCGGTCTGCCAGCCCTCTTCACCCTCCTCGGCTGCCACATCGGGCAGCGTCGCCGCCTGCGCCAGGTTCTTGAGCAACGCAGGCACAAGGCCATCGAGCTGCAGCAGCGGCTGCGCAAACACCAGCTTGGGGCGGGCATGGTCGGCCTGCTCGGACAACCAGCGCATCGCCACTTTCTGCAGCCAGCGCCGCAAAGCCGGCTCATCAGGGACCATGACCGGCTGGATGACAAGGGTCCTCTGTGCCAGATCGGCAGCGGGGAGCGCGGCACAAAGGCGGTCCAGCGCCTCGGGCAAGGCTGGTTGGTTACGGTCCGCAAACGCCAGTTGCATGGGCATGCCCGGGTCTGCCTGCTGGCAGGCCTGCAGCAAAGACTGCAACTCGTTTTTGGCGGCCGACCCCAGGCCGCCCCGGCCTAGCAGCAATAAGGCGTCAGGTTTTTCAAGCATGGGGCTTGTCCATCCAGTAGCTGACCCGGGGCTTGTCCAGGCGCGGGTGGCGGTCCACCAGTGACTCCACCTGGAACACCTGCGCGATGGTCTGGGGCCTCAGCACCTGCGCGGGTGTGCCTTCTGCCTCGATCGCGCCAGCTTGCATCACATAGATGCGGTCGCAGAACTGCGCGGCCAGGTTCAGATCATGGACCACGATCAGCACGGTGCAACCCGAGGCGCGCACCAGGCCGAGCAGCTCCAGCTGGAACTGGATGTCCAGGTGGTTGGTGGGCTCGTCCAGAAACAAGAGCTGGGGTTGCTGGGCCAGCGCACGGGCCAGCAGCACGCGTTGGCGCTCGCCGCCCGAGAGGGATGACAGGGGATGGTCTGCCAGCTGGCTGGCCCGCACCTGTGCCAGGCAGGCGCTGACGACGGCCTTGTCCTCGGCGCTGTCGCGCGCCCAGCGCGACTGGTGCGGGTAGCGGCCCATCATCACCAGCTCCTGCACCGTGCAGTCAAAACCCAGGCCCGTATCCTGGCCCAGCACCGCAGCCTGCTGGGCAAACTGCCGGGCGCTCATCTGCCAGATATCGCGGCCTTGCAGCGCAACGCTGCCACCGGTCTCAGGCTGCAATACACGGTAAAGCATGCGCATCAAGGTAGATTTTCCGCAGCCGTTGGGCCCCACCAGGCCAACGCATTCGCCCCGCTGCACATGGAGGCTGGCCTGGCGCACGATCTGCACCGCATCGCTGCCGTGGCCGGCCTGCCAGGAAAGATGGCTTGCAGTCAGCATCAAACACTGCCTCCCGGCATCGCGCTGGTGCGGCGCCACAGCATCCAGATAAAAAACGGCCCGCCGATCAGCGCGGTGATAACGCCGACTGGCAGCTCACTGGGGGCAAACCAGGTGCGCGCGGCCAGATCGACCAGCACCAGAAAGCTGGCACCCATCAAGGCGCTGACCGGCAGCACCCGGCGGTGGTCGCTGCCCACCAGCATGCGCGTGATGTGGGGGATGACCAGGCCGACAAAGCCGATGGCGCCGCTGACGGCGACCATGGTGCCGGTTAGCAGCGATACCACGACAAACAACTGCAGGCGCAGGCTGGCGGTGTTGAGGCCCAGGGTGGCGGCGCCCTCGTCACCAATCAGCAAGGCATTGAGCTGCCGGGCGCACAGCAACAGCCACACTAAGCCCAGGCCCAGCACCACAGCGGGCAGGCCCAGGGCGCTCCACTGGGTGGCGGCCAGGCTGCCCAAGGTCCATGTCAGCAAGGCATTGGCCAGCTCGCGCTGGCCGGCCGTCAACGTGATCAGGCTGGTGACGCCCATCAGCATGTAGCCAATCGCCACACCGCTCAGGATCAGCCGGGTGGCATGCAGGCGGCCTTGCTGCTGGGCCAGCGCATAGACCAGGGCCGTGGCCAGCAGTGCGCCAATAAAGGCGCCGGCCGTGATCGCATAGATGCCCGCCGCGGCGAAGCTGCCATAGGCCAGCACCGACACGGCCCCCACCGATGCGCCCGAGGACACCCCGAGCATGTAGGGGTCTGCCAGCGGGTTGCGCACCATCGCCTGCATCACCACGCCGACGACGGCCAGGCCGGCACCGACGAGCGCTGCGAGCAGCACCCGGGGCATGCGTACCATCCAGACAATCTGGTAATGCTGCTGGCTGATGCCGCCCTGCCCTGCATCCGGCTGCCACCCGCCGCCCAGCAACTGCTGGCTGACGACCGACCACACGGTGGAGGCATGCAGCGATGCCGAGCCCCAGGTGATGGCGGCCAGGCCGCTGGCCAGCAGCAGGGCAAAAAGCAACAGCAGGCACAGTGCCAAGGACCAGGGCGTGCGCCGCTGGCGGGCATGCAGGCCGTCACAGCCGGGTGCATGGCTCACTGTTTAGACTCCGCCGCGGGCAACCAGGGCACCGGGTCCACGGTGATGCCCCGCTCAGGGTGCAAGGCGGCAGCCAGGCGCTGCGCCACATGCACATTGCGCGGCCCGGGCGTGGCCTCGGCATAGCTGATGACGAAAAAGCGCTGGTCGCGGATCGCAGACACCCCTGCCAGCTCGGGCTTGGCGCGCAGAAAATCGATCTTGCCCTGCGCACTGGGCCGGCCATAGTCGATGATGATGATCCACTCGGGGTCGCGGGTGATGACATCTTCCCAGTTGCCCTTGGGCCAGTTGCTGGGGATATCGGCAAAGATATTGCTGCCACCTGCGGCATCGAGCATGGCCTGGGGCATGCCAAAGCCGCCGACGGTGGTGGGAATCTTCTCGCCACTGTCAAACACAAACACGCGGGGCTTTTGGGTATTGCCCTGCATCTGCACGGCCAGTTGGTCGATGGAGGCCTGCAATTTTTCAATCTGCCCTTGCGCCTGGGGCGCGATATCGAAGATAAGCGCCACATTGCGCAGATCCGCCAAGGTATCACCGAGCGCAACACGCGCGCGCTTCTGGATACGGATGCAGGACTCCGACAGCACATAAGAGCCTATGCCATGGCTGGCCAGCAGCTCGGGTGTGACCCCGCCGGGGCGGAACCCATAGCTCCAGCCGCCAAACACAAAGTCGGCGCGCACCTCCAGCAGCGCTTCGAGGTTCATGTCCTGCGACGACAGCTTGGGCACCTGTGCGAACTGGTCCTTCAGCTCCGGGCTGATTTCCTTTTGCGAAGGAATCCCCGAGTAGCCCACCAGCTTGGGCCCCAGGCCCAAAAACAGGAACATTTCGGTGATGTTCACATCGTGCGTGACAGCACGCTGCGGCACCCGGTCATAGCGCTGGGGCTGGCCGCAGACATCGATCTGCAGCGGCGTGGCCCGCAGGCCTGCTGATGGGGATGGGCCGGAGGCTGCAGCCCCAGCGGTGGCCATGGGCAAGGCCGCCGCCTGGGTCGGGCGGCTGAGAGGCTGCTGGCCTGCCGGCTGGTCACAGCCGGCAAGCACCAAGGCGGCGGCTGCTGCCGCCAGAGCGCGCAGGGTTTGCCGGGTAGCGCTTGCTGTCATGTGGGTACCTTGCTCAGAAACGCAGATGCGCCATCAGCTCAAAGCTGCGGCCGTTGCCCAGCAGCCACTGCGTGCCGCCATAGGACGATGCAGCATAGCGCTTGTTCGCCAGGTTGCGGCCCACCAGGTTCAAGGTGGTGCTGCGGTTCAGGTTCCAGCCCAGGACTGCATCGGCCACCGTGTAGGCGGGCAGCTGCGAGGTATTGGCATTGCTGGTGTAGCGGCTGGCCACATGGCGCAGGCCCAGCGATGCACGCCAATCCCCGGTTTGGTAATGCGCCCAGGCATTGGCGGTATAGCGGGGCACATTGGCCGGCTGGTTGCCCGCGCGGTCAATGGCGGCGGCGCCTTCCAGCAGTTCATCAAACTGCGCATCGACATAGGCCAGATTGCCCTCGAAGCGCCAGGCCTTGGTGGCCCGCCAGCTGCCGGCCAGCTCGATGCCCTTGGACGACTGCTTGCCGCCTTGGATGGACACCGATGGCCGGTCCGGGTCGCGGGTGATGATGTCCTTTTTGCGGATATCGAAGACCGCCACCGTCCACTCGCCCTGGTCATTGGGCAGCTGCTGCTTGATGCCCACCTCCACCTGGCGGCCCTTGCTCAGGCTAAAGCCGGTCTGCGACTGGGTCAGCGACAGCAGGCTGTTGACGGGGTCATGGCCGGTGCTGACCTGGGCATAGATGCTGGTGTTCTGGTCCAGCTTGTGCGTGAGACCCAGGCGCCAGGAGGTGCCGCCCAGGGTCTTGTCAAAACGTGCCTGGCTGAGCAAATCCATGCGGTCAAAGTCATAGAGGTCGCGGCGCAGGCCGGCCATCAGCAGCCACTGCTCGTCCAGCTTCCAGGCGTCTTCCAGGTAGAAGGCGTTCTGGCGGATGCGCGAGGTCATGCGCGGTTTGTAGGGGTCGGGGCTGTTCCAGTAGCCATTGCTTCCACCCACGAGCGGCACATCGGATTCGCCGGTATAGGGTGAGCTGTTCAGCGCGGTGAACTTGGCCTGGGATACATCCCAGCCCATCGCAATCTCATGCTGGCCGGGCTTGAACACGGCGCCCAGGCGGTTGCCGCTTTGTTCCAGGTCGTGGCCAATTTCCAAGTAGTCGTAGCGGTGCACCAGGCCGGCGCTGGCGTTGTAGTCATAGCCCTCGATGTTCTTCCAGTGGCGGTCGGCCTTCATGTGGTAGGTCTCGTTGCGCAGCACCAGCGCGTCGCTCACATTCCATTCGGCCTTCAATTTGTAGCGCTGGTCCTTGTAGTGGATATCGCTGTCGAGAAAGTTGAAATTGCGGTCGCGCAGCGCTGCCACCGGCTTGCCGTCGACCACCGGGGTACCAAAGTAGCGCTCCGGCCTTTGGTCGCTGATGTCGGCCGTCAGGTCCAGGCGCAGGTCGCTGCTGGCCTGCCAGCGGATGGCGCTCATGATCTTCTTGCTGTCGCTGTTGCCCAATTGGCGCTCACCATCGGTACGCTCGCCGTAGACATCCAGGCGGTAGCTCAGGCTGTCGCTCAGCGCGCCGGTGGTGCCCAGCCCGGCGCGGGCCGTGCCGTGGGAACCTGCGCCAAACATCACTTCGGACGATGCCGTACGGCTGGGCTCCTTGCGCACCGCGTTCACGGTCGCACCCATGGTGCCGCTGCCATACATCAGCGAAGCGGGCCCGCGCAGCACATCAAAGCGCTCGTAACCCCAGCTGGAGTTGGGATAGGCCACGGTGCCCGCAGCCACACCCAGGCTCAGCCCGTCCTCGGCTACGCCCACCGAGTTCACCCCGGTAAAGCCCCGGCTGGAGAACGACAACCCCCCGTTACCGGGCGTGCTGTTGACGCTCAGGCCTACGCTGCGGCCCACGGCATCCACCACCTCGTAGTCGGCACGCTCCTGGATCTGCTGGGCCGAGACCGAGCTGACGCTGGCGGGCAGGTCTTGCAGCGGCACCGCGAGTTTGCTGGCCGAGGTGGAAGGGAGTTGGAGCGCATTGGGCTCGGCGCTTTTATCGGTCACCACCACCTCGGGCAGCGAGGCTTCTTGCGCATGGGCCACGGACAGGCCCAGCGCCGGGAGGCACAAAACACAGGAGCCGCCCATTAGGCGTAGGGAGGAGGAAAGCCGTGTGGCTGCCAGGAGCCGGTTTTTTGGATAAGGAACTGCAGTCATTTCAACAAAAGGCGCTAACTGCCTGATGCGAGGGCTGCACTGCACGCAAGGGGTCCCAGGGAGGGGTCCGCGCGAAGAACCGCCGTCCACACCCCGCAGACAGTTGAGAGAGCACGCGCTGGGCAAACCCAGGGCGCACTGCGACTAGGAACAGGCCGGTCTCCGGGCTCACAGGCGGTACAGCGCAGACGCGCTGACCAAGTACCCGGTCTTCCCAGGGTGCGGGCGTCTTGTTGCCTGGCAGGCGTGGACGCACTCTCAACCCCAGTGACTGGACCCGCGTGGGAGCGGGCCGCATCGGCTACTTTTCCTGTCTACCGTTGCGGGGGCAGCCAAGGCTTGGGGGAGCGTACTCCCGACCTTGTTCCCGTTTCACTCGCGCTAAGCAAGCACCTGTAGATAGGCTTTTTTCAAAGCGCAGCCAGTGTAACAGCAGCCAGCCCGGGCCTAGTGCCCCCTCTGGAAACTCTCTATCTCGGTCTGAACGCCAGCGTGGGCGCATCTTTAAAAGACGCCTTGCAGCGCTGCAGGATCCGCGTCCATCTCATTGGGCAAGGGTTTTGCAGCGGATCCCTGGTACCGCCCAGCCATCCAAAGGTTTGTGATTGTGAGAAGGCGCGAAGCCGCAGGTCGTAAATAAATGCGATGACCGCTCCACTCATCACCATGGGCCTCTGCTATTTCTAAATTTGATGTGGGAGACGGTTTCACTGAATTTATAAAAATAGCCGATGACTATAATTATTTTAATATTAACAAATTATAACTAATACCATCTTGGAAACTGTTAGATTCCTCACTGGCATCCATCTCCACCCTTCACCCTTCACTTCGCGAGACACAACAGGACAGGTGCAATTTCGTCGCTGGCACTTCCCCAGACAGCGATGAGCAGCATCGGCTGATCTGACGGTCTACCCACACCAAGAGAACCGCTTGTTTACTGACCTACATCGCTTGCTGCATCACCTGCAGCCTGCCCCCTATATCAGACCCTTAATGCTTCTACCTGCGATGAGCTTTTAGCCCTGCATCCTGACCCACGGCTATGGTGAACAGCAGTTCACAAACGGCCCGTGTGCGATTGATCCCATTATCTGGTAGTCCGGAAAAGATATCTATAAAAGATTGGAATCATGCAAAAATCCTCTGCTTCTTATATTCCAGCGGTTGACGGCCTTCGTGCAGTTGCCGTTCTCGCAGTCATTGTTTTTCACGCTAATTTTTTGGATCTTTTGCCTGGTGGCTTTACCGGCGTTGATATGTTTTTCGTCATATCCGGCTATGTCATTAGCCAATCACTTTCAACACGCAGTGAATGGAGGTTTGGAAAATACTTGTGGGAGTTTTATCGTCGACGTTTTCTGCGAATTCTCCCCGCGCTTTTGGTGGTTCTCTCCGTGAGCTTTCTTGTATCTGCCATGTTTATGCCGCAATTCTGGCTCAGTGGACTGATTAATCACATTGGGCTTGCGGCCTTTTTTGGCCTAAGTAATTTCGTGCTGGCCGGGAATACAGAAACCTATTTTTCTCCGAGTGCTGACCTCAACCCTTATCTGCATACCTGGTCTTTAGGTGTGGAGGAGCAATTTTACCTGGTGTTTCCCGCAATTTATTTTGCATGGCTTCGTTATAAGGATAGATTCACACTCGCCAGGTATGTACTGCCTCTTTGCATATTGATTTCACTAGGTATAAGTGCATGCCAGACATATTTCGATCCGCCATCTGCATTTTATCTTTTGCCCAGCCGTTTCTGGGAATTGGCAGCAGGTGCAATGCTCTTCCAAACCATTGGTACAAGACGTCTTTTGCCACGGAACACGACACTTATGCGTTTGCTGCTGCCTGGCGGCCTCGCACTCGTTATGGTGGGTTTCTTTTTTGCTGGACGTGAACACTTTCCCTTCCCTTGGGCTCTGCCAACGGTGGTAGGAACGCTGTTGATGATCACCGCCGTGGTGCTGCAGAATGAAGGCGCGCCCTCGCTGCTGCTGCGCGCGATGCAGTCGCCGTGGTTGGTCTATGTCGGGCGCCTGTCCTATTCGCTGTATCTATGGCACTGGCCTGTGCTGGTCTTCCTGAGGTGGACAACGGGATTGGAGCTTCTGGTCGTTCAGCTCACCTATCCTGTCCTTGTTATTGCACTTGCTGCAGCCTCTTATCACTGGATCGAAACGCCTATTCGCGTTGGCAAGTCGCTTCAGCAAAATCATGCCTGGGCGACAGTCACTTTTAGCCTGATGGCTGTAGGCATGCTCTGGTGGGCTGCACTGTGGGTCTCTAATAATCCCTATCACTTATCACTGAGTCAGACACGCGATACCTACGAATGGCATGCATATAAACACTATCCTCGCGAAGAGATCAGCAAGATTGAAGATCCATTGATAGAGGGGCGCCAACTCTTTGTCGTTGGGGACTCCCATGCTGCTGCTTATCGCACCATGCTCAACATTGTTCGACTGAAGCTTGGCATCCAGGTACTGGAATCTGAACAGGGTGGCTGTGGAGTTGTGACGCTCATCGGTCCCGATCCGGCCCATTGCGCGGAACGTCGGGAAGCTAATTTCAAAGAGATTGAGGCGCGAGCAAAACCGGGTGACATCGTCTTTCTTGCATCCCTTAGAATGCCCGAACTCAAAGGAAAGGATTGGTCACGCGGAGAAAATGCCGTATTGGATGATATTTTTTCAGCGCAGACATTGGAGAGCAATGCTTTAGCCAAAGCCTCTGCCAAGGCCGTTCTCGATAGACTAAGCGCTATAAAAGTACAGGTCATCATTGATGCCCCCAAACCCTTGTTCAAGGCGCCTGCCAATCGCTGCTCTGACTGGTTCAACAAGAAAAACCCTGTTTGCTCTCCCGGTCTGACAATTGATCGCGCAACAATAGAGCGACTGCGTGATCCACAAATGAAACTGTTGGATGTATTAAAGCGAGAATACCCTGAACTTACGGTCTGGGATCCGATTCCGCTTCTTTGTCCCGGGCAGATATGTTCCGCCTTCGACAATGAAAAACCGCTCTTCTTCGACTCGGATCATCTCAGCGGTCACGGCAACCGCGTCCTTACAGCCTCTTTCACACAGGTTTTGTTAATGATATGGGGCAATCCTCAACCAAACACCCAATAGCAACTGTCTTTATTACATGCAGCGCACCTTGGGCGTGGGTGAGAGTTTTCTTCACCTATCTACGGTAATCATCCGCGTCACAATCCAGATAAGTGCAAGCATGTTGGGCAAGGCCCAGTCTTTCCACCACAACCTATTCGTCTTTGGCTATATATTAATCCAGCCGCTCCTGTGCCGCTACTCGCTGCGGATCACGCCGGGGCCAGGCGCGACTCGTAGCCGATGAAGTCCTCGCCGCGCAGCTGGCCCAGCAACCATTGCCGGAAGCTGGCCTGGATGGGGCTCTGCCCACCGCCCCGGCGCGTGTAGAGGTGGAACTTCGGCGTTCTGTCCATCGGCAGCTGGCGCAGCAACTCGGGCCCAAAGGGCGCGAGCAGCTTGCCGCTGTGGAGGTAGCTGAGCGCATCGACATAGGACAGCAGGCCCACGCCCTGCCCGCTGAGCACCGCTTGCAGCATGGCATCGTGGGTGTGCAGCAGCATGGGGTTGACATGCTTGTCGCCCGGCTGCAAGCCCAGCATGGCATAGATGTCCTGCCACAAGCTGTTGTGGCTGAGCGGGGAGATCAGCCGGTGCTGGTGCAGATCCTGGGCGGTTTCCACCGGGTGCTGGGCCAGCAGCTGGGGCGTGGCCACGATCACCTTGAGGTCTTCGAGCAGCGGGGTTTCATCGAGGTGGTCGACGCCGCCGTAGCCCCAGACAATGGCGGCATCCAAATCGCTGGCGTCAAACGACGGCAATTCCACGCCGATGGAGATGCGCAGATCGAGCGCGGGGTAGTCCTTGGTGAACGAGGGCAGCGAGCGGATCAGGTACTGGGTGGCAAAGTAGGGACTGACCTGGATATGGAACTTGGTATCGCGCTGCTTGGCCCGCACTGCCTCCAGCCCCTGGCTGAGTGCATCGAGCCCCTGCTCGACATAGTGGTACAGGGTTTGCGCATCGGCACTGGCCAGCAGACCCCGGGTGCCGCGCTCGAACAGCTGTACCTCCAACACGCTCTCCAGCTGCTTGAGCTGCTGGCTGGCGGCCTGCGGGGTCAGGCACAGTTCATCGGCGGCCTTGCGGATGGAGCCATGGCGGTAGATGGATTCGAACACCCGCAGCGGCTGCAGGGGCGGGAGCTTGTATTTCATGGAGGAGCGCCGGGCAAAGAGATGCAGGGCCCGGGCTGCCGCTGATTATAGGTGGCAGCCTGGCACTGACCGCAGTCGGCGCCCTGCCCTGCAAGCCCATGAAAAACGCATCCCAGTGCGGATGCGTTGCGCTTTGCCAGGTGCTTAGGCCGCGTTACTGCACCGGATCCCCGCGCATGGGCATGCCGGTGCGGTCCTTGCTGCTCAGCAGCGCAATCAGCCCGACGACGGCCGCCCCAATCAGGTAGTAGGCGGGCACGACCGGATTGCCGGTCTGGGCAATCAGCCAGGAGTTGATCATCGGCGCGGTGCCGGCAAACATCGCCACGGCCACGTTGTAGCTGAGCGCCATGCCCTTGAAGCGCACGCTGGTGTGGAACATCGAAGGGATGATCGAGTAGATGCTGCCCAGCAGCATGGCCAGACAGAAGTTGAGCACCATCAAGGACGAGATCTTGGCGGCGGTGCTGCCTTCGAGCAGCAGGTGAAAGCAAGGCACGGCCAGTACCGCAATCGCCAGGCTCGCAGCGATCATCATGGTCTTGCGGCTGAACTTGTCGGCCAGCAGGCCCATGATGGGGATCATCACCACCAAAAAGAGCTGCGGGCCCAGCGAGAGTTTGAGGCCGGTGGCCACATCGACATGCAGCGCGCTGACAAAGTAGGTCGGGATATAGGTGACGACGGTGAACAAGGTGACATTGGTCACGATAATGATGCCGGCCGACTGGAACAGCTCTTTCTTGTGCGTCGCGAACAGCACCTTCCAGCTCGCCTGGGCCAGTGCGTCATGCTGCTGCTTCATGGCCAGGAAGGTGGGGGTCTCTTCCAGGTACTTGCGGATATAGAGGCCAATGGCGCCCAGCGGCAGCGCAATCAGAAACGGAATGCGCCAGGCCCAGTCCAGGATCTGGTCGGCACTGAAAAACACCGTCAGGATGGCCGAGACCGAGGCGCCGAAGAAAAAGCCCGCCATGCAGCCCACCTCGACCCAGCTGGTGAGCAAGGTACGGTTGCGGTCGCGGCAGTACTCGGCCACAAAGATGGCCGCGCCACTGGCCTCGCCCCCGGCCGACAGCCCCTGCATCAGGCGCAGCACGATCAGCAGCAGCGGCGCGGCAATGCCGATGCTCGCATAGCCGGGCAGCACGCCGATCAAAAAGGTGGAGATCGCCATCATGATGATGGTGATGGTCAGCACCCGCTTTCTGCCGTACTTGTCGCCCAGCGAGCCAAAGAAGATGCCGCCAATGGGCCGGGCAAAAAAGGCGATCGCAAAGGCCGCCCAGGATGCCGTGATCTGCATCGTCGGCGAGCTGGTGGCAAAAAACACCTTGCCCAGCACTGCTGCCAGGTAGCCGTAGACCGAGAACTCGAACCACTCGACAAAGCTGCCCACCACCGAGGCCAGCACCACGCGGTTGAGCTCCTTGGACTGCACCGCGCGCGGCGCCACCGCCGCTTGGGGGGACGACCAGTCCGAAAGGCTTGCACTTGGGGCGGCAAAGCCATCTGCCATGGGATTGTGTGTGCGCATCGAGCTACCTTGAAGTCCTGCAGTGAGAGAAAAAGTGGGGAACGGGCCAGCGGCTGGGCCGCTGGCCATCGTCATGCGATCAGACCGGCGTCAGCCGCTTGGCATGGGCATAGTCCGCCTCTGCCTGCTCGGCGCTGATGTAACCGTAGTCCACATCGCGCTGCACCAAGGCTGGCGGGCGCTGGGCCGCATCGCCGTTGCCGCCGCCGCCGGGCAAGTCCAGAATCAAACGGCGCCCGGCCGGGATCTGCTGCTTGCCCTTGCCGCGCAAGGCGGTGCCGTCGTCCAGCGACACCTTGCCCAGTGCCCCGCTTTGGCCGCCGTTGTGGCCGCGCGCTGCAAAATGCACGCGGTCAAACATGGCGTTCAGGTCAAACTCAAAGCCCTCTGCCGAGCCCACCTCGATGCGCTGGCCCAGGCCGCCCCGCCAGCGGCCGGCGCCGCCCGAGTTGGGGCGCAGCTCCTTGCGCCAGATGATGATGGGGCCGATGCTCTCGGTCACCTCGACCGACATGGCCTGCACGCCGCTGGGGAAGGCGGTGGCGCTGAGGCCGTCGCTCGAGGGGCGTGCGCCGGTGCCGCCGGTGTTGAACATCAGGATTTCGTGCTGCTGGTTGCGTGTGGCCTGGGTGATGCCCTTGAAGCGCATCTGCAGGTTCCACAGCGAGCTGGCCCCTTCGGCCGGAATCTCACCCTGGCAAATGGGCTGCAGCGCACCCAGAACCACATCGGGGATCAGGTGGCCGATGACATGGCGCACCGAGACCGGGCGCGGGCGGTGGGCATTGAGGATGCAGTCCTCCGGCGCGCTGATCTCAAAGGGCTCCAGCGAGCCCCAGTTGTTGGGGATCTCCGGCGCAATCGCGCACTTGAGCGCATAGGAAGCATAGGCCTTGGTATAGGTCAGCGGCACATTGATGCCATAGCGGCTGGGGTCGGAGGTGCCGGCAAAGTCGGCGCGCAGCTGGTCAGCCGCAATCTCCACGGCTACTACCAGTTCAATGGGCTTCTCGTAGCCATCGACGGTCATCGCGTAGCGCTGCGTGCCATCGGGCAAGGCGGCGATGCGCTCGCGGGTGGCGCGCTGGCTGTTGGCAAAGATAAAGCCGGCTAGGTCTTCCAGGTCACGCAGTTCAAACTCGGCCAGCATGCCCTTGAGGCGGCGCATGCCGGTGGCATTGCAGACGGCCAGCGAATGGAAGTCGCCAATCACCTGGTCGCGCTCGCGCACGTTGTTGCGCAAGATCTCGATCAGGTCCTCGTTGAGCGCGCCGGCGCGGAAGAACTTCATCGGCGGTATGCACAGGCCCTCCTCGTAGACATCGCTGCCGTCCGGGCCAAAGCCGCGCCCGCCAATATCCACCACGTGGGCGGTGGCGGCAAAGTAGCCGATGTGCTCGCTCTTGCCGTCGCGGCCATGGAACACCGGGGTGACGACGGTGATGTCGTGCAGGTGGCCGGTGCCCAGCCAGGGGTCGTTGGTGACCAGCACATCGCCATCTTGCAGCGTGCTGCGCTCAAAGCGTTTGGCAAAATGCGCGACTGACTCGGCCATCGAGTTCACATGTCCGGGGGTGCCGGTGACGGCCTGGGCCATCATGCGGCCCTGTTTGTCAAACACGCCGGCCGACAAATCGCCCGCCTCCCGCACGCTGGTGCAAAAAGCGGTGCGGATCAAGGTGACCGCCTGCTCTTCGACCACCGAGATCAGGCGGTTCCACATGATTTGGTAATGAACGTCTGTATTGTTTGCCATGATCACACTCCGCTGTCCATGCGTTCTACGAGCATGCAGTCGTCCGACTGCAGCACCACCTTGAAACCTGGGCTGACATAGGTCGAGGTTTCCTTCTCCACAATCACCACCGGGCCGGGCACGGCCTGCCCCCTTGGCAGCCCCAGGCGCTCATAGATATCGCAGGCATAAAACTGCCCCAGCTTGCCGTCGAAGACCTCGCGGCGGTCCAGCACCGTGCCGGCACCCTTTTGGGGCACACCGCCTTGCTGCAGCGCGGCTTTGGCCGGTGGCTCGGTTTTGGAACGCAAGGACAGTGCCCAACTCACCACCTCGATATCGAGGCCGTCGATCGCGTGGCCAAACAAGGCCACATAGTTCTGCACAAAGGCCGCGTTGAGCGCGGGCACGCTGTCCGGCCCAAAGTGCTGCACGGGCACCGATACGGGGATCTCCCAGCCCTGGCCGCAGTAGCGCATAAAGGCGCGCAGCTCCTTGACGGTCTCGCCGTCGTAGCCGGTGTCGTGCAAAAAGGCGCTGACCTCGACTTCCATCTCGCGCAGCATCTGGTTGACGGCATCGCCATCGAACTGGCTCATGCGCATGACCGAGCTGCGCAGCGACTCATAGGCAAAAGGCGCGCGCAAGAAGCCGATGGCCGAGCCCACGCCGGCGCCCGTCGGGATCAGCAGGCGCTGGATGCCCAGCTTTTCGCACAGCCGCACCGCGTGCAGCGGGGCAGCGCCGCCATAGGCGATCATCGTGTAGGCCTCCAGGTCCTGGCCGGATTCCACCGCATGCATGCGCGCGGCATTGGCCATGTTCTCGTCCACCACTTCGGCCACGGCGTAGGCAGCGCGCACCGCGTCCAGGCCTTGGGCCTGGCCGACATGGGTGGCCATCGCATCTTGCGCGGCGGGCATGTTCAGCTGCATGCTGCCGCCGGCAAACCGGGCCGGGTCCAGCTTGTGCAGCAGCAGATCGGCATCGGTCACCGTGGGGCGGGCGCCGCCCCGGCCGTAGCTGGCCGGGCCAGGTTCCGAGCCTGCGCTCTCCGGGCCCACCCGCACCTGGCGCATATCGTCCACATGGGCAATGGAGCCGCCGCCCGCGCCGATTTCGATCATCTCGATGACCGGTATCGAGATGGGCATGCCGCTGCCCTTTTTAAAGCGGTAGCTGCGCGCCACTTCAAACACCCGTGCGGTCTTGGGCACATGCTGGTCAATCAGACAGATCTTGGCCGTGGTGCCGCCCATGTCAAAAGACACCACCTTGTCCTGGCCGTACTTGGCCGCAAAATCGCTGGCGTAGATGGCGCCGCCTGCCGGGCCCGATTCCAAAAGGCGCACCGGGAATTCAGCAGCATTCGTCAGCGACATCAGCCCGCCGCCCGAGTGGATCAGGTAGAGCGGGCAGTGCATGCCCTCTTCTACCAAAGCCTGTGCCAGGCGCTGCAGGTAGGAGGACATCAGCGGCTTCACATAGGCATTGGCGCAGACGGTGTTGAAGCGCTCGAACTCGCGGATCTGGGGCGAGACTTCGCTGGAGATGGACACCGACAGCTGGGGCAGCGCCTGGGCGATCAGCGCGCGCACCCGCTTTTCATGGGCCGGGTTCTTGTAGCTGTGCATGAGGCCCACGGCCACGCTTTGGTAGCCGCCTTCGCGCAGCTGCGCAATCACCTGCTGCAGCTGTGCTTCGTCTAGCGGCTGCAGTTCCTGGCCCTTGGCATCGAGCCGGCCTGCCACGGTATAGCGGTGGTTGCGGGCAATCAGCGGCGCGGGCAGCTGGATGGCCAGGTCGTACTGCTCAAAACGGCCCTCGTTGCGCATCTCGATCACATCGCGAAAACCTTCGCTGGTGATGAAGGCGGTCTTGGCGCCACGCCGCTCGATCAGCGAGTTGGTGGCCAGGGTCGTGCCGTGGATCACCGTGCCGATCTGCGCTGGCGCAATGCCTGCCTGGGCTGCTGCCTGTTTGAGGCCGGTGACGATGGCGCGCTCGGGCTTTTCATAGTCCGTCAGGACCTTCTCGCTGAACAGGACGCCATCGACCTCGAGCGCGATATCTGTGAAAGTGCCGCCGATGTCTGCCCCGGCGCGTATGACTTGGCTTTTTGCCATCTGGTATCTCCGAATCATGCAAGCTGTGTGGATCAGAAGCTCTGATCTGGCAGCGATGATCAAGTAATCGCCCAGTCGGCGCAAACAAGAAATTCGAGGGCGGGCGCAAGCTGTGCTTCGCGGGTAGTAACCATTACGCGCTAACCCGGTGGGCATGCACGGCGACAGTGCAAAAATGCCAGGTTTTTATGGCGCCTGCACCAGGCCTGCGCGGTCCTGCACCAATCAGGGTGAAAAGGCGCTATAGGTCCGCTAAAACATGCTTGTGTAAAGCTTGAAAACAGCGCGCAAATTGGAGGCTGAAGCGCCGCGAGGCGACAAAGCTGTGCCGCCCGCACATAGCGAATGCCGCAACAAAAAAGCCCCAAGCAAAGCTTGGGGCCTGTGCGCAAAACTGCAGCGTCCTACAGGTCCAGAGCCAGCTGGCTCTTGTCCTCGGCACGGGCCTCCACGGGCCTGAGGCTGCATTCCACCTTGATGGGGGTTTTGACCACGCAGCAGCAGGGAACCACTTCATTCGGCGCCACAAAGGCCAGGGGCTCTTGGGTGTAGACCACCTCGCCCTCCAGCAAGGTGATGCGGCAGCTGCCGCAATAGCCACCACGGCACTGGTACTCCACATCGTGGCCAGTGCGCTCCAACGCCTCCAGCAGGGTCTCCCCTGGCAGTACGCGTATAAGCCTGTCCGTGGTGCTAACGGTGGTCACAACTCGATTCCGCTCAGGTCATCCAGCGAGACTTCGGCGTTGATCTGGCCGACCAGGTAAGAGCTCAGCTCCACCTCTTGCGGGGCCACCTGCACGGTGTCCGACGATAGCCAGGTGTTGATCCAGGGGATCGGGTTGCTCTTGGCGTTCTCGAATGCGGGCTTGAGGCCGATCGCAGACATGCGGATGTTGGTGATGTACTCTACATACTGGCTCAGGATGTCCTTGTTCAGGCCAATCATCGAGCCGTCGCGGAACAGGTACTCGGCCCACTGCTTTTCCTGCATCGCCGCCGTCTTGAACATCTCAAAGCATTCCTGCTCGGTCTCTTTGGCAATCTTGGCAAAGTCCGGGTCATCCTGGCCCGAGCGCATGATGTTGAGCAAATGCTGCGTGCCGGTCAGGTGCAAGGCCTCATCGCGTGCAATCAGGCGAATGATCTTGGCATTGCCCTCCATCAGCTTGCGCTCAGCAAATGCGAAGGAGCAGGCAAAGCTCACATAAAAGCGGATGGCCTCCAGAATGTTCACATTCATCAGGCACAGGTACATCTTCTTCTTGAGCTGGTACACATTGATCTCATGCACCACACCATTGATGGTGTGGCTGCCGGCGCCCAATTGGGCGTGCAGCATGGCATCGCGGATCAGCTCGTCGTAGTACGAGGAGATATCGCCGGCGCGCAGCTTGATGTTCTCGTTGCGCATGATGTCGTCAAAGATCACCGACGGATCATTGACGATATTGCGCAGGATGTGCGTGTACGAGCGCGAATGGATGGTCTCCGAGAACGCCCAGGTCTCAATCCAGGTCTCCAGCTCCGGCAGCGACACCAGGGGCAAAAACGCCATGTTCGGGCTGCGCCCCTGGATGGAGTCCAGCAAGGTCTGGTACTTCAGGTTGCTGATGAAGATGTGCTTCTCGTGGTCGGGCAGCTTCTGGTAGTCGATGCGGTCCTGCGTGATGTCCACTTCCTCGGGGCGCCAGAAAAACGAGAGCTGCTTTTCAATCAGCTTCTCGAAAATCGGGTACTTCTGCTGGTCGTAGCGGGCGACGTTGACCGGATTGCCAAAGAACATCGGTTCCTTGAGCTGGTCATTGTCAACCTTGGAAAAGGTGCTGTATGCCATGGCCTTCTCCGCGCTTAGATCTTGCAGGCGCCGCTGGCGCAGTCGTCTTCTGCCGCCGCGCTCTGCATGTCTTCCGCACCATCACGGGTGTTGTGGTAGTACAGCGTCTTGACGCCAAACTTGTAGGCCTGCAGCAAGTCCTTGAGCAATTGCTGCATGGGCACCTTGCCGTCGGCAAAGCGCTGTGGGTCGTAGTTGGTGTTGGCCGAGATGGACTGGTCGACAAACTTCTGCATCAGGCCCACGAGCTTCAAGTAACCATCGTTGTTGGGCATTTGCCAGAGCAGTTCGTACTGGCCCTTCAAACGGTCGATCTCTGGCACCACCTGGCGCAGGATGCCGTCCTTGGACTGCTTGACCGACACAAAACCACGTGGAGGCTCGATGCCATTGGTCGCATTGGCGATCTGGCTGGAGGTCTCGGACGGCATCAGTGCGGTCAGGGTGGAGTTGCGCAGGCCATGGGTCTTGATCTCGGTGCGCAGGGTTTCCCAATCGAGGTGCAGGGGCTCGTCGGTCAGCGCGTCGATGTCCTTCTTGTAGGTATCGATGGGCAGGATGCCTGCCGCGTAGTTGGTCTCGGCAAAGGCGGTGCAAGGGCCAAATTCACGCGACAGCTGCACCGATGCCTTCAGCAGGTAGTACTGGATGGCCTCAAAGGTGCGGTGGGTCAGGCCGTTGGCCGAGCCATCGGAATAGCGCACGCCGTTCTTGGCCAGGTAGTAGGCGTAGTTGATGACGCCCACGCCCAGCGAGCGGCGCTTTTCAGTCGCGACGCGGGCAGCGGCCACCGGGTAGTCTTGGTACTCCAGCAGGGCATCGAGCGCGCGCACGATCAGGTCGGCCAGCTCTTCGAGCTCGTCGGTGGATTCCAGCGCGCCCAGGTTGAAAGCGGACAAGGTGCAGAGCGCGATTTCGCCGTTCTCGTCCTTGATGTCTTCCAGCGGGCTGGTGGGCAGCAGGATTTCCATGCACAGGTTCGACTGGCGAACCGGCGCCACAGCCGGGTTGAAGGGGCTGTGGGTGTTGCAATGGTCCACGTTCTGGATGTAGATACGGCCGGTGCTGGCGCGCTCTTGCATCATCAGCGAGAACAGCTCCACCGCTGGCAAAGTGCGCTTGCGGATGGATTCGTCGTTCTCGTACTTGACATACAGCTCTTCGAACTTGTTCTGGTCGGCGAAGAAGGCCTCATACATACCAGGCACATCGTGGGGCGAGAACAGGCTGATGTTCTGGCCCTTGATCAGGCGCTGGTAGAGCATGCGGTTGATCTGGATGCCGTAGTCCAGGTGGCGGATACGGTTTTCTTCGACGCCGCGGTTGTTCTTCAGCACCAGCAGCGACTCGGCTTCCAGGTGCCACAGTGGGTAGAACAAGGTGGCTGCACCGCCGCGCACTCCCCCTTGCGAGCAGGACTTGACGGCCGACTGGAACATCTTGAAGAAAGGCAGGCAACCGGTGTGCTGCGCTTCGCCGCCACGGATCTCGCTGCCCAGCGCGCGGATGCGGCCGCCGTTGATGCCGATGCCGGCGCGCTGCGAGACGTACTTGACGATGGCGCTGGTGGTGGCGTTGATGCTGTCCAGGCTGTCATCGCACTCGATCAGCACGCAGGAGCTGAACTGGCGCAAAGGCGTGCGCACACCCGACATGATGGGCGTGGGCAGCGAAATCTTGAAGCGCGAGACGGCATCATAGAAACGCTTGATGTACTGCAGGCGGCGGTCGGCCGGGTACTTGGCAAACAGGCTCATTGCCACCAGCACGTACAGAATCTGCGGGCTCTCATAGATGCGCTTGGTCACCCGGTTCTGCACCAGGTACTTGCCTTCGAGCTGCTTCACGGCTGCGTAGGAGAAATCCATATCGCGCCAGTGGTCGATGAAACCATTGATCTCTTCGTACTCTTCGCGGCTGTAATCGGCCAGCAGGTGCGGGTCGTACTTCTTCAGCTCAGTCAGCTTTTGCACATGGTCGTACAAATGCGGTGGCTCAAACTGGCCAAAGGCAATCTTGCGCAGATGGAAGATGGCCAGGCGTGCAGCCACGTACTGGTAGTCCGGCGCGTCTTCGGAGATCAGGTCCGCTGCGGACTTGATGATGGTTTCATGGATGGCATCGGTGCGGATGCCGTCATAAAACTGGATATGCGATTGCAGCTCGATCTGCGACACGGAAACATCGCGCAGGTCCTTGGCGGCCCAGTCAATCACTCGGTGGATTTTGTCCAGGTCGATGGGTTCAACGCGACCGTCACGCTTGGTGACTCTCATAGTGGTTGTCTGGTTCATTTGCGATGTTTCTAATGGGATAAAAGACGCAGGGCCACGGGCTGACGCACCTGTCCCGCGCCAAAACGCGCCTGACATTGCAGGCGCGTAAAGACGGGAGCTAGACCAGGGACAACAACCAGTGGGGGAAAGCGGTGGACACTACATATAGTGTCTATGGGCTTGAGTGTACGCTACCTGTAGCGTTCTCGGTAGCAAAAATGTGGCGCCAATTTCTGTTAGGAAGTGCGATGCCCAGAGAGGAAATGCAAGAAAATCAACATGCATTGCCTGAATAATTTTATGTTTCCAGTTGCTTTCTATCACCGCACCCCGATGAGGGAAATGGACTGGCATTCTGGGTGGCGATCGCCATCGGCAGCACCCTTGTGGGCTGCCCGCATTACTGGCTGATCAGCGCGTTACAGCCTGCGCTTTAAAGCTAGGCAACACCGTTTGTAGACGGCGTTATCGCAGACGGGGTGCGCAACGATGTTTGCACGCTGCACAAATGAAAAACCTGCTGCACTTGCATGCAACAGGTTTTCAAAAGGAATGGTCGGAGCGGTGGGATTCGAACTCACGACCCTCTGCTCCCAAAGCAGATGCGCTACCAGGCTGCGCTACGCTCCGACTAAGCCGCTATTGTATAGCCTGCCAGGGCCCTGTTCGGGAAAAATGATTACTTTGGCAACTTTAAATGGTGCCGGGCTGGGCTGCGGCGCTGCATGCCGCCAGTCGGGCCACACGCTTGGGGTGCCGCGCTGGTGCCACCGCTCCCGACTGCATCGCTAGGCGCTGCCTCATCCGCCAAGCCCACAACAAAAAACCTGCTGTACTTGCGTACAACAGGTTTTTAAATGGAATGGTCGGAGCGGCGGGATTCGAACTCGCGACCCTCTGCTCCCAAAGCAGATGCGCTACCAGGCTGCGCTACGCTCCGACTAAGCCGTTATTCTAACCAGGGTTTGGGCAGTGGTTTTTCGTATTTGACGATTTTTTTACAACTGCCCTGCTGGCACCAAGGCGCAGCGCTTGCTGCGCCCTAGCCATTAGCGCTGGGATGGCGCTGGGCCACGGCCAGGCAGGTGACGGAAAGTGATACGGCCCTTGCTCAGATCGTAAGGCGACATTTCCAGCGACACCTTGTCACCGGCCAGAATGCGGATGTGGTGTTTGCGCATCTTGCCGCCCGTGTAAGCGATCAGCTCGTGGCCGTTTTCCAGCTTCACGCGAAAACGCGAATCAGGCAACACTTCGGTCACGGAGCCTTGCATCTCAATCAGTTCTTCTTTAGCCATATAAGTCGACGAATCCTTGTCTAGTGGTGCATGAACGAAAACAGGTTCGCCATGCTGTTCTGTGTGCCACCAGCAGCGGTGGCCTTCCAGGGTTTGGGGGGGTGTCCTTGCGGACTTTTACCCGTCATACCCGGGGGTATGGCGCGCTTTCACCCAGTGGCCGGTTGCGATACGGATACGGCCTGAACTATCCGGCGCGTACCCGTCGCTCTAAGCCGCGCAGTGCCAAGCACCATGCGCTCCCTGGCTGTAAAAGCTTGCAAAGCTCTCTATTGTACTATGTACGAGGCATTTACGCTTGGTGCTGTCGCGCAAAAACGGCGTAGTGCCTGCGTTTGTTGCCCTGCTGGCGCTTGAGGGAATCCCCGCCGCTGGCATGGCACCTGGCTGGCGCATCGGTTAGCATGGCCCGCAGCGCGCTGCCGCTCCTGCTTGGCATCGCCCGTCCACTGCTCCGCCCTCTTCCTCGCCCGACCATGAACGCTGCCGCCACCCGCTACTGGCTGATGAAAAATGAGCCCGATGAATACGCGATAGACCATGCGCTCAGCGCCCCCGATGCCACCATTGCCTGGGATGGCGTGCGCAATTACCAGGCCCGTAATTTCATGCGCGATGACATGCAAGTGGGCGATGGCGTGCTGTACTGGCATTCCAGCTGCGCCGAGCCCGGCATTTATGGCATCGCCCGCATTGCCGGCAAGCTGCGGCCTGATGCCAGCCAGTTCCAGCCCGATTCCAAGTACTACGATCCCAAGTCCCAGCCGGAACAACCCCGTTGGCTGACGCTGGATGTGCAGGCACTGCGCAAGATCCAGCCCATCAGCGTGGCCCGCTTGCGCCAGTATCCTGAGCTCCAAGAGATGCGGGTGCTGCAAAAAGGCAACCGCTTGTCGATCACGCCGGTCGATGAGGCGCATTGGCGCTTCATCATGGACCTCATCAATGCCCAGGGCTGAGGCGCGCGCTTGAGGGCTTAGCGCTGCGTTGAAGGCTGAGGGGATGCTGCATAATTCCAAAAAATACGTCGGCTACCCATGCAGCAAGCAAGGGTTGCTATTTTTTTTGATACCACTTGCGCACCCGAGACCACCATGGCTTTTGCTGACAATCTCCAATCCCTGCCCGCTATCGACCATATCGCTGAGCTGCAGCTCATCAATGCCGATGGACAGCTGGCAGCCAGCATTCCCAATGCCCCAGGCAAGGCTGGCTCGGTGCGGGTGTACAACGCTCTGGCCGCCAAGCATGGCGGTATCAATGCAGCGGCGGCCGAAGAAGGCCTGCAGATCTTTGCCGAGCACACGGATGACGCCAAGGCCCGCCCCGGCGCGCACCCCAATATCGATCGCTTGCTGGAGGTGATCGCCTCCGGCAAGGGCTATACCGTCAAGCTTGTGTCGGCCTGAACGGCCCGGGGCTCTGCTGCTGTCGCTGCGCTCTCCAGCGCATAGGCTGCGACAAAGCGCTGCAGCATCTGCTGGGGCACAGGCGTCTGGGCCAATTGGCGCAGCATGGCATCGGGGTCAAACCCTTCTGAATGCAGCACCTGCGCACGCAACTGGATGCAAGCGGCAGCAATCGCCTGGCTGAACTCCGGGTGGAACTGGGTCGAGACGGCCTTGGGCCCATAGCGCACGACCTGGTGCGGATCATGCGCCGAGCGTGCCAGCACCCGGGCGCCAGGCGGCAGCTCCAGCACGGTTTGCATATGGGTCAGGTTGGCCTTGAACTGCGGGCCGGCGCCTGCGAGCAAGGCCTCGTCCTCGGCGCCAGGCAGCAGGTTGATATCCAGGCAACCCATCTCGCGGCCCTGCGGGTGGTAGTCCACCCGGCCGCCCAAGGCATGGGCCATCAACTGGTGGCCATAGCAGACGCCAAACAGCGGAAACTCCAGCGCCATCGCCTCGCGTATCCATTGGGCCGTCGCTTCACTCCAGGGCAGCAAATCCGTGACCATGGCCCAGGAGCCGGTGATGATGGCGGCGCTGTGGGCCTCATGCGGCGGCAATGGCTCGCCCTCGAAGACCCGCACCACCTGAAGGGCCGGCCCTGCCGCCAGCGCGGCGGAAAACCACAGCGGCAGATCGCCGACCTGGGCACGGATGTCGTCGGGCGGGGTGCCGACCTGGATAAGCAGCAGCGTTTTTTCAGACACGGGGCAATGCATAAGAATGAAGGGCCCCTGCACTGTAAAGGAAGCGGGATCCCAGCAGGACCTCCGCCCGCTTTTTTTACCGGCCTATGCCCGGCTCCTCAGTAGCGAAAGCGCAAGGTCGACTGGCGCACCACTTCTGGCAATTGCTGGGCCTGGGCATAGGCCTCACGCAAGCGGCTGGCGTCATTCACGCCCTCATTGACGGTCTTGCGCAGCTGCTGCAAAGCCTCCTTGCTGTTCTCCGGCACATAGGACTGGATGCGCTGCAAGGTCAGCAGGATATGCTCACGCAGACCAAAGGATTCACTGCTGGCCGGGTCCACATAGGCGCCTTCCAGACCAAAGCGGCAGGCCTGGAAACGGTTGTAGGTGTAGACCAGGTAGTCGTCCTCGCTGGGCTCAAACGGCTCCTCGGCCAGGAACCAGGCACCCAGCGCCTGTACATAGGCGGCCAGCGCGACGGCACGCTCGATGGACAGCGGCGTGTCAAACACCCGCACCTCCACCGTGCCAAACTCGGGCTTGGGCCGGATGTCCCAGTAAAAATCCTTCATGCTGTGGATCACCCCGGTGGCGGTCATCTTGTCGTAGTAGCGCTCAAAGTCCTCCCAGTGCAGCGCAAAGGGGGCCCGTCCCGAGAGTGGAAATGCAAACACCGAGTTGAGCCGCGCCGAATCGAAGGCCGTGTCCTGGCCCTGCACAAAGGGGCTGGAGGCCGACAGCGCAATAAAGTGCGGGATATAGCGTGAGAGGCGGTGCAGCATCATCAGCGCCGCGTCGGCCCCTGGGCAGCCCACATGCACATGCTGACCAAAGATGGTGAACTGCTTGGTGAGGTAGCCGTACAGCGCGGTGATCTCTTTGAAGCGCGGCTTGTTGTAGATACGCTGCTGGTGCCACTGCTGGAACGGATGGGTGCCACCGCCGGCCAGCGCAATATTGAGCCGATCCGCGGCCTTGACCAGTGCATCTCGCGTTACGCTCAGCTGCTGGTAGGCATCCTGGGCATCGGTGCAAATGCCCGTCGATATCTCGATCATGCTGGTGGTCACCTCGGGCACGATGGAGCCCGGCACCTGCGCGTTTTTCAGCAGGGCCAGCATATCGGGCGCATAAGGTGTCAGGTCATAGTGGTTGGTGTTGACCAGCTGCAGCTCCAGCTCGACCCCCAGGGTTAGGGCCTCGGACTGTTGGAAAGCTTCAAGCGTCATGGCGTTTCTCCTTGCTGGTGAGGGCAGACAGGCCAATACCGCGGTGCGCCTCGCCGCTGCGCCACAATGCCAACGAGGCCAGCAGCACGCCGATCACCTCGCACAGAACAATCATTGGCAGCGCGATGGAAGACACGCTGATGGCCACCTCGGGGTTGATGGATGCCCATTGCGCCACCTGGGCGGAGGCCAGCAGCAGCGCCAGGCCCGAGCTGGGCGACTGCGCGCAGGCCACCGGCCACTGGCGCAGCCAGCCAATGCCGGTACCCGCGCCCAAGAGCAGCACGCCGCCCATCTTGCCCAGCAGCCGCGCCAGGCTGGCAGCGGCCACCACGCTCACCAGCGCCGCGCTGGGGGCAATCTGGCCGGCCATGCTGGCCACCAGCACAAACATCAGCAAATTGAGCATGGTGTTGCCCGCCATGAAGGCCGAGGGCCAAACCATGGGCTTGGGGCTCAGGTTGCGCAGCATCACCCCCGCCAACACAAAGCCCAGCGCTGCCGAGCCGCCCAAACGCTCGGCCAGCAAGCTGGCAGCCACCAGCACAGCCAGCATGTACAGCGCGGTGGAATCGCTGCGCGAGGACTGCCAACGCAGCACCGGCCACAGGGCCGCCGTGGTCAGCAGCGCCCACAGCAAGGTCAGCCCCAGGCTCCACAGCAGATGGCCCATGCCGGCAGCGGTCAGCTCCAGGCCCGATTGCGTGTCCGTGCCGGCGACGGGCGACCAGGCCACGGTCACCACCAGGCCCAGCACAAGGGCGTACACGCAGCTCAGGGTGGCCATCAGCAAGCTGCGGTCAGTGACCGCGCCACTGGAGCGCAGATCGGACGAGATGCGCAGCAGCACCGAAGGCGAGGCCGCCATGGCCACCACCCCCACGCCCAGCGATACCGCCCAGCCCATGCCCAGCAGCTGCAAGGTGGCGGTCACCAGCACCAGGGCAGCCAGGGATTCGACCAGGCTTTGCAGCAGCAAAAAGGGCTGGCGCAGCAGCCATTTGAGCGAGATTTGCGAGGCTGCAATCAGCATGCTGGTGCCCACCGCTGTGTGCAGCAGCACCTGGGTATTGCCCTGCAGCGGCCAGGGCAGATCGCCAAAACCGAGCCAGCCGGCCAGCAGGCCGACGACCGTATAGCCCAGCATGCGCGGAAAACCGCTGAGCCGGAAGACCATGTGCCCGGCCAGCGCTGCGGCCGCGACCAGAACGCACCAACTCATCAACGGACCGACACTGTGTTCAAGCCAGCCGCCTATTTGCGGCAGCGGCATATTGGATGCGGCATGGGGTGGCATAAAGGCGCCCTCCTCAAAAATAGTGTCCCGCGTGCAAGCATGCAGGCACAAAGCTAGAGATGGACCGGCCGTGGCAGCGCGGCGCTTTCCCTGTCTGAAAAGCCCGGCTGCGGCCACTGCAGGCCATGAGATGCACCACATCAGTGCCCAGGCACCTTGTAGCAGGAATGCATCAGATCGTTAACCAATCTCAACGACTCTACTGGATGATCGCCAGATTGCAACGCGGGCCTGCTGCAACAGGGAACAAAAAGCCTGCAGTCCTACAACACCTGCCGCTCTGCAATGCACCATTTCGGGCAATGCCATCCGGCGATCAAGGCAGCTGCTGGCATCAGCTATTGCTATGTAGAACGTAGCAACACTAGGGTACAAAAAATGCCAGACACCCATGGGCGCAGGCCTGCCTTAGTGACCCTTGCTTGGCCGAAACGGCGCGTCCCGGTCGCCTCCTCGTCGCCTCCTCGTCGCCTCTCCAATAGCCGAGCACTTTGCATTGCCTCCTGTTCGCCCGCCCAACAGGTTGCATTCGTAACTTTATGATGGCGGCACTGATGCGGCCAGCCAAAAGCCCCCAGCGCTTGCCCGCTACCACCCGGTAGCCCCGCGTTCATCGCCGCTTTGCCGCCCCAGGCCGCCACCCCTGGCCTGGCGCGGCAGCACATTCGCTCCTGCGCATCACCACCCACCGTTTTTTGCCCCCTGCATCGGCCTTGTCCGTATTGCGTGCTTGGGGGCGCTGTTTTGGTCTGGATACTTCTGTGCTTGCCTTGTTGACCCGTCTTTTCCCCGTGTGGGCGGCTGTGATGGCCCTGCTTGCCTACAGCGCGCCTTCGGCGTTTCTGGGCTTCAAGCCCCATATCGCCCAGTTGCTGATGCTGATCATGTTCGCCATGGGTGTCACCCTGAGGCTGAGCGATTTCAGCCGCGTGCTGCAACGCCCGGCCCCGATTGCGGCTGGCCTGTTTCTGCATTACCTCATCATGCCCCTGGCAGCCTGGTTGATTGCCAAGGGCCTGGACATGCCGCCCGAGCTGACAGCAGGCATGGTGCTGGTGGGCAGTGTGGCCAGCGGCACCTCGTCGAATGTGATGATCTTTTTGTCCAAGGGCGATGTGGCGCTGTCGGTCACCATCAGTGCGCTGTCCACCCTCGTCGGCATTGTGGCCACGCCCCTGCTGGCGCGGCTCTATATCTCCGCATCCATCGATGTGCCGGTCAGCGCCCTCTTGATGGAGATTGCGCAGATCGTGCTGCTGCCCATTGGCCTGGGCCTGCTGCTCAACCATTTCTGGCATGCCCAGATCAAACGCATTGAAGGCCTGCTGCCGCTGGTGTCGATGCTGGCGATTTTGCTGGTGCTCTCCACGGTGGTGGCCCTGAGCCGCGACCGCATTGCCACGGTGGGCGGCGTGGTGGTGGCGGGCGTCATTGCGCATAACCTGATTGGCTACCTGGGCGGCTACTGGGGCGGGCGCCTGCTGGGCTTTGACAAATCGGTCTGCCGCACCTTGGCGATCGAGGTGGGCATGCAGAACTCGGGCCTGGCCGCCAGCCTGGGTGCCAAGTTTTTCAGCCCCATGGCCGCGCTGCCGGGCGCCATTTTCTCGGTGTGGCACAACATCTCGGGATCGCTGCTGGCCGGTTACTGGTCCAGCCGCCCGACCGGCACGGCGAACGACCATGTGCGCCGCGAAGACGTTTCGCTGCACTGACTCTGCGGCTTGCGCATCAGACACTATCCGTTCAGGCGTGTCCGCCCAGCGTATCAGCCCCCAACATGTGGCCGGTTCGGCTGCGGGCGCCTGCTACCAGGCCGCTGATGAGTTGCGCCTCGGGCAGGTTTTTCCAGTAGCGGCGCGGCATCTCGCGCAGCATGGCCTGCTCCTTGAGGCGCGCGGGGTTGAAGGTGGATTGGTAGTACGCCAGCCATAGCGCCTCACCCGCATCGGGCCCGGGTGCATCCTGCGCCCTGCCCCCGGCTGCAAACTGCATCTGTTCCAGATCCCAGTGCACGCTGCACTGGGGCGTCAAAATCGCCCAGCGCATGCTGGTAAAGCGCCGCATGAAAAAGCCAGCGGCCTCCCGCACGCAGAAATGGTCGGGCTCGAACCAGGCGATATGCAGATCCCGGCCTTGTGCGTCTCGGCTGGGCCGAAAGCGTACAAAGGCATGCATTTTGTGGATGTCGCGCCCAACAGCCCTGGCCATGCGCTCAATCTCACGCCAATCGCCATCCAGCGCATCGCCCGCCAGGCCAGGCCATTGCTGCACCCGCCACAGCCAGCGGTAACACAGCGCAAAGCGCCCTGGGTGGCTGTGGCAGCAGGCGTTGCGCAACATGCCCAGCTGCGCGGCTTTGAGGCGTAGCGGCTGCCCGGGCGGGCAAGGCAACTGGTCCAACATGTCCGGCGTCAGTGCTTTGCCTGCCAGGCTCCCAGCAGCATCGGCGGCAAACAGGTCGTCGCCCACGCTTTGGTCACTCAAGGCATCCGACCACCGCCAGTGCAGTGCCTGCGGCTCGGCGTTGAGGGCCAGCAACACGCGGGCGGCCTGGCGAAAGCCGGCAAAATCATCCGGGCCGTCCAGCGCAATCACCAGGGAATCGGTGTGTGCCTGCATGCTTTAGAACAGCGCCATTTGCGCGACCACGGGCAGCTGCATGCCGCTGTGCTGCCGCTGGGTGCTGCCGTGTTGCATCTTGCCCAGCAACTGTTGACGCAGCGAGGTGCTATCGAGCATGCCCAGCGGCGGGTGGTAGTCATCCAGCTCCACAAAGGGCAAGACCTTGCTGGTGGCGACCCGCAGTTGCTGCAAATCAGCCAGGCGCAGCCTGCGCACCATGCGTGCGGCCAACAGGCGCTGCACGCTGCCCACGCCCAGCCCGGGCACGCGCAGCAGCCACTGTTTGGGGGCACGGTTGAGGTCCACCGGAAAATGCTGGCGCTGCGACAGCGCCCAGGCCAGCTTGGGATCGAGCTCCAGATCCAGCATGCCGCCGGCCGCCGGCGCGGTGATTTCTGCATGGCTGAAGCCGTAAAAGCGCATCAGCCAATCAGCCTGGTAAAGCCGGTGTTCGCGGATCAGCGGCGGTGCCTGCAAAGGCAGATCAGCCGAGGCATCCGGGATGGGGCTGAAGGCGGAGTAATACACCCGCCGCAGGCGCTGCCCAGTGTAGAGCCCGCTGCTGGTGCGCAAAATGGTCGCGTCATTGGCGCTGTCGGCGCCCACAATCATTTGGGTGCTTTGGCCTGCCGGCGCATAACGCGGTGCAGCAGCCCTTGCGGCCTGGCGCTGGCGCGGCATGGACACCAGTTTCCCATTCTGCTGGTCTTGCGTCTGCTGCCGCGCCACCTCGATGTGTTCCGCCACCTGGTGCATCGCCAACGCAATGCCAGCGGCATTCTTCTCGGGGGCCAACTGCGCCAGCCCTTGCTCGGTGGGCAGTTCTACATTGATGCTGAGCCGATCGGCATAGCGCCCCGCCTGGGCCAGCAGCTCGGGAGAGGCATCGGGAATGGTCTTGAGGTGGATATAGCCGCGAAAATCATGGTCTTCGCGCAGGCAGCGGGCGACTTCCACCAGCTGCTCCATCGTGTAGTCAGACGACTGGATGATGCCGCTCGATAGAAACAGGCCTTCGATGCAATTGCGGCGGTAAAAATCGAGGGTGAGCGCCACCACCTCAGCCGCGCTGAACCGGGCGCGCTGCACGTTGGAGCTTTTGCGGTTGATGCAGTAGCGGCAATCGTAGATGCAGAAGTTGGTGAGCAGAATCTTGAGCAAGGAGACGCAGCGGCCGTCCGGCGTATAGCTGTGGCAGATGCCCATGCCCTCTGTCGACCCCATCCCCTTGCCACCCAAGGAATCGCGCGGCTTGCTACCGCTCGATGCACAGCTGGCATCGTATTTGGCGGCATCGGCCAGGATCTGAAGTTTGGCAAGGGTTTGCATAGAACAACTGTATGTAATTACAGTATTCTAGCAAAATGGAAAGGTGCTGCACAGCGCTGGCTGCTCCCTTTGCAGCCCTCAGCAGCCCGAGGCTTCCGATTCAGCCTCTGCAGCAGACGCCTGCACCCGCAAGTGCAGAGGGAACTGGCCAAGCACCTCAGCCAGGAATGCATCAATGCCAATAACTGTATATAAATACAGCTATTGGCATTTGCATCTACTAACTAGGCGCAACCAGGGCGCTACGGAGGTGCTAGCGCTGTCAGCTCTGCGGCCCCAGCTTTGCCAGAACGGCCTTTTCCTTGACGGAGGATTCCGCGGCAAACTTCTTGTAGTCGGCACTGTTCATATAGATCGGCAGCATCTCAAAGCGCTGCAGCATGGCCTGGTAGCTTTCCATCTCCATGGCCTCCTTGAAGGCCTTGTGCAAGGTGGTTTGCACATCGGCCGGCAAGCCCTTGGGGCCCACCAGGCCAAAGGGCGAGTACTGCGTGGTGGGCAGGCCCAACTCGATCAAGGTGGGAGTATTGGGCAAGGTCGGCAGGCGTTTTTCAGTCCAGACATTCAAGGCCACCATGCGGCCCTGGTCCACATAGGGAATGACGGCGCTGGTGTCGGCGGCGACCATCACCTCACCGGCCATCGTCGCGCGCATCAGCTCGGACGAGCCCTTGTAGGGCACATGCACCACATCCAGACCCAGCTGCTGCGCAATGATGGCCGAGGTCACATGGGGTGAGGTGTAGGTGCCGGTATTGCCCAGGGTGAGTTTGCCCGGATTGGCTTTGGCCCAGGCCACCACATCCTTCCAGCTCTTGAGCCCGGACTGCGTGCTGGCCACCATGCAAAACGCATAGCCGGTGACATTGATGATGTAGCTCAGGTCTTCTACCGGGTTCCATTTGAGGCCGGTGGTAAAGGGCAGACGCATCACACTCATCGGCAACTGGGCGATGGTGTAGCCATCAGCGGCGGTGTTTTGCAATTGGGCGCTGGGAAGCGAGCCTGCCGCGCCGGGCCGGTTCTCCACCACAATCGGCTGGCCCAGCACCTTGGCGGCGTTCTCGGCCAACTGGCGCATGGTCAGATCAGTGGGCCCCCCTGCCGGAAAAGCCACCACCAGCTTGATGGGCCGGCTCGGAAAAGTCTTGCTGGCATGGGCCAGCGAGGCACCAGCCCCCATCCATGCACCGGCTGCCGTGGCGGCCCCTGCTTGCAGCATGCTTCTGCGCGTCAACACCATCTCTTTGTCTCCATATCGGTCTGTAGGCGACAAACAGTGTAGAAAAGCGCAGCCAGTCGCCGCGACGCATGGGCGACATGGTCGGCAGGGCGTAAGGCTTCTGCGGGTGACCCTTGGATGGGGCAGAGGGCTGGGCAGCCAGTGTCCTAGTCGACCGTCGCTCCGGACTGCTTGACCGCCTTGCCCCACTCCACGATTTCACTGGCCACAAAGCGGTCCATCTCTGCCGCACTGGTGGGCGCGGGCTCCGAGCCTCGGTCGCGGATGAACTTCTGCATCTCGGCGCTGTTCAGGATCGCCACGGTTTCTTGGTTGAGCCTGTCGACTACCGATTGCGGCGTGCCCTTCGGGGCCATCAGTCCCAGCCAACCCACGGCCTCAAAGCCCTTGAACTCGGCCAGGCCCGATTCGGCAATCGTCGGCACCTGGGGCAGCTGGCTGGAGCGGGTGGCCGAGGTCACGCCCAGCGGCACCGCCTTGCCCGCCTGGATATTGGCCAGCGCCGCAGTGACCGAGTCGACCATCAAGGGCACCTGATTGCCCAGAAAATCTGCCTGGGCCGGGCCACTGCCCTTGTAGGGGATGTGCTCAATCTGCAGCGCCGCGCGGGCCTTGACCATCTCCGCGCTCAAATGCTGGGTACCGCCAATGCCGGCGCTGGCATAGCTCAGCTTGCCGGGCTCGGCGCGGGCCTTGGCGACCAGGTCGTTCATGCTCTTGATCCCCGTGGCGGGGTTGGCCAGAAACACCAGCGGCACCTTGGCAATGAGGGTGATTCCCACCAGGTCCACGCGCGGGTCGAAGTTCACTTTTTTGTAGAGCGTCTGGTTGACCGCCATGGCACTGCCGGCCACCAGCAAGGTATAGCCATCGGCTGTGCTGCGCACCACCTGCTCGGAGCCAATATTGCTGCCCGCGCCGGCCTTGTTCTCCACCACTAACGGCTGGCCCAGCTTTTGGCCCAGTTTCTCGGCCAGCGCGCGGGCAAAGATATCGGTGGCCTGGCCGGGCGGAAACGGCACGATCAGCTTGATGGGTTTGTCCGGGTAGGCCGCTGACGCGGGCGCGGCAATGCCTGCCAGCAAAGCGGCAATGGCAACGGCAACGGTGGGGGCGGATGCAAATGCAAAGGGTGTCATGGGCGGGGTCTCCTGGTCCGGGCTCGCGCGTGTGGGCTTATCGCCCCATCACGCGCTTGGGGCTGCGTCGTTTTCTACGGCCATGATCTTCGCGCATCCGGCGGCTTATGGCTGGCTAGGCATGTCTCCAAGACAACTACGGGCCGGCACGGGTAGCGGCGCATGAAGCGATCAGTTCTGATCGATGCGGCAGCCAGGCCGCTATCATCAGCGCTGTTATTTTTACCAGCGCATGCCATGTTTTTTGGAATCAGCCACCTTGTCCTTCCCTGCTCCGATCTGGAAAAGGCCACACGCCTTTGGCGCGATGTCATCGGCTTTGCCCCGGCGCGCAGCGGCGAGGGCTATGTGGACATCGACACCGGCAGCGCCATGCTGCGGCTTTTGCAGGTGCCCGCAGTGGAGTCGCAGATCACCGTGCGCCTGCAGGTGGCCGATGTGGGCCAGGCCTACCAGCGCCTGCTGGCGGCAGGCAGCGCTCCGCGCTATGCGCCGATGCGCACGCCCGAACTCGAAGAAATGGCCTGCGTCAGCGATGCCGATGGCCACGCCATCGTGCTGTGGCGCGCGCTGACGGAAGACGAATGGGGCTTTGTGCCCGAGCTGCCCAAGCAAGGCGAATGGACGCCCGAGGCCGAGGAACTGCTGCAGCGCCTGCTCGCCCATGTGCCGGCCTTCTTTCGCATGCTCGCTCGGCGCAAAACCACCCGCGTGATCGAGCAGTTGGCCCAAGAGGCGCACAGCCCCGTGACCCGCGAGCTGGTCATCAAAGGCTATATCACCGCCTCGGCCAAAGTCACGCGTTTTCGCCTGGTGGAGCCGCTACGGGCCGAGGGCATCAACCCGGATGACTACCGGGCGGAGTTTGACTACGAATAAGCCAACAGCCTAGTCTGCAGCCCTGCTGAACGGGCTGCTCCATGCAAAAAAAGACAGCCCGGAGGCTGTCTTTTGCGGTGGGGATCAAGACCTGCTGGTCTTACTTGCGCACCGGTGGCACATCCGTGCACGTGCCATGGGCCACTTCTGCGGCCATGCCAATGCTCTCGCCCAAGGTGGGGTGCGGGTGGATGGTCTTGCCGATGTCCACGGTGTCTGCACCCATCTCGATGGCCAGCGCGATCTCGCCGATCATGTCGCCAGCGTGCGTGCCGACCATGCCGCCGCCCAGGATCTTGCCGTGGCCATGGGCCTCGGGCGAGTCGTCGAACAGCAGCTTGGTAAAGCCTTCGTCGCGGCCGTTGGCAATGGCGCGGCCGGAGGCGGCCCAGGGGAACAAGCCCTTCTTGACCTTGATGCCTTGGGCCTTGGCCTGGTCTTCGGTCAGACCGACCCATGCCACTTCGGGATCGGTATAGGCCACCGATGGGATCACGCGGGCGTTGAAGGCGGCTGCTGCCAGCTCCTTGTTGCCTTGCAGCTCGCCAGCGATGACTTCTGCGGCCACATGCGCTTCATGCACGGCCTTGTGTGCCAGCATGGGTTGGCCGACGATGTCGCCGATTGCGAAGATGTTGGGCACATTGGTGCGCATCTGGATGTCGACATTGATAAAGCCGCGATCCGTCACGGACACGCCAGCGGCCTCGGCGCCGATCTTCTTGCCATTGGGCGTGCGGCCCACGGCTTGCAGCACCAGGTCGTAGACCTGGGGTTCGGGCACGGTCACGCCGTCCTTGGCGGGCTCGAAGCTCACCTTGATGCCTTCGGGCGTTGCTTCGGCAGCCACGGTCTTGGTGTTGACCATGATGTTGTCAAAGCGCGGCGCGTTCATCTTCTGCCAGACCTTGACCAGGTCACGGTCAGCGCCCTGCATCAGGCCGTCCATCATCTCCACCACATCCAGGCGTGCGCCCAGGGTGCTGTACACCGTGCCCATTTCCAGGCCGATGATGCCGCCGCCCAGAATCAGCATGCGCTTGGGCACGGCCTTCAGATCCAGCGCGCCGGTGGAGTCCACCACGCGCTCGTCCTTGGGCATAAAGGGCAGATGCACGGCTTGCGAGCCTGCAGCAATGATGGCCTTCTTGAACTGCACGACCTTCTTGGTGCCGGTCTGGTCCTGGCCGTCGCCCGAGGTTTCCTGCACTTCGATGTGGTTGGCGCTGACGAAGTTGCCATAGCCGCGCACGATGGTGACCTTGCGCATCTTGGCCATTTGGCCCAGGCCGCCGGTCAGCTTGCCGATGACCTTCTCTTTGTGGCCGCGCAAGGTGTCGATATTGACCTCAGGCGCGGCGAACTTGATGCCCGCCACTTCCAGGTGCTTGACCTCGTCCATGACCGCCGCCACATGCAGCAATGCCTTCGATGGGATGCAGCCCACGTTCAGGCAGACGCCGCCCAGGGTCTTGTAGCGCTCGACCAGCACCACTTTGAGGCCCAAGTCAGCCGCGCGGAAGGCCGCCGAGTAGCCGCCTGGGCCACCGCCGAGCACGACCACGTCGCAGTCTTCATCAACCTGGCCGCTGTAGTTGCTGGCAGCGGGGGCGGGGGCCGGCGCTGCGGCTTGCGCTGCTGGAGCAGGCGCAGCTTGTGCAGCAGCAGGTGCGGGAGACGAAGCCGCAGCTGCCGGTGCAGCGGCTGCGCCCTCTGCCGCTTCCAGCGACAGGATCACCGAGCCTTCGGCGATCTTGTCGCCGATCTTGACCTTGAGCTCTTTGACAACGCCAGCATGGCTGGCCGGGATTTCCATCGAGGCCTTGTCCGATTCGACGGTGATCAGCGACTGGTCCTTGGCGACGGTGTCACCGGGTTGCACCAGCAGCTCGATCACGCCCACCTCGGCGAAATCACCAATGTCGGGGACTTTGATATCTACGATTGCCATAGTGTGGGTCTCCGATTACAGGATGATGCGGCGGTAGTCCGCCAGCACCTGGCCCAAGTAGGCATTGAAACGTGCAGCCGATGCGCCGTCGATGACGCGGTGGTCGTACGACAGGCTCAAAGGCAGCATCAGGCGGGGCACAAACTGCTTGCCGTCCCAGACCGGCTTCATGCCGGATTTGGACAGGCCCAGGATGGCCACTTCAGGTGCGTTGACGATGGGGGTGAAGTGGGTGCCACCAATGCCGCCCAGCGACGAGATGGAGATACAGCCGCCTTGCATGTCGGCCGCGCCCAGTTTGCCATCGCGTGCTTTCTTGGCCAGCTCGCCCATTTCTGCGCTGATCTGGATGATGCCCTTCTTGTCTGCATCCTTGAGCACGGGCACCACCAGGCCGTTGGGCGTGTCAGCCGCAAAGCCGATGTTGAAGTACTGCTTGTAGACCAGGGTGTCGCCATCCAGGCTGGTGTTGAACTCAGGGAACTTCTTGAGTGCAGAGACCAGGGCCTTGATCACAAAGGCCAGCATGGTGACCTTGACGCCGCTCTTCTCGTTTTCCTTGTTGGTGGAGACGCGGAAGGCTTCGAGCTCGGTGATGTCGGCTTCGTCGTTGTTGGTGACGTGCGGGATCATCACCCAGTTGCGGTGCAGGTTGGCGCCCGAGATCTTCTTGATGCGCGACAGATCTTTGCGCTCGACCGTGCCGAACTTGCTGAAATCGACCTTGGGCCAGGGCAGCAGATCGAGACCAGCACCAGAGCCACCGGCAGGCGCCTTGGCCGCCTGGGCCTTGGTCTGCACGGCGCCGGCCATCACCTGCTTGGTGAAGGCTTGCACATCGTCAGCGGTGATACGGCCCTTGTTGCCCGAGCCCTTGACCTCTTCCAGCGGCACGCCCAGCTCGCGCGCAAACTTGCGCACCGATGGCGATGCATACGGCATGGCACCCGATGGGGGCACGGTGGGGTTGTGGGCGGGCACGGCAGCAGCGGGGGCGGCGGCGACGGGCGCTGCGGCTGGGGCGGCTGCACTGGTGGCGGCAGCCGCTGCAGGAGCCTGCGCGGCCGGTGCCGACACTGGTGCAGCAGCGGCGCTGCCCTCCAGAATCGCGACCAGATCGCCGACATTGATGGTGTCGCCGATCTTGACCTTGAGCTCCTTGATCACGCCAGCGGCGGGCGATGGGATCTCCATCGAAGCCTTGTCGGACTCGACGGTGAACAGCGACTGCTCTTCGGTGACGGTATCGCCCACCTTGACCAGCAGCTCAATCACGGCCACGTCCTTGAAGTCGCCGATATCGGGGACCTTGACCTCGACCGGGCCCGAAGCTGCAGGCGCTGCTGCAGCAGCCTGGGGCGCGGGAGCAGGTGCAGGTGCAGCCGATGCGGCCGGTGCAGCAGCAGCCGCTGCCGGTGCTTGCGCAGCCGGTGCAGTAGCGGCGGCATCAGCGGCTTCCAGCTTGATGATGACCGAGCCTTCGGCAATCTTGTCGCCAATCTTGACGATGATTTCCTTGACCACGCCAGCGTGGCTGGATGGGATCTCCATCGAGGCCTTGTCGGACTCGACGGTGATCAGCGACTGGTCCTTGGTGACGGTGTCACCGGGCTTGACGAGCAACTCGATCACGCCCACTTCTGCGAAGTCGCCAATATCGGGGACTTGAATGTCAATCAATGCCATTGTGGTGTCTCCTGGTGCAATTTAGGCGTACAGCGGGTTGATCTTGTCGGCGTTGATGCCGTACTTGGCAATCGCGTCTGCGACCTTTTGTGCGGGCAGCTTGCCGTCTTCAGCCAGCGCCTTGAGAGCGGCGACCACGATGTAGTGGCGGTCGATCTCGAAGTGCTCGCGCAGCTTGCGGCGGAAGTCCGAGCGGCCAAAGCCGTCCGTACCCAGCACCTTGTAAGTGCGGCCCGCAGGGATGAAGGGACGAATCTGCTCGGCGTAGGCCTTCATGTAATCGGTCGAGGCGATCACGGGACCGGTGCTGCCTGCCAGCTCGGCGGTCACAAACGGCACCTTGGGGGTCTCCAGCGGGTGCAGCAGGTTCCAGCGATCAGCGTCCTGGCCATCACGGGTCAGTTCGTTGAACGATGGGCAGCTCCAGATATCGGCAGTCACGCCCCAATCGGCGGCCAGCAGCTCTTGGGCAACAAAGGATTCGCGCAGGATGGTGCCCGAGCCCAGCAGTTGCACGCGCAGCTCGCCC
The DNA here is from genome assembly GCF_024809975.1 of Comamonas sp. BIGb0152. Lineage (GTDB taxonomy): Bacteria > Pseudomonadota > Gammaproteobacteria > Burkholderiales > Burkholderiaceae_C > Comamonas. The sequence goes on from NZ_JANUDY010000002.1 coordinate 571,519, forward strand.
GCGCCACCGGCCTTGCACAAGTACATGCCCTTGAGGATCTTTTCCTCGGTGCCGGTCGTGAGGCCTGGCATGGGATAGTTCTCGTTGAGCAAGGTCAGGTAGTAGAAGATGTTTTCCTGGTTCTGCACCATGCGGCGCAGACCTTCGTGCATGATCACCGCCACTTCGTGTGCGAAGGTCGGGTCGTAGCTGATGCAGTTGGGGATGGTGCCCGCCAGGATGTGGCTGTGGCCGTCTTCGTGCTGCAGGCCTTCACCGTTCAAGGTGGTACGGCCCGAGGTGCCGCCCAGCAAGAAGCCGCGTGCCTGCAAATCGCCCGCTGCCCAGGCCAGATCGCCAATGCGCTGGAATCCGAACATCGAGTAGTAGATGTAAAACGGAATCATGATGCGGTTGCTGTGGCTGTAGCTGGTTGCCGCAGCGATCCAGCTGGACATGCCGCCCGCTTCATTGATGCCTTCTTGCAGGATCTGACCCTTGGTGTCTTCCTTGTAGTACATCACCTGGTCTTTGTCGACGGGGGTGTACTGCTGGCCATGCGGGTTGTAGATGCCGATCTGGCGGAACAGGCCTTCCATACCGAAGGTACGTGCCTCGTCCACCAAGATAGGCACCACGCGGGGGCCGATCTCTTTGTCGCGCAGCAGCTGGGTCAGGAAACGCACATAGGCTTGCGTGGTCGAGATCTCGCGGCCTTCGGGCGTGGCTTCGAGCACCGCCTTGAAGGTGTCCAGCGGTGGCACGGTGAACTGCTCGTCGGCCTTCACGCGGCGCTTGGGCAGGTAGCCGCCCAAGGCCTTGCGGCGCTCGTGCAGGTACTTCATCTCCGGCGTGTCGTCCGCTGGCTTGTAGAAAGGCAGATCCGCGATCTGGCTGTCTGGAATCGGGATATTGAAACGGTCGCGGAAGGCTTTGATGTCCTCGTCAGCCAGCTTCTTGGTCTGGTGGACATTGTTCTTGCCCTCGCCCACCTTGCCCATGCCAAAGCCCTTGACGGTCTTGACCAGCAGCACCGTCGGTTGACCCTGGTGGTTTTGTGCGGCATGGAACGCTGCGTAAACCTTTTGCGAGTCGTGGCCGCCGCGCTGCAGGTTCCAGATCTCGTCGTCGCTCATGTGCTCGACCATCTTCAGGGTGCGCGGATCGCGGCCGAAGAAGTTCTTGCGCACATAGGCACCGTCATTGGCCTTGAAGGCCTGGTAGTCGCCGTCGTTGCACTCCATCATGATCTTGCGCAGCGCGCCGTCATGGTCCTTGGCCAGCAAGGCATCCCAGCCCTTGCCCCAGACCAGCTTGATCACGTTCCAGCCAGAGCCTCGGAATTCGCCTTCCAGCTCTTGGATGATCTTGCCGTTGCCACGCACCGGGCCATCGAGGCGCTGGAGGTTGCAGTTGATCACGAAGATCAGGTTGTCCAGGTTTTCACGTGCAGCCAGGCCGATGGCGCCCAGCGATTCGACTTCGTCCATTTCGCCGTCGCCGCAGAACACCCACACCTTGCGGTTTTCGGTGTTGGCAATGCCACGGGCGTGCAGGTACTTCAAAAAGCGAGCCTGGTAGATCGCCATGATGGGGCCCAGGCCCATCGAGACGGTGGGGAACTGCCAGAAATCGGGCATCAGCTTGGGGTGCGGATAGCTCGACAGGCCCTTGCCGTCCACTTCCTGGCGGAAGTTCAGCAGTTGCTCTTCGCTGATGCGGCCTTCCAGGTAGGCGCGGGCATAGATGCCGGGCGATACGTGGCCTTGGATGTAGAGGCAGTCGCCGCCGTGGTTGTCGCTCTCGGCGTGCCAGAAATGGTTGAAGCCGGCGCCAAACATGCTGGCCAACGAGGCAAAGGAGCCGATGTGGCCGCCCAGATCGCCGCCTTCGGGCGGATGAATGCGGTTGGCCTTGACCACCATGGCCATGGCGTTCCAACGCATATAGGCGCGCAGGCGCTGTTCAATCTCCAGATTGCCTGGGCTGCGGGCTTCTTGCTCGGTCTCGATGGTGTTGACGTAGCCGGTCTTGGCAGAGAAAGGCAGATCGACGCTGTTCTGGCGCGCGTGCTCCAGCAGTTGCTCAATCAGCGAGTGGGCGTAATCTGCGCCTTCACGGTCGATCACAGCGGACAGCGCGTCCATCCATTCTCGGGTTTCTAGGTCATCGGTACGGGTGGGGCCGTTGACGGCTTTTTGTTCGGATGGTTCGGACATGCTGGCGTCTCCTTCAAGTGATCTGCTATGAATGACTGTGCCAGAGTTTCTCACATTTTTTGAAGATTTCAAATAGCGGTCTTCATTTTCACATTATGGGAAATTGCTGCAAATGCACAATGGCAGAACTGCGCTAAACGCCTGTAGCGCTGCCCTGAAGGACATCCATGTGTGCAACGCGGTCAGCGGCCGACCGCTGCATTCGACAACCGGCCGCGCCCCACCGTCCTCCATCCTAGCCTGCAGGCCAGCCTTGGCCAAAAGACCAAGCCGGTTATGGCTTGACAAATGCCTGCAAGGCCCAACGCTCGCCCACCTTCCAACATTTGGGCCACGCTTGGCGCGGATCTGCACCAGACCACCACCCAGACCCGGCACAGAGCCCACCTGGGTGCAGCAAACAAGCAAGCACCAAGAAACAAGCAGCTAGAACGGGTGGCAAGACCCAGCAAAACAAAGGCTTGGGGTTGAGACTGGGCGTCCCCGACTGGGCGCCTCTGCCTGGGTTCCCTCGGCTAGGCGCCCCCGACTAGGCGCCCCCAACTCGGGATCAAGCGGCAAACCGTACCAGCGTATAACAAGCCCGGGGTGGCTGGCCAGGCGCCCCCGCATCCAAGCTTGTAGCAGTGGGCGCTTAGCGCCCGACACCCAGAAAGTCGGCATCTGCCCGGTTCAGTTCCAGACGATAAGCCAGGGCAATGAATAGACTCTGTGCCAGGCCAATCGTGCTGGTGAGCGAACGGAACCCAAACCTGGCGTTGTCCTGCACAAACAGGCATGCCTGCGCCAACTCTGCCAGCGGACTCAGACGGCAGTCCGTGATCGCAATGATGCGACCCCCACGCGCATGTGCATGGCGGAAAAGATCCAGTGTCTCTGCCGCGTAAGGCGGGAAGGAGACGGCCAGCAGCACATCACCCGCACGCAGGGATCGCAATTGCCCTTGCTGCATGCAGCCCATGCCATCGACCAGAAAAATCCGTTTGTCCGTGTGCTGCAATGCGTAGTCTAGATAGACGGCTACCGGAAATGAACGGCGCATGCCCAGAAGCCAGATCGACTCGGCCTCAGCCAGCAGCTCGACGGCCTTGTCCAGATCGCTGAGTGCCAAGCTGTCCATCAAGGTATGAATTCCGTCGACACTGGCTTTCAGAAACTCCTGCGCTATATCGACGCTGGCCAAGGGCACGCCGGTTCGGATCCCATCACGAATGCGGGTTTGGTAATTGCGGTCTGGCGCCAGTTGCTCCGCAATCGCCTGGCGAAACATCTTCTGCATTTCGGCAAAACCGGAAAAGCCAAAATGTTTGGCAAAACGCACCACGGCCGAAGGCTGCACGCCGCAAGCCGTCGCCACATCCTGAATGCCTTCGAGACCCAGGTGCGCGTGGTGTGCCTCGATGTATTTGCCGATCCGCTTGAGCTGCTTGCTCAGCCCCTTGTATTCGCTCTCCAAGGCTTTGAGCAATTGCTCGACAGAGTTTGGGGAAGGGGTTGCGGTGCGCATGGTGTCAGGATAGCAAGGCCATTCCCCTTCTACCCTGCCCCTTTCAAAATATCTCGACCTGGCCACTGCGCAGTGACCGGGTGATGGCCTGACCGATGCGCGTGGCCTCCGTGGCATCCGACAGGCTCAGGTTCAGCGCCGATTCGCCTCGGCAAGCAGAGACAAAGGCATCCATCTCGTTGAGGAACGCATCGCTGAAGCGCTCGAAAAAATCGCTGGTCGACGCATGCCGCACGCCATGGCAGTCGCTGGTGACCAGACGGTCCCGCTCGGCACCATGGCCGATGAGCAGCTTGCCAGCGGAGCCCATGATCTCGGTCTGCGTTTCATGGCCGTGCGCGAAAGTGCGCGAGGCGTAGAACACCGCTCGCCCGCCCCCCTCGAAATCCACGATGGCCAGGCCGTTGTCGACGTCCGCATGCGCGGCAAGGCCCGTATGGATGGCGATGGTGCCGGAGGCATAGGCACGCAGCGCACGCGGGTTGCCCAGTATCCAGCGCGCAAGATCGATGTCATGGACGCTGCAATCCATGAAAATGCCTCCGGACTGCGCCGCATAGCGCACAAAGAAGCCCGAAGGATCATTCATGTCGCAGGTCTGCGAGCGCACCAGAAAGGGCTGGCCAATGGCGCCTTGGCGTATGTGGTCATAGGCGCGGCGATAACTGGCATCAAAGCGGCGTACAAAACCCACCATGGCCACGCGGTCCGGGTGCTGGGCGGCCACGGCTTCAACGCGTTCGCAGTCCGCCACCTCCAGTGCCAATGGCTTCTCGACAAAAACATGCTTGCCGGCCTCAAGCGCCGCAATGGTTTGTTGGGCGTGCAAAGCGGTGGGCGTGACCAGGACGATGGCGTCGACATCGGGCGCGTGGACCATGCGGTCAAAGTCGCTCGTCACATGCTCGATGCCCAGCTGGCTGCGCGCGTCGTCGAGTTCCGAGGCAATCGGGCTGCAAGCCCAGACCAGGCGGGTGTTGCGAATGCGGTAGGCGAGGTTCTCGGCATGGCGCCGCCCCAAGCGGCCCAAACCGGCAATGCCGATGCGCAGCGGCGGTGTAGGGCAAAGGATAGGACTCATCTTCCAGATCCATTCATGCATCCAGCGCGACGGGCCGGCCGGACGCAAATGACAGGGCCGCCGCATCGGCGAGCTTCTGCGCGGCCACACCATCGTGTATCGATGTACGAAAGCTGCTTTTGGCGTGGATTTGCTCGAAGAAATGCGCAATTTCTAGCCGATACGCTGCACGATAGCGCTCTAAAAAGAAGGCATCCGGACCGTCGGTCTGTGCGCCACCCGCATCCATCCTCAGCACCTCGGTCGCCCGGTGGTTGCCCGCCACCAGCAGCCCTTTGGAGCCCAGCACTTCAAAGCGCTGGTCATAACCATAAACCGCGCGGCGCGATGCATTGATCTGGCACAGCCTGCCAGAACGCGTGCGGATGCTGACCAGGGCAGTATCAATATCGCCGGCCTGGGCGATGGCTGGATCGCCAAGGCAGGCACCTGTGGCGCTTAACCACACCGCTTCGTCGCCTCCGTCGACGCAAAGAATCCAGCGAAACAGGTCGAAATCATGGATCAGCATGTCGCGAAAGATGCCGCCCGATTGCTGAAGGTAGGCAATGGGCGGCGGAGCGGGGTCGCGGCTGGTGATGGCGAGCAGCTCCGGCGCACCAATCTCACCCGCGCACAGACGGCGCTTGAGCGCATTGAAGGTGGGATCGAACCGGCGCTGAAACCCCATCATGCAGGCCACCCCGGCCTGCTGCACGGCCGCCTCGCACGCCTCTGCCCGCGCCACTGAGAGATCCACCGGCTTCTCGCAAAAGATGTGCTTGCGCGCGGCTGCAGCGCGAACGATCAGGTCGCTGTGCGTGTCGGTTGGTGAAGCGATGACCACGGCGTCCACATCAGGATCGCTCAGTGCCTGCGCAACCGACGCTGCCTGCGCACCCAGGGCATGGGCCAGCGATTGCGCACTCTGGACCACCGGGTCGCTGATATAGCGCAACTGCACACCGGGCAGCGCGGCGAGGTTGGACGCATGGATCTGGCCGATGCGACCCGCGCCAAAGAGGGCAACTTGTTTCATGGTTGAAAAATGCGGAGAACGACGAGAACGGCTACCCATTCCATGGTGCAGATCAGGCTTGCCGAAAATAGAACCGGGTTTCTACTAGGAAAATAAATAGAAAAATATTTGCAATGTCGATAGATTATATCTACTATAAAAGCAATAAATCAAGGAGCAAGCTATGAGTAAAACCCCTATTCGCAAAGCGATCTATGCCGTGGCCACCGTTGCAGCCCTCGCACTGGCACAGCCCTCCTCTCCCGCCTACGCCGACAACGAGCGCATCGCGGCCCTCTTCCACAACATGGCGGAACCGTTCTTCGTGTTCATGAACCGTGAACTGCAGGACGAAGCAAAAAAGCTGAAGGTGAAACTCAGTGTGATTGATGGTCAGGCAAGCTCCCCCAAACAAAGCGCCGATGTCTCTAACGCGCTGACCAGGGGGGTGGACGGCATCATCATTGCGCCCACGGATGCCAAAGCCATGGTCTATGCGCTGAACGAAGTGCTGGACGACAAGGTGCCCGTGCTGACCGTCGATCGCCGCGTTGATGGTGCCAAACAGGACATTGCGCATGTCGGCGCAGACAACGTCGCAGGCGGCAGGATGATGGCAGACTGGGTCATCCAGAACTTCCCCGATGGAGCCCGCATCGTCTTCTTGACCGGTCAGCCGGGCAGCAGCTCAGCGATTGATCGCGCCAAAGGCGTACACGACAGCTTTGCGAAAGCGGGCCCCCAGTACCAGATCGTCGCCGAGCAAACGGCGAACTGGGCCCGTGATCAGGGACTGACGGTGACCTTGAACATTCTCACCTCGCTCAGCGGCACGCCTCCGCAAGTCATCGTCTCCGCCAATGACGACATGGCACTGGGGGCCGCCGAAGCCATTCAATCGTCAGGGCTGGCAAATCTCGGCATCCAGGTGCTGGGCTATGACGCCTCACCCGATGCGCTCAAGAAGGTGCGCGATGGGGAAATGGCCGCCACCGTCGAACAAAGCCCTGGCCGACAGATCCGTACCGCGCTCCAGATGCTGGTGGCCCACCTGCGTGACCAGACGGCCATGAAGTCGACAGCCATCGCGCCGATTCTGATCACCAAAGCCAACCTCTCTGAGGCAGCGCGATTCAACGAAGTCAAGTAGCACGCCAGCGCCTTCCTGCCGAGGTCTCCACACGGTCTCGGGAGATTCGTAATCCATCTGACTGGGCCCAGGTTCTTCAGCGCCTTCCTAACCGCATTCAGCGCCTGGCCATCGCCCCTTCCAAGCACAAGGAGTCAAGATGACTGTCAGCTTGTTACAAGCCCGGGGGATTCGCAAATCCTTCCCCGGTGTCAAAGCGCTGGACGATGTGCAGCTCCATGTCGCCAAAGGCGAAGTGCACGCCTTGCTCGGCGAAAACGGTGCCGGCAAGTCAACGCTCTTAAAAATCCTGGCCGGTGCGCAACCGGCGGACGCAGGAACCATCGAGTTCGATGGCGCCCTGCTCTGCCCAACGGACAGCCCGATGCAGCGCCAACAAAAAGGCATCGTCACGATCTACCAGGAATTCAACCTGCTACCCGGTTTGACCGTGGCGGAGAACATGTATATCGGTCGTGAGCCCCTGCGCCACGGCTTGATTGATTGGTCAAAGCTCTACGCCGACGCGGAGCGCGTGATCCAGGACCTCAAGATCGACCTTGACCCGAGGGCGGAAGTGCGCTCGCTGAGCGTGGCCAGGCAGCAGATGGTCGAGATCGCCAAAGCCATGACCTTCCAGGCCAAGCTGATCATCATGGATGAGCCCACGGCGGCCTTGAGCGGGCGTGAGGTTGAGCAACTGCTGGACATCGTCCGAAACCTGCGCTCCCGCGCCATCGCGATCATCTATGTGTCGCACAAGCTCAACGAGGTCAAAACCATTTGCGACCGCTACTCTGTCTTTCGTGACGGCCAATACGTCTGCACCGGGTCGGTGGCCGATGTGGCGGTCCGAGATTTGGTGCGGCAGATGGTCGGCCGCGACGTGGTGGGCATCAAGCGCCGCTCCCCAGACCACATCGGAGAGGTCGTCCTCATGGTCGAAGGCGTGACCCGGCTGAAGGCGGTTTCCGGGACCAGCCCCACACCACTGGTAGACATGTCGGTGCAGGTGCGTGCTGGCGAAATCGTCGGGTTTGCAGGGCTGGTGGGTGCCGGCCGTACCGAGATGGCGCGTGTGATCTTCGGTGCTGACCCCTGCGATAGCGGCACCGTTCGCCTCATGAATCACCAACTGACGCTGCGCTCGCCCAGGGACGGTATCGATGCCGGAATCGTTCTGGTGCCAGAAGACCGCAAGCAGCAAGGCTGCTTTCTGATGCACTCGATCCGGCAGAACATGACCCTGCCCAGTCTCAGCCGCCTCAGCAAGATGCGCTGGTTCATCGACGAGGCGGCAGAGACCCGGATGATCGAGGAGTACCGCCGCAAACTGTCCATCAAGATGTCCAGCGACCAGGTCACCATTGGCACCTTGTCGGGGGGAAACCAACAAAAGGTCTTGCTGGCTCGCTGCATGGCACTGAATCCAAAGGTCTTGATCGTGGACGAGCCGACGCGCGGCATCGATGTCGGGGCCAAGGCCGAAGTTCACCAAGTGCTGTTCGACATGGCCGCCAAAGGCGTGGCCGTGATCGTCATTTCGTCGGAGCTCGCAGAAGTCATGGCCGTGAGCGACCGCATTGTGACCTTTAAAAACGGTGCCATCACCGGCTCCGTGTTGGGTAGCGAAGCCACCGAAGAAAAACTGATGCACCTGATGGCGCTGGGGGCTCCCCAGCCGCCCGCGCCACAGGCGGTGGCTGCCTGAGCCAAGAAAACGGAGACAAATCAGCATGACCGACACCACTGCGGCCCTCAAGCTTCCTCAACCGCGCAAATTCGACATCGTCGCCTTCCTAGAACGCTATGGCGTATTGCTATTCCTGGTGCTGCTGATTGTGCTGTTCGCCACGCAAAACCCGCGCTTCATCTCCCTGCGCAACGTCTCCAACATTCTGACGGAGGTGTCGATCTACGGGATCATCGCTGTCGGCATGACCTGTGTGATCTTGACCGGCGGCGTGGACCTGGCTGTCGGCTCCTTGCTGGCATTCTCAGCGATGTGTGCCGCCGCCGTGGTCATGGCCCTGGGCGGTGCCTTCCCCATGAGCTGGCTCGTCGCACTGCTCGTGGCCTGTGCGGTAGGAACGGCAGCGGGCTACCTGCAGGGCAAGACGGTCACCTGGCTCAATGTGCCGCCCTTCATCGTGTCTCTGGGCGGCATGACCATCTGGCGGGGGGCAACACTGATTCTGAACGACGGAGGCCCCATCAGCGGCTTTGATGAGGGTCTGCGCTGGTGGGGCCGCGGCAACGTGTTCGGTGTGCCGGTTCCCGTGCTGGTGTTCATCTTTGTATCCGCGTTGGGCTACATCACCTTGCGCTATACACGCTACGGTCGCTCCATCTATGCGGTTGGCGGCAACCCCGAAGCCGCTCGGCTGTCGGGCCTCAACGTCAAGCGCATCTTGGTGAGTGTCTATGTGCTGGTGGGCCTGCTGGCGGGTTTGAGCGGTTTCCTTCTGGCAGCGCGCCTGGGATCGGCAGAAGCGGTCGCGGGCGTGTCCTATGAGTTGCGCGTGATTGCGGCCGTCGTCATCGGGGGCACCAGCCTGTTTGGCGGCCTGGGCGGTGTGGGCGGAACCATCATTGGGTCATTGCTGCTGGGGGTGCTCCTCAATGGCCTGGTCATGCTGAACGTCTCCGCTTACTACCAGCAGGTGGTCATCGGCATCATCATCGTGATCGCCGTCGCATTCGACACCTACGCTAAATCGCGCCGTGGTGCCAAGCAGTGATGCGCAGAAAAAAAGCTTTTCCCCTGCGGCACCCGGCCATCCACGCGCTGGCGGCTGTAGCCACCAAGCGCTTGCGCAATGCCGCCATGGCCAAGCGCCTGGGCTGCGCAATCGCCATCGCCAGCGCTGCTTTGGCCCAGCCCGCATCCCCGCCTCCACGTCCATGGGCTGCCGCTTGCCTTGGATTGTTCAACCCTGAGCCATCTCATCCATCCCTATGACCAGCCCCCCAACCCTCCCCATCCCTCAGGGCCGCAGATTTGACCTGGTCTGCCTGGGTCGGCTTGCGGTGGACCTCTATGCCCAGCAGATTGGCAGCAGACTGGAGGATGCCACCAGCTTTGCCCGCTACCTGGGCGGCTCGTCCGCCAACATCGCCTTCGGAGCTGCCCGGCTGGGCCTGCGCACCGCGATGATCTCGCGCGTAGGTGATGAGCAGATGGGCCGATTCTTGCGCGAAGCACTGCTGCGAGAAGGCTGCGATGTCTCGCAGATCCAGACCGATGCGCAACGCCTGACAGCACTTGTGCTGCTGGGCATCAAGGACCGCGACACCTTCCCCCTGCTCTTCTACCGTGAAAATTGCGCAGACATGGCACTGGACGCCGCGCAGATCGATGGGAACTTTATTGCGCAATGCCGTGCGCTGCTGATCACCGGAACGCACCTGAGCACGCCTACCGTGCAAAAGGCGTCGGTCGTGGCACTGGACCATGCCTGCCAGCACGGCGTGCTACGGGTGCTCGACATTGACTACCGACCGGTGTTGTGGGGCCTGACCCAGCCCGGTGAAGGCGCCAACCGCTACGTGGCCGATGCGGCAGTCACCGCCAGGCTGCAAGCGATGTTGCCGCGCTTTGATCTGCTGATCGGGACCGAAGAGGAGTTTCTCATCGCCGGAGGGGTGCCTGACGACCTGATGGCCTCTTTGCGCGCGGTGCGCTGTGTGACAGCCGCTGCCATGGTCGTCAAGCTGGGCGCGGCTGGCTGCTGCTTTATTCCTGGCGCGGTGCCCGAGCGCATCGAGGATGCGCCCACGGTGCGCGGTGAGCGTGTCGAGGTACTCAACGTTCTGGGCGCCGGAGATGCCTTCGCCGCAGGCCTGCTCAGCAGGCTGTTGCGCGGCATGGATTTTCAGCAGGCCGCCAGGCAAGCCAATGCCTGTGGCGCCATCGTGGTGTCACGCCACGCCTGCTCGGCGGCCATGCCGACGATGCCCGAGCTCAAGCACTGGTTCAGTGGCAGTCGCCATCCCAAGGTCGATGCGGATGCACAGCTGGCCCACCTGCACCGCACCACCGCCGCACGCACGCCCTGGCCCTCGGTGGTGGTACTGGCCTTTGACCACCGGGCCCAGTTTGCCGATATGGCACGCGAGGCCGGCTGCGATGAATCCCGCCTGCCCGCCCTCAAGCAGTTGCTGGTCAAAGCCACTGCCGAGGTGGAAGCCAGCCACGCTTTGCAAGGGCGGGTAGGTGTGCTGATCGACGGTGTGTACGGTGCCGATGCACTGGCGGCCGCCACCGGCCGGGGCTGGTTCGTCGGTCGCCCGGTGGAGCTGCCACTTTCACGCCCGCTGCAATTTGACCAGACAGCTTCTTTGGCCTCGCAACTCCTGAACTGGCCAGCGGAGCATGTCGTGAAGTGTCTTATCTACTACCATCCCGACGACCCCGTCGCACTCAGGCTGCAGCAAGAGGCGCAATTGCGCACCTTGTGGGAGGCCACCCGCGTCAGCGGCCACGAACTGCTCCTGGAGGTTGTGCCTCCGGCAGAACTACTGCCTGAAGACCAGACCGAGGTGCAACGCGACGCGCTGGTGCTGCGCTCCATCCAGCGCTTGTACAACCTGGGCCTCAAGCCCGAGTGGTGGAAGCTAGCGCCACTGTCTTCGGGTGCATGGGACCGGCTGGCCACAGTGATTGCAGAGCGGGATCCCGCATGCCGCGGTGTCGTGATCTTGGGCCTGAACCAGCCGCTGGACTATTTGGCCAGGAGCTTCGCACAAGCAAGCAATCCGATCATCAAAGGCTTTATGGTCGGGCGCACCCTGTGGACGGGCCCCAGCCTGCGCTGGCTCAAAAACCAGATTGACGACGACCGCCTGGTGCACGACGTCGCCAGCAACTTTCGTAGGCTGGTGCAAGCATGGGATGCCAGCCGCGCAACAGGCATCCAGCCACCGATGCAAGACGCCTGAGGACCAGACCATGAGCAAGACACAACGCATCACCATGGCTCAGGCGCTGGTGCGCCACCTGGCCGCGCTGCGCGTGGAAATGGCCGACGGCAGCCTGCAACCCTACGTCGCAGGCGTTTTCTCGATCTTCGGCCACGGCAACGTGGCAGGGCTGGGCGAAGCGCTGGCAGCAGAGCGCCAGACTCTGCCAACCTGGCGCGCCCACAACGAACAGGGCATGGCCAATGCCGCAGTAGCCTATGCAAAAGCGCAGTTTCGCCAGAGAATTCTGGCGGTCACCACCTCGATTGGCCCGGGGGCCACCAACCTGGTGACCTCCGCCGCGCTGGCCCATGTCAATCGCTTACCGGTATTGCTGCTCCCCGGCGATATCTTCGCCTCCCGCGCGCCAGACCCGGTGCTGCAGCAGCTGGAGGACTTCCACCACGGCGATCTGAGCGTCAACGATTGCCTGCGGCCCGTTACCCGGTACTTTGACCGCATCATGCGACCGGAACAACTGCTGGTGGCGCTGCCCCGCGCCATCCAAACCATGGTTGACCCGGCAACCTGCGGCCCCGTTTGCCTGGCGCTGCCGCAGGACGTGCAGAGCCAGGCTTTCGACTGTCCTGCGCACTTCCTGCATCCCGAGACGCTGCGCTTTCGGCGCATGCCCCCCGATGGCGACGAGCTTGCGCATGCCATCCACCTGCTGCGCAGCGCACAGCGGCCGCTGCTTGTCGCAGGCGGCGGGCTGCTCTACAGCCAGGCATGGGAGGCGCTGCGCGCCTTCGCCGAGACCTACGGCATGCCCGTTGCCGAGACCCAGGCCGGCAAGGGTAGCCTGCCCTGGGCGCATCCCCTCAACGTGGGCGCCATCGGCGTGACCGGGTCCCCCGCGGCGAACACGCTTGCACGAGAAGCAGACTTGGTGTTTGCCATCGGCACGCGGCTGCAGGACTTCACCACGGGCTCCAACAGCCTATGGGGTCCGGTGCCGATGCTGAGCTTGAACGTACAGGGTTTCGATGCCCGCAAGCGCGGCTGTAGCGCACTGGTCGCTGATGCGCGCACGGGACTTGAACAGCTGCATGCTGCGCTGGGCCGCTGGCAAGCAGCGCCGACCTGGACCGCGCGCGCCCGCGATCTTGCGGCCCACTGGGCCGCACGCGTGACCGAGCTGACCACCACGCCCTTGCCCGGCGAGCTGCCCTGCGACGCCGAAGTCATCGCTGCGGTGCAAGACTCGGCCCCCGACTCCGCCGCGAACGACATGGTGGTGTGTGCCGCCGGCACCCTGCCGGCCGAGCTCCACAAGCTTTGGCGCACCAGCACCCCGGGCGGCTACCACGTGGAGTACGGCTACTCCACCATGGGTTATGAGATCGCCGGCGGCCTGGGCGCCAAGCTCGCGCGGCCCGACAAGGAAGTGATCGTCATGGTGGGCGATGGCTCCTACATGATGATGAATTCGGAGATCGCCACCTCGGTACTGCTGGGCCGCAAGCTGCTGGTGGTGGTGTTGGACAACCGGGGCTACGCATGCATTCACCGGCTGCAGCGCGCCAGCGGCTCGCCCCGCTTCAACAACATGCTCGATGACTGTGTCGCCGAAGGCGGCACGGCCTCGGCCATCGACTTCGCGGCACACGCGCGCAGCATGGGCGCAGAGGCGGTGCATGTACAAAACATCGACGCCCTTCGCCAAGCGCTTCTTGCGGCCCGTGCCGCCAGCGGCACCCAGGTGATCGTGATCGACACCAGCGCCGAGCGCAGCACTGCCGACGGCGGCTGCTGGTGGGAGGTAGCGATCCCCGAGGTGTCTGCCTGTGCCGAAGTCAACGATGCACGGGCACGCTACGAACGTGCCAAGCGCAGTCAAAAACTGTGAGTCCTATCCCGAGAGGAAAGCCCGCCATGAACCCCTGGAACGTCCCTATCGGCATCAACCCCCTGTCCTGGATGAACGATGACCTGCCCGCCCTGGGCGGCGATACGCCACTGTCTACCGCACTGCGTGAGGGCGCCGACATTGGCTACACCGGCTTTGAGCTGGGTAACAAGTTCCCCAGCGATCCCGCCGCACTGAAGGCCGTCTTGGCCGAGTACGGGCTGGCTTGCGTCTCTGGCTGGTACTCCGGCCACCTGGCCCAGAGCACCGTGGAGGACGAAGTCAAGCGCTGCAGCGCCCACCTGAAAAAGCTGCACTTCAACGGCTGCAAGCTGCTGGTGTATGGCGAGGTGACGGGTTCCATCCAGGGGCGCATGGACATCCCCCTGTCCAAGCGCCCCCGCTTCACAGACCAGGCGCAATGGGCCGCCTATGCCGCGCGCCTCAATGTATTTGGCGCGCAGATAAAAATAAGGTACGGCATCACGCTGGCCTACCACCACCATATGGGCGCCTACGTGGAGTCGCCGCAGGATATCGACCGCCTGATGGCGCTGACGGATCCCGATTGCGTGTCATTGCTGTTTGACACTGGCCATGCCTTTTATGGCGGGGCGGGTGACCCGGTTGCGCTGCTGCGCAAGCACATCCAGCGCGTAGCACATGTGCATTGCAAGGACGTGCGCGCAAGCGTGATCCAGCAGACGCGTAACCAAGGCTTGTCTTTTCTTGCCGGGGTGCTCAATGGCACCTTCACCGTTCCAGGCGACGGCGACCTGGATTTCAACGCCGTGCTAAGCGCACTGCATGAGGCCAACTACGAAGGCTGGCTCGTGGTCGAGGCCGAGCAGGACCCGGCCGTCGCGCCCAGCTACGCCTACGCCAAGAAAGGCTACGAAACCCTGCGCCGCATCGTCAACACACTCGGCGTCACCCAGGCGGAGGTGCACTGACATGGCACTCAGTCCCCTTCTCATCAAAGCGGCAGCCCAAGGCCGCACCATCGTCGACGTCACCCCTGCGCGCGCGGGCTGGGCCCATGTCGGCTTCAAGGTGCTGCGCCTGAAAAAAGGCGACACGGAGCGCTTCTCGACCGAAGAACGCGAGCTGTGCATCGTGGTGCTGACTGGCACGGTAGACATGGAAGTGGACGCGCAGCGCTACCGGCAATTGGGCACACGCGACAGCGTGTTTGATCCGGTATCGCCGGCAGCACTGTATGCCCCAGGCCATGCATCCATCCACATCCACGCGCTGCGTGATGCCGAGCTAGCGCTGTGTAGCGCCCCTGCCGGCAGCCAAAAGCGCGGGGCGTTTGTGCTTGATTCAGCTGCGATGAAACGCTCGGTGCGCGGCCAGGGCAGCAACACCCGCCATGTTTGCGACATCCTGCCGCAGGAAGACCCACGCGCCGCCCACCTGCTGGTGGTGGAGGTGCTCACGCCAGCGGGTAACGCCTCCAGCTATCCGCCGCACAAGCACGAGCGCGATGCGCTGCCCGAAGAGACGATGCTGGAAGAAACCTACTACCACCGGCTCAATCCGCCCCAAGGCTTCGCGTTTCAACGGGTCTACACCGACGATCGCAGCCTCGATGAATCCATGGCGGTCGAGAACCACGACACCGTGATGGTGCCGCGCGGCTACCACCCGGTGGTGGCGCCCCACGGCTACGACCTCTATTACCTCAACGTGATGGCTGGGCCAAGCCGTTGCTGGAAATTCAAAAACGATCCGGCGCACGCGTGGATGCTGCTGCCGGATACCCAGGACCGCCTCGCGACGCCCCATAGCTAGCGCCCTTTCGCGGCCCTCCTCCTTCCTCCATCCGCTTCCATCGACACCGGCCTGCACCGGTGGCGCAGGGGATGCGTTTGCCTGAAGACACCGTGTGATTTCCCCCAACTTTGACCAACGAAGGAGAACGCCATGAGGAAAAGGCTAGACCATCTACCTGCTGCCATGCTGCTATTGGCCTGCATGCCGGGCGCGGCCCAAGCGTTGCAGCTTCCGTCGAACGCGCCTGCACAGCCCGAGCGCCGTGATCCCACCAAGGAGCTCGTCAGCAAGATCCATGAAGCAACGGGGCTTGAGTTCTGGGGCTATGGCCGTGGGGGTGCCTACGGGGCCTCCAGCGGCCAGCCCAAGGGCGGTTATTCGCTCGGTGGGGATCTGCAGAAATACCGCCTTGGTAACGAAGGCGACAACTACCTGGAGTTCGGCATTGGCAAGAAATTCGCCTTTGGGGACGGCATCAAGCTGGGGGTTTTCTATATGCCCACCCTCTACAACGGCAAAAGCGGCACCGCCCAGGCCTATGTCTCGCTCAGCGGTATTTTGGGCAGCACCGCCACTTTCTGGGCAGGCCAGCGTTACCACCGCATCCAGGATGTACACCTGGTTGACCACTGGGTGGTAGAAGACGGTGACAACTACGGCGCCGGTATCGATGACATCGCTTTGGGCGGCCTGGGCCGGCTCAATGCCGCCGTCTATACCGCCGACTCCATTGACAACAAGGGTGGCAACCCCAACAAGGCCAAGCGCTTTAACCTGCAATGGCAAGACATTCCCAGCAACCACAATGGCAAGCTCACCCTGACAGCCGCCATGGTGTCTGGCGACTTCGCCCAAGGGCGCAACGGGGCAGCCCTCGGACTGATGCACCAGCAAAAAGACTTTCTGACGCCCGGGTTGAACAATACCGTGGTCCTGCAGACCTCCAGCGGGCACGCCGCGATCAACGGCAAGTTCTACAACCTGGGGCTCAGCAGCCTCCAAAACGCTGCCAGCTTCGGATCGGAGCCTGTGCCTGTGCCTGCGACGCCTGGGGCTTTCGTGGCCAATGCGGCGCAGCAAGCCGGCGCGCGACAGTACCGCCTACTCGATACGCTCCAATTTCAACGCGGAAAATGGGGCGGGCAAGCCTTGGTCGGCTTTCAATCCGTGCGCCCAGACCACAGCGCAGCAACCCGGGATTTCTCACTCGGGGGCAGGATGTCGTATGGCATCGCGCAGTACACCAAGCTGCTGGCTGAATTTGGCACGACCCGGCGCAGTAGCAAAAACCAGCCTCTGCAAACCCTCAACAAGGCCACCCTGGCCCTGGCCTTCTCGCCGAACACCGACTTCTGGACGCGCCCGGAGCTGCGGCTCTACGTCACCCATGCGAACTGGAACCAGGCAGCTGCCCGTGCGAACTCCAGCAGCTTTGGTGCCAAGGGCCGCAGCAGCGCCACCAGTTTTGGCATCCAGGCAGAAGTTTGGTGGGACTGAATCCCGGGGCCACCCCCGGCTTGGCAGGCCGCAGGCGCAGCTAAGCCGTACAGAACGCAGCGCATGCCTCGGCGCAAACCGGGACTTGGCGGATGGGGCCCATCCCTAGAATTTCTGTCCGATGCCGCTCGCAGTGATCCGTACTGAAGGCGAGTTCATCCTGCCCTCGTCTACACTTGCGGCCATGAATTCGACCGAGCGCTCCGCCACCCCATCCAGCCCTAGTCGCCCCCGCTTGGTGCAGATGTGGCAGACCTGGTGGCGCGGGCTGTCACCTTCGCGTCAGGACCGCTATGCCGCCATTGCCCCCTTGGTGGCGGTGGTGATGTTTTTCATTGCCATCGTGGCGGCATTTTGGTACCTGCGCAGCGAGGAGCTGGAGCGCGAGCGCGAAGCCATGCGCCGGGACGTGGAATATGCGCAGCAGCGCATCCGCCTGCGGCTGTCCGAACGCCAGGAGCAGCTGATGCGTCTTGCCCGCGATGTGGGCAACCAGGACGTCGACAAAAATGGCTTCAACGACCGGGCCGATACCCTGATCAGCCAGTACGCCGAGCTGCAGGCCCTGACCTGGATTGACAGCGCGCGCCAAGTGCGCGCGACGCAGTTTGGCCCCAGTGTGGCGGCCGAGAACCTGCTCACGCTGGACGAGGTGATCCAGAAAAAGGAGTTGCTGGAGCTCTTTGACATGGCCCGTGACCTGCAGCAACCGGTGTTCTCCCAGCCGCTGGCGACCACCGAGACCGCGCCCATGCTGCTGCTGGAAGTGCCCATCAGCCAGAAGGGCCGCTTTGGCGGCGTGCTGCTGGCCGAGTTCTCGATCGAGAACCTGCTGCGCTATGGCACCCCCACCGAGATCCTGGCGCGCTACGCCGTCACTTTGCAAGATGGCAAAGGCACCACCCTGGCCGGGACACCGCTCACCCCCCGCCTCGCCGCCCAGCGGCTGCTGCCTTGGCGCGCCGTACCCAACGAGTTTGATATGCCGGTGGCACCGGTGGGCAACAGCTTGAAACTGCGCGCACAGGGCTACCACACCTCGCTCGGCCTGGTCAGCAACGGCCTGTTCTGGCTGGTCTGTGTGCTGAGCTTTATGACGGCCTGGCTGCTGGTGGCAACCTGGCGCCACACCCGCAAGCGCATCCGCGCCCAAGAAGCCCTGCAGGGCGAGACCAATTTCCGCCGCGCGATGGAAAACAGCGTGCTCACGGGCATGCGCGCGCTCGATCTGCAAGGCCGCATCTCTTATGTGAATGCCGCCTTTTGCCAGATGACCGGCTGGAGCGAAGAAGAGCTGGTGGGCAAGCTCCCGCCCTACCCCTATTGGCCCGAGGGTGACCAGAGCACCTACCACGACATGCTGATCGACGAGATGAGCGGCAAGGTGTTTCCCGGTGGCTTTCAGATGCGGGTCAAGCGCAAGAACGGCTCCATGTTCGAAGCGCGCCTCTATGTCTCGCCGCTGATCGATGGCCACGGCCGCCAGACCGGCTGGATGACCTCGATGACCGACATCACCGAGCCCAACCGCATCCGCGAGCAGCTGTCGGCCTCGTATGAGCGTTTCACCATCGTGCTGGAGGCGCTGGATGCCTCGGTCTCGGTCGCGCCGCTGGGCAGCGCCGAGCTGCTGTTTGCCAACAAGCTCTACCGCCAATGGTTTGGCTCGCAAACGGTGGGCCATCTGCAATTGGTGGCGCAGGCTGGCGTGCTGCCAAGCAACAGCAATGCCAGCACCAGCATGGACGATGAAGACGGGCTGATGGGCCTGCCCAGTGACGAGATCACGACCGCCGTCAGCGGCAATGCCGAGATCTACATTGCCGAGCTGGGCAAATGGCTGGAAGTGCGCTCGCGCTACCTCAACTGGGTTGATGGTCGCCTGGCGCAGATGGTGATCGCCACCGACATCACCCCGCGCCGCCATGCCGAAGAGCAATCCGCACGCCAGGCCGAGAAAGCCGCCACGGTGAGCCGCCTGGTGACCATGGGCGAGATGGCTTCCAGCGTGGCCCATGAGTTGAACCAGCCGCTGTCAGCGATCAGCAACTACTGCTCGGGCATGATCACCCGCGTCAAGAACGGCAGCCTGAGCGAGGAAGCCCTGTTAGGCGCGCTGGAGAAGACCGCCCACCAGGCACAGCGTGCCGGGCAGGTGATCCACCGCATCCGCTCCTTTGTCAAACGCAGCGAACCCAACCGCGCGCTGGCCGATGTCGGCGATATCGTGAGCGAAGCGGTGGAGCTGGGCTCGATCGAGCTCAAGCGCCACAATGTGCGGCTCTCTTACCATGTGGCAGCCCGCCTGCCCAAGGTGCAGGTGGACAGCATTCTGATTGAACAGGTGCTGATCAATCTGATGAAGAACGGTGCCGAATCCATTGCCAATGCCGAGCGTCCGGCGCACCAGCGCATGGTCGAGCTTCGTGTGGTTCCTCGAAAAATCGAGGCCACGGATGTGATAGAGTTTTCCGTTCAAGATACAGGGCGCGGTCTGTCACCCGAGGCACTGGAGCGATTGTTCCAGGCCTTCTTCTCTACCAAGAGTGAAGGTATGGGAATCGGCCTCAATCTGTGTCGCAGTATTGTGGAATCTCACCATGGCCGGATGCAGGCCGAGAACCTCTACAATGGGCCAGAGGTGACAGGCTGTAATTTCAGCTTCTGGATTCCGGTGGCCTCCCAAGCGGAATCGGCTGATTAGCCAGCGCTATACCAACACTGATAGAAGGAATTGTGCATGAGCTTGATCCCCAAAAAGGGCACGGTCTACGTAGTCGATGATGATGAAGCGGTTCGTGACTCGCTTCAATGGCTGCTGGAAGGCAAAGATTACCGCGTACGCTGCTTTGATTCGGCCGAGTCCTTTTTGGCACGCTACGACGCTCGCGAAGTTGCATGCCTGATTGTCGACATCCGCATGGGTGGCATGAGCGGGTTGGAGCTGCAAGACCGTTTGATCGAAAACAAGTCGCCGCTGCCCATCGTCTTCATTACCGGCCACGGCGATGTGCCGATGGCGGTGGACACGATGAAAAAAGGCGCAATGGATTTCATCCAAAAGCCTTTTGACGAGGCCCAGCTCGATGCTTTGGTGGAGCGCATGCTCGACCAGGCGCGCGATGCCTTCGCCGGCCACCAGCAAGCGGCCAGCCGCGATGCGCTGCTGGCCAAGCTCACCGGCCGCGAGTCGCAAGTGCTTGAGCGCATTGTGGCCGGCCGCTTGAACAAGCAGATCGCCGATGACCTGGGCATCAGCATCAAGACGGTGGAGGCACACCGTGCCAACATCATGGAAAAGCTGGGTGCCAATACCGTGGCCGATCTGCTCAAGATTGCCCTGGGCTCGAATGCAGCAGCCAAGGCATCGTGATAAATTAGCGGCCTTCGCGCCCTGAGAATGACGCTTTAGCGACGCTATTCATAGCGCAATGCGCCTGTACCGGCTCCGGTACGGCGCATTTTTCAATTCCGCGCACCGTGCTGGGGGCTCGCCCGGCTCTTGGACAACGCGCAACCTTTTTGGATGACCACATGACTGCTCAATTGATCGATGGCAAGGCCCTTTCCCAGCAACTGCGTGCCGATGTCAAGGCGCGGGCCGACCAGCTCAAGACCAAGGGCATCGTTCCCGGCCTGGCGGTCATCTTGGTGGGCGACAACCAGGCCAGCCAGGTGTATGTGCGCAACAAGGTCAAGTCCTGCGAAGAGTGTGGCTTTCACTCGGTGCTGGAGAAATACGATGCCAGCATGACCGAGGCCGAGTTGCTGGCCCGCGTGGAGGCGTTGAACAACGACCCCAGCATCCATGGCATCCTGGTGCAGCTGCCGCTGCCCAAGCACATCGATGACCACAAGGTCATCGAAGCCATCTCGCCCAGCAAGGATGTGGACGGCTTCCATGTGGCCAGCGCCGGTGCCTTGATGGTCGGTGAAGTGGGCTTCAAGGCCTGCACCCCTTACGGCTGCATGAAAATGCTCGAATCGATTGGCATGAAGGACCTGCGCGGCAAGCATGCGGTGGTGATTGGCCGCTCCAACATCGTGGGCAAGCCCATGGCCATGATGCTGCTGGCGGCCAACGCCACCGTCACCATCACCCACAGCGGCACCGCTGACCTGGCGGCAATGACCCGCCAGGCCGACATCGTCGTGGCCGCCGTTGGCAAGCTGAACGTGCTGACTGCCGACATGGTCAAGCCCGGTGCCGTGGTGATCGATGTGGGCATGAACCGCAATGCCGAAGGCAAGCTCTGCGGCGATGTGGATTTTGACGGTGTCAAAGAGGTGGCCGGTTACATCACCCCCGTGCCCGGTGGCGTGGGGCCCATGACCATCACCATGCTGATGGTCAACACCCTGGAGTCGGCCGAGCGCGCCTGATCTCCCCAAAATCGCCTCGATCCCGCAGCGATTTGGCGCTGCGGTAAAACTATGAAAACGATAGCTGTTGGCATCCGCGTTGCAGGTGCCAGCAGCTTTTTTTGTGCTTAAATGAAAGGCAATGACCCAAGCGCCATCATGCCTCGCAGCCTGTGCCAACATGGCATTGATTGCGGGCTCATCGGCCCCATATAGACAGCACCATGACCAATCCATTGCTCGACTTCAGCGGCCTGCCCCGCTTTGACCAGGTTCAACCTGAACACATTGCTCCCGCCATTGACCAGCTTCTGGTTGAGAGTGAAGCGGCCCTCAAGACAGTGACGGCGCCCGACTTTCCTGCGCAATGGAACGAGATCGCCAAGGTGCTCGACGTCACCACCGAAAAGCTGGGCCGTGCCTGGGGCATGGTCGGCCACCTCAACTCGGTCGCCGATACCCCTGAATTGCGTGCCGCCTACAACGCAGAGATGCCCAAAGTCACCGCTTTTTGGACGCAGCTGGGTGCCGACGAAGCGCTGTATGCCAAGTACAAGGCCATCGACCCGGCAAGCTTGAATAGCGAGCAAAAACAGGCCTGGGACAACGCCATGCGCAACTTTGTGCTGGGCGGTGCCGAGCTGCAAGGCCAAGCGCGCGAGACCTATGCAGCGCTGCAAGAGAAAAGCGCCATCGCTTGCCAGAAGTACAGCGAGAACGCGATGGACTCGACCGACCAGTTTGCCTACTATGCAGAACTGAGCGAGCTGGCTGGCGTGCCGCAGGACGTCATTCAGGCCGCCCGTGCAGCTGCTCAGGCGGACGACAAGCCTGGCTACAAGCTGACCTTGAAGATCCCCAGCTACCTGCCGGTGATGCAGTTTGCCAAGAGCAGCGCGCTGCGCGAAAAGCTCTACCGCGCCTACACCACGCGGGCCAGTGAATTTGGCGATAGCAAGCTGGACAACACGCCGCTGATGGTCGATATCTTGAAAATCCGTGAGCAAGAAGCGCATCTGCTGGGCTACCCCAGCTTTGGCGAGCTGTCGGTAGCGCCCAAGATGGCGCAGTCCTCAGCCCAGGTGATGGCGTTTTTGCAGGAGCTGGCCAGCAAGGCCAAGCCCTATGGCCAAAAAGATGTGCAAGACCTGCGCGACTATGCCCGCACCGAGCTGGGCCTGAGTGATCCGCAGGCCTGGGACTGGGGCTACATCGGCGAGCACCTGAAAGAAGCGCGCTACGCCTTCAGCGAGCAGGAGCTCAAGCAGTACTTCCCGGCGCCCAAGGTGCTGGCGGGCCTGTTCCGCATTGTCGAGACCTTGTTTGGTGTGCAGATCAAGGCTGACCTGGCCCCCGTCTGGAACCAGGATGTGGCCTTCTACCGCATCGAGCGCGATGGCGTGCTGGTCGGCCAGTTCTACCTGGACCCCCCTGCCCGCAACGGCAAGCGCGGCGGCGCCTGGATGGACGATGTGCGCACCCGCTGGCTGCGCCCCGACAACGGCCAGCTGCAAACCCCGATTGCCCACCTGGTGTGCAACTTTGCAGCGGGCGTCGATGGCAAGCCGGCTCTTTTGACGCACGATGACGTCATCACTCTCTTCCATGAAACCGGCCACGGCCTGCACCACATGCTCACGCAGGTCAACGAGCGCGATGTCTCCGGCATTGGTGGTGTGGAGTGGGATGCGGTCGAGCTGCCCAGCCAGTTCATGGAGAACTTCTGCTGGGAGTGGGAAGTGCTGCGCCATATGACCGCCCACGTGGACACCGGCGAGCCACTGCCACGCGCACTGTACGACAAGATGATTGCGGCCAAGAATTTCCAATCGGGCATGCAGACCTTGCGCCAGATCGAGTTCTCGCTGTTTGACATGCGTATCCATACCGAACTGTCGGGTGACGGCATCAACGCGGATGCCATTTATGGCGTGATGCGCGATGTGCGCCGCCAGGTGGCCGTGCTCGACCAGCCTGACTTCAACCGCATGCCCAACACCTTCACCCATGTCTTCGCCGGTGGCTATGCCGCGGGCTACTACAGCTACAAGTGGGCTGAGGTGCTATCAGCCGATGCCTTTGCCAGCTTTGAAGAAGCGGCGAAGCAGCGCGGCAGCAGCGATGTGGTGGACCGCGAGGTCGGCCAGCGCTACCTGCACGCCATTTTGGAAGCCGGTGGCAGCCGCCCAGCCATGGAGTCGTTCAAGGCCTTCCGTGGCCGCGAGCCCCAGCTCGATGCCCTGCTTCGCCACCAGGGCATGGCCGAGCCACTGGGCGCCTGAGCGCATGCCTGTCGGGCACCTTGGCGGGTGCTTGCAGGCGGTAACCAGCCTCGGTGCCACCCAGGCATAATGGCGCCACAACAGCTATAGAGAGGGAAACGCATGAAGACAATGGCTTTGGGCAGCATGCTGGTCGGCACCGCACTGGCCTGCGCCGCTGGCTTGGCAAACGCACAAGCGGTGTACCGCATCGTGGGGCCGGATGGAAGGGTCACGTTTTCGGACCGTGCGCCCACCGCGGATACACCGAGCCAATCGGTATCGACGGGCGCCGTCACCGAACCTGCGGGCACACGGCTCAATGACTTGCCCCTTGAGGTCAAGCAAGCCGCCACCAAGTACCCCCTGACCTTCTACACCAGCAAGGACTGCGGCGCCTGCGACACCGCACGCCGCTACCTGTTGAGCCGTGGCGTACCCTTTGCGGAAAAAACGGTCACCTCCAACCAAGAGATCCAGGCGCTGCGCAAGCTCAACGCTGATGGCACGATCCCCTTCGCCACCTTGGGCAGCCAGCACCTGAGCGGCTTCAACGAGAACGACTGGAGCGCTTACCTGGATGCCGCTGGCTACCCCGCGCAATCCAAACTGCCTTCCAGCTACCGGCCAGCGCCTGCGCAGCCGATGATTCCCAAGGTGATTGCGCCGACCGCCCCAGCGGGTACGCAGCCAGCGGAAGCCGGCGGCGCTGCCCCATCGGGCAGCCCCAATGTCGAGCCTCAGCGGGTCACCCCAAACAATCCGACAGGCATCGTTTTCTAAGCACCAGCATTGCGCACACAAAACAATGGCCCGACCCGGCATCGCCTGGGTCGGGCCATTGTTTTTGAGCGCCTGGGTACTTTAAAACTCCAGGGTCTGCACGCCCTGCTCGGTGCCCAGCAGGCAGACGGAGGCCTTCTGGAGGGCGAACACGCCGACCGTGACCACGCCTGGCCATTGGTTCACTTCCGATTCAAAGGCGGCAGGATCGGCAATCGCCAGGCCCGTGACATCAAGGATGTGCTGGCCGTTGTCGGTCACCAGCGGCTGGCCGTCCTTGAGACGCAAGGTGGCCTGGCCGCCCTTGCCCGCAAAACGGCGCGCAATCTGGGTCGCCGCCATCGGGATGACTTCCACCGGCAAGGGGAAAACACCCAAGGTTTGCACCTGCTTGGAGCCATCGGCAATGCAGATAAAGCGGTCAGCCAGGGCCGCCACGATCTTCTCGCGCGTCAAGGCCGCACCGCCGCCCTTGACCATAAAGCCCTGGTGGTCGATTTCATCGGCACCGTCGATGTAGACCGCAAGACGCTCGACTTCATTGGCGTCAAACACCTTGATGCCCAGCGCCTGCAGGCGTTCGGTACTGGCTACGGAGCTGGAGACAGCGCCGGGGATCTGGTCCTTGATGGATGCCAGCGCATCAATGAACTTGTTCACGGTGGAGCCGGTGCCCACGCCTACGATTTCTCCGGCAACCACATATTGCAGAGCTGCGCGGCCAACCTCGGCCTTTAATTCGTCTTGTGTCATGGTAGTGCGATCAGATCAGCGAAAATACAAACAACGCCTTGATTATCCCATCCCATGTCCCTGATCCCCTACTCCCTCTCCCGCGCCGTTCTGTTTGGCATGCAGCCAGAAGCGGCCCATGACTTCACGATGGACATGCTGGCCAAGGGCCAGAACACCCCGCTGGCCTGCGCCTGGCGCCAGAGCCGGGTGAGCGACCCCATCACTTTGGCGGGGCTGCAGTTTCCCAACCGCGTGGGTATGGCTGCGGGTTTGGACAAAAACGCACGCGCCATCGATGGCCTGGGTGCCATGGGCTTTGGCTTTGTCGAGGTGGGCACGGTCACGCCCTTGGCACAGCCTGGCAACCCCAAGCCGCGCATGTTCCGTATCCCTGAGCGCGATGCGCTGATCAACCGCCTGGGTTTCAACAACGAGGGCTTGGCCGCTTTTGTGACCAATGTGAAGAAGGCCCAGTTCCGCAAGCAGGCCTCACCGCTGCTGCTGGGACTCAATATTGGCAAGAATGCCGCCACCCCGATTGAAAACGCCACCATCGACTACCTGCTGTGCCTGGATGCCGTTTACCCCCACGCGGACTACATCACGGTCAATATTAGCTCGCCCAATACCAAGAACCTGCGCGCACTGCAAAGCGATGAGGCGCTGGACGCGCTGCTCAGCGCCCTCGTGCAGCGCCGCGAGCAGCTGACGCGCGCGCATGGCCAGCACAAGCCGGTGTTTTTGAAGATCGCCCCCGATCTGACCGAAGAGCAGGTCAGCGTGATTGCCAACAGCCTCAAGGCCCATGGCATGGACGGCGTGATCGCCACCAACACCACCATCAGCCGCGATGCCGTGCAAGGCCTGCCGCATGCGCAGGAAGCGGGCGGTCTCTCGGGTAGGCCCGTGTTTGAGGCCAGCAATGCGGTGGTCCGCCAACTGCGCGCAGCGCTTGGCCCGCAGTTTCCCATCATCGGTGTAGGCGGCATCTTGAGCGGGGCCGATGCCGTGGAGAAAATCAAGGCCGGTGCGGATGTGGTGCAGATCTATACCGGTTTGATCTACCGGGGCCCGGCTTTGGTCACCGAGATCGCGCAGGCGCTGAAGGCGCAAGCCAGCGGCCGCTGATCCACAGACCGCAGAGCCAGCACGAGGCCAGCAGCGTTTGCTGGCCTTTTTTGCATCCGCCTCCGACCCGGGCAGGCAGCCGCCCCTGCCTTCAGCTCGCCACTTTCAGGCTGGCAAGGCCCAGCTTGGCCAGCAGCCGTGCATCGCTATCCGCCTCCGGGTTGCCGGTGACCAGCAGCTTGTCGCCATAAAAGATGGAATTGGCGCCGGCCATAAAGCACAGCGTTTGCACGGCCTCGCCCAGCTGCTGGCGGCCGGCTGACAGGCGTATGCGGGCCTGGGGCATCACAATGCGGGCGACGGCAATCACGCGGACAAAATCCAGCGGGTCGACGGGCTCGCTGTCCGCCAAGGGCGTGCCGGGCACGCGCACCAGGCTGTTGATGGGCACCGACTCCGGATAAGGCTGCATATTGGCCAACTGGGCCAGCAGTGCCGCGCGGTCCACCGGCGTCTCGCCCATGCCCACAATGCCGCCGCAGCACACGCTGATGCCTGCGGCCCGGACATGGGCCAATGTATCGAGCCGCTCTTGGTACTGCCGCGTGCTGACCACATCGCGGTAGTACGCCGGCCCGGTGTCCAGGTTGTGGTTGTAGTAGTCCAGCCCTGCCTCGCTCAGCGCCTGTGCTTGGTGGGCTGCCAACATCCCCAAGGTGGCACAGCTTTGCAACCCCAGCGCCTTGACAGCAGCAATCATCGCGCTGACCTGCGCAATATCCCGGTCCTTGGGCGCGCGCCAGGCAGCGCCCATGCAAAAGCGGCTGGCCCCGGCATCCTTGGCCGCTTGGGCGGCGCGGGTGACCTCGGCAAGGTCCATCAGCTTGTCGGCCTTGACCCCTGTCTCATACGCAGCCGACTGCGGGCAGTAACCACAGTTTTCGGGGCAGCCCCCGGTCTTGACGGACAGCAAAGTGGCCAGTTCGATATCGCCTGCAGGCCAATGCACCTCGTGCACGGCCTGTGCACGGCGCATCAGCACCATAAACGGCAGGTCAAACAGCGCCTGCACTTGGGCCATGGGCCAGGGCTCTGGGGCGGGTGGTACCGTCGCCTCGGTTCTGCGGTGCCAATGAAGGCTTGCGGTGCCAATGGCTGGTGCGGGTGCTGGTTCTGGTGTTGCTGTGCTGGACATGGACGCCTCCTGAATCGCTATCCAGTGCGGAATGCCTGGGTATGGCACTTATTGTGTACAAGGCCAGCGCTTCTGTGGGTGATGGGCCAGCGCCGGCCAACGCATGCCATGGCAGATTTGCGCTGCGCTTAATTTAACGCGCTGTTGAAGGCATGTTGCCGGCAAGAAGACAGTGCATCCGTGCAACAGCTGCTATTGCAGTGCCAACCGCGCGCATTTTGCAAGGCTGGCCCTGGTCGGTGGCGGCAACAAGACAGCCAGTTGCAAGCAGTTAAGGGAGCGGAGACAGCGCAGAACGCCTTGCAGGCCTGGTACCCCACTCCAGCGCTGGATTTTTGCGATCCGCCTTGGCAGTATTTGGGAGCTTATTGACGGCGCAGCGCTGCTTTAGCCCCAGCAGCACCAAGGGTCTTTGCCAGCACCAGGCGGGTGCCGCTGGGCTGCGCGCCAGGCCAGGCGTAAAAAAGCCGCCAGGGGTGAGGCGGCTGTGGGTTTGCCGGGGGCCAGATCAGCTGGCCACGTGCTCTGACGAAGGCGGCAGATCTTCAAAAAACACCAGGTGGTTGCCAAAGGGATCGGCAATGCGCATCTCCAGCATGCCCCAGGGCATGGACTGCAGCCCCGGCTTGGCATGGCGGTAGTTTTTAGCGATCAGGCTTTGCTGAAAAGCCTGGAGCTGCGACCAGGCGATGCGCACCGTACTGCCGGGGCAGGCATCGCCATGGTGCTCGCTCAGGTGCAGCACGCATGCTTGGCCAGCGGGGCTACGCAGACTGAGCTGCTGGTAAAGCGGGAAGTCATCGCCAAAGCGGTGTGTCCAATCCTGCACAAAGCCCAAAAAGCCTTGGTAGAACTCGCTGGCTCGCTGGTCGTCAAAGCTGCGCAGCACGGGGACCACGCAGTTGTTGAACAAAGGGGTTTCGGCCATGGTTGCGCTCCTCTCAAGACAAGGCGGCAATCACATCGGCGGGGGCTTGCACCAACTCGATCAACACCCCTTCGCCGGCAATGGGGAACTCGTCGTTGCTCTTGGGGTGCAGAAAGCAGATGTCATGGCCGGCAGCGCCTGGGCGGATGCCCCCTGGCGCAAAGCGCACGCCTTGGGCGCTCAGCCATTCCACCGCTTTTGGCAGGTCGTCAATCCACAGGCCGATATGGTTGAGCGGGGTGGCATGCACGGCAGGTTTTTTGTCGATATCGAGCGGCTGCATGATGTCCACCTCAACGGCGAACGCGCCCTTGCCCATGGCCAGAATGTCCTCATCGACATTCTCGCGCTCACTGCGAAACGTAGATATTTGTGACAGACCCAGCATCTCCACCCAGAGTTTTTTCATGCGTTCCTTGTCAGTGCCGCCAATGGCGACCTGCTGAATTCCCAATACCTTAAATGGACGTTGCGCGGACATGCCTGTGGCTCCTTCACTTGAATGTGTAATGCGTGTGCAGCAGCCATTGTGCCAAGGCTTGGGACCGCTGGCGGTGCCAATCGCGACCCCAGGTCCGCGCCAGGGCCTCCCTGCTTCTGTATGAATTGCTCCACACCGTTTACACATTGCTGCTAAAACCATGGCAGAAAGGTGCACAGTGTTTTCCCTTAATAACTACAATTAACAAGACTCAATCATCGAATAGCGTATTACTATATTTCAATGATTTTTTAGGCAGCGTCTCGCTGCCTTGAAATGCGCCCACCATGCCTGCTGCTCCCCCTCGCCTGACGTACCGTTCGCGCGCCCCACTGGCCGTGCCGACGCGGCTTTCCTGCGCCCCATCAGGACAGCCATGCCCTTTTTAAGCCATTTATCGTCCCTTATGCAGCCCGCCAAGCCGAAGCCTGCGGCCCATCTTGCCGCGCCCCGGCGCAAACAGCGCTTGCTGCAAAGCATTTGGCCATTTGTGGCGCTGGCGATTGTGCAGACCGTGCTGGCCATCTCCAGCCTGCACATCTTGGGCGCCATGCGGGCCTTCAGCTCTGGCGAGAGCCAGTGGAGCAAAGGCCAGAAAGATGCCACTTACGCACTGGCGCGCTATGCGGTCAGCGCCGATCCTGCCGCCTATGAGCAGTTTCACCAAGGCCTGCATATTCCGCTGAGCGATCTGCAGGCGCGGCTCATGCTGGAAGAACAAGGCTATCCCGCGAGGCCGCAAGCCTCCATGCTGCTGCTGCAGGGACACAACGAGCCCGAAGAGATCAATGCGCTGATCTGGCTGACCGTGTATTTCAAACACACCGAGACTATTGGCCAATTGCTGGCGCGCTGGCGGGACAGCGATGAGCCCCTGCAGGCGCTCCAAACCCTGGCGGGAGACATCTACGCCTGCTTGCAGCTGGCGCCGCCCACGCCGGCACAAAAGCAAAGCTGGCTGGCCCAGATCAATGCGCTGCAGATACAGCTTTCCGAAGCGGAGCGGGCCTTCAACAAAGTACTGGGTGACACGTCCCGCACCCTCAATGCCTGGCTCTGGTCCATCAATATCGGCATTGCAGTGGCCATGCTCAGCTTGCTGATGGGCCACACCTGGCGGCTGCAGCGTAAGACGGCGCGCGCCGAAGATGAGCTGGATATCGTCAGTGAACGTGCATCCACCACCTTGGCCGCCATTGGCGAGGCGGTGATCACCACGGATGCAGCAGGCCATGTGATGTACATGAACCGCGCAGCCGAGGAGCTTCTGGGCCTGTCGCTTGACGAGCTTTTGTCCTGCGAGCTGGCGCAGCACATGCATGCAGCGCCGCCGAGCAGCCCGAGTCAGGACCTGGCCATTCCCCTGGTTCAAACCGCCATTTCAGAGGCGCTTCAGGGCCGTGAACACCCGCGCGACACCATTTTTAGGCTCTACGACGCGCAGCACCACACGCGTGAAGTCAAGCTCGCCTTCACCCCCATCGGGGACCAGGACGGCACCATCGAGGCCGTGTTTGTCTTGCACGATGTGAGCCAGGAGCAAAGCTATATCCGCGAGCTGGCCTGGCAGGCCACCCATGACCAGCTCACCGGGCTGGTCAACCGTTATGAGTTCGAACGCCTGCTGGGGCTGCTGCTGGCACAGACCGCCCATGGCCCAGTGCATGCCACGGGCAATGCCATCATGTACCTGGACCTGGACCAGTTCAAGGTCATTAACGACACGGCTGGCCACATGGCCGGGGATGCCATGCTGCGGGCCATCAGCGCCATGCTGCAGCGCTGCCTGCGTGCAGGAGACACTTTGGCCCGCGTCGGCGGCGACGAGTTTGCCATCTTGCTCACCCACTGCGACTTTGACGAGGCCCAGCGCCTCGCCGAGCAAATCCGCGATGCGGCGCAAAACGTGCGTATCCAATGGGGCGAGCGCAGCCTGAGCGCGGGCATCAGCATTGGTCTGGTCAAGCTCGCCTCCCCGCTTAGCTCGGTCGCAGAAGTGCTGCGCGTGGCCGACATGGCCAGCTACGGCGCCAAGCAGCGGGGCCGCAATACGGTGTACGCCTACGATCCGGGGGTGGACCAGGAGATTGCCCGCTATGTCGGCGAGATGGAGTGGGTGGAACGCATCAAGTCTGCGCTCGAAGGCGGGCACTTTTGCCTGTACGCGCAGGCGATTGGCGCGCTCAGCAGCACGGCCGATGCAGCGGCCGGAGGCGGTTTGCATATCGAGGTGCAAATACGCATGCGCTTGCCCGACGGCAATATCATCAGCCCGGTGCTTTTTATCCCGGCTGCGGAGCGCTATGGCCTGATGCCGATGGTGGACCGCTGGGTGGTCAAGCAAACGCTGCAGACCTTGGCGCATCTGCAAAAAACCGCACAGGCTCCGGCCATTTCCTGCTGCGCAATCAACCTCTCGGGAACATCGCTGGGTGACGAGCGCCTGCTCGGCTTTTTGCAAGAACAGATCGCGCTGCATGGCGTTGACCCGCATACCTTGTGCTTCGAGATCACCGAGACGGCGGCTATCACGCATTTGCCCAATGCCATTCGTCTGGTCAATGCACTCAAGGCCTTGGGCTGCCGCTTCTCCATGGACGACTTCGGTGCCGGTGTCTCGTCCTTTAGTTCGCTGAAGAACCTGCCTGTGGATTTCCTCAAAATCGATGGCGCCATCGTCAAGGACATGCTGCACGAGCCGGCCCACCGGGCGATGGTCGAAGCCATCAACCACCTGGGCCATGCGCTGGGCATGAAGACCATTGCCGAGTTTGCCTCGACCCCAGAGATTGTCGAGGCCTTGCGCAGCATGGGCATCGACTACGCACAAGGCTATGCCATCAGCCGTCCCCAGCCCTTCTCTGACCCGACTGCCGCTGCGCCGCCTACCAACAGCCTGCACTAGCTGTTGACGCAGGCCGCGATTGCCGCTGCTGCTAAGCGCCGGCCAGCGCCTGATGCGGCAGCCCCGTGCTGTACTACCGCTATCGGATGATTCTGGGCGCCCCTCCGCGTTGCTAACTGGAGCGGCAAGCTGCAGCGAGGTCCAGCTCAGCCATGGCGCAGACCGAGGCGCGGCCCGTCGCATACCTGGCAGGTTCTCAGCATGGGCGCCATGCCGCACCGCTGCGTGCACTGGTGCATACACCACCAATTGCGAACAATCTTAAGCCCATGAATTTGTTTATGTATTTTTTCTAGTCGCTGGTGTACATTAATATTATTAATTAATCACTCATTAGCAATCATGTTTACCAATGCAGAGAGGGCGTTAAAAATCACCCTGCTCTGGGCCTGCACCATGGCCTTGTGTTGTCTGGCAGCGCTGGCCCAAGCTGCGCCGCTTGCCTACGTTGTCAACCGCCAGGACAGCAATGTCTCGGTGGTCGATGTGGCCCACAACCGCGTTGTCTCAACGATTCCCGCAGGAATGGCCTCCCCCCACCGCATTACGATCAGCCAAGATGGCCGCCGCGCTTACTTGTCCAGTATCTGGTCCACCACCCTCACCGTGCTGGACCTGGACAAGCGCAGCTTGCTGACGCGCATTTCTTTGAACGCCACCAGCAATGGTGTCGCCCTCCATCCCCACGGACCCTTGGCCTATGCCGATACCAATACACCGGGCGGAGCGATGATCGCCGTCATCGACACGTCCACCCTCCAGGTCCTGCGCAGCTTTGCTAGCGGTGCGCAAAAAACGCAGGGCTTGGCCCTCAGCCCCGATGGGGAGCGCCTTTATTCGCTGGAACCGCAAAATGATCCGGGAAGCGCCAGGGTGACCGTGATCGACCCCTTGAACAGCGCCGTGCTCGACCATATCCGCATCGGCGCTGAGCCGACTGCCATCAAGGTCCACCCCAGCGGTGGCTTTGTCTATGTGCTCCACGCTGATTCGCACGGCAACCAGGGCAGCGTGACCGTGATTGACACGCGGACCCACACCGTGTCCGCATCCGTCGCCGTGGGCCGCTCACCCAGCGACCTGGCCTTCCATCCTGCAGGCAGCCAAGCCTATGTCATCAACCAGGGCGATAGCACGGTCGCGGTGATGGATACGCGCAAGCATGCGGTAGCGGCATGGATTGCCTTGGGCAGCGCACCGCAGCAAGTGGCCTTCAACCCGCTGGGTACCCACGCCTATGTCAGCAACCAAGGGGGCAACACCATGTCTATCATCGACACCGCCACCCAGCAGCTGCTGGAGACCGTGCCTGTCGGCAGCAGCCCTTGGGGCATTGGGGTTGCGGACAATGCCCCATCGCCAGCGCTGGCAGCGCTGCGCGTCGCCTCGGTCCAGGCCGAGCACGCCAGCCCAAGCGGTGCTGCAGATACAGCCAGCCAGCAAGCCCTCCACACGCTGGGGAGCAGCAAGCGGTCAGGCGTGGTGCAGTCCGTGCCAGTCAGCGGTGTCTGGGCAGGCCTGCTGCTGGTGGTCTCCGGCATTGCGACACTCCACCACCTGGGGCGAAAGCTGCTGGACTGAAGGGCTGTGACCGCCAGCACAGATGCCTGCACCCGCTGACAAAACAAAGGCGCCAAGCCCATCGTGCTTGGCGCCTTTTTGCGGTACTAGCGCAGCTGCGAAGCTGGCTTAACGACCAGGCTTGCGGGCCGCACCGGGTTTTCTGGCCGGGCCAGGCTTGCCTGCGGCAGCACGCACACCCGCACGCGGCGGCAAGCCGGTGTGCTGGGTCAGCAGCTGGCCCGCTTGTGGCTGGGCACTGCGAAAACGCACATCGCCCTTGGGCTCTTGCTGCTCTTGCGGGCGGCGCGGTGCCAGCGCCACGGCCTTACCATCCTTGTTGGTGGTGTAGCCCAGGCCACTGCCGCTTTTGGAGCTGGTGCTGTTTTTCTTGCGCGCACTTTGGTAGCTGCCATCCACCAGCGGCTGGAAGGTCGGGATCAGGTGCTGCTTGCCATTGCCGATCAGATCGGCACGGCCCATGGTCTTGAGCGCTTCACGCAGTATCGGCCAGTTATTGGGGTCGTGGTAGCGCAAGAAAGCCTTGTGTAGACGGCGGCGCTTCTCACCGCGCACAATGTCCACGCGCTCTTCGGCCTCGTCCCGCATCTGCCGGCGCACCTTGGTCAGCGTATTGCGGCCGCTGTGGTACATGGCCGTGGCCGTGGCCATGGGGCTGGGGTAGAAGGTCTGCACCTGGTCGGCACGGAAGCCATTCTTCTTGAGCCAGATGGCCAGGTTCATCATGTCCTCATCGCTGGTGCCCGGGTGGGCGGCGATGAAGTAGGGAATCAGAAACTGCTTCTTGCCCGCCTCTTCGCTGAACTTCTCAAACAGCTGCTTGAAGCGGTCATAGCTGCCAATGCCGGGCTTCATCATCTTGCCCAGCGGTCCTGCCTCGGTGTGCTCGGGAGCAATCTTCAGGTAGCCGCCCACATGGTGCTGCACCAGCTCCTTGATGTACTCGGGCGACTTGACCGCCAGGTCATAGCGCAGGCCCGAGCCGATCAGAATCTTCTTGATGCCGGGCAGCTTGCGGGCGCGGCGGTAGATCTTGATCAGCGGGCCGTGGTCGGTATGCAGGTTCGGGCAGATGCCGGGGAATACGCAGCTAGGCTTGCGGCAGGCAGCCTCGATCTGCGGGCTCTTGCAGCCCAGGCGGTACATATTGGCGGTGGGGCCACCGAGGTCCGAGATGGTGCCGGTGAAGCCCTTGACCTTGT
The DNA here is from genome assembly GCF_024809975.1 of Comamonas sp. BIGb0152. Classification (GTDB taxonomy): domain Bacteria; phylum Pseudomonadota; class Gammaproteobacteria; order Burkholderiales; family Burkholderiaceae_C; genus Comamonas. The sequence continues at coordinate 606,019 of NZ_JANUDY010000002.1, forward strand.
CGCGGATGTCTTCAAGCTCCTGGATGATGGAGTCTTCCGAGCGGCTTTGGATGATGCGGCCTTCATGCTCGGTGATGGAGCAGAAAGTGCAACCGCCAAAGCAGCCACGCATGATGTTGACCGAGGTGCGGATCATCTCCCAAGCCGGGATCTTGGTGGCGGCCTCGTGGCTGCCGTTCTCGTCGGCATAGGACGGGTGCGGGCTGCGGGCATAGGTCAAACCAAACACCCAGTCCATCTCGGCGGTGGTGAGCGGAATGGGTGGCGGGTTCATCCAGACATCGCGCGCCGTGGTGCCTTCGCCGTGGGCTTGCACCAGTGCACGGGCATTGCCGGGGTTGGTCTCCAGGTGCAGCACGCGGTTGGCATGGGCATAGAGAATCGGGTCGCTTTTGACCTCTTCATAGCTCGGCAGGCGCAACACCGTGCGGTCGCGCGCCGGCATCTTGGATTTGTGGCGCAGCGAGAGGTTGGGCACAAACGTCAGGGGCTGCACATTTGACAAGCTCGCAGCACCGCCCGAGCCGCCGCCACTAGCCGCTGCACCAGCGGAGGCATCGGCGCCCTCTTTCTCGGCATCTTCCTTCGCGCAGCTTTGGCCCTGGGCCTCCGCCTGCTCGCTGGTCGTCATGTAGGGGTTGATGTGGGGTTCCACCTCACCGGGCTCATCGACCGTGGTCGAATCCACCTCGAACCAGCCTTCTTCAGAGGCGCGGCGGAAGAACGACGTGCCACGCACATCGGTGATGTTCTCCACCGGCTCGCGCGCGGCAATGCGGTGGGCCACTTCGACCAGCGCGCGCTCGGCGTTGCCGTAGAGCAAGATATCGCACTTGCTGTCCACCACGATCGAGCGGCGTACCTTGTCGCTCCAGTAGTCGTAGTGGGCGATGCGGCGCAGCGAACCCTCGATGCCGCCCAGCACAATCGGCACATCCTTGTAGGCTTCGCGGCAGCGCTGGCTGTAAACAATGGCGGCGCGGTCCGGGCGTTTGCCACCCACATCGCCGGGGGTGTAGGCATCGTCTGAACGGATTTTGCGATCCGCCGTATAACGGTTGATCATCGAATCCATATTGCCCGCGGTCACACCCCAAAACAGATTGGGCTTGCCCAAAGCCTTGAAGGCCTCGGCACTTTGCCAGTCGGGTTGCGCAATGATGCCCACGCGAAAGCCCTGCGCTTCCAACACACGGCCAATCACCGCCATGCCAAAACTGGGGTGGTCCACATAGGCATCGCCGGTCACCAAGATGATGTCGCAGCTATCCCAGCCCAGCTGGTCCATCTCGGCCCGGCTCATGGGCAAGAATGGCGCAGGGCCAAAGCGTTTGGCCCAATAGGGCTTGTAGCTGGTCAGCGGCTTGGCAGCGCGTTCAAAGAAAGAGACATCAATCGGGGCAGACATGGGCAACAACAGTCGTGGGGTAATGCGCGCAGAGGCTCGGAGCCAGGAACGGCAGGGTCCGATATTCTATAAAAATAGCCCGTAGCACGCATTTGTACGGGTATTGATGCTATGTATTTCGGAGCATCTGTGGATGCAAGCCCCATGCCAGGGCGGCAGCGCTGGCCATGTGCACAAGCCGGCTCAAACGTCAGACTTTATTGCGCTGCATCAAATAGCCGCACATTGTCGCATGGCTGCCCCGTTCACTGCAAATAAAAAAGGCAGCTTCTGCTGCCTGTTTGCGCTTGCGGATCGAATCAAAGAGCGGCAAAGCCCGCCCACAGACGGATGCGCTTCAGTGGCTTACCACTCACCGCCTTCGCGCACGCGCTGGGCCAGATCGATATAGCCGCCATCATCGTTGGCACTGGGGGTGGTTGGCAGGGCAGCGCACACTTCGGTCACATAGGCGGGCGTCTCCCAACCTGCACGTCCGAACCCATGGTTGTTCAAGGAATCCAAATTGGTTTGCAGTTGGTGTTGCATGATCGCTCCAGGCTAATGTGTCAGTCGGTGGGTAGGAGTGGTTCTAAAAAAATCGGGGTAGACTCGCAGCCTCGCTGCACGATGGGTCTCCGCTGCAGTAGCAACTCCATCACTGGAGCACTTCTGTCATTGAAACAATGATATGTGTCTAACGCATGACATCTCCGCGACGTTGACGCATAACACTGTAAGCAAACGTCTTCTTCTCGCCACGCATGCCCTATACCTTGGCCCAGGCGGTTCATAGCGAACTGGTCATCAAGAAAAGCCGCTTCATTGGCTGTGTTCAGCCCGTTGAGGACCGTGCGCAAGCCCTGCTGATTGTGCAGGGCCTGCGCGCCCAGCACCCGGGTGCCAACCATGTGTGTTGGGCATTGATGGCGGGCGGCCAGTCGGCCGCAGTCGATGATGGCGAGCCCAGTGGCACCGCAGGCCGGCCGATGCTCGATGTCCTGCGCCACCAGCAGATCGAGGGCGCACTGGCCACCGTCGTGCGTTATTTTGGTGGCGTCAAACTGGGTGCCGGCGGCCTGGTGCGGGCCTACACCGATGCTATCGCCCAGGCCATGCTGCTGGCAGAAAAAATCGAGCGCCAGACCATGGCCCGCCTGCTGTGTCGGCTGCCTTATGCCCTAGAAGGCGGCATGCGACGTGAAGTCAGCGCCGCAAACGCCCAGTTGCTGGAAGTGACCCACGGCCATGATGTGCTGGCCGACATTGCGCTGGTGGCATCGCAGGTCCCCGACTTTGTTAGCCGCATGAATGAACTCGGTCAAGGCCGGCTGGTCTGGCTTGACCCCACGGACTGATGGAGCCGCCAAGCCAAGTACGGCTTGTTCATCATGTAAAAGAGTAATTCATTCACGCGCCAGGGCCTGCGGCTGCTTTTCTCTGCCGTTATCATGAAACGCGTCGAAGATGCGCTAGCGGGTAGCGCATGGAAATAGAGAGAGTATCTATGGCTATCCATCTATGGGATTACGCACCTGACGCGCTGGAAGTATCGATGAGCGAACTGCTGGTGGCCACGGCAGAGTCCTCCGATGAACTGATTGACCAGAACGTCAAGGAGGTGTTGCACGGCCTGCGCGAACACCTGAAGATGGACGTGATTTTTGTCTCCGAGATCTACAACGGCCAGCGCATGTTCAAGCATGTGGATCACCACCCTGACAAGGCCTTGATCAAGACCGGCGGTGGCTCGTCGCTGGAGCAGTCCTTTTGCCAATGCGTGCTCGATGGCCGCCTGCCGCCGCTGGTGCATGACGCCGCCGAGCACATCGAGTCAGCCAAGCTCCCCGCCACGCCCTTTCGCGTTGGCGCACATCTGAGCAGCCCCATCATCCTGGCCGATGGCCAGATCTACGGCACGCTGTGCTGCTTCAGCACCGAGCCCGACCCCACGCTGCGCGAAACGGATTTGCAGAAACTGGCCGTGGTTGCCAGACACACGGCCAAGCGCATTGATGTGCGGCGTGACAAGGAGCGTGACGCAGAGTTGCAAAAATGGAAGCTCCAGCCACTGGATGACAAAAAGCAGGCTTGGCAGCTCCCGGGTAAGAAAAGCAACTGAAGCTCTGCCGGCGGGGCTGCGCAGAAATACGGCAACCAGTGATGGCGCGCCGACGCCTTCTCCCGCTACAATCTGCCCGAGACGCGGGTGTCGTTCAGTGGTAGGACTCTTGCTTCCCAAGCAAATAATGTGGGTTCGATTCCCATCACCCGCTCCATACAAAACTAAAACGCGCCTTGTAAGGCGCGTTTTTCATGGCTTTGTATTTGCCATCAATGCGTGTGCAAACCACCATTGACCGAGAACTCTGCACCTGTTGCATAGCCACCATCGACCGATGCCAGCCAGGCGATGATCGCAGCAATCTCGTTGGGCTCCCCCAGGCGCTTCATGGGAATGGTGCCCACGATTTTCTCCAGCACATCGGGGCGGATGGACTTGACCATGTCAGTGCCGATATAGCCGGGGCTGACGGTGTTGACGGTGACGCCCTTGCCTGCCAATTCCTGGGCCAGGGCCATCGAGAAGCCATGCATGCCGGCCTTGGCAGCCGAGTAGTTGGTCTGGCCTGCCTGGCCCTTGGCGCCATTGACGGAGCTGATATTGACGATCCGGCCCCATCCTTTTTCCACCATGTCGGCCACGACCTGCTTGGTCACGTTGAACATGGAGTTCAGATTGGTCTCGATCACTGCCTGCCAGTCCTCGGGCGTCATCTTCATGAACATGCGGTCGCGGGTAATGCCGGCATTGTTCACCAACACATCGATGCTGCCATGCTCTGCCTTGGTCTTGGCAAACGCCTCCACGGTAGATTCCCAATTGCCGACATTGCCCACTGAGGCGTGGAATTCATAGCCCAGCGCTTTTTGCTCGCCCAACCATTTTTCGAAGTCACGGGTGGGGCCGCAGCCCGCAATCACCTTGAATCCGTCTTTGTGCAAACGCTGGCAAATGGCCGTCCCAATGCCTCCCATACCGCCGGTTACATAGGCCACTTTTTGACTCATTGACATCTCCTTGGTTTTGCTTGGAATGCTTGCGAACTCTCACTGTAACCAAGAAAGCTGGTGCAAAAATTCTCGTTTACGCCAAGCAAACAAATTCTTGCAGTCACGGCAAATAACGGTAATTTTGACCCCGATTACGATCACAAACGAGCCTTAAACAGGCGCGGTTTTGATCGTTTTCGCGGATTTAATGGATAACCCTATCAATAAATACCGAGCCATAGTCAGGTATTCATCACCCTGCTTGCTACACAGCATTGGTCTATGAATCCGGAGTAACGAGCGCAGGGCCAGCGCCCGTCAAACTGAAAGAAGCCGGGCATAGGCATGGCAAGCAGCGATAAAAAAACCGCCCATGCGGGCGGTTGGTGGTTGCGCGGCGGCGTTGCACTCAAAGGCGTTCTACGGCCAGTGCCACGCCCATGCCGCCGCCAATGCACAGGCCAGCGATACCGCGCTTGGAACCACGGCGCTTCATCTCGTGCAGCAAGGTGACCAGAATGCGCGCACCGGATGCACCGATGGGGTGGCCGATGGCAATGGCGCCGCCGTTCACATTGACCTTGCTGGTGTCCAGCTCCAGCTCCTGGTTCACCGCGCAGGCTTGTGCGGCAAAGGCTTCATTGAGTTCGAAAAGATCCACCTCTTCCGCCTTCCAGCCGGTTTTGGCCAGCACCTTGCGCACGGCATGCAGGGGGCCCATGCCCATGATCTTGGGGTCCAGGCCTACGGTGGCAAAACCTGCAATGCGGGCCAGCGGCTCAGCGCCCAGTTCCTTGGCTTTTTTGCCACTGGCGATCACCAGCGCAGCGGCACCATCGTTCAGACCAGAGGCATTGCCGGCGGTCACCGAACCGGCCTTGTCGAAAGCGGGCTTGAGGCTGGCCAGTGCTTCGCCATTGGTCTTGCGGTTGATGTATTCATCCGCCTTGAAGGCCACCGGATCGCCCTTGCGCTGCGGTATCAGCACGGTGACCACTTCTTCGTCAAACTTGCCGGCGTCCTGCGCAGCGGCTGCTTTTTGCTGGCTGGCCAGTGCAAAGGCATCCTGCTTGTCGCGGTCGATATGGAACTCTTTGGCCACGTTCTCGGCGGTGATACCCATGTGGTACTGGTTGTAGACGTCCCAGAGGCCGTCAACGATCATCGTGTCGGTCATCTTCCAATCGCCCATGCGCTGGCCGTCACGCGAGCCATTGAGCACGTGGGGCGAGAGGCTCATGTTTTCCTGGCCACCGGCCACCACGATCTCGGCATCGCCCTGCCCCACGGCCTGGGCCGCGAGCATCACCGCCTTGAGACCAGAGCCACAGACGGCATTGATCGTCAGTGCGGGCGTCTTCTTGTCCACGCCAGCCTTGATCATTGCCTGGCGGGCTGGGTTTTGCCCCACGCCAGCGGCCAGCACCTGGCCCATGATGACTTCATCGACCTGGTCAGGCGCGACCTTGGCACGGGTCAGCGCCTCCTGGATCACTGTAGCGCCCAGGTCGGTGGCAGGCACCTTGGCCAGCGAGCCGCCAAATTTACCGACAGCCGTACGCACGGCCGAGATGATGACGATGTCTTCCATGATTTTTTCCTTTTCAAAATAGGCACTGAGGCCGTCTTGTCAGGCTGCAATGCGGTGCTAATTATTGCACCGCAGCATTTGAATGGCGACCCGGCTGTTGCAACCAGGCTGCCTGCGCGTGGTGATCAGGCCTTGGCCTGGACATAGCTCCCTGGTGCCGGCTCCAGCGCCTGGTAGGCGGTGCGGGCACGGCCATAGCTTTTGGGTGCCGCCACTTTTTTGCCGGAATGCCCCGCCAACCACTGGCTCCAGTCCGTCCACCAGCTGCCAGGCAGTTCCTCGGCACCGGCGATCCATGCATCAATATCGGCCGGCAGCTGGCCATCCTCACGCAACCAGTGGCTGCGCTTGTTTTTGGCGGGCGGGTTGATGACACCGGCGATATGGCCCGATGCACCCATGACAAAGCGCTTGTCGCCCCCCAGCACCTGGCTGGAGGCATAGGCTGCACCAATGGGCACGATATGGTCTTCCCGCGAGCCGTAGAGATAAATGGGCATGTCGATCTGGCTGACATCAATTTTCTCGCCGCACACGGTGAGGGCTCCGGGCTGAACCAGCTTGTTTTCCAGGTAGAAATTGCGCAGGTACCAGGCGTAATACGGCCCAGGCAGATTGGTGCAATCGCTGTTCCAGTACAGCAGATCGAATGGCGGCGGGGTTTCACCCTTGAGGTAGTTGCCGACCACATAGTTCCACACCAGGTCGACAGGACGCAGAAAACTGAAGGTGGAGGCCAGCTCCTGGCCCGCCATCAGGCCATTCTGGCCCAGGGTCAGCTCGCGGAACTTGACGAAATTCTCGTCAATGAAGACATCGAGAATGCCCGTGTCTTCAAAATCAACCAGGGTGGTGAGCAAGGTGGCGCTGGCCACCGAATCATCGCCCCGTGCCGCCAGCACGGCCAGCGCATTGACCAGCATGGTGCCGCCCACGCAAAAGCCCAGCGCATTGATCTGTGGGCGGCCAGAGATGGCCTTGACCACCTCGATCGCCTCAAGCACGGCGCTGCCGATATAGTCGTCCCAGCCCTTGCCGCCCAGGCTGGCATCCGGGTTGCGCCAGCTGACGACAAAGGTGCGGTGGCCCTGCGCGACGCTGTGGCGGATCAGCGAGTTGTCCGGTTGCAAATCCAGGATGTAGTACTTGTTGATGCAGGGCGGCACAAACAGCATCGGCCGCTCATAGACCTGGGTGGTCAGCGGCTTGTACTCGATCAGCTGGAACAGCTCGTTTTGGAAGACCACCGCCCCTTCGCTGGTAGCCACATTCTTGCCGACCTCGAACAGCGACTCGTCCGTCATCGAGACATGGCCTTGGCGCATGTCGGCCAGCATGTTCTGCAAGCCCTGCGCAATGCTCTGCCCCTGGGTGTCGAGCGCCTTTTTCTGCGCTTCGGCATTGAAGGCCAGAAAGTTGCTGGGGGCCGTTGCCGCCAGCCATTGCTCCACACCGAAACGGACACGTGAACGGGTTTTTTCATCGCCTTGCACGGCATCGACCATGTCCATCATGGTCTTGGCATGCAGCGCATAGCTGGCAGCGGTGAAAGTGGAGACTGGGTTTTGCTGCCAGGCATCGCCGGCGAAGCGGCGGTCCTTGGGCAGGGCCACCTCGCCTTTGGCGCCTTCGGTCCACAAAGCCAGCGCCGCCTGCGCATACTGCGCTTGAATGGCCTGGAGTTTTTCCATGTCAAAACTGACGGCAGGGGTGGCCGCTGGGGCCTGCCCCAGCCCGGCCATCAGCCCCGTGGGAGCGCCCATGGCATTGAACGGCGGGGCCATGGTCTGCAAGGACTGCATGCGCTCCATCCATTGCTTGGTCATCTGGCTGAGTTGCTGGATCTGGTCGCTGCCCAGTCCCCAATACGGTTGCTGCGTCATCATCGTCTCCCTGGTCAGGCACCATGCAGGGCATGGAACTCTGTGCATCTTAGAGGCAAAAAATGGCAGCCGCGTGCCGGTGGTCCACAACTTCGGGTAAATTCCAGGGCATGTACCTGATCGCGATAGCCTGGCTTTATGTGGTGGTCTTGATGGCGGTGGTGGAAGCCGCCAGCCCCCAGGGCAGCGTGCTGGGGGCGTTTTTTACGCTCTTGCTCTATGGTGCGCTGCCACTGGGTTTGCTGCTGTTCATTGCCGGCACGCCGGCCCGGCGCCGCGGCCGCCACCGGGCAGAAGCGGCTGCCCGAGAAGCCTCGGCGTCTGCCCCGCCCCCGCCAGATCCGTCCTAGTGCGCTGAATGGCGCAGGCGCAGGCTGCTGAACACCCCCGACATCGCCGCAAAACCGGCAGCCAGATACAGCGCCACCGTCGTGCCGTGTCCGCTGGAGACGGGCCACATGGTAAAGATGATGGCCACCAGCACAGCACCCAGGGATTGCCCGGTCAGGCGGGCCGTTCCCAGCATGCCGCTAGCAGCACCCGCACGTGCCAGCGGTGCAGAGGTCACGATGGTGTGGTTGTTGGGCGACTGAAAAAGGCCAAAGCCAAGGCCACACAAGGCCATGCGCCAACCGATATTGAGATCGCTCGGGTCCAGCGGCAGCAGTGCCAGGCTCAGCAGGCCCAGCGCCAGGATGGCCATGCCAATGCCGCCCAGCAAGCCGTCTTCCACCCGGCCTATCAAGCGCCCTGCCATCGGAGCCACCAGCACAATGGCCACCGACCAGGCCGTCATCAGCATGCCCGCCGCAAAATGGCTGCGCTGCAGCGCATCGAGCAGCAAAAATGGCAGCGCGATGAAGGACAGCATCTGCGCCGCAAAGGCCCCCACCGAGGCGCCCATGGACAGCGCAAAAATGGGAATGCGCAGCAAATCCAGCGGCAGCAAAGGCAGGCTGAGCTTGCGCTGGCGCAGCACATACCAGGCACCCAGCAGCAGGCCCAGGCCCAGCATCAGCCAGCCCGATGCGGCCGAGCCACCCGACTCCATGCCATGCCGCGCGCCGATGCGTTCCGCGCCCAAAAACACCAGCGAGAACATCGCAAAGTTCAGCACCACATCAATCGGCGTCAATTTGGCATGCGGCGCATCCAGCAGCTGCTGTGGATTGCGCGGCAAGGCCTTGCGGCCCAGCCACAAGGTCAAGATCCCCAAAGGCACATTGATGGCAAACAGCCAGGGCCAACTGGCCACCGACAAAATGAGCGCCGCAACACCTGGCCCAGCGACGGAGGAGATGGCCACCACCAGCGAGTTGAGCGCCATGCCCTTGCCCAGCTTGGCTGCCGGGTAGGTCAAACGCACCAACGCTGCATTGACGGCCATCACCCCTGCGGCACCCATGCCTTGCAGGCCCCGCGCTGCAATCAGCAGCCACAGCGACTGGGCCAGCATGGCAACCGCAGATGCCAAGGTAAAGCACACCAGACCGATCAGGTAGACCTTGCGGTAGCCAATGCGCTCACCCAAGGCCGCCAGCGGCAGCAGCAAGCCCAGGGTGCCCAGCTGGTAGGCATTGATGATCCAGATGGCTTCGGCTGGGGATGCATTCAATTGCTTAGCGACCGTGGGAAGCGCCAGGTTCATGATGCTGCCGTCGAGCACCGCCACAATCAAGCCCAGCACAATCACCAACATAGCCCAACGCCGCTCGCGCATGGGCAGGCCCTCCTGTGAATAGGAGGCTTGAACGTTGCTAATGGCCATGCGGGACCACCGATGCAGCGCAGCGGGCTGCCGACCAGACCAATGCCGTGTTTGTCATCGTGTGCTGGCTGCCTGGGTTTGCGATGGACCGGCGTAGAGCATGGTCAGGTGCGGGATATCGTCCTCCAGGTAGAGGTCAGAGACCACTTCAAAACCACAGCCTTCATAGAACTTCTGCAAATAGGCCTGGGCCCCGATGCGAATGGCAGAGCCTGGCCAGAGCCGGTCCGTCTCCGCCATGGCATGGCGCATCAGCTCCCAGCCCACGCCCGTGCCGCGCACCGCCTGCATGACGGCAACGCGGCCAATGGATGGCTCCGCGTAGGCCAGGCCCGGCGGCAGCACACGCACATAGGCTTGCAATACACCGGCTGCATCACGCCCCGACAAGTGCCAGCCGCTTTGGTCCTTGTAGTCCAGGTCCTGAAACGCCACCTGCTCTGCAATGAAGACCTGGCAGCGCACATGCAGCAAGTCATACAGCTGCTGCGGGCTCAGTTCGGAAAAAGTTTGGAAGGACCAGCTCAGCTGGTCTGCGGTTGAAGAAGGCTTTGGCATGTTCTGTTCATCTATCAGGAACCTTGGGAAACGGCTGTGGCCCCGCCGTCTATCCACCCGGCCGATCCGATGGTCAGTCGGTCTTGATCTGTTTTTTGGCGGCCTGCAAGGACTGCACCACCTCGGGCATCACGTACTTGAAGGTGCCCGTCGCATGGCTGCACAAGACACCTTGCTCGTCGTACAGCCAGGCTTCGCAAAAAGCCATGCGGTTGCTGCGCGAGAGCAGCTTGCCCTTGGCCACCAAGCCACCTTTGGCCGGAGCCATAAAGCTGGTCTTCATCTCTATGGTCACCGCCCCGCTGCCGGGGATGGCGCTGCGCGCGGCATGGGCCATGGTCACATCCAGCAAGGTCATCGACGCACCGCCATGGGTGACTTCGAAGCTGTTGAGGTGCTCGGGCCGGGCTTGGTAATGGAGCTCTGCCTCGCCGTTTTCCCAGCGGTGCAAGCGAAAGCCCAGGTGGCTGACAAAGGGAATTTCAACTTCAAAGGGCAGCACAGCACAGGCTCCGGCAACAAGCAAGCCGAGAGCATAACGCTTTTGCAAGGAACCCTGGGGCAAACCCTGACCTGCAAGCGACAGCCGACCAGGAAATATGTGCAAGCGCCTACGCAGGCGCTGCAAAACCCTCGCCCAAAGGGGATGGATGTGGATCGCCCGAGACCGCGTTCAGCCCATGGCAGAGAGTTTTGCAGAGGCCCCCTAACTGCCCGCAAGCGCCACGCCACCGCGCAGCCGCTCTTGCACCACCGCCGCCATGCCTGCAGGGGCCTGCGCTAACAGGCTGGGCCAGCTGTGCTGCGCCTGCCGCACCACCTCTTTGAGCAAGGCAATATGGCGGGGTACGCGCAACAAACCGGCGGCATTCAGCAAGGCGGCCACATCGTCCCAGCGCAGCGCCCGCATCGTACGGTCGATGGCCTTGTTAACGGCATACTGCTGCGCGGCCGATCCTTCAAAGAACGCCGCCACGCAAACGCAGTCATAAACGGGTGCTAGGCGCGGATGCCTCCCATCGGGGTAGACCAGCGCCCAGTTCTTCAGGTGTGCATCGGTATTGCCCATCAAAATGGCGGCCACGGTGCGCGCCAGAAACTCGCGCGTATCCGCCACGGGTTGCGGGCTCAAGCGGTCGAGAACGCGCAGCATGGTGGGCCAGTCCTGCTGCAGGCCTTTGCCATATTTGTGGCGCGGCGCATAACCCAGCGCCTGGTTGAACTCCTCCATATGCACACGGCTGCCATCGGGCAGGTGGTCAAAGCGCTGCACGGCCAAAATCTCGTCAAAAGGCAGGTGCTCAGGCAAATCGGCTTGGGCGCGGCTGATGATCTGCACGTCAGCCGTGGTCAGCCCCAAAGCCTGGCATAGCTGGTAGCAGCTGAATTCATTGGCCACCAGGTCGGGATGCTGGGTGCTGGGAAGCTTGAGGATCACGCTGCCCGCAGCACCTTTGCGGCGTACCGTGTAGCGCCGGCCGTCCTGCACCGCACTGAACTTGGTGACAATGCCTGGCAACGATGCCGCATCCGCCACCGGAAACTCCACAAAGCCCGGCTCCAGCACATCCAGCCCTTGGGAGGTGTGCCAGTGGCGCACCACATCCGGGATGGCTTCGTCGCGCGGCATGGGCTCCACCTCCAGCCCGCCCATCAGGTCATGGCCGGCAGCGGCCAGCAGCTCAAACTCGTCATCGGGTGAGCAGCCCCGCTCGGCTGCCAGGCGTTGGCGGTTATGGCCTTCGGGCAAGAGGTTCTGAAAGTACACCGGCCAGCGGCCATCGGTGCGCACCAGCCGGGCATCGCGGGCCGCACGCAAAATGCGCTGGGTGTCGGGCTCTGATGCGCCTTGGTAGCTCAGCGACAGCGCAGGCCGGTTGGGATCCTCGATGTAGCTGTCTTCAAACGAGACACGCAAGATATCGCCGTACTGCGACAGGTAGCCGATGGGCCGCCGCCCACCACCCAGGCTTGCAGGCTGGTGCATGTAGAGCCGCAAGTAGCGGATGGATGTGCTCATGGCATCGCCCGAATCCAGTGGTGCTCAGCGCGTCGGCGCCGCCAGCCTATCCACCACCGACAGCGGGGCATCGGCGCCGGTGGGCTGGCCCAGATATTTACCGCCCGACTGGATAAAGGCCTGCAGTGCGGGCAGCAGATCGGCGGGCACTGCCACCAACTCCAGCCCCAGCACACGGGCCATTTCAGCCACGGTCGAGTAGCGCGGATCCACATCACCGGTCTCGGTGCGCTGCACCGCCATGCGCGAGAGCCCGGCTTGCTCGGCCAATTGGGCCTGGGTCAGTTGCTGGGCTTTGCGTGTTGCCACCAAGGTGGCGATTAAAGAGCTAGTCATGTTACCCATTCTACTCTTTTCAATCACAAAGAGTATATTAAGCAGCATTTCTTTTACCAAAAAGATTCATAAAGTACGCATTTTTATCAAAATGAGTACGTTTATATTCTTTTTGTCTGCTTAGCCAATCCAGATGCAGGCGGCAAAGCGCCCTGTTCCACCCAGCAGCCCAGGGGCACCATCGCGGCGGTGCGAGAAAAATCGCGCCGCATTGGCCACCGTGCACCAGTCTTGGCTGCCATCGTTGCCATACAGCTGCTGGATGCCGCTGCGCTGCAACCGGTGGCGGGCCAGGCCGCTCAGGTTGGCAAAAAACTTGCCCGGGTTACCAGCAGCAAACAGGCTTGCACAGTCCGGGTCTTGCCCCACAAAAGCGGATTGCACCTCGGCGCCCACCTCAAACGCCGGCTGGCTGATGCAAGGGCCCAGCCAGGCCAAAGTCTGCGTGGCAATCTGCGCATTGCTCAAGCTTGCCTGGCCCGCTTGTTGGCGAACGCGCTCCGCATAGGCGGCAAAGCAGTTCTCCAGCACCCCTGTTCCACCCTGCCCCAACAAACCGCGCCAACCGGCGTGAGCTGCACCCACCACCGGCAGGTGCTGGTGGCAAAACAGAACTGGCAGGCAATCGGCCGCCATGACGGTGCAGCCCAGCCCGGGCACATCGCTGACACTGGCATCCGCTGGCTGCTCCTGGCCTCCGCCCTCGCCCAGCACCTGCACATGGCTGCCATGCACCTGGCGCACAAACACCGGCTGGCGTGGCCTGGCCTTGTCCGCACCATGCCCGGCCTGCAGTTCCAGCGCCTGCATGGCCTGGGCAAGCAGCTGCCGGTTGTGCTGTACATGGCCCGGCACATCGCCCACATTAAAGCTCAGGTTGGAGGCGCCAAACAGGCCCTCACTGGCGCCGCCACCCCGGGTGGTGCACAACGCAAACACACCCGGCGGTGTGGGCCACTGCGGCAGCAGCCAGTCGCTGGGGAAGGCGGATTGTGCAGCCGCACTCATGGCTGGGCATCCGGGCAGACGGCAGGTTGGGCCTTTTGCACCGCATCGGTCGCCAACGCCGCCTCATACGCCGCCATGGTCAGCGGCAGGCCATCGAAACTGACCTTAAAGCGCTGGGCATTGAAGATCTGCGGCACCAAGGCGCAGTCGGCCATGGTCAAGGTATCGCCCCAGCAAAAGCGCGAGGGCGCCAGACCCTGCGCCTGGCGCTCTGCAGCCAGCAGCACCAGCTGGCGCTCAAAGGCCTCCAGGCCGGTGCGGCACCAGTGCTGGTACCACAGGGCTTTTTCGGCATCGCTGTGGCCCAGCTCAGCCGTCAGGTAGGCCAGCACCCGCAGGTTGTTAATCGGATGGATCTCACAGGCCACCTGCAAGGCCAGCGCACGGATGCGTGCACGCGCCAGTGCATTGCCGGGCAGCATGGAGACCGTTTGCGGGTAGGCCTCGTCCAGCCACTCGATCACCGCCAGCGACTGGTTCAGCCACAGGCCGTCATCGGTCTCCAGTGCCGGCACCAGGGCATCGCCCACATGGCTGGCAAAGGCCGGGGCGCGGTGCTCGGCCTTGACCAGGTGCACCGGCAGGTAGTCATAGGCCAGGCCCTTGGCCTGCATGGCGATGCGCACCCGGTACGACGCCGAGGAGCGGAAATAATTGTGCAGCTTCATGGCGACCGAGCATAACGCAGGGCGCTGTAGCCGCGGGCCACCCAGTCACCCGCATGACAGCGGTAGCGATCTGGCATGCCAAGACCAGCATGGGCGCGGCTGGGGATTCTGCAGAGCGGTTTGTTTTGCCGCATAATTTTTGACACCGCTTCAATCGGGCGGTTTTCTCCGCCTCCAACCAAAGTCCAGCATGAGCCAATACGTCATCCCTCCAGCCTCGCCAACCGGCGTGCCTGTCCTCGGCAGCGACCAGCTGTTCCCCGTGCGCCGCGTCTACTGCGTGGGCCGCAACTACGAAGATCATGCCAAAGAGATGGGCTTTACCGGCCGCGAGGCGCCCTTTTTCTTCATGAAGCCTGCCGATGCGGTTGTGCCCGTGGCTGCTGGCAGCACCGGCCAGATCCCTTACCCGACCCTGACGAGCAACCTGCACCATGAAATCGAGCTGGTAGTGGCCATCGGCAAGGGCGGCAAGAACATCGCGGCTGCCGACGCAGCCGCGCACATCTGGGGCTATGCCGTGGGCCTGGACATGACGCGACGCGACCTGCAAAACGAGATGAAAAAGCAGGGACGCCCCTGGGAAATTGGCAAGGCCTTTGAAGCCAGCGCCCCGATGGCACCTTTGGTGCCTGCCGCCCAGGCCGGTGATATCAACAACGCCGAGATCTGGCTCCAGGTCAACGGCGCCGAACGCCAACACAGCAATGTGCAAAAGCTGATCTGGAACATCGCCGAGACCATCGAAGTGCTCTCGCAAGCCTGGGAGCTGCAAGCGGGCGACCTGATCTTCACCGGCACCCCCGAAGGCGTGGCCGCCGTGGTCAAGGGCGATGTGCTCGAAGGCGGCGTGACCGGACTGCCCCCTTTGAAAATTGCACTGGTGTAATACCACTGCAACGCGCCACCCGCTGCGGTGGCGCTTTTTTTTGACCACGGCCGCCAGCACAGCGTCCATGAAGCACAATAGAACGCATGACTTCTCGCGCCCCCGTTGATTTTTGCCGCCGCTGCGGCAGCAAAGTTGAGCACCGCCTGCCCGATGATGGCGACACCAAGATCCGCGCCATCTGCCCTGCCTGCCACACGGTGCACTACGAGAACCCGCTGAACGTGGTGGGTACCGTCCCCTTCCTAGACGACAAAGTGCTGCTGTGCCTGCGCAATATCGAGCCGCGCAAGGGCTACTGGACCTTGCCTGCCGGCTTTATGGAGTTGGATGAAACCACCGGCCAGGGCGCAGCGCGCGAGACCGATGAGGAAGCCGGCGCCGACATCACGATGGGCCCGCTTTTTTCGCTGGTGAACGTGCCGCATGTCGGCCAGGTGCATCTGTTTTACCTGGCCCAGCTCCAAAGCACCGAATTCAACCCGGGCTGGGAGACCATGGAAGCCAGACTGTTCAGCGAGGCAGAGATCCCCTGGGACGAGATCGCTTTCCGCACGGTCAAAGTCACGCTGGAGCGCTATTTTGAAGACCGCAAGCGCGGTGTGTTTGACATCCATGTCATCGACCTGGAGGCTCCTGCGGGCCCGCTGGTCACGCCCAAGCCTTCTACCGCGCCTACCTCGTCTTGACCGGATCGCTAGCCATGATGAACACTTTCACCACCACCTCCGCCGTTCGCCGTCGCCTGCTCTGCGGCTGGGCGTTGGCCGCCACCGGCAGCCTGCTGCCCGGTTTTGCCCATGCCGCCAAGCTGCAAGACATTGCACTGGCCTTGGTTGAGAAATACAAGCTCGGCCACAGTCTGCCGCAGGTGGGTTTGCAGATTGCAGCCAAATCGCCGGAGTACCAGGCGCTGATCGACAAAATGGGCCAGCAGCAAGCGGGCCAGGCAATGATCACCGCAACCCGCTCCGTGGCCGCCGATTACCAAAAGCGCTGGGACACCCAGCTGGCGACCGCCTATGCGCAAAACTTCAACGAAGCACAGCTGCAATCGCTGCTCAACCAGGGCCCGCAATCGCCCCATGCGCAGCTGATGCAAAGCAAACAGGCTGACATCAACCGGGTCATGCAGCAGTCCAGCTCAGCCCTGCTGCGCGAGATGATGGCCAAGGCCTACACCAAGGCCCAGCAACCGGCAGCGGCACCCAGCCCTGGAGGCCCCAAGAAACAGAAGCCTTGAACCGGTTGAGGCCCAGGCTTGCCTAGGCCTTGGGCCTATTCAGCGCCGGCCCTCCATGAAAAATGCCGTACCCAGCAACAAGCGGGTACGGCATTTTTTGGATGGCTGATCAGCGGCTGTCGCGCTTGGCCTGGGCGGCCCGGGTTTTGGACTGGCCACTGGCCTTGATTTTCTTGTTCACCGGCTGGGCCTTGATGGGATTGCCCCGGCTGGCCGCTGCAGGCTGGCGGGTGGGTACGGCGCCTTGGGCCGCAGCAGCGGCGTTGCCGCCCACCTTGGCAGTGCCAGCAGCGGTTTTGCGCGCTTTGGCCGGTGCAGCAGCGGACGACGCCGCTTTTTTGGCCGGAGCCTTGGCGGCCTTGCTGGCGCCTGCGGCTTTCTTCACTGCGGCAGCTTTTGTCGCGACTGCAGGTGTCGCTTTGCTTGCCGGTTTGGTGGCTGCTTTGCGCGGTGCTGCGGGGGTGGTTTTCTTCGCTGCGGCGGCCGGCTTTTTGGCAGCACTCTTCAGCGCCGCTGTCTTGCTGCCTTTCGCTGCTGCGGGCTTGGCAGCTGCAGGTTTGGCAGCGGCCTTCAGGGCCGCAGCTTGCACCTTGGCCAAGCTCTCCTCAAAACGCCCCAGCACTTCTTGCATGACCTCGGCCTTGGCCTCCGTGCGGCTGTTGTCATTGCCCGATGGCCGACGTGCCGCAGCCGGGCCCTTCTGGGTTTTCACCGTCTGGCGTTGGAAGAGATCACGGTACTTGGCGCGCAAGGTTCGGGCGCGGGTGATCTTGCTGCTGAGCTGGCGCTCCGTCAGATCCTTGATCACAGTCGCACGGCTGGCTTGGAACAGCTCCAACTCTGGCTTGGTCAGCAAGGTCTGAACTTGTCTCAGGGTATAGCTCACGGCATCTCCTCTGCATAAAAAAGCAGGGCTGCAGGATGGCAGCCACTGACTTTTTCATCGTATTGACATCTGCTGCCTACCGATGTCAGAGAAAGCCCCTATCCCTAGCAACCCCTCCTATGCTAAGCAGCCCTGCCGAACCAGCCGATGGCAGCCCATCAAGGCGCACCGTTTTGCAAGAGCCGCAGCATGGCCGCTTCGTCCAAAACGCTCACGCCCAGCTCTTGGGCTTTGGTCAGTTTGCTGCCGGCATCCGCACCGGCCACCAGGTAGTGGGTCTTCTTGCTGACCGAGCCGGAGACCTTGGCGCCGGCGGCTTCGAGCAGGTCCTTGGCCTCATCGCGCCCCATCGTGGGCAAGGTGCCGGTGAGCACCACGGTCATGCCGGCCAGAATCTGCGCGGGCTTTTCTGCGGGCACGGCTTCGTCCCAATGCACACCCGCAGCACGCAGCTGCTCTACCACTTCGCGGTTGTGCGGCTGGGCAAAAAAGGTGTGCAGGCTGTTGGCCACCACCGGCCCTACGTCATTGACTTGCAGCAAGTCCTCGACTGAGGCGTCCATGATGGCGTCGAGCACCCCGAAGTGCTTGGCCAGGTCCTTGGCGGTGGACTCGCCCACATGGCGAATCCCCAAGCCGAACACAAAGCGCGCCAAGCTGGTTTTCTTGGAGGCCTCCAGCGCGGCCAGCACATTCTGGGCAGACTTTTCCGCCATACGCTCCAGACCCGAGAGCGTGGCAATGCCCAGTTTGTAGAGGTCGGGCAGGCTGCGGATCACGCCGCTGTCGACCAACTGATCGACCAGCTTGTCGCCCAGGCCTTCAATATCCAGGGCGCGGCGGTGCGCGTAGTGCAGGATGGCCTCTTTGCGCTGGGCCACGCAAAACAGGCCGCCGGTGCAGCGGTGGTTGGCCTCGCCTTTTTCACGCACCACATCGCTGCCGCAAACCGGGCATTGGCGGGGCATTGAGAAGTTGGGCACATACTGGGCCCGTTCGCCCGGCACCCTGCCCGCAACTTCGGGGATCACATCGCCCGCGCGGCGCACGATGACATCGTCACCGATGCGAACGCCCTTCTTGCGGATGTCGAACACATTGGACAAGGTGGCGTTGGTGACGGTCACGCCGCCCACAAATACCGGCGCGAGCCGTGCCACCGGCGTCAGCTTGCCGGTACGGCCGACTTGCACATCAATGCCCTCGAGCCGGGTGACCATCTCCTGAGCCGGGTACTTGTGGGCCACGGCCCAGCGCGGTTCGCGGCTGACAAAGCCCAGCTCCTGCTGCAGCGCACGGCTGTTGACCTTATAGACCACACCATCGATCTCATAACCCAGGTTGGCACGTTCGGCCCCCATGCGCTGGTGGAAAGCCACCAACTCGGCAGCGCCCTTGGCGACGCAGACCTGGGGCGCCACCGGAAAGCCCCAGGCGCGCAGCTGCATCAGCATGGCGTAGTGGCTGTCCCACTGCACACCGCCCTGGGCCGGCGGCGTGACCTCGCCCACGCCATAGGCAAAAAAGGACAGCGGACGCTGGGCGGTGATGTTCGAGTCGAGCTGGCGCACGGCACCGGCTGCGGCATTGCGTGGGTTGACGAAGGTCTTGCCGCCCGCGGCCTCCTGCTTGCGGTTGAGGGCATCGAAATCATCGCGGCGCATATAGACTTCGCCGCGCACCTCCAGCACCGGCGGCGCGCCTGCATCCTGGCGCAGCTGCAGCGGTATCTGGCGGATGGTGCGGATATTGTGGGTGACGTCCTCGCCGACTTCGCCGTCGCCCCGGGTGGTGGCCTGCACCAGGCGACCACCTTCGTAGCGCAGGTTCATAGCCAGGCCATCGAATTTGGGCTCGGCCACATACTCCACCGCAGGATCGGCGGCATCCAGCCCCAGCTCCTTGCGGATGCGGGCATCAAAAGCCTGCGCACCGCTGGCCTCGTTGTCGGTTTCGGTGCGGATGCTGAGCATGGGCACCGCATGGCGCACCGGGGTCAATCCATCCAGAATGGCGCCGATGACGCGCTGGGTGGGCGAGTCGGGGCTGTGTAGCTCGGGATGGGCTTTCTCCAGCGCTTCGAGCTGCTGGTAGACCCGGTCATACTCGCCATCGGGCACCGAAGGCGCATCCTGCACATAGTATTCATGCGCCCACTGCAGCAGCTGCGCGCGCAGGGCCTGCACTTGGGCAGCGGCGTCTTGGGGGGCATCGCCAGCAGCGGGCGACGCGAAAAGATCAATATTCTCAGCCATGCGGCTTGACTCCGAAAATCTGGCAAAGCGCGGGGCTCTGCGGGCTCTGATGCCTGCGACTATACGGCCAAAGCCGCAGCGTCTGGGCTTATAAAGCGGCGGGCATAAAGCAAAAAAGGCTGCGCAAGCAGCCTTGGGGGAAACGGCACAGGCTTAGCTGAACAAACGCCGGGCGGCCAGCGAGCCTGCGGCCAGATCGCGCTGCTCCAGCTGGTCGTACAAGTTCTCCAGATCCTGGGCAATGGGGTCGACCACCATGATCGGCAAGGGCGTGCCATTTTGGTCGCAGATGACACCGTCCATCTCGGCGCACAGCGCCTCGGCAGCGGTACGCATCTTGTCAAACGGCTTTTCGCTGCGGGCGACATGGGGCACATCCAGGCTCAGCAGCACATCGCGCAAGGCGCTGGCTTCTGGGTCGTCGGCCAGGGCGGCTTGGGCATCATAGGTCAGCGCCAAAATGGCCGGCATCTGCTCGATGCCCGAAGGCATCACCATGCGGCCGGGCCCAGCGGGCACAAAGCCATGCTTGGCTGCCACCTGGGCCACATAACCGGGGCTCCAGGAAGCGCGCTTGGCACGCAGCATAAAGGCCAGTTGGGCATCATGCTCGCTGGCAAAGGCATCGAGCTCGCGTGCGCGGGCCACCTCCTGCAGCATATCGGGCGCGTCATGCGCCGCGCCAATGCTGTCGGCAAACTGCTGGACCTTGGTCACGAACTCGGAAAACTCGATCTCGTTCATTGGGCCGTGGCGGTTGGCCAGCTGCACGCCAGCCTGGAAGGCGGTATAGCGGGCACCGGCGCGGGGCAGCTCCCAGGTCTGGCTGCTGTCGTTCAGGCCCTCAATGTTGAAAGCCTTGTTGCCGGCGCGAAAACTGCTGGGCATGGCGGCAATCGCGGCATTGCCCGAGACGATGCCATCGGTGTGGATGGGCGCAATCGCATCGGTCAGTGGGTCAAGGATTTGCTGGCGATCGCCCAGGTAGGTGCCGGGGTTGCCGCTGCGCGCCGTGGCGCCTGCTGCAAAGGCATCGCCACTGCCATGACCGCCCAATTGGGCATCAAAAACCGGGTCGCCGGTGGCGGACGACGCAGCGCGGCCGTCAAAGCCGGGTTCGTAGCGCATCTCAGAGGATTCACCCGACTGGCCGGGCTCTTCGGGTCGGGGTTTTTTGGGCTCGTTGCGGCGCGCCGACCAGGTGTTGTAGGCGATGTACAAAACCAGAATGACACCAAAGGTGATCACCAACGCCAGTTGAAAATTACTCATACGACTTCGTTTTTAAAAATCTATCACGCCGAATCCGCCATCGACAAGGCGGATTCCATATCCACAGCCACAATGCGCGAGACGCCCTGCTCCTGCATTGTCACACCAATCAGTTGCTGGGCGATCTCCATGGCGATCTTGTTGTGGCTGATGAAGAGAAACTGTGTGCTGCGGCTCATCGAGGCCACCAGCTTGGCATAGCGCTCCGTGTTGGCATCGTCCAGCGGTGCATCCACCTCGTCGAGCAAACAGAACGGCGCCGGGTTGAGCTGGAAGATCGCAAACACCAGCGCAATCGCGGTCAGCGCTTTCTCACCGCCCGAGAGCAAATGGATGGTCTGGTTCTTCTTGCCAGGCGGCTGGGCCATCACCTGCACACCCGAGTCCAGAATCTCGTCGCCGGTGATGATCAGCTTGGCCTGGCCCCCACCAAACAGTTCGGGGAACATGCGCCCAAAATGGGTGTTGACGGTATCGAAGGTGCCCGAGAGCAACTGCCGGGTTTCGGCATCGATCTTCTTGATCGCGTCCTCCAAGGTGGTCATGGCCTGGGTCAGGTCATCCATCTGCGAGTCCAGGAAGGTCTTGCGCTCGCGGGCATGGTTCAGCTCATCGAGCGCGGCCAGGTTGACGGCGCCCAGCGCGTCAATCTCGCGGTGCAGGCGGTCGATCTCGCTTTGCAGGCCCGTCAGCCGCACCTGGCCATCCTTGACCGAAGCGGCAATGGCGTCCAGATCGGCCTGCGCCTCTTCCAGCAAGGTGGTGTACTGCTCCAGCCCCAGCTGGGCCGCTTGCTCCTTGAGCTTGAAATCGGTGATCCGGTCGCGCAGCGGCTGCAGCTCGCGCTCAAACTGCTGGCGGCGCTCATCGCTGCTGCGCAGACGGGCTGTCAGATCGTCGTATTCGCTGCGGCGCGCGGCCAGGTCTTTCTCGCGCTCCATCTTCAGGTTCAGCGCATCTTGCAAGCCACCTTGCGCAGCGGCGTCGTTGAGGCGCTTTTGCTCTTCTTGCGCGCGCAGCTGCTCATCGCCCAGGGCCTTGGCCTGCTGCAACGCGGTCTCCATGGTGCGGTTGAGCTCAGCACGACGCGCCTCCATGCTGCGCTGGCCAAATACCGCTTCCTGCGACTGGCGCTCCAGCGCACGCAGTTGCTCGCGGGCGTTGGCCAGTTTGCGCTCGGCGTCATACACCTTCTCGTCGAACTGGGCATGCTGCTCCTGGCTGTCGGCCAGTTGCATGTCCAGCTCTTCAAAACGGGCCTCGGCCGCAATGCGCCGCTCCTGGATCTCTTCGAGCTGCTGCACCACCTCGCCCAGGTCGGAATCAATTTGCGCCGTGCGGGCCCGGGCCTGTTCGGCCAGCTGGGTGAGCCGCAAAGTCTCGACCTGCAGCTCATGGGCGCGGTTGCGGGTTTGTGCGGCCTCGGCGCGCACGGCGACCAGGCGCTGCGAGGCATCGGCGTAGGCGCTCTCGGCGCGTACCAAGGCATTGCGCGCCTCTTCACCAATCAGCGACTGGGCACGCAGTTCCTTTTCCAGGTGCTCGATTTCCTGTGCCCGGGCCAGCATGCCCGATTGCTCGGAATCCTGGGCATAAAAGCTGACGCTGTGCAGGCTGACGGAGTGGCCCGTGGGCACAAAAATGGCTTCACCGGGCTGCAGGCGGCTGCGCTGGGCCAGCGCCTCATCCAGGCTGGGGCAGGTGTAGCAGCCGCAAAGCCAGTCGACCAGCACCGCGCGCAGGCCTGCATCGTGCACACGCAGCAAATCCGAGAGCTGCGCCATCTGGCCAGCAGGGGCAGTACCAGGCGCTTGGGGCACGCTGTAGAAAGCCAGGCGGGCAGGCGGTGCATCCTGGGCGCCGGCGCCCAAAAAGCCGCGCACCATGTCCAGGCGGCTGACTTCCAATGCCGCCAGGCGCTCACGCAAAGCGGCTTCCAGCGCGTTTTCCCAGCCGGATTCCACCTGAATACGGCTCCACAAACCTTGCAGGCCATCGAGCCCATGCTTGGCCAGCCAGGGCTGGAGCTTGCCGTCGGTTTTGACCTTTTCCTGCAGCGCCTTGAGCGCCTCCAGCCGTGCGGCCAGCTCGGCCTGCTTGGCGCCTTCCTGGTTGACTTGCTGCTGCTTGCTGCGCCGGGTGTCATCGAGCTGCGGCACGCTGTCTTGCAGCTCCATCAAGCGCGCTTCGGCAATTTCGGCGGCCTCGGCGGCTTCCTCGTTTTGCTGCTGCAGATTGAGCAAACGGGTTTCGTCGGGGGCGGCCATGGCATTGCGGTCACCGCGCAAACGCTCGCTGCGCACTTCCAGGCCCCGGCTTTGCTCGTTCAAGCTGCGCTGCTCTGCGGCCAGCACCTGGATCTGCTGCTGCACCTGGGTGACGGAGCTGCGCTGCTCATTAGCGCGCTGCTGGGCCTGGCGCAGTGCCTCTTCCATATCGGGCAGCTGCAGGTTTTGCTCTTCGAGCTGGGCGGCCAGTGTCTCGGCGCGCTCTTCGGCGTCCATGCCCTGGCCAGCGAGATTTTCCAGCTCGCCCTCGGATTCGTCTTTGCGGATGGTCCACTGCGCGATCTGCTCAGCCAGTTGCACCAGGCGGTTTTCGACGCGCTGGCGGCCTTCGACGACATAGCGGATCTCGGCTTCAAGCCGGCCGACTTCGGCGGTGGCCTCGTAGAGCTTGCCCTGTGCCTGGTTGACGATATCGCCCGCTGCATAGTGCGACTGGCGAATGGTCTCCAGATCGGCTTCGACGTGGCGCAGATCGGCCAGGCGCGACTCCAGGTCGTTCACGGCCTTGAGGCCATCGATGCGCACCTTTTCCTGCTCTTGCTCGGCGTCGCTGCGCTTCAAGAACCACAGCTGGTGCTGCTTCAAGGTGGCGCTGGCGTTGAGCGCGTTGTACTTGGCGGCCACCTCCGCCTGCTTTTCCAGCTTGTCGAGGTTGGCATTCAACTCGCGCAAGATGTCTTCGACCCGGGTCAGGTTCTCGCGCGTGTCGTTGAGGCGGTTTTCGGTCTCGCGGCGGCGCTCCTTGTACTTGGAGACGCCGGCGGCCTCTTCCAGGAACAGGCGCAGCTCTTCGGGGCGCGACTCGATGATGCGGCTGATGGTGCCCTGGCCGATGATGGCGTAGGCACGCGGGCCCAGGCCTGTGCCCAGAAACACGTCCTGCACATCGCGCCGGCGCACCGGCAGGTTGTTGATGAAGTAGCTGCTGCTGCCGTCGCGCGTGAGCACGCGCTTGACGGCAATCTCGGTGTACTGGCTCCACTGGCCGCCAGCGCGGTGGTCGCTGTTGTCAAACACCAGCTCCACACTGGAGCGGCTGGCCGGCTTGCGGTGGGTGGTGCCGTTGAAGATGACGTCCTGCATGGACTCGCCACGCAGCTCGCTGGCCTTGGACTCGCCCAGCACCCAGCGCACCGCATCCATGATGTTGGACTTGCCGCAGCCATTGGGACCAACCACGCCAACCAGCTGACCTGGAAGCATGAAGTTGGTGGGCTCCGCAAAGGACTTGAAGCCAGCAAGCTTGATGGAATTGAGGCGCACGGTGCTCGTTTTCTCTTGGGTGGGCCGCTATGCCTTGCCTGGCGGTATCACCGTCGGGGCAGGCCGCAGCCAGCGGCAAACCCCGGTATCCGCGCAGCTGCCAGCGGCTTTGTGATGTCTTCTATTGAACAAAGCGGTAGAACTCAGGCCGACATAATAACGTGCCCTCCCGGCCCACCACCGACAAAAGCGCCGGCCATTGCGGTTATGGGCCCAGAGCAGGGTCAAATAATGTTGCGGCGCGGCAGCGGCGGTATAGACACAACCCCACCTGGGAAAAGCCGGTAGGCAGACAATCTCTGCATGGATTCCAGCCTGTCATCCCCCCCCGCCCCCTCTTCGGCCAAGGCTGCGCTGCAGCCAGGCAGCCAATGGCACAACGGCTTTGCCAGCCTGCCGCCCGTCTTCTACACCCGTCTGCAACCCACGCCCATGCCGGAGTTGGCCATGCAGGCAGGCAATGATGCGCTGGCCCAGGACATGGGCCTGCGCCCCGACTGGCTGGCGAGCAGCGAAGCCACGCAGGTGCTGGGCGGCAATGCGCTGCTGCCAGGCATGGACGCGCTGGCCAGCGTCTACAGCGGCCACCAGTTTGGCCACTGGGCCGGCCAGTTAGGCGATGGCCGGGCCATCTTGCTGGGCGAGGTCAGTGCCGATGCAGCCGCCCAGGGCCAGGAGCTGCAGCTCAAAGGCGCGGGCAAAACGCCCTATTCCCGCATGGGCGATGGCCGCGCAGTGTTGCGCTCTTCCATCCGCGAGTACCTGTGCAGCGAAGCCATGCATGGCCTGGGCGTGCCCACCACGCGCGCGCTGTCTCTGGTCACCTCCCCCCAGCCTATTTACCGCGAGACGGTAGAGACGGCGGCCGTGGTGGCCCGCGTGGCGCCCAGCTTTGTGCGTTTTGGGCATTTTGAGCATTTCGCAGCCAGGGATGACATCGGCAGCCTGCGCCGCCTGGCCGACTATGTGGCCGAGCGCTACCTCCCGCAAGCGGCCGCGCATGCCAGCGGTTCGGCACAGCGCTATGCCGCGCTGCTGGGTGAAGTGGCGGAGCGCACGGCGCGCATGATTGCGCTGTGGCAAGCGCATGGCTTTTGCCATGGCGTGATGAACACCGACAACATGAGCATTCTGGGCCTGACCATTGACTACGGCCCCTTCCAGTTCCTGGACCACTACGACGCCAACCATATCTGCAACCACAGCGATACCGGCGGCCGCTACGCCTTTGCGCGCCAACCGCAAGTGGCTTACTGGAACCTGTTTTGCCTGGGCCAGGCGCTGCTACCGCTGATCGAAGACGAAGCGACCACCTTGGCGGCTTTGGAGCGCTACAAGACCGCGCTGGAGCCGGCCATGCAGCGCGCGCTGGGCGCCAAGCTGGGGCTGGACCCTGCCCGCAGCACCGCGCCCGAGGCGGTGGCCGCTGTGGTCAACCCCTTGCTGGCGCTGATGCAGCAGCACCGCACGGACTACAGCCTGTTCTGGCGTGCGCTTTCCCAAGCGGTGGCCGATGACAGCCTGCCTGCGCTGGCGCATTGGTTCCATGGCGACGCTGGCTTTGAAACCTGGCGCGCGCAGTACCAAGCGCTGCTGCAGCCCGGCGATGCAGCCGCCACCGCCGCGCGCATGTTTGCCGCCAATCCGCGCTATGTGCTGCGCAACCATCTGGGCCAGGAGGCCATTACTGCGGCGCAGCAGGGCAATTGGACACCGTTTCAGCGCTTGCAAACCGTGCTGGCAACACCATATGCAGAGCATCCCGGCTGCGAAGACCTGGCCGCCCTCCCGCCCGACTGGGCGCAACACATTGAAATCAGCTGTTCATCATGAGCTTTCCCGTTCAAAAATCGGATGCCCAATGGCAGGCCGAACTCGCATCCAAGCAAGCCGAATCGGTGGCTTTCCAGGTCACCCGCCATGCGGCTACCGAGCGCCCCTTTACCGGCAAGTACGAGGCGCACTGGGCCGATGGCAGCTACCACTGCATCTGCTGCGGCGCCAAGCTGTTTGACAGCGATACCAAGTTCGATGCCGGTTGCGGCTGGCCCAGCTTCTCCGAAGCCATCCCCGGCGCGATCCAGGAAAATGTGGACCGCAGCCATGGCATGGTGCGGGTGGAGACGGTCTGCGCCCAGTGTGGCGCCCACCTGGGCCATGTGTTTCCCGATGGCCCCCAGCCCACGGGCCTGCGCTACTGCATGAACTCGGCCGCGCTGGACTTTGAAAAGCCGGAATAAGACCGGGGCACACCTGGCGCCGATGGCTCTGTGTGACGCCGTGTGGAACTTTGGCAGCGGCTGGTGCTCTGACACCCCGGCAAACCGGGGCGGAAGCTTCAGCCCGGCTTAAGCTGGCGCCAAAATAGCTCGCGTATCATTGGCAACTTGCCTGCAGACGCCCTACTCAACGAAACACAAGCACCCAAAGCCCTGCTTTCTTGTCCGCACAGCGCGCCTGCTTTTTAGCCGCGCCACGCACAGCCCGCATCGCCTGATATGAAATTTTTGATTGATTTTTTCCCCATCCTGCTGTTTTTCGCGGCATTCAAGGTCTGGGGCGTGTTCGTGGCCACCGGGGTCGCCATTGCTGCGACCATTGCCCAGATCGCTTACCTGCGTTTCAAAGTCGGCAAGGTCGAGCCCATGCAGTGGATCAGCCTGGGCGTGATCGTGGTGTTTGGTGGCGCCACCCTGCTCTTTCACGATGAGTCCTTTATCAAGTGGAAACCCACGGTGCTGTATTGGGTGATGGCGGTGGTTTTGTTGGGCGGTCAGTGGCTTTTCAATAAAAACCTGATGCAAAAGCTGATGTCGTCGCAGGTGCAGCTGCCACAAGCAGTCTGGAACACCGTGAACTACAGCTGGGCGCTCTTTTTCACGATCATGGGCATTGTCAATATCTGGGTGGCCTACAAGTACGACCTGGATACCTGGGTCACTTTCAAGATGTTCGGCGGCCTGGGCCTGATGCTGGTGTTTGTCATCGGCCAGGCCATGTACCTCAGCCGCCATATCCAGCAAAGCCCCGAAGACCAACCCTGAAGCCCGGATGGCCTGGCGTGCAGCGATCCTGCTGCACCCCTGCAAGGCCCTACCCCGCCAGCGCTACTTTCTCCTTATCTCTTATGCACCCCCAGGACATTACCGCCGCCGCCATTGAGGCTGCGCTGCGCGACAAGCTCTCGCCCACCCAACTGGAAGTGATCGATGAAAGCGGCCTGCACGCGGGCCATGTAGGCGCGAACGGCACCGGTTTTGGCACCCATTTTCGGCTGCGCATCGCTTCACCCTTATTTACCGGCACATCACGCATTGGCCAGCATCGCCTTGTGTATGATGCGCTCCAAGCATTCATTGACGCGGGTTTACATGCCCTTGCCATTGAAGTCCTCAATACGCCAAAACAATGAAATCACTGGTGTATATTTCCTTTACAGATAAACGATTTGGATTTCGCATGAAAAAACAGCTCTTGTCCGGTCTGGTTGCAGCTGCGCTGCTTGGCTCAGCTGCGCTGCCCGCAGTGGCCCAGAACATTGGCATCGTCAATGGCAAGCCCGTGCCTTCGTCGCTGCTGCAGACCTTCAAGGAACAAATGGAGCGCAGCGGTCGCCCTGTGAGCGCCGATCAAGAAGGCCAGATCAAGGAAGCCATCATTGAGCGTGAAATCTACGCCCAGGCCGCCAAGGCCCAGGGCCTGGATGCAACCGACTCCTTCAAGGGCCAAGTCGAGCTGGCGCGCCAAGGCATCCTGACCCAGGAGCTGTTTGCCGCCTATGAAAAGGCCCACCCCATCTCTGACGCCGCTGCCAAGGCGGAGTACGACAAGTTTGTCGCGACCAACAAGGGCAAGGAATACCATACCTTCCACATCTTGGTGGACAGCGAAGACAAGGCCAAGGCCCTGATCGCCCAAATCAAGAAGGGTGCCAAGTTCGAAGACCTGGCCAAGAAGGAATCCAAGGATCCAGGATCGGGCCAGCGCGGTGGCGATCTGGACTGGGGCAACGCAGCCAACTACGTGCCTGAGTTCTCCGAAGCCATGACCAAGCTGAAGAAGGGCCAGATGACGGACACCCCCGTCAAGACCCAGTTCGGCTACCACATCATCCGCGTGGACGATGTGCGCGAAGCACAGCTGCCCAAGTTCGAGGAAGTCAAGCCCCAGATCGAGCAGCAACTGCGCCAGCAACAAATCCAGAAGTACCAGCAAGAGCTGCGTGAAAAGGCCAAGGTCGAGTAATTCTCGCCACCTCGTTTGTACTTGCAACCCCTGCCCCGTGCAGGGGTTGTGCTTTGTGGGCTGCAGCCCGCCACTGTGCGGCGCTACACTCGGATGGCTCTGGCTGGCCCCTGAAGGTCGGCCTTCTTCCTTGCGGCAGCCCTGCGCTGCCGCTGCCTTTACAAGAAAGAAAACCCCATGCGTCTTTTGCACACCATGCTGCGCGTTGGCAACCTCCAGCGCTCCATCGATTTCTACACCCAGGTGCTGGGCATGCGCCTGCTGCGCACCTCGGAAAACCCCGAGTACAAGTATTCGCTGGCTTTTGTGGGCTATGAAGACGGCAACCCCGGCCAGGCTGAGATCGAGCTGACCTACAACTGGGGCACTGAGAGCTACGACATGGGCAACGCCTATGGCCATATCGCCCTGGGCGTGCCCGATGCCTATGCCGCTTGCGAGAAGATCAAGGCCAATGGCGGCAATGTCACCCGCGAGGCCGGCCCCGTCAAAGGCGGCACCACCGTGATCGCCTTTGTGACGGACCCCGATGGTTACAAGATTGAATTGATCCAGCGCGCAGAAAGCGGCACGGGTGGCGGTTTGCGCTAAGCCCCTGAGCGCCGGTTTTCAGCACCCAAGCAGCCAGGCCTTCGCCTGGCTTTTTTGCCTGCGCCTTGCGGCCCTCGGTCAGCGGCCGTCGCCGCCTTGCTGCTTGTTCTTGTACATGTCCAGATCGGCATGCTTGAGCAGGCTTTGCGGATCTGCGCCATCGACCGGATAGATGGCCTGACCGATCGAAGCGCCCAGGTGGACCAACTCCCCTTCAGGCAGCCCCTTCAGGCTGGTCAAGGCGGGGGCCAGCACTTCACGGATCTTGGCCTGCACGACCTCCAGCTGCTCTTGGCTGGAGATGCCCTGCAGCACGGCGACAAACTCATCCCCGCCCAAGCGGATTAACACATCGTTGCTGCGCAGTACCTCTTTCAAACGCTGCACCACCTCGATCAGCGCCATATCGCCGTTCTCATGGCCCCAGCGGTCGTTCAGTGGCTTGAACTGGTTGAGGTCGATGAACAAAATCGCGAATACGGCCGGCTTGGCCGCACCAGGGCGGGTCAAGGTCTCCAGAATATGGTTGAGCGCACTGCGGTTGGCGGCACCTGTGAGGGCATCGGTAAACAACCGGTGCCGCATGTGGTGGACATTGTTGGCCAGCTCGCCAATCTCATCATTGCGCTCCACGCCAATGGGCACATCGATCTCACCCTGGCCCACCCTGCGCACGGCATAGGTGAGCGAGCGCATGTCTTTGGCCAGGCCACCAAAGATGTGCAGGCCCAAAGCCAGCGCCGCACCCAGAGCCAGCAGACCCAAGGCAATCACCAGCACCACATGCGCGCGAATGCCGGCCAGCATCTGCTGGTGCGGCACCGCCACCACGGCCAGCCAGTTGAGGCCGGCATCATCGGTCACGCGCAGGTAGGCCACCTCGATGGCCTGGTCTTCGGCATCAAAAATCAGCGCCGTCCGGGCCACTTCGTTCGATTCAGAAAACTCGTGCCTGAGCTTTTGGTAGGTGATCTCCATCAAGGGATTGCCGGCGCTGGCTGCATTCACGCGGCTAGGTTGCTGGTTCGCCTGTGCACGGATGTTGTCCATGCCGGTGGCGGCAACCAGGTCACCGTTGGGCTCCATGATGAAGGCCTGCGCACCCTCTGCCAGATGCAGGCCATCGACAAACAGCCGCAACTGGTTCAACAACACATCGGTGGCCACCACACCGGCGACCTTGCCGTCTTCTCCCAGAACATGGCGTGCCAGGGTCATCACCAGGTCCTTGGCATTGAAGTCGATGTACACCGGCGTCCAGATATGTCCCGGCGCCTGCTGGGCCATGCGGTACCAGGGACGCGTGCGCGGATCGAAAAGATTGTTTTCCTTGTGCAAAAAGAGCGGCTCGGCCCGGATGCCCGGCAGCAGGTAGATGCTGCGCACCTCCTGGGCGTGCAGTTTGATGCGCAACTCTGCCTGGGTTTCGTTGCTGCGCAGCAGCCCCAGGCCTTGGCCCAGGCTATTGCCGTAATAGACGTAGTCGCCCTGGCGCTGCGTAAGCGATGTCGCCGCCCACAAGCGGCTGCGCAGTGCAGGCAGGTCATCTTCAATGCGCGCAGGTGCTGGCAAACCCCGGGGAAAGCTGGCTTCGATGATGGAGCGCGAGCTGAAGATATGCCGGTCAACCGCCTGCCCAATGCGCTCGGCCATTTCCACCATCAGTTGCTTGGACAGCATGGACACCGTCTTGCTCCCCGTCCAATACCACAGCACCCCCAGCACACCCGTAAGCAATGCAATCAGCATCACAAAAGGCAAAATCAAGGTGATCGTCAGCGACGAAGCTTTACGGGTGGGCATAACCGGGCGAAGAGATGGCTTTGGCGACAACTGCCAGCAGGTATTGGGTATTTTTTGGCAATGAAAATCTTACTTTAACCGTTTTTATGGGTTACATAAGCTGATAGGCCAATGTAATAAATCAAACGGTTTATTGAACTGCTGCAGCCTAAAACAAAGACGTCAATGCGTTCTCAGCTCTTAAGAAACCGATTTCATTGCAGACCACGCAACTAGGCGACGCTCGGGATCCGAAAATACCTGCTTTTAATACGAGAATGGCAGTGAGAGAAAACACAGCCTGGGTGCAGCCCAGCACGGGAAACCCGGCGGCATTCAAATACATTTTATTACATTGATTTCCTCGGAATGGCTATTGGGCGACACCAATTCAGCCAGACTTCAAATACATATTACATATATGATGATAGAATCAATGAATAACAAATGCGATTACGCATGATTTGTATCCACCTTTGTCCCCGTGAGCGCGGGGCGTAGCAAGCCGGCTGAGGGCGACTTGGCAGGCTTGCAAGCCCTATCTTCGTTCCAGGGACAGACATCGCTGCCCTGTTATATAGATTGAAGATCCCATGGCCACTGAACTGCTCTTAAACAAACGGCTATCCCGCAGAACGCTCAATAGCCTTGGCAGGCATGCAATAACCACCGTCGACCAGGTGGTCGAGGCTTATCCGGAGCGCTTGCTCAAGCTCAATGGCGTGGGCATGACGGTGTTGCGCGACATTGAGCGCACCCTGTTCCCCGGCCAACAATTCCAGCCTGACTCGGGCAGGTACAAAGCCTGGAGCGAAGAGTCGCCCGGCTATGCGCAAACCGATCAGGCCCGGCCGAAAAAATAAGGCTTCTGGTGCGGATCCAGGCAGACCTGCAGGCCTGGGCCCTGCCTGGATGACCGGCTGCCTTGCCGAACAACAGCGTGCCAGGCGCAAGCCAAAACGCCTGTTGATGGATCCCGCATGACCGGCCATTGGCCCTTTGAATCCTTGGTACCTCTGGCGCCTCGCGCGTCTTGGGCAGAAGCCGCGTAACGGCCTCTGCCCTTTTGCTTTTTGGGGCCGCTTTGCTAACTGACCCGGGCGTTATACGCTTTTGCGGGGCAAGGCAGCGGCCTCACGCGCCAGCAAGGTGATGTGCTCCCAGTCGCCACGCTCCAGGGTGTCGGTGGGCACCAGCCAGGATCCACCCACGCACACCACATTCTTCAGTGCCAAAAACTCTGGCGCATTGGTCGGCGTGATACCGCCGGTGGGGCAAAAGCGCACTTCGGCGAAGGGACCTTGCCAGGCCTTGAGCATGTTGATGCCGCCTGCTTGCAGTGCGGGGAAGAACTTGAGCTCATTGAAGCCGTCTTGCTGGGCCTGCATGATTTCGCTGCTGGTCGCCACGCCGGGCAGCAGCGGCAAGCGAGCTTCACGGCAGGCCTCGCCCACGCTCGTGGTGTAGCCCGGGCTGACCGCAAAACGCGCACCGGCAGCGGCCGCCGCACGCGCATCGGCCGGGTTGCGCACCGTGCCTGCGCCCACAATCGCTTCGGGCACCGACTTGGCGATGGCCTCGATCGAGGCCAGACCCTGGGGGGTGCGCAGGGTCACTTCCAGCACCCGGATGCCGCCAGCGACCAGGGCCTTGGCCATGGACACCGCGTGGTTGACGTCGCGCAGCACGATCACCGGAATCACCGGTGCGTCTTGCATGATGGATAAGGCGGTCAGTTGCTCAGCCATGTGCAGGCTCCTTCTTCTGCGCTCAGCGCATTGCGCCGGAATCCGGCAAACAGTTCTCGGCCCAGGCCACGGCCATTGGCGCGCAGCTGCTCGGCCGGTATCGTGGCCAGCGGACGCGCCTCCCAGACGGCGCTATCCACCTCGGCCTGCATGATACCGGTTTCAGCGTCCAACAACACCAGGTCACCGCTCTCAATTTTGGCCAGAGGGCCTCCCGCCAGAGCTTCTGGCGACACATGGATGGCAGCCGGCACCTTGCCGGAGGCACCGCTCATGCGGCCGTCCGTCACCAAGGCCACCTGGTAGCCCTTGCCCTGCAGCACCGCCAACGGTGGGGTGAGCTTGTGCAGCTCCGGCATGCCGTTGGCACGCGGCCCCTGCCAGCGCACCACGCAGACCACGCCGTTGTACCCATTGGTCTGGCAAGCCTGCTCCAGCGCGCCAGATTTAAAAGCCTCCTGCAGCGCATCCTGCGAATCGAACACCCAGGCGGGGGCACGCAGCACATGGCGATCCGCGGGTACGGCGCTGACCTTGATCACGCTGCGCCCCAGGTTGCCCGTCAGCAGCTTGAGCCCGCCAGTAGGGCTGAAAGGCGCGCTGACCGGGCGCAGCACGCTGTCGTCACCGGATTCGGTGGCCGCTTGCCAGACCAGTTGGCCCGCTTCCACACGCGGCACACTGGCATAGGCCGCTAGGCCCCCTGCCCGCACCGTCAGCACATCGCCGTGCATCAGCCCTGCAGCCAACAGCTGGCCAATCACGTAGCCGGGGCCGCCTGCGGCCTGGAACTGGTTCACATCGGCAGCGCCATTGGGGTAGACGCGAGCGAGCAAGGGCACGACCGAGGACAGCTGCTCAAAATCATTCCAGTCAATGGCGATGCCCGCAGCGCGCGCCACGGCCACCCAGTGGATCAAGTGGTTGGTCGAGCCGCCCGTTGCCAGCAAGGCCACCATGGCGTTGACAATGCAGCGCTCATCCACCACCCGGCCAATCGGCGCAAAACGCTTGCCCGCGGTGATGTCCAGCACCGTGCGCATGGCCTCGCGGGTGAGCAGCTCGCGTGCACCATCTTCCGGGTTGATAAAGGCATTGCCTGGCACGTGCAGGCCCATGGCTTCAAGCAGCATCTGGTTGCTGTTGGCCGTGCCGTAGAAGGTGCAGGTGCCCGCATCGTGGTAGGCGGCCATCTCGGCCTCCAGCAGCTTTTCGCGGCCAACCAGGCCTTGTGCGGCCAGCTCGCGCACCTTGGCCTTGTCGTTGTTGGACAGGCCCGAGGTCATCGGCCCGGCCGGCACAAACACCATCGGCAGATGGCCAAAATGCAAGGCGCCGATCAACAGACCAGGCACGATCTTGTCGCACACCCCCAGCATCAGCGCGGCATCGAAGGTGTCATGGGTCAACGCCACGGCCGTGCCCATCGCAATCGCATCGCGGCTGAACAGGCTCAGCTCCATGCCCGGCATGCCCTGCGTCACCCCATCGCACATGGCGGGCACGCCGCCCGCCACCTGCGCCGTGGCGCCGTGCTTGCGAGCCTCGTCCTTCAAGATATCGGGGTAGCGCTGCAGCGGCGCATGGGCTGAGAGCACATCGTTGTAGGCCGTCACAATGCCCACGTTCGGGCCCTTGATCTCGACAATGCGCAGCTTGTCATTGGCCGGCACGCCCGCCACGGCGTGCGCAATATTGGCGCAGCCCATGGAGCGCATCTGCGGCGGGCGCTGGGCCATCGCATCGACCTGCGCCAAATAGGCGCTGCGTGTGTCTGCGCTCTTGGCGCGGATGCGGTCGGTGACCGCTTGAACCACCGGGTGGATCTGCATCATGGGGAATCCTTTGCATCAAATGGGGCGCGCAGACATGGCTGTTGCACCCCTTTTCTTTATGTAATTTTTATAGCACAGCAGCCACTTGCAGCGCTGGCGCTAGGCTTTGTGGCCGCTCAAGGCTGCTGCGCAGCCAACCATTGCTGCACCTGTGCGGCAATGGCGTCGATGGGGGTATCCGCATCTACCGTGAACACCTGCGCCTCATCGCGCGGGTCTTCCAAAGTCGCAAACTGGTTAGCCACCAGCTCAGGCGAGAAGAAATGGCCGGCGCGCTGCTGCACCCGTGCCAATGCCGTGTCGTAGCGGAGATCCAGGAACACAAAACCTAACCGTGGCTGGGCGGCACGCAACAGCTCCCGGTACTGGCGCTTGAGGGCCGAGCAGGTCAGCACCACGCCATCACCCTCCCCCGCCTCGGCCAGCAGTTGTGCCAGGCGCTGCAGCCAGCCTGCGCGGTCCGCATCGGTCAGCGCAATACCGGCCTGCATCTTGGCGACGCTTTCAGCGGCATGGTAGCTGTCGCCCTCCACCAGACGCCAGCCCAGGCACTGGGCTACCGCCGCGCCCGCGCTGGATTTGCCGCATCCCGACACCCCCATCACCACCAGTGCCAGGGGCCGCCGAGCAGCAGAATCAACAGAAGGTTTGTTCATTGTGTTAGCGCTATCCAGCATAGATAAAAAATAAGCACTGCCTGCGATAAAACTGTTAAAGCCGGGCGTGCATGCATTTATGCAACGACCCAGCTTTGCCGCAGCAACGGGGCATGGCATTCCTGCCCATGGAGAATGGGATAGCGCTATCATACCGGATATTTGCTGCAGCGCCCCAGGAGACCCGTTTGCCCCTGCCCCCATCTGCCTCTCCCGCCCCTTTGCCAGAACCGGTGCCAGAACCTGCCCATCGCCGCTCACGCGCAAGCGGGCGCATCACCTTGCAAGATGTGGCCGACGCCGCCGGCGTGAGCCCGATGACCGTCTCTCGCGCACTGCGTGGCGAGCGCCGGGTGGCACCTGCGCTGGCCGATAAGGTGCGCCAGACCGCATTGCGCCTGGGCTATGTACCCGACCCGGCCGCACGCGCGCTGGCATCGCAAAAGAGCAACCAGGTGCTGGTCATCGTGCCGTTGCTGAGCAACACCTTGTTTGTCGATCTGATCGAAGCCGCCCACAAGGTGCTGTTTGCGGCGGGCTACCACTTGCTGATTGGGGTGTCGCACTACAGCCCCGCCGAGGAAGAGCAGCTGCTGCGTGCCTACCTGCCCATGCGCCCTGCCGGGCTGATGCTGACCGGCTACGAGCGCAGCGCCGGCAGCGCCCAGTTGCTGGCGGCCAGTGGCACGGCCTGCGTGCATTTGATGGAGCTGCACCCCGAAAGCCATCCGCCGGCACCGCGCTACAGCGTTGGGTTCTCCCAGGCGGATGCCGGCGCCGCGATGACCGAGCACCTGCTGGCCCAAGGCCACCGCCGCATTGCTTTTTGCGGCGCGCAGCTTGATGCCCGGGTCATGCAGCGCCTGCAGGGCTACCGCCAGGCCTTGCAGCAAGCCGGCCTGGCTGATCCGGGGCTGGAGATTTTGAGCCCCGAGCGCTCATCGCTTGCGCTGGGCGCCCAGCTGTTGGAGCAGGTGCTGCAGCTAGGTGGTGGCGTGGATGCCGTGTTCTTTTGCAACGACGACCTGGCCCAGGGCGCCCTGCTGGCGGCCAACCGCTTGGGTCTGTCGGTACCTGCGCAGATGGCGATTGCCGGTTTTAACGACCTGCCTGGCAGCGCCCAGATGGTGCCGCCCCTCACCACCATCCACACGCCCCGCAGCGCCATTGGCGCGCAGGCCGCCACCATGCTGCTGCAGCTGGTGCAAGGCCAGCCGGTGGCCCAGCCTCGGCTGGATCTGGGCTACCACCTGGTGCGGCGTGCCAGCAGCTAAGCGCTTTTAGGCTACTACCTTTTTAGGCCACTACCACTCCCCCAGCGCCCAGCTGCTGGCCACCGCAAAGTACTCGCGCAG
Source organism: Comamonas sp. BIGb0152 (assembly GCF_024809975.1). GTDB lineage: Bacteria > Pseudomonadota > Gammaproteobacteria > Burkholderiales > Burkholderiaceae_C > Comamonas. The sequence continues at coordinate 642,600 of NZ_JANUDY010000002.1, forward strand.
CCACACGTTGAAGCGGGTGAGCAGTGGCGTGGGTGCCGCTACACCAATCGGCTGGCTAAAACCCTGGCTTCGGGCAATCTGCAGCGCACGCCACAGGTGAAAATCACTGCTGACAATGGCAATGGGCTGCGCCAGGTTCACACCCCGCGCTTGCAGCATCGGCCCCGTCCATTCTAGGTTCAGCACCGTGCTGGTGCTGCGCTCTTCGACCACCATGGTTTGGGGATCGACGCCGTGCACCTGCGCCAGGTAGCGCGCCATGATGGCGCCCTCGCTCTCGTCCTGCCCAAAATCCACGCCGCCCGTCACCGCCAGCACCGCCTGGGGCTGCAACGCGGCCAACTGCGCAGCGGTATCCAGCCGCATGGCCAGCGCCGGGCGGGGTTTGCCATCTTCGGTGCCACTGCCCAGCACCACGATGGCGGCCACGGTCGGCACGGCGGCGGGCGTCTGCCCCAGGCCAGCGATCATCTGCCAGAGCCAGCCCACGCTGATCACCCAGAGCAGCAGCCCTAGCCAGGCAGCACGCCACAGCCAGCGCCGCCAAGGCGCGACGGCGCACCAGCCCTGCACAGCGGCCCAGCGCCAGGCCAAGTAGCCCCCCACCAGACCCAGTCCCACAGGCACCAGCACCCCCAGGTGAAAGTGCCCGGCCGCCAAGGGCACGATGCCCAGCCCCAACAGCACCAGGGCGGCAGCCGCCAATAAACCTCGTAGCATTCCCGATCCTCTCGTCACACCCACACGGCACCACAAAAAAACCCGCTGCGGGCAGCGGGTCTGCGTCATGGCGAAGCAGTCAGATCATTCAAATTCCAGAATGATATCGTCCACCGCCAGTGAGTTGCCTTTGGAGGCGCTGACTTTGCTGACCACGCCGTCTTGGGTGGCAAACAGAATATTTTCCATCTTCATGGCCTCGATCACGGCCAGCTTCTCGCCCGCTTGCACCTTCTGCCCTGTCTGCACCGCCACATCCACCAAGAGGCCGGGCATGGGCGAGAGCAGGAACTTGGACAGATCCGGGGGCGCCTTGTAAGGCATCAGCTCGTACAGCTCGGCCCCGCGCTGCGACAGCACCAGAATGTCGCGCTGCGTGCCATTGTGGATCACGCGCAAGGCCAGCGGGTTCTTGGCCGTGCCGCGCTCGATCTGTGCAGTAAAGGGCTGGCCGTTGCAGCTGCCGTGGGTGACGACATCACGCAGCAGCGCTTCGCTGCTGAACTGGTAGATCTTGTCACCAATGCTGACCTTGCAGACGCGGGCTTCGTCGTCGAAATCGGTCACCTCGGCCGCCACAAAACTGTGCTGGCCTTCGGCGCCCAGCACCACTGCCGTGTAGCTGTGGCCCACACGCAGCTGGTGGCCCAGCATCTGGCCGCTGATGGTGGAAGCGCGCGCGCGGTAGCGGCGGTTGCGGAACATGGCCAGCGCCACCAGAAAATCGGTGTCCTCGTGCGGCACGTCCTCGGCATGGAAGCCCTGGCCGTAATGCTCGGCAATAAAGCCGGTGTTGAACTGGCCCGAGACAAATTGGGGATGGGCCAGCAGCGCTGCCTGGAACGGGATGTTGGAGCTGATGCCCCGGATCGCAAAGCCGTTGAGCGCCTCGCGCATCTTGGCAATGGCTTCCTTGCGGTCCTTGCCGTGCACGATCAGCTTGGCAATCATCGAGTCGTAGTACATGGGGATCTCGCCGCCCTCGTACACACCGGTATCCACGCGCACGCCCTGCAAATGCGCGGTATCGGCTTGCCACATGGTCTGCTTGGGCGGCTCAAAGCGCACCAGGCGGCCGGTGGATGGCAGGAAGTTGCGGAACGGGTCTTCGGCATTGATGCGGCATTCGATCGCCCAGCCATCGCGCTTGACATCGGCCTGGGTGAAGGCCAGCTTCTCGCCAGCGGCCACTCGGATCATCTGCTCGACCAGGTCCAGCCCGGTGATGCACTCGGTCACCGGGTGCTCCACCTGCAAGCGGGTGTTCATCTCCAGAAAGTAAAAGTCCTGGTCCTTGCCAACGACAAACTCCACCGTGCCAGCGCTTTGGTACTGCACCGCCTTGGCCAGCGCCACGGCCTGCTCGCCCATGGCCTTGCGGGTGGCATCGCTGATGAAGGGCGATGGCGCCTCTTCGATCACCTTTTGGTGGCGGCGCTGGATGGAGCATTCCCGCTCGTTCAGGTACACCACATTGCCGTGGCTGTCGCCCAGAATCTGGATCTCGATATGGCGCGGCTCCTGCACGAACTTTTCGATAAAGATGCGGTCATCGCCAAAGCTGTTGCGCGCCTCGTTCTGGCAGGCGGTAAAGCCTTCGAGCGCCTCTTTGTCGTTATAGGCCACGCGCAGGCCTTTGCCGCCGCCGCCGGCCGATGCCTTGATCATCACCGGGTAGCCAATGCCCTGCGCAATGCCGACGGCTTTTTCCGCGTTCTCGATGGCATCGTTGTAGCCGGGGATGGTGTTGACCTGGGCCTGGCCTGCCAGCTTCTTGGATGCGATCTTGTCGCCCATGGCAGCAATCGAATGCGCCTTGGGGCCAATAAAGGCAATGCCTTCGTCCTCGCAGCGCTTGGCAAAGGCCTCGTTCTCCGACAAGAAGCCGTAGCCGGGGTGGATGGCCTGGGCGCCGGTCTGGCGGGCGGCCTCGATGATGCGGTCAGCCAGCAGGTAGGACTCTCGGCTGGGGGCTGCGCCAATGTGCACGGCCTCGTCGGCCAGCTTCACATGGCGCGCTTCCTTGTCCGCATCGGAGTAGACCGCAACGGTCTTGATGCCCATGGTGCGGGCAGTGGCGATCACACGGCATGCAATCTCGCCGCGATTAGCAATCAGGATTTTGCTGAACATGGTTTGTCGTCTCTCGGTTGAATCTCTTGTTTGGCCGCCATGCTGCCGTCGTTACGGCAGCGCTCTGTCTTGCGCCCATTGCCCGCCGGGCATGAGCAAATAGTCTTCACAATCGACCTCGCTGCAGCGCGCACTGCCCAGCAATTGCAATATGGCCTGGTCTTGCGTGCGCACATCGGTAGAGCGCCCCAGGACCTTGACGGCCAGCACGCGGCTGTCCTTGCCCCATTGCGCGATCTCCGGGCCCTCGACCACGGCAGCCGTGTTGTCCCAGCCGTCGCGGTGCGCAGTGCGCACGGTCGCCTTCTTGCGAGACAAGACCCGCTCGGGCCGCACCCCCACCAGCACCACCTGCCCGCGCAGGTGGGGCAGGCTCTTGTCCAAGGTGGGCAGGTCCAGCACGCGCTGGGCACCATACTTGCGCACCATCGCCTGCAGGCGTTGCGCATTGGCGCTGTACTCTTTGCGCTGCTCGGGCTGGCCGGCATTGCGCTGCTGCTGCGCGCTGGCATTGTTGCTGTACTGCTGAAACAGCAGCTCGCGGCCCTGCAGCGAGGCACTTGCCCGCACTACTGGCACGGGCAGGTGGCCGTCCGCATCAACCGCCAGCTCAAAGCCCTGGTGCAGCATCAAGCGCACCAGGCCCTGCACCGCTGTGGGTTTGGCCGATGTGCAGGCCAACTGCCAGTGCCGCAGGGCGGCCTGCAGCCACTGCCGCGCGACCTGCTCGGAGCCCAGCGCCGAATGGATATCCACCAGCACATGCAAGGCGACAGGCGCGCAGGCATCTGCGGGCTGCCGGCCATCGAGCGCCGCCTGTACCCACAGGCGCCCACCCTTGCCTTCGCTGTCGGCCAGCGGGCCCAAGTCCAGCAGCACCTGGCTGTCGGCCAAGGGCCGGGCCGCCAGCACAGCCGTGCGGCTGAGAAAAATGCCCCGGTCAAAACGGCCTTGCCAGACGATGGGCTCGGCATGGCCTGGGCTGCGTGGCTGCCACTGCGCCCTGCCCTCGCCCTGGGCCAGGCCGTTTTCACAATCGCCCTGGTAGGCAAAAACATACTGCCAGGCCTGGGCCAGGGTGGCACCGCTGCGTGCAACGCATTGGCCGCCTGCATCCATACCGAAAGAGGGAGAGTGCTGCGACTGGGGCTGTGCCGCCACATCGGCTGCAGCCACGGCCAACGCCAGCACCACCGCTGCGCCCAGGGCGCAGCGCGCCCGCTGTGCGGCGATGGGGGAGGCGATGGCGGCGAGCGAGGTCATTCAGGGTGCTCGCGCTTACAGCGGAATATTGCCGTGCTTGCGCCAAGGGTTCTCAAGCTGCTTGTTCTTGAGCATCTCCAGGCTGCGGCAGATGCGCTTGCGCGTCTCGTGCGGCAGAATCACATCGTCGATAAAGCCCCGGGCACCGGCGACAAAGGGGTTGGCAAAGCGGCTCTTGTATTCGGCTTCGCGCTTGGAGAGCTTTTCCGGGTCGTTCTTGTCTTCGCGGAAGATGATTTCGACAGCACCCTTGGCACCCATCACCGCGATTTCCGCCTGCGGCCAGGCCAGGTTCACATCGCCGCGCAGGTGCTTGGAAGACATCACATCGTAGGCACCGCCGTAGGCTTTGCGGGTAATGACGGTGATTTTCGGCACCGTGCATTCTGCATACGCATACAACAACTTGGCGCCATGCTTGATGATGCCGCCGTATTCTTGGCTGGTGCCGGGCATGAAGCCGGGCACATCGACAAAGGTGACCACGGGTATATTGAAGGCATCGCAAAAGCGCACAAAGCGCGCGGCCTTGATGGAGCTTTTGATGTCTAGGCAACCGGCCAGCACCAGGGGCTGGTTGGCCACAATGCCCACGGTCTGCCCGGCCATGCGGGCAAAGCCAATCAGAATGTTTTTGGCGTATTCAGGCTGCAGCTCAAAGAAGTCGCCATCGTCCACGGTCTTGAGGATCAGCTCCTTCATGTCGTAGGGCTTGTTCGGATTCTCGGGCACCAAGGTGTCCAGCGACATATCGGCGCGGCTGACCGGGTCGGTGGTGGCACGCACCGGCGCTTTTTCGCGGTTGTTCAGTGGCAGGTAGTTGTAGAGGCGGCGCAGCATCATCAGCGCCTCCACATCGTTGTCAAAAGCCATGTCGGCCACGCCACTCTTGCTGGTGTGCGTGAGCGCGCCGCCCAGCTCTTCAGCGGTGACCTGCTCATGCGTCACGGTCTTGACCACTTCCGGGCCGGTGACGAACATATAGCTCGAATCCTTGACCATGAAGATAAAGTCCGTCATCGCCGGCGAATACACCGCGCCGCCCGCGCAGGGGCCCATGATCATCGAGATCTGCGGCACCACGCCCGAGGCCAGCACATTCTTCTGGAACACGTCAGCATAGCCGCCCAGCGACGCCACACCTTCCTGAATACGGGCACCGCCCGAGTCATTGAGGCCGATGACCGGCGCGCCCACCTTCATCGCCTGGTCCATCACCTTGCAAATCTTCTCGGCATGGGTTTCGGACAGCGCGCCGCCAAACACGGTGAAATCCTGGCTGAACACAAACACCAGGCGGCCATTGATCATGCCGTAGCCGGTGACCACGCCGTCGCCCGGGATCTTGGTGTCTTCCATGCCAAAGTCGGTGCAGCGGTGCTCGACAAACATGTCCCATTCTTCAAAGGTGCCGTCATCGAGCAGCAGCTCAATGCGCTCACGAGCGGTGAGCTTGCCTTTTTTGTGCTGCGCATCGATGCGCTTTTGTCCGCCGCCCAGGCGGGCAAGTTCACGCTTTTTTTCCAGTTGTTCCAAGATATCTTGCATGTTCCATCCTTGAAGCTAGGTTGTCTCTGTGTCTGGATCCGGGCTGCGCTGCCGCCCGTCAATCCGCTTTGTGAATCGTTGCCAGGCCGGTTTGTGCCTGCAGCAAATTTCTGGCTGCTGTAGAAGCCGCCAATTGGCCTGCCGCCACTTGGCGCTGTACCTCCGGCAGCATATCGCGCACAGCGGGGTGGGCGCGGAACGCCAGCTTGAGGCCGTGGTCAATGCGCTCCCACATCCATGCCAATGACTGTTTCTCGCGCCGCTGCGCCAGGCAGCCATTGTGCGTTTGCATCTGCTGGTAGCTGCTCACCGCCTCCCAGAATGCCTCCACGCCCTGCCCCAGCAGCGCGCTGATCTGTATCACCCGGGGCTGCCACAGCGCGCCCTGGGCGGCATGGTCGTGCCCGCCATGCATGCCCAACAAACGCAGGCTCGATGTGATCTGCGACTGCGCGCGGGTGGCCGCATTCGGGTCGATATCGGCCTTGTTGATCACGACCAGGTCAGCCAGCTCCATCACACCCTTTTTGATGGCCTGCAGGTCATCGCCGGCATTGGGCAGCTGCAGCAGACAGAACATGTCCGTCATGCCATGCACCGCAATCTCGCTCTGCCCGACACCCACCGTTTCCACCATCACCACGTCATAGCCGGCGGCCTCGCAGACCAGGGTGGCCTCGCGCGTCTTCTCCGCGACCCCGCCCAAGGTGCCACTCGATGGGCTGGGCCGGATATAGGCCTCCGGCCGCATCGACAGCTGCTCCATGCGCGTTTTGTCGCCCAGGATGGAGCCACCGGAGACGGTGGACGAGGGGTCGATCGCCAGCACCGCCACCCGCAGGCCCTTGCCAATCAGGTACAGGCCCAAGGTCTCAATAAAAGTGGATTTGCCCACGCCCGGCACGCCGCTGATGCCCAGGCGCAATGACTTGCCGGTGTGCGGCAGCAAGGCCGTCAGCAGTTCATCTGCCAGCGCGCGGTGGTCAGCACGGGTGGATTCCAGCAAGGTGATCGCCTTGGCCATCGCGCGGCGCTGCACCGCTGGCGCACCGGTCTGCGTGATGGCGGCTATGCGCTCGGCTATCTCTGCGCTCATGCCTGCACCTTGCTGAAAAGCGGCTTGCCAGCGTTGGTCTTGAGAACCACGGAAGCTATCATTTTTAGAGCAAATACCATGTCACATTCCCTGCGCCGGGCTCCACTGGTACAACAGGTCGATCGGGTCACCGCCGATGTGCACAAAGCCATGGCGTTCGTAAAACCGGATGGCATCGCTGTGGTTGAGCACCTCCAGCCACACGGCGCGGCCGTCGCGTCGCGCCCGGTCCTGCACCTGCTGCATAACCCAGTCCCCAATCCGGCGGTTATGCCAGACGGGCAGCAGGTACAGGTGCTGCAGTTTCAGGCGGCCGTCTTGGGTGGGAATCACCGTCATCAAACCGGCGCGCTGAGGCCCTTCGCCCGCGCCCTCATCCACACAGATATGCTGCATGTACTGCGGGTCGAACTGGCCTTGAAAGCGCTGGCGGGCGTTGTCCAGATTGAAGATACCCAGCCGCTCCAGGCTCGGGCGCATGGCGGCGATGCGCAGCGCAAACAGCGCTTCGAAGTCCGCATCGGAGACGGGCGCGAACCAGAGTTTCATACTGCCTCCTCCATCCAGTCCTCAATCTGCAAACCTTCAATGCGCTCAAACTCCCGTACGTTATGCGTTACCAGAATGCCATCCGGATCCGCCAGCGCTTGGCAACCAATCATCAGGTCGATGGCACCAATGGGGGTGCCGGCCTTGCGCAGCCGTGCCGACTGCTCGCCGTAGTGCCAGATGGCATCACCGCCCCAAGGTTCAATGCTAAATAGCGACAGTGCCGCTTCCATCAGTGCGCGATTCCGGTCCGGATGCATGCTTCGCATGGCGCCGCTGGCCAACTCTGCCGCCACCAGCGCCGGTATCACCATACTGGTGTGTACGACGCTGCGCATGCGCTCCAGCACTGGCGCATGCTGGCGATGCCAGGCATAGATGCAGATATTGGTGTCAAGGTAGTAACGGGGCATAAGGATGGCGTGCGGCTCACTGCTTCAGTCAAGACCGATGTCACGCGGCGGTGTCTTGTCTCGCTCAATCTCTTCAGGCAGGCCCTCGAATCGGCCCACTATGCCGTCCAAACGCGCCAACCACGCGGCATGGGCATCCACCGGCACGGGCCGCAAGACCAACGAGCCATCTGCCAGGCGCTCCACTGTCACCTCATCGGTGTCAAAACGGAACTCCTTGGGCAGGCGAACGGCCTGGCTACGGCCATTCATAAAGATTTTGGCAATGGCGAGATCAGACATGCTGCACTTTCGAAAATGATATATATCAATGGTATATATCAACTCTCAGGCGGTCAAGCTGGCCTTGATCTGCTCCAGCACATCCTTGGCGCTGGCCGGGATCGGCGTGCCGGGGCCGTACACCCCTTTGACACCCGCGTTGTAGAGGTAGTCGTAATCCTGCGCCGGGATCACGCCACCCACAAACACAATGATGTCGTCGGCGCCCTGCTTTTTCAGCTCTTCAATGATGGCGGGCACCAAGGTCTTGTGGCCGGCGGCCAAGGTGGAGACGCCGACAGCGTGCACATCGTTCTCAATGGCCTGGCGCGCGCATTCCTCGGGGGTCTGGAACAGCGGGCCCATGTCTACGTCATAGCCCAGGTCGGCAAAGGCCGTGGCCACTACTTTGGCACCCCGGTCATGGCCGTCCTGGCCCAGCTTGGCGATCATCACGCGCGGGCGGCGGCCTTGCGCCTCGGCAAACGCGGCGATCTCGCCCTTGAGGTTATCCCAGCCTTCGGCAGAGTCATACGCGGCCGCGTAGACGCCAGTCACCTTTTGTGTGTCAGCGCGGTGGCGGCCATATGATTTTTCCAGCGCATCCGACACCTCCCCCACGGTGGCACGCAGGCGCACGGCCTGGATGGCCAGGTCCAGCAGGTTGCCTTCACCGGATTCAGCGGCAGCCGTGAGCGCCTGCAGCGCTTTCTCTACCGCAGCCGCATCGCGCGTCGCCTTGATCTGGTTGAGCCGGGCAATCTGGCTGTCGCGCACCTTGACGTTGTCCACTTCAAGGATGTCGACCGGGTCTTCCTTGGCCAGCTTGTACTTGTTGACGCCGACAATCACTTCCTTGCCCGAATCGATGCGCGCCTGCTTCTCGGCAGCGGCCGCCTCAATCTTGAGCTTGGCCCAGCCGCTGTCCACGGCCTGGGTCATGCCGCCCATGGCATCGACTTCTTCGATGATTTTCCAGGCCGCATCGGCCATGTCCTGGGTCAGCTTTTCCATCATGTAGCTGCCGGCCCAGGGGTCGATCACGTTGGTGATATGGGTCTCTTCCTGGATGATGAGCTGGGTGTTGCGCGCAATGCGGGCGCTGAACTCGGTGGGCAGTGCAATGGCTTCATCGAGCGCATTGGTGTGCAGCGACTGCGTGCCGCCAAACACGGCGGCCATGGCCTCGATGGTGGTACGCACCACATTGTTGTAGGGGTCCTGCTCGGTGAGGCTCCAGCCGCTGGTCTGGCTGTGGGTGCGCAGCATCAGGCTCTTGGGGTTCTTGGCCTCAAAGCCGGTCATGATGCGGCACCACAGCATGCGGGCGGCGCGCATCTTGGCGATTTCCAGGTAAAAATTCATGCCTACCGCCCAGAAGAACGACAGGCGGCCGGCAAAGGCATCCACATCCATGCCCTTGGCGATGGCGGTTTTCACGTACTCCTTGCCATCGGCCAGGGTGAAGGCGAGTTCAAGCGCCTGGTTGGCACCGGCTTCCTGCATGTGGTAGCCGCTGATCGAGATCGAGTTGAACTTGGGCATGTTCTGGCTCGTGTACTCGATGATGTCGCCGATGATGCGCATGCTCGGCTTGGGCGGGTAGATATAGGTGTTGCGCACCATGAACTCTTTGAGAATATCGTTCTGGATGGTGCCCGAGAGCTGGTCCTGCGGCACGCCCTGCTCTTCGGCCGCGACCACATAGCCGGCCAGCACCGGCAGCACCGCGCCATTCATCGTCATCGACACCGAGACTTTGTCGAGCGGGATGCTGTTGAAGAGGATCTTCATGTCCTCGACCGAATCGATGGCCACACCGGCTTTGCCCACATCGCCAGTCACACGCGGGTGGTCGCTGTCGTAACCACGGTGGGTGGCCAGGTCAAAGGCGACGGACACACCCTGGCCGCCAGCGGCCAGCGCCTTGCGGTAGAAGGCATTGGATTCTTCGGCGGTCGAAAAGCCTGCGTATTGGCGGATGGTCCAGGGCCGCACAGCGTACATGGTGGCCTGGGGCCCGCGCAGATATGGCGCAAAACCGGGCAAGGTATCGGCAAACGGCAGGTCGGCCGTGTCGGCTGCGGTGTACAGCGGCTTGACGGTGATGCCATCGGGCGTGAGCCAATCGAGGGCGCCCACATCACCGCCAGGGGCGGATTTGCTGGCGGCCTTGTCCCAAGCGGCGCGGTCGGCCTTGGGAAACTCGGATGCAGTGTTGTGCTTCGCGGAATCAGTCATGTCTCAAGCTCGAAATACGTTATAGACAGTGCATATTGGCCGACCCACGGCCGCCAGGCAAGTGTACATTATTCATAATTATGAATGCAAAATTTTGAATTTCAGTCGCCTTCTGTACAATGGCGCCACCGATGAGCCTCCCCAATTTTGCGCCACGCGCGCTGTACCAGGACGTTGCCGAGCTATTGCGGCAACGTATTTTTGCGCACCAACTGCCGCCAGGCAGCTGGATCGACGAATTGAAGATTGCCGAAGAAATCGGCATCAGCCGCACGCCCTTGCGCGAGGCGTTGAAGGTACTGGCCACCGAAGGGCTGGTGACTATGAAATTGCGCCGAGGCGCCTATGTCACCGAGGTCTCGCAAAAAGACCTGCTCCAGGTCTACCACCTGCTGGCCCTGCTGGAGAGCGATGCCGCCGCCGAATTGGCCAGCAACGCCAGCGCCGAGCAGCTGGCCGAGTTGCAGGCTCTGCATGACGCGCTGGAAGCGGCTGTGCACGAGCGCGACGCCTTCTTTATCGCCAACGAGCGCTTTCACATGCACGTGCTGGAGCTGCTGGACAACAAGTGGCTCAGCCAGATGGTGGCCGACTTGCGCAAGGTGATGAAGCTCAACCGCCACAACTCGCTGTTCAAGTCCGGCCGCATTGAGGAATCACTGCAGGAGCACCGTGCCCTGATGCAGGCGCTGGCCGCGCGCAACAGCGCCGCAGCACGCGCCTGCGTGATGCTGCACTTCAAGAATGGTTTGGCAGCGGCGTCCTAGCCGGCGCTGCCTGGGGCTGCCTTAGCCCTTGAGGAAATGCGCCGCGCCCTGGGCCGCCCGCACGCCGCTGGACAAGGCGGCCGTCAACAGATAACCGCCGGTCGGCGCTTCCCAGTCCAGCATTTCGCCCGCGCAGAAGAGCCCGGGCCGGGCATGGCACATCAAGTCATGCGAAAGCGCATTGAATGCCACGCCACCTGCGGTGCTGATCGCCTCATCCATTGGCCGGGTGGCTGTGACCGTGATGGGCGCTGCCTTGATGGTGGCAGCCAGCCGCTGGGCATCCTGCATACCGTCCTTGCCCAGCACTTCGAACAGCAGCGCAGCCTTGATCCCCTCCAGCCCCAGACGGCTCTTGAGGTGGCTAGCCAGGCTGCGCGATCCGCGCGGATGGCGCACCTCGGCCAGCACGCGCTCGGCACTGTGGTCGGGCAGCAAATCCACCAAAAATGTCGCACTGCCCTGGGTTTTGACAGCCTCACGCAGCAGCGCAGACACGGCATAGACCAAGCTGCCTTCCACGCCCGTGTCGGTCGCCACAAACTCGCCCCGGCGGGCAAAAACCGCGCCTGATTCACCCTCAAAGCGAATGGCCACCGATTTGAACGGCTGGCCGGCAAACTTGCTGCTGAAGAAAGGCGACCAGCCCGGCTGCGTCTCGCCGCCGGGCGCCGGCAGCATGCGCACATCAAAGCCGCAGTTGGCGGGTTCCAGCGCCACCGTTGCGATGCCCGCCTGCTGCAGCAGCGGCACCCAGGCACCATCAGAGCCCAGGCGTGCCCAGCTGCCGCCCCCCAGCGCCAACACGGTCGCGCGGGCGGGTACCTGAATCTCCCCGTCTGGCATGGCAAAGCGCATTGCACCGGCTTCGTCCCAGCCCAGCCAGCGGTGGCGCATCGCAAAACGCACACCGGCAGCTCGCAGCGTTACCAACCAGGCCCGCAGCAAGGGCGCAGCCTTCATATCGGCGGGAAAAACCCGGCCCGAGGTGCCCACAAAGGTCTCAACGCCCAATTCCTTGGCCCAGGCCTGCACCTCGGCAGCGCCAAAATACTGCAGCCAGGAAGCCACCACGGCCTGCTGCGAGCCATAACGTCCAACGAACGAGGCCATGGGCTCGGAATGGGTGAGATTGAGACCGCCACGACCGGCGAGCAGGAACTTGCGCCCCACGGAAGGCATGGCGTCATACACCGTCACCTGCAGCCCGCTTTGGGCCAGGCGCTGGGCGGCCATCAATCCAGCCGGGCCACCCCCGATGACGGCAACATCCACCATGGCGGGCGAAGAAAGGGCGTGGCTGGGCAAAGTCATGGCAGAGGCAAATCAAAAGAGAACAAGGGGGCGAACCTTACACCAAGTCCGGCCCCCAGCGGCCAATGATTGGTACTTTTCGCCAACCGCTGATCCACCGCATATCCGCAAGCCCGCATCGGCAGGCCTGCTCTAGTACCATTGAGTACATGGATCGTCCCGTCATTCCCCTGGTTGACCTGCGCCTGCGCGAGGCAGGCCGCGCCATGCCTGCAGCACCGGCTGCGGCACTGGTCAGTGGCGGCTATGTCTACGACCAACGCAGCCGCCCCTTGCGCGATCTGCGCATCAGCGTGACTGACCGCTGCAATTTCCGCTGCAGCTACTGCATGCCCAAGGATATTTTTGACAAGGACCACGCGTACCTGCCGCACCGTGACCTGCTCAGCTTCGAAGAGATCACCCGCGCTGCCCGGCTGTTTGCGCAGCTGGGCGTCGGCAAGCTGCGCATCACCGGCGGCGAGCCGCTGCTGCGCAAAAACCTGGAAGCACTGATTGCCCAGTTGGCGCAGCTCGATACGCTCGATGGCTCGCCCATGGACCTGACCTTGACGACCAATGGCTCCATTCTGGCGCGCAAGGCCAGAGCGCTCAAAGACGCCGGGCTCAAGCGCTTGACGGTCAGCCTCGACAGTCTGAGCGATCCGCTGTTCCGCCAGATGAACGACATGGATTTCCCCGTGGCCACGGTGCTGCAGGGCATAGAGACCGCGCAGGCCGTGGGCTTTGCCAATATCAAGGTCAACATGGTTGTCAAGCGTGGCGTCAATGACCAGGAAGTGGTTGCCATGGCGCGCCACTTCCGGGGCAGCGGTGTTACCTTGCGGTTTATCGAATTCATGGATGTGGGCGCCACCAACGGCTGGCGGCTGGAAGAAGTCCTGCCCTCCGATGCCTTGCTGGAGCGCTTGCAGTCTGCTTTTGCGCTCACACCACTGTCAGCGACGGCGCCTGGCGAGACCGCCGTGCGCTGGGGCTACGTAGGGGCCGATGGCCAGCATGACCCCAGCCTGGGAGAGATCGGCCTGATCAGCAGCGTCACCCACGCCTTTTGCCAGGACTGCAACCGTGCGCGCCTGTCGACCGAAGGCAAACTTTTCCTGTGCCTGTTTGCCAGCGAGGGCTGGGACCTGCGCGCCATGCTGCGCAATGGCGCCAGCGACACCGATATCCGCCAGGCGCTTGCCCAGGTCTGGGGCCAGCGCAGCGACAACTACAGCGAGCAGCGCAGCCTGCACCCGGAGATGGCCCTGCAGCGCCGGCGCGTCGAGATGAGCTATATCGGCGGCTGATGCCGACCGGGGGCCTGCGCAACCTCCCCGTGCCACACCGCCTTCCACGACCATGCCCCTCCCCCTGCCCTTCATTGCCCCTGAACACATCACCGGCCTGGTGCTGGCCGGCGGCCAGGGTTCGCGCATGGGCGGCGCGGACAAAGGCCTGCAGTTGCTGGCCAATACGCCCTTGGCACTGCATTGCGCCCAGCGCCTACAACCCCAAGTAGGCCAGGTGCTGATCAATGCCAACCGCCACTTGGATGCCTACCAGGCCATGGGCTACGCGCTGCTGCAAGACCTGCCGCTTCCCGAGGCCGAAGCCTATCCCGGCCCCTTGGCAGGTTTTGCGGCGGGGCTGGCCGCCTGCCCCACCCCGTGGCTGGTCACGGTGGCTTGCGACACACCGCATTTCCCCCAGAACCTGGCCCAGCGCCTGGCGCAGGCGGCGGTGGCCCACAACAGCCTGGTGGCCATCGCCTGCAGCCCAGCGACGGACGCCGACAGCCAGCGCCCGGTGCCCCAGCCCACGTTTTGCCTGATCCACCACAGCCTGGCAGGTAGTGCCCGGCAATTTCTGGCCCAAGGCGGGCGCCGTGTTCGGCAGTGGGCGGGCCTGCATGCGCACTGCCTGGTTCCATTTGACGAGCCCCAGGCGTTCTACAACGCCAATACGCCCGAAGAACTGGCCTGGCTACAAGCCGATGCACAGGTGACGCATCGCTGAGCGCCTGGCGCCACCCCAGTGCTATAAGGGCTGAATCCGCCACGCGACACCGAGACCTTATCTTGACCTACTCTGCCCAACACCTCAGCCAGGAGCCCTTGCGCGCCGATGTCGATACCCAAGCCGGTTGGACGGTACTGGAATTTGGCACACCCTGGTGCCCCCATTGCCTGGGCGCACAACCGCTGATCGAAGCAGCGCTGGGCCCGCGCGCCGATATCCGGCATCTGAAAGTGGAAGATGGCCCAGGCCGCCCCTTGGGGCGCAGCTACCGCGTCAAGCTCTGGCCTACCTTGGTGCTGCTGCGCGATGGCCAGGAAGTGGCAAGGGTGGTTCGGCCCACCGATGGGGCCAGCATGGCTGCGATGCTGGCCGCCTTGCCAACGCCCTGACTCAGCGAGTGGGCAGCGGGTAATCAGGCCGGCGTGACTGAAAACGCCGTGCTGGGTGCCGTCGGGTCCTCGGGCGAGACCCCGAAATACACCACGCCCACGCCATGCAACTGCACCGACTCGCGGCGCACGGCCGTGGCCGGATTGGCCCCAAAACTCACCCAGGTGCCATAGCGGCTCAAATCGGTGTAGATCACATTGCCTCCCCGCCAGTCGATGCGACCATGCTGGCGAGAGACACGCCTGTCGAGCACCACCCATTCCGAATCGGAAGAACGGCCCACAAAAACGGGCATCTCCTGGGTGTTGAAAAAGCGCTCAACACCGCCGGAGGCCAAGCGCAGGCGCATGTGTACCACCGCCTCGGGCTTCATCGGCAGCACGGAGTCATAGGCCGTCACCACTTCTTGGGCTTCGGGCTCGGTCCATTGCACCTGGTAGAGCATTTGCTGCTCGGCCTTGCCGCGCACATCCATCCAGCCCATGGGCACAAAAACGGTGTCGACACGGGCGCCAGACTCCATCGTCGACGACGCCGCCCAGACTTCGCGGTGGCCGGCCTTCTCGCACAAACGGGCAGCCATGTTGACGGAGTCGCCGTAGCAGTCGCCCTCCATCAGCACGACTTCGCCGGTGCTCATGCCCACACGGACATGGAATTTTTGGGAAGCCGGCAGCGAATCCCACTGACCGTAGTGGCGGCGCATCAGCATGGTCATGGCGCTCACGGCCAAGGCGCTGCTGGTGAAAATGGCCAGCACACCGTCACCCAGGGTTTTGACCACCCTCCCGCCCGCTTGCACGACGACTTGCTTGAACGCATCCGTCATGCCCGCGACTGCTCGCGCAGCCCGCTCGTTGCCCAAGGTTTCGAACAATGCGGTACTGCCCGAGATATCGATGAATACCACGGTGGCGACAGTTGTCATGGATTTTCTTGTTACGGCAGGTGCTACCTCCTCCCCAGGAGCAACGCCAGCCTATGCATCAATAGCGACCCTGCATATTACACTGCAAACCAGGGCTCGCCACCAGTCCCGCCCCGCCCAATTAACTTACGAATTGTTTAATATGGTCAGACGGGGCTGATACGGCACTGATACCACAAACACGCGCTAGGCCGCATGGAAAATAGAGAATCACCGTTGCGGCGAACGCCAGCCATGCAGATTGCTTATTGATGGCCCCAATAAATAAGCGCATCACGGCCTTCCACACTCAGTGACACCTGGGCACCCACTGGCAGCAGCACCTTGGTGGGCACATGGCCAAAAGGCAGGTTGGTGAACACCGGGGCCTCTATCTGGGTACGCAGCCACTGCACCACGCTGGCCAGCTTGAAGCCCTTGTCATGCGCGTTCAGCTGGTAATCGCTGAACTGGCCAAACACCACGGCTTTTTGCTGTGCCAGCACGCCAGCGTGCAGCAGGGTCGTCAGCATGCGTTCGACCTTGTACGGCGTCTCACCCACATCCTCGATAAACAACACGCCGCCTTTGACCTTGGGCAGGTACGGGGTGCCCACCAAAGAAGCCAACATCGCCAGGTTGCCGCCCCAGAGCGTTGCCTTGGGGATGTAGACATCGCCCGAGGCCGAAGCGCCCGTGACCGTGCCTGCCTTTTCAGGCGCCAGACGCCAGCCCGTGCCTTCGCCCGCACCGCTCAGCAGGTCTTCGAAGCAATCCTGCATGATGTCGTCCACACCGTCGGCTGCGCCGAAATCCCCCACCAGCGCCGGGCCTGCCCAGGTCACTGCGCGGGTCTTGGCATACAGCGCCAGTTGCAGGGCCGTGAAATCGCTCAGTCCCACAAAGCGCGTACCCGAGGCAATCGCCGAGGCGATCTGCTCGTAGTCGATGCGGTGCAACAGGCGCGAGATCCCATAGCCCCCACGGCTGATCAGCGCCACATCGGCGCCGCTTTGGCAGGCGCGTGAGATGGCGGCCAGGCGCGTCTCGTCGTCGCCGGCAAAACGGGTGCTGGAGGCCAGGGCATCTGCATCCACCTCCACCCGGTGGCCCATGGCCTCCAGGCGCTTTACCGCCCGCTGGAACGCTTTTTTGTCGCGCACCGCACCCGAGGGCGAGTACACATAAATATGCTTGGGGCCGTGTGCATGGTGGTGCTGGCAATGCGCGTGGTCGCAGTGACCAGGGTCATGGTCATGAGAGTGGTCGTGCTGGTGCATGGCGGCAAACTAGATAGAGATAAGGCAAGCGCTGGGCCGCCAAAAAAGAAAGGACGGTGCCGGGTTCTGCGCACAAAACCCCGACCATCGGCGTTGGGCGGCATTATGCGGCCAATGGCCTTACCTGCGGACCAGGCCTGGGCTAATGCCATGGGCTAGGCAGGGCTGCGCCTCGTCAACCCAGCGCATCCGGGCGCACCTGGATCAGGCTGAACACGCCCTGCACGCCGGGTGCATTGTTGGCAATTGCCACGGCCCGGTCCAGCAAAGGCCGGGACGAGACCGTACCGCGCAGGGTCACCATGGCATGGGAGGTCTCGACCTGCAGGGCCCCCAGCTCCTCGCTTTGCGAGGCGGCCAGCGCATCCATCACCTGCGAGGAAATGGCATCATCGTCGGCCCGCCGGCGGTTGGCCCTTGCGGCACGCTCCACCGCCTGGCTGGCCCGCAGGCCCGAAGCATCGAGCGTCTGCGCCAGCCCCTGGCTCCAACGCCAGGCCTGCTGCAGGGCCCCGCCCTGCCACAGCGCGCCGATGGCAGCCAGCGCCAGCACCGCAACGGCAATGCATCTAAGGGATGGACGGCAGAACAAGCGCATGGGAGGCAGGGGCAAAGGCAGCAAGGGCTGAGGCGCACCAGCAAGGTACTGGCAGCAGCGCTGATTGTGGCGGCACGGCGGCGGCCTGCCAAGGCTTTGCGACAAGCCGCAGCAAGCTATACCTGCAAGACACGCAGGCTTGGCAATTCTTCACAGGTCGGCAATGGCCGCGCGGCGGCAGTCGCCCTTGCGCAGGGGCCACGCTGCAAACCGGGGGCTATGCAGCGACAATGCAGCCATGCAGCCCTCCCTGATTTACCGAATTTTCCCGTTCCTGCGCTGGCCCAGACCGACGAAACAGCTGTTGCGGGGCGAATTCATGGCGGGGATGACCGTCGGCCTGATGCTGGTGCCCCAGGGAGTGGCCTACGCGCATCTGGCCGGCATGCCTTTGATTACCGGCATCTATGCCTCGATCATTCCGGCCGCTATTGCGATTTTGTTCAGCCCCTCGCCGCGTTTGGGCGTTGGGCCTACGGCCCTCAGTGCCTTGCTCATCGGCGCCTCGCTTACCGGTATGGCCGAACCGGGCTCGGCCCAATGGGTGGTACTGGCCGCCTGGATGGCCATCATGGCCGGCCTGGTTCAGTTCAGCCTGGGCCTGGTGCGCGCGGGCTGGCTGCTCAACCTGGTGACCTCGCCCGTGCTCGCCGGCTTCACGCAGGCGGCAGCGTTGCTGATTCTGGCCTCGCAGCTGCCCAGCCTGCTGGGCATGCGCAGCGACTGGGCTACCGTTTGGGACAACCCTTCGCTGGGCCTGTTTGATTGGCGCTCGATTCTGCTGGGCCTGGCCAGCATCGCTTTGCTGGTGCTTGCCAAAAAGTGGCGCCCAGCCTTTCCTTCCGCTGTGTTTGTCATTGGCTGCACCGGTCTCATCAGCTGGGCGACCGACTTTGCCGACAAGGGCGGCGCCGTGGTCGGCCACCTGCCCACGGGCCTGCCTCAGCTGGTCTGGCCCGGCATGCTCGATTGGTCGCAGTTCGGCCTGCTCGTTATGCCGGTGCTGGTGATTTCGCTGGTCAGCGCGCTGGAGACAGCCTCCAGCGCCCAGGTTGAACACCAGCAGGCGGGCACGCGCTGGGACAGCAGCCAGGAGCTGGTCGCGCAAGGCCTGTCCAAGATGAGCGCCGGCCTGTTTGGCAGCTTTGCCACCAGTGCATCCTTCTCGCGCTCAGCCGTCAACCTACTGGCCGGTGCCAAAACGGGCTATGCCAATGTGTTTTCCATCTTGCTGGTCGTCGCCGTGGTGCTGTGGTTCATCCCCGCGCTCTACCATGTGCCCCAGGCTGCGCTGGCCGCCATCGTGATGACGGCCGTGGCCAACCTGGTCAAGCCCCGCACCCTTGTCTACCTGTTCAAGATCTCGCGTATCGAAGGCAGCATCGCGGTCGCCACCTTCGGCATCACCTTGCTGACCGCACCGCGCATTTACTGGGGCGTGCTCGCGGGCATTCTGCTCAGCTCCTGCTACTTTCTCTATAACCGCCTGCACCCCCGCATTGTGGAGGTGGGCCTGCATCCCGACGGCAGCCTGCGTGACCGCCATCTCTGGCAACTGCCGCCCTTGGCACCCGACCTGCTGGCTCTGCGCATGGATTCGGAGCTGGACTTTGCATCGGCCGCCGCGCTGGAAGAGCGGGCCGCCAATGTCTGGACCCAGCACGCGCACTACCGGCAACTGGCGCTGCTGGCCCAGCCCATGAACCAGATCGATATCACCGGTGTTGAAGCCTTTGTGCGGTTGGAGCGCATGGCCGCCAAACGTGGCGGCATGCTGCATATCGTGGGCATGAAGCTGCCGGTGGAGGCCCGCCTCAAACGCGCGGGTTTGCTGCAGGACAACCCCCATCTGCGCATGTACCGCACCGATGCCGAGTTTCTGCAGGCGATGAGCCGTGCGCACAGCGACGACGGGATCGAATACGCCATCTAGGCCAGCCCGGCGGCCTCGGTGTTCCAGGCCGCAGCCCAGCACGGTGTTGAAGGGCCGGCGCTTGCCTGGCTAAAATAGCCGCCCGCCATGCGCCCCAACGCAAGCGGCTATTTCTTAACAGAAGCTTTGCCAGAAACCACCGTGCCCTCGATTCTCAATATCTCCTGCTACAAGTTTGTCAACCTGCCCGACTGCGAAGCGCTGCGCGATCTGCTCGCCCAGCGCGCCGCCGATCTGGCGCTCAAGGGGACCGTGCTGCTGGCAGAAGAAGGCATCAATTTCTTTTTGGCAGGGCCATCCGATGCCGTCCACCGCTGGGTCGATGCGCTGCGCGAGGACCCGCGCTTTGCCGATGTGCAGCCCAAAGAGAGCTGGTCAAAAACGGTGCCGTTTCGCAAGATGCTGGTCAAGGTCAAGCCCGAGATCATCCGCATGGACCACCCGGCCATACGCCCTGCCAGTGGCCGTGCGCCTTCCGTCAGCCCCCGCGATCTGCAGCGCTGGCTGCAGCAAGGCCATGACGACGAAGGGCGCCCGGTGGTCACCTTGGACACCCGCAATGACTACGAAGTGGATGAAGGCGCCTTCATCGGCGCCATCGACTGGCGCTTGCGCAAGTTCACCGAGTTCCCCGAACAGCTGCGCGCCCACCGCCAAGACCTGGAAGGCAAGACGGTGGTCAGCTACTGCACCGGCGGCATCCGCTGCGAAAAGGCCGCCATCCTGATGCAGGAAGAAGGCCTCTCGCATGTCTACCAGCTCGAAGGCGGCATCCTCAAGTACTTTGAGCAAACCGATGGCAGCGGCTACCAGGGCAGCTGCTTTGTGTTTGACGAGCGCCGCGCCGTCGATGACGGCTTGCGCAAGACGGCCCTCAAGACCGAGCCCTGAGCTGTCGGCCAAGGGGCTCGGCGCTTTGCAAAAGCGCTGTCAGGCAGCGCGGCGCTTGGCGTCCAGGCTCCAGGCGCCGGCACCAAAAGCGGCAAAGGCCAGCAGGCCGCCCACGATGGCGATGTTCTTGTTGAACAGCAGCTTGGTCATCGCCACCGCCTCGGCGGGAACGGCCCAGTAGGCATGGAAAATCATCGTGGCGGCCAGCGTGAAGATGGCCAGAATGGCCGCCGCATAGCGTGTGCCCAGGCCCAGCAGCAAGGCCAGGCCACCCAAGATCTCAATCGCCAGGCCCACGGCCACGCCCACTTCGGGCATCGGCATGCCGGCGGACTGGGCATAGCCCACCGCCCCGGCAAAGCCCGTCAATTTGCCCCAGCCCGGGATCAGAAAGAACCAGGCGATCAGAATGCGGCCCAGCAGGGCCAAAGGATTTTGCAAAGCGTTCATATTTTTCTCCTTGAAATAACACCACCACCATCACACCAAAAACGGGGGCGCTGGCCGCCATGGCAGCGCCCCCTTGCATCAAGCAGCCAGATCAAAGACCAGCACTTCGGCATCACGGGCTTGCGCCAGCCGCACCGAGGTTTCCTGGTCCAGATAGGCTGCATCACCGGTGTGCAGCGCCGTGCCATTGACGGACACCTCACCGCGCACCACATACACATAGGACTTGCGCCCAGGCGCAAGCGCCACACTCGCCTCATCCTGGCCATCCAGCAGGCCGGCGTACATACGTGCGTCGGCATTCATGCTGATCGAGCCATCCGCCCCATCGGGCGAGACCATCAGGCGCAGCCGACCACGCTTGTCCGCATCGGCAAAGGTTTTTTGCGCATAGCTGGGCGCAATACCTTTTTTATCGGGCTCAATCCAGATCTGCAGAAAGTGCGTTTCCTGATGCGCATGGTTGAACTCGCTGTGCTCCACACCGGTGCCGGCGCTCATGCGCTGCACATCGCCAGGGGGCAGGCCTTCGATATGGCCCATGCTGTCCTTGTGGGCCAGATTGCCCTCCAGCACATAGCTGATGATTTCCATATCGCGGTGGCCATGGGTGCCAAAGCCCTTGCCAGGCGCGACCCGGTCTTCATTGATCACGCGCAGATTGCCCCAGCCCATGAAGCGGGAATCGTAGTAACCGGCAAACGAGAAGCTGTGGTTGGAGCGCAGCCAGCCATGGTCAGCATGGCCACGATCAGCAGATTTACGAACCATCAACATTTTTGATCTCCTGTCTGGCAAACAGCGCACATTGCGCTGTTCATCACCATGTCCATGACTGTAAAACCGCCGATCCTGCCTGCGGGGCAGCGGTTTTGATGGCATCATTCAAAAAATCTGATGGGCTTTTCAAGAACGTATTAACGATCTCCTCGCACCGCGTAGAAATTGCCAATACGTTTTCAGGCCTGAACCAAGCCGGCCTCAGCAGCGAAGATTTACCGATCTGCTGCGTGCCGCATGTAGGAAAGAACCGTCAAATGGCCTTGTTGCGTGATCGCGATGTCCTCACCCCCGATACCCTGGCCTTGCTGCAGCTGGTGGCCGACACCGGAAGTTTTGCCGCCGCAGCACGCCAGCTCGGCCTGGTGCCCAGCGCGCTGACCTACCGCATCCGCCAGGTCGAAGATGCGCTGGATGTGCTGCTGTTTGACCGCAGCGCGCGCCAGGCACGGCCCACCGAGGCCGGCCAGGAGCTGCTGCGCGAAGGCGGGCGCCTGCTCGCCGAGGTCGATGCCGTGGCCAACCGCGTGCGCCGCGTGGCCACGGGCTGGGAGCCCGAGCTGCGCATTGCCGTCGATGGCGTTATCTCCCGCACCACCTTGCTGGAGCTGATCGAGGCCTTCTACACCATTGCGCCGCCCACCCGGCTCAAGATCACGGACTCCATCCTGGCCGGCACCCTGGAGGCACTCAGCTCGGGCCGTGCCGACCTGGCCATTGGAATCGCCGTCGATGCCTCCCATGTGGCGGGCCTGCAGCAGCTCGATCTGGGCGAGATCACCTTCCGCTATGTCGTAGCGCCCCACCACCGTCTGGCCGACGAGATGCAGCCCATCAGCGACGAGGTGCTGCGCCAGCACCGCATCATTGCCGTGGCCGACTCCTCGCGCAGCGGCCATGGCCAGACCATCGGCGTGCTCAACGGCCAGGATGTGCTGACCGTCGATACCATGCAGGCCAAACTCCAAGCCCAGCTGCGCGGCATTGGCGGCGGCTTTTTGCCCGACAACATGACCCTGCCTTACCTGCGCAGCGGCCAACTCGTAGAGCGCGAGCTGATGCGCCCACCGCGCAAGATCAAGCTGCGCTACGCCTGGCGCGGCACCAGTCCGGGCAAGGCGCTGCAGTGGTGGCTGGACCAGCTGCAGTCCGAGGCCACACGCACTTCTTTACTGAGCAATCACTATGTGGGATAAATCCTGAGAAAAATGGGTGTAAACACCGTGTAGAGTGGTTCCCCAGATAGCGCTGCGCATACAGCCATCTGTGAAGCCTTATCGTTTGTCGAAACAGTACAGAAAGTCTTTCATGTCTTCTCGCATTCCCCCCAAACCCAAACGATCTGCATCCTCTTCCAACATTGTTGTGGCTACCCGCAAGCACTATGCCGTGGTGGGCGCCGGCATGGCCGGCGTGGTCTGCGCACGCACTTTGCAGCAGGCGGGCCACCAGGTCACCGTGATCGAGGCCCAACCCCAGGTCGGCGGCCGCATGGCCAGCCGCCACAGCGCGCACGGCAGCTTCGATGTGGGTGCCCAGTTCTTTACCGTGCGCGACCCGCGCTTTCAGCTGGCGTTGGACACCACGCCCCATGTCACCCGCAACTGGAGCGTCAACGCCATCCGCACCTTGGACGCCACCGGCAAGGTCGCCGTCACCACCCAGCGCGGCATGGAAGCCCACCTGATCGGTGTGCCCACGATGGACAGCCTGGTCGCCTCCTGGGCCGCGCCGCTGACCGTGCACCTCAACGAATATGCATTGGCCTTTGAGCGCGATGCCCTCAACGCCAGCCAGTGGCAGCTGCGCACCGAAGATATTGATGGTGGCGTGCATGTCTACGCCGGGCTGGATGGCGTTGTGCTAGCCATCCCCTCGCCTGAAGCGCAGGAACTGCTGGCCGACAGCGAAACGACGGTGCCCGCTGACTGGCAGCTGTCCGATGTCTACATCGCCCCGAGCTGGACCCTGCTGCTGACCTTTGCCCATGCCGTAGACCCCGGCATCACGAATATGGGTCCGCAGTGGAATGCCGCCCGCACCGAACACCCCCGCATCACCTGGCTGTCGCGCGAGTCGTCCAAACCCGGGCGCGGCAAGGTCGAGCGCTGGACCGTGCAGGCCAGCCCCGACTGGGCGCGCAAGCATGAGAACGACGAACCCCAGCGCGTCGCCGCCAAGATGCTGCAGGCCTTCTCCGAGCTGACCCGCATCCGCGCCACCCCTAGCGACATCCGCGTCGTGCAATGGGGTTACGCCAAGACCATCAACCCCCTGCCCAAGGATGCCAAGGGCCAGGCCCGCAGCCACCTGTGGAATGCCAAGAGCGCCATCGGCCTGTGCGGCGACTGGTGCCTGGGCTACCGGGTCGAAGACGCTTTTGTCTCCGGCCTGGAGATGGCGCTGACCGTGCTGGGCGAGTAAACGCGCCCGCCTCCTGACCCTTGCTTTTGAACGCCACCGGGCTTGGCTGCGGTGGCGTTGTCGCATCTGCATGGTCCGATGGCAGCGATGGCAGCGACTGCGCCGAATGTGCCGAATCACCCGGGTTACACTCCCCCTCCGATGACTTCAAGCGCTTATACCGGCCGTTTTGCCCCCTCGCCCACCGGCCCGCTGCATGCCGGCTCGCTGGTGGCAGCGCTCGCCTCTTGGTTGGACGCCCGCGCCCACCATGGCACCTGGCTGCTGCGCATTGAAGACATCGACCCGCCGCGCTGCCCGCCGGGCATGGACCAGGAAATCCTGCGCCAGCTCCATGCGCTGCAACTGGTCCCCGATGCCCCGCCCCAATGGCAATCCGCCCGCCACGGCCTCTATGCCCAGGCCTTGGCGCAGCTGCAGGCAGCCGCTTGGGCCTACCCCTGCGCCTGCACGCGCCGTGATATGGATGCCGCACTCGCCGCACAAGGCCATGTGCATGAGCGCCATGGCGAGCGCCCCTACCCGGGCACCTGCCGCGATGGCCTGCACGGCAAGACCGGCCGCAGCTGGCGCTTTCACACACAGCGCTACCAAGGCCAGGTGGTTGCCATGGCGGCAGAGGATGACCAGGCAGCCAAACCCGACCACCCCGTGCTGCACAGCGACCAGCAACTGCTGTGGCAAGACCGCTGGCTGGGCCCGCTGCAGCAGGATGTGGCCGCCAGCGTTGGTGATTTTCTGGTGCAGCGCGCCGATGGTCTTTGGGCCTACCAGCTGGCCGTGGTGGTGGACGATGCCGAGCAAGGCATCAGCGATGTGGTGCGCGGCGCGGACCTGGCCGACAACACACCGCGCCAGCTGCTGCTGCAGCGCGCGCTGGGCCTGCCGGCACCGCGCTACATGCACACACCGCTGGTGCTGCAGGCTGATGGCGAAAAGCTCTCCAAGCAATATGGCGCGCCAGCCGTGCTGGTGGACAGCGCCGAGCAGCGCATGGCCGTGCTGCGCCAGTCCGCCCAGCACCTGGGGCTGGAGGCTGGCCAGGCCAGCAGCATTGCCGATGCGCTGGCCGATTGGACGGCGCAATGGGCGCGCCGCCACCTGGCCACTACATGAAATTGCGCGTGTGCAAGGAGGCAAGCTCCTGCGCATGGCCTCGCTCAAAGCCCAGCCGCACCAGCTTGGTGTAGCGGCCATCGGCCATGTCCTGCATCAGCTGCTGCACGCGCTGGCTGCCCAGCGCCAGCGCATCGGCGGACAAGGCACCGGCCCCCACGAGGATCAGCGCATCAAACACCTCTTCGTTCAGGCCTGATGTGCCGGCCAAGGCATCATGGCGCGCCTCTACCGCCTGGGCCAGACGGTGGCGAAAATCCGGCTCCTGCTTCAGGCGGTGCAGCAGGTGCGACATGCCCAGCGCCACATGGCGGGCCTCATCGCGGGCAGCCAGGCGGCAGATCTGGCGGGTCAGCGGATCGGGCGCATAGGTCTGCAAAAACTGCAGCAGGTTGACAAAGCTGCCCTCGCCCAGCACCGAGAGCAAAAAGCCTGCGACCGAAAAATCCTTTTCCGCCAGCAGGCTGTGCAACGAGGCCTGGCCGCCTGCGGTGGACAGCGCTGGCTCACGCCCATGGCGGCGAATGCGGCGGGTGAACACATCGATATGGCGTGCCTCGTCGGCCACCTGGATCGCCAGCGCCGCCTGCAGCTCACGGTAATGCGGGTGCAGCTCGCCCAGAAAGCGGGCGGGCACAATCAGCGCCGCATTCTCGTTCTCGACCATATAGGTCATCACCTGCACGATGGCGTCCTCGATCACCGCTGGCGGCTCGGGCGCATGGCCCCAGTCGATATCGGTGTCGGCATTCCATTGCGCGGCCACCGCCTGCGCATACAGATCCCCGGCCTGGTCGGACCAGAACTCGGCCTTGTCCTGCAGGCGAAAGGCAAAGGCCGGCGCGCCCGCCTCCACCGCCGCTCCCCGCGCCGCCAAGCCCCAGGCCGGGTCCGCCTGCGCCACTACCGCGCCGGGCTGGCTGGCATCACTGTGGCCCGCCAATGCCGCATGGCGCCAGCGGCCCGCTTGCGCGCTGCCACGCCGCACCAGCAAGGCGGGCTGGCGCAACCAGCCGGTGGGCGTTTGCAGCGCATGGCCCTGGGCCTGGCACCAGGCCGCCAACTGCGCCTGCCAGCCCGGTGCCTGGCCGCTGACCCGGATGGCATCGCCTACGGCGACAGCGGCCAGGCCGTGCTTGACCAGCAGGTGCGCGCCGGCATCAAAGCCCAGCCGGCCCAAATCCACCGGCGGCAAGCTCGCGGGGTCGGCCTGGCTTTGACTGCCAGGGCTGCTGAAGGGGGCTGGCGGTTTTTCCATGGGGTTCAGTACCGGTAGTCCGCCGCCAGGATGCGGCCGGCCTCATCATAAAAGCGCTCATCGCGCACCGCACGAGCCAGCGGCACATAGCCCGAGGCGCGGCCGGGGTGCCAGACCTTGAGGCCTTCCAACTCCAGCAAGGGGCGAATCAGCGGGTCGTCCCAGGACATGGCCAGCAAAATCTCGGTAAAGCGCGCCGCATCGGCGGGCCTGATGCTCGGGCCGGCAGTCATATTGCAGTGGTCAAAAGGCTGCGAGGTATCGAGCACGCGTGTGGCACCCGCGGGCAAGGTCCCTTCGGCGGCAAAGCCCAGGTAATTCTTGGCGACCATCCAGGAAGCGGCAATCTCGCCGGCCACCATGGCCTTGGCCGCCAGGCGCTCACCGCCAATATGGTCGCCATGCTTGCCACCCAGCACATCAAAGCGGCGCGCCTGAAAGTCCTTACCCGCCAGCATGCCGTGTTGGCGCAGGTGGTCCAGCGGAATCAAGGTGGCCTGGGGCGAATCAATGGCGCCAAAACCCAGGGTCTGGCCGCGCAGGTCGGCCAAGGTCTGCGCCGGGCTGTCTGCTCGCACCACCAGCAGCGACTGCACATCCATGTCGGTGTCGCGCATCGCGATCGAGCGCACCTGCTGGCCAGCGGCCCGGGCCATCAACTCGGCGCGCACAAAGGCCAGCGGCGAGTTCCAGGCCAGCTGCACCGTGCCCTCCATCAGCGCCTCGGTCAGCGATTCGTAGTTGGAATACAGCACATAGTCAAAGTACAAGCCCTGCTCGATGAAGTGGGCCTTGAAGCCCTCCCAGATGGTGATGACCTTGGGCGCATAGGCCACGGCGCCCATTTTGAGGGTGGTGTAAGAAGCGGTCATGGATGCGTATATCTCCGGTTGGTGGAACACGAAAGGATCAGGCTGCGGCCTCGCACAGCGCCTTGCCCAGCAGGTCATAGATCACATCGGTAGTGGGCGCCATCACCGAAGCCGCGCGGGCATCGCGGAACAGCCGCTCAATGCCCAAATCCTTGCGGAAGGCCGCGCCGCCGCAGACGCGCATGGCGGTATCGCTCACCTCCAGCGCCGCCTCGGCCGCAGCGGCCTTGCATTGCAGGAGCCGGGTTTTGGCATCAGGCCGGCCCGCCAGCACGGCCTGCACAGCGTCATCGCGCAGCAAGCGCGCCTGGTCGGCCTTGAGCTGGGCCTTGGCCAGGTAGGCGCGGATGGTAGGCAGGTCGGCCAGGCCGCTGCCGTTTTCGGCAAAGCGGGTGTTGGCCACATGCTGCACCGCGCGGCGCATCACGCCTTGCATCAGGCCCACCGAGGTGGTCGCAATCAAGGTGGGGAAATACGGCATCAGGTAGCGGGCCTTGACGTCTTCGCCCTGGCCATCCTCGCCTAAGCGGCAGGCCAGCGGCACGGCCACATCCTGGGCGATGATCGGTGACGAGGCATTGCCGCGCAGCCCCATGCCATCAAAGCGCGACGGAATCTGCAGGCCCGGCAGACGGCTGTCGACCAGCCACAGCGTATTGCCCTCGCCCCTGCTCGCCCGGGAGATCCAGACATAGGAATCGGCTTCGCCGGCCGAGGTGATCATGCTTTTGTGGGCATTGAGCAGCACCGTGTCCTGGCCTTGTGCAGCGGCCGTCCCCGTGGGCGCCCAGATATGGCTGCGCGAGCCGGTCTCAGAGACCGCCAAGGTGGTGATATGGCGGCCCTGCGCGATGGCGCGCCGGGTGTCTTCTTCGGCAAAAGGCTCGATCAGCGCCACGCCGCAGTAGTGCATGGTCAGCACCATGGCCGTGCAAGGGCAATCCTGGGCAATGCGCTCGACCACTTGTACGGCTTCGGGCAGGCCGGCGCCCATGCCACCCACTTCGGGGGCGCTGATCAGGCCCAGCAGCCCCTGGCTGCCCAAGACCTGCAGCGCCTGGCGTGGGTAGACCGCCTGGCTATCGGTATGCGCGGCCCCCGGCGCGATAAGCTCGCGCACGATCGGCTCCAACGACGAAAGGATGTCCATGCTGCTCCAGATGCTGGCGCAAAGGCAGGCCCATACCGGAAGCCATGGGGCAAAAAGGCCGCCAGACGCAAGCGGCGCCCGAGCCTCTACCCCGTGTTTCCTGTCGTATACAGACCTGCAATCACGACAGACTTCACATTGAAAAAGGCATTATAGGCAGCGACTTTGCTGCCGCTTAGCCGGCAGTGCACACGGCGATTTCCCAGCGTTTTGCCAATGCAGACTGGAAAAATCTACAATAGCCCCTTTTTTGACGCGGCCGAGCGCCCCTTGCGGGACAAGCGCCACCCTGCCGCTTGTGCTGAGCGGCACCTCCATGACCATGCAATCTTCTTCGACGCCTGCTGCCGGCCCCGTGCCCGAGCCCATCATCACCAACGCACGCGATGCCAGCAGCGCCCCTGGCCATGCGCCTGCGGATGTGGCCCATCCCAAGACCATCCGCTCCTATGTGCGCCGTGCAGGCCGCACCACCACCGGCCAGGCCAAAGCCTTTGAAACCCTGGGCACCCGCTATGTGCTGCCCTACACCGGCGAGGCCTTCGATGCCGAGGCCGCCTTTGGCCGCCAGGCCCAGGTGATTTTGGAGATCGGCTTTGGCATGGGCGAGGCGACGGCGCACATTGCGCGCGTTCGCCCGGACGACAACTTTCTGTGCTGCGAAGTGCATGAGCCCGGCGTGGGCGCACTGCTCAAACGCATTGGCGAGCAGGACATCACCAATATCCGCATCTTCCAGCATGACGCCGTGGAAGTGCTGGAGAACATGCTGCAGCCAGGCTCGCTCGATGGCATCCATGTGTTCTTCCCCGATCCCTGGCACAAGAAAAAGCACAACAAGCGCCGCCTGATCCAGACGCCGTTTGTGGCTCAGCTCGTGGCCCACTTGAAGCCCGGTGGCTACATCCATTGCGCGACCGACTGGCAACCCTATGCCGAGCAGATGCTCGAGGTGCTCTCGGCCAACCCCGACCTGAAGAACACCGCCGAGGGCTATGCCCCGCAGCCCGAGTACCGCCCGCTGACCAAGTTCGAAAACCGGGGCCTGCGCCTGGGCCATGGTGTCTGGGATCTGGTGTTCACCCGCGCCCAGTAAGCGATACGGGACTGCGTTCCCGCATACCCCCAAAAAGGCTGCCTCGGCAGCCTTTTGTGCACTTCGGTAGCGCTGCCGCGTCTGGGCGCAGCCTGCTGGCTGCGTAACAGTGGCTTTGTTTATCAAAATTGATAGCAGTACGGGATGCCTGCAGCGCCCGATGCGGTAGGATGGCCGCTGGCATCAGCGTGCTGCTGCCAATGGCA
This sequence comes from Comamonas sp. BIGb0152, assembly GCF_024809975.1. GTDB lineage: Bacteria > Pseudomonadota > Gammaproteobacteria > Burkholderiales > Burkholderiaceae_C > Comamonas. Next base: position 672,260 of record NZ_JANUDY010000002.1, read on the forward strand.
TAGACCGCCCCCTGCCCCACGGTTGTGGGTATAAACCTTGCGCCCTGCTCTGGTGCGACAGCCCCTGGCGGGATGCAAGGCTTGTGATGCAGCGGCCCGGGCTGGCATGCCATCACACCGGAAAACTGCAATGACCGTCTCTCGCTTTCACATCACCCCTCTGAACCACAGCGACTCCGCCGAGCAACCTGCCGCGCTGCGCAGCTACGGCTGGGCATCGGCCGTGCCAGGCCCGTCTTTGCTGATCTTTGGCGCCGTGCACGGCAATGAGCAAAGTGGCACCCATGCGATCAAGCGCTGGATCGCGCGTTTTGAATCGGGCCAGGTGCGCCTCAAGCGCGGCCGCCTCACCATGGTGCCCGTGGCCAACCCCAAGGCCTTTATCAAGAACGAGCGCGAAGGCGACCGCAACCTCAACCGCAACTTTGTGCCCCAAGCGCAGCCGCAGAACTTTGAGGACCACATGGTCAATGCGCTCACGCCTTTGCTGGAGAGCCATGACGCCCTGCTCGATCTGCACTCCTACAGCGGCGATGGCCAGCCCTTTGCGATGACCGGCCCGCTCAACAACAGCGGCAGCCTGGAGCCCTTTGCCCGCCAGCAAGAGGAAGAGGCTTTTGCCAAGGCCGTGGGTCTGCCGGTGATTGTGCAAGGCTGGCTGGAGGTGTATGAGCAGGCGGTGCAAGCCAGCGGCGGCGCCATTCGCCCCGAGCACGGCATTGGCACCAATGAGTTCATGCGCAGCCGGGGCGGCTATGCGATCACCGTGGAGTCGGGCTCGCACGAAGAGCCCCAAGCCATCGAGATCGCCGACCGCTGCATCGCCGGGGTGCTGAACCTGCTGGACATGGCCGATGTGACCGTCGAGCCCGTGGCCCAGTACACCACCCACCACATGCGCCAGGTGTTCATGCGCCAAAGCGCGGACGACCAGATGCACAAGGACTGGCAGAACTTTGACCCCTTCACCAAGGGTGACCTGCTCGCCACCCGCGCCGATGGCAGCCAAATTCTGGCCCCGTTTGATGGCTGCGTGATCTTTCCCCAGGCCGATGCCGCCGTGAACCGCGAGTGGTTCTACCTGGCCCAGACGGACCACAGCTGATCACCGAAGCCCGGCTGGCCTTTGAATCAGGTCAGCCCGCCGTGACGATGCTGACGCCGCCGTCCACCGCCAGGCACTGGCCGGTGATGTGTTTGCCCGCATCGCTGGCCAGCAACACCGCCGCGCCCTTCAAATCGTCATCACCGCCCAGGCGCCCCAGCGGCACGCCAGCGGTCATGCTGTCCTCGCCAATCTGGTCGATCAGGCCATTGGCCATCTTGGTGCGGAAAAATCCCGGTGCGATGGCATTGACGCGGATGCCGTAGGGCCCCCACTCGGCCGCCAGCGCGCGGGTGAAGTTGATGACCGCCCCCTTGCTGGTGTTGTAGGCAATGGTCTTCATGCCCACGGGGTTGCCGCCCAGCCCGGCAATCGATGCCAGGTTGATGATGGCGCCCTGCCTGCGTGCAATCATGCAGCGCTTGGCCAGCTGCTGCGACAGCAGAAAATAGCCGCGCACATTCAGGTTCATCACCTTGTCCCAGGCAGCGGCCGGGTGGTCTTCGGCCGGCGCGCCCCAGCTGGCACCAGCATTGTTGACCAGGATATCGACATCGCCCACGCGCTCCAGCACCTCGATCGCCAGGCGCTCGATCTCGCTGTCCACCGCGCAGTCGGCCGCAATCCAGCGCGCATCAATGCCTGCGCCGCTCAGCTCCGCCACTGCGGCCTCCAGCTCGCTGGCCTTGCGGCTGCTGACCACCACCTTGGCACCGGCCTCGCCCAAGGCATGGGCCAGCTGCAGCCCCAGCCCGCGCGAGCCGCCCGTCACCAACGCTGTTTTGCCCGTCAAATCCAGAAGTTGCCCAATCTTGCGCGCCATGCGATGGCCTCCTTGTATGCGTGAAGAGTCGTCCAGGTGGACGCTCAGGTCGGCAGCACATAGTCCTTGAACTGCTCGCGCAGCCGGGTCTTGAGCATCTTGCCCGTAGCGCCCAGGGGGATGGCGTCCACAAAGAGGACGGCATCGGGAATCTGCCACTTGGCCATCTTGCCCTGGTAGAAGGCCAGCAGGTCCTCCTCGCTCACCGCTGCGTCCTTCTTGAGCGCGACAAACACCACCGGCCGCTCATCCCACTTGGGGTGGGCCATGCCCACGCAGGCGGCCATGGCGACGGCGGGGTGTGCCATCGCAATATTCTCGATATCGATGGAGCTGATCCATTCACCGCCCGACTTGATCACATCCTTGCTGCGGTCGGTGATCTGCATAAAGCCATCGGCATCGATGGTCGCCACATCGCCGGTGGGGAACCAGTCTCGGCCTTGTGCGTCAGTGACCAGCGGCGAAGGGCCCTCGTTGCGGAAGTAGTCCGCCACCACCCAAGGGCCGCGCACCAGCAGGTCGCCATAGGTCTTGCCATCCCAGGGCTGGTCCTGCCCATCGTCCCCGATGATCTTCATATCCACGCCATAAATCACCCGGCCCTGCTTGGCCAGCAGTTGGGCTTGCGCCTCTGCGGGCAATGCCAGGTGCTTGTGTTTGAGGGTGCACACGGTGCCCAGTGGGCTGAGCTCCGTCATGCCCCAGGCGTGCAGCACCGTCACGCCATAGTCTTGCTGGAAGGTCTTGATCATCGCTGGCGGGCAGGCCGAGCCACCGATGATGGTGCGCTGCAGGCTGCTAAAGCGCAGGCTCTGGCTTTGCACATGGCCCAGCAGCATTTGCCAGACCGTGGGCACCCCGGCCGCAAACGTCACCTTCTCCGCCTCCATCAGCGCGTAGACCGAGGGGCCATCGAGCGCCGGGCCGGGAAACACCAGCTTGGCGCCATTGAGCGGCCCGGAAAACGGCAGGCCCCAGGCGTTGACGTGGAACATCGGCACCACCGGCAACACCACATCGCGCGACGAAATATCCATCACATCGGGCAGCGACGCGCCATAGGCATGCAAGGTGGTGCTGCGGTGCGAATACAGCACCGCCTTGGGATTGCCCGTGGTGCCGCTGGTGTAGCACATGCCGCAGGCGGTGTTTTCGTCAAACTCGGGCCACTGGTAAGCGCCATCGGCTTGGGAAATCCAGGCCTCATAGGCGACCAGGCCGGGGATGCCGGTATCGGCGGGCAGTTTGTCGGCATCACACAGCGCCACCCATTGGCGCACCGTGGGGCAGCGCGCGTGGATGGCCTGCACGATGGGCAAAAAGCAACTGTCAAAGCACAGCACCTCGTCTTCGGCGTGGTTGACGATCCAGACCACCTGGTCCGGGTGCAGCCTGGGGTTCAAGGTATGAATGACCCGGCCCGAGCCGCCCACGCCGTAGTACAGCTCCATATGGCGGTAGCCATTCCAGGCCAGGCTCGCCACGCGCGCGCCGGCTGCCAGGTCCATGCCGTCCAGGGTCTGTGCCAGCTGGCGGGAACGCTGCGCAAACTCCCCATAGGTATAGCGGTGGATATCACCTTCCACACGGCGCGAGACGATTTCGGTATCGCGGTGGTAACGCTCTGCAAACTCCAGCAGGTTGGAAGTCAGCAGTTGCTGCTTTTGCATCAGGCCTAGCATTGGGTCTCCTTGGGAAATGGGCCGTGGCGGCGCGCAGGCCATGCTGCGCACCCCGCCGCCGGCATGCATCTGTTTTTATAGCGCTTGTGCGCGGCAAAGGGCATCGTAGCAACCCGCACTGCGCCTGGGTCACATGCGCAAATGCCTGCCGCTTATAACGACACATACAGTACAGGCTGGCGGTCGCAACGCGCAGTGCGCCCTGTCACCTAGGCTGCAGGACTTAGAATCGGGCGCTGCTCTTAGAACCGCTTCCATGCTGATCCCCGAATACATCGACGCGCACCTGCTGGTGCTGAACAAGCCATCGGGCCTGTTGTGCGTGCCTGGCCGGGGAGAAGACAAGCAGGACTGCTTGAGCGCCCGGGCCCAGCAGCAATGGCCCGATGCCCTGGTGGTGCACCGGCTGGACCAGCCCACCTCCGGCCTGGTGGTGATGGCGCGCAACCCGGCCGTGCAACGCGCGCTGGGCGATGCCTTTGCCGCGCGTGCGGTGCGCAAGCGCTATGCGGCCGTCGTCTGCGGCAGCCCGGCTGCACAGCCTCTGGCGCCTGGCCATGCGCTGCATGCGGCAATGCCGCAGGACCACCAAGCCTGGAGCCTGGTAGACCTGCCGCTGAACGCCGACTGGGAGCGCCGCCCCTTGCAGCGTGTGGACTGGGAGCGCGGCAAGCCCAGCCAGACCTGGTGGCGTGCGGTAAGCGCTGAAGAAGCGGCGAGCCTGCCAGCCATCCCCGCCGGCAGCACCCGCCTGTGGCTGGAGCCGCTGACCGGCCGCACCCACCAACTGCGCCTGCACATGCAGGCCATCGGCCATGCGATGCTGGGTGATGGCCTGTACGCCAGCGCGGCGGTGCAAGCCATGGCGCCGCGCCTGCTGCTGCAGGCGCAGCAGCTCGGCTTTGCACACCCGGTGACGGGTGCACGGCTGGACTGCCGGCTGGCAGCAGACTTCTAAAGGCCGTCCTGGAACGGCCGGGTTGCCTTATACGTGGCGCATCAGGCCGCCATCGACCCGGATGTTCTGCCCCGTGATGTACGCCGCACCTTCGGAGGCCAAAAAGGCGACCGTTGCCCCAATCTCTTCTGCCTTGCCGTAGCGCTGCAGCGGCACCGCCGCCTGGCGCTCGTCCTTCTTGGGCAAGCTGTCGATCCAGCCGGGCAGCACATTGTTCATGCGGATATTGTGCTTGCCGTATTCGTCACAGAAGATCTTGGTAAAAGCCGCCAAGCCCGAGCGCGCCATGGCCGAGGTGGGGAACAGCGCCGCCGGCTCAAACGCCCAGGCCGACGAGATATTGATGATGGCACCGCCGCCCTGCTGCTGCATGATCGGCGCCACCAGGCGCGTCGCGCGCACCACGTTCAAGAAGTACACCTCCAGGCCCTTGATCCAGTCCTCATCGCTGATGGACAGCAGATCGCCCTTGGGGCCATGGCCGGCGCCATTGACCAGCACATCGATGCGGCCAAAGCGTGCCATCACCGCATCCACCAGCTTTTGCATGTCGGCCACATTCTGGTTGGAACCCGTCACCCCCACGCCGCCCAGCTCCTGGGCCAATGCCTCGCCTTTGCCCGAGGACGACAAAATCCCCAGCGCATAACCGGCCTGGTGCAGCTGGCGGGCTGCCGCTGCGCCCATGCCGGATCCGCCGGCGATGACGATGGCTACTTTGGATTGGTTCATACTGCGCTTCCTTTGTCTCTATGGTTCCAAAGCTACCCATCCTAACCAAGCCGCCGCGCCAATGCAGGCATCCGGGAAAAACGCCGTAACGCGCAGCCCCTTCTGCCGTTACGATAGTCAGTTATGACCACCAAACACCTCACTATCCTGACCGGCGGCTCGCGCGGCATGGGCCTGGCCATGGGCCAGCAACTTCTGGCCCAGGGCCACACTGTGCTCAGCATTGCGCGCCGCTCATCCAGCGAGCTGGCCGCTGCAGCTACCGCCCCTGCTCAGCTCATCCAATGGGAACAAGACCTGGGCGATACCGATACCGCCGCCCAGCGCCTGGGCGACTGGCTGCGCAGCCTTGATGCCGCCGACTGGGCCAGCATCACCTTGATCAACAACGCCGGCGTGATACCGCAAATCGCCCCGCTGTCGGCCGTGCCCACCCCCGACCTGCGCAATGCGCTGCGCGTGGGCCTGGAATCCCCGATGGCGCTGACCGGTGTGTTCCTGGGTGCGACCGAGGGCTGGACGGTTCCAAAAAAAGTGCTCAATGTCTCATCCGGCCTGGGCCGCCGCCCCATGGCATCGCAGGCCGCGTATTGCACAGCCAAGGCCGGCATGGATGCCTATGCCCGCTGCGTGGCCCTGGAAGAGGCCCACAAACCCCATGGCGCCAAGATCGTCTCGCTCGCGCCCGGCGTGATCGACACCGACATGCAGGTGCAGCTGCGCAATGCCGATGCCGGCGCCTTCCCGGATGTGGGCAACTTCAAAGGCCTGCATGAAGGCGGCAAACTCAGCTCTCCGGCCGAAGCCGGTGCCAAGGTGCTGGCCTGGCTGGACCGCGCCGATTTTGGCCAGAACGTGATTGCTGACGTGCGCGAGGCTTGATCGCACCACAGGGCGTGCTGCACCGCCCATGCCCGCCATGGGCTGTCACCAAGGCGCGCCCTGTGCGCATCGGTTTTGCACAGAGGCGGCCGGGCTGGCAATAATGCTGCAAGGCAACATCCCTATTCCAATCCCAACCAGGAGAGCTTTCCATGTCCCGTGAAGTACTTGTCTGCAGCGCTGTGCGCACAGCTATCGGCACCTTTGGCGGCAGCCTCAAGGATGTTCCACCGACCGAGCTGGGCGCGCTGGTCGTCAAGGATGCACTGGCCCGCGCCGGCATTGAAGGCAAGGACGTGGGCCATGTGGTGTTTGGCCATGTGGTCAACACGGAACCCAAGGACATGTACCTGAGCCGCGTGGCTGCGATCCAGGGCGGTTGCCCGCAAGAGACGCCAGCGATGAACGTCAACCGCCTCTGCGGCTCGGGCCTGCAGGCGATTGTGACGGCCAGCCAAGGGATCTTGCTGGGCGACTATGACGTGGCCATCGGTGCCGGTGCCGAGAACATGAGCCGCGCGCCTTATGCCAGCACCACCAGCCGCTGGGGCGCACGCATGGGCGATTTCAAGATGATCGACATGATGACCGGTGCGCTGCACGATCCTTTCCACAACATCCACATGGGCGTTACCGCCGAGAACGTGGCCAAGGATTTCGGCATCAGCCGTGATGACCAGGACCAACTGGCGCTGAGCAGCCACCAGCGCGCCGAACAGGCCTGGGCCGAGAACCGCTTTGCGGGCCAGATCGTGCCGGTCATCCTCAAGAGCAAAAAAGGCGATATCGCCTTTGACAAGGACGAACACTTCCGTAGCGGCGCCAAGATCGAAGATTTCCAAAAGATGAAGCCCGTCTTCGTCAAGGAAGACGGCACCGTCACCGCCGCCAACGCCTCGGGCATCAATGACGCCGCCGCTGCGGTGGTGCTGATGGAGGCGGCCGCTGCCAAGGCGCGCGGCGCCAAACCCCTGGTCCGCCTGGTGGGTTACGCCCATGCGGGTGTCGATCCCAAGATCATGGGCATTGGCCCCATCCCCGCCTCCAAGGCGGTGCTGGCCAAGACGGGGCTCAAGCTGGACCAGATGGATGTCATCGAAGCCAACGAAGCCTTTGCCGCGCAGGCCTGCGCGGTGACCAAGGGCCTGGGCGCCGACCCGGCCAAGGTCAACCCCAACGGTTCAGGCATCTCGCTGGGCCACCCGATTGGTGCGACGGGCGCCATCATCACCGTCAAGGCCATCCACGAGCTGCACCGCACCGGCGGCCGCTACGCGCTGGTCACCATGTGCATTGGTGGCGGCCAGGGCATTGCGGCTATTTTCGAACGCGTCTAAGACCTCGATCTTCTAGACCATTAACGCAGTCCCTACGGGTAAGTCTTCCACCGGCTTGCCCGCTGTAAAGCGCTTGGCCGCAAACTGACCAGCCACCTGGGTTTGGCCGCCTTGCACGCTCAGCCAGCTGCCTTCCGGCAAAGCCACTACCTGCTTGTCCGGGTTGGCGATCAAAAACTCTGCCAGCCGCTGGTCCCGGGTCTCGCCTTGGTGGCCAGGCGGCAGGCTGTTGTTGTAGTGGGGGTTGATGCAAAACGGCACCAGGCCCAGCGCGTCAAAGCCCTGCGGGTCGACGATGGGCATGTCATTGGTGGTGTTGATCGTCAGGCCCGCCAGATTGGCGCCTGCGCTCCAGCCGGTGTAGGACATGCGGCCCGAGCGCACCGCATCGCCCATGCGCCCCAGCCAGCCCCGTTTGCGGCATTCGGCCAGCAGCTGGAAGGTGTTGCCGCCGCCGACGATGATCGCCTGCATATCCCCGGCCAGAAACTGACCCAGGGCATCGTCCTGGTGGGCTCCCACCAGTTGCACGCCGGTATGCGCAATGGCCTCCTGCACCTGTGCGGTGTAGTCATCCCAACTCAGCGTCACGCCCGCAAAAGGCACAAACAGCGCCTTTTGCACACCGTTCATCTGGGCTGCCAGCGCATCGCGGCAAAAAGTCAGGTAGCCGCCATCGGGGGCGCGTGAGTTGCTCAACAACAGTAAATGCATAACACCTCTTTGAGTTGGGCTGCCAGCATAGCAGCGCGAGCTGCGCGGTGGCGTCACGCAAGCCACAGAAGGTCGGCACTCAGACATGGCCGCGCACAAAAAAGGGACTGGCGCGGTGGCATGCACCGCGTCAGTCCCTCCTCAGGCTATCGCCTGCTTACTTGCCGCTGTTCAGCCGTGCTTGCATCGCCTTGGCACGGGTATCAGACGGTGGATGCGAGTCCATCAGCGAGTTGCCGCTACCGCCGCTCAGCTTGGCCAGTTTCTCGAACGCCGTGACGAGGCCCTTGCGCTCCATCTTTTGCTTGGTGAGCAGGTCGAAAGAGTAGTTGTCAGCCGCCGATTCGTTGGCCTGCGAGAACTGCGCATGGATAAACTTCTCGCCCAACTCACCGGCTTGCGAGCTGGACAGCGATGCCAGTGTGGCATTGCCGCTGCTGGCGGCGATCTGGCGCGCAGCCGAGGTGGCGTAGGCCGTCTGCATGCGGCGCTTGCTGTGGCCCAGTGCCACGTGGCCGATTTCATGGCCGATCACGCCGCGCAGCTCGTCGTCGTTCATCAAGTCCATCAGACCGCTGTAGACCCGGATACAGCCGTTGGCCATGGCCCAGGCGTTCACATCGCTGGTCAGGTAGACCTTGTAGTCGGCCTTCTTGCCTTCCACGTCCTGGGGCATATTGGCGACCACCTTGGCCAGGCGCTGGCTGTATTTGTTGTTGGCGGGCGCGAGCTTGTTTTGCTTGTCCAGCGCGGCACAGGATTCATTGGACAGGGCCACGACATCGCCGTCGGTCAAGGTCATGGCCTTCATCGCCGTCGATCCCGAGTCCATCAGACCACCGAGGTTGCCCGCATCCATCGTCTTGCAACCGGCCAGTGCCAGGCTGGCGACCAGGCCTGTGAGCATCAAAGTTTTGCGCATACGCTATCTCCTCATCTACACGTTGAAAACGTGCATCATAGCGTTTGCATATCAACTTCGATTTGCTTATACCCCGTGGTTGGCTCAGGCTGCTTTCTGGGCCGTCGCTTGAGCGGCGGGCTCATCAGGGGCTGTTGCCGATACGGCCTGCAACACCACTTCGCGCTTCAAGGTGGGCACAAAGCTTTCGATGAACTGCAGCGCATAGGCGCGCAGCCAAACCCCTTTGCGCAGCGCAATGCGGGTGGTGTTGACCTTGAACAAATGCCCTGCATCGATGGCGCGCAGATTGCGGTCGCGCTCCTCGTCAAAAGCGATCGAGGCGACGATGCCAATGCCCATGCCCAGCTCCACATAGGTCTTGATCACGTCCGCGTCCATGGCAGTCAGCACCACATTGGGGGTCACCTCGGCTGCGGCAAACGATTCATCGATGTGGGAGCGGCCGGTGTAGCCCTGCTCGTAGGTGATGATCGGAAACCGCACCAGGGATTGCAAAGTCAGCGGGCGGCCGGCCTCCTGCTGGGCGAGCAAGGGGTGGCCCGGGGGCACCACCACCGAGTGGGTCCAGCGGTAACCCGGCAAGGTCGCCAGGCTGGCATAACCGGTCAAGGCCTCGGTGGCCACGCCAATATCGGCAGCGCCGCTCAGCAGCATCTCCGCCACCTGGCGGGGCGAGCCCTGGTGCAAATGCAGGGCCACATCCGGGAACTGCTCGCGGAAATCGCGCACCACCAGCGGCAAGGCGTAGCGGGCCTGCGAGTGGGTGGCCGCAATGCTCAGCTGGCCGCTGCGGCTGGCATGAAAATCGGCACCGGCGCGGCGCAGGTTTTCGGACTCCAGCAACAGCCGGTCCACGATCGGCAAAATGGCCTCGCCTGGCGGCGTCAGCCCGGTCAAACGCTTTCCGGCGCGGATAAAGATATCCACGCCCAGCTCGTCCTCCAACTCACGGATCTGGCGGCTGACCCCGGGCTGCGATGTGTAAAGCACATGCGCCACCTCGGTCAGGTTGTAGCCATTGCGAGCGGCTTCACGCACGGCCCGCAGTTGCTGAAAATTCATAACATTCACCTTTTTGGACCCAGCCGCCAGGGGGCCCCGGCGGCTGGTTTAGCGTCCTTGCTTATTTCTTGGTGTAGATCTGGTCAAAGCTGCCGCCATCGGCAAAGTGCGCAGCATCGGCCTTGGCCCAGCCGCCAAAGGCCTCATCGATGGTGAAGAGCTTGAGCGTGGCGAACTGGCTGGCGTACTTGGCCTTGGCCGCTTCTGCGGTGGGGCGGTAGAAGTTGCGGCCGGCAATGTCCTGGCCCTCTTCCGAATACAAGTACTGCAGGTAGGCATCGGCAATCTTGCGGGTGCCACGCTTGTCGACCACCTTGTCCACGACAGTCACGGTGGGCTCGGCCAGAATCGACAGCGAGGGCGTGACGATCTCGAACTTCTCAGGGCCAAATTCCTTCAGCGCCAGGTAGGCCTCGTTTTCCCAGGCCAGCAGCACATCGCCTTGGCCGCGCTGCACAAAGGTCACGGTCGAGCCACGCGCACCGGTGTCCAGAATCGGCACATTCTTGAACAGCTTGGTGATGTAGTCCTTGGCACCGGCTTCACCGCCGTAGTTGCGTTTGCCAAATTCCCAGGCGGCCAGGTAGTTCCAGCGCGCGCCGCCGCTGGTCTTGGGGTTGGGGGTGATCACCTTCACATCGGACTTGATCAAGTCGCCCCAGTCTTTGATGCCCTTGGGGTTGCCCTTTTTGACCAGGAAAACAATCGTCGAGGTGTAAGGTGCGCTGTTGAGCGGCAGGCGCTTTTGCCAGTCGGCGGGCACCAGTTGGCCGTACTTGTTCAAGGCGTCAATGTCACCGGCCAAGGCCAGGGTTGCCACGTCGGCCTCGATGCCATCGATGATGGCCCGCGCCTGCTTGCCCGAGCCGCCGTGCGACTGCTTGATCGTCACCGTCTGGCCGGTGGTGTCCTTCCAATGCTTGGCAAAGGCCTGGTTGTACTGGTTGTACAGCTCACGCGTGGGGTCGTAGGACACATTGAGCAAGGTCACGGGCGCTGCCGCCTGGGCATGTACCGCGCTGCTGAAAAACGCAGGCGCAAGCGCCATCAGAGACGCGGCTGCGGCTGCGGCTATCGGAAACTTGATAAAGTGGCGGCGTTGTTGCATGGAACACTTTCAGAATGGCAAAAATCTTGTGGATTGCAAGGCTTGAACACATTCTGAAACGCCGCCATCAAAACTCAAACTACTATTAATTCAGTTTTTAATGACTGAAAGTTATTAACAAGACGCAAAAGCGCCTGTCCATACCTGGACAAGGCATGCAGCGGTTGGCATGGCCATCACGCTGCTGCAGCTTGGGACCAGCGCCTTGAAAGCGCCCCAGCGTCAACCCAACGAAGGAAACATCTCCCATGGCACGTATGGTCAACTGCGTCAAACTGCACAAAGAAGCCGAGGGCCTCGACTTTCCCCCCTACCCGGGTGAGCTGGGCAAGCGTCTGTGGGAAAGTGTCAGCAAGGAAGCCTGGGCGGGCTGGCTCAAGCACCAGACCATGCTGGTCAATGAAAACCGCCTGAACCTGGCCGACCTGCGTGCGCGCCAGTACCTGGCCCGCCAAATGGAAAACCATTTCTTTGGCGACGGTGCCGATGCCGCCGTCGGCTACGTGCCGCCTACCGCCGATTGATGCTGCGGCGTTGAGCAGCGTTTGCCAGGGGTCTGACCCGGGCATAAAAAATGGCAGCCTAGGCTGCCATTTTTTTATCTCTCAGGGCGATGGACTATCTGCGGATGCAGTAAATCATATATTCAGAGAAAGATATTATTTAGCCACCAGATCAAAACCACCGCTCTGGTATTGGAACAGCAAGCAATCCATACCTGCCACACAGCCGCTTTCATGGATCAGGCCGGCAGGCAGATCGTAGAAGGAGCCTGCGGGGTACTCGGTGCGCTTGCCATCGATCACAGCATAGAACGTGCCTTGCACCACCACGGTCGGCAGCGACTTGCTGTGGTGGTGGGTGGGGTTGTCACGGCCAGCGGGGAACAGCACAAAGGCTTCGTAGGCGTCCTTGCCCGTCAGATCGCCGCGCAGATTGGCATACTTGATGCCGCCCGAACCTGCCAATTCGGTCCACTTGAGTTGCGACACTGGAACCGACACCAGGCCATCAGCGGCACCTGCGGCGCAAGCGATCAAAGAAGAGGTGGCCAGAACGGCGGCAGCAATGGAAAATTTCATCATTAACTCCTAGTATTAAAAGATTGAATAAGCGCTTAGATACCGACCAGCAAGGGTTTTATGTGTGCCCGAATCGATAGTTCTATTCTGTTCATTGGCAGAAAATGCAAAAGTAGCCAAATAGACAAGTTGCGCTAAGATCCGGCCAAATCCACAGATTCACCGCCATGCACACGATTGCTGTTATTGCCTACGACGGGATCAGTCCCTTCCATTTGTCCGTTCCCTGCATCGTGTTTGGCGACGACCTGCTGCGCCTGGGCGCGCCGCGCTATGAGCTGCGGGTCTGCGCTGAGCGCACCGGGGCTGTGTCCACCTTGTCCGGTTTCGCCATCCAGGTGGCGCATGACCTGAGCGCTTTGGAGCAGGCCGACACCGTCATCATTCCGTCCTGGAGCTCACCCGATGCGCAGCCTTCCACCGCCATGCTGGCCGCACTGCAGCAAGCCCATGCCCGTGGCGCGCGGGTGGTGGGGCTGTGTTTAGGCACCTTTGTATTGGCCCAAGCGGGGCTGCTCAAGGGGCGTTCGGCCTCCACCCACTGGGCCTGGGCCGATGATTTCGCCAAAGACCACCCCGACGTCAAGCTTGACCGCCATGCGCTCTACACCGATGACGGCAATATCACCACCTCGGCGGGCACCGCAGCCGCCATCGACTGCTGCCTGCACCTGATCCGCGTCGACCATGGCGCAGAAATCGCCAACCGGGTGGCACGCCGCCTGGTCGTGGCCCCGCACCGCCACGGCAACCAGTCCCAGTACATTGAGATGCCGCTGTCCGAGACAGAGCGCCCGGATGCCGTCTCTGCCGCGCTGGACTGGGCCATGGCCCATCTCAACGAGCCCATCAATATCGAGCAGCTGGCACAGAAGGCCCATATGAGCCCGCGCAACTTCAGCCGCCACTTCAAGCGCAAGACCGGCGCCACCGTGGTGCAGTGGTTGCTGCACCAGCGCTTGGCCGTCGCCCAGCGCCTGCTGGAAAGGGGGGATGGCTCGATCGACCAGGTGGCAGAGACGGCGGGATTTGGCTCAACGGTGTCATTCCGTTTGCAGTTCACCCGCATGTTTTCGATCTCGCCCGCCAGCTACCGCAAGCAGTTTCTGCACCGCGAAGCTTAGGGCTGGACAGCTGCAGCCAGTACCTGGACGATGTTCTGTCCTACGCCGAAGAAAAGCACTACCACTGGGCGTTTTACAGCTTTCGCGAAGACGCCTGGGATGCCATGGACTACGAACTGGGCAAGGCCAAGAGCGATTGGCCCTACTGGGATGCGATGGAAAAAGGCTTGCCGGACCCGGTGAAGCGCAGCGCAACGCCTGAGTTCGAGCCCATCCGCAAGCGTTTGCAACAGCCCTGAACGGGCCGGCTCCGCCTCGTCTTAACGGGCGCTCAGCAGCGACGTGTTGCCTGGCCGGCCTGGCACATTCAAGGTGGCCACCGGCGCTGGCGTGCTGGCAATGCGCTGGCCACGGCGCCATACGCCCAGGCGCGTCGCCTTCAGGCGCAAGGCCTCCACCGGGTCCTTGGCATGCAGCAGCACAAAGTCCGCATGTGCGCCCTGTTCAATGCCATAGCCCTGCAGCCCCAGCAAGCGAGCCGGGTTGTGGGTAATAGCCTCAAAACACTGTTGCATGCCCGCGCGGCTGGTCATCTGCGCCACATGCAGGCCCATATGGGCCACTTCCAGCGCATCACCTGATCCCAGGCTGTACCAAGGGTCCATCACGCAGTCATGGCCAAAGGCAACCGTCAGGCCTGCGGCCATCAACTCCGGCACCCGCGTCATGCCCCGGCGCTTGGGATAGGTGTCGTGGCGGCCCTGGATGGTGATATTGATCAAGGGGTTGCTGACAACGCCCAGCTGCGCCTCGGCCATCAACGCCATCAGCTTGCTGACGTAGTAGTTGTCCATGCTGTGCATGGACGTCAGGTGCGAACCGGTCACGCGGCCATGCAGGCCCAGGCGATGTGTGTGGTAGGCCAGCGTTTCCACATGGCGCGACATCGGGTCGTCCGATTCATCGCAGTGCATATCGACCAACTTGCCGCGCTCGGCCGCCAGCTCGCAGAGGATGCGCACGCTCTCGGCCCCATCGGCCATCGTGCGCTCAAAGTGCGGAATGCCGCCGACGACATCCACGCCCAGGTCGAGCGCGCGCTTGAGGTTGTCCAGCCCGCCCGGTGTGCGCAGCACGCCATCTTGCGGAAAGGCCACCAGCTGCAGATCGATATACGGCGCCACGCGCTTTTGCACATCCAGCATGGCTTCGACCGGCAGCAAGCTAGGGTCGCTGGTGTCCACATGGCTGCGGATGGCCAGCAGGCCCCGCGCCACCGCCCAGTCGCAGTACGCCAGCGCGCGTTCCACCAGCGCATCATGGGTCAGTTGGGGCTTTAACTCGCCCCACAGCGCAATACCTTCGAGCAAGGTGCCGCTTTCGTTCACACGCGGCATGCCATAGCTCAGGGTCGCATCCATGTGGAAATGCGGGTCCACAAAAGGCGGGCTCAGCAGCAGGCCCTGGGCATCCACCACCTCGGCAGCGGGCGCCTGCAGGCCCTCACTCACCTCGGCAATCTTGCCGTCTTGCACAGCGACCGACATGTTCTTGCGGCCATCGGGCAAGCTGGCATTGCGAATCAATAAATCAAGCATTTTTTATCCTTGTAGGCAGACCATAGGCTGCATCGTGGGGCGCGAAGCTCAGCGCTCGCCTTTGCGATAGGGTTTCATCAGCGCCTGCGGGTACGCGGCTTTGCGGGCCACCAGCACCAGCGCCAAGATCGACAGCAGGTACGGCAGCATCAGGTAGAACTGGTAAGGCACGAGGCCATCGCCCGACTGCTGCAGGCGCAGCTGCAGCGCATCGAAGAACGCAAACAGCAGCGCACCCAGCAAGGCCTTGCCCGGCCGCCAGGAGGCAAACACCACCAGGGCGACGCAGATCCAGCCCCGGCCGTTGACCATGTTGAAGAAAAAGGCGTTAAAGGCCGAGAGGGTCAAAAACGCGCCCGCCACGCCCATCAGCGCCGAGCCGGCAATGATGGCACCACTGCGCACCGCCATCACCGCCACGCCCTGGCCTTCGGCAGCCTGCGGGTTCTCGCCCACCATGCGCACTGCCAGGCCTAGCGGCGTGCGAAACAGTACCCGCGCCAAGAACGGCACCAGCAGCAGCGCTAACAAAGTCAAGGCCGTTTGCTCACCCAGAATCGGTATCGGCAACCAGTCCATGGCCTCAAAAGGCGTGATGGTGGGCGGCGTATTCACCTTGGGAAAACTCACGCGGTAGCCGTAGTACGACAAGGCCGTCGCCAGCATCGTGATGCCCAGGCCCGAGACGTGCTGCGACAGCGCCAGCCCCACCGTCAGCCAGGCATGCAGGCTGCCCAGCACCGCACCCGTGAGCGCCGCGACCAGCACGCCCGTCCACAGGCCGTGGCCGGCGTAGACCGTGAGCCAGCCGGTAAAAGCGCCGGCCACCATGATGCCCTCAATGCCCAGGTTCAGCACCCCGGCCCGCTCGCACAGCAACACGCCCAGGGTGCCCAGCAGCAGCGGCGTAGCGGTGCGCAGCACAGCCACCCAGAAAGAGGCATTGGCCAAAATATCCATCACGTCGCTCATAGGGCACCTCGCGCTGCGCTTTGTTCTTGGGGTTTCAACATCGCAGCTCTCACTTTCTGCGCAAGCGGTATTGGGTCATCAGGCTGGCTACCAGCACAGACAGCAGCGAGGCCGCCACGATCACATCGGCAATCGCATTGGGCACGCCCACGGCGCGGCTCATGCTGTCGGCCCCCACCAGCATGCCGGCCACAAACACGGCCGAGGCCACCACGCCCAGCGGGTGCAGGCCCGCCAGCATCGCAATCACGATGCCGCTGTAGCCATAGCCGGGCGACATGTCCAGGGTCAGGTAGCTGGTGCGGCCTGCTACCTCAATGGCGCCCGCCAGCCCGGCCAGGCCGCCCGACAGCAGGGCCACCAGCACGACAGTCCGCGTCACCGGCACCCCTGCAAAGGCGGCAGCACGCGGATTGGCACCTGCAGCGCGAATGTCAAAACCCGGCACGGCCCGCTGCAGCAGCAGCCACAGCGCGACGGCCAGGCCCACCGCAATCAGCAAGCCATTGTGCAAACGGGTTTGCGCAATCAGCTTGCCCAGCTCCAGGTCACCCTGCAGCGCCACGCTCTGCGGCCAACCCATGGCCATCGGGTCTTTCATCGGGCCGTCGAGCAGATAAGACACCGCCAGCAGCATGACAAAGTTCAGCAGCAAGGTGGTGACCACCTCGTCCACGCCCAGCTTGGTTTTCATCAAGGCGGGGCCCAGCAGCAAGGCAGCACCGGCCAAGGCGGCGGCCAGCATCATCAGCGGAAACAGCAGATAAATGGGCAGCTCAAAGCCGGTGCCGCCATGCATGCCGCCCACAGCCACGGCTGCCACCGCGCCGGCATAGAGCTGGCCTTCTGCGCCGATATTGAACAGCCGCGCCCGAAAGGCCACTGCGGCGGCCAGACCGGTAAGAATCAGCGGCACTGCGCGCGTCAAGGTCTCGGACAGCGCAAACAGCGAGCCAAAGGCTCCTTTGAACAGCGCCACATAGGTCGCACCCACGGGCGCACCCGCCCACAGCACCAGCAAGCCGCTGATGGCCAAGGTAAACACAACGGCACCCAAGGGCGCGGCCACCATGGCCAGCTTCGAGGGGGTTGCTCTTTTTTCTATACGCATTGCAGTCTCTCAGCCCTGGCGCGCAGGCGCTGTCATGGGGGATCCGGCCATGGCCAGTCCAATGGTCTCGCGGCTCCAGTCCGCAAAAGGCAGCACGGGCGACAGCTGCCCCTCGTGCATCACGCCGATGCGGTCGCCCAGCGCCAGCACCTCGTCCAAATCGTCCGAGATCAGCAGCACCGCCGCACCGGCATCGCGCGCGGCCAGCAGTTGCTGGTGCACAAAGCGCACCGCGCCAATATCCAGGCCCCAGGTGGGCTGGTGCGCCACAATCAGGCGCGGGGCCATGCCCTCGACCCCCTGGGGTGCCAGCAGGGCCCGGCCCAGAATCAGCTTTTGCATATTGCCGCCCGACAGCGAGCGGGCCGGCGCGTCCAGCCCGCCTCCGCGCACATCGAACTGCTGGGACACATGCTGCGCCTGGCTGCGTGCCTGCGCACGGCGCACCCAGCCCCAGCGTGAGAACCAGCGGCTGCGCAGGCGCTCAGACACCGCGTTTTCCCAGACTGGCAAATCGCCCACCACGCCGGTGCCATGGCGGTCTTCCGGAATGCGGGCCACGCCCTGGGCCACCAAGGCCAGGGCCGAGGCCGGCATGGGCAAGCCCAAATACTGCAGCTTGCCCTGGCCCGGGCGGCGCATGCCGCAGAGCATGTCCGCCAAAGCCACCTGGCCGTTGCCAGAGACACCGGCAATCGCCACCATCTCCCCGGCTTTGAGCACCAGCGAGACATCGACCAGGCGATCGCGTGCGGTAGATTTGGCGGAGCCTGCGGTGTGTACATTGCGCAGGCTGCAGACCTCCTCGCCCACCCGGGCTGCAGGTTTGCGCTCGGGCAGGCTCACGGCCTCGCCCACCATCCACTGCGCCAGCTGCGCCTGGGTGCTGCCGGCGGTTGGTGCTTCGGCCACCAGCTTTCCGTGCCGCAGCACGGCCACGCGGTCGGCCACGCGCAGTACTTCGCCCAGCTTGTGGCTGATAAAGATGATGGACAGGCCTTGCGCCACCATCTGGGACAAGGTCGCAAACAGCGCCTCACTCTCCTGCGGCGTCAACACCGCAGTCGGCTCATCCAGAATCAAAATGTTGGCGCCTCGGTACAGCGCTTTGAGAATCTCCACCCGTTGGCGCTCGCCTACCGAGAGGCTGCCTACCCGGGCATCGGGATCGACCACCAGGCCGAACTGCTGGGCCACCGCCACCAGCTTGGCGCGGGCCTGGCGCTTGGCCGACTGCAGGCGCCACAGCGATTCGCTGCCCACCATGATGTTGTCCAGCACGCTCAGGTTGTCGGCCAGCGCAAAGTGCTGGTGCACCATGCCGATGCCAGCGGCCAGCGAGGCACGCGGCTGGCCGGGTGCCAGCGCCTGGCCCCTCACCTCGATATGCCCTGCATCGGCCACATAGTGACCAAACAAGATGGACATCAAGGTGGATTTGCCCGCGCCGTTCTCGCCCAGCAGGGCCACGATCTCGCCCCGGTGCAAGGTCAGCGAAATGGCGTCATTGGCGACCAGCGGGCCAAAGCGTTTGGTGATGCCATGCAGCTGGAGCACGACAGGAGAAGAGCTTGGAGGAGACATGGGTGGTGGCCGCTGGGTTCGCTGGGCAAAAGACGGGGGCCTTGAAGCTGGCACTGAAACAGCCCCGGCCGTAGCCAGGGCTGGAAGTTAGCGGCGCCGTGCCTTCAACACGCAGCGCCTATGCAATCCAAGCCAGGCTTACTTGGCCGTGGACTTGGGTTGCGTGTCGTCGACTTTTACGCTGAACTTGCCCGACAGGATATCGGCCTGCTTGGCCTGCACCTTGGCGATCAGGTCGGCTGGCAGCTTTTTCTCGAAGGTGCCGAAAGGTGCCAGCGACGAGCCCTTGTGCTTCATCATCGAATACGGGCCGTAGTCCTCGGCCTTGTAGCTGCCGTCCTTGACCGCTTGGATGGCGCGCTCCACGCTCGGCTCCATGTGCCACAGGGCCGAGGCCACCACGGTATCGGGGTACTGCGCCTGGGTGTTGATCACATTGCCAATCGCCAGCTTGCCCTTTTCCTTGGCCGCATCGCTCACGCCAAAGCGCTCGGCATACAGCACGTCAGCGCCCTTGTCGATCATGGCAAAGGTGGCTTCCTTGGCCTTGGGTGGATCGAACCAGCTGTTGATGAAGCTAACGGTGAATTCCACCTTGGGGTTGGTTTCCTTGGCGCCGGCCATGAAGGCGTGCATCAAACGGTTGACTTCGGGGATGGGGAAGCCGCCGACCATGCCGATCTTGCCCGTCTTGGTCATGCCGCCAGCCACCATGCCCGACAGGTACGCCGGCTCCTGGATGTAGTTGTCGAAGACGCTGAAATTGGGCGCCTGGACCTTGCCGGACGAGCCCATGACAAACGCAGTCTTGGGGAAATCCTTGGCCACCTTGCGGGCAGCCGACTCCACACCAAACACCTCACCAAACATCAGCTGCGCGCCGCCGGTGGCGTACTCACGCATCACGCGTTCGTAATCGGCATTGGCCACGTTCTCGCTCGATTTGTACTCGATCTCACCGCGCGCCTCGGCAGCCTTCAGCGCCTCATGGATGCGGCTGACCCATTGCTGCTCGTACGGCACGGTGTACACCGCCGCGACCTTGACCTTGGTTTGGGCCCATGCCGGTGCAGCCGAGAGGCCAGCCAGCGCGAGGGGCAGCGCAGCCAGGCAGGTTTGAACAATACGACGCCGTGTAGTCATCAAGAAGCTCCTAGAGAGGTGAGATCCACTTGCGATCAAGTGGGCGGGCGAGAGAAGCAAGTTCTGTACCGTGTCTTGCGCCAACGTGGTGCTGAGGCGGGTAGCTGCTCCATTTTTAAGAGCAACAGGCCATGGCCGGCCCGCAAGCGTCAGCGCTCGCAACGCCAGGCACAACGCACAAAGCAGATGCACCACACAATGCGTATATACACAGCGCGCCGCGCATTCTAACCAGATAAGCGGCGCTTGAAACCGTATTTTCGCTATGCCAACGCAGGCAGCAAGCGGACTGTCCCTATGGCCGGGACTAGGCGCAGGGCGATAGGGCATGAAAAAACCGCCATGCGTTGCGGCATGGCGGTTTGAGGGTGCGCACAGATCTGTCGTAGCGCCTGGGTGCGGACGGGTATCGTGAATGGCAGCGTCAGTGGCTGCGGCGCAGTTTCATCACAATTGGCATCGCAATCGTTGCCAAGCGGATCAGCTTGCGCGGACCCACCAGCAGGCCAATACCCACCAGCCCAGCACACACCACCGGGTGCTCGCGGCCAAATACCACCAGGCGCTCCACCAGCGTGCCCTGGCCCACAGGGGCGTGCTGGCCGCCGGTGTCCCGGCGCAAAGCCAGCGCTTGTTGGCGCGCCAGGCGGCGCCCGTCAATGCGTTCGCGCTGCATCTGGATGCGCTGCAGCACATCGCGTGCCTCGGGATCGGTCACCTGCAGCAGCAACAGATCAGCGTCTTTGCTTGGGTTGATCATCGCATTGCTCCCCTGCATTATTTGAGACGTCCCTTGACAGCTTGCCAGTCCTGGCGCAGCACCGTCTTCGTCAGTCTGAAAGGATTGGCCGCCTTCTTGGTGGTCAGGTACAAAAAGGCCAAAACCCCCAGCCACAACACCAGCCAAGCGCCAGCGACCAACCAAGTCGCCAGCATGCGGTGAGGCGTGTCCCAGAAGGAAATAATGATGGCGCCAGAAAGGACCGTCAGGGCGACGATGGTCAGGCCCGCGACCACCAAACCCATCAGCACCAACCAAATCAGGTTTTTCTTCTGCTCCTGCCATTCAATGGCCAGCAGATCCATTCGGTCTTCGGCAGCTATAGCGCTTTCCGACAGCAAAGCGCGAAAGCGCGCCAGCATGTCGTCCACGCCCAGCACAGACAACCAGTTCATGGACTCTCCTCGTGCGTATGGGGCCGCTCAGTGCCCCTTGTTCTTGGTGTCGGCCCGGTGGGCCAGCCAGCACGGCCGGTGGGCCGACGCTGGCAGCGTGGCTTAGCGGCGTGAGAAGATAAAGCCGATCAGTGCACCAACGGCCAGTGCGGCACCGGCAACACGCCATGGCTCGTCGTGGGCATAGCGGTCTGCGGCCAGTGCGGCTTCCTTGGCTTGGCGGGCGGCTTCTTGCGCAGCGCGCACAGCGCCTTCACGGGCATCGCCAGCGCTGTCTTCCAGGCGTTGGCGCAGTTGCTTGATGTCTGGGATGCTGTCCAGATCCTTGCTCGACAGCACACCACGCAGGTCGCTCACCAGTTTTTCCAGATCAGCCTGGGCATTCTCAACGGTATCGCTCAGCAAATTGGATTTACGCATATTCATCATCCTTTTCTTGGTCAGGCTACAGGAAAGTGTCGCACTCACTACGCAGCGGACATACCAGCCGTTGCATAGCGAGTGCTCGGTTACATGTTAACGGAGAAACCTGTGACCCCAGGTTCCGATATGCACCCCTGCCTGTCAGAAGATTCCGACTATCGCCGTCAAAAAGCATCTATTTGTAGTTTTTTGCACTGCTTCTGCGTTGTCAGCGTCTACACGGCCGACGCGCCGACCGCTTGCTTCACCGCCTTGGCAATCGCCAAGCAGCTGGTGAGACCGGGCGACTCGATGCCGAGCAAGTGGAACAAGCCAGGCACAGCATGCACCTCGGGGCCCTGCAGCACAAAATCGGCATCGGGCTGGCCGCGGCCGCTGATCTTGGGCCGGATACCGGCATAGCCTGCCGCCAGCGCACCATCTTGCAGCGCAGGCCAGTAGCGGCGCACGGCAGCATAAAAGGCCTCACCACGGGTTGGATCCACCACCAAATCGTCTGCACTGGCTACCCACTGCACGTCCGGGCCAAATTTGGCCTGGCCGCCCAGGTCCAAGGTCAGGTGCACGCCCAGGCCACCGACTTCGGGCACCGGGTAGATCAGGTGCTTGAACGGCGCGCGGCCGCCCAAGGTGAAGTAGTTGCCCTTGGCGTAATGGGCCACCGGCAGTTGCGCCAGATCAGCGCCTTCGAATTTGCGCGCCAGGTCAGGCGCCCACAGGCCAGCGGCATTGACCACGGTGCTGGCCTGCAGCTCCGTGCCATCGTCGGTGCGCAGCAGGATGCCGCCATCCTGGCAGCGGGCCGCAACCAGTGGGCTGTTGAAGACGACCATGCCACCGGCGTTTTCCAGATCACCTTGCAGGCTGAGCATCAGGCCATGGCTGTCGACAATGCCGGTACTGGGCGAATGCAGGGCGGCCACGCATTCCAGCGCGGGCTCCAGCGCCCTTGCCTCTTCGCGGCTGAGCAGCACCAGGTCACCCACGCCATTGGCGGCGGCGTGGCGGGCAATGTCCTGCAGCTTGGCACGCTGCGCCTCGGAGGTGGCCACAATCAGCTTGCCGCAGCGCTGGTGGTCAATACCGCGCTCCTGGCAGTAGGCGTACAACAGGGCCTTGCCTTCCACACACCAGCGCGCTTTCAGCGATCCTTGCGGGTAATAAATCCCGGCATGGATCACCTCGCTGTTGCGCGAGCTGGTGCCCGTGCCAATGGCGTCCTGCGCCTCCAGCACCAGCACCTCACGCCCGGCCAGGGCCAGCTCACGGGCCACGGCCAGCCCCACCACACCCGCACCAATCACCACGCAATCGACAATATCGGCCACTTGCTCGCTCCTTTGCTTTTATATGCCCGCCAGCTTAGCGCCTGGCGCCCGGCCCAAAAACAAAAAGCCGGTTAAAAACCGGCTTTCGTAGGCGTTGCTTGGCAAGGGCTGCACGGCCCCTGCAGGCCGCGTCTGCTTATTTGTTGTAGTTGGCGATGCCGTCTACGATTTCCTTGTGGGCCTCGTCCACACCCTTCCAGCCCAGCACCTTGACCCACTTGCCCTTTTCCAGGTCCTTGTAGTGCTCGAAGAAGTGCGAGATCTGCTGGAGCACCAGGTCATGGATGTCGCTCAGGTGGTTGATCTTGTCGTAGGCGGGCAGCAGCTTTTGGGTGGGCACGGCCAGCACCTTGCCGTCCACGCCCGACTCGTCTTCCATGTGCAGGATGCCGATAGCGCGGCAAGGCACCACCACGCCGGTAGGCAGGGGGAAAGGCGTCATCACCAGCACGTCCACGGGGTCACCGTCGCCCGACAGGGTTTGGGGCACATAGCCGTAGTTCACGGGGTAGTGCATGGCGGTACCCAGGAAGCGGTCCACGAACACGCAGCCCGAATCCTTGTCCACTTCGTACTTCACAGGAGCGGAGTTGGCCGAGATTTCGATCACAACGTTGAAGACATCAGGGGCCTTGGAGCCAGGGGTCAGTTTTTCGAAGGACATGCGATTCCTATGAGGTCAATTGAATGGAGTGCCTGGAGGGCGTCTGAAAAAGCCGCCAGCCACCGGCAAAACCCCGTGATTTTAGGTGCATTGGCCAGCCGCTGCCCAAAAAATGCCAACCGCATCGTCAAATGCGGTGGTCAAACCCGTGACAACCACGGGCTCATCCCGGTAGGCGCTGGCCCATTCCTGCGCTATCGTGGGGGCCGTTTTGAGCCTGCCATCGGGCAGTCTCGGCCGCCTATTGCACCCAGAACGGAACAACGCCATGCAATTGCATTACATCGCCAACGCCTCTGTGCCCTCTTTGTCGGGCAAGACCATTCCCGTGATCGACCCCTCGGACGGGCAGCCCTACGACGTAATCCAGCGCGGCAATGCGGAGGATGTGGACCTTGCCGTGCAAGCCGCGCGCCTGTGCTACGACAACGTGTGGCGCAAGCTCAGCCCCGCAGAGCGCAGCCGCCTGATGATGCGCCTGTCGGCCAAGGTGCTCGAGCATGCCGACGAGCTGGCTGCCATCGAGCAACGCGACTGCGGCAAGCCCACCAAGCAGGCCAAGGCCGATGCACTGGCCCTGGGCCGCTATTTCGAGTTTTATGCCGGCGCTGCCGACAAGCTCCATGGCGAGACCATCCCCTACCCCAACGATTTCAGCGTGCTGACCTGGCGTGAGCCCCATGGCGTGACCGGCCACATCGTGCCCTGGAACTACCCGATGCAGATTTTTGGCCGCTGCGTGGGCGCGGCGCTGGCGGCAGGCAATGTCTGCGTGGTCAAGCCTTCTGAAGACGCCTGCCTCAGCCTCATCCGCGTGGCGCAGCTGGCGGCCGATGTCGGCTTCCCCGCCGGCGCCATCAATATCGTCACCGGCTTTGGCCATGAGGTGGGCGATGCGCTGGCCCGCAACCCCGATGTGGACCACATCAGCTTTACCGGCAGCCCGCGCATCGGCACCCTGATCGAGCAGGCCGCTGCCGAGCGCCACTGCCCCTGCACCCTGGAGCTGGGCGGCAAGAGCCCGCAGATCGTGTTCGCCGATGCTGATCTGGATGCCGCCATTCCGACCATCATCAACGCCATCATCCAGAACTCCGGCCAGACCTGTTCGGCCGGCTCGCGCCTCTTGGTAGAGCGCAGCATTTACGAAACCCTGCTGGCACGCCTGGGCAGCGCTTTTGAAGCGCTGCGCGTGGGCCCCGCCACCTTGGACCTGGACCTGGGCCCGCTGATCCGCCAGAGCCAGCAGCAACGCGTCTGGGATTTTCTGAGCGATGCGCACAACGACGGCATCTCCGTCGTCGCGCAAGGCCAGATCATCGACGAAGCGCCCGAGGGTGGCTATTACCAGGCGCCCACCTTGCTGCGCGATGTACCCGTGCAGCACCGCCTGGCCCAGGAAGAGATTTTTGGCCCTGTGCTCAGCTCCATGGCTTTTGACACCGAGGAAGAAGCCATCCAGATGGCCAACGCCACCCAGTTCGGCCTGGTGGCCGGTGTCTGGACGCGCGATGGCGGCCGCCAGTTCCGCGTGGCCAAGCGCCTGCGCAGCGGCCAGGTCTTTATCAACAACTACGGCGCAGGCGGCGGCGTGGAGCTGCCCTTTGGCGGCACCAAGGCCAGCGGCCATGGCCGCGAAAAGGGCTTTGAGGCGCTCTACGGCTTTACCACCTTGAAGACCGTCGCCATCCGCCACGGCTGATACGGCTGATAGAAGGACTTGCGGGCACCCCCTGGTGCCCCACCCCCAGCGCCGCCCCTGCAGCCTTGCGCAGCGGCGGCGCGATTGTTTTTACAATAGCGGGCTGTGCGCAACGAACAGCCGCCTGTCACCTGCTGCACAGACAGCCCGCAGCAACAGTCCCATAGTGTTCAGTACTGGTGGCATGGCGGCGCCGTAGCGAAAGCGCCAGACTGCACCAAGCCGGGTCATTCACAAAAACAACCCCACCGCGACACCCATCCCCATGCCACTGTCCCCCGTTCCCAACCGAGTCCCCAAACATTTGCGCGATGTGCGTTACCGCAGCTTTGAGCGCGACGATGGCCTGTGGGATGTCGAGGGCGAGCTGGTGGACACCAAGGCCTATGACCTGGTGCTGTCCGGCGAGCGAAAACGCCAGGCCGGAGAGCCCATTCACCACATGTGGATTCGTTGTACCATTGATACAACACTTACAGTTCGTGCCATCGAAGTAGCAATGGATGCCCACCCCCTCGGCGAGTGCCCGCTGGCCTTGCCTGCCATGCAGCGCATGGTCGGTAGCTGCATGGCCCGGGGTTGGCGCAAGGCCATCGAGGCCAACCTGGGCCAGATAGAAGGCTGCACCCATATGCGCGAGCTGCTGTTCAACATGGCCACCGCCGCTTTCCAAAGCGTGAACCAGGCCTTTGCCCGCCCCCAATCCGACCAGCCACCCCGCCACCTGGGGCAGTGCAAGGGCTGGGATTTCAATGGCGCAGGGGTGGCTGCCATCTACCCCCAGTTCATCGGCTGGCAAGCTGCCAAGCCAAGCAGCACCAGCGCTGCAGCGGTGGCAACCACTACCGATAGCCCTGCGGACAAGCCCGCAGCGCAGCGCCCCACCCCGGGCTGATTACCCCACTGCTACCCGGCTTATTCAGCCAAGCCACCACCGCGCTAAGGCCGCCATGGTGGCTTTTTTTCGTCTGTATTTTTCCAAACTTTGGTGGTTCTTAAGGCTTGCTTAACGCCTTGCCGCCTATGCAGCAGACAGGCCCATTTTCCAGGCAAACCCAGTATTAACCCTAGGGTTCTATGAAGGCAAAAATAATGAGCATGTCCGGTCAGAATCAAAAATCGTTGAACAATTTTTAATACCACACCCCACAAAAGAAATTTTGAAGCCTACAAAATTTAGTTATTGTTGAAACCCCGTATAGCGCTGCATTGCAATAAATGTTAATTTTGGCAAACAATTCACCAGCATAGCAGCTGCCATGGGTGCGCTGCTGTGGCTGTTGATCGTATTCATCCCGGGCAGCATCCGCTGCGCCCTATTTGTCTCTAGAAGGAGCCGTCATGAAGCGTCGAGTTTTTTGTGCCACCGCCACCCTGGTTGCCAGCATCGGATTTGCCACCGCAGCTGCTGCGCAAACCAAATGGGATTTCGCTACCGCGTATGCGCCCTTTAACTTCCACTCCAAGAACAATGAACAATTCGTCAAGGATGTGGATGCTGCGACGGCCGGCAAACTCAAGATTACTCCCCATTTTGGTGCATCGCTTTTCAAGATGCCCGAAATCAAGCGTGCGGTGCAAACCGGCAATGCCCAGATGGGTGAATTCTTTTTGGTGAGTTTCCAAAACGAATCGCAGATCTTTGGCGTCGACGGACTGCCGTTTCTGGTGAGCAGCTATGAGCAGGCCTTCAAGCTCTACCAGGCCCAAAAGCCGGCGTTGCAAAAGCTGCTGGACAAACAAGGCCAGGTGCTGCTGTATTCGGTGGCCTGGCCACCCCAAGGCATCTACACCAAAAAGCCCATCAACTCGGTGGCGGACCTCAAGGGCATGAAATGGCGCGTCTACTCGCCCACCACCGCCCGCATCGGCGAGCTGATTGGTGCGCAACCTGCCACCGTGCAAGAGGCCGAGCTGTCCCAAGCACTTGCTACCGGCGTGGTCGATGGCCTGATTACCTCCAGCGCGACCGGCGCCGACAACAAGCTGTTCGAAAACCTGAAGTACTACTACAACGTGCAGGCCTGGATCCCCAAGAATGCGGTGACCGTGAGCAAGAAGGCCTTCAACGCGCTGGGCAAGCCAGAGCAGGAAGCGGTGCTCAAGGCCGCTGCCGCAGCCGAAGCGCGCGGCTGGAAGGAATCCCAGGAAGTCGATGCCAAGTCGCTGGCAACCTTGAAGCAAGGCGGCATGAGCATTGAGTTGCCATCGGCCCAACTCAAGGCAGACCTGGCCAAGGTGGGAGAGACCGTGGTCAAGGAATGGACCGACAAGGCCGGCGCCGAAGGCAAAGCCATCCTGGACGCCTACCAGGCCTCCAAGTAAGCCAGGGCCTCCTCTCTATGCAGCCCGCCGGCATGGTCTTGGCGGGCTGCACAGTCAGCAACCTTTACTGCTTTGAATGACAAGCATGCGCAAGCTATTAAATGGACTGTATGACGCCTCTGCCTGGCTGGCGGGGCTGTCAATGATCGGCATCCTCGTGATGGTGCTGCTCACCGTGGTGAGCCGGCTGGTGGGCTTCAGTGCCCCCGGCACCGATGCCTATGCCGGCTACGCGATGGCCGGAGCGGGCTTCATGGCCCTGGCCAGCACCCTCAAAAAGGGCGAGCACATCCGTGTCACCCTGTTGCTGGGGGCGCTCAAGGGCGCTGCCCTCAAGACCATGGAGGTGATTGCGCTGGTTATCGCCACCGTGCTGTCAGGCTTTTTGGCGTTCTACGCCGCACGCCTGGTCTGGCAATCCTGGGAGATCGACGATATCTCCGTGGGCATGGACGCCTCGCCGCTGTGGATTCCACAGCTTTTCATGGCACTGGGTACGCTGGTGTTTTTTATCGCCTTTTGCGACGAGCTGGTGCTGGAGCTGATGGGCAAACGCCAAGCTGTGGCCAAAGAGGATGCCCACCATGAATGAAATTACCGCCAGCATTGCGCTGATCGTGGTGCTGCTGGCCCTGCTGGGCGGCGGCGTCTGGGTGGGTCTGACCCTGGCCGGTGTGGCCTGGTTCGGCATGGAGTTTTTCACCGCCCGTGCAGCCGGTGATGCGATGGCCATCACCATCTGGGGCTCGGCCAGCAGCTGGACCTTGACGGCCCTGCCGCTGTTCGTCTGGATGGGCGAGATTCTCTACCGCACCAATCTGTCGGAGAGCATGTTCCGTGGCCTCGCGCCCTGGGTCAACCTGCTGCCCGGCCGCCTGCTGCACACCAATGTGATCGGCTGCACGATCTTTGCAGCGGTCTCCGGCTCCTCAGCCGCGACCTGCGCCACCGTGGGCAAGATGAATGTGCCCGAGCTGATGAAGCGCGGCTACCCCGAGAACATGGTCATCGGCTCCCTGGGCGGCCCTGCCACCCTGGGCCTGCTGATTCCGCCATCGATCATCCTGATCGTCTACGGTGTGGCGGCTGAAATGTCGATCTCCAAGCTCTTCATGGCCGGCGTGCTGCCCGGCATCATGCTGGCGCTGATGTTCAGCGGCTGGATCATCGTCTGGTCCCTGCTCAACCCCAGCAAGATCCCCAAGGCCGACAGCACCATGAGCTTCAAGCAAAAGCTCTACGAGTCACGCCACCTGATCCCGGTGGTGCTGCTGATCGCCTCGGTGATCGCCAGCATCTACTCGGGCATTGCCACGGCCACCGAAGCCGCTGCCATTGGCGTGCTGGGCTCGTTGATACTGTCTGCCGCGCAGGGTGCATTGACCTGGAAGAACTTCAAGGACTCGCTGTTTGGTGCCACGCGCCTGTACTGCATGATCGCGCTGATCCTGGCCGGCGCCGCCTTCATGACCTTGTCCATGGGCTACATCGGTCTGCCACGCCAGCTGGCCGAATTCGTCGGCAGCCTGAACCTGTCGCCTGCGATGCTGATCATCGTGCTGGGTATCTTCTACATACTCATTGGCTGCTTCTTGGACGGTATCTCCACCATCGTGCTGACCATGGGTGTGGTGCTGCCTATCATCCAGGCCGCAGGTATCGATCCGCTGTGGTTTGGCATCTTCCTGGTGATCACCGTAGAGACTGCGCAGATCACGCCGCCGGTGGGCTTTAACCTGTTTGTGCTGCAAGGCATGACCGGCAAGCAGATCACCTACCTGGCCCGCGTCTGCGCACCCTACTTTGCACTGATGGTGTTGGCACTGGTGCTGCTCTGGTTCTTCCCCGAGATCGTTACCGTGTTGCCTAACAATATGTAAGCCCTGCGTTCCAGGCATTGCACTAACCGGTTGCCTCGGCAGCCGGTTTTTTTATGCCTGGCCCCAATGCGCCTGCACAACGGTACAAGGGTCTTCAGCACATCAGCAGCGCCTGCTGCTCCTGCACCGTCGCCTGCAAAAAGCGCCACACCACCTGGATGCCGGGCACCGAGCGCAGCTCGGGCGGCATGGACATCCAGAAGGTGCGGGTGAACTGGGCCTGCTCGGGCAGCACGCGCTGCAATAAGGGATCTTTGTCGGCCAAAAAGCCCGGCAGCACCCCCAGGCCTGCGCCAGTACGCACAGCGGTGTACTGCGCCAGAATGCTGGTGCTGCGAAAGCTAAAACGCTGGGGCGCACTCAGGCTGTCGAGAAACTGCAGCTCCTTGGTAAACAACTGGTCATCCACATAATGCACAAAGCGGTGGCTGGCCAGGCCCTCAGTCGCGGTGATCAGCGGGTGGCGCGCCAGGTATTCGCGCTGGCCATACAGGTACAGCCGGTACTCGGTCAGGCGGCTGGTCACGACGGTATCGCGCACGGGGCGATCGAGCGAGATGACAATATCGGCCTCGCGGCGCGAGAGCTGCAGCATGCGCGGCACGGCCAGCAAATCTATGGTGAGCAAGGGATAGCGCTGGGCCAGCAAGGCCAGGTGCTTGGCCAGCACCTGGGTACCAAAGCCTTCGGTCACGCCGATGCGCACCACGCCGCTGGGGGTTTCGGCATTTTGGCTGGCCGCAATGGGCGCGATACCCCGCGCAATCTGGTCCATGGCCTCGGCACGCGGCTGCAGCTGGCGGCCGGCATCGGTCAGCTTGTAGCCGCTGCCCTCGCGGGTGAACAAGGTGGCGCCGAGCTGCTTTTCCAGCGCCTGGATGCGGCGCGATACGGTGGTGTGCTCCACGCCCAGCGCCTTGGCGGCGCCTACCAAGGTGCCCGCCTGCACCAAGGCCCAGAAAAAGCGCAAATGATCCCAATCCATGCCAGCCCCTTGTCGATGATGCACAGCATTATTGTGCAAATTTGCAACATCGGGGCCGCTGCATGGCGCGCATGGCGCGGCTACTACGTCACATCAAGCCAGTTTGGCGCGCCGGCGTTGCCAGGCATAGGCCAGGCCCAGCAGCACAAACCAGGCTGGCGTGGCGATGAGCGCTTGGCGGGTGTCCAGCTCCAGGGTGAGCAGCACCAGCACCGCGGCAAAAAACGCCAGGCACACCCAGCACATGAACACACCACCGGGCATGCGGTAGTGGGATGCGCGGTGCAGCGCAGGCCGCTGCTTGCGGTAGCTGATATAGGACAGCAGGATCAGCGACCAGACAAACATGAACAGGATGGCCGAGACGGTAGTGACCAGGGTAAAGGCCTCCACCAGGTTGGGGATGACCCACATCATGAAAGCGCCGCCCAGCAAGCAGACGCAGGAGAACAACAAGCCACGCGACGGCACGCTGCTGGCCGAAAGCTTGCCAAACGAGCGCGGTGCATCGCCCTTGAGCGCCAGGCCGTAGAGCATGCGGCTGGTAGAGAACACGCCGCTGTTGGCCGACGAGGCGGCCGAGGTCAACACCACAAAATTGATCACGCTGGCCGCAGCCGGCAAGCCGGCGAGCACAAACAGTTCCACAAACGGACTCTTGCTGGGCACCACATCGCGCCAGGGGGTGACTGCCATGATGGCGATCAGCGCGCAGACGTAGAAGATGATGATGCGAATCGGGATGGAATTGATGGCACGCGGCAGGGTGCGGTGCGGGTCCTTGGCCTCGGCGGCGGTGGTGCCGACCAGCTCAATCCCGACAAAGGCAAACACCGCTATCTGGAAGCCGGCGAAAAAGCCCATGGCCCCATGGGGGAACAGCCCCCCGTCATTCCAGAGGTTGGCCAGGCTGGCCTGGCGCCCGGATGGCGAGCTAAAGCCGGTGCTGACCATGTACAGGCCCGTGCCCACCAGGGCGACGATGGCCACAATCTTGATCATGGCAAACCAGAACTCAACCTCGCCAAACAGCTTGACCGTGAGCAAGTTGAGCGACAGCAGCACCGCCACACAGGCAATCGCCGGTGCCCACTGCGGCAAATCAGGCCACCAGAACTGGGCATAGGCTGAGATCGCAATCACATCGGCGATGCCGGTGATGACCCAGCAGAACCAGTAGGTCCAGCCGGTAAAAAAGCCGGCCCAAGGGCCCAGCAGGTCGTCCGAGAAATCAATGAAGGACTTGTACTGCAGGTTGGACAGCAGCAACTCGCCCATAGCCCGCATCACAAAGAACAGCATGATGCCGATGATGGCGTAGACCAGCACGATGGACGGGCCCGCCAGGCTGATGGTTTTGCCCGAGCCCATGAAGAGCCCCGTGCCGATGGCGCCACCGATGGCGATCAGCTGGATATGGCGGTTGCTGAGATTGCGTTGGAGATCGTCGGTGCCAGGCTCGGCCCCCGATTGCTCCGCTGGGGCCTGTTTGCTCATGGGATAAAGCGCAGTACGTTAGCGAAAAAGACAGTGCGCTCTCCCAGCTAAGACTGGGACGCACCGCGAAGGTGCGCAAGGATAAAACAGGGTTTGCCCTGAGAAAGGCAAAAGGTTATTTTGTTGCGCAACTAATTGTGCAGCACCACCAGCTTGCCGCCCACCTTTTGCGCCAAGGCCTGCAAAGGCGCGACAGCGCTGGTTTCCAGCACCGACAGCGGATAGCAGTCGCTCTCGATATCGATGCTAACAAGGCTCAGGCCCTGGCTGCGCAGATAGTCGCCCGCTTCCAGCAAGGCATCGTGGCCCAAGGCGGCGCTGCCCGCCAAGGCCTGCAAGGGCAGCGCGCGCTGCTGCACGGCTTTAAGCTGCTGCAGCGCCCAGATGGCATCGTCCATGTTCAGTTTCCAATCCAGCTCGTAGTTCTGGCCACGCCACTGCAGGCCCTCGACCAGTGCCAGCCAAGGCGTGACATGCGCCGGCTCGTTCATACCGCGGTTGGCCAACTCTGCGGCAAAGCGGTCCAGATACTGCGCGGGATGCTCCAGTGCCTGCTGCACCTCGCCCCACAAGCCCTGTGCATCGTCAGGCACCAGCGCTTGGGCGAAGGCCATACACAGTGCTTGCCAATCCTGCGTGGTGACGGCGGCGACAGCCGGCGGTTCCGAGGCGAGCGGAGCCGCCGCCGCTGCCGCTTTGCCACCCAGTAACTGACCTAGCTTGTCGAAAAAACCCATGGCCACCTCCTTGGAAAATGCACGCCAAGCAGTATGCACCCAGGTCTTCGCCGCCGCCAAATGTGCACAGCTGCACAGCCCATGTGCAGCCAACCTCTTGTCTGGGCGATTGCGCACATCTACCATGTGCATCAACGGTGCGCTGCCTGCCTGCAGCCTGCCGCGGCTCTTTCGTTACCCCGATTCCCAGGAGACAAAATATGAACGCACCGCAATCCACCAGCACCTTGGCGCCAACGGTCAAGCTGTTGATCAACGGCCAACTGGTCGAATCCAAGACCACGCAATGGCGTGACGTGGTCAACCCCGCCACGCAGCAGGTGCTGGCCCGCGTGCCCTATGCCACGCCGGAAGAAATCAACGCCGCCGTGGCCAATGCCAAAGAAGCGTTCAAAACCTGGAAGAAGACGCCCATCGGCGCACGCGCCCGCATCTTCCTCAAGCTCCAGCAGCTGATCCGCGAAAACATGAAAGAGCTGGCCGCCATCCTGACGGCCGAGCAAGGCAAGACCCTGCCAGATGCCGAAGGTGATGTGTTCCGTGGCCTGGAAGTGGTTGAACATGCCGCCAACATCGGCTCGCTGCAGCTGGGTGAGCTGGCCAACAATGTGGCCAATGGCGTCGATACCTATACCTTGAACCAGCCCCTGGGTGTCTGCGCCGGCATCACACCCTTCAACTTCCCGGCGATGATTCCGCTGTGGATGTTCCCGATGGCGATTGCCACGGGCAACACCTTTGTGCTCAAGCCCTCCGAGCAAGACCCGATGGTGACCATGCGCCTGTGCGAGTTGGCGCTGGAAGCCGGCGTGCCCCCTGGCGTGCTGAACGTGATCCACGGCGGCGAAGACGCCGTCAACGCCATCTGCGACCACCCCGATATCAAGGCCATCAGCTTTGTCGGCTCGACCAAGGTCGGCACCCATGTCTACAACCGCGCGTCGCTCAACGGCAAGCGCGTGCAGTGCATGATGGGCGCCAAGAACCACGCCATCGTGCTGCCTGACTGCAACAAAGAGCAGTCGCTCAACGCTTTGGCGGGTGCCGCATTTGGCGCCGCTGGCCAGCGCTGCATGGCCTTGTCGGTGGTGGTGCTGGTGGGCGAGGCCCAAAAATGGATCCCAGATCTGGTCGAAAAAGCCAAGACCTTGAAGGTGTCTGCCGGCACTGAGGCCGGTACCGATGTGGGCCCGGTCGTGTCCTGCCAAGCCCTGTCGCGGGTGGAAAGCCTGATCGAGCGCGGCATTGCCGACGGCGCCAAGCTGGAGCTCGATGGCCGCAAGCCCGCCGTCACAGGTTTCGAGAAGGGCAACTTTGTCGGCCCTACCGTTTTCTCCGGCGTCAAGCCCGGCATGGCCATCTATGACCAGGAGGTCTTTGGCCCCGTGCTCTGCATCGCCGAAGCGGCCGATATCGATGAAGCCATCGCCTTCATCAACGCCAACCCCAACGGCAACGGCACGGCCATCTTCACGCAAAGCGGCGCCGCCGCACGCAAGTTCCAGGAAGAGATCGATGTCGGCCAGATCGGCATCAATGTGCCCATCCCTGTGCCAGTGCCGCTGTTCTCGTTCACCGGCAGCCGCGCTTCCAAGCTCGGCGACCTGGGCCCTTACGGCAAGCAAGTCGTGATGTTCTACACACAGACCAAGACGGTCACGGCCCGCTGGTTTGACGACAGCACCATCTCGCACGGC
Source organism: Comamonas sp. BIGb0152 (assembly GCF_024809975.1). Lineage (GTDB taxonomy): Bacteria > Pseudomonadota > Gammaproteobacteria > Burkholderiales > Burkholderiaceae_C > Comamonas. Next base: position 706,559 of record NZ_JANUDY010000002.1, read on the forward strand.
GTGAACACCACCATCAGCCTGAAGTAAGCCCAATACAGCGGCGGCCCTTTGCTGGGCTGCCGCTGTTTTTGCGGCGATGATCGCAGGTATGGCTCTTTCATTTCCATCCCGCCCAGCGCTGCTGGCTCTGTTTTTTGCAGCCTCGGCTGCCCTCGCCCCACAGTGCGCGCTCGCCCAAGCGGGCGCTACCTGCGTGAGCGGCGGCAGCACCGAGCAGACCAATGCCTGCGCTGTGCAGGCCTTTCAGCAGGCCGATACCGACAACAACATCCTGTATGGCGATGTCATGCGCATTCTCTCGGCCCACGAGCGCCCTGCCCTGCGCCGCAACCAGAATGACTGGATACGCCAGCGCGCGGCCAACTGCAAAAAGCAGCAGGCCGCGCACGAGGCCCAGCCCGACTGGCCGCGTCGCTACCACGAATGCCTGGTGGCCGAAATTGGCAAGCGCAAGCAGGAGTTGATGGTCTGGCTGCATGAAGGCCCGCCGCCCGAGGCTTTGCAGAAACCATAGCCAGCCGCGTTGCTGTAGCACAGCAAGCGCACGGTAAAAAACAAAAACGGCAGTGCCAGGGCCCCCGCCCCCGGCACCCCCGCATAAAAGACAGGAGACACCAGCCATGGATTTCGAGCTTTCAGAAGACCAACGCGCCTTTGCCGATACCGCACGCGCCTTTGCCCAGGCGGAGCTGGCCCCACATGCCGCACACTGGGATGCCGAAGCCGTCTTTCCCCGCGAAGCCATTGCAAAAGCCGGCGAGCTGGGCTTTTGCGGCCTGTATGCGCCGGAGAACGCCGGCGGCCTGGCACTGCCCCGGCTCGATGCCACCTTGGTGTTCGAGGAGCTGGCAGCCATCGACCCCTCGACCACCGCCTTTATCTCCATCCACAACATGGCGACCTGGATGCTGGGCACCTGGGCCAGCGATGCGGTGCGTGCCGAATGGGGCGAACAGCTCAGCAGCGGCCAAAAGCTGGCCAGCTACTGCCTGACCGAGCCCGGTGCCGGCTCGGACGCCGCCTCGCTCAAAACCCGGGCCGAGCTGGTGGGCCATGACTACGTCATCAACGGCAGCAAGGCCTTTATCAGCGGGGCCGGCGCCACCGACATGCTGGTGTTGATGGCACGCACGGGCGACGCGCAATCGGGCGCCTCGGGCATCAGCGCCTTTGCCGTGCCCGCGCACTTAGAGGGCATCAGCTACGGCAAGAAAGAAGAAAAAATGGGCTGGAACAGCCAGCCCACCCGCACCATCAGCTTTGACAACGTACGCATCCCCGCCAACCACCTGCTGGGCCGCGAGGGTGAGGGCTTCAAGATTGCGATGAAGGGCCTGGACGGCGGGCGGATCAACATCGCCACCTGCTCAGTGGGCGCCGCCCAAGGCGCCCTCACCCAGGCGCAGCGCTATATGCAGGAGCGCAAGCAGTTTGGCAAGCCGATTGCCAGCTTTCAGGCCCTGCAGTTCAAGCTGGCTGACATGGCCACCGAGCTGGTTGCCGCGCGCCAGATGGTGCGCCTGGCCGCCAGCAAGCTCGATGCCGGCGCGCGCGATGCCTCCACCTACTGCGCGATGGCCAAGCGCTTTGCGACAGACGCCGGCTTCCATGTCTGCAACGAAGCACTGCAGCTGCACGGCGGCTACGGCTATATTCGCGAGTACCCGCTTGAGCGCCTTCTGCGCGACGCCCGGGTACACCAGATTCTGGAAGGCACCAACGAGATCATGCGGGTCATCATCGCCCGGCGCATGCTCGATGGGGATGCGCCAGAGGCCATCCGCTAAGCCCCCCTGTTCTCAAGGTATCCCCACCCATGCCACGCCGCCCTCTAGACCCCGAAACCCTGCGCCTGATTGATGCTGTGCGCCTGGCACTGGCAGAGCAAGCCGTGGGCGTCTCGGTGGAAGAGAAGACCATGTTCGGCTGCCATGTCTTCATGGTGGACGGCAAGATGTGCCTGGGCGTGGAGAACGATGAGCTGCTGCTGCGCCTGGCGCCCGAAAGCCATGCGCAGGTGGCAGAAACACCGGGCCTGCGGCCGCTGTCGTCCAAGGGCTTGATGGACGGCTATTTTCTGGCAGGCCCCGCCGCCTATGCGACGCGTGAAGCCTGGCAACACTGGATCGATGCGGCGCTGGCCTTTAACCCCCGGGCCAAGGCCACACCGAAGAAAAAACCCAAGGCCGCCCCAACCGATCCATCCGCCAAGCCCGCGACACAAGCAAAAACCGCCAAGACTGCGGGCGATGCGGGCCCGGCCCCCACCGCCCGCAAACGCCACAGCGTGTTTGACAGCGATCTTTGAGCACTCACGCTGTCTTTCGCTATCCATGCCAACCAACAACCCCTCGCAATAACACCTTCAAGGAGACAAACATGGCAACTATCGCATTCATCGGCCTGGGCAATATGGGCGCGCCCATGGCCATCAACCTGGCCAAGGCCGGCCACCAGGTCAAGGCCTTTGATTTGAGCGCCGATGCGGTCGCTAAGGTCGTCGCAGCAGGCGGCAGTGCTGCCGCCCATGCACAAGACGCAGTGCAAGGCGCCGCAGTCATCGTCAGCATGCTGCCCGCCAGCCAGCATGTCGAAGGCCTGTTTCTGGGCCAGGGCGGCCAGCCCGGTCTGCTGCCAGGCATTGCCAAGGGAGCGCTGATCATCGACAGCTCCACCATTGCCGCAGCGACCAGCCAAAAGGTGGCCAAGGCCGCCCAAGCGCTGGGCATTGGCTTTATCGATGCGCCGGTCTCGGGCGGCACGGGCGGTGCCATTGCTGGCACCCTCACCTTCATGGTGGGCGGCAGCGCCGCTGATCTGGAGCGCGCCCGCCCCTTGCTGGAAAAAATGGGCAAGAACATCTTCCACGCCGGCGACGTGGGCGCGGGCCAGACCGCCAAGATCTGCAACAACATGCTGCTGGGTATTTTGATGGTTGGCACCAGCGAGGCCATTGCGCTGGGCGTTGCCAATGGCCTGGACCCCAAGGTGCTCAGCGAGATCATGCGCCGCAGCTCCGGCGGCAACTGGGCGCTGGAGGTCTACAACCCCTTCCCCGGCGTGCAAGAGGCCAGCGCCGCCACGCGCGGCTATACCGGCGGCTTTGGTACGGATCTGATGCTCAAGGACCTGGGCCTGGCACAAGAAAGCGCGATGACCGTGAAGGCCAGCACCCCGCTGGGCGGCATGGCACGCCAGCTGTACGCGGCGCACAGCATTGCGGGCCATGGCGGCGAAGACTTCTCCAGCGTCATCAAGATGCTGCAGAAAAAGGGCTAACGAGCACCCCGGAGCCAGGCACTCAAGGTGGGGCTGGCTCCGACAGCGCCATCACCATGCGCGCCACCAGGTACAGCCGGGGGACGATGCAGTCCAGCAGGATGTGCTCGCCATAGAGGTCATGCGCGCCATAGCCGCACACGCCCATGCCCTCAATCACCCCGCCCCGGGTGTTGAGAGCGGCAAAGGCCGCATCGGTGCCGCCGCCCAGCGCAATGTCGTTCACATGCAGGGGCAAGCCCAGTTCATCTTGGTAAATGGCTTTTGCTTGCGCGGCAATGCGGCGCGCGGCGTCGCTGGCCTGCATGGGCGGGCGGCGCAACTCAAAGCGGGCCGTCACCTTGCTGCCCTCCAGCAGGCGGTTCTTGATCTTTTCCTGCACCGCATCTTGCAGCGCCTGAAAATCCTGGGTCCGCAGCGCCCGGGCATCGCCCTGGGCCTGCGCATGGGGCGGCACCACATTGCGGCTGGTGCCCGCCTGCGCGACGGTCCAGTTCAACTTCAAGCCCCGCTCGGGCTGCGACAGATCACGCATCTGCAGCAGCTGGTGCGACAACTCATACAGCGCATTCACCCCCGCTTCGGGCTTGGCACCAGCGTGGGAGGACTTGCCCTGCACATCCAAAAACAGGGCACCGATGCCGCTGGTCGCCAGGTGCAAGCTGCCTTGCAGGCCACCGCTCTCGAACGAAAAAATGGCATCCTGGTCGCGCGCCAGTGCCGTGATGTGCCGGCGCGAGCCCGGCGAACTGATCTCTTCGTCGCTGTTGAACAGCACGGTGATCTCGCCAAAGGCGTCGTAGCCCAGCTTTTGCAGCATGGCGATGCTGTGCAGCACCAGGGCCACGCCTTGCTTTTCGTCCTCCACGCCCAGGCCGTACACGCGCTCGCCGTCAATCCGAAAAGGCTGCTTGTCCAGGTCGCCGCGCTGGTAGACGGTATCCAGGTGCGCAATCATCATGATCTTGGACTGGCCCCGGCCCTTGAAGAAGGCTTGCACCATGGGGCCTACCTGCTCGGGTGTGTCTTCCAGGCGCAGCACCTCTGTGGCCGGGATGATCTGCACATCGCCACCCAGGGCCTTGAGCCGCTCGGCCGCCACCTGGGCGATATAGCTCACGCCGCCGTAATCGCGGCTGCCTGATTCAACGTGAACCAGGTTCTTTAACGTGCTGAGAAATGGGGCTTGCTCCGCCTGCGCTGCGCTATGGACGGCGGGCAGCGCGCCAGCCGGCCTATCGGCGGCATGGCTGGGGACGGCATGGGCTAGCGCCCAGAGCATGCAGTGAGAGGCGAGAAAACGGGCAGACAGTCGAGCAGGCATGGAAGCCATGATAGTACGGGTTTGACAACAAATTGTCACAGATCTGCCATCCACGACCAGCCTTCCCAGCCTTTGCGATTGAACTCCCTACAATGCCCAGTCTTTGAGACTTTCTTCGCAAGCCATGACCGAGACCCTGCAATCGATGGCCAAGGGCAGCCCCGCCAGCCCCCGCAAAGCCGTTGATGCACTGGCCCAGGCCGAGCAGGTGTTTTTAGCCGGCTGTGGCCTGCCCCAGGCCTGGGCAGGCCAGCCGCAGTGGCGCATTTTGGAGACCGGCTTTGGCTTGGGGCTGAATTTTCTGGTCACCTGGCATGCCTGGCAGCACGACCCGGCCCGCCCTGCACTGCTGCACTTTGTGGCCACCGAGGCCTTCCCCATCGCCGCGGCCGACCTGCTGGAGCAGGCGCGCACGTTTCCCCATCTGCTGCCGCTGGCCGAGGAGCTGGCCGCGCAATGCTGGGGGCTACTGCCCGGCGTACACCGGCTACGCCTGGCGGGCGGCCAAGTGCTGCTCAGCCTGTTGATTGGCGACAGCCAAACCATGCTGCGCCAGCAGGAGCTGGTGGCCGACAGCATCTACCTGAACGGCTCGGGCCCAGAAAGCAACCCTGGCCTGTGGAGCCTGCACAGCCTGAAAGCGGTGGCACGCTGCGCCCGGCGTGGCACGCAGCTGGCCAGCTGGAACCTGGCTGGCCCACTGCGGCAAGACTTGGCCCAATGCGGTTTTGAGGTGCAGCAGGTGACGAGCGCGCAGCCCCCGCAGCGCGAGCACCTGCATGCCGTGTTTGCCCCCCGCTGGGAGCCCCGCAAGGCCCCGCTGTGGCCCCTGGGTGCGCAACAGCTGCCCGCCCGCTTGCACAGCGGTTCCCGCCATGCCGCCATCGTGGGCGCCGGCATTGCCGGTGCGGCCTGCGCCCGCCAGCTGGCCTTGCGCGGCTGGCAGGTGACGGTGCTGGATGCGGCAGCTCAGCCCGCAGCCGGCGCCTCTGCGCTGCCCGCCGGCATTTTTGCGCCCCACACCAGCAGCGATGACAGCCTGCTCTCCCGCATCACCCGCGCCGGCCAGCGCTGCACCTTGCAGTGGGCGCAGCAGCTGCTGCAAGCGGGGCTGGATTGGCAGATGACCGGCGTGCTGGAGCGCCGCCAGCTCGCCACGCCCAATGACGAAACCGCTGCCCATGGCGATGGGCCGGCGACAGCCCCGGTGCACCGTGCCGCGCATGAGCGGCCGCCGGCCTGGTCCACAGATTTGGCAGAGCTGGCTGCCGGCTGGAGTGTGGAAGCCGGCGCCGAAAAGCTGCTAGCCCAGGGCCTGTCAGTCGGCACCCCCGCGCTCTGGCACCCGCGCGGTGGCTGGTTGCGGCCCGCCGCCCTGGTCCATGCCTTGTTGGACCACCCCGGCATCCGCTTTGTAGGTGCTGCACCGGTGGACGCGATGGAGGCGCTGGAAGGCGCATTGCAGTGGTCGCTGAAGGATGCGCAAGGCCAGGAACACGCCCAGGCCGATCTGGTGGTGCTCTGCGCCGGGCCGCACACGCCCAGCATCCGCATCAACGGCCAGCCCCCCCGTGCGGGCCAGGCGCTGCAAACCATTCGCGGTCAGGTCAGCTGGGGGGTCTACCCGGCAGGCCAGGCGCCCACCGTGCGGCACCCGGTCAACGGCCATGGCAGCTGGGTGCCCTGCTTTCATAGTGGCACCGCTGCCGAGGCGGCCTGGGTGATGGGATCCAGCTTTGAGCGCGGCCAGCACCAGCTGCCGCCCACGGCAGAAGATGCCGCTGCCGCCCATGCCGGCAACTGGGCCAAGCTGCAAACCCTGCTGCCCACCGGCCACCGGCCCGATGCCTCGGCCTTTGCCCAAGCCCAACACTGGGCCCAGCTGCGCTGTGCATCGACCGACCGCCTGCCGCTGGTCGGGCCGCTGCTGCCAGCGCAGGCACTGCCCGATGGCCTGCTGAGCCCCTGGGTGGCCACGGCGATGGGATCGCGCGGGCTGACCTGGGCGCTGCTCTGCGCAGAGTTGTTGGCCGCCCGCCTGCATGCCGAGCCTTTACCGCTGGCCAACCCGCTGGCCCTGGCGCTGGCCAGCGACCGCTACTGCCAATAACAGGCAAACACCCAGGTGCACCGCCTGAGATGGCGCCCTTCAATATGCCATTTACTCACTAGCATTTGCCATTTTTATATAACTCAATGTCATACAGGACTGAGAAAAAAGTAGTTTGAGTTTATATAAAAACTTTTTACAGTACATCGAAACAGCCTAGCTACGCCGCCATTGGGGCAGCGGGCCATCCCGGGCTAGCCAGTTGCAACACCTGCACCACGATGTACCAATACACCCCATTTGACCGCCAGTTTGTCCAGGCCCGAGCCGACCAGTTCCGCGACCAGCTCAACCGCTGGGAAACTGGCCGATTGAGCGAAGAAGAATTCCGCCCGCTGCGTTTGCAAAACGGCTGGTATGTACAGCGCTACGCCCCCATGCTGCGGGTGGCTGTGCCTTACGGCGAGATCAATGCCGACCAAATCCGCGTGCTGGCCCGCATTGCGCGGGAATACGACGCCCCCGAGGCCGAGCTTTACCAAGAGGCGCTGAAAACCCAGGGCGCCATGGGCACCACCTACCTGCCCACGCACTACGCGCATTTCACCACCCGCACCAATGTGCAGTTCAACTGGATTCCGCTGTCCAAGTCCGCCGATGTGATGGACCTGCTGGCCAGCGTCAACCTGCACGGCATCCAGACCAGCGGTAACTGCATCCGCAACACGACCACCGATGCGCTGGCCGGCGTTGCCGTGGACGAGCTGGTAGACCCCCGCCCCTACGCCGAAGTGCTGCGCCAGTGGACCACCCTGCACCCCGAGTTCGCCTTTCTGCCGCGCAAGTTCAAGATCGCGATCAGTGGCTCTGAGGAAGACCGCGCCGCCACCGGCTGGCACGATGTGGGTCTGCACCTGACCAAGAACGCGGCCGGTGAGATCGGCTTCAAGGTGTTTGTCGGCGGCGGCATGGGCCGCACGCCGGTCATCGGCACCCCCATCCGCGAGTTTTTGCCCTGGAACCAGGTGCTCAACTACATCGAAGCGATTGTGCGCGTCTACAACGAGCGCGGCCGCCGTGACAACAAGTACAAGGCCCGCATCAAGATTCTGGTCAAGGCCGAAGGCCAGGTCTATATCGACGCGGTGGAAGAAGAGTTCCGCCAGATTGTCGAGGTCGATGGCGGCCCGCACACCATCCCCCAAGCCGAGTTTGACCGCGTGGCAGCCTGCTTTGTCGCGCCAGACCTGTCGGGCTACCCGCAGGTCAACGCCACCGAAGCCAAGCACCAGCTGACCGAGCAAGGCGTGCGTGAACCTGCCTTTGGCCGCTGGGTCAGCCGCAATGTGCGTGCCCACCAAAACCCCCAACTGCGCGCCGTGGTGCTGTCCTTCAAGCGCGTGGGCCAGGCGCCCGGCGATGCCTCGGGCGACCAGCTCGACGCACTGGCGCAACTGGTAGACCAGTTTTCTGCCGGCGAAGCCCGTGTGACCCATGACCAGAATGTGGTGTTGCCTTGGGTGCATGTCAGCCAGCTGCACGCGCTGTGGCTGCAAACCAAGGCCCTGGGCCTGGCCAGCACCAATGTGGACCTGCTGACCGACATGATCGCCTGCCCCGGCGGCGACCTGTGCGCGCTGGCCAATGCCCGCAGCCTGCCGATTGCCGCGGCCATCACCGAGCGCTACCAGGACCTGGACGAGCTCGATGACATCGGCGATATCGACCTGCATATCAGCGGCTGCATCAACAGCTGCGGCCACCACCACAGCGGCCACATCGGCATCCTGGGCGTCGACAAGGACGGCAAGGAGTGGTACCAGATCACCGTGGGCGGCTCCGACGGCGCCACGCTGTCGGGTGCAGCCCAGGCCGGCAAGGCCATCGGCCCCTCGTTCAGCGCCGCCGAAGTGCCGGGCGTGATCGAAGCCGTGCTGACCACCTACCGAGATCTGCGCGGCAACGGTGAGCGCTTTATCGACACCGTGCGCCGCGTAGGCCTGGACCCGTTCAAGGAAGCTGGCAAATCCGCCCGCCTGCCTGAAGCGGCGGATACCGCTACCGAAACCACCGAAGCCTGAGCCTTGAGAAGAGCAACGATGAGCATTCCTACCGATTTCCAGATCCTGGCCGCAGGCGCCCACACGCCAGCTGCTGAAGGCGACACCCGCGTGCTGCTGCTGGCCAACGATGCCGATGCAATGCAGGTGACGCTGGATGGCGTTGAACGCATTGACCTCGACTTCCCCGCCTTTACCGATGGCCGCGCATTCAGCCAGGCCTACCTGCTGCGCCGTCGCCGTGGCTTCAAGGGCGATATCCGCGCGCTGGGTGATGTGCTGATTGACCAGCTGGTGCAGATGCACCGCACGGGCTTCAGCAGTGCTGTGCTCAAAGAAGGCGTGGATGCGGCCGATGCGGCGCGCCAGTTCGAGCGTTTTGCCGGTTTTTACCAGGGCGACGTGGAAGCCAAGCCCCATTTTGACCAGGCGGCCGCATGAGCACGACCACCCTCAGCCCCCAAGAATTGGCCCGCGTGAACGCCGAGCTGGGCAAGGACGCCGCCGGCCTGGTGCGCTGGGCCCTGTCGCTGGGCCAGACCAGCATCGTGACCACCAATTTCCGCCCGTTTGAAGCGGTGATCCTGCACCTGGTGAGCCAAGTGCGGCCGGATGTGCCGGTGGTCTGGATGGACAACGGCTACAACACCGAGGCCACCTACCGCTTTGCCGATGCGGTGACCCGGCAGCTGGGGCTGAACCTGAAGATCTACCTGCCCCGCCGCTCGCGTGCCCACCGCGAGGCCGTGGAAGGCGCCACGCCCGCGCTGGACGACCCCCGCCACGCCGCCTTTACAGAAGAAGTGAAGCTCGAACCCTTTGCCCGCGCGCTGCGCGAGACCCAGCCCCAAGTCTGGTTCACCGCCTTGCGCGCCACCGACACGGCCGTGCGCGCCCAGATGGAGCCTGTCAGCTTGAACCCCGATGGCCTCATCAAGGTGGCACCGCTGCTGCACTGGTCGTCCAAGGATTTGTACGAGTACTGCGAAAAGCACGGTCTGCCCAATAATTTTGACTATGTGGACCCCACCAAGGGCGAAGAGAACCGCGAATGCGGCCTGCACATCGCCCACTGAATGCGCGCTGCCCGCCTGACAAGAAAGTTTGATATGAACGCCCGTGTTGAAACCGATGTGCTCAACCACCTGAGCAACCAGCACCTGGACGCGCTGGAAGAAGAAACCATATTTATCCTGCGTGAAGTGGCTGCCGCCTTTGAGCGCCCTGCGCTGCTGTTTTCTGGCGGCAAGGATTCGCTGGTGATGCTCAAATGCGCCGAAAAAGCCTTTGGCGCCGGCCGCATCCCCTACCCCTTGCTGATGATCGACACCGGCCACAACTTCCACGAGGTCACGGATTTCCGCGATCTGCGCGCCCAGGAGCTGGGTGCTGAGCTGATCGTGCGCAGTGTCGAGGATTCAATGGCGCGCGGCACCGTGCGCCTGGCCCACCCCGGTGAATCGCGCAATGTGCACCAGTCGGTGACCTTGCTCGAAGCGATCGAGGAGTTCCGCTTTGATGCGCTGATTGGCGGCGCGCGCCGCGACGAAGAAAAAGCCCGCGCCAAGGAGCGCATCTTCAGCCACCGCGACAGCTTTGGCCAGTGGCAGCCCAAGGCCCAGCGCCCGGAGCTCTGGACCCTGTTCAACACCCGTCTGGCACCCGGCGAGCATTTCCGCGTGTTCCCGATCAGCAACTGGACCGAGCTCGACGTCTGGCAGTACATTGCCCGCGAAAACATTGCGCTGCCCAGCCTCTACTACGCCCACCAGCGCGATGTGGTCGAGCGCAAGGGCCTGCTGGTGCCCATCACCCCGCTGACTCCCGCCCGCGACGGTGAGACCGTCGAGAGCCGCACCGTGCGCTTTCGTACCGTGGGCGACATCACCTGCACCTGCCCGGTGAGCAGCGATGCCGCCACCGCCGACGACATTGTGCTGGAGACCCTGGCCGCCGATGTGAGCGAGCGCGGTGCCACCCGCATGGATGACAAGACCAGCGATGCCTCGATGGAAAAGCGCAAGAAAGACGGATACTTCTGATGACGACCGATACCCTGGCCAGCGCTGCACAAGGCAAGACCAGCAGCCCTGCACACACCAACACCGGCACGGCTTCGGCCCTGCGCTTTATCACCTGCGGCTCGGTCGATGATGGCAAGTCCACCCTGATCGGGCGCCTGCTGGTCGACAGCAAATCGGTGCTCCTGGACCAGCTCGCCGGTGTGCAGCGCAGCGGCGAGACCGATCTGGCCCTGCTCACCGATGGCCTGTCTGCCGAGCGCGAGCAAGGCATCACCATCGATGTCGCCTACCGCTACTTCGCCACCGAAACGCGCAAGTTCATCATTGGCGATGCGCCCGGCCACGAGCAGTACACCCGCAATATGGTGACCGCTGCATCGAGCGCCGACGCCGCCGTGGTGCTGGTGGATGCCACCAAGCTGGACTGGCAGAACCCCCAGCTCGCCCTGCTGCCCCAGACCCGCCGCCACAGCCTGCTGGCCCATTTGCTGCGCGTGCACTCGCTGGTGTTTGCGGTCAACAAGCTCGATGCAGTGGCCGACCCGGCGCTCGCCTTTGCCAATATCCGCAATGCCCTGGCGGCATTCGCCCAGGCGGCCGGCATCACCGTGGCAGCCACCATCCCCGTGTCGGCCTTGAAGGGCTGGAACGTGGTCAGCGCCCATACCGGCTGGGCCGGCTACCAGGGCCCGAGCCTGCTGGAGCTGCTGGAAACCCTGCCCAGCACCCCGGCCGACGCCGACCAGCCTTTCGCTTTTTCAGTGCAGTGGGTGGAGAAGTTTTCTGCCTCGGCCGACACCCACCAGGGCCGCCGCATTTTCTGGGGCCGTGTGGGCACTGGTGATGTAGCGCCCGGCACGGCCGTGCAGATCCTGCCTAGCGGCCAGCGCGCCACCGTGGCCCAGGTGCTGGACCACATCCGCCAGCCCCTGGCACGCGGTGCAGGCCAAAGCGCCGGCATTGTGCTGGACCGCGAGGTAGACGTCTCGCGTGGGGACTGGATCATTGCCGCACCGGCAGCGGTTGCAGCGCGTGCAGCCGATGACGATTTTGATACCCCCGCCGAGCAAGCTGCTTGGCCTGTGACGCGCGAGATCACCGCCACCATTGCCTGGATGGACAACGAGCCCTTGCTGGCCGGCCGCGTGTACTGGGCGCTGCATGGCCGCCGCTGGATCAAGGCCAAGGTGCGCAAGGTGCTCAACCGCCTGGACATCAACACGCTGGAGCGCCATGCCGCAGAGCAGCTCGAGCCCAATGCCATCGGCCGGGTCGAGATCACGCTGCAAGAGGCCATTCCTGCAGCCGCCTTTGTGCGCTCGCGTGAATTGGGCTCGCTGATCTTGGTGGACACAGCCTCCAACAGCACAGCTGCTGCGGTACTGGTGGAGTAAAGCCCCAAGTCCCGCAGTTAAAAACCACGTTATTCGGAGGTGGGCTAGGTGCTTGTGCACAAAAACCGTAAAATCCTCCGCTGTTTGTTTGTCTGAATCACTGGCGAAACCCATTCCATGACCCACGTCGTCACCGAAAACTGCATCAAGTGCAAATACACCGATTGTGTGGACGTCTGCCCTGTTGACTGCTTCCGCGAAGGCCCGAACTTCCTGACCATCGATCCGGACGAATGCATCGACTGCGCCGTTTGCATCCCTGAGTGCCCTGCCAACGCCATCTTTGCCGAAGAAGATGTGCCCGCCGACCAGCTGGCCTTCATCAAGCTCAATGCCGAGCTGGCACTGGCCGACGGCTGGAAGAGCATAACCAAGCGCAAGACGCCGATGGAAGGCGCCGACGAGGCCAATGGCATGCCCGACAAGCTCAAGGACCTGATCCGCTGAGCTACCCTTCATGCAGGGACGCCACGCTGTATGCTCGCCCCCTGAATCCCGCCAAGCCAGCCGCCGTGCTGGCTTTTTTATTGTCCGCGCCCACCCAAAGCCAACGCCATGCACAGCGCCATCTTCGCAAATACACCGCAGCCACCGTACTACGCGGTCATCTTCACCTCGCAACGCAGCGACACCGAGCACCAGGCCTATGCCGACATGGCCGATGCCATGGTGGCGCTGGCAGGGCAGCAGCCGGGATTTTTAGGCGCAGAAAGCTGCCGAGGCAGCGATGGCCTGGGCATCACCGTGTCCTACTGGCAAACCGAGGACGACATCCGCCGCTGGAAAGCCCACAGCGACCACCTGATCGCCCAGCGCATGGGCACAGAACGCTGGTACGCGCATTACGCGGTGCGGGTGGCGAAGGTGGAGCGGGCCTACGGCATGCGCTGAACGGGAGCGACTTGGTTCCACCCAGGCGGCTCACCGATTCGGAAACCCGCCACGATGGTCGCTTCAGGTTTGCTTGCGCCATGCCATGGTGGCCACAGAAGCCGGCCCTGCACCCCATCGCGCCCGAACGCCGCAGGGCCTGCGCCGGTCAGTCCACGATCAATTTGTGGTTGTTCAGCAGCTGCGTGATGATCTGCTGGTCCGTCGTGGCGCCGGCGTACAGCGATGGCAGGTTGACGCCCTCCAACAGGATCTGCTGCGTCTCCTGCGCTGCGGTGTAGCTGGTACCGACCGCATGCGCGTCTGCGGCAAATCCTCCCGTGTGGCTGATGTGCACCACGGTGTTGCCGCTGGACACCTCAAAGTGCAGGTAGTCGGCCAGGTTGCCCGCGCCATTGCCGGGCCCCACCGATTCCCCCTGGAGCAGCTCGCGCAGATCCAGCACATCGCCGCCGGCGGTATTAGACCCTGCCGCAGCCGTGGCGAAGTTCTGAATACGGTCCACCGCAGGGGTGCCTGCCGCCCCCTGATCGCCAAGACGCCAGACAAACACATCCACAAAATTCTCACCGGCATCGCCGCCGATGAGCGTGTCATTGCCGGCGCCGCCCCAAAGCCAGTCGGACCCGGCGCCCGCGTTGAGGCTGTCGTTGCCACTGCCTCCCGAGAGCATGTCAGAGCCAGGGCCAGACGCCAGCGTGTCATTGCCTGCGCCGCCCAGGACGATGTTGTTGCCACTGCCGGCATGGATCGTGTTGTTGCCGCTTCTCCCCTGTATGTACTCATTGGCCGAATTGCCCGTGTAGCTGCCGCTCTCCGTGGTGGTGATGTCCACGGTCGTGTAGGCCGCCTTGAGTGTGACCACGCTGGATGTGGAGGCCGTGGCCCCCCCGTTCACCTCGGTGGCCGTAACCTGCACCGTCAGATTGCTGGCGTTCGTGCTATAGCTGCCGGGCAGGTTCAGCATGAGCAGGGGCAGCTCGGCTGCCGTGAACTGCCAGACGCCGCCGCCCAGGTTGGTGCCCGCACTGAAGGTCAAGCCCGTGGGCACGTTGCTGATCCTCACCGACAGCGATTCCGAACCGTCGGTATCCACCAGTCGGGTGTTGACCGGAAATCCTACGCTGGTGCCGCCCGTGCCCTGCGCGATGGCCAGCAGGGATTTGAGCAGCACGAGGGAAGGCGCGGTCGCAGAGCCCACGGTGATATGGACCCTGGCCGTGCTGCTGCCCCCGTGCCCGTCGCTGATGGTGTAGTCGAACCCCGCCAGGCCTTCGAAATCCGCGTCGGGAGTGAACACAAGCTGGCCACTCATGTCGCTCAGGGTGCCATGGACGATGGACTGGACAGACGCAACCGCCAGACTGTCGCCATCGGGATCGCTGTCGTTGTCCAGCAGCTGCGAGAGCGAAATGGCCTGCGCCGTGTTGACCTTCACGACAAAGCGGTCGTCATTGGCCACCGGAGCACGGTTGAGCGGCACGACCGCAATGGTGACGGTGGCAAGGTTGCCGTTGGCCTGCCCGTCATGGGCGCGGTAGGTGAAGCTGTCTGTCACCGTAGGGCTGCCGTTGTGCGTATAGCTAAAAGTGCCATTCGCATTCAAGATCAGCATTCCCTGCGCAGGACCGGTCACCAGCACGGCGACCAGGGCGTTGCCATCGGGGTCCGTGTCATTGGCCAGCACGCTGGTGGCACCGCCCACGAGCGTGTTGGCCGTCCCACCCTGGCTCACGGAGATCGCGTCTGCGACCGTCACCGGCGGCTGGTTTCCCGGGACGATGGCATTCACCGTCACAGTGACGCTGGCCGCGACGCCGCCGCCCCTGCCGTCGCCGACGGTATAGGTGAAGTGATCGACGCCCGAGAAGCCGGCATGGGGCGTGTAGATCGGATTGCCCGAGACAGCATCCACAACCACCGAGCCGTTGGCGCCCTGGCTGACGCCGGTGACGGTCAGGCTGTCCCCATCGGCATCGCTGTCGTTCCCGCGCACGGCGATGGTGACGGAGCTACCGGCATCGGTGGTAGCCGTATCGTTACCAGCCACGGGCACCCGGTTCACAGAAATATTCAGCGTACTGGACGCACCGGTGTGGACGCTGTAGCCGATGACCAGCGGATAGCTGCCGCTGTAGTTCGCATCCGCCTGAAAAGTGAAGCTACCGTCCGCCTGCAGCGCGAAGGTACCGCGCCCCGCCACGTTGCGGGAGCTGCCGGCCGCCACGGTCTGGCCTTCGTAGCTGAAGCTGGCCACCACGAGCGCCCCATCGGCATCGGAATCGTTGGACAGCACATTGCCCGCGCGCTGCCCGGCTGTGTCCACCAGCACGCTGTCAGGCGTGAGCACGCTGGGGTGGCTGCCGCGCACGGTGGCCGCCGCATCGGCGCACAGCTGCGCCACATCCACCCAGCAGGAGCCTGAACCTGCGGTCTCCAGCACAAAACCCACCGCGCAGGCACTGCCCGGGCGCGGCGTGGTGGTGGGAAGGATGGCCGGCACGCCCAGAGGAAAGCAGGTGTTCCACGCGGGCTCCGTCAGGTTCGTGATCTTGAGCCTGGCCGGGGCCTGGTTCTGGTAGACCACCGGCAAGAATCCCAAGGGCGCGCCATCGGCCGCCAGGGCTGTTGCCTGTACCGGAATGCTGCGCGTTTCCCCCGCAGCCTGGATGAAAGCCTCCTGCAACTCCTGGATCTGCGCCTGGACCCGATCTCCCCAGACGGCCAGGGACGCTGTGACGACCATGGCGCCGCCCATAGCCCAGGCACGCAGGGAGTGCAGGGAAATGTGGCCTTTGCGCAATCCCCAGGCCAGGCAAGCCCCCATGGCCAGCGCAAGAAGCGCAAGGGCCAGGGGATGCCCCACGGGGATGGCCGCCGGAGCCAGCGCCGCCAGGGGCGCCACGGTGATGCTCTGGGCCTGGGCCGCCGGCGCGGCAGCCGCTGTGGCCAGCACAGCGCTGGCTTGCACAAGTACGGCGCAAAAGGGAGTGGAATGGAGTCGATGCAACATGGGTTCGCCTGGAAAAAACGAAAGGAACAGGTGCAGAAAAGCCCCTCCCCTGCCCCTCAGGCGCGTCACAAGCGACTGCCTTTTTGACAATTGCTTACTTTAGCCGCCCATTCACGCGGCGTATATCCCTTATTTCAGCTATTCCACGCGGGACAGGCGCATTCAACGGTGCATGCCAGTCAACAAAACCGCGCAAACGCAAAGCCATGGCCCAGCGGCCAGCCAGGCAAAGCCATCCATCCCCGTTTCTTGACATACAAAGCCATCAGCCTTTGCGTGACGGGGAGGATTGGCGACGCGGTGTGATGGGGCAGAGACACTGACCCTGCATCAGAAAAAAGACGGGGACTGACTGGGGGCGCCAGCTGTCTCCAAGGCAGCCCCCTGCCTCAGTGGGCGTTGCCCACAAAGCGCAGTGTTGGCCGGCAACAGCGCATGGCTGCGGCCTGCCGCTGAGCTTTTGCGGCCCATGCCGGCTGCTCGACGGCATTCACAACGGCCACCATCAGCGACTAAAGGCCCAACAAAAAGGCCTGAGCCCGGTAACGTACCGTGCTCAGGCCTTGGGCCTCTGGCATTCAACCGTCCAAGCTCTTGGGCTCAGTTCATTGCGCGCCAGGTCTTTGACATGGTCAGGACGTTAGTAGCGTCCACCACCATGACCACCGTTGCCATAACCCACGTCCGAGCGGCCGCTGGAGCGGAAGCCGGCGTCGCCATATCCACCAGCGCTTCTGGATTCTTCACGCGGACGGGCAAGGTTGACGACGATCGCGCGGCCATCCACTGACATGCCATTCAACGCAGAGATCGCTGCCTGGGCCACCTCAGCGGATGCCATTTCGACAAAACCGAAACCCTTGGAGCGGCCGGTTTCACGGTCCATCATGACCTTGGCGGAGGAGACATCACCAAATTCGGCAAAGTTGCTCTTGAGGCTGGCATCGGTCACCGAGTAGGGCAAGTTGCCCACATAAATTTTGTTGCTCATGTTGGAGCCTTTCTAAATAAGTGTGCGCTGTGAAAGAGCGCACTGATCGAATGCGAACGTGAGGATCAACGTCACATATGCGAGGGAGTTTGGATGGGATCTGGGTTCACCAGAACCTCAACATGCCGGAGGGTGCGGCATGCACGATTGAAGCCAGCCTTGGGTGACTGCAAACATCCGTGCTGCTTCCCGAGAAGCAAAGGTCTTGTCAAAGCGGAATACGCGGCAATAGTTGCCATTGCCTTGCGATCGCTGGACCGAGAAAGAGGCGCTGAAGCGGCCACTGCTGGTCTCGAGGGTCGTGGGCGAAACGACGTACTTGCCCATGGAAATAAAAGTCTTAGAAATGTGGATCAATCAGGATCACAGGTCTTGCAGACCTGCGCGAGCTTGGAAGTACTGTGTTGACTGCAGCTCTACAGGTCAACAAGGCGAGTTACGCAAAAGATGCTTTGAGGTAGCACTGCGCTACGAACAAGCGGGCCAAGAAGCCGTTGCACATCCAGCGCACACTTCTCTGCCGGGGCTTATTATACACTGATAATTATATAAATTCTAATTTTTATCATTTTTTTCTATAAAGCAGCGCCGTGCAGCTCGAACTTGAACGGCATGAACCGGTTTGACACGCCCAAAAGCAGTCGCTATGCTTGCGCGCCATGGCCTGCTCGCACATCGCATTGATGATTCGCACCATCCCGAGGATGGTGGGTTAGCGCGCGGCCTGAGCAGCCATAAGCAACCCGCCCCCTGAGGCGGTTTTTTTCTGCCTCCTGGGGCTTTCTGGACCACAGGAGATAGGAATGAGCGAATTCGATAAGACGCAGACCGGCACATCCGTTTGCGTGCCCGCTGTGCTGCACATGGTCTGCGGGAAGATCGGGGCTGGCAAGTCAACGCTGGCCCAGCGCCTGGCGACGGAGCCGAGGACGGTTCTCATCAGTGAAGATGATTGGCTCGCACGCCTGTACCCCAACGAGATTCACGCCATCGCCGACTACGTTCGTTGTGCCGGCAGGTTGCGTGAAGCGATGGCCGGCCACATTGAGGCGCTGCTTTGCGCTGGCACCTCGGTCGTGCTCGATTTCCCTGCAAACACGCTAAAGACCAGAGCTTGGGCTCGCAGCATTTTCGAGAAAACGGGGGCCACCCATTACCTGCACTACTTGGATGTGTCCGACGAGGTCTGCAAGACGCGCCTGCGTGCTCGAAATCTCGCTGGAGCGCACCCCTTTGAAACGACCGATGCGGAGTTCGACCAAATCACTGCACACTTCGCCGCGCCAAGCGTGGAGGAAGGCTACAACGTCGTGCGCCATGGCTGAACATGGGGCCGCTCGTCGCTGGCTTTCGGAGCACGGGCGTGGCAGGCAGAATGCGGCCCGTACCGGCCCTTCGTCTGAGTGCAGCATCCCCTGACCGACCCGCCGCCCATGGAGGCCCGCGCTCTTCAATGGATGCGGAAACACGTTCCAGCCCTTGGGATCAGCGCATCACCTCCCAACACCTCCACACCCATGCCGATCTTGTTCAAACCCATTCCAGCCGCCAACCGCCGAATCCAGGCCATCGTAGTGGGCGGTGGTGTCATGGGTGCATCGGCTGCTTGGCATCTGTCCAAAGCCGGCGCAGCCGTGGCCTTGATCGAAAGCGCCCCAGGCAGCCTCAGCACCGCGACATCCTCCTCTTTCGGCTGGGTCGGTGCCAGCGCCAGCACCCCTTCTGACAACCAGTCAGCCTTCGCTGAGAGGTTGAAGGCACTGGCAGAGTTCGGATCGATCGAGCGCGAACTCGGCCCGTTGCCGATCGCCGCGCGCGGCGCGCTGCTTTGGTGGTCACAGGAAGACGAAACAGCCGCCATGATTGCGGAGCACAGGGCCGCCGGCACGCGAATGGAAGGTCTTGTGCGCGCCCAGATCACCGAAAAGGAGCAGACGCTTGCAAAGCCGCCGCCACTCGCCGCCTGGGCGCCCGACGATTTCGCATTGGAGCCCGCCGCATTTGCACGCCAGCTGCTGGCCGGCGCACAGGGCTTAGGAACATGCCTGCGCCAAGCAACCGTTGATGCTGTCGACGTGGTGGGCAACCGGGTCGTGGGCGTCGTTGTGCAAGGGCAGCGACTGGCTGCCGACACAGTGGTGCTTGCCAATGGCTATGGAGCGCGCGCGCTCGCCTGGACTGCAGGCGTTGATCTGCCCCTCCAGCAATCGCCAGCGGTGTTGCTTCGATTTGGTACAGAAGCCTATGGCCTTCGGCACCTCGTTTGTGCGCAGGACCTGGAGCTGCGCCCCTCGCTAGCGGGTGGGCTGGTTTCTGCGGCGGACTATCCAGAAAACGGTGACAGCGGCTTGTCCGCGCTTGCAGCGCGCACGGGCGATCGTATTGCGCATCTGTTCGGGCTTGCAGTGGCACCTAGCCCGGTCGCCATCAACGCTGCACAGCGTCCGATGACGGCGGACGGCAAGCCCCTCTGCGGCCCAGTCGGTGAGATCGAAGGCCTGTTTGCGCTGGTCGCGCACCCCGGGGTCATCCTGGCCCCTCTTCTGGGCCGGCTTTGCGCCGAATCTGTTCTAGACGCTTGATCGCGATATCCGCTGCGGGTCGTTGCTGTCGCGCAGCGATCTGGGTCCAAGGGCCGTCAAAAGCCCAAAAGCCAAAGGCCCAAAAGCCCAAAAGCAGACGGGACCTGACTCGTCTTGCCGACGCACGAACAAGCTGGCCAGAGATGCAGCGTAGTTATTGGCTGGCTGCGCTTACAAGGCCGCCTCTGCACAGATCCAGTCCAAGAACGCGCGCACTTCAGGGCGCTCAACCGCCCCGGGCCGCGTCACCGCGTAGTACGCAAATCTTGCTGGCCAAGGCTTGTCCAGCACCTGAATAAGCCGGCCTGCCGCGATCTCTTCCAAGGCATAGGCTTGCGGCACCAGCGCCAGGCCCTGGCCCGCCTCTGCCGCGCGAATCAGCAGGAAGTCGTCTTCAAATGCGTTGCCCCGCTCTGATCGCCCGTCGTCAGCCACTCCATGCGCTTTGAGCCAAAGCGGCCAATCTGCGCGATCGCCGTCGTGCAGCAAGGGGTAGGCAAGGCAATCGCCCGCCTCGCGGATCACCGCCTTGTGGCGCTTCATGAATTCGGGGGACGCGACCGGCGTCAAAACCGGCGCCATCAGCGGGCTGACCTCCAGCCCTGGGTAGTCTCCCAGTCCATGGCGCAAAGCCACATCCACGCGGTCACGTAGCAGGTCGACCAATTCCGACGTGGCCTCCACGCGGATTTCAACATCCGGGTGCAGTTGCTTGAACCGCCCAAGGCGAGGCACCAGCCACGATGCGGCAAAGGTGGCAACTGTGCTGACCGTCAGGCTGCGTCTTTCCTTGGCGCTTTCCAAGGTCTGCATGGCCTGGTCAATCTGAAAAAACGCGTCGCGCAGCCTCGGGTACACGCTGGCACCTGCCTCAGTCAGGCGCATGCCAAAGCGTTCACGCTCCAGCAACACAACCCCAAGGCGATCTTCCAGCACACGGATTTGCTGGCTGACGGCGCCGGGGGTGACGTGCAGGGCCTGCGCTGCGGCCTTGACGCTTTTGCGCTGCCCAACCTCTACAAATGTGCGCAGTGCCTGTAACGGATAGGCCATATATATCTTTAGATTTACTAAATTTACTAAGCAAAAATGATCGCTTTTCAGGCAACGTATTTAACAAGAGAATTTGCCTTCCCAGTCATTCTTTTAATTTTAGTTTATCTGCAAACTCAATGCTGCACCTTTATTCCGATAGTTCCCCCAATGGTTTCAAAGCGACCATTGCGCTTGAAGAGCTTTCTTTGCCTTACCAACTGCACCATGTGCGCATCGATGAAGGCGACCACCGACAGCCCGGTTTTCTAGCGCTCAACCCCCATGGCCGAATTCCGGTACTCACGGACAGCGAGACAGGTGTGGTGCTGTTCGAGTCCGCAGCCATCCTTTTGTACCTGGCCGACAAGACTGGAAAGCTTTTGCCGACGGATCCGCGAGCCCGATGGGAGGCAATCAAATGGTTGCAGTTCCATGCATCCAGCGTCGGGCCCATGCTGGGCCAGCGCGTGCACTTCTCGCTTTTTGCAGATCCGCCCATCCCGTCGGCCACGGAGCGCTACCAGCGCCTGACGGAGGAGGCGTTCACAGTGCTGGACCAGGCCTTGGCAGATCGCCCGTATTTCGCCGGTGTCGACTACTCCATCGCAGACATTGCCCATTTCGCTTGGCTGCACATTGCACGAATCATCCACTTTGACTTCAGCCACTACCGCTGCCTCAGTGCATGGTTTGAGCGGGTCGCGGATCGGCCCGCCGTACGCAAGGGCACCACATTGCCAGCCCCCGCAACCAGTGCATGAACCCGCAACAGATCCTAGAAATGAACACATCCAACCCCTCTCAACGCCTGGCCGGCGCCTCCTACGCCTCGTTTTACGCACACCCTGGCTACCGGCGCATGTTCGCGCCAGACCGGCTGACCCTGGGCATCTTTTTACCGCTGCGCAGTTTCAAAGGGGATATGTCGGTACTCCAAGGTCAGGCCGACCTGGTCACCGAGATGGACGGGCAGGGCTTTGCTGCCGTATGGGTGCGCGACGTACCTTTGTTCGATCCCTCGTTTGGAGATGCAGGGCAGGTGTTCGATCCCTTCGCTTATCTGTCCTACCTGGCAGCGCGAACCACAAAGCTGGCCTTGGCAACGGGGAGCGCCATTGTCTCTTTGCGCCACCCCATCGACGTGGCGAAAGCAGCCGCCACCATTGACCAGCTCTCCGGCGGCCGCCTGGTAATGGGTGTGGCATCTGGCGACAGACCCCTGGAGTTTCCGGCCTATGGACTGGCGCATGCTGCCCGCGCCGATCGTTTTGCCCAGGCAATTTCCTACCTGCGCCAGCTCCTGCAGTCCGGCCATCTGGACATCAGCTCTCCGCTGGGGCGCTTTGAAGGCGCCGAGCTTCTGCCCCAGCCCGTGTCCGCCCGCATTCCACTGATGGTGACAGGATCCTCGGGACAATCACTGGCGTGGATTGCTGAGAATGCCGATGGCTGGCTGACCTACCCCAACGCAACCCATACACCCCGAGGACCACAGCACTTGGCGGAAAAGATTCGGGCTTGGCGTGCGCTGATTCCTGGGGGTGCGTTTCGACCGCACATGACCAACGAGTGGATCGACCTGGTGGATGACCCTGCTTATCCCCGCACGCCCTTGCACGGAGGCCATGTTCTGCGCACCGGGCGCAAAGGGCTGATCGCCTTGCTTGAGGAGTGGCAGGCAGCAGGGGTGAACCACGCTGCACTTGGCATACAGTTCTCACAGCGCCCGCCAGCCGAAGTGCTGGAGGAGTTGGCCCGGGAGGTGCTGCCGCACTTCCCCTCGCACGAAGGAGTGCCGGCAGCTTGCGTGACCTGGTGACCTCCGACCATCCCATGAATGACAAAGCCAGAGCCAGAGCCCGTATGAACAAAGACCGCCCCACGCTGAGCCCCCTGAAAATCCGCCCCCTGGAAACGCGCGATCGAACGCCTTGGGCGCAGCTCTACCGCCAGTATGCGGACTTCTACCAATCCACCATGACCGATGCGATTCTGGATCGGTCATGGTCATGGCTGATGGACCCACACCATCCCCTGGAGGGACTGGTCGCAGAGGCAGAGGATCAGCAGTTGTTGGGACTGGCGCACTTTCGTGCCTGCCCTGACCCGCTGATCGCACAGGACGTCGGGTTTCTCGACGACCTGTTTGTGGCGCCAGACAGGCGCGGCTCAGGCATTGGCCGCCGCTTGATCGTTGGCGTGGCGGCCAAAGGGAAAGAGCGCAACTGGGCTGTGTTGCGGTGGATAACGGCGGATTCCAATGCCCCGGCGCGCCAGCTCTACGACCAGCTGGCACAAGTGACCCACTGGGTTAGTTATGACCTTGATTTGCAACGCTAGCGAGGACATTGGCCACTGCGGTGGTCGAGCCGTGCATCCACGGCTACAACGAGAAGCGCATCCAACGCTGGCTTGGTGCCCTCCTCTGCATCCCGGGACCCTCAGCACAAGCCTTCGCCCATGGGATGGACACGGATCGGGATCAGGCGCAAGGCGTCTTTGCAGCCAATAGCGGGCTATGGACAAGCAAGACAACGCAGCGGAGCGCCTGCGTCCGCGTTCAGACCCAGGCAGGACGTTTTGCAGAGGGTTGCTAGCGTCGTAGAGGGTGGCGGGAGCGATCCCGAGAACGGAAGAACAAGCCGACCAGCATGAACAACGATGCCAGCAGCGTGGCGACAAGGCTCCATGCAGGTATGGGCGCGGCTGCTGCAGTCGATGCGCCTGGAACAGTGATAGGGGGGCTGCTTGGCCCGGTGCCCACATTGGTCTGCGCAGCGACCGTACAGATATAAGCAACGCCTGGGGCTAAGCCCGGCACCGTGATGGGCGACTGCCCTGCAGACGCCGTGATGGCGGCACCGCCACCGACGGGCACGCACTGGGCCTGGTAGCCCGTGACGGTCTCCGTAGGGGTGGATGCGACGGGAGGGAAGTTTAATGTGACGGTATTGCCTTGCCTGTCTGCACCAACGCTGGCCGGGGGCGTGACATCGGATGCGCTGATGCTGATCGCATCAACACCAAAGAAAAGGCTCTGGCGATTGTCCACCTCGGCAAGCCGCAGGCGAATGCTGCGCCCTGCATAGGGCGTCACATCGAACTGAATGCTTTGATAGCCGCTACCGACGCTTGCGCCCGACCATTGGAAGACATTGGCAAGAACGCCAGTGCCCAGGTCGTTCCAGGGCGCCGCCGGATCCATGATATCGATACGTGCCTGCTGGTTGGGTACCGTCTGATAATCCAGGCTAGCGGGTGCGGCCGATGGGGGTGCCGCACTTTGCAGATACACCTGCGCGCTGAGTGTCGCGCTTTTGCCTGCGGGCACAGCGATATCCTGGTACAGGACATGCGACCCAGGACCAGGCTGATCGGACATCGCTGCAAACGTGCCTTGTGGCGGCGCTGCGACGCTGACAGGCGTCAGGGCACTTTGGGTGCCTTGCTGTGCATAAAAGCCTCCCTGCGATCCCGGCTGGGACATGGCTTGCCAGCCGGTAAAGCCCAGTGAACCCGCGCCAGCGTTTTGCTCAAAGCCACCATTGACCACGAGTTCGGCGGCGCGCGCCAGCGGGCTGAGGGTGCAGGCCAGCATCACCAGCGCAATGCCGCTGCCAAGCCGATAGTGTGGAGGGCATGTCATGGCTGATCCTTTGCTGCTCAGCGCTCGTAGAGTGTCGCGGTGGGCGTGCTGGGACTGTCATTGCCTTCAAGGCGGTTATTGTTATAGGTGGTCACATTGCCGGCGGTGGTATTGAAGGCGGTGGCATTCCCAAAAAGCGACGAATCCGAGAGGTAGAGCTTGCTATTGGCATCACCCATGGAAATGGCTGCCGCGCGGTTGTTCACGATATCGGCGCGTTGCACCAGCAACTGGGCGTTTGCGCCGCTCTGCACTTCGATGGCATTTTGAAAACCTTGGATCTGGGTGTGCTCGACCAGAACCTTGGATGCGCTGCGCACTTGGATCCCTGACGCGCTCGTGCCGAGTCCTTCAATACTCAAGTTGCGCAGAACCACGGTGGCATTGGGATGGATTCCCGTGTCGATATCGATGATGATGGCATTGCCGCTGCTGACCAGCACGCCAGCCGTGCCAGCGGCTGCACCATCCAGCGAGATAGGTTTGGTGACGGTAACCGCGCCAAAGCCACCGGGGTCAAGGATGTTGACTTGACCTCTAGCGGCAGTTCTAGAGATGGCTCCGGCAAAAGTCTTGCACGGCGCCGTTCTGCTGCAGGGGTTTGCATCATCACCCACTCCAGACACCCAGGTTCGCGTTGCCTGGGCAAAGGCGGACGGCGCCGCAAAAGCCCCTGCGAGGGCAACCAGCGATACGGCCCATAGCCGAACCCCGCCAAAATGGATCCTGCTGGTGTGGATGCGCATGATTGCCTCGTTTGGAAATGTTGATTGATTAACTAAATGTAGCGTGGGCCACACCTTTGCAATCATGGGTTTACCCTTGTTTTTAGACCACCGAAGCGCTCGATCAGTACAGCGCCCATTCAACACCTGGCCCTGGCGACTGCTGCCGCTCAAGCACTGGTCAGCCAGCAACTCAGATCCGTTTGCTGCGACCTCCCGTCGTCGCCGGGTTGGCCTTACAGCGGTTGCTGCCGCGCACGGCCTGATCCTGCGCATTCGGTCACCGGCACCTAGTGCGCATCCGAGCACCAAGGCTTGCGCTGGCCTAGCGATGGGTTTCATGGAGACGTCAACGGTGCCCCTCCATGCCATGTTTCAGCTAAAGTCCGTGCCTGTATACCCGCAGCCGTGCTCGCGATGTGTGTCGCCGAAATTCTGCTGATGGACCAAGACTCGGAAGCCGAAAAACATGCCCCTATTTGACCTCCCTACCATCGCCAATGCACTGCCTGCGGCATGGCGCTCCACAGTACTTGGACGAGTGGGCTCGACAAACATCAAATTGCTTCGGATGGACCAACTGCCGTATGGCGAGGAAGCGCATGACTACGATGAGGTCTTGCTGGTCGTCAGTGGCCGAATGGTGCTGGAAGTTGCCGGCGAGGCGCTCCGCATTGACGCGGGTCAGATGTACATTGCCGAAGCCGGCGTTCCTCATGCGGTTTTATCGGGGAGCCACGGAAGTTTGCTGATTGTGGATCTCTGAATCGACGGCTGTCGCCGCAGTACGCGGCGCCAGCAGCGGCATCGCCACCAGCGCACAGGTGCTCGCAACCAGCCACACCATTGGCCAGCCCTGCAGGGCGAGCAGCTGCGGGATCAATAAAGGCGTGACAAAGCACACCAGGAACACGCTGGTGTTCGCCATGCCCAGCGCGGTGCCCGCCCGCGCCGCACCGGCCAGCATGGCGAGCTCGGTGTACGCGACGCCATGCCATGCCGACACGCAGACACCGCTCACACCCAGCAACACGACCAACGCCACACGCAGCGCCAATGGGTCGGCGGTCTGCGTGCCCACGGCCACAACCAGTAGCGCGAGCCCTGCGAACAAGACCACGCTGAGTGCGCTGCAAGCGCGCAGGTAAGCCGGGCGGTTGCGACGAAGATCGGTCCAGCGACCGCTCCACACGCGCAGCACCATCGCGCCGACCTGCGTAAAGACCATGGTGGCGGTGATCGTCGCGACACTTGCGTGGCCAAAGTCGTGCAGGAACACGGTGCCGAAGGACAGCACGGCGAACTGCGGTGCGCAGAGGATGCCGATGCCCAGCACGATGCGCCAAACGCGTGCATCGTGCAGCGGGCCGGCCTTCAGTGCCAGAGCAGCATCTGCCGCGGTGTTGCGCGTGCGCGGCGTCGTCGCAGACAGGGGCGGTTCATGCACCCAGGCCCAGCCCATCACCGCACCCAGCGCGCACAGCGCCGCCAGCAAGCTGTAGAGCGCAGCGAAGCCCCAGTGCAGGGCCACCCAAGGCAGCACTAGCGCGCCGATACCGCCGCCCAGCGGCACGGCGGTCTGGCGAATGCTCATCGCCAGACCGCGCTCGCTGGCGCCGAACCACGTCATCACCGCACGTCCGCTAGCGCCGTTCACGCTGCCGCCCAGCAGGCCGACCAGCAACAAGCCTGCGCCCAAGCAGCCAAGACCTGGAATGTGCTGCGCGTTTGGTGCGGCCCAGAGCGCCATCGCCAGCAGCGCAAGCGCGGTGCTGCCCAGCCCGGTCAGCAGCACGGGTCGGTCTCCCCAGCGGTCAGTCAAGAGACCCCATGGCAGCTCGCTCACCGCGATGCCCAGCCCCATGAGGCCGAGCACCAAGCCGAGCGAGGCGTTGTCGAGCTGGTAGCCGGTGCGCATCAGCACCGCAGTCATGGGAATGCCGCTGAAAGCTACAGAAAAAGCCGCGTTGGCGGCGACACCCGCGGCCAGCACTTTCCAGCGGTGGCCCGCTGGATAGGTTGAAGAAGAAGTGGATAAGCTCATGGTGCAACGCAGTATCCGCCGCTGCAAATGTTTTGAATATCAGAAAATATTGCGACAATCATCCTGAAAACCAGGACGATAGAAAGACCCCCACCATGAGCCAGACCATGTTCGATCTCGACGTGCTGCGCACGTTCTCCACCGGCATCGCGCTCGGCAGCTATGCGCGCGCGGCCGACAAGCTGGGGCGCTCGACCTCAGCCGTGAGCGCGCAGCTGAAAAAGCTGGAGGCGCAGGCCGGCACCGTGCTGTTTCGCAAGCTGGGCCGGGGCCTGGCGCTCACCGATGCTGGCGAGACTTTGCTGGCCTACGCGCACCGCATGCTTGAACTGAACGACGAAGCCAGCGCCGCTCTGCGTGGCGCCGACCTGCAGGGCTGGGTGAGGCTGGGGCTGCAGGAAGACTTTGGCGAGACGCTGCTGCCCGCCGTGCTGGGCCGCTTCGCTCGCGCGCACCCCAAGGTGCGCATCGAGGCCTGCGTGGCGCGCAGCAGCGAGCTGCGCGAGCGACTCGAACTGGGCCAGCTGGACCTGGCGCTGGCATGGGACGCGGGCGACCAACCGCTTTCGCAGTACGCCGAGCACGTGGCTCGGCTCCCGTTGTTGTGGATTGGCCCGAAGGCATTGGAGCGGGTCGATGCCCCCTGGTGGACAGAGCGCGAACACCCAGGCTCCGGCGCGCGCAAACCCAAGAGCAAGGAGCCGTTGCCGCTCATCATGCTCGACGCGCCGTGCCCGCTGCGCGAGATGGTCATCACCGCACTCGACCGTGCTGGCCTGCCCTGGCGCCGGTCCTTTAGCAGTGCCAGCCTGGCCGCGCTGTGGGCCGCCACGTCGGCTGGGCTGGGCCTCACCGTGCGCACGCCGTTCGGTCTGCCCTCGCATGTGCGCCCGCTCGACCGCGCGGTGCTGTCCTTGCCAGCGCTGCCGCAGATATCGCTGGTGTTGTATCGCGCGCAGGCCCATTCCGAGGCCCCGGCAAGCCGGCTGGCCACGCTGCTGCTGGAGGCGGTGCGCCAGCATGTGCCAGCCGTGGCTGCGCCGAGCTGACTGGGCTAAGCTTTCTTCCGTATTCGCTCGCGCTTGCGCTGGTACTCGGGTCGCAGGTCAGTGTGGATTTGTGCAGGCGTCTGCAATGGGCTGCGGATTCCACTTGCTGCGCCCTGCTTTCGGCTATGCAGGCAGGGGAGGCATGGTGAGGCCCGATGCGCCGTGGCCTTACACCGCCCTCCTCGCCCAGCGCATCAACGCGCGTCCGCCGCCATCGCCTCCACCACCTGCTGCAGCGCTGCGGGGTCTTCCATGGTCGACAGATCCCCCGTATCCCGCTTCTCCGCCACCGCCTGCAACGCGCGGCGCAGCAGTTTGCCGCTGCGCGTCTTGGGCAGGGTGGCCACAAAGTACACCCGTGCTGGCCGGGCCACCGCCCCCAGCTGCTTATCAACATGGTTGCAGACCGATTTTTCCAAAGCGGCGCATGCGGCACTGTCGCCGGCAACCGCATTGCTGCGCGGCACAGCAAAGGCCAGTGCCACCTGGCCTTTCAAGGCATCCGCCACGCCCACCACGGCGACCTCGGCAATCTCCGCATGGCCGGAGATGCTCTCCTCGATCTCGCGCGTGCCCAGGCGGTGGCCCGCAACGTTGATCACATCATCGGTGCGGCCCAGGATGAAGTAGTAGCCCTCCTTGTCGCGCACGCCCCAGTCAAAGGTGCTGTAGACCAGGCGGCCGGGAATGCTCTTCCAGTAGGTGTTGACAAAGCGCTGGTCGTCACGCCACACGGTCATCAGGCAGCCGGGTGGCAAGGGGCCTTCAATGGCGATCACCCCTTTTTGCATGGGCTCGACCAGCTCGGCGCCGGTATCGCCATCGATCAGCTTGACGTTGTAGCCAAACACGGCCTTGCCTGGGCTGCCAAAGCGCGATGGCTGGGGCTCGACGCCATTGCACAGGGTCAAGATCGGCCAGCCGGTCTCGGTCTGCCAGTAGTTGTCGATGATGGGGCGCTGAATGGCACCACTGATCCAGTTGGCCGTGGGCTCATCAAGCGGCTCGCCCGCCAGCCACAAGGCCTGGAGGCTGCTGAGGTCGTACTTGCTCAGGTATTCCGGGTCGTGCTTTTTGAGCACGCGGATGGCGGTGGGTGCCGAGAACATGTGCGTGACCTGGTACTTCTCGACCAGGCTCCACCAGATGCCCGGGTCCGGCCGGATCGGCAGCCCCTCATACATGAGGGTGGCCATGCCGCCAATGAGCGGCGCGTAGATGATGTAGCTGTGGCCCACGACCCAGCCAATGTCGCTGGTGCAGAAAAAGGTCTGGCCGGGCTTGGCATCGAAGATCGCCGGCAGGCTGGCGGCCAGCGCCACGGTGTAGCCGCCCGTATCACGCTGCACACCCTTGGGCTTGCCGGTGGTGCCACTGGTGTAGAGCGTGTAGCTGGGGTGGGTAGCATCCACCCATTCGCAGGGCACTTGCGCATCCAGGTGCTGGGCACGCAGATCAGCCCAGAGGTGGTCACGCCCGGCCACCAGCGGCATGGAGGCCAGGCCCCGGTTCACCATCAGCACCGCTTGTGGCTTATGGCTGGCCAGTGCAATGGCCTCGTCCAGCAAGGGTTTGTAGGGCACCACTCTGCCGGCACGCGATCCCGCATCAGCGCTGATGATGACGGTGGGCTGGGCATCGTCAATGCGGGTGGCCAGCGAGCCCGATGCAAAGCCGCCAAACACCACCGAGTGGATGGCACCGATGCGCACGCTGGCCAGCATGGCAATGGCCGCCTCGGCAATCATCGGCATGTAGATCTGCACGCGGTCGCCCTTTTTAACGCCCAGGGCCAGCAGCGCAGCCGCCATGCGCTGCACCTCGCGGTGCAGCTCGGCATAGCTGTAGCTGCGCTCGGTGTTGGTCTCGGTCGATACCGCAATCAGCGCCGCCTGCTCACCCCGCTCGGCCACATGGCGGTCGATGGCGTTGTGGCAGAGATTGGTCTGCCCGCCTGCAAACCAGCGCGCAAACGGCGGGTTGCTGTAATCACAGATCTGCTGGGGCGGCACATGCCAGTCAATGCGCTGGGCCTGCTCGGCCCAGAAGGCATCGCGGTCGTTGATCGAGCGGGCATAAAAGTCGGCAAAACGGCGCATGGGGAACAGTCTCCATCTTTTGTTGTGGAGCCATTATTTCCCTTTGCCTTGCATACCGCTGACAAATAGGCGCGTGCTGATGTTTGCAGTCCTGTGGTTTTCCCGCATAAGCGGCGGCCGCTGAGAGAGGCTTTTGCGGCCCAGCACACAGTTTGCGCACCGCCTGGCTTGGGCAGCACCCGGCATCGCGCACAATCAGCGGCATGGCGCGCAGCCCCGGTGCTGCGGCGCGCCTGATGACGAAGGATTCCCCATGCTCAACGGCTTGTGGCTGGGTTTTTTTGTAGTGGCCGCTGTGGCCGCTTTTGCGCAATGGCTGGTGGGCGGCAACAGCCAGATCTTTGCCGACATGGTGCAGGCGCTGTTTGGCATGGCCAAGCTGTCGGTCGAGGTGATGGTGCTGCTGTTTGGCACGCTCACCTTGTGGCTGGGCTTTTTGAAGATTGCAGAAAAGGCCGGTTTGGTGGATATGCTGGCCCGCTGGCTGGCGCCCCTGTTTGCCCGGCTGATGCCCGAGGTGCCACGGGGCCACCCGGCCCTGGGCCTGATGACCTTGAACTTTGCCGCCAACGCGCTGGGGCTGGACAACGCCGCCACCCCCATTGGGCTCAAGGCCATGCGGGCGCTGCAAGAGATCAACCCCTCGCCCACGTCGGCCAGCAATGCGCAGATTTTGTTTCTGGTGCTCAATGCCTCGTCGCTGACTTTGTTGCCGGTCACCATCTTTATGTACCGCATGCAGCAAGGCGCGCCTGATCCGACCCTGGTTTTTCTGCCGATTCTGCTGGCCACCTCGGTCTCGACGCTGGTTGGACTGGTCTCTGTCGCCATCGTGCAGCGCCTGCCGCTGTGGCACCCGGTGGTGCTGGCCTATTTGCTGCCGGTAGGCTTGGTGCTGGCCGGTTTTATGGCCTTTCTCGCCACCTTGACCTCTACCGCCATGGCGCAGGTATCTTCGCTGCTCGGCAACCTCACCTTGTTCGGGCTGATTGTGCTGTTTGTCGTGGTGGGCGCCTGGCGCAAGGTCGCTGTCTACGAGGCCTTTGTCGAAGGGGCCAAGGAAGGCTTTGATGTTGCCAAGGGGCTGCTGCCCTACCTGGTGGCCATGCTCTGCGCCGTCGGTCTGTTCCGCGCCTCTGGCGCACTCGGCTATGCGCTGGATGGTATCCGCTGGCTGGTGGAGCTGAGCGGCATGGACAGCCGTTTTGTCGACGCCCTGCCCACCGCCCTGGTCAAGCCCTTCTCGGGCAGCGCCGCGCGCGCCATGCTGATCGAGACCATGCAAAGCCATGGTGTGGACAGCTTCCCCGCGCTGGCGGCCGCCATCATCCAGGGCAGCACCGAGACCACCTTCTATGTGCTGGCCGTGTATTTTGGCGCGGTGGGCATCCAGCGCGCACGCCACGCCGTGCCCTGCGCGCTGCTGGCCGAGTTTGCCGGTGTGGTGGCGGCCATTGTGGTCTGCTACCAGTTCTTTGGCTGATCCCAGCAGTTGCGGCCCTCACCTGCAGCAAGCGCTAGCCCGCCACGGCGCTAAGCGCGCTCAAGCATCGGGCATGATCGCATCGGCCCAGTCGTACAGCGTGCCCAGAATCTCTTCAGCGCGCTCATCGGCGGTTTCAGACAACTGGTCGATTTCTGCAAACATCTGCTCGGCCGTGCGCGCGCCGCCCAGGCCTTCATGCAAAAAGGCAATGCGCAGCGCCTGCCAGCGCTGTTGCTCTTCAGGATTCAGCGAATCAGGGAAGTTGCGGGCGCGGTAGCGGAACAGCAGCTCGTGCAGACGCGCATCGTCAAAGCCCGGCTTGGCAACGGCCAGCTCTTGCGGGTGCATGTCGATCAGCTGGTTCAAGCGGCGGCGGTCGGCCTGGCCGATAAAGCCGCCATACAGATCCTGGTCCACATCCACCCCTTGCAGCGGTGGGCGCTGGAACACGGCGGCCCAGGTGGCGCTCATGTCGGGCAGATCGCGGGCAATGGCGGCATGGCGCATGGCTTGTTCCATGTCAATTTTCCAGCGGGCGGCCTGCTCGGCGCTGAGCGTGCGCAGGCTGCTGACCACCATCGGCGACTTGTTCAGGTGCACGGTCTTGATGGGCAGCCGCGTTGTCCCTTCGGGCAGATCGGCCGTGGCGCTGAACATGCGCAGGCGCATGTCATCGACGGACAACTCTGCCAGCTGGCTCGGGTCCTGGGCCAGATCCCAGGCGATGATTTCGTTTTTGTTGGTGGGATGCTGGGCCAGCGGCCAGACCACGGCAATGCAGCCGCGCTCGACGCCGTACATGCCCGATACATGCAGAAAAGGCCGTGCATTGGCGGAGGTGGCCGGCAGGGCCAGCTCCTGCATCACGCGGTCTTTCTTGTGCAGGCCCAGTGCAAAATCAAACAGGCGCGGCTGCAGGCGCTTGATAAGGCGCGCCAGGCCAATGGTGGCACGCACATCGCTGAGCGCATCGTGCGCCGATTCATGCAGGATGCCGTTGGCGCGCGCCAGGTCTTCGAGCTTGAAGCTGACCGAACCATCTTCTTTTTGGGGCCACTGAATGCCTTCGGGGCGCAGCGCATAGACCATACGCACGACATCGAGCAGGTCCCAGCGGCCGCAGCCGTTTTGCCACTCACGGGCATAAGGGTCGCGCAGGTTGCGCCACAGCATGTAGCGGGTGACTTCGTCGTCAAAACGGATGGTGTTGTAGCCCACACCAATGGTGCCGGGCCGGCCCAGCTCGGCCTCCACGGCGGCGGCAAACTGGTGCTCGGGCACGCCCTGCTCCAGGCAGTGCTGCGGGGTCAGGCTGGTGATCAGGCTGGCTTGCGGGCTGGGCAAATAATCCAGCGCAGGCTGGCAGTACCGCATGACCGGCTCGCCGATTTCGTTGAGGTCCATGTCCGTGCGGATGCCGGCAAACTGGGCGGGACGGTCCTGGCGTGGCACGGCGCCAAAGGTTTCATAGTCGTGCCAGAAAAAGCTGGCGGGGGCGGACAAGGAATTCTGCATGCCCGCTAGTATGCCTGCTCTGGCAGCCGCTCCCAGGCAGACTGGGCAGCGCCTGGTTACAGCAATGGTGAGAACAGGCGCGCGATCGAATCACCCAGCCGGGGCAAAAAGCGCTGCTTGCGGCGCGTGGCCACCAGCTTGGAGCGCACCAGGTCGGTCATGAACTGGTCCTGCAGCCGGGCGTTGAGCTCCGGGCCATAACCAATGGCACAGACCTCGTAGTTCAGGCGAAAGCTGCGGTTGTCGAAATTTGCCGTGCCGATGATGGTCAGGTCATCGTCGACGACCAGCGTCTTGGAGTGCAGCATGCGCGCATGGTACTCATAGACCTTGGCGCCCGCGCTGATCAGCTCCTCGTAGTAAGAGCGGGCTGCAGCAGTCACAAACACAGAGTCTGATTTCTCCGGCACCAGCAGCCGCACATCCACCCCGCGCAGCGCAGCGCTGGTCAGCGCATACATGGCGGGCTCGGTGGGCACAAAGTACGGCGTGGTCAGCCACACCCGCACGGTGGCGGACTGGATGGCGGCCACATGGGCGCGGTGGATGGGCTCGGTGGGGTTGTCCGGGCCCGAGCTCACCAGCTGCATGGCATGGCAGCCATCGGGCATGTCGGGCAGCAGCAAGTTCAGGTTGGCGGGCATGTCCTGGGCGGACTTTTCCAGTGCATAGGCCCAATCCTCCAAAAAGGTGGTCTGCAGCCAGGTGACGATGGGGCCCGCCATGCGCAGGTGCACGTCGTGGTAGGCATTGGGGTTGACCCGGCGGTCTTCCTCGTCGGTGATGTTGACGCCGCCCGTAAAGCCGATTTGGCCATCGACCACCAAGATTTTGCGGTGGCTGCGGAAATTGATCACCGGGCGCAAGCGCCTGCCGATGCGCGTGGGGTGAAACACCGCAAACTCGCCACCTGCCGCCAGCAAGGGCGCAATGAACTTGCGGTTGACCCGCTTGGAGCCCAGCGCATCGACCAACATACGCACCTTGATCCCGGCCTTGGCCCGCTCAACCAGTGCATCGCGCAAACGCGTGCCCGTCTGGTCGGGCTCGAAAATATAGTATTCCAGGTGCACATGGTGACGGGCCTGCGACACGTCGTCCAGAATGCGGTCAAAGGTGGCCGCCCCGCCGCTTAAAAGCTCCACACTTTCGGCGGAGGTGATGGGAAAACCGCTGGTGGCCTCCACCAGCTTGACCATCTCGCGCAGCTGGGCGGGGGGCTGGGGTTGGCCGTCGCGTATGCGGCGGGTGGTCTCGCGCACATGGTTTTTGTTGCGCGCGCGCAGGCGCTTGATGCGCTGGCGCTTCATGCGCTGCGGCCCGATGAAGTAGTAGACGATCAGCCCCACCACCGGCAAAGACCCCATGGACAGCAGCCAACCCAGGGTGGCCACGGGGGCCCGCCGCTGCATCAGAATCCAGATACCCACGACCCCCAGGTAAATCGGCCAGATCACGGACAGCAGCGCGACCAGATTTTCCTTGGTCAGATACGGAGATAAGGACGCCACAGCACCGTGCTCCTGTTGATGGGACCGCCCAGTGTAGCCTGCCACCGTGACAGCCGCGCGCATAAAAAAACAGCCGCAAGCGGCTGTTTTCGTAGCACGGTGCCTCAATCGGCAGCGACTTCCTCTTCAGGCTCAGCCGGCTCTTGCTTGGCGCGCTCCTTCTTGTGCAGCGGCTGGATGTCGAGCAGCACCTCGGGCTTGTCGGCGTTGCTGTCGTCCCATTCCACGCTCAGGCGCCCACCATCGGTCAAGCGGCCAAACAGCAGCTCGTCGGCCAGCGAACGGCGGATGGTGTCCTGGATCAGGCGCTGCATCGGCCGCGCACCCATCAGCGGATCGAAGCCGGTCTTGGCCAGGTGCTTGCGCAGCTTGTCGCTGAACGTGACCTCGACCTTCTTCTCGGCAAGCTGCTGCTCCAGCTGGAGCAGGAACTTGTCGACCACCCGCAAAATGACCTGCTCATCGAGCGGCTTGAAGCTGACGATGGCGTCCAGACGGTTGCGGAACTCGGGCGTGAACAAGCGCTTGATATCGCCCATTTCGTCGCCCGCCGCACGCGGGTTGGTAAAGCCGATCACGGCCTTGTTCATCGTCTCTGCGCCCGCATTGGTGGTCATGATGATGATGACGTTGCGGAAGTCAGCCTTGCGTCCGTTGTTATCGGTCAAGGTGCCGTGGTCCATCACCTGCAGCAGCACATTGAAGATGTCCGGATGTGCCTTCTCGATTTCATCGAGCAGCAGCACCGCATGGGGCTTCTTGGTCACCGCTTCGGTCAGCAAGCCACCCTGGTCGAAACCGACATAGCCGGGAGGCGCACCAATCAGGCGCGAGACCGCATGGCGCTCCATGTACTCGGACATGTCAAAGCGGATCAAGTCGATGCCCAGGATATAGGCCAGCTGCTTGGCAGCCTCGGTCTTGCCCACGCCGGTCGGGCCGGAGAACAGGAAAGAACCAATGGGCTTGTCCACCTTGCCCAGGCCGGAGCGGGCCATCTTGACGGCTGACGCCAGCACTTCGAGGGCCTTGTCCTGGCCAAAGACCACGCTTCGGAGGTCGCGCTCCAAGGTCTGCAGCTTGCCCCGGTCGTCATTGCTGACATTGGCCGGAGGAATGCGGGCGATCTTGGCAACGATCTCTTCGATCTCGGTCTTGCCAATGGTTTTCTTGCG
Source organism: Comamonas sp. BIGb0152 (assembly GCF_024809975.1). Lineage (GTDB taxonomy): Bacteria > Pseudomonadota > Gammaproteobacteria > Burkholderiales > Burkholderiaceae_C > Comamonas. The sequence continues at coordinate 742,452 of NZ_JANUDY010000002.1, forward strand.
CTTGGAAGGCGCCAGAATGCGCTGCGCGGCACCGGCCTCATCGATCACGTCAATGGCCTTGTCGGGCAAATGGCGGTCATTGATGAACTTGGCCGACAGCTCGGCGGCCGCCTGCAGGGCTGCCAACGCGTACTTGACGTTGTGGTGCTCTTCGAAGCGCGACTTGAGGCCCTTCAAAATATCGATGGTCTCGGGCACCGTGGGCTCGACCACATCGACTTTCTGGAAACGGCGCGAGAGCGCAGCGTCTTTTTCGAAAATGCCCCGGTACTCGGTAAACGTGGTCGCGCCGATGCACTTGAGCTGGCCGCTAGAGAGCGCCGGCTTGAGCAGGTTGGACGCATCCAAGGTGCCGCCCGAGGCTGCACCGGCACCGATCAAGGTGTGGATTTCGTCGATGAACAAGATCGCATGCGGCTTGTCTTTCAAGGCCTTGAGCACGCCTTTCAAGCGCTGTTCAAAATCGCCTCGGTACTTGGTGCCTGCCAGCAGCGAGCCCATGTCCAGCGAGTAGACGGTGGCCTCGGCCAGCACCTCAGGCACATCCTCTTGCGTGATGCGCCATGCCAGGCCTTCGGCAATCGCCGTCTTGCCCACGCCGGCTTCACCCACCAAGAGCGGGTTGTTCTTGCGGCGACGGCACAGGATCTGGATGGTGCGCTCCACCTCGTACTGGCGGCCGATCAGCGGATCGATCTTGCCTTCCTTGGCCTGCTGGTTCAGGTTGACGGTGAACTGCTCCAGCGGCGATGCCTTTTCGGCACGCTCGGCGTTGTTGCTGCCGACCTCTTCCGCATCCGAGCTGGACTCGGACTTGGGCAGCTCGGGGGTGTCGTTCTTCTTGATGCCGTGGGCGATGTAGTTGACCACGTCCAGGCGCGTCACACCCTGCTGGTGCAGGTAGTACACGGCATGCGAATCTTTTTCGCCAAAAATGGCCACCAGCACATTCGCGCCAGTCACTTCCTTCTTGCCATTGCCCGTGCTTTGCACATGCATGATGGCGCGCTGGATCACGCGCTGGAAACCCAGGGTGGGCTGGGTATCCACTTCGTCTTCGCCCGCTACTTGGGGGGCGTTGTCCTTGATGAAATTGGTCAGCGACGCACGCAAGTCATCGATATTGGCAGAGCATGCGCGCAACACTTCAGAAGCGCTGGGGTTGTCCAGCAAGGCCAGTAGCAAATGCTCCACGGTGATGAATTCGTGGCGCTGTTGCCTGGCTTCTACAAAAGCCATGTGCAAGCTGACTTCCAGTTCCTGAGCAATCATTTGAAACTCCTTTTTTGCTTGCCAAATACACTCAACTTGCTTCTAGATGAGGATCGGATTCCGTTATTCAACAGGCTCCGATACCGCCTGAAGCGGATGGCCTGCACCATTGGCGGCATCCATCACTTGTGCCACCTTGGTTTCGGCGATTTCATGCGAGTACACACCACATACCCCTTTCCCATCCAAGTGGATCTTCAGCATGATCTGGGTGGCCGCCTCGCGGCTTTTGCCAAAAAAATGCTGAAGCACCTCGATCACAAACTCCATCGGTGTGAAATCGTCATTGAGCATGACCACCTGGTACATCTTGGGTGGCTCCACCCGCTGCGCGATGCGCTCAACCACCAAAGCGCCTCCACCGTCCTCCGGTGGTTGGGGCTTTGCGGGCAGATTCGGCGGGGGAGGAACAACAGGTTTCGTGGCCATTGAGATCATTCTATAAGGCTAAATTTCCACATGAACAAAGATGGTGATGCTTTTATGAACTTCAATACGGCTGCGCCAGCAACTACTGGCGCAGCCGTTTTTCAGCCCGGGCAAAATCCCTCTTAAGCCATGCTTTCGTAAACGATTTTGATGGCTTCGTGGCCCGCTTCCTGGGACCAGGCTGCCATGGCCTGGTCGCTGGGGAAAAAGCGTGCGGCATCGCCCAGGTTGAGCTCCACGCCGGCGCGCCCATCGCCCTGGCCGCAGACGACACCCAGGCGGATCTTGAGGCCGTGGCGCAGCACCCCTTCGTCGGTGCGCTCTTCGACTGCGGGAAACTCCTGAATCAAACGCGCAACATCGGGCTGGTGGCGATCGGTGTTGACCAGCAGGTAGCGGCCAAAGCGCGCCCGGGCATCGGCCAGGCCCCAGACATGCTGGGCCTTGGCACGCAGGCCACCGCTGAAATGGTCCTGCCCGATGCGGGCACTCAGGATGACGAACTCGTCGTCCTTGAGCTGCTCTTTGTGGCGGCTCCAGGTTGCCTCGTCGATCGAGCCTTCGATGACGGCAGACTTGTCGTCGATCTTGAACAACACCAGCTTGCCCCGCTGGCCGTTGATGACGCGCAGCTCGCTGATGATGCCGGCCACGGTCTGGGGCTCGCGGCTGTCCTTGAGCTGGGCGATGGGGGTGCGAACAAACTGGCGCACTTCCAGCTCGACCTCATCAAACAAATGGCCTGACAGGTAAAAGCCGATGGCGGTCTTCTCCAGCACCAGCCGCTCCTTGATGCCCCAAGGCAGCACATCGGCCAGCGGCGGCTCCTGGGTGCTGGAGCCCAGCGTGTCCTCGCCCATCATGTCAAACAGGCCGCCTTGGTTGGCATTGGCATGGGTGGTGGCGGCAAACTCAAAGGCCACATCCACCGATTCCAGCAGCGCCCGGCGGTTGAGCTGGATGCTGTCAAAGGCGCCGCCCTTGATCAGGGCTTCCACCGTGCGCTTGTTGAGCTTGCTGCGGTCCACCCGCAGACAGAAGTCAAACAGGCTCTTGAAAGGGCCCTTGGTATCGCCCTGGGGGCCCGTGCCCTGGCCTTCGCGTGCAGCCACAATGGCCTCGATGGCGGCCTGGCCCGTGCCCTTGATGGCACCCAGGCCATAGCGGATGACCTTGTCGGTCACCGGCTCAAAGCGGTGGCGGCCCCGGTTCACATCGGGCATCTCAAAGGTCACGCCCATCTTCAAGGCATCCTCATACAGGACCTTGAGCTTGTCGGTGTTGTCCATTTCCACGGTCATATTGCCGCAGTAGAACTCCGCCGTGTAATGCACCTTGAGCCAGCCGGTGTGGTACGCCAGCAAGGAGTAGGCAGCGGCGTGCGACTTGTTGAAGCCGTAGCCTGCAAACTTCTCCATCAAATCGAACACTTCGTCGGCCTTGGCCTCGTCAATGCCGATCTTCGACGCCCCTTCGCGGAAGGTGGCGCGGTGCTGCACCATCTCCTCGACCTTTTTCTTGCCCATGGCACGGCGCAGCAAGTCAGCACCGCCCAGGCTGTAGCCCCCCAAAATCTGGGCGGTCTGCATCACCTGCTCCTGGTAGACCATGATGCCGTAGGTCTCGGACAGCACTTTCTCCACCAGCGGATGCGGGTACTCCACCACTTCCTTGCCGTGCTTGCGCGCCACAAAGCTGGGGATCAGGTCCATGGGACCGGGGCGGTAGAGCGCATTGAGCGCGATCAAGTCCTCCAGCCGGCTGGGCTTGGCTTCCTTGAGCATCTGCTGCATGCCGCGCGATTCAAACTGGAACACCGCCTCGGTCTTGCCGGCCGAGAACAGCTGGTAAGTCCTGGCGTCGTCGAGCGGAATCGTTTCAAACTGGAAGTTCTCCTGCCCCTTGTGGCGCTGGATGATGGACTCCCGGGCGATCTCCAGAATCGTCAGCGTAGCCAGGCCCAAAAAGTCGAATTTGACCAGGCCCACGGCCTCGACGTCGTCCTTGTCATACATGGCCACCGCTGAGGTGCTGCCCGGCTGCTGGTAGAGCGGGCAAAAATCGGTCAGCTTGCCCGGCGCAATCACCACGCCCCCCGCGTGCATGCCAATGTTGCGGGTCATGCCTTCGAGCTTTTGCGCCATCTCGATCAGGGTCTTGACATCCTCTTCCTTCTCGATGCGCTCGGCCAGCACCGGCTCTTCCTTGATGGCGTAGGTGTATTTGTCGCCTTCCTTGGGCGGGTTGGGCGGGTACTTGAGGGTGACATGCAGACCCGGCTTGTTCGGGATCAGCTTGGAGATACCGTCGCAAAAGCCATAGCCCATGTCCAGCGCGCGGCCCACGTCGCGGATGGCCGCGCGCGCGGCCATGGTGCCGAAGGTGGCAATCTGGCTCACGGCATTGCGGCCGTAGAGGTCTTTCACATAGTCGATCACCCGGTCGCGGTTGGCCTGGCAAAAGTCCACGTCAAAGTCGGGCATCGATACGCGCTCGGGGTTCAGGAAGCGCTCGAACAGCAGGTTGTAGTGAATCGGATCGAGGTCGGTGATCTTGAGCACATAGGCCACCAGCGATCCTGCCCCCGATCCCCGGCCCGGCCCCACCGGGCAGCCATTGGTCTTGGCCCAGTTGATGAAGTCCGCCACGATCAGAAAGTAACCGGGAAAGCCCATCTTCAAGATGATGCCCAGCTCGAATTCCAAGCGCTCGACATATTTGGCACGTTCAGCCTCGCGCTTGGCCTCTTTGGGGAACAGCAGCTGCAGACGGTCCTCCAGCCCCTCGAACGAGGCCTGGCGGAAGTAGGCATCAATCGGCATGCCATTGGGCGTGGGGAAATCGGGCAAAAAGTACTTGCCCAGCTGCAAGGTCACGCTGCAGCGCTGGGCAATCTGCGCCGTATTGGCAATGGCACTGGGCAGGTCGGCAAACAGGGCCTCCATCTCGGCGGCGGTCTTGAGGTACTGGTCGCGGGTAAAGCGCTTGACGCGTTTTTTGTTGCCCAAGGTCTCGCCCTCGGCAATACAGACGCGGGCCTCATGCGATTCAAAATCGGCCGGCTTGCCAAACTGCACCGGGTGGGTGGCGACCACCGGCAGCTTGAGGTTGGCGGCCAAGGCTACCGCTGCGCTGACATGGCTTTCATCATCGGCGCGGCCCGCGCGCTGCAGCTCGATATAAAAGCGGTGCGGAAACAGGCTGGCCAGCCGCAAGGCCACGCCACGCGCGGCTTTCTCGTCGCCGCGCATCAGCGCTTGCCCCACCGGCCCGGCTTGCGCGCCCGACAGCACAATCAAGCCCTCTGACAGCTCCTGCAGCCAGGCCCAGGTGCACTGGGGCTGGGCCTTGACGGTGTCGGCCATCCAGATGCGCGCCAGCAGCTCTGACAGATTGAGGTAGCCCTGCTGGCTTTGGATCAGCACGACGATGCGCGACAGCGGGCCACCGGCCACCTCGGGCTCCAGGTTCAACTCGGCGCCCAGGAGGGGTTTGACACCTGCGCCGCGCCCGGCTTTGTAAAACTTGATAGCGCCAAACAGACTGTTCAGGTCGGTCAGCGCCATGGCCGGCTGGCCATCACCTGCAGCAAATTTGATCAGATCGCCGATGCGATTGGTGCTGTCGACGATGGAAAACTCGGAGTGAATGCGAAGGTGTACGAACATATCCCTGCATTGTAGGAAAGCCGCAGCCCCGTCCGTGCAAACCATGGCATATCCCTGCGCGAATGTTACACAGCCCTACAGGTGGCAAGTCCGGTCTTCGTGATCGGGGCGCGCGCCGATTACAATGGCCCAGATCAGAGGGCGCGGCACAGGCTGCCCCGCTGCGTGGCAGGCCTTGGCGCCCCACGCGGTTTTTCAGCTTTCCGTCCATGGATTTCAAGCCAAAAATGCTGTTTGCGTACCCCAAATCGAAGGTTCCAGCTATCGCTTCCGTAGCACTCGCCGCTTTGCTGGCGGGCTGTTCATCGACCGATGTGGACCCTACCGCCGGCTGGAGCCCGAACAAGATTTATTCGGAAGCGCGTGACGAAGCCTCGTCGGGCTCGTTCGACAAAGCCATTCCGCTGTATGAAAAGCTCGAAGGCCGTGCCGCTGGCACCGCCATGGCACAGCAAGCGCAGCTGGAAAAAGCCTATTCGCAGTACAAGAGCGGCGAAAAGGCCCAGGCCATTGCCACGCTGGACCGCTTCGTCAAGCTCCACCCTGCCAGCGAGGGCGTGGACTATGCGCTCTACCTCAAAGGCCTGGTCAATTTCAATGAGAACCTGGGCCTGTTCTCCTGGGTCTCCAAGCAAGACCTGTCCGAGCGCGACCAGAAGGCTGCCAAGGACTCGTTCGAGTCCTTCCGCGAGTTGACCACGCGCTTCCCCGAATCCAAGTACACGCCTGACGCTGAAAAGCGCATGCGCTACATCGTCAACTCGCTGGCGCAGTACGAGGTCCATGTGGCCCGCTACTACTACGAGCGTGGTGCCTATGTGGCAGCGGTCAACCGCGCCCAAAGCGCGATCTCTGACTACAAAGAGGTGCCTGCGCAAGAGGATGCACTCTACATCCTGATGCTGTCGTACGAGCGCCTGAACATGGCCGACATGGCTGCGGACACCAAGCGCGTGCTCGAAGCCAGCTACCCCAACACCCGCCTCCTGGCCAACGGCTTCCGCAAGGATGACCGCCCCTGGTGGAAGATGTGGTGAGCATCCCAGGCGCCTTCGGCTTTCGCTGAGGCACCCCCAAAAAAGCGGCACGAGCCGCTTTTTTAACGCCTGGTTGAATGCTGGGTGCGGCTTTGCTCATCGCCCTGGGCTTGCGCCAGGGCGCGCAAATAGTCCTGCAACTGGGCCTCGGGCACCAGCGGCATCGGCGGCAGCGCCGCGAGCAAGCTCGCACCATAGCTGCGGTGGTGCAAGCGCTCGTCGGCGATCACGACCGCGCCCTGGTCACTGGCCGATCGAATGAGCCGCCCCACACCCTGGCGCAACTGCATCGCCGTTTGGGGCACGATATAGCGCGCAAAGGCATCCACGCCTGCGGCGCCCAGGGCCTGCACACGCGCTGCATGCAAGGCGTCGTGCCGGGGCGGAAAGGGCAGCTTGTCAATCACCAGCAGCTGTAAGGCCTGGCCCTGCAAGTCCACCCCCTCCCACAAACCCAGGGTCCCCACCAGCACACGGCCCACTCGGGAGCCAGGTGCCATCCGCATCGCCTGCAGTAAGCGGCGTTTGGGCTGATCGCCTTGCTGCAGTACCTCGATCGGCTGCCCCTGCAGGCCCCACCGCAACGCTTGCGCCAAAGCCTCCATCGCCGCGGTCGAGGTACACAACACCATGCAGCGCCCCTGTAGCGCCAGCACATGTGGCAGCAGCCATTGGGCCAAGGCCTGCGCACGCGTCGGGGCCGGCGCATCGGCACTCGGCAGGCCCTGAGGAACCACCAGAACCGCCTGCTGCGCCCAGTCAAAATGGCTGTGCAAGCGCAGGGTCGCCAGCGGCGAGGTATCGCCGGCGACCGGGCTGCCCGCTTGCAAGCCCATACCCTGCGCAAACCAGGTCAGTGCATCGTCGCCGCCCAAGGTGGCCGAGGTAAACAGCCAGCGCTGCACGCCGCTGCCCAGCCAGCTGCTAGCACGCACATCGGCACCCAGGGCCGCCAAAGCCTGCCATAACCACAGAGGCGATTCGCGGAATCCCTGGCGCCAGGCATAGCGGCCGGAAGCAGCCTGGCCAGTTCCACCGGGGCCACGCGAGAACGCGGGCGACTCCCACCAACGCACGACGCCTGGCCCACCACCGCTGGACCATTGCCGCAAGGCCAGGAGCAGTACATCGCCCTGCACCGCCAGCTGCCCGATCACCGCCGCGCTCTCTGCCACCAATTGCAGGGCTGCTACCAAGGCCGACAGCGCATTGTGCAAACCTACCAGCGCCTGACGGGCACTGCGCTGCAACGCCGTATCTTCCTCATTCAATGTCGTCTGCTGCGCCTCTATCCAGCGCAGCAGCGCCTGCTGCGCTTGCCGCAACAGGCTTTCCCAGGCTGCATAGCCGCGTGCATGCAGGCCGGTCTGGCGCTCTACGGATGCCAGGTAATCGCGCATGTCGCCCACATTCAGGCCTTTGGCGAGCACTTTCAAACCAATGGCCTGCAACTGGTGGGCCTCGTCCATCACCATGGTGGGCGCCAGGGGCACGAAGCCCTGCCCTGCGCCCAGCATCTGGCGGTGGCGCAGTTCGCTGAAGAAAAGATGGTGGTTGATCACCAAAATATCAGCCTGCGCGGCGCGCGCTCTGGCGCGGTTGGAAAAGCAGCGGTCGAAGTGGCTGCAACGCTGGCCCAGGCATTCGTCATGGCTGGCGGTAATGTGCGGCACCAGGCTGGGCAAATTGCGAATGTCGTCAAGTTCGGCCAGATCACCGGACTGCGTGCTCTGCGCCCAGCGTTCCACCTGCGCCAGGCCGCTGGCCTGTGCATCCCTGAGCTTGTCCCGCGCAAGGGCCAGGCCCAGCAGGCACACATAGTTCTCCCGGCCTTTGAGCACCACCGCCTTGCGCTGGAGGCCCAAGTGCGCCAGCACGGTGGGAATGTCCCGCTCCAGCAGCTGATCCTGCAGCGCCCGGGTGGCCGTGCTGACCACAAAACGCTCATTGCGGGCCAGGGCCGCCAGCAGGTAGGCATAGGTCTTGCCAGTGCCCGTGGGGGCCTCGACCGCCACCTTTTGGCCCTGCGCCCATGCCGTCTCGATGGCCGCCATCATCTGCTCTTGCTGCGGACGCAGCTGCAGCGGAAAAACGCTGGCAGAGTCATGAGGGAGTGGCATGGATAAACGACAATAGGCGGCAGAGCATGGCAGTCTAGCGTGTTGGCGCATATGCCACAGACTGCCGGGCGATCTGTTCTATGATGCCCTGTTCGCCCATCCATTTTATATATCGACCCTCCACTGCGCATGAGCACCAGCTACCGCCTCTCTGCCGCTACCGGCCTCGACAAGGGCGACCGTCCTTACCAGCAAGACCAGGTGCTCATGCTCGCCCATCCGCGGGCCAAAGGCTGTGTGCTGGCGGTAGTGGCCGATGGCATGGGTGGCCGCAGCGGTGGGCGCGCCGCCTCAGACCAGGTGATGCTCACCGCCAAGCAGGTGTTCGAGCGTTTCTCCCCGGAGACGGACAGCGCCGAAGAAATGCTGGGCAACCTGGTACGCGAGGCCCATTTGCTCATCCGCCTGGTGGCCATCTCTGCCGAGCAAGAGCCCCATAGCACCATCGCGGCCTACCTGATCTTGCCCAACAGCGCCTGCGCCTGGGTGCATTCGGGCGATTCGCGCATTTACCACTTTCGCGATGGGCAGCTGCTCTACCAGACCAGCGACCACTCCTATGTGCAGACCCTGGTCGACCAAGGCCAGTTGACCCTGGAAGAGGCACGCTACCACCCGCAATCCAATATCTTGCTGCACTGCCTGGGCACGGCGGATGACCCACCGCTGGTGCACCACCGCATTCCCATGCTCAAGCAAGGCGATGTGCTGCTGGCCTGCAGCGATGGCATCTGGCATTACTTCTCGCCCGACGAGCTCTCCTCCATCACCCGCCTGCTCTCGCCCCGCGAGGCCAGCCAGTTCCTGATCGAGCGGGCGCGCATGCGCGCCAACGGCTCGGGCGACAATATGTCGCTGGCCATTGTCAAGGTCGAACCGCTGCCGGCGGAAGACGCATCGGCCAGTGTTCCCGGCAGCAAGCGCGCCAAGGCCAAACCAGCGCGCAGCTGAGTCCGTCGGTTCTCCCGGACCCCCAAAAAACAAAACCTCGCAGCACACAGCGCTGCGAGGTTTTTATCTGCCGGGCAGCGCTTAGAAGCCTGCCATCACCGAACCCTTGAACTGGGTGTCGAGGAACTTGCGGATCTCATCGTTGTGGTAGGCCTTGACCAGCTTGTCCACCCAAGGCTGGCCCTTGTCCGCTTCGCGAATCACCAGAATATTGACATAGGGGTTCTTGGCGCTTTCGACCACGATCGCATCGGACTTGGGGTTGAGGCCCGCAGCGATGGCGAAATTGGTGTTGATGGCAGCGGCATCGAGGTCATCGAGCGAGCGCGCCAATTGGGCGGCATCCAGCTCGACAAAGCGCAGCTTCTTGGGGTTGGCCACCACGTCCAAAGGCGTGGCCTTGAGGCCAGCACTTTCCTTCAGCTTGATGAGGCCATTGGCCTGCAGCAGCAGCAACACACGGCCGCCATTGGTCGGGTCGTTGGGGATACCAAAGCGCGCACCCTCTTTGAGCTCATCGATCTTCTTGAGCTTCTTTGAGTAGATGCCGATGGGGAAATTGACCGTGTCGGCCGCGACCACAAACTTGTAGCCACGGTCCTTGATCTGGGCGTCCAGATAGGGCTTGTGCTGGTAGCTGTTGGCATCAAGCTCGCCGGACTGCAGCGCGGCATTGGGCTGGATGTAGTCGCTGAACTCGATGATCTTGATCTTCAGGCCGTCTTTCTCAGCGATTTTCTTGACCTGCTCCATGATCTGGGCGTGCGGGCCTGCGGTGACGCCGATCTTGATTTCCTTGTCTTGTGCGACTGCGGCGCCAGAGACACCGGCGGCCAAAGCCAGGGCCAGCACGGATTGCAGCAATGTACGTTTTTGCACGGGAGCGATACCTTTCAAATGCGATACCGAAATGTACGCCCGATTTTGCAACGCAACAAAGAACTTTTTGCCATTTGCTTACAACCGCCGGGCTCGCCTATTCAGGCCGCAGTGCCACGTTGTTGAGCTTGTCCAGGCGCTCGGGCCAGTTGCCGTTTTTGGCATGCTGCTGCAGGATGCGCGTCCAGGCGACCCAGGCATCCCACTGCACGCGCTTGTCCCAGGCATTGCCCCAGGCGCTAAAGCACTGCAGCGCACTGTCCGCCGCCGCCAGCGCCTCGGCATCGCGCCCGGCGCTCAGGTAGAGCTGGGCCAGCACCATTTGCGGCTCGCCCACCCAGGGGTTGAGCTGCACCGCCTGCTCCAGCACGCCGGTGGCTACATCCAGATCGGTCAGCGGCTGGTCTTGCTGGATCACCGACCAGTACAGCGACGCCGCTGCCGCATCGGCGGCCGGGCTCAGGCCCTGCGTGCAGTGCGCAAATACCGGGGGCATGGGCAAAAGCCCCTTCAATGCCGGGTGCTGCAGCGCCAGGCCCAGGCTGGCAATCTGCGACAGCATGCGACCGCTGGGCCGCATGGGGCCGGGCCAGAGCGATGCCATCCAATGCGCTTTTTGCGAGCGCTGCGGCACCTGCGGGAAGGTCGAGAAAATGTCGTCCTGCCAGCTGAACCACTGCTCGATGGTGTCGGCCATGCTGACGATGATGAAGGCGGCCACGGTATAGGGCTCGACCCGGCGCTGCGCACCCTTGTGGTCCAGCAACACCGCGCCATCGGCCTCAATGGCACCGGCCAGCACCTTTTGCACAAACTGGGCCCGCGAGAGAATACAGAACTCATAGACCAGCTGCTCGGCCGGCTCGCCCACCAGGGCTGCGAGCTGGCTGCGCTCGCTGCTGGCATCGAACTTGACCAGGTCCACAAAGGCATTGCCATACACGCTGTGCAGCAGGCCCAGCAGCTTGACATCTTCGGGCTGCTGCCACAGCTGCAGGCTGCGCGTTACGCCCAGCAAATGGTGGCGGAACGTGCCCGCCTTGTGCCAGTCCTGCCCTACATCGCGGGCGAGCACCACCGGCAAGGCGCGCGCCAGCGCCGGGTGGGCCTGGATCCAGCCCTCATCGAGCAAGGGCTTGGCCCGCAGCCATTGCGCAGGGTCCAGCGCCTGCAGGGGCAAGGCATGTGCGGTGGCAGTCGGCAAGGCGGCATTCATGGCGGTCTCCAAAGCGTGGGAAATGCTGCATTGTAGGCAGAGCCCGGCGCGCTGAACGCCCGTGGGTGACAGGCGCTGCCACCTATGAAAAAAGCCCATGGGCACGGGCGCATGGGCTGGGGGCTTGAGGCCGAGGGAGCCGATTACTTATGGCTCAGGCGCCGCACCGCCCAGTCGCCCAGGCTCTGCACCAGCTGCACAAAGATGATCAGAATCACCACCACGGCCAGCATGATGTCCGGCAAAAAGCGCTGGTAGCCGTAGCGGATACCCAGGTCACCGAGGCCGCCGCCGCCAATGGCACCGGCCATGGCAGAGTAGCCGGTCAGCGACACAAAGCTGATGGTCAAGCCGGCGACGATGCCTGGCAGCGCCTCGGGCAGCAGCACCTTCCAGACGATTTGCCAAGAGCTGGCACCCATGGCCTGTGCGGCCTCCACCAGCCCATGGTCCACCTCACGCAGCGAGGTCTCCACCAGACGGGCGATAAACGGCGCGGCAGCCAAGGTCAGCGGCACAATGGCGGCCGCTGTGCCAATGGACGAACCTGTGATGAAGCGGGTGAACGGGATGATCGCCACCAGCAAGATGATGAACGGCGTGGAGCGCACGGCATTGACCAGCCAGCCCACAATCTTGTTGGCGGCACCGTTTTGCAAAATGCCGCCCTGGTCGGTCAGGCGCAAAAACACGCCCAAAGGGATACCCAGCAAGGCACCGGCCACGCCGGAGATGCCCACCATGATCAGCGTTTCCCACAGCGAGGTGGCAAACAGCTGCAACATCATTTCTGAAAAATTCTCAAACATCGATGACCTCTTTGCGGGTGTTATGCGGCCAAGGCCTCGGTATTGACTTCTTGCACCAGCACCCCGGAGGCGCGCAGCGCCGTGATCGCGGCGTTCAGCTGCGCCAGATCACCGCTGGCATACACCGCCAGAAAGCCAAAGGTCTGGTCCTGGATCTCATCGACCTGGCCGTTGAGGATGCTCACATCCAAGCCAAAATCGCGGATCAGGCGCGAAAGAATGGGCTGGTAGGCCAGGTTGCCGGCATAGGACAGGCGCAGCAGCTTGCCTTGGCCGGTGGCCAGCGCGCCGTTGAGGCTGCGTACCCGCGCGATGACGCTGGCAGGCAGCTCCTGGGGCACGATCTCGTCGATCAGGCTCTTGGTGATCGGCTGCTGGGGACGGGTGAAGACATCGATAACCGAGCCCATCTCGACCACTTTGCCCGCTTCCATCACCGCCACGCGATCAGCAATCTGCTTGACGACCTGCATCTGGTGCGTGATCAGCACCACGGTCAGCCCCATCTCCTTGTTGATCTGCTTGAGCAGGCCCAGCACCGAGCGCGTGGTCTCCGGGTCCAGCGCCGAGGTGGCCTCGTCGCTCAACAGCACCTTGGGCTCGCTGGCCAGCGCCCGCGCAATGCCCACGCGCTGCTTTTGGCCGCCCGAGAGTTGTGCGGGATAGCGGTCGCTCAGCGTAGCCAGGCCCACCAAATCCAACAGCGGATCCACGCGCTTTTTGATCGCGGCCTTGCTCAGTCCGGCCAGCTCCAGCGGCAGCGCCGCATTGTCAAACACCGTGCGCGATGACAGCAGGTTGAAGTGCTGGAACACCATGCCAATCTCTCGGCGGGCGCTGCGCAGCTTCGCATCGTCCATCGCGGTCAGGTCCTGGCCGTTGACGATCACCTGGCCGGAGGTCGGGCGGTTGAGCAGGTTGATATTGCGCACGAGCGAGCTCTTGCCCGCGCCGCTGCGGCCGATGATGCCAAACACCTCACCGGCGGCAATGCTCAGGTCGATGCCACGCAACGCCTGTACCGGGCCGTTTTTCCCCGGATAAGTTTGGGTGATACCCCGTAGTTCAATCATTGGAATAAAGAAAGCGCCCTGCAGCTTTCAGCGGGCGCTTGTAAAAACCGTGAATAGATGCACTGTAAGCGATGCGACAGCCACCACCAAAGACCGAAATTTTAGTTCTTTACAACCTTCGGTTATTTCAACAGGTCATTTTTAGGCCAAAAAGCAGACACTTCAGCGCTGCAGCGCTGCAGCGGCTGCGACTCGCGCAAGATCTCGGTCACCGCGTCCGCCACTGCCTCGCGGATGGTGGAGTCGATCTCCAGTTGCAGCGAGGACTGCAGCAAGGCCATCTGCTGGTCAACCACCTTCAACACCGCAGCGGACAGGCGTGCATCCAAGGTCTCCTGCACACGCCGCGTCACCCGGCGCGTGATGGCCTCTTCCAGCGCCTGGGCGGTTTCGGCTGCCGACTCGACCAGGTGGCTGGTCGCATCCGTCGTCGCCACGCCCTCCGCGCCCTGGTAGCTCTGCACCAGGGTGTCGGCATTCTGGTCATCGCTGTCATCAACCACCGCCCCTGCCCCCGCCAGCGATGGCAAAGCTTGGGCCTCTTCAGCACCTGGCATCGTGGGAGGCAGGACCGTGCTTTGTGCCCGGGCCTCATCCGTTGCAGCCAGGGCCTGCGCGCCGCTGCCCAAGGGCAAATCCGCATCGGCCTGCTGCGCCCAGCCGCTGTAGGTCGGCAAATCGGCAATATCGGCAGTTGGCTGGGCCCAGACGCCAGCCCCTGGCACATCGGCGTCGCGCCGCCTGCGCAGCACATCGACAGCTGGCGCTGTGCTGTCCGGCGGCGCGGCCAGCGCATCGGCAGCGTCTTGCAGGGCCTCTTCGGTCAAGGTGGGAACAAATTTGGGGGGAATTCTGGACTCGTTCACGGCTCAGTCCTCCGTTTTCATCACCAGATCACGGCGCTCGATGGCGTAACCCAGGGCGGCGTAGGCACGCCAGCGGCTGCGCGCCTGCTCGCGGTCCTGCTCGTCGTCCGCGCTGACCACCTCGATCACCCGCTCGAAGCGGGCGATGTCGGAGGGCATCTGCGCACCCAGGTTCAGCAGCACCTGGCTGTGTGGCAAGGCCGGCCCCAGCGCGCTCAGCAGCACCGTGGGCGAGCGCTGCAGAACCTGGGGATCGGCATCGCCCTGGCAGTGCGCGAGAAACTGGGTCTCGCCACCAAAGGACCACAGCGCCTCATCGAGCTGGGCCACCATGGCTGGCTCACCCAGTACCACCAGCGCAATATCCATGCGCTGGAGCTTGCGCGCCAGCTTGCAGGCGTAGGCGAGCTTGCTGGGCGCATTGAAGTGGAAGGCTACCGTCGTGGAGGTGGTCATAAGCTGCTGCTGTTACTGGGCGTCAGCCTTGTCAGCGCCGTCCACGTTAACTGCCGCCTTGCCGGGCTTGGCTTCGACCACGGCCTTGTCCAGCTTGCTGGCCTTGGCGGGTTTGACGGTCTTGGCCTGCTCAGCGGGGGCGGCGCTCTGGGCGCTGCGCAGCAGGTACTGCAGCAGCAAGCCCACGGGCCGGCCGGTGGCGCCTTTTTTGGCACCACTGCGCCAGGCGGTGCCGGCAATGTCCAGATGCGCCCAGGCCATGCTGCCCACAAAGCGCTGCAGGAACTTGGCCGCCGTGATGGCACCTGCCGGGCGACCGCCCACATTGGCCACGTCGGCAAAGTTGGTCTTCAGGCCCTCGGCGTATTCGTCGTCCAGCGGCATGCGCCAGCAGCTGTCTTGCGCCTGCTCGCCTGCCTGCTGCAAAGCCTCGGCCAGCGCGTCGTTGTTTGAGAACAGGCCGCTGCGCTGCGCGCCCAGCGCGATCACGCAAGCACCCGTCAAGGTGGCGATATCGACCACGGCCGTGGGCGAAAAACGCTCCGCATAGGTCAGCGCATCGCACAGCACCAGACGGCCTTCGGCATCGGTGTTGAGGATCTCGATGGTCTGGCCGCTCATGCTGGTGACCACATCGCCGGGCTTGACGGCGCCGCCATCGGGCATGTTCTCGCAGGCGGGGATCAGGCCGACGACATTGATCTCGGGCTTGAGCTCGGCCAGCGCACGGAAGGTGCCCAGCACACTGGCAGCGCCCCCCATGTCGTATTTCATCTCGTCCATATCGCCAGCCGGCTTGATGGAGATGCCGCCGGTGTCAAACGTGATGCCCTTGCCCACCAGCACGACCGGCTTGCTGTCTTTGTCGGCACCGTGGTAGTGCAGCTCGATAAAGCGCAGTGGCTCTTTGGAGCCCTGGGCCACGGCGATGAAGGCGCCCATGCCCAGCTTGGCTACGTCCTCGGGTTTGTGAATTTTGCACTTGATGCGCTTGCTGTCATGCGCCAGCGATTCGGCGGCATCGGCCAGCATCTTGGGCGTGGCGTAATTGGCGGGGCGGTTGGCCCATTCACGTGCAAAAGCCACACCGTGGACGGTGGCCTTGGCCACGTCAAAAGCGCCTGCCAGCTCCTGGGCGTTGGGCACACCCAGCACCACGGTCTTGAGCGCAACGGCCTTGGCCGATGGCTTGGTGGTGCGGTACAGGTAAGCGGCATCTGCCAGGCACTGCACCAGGCAGTTGAGCGCCGCTTCGCTGAGCGCCTGGCCACTCACCACCGCCACCTGCGCAATGCCTTCGCGCGTCAGCTGGCCGGCCACAGCCGCCAGTGCCTGGCGCAGCGACTTGGGCGAGGCATCACCGATGCCCAGCAGCAACAAATGCCTGGCCTCGATAGCGGGCACCGCATACATCGCCAGCAACTTGCCGGTTTTTGCCTCAAAATCACCATTTTTCTGCGCGTGGGCAATCAGGGTGGACAATGCGTCACTGGTTTTGGGTTGTTCGTCAGCAACCAGTGCAATCAACAGGTCGCCGGACTGCAATGCGGCCGAGGCCAAATCCAGAGTTTTGAGTTCAAAGTTCATAATCGGTGCTTTCCTTCTCGCCAATGTTATTCGATTCCTCGATCCGTAAAGAGCTATCCCGCAGCTTTGGTGCCACCTTGGTGGTGCTGGTGACTGTGGTGATGACGATGATGCTCATCAAAGTGCTGGGCCAGGCCTCGCGCGGCAGCGTCAACCCCTCCGATGTGATGCTGGTCATGGGCTACACCGTGCTGGGCCAGTTGCCCACCATTTTGAGCCTGTGCCTGTTCATCGCCGTGGTGGCCACCTTGTCGCGCATGTACCGCGACAGCGAAATGGCCGTCTGGTTCAGCAGCGGCCAAAGCCTGCTGAGCTTTTTGCGGCCGCTGATGCGCTTTTCCTGGCCGATCATGGTGGTCATTGCGGTGCTGGCTTTGGTGGTATGGCCTTGGGCCAACCAGCAGATTGTGCAGCTTCGCGCCCAGTATGAACAGCGCGGTGATGTTGACCGCATCGCGCCTGGGGAGTTCCAGGAATCGTCCGATGGCTCGCGGGTGTTTTTCATCGACCGTGACCGCAGCTCGGACCTGGAGGCCAGCAATGTGTTCATCGTCACCAACGAGGACAAAAAAGACACCGTGACCAGCGCCAAGAGCGCGCACCTGGAGGTGCAGGAAAACGCGCGGGTCGCTGTGCTCAACGACGGCCAGCGCGTCGAGAAAAGCAAGGACAATCCGGGCCTCAAGGTCAGTGATTTCAAGGAGTACGGCACGCGCATCGGTAGTGCCGCCACCATCGACCCCAACGACATGGGCGCCGTCAAGAACATCCCCACCCGCCAGTTGATCGCCAGTGACCAGCCGCGCCTGCTGGGCGAGCTGGGCTACCGCCTGGGGCTGGCAATCGCTGCGATTAATTTTGTGGTGCTGGGCCTGGCCATGGCCAGCGTCAACCCGCGTGCGGGCCGCAGCAGCAGCCTGGTGTTTGCGCTGTTCGCTTTCATCGTCTATTACAACCTCATGACCTTTGCCCAGAACTGGGTGTCTTCGGGCCGCGCCTCTTTGGGACTGTCCTTTGTACTCATCCACGGCCTGACCGCCATGCTCGCCTGGACGCTGCTGCTCAGCCGCAACCAGCAGTTCTCACTCTTGCAATGGCTGCGCAGCAAGGGGAGCCGCGCATGAAGACCTTTCGCAAAATGATCTACCGTGACATCGCCTTGACCGTAGGCTTTGTCACCCTAGCCTTCCTGGCGCTGTTCTTTTTCTTCGACCTGGTCGATGAGTTCCGCTGGATTGGCACCGGCACCTATGAGCTCAAGGATGCGCTTCTGAGCGTGGCGCTCAACATCCCCAGCCACGTCTATGAGCTGCTGCCCATTACCGTGCTGATCGGCACCATCTTTGTGATGGCACGCATGGCGCAGACCTCGGAGTTCACCATTCTGCGCACCAGCGGCCTGGGCCCCTGGCAGGCCTTGGGCAGCTTGCTGAGCATTGGTCTGGCCTTTGTGGTGCTGACTTTTGCCATTGGCGACTACATAGCCCCCGCAGGCGAGCAGGCCAGCCAGCTCGTACGCGCACAGCGCTTTGGGCAGCTGAGCACCGGCCGCACCGGTGCCTGGCTGCGCGAGAAACGCGAAGACGGCATGGCCGCCATCAACGTGCGCGCCATATCGCCAGAGGGCGACCTGCAGCGCGTGCGCGTTTACAGCTTTGATGACCAGGGCCGCATCCAGATGCAGCTGACGGCCGCCGGCGGCAAATTTGGCAAAGGGGTCTGGCAGTTGCACCATATCCAGGAGCAGCGCTACTACCTGGGCGACCAGCGCCAGGCCCGGGTCGAGGTCAAGAACATCGAAGAGATGGACTGGCCCACCACGGTCACCAGCAGCATGGTGGCCGCAGCCGTGCTCAAGCCCGACCAGATGAGCACCTATGACCTGTTCCGCTATGTCAGCCATTTGCAGGCCAACGGGCAAAGTGCGCAGCGCTACGAGATCGAGCTGTGGCGCAAGGTCTTCTACCCCATCAGCTGCCTGGTGATGGTGGTGCTGGCCCTGCCCTTTGCCTACCTGCATTTCCGCTCGGGCGGCATCACCGGCTATGTGTTTGGCGGCGTGATGGCGGGTATCAGCTTCTTCCTGCTGAACAATGTGTTTGGTTTTGCCGGCAATCTGCAGAACTGGCACCCGATGCTCACCGCCGCAGCTCCGGGCCTGATCTACTCGCTGCTGTCACTGGGCGCCTTCAGCTGGCTGGTGCTGCGAAGGTAGCGGGGCTAGACGCCCCGCTCCACACCCAGGCCCACCGCTCGCGTCCTGAAGAACAAAGCCCTGTTTATCGCAGGGCTTTGTTTATATCCGTACCGAAAACCACGGCAGGGAGTTTTGCAGAGGGTCCCTAGGTGTGATGTTTCAATAGGTTGTTCAACCGGACAGGTCTGGGAAACTGGAGTTACCACGCTTCAGCAACTCAGAGGAATCCTGCCGGAT
>NZ_JANUDY010000003.1 GCF_024809975.1 Comamonas sp. BIGb0152
ATCCGGCAGGATTCCTCTGAGTTGCTGAAGCGTGGTAACTCCAGTTTCCCAGACCTGTCCGGTTGAACAACCTATTGAAACATCACACCTAGGGATCCTCTGCAAAACCCTCGCCAAGCGGGATGGACGCGGATCGGGATGAGGCGCAAGGCGTCTTTTGCAGTCAATAGCGAGCTATTGACAAGGAAGACAACGCAGCGGATCGCCCGAGCCCGCGTTCAGACCACGGCAGGGAGTTTTGCAGAGGGTCCCTAGTGGTAGCCACCGTACAGGCGCGACGCGCAGGGGCCTCGGCGGTCTTTGTGCTGCTGGGCCTGGGGGTGGGATCGCTCACCTTGCTGCTACCGCTCAAATCCAAGCGGCTGAACGCCGTCGCCATGGCCGCCCTATGTTCGGAGGACGGTTCGCAGATGCGCGCGGAGCCGCCATGGTGGCACATGCTGAGCACCGCTGGGGGCTTTAAGCGATGGCTCCAGATAGATCCTGTGCACCGCCAAGGGCAGACCCTGCACCTGCTGGCCTTGGCCTTGTGCCTGCCAGCCCCAAGCGTGCGGGCAGTTCGGTACGGGGCGAGGTCAAGCGCCTCTGTCTGCCACTGGGAATGCGTTGGTTTCCACATCCAGCCAGGGCGGGTTCTGGGCGTACATCTCGGCCGTCAGCTCCTTGATCGCCGCGATGTACCAGGAGTCATCGTTGACGCGGTGGCTCAGGATGATCGGCGAGGTGGCGCGCTCATCGTCGATCAGCCGGTAGACCAGGTCCGAGCGCAGCCGCGCCGCAGAGGGCACGATGCAGACGCCCATCTCGGCGGCCACAAGACCCAGGCCGGCCTGCAACTCGCGCACCTCGTGCACCTCAGCAGGCTGTATGCCCTGGTCATGCAGCAGGCCCAGCACATGGTCGGCAAAGCTGGGGCGCGGGTCCTTGGGGTAGACGATGAGGCGCTGGCCGGCCAGCTCGGGCAGGCGGATGCGGCCGGTGTCGGCGGCCAGCGGCGTGCCCGGCGCAATGGCCAGCACCAGCTTTTCTTCGCGCAGCACGGTGCGGGCCACCGAGGTGTCATTGGTGCGGATACGGCCAAACCCCAGGTCGATGCGGCCGGAGCGCAGCTCCTGGATCTGCTGGATAGAGCCCATGTCCACCAGGTGCACGTCCACGTCCGGGTAGCGCTTGCGGAACATGCGCACCAGCATCGGCAGCCCGCCGTACAAGGTGGAGGCCACATAGGCAATCGAGATGGACTGCCGCTGGTTCAGCCCCACTTGCCGGGCCGCGCTTTTCATCTGTTCCACCCGCTGCAGCACCTGCAGTGATTGCTCGTAGAACAAGCGCCCGGCCTCGGTCAGGCGCACCGGCCGGCTGTTGCGCTGGATCAGTTGCACGCCCAGCTCGTCCTCCAGCTGCTGGATCTGGCGGCTGAACGGCGGCTGCGCAATATGCATTTGCTCAGCCGCACGGGTGAAGTTGCGGGTAGTGGCCACGGCCACAAAATACCGGATATGGCGCAGATCCATAAGGGAAAACCATAGATATGGGAATGCAGTGATTTTAAGTCATTGTTTTTTAATACTCAAACCATGCACCATACCTGCAAGGTATGAAACAAGACCCATTCGGTGTTGGATCAATGGGCCGCTTGCGTCGTTCAATAGCCTCCATGCAAAACACACACCCGCCCCAAGACAGCGCCCGTACTGCGGCACATACGGCAGCAGGCACCGTTGTCGTCGAACAGGTGGAGACCTTGCTGGTCGATCTGCCCACCATTCGCCCGCACAAGCTGTCGATGGCCACGATGAACGGCCAGACCTTGATGCTGGTGCGCGTGCGCTGCTCGGATGGCACGGTAGGCATTGGCGAGGGCACGACCATTGGCGGCCTGGCCTATGGCGCCGAATCGCCCGAGGGCATGAAGCTGGCCATCGATACCTATTTTGTGCCGCAGATGGTGGGCGCCAACGCCAACCGCGTGCCCGCGCTGATGGCGCGGCTGAACCAGGCCATCCGCGACAACCGCTTTGCCAAGTGCGCGGTCGAGACGGCGCTGTTCGATGCGCTGGGCCAGCGCACCGGCCTGCCCGTGTCCGAGCTGCTGGGCGGCCGCCTGCGCGACCGCCTGCCCGTCGCCTGGACGCTGGCCTCAGGCGACACCGGCCGCGACATCGAAGAAGCGCAGCGCATGCTGGAGATGCGCCGCCACCAGATCTTCAAGCTCAAGATCGGGCGCAAGGCGGTGCGCGATGATGTGGCCCACGTGGCGGCCATCAAGAAGGCGCTGGGCGATCTGGCCTCGGTGCGGGTCGATGTGAACATGGCCTGGAGCGAGCTGGAAGCCCACCACGGCCTGGCCGGCCTGGTCGATGCCGGCTGCGAACTGGCCGAACAACCGGTGGCCAGCGCCGAGGTGCTGGCCCGCCTCAAAGGCCGCTACCCGATTGCCATCATGGCCGATGAATCGCTGATCGGGCCGGCCTCGGCGCTGGCATTGGCAAGGGTGGCCGGCGCCGATGTGTTTGCGATCAAAACCGAGCAGTCCGGCGGGCTGCAGGCCGCGCAACAGGTGGCCGCCATTGCCGATGCGGCTGGCATTGAGCTGTATGGCGGCACCATGCTCGAAGGCGGCGTGGGCACCATCGCCTCGGCCCATGCGTTTTCCACCTTCCGCGCGCTGCAATGGGGCACCGAGCTGTTTGGCGCCTTGCTGCTGACCGAAGAGATACTGGCTACGCCGCTGGAGTACAAGGATTTCCACCTGACGGTGCCCACCGCCCCCGGCCTGGGCATCACACTCGATGAAGACCGCGTGCGGCACTTCCGCAGGGACCGCAGCTGCGTGACGGTGCCGGTCGGTGAGCCGGCCGCCGCCTGAGGCGATAGATGGATAGACAGACAGATAGACCCCAAGAATTTACGACAAGGAGACTACGATGAGCGCCCCTATCTTCAACACCCCCGACGTGCAGGATTTTCTGCGTCTGGCCAGCGGCCTCAACCAGGACGGCGGCAACCCGCGCACCAAGCAAATCATCCACCGCATCCTGTCCGATCTGTTCAAGGCCATTGAAGACCTGGACATCACGTCTGACGAATACTGGGCCGGCGTTGCCTACCTGAACCAGCTCGGCGCGCGCGGCGAGGCAGGCCTGCTCTCGCCCGGCCTGGGGCTGGACCGCTACTTTGACATGCGCATGGATGCCGAAGACGCCGCACTGGGCGTAGCCAACGGCACACCGCGCACCATTGAAGGCCCGCTCTATGTGGCAGGCGCCCCCGTGGTCCAAGGCTCTGGCCGCCTGGATGATGGCAGCGACACCGCTGGCCACACCCTCATCATGCACGGCACCGTCTACGGCGCCGACGGCCAGCCACTGCCCGGTGCGCAGATCGAGGTCTGGCATGCCAACACCAAGGGCTTTTACTCGCACTTTGACCCCACCGGCGAGCAAAAGCCGTTCAACATGCGCCGCACCATCATGGCCGATGCCCAAGGCCGCTATAAATTCCAGAGCATCGTACCCATGGGCTATGGCTGCCCGCCCGATGGCCCCACCCAGGCCCTGCTCAACCAGCTGGGCCGCCACGGCAACCGCCCGGCGCACATCCACTTCTTCGTCACGGCCGATGGCCACCGCAAGCTCACCACGCAGATCAATATCGACGGCGACCCGCTGGTGTTTGACGACTTTGCCTACGCCACCCGCGAAGGCCTGGTGCCCCCGCTGACCGAGCGCAGCGACGAGGCCAGCATCCGCGCCCACGGCCTGAGCGGCCCGTTTGCCGAGATCGTGTTTGACATCCAGCTCAGCGCGCTGGTGGGCGGTGTCGACAACCAGGTCGTGGACCGCCCACGCCTGGCGGCCTGACCGGCTGACGCCACGCGGCCGGGGTGCTGCCCAGCAGGCAGTGCCCCAGCCCCCCATCCTCCCTCCCCTCCCCTTGCCTTTCGCGCCGCCCTCTGCGTTGCGAGGCGGAGCTGTACCCCCAGGAGACCTCACCATGACCACGATTGCCTCTACCGACCAATTCGGCGCCGTCGAACAACTGCTGGAAACCGCCCTGCACGACGACAAGGAAGCCGGCATTTTCCGCTGCCGCCGCCACATCTTCACCAACCCCGAGCTGTTCGAGCTGGAGATGAAGTACCTGTTCGAATCGAACTGGGTCTACCTGGCGCACGAGAGCCAGATCCCCGACAACAACGACTACTACACCACGTCGATCGGCCGCCAGCCCATCATCATCACCCGCGACAAGCAAGGCGAATTGCATGCAGTGATCAACGCCTGCGCGCACAAGGGCGCCATGCTGTGCCGCAAAAAGCATGGCAACAAGGGCAGCTTCACCTGCCCCTTTCACGGCTGGACCTTCAACAACGCCGGCAAGCTGCTCAAGGTCAAGGACGAGAAGACCACCGAGTACCCGATCTCCTTCAACAAGAACGGCTCGCACGACCTGACCAAAGTGGCGCGCTTCCAGAACTACCGGGGCTTTCTGTTTGGCAGCCTGAACGCCGATGTGCAGCCGCTGGAAGACTACCTGGGCGAGACCCGGGTCATCATCGACCAGATCGTGGACCAGGCGCCCGGCGGCCTGGAAGTGCTGCGCGGCAACTCCAGCTACATCTATGACGGCAACTGGAAGATGCAGATGGAAAACGGCTGCGACGGCTACCACGTCAGCTCCGTGCACTGGAACTATGCCGCCACCATGAGCCGCCGCAATGCCGAAGGCACCAAGGCCACCGATGCCAACAACTGGAGCAAGTCGGTCGCTGGCGTCTATGGCTTTGAGAACGGCCACATCCTGCTGTGGACCAACACCCTGAACCCCGAGGTGCGCCCGATCTGGAACCAGCGCGAAGAGCTGGCCCAGCGCGTGGGCCAGGAGCGCGCCGACTTCATCGTGCGCCAGACGCGCAACCTCTGCCTCTACCCCAATGTGTTTCTGATGGACCAGTTCGGCACCCAGATCCGCGTGGCCCGCCCCCTGAACGTGAACCAGACGGAGATCAGCATCTTCTGCTTTGGCCCCAAGGGCGAGAGCGCGCAAGACCGCGCCACCCGCATCCGCCAGTACGAGGATTTCTTCAACGTCTCGGGCATGGGCACGGCAGACGACCTGGAAGAGTTCCGCGCCTGCCAGGCGGGCTACGCCGGCAGCGCAGTGCGCTGGAACGACATGAGCCGGGGCGCGCCACTGTGGATCGAGGGCCCCGACGAGAACGCCAAGAAGATGGGAATGAGCCCCTTGCTCAGCGGCGAGCGCAGCGAGGACGAGGGCCTGTTTGTCTGCCAGCACGACTACTGGGCCAAGACCATGCGCCAAGCCGTGCAGCAAGAGCGCGCAGGAGCCCAGCCATGAGCACGGGCAGCCACAGCAACGCGGCGGACCACCGCGCCATCTGCGCCTTTCTGTACCGCGAGGCGCGCTACCTGGACGACCGCGAATGGGAGCCCTGGCTGGCACTCTACGCGTCTGACGCCGAGTACTGGATGCCCGCCTGGGACGACGATGACCAGCTCACCGACGACCCGCACAGCCAGATCTCGCTGATCTACTACCCCAACCGCAACGGGCTGGAAGACCGGGTCTTTCGCATCAAGACCGAGCGCTCCAGTGCCTCGATGCCCGAGCCGCGCACCAACCACATGATCACCAATGTGGAAGTGCTGGCAGAGCGGGCCGATACGGTGGAGCTGCGCTACAACTTTCACACGCTCAGCCACCGCTACAAGCAGACCGATCACTTCTTCGGCACGGTCTTTCTGACCCTGCGCAAAGTAGATGACAGCTTCCTCATCGCCCGCAAGAAGATCGTCCTCAAGAACGACTACATCCGCCAGGTCATTGATGTCTACCACATCTGACACGCCAGGAGACCACCATGAACAGCTATCGCATTGCCCTGAACTTTGAGGACGGGGTCACCCGCTTTGTGGACTGCGGCGCCCACGAAAAGGTGCTGGACGCCGCCTTCCGCAACCGCATCAACCTGCCGATGGACTGCTCCGACGGCGTCTGCGGCACCTGCAAGTGCAAGGCCGAAAGCGGCAGCTACGACCTGGGCGACGACTACATCGATGACGCACTGACCGAGGACGAAGCCGGCCAAGGCCTGGTGCTGACCTGCCAGATGGTGCCGCAGTCGGACTGCGTGATCGCCGTGCCCCTGCCGTCGACCGCCTGCAAGACGGGCACCGGCCAGTTCAGCGCCACGGTCAGCCAGGTGCAGCCCTTTGGCGACGCGGCCTATGAACTGGTGCTGGATGTGGCAGACGCCGCGCCCGCCTTTCTGCCGGGCCAATACGTCAATATTGGCGTGCCGGGCAGCAGCCAGCACCGCTCCTACTCGTTCAGCTCCGCACCCGGCGATGGCCGCATGGCCTTTCTGATCAAGCAGGTGCCCGGGGGCCTGATGAGCAGCTGGCTCCAGGGCGCCAGCCAGGGCGAGCCGGTGCAGATGACCGGGCCGCTGGGCAGCTTTTACCTGCGTGCAGTCACGCGGCCGCTGCTGTTTCTGGCGGGCGGCACGGGCCTGGCGCCCTTTCTGTCGATGCTCGAAGTGCTGGCCTGTGAGGGCTGCAACCATCCCATCCACATGGTCTATGGCGTCACCCGCGATGCGGACCTGGTGCTGGTCGAGCGCCTGCAGGCCTATGCGCTGCAGATCCCGGGCTTTAGCTTCAGCACCTGCGTGGCCGATGCGCAAACCGCGCATGAACGCCAGGGCTATGTCACCCACCACCTGCCCGCCCAGGCGCTGCATGGGGGCAATGTGGATGTCTACCTCTGCGGCCCGCCGCCCATGGTGGATGCGGTGCAAAAGCACTTCCAGGCCGAAGGCATAGTGCCCGCCAACTTCCATTACGAAAAGTTCACGCCCACCCAGCCGGTAGCCGCCGTGGCGGAGGCCCTGGCATGAACGCGCCCCTGCACCCCGCAAGCACCCAACGCTTTGCCGGCAAGGTGATGGTCGTCACCGGCGCGGCCCAGGGCATTGGCCGGGGCGTGGCGCTGCGCGCCGTGGCCGAAGGCGCCAAAGTGCTGTTTGTCGACCGGGCCGACTTTATTGCCGAGGTGGCGGCCGAGGCCGGCAGCCCCAACGCGGCCGGCCTGGTCGCCGACCTGGAAACCTACGAGGGCGCGCACGCTGCGATGGCCCGGGCCGCCGAGCTGTTTGGCGGTATCGACATCCTCGTCAACGGTGTGGGCGGCGCCATCCGCATGCGCCCCTTTGCCGAGTTCGAGCCCGCGCAGATCGATGCGGAAATCCGCCGCTCGCTGATGCCCACCTTGTATGCCTGCCATGCCGTGCTGCCGCACCTGCTGGCGCGCGGCGGCGGGAGCATCGTCAATGTGTCGTCCAACGCCACGCGGGGCATTCGCCGGGTGCCGTACTCGGCGGCCAAGGGCGGCGTCAATGCCTTGACGCAATCGCTGGCGATGGAATACGCGCCGCAGAACATCCGCGTCGTCGCCTCTGCCCCCGGCGGCACCAACGCGCCACCCCGGCGTGTGCCGCGCAATGCCGCGGGCGACAGCCCGCAGGAGCAGACCTGGATGCGCGAGGCCGTGCAGCAGGTGACCGAGTCGAACTACTTCAAGCGCTACGGCAGCCTCGATGACCAGATCGGCCCGATCCTGTTTCTGGCCTCCGACGAGGCGGCCTATATCACCGGGGCGGTACTGCCCGTGGCCGGTGGCGACAACGGCTGAGCGCTCCCCCGCCGCCAACCGCCCTGCCCACTCATAAAAAAGTACAGCCCGCGCCAGTGCAGCACTGCATGCGGCATGGACGGCGGTGGGTGCACACATGCTGGGCGGCGTGCCCGGCTACATCGTGGAGATCAAGGCCATTGCAGTAATACCGGCCCATGAAGCCAAACCGGGCTGAACAACCCAGCCCTTATAAAAGGAGACAGAGATGAAAACCTTGGATGTCAATCAAGTCATAGACAACGCCCGCTTTACGCGCTTCCACTGGATGGTGACCTTGCTATGCGGCCTGCTGCTGGTGTTTGACGGCTATGACCTATTCATCTTCGGCGCCGTGCTGCCGGTGCTGATGAAGGAGTGGGGGCTGTCACCCGTGCAGGCTGGCGCCTTGGGCAGCTATGCGCTGTTCGGCATGATGTTTGGCGCCTTTATCTTTGGCCCGCTGGCCGACCGCATCGGCCGCAAAAAGGGCGTGGCCATCAGCTTTGTGCTGTTCAGCATCGCCACCTTTATGAGCGGCTTTGCCACCACGCCGACCGAGTTTGGCATCTTCCGCTTTATCGCCGGCCTGGGCTGCGGCGGCCTGATGCCCAATGCCGTGGCCTTGATCAACGAGTACGCCCCCAAACGCGCCCGCAGCACCCTGGTGGCGCTGATGTTCAGCGGCTACTCGCTGGGCGGCGTGCTCTGCGCGGGCCTGGGCATCTATATGCTGCCGCGCTTTGGCTGGCAGTCCATGTTCTTTGCCGCAGCCCTGCCCCTGGTGCTGCTGCCCCTTATCTTGTGGAAGCTGCCCGAGTCGGTCGGCTTTTTGCTGCGCCAGGGCCAGCAGGCCAAGGCACGCCAGATGCTGTCCCAGGTCGCGCCCGATGTGGCCATGGGCAGTGATGTGCAACTGATGCAGACGGATGCCAAGGGCGCCGGCGTGCCCATGCTCGATCTGTTCTTGAAGGGCCGCGCGATGGGCACCTTCATGATCTGGCTGTCCTTCTTCTGCTGCCTGCTGATGGTGTATGCGCTGGGCTCCTGGCTGCCCAAGCTGATGGCGACGGCCGGCTACAGCCTGGGATCGAGCCTGTCGTTCCTGCTGATGCTGAACTTTGGCGGCGTCGTCGGCGCCATTGCCGGCGGCTGGCTGGGTGACCGCTTTAGCCTGCCCAAGGTGGTGCTGGCCTTCTTTGCGCTGGGCACCGTGGCCATCGCGCTGCTGGGCATCAACAGCCCCATGCCCGTGCTCTACCTGCTGATTGCCATTGCCGGCGCTACCACCATCGGCACGCAGATCCTGCTGTATGCCAACACGGCGCAGTTCTACCCGCAGGCCATCCGCTCCACCGGGCTGGGCTGGGCCTCGGGGGTGGGGCGCACGGGCGCCATTGTGGGTCCGCTGCTGGGCGGCTGGCTGATGGCCGCAGCCCTGCCGCTGCACATGAACTTCCTGGTGTTTGCCGTGCCCGGCCTGGTGGCTGCGCTCGCCATCGGCTTCTTCATCCTCTCCTACCGTGGCAAGCAGGAGGCGCTCAGTGTCTCCGTGGCTGCCGTTCGCCCTGCCCTCTGATCCCGCTTCAGGAAAAAACCCATGCTCTATCTTGTCCATATGGTCGTCAACATCCCCGCCAGCGTGCCCGCCGACGAGGCTGCGCGCATCAAGGCTGCGGAAAAATCCTATTCGCAGCAACTGCAGGCATCCGGACAATGGCCGCACCTGTGGCGCGTGGTGGGCGAGTATGCCAACTACAGCGTCTTCGATGTGGTCAGCAATGACGCGCTGCACGAGACCCTGAGCCAGCTGCCACTGTTCCCGTACATGCGGATCACGGTGACGCCACTGGCCCAGCACCCCTCTTCCATCCGATAAGCAGACAGGCAAACCTACGATGACGATGCAACGGCGAACCCTAGCCCTGCTGCTGGCGGCCCTGGCCTTGCCAGGTGCTGCGATGGCGCAACCCGATGCGGCCTGGCCGGCCAAGCCCATCAAATGGGTGGTGCCCTTTCCGCCAGGTGGCGCGATGGATGTGATTGCCCGGACACTGGGTGACCGCGCCGCGCGCACGCTGGGCCAGCCCTTTGTGGTCGAGAACCGGCCCGGCGCGGGCGGCAATATTGGCGCCGACTATGTCGCCAAGCAGCCTGCCGACGGCTACACGATCATGATCACCTCGATCGGCATGGCCACCAACCCGGCGCTGTACGCCAAGCTGTCCTATGACCCGGTCAAGGACTTTGCGCCCATCAGCCTGCTGGCGGTGGTGCCCAATGTGCTGGTGGTGAATGCCGCCCGCAGCCCGGACCAATCGGTGCAGGATGTGCTGGCCCATGCGCGCCGCAACCCCGGCAAGCTCAGCTATGCATCCGCTGGCAACGGCACCTCCATCCATCTGGCAGGCGAGGTGTTTGCCTCCACCGCCGGGGTGGAGCTGATGCATGTGCCCTACAAAGGCAGTGGCCCGGCCATCACCGACATGCTGGGCGGCCAGGTCGATCTGATGTTTGACAGCATCACCTCGGCGCGGCCCCATATCCAATCGGGCAAGCTGCGCGCGCTGGGGGTGACCACGGCCAAGCGCTCCTCCGCATTGCCCGATGTGCCCACGGTTGCCGAAGCCGGTCTGCCCGGCTACGAGGTATCGCCCTGGTTTGCGGTGTTTGCACCGGCGGGCACGCCACCCGCCGTGGTGGCCCGGCTCAACCAGGTGCTCAACGGCGCGATGCAGCAGCCCGATACCCTCAAAAAGCTCGAAAGCGTAGGTGCCGAGCCGATTGGCAGCACGCCCCAGGCACTCGCCACGCATTTGCAGCAGGAGCTGGCGCGTTGGGGCACGCTGATCAAGGCGCGCGGCATTCGCCTGGATTGATGCCGTACCACCAGGCAGACACCATGCAGGCACCAGGCTGGGCACAGCCTGTCAACGGATAACCAGGTCTGAACCATGAACCTCAACGACACCCGCAGCCACGCCGAGCACGCCATTGGCGCCGTGCTGCCCCAGCGCAGGCAGGATCTGGCGCGCCTGCGCGTGCTGGCCGAGGCCGGCCTGCAGCCCGTGGTCACCGTGGTGGGCAAGTACAACCACGGCAAAAGCCGCCTGCTCAATGAGCTGATTGGCAGCCCCAGCTTTGCCGTGGCCGACCGGCGCGAGACCGTGGCCCTGTCCAGCCATGTGCATGAGCAGGTGCGCTGGCTCGATGCGCCGGGGCTGGATGCCGATGTGGACCAGGCCGATGACGACCACGCGCACCGCGCCACCTGGCTGGAGTCCGACATCCGCCTGTTTGTGCATGCCGCCAAGGAAGGCGAACTCGATGCCTGCGAGCGCAGCCTGCTGCTAGCCCTGCACGCCGATGCCGAGCGCACCCGCCGCCAAACGCTGTGCGTGCTCACCCAGATCGACCAGCTGGCCGACGACGCCGCCCAGCAGCAGGTGAGCGGTGCCATCGCCGCGCAGGCATCCGGCCAGATGTGGCTGGCCGTATCCTCCACCCGCTACCGCCAGGGCGTGGATGGTGCCAAACAGCTGCTGCTGCAGAAAAGCGGCATCCCGGCGCTGCAGCAATCCCTGAAGCTGGCCCTCGCCCAGGTGCCCCAGGCGCGCAGCTATGAGAAAGCCCTGCTGCTGCAGGAGATACGCGCGCAGCTCCAGGCCCTGCATGCCGAGCGCCAACAGGGCCTGGCCCAGCTGCACCAGCTGCAAACTGATCAAGGCCAGCGCTTTGCGCAGGACCTGGCCGCTGTGCAAGACAAGACCGGCCGCGACATCCAGGCCGTGCTCGATGTGCCGGGGCCGGACCATTCGCTCACGCCCGATAGCTTTGCCGACCAGTTCAAGATGACGCCCGGCAAGCTGGAGCGCAACCGCCTGCAGGTCGCCTACTCCAAGGCCTGCATCTGCATCAGCGCCATCTTGACCAAGCACGGCGTGGTGGAGCTGCCGCTGGCGCAGCAGACCCAGGTCAAGAGCCTGGACAGCGTGATGGTCGCCGTCATGGGCGTCTCGGTGAAATACCGCCAAGACCTGCGCCGCCTGTTTTGCGAGGCCGCCGGGCGCAGCGCACTGGCGCAGTCCTTTACGCGCTACTTTGAGCTGTCGGCCGACCACCAGGCACTCGTCCAGCGTATTGCCAACCAAGAGGCCCAGGTACAGGCCAGCGCCCAGGCATTAGCCGCCTTCAGCGCGCTGGAAGCGCTGGAGACCCCCGCATGAATGCGATGGCCGGCGAGCAGCCATTTCTGGCCCATGCGGGCGCTAGCGCCACCGCAGCCGACCAGGCCGCGCTGGCGCAGCTGCATTCGCGCTTGCTGCAGTTGCAAGCCTGGCAGGCCACGCTGCAGCAGGGCCTGGGCACCGTGCTGGCACCCGCCCCGGGCTTGCAGGCCGGCCACCCGATGGCCCAGCAAGCCCAAGCCATCGATCAGCAATGCCAGGATCTGCAGACGCGCTGGGCGCAGCAATGGGCCAGCCTGCAGCCCGCGCGCAGCCTGGCCCAAGACTTTGAGCAGCGCGTGATCCTGCTGGTGTTTGGCAAATTCAATGCCGGCAAAAGCTCGCTGTGCAACTTTCTGGCCGAGCGCTTTGCCGCCCAGGACCAGCCGGTGCGCTTCTTCCACCTGGCAAACGGTGCCATGGTGGAGAGCGACGAGCCCTTGCGCGAAGGCGCCACTGAAACCACAGCACGGCTGCAAGGCCTGTGCCTGGGCACCGGCCTGGTACTGCTGGACACCCCCGGCCTGCACTCCGTCACACCCGAGAACGCCGCCCTCACCCAGCGCTTTACCGAAAGCGCCGATGGCCTGCTCTGGCTCAGCAGCTCCACCTCCCCCGGCCAGGTGCAAGAGCTGGATGAACTCGCCCGCGAGCTGCGCCGCAACAAGCCCCTGCTGCCGGTGATCACCCGCAGCGATCTGATCGAAGAAGACGAGATCGATGGCGAAATCCAAAAATGCCTGCGCAACAAAACCGAAGCCAACCGCACGCTGCAAGAGGCCGACGTGCAGGCACGCGCCCAGGGCAAACTGCGCCAGCTGGGCATCGATCTGTCGGTGCTGAAAGACCCCGTCTCCATCTCCGTCCACGCCGCCCGCAGCCAGCCAGGCCCCGACGCGCTGGCCGACGCCGGCCTGCTCCGCCTCTATGCCGCCATCACCGAGGTACTGGCCCCCGCGCAGGCTTACAAGCAGCGCAAACCAGGCGAGGTGCTGCTGCACCACCTGGAAGAAAACGTGCAAGGCGCTATAGACGCGGAACTGCTGCCCCAGCTGCAGCGCCTGCAGATAGCGTTGGCCCAAGAGCAGGAGCGGCTGCAACACAGCAAGGCTGCCATGTTGCGCGCCGCATGGCGCCAGACCATTCCTGCGCTGCCTGGGTTGCTGGAGCGGTATGCGGAGCAGTTGCCTGTGTTGTGCGCCCAGGTTGATGCGCTGCTGCGAGGTGAGATTACGGAACAGCTGCGCAGCCATCTCGCTGGCTATGTACTGCCTGCGCTGCCAGCAGGAGTAGCTGCCGTGGCGCTGCCAGCGGGCATTGCAGGCCCTGATGCCCTTTACGCGACTTTGCAAAACGCTGTGCGTGAGCAGCTGGAGATGGCTTTTGCTGCAGCGGTTGATACGTGCAGCCATGCACTGGAGCCGATGGTGCTGCCCGTCGCGCAGATGCAGGCGCACTTGCGGCAGTGCAGCCAGGGTTTGCATAGCTTGGGCACTGCGTTGCGGGCTTGAATGCGAACGGACGCCAATGTCCCCCATGTCCCCTGACGAGTCACCTAGAGTCATGGTTTGACATCCCATTCGGGCTTGGGGCAAAAACATGTCCATGTTTTTCAAGATGGATGGACGATGCCCAAGAGCAGCAAAACGGCATGGCCGAACGCGTGACCCGAACGCTGAAGCAACAATGCGTGCACAGACACCGCTTTGAAAGTCTGCGGAACGCCAGCAGGGTCCTTGGGGACTGGATTGGCTTCTGCTGGACGGCCCCTGGTCAGGCCAGAACCGTTGGTGCCAGCCAATCGCCAGATTCGCACGATAGATATCCTCATCGACCTAGCATCTATCTGATAGCTTGCCGCATACCCGTTGTGTCTGTTTATAGATTTGAGGCGAACAAAGAACAATTAAGCAAAGGGACTTTGGGCTTGCACTCTCGCAAGATTACGAAGGATCTACAGAGAGCAGGACGGCCTGCGCAGCGCAACGACCTAGCTGGATTTCAGCCTCAAACAGCGCTCGGCAACAGCAGCACGCCCGGTAATTAAATGTGATTTGGAGTGCACAAAGCAATACAATTTGAGTACGTTCTATAGAAAGACATACGATGAGAGGCTTAACAGTCAGTCAGCAAATCTCCGCCAGTTTTGCACTAATTATTGCGGTGATGTTCGGGATGTCCGCCACCTTTTATATGCGTGCGGATTCGAACTACGAGCGGGCTGCCGATGTTCTCTCCTCCGACCTCGCGGGCATGGGATTCGCTGGCCAGATGCGCCAAGATTTGACCCTCCATTTCTACCAGACGCTCAATCTACTGCGGGATGCGGAAGCGAATGCCGGTCGCAGCAGCGATGTACTCGCTGAAAACAAGGCACAGTTGAGCGCGATCGAAGCCCGTTTGGACAAGGGTTACGCCAACTATCTCAACACCATCACCCGCCAGGAGGATCGCGATGCGACCGCAGAATTCGCACGCACACGTGAGGCGTATCAGAAAAATACGCATCTGCTGGTTGAGATTTTGGAGCGTGGCCAGGTCGCTGAAGCTGCGCAGTTGCGCAGCGGGCAAATGCTGCCGCAATGGCGCAAGGCGCAGGAGCAGGTCAGCAACATCGTTGACTTGAACCAACATGCCGTGGTGGAGGACATGCAGACGATTCAAGAAATCGCAAGCTCCAACAAACGCTTGGCAGTCGGTGCGCTGGTGCTGGCTCTGGCGCTGGCCATCATTTGCGGCCTGCTCTTGCACCGCTCGATACTACGTCCTATTCAAGCAACCTTGGCGGCCATGAAAACGCTGGGTACGGGCGACCTTTCGAGCAAGCTGAGTCTGAACCGTAGCGATGAATTCGCTGCCATTGAGGCAGGCTTCAATGGCATGGTCACCTCGCTTCGCGAACTGGTTGTACAAGCGCAGCGTTCATCGGTACAGCTGACAACGTCCATCACTGAGATCGCAGCAACCACCAAGCAACAACAAGCTACCGTCACGGAAACGGCTGCGACCACCAGCGAAATTGGCGCAACTTCGCGCCAGATTGCCGCGACCTCTCGTGAGCTGGTGCGCACCATGGGTGATGTCTCGGCCCACTCCGAGCAAACGGCAGCGCTGGCCGGATCTGGCCACCGAGGCGTGGTACGCATGGCAGAGGTGATGCAGGAGTTGACCAGTGCCTCCGAAATGGTCAACGCCAAACTCGCCCTGCTTAACGAAAAGGCTGGTGGCATCAACCAAGTCGTTACCACCATCGTCAAAGTCGCTGACCAAACCAATCTGCTGTCTCTCAATGCTGCGATCGAAGCCGAGAAAGCGGGCGAATATGGCCGCGGATTTGGCGTGGTAGCCACTGAAGTACGCCGCCTGGCGGACCAGACGGCGGTTGCCACCTACGATATTGAACAGATGGTGCGCGAAATTCAGTCTGCCGTGTCTGCAGGCGTTATGGGCATGGAAAAATTCTCCGAAGAGATGCGCCGCGGCAATACTGAAATGTCCCAAGTTGGCGACCAGCTGTCACAGATCATCCACGAAGTTCAGGTTCTGGCCCCGCAGATGCAACAGGTCAGCGAAGGCATGCAAACCCAGTCCAGCGGGGCCGAGCAAATTGAGCAGGCATTGAGCCAACTGACCGAAGCCAGTGGCCAAACCGTGGAGTCACTGCACCAGGCCGGCATGGCTGTTGAGAACATGAGCGATGTGGCCAACAATCTGCGCAGCGGGGTTAGCCGCTTCAAGGTTTAGCCGTGGCATTGACTCCCGCAACGGGGCCCGCACCGCTGCACCTGCTGTTCAACCTGGGTGCTGATCGTTACGCCTTGCCTGCCAGCGTGGTTCGCAAAATCATGCCCTTGCAACGGCTCAAGCATGTGCCGGAGGCCCCCGCCTGGGTGGCTGGTTTGCTGTCCTACCACGGGGAGATCATTCCGGTGCTGGATCTTTGCCAGCGTGTGTTTGGGCAAAAGGCCCGGCATAGCATCAACACCCGCCTGGTGCTGCTGCACTATTCGTCGACCCAATCCCTTGGCCTGATCCTTGAAAAGGCCAATCAGGTGGTGCGCCTGCCTAGCCCCGCGCAAAAGCCCATGGGGCTGGATGCGGGAGGCGCCTACCTGGGCTCGGTTCAGGCGCAAGGCTTGGGCGACATGGTTCAGCACATCTCCATTGAAGGGCTGTTGCCACCGGATATGGTCCAGTTGCTGTTCCCGCCCCAGGGCAAGCTAGCATGATTGAACGACTGGAACAACTCCTGAGATCGCTTATCGGACTCGACGCGAGTACGCTGGGCCGGGGGGCGGTCGAGCGTTCGATGCGGCAACGGTTGAAGGCCAACTCCATGGACGAAGAAGCCTACTGGAGCCATATCCGCCAATCGCAGACAGAGCAACGTGCACTGATCGAAGCCATGGTGGTGCCTGAGACCTGGTTTTTTCGCTACCCAGAATCCTTCTCGCTGTTGACCACCCAGGCGCGGGCGCTACAACGTCGACTCCCTGTCGGGCAACCTTTGCGCTTGCTCAGCTTGCCCTGCTCCAGCGGAGAAGAGCCCTACTCCATGGCAATCGCCATGTTCGATGCTGATTTTGCGGCGCACGAATTTCAGATCGATGCGCTGGACATCAGTCAGCGCGTCATAGAACATGCGACCCTTGGCCAATATGGCGTGAATGCCTTTCGCGGCGATGATCCAGGCATCCGCGAGCGGCATTTTCAACGTGAGGCGGATGGCTCCCACCGCATCCATGAGAGGCTACGCGCCGTGGTGCGCTTTCAGTGTGGGAACATACTCGACAGCATCATGCCGCCTTCGCTGACGGACTACGACATCGTATTTTGTCGCAATCTGCTGATCTACTTTGACCGACCCACGCAGTTGCGGGCGCTGACCAACCTCAAACGCTGGCTGCGCGCCGACGGACTGCTGTTCGCTGGGCCAGCCGAAGCAGGCATGCTCAGCCAACAAGGCTTCGAATCGCTGGATGCCGCACACAGTTTCGCGTTCCGCCGCCGTACCCTGCCATGCCCCCCAGTGCCAGCGCGCCCCGTATTGCCTGCGGCGGTCACGCCGCGCGCGCCTTTGCCTTTGCCATTGCGTGCCACTGCGGCCGTACGCCCCATGGCGCCGTCACCAGCCGCCAAAAGTGAAGCGCCGCCAACGGGAGATGCAGCGGCTGGACTGCGCAAAATCACTGAGCTCGCCAATGCGGGACGCAGCGCAGAGGCGCTCACTGCCTGCGCACAGCAGTTGACCCAGCATGGGCCGTCCGCCGAGTTGTTCTTCTGGTGGGGCTTGATCTGTGACGGTGCGGGCCAGGCCGAGGCTGCCCTGCGCCACTACCGCAAAGCGCTTTACCTTGAGCCCTACCACAGCCGAGCCCTGGCACACCTGGCAGCCCTGCTGGTGACACAAGGCGACCACAGCGGGGCGGCACGATTACAGCAACGGCTGAAGCAGAGAGAAACCCAAGATGCCGGCAAGTCCTGATCCCCTTATTGCGCTAGAGCCCCCAGCTATTGACGCCTGCTGGCAGCGCATTGGTGTTCGCGGCGACCGCTCCTGCGAGCGGCTGCTCCAGCATGTTCATTGCCATAACTGCGAGCGCTATGCCGAGGCTGCCGCTCTGCTGCTCGATCGGCATGAGCTGAACCTGGAGACGGTGGACGAGGCTTCGTTCATGGAGGACCAGCAACCTGACCCGCTGGCTGATGGCGAGACACTGTCGGTCCTGATCTTTCGCATTGGGCAAAACTGGTTGGCTCTGCCTTCAACGCTTTTGCTAGAAGTAGCGTTGCCCGTGCCCGTTCACGGACTGCCTTACCCCCGCAACCGTTCACTGCGCGGACTGTGCAATGTGCGGGGAACCTTGGTTCCCTGTATGGCACTTGACCTGGTATTGGGCCTGACCACCGAGACCACGCCGCAAGACCGGCCCCACATGCTGATACTGGACACACCGGGTGGCCCACTGGTGACGGAGGTTCAGACGGTGGAAGGCATATACGCGATTCCACTTGCCAAGCTGCAAAAGACCGGCCATGCCAGTGGCCTTGCGGTCAGCCAGTTAGCCTCTGCGGTGATGCAGTGGCGGCAGCGCAGCATCACGGTGCTCCATGCTGATCGCCTGTTGCAAGCCTTGTCCAGGAGCCTTAGATGATCCAACAAGCAACAGCGCTGGCACATCTCGCGATGTATGGACCAAAGGTCAAGCCATGAGCCTTGATGCCTACAAAGACAGCTCCATGCTGGAGTTGTTCCGTCAAGAAGCGCAGGCACAAACCCAGGTCATGGATACCTGCCTGCTGGTACTTGAGCGTGAGCCTACCGATCCCGCGCAGCTGGAGGCCTGCATGCGCGCAGCGCATTCACTCAAAGGTGCGGCACGCATTGTCGGCTTGGATGTCGCTGTGACATTGGCCCATGGGATGGAGGACTTGCTAGTCTGGGCCCAGAGCGGCAAGGTCCGCCTGAGCACCACACGCATCGATGCCCTGCTACGCGCTTCAGACGCATTGCGGCAGTTGAGTGAAGGGATCAGCGTGCAAGGGCTGCCTGCGCTGCAAGCAATCCTGGCAGAAGATACACAGCAAGATGCGCCGGCACCAGAGGCCATGCCGGACTTCACGCCGGCCTTGCCGGAAGAAGTCTCCCCCATTGAGACCAACGAGCCCGAGCCCGCCGGTGAACTGCATGACCGTATCCTGCGGGTGTCAGCCGAACGCCTGGACCATCTGCTCGATCTGGCGGGACGCTCACTGGTGGCTGCACAGCGCACCAAGTCCCTTGGCCAAGAGTTGGCACAGCTCAAACGGCTGCAAGACCATCTTGATCGATCCCTGCATGGGTTGCGCGATGCGCTGCTGGGGCAGGAGCTACCGCCTCGTGCCAAGTCCTTGCTATCCGATGTGAACCACTGGACGCTGGAAGCCAAAAGCCAGTTGCAACAACACACAGCGGCTTTCGACAGCTTTGGCTGGGCCTTTGAGCAGCGCAGCCAGCGCATGTATGACACCGTATTGGCATCGCGCATGCGCCCCTGTGCGGATCTGATGGCAGGCAAGGCGCGCATGGTGCGTGAGCTGAGTCGCAGTCTTGGCAAAGAGGTATGGCTGAATCTGGAGGGCGAAGAGATA
Source organism: Comamonas sp. BIGb0152 (assembly GCF_024809975.1). GTDB lineage: Bacteria > Pseudomonadota > Gammaproteobacteria > Burkholderiales > Burkholderiaceae_C > Comamonas. Next base: position 19,053 of record NZ_JANUDY010000003.1, read on the forward strand.
CAAGGCGACCGCGACGTACTGGAAACACTGGAAGCACCACTGATCCAGTTACTGCGCAACGCGGTGGACCACGGCATTGAAAGCCCCGCGCAACGGTTGGCCAGCGGCAAGCCCGCACAAGGCAACTTGGTACTGCGGGCCCGGCATGCCGCTGGGCTCCTGGTCCTTGAGCTTGAAGACGATGGAGCAGGCGTGGACCTCGCTCGTGTACGTGCCGCAGTCATCGCACGCAAGCTGGCCACCGAAGCGATGGCCCAGCACATGCTTGAGGAGGAATTGCTGGCTTTTCTGTTCCTGCCGGGTTTCAGCGTGAACGAGAAAGTCAGCGAGATCTCTGGCCGGGGGGTGGGCCTCGATGTGGTCCAGCACACGCTGCGTCAACTACGCGGTACGGTGCGCGTCCGCCAGCAACAGGGGCGAGGGACCGTGTTCCAGCTGCAACTGCCTCTGACCTTGTCGATGCTGCGCTGCTTGGTGGTGGAGATTGGCGGAGAAGCCTACGCGCTTCCGCTTGCGCAAATGGAACAGACTTTGCGTATCCCGGCGGACGCCATCAGCATGGTGGAGGGCCAGCAACATATCTGGGTGCGCGAGCGCGCCATCGGTCTGGTCGCTGCCCACCAGCTTTTACAACTGCCGCATGGCAAATCTGATCCGCTGGGGCTCCCAGTGGTTTTGATACCGCACCACGACCGAAGCCTTGCCATTGCGGTAGACAGGATTGTCGGCGAACAAAATCTGGCTGTCGTTCCCATCGACACCCGCCTAGGCCTGCTGCGCGGCGTGGAGGCCGGTGCCCTGCTCGATGACGGCAGTCCGGTGCTTATCGTTGATATGGATGATTTGCTGAACTCCGCTGACAAGCTATTGGGTGCAGGCCAAGTCGAACGGGTTGCACGGTTGTCCGAAGGGCCGTCACTGCGGCGCAAACGCGTATTGGTGGTGGACGACTCGCTGACCGTGCGTGAGCTGGAGCGCAAGCTGCTCATCGGGCGCGGTTACGAGGTGACCGTGGCCGTGGATGGCATCGATGGCTGGAACATTCTGCGTGCAGAAAAATACGACCTCCTGGTAACCGATATCGACATGCCTCGCATGGATGGCATTGAGCTGGTAGGCCTGGTAAGGCGCGACGCACAACTGCAGTCCATGCCCGTGGTGGTTGTATCCTACAAAGACCGCGAGGAAGACCGCAGACGCGGCCTTGATGCGGGAGCCGACTACTACCTTGCTAAATCGAGCTTTCACGATGAAACATTACTGGAGGCAGTACATATGCTGATCGGCGAGGCGGTTGAATGAAGCTTGGACTGATGGTTAATACCCCTGAGTTGGTGCAACGCCTCGAACACGCTTTGGAGCCGCTGCACGACATCCACTGGGTGGCACAAGACGAGACCCAGGCCTTGCGCCTGTGTCGCGACACGCCCCCTGAGCTACTGCTGCTGCAACTGGGCACCGCCGATCGAGTGGCCTTCTCGCAACGTGTCATGAATGAGGCGCCATGCCCTTTGCTGCTGCTGGATCTGGCGTCCGAGCTCAATACCGAATGGGCATTCAATGCCTTGGGCCACGGTGCCCTTGATGTGGTGCATCTGCCCGAATTGGCGAACAGCAGCGCATTCAATCCAGCGCTGCTGCTGCGCAAGATCCAAAACATCGCCTGGCTGGCCACGCCCTCGCAGCCTGTTGCCCACCGAGCCACGCGCACGAGCGCGAAACGCGCCTGCCTGATTGCCATCGGTGCCTCCGCTGGTGGGCCCGCCACACTCAACCAGTTGCTGCGTGAACTGCCTAAAGATCTTGACGCCGCTGTGGTACTGGTTCAGCACCTGGACGACAAGTTCTCTGCGGGCATGGCCGAATGGTTGGCGCGGGAGTCCGCGCTGCCGGTGCGCCTGGTCCAGGCGGGTGAGATACCGCAGACCGGCGTGGTCTTGCTGGCAGGCCGCAATGAGCATTTGACGGTGAGCCGCCGAGGTGACCTGCAGTATTCACTCAAGCCTGACGCACAAATTTACCGCCCGTCGATCGACATTTTCTTTCACAGCATTGCCGAGCAATGGCGAGGTGATGCCATCGGTGTGTTGCTAACGGGTATGGGGCGAGACGGGGCACATGGGCTCAAGGCCATGCGCGAGCGAGGCTTTGCCACCATTACCCAAGACCAGTCCAGCAGCGTGGTGTGGGGCATGCCCAAGGCCGCCGTTGCCATCGATGCGGCAGCGGAAGTCCTGCCTCTGGACCGCATCGCCAACCGCTTGGCCGAACTATGCCGCTGGATGGCGGTAAAGAGAAATTCATGATTCATATTCCCACTCTGGATGAAAACACCTCTGCCGGGGAGCCAGACGAGCTTGAAGTCAAAGTTCTACTCGTGGACGACCAAGCCATCATCGGCGAGGCCGTGCGGCGCATGCTGAGCCAAGAGATCGGCGTGTCTTTCCACTACTGCGGAGACCCGAACAAAGCCATTGAAATGGCTGAACACATCCAACCGACCGTCATCCTGCAAGACCTGGTGATGCCCGGTGTTGATGGTCTGGACTTGGTGAGCCAATATCGCAACAATCAGAAATTGCGCGACCTGCCCATCATCGTTCTGTCATCCAAGGAAGACCCGAAGATCAAGAGCCAGGCATTTGCAGTTGGGGCCAATGACTATCTCGTGAAACTGCCGGATGCAGTGGAGCTGATCGCACGTCTCCGATACCACTCCCGAGCCTATCTGGCGATGAAGCAACGCGACCTGGCAAACCAAGCCTTGCGCCTGAGCCAACAGCAACTCCTAGAAAGCAATCTTGCGCTGCAGCGTATGACGAAACTCGACGGCTTGACTGGTTTGTCAAACCGGCGGCATTTCGATGAGCACCTGGACCTGGAATGGAAACGTGCACGGCGAGAGAAAATTGAACTCTCACTACTGATGATCGATGTCGATTTTTTCAAATCCTATAACGACAGCTTCGGCCATGTGATGGGCGACGAAACCCTGCGCAGCGTGGCCCAGGTCCTTGCACAATCCTGCTCGCGCTCCGGTGATCTGGTAGCCCGCTATGGCGGTGAAGAGTTTGCTATCATTTTGCCCAATACCTCGCAAGAAGGCGCATGCTCACTCGCCAATAGTGTGCGGTGCGCAGTCCAGGCACTCGCCATTGCACATATTGCACCGGTAGCCGATGCCACACTGACGGTCTCCATCGGCGTTGCCACCATGGTGCCTGAGCAAGACCTCAAACCCATTGCATTGATACAGCGCGCAGACATGGGTCTGTACCAGGCCAAAGAAAGTGGTCGAAATCGCATCGGCGTGGCCTGAAGAGCGCTGTTAGCCAGGCACTGCAAAACCCTCGCCCATCGGATGGGCGCTGGTCGGTATGTGCCGCGACGGGTGTCTGTCGTTGGAGGGGGTTTCGTTCGCGCCGCGAGGCCGTCGTTCTGATCGAATCCTGGCGCAATCACTGCAACGAGGTACGTCCGCACCACACCACAGTCTGCAGTACTTCACCCCGGCTGATTTCAAGCAACAACTTCGCCAAGACCTGCAACCCGCTGTCTTCACGTTAAAGGTATCTCTAATTAGCCAAGCAGGTCGAGGCCAGCTTTTGGCGATGGGAGTGAGTACCTGCCGCAGCAACGGGGCCGCATCCGCCTGCTGCGGCTCGCTGCTGCCAGGCGCTCACTCCGGTCAAGACGCCAAAGCCCGCATCTCTGCAATCAGATCGGACTTGCCCTCAAAGCCGATGCCCGGCAGCGCTGGCAGGGTGACATAGCCGTTGTCTACCTTGACGCCATCGGGGAAGCCGCCATAGGGCTGGAACAGGTCGGGGTAGCTCTCGTTGCCGCCCAGGCCCAGACCGGCGGCGATGGCCAGCGACATCTGGTGACCGCCGTGGGGAATGCAGCGGCTGGGCGACCAGCCGTGTTCCTTGAGCATGTCCAAGGTGCGCAGGTACTCCACCAGGCCATAGCTCAGCGCGCAGTCAAACTGCAGCCAGTCGCGGTCCTTGTGCATGCCGCCGTGGCGGATCAGGTTGCGGGCATCCTGCATCGAGAACAGGTTCTCACCCGTGGCCATCGGGCCTTGGTAGACCTCGCCCAGCTTGGCCTGCAGTTCGTAGTCCAGCGGGTCACCGGCCTCTTCGTACCAGAACAGCGGGTACTGCGACAGCGCCTTGCCGTAATCGATGGCGGTCTGCAGGTCGAAGCGGCCATTGGCATCCACGGCCAATTGCTGGCCCGGTCCCAGTATTTTCAGCACGGATTCAATGCGCTCGCAGTCCTCGGCCAAGCTAGCGCCGCCGATTTTCATCTTGACCACCGAGTAGCCACGCGCCAGGTAGCTTTCCATTTCGCGCTGAAGTGCCTCCAGGCCCTTGCCGGGGTAGTAGTAGCCGCCAGCCGCATAGACGAACACGCGCGGCTTGGGTATGCCATTGCCATAGCGTTCGGCCAGCAGCTGGAACAAGGGCTTGCCGGCGATCTTGGCCGTGGCATCCCAGACAGCCATGTCGATGGTGCCCACGGCTACCGAGCGCTCGCCGTGGCCACCGGGCTTTTCATTGATCATCATGCGGGCCCAGACCTTGTGCGGGTCCAGGTTTTCGCCAGTCTCATCGAGCAGGCTGCCGGGCTCGGCCTCCAGCACGCGCGGGATAAAGCGCTCGCGCATCAGCGCGCCCTGCCCGTAGCGGCCATTGGAGTTAAAGCCGTAGCCAATGACAGGCTTGCCGTCGCGGATGACATCGGTGACCACGGCTACCAGGCTCAAGGTCATCTTGGAAAAATCGATGTAGGCGTTGCGGATGTCCGACTTGATGGGACGGGTGGATTCGAGGATGTTGACGATCTTCATGGTGGTCATCGGTAGTGGAAATGGGAAGATGAAATATCAGCGGGCCAGGGACGAGCCACCACAGATGGCGATGTCCTGCCCGGTGATGGCGGCCGCCGCTGGAGACAGAAGAAAGCCCACCAGGGCGGCGATCTCGGCCGGCTCGATCAAGCGGCCGATGGGTGGCAGGCGCGGCGCGCTGCCGGCGCGGGCCGGGTCGTTCAACATGCCGGTCGCCGTGGCCGCTGGCGAGACCACATTGATCGTTACGCCCTGCGCAGCCACCTCGGCCGCCCAGCTGCGCGCCAGTGCAATCAATGCCGCCTTGGTGGCCGCGTACTGGCCGCGCCCTGCCATGCCTTGCGCCACCCGGCTGCCGATAAACACCACCCGGCCCTGGCCGCGCAGCGCCATGCCGGGCACGATGGCGTCGGCCAGGCGCGTGGCGGCACCCACATGCAGGCGCCACATCAGCGCGCCACCGTCATGGTCGAGCTGGCCCAATGGGCCCACGCGCAGCACGCCAGCGGCATGCACCAGCGCATCCACAGCGGGCAAGCCTGCAGCGGCGCGCGCAATGGCGGCGCCGTCGGTCAGATCGACCGGCACATGCGTGTAGCTGCCATGCACGATGGAGGCCTGCGCCACATCGAACCCGCTGACGCGCCAGCCGGCCGCCAGCAGCGCCTGGGCAATGGCGCGCCCGATGCCGCTGCTCGCTCCGGTCACGACCACATGGCCGGCATCACTCTGCACGGATGCCCCCTTCGGTGACGATCTTCTGCGCACGCGCCATCTCGCTGCGCTGGAACTGGGCAAAGTCGTCCACGCTGCCGGGGGTGGTCAGCAGGCCCTGCTCCTTGAGCTTGGGGCCCATGTCGGCCAGGGCCTTGTTGACCTCGGCGTTCAAGCGCTGCACCAGCGCGGGCGGGGTCTTGGCAGGGGCCCAGAGGCCATACCAGCTGTAGAACTCGTAACCAGGAATGGTCTCGGACACGGTGGGCACATCCGGCAGGTTGGGTACGCGCTGGGCCGAGGTAACGGCCACCACGCGCAGCATGCCGCCTTTGTGGTACTGGAGCGAGCCGAGGATCGGGTCAATAAAGCCGTCGATCTGCCCGCCAATCAGATCCTGAAACGCAGGCGCCGTGCCCTTGTACGGAACGATCAGGTAGTCCAGCCCGCCCGCGCGCTTGAGCAGTTCGGTGGACAGATGGCCGGCCGAGCCAATGGAGCCCACGGCAAAGGTCATCTTGCCGGGGTTGGCCTTGCCATAGGCGATGAGCGACTTGATATCGGTCACCGGCAGGTTCTTGTTGATGGCCACCGACAGCGGTGCCTTGGCCACCAGCGCAATCGGCGCAAAATCCTGCGTGACGTTGTAGGGCACGGACTTGAGCGTCATCGGCGCCGTCACGTGGGTGGATGCGCTGAACAGCAAGGTGTAACCGTCGGCCGGGGCCCGTGCCACTGTCTCGCCGCCGATCACGCCGCTGGCGCCGGGCTTGTTCTCGATCACCACTGGCTGGCCCATCTGCTCGGACAACTTTTGCCCCAGCATGCGGCCCACCACATCCAGGGTGCCGCCTGGTGGAAAGGGGATCACTACCCGCACGGCCTTGTTCGGGTAGGTCTGCGCAATACCGCTGGTGGCCAGGGCCAAGGCGGCGGCGCCGATGGCGCTGCGTAGCGCGGTGCGGATGAATTGTTGGCGTTGCATGGTGTCTTGTCTCCTGTCGGCTTTTTTAGATGTCTGACCCCAGGGCGCAGGGGCTCAAAATCCCCTGCCCTACTTCAACGGCTGCTTAGCGCTTGAGCAGCCCGGCTTGCTTGACGGCAGCGCGCAGTACTTCGACCTCCTTCGCATTCGGCGCTTCAGTCGGTGGGCGCACGGTGGCGTCATCGATCACGCCGGCCAGGTACATGCCGCCCTTCATGCGGGCATGGGCCTCGCCGGTGGGCTCGCCACCGCCATACACGGCATCCTTGAGCGGGGTGATGATGGCCTGCACCTCCATCGCCTTCTTCAGGTCGCCCGCCTTCACCGCATTCCACAGGTCGATGATGAGTTGCGGAATAAACGTCGCAAAGCCCACCAGCGCGCCGTCCACGCCCTGCACCATCGAGGCGAGCAGGTATTCGTCGTGGCAGGTCAGGATGGCCTTGGAGGCATCGGCCTCGCGGATCGCCTGGATGTCGCGGGCGTATTTGTTCATGTCGCGCTGGCCCACCTTGAAGGCCTGCAGATAAGGCAACTTGGCCAGATCGGCCAGCAATTGCGACGAGTAGGAGGCGCGCGTCCATGCCGGGTACACATGGCAGACCAGGTCTGCGTTGGGGGCAGCCTGGTGAATGGCATCAAAGTACTGCAGCGCGTGGCCGGCCGTGAAGCCAAAGCGCAGCCAGTGGTGCGGGGGCATCACATCCAGCGCCACGGCGCCGGCTTCCACCGCAGCGCGGGCATGCGCTGCAGCCTCGGCCAGGCCTTCGCAGACGATGGACGAGATCACCGGCATACGGCCCTTGAGCTCATCGGCCACAATGCGCGTCACCTCAGCGCGCTCGCCCGGCGTGAGCGAGAACACCTCGCCGGTATGGCCGTTGGTCATGATCGCCACCACCCCCTCGTGCCCCGCCAGCCAGGATGCGAGCTTGCGCAGCGCGGGCTCGTCGATGCGGTGGTCCGGGGTGAAAGGGCAAGAGATGGCAGGAATAATTCCACGATAATTCGCGATGGCAGGCATGTTTTTTGTCTCCGTTAGGGGTGCTGGTGTTCAACGGTGTTCATCATTTCCTACTGGGTCTGTACTGTCCAATACCCGAAACGCATACAACTATCTACGAGCCAGGTAGGCTCCAAGGAACCCCATGGGACCCGGCAACCGCCCCCTAGATCTGGAGTGGCTCGAAGACTTCATGGCACTGGCCGATACCGGCAATTTCTCGCGCGCGGCCGAGGCCCGCGCCATCGCCCAGCCCGCCTTCAGCCGCCATATCCGCTCGCTGGAAGACTGGGTCGGCGTCGAGCTGTTTGACCGCAGCGCCCATCCGGCGGCGCTCACCCCCGCCGGCCAGCGCTTTTTGCCGCTGCTGCAAAACGTGCTGGCCAACCTGGAGGCCGCCCGCATCAAGGCCCGCGCCGCGCATGACCAGGCTGCCGCCAGCCTGCGCTTTGCCGCTACCCATGTGCTGTCGCTCACCTTCTTTCCGCGCTGGCTGGTGGGTATGGAGGCGCAGCTGCGCATGGGCCCGATCCAGACGATGAGCGACAGCTCACTCGCCTGCGAAGACCTGATGCTGCAGCGGCGCGTGCAGTTTGTGCTGTGCCATGGCCACGCCGCCGTGCCCGGCCGGCTGGACGAAGGCCAGTACCCCGTGCTGCGCCTGTCCGATGACCTGCTGCGCCCAGTCAGCGCCGCCGCGCCCGACTCCCCCGGACAAGCGCAGCACCGCATCGGCCAGCACAGCGCCGTCCCGGTCCTCGCCTACAGCGAAGCCTCGGGCCTGGGACGCATCATGCGATCGCGCATGCGCGGCATGTTTACGGAAGGCGCCGACGCCTTTCACGCCCCCCAGCCGGGCTTGGCACAAAGCGTATCCGTCGTGTTCACCGCCCACCACGCTGCCCTGCTCAAGACCATGGCGCTAGAAGGCCGAGGCGTCGCCTGGCTCCCCCACAGCCTTATCACCGAAGAGCTGCGCAGCGGCAGCCTGGTGCCTGCTGGCGACGACCGCTGGAACGTACCGGTGGAGATCCGTCTGTACCGCCAGCGGTCAGAGATGGCGCCGGCGGCAGAGGCCTTGTGGGCGCTGGTGCAGGGGCAGCAGGCTGGGGATACGGAAGGGAAGCAGGTCGACTGATTAGCCATAGAGCTGCAGACATGCAGCGAATATCGCGCTGGACGACCTTTTTACGTGGAGCGACTCTCCACCCAATGCGTTCTACCAAGCACTCAAACGCTGCTCTTCCCAAAGCGCTGCAGCCAGCTATTGAAGGATGCGGGCAACACACTCTGGTTCGCATCCAGGATCGTGCATTTGTCGACTTTTTTCAGCTTGACACCATTCGCGGTGGCGCCGGTGATTTTCTCCAGCTGCGCCTCCAGCTTGTAGCTGACGCAGTAGTCGCCAGGCAACGCTCTTTCGCCTGCGGCTAGTTCGCCCACCATGGCTTCAATAAGTCGATTCATCGCCAGCTCCGCGATTTTCATGGCAGCAGCTTGGGATTCGGGAGGCAGCTCGGCCAGCGCTGCAAAGGGCTCGCTGTTTGCTTTTCCAAATTTGGCCCGGTAATCCTCATCTTGGACCAGCACAGCAAGCGTGGACAAGATGTCGTTTCGCGATTGGAACAACGCACACCCCAAGATATCTGCATGGTTTTGGACGCGATTTTCGGTATCGGCCAAAAGCTGATCACCCGAGACCGGATAGTTGGGGATTCGACCAGTGCGAAAGGGTTTTATCGAGCGATCAGGAAAGGTTTGATCCATTGGGGTGTTCCAATTTTTCTAGCGCATGTGTGCCATAGAACCGGCGCTTAAACGCCGGGCGCCTTGGATACTACACGCGAGGTTGAACACGGCATTCGATAAGTCTGTGGCCGTCGTACACTGCCAGACTCTGCCTTTCCACAAGCTTTGTGCCATCCAGCGATAACGCCTATGTTTCCTGAAAGTGTCGACACCCCTATTCAAACGCCCCGCCTGACGTTGCGCCTTGCCGGCCCAGGCGATGGCAAAGCTGTTTATGCAACGGTAGTGGAAAGCCTGGACAGCCTGCGCACCTGGCCCACGTCGCTCCCCTGGGCACTTTATGAGCCGTCGATATCCGCATCCGAAGACTTCTGCGTGGGCAGCATGCGCGAGCGCGACAAAGGCACGGGGCTGGTATTTCTGGTGTGGGACCACGAACAGCAATTGGTCGGCAGCGTCGGCCTTCACACCATCCGCTGGGACATTCCCAGCATGGAAATTGGCTTTTGGGTTCGCAGTTGCGCGCACGGACAAGGATTTGCGAAAGAGGCTGTCACAGCCGTCCTGCATTTCGCATTTACGCATTTGAAAGCGCGGCGGGTCTTTGCGCGCACCGATGAAGATAATGTTGGCAGTCGTGCTACCTGCGCCAGTGCAGGGATGCGGCTGGAGGGGGTCATGAAAAATGAACGTATCACGCCGTCGGGACAGTTGAAAAACGGCTGTGTGTATGCCTCAACACGCTAGCTTGCGATTTCCGTATTTGGCCCAGCGCAGCCATCGCTAACTGAGCAAACATGGCCATGTGCAGGTTTATCTGCCGGAAACTTTTTTCTTCAGCTAAATGGGTCTTCCTGTTTGTCGGCTACATTCGCCATCGTGATCAGCGCCACTTGTGTAGGTTCTCATTGATCTTGCAAATTCGTGTCCTTGTAGATCAAGGACATTTGCAGAATCAGTGAGAACAGTTGATCCAGCCAGTCTCACACTCTTGCAAAGATCCTGCAGACCAAGCCAAGAGTGATCTGCGGACGGAACCTGCTCGATGGCAGCTTGCGACCCTGAGCGGTCCTAGCAGTGGCTCCATAGTTGACATTCAACAGGCAGCCTGACTCTGCAACGAGGACTCACTGGAACTTTCGCTAAGCAATGCTGCTGGCCGCAGGCCTTGTTGTCTTCGAGCACCATCACTACTGCTGAGTTTGAACGACGACCACGATGCATTCGCTTCCACCGACGTCAATGGACTTGCGCCATGCATGCTTCATGTTCGAGATAGCGCAGAAATCGCCGTATGCCTTTGAGGCGAGTTCTTTGCGAAGTGCGGGAGTCAACGCGGGAAGCGCGCCAGAAGGCATATTCGAACACCAGGTCGATATAAATCCTCGATAGTTGCTGTGACTTCCCTGCGCTACGTGGGTAGCTCCTTTGTAGGAAACGATGTAGGTGTACAAGGGCATCAACGTACTTTCGGGGGTGCGCCCAATTGCGGACGAACCGTGAACGGCCACTCATGGCCGCATTCTGCCTCACATGGATTGGTTCCACTGAGTGCAAAAAGAGCGCTCTCCATCAAGAAAATCGATAAAACAATCTGTTTTCCCAGTCTGGCTCGAATGCTGCAAGAATCTTTGTCTGTTCGACACCAGTAGCAAGGGGCGCTACTTGGTTTCGTAAGTCCGCTTCGAGTGCATCTCGCACTCCCTCCCAGCGAAGGACATGCATCAGGTATGCCAGTGGTTCGCTGCTAACTTGCTTGGTGCGAAACATCTCGATGACAAGTCGTTCGATTTCTTGCTGGTCGTTTGGCGCTGCCTCTATGAGACTCAAGCATCGACGGTAAAAAGGCTCGGCCAAGTCAAACGAAAACCCGGTATCGAGCACATGCTCGGCTTTCAGAAGTTCCTCGCGAACCTGGGACGCATACATTTTTGTTGCTCCTCGATGCCAATTCCTCGCCAGATTGGATAGCGCCAACGACCGACTGGTTCTGGCCGGTCTGCGACTGTCGCAGACCGGCTGTGAATTCAACCGATCGACGCAACACACTCATCGAACATTTCAGCAGGAGTTCGATATCCCAGAGTTTTGCGTGGGCGTTGATTGAGATCTCTCGCAATAGCATCCATGCTATCTTGTGAGTATGCAGACAGATCAATTCCTTTAGGTAGGTACTGACGAAGCAATCCATTGGTGTTTTCGTTGGAGCCTCACTGCCAGGGGTTCTGCGGGTCACAGAAGTAGACCTGGATATCGGTTGCCAAGGTGAACCGCTTGTGCCCTGCCATTTCCGATCCTCGGTCCCAAGTCAAAGAGAGATACAGCTGCCTGGGCAATGTTTGTGCATGCCGGGCCAGCGCGGCTCCTACGGTGTACGAGTCTTTGTCCACGAGTTTGACCAACATCACATAGCGCGTATGCCGCTCGACCAGTGTCGCTATCTGACTGTAGGCATCACCGAATAACAGGTCGCCTTCCCAGTGACCAGGAACTGCTCGATCTTCAACGCAGGCTGGACGCTCGCTGATAGGCACTGCACCTACGATCCGTCCATGGATGGGAGTTTTCTGGGTGTAGTGCCGGGAGCGACGCATACCTCTGGTTCGCCGCAGGTGCTCCAGGAGCTCCTTCTTCAAAGCCCCACGTGTTTGGACGAATAGTGTGCGGTAGATGGCTTCGTGAGACACCTGCAACTCCTTTTGGTCCGGGTAGGTTCGCTTGAGCCATCCCGCTATTTGTTCGGGTGACCACAGACCTTGCAATTTAACCGCCACGATTTGAGCCAACACAGGGTTGTGGGCTAATTTGCAAGTCTTGGGGCGGAGCGCTCGCTCCCAGGCGACTTCATCGGCCTTGGCCGCGCGGTAGCAAGTCTTGCCGTCATTGCGCAGCAGCTCACGACTGATGGTCGAGGCCGCTCGTCTCAAGCGTCTGGCGATGCAGCGAATCGATTCACCTGCTGCCAACGCTCGGGAGATCTCTTCTCTCTCTCTGGCATGGTCAAACCCAAGCGAGATCGATGCCTGGCAAGTGGCCGAATGCCACCTGTTTTACTTAAGATGTTCTGGATAGAGGTATGTGGCCGGTCAAAGAGCTTACCGATCTCGTGCAAGGTATCGCCGGCCTTCCAGCGATCCCACATCAGCGCTTTCTGAGCTTCGGTGTAGTAAATCCGCGGTCTTTGCTTCATACAAACACTCCTTCAGCCTTAGGCAGATATTGTGTTGCATTGACCAGTTGAATCCGCAGCCTGTAGCGGTCATTCGCCAACTTCTTAATTAGTCCGAGCCGCGAAGCGGCTTCGACTTGAATCAGTTGTTGGACCTGGCTTAGTAAACGGCCAAATCCTGATTTGGAAGAATGCCGCATGGCCAGAACCCGGCGAGATAAAGCGTCACTACCTTGACCCAGAAGCCGGGCTGCTCTAGCAGTAGCTCGCGGGCTGCCATGCGTGCGGCGAATTGAGCGCCGGCAAGTGCAGCTTGTCCATAATCATCCGGGCCTTCGACAAGCACGGGATAGCTTTCGATCGATCGCTGCCCCGCCAATACAGCTTTAGCAAGACACAGCTCAGCAGCCCTGCGCTCAGGTCCGAGACCGGCTGCATCTAGTTGATCTAGCTGTGTAAGGCCGTGAACAGGATCTGGCTGGTCACGACTAGTTGGTAACCAATCCCAGCCAATGGCCAATTGGAGCTGTATAGCGCCCGGCTCACTGCGAAATTGGCCACAAGCCGAGAACAACTGAGCTGATCGCAGTCCGACCTCGATTTCTGAGAGAGTCATTGCCAAGGTTAACTAGATTTAAAAGACATGCAGTCTGCATGCCTAGTTCGCCAATAATATATGAGCTTGCTGTTCGATATGCAAATTTGCTGTCGCCATTTTAGACAGGCCTAAAAATTTTGATCTCAGTCTTTGGTGCAAAGGTCCGAATGCCTGCATATGGCCCGTATGCGACGGTTGCTGAACAACCCATTGCTGTCACCAAATTCTCGGCAGTAAACGTTTGCTTTGCAGCGGAAGCAACTATCGTCCGTGGGTAAAATCGGCATCGTTAACGCAAGGGAGGAGCAGGATGTTGGACGCACCTGAACCGCTAGCCGCATGTAGGGAAGTGATCTTGGAATGGAGCCCACTATATCAGCTGGCTGAGTTCGCCGAGCTACGGCATGGCTACGGAAACAGCGACGGGGGATTTGGCGTTATCTATCCAGAAGACCTGGATGAATACGAAATTCAGGTGGAGGGGGTCAACATCCCGCCGGGGACTTTGCTTGTCTATGGCCTCGCAATTGGGATACCGCCGGGCTGGGAGATTCTCGTGGACGAGAGCGCCTACTTGGGTGTGCTCTCGTCAATCTTGAAGGAACATGGATTAGCATCTGAAGCTGGCCGCGTTCAACTGCTGCTGAATAACTGAGGTTCGCTTTTAGCCTAGACGAGACGTGGAACTCAAACAAGCGGTTGACTGCTCCTGGCCGGATCCTGCCTAAACGCCTCACACATCATCGTGCGTCGGGACATGACAGGCAACGCAGAACTTGTTCCCGTCCGGGTCGCGAAAGTACGCGCCATAGTAGTTGTCATGGTATTGCGAGCGCAGCCCTGGCGGGCCCTCACAGGTGCCGCCATTCTCCAACGCAACTTGGTAAGCCACCCTGACGGCTGACCTGGAGGCCGCTGCGAAGGCAACCATTTGCCCATTTCCGGGATGGTGCGACTGTTCGTCATAAGGCTTGCAAATGACGAAGAATGGACGCGTCTCACCTGCGCTGTGCCAACCAGCCCACGGTCTTTCTCTCTCGCAGAAGCGCAGTTCAATACCTAGACTTTCCATCACTGCCCTGTAGAAATTCAAGGCTCGCTCGAAATCGCTGACGCTTACAAAGACATGTGAAAACACGTTGACTCCTCAGGCAATTTGGAAGGCAGCTTCGACTGTCTGCTGTTGGCCGTTAGCCGTTAGCCGTTAGCCGTTAGCCGTTAGCCGTTAGCCGTTAGCCGTTAGCCGTTAGCCGTTAGCCGTTAGCCGTTAGCCGCCATCCTACCTCCGCATTGACCAAGCGCGACAGCAGCCTCACAGGCCAGCGACAGACTGGAAGCCGCCCCGGCCCCCATCTGGTTGAGCCCAAAGCGCCCCGAGTTCAAACTTCAGTGAGAAAAATTCAAAGCTCGCGGAGACCTGACAGTCGATTCCCAATTTGCATGCAGTGAGAAAATTTGCAAGATCAATGAGAACCGACAACTTGGCGAGCCGCTACAGATGGCAATACCGAAATATCACCCCAACACAACCTATTCCACCATGAGCCTTGTCACCGATCTTCTCGCCGGCGTCGCGGAGTTCTTCGCCGATGTATGGGTGTTCAGGCGCCAGCGCCAAAAACGAGGCCATGCCACTCGCGACATGGCGGATGACGCCATGGCGGTCGCGCGCTTTGATTTCGTCACGGCGCTGTGGATTGCGCTGGTCAGCGTCGGCTTGATGTTTTTGCTTGTTTTTGGCTTTGGTGTCCCTGTGGGTTGGGGCGTAGGTATTGGAATAATCGTCGCCGCGGTGTGGGGGTACAGGAGGTACTCCCAGGTGGTCCGTGAGGAGTGAATACGTCGATCATTCCAACGACGCCATTTGGCAGAAGGCTGTTGAGCGCAATGGTTCAATCTGCGACAGCCGCAGATCGGCCGACGATCTGACATCGCTTGCTACCCATCTTTTTATGAAAAACCTGTCTCCCCATATTCGGCCTGCGGATGTCTCCGACGTGCGCGCAATGTTCCACGTGAGGGCATCGGTTGGAGAGAACACCTTGTCCGCCGAGGCGCTTTCAGCAATGGGAATCACGCCCGAGGCGATTGCTTTGGCCATCACCAGCTCCCCTTGCGCGTGGGTCGCAACTATTCAGGAAGAAGTTGTCGGATTTGCAATGGTCGACTTGGACAGCGCGTGCCTGTTTGCATTGTTTGTTCTGCCTGGCTATGAAGGTGGCGGAATAGGCACGCGCCTCACCCAGATCTGTGAACGCGCCCTGTTCGAACGGCACTCTACCGCGTGGCTTGAAACTGCGGATGGAAGCCGCGCTGCGCAGCTCTATCGTTACCTCGGATGGGGCAATGACGTCGATATAGGTGGCGGAGACATCCGACTGGAAAAGCAGCGCGCCTGAACGGATGGCGTCAACATGCGCCAGCGGCGGCATGCAATGCAGTCCCTGCACCGGGTACGCCGCAATTTTCAAATGGAGCAATCGGCTTGGGTCGCAAGTGCTCGTTCAGGGCAGCGCACCTCCAACGCATGCTATTGGCGATCGCTGCGGTTTAGGCCTTGATCCGTGAATCAATCCGTTCAGCCGCAAGCCGGTTTCCGCCATGGCTGCCGCTGATTACGGCAGGGCAGCCCTTCCGTCATTGCGAGTTTGGGGGACTCACTATCAGATCAGACAACAAAGGCCGTATGCGCTCTTCGACGTAATAGCCCCCGTACTCCGTATACCGCAGAAAGGCCCCCAAACACTTAGGGCATCGCCACAGGGTGCTGCGCGTGTAGGGGTGCCAACCCGGCGCTATAGGCGCATCCGGGGACCATAAATGGGTGCCGTTGGGATGAAATTCGTCAAAGCGCTCCCAAGACGCTTCGCTTCCCAACGCGCCCAGTAGCACAAGGTGAGACACGCTTATTGCACCAGAAACCGACTCCCAACCTGGGCGCCATAACGGTGCGCAATCAGTGCAACGCGGGTGATCGGCCGCCTCGGTCGCACTTATCCGCAGTGCGGCATCAGAAATCATGTTTGGGGTCGTCACGGTGTCGCACGTCGTTGGAAGGAGTGCTGGCTAGTTTAAGTCAAGCCACTACCGCAGAGGTCCGATGGGAGCGCTTCGGCGCGGTGCCGGGGGCGCGGTAGCCCATCCATTCGGGCAAACCTACCGAGCCCGTTGCTGGTGCGGTTAACTTTCCCGCAATTCTTTGAAGAAGATCAGCTCCAGGTCCCCCTGGTCGAGATTTTCCACGCTGCCGCTTCGCATAAAACCCGCGCGTGAAAAAAGGCTCTGCGCTGACGCATTCGAGGCATTGGTACTGGTGAACAGCTTTTGCGTGACGCAACGCTGCGTCAGCTCCATTAAAAGAGAAAGCGCAACCCCCTTACCCCGATGCTCGACAGCGACGCATACCAGGGATATAAAGCCGTGTCCAAAGAAGCTGTACTCCAACACTGCAAATCCCAGCGCCTGGCCGTCAACAAACGCAAGGATGCATGCCCCTTGCTGGACCATGTGCCTCAGCTCCAATCTTCGGCTCTCATGGGCCTTTGAATAAGGGTCACATTCGTAGAGTTGAGGCAGATCGGCTTCCACAGCTGGGCGAAACAAGATTTCTGGGGCGACGCGCATGTGCAATGGGTCTCTTTAAAGATATCCAGAGGATCATGCCTGGTACATGCGCTATGCGCCAGCCATTTGCTGATGCCCTGCTGTATGGGTCAGGCGTTGCTAGCCAGGCTCCGCAAACCCTCGCCCCATGGGATGGGCGCGGATCGCGATGCGCCGCAAGGCGTCTTTTGAAGGCGAGCTGTCGCTATTGCCGAGGAAGACAAGGCAGCGGATCGCACTAGCCCGCCTTCAGACCACGGCAGGGCGTTTTGCCCTGCCATCCAACCTCAGCCAACCGCCCCCTGGCTTGGCTGCCCATCCACCAACCGCCACAGCCCCAGCGCATTGTCATTCTGCAAAGCTTCGGGGCGCAGCGCATCGGGCAGGTCCTGGTAGCAGACCGGGCGCAGAAAGCGGTCAATGGCACTGGCGCCGACGGAGGTGTACATGGCGTGGGAGGTGGCCGGGAAGGGGCCGCCATGGACCATGGCGTGGCTCACTTCCACGCCGGTGGGGAAGCCATTCACAAGGATGCGGCCGCACTTGCGCTCCAGCACCGGCAGCAGGGCGCGGGCGCTGTCGTGGTCGCCCTGCTCCAGGTGCAAGGTGGCGGTGAGCTGGCCTTCCAGGTGCTGGGCGACCTGCAGCAACTCTTCGGCGTTGCGGGCTTTGACGACGATGGAGGCCGGGCCAAACATTTCCGACTGCAAGGCCTCGTTTGCCAACAAGGTCTGGGCGCTGGTCACATACAGCGCGGCCTGGGCGGCGTTGGCATGGTCTGCGGCCACGCCGGCGGCCAGCTCCTCCACGCCGTCAGCGGCTTGCACCTGGGCACGGCCGGCCTCATAGGCCTGGTGGATGCCGGCGGTCAGCATGGTTTGTGCGCCCTTGGCGCGGATGGCCACCGCTGCCGCGCTGATAAAGGTGTCGAGCGCGGGGCTGTCGATGGCCAGCACCAGGCCGGGGTTGGTGCAGAACTGCCCTGCCCCCATGGCCAGCGAATCGGCAAAGCCCTGGGCCAGGGCCTCAGGCCGCGCGGCCAAGGCATTGGGCAGCAGAAAGACGGGGTTGATGCTGCTCATCTCGGCATAGACGGGGATGGGCTCGGCGCGGCTGTTGGCAAGGCGCAAGAGCGCCAGCCCGCCTTGGCGCGAGCCGGTAAAGCCGACGGCCTTGATCTCGGGGTGGGCCACCAGGGCCTCACCCAGCCCACGGCCCGCGCCCACCAACAGCGAGAAAACGCCTTCGGGCATGCCTTGGCGCTGCGCCGCCTTTTGTACCGCCCGCGCCACCATCTCCGAGGTGCCCAGATGCGCGCTGTGCGCCTTCACGATCACCGGCGCACCGGCAGCCAGTGCCGATGCAGTGTCGCCACCCGCCACCGAGAACGCCAGCGGAAAATTGCTGGCGCCAAACACTGCCACCGGGCCCAGCGGAATCTTGGCCAGGCGCAGATCGGCGCGGGGCAGCGGTTGGCGCTCGGGCTGGGCCGTGTCGATGGTGGCGCGCAAAAAATGGCCGTCACGCACGACCTGGGCAAACAAGCGCAGCTGGCCCACGGTGCGGCCGCGCTCGCCCGTCAGCCGGGCGATGGGCAGGCCGCTTTCTGCATGGGCGCGCTCGATCAGTGCATCGCCCAGCTGCAGGATTTCTTCGGCAATCGTTTCCAAAAAGGCGGCGCGCTGCGCCAATGGCAGATTGCGGTAAGGGTCAAAGGCGGCAGCGGCCAAGCTGGCCGCCAGCTCGACCTCGTCATGGCCCCCCAGGCCAAATTCGGGCTCAGCGATGGGGGCGTTCAGCGTGGGGTTGAAGGCGCGTTGGCTGCCGCTGGTGCCGCGCACCGTGCGGTAGCCAATGACCATGTCTCCAGTGATTTGCATGGAGGGTTTCCTCAAGAAGTTGAATAGGGAAAAAGATGAAGGGGATGCGCGAAGGTCGCCAAGAATGACAAGACCACCGCAGGCAAGCAGCGCTGCGGCAGGTCCGGCCTTTCAGGCCATCACTCGTCCAGCGGCTGGCCGCTGCGGTCGCGGGCCACACCCACGGCGACGATGGACACCAGCGCACAGAGCACCAGGAAGATCACAACCGGCACATAGCTGCCGCTGTAGTAGGCGATCAGCGCGGTGGCGATGAGGGGCATGGGGCCGCCCACCAGGGCCGCACCAATCTGGTAGCCCAGGGACATGCCGGTATAGCGGATGTCCGGCGGGAAGGCTTCGGCCAGCAAGGTGCCGATCATGGCGCCATAGCTGGACCAGATGATGCCCAGGCCCACGCCCACGGCCAGCGACGCCGCCCAGACGGATTTCTGATCCAGCAGCCAGAAGTAAGGGAAGATCCAGAGCATGAAGGCGATGCTGCCGCCGATGAAGACCTTTTTACGGCCGATCTTGTCCGAGAGGTGGCCGAAGTACAGCATGCAGGGGAAGGCAATCAGCGCGCAGACCAGCACAATATTGAGAATCGTCGAGCGGGCAAAACCGTGGTCCATCATGTACGAGATGGTGAAAGTGGCGTAGAGGAAGAAGGTCGAGGTCTCCACCACCTTGGCGCCGATGGCGATCAGCACTTGGCGCCAGTGGAACTGCAGGGTCTGCTTGATCGGAATGGGCGCGCTGCTGCGGCTGGCCTGTATTTTCTTGAACGAGGGCGTCTCGCCCACCGCATTGCGGATCCACATGCCCACCATCACCAGCACGATGGAGCCAACAAACGGAATGCGCCAGCCCCAGGACAGGAAGGCCTCTTCGCTCATGCCCGCACTCAACAGCGAGGTGATGATATTGCCCAGTGCCAGGCCCAGCACCGCGCCGGTCTGCGGCACGGCACCATAGAAGCCGCGTTTTTTGCGGGGCGAGTATTCCACCGCCAGCAGCACACCGCCGCCCCACTCGCCGCCCAGCGCCAGGCCCTGCATCAAACGCAGAATGGTTAGCAGGATCGGCGCGAGTATCCCAATCTGCGCATAGTTGGGCAGCAAGCCCATCAGCACGGTCGACAGGCCCATCATCGACAAGGTCATCGCCAAGGTCTTTTTGCGGCCAATGCGGTCACCGATATGCGAGAAGATCACGCCGCCAATCGGGCGGATCAAAAACGCCAGTGCAAACGTGGCCAGCGCCAGCATCTGGCTGACCAAGGCGTTGTCACTGGGAAAGAACTGCTTGGCAAATATGATGGACGACATGGTTCCGTAGAGGAAATAGTCGTACCACTCGATGGTGCTGCCCACCGCGCTGCCAATCAGCGCACGCCGGCGTTCGGCATCGGGCACCATGGTTTCCTTGTCGGCCACCGTGGCCGTGTGATTCAGAGAACTGCTACTCATGTCTCCACCTTTTGCTTGTTGATTTGTAAATGTCTTCTTGCGCGCAAGCCTCCGGCCTGCCGTCCATCGCGGCGGCGGTCCGGGGCTGCGTCTTTTGATGAGGGATGCCGGTTTACATCGACTGGCGCAGCATCTCGACATAGTCGTCGGCGCTGGCCTCACGCGGGTTGGTGCGGTGGCTGTGGTCGGCCAACGCACCTTGCACAATGCGGTCAAACAGGTCTTCGCCCACGCCCAACTCGGCCAGGCCGGTGGGCAGCTGCAGTGCGCGGGATTTGGTGACCAGGGCTTCTTCGACCGACATGCCATCGGCCAGGCCCATGGCCTGCGCCAGGCGCGCAATCTTGTCCTCGCGCACCACAGACTCGGCCCCCCGGTTGAAGCGGATCACGGCCGGCAGCAGGATGGCGTTGAGGGTGCCGTGGTGCAGCTTGGGGTTGATGCCGCCCAGTGCGTGGCTGAGGCTGTGTACGCAGCCCAGGCCCTTTTGGAAAGCCAGCGCGCCTTGCAGCGAGGCACTCATCATGTTGGTACGCGCCTCCACGTCGGCAGGATCCCGGAAAGCCACTTCGATATGGCGCCAGGCGCGCCACAGGCCATCGAGCGCAATGCCGTCGGCCGGGGGGTTGAAGGCGGGCGCCAGAAAGGTCTCGATGCAGTGGGCAATCGCATCCATGCCGGTGGCGGCCGTCAGGCCCGCAGGCAGGCCCAGGGTCAGGTTGGGGTCGCAGATGGCAACCTTGGGAATCACATGGGGCGAGAGGATGCCGACCTTGCGCCCGTCGTCCAGGATGATGATGGCGCCGCGCCCTACTTCGCTGCCGGTGCCCGCCGTGGTGGGCACCGCAATGATGGGCAAGGTGGCGGCGGTGATCTTGAGCGCGCCGCCCTCGATCAGCGCAAACTGGCGCAGCGGGCCTGTATGGCGGGCCGATACCGCCACCGCCTTGGCCAGGTCAATCGACGAGCCGCCGCCCACGGCGATGATGCCGTCGCAGGCACTGCTGTTCAGCGCCTCGACACCAGCACGCACCGCCGTCTCCGACGGGTTGGGCGGCGTGCCGTTGAACAGGCCAAACCGGGCAGCACCCAGCGCCTGTTGGACCTGGTCGATGATGCCTGCGGCCTCCACCCCCTTGTCGGTCACGATCAAAGGATTGGTAATACCCAGCGTCTCGCACACTTGCTTCAGTTCCGCCAGCACACCGGCGCCAAAGCGCACTTCAGTCACATAGTTGATCAGAGCCATAACGTTTTACCAGTTATATCCATTGCTATCAGAAGGCCCGAAGTCTAGGCAGCGCAGCCCATTCGGTACACTGACGGCTTCCCATACCGATATAACTTTTATTCATGGCCAGCGGCATACCCAGCCTCAATTCCGTCATGTCGCGCCTGCATGCCAAGCAGCTGCGCCTGCTCATCGCCATCGAGGAAAGCGGCTCCCTGCTTGGCGCTGCGGACAAAGTCGGCCTCACGCAGCCGGGGGCCAGCAAGGCGCTGCGGGAGCTGGAGTCGACCTTGCAGGTCGACCTGTTCGAGCGCACAAACCGAGGGTTAATCCCGACGGAGGCCGGGCACTGTGCACTGCGCTTTGCCCGCCTGATCCAGTCGGACATCAACCACCTGCGCTTTGAGCTCGATGCCATCGCCAGTGGCGTGGGCGGCCACCTGGCCATTGGCACCATCATGGGCGCGGTGCCGCTGCTGTCCGATGCGCTGTCGAACGTGCTAGCACGCCAACCACATATGTCGGTGGAGATCATCGAGGACACCAGCGAGACCTTACTGGGCATGATCGAGCGCGGCCAGATCCATGCGGCCATCTGCCGCTCGTCCGTCAGCCGCACGCCCGAAGTCTATGAGTCGCTGTTCATCAAGCAGGAGTCGCTGTCGGTGATCGCCAGCGTGCGCCACCCTGCGATGGGCGCCAAGGCCGTGCAGCTGCAAGACTTGCAGGACAGCCGCTGGCTGGTGTACCGCGCCCGCATGCCCATGCGCCGATTGCTGGAGCGCGAGTTCCACGAAGCGGGGCTGCACTTCCCCTCGCACCTGATCGAAACCACCTCGGCCTTGGCCACCGTCACCATGCTCGGCCGCAACAACGACCTGGTGGCGCTTGTCTCCGACGACATTGCGAACTATTTCTCGCGCAATGGCCTGGTCGGCGTCATCGACCTCACCCTTCAATCCCGCAGCGAGCCCTATGAGCTGGTGCTGCGCAAGGGAGCGCCCAAAAGCGCAGCGCTGGGGCTGCTGGTGGAGGCGCTGTGCGGCGAATAAGGCGTCAGGAGAAAAAGACCGATGGATAGCGGCGCTTGTAGTTGGGTACCTGCCGCTTCAGCTGCATTATCGTAAGTCAATGTAATAAAAATACTGCTAGGATTGGGCATGGCGCCTCTGTTTTTCAGGGCAAATTTCTCTCTTATTCAAAGAAGCTTTCGTGCATCCCAAAGGTCTGGCCCAGGCAAAGATGCCTCACATTGCTGCGCGTTAAGAATTCAAATGAATAATCACCAGCAAAAAATAAATAGCACATGAAAACCAAGCAGATTGCGATCGCAGCGGCCAGCCTTGTCCTGCTGGGGGGATGCACGCCTTATGCCCACCATGGACGCATGTCCCAGCAAGAGCAGCTGAAGATCCACCAGGATGTGGAGACCTCACGCCGCGAAGTCGCCCGGGATTTTGAGAAATATGCAGCCGTTTGCCTTGCAGAATTTCCCGCTGCCACCGACGCCAAAAACGATGGCAACCAACATATGTCCGACCATTGGGCGGTCAATGTCGCGATGGTCTCTGATGGCGATCCGCTGGTGTGCTCGGTCAACCAAGACAACCTGACCGTAGAGCGCATTCACAGTGGATCGCGCACGATGGCGCTGAGCGAATACCGGGCTTACCTCAATGGCGAATTGGCGCCCAGCGTCTACCAGTCGCAAGATCTCTCGCTGGGAACTGCGGACAAATATCTTTTGGCGCCACGCCCCACCCTGCAGCTGTCGCGATTGGTATGGGATGACTTGGCTGCCTCAGAGCGGCAATTGCTGGAAGCGAACTACAGCGTCGACTACTTTGCAGCGGCAGAGTTCGGCACCATCGTGGATGTGCAGGGTGTGGATGAATCAACCCCAGGCACGAACGCGGGCGCGGCCATCGGCGGTGCCGTGGCCAGCGCCGCCTACATTGATCGCGCCATTCGCGGTGGACACAGCTATTCCGTCGGGGTCAATCTGGCAGTCGGGATACTGGGAGCCGTGCTCGGCTCACTGGCGGATAAGCCCGCTACCACGCAATACCAGTTTCGCTACACCATCAAAAAAGGCGATGGCGAGCTGGACTATATCCACCAAGTCCAGGAGTCGGCCTTCCGCAGCTCCCCGGGCACCTGCGTGCTGTTGCCCACACTGCAAGCAGCCACCCAGCAGCTTTGCGAGCAGACGACGGACAGCCTAAGGAAACGCCAGTTGGCCAAGCTGCAAGCTGCGGCAGCTACAACTACAGCCGCGCCCGCGCCAGTTGCACCCACGGCCCAAACAGACTGAAGGCGGTTTACCGATCGCGTAGCGCCGCCTGCGGGCCAACCAAAGCCTGCCAACCGCAGCCCTTACGGGAGTTCGCCGGCGAACTTTGGCTGCAGCGCGTGCCCCCTCGTCTTACAGACGGGTGATCAGCGATTGGGGAAGATGGCGACCCACCACAACTGGGGAACCGCATGGACACCACCAACAACAATACAGCGGCCGATCCGACACCTCCGTCGCCGCATCTCATCCCGCCACAAAGCGGCACCCTTCACCTACTACTTGTTGCTGGCCTACATGCCCAGCTACCTGTCGCACAACCTGCGCTATTCCGAAGACCATGGCGTGCTGATCATCATTGCGATGATGATCGGCATGCTCTTTGTACAGCCCCTCATCGGCCTGGCCAGCGACCGCTTTGGCCGCAGACCCTTTGTCATCGTGGGCTACATCGGCTTGCTGGTGCTGGCGATTCCGGCCTTTACGCTGATCATCAGCGGCAAGATCGGGTTGATCTTTGTCGGGCTGTTCATGCTGGCCATTGTGCTGAACTGCTTTACCGGTGTGATGGCCTCGACCTTGCCCGCCATGTTCCCCACCCGCATCCGCTACAGCGCGCTGGCCGCATCGTTCAACATTGCCATCATCGTGGCCGGCCTCACACCCACCATCGCAGCGGCCTTGGTGGATACCACCGGCAGCCTGTACCTTCCTGCCTACTACCTGATGGCGGTGGCGGTGGCGGTGGTGGGCATCGTCACTGGCATCTTCATGAAGGAAACCGCCAACCTCCCCCTGCGCGGCGCCACGCCATCGGCCTCCAGCAAGCAGGAGGCCAAAGAGCTGCTGATCCAGACGCTGGACGACATTGAGCAAAGCGTGGAAGACATTGATGCTGACATCGCCAAGCTGCTGGAACAGATTGCGGCATTGGAGTTGCGCAAGCAGAGGTACGTTGATTTGCATCCGCGGCTGGATTGACTGCGCGCATTTAGCGGGACACCAACATCACAAACCAAAGCCCTGCCAATTGCCATTTGCAGGGCTTTGTTTCTAAAGCGCCAAGCGTCTGGTCATCAATAAGGCCCAGACGAAGAAAAACCCCTGAATGCGAACACTCAGGGGTTTGATTCTTGGCGGAAACGGAGGGATTCGAACCCTCGATGAGGCTCTACACCCCATACTCCCTTAGCAGGGGAGCACCTTCGGCCACTCGGTCACGTTTCCAATAAAGCTATTCTAACCTGAAAATTTAGGCCGATTTGGAAACTTCTGCAGAATCCAGACCAAAAGCGGTGTGCAGTGCGCGCACGGCCAGCTCCAGGTACTTCTCGTCGATGACGACGGAGGTCTTGATCTCGGAGGTCGAGATCATCTGGATGTTGATACCCTCTTCGGCCAGCGCGCGGAACATGGTCGATGCCACGCCCACATGGCTGCGCATGCCGATACCGACGATGCTCACCTTGCAGATGTTGGGATTGCCAATGACTTCGTCTGCGCCGAGCTTGGGCAGGACTTCTTCGCGCAGCAGCTCCACGGTGCGGTTGAAGTCAGCCTGGTTGACGGTGAAGCTGAAGTCCGTCTTGCCGTCCTTGCCGATGTTCTGCAGGATCACGTCCACATCGATGTTGGCATCAGCCACCGGGCCCAGGATCTGGTAGGCAATACCAGGGGTGTCAGGCACGCCACGGACAGAGATTTTGGCTTCGCTGCGGTTGAAAGCGATGCCCGATACGAGGGCCTTTTCCATCTTTTCGTCTTCCTCAAATGTGATCAGAGTGCCCGACTTGGCCTCTTCATCCAATGCAATATCCCAGGGCGTGAAGCTCGACAGCACACGCATTGGCACTTTGTACTTACCGGCGAATTCCACCGAGCGAATCTGCAACACCTTGGAGCCCAGGCTCGCCATCTCCAGCATTTCTTCAAAGCTGACGGTCTTGAGGCGCTGCGCGGCCGACACAACACGCGGGTCGGTGGTGTAAACACCATCGACGTCGGTGTAGATCAGGCATTCAGCAGCCTTGAGGGCAGCGGCCACGGCGACAGCCGAGGTGTCCGAACCCCCACGACCCAGGGTCGTGATGTTGCCGTGTGGGTCAATGCCCTGGAAGCCTGTGACGATGACTACCCGGCCGGCGTCCAGATCGGTCCGCACGCGCTGGTCGTCAATCGACTCAATGCGCGCCTTGGTGTAGCTGTCATCGGTGCGCACCGGCACTTGCCAGCCGGTGTAGCTCACCGAGGGCACGCCTTCGGCCTGCAGCGCAATGGCCAGCAAGGCCGACGAGGCCTGCTCGCCAGTGGCGGCCAGCATGTCCAGCTCACGGTAATAGGATTTGTCCGCGCGGCTGGGTGCCAGCTCACTGGCCAGGCCCAACAGACGGTTGGTTTCGCCACTCATGGCGCTGGGCACCACCACCATCTGGTGGCCAGCCCTTGCCCACTTGGCGACGCGTTTGGCGACATTGCGGATGCGCTCGGAGGAGCCCATCGACGTGCCGCCGTACTTATGAACGATCAGTGCCATTGAATATCACGATGACGAAACACGAAGCTCGGCGTTGATGCAAAGTGTTTTGGCACGCCGTCGGATTCGTACATTAGTCAGACCAAAACTGGCGGATTGTACCAATCGATGACATCTCTGTGGCGCTGTATATACCCAAGGCCTACTTTTATATGGATTTGGTGGCCCCGCGTGGTGCAGCGTTGCAATTGCGAAAGCAGTTGCGCCAGCTGCGCAGCACTGGGGGTTTGGCCATGCGCGCTGCGCAGCCAGTAGCGCAAGACATTGGCCATGCGTGCGGCAGACAAGGCCTGCAGCGCTCGGATACGCGGCGGTGCGCCTGTGCTATCCAGGTCCATCCGCGCCAGGTCGTCGAGCAGCTCTGCTGCCTGCGCCGCATGCGCGCTGCTGCGCGCCACGGTCTGCGCGATCTGCGGAAAGGCCTGCGCCAAGCCCGGCATCACCTGGTTGCGGATGCGGTTGCGGGTGTAGCGGGTGTCGGTGTTGCTGGGGTCTTCCACCCAGGCAATGCCCAACGCAGTCAGATCAGCGCGAATCTGCGCACTGCCCAGCGCTAGATAAGGCCGCGCCCAGTGCAGCCCCGCACGCTCCCACTGCGGGCGCATGCCCGCCAAACCCGCAACACCCGCACCGCGTGACAGCGCCAGCACGACGGTTTCCACTTGGTCGTCGGCATGCTGGGCCAGCGCCATGGTCTGGATACCGCCCTGCCCGCCTTCAGCAGCCGTCCATGCAGCGCGGGCCAGCGCCTGGTAGCGGGCAATGCGCGCTGCGTCCTCGGGGCTCTGGCCGGATTGCGGGTGGGCGTCCACTGTCACCACCTGCAAGGGCACATCCCAAGCAGCACATTGGGCGCGGCAATGCGCCTCAAAAATGCTGGCTGCCGCCTGCAGGCCGTGGTTGATGTGGATGGCCTGCACCTGGCCGGGGTAGCGCTGCTGGCAGGCCCAGAGCAAGGCGGTCGAATCCGCTCCGCCGCTGTAGGCCACCGCCAGCGGCAGTGCAGGTTGCCAGCCCTTCAAGGCCGCAAGAATAGCGGGCTCAGCCATGGCAACCGCCCCCTAGCAAAAAGCCTCCGCAAAGGGAGGCTTGGCAGCAGCAGCGGCGCAGCATCAGATGCGCGCTGCGGCACACATCAGTGTTCAGCCTTGGTGTCCGAAAAACGGCCATAGCTTTGCAGGCGCTCGTAGCGGCGGTCCAGCAGCTCGGCCGGCTTCAAGTCGGCCAGCTGGCGGAAGGCATCGCTCAGGCCGCGCTTGAGCAAGGCCGCCATTTGCTTGTGGTCGCGGTGGGCGCCGCCCACGGGTTCGTGGATGATCTTGTCGATCAGGCCCAGCGCCTTGAGGCGGTGCGCGGTGATGCCCATGGCGTCAGCCGCTTCCTGGGCCTTGTCGCTGGTTTTCCACAGAATGGAGGCGCAGCCTTCGGGGCTGATGGTCGAGTACACCGAGTACTGCATCATCAACACCTGGTCGGCCACCGAAATACCCAGCGCGCCGCCCGAACCACCTTCACCGATGATGGTGGAGATGATGGGCACTTCCAGCTGCGCCATTTCATAGATGTTGCGGCCAATGGCTTCCGACTGGCCACGCTCTTCTGCCTCGATGCCGGGATAGGCGCCGGGGGTATCCACAAAGGTGAACACCGGGAGCTTGAACTTCTCGGCCGTCTTCATCAGGCGCAGCGCCTTGCGGTAGCCTTCGGGCTTGCTCATGCCAAAGTTGCGCAAGGTGCGCTCCTTGGTGTCGCGGCCCTTTTGGTGGCCCACCACCATGCAGGGGTTGCCATTGAAGCGCGCCAGGCCGCCCACGATGGACAGGTCATCGGCAAAGTGGCGGTCGCCATGCATCTCGACGAAATCGGTGAAGATCTCGTTGACGTAATCCAGGGTATAGGGACGCTCGGGATGGCGCGCGATCTTGGTGATCTGCCAGGGTGAGAGTTCGCTGTAGATGTCCTTGGTCAGCTGCTGGCTTTTTTTGCTGAGCTGGTCAATCTCTTCAGAGATATCGACGGCACTTTCGCTTTGCACATAGCGCAGTTCATCAATTTTGGTTTCCAGCTCCGCAATCGGTTGCTCGAAATCCAGGAAGGTTCTTTTCGCCAAAATGATTCTCCTCGGGAAGCGCTGCAGGCAGCCTTCTCATAACGACCGACAGTGTAACCGCATGCGGTCAAGCCCCGTCAATCAGCATCCTGCCCCAGCGGCATGGCATTTTGGGATCGCCAGATCAGCCAGGCCGCCACACTCGCCCAGGGCTGCCAGGCCTGGGCCACCTCGCGCGCATCGCTGCGGCTGACGGCCTCGCCAGAAAAATAATGGTCGCTGATGCCCTGCAGCAGCGCGGCATCATCAATGGCCAGCACATTGGGCCGCCCCAGGTGGAACAGCAAAAACATCTCTGCACCCCAGCGGGCTACCCCGCGCTGGGCCAGCAGCTGCTCAATGGCGGCATCGTCATCCACATGCACCCAGGACAGCGCATCCTTGGGCTCTTGTACAAACCATTGGGCCAAATCGCGCAGATAGCCCAGCTTGCGCTGGGGCAGGCGGATCGCCTTGGCTGCCTCGTCGCTCAGCGCCAGCAAGCCCTTGGGCGTCGTGGCGCCAGGCACGGCCATCAGCCGCTTCCACAGCTGCCGCGCCGATGTCTCGGATAGCTGCTGCCACACGACGGAGCGCATCAGCAGCGCAAAGCCATCGGCTTCGCGGCGCAGCATCTCGCCGGCATACAGGGGCACCAGCCGGCGCATCACCCGGTCCTTGCGGGCCAGGTGCTTGCAGGCCACGGCCCAATCGTCCGCAGACAGCGGCTTGTTGCTGATACCCGGCATGCCGCTAGGCCCGTTCGCGCAAAAATGCGAATGGGCGCAGAGCCCCACAAGCAGACATCAAGAAACCACCTGGACGACCGTCCAGCTTGTGCCCTGCGCCGAGTCCTTGAGCTCCACCCCCTGGGCCAGCAGTGCTGCGCGAATACGGTCGGATTCCGCATAGTTTTTGTCTGCCTTGGCAGCGGCACGCAGGGCGATTTGTGCCTCGATATACGCGGCATCCACACTGGCGCCGGCTTGCAGATAGGCAGCAGGATCGGCCTGCAACAGACCCAGGGTTGCGGCCAGGGCCTTGAGCAGGCCCGCCACGGCGGGCGATTTGCTGCGGTTGACCTCAGCGGCCAACTCAAACAGCACGGCCACGGCTTCGGGCGTGCCAAAGTCCTCGTCCATCGCCGCCTGGAAGCGCGCCGCGCTCGGGTGGCTCCAGTCGATGGTCACCGGCTCGGCGGCCACCAGGCTCAGCGCGGTATAGAGGCGCTTCAAGGCATTGCGGGCATCGTCCAGGTGCACATCGCTGTAGTTGAGCGGGCTGCGGTAATGGCTGCGCACCACAAAAAAGCGCACCGTCTCGGCGTCGTAGCGCTTGAGCACATCGCGAATCGTGAAGAAATTGCCCAAGGACTTGGACATCTTCTCGTTGTCGACGTTGATAAAGCCGTTGTGCATCCACAGCTTGGCCAACTGCTTGTCGTGCGCGCCTTCGCTCTGGGCAATCTCGTTTTCGTGGTGGGGAAACTGCAAGTCTGCGCCGCCGCCATGGATATCGAAGGTCTCCCCCAGCAGCGCGCAGCTCATGGCCGAGCACTCGATGTGCCAGCCGGGCCGGCCCGTGCCGTAGCTGCTCTGCCACTTGGCCTCGTCGGGCTCGGTCGGCTTGGCGCTCTTCCACAGCACAAAATCCAGCGGATCTTGCTTGCCATCCTGCACGGCTACGCGCTCCCCGGCATTGAGCTCATCGAGCGACTTGCCCGACAGCTGGCCGTAACTCGGGAACTTGCGCACGGCATAGTTCACATCACCGCCCTCGGTGCGGTAGGCCAGGCCTTTGGCTTCCAGCTGCGAGATGATGGACAGCATCTGCGGCACGTATTCAGTCGCACGGGGCTCGTGCGTGGGCCGCTCGATGCCCAGCGCATCGGCATCCTGGTGCAGTGCCTCGATCATGCGGTCGGTCAGGCTGCGAATGGTCTCGCCGTTTTCCACCGCGCGGCGGATGATCTTGTCCTCAATGTCGGTGACATTGCGCACATAGGTCACCTGGTAGCCGCTCACGCGCAACCAGCGCTGCACCACATCAAACGCCAGCATCGAGCGCGCATGTCCCAGATGACACAGGTCATAGACCGTCATGCCGCATACATACATACGGACATGGCCCTGCTCAATCGGAACAAATGACTCCAGCGCACGCGAAAGCGTGTTGTAGATGCGCAAACTCATGAAAAATTAGCGTGGTAAAGGTTGAGAGAGGGACAGACGCCTAGCGCCTCATCCCGGTCCGCGCCCATTCCATTGGGCGAGGGTTTTGCAGCGCCTGCCTGGGCACAGCAGCCCGGCATGGATCGCCGAACGGTGTATGGTAGCTGATGCCATGCCCTGCAAACCATGGCCGCCCGCCGTTCCGGGGCGCCAGGCCCCTCAGCTACAATGCGCTGCAGTATAAGCCTGCAGGCCACTTGCACGCGCTCACCGCGCTCGAACCCTATGAAGTTAGTCAGTTGCCTTTTCTCTCCCCTGATGCCCCGTGCCGCCTTGCTGGCGCTTGCCCTGAGCTGCAGCGCCGCCTACGCGGACGAATACGCGGCGGTGGAAAAGCTGATCCAGTCCGGCCAGACCGCCTTGGCACTGGAGCAGCTCGAACCCAAGATCCAGCAAGCCCCGCGTGACCCGCAGTGGCGCTTTTTGCAAGGTGTGGCCCAGATGAACGCGGGCCAGCGCGATGCCGCGACCGCCACCTTCGAAAAGCTGGTGCAGGACTACCCTGAGCTGCCCGAGCCCTACAACAACCTGGCCGTGCTCTACGCGCAGAACAACCAGCTGGAAAAAGCCAGCCGCGCGCTGCAAGACGCCGTACGCGCCAACCCGGGTTACGCCACCGCCTATGAAAACCTGGGCGATATCTACATCCGCCTGGCCGAACAATCGCTGAGCAAGGCCAGCACGCTGGCGCCAGCGCAGCAAGCCCGGCTGCAGCCCAAGATCAGCAGCCTGCGCTTGCTGGTCACCCGGGCCCAGCCCGCAGTGCCGGCTGCCGCAGTGCCAGCTGATGCAGCGCCCGCTTCGGTTGCAGCAGAGCCCGACGCAAAAAAGTAAGGGCCTTGCCTTGAATCTTGCACCGTTGGCCC
Organism: Comamonas sp. BIGb0152; assembly: GCF_024809975.1. Classification (GTDB taxonomy): domain Bacteria; phylum Pseudomonadota; class Gammaproteobacteria; order Burkholderiales; family Burkholderiaceae_C; genus Comamonas. The sequence goes on from NZ_JANUDY010000003.1 coordinate 50,303, forward strand.
TCAACTCGGTGCAACGCCCATGATCTGTGCCTAGCGCAGGATGCCTTGCGGACCCCGCAGCGCCCTGCCCTGGCCATCACCGTATTCAACGACAGAGGAAACCGATGCCTTCCAAACGACACACTCTTTCCATTCTGGGCGGCCTGGCACTGGCCGGCGGCATGGTGCTGACCAGCGCCGCGCATGCGGCGGACCAGCCCCGCGTGAAACTGACCACCTCGATGGGCGACATCGTGGTGGAGCTGAATCCGGAAAAAGCGCCCAAAACGGTGGCCAACTTCCTGCAGTACGTGGACGACAAGTTCTACGACGGCACCATCTTCCACCGCGTGATCGGCAACTTCATGATCCAGGGCGGTGGCTTCACCCCCGACATGCAGCAAAAACCTGCACGCTCGCCTATCCCGCTGGAGGCCAACAACGGCCTCAAGAACAACACCTACACCATTGCGATGGCCCGCACGGCAGTGCCGGACTCGGCCACTGCCCAGTTCTTCATCAATGTGCAGAACAACGATGCGCTGAACGCCAGCGGCAATGGCAACGGCTATGCCGTTTTCGGCAAAGTCGTCAGCGGCAATGAGGTGGTCGACAAGATCAAGGCCGTGGAAACCGGCAATGCCGGCCCGCACCAGAATGTGCCCAAGACCCCGGTCGTCATCAAATCGGCCACCGTCGTCAAGTAAATGGCTTTGCAGTTGGCCTCTACCATCGCCAACTGCACCCTTCCCACCTTTCTCAACAGGAAAAACACCATGAGCAATCCACAAGTTGAACTGCATATCAAAGACCACGGCGTGATCACGCTGGAGCTGGACGCAGAAAAAGCCCCCAAGTCCACCGAAAACTTTCTGAGCTATGTGAAGAGCGGCCATTACGACGGCACCATCTTCCACCGCGTGATCAACAGCTTCATGGTCCAAGGCGGCGGCTTTGCATCGGGCATGGACCAGAAGTCCACCCAGGCTCCCATCCAGAACGAAGCGCAAAACGGCCTGAAGAACGACCAGTACACCGTGGCCATGGCCCGCACCAGCGACCCCCACTCGGCAACGGCCCAGTTCTTCATCAACGTCGCCAAGAACGACTTCCTCAACCACACCTCGCCTACGCCTAGCGGCTGGGGCTATGCCGTGTTCGGCAAGGTGGTTGGCGGCAACGACGTGGTCGACAAGATCAAGGCCGTCAAGACCGGCTCCAAGGGCATGCACCAAGACGTGCCAAAAGAAGAGCTGCTGATCGAAAAGGCAGTGGCGCTGTAATCAGCGGCCCCTAGCTTGCATGGACAACCCGACCGACTCTAGCGCCGCAGACCCGCATGGGGCATTGCGTGCCCAGTTGGCCACCACGGCAGTCCATGCCTTCGCTGCGCCGCCCGCTTGGCGCAGCATCGAATTTATCTCTGATCTGCATCTGCAGCCCCAGTTGCCGCTGACACTGCGCAGCTGGCAGCAATATTTGCAGGCCAGCACCGCCGATGCGATCTTCATGCTGGGCGATTTGTTTGAAGCCTGGGTGGGCGACGACGCCCTGGATGAGGCCGGCAGCTTTGAGGCCGAATGCGCCCAGACCTTGCGCCAGGCCAGCGGCGAGCGCGCCCTCTTCTTCATGCATGGCAACCGCGACTTTCTGGTAGGCGCGCACTTTGCCCAATGCACCGGCATGCCATTGCTGCCGGACCCCAGCTGTATCGATTTTCTGGGCCAGCGCTGGCTGCTCAGCCATGGCGATGCGCTGTGCGTGGAAGATACCGATTACCAGCGCTTTCGCGCCGTGGCGCGCAGCCCCGCCTGGCAGCAGCAGATTCTGGCCCAACCGCTGGCCCAGCGCCGCCAGTTGGCCGGCGCCATGCGCAGCCAAAGCGAGGCGCGCCGCATGCGTGAGGTGATCACTGCCGATGTAGACACCCAAGCAGCCCTGGCCTGGTTGCACACGGTCCAGGCCTCCACGCTGATCCACGGCCACACCCACCGACCTGCCAGCCACCCGCTGGATGCCGACCACCAGCGCGTGGTGCTGACCGACTGGGAGACTGACTTGCAACCCGCCCGCGCCGAGGTGCTGCGTATTGACGCCTCGGGTCTGCAGCGCATCGCGCTGGCAGACTACCTGGCCCAGCCGCCGCAGCCAGGAAGCTGAAATGGCCTGGCTGCACCGCACCTGGTCCCGGTTGCGCGCGCTGGCGCGCCCTGTGCCGGAGATACCCGCCGCCCTGTGGCTGCAAGTGCTGCAAAAATACCCGTTCCTCCAAGCGCTGTCGCTCGAAGAAAAAGCCAAACTGCGGGCGCTCAGCGCCCTGTTTCTGCGCCAAAAACAATTCTCGGGCGCCCATGGGCTGGTGGTGAGCGATGCCATGGCGCTGACCATTGCCGCACAGGCCTGCGTGCCTTTGCTCCACCGGGGTGAGGCGCGGCAGGCCATCGCGCTCTACGATGATTTTGTCGGCATCGTCGTGCACCCAGGCACCATGGTGGCCGCCAGAGACATGCATGACGAAGCTGGCCTCATCTCGCACCGGCGCATGATGCTCGAAGGCGAGGCCATGCAGCATGGCCCCGTCACCTTGAGCTGGGCCGCGATTGCGCAAGACCCGCTGCAACAAAACGCGCGCGGCACCAGCGTCGTCATCCACGAGTTCTGCCACAAGATCGACATGCGCAATGGCGGTGCCGATGGCTATCCCTCGCTGCCCGGCGGCTTTCTTGGCTTGGCCAGTGCCGCCGAGGCACGCCAGACCTGGGAGCGCAGCTGGGCATCGTCCTTCCAGGCCTTTGGTCACGCCATTGCCAAATCCCAGCGCTTTGGCGAGCCCGCCCCTTGGCTGGACAGCTATGGCGCCACGGCCCCGGCCGAGTTCTTTGCGGTGGCCTGCGAGGCCTACTTTGTCAACCGCAGCCAGTTCGCGCAGGAATGGCCGCAGCTCGACCGCATGCTGTCCGGGCTGTTCCGCCCGGACGCCGGTCGCCCCGATGCCCGTTAAACGCCGTCCTTAACCCAGCTGGTCCTGCGTCAGCGCCTGCAGCCAGGCCATGCTCTCCTGCAGCTCTTGCGGATGCAGCTCATGGCGGCAGGGGTATTCGTGGTACGCCAAGTCAACAGGCGTAGCTTGCAGCGCCGCGCGGATCGCATGGGCCTGTGCCAACGGAATCACATTGTCGGCCGTGCCATGGCTGATCCAGGCACGGCGCCCGGCCAGCTGCGCGGGCTCCACTTGTTCTGCGGCAATCTCGGGTAGCAGACGGCTGTGCCACACCATGATGGCCTGCAGCAATTGCGGCTGGGTCAGCAACGCAGACAGCGACATGATGCCGCCCTGGCTGAAGCCACCCACCACCACCCGCTCGGCCGGTATCTGCAAGGCCTGGGCCGCTTGGCTGCAGGTCTGGGCCACCAGCGCGCGGCTGGCTTGCTCCTGCGCGGTATCGATAGTGCGGCTGCCATCGGCATTCACACCAAACTGGAACCAGGCATAGCTGCTGGGGCCCAGGGTGTAAGGCGCGCGCAGGCTCAGCACATGGAAGGCCGACGGCACCATGCCGGCCAGGCCAAACAAATCTTGCTCATTGCTGCCCACGCCATGCATCAGCACCAGCAGCCAAGGCGTGGTGGCGTCCGCAGCAGCGGCGCGGTACAAGTGGTGGAGGGGTAAATTCAACATGGCAGCCTTGGTCGAAAAAATGGCTGCATCGTACCGCAGCCATGTTGATTGCGCTGAGCAGGTTTATTGCTTGGGATGCTTGGCCACCCAGGCCAGGAAGTGGTCCATATAGTTGCGCAGAAACTTTTCGCTGGCCTCGGCGACCTTGCCATCGGCGCTGACCAGGCCATCCGTCCAGCGGATAAATCCCTCAGGCTGTGCCATGGTCGGCATATCCAGAAACACGATGATATTGCGCAGATGCTGCTGGGCCATGGCCGATGCCGGGCCACCGGTCGAGGTACCGATCACCGCAGCAGGGATGCCGCTCCATGCGCCACTGCCATAAGGGCGGCTGGCGCCGTCGAGCGCGTTTTTCAGATAAGCCGGCACCGAGCGGTTGTGCTCCGGCGTCACCAGCAAAATGCCGTCCTTGCCGCGCACCTTGTCTTTGAAGGCGGTAAAGGCCGCCGGGTAGGCATCGGCATCATCATCGCGGTTGTAGAGGGGCAGCGCGCTCAGATCGAGGAACTCGAAATCCGCCTGGTCTTGCACCAGGTTCACCAGGCCATGGGCCAGTTGCTTGTTGATGGAGGTCTTGCTGTTGCTGCCAACAATCACGCCGATTTTGGGTTTTGCCACGGTCATTCTCACTTTCCAGACATGCGGAGGGGATGAAACCCCCGGTTATACCCCTTGTTCGTGGGCGACCCTGTAGGCCAAGGCGAACTGCGCGGCCCCTGGGCCGCATCACCGCTCAGCGGCCTGTGCCGTTGCTCTGTACGCCGCCGCAGGCCTGGCCAGCCTGCAGTTGCCAGACCTGGGTGCTGCCCAAATGCATGGCGGGCGCGGCAGCCACCACAGATGGCATTTGGCGCTGGGCCGCCTCTGCGCTGCCCAGCACCCACAGGCGCTGCAGCGGGTGGGTGCAGGCATAGGCCTGCAAGCCCTGCGCATCCAGCAATAGGCTGCTGCCCAGCTGCGGCGCAAACTGCGCCGCATCGCTCAGCTCCTTCTTCCAGTTATCAGCCTGCAGGCCCGCTCCGGTTTTCCAGTCATCCACGACCAGCGGCGGCGCAGCCATGGCAGGCAAGTAAAAAGGCACTTCGTAGTACAGATGCTCCAGCATCACCAGCCGGTCGGCCGACTGCACGGGCAGGCTGTGCAATGCCCGCCACTGGGCTTTGGCAGGCACCGCCACGGTGCCCAGCACCACTGCCAGCCCCACACACAAGAGCGCAGACAAAGCCGCCGCATGCCGGCCCCAGCGCTGCCAGCCGGCCGCCTGCACCAGCCGCACCACCCCATAGGCCAGCGGTGGCAGCGCAGGCAGCACGTAGCCGACAATCTTGCTGTGCGGTATGGAGAAGAACACCACCACCACGGCGAACCACACCAGCATCAGCCGGTCCAGGCTAGGCACCATGGCCGGTGCTGCATGGGCTTGGGCCACCACGCTCCGGCGCTTCCAACAGCGCCAGCCAGCAGCCAAGGCCCAAGCCGTCCAGGGCAAGGCCGCCAGCGCCATCACCGCGCCATAAAACCACCAGGGCTGCGGATTGTTGAAGCTGGTGCCGGTATAGCGCTGAAAGTGCTGGGTCACAAAAAAGTAGTAGAAGAAACCGCTGTGGCGCTGCTGCGCCATCCACACCCAGGGCCCTGCAATCAACAGCACGGGCAGCCAAGCGGCCGCATGCAGCGGCAGCCACCATTGGCGCCAACGCCGCTCCCACACCAGCCAAAGGGCCCATACCAGGCCTGGCAGCACCAGTGCAATAAGGCCCTTGGCCAAAAAACCCAGCCCCGCCCAGGCGCCAGCCGCTGCCAGCCAGCCCACCCAAGCCGCCCCGGAGCGCCTGCCAGTCGCCTTGCGCGCTTCCAAGCTGGCCATCGCGGCACTGCAAATGCAGGCCGTCAAACACCCGGCCAGCAACATATCCATATTGGCGTACTGCGCCGCCATGTAGGTATAGGGAATGGTCACCAGCACCACGGCGGCGGCCACCGCCAGCGTCTGGCTGGCATAGCGCTTGAGCAAGACCAACAAGGACATGGCCGCCAGCCATGCGCCTAGCAGCGACGGCAGACGCGCCACCCATTCATGCACACCGGCAAGCTCAAAGCCCGTGGCGGCCAGCCAGTAATACAGCGGCGGTTTGTGGAAAAAAGGCAGGCCATTGAGCGCCGGCGTCACCCAATCGCCGCTGCGCAGCATCTGCCAAGCAGCCACGGCATAGCGCCCCTCATCGGGATCGCTGAGCGGCCGCAGCCACGCCAGCGCCAGCAGCCAAACGCCCATCAAAAGGGCCATGGTGGCTCCCATCGTCCAGGCAAAGCGGGCAGGCGCCGCCCGCGCAAAGGCTTGGCTGTGCATGGCCTATTCCACCGATGCGGCTTGCGAGGACTGCAGCGGCGCTGCAGTGTTTGGCAGCGCCAGGTCTGCACGCTCCTGCAGCACCGGGCCGGCATGCCGCCACACCCAGCCGTACACACCGGCCACCACCAGGCCCAGCGCCGCACCTGCTGCGATATCGAGCGGAAAATGCACACCGCAGTACACCCGGCCCCAGCTCACGGCCAGCGCCACGGCCACAATGACCGCGCCGCCCAGGCGCAAACGCTGCAGCCACAGCAGGCAAAAACCTAGGCAAAAGAGCGCACTGGCATGCGCGCTGGGGAGCGAGCCGCGCGCGGCATGGTCGATATAGGCGGGGCTGAGCCCCATGACGAAGGGGCGAGGATGCCCCACCCAGAGGGCCAGCCGGTGCGCCAACAGCACGGCAGCAGCGCAGCACAGCATGCTGCCCAGCAGATACAGGCGGTCGTCGGCGGGTCGCTTCCACCACAGCCACAGCAGTGGGGCCCCTGCCAGTGCAACGCCGTCCATGCCCAGCCAGCGGGCCAATTCCAACACCCAAGCCGTGGGTGCAAAGCCCCCGGCCATCCATGCAAACCATTGCAGATTCAATGCGTCCATCGCAAGCCCCTAGCGCAGAACGCCGCTCTGGATGGGAGTTCACCCCGCAACAGCACAGTCCGCAGGTGGGCACTGTGGCGGTGGGAGCTTACCGATGTCTTAATGCATGGAAAAAGGAAAAACAGCCTAAACGCGGCTGTCCTGCACCACGGCGCCCGCAGCAATGGTGATCACGCGCTGGCACTGGGCGGCAATGGCCCGGTCGTGCGTGACCATGATCAAGGTGGTGCCCGCTTCGCGGTTCAGGTCCATCACCAGCTGCATCACCGCTTCGCCGGTGGCAAAGTCCAGGCTGCCGGTGGGCTCGTCGGCCAGCAACACGGCAGGCTGCACCACAAAGGCACGGGCCAGTGCCACGCGCTGCTGCTCGCCGCCCGACAGCAGCTTGGGGTAATGCGACAGGCGCTGGCCCAGGCCCACACGCTCGAGCATGGCAGTCGCTTGCTTGCGTGCATCACGCTGGCCGGCCAATTCGAGCGGCAGCATCACATTTTCCAGCGCCGTCAAATTGCCCATCAATTGAAAGTTCTGAAACACAAAGCCCATCGTGCGCGCACGCAGCGCCGCGCGGTCATCCTCGCTCAGCGCAAAGATGTCCTGGCCCGTCACCCGCACGGTGCCCACGCTGGGGGTGTCCAGGCCCGCCAGGATCGAGAGCAAGGTGCTTTTTCCCGAGCCCGATGCACCGACAATGGCGACGGTCTCCCCTTGGGCGATGCTAAAGTCCACATCGCGCAGAATGGTCAAACTGCCGGTCGAATCCGAGACCGATTTACCCAGGCCCTGGGCCACGAGCACCGCGGCTGGCGCCTGCGATTGAGAAAGCACTGCATCTGTCATGACAACCAATCTCTCCTCCAATGATCGAACACCCGCCACACGACGCCGGTGTCTGCGCAGCATCGTAGCGTTGTCAATGATGACCTCCGTCGCTATAGGTTTTACAGCACAGGCGGCTGCGCCACAGACGCCTGCCACGATTTTGGTGGTGGGTGATTCGATCAGCGCCGAATACGGCATTGCACGTGGATCGGGCTGGGTGGCCCTGCTGCAGGACAAGCTGGCGCAAAGTAAAAACGCCAAAGCCTACCAGGTGCGCAACGCCAGCATCAGTGGCGACACCACCGCTGGCGGCCGGGCCCGCTTTGCCCAGTTGCTGAGCCAGCACAAGCCCGGCATCGTGGTGCTGGAGCTGGGCGCCAACGACGCGCTGCGCGGCCTGCCGCTGGCCAGCACCCAGGCCAATCTGGCCGCCATGGTGGACAGCGCCCAGCAAGCCGGCGCCCAGGTGCTGCTGCTGGGCATGCAGGTGCCGCCCAACTACGGCAGCAAGTACACCAGCGATTTCGCCCAGGTCTTCACCAGCTTGGCACGCGAGAAGAAAACCGCCGTCGTACCCTTCTTGCTACATGGCGTGGCCGATGTTCCCAACGCCGAGAAGAACTTCCAGGCCGACCGCATCCATCCGCTGGCCAGCGCCCACCCGCAGCTGCTGGCCAATGTCTGGCCCGAGCTGCAAAAGCTGCTGAAATAAAAACGCCGCCAGCGCAAAGCGGGCGGCGGTCGTTTTAGGCGCTTGTTGAATCAGCCAAAGGCCTTTTGCAGCGCCTGGGCCAAGTCCTGCTGCAAGTCGTTGGCGTCTTCCAGCCCGATAGAAAAGCGCACCACCGTGCCCGGCTGCAATTGCGACCCGCCAATGGCTCGCATGCTGCCGATCTTGTAGGGCACCACCAGGCTGATGGGGCCGCCCCAACTGTAGGCCAGCTTGAACAGGCGCAGGCTTTCGCAGAACAGGTCGATCTGCTGCTGGCTAAAGCGCGGGTCAATCACCACGCTAAACAGCCCCGCCGCAGCGCCCTGCTTGCCCGCCACCGCACCCTCTCCACACAGCTGTTGCCAGTGCGCATGGCCGGGCGATCCCGCAAACGCCGGGTGCAGCAACTGCACCACGGCAGGATGCGCAGCCATAAACGCCGCCAGCTGCCGCGCTGCCGCATCCTGCGCGTGGTAGCGCAGCGCCAAACTGGGGAGGCTGCGCAGCACCGTCTCGATATCGTTGACCCCCACACCCAGGCCCAGGTGCATGTGGGTGGCCTGCACCTTGCGGTGCACAGCGGCATCGCGCGTCACGATGGAGCCCATCAGCACATCACCGCCGCCACTGGGGTACTTGGTGAGCGAATGCGCCGACACATCCACGCCCAGGCGGTAGCTGCCATCGCCATCCAGGTCAAAGCAGTTGAAGGCCAGACCTGCGCCCCAGGTGTTGTCCAGCGCCGTGGCAATGCCCTTTTGCTGGCACAGGCGCACAAGGCCCACCAGATCGGGGAACTCCATGCTGACCGAGCCGGCCGCCTCCAGCCACACCAGACGCGTGTTGTCCTGGATCAGGCTGGCGCAATGGTCCACCCGCATCGGGTCGTAGTAGCCGATGCTGACGCCAAAGCGCTGCAGCTCGCTCTCAGCAAAACCTTTGCTCGGGCCGTAGACGTTGTCGGGCAGCAGCACATGGTCGCCGCTTTTCAGCAAAGCCAGGCCAATCACCGAGATCGACGCCAGGCCGCTGGGCACCAGCACGCAGTAGCTGCCGCCCTCCAAGGTGGCAATGCGCTCTTCCAGGATGTAGGTGGTGGGCGTGCCATGCAGGCCGTAGGTGAAGGCGCTCTTGTCCTTCCAGTCCCAGCTGCGCATCGCCGCCACGTTGGGGAAGAACACGCTCGATGCCTTGAACACGCCCGGCTGGGGCGCTGTAAAAGGCGCATCTGGCGTATAGGGGTGGTGGATGATGCCGGTGATCGGTGCCTGTGTTTTGGGAGTGGAGCTCATAGCAAAATAGTCGGTCAGAAAGCGGAACAGCTGCGGGCTATTGTGCAGCAGATAGGCTCAGCGCAAAGCCGCCGCCACCAAGCCCAGCGCTGTGGGCTGTGCGCCCGCATCAAAGAAGCGGCTGGCCTGCAGCAGCGCCGCGCTGTTTTGCAGTGGCAGCCAGTCGCCGCCTGCGCAGCGCTGCCAAGCCAGCGGCCCGGCGCCACCTGCCGCAGCAGCCACAGCTGCGAGCCAGGCATCCAGGCCCTCTGCAGGCGCTGGCCACCAGCGTGCTTGCTCGCCCATGCTGACCAGAACGGGCAGTGCTTGCGCTGATGCGGTCGGCATCAAAACGGGCGCATCCATTGCCGCCCATGCATCACGTGCCCAAGCACGCAGCCCCGCGCGGTAGCCCTTGTCAGGAAACTGCGCCGCCCATTGCTGGCGGTCTGCATCCATCGTTGCATCCATTGCACTGGTGCCCAGCGCGGCGGCAATATCCAGCGCAGGCTTGCGCGCCAACTGCTCCAGCCAAAGCCGGTAGTCGGCGCTCGGCGCTGCGGCGCTGGGCGGGTTGATCAACCACAGCCCCTGCACGGGCCTGTCCAGCGCAGCCTGCTGCACCACCAGGGCCTGGGCCAGGCGCGCGGCATCACCATGAGCGACCACGACCAGCCCTTGTTCGCCATCCAGATGCAAATGCTTGATCAGGTCTTGCAGCATCGCCAGCTGCTGCGCATCGCCCAGACGCTGGTCCTTTTTGGGCTTGTCGCTGCGCCCCAGGCCCAGCCAGTCGGGCACCACAACGCGATCTCCCCGCGCGGCCAGGCCGGCAGCCAGCGCACGGAAAAGACCCTGGTGCGCAGGCATGCCCGCCAGCAGCAGCCATTGGCGTGCCGGTGTTGGGGCGGGGAGAGGGGTCTGACCCGCGCTGTCCTTCACATGCAGGCGCAGGCCTGCCAAGGACGGCCAGTCGCTGTAAAAGCAGCTGGCGCAGCCGCAATCCAGCGCAGGGGCAAACACGGCGTCGGGCGTGCGCAGTGCGTCGTCGCGCAGCCGGTGGCTGGCCAGCGCCTGCTGCCTTTGCTGCACGCGGCGCTGGCCAAAAAATTCGGTCAGCAAGGCTGCCGCCTCTGCGGCCAGCACCCCGGGGGTCACAGCGGTGTGGTGGTTCAGTGCAGCCTGCGCAAACAGATCCAGCACCGAGCCCCCCGCCCCGGTGCGCGGCTCAGCCGCACCCCAGACCACGCGATGGAGCCGCGCATGCAAGATGGCGCCCGCGCACATGGCGCAGGGCTCCAAGCTCACATACAGGGTGCAGCCATCGAGCCGGTAATTGCCCAGCCGCCGGGCCGCATCCCGCAATGCCTCCATCTCGGCATGGGCACTGGGGTCATGCGCGCCAATCGGGTGGTTAAAGCCCCGGCCCACAATCTGGCCGTCACGCACCACCACGGCACCCACCGGCACTTCACCAGCTGCCGCCGCGGCGCGCGCCTGCTCCAGCGCTGCGCGCATCCAGTGCGCGTCATCGGGCTGGGGGGCGAGCTGGCCACCGGTACTGGCGGGAGCGGGACTATCGGCCATACCATTCACTCTTCGGCTTGCTTGAGGCGCTGCGCATCCTGCTGCGCGGCCTGGTTCAGCTGTTCCTGCACCTGCTGCTGGATCTGCCTGCTTTGCGCATTCACATCCTTGCTGGTGTCGATCTGCGGCACACGCAGCCCTTCCACGGCGGCCGGGGCGGGCGCCTTTGTCACGCCCATGTTCTGCTTCATCAGCAGCGCCACAATAGCCATCACCACCAGTAATCCTGACAAACCCAATACAGCCCGCATAGCATCCTCCCTCAATTCCGTATGCGGGTCTGATTATCGCGCGGCATCCTATTTAGCGGCAGGCAGGCCCTGGTTCGCCTGCCACAACTGCACAGCCAGCGCACGGATTTCATCGGCCAAGTGTAGGCGCTGCAACCAGTGGCGCGGTATGCCCTGCTCGCCCCAAAACGCGCCAGCAATCTGGCCGGTGATGGCCGCCGTGGTGTCGGCGTCGTCGCCCAGATTCGCGGCCTCCAGCACCGCATCCTCAAAGCAGTCATGCCGGGCAAAGCACCACAGTGCTGCTTCCAGGCTGTGCACTACATAGCCCGAACCTTGGATGTCCTCCCGACTTTTGGTCAGGTAACGGCCCTGCGCGATCTGCTGTAGCTGGGGGCTGGCCAGTGGCAGAACCGACAGCGCCAGCACCTCGCCTTTGGGCCGGCCCTGCAAGGCGCGGGCCATGGCTACCGCCAACAGGCGGCAGGCGTCGAGGCACTCCGCCGCGCCATGGGTCGTTTGCGAACTGAGGGCAGCCTTGTCCTGCAAGCGCTGCTCATCGCCGCAAAAGCGCAGCGCCACGGGCGCCAGCCGCATGATCGAGCCATTGCCAGCGCTGTCAGGCTCCGTGCTGCCTGCTATCGGTTCACCGGTGAGGAGAAAGCGCTGCACAGCGCCCCGCGTGGCTATGCCAATGTCAAAGCAATGCCCGGTGGAGCTCCAGTAGCCCCACTCGTACCAGTTGGCATAGCGTGCCATCTGGTCTGCCGGGTGGCAATCGCCCTTGATGACCAGACTCTCGGCCAGGCACAGCGCCATCGAGGTGTCGTCGGTCCACTGCCCTGCGCGCAGCGAGAACGGGCCTCCGCCCACCATATCGGTCAGCGGCATAAAGCTGCCGCGCGACTGGAATTCCACGGTGGTGCCCACGGCATCGCCGCAGGCCAGGCCCAGCAATGCGCCCTGAAAACGGTCCTGAGTTGGCTGCATCACTGGCCTCCGGCGCGCAGTTGCTTGCGCGCCGCCATCAGCGCGAAGCCCAGAAGATTGAGGCCGCGCCAGTGTTCAGGCTGCTGTGCCAGCGCATCTTGCGCCGCCAGGCCAATACCCCAGATCGCGTCCACCGGGCTGGCCTCCACCAGCACGCGCTCCCCGGTCGTCAGCAGGTAGTTCATCAATCCCGCGTTTTGGCCAAACTTGGCCGCATTGCCGCGCACCACGATGTCAAAGCAGGCGGCGTTCCAGCGCTCGCTGTCAAAGCTCCGCACTGTGCGGCCCAGCGCCTTGGCCTGCGCCGGGCTGGCGCATTGCAAAATCTTGGCCCGCGCCACGCCATCGCCAAACAACCGTGCCTTCTCGGCCATCATGAAGTGCTCAGCACTGCGATAGTGCTCGTCATCCACCGTGAACCCGGCCTCAAACCACTGGCTCAGGCAACCCTTGCCAACGCGGCCATCGGCCTCGGGCTGGTGGCCCCAGAAAAACAGGTAGCGGGGCTGCCGGCCCGCCTGAATCTGCGCGATCAGTTCGGGCACCGAGCGGATGATGTCGTTGGTGTGTGTCATATCAGTTCTCTTGTCTCCCAGCCAGCCACCAGTGCGCAAACGCGTCCAGGCTGGCATGGGTGGAATGCAGCTGTCGTAGTGCCGGCCCGCAGTTGGGGCTGCCATCAGGTTCGCGCAGTACCAGCGCGCTATGGATGCCTTCGGGCAGGCCATCAAAGTTCGGCAAATAGTCATCCACTAAGGCCAGCGGCTGCAGTTGCAACAGTGCTGCGGTCTTTGGACTGCCGCCACGGGCATCGCGGCCGGTGGCAATCACACGCTCAATCGGAAAGCCATGAGCGCGTAAATTGCCAAGCCGCGCCTGAGCAAACTGGGGCTGCAGCGCCGTCAGGCACACCAGCTCAAACCCGGCGGCCACCAGCTGCTGACAGGCCGCAAGCGCACCTGGCATAGCAGGCAAGGCAGACCAGAACTGCGCATCAAACCCCGCGCGGAACCGATGCAGCGCCTCGTCACTCAGGCGCTCCACCTCCCAGCGGTCTGCTGCCCAGTAGGCATTGGGGTTGCGCAACCCAGGTTGCCGGCCAAAAGTCCGCTTCCAGGCACCGGCGTACGCCAGGTTGTAGTCGAGCAGCACGCCGTCAGCATCCAGTGCCAGCACACGATTGCGGCTCATGTGCCCAGCTGCTGTAGATAGGTGACAGGCACTGCATCAGTCAACCAGACACCGTTGTCCGAACAATAGAACACATGGCCATCGGCGACCATGCGTGCGGCATCCACCTGCAGCAAGGCCAGCTTGCCATGGCGCCGCCCTACCGCCCCAGCGGTCTCGATGCTGGCCGACAGATGCACATGGTGGCGCTGCTGGCGTGTCAGGCCTTGCGCCAGGATCGCATCAAGAAAACGGGTCGCTGTGCCATGGAAGAGCGTATCCGGTGGAGCGCTGGGAGCCAATTGCAGCTCCACCGCGACCGAATGCCCCTGGTTGGCACGAATGTGCCTGCCGTCTTCGCTGAAGGCAAAACGCTGTTTGTCGCTGTCCGCAACCACCGCTTGTAACTGCGCCAGGCTCATGGGTTTGCCACTGCAGGCCAGGCAAGCGAGCAGATCGTCCGTGTTCGCCCAACCAGCGCTGTCGAGTTGCAAGCCAATGGTCTGCGGGCTGTGCCGAAGCACCAGGCTCAGCAGTTTGCTGCGGCGGGTCATTGCCTCGGAGTGGTCTCCGGTATTGGTGTCTCTGGGTTCTCGCATGGTCTCAGGCTTCCACGGGTTCATAGACACGCTCGCGCGGCGTCAACAGTGCCAGGGAATCATCCCGCGCATGAAGGCGCTGCTCTGCAACAAAGGGGTTCATGTCGATGACTTCCAGCAACTGCTCGGTGGCCAGGGCACTCAGGGTCTGCCCGCGCAGCCCCAGCTGCACCGCCCTGCGCTCGCACTTGGCACCGCTTGGCGCATGGTCAGGATCCCACTGCAGGCGCACCTCAGAGGTCTGCACCGCAGCCTGCCAATCCTGCACTGTGGCAAAGCCAGCTGAAGTGAAGCTCGATGGCACGGCTGCGCGCAGCAATCCATCAAAAAATGCGCGTCGAATGCGCAGGCCCAGCACATATTCCTGCCCGGGCTGGGTGCCCCAGGCACTGCGGTACATCATCCACAAAAAATTGGGCTTGATCCAGCTCATGCGGGAAAAGCTGAAATCCGGCCCGCCGAGGAAGCCATGCTCCAGCGCGTGGCGCGCAATCGAGGCCCGGTAGGCCTGGTAGACCACGATGCTATGGTCGTCGTAGCTGGCGAGAATGTGTTGGCCCGCTGCTGGCCACTGACGCAGCTGCTGGCAGTAGGGTTCGGTATCGATGGTCATCGTCAATCTTTCTTGTTGTTATATATCTGGAGTAAAAGTGCAGGCTTCCCGCCCGACAGGTCCTTTCGAGACGTAAGTTGTATTGAGCAACTTACATGAGTTGTACAATACAACTTGCTTTTTCATCCGTCAAGGTTTTTCTATGGCCTCCGCCGCTGCCAGCCACAACCGCACTGATTTTGTACGCCCTTACACAACAGTGGATGTAGTGATCTTCAGCGTGGTGGAAGGCGCTTTGAAGGTGTTGCTGGTGCAACGCCCGGCAGAGGGCACCGAGCCCTTTCCCGGTCTGTGGGCGCTCCCGGGGGGATTTGTCGATGTGGCACAGGACATCGATCTGCAGGCCTGCGCCAACCGTAAGCTACGCGAAAAAACCAACGTGGCCAGTCCTTACTTGGAGCAGTTGGGCAGCTGGGGCGGCCATGACCGTGACCCGCGTGGCTGGTCTGCCACGCATGTCTACTTTGCCCTGATTGCTGCACAGCGGCTGACCTTGGCCAAAGGCGCTAATGCGGCTGACGTGGCCTGGTTCGAGGTCGATACCCTCTGCGCACAGCCCCATCTGGCCTTTGACCACAGCGAGATTCTGCGCGCCGCAGTCGAGCGCCTGCGCGGCAAGGTCGAGTACACCTCGCTGCCCGCCTTTTTGCTGCCCGAGCCCTTCACCCTGCCCCAGCTCCAGCAGGTCTACGAGACGGTGCTGGGCCGGCCCGTGGACAAGAGCGGCTTTCGCACCCGCATGCTGGCAGCGCAGTTTCTGCGCGAGGCCGGGCATGTCGAGGGGCCGTCCAACCGCCCGGCCATGGGCTACCGCCTGGCCGACCGCAGTGCGCCGGTGGTGTTTCCGCGCACATTTAGCCCGCGCAGCTGAACCGAGGCTGAAGCGCTTGAATGGGACTTGGGCTGGCACCGCAGTCAGCTTATCTCCCAGCGCAGCAGCCATCTCGCAGCGACCTGAGATAATCCGCCCCCATGTCCCTCCTGCCCCACCAGCTCGAACTGCTCTCCCCGGCCCGCGATGCCGATATCGGGATTGAAGCCATCAACCATGGCGCTGATGCCGTCTACATCGGTGGCCCGGCCTTTGGCGCGCGCGCCACGGCGGGCAATGACATCCGTGATCTGGAGCGCCTGATAGCGCATGCACACCGCTTTGGCAGCCGCATCTTCATCACGCTCAACACTATCTTGCGCGATGACGAACTCGAAGGCGCGCGCCAGATGGCCTGGCAGGTCTACGAGGCCGGCGCCGACGCGCTGATCATCCAGGACATGGGCCTGCTGGAGCTGGACCTGCCCCCGATCCAGCTGCATGCCTCCACCCAAAGCGATATCCGCACGCCTGAGAAAGCCCGCTTTTTGCAAGACGCCGGCCTGTCGCAGATCGTGGTGGCGCGTGAGCTGGATTTGAAGCAGATTGCCGCCGTGCGTGCGGCCACCGACCCGGCCCGCACGACGATTGAGTTCTTCGTGCATGGCGCGCTGTGCGTGGCCTACTCGGGCCAGTGCTACATCACCCATGCCCACACCGGCCGCAGCGCCAACCGGGGCGATTGCAACCAGGCCTGCCGTCTGCCCTACGAGGTGCTGGACGCCCAGGGCCGCATCATTGCGCATGAAAAGCATGTGCTGTCGATGAAGGACAACAACCAGAGCGACAACCTGCGCGCACTGATCGATGCCGGGGTGCGCAGCTTCAAGATCGAGGGGCGCTACAAGGACATGGGCTATGTGAAAAACATCACCGCCCACTACCGCAAGCTGCTCGACGAGATCATCGAAGAGCGCGAGTTTTCTGACGCGCCACTGGCGCGCTCGTCTTCAGGCCACACCAGCTTCAGCTTCACGCCGGATCCGGACCAGAACTTCAACCGCGAGTTCACCGATTACTTCGTCAACGGCCGCAAGGACGATATCGGCGCCTTTGACACCCCCAAGACCCCGGGCCGCGCGATCGGCTGGGTCACCAAGGTGGGCGAGAACTTTGTCGAGCTCGAAACCTCCAGCCGCGACACCGTGCTGCACAACGGCGATGGCCTGTGCTACTACGACCTGCAAAAAGAGCTGGTCGGCATGCAGATCAACCGCGCCGAATCGGTGGATGCGAAGCAATCGCTGTGGCGCGTGTTCCCCAAGGACCCGGTCGCTGGCTTCAAGGACCTGCGCAAGGGCCTGGAAGTGAACCGCAACCGTGACATGGACTGGGTGCGCACACTCGACAAAAAATCGAGCGAGCGGCGCATTGGCCTCTGGGCCCAGCTCGGCCAGACTGTGGATGGCTTTGCGCTGACCTTGACCGACGATGACGGCTTTGTCGGCAGCGCCAACCTGGTGCAGGCGCACCAGCCCGCCACCGACAGCGCGCGGGCTGAGGCCAGCTTGCGTGAGCAGCTGGGCCGCTTTGGCGCCACCATCTTCTCGGTGCATGACATCAGCCTGCAGCTGGACCAGCCATGGTTCATCCCAGCCTCCGCGCTGAACCAGCTGCGCCGTGATGCCGTGGCCGCGCTGGAAGCTGCCCGCGAAGCCGGCTTTGTGCGCCTGCCACGCGCGCTGCCAGTGGAGCCGCCTGCGCCCTTCCCGGAAGACACGCTGAGCTATTTGTCCAATGTGTTCAACCAAAAGGCGCATGACTTCTATGTGAAGCACGGCGTGAAGGTGATCGACGCAGCTTACGAGAGCAAGGAAGAAGAAGGCGAAGTCTCGCTGATGATCACCAAGCACTGCGTGCGCTTTTCGATGAGCCTGTGCCCCAAGCAGGCCAAGGGTGTCATCGGCGTCAAGGGCACTATCAAGGCCGAGCCACTGCAGCTGATCAATGGCAAGGAAAAGCTGACCCTGCGCTTTGACTGCAAGCCCTGCGAGATGCATGTGGTGGGCAAGATGAAGCGCTCGGTCATCAACCAGCATGCCAAGGAGATGCAGGAGTTTCCGATGCAGTTCTACCGCAGCCGGCCGGCGGTGGTTCGTAGCTGAGCGTATTGACCGGCACCAAAAAACGGAAAAGCTGCAGAACCTTCGCTCTGCAGCTTTTTTTCCACCAAGGCCCAGGCGCCAAGGTCAATCCTCCGCCTGGCTGTCCGCAATGAACAGTCCCTTGATAAAAACAGTCAGGCGCTGGACTCCGCGCCCTCGCGCGATTCCAGCGCACGGTTGATACCAAGGGCGACCAAGGTGCAGACCGCGCCAGACAGCAGGTACAGGCACACGGCGATCAGGCCGAACTTGGCCGACAGCCCCAGCGCCACCAGCGGTGCAAAGGCCGCGCCGACCAGCCAGGCCATGTCGGTCGACAGGGCGGCACCCGTGTAACGGAAGCGGGTGGAGAAGTTGGCCGTGACCGTGCCGGACGACTGGCCATAAGACAGGCCCAGCAGCACAAAGCCGACGATGATGAAGATGTTGTTGCCCGTCACGCCGCTGGACAGCAGCTTGGGTGTGGCCAGGCTGAACAGCGCAATCAGCACCGCCATCGCGCCCAGGGTGTTGCGCCGGCCAAAGCGATCCGCCAGCTTGCCCGAGGCCACAATAGCCAGCGCTGCACAGAAGGCACCCAGAATCTGCACCATCAGCACATGCACGATGGGTTGCGGCGAGTACAGCGAGATCCAGGACAGCGGAAACACGGTGACCAGGTGGAACAGCGCAAAGCTGGCCAGTGCGGCAAAAGCGCCGATTGCCACGTGGCTGCCTTCCTCGTCGATCAGACGGGTGACGCTGACCGGTTCCAGCTCACGCTCCTGCATGGCCTGGGTATAGGTTTGGCCCATCACCAGCTGCAGGCGCGCAAACAAGGCCACGACGTTGACTGCAAAGGCAACATAGAACGGATAGCGCCAGCCAAAGTCGAGGAACTCGGCTTTTGACAGGGCGGTGTACAGATAGGCAAACAGACTGGCTGCGAGCACAAAGCCCAGCGGGGCGCCCAGTTGGCCAATCATCGCGTACCAGCCTCGGCGGTTGCTCGGGGCGTTCATTGCCAGCAGCGAGGGCAGGCCATCCCAGGAGCCGCCCAGCGCCAAGCCTTGGGCAAAGCGGAACAGCGCCAGCAGCCAGATGGCGGTGCGACCCAGCACCTCATACCCGGGCAAAAAGGCGATGCCGACGGTGGCGACACCGAGCAAAAACAGCGCGACGGTCATTTTGGCGGCACGACCCCAGCGGCGCTGAATGGCCATGGAGATGGCGGTACCTACCGGGCGGGCGACAAATGCGATCGAAAACACCGCAAATGACAGCAAAGTACCGTTTAGCGCCGAGAAATGAGGAAAGAAAACGCTGGGAAAGACCAAGACGGCCGCTATGCCAAATACGAAGAAATCAAAATACTCTGACGAACGGCCGATAATCACCCCGACCGCGATCTCGCCAGGTGTTACATCTTCTTCAGAATGGGCACGGACATCGGGATCAGCACCGGGGGTGCCGCCGACAGGAGATGCTGTGTAACCGAGACTACTCATACAAAAGCTCCTTCCTCAAGCTGTTACCGGCCTGCTGAGACCGTACCGTTACCAGGAGCCTAGCTGGGTACTTTCTGAGAGGGCGTAGGACAAAATGTCCAATCGACAGGCCTGCCTCTAGCATTTACATTTGGGGGGATTTTGCAATCCATGTTTATACCTAAGCGCGCTTGCCGTGCCCTTTCGCATGCCTGATCTGAAAAAACTTCGCGGGCCCTCACGGCTCGTTGCGGCGTTACTGGTTGCCGCCAGCCTTGCAGGCTGTAATACCGTAGTTCTCAACCCTGCGGGAGACGTGGCGGCACAGTCCGGCAATCTGGTGATCATCGCCACCTTGCTGATGCTGATCATCATCGTTCCAGTGATCGTGCTGATTTTGCTGTTCGCGTTCAAGTACCGCGAAAGCAATGAGCCTGCAGATTACGATCCCGAGTGGCACCACTCCACCGTGCTGGAGCTGGTGATCTGGTCGGTACCGCTGCTTATCATCATTGCCCTGGGCGCGCTCACCTGGATTTACACCCACAAGCTCGACCCTTACCGCCCTCTGGACCGCATTGACGCCAACCGCCCTCTGGCCGCTGACGTCAAGCCGCTGGAAGTCGAAGTGGTCGCGATGGACTGGAAGTGGCTGTTCATTTACCCCGAACAAGGCATTGCCACCATCAATGAGCTGGCAGCCCCTGTGGATCGCCCCATCCGCTTCAAGCTGACGGCGACCACCACGATGAACGCCTTCTACGTGCCTGATCTGGCCGGCATGATCTATGCCATGCCCTCGATGCAGACGCAGCTGAACGCCGTGATCAACAAGCCTGGCGTGTACAAGGGCATGAGCTCGCACTACAGCGGCGCTGGCTTTGCCGGCATGACTTTCAAGTTCCACGGCCTGAGCAATGGTGACTTCGACGCCTGGGTGCAAAAAGCCAAGACCGAAGGCGCCACCTTGGACCGCAGCGAATACCTGACCTTGGAAAAACCGAGCGAGCGCGATCCGGTTCGTCTGTTCGGCAATGTTGACAACACCCTCTACCACGCTGTGCTCAACCGCTGCGTGGAAGCCGGAAAGATGTGCATGGACGAGATCATGGCCAAGGATGCCATGGCCAACATGAAGGCACGCGCGGCTGCAGGCAAGAGTGTTTCGCTGATCCCTGAGGACGACGTTTGCACGGTGGCCAATGCCCCTGCGGTGGTCGCCGCCCTGGGCGAGCAAGCCCCTGGCACCCCCGTGGCGCAGTAACCCCATCGAGAATTTTCAAAGAGACTCAATATGTCCGTAGCTACAAACGTAAGCCATGACCCGCTCCTCGGGCGGCTGACATGGAATGACATACCGATGGTGCATGAGCCCATCGTGTTGTGGACCTTTATCGCCGTGGTCCTGGGCGGCCTCGTCGTCTTTGCCGGCATCACCAAGTTCAAGCTTTGGGGTCCGCTGTGGAAGAACTGGATTTGCTCCATCGACCACAAGAACATCGGCATCATGTACATGATCCTGGGCCTGGTCATGTTCCTGCGCGGCTTTGCCGATGCGATCATGATGCGCGGCCAGCAGGCCATGGCTGCGGGTGAATCGATGGGCTACCTGCCCCCGCACCACTACGACCAGATTTTCACCGCCCACGGCGTGATCATGATCTTCTTCGTGGCCATGCCTTTTGTGACCGGCCTGATGAACTATCTGGTGCCGCTGCAAATCGGTGCACGTGACGTGGCCTTCCCGTTCCTGAACAACTTCAGCTTCTGGATGACCACCTCCGGCGCCGTGCTGGTGATGGCTTCGCTGTTCGTCGGTGAGTTCTCCACCCTGGGCTGGCTGGCACTGTCGGGTCTGGGTGAATACCACCCTGGCGTGGGTCTGGATTACTACATCTGGGCGCTGCAGATTGCCGGGGTCGGGACCACCTTGTCCGGTATCAACCTGATCGTGACCATCATCAAGATGCGCGCACCTGGCATGAACCTGATGAAGATGCCTATCTTCACCTGGACCTCGCTGTGCACCAACGCGCTGATCGTGGCTTCCTTCCCGATCCTGACCGCTGTGCTGGTGCTGATGACCCTGGACCGCTACGTCGGCACCAACTTCTTCACCAACGAGCTGGGCGGCAACCCCATGCTGTACGTGAACCTGATCTGGATCTGGGGCCACCCTGAGGTCTACATCCTGATCCTGCCAGCGTTTGGCGTGTTCTCTGAAATCGTTGCGACTTTCTCGCGCAAGCGCCTGTTCGGCTACACCTCGATGGTGTACGCGACCGTGTGTATCACCATCCTGTCCTGGCTGGTGTGGCTGCACCACTTCTTCACCATGGGCTCCGGCGCCAGCGTGAACTCCTTCTTCGGCATCACGACGATGATCATCTCGATCCCGACCGGCGCCAAGATCTTCAACTGGCTGTTCACGATGTACCGTGGCCGCATCAAGTTCACCGTGCCTATGCTGTGGACCGTGGGCTTCATGCTGACCTTCACCATCGGTGGTATGACCGGTGTGCTGCTGGCCGTGCCGCCTGCTGACTTTGTGCTGCACAACTCGCTGTTCCTGATCGCCCACTTCCACAACGTGATCATCGGTGGTGTCGTGTTTGCCGTGTTCGCCGGTATCAACTACTGGTACCCCAAGGCCTTCGGCTACCGCCTCGACGAGTTCTGGGGCAAGGCATCGTTCTGGTTCTGGTTCGTCGGTTTCTGGGTGGCCTTCACGCCGCTGTATGTGCTGGGCCTGATGGGCGTCACCCGCCGCGTCAACCACTATGAAGACGCGTCGCTGCAGATCTGGTTCATCATCGCGGCCTTCGGTGCGGTGCTGATTGCCCTGGGTATCGCCTGCTTCTTCGTGCAGTTGTTCGTCAGCTACCTCAAGCGTGACCAGCTGCGTGACGTGACCGGTGACTGCTGGAACGGCCGTACCCTGGAATGGGCCACCTCTTCGCCCCCTCCCCAGTACAACTTCGCCTTCACCCCTGCGGTGCATGACAGCGATGCCTGGTGGGACATGAAGAAGCACGGTTTCAAGCGCAAGCTCGACAACTACAGCGATATCCACATGCCCAAGAACACGGGCGCCGGTTTCGTAATCTCGATGATTGCCCTGGTGTTTGGTTTTGCCATGATCTGGCACATGTGGTGGATCGCTGGCATCAGCTTTGCCGGCATCGTCCTGGTCTCGATCATCCACACCTTCAACTACAAGCGTGACTACTACATCCCTGCATCGCAGGTAGCAGCCACCGAAGAAGAACGTACTGAACTGTTGGCCCGCCATGTCTAATCACAACACACTCGCCCGGGCGCCCGGCGCCTCGAACCGCGACTACTTCCTCAAGGAAGAGCCGCATGTTGAAAACGGCACCGCTCTGGGCTTCTGGCTCTACCTGATGAGCGACTGCCTGATCTTTGCAGCCCTCTTTGCCACCTACGGCGCACTGGGCCGCAACTACGCAGGCGGCGCCGGTGGTGCCGAGCTGTTCGACCTGAGCCTGGTGGCCATCAATACCGCCTTGCTGCTGCTGTCGTCCATCACCTTCGGCTTTGCCATGCTGGCCAAGCAAAAGGGCTCGGTCAAGGGCACCGTCGTCTGGCTGATCATCACCGGCCTGTTTGGCGCTGGTTTCCTGGGCGTGGAACTGTATGAGTTCCACCACCTGATCCATGTGGGCGCTGGCCCGCAGAGCAGCGCTGCGATGTCGGCCTTCTTTGCCCTGGTGGGCACCCACGGTCTGCACGTGACCTTTGGTCTGGTGTGGCTGGTGGTGCTGCTGCTGCAAATCGGCAAGCACGGCCTGACCCGCGAGAACAACCGCCGCCTGATGTGCCTGTCGATGTTCTGGCACTTCTTGGACGTGGTCTGGATTGGCGTTTTCTCCTTCGTATATTTGATGGGAGTGCTGTAAATGAGCGCACAACATAACCACGCCGCGCACGGCCACGATGACCACCACGGTCATGACGACGGCCCGCACAGCACCTTCTCGGGCTACATGATCGGCTTCTTCCTGTCGATCATCCTGACGGCCATCCCCTTTGCCGTGGTGATGGGCGATGTGTTCGAGAACCGTACCACCACCGTGGTGGTGATCGCCTTCTTTGCCGTCGTGCAGATCATCGTGCACATGGTGTACTTCCTGCACATGAACGGCAAGGTTGAAGGCGGCTGGACCCTGATGTCCACCATCTTCACCCTGGTGTTCGTCGCGGTGACTCTGGCCGGTACCTTGTGGGTCATGTACCACATGAACACCAACATGATGCCCGGCCACAACCACAACCCGGCCGCCGTGACCCAGCAGGCCCCTGCTGCCAACCAAGGCCACACCAACCACTAAGCTGTTTTGACCAACGAAACGCAACGGAATGCGCCCGGCAAGCCCGCGCATTCCGGATTCATTCAGGCGATGCTCGCAACCGTGGGCATCGCCTTGTTTTTGGGCTTCATCGCATTGGGCACCTGGCAGGTCTACCGCCTGCAGTGGAAGCTCGATCTCATCGACCGGGTTGAGCGCCGGGTGCACAGCGCCCCCCAGCCCGTACCCACGCCGGCCAGCTGGCCACAGCTGGATGCCAAGGCGCTGGAGTACCAGCCCAGCAGCCTGCAAGGCCAATGGCTGACCGACAAGACCGTGCTGACCCAGGCCACCACGGTGCTGGGCTCAGGGTTTTGGGTGCTCACACCGCTGCAGCTAGCCGATGGCAGCCAGGTGCTGGTCAACCGCGGTTTTGTGCCCGATACCCTGCGCCGCGACTGGGCAGGCGGCCCGCAACTGGCAGCTGGCACACCGGCGGGTGATGTCAGCGTGACGGGGCTGCTGCGCGCGAGCGAGCCCAAGGGCGGCTTTCTGCGCGACAACGACCCGCAGAGCCAGCGCTGGTTCTCCCGCGATGTGCAGGCCATTGCCCAGGCCCAGGGCCTGACGCAAGCGGCACCCTTCTTCATCGATGCCGGCCTGCCCGATGGCAGCGCCGACCTGGTGGGCGAGCAAAAGCGCAGCAGCGCCAGCGATCTGCAAGGCCAGCAGTGGCCACGTGCCGGTCTCACGCAAATCCGCTTTGTCAACAACCACCTGGTCTATGCGCTGACCTGGTATGGGCTGGCACTGATGGTGCTAGGCGCTGCCTGGCTGGTACGCATGCGCCGCAACGCCGACTAGGGCGGGAAACATTGGCAGGCCCAAGGCCTGCCGACTGCGGCACAATCGCACAGTGCCACTGTCCATCCCCTCCCCTTTCCAGGTTACCCACACCACCGACCGCCAGAACATGCAGCTGCTCATCCAGCTGCGCTGGCTGGCGGTGGTGGGCCAGGTGGTCACCATCTCGCTGGTCCACTGGGGATTCGATATCTACCTGCCCCTGTACGAGATGCTGGCCGTGCTGGCCGGTCTGGTCATCACCAACCTGATCTGTGTTTGGTGGCTGCGTTGGCGCCAGCACGATATCTCGTCGAGCGACCTGTTTGTCGCCCTGCTTGCCGATGTGGGCGCCCTGAGCCTGCAGCTCTACCTCAGCGGTGGCGCCAACAACCCCTTCATCACCCTGTTCCTGCTCCAGGTCACCCTCGGGGCCGTGCTGCTCAAGCCGTTTTACGCCTGGGGCATCGTGGTCGTCACCGGCTGCTGCGCGGTGGCGCTGGCCTTTTTCTACCAGCCGCTGCAGATCATGAGCCACCGCAGCGGTGCCATGCATGCGCTGTACCTGCTGGGGCTGCTGATCAGCTTTGGGCTGAACGCCATCTTGCTGGTGTCCTTCATCAACCGCATCATGTCCAACCTGCAGCTGCGCGATGCGCGCCTGGCCGACCTGCGCCAGCGGGCGGCAGAAGAAGAGCACATTGTGCGCATGGGCCTGCTGGCCAGCGGCGCAGCCCATGAGCTGGGCACGCCGCTGTCCACTTTGGCCGTGATTCTGGGCGACTGGCAGCGCATGCCTTCCATCGCCCAAGATGGCGAGCTGATGGACGATCTGCACGAGATGGAGCACCAAGTGCAGCGCTGCAAATCCATCGTCACCGGCGTGCTGCTGTCGGCCGGAGAGACACGTGGCGATGCGCCCCAAAGCACCACCTTGGTTACCTTCATGGACCGGGTCGCCGCGCAGTGGCAAAGCCACCGCCAGCCCGGCAACTTTGTCTACCGCAAGCAGGTGGCGCACGATATTCCGATCATCTCGGATACCTCGTTGCAACAGATGATTTTCAATGTGCTCGACAATGCGCTGGAGGCCTCACCTGGCTTCGTGCAGCTGGTGGTGGAATGCCCGGCGCAAGACGATGCCCAGCTGGTGCTGCAGGTCAGCGACAGCGGCCCGGGTTTCAAGAGCGAGATCCTGGCCCACCTGGGCAAGCCCTACCAGTCCACCAAGCAGCGCCCCGGCGGTGGCTTGGGCCTGTTTTTGGTGATGAATGTGGCCCGCTCACTGGGCGGCCATGTCGAGGCCCGCAACCGCGAGCAGCACCTGGGCGGCGGCGCGGTTGTCCGCATCAGCTTGCCGCTGGCCTCCATCGCCCTGGATGATGAACCCCACCATGACGCAAACCCAAGAACGCCTCTTACTCCTGGTTGAAGACGATGACGCCTTTGCCCGCACCCTGCGCCGCTCCTTTGAGCGCCGAGGCTACCGCGTGCTGCATGCCAGCAGCGCAGAAGAAGTGGCGCAACTGCTGCAGACCGAGCGGCCCCACTACGCGGTGATGGACCTCAAACTGGCTGGCCATGCATCGGGCCTGTCCTGCGTGCAATTGCTGCATGCGCAAAACCCCGAGGCGCTGATCGTGGTGCTCACCGGTTACGCCAGCATTGCCACCGCTGTCGAGGCCATCAAGCTGGGCGCCTGCCACTACCTGGCCAAGCCGTCCAACACCGACGACATCGAGGCGGCCTTCAGCCGGGTGGAAGGGACGATCGATGTGGACCTGACCGCCGCCACCACCTCGATCAAGACGCTGGAGTGGGAAAAGATCCACGAGACCCTGGCCGAGACGGGTTTCAACATCTCCGAGACCGCACGCCGCCTGGGCATGCACCGCCGCACGTTGGCGCGCAAGCTCGAAAAGCAGCACGTTCGTTAAGCGCGGGATTCAGGCAGCGTCCTCGCAGGCCTGCACCAAAGCCTGCAGCAGCGGCGATCGCTGCTTGCCCTGGCGCTGCAGCAGCGAAAACTGGCGCCGCATCGGTGGCAGCAGGCTGTGCAGCACGGCCAGCTCGCCCCGCTCGATCCAGGGCTTGGCGATGACCCGCGACAGGCAGCTGATACCCGCTCCCCGCGCCACGGCCGTGCAGATGGCTTCAGAACTCCCCAGTACGGCGGCAACGGGCCACGCCTGCAGCTGCGAGAGGACGGTGAATTCCACCGCCTCGCGCGTGCCAGAGCCCTCTTCGCGCAGCAGCCAGCGGCAAGCGGCCAGATGCTGGGGGGTGACGGGGCTGAGGCCTGCTAAGACCACCAGCGCATGACTGGGCGCTGCGATCAGCACCAGCTCGTCCTCCCGCCAAGGCTGCGCCTCCAGCGCCGGCCAGTGGCTCACCCCTTCGATAAAGCCCAGGTCCACGCTGGCCTCGCCCACCGCCTGGGCCACCTCCCGGGTATTGCCAATCACCACCTCAAAGCGCACCTGGGCATAGCGCTGCATAAAGTCCGCCAGGATGGCAGGCAGCACATGGTTGGCAATGGTGGTGCTGGCCGCCAGCCGCAGCACCACGGGCGCCGAGGGCTCCGTGTGCTGGGTGGCCTGCTCCAGGCGCCAGGCTTGCTCCAGCAGCGCTTGGGCCTCGGGCCAGAGGCTGCGGCCCAGATCGTTGAGCACCAGGCGCTTGCCGCTGCGCGCAAACAGCTGCGCACCCAGGCCCGCCTCCAGCTGGTGCAAGGCAGCGCTGACGGCCGATTGCGACAGGCCGACAGCCTGCGCTGCCGCTACCGTGCTGCCACTGCGGGCGATGGCACAGAAGACTTCCCACTGGCGCAAACTGAGATGGAGCATGGCGAGGCGGCAAAGCCTGGTATGGGTTGATGGAAAATTATCTACCTATTTTATAGATAGATCATAATCAAACAATTAGTTATACAGATATAAGAATAATTTCTATAGTGACGCCATATCGCCACTGCCACGCGCCACCCCTGGCTTGTTGCAAGGCCTTGGAATGCCCCATGTCACTCGCCCATCTATTTCCCCTGCCCCTGCTGCATAGCGGCCCCTGGTTAGCACGCCTCAAACGCCTGGTACCCGGCCTGCTGCTCTGCGCCGCCATCGCCTGGCTGGCCAGCGAATTGGCGGCCCTGCCCTGGTTTGCCAGCCATGGCCTGAGCGCGCTGACCCTGGCCATCGTCATTGGCATGCTGGTGGGCAATACCGTGTACGGCTGGGTACAGGCCCCCGCAGCCGCCGGGGTGGGCCTGTCCAAGCAGCAGCTGCTGCGCCTGGGCATCATCCTGTACGGCCTGCGCCTGACCTTCCAGGACATCGCCGCCGTCGGCGCCACCGGCGTATTGATCGATGCGCTGATGCTGTGCAGCACCTTTGTGCTGGCGCAGTGGCTGGGCCAGCGCTGGCTGGGCTTGGATGCGCGCACCAGCATCCTGGTTGGCGCCGGCAGTGCCATCTGCGGCGCAGCGGCCGTGCTGGCCACCGCCCCCGTGGCCAAGGCCCGGGCGGACGATGTGGCAGTCGCCATCGCCACCGTGGTCGTCTTTGGCACCTTGGGCACTTTTCTCTACCCGGTGCTGTACCAATGGCTAGTGCCTACTTTGCAGATGACCGAGGCCGGCTATGGCCTGTGGGTAGGCTCGACCGTGCATGAGGTGGCGCAAGTGGTCGCTGCCGGCGGCGCCATCAGCAGCAGCGCAGCCGATACCGCCGTGGTGGCCAAGATGGTGCGGGTGATGATGCTGGCCCCGTTTCTGATTGTGCTGTCGCTGTGGCTGGCCAAGCGCCCTGGCGGCGATGCATCCGTTGGCGCAGACCAGGCCAAGGGCCCGGTGCAGGCACGCCAGATCACCATTCCCTGGTTTGCCTTGGGCTTTGTCGCGGTGGCCGGCGTCCATTCGCTGGGCATCATCCCTCCCCAGGCGCTGGCCATCGGCGTGCAGTGGGACAACGCCCTGCTCACCATGGCCATGGCTGGACTGGGGCTCAGCACCCATGTGCGCTCGGTGCGGGCCGCCGGCATCAAGCCCTTGCTGCTAGCCCTGGTGCTTTTTGTCTGGCTGGTGGTGGGCGGGTTGGCGGTCAACACCTGGCTCTGATCCTTCATAAGCTCATACCCAAAAAATCGTTGGTTCCTTGGGCAGAACTGCTACAACGGGAAGACATTTTTCCCGCCAAGCACACAAGGATTCCAACACCATGCGCATCGAGACATTGGCCGTTCACGCAGGCTATTCGCCCGACCCCAGCACCAAGGCTGCGGCCGTGCCCATCTACCAAACGGTGGCCTACGCTTTTGACAGCGCGCAGCATGGCGCCGACCTGTTTGACCTGAAGGTGCCGGGCAATATCTACACCCGCATCATGAACCCCACCACCGATGTGCTGGAAAAGCGCGTGGCGGCACTCGAAGGCGGCCTGGCCGCGCTGGCCCTGGCATCGGGCATGGCAGCCATCACCGCCGCCATCCAAACTTTGGCAGAAGCGGGTGACAACATCGTCTCGGCCAGCACCTTGTATGGCGGCACCTACAACCTGTTTGCCCATACCTTTCCGCAGCAAGGCATTGAGGTGCGCTTTGCCGACCCGCGCGACCCAGCCAGCTTTGGCACCCTGATCGATGACAAGACCAAGGCCGTGTTCATCGAATCCATCGGCAACCCGCTGGGCAATGTGACCGACATCCGCGCGCTGGCCGATGTGGCCCACCGCCATGGCGTGCCGCTGATCGTGGACAACACCGTGCCCTCGCCCTATCTGCTGCGTCCCATCGAGCATGGTGCCGACATCGTCGTGCATTCGCTCACCAAATACCTGGGCGGCCATGGCACCAGCGTGGGCGGCGCCATCGTCGACAGCGGCAAATTCCCCTGGGCGGAGCACAAGACGCGTTTCAAGCGCCTGAACGAACCCGATGTGAGCTACCACGGCGTGGTCTACACCGAAGCGTTAGGCCCTGCCGCCTACATCGGCCGCGCCCGCGTGGTGCCCTTGCGCAATATGGGCGCGGCCATTTCACCGCAAAATTCGTTCCAGATTCTGCAAGGCATCGAAACCCTGGCCCTGCGCATGGACCGCATCTGCGAGAACACGCAGAAAATCGCCGAGACCCTGCAAAAACACCCCAAGGTCGCCTGGGTGCGCTACGCGGGCCTGCCCGACCACCCGGACCATGCCATCCTGCAAAAGCAATCCGGCGGCCGCGCCTCAGGCATTCTGTCCTTCAGCCTGAACGCTGCCGATGGCGAAGGCCGCGCCGCCGGCGCCCGTTTTCTGGATGCGCTGCAGCTGTTCACCCGCCTGGTCAATATTGGCGATGCCAAATCGCTGGCCACGCACCCGGCATCGACCACGCACCGCCAGCTCGACAGCGCCGAGCTGGAAAAAGCTGGCGTGAGCGAAGGCATGGTGCGCCTGTCCGTCGGTATCGAGCATGTCGATGACTTGCTGGCCGATCTGGAGCAGGCGCTGGCCAAAGTCTGATTTCCCGCCACGCAAAAAAGAGCCGCTTGTGCAACCACAAGCGGCTCTTTGTCATCGTGCTCCCAGCATGGGGAGCATCAAGGCTTTAGCGCTTTAGAAACGGTAGCCCACACCCACACCCAGCAACCAGGGATCGACCTTGAAGGTGCCCACCTTGGTGCCCGCCGAGCGCACATCGGTCTTGATGTAGACCTTCTTGACGTCCACGTTGATCGACCAGTGCTTGTCGAGCATGTAGTCAAAGCCGATTTGCAGCGCCGGGCCAAAGCTGTTCTTCTTGATCGACGGATCAAGCGCCGCCTCTACCGCAGGGGCAAAGTTCACGTTCGAAAAGCGTGTGTAGTTCACACCGGCACCCAGGTAGGGCTTGAAGGCACCCATATTGGTGAAGTGGTACTGCGCCAGCAGGCTGGGCGGCAGGTGCTTGAGCGAGCCGATCTTGGCGCCGTTGGAGCGCAGGTCATGCTTTTGCGGGTAGGTCAGCACCAATTCCGCCGCGATGTTGGGCGTGAAGAAATAGGTCACGTCCACTTCAGGAATGGTCTTGTCATTGATCGACAGACCCAGGCCGGTGGAGTCCTTGTTTGCGCTGTCCAGATGCACCGCGCGCACACGCACTTGCCAGGGGCTTTGTGCTTCTTGCGCCATCGCTGCGCCCGAAGCCATTGCACAAACAGCGGCTGCTGCCAACATCATTTTTTTCATCGTCATTGCCCTCGCTGCGATCTTGCTCGCATGGATTGAAAAGTTGCGGAACCGGCCCCGTGTCTGCCGTCCATGTTCAGCATCTTCTTCCCATGTGGACCAGGCTGCCCTGACCCAGATCAACCCGACAAAACAAGCGATGAAAAAAGGCGGCCCGCTGTTGCGAGGCCGCCTTGCATGGCATGCTGTACGCCACCCGCAGGCAGCGATCAGCCGGTGGTGGCAACTCAGTGGCCGCGCAACTTGTGCCAGGTCTCCACTGCCAGCACCACCAGGCCGCCAATGGCTGCACCCACCACCACATGCACCAAGGTGGGCGCCAGCATGGCCACCACGCCACCCATGGGCGTAATGGTGCTCTCAATCCAGTGCTCGATGGGCCCGATGCCATGCACCAGCAAGCTGCCGCCCACCATGAACATCGCCGCCGTGCCCACAATGGACAAGCCGCGCATCAACCAGGGCGTAAAAGCAATCAGGCCCCGGCCCAAGGCCTGGGCTGCGGCGCTGGTCTTACGCATCAGCCACATGCCCACATCATCCATACGCACAATGCCGGCCACCAGGCCGTAGACAAAGACCGTGATCGCGAGTGCCACCGCCACCAGCACCGCAAACTGCTCCCACAGCGGCTTGCTGGCCACCGTGCCCAGCGCAATGGCGATGATTTCTGCAGACAAAATGAAATCGGTACGCACCGCGCCCGCCACCTTGGCTTTTTCATAGACGACCGGGTCCATGTTTTTCTCGCTGGCTGCCGTCACAGACGAAGGCGCCACGCCCATCTGCTCGGCCTGCTGCGAATCCTTGATGGCATCGTGGGCCTGCTTGGGCTTGTGGAACAGGCTGAGCACCTTCTCCACCCCTTCAAAACACAGAAAAGCGCCACCAATCATCAACAGCGGCGTGATCAACCAAGGCGCAAAAGCACTGATCAGCAGCGCGGCCGGCACCAAGATGACCTTGTTCTTGAGCGAGCCCTTGGCCACCGCCCACACCACCGGCAACTCCCGGTTCGCCTTGACGCCTGTGACCTGCTCAGCGTTCAACGCCAGGTCATCGCCCAGCACACCCGCCGTCTTCTGCACTGCCACCTTGGTCTGCGTGGCCACATCGTCCAGGATGGCCGTGCTCTTGCCCGCCGCCGTCTTGGTCATCAGCGCCACATCATCGAGCAAGGTCGCAATATCATCGAGCAACATCAACAAACCAGCACCAGCCATTACGCTCTCCCTATCCAATACGGTGGCAAATCATAGCGATTTCGCGGTGCAATGCCGTGTCAGACCACGCAAAAAGCCGATTTGTACGTTTTGTTGGATGTTGTTCACAAAACTTTATGCAGGCCCTGTCAACAATCGCCCGCCCCGGCCCGTTGTACACCCATCTACACCAGAAAGGTGAAAGGACTGAAATGACTGAAGTGTTTGCTGTATGGCCTGAAGACGAACGTGACCGCAAGCGCGCACCTGCCCGCTTCTGATACCAGCGCAGCTTGCCAGCGGTTGAGCCAGAACTGAAAATCCGGCACCCGCATCGATTGCAAGCCCGCTAGCTTCTCTCAATTTAGCCCCGCTCTGCGGGGCTTTTTTGCGCCTGTGGATCGCCTCCTACAGCATGGCTAACCCGGCCTGCTTTACCCGCTAGCTGGATGCAGCAGGTTTCAGGCTTACACCGCAACCATGTGCTCGTACAGAATCAGCGAGCCAATGGCGATCAGCACCACGCCGCCCACCGCCTCGGCCCAGCGGCCGGTGACATGGCTCAGCAACCGCCCCACCATGACGCCCAAGGTCACCATCGCAAACGTGGCAAAGCCGATGCTCAGTGCAACCACGGCGATATTCACATCCAAAAAGGCCAGGCCCACGCCTACCGCCATCGCATCAATACTGGTGGCAAAGCCGGTCGCCACCAGCAGCCAAAAACCATGCCTTGCCGGTTTACTCATCTCGGGCTCATCGGCGCTTTTAAAAGCACCCAGCACCATGCGCCCGCCCAGCACCAAGAGCAGCACAAAGGCAATCCAGTGGTCCCAGGCCTTCACATAATCGGCAGCGGCATAGCCCAGCGCCCAGCCCACCAGCGGCGTGATGGCCTCGATCACGCCAAAGATCAGGCCGGTGCGCAAGGCCTCCGACCAACGGGGTTTGACAAGGGCTGATCCTTTGCCAATCGCGGCGGCAAAGGCATCGGTAGACATGGCTAGCGCCAACAGGGTGATGGAAGCAGCGTTCATCGGGAGTTCTTATAGGACAGTCGGGCATGAGCACAACGGCACGCCAACACTGCCCGACCCAAGTCGCGCTGGCATGCCGATGGTCTCGCCAACCGAAGAACGGATGTCTGCGCCACAGCATGAGAAATGCCGAGTATGTTGACGAAGACGCTTCCAGCGCGGAAGCAGGCTACTCCCCAAGGGAGACCGCAGTCTAAACGCTGCGCAGCGCTTAGCGGCGCAAGGCCCCAAAAGCGCCAAGCTCTTTAGGAATGGATCGCATTTCTGTCACTGTATTCAGGGAATCGACACCATTGCCAGTCAACGCCGTCAGGCGCAACACAGCTGCTTTCGTTGCAAGTGGGTGTTTGTACATTCATCTGTGCAAATTACCCGAGGTTCTGCTATTGCACCTCAGATCTGAGACCGCCCCATTTATTGATCACAATTTTGGGGGATTATGAAAAAACCATCAAATTTTTTCTTGTATGACGAGTCCTGATTGATTAAATAATAGGTCCAGTAGACAAATAGCTCTTTGTTTACGCGAGTTTCATGGATTCCCCCGAAAAATCTTGATATATCTATCGATTTTTTTATCTTTTTATTTTTTAAATCGATTATTTCCATGGAATTTTGAGTAAAATAATCTTGTCTTATTTTGACATAAGCTCCACTCTGTTTATAAAAAATATTATAATGCACCCCAAAATCCCCTGAAGACCATGGCATCGCCAATTCATAGATAAACAGCGACTCATCTGATTTATTAGCAATTACTTGTTCAATTATTATTTGATCTTTCGTGCATTTTTCTAGACGTACGTCAAGATGCGTGTATGCATAAGAATTCACAGCTTGAATAATTGCCAACATTCCAAAAAACCATTTCACGGATAGTCTCCTTTTAGAACCTTATTTTTCAACTGCCATTCTGTAGCGGCCTTCTTCGAATTGCTTCTGCTTTTGCATGCAGAGAGGGCGGAGTCTTGTGATTCTTTTTCGAGGCACTCTATTTCTCGGGCAAAAGCTCGTTCTTCAGATTTCAATCGATCGAAGTTGCTATGCGTGATAATAATTACTGAGCCAGAATTACCTTTGCATATATCTGCATTGGCTTTTATAGCATCTTCGAGGTGAGACATTTCATGTTCAACGGTGCATTTTTTTAATTGACTGGCATTGTTCATGATTTAGCTCTTGCACATACACTTTTGCTGTTTCACCATCGCAAAATATTGTGTTAATTCCTGGCCCTAGGCTTTCTGGAGTTCTGCCGTACGGGTCAATCTCCCACTTTAATCCTAATGCATCAATCAATTGAAGCGGATTAAAATTAGCGTACGTTTTTTTTGCAATACCTCCTTTGAGGCCAATTGGATCATCTGATATGTAGGAGCCAATCTTGCCGTCGAAATACCTGTGCCTGTTGTAGTGCAATCGAGTTTCATCATCCGCATGCTGCCCCGGCAGCCGAATCGGCTGGTACAACTCACCCGGGTTATGCTCCACCCGCACATTGCCCCAGGCGTCTAATTGCACCGCCCAGTCCAGCCGGCTGTCTTCACTGATCAACGCATTGGGCGTTCCCAGGTGGTCGCAGAGGTAGTGGCGGATCTCGACTTTTTGTGCAGCTTCTTTGCGTTGGTCGCTCACCGTTTGCTCGTACTCCTGCAGCTGCTCACGCATAAAGATCTGCACATCCTTGGACATGGACTTAAAGGCGATGTTCTGGGGCAGCGTGGCGCTGAGGTTCTTGATATCTGCCAGGGCGCTGCGCAGGGCGTCTTGCACCACGCCCGGAGAGGTATTGGCGAGCAGTTGATCGCCCAGGTCTGGTTCGGCTTTGCTGGCTCTGCGCAGCTGGATGAGTGGGGTAAACGACCCTGGCTCATAGATGGTGTGGATGACTTCGGGTTGGGCTGCGCCGGATTCATCTTTGACGTTGGCGCTGTTGAAGCGCTCGGTGTGGATAAGGCGGTCGCCATCCCAGCCGAAGTAGTCTGTTTCGCTTAAGTCACCTGATTCTGAGTTGGCCGGCATGTTGTATTTGGCTAGTCGCCGTCCAAAGGCGTCGTAGCGATACTGCTGGGCGGTTTGTTTTTCGTTTTCTGTGACGACTACCTGCACCAATTGATTGCCGCTGTCATACGCCAGCTCCAGCTTGCGGCCAGTGGCCTCGTCCAAACTCTGCACCCGGTTGCCCCGGCTGTCGTATTGGTAGTGGATCTTTGCCCCTGCGCTGCTCGCGTCTTCCTGGTTTTCGTAATACGCCACGCGGTTGCCGGCCCAGCGTTTGCTGGTGTGCAGCGGCTGATTTTGAGTCGGGTCTGGGTCAGCTTGGAGGGGATTGAAATCTCTGCGCAGCAGTTGCTCTTTGGTGATGGGGTTGGCTTGTGCAGCGGCGCGTTGCTGGGCTCTGAGGCGGTCGGTTTCGTTGAGCTGGCCGGTGATGGCGTCTGTTGCGGTGGGCCGGGTTTCGGGCCCTGCGATGGGTAGGCGGTTGCCTGCCGGGTCAAACTGCCAGCGCTGTGATCCGGCATGGGGCGTGTGCGCGCCTGTCAGGCGCCCCGCTGCGTCGTAGGCAAAGCGGCTGATGCCGGCATGGCTTCGCATACCGACCATCTGGCCCAGGCTGTCGTAGTAGTACTGCCGGGCGCTCATGGCGCCTAGCAGGGTTTGCGGTACGCGGCTGGTATTGCCACCGCCTTGGGATGCACCTGGGATGGAGAGCATGTCATCCAGCGCGCTGCCTTGCTCCAGGCCCAGCCACTGCATGGTTTCCATGCGCCCAGCTGCGTCCCAGCCGAGCTTGCGGTAGAGGGGTTTGGCGGTGTTCTCGCCAGGTGTTTGGCTATTGATATCAGTGAGGACTTGGCGGTGGATCTCTCGGTGCAGCGCGTCGCGCTCAAAGTTGACGAGGCTCTCGCCTTGCCAGGTGATGTCGTGCACGTGGCCTGCGCCGTAGAGCAAATAGCCTACTTCGCCCAGGCCTTGCAGCTGGCTGCCTTGGCGGTTGCCCAGGGAGTCAAGCTGGTGGGTGATGCGGTGTTCGAACTCGATCTCGGGAGAGGCGAAGGGGTTGTTTGTTGGGTCTGCGGTTGAGGTTGGAGCTTTGTACAAACGCTGCACTTCACCAACGACCCGGCCTGCAGCATCGCGTTCGATGACTGCCTGGCTTTGCAAGATGCCTTCTTGGGCTCGATGGCGGCTTGGGCCTTCGCCGTCGTTTTCTCTTTGGTGCAACACGCTTGCTTGCAGCAGCTCGCCTACTTTGCCCCATTCATACCGCTGCGTCGTAGCTGGCAACAAGTTCGTCGCTGGCAGATGGCGGGCGGCGAGTTGGCCAGTCACTGTCCATTCGTAGTGGCTGATGTGCGTAGCCAAGCTTTGCTCTGCAGCCCAGCCGTCTGCGGACTGCGTAAGCTGGCCAGCGGCATCGTATTGGTAGCTTTGCACCCGCGCATCAAAGCCGGTCTCCTGGCTGAGCCGGTCCATTACATCCCAAGCAAAGCGGGTGTGTTCGCCGTTCTCGTTGGTGAGCTGTGTCAGGCGCCCGGCGGTATCGTAGGCAAAGGCCAGATGTTGGCCTGCGTGGCTGCGGCTGGTAAGGCGGCCCCATAGGTCATAGGCCATGCGCACACTGGCGGCGGTGGTGCTGACTGGAGTTTTGCTTTCTCTGTCATCTCGGCGCCCCGCTTTGACTTCCACCACCTGGCCCTGGGCGTCGTACTGGTAGTGCTCCGTGCTCCCATCGGGGTAGTAAACAGAGCGCAGTTGGTCCTGCTCGTTGTATTCGTAGGCCACCCGCTCGCCCAGCGCGTTGGTGACCGCCTCGGTCTGGCCCCAGCGGTTGTATTCGTAATGGGTGCTGTGGCCCGAGCAGTCGGTGTAGCTGGCGGTCTGGCCGGTGGGGGTGTAGGCGATATGTTTGTCGCGGCCGTTGGCATCGGTGATGCGGATGGGCTTGTCGCCGTTGGCGCGGATCGCCAGGTCGGTGGGGGTGCCGGTGATGTCGGGGTAGTGGTACTGCTCACTGCTGCCATCGGAGAGCGTCACCCGCGTCATCCGATTGTGGAAGTCGTATTCGTAGTGCGTTGTGCGGCCTGCTGCGTCGGTACTGCTTTGCAGCAGGTTGCTGGTGTCATCAAAGCGCTGGCTGCTGCGGGAGCCATCGGGGCCCTGCGTTGCCAGCAGCTGGCCCATGGGGCTGACGGCCATATATACGCTGCGGCCCAGCGGATCGGTGACTTCTGTGAGGTGGCCGTACTGGTTGTATTTGCGTTTGATGGTGCTGCCATCAGGCCGGGTATGTTCCACCAGCCTTGCCAGCCCAGCCTCGCCTTGGAAGATGTACTTGTCTACCCGGCCCAGACTGTCAGTGACGACACAAGCTCGTCTCGGCTGGCCATCCACCTCTGGTAGCTCTTGGTAGTCAAACTTGTAGTCCAAGCCTTCTTGGTTACGCTGCTCAACTGCTTGGCCACCTGGCTCATAGCGGTCATATGCATAGTTGTGCTCAGGGCCACTTCGCTCTTGGTGCGTGACCATCAAATGGTTGCGCCAGGCAAAGCGGCGCACCACTTGGCCGTGGCGGTTGGTGACGGAGGTCAGGTCGCCCTGGTCGCTGTAGCTGTACTGCACCAAGGTGATGGACTCGGTCTGCAACATGGGGGTGGAAGGGTCGCGGCGCAGATCCACCTTTGACAGGCGCACACCGCTGTCGGCTTGCCAGAAGAAGTGCTGTTCTTCATCAGCGTCTTTATGGTGAAAGTGTTGGGCATCCTGCGCCGCAATCGCCTGCGTGTAGTGCAGCTGGTAGCCCCGGCTCACGCCATCGTCGATCGCGGTGATGCGCTCCTGACCCAAAACTTTGGACCAGTGGTAGCGCTGGGAGCGGCCCAGGCGGTCTACCTTGCCCAGCAGGATCCAGTTTGAATCGACCTCCGGCTCGGTCACCGTGACCGACTTGCCAGCGGCAAGTTGCTCCTTTATCGCCTTGCGCGCCGCTTCAATCGCCTGCCAGTTGGCGGGAGCAAACACCCAAATCGTGTCGCCGCTGCCGTTCGCCGCCAGGATCAGCAAATCGCCGCAGGCCATATCGCGCCGGATCCAAGAGAAGCGCCCGCGCCACCACAAAGGCGCTTGCTGGCTGCGCGGCGGCGGGGCTTCAAAACTATCTGCTGCACCGGGTTCGGTAAACTTGGCAGCTCCCGTCATGGAGGCCAGATCGTTAGACAAATTGCCCGGATGCGTGCCCGAGCGCAGCAGCCAGATATCTTCGCTGGGGCTATAGATGGACTCCCCAGCGGAAAGCGCATCAAAGGTGATCGTGCGGCCTTGGCTGTCATGCAGCAAAGTGGCGCTTGCCTCCACCTTGATGCGCAGCTCCATCGGCAAACCCCAGCCATAACCCAGCACTCCGCAGTGCCCGCCATGCTCCGCATTGACGTAGCTGCTGTACTGGCGCTGCCAGACCAAAGGCATGGCGCCGGGCAAAGCAAAGTCCAGGTCAGAAGACCCGGACAAGACCTTGGCGCCTAGCTGCGCATTAACAGGGTTGCCGACCCCTTTGCCATCCTCTTTGCTCTCTGCCTTGCCGCCGGGGCAGACCGAGCATGCCACCCCGCCCTGGGTGCCGATCAGGACTGTCCGTGAGCCGGTGACGACACGTGCGTATTTGACTTTGTCATCGATGCGGGCTGCTGGCTTTCCGGACATGCGAGTTCCAATCGCAAAATGGTGATAGATAGTTTAAATCTACCATAAGAGGCAATTTGATTGGGACTGTCCTCTGTGGTTTATCTTCAGCTTGCACAACTTTGCGGCGGATGTGAACCAACCCAGGGTTGGCCCTAGTTCATTTTTGGTCACTTTGTATACACTTAATGTATGCATATCCGCACACAAAACAGCGCCATTGAGGCCTGTTGAGCGTGTCCATGGCGAGACAAATCTGAGGATGTCAATGACCGATCTTGCAGCAGACCAGAACGCAGGCTTTGCCTTCAACCCGGCCCAGCAGCGGCCCGCAGAGGCTGGCGATTTACCGGCCGGTGTGTGCCCTTCGCTCTACAACAAGGATCTGGCCCCCACCAAGAAAGACAGCCGTTCCTGGGGCGCGTACAGCCTGTTCACGCTCTGGGCTAATGATGTGCACAGCCTGGGCAACTACGCCTTTGCCATCGGTCTGTTTGCGCTGGGCCTGGGCGGCTGGCAGATTCTGACGGCGCTGATGATGGGCGCCGCACTGTTGTTTGTGCTGCTGACCTTGTCGGGCTTCATGGGCCCCAAGACGGGCGTGCCTTTTCCGGTGATGAGCCGCATCAGCTTTGGCACCCGGGGCGCGCAGATCCCGGCCTTGATCCGAGGCGGTGTGGCGATTGCCTGGTTTGGCATCCAGACCTACCTGGCCTCCAAGGTGCTCGATGTGCTCTTGATCACCCTGTTCCCCAGCTTGCAAGCCCTGCTCGCGCACCAGGTGCTGGGCCTGCCGGTGCTCGGCTGGATCAGCTTTAGCCTGCTGTGGGTGGTGCAGACCATGATTGCCTGCTGGGGCATGGAGAGCATCCGCAAGTACGAGGCCTTTGCCGGGCCGGTGATTTTGGTGACCTTTATCGCACTGGCCGGCTGGGTGCTCTACAGCTCGGGCGGCAAGATCCAGTGGACGGCCCCCAAGCCCAGCACGGGCGCGGCAATGTGGGTGCAGATCATGGGTGCGGCCTCACTGTGGGTCGCCATCTATGGCACCTTTGTACTCAACTTCTGTGACTTCACCCGGGGTGCCACCTCGCGCAGCGCCG
Source organism: Comamonas sp. BIGb0152 (assembly GCF_024809975.1). Classification (GTDB taxonomy): domain Bacteria; phylum Pseudomonadota; class Gammaproteobacteria; order Burkholderiales; family Burkholderiaceae_C; genus Comamonas. Next base: position 89,727 of record NZ_JANUDY010000003.1, read on the forward strand.
TGGTCAAGGGCAACTTCTGGGGCATCCCCATCAACATGCTGATCTTTGGCCTGATCGTCGTCGTTCTGACCGGCGGCCAGCTGGCCATCGATGGCACCCTGATCCTCAGCCCCACCGACATCGTCGAGAAGATTCCGAACAAGCCGCTGCTGGTGCTGGCCAGTCTGTCGCTGCTGATCCTGACCATCGCCGTGAACCTGATGGCCAACTTTGTGGCCCCGGCGCTGGCGCTGGCCAACCTGCTGCCGCGCCAGCTCAACTTCCGCCGCGCGGCCCTCGTCAGCGCCATCCTCGGCTTTGTGATCCTGCCCTGGAACCTCTACGATTCACCGCTGGTGATTCTGTATTTCCTGGGCGGCCTGGGCTCCTTCCTGGGCCCGCTGTTTGGCATCGTGATGGCCGACTACTGGCTGATCCGCAAGGCGCGCGTGCATGTGCCTGCGCTCTACAGCGATGACCGCGACGGCCCTTACCATTACCAAAACGGCGTCAACCGCCGCGCCATCCAGGCCCTGGTGCCCTCGGCCCTGATCGCGCTGCTGTTCGCCTTCCTGCCGGCGCTGGAGTCGGTGTCGCACTTTTCCTGGTTTATTGCGGCGGGGCTTGGCGGTCTGTTCTACTGGCTGCTGACGCCCAAGGGCCAGCACTATGAAGACCAGGACGGTGAGGCCATTGCCGTCAACCATGCCCAACATTGAGACGGAGTTTTTTGCATGCGCATTCTGATCGTGAACGTCAACACCACCGAGAGCATGACCGAGGCCATCGGCGCCCAGGCGCGCCGGGCGGCATCGCCAGGCACCGAGATCGTGGCCCTGACCCCACGCTTTGGCGCCGAATCGGTGGAGGGCAATTTTGAAAGCTACCTCTGCGCCGTGGGCGTGATGGATGCGGTCATGCGCTATGACCAGCCGTTTGACGCCGTCATCCAGGCCGGCTACGGTGAGCATGGCCGCGAAGGCCTGCAAGAACTGCTGGAAGTGCCTGTCGTGGACATCACCGAAGCAGCGGCATCGACCGCCATGTTCTTGGGCCACAAATACGCGGTGATCACCACCCTGGACCGGGCTGTGCCTTTGATCGAGGACCGGCTCAAACTGGCCGGGCTGGATGCCCGCTGCGCCTCGGTGCGCGCCAGCGGCATGGCTGTGCTGGAGCTGGAGAGCCAGCCCGAGCGCGCCGTCGACGCCATCGTGCAGCAGGCGGCCAAGGCGGTGGAAGAAGACCATGCCGAGGTGATCTGCCTGGGCTGCGGCGGCATGGCCGAGCTGGAAGACAAAGTACGCAGTCGCACCGGCGTACCCGTGGTGGATGGCGTGGCCGCAGCGGTGACCATTGCCGAATCGCTGGTGCGCCTGGGCCTGAAGACCTCCAAGGTGCGCACCTATGCGCCACCGCGTGCCAAGCGCATCACCGGCTTTCCGCTGCCCGATTCTTTGGGCCGCTAAGCCTCGGCCTCAGCCCTTCTGATTTGCTCCAACCGCCCTGCACCGCAGGGCTTTTTTTGGCCCTTATTGGCTGGTCTTGAAGCCCTGGGTCGCCGCCCAGGCCGCCACATCATCGCGGCGAATGGCCGCAGCCATCAGCTGCGGGAAGGCATCGAGTGTGCAGGCAAAAGATGGCACACCCAAGGCCGCTAGCTTGGCGGCCAGCGCGGCATCGTAGGCGGGGGCGCCCTCGTCGCTCAGCGCCAGCAGGGTGATGAACTGCACGCCCGATTCCACCAGCTCGTTGGCGCGGCGCAGCAGGCCCGATTCCACGCCCCCCTCGTACAGGTCCGAGATCAGCACCAGGATGGTGTTGCGCGGCTCGCTGATCAGGCTCTGGCAGTAACCCACGGCGCCATTGATGTCGGTGCCGCCGCCCAGCTGCACGCCAAACAGCACATCCACCGGATCGTCGAGCTTGTCGGTCAGGTCCACCACCGCCGTGTCAAATACCACCAGCTTGGTCGCTACGGCAGGCAGGCTGGCCATCACCGCGCCAAAGATGCTGGAGTAGACCACCGAATTGGCCATGGAGCCGCTTTGGTCGATGCACAGAATCACCTCGCGCTGCGGGCGGCGCGCCTTGCGGCCGTAGCCGATCAAGGTTTCGGGGACGACGGTTTGGTACTCGGGCTGCCAGTGGCGCAGGTTGGCGCGTATCGTGCGGTTCCAGTCGATCTCGGCATGGCGCGGGCGGCGGTTGCGCTGGCTGCGGTCCAGCGCGCCGGCCACGGCGCTGCGCATGGGCTCTTCGAGCTTTTTCATCAACTCGTCCACCACCTTGCGCACCACCAGTCGTGCCGTGGCCTTGGTGTTTTGCGGGATGACGGAGCCCAGCGAAATCAAATTGGCCACCAGGTGCACATCGGGTTGCACGTTCTCCAGCATCTCGGGCTGCAGCAACAACTCGCGCAGCTGCAGCCGCTCCATCGCGTCGCGCTGCATCACCTGCACTACCTGGCTGGGAAAGTACTTGCGGATATCGCCCAGCCAGCGCGATACCGAGGGCGAAGAATTGCCCCGGCCGCCCTTGCGCGCGCCCAGCTGGCTGTCGCCCTCGTAGAGCGCGGCCAGCGCCTGGTCCATCTCCTGCAGGCGCCCGCCCACCGTCCCACAGCTGGCATCGGCCGGGCTGCCCAGCACCATGCGCCAGCGCTGCAGGCGTGTCGTTGGCTGCAGTGCGTCTGCCTCGTCGGGCGGCAGGGTTTGGGTGTCGTCTTGCGCCAGGCCTGGCGCGGGATGGGCGGCATTGGTCATCGTCATCACTCCAGGGTTTGGGCGTCTTTGGTGGGTGTCACGGCCGGCGAAATCTGCGCCAGCAGCTCGGCCGGCAGGTCCAGGCCCAGCATCGTATTGAGCAGGGGCAGCGCCAGCACGGCACGCGCCTCGTCCCAGGGCGCATCCTCGTCGCCTGCCGGCAGCGCAGCGGCAGGGGCCGCACCGCCCGCCACCGGCGCGCGCCTGGCTTTCTCACCCAGGCCCTGGCGCTCATGCTTGCTGAAGTTGGCAAAGCTGCGCCGCACCAGCGGCAGAATCTGCGCAAACTGCAGCTCGCCCAGCCCGGCCAGCCAGGCGTCCACAGCGCCCCAGATCGCTTCGTCGTGCAGCAGCACCAGCGCCTGCTGGTTCAAAAAACCATCCAGCCAGGCGGCGACATCCAGCGGCGCCGCGCCCAAGGACAGGTTGCGGTTGAACTGCAGCACCACCTCGGTGCTCTCCAGCAGATGCGCGTCGAGCAGCAACCGGCAGGCCATGCCGCGCAGCAAGGCGGCAGCGGCATCGCCCATGGCCAGGCTGCGCAGCGCTGCGCGCCAGGCATCCACAGCAGCCTGGGCCTGGGCATCGTCGCCGCGCAGGCGCAGTGCCTCATGCGCGGCCAGCACCTTGCCCTTCATGGCGTTGGCGGCGTCTTCGTCCATGGCCATGCAGGCCACTGGCAGGCCAATGGCGGCGCGCAGCAGCAGCAAATCGATGACCGTGGCCAGCAGGGCCGTATCGGTCTGGCGCACGCTGCCGTAGCGGTACACATTGGCCAGCGGCGGCAGCGCCTGCAGCAGCTGGGCCACATCGCCGGTGGTGGCGGCACGCTCGGCCAAGGTGGCAATCAGCGATTCGACCAGTTGCGGCAAATTGGCCAGCAGTGCGTCGTCAATCGCCTGCGCTATCTCGGGCAAGGGCGTATCGGGCGACAGGCTGGCCCGCAGCCGCGCCGTCGCGGCCTGCGCCACGGTGGCGCCATGCACGCTGGCCTCGATGATGCGCACGGCCAGCTCGGGCTCCCACTGCATCTGCCAGCTTTCGCGAAAGGTGCCCCGGTTGCGCTGCGCATCGGCGGCGCGCGTGCCCCAGCCAATGCCCAACAAGCGCAGGCGGTGCAGAAAATGGCTGCGCGCCAGGTCGGTCTCCTTGCGCAAATCCAGCGCCAGCAGCTTGCTGGCCGCCTCGGGCTTCATGCGCAGCGATTTTTGCTGCTGTTCAATATCGCGCTGCAGCGGCACCTGCGGCACATCGGCCGGCACCGTGCCCAGCACATGGCCGACGGTAAGTTCGTCGTCAATCAAGGTCAGCGGTGCGGTCTCGCCCATGCAGACCACCGTGACGATGGCCTCATTGATCTCCTGCAGCCCCGGTATCGGCTGGCCACGCATCGCGGCAAGGCCTTCGGCCAGGCGCGTGGCCTCGATGATGTGGGCGCTGGAGCAGTCCAGGTCCTTGTCGCGCAGCAGGCGTGCCACGCGGGTCAGCCAGCCTGCCGTGCGCCAGGTGGCGGCATCGCGGGCCATGTGTGCGGGCGCCGGGCGGTCTTCGTCCGCTTGCGCAGCCAAGGCAGCATCGGCCCGGTAGCACTGCCACAGATGCTGGTACCAACCCGGCGATGTAACCCCTGCGCCATAGCCGCTGCGGCTGGCCAGGTTGCGGTAAGTCCACGGCGCCCAGGTGGCCAACACCTTGGCCTTGGGCAAACCCTTGAGCACGGCGCTGTCGGCCTTGGCGGTGGTGTTTTGCTGCAAAGCTGGCACATGCCAGGCGCCGCAGACCACCGCAATGCGCTGGTGACCGGCCTTCACGGCGTCGCGGATGCACTGGCGCATATGCGCCTCGCGCTGGGCCTCGCGCAGCACATAGTGCCGCCCGCGCCTTGCCTCGCCCTCATCACCCAGCTCGCTGCGCACCGCCGTCATCGCTTCGTTGATGCTGGTAAACAGCGCTTCGCTGTCGCCGCGCTCTTCCACCAGGCGGTTCCACCAGCTTTCGCCATCTTCAAAGCCGGCCGCAAGGGCCAGCCAGTCGAGCGGATCACGGATGGGCTGCTGATCATCGGCGGCCAGATCGCCCAGGTCGCCATCATCGGCAACGGCAACTTGCGCGCTATCGGCGCCGGTCTCAGCGGCCTCGCCTTGCACCGCAGCACCATCCGCATCTTCCAAATCCTCGCCCTCTTCGCCCTCCATGTCCCCTTCCACTTCTTGCGCGGGTTCAGGCTTTATCAGCGCCTGGCGCCGCGCCCAATCCTGGGCCATGGCATGGGTCTGAGGCAGGTCGATAAAGCGCGTTACCACGCCCTGCGCGCTCGCCCATTGCAGTGCCTGCCACTCGGGCGAGAACTCGGCAAAGGGGTAGAACGCCGCCTGGCTGGGCTCGTCTTGCATGTACACCAGCATGGCGACGGGCGGGCGCAGCTCAGCACTGCGCAACAGGGGCAGCAAGGCCTCGCCCTCGGGCGGGCCTTCCACCAACAGGCAGTCGGGCTGCAGCTGCGCCAGCGCTTGCAGCAGGCTGCGCGCGCAGCCCGGGCCGTGGTGGCGAATGCCAAAGAAATGGACGTTGTCAGCAGAAGTGGCCATGGGCTCGGTCAGCAGTGTCAGGGGCAGAAAAAGAACGGCGCCAAAGGCTTAGATTTGTTCGCGGCAGGCGCGGTACAGGTCTTTCCACTCTGCACGTTCTTTGACCACGGTCTCCAGGTATTCCTTCCAGACCACACTGTCCTGCACCGGGTCCTTGATGACGGCGCCTAGCAGGCCCGAGGCGACATCGTGGGCGCGCAACACGCCATCGCCAAAATGGCCAGCCAGTGCCATGCCGCTGTTGATCACCGAGATCGCCTCTGCCGTCGACAAGGTCGAGCTGGGCGACTTGATGCGCACGGTCTTGCCGTCTTCGGTCTGGCCATTGCGCAGCTCGCGGAAGATCTGCACCACGCGGCGTACTTCCTCCAGCGCCGGTGCCTCGGCGGGCAGCTGCAGCGCACGGCTTTGCTCGCCCACGCGCTTGGTGACGATCTTCACCTCCTCGTCCTGCGATGCGGGCACGGGCAGCACCACGGTGTTAAAGCGGCGCTTCAACGCGCTCGACAGCTCATTGACGCCCTTGTCGCGGTTATTGGCCGTGGCAATCACCGAGAAGCCGGCCACCGCCTGGAACTCGGTAGACAGCTCGGGCACCGGCAGGGTTTTTTCCGACAGCACGGTGATCAGGCTGTCCTGCACATCGGCGGGGATGCGGGTCAGCTCTTCGATGCGGGCGATCTTGCCCAGCTTCATCGCATGCACCAAGGGGCTGGGCACCAGCGCTTTTTCCGAGGGGCCATGGGCCAGCAGTTGCGCGTAATTCCAGCCATAGCGCAGCTGCTCTTCGCTGGTGCCGGCCGTGCCCTGGATCAGCATGGTCGAGTCGCCACTCACGGCCGCTGCCAGGTGCTCGGACACCCAGGACTTGGCCGTGCCAGGCACGCCGTACAGCAGCAGTGCGCGGTCGGTGGCCAGGGTCGATACCGCGATCTCCATCAGGCGTGGGCTGCCGATGTACTTGGCGCTCACGGCAAAACCATTGCTCAGCGTGCCGCCCATCAGGTACTGCAGCACCGCCCAGGGCGAGAGCTTCCAGTTGGGCGGGCGCGGGCGGTCATCGGCCTTTTGCAAGGCATCCAGTTCTTCGGCAAATTGCTGCTCGGCATGCTGGCGTAGTACGTGGCTCATGGTGTGCTTCCGGTAGAGATCAAAAGGTTCGGTGGTGGGGCGCCATCAGGCGGGCCGGGCCGCGTGCAGCGCCAGGCGCAGATCGACAATGCGGTTGAGTTGGGCGAGCACTTGCGCGTCGTCCCAGGGGCGCAGGCGCGAGCGCTCCAGGCGCGCTTGCTGCTCCTGCTTGAGCTTGGCGGCTTCCGCCTCGGTGGCACCCTCGGGCACCAGCAGCGCGTCAGCGTCCTCGGCAGGTTCAGCCTCGGCAGGCGCTGCAGCGCGTGGTGCACGCCACAGCTGCGCAAAGCGCTGCAGATCAGAGGTCTGCAAGCGGCGCGCGCAGGCCAAGATCGCCTGGTCGGCCTGCCAGCTGTGCCAGTTGCCCGCAGGCTGGCGCGCCTGCAAAGTGCCCAGCAAGGCTTCGAGCAACCAGCTTGATATCGCAGGCGACAGCAAGTCTGTGGGCCCCATGGCCTCGTCGATGCGCTGGATGGCGTCGATAAAAGTGCTCTTGCCCCGCTTGGCCTGCAGCTGCGCCAGCCACTGGGTTTCGCGCTCCGCAGCGCTGAGCTCGCCCATCAACAAGGGCAGCAAATCACTGCTGCGCGAGTCGCTCTCCATGCTTTGCAGCAGTGGCAGCCAGCGCACATCGCGCTGGGCGCGCAGCGCCGCCAACCAGCCCTGGCGCAGGGCCGTTTTCCAGTCGCTGCGGCGGCTCCATTCCCACAGCTGCTCGGGTGTCTTGCCCAGTTGCTGCTGCCAAAAATCGAGCGGCGTCAGCGCCACCAGCTGCTGCAGCCACCAGGCGCGCTGGCCCTTGATATAAGCCGGCGGCTGCAAGGTAATGCCGTCACGCTCCCAATCTTTATTGCCTTCCTCGGGCGGATCAATCTGCCATTCGCCCTTGGCATCCCGGCTCAGCATGGCCTGCAGCCAGGCGCCCATGCGCTGGCTGTGCGGGCTTTGCGGCAGGCAGGAGAGCAGGCTGGCTGCCGATTCGCGCACGTCCTTGCTGCGGTCGCCCAGCAGCTTTTCCAGCAAGGCCTCGTCATCGGCTGACAGGCCGCGCGCCATGCTTTGCACCATGGGCGCACGCTCGCGGGCGCTCAGCTCCTTGAGGCTGGCTTCCAAACGGGCGCGGGCCCCTGCCGGATCATTAGCGCGCTGCTGGGCCAGCAAGGCCACGCGCTGCTCCAGCGAGCCCTCTTGCCAGATTTGTTCGGCATCGGCCGTCTCTTGCACGCCATGGGCATAGGCCCATTGCGGGTTCTGCGCCGCCAACCAGCGGCCGCGCTCGCCCAGCACCGGCGTCAGCCACTGGCGCAGCTCCACCGATTGGCGGCCTTGGTGCAATGCGGCTACCAGCAGCGGGTAAGGCAGGCGCTGGCCGGCCTCATCCAGGCTGGCCAAGGCCAGCGCCAACAGCTCGGGCGCATTGCCCTGCAGCACCTCGCCCAGCAGGCCTAGCAAGGGCTCGCCCTGCGGCGCGGGGCGTGATTCTTCTGCGGGTGGCGGCACAGAAGCAGCAATGGTTGCTGCTGCCCGCTGCGGCTGCGCTGCACCGGGTTGCCAGCCGGCACGCTCCAACACCGCCGCGACAGCGGTGGCGCGCAGCACCTGCACGGCCTTGGAATCCGCTGGCTGCAGCAAGGCTGCTTGCAGGGCCTGCTGGCTGGCGGGCGCGTTGCTGTCCATGCCCTGGCTAAAGATGGCAGGCACCGCCAGCCGCTCCACGCCGACCAGCGCCGATTGCTGCAGCGCAGCCCATAGATTTGCTTGGCTCACTGCACGTCACCCCGGTTCTGCCAGATATTCGTCCATGGCGCCTCGCCGCCCGGCTGCTGCCAGGCACTGAGCAGGCGCCAGCGCCCTTGCTGTGGGCTGCTTTCCCATTCGCCAAACAGCGCCATCGGCGCACCGCCGCCCAGCGCCTGCAATTGCCAGGCCTGGTCGTCATCCACGGCCAGCGGCACCAGGGCCGCTGCCTGGGCTTGCTGCGGCCACACGGCATACCACTGGCCATCGCTGATTTGCAAACGCGCCTGGCCGCACCACAGCGGCTGCACCGGCTGCAAGGGGTTGGCGGCAATGCGCTGGCTCAGCTGCAGCAGCACATCGCTCCACAAAGCGGGGTTCAAGCTGCCGCCTGTGCCCGGCGCCAGCAGCTGGACATCGGCCGCAGCAATGGCACGCAAAGGCGCTTGGCCGGGGTAGAAGTGCAGGCTGCCCCGGTAGCTTTGCGCCGGCACCCAGGCCGTCTCAAAACCGCGCCCGCCCTGCGCATAATCGAGCAGCCAGGCAATGCGCCCGCTGTGCTGGCCTTGCAGCCATACGCGGCGTTCCAGCAAACGGCCTTCGCGCTCGATCTGGCGCAGGCCCACCACCCGCCAGTCATCGGCCAGGGCCTGGCCCCGGGCTTGCACCTCGGCCTTGTCCAGCGGCCAGCCCAAGGCGGCCATCACATCGGCACGGGTCTCGGCGCTCAGGGCATCGCGGCGCGCCACCGCATCGGCCAGCAATTGCCAGTGGCCCAGCTGCACCAAGAGATCACGTGACCACTGCGGGTGGCTGTCCACCTGCTCCCAGGCTTCTTTGATGCGGGCGGCCATGCCGCTGGCCTGCGCGTCGACCATGCGCGCAGCCATGGTGTTCCAGTGCTGGCGGGCCTGTTGACCGCCCGAGAGGTTGGCCAGGCCGTTGCGAACCATGTCCTGCATCCACAGTTGCAGCTCCTGCATGCCGGCGTCTGCCTTGTCCCAGCGCTTGTCGTCGCGCTTGGCTTGTTGCTTGGCCAGCACCTCAGGATCGGCTGGGGGCGCAGCGGCAATGGCGGCGGCCTTGGCTTCTTTTTTCTCGGCTTTTTCAGCGCGGCCGTCCAGCCAGGCGCTGACCCAGGCGGGTGGCTCGGCGTTGTCGGCCACCTGGCCGGCCGCACGCAGCAGCATCAGCGCCAGGCCATGCTTGCAGGGGAATTTTCGGCTCGGGCAAGAGCACTTGAACGACGGCCCACTCAGGTCCACCTGGGTCTGGTAGGGCTTGGAGCCGCTGCCCTGGCATTCGCCCCAGGCTGCTGTTGCGTTGCAGCCCAGAGTCGGCCATTTGCTGGGGTTCTTCAACCCTTGCGCCGCCTTGGTGGAAGAGGCATCCGGTGACAGCGCCACCACCTCGGCTTCGGTTGCTAAGACACGTGACAAACCGCCTCCCCTTCCGTTCAATCTGTTAGTTACCGGCTATATGTGTTTATCAAGCACGGCTTCAGAGATTGTAGGCAGGGTCCAAGACGAAATGATGCAAGACGGGCCTCTGACCCGCCTGGCGTCTCACTTTTTTACAGATTTGCGCTGTTCCCAAGCCATCATCGACAGGATCACGATGGCCGCGCTGAGCGAGATATGGCCGCACCAGGTCACCAGCCCCAGCGACCAGCCCTTGAGCCCCACGGCAATGGCCAGCGAGGCCAGCAATGCCAGCCAGCCGGCCAGGCGCAGGCCCCGGGTTTGGCCGGGTGGCAGCTCGCGGCCAAACAGGTCGAGCTGGTGGCGGTCCATGGCCAGTGCCAGCAATGCAAACGCGGGCAGCGACAGCAGCTGAATGGCAAGGTGGTTCATGGCCGGGCCTCCTGCAGATCGGCTGGGATGGCTGAGCTGGCGGCCACCGCGTCGGCATCTGCCGCACGCGGCGCAGCCGCTGGCCGGGGTGCCACCTGGCGCTGCGGCTTGAGCTTGGGCTTGTGGCGCCAGGTACGCAGCGCCAGCCAGGCATGCAGCGCCGCCAGCGCCAACAAGCTCAGCTCCAGCCCGGTGAACACCCAGTCGCCCTCGATGGCACTGCGCCACAGGGGCCGGTCGGTGGTCAGCACATTGACGAGCGGCAGCAAGGCCAGCGCCGCGCAGCCGGCCCAGAGCAGCTCCACCCAGGCGCGCTTGGCCGGGCGCAGCATGGCCCAGACGAGGCTGGCGCCCCAGAGGATAAAGAACCAGTGGATCTCCCAGTCGCTGCGTTTTTCCATGCCCAGCGGCAGCAGGCGGTTGGCCCAGAGCATGGCGGCCATGGCGATGCTCAGGCCGGCAATGGCGGCAATGTTCAGCCGTTCTACCAGCCAGAAACCAAAGTACGGTTTATCCGGGTTGGGCAATTTGCTGCGGCGCTTGACGGTCCACATCACCAGGCCAGTGCCCACCATGGCCGTGCCCGCCAGGCTGGTCAGGAAGTACAACCAGCGCACGGTGGTATCGCCAAAGCGGCCCAGGTGCAGGGCATACAGCACGCCCCGCGTTTCAGCCGCCGCCCCCACTTGGTCCTTGACCTCCAGCAGCTTGCCCGTGCTGCCCTCGAACAGCATGTATTTGGGGCTGATGGACACGCGCTCGAAATCGCCGTAGGTGACGATCACGCGCGCCGAGGCATCGCCCGCGTTGTTGACGGTGACGCGGCCGATGCGGTCCGCGCCCCAGCGCTGCTGGGCCTGGCGCACCATATCACCCAAGGGGGCCAGTGGCGCTGCCTCGCCACTGGGTTTGCCGGCGGGGATAAAGGCACTGATCTCGCTTTGCATGGCCTGGCGCTCGGCCTGGGTCTTGAACGCAGCCGTGCTGGCCCAGGGCATGGTCATGGTCATCAGGGTCACCAGGCCGGTGTAGGTGATCATGGCGTGGAAGGGCAGCCCGAAGACCGACAGCGCATTGTGCGCATCCAGCCAGGAGCGCTGGCCCTTGCCGCCCCGGAAGGTGAAGAAGTCGATAAAAATCTTTTTGTGCGTGATCACGCCGCTGACGATGGCCACCAGCATGAACATGGCGCAGAAACTGGCCAGCCAGCGGGCCCAGAGCACCGGCATGTAATGGAACTGAAAATGGAAGCGGTAGAAGAACTCACCGCCCACCGTCTCGCGGCCGGCCACCTTGTGGCCGGTCTGCGGATCAAAGACCGCGCTGCCAAAGCCGCGCTCGCCCTTCTCGGGCTTGGCAATGCGCCAGAACGCACTCACCACGTTGTTGCGCGCATCGGGCATGCCCAGGCTCCACTGGTTGCTGCCAGGCGCCACCTGCTGCATCTCTAGCGCCATGCGCGGGGCCACCTCGGCCGGATCGGGCACCACCGCCTGGTGGGCCAGCTCGGGCCGCATCCACTGCGATATCTCTTCCTTGAAGTAGCTCACCGTGCCGGTGAGAAACATGGCATACAGAATCCAGCCCACCAGCAGCCCGGCCCAGATATGCAGGTCGGACATGGTCTGGCGGATGCCGCGCGCGGCGGGCTTGCCGGGTTTGCTATTTTTTTTCTCGATGGCAGTCATGCCGGGTTCACTCCATTCCACACCGGCCAGGCGGCCAGTACCAGCGGCAGCGCGGCAACCAGCAGCCCCACCCAGGCCCGGGTGGCCGAACGCACGGCAAACACCCAGATCACCGCGCCGGTATAGACCAGAAAGCTGGCCATGGTGCCGGCCAGCACGGCCTGCGGTTTGTCCATGGGCAAGGCCAGCACGGCCACGCTGGCCACCGCCCCCAGCACATAGCCGCCGCCAATGGCAGCGACGATGCGCGAGAGCAGCGGCCCGACCTGGCAGGCCTTGGCCAGCGCGGCGCGCCAGGCGCCGCTTACTGCGCTAGAGGTCATTTGGCGGGGTTAGGCGCCGCTGCGGGGCCGGCAGCCACAGGGGCCACGCCATCGGGCTTCACATAGGTGACCGAGGTCACATAGCTCACGCCGTCGTATTTTTCGCCAGCGCGCTCACCGGGGTTGCGGTCGTTGTGCTTGATCTCGGCGACGTACTGGCCTTGCCATGGCAGATCGAACTGCACCAGACCTTGCGCATCGGTGTGGCCTTCTTTCATCCAGCCCGACTGGGTGACGACGGCCACCTGGGTCTTGGCCAGCGGCTGGCCCTTGAAGGTGGCCTTGAATTCACCGTCTTTGCCAGTCGGCGTCAGGTCCAGGGTCAGCTTGGGCTTTTGGGCCGCAAAGCTGGTGACCAGACGTGCTGCAGGGTGGTACCAGCTGGTGACATCCTTGCCATCGCGCTTGAACTTGGACAGCGGGTAGTGGGCGTCTTCAGCGACGATGGACACGCCTTCCTGGATAGTGAACGGCAGCGCAAAGCCATTGGCGGTCTTGTTGCCGGCAGCGGCCTTTTCTTCGCCCTTGGCGTTGATCAGCACGCCCTGGGGCTTGCCAAAGTTGTCGAGCAGGCCAGGCGATGCTTCGCGCAGGTTGTCGCCAAACTCGCCAAAGCGCAGCACCACAGCTTTGTCTGCACCGGCAGGCTCCAGCCAGATCTGGTGGGCTTGGGCGGACATGGCCAGCACGGCCAGGCTCAGGGCAGACAGGGTTTTCTTCAACATATGCTCTCTCCTCTTTGATAAAAATACTGCGGGCATGCTGCGCAGGCCCGCAAACCACGCCTCAAAAATCAACCGTCGCCGACAGCACCACGGTGCGCGGCGCGCTCAAGGTCAGGTAGTTGTTGCCGCTGATCATCCACACGTTCTTGCCCGTCAGGTTCTCAACATTGGCACGCAGCACCACCGGCTTGCCGCTGACCTGGGTGCGGTAGCGCGCGCCCACATCAAAGCGGGTCCAGCCCGAGAGCTTGAGCGTGTTGGCATTGCTGGCCCAGGCCGAGCCGGTGCGGATCACGCGGCCATTGAGCGCCAGGCCCTGCACGCCGGGCACATCCCAGTCCGCACCCAGGTTGGCATTGAGCTTGGGCACGCCATAGGCGTCATTGCCCTGGTACTGCGCCGCCTTGCTGACCTTGGCGCGGTTGAAGGTGACACCGCCCATCAAACGCAGACCGCGCTGCAGCTCGCCATAGGCGGCCAGCTCCAGGCCCCGGTTGCGCTGCTCACCATCAAAGCTGTAGATGTTGGTGGTCGGGTCCGTCATGCTGTTGGGCCGGCTGATCTGGAACAGGCTCGCCGTGGTCATGAAGCGGCCCCAATCCACCTTCACCCCCGCTTCGTACTGCTTGGACTTGAAGGGCGGGAACACCTCGCCGGCATTGACTGCCGTATTGGGCGCGGTGCCGCCGCGCGACAGGCCGGCCGTGTAGTTGCTGTACAGCGAGACCTGGTCACTGGCCTTGACCACCAGGCCGACCAAGGGCGTGGTGGCGCTCTGTTTGTAGCTGCTGGTCTGGTTGCCGGTGGCCGTGCTGAAGTTGCGCAGATCCACCGTCTGGCGGCGCAGGCCCAGGGTCAGCAGCAGGCGGTCATCGGCAAAGGCCAGGGTGTCCGTCACCGCAATGCCGTAGTTGTGGGCTTTGGAGGCCTTGTTGGGCTCCGTGCGCGCGCCTTCAACGGGCGGCAAGGGCGCAGGGTTGTAGATGTTCGAGGGCGCGGTGGTCAGGCCCGATATATAGGCATTGCCCGCCTCCTGGCGCAGGTCGGTGGCACTCACCACCAGCGCATGCTTGACGCCGGCGGTGGCGAATTTGGCACGCAGGCCCACATCGGCGCTGCTGGTTTCGCTGTACGAGTCGTAGAAGCTGCTGCGCACGGTGAAGTCGCCAGCGGCATTCATCGACGTCGTCGTGGTCGGGAAGATCTGCTGGGCCTTGCCCTTGCGGTAACCGACGCCAGCAAAGGCGGTGACCTGGTCGTTCAGATCCACTTCCAGGCGCGAGGCAATGACCTTATCGTCCAGCGACAGGTCCGTGTCGGGGAACCAGTTGCCGCGCGCATTGGGCGGCTTGGGCAAGGCGGTGAGCGCGGGGTTGAAGCCAATCTGTGGGCGGAAATCTTCCAGCTCCTCGCGCTGCGCATAGGCATCGAGCGACCAGCGCAGCTTGCTGCCCCGGTAGTCGACCGCAATGGCGCCCACGCCCAGCTTCTGGTCGCCACCCCGGATGCTGGCCTCGCCACCGCGTGCTGCGCCATTGACGCGCACGCCCCACTCCTGGTTCTCGCCAAAACGGCGCGAGATATCGACGCTGGTGCCAAACTGCGCACGGCCCAGGTACTGCAGGCCCACGCGGTTGAGCGGCTCATCACCGGCACGCTTGGTTTGCACATTGATGGCGCCGCCAATGCTGCCGCCCGGTGGCATGCCGCCCACCATGGCGCCCGGGCCCTTGAGCAGCTCGGCGCGTTCCAGAATTTCGGCGGGCACCCGGCTGGCCGAGGTCAGGCCATAAAGGCCGTTGAGGCCCACATCGCCACCGCTGATGCCAAAGCCGCGCACCTGGATGTCTTCGCTAAAGCCCTGGGAGGCGGTGGTCAGGCGCACCGAAGCGTCGTTGGCCAGCACCTCACCCAAGGTGCGCGCCTGCTGGTCGGCCACCGCTTCTGCGGTGTAGGCCACGGTAGAAAAAGGCGTGTCCATCACATCCTGGTCGCCCAGCATGCCAATGCGGCTGCCGCGTGCCTGCTTGCCACCGGCATAGGCCTCGGGGCGGTCACCAGCGCGGGTCGCGGGGGCCGTCACCACCACGGGGTTCAGCGCCACTTCGCCAGCAGTCTGGCCGTTGTCGATGACCAGGGTGCTGCCTTCGATGCGGGCCACCAGGTTGGTGTTGCGCAGCAGCTGGCGCACGGCATCCTGGGCGCTCATGCTGCCCTTGACCGCTGCACCGGGGCGGCCTTGCACCAGCGCCGGCGGCGCCATCAGCTGCAGGCCTGCCTGGCGTGCCAGCTGGGCCAGCGCGCTGTCGAGCGGCTGGGCGGAAATATCAAAATCAGCGGCCGAGGCCGCGCCGGCCAAAGCGGCAATAGCCAGGGCAATCAGGTGGCGTTTGCAGGGGTGCGACATAGCGTTGGGTACTTTCCTCATGTGGTTCACAAGAGGTAATACGAACGAGACGCAGTTTTCCCTCAACGCCAGTGCAAGTTTTTTTAAATGGCCGGGTGTGGGCCAGTCGTGCATGCGCGCCATCACTCAACTCTGCGTTTTGCGCCGTGCGATGGTGATGCGGCGCGCGGCGCCCTGGCCTTCTTCGCGCACGACCACCGGCAGGCTGCGCGGCAGCAGCTGCAACCAGCCACGGGCATCGGCAATGCGTACCCGGCCAAAAATGCTGAGGTGTTCGGCATCCGCTGTCACCTGCATAGGCACTGGGCTGTAGCGCGCCAGCCGCTGCACCGCCAGGCCCAGCGGTTCGTGGCGGAAGTCCAGCCAGCCGTTGCGCCAGGCCGCCACCTCGTCCGGGCTGGAGTCGCGCCGGGGCGTTTGGCCCTGCTGCCAATCCAGGGTCTGGCGGTCGGTCAGCTCCCAGCCCTCGCCGGCATCGGTTGTATCGCCATCGCTGCCGCGCTGCTGCACGCGCACCCGGCCCTCTTCCACGGCCACCCGCACGCCCCCCTGGGCATCGAGGGCCACCTCAAAGCGGGTACCGAGCACGGTGATGCGGACCGGGCCGGCATCGACGATAAAGGGTGCATCGGCATTGCGCGCCACATTGAAGAAGGCCGCGCCATGGTGCATCTGCACATAGCGGCGCGTGCCGTAGTAGCGCACATCCAGGCGGGTCTGCGCATCCAGGGCGATGCTGCCGCCATCGGGCAGCGGCTGGGTCAGCTGGCGGCCGGTAGCAGTACCCAGCTGCATCTGCCAGGTGACCACCTGGCTTTGGTACAGGCGCCAAGCCAGGCTGCCGCTGGCACCCAGGCCGGCTACGCCCAGCAAGGCCGATAGCGCCCGGCGCCGGCCTTTGCGCGGCAGGGTCTGCACGGTCGCGTCACCACGCCATTCGTGCAGGGCCGCTTCAATCGCATCCATGGCGCGCATGATCTCGCGCTCCACCGTCTTGACGGACACGCCATGCGCCGCCGCAATCGCCATCTGGGATTCGCCATCGAGCCGGTCGGCCAGAAACATGCTGCGACAGCGCTCAGGCAAGGCGGCAATCGCGGCATCGACCGCCACCAGGGCCTCGCGTTGCAAGCAGGCCTCCGCCACATCCGGGCTCATCGCCTGGAACAGCGCGGGGTTCTGGCTGGCCGAGGCATCAAAACGCTCCGAGGTGCGGGCGGCCCGGCGCAGGTGGTCGACCACCAGGTGCTCAGCCACCGTGTACAGATAGGCACGGGGGGCCGGGTGGCTGGTCTGCGCCGCCGGCCCTGCCTCCACCACGCGCAGCCAGGCGTCATGCACGATGTCCTGCGCCGACTGGCGGCTGCCGGTGCGGCGCGCAACAAAAGCGATCAGCTCGCGGTAGCTATCGCGAAAGGCTTCCAACGGGAGGGCGGACATGTGAGGGACGGACAGAGAGGTAAACAGTCAAGGCGCGTCAGTATATTACGAATGAGAATGGATCTCATTGTTATACAAATTCTCTTTAAAAACAGCGCTCCAATCGCCCGCTCGCGGGGGCGGTTACTGGTTGCTACCTATCCGTTTTGGTCTGCGGACTGACGCGACCAAGCCGCCCTGCACCCTCTGGTACCGAGCGTGGGCGCAGGCCAAGCCGTTTACAGATCGCGCTTGATCAAGGCACCGCTGAACAAGACCGGCCCGGTCGGCCCCTTCTCGCTGGGCACCCCGCCCTTGGGCTCCAGGCTGATGGCCAAGGCCGGCACGGCCTGTACCTGGGCCAGCTGGGCCTGCAGCTGCTCCAGCCGCCCCTCGCCCATGACGCCGAGCGACTGGGGCGCGCCCTGCGCGGGCAAGGCCCAGAGTTGCAGGGACCGGTCAGCCGCTTCCTGGTAGCCGCCCACCCGTTGCAGCGCCAGCTGGCCTTGGCGGGCGTCAAAGGTCACCAGCATGGAGGCCTGGGCTTTGCCATCGGCCAGCACGGCGACGTACTGCACCTGCGGCATGGTCTGCAAGGCGATCCGCGCAGTTTGCAGCTGGGTTTGCAAGGCAGACAGCTGCTGGCCCGAGGCCTGCTGCAGGCTTTGCTGCGCATACAGGCCAATGGCGACGGCAGCGACCGTGGCCACGGCCCCGGTCAGCGCCAGCGAGCGCCACCAGGCCAGCGCCTTCGGGGTACGGGCGTTGGCAGCAGCGCGCTGCTGCGCCAGCATGGTGCCTGCCTGGTCGGCATCGACCAGGTTCTGGATGCGGGTCCACACCGCTGCATCGGGCTGCACGGGCGACTGCAGCTCCGACAGCGCCGACCAGCGACCCTGCCACAGCAAGGCGGCGGCGCGCACCTGCGGATGGGCACGGGCCATGTGTTCAAAACGGCGGCGCGCACCGGCGCGTAAGGTGCCCAAGGCATAGGCAGCGGCCAGGCGGTCGAGCAGTTCGGGGTGTTGTGCGAGGTTCATCAGAGCACTCCTTGCGCCTAAACGTGGCGGGCCATGCACTTGCGCAGCTGCTCCAGGCTGCGCCGCATCCAGGTTTTGACGGTGCCCAGCGGCAGCTGGAAATGGCTGGCCAGCTCGCTGTGGCTCAAATCACGCAAATAGGCCAGGCTCACGACCTGGCGCTGGGCCTGCTGCAGCCGCTCCATGCACTGGTGCAAAACGGTCGCTTGCTCACTGGCTTCTGCCCATTGCATGGGGCTTTGGGCATCCTCGGCCTGCGGCAAGTCATCCATGTCGTCCACCACCGCATGCTGGTCCAGCCGCTCGGCCCGGCGCCGGCGCAAAAAATCCAGTGCCCTGCTGCGCACCAGCATGCCCATCCAGGCCAGCGGCGGGCTGAGCGAATCCCGGTAACTGCCCGCCTTGTGCCAGATGGCGACAAAGCTGTCCTGCAACACATCCTCGGCCCAGGCCTTGTTGCCCAGAATGCGCAGCGCCAGCCCGTACAGCCTGGCGGCCGTATCGTCGTACAAAAGCCGCAGCGCTTTTTCGTCGCGGGCGGCTATGCGGTCTAACAAGAGCATCAGTTCGGTGTCCGGTGTGTTGGAGGTGCGCATACAAGCATTGTGGGGGAAGCCCGCCCAGCGGGTGCATCCGTTGTATTGCTGCCAAGCAGCAAGCCGAGCAGGGATAGTCCCCAAGCGGGGCACTTACCCGCCTCCAGCCCCCATGCAGCTATCCCGCTATACGCAGCAGCCCGCCGATTGGATGCAAAAAAATAATGGAAAGTACTGAATCCAAACCCGCTGCTGCTGCGTAGTGCTGTGTGTAGACCTTGCAAAGACTGGGTTGGAAAGCCGGAATACCCATGAAAACAACCGCCATCGCCCTATTCGCCACTTACACCACAAACGCCAGATTCGCAGTGGCGCCTGGCCACAGCGCCGCAGACGACACCTGCGACACCCCCGCCAGCCGCTGGCGACAGCCCCGGCACGCGCACCATCCCGCAGCGAACCTGGGCCGGGCAAAACAGGCCGCTGCGGCGCACTGCAGGGCCTGCACCCATGACAGGAGAGCGCCATGGCACTGAACACCCCCATCACACGCTGGTACGGCTTGCGCGTCTGGCTGGTTGGCGCCAGCTCGGGCGTGGGCCTGGCGCTGGCCGAGCAGTTGCATGCGGCGGGCGCCCAGGTCATTGTGTCGGCACGCCGGCAGGCGGTTTTGGAGGCTTTTGCCGCAGAACACCCGGGCAGCCGGGCGCTGCCGCTGGATGTGACGGACCGCCAGGCTGTCGTCGATGCCGTCATGCAGCTGGTGGAAGACGCGCCCTTGGATCTGGTCTGCTACTGCGCTGGCCAGCACCAGCGCATGCAGGCCGATGACCTGGACTTGAACGCCCTGCTCCAGCAGCGCGAGGTTGCGTTGCTCGGCGCCTTGCATCTGTTCGCCGCCGTGACCCCCCATCTGCTGGCCGCAGCGCGGGCGGGCCGCCATCCCCATCTGAGCCTGGTGGCCAGCGTGGCTGGCTTGCGGGGTCTGCCGGGCAATCTGGCCTACGGGCCCAGCCAGGCGGCGCTCATCAACCTGGCCGAGAACCTGCAGCTGGAGCTGCCGCCCAAGGGTGTGGGCGTGAGCCTGGCTGTGGTCAAGCCCGGCTTGGTGGCTACACCGTTTACCGAACCCCACCCGGGCAGCCAGCCCGCCTGGGCCCAGCCGAGCCAGGCAGCCAGTGCCATGCTGCAGGGCTGGGCCCGGGGCAGCTTCCAGTTGGCGCTGCCCTGGCGTTCAAAACTGGGGGGACGGCCAAGCTCCAAGACCTCCGCGTCCGGGCTTTTTGCCTGGCTGCATCGCCTGCAGGGGAGCTAAGCCATGCTGACCCTTCACCACCTGGAAACGTCACGCTCGCAGCGCGTGCTGTGGCTGCTCGAAGAGTTGAATGTTCCCTATGCACTGCACACCTACCCGCGCGACCCCAAGACCCGGCTGGCACCGCCAGCGCTCCAGCGCATTCACCCGCTGGGCCTGTCGCCGGTGCTGTGCGACCGGGGACTGGTGATCGCCGAGTCTGGCGCCATCATCGAGTACCTGTCCGAGCACTATGGCGCCTGGGCACCGCCCGATATGGCGTATCTGGAGCCGCCGCGCGGCAGCCCCGAGCACCTGCAGTGCCGCTACTGGATGCATTTTGCCGAGGGCTCGCTGATGAACTGGATGCTGCTGCAGCTGGTGTTTGACAGCATCGCTGCCAAGCCCCTGCCGTTTTTGCTGCGGCCCCTGGTACGCCCGGTGATACGCACTTTGTGCCAGCAGGTGCGCAAACAGCTGATTGCCCCGCACATGGAGGCGGCGATGGCCTGGATGAACAGCCACCTGGCCCAGCAGCCCTGGTTTGCCGGCGAGCACCTGACGATGGCCGATTTTCAGATGAGCTTTGCGGTGGAGGCCGCACTGGCCCGCTGCAGCAATGCCGCCGACTGGCCCCATCTGTACGCCTACCGCCAGCGCATGCAGGCCCGCGAAGCCTACCAGCGGGCCATTGCCAAAGGCGGCCCGGTGGTGATGAAACTCTGAGAATCGCACGACGAACGCCATGAAAAAGGCCCTGCAATGCAGGGCCTTGGTGATGGAGCCATTCGGCGCGAGGCCGATCAGCCCAGCCAGTGGCGGGCATTGCGCCAGACGCGCATCCAGGGGCTGAGGGCCGAGCGGTCACCGTCGGTCCAGCTCATCTGCACGTTGCGGAACACGCGCTCGGGGTGCGGCATCATCGCGGTGAAGCGGCCATCGGCGGTGGTGACAGCGGTCAGGCCGCCGGCCGAGCCGTTGGGGTTGAACGGGTACTGCTCGGTGGCCTGGCCGTGGTTGTCCACATAGCGCATGGCACCAATCACCGCATCGGCATTGCCACGGAAACGGAAGTTGGCATAGCCCTCACCGTGTGCCACCGCAATCGGCAGGCGCGAGCCGGCCATGCCCTGCAGGAACAGGCTGGGCGACTCCAGCACCTCGACCATGGACAAACGCGCCTCGAAGCGGTTGCTCTGGTTTTGCGTGAAGCGTGGCCAGTCTTGCGCACCGGGGATGATGTCGGCCAGCTCGGCAAACATCTGGCAGCCATTGCAGACGCCCAGGCCAAACGTGTCCTTGCGGCTGAAAAAGGCCTGGAACTGCTCAGACAGCGGCTCGTTGAAGGTGATGGAACGGGCCCAGCCAATGCCGGCACCCAGGGTGTCGCCGTAGCTGAAGCCGCCGCAGGCGACGATGCCGGCAAAGTCACGCAGCTGGGCGCGGCCCGTCTGCAGGTCGGTCATGTGCACGTCCACCGCTTCAAAGCCAGCTTCGCCAAAGGCATAGGCCATTTCCACGTGCGAGTTCACGCCCTGCTCACGCAACACCGCCACGCGGGGCTTGGCTGCCACATTCACATACGGTGCAGTCAGCACTTCCTGAGGGTCAAAGCTCAGGTGCACATGCATGCCCGGGTCGGACGGCACACCCACCGAGGCGTGTTCGCTGTCGGCACAGGCGGGGTTGTCGCGCTGCTGGGCAATCTTCCAGCTCACGGCATCCCAAACCTGGTGCAGGTCGCTCAGGCTGGCGCCAAACACCTTCTTGGCATCGCGCCAGACTTGCAGCTCGCCCTTGCCCATGTCCATGCTGGACGAGGCCGGACGCGTCTTGCCGACGATGTGGCTGCAGGTGGACAGGCCATGCGCGCGCAGGGTCTGCAGCACCTCGGCGCTGTCGCTGGTCTTGACCTGCAGCACGACGCCCAGCTCTTCGTTGAACAGCGCGCGCAAGGTCAGGTCCTCGCGGCGGCCCGATACCTGGCCGCTCCAGTTCTTGCCTTCGCCGCTGTCCATGCGGCTGTCGCTGATGCCGTCACCTTCGGTGATCAGCATGTCCACATTCAGTGCCACGCCGACATGGCCGGCAAAGGCCATTTCCGCCACGGTGGCCAGCAGGCCGCCATCGCCCTTGTCGTGGTAGGCCAGGATCTTGCCCTCGGCACGCAGTGCATTGACGGCATCGACCAGCGCGATCAGGTCCTGGGCGTTGTCGAGGTCTGGCGTTTCATTGCCGCTTTGGCCCAGCACCTGGCCCAGGATGGAGCCGCCCATGCGCATCTTGCCCCGGGACAGATCAACCAGCACCAAGGTGGTGTCGGCCTCGTTGGCATCCAGCTGGGGGGTGAAGGTGCTGCGCACATCATCAATGGCGGCAAAGCCGGTGATGACCAGGCTGACGGGCGAGGTGACCTTCTTGGTCTGGCCGCCCTCGCTCCACTGCGTGCGCATCGACAGGCTGTCCTTGCCCACGGGGATCGAGATGTTCAGCTGCGGGCACAGCTCCATGCCCACAGCCTTGACGGTGGCGTACAGGTCGGCGTCTTCACCGGGTTCGCCGCAGGCGGCCATCCAGTTGGCCGACATCTTGACCTTGGACAGCGCAATCGGCGCTGCCAGCATATTGGTGATGGCCTCGGCCACCGCCATGCGGCCGGAGGCCGGTGCGTTGATCGCTGCCAGCGGGGTGCGCTCACCCATGGCCATGGCCTCGCCCTTGAAGCCCTGGAAGTCAGCCAGGGTTACGGCCACGTCGGCCACCGGCACCTGCCAGGGGCCGACCATCTGGTCGCGGTGGGTGAGGCCGCCCACCGCGCGGTCACCAATGGTGATCAGGAAGCGCTTGGACGCCACGGTGGGGTGGGCCAGCACGTCGATCACGGCCTTTTCCAGCGGCACGCCGGTCAGGTCGATGGCGGGCAGGCTGCGCGCCACGGTCTGCACATCCTTGTGCATCTTGGGCGGCTTGCCCAGCAGCACCTCCATGGGCATATTGACCGGAAACTTCTGGTCTTCGGCAGTGGCGGCCGGGTCTTGCAGCACCAGCTGGCGCTCTTCGGTCGCCGTGCCGATGACGGCAAACGGGCAGCGCTCGCGCTCGCAGAACGCCGTGAACTGCGCCAGCGACTCTGGCGCAATCGCCATCACATAGCGCTCCTGGCTTTCGTTGGACCAGATTTCCTTGGGCGCCAGGCCCGACTCTTCCAAGTTGACCTTGCGCAGGTCAAAGCGTGCGCCACGGCCGGCGTCATTGGTCAGCTCGGGGAAGGCATTGGACAGGCCACCAGCGCCCACGTCGTGGATCGCCAAGATGGGGTTGGCCGCGCCTTGCTGCCAGCAGTGGTTGATGACTTCCTGCGCACGGCGCTCGATCTCGGGGTTACCGCGCTGGACCGAGTCAAAGTCCAGCTCGGCTGCATTGGTGCCGCTGGCCATGGAGCTGGCGGCGCCGCCGCCCATGCCGATGCGCATGCCCGGGCCACCCAGCTGGATCAGCAAGGTGCCGGCGGGGAACAGGATCTTCTGGGTTTGCTCGGCATCGATTACGCCCAGGCCGCCAGCGATCATGATGGGCTTGTGGTAGCCACGGGTGATATCACCGACTTGCTGCTCGTACTCGCGGAAGTAACCGGTCAGGTTGGGGCGGCCGAATTCGTTGTTGAATGCGGCGCCGCCCAGCGGGCCTTCGATCATGATCTGCAGCGGGCTGGCGATGTGCTCGGGCTTGCCGACCTCGCTGCCCCAAAGCTTGGAGACGGTGAAACCGGTCAGGCCGGCCTTGGGCTTGGAGCCCCGGCCGGTGGCGCCTTCGTCGCGGATCTCACCGCCCGCGCCGGTGGAGGCACCGGGGAAGGGCGAGATGGCCGTGGGGTGGTTGTGCGTCTCCACCTTCATCAGCACATGGCTGGTGGCCGCCTGCTTTTGGTAGCTGGGCGCCGTCACGGCATCGGCCTGGGTGTTGAACTGCGCCACAAAGCGCTCGACCTGGTGGCCTTCCATGATGGAGGCGTTGTCCGAGTACGCCACCACGGTGTGCTGGGGCGAGACGGCTTCGGTGTGGCGGATCATGCCAAACAGGCTCTTGTCCTGCTCCACGCCATCGATGCTGAACTTGGCGTTGAAGATTTTGTGGCGGCAGTGCTCAGAGTTCGCCTGGGCAAACATCATCAGCTCGACATCGCTGGGGTTGCGTGCCAGGCCCTTGAAGGCGTTTTCCAGGTACTCGATCTCGTCCTCGGCCAGGGCCAGGCCCCACTGCTTGTTGGCTTTTTCCAGCGCGCTGCGGCCACCGCCCAGCACATCGACAAACTCCATCGGCTGGGCTTGCAGTGCGGAGAACAGCTGCTCGGCTTCAGCACGGGTGGCGAAGACCGATTCGGTCATGCGGTCGTGCAGCAGTGCGGCGATCTGCGCGGTCTGCTCGGCGCTCAGCTCGGGCTTGCCGCCCAGCAAGCCAGCCTTCAAGTCAATGCGGAACTCGGTCAGGCGCTCGACACGGAAGACATCCAGGCCGCAGTTGCGGGCAATGTCAGTGGCCTTGGAGGCCCAGGGCGAGATGGTGCCCATGCGCGGGGTGACGATAAAGGCCAGGCCGTCGCTGTCGCCTTCATAGGGATCGCCATAGGTCAGCAAGGCGGCAACGCGCTCTGCATTGGCGCCAGCCAGTGGCTGCTCAGTGGCCACCAGATGCACAAAACGGGCAGCAATGCCCGTTATCTTTGGATGGATCGCCGTCAATGCGGTCTGCAGTTGTTGGGCGCGGAAGGAGCTGAGGGCGTTACCGCCTGGAAGCTGAGTCAGGTGCAGTGTCACGTGGCAGCCTATGTGGACTAGGAGGATGGGAAGAAAGCACGCATGCGCCTTGCACACTGTTACGGGCAGGCCGTGGCAGCACAATGACAAGGGCGGGATAACCCGGG
This sequence comes from Comamonas sp. BIGb0152, assembly GCF_024809975.1. Classification (GTDB taxonomy): domain Bacteria; phylum Pseudomonadota; class Gammaproteobacteria; order Burkholderiales; family Burkholderiaceae_C; genus Comamonas. Next base: position 114,133 of record NZ_JANUDY010000003.1, read on the forward strand.
ATTCTACTGTGCCCTGCTAGGGCACGTAGCCGCATGGACAACAGGCCAATGGCGGCGGTGGGATAATCATGGGCTATGACCATCAAAATCAATAGCGATGAAGATATTGCGCAGATGCGCATTGCAGGGCGCCTGGCCTCAGAGGTTTTGGACTACATCACCCCCCACATTCAGCCGGGCATGACGACCAAGCAGATCGATCTGCTGTGCGCCGAGGCCATGGAGAAGCAAGGCACCAAATCGGCCTGCCTGGGCTACCAGCCGCCGGGCATGACGCCCTACCCGGCCTATGTCTGTACCTCGGTGAACCACGTGGTCTGCCACGGCATCCCCAATGACAAGCCGCTCAAGAAGGGCGACGTCGTCAATGTGGACGTGACCATCATCACGCCCGAAGGCTATTTCGGCGACAACAGCCGCATGTTCGTCATCGGCGAAGGCACCATTGCCGGCAAGCGCCTGTGCCAGCTGACCTTTGAAGCCATGTGGCATGGCATCGTGCAGGTCAAGAATGGCGCCCACCTGGGCGACATAGGCCATGCGATCCAGAAGTTTGCCGAAGGCCAGGGCCTGTCGGTCGTGCGCGAGTACTGTGGCCACGGCATCGGCAAGGTGTTCCACGACGAGCCCCAGGTGCTGCACTATGGCCGCCCGGGCACCGGTGTCGAGCTCAAGACCGGCATGATCTTCACGATCGAGCCCATGCTCAACTTGGGCAAGAAGGACATCAAGGACCTGGGCAGCGACGGCTGGACCGTCATCACCAAGGACCACAGCCTCTCGGCCCAATGGGAAGTCGAAGTGCTGGTGACCGATACCGGCTACGAAGTGCTGACCTGGTCAGACGGCTCACCTACCCCACCGAGCTTTGTAACCACCATCAAGTGCTGATGCAGCACTGAGACAGAACTGAGATTGCGCCGAGCCCGCCTCTGGCACAGTCCCCCGAAAGGCGGCATTGCGACAAGCATGCCGCCTTTGTCTTTTCTGGCGCCACCATCCCCGACACGCCCCCATTTGGTGCGTAGTGGCATGGAATGTGCTTATCCGCATCTGCTGTTGATTGCTATGGCACACTGCCAGCGACAGCAAAGATGGGCACCATGAACGATCCTCGCATTCCGCAGCTGCGCGAGCAGTACCAGGCGCAACGCAGCGCCTTGTTTGACGACATCATGGCCGGGGGCAGCAGCACCCGGGGCATACAGACCCAGCTGCGCAAGCTCTCGCAACTGGCCGATGGCCTGCTGCGCGATCTCTGGCAACTGGCAGGTTTGCCCGGTCGCCTGAACCTGATTGGCGTGGGCGGCTTTGGCCGGGGCAAGCTTTTTCCCTATTCCGATATTGATGTGCTGCTGCTGCTGCCCGAGGGCAGCGACCCGGAGCAGGACAGCGAACTGCGCGGCGCCATCGAGCAGTTCATCGGCTCGTGCTGGGATGCGGGGCTGGAGATCGGCTCCAGCGTGCGCACCATCAGCCAGTGCATCAGCGAGGCGCAGGCCGATGTCACCGTGCAGACCGCCTTGCTGGAGTCGCGCCGCATCACGGGCTCTCCGCGCCTGTACCGGCTCTTTCAGGCGGCGCTGGCCCAGTCCATCAAGCCCGAGGCCTTTGTGGTGGCCAAGGTGCTGGAAATGCAGCAGCGCCATAACAAGTACGAAAACACCGTCTACGCGCTGGAGCCCAATTGCAAGGAATCGCCAGGGGGATTGCGCGACTTGCAGCTGATCTTGTGGCTGGGCCGCGCCACGGGCCTGGGCAGCCGCTGGAAGGAGCTGGCCGACAAGGGGCTGGCCACCGTCTACGAGGTGCGCAACCTGCAACGCAATGAAGACCTGATCTGTCTGATACGCGCCCGCCTGCACATTGTGGCCAGGCGCCGCGAGGACCGGCTGGTCTTCGACCTGCAAACGCCGGTGGCCGAGTCCTTTGGCTTCAAGACCGTGACCCCAGCCGGCCAGCGCTTTCCCAAGCGCGCCAGCGAGGAGCTGATGAAGCGCTACTACTGGGCGGCCAAGGCCGTGGCGCAGCTCACCCAGATCCTGATGCTCAACATGGACGAGCGCCTGCACCCGGGCAGCCATGCACTGCACCGCATTGACGACGAGTTCTACGAGAAAGCCGGCCTCATCGAGGTGGCCGATGACGAGGTCTACCAGCGCAATCCCCATGCCATCTTGCGCACCTTCCTGCTCTACGAGACCGAGCCCGGCCTCAAGGACCTGTCTGCCCGCACCTTCCGTGCGCTCTACCATGCGCGCCGGCTGATGGATGCCCAGTTCCGCCGCGACCCGGTCAACCGCGCCACCTTCATGCAGATCCTGCAGCAGCCCCATGGCATCACCCATGCGATGCGGCTGCTCAACCAGACCTCGGTGCTGGGCCGCTACCTGTGGCCGTTCCGCCGCATCGTGGGCCAGATGCAGCATGACCTGTTCCACGTCTACACGGTGGACCAGCACATCTTGATGGTGCTGCGCAATGTGCGGCGCTTTTTCATGGCCGAGCATGCCCATGAGTACCCCTATTGCTCCCAGCTGGCCGCTGGCTGGGACAAGCCCTGGATTCTGTATCTGGCCGCCCTCTTCCACGATATCGGCAAGGGCCGGGGTGGTGACCATTCAGAGATCGGCGCGCTCGAAGTCAAGCGCTTTTGCCGCGACCACCAGATTGACAAGCAAGACTGCCAACTGGTGGCGTTTCTGGTGCGCGAACACCTGACCATGAGCCAGGTGGCACAAAAGCAGGATACGTCCGACCCCGAGGTGATCACCGCCTTTGCCCAGCGCATGGGCAACGAGCGCCGGCTCACCGCCCTTTACCTGCTGACGGTGGCCGATATCCGCGGCACCAGCCCCAAGGTCTGGAACGCCTGGAAAGGCAAGCTGCTCGAAGACCTGTACCGCTCCACCTTGCGCGTGCTGGGCGGGCGGGCACCGGATGTGGCCGCCCAGGTGGAGATCCGCAAGCGCGAGGCACTGGTGCTGCTGGCCCTGTCAGCCCAGCCCCATGAATCACAGAAAGCACTGTGGGACACCTTGGGCCTGGACTACTTTCTGCGCCACGACGCGGCCGATATCGCCTGGCACACCCGCCACCTCTCGCGCGTGGTCGGCAGCCAGGCCATTGTGGTGCGGGCGCGCCAGTCGCTGGCGGGTGAAGGCCTGCAGGTGATGGTCTATGCGCCGGACCAGCCCGACCTGTTTGCCCGCATCTGCAGCTACTTCGACCAGGCGGGTTTCTCGATTCTGGATGCACGCGTGCACACGGCCCTCAACCGCTGCGCGCTGGACACCTTCCAGGTGGTGGCCACCGACGCACCGCAAAGCTACCGCGAGCTGATCAATCTGGTGGAGAGCGGACTCAGCAAGGTGCTGACGGCTGCGCTGCCGCTGCCCGAGCCCGCGCAGCGCCGCGTCTCGCGCCGGGTCAAGAGCTTTCCGGTGGCACCCCGCGTGCTGCTGCGGCCCGATGACAAAGGCCAGCGCTGGCTGCTGTCCATCTCGGCAGCCGACCGCGCCGGGCTGCTGTACACGGTGGCCCGCATTCTGGCGCGCCACCAGCTGAGCGTGGAGCTGGCCAAGATCAGCACCTTGGGCGAGCGGGTGGAAGACAGCTTTTTGCTACAAGGCCCGGAGCTGCAGAACAATGTGAGCCAGATCGCCATCGAGACCGAGCTGCTCTGGGCGCTGGCAGCGACGGGCAGCGGCTCAGCCGGTTAACGCCGGCTAAGCCGCGTTCAGTCGTCTTCTGCGGCGCTGATACCGGGAAACAAAATCTCGGTAAAGCCGAACTGGCTGAAATCGCGCACCCGCATCGGGTAGAGCTTGCCCCAGAGGTGATCGCATTCGTGCTGCACCACCCGGGCATGGAAGCCCTCGGCCACGCGGTCGATCAGGTCGCCATACTGGTCAAAACCGGTGTAGCGGATCTTGCGCCAGCGCGGCACGATGCCGCGCAGGCCGGGCACCGACAGACAACCTTCCCAGTCATCTTCCTCCTCGTCCGACAAGGGGGTGATCACTGGGTTGATGAGCACCGTAGGCGGCACCAGGGGGCGGTCGGGGTAGCGGGGATTGCGCTCCGGCGAGCCAAAGAACACCACCTGCAGATCGACACCGATCTGCGGCGCTGCCAGGCCCGCGCCATTGGCATCGCGCATGGTGTCGAGCAGGTCCTGCACCAGCTGGTGCAAGGCCTCGGTGTCGAATTCGGTCACAGGCTGGGCCGTGCGCAGCAAACGGGCATCGCCCATTTTCAAGATTGGATAAATCGCCATGCCGGCATGGTAGCGCAGCGGCCATGACCACGGCCGCTGGCGCAGCGCTGGCCACGCCTGCTTGGCGCCTATTGCCACCCGGCCATGCACCCAGCCGAACAAGCCGCCCTTGCCCAGCATCAAGACACTGTTATGCCCTGCGATGCACAATGCTGCACCATGAACGAGCCCGGAGCCTCTTCCCCAGCGTTGCAAGAAGCAGCCACGCCGGCCTACTGCCCCATCCGCAGTCCGGTGTTGCGCTGGCTGCTGCTGCTGGCGGCGGTGGCTTGCCTGGGCATGGGCATCGTCGGCATTTTTGTGCCGGGGCTGCCAACTACCGTGTTCATCCTGATGGCGGGCGCCTGCGCCGCGCGCAGCTCAGCGCGCCTGCATGCCTGGTTGTGGCAACACCGATTGTTTGGCGGCATGCTGCGCAACTGGGCAGCCGGGGGCTTTGTCAGCCGCCGGGCCAAGTGGAGCGCCAGCATCACCATGGCCTTGTGCGCTGCCATCATGCTGCTGGTGCCCGCGCCCAGCTGGGCCAAAGTGCTGTCCATCGGCTGCATGGCCGCTGTGCTGGCTTGGCTGTGGTGCCGGCCCGAGCCACAGGTGCCCCACTGAGCGCCTGCGTGCTGCCAGGCAGCGCGATGCGGCAAAAAATGGCCTCGACGCTTTTTCAGGCCAAAAAAACGTTCTATAATCGCAGTCTTGTTCCTCAATAGCTCAGTTGGTAGAGCGCCGGACTGTTAATCCGTAGGTCCCTGGTTCGAGCCCAGGTTGAGGAGCCAAAGAATTTTTTGGCTTTGCAATCGAACAAAGCCTGTTTACCGATATTCCTCAATAGCTCAGTTGGTAGAGCGCCGGACTGTTAATCCGTAGGTCCCTGGTTCGAGCCCAGGTTGAGGAGCCATCACTTCTATCTGCCCTGCAATCGTTCAGGGCATTACCAAAAATTTGTTCCTCAATAGCTCAGTTGGTAGAGCGCCGGACTGTTAATCCGTAGGTCCCTGGTTCGAGCCCAGGTTGAGGAGCCAAAGCATTTTGGCTTTGCAATCGTACAAAGCCTGTTCACCGATATTCCTCAATAGCTCAGTTGGTAGAGCGCCGGACTGTTAATCCGTAGGTCCCTGGTTCGAGCCCAGGTTGAGGAGCCATTCGAAAAGCCTGCATCCTGTATGCAGGCTTTTTTGTTTTTGCGGCCTGCCCCCTGGGCACTGCCTGCCAGGCCACAGAACTGCAGTATTTGTCACCCCTGCGCATCACCGGGTGGCAATCGCCCGCCATTTGGCCGCTACCATGGCAGCTAGACACCATGAGCGCCGACCACCACACTCCCCCACTTGCCTGGCTGCAAGCCGATGACGCCTTCCCAGCCGTAGAGCAGGCCTGGGGGCCTGAGACCATCCACCCCGGCTTGCTGGCCGCAGGCGGCTTGCTCGACAGCGCCCACCTGCAGCAAGCCTACCGCCAGGGCATCTTCCCCTGGTTCAGCGAGGGCTCGCCGATTCTGTGGTGGTCCACCGATCCGCGCATGGTGCTGCAGCCCACACAGTTCAGGCTGCACCGCTCGCTCAAGCAGGCGATCCGCAAGTTTGACCAGCAACCCGATTGCGAGCTGCGCATCGACAGCGACTTTGCCGCCGTGATTGCCGCCTGCAGCCAGCAGCCACGCGAGGGGCAGGACGGCACCTGGATCGTGGACGACATCCAGGCCGCCTACACCCAGTTGCACCATGATGGCTTTGCCCACAGTGTGGAGCTGTGGCAAGGCGGCCGCCTGGTCGCCGGGCTGTACTGTGTGGCCATCGGCCGCGCGGTGTTTGGCGAATCCATGTTCACCACCATCCCCAATGGCTCCAAGATCGCACTGGCGGCACTGGTGCAGATCTGCAAACGCGAGCAGGTGCCGATGATCGACTGCCAGCAAAACACCGGGCACCTGGCCTTCATGGGCGCAGCAGAAATACCCCGCCAGCAGTTTGTGGCCAGCGTGCAGGCACAAATAGCGCTGCCGCCCATGCGCTGGGAGTTTGCATCTGGCGATTGGACTGACATAATCCCACTATCTGAAATGACATTTCCGCATCCGGATGAGTAGGCTGAACGAATTACCACTGCATAGCTTGCAGTTTTATGCGACAGCGCCCTACCCATGCAGCTACCTCGAAGCGCGCATGGCGCGCTCTCAGGTAGCCACGCCCAGCCACGCCATCCAGAACGATGTTTACTCCGAACTGATCCAACAAGGTTTTCGCCGCAGCGGCCTGTTCACCTACCGGCCCTATTGCGATGGCTGCCAGGCCTGTGTGCCTTTGCGCGTGAATGTGCAGGACTTCAAGGCCAAACGCCACCAGCGCCGTGCAGCCAAGCTGCACCAAGCGCTGGACGTGCGCGTGCTGCCCCTGGGTTTTTTGCGCGAGCACTACGAGCTCTACCTGCGCTACCAATCGGCGCGCCACACCGGTGGCGGCATGGATGAGGACAGCATCGAGCAGTATTCGCAATTCATGCTGCAAAGCCGGGTCAACAGCCGGCTGGTAGAGTTCCGCGAGCCCGGGGATGCGCAGCAGCCCGGCGCCTTGAAGATGGTCTCCATCATCGACATCCTCAACGACGGCCTGTCTGCGGTCTACACCTTTTACGAGCCCGAGCCCCACACCAGCTACGGCACCTACAACGTGCTCTGGCAGATTGCGCAGTGCCGCACCATGGGCCTGCCCTACCTCTACCTGGGCTACTGGATTGCCGCCAGCCCCAAGATGCAGTACAAGGCCGACTACCAGCCCTACGAGGTCTACGCAGACCAGCGCTGGCAGCCGGGCCAGCTCGCCAACCATTGCGCCCCTTGATCGCTCCGATCAAGCGGCTCCCCCATTTTTGTTATTTGAGCGCCAGACTACGCATGACCAAAACAACACATGACACCGTCACCAAGCCCAGCGTGCAAGTGCTAGAACGCATGTTCACGCTGCTGGACGTCCTGGCCACGCGCGAGGAAGCGGTGTCACTCAAGGAGCTCAGCGAGATCACGGGCCTGCACCCGTCGACGACGCACCGCATCTTGAACGACCTGACCATCGGCCGCTTTGTGGACCGCCCCGAATCGGGCAGCTACCGCCTGGGCATGCGCCTTCTGGAACTGGGCAACCTGGTCAAGGCCCGCATCAATGTGCGCGAAGTGGCCCTGCTGCCGATGCGCCGCCTGCACTTGGCCACCCAGCAGGCCATCAACCTGAGCATGCGCCAGGGCGATGAGATCGTCTATGTGGAGCGCAGCTTCAGCGAGCGCTCGGGCATGCAGGTGGTGCGCGCCATTGGGGGCCATGCGCCCTTGCACCTGACCTCCACCGGCAAGCTCTTTTTGGCCAATGACGAGCCCGAGCGTGTGCGCGCCTACGCCATGCGCACGGGCCTGGCCGGCAATACCAAGAACAGCATCACCAACCTGGCCGTGCTGGAGCGCGAGCTGTCCAAAACCCGCCAGTACGGCGTGGCGCGCGATAACGAAGAGCTGGAGCTGGGCGTGCGCTGCATGGCAGCGGGCATCTATGACGACCAAGGTCGCCTGGTGGCGGGCTTGTCCGTCTCGGCCCCCGCCGACCGCCTGGAAGACGCCTGGGCCACGCGCCTGCAGGCCACGGCCACCGAGATCTCGTCGGCACTGGGTTTTGACGAGCAACGCCAACCGAGCGCCCGCTGAGGCCGGTCCTTCTTCCAAGTTCCTAGACGCAAAAAAAACCTGCCGAGGCAGGTTTTTTTAGGGGTGCTTGGAGCTCAGTGCTTGGCCAGCAATTGTGTGCCCGAGCCTTCCACCCAGTGGCGCACGCGCTCGGCATCGGCCAGACGGCCAAATTTGCCCGCAGAGTCCAGGAACACCATGATCAGCTTGCGGCCAGCCACCTGGGTCTGCATCACCAGGCAGCGCCCGGCTTCGGAGATGTAGCCGGTCTTTTGCAGGCCGATATTCCAGTCCGGGTTGTGCACCAGGCGGTTGGTATTGTTGAACTGCACGGTGCGTTCGCCCACTTCCACCTGGTAAGACGGCGAGGTGGTCAGGTCGCGCATCAGCGGATCGGAGTGCGCCACGTTCACCAAGGTCGCCAGATCGAAGGCACTGGACTGGTTAGAGCTCGACAGACCGGTGGGCTCGACATAGCGGGTATCGGCCATGCCCAGCATCTTGGCCTTCATGTTCATCATGCCGACAAAAGTCTGCATGCCGCCAGGGTAGGTGCGGCCCAGCGCGTGTGCCGCGCGGTTCTCGCTGGACATCAGCGCCAGGTGCAGCAGCTCGCCGCGCATCAAGGTGGTGCCCACACGCAGGCGCGAGCTGCTGTGCTTTTCGGTATCCACATCGTCCTGGGTGATGGTGATCAGCTCGTCCATCGGCAACTGGGCCTGGGAGATGATGAGGCCGGTCATCAGCTTGGTGAGCGAGGCAATTGGCAGCACCGCGTGGTCGTTCTTGGACAGCAGCACCTCATGCGTGTCCTGGTCCAGCACCAGGGCCACACTGGATTTGAGGGCCAGCGGATCGGTCACATCATGCAGACCGGCCAGTTGGCCAAAAGACTGGCGCTCGGGAATGATGACGGCAGCGGCCACTGCGGCACGGCCGGCATGGCGGCCAGCTTTGGCCAGCGTGGTTTTGCCTTTGGCAGCCTTGCCAGCCACCTTCTTGGAAGCATGGGCCTCAGCCACCTGCTTGTGGCGCCCGTTGCGCTCACCCTTGGATGCCACAGCCGCCTGCTTTTTGCCCGCCTTGGCCTGCACTTGGGCTTTGGGAACGGCCTTGGCTTTGGTGCTGGCCTGGGCGCCGGGTGCCGCCAAACCAAAGGCCAGGGTGCAAATTGCAAACAAATGTGAAAAACGACGCAAAACACTGCGATGACGTAGCGCCATTATTCTGCTCCCTACAAAAACGATAGCTGAAGGCGAAAACTTCGATTTAAAAAATCGCGTAAATTCATGAACTTACGCGACTCTTCAATTATTTAAGTGAAATTATATTCCGAAGTCTCAGCCTTGTGCAGCTACCCGCTCCGTAGGATTTTGTAACTTATTCAGGGCAGCGATGTAAGCCTTCGCTGACGCCACCACGATATCGGGGTCCGCGCCTACACCGTTGACGATGCGGCCACCCATTTGCAGGCGCACCGTCACCTCGCCCTGGCTCTCGGTCGAGCCGCTGATGGCGTTGACCGCATACAGCACCATCTCGGCTCCGCTGCGGGCTTGCGACTCGATGGCCTTCATCGAGGCATCCACCGGCCCATTGCCTGTCGACTCGCCGCGCACCTCCTGGCCGTGGGCCATCAACACCACGCTGGCCTTGGGCTGCTCGCCCGTTTCGCTGGCTTGCGAGAGCGACACAAAACGGTAGGCCTCGGCCTGCGCCTCTGCACCTTCCATATGCACCAGGGCCAGAATGTCCTCGTCAAAAATCTCGCTCTTGCGATCGGCCAGATCCTTGAAGCGGGCGAAGGCGGCATTGATCTCGCTTTCGCTGTCCATCACCACGCCCAGCTCCTGCAGGCGCTGCTTGAAGGCGTTACGGCCCGAGAGCTTGCCCAGCACGATCTTGTTGGCACTCCAGCCCACATCTTCGGCACGCATGATCTCGTAGGTGTCACGCGCCTTGAGCACGCCATCCTGGTGGATGCCGGAGGCATGGGCAAAGGCATTGGCACCCACCACGGCCTTGTTGGGCTGCACCACAAAGCCGGTGGTCTGGCTCACCAGGCGGCTGGCGGCCACGATGTGCTGGGCGTCGATGTTGACATCCAGGCCAAAGTAGTCGCGGCGCGTCTTGACGGCCATGACCACTTCTTCGAGTGAGCAGTTGCCCGCGCGCTCGCCCAGGCCGTTGATGGTGCATTCCACCTGGCGTGCACCGCCAATCTTGACGCCCGCCAGCGAGTTGGCAACGGCCATGCCCAGGTCGTTGTGGCAGTGCACCGACCAGATGGCCTTGTCGCTGTTGGGAATGCGCTCGCGCAGGTTGAGAATGAACTGGCCATACAGCTCGGGGATGGCGTAGCCGACGGTGTCGGGCACATTGATGGTGGTGGCGCCTTCGGCAATCACTGCCTCGATCACGCGGCAGAGAAAATCAGGGTCGCTGCGGTAGCCGTCTTCGGGGCTGAACTCGACATCGCCCACCAGGTTGCGGGCAAAGCGCACCGACAACTTGGCCTGCTCGAACACCTCATCGGGCGACATGCGCAGCTTCTTCTCCATGTGCAGCGCGCTGGTCGCAATGAAGGTGTGGATACGCGCGCGGTTGGCGGGCTTCAGGGCCTCGGCAGCACGGGCGATATCGCGGTCATTGGCGCGCGCCAACGAGCAAATGGTCGAATCTTTGATGATGGATGCAATGCTCTGCACACAATCGAAATCACCATTGGAGCTGGCCGCAAAACCGGCCTCGATCACATCCACCTTGAGGCGTTCGAGCTGGCGCGCAATGCGCAGCTTCTCGTCCTTGGTCATCGACGCGCCGGGCGACTGCTCGCCATCGCGCAAGGTGGTATCAAAAATAATCAGTTGGTCGCTCATCGTGTGTTCTCCATGGCATTGATCATGCGCTGCCGCCGTGCTGCCACCGTGGGTCAGTGGATTCTTAAGAGCAGGCTGCAGGAAAGCGACACCGTCACTCCCCTGCAGCCTGGCTCAACCGCGCTACAGTTTACGTGCTTTGCTCCGCCTGTGGTTAGGCGGTAGCTACTTGTGCAGCCGCTTGTGGCGCTGCCGTTTGCACGCTGGCGACAGCACCGCTACGTGCTACCGCGCTCATCACCGCGCGGAAAGCCGCCTGGGTGCTGTTGCTGTCCATACCCACGCCGTACAGGCTTTGGTTCTCACCCACGCGCAGCTCGATGTAGGCTGCAGCGGTGGCATTAGCGCCCTTGTCGCCGCGTGCATCGCTGGCGGCCACGGCATGCTCGCTGTAGTCGAGCAAACGAACGGGGATACCGATGGCGCTGCTGACCGCTTGCACAAAGGCATCGATGGGGCCATTGCCCTGGCCGGCAATGCTGACCGGCTGACCGGCCCACTGAACCTTGCCGCTGATGCGCACGGCATCACTGTCGTCGGATTCCACCCGGTACTGGGCCAGTGCATGGTTGGCGCTGAGTTGGTACTCGCGCTCAAAAATCTGCCACAAGTCCTTGGCGGTGAACTCGGTGCCTGCCGTGTCCATCGCGCGCTGCACCACCTGGCTGAACTCGATTTGCAAACGGCGCGGCATGGCCAGGCCATAGGCTTCTTCGAGCAGGTAAGAGATACCGCCCTTGCCCGACTGGCTGTTGACGCGGATGACGGCCTCGTAGCTGCGGCCCAGGTCCTTGGGGTCGATCGGCAGGTAAGGAATCTCCCAGATATCGGCCTCCTGGCGGGCCGCAAAGGCCTTCTTGATGGCATCCTGGTGCGAGCCCGAGAACGAGGTGTAGACCAAATCGCCCGCATAGGGGTGGCGAGCGGGCACCGGCAACTGGTTGCAATGCTCGACTTCGGCGCGGATGGCATCGATGTCCGAGAAATCAAGCTGGGGCGAAACGCCTTGCACATACATGTTCAAGGCCACGTTGACGATATCGAGGTTGCCGGTGCGCTCGCCATTGCCAAACAGGCAGCCTTCGACCCGGTGGGCGCCGGCCATCAAGGCCAGCTCGGCGCTGGCCGTACCGGTGCCGCGGTCGTTGTGCGGGTGTACCGAGACGACCACTTCAGGGCGGCTGGCAAACTTGCGCGCCATCCACTCGATCTGGTCGGCAAACACATTGGGGGTGGCGTTCTCCACCGTGGTGGGCAGGTTCAGGATGATGTCGCGGCCAGCGCCCCAGGCGGCAATCGCCGTCTCGCAGGCTTGCAAGGACACCTCCAACTCCGCCAAGGAGAAGGTCTCGGGCGAGTACTGCAAAACCCATTCGGTGCCGGGCTGGGCATCGGTCAAGGCTTTCAAGTGCGTGACCTGGTCGTTGACCAGGGCCATCACCTCGGGCACGCTCATGCCAAATACCACCTTGCGCCACAGGGGAGCCACGGCGTTGTAGATGTGGACGATGGCACGCGGCGCGCCTTGCAAGGCCTCAACGGTGCGCGTGATCAGCTCGGGCCGGGCGGGTGTCATCACTTGGATGGTGACATCGGCAGGAATGCGCTTTTCCTCGATCAGCTGGCGCACAAAGTCGAATTCGATCTGCGAGGAAGCGGGAAAGCCGACTTCGATTTCCTTGAAACCAATCTTGACCAGCATGTCAAACATCCGCAGCTTGCGTGCCAGGTCCATGGGCTCGATCAGCGCCTGGTTGCCATCGCGCAGATCGGTAGACAGCCAGATGGGTGCCTGGGTGATCTGGGCATCAGGCCAGGTGCGGTCACGCAACGCAATGGCTGGGAAAGCGCGGTATTTGCTGGAAGGTTGGGTCAACATGGTTGTCTGGTCTTTCTCATCGAATCAAAGAATTCGGGGTGGGAAACCAGCAACCTGAAATGCAAATCGGCCCGTTGCTGGTGCAAACGGGCCGAGGTGTAGGGGTGAAAAACTGCGCGCTACTCTACCTGCCCGTTGGACATTAGTAGTAGAGCTAGGGACAGGTTTTGCATGGCAGTCACTCTAACACAGGTTTTCAAGGCCGTGTGCAAAAAATCAGTCGTCGTGCAAGCCGCGCTCATCGGGCTCGTCGGTCGAGGTGGCCACAATCGAGACCGGCTGGCCCTTGAAGCGGCGCCAGGCGTAGATCACATAACCCGAGAGCGAATACAGCACAAAGATCAGAAACAGCATGGTGGCCGGCTCGATGCTGACCAAGGCCAGCAGCAGCACCACGACCACCAGAGAGATAAAGGGCACGCTCTTGGCGGCACCCGCATCCTTGAAGCTGTAGTACGGAATGTTGGTGACCATGGTCAGGCCCGCCAGCAAGGTGATGGCAAACATGATCCAGGACAGGTCATCGCGGCTGGCCGGATAACCGCCAAACAACGCAATCACCTGCCCAAAAATCGGCACATCGCGGTGCGATACCAAGAGCGCACTGGTCAGCCAGATGAAGCCCGCCACCAAGGCCGCCGCTGCGGGCGATGGCATGCCCTGGAAATAGCGCTTGTCCACCACGCCGGTGTTGACGTTGAAACGCGCCAGGCGCAAAGCCGCGCAGGAGCAGTACACAAAGGCCGCTATCCAACCCCAGCGGCCCAGCGGGCGCAGCGCCCATTCGTAAGCGATCAGCGCGGGTGCCGCGCCAAAGGACACCATGTCCGACAGCGAATCCATCTGCTCGCCAAAGGCGCTTTGGGTGTGCGTCATGCGCGCTACGCGGCCGTCCAGGCTGTCGAGCACCATGGCACAGAAAACGCCCACGGCAGCAGCCTCGAAACGGCCGTTCATGGCCATCACGATCGAGTAAAAACCGCCAAACAAGGCCGCCAAGGTAAACGAGTTGGGCAGCACATAAATGCCCTTGCGCCATTTGCGCTGCGCAGGCACCAGCGCTTGCGCGCCAGCCTTGGGCTTGGTTTCGTTATCGTCCAGCATTCAATCCACTCCAGCGCCAGCTATGGCTGCGCAATCAGCTACTAATTTTAGTGTTTCCAGGGGGCATCACCCCACCGGAGCGTGGCCTACAGTGTAGCTTTTCGCCAGTGGTGCCCTGCCGGCCATGCCCATGAAAAAAGGACTGCCAAAGCAGTCCTTCGAAACAAGCTCGGCGCCGCTGCAGGCAGCGGCGGCCGGTGCCCTTTTAGTTGCGGGTCTGGTCGACCAGCTTGTTCTTGGCGATCCAAGGCATCATGGCGCGCAGCTGGCCACCCACTTGCTCGATCTGGTGATCGGCGGTGTTGCGGCGGCGGGCGGTCATCGATGGGTAGCTCAGACGGCCTTCCTGGATGAACATCTTGGCGTATTCGCCGTCCTGGATGCGCTTCAACGCATTGCGCATGGCCTTGCGCGACTCTTCGTTGATCACTTCAGGACCGGTCACGTACTCGCCGTATTCGGCGTTGTTCGAGATCGAGTAGTTCATGTTGGCAATGCCGCCTTCGTAGATCAGGTCCACGATGAGCTTGAGCTCGTGCAGGCATTCGAAGTAGGCCATCTCAGGGGCGTAACCGGCTTCCACCAGGGTCTCGAAGCCCATCTTGATCAGCTCAACCGCGCCGCCGCACAGAACGGCTTGCTCGCCGAACAGGTCGGTCTCGGTCTCTTCCTTGAAGTTGGTCTCGATGATGCCGGCCTTGCCGCCACCATTGGCCATTGCGTACGACAGGGCCAGGTCACGGGCCTTGCCGGACTTGTCCTGGTGCACAGCGATCAGGTGGGGCACGCCGCCGCCTTGGGTGTAGGTGTTGCGCACGGTGTGGCCAGGGGCCTTGGGCGCGACCATCCACACGTCCAGATCGGCGCGGGGCACGACCTGGTTGTAGTGCACGTTGAAGCCGTGTGCGAACACCAGCGACGCGCCTTGCTTGATGTTGTCCTTGACGTTGTCGCTGTACACCTTGGCGATGTCTTCGTCAGGCAGCAAGATCATGACCACATCAGCGGCCTTGACGGCGTCGTTGACTTCCATCACGGTCAGGCCGGCCTTCTCGGCCTTGGGCCAGGAAGCGCCAGACTTGCGCAGACCGACGATGACCTTCACGCCACTGTCGTTCAGGTTCTGCGCGTGCGCATGGCCTTGCGAGCCGTAGCCAATGATGGCGATGGTCTTGCCTTTGATGAGGGACAGGTCACAGTCCTTGTCGTAAAAAACTTTCATGCTTCGCTCCGTTGGTATCAGTCAAAAATGCAAACAAACACTTGTTCAAGAATCTGTATCGTCAGGGGGCCTTGCGGTGTTTCCTGACGCCAGCAAATAAGCCCCCGCTACAAAAGCGCCCAATCCTACTATGAGGGACAACCACAAGTGGGAGCCAGGGGTAGCAAAGGCATCGGCCTGTGAGTGAAGCGAATCGCATTGGCGAATCTGGGTCCAGCCGTCCTGTTCCCAGGCACATTCCGGATCCTCTTGCTGCTGCGAAGACACGACCAGCACAAGCCCCACCAGCAGCAACACCACCCCCGCCGTGTGACGGGCATGGCGCCGCAGCCGGTGACACCAGCGCATTACACGCGCAAGATGCGTTCACCGCGACCGATGCCACTGGCACCGGTGCGCACGGTCTCGAGGATGGCCGAGCGGTCAATCGCGCTCAAAAACGCGTCGTTCTTGGCCTGGTCGCCGGTCACCTCGATGGTGTAGCTCTTCTCGGTCACATCGATGATGCGGCCACGGAAGATGTCGGCCATGCGCTTCATCTCCTCGCGCTCCTTGCCGACCGCCCGCACCTTGATCATCATCAGCTCACGCTCGGTGTAGGCGCCTTCAGTCAGATCCACCACCTTGACCACTTCAATCAGGCGATTGAGGTGCTTGGTGATCTGTTCGATGACGTCGTCCGAGCCGGTGGTGGTGATGGTCATGCGCGACAGCGAGGCATCCTCGGTGGGCGCCACGGTGAGGGACTCGATGTTGTAGCCACGGGCCGAAAACAGGCCCACCACGCGCGACAGAGCGCCTGGTTCGTTCTCCAGGAGAACAGCGATGATGTGTTTCATAAGAGCAGATTCCTCTTTTCGCTACCCTCCCCCGGCGCCGGTAAGCGCAGGGCTCGGTAGACAATAGATTCGTCAGAAAGGGAAAGTCGAAGGAAAGGCGGGGGGCGCACGCATGCAGCAAGGCGCGCCCACCGGAGACGGCGTTTACAGATCGTCCGCGCCCAGCAGCATCTCAGTGATGCCCTTGCCGGCCTGGACCATCGGGAAGACGTTCTCGGTCGGATCGGTGCGGAAGTCGAGGAACACGCTCTTGCGTTCTTCGCGGGCAATGCGCCGCGCTTCACGCAGGGCCGGCTCCACGTCTTCGGGCTTCTCGATCAGAATGCCCGCGTGGCCATAGGCTTCGGCCAGCTTGACGAAGTCAGGCAGCGAATCCATGTAGCTGTGGCTGTAGCGGCCCGAATACTCGATCTCTTGCCACTGGCGCACCATGCCCAGAAAACGGTTGTTGAGCGCGCAGATGATGATCGGCGTCTCATACTGGCGGCAGGTCGCCAGCTCCTGGATGTTCATCTGCACCGAGCCTTCGCCGGTGATACAGAACACCTCGGCATCCGGCTTGGCCAGCTTGATACCCATCGCATAGGGAATGCCCACGCCCATGGTGCCCAGGCCGCCCGAGTTGATCCAGCGGCGCGACTCCTCAAAGCGGTAGTACTGCGCCGCCCACATCTGGTGCTGGCCCACGTCCGAGGTGACGTAGCAGTCCGCATCCCGGGTCATCTGCCAGAGTGTTTCGACCACGAACTGCGGCTTGATCACATCCTTGTTGCCACGGTCATAGCGCAGGCAATCGCGGCTGCGCCAGCCTTCAATGGTCTTCCACCAGTTCTGCAGCGCATCCGCATCGGGGGAGGCCACGCTCTCGCGCACCATGGCGATCAGCTCGCTGAGCACTTCCTTGCAGTCGCCGACGATGGGCACATCCACCTTGACGCGCTTGGAGATCGACGAAGGGTCGATGTCGATATGGATGATCTTGCGCTCCACCGACATGAAATGCTTGGGGTTGCCGATCACGCGGTCATCAAAACGTGCGCCCACGGCGAGCAGCACATCGCAGTTCTGCATCGCGTTGTTGGCTTCAATGGTGCCGTGCATGCCCAGCATGCCCAGGTACTTGGGGCTGCTGGCCGGGTAGGCACCCAGACCCAGCAGGGTATGGGTCACCGGGTAGCCCAGCAGGTCCACCAGGGTGCGCAGCTCTTTCTCGGCACCACTCAGCAGCACACCACCACCGGTGTAGATATACGGACGCTTGGCCGCCAGCAGCAGCTGCAGCGCCTTGCGGATCTGGCCGCTGTGGCCCTTCTTGACCGGGTTGTAGGAGCGCATCTCCACCGTCGCGGGATAGCCGCTGTAGGCCACCTTCTTGAAGGAGACATCCTTGGGGATATCGACCACCACGGGGCCAGGCCGGCCCGTGCGTGCAATGTGGAAGGCCTTCTTCATGGTCATCGCCAGATCGCGCACATCCTTGACCAGGAAATTGTGTTTGACGATGGGGCGCGTGATACCGACGGTGTCGCACTCCTGGAAGGCATCCGAGCCAATGGCCGTCGTAGATGTCTGGCCGGAGATCACGACAATCGGGATGCTGTCTGTGTAAGCAGTGGCAATACCGGTGACTGCATTCGTCAGACCGGGGCCGGAGGTGACCAGCGCCACGCCCACCTCACCGGTGGCGCGGGCAAAGCCGTCGGCGGCGTGCACGGCCGCCTGCTCGTGGCGCACCAGCACATGGTTGATGGTGTCTTGTTTGTACAGCGCGTCGTAAATGTAGAGAACCGCACCGCCGGGGTAGCCCCACAGATGCTGCACGCCTTCGGCCTGCAGTGCCTTGACCAGCACTTCAGCGCCCATGAGTTCTTGTGTTTTTTGTGCGGACTGATGCGCCGCCTGTGCCGAGTTCTGTTCGGCCTTGGACATTTCCATGATCAACCTTTGTGAATTTCTCTAACGAAAAACCTCTGGTGCTCCTTGCACGGCTCTTGTGGAGCTTGCTTGGAACTTGAGGCCACCGGACATAGGCGAGATGCTTGCGACGCCGGACCGTGACCCTTTTGCTTTTTGATGATGCTTATACATTATCGCACTGCAGCATTGCTTTGCGACACGCTGCGGATTTTTTTTCGATAGGATGCGATAATCTAAGGCTTGACGCGGTGTTTTTTGCCACACTTGGTTTATTTACCCGGGTAAAAGCGAGAAATCTCTGAATAACCACGTGTTGGGTACGATTTGGCCACTGAACGAGAACTGTCCGACTTTCTGAAAAGCGTTGAAAAGCGAGCTTTCAAGCGCTCGCTTTTTCATGTGCGCGACCAGGAAGCCGCGCTCGACATCGTGCAAGACAGCATGATGAAGCTGGCCGAGCACTATGGTGACAAGCCGCCGAACGAGCTGCCGATGCTCTTCCAGCGCATCTTGTCCAATAGCACCCTCGATTGGTTCCGCCGGCAGAAGACGCGCAATGCGCTCTTCACCACCATGAGCGACTTCGAAGGCCCCGATGACGAGGGGGAATTCAACCTGCTCGACATCTACAACGCCGACAATGGTGACACCGAGCAGAGCGCTGAAGACCATACCAACCGCAAACAAACCCTTGCATTAATAGAAAAAGAGATACAACAGTTGCCAGCGCGTCAACGCGAAGCGTTTCTGATGCGTTATTGGGAAGAGATGGACATTGCAGAGACTGCCGCAGCCATGGGCTGCTCAGAGGGAAGTGTCAAAACCCACTGCTTTCGCGCCATCCAAACCTTGAGTAAAGTGCTTAAGGCCAAAGGAATCGTGCTATGAACCGCCTAAACACCGCCCAACCCGTTGTCAATGCTGAAATCTTTGCCCGCCGCGTCACCGCTCGGCTGAGCGAAGGGCAGGCCGATCTCGACTACGACATCAGCGAACGTTTGCGAGCGGCTCGGGAGCGCGCGCTGTCACGCCGCAAGGTCGTGGCCGTGCCCGCCATCGCACGCCAGCCCCAGCAAGAAGCAGCAGCCTCCTCGGGCAAACGCAATTGGTGGCGCGCCGTGGTGTCAGCCGTGCCGCTGAGCGCCATGGTTGCCGGTCTGGCCTTCTTCAACGGCGTGCAAGCCGATGAAGGCGCCAGCGAAATGGCCGAGTACGACGCGACACTGCTGGCTGACGAGCTGCCGCCAAGCGCCTATACTGATCCTGGTTTTACCCAGTTTCTGAAGATTGCTGCCCAAAAGCAGCCCACTGACAAGCGTTGAGACACGATTACGATAACGACGAGGTAGCCGGCAGCACGCCCGCCCCTTCGACACTCCCTGTCATAGCAGCCAGTATTTTGCTGGCTGCTTTTGCTGTTGTGGGCCTGTATGCCGGCAACAAGGCCAGCAATATCTATGGCAGTGCCGCCAGCGACCTGGTCAGCGCCAACAGCGTGACCCGCTCCACCAGCCCCCGCAACGAAGGCCCCAGTTGGGACGCGCTGGACGACGACCAGCGGACGATACTGGCGCCGCTGGAAGAGCAGTGGAACTGGCTGACCACCCAGCAAAAAAGCCGCTGGACCATGATTGCCGACAGCTTTGACGATTTTTCGCCCGAAGAACAGTTGCGCATTGCCGAGCACATGAAGGAATGGGCCAAGTTCAGCCTGTCCGACCAGAGCCGCGCCCGGCTGAACTACTCCAACATCAGCAGCCTGTCGGCCGAAGAAAAACGCCAACTTTGGGAAGACTACCAGGCCTTGAGTGCCCGGGAGCGCCGGCGTCTGGCCCAGGGCAGCGCGCTCTACCCCGGTGGCGTGGCCTTGGCACCGCGCCCTACGGCCCGCAGCACGGGCCGCCTGGTGCGGGTGCCCGCTGCCGCCATCAACCCCAACCGCGCCAACCCGCCCAAGATTCTGCCGCCGCCCGAAATCCGCGTGCAGTCGCGTGGCATGGTCACCCCCGTGGAAGTGGGACCCTTGAGCGGTCCGGCGCCCGCACCGCCACCGGCCCCAAACACGCATGCTGCACCCGCGCCCGCGCCTGCAGCACCGGCGGTGGAAATTGCGCCCATCCAGATGCCCGCACCGGTCACCCCCTCCCCCCTGCCCCCGCTGGAGGGGCAGAGCCGCCCACCGGCTGGCGAATCGCAGTCGCGCACCAGCGACAGCCCTGTGCACCCGCCCACCTGATACTGGCAGCATGCAGCCCGACACCCGCCCAGCAGCGCAGCCCCCCAGCCCCACGGCCACCAACCCATTGTTGCGCGCACCACGTCTGGCGCGGCGCATGGCCTGCTGGCTCTACGAGGGCATGCTGATGTTCGGCGTGGTCTTCATGGCCGGTTACCTCCACAGCGCGCTGAGCCAGTCGCGCCATGCGCTGGACAACCGCCACGGCCTGCAGCTGTTCCTGTTCATCATCTTTGGCATCTACTTCAGCTGGTTCTGGCACAAAGGCCAGACCCTGGCGATGAAGACCTGGCATATCCGCATCGTCAGCCGCAGCGGCCAGCCTTTGACGCAGGGCCGCGCACTGCTGCGCTACGTTTGCAGCTGGCTGTGGTTTCTGCCCCCTCTGGTGCTGAGCCTGCCCTTTGGCCTGCCGGTGCGTGAAATCCTGGTCTTGCTCAGCGGCTGGGTCGTACTCTGGGCGCTGGCCAGCCGGCTGCATCCGCAAGGCCAGTTCTGGCACGATGCCCTGGCCGGCACATGCCTGGTCAGCGCCGAGCGCCCTGCCCCGACCCTGCCCACACCCCGCCCGTCGGCATAGGCCGCTGCCCCGCCACGGCCTGCTGTGGCGGCGGATGCAAAAATGGAGCGCCCGCCGGCAATGCTGCAGTGCAATAATGTGGTCTGCTTGGCCCCGCCTATGCCATGATGGCGCATGACCATGCCCCCCATGAACCAGCCCGATCCCCACCCAGCCGCAGACCCCACCACGCCAGCGCACAGCCTGGCTGACATCCATGCCGCCAATCCGCAAAAAAGCCGCAGCGGCCTGACACGGGTCTGGCATGCAGCCGGTTA
This sequence comes from Comamonas sp. BIGb0152, assembly GCF_024809975.1. Lineage (GTDB taxonomy): Bacteria > Pseudomonadota > Gammaproteobacteria > Burkholderiales > Burkholderiaceae_C > Comamonas. Next base: position 134,986 of record NZ_JANUDY010000003.1, read on the forward strand.
TTCGCTGCAGGGTTTGCGCGCAGGTTGGGCTGAAAAAGCCTTTCGCCTGGAGGCCATGCTGGCCCTGGTGCTGCTGCCGGTGTCCATCTGGCTGGCCCGGGATTGGCGCGAATGGGCCCTGCTGATCATCCCGGTTTTCCTGGTGCTGATCGCCGAGCTGCTCAACACTGGCATCGAGATGGCGATGGACCGTTTTGGCCCCGAATGGCATGTGCTGGCCAAGAAGGCCAAAGACATGGGCAGTGCGGCCGTGTTCCTGGCCCTGGTGCTGTGCGCAGCGGTATGGCTCCCTGCCTTGTATGAAAGATTGCTGAAATGACAAATTCCCCTAGCTTCTCGATGTGTGTTTACTGCGGCTCGCGCCCCGGCAAGCTCGATGCCTTTGGCGCCGCAGCGCAGGCGGTGGGTCACTGGATCGGCAGCCACGGCGGCCAGCTGGTCTACGGCGGTGGCAAATCCGGCCTGATGGGCACGGTAGCCCGTGCCACGCGCGAGGCGGGCGGCCGGGTGGTCGGCGTGATTCCCAAGGCCTTGGTGGACCGTGAACTGGCCAACGAGCTGTGTGACGAGCTGCATGTGGTCACTACCATGCATGAGCGCAAGGCCATGATGGCCGAGCGCAGCAATGCCTTTATCGCCATCCCCGGCGGCATCGGCACCTTTGAAGAGCTGTATGAGATCTGGACCTGGCGCCAGCTGGGCTACCACGACAAGCCCATTGGCATCCTCAATGCCCATGGCTACTACGACGGCATGCTGCAGTTTCTGCAGCAGTGCGTAGGCCAGGGCTTTATGGACGACTGGCAGATGGGCCTGATCAAGAGCGGCATTGACCATGGCGCCTTGCTCGAGCAGCTGGTGGAAGAAGCCGGTCTGTCGCGCCAAAGCGATTCCCTGCGCGAAGTCATTTAAGGCAGCATGAAAAAAGCGGCCCTTGTGCAGGGCCGCTGTGGGTGCTTTGCCACCTGCGGTCAGCCGGTATGAGGCCGACCGTCAGCCGCTGTCAGGCATGGCTCAGTCGTTGTCCGCCACGGTCTTGGCAAACGCAATACCAATCAGCGATATCACGGCCGTGCCCAAGATGTACCAGGCCACCGGTACCCAGGAGCCGTTGTACTTGTTGAGCAACCAGGTGGCCAGCAAAGGGGCCGTGCCGCCGGCCAAGGCCGCACCAATCTGGTAGCCCAGGGTGATGCCGGTATAGCGCACGCGGGTCGAGAAGATCTCCGAGAATAAGGTGCCCAGCACTGCCGTAATAGGGGCCCAAACAAGACCCAGGCCAATCACGGTCGCGATCACCAGCGAAGTCATCGTGCGCTGCTCCAGCAGCATGAAGTACGGGAAGGTGAAGGCAGCCATCACCAAGGTGCCTGCGACAAACATGCGCTTGCGGCCAATGCTGTCGGACAGGCGCCCCATGATGGGGATCATCACGGTAGTCAGCAAGGTGGCAATGGTGACCGCATTGAGCACCGAGATGCGCTCAAAGCCCAGGCTGGCCGTGCCGTAGCTGACGATGAAGGTCGAGAAGATATAGAACGGCGCAGTCTCCACAAACTTGATGGCCACCGCCACCAGCACCGCACGCCAGTGGTAGCGCAGGGTCTCGACCAAGGGGATCTTGGCCACATTGCCGCTGGCCTTGGCCTGCTTGAATGCCGGGGTCTCATCAATCCCCTTGCGGATCCACAGGCCCAGGAACACCAGCACGGCGCTCAGCAAAAAGGGAACGCGCCAGCCCCAGGCCAGAAACTGCTCATCGGGCAAGGTGCTCATCAAGGTGATGGACAGCGTTGCCAGCACCATGCCGATGGTCACACCCATCTGCGGCACGCTGCCAAACAGGCCTTTGCGGTTCTTCGGCGCATATTCGTAGGCCAGCAACAAGGCCCCGCCCCATTCGCCACCAATGCCCAGGCCTTGCACCAGGCGCAGCACGATCAGCAAGATGGGCGCCCAGATGCCGATCTGCTCGTAGCCCGGCAGCAGGCCGATCAGCACCGTCGCGCCGCCCATCAAGGACAGGGTGATCACCAAGGTCTTTTTGCGCCCGATGCGGTCACCAATGTGCGAGAAGATGAAGCCGCCCAGCGGGCGGACAAAGAAGGTCAGCGAGAACGTCAGGTAAGACAGCATCAGCCCCACGACCGGGTCGGCCGTCGGGAAGAACACCTTGCCAAACACCAGGGCTGCGGTGGTGGCGTACAAAAAGTAATCAAACCACTCGATGGAGCTGCCCATCAGACTGGCAATCAGTACTCGCTTATTGGTGGCCGCAGTCGTCGCTGCAGGCTCGGTCGTAGAGGTGCGCATGGCAGGATGTGAATCAGATAGCAAAAGAAAATGGGAAGGACCGGAGCCCGCAGAGCGGGCCCCCGGCTCAGCGTGTCAGCGGCGTGCTGCGGTATAGGCGTCAAAAGCCAGTGAGGCGGCAGCCAGGTCTTCCAGCGCTGTGCCCACGGCCTTGAACAAGGTGATCTCATCGGCACGGCTGCGGCCCGCATGCTGGCCCCGGCACAGCTGCTCCAAGGTGGCGGCCAGCTGGCGCTTGTCCCAGCTGCCGCTGGCGATGGGCGCAAGGATATCGCCCGCCTTCGTCAGCGCCTCAGGGGTATCCACAAACACAGTGGCACGGGCAAAGCAGGCATCATCGCTCTCGCGCATCGCGGGCGTAAAGCTGCCGATCAGATCCAGGTGCACGCCCGGTTGCAGCCATTCGCCGCGCACCAAGGGTGCCGTGGACAAGGTGGCGCAGCTGATGATGTCAGCCCCGCGCACGGCCTGCTCCAGGTCCGTGGCAACCGAGGCATCCATGCCCTGTGCCTGCAAGCGCGCCACCATCGCCTGCGCGGCCTCGGGGCGAATATCCCAGACCAGCACCTGCTGGATATCGCGCACACAGCGGTAGGCATCGGGCAACAAGCTGGCGACGCGGCCGGCACCCAGCACCAGCAAGCGCTGGGCATCGGGCCGGCTGAGCCAGCGCGCAGCCAGCGCGGAGGCCGCTGCCGTGCGGCGCGAGGTGATGGCATCACCATCCAGCACCGCCAGGGGCGCACCGGTGGCCGCGTCATACAGGATGAACACCGAATGCAGACCGGGCAGGCCCAGCGCCTGGTTGCCCGGGAAAATGGACACCGTCTTGACCCCTATGCGCTTGCCAGTCTGCCAGGCGGGCATCAGCAGCATGATGCCGTCTTGCGCCGGCGTTGCGCCGGCAATCGGGTGGTTATGGCGCAAGGGCACTTCGCAGTCCTCGATGAACATCTGCTCAAGGCAGGCTACCAAGGCCGCCATGGGCAGGTGCTGTGTGGTGTGGGACGGGTCCAGGATCTGCATACGGAGGCGTTGAATATCTACTAAAGAGAAATAATTTTCGTATACGAAATTTAATGTAAATTAAGAGAAATTTTTTCCAAATATGCATCTTTTTGCCTAGGGTTTACCCCAGAATCTGAGGCAAAAAGCGGCAACAGCCACTGCCGCCTCCCACCGGCCTGCACACTGCCACCTACACTGGCGTGCACCACAAGAGCCCCCTATGCCCCACGCCCCCTTGCCCCACCACAACACTGGCACCGATGCCACCACCGATGTGCTGGCCACCAAACTGCGCCTGCTGCGGCGCAACGCCGATCTCACCTTGCAGCAGCTGAGCCAGCGCTGCGGCATCTCCGCGTCTGCGCTGTCCAAGATCGAGCACGGCCAACTCTCCCCCACCTATGAAAAGATTGCCGCCCTGGCCCGTGGGCTGGAGGTGGATGTGGGCGAACTCTTCAGCCCCTTGCAACAAGCGGGGCTGCGTGCCCGGCGCAGCGTCACCCGCCGGGGTGAGGGCTTGGTCCACCCCACGCCGCAGTACGTGTATGCGCTGCTGCATGCCGACCTGGCGGACAAGCGCTTTATCCCGCTGCTGACCACCATCAAGGCCCATGAGCGCAGCGCCTTTCCCCAGCTGCTCAGCCACGATGGCGAAGAGATGCTGTATGTGCTGCAAGGCACCGTGGTGGTGCATACCGACAGCTATGCGCCGCTGGAGCTCCATGCAGGCGACTCCTGCTACTTCGACAGCGTCATGGGCCATGCCTGCATCTCCGGCGGGGGGGAGGATGCGCAAGTGCTGTGGATCTGCTCGCACGCCACGATCAAGCCTTGATGCCAGGACAGATCCGGGCATGAAAAAAGCGCCTAGGTCACCAGGCGCTTTTTGCGGGACAGAGGTACGGCTGGGATCAGACCGCTGCTTCGTCCAGGTCCCCGGTGCGGATGCGGATCACGCGCTCGATCTCGGTGACAAAAATCTTGCCGTCACCGATCTTGCCAGTGCGCGCGGCGTTGACGATGGCGTCCACACAGCGGTCCACGTCTTCGTCTTTCACAGCGACTTCGATCTTCACCTTGGGCAGAAAGTCCACGACATATTCAGCACCACGGTACAGCTCGGTATGGCCCTTCTGGCGGCCAAAACCCTTGACCTCGCTGACGGTCAGACCGGTTACGCCCACATCCGCCAGAGCTTCGCGCACTTCGTCCATCTTGAAAGGTTTGATAACGGCGGTAATCATTTTCATAAAGCGCTCCTGAGATGGGCATACACACGCCGCGCAGGCAAGCCACGCAGCAACTGGGGCTATTGTGCGTCAAGATTCCGCCGCCAGCACCTCCGGGGCCAAATCTCCCGGCACCGGCTGGCGACGGCTCTGGCTAGGCGCCATCCAGACGCAAGTCCAACCTAGCGGCCAGCGCCTGGCTCTGCGCATTGAGGCCCCGCACCTGCACGGCGCTGCCATGCTTGCGCAGGCGTTCACGGACCTTGGCAAGCGCCTGCACGGCGGTGATATCCCAGAGATGCGCCTGGCCCATGTCGATGCACACGGGCCGGCCTTCGATCTCGCGCACATCAAAGGCATCCACCAGCAAATCGGCCGAGGCAAAAAACACCTGGCCGCGCACCGCATACACCAGCTGCGCATCCCCACTGCGCTCTATCTGCAGCAGCTTGGAGACCTTGAACATAAAGAACACGCCGCTGAGCAGCACGCCCACCGCCACACCGGCGGCCAGGTTGTGGGTGGCGATGGTGACCACCACGGTGGCCAGCATGACCAGGCTCGACAGCTTGGGATGCCTGAGCAGCGCGCGGGCCGATCCCCAGTCCAAGGTGGAGGCCGACACCATGACCATGATCGCCACCAGCGCCACCACCGGGACCTGGGCCACCCAGGGCTTGAGCAGCACCATCAAACCCAGCAAGAAGGCGCCCGCAAACAAGGTGGACAGCCGACCACGCCCGCCATAGCGCACATTGCTCACGCTCTGGCCGATCATGCCGCAGCCGGCAATGCCGCCAAAGCAACTGGCCGCTACATTGGCCAGGCCCAGCCCCGTGCATTCGCGGTTCTTGCCGCTGGGCGTGTCGGTCTGCTCATCCACCACGCTGGCTGTCATCAAGGATTCGAGCAGGCCGACCATCGCAATCGCCAGCGCTGGCAGCGCAATCAGCTGCAAGGTCTGCAGTGAGAACGGCACATCGGGCAACGACCAGCTGGGCAAGGTATCGGGCAGGTGCCCCAGGTCAGCCACGGTCTTGAGGGGCAGGTCCAGCGCATGGGCCACACCCGTCAATACCAAAATGCAGATCAGCGGCGACGGAATGGCCATGCTGATGCGCGGCAGGCCATAGATGATGACCAGGCCCAGCGCCAGCATGGCCCAGGTGGCGCCATTGGCCCCCAGCAGATGCGGCAGCTGGGCCGCAAAGATCAGAATGGCCAGCGCATTGACAAAGCCGGTGCGCACCGAGCCCGAGACAAAGCGCAGCAAGACGCCCATGCGCAACCAGCCAAACAGCATCTGCATGGCGCCCGCCAGCAGCCCCGCCGCAAACAGGTACTGCAGGCCATGGGCCTGCACCAGGGGCGCAGCCACCAACGCGACCGAGCCCGCAGCGGCCGACACCATGGCCGGCCGCCCGCCTGCAAAAGCGATCACGATGCTGATCACAAACGAGGCGAACAGACCCACCGAAGGATCCACACCGGCGACAAAAGAAAAGGCAATGACCTCGGGAATCAGTGCAAAGGTGGCCACCGCACCGGCCATCAGCTCGCGCGGCACGCTCGGCGCCCACTGGGCGCGAAAATAATGAAGAAAAGGGGACATGGCAAAGCGCGCACCCGGCAGCACCGGGTGCAGCTCCAAAAAAAGACGGAGGAAATGCGGCGGCGCAGGCGGGCCGCGCGATGCCGCAATCAAAGAAAGAGAGGGACGCGCCCCGCCCTATGGCGGATTGAGCCGCGAGAAGCCGGACTGGCGCGTGGCGACCTGGCGCGCGATGCGTGCGCGCACAAAGCTCAGGAAACGCGCAGCCCCCAGCCGCCCCGCGTCAGGCGCGAGGGATGGGCAGGTACAGCGCATCCAGGGCATGGGTAAGACGTGGGGAACGGCCTGGCCGTTCACCCCCGGAAACCGTTGGTGATGGGGTAGCGCCAGTCGCGGCCAAAACCCCGGGCCGACAGGCGTGGGCCCACTGCGGCCTGGCGGCGCTTGTATTCGTTGATGCGGATCAGGCGCACCACCCGCTCCACATCTGCGCGGGGGTAGCCGGCCGCGACGATGCTGTCGATATCGGCGTCCTGCTCCATGTAGCGCGCGATGATGGCATCCAGCACCTCATAAGGCGGCAGGCTGTCCTGGTCCTTCTGGTCGTGGCGCAGCTCGGCGCTGGGCGGGCGGGTGATGATGCGCTCGGGAATCGGGTTGCTGCCGGTGCCATAGGGGTCATGGGCATTGCGCCAGCGTGCCAGTTCAAACACGCGGGTCTTGGGCACATCGCGCAGTACCGCAAAGCCACCTGCCATGTCGCCGTACAAGGTGCAGTAACCGGTGGCCATCTCGCTCTTGTTGCCGGTGGTCAGCACTATGGTGCCAAACTTGTTCGATAAAGCCATCAGCAAGGTGCCACGGATGCGGGCCTGCAGGTTTTCCTCGGTCGTGTCTTCGGCTTTGCCGGCAAAATCCTGGGCCAGCGCGGCCTTGAAGGCCTCAAACTGCGGCGCAATCGAGATTTCCTCATAGGCCACCGACAGGCGCTCGGCCATCTCGCGGGCATCGATCCAGCTGATGTCCGCCGTATAGGGCGAGGGCATCATCACCGTGCGCACCTTGTCTGCGCCCAGGGCATCGACCGCAATGGCCAGCACCAGGGCCGAATCGATGCCGCCGGACAGGCCCAGCACCGCACCCGGGAAACCGGTCTTGCCCAGGTAATCGCGCACCGCCACCACCAAGGCCTGCCACAGCTGCTGGTTGGTGTCGCCAGGCTGGGCGATGGGGCCGGACAGCTGCAGGCCCGTGGCCGTGGCATCGACTTGCACCGTCAACAGATGCTCGTCAAAACCAGGCGCACGGGCTGCCACCGTGCCATCGGCGTTCAGCGCAAACGAGTGGCCGTCAAACACCAGCTCATCCTGGCCGCCCACCAGGTGGGCATAGACCAGCGGCAAACCGGTCTCGCGCGTGCGCTCGGCCAGCAAGGCTTCGCGGTGGCCGGGCTTGTCCATCTGAAAAGGCGAGGCATTGATAACCGCCAGCAACTGCGCGCCGGCCGCCTTGGCCGCGCGTGCGGGCTGGCTGGCCCAGGCGTCTTCACAGATCAGCAAGCCAATGCGGCTGCCGGCCACCTCGAACACGCAGGTCTGCGAGCCTTCAACAAAGTAGCGGGTCTCGTCAAATTCGCGGTAGTTGGGCAGCAGCTGCTTGCGGTAGCTGGCCAGCACCTGGCCGGCACGCAGCACGCTGGCCACGTTGTAGCAGCGCCCATGCGCCGCATGCTGTGCCGCCTGCGGGTGACCCAGCACGACGGTCAGCTCCGGCCACTGCCGGCTGGCCTCCAGCACCTGCGCCACAGCGGCATCGCAGGCCGCCAGGAACGAGGGGCGCTGGAACAGGTCTTCGGCGGCATAGCCACAAATGCCCAGCTCGGGGGTCAGCAACAGCTGCACACCCTGGGCAGCGGCCTGGGCTGCGGCATCAATGATCTTGCGGGCATTGCCCGGCATATCGCCCACGACAAAGTTCAGCTGGGCGCTTGCAATGGAAAATTGGGACATGGATGGTTCAAGGGCTATGGGCGGCGCAACGGGGCCACAGGGCGCATGGGCAAGGCCCGCGCCTGGTGCAGCCAAAGAGTCTAGCCTACAAAGCCGCAGCCCTCAGGAGCAGCGCGCAAATCCCGCCAATCCGGGACAGCTGGGGCGCCGTTTAGGGGCAGAATCCGTCTTTTGCACCACTACCCGCAGCGTCCCATGAACTTTGGCAGCGACAACCAAGCCGGCGTCTCCCCCCGCATCCTGCACACCCTGGTGGAGGCCGCCAGCGGCATCCAGTCCGCCTACGGCAATGACGAATGGAGCCAACGCGCCGAGCAGATGCTGGGCGAGGTGTTCGGCACCGCCGTCAAGGTGTTCTTTGTCACCACCGGCACGGCGGCCAATTGCCTGGCGCTGTCCACCATCGCCCAGCCCTGGAACGCCGTGGTCTGCCACCACATGGCCCATATCGCGGTGGATGAAAACAGCGCCCCCGCCCTGTTCACCGGCGGCGCCAGCCTGCTGCCCATGGCCACGGACAACGGCAAGATCAGCGCCGAAGACCTGGCCGCCTTTGTGGCCCGCACGCCCCATGACGCGCCCCACAACATGGTGATCAGCGCGCTGAGCGTCTCCCAGGTGACCGAGAACGGCTTGGTCTACCAAGCGCAGGAGCTGACGGCGCTGGCTGCGCAAGCCCATGCGCTGGGCCTGCGGGTGCATATGGATGGCGCGCGCCTGGCCAATGCCATCGCCGCGCTGCAGTGCCACCCCGGCGACATCAGCTGGCGCGCCGGTGTCGATGTGCTGAGCCTGGGTGCCTCCAAGAATGGCGCATTGATGGCCGAGGCCGTCGTGTTCTTTGACACCGCGCTGGCCGACAACTTCGCCTTGCGCATCAAGCGCAGCGGCCAGCTGGTCTCCAAAAGCCGCAGCATCGGCGCGCAGTTCTGCGCCTGGCTGGCCGATGGCCACTGGCTGGACCTGGCCCGCCATGCCAATGCGATGGCGGCCAAGCTGTCGGCCGCGCTGGTCGCCACGCCCGGTATACGCCTGAGCTGGCCCACCCAGGCCAATGAAGTGTTTGTGCTGATGCCCATCGCGCTGTATGAGCAGCTGCGCGCCCAAGGCGTGCGCTGCTCCGACTGGTATGCCAGCAGCGTGCCGGCCGGCACCGTGGTGCAAGCGGGCGAAGTGGTCGTGCGCTTTGTCACCTCCTGGTCGAGCACCAACGAGGAGGTGGCTGCGCTGATGGGCCTGGTGGAAGGCCATCCGCGCAAGGCCGCATAACCTGCCCCATGCAGCGGCGCGGCAGGCAGACCACAATCGGGCCATGACCTCGCTGCCTGCCGCTTCTTCGCCCGCCCCCCTCCCCGGCCCCACGCTGGAGCTGCGTATCTTGCAAAGCATGGCCGAAGTGGATGCCAAGGCCTGGGATGGGCTGCTGGCTCTGCAGGAGCGCCCGACACCCTTTATGCGCCACGCCTATCTGCGGGCGTTGGAGGACAGCGGCAGCGCGACGCTGGACAGCGGTTGGCAGCCTTGTCATTTGAGTCTGTGGCAAGGTGAGCAGCTGGTGGGTGCCTGCCCGATGTACCTCAAAAGCCATTCCTATGGCGAGTATGTGTTTGACTTTGCCTGGGCGCGGGCCTATGCCGAGCATGGCCTGGACTACTTCCCCAAGGCGGTCATCGCCGTGCCCTTTACGCCCGTGCCCGGCAGCCGCCTGCTGGTAGCCGATGAAACACTGCGTGCGCCGCTGCTGCATGCCGCCACCCAGTTTTGCGAGCAGCAAGATATCTCGTCGCTGCATTTGCTGTTTGGCAGCGGCGCCGATCTGCAGGCGGCCGCGCACAACGCGCTGATGCAGCGCGAGAATGTGCAGTTCCACTGGCGCAACCGCCGTGCCGCCACCGCGGGCGATGCCAGCGCTGCGCACGCCAGCCCCTACGCCGATTTCGATGATTTTCTGGGCGCGCTGCAGCAGGAAAAGCGCAAGAAGATTCGCCAGGAGCGGCGTAAGGTGCAGGAGGCCGGTGTCACTTTTCGCCATGCGACTGGCGCGCAGATCAGCGATGCGGACTGGGCCTTTTTCTACCAGTGCTATGAGCGCACTTATCTGGAGCATGGCAACGCGCCCTACCTGACCCCGGCCTTCTTTGACGCCATGCGCACGCAGATGCCCGAGAACTGGCTGCTCTTTATCGCCGAGCGCGAGGGCCGCGCCATCGCCGCCAGCCTGATTGCCATTGATGCGCCAGGTACGGCGCCGCGCCATGCCTATGGCCGCTACTGGGGCGCGCTGGAGAGGGTGGACTGCCTGCATTTCGAGGCCTGCTACTACCAGCCCATCGAATGGTGCATTCGCCATGGCCTGCACTGCTTTGAAGGCGGTGCGCAAGGCGAGCACAAAATGGCGCGCGCGCTGATGCCGCTGCGCACGCCCAGCGCCCATTGGCTGGCCCATGCCGGCTTTGCCCAAGCGGTAGAGCGCTACCTGGACCGCGAATCGCAGGGCATGGCCGCGTACCAGCGCGCACTGCAGGACCACAGCCCGCTCAAGTCGCCATCCTGAACGCAGTCCTGTCGCCCTGACTGCATTTTCTAGGGGTCCTCTGCATAACCCTCGCCAAGCGGGATGGACGCGGATCGGGATGAGACGTAAGGCGTCTTTTGCAGTCAATAGCTGTAGCTATTGACAAGGAAGACAACGCAGCGGATCGCCCGAGCCCGCGTTCAGACCACGGCAGGGAGTTTTGCAGAGGGTCCCTAGGGCCTCAATTTGTAATTAGTGTTTTAGCATGCTGTCGGCGGAGTCGCACAGCAAGCACAAGGCTGCACTGACAAGACCGCGCCATGGCGTTGCGCACAATGGCTACACATTGACCAACCCAAGGAGTATTGCAATGAACAAAGACCAAGTCGTAGGCAAGATCAAGGACCTGGCCGGTGAAGCACAAGCCGGCGTCGGCAAGGCCATCAACAGCCCCAGCCAAGTGGCCAAGGGCAAGGCGCTGGAAGCCGAAGGCGAAATCCAGAAGAAGGCCGGCGATGTGAAAGAGGCCGTCAAGGACGCTGCCGACGCCGCCAAGAAGCGCCTGTAAGGCCAGAGGTTCATCGGGGGTGTAACAGCCCTATCGATGAACGTCACCAACACATACAAATTTTGAATCTGAGTGGCTTAAATTAAGGCAATATAAGCCCATTGATTCAACGGAACCCCTCCTTGGCCAGCATTCATTGCTGGCATTTTTTTGCCCAAAAAATGGCGCATGCTTCACGCACCAGCGGCCTGGCTTGGCCCGCCCTGCTTGCACAAATAGGTGGACTGCGGAGGAGAGGTTAAAAATCAGGCGGCAGCCTGGGCCTGCACAGGCGCCAGCGCGGCCAAGGCGCCCAGCAGCGCCCAACCCAGCGGCCATTCGCCATGGCCAGATTCCACATTGATATGGCCGGCCGATGGCACCCGCACAAAGGTACTGCCCCAGCTTTTGGCATAGGCACTGGCCATGCGGATGGGGCAATAGGGATCGTTGCTGCTGGCGGCCACAATGCTGGCAAAGGGCAAGGTGTTGGCGGGCACGGGCGTGAAGTCTTCAAACAGCGCGCGGCGCTCCGGGTCGGCGGGTGCGACAAACAAGGCACCCGCAATGGCGCCTTCACGCTTGTCGCGCAACTGCTCCACCGCATGCACGCTGGCGATACAGCCCAGTGAATGCGCGACCAGGATGACCGGGTGCGGCGCAGCCGCAATGGCCGCCTCCACACTCGCCACCCAGGGGCTGCGATGGGGCTGCAGCCAGTCTTGCTGCTCCACCCGCAGGGCGCCGGCTATGCGCTCCGCCCACAGGCTTTGCCAATGGCCGGGGCCCGAGTTGCGCCAGCCCGGCACGATGACCACCGATACCGCAGCACCCGTTTCGGCCTCGCCGCGCCAGCCAGGCTGCACAGGCGCCTGGCCCTGGCGCTCTGCGGCCGCAATGGCTGCATGGCGTGGCGGGGTGGGGGATGGGATCGTGACAAGACAGGCACCGGACATGGATGCATTGTCAAAGCAGGCCCTTAGATCAACAACGACTATTTTTTAGTATTGTTATTTCCAAAAATAATATCAACGCAGATGAACCCTCAGGTCCCATCGTTTTGGCCGATCCGCTGCAGCGGCAGGTTCTCCCCCATAAAGTCCAAAAATGCGCGCTGTGCCGGTGCCATATTGCGGCGCGAGACAAAGGCCGCATGCAAAATCCCTTCGGGAATGCTCCAGCCCGTCAGCAGCTCCACCAGGTCGCCATTGGCGACTTCGTCACGCACCATGGCCGCAGGCATCCAGCAGGCGCCAATGCCGTCGAGCACCGCGTACTTGAGGGTCACCAGGTCATCGGCCACATAGCGCGCCTGGTGGTGGATGGTCACATGCTCGCCTTCGGGCCCCACCAGCTGCAAGGTGCTGTTGCCATCGGCGCTGGTCAGCGACATGGTCGGGAGCTTGCTGCCCAGATCCTGCGGCGTCTGCGGCACGCCATGCACCGCCAGCAGCTCGGGGCTGGCCACCAGGCGCTGGCGCGTCATGCCCAGGCGCTTGACCACCAGGCTGCCGCTGTCGTTGAGGTTGGCGCGCACGCGCAGGGCCACATCAATCCCCTCTTCAATCAGGTTGATGGTGCGGTTGGTGACCAGCATCTCGATGCGCACCTTGGCATAGGTGCGCAAAAAGGCGGGCAGCAGCTTGCCGACTGCGCCTTGGGCCAAGGTCACGGGGCAAGACACGCGCACGGTGCCCGAAGGCTCACGCTGGGTCTGCTCCATCTCGGCCTGGGCATTTTGCGCCGCCTCGCGGGCCGTTTGGGCATGGCGCAAAAAGGTCTCTCCGGCATCGGTCAGGGACAGCCGGCGCGTCGTGCGCTGCAGCAGCCGCACGCCCAACTGCGCCTCCAGATCGGCGATGCGGCGCGACAGGCGCGACTTGGGCACCCCCAGCGCCCGTCCTGCCGCAGCAAAGCCTCCGCGCTCTACCACTTCGGCAAAGTAGTACATGTCGTTCAGGTCGTATTTCATGGTCGGTGGCGGGCGTTTGCGAAGGGGCGGTAACACGGCCTGCGCGGGCAGCGAGGCTGCAAAAAGTCTGCCCATCATAGTTCTAAAAATAGAACAATCAAACCCCATTTCAGGGCGCAATCGGACGCTGTGGCGGTGACAGAATCAGGCCATTGGCAAATATGCTGCAGTCGCAGCAAAAGCCTGTCATTTACCGAGCTGATTGACCATGAAACTGCTGCATATCGATTCGTCCATTCTGGGCGCGCATTCCGTCTCGCGCCAACTGAGCGCCGAGGCCGTCAAGGCCTGGGTCGCTGTGCACCCCAACACCCAGGTCGAGTACCTGGACCTGGCCATCAACACGCCGCCCCACCTGGGCGCCGATGCCCTGGGCTTTCGCACCGGGAAAGAAGCCACGACCGCGGCCGAGCGCGAGCAGAACGCCATCTCCGAAACCTTGGTGAGCCAGCTGCTGGAAGCCGACGTGCTGGTGATCGGTGCACCTTTCTACAACTTCAGCATTCCCACGCAACTGCGCAGCTGGATTGACCGCGTGCTGCAAGCGGGCCGCACCTTCCGCTACACCGCCAACGGCCCGCAAGGCCTGGCCGGCGGCAAGAAGGTGATCGTGGTCGAATCGCGCGGCGGCGTCTACTCGACCAGCGAAGGCGGCCGTGCGATGGAACACCAAGAGACCTATCTGCAGACCATCTTTGGCTTTATCGGCATCAGCGACGTGCACTTTGCCCGTGCCGAAGGCCTGGCCATGGGCCCGGAAGCCCGCGCCTCTGCCATCAGCCAAGCCCAGGCCGCGATTGCCCAGGCCGTGGCAACGCCCCTGCAGCAGGCCGTAGCAGCCTGATTGCAGCGCGCTTGAACAGCGGGAGGCCAGGCGCCCAAGGCCCCCTACGCCGACGGCGGCCTGCGGCCACCACCACCCAGCCGATCTGAAGCACCGCCTTCTGGTCGGCTTTTTTGCGCCTGCATGCCAAGGCAAGCAACGGGGGCGGCCTATTCATGCGGAGACTGAAAAACTGCCAACCCCTGGTTACAATCGGCCGCCTCTGCTGCGCTAAAGCCCACCTCTCATGAGCCAACTCGGTATCGTCCTGCATGTCTGCGGGCTGTGGATTCTCTCCAGCCTGGATGCCAGCGGCAAGTTGCTGGTGCTGGCGGGCGTGCCGGTGCTGATGGTGGCCTGGTTCCGCTATGTGGGCCATGTGCTGCTGATGGGGGTGTTTGTGCTGCCCAAGCGCGGCCTGGGGCTGTTTCGCACCCAGTCGCTGTCCCGGCAGATACAGCGCTCGGTGCTGATGATTGCCACCACCTTGCTGTTCTTCCATGTGCTGAGCATGGTGCCGCTGGCCGAGGGCACGGCCATGAACTTCATGGCCCCCTTGCTGCTGATGGTGCTGGCGCCCTGGCTGCTGGGCGAGCGCCCGCGCTGGCACCGCTGGGCGGGTGTGCTGCTGGGCTTTGTCGGCATGCTGGTGGTGATCCGGCCGGGTGGCCAGCTGTCTGCCCAAGGGGCGGTCTGGGGTGTCATCACCGCCAGCACCTTTGCGCTGTTCCAGATCAGCACCCGCCGGGTGGCGGCCGACGACCCGCTGACCAGCAACCTGTATGGCGGCTTAGTCGGCGCGCTGGCGCTCAGCGCCTTGCTGCCTTTTTTCTGGAAGCAGCTCGATCTGACGATCTGGCAATGGCTGCTGCTGGCCTCCACGGGTCTGTCCGGCTTTGTCGGCCACTGGCTGCAAATTACGGCTTACAGCAAGACCAGCGCGACCTTGCTCGCGCCCTTCAACTACCTGCAAATCGTCTCAGCCACCACCTTGGGCTGGCTGATCTTTGGCCAGTTGCCCGATGCGGCCACCGCTGCGGGCATGGCCTTGATCTGCTGCGCTGGCTTGGGCGTCGTGCTGGTGGAGATCTGGCAGCAGCGCCAGCGCAAGCGGCTGGCGGCCTAAAAAGCAAGAGGGAAACCGCTGGGCAGGCGCCGCAATACCCCAGCATTTCAGACCAGCTTCACCATTGAAGAAGTACCCCTTCGCCATTCGCGCACACCGGGGAAACCCAAATATCAAATTGATAGCTATATATGCAAACCCAATGAGCATATAAGGCCTATTCTCTGCAGGTGATCAGGTTGCAAAAACGGACAACTTGGATTGCCGGATGCCTGAGGGGCTCGGGTGACAATTAACAATTTGGCGGCAATGCTATACATTCGGTGATGACCGTCGCACAAGCGACAAAATTCATAATTCCAGTCACCGAGACGACATGCCATGGACGATCCAATCCTGACCCCCGAAGAGCGCGAAGCCATCAACACAGGGCGCTGGTTCAGCACCCTCTCGCCGACTTTGCGCCATGACATCCTGCGCTGCGCTTATGTCAAGCGCTTCAAGGATGGCGGCCTGATCTTCTCGCGTGGCGATGAGCCCGAAGAGTGGGTGTCCGTAGCCAGAGGCTCAGCGCGTGTCAGCTCGGCGTCACTCACCGGTAAGCAAATCACGCTCACCTATGTTGAGCCAGGCACCTGGTTTGGCGATGTGGGCCTGTTCGACGAAGACAGCCGCACGCATGATGTCTATGCCCATGGAGAGACCACCCTGGTCTGCGTCAGCAAGGCCGACTTCCAGCGCATCTTGCAAACCCATGTGGAGTTTTACCAAGCCCTGGCACGCATGCATGCGCGCCGTATCCGCAGCCTCTACGGCATGGTGGAAGACCTCAACACCCTGCCGCTGCGCGCGCGCCTGGCCAAGCAACTGCTGCACCTCTCGCGCAGCTACGGAGTGCCTGGCAAGGAAAGCAGCGAAACCCGCATCGGCCTGCAACTGGCCCAGGAAGAGCTGGCCCAGCTGCTGGGCGCCTCGCGCCAGCGGGTGAACCAGGAACTCAAGTCGATGGAGCGCGAATCGTCGATCCGCATCGAGCCCTCGGGCCTGACGGTGCGCGACAGCAATGCACTGCGCCGCATTGCAGCGTCCGAGTAAGCCAGCGCTTCCCGCCCACCACCTGCGCCAGTGGTGGGCTTAGCGCGTAGCGATCTGCGTTAGCGGTCTGCGTTAGCGGCCCGCTTAAAACACCCCGTAACGGTAAGCCACATACAACGCGGCCAGTACACCGACCACGGCCAAAATGCGCATGATGCGTCCCATAGTTCGCTCTCCCAGGTTGTATTGCTGACACCCGTCAGGCGCGGCCCAGTGCCATGGCGACACCCTTGTTCGCCAACGCGTCCGCACGCTCGTTACCAGGATCGCCGGCATGGCCCTTGACCCAGTGCCAGCTGATGCGGTGCTCGCCCCCATGCACCAGCGCATCGAGGCGCTGCCACAGGTCCACGTTCTTCACGGGCTCCTTGCTGGCCGTGCGCCAGCCCTTGGCTTTCCAGCCAGAGATCCATTCCGTAATGCCTTTGCGGACATACTGGCTGTCCAGGTACAGCTGCACATCGCAGGGGCGCTTCAAGGCCTCCAGCGCCTGGATCACGGCCATCAGCTCCATGCGGTTGTTGGTCGTGCCCAGCTCGCCACCGAACAGCTCCTTTTGCGCCGTGCCCGCGCTCAGCAATGCACCCCAGCCACCAGGGCCGGGGTTGCCCTTGCAAGCGCCGTCCGTATAAATCACCACTTGGTTCACACCCACTCCTTGGCACTAGCCACGATTACAGGGGGCCACTATAAGCGCATTTGCGCGTCGGTATGGCGGGCCACCCTGCCCCCGTTCAACGGCGGTTTGTCTCGCTCAACCCGCCCCGTGCGGCCACGGCCGGGCGCGCTGCAGCGCTGGGCGCTGTCGCCTTCCAGGGCGCAGCCAGCTTGTGGACACTGGCAACCTTTTTGACCGCCTCGACAAAATAGACGCCACCCAGCACCGGCCAGGCGGTGGGGCCGACCCGGTCCATCCAGTCCCAGCGCGCCAGCCAAGTGTCGCTGCGCATGGCGGGCCGAAAACAGCCAAAGCTGGCGCTTTGCAGCTCCAGGCCCAAGAGCTTGAGCCAGTCACGCAAACGCCCATAGCCAATCAGATTGTGGTCATCGGGCATGGGCGGGAGCTTTTGCAGCCCCGGTATGCGGCGGCTCCAGGTGTGCATGCCCCACAAGCTGGCCGGATTGATGCCGCTGATCAGCACCCGTCCCTCGGGCACCATCACCCGCGCAACCTCGCGCAGCACCGCATGGGGGTCGGCACTCAGCTCCAAGGTGTGGGGCAGCAGCACCAGGTCAAGCGTATCGGGGCCAAAGGGCAAGGCGTGGGCGTCGCACAACAGGCCGGCGGTAACAGCCACAGCGGCGCTGGCCGGCAAATCGCCATCGCTTTGTAAAGGCTGCGCAAAGCACTTTACATCTGGGCGCTTGCTTTGCTGCCATTGCGCCAGTTGCTCGGTGGAGTCGAGCGCCAACCAGCGGTGGGGCGTGCGATTGTTGCGCAGACCCTGCAGCGGGAAAAGCCCGATCTGCAGGCTATGGAAGCCAAAAATATCGGCCACGGCATCGTCGTAACATGTTTGCTCCCAAGACAGCATGTAGCCGCCCAGCGGCGTGTGCCACCAGTTTTGCGTGCCTATAATTTGGTCATTCATGCATTTGTTACCTCTGCCCGCTTTCAACGACAACTACATCTGGCTGTTGCACGATGGCCAGCAGGCGCTGGTCGTCGATCCAGGCCAGGCTGCGCCGGTTAGCGACGCCTTGCGCCGCCTGGATCTGCAATTGCAAGCCATTGTAGTGACCCACCACCACGCCGACCATACCGGCGGCGTAGCCGAGCTGCGCGAGGCCAGCGGTGCGCTGGTCTACGGCCCCGCCAAGGAAGATATTCCCCAGCCTTGCCAGCCCCTGCAGGGCGGCGATGGCTTGCAGCTGCTAGGCCTGCCCTGGCAGGTGATCGATGTGCCCGGCCATACCGCCGGGCACATCGCTTATTACTGCGCCGATGTGGCAGGCCAGCCCTTGCTGTTCTGCGGCGATACCTTGTTTTCCGGCGGCTGCGGGCGCCTGTTTGAGGGCACGCCCGCACAAATGCATGCATCGCTGTCGGCCTTGGCTGCGCTGCCCGCCAACACCCAGGTGTGTGCCGCCCATGAGTACACGCTGTCCAACCTGCGCTTTGCCCAGGCGGTGGAGCCCGACAACCAGGACACCGCCCGCTACCTGGCGCACTGCGAGCAATTGCGCGCCCAGGGCAAGCCTACCTTGCCTGCGCAACTCGGCAACGAGCTGCGCATCAACCCTTTCTTGCGCTGCAGCCTGGCCGCCGTTGCCCAGGCTGCGCAGCAGTTTGATCCCTCCACCCCTAGCAGCGACCCGATCGCCGTTTTTGCCGCGCTGCGTCGCTGGAAGAACCAATTTTGATGAAGCATCTGTACCTGTGGAGCCTGAGCGCCCTACTCGCCCTGACCGGCTGCGCCACGACCGAAACCGGCAATCCAAGCGGCGTGCCCGTGGATCCGCCGCTCAAAACCAGCAACGCTCCCCACACACCCAGCTACCCCAGCGGGCCTCTCAGCCCCATCAATGCCGCCAACTTGAAGGGCAATGGCGCCGTCACCAGCCTGGCCGTGCCCGATGACCTCTGGGACCGTATCCGTCGGGGCTTTGCCATGCCCGATCTGGAAAACGATCTGGTGGGCAACCAGGAGCAGTGGTATTCGAGCCGGCCGGACTACATCCAGCGCATGACGGCGCGCTCGTCCAAGTACATGTTCCACATCGTCGAGGAGCTGGAGCGCCGGGGCATGCCCACCGAGCTGGCCCTGCTGCCCTATATCGAGAGCGCCTACAACCCGCAGGCGGTATCCAGCGCCAAGGCAGCGGGCATGTGGCAGTTCATGCCCGCCACGGGCACCTATTTCGACCTCAAGCAGAACATGTTCCGCGATGACCGCCGCGATGTGCTGGCCTCCACCCGCGCGGCACTGGACTACCTGCAAAAGCTCTACAACATGTTTGGCGACTGGCATCTGGCGCTGGCTGCCTACAACTGGGGCGAAGGCAGCGTGGGCCGCGCCATTGCGCGCAACCAAAAGCAAGGCCTGGGTGGCAGCTACATCGACCTGAACATGCCCGATGAGACGCGCAACTATGTGCCCAAGCTCCAGGCGGTCAAGAACATCATTGCCCACCCCGAGCGCTTCCAGGCCGAACTGCCCCTGATCGAGAACCACCCCTATTTCCAGGCCGTCACCCTGGACCGCGACATCGATACCGCCCAGGTCGCCGAGATGGCCGGCGTCACGATGGACGAGCTGAAATCGCTCAACCCCTCGTTCAACCGCCCGGTGATCTTCAAGGCCGGCACGCCCCAGGTGCTGCTGCCCTGGGACAACGCCAATGTCTTCCGCCGCAATCTGCAGGCCCATGAAAAAGGCCAGTACGCGAGCTGGACCGTCTGGACCGTGCCCAGCACCATGACCGTGGCCACGGCCGCCGGCATGGTCAGCATGAGCGAGAACGACCTGCGCGCGGTCAACAACATTCCGCCGCGCATGATGGTCAAGGGCGGCTCGGCGCTGATGGTGCCCCGCTCGGCCGCCGTCAAGCAAGATGTCTCCAGCCACCTGGCCGACAACGCGCATATCGCGCTGACCCCGGAAATCGTCACCCGCCGCACCACGGTCAAGGCCCGCAAGGGCGATACCGTCACCCGGGTGGCCCAGCGCTACCGGGTCACTGCCTCGCAGGTCGCGGACTGGAACGATGTGGGCCTCAAGGCTGCCTTCAAGGTCGGCCACCAGGTCGTGCTGTACATGCCCGTGCGCGTGGGGGCTGAGCCCGCACAGCGCAGCAGCCATGCCAGCGCGCGCAGCAGCAGCAATGCCCGCAAGCCCGCCGTGCGGCAGACCGCCACCAAGAAGGCCCCATCCAAGCGCAGCACCAGCACCACCAAGAAAAAGCGCTGAAAAGCTCCCGCCCCCAGCCCGCACAAGACGCTCCCCGGAGCGTCTTTTTTTACGCGTACAAGTTCTGCGGACAAAGGCCTCGCCCTATGCTGGACGCCAACACAGAGGAGATAGCATGCGCGAAGGACTGGAAAAACTGCTGGCCAACGGCCAGGACAGCGCGGTGCTGCGCTTTGGCCTGGGACAGGCCTGCCTCAAGGAAGAGGATTACGCCGCCGCCGCACTGCATCTGGCCCAAGCCGTTGCACAGAACCCGCAGTACTCCGCTGCCTGGAAACTGCTGGGCAAGGCCCAGCTTGAAGCGGGCGCCGACGATGCCCGTGCGCAAGCCCAGGCCAGCTGGCATCAGGGCCTGCAGGTCGCCGAACAACATGGCGACACGCAGACCGTCAAGGAGATCACCGTGTTCTTGAAGCGGCTGCACAAGCTGGGCGCTGCACCGGCCTGACACCACCACCTTCAGTCACCCATCAAAAAAAGCGGCAAGCACCCCAAGGCGCTTGCCGCTTTTGTCTGGACCGCGAAACGCGCCTGCGCTCAGTTGTCCAGCTTGGGGTCCAGCGCATCGCGCAGGCCGTCGCCCAGCAGGTTGAAGGCCAGCACGGTCACAAAGATCGCCAGGCTTGGGAACAGCGCCACATGCGGCGCGTTCAGCATATCGCTGCGCGCCTCGTTCAGCATGGCACCCCACTCTGGCGTTGGCGGCTGCGCGCCCATGCCCAGAAAGGACAGGCTGGCCGCGGTGATGATCGAGGTGCCGATACGCATCGTCAGGTACACCACCACCGACGAGACCGTGCCCGGCAACAGATGGCGCAGCATGATGACCCAGTCCGGCGCACCAATAGAGCGGACCGCCTCGATATAGGTTTGCTGCTTGAGCGCCAGCACATTGCCGCGCACCAGGCGGGCAAAGGCCGGCACGCTGAACACGGCGACCGCCATGATCACGTTGATCATGCCGTTGCCCAAAATGGCGACGATACCGATGGCCAGCAAGATGCCGGGGAAGGCAAACAGCACATCGGACATGCGCATCACGCAGCGGTCCCACCAGCCTTCGTAGTAACCGGCCAGCAGCCCCAGAATGGCACCAATCACCGCGCCAATGGCCACAGACACAAAGCCCGCAGCCAGCGAGATGCGCGCACCCACGAGGATGCGGCTGAAGATATCGCGGCCCAGCGAGTCCACGCCAAACCAGTGCTTGGCCGTGGGCGGCGAGTTCAGCGCGTCATAGTCAAAAAAGTTCTCGGCATCGTAGGGCGTGATCCAGGGCGCCAGGATGGCGACCAACACCAGCACCATGATGAAGACGCCGGCAAACAAGGCCAGCTTCTGGCGCTTGAACTTGCGCCAGAACTCGGCCATCGGCGTGCGCATGCGCGTCGATGCGGCCAGATTGGCGGGCAGCGTAGGCGCAGCAGCGCCGGCGGTAGAGGCAAGCGCCACAGGGCGGTCGGCAGATTCAGGAGCGTTCGGAGTAGTCATGGCCAAAGCACCTGTTTAGCGGTAACGGATGGTGGGGTTGATCCAGGCATAGAGCAGATCGACCACCAAATTGATCAGGATAAATTCCAGCGAGAACAGCAGCACCAGGGCCTGGATGATGGGGTAGTCGCGCATCTCGACGGCATCGACCAGCAAGCGGCCCATGCCCGGCCAGTTGAACACCACCTCCACCACAATCGAGCCGCCCAGCAAGAAACCGAACTGCAGGCCCATCATGGTGACCACCGGAATCATCGCATTGCGCAGGCCATGCTTGATGACGACCACGGTCTCCTTCAAGCCCTTGGCACGCGCGGTGCGCACGTAATCCTCTTTGAGGATGTCGATAAAGGAGCTGCGGGTAAAGCGGGCCATCACGGCCGCCACGGCCGCGCCCAGGGTCAGCGAGGGCAGCACATAGTGCTTCCAGCTGTCAGCGCCCACGGTGGGCAGCCAGCCGAGCTTGACCGAGAAAAACTGCATCAGCAGCATGCCCAGTGCAAACGACGGAAAGGAGATGCCCGAAACGGCCAGGGTCATGCCCAGGCGATCGGGCCACTGGTTGCGCCAGACCGCCGAGACAATGCCTAAAAACATGCCCAGCACCACCGACCAGCCCATGGCCATCACCGTGAGCCAGAAGGTGGGACCAAAGCGCTCGGCAATCTCTTGCGAGACCGGGCGCTTGGTGCGGATGGATTTTCCAAAATCGCCCTGCAACGCATTGCTGAAGAAACGAACGAACTGCTGGTGCAGGGGCAGGTCCAGCCCCAGGTCCTTGCGGACCAGCTCGATCGTCTCCGGGCCGGCTTCGGGGCCCGCAGCCAGGCGTGCGGGGTCGCCGGGCAGCATGTGCACAAAACCGAAGACCAACACCGCCACGATCAGCAGCGTCGGAATCAGCCCCAGCAAGCGTTTGAGCAGGTAGCGAAACATGGATTACTTCAGGTCCAGGTCAACAAAGTTGAAGTTGCCGTCAGGGATGACGTAGAAGCCGGAGAGGTTCTTGGCACGCACGGACACCAGTTGCTCGGTGTTCAGGAAGATCCAGGGCGCATCCTTCCAGATTTTTTGCTGGGCATCGGCATAGATCTTGCCGCGCGCAGCGCTGTCGGTGGTCACCAGCGCCTTGGCAATGTCGGCATTGACTTCGGCGTTGTTGTAGTAAGCGGTGTTGAAGCCGCGAGGAGGCGCGCTCTCACCGGCCAGCAGGGGGCGCATGGCCCAATCCGCCTCGCCGGTGGACGAGGACCAGCCCACGTAGTACATGCGCACGCCTGCCTTGCTGGCGTCCTGCACCGACTCCACTTCGGCCACACGTTGGCCCGCTTCCAGCGCACGCACCGTCACCTTCACCCCCACCTGCGCCAGCTGCTGCTGGGCAAACTGGATGACCTTTTGGGCCGTAGAGTGGTTGTAGGCCGACCACAAGGTGCTCTCAAAGCCATTGGGATAGCCCGCTTCCTTCAGCAAGGCCTTGGCCTTGGCAGGATCGTAGGGCCAGGGGCCCAGCTTGGTGGCAAATTCCACACCCTTGGGCAGCACGCCTTCGGCAGGGATGGCCGAGCCGGCAAACGCGACCTTGGACAGCGCTTCCTTGTTGATGGCGTAGTTCAGCGCCTCACGCACCTTGGGGTTGTCGAAGGGCTTTTGCGTCACATTCATCGAGATGTAGCGATGGATGATCGACGGGGCCTTGGTGACTTCCAGGCTCGGCTTCTTTTCGAGGCTGGCCACCGCTTCGGGTGGGACCGGGAAGGCGAAGTGCGCTTCGTTGGTCTGCATCATCGAGGCGCGGGTGTTGTTATCCACCACGGGGCGCCAGGTGATCGAGTCCACCTTGGGCAGGCCCTTTTGCCAGTAACCGTCAAACTTGGCGACCTTCATGTAGTCGGATGGCTTCCACTCGACAAACTTGAAAGGGCCTGTGCCGACGGGGTGCTGCACGATGTCCTTGCCATACTGCTTGAGCGCAGCGGGCGAGATGATCACGCCCGAGGGGTGGGCCAGCGAGTTGACGAAAGGCGCAAACGGCTCCTTGAGCGTGAACTTCACCGTGAGGTCGTCCACCGCGTCAATCTTGGCGATGTTCTTGTACAGGTTGTAGCGCTTGAGCTTGTTGTCCGGGTTGATGACGCGCTCGAACGTCAGCTTCACCGCTTCGGCGTTGAGAGACGTGCCGTCGTGGAACTTGACGCCGCTGCGCAGCTTGAAGGTATAGACCAGGCCGTCTTTGCTCACGTCAAAGCCCGTGGCCAGCACCGGGATCATCTTCATGTCCTTGTCAAAGCCGTACAAGCCTTCGTAGAAGGACTTGGCTACCGCTTGCGACAAGGTGTCATTGGCGTCGTAGGGGTCGGTGGTCGTGAAGGTGGAAGCCACCGCTACCACCACGTCCTTGGCCGCGTGGGCCGAAAACGCAGTACCCGCCAGCAGCATGGCGGCGGCGATCGAAGTCAAACGTCGTTGCATATCAACTCTCCTCTTCAGGTTTTGCATCAGCTGGTGCGCCACAGCGGCGACCAGACCCCAAACATTCTTTGCTTATTCCAACCGCAGGCTCTTCGCGGGCTCAAGCCGGCTGCAGATCCTGCACCGGGCCTGCGGGTACTGCCGGCTGGGGAGTGTCTTGTGCCACCCAGTGGCCAGGGCCCACCTCGCGCATCGGCAGCACCCGGGGCGGATCGTCCACCCCCCGCACGGGGCTCGGTATTTCGGCCACGTTCAAGGTGTGCTGGCGGCGCTGCGTCGGGTCGGCAATCGGCACGGCCGCCATCAGGCGCTTGGTATAGGGGTGCTGCGGGTTTTCGAACACCGCGCGGCGTGGGCCGATCTCGACAATCTGGCCCAGGTACATAACAGCCACGCGGTGGCTGACGCGCTCGACCACGGCCATGTCATGCGAGATAAACAAAAAGGCAATGCCAAATTCCTGCTGCAGGTCCATCATCAGGTTGATGATCTGCGCGCGGATCGACACATCCAGGGCGGAGACGGCCTCATCGGCAATCACCACCTTGGGGTTCAGGGCCAGTGCGCGGGCAATAGCAATGCGCTGGCGCTGGCCGCCCGAGAATTCATGCGGGTAGCGGTTGGCGGCAGCCGGGGGCAGGCCCACCTTCTCCAAGAGCCACTCCACCTTCTTTTCTGCCTGCTCACGCGGCAGCAGCTTGTGGATCAGCATGGGTTCCAAAATGGTGTAGCCCACGGTCAGCCGTGGATCAAGCGAGGCGAACGGGTCCTGGAAAATAAACTGGATATCGCGGCGCAGCGCCTGCAACTGTGCGCCTTGCAGCTTGGCAATATCGCGCCCTGCGACTTGTACATCACCTGACTGGAAATCGATCAAACGGGCCAGCGCACGGCCGGTGGTGGATTTACCGCAACCGGACTCCCCCACCACCGCCAAGGTTTCGCCCGGCTGCAGGCTCAGGCTCACCTGCTCGACCGCATAGACCTGGCGCTTGACGCCGCCAAACAGGCCTTCCTTGATCGGAAAACGCGTCACCAGCTTGTTGACCTGCAGCACCGGCGCGCCCGATTGCACCGTCGATGCCTGTGGTGCTGCCGCATCCGCCTGCGCGCTCTGGCCCAGCAGGCTAAAGCGCTCGGGCAGGTCCTTGCCGCGCATGGCGCCCAGCTGCGGCACGGCCGCAAGCAGGTTGCGGGTGTAGTCCTTTTGCGGGTTGGCAAAGAGCTGCACACAGTCCTGCTCTTCCACCTTGTCGCCCCGGTACATCACCAGCACGCGGTCGGCCACCTCGGCCACCACGCCCATGTCGTGGGTGATAAAGATCACGCCCATGGCCATTTCGCGCTGCAGCTCCTGCACCAGCGCCAGGATCTGCGCCTGGATGGTCACATCCAGCGCTGTGGTCGGTTCGTCGGCAATCAACAGCGAGGGCTTGCAGGACAGGGCCATCGCAATCATCACGCGCTGGCGCATGCCGCCCGACAGCTGGTGCGGGTGGCGCGTGAGCACGTTGCGGGCCTCGGGAATACGCACCAGATCCATCATGCGCAGCGCCTCGGCCATCGCGGCGCTGTTGGATTTGCGCTGGTGCAGGCGAATCGATTCGGCAATCTGCTCGCCCACGGTGAACACCGGGTTGAGCGAGGTCATCGGCTCCTGGAACACCATGGCCATATCGGCACCGCGCACCTGGCGCATCTGGGCGGGTGTGGCCTTGGCCAGATCCAGGGCGCCGGCATGGCGGCCGCGCAGCAGCATCGAGCCGCTGTCGATCTGGCCGCCACCGGTTTCCACCAGCCGCATCAGCGCCAGCGAGGTGACCGACTTGCCCGAGCCCGACTCGCCCACCACCGCCAGGGTCTGACCGGCGTAGACATCCAGATCGAGTTTTTTGACCACCTGCACCCGCCCCTGCTCCGTCTTGAAGCTCACGGACAGATCCCGCACTTGCAAAACGGGCGGCGTCAGGTCATTTTGCACAGGGGTAGAGCTGGGGTTGGACATAGGTAGAAGAGGCAGTGCGCGGCGTCGAGAAGAAGGCACACGCCGTAAAAGCAGGAGGGGCACCCGGGCCGGGACATTCCCTTGAGACAAATCCCCGTGCTGCCATGAACACTGAGGCTTACACTTTCACCTGGGTGACAGTGTTTGTAATTGTAGAAAGCCCCCAACCAGGTTTGGAGCCAAAACCTCCTATGGTTTTCACCTACGCAATGTCCGCAGTGGCGCGCACCATCGTGGTGCTGCGGCCCGCTTGCAGCGGGCCAGCCGCCCTGTCAGCGGCGGGCTGCAGCATGGCCTTTGCTCGGCCCTCCCGGGTCAAGCAGGTGCCAGCGCGTCATTCGCATAAATGGCCACCAGCGCCTCGCCGTCCATGCCAATCTGGCCCCGGTACATGCCCTCGGAGTTAAAGCACAAGGACACCTCACCATCGGCACCCACCGCAATCAGGCCCCCATCACCGCCCAGCGGCGGCAGCACGCGGTGGATCACCTCGGCCGTCGCCTGGGCCACCGATTCGCCCAGCAGCTCCACGCGCGCAGCCACGGTGTGGGCGGCCGAGCCCCGGATAAAGGCCTCGCCCACGCCGGTGCAGGACACGGCCACCACGGCGTTCTTGGCATAGGTGCCAGCGCCCACCACCGGCGAGTCGCCCACACGGCCCGGCTTCTTGTTGGTCAGCCCGCCCGTTGAGGTGGCAGCGGCCAGGTGGCCATGCACATCCAGCACCACGGCACCGACGGTGCCCATCTTCTTGCGCTCGTCCAGCGGGGCGGCCGGGGTCTGGCTTTGTGCGGTATGGTCCAGCGCCACCTGCTCGCGTCCCGATGCCAGTGCTGCCGCCTGCACGGTGCGCAGCTGGGCCAGGCGCTGCTCGGTAGAGAACCAGTCGCGCGCCACCATCTCGCAGCCCTCTTTGGCTGCAAACTGCTCAGCCGCCTCGCCAATCATGAAGACGGGGCCACCCGCCGCCATCAGCGCCAAGGCCGCCCGCACCGGGTTGCGCACCGTGCTGACACCCGCCAGCGAGCCGCAGGCCAGATCGCGCCCGCGCATCACGCAGGCATCCATCTCATGCGTGGCATCGGCGGTAAACACGGCGCCGCGCCCGGCGTTGAACAGCGGGCATTCTTCGAGCAGGCGCACGGCCTCCACGGCGACCTCTTCGGCAGGCGCACCTGCGGCCAGTTTTTGCTGCGCCCCATGCAGCACGTCACGCAAGGCCTCGCGGTAGGCCTGCTGCTGCGCGGGGGTGATGGAGGCGCGGGTAATGGTGCCAGCACCGCCATGGATAGCGATCACGGGGCGAAAAGAGGTGGAGGTCGTCATAGTTCTTGGGCTGGTCGCGCAAGCAGGCGCTGCCAGCAGGGTCAGTGAAAGAATCAGGAAGCCAGCAGCGGCAGCAGGGTAGCCAGGAATGCATCGGGCTGCTCGTACTGCACCCAATGGCCGCTGTCGGGCACCCGCACAAAAGCCTGCAACTGCGGCGTGACCGCGCGGTATTTGTGCTCCAGCGCGGGCATATAGCTCTTGTACAAGGCGTCGTAGGCGCCATAGATGGCGGCGACCGGGCAGGCAATCTGCGGCAGCGACTGCGCCAGGATGTCGGTGTTGGCCAGGCGCCTGCGTGGCAAGCGGTCGCGCAGCACATTGTGCTGGTGCAAGGCCAGGGCTTGGTCGTCGATCTTGGCAGCATCCCAGAGCATCAGCGCGCCCAGGTTGTAGCGGTGCATCTCCAGCTGCTCGGCCGGGTCGCTCAGGTGGCGCCAGCCCTTGAGGCTGAATTGCTTCTCGGGCACCACGCCCATGGCAGGGGCGCCCACCAGCACCAGGCGCTCTACCGCATCCGGGTAGGCAGCGGTCAGCATGGCGGCCGTCATGCCGCCGAACGAGAAGCCCATCAACTGGCAGGGCAGCAAACCCAGTTGCACCATGCCGGCACGCAAAGGCGCCAGCATGGCATCGGCGTCCGCGCCTGTGGCAGGGGGGTCGGAATCCCCAAACCCGGGCAGGTCGGGCAGCCACAGCTCAAAACCCTGAGCCAGCAGCGCATCGATATTGCGAATCCAGTGGGTCCAGCTGCCGCTGCCGCCATGCAGCATTACCAAGGGCAATCTGCCGGGGCGGCGCTGGCCCCAGTGGTGCCAGACCACGGTCTGGCCTTCATAGAAGGTGGTGTGCCGCGTCGCCTTGGCCAGCAACGCCTGGTAGAGCGCCGGCAGCCCAGCAGGGCTGAGGTCGACAGTGTCCGACATGGCGGTGCTCAGGTCGTCTGACCCAGCAGCACCTGGGCCACCGCATCAATGGCGATGCTGTAGCCCTGCACCCCCAGGCCGCAGATCACGGCCTTGGCCACCGGCGCGATATACGAATGGTGGCGGAAGGCCTCGCGGGCATGCACGTTGCTGATGTGGAGTTCGATCACCGGCAGCTCCGCCCCTTTGATGGCATCCATCAAGGCCACACTGGTGTGGGTGTAGGCGGCGGCATTGAGCACCACGCCCGCCAACTCGCCCTGGCGCTGCAGCTGGCCGGCCTCGTGCAGCCAGTCGATCAGCGCGCCTTCATGGTTGCTTTGGTGAAAACGCAGGGCCAACTGGTGGCGCGCTGCGGCCTTGGCGCACAGCTGCTCGACATCGGCCAAGGTATGGGCGCCATAAATCCCAGGCTCGCGCAGGCCCAACAGATTCAGGTTCGGACCGTTCAGTACAAAAACAGTTTTCATCTCAGCTTCCACAACGGACATCAGATGTGGATTATCAGAGCATTCCGCCCCCAGCCCCAGAAGCCCAAGCGACAGCTAAAGCACGCCCAGTCACGGCCGAGCGCGCATAAAAAAGCCCTGGCGAACCAGGGCGTGTGGCGCAAGGCAGGCTTGCCCTCAATAGCGGTAGTAATCGCGGTCGTGGCGATGGTGGCGGTAACGGCCGGGAGGCGGGCCGTAGTACACGGGCGCGGGGCGGTAGACCGGAGCGGGACGGTAGACCACGGCAGGAGGCGGTGCCACATACACCGGCTGGGGTGCATAGACCGGTTGGGGGGCATACACGGGAGGTGGTGCCACATACACGGGTTGGGGTGCGTACACGGGCTGAGGCGCATAAACCGGCGCCGGGGCCATATACACGGGGCCTGGCACATTGATGCCCACCGACCAGGACACCCGGCTGGCATGGGCGCCCGCGCTCATCAGCGCCAGGCCGGTCAGCACCGCAGCGGTGGCCCAGCGAGAGCCTTGTTTCAGCATTGAGTTGCGCATATTGATCTCCTTGCGAGAATCCCTGAAAAATGTCATTGAACTTTCAACGCGGCAAGCCACCAGAAAGATACCAAACGCTGTGCAAATTCTGGTTTCAAGACAAGATATCCTGTTGCAAAGCGTAAACAAGCCCGTAGCACCCTGCTTCAGATTGCAGAAACCGCAATACGTTCCAGCCATCAGGGTACTCCCTTAGAATAGACAGATATGAATGCACCTGCCCCGAGCGCTTCGCACAACGGTAGTGACGAAGTGGTCAAACCCACCAATTTCCTGCGACAAATCATCGAGTCCGACCTCGAAAAAGGCAGCTACGCCCAGCGCCACTGGGGTGGCTCGCCTGGCGATGCCCAGCACCACCAGCAGGGCGACGTCGACCAGGCCAAGATCCGCACCCGCTTTCCGCCTGAGCCCAACGGCTACCTGCACGTGGGTCACGCCAAGGCCATTTGCCTGAACTTTGGTCTCGCACGTGACTTTGGCGGCGTCTGCCATCTGCGCTTTGACGACACCAACCCGGAAAAGGAAGACCAGGAATACGTGGACGGCATCATCGATGCCGTCCGCTGGTTGGGCTTTGACTGGAAAGACCCCAGCGGCGAGCAGAACCTGTATTACGCCAGCAACTATTTCGGCTTTATGCACCGCTGCGCGGTCTACCTGATCGAGCAAGGTCTGGCCTATGTCGATGAGCAGTCGGCCGAAGAGATGCGCGCCAACCGGGGCGACTTCACCCGTCCGGGCGTCAACAGCCCCTTCCGCGACCGCAGCGTGGCCGAGAACCTGCAGCGCTTTGCCGATATGAAGGACGGCAAGCTGCCCGATGGTGCTGCCGTGCTGCGCGCCAAGATCGACATGACGGCGCCCAATATCAACCTGCGTGATCCTGCGATCTACCGGGTGCGCCATGCCGAGCACCACAACACCGGCAACCAATGGTGCATCTACCCGATGTACACGTTCGCGCACCCGATCGAGGACGCCTACGAGCACATCACCCACTCGATCTGCACCCTGGAGTTCGAGGACCAGCGCCCCTTCTATGACTGGCTGCTGGACCACCTGCGCACGGGCGGCCTGATCGATGCGCCCCAGCCGCGCCAGTACGAGTTCTCGCGCCTGAACCTGACCTATGTGATCACCAGCAAGCGCAAGCTCAAGCACCTGGTGGACAACCAATTGGTCAGCGGCTGGGACGACCCGCGCATGCCCACCGTGGTCGGCCTGCGCCGCCGGGGTTACACGCCTGCGTCCATCCGCAATTTCTGCGAGCGCATCGGTGTCACCAAGGATTACGCCTGGATCGACTATGCGACCCTGGACGGTTGCCTGCGCGAAGACCTGGAAAACCAGGCCCACCGCGCCATGGTGGTGCTGGACCCCGTCAAACTGGAGCTGAGCAACTGGGCCGAGGTGTTTGGCAGTGCCGAGCACCTGGAAGCCTGCAGCCTGCCCGCCCTGCCCCACCCGGCAGAAGGCCAGGTGGTGCCCGAGCGCCACTTCACGCTGGGCCGCGAGGTCTGGATCGAGCGTGAGGATTTTGCCGAAGTGCCCCCTAAGGGCTACAAGCGCCTGTTCCCCGGCAACAAGGTGCGCCTCAAGGGCGGCTATGTGATCGAGTGCACGGGTTGCGAGAAGGATGCCGACGGCGTGATCACCAAGGTGCTGGCCACCGTGGTGCCTGACACCAAGAGCGGCACGCCCGGCGCCGACAGCGTCAAGGTCAAGGCCGCCATCACCTGGGTGGGCGTCGCCAATGGCGTGGCGGCTGAAGTGCGCCTTTACGACCGCTTGTTCACCGATCCGCAGCCCGATGCCGGCGGCAAGGACTTTCTGACCCTGCTCAACCCGGACAGCCTCAAGGTCGTGACCGCCTATGTCGAGCCCTCGCTCCAGTCGGCGCAGCCGGATGACAAGTTCCAGTTCGAGCGCTTTGGCTACTTTGTGGCCGACCGCCATGACCACCGCAGCGACAAGCCGGTGTTCAACAAGATCACGGGCTTGAAGGATTCCTGGGGCAAATAAGCTTCAAAACCTCACCACCTGATCCCGACCCGCCCCAGCAAGCTGCGGCGGGTTTTTTCATGGGTGCTCAGGCTGGGTCAGCTGTCTATCGCGTCTGCAGAGCCGGCTTGCTTGCGCAGCTCGAACTTCTGGATCTTGCCGGTGCTGGTCTTGGGCAGCTCGCCAAACACCACCGCACGTGGCAGCTTGAAGCCGGCCAGGTGCTTTTTGCAGTGGGCGACGATGTCCTCGGCGGTGACCTGCGCGCCAGGCTTGAGCTCGACAAAGGCGCAAGGCGTCTCGCCCCAGCGGGCATCGGGCTTGGCCACCACGGCAGCGGCCAGCACGGCGGGGTGGCGGTAGAGCACATCTTCGACCTCGATCGACGAGATGTTCTCCCCGCCCGAGATGATGATGTCCTTGCTGCGGTCCTTGATCTTGATGTAGCCATCCGGGTCCTGCACCGCCAGGTCACCGGTGTGGAACCAGCCGCCCCGAAACGCCTCTTGCGTGGCCTCAGGATTTTTCAGGTAGCCCTTCATCGCAATATTGCCCCGCAACATGATCTCGCCCATGGTCTGGCCGTCCTGTGGCACCGGTGCCATGGTTTCAGGATCGCGCACCTGGGCATCGCGCTGCAGGTGGTAGCGCAGGCCCTGGCGGGCATTGAGCCGGGCACGCTCGCCAATGTCCATGTCTTGCCAGGCGGGCTGCTGGGCGCAGACCATCACCGGGCCATAGACCTCCGTCAGCCCATA
This sequence comes from Comamonas sp. BIGb0152, assembly GCF_024809975.1. Lineage (GTDB taxonomy): Bacteria > Pseudomonadota > Gammaproteobacteria > Burkholderiales > Burkholderiaceae_C > Comamonas. The sequence continues at coordinate 167,012 of NZ_JANUDY010000003.1, forward strand.
GACATGGGTCAGGTCAAAGCCCAGTTGCTCCATGCCCTCGATCATGGCAGCCGGCGGCGCGGCACCGGCTACCATGCATTTGACGCCAGCGGGCACGCCCTCCTTCAGCGCTGCGGGCGCATTCACCAGCAGGCTGTGCACAATCGGCGCGCCGCAGTAGTGGCTCACGCCATGGTCTTTGATCGCAGAAAAAATAGCCTGTGCATCCACTCGGCGCAGGCAGACATTGACCCCTGCGCGCAGCGCCACCGTCCAGGGAAAGCACCAGCCATTGCAGTGGAACATTGGCAAGGTCCACAGATACACGGCGAACTTGGGCATGTCCCACTCCAGCACATTGCTGATGGCATTCACGGCCGCGCCCCGGTGGTGGTAGACAACGCCCTTGGGGTTGCCCGTGGTGCCGCTGGTGTAGTTCAGCGCAATGGCATCCCATTCGTCACCGGGCAGCTGCCAGTCAAATCCAGCATCCCCCTGGGCCAGCAAGGCCTCGTAGCTCAGGCTGCCCAGCCGCTCGCTGGCCTCGCCGTACAGTGCATCTTCCACATCCACCAGCAAGATGGGCGTCTGCGATTGGCGCAGCGCCAAGGCCTTGGCCACCACGCCGGCGTACTCCGGATCCACGATCAGCGCCTTGGCCTCGCCATGGTCGAGCATGAAGGCGATGGTCTGCGGATCGAGCCGGGTGTTCAAGGTGTTGAGCACGGCCCCTGCCATGGGCACGCCAAAATGCGCCTCCACCATCGGCGGGGTGTTGGGCAGCATCACCGCCACCGTGTCGTTCTTGCCAATGCCGTGCTGCTGCAAGGCGCTGGCCAGCTGGCGGCAGCGCGCATAGGTCTGGGCCCAGGTCTGGCGCAGCTCCCCGTGGATGATGGCCAGGCGCTCGGGATAGACCTCGGCCGTGCGGGCGATGAAGCCCAGCGGGGTCAAAGGGCTGTGGTTGGCGCCATTGCGCTCCAGTGCGGTGTCGAAAATACTGCTCATCTCTGCTTGTCTCCTCGGCAAACACTGTGCCACAGGCAGCTGACATGAACATTGCGCGCTGTCACCCTCTGGATAGCCAGGATTTGCGCCTAACCGAGGGCTGATTGGGCCTGCGCTGCTGCGGCGCAGGCCGGCATGCGCGACAATAGCCGGGTGTCCATCCCCCAGTCATTTATCCAGGAGCTGCTCTCCCGCGTCGACGTTGTCGATGTGGTCGGCCGCTATGTGCAGCTGAAAAAAGGCGGCGCCAACCTCATGGGGCTGTGCCCCTTTCATGGGGAGAAATCGCCCTCCTTCAGCGTCAGCCCCTCCAAACAGTTCTACCACTGCTTTGGCTGCGGCAAAAACGGCAATGCCATCGGCTTTCTGATGGACCACACCGGCATGGGCTTTCGCGAAGCGGTGACCGACCTGGCCCAGAGCGTGGGACTGCCGGTGCCTGAAGACGATGTCTCGCCCCAGCAGCGCGAGCGCGCCGCCCAGGCGCGAGAAAAGCAGGCTTCGCTCACCGACTTGCTGGAAAAAGCCGGCGACGCCTACCGCAAGCAGCTGTCGCAATCGCCCAAGGCCATTGCCTACCTCAAAGGCCGGGGCGTCAGCGGCGTCACCGCCAAGCGCTTTGGCCTGGGCTATGCCCCTGAGGGCTGGCGCAGCCTGGCCAGCATCTTCCCCGCCTATGACGATGCCAAGCTGGTCGAATCGGGCCTGGTCATTGAATCAGACGACGGCGAAGGCAAGCGCTACGACCGTTTCCGCGACCGGGTGATGTTCCCCATCCGCAATATCAAGGGCGAATGCATCGGCTTTGGCGGCCGGGTGTTTGGCGATGAAAAACCCAAATACCTCAACTCGCCCGAAACCCCGGTCTTCCACAAGGGCCGCGAGCTCTATGGCCTCTTTGAGGCCCGCACCGCCATCCGCGAGCAAGGCTATGCGCTGGTGACCGAGGGCTATATGGACGTGGTGGCTCTGGCCCAACTGGGTTTTCCCAATGCCGTCGCCACCCTGGGCACGGCTTGCACGCCCGACCATGTGCACAAGCTGTTCCGCTTTACCGACACCGTGGTTTTCAGCTTTGACGGCGATGCCGCCGGCCGGCGCGCCGCACGCAAGGCGCTCGATGGCGCGCTGGCCTATGCCAGCGACACCCGCAGCATCAAGTTTCTTTTTCTGCCCGCCGAGCACGACCCGGACAGTTTTGTGCGGGAATACGGCGCGGACGCCTTTGCCCGCCATGTGCATGACGCCACGCCGCTGTCGCGCTTTTTGCTGGAAGCGGCCAGCGAGCTGTGCGACCTGGGCCAGGCCGAGGGACGGGCCCGCATGTCGAGCAACGCCCGCCCGCTGTGGAACCTGCTGCCCGATGGCGCGCTCAAGCGCCAGCTGCTCGGCGAGATCGCCGACAAGGCCCAGCTGCCCGCTGCCGAGCTGGAGGGCCTGTGGCAAAAGGCCACCGCGCAGGAGCTGGCCCGCCAAAGCGGCGCCGCCCAGGCGCCCGCCGGCAGCACGCCCCGCCAAGCCCCGGCTTGGGATGCAGCCGCCATGGGCGCCGATGCCATGCCCTCTTATGGCGACGCGCCGCCCTGGGGCAACGACATGGCCATGGAGCGCTACCCCGGCCAGCGCAATGAAGGCTATGGCGAGCCGCGCAGCCCCAATGGCGGCGGCAATGCTTACACCAAACGCAGCGGCGAATGGCGGCCCGATGGGCGCAGCGGCCGCAAAGGCAGCTGGCAGCCCAGGCCCGCACCCCAGCCGCCCATGCCCACCGTGGCCGTGGCCCGCGAAGACCAGGCCGCCCGCCTGCTGCTGTCGCACATGGCTTTTCTGGAGAATTTCTCTCCGGAGGATGCCGCCACCCTGGCCCAGCTGCAGCCCCCGCACGGCCCCTTGTTCGCCTGGGTGGAGCAGCAGTTCCTGGCCCATGGCGCCCAGTCTTGGGCGGTGTTGCGCGAGCATATGCGCGGCCATCCCGTCGAGGGCTTTGCCGCAGCCTTGATGCGGGGCCAGCATGCGCAAATCGATGGCCCGCTCGACGAAATCCGCGCCGAGCTGCGCGATTCGCTCAGCCGCATTGTGCTGGACCAGCTCGAAGAACAAAACCGCCAGCTGGTCACCCAGGCCTCCGACCCCCAGGCCTTGCGCCGCTACCAGAGCAATTTCCAACGCATCGGCCTGCTCAAGCGCCAGGTGAACCAATAAGCCGGCATGACCGCGTACATGAGCCAGCGCAGCGCACAAGCCCGTTAAAAATATTTGCTAAAAATGCATGGCGGACTCTTGACATTGGCTAAAAAGGTATAATATTTGACACATCGGCAAGAGCGACAGCAGCACCTCCGGACCGGGCCCGCGTGAAGACTCACGCGATTTGCCACCAGCGCAAGTGCCCAAAATACCGCAAGGACTGCATTCCAAATGTTCGCCCCCACATCTTGCCTTGAGGCTTAACGCCTTTTGCAGCCGCGTTGTTCGCCGCATTTGTTGCGACCAACCACTGCAGTTATTTAATGCGCCGGTGATGGCGCTTGCCAGTTTTCTTTGTGTGTTCTCTTTGATCTGAGGGTGTCCATGCCTGCTACAAAGTCCGCGAAGTCGTCCGTCAAGTCGCCCATCAATACCAGCGCGGCCAAAAGTGCCAAAGCTTCAGCAGCTCGCCCTGCCGCCAAACCGGCGGCCAAGCGCGCCACTGCTGCAGCTGGCAAAACCGTAAAAGCCAGTGCTGCGCCCGCCCCAGCCAAGGCAGCGACGAAGAAGGTTAGCTCCGTGTCCGATAAACAACGCCTGTCCCAGGCCGAACTGCTCAAGGCAGCCGATGCCCTGCTCAATGCAGGTGCCCCCAAAAAGCGCGCCGCCAAGAAAAGCGAAGCCACCGATGAAGAGACCCCGGTGAAGGCCAAGGCCGCCACCAAGACTGCTGCCAAGGCCAAGACGGCCAAGGCGGAAGACGACAAGCCCAAGGCGCCTCGCAAGACGGCAGCGGCCAAGACCAAGCCCAAGGCCAAAGACAAGGGTGAAGAGGATATCGACGATACCGACTTCTCGGACATCGAAGAGGACATCGCCGGCGACACTGAAGAAGTGGTGGAGGTTGCCGCCTCCCCTGATGCACCTGTCGAAAAGGTCAAGCCGCTGCGCATGAAGGTCTCCAAGGCCAAGGAACGCGCCTTGATGAAGGAGTTCGGCCTCGATGAAGCCGTGCTGACCGAAGAGGAAATGTTGACCCGCCGTCAGCGCCTCAAAGCCCTGATCAAGCTTGGCAAGACCCGCGGCTACCTGACCAATGCCGAAATCTCAGACCACTTGCCCGACAAGCTGGTCGATGCCGAGACGCTGGAAGTGGTGATCTCCATGTTGAACGACATGGGTGTGGCCGTCTACGAGCAGACCCCTGATGCCGAAACCCTGCTGCTGAACAACACCGGCCAATCGGCCACCACCGAAGAAGAAGCCGAAGAAGAAGCCGAAGCCGCTTTGTCGACGGTGGACTCCGAATTTGGCCGTACCACCGACCCCGTGCGCATGTACATGCGTGAAATGGGTACGGTCGAGCTCTTGACCCGCGAAGGCGAAATCGAAATCGCCAAGCGGATTGAAGGCGGCCTGCAAGACATGATGCTGGCCATCAGCGCATCGCCCGCCACCATTGCCGAGATTCTGGCGATGGGCGAAGAGATCCGCGAAGGCAAGGTCGTCATCTCCACCGTGGTAGACGGTTTCTCGGACTCCAACGAGAACGACGACTATGTCGCGGAAGAAGACTTCGACGAATACGACGAAGAAGACGACGACGACGGCAAGGGCGGCTCCAAGGCGCTGACCAAGAAGCTCGAAGAACTGAAGAACGAGGCGCTCTCGCGCTTTGCCAAGCTGCAGTCGCTGTTCGAGCAGCTGCACGTCGCCTATGACAAGCAAGGCTATGGCTCCAGCCAGTACACCAAGGTGCAAAGCCAGCTGTCAGCCGAGCTGATGACGATCCGCTTTACCGCCAAGACCATTGAAAAGCTCTGCGACATGCTGCGCGAGCAGGTCGACAGCGTGCGCCAAAAAGAGCGTGCACTGCGCAAGATCATCGTCGACAAGTGCGGCCTGCCCCAAGAGAAGTTCATCCAGCTGTTCCCTGCGAACCTGCTCAACCTGCAATGGATTGAGAAGGAATCGCAGACCAGCAATAGCTGGAGCGCCATCATGGGCCGCAACATTCCGCCGGTGCAAGAGCTGCAGCAGAACCTGATCGATCTGCAAGCCCGCGTTGTCGTGCCCCTCGATGAGCTCAAGCTCATCAACAAGCGCATGAACGATGGCGAGCGTGCGTCGCGCAATGCCAAGAAGGAAATGATCGAGGCGAACTTGCGTCTGGTGATCTCGATTGCCAAGAAGTACACCAACCGGGGTCTGCAGTTCCTGGACCTGATCCAGGAAGGCAACATCGGCTTGATGAAGGCCGTGGACAAGTTCGAATACCGCCGTGGCTACAAGTTCTCGACCTATGCCACCTGGTGGATTCGCCAGGCGATCACGCGCTCCATCGCGGACCAGGCTCGCACGATCCGTATTCCGGTGCACATGATCGAGACCATCAACAAGATGAACCGCATCAGCCGCCAGCACTTGCAAGAGTTCGGCTTTGAGCCCGATGCCTCCATCCTGGCCGAGAAGATGGAGATCCCGGAAGACAAGATCCGCAAGATCATGAAGATCGCCAAAGAGCCTATCTCGATGGAAACGCCGATCGGTGATGATGACGACAGCCACCTGGGCGACTTCATCGAAGACAGCGCCAACACGGCGCCCGTCGATGCAGCCATGCAGGCGGGCCTGCGTGATGTGGTCAAGGACATCCTCGATGGCCTGACCCCCCGCGAAGCCAAGGTGCTGCGCATGCGCTTCGGTATTGAAATGTCCACCGACCACACGCTGGAAGAAGTGGGCAAGCAGTTTGACGTGACGCGTGAGCGCATCCGCCAGATTGAAGCCAAGGCGCTGCGCAAGCTCAAGCACCCTAGCCGCTCGGACAAGCTGCGCAGCTTCATCTAAGCGCTTCTCCGGCGCCGCAAGACCTCTGGTTCGCAAGACCCAAGTCTTCCCATCCAACCCCGCCTCGGCGGGGTTTGTTTTTTCCGCGCCCGTCCACAAGGCCTGCGCCAGTTTTGGCTTTGCGTCACAATCACCGCCATGTCCTCCGATCTGCCCAGCGCCATCCAGCAACTGCCCGCCACCGTGATCACGCCCGAGGCGAGCAGCGCCCGCATGGATGCCATCGCTGCGGAGGTGCCGGTCGCCCTGGTCTTCAACGGCATCTCCCATGCGGTGATGATGTGCACGCCCCAGAATCTGGAAGCGTTTGCGCTGGGCTTTGCGCTGTCTGAGGGCCTCATCGACCAGCCGGCCGATTGCTATGGGATCGAGGTCCAGCCCCTGGCTGCCTGCGGCAGCGACCCAGAGGCCCCGGGCATCAGCGTGGAGATGCAGATAGCCAGCCGCTGCTTTGCCCGCCTCAAGGAAAAGCGCCGCGCGATGACCGGCCGCACCGGCTGCGGCATCTGCGGCATCGACTCGATGGAGGCCCTCGATCTGGTGCCCCAACCCCTGCCGCCGCTGGCGGACTGGGCCAGCGGCCTGGGTTTGGCAGCTTTGCAGACGGCTTTTGCCCAACTCCCTGCGCTGCAGCTGCTCAACCAACAAGCCGGAGCCATCCACGCTGCCGGCTGGGCCAGCGCCGACGGCCAGCTGCAGGTGGTGCTGGAAGATGTAGGCCGCCACAATGCGCTGGACAAACTGCTGGGCCATATGGCCCAGCAGCAGATGCTTGGGCAGGCCGGCTTTGTGGTGATGACCAGCCGGGCCAGCTACGAGCTGGTACGCAAATGCGCCCGCATGGGACTGCCGGTGCTGGCCACCATCTCCGCACCCACCAGCTTGGCGATACAAGTCGCCAACCAGGCAGGCATGCGCCTCTTTGGCCTGTGCCGGGGAGAGCGGGTGCTGCGCTACAGCAGCCACTGACAGCCACCCCGCGCAAGGCCACAGCGCCAGGCCCGAACGCTGCAGACGGCTCCCCGCATCGTTGCCCCGCTGCAAGCCGGCTATCTGCGACCTCCTGTCCATGCAAAATCCTGATTTCCGCAGCCACCGCCGGGGGGCTGGTTTTGCGCTGCAAGGCCTTGTGGCTGGCCTTTGCACACTCAAAAACCGTAGCAATTCAACAACACTTCTGCGGCAGCCAAGCCGCAATCAGTAGCTGTGCCTATACACCGCGGATGAAGAGCTATTAAACTTGTAGCAGATGTTGCCGCGACGCCGATCGCACCCTCTCAGTGGATTTGCATGCGAAGGCCTGGACCTCGCTCCTCAACACAGCGCAAGGAGACCCATACATGAGCGCCAAGGAAAATACCGCTATCAACCAGCTCTTCGGACGGCTGGAATGCCGATACGCGTTGCGTGTGCTCTGGGCATTGCGTGACGGGCATCCCCAAACCTTCCGATTGCTGCAAGACAGTGTGGGCGGCATCACGCCCAACACGCTCAACACCCGTATCAAGGAGCTGCGCGAAGCCGGCTTTCTTGACCACAACAGTGATGGCTACACCGTCACGCCCTCCGGCCAGGACCTGCTCAAGCGCCTGTCCGATGTGCAGGCTTTTGCCACCCGCTGGGTGGCGGCGCAGACCAAGAAGTAAATTCACTTCTGCTGCCATTTTTGCCTTTGAGAGCCCGCCATGTGCGGGCTCTGTGTTTTATGATCGCTGCTGGTAGCAAAGCACTCACAAAGGATATTCATGACCAACGTCACCACCCCCACCGGCCTGCAGTACGAAGACACCGAAGTCGGCACGGGCGCAGAAGCGGCCAAGGGCCAACAAGTTACCGTGCACTATACCGGCTGGCTCTACAACAATGGCGAGCAAGGTGCCAAGTTCGACTCCAGCAAAGACCGCAACGACCCCTTTGTGTTCCCTCTGGGCGCCGGCATGGTCATCAAGGGCTGGGACGAAGGCGTGCAAGGCATGAAGGTGGGCGGCAAGCGCACCCTGATCATTCCCGCAGAACTGGGCTATGGCGCACGTGGCGCGGGCGGTGTAATTCCTCCCAACGCCACCCTCAAGTTTGATGTGGAACTGCTCAAGGTCTAAACCCACCCGGCACTCTGCCCCAGCAACTGCACACGGCCTCAAGCCGGTGCAGTTTTTTCATGCGTGCCTAGCCCTGCCCAGGCCTGGGCAAGGCCTGGCGCCGCGTGCAGCAGCTGACGCCCCAGGTCACCAGCACGCCCAGCGGCACGCCAAACACCGCCGCCAAGGTGGGTTGGATGCCCCACCACAGATGCGTTGAATGCAGCGGTTGCAGCGCCGTACTGCCCAGTGGCATATTCGCCACCATGTAGTACAAGGTGATGCCCAGGCCGGCGGCCATACCGCACACAGCCCCCTGCCGCGTCGCACCGCGCCAATACAAGCCCAGCAGCATGGCGGGCACAAAGGCCGCGGCAGCAATCGAGAATGAAGCCGACACCAGCACCAAAATGCCCGAGCTGCGCACCGAGGCCACGGCCGCTGCTGCCAGCGCCACCAGCAGCAAGGTGAACTTGGACAGAATCACACGCTGCTGCGGCGTGACTGACTTGCCGCGCTCAACCAGATACAGATCGCGCACCAGCGCATTGCTGATGGTCAGCAGCAGGCCATCAGCGGTCGACAGCGCAGCGGCCAGCCCCCCGGCAGCCACCAGGCCGGAGACCACGAAGGGCAAGCCCCCCAGCTCGGGGGTGGCCAGCATGATCAGATCCGCGCCCAGGTGTATCTCACCCCACTGCACAATGCCGTCCCCGTTGACGTCCTCGATCGACAGCAAGGCATTGTCCATGCGCGTCCACTGCGCGATCCAGGCCGGCAGCGCATCAAAATGGCTGCCCACCAGGCTTTGCATGACCTCCAGCTTGACCAGGGAGGCCAGCGCCGGCGCGCTGGTGTAGAGCAGCACGATAAAGAACAGGGTCCAGCCCACCGAGCTGCGCGCCGCTGCCGGGCTGGGCAGGGTGTAGTAGCGGGTGAGCAGATGCGGCAGGCCGGCCGTGCCCAGCATCAGGCAGAACATCAAGGCCATGAAGTTGCGCCTCGACAGGCTTTCCTGCTCCTGCGCGCTGTGCTCGGTGCCCAGCATCGGCGCATAGGGCAAGGTGTGCTGGGGCATGCCGCCCAAGGGCTGGGCCCGGGCATAGTTCTCGCGCATGGCAGCGGTCCACAGCTCGCGCGCCGTGGCCTCATCTTGGGGCAAAGCGGCCAGCTCCCGCCCCGCTGCCAGCACCAGGCTCAGGTCCACATTGCTGATGCGCAGCTGCTGCACCAGCTCGCGCAGGCGGCTGCGCTCAGCCTCCAGCGCGGCGGCAATATTGCGCAGCCGCGATTCATAGAGCATGCCCCTTTGCAGAAACACCAGCTCCACCTCGCGCTCGGCCGGGTCGCTCAACAGCCGCTTTTCATGCTCGGCAATCTTGCCCAGCTCCTGGGTGTAGGCGACGGCGGCAACCGGGTTGCCCAGGCGCTGGTAGGCCAGCCAGGACACCGGAATCAAGAAGGCCAGCAAGATCATCACGTACTGGGCCACCTGGGTCCAGGTGATCGCCCGCATCCCTCCCAGGAAGGAGCACACCAGCACGCCGCCCAGGCCCAGCATGATGCCGATCTCAAACTGCACTCCCGTCAGCCGCGAGGCAATCAAGCCCACCGCATAGATTTGCGCGACGACATAGGAGAACGAGCATAGTACCGCAGCCAGGGCCGCAATCACCCGGGGCCAGCGCCCGCCGTAGCGCAGCTGAAAGAAATCCGGCAAGGTGTAGAGATTGAGCGCCCGCAGCTGCGGCGCAATCAACAAGGCCACCAGCACAAAGCCGCCACTCCAACCCAGCAGGTAGGCCAGGCCGCCGGCCTGCTGGCTGCTGCCGGCAAAACCCTGCAAATACAGTGCGCCCGACAGAGACAGGAAGGACGCAGCGCTCATCCAGTCGGCAGCGGTGGCCATGCCGTTGTAGACCGGCGGGATACGCCGCCCGGCCACGTAATACTCTTCCGAATCCGCCGTGCGCCCCCACACGCCAATGGCGGCATACATCATGACCGGCACAAACAAGAACAAGGGGCCGATCCACTGGCGCGACAAACCGGCGCGCTCCGCCCAGGCCACCAGGGCGATGAAACAGCCCAGGCCCAGCAAATACAGCACAAAGAATTTATGGATGCGTGCCATGGTGACTGCGGGCAACCTGCACGTCTTTTTCCGGGTGGCGATGCATGTACAAGGCATAGCCGGCGATCAGCAGCACATACAGCACCAGCAGCACCGATGCCCCATAGAGGTAGGCCGTCCCATTGCCCCAGATCGCGTCAATCTCGGGTGCCCAGTACAGGCCACCAAAGGTGCTGATGGCCAGCACCAGCAAGACCAGCAGCTTCATGGCGTTCAGCGGCATGGGCTCAAAGTGGGCAGGAGGCGTGTGCGAGGGTTCCATCGGTGCCTTTCAAGGCGAATGACTGTAGGGGCGATTCGGTTCAGCCAGCATTCTTGCATTTTGTCGCAGAAGGGACTGGTTTGCCCAGCGCCCTAGGGGAAGCACGGTAATGGTCTGCCACCGTGCTTTTGATAATGCCAGCGGATGCCCGGCCCTTGGTGGCCAGGCCCCGCACCGCCAACGACGACAAAAAGCAGACAGGAGACAAGCATGACCCTCAGCAAATCCACCACAGCCGCCAGCCTACTGGCCTGTGCCACCTTGGCCGTCCAGGCCGCCGGCATCTCCGATGACAAGGTCAGGATCGGCGTGCTCAGCGACATGTCGGGCCAGTACGCGGACTCCGGCGGCAAGGGCTCGGTCGAGGCGGCCAAGATGGCCGTCGAAGACTTTGGTGCCAAGGTGCTGGGCAAACCGGTAGAGGTGGTTTTTGCCGACCACCAGAACAAGGCCGATATTGGCGGCACCAAGGCACGCCAGTGGTGGGATGCCGAGGGCGTGGACATGATCGTCGACATCAACAACTCGGCCATTGCCGGTGCGGTGTTCACCATGGCCAAGGAACGCGGCAAGCTCGCCATCAGCACGGGCGCACTGTCCACCGGGCTGACCAATGAATTCTGCGGCCCCACCTCCATCCACTACACGGTCGATTCGTACTCGCTGGGCAAGTCTGCGGTGCAAAGTATCCTGGCCCAGGGCAAGAAGGACTGGTACATCGTGGCCGTCGATTACGCCTACGGCAAGGTGACGGCAGCCACGGTGACCGACTTCGTCAAGGAAGGCGGCGGCAAGGTGCTGGGCACCGTCTACCACCCCTTCAATGCCAGCGATTTCTCGTCCTTCATGATGCAGGCCCAGGCCAGCAAGGCCCAGGTGATCGCGCTGGCCAATGCCACGCAGGACACGGTCAACTCCATCAAGACGGCACGCGAGTTTGGCATGACCAAGAACCTCACCTTTGTGCCCCAGCTCATCTACATCAACGATGCCCATGCGATGGGGCTGGAGCTGGGCCAGGGCCTGACTTTTGCCACCGCCTTTTACTGGGACCGCAACGATGCCTCGCGCGAATGGTCCAAAAAGTACCAGGCCCGCATGAAGAAGATGCCCTCGATGAACCAGGCCAGTGTCTACTCGGCCGTCACCCAGTACCTCAAGGCCATTGAGGCAGCTGGCACCGACGACGGCCTGGCCGTGACCAAGCAGCTCAAGACCATGAAGATCAACGACATGTTCTCGCAAAACGGCTATGTGCGTGAGGACGGCCGCATGGTGCACGACATGTTCCTGGTGCAGATGAAGACGCCCAAGGAATCCAAGGGCCCCTGGGACTACTACAAGATCCTCGACACCATCCCCGGCGAGCAGGCTTTCCAGCCCCTGTCCAAGAGCAGCTGCTCGCTGGTGACGCAGAAGTAAGCACCCCGGAACGGCACGCACCGTGCCGGCAACCTTACAAATAACTACGATTTGGAGGGGTGGTGCTTAACCCTCTGCGGGCCGGTAGTGCGATTGAGTGCAGACCACCACTACTGCATCGCACTCACATGCCGTCCACCACCCCCCTCCGCTCCGCAAGCAAGCCATATGGCCTGGCAGCCCTGGCCCTACTCGCTGCCAGCCTGCTGTGCAGCGCGCCTGCCCAAGCCGCCAACCTGGCCGATGTGCAAATCATCGACCGCAGCAGCGGCCAGCGCCTGCCGCTGCACTACCACCAGGGCGAGTACTGGGTGGCAGGCCAACCCGGCAGCAGCTATGCGGTGCATATCAACAACCGCAGCAGGGGCCGCATTCTTGCGGTGCTCAGCATTGACGGCATCAACGCCATCAGCGGCCAGGCAGCAGCTGCCGTGCCCGATGATGGCTATGTGCTGGCCGGCCGCCAGCAATGGGCCATCCCGGGCTGGCGCAAGAGCGACCAGCAGGTGGCGGCCTTTTATTTCTCGCACAGCGAAGACTCCTACGCCGCGCGCACCGGCCGGCCACGCGATATCGGCGTGATTGGGGTGGCGGTGTTTCGTGAGCGCGAAGCCCGGCCCCAGCCACCCATGGCACGCAACAGCGCGGCGCAAAAAAGCACGGCACCGGCCGCCGAAGCCAGCAGCGCCGATATGGCAGCGCCTGCGGTGCCCAGCGCCTCGGTGCAACCGCCACCCGCCGCTCCTGCGGCGTCTGCCGCGCCCCATGCCTCGGGGGCCGCAGAATCCCGCCAAGCCGCAGCACCTGCTGCGCCAACGCCTGTGGCCCCGCGCCTGGGCACCGGCCATGGCCAGCTGGAGCGCTCCGTCACCCAGACCACCGCATTTGACAGCGCCAGCAGCCGCCCGGCGCAGATCATCCGCATCCGCTATGACAGCTATGCCAACCTGGTGGCCCAGGGCATCATCCGCGCGCCAACGCCACAACCGCAGCCGGTACCCCGCCCTTTCCCGGCATCAGCGCCCGGTTATGTCCCTGATCCGCCTGCCTATTGAGGGCTTGCGGCCGCAGCCATGGCAGGCCTGCGGCGTGCGATTTTCTCCACACCCGCCACCAGCGGCCACAGGCTTTTGCATAATCTGCCGCATGGTAGATGACATGCAAGACGACCAAGCCCTGATGCTGGCCTACGCCGGCGGCCAGGTTGCGGCGTTCGAGCAGCTCTACCAGCGCCACAGCCAGCGCTTATGGCGCTACTTTTTCCGCAACACCGGCAATGCTGCGCTGGCCGATGACCTGGCGCAGGAGACCTGGTTTGCCGTGGTCGATGGTGCCCAGCGCTACCAGCCCCAGGCCCAGTTCAGCACCTGGGCTTTTACCTTGGCCCACCACAAGCTGGTGGACCACTGGCGCCGCCACAAGGCCCACCGCAGCCTAGACGAAGAAGACAGCGAAGGCATGCGCCTGGCCGAGACCTTGTTTGCCAATTCCGGCTTTGATCCCGAGCGCCTGCAAGGCCGCAAAGACCTGGCCCGCGCCTTGCTCGATGCCCTGGCCCAGCTGCCCCCCGAACAACGGGAGGCCTTTTTACTGCAAGCCGAGGCCGATATGTCCGTCGCCGACATCGCTGCGGCCACGCAGGTGACCCAGGAAACCGCCAAAAGCCGTTTGCGCTACGCCCGCGCCAAACTGCGCCAAGCCATCGAGGTGCCCGCATGAACGCGCAGCAAAACCCCCAGCGGCCCGATGCGCTGGTGCAGCTCTACCGCGAGGCCAGCGCGCAAGATGCAGGCCCCAGCACCGCCAGCACCGCGCAGATCCTGGCCCATGCGCGCGCGCAGGCGGCGCAGGCCCTGGCCGCAGACGCGGGGCAGACTGCCACACCGGAAGATTTGCGCAGCACGGCTAAGCAAGACACCCCTTTGCACGGCGAAGCGGCCAACGACCGCCGCTGGTGGTTGCAGGCACTGGGCAGCCTGGCGGCTATCGGCCTGGTCAGCTGGTTGGCACTGCAGCACCTGCATGAACCCGGTGCGCCGCAGCTCGACGCCCCCCAGCTAGATAGCGCTCCCAGCACGGCAGAATTTGCGCCTGCTGCTGTGCCTGCGCCCGCTGCAGCCGACATGGCAGCCAGCCCCAGCAGTGCCAAGATCCACAGCGAAGCCGCACCCATGGGCAAGGCAGCCAGCAGCTCGGCAGCGGGCACGGACCCGTCCAACGCAAGGCCAGCCTCAGCCATCGCCCCGCCACCGTTGGCAGAGCGCCGTATTGCACCGGCACCGGCACCGGCAGCAGCATCTGCACCTGCGCAAGCACCTGCAGCGGCACCACCGCCCATGCCCGCACCGGCGGCTGCCGTCGCGCCAGCCTATCCTGCCGCGCCAACACCCGCAAAAAACCGGGCTGTTGAAGACGCTCCCGCCCTGGAGCGGGCTGCGCCGCGCTCGCCCGCTGCAGCGGCAGCGGCATCTGGCGCGGCGCCCGCTATGCCAGCCCGCCAGGCATTACCCCCTTGCGGACCGGGTCTGAATGCCCAAGCCCTGGCTGAGCAGCGCCGCCGTATTGAGGCCTATGACAAGGCGCTGGCCGCAAGCTTGCCGCTGCCCGAACGCGCGCCCCTGTGCCAACCTCGCCCTGCGCACGAGGGCGAGCCAGGCCAGCCTTTGGACAGCCGCTAACCGCCTCAGCACGGACCAATCACGGCCTCAGACAGAACTTCCGCATCACAGCAGCGGCGTAAAAAAGCCGGGCATGTCGCCCGGCTGATAGGGGAAGTCTTCAGGCAGACCTGCCGTCCGCCCTAAAGGGCAATACCCAGATCGTCCCAGTCCGCCAGCTGGCCGCCTGCCGCAGTAAATTTTTGGTAGGCGCTCTGGCGTTCGGCATCAATGTCGGTATTGCTCGCGCCGCGCTTCCAATACCCGGCAATGGCGACATCGGCTTTGTCCAGGCCCTGCTCGGCCTGGAAGTATTTGCGCAGCGCGCGCATTTCATCGCGCTCGCCCGCGCCCCAGATCACATAGCGCTCAGGGGCCACCAACTGGCGCGCCTGCTGCAGCAACAGATCGCGGCCGGGCCCTTGCAGCGGCAGGCGTTGCAACTGCAGACCGGGTACGGGCGGCAGCTCTGCCAAGCCATGCACATCGTCGCTGGCAATCCAGCCCAGGCCGGTCATACCTGCAGGCCAGCGCTGCAAAATGGAGTACAGCGCGGGCAAACCGGAATCATCACAGAATATCGCCACCGGCCGACCTTGCGAGCCTGGCAGCACGATGTTGACACGCGGCCCCGTCAATCGAACCTGCTGGCCAATGCCCGCCTGGGCTGCCCAGCGCATCATGGGGCTATCGCCACCATGCATCAGCACATCAAACTCGGCACGGCGCGCTTGGGGCTCGAAGCTTCGGACGGTGTAGACCCGCGAGACCGTGGGTGCCTGCAGGTCCGGGTAGACGCGAAACGCCACATTGGCCTGGTCCCAGACCGGGTCGTCACCCGCATCCCCCAAATGCATACCCACCCGCAGGGTGTGGGGCGAGGGGCGCTGGAGCGACACGATGGTGGCATCAACCTGGTGCAGGCCACGCTGGTGTGCTTCATCACGCGGCGCCTGCGATGGGCGGGAAGACGGCAATGGGGAGACGGAGGGCTGGGACATCGATACAAAGACCGCAAGGGCCATCGAGTACGTGGAAAAGAGCATGGCTGGGCGGGAGGCCGATGGTCGGCATACCGGTGGCTAGCAAAAACGACCTTGGAGACCATGGTCTCGGGTCGCCCCACGATGAAACATTGCACAAAGAAGCGCTGTGGCTGAATCTTTGGATGGGCGGATCATACTTCAATTGCGAATGAATATCATTTAATACCCATGGCTTTCATGCAGCCTTTGCCCGATCGCCTGCCGCCAGCGCTGCGCCATGCGGCACCCGGATCAGCCTGCTGACATCCACACCATTGCGGGCGGCGATGGAAACCAAGCGGGTGTAGGCGGACGCATCGATGCTGGGCGAGCGCGCGAGAATCCAGCAGTACCGGGCCCCATCACCGACCACCACTGCAAGGCCTTCATCGTGATCGACATGCACCACATGGTAGCCCGCATAAAAAGGCCTGAAAAAGGACACCTTGAGTGACCCGGAGCCTGCATCCGACAAGGGCTTGGCGATGGCCGTGGCGGACTTCCAGACCCCGCGCGATGGGTCAAAGCCCCGGTTGGTCACCTGCACGCTGCCGTCAGCCTGCAGCGCATAGTCTGCCGTGCAGGAGGTCAGGCCCCGCTCAAACACATAGTCGATACGGGCCAGCTCATACCAGTGGCCCATGTACTGCCCCGCATCGAAGTCGCCAACGGGCTGCACGCCTTGGGGCACCCGCACCCGCTGGCCGGTGTACCACAGTGCCGACACGGCAGCGGTCAACGCCAGGGCCAGCGGCAAGGAGGACGTTTTGGAGGAGGCCGCTGCCTCCGGTGTGCTGCGCATAAGCTGTTCCTTCCCATAAAAAACCTTTGTACCGCTGATGGCAGTGGAACGGCGTAGGCCCAGCCAATGCCGCGGTCTAGGTCAAGTCCGACAGTTCAGCACCCGACCCATGATGCCGGGCGCATCTGGCAGCGCCGCATCAGGCGTCCTTGCGGGGCACCACATTCTTGGGCAGCACCAGCAGCACAAACAACGCAAACAAGGTGCAAAGAATGGCGGCGGCCTCTTCACCGGCGCCCACAGCCATGCCAATGGCAGCGGTAAACCATATGCCAGCAGCCGTGGTCAGGCCCTTCACATCCTCGGTATTTTCTTTGGCGGGCTTCAAAATGGCACCGGCACCGAGAAACCCGACCCCGGCTATCAGTCCCTGGATCACCCGGCTGGAATCCATCGGCGTCATGCCCATCAGCTGCGCCACGGCCAAAAAGGTGGCAGCGCCCATGGCCACCAGCATATGCGTGCGCAGGCCGGCAGCCTTGCCACTGGCCTCTCTTTCATAACCCAGCATGCCTCCCAGCAATGCCGCCAGCAACAATTTAAAAATAATGCGCGTCGCTTGCTCAAGATCCGTCAGATCCGACAGCTCGCCAGCGACGGTGTTCACAATGGTTTGAAACGCGGAGTCAGAAGAGTTCATGGCTCAGGCCCTGGTGCATCACGCAGCAAAGCGGCCACGTACAAAGGGCCGCCTGCATGCAGACATAAAAATGGCCTCCCTCGCGTGGGAGGCGGCTTGAATTACCAGCGGTAATTGTTCTTGGTTTCCCAATCCTTGACCTGCTTTTCTGCGGCATCCTGCGCAATGCCTTCACGCTCCTGGATGCGGCCGACCAGCTGTTCACGCTTGCCATCGACGACATCCAGGTCGTCATTGGTCAGCTTGCCCCACTGCTCTTGCACCTTGCCTTTGAACTGCTTCCAGTTGCCTTTGATCGTGTCTTCGTTCATCAGTCACTCCTTGAGGGTTAAATGGCTTGTGTGAAACCAGTGTCCCACCAGCACTGGCAAACCATTGCAGTCACCCAAGCTGCATCGCCGTAAGGACTCTCCCACAGCGCCTCGGTGAGCGACGCCATCCGATTGCAGCGCCAAGGACAAAAGGGTTTTTACTATGCCCTTTAATTGGGCAGTGCATCGTGCGCAGCGCATACTGGCTGTGGCGACGAGGAGCGGCCTCGCATAGAACCGGCATTCCAGCGATATTCAAGGAGTTGAAAGCCATGACATATGCATCCAAACCCCTTCCCGCTCAAGCATTGAGCCCGGAAGAGATTCAAGCCCGTTATGACAAGGATCGGATTTCTTACCCTGATGGCGTTCCCGACTCCCGTATTACCTGGATAGAGAGACCAGAATACAAAGGCAATGAACTCAGCTACCGTGGCCAAAAACCCAAATCGATTGTGACCCTGGCAAGCACAGTCAGCGTTTTCAAAGCACCGTAGCCCGGATGGAGCCCGTCATGCGCCCCAAACTGCGTGACCAGCATGCCCGCATTCCTTCCGATCAAGCCCTCTCAGAGGGCTTTTTCCATGGTCGCAATGGCCTGGCGGTGGCCACCTGCTTTGTAAGCTGAGCGCAGGACTGCGATGTTAGGATGGCGGCTCGCAAACACAACCCTCTCTTTGTCTGATGCCTCCCCTGACCGATGCGCTTGCAGCGCATGCAACGCCGCTTGCAGGAAAACTCTCGAACCGCGCATTCAATGCCTTGGCCCGCCACAACATCACCACGGTCGAAGAAGTCATGGCCGCCTATCCCGAGCGCCTGCTCAAACTGGCAGGTTTTGGCCTGCAATCCCTGCGCGAGGTTGAGGCCGTGTTCTTTCCTGGCCAGCGCTATCTGGCCGAACTCAAAGACGGCCAGCGCCCCACCAAGAAGATGCATGACGCCCCGCTGGCGGCCCTGGGCCTGGAAGCTGCACGCTGAGCGCTTGGCTTGCCAGTAGGCGGTGTGCAGCCTGAGAACCCGCAACTTTTGCGCTGCAGATTTTGCGCCATGCCCCCGCTGCGCAGGCCATGCCTGTGCTGGCCCGATCTGCGGATCCAACAGAGCTCTAGCGCCCTCACCGCCCAGCAGCCGATGGCCGCGCGCAACCCCAGCGCGCCCTGCCTGTGCTGGCGGCCCCGGCCAAACTGACCGGGCCGGCTCGCATAACGGCCACCTCCTCTATCCACCATCCCCCATCCCCATACGGCACCCGCCAGCGGCGTGCCAGACACGAATACAAAACCCGCGCGTGTGAGCAACCACACCAAGCAACGGTGGCCGTCGCGCCAGACCGTGGCGGCGTGCTGCGCAAAGGAAACAGCCCAAGCCGTTACCGCCAGGGCGGCAGCCACGGCCGACAACAGCAGCCATGTGCCCAGCTGTGTAGCCGTGCAAGGGAGTGGAATGAAAAGGGTTTGGGCCTAGGGACCCTCTGCAAAACTCCCTGCCGTGGTCTGAACGCGGTCTCGGGCGATCCGCTACGTTGTCTTTCTTGTCAATAGCCTGCTATTGACAAGAAAGACGCCTTGCGGCTCATCCCGATCCGCGCCCATCCCGTTGGGCGAGGTTTTTGCAGAGGATCCCTAGCGTTCAAAGCGCGACATCATCGGCTTGGCCCTGCAAGAAATGCTTGCGCGACAAGCGCTACAGCCCCAAGCCAGGTCAGGTGCTGTAGCCGTCATCAGTCGCATGGTGCGGCGGTTAAGCAGCAACATCATCTCCTGGCGACGAATACCGACTTGCTAGCATTTCCATGCCCGAGCCTGGAGTGCTGCCCCTTTGCCCATCGCTTGCCGCTGTGCGCGACCACAGCCGTTCCGTCAAAGCCCGGCCTGGCCCGATGCTGGTGTGCTTCGTGCGTGGCAGATCAGGGCAAAAAATACAAAGGCCCAGGCCAAAACATGGGCCCAAAGCCAAGCCGCGTGCGAGCTACACAGGAGCCTCTAGCCCCCGTGCAATCCCGCACTATTTCGTGGCCGCAAAGCGCACAAGATTTTGAATATCGCTATTCCAGCCCTCCACCGCCAGCTTTTCGCCACCGTGGAAAAGCACATCGGCCTTGATCGTCTTCTTGGAGTAAAACGAGCCGGCAATGGCAATAACCAGTCCGATCAGCGAACCCATTGGCCCAAAGACCAGCCAGCCCACCAGCATGAGCATGGGAATGCCAATCAGAAGGCTAAAAACGGAGAACTTGGTCTCTTTATTGACCTCGGAGTTCACCGATGCGACCTCACTGGCTGCAAACGATTTCTCGACGGCGCCGTTGATGTAAAGCCGATTGTCTTGACCCACATACGCCTTGCCATGGACGCCAAAGCTACCACCTGTAATCTTCATGAACCCTCGTGTTGCGAAGCAGGCATGCTACCAAATGAAACTACTTTCTAGCGGTTTGCCCCTTTCAAAGCGCAAGCCGCCGTGCGCCGCCGATCCGACTGCAGCGCGTCAGTGTGGCTTGCGTCTGATGAACCGCCCATGGCGCGCCCTATAAGATACTGGCATGACTACGTGTCCAGGGAGTGAGTACATGGCAGTACAGCAATGGTTGAAACGCGCGCCAAGCCGCATCGCCGCATCATTTTTACTGGCGGTCAATGCAATTGCGGCTCAAGCCGCGCCTCCTGCGCAATACCCGAATGCCGCAGACAGCGACCCCATCAAACTTGGCTGGATGCTAGGCTCTCCGCCGCCCGCAGACCGCATTTTGCGGTTTGAGGATGGCTCGTATTTTCGCTTTCCGGCCATGCGCTGGAGCGTTGCACACTTCCGTGAGCTGATGCCGACCGTGAACATCTCGCGCGGACTGCAGCCGGCCGCCGCACTGCCCCAAGCATTGCGCGACGATATTGACCCGTTGGAGTTCAGGCGTCTCGATTCCGGGGAAAAGATGAGCTGGTCGGAATCGCTGTCAGCCAACTACACCGATGGCATCGTCGTGCTGCACAAAGGCCGCTTGGTTTACGAGCGCTATTTCGGTGCCCTCCAGGCAGACGGCCAGCATGGCGCCATGTCTGTCACCAAGTCCTTCGTGGGAACATTGGCATCCATGCTTGTCGCCCAGGGGCAATTGGACCCCAGCCGTCAAGTCGCTGACTATGTGCCGGAACTCGCCGCTTCGGCCTTCGGCAGCGCGACCGTGCGCCAGGTGATGGACATGACCACGGGCATCCAGTTCAGCGAAGACTACACCGACCCTAAAGCAGAGGTCTGGGCGCATGCGGCCGCTGGCAACCCGCTGCCCAAACCGAAAGACTTTAGCGGCCCACGCAGCTATTACGAATTCCTCAAGACGGTCAAACCGCAAGGCCAGCACGGCGAGGCATTTGGCTACCGCACGGCCAACACCGACGCGCTGGGATGGATCATTGCGCGGGCCACCGGGCAGTCCGTTGCACAGTTATTGTCCAGCCGCATCTGGAGCCGCCTGGGCGCTGAGCAGGACGCCTATATGTCCGTCGACGCGACCGGTACACCGTTTGCAGGTGGCGGCCTGAATACCGGTCTGCGAGACCTTGCCCGCTTTGGTGAAATGGTTCGCAACAACGGCTTCTTCAACGGCCAGCAGATCATCCCCGCTGCAGCCATCGCCGACATCCGCCAAGGCGGTAAGACCTCGGATTTTGCCAAGGCCGGTTACCAACTATTGCCAGGCTCGACCTACCGCAACATGTGGTGGATCACGCACAACGACCATGGCGCCTTCGCCGCACGCGGCGTACATGGGCAGACGCTCTATATCGATCCCAAAGCGGAAATGGTCATTGCCCGATATGGCTCGCACCCGGTTGCAGCCAACGCTGCGAACGATCCAACGTCACTGCCAGCGTTTGATGCCCTTGCGCGGCATTTAATGGCACATCCACGCTGACAAAGCGCATGCGCCCGCCTGGCCCGAGCGGGCAGCCAGTCCAGCAAAAAGCCGGTCCGCAAGCCGTTGACCCGGCGCCAATCAGGCAGCGTCAACCCGCTCAGGCGGCCCATTGCCCTGCCCAAATACCCGTTTGCTTTCGCATAGCGGATTTGGTCCACCCACGGTAAAAGCTGACGCAGAAAATCTTATCGTTTGCTCCAAAAAAAAGGAGCCGAAGCTCCCTGCATTGCTATTTGCGCCTGAGCGCAAGATAGTTAGACCAAGTCAATAGCCTTTTTGGCTGGTTCCTGAGGCTTCTCAGCCGGCTTTTTATCTTCCGGCTTGGGCGTCTGTTCGGCAGCCATGGTTTTCAGGGGCGCCTGTTGCTTAGCCAGGAAGGGATTGGATAGGAATGACATTTAGACCTCCGGTCTAGTTCAGAAGGCAAGAATCTGCCTTCATGCCAACCACCGTACGCCTTTTAATAACCTTAAACCATATGCAAGCGAATACTTACTTATTTTCTACCATGAAGGACCTAAAAATGCCCGACCGAAGACCTGGATGCTGCTAAGCCATCGGGCAAGCCCAGCCTCCGCCGCCAAGGGAGATGGCAATTTCTGGGCGTTGGTGCGCAAGGGTAAGCCAGGACAAGCGCGCTACGGACCCTGCACTGCACCAAGGCAGAACGAGCGTCTAGCATCAAGGGCAGCGCTACAGCAGTTGTAGCACCCAAAGACGCTTGAGCCAGCGATGCGAAGCATCCGCCCGGCCCATCCACCAGCAGGAATGGGCCTTGCTCTGCACAAATGCGCGGCCGGGTGCATGCCGCCAACGCGCACATCCCACCCAAGTGGCTGAGGTAAAACGACCGGCGGCAGGGCACAGCCATACCCGTTGCCACCGCGCCGAGCCCCTTGCGAGAGGAATGTAGCCAAAGACGCAAAACAGGCTATTTTGGCACCTCCAGGTAAGTCTTTGTGTAATGCCGTTGTAAGGGATTAAAGAGAGTACTGTGGATCTAGGCAATCTATCTCGATTTGCCACCATAGACCGGAGGTCTATATGCTTTTGCACCCTCTTTCAAAGCACAAGCGCAGCTTCTGGGAGCTTGTGAAATCACTCTTCTCAGCAAAAACCCCGGAACAAGTACCCGTCATTGATCAAGGCCACAAGCTCGCCAAGGAGCCTGAAAACCTGAATCGCAAAGCGACAGTTTTCCCCGGCTCCGGTGATTTCTGACGCAGGTGGAGGCCATGATGACATTCACTGACAAAACCATCTTCAGCATACGATTGCGGCAGCCGCTTCCGCAGAAAGATGTTGATAGTCGTAACGTTTCCGACGACGACTACGTGTTTCATCGCCCATTTGTCGCAGGCGCCGACGTGCAAAAGGAGACGCCAATGCAACGCATGAAAGAAAAGACAGCCCGGCTTCTCGAACAAGCTGTGCTTCAGAAAAAACCTGACCCTAATTAGACCGGAGGTCTATATGTTTTCACTTCTTTCATACCAACGACACATGGAATTCTGGCGCGATATGCGCGACATCCTCTGGATGCCCATCGACAAAATGGAGCCGATCCTTGCTGAGGTTAAGAGTCCCCAAAAACAGCAGCCAAAGGATGATCGAGCCCGCAATAAAAAACGGAAAACCGAATGGTAAAAACATGCCATGGGCGCTATTGAGGCGATTACTGCATACGGGCCATCGGCGCCCGCCCTTGGGCGATATCAGGGGCACAACAAAAGCATTGCGCGTCGGTGCCCTGTTTCCTGGTTCACCAAGTCCGTTGCGCACCCTCTAAACGGCGCTGGGCGGCAAACCAAGGGCTGTCAAAGATAGTTCTCCCGCGATCAAGCAAGTGTTTGCACAGCGCGGTTTGGGGCCTTTAAAAAGTCTCGTCGGACGAGGCCATCCTCCTGATCTGCCACCCTAGACCGGAGGTCTGAATGTCTTTCACAGACAAAATCATCTTCAATATCCAGGCAAGAACGCCCGTCCCCAAAACAGACGTGGACAGCCGCAATGTCTCTGACGATGACGACCTCTTTCACCAGCCATTTCGCACCATGGCCGAGCCTATAAATCGTTCACCGAAAACAATTTATATTGAGAAAATCGTGCGTCTCTTGCAGCAGGCCGCTGCAAACAAAGCGACGATCTAGTTGCCTGAGGAGATCCACATGTTTGTATTCCCACTCTCGACAGAAGGTTCATTCTGGGCCAGCTTAAAAAGCTGGGCTTTCCCTTGGATTCCCATTCCCCAAGCGCTCGACCAGCAAGAGTGCGTTGTCAGTGATCCAGAGAAAGACGATCAAGAGCAAGATCAAAAAATCAACCGTGATGCATAGCGCCTGACCAGCGCAGCCGTCAGCCCTGCATTGCAAGCCACCTATGGGTGGCTATTTTTTGTCTTGTGAAGATGCACAACCGTGCCGCAACAATCAGCCATCGCCGATACCAAGTGGATTGATGGGTCGGATCGGGGGCGGGAAAAGGCAAACTGGAGCAGCTGCTCGGAAATGAAAAAACCGCCCTGAAGGCGGTTTGTTCAAAATAGAAACCTCGGAGAGGTTTCCCATCAGATCCCTGGTATCCTGAAGTCTGGTTCTCTTCAGAGGGAAAATTTGGTAGGCGCGATTGGACTCGAACCAACGACCCCCACCATGTCAAGGTGGTGCTCTAACCAGCTGAGCTACGCGCCTGTCGTTGAAGACTCAAATTATAGCCAGAAAAAACGGGCCAAATGGAAACTTGGGCCTTTTTTTGAAAATAGTGCTTTCGGCCCTATTTGCGGCGCACCGAACGCACGCCCGAAACCGTGGCCACCGAGGCGAGCACCTTGGCCAGCTTGCCCGAGTCCGACACCTCCACGGTGAAGGTCATCCAGGCCGTTCCCTTGACGGACTGGGTCTGCACACCAATGACATTGGTCTTGTCCCGCGCAAACAGCTCAGAGATATCACGCAGCAGGCCTTGGCGATCGTGCGCCTCCACAGCCACATCGACTGGGTAGACGGCTTCAGTGGATCGCTGGCCGCTGGTCGGCTGGCCCCATTCCACATCGATGCTGCGCTCCGGATTGCGGGCGCACATCTCGCGAAAGTTGCTGCAGTCGTGGCGGTGTACGCTCACGCCCTTGCCCCGCGTGACAAAGCCGCCGATGCGATCCGGCGGCGCGGGTTTGCAGCACTTGGCCAACTGGGTCATTAAAGAGTCGACGCCTACGACCAGCACCCCACCCTTGCCCGAACCTTCGGTGGCCTTGCGTGGGCGACTCAGCACCATCTCGTCATCGGGCTGCATGGGCTCGGGCGGGCGCAGGATGTTTTCTATGGTGCGCAGCGACAGCTCGTCCTTGCCCACCACCTCAAACAAGGCCTCTGCCGTTTTGAAGCCCAACAGCTCCGCCAGGTCATCGTGCTTGATGGAGGTCTTGCCTTCGCGCTGCAGCAGTTTTTCTACCAGGTCGCGGCCACGGCTCACGGTCTCGTGCATGACCTGGGCGTTGAACCAGGCACGGACCTTGGCTTTGGCGCGCGAGCTGACCAGGTAGCCCAGCTCGGCGTTGAGCCAGTCCCGTGATGGCCGCCCTTCCTTGACCGACACAATCTCCACGGTCTGGCCGTTTTGCAGCGCCGTATTCAGCGTCACCATCTGGCCGTCAACCTTGGCGCCCCGGCAGCGGTGGCCCAAATCGGTGTGTACCGAGTAGGCAAAGTCCACTGGCGTTGCGCCCTGAGGCAGCTCAATCACTGCGGCATTGGGTGTGAGCACATAGATATGGTCGTCGAACAGGCCACTGTCCTGGGTCTGGCCCACCATGTCCTTGCGCCAGGCCAGCAGCTGGCGCAGCACCGCAATCTTGGTGTCGTAATCGCTGCTGGCAGACACACCGGCATAGCCCTTGGTGCCCGCCTCTTTGTAGGCCCAGTGGGCTGCCACGCCGTTTTCGGCATGGTCGTGCATGGCCTGGGTGCGGATCTGTATTTCGATCGCCCTGCCCTGCTCATCCCGCACCACGGTGTGCAGGGACTGGTAGCCGTTGGGTTTGGGCTTGGCAATGTAGTCGTCAAACTCCGACTCCACTGGCGTGAAGCTTTCATGCACAAAGGACAAGGCTGCATAGCAGTCCTTGACCGTGGGCACCACCACGCGCAGTGCGCGAATATCGAACAGCTGGTCAAAGCCCAGCGACTTGCCACGCATCTTCTTGATGATGCTGTAGATGTGCTTGGGCCGCCCGGCCACCGTCGCGCTGATGCTTTGTGCGCGCAGCTGGGATTCGAGCCGCTCGCGCAGGCCCACCATATACAGCTCACGCTCCACCCGGGTCTCGTCGAGCAGCTTGGCGATCTTCTTATAGGTATCGGGTTCCAGAAAGCGGAAGGCCAGGTCCTCCAGCTCCCATTTGATCTGCCAGATACCCAGGCGGTTGGCCAGCGGTGCAAACACCTGCAGGCTCTCGCGCGCCACCGCTGGCGATACGGGGCCCTTGGTCGCGGCATACCAGCGCAGGGTCTGCAGCCGCGATGTCAGGCGCAGCATCACCACGCGCAGGTCCCGCGAGAACGCCAGCAGCATCTTGCGGATATTCTCGGTCTGCGTGGCCGGGTCGTCGACCAGGTGGCCGGCATCGGCCTGGCGCGCCTGGGCCTGCACCTTCATCAGGGCCACGGTCTCCACCGCCAGCACCGCATAGCTCTCGCCAAAGGCTTTGCCAATCACCTCGCGTGGCTTGTTCAACTGCTCACTGGCATGCACCAGGTACGCCGCCGCCTGCATGGCTTCGGAGCCGCCAATGTGCTTGAGAATCGCCGCCACGGCATCGGCATGGAGCAAGGCGTTCTCACCGGTATCCAGGGTCTCCTCGGCAATCAGCGGCTGAGAAAAAGCACGGGCCCGAGCCAGAACGTTGTCTTGCATGGGCAAGGCGTTGGCAGTGGCGGCCACCAGGGGTGAGACGGGTTCCGGGGGAAGATATTCCGCGCCGGGCGCGGGTTGAGCAACTGCCGTAAGACTTTTCATGTTGTCACCACCATCACACCCCCTCTAGGGCGTGCGCTACGCACCGCACAAAAAAGCCAGCACTGCAGCCGTTTGATCAAAAGATACCAGGGTAGGAGCATGGCCCACACCTGCAAATTCCACCACCCGCGCCCGTGGGCCGGATGCGGCCATAGATTGGGCCGTTTTCTCCGAAAGCAAGTCGGATTCTGCGCCCCGCAATACCAATGTTGGGGCCTGAATCTGGTCATAGAGTCGCCAAAGCAACTGCTCGCCGGCGGCGGCCATCTCGGGGGTCATCGCCTGCATGGGCTGGGCGATGGCCGGGTCGTAATGCAGCCGCACCGCGCCGCCCGCTTCAGGCCGCAGCATGGGGCGCGACAGCGCCAGCCACTCTTCAGGGCTATGGGGCCCAAAGCCTTTGGATATCTGAGCCATCGCCGCGACCGCCTCCTGCTCGCAGGCATAGCGCATGTGCTGGCCCACATAGCTGCCAATGCGCAGCAAGGCCGAAGGCTCCAGGGTAGGCCCCACGTCATTGAGCACCAAGCGCCGGATGGCGGCAGGCATCAGCGGCTGAATGCTGGGCTCGCCCGCCAAGGCCATGCCAATCAGCCCCCCCATGCTCGTACCCACCCAATCGAGTTGGCCCATCGGCGCGCTCTGGTGCACCTGCTGAAGCAGGGCCAGCATATCGGCCACGTACAAAGGCACCTGGTAGCCGGCCGGATCCTCCAACCAATCGCTGTAGCCACGTCCCACCACATCGGGGCAGATGACCCGCGCCTGCAGCGCCAGTTGGCGCGCCAGCACGTCGAAATCGCGCCCTTGCCGCGTCAGCCCATGGGCACAGACGATCACATGCGGGTGGTGGAGATCGCCGGTATCGTTCCACTCCCAATACGCCATGCGGTGCGTGGCACCCTGGCGACCCGTGTCCGTATTCCCCGCCACCGCACAGGTGACATACTGCAAGCGTGGATCTTGGTACATGGCCCCTCTTATATGGAAGAACGCAACGATACAAGGCAAACCCTGGCTGGGGTTTGCCTTAGGATGGATGCTGCGTATGCATGAATACTAACCGAGTAACTGGAGATATTGGATGCTGAAAGCAAAAACAGCGCTCGTCACCGGATCGACGAGCGGCATAGGTCTGGGGATTGCGAAAGCGCTGGCGCGCCAAGGCGCAAACATCATCTTGAATGGCTTTGGTGATTCTGAAGGCCCGCTCAAGGAAGTGCAGGACGTCATCACCAGCGCGGGCTCAGGCGCGCGCGTGGGCTACCACGGCGCAGACATGGGCAAGGCCGACGACATTGAAGCCATGTTTGCCTATGCCACGCAGGCCTTTGGCCAGGTAGACATCCTCGTCAACAACGCCGGCATCCAGCATGTGGCAACGGTGCAGGATTTCCCGGTCGAGCGCTGGGACGCCATCATCGCCATCAACCTGACCAGCGCCTTCCACACCAGCCGGCTGGCACTGCCACCCATGCAAAAGGCAGGCTGGGGCCGCATCATCAATATTGCGTCGGTGCACGGCCTGGTGGGCTCGGCCGGTAAATCGGCCTATGTCGCTGCCAAGCACGGCATTGTCGGTCTGACCAAGGTCACGGCGCTGGAGAACGCCGACAGCGGCATTACCTGCAACGCCATCTGCCCGGGCTGGGTGCTCACCCCGCTGGTACAAAAACAGGTCGATGCCAAGGCCGAGCAGCTGGGCATCAGCAACGAAGAAGCCAAAAAGCGCCTGCTGGGCGAGAAGGAGCCTTCGATGCAGTTCACCACGCCCGAAGAGCTGGGGGAACTGGCCGTGTTCTTTTGCTCACCCGCAGCCAACAATGTGCGCGGCGTGGCCTGGAACATGGATGGGGGCTGGGTCGCCCAGTAAGCCTCGGCCACCAGACAGGCAAGCCCACACCCAAAGGCGCGAGAGCGCCTTTTTTAACGCCTCCACTTACTTATGCATTAAATGCATAATATTGAAACAATTCAAAAGAGACTCTTAAGATTTCCCATAAAACAGGCAATAAAGGCCAAAAATGCAGGAAAAATCCTATTTTTCACGTAAGACCCAAACCCCGCCTATGCATATGTAACGCAAACTTTGTAACTTAGCGTCAAAAACTGCGCGCAAGATGCGCATTTCTTGAAAAAACCGGTCAAAATGTAAAAGTTACATATCAACCGGAGGACTCCAGCCATGGTTACAGCAACCAATCGCGTCGACAAAATCTTGGTCGTTGATGATGACGCACGGATCCGTGATCTGTTGCGTCGCTACCTGTCGCACGAAGGCTTTGAAGTCATGATTGCCGAGGACGGCAAGGGCTTGCAGCGAATTTTGTTGCGTGAGACCGTGGACCTGATCGTGCTCGATTTGATGATGCCCGGTGAAGACGGTCTGTCCATCTGCCGCCGCCTGCGTGCCAGCAATGACCGCACCCCCATCATCATGCTGACCGCCAAGGGCGAAGACGTGGACCGCATCGTCGGCCTGGAAGTGGGTGCAGATGACTACATCGGCAAGCCCTTCAACCCCCGCGAACTGCTGGCCCGTATCCATGCCGTGCTGCGCCGCCGCCCTCCACAAGAGGCACCGGGCGCACCTTCTGGCGAAAACGAGGTGGTCAACTTCGGCCCCTTCACCTTCGACATGAGCACCCGCGTGCTGACCAAGGACGGCGAAGAGCTGCCGCTGACAACTGGCGAATTCGCGATGCTCAAGACCCTGGTGCGCCACCCGCGCCAGCCGCTGTCGCGTGAAAAGCTGGCCCTGCTGGCCCGTGGCCGTGAGTTCGAGCCCTTTGACCGCAGCCTGGACGTGCAGGTATCGCGCTTGCGCAAGCTGGTCGAGGTCGATCCTGCCGCGCCGCGCTATATCCAGACCGTCTGGGGCGTGGGCTATGTGTTCGTACCCGATGGTGCTAACTGATTTTTTCAGCAGCAACACCCTCAAACCGCCCCAGCCTGGCTGCGGGCGGTTTTTTTATCTCCACACCAGACGCACACAATGGTGTCCAATAGACACTGTGGCGAGAACCTATTGGCGTTCTTGGCCTCCCACTGACCCGATCCCCCAACCTGCACACGGACCATGGCATCCACTCCCGCTAACGACGCCGACCAGTCCGGCCTGGCCCCCTTGGACGGCAGCGCCGCCGCAGCCGCGCACAGCAACAAGCGCACCCGCGTCGGTCTCAATCTTTTTTGGCGCACCTTCTTTTTGCTCGCCATCTTGCTGACCGGCAGCATCCTGGCCTGGGTGCAAACCTTGCGCTCTTTGGAGACGGAGCCACGCGCCATCCAGACCGCCCAGCAAATCGCGTCCCTGGTCAATCTCAGCCGCGCCGCCCTGCTGCATTCGGATGCCATTGCCCGGGTGTCGCTGGTCAAAACCATGGCTGACCAAGAGGGGGTGCGCATTGTGCCGCGGGAGCCCAAGGATGTGTATGAGTCCATCGACAACTCCACGCCGCTGGGCGCACGCCTGACCCAAGAAGTCACCAAGCGCCTGGGGTCCAGCACCATTGTGGCCAGCAGCGTCAATGGGGAAGAAGGTCTGTGGGTCGGCTTCACCATTGATGGCGACCAGAACTGGTTCCTGATCGAGCCTTCGCGCTTCAACCCCGCCGGGGGCAAAACCTGGCTGGTGTGGGTGCTGACCGCCGCCGCCCTGTCGCTGGCAGGCGCTGCCGTGATTGCCGGGCTCATCAACCGGCCGCTCAAGCAGCTATCGAGTGCAACCAACCGGCTGCGCGAAGGCGATTTTGCCGCACAGCTCGATGAAGATGCCGTCACCAGCGAAATCCGCGAGGTGAACATCGGCTTCAACCGCATGAGCGAACGCCTGTCCAAACTCGAACAAGACCGCGCCGTGATGCTGGCCGGCATCTCGCATGACCTGCGCACCCCCCTGGCCCGGCTGCGTCTGGAGACCGAAATGAGCGTGTTCGACCAGGTCGCACGCGAACACATGGTGGCCGACATCGTGCAGCTCGATGCCACCATCGACAAGTTCCTAGACTACGCCCGCCCCGACCATGCCGCCAAGCTCACCCCCGTGAATGTCTATGGCGTGGTCTCGTCGTGCGTCTATGCCGTGCAGGACCACCAGGAGCTGCAGGTGCACATGAAGGTACCCGAGGAGCTGATGGTCAACGCCGATGAGATCGAGCTCTCGCGTGTGCTGTCCAATGTGCTGGAAAACGCGCGCCGCTATGGCAAAACGCCAGGCGCATCGCACACCCGGGTGGACATCAGCGTCAAGTTCAGCGAAAGCACCGTCACCATCCGCATGCGCGACCATGGCACCGGCGTCTCCAAAGACCAGCTGAGCAGCCTGACCAAGCCGTTCTACCGGGGCGACACCGCGCGTACCGCAGCCGCAGGCGCCGGCCTGGGCCTGTCCATCGTCGAGAAAACGGTACAACGCATGGGCGGGCGCTTGACCATCGTCAACGCCTCCGATGGCAGCACGGGCTTGGTCACCAGCATCTACCTGCGCCGCGCGCCCGACCAGGCCATTGGCAAAGAACCCAAGCGCCGCCTGCTGCGCCCGCAAATCAAACGCCACCTGCCCGGTGCCCCAACCAACCTTGCAGACCTGCAGTAAAAGGCCCAGCCGCTGTGGCCGCTGGCCGCAGCGATGCAACAGCCCGGGCAGCCCGGGCCTGTTGCAGGGCGGTGGCTGGTACAAAGCCCAGACTGTGCATAGAATGCAGGCTCCTCCCCCTTCGCCCAGGAGTTGACATGCAAGCCCAGTGCCTCTGCGGCGCCGTCCATGTGACTGCGCCCACCGTTCAAGATGTTCATGTGTGCCACTGCAGCATGTGCAGGCGCTGGAGCGAGGGCCCCGCGTTCACGGTGCATGGCGGCACCGAGGTGGAGCTGACGGGCCCCGTCACACGCTATGCCTCATCGCCTTGGGCAGAGCGCGCCTTTTGCAGCCACTGCGGCACGCACCTGTTCTACCGCCTGCTGGCCACCAACGAGCATTTTTTATCGGCCGGCCTGTTCCAGGATGAGGACGGCATGCGCCTCAGCTCGCAGATCTTCATCGACGAAAAGCCAGCCTATTACGACCTGGCCAACGACACCCCCCAGCTGACCGGCGCGCAGGTACTGGCGCAGTACGAAGACGCCTCCACGGACGACGCCTAGTCGCCGCGCAAAAGGCGCGCTACTGCCTCTTACCGCCTCTTACCGCCGCACAGGCCCTCGGTCCTCAGGTCCTCAACACCCCCGGTTGGCTTAGGCGGCCGGCGCGCTCGCACGCACCAGCAACACCACAGCCCGCGCTTCCATCGCCGCGCCTTGGCCCACCGGGCCCATTTTTTCGGCCGTCTTGGCTTTCACGTTGACCTGGGATTCATCAATGCCCAAGGTCTTGGCAATGTTGGCCCGCATCGCGGGAATGTGCGGCGCCAGCTTGGGCGCCTGCGCGATGACCGTGCTGTCCACGTTGTTGACCTGCCAGCCCTTGTCCGCCACACGGCGCATGGCCTCGGCCAGCAGCACCGCAGAGTCCGCGCCCCGGAAGGCCGCGTCGGTATCGGGGAAGTGCGATCCGATATCGCCCATGCCTGCCGCGCCCACCAAGGCATCGGTGATGGCATGCAGCAGCACATCGGCATCCGAATGGCCCAGCAGGCCCGTGGTGTGTGGCACCTGGATGCCGCCCAAAATCAAGGCACGGCCAGGCACCAGCGCATGAATATCCCAACCCTCACCAATGCGCATTTGCAGCATTTGCATCCCTTATCTCGTCCAAGTTAAATCAGTGCCAGGCACGCGGCAGCGTGCAGCCGGTCTGCCATCAATCAAAAAGCGCGGCCACCTGGCTTTCGCCGCTGGCCATGCGCTGCAGCAGCAAAGCCTCGGCCAGCGCAAAGTCATCGGGAAAGGTGACCTTGAAGTTAAAACTGCTGCCCGGCACCAACCGGGGCTGCAAACCCAGGGCCTCGATGGCACTGGCTTCGTCGGTGACATCGTTGCAGCGCTCCAGCGCTTCGAGCAGCGTACCGATACGGAACATCTGCGGCGTCTGCGCCAGCCACTTGTCCACCCGAGGCAAGGTGCTGCTGACCCGGCTTTGGCCATGGGCATCGGTGGCAGCGGCCTTGAGTGTATCGGGCAATGGCAGCGCCAGCAGGCCCCCCACCTCATCAGCAGCGCATTCCTGCATCAGCTGCTCAATCTGGCTGGGTTTGATGAGGCAACGCGCCGCATCATGCACCAGCACCCAGTCATGGGGCTGGGCACCCAGGCCCGAGTCGCCCAGCAAACTGCGCAGGCCGCCAGCCACGGTATCAGCCCGGGTCGCACC
Source organism: Comamonas sp. BIGb0152 (assembly GCF_024809975.1). Classification (GTDB taxonomy): domain Bacteria; phylum Pseudomonadota; class Gammaproteobacteria; order Burkholderiales; family Burkholderiaceae_C; genus Comamonas. The sequence continues at coordinate 199,606 of NZ_JANUDY010000003.1, forward strand.
GCCGCAAGGGCTGATGGCAAAGCCAGGGCGCTGGTAGTGCTGCAAAAAATCATCGCCGGGGCTCACCCCCACCAGCACGCCAGACAGCGGCTTGGCCGCCATAAAGGCGGCCAAGGTGTGCAGCACCAGCGGCCAACCCGCCACCTGCTGGTACTGCTTGGGCACATGCGCTGGGCGGCCTGCATCCACCGCGCGCGCGCCCACCCCGGCACAGGGTAAAAAGGCCCAGAACTTGGCCACCACCTCCTGCCGCATCTCCCCCAGCGCCTGGGTTTGTGCGCCCGGGTCGGCGGGTAAGGCCGGTGCCGCCACCGTCGCCAGCGCGGGCACCTCGGGTGCAGCCCTGGGTACAGCAGGGATCAATTCGTTGCGGACGGTCTGGTTCATGGGGGTATTTTAGAATGCGGAGGTTGCTCGGGACTGTCAGCCAGACCCGTGCTTTTGTTGTTTATTGAAAGCCCAGCGGCACCCTTTTGTGGGGCGGCCTGGGCTGCTTAGGCCCTGGCGCGGTATGCCGCCCCGGGCTGTAGTCCGTGTATGGACTGGTTCGGACCACGTATGGAACTCCCCAAACTCACCGCCGGAAAACGTTTTCAGCTGCCCATGCCCCCGGGCAGCGCCGATGCCTTGCTGCTCGCCACCTTGGCGACGCGCGAGGCCGCAGCGCAGCGCGTCACCGCCATCATCACCGCCGACGCGGGCGATGCCCATCGCCTGCAGGACGAGCTGGCGTTTTTCGCCCCAGAGCTGCGCGTAGCCCTGTTCCCGGACTGGGAAACCCTGCCGTATGACACCTTCTCCCCCCACCAGGACCTGATCAGCGAGCGCCTGGCTGCGCTGTGGCGCATCAGCCAGGGCGAGGCCGATGTGGTGCTGATCCCCGCCACCACCGCGCTGTACCGCCTGGCGCCGCCCTCGTTTTTGGCGGGCTACACCTTTGCGTTCCAGGCCGGGCAAAAGCTCGATGAGGCACGCCTCAAGGCCCAGCTCACCCTGGCGGGCTATAACCATGTCTCCCAGGTCGTCAGCCATGGCGAATACTCGGTGCGCGGCGGCCTGATTGATCTCTACCCCATGGGCTCGCTCGTGCCCTACCGGGTCGACCTGTTCGACGACGAGATCGACTCGATCCGCACCTTTGACCCCGACACCCAGCGCAGCCTCTACCCGGTCAAGGATGTGCGCCTGCTGCCCGGGCGCGAGTTCCCGATGGACGACGAGGCCCGCACCCGCTTTCGCAACAAGTGGCGCGAGATGCTCGAAGGCGACCCGACCAAGAGCCGCATCTACAAGGACATGGGCAATGGCGTGGCCACTGCCGGTATCGAGTACTACCTGCCGCTGTTCTTTGACGAGACCGCCACCGTTTTTGACTACCTGGGCGCACAGGCCACCGTCGTGCTGCATGGCGATATCGAGCCGGCGTTTCAGCGCTTTTGGCAAGACACCCGCGACCGTTATCGCCTGGTGCAGGGCGATCCAGAACGCCCGGTGCTGCCGCCCGACAGCCTGTTCCTCAGCACCGACCAGTTCTACACCACCGCCAAGCAGTTGGCCCAGCTGTCGCTGCGCCCCCAGTTGGAAGACGTGGAGCACAGCGCCATCTTCCAAAAGCTGGACGACCTGGCCGTGGTACGCGGTGCCGAGGACCCACTGGCCAAGCTGCAGCAACACATCGCCCAGCGCCAGGCGCGCACCCTGCTGCTGGCCGAAAGCGATGGCCGGCGCGAGAGCCTGCTCGATTTCTTCCGCGCCAGCGGCCTGAACCCACCGGCCTTTGATTCGCTCGCCGAGTTCCAGCAGACCAGCGATGAGCCGGTCGGCATTGCCACGGCCGCGCTGGCCAAGGGCTTCCGCTGGGCCGAGCAAGGCATTGACTTTGTCACCGAGACCGAGCTGTTTGCCGCCACCGGCGGCGCCCGCCGCAAGCGCCGCCAGGAGCAGGCCAGCGATGTCGAGGCGCTGATCAAGGACCTGTCCGAGCTGAAGGTGGGCGACCCGGTCGTCCACGCCCAGCACGGCATTGGCCGCTACCACGGCCTGATCAACATGGATGTGGGGCAGAAGAACCCCGATGGCAGCCCCTCGATGCAGGAGTTCCTGCACCTGGAATATGCCGACAAGGCCGTGCTCTATGTGCCCGTGAGCCAGCTCGCGCAAATCAGCCGCTACACCGGCGTCTCGGCCGAAGAAGCCCCTTTGCACAAGCTGGGCAGCGGCCAGTGGGAAAAGGCACGCCGCAAAGCCGCCGAACAGGTGCGCGACACCGCCGCCGAGCTGCTCAACATCTATGCCCGCCGTGCCGCTCGCGAGGGCCATGCCTTCCGCTACAGCCCGCAGGATTACGAGCAGTTCGCCAACGATTTTGGCTTTGAGGAAACCGCCGACCAGCGTGCCGCCATCCACGCCGTGATCCAGGACATGATCTCGCCCCAGCCGATGGACCGCCTGGTCTGCGGCGATGTGGGCTTTGGCAAGACCGAGGTGGCCTTGCGCGCCGCCTTTGTCGCCGTCACCGGAGGCAAGCAGGTCGCCCTGCTCGCGCCCACCACCTTGCTGGCCGAGCAGCACTACCAGACCCTGGTGGACCGCTTCTCCAAGTGGCCCATCAAGGTGGCGCTGGTCTCGCGCTTCCGATCCGGCAAGGAAGTGAACACCACCATCAAGGGCCTCGATGACGGCACAGTGGACATTGTGGTGGGCACCCACAAACTGCTGTCCGAGAAGACCAAGTTCAAAAACCTGGGCCTGCTGATCATCGATGAGGAGCACCGCTTTGGCGTGCGCCACAAAGAGGCCATGAAGGCGATGCGTGCCGAGGTCGATGTACTGACTTTGACGGCCACCCCCATCCCGCGCACCATGGGCATGGCACTTGACGGCCTGCGTGACCTGTCGGTGATCGCCACTGCGCCGCAACGCCGCCTGGCGATCAAGACCTTTGTGCGCAGCGAAGGCACGGGCGTGATCCGAGAAGCCGTGCTGCGTGAGTTGAAGCGTGGCGGCCAGTGCTACTTTCTGCACAACGAGGTCGAGACCATCGAGAACCGCCGCCAAAAGCTCGAAGAAATCCTGCCCGAGGCCCGCATCGCCGTGGCCCACGGCCAGATGCCCGAGCGTGAACTGGAGCGCGTGATGCGCGACTTTGTGGCCCAGCGCTACAACATCTTGCTGTGCTCGACCATCATCGAGACCGGTATCGACGTGCCCAGCGCCAACACCATCATCATCAGCCGCGCCGACAAGTTTGGCCTGGCGCAGCTGCACCAGCTGCGCGGCCGTGTGGGCCGCAGCTACCACCAGGCCTATGCCTATTTGATGGTGCCGGACCTGGATGGCCTGACCAAGCAAGCCGCGCAGCGCCTGGAAGCCATTCAGCAGATGGAAGAGCTGGGCAGCGGCTTTTACCTGGCCATGCATGACCTGGAGATCCGGGGCGCGGGCGAAGTGCTGGGCGACAACCAGAGCGGCAACATGATGGAGATCGGCTACCAGCTCTACAACGAGATGCTGTCCGAAGCCGTGCGCAGCTTGAAGGAAGGCAAGGAGCCCGACCTGCTCAGCCCCTTGTCTGCCGCCACCGACATCAACCTGCATGCCCCGGCGCTGTTGCCCAACGACTACTGCGGCGATGTACACCTGCGCCTGTCGTTTTACAAAAAGCTGGCCACGGCCAAGAACAGCGAGCAGATCGACCACCTGCTCGAAGAGATCGTGGACCGCTTTGGCAAGCTGCCGCCCCAGGCACAGACCTTGGTCGATGTGCACCGCCTGCGCGTGCTCTGCGAGCCCTTTGGCGTGCAAAAGGTTGATGCCGCGCCCGGCGTGATCAACATCAGCTTCCACCCCAACCCGCCGATCGAGCCGATGACCATCATCGGCCTGATCCAGAAGAACAAGGCCATCAAGCTGGCCGGCAACGACAAGCTGCGCATCGAGCGCGCACTGCCCGAGGTCAAGGACCGCGTGCAGATGGTGCGCGATGTGGTGCGCAGCTTGGGCAAGCCGGTGGTGGCCGAGGCCGCCACGGCATGACCCGACCCAGCGGCCCGTTTATCATTGACCACCCCTCACCTCTCTAAAGCTCCCATGAGTGCCTCCACCGAATTCGCCCCCGGCCTGACGATCCAGAACCTGGCCGCGCCGCAAAAGCTGTCCAACTACAAGCTGATCGCGTTTGACATGGACTCGACCCTGATCACCATCGAGTGCATCGACGAGATCGCCGACATCACCGGCAAGAAGGCCGAGGTCGCCGCCATCACCGAGGCAGCGATGCGCGGCGAGATCACCGACTACAAGGACAGCCTGCGCCAGCGCATGGCCTTGCTCCAGGGCGTGCCCATGGCGGCGATCGAGCGCGTGCTGCAAGAGCGTTTGACTCTGACCCCCGGCGCCAAGACCCTGGTGGATGCAGCGCGTGCCGCCGGCCTCAAGGTGCTGCTGGTCTCGGGCGGCTTCACCTACTTTGCCGACCATGTCAAAAGCCTGCTGGGCATTGACTTTGTGCGCGCCAACCGCTTTGAGGTAAAGGACGGCCAACTGACCGGCGGCCTGATCGACCAAAGCTGGGGCGACATCTGCGATGGCGAAGAAAAGCGCAGCACCGTGCTGGGCCTGGCATCGCTGATGGGCATCGAGCCCGCGCAGGTGATTGCCGTGGGCGACGGCAGCAATGATTTGCCAATGATGCGGGCCGTCGGCCTGTCGGTCGCCTACCACGCCAAGCCGCGTGTGCGCGCCGAGGCCCAGGTAGCGATCAACACCGGCGGACTCGATCGCCTGCTGGAAGTGCTGGTCTAACGGCCCCTTACGCTCAGGCTTGGTCACAACGGGAGCTGCATGCTCCCGTTTTCTGTTCTGTCCCACCCACGGGGCCAACACTTCAAAAACCCCAACAGCCAACACCAGCTTAGGCAGCGCCCCCTGCCGCCCAGGCCCAAGCGCCCTACACTCGCTCTCTTGCATGTAACACCAAGTGAAGCGCTATGAACACCCGCTCCTGGCTGGAAAAGCTGGTCGCATTCGACACCACCAGCCGCAACTCCAACCTCGCCCTCATCGAAACCGTGCGCGACGCACTGGCCCAGCAGGGCCTGAAGGTCGAGCTGATCCACTCCCCCGAGGGCGACAAGGCCAACCTGTTTGCCACCCTGCCAGCCAATGACGGCAGCACCCAGGGAGGCATCGTGCTGTCGGGCCACACCGATGTGGTGCCGGTCGATGGCCAGCACTGGGACAGCGACCCCTTCAAGCTGACGGAAAAAGAAGGCCGGCTCTACGGCCGTGGCAGCGCCGACATGAAGGGCTTTATCGCCGCATCGATTGCGCTGGTGCCCGAGTTCATCGCCATGCCGCGCAACAAGCCGATCCACCTGGCCTTGTCGTATGACGAGGAAGTGGGCTGCGCAGGCGCCCCGGTGATGCTGCGTGCCTTGAAGGCGCGTGGCCAGCAGGCCGATGGCTGCGTGGTGGGCGAGCCCACCAGCATGCAGGTCGTGGTGGCCCACAAGGGCATCAACCTGTACCGCTGCAAGGTGCATGGCAAGGCGGCGCATTCGTCGCTCACGCCCAAGGGCTGCAACGCCATTGAATACGCCGCACGCCTGATCTGCCATATCCGCGATGTGGCCGACCAGTTCAAGGCCAATGGCCCGTACGACGAGTTCTATGACGTTCCGTTCTCGACGATGACCACCAACCAGATCTCGGGCGGCATCGCGGTCAACACCATCCCCGAGCTGTGCGAGTTCAACTACGAGTTCCGCAACCTGCCCGGCATGACGGCTGAGAGCATCCAGGCCAAGGTGCAGAGCTATGTCACGGGCGAGCTGCTGCCCCGCATGCGCCGCGAGTTTGCCGATGCCCGCATCGACATCGAAACCGGCCCCGCCGCCCCCGCGCTGGAAGCCAGCGAACAAGCGGCCATCACCGCCCTGGTGCGCGCACTGACCGCCGACCAGGCCACGCGCAAAGTGGCCTACGGCACCGAAGCGGGCCTGTTCCAGAACCTGGGCATCCCCACCGTGGTCTGCGGCCCGGGCAATATCGAGCAGGCCCACAAGCCCAACGAGTTTGTCGAGATCAGCCAGCTCGATGCCTGCGAGCGCTTTTTGCGCAAGCTGGGCCAGTCGCTCTGATTTAAAATACGCACTGCGGCCGCAAGGCTTGCCACCGAGCCCACCCTGCCCCAGGGTGGGCTTTTTATCTTCTGCCAGAAACCGGCGCCAGCGAATGCTGCTGCAGCCTTCACGTACCATTGCGCCCATGAGCACCCAATACGAAGCCATCAAAGCCCCCGCGCTGTACACCAGCGCCTTTCAGGTGGAACCGCCTGCAGAGATGGGCGAGCGCAAGATGATCCCACGCCGGCCCGGCTTTTTCATCACCTACAGCCTGAGCGGCGCCACCGATGCCGAGAACGCCGCGCGCAAGGCCGCACTGGCCGAGCAGGCTGCCGCGCAAGCTACCGCGGATGCCGCCGAAGCCGAGCCCGCGCCCGCCGCTGCCCCGGTGGCCACCCCGCGCCTCTTGGTGCCCGGGCAATGGGGCCTGGTGCCGCACTGGGTCAAGTCTGCATCGGATGGCCAGCTGCGCGCCACCAAGCTGGTGAATGCGAAATCCGACAATGCATCGACCAGCACCGCCTTTCGCGATGCCTGGCTGAACAACCAGCGCTGCATTGTGCCGATGATGGCCTTTGTCACCGACGACTACCGCACCGGCAAGGCCATGCCCACCCGCATCGCCCGGGTCGATGGCCTGCCCATGGGCGTGGCCGGTATCTGGGCCCGCTGGACCGACGACGACGGCACCGAGCTGCTGAGCTACGCCATCATCACCGTCAACGCCAATGCCCATGCGCTGATGAACCGCTACCAGCAGCCCGGCAACGACAAGACCATGCCCGCCATCTTGAACGAAGGCGCCTATGACGCCTGGCTGCGCTCAACGGCCTACAAGGCCAAGGAGTTCCTGCGCGCCTACCCCGCGCAAAAGCTGCTGGCCAACCCGGTGGAAAAGGGCCGCAAGAATCCGCTGGGGATCTGAGGCATGAAGCGGCGTATTCACAACGTTGCAGGCCGCCAATAGCCGTACCCAAGCCGCACGACCTATAGTTGGCAGAGTTCCATGACACCCTGCCCTCCATGCTTCGTTGGCTGACTTCTTTTCTCGTCCCCACTTCTTCTCCGGACACTGCACTCCAGCCGGCTGCCGCTGCGACCCAGATTGCCGTTTCTCAGGGCGAGCCACTCGTCTTGGCCTCGGTGATGCGGGACGCCCACGGCCTACCCGTGTTCGACTGGCCAGCGGTGTCCGAATGGGTTTCGCATCTGCCAGACCCTGAGGAGCAGGCCCAGGCCTGGCGCTTGGCAGAGCGCGCTTGGTTCGACCATCTGTGCCTCGCGCTGGGGCCAGACTTTCGGGTGCGCGAACAGGGCACGGCGCTCTTGCTATCCAATCTGGATTCGGTGGTCGCCAAGGCCATGCTGGACTACATCCACAAAAGCGTCCAGCGCATCTTGCAGGTACTGGAGGGTGTGGCCGAGATACCGCCTTGGGGCCATGACCTGGTCATCGTGTTCCAGGACAAGGAGAGCTACTACCGCTATGTCGCGCACTATTACCCGGACGAGGGTGAGTATGCGGAAAGCAGCGGTATGTACATCCAGGCGGGATGCGGGCATTTTGTGACCATGGCCGACAACCTCCAAGCACTGGAGCCCATCATCGTGCACGAACTCACCCACGCCTACGTCCACCACTTGCCGCTCCCCACCTGGCTGGACGAAGGCTTGGCCGTCAATACCGAGCAGCGGCTGAGCCCAACGGCAGGCACACGTCCCGATCTATCCAAAATGCACGCTCGCCACCAATCCTTCTGGAATGCTGAACGCATCCAATCATTTTGGAATGGCCAATCGTTCTTGCAAACCGGTCTATCGAACGAGCTGTCCTACGATCTGGCTCGGTTGCTGGTGGGCCATTTGGCGGCAGATTGGAATGCCTTTCGCCCATTTGTATTGCAAGCCCACCAACAGGATGGTGGAGCCCAGGCGGCAAGTGATTGCCTTGATATTGCCTTGGGCGCCTTGGTATGTGCGCTGCTCGATCGGGAATCATCGCCAGATTGGGAGCCAACACCTGCCCTATCGATGTCAGACCTCAGCGTGGGCAGTTCCGCCAGCCGCCACGCCTTAGATCGCTGATCCATCAACCACGCGGATGGTGCTGGCTGTGCAGCACTTTCAGGCGCTCGCGGGCCACATGGGTGTAGATGGTGGTGGTGGAGATATCCGCATGGCCCAGCAGCAGCTGCACCACCCGCAAATCGGCACCATGGTTGAGCAAATGCGTGGCAAAGGCATGGCGCAAGGTATGGGGTGACAGCGGCACAGTGATGCCGGCGCGCTGCGCATATTTTTTGACGATCATCCAAAAGGCCACCCGGGTCATGCCGCTGCCGCGCTGGGTGACAAACAGGTCTGCGCTTTGCCGCCCGGCCAAGATGGCGGGCCGGCTCTCTGCCAGGTACTGCTCCAGCCACTGCTGGGCCACCTGGCCAAAGGGCACCAGCCGCTCCTTGCGGCCCTTGCCAACCACCCGCACAATCCCATCGGCCAGGCTGAGCTGCACGCTTTGCAGCTCCACCAGCTCCGAGACGCGCAGGCCGCTGGCATACATCAGCTCCAGCATCGCGCGGTCGCGCAGGCCCAAGGGATTGCTGGGGTCCGGCGCTTCGAGCAGGGCATCGACCATGGCCGATGTCATCGTTTTGGGCACGCGCAGCGGTTGGCGCGCTGCCAAGAGGCGCAAGGTGGGATCGGCGCTGATCAGCGACTCGCGCAGCGCCCAGTGGAAAAAGCGCCGCAGCACCGTCAGCCGCCGGTTGGCCGTGCTGGCCTTGTCGCCCATGCGCGTGGCAAAAAACGCTTGTAGCTGGGCTTCATCGCTGCGCTCCAGCGCCTGGCCGGGGTGGTCTTGGCTCAGCCACTGGCCGAAAAGTGCCAGATCGCGCCGGTAGGCCGCCAAGGTGTTGCGCGCCAGGCCGTCTTCCAGCCACACCGCATCGATAAAGCGGTCAATCACCGGGTGCGCCGCATCGACGCGGGCCTTGCCGGCCGGAAGGGCTGAAGAGGCTACAGGGGGATGTACAGATCGGGGAGCGCTTGCCATGCCCGGCATCATGGCATGAAAAAAGCCGCCGGCTTGCGCGGGCGGCTGCGGTGGCGGGGTCAGCCAGGATCAGTCGAGCTTCAGGTTCTGCTTCTTCACCACGTCCTTGTAGACATCGAACTCGGCCTTGATCTGCTCGGCGAACTGCTCGGGCGTATTGCCCACCACCAGCGAGCCGGTGTCTTCAATGCGCTTTTTCACCGCGGGGTCAGCCAGCACCTTCTTGGTGGCAGCGTTGATGCGGTCCACGACTTCCTTGGGGACGCCCTTGGGCGCGAGGATGCCGTAGAAAGCCATGCGGTTCACAGGCTCCAGGCCCACTTCCTTGAAGGTAGGCACATTGGGCAACACGGCCAGGCGCTCAGGCGCGGCCACCACGATAGGCACCAGGCGGTTGTCCTTCACAAAAGGCAGGGTCGAGGGCAGGTTGTCCAGGATCATATTGACCTGGCCGGCCACCGTGTCGTTGAGCGCAGGGCCCGCACCGCGGTAGGCGATGTGCGTCATCTCGATGCCGGTGAGGCTCTTGTACAGCTCCATCAGCATGTGCTGGATGCCGCCGGTGCCCGAAGACGAGTAGGCGTACTTGTTGGGGTTCTTCTTGAGCTCGGCCTCGAACTCCTTGTAGTTCTTGGCCGGGAACTTCGGGTTCACCGCAATGATGTTGGGCGTGGCCGCCACATTGATGATGGGCGTGAAGTCCTTGATCGGATCGTAGGAAATCTTGGGGTTGATCGCGGGGTTGGTCGCCACCGTGGAGACGGTGGCAATGCCCAGGGTGTAGCCATCGGCCGCAGCGCGCACCGTTTCCACCGCACCGATGGTGCCGCCGGCACCGCCCTTGTTGTCCACCACCACAGGCTGGCCCAGCTCCTTGCCCAGGGGGTCGGCGATCACGCGCGCAATGATATCGGTGGTGCCGCCAGCTGCAAAAGGAACGATCAGGCGAATGGGCTTGTTAGGGTATTTTGTATCGGCCAGAGCGCCAGTGCTCAAGGTAGCTGCGGCAGCAGCGATCAAGGTCAGGCCCACGATAGAGCGACGTTGCATGATGAATCTCCTCATTTGAAATGGTGCAGCCGCCATCGGCTTGCAGGCGGGTGACCCGCATGGCGCACGGCCACGTAATGCTTTTTCAGCACAGCGCGTTTATACCGGATTAATTCGTCCGCAACCGTGCTGCAACCGCACAAAAAGCGCGTGATTTCCCTAGGATTTCCCTAGAAAAGCGCACGCGCTTTGAGGCAAGACAGCTTAAGCCTTGCAATCAGTCCAGCTGGATACCCTGCTTGTCGACCACCGCCTTATAGGCCGCGTATTCGTCCTTCATCTGCTGGGCAAAGACCTCGGGCGTGGTGCCCAGAATGTCAGAGCCCGTCTCTGCGATGCGCTTTTGCACATTCGGGTCTTCCAGCGCCTTTTTGGTGGCGGCATTGACCTTGTCCACAATCTCCTTGGGCAGGTTTTTGGGGCCGACGATGCCGTAATAGGCACTGCGGTTGACGACAGGAACACCCACTTCGGTGAAGGTGGGAATGGACTCCAGGCCGGCCACCCGCTTAGGGGCCGCCACCACGATGGCGCGCAGGCGCTTGTCGCGGATAAAGGGGTAGGCCGAGGGCAGGTTGTCAAAAATCATGTTGACCTGGCCGGCCACGGTGTCGTTCAAAGCCGGGCCGCCGCCCCGGTAGGGAATGTGCACCACGTTCACGCCCGTTTCAGACTTGAGCATCTCCATCAGCAAGTGGGCAATGCTGCCGGTGCCAGGCGTGGCATACGAATACTTGCCGGGGTTCTTCTTGAGCTCGGCAATGAACTCCTGGTAATTGGTCGCAGGAAAGCTCGGGTGCACGGCAATCACATTGGGCGTGGCCGCCACATTGATGATGGGCGTGAAATCGCGCTGCACGTTGTAGGGCATCTTGGGGTTGACGGCCGGGTTGGTGGCCGTGGTCGACACCGTCGCAATACTCAAGGTGTAGCCATCGGGCTGGGCACGTGCCGCTTCGGCCGCACCCACCGTGCCGCCGCCACCGCTTTTGTTGTCCACCACCACCGGCTGGCCCAGCGCCTTGGACAGCGGCTCCGAGATCACCCGGGCCACGATATCGGTGGTACCACCTGCGGCAAAGGGCACGATCAGGCGGATGGGCTTGTTGGGATAGGGGTCAGCGGCCAGGGCAGCGCTGCTGCCCAGCGCCAGTGCCATGGCCAGGCACAGTCGGCGGTTCATCATGGTGGAGGTCTCCTCGGAATCAGGGGTGCGGGCTGGGGCCCGCCTTCATGTAGCGCCCATGCTAGCGGGGTTGGCTGCCGGTTCTGCCCCAAACCGCGTTGCGGATGGCCCGTGTTTTCCCGTACCAGTGCCAGCGCTAGCGCAATCGGCAACTGCTTTGGCAGAGCTTGCACCCCCAGAACGGCTTACCGCGGCGACAGCGAACCGGCCGCGCGCTATGCCCTTCCGCTATGCTTGCGCCGGTGAACTACGCCCAACTGCTTTTCCCCGACTTCTCGCTCATCCTGATTGGCTATCTGGTCTGCCGCTACACGGCACTGAACCGCGCCATCTGGCAGCCGGTGGAGAGCCTGGTGTACTACTTTCTCTTCCCCACCCTGCTGTTCTATTCGATCATCAGGAGCCCCATTGATTGGCAAGGCACCTCCAACCTGATGCTGGCCGGTGTGGCCACAGGCCTGGTCGCCATTGCGCTGACCTACACCTTGCCGCGCTGGCCCTGGCTGGGTAAACGGGTGGACAGCCGCGACGCTGCCGCCAGCGCCCAGATCGCATTTCGCTTCAACTCCTTCATCGGCCTGGCGCTGGCCGACCGGCTGGCTGGCCCCCAAGGCCTGCAGCTGATATCGGTGCTGATTGGGGTCTGCGTGCCCATGTTCAACATCGCCGCGGTCTACCCAATGGCCAAGGGCTCGCAAAGCGGCTTTATGCGCGAGCTGCTGCGCAACCCGCTGATTGTGGCCACCCTCACCGCGCTGGTCTGCAACCTGCTGGGCCTGCGTCTGCCCGCCATCGTCGAGCCCACTGTCGCCCGCATCGGCCAAGCCTCCATCGTGCTGGGCCTGATGTCGGCGGGCGCTGGCATGCAGCTGGGGCTGCTGGCGCGCGGCAAACTGCTCAGCGGCTCAGTGCTGGCGATTCGCCACTTTGTCACGCCGCTGATTGCGCTGTGCATGGCGCACTGGCTGGCACTGTCTGCCCAGCAGGCCTCCATCCTGCTGATCTTCTCCGCCCTGCCCACCGCCTCCACCTGCTATGTGCTGGCTGCCCGCATGGGTTACAACGGCGCCTATGTGGCCGGGCTGGTGACCTTGTCCACCATCTGCGGGGTGGCCAGCCTGCCGTTTGCGCTCAGCCTGCTGGGCTGGTGGCCGGTTTAGACCTTCACATTTATCGGTTAGGCTTTGGCGCTATGGAGAAAAACTTCAACCCATCCCGCCGCCATAGCATTCAGCGCCTGGCCCTCCTCCCCCTCTTGGGCCTGGCCGGAGCCGGGCTTGCCGCCTGCGGCAAAAAGGCCACGCTCGCCAATGCCCTGCCCTCAGGCACCACCGTCCTGGCCTTGGGCGATTCGCTCACCCAAGGTGTCGGTGCCAGCGCCGCGCAGTCCTACCCCCAGCTGCTGGCCGAGCACACTGGCTGGAACGTCATCAATGCCGGTATCTCGGGCGAGACCAGCCGCCAGATTGCGCAGCGCCTGCCGCAGCTGTTGGAGGCACACCACCCATCCCTGGTGATTGTTTGCGCCGGTGGCAACGACTGGCTGCGCCGCCAAAGCGCGCAAGCGGCCCAGGCTGAGATCGCCGGCATGCTGCAGCGCTGCAAGACACAGGGCATTCCCGTCTTGCTGGTCGCCGTGCCCGAGTTCAGCATGGCAGCAGCACTGACCGGCCGCGTGCAGGACCACCCCATCTACGCGGCCCTGGCCAAAGACGAGCAGGTGCCCTTGCTCGCCGGGGCATGGAGCGAGGTGCTGGGGAATGACACCATGCGCGCCGATCAGGTACACGCCAATGCCGCAGGCTACGCACGCTTTACCGAATTGCTGGTGGCACAGCTGAAAGCCTCGGGCTTTCTCAGCGCTTAAAGATCGGCGTCAGCGTCCGTGCGCGCATGCCCCTGTGCGCACGTGCACCATTGCGCAAAACTACGCACGGCGCTGGCCCAGCCCCCATTCCACATGCTCGCGCACCACGGCGCTGTCGTGGCTGGCGCGGCTTTGCAGCGCCTGGGCGTAGCGCGCATCGCCCGTCTGGCGCCAGGCATTGCCCAGGGCCACAGCAATATTGCGCAGCCAGCGTGCATGGCCGATACGGCGTATGGGGCTGCCTTCGGTGATGCGCAAAAATGTGGCCTCATCCCAGGCAAACAGATGGGGCAGTTGCTGGTCCATCAGCGCGCCCCGGGCATCAAAATCTGGCAGCGCGGCGCGCTGGGCAAACTTGTTCCAGGGGCAGGTGAGCTGGCAGTCATCGCAGCCGTAGATGCGGTTGCCCATGGGCGCGCGGAACTCCTCGGGGATGGGGCCATCGAGCTCGATCGTCAGGTACGAGATGCAGCGGCGCGCATCCACCGATTGCGGCGCCACGATGGCCGCCGTGGGACAGGCATCGATGCAAGCCGTGCACTGGCCGCAATGCGCGGTCACCGGCGCGGTCGCAGGCAAGGCGATGTTGACAAAGATCTCGCCGAGAAAAAACATCGAGCCGGCATCGCGGCTCAGCACCAAGGTGTGCTTGCCCCGCCAGCCCTGGCCACTGCGGCTGGCCAATTCCGCTTCCAGTACCGGTGCCGAATCGGTGAACGCGCGGTGCGCCAGGTTGTGTTCGCCAAGCGCTGCATCGATGCGCTCGGCCAACTTTTGCAGGCGGTTGCGCAGCACCTTGTGGTAGTCACGCCCCCGGGCATACACGCTGACCACGCCTTCGCCAGGCCGGGCGTGGCGCTCCCACTCCAGCCGCTGCCAATCGGCAGGGGTGTTTTGCGGCAGATAATCCATGCGTGCTGTAATCACGCTGAGCGTGCCGGGCACCAGCTCGGCCGGCCGGGCACGCTTGAGGCCATGGGCCTGCATGTACTGCATCTCGCCATGGAAACCTTTTTCCAGCCACTGCATCAATCCAGTTTCCGCCGTCGACAAATCCACGCCTGCCACGCCGATTTGGGAAAATCCCAGCTCCAGCGCCCAGTCGTTGATCTGTTGGATAAAAGTGGGATCAGCGGCGTCCATGTGCTGCCATTGTAAAAAACCTGAGGGCCCGTGCGGCCCGGGAACGACATTTTGAACGCTACTGCCAGCCCCTCCTACCCCGCGCTCCACTGCGTCTGGAAAGACGAGCGCGATACGGAAGCATTCGCCGCGCGCCTGGCGGCACAAGCTGCGCTGGCGAATATTTACCTAACTTTGCATGGTGATCTAGGCGCCGGCAAAACCACCTTGGTGCGCCACCTGCTGCGTGCGCTGGGCGTGCAAGGCCGCATCAAGAGTCCCACCTATGCGGTGGTCGAGCCCCATGAGGGCCGCGACTTTCCCATCTGGCACTTTGACTTCTACCGTTTCGACGACCCACGCGAGTGGGAGGACGCCGGGTTCCGGGATATTTTTGCCAGCCCCGGCCTGAAAGTGGCAGAATGGCCGCAGAAGGCTGCAGCGGTAACACCCATTGCCGATGTAGCTATCAGTATTGAAGCAATCAACGAATCAGAACGCCAGGTGCATCTGCAGGCCTACACCCCGGCAGGGGCCTCCATCGTCCAAGGGTTTTCAGCGTGAGCGACACCCCGAAATATCTTCCAGCATCCGCTCTTTCCTCTTCCACTGAAGCCATGGCTGCCAGCCACCACGGCCTGTCGCGCCGCGATGTGCTGCGCGGTGGCAGCCTGGTGTTGCTGCTGGGCAGCAGCCATCTGGCTTTTGGCGCCAGCATTGTGGCCGTGCGGCTGTGGCCCTCCAAGGACTACACCCGGGTCACGATCGAGTCCGACACCCCCCTCAAGACCGAGCAGCGCTTTGTGCCCGAGCCCCCGCGCCTGGCCCTGGACATTGAAGGCATTGAACTCAATCCGGCGCTGCGCGAGCTGGTCGCCAAGGTGCGCTCGGACGACCCCAATATCGCCGGCATCCGCGTGGGCCAGAACTCGCCCAACGTCGTGCGGCTGGTGATCGACCTCAAGCAAGAGGCCAAGCCCCAGGTCTTTACCTTGAAGCCCGTTGCGCCTTACCAGCACCGTCTGGTGCTGGACCTCTACCCCGCAAAACCCAGCGACCCGCTGGAGAGCCTGATCACCGAGCGCATGATGGAAAGCAGCCACAGCGCCGTGGCTGCAGCACCCAAACCGGCCCCCGGCCCCAGCCCCAGCGTAGCGCCATCGGTGGCCGCTGCCATGGCCGGAGACCCGCCCGCACCGGCTGCACTGGGCACCGTGGTCACGGCAGCAGCGCCCTCGGCGGCCGCCACCGCCCAGGCCGCTGATCCGCTGGCCGAGCTGATCGCCAAGAGCGGCAACCGCCCCGGCGTACCTGCGCCCGCGCCAGTCGCACCGCCACCCACCGTGGTGGCTGTTGCCCCTCCTCCACCGCCCCCCACGCCGCCTCCCCCGAGCCCACCGCCCGCACGCGGCCGTCCGGCATCGCGCACCGACCGGCTCATCATCGTGGCGCTCGACCCGGGCCACGGCGGCGAAGACCCCGGCGCCACCGGCCCGAACGGCACCCGCGAGAAAGACATCGTGCTCAAGATCGGCCATATGCTGCGCGAGCGCATCAACAACAGCAGCGTGGGCGGCAACCCCATGCGCGCGTTCATGACACGCGATGCCGACTTCTTTGTGCCGCTCAACACCCGGGTCGAGAAGGCCCGCCGTGTGCAGGCCGACCTGTTCATCAGCATCCATGCCGATGCCTTCACCAAGCCATCGGCCAACGGCGCCAGCGTGTTTGCGCTGAGCGAGCGCGGTGCCACCAGCTCAGCCGCACGCTGGCTGGCGAACAAGGAAAACCAGGCCGACATGGTCGGCGGCTTGAATGTCGCCGGCGTCGGCAGCACGGATGCCCATGTGCAGCGCGCACTGCTGGATATGAGCACCACCGCCCAGATCAATGACAGCCTCAAACTCGGCACCCATGTGCTGGGGCAGCTGGGCCAGTTTGCCCGCCTGCACAAGCCCCGAGTGGAGCAAGCCGGTTTTGCCGTGCTCAAAGCGCCGGACATCCCCAGCGTGCTGATTGAGACCGCCTTTATCAGCAACCCCGAGGAAG
Source organism: Comamonas sp. BIGb0152 (assembly GCF_024809975.1). Taxonomy (GTDB): domain Bacteria; phylum Pseudomonadota; class Gammaproteobacteria; order Burkholderiales; family Burkholderiaceae_C; genus Comamonas. Next base: position 216,057 of record NZ_JANUDY010000003.1, read on the forward strand.
AAGCCAAGCTGCGCAGTACCGCCTACCAGACCCAGCTGGCGGACGCCATCATGCGCGGTATCCAGGCGTACTTCGCCAAGAACCCGCCACTGGCGCGCAACCGCTCGGTCTAAGCCGTTACGCGGCTTTCCAGGCACAAAAAAGGGACCGCTTCGGCGGTCCCTTCGTCATCGTGCAATCGCTGGTCAGGCCGTGCCAGCGGCCTTCTCGTTCTTGCCGGCACGCCAGGCGCCAAAGATGGCCAAGAGTCCGGGCACCAGGATCAGGCCCCAAATGATCTTCTCCAGATTGGCCTTGACCCAGGGCAGGTTGCCAAAGAAGTAGCCGGCCGCGCAGATGCCAAACACCCAGATGGCCGCGCCAATCAGGTTGAAGGCCACGAACTTGGCACGGTTCATATTGGCCACACCCGCCACAAAGGGCGCAAAGGTGCGCACAAAGGGCATAAAGCGCGCCAGGATGATGGTGATACCGCCATAGCGCTCATAGAAAGCATGGGCCTTGTCAAAAGCCTTGCGGTTGAACCAGCGCGAGTTCTCCCACTTGAACACCTTGGGCCCCAAATGGTGGCCGATCTGGTAATTGCACTGGTCGCCCAGGAAGGCCGCCACAAACAGCAAGCCAGTGGCCAGCGGGAAGCTCATCAGCCCGGCGCCGCACATGGCGCCCACGATGAACAGCAGCGAATCGCCGGGCAAGAAGGGCATCACCACGACGCCGGTCTCCACAAACACGATCAAAAACAGCAGCGCGTAGACCCACATGCCATAGGTCGTCACAAAGGCTTCCAGGTACTTGTCGACATGCAAGATGAAGTCGATCAAATGCATGCCTGCATCGATGAACCAGCTGAAGAATTCCAAAACACAACCTCTCTATACAAAAACCGCAGCAGCCCTGAGGCTCTGCGGCAAACCATCTTGTGCCCACAGCGGGCAGCCTGCCCGCCAGCAGCCATGGGGGCTGAAGTGGCGATTGCACACTTTACCGCGAATGCCAGGCGGCTTTGCCTAAAATCCCTCCATGACCGCAGATACCGCACCCGCCACGCTTGACCAGGCCACCCCCTCCGCCGACGCCCCAGCCGCTGTGCCTGCCAGCACCGGCAGCGCTGCGCCCGCGCGCCGCCCCATCCAGGATCTGCCCGATGAGCTGGTCAGCCAGATTGCCGCCGGTGAGGTGGTCGAGCGCCCCGCCTCGGTCGTGCGCGAGCTGGTCGACAACGCGCTCGACGCCGGTGCCACCAGCATCACCGTGCGCCTGCTGGCCGGTGGCGTGCGGCTGATCACCGTGGAAGACGATGGCTGTGGCATTCCGCGCGAAGAGCTGCCCATCGCACTGCGCCGCCACGCCACCAGCAAAATCCGCAACCTGCATGACCTGGAATCGGTGGCGACCATGGGTTTTCGGGGTGAGGCGCTGGCTGCCATTGCCTCGGTCTCGGAGATGAGCGTGCTCTCGCGCCCTGCCCACCAAGACAGCGCCTACCTGCTGGACGCCCGCAGTGGCGAGCTGCGCCCGGCCGCACGCAATCCCGGCACGACGATGGAGGTCAAGGAGCTGTTCTTCAGCACGCCTGCGCGCCGCAAGTTCCTCAAGACCGATGCCACCGAGCTGGCCCACTGCGTGGAAGCCGTGCGCCGCCATGCGCTGACCCGCCCGGGCGTGGGCTTTGCGATTTGGCATGAGGGCAAACTCGTCGAACAATGGCGCGCCACCTTGCCTCCGCGCAGCGATGAAGCACAGCCCGACGATGCCGCCTGGCAGCAGCTGGAGCAGCGCGCCATGGACAAGCGCCTGGCCGATGTGCTGGGCCCCGATTTTCTCGAACAATCGATTGTGGTGAACTACCAGGCCGGCCATGTGCAGGTGCGCGGCCGCGCCGGCCTGCCCGATGCGGCGCGCTCCCGTGCCGACCAGCAGTTCTGCTATGTCAACGGCCGTTTTGTGCGCGACAAGGTACTCACCCATGCGGCCCGCGCCGCTTATGAAGATGTGCTGCACGGCCACCGCCAGCCCGTCTATGCGCTCTACATCCGCCTCGATCCGATGCGGGTCGATGTGAATGTGCACCCGACCAAGATCGAGGTGCGCTTTCGCGATAGCCGCGAGGTGCACCAAGCCGTGCTGCATGGTGTTGAGAATGCGCTAGCTGCTCCCCGCGCGCAGCAGTTGTTGGACGCTGCATCAGCGGCGCAAACCCCAACGTCGGGAGGCCAGCCCACTGCCGCACCCAACCAGGCCTATGCGCCCGCGCCACAGGCCCAGTCCGCCATGCGTTTCGATGCCCCGCCCCGCATCAATGGCCTGCAAGCGCTGCAACAAACAGCCGCACTCTGGGGCCAGGGCGCTAGCACTGCTGCACCCGCTGCCGTGCAGCCAGGCCAAGCAGCTGGCACGCCCGCGCCCTGGCAAGTGCAGGAAGTCAGCCCAGGCTGGAACCCACAGCCCAGCGCCAGCGCAATAGCAGGCGGTGCCGGTGCCCCGCTGGTGCCCACGTTGCCACCCGAGTCCGCCGAGAACCCCTGGCCGCTGGGCCGCGCCGTGGCGCAAATCCATGGCGTCTACATCCTGGCCGAGAACGCCCAGGGCCTGGTCATTGTCGATATGCATGCCGCCCATGAGCGCATCGTTTACGAACGCCTCAAAAGCCAGTTGGACGACGGCGATGCCAGCAGCGCCATTGCCAGCCAGCCGCTGCTGATACCCGCTACCTTCTCCGCCACACCCGAGGAAGTAGCCACCGCCGAGGACCACAGCGAGACCCTGGCCCAGCTGGGCCTGGAGGTGGTGCCCTTCTCGCCCAAGACCCTGGCCGTGCGCGCCACGCCTACCACCTTGGCCCAGGGCAACCCGGTAGAGCTGGCGCGCAGCGTGCTGGCCGAACTGGCCCAGCACGATGCCAGCACGGTAGTGCAGCGCGCCCGCAACGAGATCCTGGGGACCATGGCCTGCCACGGTGCCGTGCGTGCCAACCGGCAGCTCACCATTGACGAGATGAATGCCCTGCTGCGCGATATGGAGCACACCGAGCGCTCTGACCAGTGCAACCATGGCCGGCCCACCTGGCGCCAGCTGAGCATGAAGGAGCTGGACGCGCTGTTTTTGCGGGGCCGCTGAACCGCGCCCCAGCAAACGAGCAAACGAAAAAAAGGAAGCCGAGGCTTCCTTTTTCCGTTCATGCAAAGCAAGATCAATGCGCAGCCGATGCTGCCTCCGATCCACCACCGCCCTGGCCTTGTTTGGGGCCCTTGGCTAGCCAGACCAGCGGGATCAGCAGCAGGAACAGCATGGACGAGGCCCAGAAAATATCATTGGCCGCCAGCATAAAAGCCTGCTGATTGACCATCTGGTCGACCCGGGCCAAGGCCTGCTGCAAAGTCAATCCGCTGGCCTGCAGGCCTTGCACCGCCTGGGCGGTCGGGCCATCGCCCAGGCTGATGTGCTCGACCAACTGCGCATGGTGCAAGACCGCGCGGCGCTCCCACAAAGTGGTGGCGACCGAGGTGCCCACCGCACCGGCGGTGATCCGCACAAAGTTGGACAGGCCTGAGGCACTGGGCATTTTCTCGGGCGGGATATCGCTCAAGGTGATAGTCATCAGCGGGATGAAAAAGCCCGCCATGGCCACGCCCTGCACGATGGTCGGGATCATGATGGTCATCAGGTCCACCTGGGTGTTGAAGCGCGAGCGCATCCACATCACCAGACCGAAGACGATGAACGAGGCCGTCGCATAGCGCCTGGGATCGACCTTGTGGATGGTCTTGCCCACCACCGGCGAGAGCACCAGCGCCAGCAAACCCACCGGCGCCAACACCATGCCCGCATCCGTTGCGGTGTAGCCCATGAACTGCTGCAGCCACAAAGGCAGCAGCACCACATTGCCAAAGAACAGGCCATAGCCCACCGAAATGGCCAGGGTGCCGGCCCAGAAATTGCGGTTCTTGAAGAGGCGCAGGTCCACCACCGGGTGCTTGTCGCCCAGCTCCCAGATCAGGAAGTAGAGCAAGCCGACGACCGCAATCACCGCACAGGCGACCACCATGGGCGACTGGAACCAGTCGTGCTCCTTGCCGATGTCGAGCATGATCTGCATTGCCGAGACCCAGACCACCAGCAGCCCCAGGCCAATCGCATCGATCGGCAAGGCCTTGCGGGCCGAATCCCGGTGCCGGAAGATCGCCCAGGTGGCGCCCACGGCCAGCATGCCGACAGGCACATTGATGTAGAAAATCCAGGGCCAGGACATGTTGTCGGTGATCCAGCCGCCCAGCAAGGGGCCCATCACCGGCGCGATCAAGGTCGTCATCGACCAGAAGGCCATGGCCGTGCCCGCCATCGCGCGCGGGTAGCTGGCCAGCAGCAGCGACTGCGACAGCGGAATCATCGGCCCGGCAACAAAGCCCTGCAAGATGCGAAACGCAATCAAGGTCGTCATGTTGGGGGCCAGGCCGCACAGCCAGGACGAGATCACGAACAAGGTGACGCTGAGCATGAACAGCCGCACCTGGCCAAAGCGCATCGACAGCCAGCCGGTCAGCGGCACCGAGATCGCATTGGCCACCGCAAAGCTGGTGATCACCCAGGTGCCCTGGTTGGCGCTGACGCCCAGATCACCGGCAATGGCCGGCAGCGACACGTTCGCGATCGACGTGTCCAGTACATTCATGAACACCGCAGCGGACAGCGCCAGGGTGCCGATGAGGCGCGCCGATCCTTCGAGCGGCGGGTGGGGTAACGAGGGATTGGAAGTTGCCATCACGCATCCTTGGGCCGCCCGGTGGGCAGCCCCTGGTCAAAACAAAGGGCGCTTACAGCTTCTTGCCGGCGTTGTTGGCGATGACTTGCGCAATCACCGCATCGGCGCCTTCGTCCTGCACCTCATAGACATTGGTCTGCACCAGAGGCTCCTTGCGCGGCACATCGGCCAGCAGCTTGCCGTCCTGCTGCTGGATATCGACATCCACCAGCATCGACAGGCCCACGCGCAGTGGGTGCTCCTGCACCTGCTTGGCATCCAGCGCAATGCGCACCGGCACACGCTGCACCACCTTGATCCAGTTGCCCGTGGCGTTTTGCGCGGGCAGCAGCGAGAAGGCCGAGCCCGTGCCCACGCCCAGGCCTTCGACGGTGCCGCTGTACGCGACCTTCTTGCCGTAGAGGTCGGCCGTCATCTTGACGGGCTGGCCCAGGCGCAGATTGCGCAGCTGGTTTTCCTTGAAGTTGGCCTCCACCCACAGCTGGTTCATCGGCACCACGGTCATCAGCGGCGTGCCTGGCGCCACACGCTGGCCCACCTGCACCGAGCGCTTGCCCACCACGCCAGACACGGGCGAGACCAGCTCATTGCGCTGCATGGCCAGGTAGGCCTCACGCAGCTTGGCCGCAGCGGTCAGCACATTGGGGTGGTCAGCCACGCTGATGCCCTCGGTCAGCGACTGGTTGCTGGCCAGCTGCTCGCGCGCCGTGTTGACGGCAGCCAGCGAGGCATTGACCGCTGCCTGGGCGGCGTCCACCTGGCTTTGTGCATGGCTCAGTTCTTCCTTGGATACGGCCCCGTTGCCGGTCAAAGCCTGGCGGCGCTTGAGATCGCTTTGCGCGCGCAGCAGGTCGTTCTTGGCCTTGCTGACCTCGGCCTGGCGCTGGGCAATCTGCGCGGTGTAAGAGCCATTGTTCACATACAGGGTGCGCACCTGGCGCACCGCCTGGGCCAGGTTGGCCTTGGCCTGCTCAAAGGCCACCTTGGCATCGGCCGGGTCCAGGCGCACCAGCGGCTGGCCTTCCTTCACATAGTCGGTGTCATCGGCCAGGATGGACTGCACCGTGCCGGCCGTTTGCGGCGCAATCTGCACCAGGTTGCCCTGCACGTAGGCGTTGTCGGTTTCTTCGAAGTGGCTGTTGACCATCCAGTCATAGATGCCATAGGCGGCACCCAGCACGATAACGATGCCCGTCAGGCGCAGCAGCCATTTTTTGCGCGGTTGGGCAGCGGGTGCCTCTGGGGCGGTGGCCGCAGTGGAGGGAGAGGAGGAAGTGTTGTTGTTCGACATGGTGTTGCGTAGCGAGTTATGTGACGAGAGGCTGGGCCTCTCCGGTCTTGCTTATGTGTTGCACGCGAGGTGGGCAGGTCAGCTCTTGGCGCTGTCCATCGGGGCGTTGGTCTTGGTTTGGGCGTTGTTGTCCGGTTGCAGGTTGCTAGGGCTTTGGTCTTGGTAGCCACCGCCAAGCGCCTGGGCCAAGGCGGCATTGCTCGACAAGATGCGGGCCTCGATATCCACCATCTGTTGGCGCTGGGCCAGCACATTGGTCTCGGCCGACAGCACATTCAGGTAGGTGCCCAGACCGGCGGAATAGCGCTGGTTGGCAATATCCAGCGCGCTTTGCGCGGCATCAGCGGCGCGGCGCTGCTCGGGCAACTGCGCATGGGCAGCGCGCACGCTGGCCACCTGGTCGGCCACATCGTGCACCGCAGTGATCACCGCCTGGTTGTAGGCCTGCACGGCCAGTTCGTAGTCGGCCGATGTGCCGCTCAGGTTGGCACGCAGCCGGCCCGAATCAAAGATCGGCAGGCTGAGCGCCGGGCCCACGCCCCATTCGCGCGCACTGCCCTTGGCAAAGTTGTTGAAGCCAATGCTCGACAGGCCGAGGAAGGCCGTCAGATCGATATCGGGATAGAACTCGGCCTTGGCCTGGCGAATGCCTTGCTCGGCCGCCTCGACGCGCCAGCGCGCGGCCACAATATCGGCGCGGCGCCCCAGCAGGTTGGACGAGAGCTGCGACGGAAAACGTGGCAGGCTCAGCTGGGCAATGGGCGATGCCACCAGTTCCCGGGCGCGTGCAGGCTGGCCCATCAGTGCGGCCAGCGCGTTTTGGGCCTGCTGCTTTTGCTCGCGCACCTGCAGCAACTGCACCTTGGCCTGGGGCACGCCGCTTTCGCTTTGGCGCACTTCCAAGGTGGTGTCCAAGCCGGCGTCATAGCGGTCGCGCACCAGCTGCAAGGTGTGGGCGCGCTGCTCAATCGCGCGCTCGGCCACCACCTCTTGCGCCTGCAGGCGCGAGAGCTGCACATAGGCCTGCACCATGGAGCTGGTCAGCAGCACGCGGGCGGCATCCATGTCGGCCTGGGCGGCGCGGGCCGAGCCCACGGCGGCATCCAGCGCGGCGCGGTGCTTGCCAAACAAGTCCAGCGACCAGCTGCCGTTGATACGCGCCTCTGCGCTGCTGTAGTTGTTGCCCGCCAGCGGCGGCGGAACCATGCCATTGGCCGGCGCATGGTTGCGCGTGGCGCTGGCCTGGCCGTTGACTTGCGGGCCCAGGGCCGATTCGCTGACCTGCGCCAGCGCCCAGGCCTTGCGGATGCGCGCCTGCGCCGATTGCAAATTGGGGCTGTCGGCCAAGGCCGTGTCGATCAGCGCATTGAGCTGCGCATCGCCCAACGCCTTCCACCACTGGGCATCAACCGGGGCCACGGTAGCGGCCTGGTCTGCCTCGGTAGGTTCGGTCAGCAAACCCAGGGACTCCGGCGAGCGCAGCTGGGCATGGGTGTCGATGCCGCGCATATCCGCGCAGCCGGCGATAAACGTGCTGGCTGCCAGCGCAATGGCTGACAGGGCCAGCCTGCGCTCGGCGCCGCCAAATGAAAAACTGCTGGTCATAGTGCCCTCTCCTTGCCGGGCGGCTGTGCTGTGTTGTCGGTGTTGTCGGTGGGGGCGCAGGCGCCGCCATCGGGCAGGCACATGTCCACCGCCAAGGTGTTGGGCATGGCCTCATAGATACGGCGCAGGTAACCGTGGAACTGGGTCAATTCGTCGGGCGACAAGGGGCTGAGCGCGGCGCTGTTGACCCCTTTGACGATATCGGGCACCTGCCTTGCAGCAGCCAGGCCCTCGTCGGTCAAACACAGGCTGACCACGCGGCGGTCATCGGTGGAGCGCTCGCGCTCGATGATTCCCTTGTCGACCAGGCGGTCGATGAGCCGCGTCATCGCGCCCGGGGTCTGCAAGGTGCGGCGCGCCAAATCCGCGGCCGTATGGGCCTTGCCGCTGGCCAGGTGCAAGACTGGAATCCACTGCGCCTGCGTCAGGCCCAGCGGCTCCATGCGGCGGTCCACCTCGGCCCGCACCACGGTAGAGATGATGCGCATCAACCAGCAGGGGAAATCCACCGGCCGGATGGCTTCGATCTCGGGACATCCGCCTGCCCGCGCCTCTTGGTCCTCGCTAACAGACGCGGGTTGTTCCTGGTGCGAATCGGTCATGCCACGGGCCCTCTCTGAAATAGTTTACAAGGCAATGATTATCCAATCATTCATTGCCTAGGCAATTGTATGGAAGGCAAAGACCACAATGCGCTCTCAGATTTCAGCACTGCGGGAGCCCCTGGCTCACACCGGCGCAGCACCCGGCAATCGGCCCCATTTCAGGGCACGCAAGGCCCTTGTCTGCGGATGGGGTGGGTCAAAAGCACCAAAGCAGTGCGATACCCGGGCATCTACGGGGTCATACCATGCGTGTTTTATGCATTAACGCATGCAGATTCGGCATAATGTCGGTTTTCGGCGCGATGGCGCACCATCGCTGTGCACACCTCGGCCTTCGCACAACTTCAGTGCAGGCCGGTTCTAGACCTTGAAAGTTTGTCCATGCAACACCAATCCCTGGCCCAGTTTCTCGCCTACGTCGAACAGCGCAACCCTGGCCAGCCCGAGTTCTTGCAGGCCGTGACCGAAGTCATGGAAAGCCTGTGGCCCTTCATTGAGAAGAACCCCCGCTACGCCCAACACAGCCTGCTCGAACGCCTGGTGGAGCCCGAGCGCGTGGTGAGCTTCCGCGTCAGCTGGGTGGACGACAAGGGCGTGGTGCAGGTCAACCGCGGCTACCGCATCCAGCACAGCATGGCCATCGGCCCCTACAAGGGCGGCCTGCGCTTTCACCCCTCGGTCAACCTGTCGGTGCTCAAGTTCCTGGCTTTTGAGCAGACCTTTAAGAACGCACTGACCACCCTGCCCATGGGCGGCGGCAAGGGCGGCTCGGACTTCGACCCCAAGGGCAAGAGCGACGGCGAAGTCATGCGTTTTTGCCAGTCCTTCATCAGCGAGCTGTTCCGCCATGTAGGCTCGGACACCGATGTGCCCGCTGGCGATATCGGCGTGGGCGGCCGCGAGGTGGCCTTTATGGCCGGCATGTACAAGAAGCTGGCCAACCGCGCCGACTGCGTGTTCACCGGCAAGGGCCTGGCTTTTGGCGGCTCTTTGATCCGCCCCGAGGCCACCGGCTTTGGCACCGTCTACTTTGCGCAGGAAATGCTCAAAAGCCGTGGCAAGAGCTTTGACGGCCTCACCGTCTCGGTGTCGGGCTCGGGCAATGTGGCGCAGTACGCCATCGACAAGGCCATGGCGCTGGGCGCCAAGGTGGTGTCGGCCTCCGATTCCTCGGGCACCGTCTACGACGCAGCCGGTTTTGACGGCGACAAGCTGCTCAAGCTGATGGACATCAAGAACAAGCAGTACGGCCGCGTGAGCGACTACGCCAAGCAAGTGCCTGGCGTGGAGTACTACGAAGGCAAGACCCCCTGGTTCATCAAGGCCGATGTGGCCCTGCCCTGCGCCACCCAAAACGAGCTGGAACTGGCCGATGCCCAAACCCTGATCGCCAACGGCGTGCTCTGCGTGGCCGAAGGCGCCAACATGCCTTGCACCATCGAAGCGGCCAAGGCCTTCGAAAAGGCCGGCGTGCTCTATGCACCGGGCAAGGCATCGAACGCCGGCGGCGTAGCCACCTCGGGCCTGGAGATGAGCCAAAACGCGCTGCGCCTGAGCTGGCCTGCAGCCGAAGTCGACCAGCGCCTCTTTGAGATCATGGAAGGCATCCACTCGGCCTGCGTCAAATACGGCCAGCGCGATGACGGCACGATCAGCTACATCGACGGCGCCAACATCGCCGGCTTTGTGAAGGTGGCCGACGCCATGCTAGCCCAAGGCGTGTTGTAAAAACGCCCGGGCATATCGCCCGGTCAGCACCCACTGCACAATGCCCCCAGCGTTCAGCGCGCTGGGGGCTTTTTGCTGCGCGTTAAATCATCACAACGACAACCACAACGACAAGGTATGAGGGTCGGGCCATGGAACAAGCGGACTTTATCCACTTGGTGCGCGAGAGCGAGATCGAAAGCGCCAACGACAGCGCCGCCTACCGGCGCAGCGTCATCCGGTTTGCGCTGCTGGGCTACCTCTGGGTGGTGGGCTGCCTGGTGCTCAGCCTGGGCGTCGTCGCTTTTGTGGTGACCCAGGCGCTGCGCGGCCAGTTTCGCGGCAGCTATGTGCTGGCGCTGGTGTTTGCGCTGGGCCTGCTGTGGACCAGCTTCAAGGCCCTGTGGAGTGGCCCAGCCGACGAGCCCGAAGGCATTGCCATCACCGCAGCCGAAGCCCCGGAGCTGTTCAAGGCGCTCGATCGCATTCGTCGCAAGGTCAAAGGCCCGGCCATCGATGCCGTCTACCTGCAAGATGACTGCAATGCCGCCATCTGGCAGCGGCCCCGCTTTGGCATGCTGGGCGGCTCGGTCAACTACCTGATGATTGGCCTGCCGCTGCTGATGGCGCTGGACAAGGCCAGGGTGATGGCCGTGCTGGCCCATGAATACGGCCATCTGCGCGAGAACCACAATCGCCTGAGCGCCTGGGTATACCGCTCGCGGCGCGCCTGGCTCAAGCTCTACTACAGCATGCGCGAGGATGACAGCCCCATGGCTGCGGCCACACGCTCGTTCCTGAACTGGTACTTTCCACGCTTTGCCGCCAAGAGCTTTGCGATGGCTCGGCAGGACGAGTACGAGGCCGACCGCATCGCCGCGCAGCTGCTGGGTGCCGACGTTGCCGCAGCCACGCTGACCGAGCTGGAGATCAAGGCCGCCTGGCTGAGCGATGCCTTCTGGGGCCAGCACTGGCGCAGCGCCGCCCAGCACCCGCTGCCCCAGGGCCCGTTCGTTGCCATGCAGGCCATGCTGCGCCTCAAACCCGAGCCGGCGTTTGCGCAAGAGGCCCTGCGCCAGGCGCTCGCCCGGATCAGCGATGTGGACGACACCCACCCAGCCTTGCGCGACCGCGTGGAGGCCATCAGCGGCGAGCGCCCCGGCCTGCCCAGCTGGTCCACCAAAGGCGCCCTCAGTCTGCTAGGCCCCAAAGCCGAGCAGTGGATGCAGCAGTTTGACGCCCGCTGGTGCAAGGACAACGCCAGCACCTGGAAGCAACACCATGCACGCATGGCACGCTGGCAGCAGCATGCCCAGCGCTTGCGAGCCAACGCGGCCCATCCCAGCAATGCGGAGCTGCTCGAGCTTGCGCGGATTGAGCACAAGATCGACCGCAACGCACCGGTGCGCCCTCTCTACGAGCAAGTGCTGACCCGCGATGCGCAGCAGCCGCGCGCGCTGGCCGGGTTGGCCGCCTGCCTGCCACCCAGCGATGCGGCCTTGCAGAAAAAATGCCTGGAGACCCTGTGGCAGACCTGGCCCAGTTATCGGCCCTACGCGACGCGGGCCATGGTCAACATGTTGGAAACCCAGGCCAAGCAACGCGGCTACGACGCTGCGGCCATGCGCCTGTGGCGCGACCGCGCCCGCGAGGCCGAGCAGCAGCAACAAGACTTTTTCGACGGCTTGCAGCAGGCACCGGTGTTCCAGAGCACACGCGTGAACGACCTGAGCGAATTCGAGCTGGCGGACCTGCGCGGCGAGCTGGCCCTGTTCAAGCCCATCAGCCAGGCCTGGCTGCTGAGCAAGCATGCATCGACCATGCCCGAGCTGCGCATCCACCTGCTGTTGGTGCAAGCCCCCCGCCTGGATGAAGAAGATCGCAGCCAACTGCGCCGCGCACTGTATGCCGATATCGACCTGCCCGGCATGCTGCTGGTGGTGTGCGTGGGCCCAGGCGAGCCGGCCAGCGAAGAAGAAGCACGACGCCACGCGCGCCAGCCCATTTACGTCGCCCACCTGTAGAACCAGCGTCAGGCCTGTATCGAAAACTCCCGCCAAGCCCGTTGGCTTCGCTTTGGCCCTACACTGGCGGGCAGTCATCACTCCTGTATTGATAGCTGTCTGCGCCAGCCCCATGCCTGCATGGTGGCTCTGCGTGGCAAGCTCACCGCCTGTTTACCGTGCCATCCGCTGCAACCTCTCCCCTCTGCCTGGGCCTGGCAGGCCCCACTGCCTCCGGCAAGACCGGTGCTGCCATCGCGCTGGCGCAGCAACTGGGTGCAACCCGGCCCGTCGAGATCATCAGCGTGGACTCTGCCCTGATCTACCGCGGCATGGACATTGGCTCGGCCAAGCCCAGCGTGCAGGAGCAAGCCGGCATTCCCCACCACCTGCTCGATATCCGCGATCCCCTGGACGCCTACAGCGCGGCCGAATTTGTGCGCGATGCGCTGGCGCTGGTGGCGCAAATCCATGCGCGGGGCGGCATCAGCTTGCTGGTGGGCGGCACCATGCTGTATTTCAAGGCGCTGATGGATGGCATCGACGATATGCCCGCTGCCGACCCGGCGGTACGTGCCCAGCTGGACGCAGAAGCGGCCGAACATGGCTGGCCCCATATGCATGGGCTGCTGGCCCAGGTGGACCCGGTCACCGCGCAGCGCCTGGCGCCGGGCGACAGCCAGCGCGTGCAGCGCGCGCTGGAGGTCTGGCGCATCAGCGGCCAGCCGCTGTCGCATTTCCATGCCCAGCAAAAACGCCCTTCGCCGCTGCTGCAGCTGGCGCCCGGTTTTCAGCTCTTCAGCCTGGAGCCCAGCGACCGCGCCTGGCTGCACGCCCGCATTGCACTGCGCTATGACCAGATGCTGGCCCAGGGTTTTTTGGCCGAGGTGTTGCAGCTGCGCGCGCGCGGCGATCTGCAGCTGAACCTGCCATCGATGCGCTGCGTGGGTTATCGCCAGATGTGGGAGATGCTCGACAGCTGTGCCCAGCAAGGCATCCGCGTGCGCAGCGAAAGCGATGTGCCACCCGCGCTATGGGCCGATATGCGCGACAAGGGCATTGCCGCCACGCGCCAACTGGCCAAGCGCCAGATCACCTGGCTGCGCAGCATGCCCGGCCGCCAGGCCATTGCCTGCGATGCGCCCGATGCTTTGCGCCAATGGCTGCAGGCAGCCAGCGCACGGCTGGCCGCTGCCATCCAATAAGCGCGGATCTACACCATGCCATCCCAACCGCAAGAATGCCGCCCACCTGCGGGCAGCCGCATCGCGCTGCGCCTGGCTGGCGCGCATTTTAAAGATGCCTGGTGCATCCACACCGCAGAGACCGGCGAGCCGGCGCTGGCCTATTTTCTAGCCGCCGTGGCGCGCACGCCGCGCTGGATTGAGTGGTGCATGCAGGCCCGCAATCGGGCCGGCCAACTGGTGGGACTCAAGGACCTGGGCACCCTCTCCCAGATCGATCCGCAGCGCCCCGCCAGCGCCTACCAGCCTGGCGAGCGCGTGGGCGTATTTACGGTTGTGGAGAACAACGCCGATGAAGCGCTGATCGGTGACAGCGACAAGCATTTGAAGGTGGTGCTCAGTATCCACCGCGCGCCTGTGGCTGGCCGCCAAGACCAGGTCGCCATCACCATCACGACGGTGGTGCATATCAACAACCTGCTCGGCCATTTGTACATGCTGCCAGTGGCGCCTATGCACCGGCGCATTGCGCCTGCAGTGCTGGCCGCCCTAGGGCACGTGCAGCCAGCAAGCGCCTGAACGACGGAAGCAGCCATTGCGCTGGCCACGGCAGTACAGCGCACTACTTCCTGGATAGCCAATTTTTCTCATGGCCTCATAATCCATAGCCATGCAGCACCACGACACACCCACCACCAGCGCGCCCCAGGCCCACAGCCACCACGGCTGGCGTGACCAAGCCATTGCCAAGATCGACGCTGATTACCAGCGCAGCGCCGACACCCACCTGATCCCCTTGAACCTGCCTTGCTATGCGCAGGCAGGGATCGACCTCTACCTCAAGGACGAATCCACCCACCCCACGGGCAGCCTCAAGCACCGGCTGGCGCGTTCGCTGTTCTTGTATGCGCTGTGCAATGGCTGGGTGCAAGAGGGGACGACGATTGTGGAGGCCTCCAGCGGCTCGACGGCCGTGAGCGAGGCCTATTTTGCGCGGCTGCTGGGTCTGCCTTTTGTGGCAGTGATGCCGCAATCCACCTCGCCCGAAAAGATTGCGCAGATTGAATTCTTGGGCGGTCGCTGCCACTTTGTGGACCATGCCGCTGAGGTGTATGACGCTGCCCGCGCGCTGGCCCACAGCACTGGCGGCCACTACATGGACCAGTTCACCTATGCCGAGCGCGCCACCGACTGGCGCGGCAATAACAATATTGCGCAGAGCATGTTCCAGCAGATGCGCATGGAACGGCACCCGGTCCCGCGCTGGATTGTGGTGGGCGCGGGCACCGGCGGCACCAGCGCCACCATTGGCCGCTTTGTGCGCTACATGCGCTATGACAGCCAGGTCTGCGTGGCCGATCCGGAAGGCAGCGTGTTCCATGACTACTGGCGCAGCGGCGATGCCAGCCTGACGGCGCCCGGCTCGCGCATCGAAGGCATTGGCCGCCCTCGCGTGGAGCCCAGCTTTATCCGTGGCGTGGTGGACCACATGGAAGTCATCAGCAACCGCGAATCGGTCGCCGCCATGCAGCTGTTGGGCGATGTGCTGGGCCGCAAGGTGGGTCCCTCGACCGGCACCAATATGGTGGCCATGCTGCGCCTGGCCGATGGCATGCGCCAGCGGGGCGAAAGCGGCTCGCTGCTGAGCCTGCTGTGCGATGCTGGGGAGCGCTACCTGCCCACCTACTACCACCGCGAATGGGTCAGCAGCCATTTTGGCGACTGCCCAAGCACGCAGCAGGCGCTGCAGGCCTTGCTGCATGGCCAGGGCTGAGGGCCCCAGTCATGCCCTCGCAAGCATCCAGCGGCGGGTTGCCCACCAAAACAGCAGTGCTACTGCGCTGACCGCTGCGCCCAGCGCGCACACCGCCCACCAGCCGGCATGGGCATAGATGCTGGTGGCGCTGATCGCACCCAAGCCGCTGCCCAACGCATAAAACAGCATGTAAACGGCCACCACACGGCTGTGCGCATCGTGGCTGCGCGCAAAGATCAGCCCCTGGTTGCTGACATGCAAGGCCTGGCCCCCCAAATCCAGCAGCACAATGCCCAACACCAAGGCCGCGATGGCCCAGCGCACATCGGGCATCCAGCCCAGCGCAGCCAAAGGCAGCCAGGCCAGCAGCAGCGCCAGCAAGGCCCACAGCGATGCACGTTGCGCCTGGCCCCTGTCTACCCAGCGCCCCGCCACTGTGGCGGCCAATGCCCCGGCCACGCCCACCAGGCCAAACAGGCCAATGGCAGTGTGCGAAAACCCAAACGGCGCCGCCCGCAGCGGCAGCACCAGGCTGCTCCAAAAAATGCTGAACGCGGCAAACATCAGCAAGGCCAGCACCCCGCGCACCTGCAAGACCCGGTCACGCCGCAGCAGGCCGGCCATGGACGCCACCAGCTGGCCATAGCCCAGGCGAGAAGGTTGATGTGCCAGCACCGGCAGCCACCACCACAGCGGCAGGGCCATGGCCAGCATCAGCGCTGCCGAGGCCATATAGACGCTGCGCCAACCCCAGGCATCGCCCACGGCCCCGGCCAGCACCCGCGCCAGCAGCAGCCCGATAAACACGCCACTTTGCGCGCCGCCCACCACCCGGCCCTGGGCATGGGGCGGCGCCGCGCTGGCGGCATAGGCGATCAGGCCCTGGGTCATCGCCGTGCCGAGCAAGCCCACGGCCAGCATCGCGCCCATTAGCAGCAGCGCAGAAGGTGCCAGGGCCACCGCCAGCAGCGCCAGCACCAAAGCCAGCAGCTGCCAGGCCATCAAGGGGCGCCGGTTCAGCCTGTCGCCCAGCGGCACCAGCAGCAGCAGGGCCAGCGCAGCGCCCAGCTGCGTGGCAGTGATGACCCCACCCACGGCGGCCAACGGAATGCCCAAGTCCTGCGCGACCGCATCCAGCAAAGGCTGGGCGTAGTACACATTGGCCACGCTGGCGCCCGCCGCCACGGCAAACAGCCACACCAGGCCAGCCGGCACCGCAGGGCCTTGGGTCTGCTGGGCGGGGGTATCAACACAAGACGAGGAGGTCATCGCAAATCTAGTTTTAAATTAAAACCAGATGGATTCTAGGCATTCCAGTTTTAAAATGCAACTTAATTGGAAAACTTGGAGAACACTGTATGACCCCAGCCGAGCCCTGCCCCGTTGCACGCGCATTGGATGCCATTGGCGACCGCTGGTCGCTGCTGATCGTGCGGGATGCTTTTGATGGTGTGCAGCGCTTCGGTGACTTGCAGCGCAGCTTGGGCATGGCGCGCAATATCTTGAGCGACCGGCTGCGCAAGCTGTTGGATGCGGGTGTGCTGCAGACGCAGCCCGCATCGGATGGCAGTGCCTACCAGGAATATGCGCTGACGGCCAAGGGCCAAAGCCTGTTCCCGGTGGTGGTGGCGCTACGGCAATGGGGGGAGGACCAGCTCTTTGCGCCGGGCGAGGCGCATTCGAGCTTGGTAGAAAAAGCCAGCGGCCAGCCGGTGGCACGCATGCAGCCGCAGACCGCCGATGGCCACCTGCTGGCGCCCGATGACGCGGTGGTGCGCAAGCTGGCTTAAGCGCTTATCGCCAACGGCATAGAGCGCCAGGGCTGTAGAACGACTTACTTGCCGACCAGGTCGCTCAGCTTTTGCGCTTCAAATTCCGACTCACGCTGCGCATCGCAGGGCACACAATCGCCCAGCTTGCTTTGCAGGGACAGCTTCTCGATAGCGGCCCAGAGCATGGTGATCTGCTGCTCATGGCCGGCGGCGCTGTCGATGATGCCGCGCATGGCCTTGGAGAGAGGGTCGTCCTCTTGCGTCACGCCATAGGCCGCAAACTTTTCCTCGGGTTGGGCTTCGGTCACATCGGCGCTGGCGCCTTGGCGCGAGGCAATGATGCGCGCGGGGATCCCCACGGCCGTGGCACCGGCAGGCACAGGCTTGATGACCACGGCATTGCTGCCGATCTTAGCGCCATCGCCCACCTCAAAGCCGCCCAGCACCTTGGCGCCGGCGGCCACCACCACATTTTTGCCCAGGGTCGGGTGGCGCTTGGCCCCCTTGTAGAGCGTGGTGCCGCCCAAGGTAACGCCGTGGTAGATGGTGCAGCCGTCGCCAACGACCGCAGTCTCGCCAATCACGACACCCATGCCATGGTCGATAAAGACATTGCGGCCAATCTGCGCGCCCGGGTGGATCTCGATGCCTGTGAGCCAGCGCGCCAGGTGCGAGATGAAGCGGCCCGTCCATTTGAATCCATGGCTCCAGCACCAGTGTGCGGGCCGCTGCAGCCAGATCGCGTGCAGACCGGGGTAACAGGTGATCACCTCCCAGCGGCTGCGGGCGGCGGGGTCGCGGTCCAGGATGCACTGAATGTCGGAGCGCAGGCGGTCAAGCATGGAAACAATGGTTATATAAGTATTCGGGGGCTGCCAGTCTAGCGTTTTGCGGCCTCGGCCGTGCGCAGCATAGCCTTGGCAACACCTCTCAGTATGTGGATTTCCTCTTGGCTCAGTTGCGCCCGGTTGAACATCTGGTTGAGCCGGGGCATCAGCTTCTTGGGCGCATCCAGGTCCAGAAAGCCAATCTCCGCCAAGGCCTGCTGCCAGTGCGCCAGCATGCCTGCCACTTGCTGGGCATCGGCCCGCTCGCCCCTTGCGACCACATCGCTCACGCCATAGCCGCCCAAGGCCTGGCGCCAGTCATAGGCCACCACCTGCACGGCAGAGGCCAAATTGAGTGAGCCAAAATCCGGATTGGTGGGAATCGACAGCGCCACATTGCAGCGGTACACATCCTCATTGGCCATGCCATAGCGCTCGCAGCCAAACAAAAAGGCCACGCCCGTCTCGCCGCTGGGGTGGGCGGATGATGCGGCCTCGCTGGGCGCAAGCGCGCCATCCGCCGCTTGCACCGCTTCCACCGCTTGCTCGCTCGGCGCTGGCTGTGCCGCCAGCGCGCCTTGCAGCAGCAGCGCAAAATGCTCGCGTGGCGTACGCGCCGGGGGGCCAAAGTCGCGGGGGGTCATCGCCGTGGCACACAGGTGGCTCATGCCATCCAGGGCCTCCTCCACCGTCTCCACAACACGGCAGTTGGCCAGCACATCCAGCGCGCCGCTGGCACGTTGGATGGTCTCTTCCTTGCGCAGTACATTGCTCCAGCGCGGGCGCACCAGCACCAGGTCATCGAACCCCATGGTCTTGATGGCGCGGGCAGCAGCGCCCACGTTGCCGGCATGGCTGGTTTCGATCAGAACAAAACGGGTTTTCATAAACAGCTCGTGCAAAAATGGACATGCACCAGCGAAAAAAATCGTCCGCAGGTACAATCTAGCCCCTATTGTCGCTGCCGCATCGCCGGCCGCGAGCTACAAGCCGCTCTTGCCCCAGCGTTTCGCAGCGTTTTTGCTGCCCACCTTACGCCAACACAATTTATGTCGTCCTCCTCCCTGCACCCCATGCTCAACATGGCCATCAAGGCCGCTCGCGCTGCTGGCGCCATCATCAACCGTGCCGCGCTTGACGTGGAATCGGTGCGGGTTTCGAACAAACAGGTGAACGACTTTGTGACCGAGGTGGACCAGGCTTCCGAGAAAGCCATCATCGAGACCTTGCTGACGGCCTACCCTGACCACGGCATCCTGGCCGAGGAATCGGGCAACGAGTACGGCAACCCCCACTCCAACCACATCTGGATCATCGATCCGCTGGACGGCACGACCAACTTCATCCACGGCTTCCCCGTGTATTGCGTCAGCATCGCGCTGGCCGTCAATGGCCGCGTCGAGCAAGCCGTTGTGTATGACCCCACCCGCAACGACCTGTTCACCGCCACCCGTGGCCGTGGCGCGTTCATGAACGAGCGCCGCATCCGCGTGTCCAAGCGCACCATGCTGCGCGATACCTTGATCACCACCGGCTTCCCCTTCCGTCCGGGCGACAACTTCAAGCAGTACATGGCCATGCTGGGCGATGTGATGCAACGCACCAGCGGCGTGCGCCGCCCCGGCGCTGCCGCACTGGATCTGGCCTATGTGGCCGCCGGTTTCAGCGATGGTTTCTTTGAAACCGGCCTGAGCATCTGGGACGTGGCAGCCGGCTCGCTGCTGGTGACCGAGGCCGGTGGCCTGGTGGGCAACTTCACCGGCGAAGCCGACTTCCTGGAACAGCGCGAAGTGCTGGCCGGTGCCCCGCGCATCTACGGCCAGCTGGTGCCTATCCTCGCCAAGTACAGCAAGTTCGCCAGCGCTGGCGACAAGGCCGGCGTGCGCCAGGCGCTGAATGAAGAAGGTGCTGAGGAAGCCGCAGCGAACACTGCTGAGCTGGACGCTGACAAGGCCGAGTAAGCCTCTAGCCCTGTTCCAACGACAAAGCCCGCAGGCGTTGCCTGCGGGCTTTGTCGTTCATGGGTAGAAAACGGGCGATCAGTTGCCGAAGACGATCTGCGCAATCACACCGGAGGCAATGGCGACCAGCAGGTAGTCGCCGCCATTCTGGATCCAGCGGTAGCCGCGCGGCGGAGTGCTGAGGCGGTGGCCGCGCCAGTCATTCACCACGTAGCCATGCGCCCGGTATTGCGGCGGCACCCGCGAGCCCTTGACCCAGCGGTGGTCCGGGCCCGCACCCCGATGGTTGCGGGCATCGGAGCGGTGGGCATCATGGCGTTTGTCCTGCGGCCCCGCCCGACGATCGTCGTGGCGACCATCGTTGTGCCGGCGGTAATCATAGCGCTGCACATCTTGGGGGGGACGGGGTTGGGCTTGCACGCTGACCGCGCCAGCACCCAAGGTCGCCACCAGTGCAGCGACTGCCATACGGTTCATCCATGGTGTCATTGAGGACCTCCTATCCTTGTATCGCCACAAGGCACAACCGCCTTGCTTGTGGGCCATGATGGCGCAAGCGGCGAGGCAAATAAGTAGGAAGCAGGCAGCTTTACCGGAATTTTCGAGGCCTTGCGCTGGGCTTTACATTCGCGTCCGGGTGTTAAATCTCTTCAAAATGCACGCACCCGCCGCTGCACAAGCGCGCATTGGCTGCGATCAGGCGCTTTGGCTGATTCGCTAGGTATTACACTGCGTTGCCAGCGAGCGAACGCCAACATGGCCAACCAACTACGTTAATATGCTCACCCTGCCCAGGCCCGCTGAACCCCGGCCAGCCTTGTATGATGCGCACAGCGGCCAGAGGCATACCGGCGCATGACGCCTTCCCACACCTGGGGGAAGAAGCGCATGCCACCATGCCGCTGATGCACCGCCGGTTGTGCCCGCCTTTATGGGCCCGATGCCAACCCCATCACCACTGCCATGCCAAGTTGGATTAATACCAACCAACACCAATAGATGAGCTCAAACCCAATGGAAAATCCAACGCTCGCAAAAGCCGATTTTTCATCGCACACACCCATGATGCAGCAGTACCATGCTGCCAAAGTTGACCACCCCAACACCCTGCTGTTCTACCGCATGGGGGATTTTTACGAGCTGTTTTATGGCGATGCCGAGAAGGCCGCGCAGCTGCTCAATATCACCTTGACCCAGCGCGGCCAGTCGGCCGGCCAGCCCATTCCGATGGCGGGCGTTCCCTTCCATGCGCTGGAGAACTACCTGGGCCGTTTGCTCAAGCTCGGCGAATCGGTGGCGATTTGCGAGCAGGTGGGCGAAGTGGGGGCCAGCAAGGGGCCCGTTGAGCGCAAGGTGGTGCGCGTGGTCACCCCCGGCACGGTAACCGACAGCGAGCTGATGAGCGACAAGGCCGAGGCCATGCTGCTGGTGGTACACCAGGCCCAGCGCGCCCGCTGTGGCCTGGCGTGGCTGAGCGTCACCCAGGGCAAGATTTTTCTGGCCGAGTGCACGCATGAGGAGCTGCCCGGCTGGATTGCCCGCATTGCACCCAGCGAAGTGGCCTATAGCGCCGGTGCCTCGCAGCGCTTTGAGCAATCGCTGTACCAGCTGCGCAGCAGCGGCGTGCTGACCTGCCCGCTGGCCCTGCGCCCTGACTGGCAGTTTGATGAAAAGCTGGGCGAGCGCAAGCTGCTCGAACAGCTGGGCGCCGCCAGCCTACAGGCCTGGAATGCACAGACCTTGTACGCTGCCCATGCCGCCGCTGGCGCGCTGCTCACCTACGCCGAGCACACGCAGGGCCGCAACCTGCCCCATGTACAAAGCATCCATGTGGTGCGCGATGATGCGCTGATCGACCTGCCGGTCACCACTCGCCGCAATCTGGAACTGGTCAAGACCTTGCGCGGCGAGGACGGCCCCACCTTGTTCTCGCTGATCGACACCTGCCAGACGGGCATGGGCAGCCGCTTGCTCAAGAGCTGGTTGCTCGAACCCAGCCGTGACCGCAGCGATGCGCGTGCGCGCCTGGGCGCCATCGGCGTGCTGCGCGGCGACAGCAACACGCTGTCTGCAGCGCCTTGGCAGATTCTGCGCACGGAGCTCAAAGGCGTGTCCGATGTGGAGCGCATCACCGCCCGCATCGCGCTGCGCCAGGTGCGCCCGCGCGAGCTTGTCGCGCTGGGATTGACCCTGCAAAAGGCCCAGCAGCTGGCGCGCAATGCCGCCGCGCCTGCGCCGCTGCTCGGCGAGATTTTTGAAGCGCTGCAGCCGCCCTTGGATGCGATGGAGCTGCTGATCCGCGCCATCGACCCCGAGCCCGCAGCCCTGGTGCGCGATGGCGGCGTGATCGCTAACGGTTTTGACAGCGATCTGGACGAGCTGCGCGCGATACAGACCAATTGCGATGCCTTTTTGCTGGATCTGGAGACGCGCGAGAAAGCGCGCACCGGCATCAGCAACCTGCGCGTGCAGTTCAACAAGGTGCATGGCTTCTACATCGAGGTCACCAGCAGCCACAAGGACAAGGTGCCCGACGACTACCGCCGCCGCCAGACCTTGAAGAACGCCGAGCGCTTTATCACGCCCGAGCTCAAGACCTTTGAGGACAAGGCGCTGTCGGCCCAGGAGCGCGCGCTGCAGCGCGAGAAATGGCTGTACGAGCAGGTGCTCGACCAGCTGCAGCCGCATGTCAGCGCCCTCACCCGCGTGGGCCAGGCCATTGCCTCGCTCGATGCGCTGTGCGCGCTGGCTGAGCGCTCGCTGACCCTGAACTGGTGCGCACCGCAGTTTGTGCCCGAGCCCTGCATCGACATCGATGCCGGCCGCCACCCTGTCGTCGAGGCACGCTTGGCCGAGACCTCCAACGCGTCCTTCATCGCCAACAACACGCGCTTGTCCAGCTTGCAGCGCCTGCAGATCATCACCGGCCCCAATATGGGCGGTAAATCGACCTATATGCGCCAGGTGGCGCTGATTGCGCTGCTGGCCAGCATGGGCAGCTATGTGCCTGCCACGCGCTGCCTGCTCGGGCCGATCGACGCGATCCACACCCGCATCGGCGCGGCCGATGACCTGGCCAATGCCCAGTCCACCTTCATGCTGGAGATGACCGAGGCCGCGCAGATTCTGCACAGTGCCACGCCCAACAGCCTGGTGCTGATGGACGAAATTGGCCGGGGCACCAGCACCTTTGACGGACTGGCACTGGCCAGCGGCATTGCCACGCACCTGCATGACAAGACCAAGGCCCTGGCCTTGTTTGCCACCCATTACTTTGAGCTGACCGAGCTGCCGGCCAAGGCCAGGCATGCGATCAACATGCATGTGGCCGCGACCGAAGCGGGCAGCGACATTGTGTTTTTGCACGAACTGCAACCGGGCCCGGCCAGCCGCAGCTACGGCGTGCAGGTCGCCAAGCTCGCCGGCATGCCCGCGCCCGTGCTCAGCCATGCCCGCCATGCGCTGGCCGCGCTGGAGGCGCGCCAGCAGGCGGGCGACTCCCAGGTCGACCTGTTTGCCCAACCGGCTTCGGCCGAAACCCCGACCCCCAGCGCGGTCGAGGCGCAACTGCGCGAGCTGCAACCCGATACGTTGACACCGCGCGACGCACTCGATCTACTGTATTCACTCAAGCGACTCGCTGACAAGTCATGACCTATTGTGTAGCCATCAAGCTGAACGCCGGCCTGGTGTTCCTCTCCGACTCCCGCACCAATGCGGGCCTGGACCATATCAGCACCTTCCGCAAAATGATGGTGTATGAGAAGCGCGGTGAGCGCTTCATGGTGCTGCTGTCTGCCGGCAATCTGTCGATCTCGCAATCGGTGCGCGAGATTTTGCAGACCCAGCAGCTCGAAGACGAGAACGGCGGCCCACCCATCACCATCTGGAACGCCAAGAGCATGTTCGATGCCACCCGCGTGCTGGGTGCTGCCGTGCGCCATATCCAGGAGCGCGATGGCAAAGCGCTGGAACGCGCGGGTGTTGATTTCAACTGCAGCCTGGTGTTTGGCGGCCAGATCGCCGGCGAGAGCCCGCGCCTGTTTCAGGTGTACTCGGCCGGCAACTTCATCGAAGCGACGGCCGAAACGCCCTACTTCCAGATCGGCGAGGCCAAGTACGGCAAGCCCGTGCTCGACCGCGTGCTCACGCCCCACACCCCCCTCAACGAAGCAGCCAAGTGCGCGCTGGTCTCCATGGACAGCACGCTCAAATCCAACCTCTCAGTGGGCCTGCCGCTGGACCTGGTGGTGTATGAAACCGACCAGCTCGCCTGCGACAACATCGCCTGCATCGACGAGTTCAACCAGTACTTCCGCATGGTGCGCAATACCTGGGGCGACAAGCTGCGCCAGGCTTTTGACAGCATCGACGACCCGCATTGGGACAGCGGCGATACGGCAGCGTCCATCCAGCCAGATGGCAGCGCGATTCGGCCGGTCAAGAAGATCACCCATTCGGACGAGATGCTCTAAAGCCCTGCGCTGGATGCCCGGGCAGGCATTCAGCGCTACCGGTCAGCCATGCACCAGGTTGGGGTTCTGCGCCAGCTGCAGCGCAATGGCGCGGCAGGTGCGCAGCAAGGGCTGGATGTAGGCGGCTTGCACATCCTCGCGCTGGCGGAACAGCAAGGTGCTGACGCTGATGGCGGCAACGGGGCTGCCGTCGGGGCCCAGCACCGCCGCGCCAAAGCAGTAAATGCCCTCTTCATTCTCTTGCGCATCGGTGGACCAGCCGCGTTGGCGCACCTCGTCCACCTGCTTTTGCAGCGCCAGCGCATTGCCCACGGTCTGTGGCGTCAGCGGCGCATAGCCCAACTCGTCCATCAAGGCCCGGGCTTCGGGCGGGGGCAGTGCGGCCAGGTAGGCCTTGCCCACGGCGGTGGAGTACAGGTTCACGCTGGTGCCAATGCGCGATGACATCTGCACGGCGCTGTCGCTCTCCAGCTTTTCGATATAGACCATGCTGTGGCCCGATGGCACGGCGAAATGGATGGTCTCCTGCGTGGTATCGCGCAAATCACGCAGCGCCTGCGTGGCGGCCATGCGCAGGCCAGAGCGGCTCCAGCTGCGGCTGGCCAGCTGCACCAGGCGCGGGCCCAAGGTCCAGCAGCGCGTGGCGCCTACTTCGACCAGCATGCGCTCGGCCTGCAAGGCGGCCACGATGCGGTGTACCGTCGGGCGCGGAAAACCCGTCGCCTTGGCTATCTCGGCAATGCCCAGGGGCTCGCTGCCATCTGCGACCAGCTGCAGCACGCGCATGAACTTGGAAAACGCTGCCGTGCCGGCAACACTGCTTTCAGAAGACGAAGTAGCCATGTTTGGATCCCATACTGCGCTGTAGCATACCCCAGTGCAGCGCCCGCAAGCGCCAGCGGCCACACGCAGCGCATCGTGCCCAGCACGGTCAGCGCGCTTGGCCTCGCTACCCAAGTCCCGCTGAAAACCTCCGTCTTTGCCTTAGCAAGTAGCCGCAAGGGCCCAGCAGCTCCTTATTTACTTCGGCTTCCCGAATCCTGACTATGGAAAATCCATAGCCAAGGCCCTGCCGTATCGCTACCATGGCGCATCTCCCCACGCACCTGCCAGCCTGTATTTGCCATGCGCTTTGACCTGCAAGACCTGCGCCTTTTCGTCCATACCCTGGAGTCCGGCACCATCACCCAAGGGGCCGAGCGCTGCCACATCACCCTGGCATCGGCCAGCGAACGCATTCGCGGCATGGAAGCGGTATTGGGCGCGCCCTTGCTCCACCGCAGCAAAAAGGGCGTGACCGCCACCGAGGCCGGTGCCGTGCTGCTGCCCCATGCCCGCCGCATGCTGCTGCAGATGGAGCAGCTCGCTGGCGACATGCAGGCCTTTGGCCAAGGCCTGGGCACGCGCATTGAGCTGCTGGCCAACACCTCGGCCATCAGCGAACACCTGATTGCGCCGCTGGGCGCCTTTATGCAGGCCAACCCCCAGCTGCGCCTGGAGCTGCGCGAGTGCACCAGCGATGCGATTGCGCGCGCGCTGGTCGCCGGTGAGGCCGATATGGGCGTGCTGTCCAACGCCGTGCCCGCCGGCAGCCTGCATACCCAGGCCTGGCGCGATGACCCGCTGGTGCTGCTGGGCCCCGCGCGCCTGTTGGGCAGCCTGCCCCAGGATGTGCAGCTGCACCACCTCAAGGACATTGCCTTGCTCGGCCTGCTGCCCCAGCATGCACTGCACCAGCTGATGGCCGCGCAGGCGCTGCAGGCGGGGGTGGCCCTGCGCTACCGCGCGCTGGCACCGCACCTGGAGGCCCTGTGTGACTGGGTGGCCATGGGCCTGGGCGCCGCGCTGGTGCCGCGCACGGCTGCCGAATGCGCCACCCTGCGCTGGCCCCAGGCCCGGCTGCGCCTGCGGCCACTGAGCGCCGACTGGGCCGCGCGCCAGCTGGTGCTGGCCTGCCGCGACCCGGCGCAGCTACCGCCCCAGGCGCTGCAGCTATGGACGTTCTTGCAAGAGGCCGCCCACTAGCCACCCGCGAGCAAGCAAGGCACCGCTCACATAGCCGACGGCCTGCCCGGCCTTTGCCCCGAGCAGGCAGATCTTGTGCAACACTTGCGCGCTTATGTTTTCTCGCCTCTCTGTTTTTCTGGCGCCAGTGCTGCTGTGCGCCGCCGCCCCTGCCCTGGCTGCAGGGTTTGATGACTGCCCGCAGTTCTTCTCGGGCAAGCCGCCGAGCACTACCGCCTACGGCCAGCTAAGAGAACTGTGCCTCGATGAATATGCCGTGCTGCATTCGGGCCAGTCCAAGACACCAATTTTTGTGGCCCAGCGTCTGAATGCGCGCATGCTGAACTTGGCCAAGGACTTGAAGCGCAAAGATAAGTTCCGTGAAGACGCGCGACTGCCTGAACGGGAGCGCGCGAGACTCTCTGACTACCGAAGCTCGGGTTTCAGTCGTGGTCATATGGCTGCTGCCGCTGACATGAGCACCGAACAAGGCAAGGCTCAAAGCTACTTGCTTTCCAATATGGTTCCCCAAGACATTACCCAGAATGGCAAGGCTTGGTCGCAGATCGAGCAGGACACGCGCCGCTATATCCGCCGCGCGCAGGGCGATGTCTTTGTCATCACCGGCCCGGTTTTTGGCAAGCAGCACCGCACCATTGGCGACGGCCAGGTCTGGGTGCCCGATGCCGTTTTCAAAATGGTCTATGACCCGTCCACCGGCCAGCGCTGGGTGCATCTGCAAGACAACCAGCCATCGACCAAGGCGGGCCCTCCGATCAGCTATGCGGAGTTTGTGCAGCGCACCGGCATTCGTCTGCTGGACTGACCACAGTCACCCCAGCTACAAAAATGGCCCATGCTGCAATGCGCAGACATGGGCCTTTTTTGCTTGTTAACGGTGCAGATCAGCAGTCGTTCGCCGCATCCAAAAACGCCGAGCCTTCGGTCAGCGGCGCAAAGCGGTAGGACGCTGGCGTGCGGCTGAGCTTGACCGGGGCGCCCAGGCCCGTGTAATCACCCATCTTCACGACCATCTCGCGGTGCGCGGTATGCGGGGCTTGCAGCGCCTGCTCTACATTCAGCACCGGCGCGGCGGGCACGCCGATGGCCATCAGGTCTTCGGCCAGTTGCACGCCATCATGCGCGGCAAAGGCCTGTTCCAGCAGTGGCTTGAGCACATCGCGGTGGACCGAGCGCTGGCCGGCGGTGGCAAAGCGCGTGTCATCGGCAAGGGCCGCTTGCCCCAGGTGCTGGCACATCAGGCGGAACT
Source organism: Comamonas sp. BIGb0152 (assembly GCF_024809975.1). Classification (GTDB taxonomy): domain Bacteria; phylum Pseudomonadota; class Gammaproteobacteria; order Burkholderiales; family Burkholderiaceae_C; genus Comamonas. The sequence goes on from NZ_JANUDY010000003.1 coordinate 243,279, forward strand.
GGCGGTCGTTGCCCACGGCCAGAAAAATCGGCGCACTGCCGGTGTTCACCACGTCGTAGGGGTAGATGTTGGGGTGGGCATTGCCGGAGCGGCCGGGGACCTTGCCGCTCATGAACCAATTGGCGGCATGCGGGTGCAGCAGCGAGATGCCCGCGTCATACAGCGAGGCATCGACCAGCTGGCCCAGGCCGCTGCGGCCGCGCTCATGCAGCGCCAGCAGCACACCGATCACGGCATTGAGCCCCGTGACCATATCCACCACAGGCAGGCCCACGCGCAGCGGATCGCGATCGGCCTCGCCGTTGATGCTCATCAGCCCGGCCATGGCTTGGATGGCGGCGTCATAACCGGGCAGGCTGCCCAGCGGGCCATCGGCGCCAAAGCCGGTGACCCGGCACCAGACCAGATGGGGAAACTCGTGCTGCATTTGCGCGTAGCCAATACCCCATTTCTCCATCGTGCCGGTCTTGAAGTTCTCGACCACCACATCGGCCTGCGCCATCAAGTCGCGCACGCGGGCCTGGCCTTCGGCGCTGGCCAGATCCATGAACTGCACACGCTTGTTGCGGTTGAGGCCCAGGTAATACGAGGCCACGCCGTCGCGAAACGGCGGGCCCCAGCTGCGCGTGTCATCGCCTTGCGGCGGCTCCACCTTGAGCACATCGGCGCCATGGTCGCCCAGGATTTGGCCGCACAGCGGCCCGCCCAGAATGCGCGACAAATCGAGCACCTTGATACCTTGCAGCGCGCCCACATTGGCCACCTGTGTTGTTGTCATCTTCCGTTTTCCGTTTGATCAGTCCAGCGTCACACCGGACTGCTGAACCACTGCCTGCCATTTGTCCACTTCGGTGGCGATAAAGCGCCCCAGGTAAGCGGGCGAGCGGTCCGGCGATGCCTCCAGGCCCTGCGCGGCAAAGGCCTTTTTGACATTGTCGGAATCCAAGGCCTTGGAGAAAGCCTGGTTCAGCACCTGCACCCGCTCTGGCGGTGTGCCCTTGGGGGCCACCACGCCAAAGAAAACACTCACGTCATACCCGGCCATGCCCTGCTCAGCCACGGTGGGAATATCGGGCATGGCGCTGGAGCGGCGTGCGGTGGCCACGCCCAGCGGCTTGACCTTGCCCGCCTTGATATAGGGCATGGCCGTCAGGATATCGGTAAAGCTCATGTCGACCTGTCCCGCCAGCAAATCATTGAGCGCCGGGCCCGTGCCCTTGTAGGGGATGTGCTGCAGTTTGGTGCCCGCCAGGTTGTTGAACATGACCCCCGCCAGGTGCGATGAGGCGCCATTGCCCGACGAGGCGAAATTGAGCTTGCCGGGCTGGGCCTTGTCCAGCGCAATCAGGGCTTGCACGTTGTCGGCCGGCAGGCTGGCTTTCACCACCAGGATATTGGGCAGGTAGCCCACATAGATGATGGGTGCGTAGCTGCTGCGCGGGTCGTAGCTGATGGACTTGTACAGGCTTTTGTTGATCGCCAGCGGGCCGGAGGTGCCAAACATGATGGTGTAGCCATCGGGCTTGGCCCGCGCCACGTACTCGGCACCAATATTGCCGCCCGCGCCTGCGCGGTTCTCCACCACCACGCTCTGGCCCAGCTCGCGCGTCAGCTCCGTCGCCAAAATGCGGGCCATCGCATCGGTAGGGCCACCGGGTGGGAAGGGCACGGTGAACATGATCGGACGGTCGGGAAACTTGTCAGCGGCCTGCGCCGAGGCCATGCCCAGCCCGGCCAGGCAAGCAAGGGCGAGAGCCGCCGCGTTCAAGGAAAATTTTTGCATGTTTGTCTCCATGTATTCAGGGGTGCAGGTCTGGTGCCTGCGTGTTGATGGGGGTGTCTCTGCCGGTCTGCGGATATGCGACTCAGGCCAGCCAATCTTGCGGGATCGCCTCGCTGGCCAGCGGATCGCGCGGCAGCACCCGGTGCAGCAGCACCAGCTGCGACAGCCGCAAGCGCTCGGGTGAATCAATCTGGCCCGCCTCCCAGGCCATCGCAATGGCGGTGGTGCAGTTGTACAAACCGGTGGCGGCCTGGCGTGCCAGTACTGCGCCGCCGTCTTGCGCGGCAAGCTCGGCCAACGCGCTGGCGCGGGCCAGCGCAGCGTCCAACGCCTGGCGGTAGGCCGCGCTGATGCGGCAGTCTGCCAGCAGGCCTTGCAGATAGGCCTGCAGCACCGGCAGCGAGCCTTCACGTTGAATGGCGCGCACGACATCGAGCGCGACGATATTGCTGGTGCCTTCCCAGATGGAGCCCAAGTGGGCATCGCGTACCAGGCGGGGATCGGTCCATTCCTCGATATAGCCGCAGCCGCCGCGCACTTCCATCGCATCGCCGGTGACCTTGCGGGCATCGCGGCAGGCGCGGAACTTGATCATCGGCGTCAAGATGCGCAGCAGCGCATAGGCCTCTTTGTCGCCGGCATCCGAGCGCATCAAGGTCTGGGCGGTTTGGAACAGCATGGAGCGGGCCTGCTCGGCGGGCACGCGCAGCTTGTCCAGCTGGCGCTGCATCAGTGGCATATCCTGCAAACGCTTGCCAAAGGCCACGCGCTCGCTGGCGACAAACTCGGCCTCAGCCACAGCGCGGCGCATCATGCCGGCCGAACGCACGCCGTTGGACAGGCGCGAGTTGTTGACCATGTCGGCCATCTGCACAAAGCCCCTGCCCTGCTCGCCGATCAGGTAGGCGGTGGCGCCTTCCATGCGGATCTCGCCGCTGGCCATGGATTTGGTGCCCAGCTTGTCCTTCAAGCGGATGATGCGGTAGTGGTTCTGGCTGCCGTCATCAAGCGTGCGCGGCAGCAAAAAGAGCGAGATGCCCTTCATGCCAGCGGGCGCTCCATCCACGCGGGCCAGCACCATCGCAAATTCCGCATCGGGGTTGGAGCAGAACCATTTGTCGCCCGTCACGCGCCAGCTGCCATCGGCCTGCGGCTGGGCCAGGGTCTGGGTGTTGGAGATATCGGAGCCGGCAGCCTGCTCGGTCATGAACATGGCGCCCTGGGCCTGGCTGTCCCAGTCCAGCGACAGCAGCTGCGGCAGGTACTTGGCGACCAGCTGCGGCGCACCAAATTTCTTCAAGGTGCGGGTCAGCGAGTCGGTCATCGACAAGGGGCAGCACAGGCCAAACTCGGACTGCACGAACAAATAGGTCAGCGCATATTTGACGGTGGGCGGCATCTTGCCCTGCCAGCCCAGCATGTCGTCGCGGTGCGAAATGGCCTGCAAGCCAAATTCACCATAGGCAATGCGCTCCAGCTCTTCATAGGCCGGGTGCTTGATGATGCGCTGGCGGTCTTCGCCGGCGCGGCTGCGGTGCTCCAGGGTGGGCGGGTTCTTGTCGGCAATGCTGGCCAGCTCATCGATGCGGCCGCCGGCCAGCTCGCCCATGCGCTGCAGATAGGGCTGCAGATGGGCCAGCAGATCGGCGGGCAGGTACAGCTGCAGCAGCTGCTGCAAAGCCGGGTCGGTGGTGTAGAAATTGCTGCCGTGGCGATCGGGCACGGGGTGGTCGTGGGCCTGTGCCACTTGCGCCATGGCGCTGCGCTGGGATGGTTCCTGAGCGGACATGCGGGTCTCCTCAATGGCTGGGCCTGCAGTGCTGCTTCCTGGATGGAGGGCACGGCGGGACCGCGTTGTTTTGCGCCATTTCAGCAGCCGGTGCTATTCGCGTCAAATATTATTAAACTCTTTATCGATACTTAATCAATATAGATAGGAGTGCCCATGGAGCTGCGACTGCTGAACTACTTCGCTACCTTGGCTGAAGAGCTGCACTTCAGCCGTGCGGCCCAGCGCCTGTCGATCTCACAGCCGCCGTTGTCAGTCGCCATCCGCCAGCTGGAGGAAGAAATTGGTGCCCCGCTGTTTGAGCGCAGCAGCAAGGGCGTGCGGCTGACCGCCGCCGGCGCCCACCTGCTGCCGCGCGCACGCCAGCTGCTGGCGCTGGCCGGGCAGGCAGTGCAGGAGACGCGGGATGTGGGCCAGGGCGTGCGCGGCCATCTGCGCCTGGGCTTTGTGGGCTCGGCGCTGTACCGAGGCGTGCCCCAGGCGCTGGCCCATTTTCAAAGCGCGCACCCGCAGGTACGCATCGACATGCGCGAGCTCAACAGCGCCGAGCAGCTGCTGGGCCTGCAGCAGGCCGAGCTGGACATGGGCCTGGTGCATTCGGTGATGCTGCCCGAAGGCCTGCACAGCCAGCTGCTGATGCAAGAGCCCTTTGTGGCCTGCCTGCCGCGCCAGCATGCGCTGGCCGACAGCCTGGTGCTGGATTTGGCCCAGCTCAAGCACGAGCGCCTGGTGCTGTTCTCCAGCACCGTCTCGCCCCTCTACCACCAGCGCATCTACCAGATGTGCATGGCCCACGGCTTTGCGCCCGAGGTACGGCACGAGGTGCGGCACTGGTTGTCGGTGCTGTCGCTCGTGTCGCTGGGCCAGGGCTCGGCCATTGTGCCGGCCGCGCTGCAGCGTGTGGGCATGCCGGATGTGGTGTTTATTCCGCTGTTGGGTGAGCAGCCACAGTCCGAGCTGCTGGCCGTCTGGCGCAGCCAGCCGGGCAACCCGCTGGTGCACAAGCTGCTGCTTAGCTTGCAATCAGCCGTGCAGGCGGTGGCGCAAGGCAGGTGATCAAGCTGTGTGGCCGCTCAGCACGGTGCGCAGTAGCAAGTCATCGAGCGGTGCAAAATCCACGCTCGGTGTCTGGGGCGGCGGCGCGGCATCGAGCTGCGCCAACGTGGCCTCGATAAAGGCATTGAGCACCGGCATGGCCTGGCCATGCTCGGACTCCTTGGCCGCGCGCTTGACCACCAGCAGCGCCGCAATGGCGTCGAGCACGGCCGGGTCACTGACGGTGCCATCGACCAGATCCTGAAAGCGCATGGGCGCCACGCCCTTGCCCTCCGACACCCACAGGCAGGCCAGCAAGGGGCGCAGCACATACAAGTATTTCTTGAGTCGCACCGTCTCGCACTGCAGGTACTCGCGGTAGTTTTTGCGCGCCATGTGCAGGTAGTGGTAGTGCGTGCGCTCGGGCAGGTGTACGCGCTCAATGGCGGCGCGCATGTCGGCCACAAACAGCGGATCGGCCTGGTAGACGACTGGCGAATCAAACCATTCGATCAAGGTGGCATTGCCTTTTTTGAGCAGGCCCAGCGCCTTGCGCAGCTCCCAGCCGTTGACATCGAACACATCCGAGATAGGCAGCTCGATCACATCGCGCTGCTCGCTCACGCTCAGGTACCAAGGCAGGCGCGGCGCATAGACAAAGCGCACATCGTAGTCACTGTCGGGCGATGCAAAACCCCAGCCCCGGCTGCCGGATTCGCAGGCAAACAGGATGCGCACCTGGTGCTCGATCTCGATCTGTGCGAGCTTGGCTTCGATGTCGGCGCGCACGGCAGGGTCGATGGGGTGTACCTGCTCTTGCCAGGCTTCGGAATGGTTCACGCTCGCTCCCTTCAAAACCCCTGATATTGCCAGAACCCCAGGCACCTCCCCTTCCCTGCGCCGTGCAGGCTGCGCAGGCAATGCGAATGCATCTGCTTACAGCCCGCATCCAGAGCGGTGGTACGTGGGCATTGGGCTGCCTTCGCAACCAGCAGCGCGCAGACACGCGATACTGCAGGCTTCGCAAACTTTACCGAAAACAAGAACATGCAAGGCCATCCTGACGTCGTCGACTACCTCAAGGACCTGCTGCAGGGCGAGCTGGCGGCTCGCGACCAGTATTTTGCCCATTCGCGCATTTACGAAGACCAAGGCTTCAGCAAGCTGTTCACCCGCCTGGACCATGAGATGCAGGAAGAAACCCAGCACGCCGACGCGCTGCTGCGCCGCATTCTGATGCTGGGCGGCCGCCCCGATATGCGCCCCAAGGAGTTCACGCCCGGCGCCACCGTGCCCGAGATGCTGCAAAAGGACCTGGATACCGAATACGAAGTGCGTGCCGGCCTGCGCCAGGGCATGGAGCTGTGCGAAAAGCACAGCGACTATGTGAGCCGCGATATTCTGCTGGCACAGCTGCGCGACACCGAAGAAGACCATGCCTACTGGCTGGAAAAGCAGCTGGGCCTGATCAAGATGATGGGCCTGCCCAACTACCTGCAAAGCCAGACCTGATCTGCGCTCGCCCATGCAAAAGGCCGCCATCGTCTGGCGGCCTTTTGCATGGCGAAGACTGCTGCAGCCCCCTCGGACCTGGCAGTGTTGAACCCGGTCAGGGTGCAGCGGTGGCTACCGTTGGCATACGCATCGAGCGCACCAGCGCCGCTAGCACCACGCCATAGGCAGGCACAAACAGCAGCAGGCTCACGGCCAGTTTGATGACATAGTCCACCAGTGCGATCTCCACCCAGTTGGCGGCCATGAAGGGGTCCGCGCTGCGCCAGAAGGCGATGGAGAAAAAGGCGGCGGTATCGAGCGCCTGGCCAAACACCGAGGCGGCAGCGGGCGCCATCCACCAGGCATGGCTCTTTTGGCGGATGCGGTCAAACACCTGGATGTCGAGCAGCTGGCCCAGCACATAGGCGGCAAAGCTGGCCAGCGCAATGCGGAACACAAAGCTGTTGAAGCTCTGCAAGGCCTCCCAGCCGTTGAAGCGCCCTTCATGGAAGATGACGCCCACGACATAGGACACCAGCAGCGCCGGCAGCATGGCCCGGGTGATGACGCGGCGCGCCTCGACCTTGCCGATCAGACGCACGGTCAGATCAGTGGCCAAAAAGATAAACGGAAAGCTGAAGGCCCCCCAGGTGCTGTGAAAGCCAAACAACGAGATGGGCAGCTGCACCAGGTAGTTGCTGGCAATGACGATGGCGACGTGGAAGGCCACCAGCAAGGAGAGATAGAGAGGCACGCGCGACACAGGGGTCTGCACGGCATGAGCGGAGTTCATGACATTCCTTTTTGGTCAATGGGGGCGAGGGAACCCATGGCTACGAAAGAGTCCCGAGAACAGGGTTGTTCTGGGGCATAAGGGGCCATATTGTATACGCGCTGCCTAAAACCAGTAGCGCCAAGCGCCCCTCTCACAGGCCACTGCTGCGGGCTGCGTCCGCCACAAACCACAGGCTCAGCATTGAGTCACCATAAAAAGCTGTACAAATAAACAGTTAGCCAGGATACTTGTCACTGTTTATTTAAACAGTCATTCAATCTATGGAAGTCTCTCCCCCAATCGCCATCAGCCTGCAGGATTGCCACGGCATTGATCCTGCCCTCAAACACCGCGCAGAAATGCGCTTTGCCCGAGAGATCGGCAAGTTTTTCCCCGACGAGCAGAACATGCTGGAATCCTTGAGCGCTTATACCGATGCAGCCGAAGGCGGTGAGATCTCTGCCCAGCAAGAGGTGCTGGCCCGCGCCTGGCTCAAGGCCTTTGACAAGGCCCGGCAGGCGGGTTTTCAGGGGATTGGTGTGGAAGAGGCGTACTTTGATGTGCGGCGGGGCTAGGCGACGCCGACGGCCAGACCGCCTGAGCAGCACCACCCCAACGCCTGGCTGATTGGCTGCCAGGCTGCAGTTTTTTGCAGGTTCAACAAGGACTGGGCGCTGGTACTGCCGCGCCCTGTCCGCCGCCTTGTATCAGCGCGCGCAGCTCAGCGATTCGCGCCAGCTGGGCTCGCTCACCATGCGCTTTTGCGACTGCAAGGTGTCGCGGCAAAGGTTTTCCAGGGTGCTGCGGTTGCCTGGGTCATTCCAATCCCAGGGGCTGGTGCCCGCCAGGTTCAGCGCCTGCAGCGCACGTGGGCTCTGGCTGCGCACATCTTGCGCAATGCCTGGGTGGGCGGCCAAAAAGTCGGCGCTGCTCTGGGTCATCTCACCGGGCAGTAAAAAGCCCGATTGCTCGCAGCGCTGCACCTGGTACCAGTTGTCCAGCGCATACATCACGGCGCCGTCGCAGGGTTGGGCCTCGGCGGCCTCGGCCGTCACCTGGGCATTGTCTTGTGCGCTATTTTGCGTCTGCGCCCAGCTGGCGCTGGCCATCACTCCGGGCACCAGCAGCGCCACCACATATTTCCACATCTTCATCTGACGCATTTCTCCGATCGACTATTTCAAAAATTTCGCGGCATAGGATTGGGCGGGACAGCCATCGCTGCCCGCCCAAAGACCAGCGAACATTGTGCATACACCCATGCTTCTTGCACGCTACCCGCGTTAAACCCCTGGGTACGGGCATGAAAAAACCCGCCGCAGCGGGTTGTGGGTGACAGGGGCGCCAAGGCCCCTGCACAGCAGCTGTGACGCTTAGATCTTCTCTGCCACTTCGGCGTATTCCGCAATTTCGTTGAAGTTCATGTAGCGATAGACGGAGGCCTTGTCGGCATCGATCACGCCCATTTCCTTCAGGTACTCTTCCTTGCTGGGCAAGTAACCCAGGCGCGAGGCAATCGCCGCCAGTTCGGCCGAGCCCAGGTACACATTGGTGTTCTTGCCCAGACGGTTGGGGAAGTTGCGGGTCGAGGTCGAGATCACCGTGGCGCCTTCGCGCACCTGGGCCTGGTTGCCCATGCACAGCGAGCAGCCGGGCATTTCGGTACGCGCACCGGCGGTGCCAAAGGCGGCGTAATGGCCTTCCTTGATCAGCTCGCTCTGGTCCATCTTGGTGGGCGGTGCCACCCACAGCTTGACAGGGATGTCACGCTGGCCGCCCAGCAGCTTGGCTGCAGCGCGGAAGTGGCCGATATTGGTCATGCACGAACCGATGAAGGCTTCATCGATCTTGGTGCCGGCCACATCGGACAGGAACTTGGCATCGTCCGGGTCGTTCGGGCAGCAGACGATAGGCTCCTTGATGTCGGCCAGATCGATCTCGATGACGTGTGCGTATTCGGCGTCCTTGTCGGCTTCGAGCAGGTCGGGCTTGGCCAGCCAGGCTTCGACCTTCTCGATGCGGCGTTGCAGGGTCTTGGCGTCGGCATAACCGTCGGCGATCATGTTCTTCATCAGAACGATGTTCGAGGTCAGGTATTCGCGCACGGGCTCAGGGTTGAGCTTGATCGTGCAGCCAGCGGCCGAGCGCTCGGCGGAGGCATCGGACAGCTCGAACGCTTGCTCGACCTTCAGGTCTGGCAGGCCTTCGATTTCCAGAATGCGGCCGGAGAACTCGTTGATCTTGCCGGCCTTGGCAACGGTCAGCAGACCGGCCTTGATCGCATACAGCGGGATCGCATGCACCAGATCGCGCAAAGTCACGCCAGGCTGCATTTCGCCCTTGAAGCGCACCAGCACCGATTCAGGCATGTCCAGCGGCATCACGCCAGTCGCAGCACCGAAGGCCACCAGGCCCGAGCCTGCGGGGAAGGAAATACCGATGGGGAAACGGGTGTGCGAGTCACCGCCGGTGCCCACGGTGTCCGGCAGCAGCAGGCGGTTGAGCCAGCTGTGGATCACGCCATCGCCCGGGCGCAGGGCCACGCCGCCACGGTTGCTGATGAACTGGGGCAGCTCACGGTGGGTCTTGACGTCCACCGACTTGGGGTACGCAGCGGTGTGGCAGAAGGACTGCATCACCATGTCGGCCGAGAAGCCCAGGCAAGCCAGGTCCTTCAGCTCGTCACGGGTCATCGGGCCGGTGGTGTCTTGCGAGCCCACGGTGGTCATGCGGGGTTCGCAGTAGGTACCGGGGCGCACGCCCTGGCCTTCTGCCAGACCGACGGCACGGCCGACCATCTTTTGCGCCAAGGTAAAGCCAGCCTTGGTTTCCGCAGGTGCCTGGGGCAGACGGAACACGGTGGATGCGGGCAGGCCCAGCGCTTCGCGGGCCTTGGCGGTCAGCGAGCGGCCGATGATCAGGTTGATACGGCCGCCGGCGCGCACTTCGTCAAACAGCACATCGCTCTTGAGTTGGAACTCGGTGACGGTCTCGCCGTTCTTGAGGATCTTGCCGTCGTAGGGCAGCACGTCGATGACATCGCCCATCTCCAGCTTGGAGACGTCCACTTCGATCGGCAGCGAGCCCGAATCTTCTTGCGTGTTGAAGAAGATGGGGGCGATCTTGCCGCCCAGGGTCACGCCACCAAAGCGCTTGTTGGGCACAAAGGGAATGTCCTGGCCGGTAGCCCAGACGATGGAGTTGGTCGCGGACTTGCGCGAAGAACCGGTGCCGACCACGTCGCCCACGTAGGCCACCAGGTGGCCCTTTTTCTTCAGGTCGTCGATGAACTGCATCGGACCGCGCTTGCCGTCTTCTTCGGGCTTGAAGGCCGCGTCGGGACGCGTGTTCTTCAGCATGGCCAGGTAGTGCAGAGGAATGTCGGGGCGGCTCCAGGCGTCTGGTGCAGGCGACAGGTCATCGGTGTTGGTCTCGCCGGGCACCTTGAAGACGGTGACGGTGATCTTTTTCTCGACTTCGGGACGCGAGGTGAACCACTCGGCATCCGCCCAGCTTTGCATCACTTCCTTGGCCTTGGCATTGCCGGCCTTGGCCTTGTCGGCCACGTCGTTGAAGAAGTCGAACATCAGCAAGGTCTTCTTCAGCGCCTCGGCTGCCACAGCGGCCACTTCGGTGTCGTCCAGCAGTTCGATCAGCGGATGCACGTTGTAGCCACCCACCATGGTGCCGAGCAGCTCGGTGGCCTTGGCCTTGGAGATTAGCGCCACTTTCAGGTCGCCATGTGCAACGGCAGCCAGGAAGGAAGCCTTGACCTTGGCGGCATCGTCCACGCCTGGGGGCACGCGGTGGGTCAGCAGATCGAGCAGAAATGCGTCTTCACCGGCAGGTGGGTTCTTGATCAGCTCGATCAAGTCAGCGACCTGCTTGGCATCCAGCGGCAGTGGGGGGATGCCCAGAGCGGCACGCTCACTCACATGGTCGCGGTAGGCTTTCAACATACGTTCTCCGGTTCTCTATTTCAATGGTGGGGCGCTCGCAAGGCGTCGGGCTTCCGCGCCGCTGTTCTTATCAGCGGCCGTTGCCTTCAAACAGTGCGGCAGGTGGGTTTTTCTTGATAGCTTCGGCTACCTGGTTTTGCTCGGGGCTCATGCATTCATCGGCCAGGCGTTGGCCCAGCTTGCGATTGATCAGCATGGATTTGTTGGCAACTTGCAGCCACATGGCGCCAGCGTGCTGGTCTTCCAGGCGGACGGTGCCGGTGGAGGTCGACACCGGAGCCATGTGGTACTTGAAGCCCTTGCCTTCAACGAAGAAGTAGCCCGGGTTGACGGAATCCTTGGCGATATTGACCGACGCGCCCAATTCGCAGCTGATGCGGCCTTGGTAGACCTGCTCGGCAATGGCCAATTCGGCGGGGGTCAAGGTCTGCTGGGCAGGGATGGCTGCAACAGCGGCGGCCGCACCGGCGCCAGCGGCCACCGCTGCGCCCTTTTTGGCGGTGGAGGCACGCTTGGCGGGGGCTTTTTTGGCCGGTGCCTTCTTGGCAGCGGTGGTCTTGGCGGCCGCTGGCTTGGCCGCCTTCTTGTCTTGCGCCTGCACACTGCCCATAGCCAGAGTCAGCGCAGGAACCAAGACCAACAAAGAAATCACGCGATTTTTCATAACAACTCCCGCGATACAACGCAAGAAACAGGAAAAGGGCTGCCCGGAATGGTTACAGCCACTCCCGAACTGTACCCGGCAACGGACAACCCGTCTGCGCAGCACGCTCCAAAATTTGCCAAAAGTAACGATAACTTGCACGGTCATGCAAGACCCCATCGACGCTGATAGGGGCCCATTGCGCGTCTGCCGCTGCCCGCACGATACGGGCCGCTTCATCGACCTGGCTCTGCGTGGGCGCGAAGGCCTGCAGGATGGGACGGATCTGCGCGGGGTGGATGCTCCACATGCGGGTATAGCCCAGCTCGCCATAGGCGCGGCGTGCGGCCTGCTCCATCGCATCGGGGTTCTTGAACTCGGTCACCACGCAGTGCGATGGCACCTTGCCATAGGCATGGCAGGCCGCAGCGATCTCCAGCTTGGCGCGCAGCACCAGCGGATGCGTAAACTGGCCTTGCACGCCCATTGCACTGGACGGAATCGCGCCACCATGGGCTGATACAAAATCCATCAAACCAAAGCTGATGCTTTGCACCCGGGGGTCGGCGGCAATCTCGAAAGCGCGGTGCACCGCCTGGGGTGATTCAATCAGCGCATGCAGCGGCACCGGGGTATCCGTGGCGCGCTGCAGCAGGCGGTCGACCTGGTCAATATCGTCCACCGATTCCACCTTGGGCACCATGATGTGGCAGAGCCTGTCGCCCGCCTCGCCCGCGATGGTGGCGATATCTTCGGCCAGCGCTGCGTGGTCTGCCGCATGCACACGGGCCGCTACCCGGGCGCCGGGTGCGGCGTTCTTGGCAAGCGAGGCCACCAGCTGGGCATGGGCCTTTTCCTGGCCAACGGCCGCGCCGTCTTCGCAGTCCAGGGTCACATCGAACACGCAGCGGCCAAACTCTTGCGTCATCTGCGCCTGCAAAGCCAGGCTCTTGCGCATGCGGTCTTCAACACCGCTGTAGTGGTCGCAGACCGGCAAGGCCAGCGCCCCAGACTGGGCGCCGAGCAGAACCTGTGCGGGATGGATGGCGGAAATACTCATGGTCAAGGCTTAGATGGGGCGGCGGGCCACCAAAAACAAGCGGGGGAAGGCCAGCAGGCGCCGGCCATCGCTGCGCGGGCTGTAGGCGGCATCGATGCGGCGGGTGTATTCGGCGACAAAACTGGTTTGCAACTCGGCAGGCAGAGGCTGGAGAAAAGGCCGCAGCCCGGTGCCGCTCACCCATTGGACAATCGCCTCGGCACTGTCCATCGGGTGCTGGTACGCCGTACGCCAGGCATCCACCTGGGCATCAAGGGCCAGCACATCGTAGTAATCATTCAGGGTCAGCAAATCCGTGCGCAAGGCCTGCGGATCGCCGATGTCTGCAGCCCAGGGCTGCAGCGCTGCCACTTCGCGCATCAGGCGGTGGCTGGGCTCGTCGCGGTTGTCTGGCATCTGTACGGCCAGCACACCACCGGGCGCCAACATGCCCATCAATCGGGGCAGCAGCTGGATGTGGTCCGGCACCCATTGCAGGGCCGCATTGGCAAAAATCAAATCGGGCAAACGCCCCTTGTGCGGTGGAGCCTGCCAGTGGGCGATATCGCACTGCTCAAAATGCACTTGCGCAAGACGCTGGCGCGCAGCGGCCAGCATGTCTTGCGACTGGTCAACGCCCAGCACCCGTGCATGCACAAAGCGCCGGGCCAGCAGCTCGGTGGAATTACCCGGCCCGCAGCCCAGATCCACCACATAGGCGGCATCGTCGGGCAGGGCCACGCGCGCCAGCAGGTCGGCGGCCGGGCGCGTGCGCTCGTCCTCGAACCGGCTGTAGAGCTGGGCATTCCATTCGAGCATGCTGGTCAGCGCGTTGGATTACAGCAGGTGCTTGACGCCGTCTTGCTCGCCTTGCAGCTCAGCCAGCGTCTTGTCGATGCATTCTTGCGAGAACGCGTCGATCTCCAGACCTTGGACGATCTTGTATTCGCCGTTTTCGGTGGTCACGGGGAAGCCGAAGATGATGCCCGCTGGGATGCCGTATTCGCCGTTCGAAGGCACGCCCATGGTCACCCATTCGCCGGCCGAGCCCAGGGCCCAGTCACGCATGTGGTCGATGGCGGCGTTGGCAGCCGATGCTGCCGACGACAGGCCGCGCGCTGCAATGATGGCGGCGCCACGCTTGCCAACGGTAGGCAGGAACACGTCCTTGTTCCAGGCCTGGTCGTTGATCGCTTCCTTGATGGACTTGCCATCCACCGTCGCGAAACGGTAGTCGGCGTACATGGTGGGCGAGTGGTTGCCCCAGACGGTCAGCTTGCGGATGTCGCCCACCTTGAAGCCGCCCTTGGCAGCCAGTTGGGACGCAGCGCGGTTGTGGTCCAGGCGCAGCATGGCGGTGAAGTTCTTCGCTGGCAGGTCGGGAGCCGACTTCATCGCGATGTAGGCATTGGTGTTGGCTGGGTTGCCGACCACCAGCACCTTGACGTTGCGCGAAGCGACAGCGTTCAGGGCCTTGCCTTGGGCGGTGAAGATCTGGGCGTTGGCAGCCAGCAGGTCAGCACGTTCCATGCCTGGGCCACGAGGACGGGCGCCCACCAGCAGTGCGTAGTCGGTGTCTTTGAAGGCTTGCAGCGGATCGCTGTGGGCTTCGATACCGGCCACCAGCGGGAAAGCGCAGTCTTCCAGCTCCATGATCACGCCCTTGAGCGCGTTTTGGGCCTTCTCGTCAGGAATTTCCAGCAGTTGCAGGATGACAGGCTGATCCTTGCCCAGCATTTCGCCCGAAGCGATGCGGAACAACAGGGCATAACCGATTTGACCAGCGGCACCGGTAACGGCGACACGTACGGGCTTCTTGCTCATGGGAAAACTCCAGAAAATAGAAATGAGGTGTCCAAGCAGGCCAGCATCGGAGAGTGTGTCAAAACCACTGGAATCAGCGACCGGGATGCCCCCGATGGCAGGTCTGTAAACAGCGTGCAAGTGTACTCTTGAACAGTTCACTCAGTCAATTTGTCTTATGTCTTATATAAGATATGATTGACCCCGGTTGCGCTATACAATGCGCGCTGAGAATTTGAACCGATTGCTGCCACCTTCACGGTGGCACCCGAGAGATTGAATCTCTCCCAAGACAAGCGCATGACATCTTCCACCCCGAATGCAAACGACACCGGAATCACGTCCGCTGGCGACAGCGTGGGTGGCGCGACCCCTGCTTTCAGCCCGCTGTACCAGCAAATCAAGGGTTTGATCCTGCAAAGCCTGCAAGCAGGTGCCTGGAAACCGGGCGAGATGATCCCTAGCGAGATGGAGCTGGCCGCGCGCTACCGCGTGAGCCAGGGCACGGTGCGCAAGGCCATCGACGAGCTGGCCGCCGAAAACCTGCTGCTGCGCCGCCAGGGCAAGGGCACCTTTGTGGCAACGCATGCCGAGCGCAATGTGCAGTACCGCTTCTTGCGCCTGCTGCCCGACAGCGGCGACCTCAACGAAGAGGGTCCGGCGCAGCGCAACATCATCTCCTGCCGCAGCATGAAGGGCCAGAGCGAAATCTGCAAACTGCTGCAGGTGCCGACGGGCGAATCGCTGATCCATGTGCGCCGCGTGCTGGTGTTTGCCGGCATTCCCACCATTTTGGAAGATATCTGGCTGCCCAGCAGCAGCTTCAAAGGCCTGTCAGCCGAGCAAATGCGCGACTACCCCGGCGCCACCTACGCGATGTTCGAGGTGGAATACGGCGTGCGCATGGTGCGCGCGCAAGAGAAATTGCGTGCCGTTTTACCCGACCCCGCACAGGGCGATTTGTTACACATCGATGGCCACACTCCGCTGCTCAGCGTCGAGCGTGTGGCCTACACCTACAACGATGTTCCCATGGAATTACGACGAGGCCTCTACCGCACGGACACCCACCACTACAGCAATACCCTGAGCTAGTGCAGCGGTCAAGTCAGAGTAGTCACCACGGGGTTAAAGAGAAACCCTTAGACCTGCGCGCTGCATTGCAATAAAATTTTGCAGGTTTGAGGCAAGCGATTACATAGCAGTTACATCCACGAAAGATTTCACACCATGACAGATACCACAAAGAAGCGGCCCGAGTTTCGCAATATCAACCCCATTTCGGACCTCACCACCTACCGCTTGCCGGTAGCAGCCAAGCTCTCGATCCTGCACCGCGCCAGCGGCCTGGTCATGTTCTTCCTGCTGCCTTTTGTGATCTGGCTGCTCGATACCTCGATCTCCTCCGAATTCTCCTACGCCCGCTTCACCGCCGCCTTCAACACCGGCGCCGGCATCTTCCCCGGCTGGTTCATCAAGCTGGCCGTGTTGGCCCTGATCTGGTCCTACCTGCACCACTTCTGCGCTGGCCTGCGCCACATCTGGATGGACGTGTCGCACAAGTCGGTCAACAAAGAGTTTGGCAAGAACTCGGCCCTGGCCTGCTTTGCCATCAGCCTGCTGCTGACCGCCATCCTGGGCGCCAAGCTGTTCGGCCTGTACTGATCGCCCGCGACTGCATTCACTGATAAATAAGAAAGGATTCCCCATGTCCGTCAATTACGGCTCCAAACGTGTCGTGACCGGTGCCCACTACGGCTTGCGCGACTGGCTGGCCCAGCGTGTGACCGGTCTGCTGATGGCCCTGTTCACCGTGGCCCTGCTGGCCCAGGTGCTGCTTATCAAAGGCCCCATCGGCTACGAGCAGTGGGCAGGCATCTTCGCCCAGCAATGGATGAAGTTCATCACCGTCGGCACCCTGGTGGCCCTGGCCTACCACGCCTGGGTGGGCATGCGTGAAATCTTCATGGACTACGTCCAGCCCGTCGGCCTGCGTCTGGTGCTGCAGATTTTTGTGTTGGTCTGGCTGGTCGGCTGCCTCGGCTGGGGCCTCCAGGTTCTGTGGCGTCTGTGATCCCCGCGATTGAAAGAGAACAATGAGCTATACAAAAGAGAACATCACAAAGCGCAAGTTTGATGTAATCATCATCGGCGCTGGCGGATCCGGCCTGCGCGCTGCGCTGGAACTGTCCAAGGCAGGCCTGTCCGTGGCCGCCTTGTCCAAGGTTTTCCCCACCCGCTCGCACACCGTGGCAGCGCAAGGGGGCGTGTCCGCTTCGCTGGGCAATATGTCGCCCGACAACTGGGAATGGCACTTCTACGACACCATCAAGGGCTCGGACTGGCTCGGTGACCAGGATGCCATCGAGTTCATGTGCCGCGAAGCACCCAAGGTGGTGTATGAGCTGGAACACTTTGGCATGCCTTTTGACCGCAACCCGGACGGCACCATTTACCAGCGCCCGTTTGGTGGCCACACCGCCAACCACGGCGAAAAGCCCGTGCAACGCGCTTGCGCAGCCGCTGACCGTACCGGCCACGCGATGCTGCACACGCTGTACCAGCAGAACGTCAAGTCCAAGACCAACTTCTTCGTGGAGTGGATGGCACTCGACCTGATCCGCGACGAATCCGGCGATGTGATCGGCGTGACCGCCATTGAACTGGAAACCGGCGACCTGTACGAGCTGCACGCCAAGGCCGTGCTGCTGGCCACCGGCGGCGCAGGCCGCATCTTCCAGGCATCGACCAATGCCTTCATCAACACCGGCGACGGCCTGGGCATGGCAGCGCGCGCTGGCATCCCGCTGCAGGACATGGAGTTCTGGCAGTTCCACCCCACCGGCGTGGCTGGCGCGGGCGTGCTGCTGACCGAAGGGTGTCGCGGTGAAGGCGCCATTTTGCGCAACAGCGATGGCGAGCGTTTCATGGAGCGCTATGCGCCTACCTTGAAGGACCTGGCACCGCGTGACTTCGTCTCGCGCTCGATGGACCAGGAAATCAAGGAAGGCCGTGGCTGCGGTCCGAACAAGGACTACATCCTGCTGGACATGACCCACCTGGGTGCAGAAACCATCCGCAAGCGCCTGCCTTCGGTGGAAGAAATCGGCCACAACTTCGCCAACGTGGACATCACCAAGGAACCGATTCCCGTGGTGCCCACCATCCACTACCAGATGGGCGGTATCCCCACCAACATCAACGGCCAGGTCGTTGTTTGGGATGGTGAAGAGAACAAGGTCGTCAACGGCCTCTACGCTGTGGGCGAATGCTCCTGCGTGTCGGTGCACGGCGCCAACCGCCTGGGCACCAACTCGCTGCTCGATTTGCTGGTGTTCGGCAAGTCCGCTGGCAAGCACATCGTCAACTACGTTAACGGCTACGGCGAATTCAAGCCCATGCCGGACAACGCATCGGACTTCTCGCTGTCGCGTCTGAACAAGCTCGACGACTCCAGCAGCGGCGAGTACGCGCAGGACGTGGCCAACGACATCCGCTCTTGCATGCAGCAGCACGCCGGTGTGTTCCGCACGCAAAAGAGCATGGACGAAGGCGTCAAGAAGATTGCCGAGATCCGCGCCCGCGTCGGTGGCGTGACCTTGAAGGACAAGTCCAAGGTCTGGAACACCGCCCGCATGGAAGCGCTGGAAGTAGCCAACCTGATCGAAGTGGCACAAGCCACGATGGTCTCGGCCGCCGCCCGCACCGAGTGCCGTGGCGCCCACACCGTGGACGACTACGAGCACCCTGCAGACGATCCCAAGTACCCACTGGGCCGCAATGACATCGACTGGCTCAAGCACACGCTGTGGTACAGCGCTGCCAACAGCCTGGAGTACAAGCCAGTGCAACTCAAGCCGCTGACCGTGCCGTCGGTACCGCCCAAGGTCCGTACCTTCTAAATCCACGCAGCCCACGAAAGAACATCCCAAAATGAAGCGTACTTTCAAAATCTATCGCTACGATCCCGATAAAGATGCCAAGCCCTACATGCAGTCCGTGGAGGTAGAGCTCGACGGTCAGGAACGCATGCTGCTGGACGCGCTGGTCAAGCTCAAGGAACTCGACCCCTCGATCTCCTTCCGCCGCTCCTGCCGCGAAGGCGTCTGCGGCTCGGATGCGATGAACATCAACGGCAAGAACGGCCTGGCCTGCCTGACGAACATGAACACCCTCAAGGGCGACATCGTCTTGAAGCCCCTGCCCGGTCTGCCCGTCATCCGCGATCTGATCGTGGACATGACCCAGTTCTTCAAGCAATACCACTCGATCAAGCCCTATCTGATGGCCGACAGCTTTGTCGCCAACGAGAAGGAGCGCCTGCAGTCGCCCGAAGAGCGTGAAGAGCTCAACGGCCTGTACGAGTGCATTCTGTGCGCGAGCTGCTCGACCAGCTGCCCCTCGTTCTGGTGGAACCCCGACAAGTTCGTGGGCCCGGCTGGTCTGCTGCAAGCCTACCGCTTCATCGCCGACAGCCGCGATGACCACACCAGCGAGCGCCTGGACAACCTGGAAGACCCCTACCGTCTGTTCCGTTGCCACACCATCATGAATTGCGTGGACGTGTGCCCCAAGCACCTGAACCCCACTAAGGCGATTGGCAAGATCAAGGAACTGATGGTTCGCCGTGCGGTGTAAGAACCTGATAGAGCAATGATGGAAAACGAACTGCTGGATGAACGTGCGCGCGATCTGCTGCGCTGGCGTAGTCGCCGAGGCCTGGTGGAGAACGACATCTTCGTCGAGCAGTTCTTCCGGACTTACGGAGCAAGCCTGAATGTCCGCCAGGCGCATGGGCTGACCACTTTGATGAACCTGGCCGACAACGACCTGTTGGACTTGCTGCTCAAGCGCAAGGAACTGACAGGCGACCTCGACACGCCAGATGTTCACGAAGTGCTGGAGATGCTGCGCAGCCGAAAACAACGCGCATCTCTTGCGGACTAACTCGAGAAGGAACCAGTTTTATGAAACTAGCAGACAACAAAGCCACGCTATCGTTTAGCAACGGCGCAGCAAGTGTAGACCTTCCCGTCTACCAGGGCTCGATCGGCCCGGATGTCATCGATATCCGCAAGCTGTACGCGCAGACCGGCATGTTCACCTACGATCCCGGTTTCCTCTCGACGGCGGCCTGCCAGTCGGCCATCACCTATATCGATGGTGACAAGGGCGAGCTGCTGTACCGTGGCTACCCCATCGAGCAGCTGGCCAAGAACTGCAACTACCTCGAAACCTGCTACCTGCTGCTGTACGGCGAGCTGCCCAACGAAGCGCAAAAGGCCGAGTTCGAAAACACGGTGACCCAGCACACCATGGTCAACGAGCAGATGCAGTTCTTCCTGCGTGGTTTCCGCCGCGATGCACACCCCATGGCCGTCTTGACGGGCCTGGTGGGCGGCATGTCGGCCTTCTACCATGACAGTACGGACATCACCAACCCCGAGCACCGCAACATTGCAGCGATCCGCCTGATCGCCAAGCTGCCGACCCTGGTGGCCATGTCGTACAAGTACGGCACGGGCCAGCCTTACATGTACCCGAAGAACGACCTGTCCTACGCAGGCAACTTCCTGCGCATGATGTTCGGCAACCCTTGCGAAGAGTATGTGGTGAATCCGGTGGTGGAGCGCGCGCTCGACCGCATCTTCATCCTGCACGCAGACCACGAGCAAAACGCGTCGACCTCGACCGTGCGCCTGTGCGGTTCGTCGGGCACCAACCCGTTTGCAGCCATCTCCGCGGGCGTTGCTTGCCTGTGGGGCCCTGCCCACGGCGGCGCCAACGAAGCCTGTCTGAACATGCTGGAGCACATCCAGGCCAACGGCGGCATCGCCAAGGTTGGTGAGTTCATGGAGCAGGTCAAGGACAAGTCCAGCGGCGTCAAGCTGATGGGCTTTGGCCACCGCGTGTACAAGAACTACGACCCCCGCGCCAAGCTGATGCAGGAAACCTGCAACGAGATCCTGGCCGAGTTGGGCCTGGAAAACGATCCGCTGTTCGCGCTGGCCAAGCAAGTCGAGAAGATTGCACTGGAAGACGACTACTTCGTGTCGCGCAAGCTGTACCCGAACGTCGACTTCTACTCCGGCATCGTGCAACGCGCCATCGGCATCCCTGTGAAGCTGTTCACCGGCGTCTTCGCGCTGGCCCGCACCGTGGGCTGGATCGCCCAGCTCAACGAGCAAATGGCCGATCCCGAGTACAAGATTGGCCGTCCACGCCAGCTGTACACCGGCTCGGTGGCACGCGACGTGCAAGCCATCGCCAAGCGCTGATCGCGCCGTCCAGGCAGCGCCTGCGCTGCCTGGCACCGCGTCCCAACCGCTTCCAAACCCGCTTTTGCGGGTTTTTTCATGCCCGCTCGCGCATTAATCGCTTGTTAAGCTGCTCCGCCGACCATGGCGGGATGACATTCTTTGCCCGGTTTATCACCCCCTCTGGCAAGGCCGCAGCACAGCGCGACGCAGCCATTGCGCCCGCAGACGCGGCGGCGTTCCCTCCCCACCCGGATGGCCTGCCCTTCAGCGCCGACCTGGCCACCACCGCCCGCAACCCTGCGCGGCCTGTGTGGCAGTGGAGCCTGTTCATCAGCCTGTGGCTGGCCAGCGTCGGCAACCTCGCCTTGTGGAAGACCATTGCCCACACGGAGGGCTTGAGCAGCACCCAGCAGTGGACCTTGGGCCTGAGTCTGGGCCTGGCCATTGCCTGCGCCTGTTGGGCACTGTTGACCCTGCTGAGCTGGGGCCGCGCGGCCAAGCCCGTCCTGGTCGCCATGTGCTGGATTGCCGCCTTTGCGGCCTGCTTTATGCTGAACTACGGCATTGCCATCGATGCATCCATGCTGGTCAATGTGCTGCAGACCGATGCCCAGGAAGCGGCCGATCTGCTGCACTGGAGCCTGGTCGTCACCGTAGGCGCCATCGCCATCCCCCCTACCTGGTGGCTCTACCGCCAGGTGCTGCCCCAGCACAAGGGCTGGCGCCCGGTGCTGCGGCAGCTGGCCATGGTGCTCGTCGCCGTGCTGGCCCTGGTGCTGGTGGTGATGGCAGGGTTTCGGCCCATTTCATCGGCCATGCGCAACCACACCTCGCTGCGCTACATGATGAATCCGCTGTCCACCGTCTATGCCGCCGGCAACCTGGTGGCCCAGCAAATCCGCCACCGGGACACCACCCTGTACCCGATTGGCGAAGACGCCAAGCTGGGCGCCAGCTACGCGGCCCAAGCCAGCTTCCCCATCTATGCGCTGGTGGTGGGCGAGACCGGCCGCGCCGGCAACTTTGCCACCAATGGCTATGAGCTCGCCACCACACCGCTGCTGTCCGCCCGCCGGGATCTGGCCGTGGCCACCAATGCCTGGTCCTGCGGCACCAGCACCGCTGTGTCGCTGCCCTGCATGTTCTCCCACCTGGGGCGCAGCAGCCAGGACAGCAGCAAGTCCTATGAGAACCTGCTCGATGTCTTGCAGCGCGCCGGCCTGGCCGTTCTGTGGGTAGAGAACCAATCAGGCTGCAAAGGCGTTTGCGCCCGGGTACACAACGCCAACACCAAGGACGACCTGCCCGCCGCCGCGCGCCAGGCCCTGTGCCAGGAGGGCGAGTGTGTGGACATGGCCTTGCTCGAAGGCCTGGACGAGCGCATCAGCGCCCTGCCCGCCGAGCAGCGCAGCAAGGGCGTGGTGCTGGTGCTGCACCAGATGGGCAGCCACGGCCCGGCCTATTTCAAGCGCTCACTCAGCCAGGACAAAGCCTTCAGCCCCGAGTGCAACAGCGTCAACCTGCAGTCCTGCGACCGCGCATCCTTGGTCAACGCCTATGACAACAGCGTGGTCGCCACCGACCGCATGCTCGGCGGCCTGATCGACTGGCTGGCCCGCAAAGGCCAGCGCCAGCCCACGGCCATGATGTATGTGGCCGACCACGGCGAATCGCTGGGCGAGAACAACATCTACCTGCATGGCCTGCCCTACTCCGTCGCGCCCGATGTGCAAAAGCGCGTGCCCTGGATCACCTGGCTGTCGCCGGCCATGCAGCAGCGCATGGGCCTGAGCACCAGCTGCCTGCAGCAAGCGGTGGACACCGCCCGCATCAGCCACGACAACCTGTTCCATTCGGTGCTGGGCCTGACCGATGTGCAGACTGCGCTGCACCAGCCGGAGCTGGACATTTTTGCCAGCTGCAAGGGTCGCTCTGTGCCGCCGTTAGCGCTTGCCCCGGCTAGCCCGATGGCCCATGTAGCAGCGGCCTCCATCGCCACGTCGCCATCCTCGCCTTGGATAGCACCTGCCAGCAATGGCCGCAACCCGGCTAAGCGCGGCTAAAACAGGCTGCCCTGGCCAGGCTGCGGTGCTGCACTGGCAGTGCCCTGGCGGGCTGTCTGCACCTGCCGGGCCTGCCAGAGCGCAAAGCCGCGCCAGTCCATCTCGATCCGCTCGCGGCCATAGCCCAGCTGCGCGCAAGCCCGCCTAAAGCGCTGGCGCACCAGGTCAGCCCACAGCCCCTGGCCCTTCATGCGCGCAAAGGACTGGCTGTCATAGCTTTTGCCGCGCAGCCGGTCTGCCTCGCTGATCTGGTGCAGATCGCGCACCCGCTCCATCACCCGGGCTGCGCGCTGCGGGTAATGGGCCTGCAGCCACTGCTGGAACACGGCATTCAGCTCCCAAGGCAGGCGCAACACGGTGTAGAAGGCGGTGGTGGCACCGGCCTCGCGTGCGGCGGCCAGCACCTCTTCCATGTCTTCGGTCAAAAACGGAATATGCGGCGCCACACTCACCCCCACCGGAATGCCCGCCTCTGCCAGCCGGCGTATCGTGCGCAGCCGCCGGTGCGGTGCGGCCGCCCGGGGTTCGAGCAGGCGGGTGAGTTGCGGATCGAGGCTGGTGATGGTGATGTAGACGGCCGCCGCATTCTTGCGCGCCGCAGCGGCCAGCAGGTCGATATCGCGCTCCACCGCGCTGCTCTTGGTGATCAGCGAAAAAGGATGCTCGGCCTCGCACAGCACCTCGATCAGCTGCCGCGTCAGGCCCAGTTCACGCTCAATGGGTTGGTAGCAATCGGTGGCTGACCCGATATTGAGCGAGGCCCGCTGGTAGCGCGGGCGGCTGATTTCGGCCCTCAGCACCTGGGCAATATTGGTCTTGGCAAACAGCTGGGTTTCAAAATCGAGGCCTGGCGATAGGTTCAGGTAGCTGTGGTACGGCCGGGCATAGCAGTAGATGCATCCGTGCTCGCAACCCCGGTAAGGGTTGACCGAGTGATCGAAAAAGATGTCGGGCGAGTCGTTTTTCTGGATGGCGCTGCGCGCCCGCTCTTCGTGGACCTGCGTGGCCACACTCTGCGGCGCTTGCTGCCACCAAGCGGCATCCTCGGCATCCGCATCCTTGTGCGCAGCTGGGCTGCCACCCTCTAGCGCATCGGGCACCGCAGCGGTCCAGCCATCGTCGGCCCATTCCCGGGTATCGCTGGCAAAGCGGTGCTGGGGCGCACCCACAGCACCACGCCCCTTCAGCGCAGTCGGCATCGGGGCGCGCAGCGGCACTGGCTCGTCTGCCCCTTCTGCACAACGCTGCAGTGGCGGGCGCGCATCGGAGGCAGGCAAGACAGGTGCTGGCGGCAAAAAGTGCAGAGGTGAATGGCGCATGATAACTGTTTATAAATACAGTATATTCTGGCATTGTGCGCCCACCCAGGCCCGGCTGCAAGCGTGGAAAATCGCAGGGCTATTCGCACCCTTTTGGTGCGAAATGAGGCTTGGCCTACATTCAGGGATTACATACTCCGAAGGGAATTTTCATGTCTCGCAAACCCCAACTCATCCTGTCGTCCCTGGATGTGGACCGGCTGGAGGCGCTGCTGGAGGCCATGCCTGCCAGCGCCTTCCCCGGCAAGGCGGATCTGGAGGCGGAGATTGCCCGTGCCGATATCGTCGAGCCCGCAGATATTCCGCCGGATGTGGTGACGATGAACTCCACCGTCAACTTTGACATTGCCGAGTCGGGCAAGCAGTTCCAGCTGACCTTGGTCTACCCCAAGGACCTGGACGACAGCAGCAGCAAGATTTCGGTATTTGCGCCAGTGGGCAGCGCGCTGCTAGGCCTGTCGATTGGCGATGCGCTGGCCTGGCCATCGGTGGGCGGCAAGACGATGACCGTGAAAGTCACCGGCATCAGCTACCAACCCGAGCGGGCCGGCGACCTGCACCGCTGAGACGGCACCAAGCGCTTATTGACAGCGCTTATTTACAGCGCAAAACGGGCGCCGAGCAAGCTCACCAGCAAGCCCGCGCCCACCAGGCCCAGCTCCCAGCGGGCCACGGAGCGAATGCTGGGGGTGCGCGCTTCCACCCCCCGATAAAGTACACGGCCTGCCAACAGCGACAGCGCAAAGGCCAGACACATGCCCAGCCAGTTGAGCCAGGGCTGGGTGGGCCAGAGGTGCGAGACCACCGCGTTGCACAGCACCACGATGGAGAAGTGCACCAAAAACACCGAGTACGCCATCTGGCCCAGCGACTGCAGCCAACGCGCAGGCGCTTGGCGGCCCAGCCAGTCGGCCAGGCGGCTATCGGACGGCAGGCGCATCAGCCACAGCAACGCCACGGCACCGCACAGTGCCACCGCAATGCGCAGGCGGAAATCCAGCTCCAACGAGACAAGGCCAAGCGCCAGCAACAGCGCAGTCCAGGACCAGGGCTTGGCGCTTTGGCTGCCCCAATAGGCCAGCATGCCCATGCCATAGGCGCCGACAAAGTAGATAAACCACATGTCCAACTCGCTGTGGCGGTTGAACACCAAGAGCGACAAGGCGGTAAGCGCCATCACCACCAGCTGGCCGATCTGCAGACCCAGCCACTGGCGGGCCCAGCGGCGGCTGGCCGCAAACAGCAAGGTGACGGCGGCAAACAGCTGAAAATCAATGGCCACATACCAGACGCCTGCCGAAAGCGCGTCTTCCCCGCTGATGTCCTGCAGCATCAGTGCATTGGCGATCAATTGCTGCCAGGTAGGCTCGGCCGGTACGGAATCATGGGCAAACCAGGGCCGCACCAGCGCAGCGATGAGCACGGCCAGCAGCAGCGCGACCGAATACGGCGCCAACAGGCGCAGTGCGCGCTGGCCAATCTTGGACAAGGGGCTGCCAAAGCGGGCCAGGCCTTGCGGCGCCAGGCTGGCGGCCGACAGAAAGCCGCCCATGACCAGGAAAATCTGCACGGCAATGCGTGCATATTCCGTCAGCCAGGCAATGATGCCGGGGGTGGCTTGCGCGGCGACATCCGACATCGGGCCGTAGAAAGCCAGGTGGTGCCAGACGATGGCAGCACAGCAAGCCCCTTTGGTCATGTCCAGCCACAGATTTCGGTTGTTATGGGTTGTGGTGGTAGGCAAGATAGTCCCTGGCTGGCATGCGCCTTGGCCCTGGCACAAGCCCGGGCGGCGCAAACCCGCAATATTCTGACAAGGGATTGGCACCGCAGGCGGTGCCAATCCTTGTGTAACGCCTTGGTATCTGTAGACGTTGACGGGGCCGCCCGCCAGACCCGCCGAAATGCAGCGTCTTTACAGAGCGCGGGGCAGCAGCCCGGGCCATGGCAGCCGGGCATTTCAGCTTTTCCAGAAAAAACCGATAATTGCGCCCATGAAACAAGCCCAAACGCCGCTGCCCGAACTCACCCGCCAATTCGTGTCACATTTTGGCGAAATGGGCAGCCGCTGGGGCATCAACCGCACGGTGGGCCAGATCTACGCGCTGATCTTTCTCTCGCCCCAGCCCATCAATGCCGATGAGATTGCCGAGGGCCTGTCGTTCTCGCGCTCCAATGTCAGCATGGGCTTGAAGGAATTGCAGTCCTGGCGGCTGGTGCATATGCGCCACCAGCCCGGCGACCGGCGCGAATACTTCGAGGCACCGGCCGATGTCTGGGAGATCTTTCGCACCTTGGCCGAAGAACGCCGCCGCCGCGAGATCGAGCCTACCCAGTCGATGCTGCGCTCCGCCTTGCTGCAAGAAACCCATTCCACCGACGAGCAGTATGCCCAGCAACGCATGCAGGAGATGTACGAGCTGATCGACAAGCTGATGACCTGGTTTGACGATGTGCAGCGCCTTAACCCCGACACCGCCATGCAGCTGATGGGCATGGGCAGCGCCGTCACCCGGGTGCTGAGCCTCAAGGACCGGCTGACCGGCAAGATGCCCGCCAAAAAAGAAAACAACGACTGAGCCCCAGGCCCAGCTGGGTGTTACCGGCCGGCAACCATGGGTATCAAGGGGCGGCTGACTTGGCCGCGCTTTTCGGTGCCAGCACAATGCGCAGGCCTTGCTCCTGCACCTCCATGCGCTCCACCGTGTAGCCCAGGCCCTGCAGCAGCATGCGCTGGCTGGCGGGCAGCTCATACACCAGCAAGCCTTGCAGCACTTGTTCGGCCAAGCGTGGCGCATAGGTTTGGAACACCGGTTGGTAAGCCGTTGGCACGCCTTGCATCTGTAGCTGCTGCACGCGCACGTTGTGAAGCCGGATGCTGGCGTCCGCATCCTGGAAGGCCAGGCCAAAGTCCAGGGCCATCTGGCCCGGGTGTTCGTTGCCCATCAGCTTCTCAGTCACCCAGATATCGAAGGCAGCACGCAGGCTGTTGCTTTGTGCCAGCAGCTGCACGCTGGGTTTTTGCAGCTGGATCACCACCATGCCCTGCCAGGAGCGGGCCAGCGGAAACTTGGCCGCCACCGCCTGCTGCAGCTGCGCTTGGCTGATGCTGATGCTGCGCGCACCGGCCGGCAAACTGGCATCCGCCGCCTGGGCCAGGTTTGCCACACCGGCGCCGCAGGCCAACGCTGCTGCAGCCCAGGCCAGGCAGCGGCGGCGCTGCACCGGCGGGGCGGCTCCATCGGCAAAAATCAGATTGTCCATCGCATCACACCATCGTCGTTAAGCGCGGTTGGACAGCGGCCAGCGGGCAAAGTTCAGCCCTGTCCGATGGTGTTGGTATCTGCGCGTTACGCCGCTTGTGCGGCCACTGCGGCCACAGCGTCGCGGCGGGGGCCGCCAGCCAGCAGCGCATCGCGGGCCTCAAAGTACTCGCGCTTGAGCCGTGCCACCAGCTCGGCAGCGGGCACCACCTGCTTGATGGCGCCAATGCCTTGGCCACTGCCCCAGATGTCTTTCCAGGCCTTGCGCTCCTTGCCAAAGCTCATCGAGCTGGGGTCGGAGACGGGCAGGTTGTCCGGATCCATGCCCGCCGCGCGGATCGAGGGGCTCAGGTAGTTGCCATGCACGCCGGTGAACAGGTTGCTGTAGATGATGTCGTCCGAGTTGGAGCTGACAATCATCTGCTTGTACTCCTCCACCGCGCGTGCCTCGTCGGTGGCAATAAAGGCCGAACCGATATAGGCAAAATCGGCGCCCATGGCCTGCGCAGCCAACACGGCGCGGCCATGCGCAATGCTGCCCGACAAGGCCAGCGGGCCGTCAAACCATTCGCGGATTTCCTGCACCAGCGCAAACGGGCTCTTGATGCCTGCATGGCCACCGGCACCAGCGGCAACAGCAATCAGGCCATCAGCGCCTTTGTCGATGGCCTTGTGCGCAAAGCTGTTGTTGATGATGTCATGCATCACCACGCCACCCCAGCCATGGGCGGCCTGAAACACGTCTTCGCGCGCACCCAGCGAGGTGATCAAGATGGGCACCTTGTACTTCTCGCACAGCGCCATGTCATGCTCCAGGCGCTCATTGGTCCGGTGCACGATCTGGTTGATCGCAAAGGGCGCGGCGGGCTGGTCGGGGTGGGCCCGGTTGTGCGCCGCCAAGGTCTCGGTAATTTCAGCCAGCCAGTCATCGAGCTGCTCGGCAGGCCGGGCATTGAGTGCCGGCATGGAGCCGACGATGCCGGCCTTGCACTGCGCAATCAGCAGTTGCGGGTTGCTGACGATGAACAGCGGCGAACCAATGACCGGGAAAGGCACGTTCTGCAACGCGCCGGGAAGTTTGGACATACAAGGTCTCCTTCAAAGGGGTAAAGCCGTCTGCGCCAGGTGGGTGGCGCAGACTGCGGGTGCCTGTGCAACGGCACCCCTGGGCCTCAGCGGTGGCCTGCGCTCAGAAGCTGTCTTGCGGCAACGCCATCACCGAGGCGGCGCCATGCAGGATTTCTTCGCGCAATGCCGAGGTTTTTACCAAAATATGCGTGGCATAGAAATGCGCGGTTGTCACCTTGGCTTCGAGAAACGCCTGGTCGCCCGCGCCCAGGCTCAGCTGCTGCTCGGCCGCCAGCAAAGCCCGGCCCATTTGCCAGCCGGCCACCAGATTGCCAGCCAGCATCAGATAAGGCACGCTGCCCGCAAACACCTCGTTGGGCGCCGCCTTGCTGCCGGCCACCACAAAGGCGACCGCCGCCAAAAAATCCTGGCGGGCATGGGCCAAACGCTGCGCGAAGGCCTTCACCGCCTCCGAGCCACTGGCGGCCAGCGCCGCTTCGGTCGCCTCGATCTGGCTGGCAATGCCGCGTGCGGCCTGGCCACCATCACGCGCTGTCTTGCGCCCTACCAGGTCATTGGCCTGGATGGCCGTGGTGCCTTCGTAGATCGTCAGGATCTTGGCATCGCGGTAATGCTGGGCCGCGCCCGTTTCTTCGATAAAGCCCATGCCGCCGTGTACCTGCACGCCCAGGCTCGTGACCTCCTGGCTCATCTCGGTGCTGTAGCCCTTGATGAGTGGCACCATGAATTCGTAAAACGTTTGGTTGTCCTGGCGCACCTGGGCATCGGGGTGGGCATGGGCGGCATCAAAGGCCGCTGCTGCCGTCAGGGCCATCGCGCGGCAGCCTTGGGTGTAGGCGCGCATGGTCATCAGCATGCGGCGCACATCCGGGTGGTGGATGATGGTGGCACTGCCCGCCACGCTGCCATCGACCGGGCGGCTTTGCACGCGCTCCTTGGCAAAGGCGGCGGCCTGCTGGTAGGCCCGCTCGGCAATGGCCACGCCTTGTACGCCCACCGCATAGCGGGCGGCGTTCATCATGATGAACATGTACTCCAAACCGCGGTTCTCCTCGCCCACCAGAAAGCCAGTGGCGCCGCCGTGGTCGCCAAACTGCAGCACGCAGGTGGGCGATGCTTTGATGCCCAGCTTGTGCTCGATGCTCACGCAGTGCACATCATTGCGTGCGCCCAGCGCGCCATCGGCGGTGACCAGAAACTTGGGCACTACAAACAGGCTGATGCCCTTGACGCCTTCGGGCGCACCCGCCACCCGGGCCAGCACCAGGTGCACGATGTTCTCGGCCATGTCGTGCTCACCATAGGTGATAAAGATCTTGGTGCCAAAGACCTGGTAGCTGCCATCGCCCTGCCGTTCGGCCCGCGTACGCACCAGCGCCAGGTCAGATCCGGCCTGCGGCTCGGTCAGGTTCATGGTGCCAGTCCACTGGCCGGAGACCAGCTTGTCCAGGTAGATATTCTTCAGCTCATCGCTGCCAGCGGTGAGCAAGGCCTCAATGGCGCCATCGGTCAGCAAGGGGCAGAGCGCAAAGCTCATGTTGGCGCTGTTGAGCATCTCGACACAGGCCGCGCCAATGGTCTTGGGCAGGCCCTGGCCACCGGCATCCACCGGGTGCTGCAGGCCCTGCCAGCCGCCTTGCACGTACTGCGCAAAGGCTTCTTTGAATCCCGCCGTCGTGCGGACCTGGCCGTCCTTCCAGCTAGAGGGCTGCAGATCGCCCACGACATTCAGCGGCGCCACCACCTCTTCGTTAAAGCGCGCGCACTCTTCCAAAACGGCCTGTGCCGTGTCCAGCCCGGATTCTTCAAACCCGGGGATCTGTGCCACCTGGTCGATGCGGGCCAGGTGCTCCATCGCAAACAGCAGGTCCTTGACAGGTGCCTTGTAGCTCATCGTTGTCTCCTCGTCTTATCGTCTTGTCATTGCGTGTGGTTGGGGATGCGCCGCGCATAAAAAAAGGCATCCCCCAAGGGATGCCTTTTAGATGCGTTTGACGACCACCACGCTAGCCATCACATCCAACGTCAGCGGGATGCTGTTGCGGCGTGGGGTGGTTGCGGGCACGTTTTTACAGCTTGCTGGCCATCTCAGGCACGGCCTCAAACAGATCGGCCACCAGGCCATAGTCGGCCACGCTGAAGATCGGCGCTTCTTCGTCCTTGTTGATCGCCACGATCACCTTGGAGTCCTTCATACCCGCCAAATGCTGGATGGCGCCCGAGATGCCGGCGGCCACATACAGCTGGGGCGCGACGATCTTGCCCGTCTGGCCCACTTGCAGGTCGTTGGGCGCGTAGCCCGCGTCCACCGCAGCGCGGCTCGCGCCAATGGCGGCGCCCAGCTTGTCGGCCAGCGGGGTGATGACTTCGTTGAACTTCTCGGCGCTGCCCAGCGCGCGGCCACCGGAGACGATGATCTTGGCGGCCGTCAGCTCGGGGCGGTCGTTCTTGGTCACTTCGCGGCCCACAAAGCTGCTTTTGCCGCTGTCTGCGGCGGCGGCGATGCTTTCGACGGCGGCCGAGCCACCGGTGGTAGCAGCGGCATCAAAGCCGGTGCCGCGCACGGTGATGACCTTGGTGGCGTCGATCGATTGCACGGTGGCAATGGCGTTGCCCGCGTAGATGGGGCGCTCGAAGGTGTCGGCGCTGACCACCTTGGTGATGTCGCTGATCTGGGCGACGTCGAGCTTGGCTGCTACGCGCGGGGCCACGTTTTTGCCCGATGCCGTGGCTGGCGCCAGGATGTGGCTGTAGTTGCCAGCGATGGCCAGCACTTGCGCGGCCAGGTTCTCGGCCAGGCCATCTTTGAGCGAGGGGCCTTCGGCGAGGATGACTTTGGCAACGCCTGCGATCTGGGCTGCGGCCTGGGCTGCAGCTGCTGCGCCTTCACCGGCGACCAGCACATGCACATCACCACCGCAAGCCAGGGCTGCGGTGACGGTGTTGAGCGTGGCGGTCTTGATGCTTTGGTTGTCGTGTTCTGCAATAACGAGAGCGGTCATTTTGGTATTCCTTTTAAGCAGCTGCGTTAGATGACTTTGGCTTCGTTCTTGAGCTTGTCGATCAAGGTGGCCACATCGGGCACCTTCACGCCTGCGCCGCGCTTGGCGGGCTCTTGCACCTTCAAGGTCTTCAGGCGCGGGCTCACGTCCACACCCAGGTCCTCTGGCTTGACGGTGTCGAGCTGCTTTTTCTTGGCCTTCATGATGTTGGGCAAGGTGACGTAGCGCGGCTCGTTGAGGCGCAGGTCGGTGGTGATAACGGCGGGCATGGACAGCTGCAGGGTCTCCAGACCACCGTCCACTTCGCGCGTGACGCTGACTTTGTCGCCAGCGACTTCGACCTTGGAGGCGAAGGTGGCCTGGGGCAGGTCGGCTAGCGCGGCCAGCATCTGGCCGGTCTGGTTGGCGTCGTCGTCAATGGCTTGCTTGCCGCAGATCACCAGACCTGGTTGCTCTTTGTCGACCAGGGCTTTCAAGAGCTTGGCCACGGCCAGGGGCTGCAGCTCTTCGGCGGTTTCGACCAGGATGGCGCGGTCGGCGCCAATGGCCATTGCGGTGCGCAGGGTTTCCTGGCACTGGGTCACGCCGCAGCTCACGGCGATGATCTCGGTGACGATGCCCTTTTCCTTCAAACGCACGGCCTCTTCCACCGCGATCTCGTCGAAGGGGTTCATCGACATCTTCACGTTGGCAATGTCCACTCCCGAGCCATCGCTCTTGACGCGCACCTTGACGTTGTAGTCCACCACGCGTTTGACGGGTACCAGTACTTTCATAAACCTCGACTCCTGAGTTGTTCAATAGGTTTGCGCCAGCAGCGGCGCGTTGGCGCGGCCACTCAGCCATGGGCATGGATCAAGCCATCATCGCACAAAAAACAGCACGACCGTGCTTTTTTGTGTCCGAGCGGCTTATGCCGCCTGATTATCGGCGCATCCCCGCGCACCAGCCTCTATTTTCCGCACAAGTTGGCGGTTCATCAGCCCTGGCTGGCAGGTATTGCACCACCGCTATTGTTCTGGATATGCAAAACACGTTGCGGGAACGGAATGTCGATCTTGGCAGCGCGCAGCCCTTCCAGCACGGCAATGTTCACCGCCGACTTCACATTGGCCTGGCCATTCATCGGATCGTTGATAAAGAAGCTCAGGCTGAACTCCAGCCCATCGGCAGCAAAATTCACCAAAAAGACCGAGGGCTCGGGCTTTTGCAGCACCCGGTCCTGCGCCAGCGCGGCGTTCTTCAAGACCTCGCGCACCTGCGCGATATCGCTGTCTGCGCCCACGACGATCTGGGTGGTCAGGTTGAACTTCTGGTCGGCGTCGGTGAGGTTTTCCACCCGCTGGGTGATCAAGGTCTCGTTGGGCACGATGGACTCGCGGCCATTGGATGCGCGAATCACGGTGTAGCGCGTGCGGATGTCGGTGATGCGGCCTTCAAAGCCGTCGACGCGCACGTTGTCGCCAATGCGCAAGGCGCGCTCGATCAGCACCAAAAATCCGCTGACATAGTTGGAGGCGATCTTCTGCATGCCAAAGCCCAGGCCGACACCAAAGGCCCCGCCCAGCACGGACAGCGCCGTCAGATCGACCCCCACCAACGACAGCGCCACCAGCAAGCCAATGGTGATCAGCAGCATGCGCGTCAGGTTGACGGCCATCTTGCGCATCGACAAGTCCTTGACCAGGTCGTCGATCACGCGCTGCTCGAAGGTGGTTGAAATCCAGAGCACCACCAGCATCACCATGCCGACCGATATCGCCCCCTGGAACAGCTCCAGCACCGATATCGAGGTCTTGCCAAAGGCGAACTGCACACTGTCGAGCTGGGCCATCACCTGCGGCAGCACGCCCAGGATGCCCAGCACCGCCACGCCCCAGGCCAGCCACGAGAAAATCCGCTCGACCAGGCGCACCAAGGTGGAGTTGGGAAAGGTCTTGGCCAGTACCCGGGCCACCAGGCGGATCACCGCGAGCGACAGCAAAATCTGCACTGCCAGCCGCAGCAAAAACACCGGCTGGTAGTGCTCCACCACCATGCGGGCAGCGGCCGTCAGCAGCAATGCCAGCAAGGGGAACAGCGCCCCGCCCCAGGCCGTTTTGCCAAACCATACCGAGGGCTTGCCATCATCGCGGTGGCGGTAGAAGCTGCGCGTGAGCAGCCAGGCCAGGCCAATGCAAATCACCAAAACAGCCAGCTCCTGCAAGGTGCTCGACTGCTCAAAGTCCTGTATCAAACGATCAAAGATATCCATGCGCCGGTCTCATTGGGTCAAAAAAAGCACAGGCCTGAGCATATGCTGACGCCGTACCCTATCACCAATGGCACAGCGGGGTTTGTAGGACCGGCTGACGTCCTCACCAACCCCGCTGCTGACGGAGCTTCAGCAGCGCTATGACCACACCGGCTTGCGCTTTTGCGCAAAGGCCTGCGCGCCTTCTTGCGCATTGCTGTCCATCATGTTGGAGGCCATGCACTGGCTGGCAAGCTGGTAGGCCGCTTCAATGCCCAACTCGCGCTGCTGGTAGACCAGGGCCTTGCCCATGCGCACGGCAGCAGCGGGCTTGCTGACAATGGCCGCCACCAGCGTTTCCAGCGCTGCATCGAGCTGGTCGGGCGCGGCCACCCGGTTGACCAAGCCCTGCGCCAGGGCTTGCTCGGCGCTGATGAACTCGCCGGTCAACAGCATCTCCATGGCCTGTTTGATGGGCATATTGCGCACCAGGGGCACGCTGGGCGTGGCGCAGAACAGGCCGTACTGGATACCGCTGGTCGCAAAGCTCGCCTCGCTGCTGGCCACAGCCAGGTCGCACTGCGCCACCAGCTGGCAGCCTGCGGCGGTCGCCATGCCTTGCACGCGGGCAATCACGGGCACGGGCAGTTTCTGAATCGCCAGCATCACCTGGCTGCAGCGGTTGAACAGGTCCTGGTACCAGGCCCGGTCGGGGTGGGAGGCCATGTCCTTGAGGTTGTGGCCCGCGCAAAAGGCCCGGCCCTGGGCGGCCAAGACCACCACACGCACCGACGCATCCTGCGCAATCGCCGCCAAGGCGGCACGCAAGGCAGCCAGCATCTCATCGCCCAGCGCATTGAAGCGCGCTGCATCATTCATGCACAAGGTCACCACGCCGCGCGCATCGCGGGTCTGCATCAGCAGCTTGCTGTCCGTCATTGCCAGGTCCTCAAAATGTGTTTACAGATCGGCGAGCACGCGGATATGGGCTTCCACACTGGCCGCCAGCGGCGTCATCACATAGCCGCCTTCGAGGCAAGAGACGATGCGGCCCTTGCTAAAGCGCCGCGCAATGTCCTTGATACGGTGGGTGATCCAGGCGTAGTCGGCCTCAACCATGCCCAGCTGGCCCATGTCGTCTTCGCGGTGGGCATCAAAGCCGGCGCTGATGAAGACCATCTCGGGCTTGAATTCCTCCAAGCGCGGGATCCAGTAGGTCTCGACAATCTCGCGGATGTCCATGCCCTTGGTGTAAGCCGGCACCGGCACATTGAGCATGTTGGCCGCCGGGTCCTTGTCGCCCGAATGGGGGTAGAAGGGGTGCTGGAAAATGCCCACCATCAGAATGTGCGGATCACCCGCGCAGATGTCTTCGGTGCCATTGCCGTGGTGCACATCAAAGTCGACAATCGCCACGCGTTTGAGCTGGTGGCGCATCAGCGCATACTTGGCCGCCACGGCCACGTTGTTGAAAAAGCAAAAGCCCATGGCCTGCTTGCGGGTGGCATGGTGGCCGGGTGGCCGCACGGCGCAAAAGGCGTTCTCCATCTCGCCGCTGATGACCGCATCGGTGGCGGCCAGCGCAGCGCCGCAGGCGCGCAACGCCGCATTCCAGGTGGCGCCATTGACGGCGGTGTCGGTGTCCAGCATCAAGGTTGCCGGGCCGCCAATGGCCTGGTTGTCAGCGGCCATCTCCGACAGTCCGCGTATCGATGCAATGTGCAAACGCTCATGGCCCAGCTCCAGATCGGACATGCTGGCCTTGGGGGCGTCACGCCGCTCCAGCGCATCTCCCACTCCGGTGATCAGCAGGCGGTCTTCTATCGCATCCAGGCGTGCAGCGCATTCCGGGTGGGCAGGCCCCATGTCGTGCAACCAACAGTCGCGATGGCTGAAATAACCTGTCTTGGACACAGTTTTCGTCTCCTTAACTGTTTTTGTCGTTTATTGTGATGGTATGCAGACACAGCACACCATACTAAAATTATTGACTCAGCTTAACACGGTGATTGTGGGGAAACCGGCGCAGGTTCAGGATTGCCTGACTTGTTTGCTGGCGGGAGGACACCTGCTGATTGAAGACGTACCGGGGGTGGGTAAAACCACGCTTTCGCATGCATTGGCCCGCACCTTGGGCCTGCAATTTTCCCGGGTGCAATTCACCGCAGACCTGATGCCCAGCGACCTGACCGGCGTATCGGTCTATGAGCGCGAGCAGCAGGCTTTTGTGTTTCATCCCGGCCCCGTTTTCACCCAGGTTTTGCTGGCCGATGAGATCAACCGCGCCAGCCCCAAGACGCAAAGCGCGCTCCTGGAGGCCATGGAAGAAAAGCAGGTGACGGTCGAGGGCGCTACCCGCCCGCTGCCCCAGCCTTTCTTTGTCATCGCCACCCAAAATCCGCTCGACCAGCTGGGCACCTATGCGCTGCCCGAGAGCCAGCTCGACCGCTTCTTGATGCGCATCTCGCTGGGCTACCCGGACCAGGCGGCCGAGTTCCAGTTGCTGGCCGGCCAGGGCCACCGCGATATCGCCAACCAGTTGCCGGCACTCACCTCCGCAGTGGAGCTGAAGTTCCTGCAACAAGAAGTCAGCAGCGTGCGTGCCAGCGATGCGCTGATCCACTATGTGCAGGCGCTGATTGCCGCCACCCGCTCGGGCAAATGGTTTGTGCAGGGCCTGTCCCCGCGCGCAGGCATTGGCCTCATCCGCGCCGCCAAGGCCCAGGCCTTGATCCAGGGCCGCGACTATGTGGCGCCCGACGATGTGCAGGCCATCTTGCCGCAGACCACCGCCCACCGGATGGTGCCCGTCAGCACATCGGGGCGCAGTGCCGTGGAGCAGGTGCGCGCGATGATGGACAGCGTTCCGCTGCAGTAGCGTGAACCTGCCCTCTGCGGCCTCAGGGCCGCCCCGCACAAGCCCCATGCAGCGGCTGCGCCAGCGCATGCGCCAATGGTGGCTGGCGCATTTGCCCAGCGCCAGCAGCCATGCCGTCAGCCGCCGCAACCTGTACCTGCTGCCCACCCGCGCCGGCTGGATGCTGGCGCTCACCTTGCTGGTGTTGCTGGTGACCAGCATCAACTTTCAGCTCAACCTGGGCTTTTTGCTGACCTTTATGCTGACCGGTGCCGCACTGGTGTCCGTGGGCATTGGCTACCGCAACCTGCTGGGCCTGCAGTTGGAGCTGCATGCGCCTGAGGCCCAGTTTGCCGGCCAGCCGTTGCGCCTCGACCTGCGGCTGGACAACCCCAGCCGCCGCGCCCGCTATGCGCTGGGCATCCGCCACTACCAAGGCACGGCGCTGAGCCTAACCGACGTAGCCGCCCAGGCCACCGCCCGCATGCAACTGAGCACAGCGGCTGAGCGGCGCGGCTACCAGAGCCTGCCAGCGGTGCTGGTCGAGACGCGCTTTCCGCTAGGGGTGTTCCGCATGTGGACCGTTTTTAGAACCACCGAAAAAGCCCTGGTCTACCCCAGCCCCGAGGCCAACCCCCCCCCCTTGCCCTTGGGCATGGCTGATGCCGGCACCGGCAGCAGTGCCAGCCTGCGGGCCAGCAGCGGTGAGTTCGATGGCGTGCGCAGCTACCGGCGTGGCGATCCGCTCAAGCTCGTGGTCTGGAAGAAAGCCGCCACTGCGATGGCCACAGGCAATGGCCATTTTGTGGTGCGCGACAACCAGCACCAGGCCCAGCAAGATCTTTGGCTGGATGCGCAGCATTGCGGCCTGGCCGAGCGCGAGGCCCAGCTCTCGCGCCTGACCGCCTGGGTGCTGGTGGCCGACCAGCAAGGCCTGCGCTACGGGCTGCGGCTGGGACAGGCGAATGCCGATCAGCCTGCCGACAGCGGGCCCGAGCACCGCCTGGCCTGCCTGCGCGCGCTGGCACTGGCCTAGAAGGAGCACAGACATGTCCTCTGTTTTCTCTCCCAGCCGGCCTGCGGGCGCCTTCCGCTGGAGCACGCTGCCTCGCGAGGCGCGCGATACCGTCTTTGTGCTGGCCGTCGTCGGCTGGATCTTGCTGCCCCTCACCGCCACCTTGCCGATCTGGGCCTCTGCGCTGGCGTATGCCTTGCTGGCCTGGCGCGCCAGTATGGCGCTGCGCCAAAAGCCCTTGCCCGGCCGCTGGCAGCTGCTGGCCTTGCTGGTGCTGGTCGTCGGCCTGACCTTGCTGAGCTACCGCACCATCCTGGGCGCCGATGCCGGCGTCACCCTGGTCTGCATGCTGCTCACCCTCAAGACCATGGAGATGCGCGCCAAGCGCGATGCCATGGTCGTGTTCTTCCTGGGTTTTTTCGCACTGATTGCCAACTTTCTGCACTCCCAGTCGCTAGTGACGGCGATGGCCATCGCCATTGGTCTGGTGGGATTGCTGACGGCCCTGGTGCATGCGCATATGCCCGTGGGGCAGCCGTCGATCAAGTTTGCGGCTGGTCTGTCGCTGAAGATGGTGGCCATTGGCGCGCCCCTCACCTTGGCGCTGTTCGTGCTGTTTCCGCGCATGGCGCCGCTCTGGGGGGTGCCCCAAAACCCGAGCGCCAAAACCGGCCTGTCCGAGGAAATGACCGTGGGCTCGGTGGCATCGCTGGCGCAGGATGAAGGCATTGCCTTCCGCGTCAAGTTCGACACCCCGCAAAACCGGCCGCCTGCCGCCAACCAGCTCTACTGGCGCGGGCCGGTGCTGTCCGATTTTGATGGCACCACTTGGCGCGCCACACCCAGCTTTCGCAATGCCGATGACAAGCTCTTTAGCGACATCGTCACCGAAGGCGAGCCGCTGCGCTATGAGCTGACCCTGGAGCCCCACCACAAGCCCTGGCTGCTGACCTTGGACCTCACCCGCAAGCCACCCGAGCTGCCGCGTGGCCGCGCCTACAGCACGGGAGATCTGCAGTGGCTGAGCAACCGCCCGATTACCGAAGTGAGCCGCATCACGGTGGAAAGCCACACGCGCTACCGGTTTGGCATGCAGGCGGGCAAGCGCGAGCTGGCCTTCAACCGCCGCCTGCCGGCCACCAGCAACCCGCGCACCCAGGCCTGGGTGGCGCAGCTGGCGGCCGAGATTGGCGAGCGCCCCGACCGCAGCGAGCAGCTGGTGCGGCGCCTGCAGCAGCAGCTGCGCAGCGGCGGCTATACCTATACGCTGGATCCTGGCGTCTACACCGGCCAGGCGGCCGACCAGTTCTGGTTTGATCGCAAAGAGGGCTTTTGTGAGCATATCTCGGCCGCCTTTGTGATCGCACTGCGCAGCGCCGGTGTGCCAGCGCGCATTGTGACTGGCTACCAAGGCGGCGAAGCCAACAGCGTTGACGGTTACTGGACCGTGCGCCAGGCCGATGCCCATGCCTGGGCCGAAGTCTGGCTCAGCGAGGAACAAGGCTGGGTGCGCTTTGACCCCACCGGCTCGGTCAGCCCGGGCCGCATTGGCGCCGCACAGCGCCTCAACACCCCCAACTTCATGGGCATCAGTGTCAGCAACGCCGCCACCATCAACGGCCTGCAGCGCATGCGTGCAGTCTGGGAGGCCGTCAACAACAGCTGGAACCAGTGGGTGCTGAACTACACCCAGCGCGAGCAGATGGACATGCTCAGCAAGCTGGGCCTGTCCAGCCCCAACTGGATGGACCTGGTCCGCATTCTGGGCGGGCTGGTGCTGGCGGCAGCCCTCATTGTGGTGGCAGCCTTGCAGTACCGGCGCAGACGCAGCGATCCCTGGCTGGCCTTGCTGGGCCAGGCGCGCAAACGCCTGCGGCAAGCGGGGGTGACAGATGCGGCCCTCAGCAGCGCCTCCACACCACGTGCGCTGACCCGCATGGTGCAGAGCCAGGCGCCCGATGTAGCCCTCGCGTTTGGGCAATGGCTCAAGGCCATGGAGCGGCAACGTTACGCACACGCCACGGGCCAGGCAGCGCCCAAGGCCGAGCTGGCAGCGCTTCGCAAACAATTACGACTCCTGCCCTGGTCCCGCCTGCGGGCCCTGGCAAACAAGGTATAAAACCCCATGCACCGAATTCTTCAGACCACCCTGGCTGTGCTCTGCGCCGGCCTGTGCGCCACGGGCGCCTACGCCCAAAAAGGCAGTGCCAAAGCCCGCAGCCCCGAATCCGCCACCACTTCGTCCAGCTATGGCAACCGCCCCGAGGCCGAGGCCTTTGTCCGCGAAGTCGCCGAGCGCCGCCATATCGATGAGGCCTGGCTGCGCGCCAGCATCCAGCAAGCCCGCTTCAATGCCACTGTGCAGCGCCTGATGACGCCGCGCACGGGGCCCGCTGGCGTCAAGAACTGGCGCGGCTACCGCGGCCGCTTTGTTGAGCCGATCC
The DNA here is from genome assembly GCF_024809975.1 of Comamonas sp. BIGb0152. Classification (GTDB taxonomy): domain Bacteria; phylum Pseudomonadota; class Gammaproteobacteria; order Burkholderiales; family Burkholderiaceae_C; genus Comamonas. The sequence goes on from NZ_JANUDY010000003.1 coordinate 283,144, forward strand.
GCATCCGCGCCGGCCTGCGTTTTTGGAACGAGAACGCCGCCACCTTGGCCCGCGCCGAGCAGACCTATGGCGTGCCCGCCGAGTACATCGTGGGCATCATCGGGGTCGAGACCATCTACGGCCAGCAAATGGGCAACTTCACCGTCGTCGATTCTTTGGCCACGCTGGCTTTTGACTACCCCGCCAGCCACCCACGCGCGGCCGATCGGGCCAAGTACTTCCGCGGCGAGCTCGAGCAGTTTCTGGCCACCGCCTACCTGACGGGCAGCAACCCTTTCGACACGGTGGGCAGCTACGCTGGCGCCATGGGCATGCCGCAGTTCATGCCCACGAGCTGGTCCAATTTTGCGGTGGATTTTGATGGCGACGGCAAGATCAACCTGTTTGGCAGCACCGCTGACGCGATTGGCTCGGTGGCCAATTACTTTGTGGCGCATGGCTGGCAGCGTGGCATGCCCGCTTACTACGATGTGCAGGTGGACAGCAGCCCCGCCCAGCTGGAGACCTTGCTGGCACCCGATATCAAGCCCAGCTTTAGCGCCGCCGAAATGGCCGCACTGGGCCTGCGCATCCAGCCGCCCGGCAACCAGCACACAGGCCCGCTGGCACTGATCGAGCTGCCCAATGCCAGCGCCGCGACCCAGTACGTGGTCGGCACGCCGAACTTCTACACCATCACGCGCTACAACCTGTCGAGCTTCTACGCCATGTCCGTGGTCGAGCTGGGCCAGGCGATTGCACGTGCGCGCAATGGCGCAGCAGCGGCATCGGACAGCGAACCCGCCGTGCCCGACCCAGCCAGCGAAACCAGCAACTCCCCCAGCGCCGAGGCCGCTGCCAAAGCCTATTTGCGCAGCAAGGCGCGCCAGCAGCGCACGCCGGATGCGGGGAATTTCAGCGCGCCCTGAACCGATTCAGCCGCGCCATATGGTCGTGATCTGCAGGCTTTCAAGGGTGCTGCTGCAAAAATAAAAGCCCGCAATTTTCTCTTGAAATCGCTGCATCTTCATCCAACTAACAGTCATCGAGCAGCAAACCCGCTGCCCTGTTTCACAAGGATTGAAGATGATCATGACCCCTCTGATGCACCGCTCGGCCTACGCTGTCTCCCCTTCCGCGATGGACGCGGCCCTGCAGCGTTTTCTGCAAGCCACCACCACCACGACTACGACGCCGGACACCGTGCAGCAAGACGGCCAGGTGTTCAGCATCAGCATCGATGTCCCCGGCCTGTCGCGCGAACAGCTGCACATCGAGCTGCAAGACAAGACCGTGCGCCTGTCCAGCATTGAAGGCGCGCCGCGAAGCGTGCAGCGCGCTTGGAAGCTGCCTGCCAGCATCGATGCCACGGCATCCAAAGCCAGCCTGGAAAACGGTGTGCTGACCCTGGTGCTGAGCACCACCCAACCGGCAACCCAAACCTTGGCCATTGCATAAGGCCAGCGCAAGCACTTGCACCATGCAGAAGGGGCCTTGAAAAAGGCCCCTTCTGTTTGTCTTTTGTTGGGTTTGCTGCTTCCTAAGCAGCGCGCCTACCGCCTATACCGCAGTGACAGTCGCCGCCGGCGGCTGCACGATGGCATCGAGCGGCCAGCGGGGTTTGACATCAAAGGCATAGACCTTCTCGGCCTGTTGCTGCCCGGCCTCGATGCGCATGGCAGCGGCCATCGCAATCATCGCGCCGTTGTCGGTGCACAGGTGCAGCTCGGGGTAGTGCACGCGGATGCCGCGCTTGTGGCAGGCCTCATTGAGCTGCTCGCGCAGCAGCCGGTTGGCACCCACGCCGCCGGCGACCACCACGCGCTTCATGCCGGTTTCCTTCAAGGCGCTCAGGGTTTTTTTCACCAGCACATCCACGATCGCCGCCTGGGTGGACGCTGCCAAATCGGCCTTGCGCGCTTCCAGCGCATCGCCCAGCTTTTTGGCTTGGGTCAGCACCGCCGTCTTCAGCCCGGCAAAGGAGAAATCCAGATCGCCGCTGTGCAGCAAGGGGCGCGGCAGCTTGAAGGCCTCTGGGTCACCATCCTGCGCCAAGCGGGCCAGCTCCGGCCCACCGGGATAGGGCAGGCCCATCAGCTTGGCCGATTTGTCAAAGGCTTCACCCGCCGCGTCATCGATGGTTTCGCCCAAAATCTGGTAGCGGCCGACGCCATCCACCCGCATCAGCTGCGTGTGGCCGCCAGATACCAAGAGCGCGACAAACGGAAACTGCGGTGGGTCTTCGCTCAGGAAGGGCGACAGCAGGTGGCCTTCCAAGTGGTGCACGCCCAGCACGGGCTTGTCCAGTGCGGCACCCATCGCACAGGCCACACCCGCGCCCACCAGCAGCGCACCGGCCAGTCCCGGCCCGCGGGTAAAGGCAATGGCATCGATCTGCGCGAGCGTGCAGCCCGCGTCATCCAGCACTTTTTGGGTCAGTGGCAGCACGCGGCGGATATGGTCGCGGCTGGCCAGCTCGGGCACTACACCGCCATAGGCGCGGTGCATCTCGATCTGGCTGTAGAGCGCATGGCTCAGCAGCTCGGGCACGGTGCCTGGGCCACGGGTGCGCACCAGGGCCACGCCAGTTTCATCACAAGAGGATTCGATCCCCAATATCAACTCACTCATAGGGCGAAAGTGTAGGCGCTCTGGGCCGCTTTCGCCCTATGGGGCGGGGCTACCCTGGCGGGCTGCCAGGGTTTGCCAGCCCAGCCCAGGGCGATTAGCGCTTGCCGCCCAGCAGCGAGCCGCCGATTTTCATCAGGTCGCTGACATCGAGTTTGCCATCGCCATTCTGGTCCAGCAGCGAGCCCAGCAGGCCGCCGCCCAAGCCGCCTTGCTGCTGCACTTGGGCTTTTTCCTCGCCCAGCGCATTGCCCAGCTGCGAGGAATTGAGGCCACCCGACATCACGCGCTGCGCCAGGAAGGACATCACCAGCGGGGCCAGCATCTTGAGCAAGTTGCCGGCATTGGAGCCCAAGCCCGTGGCCTGGCCGAGGTTGGCCGTGGCCTGGTCCTGCTGGCCACCAAAGATATGGCCCAGAATGCTGGCGCCGTCCAGCGCAGCAGGCGCGGATGCGGGTCCACCCGCTGCAGCACCACCACCCAAAGCACCACCCAGCACGCTACCGAGCATGCCGCCCAGGCCACCAGCCTGTGCACCGCCACCACCGCCACCCAATAGCGAGCCCAGCAGCCCGCCCAGGTCAGGCCCGGCACCAGCGCCAGCGCCCGCACCGGCGTGGTCGCGCTGCAGGGCTTCAAACAAAGCGCTGGCACCGCCTGCGCTTTGTGCGTTGTTGCCCAACGCGCCCAGCATCATCGGCACCGCTGCCTGCACGGCCTGCTGGGTCTGGGCCTCGCTCTGGCCCAGGTTTTGGGCCATCTGCTGGATAGGAGCACCTTGGAGTTGCGCGAGGAGCTCGTCAACCATGGAGGGAGATGCGGACATGTTGTTTCCTTTCAAAAGCCCAGGCGGGCGTGGCACAGAATGCAGATAGTAGACCTTCAGCATGGCAGCGCAATACAGAGGGGCGCAAATCTTCGTTAACCGCTAAAAATAGCCTGCTGAGGGTTGCACATACCCGAGATGCCATATGGGCTGATTTTTCTTATTACTTCCGTATCTATAAAACCTAAAATAATAGGCAAACGCATTTTTTACCACCATGGCCATACAGCACTACATCAAGGAAATCGGGCGCGGCGCACGCGGCGCCAAGGCCCTCAGCCGCATCGAGGCCAGTGATGTGATGGCGCAGATACTCGATGGCCAGGTCAGCGATTATGAAATCGGCGCCTTTTGCATTGCCATGCGCATCAAAGGAGAGACCGCCGAAGAGATGTGCGGCCTGTGGGATGCCGTGCATGCGCGCATCGCCCGCTTCCACAGCGCAGCAGCCCTGCCTACCGTGGTGGTGCCCAGCTACAACGGCGCGCGCCGCCTGCCCACCTTGACGCCGCTGCTGGCCCTGCTGCTGGCGCGCGAAGGTCTGCCCGTGCTGGTGCATGGCATGCAGACCGAGACGAGCCGGGTATCGGCCTTTGCGGTGTTTGAACGCCTGGGTATCACCCCCCGCCTGCAAGCCGGCGCGATTGCGGCAGCTGAAGTGGCCTTGGTGCATACCGCCACCTTGCTGCCTGCGCTGGCCAAGCTGCTGGCCGTGCGCCAGATCATCGGCCTGCGCAACCCGGGCCACAGCATTGCCAAGCTGCTGCAGCCGGTGCAAGGCCCAGCCATCTTGCTGGGCAGCTACACCCACCCCGAATACCTGCCGATGCTGCAAGCCACGCTGGCGCAATTGCAAACCCATGCCCTGCTCTCGCGCGGGCTCGAAGGCGAGGTCTGCGCCGACCCCCGCCGCACGCCCCAGTACGACGGCTTTTTCGCAGGCCAGCAGCTGCTGCTGCAAGCGCGCAGCAGTGGCACCGATAGCCAGGTGCCAGGGCTGCCCAGCGAGCGCGACGCGGACACCACAGCGCGCTACACCGAGGCCGTGCTGGCCGGCCAATTGCCTGTGCCGAGCGCTTTGGCCCAGCAGGTGGCGCATGTGCTGGCCATTGCCCACAAAACCCTGCCAGCGCCTGCGCTTTCCGTTGCACAATCAGCGCCACCTTTCCAAGCCGCCCACCATGACTGACAGCCGCCTGCCCTCCTTTCCTGTGCCCCCCCCGATGGAGCACCCATCGCCAGGCCAGGGCCAGTGCACCCTGGTCGGAGCCGGCCCGGGCGACCCGGATTTGCTGACCCTTGCCGCTGTCAAGGCTTTGCAGCGCGCCAGCGTGCTGCTGGTGGATGACCTAGTCAACGAAGCCGTGCTGCAATGGGCGCCTGACAGCGCGCGCATTGTGCATGTGGGCAAGCGCGGCGGCTGCCAGAGCACGCCCCAGGCCTTTATCCAGCGCCTGATGCTGCAGGAAGTGCAGGCAGGCGAGAACGTGGTGCGGCTCAAAGGGGGCGATCCATTCATCTTTGGCCGAGGCGGCGAAGAGGTGGAGTTTCTGCGCAGCCATGGCATCGAGCCGCGCATCATCAATGGCGTGACTGCCGGGCTTGCAGCCCTCACCGGCTTGGGAGCCCCGCTCACCCACCGCGACCATGCCCGGGGTGTCGTCTTTATCACCGGCCATGCCAAACCCGGCGGCCAGGGCCCCGACTGGGCCCAGCTCGCCAGCACGGCCCACCATGCGCGCCTGACCCTGGTGATCTACATGGGGGTCGCCAGTGCAGAGGCCATCAGCCAGGGTTTGCGCAATGGCTTGCCGGCGGACACGCCAGTGGCCATCGTGCAGCATGCCAGCCTGCCCCAGCAGCGCCACGCCATCACTGACCTGGCCCAGTTGCCAGCCACCATGGCCCGCGAGCAGCTGGGCAGCCCGAGCATCATCGTGGTGGGCGACGTGGTGCATTGCGTGGCCTTGGCCGCGCAAGCCAGCTGTGCCTCGGGGTCCACAGACCAACGAGATTTCTCCGAGATTTGCGGATACGATAGCCATTCATCCGTGGAAAACCGGGCCTCCATAGCGTAAAGCGATTAATCTTTACATATGCAAAGTTTGTGTCTCCACGTTCAAACGATACAACGAGGAGCACTGACAATATGCAAAAACAACGCACCTGGCGCCTGTGTGCCGCCGCACTGGCGATCACCGCGCTGACCGCCTGCAAAACAGAACTCGGTCCGGGCGACGGTGGCGGCGGCACCGATCCCAACAAGCCCTACCCCACCCTCGACGGCAAGCCACCACAAAGCTTTTCCCTCAGCAGCATCGACAACAAACCCGCCAATACGGCAGAGAGTTTCGATGCGGCCGTCGCACAGGACGCCAACTTCATCGCCGTCGATCTGGTCATGAGCAAGGACGGCGAGCTGGTCGCACTGGCATCGCCGGACATCACCGGCATCACCGACGTCGCCACCCGCAGCATCTACGCCAACCGCAAGACCCTGCGCCTGATTGACGGGCAGACGCACGAGGGCTGGTTTGCGAACGACTTCACCCTGGCCGAGCTGCAAAGCCTGCGCGCCAAACTGCCCGGCTCCAACACGCCACCGGTCGGCGCCAACAATGGCCGCATTCTGTCGCTCAATGATGTGATCGCCTACATCAAGCGCCAGCGCAAGACGGTCGGCCTCTATTTGCAGACGCTGAACCCCACCTACCACAGCCAGCAAGGTCTGGCGATGGAAGACAAGCTGATTGCCGCGCTTACCACGGCGGGCTACACCCAGGAAAGCGCCCCCGTGTTGGTGCGCTCCTTTGAGGTCGCCCACCTCAAAGCCTTGCGTGCCAAAACCCAGGTCCGGTTGGTGCAGATGATCAACGGCAATCCCGCGCTGGGCCCCGCCGGACAGATTCTCCTTACTGCCCCCTATGGCCAGCCCTATGACTTCACCGTCGCCGGCGTGTCCACCACCTATGCCCAGATGGTGACCGCCGACGGCCTGACCCAGATCAAGACCTATGCCAATGGCATCTCGCCCTGGAAGCCCTATGTCATCTCCGCCCGCTACCTGGACAAGAATGGCGATGGCCAGCCCGATGACCTGAACAACGATGGCAAGTGGGACTACCGCGACCGCGAAATGATGCCGCCCACCAACCTGGTCACCCTTGCCCATGCGGCCAAGCTCTTTGTCCACCCCTGGACCTTCAGCAACGATGTCAGTACCCTGGCCAGCGACTTCAAGGGCCGCGTCGCAGCCGAGTACAAGCTGTTCTATGAGGTCGGTGTGGATGGCGTGTTCAGCGACAGCCCCAGCGACGCCAACAGGGCGCGCTGAGCACGGACGCGATAGCCCTGGCGGCGGCAGCAGAGCAATGAGCGCTTGCAGTCAGCCCTGAACGCTCCCGCAAAAAAGGCAAGGTCTCTGCACCTTGCCTTTCTTTTGCCTGCCTGCTACAGCCCTATCCAGGCGGATAAAAGCAGAGTCAAGCCGGCTGGCGAGTCGTCTGCGCAAAACGGCGCGCCAGTTCCTTGCGCAATTCCTTGCGTGTCAGCGCCGCTTCCCAGCGGCGCTTTTCATCCTCCGTCTCGGGCACCAATGGCGGCACAGGCACCGGCTTGCGCTGGTCATCCACGGCCACCATCGTGAAAAAGCAGCTGTTGACATGGCGCACGCTGCGCTCGCGGATGTTCTCGGCCACCACCTTGATGCCAATTTCCATCGACGAGGTACCTGTGTAGTTGACGCTGGCGTAGAACGACACCAGCTCCCCCACATGGATGGGCTCCAGAAACATGACCTGGTCAACGCTCAAGGTGACCACATAACGCCCGGCATAACGGCTTGCGCAGGAGTAGGCCACATTGTCGAGTTCGCGCAGAATGGCGCCGCCATGCACATTGCCAGAAAAATTTGCCATGTCCGGAGACATCAGCACCGTCATCGTGAGTTGGTGGTGAGGTAAACGCATGGGCCCGATTGTAGGCATCGCTTCGCGCAGGCGACGGCGCTGCAGGCAAGCCCCTGAAGCCGCTCGGAAATGCGGCAGTCCGCCCCTCGAAGCGGTGATCGTGCTCCGGAGCGAGCGCCCCATCGCTGCCAAAAGCCCCGCCCGCGTTCGCCAACCCTGGTCAGCCCGCATAGACATTGCGCGGATGCTCCGAGCCAAGTTTGACGAACACCTTGAAACCGCCCAGGGACACATAGTCACCGGTATAGAGCACCTTGCGCCGCACCCGCATGCCGTTGACAAAGATGCCGTTCTTGCTGCGGTGGTCCTCAATGGACAGCACCCCGGCACGGTAGTAGAACGCGCCATGGTCACGGCTGACAGCGGGGTCATCCAGGCAGATCGCATTGTCCGCGCCCCGCCCGATCGTGGTAAATCCCTGCTCCAGAATGCGGGAATGAAGCACCACCCCTGGCTTGATGAAAATAAGGACTTCCGGCAGCATTTTCCACCTCCTTCGCCCGACCAGACCCCTGGCCTGCACTGCAATCCCGACATGCAGCTAGAACAAATTATCAATCGATTAATAAGATTAGATTGATAATAAATTACAACTCCGATTGATAGACAAAGGCGCTAGGGGATATACGGGGTTGTTGGTTTTTTCTATCGAGAGGGAAATCCTCCAACGGCCTGCTTCAAGGGGTAGCTCGCACCCAGGCGCACAGATACATTGCATGACACAAAGCAGTGTTGGCGGGGCGGGGATCGTGGCCTATAAATTAGGCCCACGCGAATGCATGCGCCCATGAAAAAGGCCCGCCGAAGCGAGCCTGAAAACACAAACCAGCCGACGCGTAGTGCGGCCAGGTAGACGCCTGTTGCTCAAGCGTCAAGCATCACTCCATGGCAATTTCAAGTTTTGCTGTTGCGCGATCAACTGCACGCTTCGCATCGCCAATCTTTTGCAGGTAGACGCGTTCAATGTCGCCGATCTGAGGTAGCGCCGCGTCAAACGCAGCCGCCCATTCCACTCGCCAATCAATCAACTCGTCTGGAGGTTTTTTCTTGCCGAACTCTTTACGCACCTCATCGAAAGCAGATTTGACGACCTCTTTCCCCTTGTTAACGCATTCTTGAGTTTGCACGCCTGGCGGCGTGCCGTTGCGCATCTCTTGGAAGTCCGCGCGACCGCCATACATGCACGCCTGAAGATTTGTACTCAACAAGTTGTTGTGGTACTTCACAACGCCAAAGTCGGGCTTGGCCTGCGGCTCCTCAGCCACTGGCTGGGATTTCTGGCTTTTCTTTGGCTGCGCCTGAGAGGCTGACAGTGAAAAGACTGCCACCAGAGCGACGGCAGCGATGATGCTAGGTTTATTCATGACCCCTCCTGTTACGAGGGGCCATGTTAGCAAAGCTTAGCGAGGCGTGCGGTAGCGGTGATGCACCTGGTCCAGTCAGCCCCTATGCATGGGCTCGACCCTTATGCCTACCTCAAGGACCTACTGATTCGGCGGCCCATGCACCGGACCAACCAGATCAAGGAATTGCTGCCCCATCGCTGGCACAGCGGCGCTGCGATACTTGGTGGATGAGCACCAAGCACCAACCTCCCCTAGCCAAGCGCGTGTACCAGCTACGCGTTGAGCTTCAGCATATCGCCCCTCCTGTGTGGCGGCGTATCCTCGTACCTGGCAGCATCAAACTGGCGAAGCTCAACCGCATCGTGCAGGCTGCCATGGGCTGGACCAACAGCCATCTACATGACTGGAACATAGAGCAGCGACGCTACGGAATCCCTGACAAGGAATGGGGTGGCGGCGACGGCATGCTTGATGAAAGAAAGTTCAGCATTGGCGCCGTCCTCGGTGAACAGGTTCAGACCTTCGGCTACCACTACGACTTCGGTGATGGGTGGGAACACATCATCACCGTCGAGGAGTGCCTGCCTGCGCAGGAGGGCCGTAACGACTGGCCGATGTGCCTGGCCGGCGAAAATGCTTGCCCGCCGGAAGATGTGGGCGGTCCGCCCGGCTACCTGGACTTCCTGGAAGCTATGCACAACCCCACCCATGAACAGCACGCCGACTATTGGTGCTGGTGGGGCGGGCCCTTCGATGCCAAGGCCTTCAGCATTAACATCGCCAACCTCGCCATGCGTAAGCTACGCTAACCCTCGCGCTCACATCAGCATGGGGCGGCAGGACGCTTACTTTCCTTGGCGTCCCTGCCACAGTACGGTGGCCGATTCATCAGCGGGACGCCCTGCTCCAGCTCCTTGTTCTGGGCATGACAAAGCCCGCCAGGCTTGCACCGGGCGGACTCGAAAAAACCACGGTGGGGTGGCTTGTTTGGTCCTTTGTTCATCTCGCGACATGGACAGTCTTGCCAATCAGCTTACTTGTTAGGCCAAAGCCAAACCAGCGCAGACGCTTCGAATCAAGTAAATTCTCGCAACTACAATGCTGCGCTCAGCACACTATAAAAATCACCTCATGTCTTCTAGCTTGCCTCTGTGCCCAATGTGCAAATCCGATCTCACTTATGCAGATGGCTCGGTCTATATCTGTCCAGAATGCGCGCACGAGTGGTCTTCAGAATCTGCGCAGGATTTGGATGAGTCTGTCGCTCTCGTCAAAGATGCTGTTGGGAACGTGCTGCAAGACGGTGACACCGTGACCGTTGTCAAAGATCTGAAAATCAAAGGTTCCTCCCAGGTTGTGAAGGTTGGCACCAAAGTTCGCAACATCAAGATTACTGGCGGAGACCATGACATCGATTGCCGGATAGACGGTATTGGAAGCATGCAGCTCAAATCCGCTTTTGTGAAAAAGGCCTGAGCCTCAGCCAAACAATCTCTCATCCAGATTTGCTCATTTCGGCTTTGATTTCCCAGGCCTAGGGACCCTCTGCAAAACTCCCTGCCGTGGTCTGAACGCGGGCTCGGGCGATCCGCTGCGTTGTCTTCCTTGTCAATAGCTACAGCTCGACTGCAAAAGACGCCTTACGTCTCATCCCGATCCGCGTCCATCCCGCTTGGCGAGGGTTATGCAGAGGATCCCTAGATTCCTTCGCGATCCACATCACGGGGGACCATGTCTACCGTGATTCCCTGCTTGCAGCAAGGCGGGCAGCTGCACTTCTCCATCAATGTGCCAGCAGGGAGGGCCGTGTTTCGCCATCCCGGCGAACAAGCATCGCGAGTGCGTTGCTGCCATCGGCGGCGCTGGCGGCGCAGTCGAATGGTGCGAGGGCTCCGAGCGTGACCTCACCGCCGTCAGCAATCAGTTGTTCAATATGCTTCATGCGCGCACATTGTGTGCCGCATCAGACCGGCTGCCAGCGGTGTGGCAGCAGTTCACTTATCTGGCTGGCGCGCTGCAGGGCAGGCGTGCCATCACATCGCATAGCTATGCGTAGGGGCCTCATGCCCGTTCATGCGCGCTGACTGGATCTAGCGCCTGACGGTGGCCGCCCGTTGCCCCGCGCGCAGGCTGCCAGCAAAGAGGCAGTTGTTGCGCCCCATGGCAATGGGCCGGATCTGGTCAGGTCGACAGCGGCATGACTTTCCTGGAACCACGGTATGGCACCCCGTGGGTCGATGAGCGGGCTTTCCGCCCGTCCTTCTGGACACCAGCGCTCAAAGCCTTGGGAATCCAATACAGGTCACCCAACAATGCCCGGCATACCTTTGCGGCCATGCGGCTAATGGCAAGTGCCACTCCAGCCTATGCGGCCAAACAGAGAGGGCATGCTGTGGAGGTGTCCCTCTCTGTCTATTCCAAGTGGATCGACGACGTTCACGGGGACCTAGAGCAGGCCAAACTCGAACGCTTTATTAGTCAACGCTCCCCTGCAACTCCCCCGGAGCAGAAGAAAGGCACGGCCTGAAATTGAAAAACCCTTGCAGGTTATAAACTTGCAAGGGTTTCAATTTGGGGTGGCTGATGGGGCTCGAACCCACGACAACAGGAATCACAATCCTGGACTCTACCAACTGAGCTACAGCCACCGTGTTGGGGAAGACATGATTATAGCCAGAAATTTGGCCCCTCTCATGAAATCGCCGTTTTTATGAAGTTTTTGTTTCTGCGGGGCGTGGAACCTTGATCTGGACCTTGAAGCGCTCCTTGAGCAACTCGTAGTACGCCAGGGTTTCCGCATTGGCCTGGTAGCGCTCAAACTCCTGCTTCTGGCGCAAGCGCAGCTCGGCAGAGTCCTCAGCACGCGGCACGACCTTGTTGACGCGCACAACGGTGTAGCCCTCGTTGCCCAAGTCCACGCCCACCCACGCTGCGGCATCACCGATCTTGGCGTGCATGGCGGCATTCAACACCTCAGGCACCTGGCCCTTGGCATCTTGGCGAGATACGACGATAGGAGCAGCCAGCTTGGCACCCGAGGCATCGGCCTTCCAGGCTTCCATCTTGGCCTGGGCTTGCTGGCGTGCCAGCTCGGCGGCTTTCTGGGCCACATACAAGTCGTGGGCCTTGGCCTTGACTTCTTCAAACGGCAGGATGCGTGCGTCGAAATGCTCCACCACGCGGCCCGATGCCAAGGTGCTAGGCGCCACTTCGATGGCTTCGGTGTTGCGCTTGTTTTGCAGCGCATCGCTGGAGAAAAGTGCTTCCAAGAAGGTCGGATTGGCCAAGGCACCGGTGGCACCTGGCGCTGCAGAGCGGGTGATGTGCTCGGCCTTCTGGATCTTCAGGCCCAGCTTGTCCGCCACCGGCTGCAGGCTGTCGGATTGCTCGAACACCATGTTCGAGAAGCTCTCGGCCACTTCGGCATATTTGCGCTGCACCTGCTGGGCCAGCACTTCGGTCTCGATCTTGGCACGCAGCTCTTCAAAGCTGGGGGTGCGTGGCGTCTTGATCTCGCCCATCTTGATGATGTGAAAACCGTACTCGGTGCTCACCAGATCGCTGATCTCGCCGGTCTTCATCGCAAAGGCTGCATCCTCAAATGGCTTGACCATGTCACCTTGCTTGACCAGGCCCAAATCGCCGCCGCTGTTGCGCGAGCCGGTGTCTTGCGAGTTCTTCTTGGCGATCTCGGCGAACTGTGCAGGGTTGGCCTTGACTTCGGCGAGCAGCTGCTCGGCACGCTGCTTGGCTTTTTCACGATCCGCAGCGGACATGGAGGCGGGCGCGTCAATCAGAATGTGGCTGATGTAGCGCTGGTCCTTGTCCATGAAGCGGCTCAGGTTTTCCTTGTAATAGGTACGCAGGTCGTCTTCGCTGGGCTTGATCATGCTTTTGACAGCATCGGCGTTCAGCACCACATACTCAATCGTGGACTGCTCCTTCTGGCGGAACAATTCCTGGTTGCTTTTATAGAAAGCTTCCACATCGGCATCCGTGGTCTTGACCTGGGAAGCGAAGTCCTTGGCAGCGAACTGGGCCAATTGAATTTCACGCTGCTGGTAGAGAGCGTCGACAGCCAGCTTGGTCTGCTCGTCGGTGGCAAAGGCCGTGTTGGCTACACCGCCCAGCACCTGGCGCGAAGCGATATCGCGGCGCATGCCTGCCTCAAAACCTTCGGGCGTCATGCCCTGGGCACCCACCAGCGCGCGGTAGGCATCTACATCCAGCGAGCCATCCGGCTTTTTCAGCGCAGCGATCTGCGGAATCTCCTGCAGCGCGCGCACCAGCGAGGCGTTGTCCACCGTCAGGTGCATTTTCTGCACGGCTGCATCAATCACCTGGTCGCGCACCATGCGCTCCAAGGTCAGATAGCGGGCCTCCGGGCCATCCATCCACTTGGAATCCATGTTCGGGTCTTGCTGGCGCATACGGTCGGAAGCCACGCGGTGTGCGTTGTCCCAATCCATTTGCGTAATGTCTTTGCCATTGACTTTGGCGACTACCGGGCTCTTTTCGGTGAAGTAGTTCTGGTTCACTCCCACCAAAACAAAAGACAGAATGATCAGCAAGAACAGCGGATACATCAGCACCTTGGAGTACTTGCGGATGGTTTCAAACATCGTCTAACTTTCCTGAGGACAAAAAAAAAGGCGAACCCTCATTCGCCTTTATTCGGTTTTCATTAGGTGGTGCTGGTTACCGATGGAATCAAAGCGCCGACCCATGCACTGCGGGGAGTGCATTCTCCCTTGCAGATCAATAAGATACAGCATCAACCAACTATGGCAACCCACCGCCTGACAAATAGGGCGTGCTACGCGCGCCTTGACAGCGCACGAACGTCGAAACAGCAAGTGTACAGCGAAAGAGTTTTTGATCTCTATGAGGCCTACAGGCAGCTTAGGGAATACGGGAATTTTAGGCCCCCTCAACGCACAGGCCTCCTATATACACAGTGATTGCCCGCATTTTTGCTTGCTCCTAAGCGCCTAAGGATCCTCGGCAAAACTCCCTGCCGTGGTCTGAACGCTGACTCGGGCGATCCGCTGCGTTGCCTTTCTTGTCAATAGCTGGCTATTGGCCGCACAAGACGCCTTGCGGCTCAACCCAATTCGTGTCCACCCCTTTTGGCGAGGGTTTTGAAGAGCCTCCCTAGTGGCCCATCCTGTGCGGTGACCGCATTCGGTGACCCGGGCCTGACACAGCAGCTTTGGCCAACGCGTTTTGGCGAGTGCCAGCACCCCGACACCGTTGGGCCAGTTTGGCGGCCTGGAGGGAGCGGCCAACTACAGCTCCAGCAAGCCCTGCCGCGTGCATACTGTCCGCGCCAAGAGGCTTAGCTTAAACACAAACGGTGGTGCATGGGCATGGAAGTACCACTGCACCAGCCGGATTCAGTTAGCGCCCATTCACCAAGCGGTGAAACTTCCATCCTCACCACACCCCTGGACGGGAAGTGCAGTTAGGCAAAGAAAAAACCCCTTAGATCGCTCTAAGGGGTTGATTTTCTTGGTTATTGTTTGGTGGGTGCTGACGGGGTCGAACCGCCGACCTACGCCTTGTAAGGGCGCCGCTCTACCAACTGAGCTAAGCACCCCACCTGATAACCGAAATTAGTTCAGCGCATCTTTCAATGCTTTGCCTGGACGGAACTTAGGCACCTTGGCGGCCTTGATCTTGATGGCATCGCCGGTACGTGGATTACGACCGGTGCGTGCTGCACGCTTGCCAACAGCAAAGGTACCAAAACCTACCAGAGAGACTGTACCACCTTTTTTCAAGGTTTTCTTCACTGCATCAATGGTGGACTCCAGCGCGCGAGCGGCAGCAGCCTTGGAAATATCAGCATTGTTAGCAATGTGCTCAATGAGTTCAGTTTTATTCACAAGCAGCCTCTATTCATCAAGAGAGTTAAGGAAGTATATGTTTCGTCTCATTATGAGCAGTTTGTACTCAGTACAACTGTCACAGATTCAAAAACAACACCACTGGCACGAAATTTTCATCTCGCATCCAGTGCCTCTGGAACGAGATGAATTCTAGACGGTATTTCAGGACACGCCAGCAAAAAAATCACATTTTTTCACTGACCAGCCTGTACTTTTCTGGACAAAAGCCAAGCAAGACGGGCTTTGCAGCCCTTTTTGCAGGTACAGACGCGATGAAGTCTAGCGCAAAGTCCGCGCCATGGACTAGGAATCAACCCTAGCCCGGATCTCTGGCAGCGCTTTTTGCAGGTAGTAGACCATGGACCAAACGGTAAGCACCGCCGCACCCCAAATCAGCCAGGTGCCCCAGATGCCGGTATCGATTCCGGCGACCTTGCCGTCGTAAAGCAAAAACGGAATGGCCACCATTTGCACGGTGGTTTTCAGCTTGCCCACCATGTGCACCGCCACGCTTTTGCTGGCCCCAATGCGGGCCATCCACTCGCGCAGTGCCGAGATGGCGATCTCGCGGCCAATGATGATCAGCGCGACAAACACATCGGCGCGTTGCAGGTACACCAGCACCAGCAGCGACGCGCAGACCAGGAACTTGTCAGCGACGGGATCGAGAAAAGCGCCAAAGGACGAGGTTTGGTTGAGCTTACGCGCCAAAAAACCATCGAGCCAATCGGTGAAGGCGAACACCACGAACATGACGGTGGCCCACAGGTTTTTGGTGGCCATATCAAGAGGCGAGTAGTACACGCCGATGATGAGCGGGATCGCGACGATGCGCGTCCAGGTCATGATGGTGGGGATCGTAAAGAACATGGGGCTATTGTGGCACGCAACCGTGCAAATTCAGTGAACCGCACTATTGCCTGCGCGACCATTGCGGCATGGCCGTTACCACTCCATCAATGCAGGGCCTTGTAGATGTCCTGCGCCAATGCGGCAGAGATGCCGTCCACGGTCATCAGGTCGTCGACCCCGGCATCTTCGACGCCGCGCACACCACCAAAACGCTGCAACAGGCGCGCACGTTTTTTGGGCCCCACGCCGGGAATGTCTTCGAGCCGACTGCCACCCACGCGCACCTTGGCCCGCGCAGCACGCATGCCAGTGATGGCAAAGCGGTGCGCCTCATCGCGAATCTGCGCCACCAGCATCAGCGCGGCCGAGTCCCGGCCTAAGTAGACCTTGTCGCGACCGTCGCAGAACACCAGCTCTTCCAGCCCCACCTTGCGGCCCTCACCTTTTTCCACGCCCACAATGCGTGACAGGTCCAGCCCCAGCGCCGTGAACACCTCACGGGCCACACCCACCTGGCCTTTGCCGCCATCAATCAGCACGATATCGGGCAGCCGGGCTGCGCCCTTGCCCAGCTCGGCGCCACCAGCATCGCGCTGGGCCTCGGCCACTTTGCTGTAGCGCCGCGTGAGCACCTGGCGCATGGCGGCATAGTCGTCGCCGCCGGTAATGCCCTCGATCTTGTAGCGCCGGTATTCGCTGCTCTGCATCTTGTGGTGGTGGAACACGACGCAAGACGCCTGGGTGTTCTCCCCGGCGGTGTGCGAGATGTCGAAGCACTCGATGGTCAGCTGGTCGATATCATCTTGCGGCAAATCCAGCGCCTCCACCAAGGCGCGCGTACGCGCCTGCTGCGAGCCCTCTTCGGCCAGCAGGCGGGCCAGCTGCAATTGGGCATTCTTTTGCGCCATCTCCAGCCACACGCGGCGCTCCTCGCGCGGCTGCGACACGGCTGCAATGCGTGTGCCGGTCTGCTGCGACAAAGCCTCCAGCAAGGCGGGCTCCAACGCCACGCTCACGACCAGTACCGGCGGGGGCGCCACCTGCAAATAGTGCTGAGCCACAAAGGCCTCCAGCACGCGCTGCTCCACCGTTTTGGCGGGCAGCACCGTACCGGGCTGGCCTGCCTCCTGGTCCGCGGCATCTTCGGCTTCTTCCATGCTGGCAATGGCGGCACTGTCTTCCACATGCACCGGGAAATAGGCGCGGTCCCCCAGATGCCGCCCGCCCCGCACCATGGCCAGGTTGACGCAGGCCTTGCCGCCTTGCACCTGCACGGCAAGCATGTCCACATCGCGGTCATCGATGGTCTCGATGCTCTGCTGGTGCAGCATGCTCGCCAGCGCCTTGATCTGGTTGCGGATGTCGGCCGCCTGCTCAAACTCCAGCTTGTCCGAGTGCGCCATCATGCGCGACTCCAGCGCTTTGAGCAGGGTGTCGGTCTCGCCGCGCAGCATGGCTTCGGCATGGGCGACATCGGCGGCATAGTCTTCCGGGCTGATGTGGTCCACACAGGGGCCGCTACAGCGCTTGATTTGGTACAGCAGGCAAGGCCTGGTGCGGTTGCTGAAGATGCTATCCTCGCAGGTACGCAGGCGAAACACCTTTTGCAGCAGTTGGATGGTCTCTTTGACCGCCCAGGCATTCGGGTAGGGCCCGAAATAGCGCTGGCGCTTGTCGGTTGCGCCCCGGTAATAGGCCACGCGCGGGTAGCACTGGCTGGGCGGCGTGCGCAGGTCGCCATCGTGGATGGCCATGCCACTGATCTTCAGGTACGGATAGCTCTTGTCATCCCGAAAAAGAATGTTGTATTTCGGGTGCTGGGTCTTGATGAGGTTGTTTTCCAGCAGCAGGGCCTCGGCCTCGGAGCGCACCACCGTGGTTTCCATGCGCACGATCTTGCCCACCATGTGGCCAATGCGGGTGCCGCCATGGTCTTTTTGGAAATAGCTCGACACCCGGCGCTTGAGGTTGATGGCCTTGCCCACATACAGCAAGGCGTCGCTGGCATCGAAGTAGCGGTAGACCCCAGGCATGGCTGGCAAGCCAGCCACCTGGGCAAGGAGTTCGGGAGAGTGCACGTGCGTGGCCATGGCGCTATTGTCTTATGCGTTCGCCCCGCCCACAGCGAACTGGCCTATCCGCCGCAGTCCATCACTGCACAATGCCGCGTTCACGCAACGCCGCAATCTGCGTGGCGCTCAGCCCCAGGCCCTGCAGCACCGTATCGGTGTCGTCGCCCAGGTGGGGCGCGCTGCTGCGGATCGTGCCTGGGGTGGCCGACAGCTTGGGCACGATGCCCGGCACCTCCAGCGTATGGCCATCGCGCGTGGTTTGCGGCACGATCATCTGGCGCGCGCGGTAGTGCGGGTCCTCGCTGATGTCCTTGGCCGTGTAGACCTTGCCAGCCGGCACCCTGGCAGCAGCCAGCGCATCCATCACCTGCGCAATGGCGCGCGGCTGCGTCCAGGCGCTGATGGCCGCATCGATCTCTTCAATACGCGCCACCCGGCCGGCATTGCCCGCCAGGTCCGGCGCCTGGCCCAGGTCCGGCCGGCCAATGGTGTCCATCAAGCGTTTGAAGATGCTGTCGCCATTGCCGGCCACCAGCACCCAGCCATCCTGGCAGGCATAGGCGTTCGATGGGGCAATGCCCGGCAAGGCGCTACCGGCGGCCTCGCGCACCACGCCAAAGGCGCTGTACTCGGGGATCAGGCTTTCCATCACATTGAAGACCGCTTCATGCAAGGCCACATCGATGACCTGGCCCGTGCCGCCATTCACCTTGCGGTGGTAAAGCGCCATCATCACGCCAATCACGCCATGCAGTGCCGCCAAGGTGTCGCCAATCGACACCCCCACGCGCACCGGCACCCGCCCGGGCTCGGCCGTCAAATGGCGCAGGCCGCCCATGGCCTCGCCAATCACGCCAAAGCCTGGCAGATCGCGGTAAGGGCCGGTTTGCCCGTAGCCTGAGATACGCAGCATCACCAGACCCGGGTTGATCGCATGCAGCTCTTCAGGCGACATGCCCCAGCCCTCCAGGGTGCCGGGGCGGAAGTTCTCCACCAGCACATCGGCCTGGGCAATCAACTGGCGGGCAATGTCCTGCGCCTCTTTTTGGCGCAGATCCAGCGCCAGCGATTGTTTGTTGCGCGACTGCACCTGCCACCACACCGAGGTGCCGTCTTTCAGCAGTCGCCAGTTGCGCAGCGGGTCACCGCTGACCGTGGCTTCGATCTTCAGCACCTCGGCACCAAACTCGCCCAGGGTCTTGCCACAAAACGGCCCGGCAATCAGCTGGCCCATCTCGACCACCTTGACGCCTTGCAAAGCCATGGGCCCGGGGGTTGCAGTGTTGGGATTCATGTCTGTCTCCATCCTTCATCGACTGAAAGCTATTGTGGCCCAGTACAGCCGCCCATGCGGTGACGCCCGGGACTGCACTATCATCGCCCCCGTGATGACCCACTCCCCCACCCCGCCCTCCGCCACGCCTTCGCCTCCCCCCCAGGTCTGGGATATTTTTTGCCAGGTGATCGACAATTTTGGCGATATCGGCGTGTGCTGGCGCCTGGCTGCGGACTTGGCCCAGCGCGGCTGCCAGGTGCGCCTGTGGGTGGACGATGGCCAAGCGCTGACTTGGATGGCGCCGCAAGGAGCGCTCGGCGTAACGCTGCACGCCTGGCCCACCCAAGCGCCTGCCGGTGGCGTGGGCGATGTGGTCATCGAAGCCTTTGGCTGCGAGATTCCGGCCGCTTTTCAGCAAGCGCTGGCCGAACGCGCGCACCACCAGCGCCCCAGCGTCTGGATCAATCTGGAATACCTGTCGGCCGAAGACTATGTGGCGCGCTGCCACCGCCTGCCATCGCGGCTGATGAGTGGCCCCGCAGCAGGGCTGACGCGCTGGTTTTTCTACCCCGGCTTCAGCAGCGACACGGGCGGCCTGCTGCGCGAGGCCGATCTACCCCAGCGCCAGGCAAGCTTTAGCCGCAATGCCTGGCGCGCGCGGCATGGCCTGCAAAACAGCGACCAGGTCTTCTCGCTCTTTTGCTACGAGCCACCAGCGTTTTTGCAAGCCTTTGCCAGCGCCGGCCCGGGTACGCAATGGCTGGTCACCCCTGGCCGCGCCACCGCCTTGGTGCAGCAACTGCTGCCGCAGCCCATGCCCACCCATGTGCATCTGCTGGGCACCTGCAGCCAGCCGGCATTTGACGAGATGCTCTGGGCCAGCGACCTCAATTTTGTGCGCGGCGAGGATTCGCTGGTGCGCGCCCTCTGGGCCGGCCAGCCCTTTGTCTGGCACATCTACCCGCAGGACGACAACGCCCACCATGCCAAGCTAGAAGCCTTTTTGGACTGGCTGAATGCACCCGCCAGCCTGCGCCAAGCCCATGCAGCCTGGAATGGCATTCCCAGGCCTGATGGCAGCGCAGTAGCATGGCCTGCAGTTACAGCGACCGAGTTGCAGCAATGGGCCCAGTGCGTGCGGGCCGCGCGCAACACTCTGCTTGCCCAGCCCAGCCTTGCCGAACAGCTGATGGCATTTGCGGGCGAAAAAGGTTAGAATAGTAGTCTTTGCGCTTATCCGCGCACCTTGCGCCGCCAGGCAGCAGTTGACGGATGCGCACAACGCCGCGGAACATGCTACGGCGCAGCACAGCCAGTCAAACAACGACACTTGCGCGCCGCCCGTAGTAGTTTGAGCGGCCCCAACACAGGCACTTACTGCTATGAAAATCGCTCAAGAAATCCGCGCTGGCAACGTGATCATGTTCGGCAAAGACCCGATGATCGTTCTGAAGACCGAATACGCACGTGGCGGCCGTGGCGCTGCTACCGTCCGCATGAAGCTCAAGAGCCTGATCGGCAACTTCGGCACGGAAAACGTGTTCAAGGCCGACGACAAGATCGACAACGTGATCCTGGAAAAGAAGGACTGCACGTACTCCTACTTCGCAGACCCCATGTACGTGTGGATGGACCCCGAATTCAACCAGTACGAAGTGGAAGCCGAAAACATGGCTGACGCACTGAACTACCTCGAAGACGGCATGACCGCTGAAGTGGTGTTCTATGACGGCAAGGCCATCTCGGTCGAACTGCCCACCACCATCGTGCGCGAAATCACCTGGACCGAGCCAGCCGTCAAGGGTGACACCTCCGGCAAGGTGCTCAAGCCCGCCAAGATCGCTACCGGTTTTGAAATCTCTGTGCCCCTGTTTGTGAGCCAGGAAGACAAGATCGAAATCGACACCCGCACTGCTGAATACCGCAAGCGCGTGTAATGCCAGGGCAACCCGCCCAACGCAAGCAAACCTCCATGCCCCGCGCTGGAGGTTTTTTTGTGGTCAGCGCGCCCAGCCATGACAAGGCCGCCAGGCCCTCTCCCGCCCCGCAGCCGCTGAAACATATTTTTACCCATTAAAAATAGCCTTTTATTTTTGCCCCGGTAAAATGCCAGGATCGCTATAAAACCAGCCATGCCTGACCATGAGTACCGAGACATTGACCAGCCGCTTGACCATTTTTCAGGGACCCCAGCGCCTGCTGCAAGCCGACCGTTTGACGGTGCTGCGCTACCTGCAAAACCACGATGAGCTGCACCCCACTGGCAGTCACACCCCGCTGTGGGTGTTTGACGACCTCTCCGGCCTGCGCCTGGACCTGAACTGGCGCGCGGAATTGCCCGCCGCGCCGCTGCCGCCCCACACGCCGGGCACCGCCCCCGAGGAAACGGCTGCAGCGCTGCCCGAATCGCCCTCGCGCAGCCGCAGCACCCGCGCGGTAGGACGCCCCAAATTGGGGGTGGTGTCGCGCGAAGTCACCTTGCTGCCGCGCCATTGGGATTGGCTCAACCGCCAGCCCGGCGGGGCCTCCGCTGCGCTGCGCCGGCTCATCGATGATGCCCGCAATGCGCATGCCCAGCAAGACTCGCAACGTGCCGCCACCGAGGCCACCTACCAGTTCATGCAGGCCATGGCCGGCGATCTGCCTGGTTTCGACGAAGCCTGCCGCGCCTTGTTTGCCCACAAGCAATCGGCCTTCTTGCTGCAAACCCAGGCCTGGCCTGACGATGTGCAAGCCTATCTGCACCAGCTCAGCCGCCCGATCTGGGCCGCTTGATCCCACCCGACTGCCGGCCCAGCGCACCACCACCTCCTCTTGCCATGTCATCGCCACCTCTCTCCACCCAGGCCGCACACCCGGCCAGCGCGGCTCGCCCTTTGTGGCAGGTCTTCATGGTGTTTCTGGGCCCCATGCTGCTGTCCAATATCCTGCAGTCGCTCTCAGGCACGCTCAACAGCATGTTTCTGGGCCAGATGATGGGGGTCAAGGCCCTGGCCGCCGTGGCCGCCTTCTTTCCGGTGATGTTTGTCTTCATCGCCTTTGTCATTGGCCTGGGTGCGGGCGCCTCGGTGCTCATCGGCCAGGCCTGGGGCGCGGGCCAGCCCGACAAGGTGCGGGCCATCGCCGGCACCACCTTGCTGGCTGGCCTGGTCATGGGCACAGCGGTGGCATTGTTTGGCGGGCTGTTTACCCAGCCCATCATGCGCATGCTGGGCACACCGGCCGACATTCTGGAGCAAGCCACGGTGTACTCGCGCATCGTGCTGCTGGGCATGCCGGGGCTGTTTATCTTCTTGCTCGCCACCTCGCTGCTGCGCGGGGTGGGTGACACCCTCACGCCCATGTGGTCGCTGATTGTGTCCACCGGCATCGGCCTGGTCAGCACCCCGGCGCTGATTGCTGGCTGGGGCGGCCTGCCGCGCCTGGGCGTGGCCAGCGCCGGGGTGTCGATGATCCTTGGTTTTAGCATCGCCCTCACCTGGCTGGGCCTGCAGCTGCGCCGCAAGCGCAGCGTGCTGGCACCCAACCGCGCCTTGCTGCGCGCCATGCGACCGGACTGGGCCCTGCTGCGCGCCGTGCTGCGCGTGGGCATCCCCACGGGCGTGCTGATGATTGCCACCTCGCTGGCCGGCTTGGTAGTGCTGTCGCTGATCAACGGCTTTGGCTCGGACGCCACGGCGGCCTACGGTGCCGTCAACCAGATCAATGCCTTTGCACAGTTTCCGCTGATCTCGGTGGCCATCACCGCCTCCATCCTGGCCGCCCAATCGATTGGTGCCGGCCGCAGCGAGCGCCTGCCCGCCATTGCCCGCACCGCCTTGCAGATCAACATGGTCATCGGTGGCGCCACTGCCTTGCTGGGCAGTATTTTTGCCCAGCCGCTGCTGTCCATCTTTATCACCGAGCCCGAGGTGCTGCATGTGGCCGTGGAGCTGCTGCGCATTGTGCTGTGGAGCGGCCTGCTGTTTGGCGCCTTTGCCTCGCTCGCCGCGCTGATGCGGGCCAGCGGCGATGTGCTGGTCCCCACCTTGATCACCATTGGCGTGATTGCCATCTTGGAGCTGCCGCTGGCCTGGCTGTTCAGCCGCCACTTCGGCCTGGTGGGCATCTGGATGGCCTTCCCCGTCTCCTACGGCCTGACCTTGGCGCTGCAGACCTGGTACTACCAGGCCATCTGGAAGAAGCGCCCCATCCGCAAAATGGTCTGAATAAACAGCGAAGGAATCCCTTAAAGACGCCGCGACAAGGTGACAAGCCCGCCAAAAGCTGAAATCATGGCCTGCGCTTCGCTTGCATGTCCATCCACATCGCCATTTATGCCCAATCCCCAGAACTACCGCGTGCCCATCAAAGGCGCTGTCCATCTGGCCGACTACGACCCGGCCGCCACCCCCTTTACGCACGGCAGCATCAAGGCCCAGGAAAAAGACCTGAAGATGCTCAACAAACAGCTGGCCCAGCTGCTGCGCCCGCTGCAAGGCGAGAACAAGCGCTCGGTACTGCTGGTGCTGCAGGGCACGGACACCAGCGGCAAGGACGGCACCGTGCGCGGCGTTTTCAAAAGCACCAGTCCCCAGGGCGTGCGCATGGCCACGTTCAAAAGCCCCAGCAAGGAAGAGCTTTCGCACGACTACCTCTGGCGTTGCCATGCAGTCGTGCCAGCCAAGGGCGAGGTCGGCGTCTGGAACCGCAGCCACTACGAGGATGTGCTGGTGCCGCTGGTCAATGGCTGGATCACCCGCCAGGTGGCCAAGCAGCGCTATGCGCAGATCAATGATTTCGAGCGCCTGCTGACCGAGAACGGCACCACCGTCCTCAAGTGCATGCTGCACATCAGCAAGGACGAGCAGCGCACGCGCCTGCAAGAGCGCATCGATGTACCGGAAAAACGCTGGAAGTTCAGCATGGACGACCTGGCCGTGCGCCAGCAGTGGGATGCCTACCAGCAGGCCTACGAAGACCTGCTGGAAGCCACCTCCACCACGCATGCGCCCTGGTATGTGGTGCCATCGGACAACAAACTGCACCGCAACCTGATGGTCAACACCTTGCTCAACCACTGCCTGCTGGACATGCAGCCGCAGTACCCGGTGGATTTCCCCGAGCTGGTCGGCCTGCAGGTCGAGTAGGCGCGCACAGCAAAAGCGCGCAGACCACAGAAAAGGGGCCTGCTGATCCAGCAAGGCCCCTTTGTTTTGGATAAGGTTGAGCGTTTAAACGGGCACGCCCACCAGGTCATGGCCCTGGCTGCGCACAATGCGCACCTTGATCAGCTCGCCAACCTTGTAGGTCTTGCTGAGCTTCTCGGGCGGCAGCAGGTGCACAACGCCATCAATCTCGGGCGCATCGGCATAGGTGCGGGCAATGCCGCCCTTCTTGCCCAGGCCGATCGCCTTGTCCACCAGCACCTGCATGGTCTGGCCCACACGGCGCTCCAGGCGCTTGGCGGAGACCTCTTCGGCCACCTCCATAAAGCGGGCACGGCGCGCTTCGCGCACATCCGCGGGCAGCATGCCGGGCAGTTCGTTGGCGGTGGCGCCTTCGACCGGGCTATAGGCAAAGCAGCCGGCGCGGTCAATCTCCGCCTCGCGGATAAAGTCCAGCAGGTGGGCAAATTCTTCTTCGGTCTCGCCAGGGAAGCCCGCAATAAAGGTCGAGCGGATCACCAGCTCAGGGCAGATCGCGCGCCATTCGCGGATGCGCTCCAGATTGCGCTCACCGCTGGCCGGGCGCTTCATGCGCTTGAGCACATCGGGGTGGCTGTGCTGCAGGGGCACATCCAGGTACGGCAACACCAGGCCCTGGGCCATCAGCGGCAAAATGGCGTCAACGGTTGGGTAAGGGTAGACATAGTGCAAACGCACCCAGGCGCCATAAGGCTTGGCCAGCTCGCCCAGAGCCTCGACCAGCTCCAGCATGCGGGTCTTCACCGGCTTGCCGTCCCAAAAGCCCGTGCGGTATTTCACATCCACGCCATAGGCGGAGGTGTCCTGGCTGATCACCAGCAGCTCTTTGACGCCACCAGCAAACAGCGCCTTGGCTTCCTTGAGCACATCGCCAATCGGGCGGCTGACCAGGTCACCGCGCATCGAGGGGATGATGCAGAAGGTGCAGCGGTGGTTGCAGCCTTCCGAAATCTTCAGGTAGGCATAGTGCTTGGGGGTGAGCTTGATGCCCGCCTCGCCAAAGCTGCCGGGCACCAGGTCGATAAACGGGTCATGCGGCTTGGGCAGGTTGGTGTGGACCGCGTCCATCACCTCTTGCGTGGCGTGGGGGCCCGTCACCGCCAGCACACTGGGGTGCATCTGCTTGACCATATTGCCGCCGTCGGCACCCGTCTTGGCACCCAGACAACCGGTCACGATCACCTTGCCGTTCTCGGCCAGCGCCTCACCAATCGTGTCCAGGCTTTCGCGCACGGCATCGTCAATAAAGCCGCAGGTGTTGACGATCACCAGGTCAGCGCCTTCAAAGGTCTTGGAGGTCTGGTAGCCCTCGGCGCTCAGCTGCGTCAGGATCAGCTCGCTATCGGTCAAAGCCTTCGGGCAGCCCAAACTGACAAAGCCCACCTTGGGGACTTTGTTGGCAGGGGACGTGGCAATGGCGGCGTGGGTATCGGTATTCATTTTTTTGCAGGAGAGCCTGGCAACTAATCTGGGCGGTATTTTAAAGCAGGCGCTCCCGACGCCTCGCCCCCTGGGATATAGACCTGTGCCAACTCTCCAGCACCGCGCTGCAAGCCAAGCGCAGCGCGGGCCCGCTATTCCGTGCCAGGCCAGGTATCAGACGACAAAAAGGCGCCGGCTTTTGCAAGCCTGGCGCCTTGGCACCGTGCAAGTCAGGGCCGCTTGATCCCAAAGGCCGTCAGCATCTGCTCGGTCTGCTTTTGCATCTGCTCTTGCATTTGCTGGAAGAACTGCTGCGACTGGGCCTGGTAGTTGCCACCGGAGATATCGGGCATGCCGGGAACGCCGCCCAGGAAGTTGCGCCACATTTCGGGCGTGGCGCCCTTCATCTGGTCGGCAAAGCGGCCCTGCATCTCCGTAAACATCTGCACATTGCGCTCCAGGTAGGAGCCCATAAAGCCCTGCATGGCATGGCCGTAGAAGCGGATGATGTTGACCAGCATGGCCTCGGTGAACATCGGCGCGCCGCCTGCCTCCTCGTCCAGGATGATTTGCAGCAGGATGCTGCGCGTCAGATCCTCGCCGGTTTTGGCATCCTTGACGACGATGGGCTCGTTTTGCATCACCAAGGCCTTGACCTCGGCCAGGGTGATGTAGGCGGAGGTCTGGGTGTCGTACAGACGGCGGTTGGGGTATTTCTTGACGACGCGCTCGGAAGCGGTGGTTGTTCCTGGGGTCTTTTCCGGCACGCGGATCTCCTGTGTCTCTCGCCAACGGCTGGCGTTATGGGTTTTTACCGCAAAGGTAATTTTTAGATTGTAGTGATGCCCAGGGCCTGTTGCAGTGCAGCACTTACCCTTATGCGGTAACGGCTGAGCCTGCTGCCCGGCCCTTGAGCCAGTTGCCAAAGGCCTGCAGTGCCGGCTGGGCGGGCATGGGCTCGGTCGCCAGCGGGGTCATCCAGTAGTAGGCGCGGCTGCCTTTCAAAGGCTGGTCGCAGGCAACCACCAGTTCGCCCCGGGCCAGTTCGTCCTGGATCAGCATCGGCGGGATCAGCGCCACGCCCATGCCTGCAGCGGCAGCCACCGCCAGCATGGAGAACAGCTCATAGCGCGGCCCGTCGAGTGCATGGGGCGCCTCCACACCCGCCGCATCAAACCATTTGCGCCAGCCATCAGGGCGGGTGCTTTGCTGCAGTAGCGGCAGCTGGGCCAGCACCGGGGGCGATACCGTCAGGTAAGCGCGGCCGCGCCCGCGCTGGGTGGCGCCCTCCAGCAGGCGGGGGCTGCAGACGGGCACGATCAGCTCGTCCATCAACCAGGTGGCCTGGGTGCCCGGCCACTGGCGTGCCTGCTCGGCCGTGCCGGCATAGATGGCGGCATCCACCAGGCGCTCGGCAAAGGCAAAGGGCCGGGTTTGCACATCGATATGCACCACCACCCCCGGGTGCTGCTGCAAAAACTGCGGCAGGCGCGGCAGCAACCAGCGGGTAGCAAAGGTCGGCACCGCCGCAATGCTGATCGCGCCGCCCGCACCCTGGTGGGCCATGATGTCCAGCGTGCCACGCTCAATGCCCTGCAGCCATTGCGCCACCTGCTGGCTGTACTGGTGGCCCGCCACGGTCAGCACCATGCCGTGGCGCGAGCGCTTGAACAGCTGCACGCCCAACTGCTCTTCCAACGCAATGATCTGGCGCGAGACGGCGCTTTGCGTTAGCGCCAGCTCCTGGGCGGCGCGGGTATAGCTCTCGTGGCGGGCGGCGGCCTCAAAGCAGGCCAGGGCTTGGGTGGACGGAATCATTCGGCGCATATCTTGTCTCCCAGGTGACGCATGCCGTCACCTGCAACTTCTAGGGGAAGGCAGGTCGACAAACAGCTTATAAATGCGTAATGAGCATATCTGGATGATAAACAATCGTTTGCCCCTGTGCCGCCGCCGGCCTACCATGGCGGCTGTTTAGGCAGGGCTTCGCGCATCCGCGTCAGCCTGCCTTCCAATCAGCGAGCAAAGATCCAAGGAGCAGACATGGCCCAATTCACCTGGGAAGATCCCTTCCACCTCGACGAGCAACTGAGCGAAGACGAGCGCATGATCCGCGACGCGTCGCGCGCCTACTGCCGCGACAAGCTCGCACCCCGCGTGCAAGAGATGTTCCGCAAGGAGTCGGTGGACACCAGCATCTTCCGTGAGATGGGCGAGCTGGGCCTGCTGGGCCCCACCATCCCCACCGAATACGGCGGCGCCGGCCTGAACTACGTGAGCTACGGCCTGGTGGCGCGCGAGATCGAGTACATCGATTCTGGCTACCGCTCGATGGCCTCGGTGCAGTCCTCCTTGGTGATGGTGCCGATCAATGAGTTCGGCACCGAAGCGCAAAAGCAAAAGTACCTGCCCAAGCTGGCGTCGGGCGAGTTCATTGGCTGCTTTGGCCTGACCGAGCCTGACCACGGCTCTGACCCTGGCAGCATGGCCACCCGCGCTTACAAGGTGGACGGCGGCTACAAGCTCAAGGGCAGCAAGATGTGGATCACCAACAGCCCCATCGCCGATGTGTTTGTGGTCTGGGCCAAAGAGGTGTCAGAAGGCGGCGCCGTCGGCCAGATTCGCGGCTTTGTGCTGGAAAAGGGCATGAAGGGCCTTTCGGCCCCCGCCATCCACGGCAAGGTGGGCCTGCGCGCCTCGATCACCGGCGAAATCGTCATGGACGATGTGTTTGTGCCGGAAGAAAACGCTTTCCCCGAAGTGCGTGGTTTGAAGGGCCCCTTCACCTGCCTGAACAGCGCCCGCTTTGGCATTGCCTGGGGCGCGATGGGTGCGGCCGAGTTCTGCTGGCACACCGCCCGCCAGTACACGATGGACCGCAAGCAGTTTGGCCGCCCACTGGCTGCCAACCAGCTGATCCAGAAAAAGCTGGCCGATATGCAGACCGAGATCACCTTGGGCCTGCAAGCGGCACTGCGCGTGGGCCGCATGAAGGACGAGCACCAGAACGTGATCGAGATCACCTCGCTGATCAAGCGCAACAACTGCGGCAAGTCGCTGGACATTGCCCGCCTGGCGCGCGACATGATGGGCGGCAACGGCATCAGCGACGAGTTTGGTGTGGCACGCCACCTGGTGAACCTGGAAGTGGTGAACACCTACGAAGGCACGCACGATGTGCATGCGCTGATCCTGGGCCGC
The DNA here is from genome assembly GCF_024809975.1 of Comamonas sp. BIGb0152. Taxonomy (GTDB): domain Bacteria; phylum Pseudomonadota; class Gammaproteobacteria; order Burkholderiales; family Burkholderiaceae_C; genus Comamonas. Next base: position 311,791 of record NZ_JANUDY010000003.1, read on the forward strand.
GCCCAGACCGGCATCGCCGCGTTCGCTAACTAAAAGGCAAGCTGCCTCTACGGCCTGCAGCGCCCGCTGCATGCCCCCCCACAACCCACTTCACCGCAGACGCTGCGTGGGTGGGTTGTGGTGTTTTGTGATCGCTTAACCACCCCCTTGCCGGATGCGAATGGCGCCACCATAAGGCGGCACGTACCATCGGCGAGTTTTGCAGAAATTTCTTGCTGCAGCGCCTGTTGCATATGCATGGGCAGCTATCAAATTTGGAGACACCATGACCGCACCCATCGCGCCGCTGGACGGCATCAAAGTTCTGGATCTTTCCCGGGTGCTGGCCGGCCCCTGGTGCGCGCAGATGCTGGGCGACCTGGGCGCAGAAGTGATCAAGGTCGAGCGCCCCGAGGCTGGCGACGACACCCGCCACTGGGGCCCCCCCTACCTGCACACCGATGACGGCGGCAAGACCGAGCAGGCCAGCTACTACACCTGCTGCAACCGCAACAAGCGCAGCATCACCATCGACATGGCCTCGCCCCAGGGCCAGGCACTGATCGTCGAGTTGGCCAAGGACGCCGACATCGTCGTCGAGAACTTCAAGGTCGGCGGCCTCAAGGCCTATGGCCTGGACTACGAAAGCCTGCGCAAGATCAACCCGCGCCTGATCTACTGCTCGGTCACCGGCTTTGGCCAGACCGGCCCCTACGCCCCCCGCGCCGGCTACGACCTGATGGTGCAGGCGATGAGCGGCATGATGAGCATCACCGGCCACCCTGATGGCGAACCCGGCGGCGGCCCGCTCAAGGTAGGGGTTGCGGTGACCGATGTGTTCACCGGCATCTACTCCTGCTGCTCCATCCTGGCCGCGCTCCAAGCCCGCCACCGGACTGGCGAAGGCCAGCACATCGACATGGCACTGCTGGACGTGGGCATGGCCGTGCTGGCCAACCAGGCCGTGGGCTACCTCAATGCCGACGAGATCCCGCAGCGCGCCGGCAATATCCACCCCAGCGTCGGCCCGTACCAGGACTTTCCCAGCAAGGACGGCAATGTGCTGCTGGCCATTGGCAACGACGGCCAGTTTGCACGCTTTTGCGCCGCCACCGGCAACGAGACCTGGGCGCAGGATGCCCGCTTTACCCGCAACTCGGGCCGCATCATCCACCGCAAGGATTTGCAGGAACTGATGTACCCGCTGATGAAGACCCGCACCACCGCCGAATGGATTGCGCTGCTCGAAGACAAGGCCGTCCCCTGCGGCCCCATCAACAACATCGCCCAGGCTTTTGATGATGAGCAGGTGATTGCACGCGGCCTGCATGTGCAGATCCCCCGCGACGCCGGCGACCAGATCGGCAGCATCAGCACCGTGGCCAGCCCCATGCGGCTGACTGCCACCCCGCCCGTGGTACGCCGCCCACCGCCTGCGATGGGCCAGCACACCGATGAGATCCTGGCCGAGATGGGGCGCTCACCCGCGCAGATTGCGCAGCTGCACAGCGAAGGCGTGGTCTGACGGTTCGCGCTATTGCCACGATGCACCAAGGGCCGCTGTTGCGGCCCTTTTTGTTGTTGCACAGCTGCGGGCTCTCAGTCAAACAGCCCCAGGCTGCTGCCATCGCCCAGCGGCGCGCCCTCCCATTCCAGCAGCTGCAGCTTGGTGCGTGTACCGCCATTGGCCGAGAAGCCACCACCCGCGCCCTGCGCCGCCAAGATCCGGTGGCAGGGCACCACCGGTGCAAAGGGGTTGGCCCCCAGCGCCTGGCCTACCGCACGGGCCAGGCCTTTGCCTCCCAGGTGCAGGGCCAGGTCGCCATAGCTGCGCGTCTGCCCGGGCTCGATGGCCAGCGCCAACTGGTAAACCGCACGAGAAAAATCAGGCACGCCGTGCCAATCCAGCACCACATCGTCGAGCAGCGGTAAACCGCTGCGCTCAGACCAGCGATTCAACGTCAACAAGCTGCGAAGATCACCCAACACTGGCGCTGGCGCATCCGGCCAGGGTGGGCTGCGGTCCGGATCACTGGCCTGCGGGCGCCCGGCCAGCAGCCACTGCACCCCTGCCACCGCCTGCAGCGCCTGGGCACTTAAACCATCGGCGGCCTGGGCTTGCGGCCACAGGCCGCTGCGGCGCTGGCGTGCATGCGCCAACAAGCGCATCTGCGTGCCCTCCGGGCTGGGCTCGGGCAGCCGCAGCGCCACGACGGCCTGCGCGCCCCAGGCAATGCCGCAAACGCCCAGGCGGGTGCGGAACAAGGCATGGCCGGTCTGCGCGGGGTCCCAGCCATCGCCAGGCACGCAAGACAAAGAGAGCGGGACTGTGGTCATGCAGCTATCTTGCCCCAGTTGCACCCGGTGCGCCCGGCAAGGGGCACAGACCTCGCAAGCCGCAGTGCCACTGTCAGCCTTTGCCGCCATCGTCGCAACAGCGCTGCTGCGAACCGGACAATCGCCTGCCCAGCCTCTAGAAAATACCGCCCAATGCACGCGCCTCTGCACACCCGCCACACCGCCCGCCTGCGCGAGCTGCTCGACAGCGCATACGGCCATCGCCATGCCCACCATGGCCGCCCCTTTTCTGCAGCGATGGCCGATGCGCACCGCATCGTGGCTGCGGGCCTGCAGCCGCCTTCGCGGCCCAGCCGCCAGGCTTAGAAAAGCAGCCCATGCGCCTTTGCGCTGGCTTTACCTCCGCCCTTTATGATCGGGCAGTTTTTTTCGGCGGCTACGGCCGCCTCTTTCCCCACTGCATGACCCCGCCCCCTACCCAGTCCCCCACCGTTGATCGCCAAGCCCTGCGCTGGATTGCAGTGCTTTTTTTACTGCTCTTGGCCAGCCGCCTGGTGGTCTCGCATGGCGTGTCCTGGGACCAAAATGAGCAACTGGTCTGGTCGCAGCAGTTGGCCCTGGGCTATGGCCCCCAGCCGCCGCTCTACACCTGGCTGCAATGGGCGCTGGGCCTGGTGCTGGGCCCCAGCACGCTGGCCGTGGTGCTGCTCAAAAACTGCCTGATTGCGCTGAGCTTTGTCTTTATGCTGCTGGCGGCGCAGCAAGTGCTACCCGCTGGCAAGGCCTGGCTTGCGGCTGCGGGGCTGACCTGGCTGCCGGGCATGGCCTGGCAGTTGCTGCGCGACCAGACCCATACCGTCATGCTCACCTGCGCCATCCTCGCCACCTGGTGGCTGCTGCTGCGCCAGTTGCGCCAGCCTCGGCCGATGGGCTTTGTCTACCTGGGCCTGGCCATCGCCTGGGGCATGCTGTCCAAGTACAGTTATTTGCTGGTGCTGCTGGCCATGCTGGCAGCCTGCCTGAGTATCTCGGATACCCGCCGCGCGATGTTCTCGCCTGGCTGGTGGCTGGCGCCGCTGGTGAGCGCCGTACTCGTCGCCCCCCATGGCTGGTGGGTGCTGCACCATTGGCAAGACGCCAGCGGCGCTACCCTGAACAGTCTGCACCCGGCACAAACCAGTTCCTACCTGAGCGGTCTGGCCCAGGGCCTGGGCGATCTGGTCGCATTTTTGCTGCTGGCGGTTGTGCCCTGGCTGCTGCTGGCCTGGCTCAGCAGCGGCCGGTTCTGGACCCAAGCCGCAGGCGCCACCCAGCCAAGCCCGACCGGTAGCGCCACACCACGGCCCAGCTGGCTGCTCCCCTTGCTAGGCCGCTACATGGCCTTGGTGGCTGCGGCCCTGGTGCTGATGGCATTTGCGGGCGCGGCCAAGTTCGATGGTCGCTGGATCCAGCCTTTGCTGCTGATTTTTCCGCTGTACATGCTGGCCCGCTGGCCGGCGATTGCACAGACAGGAAAAAGCCGACGGCGCTACCTGCTGGCTTGCCTGGGAATGCTGGTGCTGGTGTGGTCACTCGCCCTGTTGGCGCCGCTGCGCGATGCCAAGCGGGGCAAGGGTGACCGCCTCAACTGGCAGCTGGACCTGATGGCCAGCACCTTGCGCCAGGCCGGCTATGGCGGCCAGGGCATGGTGCTGGCCGAGCACCACACCACCGGGGGCGTCATGCGTATCCTTTTTCCGCAGGCCAAGATTGTGGTGTGCAACGCGGACGAGCCCGGCTTTCATAAGGATTGCGCCTGGCAGGCTGCCGAGACGGCTCGCCAGCAGCACCTGCCTTTGTTGCAGATCTCCACCGAAGATCCGGCCCCCGATGCCTGGTGGTGGGCGGCCTGGCCGGTCGATGCCATGCTGCAGGTGCAAGAAGCCGAGCTGCCCTACCGCTGGACCGACCCGGCGCGTGCGCGCATGCAGATGAACTTTGTGGTGTCTCCAGCGGGCGGTTAAGCGCGGCACAAGTCTCTAAGATGCGGTGTTGACAGGAGGCCACCAGAGACCATGACCGACGCCCCGCCCATCACTCGAGAACACTGGATCAACCTGCCCGCACAAGCCCGGCTGTATGCCAAAACCTGGACCCCGGCCATGCCCCGGCAAGCGCCTCTGGTGCTCATGCACGATTCGCTGGGATCGGTGGCACTGTGGCGTGATTTTCCGGCACAGCTGGCCCAGGCCACCGGCCGCCAGGTCGTTGCCTATGACCGCCTGGGTTTTGGCCAATCCGATGCGCGTTCGGACATGCTGTCGGCGCAGTTTGTCGGCGAAGAAGCTGCGCTGTACTTTCCGATCCTGCGCCAGCAGCTGGGCTTGGAGCGCTTTGCGCTGCTGGGCCACAGCGTGGGCGGCGGCATGGGGATGGCCATTGCGGCTGGCGCGGGCCAGGCCTGCACGGCGCTGGTCACCATCGCCGCACAGGCCTTTGTCGAGGACCGCACGCGTGCCGGCATCGTAGAGGCCCGTGCACTGTTCCAGGACGCGGCGCAGCTGGAGCGCTTGGCCAAGTACCACGGCAGCAAGGCGCGCTGGGTGGTGGATGCCTGGACGCAAACCTGGCTCAGCCCCGCCTTTGCCGACTGGACGGTGGATGCCTGGCTGCCCCGCTTGCAATGCCCGCTATTGGCCATCCATGGCGAGCTCGACGAATACGGCAGCACCGCACACCCTGAGCGCATTGCACGCCTGGCGGGCGCTGGCGGCCAAACCGAGATCATCGCTGGCGCCCACCATATGCCGCACCGCGAGATGGCCGAGCAGGTGCTCGGCCGCGTGCAGGCTTTTCTGGCGCAGGCGGACTGAAGCTGCCGCCTGCCTTTCCTGTCAATAGGCGACCGTGAAGCGCGCCTTGCTGTGCCAATGCTGCTCCAGCGCATCGACCAGCGACACCGCCAGATCGGCGGCCGAGATATCACCGGGGCTGCCATCGGCTTGCCACAGTGGCTCATCCTTGCCGGTACGGTACTGGCCGGTGCGGCCCTGGCTTTGCGCGGCCGATCCGCCATGGAAGCCCACAGGCGGGCTCAGCACACTCCAGTCCAGCACCGCTTCCTTTTGCAGCTCGCTGTACATGTCGCGGGCCGCGCTGGCACCGGGCTTGATGGCCGCAGGGAAGTCGGGCGAATCCACCAGCTGCTGGCCGTTCACAAATAGGCTACCAGCGCCACCCACCACCAGGTAGCGCGGCACACCCGCTGCCCGGGTGCCGGCCACGATGGCGCGCGAGCCCTGGAGGAAATCCTCGTAAATATTCGGGTTGGCCCAGCCTGCGTTGTAGGCAGACAGCACGGCATCGCTGCCTGCGGCGGCCTTTTCCACCACGGCCGCATCCATCACATCGCCAGGCACCACTTGCAGATGCGGGCGGGGCGCCAGCTTGACGGGTTCGCGCACCAGGGCCACCACTTCGTGGCCACGTTGCAGCAGTTCATCGAGCAAGGCAGCGCCTACAAAACCGGTAGCGCCAATCAGGGTGACTTTCATCGTGTTTCCTTTGGATAGACAAAGGTGGGCAGACCTTTGCCACACCATGACTGCATCGTAGTCCTGAAGAGAAGCATTGATAATCCAGCGATTACAAGCAATTCTTTGAAGCTGAGCTTCATAATCAGCCCATGGAAGACCTCAAGCGCATGGCCATTTTTGCCACCGTGGTCGAGCAAGGCTCGATGAGCGCCGCCGCGCGCCTGCTGGGCATGAGTGCCTCGGCCGTCAGCCAGCAGATCCGCCACTTGGAGGCTCAGGCGGGCCTGCCGCTGATGCACCGCACCACGCGCAAGCTCAGCCTGTCGGAAGCCGGGCAACGCTTTTATGCGCAATGCGCCGTGATGCTGCAAGCAGCGCGCCAGGCCCGCGCCGAGCTGGATGCCGAGCGCGACGAGCCCGTGGGCGAGTTGCGCATTGCGGCGGTGCTGGGCCTGGCAGCGCCGCTGGGCCGGGCGCTGGCGCCCTTGCTGCATGCCCACCCGCAACTGCGCCTGCAGTTGCTGCTGGATGACGCCCACCGCGACCTGGTTGCCGAGCGGGTGGACATCGCCATCCGCATGGGCGAGCTGCCCGATTCCAACTGGGTGGCCCGCCCGCTGGGCACCCTGCCTTGGTGGATATGTGCCGCCCCCGCACTGGCCCAAGGCAAGCCCTTGCCCGAGCAACCGCAGGCCTTGCAAGCCTGGCCCTGGATGGCGCGCAATATCGGCAAAACCACCAGCGCCCGCATGGAGCTGCAGCACAGAAACAGTGGCGAGACCGTGGTGCTGCACACCACGCCGCGCATCATCAGCAACCAGCAATTCGCGCTGCAGCAGCTGTGCAGCGAGGGGCTGGGCCTGGCCAGGTTGTTCTCTCTCGAAGTGGCCGACCAGGTGCGCAGCGGCCAGCTGCTGCGCCTGCTACCCGATTGGGACTGCGGCAGCCTGCGCATCTCCGCTCTCACCCCCGGGCGCCAGGCACTGCCGGCACGGGTGCGGCTGGCCCTGGCGGCGCTGCAGGCCCACTTTGCGCCGCTGGCCTTGGCCTGACAAAAACCGGGCCCCGCCGCTGCTACCCAGCAGAACAAGTGGGCACTGGCACCGGGCTGTTGCGCCAAAAGAACGTGAGGGGCAGCGGTGGTTTTGTCAAATACGCAAGAATCCTGTCTGGTGGTCGGTGTACTGCCTTGGTCCTGGGAACGTATTGATGGTCTCTTCGCAACGAGATCGTGAGCATGTTCTTATCGCTGCGCGCCAACCGCGTGGCCTATTAAACCGCCGTGTATCCGGACAGCGGTGGTTGAAAGAACGGAACGCTATGACCCACTCTACCGCTCGCCGCTCGGCGCTGCGTGGCCTCTCGCTGGCCGCGTTGACCCTTTCCAGCCTGGCTACGTTCAGCGCGCATGCAGACACCCCTGCGGTGCTGCGCGTATCGGCCATCCCCGACGAGGCACCAACCGAGCTGCAGCGCAAGTTCAAGCCGCTGGGCGAGTACCTGTCGCAGGCGACCGGCATGCAGGTGGTGTTCACCCCCGTGACGGACTATGCCGCCGTGGTCGAATCCTTGGCGACCAAGAAGCTGGACCTGGCCTGGCTGGGCGGCTTTACCTATGTGCAGGCCAAGATCCGCACCAATGGCACGGCCATCCCCATTGTGCAGCGCGCTGAAGACGCGGTCTTTACCAGCAAGTTCATCACCGCCGACCCCAGCATCCAGACCCTGGCCGACCTCAAGGGCAAGACCTTTGCCTTTGGCGCGCCCTCGTCCACCTCGGGCAGCCTGATGCCGCGCTACTTTTTGCTGCAAGACGGCCTGAACCCCGAGAAGGATTTCAAGACCGTGGCCTACTCGGGCGCGCATGATGCCACCGTGGCCTTTGTGGCTGCCGGCAAGGCCCAAGCCGGGGTGCTCAACACCTCCGTCTGGGACAAGCTGGTCGAGACCAAGAAGGTGGACCCCAGCAAGGTACGGGTGTTTGCCACCACCCCCACCTACTTTGACTACAACTGGACGGTGCGCGGCGACCTGGACCCGGCCATCATCAAAAAGCTGACCGATGCCTTCCTAGCATTGGACCCGGCCAAGCCCGAGCACAAGGCCCTGATGGATTTGCAGCGCGCCTCCAAGTTCATCCCCACCCAGCCTGAGAACTATGCGGGCACCGAGGCAGCGGCCAAGTCCGCTGGCCTGCTCAAGTAAATCGCCACCCGGCACTGGCCCGGCCCATTGCGCCATTCGCAGTGGGCCGGCCAGCGCCGTCATTGCAGCGTTTTCTACCGTTTGATCCATGAGCTTTGTGCTTGACGATGTGGGCCTGACCCACGCCAATGGTTTTGTCGCGCTCTCGGGCATCTGCCTGTCCGCCGCGCAGGGCGAGAGCATTGCGCTGATCGGCCCCTCCGGCGCGGGCAAGACCTCGCTGCTGACCGCCATCGGCACTGCGCACCTGCCCAGCAGCGGCCGCATGCAGGTGCTGGGCCAGGCGCTGCCCAGCGCACCGGCAACGCCCACAGCACGCCAGCTCAAAGCGCTGCGCAGCCTGATCGGCACCGTGCACCAAAGCGCGCCGATTGCGCTGCGCCAGCGGGTGGTCACCGCCGTGCTGGCTGGCCGCCTGGGCCAGTGGCCGCTGTGGAAGGCACTGGCCTCCTTGGCCTACCCGCAAGACATTGCCGGCGCCCGCGAGGCCTTGGCCCGGGTGCAGTTGGAGGACAAAATCTTTGCGCGCTGCGACCAGCTCTCGGGCGGCCAGTTGCAGCGCGTGGGCATTGCCCGGGTGCTCTACCAGCAGGCCCGTTTGATCCTGGCCGATGAGCCGGTATCCGCACTGGACCCTGCGCTGTCGCTGGCCACCGTGCAGCTGCTGGTGCAAGAGGCCGCCGCGCGCCAGGCCACCTTGGTGGCCAGCCTGCATGCGGTGGACCTGGCGCTTAGTTGCTTTGCGCGCATTGTCGGCATCCGCGATGGCCGCATCGCCTTTGACCTGCCGGCCGCGCAAGTGCGCCAGTCGCAGCTCCAGGCCTTGTACGCCCATGCCGATGGCAGTGCGGCAGCCCTGCCCACCCTTGCCAGCATGCGCAGCGCCGAGCCGCAGGCGGCAGCCAACGCTGCGGCCGAAGTGATCACATGCCGCTGATGGCAGCCAACACGATCCACACGGAGCGCCGCGATCCGGCCGCCCGTGGCCGGCTCATCGCGCTGCTGTTGGCGGTGGTCGTGCTGTGGCCGATGCTGCAGACCTCGGGCTTTTCGCTGGCCCCTTTTTTTGACAGCCGCAACCTCCAAGTGGTGGGCGGTTTTCTGGCCCAGTTTTTGCCGCCCGAGACCAGCCCGGAGTTTCTGGCCTACCTGGGCCAGGCCAGCCTGCAGACCCTGGCGATCGCCACTGCCGGTATGGCGCTGGCCTTGCTGCTGGCGCTGCCGCTGTCCTACCTGGCCAGCGGCGCTGCGCGCGAAAAGGTCAGCCTCAACCCCATCACCCGCAGCGTGTTGACGATTTTGCGTGGCGTGCCCGAGCTGGTGTGGGCGCTGGTGTTTGTGCGGGTGTTTGGCCTGGGCCCCGCCGCTGGCGTACTGGCCCTGGGCCTCACCTATGGCGGCATGCTGGCCAAGGTCTATGCCGAGATTCTGGAATCCGCCGACCCGGCCCCCGCCCGCGCGCTGCGCGCCAGCGGCGCAGGCCGTTTGCAGGCCCTGCTGTATGGCACGCTGCCGCAGGCGGCGCGGGAGCTTACGTCGTACAGCGTCTACCGCTGGGAATGCGCGATCCGCGCCTCGGTGGTCATGGGCTTTGTTGGCGCGGGCGGCCTGGGCCAGCTGATGGACCAGGCGATGAAGATGCTCAACGGCGGCGAAGTCGCCAGCATCTTGCTGGCTTTTATGCTGCTGGTGGCGCTGGCCGATCTGCTGTCTTGGTGGCTGCGCCGCGCGCTCGATACGCCGCCAGCAGCCCGCGCGCTGCCCTTTGGCTGGCGCAGCGCGGCGCTGCTGCTGCTCGGCGCTGCTGGTCTGTGGGCCAGCTTCTGGCTGCTCAATATCGACTGGTCAGCGCTCTTCAGCCGGGATGCGGTGCAATCGATGGGCAGCTTTGTGGCAAGCTTTTTCTCGCCCGACCTGAGCGCGGCCTGGCTGCGCAAGGTGGCCCAGGGGGTGTGGGAGACCCTGGCCATCTCCATCATCGGCACCTTGCTGGCGGCGGCCGGCGGGCTGCTGCTGGCCTTGCCGCGCTGGCGTGCGCCCTGGAACGCGCTGCTCAACCTGCTGCGCTCGGTGCCCGAGCTGGTCTGGGCGACGATCACCGTGCTGGCCGTGGGCCTGGGCCCGTTTGCCGGCGCGCTGGCCTTGGGCCTGCACACCGCCGGGGTGTTGGGCCGGCTCTATGCCGAGGCCTTGCAAAACGCACCCGCCGCACCCGCGCGGGCGCTGCGCCTGGCGGGCAGCAGCCGCCTGCTGGCCTTTTGCTATGGCACCCTGCCATCGGCCGCACCGCAGCTGCTGGCCTACACCTTGTACCGCTGGGAGATGAACATCCGCATGGCGGCCATCCTCGGCTTTGTCGGCGCTGGCGGCCTGGGCCAGTTGCTGTATTTCGAGCTCTCACTGTTCCACTATGCGCAGGCCAGCACCGTCATCATTGCCATGCTGTTGCTGAGCATGGCGGTGGACTGGAGCAGTGCCGCCCTGCGCCGCGCCATGCGCTAACCACGATTTTTGATGTCTCCCTCCACCCGCAAAACCTGGCAGCTGCTGATCCGCAGACTGCATCTGTATATCGGCCTGCTGGTCGCGCCCTTCATCGTCGTGGCCGCCGCGACCGGCCTGCTGTATGCGGTTACGCCCCAGCTGGAGAACCAGCTCTACCGCAGCGCGCTCAAGGCCACGCATCCGCCCGGAGCCCAGGCACAGCCGCTGTCTGCCCAGGTGCAAGCGGCCTTGCACAGCTTGCCCGCGCCAGCAACGGTGGTGGCCGTGCGCCCGGCACCTGATGGCGGCAGCACCACCCGCGTCATGGTGGCCGATGCAGCGCTGGGCACCTCCGAGTACCGCAGCCTCTTTGTGAACCCTTACACCTTGGCCCTGCAGGGCGACCTGACGGTCTATGGCACCAGCGGCGTGCTGCCGCTGCGCAAACAGCTCGATCTGCTACACCGCCAGCTGCTGATGGGTGAATGGGGCCGCACCTACAGCGAGCTGGCCGCCTCCTGGCTTTGGCTGTCCGGCTTGGGCGGCGTGGCGCTGTGGTGGCTTTCGCGCCCGCAGCGCGCTTCCGCCAACAAGGGCATGCTGCCGCCGCTGCGCCGCTGGCACCATGGGCTGGGCTTGTGGCTGCTGGTCGGTCTGCTGTTTCTGTCGGCCACGGGCCTGACCTGGTCGCGCTGGGCCGGTGGCCATTTTGGCCAGGCACTGCAGCAAATGGGCTGGCAAACACCTAGGTTGAATACCAACTTAAGCACGGACAACGCTGGCGCGCATGCCCACCACCAGCCAGCCGACCCGCATGCGGACCATGCAGAGCACCAGGCCGTACCGATGGCCATGGCCGGTATGACGGCTATGGCACCCACACCCCAAGACTTTGACACCGCCCTGGCACTCGCCCGCCAGCATGGCCTGGCATCTGCCAAGCTGGAGATTCGGCCACCGGCCGCCGCCAACAAAGCCTGGACGGTGACCGAGATCAACCGATCCTGGCCCACTGAAGTGGACGCGCTGGCGATTGACCTGGCCGCCGGCAAGGTGCTGCACCACAACCGCTTTAGCGACTACCCGCTGGCCTCCAAGCTCACGCGCTGGGGCATTGATCTGCACATGGGCAGCTGGGGTGTTCTGAACCAGGCCTTGCTGGTGCTGCTGGGCGCCGGCATTGTGGCGATGGCGCTGACCGGCTGGCTGCAGTGGCGCAAGCGCCCAGGCCGCAGCCGCGAATGGCTGCATGGCCAGCTGACCTTGGTCCACCAATGGCGCCAGTTGCCGCGTGCTGCTGCGTTGGCCCTGTTGCTGGTGGCCGTCGCCTTGGGCTGGCTGCTGCCGGTGCTGGGCTGCAGCCTGTTGGCACTGCTGGCGCTGGATGCCTGGATCTACCTGCGCCGATAGGCCAAAAAAATGCCCGGCACAGAGGTGGTGCCGGGCAGGTGAATAGCGCTGACTTGCTGGCGCTGGCTTTCCGCTCAGTGCGGCACAATCCGCGCCTCCGCCCCTGCGGGCGCAAAGCTGCTGCGCCACTTCCAGCCGGCGTAAGCGCACCAGAGCACCCCCACCAGCGCAATGCTGCCCCCCACGGGGCACAGGTAGGACAGGCCTGCGTGCATGCCAATCTGGCTGCCCAGCAAGGCACCCGCGCCGATGCCGATATTGAAGATGCCTGAGAACAAGGACATGCCGACATCGGTGGCATCCGATGCCAGGCGCAGCACCTTGGCCTGCAGCGGCAGCACCATGCACAGCATGGTGACACCCCAAATGGCGCAGACGAGGTAGAGCGCAGGCGGCCAGCGCGTGCTGGGCAGCAAGAGCCACAGGCAGGCCGTCAGCACCGCCATCGCAGACAGCAAAAAGCCGCGCGGCCAGCGTATGCCATAGCTGCTGAAAAGGATACTGCCGACCACGCCCATGCCGCCGTACAGCAGCAGCACCCAGGTGGTGACCTGGTTGTTCAGCCCGGCCTCGCGCTGGATCAGCGGCTCGATATAGCTGTAGACGGTGAACTGCGCGGTCACCATCAAAATCAGCAAGGCATAGGTGGCCGACAGCGCCGGGCGCTTGAACAGCAGCGGAATGCTGTTAAGCGAGCCGGCATTCTCGCTTGGCAGCAAGGGCAGCAGGCGCCACAGCACCAGCATCACGCCCAGGGCCACCACACCGATGATGCCGAAGGTGGTGCGCCAGCCCAGCGCTTCGCCCACCATGCGCCCCAAAGGCACGCCCAGCACCATCGCCAAGGTGGTGCCAGTCGCCAGCAAGCCCAGGGCCTGCGTCCGCTTGTCCTGGGGCGCAATGCGCACCGCCAACGATGCGGTAATCGACCAGAACACCGCATGCGCCAGCGCAATGCCGATTCGGCTGATCAGCAGCGTGGCGTAATTCCAGGCGATGGCCGACAGCCCATGGCTCAGCACAAACAGCGCGAACACCCCCATCAGCAGCTTGCGGCGCTCGACGTTCTTGGTCATCAGCATGCAGGGCAGCGAGGTCAACGCCACAATCCAGGCATAGATGGTCAGCATCAGACCCACCTGCTCGGTGCCCATGCCAAAGCTGCCGCCGATGTCGCTGAGCAGGCCCACCGGCACAAACTCGGTGGTGTTGAAAACAAAGGCGCCCATGGCCAGGGCGATAACGCCCAGCCAGGCCTGGCGGCGGGTTAAAGATGCGGAGTCGGTCATGGCAATGAAAAAAGCCGCTGCTCCAAAGTGGAGAGCGGCTCGCCAGTGTGCCAAAAAACAGCGTTTTCCCTAGGGCATCCAGGGAAAACCCTTTACTCGACCCTGGTGGTGCTCAGGCCGCCAGCGTTTGCGGCTGCAGCTGCTGCAATTGCTGCGCTTCGAGCTTGCGGTGCAGCTGCACCGTGGTGGCGCAGGCGCGGGCCAGCTCGGCGCCCTTCTTCACAAAATGCTGGTGGAAGAAGTCATGGTGCTCTTGCGAGTCGTGGAAGTCGCGCGGCGTCAACACGGCCGAGAACACCGGCACGCCGCTGTCCAGCTGCACGCGCATCAGGCCGTCGATCACCGCCGTGGTCACAAACTCGTGGCGGTAGATGCCACCATTGACCACCAGGCCGCAGGCCATCAGCCCGGCATACTGGCCGCTTTGCGCCAGGCGCTTGAGCAACAAGGGGATCTCGAATGCGCCAGGCACGTCGTAGAGGTCGATCTGGTCGGCGTGCCAGCCTTGTTGGGCCAGTTCGGCCAAGGCCGCATCGCGTGCCTGGTGCACGATATCGGAATGCCATTGCGCGCTGACAATCGCCAGGCGCGAGGCTTTGCTGATGGCGTAAGAAATACTGGAATGCTGATTCATGGTTCTGCTGTCCTTCAATGACCTGAATCAGGGCGCGCGCAAGCCTGCTGCACAACCCAGCGCACAAGCGCAGGGCTGCAAAAGGCTTGCGCGATTCTCTTTCATCCGGACTGTAACCGTCGGCTCTGGCATCGCACCAGATCTGCTGACCTTGCGCAGCCGTAGGCCTTGCAAGCGCTCGCGGGCTCCTGGCCGCTAAGGACCAGATACCGCCGGTGGGGAATTACACCCCGCCCTGAGAATAACGCTGAGCCGCTGCCGTCTTGCCCTTGCTGGCCAAGCCTGCAGCAGGCTCGCCGGCCGATTGTAGAAGGGATGGGATACAAACACCGTCACCCTGGTTTTTGATGCGCAGGAAACTTGTTATCGATCGATGTTTGCCGACCCTGCCCGCCCAGCGCACGCGGCCCAACCCAGTGCAGCCTGGTACAGCCTGGTGCACAGCCCGCACCATGCCTCTACACTGCGGCATCCCCCAACCATCTGCCCCCATCGCCCGCCCCTCCATGGCCCAACTGAACTTTCTGCTCACCCGCATGCCCAGCCCGCTGGGACCCATCTTGCTGCTTTGCGATGCGCAGCAGCGCCTGCGCGCCCTCGATTGGCAAGGTTACGAAGCGCGCATGCAGCTGCTGATGCGCCGCCAGTACCCGCGTGATGAGGTGGTGATGCAAGCCCGTACACCCGCGCAAGGGCCGGTGGCCGAGGCACTGACCGCCTATTTCGACGGTGAGCTGCAGGCGCTCGATGGGCTGGCGCTGGCGCTGGGTGGCACTGATTTTCAGCGCCAGGTTTGGGCGGCGCTGCGCGGCATCCCGGCTGGCAGTACACGCAGCTATGCCAGCCTGGCCGCACAGATAGGCCGGCCGGCAGCGGTGCGCGCGCTGGGCATGGCCAATGGCGCCAACCCCATCAGCATCGTGCTGCCCTGCCACCGGGTGATTGGCAGCAATGCAGCGCTGACCGGCTATGCCGGCGGCCTGCAGCGCAAGCAGTGGCTTTTGAACCACGAAGCGACGCACGCAAAAAAGCCCGCCTAAGCGGGCTCTTGGCGCCGGATCCAGCGCGGTTTTGTGCGCGCCGCTGGCTGATTATTCGCCAATAGGCGTCTTCTTGCCGCCCACATAGTGGCTCAGGGTGTACAGCGGTACCTTGAGCTCGCCGTTTTCCTGGAAGGCAATCTTCGCCGTCACGCCGCTGTACTCGGACTTGCGCAGCTCGGGCAGGTACTTCTTGGGATCGGTGGAGTCCGCACGCTTCATCGCGTCCACGATCAGCATGGTCGCGTCATAGAAGTAAGGGCTGTAGACCTGGAACACACCGGGGTTCTTGGCGTCGTAGCGCTTCTTCCATTCCGTGCCGCCAGGCATCTTGGCCAGCGAGGCGCCACCGTCGGCGCAGATCACATTGCCCAAGGTCTTGGTGCCCGTGGCCAGCTTGGCCAGCTCGGCGGTACAGATGCCATCGCCGCCGAAGAACTTCACATTGGTCATGCCCAGCTGCACCATCTGGCGCAGCATGGGGCCGGCTTGCGCATCCATGCCGCCATAGAAGATCGCATCGGGCTTCTTGGCCTTGATGGAGGTCAGGATGGCCATGAAGTCCGTGGCCTTGTCGTTGGTGAACTCGGAGGCCACAATGTTCACGCCCTTGGCGCCAGCATCCTTCTTGAACACATTGGCCAGGCCCTGGCCGTAGGCGGTGCGGTCGTCGATCACAGCCACGTTCTTGAGCTTGAGGGTATCGGCCGCATAACCCGCCAGTGCAGCGCCCAGTGCGTTGTCATTGGCAATGATGCGGAAGACGCCAGGGTAGCCGGGGCGGGTCAGCTCGGGGTTGGTGGCAGCGCCGGTGATGAAGGGCACGCCGCAGTCATTGAAGATCTTGGACGAGGGAATGGCCACGCCCGAGTTCAAGATACCGGCAACCGCCGCGACCTTGTCATCGCAGAGCTTTTGGGCAGCGGCAGTGCCCTGCTTGGGATCGGCCGCATCGTCTTCGGCCACCACTTCGAACTTGATCTTCTTGCCGCCGATGGTGACGCCCTGGGCATTGAGGTCTTCCACCGCAAAGCGCACGCCGGTGACGTTGTCCTTGCCATAGTGGGCCTGAGGTCCGGACAGCGGGCTCATCGTACCGATCTTCACCACCTCCTGTGCGTTGGCAGCCACTGCCACACCCGCCACCAGCATGGCCACTGCGGCCTTGATACTTTTATCCATTGCGTCGTACTCCATCAAAAGCGTCTGTTGATCGCCACCGGCACCCGCTTTTGCCACCCTGCCACTCGTAATGTGGGCGGCTTGGCTGATGCATTACCGAAATCGATAGCGTGACAGTGATTTTTTATCTAGCTAGGCCTACGACGGTATTAGGACAAGTCCTGTAAAAATAGCGACACAGTGGGTTTGAAATAGCATATAAGCGCCAAGGCATGGGGCTTGAAAGCAATTGCTGCATTGCATCAATCGCCCGGAAATTCGGGCCAGGGCAGCAACTTCTCGATACCTGCTGCCACACGGGCTGCCAGGGTGCTGACCGATGTCTCCCCGGTGTCTCCTGTTTGCGACGTGGCAGCCTCTGTAAAGTTTGGCAAAACACTGCATGGGGGCACTTCCGCAGTCAACCCTTGTGGCATGCGAAACGTCTTTACATTGATGGGCCCATGTCTGCGGTTTTGAGGATGTAACGGTTAGCATTGGGAATCGCGCTTGCCGAACCTATGGCCTCCATGCCCGTCCAAGCCACCACACAACCAGAAAGGCTCGAATATGAATTATCGTCACTTGCTCAGCATTGCCACCGTGGCGGTGAGCGCACTGCTCACCACCGGCTGTGTCGCCACCGGCAGCGACGGCTATTACAGCGATTCAGGCTACGGCAGCTATGGCACCGGTTATGGCTACCAGCAACCTTCACAAACCATTTATGTGCAGGACCGCTATAACGACGACCGCTATTACCGCGAACGTGACCGCGACCGCGATCGCGCAGCCCGCGAGCAGGAAGCACGCCAACGCGACCGAGACCGTGACCGTGATCGCCAGGCCCGTGACCGCGACCGTGATCAGCGCTCCCGCGATGAGGACCGCCGCCGCGAGTTGGAGCGCCAGTCGCAAAACCGTGAACGCGAAAACCGCGAGCGTGACCGCAACCGCTTTGGCGAAAGCCGACACCAGCAAGAATGCGCCGCCGCCGCACGCCAGAATGCAGCGGGCAGTGACAATGTGCTGACCCCCAGCCGCCCCTGCCGCTGAACCACTGCCAGGCCTGTGCAGCAATGACAGGACCTGGCCTACAAGGAGTTTTCACCATGCGCACTCTTCGTCTCGCAACGATGACCATCACCGTGGCCAGCGCCCTGCTGTTGGGCGGCTGCGTGGTCGCGCCCGCAGACGGCGTGTACTACGGCGATGCCTACTCGACCTATTCCACGCCCACCTATGGCTACGGCTATGGCGGCTACGGCTACAACAGCTACCCGTACTACGGCAGCAGCTCCTTGGTCATCCAAAGCTCGCCTACCTATGTCTATGGCGGCGGCCGGCCTTATTACCGCCCAGGCGGTGGTTACTACCGGCCCCCGGGTGGCGGCTATAACCGCCCCGGTTATGGCCACAGCCGGCCCCAGCCATCGCGCCCTGCGCAGCAACTCGCGCCCGGCACCGGCTCCAACTTTGGCCGACCTTCTGGCGGTGGCCCGCGCCCGAGCGCACCCGCCGCTCGTCCCAACGGGGGCCAGTTTGGTGGCCAGTTCCAGCGCTAGCCACGGGCAGCTTCAAGCCCAGGCCTCCCTGCCATGCGCCTCACATCGGTAATCCGCCCATCGCACCACAAGCCCGCTGCTTTGCTGGCCCTGTGGTGCGCTTGTGTGCTGGCGGCACCCTGGGCCCAGGCCCAAGTCACCCGTTGCATTGATGCCAACACCGGCAAGGTGAGCTACACCGATGGCGCCTGCAGCAGCGGTGCCAAGGCCACCGAGATTGAGCGCCGCAAAACCGACGAAGAACTGGCCCAAGACCGTGCCCGTGAGCAGGAAGCACTGCAAGCCAAGGCAGACCGGCGCGAGCAGGAACTGGCCCAGCGCCGCCTGCAAGCCGATGAGCGCGCCGAGCAACGCGAACAAAGAGCCGCCAGCCGTGGCACTGCGGCCAACCCGGCCCAGTCCGCTGCCTGCCAGCAGTCGCGTGAACGCTACAGCGCCGCATCCGAAGCCGCTGCCGACAAGGCCATGGGCAGCAGCGCCCAGCTGGAGGCTGCCAAGCGCCAGATGGAGCTTGACTGCCTGGGCCCGGAAGCCTACAGCCGCCTGGAAGCCAGCCGCCCGGCTCCCAGCGCCGTTGTGCCTGTCGATCCCTACGGCGACCGCTACCCCTATTACCGCCCGCCTCCACCCCGGCCACCGGTGCAGCCTGCTCCGGCACCCAGCATCAGCCGTTGTGATGTCTTCAAATGCGTGGACTCCCAAGGCTATTCGCATCCGCGTGGCCAGATTGGCGAGACCGTGCGCCCACCCGCCCCGGGCGCCAACCCGCGCAGCTGCCGCAGCCAAGGGGGCAACGCGCCCTGCTAAGGGCTGAGATCAAGGGTCTACACGGGCAGCCTTGATTAATGCGCCGAATCTGCTGAACTTGCAGGGCCCACCAAATACACCGCCGCTTGCAGGCCGTGGTGCACGGTCTGGTAACGCAGCACCACACCCAGCTCTTTGCGCATCCGCGTATTGCTCAGCCGCCGCGATTCGCGCATAAAACTCAGCAAGGTGGGGCTGAGCTGCTGCTCCGCCTCTGCCAGGCTAATACGGGCCGGGTGCGGCAGGCGCCAAAGGTCGGCAGCCAGGTCAAAATAATCGCCCATCGGCATGGCAGAGTCATCGGCCACATTGGTGATGCGCTGGGGCCTGCCCCGCCACAGGGCTCGCTCCACCGCCCGCGCCAGGTCATCGGCATGGATATGGCTGGTATAGACATCGTCTTCGCGCCGCAGCAGCGGCGTGCCGCGCTGCAAGCGCCCCAGGGGCGTGCCGCCCTCGCGGTCGCCCGCGTAGATGCCGGGAATGCGCAGCACATGCACCCCCGCGCCGCTGGCGCCCAAACGCAGCGCCCATTGGCGCAACTGGCGCTCGGCATCCACCCGGCGCAAGGCCCGGGCGGTGGAGGCGCGCAGTGCATGCGTTTCGCGCACCCATTCGCCATCCCAGTTGCCATACACACCGCTGGTAGAGCCGTAGACAATGCGCGGCGCCTGGCCCGCACGGCAGACCAGGGCGCGCAGCAGGTTGCGGCTGCGCAGATCGCGCGAAGAGGCGGCTTGCGACAGGCCTGCGGGCGGCTGTGCCGGGGGCGCCAGGTGCACCAGGCGCTGGGCCAGGCCGGCGAGCCGGCGCAGGCTGCGCGGGTCATCGAGATTGCCTTGTAACGGGGTGGCCCCCAAGGCACGCAGGTGCTCCAGGCGTTGCGCAGAGGAGGTCAGTGCCCGCACCAAGGGGCCACGCGCCGTGCGCGGGTCCTGGCCCGCGCGCTGCCACAGCCGCAGCACACGCTGGCCCACATCGCCGCAGCCCACGATCAGCACCCGCTGGCGCCGAAAACGGGCTGGCAGGGCCGTCAGGCCACGCGGTCGGAGCCCAGCTTGCGGGCTTTGGTTTGAAGGCACAATAAGCTTTCGTGGTTCATGTTGGGGCACACCGGAGTCTAGCGTCTGGAGCGACTTGCAAATGCGCAAGCCTCCCCCATTTATGCATACCCAGGCGCTTGCGAGCGCCGTTGTTTTGTGTCGATAAGGAATTTTGGTGCAATGAGCTCTTTGTCCAGCGCGTTTCAAATCTCGGTCCTGCCCAGCGGACGCGCATTTGCCACCCAGGCCTCGGAAGCAATCCTCACGGCGGCCATCCGCAGCGGCGTGGGCCTGCCCTATGGCTGCAAGGATGGTGCCTGCAGCTCCTGCAAATGCAAGAAACTCAGCGGCACTGTCGTGCATGGCCCCCACAGCGAGCGGGCCTTGAGCCCCCAGGAAGAAGCCGACGGCATGATCCTGCCGTGCTGCGCCGTGCCCACCAGCGATGTGGTGATCGAGTCGCGCCATGTCACCGATGAAAGCGCGTTTCCGATCAAGAAAATGCCTGTGCGGGTGCAGGCCATCGAGCGCCTCTCTCCCGATGTCGTCAAGCTGCGGCTGCAGCTGCCGGCCGCCGACAGCTTTCGCTACCACGCCGGCCAGTACATCGAATTTTTGCTCGCGGGCGGCCTGCGCCGCGCGTACTCGATGGCGCTTGCGCCGCACCACCAGGACAGCACGCCCGGTCTGGAGTTGCATATCCGCCACACACCAGGCGGCCTGTTCACCGACCATGTGTTCGGCGTGATGAAGGAGCGCGAGATCCTGCGCATTGAGGGCCCGTTTGGCAGCTTCTACCTGCATGAGGGCGACAAGCCCATGGTCTTTTTAGCCTCGGGCACCGGCTTTGCGCCCATCAAGGCCCTGGTCGAGCAGCTGCAGCACCAGGGCAATACCCGCCCGGTGACGGTGTACTGGGGCGGGCGCCGCCCCCAAGACCTGTACATGCACGACTGGATGCTGGCACGCAGTGCCGAGATGCCCCAGCTGCAGTACGTGCCCGTGGCCTCCCATGCGCTGGCCGAAGACGGCTGGCAAGGCCGCAGCGGCTTTGTGCACCAGGCCGTCCTCGATGATTTCCCCGACCTTTCGGGCTACGAGGTCTACGCCTGTGGCGCGCCCATTGTGGTGGATTCGGCCCGTGCCAGCTTTACGGCGCAACGCGGCCTGCCCGATGACGCATTCTTTGCCGATTCGTTCGTGACCGAAGCAGACAAGCAAAACCAGATCATCTGAGCTGCTGCGCCCCAGGACCCGAGACGCGGCCGAACGCCATCGGTGGCGAGCACGTCACACCGACTACACAGCGCAGCCGCTACACTTGAAAATTTTTTGGGGGTAGTGCCTGCTCATCGCAGACGCTGCGTCGTTCTTCCCTCCTACACAAGACACAAAAGCATGCAACGCAGAAATATCCTGTTATCCACCCTCCTGGCTGCCTCCGTCCTCAGCGCACCTGCTGCCTTTGCGGCCGATCCTGTGATCCGCCTGGTCGTGCCCTACGCGCCCGGTGGCCCACTGGATGTCACATCGCGCATTCTGGCCGAGCGGGTCCGCGACCAGCTGGGCACCGTGGTCATCGACAACAAGGCGGGTGCCGGCGGCAATATCGGCGCCGACATTGTGGCTAAAGCGGCACCCGATGGCCTGACCATCGGCCTGTCGGCCACGGCCACGCACGCGGTCAACCCTTGGCTCTATACCAAGATGCCTTTCAACGCGGCCAAGGATTTCACGGCCATCACGCAGATGGTGCGCGTGCCCAATGTGCTGGTGATGAACACCGAGCGCGCCAAGGCCTTGCAGATCAGCAATGTGCAGGACCTGATCGCCTACGCCAAGAAAAATCCTGGCAAGCTCAATTTCGGCAGCGGCGGCAATGGCAGCGCCGGCCACCTGGCTGGCGAGATGATGAAGCGCCAGGCCGGCATTTTTGCGGTGCACGTGCCCTACCGTGGCGCCAACCCGGCCCAGCTGGCCCTGCTGTCCGGTGAGGTCGATTTCAACATCGACAACCTGGCTGCTGCCTCGGTCAACATCCACAGCGGCAAGCTCACCGCCCTGGCCGTCACCAGCCTGCATGCCAGCCCCATGCTGCCCGGTGTGCCGCCCTTGGCTGACACCCTCAAGGGCTTTGAGATCGACACCTGGTGGGGCCTGGTGGCACCGGCCAACACACCGGCCGATGTCATCAACCGCCTCAACAAGGCCTTCACCGAGGCCCTCAAGGACCCCACCACCAAGACCCGCTTTGCCAGCCTGATGGCTGAGCCCGTGCCCACCACGCCGGCGGAGTTTGACAAGTTCATGGCCGCTGAGCGCAACAAGTACGAGTCGGTGGTCAAGCTCTCGGGCGCCAAGGTCGACTAGGGCCCAGGCTCCGGTCAGTTCGCGCCCATTTAAAAGCCCCGCCAGCATGCTGCTGCGGGGCTTTGCGCTTGGTGCGTAGGCCTCAGCTCAGCGCCACCACCCAGGCCCCTGGCTGCGCTGAACGCCCTGCGCCAGCAGCGGCTGCAGTTGCGCATCGCTCACCCAGGCGGGCTGCAGCTCCTGGAGCGGCGCCAGCACAAAGGCGCGCTGCCACATGCGCGGATGGGGCAACTCCAGGTCGGGCATCGCGATCACCGTGGCGCGGCTGCCATAGAGCAGCACATCCAGGTCCAGCGTTCTGGGCGCATTGCGGTAAGGCCGCTCCCGGCCGGCATCCAGCTCTAGCTGCTGCAGCAAGCGCAAGAGCTGGTGCGCAGACAGCGCCGTGCGCAGCTCCGCCACTGCATTGAGGTAGTCGGGTCCCGACGAATCCACGGGCCGGCTGGCATAGAGTGAGGAGACCGCCTGCACGGCGACCCCGGCGCTGGCGTCCAACTGCTGCAAGGCCAGACGCAGGGCCTCACCCCGGTCACCCAGATTGGCGCCCAGGCCTATCCAGACTGGCAGCGCCTGTCCGGCGGGCGGCGCGGCATCGCCGCTTGCCAGCCGCTCGGCCTCAACGGCCAGCGGCAAGGCCGCAGCCATGGATGTCGCAGCTGGGGGCCGGCTCATTCACTGTCAGCGGCTGCACTGCCGCCCGCATCTGCGGCGCCAGGTTTGCGGCGGCGACGGCGGCGTTTTTTGGCAGGCGCATTGACGGCGCCACCATCGTCAGCGTCCATGGCCTGCTGCGCCACCTGGTCCAGGCTGGAGCCGCTTTCTTGCTCGACGCCGCTGTCTGCCACGGGCTTTCTCGGGCTGCGCTTGGGCTTGGCCGCGCCCGTCTTGGGCTTGGCACGCTGCTCTTCGCGCACCTGCTCGATCAGGTCTTCACGGCGTGCCTCATCAGCCTGCTGGAACTCCTGCCACCAGTTGGCCAGTGCTTCATCGACCTCAGCCACATCGGCACGCAAACGCAGAAAATCGAAACCGGCACGGAAGCGCGCCTGCGCAATCATGCCAAATGGTGTGCTGCCCGTGCGCTTTTCAAAGCGCGGTTGCATCACCCAAATCTCGCGCATGTCAGCGGCCAGCTTGCCCCGGCCGGACACATCCCCAATGCGCAGGTTGAAGACATCGTCAATGGCATCTTGCAAGGCCGGGTGCGGGTGCTCGCCGCGCAGCATGCGCTTGTCCCAGCCGGCTTTGACGTCTTGCCACAGCACGCAGGCGAGCAGGAAGCTGGGCGCCACGCTCTTGCCTTCGGCCACGCGGCGGTCGGTGTCCATCAGCGCGGCCTGCACAAAGGGCAGATCGGCGCGGTCCACCACCACATCGAGCAGCGGGTAAATGCCCTTGGCCAGGCCCAGATGGCGCAATTGCTCGATCGAGGCCAGCGAATGCCCGGTTTGCAAGAGCTTGAGCATCTCGTCAAACATGCGGCTTTGCGGCACTTCCTGCAGCAGCTGGGCGCACTCCACCAAGGGCTTGGCCGTCTTGGGGTCAATCGTGAAGCCCTTCTTGCTGAGCTTGGCAGCAAAGCGCACGGCGCGGATGATGCGCACCGGGTCTTCGCGGTAGCGCGTGACCGGGTCGCCAATCATGCGCAGCACCAGCTTTTGGGCATCGCGGATACCCTTGTGGTAGTCCACCACGATCTGGGTCTGCGGGTCGTAGTACATGGCGTTGACGGTGAAGTCGCGCCGCGCTGCATCCTCGTTTTGCGGGCCCCAGACGTTGTCGCGCAGCACGCGGCCGCTTTCGTCAACGGCCAGCTTCATGCCGGCCAGGGCTGCCTTGCTGGTTTTTTCGTTGCCCTGCACCTGCTCGGCCTTGGAGCTGTCGAGAAAGGCGCGGAAGGTGGTCACCTCGATGACCTCGTTCTCGCGGCCTCGGCCATAGACCACGTGCACGATGCGAAAGCGCCGCCCGATGATGAAGGCGCGGCGAAACAGGCTCTTGACCTGCTCGGGCGTGGCATTGGTGGCCACGTCAAAGTCCTTGGGGCGCAGGCCCAGCAGCAGATCGCGCACCGCACCGCCGACGACATAGGCTTCAAAGCCCGCTTCCTTCAAGGTGCTGCAGACATCCACCGCCCGGCGGTCGACCATCGCTGGATCGATCTTGTGGACATCGACGCCGACTTCCTCGCGCTTGCCGAAAGGGTTCTTGGTTTTGCTGGCGGCCGTAGCCTTGCCCAGCAGTTTGTCAATGATGTTCTTGATCATGCGTGAGGCTCCAGCAGGTCCAGGATGCGCCAGCCGCGCTCGGCAGCCAATTGGCGCAGGCGGTCGTCAGGGTTGGTGGCCACCGGGGTGTTGACTTTTTCCAGCAGTGGCACGTCGTTCATCGAATCGCTGTAGAAGATACTGTCCACGCTGTCCCAGCGCAGGCCGCGCTCGGCCATCCAGGCCTCCATGCGGGTGACCTTGCCGGCGCGCATGGTGGGCACACCCTCGATCTCACCGGTGATCCAGCCCGAGGCATCGCGCGCCAGGTTGACGGCCAGCAAATGCTCCACACCCAAGGCCCGCGCGATGGGGCGGGTCACAAACTCATTGGTGGCCGTGACAATCACGATGGTGTCACCCGCATCCCGGTGCTGCTGCAGCAGCGCACGTGCGGCCGGCTGGATGTGCGGCTCGATGACCTCTTGCATGAAAGCGCGGTGGGCCTCATCGGCCGCCTGCTGCCCCAGCTTGCGAATGGCCTCGGTGGCAAAACGCACATAGGCATGGATGTCGAGCGTGCCTTTTTGGTAATCGGCAAAGAAGGCGGCATTGCGGCTGCCAAACGCTTGCTTGTCGCACCAGCCCTTGCGCAAGGTGAACTCGCCCCATTCGTAGTCCGAATCAAGCGGCAGCAAGGTGTGGTCCAGGTCAAAAAGCGCAAGCCGTGTGCCGGCGCCATCAGGTTGGTTCATTCAAAAAATCTCGGTTGTTGCTGCCAGATCACTTATTCGGTCTCCAGCATGTCCTTGAGCAACGGTATTGTCAGGCCCCGTTTGTTGCGCAAGGCAAAATTGTCCAGGTGGTCCAGCAGTTGCATCAGGCTGCCCAAATCGCGTGAAAAGCGCTTGAGCATGTAATCCATCACATCGTCGGTCAATACCAGGCCACGTCGTTTGGCTTCGTCTTTCAAAACCCCTCTGCGCTGTGCTTCGCTGAGCAGATGGAGTTGGTAGATTTCGCCCCAGCCCAGCCGGGTGCGCAAATCGTCACGCAGTTTCAGATCGGACGGCGGCACATCGCCAGCGGCCAGCACCCAGCGCCGTGCACCCGTTGCCGGGCTGGTGGCGTTGACGAACCAGTTGAAGGCCGCAGCCTGCTGCACCGGGTTGTACAGATGCACCTCATCCAGCACCACCGCCGACCAACGCTCGTTGAAGGCGCTGGGAAAGCGGGTGCTCGCATCGAGCCAGCCCACGGGCGCGCCTTGCTCGCGCAAGGCTTCGGCCACAGCACGCAACAAATAGGTCTTGCCGCAGCCCATCTCGCCCCAGAGGTAGGTCGGCACGGTCGAGCGCGGCGTGTCCCAGGCTTCATTGACCTGCGCATGCAAGTGCGCAAGCGCCGCCTGGTTGGAGCCGGCAAAAAACCGGTTCAGGTTGGGCCCTGGTGCCAGACCCAGATCCAAAGCCATCTGCTTCATGCACCTGCTCCAACCCACGCCCCTGCCCGCCGTGCAGTGGGCACAGCGCAGGGGGTGATCAGAGAAAGGGAAATCTCACGCATGGCTGCGTTCAATACTAGAAAGCGGTCAGTTTCGTTGGCGCGGCGCGCGCCAACATGGCGCTTTTGCTCGGCCATGCACAGGCCGGGCCCATACATGCAAACCCGTTGATTTTAGTCGGTAGTCACGGCCGTGCGGCACAAAAGACCTGTGTGCGGCATTTATGCATTAAATCGGCCACAAAGCACGCCCAAAAACGCGGCCCAGCGGGTAACAGTGCTCTGTAGACGGGCATTCGCCCCCCTCGGGTATGGCTTGCGGCATAAAATCGACGTTTCTGGCCCCGTTGGGTCAGCTTTATTGCCTTTCTAGTCCCCCATGAGCTCTTCCAATTCCTCCACCCCTCTCTCATACAAAGATGCTGGCGTTGATATTGACGCAGGCGACGCGCTGGTCGAGCGCATCAAGCCGCTGGCCAAGAAAACCATGCGCGAAGGCGTGATGGCAGGTATTGGTGGCTTTGGCGCGCTGTTTGAAGTGCCCAAGCGCTACAAAGAGCCAGTGCTGGTGTCTGGAACGGACGGCGTGGGCACCAAGCTGCGCCTGGCTTTTGAGTGGAACATGCACGACACCGTGGGTATCGACCTAGTGGCCATGAGCGTCAACGACGTGCTGGTGCAAGGCGCCGAGCCGCTGTTCTTCCTCGATTACTTTGCCTGCGGCAAGCTCGATGTCGATACCGCAGCAGCGGTGGTCGGCGGCATTGCCAAGGGCTGCGAGCTGTCGGGCTGCGCGCTGATCGGTGGCGAGACCGCCGAGATGCCCGGCATGTACCCCGATGGCGAATACGACCTGGCCGGCTTTGCCGTCGGTGCCGTCGAGAAAAGCAAGATCCTGACCGGCCAGAATGTGCAAGCCGGCGACGTGGTGCTGGGCCTAGCCTCGCACGGCGTGCACTCCAACGGCTTCTCGCTGGTGCGCAAGTGCATCGAGCGCGCCGAAAGCCAGGGCGGCCTGCCCGACACCCTGGATGGCAAGCCCTTCAAGCACGCCATCATGGAACCCACCCGCCTGTATGTGCTCAACGTGCTGAAGGTGCTGGCTTCGCAGCCCATCAAGGCGCTGGCCCACATCACCGGTGGCGGCCTGCTGGAGAACATTCCCCGCGTGCTGCCTGAAGGCCTGGGCGCACACCTGGTCAAGGGCAGCTGGCCCCAGACCGAGCTGTTTGCCTGGCTGCAAAAGACCGCTGGCATTGACGATATCGAGATGAACCGCACGTTCAACAACGGTATCGGCATGGTGGTGGTCGTGCCCGCAGAAAGTGCGCAAGCCGTGCAGGACGCCTTCACCGCGCTTGGTGAACAAGTGTGGGCTATTGGCAGCATTGGCCCACGCGGTGCCGATGCCGCAGTCACGGTGCGCTAAGCTTCCTCAATAGGGCAGGCGCAGTTCAGTTGCCTGCCCAGCGCGCAGCAGGGGCCAGACCCTGGCCCACCGACTCGCTCAGATGGATGGCCTACCATGCAACCGGATTCTGCAACGCCTTCGTCCAACAGCCCCAGCCTGCCGGCCAGTGGCGCCAAGGACCTGCCCCACCAGTGGCGCCCGCCCCCTGCGCACTGGGGCGTGCGCGTGGCCTCCTATGTGCTGATGGGCGCTGGGCTGCTGCTGATCATGCTCAACGGCTTGCTGGTGGGTCTGCTGGCCGCATGCGCGGGCTACACCTTTACCCTGTTTTTGGTGCACAAGATTCGGGAGCTCAGCCGCGTTCCCACTGCGCTGAACACACCCCCACCACTGTGGATTGAATACCTGGCCGTCACCATCGTGCTGGTCGTGCCCGTGGTGCTGGTCACCCTGGGTCTGATCCACTCCCAGGGCTATTTGCTCAATGCCCCGCAGCAGTACCGCGAGATGCTGGTATCAATGGCCAAGACCTTGCTCGACCTGCGCAGCAAGCTGCCGCCCGAGCTGGCCAATGTATTGCCCGATGGCGTGCAAGACCTGCAGCAGCGGGCGGCCGAGTACCTGGGCACCAAGGCTGGCGCCATCGCCAACATGGGCCGGCTCTGGCTGACCGGTCTGCTCTATGTGTTTGTCGGCCTCTTGATTGGCTCGCTGGCCGCCGTGCGCCACAGCCGCCATTCCCACGCGCCGCTGGCCTACCAGTTGCAGCTGCGGGTGCAGCGCTTTGGCGATGCCTTCCGCCAGATTGTTGCGGCCCAGTTCTGGATTGCGCTGTTCAACACCATCCTGACCGCCATCTTCCTGCTGGGCATTCTGCCGCTGATCAATATGCGCCTGCCCTACAGCGGCGCGCTGATCATGCTGACCTTCTTTGGGGGCCTGATTCCTATCGTCGGCAACCTGGTGTGCAATGCGGTGATCACCACCGTGGGCCTGTCGGTGTCGCCCCTGACTGCCGTGGCCTGCCTGGCCTTTTTGGTACTGATCCACAAGGCCGAGTACCTGATCAACGCCAAGGTGGTGGGCGCCAAGACGCATATGGGCGTCTGGGAGCTGCTCTCCGTCATGTTTGTCGCCGAGGCCATTTTTGGCCCCTCCGGGCTGGTGGCAGCCCCGCTTTTCTACGCCTATCTGAAAAAAGAGCTGTTTGCGGCGCGGTTGATCTAACCTCTAGTCTTTGGCGCTGCACCAGGTGGAGGTGCAGCCCCTGCTCCTTGCCACCGCTTCCCCACGCAGCTGCAGGTACTGCGCCAACCCCAGCACAAGCGGTTGGCTTTTAGCCCTCGCCTTGGCGCTCTGCCGCCCACATCCCTGCGCCTGGTCAGTGCTGCCTGCACTGCCCCACGACCGTGTAGGTTCGCAGCGCTGCGCCCTAGCCCAATCCCGCACACCCACCTGCATCTACCGGGAATCCGGGCATAAAAAAACCTCGGTGGTTAAGCCGAGGTAATTCGTATTGAATGATCGAGAATCTGGATTAATAGACTTCCGGAACGTACATAGAAGCAGGCACGGGAACCCGGCTGTAATCCGGGTGGCGTATCCGGTCCGGCAGCACCACATTCTCATGGTCCACATCGGTATAGGGCACCTGGGCCAGAAAATGCGCGATGCAGTTCAAACGTGCTTTTTTCTTGTCATCGGCATGTACCAGCCACCAGGGCGCTTCGGGGATGTGGGTGCGCTCCAGCATCACTTCCTTGGCCTTGGTGTACTCTTCCCAGCGCACACGGCTTTGCAGATCCATGGGAGAGAGCTTCCACTGCTTGAGGGGGTCATGGATACGGCCCAGGAAGCGCAGATGCTGCTCTTCGTCGCTGATCGAGAACCAGTACTTGACCAGCAGAATCCCCGAGCGCACCAGCATTCTCTCGAAGTCCGGCACGGTGCGGAAAAACTCTTCGTACTGGTCATTGGTGCAAAAGCCCATGACCTTCTCGACACCAGCGCGGTTGTACCAGCTGCGGTCAAAAAGCACGATCTCGCCGGCGGCGGGCAAGTGCGCCACATAGCGCTGAAAGTACCACTGCGTGCGCTCCCGGTCATTGGGGGCCGGCAGGGCCGCAACCCGCACGACGCGGGGGTTCAGGCGCTGGGTAATGCGCTTGATCACGCCACCCTTGCCAGCGGCATCGCGGCCTTCGAACAGCACAACGACCTTCTGGCCCGTGTGCTGCACCCAGTCCTGCAGCTTGACCAGTTCACCCTGGAGTCTCAAGAGCTCACGGAAGTACTGGTAGTCGTGCTCCGTCATGCCAGCGGCAAACGGCGTGCCGAGCATGCCATCTTCCATCTCGAGCTCCAGAGACTCGTCGTAGCCATCCATCACATCACGCGCAATCTTGTGCATGACGTCTTCTGGAGAAATTCCTAATCGATCTTTCATAGTGGCGCATCCCTAGTGCCGCTATCTTGCCGAAGTTGTGTGACGACAGAATGACAAGAAAATGTCAAACCAACGTCAAATGTTACATCCGTTGCAAATCTAACAAAGCAGCACGTATATGGGCAGCATCTGAAGGGCTGCCGGTCTGGTTCAGGTATTGCTGCAGGTCTTCGCGGGCGCGGTCATGCACACCCAGCTCGGCGTAGGCCAGGCCGCGGTCCCGCAGTTCAGTCCATTCGCTGGGCAGCAGCAGCAGCAGGCGGTTTTGCACCTCGATGAGCTTGGCCCAGCTCTTGTCGCTGCGGTAAACCTCCTTGAGGTTGGAGAGCATGCGCACAATGATGTCGCGTGGCGTCGCGGCCTGCAAATACAAGCCCAGCGGCACATCGTCCTCGTCAACGCGGTGAAAGGCCTTTTGCATGGGTTCAAGCATCTCGGCCAGCATGCCACTGGAAAAAGACTGGCCCGAGAGCGGATCGAGCACGATCTGCCCTTCTGCAACGCTGACCTTGAGCAAAAAATGGCCGGGAAAGCAGATGCCGTGGGCCGGCAGCTGCAAGGCCGAGGCCAGCTCCAGCCAGATGACGGCCAGCGATACGGGGATGCCGCGCCTGCGGTGCAGCACGGCATTGAGGCAGCTGTTGTCGAGCGCGTAGAAATCATTGGGGTTGCCTTGAAAACCCCAATCGGCATAGAAGCGGTGGTTGAGCGCCTTGAGGCGGGTCAGCGCGCTGCGGCTGCTGGCATCGCGGCTTTCCATCAGCTGGCCCAGCAGCTTGTCCACCTCGTGCAGCACCTGCTGGGTGTCCAGCTGGGGATACTCGATGCAAGCCACGGCGGCGGCCGCTTCGAGCAGCGGAAAGCCGTCGTCACTGCTGACCAGTGACGCAAAATGCTCCAACGGTGTGGGGATAGAAAAGCGGAAGTCCATACACATCCCAACTGCAGCGCATTCGCATACATGGCTGGCACCCTAGTGCGCTGCCAGTGCCATGGTTTCTATGTATACCACCAGACAGGCCGCGATGCAGGCCCTGGGCGATGGAAATCGCGCAAAAACCGCACAATCCCTAACCCATTGCCGCCTAAAGGCCACGGCCCGCTCAGCGGCGCAGCAAGCTGCGCAGCTTCATGCCTGAGAGCGCCAGCACGCCAAAGTACAGCAGAACCGAGCCGGTCATCCACAGCGCCAGCAGGCCCACGCGCTCCAGCCGCTGGCTGCCCATCGCAACCCAGTCCGTCATCTGCGCGCCCCAGGCCAAAAAGATGGTCAGCAGCGCCACCGCCAGCACCACCCGCGCCAGAAAAATCCACCAGCCTGGCAGAGGCTTGAAGCTGCCGCGCCGAATCAAACCAACCAAGAGCCACAGCGCATTGATCACCGCGCCCAGACCAATCGACAAAGCCAGACCGGTATGCGCCAGCGAAGGCACCAGCACCACATTGAGCAGCTGGGTGAGCACCAGCACACAGATGGCAATCTTCACCGGCGTGCGGATGTCCTGGCTGGCATAAAAGCCCGGTGCCAGCACCTTGATGGCCACCATGGCCAGCAGCCCCACCCCATAGCCTTGCAAGGCCAGCGCAATCTGGTTCACGTCCGAGCCTTTGAGCGCGCCGTAATGGAACAGCACGGCCACCAAGGGCTTGGCAAACACCAGCAGGCCCGCCGCACAAGGGGCGGCCAGCAGCACCACAATGCGCAAACCCCAGTCCAGCATGGCGCCATAGCGCTCATCGTCACCCGCAGCCTTGGCCGATGACAGCTGCGGCGTCAGCACCACGCCCAGTGCCACCCCCAGCAAAGCGGTGGGGAACTCCATCAGGCGGTCGGCGTAGAACAGCCAGGTCACGCTGCCGGGTGCCAAGTAAGAGGCAATCTGGGTGTTGATCATCAGCGAGATCTGGGCCACACCCACGCCCAGCAAGGCGGGCGCCATCAGCGACAGGATGCGGCGCACCCCGGCATCGGCCCAGGCCGCCTTGATCACCGAAGGCCGGCAAGAGATACGCGGCAGCATGCCGATGCGGCGCAGCGCCGGAAACTGCACCAGCAGCTGCAGCACGCCCCCCGCCATCACGCCGACGGCCATGCCATAAATAGGCTCCAGCCCATGGCGGCGCAGCCAAGGCGTCAGCGCCAAAGCGGCCACGATCATGCTGACATTGAGCAGCACCGGCGTGAAGGCCGGCACGATGAAACGCTTCCAGGTATTGAGCACGCCAGCGGCCAGTGCCACCAGGGACATGAAGCCGATATAGGGAAACATCCAGCGCGTCATCAGCACGGCAGCGTCATAGCTTTCCGGGTTTTGGCGCAGGCCGCTGGCCAGCAGCCAGACCAGCGCGGGCGCCGCAACCACGCCTACCACGCAGGTAACGGCCAGAATCCAGAACAGCACGGTGGCCACGCTGTGCACCAAGTCACGTGTGCGCTCCTCGCCCTCTTTGGTCAAGGTGGTGGCCAGCACCGGCACAAAGGCCTGGCTGAAGGCCCCTTCTGCAAACAAGCGCCGGAACAGGTTGGGAATGCGAAACGCCACATTGAACGCATCGGTCAATGCGCTGGCACCAAACATGGTGGCCATCAAAAGATCGCGGGCAAGCCCCGTAATACGCGAGAGCAGCGTAAACAGGGAGACGGTGGAGGCGGCTTTGAACAGTGACACACCGGGCAGTGTAGCCGTGCCACTGGTGGGAAATTGCCGGTTATCTGGATTTCTGAGTAAACAGCAGCTATAATGCCCGATTCACTGAAAACATCCGCAGACTCAAAGGACACTCATCATGGCATCTAAGCCAGTCAAGAAAAACCCCCGTTTGGCATCCGGCCGCAAGCGCGCCCGCCAAACCATTAAGCTGAACGCCGCTAACACCTCGCTGCGTTCCAAGTACCGTACCGCTATCAAGAACGTGGAAAAGGCTGTTGCCGCTGGCGACAAGACCAAGGCCACCGAACTGTTTGCCAAGGCACAATCCGTGCTGGACACGATTGCCGACAAGGGCATCTTCCACAAGAACAAAGCTGCTCGCGATAAGAGCCGCATTGCTGCCAAGGTCAAAGCCCTGGCACTGGCCGCCTAAGCCCATTAGGCAATCGCACGGGCAGAATCCTCTGCCCGCCGTTTGTAACGGGTGCGCTCTCAGTGAACTAAAAAGCCGTCGCAAGACGGCTTTTTTCGTTGTATCCATCGACTCTGCACTGCGCAGCTCGCATCACCCAACGGCGCAGCTACTGCCATTGGCGGCCATGGCAGCATTGGCGGCGGCAGTCGCATCCAGGCCCCCACCCGCAGGGGCCGCAAAAAAGGCCTGAAAACTCAGGCCTTGGTGGTATCGCTGGGGCTGCTGGCCGGTTTGCCAGGATCGATCGGCACCTCGGGGATCAGGCAGGCATCGGTGGTCTGCAGATCGTTGTCGCGCGCAAAGTTCATCACAAAATCCCAGGCCATGGGCTCATGCACCTGCAGATCGCGCTTGACGATCACGCACTTGGCGCCATTCATGGTGGTGGGAACGCACCAGGGCGAATAACCCAAATGGCTGCCACGGCGCGCGCCGCCCGGACGAAACTGGCTCATCACCCCCGCAAGACGTTCCGCCCAGTCGCTGGGGCGAAAGGTCTTTCCATTCTGGGTCAGGCCCAGGATGAAGACTTCTTGAGATGTTGGAGAAACCATGGGGTGGAAGCCTCTGATAGACGCCCGGTGCGCAGGATCACTGCCTCAGGCCAAACCCGTATTTTAACTCTTATATAAGAGATCGGTGTGCGCAAGGCATAAGTTCAAAACATCCAAAGATGCAAAAAACACATAACCTGGCGCAGCGAGCGGTCGCTGCCCAGCACGGGCCTGCCCGGCGCATGGTGCCGCCTTCAGTCTAGCCATGCGCTGTTGACAAGCGAGTGACCGTGGGCGACTGCGATTCTGTGATGCGCATTCTTCACTAGTCTGTCGCTGCCCAGCCCCTAGAATGGGTATTCCGCTCGGTGCTGTGCCATAGGGGTACGGGCTTAGGCGGATTTTTTGATTCTGATCCTTTTTTCCGGAGATTTTCCATGCAAGACCTCGTCAAGCCTTCTGAGCCCCACGTGATGACTACCTATGGCCGCGTGCCAGTCGCACTGGAACGAGGCCAGGGCGTGCGAGTCTGGGATGTCAACGGCAAGGAATACCTGGATGCGCTGGGCGGCATCGCGGTCAACACCCTGGGCCACAACCACAGCAAGCTGGTGGCAGCGCTGCACGACCAGATGACCAAGCTGATCCACACCAGCAACTACTACTATGTGCCTGGCCAGGAAAAGCTGGCGGCCTTGCTGGTTGAGCGTTCGCAGATGACCAATGTCTTCTTCTGCTCCACCGGCCTCGAAGCCAATGAAGCGGCCATCAAGATCTCGCGCAAATACGGCGTGGACAAGGGCATCGAAAAGCCCGTGATCGTCGTGTTCGACCATGCCTTCCATGGCCGCTCGATCGCCACCATGAGCGCCACCGCCAACCCCAAGGTGCGCAACGGCTTTGGCCCGCTGCTGGACGGCTTTCTGCGCGTGCCGGCCAACGACTTTGTGGCGCTGCAAGAAGCCACCGAGGGCAACCCCAATATCGTCGCCGTGATGATGGAACCCATCCAGGGCGAAGGCGGCCTGCACCCGATGCGCGCCGACTTCATGAAGCAGGTGCGTGCGCTGTGCGACGCCAAGGACTGGCTGTTTGTCGTTGACGAAATCCAGGCCGGCATGGGCCGCACCGGCAAGTGGTTTGCCCACCAGTGGGCGGGCATCGTGCCCGATGTGATGTCCTTGGCCAAGGGCCTGGGCTCGGGCGTGCCAGTGGGCGCCGTGGTAGCCGGCCCCAAGGCCGCCAAGGTGCTGCAACCGGGCAACCACGGAACCACCTTTGGTGGCAACCCGCTGGCCATGCGTGCTGGTGTGGAAACCATCGCCATCATGGAAGAAGAAGGCCTGCTGGCCAATGCCACCAAGGTGGGCGATTACCTGCAGGCAGCGCTGAACCAGGCACTGGCCGGCACACCCGGTTTTGTCGAAGTGCGCGGCCAGGGCCTGATGATCGGCGTGGAGCTGAACAAGCCCTGCGGCGAGCTGATCACGCGTGGCGTGCAAGAGGCCGGCCTGCTGTTCAGCGTCACCGCCGACACGGTGATCCGCATCGTGCCGCCGCTGATTCTGACCGAAGCCGAAGCCGATGAAATCGTCGCCAAGCTGGTGCCACTGGTCAAATCCTTCCTGGCAGGCCAATAAGGCCAGAAAAGAACGCAATGAAACACTATCTGCAATTCCAGGATTTCACGGCTGACGAATACGAGTACCTGCTCAAGCGCGCCACGCTGATCAAGCAAAAGTTCAAGGGCTATGTCACCCACCACACCTTGGCTGACCGCACCTTGGCCATGATCTTCGAGAAGGCCAGCACCCGCACCCGCGTGAGCTTTGAAGCCGGCATGTACCAGCTGGGCGGCTCTGTCGTCCACCTGACCACGGGCGACAGCCAGCTCGGCCGCGCCGAGCCCATCGAGGACAGCGCGCGTGTAATCAGCCGCATGACCGATCTGGTGATGATCCGCACCTTCGGGCAGGACAAGATCGAGCGCTTTGCCGAGCATTCACGCGTGCCGGTCATCAATGGCCTGACCAACGAGTACCACCCCTGCCAGATCCTCGCCGACATCTTCACCTACATCGAGCACCGTGGCTCCATCCAGGGCAAGACGGTGGCCTGGGTGGGCGACGGCAACAACATGGCCAACACCTGGCTGCAGGCGGCCAACCTGCTGGGCTTCAAAGTGCATGTCAGCACGCCCAGCGGCTACGGCATTGACGAGAAGCTGGCCTTCAGCGGCCGCGCCTATGACAAGGGCTGCTACCAGCTGTTCAGCGACCCGCAAGAGGCCTGCAAAGACGCCGACCTGGTCACCACCGATGTGTGGACCAGCATGGGCTATGAAGAGGAAAACGAAAAGCGCAAGAAGGCCTTTGCCGACTGGTGCGTAGACCTCGACATGATGGCCGTCGCCAAGAAGGATGCGCTGTTCATGCACTGCCTGCCCGCCCACCGCGGTGAAGAGGTGCAAGCCGAGGTCATCGACGGTCCGCAGTCCGTCGTCTGGGACGAGGCCGAGAACCGCATGCATGTGCAAAAGGCCTTGATGGAGTACCTGCTGATTGGCAAACAGGGGTAAGTCGCTGCCAGCCAGCTAACCGTCGTTCAGCTGGCTCAGCTACCCAAGTCGGTCCAGATATAGCAATGCCCCGAACCTTGCGGTATCGGGGCATTGTCATGTCAGCGCAGATCCGGCAGATCAGGCGGCCGGCGCCGTCGTGCGGATCAGGTGGTCAAACGCGCTCAGCGCAGCAGTCGCGCCCGCCCCAGCGGCAATCACGATCTGCTTGTAAGGCACATTGGTGCAGTCGCCTGCGCCAAACACGCCGGGCAAGTTGGTGTGGCCCTTGGCGTCGATCTCGATCTCGCCAAACGGGGTCAGCTGCACGGTGCCCTTGAGCCAGCCGGTGTTGGGCAGCAGGCCAATCTGCACAAAGATACCTTCCAGCGCGACGGTCTTGATCTCGTCGTTCGTGCGGTCCTTGTAGGTCAGGCCGGTTACCTTCTTGCCGTCACCGTTCACTTCGGTGGTCTGTGCATTCAGGATGATGTTGACATTGGGCAAGCTGCGCAGCTTGCGCTGCAGCACCGCGTCGGCCTTCAACTCCGAGGCAAACTCCAGCAAGGTCACGTGCTTGACCACACCGGCCAGGTCAATCGCGGCCTCAACACCCGAGTTGCCGCCACCAATCACCGCCACCGCCTTGCCCTTGAAGAGCGGGCCATCGCAGTGCGGGCAGTAGGTCACGCCCTTGGTGCGGTAGGTGTCCTCACCAGGCACATTCATGTTGCGCCAGCGCGCACCGGTCGACAGGATCACCGTGCGGGCCTTGAGCTTGGCACCCGACTCGGTTTCGATTTCAATCAGACCGCCCTCTTGCGCTGCAGGCGTCAAGGACTTGGCGGTCTGCAGGTTCATGATGTCGACCTCGTAGTCACGGATATGGCTTTCCATCGCGGCCGCAAACTTGGGGCCATCGGTCTTGCTCACGGAGACAAAGTTCTCGATATCCACGGTATCCAGCACCTGGCCACCCAGGCGCTCGGCCGCAATGCCGGTGCGGATGCCCTTGCGTGCAGCGTAGATCGCAGCGGCTGCACCAGCGGGGCCACCGCCGACAATCAGCACATCAAAGGCTTCCTTGCCCGAAATCTTTTGCGCTTCGCGGGCTGCAGCGCCGGTATCGACCTTGGCCACAATCTCGGCCAGCTCCATGCGGCCTTGGCCAAAACGCTGGCCGTTGACGAACACCGTGGGCACGCCCATGATTTCGCGGTCTTGCACTTCCTTCTGGAACAGGCCGCCATCAATCGCGGTGTGCGTGATCTTGGGGTTGAGCACGGACATCAGGTTCAGCGCCTGCACGACGTCCGGGCAGTTGTGGCAGGACAGCGAGTAGAAGGTCTCGAAGTGCAAGGGCGTGTCGATATTGCGCACTTGGTCAAGCAGCTCGGCCGATTCCTTCGAGGGGTGGCCGCCCACTTGCAGCAGCGCCAGCACCAGCGAGGTGAATTCATGGCCCAGGGGCACACCGGCAAAACGCACGCCGACATTGGTGCCGGGGTTGGTGATCAGGAAAGAAGGCTTGCGCACATCGGCTGCGTTGTCTTCGACCACCGAAATCTTGTCGTTCAGTTCTTTGATATCGGCCAGCAGCTGGCGCACTTCCTTCGACTTTTCACCGTCATCCAGGGTCGCCACCAGCTCGACGGGCTTGGTCAAGCGCTCCAGGTAGGCTTTCAGTTGGGCTTTCATGGTGTTGTCGAGCATGGGACTTCCTTCAAACTTCTCGTGCCCCGCCAGGGGGCGTTGCAGCACTTTTCAAAAAAACAAAGCCCGGGCGCCAGGCACCCGGGCGTCTACTACGTTGGAATTGCAGCAGTAATTAACAGCTTAGATCTTGCCGACCAGGTCCAGCGAAGGAGCCAGGGTCTTTTCGCCTTCTTGCCACTTGGCAGGGCAGACTTCACCAGGGTGCGAAGCCACGTACTGGGCCGCCTTGATCTTGCGCAGCAGGTCTTCTGCATTGCGGCCGATGCCTTCAGCGGTGATTTCCATCGCCTGGATCACGCCTTCTGGATCGACGATGAAGGTGGCACGGTCTGCCAGGCCTTGGCCTTCGCGCAGGCAGTCAAAGTTCTGGCTGATTTGCCAGGTTGGGTCACCCAGCATGGTGTACTTGATCTTGGCGATGGTGTCCGAGGTGTCGTGCCATGCCTTGTGCACGAAATGGGTGTCGGTCGAGACGGAATAGACTTCCACGCCCAGCTTTTGCAGTTCTGCGTAGTGGTCAGCCACGTCGCCCAGTTCGGTAGGGCAGACAAAGGTGAAGTCAGCAGGGTAGAAGAAGAACACCGCCCACTTGCCCAGGACGTCTTTTTCGGTCACTTCGATGAACTTGCCATCCTTGAAAGCTTGCGTCGTGAAAGGCTTGATCTTGCTATTGAGTACGGACATGGATGTTTCCTTCTGTTGAGTAAAAACGATTGACAGGAGTCAGTATAAAAAGATGTTAATAATTGATCAATTCAATTAATATAATCATTTCAATTTAAACAAACTATTATTTAAATCCTGACCCAAGGCAGATGGCTATATGCGGGCAGCGGCCTGTTTTGCAAGCCTGCACCGCTTAGCGCGCCTTGCTCACTGCAACTTAGCACAGCGCCATGACAGCGCAGTTGCGCTGCAGCAAGCCGCATCATGCAAGCAAGCTGCGGGCTGCGTCAAATGAGAACACGACTCAGCCTTACACGCAGCCAGAGCAAAAGCACGGGGGATAAGCGCTGCCCGGTTTGGTTGCTTGACCTTTCGCAAGGACAATAGCCCCAATACCCGTCATTCACACAAGAGAAGGAGCCCACCATGAAAGGCGATCCCAAGGCCATCGGTTTTCTGCAAGCGCAGCTGAAAAACGAACTCACCGCCATCAACCAGTACTTTCTGCATTACCGCATGTACAAGCACTGGGGTCTGGACAAGCTGGCCAAGAAGGAATACGAGGAATCCATTGGCGAGATGAAGCATGCCGACTGGCTGATGGACCGCATCTTCATGCTGGACGGCCTGCCCAACCTGCAAGACCTGGGCAAGCTGCAGATTGGTGAAGATGTGCCAGAAGCGCTGGCCTGCGACCTGCGCCTGGAGCAAACTGCGCAAGCCACCATCAAGGATGGCATTGCCCACTGCGAAAGCGTGCGCGACTATGTCTCACGCGATCTGCTGCAAAAGATTCTGGACGACACCGAAGAGCACATCGATTTTCTGGAAACCCAGCTGGACCTGATCGACAAGGTCGGCTTGCAGAACTACCTGCAGTCCATCATGGGCGAGGTTGAATAAGCCGCTCCGCCGACAACGGCACGCAACAAGGACCTTCGGGTCCTTTTTTGTTGTATCTATCTCACAAACCTGCTTGCATAGATGGTTAAACAATAATCATTCGCAGCTTCTATTACACTGCGCCTTCCTCTTTTTTTTCGCACGCCAGCATCGTTTGTTTACCGGTGCCAGCCAGCGCACCGGGTCCCCCTCTTTGCCATGCTGCGTGCACGCTTTCTCCTTCGCTTTGCGGCCCACCAGGCCGAGCCTGTGCGTGTCGCATGCCAGCACCTGCATGGCGGCGGCGCAGTTGCATTCCCCGATGGCATTGGCCTGGCCATGCACAGCCTTAAGGGTGCCCGCCTGCGCCCCCCGTTTCTTCCGCGTTCAACACCCGACCACCATGTCTGACACCCTCATCCCCGCCGCCGCACCGCGTGCGCTGCACACCGCTTTGCATACGGCCCTGTGGGCGGCGCTGGCCTGCTGGGGCGGCAACGCCCTGGCACAAGATACGCAGCCGGTAACTACTGCGCCCGCAGAGACGACGCTGGCCCCCATCACCGTTCAAGGCGATACCGAAGCCGAGTCGGCCACCGGCCCGGTCAAAGGCTTTGTGGCCAAGCGCGCGATCTCCGCCACCAAGACTGACACCCCGCTGATCGAAACCCCGCAAGCCATCAGCGTGGTGACCCGCGACCAGCTCGATGCCCAGGGCGTGACGACCCTGCGCGAAACCACGCGCTACACCGCAGGCATCAACTCCAGCTATTTCGACAACCGGGTCGACAGCTTCAAGGCCCGGGGCGGCGATGTCAGCCAGTACCAGGATGGGTTGCTGCGCACCTATGGCACCTACAACAACATCAAGGTCGAGCCCTATACCCTGGAGCGGGTCGAGTTTCTGCGCGGCCCCTCGTCGGTGCTCTATGGCCAGGGCAGCGTGGGCGGCGTGCTCAACCTGACCAGCAAGCGCCCGCTGGACCAGCCCCAGCGCGAGGTACAGCTGCAACTGGGCAGCCATAGCCGCAAGCAGATTGCCAGCGATATCACCGGCCCCATCGACGAGGATGGTCGCTGGCTGTACCGTCTGGTCGCGGTGGGCCGCGACAGCAACACCCAGGTCGACCATGTCAAGGACGACCGCCTGGTCATTGCGCCCTCGCTGACCTTCAAGCCCTTTGCTGGCACCTCGCTCACCTTGCAGGCCATGTACCACAAGGACAAGAGTGGCTCGATCACCCAGTTCTTCCCCTGGCAGGGCACGCGCCTGCCCAGCGCCTATGGGCAGATTCCCACCAACACCTTCATCAGCGAGCCGAACTTTGACAAGTACGACTCCGAGAACAAGTCCTTTGGCTACCTGTTCAGCCACCAGCTGAACGACAGCTGGACCTTGCGCCAAAACCTGCGCCGCACCAGCAGCGAGGTGGACTACCGCACGCTCTACACCAGCTTTGCCGCCAATGCCGCCGCCGGCCGCCCGGCCCGGCCGGTGTTCGATGCCGATGGCCGCACCGTGCAGCGCGATGCCGTCTGGCAGGTCAACGGCGGCCGCATGCTGCTGGTCGACACCCAGCTCGAAGGCAAGCTCCAAACCGGCGATGTGCAACATACCGTGCTGGCCGGCATGGACTGGCAGCGCAACACCACCAGCCAGGCCAGCTGGCGCGCGCTGGGCACACCGCTCGATGTCTACAACCCCGTCTACGGCTCGTTCACGCCGCCCACCGCCTCGCAGCTGGTGCAGGCACCCAATGTGGCGCAGCGCCAGCTGGGCTTTTACCTGCAGGACCAGCTGCGCTGGGGCGACTGGACGGCCACGGCCGGCCTGCGCCGTGACCATGCCAAGACAGAGACTGAAGGCCGGCCTGCTGCCGCTGCTGACGACTCGGCCTGGACCAAGCGCCTGGGCGTCACCTACCAGGCCGGCGGCGGCTGGGCGCCTTACCTCAGCTACACCGAATCCTTCCAGCCGCTGGGCGGCGTGGACTTTTACGGCACGCCCTACAAACCGCAGCGCGGCAAGCAGGTCGAAGCCGGTGTGAAGTGGATCCCCGAAGGCCGGGGCATCTCCGGCTATGCCGCCGTCTACAGCCTGCGCGAGGAAAACCGCAAGACCAATGACCCGGCCAACCCGCTCAACAGCCTGCAGCTGGGCGAAGTCAAGACCCAGGGCTTTGAGGCCGAAATGACTGCCAGCCTAGCCAAAAGCTGGGACTGGACCGTTGCCTACGCCTATACCGATGCCAAGATCAGCCGCAGCAATGCGGGCGACCAGGGCCAGCGGGTCACCGCCGTCTCGCGCCACATGGCATCGAGCTGGCTGATGCACCGCTTTGCCAGCCAAGGGCGCGGCGGCTGGAGCGTGGGCGCGGGCATGCGCTACAGCGGCCCACAGTGGACGGGCACCACGGCCATCGACACGCCCTCGTCCCTGCTGACCGATGCCATGGTGGCCTATGACAGCGGCGACTGGCGCCTGGCCTTCCATGCCAACAACCTCACCGACAAGGTCGTGATCACCCAGTGCCTGTCACGCGGAGACTGCTTCTATGGCGAGCGCCGCAACTTTTTGCTGACCGCCACCTACCGCTATTGATCGCTGATCACTGATCACTGATCGCTGTTCGCTGCTCGCCCGCAAACCGGGCGCAAAAAAAGGGTGCCAGGCACCCTTTTGCCACTGCAGAGCGCAGCGCTGCGATCAGCGGGCGGATCAGGCCACCGCCATCTCGTCCGAAGTCGCCAGGAAATCCTGACCGATGCGGCCGCCCAGCGCATGCACCCGCTCCAAAAAGCGCACCAAAAAGGCATGCAGGCCGGTGGCCAGCAGCTCGTCGATGCGGCCGTACTGCAGCTCGGCCAGCAGCAGGCCGGCCTGGCGCTGGGTCTCGGATGAATGGTCGTTGGCGACGGCCTCCAGAATCTGCACCACCTCGTACATGCTGGCATGCAAGGAGCGCGGCATGTCGCGCCGCAAAATCAGCATCTCCGCTACGCGCTCGGGCGTGATCACATTGCGGTAGACCTTGCGGTACACCTCAAAGGCCGAGACGCTGCGCAAGATGGAGCTCCAGTGGTAGAAGTCCGAAGGTGCTGGCCCCTTGCCCGGCTGGAAAGAGCCGTGGTAATCGTTCTTGACGGCATGGAAGCGCACATCGAGCAGGCGGGCGGTGTTGTCTGCCCGCTCGATGAAGGTGCCCAGGCGCAAAAACAGAAAGGCATCGTCTTGCAGCATGGTGCCTGAAACGACGCCCCGCGACAGGTGCGAACGCAGCTTGACCCACTCAAAAAACTTGGCCGGGTCGGTCTCAAACTTCTTGGCCTTGAACCAGCGGCTCATGTCCAGCCAGGTCATGTTCAAGGTCTCCCAGGCCTCGGTGGTCAAGGCGCCGCGCACGGCACGCGCGTTCTCTCGGGCCGCCAGCAGGCAGCTGTAGATCGACGAGGTATTGGTCTCATCGCGCACCATGAAATGCAGCACCCCGTCGAGGGTGATCTCGTCATGGCGCTCGTAGTAGGCAGGCAGCAGCTCGCTGATGGACAGCACGCTTTGCCAGGCCTTGGTGGCCGCAGATGCGGACTGCGGCAGCATCGAGGTCTCGTAGCTCACATTGAGCATGCGGGCAGTGTTTTCCGCACGCTCGGTGTAGCGGGACATCCAGTAGAGGTGGTCGGCGGTTCGGCTCAACATAGTCACATTCTTTCGCTTGGCAAGTAGATGGCGTTCACATGAGATGCCCGAAGGTCTTACTGCTGCATGCCATCCCATTCGCTGTAATCATCTTCCGGCCCGCGCAGCACCCAGGTGTCCTTGGTGCCGCCGCCTTGCGAGGAGTTGACCACCAGCGATCCATCCTTGAGGGCCACCCGGGTCAGCCCGCCCGGCACCATCTGCACCTCCTTGCCGCTGAGCACAAAGGGCCGCAGATCGATATGGCGCGGCGCAATACCGCTTTCCACATAGGTGGGGCTGCTCGACAGGCTGAGCGTGGGCTGGGCGATATAGCCGTTGGGCTTGGCCTTGAGCGCGGCGCGGAAGGCCTCAATCTCGGCGCGCGTGGACGCCGGGCCAATCAGCATGCCGTAGCCGCCAGCGCCATGCACTTCCTTGACCACCAGTTCATCGAGGTGGTCCAGCACATAGGCCAGGTCATCGGGCTTGCGGCACATCCAGGTCGGCACATTTTTCAAGATGGCTTCTTCGCCCAGGTAGAAGCGGATCATGGCCGGCACATAGGGGTAGACCGATTTGTCGTCCGCCACCCCCGTGCCCACGGCATTGCAGATGGCCACATTGCCCTTGCGGTAGGCGCGCATCAGACCAGCGCAGCCCAAGGTGGAGCTGGAACGGAAAACGGTGGGGTCGAGAAAGTCGTCATCGACCCGGCGGTAGATCACATCCACCCGCTGCAAGCCCTGGGTGGTGCGCATGTACAGCACATCGTCACGCACCAGCAGATCCTGGCCTTCGACCAGCTCCACGCCCATCTGCTGGGCCAAAAATGCATGCTCAAAATAGGCGCTGTTGTACATGCCCGGGGTCAGCACCACCACGGTCGGGTTGTTGGCCGCATGGCTGGGCGCGCTGGCGCGCAAGGTGTCCAGCAGCAAATCGGGGTAATGCGCCACCGGGGCCACCGCATGGCTGCTGAACAGACCCGGGAACAAGCGCATCATCATGCGCCGGTTCTCCAGCATGTAAGACACGCCTGAGGGCACGCGCAAGTTGTCTTCCAGCACATAGTAGGTGCCGCTGCCGTCCAACTCGGCGGCGCGCACGATGTCGATGCCGGCGATGTGCGCATAGATGTCCATGGGCACATGCACGCCCCGCATCTCGGGCCGGTACTGGCTGTTGTCCAGCACCAGGTCGCGTGGCACGATGCCGGCCTTCAGAATCTCCTGGTCGTGGTAGACATCGTGGATAAAGCGGTTGAGTGCCGTCACACGCTGCACCAGGCCTTTTTGCATCTGGGCCCACTCTTGCGAGGGGATGATGCGCGGGATCAGATCAAAGGGAATCAAGCGCTCGGTGCCCGAGCCGTCCTGGTCCTTTTCGCCGTAGACCGCGAAGGTGATGCCCACGCGCCGGAAAATCAGCTCCGCCTCCTCACGCAAAGCCTGCATTTTCTCGAAGGGCTGCTGCAGCAGCCATTTGGCATAGCTTTGGTAGTGCGCTCTTTCTGCGCCGTTGGCATAGGGCAGGCCCTGGTACATCTCATCGAACTTTTGCATCGCAAAATCCTTTCTGGCTCCAGCAGCTTAGCAAGTTTCGCGCCACCAAAATCTAAGTACTAACCTTCATCAGGAATTAGGGGCTGATT
Source organism: Comamonas sp. BIGb0152 (assembly GCF_024809975.1). Classification (GTDB taxonomy): domain Bacteria; phylum Pseudomonadota; class Gammaproteobacteria; order Burkholderiales; family Burkholderiaceae_C; genus Comamonas. The sequence continues at coordinate 355,929 of NZ_JANUDY010000003.1, forward strand.
TGTTTTATTAATACCCGGCCCACCCTCTGGGCTGTTGGCGCTGGCAACCCCATGGTGCCAATAGCGCGGCCGCTGCTGCCGCTCACATGCCAGGGCCTGGGGCTGGTCGGAGCGCCAATAGGCTGCACCACAATCGACCGTATTGCGCAGCGCAATCTGCATCTCTTGGTAACGCCGCTGCACCGGCAAGGCGGGGTGGCCAAAGCGGTTGCGGTAGCCCGTTTGCGCAACCGCCCAACGCGGGCCTACCGCCTCCAGCAGCAGCCGTGTAGATGAAGTATTGCTACCGTGGTGCGGAGCCAGCATCAGATCGGCTTTCAAGAGCCCGGGGGATGCGGCATGGTGCCGAAGCATATCCCGCTCCTGGGCGCGCTCAATATCGCCAGGCAGCAAGGCCACCGCCGCATGGCCGCCCCATACAGCCGCTTCGATGCGCAACACGCAGCTGTAGGCATTGCCTGAATCGGTGCGCGGGCCCGAGCCACTGCCAGGCACGGGCCCTGCGTCCTCGGCCAGCGGGTACAGCACGCTGAAGCGCACGCCATCCCAGCTCCAGGCCTGGCCTGCTTGGCAGTCGCGCCAAGGGGCCGATGCCAACCCCAGGCGGCGGCGCTCATGGGGCAGCAGCGAGCCCAACAGGCCCAGCGGCCGCAGTTGCTCCAGCACCGCCTGGGCCCCTCCGCTGTGGTCCACATGGGCGTGGCTCAGCACCAGCAGATCGAGCCGGCCACTGTCCAGCCCGCGCGCGCCCAAGGCCTGCAGCGTGGGCACCACCACCCGGTCGCCCGCATTGCTGCCCGGCCCATACAGCGGGCCCGCGTCATACAGCAGGGTATGCCGGGCCGTCTGCACCAGCACCGCCTGGCCCTGGCCCACATCCAGCGCCCACAGCGCAAACTGGCCAGGCAGGGGCCGCAGCGGCTGCCACCACAGCGCCGGCAGCAAACAGGGCAAGCCCAGCAGCCGCAGACGCCAAGGCCAGGGCAGCACCAGCCAGACGCCACCCACGATGGCGGCAAGCCCCGCCCAAGCTGGGGCTGCGGCCAGCCACAGCGCCGCGTGGGGCCAACGGGCCAGCCACTGCAACACGGCCATCAAAGGGTGTAGCGCCCAGGCCGCCGCCTCCCACAGCGCCGGCACCAGCACACCCAACAAGGCCAGCGGCGTGACCACCCAGGTCACCCAGGGAATGGCCAGCAGATTGGCCAAAAAGCCCACCACCGACACCTGGCCAAACAGCAGCAGGGACAGGGGTGTGATCGCCAGGGTCACCACCCATTGCTCGCGCAATAGCTGGACAACAGCCATCCGCAAGCGCCGCAGCCCACGCACGGCAGGCCCCGGCTCGGGTGCTGCGGGGCTGCGCCTGTCTATGCCCCTGTCCGAAGCGAACAAAATGCCCACGGCCAAAAAGCTGAGCCAGAACCCCGCCTGCAGCAAGGCCATGGGCTGGGCCAGCACCACACAGACACAGGCCAGCAGCCAGCGCATATACCAGGGCCACTGCCGGCCGCTGGAGGCCAGCGCCGCCACAACAACCAGCATCAGCACCGTGCGCTGCGCAGGAATGCCCCAGCCGCTGAACACCGCATACAGCCCGGCGCACACCACCCCACCCCACAAGGCCACGCGGGTGGCAGGCAGCCACAAACACAGACGGGGGCTGCACCGCCAGCCAAAGCCGATCATGGCGGCGGCCACCCAGGCAAACAAGGTGATGTGCAGCCCTGATATCGCCATCAAATGGGCCACCCCGGTGATGCGGAACACACGCCAGTCTTCGCGGTCAATTGCGCGTTGCTCACCCGTGACCAGCGCCACCAGCACGCCTGCAATGCGGGCCTGCTGCGCCGCCTGCGGCTGGCCGGGCGGAGCGAGCTGCTGCACCATGGCGTCGCGGACATGCTGGCGCAGGCGCTCCACCCCATGGCCTTGCTGCGATGCCAGCAGTACGGGCTCCTGCGGCTTGCCATGGCGCACATAGCCGGTTGCCTGCACGCCCTGCTCCCACATCCACATCTCGTAGTCAAAGCCATGCGGGTTCAGGCTGCCATGGGGCGCGCGCAAGCGCAGCGGCAGCCGCCAGCGCTGGCCCGCCTGCAGCAAGGGCAAGGCATGCTCGGCCGATGCAGGCTGCTCCGGCGCGATGCGCGCAAAGGCACGGTGGTCTGCGCGGTACCAGGACAGGTCCATCAGCGGTGGCACCCCCACCGGCGCGCCCTCGCGCCAGGCCCGCTCCGTCTTCAGGCGAAAGCGCTGGCCGCCCGTCACCGGCAATGGCATTGCTACCACCACGCCCTCCACTTGCAAGTCCACCCCTTCCAATGCCGGGCTCAATGCGGTCTGCGCCTGGTTGGCAGCGCGCAGGCCCGCCAGGCCAAAGGCCAGCGCGGCGGCGGCCAGGCAGCAGCATGCACGGTCAGGCCAACGTGCAGGTTTGCGCCAACACGCGAGCAACAAGCTCGCCGCCGCGCCCAGCAGCGCGCAGGCGGCATAGTACGCGCCGGGCCAGAGGCTGGCTTGGTGCAGCTGCAGCGCCGTGCCAGCCAAGATGCCCCACAACCATGCGCCAGGGCGCCAGCCGGAGCAAGAGGTCTCCTTCATCCAAGCATGCTATGCAGCACCGCACCCCAGCCCGACCCGGGCTTGCCCTAGCCTGCGCCGCATGCCCTCTGAGGCGACCCGGACCAAGCCGCCAAAGCAAGGCATTTGTGCCACACTTGGCACTTTGTGCCCGTCACCCATTTCTGAAAGGACTCCATGAGCGTTTACGACAAACTCCAGGCCCTCGGCATCAGCCTGCCGCCACTGGCCGTGCCCGCTGCCGCCTATCTGCCCTATGTGCAAACCGGCAACATGGTGTTTTTGAGCGGCCATATCGCCCGCAAAGATGGCAAGCCCTGGGTGGCGCAGTTTGGCCGCAGCATCAACACCGAAGAAGGCAAGCTCGCAGCCCGCGCCGTAGCCATCGACTTGCTGGGCACCCTGCAGCACGCAGCTGGCGGCGACCTGAACCGGGTCAAGCGCGTGGTCAAGCTGATGAGCCTGGTCAACAGCACCGGCGATTTCACCGAGCAGCACCTGGTCACCAACGGCGCCAGCGAGCTGTTCGCCGAGGTGTTTGGCCCCGAAAAAGGCGCGCATGCCCGCAGCGCCTTTGGCGTCGCCCAGATCCCCATGGGCGCTTGCGTAGAGATCGAGCTGATCGCTGAGCTGGCCTGATCACGCTCCACGCCATACGGCGCCCATGCCCTGCGGGTATGGCGCCACATTGTTTTTGCATGCGACTACGGTCGTACCTGCCTCTAAGATGCCCCTCTTCTACCCAGCAAGGACAAGACCAGCATGTGCGTCTACGACCAACTCAAAGCCCTGAACATTGAACTGCCACCTGTGCGTACGCCCGCTGCAGCCTATGCGCCGTTCGCACAAACCGGCAAGCTGGTCTTCATCAGCGGCCACACGGCCAGCAAGAACGGCCAGCCCTGGACCGGCAAGCTGGGCAAGACCATGGACACCGCCGAGGGCCAGCAGGCGGCACGCTCGGTCGCCATCGACCTGATGGGCACCTTGCAGGCAGCAGTCGGCGGCGATCTGAACAAGGTCAAGCGCATTGTCAAGCTGATGAGCCTGGTCAACAGCACGGAAGACTTCACGGAGCAACACCTGGTTACCAACGGTGCCAGCGAACTGTTGGCACAGGTCTTTGGCGCGGACAAGGGCGCTCATGCCCGCAGCGCCTTTGGTGTGGCCCAGGTTCCGCGTGGTGCCTGTGTGGAGATCGAACTCATTGCTGAAGTGGAATAAATCTGTAGATTAATCAATAGATTTCTCCCCTAAATCCCTACAGAAGCCGCAGCCATGCGGCTTTCTTGTTCGCGCCGTATCATGGCAGTCGTTTACCGAACCACCCTGCCCGATTGATATTAGCCATGCAAGAGCCTCGCCCCGCATCCTCGCCCAACACCACCCGTGGCAACGGCAGCTTCAAGCGCCTGCGCAGCGGCTGGCTGGTGGCAACCGCCTGTTCCCTGGTGGCTTGCGCCTCCACCCCGGACGAGGACAGCCAGCGGCGCTACCAGGCATCGCCCCAGTACTCATCGACCGACAAGCGCTTTCAAAACCCGCCCAACCCGGCGGCCAAGCCCCATGCCGGGGGCTTTCAGATCTGGTCGCGCTTTTTGTTTGGCGACAAGACCGGCACGGTGCCGCAGGACAGCATTCCGGTCAACACCGTCACCCCGGCGCAGCTACAAGCGCTGCCGGCCGATGGCAACCATCTCATCCGCCTGGGCCATTCCTCGCACCTGCTCAAGCTCCAGGGCCAGTACTGGCTGATCGACCCGGTCTTTGGTGAGCGCGTGTCGCCCTTTAGCTTTATCGGGCCCAAGCGCTTCCATCCCACGCCGCTGCCGCTGCAGGACCTGCCACCGATTGCCGGCCTGATCCTGTCGCACGACCATTACGACCACCTGGACGAGCCCACCATCAAGTTCCTGCTGGGCAAGGTCGAGCGCTACTTTGTACCGCTGGCCGTGGGTGCACGCCTGCGTGACATGGGCGTGGAGCCCGAGCGCATTGTGGAGCTGGACTGGTGGCAGCAGGAGCAGCATGCCGGGGTGGAAGTGACCGCTACCCCGAGCCAGCACTTCTCGGGCCGCACGCTCAGCGACCGCAACAGCACGCTGTGGGCCTCCTGGGTGCTGCAAGCCGGTGGCCAGCGCATCTACTACAGCGGCGACACCGGCTACTTCCCCGGCTTCAAGGCCATTGGCGACAAGTTCGGCCCCATGGACATCGCGCTGATGGAAAACGGCGCCTACGACGCCTACTGGCCCTCCGTGCACATGACGCCGGAAGAAACCGTGCAGGCCTTTAGCGATGTGCGCGGCCAGGTGCTCTACAGCGTGCACAACAGCACCTTTGCGCTGGCCATGCATGGCTGGCGCGAGCCGCTGGACCGGCTCGCGGCACTGGCCCAGCAGCAAGGTATCAGCCTGGCCACGCCGGAGATCGGCGAGGTGCTGACCGTGGGCCAAGCGCGCAGCAACAAGCAGTGGTGGGAAGCGCTGCGTTAAGCGCCTGCTGGGAACCCCAAGGCTGCACACCGTGCAGCCGCTGAGCTCAGCGCGTTCACTCCACCTCAATCTGGGCGCGCTGCGCCACATCGCGCATCAGCGGCAGCTCGCGCTCCACGCGGGCCTGCAGCGCACGGCCATTGCCCCATGCGGGGGTCAGGCCAATGCTTTCGAGCTTTTGCTGCATCTGCGGCTGCGCCATCACATCGGCCAAGGCCGCCTCCAGCTTGGCGCGTACTGGCTCGGGCAAGCCTGCGGGCGCCAAAAAGGCGAACCAGGTGCTCATGTCAAAGCCGGGATAGCCGCTTTCCGCCACGGTGGGCACATCGGGCAGCAAGGCCAGGCGCTTGGCCCCCAGCGCGGCGATGGGTTTGATCTTGCCGGCCTGGATCAGCGGCGTCGTCGCGACCACGGTATCCACGGCCAGCTGAACCTGGCCTCCCATCAAGGCCGTCAAACTGGGCGTGCTGCCATTGAAGGGCACATGCAGCATCTGCATGCCGGTGGTGCTTTTGAGCATTTCGCCACCGAAATGCACCGACGATGCCGGCCCAAAAGATCCGTAAGAGAACCGATCGGGCGCCGCCTTGGATTGCGCCACCAAGTCCTGCAACGACGTGGCCTTGACGGCATTGTTGGCCACCAGCACCAGGCCCATGTCAGCCACCAGCCCCAGCATGCTGAAGCTGCGCATGGGGTCATAGGGCAAGGCCTTGCGCACCACCGGGTTCATCGCCAAGGTAGAGCTCGCCCCCAGGAACAAGGTGTAGCCATCGGCTGCGGCCTTGGCCACCTGCCCACCAGCCACCGCCGTGCCGGCACCGGGTCGGTTTTCCACAAAGACGGATTGGCCAAGCTTTTCGCTGAGCTGCGCGGCCAGCAGCCGGCCCAGAATGTCAGTCGCACCGCCAGGCGCAAACGGCACCACCAGTTTGATCGCGCGCTCTGGGTAGCCCTGCGCCAATGCGGGGCGCCAGGCCAGGCCGGCAGCGCCAGCGGCCAGGTAAGTCAAAAAGCGGTGACGGGATATCGGCATGGACATGGGATCTACCTTTTTTGCTGAAGAAACGGGTGCCAGGGAGGAACCAGACAGCGGTTGCAGCAACGCCTGTCTGGATCGGAGCGCAGCCTCAGAAGACGCGCTGATGGAGGGGTCTACCGCGCGCGCTGTTAGCCGAGCAAAGGGCTGCGCACCCTCGCATGGCCGCTGGCCTGGTCATAGGCATGGCCGATTTGCAGCAAGGCCTTGTCAGCCTGCACCGGCCCAATGATTTGCAGGCCCGCAGGCAGGCCATGGGCGCCAAAGCCTGCCGGTACCGACAAGGCGGGCAAGCCGGCCATCGTGGCCCCCACCACGGTCTGCATCCAGCGGTGGTAAGTATCCATGCTGCGGCCGCCCACGGCATGGGGCCAGTCCAGCTCGGCGTCGAATGGGAACACCTGGGCAGCAGGCAGCACGACAAAGTCATAGCGCTCAAACAGGCGGCGCAGCACCTCGTACCAGCTGCTGCGCACCTTGGCGGCGGCATAGATATCCATACCCGACAGCGCGCGGCCCCGCTCCATCTCCCACAGCGCCTCAGGCTTGAGCAGTGCGCGCTTGTGCGGGTCGTCATACAGCGCAGCATTGGCGCCTGCCACGCTGAAGCTGCGCAGGTCGATCCAGGCGCGCCACAGCTGCTCCAGGTCAAAGTCCGGCACGACCTCCTCCACCGTGCAGCCAATGTCGGCAAAGGCACCTAGCGCTGCGCGGCAGGTATCGAGCAGGCCCGGCTCGGTGGGCAGGTGCCCGCCCAGGTCGCCCAGCCAAGCGATCTTGCGGCCCTTGAAGTCGCGCTCCAGCCCCTGGCCCCAGTTCTGCGGTCCGTCGCTGCGGCGCGTGAGCGGCAGGCGGGCATCAAAGCCCGCTTGCACCGACAGCAGCAAGGCCAGATCGGGAATATCGCGCGCCATAGGCCCGGCCACGCTGAACTGCTGGAAGAACACCTCATCGCCCGGCCCATGCGGCACACAGCCCACCGAAGTACGCAGGCCGTAGACATTGTTGAAAGCCGCTGGCGTGCGCAGCGAGCCCATCATGTCCGAGCCATCCGCTACCGGCAGCATGCGCAGGGCGACGGCCACCGCAGCGCCGCCGCTGCTGCCACCGGCCGAGCGGCTGGGGTCAAACGCATTGCCTGTGGTGCCGTAGACCGGGTTGTAGGTATGGCCGCCCAGGCCAAACTCCGGCGAATTGCTGCGCGCCACAAACAGCGCGCCGCCCGCGCGCATGCGCTCAAACACCACCGCATCGCTGCTGCTGACCTGGCCTTGGAAGATGGGTGAGCCCTTGGTGGTGACCATGCCCGCTGCTGGCGAGATATCTTTGGGCGCCTGCGGAAAGCCGTGCAGTGGGCCCCGGCTATGGCCCTTGGCCAACTCGGCATCCAACTGCGCCGCCTGGGCCAGCAGGGGCTCGCGCGGCATGGGCGCGACCAGCGCATTCACCTGTGGGTTGAGCCTGTCGATCTGGGCCCAGAAGGCCTGCAGCACCTCGGTGCAGGACAGCGCGCGCTGCTGGATGGCGGCGGACAGCGCCACGGCACTCATCTCGACGATGCGGTTGTCGGCAGGAACTGGCTGGGATGGCATGGCTTGTATGTCTCTTGGATGTCAGAAAAATCCAGCATAGGCAATGCCGCCCATTTCGACAATCACAATTTTTTGCGGTTATCGTTGCGTTTTTTGCAAAGCAGACTATGACACCTTCGCAGCACCTCCAGGACACCGCCATGCGCTACTTTCTGGAAGTCGTGCGCAGCGGCTCGGTGAGTGAGGCCGCGCTGCGCCTCAATGTCTCGGCCTCGGCCGTCAGCCGACAGATCGCGTCGCTGGAGGAAGCGCTGCAGGTGCCATTGTTCGAGCGCCGCCCACGCGGCATGGTGGCCAGTGCGGCCGGCGAGCTGCTCGCCACCCATGCCAAGCGCCATGCACTGGATGCCGAGCGCGTGGTCGCCGACATCGAGGCGCTGCAAGGCCTGCGCCGGGGCCAGGTGCGGGTCTGCGCATCGGCCGGTTTTGCGTTTGAGTTCCTGCCCCTGGCCATGGCCACGTTTCGCGAGCATCACCCGGGCATGCAGTTCCAGCTGGTATCGGCCTCACCGGCTCACGTCACCCAGGCAGTCAGAAATGGCGACGCCGACATTGGCCTCACCTACAGCCGCGCTGCTGTGCGCGACATTGATGTGCAACACCGCCAGAATTCGCCCGTCATCCTGATCATGCCGCCCAGCCACCCGCTGGCCAGGTTTGCCAGCGTCAGCCTGGCGCAAATGCAGCCCTACCCGCTTGCGCTGCTGGACGATGGCAACACCGCGCGCCAGCTGTTCGACATCGCCAGCGGCCAGCGCGGCCTGGTGTTTGAGCCGGTGCTGGAGAGCGGGCAGTTTGATGCGCTGGTGCGCTTTGTGCTGCATGGCGGTGGGCTCACCTTGGGCGGCGAGGTGACGGTGCGCGAGTATGTGCGCCGGGGCCTGCTGCACACCGCCACCATCCGCGAGCCCGGCATGCATGCGCGCTCCATTGAGCTGCAAACCCTCACCGGCCGCAACCTGCCCCGGGGCGTACGGGCCTTTGTCGAGCATCTGCGCGCCCTGTTGCCAGCTCAGCGATAAAAAAGCCCTGCCCGGATGGCACCGGGCAGGGCTTGGGACAGCTGGGCAGCGAGGCCTATTCGACGCGGAACACGGCGTTGGGCTTGAAGCCCAGGTCGGCGAGCTTGCCCTTTTTGGCGCGCCCGGCCTTGGCGTTGTTCAGGCTGCGGATTTCCAGGGTTTCCTCACGGGCCTTGCCGCCGCGCCCGATGCCTTCAATGCGGATGCTGCGCGTGTAAACGGCCACGCCAGCCAAACGGTCCTTGTCTTCCAGATCAATCAGCTTGAGCCCCTTGCCGCCCTTGGCCATATGGTTGAGCTCGGAGATATCGAAGGTGAGGATACGGCCACCCGCCGAGGCGCAGGCCACATGGCTGGCATCGGCGATCGGCTGGCTGCCACTGCTGCCCGAGATGTGCGAGGGCGGGCACAAGGTATCGCCATCGTCCAGGCTGACAAAGGCCTTGCCACCCTTTTGGCGCGAGACCATGTTCTCCACCAAGGCCGTGAAGCCATAACCCGCGCTGCTGGCCAGCAGCAAGCGGGCGGGCAGCGGGCCAGCAAAGTAGTACTGGATCTGCGTGCCCGCTTCCAGCTCCATCAAGGTGGTCACTGGCTGGCCATCGCCCCGGCCGCCCGGCAGGCTGGCCACCGCGACCGAATACACGCGACCGTTGCTGCCAAAGACCAGCAGCTGGTCGACCGTGCGGCATTCAAAGGTGCCATACAGGCTGTCACCCGATTTGAAGCTGAAGCTGTCGGCCGCATGGCCGTGGCCGGTGCGGGCCCGCACCCAGCCTTTTTCCGACACCACAACGGTAACGGGCTCGTCCACCACCTTGACTTCGGCGACGGCCTTTTTCTCTTCCTGGATCAACGTACGGCGTGCGTCGGCAAACTGCTTGGCATCGGCCTCGATCTCCTTGACCATCAGGCGCTTGAGCGAGGCGGGGTTGGCCAAAATGTCTTCCAGCTTGCCTTGCTCTTCGCGCAGCTCGCTCAGCTCCTGCTCGATCTTGATCGCTTCCAAGCGGGCCAGCTGGCGCAGGCGGATTTCCAGAATATCGTCGGCCTGGCGCTCACTCAGATCAAAGCGCGCCATCAGCGCAGCCTTGGGCTCGTCGCTGGCGCGGATGATGGCAATCACCTCGTCGATATTGAGCAAAATGGTCTGCCGGCCTTCCAGGATATGGATGCGGTCCTTGACCTTGTCCAGCCGGTGCTGCGAGCGGCGGGTGATGGTGATCTGGCGGAACTGGATCCACTCTTCCAACATCAGGCGCAGCGACTTTTGCGTGGGCTTGCCGTCAATGCCGATCATCGTCAGGTTCACTGACGAGGAGCTCTCCAGGCTGGTATGCGCCAGCAGGCAGGTGATCAGCTCGGACTGCGGCGTCTTGCCAGTCTTGGGCTCGAACACCAGGCGCACGGCCGCATCCTTGCTCGATTCATCGCGCACCACATCCAACAAGGACAGCACCGTGGCCTTGAGCTGGCTTTGCTCCTGGGTCAAGGTCTTCTTGCCGGTCTTGATCTTGGGGTTGGTCAGGTCCTCGATCTCTTCAAGCACCTTTTGCGAGGACACGCCGGGCGGCAGCTCGTTGACGACCAGCTGCCATTGGCCGCGGGCCAGCTCTTCAATCGTCCAGCGCGCGCGCACCTTGATGGAGCCTCGGCCCGTGCGGTAGGCGTCGGCAATGTCCTTGCTGCTGCTGATGATCTGGCCGCCACCGGGAAAGTCCGGGCCGGGGATGATCTCCTGCAGGTCAAAGTCGGTCATCGCCGGCTTCTTGATCAGGGCCACACAGGCATCGGCCACCTCGCGCAGGTTGTGGCTGGGGATCTCGGTGGCCAGGCCCACTGCAATGCCGCTGGCGCCATTGAGCAGCGAGAACGGCAGGCGCGCGGGCAGCTGGCTGGGCTCCTGGGTGGAGCCGTCGTAGTTGGGCACAAAATCCACCGTGCCCATGTCGATCTCGTCGAGCAGCAAGCTGGTGATCTTGGACAGGCGTGCCTCGGTGTAGCGCATGGCTGCGGCGCCATCGCCATCGCGGCTGCCAAAGTTGCCCTGGCCGTCGATCAGCGGGTAGCGCTGGGCAAAATCCTGGGCCATGCGCACCAGCGCGTCATAGGCCGACTGGTCGCCATGCGGGTGAAAGCGGCCCAGCACATCGCCCACCACGCGGGCACTTTTGACCGGCTTGGCTGCCGTGCCCCGGTTGGGGCCGCTGTAGCTCAGGCCCATGCGCTCCATCGCAAACAGGATGCGGCGCTGCACCGGCTTCAAGCCATCGCAGACATCGGGCAGCGCCCGGCCCTTGACCACGGACAGCGCATATTCCAGATAAGCGCGTTGCGCGTAATTGCCCAGATCGAGGCTGTCGCCGTCGTCTGGCACCGGGTTGGTCAGCAGATCCGGACCGTTTTCTTCACTCATATTCGTTCAGCTTTCTTCGCTTGTGGCACGGCTGCACGCAGCTGTCTATCGTTGTGTTTGTTCAGCAGCGCTGGCAGCAGGACATTCCATGGCTCCGTCGTTCAGGACGCTGCGCCGAGCCGCAGACTTGGCTGCAGCACGGCAAGGCGAAAGCGACAAAGCCAGGGAGGGTGGTGGCATGGAATCAGATGTCGATGTCTACTTCGTGGCCATGCAACTCCATCAGGTCGCGGCGGGCTGCAGCCTCGCCCTTGCCCATCAGCTGGGTCATCACCTGGCGGGTTTGCAGCACATCGGTTTGGCTCAGGCGTACCGGCAGCAGGCGGCGGGTGTCCGGGTTCAAGGTGGTCTCCCACAGCTGCTCGGCATTCATCTCGCCCAGGCCCTTGAAGCGGCTGATCTGGCATTTATCGCGCGGCACACCATCCTTGGCTGCCTTGTCGAAAATGGCATGCATCTCCGCCTCGTCCAGCGCATAGACCTTGGCGGCGGGCTTTTTGCCCCGCGCAGGAATATCGACGCGGAACAGCGGCGGCCGTGCCACGCAGACATGGCCCTTGTCGATGAGCTGCGGAAAATGCTTGAAGAACAAGGTCAGCAGCAGCACCTGGATGTGTGAGCCGTCCACGTCCGCATCGCTGAGGATGCAGATCTTGCCGTAGCGCAGGCCGCTCAAATCGACCTCGTCATCGGGGCCATGCGGGTCCACGCCGATGGCCACCGAGATATCGTGGATTTCGGTATTGGCAAATAAACGGTCGCGGTCCACTTCCCAGGTGTTGAGTACCTTGCCGCGCAAGGGCAGAATGGCCTGGGTTTCCTTGTCGCGGCCCATCTTGGCGCTGCCGCCGGCCGAATCGCCTTCGACCAGAAACACCTCGTTGTAGGCCAGGTCCTTGCTTTCGCAGTCAGTCAGCTTGCCGGGCAACACGGCCACGCCACTGCCCTTGCGCTTTTCCACCTTCTGGCCAGCACGCTGGCGCGTCTGCGCGGCCTTGATGGCGATCTCGGCAAGCTTTTTGCCGTATTCGACGTTCTGGTTCAGCCACAGCTCCAGCGCCGGCCGCACCATGCCCGAGACCAGGCGCACCGCATCGCGGGAGTTGAGGCGCTCCTTGATCTGGCCCTGGAACTGGGGATCGAGCACCTTGGCCGAGAGCACATAGCTGGCACGCGCGAACACGTCCTCGGGCATCAGCTTGACGCCCTTGGGCAGCAGCGAATGCAGCTCGATAAAGCTCTTGACCGCCTGGAACAGGCCGTCGCGCAGGCCGCTTTCATGCGTGCCGCCTGCCGTGGTGGGGATCAGATTGACATAGCTCTCGCGCACCGGCTGGCCTTCGTCGGTGAAGGCCACGCACCAGGATGCGCCTTCGCCCTCGGCGAAATGGTCATCGTTGCGGCCGGCAAAGCCCTCACCTTCAAACACCGGGATCACCGGATCGATCGGCAAGGTCTGCAGCAGGTAGTCCTTGAGGCCGCCCTTGTACAGCCAGCTCTGGGTTTCGCGGTTCTTGTCCTGTGTCAGCTGCACACTCACACCCGGCATCAGCACGGCCTTGCTGCGCAGCAGGTGGACCAGCTCGCCCATCGGCAAGTGGCTGGATTCAAAATATTTGGCATCGGGCCAGACGCGCACCGTCGTGCCCTGCTTGCGGTCGCCGCTGACCATGGCGCGCACCTGCAGCGGTTCGACCACATCGCCGCCGGCAAAGGCCATGCTGGCGACCGAGCCATCGCGGTGCACGGTTACCTCCATGCGGGTGGACAAGGCATTGGTCACCGAGACCCCCACGCCATGCAAACCACCCGAGAAGCTGTAGGCGCCGCCCTGCCCCTTGTCGAACTTGCCACCCGCGTGCAGGCGGGTGAACACCAGCTCCACCACGGGCGCATGCTCTTCGGGGTGCATGCCAAACGGAATGCCCCGGCCGTCGTCCTCGACACTGATGGAGCCATCGGTGTGCAGGTAGACGCGGATTTTTTTGCCAAAGCCGGCCAGCGCTTCGTCGGCCGCGTTGTCAATCACCTCCTGGATGATGTGCAAAGGATTATCGGTACGGGTGTACATGCCCGGACGCTGCTTGACCGGCTCAAGCCCCTTGAGGACCCGTATCGAGCCCTCTGCGTATTCACTGGTAGACGTGTTTTTGCTTGCCATAACTTTCCATTCTAGCGGCTGCCATTGTAAATAGCTGTATAGATAAACAGGTGGAAGTTGTTGACGATTCGCGACGCTTGGCCGCAAAAGCCTGCAATGGGCTTGGGCGGACCCTGGGCAATATGCGGGCGACAGCCAGTTTCGGGCATTGGAGTAACAATTCCTGAATAACGAGACATCCTTTGACTATGCAAAACAACGCACAACGATTGTCCATGGCCCGCGTGCTGCTGTGCGGCGGCGCGGTAGTGACCCTGTCCATGGGCATCCGCCACGGTTTTGGCCTCTGGCTGCAACCCATCACCCAGGAGATGGGCTGGACACGCGAGTCCTTCGCCTTGGCGCTGGCGGTACAAAACCTCAGCTGGGGCTTGGTTGGCATCTTCACCGGCATGCTGGCTGACCGTTTTGGCGCCAGCAAGGTGCTGGTCTGCGGCGCGCTACTGTACGCGCTCGGCCTGGCCGGCATGGCCTGGGCCCCCAATACCCTGATGTTTGCACTCACCGCCGGGCTCTTAATCGGCATCGCGCAAACGGGCACCACCTATGCGGTGATCTATGGCGTGATCGGGCGCCAACTGCCGGCCGAGAAACGCTCTTGGGCCATGGGCGTGGCCGCTGCGGCAGGCTCCTTTGGCCAGTTCTTCATGGTGCCGGTGGAGGGCCAGCTGATCGCCAGCCTGGGCTGGCAGAACGCCTTGCTGGTCTGCGCCATCCTGGTGCTCACCATCGTTCCCCTGGCGATGGCGCTGCGCGAGCCCAATTTCCACGCGCTCAAGCGCAGTGCGGCGGGCGGCCAGCAGCAAACCATTGCCCAGGCCGTGGCTGAAGCCTTTCGTAGCCCCAGCTTTCTGCTGCTCACCGCAGGCTATTTTGTCTGCGGCTTCCAGGTGATGTTCATTGGCGTGCACATGCCCAGCTACCTCAAGGATTTTGGCCTGCCGCCGCATGTGGCCAGCTACTCGCTGGCGCTGATCGGCCTGTTCAACATCTTTGGCACCTACCTGGCCGGCTCCCTGGGCCAGCGCATGGCCAAGCGCTACCTGCTCTCGGGCATTTATTTCATCCGCGCCATCGCGATTGTGGTGTTCCTGCTGGTTCCGCTGTCGCCCTGGTCGGTCTATGTCTTTGCCGCCGTGATGGGGTTCTTGTGGCTGTCTACCGTGCCGCTGACCAATGGCGCCGTCGCACAAATCTTTGGCGTGCAGCACCTGTCCATGCTCAGTGGCTTTGTGTTCTTCAGCCACCAGATCGGCAGCTTCCTGGGCATCTGGCTGGGCGGCTACCTGTATGACCACACCGGCAGCTATGATGTCGTCTGGTATGTGGCCATTGGCCTGGGCGTGTTCGCCGGCCTGGTCAATCTGCCAGTGAAGGAAGAACCCGTGCAACGCCTGCCACTGACCGCTTAAAGACCATACCTTGATGCCACACCCTGCTCCCCAGCCACCCAGCCCCGTGCGCCTGCGCGGTTGGCAGCGCGCAGCCCTGTGGCTGCTGGGGTTGGGCCTGCTGGGCCTGGTGTTCATGCTCTATACCCAGCCCGCCTTTATGGTCCAGATGGCGGACCATGTCTGGGGCTGCTTCTGATCCTGGCTTGCTGCCGCTCGGTGCTGGCAGGCCTTCTTCTTTTCCATGTCTTCTAGCCCCGCCCCTTCTGCCTGGATTACCCGCTTTTCCCCGCTGATCCCTGCAGGCGCGCAGGTGCTGGACCTGGCCTGTGGCCAGGGCCGGCATGCCCGTTACCTCCAAGCCCAAGGCCAGCATGTGACAGGCGTGGACCGCGATGGCGCCGCACTGCAAGCTTTGCAGGCAGACACCGCAGGTGAATGGCTGCTGGCCGACATCGAGAACGGGCCCTGGCCGCTGGACGGCCGGGTGTTTGATGCGGTGGTGGTCACGAACTACCTCTGGCGCCCGCTGTGGCCGCGCATTCTGGGCAGCGTGGCCCCCGGTGGCCTGCTGCTGTACGAGACCTTTGCCCAGGGCAACGAGGTCTATGGCAAGCCTTCCCGGCCTGACTTTTTGCTGCGGCCGGGCGAGCTGCTGCAGGTCTGTGCGGGCTGGTCGGTGATCGCCTACGAAGAAGGTGGGCTCCAGGCGCCGGATCGGGTGGTGCAGCGCATTGCAGTGCGCCGCCCGTTGCCCGGCGATGCCAGGCCTTCGGCGCTGATGCCCTGAGATGGGTACAGCGCATCCAGCGCCTCCACTTTGCATAAATTTGCGGCCTGGCCCGGCATCTGAACCCGCGCAAACCCAATGGGCATGAGGCTTTCGCTTTGTCACACCTGCTTAAAAGCCAACCCAACTTCCTCCACATTTGGCTTTTATAGTTCAGTCATGGGCTCTGCGGAGAGGCGTAAACACACTCCAGTTTCTCTGTTTCATCCGCTTGTTTCTGTCACACACCAGATCGCGGCCTGGCCGCAGAGCCTCTTTTTACACAAGGAATGCCATGAGAACTCAAACACTTCGCCACCGTCTGCTGTGCAGCACCGCCGTGACTGCAGCCCTCTGGATGGCCACCGCCCAAGCCTATGCCGCCAGCCCCGCCCAGCCCGCGCCCGACAAGCAAGCCATTGAGGCCTGCCAAGGCAAAAAGGCTGGGGATGCGGTGCAACTGAAGCTGGACAACGGCAAAACCGCCAAGGCAACCTGCCGCCTGGTGGGCAAGCAGCTGGTCGCCAAGCGCGGCGCTTCCATCGGACCCTGAACAACCCTGGCCCCGCCACGATCAAGCAACACTTTTACACACCCACGCACTGTGTAAGAGAATAGCCGGGCAGGCATTGCGTCTGCCCGTTTTGCCGTTTCCGCCCCAACCCAGCCCCCGCCCTCTGTGACCCCATCCCGCCCTCCGCTGTTTCGCTTCACCCGCTTGCAAACCCGGGTGCTGCTGGCCATGGTGCTGCTGCTGCTGGGCTTGCTGCTGGGCTTTTCCGGCTTTTCCTACTGGAGCCTGCAGCGCGGCCTGGGGGGCTATGTGGCGCAGATCGAGCTGGGGCGGCTGGAATACCTGGAGAGCCAGCTGCGCCGTGAATATGCCAAAGACCCGCAGTGGAGCACACTGACCCCCGAGCGCTGGAATGCCCTGACCCGCTTTGGCAGCCAGGCGGCCGTGCCCGTCTCCCCGCCGGCAGAGGCAGAAGCGCCGCGCCGTGCCACCTTGGGCCCTGCACTGACCCAGCAGTTGCGCCCCATCGAGCGCCACCCTTTGCACCAGCGCCTAGGCCTGCTCGACAGCAAGGGGCGGCTGCTAGCCGGCGTACCACCCGTGCCAGGCAGCGCCCACAACCCCTTGTTCGACAGCCAACACCAGATGATTGGCACCCTGACCCTCAACCAGCCCGAGGACCTGAAAAACCAGATCGATAACGCCTTTTTGAAGGAGCACCTGGTGTTCCTGGGCGCGACCAGCCTGCTGGGGCTGTTGCTGGCCGCCGCCCTGTCCTGGTGGCTGAGCCGGCGCTGGATTCGCCCCATCGAGGCGCTCAGCCAAGGCGCCAAGGCCTTCGCCAGCGGGCAGCTCGATTACCGCATTGCGATTGCCGGCCATGACGAGCTGGGACAACTGGCCGATCGCTACAACCACATGGCCGGGCAGCTCGCGCAGGCCCAAGCCCAGCAACATGAATGGCTGACTCAGGTGGCCCATGAGCTGCGCACGCCTTTGGCAGCGGTGCGGGCCGAGATTGAAGCCGTGCAAGATGGCATCCGCAGCTTTGACGCGCAGACCGCTGCGCGCCTGCACCGCCAGATTCTGCGCCTGACCCAGCTGGTCGGCGACATGCGCGCCACCATCCCCACGGCCCTGGTGGTGCATGCGCCAGAAGCAGCACCCGCGCTGCAGCTGACCGCCCACCTGCCAGCGGCCGCCCGCGCGCTGGACATGCGGGCCCTGACCATCGAGGCCGTCGAAGCCGTGCAGATCCGCTTCAGCCAGGCCGGCATGGGTCTGCCCACGGCGCAAGAGCTGCACACCGCGCTGCCGCCCGCCTGGGTGCAGGGCAATGCCCAGCAGCTGCACCAGGTGCTGAGCAATATTCTGGAAAACAGCCTGCGCTACACCGATGCGCCAGGCCGGCTCACCATCAGCGCCAGCCTGCATGGGCAGGCGGCACAAGCCGGCCAGCGCTGGCTGGAGCTGCATCTTGACGACAGCGCCCCCTCCGTGCCCCCTGCGGAGCTGCCCCGTATTTTTGAACGTTTCTACCGCGTAGAGACCTCGCGCAGCCGCGCCAGCGGCGGCTCCGGCCTGGGGCTTGCCATTTGCAAAAGCATTGTGCAAGCCCATGGCGGACAATTGCAGGCCTCCATCTCGTCCTTGGGCGGGCTGCGCATCACCTTGATACTGCCCTTGATAGACCCTGTTGCATGAACACCGCCAAACCCCGCATTCTCTATGCCGAAGACGAGGCCGATATCGCCTCGGTCGTGATCGATTACCTGCACCACGCCGGCTTTGAGGTCGAGCATTTCGCCGATGGCAGCCAAGCCATGGCGGCGCTGCGCAACCGCCCGCCGCAACTGGCCATTCTGGACCTGATGCTGCCCGGCACCGATGGCCTGAGCATTCTGCGCGAATGCCGCGCCCGCCAGCTCTGCCCCGTTATCTGCCTGACCGCCAAGGTCGAGGAAGTGGACCGCCTGGTAGGCCTGGAGATGGGTGCCGACGACTACATCTGCAAGCCCTTCTCGCCGCGCGAGCTGATTGCCCGCGTCAAGGTGATCTTGCGCCGCCACGCCCAGCCGGCCGCTGGCACCGCGGATCACCCTGCACTCAGCGACTGGCATGTGGACGAGACCACCAGCCAGGCGAGCTGGCGCGGCCAGGACCTGGGCCTGACGCGGCGCGAGTTTGCGCTGCTGCACATCCTGCAGCGCCACCCCGGCAAGATCTACCCCCGCAGCCAGCTGCTGGACCTGGCCTATGCCGATGCACTGGAGGTGAGCGACCGCGCCATCGACAGCCATATCAAGAACCTGCGCAAGAAACTGCGCATCGTGATGGGCGAGGATGCAGACTGCATACGCTCGATCTATGGCGTCGGCTTTGCGTTTGAAGGCTGAGAGGGAGGCGCTCAATCCCGCGTGCTGGGGCTCCAGAAAGCCTGGCGGATGCCCGGCTTGACCGCCAGCTGCTGCACCAGCGCATCGAGCTCATCCCCCTCCACCGATTGGGCAGCCAGGGTTGCCTCAATCACGACCTCCGCCTCGCCAAAGGGCTGGATGTCGATGTCACCCGGCGGATAGCCGCCGCGCTCCAGCACATCCTGCAGCATGGCCAGCGCCAAGCGCTGGTGCAGGCGCTCGGCCACCACAAACACGGCATTGGTCATCTCGGTGGAGGCCACATCCAGCGGCTTGCGGTTGATGGCGTTGACCAGCGGACGCAGCAAGGTATTGGCCGCCAGCACCAGCACGGTGCCCATGACAGCCTGCACGATCAAATCGGCACCCGCAGCAGCGCCCACCGCCGCTGAGCCCCAAAGGGTCGCGGCCGTGTTCAGACCGCGCACATTGCCCTCTTCGCGCATGATGACCCCAGCGCCCAGAAAGCCGATGCCCGAGACCACATAGGCCATCACCCGCACCGCGCCATCCGGCCCGGCAATGGTGTTGGCACTGTCGACAAAGATGGCGGCCCCGACGGCCACCAGCACATTGGTGCGCAGCCCCGCCGTGCGCTGGCGGTATTGCCGCTCCAGGCCGATCACCGCCCCCAGGACAAAGGCTGTCACCAGGCTGATGGCCGTGTTGATCAGCGAGTTCAGCTGTGTGTAGTTCAGCGCTTCGAGCATGGCGCCCTCCTCTGCATTTGCGTGTTGATGGCGGTGCTGGTTATTGCCAGCCGTAGCGACGGATGTACCACTTTTTCATGACCTGCGTAAGACCCATATAGGCCAGCAACACCGCCACCAGGAACACCAAGTACAGCCCTGGCAAAGGCTCCAGCTTGAAATAAGGCGCCAGCACCCCCATGGGCAGGTAAATGCCCACGGCCACCACTACCAAGGTCATCAGGCTCACTGGCCAGGCGGCCCGGCTTTGGATAAATGGAATTCGCATGGTGCGGATCATGTGCACGATCAGCGACTGGGTGAGCAGCCCCACCACAAACCAGCCGGACTGGAACAGCGCCTGGCGCTCGGGCGTGTTGGCGCCAAAGACCTTCCACATCACCACAAAGGTGGTGATGTCGAAAATCGAGCTGATGGGGCCGAAGAACACCATGAAGCGGCCCACATCGGCGGGGTTCCAGCGCTGGGGCTGGGTCAGCAGTTCGGGGTCCACATGGTCAAACGGAATCGCCGACTGCGAGAAGTCATACACCAGGTTCTGCACCAGCAGTTGCATCGGCAGCATGGGCAGAAAGGGGATGAAGGCGCTGGCGATCAGCACGGAAAACACATTGCCGAAGTTCGAGCTCGCCGTCATCTTGATGTACTTGAGCATGTTGGCAAAGGTGCGCCGCCCTTCTTGCACGCCCTGGTCAAGCACCATCAGGCTTTTGTCCAGCAAGATGATGTCGGCCGCTTCCTTGGCCACATCCACCGCCGTATCCACCGAGATACCGATATCGGCACTGCGCAAGGCCGCTGCATCGTTGATGCCATCGCCCATGAAGCCCACCACATGGCCGTTGGCCTGGAGCATGCGCACAATGCGCTCCTTGTGGGCGGGGCTCAGCTTGGCAAAGATATTGCCTTCCTCGACCACCTGGGCCAGGCGCTGGTCATCCATCTGCTCGATCTCGCCGCCCAGCACGATGTGCTGCTCGGTGATGCCCACTTGCGCGCAGACCTTGGCGGTCACTGCAGCGTTGTCGCCGGTCAGCACCTTGGTCTGCACGCCATGGCGCGCCAGCGCCTGCAGGGCCGGTTCAGCGCTGCTTTTGGGCGGATCCATGAAAGCCAGAAAACCGCACAAGCTCATGCCCGCCTCGTCGGCAACACCGTAGGCATTCTGGCCCGCTGGCGTGTCGCGGATGGCAACGGCCACCACCCGCAGGCCCTCTGCATTGAGCGCCTCAGCCCTGGCCACGATGCGCGCACGCAGGCCCGCATCCAGCGCCAACACGCCAGCAGCGGCCTGCACCGACACACACACCTGCATGATCTCTTCGACCGCACCTTTGGTGATGACCCTGTCGGTCGCTTGGCCGTCGCTGACCACCACCGACATGCGCCGGCGCACAAAATCAAAGGGCACCTCGTCGACCTTGGCATAGGCCGCCACCAGCTGGGCACGCTCGGCATGCGCGAGCACGGCCACATCCAGCAGGCTCTTCAAACCCGTCTGGTAATAGCTGTTCAGGTAGGCCATGTCCAGCACATGCTCAGAGGCATCACCCCAGGCGTCCAGATGGCGCTCCACCAGGATGCGGTCTTCGGTCAAGGTGCCCGTCTTGTCGGTGCACAGCACATCCATGGCGCCAAAGTTCTGGATCGCATCCAGGTGCTTGACGATCACCTGCTTGCGCGACAGAAACACCGCGCCCTTGGCCAAGGTAGCGGTCACAATCATCGGCAGCATCTCGGGGGTCAGCCCAACGGCCACGGACAGCGCAAACAGCAAAGCCTCGCTCCAGTCGCCCTTGGTCCAGCCATTGATCACCAGCACCAGCGGCACCATCACCAGCATGAAACGGATGAGCACCCAGCTGACCTTGTTGACACCCTGCTGAAACGCGGTGGGTCCCCGGTCCGTGGCCGAGACCTTGCCGGCCAAGGCGCCCAGGTAGCTGTGCTTGCCAGTGGCCAGTACCACGGCCAGACCGGCACCGGAGACCACATTCGTCCCCATGAACACCAGGTTGGGCAGCTCAATGGGGTTGTGCAGCTCCTCGCCTTGGAGCTGGGCAAACTTCTCGACCGGCATCGATTCACCGGTCATTGCCGACTGGGCCAAAAACAGGTCCTTGGCCGTCAGCAAACGGCAGTCGGCGGGCACCATGTCGCCCGCGGCCAGTTGGATGACGTCGCCCGGCACCAGCTCGCGCACCGGCAGCTCTTGCAGGGCCTGCAGCGCAGACAGGCGCGAGGGCTGCAGCCCGCCTGCATCGCCCCCGGCTGCGGCAGGGCTTGCACGGCGCAAGACGGATGCCGTATTGGAGACCATTGCCTGCAGGCCTGCAGCCGCCTGGTTGGCGCGCCGCTCTTGCCAAAAGCGCAGCAGCGTGGCCAGCGCCACCATGCTGCCAATCACCACCGTGGCTTTGGCGTCTCCGGTCATCCAGGAGACGACCGCCAGCACCGTCAGCAACAGGTTGAAGGGCGTGCGAAAGCACAGCCACAGGTGCTCGATGCCCGCCAGCGGCTTGTCCTGGGTCACCGCGTTCCAGCCCGCCTGTGCGCGGGCTGCCAGCACTTGCGCCTGGTCCAGCCCTTGGCGGCTGGTCTTCAGGCGCTGCAGCAGCGCTTGCTCTGGGGCGCTGGCGGCCTCGCGCAGCCGCTCGCCCATGGCTTTGGAAATGCCCGTATCGGCAGGGGCCTTGGCCAGCTGCTCCAGCATGGGCAGGCGACGAAAATGCACGCCCCAATGGCGCGAGCGCAGAAAGTTGACGAATCCATTCTTCAGCAGGTTCAACATGAACAATCTCCCGGCCACGGGCACGGCCCAGCCGCGCCCCATGGCGTCTTCAATCAAGACAGGCGTGCAGGCCCGCGCCGCAGTGATGCGGCCATTGCCTGACACATCGGACAGAAGAAAGCTCAGCGACTGAAGGGGTCCAACGCAGCCGATGCCGAGCAGGACTGCACTGCAGCTTTTACGATGGGCGCGCGGCGGCGCAGCATCGGCGCTAGCCGCTGCGGCATGCGGCAGGGCAAGCCCAGGCCGCAGCAGGGCGTGACAGCCCACGGCACGGCCTTGCGTCGCGCTGCACGCAAGGGGGCCAGCGATGGCATACGCAATGGCATGAAAGACTCCCATACCCGGCTGGCCAGCGCGCAAAAAAGGCGCTCGCCGCATGGCAAGACTGGAAGAAGAAATGGGATGCTGGGGCTGCGCAGCGTCTGAACGACAGAAACTACAGCAACTAACAGCTGCCCGCCTGGTTTGGCAAGGCAGCACGCAAAGCTGAGGCGTTTGCGATTACCTTGCCTGTGGTCGGTTGGCCGATGGCCAACAACTCGGTAAGTCCACAGGGATACTCCTGATAAAAAAGCTGGCCGGATTGTAGATCAACGACCTCAAAACTGCCAGTGGTTTAGAAAGAACATGCCAGGCTTTACGCCAACTTTTCAGTCGCTCAGTCCAGCCCCATTTTGCGCTGCTGCACCAGTTGCTGAATCTGCACACGCGTATCGCTGATCAGGGCCGCAAACTGCTGCGGGCTGCCGCCCATGGCCACCACCCCTAACCGGGCCAGGCGCTCTTGCACTGCGGGCTGGCGCATGGCCTCGCGCGCTGCGTGGTTGAGGGCATCGACCACCGCCTGGGGTGTGCCCGCAGGCGCCACCAGGCCAAACCAGGTGATGGCCAGGCGGTTGAGCGCCGGGTAGCCTGCCTCGGCCAAGGTAGGCACGCCCGGCAGCGCCGGCAGCCGCTGCGTTGCGGCAACGGCAAAAGGCAGCAGCCGGCCCGATTGCACCAGGCTGCTGGACGAGGGGTACTGGTCGCTCAGCACCTGGGTTTCGCCAGACAGCGCGCTGTTGACCACCGGGCCCTGGCCTTGGTAGGGAATGTGGCGCAGGCGCACGCCCAGGTTTTCGTTCAGGGCTTCGGCAATCAGATGCCCAATGGAGCCCACGCCTGCCGAACCCATCGTGTAGTGGTCCGGCTTGGCGCGCAAGGTGGTGATGAGGCCCTGCAAATCGGTCACGCCCAGGCTGGGATGGGTAGAAAACACCGAGGGTATCTGCGCCAGCGCGATGACCGGCACCAGCGCCGGCAGCGGATCACGGCGCAGGGCCTTGAGCATCACCGGGTTGACCGCCAAGGTGCTGATGGTGCCCACACCGATCGTATAGCCATCGGGCTGCGCCCGCGCCACGGCCTCGGCCCCAATCAGGCCGGCAGCACCTGCGCGGTTCTCGACCACCACCGGCTGGCCCAAGGGGCCCCGCATCGCATCGGCGATCACGCGGGCCACGATATCGGTAGAGCCGCCGGGCGCAAAAGGCACCAGCAGCTTGATGGGCTGGCTCGGGTAGGCGCGCCGCTCTTGGGCATGGCTTAGCTGCCCCGCGCCCAAGCAGGCCAGAACGGTCAGCAGCGCGCCACCGCCCAGAAGCTGGCGCAGGGAGGGGTTGCGGGGCATCATGGCGGGCGTTTTCTAAAAAGAAGGAGGGAGGCTGGAATTATCCTCCTGCCGCTCAGCAGGCGTCTGCTAAGCCGCGCAGCTGGCCTGCAGCTGGGGCACCTCGTCCTGCAGACCTTGGCTGTGGGCATAGCCCAGACCCCAGTCACGCATCGCGATCAGCACCGGCTCCAGACTGCGGCCCAGGTCGGTCAGCGCATAGTCCACGCGCGGAGGCACCTCGGCATAGACGGTGCGCGCCACGATGCCTGCCTCTTCAAGCTCGCGCAGCTGCAAGGTCAGCATGCGCTGGGTGATGTTGGGGATGGCGCGCGCCAGCGCGCTAAAGCGCTTGGTGCCATGCAGCAGATGAAAAAGCACAATCGGCTTCCAGGTGCCGCCCATCACGGACAAGGTCACCTCCACTGCGCAACCGCTTTTGCTGTTCAACCGTTTCATGCACCCCTCCTTTGGCCAGACGACGACGCGCTGATCCTAGCCGCAAGCCAATGCCCATGCATGACTTACATTTTTAATACTAGGCCACAAATATGTCGGTTCTGGCTTTCTGGGGCAATGGCTTGCATGATGGCCTGGCGGCTGCGCGGTGCAGCCTCTGTCATGCCAACCAAGGAAAGAGCCCTCCCATGAAAGCCATACAAGTTGCCGCCCCTGGCGGTCTGGACCGTCTGCAACTGGTCGACCTGCCAGCGCCTGCAGCACCCCGCGCCGGAGAGATCCAGGTGCGCCTGCACGCCAGCTCGCTCAACTACCACGACCTGGCCATTGCCGCCGGGCGCTCGGCCACCGCTGATGGCCGCATCCCCATGGCCGATGGCGCCGGTGTTGTCACCGCAGTGGGTGATGGCGTGACCGAATTCGCCGTGGGCGATGCCGTGGTGTCCTGCTTTTTCCCGCTGTGGCAATCGGGCAAGCAGGTGCCCTCCACCTTTGCCACCGTGCCGGGCGACGGCGTGGACGGCTTTGCGCGCGAGCAGGTCACCATGGCGGCCACCGCCTTCACCCATGCCCCCAAAGGCTATACGCATGAAGAGGCCGCCACCCTCACCACCGCCGGCCTCACCGCCTGGCGTGCGCTGGTGGTTGACGGCCGCATCGAAGCCGGGCAAACCGTGTTGGTGCTGGGCACCGGCGGGGTGTCGATCTTTGCACTGCAGCTGGCCCATGCCATGGGCGCCAAAGTGATCGCCACCACCTCCAGCGCCGCCAAGGCCGAGCGGCTGCGCGCCCTGGGTGCTGATACGGTCATCAACTACCGCGACCAGCCCCAATGGGGCGATGCCGTGCTGCAAGCCACCGGCGGGCGCGGTGCCGACATCGTCGTGGAAGTGGGTGGCCCGGCCACCTTGCCGCAGTCCATCCGCGCCTGTGCCCCCGGCGGCCATATCGCTTTGATCGGCGTGCTGACCGGCTTTGCCGGCGATGTGCCCACCGTCGAGCTGATGCGCAAGCAGCAGACCTTGCAAGGCCTGATCGTCGGCAGCCGCGAGCAGCAGCAAGACCTGGTGCGCGCGCTGGACCATTTGCCGCTGCGCCCGGTCATCGACAGCCGCTACCCGCTGGAGAAGATGGCCGATGCCTTTGCACACCAGATCAGCGCGCAGCACTTTGGCAAGATCTGCCTGCATTGGTAAGTGGCAGCGGCGGGGCGGCGCCGTGGCGACTGCCCCTGCTTCAGCATGAAAAAACCGCCCCAGGCCTGAGCCCGGGGCGGTTTTTTTCATGGCGCGTGAAGACGGTCAGTCCAGCAGCGATATATCGCGCACCGCACCCTTGTCGGCCGATGTCACCAGCTTGGCATAGGCCTTGAGCGCGGTGGACACCTTTCGGGGACGGGGCTTGGCAGGCTTCCAGCCCAGCGCATTTTGCGCTTCGCGGCGCTTGGCAAATTCCTCGTCGCTCACCAGCGCATTGATAGTGCGGTTGGGGATGTCGATCAGGATACGGTCGCCGTTTTGCACCAAACCAATGGCACCGCCAGCGGCAGCTTCTGGCGAGCAGTGGCCAATCGACAGGCCCGAGGTACCGCCAGAGAAGCGGCCATCGGTCAGCAGCGCGCAGGACTTGCCCAGGCCCTTAGACTTGATGTAGCTGGTGGGGTAGAGCATCTCTTGCATGCCGGGGCCGCCCTTGGGGCCTTCGTAGCGCACGATCACCACATCACCGGCCTTGACCTTGTCGCTCAGGATGTTTTCCACGGCCTCGTCTTGCGACTCGACCACATGGGCCGAGCCTTCGAACACCAGGATCGAGTCATCGACGCCGGCGGTCTTGACCACGCAGCCATCCAGCGCGATATTGCCGCGCAACACCGCCAGACCGCCCTCTTTGGAGAAGGCGTGTTCGTACGAGCGGATGCAGCCTTCGGCGCGGTCCAGATCCAGGCTGGGCCAGCGCGTGCTTTGGCTGAAGGCCACCTGGGTGGAAATGCCGGCAGGGCCTGCCATGTAGAAGGTGCGCACGGCCTCGTCTTCGGTACGCACGATGTCCCACTGGTCCAGCGCGTCCTTCATGGTTTTGGCATGCACGGTGGGCGCATCGGTGTGCAGCTTGCCGGCGCGGTCCAGCTCACCCAGGATGGCCATGATGCCGCCAGCGCGGTGCACGTCTTCGATGTGGTACTTGTTGGTATTGGGGGCCACCTTGCAAAGCTGCGGCACGGTGCGCGACATGCGGTCGATGTCGGTCATCGTGAAGTCGATTTCCGCCTCTTGCGCAATCGCCAGCAAGTGCAGGATGGTGTTGGTGGAGCCGCCCATCGCGATGTCCAGCGTCATCGCGTTCTCGAAGGCCTTGAAGCCCACGGCGCGTGGCAGCAAGGTGGCTTCGTCTTGCTCGTAGTAGCGCTTGGCCAGGTCCACGATCAAACGGCCTGCGCGCTTGAACAGCTGCTCGCGGTCCGAGTGTGTCGCCACCACGGTGCCATTGCCTGGCAGGGCCAGGCCCAGTGCTTCGGCCAGGCAGTTCATCGAATTGGCGGTGAACATGCCCGAGCAGGAGCCACAGGTGGGGCAGGCCGAGCGCTCGACTTCGGCCACATCGGCATCGCTCACATTGCTGTCAGCGGCCATCACCATGGCATCAACCAGGTCCAGCTTCTTGATCTGGATCGTCTTCGTGCCGTCTGAGTTAGGCACGGCCAGGCGCACCTTGCCCGCTTCCATCGGGCCACCCGAGACAAAGACCACGGGGATATTCAGGCGCATCGCGGCCATCAGCATGCCGGGGGTGATCTTGTCGCAGTTGGAGATGCAGACCATGGCATCGGCGCAGTGCGCGTTGACCATGTATTCGACCGAATCGGCAATCACCTCGCGGCTGGGCAGCGAGTACAGCATGCCATCGTGGCCCATGGCAATGCCATCATCGACGGCGATGGTGTTGAACTCCTTGGCAACGCCGCCTGCCGCTTCGATCTCGCGGGCGACAAGCTGGCCCAGGTCCTTCAAGTGCACATGGCCTGGAACGAACTGGGTAAAGGAGTTGACCACCGCAATGATGGGCTTGGAGAAGTCGTCGT
Organism: Comamonas sp. BIGb0152; assembly: GCF_024809975.1. Lineage (GTDB taxonomy): Bacteria > Pseudomonadota > Gammaproteobacteria > Burkholderiales > Burkholderiaceae_C > Comamonas. The sequence continues at coordinate 383,021 of NZ_JANUDY010000003.1, forward strand.
CTTTCATGCCGGTGGCACGCCACAAAGAGCGGGCACCAGCCATGTTGCGACCAGCGGTAGAGGTTTTGGAACGGTATGCGGGCATCGTGGTGTACGAATCAGTAAACAATAAGAATGCGGCCTGTCTTGCAGGGTGCGGGCCTGGGCATGCCCCAGGGCCAGCGGGCAAGTTGGCGAGAACCTCTTGAGTGCACGCCGATGTGAGCGCTGATTATGGCGCAGCCAGGCAAAAGACGGAGACACTCGGGTTCCAGCCAGACAAGCGGGTAGGGGCAGAAAAAAACCGCCTGGCAGGCGGTTGACCTGGGGGAGCGGTGGCGCCCGGCTCGCCCATCAGCCCACAGAGCAGCGGCCTGTCAACGGCGGCGGCGGGCCGATTGGCCCATCGCGTCTCGGGCCTTTTGCAGGCGCTGGGCCTTTTTGCGGTCTTCCTGCTCCATGGCCTTGCGCTTGGTGTAACCCGACCAGTCGGCCCAGGCCCACCACAACACGGCCAGGCCAAAAGGCGCCAACACCAGGGTCCAGGACCAGGACGTCACCGGGCCGATCTCCAGGTACTTCAGCAATAACAGAATGATCCCCAGGATCAGAAAATACATGGTCTCTCCATCCGCTTTGGCCGCTTATTTATATGTCGGAGGCGTAAAGCCCGTAAAGAATGCAAACTTGTGGAACATCCAGGCATCGCCGCAGTCCTATGCAGCGAGCCATTAGAATTAATGTACCTCATGCGCTAAGGAGATAACACGATGAACCGTATTCTGATTGCCACGGCACTGGCCTTGTCGGCCAGCGCACCTGCGTGGGCTGATCAGGCATTGGCCCAATCCAAGAACTGCATGGCTTGCCATTCGGTGGATAAAAAAGTGGTGGGCCCCGCATTCAAAGATATTGGCGCCAAATTTGCCGGCCAGCCCGGTGCGGCCAACGTGCTGGCCCAAAAGATCATCAAGGGCAGTGCCGGCGTCTGGGGCCCCGTGCCCATGCCTGCCAATACCCAGGTCAGCGAAGCCGATGCCAAGAAACTCGCCGACTGGGTGCTGACCCTCAAGTAACCCCGGCATCGCATGCAGGTCGGGCCCCAAGCTGCCCATGCAAAAAAGCCACCTTGCAAGGTGGCTTTTTGTTGGCGGGTGCAGCAGGGAGCTTAGAAGGTATTGCGCGGTGGCTCTACCAAACGCATGCGGTCCTCGATCTGCCCCAGGTAGGCCGCATTGCTGTTGTCCGACTCCTGGGCGCGGGCGACCAGATGGGACTCCAGCTCGGCCAGGCGGGCCAGCAGCACCGATTGGCCAGCGGCATGCTGGCTTTCCAGCACCTGGCGCAGCTCGGTAAAGCGCGAGGCCTCGGCCTTGTCCGCCAGCTCACGCTGGGCGGTCATCTCTTTGTTGTGGCGGCGGGCCTCCAACATGACCGAGCCTTGCAAAGACAGCACATAGGCGATAAAGATCACGCAAAGCAAGACGGTCAGTGCCAGCATCAACACGCCCAGCGGGGCGTGGATGGTGGTCAGACCCAGATTGACCTCGGACGGCGTGGACAGCACCTCCCAATTGAGGGCCGCCAAGCCGCCGATGAGCACGGCGATGATGAGTAGAAGAATGCTGCGCATAGTGGAATTTGATGGCAAGAGTGGAATGCATAAACCTTAGCACGATCCATGCGGCACTGCTTGTCAGCCAATGCTGGCATTGTTTCGCCCAGCTTTCTCAGGAGTTACAAGAACTTGGCGCGCCGGAACGCACCAGCGCGCCCCTTGTTGCCTCGTAACGATCAGTGCGTATCGGACAGCTGATCGAGAATAGCGGGATTCTCCAGGGTGGAGGTGTCCTGCGTGATCGCCTCGCCCTTGGCAATGGAGCGCAGCAGGCGGCGCATGATCTTGCCCGAGCGGGTTTTGGGCAGGTTGTCGCCAAAGCGGATGTCCTTGGGCTTGGCAATGGGGCCAATCTCCTTGGCCACCCAGTCGCGCAGTTCCTTGGCAATCTGTTTGGCTTCCTCACCGGTGGGGCGCGAGCGCTTGAGCACCACAAAGGCGCAGATGGCCTCGCCCGTCATATCATCCGGGCGGCCCACCACGGCGGCCTCGGCCACCAGGTCGGTCTTGGACACCAAGGCCGATTCGATCTCCATCGTGCCCATGCGGTGGCCCGAGACGTTCAGCACATCGTCAATGCGACCGGTGATGCGGAAATAGCCGGTCTTGGCATCGCGCACGGCGCCGTCACCCGCCAGGTAGATGCTGCCGCCCATCTCCTCGGGGAAATAGGCTTTCTTGAAGCGCTCGGGGTCGTTCCAGATGGTGCGGATCATCGAGGGCCAGGGCTTGCTGATCACCAGGATGCCGCCGGTGCCGTTGGGCAGCTCCTTGCCGGTCTCATCCACGATCTGGGCCATGATGCCGGGCAGCGGCAAGGTGCAAGAGCCCGGCACCAGCGGCGTCGCGCCCGGCAAGGGGGTGATCACATGGCCGCCGTTTTCCGTCTGCCAGAAGGTGTCGACAATCGGGCAGCGCTCACCACCAATATTCCGGTAGTACCACATCCAGGCTTCCGGGTTGATGGGCTCGCCCACCGAACCCAGAATGCGCAGGCTGCTCAGGTCCCAGTTGCGCGGGTGCACCTTGTCGTCCGAATCGGCCGCCTTGATCAGCGAGCGAATCGCCGTGGGTGCCGTGTAGAAGATGGAGACGCGATGACGCTCAATCATCTGCCAAAAGCGCCCGGCATCCGGGAAAGTCGGCACACCCTCAAACACCACCTGGGTGGCGCCAGCGGCCAGCGGGCCGTAGGCAATATAGGTGTGGCCGGTGATCCAACCAATGTCGGCCGTACACCAGAACACATCGCTGGGCTGGAGGTCAAAGGTCCACTCCATCGTCATCTTGGCCCAGAGGATGTAGCCACCACTGGCATGCTGCACGCCCTTGGGTTTGCCGGTGGAGCCGCTGGTGTACAGAATGAAGAGCGGGTGCTCAGCATTCACCGGCACCGGCGCGCAGTCCTTGCTTTGGCCGGCCAGCGCCTCGCCAAAGCTCAGGTCCCGGCCTTCCACCTTGTTCCAGGCTGTCTTGGTGCGCTCAAACACCAGCACCTTCTTGACCGTGTCGCAGCCGCCCATGGCCAGCGCGTCATCCACAATCGATTTCAGTGGCAGTTCCTTGCCGCCGCGCATCTGGTAGTTGGCGGTGATGATCAGTACCGCGCCCGCATCAATGACACGCTCATTGACGGCCTTGGCCGAGAAGCCGCCAAACACCACCGAATGGGTCGCGCCGATGCGCGCGCAGGCCTGCATGGCCACAATGCCCTCTACCGTCATCGGCATGTAGATCAGCACCCGGTCACCCTTTTGCACGCCCTGGGCCTTGAGCGCATTGGCAAAGGCGCCCACGCGGTCCAGTAGCTCCCGGTAGGTGATCTTGCTGACCTGGCCATCGTCGGCTTCGAAGATGATGGCGTTCTTGTTTTCTACCGGCGTACCGATGTGCTTGTCCAGGCAGTTGGCGCTGACATTGAGCTCGCCATCCTGGAACCACTTGAAGAACGGCGGGGTGCTCTGGTCCAGCACTTCGGTGAAAGGCTTGGTCCACTGCACGTGCTCGCGCGCACGCTCGGCCCAAAAGCCTTCAAAGTCAGACTCCGCCTGCGCGCACAGCGCCCGGTAGGCCTCCATGCTGCCCACGCGTGCGGTGGCGGACAGGCTGGCGGGTGGGGGGAAAACGCGGTTTTCGACCAGAACGGATTCAATCGTTCCTTGGGCTGGGGCTGTCATGGGTTGTCTCCTTTGCAAACATTGTAGGTATGAAAATCGCTGCTACTGTGGACCGGCGCACTTACAAGCGTCTGACAAGACGCCACCTGCCGCCACCCACAGCGATAGGCAAAACCAACCACCAATGCCGGGCGAGGAATTTTGCCAATCACCCCCCTGCAGACGCAGGGCGCTGGCTACAATGCGCGACGCTCTTTTTGCGGCATTTCCGCACGCGCTGAGCCAGCATCCGGACAGGCTGGCACCGACCTCAGCGATGGACGGCCAAACCACAGATTCCAAACCTGCTGCAGGGCGCTCTCTCCACTACCCCCTCCACCATGTCTCTCCCTCAAAACGCCCCTCTGCGCCCCTTGCCGGCGCTGATTTTTGCTAGCCGCTGGCTGCAGCTGCCGCTGTACCTTGGCTTGATCGTCGCCCAGCTGGTGTATGTCTGGCATTTCCTGGTCGAGCTGCTGCACCTGGTAGAAGCCGCCTTTGGCAGCGAGAAGGCCCTGCGCATTCTCGTCACCGCCGTGGGCTACTCACCCGATGTCCAGATCACCGCCCTCAACGAGACCATCATCATGCTGGTGGTGCTCGGCCTCATTGATGTGGTGATGATCTCCAACCTGCTGATCATGGTGATCGTGGGCGGCTACGAAACCTTTGTCAGCCGCATGCACCTCAACCGCCACCCGGACCAGCCCGAATGGCTGGGGCATGTCAATGCCTCGGTGCTCAAGGTCAAGCTGGGTCTGTCCATCATCGGCATCAGCTCCATTCACCTGCTCAAGACCTTTATCAATGCGCCCAACTACAGCGAGAAGGTGCTGATGTGGCAGACCATCATCCACGTGGTGTTCCTGCTTTCTGCCCTGGCCATTGCCTGGACGGACCGCATTCTGCACCCCATAGGTGCGTCTCATAAAGACACACACTGAAACCGCTACGCCGCTGTCACCTCCCAGCCCCGCCCCAGAGCGGGGCTTTTTCATGGTTGTGGCACTGACAGCCACGGGCGGAAAACTCCTACACCTCCCGCCATATTTTTCATTTAATGGCAGCCATTTGCCTGCAAAAAGCAGCATCACTACAACAAGCAACACCATCGGTCGGCAAAATAGAAATCAGACCCTTTGCACTGCAAAACTTTCCTCAAATTGTAACCATGTGTGAAGTTATTGGAAAATCTCTGCACCGCCGGATCCGACCATATTTGGTTTTTTGATGCTAGAAAAAAGATAGCAATCCCAAAAAATAGCGGGGCAAAAGGGCCGGTTCCAAGCCTTAATTAGCCCGGATGAAACCCTGTTTCTTTGACTTCTATATTTCCAATAAGTATACTTATCGAATGTTTTACAACCTGCAACGCAGGTAATCCGTGCCTTTCTGACAGGCGCGGATCGTCTCCGTCGGGTCTTTGGCAGCACGCCAAAGTCCGTCAACAGGCCGGATTGCCCCGGCCCTGATGCCCCGGCGTGGTGGCCTTCTTACAGTGCCCGCCCCGCTCGCGTGATTGGAACCATTAGGTTGCAATGCGCACGAGAGACCCTGTCCCTGGCTCGACCCTGAGGCCCCGCGCTTCTGGCATGCACGCCCGGTTCAGGCAGAAATTGTTGGTCACATTGTGTGTCCCGCCCACGAGGGCTTGCCATGGTTGTCGCTTTTGCACAGCCGGGCGCAGCTATCGGCATCAGGGTTGAGAAATGACGGTCCCGTGCTGGACGACGCCCTTTGAGGGCGTCTTCAGCGTTGTAGCCACTACAACCCAGGGAGGAGCCAAGCATGGCCAAACAAATCCGTATCGAGCACGTTTTCAAGGTGTTCGGAGATTCCCCCAAAGCCGCGCTGGACTTGGTACGCCAAGGCGCCAGCAAACAAGAAATCATGGAGAAGACCGGCAACTCCATCGGCGTGTTTGACGCCGATTTCACCATCGAAGCCGGTGAAATCTTTGTTGTCATGGGCCTGTCGGGCTCGGGCAAATCCACCTTGGTGCGCATGCTCAACCGCTTGATCGAGCCCACCAGCGGCGCCATCGTCGTCGATGGCCAGGACATCAACCAGCTCTCCGACAGCAAGCTGCGCGCGCTACGACGCAAAGACATCTCGATGGTGTTCCAGTCGTTTGCACTGATGCCTCACCTGACCGTGGTCGAGAACACCGCTTTCGGCCTGGAACTGGCAGGCGTAGCCCGCCAGGAACGGCTGACCGCTGCCGAGCAGGCGCTGGAGCAAGTCGGCCTGGCCGGCTGGGGCGCGAGCTACCCCGATGAGCTGTCTGGCGGCATGCAGCAGCGGGTGGGCCTGGCCCGGGCGCTGGCATCCGACCCCTCCATCCTGCTGATGGACGAGGCCTTCTCGGCGCTGGACCCGATCATCCGCACGGAGATGCAGTCCGAACTGATGCGCCTGCAAGAGATCAAGCGCCGCACCATCGTCTTTATCTCGCACGATCTGGACGAAGCCATGCGCATCGGCGACCGCATCGCCATCATGAAGGACGGCATGGTTCAGCAAGTCGGCACGCCCGATGACATTCTGCGCAACCCCGCCAACGACTATGTGCGCGCCTTTATCCAGGGCGTGGACGCCGCAGCGGTGTTCAAGGCGGCGGATATCGCGCGCCGTGCGATCACCATCGTCAAGGAAAGCGACCAGCGCGGCGCGCGTGCCGCCATGCAGCTGCTGCAGGACGAGGACCGCGACTTTGCCTACATCGTCTCGCCCCGCAAGCAGTACCTGGGCACCGTCTCCACCGAATCCTTGCGCAACGCTTTGAAGGGCCACGTCGGCCCCCTGGGTCTGCAGCATGCCTACCTGGACAAGGTCGAGCCGATTGCAGAAGACGCCCTGGTCGCCGACCTGTTTGGCCAGGTCGCGCAAGCGCCCTGCCCGCTGCCGGTGCTGCGCGCCGATGGCCGCTTTGTCGGCGCGATCAGCAAGAACACCTTGCTGCGCTTCCTGGACCGCGACACGCCGCCCGTGCCGCCCACGGACCCGGCCGTGATTGCCTTGCAGGCCGCCAGCCAGGCCGCAGCCACAGAGGCTGCCAACACCCATAACAACGACAACAGGAGTGCCGCATGAGTACCGACCAGACCATGACCATCGCGCAGAACACTGCCGCTGCAGACCCTTGGGCCGATACGGCCTCGAGCGCATCAAGCGCTGCCACCGCTTGGACCAACACCGACGCAGCCAGCGCCCCGGCCCAAGCTGCCGTAAGCGATGACCCTTGGCAGGCTGTCGGCAATGTCTCGGGCAACACCGACTGGCTGGGCGGCCCCGATGCGGTTGGCCAATCGGCAGACGCCGCACAGTCCGCGGCCCAGCACGCCCAAGCCGTGCATGACAGCGGCTTTCAGCTCAACCAGCTTTGGGACGGCAGCCTGCCCGTGCAGGACTGGATCAACAGCGGCCTGACCTGGGTGGTGGCCAATTTCCGCCCCTTCTTCCAAACCGTGCGCGCGCCGATTGACGCCACGCTCACGGGGGTGGAGCATTTTCTGACCGCCATTCCCATGCTTGCAATGGTGACCATCCTCGCGCTGATTGCCTGGCAATTTGCCGGCGGTGCCCTGGCCGTTGGGGCCGTGGTGTCGCTGCTGGTCATCGGCATGCTGGGCATCTGGCATGAGGCCATGGTCACCCTGTCGCTGGTGCTGACCTCGCTCGCCTTCTGCATCATCATCGGCCTGCCGCTGGGCATCTTGCTGGCCAGCAGTGACCGCGCGCAGAAGTTCTTCCGCCCGGTGCTGGACGCCATGCAGACCACCCCGGCCTTTGTCTATTTGGTGCCGGTGGTGATGCTGTTCGGCATTGGCAATGTGCCTGGCGTGGTGGTGACCATCGTCTTTGCCTTGCCCCCGCTGGTGCGCCTGACCAACCTGGGGATTCGCCAGGTGCGGCCTGACCTGATTGAAGCCAGCCGCGCCTACGGTGCCTCGCCCATGCAATTGCTGTGGAAGGTGCAGCTGCCGCTGTCCATGCCCTCGATCATGGCCGGCATCAACCAGTCGCTGATGCTGTCGCTGTCGATGGTGGTGATTGCCTCGATGATCGCCGTGGGCGGTCTGGGCCAGATGGTGCTGCGCGGTATCGGCCGCCTGGACATGGGCCTGGCAACGGTGGGCGGCCTGGGCATTGTGCTGCTCGCCATTCTGCTGGACCGCATCACCCAAGCCATGGGCCAGCCAAGCCGTGGTGCGCGCCACTGGTGGCAAACGGGCCCGGCCGGCATCATTGCCCGCAGCCTGAACAAGCCCCAGGCCAGCCCCGCGCCACAGCCCCAGGCTCAGCAAGCGGTAGCCACGCAAACAGGCCAGAACGCAGTTCCTGCCGCCTGATGCACCCGCCAAGCACCGCCCCCTGGCAAAGGGGCTGCGGTGCTCGGCGCACTCTCTTCTTGGCGGCGCGCGCTGCGCCCCGTCCAAACCCAGAACAAGGAGCACGCATGACATTCACCACCCATTCCTGGCACGCCTTGGCAATGCCTACCCGCATGGTCAAAAGCCTGCTGACCACCAGTTTGCTGGCTGCCGGCCTGGCCGCTGCCGGCCACGCCCTGGCCCAAGATCTGCCTGGCAAGGGCATCAAGGTCCAGCCGCTGCAAAGCTCGATCGCCGAAGAAACCTTCCAGACCCTGCTGGTCAACAAGGCCATGCAAAAGCTGGGCTACGAGGTGCTGCCCATCCGTGAAGTCGAATACGCCACCGCCCACGTAGCAATTGGCAATGGCGACGCCACCTATATGGCCGACCACTGGGACCCGCTCCAGGCCGACTTCTACAAAAACGCCGGCGGCGCTGACAAGCTCTACCGCGAAGGCGAGTACTCGACCAGTGCCGTGCAAGGCTATCTGATCGACAAGAAAACCGCCGACGCGCACAAGATCACCAATATCGAACAGCTCAAGGACCCCAAGATCGCCAAGCTGTTTGACACCGATGGGGATGGCAAGGCCGACCTGACCGGCTGCACCCCCGGCTGGGGCTGCGAAGGTGCCATCGAGCACCAGCTGACCGCCTACCAGCTGCGCGATACCGTCACCCATGTGCAAGGCACCTATGCCGCGCTGATGGCCGACACCATCTCCCGCTTCAAGGCCGACAAGCCCATCCTGTACTACACCTGGACGCCCTACTGGGTCAGCGCCGAGCTGCGCCCGGGCCGCGATGTGGTGTGGCTGCAAGTGCCGTTCACTGCCCTGCCGGGCAACCAGGCAGATCTGAAAACCGCCCTGCCCAATGGCAAGAACTACGGCTTCCCGCTCAACACCCAGAAGATCGTCGCCAACAAGAAATTTGCCGAGGCCAACCCCGCTGCCGCCAAGCTGTTTGCCACGATGAAACTGCCGGTCTCGGACATCAACGCCCAGAACCTGGCGATGAAGGACGGCCAGAACAAACCCGCCGATATCGAGCGCCACGCCGACGGCTGGATCAAGGCCCACCAGGCCGAGTTCGACGGCTGGATCAAGACCGCACTGGACGCCGCCAAGGCGCAGTAATCCTGCTGCCGCAGGCAGCCGGCTTGCCGATGGCCGGCGCCTGTGCAGCGCATCGCGGCATGCCAAGCCATGCCAAACCATGCCGAAGGGACGCAGCGCCAGCGCTGCCACCCCCGACCCCAGCAAGCGGACACCAGACCATCCGGCCTCACCGGCCGGGTCTGGTTCCGCCTTGCCCCCGGGCTCCCATGTTCCCTCTCGGTGCGCGCCTTGCGCATCGCCGTTTCAATCCAAGGAGAAGACCATGACCTATAAAAACCACCTCAATCGCCCCCTTCATCTGGCTTGCGCTGCCGCCATCTCGCTGATGGCCTGGGGCCCCGTCGCCCAGGCGCAAGACCTGCCCGGCAAGGGCAAGGATGTGCTGCCCCTGCTGGGCACGGTGGACGAGGAGATGTTCCAGACCCTGATCGTCTCGCGCGGCCTGGAAAAGCTGGGCTACAACGTCAAGGAGCCCAAAGGGCTGGAGAACGGCACCGAGCACGTCGTGGTCGGCCAGGGCGATGCCACCTTCATGGCCAACCACTGGATTCCGCTGCACCAGGAGTTTTATGAGCGCAATGGCGGCGCCAAGGTCTTCTACCGCGAAGGCATGTTCTCGACCAATGCCGCCCAGGGCTACCTGATCGACAAGGCCACGGCCGAGAAGTACAAGATCACCGACATCATGCAGCTCAAGGATCCCAAGATCGCCAAGCTGTTTGATACCGATGGTGATGGCAAGGCCGACCTGACCGGTTGCAACCCCGGCTGGGGCTGCGAGCTGGCCATCAACAAGCACCTCAAAGGCCTGGGCCTGGAGGCCAGCGTGACCCACCGCCAGGGCAACTACGCTGCGCTGATTGCCGACACCATTGCGCGCTACCAATCGGGCAAGCCGGTGCTCTACTACGTCTGGACCCCCTACTGGGTCAACGGTGTGCTCAAGCCCGGCACAGATGTTGTCTGGCTGCAGGTGCCCAATGTGCCCAATGCCAAGGGCGATGAGGACACCCGCCTGCCCAATGGCAAGAACTACGGCTTCAAGGTGAACAACCAGTACATTCTTGCGAACAAGAAATGGACCGACGCCAACCCGGCCGCCGCCAAGCTGTTTGCCACCATGCAAGTGCCCATTGAAGACATCACCGCCCAGAACCTGCTGATGCGCAATGGCGAAAACAAGGCCGCCGACATCCAGCGCCATGTGGACAGCTGGATCAAGAACAACCAGGCCAAGTTTGACGGCTGGGTCAAAGACGCGCTGGCCACCAAGTAAGCCTGGCCCCACCGCAACCGGTCGACCAAAACCCCGAGCCCGCTAGCCAGCGGGCTTTTTTGCGCCCATTGCGCGCCCAAAAACTACAATACCGGCCAAACACCAACGATGCCCCATGCCCCACCCCTGCCTCAGTTGCGGCGCTTGCTGCGCCAGCTTTCGCGTTGATTTTTCCGTCCATGAATGCGACAACAACGGCGGGCGTGTGCCCTCTGGCTTGGCCGAGGCGGTGAACGACTTTACCTGCCGCATGCGTGGCACCGACTATGCCCGGCCGCGCTGCGCCGCCTTGACCGGCACCATTGGTCAGCAGGCGGCCTGCGGTATCTATGAATGGCGCCCCTCCCCCTGCCGGGAGTTTGCGGCCGGCAGCGAAGCCTGCAACAAGGCGCGTGTGCGCCATGGCATGCAGGCACTGGAAGGTGGGCTGTACTAGTCTGCGCCCCAGCATCGGTGGTTACAGCGGCGCAATGCGCACCACCGGCGCACTGGCCGTCTCGATGGACATACGCAGCGGCAGGAACTGCGCAATCACCGCCATATTGCTGTGCAGATGCTCGGTCGCCTCGCTGCAGCTAAAGGCCGCCGGCTGGCCGCTTTGCCACACGGCCAGCGCCTGCAGCAGCAAGAGCTGATCGGCCAGGTGGGCACACACGGCGGCATCGGGCTTTTTCTGGTAATCGCGCAGCGCTTGGCAGAGCTTGCGCGCCACCGCTTCGGACGAGACCCCATGCGCCCCCAGGCACCAGAACAGCTCGGTCACATGCGCGTAGCGCAAGGTGGCCTGCAGCAGGTTGCCCGGGCCCTCTTCCTGGCTCACGGGCAACAGCGCCATCGCGCGCCGGTCCCAGCCAGTCAGCCGCGCCAGCTCATCAAACTCGCGCATCGCCACGCCACGCGGGACCGCCGCGCAAACGGCCTCCACCGCCACATCCTCCAGCATGCCGCGCGCCAACAGGTCAAAAGGCTGCAGCCCTTGGGCGGCGGGCGTGATGCTGGCCAGCGCCTCGCCCCCACCCGCAGGGTAGAAGCCAAAACGGCGCAGCCGCATATCCAGCCCCGCACCCATGCGCGCCACCAAGGGCGCATAAGCACGCTCGACAAAGTGAAAATTGGGCGCCAGCGGGTTGTGTGTGCCTCCGCTCACCAGCACAGAGCTGGGGGCATCCGCCATCAGCAAGGCCGGCAACACCGTCTGCAGCACCAGCATCGCGCTGCCCGCGCCCGAGATCGGGAACTGGTAGTCCCCCGCCTTGAGGGTGGCAGGCGCAAACTGCAGCGCCGTCACGCCCGCGCCGACCGGCGATACCTTGGCGTCGCTGATCGTCTGCGCCGCTTGCACACAAGCCAAGTGCTGGCGCATCAGCCCCGGCTTGGACCGTTTGGCCCGGATGCTGTGCATCGCCAGTGGCCTTTGCGTGATGACCGACAGCGCCAGCGCCGTGCGCAGCATCTGGCCGCCGCCTTCGCCTTGCGAGCCGTCGATTTCGACCAAGCCCTTTTCTTCTAATAAGGTTGCAACTTGCATTGGAATGGTTTCCCTCTCTCTGTGTTCTTCTTCTGATCTACTTGGATGGGCTCAGTGGCCGGGCAGTGCAGCGCCCATGGTGACGCGCGGATAGCTTACTACCCGGCAGACGCGATGCACGCCGGGGCGCAGCTCCAGCTCGCGCCGCAGGATGCGGTCGATGCGCGGCGCCCAGCTGCGCTCCAGGCTCAGCGCTTCCAGCTGTGCATGCGCTGGCTTATCGCCAAACTGCACCCACCACCAGGCGAGGGCCTGCGCTGCCAGGCAACGCAGATCCGGAGCCTTGGCCTGCAAGGCTGCATTCACGCGAGCACGTGCCGACGCATCGGGGCGGGCACGCCATAGCGCACGCAAGGCCTCCATCTCAGCCGCATCGCAATGGCTTTGGCGCCAGGCGCGGTGCCGTGCACGGCAGTCCTTGCAGCGGCTGGCACTGGCATACAGGTTGCCTTGCACTTGCTCGCACCACCACTTCTGGTCTTGGGCGGTCCATACACAGGCGGCACCGCAGTCACAACAGCTGTAGCTGATATCCACGTAGTAACCCACATGGCAAAACGATTGCCCATGGATCAGTGCCAGAAGCTGCGTATCTGCAGCCAAGGCTGCATGCGGCATGGCCGGCAGCAGGGCCGCCTTGCGCTGCTGCTCCATACGGCCCCAACGGCGCTGCTTGATCTCTGTCTTGCGTTGCTTATTGCTCTTCATCACCCTTCTCCTCAGGGTTACGGCCTCTCGGCCGCCCCCTTTCCTACCCCTTCACACACACCACCTGCTTGAGCGTGTACACCACCTCCACCAGGTCACTCTGCGCCGCCATCACCGCATCGATGTCCTTGTAGGCCATGGGGATCTCATCGATCACGTCGGCATCCTTGCGGCATTCGACGCCTTCGGTGGCCCGCACCTGGTCCTCGATCGTGAACAGCTTCTTGGCCTTGGTGCGGCTCATCGTGCGACCGGCACCGTGGCTGCAGCTGTTGAAGCTCTCGGGGTTGCCCTTACCGCGCACGATAAAGCTCTTGGCGCCCATGCTCCCCGGGATGATGCCCAGCTCACCTTGGCGTGCGCTCACCGCTCCCTTGCGGGTCACAAACACCTCCTGGCCAAAGTGCGTCTCGCGTTGCACATAGTTGTGGTGGCAGTTCACGGCCTCCAGGTGCGTCTCGAAGGGTTTGGTGATCACCTTCTTGAGCGCGTGAATCACGCGGACCATCATCACCTCACGGTTGGCGCGCGCAAACTTTTGCGCCCAACCCACCGCTTTGACATAGTCCCCAAAGTAGGCCGCGCCTTCTTCAAAGTAGGCCAGGTCCTTATCGGGCAGGTTGCGCTGGTGCAGCTCTGCATCCTTCTTGGCCAGCTCGATAAAGTGGGTGCCGATGGCATTACCCACACCGCGCGAGCCCGAGTGCAGCATGATCCACACCGCCTGGTTTTCGTCCAGGCACACCTCGATAAAGTGGTTACCAGAGCCCAGGGTTCCCAGGTGCTTGTAGTTGTTGGTGTTCTTGATGCGCGGGTGCGCCTCGCAGATCTCCTCGAACTCTTTCACCAGCACCGTCCAGGCGGCATCGGTTTCCTCAGGCGGCGTCTCCCAGCTGCCCTTGTCACGGCCATAGCGCTTGGGCGTCATACCAACAGGCACAGCCCGCTCGATCGCAGCGCGGATCGGCGCCAGGTTGTCGGGCAGATCGCTGGCCGTCAACGTGGTCTTGCAGGCCATCATCCCGCAACCCAGGTCCACCCCCACCGCTGCCGGAATGATGGCCTTGAGCGTGGGCACCACCGATCCAATCGTGGCACCAATCCCCAAGTGCACATCGGGCATCACCGCCACGTGCTTGAACACCACCGGCAGACGCGAGATATTGGCCAGCTGGTTCTGGGCCGCGGCCTCCACCGGCACGCCCTTGGTCCACATCTTGATCGGCACGCCATTGGGTACTTGCCGTTGTTCGTAGGACATGTTGTTCCCTGCTCTTTCTTCTGTATCTGTATGGGCTAGCGCTTCAGCGTTTTGGCCCCGTCCGGTGGGAAAGCAGGGTCCTCGCCCTGCTTTCCCCGACTCACGCCACGTGGCGCTTGCCATCTTATTTGCCAAAAGCGTGCCAACTCTGCCGACCCGCAAGAAATTTCCAACAAGTAGTTGATTTTTCTATATTTTTCAAAATATCCCCTGTCTGCATGCAGAAGGGATTCAGCAAAAATTTATCAAAATAACTAGCCATACTAGAATTAAAGATACGACATTGAAAGTGCGCCCTCATGAAACCCATCACCGTCATCGGCTTTCTCGGCTCCCAACTCGACAGCGGGCGCGGCGCAGGCCGCTGGAGCAAATGGCGGCCCTCGGTGGCCATCACCCAGCATGAAGACATGGTGGTGGCCCGCATGGAGCTGCTGTACACGCGCTCGCACATCGACCTGGCCCGGCTGGTGCAAAAGGACATCGCCACGGTCAGCCCCGAGACCGAGGTTCACCTGGTGGAGCTACCGATCCGCGACCCCTGGGATTTTGAAGAGGTCTATGGCGCGCTCTACGACTGGACCAGCAGCTACCACTTTGACAGCGACAGCGCCCAGTACTGGCTCAACATCACCACCGGCACCCATGTGGCGCAGATCTGCCTGTTTCTGCTGGCGGAATCGCGCACGATCCCCGGCGTGATCCTGCAGGCCTCGCCGCCCAAGCGGCAGGTTGATGGGGCAGCGGGCAACTATGCGCTGATCGATCTGGACCTGTCGCGCTACGACGCGCTGGCCACGCGCCATGCACAGGCCCAGCAAGATGCGGTGGCCTTTTTGAAGAGCCATATCCCCACGCGCAACCCGCGCTTTAACCAGCTGATTGCCGAGATCGAGCAGGTGGCAGGCCGTTCGCGCGCGCCCATGCTGCTAGTGGGCCCAACCGGCGCCGGCAAATCCTTTCTGGCGCGCCGCATGTACGAGCTGAAAAAGGCCCGCCACCAGATCAGCGGCGCCTTTGTCGAAGTGAACTGCGCCACCCTGCGCGGCGACAGTGCCGCCAGCACCTTGTTCGGCCACAAGAAAGGGGCGTTCACCGGCGCCGCCGCTGAGCGCGCGGGCCTGCTGCGCACGGCGGACCAGGGCCTGCTGTTTCTCGACGAAATCGGCGAGCTGGGCGCCGACGAACAGGCCATGCTGCTGATGGCCATCGAGGAAAAGCGCTTCTACCCCATGGGCTCGGACAAGGAGGTGAGCAGCGACTTTCAGCTGATCGCAGGCACCAACCGCGACCTGCGCCTGGAGGTCAGCGCCGGCCGCTTTCGCGAAGACCTGTTTGCCCGCATCAACCTCTGGACCTACAACCTGCCGGGCCTGGCCCAGCGCAACGAAGACATCGAGCCCAATATCGACCACTTGCTGGTGCAGCACGCCCAGCAAACCCACCGCACCGAGCGCTTCAACGCCGAGGCGCGCAAACGCTACCTGCAGTTCGCCCAAAGCCCGCAAGCGCTGTGGAGCGGCAATTTTCGCGATCTGCACGCCAGCGTGACGCGGCTGGCTACTTTGTCGACCAGTGGCCGCATCACCGAGGACCAGGTGGAGGCGGAGATTGGCCGGCTGCAGTGGCTGTGGAAGCGGCCGGAGGCTGTGGCTTCTTCTTTAGACAGTTCTGCTGAAGTGGCGTTGGAAGCGTTGTTGCCTGGTGATGCCATTGAGGCCATGGATTTGTTTGATCGGATGCAGTTGGTGTCGGTGGTGCGGGTGTGCCGGTCGGCCAGTAGTTTGTCGGAGGCGGGGCGGCAGTTGTTTCAGGCTTCGCGGGCGCAGCGGGCGGTGGTGAATGATGCGGATCGGTTGCGCAAGTATTTGCAGAAGTTTGGGTTGAGTTGGGATTTGGTTTGTGCTGCTCGTTGAGCTGGCTGCTCTTTGTTGAGGTCTTGGTTTATTTTTTAACTTCTGCTCTTCATTGCATGCTGCTGGCCGGATTTCGCCCGGCGGGCGAGGTACTTTTCTTGGCGACCAAGAAAAGTACCCAAAAGAAGGTCGCCCCTGCTGCTTGCGACCCTTCGCTTTGCGAAGGGCAACCTGTGTCGTGGCGTTTGTGGGGTGTGCCGCGAAACTCTCTACGCGCCAAGGCGCTCCGTTCGAACAGACGCGGCAAGCTAGTTCACGAAGCGCTGGCACTCTGCGGTGCCAGCGCCACCCCACAAACACCACGCCCCAGGCGCATGCAAAAGGGGAATGCGAACACCCCAACAGCCAAATACCAATGGGCCATCGCTACGCTCGGCCCCCCAAACAAGCCGAGCGCAGCGATGGCCTGCGTCTGCTCAGACCCCTTCTGAATGCGCCGAGGAGCACAGGGCATGGGCTGTGCAGTTGCACCGCAGAGTGCAACTGCTTCGTGAACTGACTCACCGCGTCTGTTTGAACGGAGCGCCTCTGGCGCGCAGTGAGTTTCGCGGTGCAGCCCATGCCCGAGCACCACAGGTTGCCCGCAGCGAAGCGAAGGGACGCAGTCAGCAGGGGCGGCCTTCTTTTGGGTACTTTTCTTGGCCGCGCAAGAAAAGTACCTCGCCCGCCGGGGCGAGACCCGGCCAGCAGCTGCTAGCTAAGCAAGCAAGCAAGCAAGCAAGCAAGCAACAAGATAAGACCCAATCGCACAGCAACCAAAAAAACAGACAGCAAGGATTTCCCACAAATCCTAAAATCCCCACCTTCACGCGCCGCAGCAGCAGCCAAAAAGCCGCCCAGCGCCACCCCAGCCACAACAAGCCAAAACCCGTGTCCCCTTTTGAATCCATTACCCGCCGCGAACGCGGGCTGCTGCAGCAACTCACTGCTGCCCAAATGACGATGATCGCCATTGGCGGCGCCATCGGCACCGGCCTCTTCATGGGCAGCGCCTTTGCCATCGGCTTTGCCGGGCCCAGCGTGCTCATCAGCTATGCCATCGGCGCACTCATCGGGCTGTTGCTGATGGGCTGCTTGGCTGAGATGACCGTTGCGCATCCCACCAGCGGATCGTTTGGCGCCTATGCCGAGCACTACCTCAGCCCGCTGGCCGGCTTTATGGTGCGCTATGCCTATTGGGCGGCTGTGGTGCTGGCGGTGGGGATGGAGGTCACCGCCGTGGGCAAGTACATGAAGTACTGGTTCCCCGAGGTCGAGCAATGGGTCTGGGTGGCGCTGTTCTCGGTCGTGCTGGCTGCCGTCAATGCCACCAGCGTCAAGGCCTTTGGGCAGATGGAGTATGTGTTCTCCATGGTCAAGGTCGTGGCCATCGTGGCCTTTATCCTGATCGGCGCCTATGTGGTGTTCGGCTCGCGGCCCGAAGGGGTGGGCTTTTCCAACTACACCGCCGACCGGGGCTTCTTCCCCAATGGCTGGTGGGGCACCTGGGTGGGGGTCATCATCGCCATCTTCAGCTACCTCAGCCTGGAGTCGATTGCCATTGCCGCCGGTGAGGCGCAGAACCCCCGCCAGGCGGTGACCTCGGCCTTCAAGACCACGGTGCTGCGCCTGGTGCTGTTCTACCTGCTGTCACTGGCTTTGATGCTGGCGATCGTGCCCTGGAGCCACGCCAGCACCGACAAGAGCCCCTTCGTCAAGGTGATGGAGATCGTCGGCATTCCCGGCTCTGCCAGCGTGCTCAATTTTGTGGTGCTGGTGGCCAGCCTCTCGGCGATGAATGCGCAGCTCTATGTCACCTCGCGCATGATGTTCAGCCTCTCGCGCGGCGGCTATGCGCCGGCAGCGCTGGGCAAGGTCAACAGCCGGGGCGTGCCGATGGGCGCCATCGCCATCTCCTGCCTGGGCATGGCGGTCGCCATGGTGCTCAACGTGCTCAAGCCCGATGAGTCACTCACCTTGATGATGTCGATCTCGATGTTCGGCGCGATGTTTGCCTGGTTCATGGTGTTTGTCACACATTTGTTCTTCCGGGGTCGCTGGCAGCGCGAGCATCCGGGCGAGCGCCTGCAGTTTCGCATGTGGGGCTTTCCGGTACTCAGCCTGTTGGGCGCGGTGCTGATGCTGGCCGTCATCATCACCACCTACTTCACCGATGTGTTCCACATGACGACTCTGATCGGCGTGCCCATGCTGCTGGTGCTGGCCGCTGTCTACCTGATCTGGTACCGCAAGCGCTGATACATTGCATAGCTATGCCAAATACGCCTCACTCTGCGCCAAGCCTTTGGGACATCTCACCCCCCGTCTACGTGGGCATGCCGGTGTTCCCGGGCGACACGCCCTACCAGCAGCAATGGGTAGCCAACATTGGGCCGGGCTGCCCGGTCAATGTGGCCAGCATCACCAGCACCCCGCATGCGGGTGCCCATGCCGATGCACCGCTGCACTACGCCCCCGATGGCGCCACCATCGGTCAAGTTGATCTGGCGCCCTACCTGGGCCACTGCCGCGTCATCCACGCCATCGGCTGCGGCCCGCTGATCGAGTGGCAGCACATTGCGCACGCCATCGGCGATGACCTGCCCGCGCGCGTGCTGGTGCGCACCTACCAGCAGATGCCCCAAACCCAGTGGGATGCCGGCCTGACCGGCTACGCGGCCGAGACGGTGGAGCGCCTCGCTGCGCTAGGCGTGCGGCTGATCGGTATCGACACCGCCAGCATCGACCCGGCCGACAGCAAGGCCTTGCCCAGCCACCAGACGATTCGCCGCCACGACATGCGCGTGCTCGAAAACCTGGTGCTAGATGCCGTGCCCGAAGGCGATTACGAGCTGATCGCGCTGCCCCTGAAGCTGGTGCAGGCCGATGCCTCGCCGGTACGCGCCGTGCTGCGCGCCTTGCCCGGCACCTACAATCAGCCATCCGCCTGAACTACCAATTCAATAGCTGCAGATGCTTGATGGGCAAGCACCTGCCGCCATCTATATTAAAGAGACATTGCCATGACCACCTTGGAAGCCTGCCGCGACGTTGACCTGCAAGAGCCCTTGGCACCGCTGCGCCAACGGTTCGATCTGCCCGACGGCGTGATCTACCTGGACGGCAACTCGCTGGGCCCGCTGCCCAAGGCCACGGCGGCACGCGTGGCCGATGTGGTGCAGCGTGAATGGGGCCAGGGCCTCATCCGCAGCTGGAACGATGCCGGCTGGATTGACCTGCCCCAGCGCCTGGGCGACCAGTTTGCGCCCTGGATAGGGGCCAAGCCCGGCGAGGTCGTGTTCACCGACACCACCTCGGTCAACCTCTACAAGGTGCTGAGCGCGGCCATCCGCCTGTCGCAGCAGGAGTTTTCCGATCCGGCGCCACGCACCAAGGTCATCAGCGAACGCAGCAACTTCCCTACCGATCTGTACATTGCCGAATCGCTTTGCAAGCAGCACAAGCTGGAGCTGGTGCTGATCGAGCCCGAAGAGCTGCCCGCCTGCCTGAGCACCGACGTCGCCGTGCTGCTGCTCAGCCATGTGAACTACCGCACCGGCCATATGCACGACATGGCCCAGGTCACGCGCGACGCCCATGCCCAGGGCGTGCTGACCGTCTGGGACCTGGCCCATGCGGCCGGCGCCGTGCCGGTGGACCTGAACGCCGCCAACGCCGACTACGCCGTGGGCTGCAGCTACAAATACCTCAACGGCGGCCCGGGCGCCCCCGCCTTTGTCTGGGTGCATGCGCGCCATACCGACAAGTTCTGGCAGCCGCTGTCGGGCTGGTTTGGCCATGCCGAGCAGTTTGCGTTTACCAGCGACTACCAGCCCGCCGCCGGCATCCGCCGCTACATGTGCGGCACCCAGCCGATGATTGCGCTGTCGGCACTGCAGTGCGGCCTGGACATCTTTACCGAGGCTGAAAAATACGGCGGCATGGTGGCGCTGCGCCGCAAGTCCGTGGCGCTGACCGACCTGTTCATCGAGTTGGTCGAAACCCGCTGCGCCGGCTACGGCCTGGGCCTGGCCACCCCGCGCGATATCTTTGCGCGCGGCTCGCAGGTCTGCCTGACACGCGACGATGGCGCCGGCGTGGGCGGCCAGGGCAGCGGTGCCTACGCCATCATGCAGGCCCTGATTGCCCGTGGTGTGATCGGTGATTTCCGCAAGGGCGATGGCGGCAACGGCCCGCACAAGGACATCCTGCGCTTTGGCTTCACCCCCCTTTACACCCGCTTTGAAGACGTGTGGAACGCGGTCGAGCACCTGCGCCAGGTGCTGGAATCGGGCGAATGGCAAAAGCCCGAGTTCAACCGCATCAACGCGGTGACCTGATTGCCCAGCCAACACCCGCCTATGTCTGAACGCATCGCCATTCTCGACTTTGAAACCACCGGCATGAGCCCGGCGCATGGCGCGCGTGCGGCCGAAGTCGGCATCGTCCTGATTGAGAACGGCCGCATTGTCGACCGCTACCAGAACCTGATGAATGCCGGCCAGCGCATGCCCAGCTTTATCACGCAGCTGACGGGCATCACCACGGCCATGCTGCAGGCGGCGGCGCCGGCCGAGCAGGTCATGCGCGAGGCGGCTGATTTTGTCGGCAACGCGCCCCTGGTGGCGCACAACGCCTCGTTTGACAGCAAGTTCTGGCGCGATGAGCTGGAGCGCGCAGGCTGCATCGCTTCAGCCGCAGCCGCGCCGGTCGGCAGCCTGTTTGCCTGCACGGTCTTGCTGTCGCGCCGCCTCTACCCCGAGGCGCCCAGCCACTCGCTGGGCAAGATCGTGCGCCACCTGCAACTGCCGCCGGCCGACAAGGCCCACCGGGCGCTGGCCGATGCCGAGATGACCGCCCATTTGCTGCTGCGCATGCAGGCCGATCTGCGTAGCCGCTGGCACATACCCGAACCTAGCCACGCACTGCTGAGTGAGCTGCAGGTCTGCCAGCGCAAGCACCTGGGCCGCTGGTTCAGCAGCACGTCGGCCCGGCAAACCCAGCCGCAGTTGCCCGAGCTGGCGGCCACACTGATGGCTAAGGCTGCACCAGCACAGCGCTGAGCACCACGTTCAGCAAGGCCATCAGCAGCACCGCCAACCCGGTAATCTGCAGCACGCGGGCTTGCACCCAAGCGCGCTCGGCCTGCGCGGTGCCAGGCACCTCCCCGGGCACCAGCTGGCAGGCCATTTCCACCTTGCCCGGCGATGCCATCAGCAGCAGCGCCGCGCTGACATTGTGGACCGCCATGAACGGCAGCACCGCCACCCCCAGCGCCTGCGCAATCTCGGCTTGCGTCGCGGCAAACATCGCATTGGCGCCCGTGTTGGAGCCCGTCACAAAGCCCCCCAAGGCCCCCACAAACGGCGCCGCAAACACATAGGCGCTGCCACCTTGCGCCAAGGCATGGGCCAGCTGCGCGGCCATGCCCGATACCGCCATCACCACACCCAGCACGATGAACAGCCCTGTGACTGGCGCCACCTGGCGCCAGGATTGCCACACCCGCTGCAGGCTGCTGCCCGCTGGCAGGCCGCGCGCAAACCAGGCCGCCGCCACAAACAGCCACACGGCTGGTGATGCCAGCAGATGCCAGGCACCCGCCCCTTGCAGCGCCCGCACCACAGCGCCTGCCACCAGCACGCCCAGCAGCAGCAAGCCATAGGCAGCCAGCGCGCGCCAGCCCAGGGGGCCGAGCGGCGCAGCGGCTTTGTCAGCTGAAGCTGCCGCGCCCCGCCGGCCCAGCCACAGCCATAAAACGGTCATCAGCAAAGCGCCCAAGGCCCCGGCCGCCGATGTGCCGGCCAGCACATTGCTCACGCCAATCGCCGCCGCCAGCAGCAGGCCTGACAGCGCGCCCTGCAGCACCGCCGCCCCACGCTGGCCTGGCGCGCTGGCCAGCCAGGCGGCGGCCACACCCACTACCACCATGGGGATCACGCTCACTGCCGCTGAGGCCACGCCCAGCGCATCAAATGTCAGCCCCGACATAGTGGCTGCAATCAAGGTGCCCGGCCCCATCGAGCCCCAAGGCACAGCGCACAGGCCCAGCAGGCCAATCAGCGCGATCTTGCGGGCGGGCAAACCGCTGTGCGCCAGCAGCGGAATGCCGATGGTGATGCCAATGCCAAAGCCGGTCAGCGATTCTGCAAAGGGGGTCACCCCATGCACCACCAGCAGCACCGCGCCCACCCCTTTGCCGGTGCGGCCCATCACCCATTGGGCCAAGGCCTTTTGCGCACCAGCAGCGCGCAGCACTTCGGACAGCAGCAGGCCGCCGCCGACGATCATCAGCACCTCGACCAGCACCGGCATCCAGCCGGCCACGGCCTGCAGTGCCGCTTGCGCTGTCATCGGAAAAGCCAGCAGGCAAGCAGCCAGCGCCAGCAGCACACCCAGCAGCGCTGCATACAGCGAGCACAGCCCCAGCAACAGCCCTCCGATGACGGCGAGGACCGGCGAAGCACTCAATAACAGGTACATTGGAAGAGCTCTTGTTAAAATTGCGTATAGGTAAATAATATTTCCTACAGGAAATTTGTCAATCCATGTCGACTGAAAATCTCTCTCCCAGCGCCGAATCCGATCTGCAGTTCGGCCTGGCCGTGCGTGCCCGCCGTGCGCAACTGGCCATCACCCTGGACCAGTTGGCCCAGGCCAGCGGTGTCACATCGGGGGCGCTGTCGCGGGTGGAACGGGGCCTGCTCAGCGTGAGCCTGCGCAACGCCATGGCCATTGCGCGCGGTCTGGGTTGCGAGCTGAGTGATCTGGTGCAAAGCCCCGCTGCTGCGCAGATCAGCCGCAAGGGTGAGCACGCGCGCTTTGTGCATGAAGACACCGGCATCGTGCGCTTGGCGCTGGCCCGCCCCTTGCCGGGGCTGGAGCTGCTGCACTACGAGGTGCCACCCGGCCAGACATCCAGCCACTTCGCCCCGCACCGCCCGGGCACGCGCGAGGTGTTTTATGTGGAAAGCGGTAGCTTGCGGGTCTGGACCGGTGCCGATTCGGTGCTGCTGCAGGCGGGCGACAGCGCGCAGCTGGCGATGGACACCGAGCACCACTTTGCCAATGAAGGCCGTGGCGTGGCCCGCTTTATCCTGCTGGTGGCCGCACCTGCCCACCGCGCTTGACGCCCACCGGGCACCGCGCCTTCACTGCGGCGCTGGCTGGAACAGGCGCTCCGCCACAAAATCCACAAACACGCGCAGGCGCGGCGACATCAGCCGGCCCGAGGGCCAGAGAATGCTGAACTGGCCCGTATGGGTCAGAAACGTATCGAGCACCGTCTGCAGGCTGCCATCTGCCAGCGCTTCGCGGGCCAGAAAATCGGGCATATAGGCAATGCCCAGGCCCCCGATCGCCGCGCCGCGCAAGGCCTCCATGTTGTTGCAGGTCAGCGCCGGCGGGTGGGCAGCGGCATCCTGCGCGGCCTCGGCCTTATCGCCGCCCATCTGCCAGGGTTGCAGCTTGCCCGAGGTGGGAAAGCGAAAACGCAGGCAGTCATGCGCAGCCAGCTCTGTGGGCTGCTGGGGCCGGCCACGCCGCGCAAGATAAGCCGGTGAGGCGCACAGCACAAAGCGAAACTGGCCCAGGCGCCGGGCCGTGAGGCTGGAGTCGGCCAGCACCCCGCTGCGGATCACCGCATCCAGCCGCGCCTCAACCACATCCACCAGCCGGTCGTTGAAGTCCAGGTCCAGCTCAATGTCCGGGTAGCGCGCGCGGAAGTCTGGAATCACCGGCAGCAAAAAGCGGTAGCCAATGGTGGGCAGCCCAATGCGCAGCAGGCCCCGGGGGCTGCTTTGGGTGTTCGACAGCAGCGCCTGCGCATCCTGCAGGTCATCAAGGATGCGGCGCCAGTGCGTGTACATCAGCTCGCCCTCGTGCGACAGCGACACCCGCCGTGTGGTGCGCACCAGCAGCTGCGTGCCCAGTTGGGCCTCCAGCTTGGCCACGCTTTTGCCCACGGCCGATGCTGAAATACCCAAGGCCCGGGCAGCGGCTACAAAGCTGCGGCGCTCAGCCGCCTGCACAAAAGCGGCAATGTGGTTCAGGTTGTCCATGCCGGCATATTACGGAGTTTTGGTTGTTAATCAAACAACGTAGCGCCTGTTTATTGGCTTGTTATTCCTCATTAAGCTCCAGGCTGTTGTCGAAGGAGTTGCTTATGCATCGCGTTTTACCCGCCGCCTGGCGCGGGCCCTGGATGGTTTTGGCCTCCGTCTGTCTGGCAGCCCTGGTGCTGCCGCTGAGTTTTTCGGGCGGTGCCGTCGCCACGCCGGCCATTGGCCGCGCGCTGGGCGGCAGTGCCACCAGCCTGGGCTGGATCACCAATGCCTTCATGCTGGGTTTTGGCAGTT
The DNA here is from genome assembly GCF_024809975.1 of Comamonas sp. BIGb0152. Taxonomy (GTDB): domain Bacteria; phylum Pseudomonadota; class Gammaproteobacteria; order Burkholderiales; family Burkholderiaceae_C; genus Comamonas. The sequence continues at coordinate 407,296 of NZ_JANUDY010000003.1, forward strand.
GCCTGATGGCGGCCGGCGCACTGGCCGACCAGTGGGGGCGCAAGCGGCTGTTTTTGCTGGGCCTGTCTACATTCTGCGGGGCCGGTGTGGCGCTCAGCCTGGCACAAACGGTGTGGCAGATCGATCTGCTGCGCGCGCTGCAGGGCGTGGCCGCTGCCGCTACCTTGGCCGGCGGCACCGCTGCGCTGGCACAAGAGTTTGCGCCAGCGCAGCGCGCCCAGGCCTTCAGCCTACTGGGCACCACCTTTGGCACTGGCCTGGCCTTTGGCCCCTTGCTGACTGGCTGGCTGATCGAGCAAGCGGGATGGCGTGCCGGTTTTGCGCTGTGCACCGCCCTGGGTCTGGCGGCCTTGCTGGTGGGTATCTGGGCCATGCGTGAGTCGCGTGACCCGCAAGCCCAGGGCCTGGACTGGCCGGGTGCGCTGCTGTTCACCAGCATGCTGGCCTTGCTGACCCTGGGCATGGTGCAGGCAGCCGCGCTGGGCTGGCACAGCCCGCTGGTCATCGTGCTGCTGCTGGCGTCTGTGCTTGCCATGCTGCTGTTCATCGTGGTGGAGCGGCGGGTGGCGCGGCCCATGCTGGACTTGAGCCTCTTCCGCTACCCGCGCTTTATCGGCGTGCAGGTGCTGCCTATCGCCACCTGCTACTGCTATGTGGTGCTGCTGGTGTTGCTGCCGCTGCAACTGATCGGCATTGGCGGCTACAGCGAGGTAGCAGCGGGCGGGTGGATGCTGGCGCTGTCCGCCCCCATGCTGGTGGTGCCCCTGGCCGCTGCCTGGCTGACGCGCTGGTTCAGCGCCGGCCCTATTGCGGCCGCCGGCCTGCTGCTGGCCGCTGCGGGCCTGGTGTGGCTGGCAAAAATCCCCGTGGAGGCCGAGGGCATGGCGCGTGTGCTGCCCCTGCTGCTGATCGGCAGCGGTGCAGGCCTGCCCTGGGGCTTGATGGATGGGCTGTCAGTCAGCCTGGTGCCCAAGGAGCGTGCCGGCATGGCCACCGGCATTTTCAGCACCGTGCGGGTGGCTGGCGAAGGCATTGCACTGGCGATGGTGACGGCCCTGCTGGCTGGCTTTATCACCCCGCATCTGCCGGCATCACTGGACGTGGCCAGCCTGCAAACCGCTGCCCAGCAACTGGCGATGGGCGAGTTGCGCCAGGCCCTGGCGCTGTTGCCGGCCCAGCCCGAAGCTGCAGGCGCGCTCGACTTGCAAAAAGCCTATGGCCAAGCCTTTGCGCAGCTATTGCATGTGCTGGCCGCTATCGCTACCGTGTCTGCCTTGGTGGTCATCGGCCTGCTGCGCCCGGCTGGCGATAACGCAGAGCCGGCCACGGTCACCGTGGCCTAACAGCGCAGGTGAAAGCACAAACAGGCATCAGTAGCTTTTGGCCGACAGGCTGGCCCAGAGGTGGGCCGCCACCAGGGCCCGCCACGGAGAAAACGCGCCCAGCCACTGCTCGGTCTCGCGCTGCGAGACGCTGGGCACATCCAACAAACGGGCCAGCGCATTGCGCACCGCCACATCGCCGTGCAGGCTGCCGTCCAGCCAGCCAAAGCCACGCAGCAAGGCGTAGTGCACGGTCCAGGGGCCAATGCCCTTGATGGCCAGCAGCGCAGCTTCAATCGCTTGGGCCGCTTGCGCCTGCAAGGGCTGTGCGGCCCAGGTATCCAGCGGCAGGCTGCCGTCCAGCACCGCCGCGCAAACCCGCTCCAAGGTGGCGATCTTGCTGACCGAGAAGCCCGCCGCACGCAGCTGCTCGGGCGTCAGCGCCGCCAGCGCGGCGGCATCGGGGTGGCAGAGCATGCCGCTGCTGTGCTGCACGGCAACGGTCGCAATCAAACGCCGGCGCAGCGCAATGGCGGCGGCCACGCTGATCTGCTGGCCTGTAATGGCCCAGACCAAGGCCTCAAAAGGGCTGCTGCTGGCGGGCACGCGCAGACCGGCTTGGTGGCGCAGCAAGGGGCCCAGCACCGGGTGCTGGGCGTGCTGCAACGCCAGCTGATCGGCCCCCTCACCCAGGCCCAGCATGCGCGCCACCATGGCATGCAGGTCAGGCGGGTCGCTGCGGGTCTGGGGCTGCCCATCCACCGCAAGGCGGGCGACGGCTTGGGCTGTTCCATCCCCGATCTCCAGCTCCAGCAGCGCCGGCTGGCCTTGCCAGGTCAAGCCCTTGCTCACGCGCATGCCCTCCACCTTCTCGGAGGCCTGCAGGGCATCGCGGGCGTGCAGGGCCAGCATGTCCTGCGGGCGGTAGTTGGCAGGCAGGGCGACTTGGGTGGTCAGAACCAGGGGCATGGATGAAGACAGGAAAAGCCGCAACAGGCGGCCGGACCGAACACTATAGAGGATGGGCTGACCTGCGCAGAGTCACTATTGTTTTAATAGCAAAAACCATAGACGGGACTGCGCCAAACGCATGCTTGCCACAGCGCTTATTCCGCATCGTGGAAAACAATCCCCAGCGTATGGCGCGCGCCCCGCAGCACGGTGGACACCCCATGCCGGTGCTGCACCCGGTAGCTGCCGCGCGTGCCCTGCACCGGCCGCTCGCGCACCGCAATGATGGCCGCGTCGCCGCGCTTAAGCGGCAGCACCTGCACGCGCGACTGCATGCGGGGGCGCTGCTCGGTCAGCACCAGTTCACCGCCGTCAAAATCCTCCCCTGGCTGTGACAGCAGCACGATCACCTGCAGCGGAAACACCAGCGCGCCATACAGGTCCTGGTGCAGGCAGTTGTAATCCTGAGCGCCATAGCGCAGCAGCAGCGGCGTGGGCCGCAGCTGGCCGGCGGCATGGCACTGGGCCAGCAAGGCAGCATGGCTGGCGGGCCAGGGCGAGGCAGGCGCTTGCAGCAGCCCGCACCAGTGCTCAGCCAGCGGCTGCAGCCGGGCGTAGAGCCCAGCGCGCAACGCCTGCAGCAGCGGTGGCAGCGGATAGGCAAAGTACTGGTACTCGCCCCAGCCAAAGGCATGGCGCTGCATGTGGATGCGGCTGCGAAAATGCGCGGCCTCGTCATACAGGGCGGCCATCTGTGCGCATTGCGCTGCATCCAGCAAACCCGGCAGCAGGCCCCAGCCTTGGGCGTCGACCTGCCTGCCAACGGCAGCCCAGTCATAGCCTTGCAGTGCCTCGCTGCCCTCGCCAGCCAGGCCAGCCGCCACCGCGTGGGCAGCGGGGTCGCCAAGCGCGTCCTCCAGCGGCAAGCTGCCTTGTTCTGCCCTGGGCGCGCGCTTAAGCATGCTGGGCTACCCGCTGGGCAGTTGGAACCAGTTCGGCCTCATGCTGCAGCAGCGCGCGTTTGCGGTCCACGCCCCAGCGGTAGCCGGAGATGCCGCCGTCATTGCGCACCACCCGGTGGCAGGGAATGGCCACCGCAATCGCATTGGCCGCGCAGGCACCGGCCACAGCGCGGCTGGCCTGGGGCATGCCCAGCTTGCGCGCCAGCTCGCTGTAGCTGACGGTGCTGCCCACCGGAATCATCCGCAGCGCCTGCCACACCTGCTGCTGGAAGGCGGTGCCCCGCACATCCAGCGGCAGCGCCAGGCCCCGCGTGGGCTCGTCGACAAAGCCGATGACCTGGGCCATCCAGCGTTCAAAGTCGGCATCGCCGCCGGCCAATTGCGCCTGGGGAAAGCGCTGCTGCAGGTCTTGCACCAGGGCATCGGCATCGTCGCCCAGCAAGATGGCACAAATGCCCTGCGCAGTGGCGGCTACCAAGATGGGCCCCAGGCTGCATTCGGCCACGCCAAAGCGGATCTGTTGCGCCGCGCCCCCCTTGCGGTACTGGCGCGGGGTCATACCCAGCACGGCCTGGCTGTCGCGGTAGAGCTGCGCAGTGCTGGCAAAGCCGGCATCAAAGATGGCATCGATCACGCGGGGGGCCTCTTGCGCATCGCCCAGCGCTGTTTGCAGGCGCTGGCGGCGCTGGGCCTTGGCATAGGCCTTGGGCGACACGCCCACCTCTGCCTTGAAGACCCGTTGCAGATGGAAGGGGCTCATACCGGCGCGCTCGGCCAGGTCGGCCAAGCGGGGCTCTTCTTCGGCCGTGGCGATCCAGTGGCAGAGCTGGGCCATTAAGGCGGCATGGCCGGGCTTAGCAGCGGCCTCAGGCTGGCAGCGCTTGCAGGCGCGGTAGCCGGCGGCCTGGGCCTGCGCTGCCGTGTCAAAAAAGCTGACGTTTTCAGGTTTTGCCAGGCGTGAGCTGCAGGAGGGCCGGCAGAACACGCCGGTGCTGCGCACCGCATACACATAGCGGCCATCTGCTGCCGCATGGCGGGCCTGCACCTCGGCCCAGCGCGGATCGGCCAGGGTTTGCTGCGCCCGGGAGGCTGCCGTGGACGCGGGGCGAAAGGCAGAGCCGGAAGCAGAAGCGGGAGCAGATGCCGAAGAGGAGCGCGGTGTGGATGGGGCAGACGGTTTCATGCGGATCACCTCAGTACAATCGATGCAGCCACTTTAGGCCTTGCGGCCCTGTTGTGCAGTGCCATTCTTGCGCTGCAATTGACGCCGCTTGCACTGCCCCACACACCATGCGAGACACCAACAGCAAGCCCGAATCCATTGTGCATGAAGAGCGCGCCCAGCTCGATTTCAGCAAAGACATGAGCTATGGCGACTACCTGCACCTGGACGAGATCCTGAACGCCCAGCACCCGCTATCGCCCGCGCACGACGAAATGCTGTTCATCGTGCAGCACCAGACCAGCGAGCTGTGGATGAAGCTGATGCTGCACGAGCTGCACGCGGCCATGCAGGCCATGGCCAACGCTGCCGACAACACCAAGCCCGAGGCCTTCAAGATGCTGGCGCGCGTCTCGCGCATCATGGAGCAGCTGGTCAATGCCTGGACCGTGCTGTCGACGATGACGCCGCCCGAGTACTCGGCCATGCGCCCCTACCTGGCCAACTCCAGTGGCTTTCAAAGCGCGCAGTACCGCTGCATCGAGTTCTCGCTGGGCAACAAGAATGCCGCCATGCTCAAGCCCCATGCGCACCGGCCTGATTTGCTGGCCCAGGTGCAGGCGGCCTATGAATCGCCATCGCTGTATGACATTGCCTTGCAGCTGCTGGCCCGCGAAGGCATTGCCGTGCCGCCAGAGGCGCTGCAGCGCGACTGGACCCAGCCGTACACCGAGAACGAAGGCGTCAAGCAGGCCTGGATCACCGTCTACCGCGACCCGCACCAGTACTGGGACCTGTACCAGCTGGGCGAAAAGCTGGCCGATATCGAGGATGCCTTCCGGCTCTGGCGCTTCCGCCACCTGACCACCGTCGAGCGCGTAATCGGCTTCAAGCGCGGCACCGGTGGTACCGGCGGCGTGAGCTACCTCAAGAAAATGCTCGATGTGGTGCTCTTCCCCGAGATTTGGACCCTGCGCACCAACCTCTGAGGCAGGGTGGCCGGTCAGCCTGCGCGGGGTTGCCCCAAGTGACACGGCGCCGTGCAAACCCGGCCATAGTCCTCTATAGTGGCAATCGCACATAACAAGCCGCGCCAGCCCCTGCTGGCCGATGGCGCATACAAAAAGGACCTGCACCACCTGGCCCTGGCTTGTTGCCCGCACACCCAGCCATGCCGGTCCCACCTACACCCTCCCCCACCGGGCGCCCTGCGGCGCCCCCGTACACCCTGCTCTGGGCCATGCTGCTGACCTTGCTGTCGGCGTTCTCGCTCAGCCAGGCCTTTCGCACCGTGACCTCCATCATTGCCGATGGCCTGCGCACCGATTTTGGGCTGTCCGCCGAGTCGCTGGGCGCCTTTGCCGGACTGTTTGGGCTGTCGTTCGGCGTCACGCAGCTGTTCATGGGCGTGGGCATGGACCTGTATGGCCTGCGCAAGACCGTGCTCACCGCCTTCCCGCTGGCCATTGCCGGCTCGCTGATCTCGGCGCTGGCGCCCAGTTACCACGGGCTGATGCTCGGCCAGTTGCTGATCGGCATCGGTTGCTCACCCGCGTTTTTGGCCTGCACGATGTTTATTGCACGCCATTTCCCCAGCGACCGTTTTGCCTTCATGTCAGGCGTCGGCATGGGCGTGGGCGGCCTGGGCCTGCTGTTTACCGGCACGCCGCTGGCTTGGCTGGTGCAGCACTACGGCTGGCGCTGGGGTTTTGGCGTGTTGGCGGTGCTCTGCGCGCTGTCTTGGCTGGCCATCTTCCTGCGCGTACACGAGCCGCACCTGCCCAGTGATGACCTGCCCAAACCCAGCTGGCTCACCGCCGTCAAGGGCTTTGGCGGCCTGCTGCTGGTGCCCCATACCTGGGCGATTGCCATCATGGGCATGGTCGGCTATGCCTCGTTTCTGACGGTGCGGGGGCTGTGGCTCAGCCCCATGCTGATCGACCGCTACGGCTTCTCGCTGGTGGCAACCGGCAATGTGGCCTTGGTGGTGTCGATGATCTCGCTGTTCACGCCCTCGGTGTTTGGGCGGCTGGACCCGGGCCCGGCACTGCGGCGGCGCCGCATCATCGCCGGCGCGGCGGTGATGGCCACCATCTTCTGCGCCCTGGCCTTTGTCCACCACCCTGCCGCCACCGTCGCGCTGATCATGCTGATGGGCCTGGCTTCGGGCTACTCGGTGCTGCAGTACGCCGATGTGCGCTCCTCCTACCCCAAGGAGACCACGGGCCGTGCGCTGTCGGTCTACACCATGGCCATGTTCCTGGGCGTGGCGCTGATGCAGTGGCTCTCGGGCATCGTCGCCTCGTATGCGCAGCAGCACGGCGGCGAGATCTACCAGTATGTAATGCTGTTTGTCGCGGGCATGCTGCTGATCGGTTGCCTGGCCTTTCGCTTTCTGCCGCAATCGCCGCTGCTGGCGCCAAAAAGCCAAGCCAGCCCTTGACCAGAAGATGGCTACAGCACCGAGGCCGATGAGCCATCGCCCCGGTACAGCCAGGGCACGTCCATCAGCCGGGCGCCCAGCGCGCGCAGCGCGGTATCGCGCCCCAAGGCCACCAGGCCGCGCGCATGGAAGATCTCGCCATTGCGAATGGCGCGGGCCTGCACCCGGGCATTGCGCTGCCAGCGGTTGAGGGCATAGCGGCGCAGTCGCAGTGGCAGCTCCAGGTCGTGCATGGTCAGGGCCCGCTGCAGCTCGGCTGCGTCCTCAATCGCCATGCCGGCTCCCTGGGCCAGGTATGGCCGCATCGGGTGGGCGGCATCGCCCAGCAAGGCCACCAGGCCTTGCGCCATCTCATGGGGGCCGGTCATCGGCGCGCGATCGGCCAGGGGCCACAAGCGCCAGCCCGCGCCTGCGGCATTGACCGCCTCCACCAGGCCCAGCAACTGGCGGTGCGCGCCGGCCAGACAGCGCTGCAGATCCGCGCCATTGGCCGCATGGTCCCAGTGCTCCAGGTCATCGGGGGCCTGGCCTTCAACAATCACCACCAGGTTCTGCATCTCACCCGCGCGCACAGGGTACTGCACCGCATGAAAGCGCGGCCCCATCCAGGCGGTGACCACGTCGGTGCGCAGGGCCGCAGGCAAATCGGCTTGCCGCAGCAGCGCCCGGTAGGCCAGGTGGCCGGTGACGCGCGGTGGCGCATCATGGAGCAAGCGCAGCCGGGTGCGGCTCCAGATGCCGTCGGCACCGATCAGCGCATCGCCTTCAATCGTCTTGCCTTGTTTGGTGGTGATGGTAACGACGCGGCCGTTGTCCTCGTGGTAGTCGACCGGGTGGTCCAGGTTGAGGTGCAGGTCTGCACTGGGGCGCACGGCATCGAGCAGGAGCTGGTGCAGATCGGCGCGGTGGATGGTGGCGTAGGCCGCGCCGTAGCGGGCCACGGCATGCAAGCCGAGATCCAAGCGGGCAAGCGCTTGCCCCGTCATCGCATTGCGCGAGACAAGGGCCTGGGGAAAGGCTGCCACCGCCTGCAGCGGCTTTTGCAAGCCCCAGGCCTGCAGGCGCCGCACCACGTTGGGGCCCAGCTGCACGCCGGCGCCGACTTCGCTGAACTGGGCGGATCGCTCAAAAACCCGCACCTCGGTACCCGCGCGAATGGCGGCCAGCGCAGCGGCCATGCCGCCAATGCCCGCCCCGGCAATCAAAATCTGTTCATGCATGGCGCCATTGTGCCCAGAATGCGCAAGCAGCTGCCTGCGCTAGCGCAACAGCCCAGTGCGCGGCGGGCCCACCTGCGCCAAGCCTTTTTAGCCCGGCCGGCAGTGGACCAAGGCGTGCTGCCGTTCAAACTCGCCAATCGGCACCGGGCGGCCAAAGTGAAAACCTTGGAAGCGCTTGCAGCCGTTGCTGACCAGGAAGTCGACCTGCGCGGCGTTCTCCACGCCCTCGGCCACCACCTCCAGCTCCAGGCTCTGGGCCAGTGCCAAGATGGTGCGCACAATCACGGCGTCGCTCACATCGCTGAGCACATCGCTGACGAAGCTGCGGTCGATTTTCAGCTGGTCCAGCGGCAGGCGCTTGAGGTAGGACAAGGACGAGTAGCCCACACCAAAGTCGTCCAGCGAGAAGCCCAGGCCCCGCTCCTTGAGCTGGCGCATGCGGCTGACCGTCTCATTGACATCGCCCAACAGCAAGTTCTCGGTCAGCTCCAGCTTCAGGCGCGCGGGGTTGGCACCCGTCTGCGCCACAATGCCCAGCACCTCATCGACAAAGCCCTGGTTGTGAAACTGCCGGGGGCTGACATTGACCGCCATGGTCAGCGCCTCGGTGGACGGGTTAGATGCCCACAAGGCCAGCTGCTGGCAAGCGGTACGCATGACAAAGCTGCCCAGCTCCACAATCAGCCCCGTCTGCTCGGCCAGGTCAATGAACTCGATGGGCATGACCAGGCCGCGTGCCGGGTGGCGCCAGCGCACCAGGGCTTCAGCGCCCATCAGGGTGCCGCTGCCGTTCATCACCGGTTGGTAGTACACCTGCAGCTCCCCGTCATGGATGGCCTGGCGCAGGTCGTTTTCCAGATTCGCACGCGCATCGACCATGGCCTGCATCTGCGGATCGAAGAAACGCTGGGTGTTGCGGCCAGCGGACTTGGCCTCGTACATGGCCAGGTCGGCACGCTTGAGCAGCTCTTGCACGCTGAGCGATTCCTGGTCGCCAAACACGGTCACACCAATGCTGGGCGTGCTGTGGTGGGCCTGACCGTCCAGCACAAAGGGCTGCTTGAAACGGGTGATCACATGCTCGACCACCGCACGCACATGGCTTTCGGCCTGCTCGCGCACCGCGCCCAGGTTCTCCACCAGCACGACAAATTCGTCTCCGCCAAAGCGCGCCACCACATCGCCGCTGCGCACGCTGGCAATCAAGCGCTTGCCTACCTCGCACAGCAGGCGGTCGCCTTTTTGGTGGCCCAGCGAATCGTTGAGGTCCTTGAAGTTGTCCAGATCGATGAACAGCAAGGCGGCGTAGGTGCCCCGTTGTTGGCAGGCGATGATGGACCATTCCAGCCGGTCCATCAGCATGCGGCGGTTGGGCAGGCCAGTGAGCACATCGAAAAACTCCAGGCGCTCGATCTCCCTGCGCGCCCGGCTGCGCTCGGCCAGATCGCGGCAGATGCACAGCAGGCCGGTGACTTCGCCATTGGCTGCACGAATGGCCGACTTGGTGACCTCAAACCGGCCCTGGTAGCCGTTGTCGGCAAACTGCAGCGTCTCTTCATAGACCACCGGCGTGGCCGAGCTGCGTGCGCGCAGGTCCGTCTCCCAGTCCGAGGGCATGCACCCTTGCAAGCTGAGGTCCGAGGTGGTGCGGCCAATGATCTGCGCATGCGTCAGCCCCACCAGCCGCTCAAAGGCCTGGTTGCAATGCAAAAACCGCCCATCGGCACTTTTGAGCACCACCAGATCCGGGATCGCGCTCACCAGGGACACCAGTTGCGACTGCTGCTCCTGCACCCGCCCGACCATCAGCTTTTGCATGGACACATCGTGCGACAGCAGCATGAAGGCATGCGCATCACTGCCCTGGGGGGCTACCAGAATATCGGTCTGAAAATGGCGCAGGCCCTGCGGCGTTTCCATGCTTTGCTCAAACGCCAGCGACTGGCCGGCGCGCAAGCGCTGCAGCCAATCAGGCGCCTGGTTACGCAGATTGGGGGCAAGCGCCTGGGTCCAGGGCTGGTCCACCAGGCTGGCCACGCCCAGCCAGTCGAGCTGGGTCTGGTTGGCATGCACAATCGAGCCCGAGCCATCGACCCGCACCACACCGATGGGCGCTTGCTCCAGCCACTGCGCGCCTTGCAGGCGTTCCGGATGGGCCGATGCCCAGTCCACCAAGGTATGGCGCAGCGAGGCCATGGCCAGCACCAGCGCCACCACGGACAGCGCATAGCACCAGGCTGCCTGCTCCAACAGCATGGCCCAGTGGCTCCCAGCACCGGCCAGAACGGCAAGCGCTGCCACCGCCAGGGCTGCAGCGATACTCAGCACCGGCCAGCGGCAGGAATGCCTCGCCAAGTGCCGGCTTTGCAGACCGACCCAGGCGCAGCAGGCAAGCATGCCCAGCGGCAAACCATAGCGGCGCAGCCCATCCCAGCCAGCCAGCAGCTGCGCTGCCAGCGCCGTGGCAAGCAGCAAGCCCAGCGATGCCGCCAGCATGGCGCCGTTGCTTTGCAGGTGTAACAAACGGCGTGCCGCATCTTGCAGCCCCTGGCGATTGCACGGCGCTGAGTACCTGAGGTCTATGGAGACTATCAATAAAGTTATTGATAGCAAAAGATTGACCGCCAGCTCCATCCAAAGCGCAGGCCTGCTGCCGGGTTCGGACAGCCGCAGCGGCAGGGCCAGCACCACGGCAAAGCCGCCCAGCACCATGGCACTGCACACCCACAGCGGGCGGCCCATAAAGGCCGCGCCTGCCGAACTCTGCAGCAATAAACGGCCACCCCAGCCCAGGGTGGCAAGCGCCGCGAGCAGCAGCAGCATCTGTATCCAGGTCTGCAGGGCCCGGGCAAAGCCCGCGCCATCGGAATCGGCGGCCACCAAACCTGCCAGAACCACCCCTCCAACCAGCAAGCACCACATGACCCGGGTATGGATCTCGTGGATGCGCCGGCTGAGCGACAACGGGGTGTAAGGCTGTGCCATGTCAGGCTAAAAGTAATTAAAAGTAAACCAACGTGCATCTATTTGACCAGTAATGGTCAACAAATGCAAACGGGCCTCGTTAGACAAGGCCCGTTGTGGCGTTGCGTTGCTTTACAGCAATTGACGCAAAACGAAGGGCAGTATACCGCCATCCTTGTAATATTCGACCTCGATAGGCGTGTCAATACGCAACACAAGTTCGGACTCGGTCACACTGCCGTCAGCCCGCTGGATCACCAGTTTTGCCTTGCTGCGCGGCGCCAAAGACGGATCGGGCACGATGTCGATCAGCTCGTCACCGCGCAGGCCCAAACTCTCCCAGCTCTCGCCCTGTTTGAACTGCAGTGGCAAAACGCCCATACCGACCAGATTGGAGCGGTGAATGCGCTCGAAACTGCGCGCGACCACCGCCTTGATGCCCAGCAACTGGGTGCCCTTGGCCGCCCAGTCGCGGCTGGATCCGGTGCCGTACTCCTCGCCAGCAAACACCACCGTGCCCGTGCCCGCTGCCATATAGCGCATGGCGGCATCGTAAATGGAGAGCTGGCTGCCCTGCTCGTCGCCCGGGTTCTGGTACAGGGTCAGGCCGCCCTCTTCGCGCGATCCATCGGCCTTGGCTGCCAGCATCAGGTTCTTGATGCGCACATTGGCAAAGGTGCCACGCATCATCACCTCGTGGTTGCCGCGGCGTGAGCCATAGCTGTTGAAGTCGCTCTTCTTGACCCCGTTGGCCAGCAGCCATTGCCCGGCGGGCGAGGTGTCCTTGATCGAGCCCGCAGGCGAGATATGGTCGGTGGTAATTGAATCACCAAATAATGCCATCACTCTTGCCTTGCGTACGGTGTAGTCGCGGCTGCTGGCGGCTTGCTCGGGTGCCACCAAGGAGAAGTCCTTGAAGAAGGGCGGCTCGGCGATATAGGTGCTCTCCGGCCAGGTGTAGGTGGCCCCGGTCACGCCCTTGATCTTCTCCCACAGCTTGCCCGGTTCGCTGCTGACCTTTTCATAGTTCGCGCGGAAGGCCTTGCCGTTCATCGCAAATTTCATCAGCTTTTGCACTTCATCGGTGGTCGGCCAGATGTCGCCCAGGTAGATGTCGCGGCCGTTCTTGCCCTGGCCTACTGGCTCGGTCATCAAATCCTTGCGCACGTTGCCGGCAATCGCGTAGGCGACCACCAGCGGCGGGCTGGCCAGGAAATTGGCCCGGATATTGGGATGGATGCGCGCCTCGAAGTTGCGGTTGCCCGAGAGCACTGCCGCGCAAACCAGGTCATGGTGCTGGATGGCGCTGTTGAACTCGGGCAGCAGATCGCCGGCATTGCCGATGCAGGTGGTGCAGCCATAGCCGGCAATGTTGAAGCCCAGCTGCTCCAGATAAGGCAGCAAGCCCGATTCGGTCAAATACAAGGTCACCAGGCGCGAGCCCGGAGCCAGCGATGTCTTGATATGGGATTGCACGCGCAGCCCGGCCTTGACCGCCTTCTTGGCCAGCAAACCCGCCGCCAGCATGACGCTGGGGTTGGAGGTGTTGGTGCAACTGGTGATGGCCGCAATCAGCACATCGCCATTGTGCAGATCCACATCCCGGCCCTCGATGCGCTCGGCATGCGCATCTGCCGCCTGCAAGCTGGCCGCTTCATCGATCACCGCTGGCTTGTTGGCCACCATCTCCACCGCATTGCGCGGCGAGCCTGCGGGCAAGGGCTTGGTGGAGGGCTCGGCGGTCTCGCCAGCGCCATTGATGTGCACCTTGACGGGCCGAGCCAGCTGCTCTGCCGGCAGGTTGAAACCGTTTTGCGACACTGGCGCGCTGAACAGCGCATCGAACTTGGCAGCCACCTGGCCGATCTCGATGCGGTCTTGGGGCCGCTTGGGCCCCGCCAGGCTGGGCGCCACACTGCCCAGATCGAGCCGCACCACTTGGGAATAGTCGATATCACCTGCCTTGGGCACGCCAAACAGCTCCTGCGCCTTGAAGTAGGCCTCAAAGGCGGCAATCTCGGTCTTGCTGCGGCCGGTGCCCTGGAAATAATCCATGGTCTTGTCATCCACCGGGAAAAAGCCCATCGTGGCGCCGTACTCGGGGGCCATATTGCCGATGGTGGCGCGATCGGGTACCGACAGGCTGCGCGTACCTTCGCCAAAAAACTCGACAAACTTGCCCACTACCTTTTCACGGCGCAGCATCTCGGTCACCGTCAGCACCAGGTCAGTGGCGGTCACGCCTTCGCGCAGGCTGCCGGAGAGCTCGAACCCGACCACATCGGGTGTCAGGAAGTAGACCGGCTGCCCCAGCATGGCCGCCTCCGCCTCGATACCGCCTACCCCCCATGCGACCACACCCACGCCGTTGATCATGGTCGTATGGCTGTCAGTGCCTACCAGCGAATCGGGGTAGTACACATCACTTTTATCCTTGTGCACGCCGCGTGCCAAATACTCCAGGTTCACCTGGTGCACGATGCCAAACCCCGGTGGCACCACGCCAAAAGTGTCAAAGGCCTGCATGCCCCATTTCATGAACTGGTAGCGCTCGTTGTTGCGCTCGAACTCCAGCTTCATGTTCAGGTCCAGCGCATTTTTGCTGCCGTAGTAATCGACCATGATCGAGTGGTCCACCACCAGATCGACCGGCACCAGCGGCTCAATGGCGCTGGCGTTCTTGCCCATGCGCTCGGCCGTGCTGCGCATCGCTGCCAGGTCGGCAAGCAAGGGAACGCCGGTGAAATCCTGCAGCACCACGCGTGCTACGACAAAGGGAATCTCTTCGGTACGCTCGGCCTGGGGCTTCCAGTTCGCCAGCTGCTCCACGTGCTCGGGCAGCACCCGCTGGCCATCGCAATTGCGCAAAACCGACTCCAGCACAATGCGCAAGGACATCGGCAGGCGCCGGATATTGGGAAATTGCTTGGCCAGCTCTGGCAGCGAATAAAACTTCGCCTTGCTGCTTTTGCCAGACTTCTTGGAGGGGCTGATTGTGAGAGATTTGAAGGTTGCGGCAAACGCGTGTGGCGCGGGCGCATGAACACCTGATTTCATCGTGACTCCTGTTTTGCGGGGCAATGCTGCGCAAACAGTCTACTCCCGGGTCATGGCTTGCCTATGTCATCCAAAGGCTAAGCCCTGCGGAGCGATGCCCCATCGCAGCCGCTGTACGCAGGCCCTGCCGCATTTACAGCCAAGCGGGCGCATACCCGCCATGCAAATGCCTGACCACCGCAATACGTCCCACAGGCCGGGATGGATGGGTCGCCTGGCCCTTAAAAATCGTACAAAAAATGAATAAGCCTATAAATTAATAATTGTAATTATAGCAAGGCGCTATGGGAATTTGATTACATGTAGTAGCGCTCAGAACTGATCACAGATTTATGTGTGCACCGACCTGCGACAATCCGGCCGCCTCAAAATAGGAGAAAAGAAGAAGATTTCAATCTATTTCTAAATAGACCGCGCGTATAAGTTGATGCCGCAACGAAAAAAAACCTGCCGAAGCAGGTTCTCTTTGAAGGAAGCCCAACTTAAATCGCAAACTTGTTGCGATCTTGGCCTTCGATCCACTTAGGTGCCTTGCCACGGCCGGTCCAGGTAGCGCCGGTCGCGGGGTCACGGTACTTTGGTGCCACCTTGGAGCCTGCCGAGGCAGAGCGTCCACGTGCAGGAGGAAACACGTCCTGTTCGGTCAGACCGTAATCGGTCACCAGCTTGCGCACCTGATCCACAGCAGATTTCAGTTCGTTTCGACGAACCTCTTCACGCTGCAGTTGCAGAGCCGCCAGTTGGGCGTCGAGTTCCTTCAAAGTAGGCATGTTTAATATCCATTCAATTCGGTTAACGTCTGCAGTATACCTAAAAATGCAATAACCGAGTGAGCCCACACATCTTTGTATTTAAAGACACTGTAAATTTTCGCCAATACTGTGTAACCTTTAGTAATCAAACGACAGGGCATCCAGCCTTGCGATTACTTTGTCCACCCGCTTGCCCTCCAGCGCCAACACCTCAAATACCCAGCCGGCACAATAAATCTTTTCACCCAAGGGCGGCAGATGGCCGGACTCGGCCATCAACATACCGGCCAGCGTGTTATAGCGCCCCTTGTCCTCATCGGGCAGCTCTTTGATTTCCAGGCGTGCTTTCAACTCGGACACCGGCATCAAACCGTCCAGATACCAGGATCCGTCGTCGTTCTGAACCGCCCAGGCTTCGCTGGCCGCACCGGGCTTGAGCTCGCCGGTAATCGCTTCGAGCACATCACGCGGCGTGATGATGCCCTGGACCACGCCATACTCATCGACCACAAATATCATGCGACCGGCACGGGCGCGGAATTGCTCCAGCAGTTCGAAGCCGCTCAAGGTCTCGGGCACATAGCTGGCGGCGATCGCCACCCGCGAGATCGGGGTATGCTGGGTATCGACCACATCGAGCAGCTGGGCCACACCGACGAGGCCTACCACGTTGTCCAGCGAATCTCGGCAAACGGGGTACCAGGAATGCGCGCCCTTGCCACTGGAGGCACGCACCTCATGCAAAGCCTGCGCCACTGTCAGATTGGCATCGAGCCACTCCACATCTCCGCGCGGCACCATCATCGAGATAAGGGGGCGGTCATCCAGGTGGAACACGTTTTGCACCATCTGGTGCTCGTGGTGCTCGATCACGCCGGCATCCCGGCCTTCGTCAAGGCTGGCCACAATCTCTTCTTCGGTCATCGCCCGGTCTGATTCATCCTTGATGCGCAGCAGTTTGAGAACGCCCTGGGCGGAGATCGCCAGCAACCAGACAAAGGGCTTGGCAATTCTCGAGACCCAAGTCAAAGGCAGCGCGATGATGCGCGAGGAAGCTTCCGGGTACATCTGGCCAATGCGCTTGGGCACCAGCTCGCCAAACACAATGGTCATGAAGGTGATAACCATGATCACCGCCGTGGTCGCAACAATGGGCGCTGCTGACACGGGCATACCCCAGCCCATCAGCCATTGCGCCACGCCATCGCTGAAAGCCGCTTCGCCAAAAATACCGTTGAGCATGCCAATCGAGGTGATACCGACCTGAATCGACGACAGAAATTGGGTAGGATTGCTGAGCAGATCCAGCGCCGCTTTGGCGCCCTTGTCGCCACTTTCGGCCATGGCCAGCAAACGGGATTTGCGGCTGCTGGCCAATGCCAGCTCGGACATGGCAAAGACCCCATTAAGCAAGGTCAATAGGGCGATCAAAAGTACGTCTAACAAAATAGTTCACAGGTAGTTCTACAAGCATGTCACTTTACTGTATCGGCGATATCCAAGGATGCGATGGCGCTTTGGAGCGCTTGCTGGCCAAGATCGACTTCTCGCCCAGCCGCGACACCGTCTATCTTTTGGGCGATCTGGTCAACCGGGGCCCCGACTCGGCCCAGACCCTGAGGCGCTGCATGGCGGCCGATGGCGGTATCCAGGTCATCCTGGGCAACCACGACCTGCACCTGCTGGCTGCCGCACATGGCAGGCGCAAGTTCTCCCGGCGCGATACCTTGCTCGAAGTGCTGCAAGCGCCTGATGCGGCGCAGCTTTTGGAATGGGTACGCCAGCAGCCGCTGGCACGCAGCCATGCGCTGGGGGCTGAGCAGCTGCTGATGGTGCATGCCGGCGTCCACCAAAGCTGGGACATGGCCGCCACGCTGCGCTATGCCGCCGAAGTGCAGGATGTGCTGCGCAGCAGCGAGCTGGGCGCATTCTTGCAGGCTATGTATGGCAACACCCCGGCGCAGTGGGATGCGCAGCTGGTGGGCATGGAGCGGCTGCGGATGATTACCAATGTGCTCACCCGCATGCGCTTTTGCCAAGCCGATGGCAGCCTGGACTTTGACAGCACCGAAAGCCTGGCCGATGCCCCCGAAGGCCTGACCGCCTGGTTTGACCTGCCGGGCCGCGCAACGGCGAACACCACCATCGCCTTTGGCCACTGGTCCACCTTGGGCGATCTCAACCGCCCGCATTTGCTCGCGCTGGATACCGGCTGCGTCTGGGGCGGCTGCCTAACGGCCGTGCGCTTTGGCAGCAGCCTCGCGGAGCGCGAACTGATCCATGTCGACTGCGAGCAAGCCCAGCAACCCGGCTAGCCCTCTCAACGATGGGCTTGTGCCGCCAGGGGCCCAATTCTGCGCATCGCCCATGAAAAAGGCCCCAGCCCAAAAGGCTGAGGCCTGGATGGCCATTGCTGGTGCGATTACTCGGAGGCTGGCGAGGGCTTGAACAGCGCTGCTACTTTGCGGCGCGTCTTGGTGCTTGCCGCGCCCCGTGTGGGCGCCGGCTTGGCGCTGGCATCCCAGGCTGCAGGCTCGGCGGCCTTGGGCTCATAGGGCTTGTCAAAGAACGGATCGCGGGAGACGGGTGCCGGGCGGTAGCGCTCGCGGCGGTCCTGCGGCTCCTCGTCACGGGCGCGGCGGTCACGGCCACGCGGCTCGCGGCTGCTGCTTTCGCGCTCACGGCCGGCTTCGCGCTCACGGCCGGCTTCACGCTCGCGGCGCTCACGGTTGCCATCATTGAGGCGCTCGCGCTGGTGTTCTTCCAGCGCAAAAGGCTCCACCTCGATTTTCTTCTTGATCAGCTTTTCGATGTCCGACACATGGCGGGCATCGGCGTGCGAGACCAAGGTGACCGCCAAGCCCGATGCGCCCGCACGGCCGGTACGGCCAATGCGGTGCACATAGTCTTCGGCATTGAAGGGCACATCGAAGTTGAAGACCGCCGGCACATCCTTGATGTCCAGGCCACGGGCGGCCACGTCGGTGCAGACCAGCAGGTCGACTTCGCCTTGCTTGAAGGCTTCGAGCGCCTTGAGGCGCTCGTCCTGGCTCTTGTCGCCGTGCAGCGCAGCGGCACGCAGGCCTTCGCGCTCCAGGGTGCGGGCCAGGCGCGAGCAGCCGAGCTTGCTGTTGACAAACACAAAGGCCTGGCGGATCTGGCGATCGCGCAGCACCTTGGTCAACACGCGGCGCTTGTCATCGTCGGAGGCGCTGTAAAAGCGCTGCTCCACCGTGGAAGCCGTCTCGTTGGGGCGTGCCACCTCGATCGTGACCGGGTCTTGCAGATAGCTGCCAGCCAGGCGTTTGATCTCCGGAGAGAACGTGGCCGAGAACAGCAAGGTCGTACGTTTCTTGGGCAGGTAGGACAGGATGCGCTGCAGATCCGGCAGGAAGCCGATATCGAGCATGCGATCTGCCTCGTCGAGCACCACGTACTCCACCTGGTTGAGCACTGCCGTCTTGGCCTCGATGTGGTCCAAAAGGCGGCCGGGGGTGGCCACCAGAATTTCCACGCCCTTTTTCAGCGCCAGGGTCTGGGGCTTCATGTCCATGCCACCAAACACCACCGTGCTGCGCAGCTTGGTGTGTTTGGCAAACTGGGCAATCTGCTGGGCGACCTGGTCGGCTAGCTCCCGGGTGGGCAGCAGCACCAGCGCGCGCACTGGGTGGCGTGCAGGTGAGGCAGAGCTGTTTTCGTGCTCCATCATCCGCTGCAGCAGCGGCAATGAGAAAGCAGCTGTCTTGCCGGTCCCCGTTTGTGCGGCGCCCATGACGTCTTTGCCAGTCAGAACCACAGGGATTGCCTGTGCCTGAATTGGCGTCATGGATGCGTAGCCCATCTCGGAGATGGCTTTGGCCAAGGGCTCGGCCAGATGAAGGTTGGAAAAGGAATTTGTCATGTAAGCCCCCTATTGTCGCACTGCCAACAAATCGGTGCTTGGCTTAACCCTGTCTTGCCTTACGGATTCGCCCCGCGCGACTGCAAATGCTGGCAGGCCAGCGTAAAAACCGGCGCCAGCGTCAGCACAGCGGGGTGTTGCAGCAGCGGGGCCCAACCCGGTTTTTGCGGGCTGGGCCCAGTGCATTACAGGCTGCCCGCCTGGAAGGTATCGCAGGACTGGACGCTACCGGTCTTGTAGCCCTGCGTGAACCAGCGCACACGCTGGGCGCTGGAGCCATGGGTGAAGCTGTCGGGACGCACCGTGCCTGTGGATTCGCGCTGGAGCTTGTCGTCACCAATCTGCTGGGCGGCATTCACGGCCGATTCGATATCGCCCTGCTCCAGCCAGCTCTTGGCCTGCTGCGAATGGTTGGCCCAGATGCCGGCATAGCAGTCGGCCTGCAGCTCCAGACGCACCGACAACGCGTTTTGCTCGCGCTCACTGATGCGGCCGCGCATGCCGTCCACCTTGCCCGAGATGCCCAGCAGATTCTGCACATGGTGGCCCACTTCATGGGCCACCACATAGGCCCGCGCAAACTCGCCCGGCGCACCCAACTGGCGGCTCATGGTGTTGAAGAAATCCATGTCCAGATAGACCTTCTGGTCACCTGGGCAGTAGAACGGCCCCATCGCCGACTGCCCCGTGCCGCAGGCCGTGCGCGTGACCCCGGTGAACAGCACCAGGCGTGGCGCGCGGTACTGGGCACCGCCTTTGGTGAAAATATCTGTCCACACATCTTCAGTCGATGCCAACACCGTGGAGACAAACTTGGCCCCCGCATCATTGGAGGGCGGCGCCTTGGCCGGGCCTTGTTGCGTGGGTGCTGGCGAGCCGCTGCCCGAGAGCACACCAATGGTGGTCAGCGGGTTGATGCCAAACACGCCCCAGCCAATCAGCGCCAGCACCACCGTGCCAATGCCGATGCTGCGCCCGCCCAGGCCAAAGCCCCCACCGCCGCCTCCACCACTGCCGCGGCGGTCTTCCACATTGTTCGATTCGCGGTTGCCTTCCCATTTCATGGTCGCTCTCCTTGCAGTGCGCTGGCACCACCTCTGTTATTGATCCGCCTACAGTAGCGCATTTGGGGTGGTCCAGGCCGTAAGACCGGCTCCCGAGCTGGCAGAAAATCTGCCCGCAGCGCCTCCATTGAAGAAAATTTGCAAAACCCTGGCCCAATCTGCGCAGGCCCTGTAAAAAAGCCACTCCAAAAAGGGAGTGGCTGGATGGCAGGGCACGGCGTGTTCAGGCCCTTGGCAAGGTCACACCGTGCTGGCCTTGGTACTTGCCATTGCGGTCCTTGTAGCTCACCTCACAGGGCTCATCGCCCCGCAGGAACAGCACCTGCGCGCAGCCTTCGCCCGCATAGATCTTGGCGGGCAGCGGCGTGGTGTTGGAGAACTCCAAGGTCACATAGCCTTCCCACTCGGGCTCAAACGGCGTCACATTGACGATGATGCCGCAGCGCGCATAGGTGCTCTTGCCCAGGCAGACGGTCAGCACATCGCGCGGGATGCGGAAGTACTCGACCGTGCGGGCCAGCGCAAAGCTGTTGGGCGGGATGATGCAGTAATCGCCTTCGAAGTCGACAAAGCTTTTTTCGTCGAAATTCTTGGGGTCCACCACGGTGCTGTGGATGTTGGTGAAGACCTTGAACTCCCGCGCGCAACGGATGTCGTAGCCATAGCTGGAGGTGCCGTAGCTGATGATCTTCTTGCCATCGACCTGGCGCACCTGGCCGGGCTCGAACGGCTCGATCATGCCGTGCTGTTCCGCCATGCGGCGAATCCACTTGTCGCTTTGAATGCTCATGTCTGAAAAACTCCTAGGCGGCATTGTAGCCAATGGCTTGCCATTGGACAGCAGCATCCCTGCTCGCCCCGGGCCCGCCGTTGCGCGCCCGTCTCAGCCCGCCGTCTGCGCGATATGGCTGCGCTCGATCAGGCGGTCATCGCCCAGCACAATCAGGCTGAACAGCAACTCGTCCAGATTGCGCGCCTGGGCCGTCTTGCGGGCTATCAAGGGCGTCGCTTGCGGGTTGATGACGACAAAATCCGCCTCGCAGCCGGGCTGCAGGTTGCCCACCACACCCGCCAGCCCCAAGGCCTGCGCTGCCCCGGCCGTGTGCTGCCACCACAGATGGCTGGGCGCCAACGACAACCCCGCCTTGTCCCGCCCCTCTCGCCCCACAAAATAGGCAGCCAGCATGGTGCGAAACGGGCTGAAGCTCGTGCCGCCGCCCACATCGCTGGCCAGGCCGTACAGCATCTGCGCGGCGTCCGCCCTGGCGTAGTCAAAAAAGCCGCTGGCCAAAAACAGATTGCTGGTCGGGCTGATGGCCGCGGCCGTGCCGGTCTCGTGCATCAGCGCACGGTCACGGTCATCCAGGTGGATGCAGTGGGCGTAGACGGCGCGCTCGCGCATCAGCCCCCGGTCGGCATAGACTTGCAGGTAGCTGCGGCTGTCAGGGAACAGTTCGCGCACCCAGGCAATCTCGTCCAGGTTCTCCGCCACATGCGACTGGATCCAGACATCGCTGTAGCGCGCGGCCAGCTCGCCCGCACCGCGCAGTTGGGCCTCGGTGCTGGTGGGGGCAAAACGTGGCGTGATCGCATAACCCAGGCGGTCCACGCCATGCCAGCGGCGGATCAGCGCTTCGGTGTCGATGAGGCTTTGCTCGGTCTCGTCGCGCACACCATCGGGGGAATGGCGGTCTTGCAGCACCTTGCCGGTCATCAGCCGCATTTGGCGCTTTTGCGCCTCGGCAAACAGCGCATCGGCCGATGCTGGGTGCGAGGTCGCAAATGTCAGCGCCGTGGTCACGCCATTGCGCAGCAGCTCATCGACAAAGAACTGCGCCACCCCAGCGGCATAGCCGGCATCGACAAAGCGCGACTCATGGGGAAAGGTGTAGTCATTGAGCCAGGGCAGCAAGCCGCTGGCCGGCGAGCCGATCACATCGGTCTGCGGGTAGTGGATGTGCATGTCCACAAAACCCGGTGCCAGCATGCGCCCGGGCAAGTGCTGCACCACCGCATCCGCGCCCGCCTGGGCCAGGACCTGCGCAGACAGCGCCTGCCAGCTGCCGGCGGCCAGTACGCGCTCGCGGCCATCGGCATCCGGGGCGGTGGCCAGCAGGCCATCTTCGTCATACAGGGCGCTGCCGTCATCGGCAAAACGCAACAGAGCGGATCGGTATATATGCATGGCGCCAAGCTTAGCGCCTGCCCGGGGCACGGCTTATATGGGTGCAGCAATAGTTTCTATGCGGCAGCGCCCATCGCAGCCGACGCCATGGCCCTGTGGCGACGTTTGGCCGGTGAGAAAAGCGCAAAGGTTAACCAGGGAAAACCCCAGCGCCAGATGCTGGATGGCGTCATCTCTGCGGTCTATAGTGTTTGTTTTACCTGTTGGTTAAACCCGTTTACACCCACTGGCAGCGGCACTGCACATGCAAGGGCCCGCTGCGATTGCTAAGGAGGAGGCTTGGCCCATGCCGCATTTTGTTGATCCGTCGCCCGCTGGTGTCTGCATTTTCTGCCGATTGGTGCAAGGCGATATCCCGTCGGCCAAGGTGTATGAGGATGCACTGACCATCGCCTTTATGGACCTGGGCCAGGTCAACCCTGGCCATGTGCTGGTCGCAACCAAGCGCCATGCGGCCAATATCTTCGAGATCACCGACCAGGAATCGGCCGCCGTGATGCAGACCGCGCGCAAGGTGGCCCTCGCCGCCAAGATCGCGTTTGAACCCGCAGGCCTGACCCTGTTGCAGGCCAATGGTGTGGAAGGCGGCCAGACCGTGGCGCACTTCCATCTGCATGTGGTGCCCCGCCATGCCGACGATGGCGTCACCTTCAGCTGGCCGCGCAAGGAGCCCGGCGGTGCGGTGCTGGAGGGCTATGCGCTGCAACTGCGCAATGCGATGCTGTCAGGATCGGTGCCTGCAGCGGCTTGAGACCCCCTCTACCCGCCAACAACAAGGGCGCCTTTTGGCGCCCTTGTTGCTTCAGCGTTTCGGTTTAACGTGACGCTTCAGCAAACGCCAGCTGCAGCTGCCCCAGCCAGGCCTGCTTGCGGCTTTGCGGCACAAAACTGGCTTCAAAACTGTTGGCAGCCAGCTGGTAGGCCTGGTCCGAGCCCATGCCCGTAGCGGCAAACAACTGCACAAAGTTGTCGTTGATGTAGCCGCCAAAATAGGCCGGGTCATCGGAGTTGACCGTGGCCACCAAACCGGCCGCCAGCAGCTGCGGCATATTGTGGTCGGCCAGGTCGGGGAAGACCTGCAACTTCTGGTTGGACAGCGGGCAGACCGTGAGCGGAATGCGCTCGTCCTTGAGCCGCTGCATCAAGGCCGCATCATGCACCGCCTGCACGCCATGGTCGACGCGCTCGGCGTGCAACACATCCAGCGCACCCCAGATATAGGCCGGTGGCCCTTCTTCACCGGCATGGGCCACGCGGCGCAGGCCCAGGTCCTTGCAGCGCGCAAAAACGCGGGCAAATTTCTCTGGTGGGTTGCCGACTTCGCTGCTGTCCAGGCCCACGCCACTGAAGTAGGCGCGGTACGGCAAGGCCTCTTCCAAAGTCTGCAGCGCCTCTTCTTCGCTCAGGTGGCGCAGAAAATTCAGAATCAGCTGCGCGCTGATGCCCCAGCGCTTTTCCGCCGCCACACAGGCCTTGTGCAAACCGAGGATGACATGCGCCATCGCCACGCCACGGGCGGTGTGGGTCTGCGGGTCAAAGAAGATCTCGGTGTGCACGACATTGTCGGCCACGGCCCGCTCCAGGTAGGCCATGGCCATGTCGTAAAAATCCTGCTCAGTCAGCAAGACACTGGCGCCCGCGTAGTAGATATCGAGAAAGCTCTGCAGGTTGGTAAACGCGTAGGCGGCGCGCAGGCTCTCGACATCGGCATAGGGCAAGGCCAGGCCGTTGCGCTGGGCCAGCGCAAAGATCAGCTCGGGCTCCAGCGAGCCTTCGATGTGCATATGCAGCTCAGCCTTGGGCATGGCGCGCAGCAGGCCCGGCAGGCGGGCCGCTTCAATTTGTGGGACGGTGTACATCTCAACACACTCCAAAAGTGACGCCGCTGGCCTTGAGGTAGCGGCGGTAGGCCACCGACATGCGGTCGGCCGGTGAGTTCAGCTCGGCCTTGGCATCGAGCGGCAAAGGCTTGGGCATCTGGGACTCCAGCACCGGCTGGTCCTGGGTGAAGATCGTATGCTGAAACTGCTGCAGCTGCGCATCCGTGCTGTCGAAATCCGCCACCGCCAGGCGGAACCAGACGCGGCTGCGCCCCGGGCTGACCGGGCAGACAAACAGGCCAATCGACTCGCGCCAGCCTTGCTTGCTGCTGCCGCTCTCGGGCACCTTGGTCAGCAAGGCGGTATACGGGGCCGTCACCTCGTAGCTGTAGTCCACTTCGGCGGGCTTGGTGGAGTGCAGATTGGACTGGGGCTGGATCGCCTTGCAACCGGTGGCCTTCACGCCTGTTGCCGTGGTCTCCACCTCGTAGTGGGACATCTCGGTCGCATCGCGGCTGCCCAGCCAGCCCTCGTGCACAAAGCCAAAATGCGACATGTCGAGAAAGTTCTCGATGATGCGGGGCGCGCTGGCCTCCACATCATAGGGGCCGCAGTTGAGCTTGCGCAGGCGGGCATCGGCCTCGGCCTCGAACACCGGCAAAGGCACAGGGGCCTGGCCATCTGCCGCCGGCGCCAGCTGCACCCACACCAGGCCATAGGCCTCCTGCACGCCATAGGAGGCCACACAGTGCTTGGCAGGCGGCACAAAGGCAGGCACGGCCGGCACCTTCACGCACTGGCCGCCACTGGCGAATTGCCAGCCATGGTAGGGGCACTCCAGCTGGCCATCCTGCACGCGGCCCAGCGACAGGCGGGCACCGCGGTGCGGACAGCGGTCCACAAAGGCCTGCACCTGGCCGAGCGCATCGCGCCACAGCACCAGCTCCTGGTCCAGCAAGCGAACAGGCAGCGGGGAATCCACCACCCCATCAGACAAGGCAACCGGGTGCCATTGTTGGGCTTCGATCATCGGGGGAAATCTCTTTGTATAAATGACAAGGCTGCCCTGGGGCAGCCTTGAGCGAGATGTTAGCACCGGAGCCAAAAGCACCGCTGCCACTCGCGTTTAGATGGGGCGTCACACGTCGGGCGTCGAACCTCGGGCGCTACGCCCGCACATCACTTGCCGGGAACCTTGCCTTCCACGCCCTTGACGTAGAAGCTCACGCCCTTGAGGAATTCGTCATCGGCGACCTTGTCGGCAGCCAGGATTTCCTGGCCGTCCTGGCCCAGGATGGGGCCCTTCCAGATGCTGAACGTACCGTCCTTGAGGCCCTTCTTGACTTCTTCAACCTTGGCCTTGGTCTCGGCAGGCACATCGTCAGCCATGGACACCAGATCAATGGTGCCTTCCTTCACGCCCCACCAGGTCTGGCGGCTGGTCCACTTGCCTTCCAGCGCGTTGCGGGTGGTGTCGATGTAGTACGGCGCCCAGTTGATGATGGCCGATCCCAGGTGGGCCTTGGGGCCGTAGGCGGTCATGTCCGAGTCCCAGCCAAAGGCGCGCTTGCCTTTTTCTTCGGCGGTCTTCAGCACGGCCGGCGAATCGGTGTTCTGGAACAGAATGTCCGCGCCGCCATTGATCAGGCTGGTGGCCGCTTCGGTTTCCTTCGGTGGGCTGAACCACTCATTGACCCAGACCACCTTGGTGCTGATCTTGGGGTTCACGCTTTGCGCACCCAGGGTGAAGCTGTTGATGTTGCGGATCACCTCGGGGATAGGTACCGAGCCCACCACGCCCAGCGTGTTCGATTTGGTCATCGCGCCGGCGATGATGCCGGCCAGGTAGGCGCCTTCGTAGGTGCGGCTGTCATAGGTGCTGACATTGCCGGCCACCTTGTAGCCCGTGGCGTGTTCCCATTTGATATCGGCAAACTCGGGCGCCAGCTTCTGGATCACATCCATGTAGCCAAAGGTGGTGCCAAACACCAGCTTGTTGCCCTGGGTGGCCATGTCGCGCAGCACGCGTTCGGCGTCCGCGCCTTCGGGCACGCTTTCGACAAAGCTGGTCTGGATCTTGTCGCCAAATTCCTTCTCCAGCGCCTTGCGCGCCTGGTCATGCGCAAAGGTCCAACCGCCGTCACCCACAGGGCCTACGTAGGCAAAGGCAATCTTCAGCGGATCAGCCGCTGGGGCGGCGGCGGCCGGGGCAGCAGCGGGTGCAGGCGCGGGCGCCTCTTCCTTCTTGCTGCAGCCTACGACAGCAGCAGCGGCCAGTGCCGACAGTGCGGCAAGCTTGATCAACGAACGCTTACGGAAATCAGTCATCAGTGTGTCCTCGAATGTTGTTGGAATGTCGAGCCATGCATGCCGCGACGCAGCCCTGCAGCGGGTGGAACATCGCCCGGCCAATATATGCATAAATCGGGCCAGGTTCCAGGTGCAGCCCAAGCCGCCGCGCTGCACCGTTGTTTATGGGCCAGCAGCCGGGCACCCACCCCAAGGCAGATGCCGGGCCGCTGGCGCAAGCATGCCAGGCGCTTACTTGGCGCCAGGCACCGCCCCTTCGATGCCCTTGACATAGAAGTTGATGCCGCGCAGGAAGGCGTCATCGCCCACCGTGCCGCTGGCCAGCACTTCCTGGCCCTTGTTGTCCTGGATCGGGCCGGTCCATACGGCAAAGCTGCCGTCCTTCATGCCGGACTTGGCCTTGGCAACCTTGTCCTTGATCTCCTGGGGCACCTGGTCGGCGATCTTGACCAGGTCCATCGCGCCTTCCTTCACACCCCACCAGAAGTTGCCCGTCTGCCATTGGCCGGCCAGCGTGTCTTCCACCACCTTGCTGTAGTAAGGCGTCCAGTCGATCACAGCCGAGCCCAGGTGGGCCTTGGGTGCGAAGGCGCTCATGTCGCCGTCTTTTCCAAAGGCATAGACGCCGCGCTCTTCTGCGGTCTTCAGCACGGCGGGCGAGTTGGTGTTCTGGTACATCACATCCACGCCGCCGTTGATCAGGCTGGTGGCCGCTTCCGATTCCTTGGGTGGTGCAAACCACTCGTTCACCCAAACCACCTTGGCCTGGATGCTCGGGTCCACGCTTTGCGCCCCCAGCACAAAGCTGTTGATATTGCGCACCACCTCAGGGATCGGCACCGAAGCCACCACACCGACCGTCTTGGTCTTGGTCATGGCGCCGGCCACGATACCTGCCAGATACGCGCCTTCAAAGGTCTTGGTGTCGTAGACCGCGACGTTGTCCGCCTGCTTGTAGCCGGTGGCATGCTCGAACTTCACATCTTTCAGGTCCGCCGCCGCCTTCTGCACAAACTCCTGGTAGCCAAAGCTGGTGGCAAACACCAGCTTGTTGCCCTGGCCTGCCATGTCGCGCAGCACACGCTCGGCATCGGCCGATTCGGGCACGCTCTCGACCATGGAGGTCTCGATCTTGTCGCCAAATTTCTGCGCAATCGCCTTGCGGGCCAGCTCGTGCTGGAAGGTCCAGCCGCCGTCGCCGATGGGGCTGACATACATGAAGCTGACCTTGAGCTTGTCGGCGGCAGGCGCCGCTGCTGCCGGTGCTGGTGCGGCCGGGGCTGCTGGCTCTTCCTTCTTGCCGCAGGCGGACAGCGCCGCCAACGACAGGGCCGACAGGCCGATCAGCTTGATCACAGAGCGTTTGCGCATGGTTTGCATGGATGAATCCTTGGTTTTTATGAAGAACGGACGAAAATCGGGTCGCTGTCATCGTTGTTATGACCCCGGGTAGAACGGCTTGCCCAAAGAGGCAGGCATATTGGCGCGGATCCAGGCCGGATTGCGCGATATCAGCACCAGCACCACGATGGTGGCCAGGTAAGGCAGCATGGACAGCAGTTGGCTGGCCAGTTGCACGCCGCTGGCCTGCAGGTGGAACTGCAGCATGGTCACGCCGCCAAACAGGTAGGCGCCCAGCAGCACACGCGCAGGCCGCCAGGTGGCAAAGGTGGTCAGCGCCAGCGCAATCCAGCCCCGGCCCGAGACCATGCCTTCCACCCACAGCGGCGTGTAGACCGTCGAGATATAGGCGCCGGCCAGGCCGCACATCGCGCCACCAAACACCACCGCCATCAGGCGGATGCGGCGCACCGGGTAGCCCAGCGCATGGGCCGAGCTGGGTGATTCACCCACGGCACGCAACACCAGGCCAGCGCGGGTGCGGTAGAGGAACCACATCATCACCAGCACCAGCACCATGGCCGCATAGACCAGCGGATGCAAGCTAAACAGAGCCGGGCCCAGCAGCGGAATATCCACCAGGCCAGGGATGGCGTACTTGGGCAGGCTGGGCAGCTTGGCCTGCACATAGGACAGACCGACAAAGGCTGAGAAACCCGCGCCGAACAGCGACAGCGCCAGCCCCGTGGCGTACTGGTTGGTATTGAGCCAGATCACCAGCACGCCGAATATGGCGGCCAGCACAGCGCCCGCCAGCATGCCCGCGCCAAAACCCAGCCAGGTGCTGCCGGTATGCACCACGGTGGCAAAACCGGCAATCGCTGCGCACAGCATCATGCCCTCTGCCCCCAGATTGACGATGCCCGCCTTCTCATTGATCAGCAGGCCCAAAGCGGCCAGCGCCAACACGGTGCCAGCGCTCAGGGTGGCGCCCAAAAGCAGTGCATAGGATTCCATCACAGGCCTCCCTTCACTGCGGTGCGCGATGCCACCCAGCGCAAGCGGTACACCACCAAGGTGTCGCAAGCCAGCAAGGTGAACAGCAGCAAACCCTGGAAAACGCCCGTCAAGGCCTTGGGCAAGCCCAGGCGCGACTGCGCCAGCTCACCACCGATATAGAACATGCTCATCAGAATGGCGGAAAAAACCATGCCCACGGGATGCAGGCGACCGACAAAGGCCACGATGATGGCCGCAAAGCCATAGCCGGCGGGCACATAGGGCGTGAGCTGGCCCAGCGGGCCAGCGACTTCGAGCGCGCCAGCCAGGCCGGCGGTGGCGCCCGAGATCATCAACGCCGTCCACAGCGCCTTGCGTGACGAGAACCCGGCATAGCGGGCGGCCGAGGGTGCCAAACCGCCCACCTGCTGGGCCAGGCCGGCACGGGTGCGGAACAGGTAGACCCACAGCAGGGCCGCGCCCGCCAGCGCAATCAGCACGCCAATGTTCATGCGCATGCCTTGCACCAGTTTGGGGATCTGGGTGACTTTCTCAAAGCTCTTGGTCTGCGGAAAGTTATAGCCCATCGGGTCTTTCCAGGGGCCATAGACCAGGTAGCCCAGCACCAAGGTGGCCACATAGACCAGCATCAGGCTGACCAAAATCTCATTGGCGTTGAAGCGGTCGCGCAGCCAGGCGACGATGCCGGCCCAGAGCATGCCGCCGAGCATGCCGGCGAGCAAGATGACGGGGATGATCCAGGGGCCAGTGTTCTTGTCGGCCAGCAAGGCCATGCCGCCTGCAGCCACCGCGCCTATGACAAACTGGCCTTCGGCGCCAATGTTCCAGACATTGGAGCGAAAGCACACCGCCAGGCCCAGCGCAATCAGTAGCAGCGGCGTGGCCTTCATCGTCAGCTCACCCAGCGCATAGGCCGACTTGATGGGCTCCCAGAAGAAAGCCTGCAGGCCCTTGACTGGGTCCTTGCCCAGCAGCATAAACAGGCCCACGCCAATCACCACGGTGATCAGCAAGGCCAGCACCGGCGAGCCAAAGGTCCAGAAACGGGAGGCCTGGGGACGTTGCTCCAACTTAAGCATGGTGGGCCCCTTGCGTCTCGACCGAAGCCCTGGCAGCAGCAGCAGCGCTGCGCCCTTCCCACAGGCCACTCATCCACTCGCCGATCAGTTGCACGGAGGCATCGGCCCGGGCCACCGAAGGCGACAGGCGCCCCTTGGCCATCACATGCAGGCGGTCGCTGATTTCAAACAATTCTTCCAACTCCTCGCTGAGCACCAGCACGGCGCAGCCCGCATCACGCAGCGCCAGAATCTCGCCCCGGATCTGCGCGGCCGCGCCCACATCCACGCCCCAGGTCGGCTGCGAGACGATCAGCAAGCGGGGCTTGGCATCGATCTCGCGGCCGACAATGAATTTCTGCAGGTTGCCACCCGAGAGCGACTGGGCAGTGGCCTGCGGCCCACCGGCCTTGACGCCAAAGCGCGCAATAATGCTGCGCGCCATCTGGTCG
The DNA here is from genome assembly GCF_024809975.1 of Comamonas sp. BIGb0152. Lineage (GTDB taxonomy): Bacteria > Pseudomonadota > Gammaproteobacteria > Burkholderiales > Burkholderiaceae_C > Comamonas. Next base: position 437,280 of record NZ_JANUDY010000003.1, read on the forward strand.
AGCTGGCCCATGCGCAGCCAACCGGCCGTGCCCAGCATCTCGTTGCGGGTCAGCACCAGGTTGTGCGCCAGGCTCATGCTGGGGACTGCGCCACGCCCCAAGCGCTCTTCGGGCACAAAATGCAGGCCCAGCGCGCGACGCTGGCCCGGGCCCATGCGGCCCACCGGCGTCTGGTCCACCAGCACCATCTGCGGCTCGGCGCGCGTGTCTTCGCCAGAGAGCGCATACAACAACTCCCGCTGGCCGTTGCCCGACACCCCGGCAATACCCACCACCTCGCCAGCGCGCACCTGCAGCGCAATGTCCTGCAAATCCATGCCAAAGGGGTCTTGGCGCGCCAGGCGCAGCTGCTGCACCTGCAGTACGGCAGCGCCCACTTCGCTGGGCCGCAGCTCCAGGCGGGGCGGCTCGGCACCAATCATCATGCGCGACAGCGAGGCATTGCTGTGCTCGCGCGGATCGCATTCGCCCGTCACCTGCCCGCCGCGCACCACGGTGCAGGCCGTGCACAGCGCGCGGATTTCATGGAGCTTGTGGCTGATGTAGAGAATGCTGCAGCCTTCGGCCGCGAGCTGGCGTAGCACCACAAACAGCTTCTCGACCGCCTGCGGAGTAAGCACGGACGTCGGTTCATCGAGAATCAGCAGGCGCGGCCGCGTCAACAGCCCCCGGATGATCTCCACCCGCTGCATCTCGCCGACCGAGAGGCTGTGCACCGGGCGCAAGGGGTCAATCTCCAGACCATATTCGCCCGCCACTTCCAGGATGCGAGCAGTCACTTGCGCCAAAGACATCTTCTTGCTTTGGCCCAGCCAGACGTTCTCGGCCACGGTCAAGGTATCAAACAAGCTGAAATGCTGGAACACCATGCTGATGCCCAGCTGGCGTGCTTCCTGGGGGTTGCGGATCTGGGCGGGCTGCCCATCGACCAGGATCTGCCCCTCATCGGGTTTGACCGAGCCGTAGATGATCTTCATCAAGGTGGATTTGCCCGCGCCGTTCTCACCCAGCACCGCATGGATCTCGCCAGCGCGCACCGTCAACGATACTTTGTTATTGGCTACAACAGCGGGGTAACGCTTGGTGATACCGATCAGCTGTAACCGTGGCGTATCGCCATCGGTTGTCGGTGTCGGGGTCTGTTCTTTCATGGGCGGCAATTGTCCCTCAAATTGTTACCCGAGGCGGGCATTTAACGCGAAGATGCACGCACTCACACCGAAGGGCCCAGGGGGCTGCGCAAAGAAAGCGCTGTTTTTTTCAGGCAGGCGCGCAGCCAGATGGCGGCATCCGAGGCATGGCTGCGGGCATGCCACAGCAGGTAATAGTCCAGCGGGGGCAGCTCCAGCGGGCAGTCCAAAATGGCCAGCTCCAGCTTGTCGACAAAGCGCTCGCAAAACTGGCGCCCCGTGGTCAGCACAAGCAGGCTCGATGCCACCATCGCCGGAATGGCGCTGAAATGCGCGCAGCGCGCCATGATGCGCCGCTGCACCCCCAGCGCATCGAGCCGCGCATCGATGATGCCGCGCGCACCCGGGTGGGTGGGCGTGGGCGCAATGTGCTCGGCCTGCAACCAGGCGGCCGCATCCCAACCCCGGCGCACGGCCGGATGGCGGCGGCTGACCATGCTTACCACCGCATCGCTCATCAGGCTGGTCATGTGCAAGTCATCCGTGGGCTGGAGCCAGTTGCCCACCACCACATCAATATCGCCATGGGCCAGTTGCGCGTGGTAATGGGTTTCGGACGAGAGCGGGTAGATCTCCACCACGCACAGCGGGGCCTCGGCCTTGATGCGTGCGACCAGGGCGGGCAGAAACAGCGGGTCGAAATAATCGCTGGCCGCAATGCGAAAGGTGCGGGTGGCCGTCTGCGGGTCAAAACCCCGCACATCGCTGAACAGGCCTTCAGCCGCGCGCAGGATGGCGGCTGCCGGCTCCATCATGCGCTGCCCCGTCTCCGTGGGCATCATGCCTGCGCCCGAGCGCACCAGGAGGGGATCGCCGGCCAGATCGCGCAGGCGCTTGAGCGCCGCCGACACCGCCGGCTGGTACATGCCCAGACGCAAGGCCGCACGCGAGACGCTGCGCTCGGTCAGCACCATGTGCAACACCCGGATCAGGTGCAGGTCAATCTTGTCAAACAGGGCTTGGTCGCGCATGCGGGTGCTTTGAATGGGGACATTCAAGCTTAGCAGTTGGCGCCTGCCAGCCATCCCGGTTGTTACCCCAAGCTGCGGCCCTTGCGCCTCATGCGACCTTGGCCTCGCGCCAGCAGGCGCGGTTGCCGCCCTGGCGCTTGGCGCCATAGCTGGCCATGTCGGCAGCCCGCACGGCCTGCAGCGCGTCGGCAAACGAGGCATCGATCTGCAGCAGGCCAATGCTGACCGTCACCACAAAATGCTTGCTGCGCAGCTGGGGCTGCCAGTTTTGCAGGGTGTCACACAGCTGCGAGGCCAGCTCATGGGCCTTTTCCGGGCTGCACTGGCGCAGCACCAGCGCAAACTTGTCGCCCGCCACCCGCGCCGCATAGCCCTGAAACGGCTGCAGCAGCTGCAACTGGCGTGCCACGTGCTGCAGCACCAGATCGCCCTGCGCATGGCCGGCCAGCGCATTGATGGCCGACATATTGTCGACATTCACATAGAACAGCACCGGCGCGCTGGGCGAGGACTGGTCCAGCCCCTCGCGCCGCGCCTGCAGCAAGGCCGTCAGGTGCAGCAGCAAGGCCTCGTAGTTGGGCAGCAAGGTGAGCTTGTCCATGCGGCTGGGCGACTGCGCTGCGACGCGGGCCTGGCCGGCGCGCACAAAGCACCAGCAGGTGGCCGGCGCCGCATCGGCGATGCGCACCAGCTGCAGGCTGACCATGATGGGCGCACCTGACTGGTGGCGCAGCACCACACTGGCCTCGGCGCTGCCCAGGCGTTCCAGCTCCGGGGCCAGTTGCTCCCAGGCCAGTTCAAAATCGCGGTCGGCCATGGCCAGCATCTGCACCGGTTGGCCCAGCAAGTCCTGGCGGCTGTAGCCCAGCAAATGGGCCAGCGCCTGGGAGACTTCCTGGATCTGGTTGCCGCGCAGCAGCAAAAAGGAGAAGCGGGCATGCGCCAACACGCCCTCGGCCAGTTGCTGCTGCTGACGCAATTGCTCGGCCAGCGCATCACGCTGGCGGTGCAGCTCCTGCAGGTGCATGCCGATGCGGTCGATCTCGTCGGTGGCAGCGCCAGCCTGCGCAGCGGCCGCCACGGGCAGCGGGGTTTGCGCCAGCAACAGCCTGAAGCGCCGGGTATGCCCCCACAGCCACAGCCAGGCGAGTGCAGCCAGCGCCAGGGGCATCACCAGCAACCACCACCAGCTGCGCCACTGCCGGCCCCAGGCTTGCAGGCTCTGGTCATGCGGCATGACACGCACCACCAACCAGCGCGCCGCTGGCATCTGTGCGACGCTGACCACATGCGGCGCCAGCCACCAGGACTGGGCGCCCAAGGCGCCGCTGGCCGCATGGTCCCGCCAGCGTTGCAAGGCCTGTGCAAGCAGGCCTTCGTTGTCGATGGTCTCCAGAATGCGCGAGGGGTCGGGGTGCGAAATCAGCACACCGGCGGAGGTCATCAGCACCAGCTGGCCGCTGTCTGGCGGGCTCATGGCCAAGGACACCGGCAGCAAGCTTTGCGACTGCAGGCGCAGCACCCCGGCCATCGCGCCTTTCACGGCCCCCTGCTTGTCGCGCAGCGGAATGCCCAGTGCAATGCTGGGCCCACCCGGCGCGCTTCTGAACGGCTCGGAGACCAGGGGTTTGCCATCGACCATCACGCGGCGCAGCAAATCCCGCTCGGTGGGCTCGACGGCCGCATCGCCCTCCCCGGCATCGCGCACCTGGCGCCGAAACACCTGTGCACCACGCGCAAACACCAGACTGTCGAAGTAACGGGGGGCCGCCAGGCCCTGGTCCAGCAGCGGCGGCGGTTGGGACTCGGGGCTTTGCACCCAGGGTGCAGCGGCCTCGCCCAAGCTGCTGAGCACTTTCTGGCTTTGCTCCAGCTTGCTGCCCATCAGTTTGGCCAGCATCTCGGTCTCGTCGGCCTGCTGGGCCGACAGCTGGCTTATGACCGCCTGTTGGCTGGTCTGGATGGCCAGCCACTGCACCAGCGCCGCCCCCAGCAGCACCATCAGGGGCACGGCCAGCCATAGGCGCCACAGCCAGGGCCCGGCTGCATCACGCGGTGGCTCTAGCTGCGGCGTGGCACCCGGCGGGCGGTACAGATACAGATCCCTCCCCTCCATGCCGCCCTACCCTGCCACCGCAGCGGCATGCGCGCGGTGATGGCAATTAACAGACTGGGGCATGTGGTACCTCCTCTCAGGTGCGCACATGTTCGCTGTTTACAACAGCCTGCGGTATCGGTAAAAGACCGTACGGACAAAACCCGGGTTACGGGCGCCGGTTTGTGGTGTCCTGAAAGGCGGGGCGGCAATGCCGCTCAAGCTTTGGCCAGCTGGCGCAAGGATTCGGGCTGCGGCAGCCACAGGTTCTTGCCCAGACCGTCGAGCAAACCCTGGTCGCGCAGCTGGCGCAGCACGCGCGAGAGGGTCTCGGGCGCAATGCCCAGATGGGCCGCAATCTGACGCTTGGACTGCGCCAGACGCACGCGCAGGCCCCCATCGCCGGGCTCGGCATGCTGCAGCAACCACTGGGCGCAGCGGGCCACGGCGTCTTGTGCCACCCGGCTGACGGCCAGCGCCGCTTGCTGGCAGTACCCCTGAGCCATGCTGGTCACCAGGCCCTGGGCTTCCACCGGCCAGCGCTGCAGATAGCTGCGCAAATGCGCCACCGGCACGGCGCGGCACTGCACGGGCGTCTGGGCCACCATGTCCACCGCGCAGGGCTGGCTCGCCAACGCGGGCGCGGCATCGAGCCAGCACGGTCCCTCCATGACGCCCAGCAGATGGCGCATGCGCCCCTCTTCCTGGACGCCAAAGGCGACGGATCCCCGCTCCAGGTACAGCGCCTCCAGCAGCGGCTGGTGGCGCTGGCGCAGCAAGGCACCAGCGCTGGTGCTGGTCAGGGCAAATTCATCCAGGCGGAGTGAGTCAGGCATGGTCCGCACTTTGCCGTGATTGCGCCGGACGCGCATTGAGCTACATCAATCCTTGCCGGGGCTCAGCATCAGAAAAATGCCGGTCGCCAACCCCGATACCTAGCCCTAGCCAGCAACTGCGCCCCCGCGCCATTCAAAAACCGTATACCGCTGATATGCGGCGTACACGCCACACCTCGGGTCTTTACCAGCGGATTTTTTATCGTTTGGCACACATATTGCTCAGAGACGTCGGCGCTGACTTCACAATGCACCGCTCTCACAAATTCACACGCTTGTAACAAAGGACTGCCATGAACAACAAACAACTGCTCGCCCTGGCCGTGGTGGCCGCCTGCGCCTCTGCAGCCCAGGCCCAATCGTCTGTCACCGCCACAGGCTTGGTCGATATGTATATCGGCTCGATGAAGGCCCCCGGCGACGACGGCCGCACCTCCACCCTGGGCAGCGGTGGCATGACCACCTCCTGGTTTGGCTTCAAAGGCACCGAAGACCTGGGCGGCGGCCTGAAGGCCAGCTTTTTGCTGACCAGCTTTATGCGCGCTGACACCGGCACGCCCGGCCGCTTCAACGGCGATATCTTCTGGTCGCGCGATGCGCTGGTATCGCTGTCGGGCGATTTCGGTGCCCTTACCCTGGGCCGCACCGTGGCACCCAACTTTGTGCCCACCATCTCGATGAACCCCTTTGGGGATTCGTTCACCTTCTCGCCGCTGGTGCTGCACCAGAACGTGTCGCTGTTCAACAAGAGCGGCTGGCAAAAGAGCAACCCGTCGGACACCGGCTGGGGCAACCAAGTGATCTACAGCACGCCCAAAGTGGGTGGCTTCAGCGGCAACCTGCACTACCAGTTTGGTGAGCAGGCCGGCGAAGGTGGCAAGAACAACATCGGCCTGAACGCCACCTATGCCAGCGGTCCCTTGGCAGTCACCGCCTTCTACGAAACCGTGGACCTGAGCAACCCCGTCCCCACCGTGCTGGACCAGAACTACCGCAACTGGATGGTCGGCACCAGCTATGACGCCGGTTTTGCCAAGGCCTATGCCACTTACGGCCAGACCACCGGCAAGGACACCGACAGCAAGATCAAGACCGCCAGCCTGGGCGCCACGGTACCGCTGGGCGCCACCAGCCGCATCCTCGCCGGTTGGGCGCACAGCAAGCTGCAGGACAGCAATGCCAAGCGCGACACCGTCTCGGTTGGCTACAACTACGACTTCTCCAAGCGCACCGATGGCTATGCCATCGTGATGTACGACAAGGTCAAGGACTTTGGCAACGGCACCAGCTTTGGCGTCGGTATCCGCCACCGCTTCTAAACCATCCGCATAGCGACCTGTGCGGCCTTCCGGGCCCACAACGCAAAACGCCAGGCATGCGCGCATGCTTGGCGTTTTTTCTTGCTGGTGCAGCAGACCCGGCGCTCGCGCACCGAATCGGACAAGGCGTTTACTTCTTCAGGCACTCGCTCATGAAGGCCTTGCGCTCATCGCCCTTCTTGCCCGTCGCATCGACGTTGCAGGTCTTCATGCGTTCTTGCTGACGCTTGCGGCCGTCGGACAGGCAGCTGGACATGTAGGCCTTGCGGTCATCGCCCTTGAGCTCCTTGGTCTTGGCCTCGGTGTTGCAGGTGCCCATCAGTTGCTGCTGGGCAGTAGGGGCCTTGTCGGCGGCCAATGCAAACTGGGATGCCAGCGCGATGCTGGCCAGGACGATGAGTTTTTTCATGGAATGGGCTCTTATCTAAACTACGCCGACGACCAGCGCAAACGAATTTCTGCATATCTGGCCCTGCATGTCAATGGGCAAATGATGAAGAAGCGCAAACTGCCTACGCCGCCTTCGCGGCCGCCCATAAAAAAACGGCCGCATCGGCCGTTTCGGGGTAGGTTGATGGCGGAGCTCAGTCCACCAGGCCCACATAGATGTTTTGCACATCGTCGTCGTTCTCCAGGCCGGCCAAAAAGGCTTGCACCTCTTCTTGTGCCTCGGCAGGCAGGCTGCCCATGCTGATAGGCGTCTTGGCCTTGTAGCCCAGTTTCGCCGACAGCACCTTGATGCCCTGCTCAGGCAAGGCCTTGCTGACGGTATCGAGGTCCGTGGGCTCGGTGATGAACAGGGTCACGCCCTCTTCTTCGCCGGGCTCAAAATCCTGCGCACCGGCTTCGATCGCGGCCAGCTCCACATCGGCGCCATTCTCAGGCTCGCCCTCGACCATGCCCACATGGTCAAAATCCCAGGCCACCGCCGTCAGCTGGCCCTTGCGGAAGCACACGCGCATATTGGGTGCCGTGCGGTTGGGGTTGTCGGTCAGGCATTCCACCATCACCGGCACGCGGTGGGGTGCATAGCCTTCGAACAGCACGGTCGAATAGTTCACGGCATCGGCGCCAGCGCCCGAGCCCTTCTTGATCGCGCGCTCCAAGGTGTCCTTGGGCATCGATGCCTTGCGGGCGGCTTCGACGGCCATGCGCAGGCGCGAATTGCTGCCCACATCACCGCCACCCAGCCGAGCTGCCACCGTGATTTCCTTGACCAATTTGCCAAAGAGTTTTCCTTTGGCATCGGCGACCAGCGCCTTGCCCTTTGCTTTCCATTGCGCGCCCATGGCTGCGTTTTCCTAGTTGTTGGTTGGGCAGCAACTTTCGCTGCTGGCAACAATGCCGGGCAAAGCCCAGATTGGTAGGGCAAATTTATACACCGCCGCCCAAGGCTATGCGCCGTATAAGGGGAAATTTTCCAAAAAATACCAGGCATCGCTGCGGCCCCTCGGGCCGCCTGGGCATGCCGCTGCCATTCAGGGGCACAATACCGCCATGCCTTTTTTGCAGCCCCTGTGGCAGTGGACGCGCGCGCAGCGCAGGCCCTTGATGTGGAGCCTGGGCGGCCTGCTGCTGTCCTTTGTCAGCTTGGGGCTGCCCGGCTTTGCAAGCTACGCGCCTGCCGAACAGCTCTTTGTCTGGGCGGGCGACGGCGCGCTGCTGAAGGCCATCCCTGGCGACAGCCTCTGGCCCATCCTCATCTCGGCGAGCTTTTTGCAGGCTTTGCTCATCACGCCCCTGCACTGCCTGCTGCGGCGCTGGCGCCCGGCCTTGCCGCGCTGGTCCCATGTGCTGGGCGTGGCACTCGGGGTCTGGCTGATCAGCATTGTCTGCACCTGCCTGATGCTGCTGGCAGCAGTCGATGCATAAAACCCGCAGCCTGCCTACAATCACCGCGCCCGCTCCTTTTTACAAGCTCTCACCCTGCACGCCCCCATGCCCAGTCCCCTCTCCCCCATTGGTGTTTTTGACAGCGGCATCGGCGGCCTGAGCGTGCTGCAGGCGCTGCGCGATGTGCTGCCCCATGAGCAATTTGTCTACATAGCAGACAGTGGCAACGCGCCGTACGGCGAGCGTGGCGACGCCTTTGTGCAGCAGCGCAGCGCCTACATCACCCAGCAGATGCGCGAGCACCACGACATCAAAGCCTTGGTGATTGCCTGCAACACGGCCACGGCAGCCGCCATTGAAGGCCTGCGCGAGCAGCACCCAGGCCTGCCCATCGTCGGTGTGGAGCCGGCCTTGAAACCCGCCGCCCAGCTCAGCCAGACCCATGTAGTGGGCGTGATTGCCACCCAGGGCACCGTCAGCAGCAGCCGCTTTGCGACTTTGCAGGCGGCGCATGCCACCCAAACCCGCTTTGTGGTGCAGGCCTGCAATGGGCTGGCGCGGGCGATTGAAGACAGCACCCGGCCCGGGCGCGATGCGGCAGCCGATGCTGCGCATATCCAGGCCCTGTGCCAGACCTATCTGGCCACCATGGGCAGTTTTGGCCCGCAGCCAGACCAGATCGACACCCTGGTGCTGGGCTGCACCCACTACATTTTTGTGGCCGATACCTTGCGCGCACTCGTTGGCGATCAGGTCAGCCTGCTAGACACCGCCACACCGGTAGCCCGCCGCACCTACAGCCTTCTGCATGCCACCGGCATGCTGCGCAAGCCAGCGCAAGCCCCAGGCGCTGACCAGGCCTGCAGCCTGATGACCACCGGTGAGCTGAAGGCGCTGCAGTACGCCGCTGCGCAGTGGCTGGGGCTGCCGCCGCAGCTGTGCCAGGCCGCTGATTAGGCGGCGTTGTCGGCGGCCTCGCCCGCCACTTGCCACAGCCGGTGGCCGCCCTGGTCCAGCCAGGTCAGGTACAGCCGCACTTCCAGCTCTAGCTGGTGGTAGGTCGGCTCCATGTATTCGCACAGCTGGTAGAAGGCCTTGTTGTGGTCGGACTCGCGCAGGTGGGCCAGCTCATGCACGGCAATCATGCGCAAAAAGGACTCCGGCGCGTGCTTGAACAGGCTGCCAATGCGGATCTCATGGCGTGACTGGGTCTTGCCGCCATGGTTTTTACCGGTACGCACATGGATGCCCAGCGCCTGGTAGACCAGCTGCAGCTTGCTGTCATACACCACCTTGGCCAAGGCGGCGCTGTTGCGCATGTGCTCGCCCTTGAGCCCCATCACATAGGCATGCAAGGCTTTGTCCGAGCGCATCTGGTGCGGCTGCGGGTGGCGCTGCAGCAGCCACTGGCCCAGCTTGCCCGATTGCAGCAAGCTGCCGGCCTGCTGCTGCAAGCTGGCGGGGTAGGACTGCAGATAGGGAAGCAAGACAGGGCTAGACATGGACAGACCAACAACAAAGGCAGCACAGCGGCTGCCTTGGGATTACAAACAGGCGCTGCGCCCTAGCAGGCGCAGGCCATCATGGCTCAATGCAAATGGCGTGGGCGGCGTCCGCCGCTGCCATGGCCGCCACCTGGGCCACCGGTGCCGCGCGGGGGCTTGCCGATCTCCAGCGAATCAACCAGGGCATCAAAGCGCTGGCTGAACAGCTTGTCGATCTCGCCCACCACACCGACGAGTTCGCCCGCATCAAAATGGCGCTCCATCGTGCTCACAACATCCTGCACCAGCATGTCACGCTGCACCTGCATGATGGCCGCAGGCGTCGGGCCCACAAACAGCATCATGAAGTCGTCGCGCGACTCGGCGCTGCGGTCCTGCTCTTCGTCGTCGAACTCGGCATCGTAGAAGGTGACCTCAATGGCCGAGCCCTGGTCGGCCAGCTCGTTGAGGTTCATGCACATGTCATCGAGCGACTGGCGGAAATCATCGTCACCGCGCACCGTCCAGCACATCTGCAGCATATGGTCCTTGGGCTCGAACAAAATGCCTGGCTCTTCGTCGTAGGCGCTCTCGGAGCCATCGACCAGCGACTTGGCGCCCGCATAGGCCCACAGCGGCTTCAAGGCTTCTTGCAACTGGTCAAAGCCGACATCGGCACGCAGCTGCACTTGTCCGTGGACATGGATCTCAAAGGGTGGGTTGTAACTGGGCATGTTCTGTACCTTCCTAAATGGGGGCTGCTCGCCTGTGCTTGCAACCCCACGCCTGATGACACGGCACGCCGCATCGCCTCCACAAGGCGCCAACACCCGCCTGCACATTCATCATCTGCAAGGGCCGGTGCCAGCGACTCTCCATGCGCCACCCACCCGAGCGGCGCAGTATCCACAATATCGGACATTGTGCCCGGTTTGTCGACCACAGACGAAGAAAAAGCCAGCAGGATGCCTGCTGGCTGGCGCATGGTCTCGTCGCCGGTGCCGGCCAGGATCCCCAAACCATTCTCCTTGCTGCCAGCTTCCCGATGGGGGCTGCGCAGCACCTGTGGCGCGGGCAATAAAAAACAACGGTTTGCAGTGTTTTTCTGCGAAACCGTTGCTCTGTAATGCATGGCGCCTGGGCATTTTAACAGTTCCGCCCCAAGACCAGGTTTTGCAGGGTCAGCGGCCACCGCTGCTGCCCTGGGCAAGCCAGCGGTGGGGGCTATGGCCTTCAGTCGCCGGCCTGCACCATCTCGCCGCTCGGGTCGGTCACCCGCACCACGGTGATCGTGGGGGCATCCACTGCGTCGCCCACAATGCCGGTGCTGGCGCCGTAGAAGCCGGCCACGAACCGGAACGCGGGCAAGCCGGAAGACGCACTGCAGCGGTAGTTGAACTGGCGCAGCACTTCGGCGACACACACATAGCCCGAGTCGGTATCGATCACCGAGTTCTGATCGCGTGTCTGGAAGCGCAGGATGCGGCTTGGCATTGCAGCACTGGACGACAGCACCACCCAGGATCCGCGCAGCGCTTGGGCCGAGCCCTTGTTCACCCCATAGTAGAAGCGTTCGATCTGCACGGACTGCTCACCAGGGAAGGCAATCGTCCCGATCGATGGCGCTGTGAAGTGGATCGACTTGGCCAGGCCGGCATCGGCCTTGAACCTAGCAATCGCAGCCGGGCCACCAAAGTAGCGCCCGCCCTGGTACTGCACGGCTGGCAGATCAGGGGTGTTGGGCTCCGGCGTGGTAGATGCATCGTGCGCGCCCAACAGGCTGTGGAAGCTAGCTTGGCCACTGCTCTCGTAGTTGTATACCGACATGAAGAGCATATGGTCCTCGTTGTTGGTCGGTTTTTGCAGCTCGATGGAGATGCCCCGACCAGGCCTGCCCGTCAGCTCATTGCCCACCACCCAGGTACCCGACTCTGGTGCATAGCCCGGTGCGTAGTAGCTGGTGCGCACATTCTGGTTGTCCTGCCGGGTGTAGGCCGCCCGTGCCACGCGGAAGCCCACCAGGCGCAGGGCCTCGCCACCGCCTTCACGCACGGTACCGCTCAGCTGGTCCACACCCCGGTGCAGGGTCAGCGCGATCACCGCACCACTGCTGGTCGCGTTCAACCGGTTGCCCGAGCAGTTAAACACCAGACCGCTGCCACCGTAGCTGCACTGGGCTACCACGTTGCCGCTCAAGGTGCCGCCAAAACCGTATACCGTCGTGGCCACCGTCGCGGGATAAGGCCAGGCCACTGCCAGGTCACTGCTCATCGCGACCTGCGCACTGCTGCCGATATCGGCCCACCAGCTGCGCACCGGCTGGTGGTTGCTGTTGAACTCGACCATGGCCCAGCGGTCGACAAACGCGGGGTCGGAAAACACACCGGCAGGCGTGCCTTCGTAGTCGTAGCGCTGCATGGCCTTGGCCGTTTCGCCAGGGAACTGGATGGTTCCGGTGCTGCGGCTGGTGAACGTGATCACCACATTGCCGGGGCTTCCCGCCTCATGGCCATCACGCGCTTCGCTGCCGAAGAAGCGCCCGCCTTCGTAGAAGTACAGCGGCGCCGTGAGCTTGTTGTCCACCAGGGTGCCCAGCGCCGTGTGGAAGGTAGGCGCACCGGATTCACGGTAGTTGTAGACCTGCATGAACAAGACCCCGTCCTGGATGTCGATGCCCATGCCCCGCCCTGGCTCGCCATTGAGCTCCTCAGTGATGATCCAGGTGCCGCTCTGGGCGGCGATCCGGCCGACCGGCAGCTCGCCATTGGGGTCCGAGGTCTTGGTCACCTGGCGCGTGCTGCTACCGGTGTTGCCTGCTTCGTCGGTCTGCGAGGCGGTCACCGTCACGGAGCCCTTGGGCAAGGCACTTACCTGCATGCCAGGCGCTGTCCAGGAGCCATTGACGCAGGCCACCGTCACGCGCACCGCGCCGACACTCACCGTCACCGCACCGTCACCGCTGGTGCAGGTGCCCGCCGGGCTGTAGGCGTCCTGGTTAGAGACGTCGATGGTCGGGGCCGTGGTGATCGAGACCGCGGGGGCCGTTGTGTCCTTGACCGTGTTGAGCGAGCCGGAGATGACCGCGCCAGCCACCGTTTGCGAGGCTTTCACCAGCACCGTGCCATCGGGCAGGCTGCGCACATCCACACCGCTCAGCGACCAGTTGCCGCCGCTGCAAGCTACCGTGCTGCTGACGCTGCCAATGGCGACCGTCACCGTGCCTCCCGTGGCACTGCAGGTGCCGGAGACACCGCTGTAGCTGCCCTGGTTGCCGTTGTTGATCCGGGGAGCCAGGCTCACCGTGACCGCCGCGGCCGTGCTTTCCTTGCTGGTGGCGCGGGTGGCGCTGCCGGTATTGCCGGCCGCGTCAGTCTGCATTGCGCTCACCGTGACCGCGCCTGCAGGCAGGCCACTGACATCCATGCCCGAGGCCGACCAGATACCGCTGCTGCACACCGGCGAAGGCACTGCAGCCACGCTGCCCACGCGCACAGTGACCGCCACTCCGCTCTCGGAGCAGCTGCCCGTCACGCCGTAGGCCGATTGGTTGGCCGCGTTGATCACCGGCGCCGAGGTGATGGCCACCGAGGGCGCTGTCGCATCCTTGCCAGTGACCTGGCTGCCCGAACCCGTTTGGCCGCCTACCGTCTGCGATGCCGTAACCGTGACCATGCCATCAGGCAGTCCGCTCACATTGATACCCGAGGCCGACCAGCTGCCGCCACCGCATACCGCAGAAGCTGGCACCGAGCCCAGCATGATGGCGACCGCTTCCCCATTGGCCGAGCAGCTGCCGGAGACCGTGTAAGTGCCCTGGTTGGCCGCGTTGATTGCAGGTGCTGCAGAGACCGTCACCACCGGGGGCGGTACCGAGCCTGAACTCTTGGTGGTTGTCTGGCTCGCGGACGCCGTCACCGAGGATGCGGTCTGGGTGGCCGTGAGGGTCACCGTGCCATCCGGCAAACCTTGGGCGTTCACGCTGCCGCTAAAACTGCCAGCCTGCGTGCAAGGCAGAGACTGGCTCACACCTGCTGGGCTGGAAGTGATGCCCACATTGCCGCTGCCGGCACTGCAGCTGCCGCTGACAGGTACCGCTGTCTGGTTGCCCGCGGTGATCAGTGGCAAGGGGTTGAGGGTGACGGTCGGTTTGCAATCAGGCATTGAGGCAGTGGAGTTGCCGACGACCACCGAGGCGCTGAGCAACGGAAGGGTCAGCGCCTTGGCCACCAGCTCAATGCGCAGCGCCGTCACACTCATCGACGTGGCGTTTTGGCTTTGCTCATTGGTGTAGAGCTTGACGCCCACCTCTGTGCCCAAGGTGGGCAGGCCGATCGTCAGATTGACCAGCCCGTTGACTGTCGCACTCACACCGTTGAGCGCTCCTGTCCCGCCGAGGATTTCGGCATCGCCCGAACCTTGCGGCACGCCGTTGACGCAAGCCATGCGTGCTTCAGAGCTGATGGTATTGGCACCCAGCGCCAAACCTGCCAGGGTGAGGTTCAGCCCATTGACCGAGGTATTGGACACCACACTGTTTTGCGCCAGCGTGCTCTTGGTGGAGGAATTAATGACACCGGTACCCACACTCAGGATCCCGGCACTGACGCCGACGTTGGCAACGGAGGCGGGGGTGTTGAAATCCGGTGGTGCACTTTTCTGCCCTGTATCGGCGGCCGGGATATCCAGTCCCACGCCGACCACATCGGCAGTGACAGACAGGCCATAGGCCCGGCCCGTTCCGGAGGACGCCGCCCAGGCGGAAACGCTGCAGACAAGGGCCATGCTGGCAAGCCCCCCATACAGCAGACGACGGATGGCTCTCTGTGCACCAAGCGGTTTCATAGCGTCTCCTTCTGCACCACGCCAGAACGCCCGTGTCGGTGTGATCTGCTCAGACCTTCACTACCGGCGGTCGAGGACAGGTGCTGCTGATTGCTCATACAAACACAACTACTCACAAAGACAAAGGTACTGCTAATTCCTGTAAAGCGTAAATTACTTTATTGAAACGATATATAAGCCCAAGCAGAGGCAAGCTATGGCTTCATGCTTAGCAACTACAAAGACTTATAGAGGTTTCCCGGAGTCACTCGCGCCCTGCACCAAGGCGTTAACTTGCATCTTTTGTAAATATTTTCTGCACCATCCGTCAACCCAAACCCAGCAGCCATGCGCCTTGGCAAGCGGTTCCGCACAGCGAGGACGCGCCGCAGGCCTGGCGGCAACGGCAAGGCCCACCTGCAAATTCAGCCAGAAACAGAGGAAAAGCACCCGGCCTGGGCGCAGTGACAGGGCCCGGCTCTGCGCTGCCGTCGCACGACCAGGCCTACACCATCCAGAGAAACAGGCCTACAGCAGCGCATGGGCTGCAGGCCTATGGCGGCCACTGAACCCCGCCGGTGCAAGCGTTCCGTGCCGGTGAACCCCGCTTTCACCGCGCTGAACACCGCCGGGCGAGGGCTGAGACCAAGCCGCCCCCTGCAGACCAAGGCCAGCAGCCGGCTTACTGGCCGCCGCGCACCATCGACAGGATCTTGGCCGTGTTCAGGCCGCTGGCCGTCTCCTGCATCTGCGCCTGGTAGCGCGATTGCAGCTGGCGGCCGTCCTGCATCACATGCTGGTAGGCGTTCTTGAGCATGTCGGTCGACAGCTGGCGCCCGCCCGCGTAGTACTGGTTGGCCACATGGGCCAGCGCGTAGGTCGAGGCAAAGCTCATGCCGCTGCTCACCGCCTGCCGGCCCAGGCCGCCCAGCAGGCCCTTGCCGGCCTTGCCCAGCAAGCCGCCCAGCAGCTTGCGCCCGGCCTGCTCCAGGTACTGCGAGGTCAAACCCACGCCCAGGGCGCCCAGCAGGTCCTTGATGTGGCCCTTGTCCAGCTCGTAGCCATAGTTCTGCCCGATCTGGTAGACCAGGCGCATCTGCAGCGGAATGATGGCCAAGGTCGAGAGGTTCTCGGGCAGCAGCTCAATCGCGCCATTGAGGATCGAGGCCTTGAGGATCTTCTGGTCCATGGCTTCCACCGACAAGGCGGATGGCCGGCGCTCGGTCTGTGCCGGCACCAGCGGGTCGGCCGCTGCCGGGTGGGGCGCCGGCTCGGTCAGCGCCAGCGGGGCTTCGGGCAAAGCGGCATTCAACGGCGCGTCGACCAGGTTGCCCGCCAGTGCTTGCGCGGGCGGCGTGCCGAATGCAGCAG
Organism: Comamonas sp. BIGb0152; assembly: GCF_024809975.1. GTDB lineage: Bacteria > Pseudomonadota > Gammaproteobacteria > Burkholderiales > Burkholderiaceae_C > Comamonas. The sequence goes on from NZ_JANUDY010000003.1 coordinate 453,200, forward strand.
CTGCAGCGCCCCCCGCAGCCAACGCAGGTGCCACCGCAGCCGCCAGCGGTGTGGGCGGCGATGCCTGCCCTGCAGTGCCAAAGGCCTCGCGCAGCTGCGCCAAAAAGGCCGCTTCCTTGGGGCTCGTGCTGCCATCGGCTTCGCACACACACAAGGCCATCTCATAGGCCAGCTGGCGCGATTCGGTGGTCTGCAACTGGGCCAGCACATCACCCAGTTGCACCCGGCGCAGCAGCACGTCTTGGTAAAGATGGGGCAGATTGATCTGCTGGTCGGCCGCCAGGCCCTCGGCCACCTGGCGGATCTGCTCGCGCTCACGCTCGTGCTTCTCGCCATCGGCGAAGGAGGCAAGCAGGCACAGGGTCAAGGTCGCACGAATTTCTTCAGTCGTCATGGGTCAGGGCTCCGCAATAAAAGTGCACAAAAGAAGGCACTTGGAGCCCTGTGCGCCGCCGGGGTTCCGCAAAAAAGCGACACATTCGGCCGTCTGCGCTGTCGTCCTACGCGCCAGCCCTCAACGCGGCTTGCAGTTGCTCGTCTGCAACCACTGCGTCACCTGGGTCATCGTGCGCCGCTCCTGGTCGGCTTCCATTGCAAAACCGGGGTGCAATCTGCCTTTGTCCAGGTAGCCGCTCAGCACCTTTTGGCTATTGCCCAGCCCATAACCGCCATGGGTTTGGAAAGGCACCAGGGACTTGCCTTGCCAGTTTTGCGCTGCCAGAAAGGCACGCACCACAGGCGGTACGGTTTCACCCCAAATGGGAAAGCCCAGATACACCGTGTCAAAGACGCCGATATCGACAGGGCGCGCCAAAGCTCGGCTGCGGCCCGCATCACGCTCCTGCCGGGCCTGCTCCACCGTCTCCAGGTAGTCCTCGGGATACGGTGTGGCCGGCAGGATCTCGGCGATCTGCACTTTGAGGCTGCGCTGGATCAGGCCGGCAATGACCCGTGTATTGCCGGTGCGTGAAAAGTAGGCCACCAGCACGTTGCCAGCGCCGCTGCCGCAGCCCTGGTTCGGCTGCGCAGAGGCCGCCCCCACGACCGGCAAGCTGGCCAGGGTGCCCAGCAGCGCCCTTCGGGTAGAGCGGGAGGCGGATGCCATCACAGCGTCTTGTTGTAGAACGGTGTCAGCTTGCCCATCGCGGCATCGACATACTTGGGCACCCAGTAGGTCTCGATGTGGGTGGCTCCCTCAATCTTGAACAGCTCCTTGTGCTTGGCGCCGCTGGCTTTGGCAAAGGCCTCCTCGGTCATGTACAGGCTGTCGGCGGCAGTCCCCGCCACCATCAGCAAGGGCTGCTCCAGCAGCGCGATCTGGTCGGTCGCATCCCAGCGCATCAGGTCCAACAGGCTGCTGCTGGTGTACTTGAACGTCGAGTTGGGGTGCGCGTGGGTGCGCCAGTAGTATTCGTAGCCCTGGCGGTACATCTCGAAAGGGAGTGCGGCAATCTGCGCATCGCTCATGTCGGCATCGCCCGCGTAGAGAATGTTGCCGCCCGCCGCTTGCGTAGCCCGCGCATCGCTGGCTTGCTGCAGGCGCTGCTGCACCGTTGCCATTTGCGAATCGGCAAAGCCATTGCGGCGCACCCGCCCGGAGTTGAACATGCTCAAGGTGGCAATTGATTTGAAACGCTTGTCCGACTTGGCCGCCGAGAGCGCATAGCCGCCACCCCCACAAATACCCAAAAGCCCCAGGCGCTGCGGGTCGACACCGGCAAAGCGCGTGATGAAGTCGGCCATGCCGTGGATATCTTCCACCCGAAACTGGGGCTTGTCGGTGCTGCGCGGCAGACCGCCGCTGCCGCCTTGGTAGGCTGCATCGGCGGTGATGGTGACGAAGCCTTGCTCTGCCAGACGCTGGGCATACAGGCCCGCTACCTGCTCTTTGACCCCGCCATTCGGGTGCGCCACCACAATCGCCGGGTACGGCTGCTGGGGATCGTAGTTGGCGGGGGTGTAGACATTGGCCGCAATATCCAGCCCATTGAGCGGGTAGGTCACCGGATGGATATTGACCTTGCCCGCTTCATTCTTGGCAATCGCGCCGGCATAGACCAAGGTGAAGGGATTTTTAGCGGCATCGGTAGCGGCCGCTGTCGTGGTAGTCATGGTGGAAATTCCTAATGTGGTCAGGGACAGGCTAAGCGCGGATTGCGTCATCAGCGCGCGTCGGGTCAGGAGGGTCATTGGAGAAGGCCTTTCGGTGTGGGAAGACAGGACGTTGCGCGCCGATCAGTCCAGCTGCTGTGCTGAGAGGAACTGCGCCACCAGCTCCGCGATCTCGCGGTTGTTGAGGTCCGACATCAGAAAGTGCGTGTTGCCATGCACACCAATCTTGGGCAGATGCACCAGTTGGGCGTTGCCGCCGTGCTGGTTGATAGCCGCCACCCAGCGTTGGGCCATCGCCAAGCGAACGCGCCAGTTGTCTTGTCCACGTTCTGCGGTCGGCGTGGTGGGGAAGTTGTCCCCGTAGTAGATGACGATGGGAATCCGGGTCAGCTTCAGAAAATCTTCCAGCGGCACGATCTCGGGCGCCAAGCTGCCTGCGGCGCTGGGCATGGGCTCGGGGGCATCTTGCTGCGCAAAGATAAAACCGCTGCCCGGCTCAAAAGCCACGATGGCCTTGACGTTCGGGTTGCGTATGGCGGTCAGCCAGCCAGGCCCGCCCCCTTGCGAATGCGTGAACAAAATGCCGGGCCCGACCTTGGAGAACAGCGCCGACATGGCATCGGCAATGACGCCGGCGTCGTAGGGGCCGGTGTTAGGCGTGATGGAGCGCAGGAACTGGTTCAAGGTGTCAGCAGAGGCATCAAACTGGACGTTGTCGAATCGCCTGGGCCATTGCCCAATGCGAAACTGGTCAAAGAACAGCTGGTCATTCGGTGTGGGCTCGACGGTGGCGGCCACGGTGCTGTTGCCGGCGCGCCCACGGCGTGGCTGGTCCACCAAATACACCGAAAATCCGCGCCGCAAAAACAAGGTCTGGAAGCCCTCGCGGCCGTCTGGCGTGCTCTCCCAGCTGCGTGCAGATTGGAAAGCCCCGTGCAGCATGACAATGGGCAGCGGCTTGGCCTGCACCGGCACCTGGTAGAAGGCGTACAGATGGTCGCCATGCAAACTCTGCCCTGCGGCAGTGGGCTGGTTGTTGTCATAGCGCCCGGGAGTCTGCTGCACCACACCGCCCACGGCAAAGCTGCCTTGGGATTGGATCTGCAACGGCTCAGGAGCGGGCCCGGACCGCGTGGCGCAGCCGGTGACCAGGGCCGCCGTGCACAAAAGTTGGGGGATATTCATGCTTGTCCTTTCATCGCCAGCGCTTGGCTGAGGGCGACCTGGGCCCACTCTGCGCTCGCGGCCAGGCCGCTGGCCGCCAATGCCTGGCTGAGCTCACGCAGCTGCGATGCGCGCAGCCCCACACGCAGACTGGCGAGCATGTGCGAGCGCAGTTGTGCCTCGGCGCCCGGTGTCGCCGCCAATGCGCCAAGCGTGGCCAGCTCCCGGCTTTGCCAATCGAGGTTGTCGCGCTCAAAGATGTCGCCAAACAAATGCGCCTGCAAAAACTGGTTGATGACCGGCGCAAACGCCATCACCGGCCCTTGTACCGGCCCGCCGGAGATTTCTGTCTGGTTTCTGCGGCCCAGGGCGACCAGCTCCTCGCCAGTCGCCACGGCGCGGCTGGGCTCTGCGCCTGCCGCATCCTGAATGCCTTGTTGCTGGCGTGCCTCCACCACGTTCATCAACTGGCCCAGCGCATTGAGGCTTTTGGGGAAGCCCACATAGGCATAGAGCTGCACCAGCACTTCCTTGGTCTCGCTGATGCTCAGCCCCGCATCCAGGCCCTGGTGCAGGGCGACATCGAGCTGCGCCATGTCACTGCTGGCGGCAAATGCCGCTATCAAGGGAATCGCCTTTTGCTTCGCGTTGAGCGTGTCTGCGCCGGGGTAATGGCGTTTTGGCGCCTGCAGCGCAGCGGCTGGCTGCAGACCCGCGCTTTTCCAGGCTGCTTGGTAGTTGTCGTCGCTCACCTGCTCTTGCCAGGCCACCGATGGGCCGTCCTGCTTTTCTGCGATGGCCACATGCGCCATCGCGCCACCCGGGCCTGCGCCGTGCCAGTGGCGGGCGTTGGCAGGAATGCTGACGACATCGCCCACGCGCATCACACGCGCCGCCTGCCCCGCTTGTTGCACCAGGCCGATGCCCTGCGTCACGATCAGCGTCTGGCCCAGCGGATGGGTGTGCCAGGCTGTGCGCGCAGCGGCCTCAAAGGCGACGGTGCCACCGCCAGCGCGGCCAGGCGTTGGCGCGCTGAACGGCGTGGTGATGCGAACGGCACCGGTAAAGCGGTCTGCCGCCCCCGTGGTAGCGGGCTGGGTCGCAGCGGCACGAACCTCCACAGCGGCCGTGCGCGGGTCGCTGCGCTGGGGCTGCGCTCCGGCGCTGGTGGCGGCGCCGGCCAATGCGATGCAAAGCAAGGATTTCATGGTGCGTAACTCCGGTGATTGGGGGCAGCGCTGTGGGGGCAAAGTGGCGGATCTCTGCGTATCCCAGCGCGCGATGGAGCCCACTTTAAGCAAGCGCATTGATACTGAATAGTGGTGAATAGGTTGATTTATTCGCATCTAATTGATGACAATATGCGCAACAGAAAGCAAAGGCATGGCCCTCAACGAACTGCGATCCATCACCACCTTTATCAAGGCCGCCGAGCAGGGCAGCCTGCGCAAGGCCGCCATGGAGCTGGGCATCAGCCCCCAGGCAGCCAGCAAGGCGCTGGCCCAGCTCGAAGCGCATCTGGATGCGCGCCTATTCCACCGCACCACCCGGGTGATGTCGCTGACCGATGCCGGCCAGCGCTTACTGGAGGAGGTGCAGCCGTCGGTGCAAGGCATGCAACGGGCGCTGGACAATGCCCGCAAAGGCAAAGACGACTTCCGAGGCCCCTTGCGCATCGCCGGGCCGCGCAGCACATTCGGGCCCATCCTGTGGCGATTGGTGGAGGAGTTCTGCGACCGGCACCCAGGCATTCAACCCGATGTGCTGCTGGAAGACCGGGTCGGCAATTGGGTCGAGGACCGCGTGGACGTGGGCTTCCGGCTGGGCGCATCGGCGCATGAAGGGGTGATTGCACGCAAATTGTTTGCGCTGCAAATGGTGATATGCGCCGCGCCCGCCTACCTGCAGCAGCACGGAGCACCCCAGTCGCTCAGCGCGCTGGAAGCACACCGATGCAGTGCCTACCGCCACCCGGCTACCGGCAAGGTCCTGCCCTGGCATGTGCTGATGGGCGAGCAGATCGTGGACATCCCCGTGGTGCCCACCCTCTGCAGCAATGACGAAGGCTTTGAGCTGGAGGCGGTGTTGCGCGGCAAGGTACTGGGCCAACTGGCAGGCGTGACTGCCGCCCCCTATATCCGCGAGGGGCGCCTGGTGCCGGTGCTGGTCGAGCACACGCCCGAGTACCTCCACTACTTTGTGTACTTTGGCAGCAGAAGCTCTCAGCCCGCAAGGGCACGCGCCTTCATCGATCTGGCGGTGCAGCGCCTGGTGGACAACCCGCAGTACATCCTCAGCGAAGAGGAACTGCGCCGGTTCACGGCAGCAGCCCCGGCGTCAAAAGGCCAGCCCAAGGCCAAGCCCTCCCCTTAGCGCGGCGGGCCTGTTTTGAGGGCGGCCACCAGCGCAATGCCTGCCTGCAGCAGCTCCTCGCGCAAGATCTGCAGGGCCAGCACCTGGTGGGCCGCATCCATCTGCGCATCGTGGTTGGCCACGCTGATGGCAGCGGTATGGGCGGTAGGGCCGGCGTGGGCCAAATCGGGGGCCTGGAACTCGATCGCCAGCCCCACACCGGTGGCGCCCGAGGTGAGCAGGTTGACGCTGAGCGAATGGCCGCGTTTGCGGGTCTGGCGCACCATGTCCATCAAGCGCTCTTGGCTGATGCCGGCGGCCTCGTAGTCCAGGCGGCGGCGCTGGTAGATCTGCTCCAGCTCGGCATCGCGCAGGCTGGCGGCCAGGGCCAGGCTGGCCGTGCCCTGGCCCAGCAGGCGGATTTGCCCAGCCATCAGGCTGTGGGCATGCAGCACCGTGCTGCCCGGCTGCACATGCAGGCAATGGGCAAAGTCGCCCACGCGGATGATGAGAAACACCGTATCGCCGCTGCGCCGGGCCACGCTGACCATGACCGGGTGGCAGACCTCGAAGATGGGGGGCTTGGCCATCGCGGCCAGGCCCGTCAGCATCGCCTCCACCCCCAGCCGGTAGCGGCCCGAGGCCGCATCCTTGGCCGCATAGCCGGTCTGGGCCAGCACCATCAGCAAGCGCCTGGCGGTCGAGCGGTCCAGGCCGGACTGCGTTGTCAACTCTGCAATCGACAGGCCTTGCACATGGTGGCGCGCCAGCAGGCGCAGCACCTTGACCAAGCGCGCAGGGCTTTGCGCCCCGGGAAAACCTGAGTTCATATCGTGAACATCCCTGCTGCCAGCTTTTGCCATTCCAGCGCTTCCCGTCTCATAGTTGCTCGTCCCTCTTGCGGTGCGCACAAGCTAAAGCAGATCGCTGCTGCGTGCTGTCTCCCCCATTATCTGGAAAACCCTATGAACGCCTACCGCCCTGTACACGCTCCCCACCTTGCCCCTGTTGTCGGCAGCGCCGGCTCGCCCCGCTGGACCCAGCGCCCCGCGCAATCGAACTGGGGCGACTTTGGCCCCGATGACCAGCTCGGCCGCCTGAACTACCTGACGGCGGACAAGGTGAAAGAAGCGGCGCTGGAAATACAGACCGGCGAGCGCTTTTGCCTGAGCCTGCCGCTGGACAAGCCCGGCGGCAATGCGCTCAACCCGCGCCGCCATCCGCCAGTCATCAAACCCTCGCGCCGGCCGTTGGGCCCGGGCCTGAACTTTGCGCTCTCGCGCGAGAACCCCAATTACACCGATGTGGTCAGCGACGACTACGCCGAGATCTACCTGCAGTACTCCACGCAGTGGGATGCGTTGTCGCACGTGGGCAGCCATTTCGACATCAATGGCGATGGCGTGGACGAGCTGGTCTACTACAACGGCTTCCAGGCCGGCATCGACATTCTGGCGCCCGATGACCTGCCCGACATGGGCGGCCAGTCACGCGCCAAGGCGCTGGGCGTGGAGCGCCTGGCCGAGCAGGCCATCCAGGGCCGGGGCGTGCTGGTCAACCTGCGCCGCCACTTTGGCGACGGCCACACCCTCGTGTCGGGCAAGATGCTCAAGGAGGTACTCAAGGCCGACGGCATCGAAGTCACCAAGGGCGACATCGTCGCGCTCTACACCGGCTTTAGCGAGCTGCTGCTGGCCTGCGATGGGCCGCCCAAGTCCGACATGCCCGAGACCGTGGGCGCGGTGCTCGATGGGCGCGATCCCGAGCTGCAGCAGTGGATCATCGACAGCCACATTACCACCTTGGTGGCCGACAACTACGGTATCGAATCGGTGCCGGGCCGGCCGGCCGATGGCAGATGCGCCTTTTTGCCACTGCACGAGCTGTGCCTGTTCAAGCTGGGCATGCCATTTGGTGAGCTGTGGTACCTGCACCCGTTGGCGCAGTGGCTGCAGGCCCATGGCCGCTACCGCTTTATGCTGACGGCGCCTGCGCTGCGCCTGCCCGGTGCCGTGGGCTCACCCGTCACCCCGGTGGCCACCGTCTAAAGGCCGCCTATGACATCCCAACCCATGGCCAGCGCGCCCCCCAGCGCGCGGGCAAACGATGTGCGCAGCCTGTTGGCACTGGGCGCAGATGACGCCGCCGCGCTGCAGTTTGGCGGCAGCACCCACAGCTATGCGCAGCTGCGCAGCCAGGTACAGCAATGCGCCAACGGGCTGCAGCAGCAAGGCCTGGCCGCCGGCGATGTGCTGGGCCTGTGGCTGCCCAACACCCCCCACTGGCTGCTGCTGCACCTGGCCTGCGCCCAGCTGGGCATCACCACCCTGAGCCTGAACCTCAAGCTCGGCGTCAAGGAGATCAGCAGCTTTATCGACCGCTCCGCCTGCAAGGCGCTGGCCTTTGACCGCGCCACCGCCAATGCGCTTGCCGTCATGAATGGTGCTGCCGCCAGCGCAGGCAGCCTGCTGCCCGGCAATAGCCTGGCGCAGATCCTGGCGCAGCAAGGCGGCAGTCTGCAGTGCCTGATCGATGCCAGCCTGAGCCCGCCCACCTCGCCAACCGCGCCGCTAGAAGCCGCTGGCACGGCGCTGCAAATCCAATCCTGGCAAGTGCTGATGACAGCGGCTGCAACACCGCCGCACAGCAGCGCCGGCCAGGGCGAACAGACCTGCATCATCCTGTCGTCCTCGGGCACCACCAGCCAGCCCAAGCTCATCGTGCACCGCCAGGCCAGCGTGGCCCAGCATGCGCAGGATGTGGCGCCGGGCTTTGGCATCGACAGCGGCTGCCGCAGCCTGCTGGCCTTGCCGCTGTGCGGGGCATTTGGCTACACCGCAGCGATGGCCACCTTGGCAGCTGGCGCCTGCCTGGTGCTGCACGAGGTGTTTGATACCGCGCGCGCAGCGGCCTGCCTGCAAGGCGAGCCCATCACCCATATGTTTGGCACCAATGACATGGTCGACAAGCTCATTGCCGACCTGCCCACAGGCTGGCAGCCACAGGCGCTGCGCTTTTTTGGCCATGCCAACTTTGTGCCCGGGCTGGATGCCCTGCCCGCCCGCGCCTTGCAGTACGGCATACCCATGGTCGGCTGCTTTGGCATGAGCGAAACCTTTGCGCTGTTTGCCCACCAAGACCCGGCCGCGCCCTTGCCCCGGCGCGCCCAGTCCGGCGGCATCCCTGTCTGCCCCCTTGCGCGGGTGCGCGTGCGCAATCTGGAGACCGGTGCCATTGCCGAGGCGCAGGAGCCCGGCGAGCTGGAATTTTTCAGCCCCACCTTGATGCAGCAGTACCTGCGTGATGCGCAGGCCACCCAGCAGGCCTTTACCGAAGACGGCTACCTGCGCTCGGGCGATCTGGGTTATCTGAATGGCGACGGCGGCTTTACCCATATCTCGCGCCTGGGCGATGTGCTGCGCATCGGCGGCTTTTTGGTCAACCCGGCCGAGATTGAGGAGTCGGTGATGGCGCTCAGCGGCGCCAGCGCCTGCCAGGTGGTAGCGGTCAATGCCTCGGGCAGCTCGCGCCCGGTGGCCTTTGTGCTGGCGCCCACCGATACCGCTGACCAGCGCTGGGACGAGGCGGCCATCAAGGCCCAGCTGCAGCAGCAGATTGCGCGCTACAAGGTGCCCATCCGCATCTTCCGGGTCGAGACCTTTCCCTACACCATGGGCCCCAACGGCAAGAAGGTCAAACGCAATGAACTGCGCGACCTGGCGCAAAGCCTGCTCGCCCAGGAGGCCACAGCATGAAGCAGGAATGGACCCTGGCCGACACGCCCTTTTTTGACGAGCGGCATGCCGAAGTCATTGCCCGGCTCAACCGCTGGATCAGCCACAACCGCGAGCGCCTGGCCGATGAAACGCCACAGGATCTGCTGGACGAGTGCGCCCACTGGCTGCACAGCCTGGCGCAGCATGGCCTGCTTGAATACGCGGCGCCAGCGATGGCCGATGGCATGGCGCCAGCGGTGGACCTGCGCGCCATCTGCCTGGTGCGCGAATGCCTGGGCTACTACGCGCCGCTGGCTGATTTTGTCTTCAGCATGCAGGGCATCGGCAGCGCTGCCTTGTGGCAAAAAGGCGATCCCCGCCTGGTGGCGCCCTATGTGCAGGCCTGCAGCCAGGGCCGCAAGGTGGCAGCCTTTGCGCTGACCGAGCCCGATGGCGGATCGGACGTGGCCGCCACCAAGACGCGGGCCGTGCTGCAGGGCGACCACTACCTGCTTGATGGCGCCAAGTCCTATATCTCCAATGGCGGCATTGCGGACTTCTATGTCGTCATCGCCCGCACCGAAGAGGCCAAGGGCGCGAGCGGCCTGTCGGCCCTGTTGGTCGATGCCGACACCCCGGGCCTGCGCATCCACCGCGCCATCGACATCATCGCGCCCCACCCGCTGGCCGAGATCCATTTTGAGCAATGCCGGGTGCCGGCCAATCGCCTGCTGGGCCAGCCGGGCGAGGGCTTCAAGGTGGCGATGGGCGTGCTCGATATCTTCCGCAGCTCGGTGGGCGCGGCTGCGCTGGGCATGGGCCAGCGCGCGCTCGATGAGACCCTGGCCCGGGTCAGCCAACGCCAGCTCTACGGCCAGGCCATGGCCGAGATGCAGACCGTGCAGCACAAGCTGGCCGACATGGCGACGCAGCTGGAGGCCGCGCGCCTGCTGGTGCACAAGGCCGCCTGGCTGCGCGATGTGCGCCAGCGCCGCATCAGCACCGAAGCGGCCATGGCCAAGATGCAGGGCACCGAAGCCGCCTTCCAGGTGGTCGATGCGGCGGTGCAGCTCTGGGGTGGCATAGGCATCACCTGCGGCAGCGTGGTCGAGCGCCTCTACCGCGAAGTCCGCCCCATGCGCATCTACGAAGGGGCCACCGAAGTGCAAAAGACCATCATCGGTCGACAGATTTTGAAAGGCCTGGCATGACAGACAGCTCCCGCAAACCCCGCGTCTTGATCACCGGCGCCAGCCGGGGCATTGGCCGCGCCACCATGCGCTACCTGGCCGACAAGGGCTACCAGACCATTGGCCTGGCCCGCAGCATCCCCGCCGATGCCCGGGCCGATGAGCAGTTCATCGCCTGCGATCTGATGGACCTGGAGGGCACCCGCGCTTTGGTCAGCGACCTGGCCGCGCAGGCGCCGTTCTATGGCCTGGTCAACAACGCCGCACTCGCCCACACCACCGACCTGGCACACACCAGCGTGGCCGATATGAACGAGGCCATGGCGCTGAACGTGAACGCCTGCCTGGTGTGCATGCAGGCCCTGCTACCGGGCATGCGCCAGGCGCGTGCCGGCCGGGTCGTCAATATCTCCTCGCGCGCCGCGCTGGGCAAGCCCAACCGCACCGCCTACAGCGCCACCAAGGCCGCCGTCATCGGCATGAGCCGCACCTGGGCGCTGGAGCTGGCCACGGACCAGATAACGGTCAATGTGATTGCCCCCGGCCCCGTGGCCACCGAGCTTTTCAAAACCGCCAGCCCGCCCGGCGCACCGCAGACAGAAGCGCTGCTCGCCGCCGTGCCGCTGCAGCGGGTGTCCGAGCCGGTGGAGATCGCCCATGCGATCGACTTTTTGCTGCACCCGTTGGCCGGCTACATCACCGGCCAGACCTTGCATATCGACGGAGGGCTGACCATCAGCGCAACCCGGCTGTAGCGGCCGCCAGCTATCTCTCAGAGGGGCCTCTGGACACGGCAACACCACAAAAAAGGACAAGGAGACAAGGCCATGAACAACACGCTTTCCCTACCCCAGCATGCCCCCGCCAACCCGGCGCGGCGGCAATGGCTGGCACGCAGCGCCGCCTGGGGGGCCGGCGGCCTGCTGGCCGGCCAACATGCTTGGGCGCAGAGCCCTTATCCATCGCGCCCAGTGCGGCTGGTGGTGCCGTTTGCAGCCGGTGGCGCCACTGATGTGCTGGGCCGCCTGCTGGCCAAGGCGCTGGAGCCGGGCCTGGGCCAGCCGGTGGTGGTGGACAACAAGGTGGGCGCTGCCGGCGCCATTGGTGCCACCCAGGTAGCGCATGCCGAACCCGATGGCTACAACATCTTGATGGGCGGCGTGGGCACCAATATCGTGCTCGAGCACACGATGCCCGACCTGGGCTACCGGCCGCAGCGCGACTTTGCGGCAGTGGCCTCGATCTGCAATGTGGACTATGTGCTGGTGGTGGCCCAGGACAGCCCCTACCAGACCCTGGGCGAGCTGCTGGCCGATGCCAAGAAAACGCCAGACAAGCTGCGCTATATGTCGACCGGGCCGCTGGGCCCGCTGCATGTGGCCATGGAGTACCTGGGCAAGCTGAGTGGTGCGCAGATGATCCATGCGCCCTACAAGGGCGAGGCCCCGGCCCTGCCGGACCTGCTGCAGCAGCGGGTGGACATGGGCATGATGACGGCGCTCTTCACCCGGCCCCAGGTGCAGTCGGGCAAGCTGCGCGTGCTGGCCACCCTGAGCGCGCAGCGCATGGCCTCCTGGCCCGAGATCCCCACCGTGGCCGAGCTGGGCTACCCCGGCTATGCCGCGCCAATCTGGAACGGCTTTTTTGTGCCGCGCAAGACCAGCGCCCAGGTCGTGGAGCGCCTGGCCCGCACCACCGTGGCCCAGCTGCAGGCGCCCGATCTCAAAAACCTGCTGGAGAAACAAGGCGTCTCCGTCACCGCCCAAGGCCCCGATGCCTACGAGAAATTTTTGCAGACCGAGCGCCTGCGCTGGCAACAGATGATCCGCGAATCCCAGGTACTGACAACAAGCTGAACAGGAGACAACACCATGCGCATTTCTCACATCCCCGCACTGCGGACACCCTTCAAACCCCTGGGCCTGGCCGCAGCGCTGCTGTGCCTGTCACTGGGCGCCATGGCGCAATCGGGCCCGCCCGTGCGCATTGGCCTGATCGTCGACCAGTCCGGCGTGTACTCGGCCATCACCGGCAAGGGCAGCATCGCAGCGGCCCAAATGGCGCTGGACGAGGCAGGGGGACAGGTGCTGGGCCGCAAGGTCGAGCTGCTGACCTTTGACCACCAGAGCAAGGCCGATTCGGCAGCGGCCAAGGCGCGCGAATGGTATGACAACGGCGTGGACGCGATCCAGGACGTGGGCGGCTCGGCCGCTGCGCTGGCGGTGCTGAACATTGCCAAGGAAAAAGGCAAGGTGCTGGTGATGAGCGGCCCGGCCAGCGACCGCATCACCGGTGACATGTGTGGCCCCACCGTCGCGCACTGGGCCTACAACTCGTATGCGCTGGCCAATACCGTGGGCAAGGCGGCGGCCGAGAAGATCGGCAAGCAGTGGTACTTTCTGACCGCCGATTACTCGGGCGGCTACGACATCGTCAAGGCCACCACCCAGGCAATCAGCACCGTTGGCGGCAAGGTGATCGGCGAGACCCGGCACCCGCTCAATGGCTCGGACTTTTCGTCTGCCGTGGTGCAGGCCCAGGCCAGCAAGGCCGATGTGATTGGCCTGGCCAACTTCGGCAATGACCTGGTCAACTCCATCAAGGCCGCGCGCGAATTCGGCATCACCCCCGAGAGCAAGCAAAAGCTGGCCTCGCTGCTGATGTACATCAACGATGTGCATTCGGTGGGCCTGCGCACCGCGCAGGGCATGCTGCTGTCCGAGGCCTTTTACTGGGACATGAATGACGAGACGCGCGCGTTCTCGAAGAAGTACTTCGCCAAGGTCAACGCCATGCCCAATATGAGCCAGATGGGCGCCTACTCGTCCGTCAAGCACTACCTGAAGGCGGTGGAGGCCGCAGGCAGCACCGATGCCAAGGCGGTGATGGCCAAGATGCGCGAGATGCCGATCAACGATGTGTTCACCAAGAATGGCCGCCTGCGCGAGGACGGCATGATGGTGCACGACATGTACCTGTTCCAGGTCAAGTCACCGCAAGAGTCCAAGGCGCCCTGGGACTACTACAAGGTCATCAGCACCGTGCCGGCCGACAAGGCCTTCTTGCCGCTGTCCGAATCGGCCTGCCCTCTCGTCAAGAAGTAGGCCACAGCACCATGGCCCAGACCCAGCTTTTCAGCCCTTTGCCGCTGCGCGATGTGGTGATCAAGAACCGCATCGTCGCCGCCCCCATGTGGCAGTACCAGGGCCGCCACGGCCAGGCCCAGGATTGGCATCTGATGCACCTGGGGCGCCTGGCTGCCGGCGGCAGCGGCCTGGTGTTCCAGGAAGGTACGGGGGTGGAGCGGCGCGGCTGCGGCACCCTGGGCGACATAGGGCTGTGGTCCGACGACATGGTCGCGCCCCTGCAGCGCATTGTGCAGCTGATGAAGGACTGCGGCACCACGCCCGGCATCCAGCTGATGCATGCCGGCCGCAAGGCCCGGCAGCTGACCCCCGCCCAGGGCCGGGGCGCCCTGCCCTACCAGCCGGACATCGCCGACTGGGATGCCTGGACGCCGATGGGCCCCAGTGCCATCCCGGCGGGCAAGGGCCTAGACACGCCGCTGCCCATGTCGCTGCAGGACATCCAGCAGCTGGTGGAGGCCTTTGCCGCCGCCGCCCGCCGCGCCGCGCAGGCGGGCTACCAGGTGCTGGAGCTGCATGCCGGCCATGGCTATCTGCTGCACAGCTTTCTGTCACCGCTGGCCAACCAGCGCGGCGACGCCTGGGGCGGCAGCTTTGACAACCGCTGCAGGCTGCTGCTGACCGTCGTCGAAGCGGTGCGCGCCGTGTGGCCGGCGGGCCTGCCGCTGTTTGTACGCCTGTCCTGCAGCGATGGCGCGCCCGGCGGCTGGACGCTGGAAGACAGCATCGCCCTGGTCCAACGCCTGCTGCCGCTGGGGGTGGATGTCATCGATTGCTCCTCGGGCGGCATTGCCGGCTCGCCACTGCGGGGCGGCCAGTCTGCCACTTATGGCTACCAGGTCGAACTCGCCTCCGCCATCAAGGCCGCTACCGGCGCCCGCACCATGGCGGTGGGGCTGATCGTGCATGCCCAGCAGGCCGAAGCCATTTTGCGCAACGGTGATGCGGACCTGGTGGCCTTGGCGCGCGAGCTGATCTACAACCCGAACTGGCCGATGGATGCCGCGCAAAAGCTGCAGGATTGGCAGGAGTTCCAGATGCTGACCAGGAACGAAGCCTTTTGGCTGGAGCGGCGCAAGGCCACCACGCCGGATCTGCAGCCCTCCACCTTTGTGCGCTGACCTCTGTACGCTGCGCCCGGCTGCGGAATGCCACAATGCGGCTATGCGCATAACGCCCATCGCCCTCCCCCTTGCCTTGTTGGCCGTGCTGGCCAGCACTGGCTGCAAGCAAATCCCCTACGCGCCCTTGCCCGCCCCGCCGACGGGCATCCGCTACGAGCCCGGTGCCAACAGCGCCGGCATCGCCCGCATGTCGGAGGCCGAGCTGCTGCGCCAAAAGCGCCTGGCCCAGGCAGGCGACAAGCGCGCTGCCATCAATGTCTACCAGCACCTGCGCTCGGTAGAGAACGACGATGCCCAGGCGCGGGACTGGCTCATCTTGGCCGCTGACCTGGGGGATGGCGCAGCGGCGTACAACCTGGCACAAAGCGCCATCTATACCCAGGATCCTGCGAGCGCGCTGTTCTGGGCCAAAAGAGCCAAGGGGGCGGGCTATGCCAATGCGGATGCGCTGCTGACATCGCTGGAGCAGCCTGAATAGGCCCCACACGCAGGCCTTCCACGCGGCGCCAACGGCAGGCGCGCCAGCGCGGCCGTGAGGGCCCGCCTATAGGCCAGGTCGGGGCGTGTCTCTGCCGGCTCCGTATCACTTGTGCCCTCCGCCCAGGGCCTGGCCCAGGCTGTCCATCCCCGGGCTGGCATCCAGATGCTGGCGCGAGGCTTGCGGCTGGGCATGCGCCCGCAGGGCTGCCCCATGGCGGCGGCGACTATGCCGCCCGACACGCACCACTCACCCACTTTCTTGCCCACTTTCTCGTGCGGTAGAGCGCCCGTCGCAGCGCCGCCATGCCCGCCTAGGAACTTGTGCAGTGGCTGCAGTCGGTCGATGCCCCGGCCCCAAGCAATGCCCTTGCCGGAGGCCATTCCCGTGCTGGGGACGACTGCAGCGGCCAGCCGAGAGCAACTTGGAAGATCGCGATGCGCTGCCAATCGCCGGGAAAGAAACCCCTGAAGACCTTTGGCTAGCGATTCGGCCACATGCTGGCGTTTGACACATGTAACAAAATAATGCAACATCAACGCGATGCTTGGTCTGCGAATCCATGTCTTTGCGCTGAATACCTACCCATCCCCGGCCCAGATTTCTAGTGCCCTGCGCGTTCCCGCCACCACCCCTTCCCCCATTCCCACTGTGATGCCTGTGCCCTTAGATAACGACCATCAGTGGGCAGCCAGCGCGAGCTGCGGGGTAGATGCAGCGCCCAAGCTGATGCCACGCACCGCCAAACCGTTGCCCACAGTACTGACTGCCATGCGTGGTGTCTCCATCCTGGTGCTGGCCTTGCTGGCCACCCTGGCACAAGCGGCCAACTACCCCTGCAGCGGCAGCAAAGGCGGTGTCGCGCACTGCGCTGGAGCGCGCTTTGTCTGCAACGATGGCTCGATCAGCGGCTCCAAACGCATCTGCAGCGCAGGTGATGCAGCCGCACCGGCTATCCGCCCGCTGATCACCAACACCAGCCAGGCCGATGGCAGCTGCCAGTGCCGATCCAAGCGCTATTGCACGGGCCCACGGGGCGGGCGCTATTGCTTGTCAGACAGCGGCAAGAAGAGCTATTTGCGCGATTGAAGCGCGTTGGCCGTAACTGGCTCAAGCAATGGCGGCGCTGAAAGGCGGCTGTCTGCCCAGACCTACAGGATGTGCCCCCTGTGCGCCGTCACCCTCAGCCGGTGACAGGCACTACGATCTGGCCGGATGTCAAATGATTACAACAACCCATGCTTCTCGGTCACGCCCCTGGACGGTCTGCTGTCAGAGCGCATCATCCGAATCCTGGCAAAAAATGGAATAGCTTCCGTTGAAGCCATCCAACAAGCCTACCCGGTTGGATTGCTAAGAATGCATGGCATTGGGATGCTGAGGTTTCGCAAGA
Source organism: Comamonas sp. BIGb0152 (assembly GCF_024809975.1). GTDB lineage: Bacteria > Pseudomonadota > Gammaproteobacteria > Burkholderiales > Burkholderiaceae_C > Comamonas. The sequence continues at coordinate 469,875 of NZ_JANUDY010000003.1, forward strand.
TCGAGATGGCATTTTTCCCAGGCCAGTCCTTCGAGCCGGACTTTGCGGTGCCTCCAATTCGGTTTGCCCACGGTTCTTCATTGAACGGCAAGCTGCCTCTGGTGACCGTACGCGCGCTAGCGCGCGCAGGCATCAAGACGCCGGAGCAGCTTCGTGAGGCCTATCCCGACAAGCTATTGAAGATCCGCACGATTGGAACCGGTACGCTGCAAGAGATCGAGCGTGTGTTCTTTGCAGGCAAGGTGTTGGGGAAGTGAGCAGCCGTTCTGGTGCAAGGTGCACAGAGCCTTGTTGGGCGTCTCCCGGTGTGCATCCGGGAATTTATAGGCTTCACGGATTTGACCGCGCAGCGTTAAATTCCGTTTGAATTCATAACGCTAATGGTGCCTCGAGCCGGGATCGAACCGGCACGCCACTTTCGCGGCACGGGATTTTAAGTCCCGGGTGTCTACCAATTTCACCATCGAGGCACGCAGCCTGCCATTCTAGCCGTTCCCGCTCGCTGGTTGGCGCTGGAGAGGCAGAGATGTGCAGCAGCAAGGAAGAGAGCGATGTTGCCGAGCGACGCCCAGCCAAGATGGGCGCTGAGCGGCGCGCCAAAAAAGCGGGCGCTGAAATGCAAAAAAGAGCCCGAAGACTCTTTTTTGCGATGTGTTGGAGCGGGAAAACGGGTTCGAACCGTCGACCTATACCTTGGCAAGGTATCGCTCTACCAACTGAGCTATTCCCGCAAAAACTAGCATGAACAAAGATCACACCAGCTTTGAAAACTGGAGCGGGAAAACGGGTTCGAACCGTCGACCTATACCTTGGCAAGGTATCGCTCTACCAACTGAGCTATTCCCGCAAAAACTAGCATGAACAAAGATCACACCAGCTTTGAAAACTGGAGCGGGAAAACGGGTTCGAACCGTCGACCTATACCTTGGCAAGGTATCGCTCTACCAACTGAGCTATTCCCGCAAACATTGTTCGTATCTCAACGAACCCAAAACGCACTGACAAGCATGTTCTGGAGGCGCGATCCAGAGTCGAACTGGACTAACCGGATTTGCAATCCGGGGCATAACCGCTTTGCTATCGCGCCTTGGATTTTTTGCCGCACTGAAAAATTCAGCACCGCGAATATGGAGCGGGAAAACGGGTTCGAACCGTCGACCTATACCTTGGCAAGGTATCGCTCTACCAACTGAGCTATTCCCGCATATCCGTTTTACCGGAAGTCCGCTATTATATACCGGGCTTCACAGTGGTATGCATTGTAACGCATATTTTTTGGTGTTTTGGGCAAACCGGCCCGTTTTTGATGACGGGCCGGTTTTCCGCGCTGGACTACATCCGCTCAGTGCTTGACGGCACGAGGGCGGCGTGCAGGCGCGGCCTTGGCGGCCGTTGCCGCAACGGCCACGGCGGGCACCACGGGCACCGGTTCTGCCGCAGGCACGTCGCTGTCGCTCAAAGGCGTGGGTTTGACTTCCAGCGCCACTTCCAGCACCTTGTCGATCCAGCGCACGGGCACGATCTGCAGACCACTCTTGACGTTGTCAGGGATCTCGGCCAGGTCCTTGACGTTCTCTTCCGGGATCATCACGGTCTTGATGCCGCCGCGCAAGGCGGCCAGCAGCTTTTCCTTGAGACCACCGATGGCGGTCACTTCACCGCGCAAGGTGATCTCGCCGGTCATCGCCACATCGGCGCGCACGGGGATGCCGGTCAGCACGGACACCAAGGCGGTTGTCATCGCCGCACCTGCGCTGGGGCCATCCTTGGGGGTGGCGCCATCGGGCACGTGGATGTGGATGTCACGCTTCTCAAACACGTCATCGCGGATGCCCAGTGAGCGTGCACGGCTGCGCACCACCGTGCGGGCAGCCTCCACCGATTCTTTCATCACGTCGCCCAGCGAACCGGTGCGGTTGATGACGCCCTTGCCGGGCATGGCAGCGGCCTCGATGGTCAGCAGATCGCCGCCCACCTCGGTCCATGCCAGGCCCACAACTTGGCCGACCTGGTTCTTCTGCTCGGCATGGCCGTAGCTGAACTTGCGCACACCCAGGTAGTCGGGCAGGTTGTCTGCCGTCACCTGCACCGGTGCCTGGGCCTTGCCCAGCTGGATGTTCTTGACCACCTTGCGGCAGATCTTGGACAGCTCGCGTTCCAGCGAACGCACACCGGCTTCCCGGGTGTAGTAGCGCACGATGTCGCGCACGGCGTCCTCGCGCAGCTCCAGCTCACCGGCCTTGACGCCGTTGTTCTCAATCTGCTTGGGCAGCAGGTAGCGCATCGCGATATTGGTCTTCTCGTCCTCGGTGTACCCAGCCAGGCGTATGACTTCCATCCGGTCCAGCAGCGCGGGCGGGATGTTCATCGAGTTCGAGGTGGCGACAAACATCACATCGCTGAGGTCAAAGTCGACCTCCACATAGTGGTCGCCGAACTTGCTGTTCTGCTCGGGGTCCAGCACCTCCAGCAGCGCGCTCGAAGGATCGCCCCGGAAATCCATGCCCAGCTTGTCGATTTCATCGAGCAGGAACAGCGGATTGCGCGTGCCGACCTTGGACAGGTTCTGCAGCACCTTGCCTGGCATGGCGCCAATGTAGGTGCGGCGGTGGCCGCGGATCTCGGCCTCGTCGCGCATGCCGCCCAAGGCCATGCGCACATACTTGCGTCCGGTGGCCTTGGCAATCGACTGGCCCAGCGAGGTCTTGCCCACGCCAGGCGGGCCGACCAGGCACAGAATCGGTGCCTTGACCTTGTCCACGCGCTGCTGCACTGCAAGATACTCAAGGATGCGGTCCTTGACCTTGTCGAGGCCGTAGTGGTCTTCGTTCAGCACGTCTTCGGCAATGACCAGGTCCTTCTTGACCTTGGTCTTCTTGCCCCAGGGCAGGTTTACCAGGGTTTCGATGTAGTTGCGCACCACCGAGGCCTCGGCCGACATCGGCGACATCAGCTTGAGCTTCTTGAGCTCGCCCTCGGCCTTTTTGCGCGCATCCTGCGTCATCTTGGCCAGCTTGATCTTTTTCTCAAGGTCTTCCAGGTCGGCGCCGTCTTCGCCCTCGCCCAACTCCTTCTGGATGGCCTTGACCTGCTCGTTCAGGTAGAAGTCGCGCTGGCTCTTTTCCATCTGCTTTTTGACGCGGCCACGGATCTTCTTGTCGACATTGAGAATGTCGACCTCGCGTTCGAGCTGGTCATACAGGTTTTCCAGGCGGTCCTGCACCTTTTGCAGCTCCAGCACGGCCTGTTTGTTTTCCAGCTTCAGCGGCAGGTGGGCGGCGATGGTGTCGGCCAGGCGGCCGGCATCGTCGATACCGGAGATGGAGGTCAGAATCTCGGACGGAATCTTCTTGTTGAGCTTGACGTACTGGTCAAACTGCTGCATCACCGCGCGGCGCAGGGCCTCGATCTCGCTGGCCTTGTCGGCCCCGTCACCGGGCTCCACAGGCTCAATCTTGGCGGTGAAGTAGTCCTCGCCTTCGGCGATTTCCAGCACTTGCGCGCGCTGCACGCCCTCGACCAGCACCTTGACGGTGCCGTCGGGCAGCTTGAGCATCTGCAAGATGGTAGAGACGCAGCCCACACTGAACATGTCATTGACCGTGGGATCGTCCTTGGCAGCCGTCTTCTGGGCTACCAGCATGATCTTGCGGTCGCCTTCCATGGCCGTCTCCAGCGCCTTGATGCTCTTGGGGCGGCCAACGAACAGCGGGATCACCATGTGCGGAAAGACGACCACGTCCCGCAGTGGGAGCATGGGCAATTCCAGGGGGTGGGAGGTTTGGGTTTGGTTGTCGGACATGAAAATCCTTTTGAAACTTGTACGAAGATGATTCGTAAAAGTGATTTTTCAACCCTTGGCCATCAAAAACCAGGGGCAAGGGCGGGTGCCGGCTGGCAAATGCACCCTCAAGCCCTTTGGATACAGCCCGGCGGCGCCGGGCGATCCTTGTAAAACACAGATGGCAGAGTCCACAAGGTCTCTGCCATCAGGCCGATCAGGCCTTCTTGGCCGCTTCCCGGTACACCAGAAGCGGTGGCTTGCCTTCGTTGATCGTCGCCTCTTCGACCACCACCTTGGCCACGTTGTCCGTGGTGGGCAGGTCGAACATGGTGGTCATCAACGATTGCTCAAGAATCGAGCGCAGACCACGTGCCCCAGTCTTGCGGGCCAGGGCCTTCTTCGCAATCGCGGTCAGCGCGTCAGGGCGCACTTCCAGCTCCACGCCTTCCATACCCAGCAGCTTGTTGTACTGCTTGACCAGCGCGTTCTTGGGCTGGGTCAGGATCTGGACCAGCGCATCTTCCGACAGCTCGGCCAAGGCCGTCACCACCGGCAGGCGGCCCACCAGCTCGGGGATGATGCCGAACTTGATCAGGTCTTCCGGCTCGATATCGCGGAAGGCCTCAGAGATGGAGCGCTGCTGCTTGCTCTTGACCGTGGCGCCAAAACCGATGCCCGAGGCTTCGGAGCGGTTCTCGATCACCTTCTCCAGCCCGGCAAATGCGCCGCCGCAGATGAACAGGATATTGGTCGTATCGACCTGCAGAAAATCCTGGTTCGGGTGCTTGCGGCCGCCTTGGGGCGGAATCGAGGCCATCGTGCCTTCAATCAACTTGAGCAGCGCCTGCTGCACGCCTTCGCCCGATACGTCGCGGGTGATCGAGGGGTTGTCGGCCTTGCGGGTGATCTTGTCGATTTCGTCGATGTAGACGATGCCGCGCTGGGCACGCTCCACATCGTAGTTGCAGCTTTGCAGCAGCTTTTGCACGATGTTCTCGACGTCCTCGCCAACATAACCGGCTTCCGTCAAGGTGGTGGCATCGGCCATCACAAAGGGCACGTTCAGCTGGCGGGCCAGGGTCTGGGCCAGCAAGGTCTTGCCCGAACCCGTAGGGCCAATCAGCAAGATATTGCTCTTGGACAGCTCCACATCGTCCTTGCCGGCCTTGTCCTTGTGCGCCAGACGCTTGTAGTGGTTGTACACCGCCACAGCCAAGGTGCGCTTGGCAGGGTCCTGGCCAATGACATAGTTGTCCAGGGTGGACTTGATCTCGGCCGGCGTCGGCAGATCATCACCCTTGACCTTCTCGCCCTCCTTGCCTTCTGCCGCTACTTCGTCGCGCACGATGTCGTTACAGAGGTTGATACACTCATCGCAGATGAACACGGACGGTCCGGCAATGAGTTTCTTCACCTCGTGCTGACTCTTGCCGCAGAACGAGCAGTACAGGGTTTTTTCGCTGGATGAGCCTTTTTTCTCGGCCATGGGGGCAATGCCTTCAATCGAATCTATGTGGAAACAATGATAACCAACTACAAAGCGGCCTCAACCGGTAGGGTTGCGGCCGCTTATCTGTAAAAGCCGACTTATGGACGCTTTTCTACCACAGTATCCACCAAGCCGTACTCCTGGGCCTCCGGGGCCGTCATGAAGTAGTCGCGTTCCGTATCGGCCTTGACCTTTTCATAAGGCTGGCCAGTGCGGTCTGCCAGGATGCGGTTCATCTGCTCCTTGGTCCGGATGATATCGCGGGCATGGATTTCGATGTCCGTGGCCTGGCCACGTGCGCCGCCCAGCACCTGGTGGATCATGATCTTGGAGTTGGGCAGCGAGTAGCGCTTGCCCTTTTCGCCAGCGGCCAGCAGGAAAGCGCCCATGCTGGCGGCAAAGCCCAGGCACATGGTCGAGACCTGGGGCTTGATGAACTGCATGGTGTCATAGATGGCCATGCCAGCAGTCACGCTGCCGCCGGGCGAGTTGATGTAGAGCGAAATCTCTTTGTCGGGATTTTCGCTTTCCAGGAACAGCAACTGGGCCACCACCAGGTTGGCGGTCTGGTCGTTGACCTCACCGACCAGGAAAATCACGCGGTCCTTGAGCAGACGCGAATAAATGTCAAACGAGCGCTCACCACGGCCCGATTGCTCGATCACCATCGGGATCAAACCCAAGTTCTGAATATCTTGTGCGCTCATTACATCTCCGTTCAGGATTGGTGGAAGCTAGCGTCAATGCACTGTGACTGCGCTAACTGTACCCCAATAAAATGGGGCCTGTGCCCAAAAGCACAAGCCCCTGTTTTTGGCTGGCAGCAGCGCTGGCGGCCATGGCCGTCCAGCGTACGCGCCTATCAGCCTTGCTGGCCCATCAGCTCGTCAAAGGACACAGCCTTGTCGCTGACCTTGGCCTTGCCCAGCACGAACTCGGTCACGTTGTTTTCGATCACAACGGCTTCGACTTCGGCCAAACGTTGGCGGTCGCCAAAGTACCAGCGCACGACGTCTTCTGGCTTCTCGTAGCTCGATGCCAGCTCGTCGATGTGGGCCTTGATTTGCTCAGGCGTGGCTTCCAGCTTGTTGGACTTGACCAGCTCGGCAACCACCAGGCCCAGGCGCACACGGCGCTCGGCTTGGGGCAGGAACACGTCAGCAGGGATTTCTGCCTTTTCAGCGTCCTTGATGCCACGTTGCTTGAGCTCTTCACGGGCGCCTTCGAGCAGACGGCCGACTTCGGCGTCGATGCTGGCCTTGGGCAGGTCCAGCTCAGCCTTGGAAACCAGGGCTTCCATCACGGCTTGCTTGTTGCGCGACTGAACGCGGAACTTGACTTCACGCTCCAGGTTCTTCTTGATGTCGGCGCGCAGGCCTTCAACGGAGCCGTCAGCAATGCCCAGGGACTTGGCCAGTGCTTCGTTCACTTCGGGCAGGTTGGCGGCTTCCACCTTCTTGACGGTCACCAGGAAGTCGGCGGTCTTGCCAGCCACTTCCTTGCCGTGGTAGTCCTCAGGGAATGCCAGGGGGAAAGTCTTGGATTCGCCGGTCTTCATGCCGCGCACTGCGTCTTCGAATTCCTTGAGCATCTGGCCTTCGCCGATCAGGAACTGGAATGCCTCGGCCTTGCCGCCAGCGAAGGGTTCGCCGTCGATCTTGCCTTCGAAGTCCACGGTCACGCGGTCGCCGTCAACGGCAGCCGTGTCGGCTGGGCGCTGGGCGAAGGTGCGGCGTTGCTTGCGCAGGATGTCGATGGTCTTTTCGATGGCAGCGTCGTCCACATCAGCGGCCAGCTTTTCCACTTCTGCGGAAGCCAGGTCACCGATCTTGACTTCGGGGAACACTTCGAACACGGCATCAAATGCCAGCTCACCTTCGGCAGCGCCGTCTTTTTCGGTGATCTTGGGCTGGCCTGCAACGCGCAGTTCGGCTTCATTGGCAGCCTTGGCAAAAGCCTCGCCGACCTTCTCGTTGAGCACTTCGTACTGTACGGAATAGCCATAGCGCTGTGCCACCACGTTCATCGGCACCTTGCCTGGACGGAAACCGTCCATCTTCACGGTGCGGGCCAGGCGCTTCAAGCGGCTGTCCACTTCGGTTTGCACGGATGCGAGAGGCAAGCTCAGCGAAATTTTGCGCTCGAGCTTTTCAAGGGTTTCAACATTCACTGCCATGGTTAATCCTAGTTAGGCACGAACCCTTCCGGCCACGGTGTGCAAACGCCATCAATACTGCCCTGCAAGCGGTCAAGCTTGCGTCTGCTGCGAGGACTATCCGTGTCGCATCAGGGGCGGTATCAACGGGGCTTGGCACCGTTTTACAACCTGGGGTCCCATTTAGATAGGCGACTGGCCCTAAGCCCAGCACACCCAAAAATCAAACGATGACAGCGCATTCAGTAGCAAGCAACACCTGGCATGACGCGGCAAAAACCAGCGTTGTCACGAAAGCGGTGCAGCGCAAGGCGCCATCGACCGAAACCAAACATTATATATAAAGCCAGCTCTTATCCGCGCTGCCAAGACCGTGATGAAGCGGGTTCAGCTCGAGGCGGGCCGCGAGCCCCCGCCACCGCAGACAAGAAAAAAGCCGAATCTCCTGTTGGAAATTCGGCTCTGATTCATCAGTAACCCAAGCTGCATATAGATATACAGCTATCAATTTTTTGGTGCGCGGGGGGGGACTCGAACCCCCACACCATTGCTGGCGTCAGGACCTAAACCTGGTGCGTCTACCAATTTCGCCACCCGCGCGGTTGCGGCTCCGGCCGGCTAGAAAGCCAACCTGCCTGTTTTTAGGTCAATCCGCGATTCTACATGCAAGCCATTGGTATTTTCAGCAAAACCGGCCAAAAACCACCCCTGCTGCCGGGCCCGGCGTTGCCGGCAGGCCCGGGCTGCGCCGCGCTCAGACAGCGGCCGACAGCGGCACCGCGCTGTGCTCCTTTTTCACCCGGTACCAGGCGGCGTACATCGCGGGCAGCGCCAGCAAGGTCAGCACCGTGGCAACCACCAGCCCGCCCATGATGGCGACAGCCATGGGGCCCCAGAAGATGCTGCGCGACAGCGGGATCATCGCCAGCACCGCCGCCGCGGCCGTCAGCGCAATGGGGCGCAGCCGGTGGGTGGCAGCCTCCACAATCGCGTCCCAGGTCGACAGGCCGGCGGCATGGTTGGCCTCGATCTGGTCGATCAGGATCACCGAGTTGCGCTGGATCATGCCCATCAGCGCGATCACGCCCAGCAAGGCCACAAAACCAAAGGGCCGATTGAGCAGCAACAATGCCGCCGTCACGCCGGATATCCCGAGGAAACCAGTGATGTAGACTAGCACCGAGCGGCTGAAGCTGTGCAGCTGCAGCATCAGCAAAGTGAAGACAAGAAACACCATGATGGGCATGCCCGCCATGATGGAGTCCGAGCCCTTGGCACTTTCCTCCACCGCGCCAGCAATCTCGATGCGGTACTGGTTCAGGCCCTTGTCGGCCCAGCCCTGCTGCAGCTTTTGCAGATCAGGCCAGAGCTTTTGCGTCACCGTCGGGCCTTGCAGGCCGGCGGCTACATCACCTTGCACGGTGATCGCATACTCGCGCCCCTGGCGCCACAAAATGCCCGGCTCCCAGACAAAGCTCGGCTTGGCAATCTGCGACAGCAAGATCGCTTGGCCGCTGCTGGACGCCACATAGGCATTGCCCACATCGGTCACGGCCTGGCGCTCGTCCACCGGCTGGCGCAGCACCATGTCGATCAGCTTGTCACCTTCGCGATACTGGCCGATGGTGTTGCCCGACAGTTGGGTGCGTGTGGCCTGGGCAATGCTCTGGTTGCTCACGCCCAGTGCGCGGGCCTTGCTCTGGTCCACCTCCAGGCGCAGCACCTTGATGGATTCGTTCCAGTTGTCGTTCACGCCGCGCATATCGGGCGAGGCTTCCAGCTTGGCGCGCACCTCAGTCGCCAGCGTGCGCAGCAGCTTGGGGTCCTCACCCATCACACGGAACTGCACCGGGTAAGGCACGGGCGGGCCGCTGGGCAGCAGCTTGACGCGGGCCCGCACCTCCGGGAACTCCTGGGCCAGCAAGGTCGGCAGCTGCTTCATCAGGCGGTCGCGGTCGGCCAGGTTGTGGGGCAGCAAGATCAGCTGCGACACATTGGACTGCGGAAAGATCTGGTCCAGCGGCAGGTAAAAGCGCGGCACACCCGAGCCGATCCAGGAGGTGACCGACTCCATGCCCTCTTGGGTCTGCATGCGCTGCTCGATGCGCCGCGTCACCGCCTCGTTGGCCGCCATGCTCGATCCCTCGGGCAACCAGACATCCATCAGGATCTCGGTGCGGTTGGAATCGGGGAAGAACTGCTGCTGCACGCGCGTCATGCCAAACAGGCCCAGCGCAAACACCAGCACCGTTGCGCCAATCGTCAGCCAGCGGTGCTCCACACACCAGGAGACGGTGCGGCGGAAACCGTTGTAGAAAGGGGTGTCAAACATCGCATGCTCGCCACCCTCCCCGGCTGGCGGCACATGCCGGGGTTTTTTGAGAAACACCGTGCCCAGGTAAGGCACAAAGTAGACCGATACCACCCAGCTGATCACCAGCGCGATCACCGTCACCGCAAAGATCGCAAAGGTGTATTCGCCCGTGGTGGATTTGGCAATGCCAATCGGCATAAAGCCCGCCGCCGTGATCAAGGTGCCCGTCAGCATGGGCTTGGCGGTGATGTCATAGGCAGCGGTCGCCGCGCTCAGCTTGTCATAGCCTTCTTCAAGCTTGCGCACCATCATCTCGACGGCAATGATGGCGTCGTCTACCAAGAGGCCCAGCGCAATGATCAAGGAGCCCAGCGAGATCTTGTGCAGGCCAATGCCCCAGTACCACATGGCCAGGAAGGTGGCACACAGCACCAGCGGAATGGTGATACCCACCACCAACCCAGGGCGCGGATCCAAGCTGATCCGGCGCCACAGCGGATCCTTGCCCTTGCGGATATGCATACCCAGGCTCAAAAAGCTCACGGCCAGCACAATCACCACCGCCTCGATCAGCACGCGCACAAATTCGTTGACCGAGGTAGCCACCGCCTTGGGCTGGTCCTGCACATTCTCCAGCCGCAAACCGGCCGGCAGGGTCGGCACAATCTTGCCCACCGCCTCATGCAGGTGCTTGCCCAGTGCAATCACATCCCCGCCCTTGCGCATGGAGATACCCAAGGCCACGGTCGGCTGGCCCTGGTAATGCACCTTGGTCTTGGCCGGGTCCAGGTAGCTGCGGTAGATGTCGGCAATATCGCCCAGCTTGAGCTGGTTGCCATTGGGCCCCCGAATGGGCATGGCCTTGACGTCGTCCAACTGGCGGAACTCGCCGGTCACCTCGACCTGCACCCGGTCGGCGCCGGCCTGCACCTCGCCGCCGCTTTGCACCGCGTTTTGCTGGCCGAGCTGGGCAATGACCTGGTTCATGTCCAGGCCCAGCTGGGCCAGTTTGCTGCGCGATATCTCTATGTAGAGCTTCTCGTCCTGCACGCCAAACAGCTCGACCTTGGCCACATCTTTGACCCGCAACAGGCTCTGGCGCACGCTGTCGGCATATTCCTTGAGCTCGGCGTAGCTGTAGCCCTCGCCCTGCAGCGCGTAAATCACGCCATAGACGTCGCCGAAGTCATCGTTGAAGAATGGCCCGAGCACGCCCTGGGGCAAGCTGGCGCGCATATCGCCCACCTTTTTGCGCACCGCCAGCCAGGTTTGCGGCACATCCTGGGGCCGGGTGTCTTCGCGCAGGTTCAGGATGACCAGCATCTCGCCGGGCTTGGAGTAGCTGACGATCTTGTCGGCGTTGGGCACATCCTGCAAGGTGCGCTCGACCTTGTCGGTCACCTGCTCGGCCATCTGCTGGGCGGTGGCGCCCGGCCAGGCGGCAGACACCACCATCGCGCGGAAGGTGAAGGGCGGATCCTCATCCTGCCCCAGCTGAAAGTAAGCCCCCATGCCCAGCAACAGCAGCATGATGAGCAGGTAGCGCGTGAGCGGCACATGCTGCAGCGCCCAGCGCGAGAGGTTAAAGCCTGGGCGGGCGCTGTGTTTTTCGCCCTCCGGCCCTGGGCCCGATGGGGGTGTGGATCCCGGCGTGCCGGTGTCTTCCGGTGTGTTCTGAGGTGTTTGCATGCGCACCTCTTATTGCTTGGGCGCAGCAGCAGCAGCGGGGGCATTCACCACCGGTGCATCGGTCTGGGTCAGCGCGGGCGCCGTGGCGGCGTACTTGGACTGGAACACCGTCACCTTCTGGCCCGCACTGAGCACATGCACGCCGGCAATCACCACCTGCTGCCCGGTCTGCAGGCCGCTTTGGATCACGGCGTCATTGCCATCCATGCGCGCCACGGTCACCGCCTGCGGGTTGACGGTAGAGCTGGCCGGGTCAAACACCCAGACCTGGCTGCTGCCGGCCTTGTCCCACAGCGCCGACAAAGGCAGCTTGATCACATCGGCGGCCTTGTCCATCGCTGCAGGGCGCTGCGCAGGCACCACGGTCACGGTGGCGCCCAACTTGGGCAGCACCTCATTGGGTGCGGCATCCAACGACGCCTTGACCTGGTAGGTGCGCGTGGCGGCATCGGCACTGGCGGCCACTTCGCGGATATGGGCGCCCAGCGCCTGCTCCTCAGGCCAGACCTTGACCTGCACCGGCTGGCCGGGTTTGAGCTGGCCAATGCGGTCCTCGGGCACGGCAAACACGGCATCGCGTGCACCATCCTTGGCCACGCGCAGCACGGGGCTGCCAGCAGCCACCACCTGGCCGGGCTCCACATTCACCGCAGTCACCACCCCGGCCACATCGGCCACCAGGCGGGTATAGGCCGTCTGGTTGCGTTGGCTGGCGGCATTGGCCTTGGCCTGGTCCAGCTGGGCCTGGGCCGATTTCAGCGCTGCCGCATGGCGCTCCATCTCGGCGGCGCTGATGAAATTCTTGTCCCGCAGCTCCTTGAAGCGGCGGTAGTTGGCCTCTTCCAGATCGCGCTGCGTGGTTGCGGCCTGCACCTGGGCCTGGGCGCCCTGCGCGGCCAGTGCGTAATCGGTGCCATCGAGCTGGGCCAGCAACTGCCCCGGCTGGATGGCCTGGCCCAGCTCCACATTGCGGCTGAGCACCTTGCCCGCTACGCGAAAGCCCAGCTGCGCCTCGGTGCGGGCGCGGATGTCGCCGGCAAACGCCGTCTGTGCCTGCAGCGGCACGGCACCCACCGTTTGCAGCTTGACAGCCCGCATCGGCTCGGGTGGGGATTCCTGGCGTGAACAGGCCGCCAATGTGGCCACGGTAGCAATGGACAGCAGCAGCACTGCGGCACGCGCGCTGGGCGCTCGAAGAGGTAGGAACATGGTGTGCAATCGGGCAGTGAGAGGCCAAGAAGACCCTGGCCCGGCAGATGGAAAGAGGGAAACGCACCAAGGACCCGCTGCCAAACACCCAGACGAGCGCTGCGCAGAGGGCCCTTAATGACCAAACGGTCACTAATTTAGACAGTTCGCTCTCGGCTGTCAATGCTTGGCAGCCACACCCTGCGGTATGCGCTAGCATCGGCGCTGTGAAAGATTCCACGCCCTCCCCTTCTGCGACTGCCGCCCCGGCCACCGTGGCCACGCCCGTCACCCACTACGAGAATTTTCCGGTGGCCTCCTGGCTGTGCCCACCGGCGCTGCGCCCGCCCATTGCCGCCATCTACCACTTTGCGCGCACGGCCGATGACATCGCCGACGAGGGCGATGCCGATGCCCCCACCCGCCTGGCCGAGCTGCAGGCCTACCGCGATGCGCTGGCCCATATCGCCCAAAGCAAGCCGCCGCTGGCCCGCTGGCAAGCCGTCTTTGCACCGCTGCAGGCGGCCATCGTTCAATGGCAGTTGCCAGTATCGTTGCTCGATGATTTGATCAGCGCCTTTATGCAAGACATCGACAAGACCGCCCAAGGCGCGCGCTATGCCGACCGCAGGGAACTGCTTGATTACTGCCGCCGCTCGGCCAACCCGGTGGGGCGTTTGCTGCTGCATCTGTATGGCGTGAACGATGCGAGCTCGCTGGCCCAGAGCGATGCCATCTGCAGCGCGCTGCAACTGATCAACTTCTGGCAGGACCTGAGTGTGGACATTCCACGGGGCCGCTACTACCTGAACGATGCCGACTGCCAGGCCGCCGGTATCACCCCCAGCGCCATGCAACAGCGCCAGGACGGCCCGGCGCTGCGCCAGCTGGTGATGGACCAGGCCGCCTGGGCGCGCCGCTTGATGGACGAAGGCGCGCCGCTGGTGCACCGCGTGCCCGGCCGCGCTGGTTGGGAGCTGCGCCTGGTGGTGCAAGGGGGCTTGCGCATTCTGGACAAGGTCGAGGCCTTGCAAGGCCAAAGCCTGTGGCAGCGCCGCACCATAGGCAAGGGCGACGGGCCGCTGATGCTGTGGCGCGCCTGGCGCATGTAGGCCGCTATCCGCCCGGTATTCGCCCGCTGCCGCGCCAACAAAAAAAAGGCCGCATCCTCAGATCCGGCCTAAAGGGGTTATGGGAACCCCCGAGGAGAGTGTTTACGGGCCTTGCGGCCAGGCGGCTCAGTGCTCAGCCATCCTTTGCCCAGGTGGGGAATACGCTTGTCATGGTCTAACCTTTCTTAACCCAGCTGCACGGGTACAAAAATCTTCTGGCCATTGCGCTCGATCAGCAAGGCCACCGACTTGTCGGACTGCGCGACCTGCTTGCGCAGATCATCGATCCCGGTAACTGCCGCGCCATTGACGGACAGCACGACATCCCCCGGCTGTACCCCGGCCAGCGCTGCAGGCCCGGCGGCTTGCTCCACGATCAAGCCTTGCTGGCTGCCACTGGCCTGCTTTTCCTGGGGCGTCAACTCGCGCAGCGCCAGGCCCAGCTTGCCCTTGCCAACCTTCTCATTGCCGGCGACCTGCTCGCCCTTGCTGACATTGCCGCCCAAGGTCGCTTGCACGCTGGTGGCCTTGCCGCCGCGCCATACCTGCAGCTCGGCCTTGGTGCCGGGTCGGGCCGTGGCAATGGCTGCAGGCAGGTCGTTGGACGAGACAATCGCCTGGCCGTTGTAGCCGGTGATCACATCGCCGGGCTGCAAACCAGCCTTGTCGGCGGGGCCGCCCTTTTCCACGCTGGCGACCAAGGCGCCTTCGGGCTTGGGCAGCTTGAAGGAATCAGCAAAGGCCTGGTTGACCTCCTGGATCACAACACCCAGGCGGGCATGGTCGACCTTGCCGTGCGAGACGATCTGGTCCTTGATGTTGACCGCCAGGTCAATCGGGATCGCAAAGGACAGGCCTTGGTAGCCGCCGCTCTTGCTGTAGATCTGCGAGTTGATGCCGACCACCTCGCCCCGCGCATTGATCAGTGGCCCGCCGGAATTGCCGGGGTTGATCGCCACATCGGTCTGGATAAAAGGCACCGAGCTGTCATCGGGCAATGCACGGCCCTTGGCGCTGACGACACCCGCCGTCACCGAGTTCTCGAAGCCAAAGGGCGAGCCGATGGCCAGCACCCATTCACCTTGCTGGATGGACTTGGAGTCCCCAATTTTGGCGACCGGCAAATCCTTGGCATCGATCTTGATCACCGCGATATCGGTCTTGGGGTCCGAGCCCAGCACCTTGGCCTTGAACTCGCGCCGGTCGGTGAGCTTGACCGTCACCGTCTTGGCGCCCTTGACCACATGGGCATTGGTCAGGATGGTGCCATCGGGGCTGATGATGAAGCCCGAGCCCTCACCGGCCATGGGCACCTCTTGCGGCACCTGGCGGCCAAAGCCGCGCGGCATGCCTTGCTGGGGCACGCCAAAGCCGAACTGGCGGAAAAACTGCAGCATCGGGTCATTGGGGTCCATCTGCTGGCCCCGGTTGGCCGAGGGTGCGGCATCGGCATCATCGCCGTCGTCCCCATCGCCCGAGACCGTGCGGGTGCCGCGCACACTGATATTGACCACCGCAGGCCCGGCCTGTTGGGTGATGGTGCTGAAATTGGGCAGGCTCACCATCGGTGCCGCAGCCGTGCCCGCCTGGGCCACGACCGCAGGTGCGTTCTGCGCATGGGCGCTCCACTGCACATGCTGCAGTGCAGACGCCCCCACGCCACCCAACACACCGGCCGTCAGCAAGGCAGCTACCAGTTTGCGCGAACCGAGTTGAAAAGAAGGAACAGACATTTTGTACTCCTGAAAACCACTTGCATGGTGTCGATGGAGCTAATGTGCCTGCCCAGACTTAGCGGAAACTTAGGCGCGCATCACTTTCGCCGTCACGACTTCTGGTACGGAAAATACGCCGGTGCCTCGCCGATGGCCAGCATATCGACCTCCAGCAATGCCAGCCCTCGCTGGCTGGCCAACTGGGCCACGGCCTCTGCCAAGCCATCGGCCTGGTCGAGCTTGCGGTAGGCCATGCCGGCCGATTGCGCCAGCAGCGCAAAGTCCGGCGGCGCCAGATCGCCGTAAACACGCCGGCCTCCAAAGTTGGCATCCTGCATGTGCTTGATGACGCCATAACCGGCGTCGTTCATGACGATAAGCAGCATGTCCAGTTGCTCTTGCATGGCCGTCCACAGCTCGCAGACATTCATCATGAAGCCGGCATCGCCGCTCAGCACCACCGTCTTGGCGCCTTGTGCGGCAAAGGCCGCACCGATGCCCAGCGGCAGGCCCTGGCCAATGCCGGCGCCCACCGGGTGCATGGCATCGCGGGGGCCATAGACCTCGAACAAACGGTTGCCCCAGGTGGAATTGGCCACGGTGATATCCCGCGCCCACACCGCGTTGCGCGGCAACTGGCTTCGGAGCTGCTCGGCAAAGCTGGCATAAGGCCCCAAAGTGCTGGCAAAGGCCTGGCGGGCGCGCTGCTTCATGCCCGCAAATTGTGCGCGGTAGCCAGGCTCGGCCTGGTAGTTGCCCAGCGCGGCCACCAGGCGCTCCAGCACATCGCAGGCATCGCCGCAGACAAACTGCGCGCAGTCGTAGCTGCGCCCCTGGGCAGCAGGGTCCACATCAATCTGCACCCGCTGGCCGGGCAAGGCCAGGCTTTGGTCCACAGTCTCCTGGCCGCGCAGCCGCGAGCCCACCACCAGCATCAAATCCACGGTCTCGTAAAAGCTGGTGACCTCGGGCGCGCCGGTGCCGTTGAGGCCGCCCAGGTTGCAGGCATGGTCTTCGGGCACAATGCCGCGCCCGGCCCAGCTCGATGCCATGCCAAAGCCCATGTCCAGCAACTGCTGCAAAGGCACTCCGCAATCAATGGCGCCCCGCCCCACCCACAGCATGGGCCGCCGCGCGGCGCGCACGCGCGCGGCCAGCTGCGCAATATCGGTATCGCTGGCACGCGGGCGTGCTGGCAGGGGCGGCAGCGCCAGGCTTGCGCCCACATCGACCTCCGGGATGGGCTGCTTTTGCACATCGATCGGAATCTCGATGCTGACCGGCCCCATCGGCGCCGTCAGCGCCTCGGTGGCCGCTTGCTGCAAAATGCGCAGCGCGTCTTCGGCGCGCTCAATGCGGTAGCTGGCCTTGCAGACGCTTTGCAGCATGCCCAGCTGGTCGCGCACATTGTGGGTGGCGCCGGTGTCGCGGCCCAAAAACTTGCGCGGCACCTGGCCGGTGATATGCAAAAGTGGCGTGGAGGCAAACGAGGCCTCCAGCAAGCCCGATACGGTGTTGGCCGCTCCCGGCCCGGTGCTGGAGACCAGCACCCCCAGCTTGCCGCTGCGCCGGGCATAGCCATCGGCCATGTGGGCGGCGCCCATCTCGCCGCGCGTCATCACCACGCGGATGCCGCCCTGGCGGGCAATGCCGTCCATGATCGGGATGTTGTGCACGGAGATGATGCCGAAGACCAGCTCCGTATCGATGGCATGCAGAAACTGGGCGACCAGGTCGCCGATATTGAAAGTGTGTGGCATGGTGGTTTTACTGGCTGGCCTGAACGTCCAGGGCCAATGGCTTGAAGAAGGCGTAGTCGCTGGCGATGCGTTTTTTCAGATCAGCGGTGCTCACCGGGTCAATGGCATAGCCCGAGCGCTCCATGTCGGCCACAAAGCGGGCATCGGCCAGGATTTTCTGGTTGGCTTGCGCCAGCGCCTCGATCACCTCGGGCGCGGTCTTGGCCGGCGCCAAAAGGCCAATCCAGCCCTCAAAGTTAAAGTCCGGGTAACCGGCCTCTGCCATGGTCGGCGTGTTGGGCAGCTGCGGGTTGCGCGCTGGCGATGTCAGCGCCAGCGCCCGCACGCTGCCGCCCTGCACCTGGGTGACGGCCGTGGTGTTCAGGTCAAACAGGATGGAGACGCGGTTGGCCATCAGCTCGGCCATCGCCGGTGCATTGCCTTTGAAGGGCACATGCGTCATCGTGATGCCCGCGTACTTGGCCAGCAGCACGCCCGACAGGTGGTTGGACGAGCCATTGCCGGCCGAGGCATAGCTCAGCTGGCCAGGCTGGGCCTTGCCAAAGGCCACCAGCTCCTGCAGCGACTTGAACGGCGACTGCGCGCCCACCAGCAGCACATTGGTGTACTTGACCACCGAGCCGATGGGAGAGAAATCCGCGACTGGATCAAAGCTGGTGCTGGTCACCGCCGGCGTGATGCTGATCGTGGGGCTGGCGACAAAGTACAGGGTGTAGCCATTGGGCGCCGCGTTCTTGACGGCATTGGCCGCCAGGGTGCCGCTCGCGCCGGCCTTGTTCTCGATAATCACGCTCTGGCCCAGCAGCTCCGACAGCTTTTGCCCGTACTGCCGCGCCACAATGTCGACCGAGCCACCCGGCGAATAACCCACCACCAGCTTGATGGGCTGCTGCGGAAAGGGCTTGGGCTGGGCCTGCGCTGCAGCGCCCCACACCCCCAATAACGCTGCGCTGAGCGCGATGCTCCAAGGATTCATGCCGGTCTCCTAAGGTTCTTGTGCGCTCCTTTATCCCTTAGGTACCAGCCGCCCCCTCCCCCTGCTAACCCTTGAAGTTCGCAGATTGAATAAGCTGATATTTACAACGAATCAGTTTGCACCGTCAGCGTTTAAAAAATGACTCGCACGCGCAGGCCGCCAAGATCCTCCGACGCATCCAGCAGCAACTCCGCCCCATGCTGGCGCGCCACCGCGCTGACAATGGCCAGCCCCAGCCCGCTGCCATGCGCGACGGTGCCGGGCACGCGGTAAAAGCGGTCCAACACCCGCTCACGCTCCTCGGGGTCCACGCCGGGCCCGCTGTCCTCGACGCTGAGCACGCGCTGGCCCTGCGCATCGCGGTACCAGCGGCACAGCACCTGGCCACCGGCGGGGGTGTAGCGCAGCGCGTTTTCCAGCAGGTTGCGCAGCAGCAGGCCCAGCGCATCGGGCTGGCCCTGCACGGGCTCCAGCGTTTCATCCAGCTGGTGCTGCAAGGTCAAGCCGGCCTGCTGGGCCAGTGGCTGCAACTCATCGACTGCCATCTCGCACAGCGCAGCCATTGCGACCGGCTGGGCGGGGGCCGCCTGCATCTGCCCGGCCTCCTGGCGGGCCAGGTGCAGCAGCTGCTCCACCATGCGCGTCGCGCGGTCGATGCCGGCCATCACCCGTTCGCTGGCCACGCGCCGCGCGGCATCATCGGGTGCGCGGGCCAAGCCCTGCACTTGCAGGCGCAGGGCCGCCAAGGGGGTGCGCAGCTCATGGGCGGCATCGCCCACAAAGCGCTGCAATGCATCAAAGGCCGCCTGCAAACGGGCTAGCAGCAGGTTCATCTCCTGCACCAGTGGCTGCACTTCCAGCGGCAAATCGGCATCGGCCAGCGGCGACAAATCATCGGCCCGGCGCGCTGCCAATTGCTCCCGCGTGCGCGCCAAAGGCGCCAAGGTACGGGCCACCACCCACCACACCACCAGCATGATCAACGGCGCCAGCAGCAACACCGGCACGATGGAGCGCAAGGCCACATTGCCGGCCATTTGCTTGCGCGATGCCGCCTCCTGCGCCACCTGGATCACCTGGGTCGGTGTCTGCAACGCATAGATGCGAAAGGCCAGGCCATGGGCCCGTGCATCGCTGAAACCCAGCACAGCCACCTGGGGCAGCAGGCGTGAGTTGCTGGATCGGTAGAGCATGATGCCGTCAGCCCGCCAGATCTGCACAATCATGTCCTGGGCCTTGGCCTGCGGGTCGGCCAGCGCATCCGATGCCACCTCGGAGGCCAGCCCGGCAGACAGCGCCAGTGCAATGCGCTGCATCTGCACATCAAACAGCGCTTCGGTCTCGGCACGCGCCGTGCGGTAAATGCTGAAAGCCTGCAGGCAGGCGGCCACGGCCACGACGGCCAGCAGCGCCCAGATCAGCCGCGCGCGCAGCGAAAAAGGCCGTCTGTTCCACAAAGCAGTGCTCAAGGTGCCACCCCTGTTGGCGACTCGACCGGCACCAGGTAGCCCAGGCCGCGCACGTTCTGGATCAGATCGGCGCCCAGCTTTTTGCGCACCCCGTGGATGTAGACCTCCACGGCATTGCTGCTGATGTCGTCGCGCCAGGAGTACAGCTTTTCCTCCAGCTGCGCGCGCGAGAGCACGCGCCCGGGCCGCGCAATCAGGGGTTCGAGCACCGCCCACTCGCGCGCCGACAGTGGCACCGGCTGCCCAGCCACAAAGGCCTCACGCGAGGCGGGCACCAAGCGCACCTGGCCCCAGCAGTACTCGGGCTCGGCCCGGCCGCTGGCGCGGCGCAGCAGCGCGCGGATGCGTGCCAGCAGCTCGTCAAGATCATAGGGTTTGATGATGTAGTCATCGGCACCGGCGTCCAACCCCGCCACGCGCTCGGCAATGGCGTCGCGTGCCGTCGCCACCAGCACGGGGATGCGGACCTGGCGTGCGCGCATCTCGCGCAGCACCTGCAGCCCATCCACCTTGGGCAAGCCCAGGTCGAGCAGCACCAGGTCGTAGCCGGCCGTGGCCAGCGCGGTCTGCGCCATGGCCCCGTCCTTGACCCAGTCCACCGCCCAGGATTCGGCGCGCAGTGCATCGAGCACCACTTCGCCAATCATCTGATCATCTTCTACCAGGAGTATGCGCATGCCAGCATTATGCAAGCGGCCCCTAAGGCGGCGGCCAACAGGCCCCAAGGAAAACGGGCTGAACCCCTCAATGGTGTTCAGCCCGTACCCTGCTAGATCCACGACAGAAAGACCCGCCACAAACACCCCGTCAATCGTGGTGTCTGCGGCTTCCCTCCGCACATGCCGCCGTTGGTGTGGGAACCCGGACTTATTGTTGGCTTTGGTCCTGGTACCCGGGCGGCTTGCATCTCCCCTTGTGCTCAATGGCGAACGCGATTATATGAAGCTCGACATGTCAATACCCAACAACTATTGCAACAAAAGACTTCTGCTCCTGCTGGCACACGCCTGCGCTGATCCAGCGCCAGTGCACAGTCTTTTGAATTTACTTGAATAAATGACTTTATTGATCCGCTTGCGCAGCCCATTCCAGCCAATGTCAACAAAGCTGTGCAAGCACTCACCCCGCTCCGGGTGGCCCTTTAGCCCGCGCTGCCGAGCCCCATAGAAGTGCCCAGCAAGGCGCCGCGATGACTTGCGCGTCTATCGCCGGGGTAATGTCCCCGGGCCTCTGGCCCATGGGACAATACGGCGCTTATGACCACGCCCCAGCAGTATGTTCAAAACAAGGCCGCAGCCTCCGGCAGCAGCTTTTACTATGCCTTCCTCTTCCTGCCCAAAGACCGGCGTGCGGCCATCACCGCCTTTTACGCCTTTTGCCGAGAGGTAGACGATGTGGTCGATGAGGTGACGGACCCAGGCGTGGCGGCGACCAAGCTGGCCTGGTGGCAAAGCGAGGTTCGCAAAAGCTTTGCCGGCCAGCCCAGCCACCCGGTCATGCTGGCGCTGATGCCGCATGCCAGCGCTTTCTCCATCCAGGCCGAGCATCTGCTGGCGGTGATTGAAGGCTGCCAGATGGACCTGGAGCAGACGCGTTACCTCGATTTCCCCGGGCTGCAGCGCTACTGCCACCTGGTAGCAGGCGTGGTGGGCGAAGTGGCGGCCCGCATCTTTGGCCAGACCAGCCCGCAAACCACGCAGTACGCCCACAAGCTGGGGCTGGCGTTCCAGCTCACCAATATCATCCGCGACGTGGGCGAGGACGCAATGCGTGGCCGCATCTACCTGCCGGTCAATGAGCTGCAGCAGTTTGATGTCAAGGCGCACGAGGTGATTAACCGCAAATACTCGGACCGGTTTGAGGCGCTGATGCGCTTTCAGGCCCAGCGCGCCCACCAGCTCTATGACGAGGCCCTGGCCCTGTTGCCCCAAGCCGATTACCGCGCGCAAAAGCCCGGGCTGATGATGGCCAGCATCTACCGCACCTTGCTGCGCGAGATCGAGCAGGACAAGTTCCAGGTGCTGCACCAGCGCGTCAGCCTGACCCCTCTGCGCAAGCTCTGGCTGGCCTGGCGCATGCAAGCATTGGGCCGCATGTAAGTGGCCCGCAGCCAACGTATCGCCGTGATCGGCGGCGGCTGGGCCGGCATGGCCGCTGCCGTTGAGCTGGCCGCGAACAGCGCGCACCAGGTCACGGTCTGGGAATCCTCAGCCCACTGGGGCGGCCGCGCGCGCGGGCTGCCGCTGGCGCTGCCCGGCGGCGAGACGGTCACGGTCGACAACGGCCAGCACATTCTGATTGGTGCCTATACCGCCTGTCGCGCGCTGATGGAGCGGGTGGGCGTCAGCACCGATGCCTCCTTCAGCAAACGGCCCCTGGCCCTGCGCTACCCCGATGGCCGAGGCATTCGTTTTCCTGACCGACCCGCCCCCTGGGATGCCCTGATCGGCATCGCCACCGCCAAGGGCTGGTCTTTGCCAGAGCGCCTGCAACTGCTCGCCCGGGCGGCGCGCTGGCGGCGCCAGGGCTTTCGCTGCCCGCCCCAGGCCAGCGTGGCCGATCTCTGCGCCGGGCTGCCCCAGCGCTTGCTCGCGGAGTTTTTTGACCCGCTGTGCATCTCGGCGCTCAACACCCCCATCCACGAAGCCAGCGGCCAGGTCTTTTTGCGCGTGCTGCAAGACAGCCTGTTTGCGGTCGACAAAGGCTCGCACTTCTGGCTGCCCCTGGTGGACCTGGGCCGGCTCTTCCCCGAGGCTGCCGCCACCTGGCTGCAGGCCCGAGGCCATGACTGCCATCTGAGCGCGCGGGTGCAACAGCTGGGCATGGCAGAGTCCGGCTGGCAGATCAACGGACACCGCTATGACCAGGTGCTGCTGGCCTGCCCGCCCTGGGAAGCAGCGCGCCTCGTGCAAGCCGCCTTTGCCAACCCATCGGCCCCCGTTCCGGCGCACGCCAAGGCCCAGGCCTGGGCCGATGCGGCCCAGCGCCTGGCGCACACGGCCATCGCCACCGTCTACGCCTGGAACCCGGCCCCCGGCGCCCAAGGCCACAGCCTGCCCGCGCCCTGGCTGGCGCTGGAGAGCAGCCCTGCGCAGCCGGCGCAGTTTGTGTTTGACCGCGCCCAGCTGGGCGACCCGGCCGGCCTGCTGGCCTTTGTCATCAGCACCAGCGATGGCGACCGCGCCGACATTGAGCAGCAGGTCATCGCCCAAGCGCAGGCCCAGCTGGGACTGGCGCTGCAACCGCTCAAAACCGTGGTGGAAAAGCGCGCCACCTTTGCCTGCACACCTGGCCTGCAACGCCCGGGGATGGTGATTGCGCCAAGCCTGATCGCCTGCGGTGACTATATCGACGGCCCCTACCCCGCCACCTTGGAAGGCGCCGTGCGCAGCGGCATTGCTGCAGCCCACGTGCTGGCCTGAAAAGCCCTCAGACCTTGCCCACAGGCCGGCGCCAGGGTGCGCCATGCGCAAACTGCGCAAGCACCCAGTCGCGCCAGGCGCTGGATGCGGCGCTGCTCCATTGGCTGGACGGCCGCACCAAGTAAATGCCAGCATCGGCCTGCAGCTGCCAAGCCGGCAATACCTCCAGCAAATGCCCCGCCGCCACCTCCGGGCCCAGCAGCCAATCGCCGCCGGCGATGATGCCCAGCCCTTGGCGTGCCGCCACCAGCAAGGCCTCGTTGTCGTTGCTCACCATGCTGGCGCGGATGCTGATCGCGCAGGATTCGCCCTCACGCGAAAACTGCCACTGCGGGTAGCTGCGCAGCCCGGTAAAGCCCAGGCAGTGGTGGCCGGCCAAGTCTTGTGGGGTTTGTGGCCAACCATGCGCGGCCAGATAACTGGGCGCGGCACAAACCAGGCGCCGGTGCTCGCACAGCCGCGTGGCGACCAGGCTGCTGTCCGCCAGCGAGCCAATGCGGATGGCCGCATCAAAGCGCTCACCAATGATGTCGACAAAGCGCTCCGCATACTCCACATCCAGCACCACCTGCGGATGGGCTTTGGCAAAGGCGGCCACCATGGGGCTGAGCCAGCGCCGGCCCATGCTGGCGGGCAGCGACAGCCGTAGCGAGCCACGCACCACGGCCGCCGCCTCGCTGGCCTGGCGCTGGGCCTGGTCCAGCAAGGCCAGGGCCTCGCGCACCCGGGCCACAAAATGCTGGCCCTCACTGGTAAAGCGCAGCTTGCGGGTCGAGCGCTCCAGCAGCCGAATGCCCAACCGCGCCTCCAGCGCCGTCAGCCTTTTGGACAGCACCGTCGGATGGCGCTGCAGCTGCGCAGCCGCCGCCACAAACGATCCGGCATCAAACACCGCCAGCAGGGTGCTGAGTTCATCGGCGTGTTGGCTGTCGAGCAGGGGCATGGTGGCGGGGTGGAGTGGGTGGTGCCCGGACTATAGGGCAGAGAACTGCATGCGCGCCATTGGCTCGTGCGGATGGACGCTCTCCGCACTTGTCTGCGATTGCGTGTCGGCGATCAATCAATGTGGGAAGTCGGGGGAAGTGGCTTATTGGTTTTTTCGACAACCCTCTTCATGTTCCAAGCAATTTTTTCTTTTTTCGTTTCTTATCAATATGAGTTTTTTGTTATGAATTACTGCATGCGTCACTTTTCCATCGCTCATGGAAGGCTCAAAATAGCGCAACATCTTCAATGATGTCGCATATTTCCCCATTTCCTTTTTCATATTTGTTTATGTAGTGCATGGGGAAAAGACGCAGATGCAATCGGCATTATTTAAATTGCTTTCAACATCCCGAATTAAAAAAGGCACCGAAAGAAACTTACAAATAAATTTTTCATTGTAATAATTATTGCAGCAATCTGCGACTCATAATGATGATTATTTACCCCTATCCGCATGCGACTCCTACAACCGAATTATATTACATACATTATCATCTGCCCGCGAATTCTTCAAATCCCTCGATAAAATTGAAATAATACATGATTGATTAATTTTTTAATTGTATTTGAGATTTTAACCTAGATTAATTCTGCACTGATAGTATAAAAAAAATAATATACTACCGCAGCTTCTTGATATTTTCAAATAAAAAATAAACACAACTAAGCAAAATAGACAGGCATAACTCCGGATAAATTAGCAACCCAATCTGACCAACTGAAAACCCACTCCTCGCAACGGAGGAAATTAACAATAAAACCGGAATTAATGCAATTACATAGAAAATCATAAAAATCTCCGCACGCTTCACCACAAATATGTATATTAAAATAAAAGCATTCAAAAAATAAAATATTATTCTTGACATTTCCATATAAAATTGAAATGGATCTATTTTTAATATCCTCAGGCCACTATTTATTTCGTAATTTAATCCTATAGCAAGGTTAGCAATAGGAGCAATAATTATTACGAACGCCATGAAAACGAAGACTTTGCAAGCATTCATTATGTAATCCCATACTTCTGATAACACTGTTCTTTTGGAATTGACCCTGCTGCCGCGCCAATTCCCCCAACGCTTCTAGCTGCTCCACTGAGCGTTGATGCACACGCCAAACAATCAACGATAGTAGTGCTTATATCCGCGCAACTACACCCCGTCGTATTCTCTACGAGAGCATGACAATTAGATTGATCCTTTTTCCAATCTTTAGGCTCTTTTTGCCGACCTTCAATTTCCACTCCTGATCCATCAGGTTTCGCAGTATAAGGTGGCACTTGACAGTTTGTTCCTGTGCATATCCCAGGTTTTCTAGTACCAGGAGCATCGCCGATGTTGGGAGACGCAGGCAGCATTGGAAATAGTCCCAGCGGATCGCTAAGCGAATTGGGGCTATTTAATACATAGGAAAACGTATTAAAGTTTTTTTCATTTCCAATTGGATCTTGATTGATATATCCGCCTATGCCCGACTCATAATACCGATGCCGGTTGTAATAAAGCCCCGTCTTCCCATCCGCATGCTGCCCCGGTAGCCGAATCGGCTGGTACAGATCGCTCGGGTTGTGCTCCGCCCGCACATTCCCCCAAGCGTCCAGTTGCACCGCCCAGTCCAGCCGGCTGTCTTCCCGGATCAGCGCATTGGGCGTTCCCAGGTGGTCGCAGAGGTAGTGGCGGATCTCGACTTTTTCTGCAGCTTCTTTGCGTTGGTCGCTCAACGTTTGCTCGTACTCCTGCAGCTGCTCGCGCATAAAGATCTGCACGTCCTTGGACATGGACTTAAAGGCGATGTTCTGAGGCAGAGTGGTGCTGAGTGCTTTGATATCTGCCAGGGCGCTGCGCAGCGCGTCTTGCACCACGCCTGGTGAGG
The DNA here is from genome assembly GCF_024809975.1 of Comamonas sp. BIGb0152. Lineage (GTDB taxonomy): Bacteria > Pseudomonadota > Gammaproteobacteria > Burkholderiales > Burkholderiaceae_C > Comamonas. The sequence continues at coordinate 495,810 of NZ_JANUDY010000003.1, forward strand.
TGTTGGCCAGCAGTGCATCGCCCAGGTCTGGCGCGGCTTTGGTGGCTCTGCGCAGCTGGATGAGTGGGGTAAACGACCCTGGCTCGTAGATGGTGTGGATGACTTCTGGTTGGGCTGCACCTTCGTCATCTTTCGCGTTGGCGCTGTTGAAGCGCTCGGTGTGGATGAGGCGGTCGCCGTCCCAGCCGAAGTAGTCTGTTTCGCTTAAGTCACCTGATTCTGAGTTGGCCGGCATGTTGTATTTGGCTAGTCGCCGTCCAAAGGCGTCGTAGCGATACTGCTGGGCGGTCTGTTTTTCGTTTTCTGTGACGACTACCTGCACCAGCTGGTTGCCACTGTCATACATCAGCTCCAGCTTGCGGCCCGTGGCCTCGTCCAAACTCTGTACTCGATTGCCTCGGCTGTCATATTGGTAGTGGATCTTTGCGCCTTGGCAGCTCGCGTCTTCCTGGTTTTCGTAATAGGCCACGCGGTTGCCGGCCCAGCGTTTGCTGGTGTGCAGCGGCTGATTTTGAGTCGGGTCTGGGTCCGCTTGGAGCGGGTTGAAGTCGCTGCGCAGCAGCTGCTCTTTGGTGATGGGGTTGGCTTGTGCAGCGGCGCGTTGCTGGGCTCTGAGGCGGTCGGTTTCGTTGAGGTGGCCGGTGATGGCGTCTGTTGCGGTGGGCCGGGTTTCGGGCCCGGCGATGGGCAGCCGGTTGCCTGCCGGGTCAAACTGCCAGCGCTGTGATCCGGCATGGGGTGTGTGGGCGCCTGTTAAGCGCCCTGCTGCATCGTAGGCAAAGCGGCTGATGCCGGCGTGGCTGCGCATGCTGACCATTTGGCCCAGGCTGTCGTAGTAATACTGCCGGGCGGTCATGGCGCCGAGCAGGGTTGGCGGGACGCGGGTGGTAGTAGCACCGCCTTGGGATGCACCTGGGATGGAGAGCATGTCATCCAGCGCACTGCCTTGCTCCAGGCCCATCCACTGCATCGTTTCCATGCGCCCGGCACTGTCCCAGCTGATCTTGCGGTAAAGCGGTTTGGCGGTGTTCTCACCAGGTGTTTGGCTCTTGATATCGGTGAGGACTTGGCGGTGAATCTCTCGGTGCAGCGCGTCGCGCTCAAAGTTGACGAGGCTCTCGCCTTGCCAGGTGATGTCGTGCACGTGGCCCGCGCCGTAGAGCAGGTAGCCGACGTCACCCAGGCCTTGCAGCTGGCTCGACTGGCGGTGGCCCAGGGCGTCTAGCTGGTGGCTAATGCGGTGTTCAAACTCGATCTCGGGGGTAAAGAACCGGTTTTGCAGCTCGTCTTGGGTAGGGGTTTTGTAGAGGCGCTGGACTTCACCAACGACCCGGCCTGCAGCATCGCGTTCGATGACCGCTTGGCTTTGCAAGACTCCTTCTTGGTTCTGGCCTTGGCTTGGATTAGGGCTTGGGCCTTCGGCGTCGTTTTCTCTTTGGTGCCACACGCTCGCCTGCAGAAGCTCGCCCACTTTGCCCCATTCGTAGCGCTGGGTGGTGGCTGGGAGCAGCTCGGTTGCTGGCAGATGGCGGGCGGCGAGTTGGCCGCTGATAGTCCATTCGTAGTGGCTGATGTGCGTAGCCAAGCTTTGCTCTGCAGCCCAGCCGTCTGAGGATTGCGTGAGCTGACCGGCGGCGTCGTATTCGTAGCTTTGCACCCGGGCCTCAAACCCAGTTTCTTGCGTCAAGCGGTCCATCACATCCCAGCTAAAACGGGTGTGCTCGCCGTTCTCGTTGGTGAGCTGGGTCAGGCGGCCGGCGGTATCGTAGACAAAGCCTAAATGCTGACCTGCATGGCTGCGGCTGGTGAGGCGGCCCCACAGGTCATAGGCCATGCGCACACTGGCGGCGGTGGTGCTGATGGGAGTTTTGCTGTTCTTGTCATCACTGCGCCCGGCCTTTACCTCTACCACCTGGCCCCGGGCGTCGTAGGTGTAGTGCTCCATGCTCCCATCGGGGTAGTAAACGGATCGCAGCTGATCCTGCTCGTTGTATTGGTAGCTCACCCGCTCGTCCAGCGCATTGCGCACCGCCTCGGTCTGGCCCCAGCGGTTGTATTCGTAGTGGGTGCTGTGGCCTGAGCAGTCGGTGTAGCTGGCGGTCTGGCCGGTGGGGGTGTAGGCGATATGTTTGTCGCGGCCGTTGGCATCGGTGATGCGGATGGGCTTGTCGGCGTTGGCGCGGATCGCCAGGTCGGTGGGGGTGCCGGTGATGTCGGGGTAGTGGTACTGCTCGCTGCTGCCACCCGGCAAGGTCACCCGGGTCATGCGGCCGTGGAAGTCGTACTCGTAATGGGTGATGCGGCCTGCGGCATCCGTACTGCTTTGCAG
>NZ_JANUDY010000004.1 GCF_024809975.1 Comamonas sp. BIGb0152
CTTATTACAACGCCCGAAGACCGCACTCAGCCCTGGGCTACAAGTCTCCAGCATCCCGACTTGCCTTGAACAACCTATTGCAAATCAACACCTAGGGGATGGTGCCTGGATCACAGCAAACATTGCGCCAACCCCTTTGGCGAGTCATACCCGCGCCCTCTGCGGCCACAGTGCCCCACTACAATAGATCGCTTATGGCTTCTGAATTCGACGTTTGTATCCGTGGCGCGGGCATTGTGGGCCGCAGCTTGGCATTGTTGCTGGCGCGCGAGCGCATGCGCGTGGCCCTGGTGGACACGGCCCCAGCGCCCAGCAACAGCGGCCATGGCGATGTGCGCGCCTATGCCCTCAACCCGCTCTCGCGCGAGGTGCTGCAATCGGTGCGCAGCTGGCCCGAGGCGCAGTACGCCACCCCCGTCACCCGCATGGATGTCTATGGCGACCAGGGCGGGGAGGTGCATTTTGATGCGGCGCAGCAGCATACCGAAGCGCTGAACTGGATTGTGGATGTGCCCGCTCTCGAAGCGCAGTTGGCCGCCGCTGTGCGCTACCAGCCGATGGTGGAGACCGTCACCAGCCCGGTCGATGCCCGACTGACGGTGGTCTGCGAAGGTAAGCACAGCCGCACGCGCGAAGAATTTGGCGTGGAATTTACCACCATCCCCTACCACCAGACGGCCGTGGCCACCCGCCTGCGCTGCCAGCGCCCGCATGGCCAGGCCGCACGCCAGTGGTTTTCTGCAGCCGGCGATATTCTGGCCTTTCTGCCGCTGGGCGGGCCGGAGGGCCACGAGGTGGCCGTGGTGTGGTCGCTGCCGGTCAGCCAGGTCGAAGGCGTCAAGGCGCTTGATGATGCGGGCCTGGCCATGGCGCTGGAATCGGCCAGCCAGGGCATGCTGGGTAAGTTGACCGTCTGCGCCGAGCGCGCCGCCTGGCCGCTGCAGCAGTCGGTGGCACGCCAGTGGTGCGGGCCGCTGCCAGGCAGCACGACGCAAGATTCCGCCAAGGCCAGAAGCTGGGTATTGGCAGGTGACAGCGCCCACGCCGTCCACCCCCTGGCCGGCCAGGGCCTGAACCTGGGCATGGCCGATATTGCTGCGCTGGCCCGCTTGCTGACCAGCGACGATGCGCGCTGGCGCCGCCTGTCAGACCTGCGCCTGCTGCGCCGCTATGAGCGCGAGCGCAAGGCGCGCCTGGCCCCCATTGGTTTGGCGATGGACAGCATTCAACAATTGTTTACCCGGCCCGAAACGCCCTTGCAGAGCCTGCGCAACTGGGGCATGCGTGGCTTTGAAAGCAGTGGGCCGCTGAAAACCTGGGTCACCCGCCAGGCCATGGGAGTGAACTTTTAGCGCCCATCTGGTACAAACCCGTGTTCGGCCTAGGAGCCGCTTGTTAGTACCAAAATGTTAATAATTGCGGGGGTTTAGCGCTGCCCCAGGCCTCCAGGCTGCAGCGCCACTGCCTCCCGCCAAGACGGACATTGCCGTACCGCCAAGCGGCTTTCCATGCGTTGGGGACTGCCCAACACCCAGGCTTTCCACTATCAAGATTCAAAAAAAGGTTTCCCATGCGAATTCTCTCTACGGTGTTGGCCAGTGCGGCCTTGGCGGCCAGCTTCTCTGCCAGCGCGCAAGAAGACGTGATCCGCAAGTCGCTGGCAGAGCGTATCCCCCAGCTGCAAAAGATTGACGAAGTCAGCGCCACACCCATGCAAGGCCTGTATGAAGTGCGCGTGGGCACCGATTTGTTCTACAGCGATGCCAAGGGCAACTACCTGATCCAGGGCGAGCTGATCGACACCCAGGCGCACCGCAACCTGACCGAAGACCGCATAAACAAGCTGACGGCGGTTGATTTCAACAGCCTCAACCTGAAGGACGCGATCAAGACCGTCAAGGGCAATGGCTCGCGCAAGATCGCCGTCTTTGAAGACCCGAACTGCGGCTACTGCAAGCGCTTTGAGAAGGACCTGCAAAACGTCAAGGACGTGACGGTCTACACCTTCCTCTACCCCATCCTGAGCCCCGATTCGGTCGAGAAGTCGCGCAACATCTGGTGCGCCAAGGACCCGTCCAAGGAATGGGCCAGCCACATGCTCAAGGGCACCGATTCGCCCGCCGCCCCATCGAGCTGCGATGTGACCGCCCTGCAACGCAATATGGAATTTGGCCGCAAGTACAAGATCACCGGCACGCCGACGATCTTCTTTGCCGATGGCTCGCGCGTCCCCGGCGCCATTGGCTCGGACGACCTGGAAAAGCGCCTCAAGGCCATCAAGTAAGCTTGGCGCGCTGCCCCCCCTTTTTCTCAGGCCCTTTGGGGCCTTTTTTGCGCCTTGGAATCTTCTGCAAAACCCTCGCCCACTGGGATGGGCGCGGATCGGGATAAGACGCAAGCCGTCTTTTGCAGTCAATAGCGGGCTACTAACAACAAAGACAACGCAGCGGATCGCCCGAGTCCGCGTTCAGACCCGTGCAGGGAGCTTTGCAGCGGGCCCCTAACCCCCATTCCCCAGGCCCGCACCCGCCCATGCAATTGGGGCTACGCTTGCAGGCTATGACCCAAAGCGCACCCGCCGTGGCAGCCCATGCCATCCAGTACACCATCACGCCCATTGATCTGCATGCCCACCTCTACCAGATCGTGCTCAATATCCCCCAGCCCAAGGCGATGCAAAGCCTGTCGCTGCCGGTGTGGATACCCGGCAGCTACCTGGTGCGCGAGTTTTCCAAATCCCTGCAGGGCCTGAGCGCCAGCCAGGGCGGGCAGTTGGTCGACATCCAGCAGCAGAACAAGAACACCTGGGTGGTGGACTGCAGCGCGGGCGAGCCGCTCACGCTGAGCTACCAGGTCTGCGCCTATGACAGCTCGGTGCGCACCGCCTGGCTCGACAGCCAGCGCGGCTTTTTCAATGGCACCAGCGTTTTTCTGCGCGTGCATGGCAGCGAGCCGCTCTTGCAGGTGCTGCACATCGAGCCGCCGGCCCAGCAGCCCCACTGGCAAGTGGCCACCGGCCTTACGGCTGCGCACACCAACCCCCAAGGCTTTGGCCGCTACCACGCCAGCAGCTACGACGAGTTGGTGGACTGCCCCGTGGAGATGGGCCCGTTCTGGAGCGCCGAGTTCAGCGCCCACGGCATCGCGCACCGCTTTGTGGTGGCCGGCGCTCCGCCCAGCTTTGATGGCGCGCGCCTCATTGCCGATACGCAAAAGATCTGCGAGACCGAAATCCGCCTCTGGCACCCCCGGGGCAAGCCGCCTTTCGAGCGCTATGTGTTCATGCTCAATGCCATGGACGACAACTACGGCGGCCTGGAGCATAAGAACTCCACCGCGCTGATCTGCAGCCGGCGCGACCTGCCCCGCAAAGGCGAGGCCAAGGCCAGCAGCGGCTACATCACCTTGCTGGGCCTGATCAGCCACGAGTACTTCCACACCTGGAACGTCAAGCGCCTGCGCCCCATGGAGCTGGCCAGCTACGACTACGAACGTGAGAACTACACCGAGCTGCTGTGGTTCTTCGAGGGCTTTACCAGCTACTACGATGACCTGATCCTGCGCCGCGCCGGCCTGCTGGACAACAGCCAGTACCTCAAGCTGCTCAACAAAACCCTCAACCAGGTGCTGCAAACCCCGGGCCGCCATCTGCAAAGCCTGGCTGAATCCAGCTTTGACGCCTGGGTCAAGTACTACCGGCAGGACGAAAACACGCCCAACGCCACCGTCAGCTACTACACCAAGGGCTCGCTGGTGGCCCTGTGCCTGGATTTGAGCCTGCGCCGTGAGGGCCACAGCGGCCTCGACCAGGTCATGCGCGCGCTGTACAAGCGCTGCAAGGCCGGCCCCATGCGCGAGCAAGACTTGCGCGATGTGCTGCAGGAGCTCACCGGCCGCAGCTGGGCAGCGGACATCAGCGCCTGGGTGCATGGCAAGCACGACCTGCCTGTCGCCGCGCTGCTGCAGGCCCATGGTGTGGACTGCCAGCCCGACACGCCCCAGATCGCCCAGCAGCTGGGCCTGCGCGTGGCAGAAGGCGCGGCGGGCATCGGCATCAAGGTGGTGCTGCGCGGCGGCACGGCCGAGGCGGCCGGCATGATGGCGGGCGACGAATGGATCGGCATCGAGCCGCTGCAAGCCAGTGCCGAGAGCTACGGCTGGCGCCTGCACAAGCTCGATGACCTGCCGCTGTATGCCGGTGATGCCCAGCAGGTGCTGGCCCTGGTGGCCCGCGACAAGCGCCTGCTGCGCCTGCCACTACAGCTGCCCCAGCGCGCCACAGAGGCACCCACCAAAGGCCGCAAAAAAACCCCAAAAGCTGCCACCCCGACCGACACCGTCACCTTGGCTGTCGCCGATGTGAATTTGGCCAACCTCTGGCTGGATGGCCGCTGAGCGGTAGCGCCAGCCCGCCTGTCAGCACCCAAAAAGCGCCATCTTGCTGGGCCTGCTGCGCCGCCGCAGTGGGCTTGGTGTAGGATGCCTGTCGACATGCGGGCACCAGCAAGCCGCTGCTGCCCAACAACCAAGGAGATAGACCGTGGCCTATGAAATGATCGAAGTGCGCGTCGAAGCCGAGAAGGTGGGCATCATCACCCTCAACCGCCCCAAAGCGCTGAACGCGCTCAACGACCAGCTGATGAACGAGCTGGGTGAGGCGCTCAAGGCCTTTGACCTCGACAAGAACATTGGCTGCATGGTCATCACCGGCAGCGAAAAAGCCTTTGCCGCTGGCGCCGACATCGGTGCCATGGCCAAGTACAGCTTTGCCGACGCCTATGGCGGCGACTACATCACCCGCAACTGGGAAGCGATCCGCAGCATCCGCAAGCCCGTGATCGCCGCCGTCAGCGGCTACGCGCTGGGTGGTGGCTGTGAGCTGGCCATGATGTGCGACTTCATCATCGCTGCCGACAATGCCCGCTTTGGCCAGCCCGAGATCAAGCTGGGCGTCATCCCGGGCGCCGGCGGCACCCAGCGCTTGCCCCGCGCCGTGGGCAAGGCCAAGGCCATGGACATGGCCCTCACCGGCCGCATGATGAACGCCGACGAAGCCGAGCGTGCCAGCCTGGTCAGCCGCGTGGTGCCGGTGGACAAGCTGATGGAAGAAGCGCTGGGCGCGGCCATCATCATCAGCGGCTTCTCGCAGCTGGCCGTGATGGCCGCCAAGGAATCCGTCAACCGCGCCTTTGAGGGCAGCCTCAACGACGGCGTGATGTTTGAGCGCCGCCTGTTCCACGCGCTGTTTGCCACCAACGACCAAAAAGAAGGCATGGACGCCTTTGTCAACAAGCGCCCAGCCCAGTTCAGCAACAGCTGATCGGGCCCGGTCGCGGCCAAAGAACCGTGATTTGCACAAAACTTTGCAGATTCTTGGGCAGCCTAAAATTTCGGTATATAATTTCCTTCTGCCGGTCGTATAGCTCAGTTGGTTAGAGCGCAGCATTCATAATGCTGATGTCGTAGGTTCAAGTCCCACTACGACCACCAGGTTTCAAACCGCAGTGATTGCAAAATCACTGCGGTTTTTCTCTTTTCGGCATGGCCAAGCCCCAGGCACAATAGCCGGCATGCAAGATCTGTTCAGTCCGCTCGCAGATGCAGGCCATCCACGCTGGGAGCGCATCGCCATCGGCCGCCAGGCCTGCGTGCTGCGCGGCTTTGCACTGCGCTGGGAGCAGGACTTGCTCAGCCAAGTGCAAGCAATGACGGAGCAAGCGCCGTTTCGGCATTTGCGCACGCCCGGCGGGCGCAGCATGCAGGTGGCCATGAGCAACTGCGGCGGCTTTGGCTGGTACAGCGACCAGCACGGCTACCGCTACACCCCCACCGACCCCTTGAGCGGCCACGCTTGGCCACCCATGCCCGAGGCTTTTGAAGCGCTGGCCGCCCAGGCCGCAGAAGCAGCGGAGCTGCCCCCGTTTGCCCCCAATGCCTGCCTGATCAACCGCTACACCGTCGGCACGCGCCTGACCCTGCACCAGGACGAAGGCGACGCCAACCATCCGATCGTGTCAGTATCACTGGGCCTGCCCGCCACCTTCCTCTGGGGTGGCGACAGCCGCGCCGATGCCACGCAAAAGCTGCCGCTGCAGCATGGCGATGTGGTCGTCTGGGGCGGTGTGGACCGCATGCGCTTCCACGGGGTGATGCCGGTGCGCGATGCCATCAGCCCGGTGGCGCACCCCTTGTTGGATGGGGTGCGTATCAACCTCACCTTCCGCCGCGCCACTTAGGCCTCCGGGCCACTGGCCGCACCACCCAGCTCCTGCGACAGACAATCGATAAAGCTGCGCACCTTGGGCGCCAGGTAGCGCCGGCTGGTGTAGATGGCATACAGGGTGACCGTCAGTGCCTCCCACTGGGGCAACACGCGCTGCAGCTGGCCGCTGCGCAGATCGTCCTCCACCAACCAAGATGGCAAAAACCCCAGGCCCATGCCGGCACGCACCGCATGCAGGCTGAGGTTGGAATCATCGGACAGCAGGGCCGGCTGCAAATGCAGCGGCGCACTGCGGCCTCCGGCCTGGCTCAGCTGTAGGGGGCTGATCGATACATAGCTGGGCAGCACGGCAGGGTGCTGGGCCAGGTCCGCTGGCTGCCGGGGCTGGCCTGCGTGCTGCAGGTAAGCGGGCGTGGCCACCAGGTAGAACGGCACCTGGCACAGCGGGCGGGCAATCAAATGCGGGGCGGGGTCAGACGAGGCCCGCAAGGCCATGTCGTAGCCGGCGGTGGCCAGATCGATCTTGTGGTTGTCCAGGTGGATGTCGACCAGCACCTGCGGATAACGGGCGCGGTAGCGCGCCAGAATGCGCGCCATCTGCGGGGTGGCGCACCACACCGGCGCACTGATCTTGAGCTGGCCACTGGGGGCCTGGTTGTGCTGGCCGATCTCCTGGGCAGCGGCATCCAGCATCTCCAGCGCCAGGCTGCTTTGGGCGTACCAGCGCTGGCCCGCCTCGGTCAGGCTGACATGGCGGCTGCTGCGGTTGAGCAGGCGCGCGCCCAGGCGCTGCTCCAGCTGGGCCACATGCTTGCTGACCATCGGCGCCGAGATGCCCAGGCGCTCGCCGGCCTGGGCAAAGCTGCCGTTGTCCACCACCGCCTGGAACACCTGCATGCTGGTGAGCTGGTCCATAGTTTCTCAATAGGAAATCAATTGCTGCATTTTAGCCACTTGGTTTCCTTTTAGGCAGCTACTACATTGGAGACAAGGAGTTTTCAGCATGACCACCACGACCACCCCCACCGCCCCCACCAATACCACGAACACCAGCGGCAGCCGCCTGCCCGTGTACTTCATCTCGCACGGCGGCGGCCCCTGGCCCTGGATGCCCGAGATGCACGACCACTATGCGCAGCTGGCGGCCTCACTGGCCGATATGCCGCGCCAGATCGGCCGCACACCCCGTGCCATCCTGATGGTGTCTGCCCACTGGGAAGCCGATACGTTTACCGTGCAGTCCACGCCGCAGCCCGGCATGATTTATGACTACGGCGGTTTTCCGGCCCATACCTACCAGATCCACTACCGCTCGCCGGGATTGCCTGCGCTGGCCGAGCGGGTGGCTGGCCTGCTGGGCCAGGCCGGCATTGCCGTTCAGGCTGATGCCGAGCGCGGCTACGACCATGGCATGTTCTCGCCGATGGCCGCCATCTACCCCGATGCCCAGGTGCCGGTCGTGCAGCTCTCGCTGCGCCGGGGCCTGGACCCTGCCGAGCACCTGGCGCTGGGCCGGGCGCTGGCTCCTTTGCGCGATGAGGAGGTGCTGATCATCGGCAGCGGGCTGTCGTACCACAACCTGCGCGCCTTCGGGCCCCAGGCTCGGGTGCCTGCCAAAGCCTTTGATGACTGGCTGGCCGAGACCATGCTGCAAGGCGACAGCGCCACCCGCAGCCAGCGGCTGCTGGACTGGGAAGACGCCCCTGCCGCACGCATCGCCCATCCGCGCGAAGAGCATCTGCTGCCGCTGATGGTGGCGGTCGGCGCCGCCGAGGCGGACCGCGCCGTACGCGTCTACCACGAGGAGGCTTTCATGGGCGGGCTGGCGGTATCCAGCTACCGGCTCGACGCCGCATAAACCACCTTGAGGCGTTGCGGCCATGGCGGCCCTCCCAAAAAGTTGCATTACACAACCATATGGATGTATATTGCAACCAACTACTGGAGCGCACCATGGCAGCCGATACCCCCTTGGTCAACGACATCCGCAGCGCCTCCCGCGCCATGGTGCGGGAGCTGGGATTTATGGCCAGCACCTTGGCGGCTACGCCCTATTCCGCGTCCGCCGTCCATGCCTTGCTGGAGATCGATGCACAGGGCAGCACCACGGCGGCACAGCTGGCCGAATGTTTGGGGCTGGACAAATCCAGCATCAGCCGTATGGTGGCCAAGCTCATCAACAACGGCGAGCTGCAAGAGCAGCCTTGCGCCGATGATGCGCGTGCCAAGCAGTTGCTGCTGACCACCCAGGGCCAGCGCCGGGTAGCGGGCATTCACGCCTTCGGCCAGACGCAGGTGCGCAGCGCGCTGGCGCAGCTCAACCCATCGTTGCAGCAAGCCGTGGCGCAAGGATTGACCGCCTACGCGCAGGCCTTGCAGGCGCACCGGCTGGGCAGCACTGCCGGCCAGACATCCTCCGCCAACGCAGCCACCAGCAGCATCCAGATCCACAGCGGCTACCGCCCAGGTCTGATCGGCCGTGTAGCGGAGATGCATGCCGTTTTCTATGCCAAGCACTGGGGCTTTGGCGCGTTTTTTGAAAGCCAGGTGGCCTCGGGCATTGCCGAGTTCAGCGGCCGCCTGGGTGAGCCCTGCAACCAGGTCTGGACCGCCTTGCACAACGACCGCATCGTTGGCTCCGTCGCCATTGACGGCCAGGACCTGGGCAACAACCAGGCCCACCTGCGCTGGTTCATTCTGGATGATGGCTGCCGAGGCGGCGGCGTGGGCCGCCAACTGCTGGCGCAGGCTATGGCTTTTTGCGACCAGCGCAGCTTTGCCAGCACCGAGCTGTGGACCTTCCAAGGGCTGGACGCCGCCCGCAAGCTCTACGAATCCCTGGGCTTTGCGCTGGTGCATGAGGAGGCCGGCCAGCAATGGGGATCGACGGTGGTGGAGCAGCAGTTCAGCCGCCGCCTGCACGGCGCCTAGGCTATGCACGCCCGCCAGCCCGCGCTGTGGGCAGCGGCCACCACCGGCATGCTGGTGGGTGCGGCCATGGTCTCCACCAGCGCGCTATCGTCCGCCGCCTCACCGGCCAGCCTGGCGTTTTTGCGCTATGCCATTGGGCTGGCGATGCTGGCAGTCCCGGCCCTTCTGGCGACCTGGCCACGCTACCGCGCCCGCGATGCACTGGCCATTGCCTTGCTCGGTGTGGCGCAGTTTGCCGTGCTGATATTGCTGCTCAACCATGCGCTGGCGCGCCTGCCCGCATCGACCTGTGCCCTGGTGTTTGCCACCATGCCGCTGTTTACCTGGTGCCTGGCGGCCCTCACAGGGCGCGAAACCTTCAGCCCCCGCAGGCTGGCGGGCCTGGTGTTGGCGGTGGGCGGCGTCGCCGTGCTGCTGATTGGCAGCACGCGCGCTGCCAGCGGCTTGGGCGGCGCTGGCGGCCTGGGCCTGCTGGGCGGTTCAGGCATGGCCGCCTTGCTGGCAGCCACCCTGGTGGGGGCTGCCACCAGCATCCTCTACGGCCCCTATATGCGGCGCTACCCGGCGCTGCCCACCAGTGGCCTGGCGATGGCGGCAGCGGTGCTGTTTCTGGCGCTGTACTGCGCACTGCAAGGCCAGCCGCTGCTGCCGGTGTTCTCTGCAGGGCAATGGGGCCATATGGTCTTCATCGGCCTGTCAAGCGGCCTGGGTTATTTTTGCCTGCTCTGGGCGCTGGGCCGGCTGGAGGCCTCCATGGTGATTGCCTTCCAGGCCTTGGGCCCCGTCACCGCCGCCCTCTTGGAGCTGGCCCTGCACCAGCGCATGCCGTCCACCGCGCTGCTGGCGGCCATGGCCCTGGTGCTGGCGGGCCTCCTTATCAGCACCAAGGCGGCCGCGCGCTAGCCAACCGCCTGCGGCGCGTCGCCCATCGACCAAGCCCCAGTGCCGGACTGCGGCACCCCCAGTGTTTGTAGAATGCGGCCTTCAGCCCCTGGATATACACCATGAACCGCTGCACAACACCCCACACCCACCCACACCGCCTGCGACGCGCCACCCGCGCCAGCCTCGCCGCTCTGGCCCTTGCGCTGGGCGGCATCAGCGCCCTGCCCAGCCTGGCCCAGACCGCCACCTTTGCCCCCTTCCAGGGGCCGGTTCGCGCCTTTCCGCCCCAGGCCCTGCGTGGCAATCTGGTGGTCACCAGCCCGACCGAGGCGACCATCGACAACCAGGCACTGCTGCTGGCGCCAGCCTTCAAGCTCTACAACCCGCAAAACACCACGCTGCGCCCCAACACCGTACTGGGCCAGAAGCTGACGGTGAACTATGTGATCGAGAAAAGCAGCGGCCGCGTGCATGCCGCCTGGATCTTGAACAGCGATGAAGCCGCCCTCAAACGCGACCGCGCCGACAACGGCTTCTGGAGCGGACTCTTTAAATAAAACGCCCGGGCGCAGCAGCGCGGTCTGACCAACTCCGGTCAGGCGCTGCAGGATGACCTGCGCATTCCCCCTGGCAGCAGTGCGCCCGCGAGGCGCCTGGATTTCTGCCGTATTGCCGTATTCCACCCAGGGCCTGCCTTCGCAGCCCCTGGGTCCCCACGAGATTTGCACCATGTCCAAAAAAGTATTTATCAAAACCTTCGGCTGCCAGATGAACGAGTACGACTCGGACAAGATGGCGGATGTGCTGGGCGCCGCCCAGGGCTATGAGCCCACCCAGGACATGGAAGAGGCCGACCTGATCCTGTTCAATACCTGCTCGGTGCGCGAAAAAGCGCAGGAAAAGGTGTTCTCCGACCTGGGCCGCGTCAAGCACCTCAAGGAAAAGGGCGTGCTGATTGGCGTCGGCGGCTGCGTGGCCAGCCAGGAAGGCGCCGAAATCATCAAGCGCGCACCCTATGTGGATGTGGTGTTTGGCCCGCAGACGCTGCACCGCCTGCCCGAGCTGCTCAATGCCCGCGCGGCCAAGGCCAAGCCGCAGGTCGACATCTCCTTCCCCGAGATCGAGAAGTTCGACCACCTGCCGCCGGCCCGCGTCGAAGGCGCATCGGCCTTTGTCTCGATCATGGAAGGCTGCTCCAAGTACTGCAGCTACTGCGTCGTGCCCTACACCCGGGGCGAAGAGGTGAGCCGCCCGTTTGAGGACGTGCTGGTCGAAGTGGCGGGCCTGGCCGAGCAAGGCGTCAAGGAAATCACCTTGCTGGGCCAGAACGTGAATGCCTACCTGGGCAAGATGGGCGATACGGCCGAGATCGCCGATTTCGCGCTGCTGCTCGAATATGTGTCCGAGATCCCTGGCATCGAGCGCATCCGCTACACCACCAGCCATCCCAACGAGTTCACGCCCCGCCTGATCGAGGCCTATGCCAAGCTCCCCAAGCTGGTATCGCACCTGCACCTGCCGGTGCAACACGGCAGCGACCGGATTTTGATGGCGATGAAGCGCGGCTACACCGCCATGGAGTACAAGAGCACGGTCCGCAAACTGCGCGCCATCCGCCCCGATTTGGCGATGAGCAGCGACTTTATCGTGGGCTTCCCCGGCGAGACCGACGAAGACTTCCAAAAGATGATGAAGCTCATCCATGACGTGCGCTTTGACAACTCCTTCAGCTTCATCTTCAGCCCCCGTCCCGGCACACCGGCCGCCAACCTGCCCGACGACACGCCTTACGAGGTCAAGCTGCGCCGTCTGCAAGAGCTGCAGGCCGTCATCAACACCAACATCAAGGACATCAGCGAAGAGCGCCTGGGCACCGTGCAGCGCCTCTTGGTGGAAGGCAAGTCCAAGCGCGACAACGGCGAGCTGATGGGCCGCACCGAGTGCAACCGCGTGGTCAACTTCCCCGGCCAGGAACGCCTGATCGGCCAGATGGTCGATGTGCGCATCACCGAGACCATGACTTACACGCTGCGCGGCGAGGTGCTGATCACCCACTGAATCCCGACAATGGCCAGGCCGTGCAGCGCTCGCCACCGGCGATGAAAGCCGGTAAAAATAGCTTGTTGCCTGCTTTTGTGGCCCACAAAGGCCATACCCGCCTTGGGGGCCGTTAGCATGCAGGGGGCGCATGAGGGATGCGCCATTACTACTAGAAAGGCGTCATCACCATGGCTTCCGCGTCCGATCCAACCACCGCACTGCGCAGCGAGGCGCTCGATGCCTTCCTGGACCATGTAGAAGCCTTTTTTGACGCCGATGATGAGACGCAGGAATGGTCGGCGCGTCAGGCGGCGGCCGCCGAGCAACTGGCCTCGCGCAGCTTGCAGCCCGATGACCTGGACCAGTTGCGCCGCCTCTACCGGCTGTGGAGCATGGCGGGCCAGCCCGCGCAGGCGCTGGCCGCCGTGCAGCAGCACCAGGCCCGCCTCTTGCAGGACCTGGCACCCCAGGCCCAGCGCGATGCCACCCTGACCATGGCGATGATGCAGGCCGATGCCGCCGAGGATGTGGCCGAACTGCCAGCGGGACAGTACCGCACCGTGGTCGAAAACGCCATCGCAGCGGTGGACCAGGCCGGTGACCAGGGCGACCCGGACCGCGCCTGGCGGCATCTGGCACGCCATGCCCACCAGGCCCAGGCCCTGGATCTGCAAGAGCAGATCTACCGCAAACAGCACCAGTACAAAAGCCAGCAGGCCGATCGCGCCCACCTCAGAGCCTGGGATGATGCGGTGCTGGCCACCCGCCTGGGCCGCATCGAAGCGGCCAAAGGCAACCCCGGCGCGGCCCGTGATCTGGGCCACTACGCGCTGCAAAAACTCCAGCACGCAGCAGCGGGCCAGGACATCGACACCGATGACTGGCTGAGCCTGGGCGAGGACATCATTGCACTGGCCCCCGATGCGCTGGCGCAGCACAGCGAGCTGACCCTGGCCAGCCTGCCCAGCACCGCCTCGCCCGCCGCCTGGCGCGACACCCGGGCCCAGCTGGCACGCCTGGCCGCCGGCAGCCTCTACCAGCAAGGCGCCATCGATGCCGCCATCGCCAAGGGCCAGGAAGGCCGCTTCGCGCTGGTGCGCGACAGCGATGACGGCAGCAGCGCGCAGCTGATCGACTGGCTGGTGCAAGCCGCCCGCCTGCCCGAGGCGGCCCACCTGTGCTTTGAGAGCACCTTGCACAGCCGCCCCGCTTCGCGCGAAGCCGCCTGCCGCCAGGCGCTGGCCCATTTGGGCGAATCGGCCGGCGCGCCCTACTGGGCCTTGTGCCTGATGGCCGCCAGCCAGGATGAAGATCTGGCCGAATTTTTGCCCGCCGACATGGATGCCGAGCAGGCCTTTGCGCACTACAGCGCCACCGTGCAGCAGCAGTCGCTCAACCACCCGATGTGGCGCCTGCTGCAGGGCAACCATTTGTTCGAGCAGCAGGACTATGCGCAGGCCTTGCCGCTGCTCGAAACCCTGGCCGAACGCCCCCAATACGCCAATGGCGAGCTGGCCTACCGCCTGTTTGTCTGCCGCGCCCGTGTGGCCGGCCTGGCCAGCGCGCTGCAGTCGGCCTATATCCGTTGCGACAGTGGCAGCTGGTGCTATGCGATGGGCGTGCAGCTGGACGATGACGAAGCGCTGATGAAAGCCATCGGCATGGAAGGCGACGCGCTGCCCGCCGACTGGCCCTATGACGAGCTGCTGCGCTGGATCAAGCACTACTACGAGACCGGCCAGGCCCGCTTTGAGCACTGGTTTGCCACCGGCCAGGGCAGCTACAAAGATGGCAATCTGCACGACTACTCGATGCTGTGCAACAACCTGGCCATCAAGTACCGCTATAACGACGAAAACTACGATGGCGCGCTGGCCCTGCATGCCAAAGGCATTGCGACCAGCCCCTTTGCCGAGCACTACAACGGCATCGTCTCCACCCATATCGACAGCGACAACTACGCGCAGCTCATTGCTGCTGCCGAGCAGCTGTGGCACTACAGCCGGGACAACGGCTACAGCCGCCACAGCCCTTGCGATTACTTCCCCAAGGTCGCCTATGCGCTCTACCAGCAAGACCGCAATGTGGAGAACAGCATCTGGCTGGAGCGCCTGGACGAGTGGTGGAGCCAGCTTGATGAAGACGAGCAGCGCCACGAGCGCTATGACTATTTGCGCAGCCTGCTCAACCAGCTGGACTACTACTCGGCCACCCACGGCGCCGAGGTGCTGCCGCGCCTGCAGGCCCTGTTGCCCGAGCTGTACCAGCGCCAAAACCCCTACCTGCTGCGCCGCGCCGGCGATGCCATGCAGACCTCGGGCACGGACCAGCAAGCCATGCAGATCTACCAGGAGGCGCTGGCCTGCCCTCCAGGCGATGACGCGGCCGAGCGGGAGAAGCTGCAAAGCAGCATCGACAAGCTCAATGCCCAGCTGATCACCACGGTGCCGGGCGCGGCTGGCAGCAAACCCTGGTGGAAGTTCTGGTAGCCATGTCCATACGCAGCAGCACGGTGTACCTGGCGCGCAATGTGGTCAATGCGCCCGAGCTCAAGGCCCACATCAGCGCACGCAGCCGCGCGCGCGGCGACAGCCCCGAGATTGCCGCCTGGCTGCACAACCATTTCTACCGCTACCTGGTGGGCAACTTCCATTCGCCACCCGAGGCGGTGCAGGCCATCACCACCACCGACGCATTGCAGCAGCGCTACGCCGCTGGCGCGCCTGCCTGGGCGCTGGCCCTGCTGGCGCGCAAGGCTGGCCCCGAGCCAGCGCCAAGCGCGCCCCTGCTGTGGTGGATCAGCCCAGCCCATGAGAGCGTGCTGGCGCTGGAGCGCCAGCTTTTGGAGTTTTTGCAATCGCGCCAGGGCACCTCGCTAGAGGGCAAGCTCGCGCGCATCAACTGCCCGCAAGCCCTGGAGCGCTGGGCGCAGGAGCACCAGGCCTTCGAAGCCCAGCAGCTGGCGGGTTGGCGCCAGCACCAGCCCCTGGCCATCCAAGCGGTGTGGCAGGGCAGCCAGGGGGCATTTGTCGAGCTGCTGCCCGGCAGCGGCGTGCTGCGCGAAGAGATGGCTTATGAAAGCCAGATGATGCGCCACTGCCTGGGCCAGTTTGCCAACCGCCGCCAGCTCAGCGGCGGCTATGGCGAGCACTATGCCGTGGGCTGCGAGCAAGGCCGCATGCGCATCTTCAGCTACCGCACCGGACAGGGCCAGCCGCGCATCACCATCAATGCCTGGTTGCAGGCCGATGGGCGCTTGCGCATCGACCAGATCAAGGGCAAGCAAAACCGCCCGCCGATTGACCGCTACCGCGCCGATGTCATCGCCTTTTTGAACCAGCTGAACACCAGCGAAGACACACCCGACGATGCCCTGGGCATGCGCCTGCTGCGCACCACCGGCACCACACCGGGCTGGCATGCGGTCGAAACCTTGCGCAGCGAGGCCGAGCATTTGCAGATCTGGCAACGCCAGCCCCGGCTGCTGGCCCATATTCCCCAGGCATCACCACTGGTGCAATGGCTGGTGGCAGCGCATGACAGCAGCCTGCTCGCAGGCCAGAGCCTGCCGCCCGCGCTCGCCTTCAGCCTGGAGCAAGCCGGCAAAGCGCCGCCCAAAATGCACCGGGGTGCGAGGCCGGGGATGGAGGAGATGCCGCCATGATGCAGATCGTCGTCGCTCTGCTGGGGCTGGGCCTGGTGTGGCAATGCATCCGGGCTTTTCGCCGGCAATGGGGCAGCACCGCATCTGCAGCCTCGGCACCCGTCGCGCACTACCTGCTCACGCCCGAGCAGAACTGGGCCCTGGCTTTGGCACACCCCATGGCCTTCCATGCGCTCAAAGGCGGGTTTGCCGACAGCGATATGCCCTCGCCCACCACCAGCCTGGCGGCATCGTTGCGGCCCATGGCCTTGCATGCCTTTGGGCTGCGCACCGATCTGGACGATGCCAAGGTGCGCGAACAATTGCCCGAGCGTTTGCGCACGCGCTGGTGGTGCCTAGATGTGGAGCGCCTGCAAGCCGGTGACGATGCCCGCGCCGCGATGGCCTTTGCCTGCGTGCGTACCTGCTTTTTTGTGCGCACTGCCGCCATGCTTGGCTGGCTCAGCCCCGAACAGCAGTGGCAGCTGCTACAGCTCAATGCCGCGCGGGCCCGCGATTGCTTTACCAGTTGGGAGACGTTTGCTGAGGCCTATGCACAGGGCCGTGCGCAATGGGTGGCCAAGGGCCGGTCCGATGCGCTGGGCCGCGCCATCAGCCCCGAGGAGCTGCAGCGCTGGCTAGAGGATGCCTCGCACCCCTGGGGTGCTTACGCCTGGCCTTGATCTTGGCCAATGCATTGGCAAATGCCTGCTTACTTCTTGGCCACGATTCATCCGGATATCTGCGCCTTGAATATTATCAAGCGTCAAATATGGTGCGGGCTTCAGTAAATCGGCGCGAGAAATAGGGGTTGGCCAGGCTCACGGTTTTGACTACTCCGCCGCTCGATGGCGCATGCACAAACTGGTTGTTGCCCGCATAAATGCCCATGTGCGAATAGCGCGCGCCCATGGTGTTGAAGAACACAAAATCGCCGCGCTGCAGATCACCCCGTTCGATCTCGGCACTCACCCCCGCCCACTGCGCGGTGGTGCGCGGCAGCCGCCGCGTGGTAATGCCCTGGATCGCGTACTGGATCAGGCCGCTGCAGTCAAAGCCGCCTTCCGGTGTGTTGCCGCCATAGGTATAGGGCGTGTTGACCACCAGCATGACCCGCGCATAGAGCGCCTCGCGCAGCTCGCCGCTCAGCCCCAGGTTGACGGGCACCACGCCCGTGTCCACGCGTGGAGAGGCGCCCAAACCACCGGCCGTGCGCTGGCTGCCCTCTTGCCGTGCCGTGCGCGGCGGTGAGGAACCACAACCGGCCAGCAGCGCCGATGCCGACAGCGCCCAGAGCAAAAATGGCCGGCGCGCAGCCGTGTCGTGGTGGTGCATGGTCTCCCCCTTGGGTTCAGGCAGCAAAAAATTCATGAAGCATATTATTCACAGTTTCATGCAAGCTTGTGAAATGTATTGGTATTTGTCGCTGAGACACGGCTTTTCTCGCATTTTTACCAATTTGTCAAACGTGCTGAATACCCCGAATGCCCAACTATTCTGCTTTCAGAGGGAGAAGACTACAATTTGTGTCGTAAGCATAGAAAACAAGCATCCTTCATTGAAAGGACACCCCCATGGTGCAATTCTCCAGACGCCAGTTCATGAAAGTGACTGGTTCGACTCTGGCGGGTTCCAGCCTGGCAGTGATGGGCTTCTCGCCCGCCACCGCGCTTGCTGGAGTCCGTCAGTACAAACTGGTCGGCAGCACAGTGACACGGCAAACCTGCACGTATTGCTCTGTTGGCTGCGGCATTTTGATGTACTCGCTGGGCGATGGCGGCAAGAACGCCAAACTCTCGGTGATCCACGTCGAAGGCGACCCCGACCATCCCGTCAACCGTGGCACCTTGTGCCCCAAGGGCGCGTCGCTGCTGGACATCGTCCACAGCCCCAACCGCCTGCTCTACCCCGAATACCGCGCGCCCGGCTCTGATGAGTGGAAGCGCCTGTCCTGGGATGAGGCGCTGACCCGCATTACCAAGCTGCTCAAGGACGATCGCGACGCGAACTTCCTGGAGAAGACCGATGATGGCCTGACGGTGAACCGTTGGACCTCGACCGGCATGCTGGCCGCATCGGCTTCCAGCAACGAGGCCGGTTACATCACCTACAAAGTGGCCCGCTCTTGGGGCATGTTGGCGTTCGACAACCAAGCCCGTGTCTGACACGGCCCGACGGTGGCAGGTCTTGCCCCGACGTTTGGCCGTGGAGCGATGACGAACCATTGGGTCGACATCAAGAACGCGGACGTTATTTTGATCATGGGCGGCAATGCCGCTGAAGCCCACCCTTGCGGCTTCAAATGGGTGACCGAGGCGAAGGAGCACAACAAGGCGCACTTCATGGTGGTCGACCCGCGCTTTAACCGCTCGGCTTCGGTGGCGGATTTCTACGCCCCTATTCGCTCCGGTTCGGACATTGTGTTTCTCGGCGGCGTCATCAACTACCTGCTGACCAACGACAAGATCCACCACGAGTACGTGCGCAACTACACCGACTTCACGTTCATCGTGCGGGAAGACTTTGCGTTCGACGAAGGCATCTTCTCGGGCTACAACCCGGAAAAGCGCACCTACGACAAGGCCAGCTGGGACTACGAACTGGGCGAGGACGGTTACGTCAAGACCGACCCAAGCCTGCAGCACCCGCGCTGCGTCTACCAATGGCTCAAGCGCCATTACGCCAGCTACACGCCTGAGAAGGTCGAGAGCGTCTGCGGCACGCCCCAGGCCAAGTTCCTGCATGTCTGCGAAAAGCTCGCATCGACCGCAGAGGCTGGCCGCGCGGCGACCATCCTGTACGCACTGGGCTGGACCCAGCACTCGACCGGCGCGCAGATTCTGCGTACCGGCGCCATGGTGCAGCTGCTCCTGGGCAACATCGGTGTGGCCGGTGGTGGCATGAACGCTTTGCGCGGTCACTCCAACATCCAGGGTCTGACCGACCTGGGCCTGCTGTCCAACGCGCTGCCCGGCTACCTGACACTGGCCAACCAGGGCGAGCAGGACTACCAGAAGTACATCGACGCGCGTACGCAAAAGCCTTTGCGTGCCAACCAGATGAGCTACTGGCAGAACTACCCCAAGTTCCATGTGAGCCTGATGAAGGCCTTCTGGGGACCGGCTGCCACCAAGGAAAACAACTGGGGCTACGACTACCTGCCCAAGCTCGACAAGCAGTACGACATGCTGCAGATCTTCGAGCTGATGAACGAAGGCAAGGTCAACGGCTACATCGCCCAGGGCTTCAACCCGCTGGCGGCGCTGTCCAACAAGAGCCGCGTGCGCGACGGGCTGGCCAAGCTCAAGTTCCTGGTCGTCATGGACCCGCTGGCCACCGAGACCTCGGAGTTCTGGAAGAACTACGGCGAGTACAACGACATCGACACCGCATCGGTGCAGACCGAGGTGTTCCGCCTGCCCACCACCTGCTTCGCTGAAGAAGATGGCGCGGTCGTGAGCTCCTCGCGTGTGCTGCAGTGGCACTGGAAGGCCTCCGAGCCGCCCGGTGAAGCCAAGACCGACATCGCGATCATGTCGGCGCTGCACCTGCGCATGAAGGCGGCCTACCAGAAGGACGGCGGCAAGTTCCCCGATCCGATCCAGAACCTGTGGTGGCCTTATGCACAGCCGGCGCACCCTTCGTCCGAAGAGATTGCCAAGGAGTACAACGGCCGCGCACTGGCGGACCTGACGGCGCCCGATGGCAAGGTCTTGCGCCCTGCCGGCCAGCAGCTGTCTGGTTTTGGCGAGCTGCGCGACGATGGCTCCACGATGAGTGGCTGCTGGATCTGGGCGGGCAGCTGGACCGAAGCGGGCAACCAGATGGGCCGCCGCGACAACAGCGACCCAACCGGTATCGGCAACACGCTGAACTGGGCCTGGGCCTGGCCGGCCAACCGCCGCGTGCTGTACAACCGCGCATCGGCTGACTTGGAAGGCAAGCCTTTCAACCCCAACCGCCCGCTGGTGCAGTGGAACGGCAAGACCTGGGGGGGTGCGGACGTGCCCGACTACGGCGCGACCATCAAGCCCGAAACCGGTACCGGCCCGTTCATCATGAACCCGGAAGGGGTGGCACGCTTCTTTGCCCGCAAGGGCATGAACGAAGGCCCGTTCCCGACCCACTACGAGGCATTCGACAACCCGCTGGGCTACAACCCGATGTACCCGAAGAACGACAAGGCCGTCAGCAACCCTGCCGCCCGCGTCTTCCCGGCCATCTGGGAGACCTTCGGCAAGGCGGACGAGTTCCCGCATGTGGGCACGACCTACCGTTTGACGGAGCACTTCCACTACTGGACCAAGCACGCGTTGCTCAACTCCATCATCCAGCCCGAGCAGTTCGTCGAGATCGGCGAGGCGCTGGCCAAGGAGATCGGCATTGCCACGGGCGCGATGGTCAAGGTCAGCTCCAAGCGTGGCTACATCAAGGCCGCTGCGGTGGTGACCAAGCGCATCAAGCCCATGCAGATCGAAGGCAAGACGGTGCACCACGTGGGTATTCCTATCCACTGGGGCTTCAAGGGCCTGACCAAGCCTGGCTTCCTCGCCAACACCCTCACCCCGTTTGTGGGTGATGGCAACAGCAACACGCCAGAGTTCAAGACCTTCCTGGTGAAGGTCGAGAAGATCTAAGGAGCAGCGATGTCATCTCTTCAATCATTGGATATCAAGCGCCGCTCCGCCACCACCACCCCATCGCCCAGCGTGCGCAGCCCGCATGGCGGTGAGGTGGCCAAGCTGATCGATGTCTCCAAGTGCATCGGCTGCAAGGCTTGCCAAACCGCCTGCATGGAGTGGAACGATCTGCGTGACGATGTGGGTACGGCAGCGGCCGGGGTGTACGACAACCCGACCGACCTGACGGCCAACTCCTGGACCGTGATGCGGTTCACCGAGTACGAAAACGAAGCCACCGGCAACCTGGAATGGCTGATCCGCAAGGACGGCTGCATGCACTGCGAAGACCCGGGCTGCCTCAAGGCCTGCCCGTCTCCCGGTGCCATCTTGCAGTACACCAACGGCATCGTGGACTTCCAGGAGGAACACTGCGTGGGCTGCGGCTACTGCGTGACCGGCTGCCCGTTCAACATTCCGCGCATCTCCAAAAAGGACCACAAGGCCTACAAGTGCACGCTGTGCTCGGACCGCGTGGCTGTCGGCCAAGAGCCGGCCTGCGTCAAGACCTGCCCCACCGGCGCCATCATGTTTGGCACCAAGACCGCCATGCAAGAGCGTGCCGAGGAGCGCATTGTCGATCTGAAGGAGCGCGGCTTTGACAAGGCCGGCCTCTACGATCCGCAAGGCGTGGGCGGCACCCACGTGATGTATGTGCTGCACCATGGCGACAAGCCCTCGCTCTACCACGGCCTGCCCGATGATCCATCGATCAGCCCCATGGTGAGCCTGTGGAAGGGCGTGGCCAAGCCACTGGCGCTGGCGGCCTTGGGTGTTGCCGCTGTCGGCAGCTTCTTCCACTACATCACCAAGGGCCCGCTTGAAGTGCCCGAGGAGCTGGAAGAGGAAGAAGCCGCCAAGGCGCGCGCGGACAAGGGCGCCGACCACCACGAGGAGTCTGGACGATGACAAGCAAGACCCGTGATATCCAGCGCTACACCGCTGGCGAGCGCGCCAACCACTGGGTGGTGGCGATCAGCTTTGTGCTGCTGGCCTTGTCGGGCCTGGCGTTCTTCCACCCCTCGTTCTTCTTCATGACGAACCTGTTTGGTGGCGGACCCTGGACCCGCATCCTGCACCCCTACATCGGTTTGGTGATGACCGTCGGCTTTGTGCTGATGTTCTTCCGCTTCTGGCAGCTCAACATCATTCGCAAGAACGATGTGGAGTGGCTCAAGAACGTGCCCGCGCTGGTCAACGGCGAGCACGAGAAAATGCCGCCTGTGGACAAGTACAACGGCGGCCAGAAAGTGCTGTTCTGGATGCTGGTGCTGTGCATGGCGGGCCTGTTGGTGACCGGCGTGCTGATGTGGCGCGCCTGGTGGAACCTGCCGGTGGACGTGGTGCGCGCTGCGGCGCTGCTGCATGCCGTGTCGGCCTTTGGCCTGATCGGTCTGATCATCGCCCACATCTACGCCGCCATCTGGACCAAGGGCACCATCCGCGCAATGACGCGCGGCACGGTCACCCGCGCCTGGGCCCGCTTCCACCACCCGCTGTGGTACCGCCGCATGACGGGCGATACGACGGACATGGACAAGCAGGCCAGCCACAAACACGGCGCCTGATGCGCTGCGCTCGGGCGGGGCTCAAAGGCCCCAGCCGAGTGCACATTGTCAGCACCCACCCCGCCCCAGGCTGGCCCTGTCTCCTCCTCCCCAACGCCGATAGCCCCGACCGGACTATCGGCGTTGATTTTTGAGAAAATCCCCGTATGCAACGCATTCTTCAACCCGGTGAGATCGAGTCGCTCGACCACACCAGTTTTCCACGCGTGCTGCTGCCCAACACCAGCAGTCTGTTCCTTGACCGTGCCCAGCGCATCCGCCAGCTGGCTGACGGCAACCCGATTGCCGACTACCTGCTGTTCATCGCCAACCTGGTACAAGCCCAGCACAAGGCAGCCCAAGGCCTGCAGGTGGCTGCACCGGATGCAGCAGCCATTGCCCAGGCCCAGCAATTCTCCTCGCCACTCTTGCCCGCCGCTGACCACCTGGATCCGATCTGGCACCAGGTGCTGGACGGCATGCTCGGCCAGCTGGCCAGTGCCGATGGCCTGCCCGAGGCTTTGCAACCGCTGATTGCCGAGCTACAGCGCTGCAATACCGATGACCGCAATGCGCTGGCCAAGCGCCTGCTGACCAAGGAGCTGGCTGCACGCGATGTGGGCCTGGCGCCCTTTGTGATGGCCGCTTTGCAGGTGGTGTTTGCCACCCGCGCCAGCCAGCTGCGTCTGACCGACATCCCCTTTACCGACCCTGCCACCATCTGCCCGGTCTGCGCCACCGAGCCCGTGGCGGGCGTGGTGCGCATTGGCGGCAAGATGGCTGGCCACCGCTACCTGCACTGCGGCTGCTGCGCCACCGAATGGCATATGGTGCGCATCAAGTGCAGCCACTGCGAATCAACCAAGGGCGTGCGCTACCAGGGCCTGGAAGGCGGCAAGGATGTGGTGCTGGCGGAGACCTGCACCGAATGCGGCAGCTACCGCAAAATGGTCAACCAGGAAAAAGACCCGCTGGCCGAGCCGCTGGCCGATGACCTGGCCAGCCTGATGCTGGACCTCTTGATGAGCGAGCAGACCGCGTTCGCACGCGCCAGTGGCAACCCGCTGCTGTTTGTCGCCGTGGCCGAGCCCCAGGCGGCCGACGCCGATGGCACCGTACCTGATCTGCACTGAGATCGCCTCAGTGATCTGAAGCTTGGCACCATGCCATACTGAACGATGGCGCTGCCCGCTGCAGCCCATCGTTTTTTTATGTCTGCCCTTGTTCGAGCTTGTTTGCCCATGAATGCACCGTCTCACCTGCCCTCTGTTGACAAGCTGCTGCAGCACCCGCGCACGGCCGCGCTACTGGACAGCTATGGCAAGAACCAGTGTACGCAGGCCATCCGTGCGGCGCTGAGCGAAGCCCGCAGCCGCTGGCTGGCCAACCCGAGCAGCAGCACCGCCGGCAGTGATGCCTTGCTGGATGCGGCAGAGCGCCAGCTGAAGCAGCTGTTTGCGCCGCGCCTCAAGGCGGTCTACAACCTTACCGGCACGGTGCTGCACACCAACCTGGGCCGGGCTTTGCTGCCCCAAGAGGCCATTGACGCCGTGGTGCAGGCCCTGGCCACCCCCAGCAATCTGGAATACGACCTGGCCGACGGCGGCCGGGGCGACCGCGATGACCTGGTCGAAGACCTGGTCTGCCGCCTCACCGGGGCGCAAGCCGCCACCATCGTCAACAACAATGCCGCCGCCGTGCTGCTGGTGCTGTCCACCCTGGCGCGCGACAAGGAAGTGATCGTCTCGCGCGGCGAGCTGGTCGAGATCGGCGGCGCATTCCGCATCCCCGATGTGATGACCCGCGCCGGCGCCCGCCTGGTCGAGGTGGGCACCACCAACCGCACGCATGAGAAAGACTACGAAGCCGCACTGGGCGAACACAGCGCCGCCTTGATGAAGGTGCATTGCAGCAACTACGCAATCAGCGGCTTCACCAAATCGGTGGCCGAGGCCGATGTGGCCCGCATTGCCCATGCGCGCCAGCTGCCCCTGATCGTGGACCTGGGCAGCGGCACCTTGGTCGACATGCGCGACTGGGGCCTGCCCTATGAGGTGACCGTGCGCGAGACCATCGAGGCCGGCGCCGACATCGTCACCTTCAGCGGCGACAAACTGCTGGGCGGCCCGCAGGCGGGCATCATCGTGGGCAGCAAGGCCTTGATTGCGCAGATCAAGAAGAACCCGCTCAAGCGCGCGCTGCGCGTGGGCAAGCTCACCCTGGCCGCGCTGGAACCCACCTTGCGCCTCTACCTGCACCCAGAAAAACTCGCCGAGCGCCTGACCACCCTGCGCCTGTTTACCCGCCCCGCTGCCGCCATGCAGCAGCAGGCCATGCTTTTGCAGGCACCGTTGCAGGCTTTGCTGGGTGCGGACTATGTGGTGGACCATGCAGCGATGACCAGCCAGATCGGCAGCGGCGCATTGCCCGTCGAGAGCCTGCCCAGCCACGGCCTGGTCGTGCGCCCCAGCGAGCGCAAACGCGCCGGCCGCCTGTTGCAGCAGCTTGAAGCCGGCCTGCGCCAGCTGCCACGCCCGGTGATTGGCCGGCTGCGCGATGATGCGCTCTGGCTGGATCTGCGCTGCCTTGAAGCGGCTGACCAGGCGGCCTTTGCCGCCAACCTGCAGCACTTGGTACTGGGCAACACCGCAGCGGACGGCCAGGCATGATCATCGGCACCGCAGGCCATATCGACCATGGCAAGACCACCTTGGTACGCGCGCTCACCGGGGTAGAGACCGACCGCCTGAAAGAAGAGAAAGCGCGCGGTATCTCGATCGAGCTGGGCTACGCCTACACCCCCCTGGCCAACGGCGATGTGCTGGGCATCATCGATGTGCCCGGCCATGAAAAATTTGTACACACCATGGCTGCGGGTGCTGTGGGCATCGACCATGCGCTTGTCGTGGTAGCCGCCGATGACGGCGTGATGCTCCAGACCTTGGAGCACCTGGAAATCCTGCAGTTGCTGGGCATCCGCCAGGGCACGGTGGCGCTCACCAAGGTGGACCGGGTGGACCGCGCGCGCATTGACGAGGTGCGCAGCGAAATCACCGCCATCCTCGCTGCCAGCCACTTGGCCAACGCAGCCATCTTTGAGACCGCAGCCGCCCTGCCCGATGACCCCGGCGTAGGGGCGCTGCGCCAGCACCTGCACCAGCAGGCCCAGGCCATGCCCCAGCGTGCGCAAGGCGGGCTGTTCCGCCTGGCGGTGGACCGGGTGTTCAGCCTGCCCGGCCAAGGCACGGTGGTCACCGGCACCGTCTTCAACGGCCAGGTTGCGGTGGGCGATAGCCTCGTGCATTCGGCCAGCGGCCAGCCCGTGCGCGTGCGCAGCATCCATGCGCAAAACCAGGCCAGCGAGCTGGGCGTGGCCGGCCAGCGCTGCGCGCTGAACCTGGCGGGCATCGCCAAGGAGGCCATCACACGCGGCGACTGGATCATGGATGCCCGCCTGCACCAAACCACCCAGCGCATCGATGTGCGCCTGCACCTGCTGGCCGATGCCGCGCCACTGGCGCAGTGGGCTGCCGTGCACCTGCACCTGGGCACCATGCGCTGCACTGGCCATATTGCCTTGCTGCAAGACGGTGCACTGGCCCCGGGCACCGAGGCCCTGGCCCAGCTGGTACTGGATGCCCCCGCCCTAGTACTGCCCGGCGACCGCATCATCGTGCGCAATGCCCAGGCCAACCGCACCATTGCCGGTGCCATGGTGCTGGACCCCTATGCCCCCGCACGCAAGCGCCGCAGCGACAGCCGCATGGCCTACCTGGCCGCGCTGACGCATTGGATAGACACGGGCGAAACCGGCCCGCTACTGGCCGAGGCCCCGCTGGGACTGGCACGTTCGCAACTGGTCCGGCTGACCGGCACCGCCACGCCCGCCATCCCAGACCACTGCAACAGCCTGCCGCTGCCCGACGGTGATGTCCTGCTGGTGGACAGCAGTGCCTGGCAAGCGCTGCAAGACCAAGTGCTGCAGGCACTGCAACGCTTCCATGAAGTGGCACCGGACGAGCCCGGCATCAACGCCGCCCGCCTGCGCCGCATGGCGCTGCCCGCGCTGCAGCATGGCCCCCATGACGCCCTTTACAACGGCCTGGTTGATGCGCTGCTGGCCGCAGAACAAATCACCAGCAGTGGCGCATGGCTGCACCTGCCCGGCCACAAAATTCAGCTGAGCGAGGCCGAGCAGGCCCTGGCCCAGCGCCTGCTGCCCGCCATCACCGACGCCCGCTTTGACCCGCCCTGGGTGCGTGATCTGGCGCGCGACCATGGCGCTGCTGAGGAGCTGGTGCGCCAGCTGCTCAAAAAGCTCTCGCGCCAGGGCCTGGTGTTCCAAGTGGTCAAGGACCTGTTCTACGCCGCACCCTGCATGGATGCGCTGGCGGCGCTCACCGCAGAACTTGCCCGCCAGGCCGAGCGCGGCGAAGTGCAAGCCCATGCCTTCCGCGATGCCACCGGCCTGGGCCGCAAGCGCGCCATCCAGATCCTGGAGTTCTTCGACCGCGTGGGCTACACCCGGCGCATGCGCGATACCCATGTGCTGCGCCCCGGCGTGCGCTGGCAGGCCAGCGCTGGCGCCTAGTTGTGGATTTTCAAAGGGCTGCGGCTGCTGCGACGACATACCGCCGGTAGCCCGCAGAGCCGCTACAATCGGCAGACTTTCACAACACGCTCGTGTTGCAGGGAAGGCAATCGTGCCCGGTGGTGCGGCCGGGCTTCAAACCCGGTGAGGGGTGTCAGCCACTCCTGGGTTGGTTCGACTCCAGCTGCTTTCCGCCATCCTCCCCTCTTCCCCTCGCCCCCAAAAACAGCATGCCGCACACCTGCAAGCCAAATGCCGATAATGGTGGGCCGCCATTGGCCGCACCGCTTTTCTCGCTAGCCCGTTACCCATGAGGATGTCTCTATGAATGCCCCCACCACGCCCCTGCCCACCTCGCCGCGTCTGACTTCGCTGTCGCATGGCGGTGGCTGCGGCTGCAAGATTGCCCCGGGCGTGCTGGCCGATCTGATGAGCCGCAGTGCGGTGCCCAAGCAGTTTTATGCACCACTGCTGGTGGGCACGGAGACGGCCGATGATGCGGCGGTCTACCAGATCAATGACACGCAGGCGATCGTGGCGACCACCGATTTCTTCATGCCCATCGTCGATGACCCCTATGACTTTGGCCGCATTGCCGCGACCAATGCGCTGTCGGACATCTATGCCATGGGCGGCACGCCGCTGATGGCGCTGGCGATTGTTGGCATGCCCATCAATGTGCTGCCCCATGCAGTGATTGCCAAGATTCTGGAAGGCGGCGAATCGGTCTGCCGCGATGCCGGCATTCCGCTTGCAGGCGGCCATTCCATCGACTCGGTCGAGCCCATCTATGGCCTGGTGGGCATCGGCATCGTCAACCCCGCGCAGCTCAAGCGCAACCGCGACGCCCAAGCAGGCGATGTGCTGATCCTCGGCAAGGCGATCGGCGTGGGCATCCAATCAGCCGCGCTGAAAAAAGGCCTGCTCAGCGACAGTGCCTACGCCAGCATGGTGCGTACCACCACCCAGCTCAACCGGCCCGGCGCGGCGCTGGCGCAGCTGGCCGATGTGCATGCGCTGACCGATGTGACCGGCTTTGGCCTGCTGGGCCATGCCTTGGAGCTGGCGCGCGGCGCGCAGCTGACCGCCGTGATCGACAGCAAGGCGCTGCCTCTGCTGCCCGGTGTTCTCGATCTCGCCCAGCAAGGCGTGGTCACCGGTGCATCGGGCCGCAACTGGGACGCGTACGGCAGCCATATGGCGCTGGATGCGCAGGTGCCCGATGCCATGCGCAGCCTGTTGACCGATCCCCAGACCTCCGGCGGTCTGCTGGTTTCCTGCACCCCGGCTGCCGCCGGCCAGGTGCTCGATATTTTCAAAAGCCAGGGCTTTGCCGATGCCTGCGTGATCGGCCATATGCAGGCAGGCGAGGCCCAGGTGGTGGTGTCATAAAACACCAGCACCGGAAAACACCAATGCCTGCTTTATGCAGGCATTTTTTATGGCTGAAGCGCACAGGGTCCGTCTCCATGATTTAGCAACAATCGCTCGACCGCCGCGCAATAACAGGCACGCACACTCCGGCATTGGCTAAAAGCTCTTCACTAGAAAGACTGGAAAGGACAGATACCCATGCTTGGGAGACTTGCAGAACAGCTGTTGGCGCGCAGTTTCGCGCCACTCGTCGTC
This sequence comes from Comamonas sp. BIGb0152, assembly GCF_024809975.1. Lineage (GTDB taxonomy): Bacteria > Pseudomonadota > Gammaproteobacteria > Burkholderiales > Burkholderiaceae_C > Comamonas. Next base: position 28,169 of record NZ_JANUDY010000004.1, read on the forward strand.
ACCGGGGTGCTGGAGGTGGCCTTCCCTTCCGGCAAAAGGCAGTTGTTTGGCGCCGGGCCATCGCCCACGGCAAGCATCCGTTTCACAGATACGTGTGCGATCTGGGCCATTCTGCGAGACCCGGATCTGAACTTTGGCGAGATGTTCATGCAAGGCCGGCTGGTGGTGGAGCACGGCAGCGTCTATGAGGTGCTGGAACTCCTGCTCCGCCACGCCAAGAACGTGCCGGTATCGGCCACCGTACGTACCCTCGATGCCTGGCGCATGCGCCTCAAGCCCTGGCTGCAGAACAACCTCAGGCGCAAGGCACGCGCCAATGTCGCCCACCATTACGACCTGGATGACCGGCTCTACGCACTCTTTCTGGATGGCGAACGCCAGTACTCCTGCGCCTACTTTGAGCAAGGGGATGAGCCCCTGGAGGTGGCCCAGGTCGCCAAGATGCGGCATATCGCCGCCAAGCTGCTCATCGAGCCCGGCCACCGGGTGCTGGACATTGGCTGCGGCTGGGGCGGGCTCTCCCGCTACCTGGCCGAGGTCGCAGGCGCGGGGCAGGTCACCGGCGTCACGCTGTCGGTGGAGCAACTGGAAGTCGCCCGCCAACGTGCAGCGCTGTCAGACAAGACTTCCCGCTTGAACTACCGCCTGGAGGACTACCGCGACACCCAAGGGCCTTTTGACCGCATTGTGTCGGTGGGCATGTTCGAGCATGTCGGCACCGCATTCCATGATGCCTTTTTCCAGCAGTGCCGGTCCTTGCTCAGCGAAGAGGGGGTCATGTTGCTGCACTTCATCGGCAACAGCGATGTGCCGGATTTCAACAACCCCTGGATGGAACGCTACATCTTCCCCGGCGGCCACATTCCGTCCATGTCGGAGTTCATGCCGGCGTTGGAGCGCTCCGGCCTGGTCGTCACCGATATCGAGGTGCTCCGTCTGCACTATGCGCGCACCCTGCGGCACTGGCGCGAGCGCTTTATGGCCAAACGCGCCCAGGCCCTGGAACTCTACGACGAGCGGTTTTGCAGGATGTGGGAGTTCTACCTGTCTATGTCCGAGACGGCCTTCCGCTACCAGGACATAGCGGTCTTCCAGCTGCAGATTGCCCGCAAGCAAGAGGCGGTGCCGTTGACGCGTGACTACATCGCAGCACGCAAGTTGGCGTTGACAGAGCGTGAGCGGCAGCGCCCCTAAGACCAGGGAACACAGAAAGTGAAAAGGCGCCCTGTGCAAGGGCGCCTTGGTGATGGATGAGGCGCAACGCGCCGCACCCCGGAAGTCAGGCGTTCTTAGAACGGCAGCTTGGGCATGCCGCCGCCCATCATGCCCTTCATGCCGCCCATCTTCTTCATCATCTTCATCAGGCCGCCGCCCTTCATCTTCTTCATCATCTGCTGCATCTGGCCAAACTCGTTGAGCAGGCGGTTGACTTCCTGCACCTGCACGCCAGCACCTGCGGCAATGCGCTTTTTGCGCGTGGCCTTGATGAATTCGGGCTTGGCGCGCTCATAGGGGGTCATTGAGCAGATGATGCCTTCCTTGCGGCGCACTTCGCGCTCGGCCTTGTCCATGTCGACCTTGCCGGCTTTACCCGCCAGCTCGGAGGGCAGCTTGTCCATCAGGGTCGACAGGCCGCCCATCTGCTTCATCTGCTGGAGCTGGCCCAGGAAGTCGTTCAGATCAAAGCCGTCGCCGGACTTGATCTTCTCGGCCATCTTCTGGGCCGCCTCCATGTCCACGCCCTTGGAGACCTGCTCAACCAGGGCCACGATATCGCCCATGCCCAGCACGCGCTGCGCATGGCGCTCGGCATCGAACACTTCCAGTCCATCGAGCTTTTCCGACACACCGGCAAACTTGATGGGCGCGCCCGTGATCTGGCGCACCGACAGCGCCGCACCGCCGCGCGAGTCGCCGTCGAGTTTGGTCAGCACAATACCCGTGAGCGGCAAGGCCTCCTTGAAGGCCTTGGCGGTGTTGATCGCATCCTGACCCTGCATGGCATCGACCACAAACAAGGTCTCGACCGGCTTCAAGGCACTGTGCAGTTGCTGGATTTCGGTCATCAGCACTTCGTCGATGGCCAGGCGGCCGGCGGTGTCGACCAGCAGCACATCAAAGTAGTGCTTCTTGGCGTAATCGAGCGCCGCGTTGGCAATGTCCAACGGCTTTTGGTCCGGCGTGCTGGGGAACCATTCCGCACCCGCTTGCTGGGTCACCGTCTTGAGCTGCTCGATAGCGGCCGGGCGGTAGACGTCACCCGAGACGGTCAGCACCTTTTTCTTGCGTCGCTCGATCAGGTGCTTGGCCAGCTTGGCCGTTGTCGTGGTCTTGCCCGCGCCTTGCAGGCCGGCCATCAAAATCACCGCCGGCGGCTGGGCCTGCAGGTTGATGTCGGCCACGCCCTCACCCATGGTGGCGGCCAGTTCCTTGTTGACGATGGACACCAGGGTCTGGCCCGGCTTGAGGCTGCCCAGCACTTCCTGGCCCAGGGCTTTTTCCTTGACGCGGGCAATGAAGTCGCGCACCACGGGCAAGGCCACGTCCGCTTCCAGCAAGGCCATGCGCACTTCGCGCAACATGTCCTGGACATTGGATTCGGTAATACGGGCCTGGCCACGCATTTCCTTGACGAGGCGCGAGAGTTTATCGGTCAGTGCGGAAGCCATAGGGTGGAGTCTTGAGTAATCGTGGCAAAGGGGGCGTTGGGGTGCCCGGGCGCAAAGGGCTGGCGCTGGGGGCTGTAAGCCACAGCCCTGCAAACCTCTGATTCTACCCGCTCGTCCCCAACCGGCCCGGGCCCCGGGCCGCAAACCCGCCGCCAGCCGCAATAAGCTATGACCCGCAAAATACAATAGCCAAATGTTTGACCGCAAATCGCCAAACGAATTTAGGCTGTAAGGCTGCAGGCATGCGTGCCCACGGCCGCGACAATGCACTTACTGCCCTGTGCAAGCCCACCTTGCTGCATCGGCATGGCCACCCGCAACGCCAAAGCCCTGCCCGCCACCTTCAGGTGGCGCTTTCTTTGACCAGGATCACCGATGCCCGACACGCCGTATCGCCACTTGCTAGACCACTTCTCGGACGCCTTTTTCGTGACCGATGCGCAAGGCCGGATCCTGGATGTCAATACCCAGGCCTACCGGGAGATGGGCTACAGCCTGGCCGAGCTGATGGCCATGACGGTGGCCGACTTTGCACTGGACCTTAGCCGCGATGCGTTGCTCGCGCTGTGGCAAAAAATGGAGCCCGGTGAGCACACCGTGGCCACCAACACCCACCGGCGCAAGGACGGCTCCTGCTTTCCGGTCGAGGTCCATATCACCTGCCAGCTGGTCGATGACCAGAAGCGCTTTTTCACCATCGCCCACGACATCACTGAGCGGGTGCGCCGCGACCAGGAAATCCAGCTGCTGAATGCGGCGCTGGAGCAGCAGGTCGAGAAAAGCACCCAGCAGTGGCGCCAGTCCACCCACCTGCTCGATGCGGTGATGCGCGGCACCTCGGACATCGTGTTTGTCAAGGACTTGCAGGGCCGCTATGTATTTGCCAACCCCGCAGCCGAAGCCATTGCACAGGTGCCCCCTGGCGGCCTGAACGGCAAGACCGATGCCGAGATTCTGGGCGGACGCAACAATTTTGCCGAGGACGACGCGGCCGTGCTGCACAGCCCGGTTCCCGTGGTGTCCGAGTCGCACGCCCTCATCGAGGGGCGCCGGCTCAGCTTCCAATCCATCAAGAGCCAGTACCGCAATGAGCATGGCGAGGTCATCGGCCTGCTGGGCATCTCGCGCGACATGACCCAGATGCGCGAATCGGAAAACCAGCTGCGCCAAAGCTATGACTCGCTGCGGCGCGCCGAGCGGCTCTCGCGCATCGGCAGCTGGACCCTCGACCTGGCCAGTGGGCAGATCGAAGCCTCGGACATGATGTACGAGATGAACGGCCTCGACCCCAAGGGCCCCAAGCTGACCGAGAGCGACATTGCCAACTTGCTGCCGCCCCAGGACTATGCCAAGGTCGCCGCTGCCATCGCCCATTGCGCCCAAACCGGCCAGCCGTATCGCCTGGATGTGGTTCACTACACGACCGATGGCGGACAGTTTCCTGCCAGCATCCTGGGCCAGGCGGACTATGACAGCAGCGGCCAGATTGTCAGCCTCAGCGGCACGGTGCAGGATCTGTCCGAACGCGAGCAGGCCCGCCAGCGACTCGAAGCGCTGGCCGACAACCTGCCCAGCGGCGCCATTTACCGGGTCGACGGCGCCGGCAGCAGCCTGCACATGAGCTATATCAGCGCCGGCATCGAAAAGTTAATTGGTATCAGCGCCCAAGCCATCATGGCGGACAACGCCGCCTACACCAACACCATCCACCCCGCAGACCTGGCACGCTACCGGCAGATGCAGCGCGAGGCGCTGGAGGGATTGAGCCTGTTTGATTGCAGCTTCCGCATCATCCGCCCCGATGGCAGCCTGCGCTGGCTGCGCTGCCGCTCCGCGCCCAGCCGCCAGGAATCGGGCACGGTCTGGGACGGCATCATGCTCGACATCACCCGCGAGCGCGAGGCCGAGCTGGCGCTGCAAGCGGCCAAGGAAATGGCCGAAGCTGCCGAGCGCGCCAAGTCCGAGTTCCTGGCCACGATGAGCCATGAGATCCGCACGCCGATGAACACCGTCATCGGCATGACGCGCCTGATCCAGCAGACCCCGCTGCTGCCCAAGCAGCGCAACTACCTGGAGAAGGTGGAGCTGTCAGCCAATGCGCTGCTGTCGGTGATCAATGACATCCTGGATTTTTCCAAGATCGAAGCGGGCATGCTGACCTTGGAGAACGTGGAGTTCGCGCTGGACGATGTGCTCGAAACGGTCTCGGCCGTCACCACCTTGCGGGCGGAGGAAAAAGGCATCGAAGTGGTGTACTCGGTAGCCCCCGATGTGCCCCGCATGCTCGGCGGCGACCCCCTGCGCCTGAGCCAGGTGCTCAACAACCTGGTGAGCAATGCCATCAAGTTCACCCATATGGGCGAAGTGGTGATCAGCATCCGCTCTGCACAAGCGGCAGCCAACCGGCCCCTGGCCGCCGGCAAGATTGGCCTGGAAGTGAACGTCAAGGACACCGGCATTGGCATGAGCGCCGCGCAGATGAGCCAGCTGTTCCGGCCTTTCTCGCAGGCCGACAGCCAGACCACGCGGCGCTACGGCGGCTCGGGCCTGGGCCTGGCCATCAGCCAGCGCCTGGTGGGCCAGATGGGCGGGGAGCTCAAGGTCCAGAGCAGCCCGGGCATCGGCAGCAGCTTTTATTTCACGGTGCAATTGCACACCGCGCAGCCCCAGCAAAGCCCCAAGCCGGTGCGCTACCACGGCACCCCGGTCGACCGCGTACTGATCGTCGACGACAACGCCAGTGCACGCGACATCCTGGCCGACATGGTGCGCGGCTTTGGCATGCGCGCCGATACCGTCGATTCGGGCGAGCAGGCCTTGTCCGATCTGCAACTGGCCTCGCGCGTGGGCACGCCCTACGGCCTGGTGCTGATGGACTGGCGCATGCCCGGCATGGACGGGCTGGAAGTGGCGCGCCGCATCCGGGAGGAAGAGCACCTGTCCTCCACGCCAGCGGTATTGATGGTGACCGCCTATGGCCGCGACGAGGTGATGCGCAAGGCCGAAGCCTTGCGCCTGCAAGGGCTGCTGATCAAGCCGGTGACGCAGTCCGTGCTGTTCAATGCAATTTTGGAAGCCTTGCAATCCCAAGGCCACGGCATTGCCCGGCGCCCGGGTTCCCAGGCCGCCGCCCACGCCTTGGTGCCGCACGCCAACCCGATCCCGCTCTACCCCAATCTGCGCGGCAGAAATGTGCTGGTGGTCGATGACAATGCCCTCAACCGCGAGGTGGCGGCCGATTTCCTCAGCCTGGTCGGCGTGCAGGTGAGCCTGGCGACCAATGGTGCAGAAGCGCTGGACATGCTGGAGCACAGCCACTTTGATGCCGTGCTGATGGATGTACACATGCCGCAGATGGATGGCCTGGACGCCACCCGGGCCCTGCGCCAGTTGCCCCACCTGCAGCATCTGCCGGTGATTGCGCTGACCGCCCAGGCCCGCGTCGAAGACCGCAGCGCCATTGAGGCGGCCGGCATGAACGCCCATTTGACCAAGCCCATCGATGAGCGCAAGCTGTACGAGACGCTGAGTGACTGGATTGTGGGCCCGCACATCAAACCCGAGGCCAGCGCCCAGGTCGCGCCCGACACGCCGCCTGGAGGCGACAGCCGCTTGGCAGCAACCCCAGGCATCAACCAGGCCAAGATGCTGGAACGTTTTCATGGCAATGCCGAGCGGGTGGAGCGCGTACTGGCGGGCTTTTACCGCGATTTCTCGGATGCCCCACAGGCACTTTTGCTGCATGTGCAGCAGGCGGCCTGGCAGCCCTTGTCCATGCTCGCCCACTCGCTCAAAGGCGCCTTGGGCTACCTGGATGCACCCACGCTGGTGCAGGCCGCCGAGACCATTGAGCACCAGGCCGGGCAATGGGCGCAATCCCCGCCATCCTCGCCACAGCCCTCCGCCCGGCTGCATGCCGAAACCACGGAGTTTGCCGCCCAACTGCAGACTTTGCTGCAAGGCCTGGCGCTGCGCCAAAGCCCCGGCAGCCCCGCAGACCTGGCCCCGGCTGCCAGCACCGCGCCCAACCAGCAAGCCAACGCCAGCTTGCGCCGCGATTTGGTGCAGCTCAAGCGCCTGGTGGCCGATGGTGATTACGCCGCCGTCTCCGAGCTGGAGCACATGCTGGCATCCAGCCCGGCAGCGCCCTGGACGCCCTTGCTCCAGCAGATCCTGCAGCATGTGGAAGACCTGGACGGCGATGCGGCGCTGGCGGCCATCGACCGCCTAGAACAACTGCTGCCATGACGGCTTGTGCGCCGCCTTTTTTGAGATTTTCTACGACCGTACCATGCAAGCCGAGCCAGACAACGACCAACCGACCATCCTGATCGTCGACGATGAGCGGGTCAACCGCTCCATGCTTGCCGAGCTGCTGGGCCAGCAATACCGCGTGCTGCTGGCCAAGGATGGCCCCAGCGCCTTGGCCATTGCGGCGCGCGAGTCGCACCGCCTGCTGCTGGTGCTGCTCGATGTCAGCATGCCCGGCATGAATGGCTATGAGGTGTTGACCCTGCTGAAAAAGCAGGAAGCGACCGCTGGCATTGCCATCATCTTCATCACCGGCCAAAGCGATGCCGCCGCCGAAGAGTACGGGCTGCGCCTGGGCGCGGCCGACTATGTTTCCAAGCCCATCCGCCCGGCCGTGGTCAGCGTGCGGGTGCGCAACCAGATTGACCTGGCCCTGCAGCGCCAGGCCTTGCAGCGCCTGGCCCAGGTCGATGGGCTGACCAACCTGGCCAACCGCCGGCATTTTGATGACATGCTGCTACGCAGCTACCGCATGTGCCTGCGCAGAAACGACCCGCTGGGCCTGGCGCTGATCGACATCGACCATTTCAAGCTCTACAACGACCACTATGGCCATGTGCAAGGCGATGAGGCCCTCAAGCAAGTGGCCGGCACCTTGGCCCGCCACGCACGCCGCCCCTATGACCTGGCCGCGCGCTTTGGCGGCGAAGAATTTGCCCTGATCCTGCCCGGCCATGCCGATGCCATGCAGGTGGTGGAACGCTTTCGCCAGGAGATACAAGAGCTGGCCATCGCCCATGCCGCCTCCACCACCGCAGCAGACCTGACGGTGAGTTGCGGCGTGCTGACCATCCACCACGGCCAGAGCCACGAGACCGAAGACTGCCTGCGCCGCGCCGATGAGCTGCTGTATGAGGCCAAGACGACGGGCCGCAATCGGGTCTGTGCCGCCAGCCTGGAGCTTTAAAGCCCGCTGGCGGGGCTGTTTGCGCTCAATAGCCAGCGGATTACCAAGCGTAGCAACGGCTGCAGGCCGCACAGGCCAGCGGCCGCCGCTATGATAGCGGCTATGCTTTCTCCCGCCTTTGCCGCAGCCAGCACCAGCCCCATTGGTTGGGCCCTGGCCATTGCTGCGGCTATTGCCTATGCCATCCCCGCACTTGCGGCCCGCCGCCTGCAGGAGCCCAGTGCGCGCATGGGCCTGCGCGCCGCCTGGGGCCTGCACCTGGCGGCCATCGCCTGGAGCCTGATCGGCGACATGCCCCACTTCGGTTTTGCGCCCGCCTTGTCGGTTACCGCCTGGCTGGTGCTGACGGTGTATGTGGTCGAGCAGCAGCTCTACCCGCAACTGCGCTCGCGCTGGCCGCTGTCGGCCATGGGTTGCATCGCCGTGCTGCTGGCGGGTGTTTTCCCCGGCAGCCCCTTGCATGTGAATGCCTCGCCCTGGCTGCCTCTGCACCTGGCTTTGGGCATTGCTTCTTATGGCCTGTTTGCCGCAGCCGTCGTGCATGCCGCACTGATGACCCGGGCCGAGCGCCAGATGCGCCAGGACGGCAGCCATGACAGCGGACTGCCGCTGCTGGCGCTCGAGCGCCTGACTTTTCGTTTTGTCACGGCGGGCTTCATCCTGCTGTCGGCCACCTTGCTGGCCGGTTGGTGGTTTGGTGAGGCGCTGTACGGCAAGGCCTGGGTCTGGAACCACAAATCGGTGTTTTCGCTGCTGGCCTGGCTGACCTTCGCCATCTTGCTGGTGGGCCGCAAGCGCTTTGGCTGGCGCGGGCAACGCGCCGTCAACATGCTTTACGTGGGCGCCACCTTGCTGCTGCTGGCCTATGTGGGCTCGCGTTTTGTCCTTGAAGTCATCCTGAAACACTGAGCCGCCATGAAGTATTTGCTGGTATTGCTGGTGCTGGCCGTGGGCTGGCACATGTGGCGCCGCCAACGGGTCAAGAACACGCCGCCACCGGCCAAAAACCGGCTGGGCAAACCTGAGCCCATGGTGAGCTGCGCGCACTGCGGCGTGCACCTGCCGCAGTCCGATGCCATCCGCTACCAGGGCCTGCATTACTGCTCGCAGTCCCACCTCGCCCAGGCCGCACCGCCTGGCAAGCAATAAGGCTTGGGCGTTCCCACCATGGCGGCCCTGGAGTTGATGGAGACCCCCTTCAAACGCCTGTGGCGCGGCTATCTGGTGGCCCGCGTGTTTGTGGCCTTGCTGCTGGCGCTGGGGGCGCTGGCCATCATGCCCGCCCAATCGGGCGCGCTGCTGTCGCAACTGGCGCTGCTGGGCATCTATGGCATCTCGGCCATGCTGTATGCCGCGCTCAGCCACAAGCCGCCACCCCAGCGCCGGGTCTATGCCTGGCTGCCCACGATCGGGCTCGATCTGCTGCTGATCTCGCTACTGGAGGTAAGCAAAACCGGCACCTACACCCTGACGCCGATGTTTGGCTTGGCGGTGCTTTTTGCCGGCACCCTGGGCGGTTGGCTGGTGACCTTGGGCAGCTGCGCCTACATCACGATTTTTCTGATTGTCGAGTCGCTGAGCTTTCGCACCTCCGTGTTCGAACCCGATGCCACGCAGAACACCGTGCAGGCCGGGCTGGCGGGCGGGGCCTATTTTCTGGTGGGTATCCTCGTGCGCCTGCTGGCCTCGCGCGTGGAGCGCGAGACCCTGCACGGACTGCGCAATGCCGCCGCCGCCAACCAGCAAGAGCAGATCAATGCGCTGATCTTGCAGAACCTGCCTGATGGCGTGCTGGTGGCCGACCAGGCCTTGCAAGTGCGCAGTGCCAACCCCGCTGCGATGGCCTTGCTGGGCCACCCGCACCTGCCCCTGGCCCTGGCACAACTGCCTGCCTGGCGCGGTGTGGTCGAGCAGGTCACCCAGACCTTCGCCGGGCAAAGACCTATCTCGCAAGACCTGGCGCTCACCGCGCCGCAGATGGCACCCATCGGCCTGCATGTGCGCACCTGGCTGACGCATCCGCTGCCCGCTTTTGGCACCATCGGCAGCCACGACAATGATCCGCTGTGCCTGGTGTTTTTGCATGACCTGCGCGAGATAGAAGCGAGGCTGCGCACCGAGAAAATGGCCGCCATGGGCCGCATGTCGGCCGCCGTGGCCCATGAAATCCGCAACCCGCTGACCGCCATCACCCAGGCCAATGCGCTGCTCGACGAAGAGCTGAGCGACCCGGGCCAAAAGCGCCTGACCTATATGGTTGAGCAAAATGCGCAACGCCTGGGGCGCATTGCCGAAGATATTCTGGACATCGCCCGCGTGCACAACCAGATCCAGCCCGGCGATGGCGAATCCATTGCCCTCAATGACACGGTGCTGCAGATCTGCCACGACTGGATGTCGCTGGCACCTGCCGCACACACCGTAGCGCTTGAGCTGGATGCCAATGACAACCTGGTCGCCTTTGATACCGGGCACCTGCGCCAGCTGCTCTACAACCTGCTCAACAACGGCCAGCGTTACCGCAGTGACTGCGCCGGCTCCTTGCGCGTGGCCACCCAAAGCGGCCTGACCGGCACCGCCAGCTTGGTGGTGTGGAGCGATGGCGCCCCCATCGAGCCCACCATCGAAAAACACCTGTTCGAGCCCTTCTTCTCGTCAGAGAGCCGCTCCAGCGGCCTGGGCCTGTATATCTGCCGCGAGTTGTGCACCCGCCATGGCGCTATGATTCGCTACGAACGGCAGAGCGGGCAGCCCCCCGAACAGATACCCGGCAATGCCTTCATCGTGCAGTTTCGCAGAGCCGCCAGCCCCGCCCATCCCCAGCAGACGGATTTGATCAACCAGGCATGAGTTTTGAAAACACCACTGTTCTGGTCGTGGACGATGAGCCCGACCTCAGAACCCTTTATGAGCTGACCTTGCTGCGCGAAGGCTACCGGGTCTACACGGCTGGCTCGGTCCTGGAGGCCCGCAGCCATTTGCAGCAGCGCCGCTTCGAGATTCTGATCACCGACATGCGCCTGCCCGATGGCCTGGGCATGGAGCTGCTGCAAGATCTGCGCAGCCAGGGCCGCAGCGAGCGCGCCATCGTCATGACCGCCTATGGCTCGGCCGACAATGCCGTCGCAGCCTTGCGCGAAGGCGCCTTCGACTACCTGACCAAGCCGGTGGACCTCAAGCAGTTCCGCCAGGTGGTGGCATCGGCCAGCCAGGGCCTGCCCAATGCGCCTTTGCAGCCCCTGGCCCCAGCGGGCGCGCCCACCCTCATCCGGGCCAGCGCCCCGCCGGCGCCAGGCCCCGCACAGCGCGAGCTGATTGGCCCTTCGCTGGTGATGCAGCAGGTGCGCGAGCGCATTGCCAAAGTGGCTGGCAGCATGGCGCCCATCCTGGTACGCGGCGAATCGGGTACCGGCAAGGAGTTGGTGGCCCAGTCCCTGCACCGCAACAGCCAGCGCGCCAGTGGTCCGATGGTGGCCGTCAACTGCGGCGCCATCCCCGAGAACCTGCTGGAGGCCGAGTTTTTTGGCGCCAAAAAAGGCGCCTACACCGGCGCCAACCAAGACCGTGAAGGCTTCTTCCAGGCGGCCCACGGCGGCACCTTGTTTCTTGACGAGATCGGCGAGCTGCCGCTGTCCATGCAGGCCAAGCTGCTGCGCGCGATCCAGGAGCGCAAGGTCCGGCCCTTGGGCGCTTCGCAAGAGGAAGTGGTCGATGTGCGCATCGTCAGCGCCACCCACCGCGACCTGGCCGCCGATGTGCAGGCCGGGCGGTTCCGCCAGGACTTGTACTACCGCCTCAATGTCATCGACATCTTCATTCCGCCGCTGCGCGAGCGCCGCGAAGACCTGCCCGCCTTGTGCCAGGTGCTGCTCGAGCGCATTGCCCACGAGAGCGGACAGCCGGTACCGCCGCTGACGCAGGCGGCGCTGCACACCCTGGCTGGCCATGCGCTGCCGGGCAATGTGCGCGAGCTGGAGAACCTGCTGCTGCGCTCGGTGGCGTTGAGCGATGGCACAGGCCTGCACATCGAGCAGGCTTACCCGGAGGCGGCCAGCATGTCGCCGCCGCTTGTGGTGGCAGAAGCTCCCCCACTGCACTCGGCTGCCGCCCGCTACCCACTGCCGCCGGCCATGGCGCCGGCCCTCAGCGGCAACCGCTTTCCACAGCACCAGGATTTGCCCGCCGACCTGCAAGCCTGGCTGGATGCGCTGGAGCGCGACATTCTCGTACGTGCCCTGCAGGAGTTTGGCTTCAACCGCACCGCAGCCGCCAACCGCCTGGGCATCAGCCTGCGCCAGATCCGCTACCGCATGGAGCGGCTGCAGATCGCAGACCCCAGCGATGGCGTGCAGCCCTAGGGCCTAACCACATGCCCCAAGACATGCCCGAGAAAACGCCTGGCGCCCCCGCCGCCCAGCCACCGGCAGCGCAGGATGCCGCGCTCTGGAATGGGGGCTGGCTGGCCTCGGCCACGCATTGCCCCTCGCCCAATTTCGGCCCCCGGCCAGAAGGCGCTTGCACCGACTTGGTCGTCGTGCATTCCATCAGCCTGCCGCCCGGCATCTATGGCACGGGCGATGTGCAGCGCCTGTTCAGCAACCAGCTGGACTGGGATGCCCACCCCTACTTCCAAAGCATCCGGGGTTTGCAGGTTTCCTCGCATTTCTTCATCACACGGCAAGGCCTTGTGTGGCAGTTTGTCAGTGCCGACCAGCGCGCCTGGCATGCGGGCCAATCGTTCTGGCGCGGGCGCCCGCGCTGCAATGACGACTCCATCGGCATCGAGCTCGAAGGCCTGGAAGGCGAGCCTTTTGAGCCCGCCCAGTACCAGAGCCTGGTGCAGCTGTGCCAGCAGATCCGCGCGCACTACGCGATTGCCTACATCGCCGGCCATGAGCACATTGCGCCAGGCCGCAAGAACGACCCCGGCCCGGGTTTTAGCTGGCCGCAGTTGCAGCAGGACTTGGCTTGGCCGGCAACCATGTTCCCCGCCTCGCTCAATCTCTAAATTGGGCTATAGCACAACCCTCTAAACAGTCCGCATTTGTGCTGCATCGGCATGCCATGGAAGGCATACGCGCCACAAAAAACACAGCATTTCTCCACACTTGAAAAAATTTTTTGCAAGTGAAATGCCTATGTTTTACGCAGGCTCGCAACCCGGTTCCGCCAGAAAACACACGCACGGCGGTGGTTTGTCTGCGCAAAACACCACGCCATGCGCAGTCGCCGCTGTATTGCTGCGCAGCATGCGCATGCGCCCTGCATACAAAATGCACAAGGCGCCATACACTACAGGTAGTGTCCAGCGCTCAACAAAACACTACATGTAGTGTGATGCGGTATCCAGCGGCTCAGTGATACCGGCCCTCCGCAGCGCTGCTTCTCCTGCTTTTTGCACACCACAGAGAGGACATCATGCGCGCTGCTTCGCTTGCTGAAAATCGGGCCGACCCCGCCATTGGACCGCGTACGCTGGACGGATTCACGGTCTTGCCGGACTACCAGATCATGCGTCGCAACGGAGCCGTGGTGCCCTTCGATCCGCCCAAGATCACCACTGCCATCATGAAGGCCTTTTTGGCCGTGCACGGCAGCCAGGGCTCGGCGTCCGCCAGTGTGCGCGAAGTGGTGGAGAACCTGACCCACACTGTGGTGCGCGCGCTGATGCGCTCTCGCCCGGGCGGCGGCACCTTCCACATCGAAGACGTGCAAGACCAGGTGGAGCTGGGCCTGATGCGCGGCGGCAACCACGAAGTGGCACGCGCCTATGTGCTGTACCGTGAACGCCGCAACCAAGAACGTGCCCAGCTGCAGGCCCAGCACACGCCTGCCCAAGCGCAGTTAAGGGTGATGGACCAGGGCCAGCCGGTGGTGCTGGATGTCAAAAAGCTGCACGACCGCATTGCCGCGGCCTGCCAGGGCCTGGGCCCCGATATCGATCCCGCGCCGATCCTGAGCGAGACCCTGCGCAATCTGTATGACGGGGTCAATATGGATGAGGTGTTCAAGGCCTCGATCCTGGCAGCGCGCACCTTGATTGAGAAAGACCCGGACTACAGCCTGGTCACCGCGCGCTTGCTGCTGCACACCATCACGCGCGAAGTCATCGGCCAGGATGTGCCCTGCGCCGACATGGGCGCAGCCTACAGCCGCAACTTTCCAGGCTTTATCGCGCAGGGTGTGGCCCAGGAGCTGCTCGCCCCCGAGATGCTGAACTTCGATCTTCCGCGCCTGGCCGCAGCGCTTCAGGCCGAGCGCGATCTGCAGTTTGACTACCTGGGTTTGCAGACCTTGTACGACCGCTATTTTCTGCATGTGCGCCAGCAGCGCATCGAGCTGCCGCAGGCCTTTTTCATGCGGGTGGCCATGGGCCTGGCGCTGCAAGAGCGCGACCGCAATGCGCAGGCCATCGCGTTCTACGAGCTGCTGTCCTCGTTCGACTTCATGTCGTCCACGCCCACCTTGTTCAACAGCGGCACCCAGCGCTCGCAGCTGTCGTCCTGCTACTTGACGACGGTGGCCGATGACCTGGGTGGCATCTACGATGCCATCCGCGAAAACGCCCTGCTGTCCAAGTTTGCCGGTGGCCTGGGCAATGACTGGACCCCTGTGCGCGCCATGGGTGCGCGCATCAAGGGCACCAATGGCGAGTCACAAGGCGTCGTGCCCTTTCTCAAGGTCGTCAACGACACGGCCGTGGCCGTCAACCAGGGCGGCAAACGCAAGGGTGCCGTCTGCGCCTATCTGGAGAGTTGGCACCTGGATGTCGAAGAGTTTCTGGAGCTGCGCAAGAACACCGGCGATGACCGGCGCCGCACCCACGACATGAACACCGCCCACTGGATCCCCGATCTGTTCATGAAACGGGTCATGGAACAAGGCATGTGGACCTTGTTCTCTCCCTCTGATGTACCCGATCTGCATGACCGCTTTGGTGAGGACTTTGAGCGCGCCTATACCGCCTACGAAGCCAAGGCCGCCACGGGCGAGTTGGCGCTGAGCAAGGCGATTCCCGCCGTCGATCTCTGGCGCAAGATGCTCTCAATGCTGTTCGAAACCGGCCACCCCTGGATCACCTTCAAGGATGCCTGCAACCTGCGCTCGCCGCAGCAGCATGCCGGCGTCGTGCACTCATCCAACCTCTGCACCGAGATCACGCTCAACACCAGCGCCACCGAAACGGCCGTCTGCAACCTCGGCTCGGTCAACCTGGCGCGCCACCTCAAGGACGATGGCCAAGGCGGCATGGTGCTGGACCATGACAAGCTCAAGAGGACGATCAGCACGGCCATGCGCATGCTCGACAACGTCATCGACATCAACTACTACGCGGTGGACAAGGCACGCGACTCCAACCTGCGCCACCGCCCCGTGGGCCTGGGCATCATGGCCTTCCAGGACAGCCTCTACCAGTTGCACATCCCCTATGCCAGCGATGCGGCCCTGGAGTTTGCCGACAGCTCGATGGAAGCCGTCTGCTACTACGCCTACTGGGCATCGACCGAACTGGCCCGCGAGCGCGGCGTCTACAGCAGCTACCCCGGCTCGCTGTGGAGCCAGGGCATCCTGCCACTGGACTCGCTGGACCTGCTCACCCAGGCCCGGGGCCAGGCCGACTATGTGCAGGTTGACCGCAGCATGCGCCTGGACTGGGAAGCGCTGCGCCGCAAGATTGCGCAGGACGGCATGCGCAACTCCAACTGCGTGGCCATTGCCCCCACCGCCACCATCTCCAACATCGTCGGTGTCGATGCCTCCATCGAGCCCTCGTTCGGCAACCTCTCGGTCAAGTCCAATCTCTCGGGCGAGTTCACCGTCATCAACCAGTACCTGGTGCGCGACCTCAAAACGCTGGGCCTGTGGGACGATGTGATGGTCATGGACCTCAAGCATTTCGACGGCTCGCTGCGCCCCATTGATCGCGTGCCCCACGCACTCAAGGCCTTGTACGCCACCGCCTTTGAAGTCGATCCCGTCTGGTTGGTGGAAGCGGCCTCACGCCGCCAGAAATGGATAGACCAGGCCCAGAGCCTCAATATCTATATGGCAGGCGCCTCGGGCAAAAAGCTCGATGACATCTACAAGCTCGCCTGGGTGCGCGGCCTGAAGACCACCTATTACCTGCGCACCACCAGCGCCACGCAGGCAGAAAAATCCACCATCCAAAGCCGTGTGCTCAATGCCGTGCCCAGCAGCCATGCCATGCCAGCGGCCAGCGCTGTTGCGGCAGCATCCACGCAGACGGCGGCACCGGGCACGGATATCCGCTTTTGCGCCATCGATGACCCCGGCTGCGAAGCCTGCCAGTAGTTCCCGCTGATACCGACCCTGGCCGCAACCGAGGCCAACCACCAGGAGCACCCCTTCATGCTGAGCTTTGAAGAAGAATCCAAGGACTCGCTGGCCTCGCCGGCGACACAGGCTGCCCCCCCGCCCGCAGCTGCGGCAGGCAGCTTCAAACGGGTCCAAGCCGCCGACAAGCGCATCATCAACGCCAAGACCGATGTCAACCAGCTGGTGCCCTTCAAATACAAATGGGCCTGGGAGAAATACCTGGCCACCTGCGCCAACCACTGGATGCCCCAAGAGGTGAACATGACGCGCGACATCGCGCTGTGGAAATCGCCCCAGGGCCTGACCGAAGATGAGCGCCGCATCGTCAAGCGCAACCTGGGCTTTTTCGTCACCGCCGATTCGCTGGCCGCCAACAACATTGTGCTGGGCACCTACCGCCACATCACCGCGCCGGAGTGCCGGCAATTTCTGCTGCGCCAGGCCTTTGAAGAAGCCATCCACACGCATGCCTACCAGTACATCGTGGAGTCGCTGGGCCTGGATGAATCCGAGATCTTCAAC
Organism: Comamonas sp. BIGb0152; assembly: GCF_024809975.1. Classification (GTDB taxonomy): domain Bacteria; phylum Pseudomonadota; class Gammaproteobacteria; order Burkholderiales; family Burkholderiaceae_C; genus Comamonas. The sequence continues at coordinate 44,915 of NZ_JANUDY010000004.1, forward strand.
GCCTACAACGAGGTCCCCTCCATCCGCAACAAGGATGCATTTTTGGTGCCTTTTATCGAGGCGATCATGGACCCCCATTTTCAGACCGGCACACCGCAAACCGACCAGACCTTGCTCAAGAGCCTGATCGTTTTTGCCTGCCTGATGGAGGGCCTGTTCTTCTATGTGGGCTTCACGCAGATCCTGGCCCTGGGCCGCCAAAACAAGATGACGGGCGCGGCCGAGCAGTACCAGTACATCCTGCGCGATGAGTCCATGCACTGCAACTTCGGCATCGACCTGATCAACCAGCTCAAACTCGAGAACCCCCACCTCTGGACTGCGGCCTTCAAGGACGAGATCAAGGCCTTGTTTATTCACGCTGTAGAACTCGAATATCAATATGCGGAAGACACCATGCCGCGAGGTGTGTTGGGCATGAATGCATCGATGTTCAAGGGCTACCTGCGCTACATCGCCAACCGCCGCGCAACGCAGATTGGCTTGGATGCTTTGTTCCCCAACGAGGACAATCCATTCCCCTGGATGAGCGAGATGATCGACCTGAAAAAAGAGAGAAATTTCTTCGAGACCCGTGTCATCGAATACCAGTCGGGCGGCGCGCTTTCCTGGGATTGACGCCGACCTTGAAGTGCAAACCCCGAAAGAATGTGGTTTTCCTGAGAGAAAACTGTGAAATTTGGCGTCTTTATTGAGGTTTGCACTATGCCAGTTGCTAGCAGCTGATGCACAATTCAGTTTGCTATCAAAACTTCGTGTCGAATTCAATCAGGCATGAAGTCTGCTTTCTAAATTGACCCGAAGGAGAAGAGCATGGCAACGTCCAAAGCAAGCAAGAAAACTGCTGACACCAAGGCACCTGCCAAGAAGGCAGTTGCAACCAAGGCAGCCGCCCCCAAGGCAGCTGCCAAGCCCAAGGCTGCGGCAAAGCCAGCAGCCACCAAGGCAGCTGCAAAGCCTGCCGCCAAGGCAGTCGCCAAAAAGGCCGCGGCCAAGCCCGCTGCTAAAAAAGTGGCTGCCAAGCCAGCCGCCAAATCCAGCGCAGCTGCCAAGCCCGCAGTGAAGAAGGCCGCCGCTCCAGCTAAAAAGGCTGCTGCTCCTGCCAAGAAGGCCGCTGCTCCAGCTAAGAAGGCTGCCGCTCCTGCCAAGAAGGCCGCTGCTCCAGCTAAGAAGGCTGCCGCTCCTGCCAAGAAGGCTGCTGCTCCAGCTAAGAAGGCTGCTGCTCCTGCCAAGAAGGCTGCTGCTCCAGCTAAGAAGGCTGCCGCTCCTGCCAAGAAGGCTGCTGCTCCAGCTAAGAAGGCTGCCGCTCCTGCCAAGAAGGCTGCTGCTCCAGCTAAGAAGGCTGCCGCTCCAGCTAAGAAGGCTGCCGCTCCAGCCAAGAAGGCTGCCGCTCCAGCCAAGAAGGCTGCTGCTCCTGCCAAGAAGGCCGCTGCTCCTGCTAAGAAGGCTGCTGCTCCTGCCAAGAAGGCTGCCGCTCCTGCCAAGAAGGCCGCTGCTCCAGCTAAGAAGGCTGCTGCTCCTGCCAAGGCTCCAGCACCTGCCAAGAAGGCCGCTGCTCCTGCCAAGGCTCCAGCACCTGCCAAGAAGGCCGCTGCTCCTGCCAAAGCTCCAGCACCTGCTAAGAAGGCCGCTGCTCCTGCCAAGAAGGCTGCGCCAGCCAAGGCTGCCGCTCCTACTGCAGCTGCTGCAGAACCGGTCAAGACCGTGCTCAGCACCAATGCTGCATGGCCTTTCCCGACCAACAGCCGCCCTCAATAAAGTTTGCCTTTCAGCGCACGGCCAGGCTTGTCGCCTGGCTCCGTTCACTGCAAACTTTCAGCCAAGGCAACGCATCGCGTTGCCTTTTTTGTTGCCCGCCTGCGGCCCTGCACGGGTTGCGCCTGCGCGCAGTGGGGAGCCGGTTCGCTGGTGCAGACAGGCATACTGCCTGGCCCTTGCGGTGCCGAGAAAAACCAGAGCTTTGCGCTATCCCGGGTACTCACCAGCACGGCATTGGCCGCGATGCATGCTGCGGCAAAACCCCGCCGGCAAGGCCACCGTTTGGTCCGCACCGTGCAACAGCAGCATTGCCTTTTGTGCCACCGCAGATACCGCACAATACGCGCTGTATGAACGACGTCTTTCCCACCCCGCCCCATCCCGCCAGCGCAGACACTGCGGCCATGGCGCGCCCACCCAGCGCAGCGCGCCTGCGCAAGATCCGCACGATCCTGGCCTCGGCAGAGCGGCACTTTGCACTGCTGGGTTTTGAAGGGGCGCCGCTGGAGCAGATTGCACAGGATGCGGGCTTTAGCCGCCACAACCTGCTGTACTACTACCCCAGCAAAGAGGCGCTGTACCAAGCCGTGCTGGCCTCGGTGCTGGATGACTGGTTGGGCCATATGACCGGCCTGTCCAAGGAAGGCGACCCCGCGCTGCAGATCCGCCGGTACATCCATGAGAAGTTCGAATTTGCGCGCACCCGCCCCTTTGGCAGCCAGCTGTTCACCAAAGAGATGATTGCCGGCGCGCCGTTCGCCGCCTCTGCGGTACGCGAACGCATCGCCCCGTTGCTGGCGGCCAATGTGGCCGCGTTCGCCCATTGGGCAGAGCAAGGCCTGATTGCGCCCGTCAATTTTCAGCACCTCATGTTCAGCATCTGGGCCATCACCCAGGGCTATGTCGACCAGCAGACCCAGTTCGCCCTGCTGCAGAACAAGGCAGCGCTGGATGCCAGCGACTACGCCCAGGCAGAGGCCCTGCTGGTGCAGATGCTGGCTGCCACCCTCCACATCCGCCTGCCTGACTGAGCGCGTTTTTACAGACTGCACGCGGCCGCATGGGGCCGCATCGGGGCCCGTGCTGCGGCGACCTGGCCCTGTCCCGCACACGGGCATTCGCAGCCTGGCGCCTGCGCGGTGGATGACGCGCCTTCACCGCGCTTAATCATATTTAATAGCAACAGCATCAATCTGCATCGGCGATTGCGCGATTCCCGCTGAGGGGCTTCGTGATCAGGCAGCGCTGCAGATGGGATTTTTTCAGCCCTCCGCTCTTGAACTGTCATCAAATGACCTTATTATTAGCACTCGAAGGGGTAGAGTGCTAAAACCACCGCTTCTCAGACATTTTTGCGTATTTGGCTCGGCGGCTGCCGGGCCATCTTTCATCAAAACCTGGTATTGAAATTGAAGGAGTTGTTATGAACCTGCGTCCTCTGCACGATCGCGTGATCGTTAAGCGTCTGGAAAACGAAACCAAGACCGCTTCGGGCATCTACATCCCTGACAACGCTGCTGAAAAGCCAGACCAAGGCGAAGTGCTGGCCGTCGGCCCCGGCAAGAAGAACGACAAGGGCGAACCGATTGTTCTGAACGTGAAGGTCGGTGACCGCGTGCTGTTCGGCAAGTACTCTGGCCAGACCGTCAAGGTCGATGGCGACGAGCTGCTGGTGATGAAAGAAGAAGATTTGTTCGCTGTTGTCGAGAAGTAATGCAGCGGCGCTGCTGCCCATGGCAGTGGCGCGCTCAATGCCCGGTCTCGGGCACCTCTCCCAGTTTTCATAGCTGCTGCCCCCTGCGCAAAATGCGCACCAGCAGCCCCATTGATTCAGATTTTAGGAGCCAAAAATGGCAGCAAAAGACGTAGTATTCGGCGGTGAAGCACGTGCACGCATGGTTGAAGGCGTGAACATTCTGGCTAACGCCGTCAAGGTGACCCTGGGCCCTAAAGGCCGTAACGTGGTGCTCGAGCGCTCCTTCGGCGCCCCTACCGTGACCAAGGACGGCGTGTCCGTGGCCAAGGAAATCGAGCTCAAGGACAAGCTGCAAAACATGGGCGCCCAGCTCGTGAAGGAAGTGGCCTCCAAGACCAACGACATCGCTGGTGACGGCACCACGACCGCTACCGTGCTGGCCCAAGCCATCGTGCGCGAAGGCTCCAAGTACGTAGCCGCTGGCCTGAACCCCATGGACCTCAAGCGCGGTATCGACAAGGCTGTCGCTGCCCTGGTGGAAGAGCTGAAGAAGCAATCCAAGGCTACCACCACCTCTAAGGAAATCGCCCAAGTCGGTTCGATCTCCGCCAACTCCGACGAATCCGTGGGCAAGATCATTGCTGACGCGATGGACAAGGTCGGCAAGGAAGGCGTGATCACCGTGGAAGAAGGCAAGTCCCTCGACAACGAACTCGACGTCGTTGAAGGCATGCAGTTCGACCGTGGCTACCTGTCGCCTTACTTCATCAACAACCCAGAAAAGCAAGCCGCGATTCTGGACAACCCCTTCGTGCTGCTGTTCGACAAGAAGATCAGCAACATCCGTGACCTGCTGCCTACGCTCGAAGCCGTGGCCAAGGCCGGCCGTCCTCTGCTGATCGTGGCAGAAGACGTCGAAGGCGAAGCACTGGCCACCCTGGTGGTCAACACCATCCGTGGCATCCTGAAGGTCGTGGCTGTCAAGGCCCCTGGCTTTGGCGACCGTCGCAAGGCCATGCTGGAAGACATCGCCATCCTGACCGGTGGCAAGGTGATCGCTGAAGAAGTGGGCCTGTCGCTGGAAAAAGTGACCCTGGAAGACCTGGGCCAAGCCCAACGCGTCGAAATCGGCAAGGAAAACACCACCATCATCGACGGTGCTGGCCAAGCTGCTGAAATCGAAGCCCGCGTCAAGCAAATCCGCGCACAGATCGAAGAAGCGACCAGCGACTACGACCGTGAAAAGCTGCAAGAGCGCGTGGCCAAGCTGGCCGGCGGTGTTGCCGTGATCAAGGTCGGCGCTGCCACCGAAGTCGAAATGAAGGAAAAGAAGGCCCGCGTGGAAGACGCCCTGCACGCAACCCGCGCTGCTGTGGAAGAAGGCATTGTGGCTGGCGGCGGCGTGGCATTCCTGCGCGCACGTCAAGCTGTGGGTGACCTCAAGACCGGCAATGCCGAGCAAGACGCCGGTATCAAGCTGATCCTGAAGGCCATCGAAGCGCCTCTGCGCGAAATCGTGGCCAACGCCGGTGGCGAGCCATCGGTGGTGGTGGATGCCGTGCTCAAGGGCACCGGCAACTACGGCTTCAATGCTGCCAACGACACCTACGGCGACATGCTGGAAATGGGTATCCTGGACCCCACCAAGGTGACCCGCACCGCACTGCAAAACGCTGCCTCCGTGGCTTCGCTGCTGCTGACCACCGAGTGCATGATCGCTGAAGCCCCCAAGGCTGAAGGCGCAGCTGCCATGCCTGACATGGGCGGCATGGGTGGTATGGGCGGCATGGGCATGTAATTGCCAAGGCTGTCATAGCGCATACCAAGCCCGCAAGAGCCCTTGCGGTCTTGGTGCCAGACACCAAAAACCCGGCACCGTCAAGGTGGCCGGGTTTTTTTATGGCGTATTAATAAGGCCCGCAAGACAGCCCTGTCGCGCTGGGCATCTAACGCTCAGCGACCCGCGCGCTCCAGCATGGCATGCAGCAGCACATTGCAACCTGCGGTGATGTGCTCGGGCTTGGCGTCTTCAATCTCGTTGTGCGATATGCCATCCTTGCAGGGAATGAAGACCATGCCTGCAGGCGCCAGGCGCGCCATGTAGACGGCATCGTGGCCTGCGCCCGAGACGACATCCATGTGGGAGTAACCCAGCATCTGCGCGCCACGCCGCACGGCATCGATGCAGTCAGCGTTGAAAGGCTGCGCGGTGTAGCTGGACACCAGATCGATCTTGATCGGCAGCCCCGTCTTTTGGCTGATGCGTTCGGCCACCGCGCGGATGTCCTGGTCCATGGCCTCGCAATCGGCATCGGTCGCGTTGCGCAGGTCAATGCTGAATTTCACCTCGCCCGGAATCACATTGCGGCTGTTGGGATGCACATGCACCATGCCCACCGTGCCGCGCCCGTGCGGCGGGTGGCGGTGGGCGCAGGCCACCACTTCCTGCATCACCTGGGTGGCGACCTGCAAGGCATCCTTGCGCAGCGCCATCGGCGTGGGGCCGGCATGCGCCTCCATGCCCGTCACGGTGCAGTCATACCAGCGAATGCCGAGCACACCGGTCACCACGCCAATGGTTTTGTCGTGGTCCTCCAGCACCGGGCCTTGCTCGATATGGGTTTCAAAGTAGTAGCCAATCGGGTGGTCACCGGGTTCCTGCGGGCCGATATAGCCGATGCGCGCCAGCTCGTCCTGCACGCTTTTGCCGTCAGTATCTTTGGCCGCATAGGCATGCTCCAGGCTGAAGGCCTTGGCAAACACGCCCGAGCCCATCATCACCGGTACAAAGCGCGAGCCCTCCTCGTTGGTCCAGAAGGCCACCTCAATCGGCGCCTCAGTTTCGATGCCATGGTCATTGAGCGTGCGCACCACCTCAATGCCGGCAAGCACGCCGTAGTTGCCGTCAAACTTGCCGCCCGTGGGCTGGGTGTCGATATGGCTGCCGGTCATGATCGGCGGCAGGCTGTTGTTGCGGCCCGGGCGGCGCATAAAGCCATTGCCGATCTTGTCGATGGTGACGGTCATGCCCGCCTCCGTCGCCCAGCGGGTCACCAGGTCGCGTCCCTGGCGGTCCAGGTCGGTCAATGCAAGGCGGCATACGCCACCCTTGGGAGTCGCACCAATCTGGGCCAGCTCCATCAGCGAAGCCCAGAGCCGGTCCCCATTGATGCGCAGCTGGCTGGTATCGCTCTTCACTTTCGTGTCCATGTTCGATCTCCTTGTTTCATTGCGCGCGTGCAACCGCCGTGGGCGCCGTCTCTTGCGCGCGCTTTTGCACCGCCTGGAAGTTGGGGCCGAAGGCCGGCCGCTTGAAATACTGGCCCGCACCCTTCTCGGCCCGCAGATCGCCAAGGGCATAGACGACCCGGCCTCGGCTGATGGTGTGGCTGGGCAAACCCGTCACCTGCCGGCCTTCAAAGATGTTGAAATCGCCCTTGGAGTGCTGGGTCTTGGCCGACAAGGTCTTGGTGGCCTTGGGGTCCCACAGCACCACATCGGCATCGGCGCCCACACCGATAAAGCCCTTGCGTGGGTAGACGTTGAACAGCTTGGCCGTATTGGCCGAGGTGATGGCGACGAACTCGCTGGGCGTCAGGCGCCCGGTGTTCACCCCTGCATCCCAGACCACGGCCATGCGCTCTTCAACGCCACCGGTGCCATTGGGCGTCTTGGCAAAATTGTCCTTGCCCACCGCCTTTTGCTCCGCGCAGAACGTGCAGTGGTCCGTCGCCGTGGTGTGCAAATGCCCCGCCTGCAGCCCGCGCCACAGCGCTTCCTGGTGTTCCTTGGGGCGGAACGGCGGGCTCATCACATAGGCGGCGGCCGTCGCGTAGTCGGGATGGCGGTAGACGCTGTCGTCAATCGTCAAATGGCCGGCCAGCACCTCGCCGTAGACGCGCTGGCCGCGCGCCCTTGCGCGGGCAATGGCGTCTGCCGCTTCAAGGCAGCTCACATGCACCACATAAATGGGCACGCCCAGTACATCGGCAATGGCAATGGCGCGGTTGGCGGCCTCGGCCTCCACCATCGGCGGGCGCGACAGCGGATGGCCCTCGGGGCCGGTGATGCCCATGCGCGCCACCTCCTGCTGCAGCAGGTAAACCAGCTCGCCGTTTTCGGCATGCACGGTGGGCATAGCGCCCAGCTCCAGCGACCGTTTGAAGCTGTTGACCAAGGTTTCGTCGTCGCACATGATGGCGTTCTTGTAGGCCATGAAGTGCTTGAAGCTGTTGATGCCCTCGTCGCGCACCAGCACGCCCATGTCCTCGCGCACCTGCTCACTCCACCAGGTCACCGCCACATGGAAGGAGTAGTCGGCCGCCGACTTCTCTGCCCAGCCGCGCCACTTGCGGTAGGCGTCCATCAGCGGCTCCTGCGGCGCTGGAATCACAAAGTCGATGATGCTGGTGGTGCCACCGGCCAGGCCAGCGGCAGTACCGGTGAAAAAGTCGTCGGCCGTGACCGTGCCCATGAAGGGCAACTGCATGTGGGTGTGCGGATCGATACCGCCGGGCATCACATACTGGCCGCTGGCATCCAGGGTTTCGGTGCCGGCAGGCGCCTGGGCCGCAGCCCCCTCACCCACGGCCGCAATCTTTCCGTCCACCAGCAGCACATCGGCACGCTCTTCGCGGTCGGCATTCACGACGGTACCACCACGGATGAGAAGGGGGTGGCTGGCTGTGCTCATCATGTCTCTCCTTTGTTCAGGTCTCAAAAACGGCAGCTGCTGCGCTCAAGCGCGCCGCAACATGGCCTGCGAAGCCACCACATGGCTGGCCATGCCGATGCGGTAGACCACACCGGCAATGAACAGGCCAATGAACCAGGCATAGGCATACAGGTCTTTGAAGAGGGTGCCTACATTGGGAAAACTGGCAGGAAACGCCGCATTCAGAAAGCCCGGAATATTGGGCGCCACGCCGCAGGCAAACGCGGCAACGGCCACCCAGTTCCAACCATTGGAATAGCTGTATTTGCCGCCTTCCCGGTAGAGCTCGTCCACATCCAGCTGGGTGCGGCGGATGAGGAAGTAGTCCACCATCAAGATCCCGGCAATCGGGCCCAGCAGCGCCGAGTAGCCAATCAGCCAGGTGAAGATATAACCCTGGGTGGACTCCAAAATCTTCCAGGGCATCATCAGGATGGCAATCGCCACGGTGATATAGCCGCCGGTCCGGTAGCTGATGCGTTGGGGGTTAAGCGCAGAAAAGTCGTAGGCAGGGCCCACCAGGTTGGCGGCCAGGTTGACGCTCACCGTATCCACCAGCAGCACGATGAGGGCGATGAGTACCGCAGCGCCCGTCATGCGCGCCGCCACATCCACCGGATCCCACAGCGCCTTGCCATAGATGACGACCGTGGCCGAGGTGACGATCACCGCCAAGGCGGCCAGCAGACCCATGGGCACCGGCAGGCCAATGGCCTGGCCCAGCACCTGGTCGCGCTGCGAGCGGGCAAAACGGGTGAAGTCAGGAATGTTCAGCGCCAAGGTGGCCCAGAAACCAATCATGGCCGTGAGCGACGGCCAGAAGGTGCCCCAGAACTGGCCCGCCTTGGCTTCACCGGCCGCAAAGGCCGACGGCTTGCTCAGGATCGGGCCAAAGCCGCCCGCCTTGTCATACACCCACCACAGCAGCACAAAGCAGATGACGATCTTGGCCGGTGCGGTATAGGTCTCCAGCTTGCGGATGGACTCGATGCCATGCACCACAAAATAGAACTGGATGGCCCAGAAGACCAGGAAACAGACCAGCTGCGCCACATTGATGCCCAGCCACGTGATCTTCTCGCTCTCCAGCGGATGGCCAATGATCACGCCCAGCAAGGTGTAGATCATCAGGCCGCCAAACCAGGTCTGGATGCCATACCAGCCGCAGGCCACCAGGGCGCGCAACACCGCAGGCAGCTTGGCGCCCTGGGTACCGAAGGAGGCACGGGCCAGCACGGCGTAAGGGATGCCATATTTGGCGCCTGCATGCCCTATGAGCAGCATCGGCACCAGCACAATCAGGTTGGCCAGAAAGACGGTCATGACCGCCTGGAACGCCGACATCCCCCCTTCGACCAGGCTGGCGGCCAAGGTGTAGGCGGGAATGCACATCACCATGCCTATCCACAATGCCGTGAAGTGGTACCAGGTCCACGTTCGCTGCGAGGCTTGCGTGGGTGCGAGGTCGTCGTTCCAAAGGCCGCCGGCTTCATGGCCGGTGGCACCCCCTGCTTGCGCGTCATGGGACATGGCTCACTCCTTGAGAGGTGTTATCAATAGGTTCTAAGCGTCCAAATCAAAATCCGAATCCAAAGTCTTGCGTTCCATCCTGTAGCACACCGGGTCATGCAAAAAGCGCGCCATCTGGGGGGGATAGCGCGCCCACCATTTAAGGTGACACCTGCGCGGCCACCCGTGCCGGGTTGTTGGGGTGGGTGGTCCAGTTGGCGTACTCGCCGGTGACGGTCTTGCCGGTGCGCGCATCCACCTCGCCGGGCTGCAGACTGCGCATGGAAATCGTGTCGGGCACCGGGCAGATAGAGACACAGAGATTGCACCCCACGCATTCGGCCTCGTTCACCTCAAAGCGGCGCTCACCCGCATCGCCCTTTTGGTAGAAGATGGCCTGGTGCGAGGTGTCCTCACACACCACATGGCAGCGCCCGCACTGGATGCAGCTGTCCTGGTAGATGACGGCCTTGTCGATGTGGTTGAGGTTCAGGTCCTTCCAGTCCCTGACGGTGGGCACCGCACGGCCTTGGAAGTCATCGATGGTCTTGAAGCCATGCGCGTCCATGTAATGGGACAGGCCATCGCACATGTCCTGCACGATCTTGAAGCCATAGACCATCGCAGCGGTGCATACCTGCACTGTGCCGCAGCCCAGCGCAATATATTCAGCCGCATCCCGCCAGGTGGTGATGCCGCCAATGCCGGAGATCGGCAGGCCCGCAGTCTGTGGATCGCGCGCAATCTCGGCCACCATGTTCTGTGCAATCGGCTTGACGGCCGGGCCGCAGTAGCCGCCGTGCGAGCCTTTGCCATCGGTGCTGGGGTGCATCACCAAGGTGTCCAGGTTCACGCCCATCACCGAGTTGATGGTGTTGATCAGCGACACCGCATCCGCCCCTCCCGCCTTGGCGGCCCGCGCCGGAAAGCGCACATCGGTGATATTGGGCGTGAGCTTGACGATCACCGGCAACCGGCTGTAGTGCTTGCACCATTCGGTCACCATCTGGATGTACTCCGGCACCTGGCCCACGGCCGCGCCCATGCCGCGCTCGCTCATGCCATGGGGGCAGCCAAAGTTCAGTTCAATGCCATCGGCGCCCGTGTCTTCCACCATCGGCAAGATGCGCTTCCAGCTCTCCTCCACGCAAGGCACCATCAGCGAGGCAATCAGCGCGCGATCGGGCCAGGCCCGCTTCACCCGGGTCATCTCCTCCAGGTTGATCTGCAGCGGGCGATCGGTGATCAGCTCGATGTTGTTCAGCCCCACCACGCGCCGGTCCTGCGACATCAAGGTGGAGTAACGCGGCCCGTTGACGTTGACCACATGCGGGTCCTCGCCCAAGGTCTTCCATACCACGCCGCCCCAGCCCGCTTCGAAGGCGCGGGTGACGTTGATCTCCTTGTCGGTCGGCGGCGCGGATGCCAGCCAGAAGGGATTGGGGCTGCGGATGCCCAGAAAATTGCTGCGAATATCGGCCATGGCGACTCCTTGGTTCGGTGAAAACAGGGCTTGGCGCGCGCCCTCAGGCGCTGATGCCCACTTCGCGCATCAGCATGCGGTGCATGGCGCCTGCGGCGCGTTTGCCGTGCTCCACGGCCTCCACCGTCAGGTCACGCCCGCCCCAGCGGCAGTCGCCCCCCGCCCACACCCGCTCCAGGCTGGTCTGGCCGTCATCGTCCGTCTCGATCCGCCCCCCTTTGAGGGCAATGCGCGAACCAGCTGGCTCCGCGACATAGCTCTGACCGATGGCCTTGAGCACCATGTCCGCCGCCAGCACCGTGGTCTCGCCAGTGGTTTGCAGCTTGCCATCCACGACTTGGGTGCTGGCCAGGCGGATGCCGGAGACGGCACCGTTGTCCACCAGCACTTCCTGCGGCGCCGCCCACAGGCGGATCGTCACGCCATGGGTCTGCGCCCATTGCTGCTCTACGCTCGATGCCGACATGGCATCCTGGCCGCGCCGGTAGACGATGCTCACCTCTTCTGCACCCAGCAAGCGGGCCTGAACGGCCGCATCGACGGCCGTCATGCCGCCGCCAATGACCACCACGCGCCGGCCCACAGGCACGGTGGCTTTATCGGGCGCCTGGCGGATGTCAGCAATGAAATCGACCGCATTGCGCAGGCCCTGGGCCGCCGGCTCGGCAATGCCCAGGTCATTGACCCCCGCCAGGCCCAGGCCCAGAAACACCGCGTCATGGCTGGCCAGCAGGCTGTCCAGGCTGAAGTCCCGCCCCAGCCGCTGGTTGTTGCGCGGGGCAATGCCGCCGACTGACAGCAGCCAGTCAATTTCCTTCTGCGCAAAATCGTCAGTGGTCTTGTAGCTGGCCAGGCCGTATTCGTTCAAGCCGCCCAGCTTGGGCTTGGCATCGAGCAGGCTGACATCATGGCCTTGCAGGGCCAAGAGGTGGGCACAGGCCAGCCCGGCCGGGCCTGCACCCACAACCGCCACTTTCTTGCCCGTCGGTTCGGCCCGCTTGAACAGCGGCGCGCCGCCTGCGGCCATGAAACGGTCGGTGGCATAGCGCTGCAGCGCGCCAATTTCCACCGGCTTGTCCTCGTTCGTATTGCGCACGCAGGCTTGCTCGCAGAGCACCTCGGTGGGGCACACCCGGGCGCACATGCCGCCCAGCGGGTTCGATTCAAGAATGGTCTTGGCGGCGCCCCGGATATTGTCCTGCGCGATGCGGGCGATGAAACTGGGCACATCGATGCTGGTCGGGCAGGCCGTGGCGCAGGGTGCGTCGTAGCAGTAGTAACAGCGCTCGGCTTCGATCGATGCCTGCGCCCATGTCAGCGGCGGGTGCGCATCCGAGAAATTTTCAGCGTACTGGTCCGCGCCAAGCCGTCCTGCGCGCACACCGCATCCCTTGGGTCCGTTCATGACTCATCCTCCTCGACTGGGTTACCAGCGCGAGTGCGAACAGCACCATGAGCATGCCGCCTGCGACCGCGCCACTGCATCTACAACCGGTCCGGCGAATGGCATGGCTGCGCCATCCATTCACCGCCAAAGCTGCACCAACCAGGGAGGGTTCATCAGGCCCTCATCGTGGGTGTTTTATCTATCCTGCGCCGCTGTTTTCGCAGCACTTATGAACCTATTAAATGCCTGAATAAAATTTTACGCACTGGTAAAAACACTAGGCTATGACAAACGGTGGATATGTCGCGCCCTGCAGGGCAAGACGACGCAGCACTCGAAGGGAATGCGATTTTTTGCGCATCCGGTGGGATAGGAAAAGCCGGCAATGCGGGCATGGCCGCCCGCATGCGGTGCGGGTTTGGCACGACCTTGCGGCACGGGGTTGTGTGCACCTGAAAGCCACGCCTGGTGGCACCGGCGGGCAGAGTTTCGAACCCGGCTCCGCTGCTTTCCGGCTTGTGGCACTGAAGCATGCGCTGCATCAGACCCGGCCATGCGCAGCACCGGGCCTGGGTGATCCGCTGCTTTTACGCCATGCCATCAGACCAGGAGGCATCCAGGGGCTGTTAGCGACATGGCCCGCACATGGCGCGCAGTCAGCGATAATGATAACAATTCCCATTTGCGTGTGTAGCAGGCTTGCGTCCCAGAGCGCGACGACGGCATCCACCGGTTGCGAAGACCTTCCCTCCCTTTTAGCAACGGCCGTCTGGTGTTTGAGCGCTACTACCGCGAACTGCTGAACTTTCTGTCCCGATCTGTGCAGGACCGCGACACGGCGGCCGATCTGGCCCAGGAGAGCTATGCCCGCGTGCTGGCGGCGCAGCAAAGCGGCCAGGCCGTGCAAGACCCGCGCGCCCTGCTCTACCGAACCGCCCGCAATCTGGTCATCGACCAGCACCGCCGCAGCAGCATTCGTGCCGAGCTGGAGACATCGCCTGCATCGGCAGATGAGGCATCCGGACTGGAACACTTGGCGGGCCCGCGCAGCCTGGAGCCCGAGACCATCCTGGCCTCGCGCGAAGGCCTGGCCGCCATGGTCGCCACCATCGACCAATTGCCACCGCGCTGCCGCGAAGCCTTTATGCTCTACAAGTTCGACGGCCTGAGCTATGCCCAGATCGCCGAGCAGATGGGTATATCGACACGCACGGTAGAGATGCAGCTGCAAATCGCGATGGACGCCTGCTGGCGTTGCCATGACCGGCTCGATGGCATCCCACCGACCGTCCCTGGACGCGCGCGCAGCAAACGCGCCCAACCATGAGCAGTCCATGTTGGCCTCCAGAATCCAGAATTGACCACGAGATGAACGCACCGCCCCAGCCACCAGACAACACCGCTGGCCTGCGCCAGCAGGTGCTGGACTGGTTTGTCCGGCGCCAGCGCGAGGCCTGGAGCGCGCAAGACGAACAGGCCTTTGTGCAATGGTTGCAGGCCGATGCCCGCCATCGCTCTGCCTATCGGCAGTGGGAGCAGTATTCGGCCGCGCTGGATGCGATGCCCGCTGACACCCTCGCCCAGCTGCGCCGCAATCTGGCCCGTGACAAGGCGCAACTGGCGGCCACGCAGCCGCCTACACTCCCTGCTGCTGCAGCCGTCACGGCCCTGCGCCGCCGCTGGGTGCTGCCATCGCTGGGCATGGCTGCGGCGATTGTGATGACCACCGGCACCGGGCTGCTGGCCTGGCAGCACTGGCAGGCTCAGCCCGTGTTCAAGCAAGCCTACGCCTCGCAGCGCGGCCAACAGCTGGAAGTGCAACTGCCCGATGGCAGCCAGCTGCGCCTGGACACTGCTACCCGGTTGGAGGTGAGCTACTACCGGGAGCGCCGCGAAGTGCTGCTGCACGACGGCCAGGCCGTGTTCAGCGTGCAAGCGGATACGCAGCGCCCCTTCCATGTGCTGGCCGGCCCGGTGGGCATCACCGTAGTCGGCACCCGGTTTTCCGTGCGCTACACGCCGGGGCTGGCGGGCAGCGATGGCGTGCGGGTAGGAGTGGAAGAAGGCCAGGTGCGGGTGCTACGCCGCGATGGCGCGCCCGGCCCCGCATGGGCGCAGATCGCCGAGGCCCAGACCTTGGCTGCCGGCCAGCAGATCAGCGCTGACAGCCAAGGCAGCCTGAGCCCCATCCAGCAGGTCGCCGCCGAAGGCATTGCCGCCTGGCGCGAGCACCGCATCAGCTTTGTCAACACGCCGCTCTCGCAAGCGCTGGCGGAGTTTGAGCGCTATGGCAGCACGGGCCTGTCGATCCACGACCCGGCAGTCGCCGCGCTGCGCCTGAGCGGCACCTTTGACCCCAGCGACACCCAGACCCTGCGCAAGGTACTGCCCCATGCGCTGCCGGTGCGGCTGCAGCAAGTGGCAGGCGGCCTGGAGATACGCGCTGCGCGTTGACCTCCCGGCCCCGGCAAAAATTTTTAATAAATTTTCGCAGCCACTACCGTATTTCTCGCCACTCGTGCGTCTACCTCAGTAGGAATGATTTGCATTGACTACTTTGAGGACCCTCATGCCGTATCCCCTCTTGCGCCCCGCTCCGCTGGCTTTGGCCATTGCCCTGGCCTTGGCTACCGCCGGCGTACATGCGCAAAGCGCAGCGCTGCCTACCACGCCGCTGGCCTTCAGCATCCCGGCCCAGCCGCTGGCCGAAGCGCTCAATGCCTGGGCACGGCAAACGCGCATCCAGCTGATCGCCCAGCAAGGCCTGGTGGCCGGCAAGCGGGCACCGGCCATCGTGGGCAGCTTGACGCCGAACCAGGCCCTTGACCGCCTGCTGGCCGGCACCGGCCTGGTGGCGACGGTGGAAGGCCAGGCCGTGGTCATCAAGGCCGCATCGCTGGGCGAGGAAGGCGCGACCCTGGCCACCGTTACCGTGACGGCAGATGCCCAGCGCGATGGTGCCACCGAAGGCAGCGGCAGCTACACCCAGCGCGGGCCCAGCGCCACCGCCACGGGCTTGAGCCTGAGCTTGCGCGAGACGCCGCAGTCGGTGAGCGTGATGACGCGCCAGCGCATGGACGACTTCAAGCTGGACACCTTGACCGATGTGATGGAGCAGACGCCCGGCATCGGCACCTACCGCCAGGGCAATGCCACCGATTTCCAGGCGCGCGGCACCTCGGTCAACCTGCAAACCGATGGCATGAGCCAGGTGCGCAGCGGCTGGTACTACCTGACCAGCACCCTGTTCTCGCTCGATGACATGGCCGAGATCGACCACATCGATGTGCTCAAGGGCTCCTCAGGCCTGGTGGTGGGCAAGGGCGAATACGGCGCCACCGTCAACATGGTGCGCAAGCGCCCCACCCGCAGCTTCCAGGCCAGCGTGCAGGCCAGCGCCGGCAGCTGGGACAGCTACCGCGCCCAGGCCGATATTGGCGGCCCGCTCAACGAAGCGGGCACGCTGCGCGGCCGCCTGGTCGCATCGGCCACCGATGCCGGCAGCTTTCGCGACCATGAAGACAGCCAAAGCAAGATGCTGTTCGGCACCCTGGAAGCCGACCTGAGCCCCGACACCTTGCTGAATGTCGGCTTTACCTACCGCCAGCGTGCGGCCCATGGCATCGGCACCACCCAACCCATCCAGGGCTACACCCGAGCCGGCGTCAAAACGCCCGACCGTCCACGCTCGTTCAACACCGGTGCCCCCTGGGGCGGCTATGACCAGGACGCTTTGAACCTGTTCGGCAGCCTGGAGCAGCGCCTGGGCAATGGCTGGACGAGCAGCCTCAAGGTCTCGCACCAGCGGGTGGCCATGGACGACATGTTTGCGGGCTACCTGTATGACCAGGACCGGCTGAACTATGGCCGCTGGACGGACATGCGCAACAACAACTGGACCGTGAACCTGGACATCAAGGGCCCCTTCAGCCTGCTGGGCCGCCAGCACGAGCTGCTCGCTGGCATCGGTATCTCGCGCTTCCAAAGCAGCGTCAAACTGCCTTTGAACGCGCTGACCCTGCTGCCCCTGGCTGGCCTGGGCCTGAGCTACGACCAAGGCGGCGCCTACCTGCCCGAGCCCGACACCAGCAGCTGGACCTATGGCGACAACCGCTTCAGCCAAAAGCAGCGCTACGCCTATGCGGCGGGCCGCTTTCAACTCAGCGACCCGCTGCAGCTGATCGCCGGCTTGCGCGTGACCCGGTTCGAAGAGCGCGACACCACCCCCTACTGGTGGAACTACGACATGAACGAGAGCGCGGTCTACACGCCCTATGCCGGTCTGGTCTATGACTTCCACCCCAACCTGTCAGCCTACGCCAGCTATGCGAGCATCTTCCAGCCCCAGACCTCGCAGGACGAGCAAGGCCGCACCCTCAAGCCCGAAGAAGGCAACACCTATGAGATCGGCATCAAGGGCGAGTTCTTTGACAAGCGCCTGAACGCCAGCATCAGCCATTACTGGATCAAGACCAAGAACACCGCCGAAGAAACCGGCGGCCTCACCCCGGGTGGCGACACCGCCTACCGCTCCGTTGCATCGGCGACGCGCCACGGCTGGGAGCTGGAGCTGTCGGGCGAGTTGGCGCGCGGCTGGCAAGCCCAGGGCAGCCTGGTGCGGCAGAACAGCTCGCTGAGCAACACCAGCCAGTACCCCGAGTACCAGTTCAAACTGGGCAGCACCTACCGCTTTGATGAAGGCGCGCTGCGCGGCTTGACCGTCGGTGCGTCCACCCGCTGGCAGGACAAGACCTCCGTCAGCAACGGCGCCGCCACCTTGGCGCAAAGCAGCTACGCCCTGCTGGACCTGATGGCCCGCTACCAGGTCGACAAACAGCTGTCCTTCAGCCTGAACATCAACAACGCTTTGGACAAGCAGTACAAAGCCGGCGTGAACAACTTCAGCGCCATCGGCCTGTTCTACACCTGGGGCGCTCCGCGCAGCGTGAATGTCGGTATGCGTTATGACTTCTGATGGGTCGCCCTAGCCTGGCCCTGGGTCGGGGGCTCTAGCCGCGCAGCCATGCTGACGGCGATCGCGCAAGCCCGCAACCTGTCCACGGCTGCGGGCTTGTGCACGGTGGTCTGCTACCGCTTGTCGAATGCCATGTCGGAGGCCGATGCACCGCTCACAGGCTGCTAGCCGGGTCTGGCAGCGCCTGCAAACCCGGGCTTGTTTTGGCAGGCACCGTGCGCTGCAGCACCGTGCCGGTTCGGCTACCCAGGTACACACCCTGTTCGTAGGCAATAGCCCCATTGACGATGACGCAGTCGATGCCTGCAGCGGGCTGCTTGGGGTCATCAAAGGTGGCGGTATCGCGCACGGTCTGGGGGTCAAACACGCACAGGTCGGCATAGTGGCCCTCGGCCAGCACGCCGCGCTTGTCGATGCCAAAGACCTCGGCCGTCAGGCCCGTCATCTTCCAGACCGCCGTCTCCAGCGGGAACAGGCCCAGATCACGGCTGTAATGGCCCAGCACGCGGGGAAAGGTGCCCCACAGGCGCGGGTGTGGGCGCTCGTTGGAGGGAACGCCGTCCGAGCCGATCATGGTGGGGCCGAAGGCCAAGATGCGCTGCACATCGCGCTCATCCATGTTGAAGTAGATGGCGCTGGCCGGCTGCAGGCGGGCGGAGGCCTCGGCACGCGAGACCTGCCAGCGTCTGGCGATATCGCCCAGCTCCTGGCCTTGCAGCTCGGGGTGGGCGGCGCTGTCGGCAATCACGATCCTGCCACTCAAGCGCTCCTCCTGCAGGTGCAGGATGGTCGAGCTGGCATGGTAGGGGTAGCAATCGAGCGACACGCACTGGCGGCGCATGGCGGCCTCAATCTGCGGCAAGGTCTGGGCTGAATTCCCCCAGTTGGCCTGGCCCTGCAGCTTGTGGTGCGAGATGATCACGGAGGCCTGCGCGCGCTGCCCGATCTTGAAGGTCTCCGCAATGGACTGCTGGCTGTGCGCTGCTTCGTCACGCATATGGCTCACATACAGCGCGCCAAATTCGGCCAGCGGCTGGGCCAGCTTGCACAGCTCCTGCGTGCTGGCTGCGGCAGCGGGCGGGTAGTAGGTGCCCGATGACAAGCCCACCGCCCCGGCCGCCAGCGCCTCGCGCAGCAAGGCCTGCATGGCGGCCATTTCTGGCGGGTTGGCAGCCCGGTCCAGATCGGCCATGGCCCGCACCCGCAAGGTGGTATGGCCCACCAGCGGAATCACATGTATCGCGGGCGGAGATGCGCGCAGCGCTTGCAAATAGGCCTCAAAGGTCGAAAAGCGCGTGGCGGCATCGCTGAGCAAATTGAGCGGCGCGGGCATCGGCGAATCCGGGTACAGCGGCGCCACGCTGATGCCGCAGTTGCCGGTGACCACCGCCGTCACCCCTTGCGAGAGCTTGAAGCCCATCTGGGGTTGCAGCAGCAGGGCCTGGTCGTCATGCGAGTGGGCATCGATAAAACCTGGTGCAACGATCTTGCCCCTGGCATCAACCACCTTGTCGGCCTGCGCAGCGGACAAGTCGCCCAGGGCCGCAATCACCGTGCCGCGGATACCAACATCGGCCTTGAACCGGGGGCGCTTGCGGCCATCGATGACCTCGGCACCACGGATCAGCACATCAAATACCTGCGTTTGCATCTGGCCTCCTTGCATGACATCGGTTGAGGGGCAGTTGTGGCCAGGTCATTCCACCTTGGCGCCACTGGCCTTGACCACCGCACCCCAGTGCGCGCGCTCCGAATCGACGAGGGCTTTGAAATCTTCTGGCAGGCCCGCCAGCGGGGTGTAGGCCATTTTTTCGAGTTGCGTTCTGATCGCGGGCGTCTTGAGCACCTGGTTCAAGGCCGTGTTCAGATGCACCACCACATCACGCGGTGCGCCGGGCGGCAGCAGCAAGCCGCCCCAGGCATTCATCACAAAACCCTCCACACCGGCCTCTTGCATGGTCGGCAGATCGGGGTACTGGAAATAGCGCTTGGCACTGGTCACCGCCAGCGCACGCACCTTGCCAGCTTGCAGCTGCGGGGCGGCGGTGACGATGTTTTCAAAGTAATAGTGCAGGTTGCCGCCAACTAGATCGTTCAGTGCCTGGGGTGAGCCCTTGTACGGAATGTGCTGTGCAGATTTCAGCTCCATCCGAGTCTTGAACAGCTCGGCCCCCAAATGGCTGGTGGTACCAATACCGCCTGAGCCATACTGCACCAGATTGCCTGCACTTTTGACATAGGTCACCAACTCCTCGACGGTGGTGACGGGAACCTGGTTGCTCACCAGCAAAAAGCTGCTGGTGGTAGCAATGCCGCCAACCGGCACCAGGCTGCGCGGGTCGTAGGGGAGTTTGCTGAAAAGAAACTCATTGGTCGTCAACGTGGCATTGTTGCCGTAGCCCAGGGTGTAACCATCGGGCGCCGCGCTGACCAGCGCCTGCATGCCTATGTTGCCACCCGCACCGCCTCTGTTTTCAATCACCACCGGCTGGCCCAGCTGCAGCGACAGCGCATTGCCGATCAGGCGCGTGAGCACGTCGGGGCTGCTGCCAGCCACGCTGGGCACAATGATCTTGATGGGTTTTTCAGGGTAGGCCGCGTGCGCGGTGCAAGCCAGCAGCGGCCATCAGCAAACGGCGTGAAAACAGAGCAGCAGCCATGGAGTTTCTCCCGAAGATTGGAGTACTGGTAAAGGGACCGGCTGGTATGCAGCCAATGCCCCTCTGCCCTCCTCCTGTTGAACCTAAGATCCTGCACGGCATAGCGTCCAAGACAGATTCATTCTGTTCTGAGTCTTTCCAAAAATCTGCTGAATTAACAACAACCTACCAAAGCAACATGTGCAAAAAGCAGGAGAGGGCAACAGAAGGCCGCAGAGCCAAGCACAGAGCGTCCATAAAAAAGCCCGTCGGCTTTCATGCCAACGGGCTCGGGTGCTATGGCTTGGCTAGCGCTTACTTGGCTTTATCAAATGCTTCAGTCAGCCTATCAACGGCTTGCTCGATCTGCGCCACATCGGGCGCTGCAAATGACAGACGCATCGAATGCAGATTGGCATGGTCGGCATAGAAAGCCTTGCCCGGCACAAAGATCACGTTGGCGGCGACGGCGGCATCAAACAGCTTTTGCGGATCGATGCGGGTGTCGAAGGTCATCCAGACAAACATGCCGCCCGCGGGCTGCACAAACTGCACCAGATCGCCCAGGCGCGCTTTCAGCCCCTGGGTGAGGGCCTGCATGCGGCGCTGGTACTCCGCGCAGGCCTTGGCCACCGCTTGTGGATAGCGGCCGGACTGCAGATAGCTGGCAGCCACGGCCTGCGCCAGGGGCGAGGTGCAGAGGTCATTGGTCTGCTTGGCCACGGTGCAGCGGCGCAGCACCGCCGGGTCGGCCACCATCCAGCCCACCCGCAGGCCGGGGGCCACGGTTTTGGACAGGCTCGACAGGTAGACCACCGGGTTCTCGCTGCCCGCCACTTGCTGCTGGGCCGCGGCATAGACGGGTGCGGGGCGGGCATCGGTAAAGGCCAGCTCGCCATAGGGATCGTCCTCAACCACCACAAAGCCATACTGCAGCGCCAGCTGCACCAAGCGCTCGCGGCGCTCTTGTACCAGCAAGGTGCCGCAGGGGTTGGAGAAGTTGGGCACCGTGTAGAGCAGCTTGGGGCGCTCGGCCACGGGCAGCGCGGCCAGCAGGGCCGCCAGCGCCTCCACATCCAGGCCATCGCCATCCACCGGTGTGCTCAATATCTTGGCGCCCGCCTGGCGCAGCGCCGCAATGGTGGCGGGGTAAGCGGGGGTTTCCACACAGACGGCATCACCGGGCTGGATCAGCACGCGCAGCAGCAGGTCAAATCCCTGTTGCGATCCAGTCGTCACCAGCACATCGGCAGCGCTGCAGCGGATGCCGCGCTCTTGGCACTGGGCGGCCAGCTGCTCGCGCAGCGCGGGTGAGCCTTCGGTGGCGCCGTATTGCAGCGCGGTGGCGCCCGTGGTCATGGCCTGCGCAGCGGCGGCGGCCAGGCCTTCTTGGTCAAACAGGCTGGGCGACGGGTAACCGCCGGCCAGCGAGATCATGCCAGGGCGGCTGAGGTAGGGAAACAGCTCGCGGATGGGCGAGCCTTGCGGGTTGGCAAATGCGGGCGTGAATTGAAAAAAGGACATGGCCTTGTCTCGCTGTTTTGTCTCTGGTTGTTGTTATTGGCCATGCCTGCCAAGGCAAACACAGCCGGTGCTTAGTTTTTGGCAGTGCCCAAATCCACCGTGCCGCACAAATGCTGCGGATCGAGCCGGTCGCGCCAGCCATCGGCCCATTGCTGCAGCAGCGGCGGCGTAAAGCGCTGGTAGTAGGCCAGGTTGTGGGGGCCCACGCCGTGCTCGGCGCTGTAGCTGCCGCCAAAGTCCTGCACCACCATGCCGTAGATGGCATCGCGCAGGCGCTGCACCACAGCCGGGTCGTAAGGCTCGGTAGCATCCTTGCGCCAGATGACGTTGAAGTGCACGCCGCCATCGGCGATATGGCCAAAGTCCACCACCGTGAGGAAGGGGTAGTCGCGCGCGACCAGCTCACGGCCTTTGCGGCAGAATTCCATGATGCGCGAACGCGGCACCGACACATCAAACGCAATCGGCTTGCCCAGCGCACGCGCGCCTTCGCTGATGCT
The DNA here is from genome assembly GCF_024809975.1 of Comamonas sp. BIGb0152. Taxonomy (GTDB): domain Bacteria; phylum Pseudomonadota; class Gammaproteobacteria; order Burkholderiales; family Burkholderiaceae_C; genus Comamonas. The sequence continues at coordinate 67,100 of NZ_JANUDY010000004.1, forward strand.
ATGGCGCAGGTGCCACAGCTCGGTGGCATTGCCCAAAGCGGCATTGACGATGGTCGACTCGAACTGGTCCTCCAAAAAGCTGTTGAGCGCTTCCTGCAAATCCAGCTGGCTGTACTTGGCAGCGGCATTGGCCTCCAGCTCGACCAGGATGGCGAACTCGGGCGCGTCGTCCGGCGCAAAGGGGTTGCGCAGGTTGGGCACATGGTCGATGGCCGCCTGCATGGCGTTGCCCGAGATGCCCTCAAACGCGGCCAGCCAATCGCCCAGGTCGCGCTCAAAAGCCTGCAGCAGCTCCATCACCGCCTCGTCCGAGGCGGGCACCACCAGCGCGGTGGCGCGCTGCGTCGGGCGGGCATGCACCTGGATGGTGGCCCGGGTCACGATGGCGCCGGAGCCACCGACAAACAGCTGCTTCCAGTCCACGCCGGTATTGTTCTTGCGCAGCGCACGGCCCAGCTCCAGCACTTCGCCGGGTGGGTCCATCAGCACCACTTGCAGGGCCATCAGGTTGGAGCGCACATCGCCATAGCGGATCAGGCGGGTGCCGCCGGTGTTGGTGGCCACCATGCCGCCGATCGAGGGGTTGGCCCCCAAGTCGATGGGGAACCACAGGCCATGGGGTTCGAGCTTGTCGTTGAGCTCCTGCAGGGTGACCCCCGCATCCACCACCACGCTGCGGTTGGCCACATCCACCTCGCAGTGGCTGCGCAGGCGCGATAGGCTCAGCACCAGCTGGGTGCCGCTCATGTCGGGCGTGCTGGCACCCACCATGCCGGTATTGGCGCCTTGCGGCAGCAACGCAATACCGCGTGCTGCGCACAGCCGCACCACGGCTTGCACCTGTGCCACATCGGCGGGGCGCACCACCAGGCGCGCACGGCCCTGGCCGTAGCGCGCGCCTTCTTCGTAGGCGGCCATATCGCTGCCTTGCAGCACGCCGACTTCGCCCACAATGGCGTGCAGCGCGCTCAGCAGCTCGGTGTTGTCCATGTCAGAGGCGGCCATCGCTCAGGCCACGCTTTCTGCCACAGCGGCTTGCGCCAGGGCCTGGCGCACCGCTTGCAAGGATGCATCCTGCATGGCCTGGTACAGCGCAATCTCGTCATGCACCGGGGCGCCAAGATCAGCCTCGAAAGCCTGCTGCGCCTGGTTGGCCTCGTAGTGTTTTTGCTCTTCGCCGCCCAGGTTGGACTGGAAGATGCCCGCTGCGCTCACCGGCAGAAAATCCTCGTACACGATAGGCTCGGCACGCACCACACCGTCGGCAATCAGGGTCTCGATATCGGCCGAGGCATCGCCCACCGGCTGCTGCAGCACATAGCGGTAGAAGGCCAGGCCTTGCTGGCGCATGGCGTCATGGCTGTCGGGGAAGGCCGCGAACGACGATTCCAGGCGGTCCTGGTAGTTGGCGCTGGCGCTGCCGGCATTGCCCATGCTGCGCACCTTGGCCAACAGGCTGTCATACAGCGCGCGGCCCTTGCGGGTGAGGGCCACGCCGCGCTGCTCGATCTCGCCAAAACGGGCGGTGTGCGTGCCCTGGTCATCGCTACCGGGGAACAGCACGCGCTCTTGCAGCGCCTTGAAGCTGGTCTGGCGCAGCAGGATGGGGCAGGCGCGGCGGGGTGGGCCTTCCACAACGTCTTTGGCATCCATGCCATGGGCCGGCATGCCGGCCTGGGCCACGTCGATGTCCAAAGTGCGCGGTGTCAGGTGGTTGATGTGCGGGCCCTTGAAGCAGACCACATCGGCGATCAGGCGGTGGGCCTTGTGCAGCTTGTCATAGGTGGCGGCATCCACGGTGGCCTCGCTGTGCCAGCGGAAGGTCTCCAGCGCCTCACGCACAAATTCGTCGGCCTGCGCATCGCTCAGGCCACCGGCGGCTTCGCACTGGGCAATCAAGGCCAGTGCGCGTTCGCTAAAGATCTGGCGGCGGGCCAGAATGGCAGCGGCTTCTTCGCGCACCGCCGCATCGGCAATCAGCTCCAGGCGCAGCAGCGAGGTGAACACCCGGAACGGGTTGCGGTTGAGCGAGCTGCCCAAGACCGGGCGGAACGCGGTGGAGTGCACCGGCACACCGGCCACCGACAGGTCGTAGTAGCCCACGGCCTCCATGCCCATCACGGCAAACAGGCGGCGCAAGGTGGCCAGCTCTTCTTTGGTGCCCACGCGGATGGCGCCATGGCGCTCCACATCCAGGCGCTCCAGCTCATCGGCCTGCTCCATTGCACGTTCCAGCGCGGGCTGGGTCTTCAATACCTCGCCATTGACCTGGGCCACCAGCGCCATCAGGCTGCCGTACTGCGGCACTTCATCGCGGTACATATCGGACATGGCGCGGGAGAAGCGCGAACGGACTTCATCGGGGTGCACAAAGTGGGTCATCGGGGGTACCAGATCAAGAGCTAATAAAACGAGAAAACCAGGCCTTGGTGGGCCGCCAAAAAGCGGCTCGGCACCAAGACAACACTGCGCGTCATGCTAGGCAGAGGCTTGTTCCAGGTCAAACGACAATAGCGCGGCAAATTATTCCAATTACGCACAACATGGGAGGGGGCTGCCGGGGCGGCTTGCAGGCACCAGCGCCCAGGCATAAAAAAACCCAGCCGAGGCTGGGTGGTGGTGGGTGCAAGCGCGGCGCTTACTGGTCGGCGTAGGCTTCCAGTGGCTTGTCGTTGGGCTCTTGCAGCAGCTTCTTCAGTGCATCGCTCATCGGCAGGTTCAGCGCCTGGCCCTTAGGCGGGATGGGTTGCATGAACCACTTGTCATAGACCTTGGCCAGCTCGCCCGACTTCATCATCTTGGCTAAGCTGTCGTCCACGGCCTTCTTGAAGGCCGGGTCGTCCTTGCGGAACAGCAGCGCAATCGGCTCCGATCCCAGCGCTTCACCGACAATCTTGAAGCCGGCTGGGTTGGCCGAGTTGGCAATCACGCCCGCGAGCAGGTTGTCGTCGAGCACAAAGGCATCGGCGCGGCCCGATTCCAGCAGCATGAAGCTTTCGAAATGGTCCTTGCCCAGGGTGGTGGGCAGGTTGATGCTGTTGTCCTTGGCAAACTTGCGCAGCAGCTGCACGGCGGTGGTGCCCGCCGAGGCGGCCACGTTCTTGCCATCGAGCTGCTTGACGCTGGTGATGTTGGAATCAGCACGCACCGCTGCGCGCACCTGGCTCACATAGGTGGTCACCGCAAAGGCGACTTGCTTTTGGCGGCTGAGGTTGTTGGTGGTGGGGCCGCAGCCGATGTCCACGGTGCCGTTTTGCACCAGGGGCATGGTGTTCTGGGCCGTCAGCGCCATGTATTCGATCTTGGCCTTGGGCGCGATTTCCTTGAGCACGCGCTCGCACAGCTCGACGTGGTAGCCGCCAAAGCTCTGGTTGGAGCCAATCGCATAGGCCATGGGGGCCGAGCTCTCACGCACGCCCACCACCACCTTGCCGCTGCTGTTGATCTTGTCAAAGGTGCTTTGCGCGAACGCCGCGCCGCCTGCGGCAAAAGCCACCGCCGCAGCAACCATCTTGATGCTGAATTTCATTGTGTACTCCTTGGAATGAACGAACTGGTATCCCGGCACTGCTGCCTGGATCCCTCACCAGCTTTGCGATTGCGCTGGTTGTAGTGCGCTGCGCACGCGCGCTTTAGAACTAAATGGACACGCCGGTTTTGCGCCAGCGCATCCAACCTCCGAGTATTCCAGAGAGTCGCGCCAATCCCTAGCGCGTATTCCGAAGCATGTGTTGCTGTTTTGGAAACACCATGCTGCGCTGCCGTATCCGGCAGCGCCAGGGGGACAAGGCTTAAGGTGCCAGCCGGCTGACCAACGCAACGGTCGAAGGATCCACGCCCTGCCAATCGCCCTGGTCCCGGCGTGCAAACAGGTCCTTGGCCAACTGCTTGCCCAGCTCCACGCCCCACTGGTCAAAGCTGTTGATGCCCCAGAGCGCACCACTGACAAAGACGCGGTGTTCATACAAGGCAATCAGCGCGCCCAACGATGTGGGGGTGAGCTTGTCCATCAGCAAGAATGTGCTGGGCCGGTTGCCTGGGCAGAACTTGGGGCCCTGCTCTTCGGTACGGCCCACCAGCAGGGCCTGCGCCTGGGCAATGGCGTTGATCACCAGGTTGTTCTGGTGGCTGGCCAGGTTCTTGCCGCCCTCGCGCGCGGCGATGAACTCCACCGGGATAACATCACGGCCCTGGTGGATCATCTGGAAAAAGGCATGCTGGCCGTTGGTGCCCGGCTCGCCCCAGACGACGGGAGAGGTTGCATAAGGCAGCGGCTGGTTGTCTACATCCCGGCCCTTGCCGTTGCTCTCCATCTCCAGCTGCTGCAAATACGCGGACAGGCGGCGCAGGCCATGGCTGTACGGCGCCACACAGCGCGTGGCAAAGCCCTGAAAGTTGCGGTACCAAATATCGAGCAGGCCCAGGCGCACCGGCAGGTTCTGCGCCAGCGGTGCCATCTTGAAGTGCACATCCATGTCATGCGCGCCCTGCAGCAGCGCACGAAACGATTCAGCCCCCACCGCAATCGCAATCGGCAAGCCGATCACCGACCACAGCGAGTAGCGGCCACCGACCCAGTCCCAAAAGCCCAAAGTGGTGTCAATACCAAAAGCGGCTGCCGCCTCGGTATTGGTGGTCAGCGCCCAGAAGTGCTTGGAGATCGACAGCGCAGCGCTGCGGTCCTCGCTGCCGCCATGGGCGATGAACCAGTCGCGCGCCGAATGGGCGTTGACCATGGTCTCCAAGGTGGTGAAGGACTTGGACGCGACCAGGAACAAGGTGCTCTCGGGCCGGGTCTGCGCCAGCACATGGCCCAGCTCATGGCCGTCCACGTTCGAGACAAAATGGAAGCGCTTGCCGGCAATGCGCCAGTCCTCCAGCGCGTTGACCACCATGGCCGGGCCCAGGTCCGAGCCGCCAATGCCGATGTTGACAATGTCGGTGATCTGCGGGTTGGCGCGCACCTGCTCGGCCAAGGCCAGCATCTGTGCCAGGCTGTCATGTACATCGGCCAGCGCCGCGTGCACCTCGGCGGGGCTGCCCGGTAGCCAGTTTTCCAGGCCCTGGGCGGGCTGGCGCAGCAGCCAGTGCATGGCGGCGCGGCCTTCGGAGGCATTGACCTGCGCACCGGCAAACATGGCATCGCGTGCCTGCTCCAGGCCACACTCATGCGCCAGCTGCAGCAGCAACTGCTGGCTGTGGCGGTCGATCAGGTTCTTGGACAGGTCGGCAAACAGATGGGGCGCTTGCTGGCTGAACTGGTCCAGCCGCGCTGCGTCTGCGGCAAACGCAGCGCGCAGATCGAGGCTGCGGCCCTCATCGTCGTAGTGCTGCTGAAGCTGTTGCCATGCAGGGGTTTGGTCGCAGCGTTTGCGCTGTGTCGCACATTCTCGGTTCATACGGGGCAGTGTAAAGCGCTGCGCGGTGCTGCCAGACCAGGCTGGCAGCCACCCGATCAGGCAGATTGCAACAACTTGTCGAGCTTGATGGCATCGGCCACAAAGGCGCGGATGCCCTCGGCCAGCTTCTCGGTGGCCATGGCGTCTTCGTTCAGTGCAAAGCGAAAGCCCGCCTCGTCGTACTGCACGCGCTCCAGCGACAAAGCCTTGGCGGCCTCGGCGTTCAAGGCCGGCTGCAGCGGTGCATCGGCAGCCGCCAGCTGGGCCAGCAGCTCGGGCGAGATGGTGAGCAAATCGCAGCCCGCCAGCGCGGTGACCTGGCCGATATTGCGAAAGCTCGCGCCCATCACCTCGGTAGTGATGCCGAAATGCTTGTAGTAATCAAAGATGGCTTTGACCGATTGCACACCGGGATCATTGGCACCGGCCATCGCGGCCTCGTTCCAATTGCTGCCGGCCTGCTTTTTGTACCAGTCATAGATACGGCCCACAAAGGGCGAGATCAGCTGCACCTTGGCTTGGCCGCAGGCAATAGCCTGGCACTGGGCAAACAGCAAGGTCAGGTTGGTGTGGATGCCTTGCGCTTCCAGCGCCTTGGCGGCCTGGATGCCTTCCCAGGTGGAGGCAATCTTGATCAGCACGCGGTCGATGTGCACGCCTTCGGCCTCGTAGAGCGCAATGATGCGCTGGGCACGGGCGACTGTCGCATCGGTGTCGAAGGACAGACGGGCATCGACCTCGGTCGACACACGGCCCGGGATGATGGACAGGATCTCGGCGCCAAAGCGCACCAGCAGGCGGTCCATCACCTCGTCGAGCGGTTTGCCTCGGAATTTTTGCACCGTCTCGGTCAGCAGCGGCGCATAGTCGGCCTTCTGCACCGCTTTGAGAATCAAGGACGGGTTGGTCGTGGCGTCTTGCGGCTGGAACTGCGCCAGCTGGTGAAAGTCACCGGTATCTGCCACCACCGTGGTCAGCGCTTTGAGTGCATCGAGTTGGTTCATGGTCTGCTCTTGGTCAAGGTCCGATTTGCCGCGCTTGTCTCCCATGGCCTGCTGCGGCAAACACGAGGGCCGCCCAAGCTTAACCGAACTTATGCCCGGTTTGAGGCTGGCTACATTCTACGGCTTCTCCTCGACCATGAAACTGAGTTACATTAATCCCTGCCTTGATGTTCAGGAAGTTTCATGCGTTTTGATCTGGTTTTATTTGGTGGCACCGGCGATCTGGCCTGGCGCAAATTGCTGCCCGCGCTGTTTCAATCTTTCCGCCATGGCAGCTTGCCTGCGGGCGGGCGCATCATCGGCGTAGGCCGGGGTGAGATGACGGATGACGAGTACCGCGCGCTGATTGCCCAGCGGCTGGCCGAGGTCGAGGCCGACAAGCGGCCCAGCGATGCGGAGTTCGCCCGCTTTGCCCAGCATCTGCACTATCTGCGCATGGACCTGTCGCAACCGACCGACTACACCGCATTGCGCGCGCTGCTGCAGGCGCGCAATGCAGATACGGTGGTGATGTACCTGGCCACGGCCCCCTCGCTGTTTACCACCGTCTGCGAGCAGCTGGGCGCTGCCGGCCTGGCCACCGAGCGCACCCGGGTGGTGCTGGAAAAACCACTGGGCCATGACCTGCCCTCGAACCGCGCCATCAACGCCGCCGTGCGCGAGGTGTTTTCCGAGACCCAGATCTTCCGCATTGACCACTACCTGGGCAAGCCCTCGGTACAAAACCTGTTGGCCTTGCGCTTTGGCAATGCCATCTTCGAGCCGCTGTGGCGGCGCGAGAACATCGCCAGCATCGAGATCACCATGGCCGAGCAGCTGGGCGTGGAAAAGCGTGGCGAGTTCTACGAAAGCACCGGCGCGCTGCGCGACATGGTGCAAAACCATGCCTTGCAACTGCTATGCGCCATTGGCATGGAGCCGCCCATCAGCGCCGACGCCGATGCCATCCGCAATGAAAAGCTCAAGGTGCTGCAGTCGCTCAAGCGCTGGACACCCGAGACGGTGAACCGCGACGTGGTGCGCGGCCAATACGCCGCCGGCCAGATTGGCGGCAAGCCGGTGCCGGGTTACCGCCAGGAAGACGGCGTCTCCCCCAGCAGCCAGACCGAAACCTTTGTCGCGCTGCGCACCGAGATCAGCAACTGGCGCTGGGCGGGCGTGCCGTTCTTCATCCGCACCGGCAAGCGCCTGGCGGGGCGTGAGGCCTCGATCGTCGTGCATTTCCGCCAGGTTCCGCATGCCATCTACCGCACCCCGCTGGGCGCTGCCAACCGCCTGGTGATCCACCTGCAGCCCAAGGATGGCCTGACGTTGCACTTGATGGCTGCGGCCCAAAGCCAGGCCGATACCGGTGGCGTGCAGACCTTGTCCCCGGCTGCCTTGGACCTGGACTTTGACCAGCGCTTTGGCAGCGAGCGCGTGGGCGCCTACGAGCGCCTGCTGCTCGATGTGATCGCCGGGCGCCTGAACCTGTTTGTGCGCGCCGATGAGCAGGAAGCGGCCTGGCAATGGGTCGAGCCGATTCTGGACACCTGGCAGCAGGCCAATGCCCGGGGCGAAGCCCCCCGGCCTTATGTGGCAGGGCATTGGGGCCCGGGCGCTGCCAGCGCCCTGGTGGCCCGCGATGGCCACAGCTGGATGGAAGAGTTTTGAGCACCGCTGCCACCCACCAGGGATTCCCATGCTAGACCGCATCACCGCCTCTCTCCCCTCTCTTGCGCCGGCCGAGCAGCGCGTGGCCCGCCTGGTGCTGGCCGATCCGCGCGCCTTTGCCTCGCGCCCGGTGCGCGAGCTGGCCGAGCTGGCCCATGTCAGCAAGCCCACGGTGGTGCGCTTTTGCCGCAGCATGGGCTATGACGGCCTGGCCGATTTCAAGCTCAAGCTGGCGGGCAGCGTCAGCGAAGGCGTTCCCTTTATCCACCGCAGTGTGGATGCCGATGACAAGACCGGCGACGTCATGGTTAAGGTGGTGGACAACTCGGTGGCTGCCTTTTTGGCCTACCGCAATGCCGCCAGCACCACGGCGCTGGAGGCGGCATCGAGCGCCATCGTGGCCACCTGGCAGGCGGGCAAGCGCATCGAGTTCTATGGCGTGGGCAACTCTGGCATCGTGGCGCAGGACGGGCAGCACAAGTTCTTTCGCCTGGGCGTCACCAGCCTGGCGACCAGCGACGGCCATATGCAGGTGATGAGCGCCACCATGCTGGGCGCGGGCGACTGCGCCATCGTCATCTCCAACTCCGGCCGCACGCGCGACCTGATGGACGCCACCGACATTGCCAAGCGCAATGGCGCCACCACCATTGCCATCACTGCCAGCGGCTCGCCGCTGGCACGCGCAGCCAATATCCACCTGGCCGCTGACCACCCCGAGGGCTACGACCGCTACAGCCCCATGGTCTCGCGCCTGCTGCATCTGTTGATTCTGGATGTGCTGGCCACGACCGTGGCCTTGCGCATCGGCGAGCCGCTGCAACCGGTGCTGCAGCAGATGAAGGACAACCTGCACGCCAAGCGCTACACCTGACGGCGTATCCGCCTGGACAGAACGAAAAACGGGGCAGCCAAGGCTGCCCCGTTGTCATGCTGCGTTTGCGTTAGTGTTTAACGCACATCCACAAAGCTCTTGGTGCTGTACAGCTCGGTGGACAGGCGCTTGAGCAGTGGCAGACCGGTGCTGGCATCCTTGGGCTGCGATTCGATGTAGTTGAAGAACACATCGGCATCGAGCACACCGATATCCAGGCGGCGCGCTGCCGGCACCGATGCCAAGGTCTTGTAGCCGTCGCCGCCATTGGCGTTGAAGCTCAGCACAAACAGGCGGTAGGTCTTGGCCTGGTCCAATGCAGCCCACTGGCCACTGGTGGCATCACGCACTTCAATGCCCGATATGCGGCTGCCAAACGCCTGCTTGGCATTCACATCAAAGCGCATGCCACCGGTGTAAGGGTAAGGGCCGGTGGAGCCGCCTGCGCCGTACACGGCTTCCAGGCCGTCTTCGAGCATGCCCTTGACCTCGGCACCCGTCACATCCAGGCGGTACAGCATGTTGCCAAACGGCAGCACCTGGATGGCATTGGCAGCAGTCACTTCACCGTTCAGCGCAATGCGCACGCCACCACCGCTTTGCAGCGAGATGTCGGCACCGCCATATTGCCGGTTGGCCACTTCCAGATAGGACTGGGCCACCAGCTGCTGGATATCGCCACCGCGCAGGCTGACGCTGCCTTCGGTGTTGCAGGCTGCGCTGGAGCGGCTGTAGTCGGTGCTGCCCACGCCGCCGGGCACCCGGCGCGAGCACAGCTCTTGCGGCGCCACCGCGACCTTGGTCACGTTGAAGCTGGCCACCTTGTCGCTGAAAGGCTTGAGCACCGCCTGGGCCTGGGCCGAAGGCGCTGTCATGCGCAAAAAGCCCGCGGCGTTGACGCTGCTGATGATGGAGGCGCGCTGGGCTTCGGTGGCGGCGGTGCCGGCGATCTTGAAGTCATCGCCAATCAGCACATGGGGCGTGCCCTCGCACTGGCTGACGGCGCCGTCCTTGTCGAACTTCACTTTGAGCTCGCCCACGACTTGCGAGTACTCCCAGGCCTGCACGATGCAGACGGGCTTGCCATCGAGGTCGGTGGTATTGGTCGGGTAGGCGCCGCCTGGCGTGCCCACGCCCAAAGTCTTCATCGCATCCGGGCCCAGCAAGGTGTGCGAGTCACCGCCAACGATCACGTCGACACCGCGCAGCTTTTTCGCGATGCTGCGGTCGTTGTCGTAGCCAATGTGGCTGAGCAGCACAATGCGCTTGACGCCTTGGGCCTGCAGCTTGTCGATTTCGCGCTGGGCGGCCACGGCTTCTTCTTCAAACAAAGTGTCCTTGTCCGGGCTGGACGAGGCCTTGGTCTTTTGCGCAATGGTCAGGCCCACGATACCGATCTTGTGGCCGCCACGCTCCACCACGGTGGAAGGGGAAACCAGGTTGGCCGATTTCATCGCCGAGCTGGCACCAAACTGCACATTGGCGCTCAGCACCGGGGTCTTGCAGCTGCCATTTTTCAGGCGATCAAGGATTCCCTTGAGGCCGCTGTCGCCCTTGTCGAACTCGTGGTTGCCCAGGGTGTAGGCATCAAAGCAGACCGTGTTGAGCATGGCCATGTCGGCCTCGCCGTCGGCCCCTGCGCGGTTGAAGTACAGGGTGCCGGTCACCGCATCACCGGCGTGCAGCTTGAGCACATTGGCCGACTGGGCAGCCATCGCTTCAATGGCGGCGGTCACCCGGGGGAATCCTGCAGCATCCACCGTCACTGCAGTGGTCTTGCCATCCAGCGGCAACTGCAGGGTGGCCGTCTTGCTCGCCAAGGTGGAGTGGTGGTCATTGATGTGCAGGATCGTCAGCACATCGTCTTTTTCGCTGTCGCTGGAGCCCCCGCCGCCGCAAGCCGCCAACACGGCAGCCGCCACGCCGCACACGGCCCACACCATCACCCGACGCGATCCCTCTCGCACTGACACTGCAACCATTCTTCTCTCCGTTTTGACAAAGGACTCTATGGTTTGTCTGCTTGATGACGTAGATGTGACTTTCTGTAATAGCAAAGGGGCTTGCCAAGCTGCTTTCCAAAAACAAAACCGGCGCCTGAGACGCCGGTTTTGAGGTGCCTGCCCATACATGGCGCGGGCAGCAGTGGGTGCTTTACAGCACCGGAATACGCCCCTCTTCGACCGCATGGCAGGCCACTTTCACGCCGGCGTCATCGATCAGCTGTGGGCGCTCGCTGCGGCAGCGGTCATTGGCCAGCGGGCAGCGCGGGTTGAAGGCGCAGCCAGTGGGCGGGTTGAGCGGATTGGGCACCTCGCCTTGCACAGGGGTGCGGGCCTTGCCGGTGTCGTGCATCTTGGGGATGGCATCGAGCAGCATGCGCGTGTAGGGGTGGCGTGGCTGGGCAAACAGGGTCTGCTTATCGGCCAGCTCTACCAGCCTACCCAAATACATGACGCCCACCTGGTCGCTGACGTGGCGCACGACGGCCAGGTTGTGCGAGATGAACAAATAGGTCAGGCCGCGCTTTTTCTGCAGGTCCTTCATGATGTTGAGCACCTGGGCCTGCACCGACACATCCAGCGCCGATGTGGGCTCGTCGCAGACCAGAAACTCCGGCTCGGTGGCCAGCGCACGGGCGATGGAGATGCGCTGGCGCTGCCCGCCCGAGAACTGGTGCGGGTACTTGAGCATGTCCATGGGCGCCAGACCCACCTGCACCAACAGCTCAGCCACGCGGGCCTTGAGCTGCTCGGCATTGGTAATCAGGCCATGCTCCTTGAGCGGCTCGCCAACGATCTGTTCGACCAACCAGCGCGGATTCAGACTGGCATAGGGATCCTGGAAGATCATCTGCACCCGGCGGCGCATGGCGCGTGCATTCGGGTCACGAAACGCAGCATGGGCATCCTGGCCATCAAAGGTGAAGGTGCCGCGCGTAGGGCCGTACAAGCCCACCAAAAGGCGCGCGACCGTGCTCTTGCCGCAGCCCGATTCACCCACCAGCGCCAGCGTCTTGCCTCGTTCAATGTCAAAGCTCACGCCATCGACGGCGCGCAGCAGGCTGCGCGGCTTGCGCTCCAGCACCCGGTTGAGCCAGGGTGCCGATACATCGAAGGTCTTGGCCAGGTCACGCGCCTGCACCAGCGGCTGCTTGTCGCCCGCGCCTTGTGCGCCTTGCAGTGGCGCTGCGTTCTTGTTCGTCATGGTTGCCATCTCGCTCATACCGTGTCCTCGGTGGCCGCTACGTTGGGCTGGTAATCGGGTGCATGCAGCCAGCAGGCCGCCTGGGTGGCAGCCGCGGCCATCAGGTCGGGGCGCTGCTCCATGCAGCGGTCGAACACCTGCGGGCAACGCGGGTTGAAGGCGCAGCCCTTGGGGATGGCGTTGAGCCGGGGCATGGCGCCATCGATCTGGTTCAGGCGCTCGCGGTCGACTTCCATATCCGGGATGGACGCCATCAGGCCCCGGGTGTAGGGGTGTGCGGGGTGGTTGATCACTTCATGTACCGGGCCAATTTCCGCGACACGGCCGGCATACAACACCGCCACGCGGTCGCAGGTCTCGGCAATCACGCCCATGTCATGGGTGATCAGCATCACGGCCGCACCGCGGGTGCGGCAGATGTTTTTGAGCAGGCTGATGATCTGCGCCTGGATCGACACATCCAGCGCGGTGGTCGGCTCATCGGCCACGATCAGCTTGGGCTCGGCGGCCAGGGCCAGTGCAATCACCACGCGCTGGCGCATGCCGCCAGAGAACTGGTGCGGAAAGTGGTCAATCCGCTCTTCGGCCGCCGGAATCCCGGTGTCCTTGAGCAGCTGGATGGCGCGCTCGCGGGCCTCGCGCGCCGAGAGCTTGAGGTGGGCCTGGATGGTCTCGATCAGCTGGCGCCCCACGGTGTAGAGCGGGTTCAGCGAGGTGAGCGGATCCTGGAAGATCGCGCCAATGCGGCGGCCCCGGATATGGCGCATCTTGTCGGCGGACAGATTGTCGATGCGTTCGCCTTCGAGCAGGATCTCGCCCGAGGCCACATGGCCTGGTGGCTCCAGCAGGCCGATGATGGCCGCACCGGTCAGCGACTTGCCTGCGCCCGATTCACCGACAACGCCCAGGATTTCACCGGGGGCAATGGAGAAGGAGATATTGTCCAGCGCCCGCAGCACACCATGGCGATTGGGAAACTCGACCACCAGATTTTTAACTTCCAACAATGACATCGTGGTTGTTCCTTATTCGTCTTGTGTCCGCGCCATCAGCGCAGGCGCGGGTTGAGCGCGTCGCGCAGCCAGTCACCCAGCAGGTTGACCGACAGCGCAATCAGCACCAGCATCAGGCCCGGGAAGATGGTGATCCACCATTCGCCAGAGAACAGATAATCATTGCCCACGCGGATCAAGGTGCCCAGCGATGGTGAGGTGGGCGGCGCGCCCACGCCCAAAAAGGACAGGGTCGCCTCGGTGATGATGGCGGTGGCCACCTGGATGGTGGCCAGCACCATGACCGGGCCCAGCACATTGGGCAGCACATGCTTGACCATGATGCGCAGCGGCGCCACGCCGGTGACGCGGGCGGCCTGCACGTATTCTTTGTTGCGCTCGACCATGGTGGAGCCGCGCACCGTGCGCGCGTACTGCACCCAGCCGGTGAGCGAGATGGAGATGATCAGCACGCCAAAGGCCAGCGATTCATTGGCATTGGGAAACAGCGCACGGCCCACGCCGGCAATCAGCAGCGCGACCAGGATGGCCGGGAAGGACAGCATCACATCGCACAGGCGCATCAGCACCGAATCGATCCAGCCACCCTTGAAGCCGGCCAAGAGGCCCAGGCCCACGCCCACGACCACGGACAAGATCACCGAGGCCAGCCCCACAATCAGCGAAATGCGTGCGCCATACATCAGCGCCGACAGAATGTCGCGGCCCTGGTCATCGGTGCCCAGGATGTACTTCCAGCCGCCCTCTTCGCTCCACACCGGCGGGATGCGGGCATCGCTCAGCTCCAGGGTGGTCAGGTCAAAGGGGTTGTGCGGCGCCACCCAGCCTGCGAACAGCGCGCAGAACACGCATATCGCAGCAATGATGGCGGCCACGATGGCTGTGGGCGATTTGCGAAAGCTATAGCCCACATCGCTATCCATCCAGCGCCTGAGTCGGTTTTTCATCGTCATCGTTTCTCTCTCTTGTCACGGGCCGCTGCAGCGCAGCAGCCCAGGGCATTTACTTCTTTACGGTCATCCACTTGAAAGGCATGAAGCCATCGGCCATCTGCACCAGCTCCACGTTCTTGCTCACACCCCAGTTCATGTACTGCTGGTGCAAGGGCAGGTAGCCCACATCGTCGGCCACGGTCCGCAGCGCTTCGTGGATCGCCTGGTTGCGCTTGGCGGTATCGGTTTCCGACTGCACCTGCCGGGTCAGCGCATCAACCTTGGGGTTGCAGTAGTTGCCATAGTTGAAGGCGCCAGCCCCCTTGCCATCGTTGCAGTTCATCAAGGCGAGCAGCGGGTTGTGGGCGTCATAGGTCGATGGCGTCCAGCCCAGGATGTAGAAGGCGGTTTCGTGGCGCATGATGCGCGGGAAATACGTGCCCTTGGTCTCGGCATTGAGTTGCACCTTGACCCCAATCTTGGCCAGGTTCGCTGACACCGCCTGGCAGATGCGGCTGTCATTGATGTAGCGGTCGTTCGAGCAGTTGAGCGTGAGCGAGAAGCCGTCTGGGTAGCCCGCTTCAGTCAGCAGTTTTTTGGCCGCTGCCGGGTCGTAGGACAGGCGTTTGACGTCGTCGGGATAGCCATTGACACCCTTGCCGATCAAGGTGGCTAGGTTACCCGAGGCCCCGCGCATGACCTGCTTGTGCAGGCCGTCGATATCGATGGCCTGGTAGAAGGCCTGGCGCACGCGCTTGTCCTTAAACGGGTTCTTGCCCTTGACGCTGGAATTGAGCAGCTCATCGCGCTTTTGGTCCATGCCCATGAAGATGGCGCGCAACTCGGGGCCAGACACCACACGCGTGTTGCCCGTGCTGCCCACCCGGTCCAAGTCCTGCACCGGTACCGGGTCAATCACATCGACCTGGCCCGAGAGCAGCGCGGCCACGCGGGTCGCATCGTTGGCCACCGGGGTGTAGACGACTTCCTGCACATTGCCATCGATCTTGTCCCAGTAGTTGGCGCTGCGGTTGAAGACGGTGCGCACATTGGGCTGGCGCTCGCGCACCCGGTAGGGGCCCGTGCCATTGGCTTTGAAGGAGGCGGTGTTCTCGATGCCCTTGCGGCGGTCCACCGGGTTGACGGCATTGTTGGCCTCGGACCAGGCCTTGCTCATGATGTAGACCTGCGAGATCATGCTCGGCAGGATTGGGGCCGGGTCCTTGGTTTCGATGTCTACCGTGTAGTCATCGACCTTGCGCGTCTCCTTGATGGGGTTGGTGTAGGACTTCATGTCCGAGCCTTCGAGCTGCGTGCGCATCATCGAGAACACGACATCATCGGCGGTGAACGGCGTGCCGTCATGGAACTGCACACCTTTGCGCAAGGTAAAGCGCCAGACGGTGGGCGAGGTCTGCTCCCATTGGGTGGCCAGCACCGGGCGCAGGCTCAGGTCCTTGTTGCGGCCGGCCAGCGGTTCGTAGACATTGCCGGTAACGCTCAGTTGCACGGTCTCATTGAAGGAATGCGGGTCCATGGACAGGGCATCGCCTTGGGCACCAATGCGCACGGTCTGCGCGCCGGCTGCCACATAGGCCGCGGCCAGTACCGAGGCCAGCAAGGTCTTGCACATCATGTGTTTCATCGTTCTTCCCTTTTTTGTAAATTCCAGCCTTGGCGGGCCGGGTGCTGCGGTCTCAGACCAAAGCAAGCGGCATGCCACGCTCGATGATGCCGGCGTGCAGGGCCGCACCCAGCGGCAACACATCGTCATTGAAGTCGTAGCGGTTGTTGTGCAGCGGAATGATGTCGTCCCCCACGGCCTGGCCCAGGCGCAGATAGGCGCCGGGCTTTTGCTGCAGCATGAAGGAGAAATCCTCCGCCCCCATGCTCGGGTCCATGTTGCGCACCACCAGGGCCTCTCCCACCAGATCGGCGGCCACATCGCCTGCAAAAATGGCATCTTCAGGCGTGTTGATGGTGGCCGGGTAGGAGCGCTCGTACTGCAGCTGGGCATTCACGCCAAAGGCCAGGCCCAGGGCCTGGCACAGCTCGCCCAGGCGGCGCTCGACCAGGTTTTGCACATCGGGGTTGAAGGTGCGCACCGTGCCCACCAAGGTGGCGGTGCCCGGCGTCACGCTGAAGGCGCCCAGGTCACCGGACTGCAGCGCACAGATGCTGATGACGGCCGCATCGATGGCACGCACATTGCGCGAGACGATGGATTGCATGGCCGTAATCAGGTGGGCCGAGGCCAGCACCACATCATTGGTCTGGTAAGGATGGGCGCCATGCCCGCCCTTGCCGCTGATGTTGATCTGGATGCGATCGGCTGCCGCCATCATGGCACCAGGGTTGACGCCAATCATGCCCTGGCGCATGGCCGGCCAGTTGTGCATGGCATAGATCGACTGCACCGGGAAGCGGTCGAACAGGCCGTCCTGGATCATCTCGCGCGCGCCGGCATAGCCTTCCTCGCCGGGCTGAAAAATCAGTACGGCCGTGCCATCAAAATTACGGCTTTCGGCCAGGTAGCGCGCCGCGCCCACCAGCATGGCGGTGTGGCCATCATGGCCGCAGGCATGCATCAGCCCCTGCTTGCCCGAGCGCCAACTGCAATTGCCCTGCTCGGTGATGGGCAGCGCATCCATGTCAGCGCGCAGACCGATCATGCGCCCGCTGCCGTGCTTGTGGCCACGGATCACCCCCACGACACCGGTTTTGCCGATGCCTTGGTGGACCTCGTCCACGCCGCACAGGCGCAGCGCCTCGCTCACGCGGGCCGCCGTGTACTTTTCTTCAAAACCCAGCTCCGGGTTGGCATGCAGATCGCGGCGGAAGGCCGTCAACTCAGGGTGGATCTGGGCCAGGTGGGAGAAGGCGCGCGAGCTGGCGCTATAAGGCAGACGCGGCATCTCAGTGGCCCCCCGACTTTTCGACGCGCAGGCGCGGGTCAACCGCGAAATACAGCAGGTCGACCACCAGATTGATCACCACAAAGATCAGCGCAATCAGGCACAGGTAGGCAGCCATCACCGGAATGTCGGCAAAGGTCACCGCCTGGATGAAGAGCAGGCCCATGCCCGGCCACTGGAACACGGTCTCGGTGATGATGGCAAAGGCGATCAGCCCACCCAGCTGCAGACCGGTGATGGTCATCACCGGCACCAGCGTGTTCTTGAGGGCGTGGCCAAAGTAGATAGTGCGGTTGCTCAGGCCCCGGGCCTTGGCAAACTTGATGTAGTCCGTGCGCAGCACCTCCAGCATCTCGGCGCGCACCAGGCGCATGATCAAGGTGAGCTGGAAAATCGCCAGGGTGATGGCCGGCAGGATGATGTGGTGCCAGCCCTTGGCGCTCAGCAAGCCCGTGCTCCAAAAGCCCAGTTGCATGGTGGTGCCACGGCCAAAGCTGGGGAACCATCCCAGGTGCACCGAGAAAATCAGAATCAGCAAGATGCCGATCAAGAAGGTGGGCAGGGACACACCCAGCAGCGACAAGGTCATGAACATCTGGCTCATGAAGCTGCCCCGGCGCAGCGCCGCGTACACACCCATGGGCACACCCAGCACCAAGGCCAGCAAGGCAGCCACCATGGCCAGCTCGAAGGTGGCGGGGAAGCGCTCGGCAATCAACGAAGAGACCTTGGCCCCCTGGCGCAGGCTGATGCCGAACTCGCCCTGGGCGGCATTGAGCAAAAAGTGCCAGAACTGCACGAAAAATGGTTTGTCCAACCCCAGGGCACTGCGCAATTCGGCAATCTGCTGTGGGGTGGCGTCCTGGCCCAGCAAGAAGGTGACGGGGTCACCCACATACTGGAACAGCATGAAGGAAATGAACGCCACGGCGATCATCACGATCACCGCCTGGATCAATCGGCGCAATATAAATGCAAACATGGCTGACTCTCATCGTGGCAAACAGGGTCTGGGGGCCTCAAAGCGCCCAGGTTGGTTGTCTGCCTATTCCTCTGTCGTTTTTATGAAATAGCCCACCGCCTGTACGGGCAGTGGGCCTGCAAAACGCTATTTGCGGCAGATCAATTTACCGTCACCAGCTTGATGTCTACCCGGTTGTCTGCGCGGTGTACCAGGTCGATGTTTTTCTTCATCGCCCAGGGGATCACCTGGTCATACAGCGGCAGGTGCGAGACCGTGTCGTTGGACAACTGCAAGCCCTCGGTCAGCATGCGGGTGCGCACGGGCTGGTCGGTTTCCGTCTTGACGCGGTCTACCAGGTAGTCCATGCGCTGATTGCTGTAGCGGCCGACATTGTAGTTTCCGTCGCCACCCTGGCCTACGGTGCGCACCAGCGACTGCAGGCTGTAGAGCGCATCAAAGGTGGGTACACCCCAGCCGAGCATGTAGACACTGGCCTCGTTGCGCTGAATCATCGGGAAGTAGGTCACCATGGGCAGGGTGCGCAGCTTGGCCTTGATCCCCACCTTGGCCCACATGGCCGTCACAGCCTGGCAGATGGCCTCATCGCTGATATAGCGGTTATTGGGGCAGGCAAAGTCCACCTCGAAGCCATCGGGGTAACCCGCCTCGGCCAGCAGCTTCTTGGCAGCATCCTGGTCGTAAGGCAGGCGTTTGCCCACCGCTTCCGTCCAGCCATTGACCTGGGGGGCAATGAGGGTGCCGGTCGGCTTGCCCAGGCCGCGCAAGATGGTCTTGGTGATGGCCTGGATATCGATCGACTGGTACAGCGCCTGGCGCACCTTCTGCTCTTTGAGCGGGTTCTTGCCTTTGATGTTCGAGCCCGGCAGCTCATCGCGGAACTGGTCCATGCCAAAGAAGATCGTGCGGTTCTCCAGGCCTTCGAGAATCTTCAGCTCGGGGCTGGCGCGCAGGCGGTTCAGGTCTTGCGGGGTGGGATCGAGCACCATGTCCACCTCACCGGACAGCAGCGCTGCCATGCGGGTGGGCGCGGATTTGATCGGGGTGTAGGTGATGCTCGTCACATTGCCCGGCATCTGGCCCCACCAATTGGGGTTTTTCTTGAGTACCATGCGCACATCGGGCTGCCACGATTCAAGGATGAAAGGGCCCGTGCCCATGGCATTGCGGTGGGCAAAGTTCTCGTCGGCCTTCTTGATGTCCATCGGCTCGGTGGACTTGTTTTTCTCCGACCAGGCCTTGCTCATCATGCGCAGCTCGGTCATCTGGCGCAGCAGCACCGGGTTCGGGTCGCGCATGAAGATATCGATGTTCCCGTCATCGACCTTGACCACCTTCTCAATGCCCTGCACGAAGGGGCCGTAGTTCGAGGTCTTGGCCATTGCGCGCGAGATCGAGAACACCGCATCATCGGCCGTGAAGCTGGAACCATCCTGGAACTTCACGCCCTGGCGCAATGAGAAGCGCATCTGCTTGGGGCTGATTTCCTTCCACGCAGTGGCCAGCAACGGCTCGACCTGGAAGGTCTTGCTGTTGTAGGTCACCAAGGTCTCATAGACATAGGGGTGAATGGCATTGTGCAGGCCATTGTTTTGCGCATGGATATCCCAGCTGGCCACATCGGCCTGGCTGGCCCACTTGAAGGGCTTGGCCTGGGCCACGCCAGCTGACAAAACGGCGGCTGCCGCTATCGCAACCAGAGCAAGAGAAGGCTGTTTCATAAGTCCTCGCAGAATAGTAGTGCTTCACTATGCCGCAAGGAACCGATCTTCCGCATGGTGCTTCCCCCAGGGCGGGGGAATTCCCGAGTTCCTCTAATTTCTGTTATGTGACCGGCAATCACAGGCCTTTTGTCGGGCAAAACCTGGCTTCGTCTGCCAAATGTGAAACAGCAAGCCCTGATGCGCGAGGTCTGCCGCCGCGCCCTGCGCCTCAAAAAAACCATGCACAGCGTCTCTTGATGCCTATGGCCAACGCGAAGCCGGCTGCATGTATGAACCCTGCCACAGCCGATCACCCGGCGACCTGGCACCGCCTTGCACCAAGCGAGGGCCTCGCGCAGGCAAAGCACAAGGCAGAAGGCAGAAGGCAAAGAGCGAGCACTCAGCACTCAGCGCGCAGAGATGGGCGCGGGCATCCGCACCAGCACAGCGGCAAGGTATCGACGCACCATGAAGTTGCCAGCCACCTGGCAAACAGGCATAAAAAAAGCCCGTCTTTCGACGGGCTTTTTGCTTTTCAGGTTGAGTAGCTAGGAAACCCTAGCCATTCATTAGAAAGCGTGACGCACACCAACGGTGATAGCGTTTTGGTTCTTGCCAGCACCAGCTGGATCGATACCCAGGCCATTAGCCGACAGGCTCATGGTTTCGCTCTTCTGGTTCTTCAGGAAAGCGTAGGTGCCGTACAGAGCGGTGCGCTTCGACAGGTTGTGGACATAGCCCAGCGACAGCTGGTGAGCCTTGCCTTCGATTTCCTTGTTGTCGTAGTAGTTGTAAGCCAGACGTGCTTCGCCAGCAGCGCCGACAGCAGCCGTTGCGCCCAGACCAGCGGACTGGAACTTAGCCTTGCTGCCACCACCCACTGGGGTGCTTTGCACTTGACGGATCAGACCCGACAGCTTGAAAGCGCCGAAGTTGTAAGCAGCGCCCAGACCCAGACCTTGAGCCTTTTCGAAGCTGGCGGTAGGATCGTTCTGTTGGTCATAAGCAATACCGGCGCTCAGAGGGCCGTTATTGTAACCAGCGGACACGCCGATGTAACGCTTAGCGGAGCTGTCACCAGCGGTTTCGCCGAAGCCGTAGTTCACGCCAGCGGTGAAGCCGGACATGTTAGGCGTGTAGTACGAAACCATGTTGCCAACGCGAACTGGGTCGCCGAAGCCGTAGGTGCCGTTGCCGAAGCTGAAGTTCTGGCCGATACCGACTTGGCCGAACACGTCGTAGCCAGACACGGTGTTGTAAGCTGCGGTCAGTTCACGACCCAGACGCACTTCACCGAAGTTGCCCATCAAGGACACGGTGGAACGACGCTTGAACTCGAAGCCAGGACCTGCAGCGCCGCCGCCGGAAGCGGTACCGCTGTCGTTCTGGATTGCGCCTTCCAGCCAGAAACCAGCCTTCAGACCGCCACCCAAATCTTCCACGCCGCGGAAGCCCAGACGGCTGGTGGCGTTACCGGAGTTGGTCAGACCGTAGTTGCTTTCGCCACCGCTGGTCTTAGCGTAGGTCACGCCAGCATCAACGATACCGAACAGGGTCACGGAAGATTGAGCCATTGCGGCGCCGGAAGCGGCCAGCACTGCCAAGGCAACAAGAGATTTTTTCATTGCGAGTTACTCCAAGGTTTAACAGACGGCGCTGGTACGGGGGGGTTAATGTCAGCCTCACGGTTCTGCACAACTTCTACCTGCTCCCGCGCCAACCTCCTAGTGTGGAAGTTCTCTCTATTTCAACAGACCGCAGGCGGTTGCGCAAACAAATTCCCCCACATGAAGAGCTATTCACTGTAAATCGTTGCTTGAGTGCAACGTTTAACGAATGTCAGCAGCCGTCCTATTTTTCGACAAAAATTTGCTGCAACACAAGCCGTTTCAGAGGAGATTCGCCATGTTTGCAGCGGGGTGTATTCTACTGGTTAGCATCAGACCCTATGCAAGATCGACTCCTTAGCGCGGCGGATACTGCGCTGCGTACCCTGTTCGCAACACCCCATGCGGCGCATCCCTCGCCGGCCACAGGCATCCCCGAGGCGGAACTCAGCCCAGCGGAGAAAAAACTTTCTGCTTCTTATATGCGGGTCAACCATGTGGGCGAGGTCTGCGCGCAAGCGCTCTACACCGCCCAGGCCATGGTGACGCGGGACGAACATCTGCGCGAGCACCTGCTGGAAGCCGCCCAGGAAGAAATGGACCACCTCGCTTGGACCCACCAGCGCCTGCAGGACCTGGGAGAACGCCCCAGCCTGCTCAACCCCCTGTGGTTTGCCGGAGCTTTTTTGATTGGAACCGTGGCGGCCAAGGTCAGCGACCGTGCCAGCCTGGGTTTTGTCGAGGAGACGGAAAACCAGGTCTCCCTGCATCTGAAGTCCCATCTGGAGCTGCTGCCCGCGCAAGATGCCCCGTCACGGGCCGTCGTCAGCCAGATGAAGGCGGACGAAGAGCGCCACGCCGCCGCCGCAGTCGATGCAGGTGCCCTGCCCGTGCCCCCGCCCGCCCGGGTGCTGATGAAGATCGCCTCCAAGGTGATGACCGCCACCGCCCACCATATATAAGACGCGAATGTCGGCAGCAGGAAAGCCAAGCCTGACAACCGCTATACACGCCGGAAGCACACCATGAAAAAGCCGCCCTGACGGCGGCTCAGCGGGTGCAGCAGTTCTGCAACACCGAGGCCTTAAGCCTCCACCAGGTCAAAACCCGTGGTGATCTCGGCCGTTTTGCTCAGCATGATGCTGGCCGAGCAGTATTTCTCGTGGCTCATGGCAATCGCGCGCTCCACAGCGGCTGGCGGGATGCCTTTGCCGGTAACTGTGAACTGCATATGGATCTTGGTGAACACCTTGGGCTCGGTCTCGGCGCGTTCGGCCTTCAGGGCCACGGTGCAGTTCTTGACATCATGGCGGCCGCGCTTGAGGATCAGCACCACGTCATAGGCGGTGCAGCCGCCGGTGCCGGCCAGCAGCAGCTCCATGGGGCGGGCAGCCAGGTTCTGGCCGCCGTTGGCCGGGTTGGCTGCATCTGGCGCGCCATCCATGGCCACCACATGGCCGCTGCCGGTTTCGGCCACAAAACCCATTCCCGAACGCGCGCCACTCGCGCCTGTCCACGTTACCGTGCATTCCATTGCAACTCTCCAAAAATCAGACAGCATGAGTGTGGCAGATCTGCCCGTACCTCTGCCATTTGTTGCTGGCTATCAACAGCATTGGGGAAAAAAATGGTTGCGCACATTATTTTGCTGCATCGCAACAGAAACATCGCTATACTTGGACTCATCTGCTGCTCCACAGCCTGGCCAAGCCAAACCAAGTGGATGCCAGCTTGCAAGTTGTCTCCTCCACCTCTCAAATGGTGGTTTCAAGCCCCTGATTCACATCAGGGGCTTTTTTTCTGCCTGGCGCCGCCAAAACCACCGCTGGCCCGCTCCAGTGAACGCCAGCGGTTATAGTGCATCGGTCTCTCGATCACCTGATGCACGCCACCCCGCCCATGCTGCCACCCGCGCATGCTCTGCGGGCTGGCGCATCAGCCAGGCGCCACCCGCATGCGCTACCTTCCTGTTGCCTCTTTTCTCTAGCGTGCATCCCCTATGCCTTCCAAGACTGCTGCCGCGCTGACGCCGGCCGATTACCTGAAGAAAATCCTGACTGCGCGTGTTTATGACGTGGCCATTGAATCGGGCCTTGATCCTGCCAAGAACCTCAGCCGTCGCTTGCACAACAAGGTGCTGCTCAAGCGCGAAGACCAGCAGCCGGTATTCAGCTTCAAGCTGCGCGGCGCCTATAACAAGATGGCCCACCTGACGGCCGAGCAGCTCAAGGCCGGCGTGATCTGCGCATCCGCTGGCAACCACGCGCAAGGCGTTGCCCTGTCGGCCAACCGCCTGGGCACCCGCGCCGTGATCGTGATGCCAACCACCACGCCCCAGCTGAAGATCGACGCCGTCAAAGGCCTGGGCGGTGAAGTGGTGCTGGCTGGCGAGAGCTTCAGCGATGCCTATGAGCACTCGCTCAAGCTGCAAAAGGAACAGGGCCTGACCTTTGTCCACCCCTTTGATGACCCGGATGTGATCGCCGGCCAGGGCACGATTGCGATGGAGATCATGCGCCAGGTGCAGAAAATCGGCTCCTCCCAGCTCAACGCTGTGTTTGTCGCCATTGGCGGCGGCGGCCTGATTGCCGGTGTGGCCAATTACATCAAGGCCGTGCGGCCGGAGATCAAGGTCATCGGCGTGCAGATGAATGATTCGGACGCGATGATCCAGTCTGCCCGCCTGGGCAAGCGGGTAACGCTGAGCGATGTGGGCCTGTTTGCCGATGGCACAGCCGTCAAGCTGGTGGGCGAAGAAACCTTCCGCGTGGCGCATGGTCTGGTCGATGAATACATCACCGTCGACACCGATGCCGTCTGCGCCGCGATCAAGGACATCTTTGTCGACACCCGCTCCATCGTCGAGCCCTCGG
The DNA here is from genome assembly GCF_024809975.1 of Comamonas sp. BIGb0152. Taxonomy (GTDB): domain Bacteria; phylum Pseudomonadota; class Gammaproteobacteria; order Burkholderiales; family Burkholderiaceae_C; genus Comamonas. The sequence goes on from NZ_JANUDY010000004.1 coordinate 91,262, forward strand.
GCGCGCTGGCAGTCGCCGGCATCAAGCAGTACGTCGCCAAGAACAAGACCAAGGGCGAGACCTATGCGGCGATCCTAAGTGGCGCCAACATGAACTTCGACCGCCTGCGCTTTGTCGCAGAGCGCGCCGATGTGGGCGAGGAAAAGGAAGCGCTGTTTGCCGTCACCATCCCCGAAGAGCGCGGCAGCTTCAAGCGTTTTTGCGAGGTCATCGGCAATCTGCCGGGCGGCGCACGCAGCGTCACCGAGTTCAACTACCGCATCAGCGATGACCAGCGCGCCCATGTGTTTGTCGGTATCTCCACCAACAGCAAGGGCGAGTCGGAAAAGATCTGCCGCAACTTCCAGAAAAACGGCTTTGACGCGCTGGACCTGACCTTTGACGAGCTGGCCAAGGAGCATGTGCGCCACATGGTGGGCGGCCGCTCGCAGCTGGCCCAGGACGAGCGCCTGCTGCGCTTTGTCTTTCCCGAGCGGCCCGGCGCCCTGTTCAAGTTCCTGAGCCTGATGGCGCCGAACTGGAACATCTCGCTGTTCCACTACCGCAACCAAGGCGCAGACTACGGTCGCATCCTCGTGGGCATGCAAGTGCCCCAGGAAGACTCGCAGAGTTTTGAGCAGTTCCTCAACAACCTGGGCTACCCCTGGGTCGAAGAAACCCAGAACCCGGCCTACCGCCTGTTCTTGCGGGCTTAAAGCCTCTCTACCGGCCGCCCGCGCCATGCAAGCCCTACGCCATTTTTTGCTGGCTGTGCAGTTTTTCACCCGCATCCCCATCACGGGCAAGCTGGGTGACTGGGTCGGTTACAGCCCCGAGATGCTGCGCGCCAGCGCCGGTCATTTCCCGGGCGTGGGCTGGATTGTCGGTTTGGTCGCTGCTGGCGTGCTGGCCGCCAGCAGCCTGCTGCTGCCCGCTTCCAATGCCTACAGCCCGCTGGTCGCCGCCGTGCTCAGCACCTTGGCCACCGTGCTGCTCACCGGCTGCTTTCATGAAGACGGCCTCAGCGACGTGGTCGACGGCCTGGGCGGTAGCCACCAGCGCGAGCGCGCGCTGGAAATCATGAAGGATTCGCGCATCGGCGCCTATGGCGCCATGGCCATGGTGCTGGCCGTCCTCAGCAAGACCGCGCTTATTGCCCTGCTCGCCAGCCACAGCCTGGCGCTGGCCATGGCGAGCTTGGTCGCCGCCCATGTCATCGCCCGGCTCTGGCCCATGTGTGTGGTGCGCAGCCTGCCCCATGTGGGCGACAGCGCCAGCTCCAAAAGCAAGCCGCTGGCGGCATTCATCAGCCGCCAAGGTCTGGTCTGCTGCCTGCTCTGGTCCCTGCCCGCAGCCTTGTTGCTGGGCCTGAGCCAGGGCTGGCCTGCGTTGCTGCTGGCCCTGGTGCTGAGCGCTGCCGCCGCGCTGTGGATGCGCCAATGGCTGCAACGCCGCCTGCAAGGCTTTACCGGCGATGGCCTGGGCGCTGCCGAGCAGGTCAGCGAGATCGCTTTTTACCTGGGCGTGGCCCTGTCGCTGGGCCCGGCAGGCCTGTGGCTGGCCAAGGCGCTGGCATGAGCGCGCTGTGGCTACAGCGCCATGCCCAACCGCTGGTGGCACCCGGGGTGTGCTACGGCCGCAGCAATATGCCCGCCGATGACAAGGCCACCGCCGCTGCAGCACTGGCACTGCACAGCGCCTGGGCGGCTGAGCTATTGCAGGCCGGCACCGTCTGGCACTCACCACTGCAACGCTGCGTGCAGCTGGCCACCGCCTTGCAGGCACAAGCGCCGGGTTTCACACTGCGGGCTTGCGACGATCTGGCGGAAATGGATTTTGGTGCTTGGGAAGGCCAGCGCTGGGACGATATTGCGCGCGATGAGATACAGGCCTGGTCCGCTGACTTCATGGCCTATGCGCCCGGCAGCGGTGAATCACTGGTGGCCATGATGGCCCGCGTGGCACGCGCGCTCGATGCGGCACGCCAGCAGGCGCTGGAGACCGGCCAGCCGGTACTTTGGATCAGCCATGCCGGTGTGGCGCAATGCGTGCACTGGCTGCTGACCCGGGGCAACCGGGTGCCGCTGGCCAAAGACTGGCCCTCGGTCAAGATCGCTTACGGGGAATGGCTCCGGCTGCCGCTGCTCAGCAACAGCTGAACAAACCTTTACCTCATTTTTAAGATCAGCTTGAGCGCTCAGTCGCGCAGCGAACCTGTGCTGCGGTCCACATTGGCGGCGGTATCTGCAACAGGAGCCGGCGCGGGCACAGGCGCAGCGGCCTGCACCTGCGGTGCGGCCGGGCTCGCGGGCACCGTGGCTGCTACAGCATCGATCGGGCGCAGCGCAGGCAGCGCAATGGTCATCGCTGCGGGCCCATCCACGCCAGCGCCCAGGGTCACCGCGCGCGGCGCATCGCTGCGCAGCGACTGCAACACCAGGCCATCGGCCACCACCGCACCGACCCGGAATACTTTGGCAGGCTGGTCATCGACGGCAATGACGGCTGCGCCGCCTCCGCTGTTCTTGCCTGCCATGACACCCAGCAAACGCCAGCGGGTGGGCGCAACAGGGGCGGCTACGGGCGCACCCTCTTGCACACCAAACAGGCGCGCCATGGCAGCACCATCCACCTGCACGGCAGCCGGGCCACCGGCCTGTGGCACCGCCAGCACCTGGCGCGGTGCCGACAGCTTAAGCCCCCAGAACACCGCCAATGCCGCAGCGCCAGCCCATAAAAAGCCGGCCGCCAGCCGAGGAGACCAGGGGTTGCGTGATAGTGTCACCATTCGCAGATTATGATGCACCCAGATGTCAGTTTCGTCACTTTGACCCCCTTTGACCTGAGAGCATGATGTTTTCCTTCCGCCCGCAGTCGGCAGCACGCCACATCCAAGCCCATCTCCAGCGCGGCTTTACCTTGATCGAGCTGATGGTGGTGCTGGTCATCATCGGCGTGCTGGCCGCGCTGATCGTGCCCAATGTGATTGGCGCTGCCGACGAGGCACGCGTGACCGCTGCGCGCACCGACATCACCAACATCGGCGGCGCGCTCAAGCGCTACCGCCTGGACAACCAGCGCTACCCCACCGCCGAGCAAGGCCTGGCCGCGCTGATCAACCGCCCCAGCAGCGGCCCCGCGCCGATGAACTGGAAGCCCTACCTGGAAAAGCTGCCCAATGACCCCTGGGGCCATCCGTACCAGTACCTGAACCCCGGCGTCAAAGGCGAAGTCGATGTGATGAGCTTTGGCGCTGACGGCCAGGCCGGCGGTGAAGGCAATAACGCCGACATCGGCAGCTGGCAATAAGCCCGTTTAACAAGCGCTTTGCACTTTTGCAGTTTTTGCTCTGACTCCGCCCTGCTTTCCGGCCACCATGCGTTGCTCGCTTCCACCCACCGCCCAGCCGCGCCGCCAGCGCGGCTTTAGCTTGATGGAGCTGCTGGTCGTCATCAGCCTGATGGCGCTGGCCAGCGCCGGCGTGGTGTTTGCGATGGGCGACAACAGCCAGGACCAGCTCCAGCGCGAAGGCCAAAGACTCGCCGCCCAACTGGAAGCCGCCCGGGCCCAGTCCCGTGCCAGTGGCCAGCCGGTGCGCTGGCGTGCCGACAGCCAGGGTTTTGTGATCGAGGGCCTGCAAGGCGGCTCGCGCCAGGGCGCCTGGCTGCATCCACCCGTGGCAGTGCGCAGCAGCGGCGATATCATCCTCGGGCCCGAGGCGCTGATCGGCCCCCAAACCGTGGTGCTGGCCTACCCCGGTCGCAGCGCGAACAGCATCGCAGTGGCCACCGATGGTGTGCGCCCGTTTGCCTTGCAAGCGCCCTGAACCTTTTCCCCACCCGCCTCGCGTGCCCAGCAAGTCCTCCCCCCATTCCGGTTTCACCTTGATCGAGGTGCTGGTCGCGCTCGCCATCGTCGCCATTGCGCTGCTCGCGGGCGGCAAGGCGATGAACGCGCTGACGCAGACAGCAGGTCGCCAAAGCGATGTGATGCTCGCGCAGATCTGTGCCGAGAACCAGCTGATTGCTGCACGCCTGTCGCAACAGCTGCCCGGCCTGGGCAACACCAGCGTGGCCTGCGAGCAGGCGGGCCGCCTGTTTGATGTGCGCGTGGGCGTGTTTGCCACGCCCAACCCGGATTTCCGCCGCATTGATGCCCATGTGTTTGGCAACGGCGCGCCCTTGCTGCGCCTCAGCACCATCGTGGGGAGGTACTGATGCCGCGCCCCCCCCGTTTTAGCCAGCAGCGCCCCCAGGGCTTTACCTTGATCGAGCTGCTGATCGCCATCTCCATCCTGGCGGTAATGACCCTTGCCAGCTGGCGCGGCATTGATGGCATGGTGCGCGCCCAGCAGCAAGCCCACGCCTACAGCGAAGAGGTGATGGTGGTGCAGGCGGCGCTGTCGCAGTGGAACACGGACCTGAACGCCATCGAGCGCGTCGCCGCCACCACCCCGGTGGACTGGGATGGCCGCGTGCTGCGCCTCACCCGCCGCAGCAGCGACATCAATGAACAAGGCCTGCGCGTGGTCAGCTGGGCGCTGCGCAGCCTGGGCAACCGCGATTACTGGGTGCGCTGGCAGTCGGCGCCCGTGCGTGATCTGCAGCAGTGGCAGCAGGCTTGGAATATGGCGGCCCACGCCGTCTCCAACAGCGCACTGACCAACACCAACGCCGATGGCGGCCCGCAGCAGACCGTGCTGATGCCCATCAGCGGCTGGCAGCTGCTGTATTTCCGGGGCAACAGCTGGAGCAATCCCCTGTCCAGCCAAGGCAGCAATCCCCAGACCGATACCAACAACCCCACCACGGTGGCGCTGCCCGATGGCATCCGCCTGCGCCTGGAGCTGCCCGCACCCGGTGCGCTCTCAGGGGTCATCACCAATGACTGGGTCAATCCCATCGTGTCGGGTAACAAATCATGAGGCGTCTCCGCAACTCCCGTACAGGCCAGCGCGGCGCGGCGCTGCTGGCGGCCATGCTCACCGTCACCTTGGTGGCCACGATTGCCGCCAGCGCCGTCTGGCAGCAGTGGCGCAATCTGGAGGTGGAAGGCGCAGAGCGCACCCGCGTGCAGGCCGCCTGGCTGCTGCTGGGCGGGCTGGATTTCTCGCGCCAGGTGCTGCGCCAGGATGCGCGCGTGGGCGGCCCTGATTCTCTGTCCGAGCCCTGGTCCGTGCCGCTGGCCGAAGCGCGCCTGTCCACTTTTTTGCAGGCCTCTAACAACCAGAGCAATGCCGACGACAGCAGCATCGATGCCGCCCAGGCCTTTTTGTCCGGCGCCATTGTCGATGCCCAGGCGCGGCTCAATATCCGCAACCTGGTCGACAAAGGCCAGATCAACCCCGTGGCGCTGCGCCAGTTCCAGCGCCTGTTTGAGCGCCTGGGCCTGCCCAGCGCGGAGCTGACCGTGCTCAGCCAGCAAGCGCAGGCCGCGCTGCGCACCGAGGGCAAGGCCGCCAATGCACCGCTGCTGCCCCGCACCTACAAAGAGCTGGCCTGGTGGGGCCTGTCCCCCGGCACGCTGGCCCGGTTGGAGCCTTATATAGTCTTGCTGCCCCAAGAGAGCAAGGTCAATGTCAACACCGCATCGGCCACCGTCATCTGGGCCGCGGTCGAGGGCCTGGACTTTGCCACCGCCCAGCAAATAGCGCAGATGCGCCTGAGCCGCGCCTTTGACGACACGGCCGATCTGCAGAAACGCTTCCCCAGCAACACGGCGCTCTCCAGCGCCAACGCGCTGCTCGATGTCAAATCCATTTATTTCGAAGTCTGGGCCCGCCTGCGCTTTGACGACCTGGTGGTGCAAGAAAAATCCCTGGTCTACCGCCAGGGCCTGAATGTAACGACCGTGGTGCGCGAGCGCGGTGCCGCGCTGGCCGCCAGCCTGATGGGAGACGGCGCCGCCAACTAGGCGCCTGTGCCTGAACAAGAACATGATGACAAACGTATTGCAGATCGGTGAACCCGAGACCTCTACAATGCAGCGCACAACACGCCCATGAGTACTTTACTGATTTCACTGCCGCTGCCCCCTGGGCCGGACACGGCGCCCAGCGCGGCCGGGAGCTACAGCTATGCCCTGTCTCCGGATGGCGTGGCCATCAGCCAGCAAGGCAGCACCACCGCTGGCCTGCTGCCCCAGCCGGGCCGCACTGGCGAGGTGGTGGCCGTCGTGCCGGCTGCGATGCTGTCCTGGCAGCGGGTAACCCTGCCCCAGGGCGTAGGCCCGGGCTCGCCCCGGCTGCGTGCGGTGCTCGAAGGCCTCTTGGAAGAGCGCCTGCTCGACGACCCCGCCCAATTGCACTTTGCGTTGCAGCCCGACACCCGCGCTAACGCCCAGGGCGAACCCATCTGGGTCGCCTGCTGCCCGCGCCAGTGGCTGCGCGACCACCTCCAGGCGCTGGAAGCCGCAGGCCGTGCGGTGGCCCGCGTCGTACCCAGCCATGCCCCGGGCGAGCCTTCAGCCGACGGTGCGCAGATCCTCATCACCGGCAGCCCCGAACTGGCGCATGCGCTGGTCTATGGCACGGACAGCGCCGATGCGGTACTGGTGCTGCCCGTCTCGCGCGAAAGCGCCGCCCTGCTGCCCGCGCTCGGGCCTGACAGCATCGTCCATGCCGAGCCCGCCGTGGCCAGCACGGCCGAACACTGGCTGCAGCGGCCCGTGCAGCTTTACAGCCCCGCCCAGACTCTGCGCGATGCCGCGCGCAGCGACTGGGACCTGGCACAGCTGGAATTTGCCAACAGCGGGCGCAACCGCCTGCAGCGGCGCCTGGGCAGCGGCCTCAATGATGTGCTCCATGCCCCCGCCTGGCGCCCGGCGCGCTGGGCCGTGCTGGCCCTGGTCGTGCTGACCGTCGTGGGCGCCAATATCTGGGCCTGGCAAGAGCGCCAGCAGCTGCAGGCCAAGGCCGCGCTGGTGCGCAGCAGCCTGACCACCGCCTTCCCCAACGTGCAGGTCGTGGTCGATGCCCCCGTGCAGATGGCCCGCGAAGTCGCCAACCTGCGCCTGGCCTCGGGCGGGCTCTCGCCCACCGATGCCGAGCCCTTGCTGGCAGCGGCGGGCCAGGCCCTGTCCAGCCTGCCCGCCGGCACGGTGCCCAGCACGGTCGAATACAGCGGCAGCGAGCTGCGCCTGCGCGGCCTGCCCACCGATGGCTTTGAGGCCTTCAGCCAGAAACTGCAGGCCCAGGGCTTGCAGGCCCAGATGCAAAACGACCAATGGGTCATCCGCGCGCAGGCCCAGCCATGAAGAAAAACACCTCCCGCCCTTCGGCATCGGCCTCCTCGTCCGCAGCCAACCTGCTGCGCCAACGCTGGCGCGCGCTGGATGCACGTGAGCGCCGGGGCGTCAGCCTGGCCGCTGGCCTGGTGCTGATCGCGCTCTTGTGGTGGCTGGCGATTGCGCCGGTGCTGCAAACCTGGCGCAGCGCGCCCGCCGCGCACGCCCAGCTTGACCAACAACTCGCCCGCATGCAGGCCTTGCAGGCCGAGGCGCGCCAGCTGCAATCGGCGACCAAGGTCAGCACCGCCCAGGCGCGCCAGCAGCTTGAAGCCTCGCTCACCCAGCAGCTGGGCACCAGCGCCAAGCTGACCGTGCTCGGCGAGCGCGTCACCGTTACCTTGAGCCGCGCCTCGGCCGCATCCACCCAGCGCTGGCTGGGCCAGGTGCGCGCCAATGCGCATGCGATTGCCTCCGAGCTGCGCCTGACCCGCGATGAACCCGCCAAGGGCGCAGCAGCTGCTGCCGCCCCGACCTGGTCGGGCAACATCGTTTTGCAGCTGCCTGCACAGTAAGCGGCAAACCAAGATGGCCCAGCAGCGCTTGACCTCTCCCCTTGCCAGCAGCGGCGCCCGTGCGCCCTGGCGCTGGGCCGTGCTGGGCGCCTGCACCGGCGGCCTGGCGGCGCTGGTGCTGTTTGCTCCGGCGCACTGGCTGGCCCAAGGCCTGGCCTGGGCCAGCCAGGGCCAGCTGCAGCTGCGCGAGCCGCGCGGCACCGTCTGGAACGGCTCGGCCCAATGGGTGTTTACCGGCGGCCAGGCCAGCCGCGACCAGATGGCCCTGCCCGGCCGGGTGGACTGGGCCCTGCGCCCGGGCCTGCGCGGCCTCAATATGCGCTGGAATGCCAGCTGCTGCATGGCCACGCCGATGCCCATCCGCATCCAGCCCCATTGGGGCGGTGCCAGCGTACAACTGGCCACGCATGAGAGCCGCTGGCCGGCCTCCTTGCTGACCGGCCTGGGCACGCCCTGGAACACCATCCAGCCCCAGGGCCAGCTGCTGCTCAAAACCCGTGATCTGTCGCTGGCAGTCAATGCCGGGCGGCTGCAAGTCCAGGGCGGCGCTGACCTGGATGTGATGGCGGTGACCTCGCGCCTGTCCACCATCCAGCCGCTGGGCAGCTACCGGCTGCAACTGCAAGGCGGTGACAGCACCGGCCTGCAACTGTCCACCTTGGATGGCGCGCTCCAGCTCAAAGGCCAGGGCCAATGGGTGGGCCAGCGCCTGCGTTTTCAGGGAGAAGCCTGGGCCGCCGAAGGGCGTGAGGCCGCTCTCGCAAATCTATTGACTATGATCGGGCAGCGCAGCGGAAGCCGCGTGCTGCTCTCGGTTGGCTGAACATATGATGCATTACCACTCTCCCATTTATCGATTTGCGCTGCACTCCATCGCGGCGAGCGTCCTTTTAATGGGCGGCAATGGCGCGGCGCTTGCGCAGACCGCCATCAACACCGGCACGGCCAGTATTCGCCCCGGCGAGCCGGTGACCTTGAACTTTGCCAATGCCGACATCGAGTCCATCGCGCGCACCATGGCCACCATCACCGGCAAGAGCGTGGTGGTCGATCCGCGCATCAAGGGCACGATGAACCTGGTGACCGACCGGCCCGTCTCGCCCCAGGCTGCGTTTGAGCAGTTTCTGGCCGCGCTGCGGCTGCAGAACTACACGGTGGTCGAGGCCGCCGGCCTGTACAAGGTGGTGCCCGAGGCCGATGCCAAGCTCCAGGGCGGCACGGTGCGCATCACCCAGGGCGGCGCGGGTGGCCAGGTCGCCGGTGGCGGCCAGATCGTCACCCAGATCTTCAAGCTCAACTTCGAGAGCGCCAACAACCTGGTGCCGGTGCTGCGCCCGCTGATCAGCCCCAACAACACCATCAATGTGAACCCGGGCAACAACTCCCTGGTCATCACCGACTACGCCGACAACCTGCAGCGCCTCTCGCGCATCATCGCGTCGATGGATGTCTCCAACGCCAGCGATGTGGAAGTGGTGGGGCTGCAGCATGCCGTTGCTACCGATATCGTGCCCCTGCTGCAACGCTTGTTGGAAGGCGGCCAGACCATTGCCAGCAGCGGCACGGCCACCGCTGGCGCAGCAGCCACAGCGCAGTCCGACAATGCCTACCGCACCTCGGTGCTGGCCGACCCGCGCACCAACAGCATCTTGCTGCGCGCGGCCAACCCGGCACGCCTGTCGCAGGCCAAGATGCTGATCGGCAAGCTCGACAGCCCCAGCCGAGGCGCCAACGCCTCGGGCAACATCCATGTGGTCTACCTGCGCAATGCCGATGCCACCGCGCTGGCGACCACCTTGCGCGCGGCCTTGGCTGGCCAGGACAGTAACAGCGCCAGCCCCGCCACCAATTTGTCCAGCGGCGGCAGCAGCGGTGGGCTCTCCAGTAACACCCGCAGCGGCTCCACCTCGCTGGGCGGCAGCACCAGCGGCACCCTGGGCAGCGGCTCGGGCAGCAGTGCCAGTGCAGGCGGCCTGGGCTCGGGTACGCGCCTGGGTACCGGCACCTCGCTGGGCAGTTCCGGCGACAGCGGCAGTGCCACCGGCGGCATCATCCAGGCCGACACGGCCACCAACTCGCTGATCATCACCGCGCCTGAGCCGCTGTACCGCCAGATCCGCGCCGTCATCGACCAGCTCGACAGCCGCCGCGCGCAAGTGCTGGTCGAGAGCCTGATTGTCGAAGTCAGCGCCGAGAAAGCCGCGCAGTTTGGCGTGCAGTGGCAAAGCCTGCTGGGCCAGGGCAACAACGTCGTCGGCGTCATCGGCAACAACTTCACCGTGGGCGGGGCCAACCTGTTCAACCTGGCCGCTGGCATTGCCAACGGCACCTACAGCACCCTGCCCAGCGCCGGCATGAATGCAGGCCTGGCCTTCAAGCACAACGGCGAATACGTGCTGGGCGCGCTGGCCAACCTGCTGCAGTCCAATGCCGACGGCAATGTGCTTGCCACCCCCAACCTGCTGACCCTGGACAACCAGGAAGCGCAGATCCTGGTCGGCCAGAACGTGCCCTTTGTCACCGGCTCCTACGCCAACAGCGCCGGCAACAACTCCGTCAACCCCTTCACCACGGTGGAGCGCAAGGATGTGGGCCTGACCTTGCGGGTGCGCCCGCAGATCAATGCCAATGGCACCGTCAAGCTGACCATTTACCAAGAGACCTCCAACGTGCTCGACGGCACCACGACTAATGCCAATGGCCCCACCACCAACAAGCGCTCGATTGAATCGACCGTGCTGGTGGACGACGGCTCGGTCATCGTGATCGGTGGCCTGCTGCAAGACCAGTACTCCGGCTCGGTGCAGAAAGTGCCCTACCTGGGCGATATCCCCGGCATTGGCGCGCTGTTCCGCAGCGATACGCGCTCGCGCAAAAAGACCAACCTGATGGTCTTCCTGCGCCCCGTGGTGATGCGCGATGCCGCTGCCACCCAGCAGGTGAGCATGGACCGCTACGAGCTGATGCGCGGCGCACAGATCGCCGCCCAGCCCGAGCAAAGCAGCCGCGTGCCGATCAACGACTCGTCCATCATCACGCCGCTGGGCCAGCAGGTATCGGGTACGCCACTGGGCTACTCCGAAACCCCGGTGCTGGAGTCGCGACCCCTGACCGTGACGCCGCAAGGCATGCGCTTCGAGCCCTGATAGCGCCCAGAGAGACAGGATCCCATGCGCCACCCCCTGCCCTATGCCTTTGCGCGCAGCAGCCAGTTGCTGCTCGAAGAAGATGCCGGCCAGCACCTGCTGTGGCACGGCGCCCAGCCCCAGGGCTCGGCGCTGTCCGAGGTGCTGCGCAAGTACCCCGTGCAGCACCTGGCCCAGTTGGGCGATGCCGAACTGGCCCAGCGCATCAGCGCCGCCTACTCGCACAGCGAATCGAATGCCGCCACCGTGATCAGCGAGGTCGAAGAAGGCACCGATCTCTCGCGCATGATGCAGGACATCCCCGCCGTCGAGGATTTGCTCGAATCGGCAGGCGATGCGCCCATCATCCGCATGCTCAACGCCTTGCTCACGCAAGCAGCGCGCGACGGCGCCTCCGACATCCACATCGAGCCCTATGAGCGCCATTCCAGCGTGCGCTTTCGCATCGATGGCTCGCTGCGCGAAGTGGTGCAACCCCACCGCGCCTTGCATGCCGCGCTGATCTCGCGCCTCAAGATCATGGCCGACCTGGATATCTCGGAAAAGCGCCTGCCCCAAGACGGCCGCATCAGCCTGCGCCTGGGCACCCGCGCCATCGATGTGCGCGTCTCCACCCTGCCCAGCGCCCATGGCGAACGCGCCGTGCTGCGTCTGCTCGACAAGAGCGAATCCAAGCTCAGCCTGGGCTCGGTCGGCATGCAGGGCGAGACCCTGCGGCGCTTTGAGAAACTGGTGGCCCAGCCACACGGCATCGTGCTGGTGACCGGCCCCACCGGCTCGGGCAAAACCACCACCTTGTATGCGGCGCTGAGCGGGCTCGATGCCAGCCAGGGCAACATCATGACGGTGGAAGACCCGATCGAGTACGAGCTCTCGGGCATCGGCCAGACCCAGGTCAACCCCAAGATCGACCTGACCTTTGCCAAAGCGCTGCGCGCCATCCTGCGCCAGGACCCGGACATCATCATGATTGGTGAAATCCGCGACTTCGAAACCGCGCAGATCGCCATCCAGGCTTCCCTCACCGGTCACTTGGTCCTCGCCACCCTGCACACCAACGATGCGACCAGCGCCATCACCCGCCTGACCGACATGGGCGTCGAGCCCTTCCTGCTGTCCTCGTCGCTCCTGGGCGTGCTGGCCCAGCGCCTGGTGCGCCGCATCGACGACAGCGACCCCAGCGGTTACCGAGGCCGTACCGGCATCTTTGAGCTGCTGGTGGTGGACGAGGCCATCCGCGCGCAAATCCACGCCCAGGCGCCCGAGGCCGACATCCGCAAGCAGGCCATGGCCGCCGGCATGCAGCTGATGCGCGAAGACGGCGAGCGCCTGGTGCGCGAAGGCATCACCAGCGCCGAAGAAGTGGTGCGCGTCACCCGCGATTGACAGTAATTCGCCGAATACCCTGGTGGCGCCGCCCGCGCCAACGGGTATTGGCGATTTGACACAATCGCCCCATGTTGGAATCGCTCAATACCCTCGTCGCGCCCTATGGCGGCATGTTGTTTCTCTGGCTCACCGTCTTGGCCATCGCCAGCCTGGCGGTGCTGCGCCACTTTCAGCCGCGCATGCCCACCGCGCTGCTGCGCAGGCTGATGCGCATCGCCGGCCTGATGGCGCTGGGTATCTCCTGGTTTGCGATGCAGCAAGGCGAGCACTACCTGGCCACTGCGCTGCTGGTGCTGCTCTGGGGCATTCTGGTGGGGATCAGCTGCGCGCGGGAGATTCGGCGGCGCTGAGAACCTGTTTATACGGCCCCGGTTCATCGGCAAAAACAGGGCGCTGGCCGCCCTCTGCCCGCCATAACCACAGTCAGCAAAGGATATTTGCCTAGGCAAGAATGTCCGCATGACTGAGACAAAAACACCCCCCGCGCTTTCGATGTTGGACCTGGTGGCTGTGCGCGAAGGCGGCACCGTTGCCCAGGCTTTGCAACTGGCCGTGCGTACCGCGCAGCATGTCGAGTCGCTCGGCTTTACGCGCTACTGGATGGCCGAACACCACAATATGCCGGGCATTGCCAGCTCGTCCACCGCCGTGTTGATTGGCCATGTGGCCGGTGCCACGCAGCACATCCGCGTGGGCTCGGGCGGCATCATGCTGCCCAACCACGCACCCCTGGTGGTGGCCGAGGCCTTTGGCACCTTGGCCGAGCTGTACCCGGGCCGTATTGACCTGGGCCTGGGCCGCGCGCCGGGCACCGATGGCATGACGATGCGGGCACTGCGCCGCGACCGGGTGGAGACGGAAGAAGACTTTCCCCGCGATGTGCTGGAGCTGCAGCGCCTGCTGGCCCCCGCCCAGCCCGGGCAAAAACTGGTGGCCACGCCAGGCGCTGGCACCAATGTGCCGCTGTGGTTGCTGGGGTCGAGCCTGTTCTCAGCCCAGCTGGCCGCGCACCTGGGCCTGCCCTACGCCTTTGCCTCGCACTTTGCGCCGCGCATGCTGCAGCAAGCGGTGCAGCTGTACCGCGACCTGTTCAAACCCTCGGCCAGCTTGGACAAGCCCTATGTGATCGTCGGCGCGCCAGTGATCGCAGCGCCTACCGACAGCGAGGCCGAGTTCCTCGCCAGCAGCACCTACCAGCGCGTGCTGGGCATTGTGACGGGCAAGCGCGGCCTGCTGCCGCCACCGGTCGAAGGCTTTATGGAAGGCCTGAACATGGCCGAGCGCCAGGCGATTGAAGGCTTTTTGGCGGTGGCCTCCATCGGCGGCCCAGAGCGTGTGCAGCAGCGCCTGAAGGTGCTGGCCCAGCACACCGGCGCTGATGAGCTGATGCTGGTCTGCGATATCTATGATGGCGACCTGCGCCTGCGCTCGCTCGATATTGCAACCCAAGCCTTGCGGGCAGGCTACGCAGCCTAAACACAGGCGCTAACCAGCGCCTTTCCCCCGGATCGGCGCCCTTTTTTCAGCAAAAGCGACGCCGATCCCATCCCACCCAGGCTATGCTTGCGCCATGTCTGTCCCCTATAGAACCACCCTGCCAGCGGCACTGACGGCCTGCAGCTTGCTGGCCGGCTGCATGCAGCAGCCCCCCGACGATCCCCCCCCACCCACGCCCCAGGCCCAGGAGGCCGCGCCGGCTGTGGCCCCGCCTACGTCTGCCGCGCAGCCCCAGCCCAGCGCCCGCAGCGAAGACCCGGCCTTGGCCGCGCACATGCAAACGCCCGAGTTCCGCCGCGAGTACCGCACCAAGCAAGAGCAGCTGCAGGTCGAGGCCGACGTGCAAGAGAGCGCTGCCTGGCTGGGCAGCACCGGTCTCAGCGATGCGCAAGAGCGCGCGGTTCCTCGCTATATCCGCATGGAGCTGGGCCAATCGCTGGGCAGCACCGACCCGGTACGCGCCGATGACCTGCAGTACATGGGCCAGTTTGCCGAGTTGGATGGCACCGTCTACTACTGGCGCATTCCCGACAAGGCCCATGCCCATGGCGACACCCATGCCGGCCCGGCCTATGTCTATATCCGCAAGGATGGCGGCGGGGTGTTCTACACCGACTGGGGCAACCGCACCCCACCGGGTTAGCCAAAGCGCCACTACCCGTGTGTACAGGCGTTTGCCGGAATAACGCCTATTCCGCCTGCGCCTGCAGGCTGCTTTGATAATGGCCAGCGGAGACACCACAGCATGAGCAACACACCCCAAGCAGCGCTGGCCGATCCCCGGCGCGATCCCCAGCAGTTTCTTCTGGACCTGTACCGCAGCGCCGTGCTGCGCGCGCAGCCGCTGCACAGCCTGGCGCAGTACCTGCCCAAGCCGCCCAAAGGGCGAACGGTGGTGCTGGGCGCTGGCAAGGCCGGCGGCTCCATGGCCCAGGCGCTCGAAGCCTTGTGGCCACAGGACGCGCCGCTATCAGGCCTGGTCGTTACGCGTTACGACCATATTCCGCCGCGCCCCCAAGGGCTGGCCCAGCGCCTGGAGGTGGTGGAGGCCGCGCACCCCGTGCCCGATGCCGCTTGCCTGGCCGCTGCCGAACGTATATTGGCGCTGACCGAAGGGTTGACGGCCGACGATCTGGTGCTCTGCCTCATCTCCGGCGGCGGATCGGCCCTGCTGACCTTGCCCGCCGAAGGCATGGACCTGCAGGAAAAGCAGCGCATCAACCAGGCCCTGCTAGAGAGCGGCGCCGCCATCGGCGAGATGAACTGCGTGCGCAAGCACCTCTCGCGCATCAAGGGCGGCCGCCTGGCCGCTGCCTGCCACCCGGCCCAGGTGGTGACCCTGACCATCAGCGATGTGCCTGGCGACGATCCCTCGGTCATCGCCAGCGGCCCCACGGTGCCTGATGCATCGACCTGTGCCGATGCGCTGGCCGTGCTGAACCGTTACCAGATCAGCGTGCCGGACAGCGTGCGCGCCGCGCTGGAAGACGGCCGGCTGGAGACGCCCAAGCCCGGCGACCCGCGCTTTGCCGGCCATGAAGTTCACCTGATCGCCACGCCCCAGCAGTCGCTGGACGCCGCAGCCGCGGCCGCACGCGCGGCCGGTATCGCCGCCTATGTGCTGTCGGATGAGATCGAGGGCGAGTCGCGTGACGTCGGCAAGGTGCATGCCGCGCTGGCGCGTGCCGTTGCCCGCCATGGCGCGCCGTTTGCCAAGCCCTGCGTCATCCTCTCGGGCGGCGAGACGACCGTTACCATCCGCCCACGCCAGCCAGGTGCCGCCAAGGGGCGTGGCGGCCGCGCCGGCGAGTTCTGCATGGGCCTGGCGCAGGCCTTGCAGGGCCAGGGCAATGTCTGGGCGCTGGCGGCCGATACCGATGGTATCGATGGTGTGGAAGACAATGCCGGCGCCCGCGTGGCACCCGACACCCTGCAACGCGCGGCCAACCAGCATCTGAGGCTGAGCGAGCACCTGGACCGCAACGATGCCTATGGGTTTTTCGGGGCGCTGGAGGACCTGGTGGTCACCGGGCCCACGCACACCAACGTCAACGATTTCCGCGCCATCCTGGTGCTGTGATGTTGGCTGCCTGCCCCGGCCGCCCCTATCCCCCTTGGTGCAGACTCTCCCACCAAGCGGTGTCAAAGCTGCCTTGCAAAAACGCAATAAAGGACTGCACCTTTTGCGGCACCAAGCGCGGCGAGGGGTAGACCGCATGGATCTCCTGCTCGGGCAGACGGCAGGTCTTGAGCACCTCGACCACGCGGCCCGCCTTGAGCGATTCATGCGCCACATAGCGCGGCAGTGCGGCCACGCCCATGTGCGAACGCGCAGCGGCCAGCAAGGCCGACAGGTTGTTGGAACGCAGCCGCCCCGTCACGGGCACCGACACCGACTCGCCACTGGCGTTGCGCAGCCGCCAGACATCGTTGCCCTGCACGCTGCTGTAGATCAGCGCGGAATGCTCTTTCAGATCAGACGGCCTGCGGGGGGTGCCCTGCTTGCGCAGGTAGGCGGGTGATGCCACCAGCACCCAGGGATTGACGCCCAGCATGCGTGCGCCCAGCGATGAATCGGCCAGTTTGCCCAGGCGCAGCGCCACATCAATGCCCTGGGCCACCAGGTCGGTGTAGCGGTCCTCAAAGCTCAGGTCCACCTGCACCTGCGGGTTGTGCTTCATGAACTCCATGGCCAGCGGAATCAGCACGCGCCGCCCAAACGCCACCGAGCTGCCAATGCGCAGCTGGCCTTGCACCTGCGTTTGCCGCACCTGCACGACCTTGTCCGCATCGGCCACATCGCTGACGATGCACTTGCATTTTTCGTAGTACAGCGCACCCGGCTCGGTCAGGCTCACGCCACGCGTATTGCGGTTAAGCAGCCGCACTTTGAGCCGCGCCTCCATCGCCGCCACCTGCTTGGTCACCGTGGGCTGGGTGGTCGAGAACTCCTGCGCCACCTTGGTGAAGCTGCCCGTTTCCACCACGCGCACAAACATGTGCATGGCATCGAGTCGGTCCATGGTTTTGTCTCCTGGAAATGTCGTGCATGGATTGCGCGCAATGCCTCAGGCAATTCTGAATCGACGATACGCAGGGCGCGGCGATCTAAGCAGAACACATTTATCCATTCCTGGGCGGAATAAATTTTATGGTCTGCCTGCGCCTTCCAGCAAGGGCTTGTCTTCCCTACAGTGAATTCCAACTGTAAAGGAGACCCCATGGCCAAAATGAAAGCGATCGAAGCCGCAGTCCGCGTGCTGGAAAAAGAAGGTGTGAGCGTGGCGTTCGGCGTGCCCGGCGCCGCCATCAATCCGCTGTACGCAGCGATGCAGGCGCACGGCGGCATCGGCCATATCCTGGCCCGCCATGTCGAAGGCGCCAGCCACATGGCCGAGGGTTATACCCGCGCCGTGGCCGGCAATATAGGGGTGTGCATAGGCACCAGCGGGCCGGCCGGCACCGACATGATCACCGGCCTGTACTCGGCCAGCGCCGATTCGATACCGATTCTGTGCATCACCGGCCAGGCGCCGCGCGCCCGGCTGCACAAGGAAGACTTTCAGGCCGTGGACATTGCCTCCATCGCCAAGACCGTGACCAAATGGGCCACCACCGTGCTGGAGCCCGCCCAGGTGCCCGGCGCCTTCCAGCAGGCCTTCCACCTGATGCGCTCAGGCCGCCCCGGCCCGGTGCTGATCGACCTGCCCATCGATGTGCAGCTGGCCGAGATCGAGTTCGACATCGACACCTACGAGCCCCTGCCCGCCTACAAGCCCGCCGCCACGCGCAAGCAGGCCGAGAAGGCCATCGCGATGCTCAACGCCTCCGAGCGCCCCTTGATCGTCTGCGGTGGCGGGGTCATCAATGCCGATGCTGCCGGCCTGCTCGTCGAGCTGGCAGAAACCTTGAATGTGCCGGTGATCCCCACCTTGATGGGCTGGGGCAGCATCCCCGACGACCACCCGCTGATGGCCGGCATGTGTGGCCTGCAGACCAGCCACCGCTACGGCAACGCCAGCATGCTGGCCTCGGACTTTGTATTTGGCATCGGCAACCGCTGGGCCAACCGCCATACCGGCTCCATCGATGTCTACACCCAGGGCCGCAAGTTCATCCATGTCGACATCGAACCCACGCAGATTGGCCGCGTGTTTGCACCCGACTTCGGCATCGTCTCGGATGCCAAGGCCGCGCTGCAGCAGTTCCTGGCCGTGGCCCAGGAATGGAAGGCCGCCGGCCAGCTCAAGGACCGCAGCGCCTGGGTGGCCGACTGCCAGGGCCGCAAGAACAGCATCGACTACCTGCGCAAGACCAATTTCGATGACGTGCCGATGAAGCCCCAGCGCATCTACCAGTGCATGAACCGTTCGCTGGACCGCGACACCACCTATGTCTCCACCATCGGCCTGTCGCAGATTGCAGGGGCCCAGTTCCTCCACGTCTACAAGCCCCGCAACTGGATCAACTGCGGCCAGGCCGGCCCCCTGGGTTGGACGACACCCGCCGCGCTGGGCGTGCGCGTGGCCGATCCCCAGCGCAAGATCGTGGCCCTGTCGGGCGACTACGACTTCCAGTTCATGATCGAGGAGCTGGCCGTGGGCGCGCAGTTCAAGCTGCCCTACATCCATGTGCTGGTCAACAACAGCTACCTGGGCCTCATCCGCCAGGCGCAGCGCAACTTCAGCATCGATTACTGCGTGCAACTCGCGTTCGACAACATCAACATGGCCGAGGGCGAGGCCGCACGCGGCTATGGCGTGGACCATGTCAAGGTCGTCGAAGGCCTGGGCTGCAAGGCCATCCGTGTGCACCGCCCCGAAGAATTCGCCCCCGCAATGCAGCAAGCCGAGGCCTGGATGGCCGAGCACCGCACACCTGTCGTCATCGAATGCATTCTGGAGCGAGTGACCAATATCGCCATGGGCACCGAGATCGACAACGTCGTCGAGTTTGAAAGCCTGGCGGCCGACAAGGCCGATGCCCCCAGCGCCCTTGCGCTGCTGGATTGATCGTTCCCTTTTTTATTGGAGATACACCATGCCCCGTTTTGCTGCCAACCTCAGCATGCTGTTTACCGAAGTGCCGTTTCTCGATCGCTTTGAGCGCGCCGCCCAAGCCGGCTTTGAGGCCGTGGAGTTTCTGTTTCCTTATGCCTACCCGGTCGAAGACATCCAGCAGCAGCTTGATGCCACCGGCCTGCAGATCGTGTTGCACAACCTGCCTGCGGGCGACTGGGATGCGGGCGAGCGCGGCATCGCCTGCGACCCCAGCCGGGTGGACGAGTTCCGCGCTGGCGTGGCCCAGGCGGTGACCTATGCCCACGCGCTGGGCGTGCCCCAGCTCAACTGCCTGGTGGGCAAGGCGCCCGCTGGCGTGGATGCCGCCACCCTGCGCCGCACCTTGGTGGACAACCTGCGCTTTGCCGCAGCGGCGCTCAAGATGGCCAAGCTGCGCCTGCTGATCGAGCCCATCAATGCCTTCGACATTCCCGGCTTCTACCTGAACCGAACAGACCAGGCGCTGGACATATTGGATGAAGTGGACGCCGCCAATGCCTTTGTGCAGTACGACATCTACCATGCCCAGCGCACGGAAGGCGAGCTGGCCGCCACCTTGCAAAAGCACCTGGCCCGCATCGGCCACGTGCAGCTGGCCGACAACCCGGGCCGCCACGAGCCAGGATCGGGCGAAATCAACTACCCCTTTCTGTTCGCGCACCTGGACCGCATTGGCTACAGCGGCTGGGTGGGCTGCGAATACAAGCCGGCCAAGGACACGGCATCCGGGCTGCACTGGATCGAGACCGTGGCGGGCCAGAAAAGGGCTGCAGCCACCGCTTGATCCGCGCACGGCACGCACAAACATCGCTCATTCAGAAAACCAAGGAGATCTCTTCATGCATGCAACGCCCCTCAAACTGGGATTCATTGGCCTGGGCATCATGGGCGCGCCCATGTGCAGCCACCTGATCGCCGCCGGCCACCAGCTCTTCGTCAATACCCGCGGCAAGCTGCCAGCCCATATCGCCGAGAGCAGCGCCACCCAGTGCACATCAGTGCGCGGCGTGGCCGAGCGGGCCGACATTATTTTTGTGATGGTGCCCGACACACCCGATGTCGAGACCGTGCTGTTTGCGCCCGACGGGCTGGCAGCCGGCCTCAAGGGCAGCAGCGGCAAGATCGTGGTGGATATGTCGTCCATCTCGCCGGTCGCTACCAAGGACTTTGCCAAACGCATCAATGCGCTGGGTGCCCAGTACCTGGATGCGCCGGTATCGGGCGGCGAAGTGGGTGCCAAGAACGCCAGCCTGTCCATCATGGTGGGCGGGCCGGAGGCGGCGTTTGAGCGGGTCAGGCCGCTGTTCGAGACGCTGGGCAAGAACATCACCCTGGTAGGGGGCAATGGCGATGGCCAGACTGCCAAGGTTGCCAACCAGATCATCGTGGCGCTGAACATCGAGGCGGTGGCCGAGGCCCTGCTGTTTGCCTCGCGCGCAGGGGCCGATCCGGCGCGGGTGCGCCAAGCGCTGCTGGGCGGCTTTGCGTCGTCCAAAATTCTGGAAGTGCATGCCGAACGCATGATCAAGCGAACTTTTGAGCCGGGATTCCGCATCGCGCTGCACCAAAAAGACCTGAGCTTGGCGCTGTCCAGTGCGCGCCAACTCGGCGTGTCCCTGCCCAACACCGCCCAGACGCAGGAGCTGTTCAACAGCTGCGTGGCCCATGGCGGTGCGGGCTGGGACCACTCCGGCCTGGTGCGTGCGCTGGAGATCCAGGCGAATTTCGAGATCGGGCAACAAGCCCCCGCTTAAGCCTGTTGCAGGCCGGGCAGACCGGCTATGCTTGCGCGATGTCCCGCCCTGCCCGCCTGCTCCAACTGCTCGATCTGCTGCGCCGCGCGCGCCAGCCACAAACCGGCCCGGCGCTGGCCCAGACCCTGAAGGTGAGTCTGCGCACCGTCTACCGCGACATTGCCAGCCTGCGCGAGCAAGGCGCGGCCATCGAGGGCGATCCGGGTATTGGTTTTGAGATGCGGCCCGGCTTTTTGCTGCCACCGTTGATGTTCAATGCCGATGAGCTGGAAGCCCTGCTGCTGGGCGCGCGCTGGGCCAGCCTGCAGGCCGACCCGCAGCTGGCCAGTGCCGCCAGCGCCGCGATGGACCGTATCCGCAGCGCCTTGCCGCTGGAGCTGCGTATTGCGGTGGACACCAGCGGCCTGATGGTCCCCGACATGCAGCCCGCCACCCCGACCGAGCCCTGGCAGACGGCGCTGCGCCGTGCCATCCGCGCCGAGCACAAGGTGGTACTGCACTATCAGGACCAGCACGGCCGCCTGACCGAGCGCCTGGTCTGGCCCTTTGCGATGGCCTATTTCGACCGCAGCCGGGTCGTGTCCGCCTGGTGTGAGCTGCGCCAGGGCTTTCGCCACTTTCGCGCCGACCGGGTGCATGCGATGCAGGAGCTGCAGGAGCGCTACCCGCAAAGCCGCCACAGCCTGATCCAGCGTTGGCTGGCGGAGACAGGCTTCAGCTTGAGTGGCTGGTCGTAGGCTGCTGACAGTTTCTGTCAGCCCCTCTGTCTAACCTGCAAGGCATGGCGACTTTGCCAAGCCCTGAACAGGAAGATGACATGACCTCCCACAACGCCCCGCTGCGCTTTTTCTACCACCCCCAGTCCCGCGCCCGCATGGTGCGCTGGATGCTCGAAGAGTGCGATGCCGTCTATGAACCGGTGCGGCTGGAGTTTGGCGGCTCGATGAAGTCGCCCGACTACCTGGCGCTGAACCCCATGGGCAAGGTGCCGGCACTGCAGCATGGCCAGACGATGGTGACCGAGACGGGGGCGATCCTGGCCTACCTGGCCGATCTTTACCCCGAGAAAAAGCTGGCACCGGCGCTGGGCAGCGCCGAGCGCGGCAGCTACTACCGCTGGCTGTTCCTGGTAGCAGGGCCGGTGGAGGCAGTGTCTACCGCCAAGGCCGAAGGCTGGCTGCAGAACCAGACCGAACGCCAGGCGCTGTCGGCAGGCTATGGCCGCTTTGACGATGTGCTGCGCAGCCTGCAGCTGGCGGTGACCGGCAAGCGCTATGCCTGTGGCGACCACTTCACGGCCGCTGACCTGTACCTGGCCAGCTATATCGGCTGGAGCATGCAGGAAGGCAGCCTGCCCTCGCTGCCCGAATTCCAGGACTACGCACTGCCGCTGCTGCAACGCCCGGCCGCCCAGCGCGCCAACACGCTCGATGGCCCCGTCGAGATGCCCGGCGCTGCGGCAGCCTGATCGGAGCTGTGCCATCAGCGTGCCACGTGGATGGGGCACAATAGCCCCGGGTGGCCGTCGAGCCACCTTGTTTTATCCACCTGCCCATGCCCGCTTTTTCGTACGAAGTTCTAGACGCCCAGGGCCAGACCCGCAAGGGCATGATCGAAGCCGACAGCGCCAAGGCGGCGCGCAGCCTGCTGCGTGCCCAGGCCATGGTGCCCTTGGCGGTCGAGCCGCTGGGCGACGTCGACGACAGCGGCGCCAGCATGGTGCGCAGCCGGCGCGCAGTCTTCAATGCCACCAGCCTGGCAGTATGGACGCGCCAGCTCGCCGGCCTCATCAGCTCGGGCCTGCCGCTGGAGCGTGCGCTGACGGCGCTGATGGAAGAGATCGACAGCGAGCCCCAGCGCCAGCTGGTGGCCAGCCTGCGCGCCGAGGTCAATGGCGGCTCCACCTTTGCCAAGTCGCTGGCCCTCTACCCCCGTGATTTTTCGCAGATCTACCGCGCGGTGATCGATGCGGGCGAGCACAGCGGCCACCTCGACCAGGTGCTGTCGCGGCTGGCCGATGATTTGGAAGAGCGCGACCAGCTCAAGAACAGCCTCATCGGTGCCTCGCTCTACCCGGCCATCGTCACCTGCTTTGCCTTTGTCGTGGTGATGGTGCTGATGAGCTATGTGGTGCCCCAGGTGGCCGAGGTGTTCTCGGGCACCAAGCATGCGCTGCCGCTGCTGACCCGCGTGATGCTGGGTTTCAGCGACCTGATCCGCCACTGGTGGTGGTTGGGTGCCGGCCTGGCCTTTGTGGGCACGGTGATGCTGCGCCTGTCGCTGCGCCAGCCGGCGTTTCGCCAGCGCTTTGATGCGGGCTGGCTGCAGCTGCCGGTTGTTGGCAAGCTCTCGCGCAACTACAACGCCGCCCGCTTTGCCTCCACCTTGGCCATGCTCAGCAATGCAGGCGTGCCCATCTTGAAGGCGCTGCAGGCCGCGGCCGAGACCGTCTCCAACCAGGCCATGCGCCAAGATGCCATCGATGCGCTGGACCAGGTGCGCGAGGGCGCCCCGCTCGCATCGGCCCTGGCGCAAAAAAAGCGCTTCCCCGCGCTGCTGTCGATGTTTGCCCGCCTGGGCGAGCAGACCGGCGAGCTGCCGCAGATGCTGCAGCGCGTGGCCAACCAGCTCGCCGGCGATGTGAAGCGCCGCGCGATGCGCCTGGCCACCATCCTGGAGCCGCTGCTGATCGTCGGCATGGGCATCGTCGTCGGCATCATCGTGATGGCCGTGCTGATGCCCATCATCCAGCTCAACCAGTTTGTGCGTTAAACAACCAGTCTGACCCCGCTTGGCCCGGCCAGGCTAGCGGGGCCAAGTTTCACTCCGCGTGGATCTTGTTGGCCTTGACCACATCGCCCCAGAGCTTGTACTGCGCGCGCGTCATCGCCTCCAGCTGCTGGGGCGTGCCGCCGCCAGGCTGGTCGCCGCGTTCCTGAAAGCTGCGGATAACAGCAGGCTCTTTGAGCACCGTGTTGATGGCGGCGTTGAGCTTTTGCACCACCTCCGGGCGGGTGCCGGGCGGGCCATACATGCCGATAAAGGAGATGATCTCGAAGTCCTTCAGCCCCACTTCGGCAGGGGTCGGCACATCGGGCAGCGACGCCACGCGGCTGCTGCTGGTCACCAGGATGGGGCGCACCTTGCCGGACTTGATATAGGGATCAAACACCGAAGTGGCATCAAACATGGCTTCGATGCGGCCGGCCATCAGGTCGATCACGGCAGGGCCGCTGCCCTTGTAGGGCACATGGTTCATCGCCGGGCTACCCAGGCGCTCGCGCATCAGCTCGGTGGTCACATGCACCAGCGATCCGGCACCGGGCGTGCCATAGTCCACGCCCTTGCCGGCCTTGGCGCGCTCCTTGACCAGGGCCGAGAACTGCGCAAAGTCCTTCACCGGCGACGAGGCGGGCACCACCAGCACCAGCGGCGACTGCAGCAAGATGCCCACGGGCACAAACTTGGTCGGGTCCACAATGCCCAGGGTCGGGAACACATGCGGGGTCACCGTCATCGAGCCATTGCCCACCAGCATGCGGTAGCCGTCTGGGGCCGAGCGCATGATGTCCGCCGAGCCCAGGTTGCCATTGACCCCGGCCTTGTTCTCGATCACCACGCCCTGGCCCAGGTTGGCCGCCAGGCTGTTGCTGAGCACACGGGCGGCAAAATCGGTCTGACCACCTGGGGGAAAGCCCACCATCAAGGTCACCGGCTTGGTCGGGTAGGCGGTTTGCGCCAGCGATGGCGCACTCGCGCCCAGCAGGCTGGCCCCCAGCGCCAGGCCCAGGGTCAGTTTGCGGCGCAGCATCGCGTGCTGTGTTGTCTTGGTCGTCATTGTTATGTCTCCTTGGTTTGAAATCAGAGTGCAGCAGGCGCTGCCATGTCTTCCTGCGCGGGCGAGAACTTGTCCACCGCTTCCCACAGGCCATTGATATAGACAGCGCCCAGCGCCCGGTCATAGAGGCCATAGCCGGGCTTGCCGGTTTCGCCCCAGATCATGCGGCCGTGGTCCGGGCGCACATAGCCTTCAAAGCCCACATCGTGGTAGGCCTTGACGATGGCCGCGATATCGAGCGAGCCACAGGTCGAGAGGTGAGCGGTTTCTTCGAAATCTCCCTCGGGCGATACCTTCACATTGCGGATATGCGCAAAGTGGATGCGGCCCCGGCCGCCAAACTCGCGCACCAGTGCCTCCACATTGTTCTGCGGGCCGGCACCCAGCGAGCCCGAGCACAGAGTCAGGCCATTGGCGGGGCTGTCGATCAGGTCGACGATGCGGGCCAGGTCATCACGGTTCTTGACGATGCGTGGCAGGCCAAAGATGGGGCGCGGCGGGTCATCGGGATGGATGGCCATCTTGATGCCGCATTCCTCGGCCACCGGGATGACGGCCTGCAGAAAATAGGCCAGGTTCTGCCACAGCTGCTCGGCATCCACCTGGCGGTAGGCCTGCAGCAGGTCTTGCAGCTCATCGCGGCGGTAGCTGCTGTCCCAGCCCGGCAGCGAGATGCCTTTTTCCGCATCGATGCTGTCGGCCATGCGGCTGTCAAAGGCCAGGCAGGTGGAGCCATCGGGCAGCTGCTTGGCCAGCTCGGTGCGGGTCCAGTCAAACACCGGCATGAAGTTGTAGCAGACCACCTGCACACCGGCGGCAGCCAGGTGGCGCAAGGTTTGCTGGTAGTTGGCAATCAGCTGGTCGCGGCTGTCACGGCCCAGTTTGATGTCCTCATGCACCGGCACCGACTCCACCAGCTCAAACGTCAGGCCAGCGTCCTCGATCTGCTGCTTGAGCGCCTCGATCTTGGCCAGCGGCCAGACGGCCCCCACCGGCTCGTCATAGATCGCCGAGACGATATGCGTGACCCCGGGGATCTGGCGGATATAGGCCAAGGACACCGGGTCCGCGCTGCCAAACCAACGAAACGACATCTTCATGTTCTTTGAACCTCTTGCTGCAATCAAAAATCTGGTTAGACCAATTCTACAAACTGGCCAGACCATTTTGATTGATGGTTTACCACTATGTCCGGTATTTGCGGTGGTTTGGCCAGTGCGCGGCTTACACTGCTGCTGGCCCTCCGGTTTTGGCGGATCGGCCTACCAACGGAATACGCGCAAGATGCCCAACAAGCTGGTCCCTACGGCTGACGACGACAGCCGCACCACCGGTGTCAGGTCCTACCAGGACCTCGCCAGAAAAATCCTTGAAGAGACTGCCACCGACAGCGCAGCCGCCGACCAGCGCCTGCCCTCGGAGCGCAGCCTGGCCGACATGTTTGGCGTCAGCCGCACTGCCGTGCGCGAAGCCATCATTGCGCTGGAGGTGCAAGGCCTTGTCGAGGTGCGCCTGGGCTCGGGCATCTACCTGCAGCCCCATAGTCCCAACGGCCCCAGCCGCCTGCCCGCCTTTGATCTGCCCACGGGCCCCGGCCCGCTGGAGACCCTGCGCGCCCGCGTGCTGGTGGAGGCCGAGATAGCCGCAGCCGCTGCCAGCGAGCGCCGCGATGCCGACCTGGACCGCATGCTCGACGCACTGGCCACCATGCGCCAGCAGCTCGGTGACAAGGACGCCTATGACGCCGCCGACCGGCGTTTTCACCTCGCCATTGCCGAGGCCACCGGCAACCGCGTGCTGCAGCACATGGTGCAAGCCATGTGGGACAACGCCCGCCAGGACCCGCGCTGGGACAAGATCGAACAGCATTTCCACTCCGAGCAGCTGCGCGAGGCCAGCCTCAAGGACCACCAGGCCATCTTTGCCGCGATTGCCGAGCGCCAGCCCGCGCAAGCCCGCCAGGCGATGCAGCAGCATTTGGGGCGCGTCATCTCGCAGTTCTCCCAGGCCTGGTATTAAGCAAGAACAGCGCTGCCACTGCGCTATATTGGCCCTCAGTTCAGCAACAAGGACGGCCATGGCTGCCACTCTCGAAAACAAGCTGGTGGTCGCGATCTCCTCGCGGGCGCTGTTCAACTTTGAAGAAGAAAACCGGGTTTTCGAGCAGGACAAGGACCAGGCCTATGCCCAGCTGCAGCTGCAGCGGCTGGAGACGCCCGCACCGCCCGGCGTGGCGTTCTCGCTGGTGCGCAAGCTGCTGGCCTTCAACAGCGGCACGGCGCAGAAGGTCGAGGTGGTGCTGCTGTCGCGCAATGACCCGGTCAGCGGCATGCGGGTGTTCCGCAGCTGCAAGGCCCATGGGCTCGATTCGATCCAGCGGGGCGTGTTCACCCAGGGGCGCGACCCCTTCCGCTACCTCAAGCCGCTGGGCGCCCATCTTTTCCTGTCTGCCAATGCCACCGATGTGCAGCAGGCGCTGCAGCTGGGCTTTCCGGCCGCGCGCGTGCTGACCGAATCGGCCCAGGCGCAGGACAGCAACCCCGACGAAGTGCGCATTGCCTTTGACGGCGATGCCGTGCTGTTCTCGGACGAGGCCGAGCGCGTCTTCCAGGCCCAGGGGCTGGACGCGTTCCAGCGCCATGAGATCGAGCATGCCGCCCGCCCCCTGCCCGATGGCCCCTTCAAGCCACTGCTGGCCGCGCTGCACCGGCTGCAGCAAGATACGCAAAGCCAGATGCGCATCCGCACCGCCCTGGTCACCGCCCGCAGTGCCCCGGCCCATGAGCGCGCCATCCGCACCCTGATGGACTGGAACATCGGCGTCGATGAAACCATGTTCCTGGGTGGCCTGGCCAAGGGCGAATTTCTGCGCGAGTTCGAGCCCGACTTCTTCTTTGACGACCAGACCGGTCACGCCACCAGCGCGGCGGCCCATGTGCCCGCCGGCCATGTGAGCAGCGGTATCTCCAACCTCTGATCGCCTCCGCCAAACCCAGACGCAAAAAAGCCGCTGGCTCCTGAAGGAGGCAGCGGCTTTGGCGTTCAGGCCTGGGTTTTCAGATGCTTAGAACTGCTTGATAAAGCCCAGAGAAACCGCACGCCCCTGCAGCGGCGCCGCGTTCTTGATGAACGAGGTGTGCACATAGGCCAGCTTATTGGTCAGGTTGTCCAGCTTCAGGTAGATCTGCCAAGGCGTGCCGTCGCTGGAGGTCTGGTGGTAGCTGACGCGCCAGTTCAGCATGCCGTAGCCGGGGGTCTCGCTTTCATAGTCGGCCACCTTGTTCTGGCGCTTGACCAGCTGCCACTGCGCCTCGCTGCGCCAGTTGGCCCATTTGCCAGCCACGCGCAAGCCCACACGGGCAGGGGCCAGGCGCGGGATCTTGCTGCCGTCTTCCAGCTTGGCATGCACCAGGTCACCGGTGGCGCCCACCGTCCAGTTCGCATCGATGCGGTGCTGGATCTGGCCTTCCAGACCGGTGAAGGTGGCAGTCTGCTGCGCATACTGCAGCAGCTGCAGGCCGTCGTGCTCATCGACGGTGCGACCGTAGATGTAGTTGTTCACCCGGTTGCGGTAGACATTGACCGAGAAGGTCGTGTCGCCCGCCGTGCGTGCCAGCC
This sequence comes from Comamonas sp. BIGb0152, assembly GCF_024809975.1. Lineage (GTDB taxonomy): Bacteria > Pseudomonadota > Gammaproteobacteria > Burkholderiales > Burkholderiaceae_C > Comamonas. The sequence continues at coordinate 119,342 of NZ_JANUDY010000004.1, forward strand.
CAATGTCGATATTGCTGGAGCGCTCCTTGCGCAGATCGGGGTTGCCCAGCTCGTAGGTGGAGGTGGCCATGTGCAGGCCGCGCGCATACAGCTCTTCGGCCGTGGGCAGGCGGCTGGCCGAGGTGACATGGGCGCTCAAGCGGTAGCCCGGCATAAAGCGCCAGCTGCCGCCCAGCGACAGCGAATTGCCCTTGTGCTTGCGCACCAGGCCGTCGTCGTTGGCATACACGCTTTGCCAGTCGTGGCGCAGTGCGGCCTCGACGCCAAAGTCGCCAAAGCGGCGCTCTTCGAGCAGGTAGACGCCCTGGCTTTGCGTGCGGGTCGGCTGCACATAGGCTTCCTCACCGGTGGCGCTAAAGCGGCGCTGCGCAGCCTCAAAACCCAGCACACCGGTCCAACCGGCGATGGGCTCATGCAGCACATCCACACGCAGGTCATGCGCGCGGTTCTTGAAGCTGGTGGAAATCTCGCCGCCCTCGATCTCGTCGTGGTGGTAGCGCGTCACACCCCCGCGCAGGCGGATGGCTGAGACGCCGGCAAACGGCTTGCGCCATTCGGAGCGCAGGTCATAGCGCTCGCTGTGCATGTCCACCACCGGCACGCCCTCTTCCTCATGGTCGTGGTCATGGTCGTCGTCTCCATGGTCGTGGCCGTCATGGCCGCCGCAGTGCAGGTGCAGACCATGGGTGTGGCAGCCCTCAAAGCTGTGGTTGTGGCCGGGCAGGCCATAGCGCGCCTGGGTGCGGGTGTAGGCCAGGCCCACATAGCCGCTGTCACCGATCCAGGACAGGCCAATGCTGCCGCCGGCATTGCGCGCGCGGCTGCCTTCCACCTTGTTGCCCAGGCCCCAGCCGCTGCCCACGCGGTAGTCATCGGCATTGCGGGCCATGCCCTCTACATGCAAGGCAAAGGGGCCCGAGCCCGCCGTCAACGACAGCGCGGTCGCGGCATCGTTGGCGCCCGTGCCGGCACGCACCTCGACCTGGCCTTCATAGCCCTTCTCGGGCACCTTGGTGGGGATCTTGTTGTCCAGCACATTGACCACGCCGCCAATCGCACCGGCACCATAAATCAGTGCCGAGGGGCCGCGCAGCACCTCGATCTGGGTGGCCAGCATGGGCTCGCTCACCACCGCATGGTCGGGGCTGATGGTCGATGCGTCCTGGATCACCGCACCGTCGTTCAGCACCTTGACCCGCGCGCCATCCATGCCCCGGATCACCGGCCGGCTCGCACCTGCACCAAAGTGCGTGGCCTGGATGCCGGGCTCATTGGCCAGGGTCTCACCCAGGCTGGCGCCACGTTTTTGAACCAGTTCGTCGCCCTGCAGCACGGTCACGGGGGTGGTCATGTCGTCGACCGTGCGGTTGGTGCCGCTGGCCGATACCGTCACCTCGGGCAAGGTGGTGGCCGTGGCCGGGGCTGCACCCTCGGCGTTCTGGGCCATTGCCGCGCTGCTGAGCAGCAGGCCGGCCACAGCGGCGGCCACCGGGCGCAGGTTGCGGGCCTGCGGCTTGAAAATTGCGGTGCGCGCCAGCAGCGGCTGCGCCTGTTGTGCATGGAAACCCATGGTCTACCCCTCGAAAAGCCCATGCCTGTGTGGCATGTGCGCGCGCAGCCCATCACAACGGCTTGAACCCGCCGAGCGCCATGGCGCTCCTGCGGCTACGCGGAAAAAACAAGACAGACCGGCCTCACCCGCTTGCTGCGCGCTATCAAGAAAAAGCGCGCGCGGGCAGCCGTGTCACTGGAACAAGGAGGGGGTAGGAGAAGGAGGCCCGCGCGCAAAGAACAGCGCCGGGCTTTGCCGCAGCAAGATGGCCAGCACGGTCGCTGCCGTTTCTTGCACAGCGCGCAGCAGGGGTGCCTGCAAGGAATGGCTGAGCAGGCCTGCGCCCAGGGCCATGTGGGAGAAGCCCTGGCAGTCGGCTTCGGAATGCTTGCCAAACAGGTCATGCACGCCATGGCCGCTGCTGGCCACGGCATCGCCGCTGTCGCGCTCGGCGGCCGATGCCGTCGCGGTCACCGCAGCCGTCTGCAGCGTCCGGGCATACAGGTGGCTGATGTCATGGAGCTTGCCCAGCAGCGGCAGGCACAGCTGCGCCAGGCACAGCCAGCACAGCAACACCATCGCCCAGCCACGCAGCGGCCTCGGCGCAGGCGCCGAGACAGACAGGGGATGGAGAGCGCGCAGGGAAGACACAGGCCGGGCAGACAATCAAACCAGTGGCCCCCGCCGAGGATGGCCACTATTGCAAATGAATTGCATTATGCCTGTAAATACCAGGTAAAACCGCGCAGAGCGGACAAGGCCCATAAAAAGCCAAGGCCCGGAATACCGGGCCCTGTGCGGCGCTTGGCGGGACGGCTGGCTTACAAAAAACGTTCCAGCAGCTTGCGCGAGGCCTTGTCCAGCCGGTTGGTATCCGGCAGCCGGTAGTGCACGCCATCGGCCGAGGTGATCAGCAGGTTCTGCCGGCCATGGAGCTTGCGGATGTCTTCCTCGGCCTTCAAGGTCATGTCCACCGGGCCCCGGTCGGTCTCCAAGGTCCAGATGCTGGGCACCGAGAAGGTGGAGACGCTGACGATGCGCTCGATCAGCGGCTGGAACTCGCGCGCGGCCAGGTCTTCTTCCAGCAGCGCGCGGGCGGCCGGGTCTACCGCCTCCATATCGGCGATCCACAGCACTTCCTTGCCGTCTTCACCAATCAGCGAAATGCCCAGCAAGGGGGCCGACAGTGGAAAGGCGCGCACGGGATTGACCTGGTGCGCTGTGCCGTCCTTGAGGAACACCAGGCGGCCAAAGCTGTTGCGGCTGAGCGCCAGCGGAGAGGAAATGGTTGTCATGAAAAGTCTTTCCTGGGCTGCAGATCAGCGGTTGTCATCGGACGCATCCACATGCGCTTTGGGGATGGGCTGGATGTCATAGGTCACGCCTGCGGCGCGCGCAGTCACCACGCCAGCGGCTTCTGCATCCTCCTCGGCACGGCGCGCCTGCGCCATATACAACCGCCAGTAGGCGCCCTCCTGGGCCATCAGCGCGTCGTGCGATCCCACCTCGACAATCTCGCCCCGGTCCATCACCACCAGGCGGTCGGCCTTGCGCAAGGTTGACAGGCGGTGGGCAATCGCAATGGTGGTGCGGCCCTGCACCAGGTTGTCCAGCGCCCGCTGGATTTCCTTCTCGGTCTCGGTATCCACGGCCGAGGTGGCCTCGTCCAGGATCAGAATGCGCGGGTCGATCAGCAAGGCGCGCGCAATGGAGATACGCTGGCGCTCCCCGCCCGACAGGCCCTGGCCGCGCTCGCCCACCAGCGAGTCATAGCCGTAGGGCAGGCGCAAGATGAACTCATGCGCATGGGCGGCGCGCGCTGCGGCCACAATCTCTTCGCGCGTGGCATCGGGCTTGCCGTAGGCAATGTTCTCGGCGATGGTGCCGAAGAACAAAAACGGCTCCTGCAACACCAGGCCGATGTTGCGGCGGTAGTCAGACACGGCAATGCGGCGCACATCGACGCCATCGAGCTGGATCGAGCCATCGGTCACGTCGTAGAAGCGGCTGATCAGGTTGACCAGGGTGCTCTTGCCCGAGCCGCTGTGGCCCACCAGGCCAATCATCTCGCCGGGGCGGATCTGCAGGTTCAGGCCCTTGATGACGGTGCGGCTGCCGTAGCGGAAGCCAACGTTGTCCATCGTGATGGCACCCTGCACCTTGCCCAGCTTGACCGGGTTGACCGGGTCGGGCACGTTGCTGACATGGTCGAGGATGTCGAAAATGCGCTTGGCACCAGCGGCGGCCTTTTGCGTCACCGACACGATGCGGCTCATCGAATCCAGCCGGGTGTAGAAGCGGCCGATGTAGGCGATAAAGGCCGTCAGCACACCAACGGTGATCGAGCCACCCGCGACCAGGTAGATACCGAAGGCCCAGACGATCAGCAGGCCGATTTCCGTCAGCAGGGTGACCGTGGGCGTGAACAGCGACCAGGTCTTGTTGACCCGGTCATTGGCTTCCAGGTTGACCTGGTTGGCCGCGGCAAAGCGGTCGGCCTCGCGCTGCTCTTGCGCAAAGGCCTTGACGACACGGATCCCGGGGATGGTGTCGGCCAGCACATTGGTCACTTCGGACCAGACGCGGTCGATCTTCTCAAAGCCGGTGCGCAGCCGGTCGCGCACGGTGTGGATCATCCAGGCAATAAAGGGCAGCGGCACCAGGGTGACCAGGGCCAGCCAGGGGTTGATCGAGAACAGGATGGCCGAGGTCATCACGATCATCAGCACATCGGTTGCAAAATCCAGCGCGTTGAGCGACAGAAAGAGGTTGATGCGGTCGGTTTCGGCGCCGATACGGGCCATCAGGTCACCGGTGCGCTTGCTGCCATAAAAATCGAGCGACAGCTTGAGCAGGTGGTTGTAGGTGGTGGTGCGCAGGTTGGCGCCAATACGCTCGGACACCCGGGCCAGAACAAAGGTGCGCGCCCAGCCCAGCAACCAGGCCACCAGCGCCGACAGCAGCAGCGCGCCCAGGTAAAAGCGCACCAGGCCGGCATCGATCTTCTCACCGTTCTGGAACGGGATCAGGATCTTGTCCATCAGCGGAATCGTCAGGTACGGCGCCACCAGCTGGGCCGCCGTGGTGCCCAAGGTCAGCATAAAACCCAACAACAATTGCATCTTGTAGGGTTGGGCAAAGCGCCACAGGCGCAGCAGCACCCAGCTGGAGGTGGGGGCGTTTTGCTGGCGCGCGCAGGCCGGGCATTCCTCGCTATCGGGGGGCAAGACGCTGGCGCATACCGGGCACAGCGCGCGCTCGTCGGCCACCGCCTCGTAGGCTTGGTTGCGCAGCAAGCGCTCGCGCTGGCGCTCAAACTGCTGCACCAGGCCCAGCACCGCCGTCTGGTGTGCCAAGGTGATGCGCCACAACCCCAGGCGCTGCGTGCTGTCGTGCAGCTCCAGGCTGCCAATGCCGCCATGGTCAAAAAAACGCAGGGCCAAGTCAGAAGATAGTGCCCACTCACTCCATTGCTGGCTGCCTGGATCAAAGGCCAGCAGGCGCTCGGACGTCAAGACCACCTGGCCGCTGCCAAAACGCAAATCCGCCGTCAGGTCAACCGGAGTGACGGCAAGCACGTTTTCCAAAGTATGGAGCTTGGCTCGCAAGGGGGTTCCGAGCGGGCCCGCAAAGAATGCTGACGCGTCCGCGGAATGTTGATGTTGCATATGGCGTGTTTTTCTCTCCGCACTCGGCGGTGGCTGTTGTCCGGTGAACAACCGCATATTATTGTGGCGAATAACTTGTGACGAATAACAGCACAGGCTGATCCATCCTCATCTGTCTTTAACGTCTGACACGTCCAATTGGCTGACAGAGGTTAATCTGCCTTATTTGGGCGCACAATGCTTTCCCATCTACGGCGATTCCCGTTGGAATTGTTACTTATGTTTATCCGTTGATCGATATGGCGAAATTCAATACCATCCAACTCTTGCGCACCACGTTTTTGCGCGGCCCCAGCGTCTGGACCTACCGCCCCGTACTGGAGGTCTGGCTGGACCTCGGAGAGCTGGAGGACTATCCCTCGAACAAGATCCCCGGACTGAACGAGCGCCTCACCACCTGGCTGCCCGATCTGATCGAGCACACCTGCGGCGTCGGTGAGCGCGGCGGCTTTATCCAGCGCCTCGAAGGCGGTACCTGGATGGGCCATGTGATGGAGCACGTGGTCATCGAGCTGCTGAACCTGGCCGGCATGCCCGCCGAGTTCGGCCAAACGCGCGAGATCTCCAAGCGCGGCGTCTACCGCATGGTGTTCCGCTGCCCCGAAGAGGCCGTGGCCCGCGTCGCGCTGGAGCATGGCCACCAGCTGCTGATGGCCGCCATCAACGACGAGCCCTACGACATCAAGCCGGCGGTCCATGCGATCAAGACGGCGATCAATGACCGCTACCTCGGCCCCTCGACCGGCTGCATCGTCGATGCCGCCAGCGAGCGCCGCATTCCCCATATCCGCCTCAATGACGGCAACCTGGTGCAACTGGGCTATGGCGCGGCACAGCGCCGCATCTGGACGGCCGAGTCCGACCAGACCAGCGCGATTGCCGAAGGCATTGCCCAGGACAAGGACTTCACCAAGCGCCTGCTGACCGCCTGCGGCGTGCCCGTGCCCGAAGGCCAGATCGTGGCCACACCCGAAGAAGCCTGGGCAGTGGCCCAAGAGATCGGCTTTCCCGTCACCGTCAAGCCCTCGGACGGCAACCACGCCCGGGGCGTGACCCTGGAGCTGTCGCAAGAGGCCGATATCAAAACCGCCTTCGCCCTGGCCCAGCCCGAAGGCTCGGATGTGATCGTCGAGAAGTTCATCGACGGCGTCGAGCACCGCCTGCTGGTGGTGGGCGACAAGGTCGTCGCTGCCACCAAGGGCGAAACCGTCAGCGTCTACGGCAATGGCAAGTCCAGCCTGCGCGAGCTGGTCGCCGTGCTTAACGAAGACCCACGCCGTGGCCCCGAGCAGGAATACCCGCTCGACTGGATCAAGCTCGACGCAGGCGCTGTCAAGCTCGAACTCAACCGCCAGCATGTCACCCCCGATTCGGTCATTCCCCAAGGCCAGGGCGTGCTGCTGCAGCGCAATGGCAACATGGCCATCGACTGCCTTGATGACGTGCACCCGGACGTGGCCTACTACGCGGTTCTGGCAGCCAAGATCGTCGGCCTGGACATTGCTGGCATGGACATGATCTTGAAGGATGTGTCCCAGCCCATGCAGGGCCAGGGCGCGATCCTCGAAGTCAATGCCGGCCCTGGCCTCTTGATGCACCTCAAGCCCACCAGCGGCGCGCCGCGCCCGGTCGGCATGGCCATTGCAGACCACCTCTTCCCCCGCGAAGACGGCGCAGGCGCAGGCCGTATCCCCGTGGTGGGCATTGTCGGCACGCAGAACAATGCCTTTATCGCTCGCCTGGTCGGCTGGCTGCTGCAGCTGTCGGGCAAGCTCACCGGCGTGGCCAGCGACGAGGGCATGTTCCTGTCCAACCGCCAAACGCAAAAGACCAATACCGCCAACTGGGCCGGCGCCCACCGCCTGCTCACCAACCGCCTGGCGCAGGCAGCGGTGATCCAGACCACGTCCCGCTCCATCCTGGAAGAAGGCCTGGCCTATGACCGCTGCCTGGTCGGCGTGGTCACCGACATGGAGGGCTTCGAAACCCTGGGCGACCACGATGTGCTCGAAGCCGGCCAGATGCGCCGCGTGATGCGCACCCAGATCGATGTGGTGCTGAGCGATGGCGCTGGCGTGCTCAATGCGGATCTGCCAGAAGTGGCCGACTTGGCCGAGCTTTGCGACGGCGAAGTCGTGCTGTACACGACCCAGGCGGAGAACGAAGCCGTGGCCGCCCACCGCGCCAACACCGAAGCCCAGCACGAAGGCGGCCGTGCCGTCCTCATCAAGGGCGCCAACGTGGTGCTGGCTACCGGCGCGCAAGAGCGCGTGCTGGGCACCCTCGATGCACTGAGCCTGCCCGGCGGCAAAAAGCCGGACCCCTCGGCGCTGCTGGCCGCCATCGCCACGGCCTGGGCGCTGGATATCACCCCCGATCTGATCGGTGCCGGTATCAAGACCTTCGAGTACAACGCCTGATACGCCGGACACGGCGCTCCACGACGACAAGCATGCACGGCCCGCTGTTTTTCAGCGGGCCCTCCATCTGAAAGAAACACTATGCAGCTCTCCCGCACCCGTGCCTTGCGTGGCCCCAACCTCTGGACCCGCAGCACCGCCATCGAGACCATCGTGCGCTGTGAAGACAGCGAACAGCGCTACAGCACCATCCCCGGTTTTGAAGAAAAACTGCGCGCGCGCTTCCCCAATATCGCCCCCCTGCAACCCCATGGCGCCGACCAGGCGCTGTCGCTGGCCCATGTGCTCGAAGTCGCAACGTTGTCGCTGCAAGCGCAGGCCGGCTGCCCGGTCACCTTCAGCCGCACCCATGTGACGACCGAGCCCGGCACCTACCAGGTGGTGGTCGAGTACACCGAAGAAGCGGTGGGCAAGCTGGCCATGGAAAAGGCCGAAGCGCTGATCCATGCCACCCTGAACGACAGCCCTTTTGATGCCGACGCCGCCATTGCCGCGCTGCGCGAGCTCGATGAAGACGAGCGCATCGGCCCCTCGACCGGCGCCATTGTCGATGCCGCCGTCGCCCGGGGCATCCCCTTCCGCCGCCTGACCAGCGGCTCGCTGGTGCAGCTGGGCTGGGGCTCCAAGGCCCGCCGCTTCCAGGCAGCAGAAATCGACTCCACCAGCGCCGTGGCCGAATCCATTGCACAAGACAAAGACCTGACCAAGCGCCTGCTGCATGCCGCCGGCGTGCCCGTGCCCATGGGCCGCCCTGTCGCCGATGTGAACGAAGCCTGGGAAGTCGCTTTGGAAGTGGGCCTGCCCGTCGTGGTCAAGCCCCAGGACGGCAACCAGGGCAAGGGCGTGGTGGTCAACATCACCACCCGCGAAGGCCTGGAGGCCGCCTACAAAACCGCCAGCGAATTTGGTGACGAAATCATGGTCGAGCGCTTTCTGCCCGGCCATGACTTCCGCCTGCTGGTGGTGGGCGGCCAGCTGGTGGCAGCGGCCCGCCGCGAGCCGCCCCAGGTACTGGGTGACGGCCAGCACACCATCCGCGAGCTGGTGAACCTGGTCAACCAGGATCCGCGCCGGGGCACCGGCCACGGCACGGCACTCACCAAGATCCGCCTGGACGATATCGCCATCTCCCGCATTGCCAGCGAAGGCATGACCCCCGACAGCGTGCCTGGCCAGGGCCAGCGCGTGGTGCTGCGCAACAATGCCAACCTGTCTACTGGCGGCAGCGCCACCGATGTGACCGACGACGTGCATCCCGAAATCGCCGCCCGCGCGATTGAAGCGGCCCAAACCATTGGCCTGCACATCTGCGGCGTGGACGTGGTCTGCGAGACCATGCTCAAGCCCCTGGAAGAGCAAAGCGGCGGCATTGTCGAAGTCAACGCCGCGCCCGGCCTGCGCATGCACCTGGCGCCCTCGTTTGGCAAGCCCCGCCATGTGGGCATCCCCATGGTCGACGAGATGTTCAGCGCCGGCAACGACGGCCGCATCCCGGTCGTCGCCGTGACCGGCACCAACGGCAAGACCACCACCACGCGCGTCATCACCCATTTGTTCACCTCGCACGGCTGGCGCACGGCGATGACCAACACCGATGGCGTCTACGTCAACGGTCGCCAGATCGACAGCGGCGACTGCTCGGGCCCGCGCAGCGCGCGCAACGCCCTGGCCCACCCGGAGACCGATGCAGCCGTGCTCGAATGCGCGCGCGGCGGCATTCTGCGCGAAGGCCTGGGTTTTGACCGCTGCCAGGTGGCCGTGGTCACCAACGTCGGCGAAGGCGACCACCTGGGGCTGAACTTCATCACCACCAAGGAAGATGTGGGCGTCTTGAAGCGCGTGATCGTACAGAACGTCGCCCCCACCGGCTACGCCGTGCTCAACGCCGCCGACCCGCTGGTCGCCGCGATGGCCCATGTCTGCCCCGGCAAGGTGATCTTCTTCGCCGCTGACCGCCACCACCCCGTGATGGCCACGCACCGCGCCCAAGGCAGCCGTGTGGTTTATGTCGATGGCGACAGCATCGTGGCCGCCGAAGGCTCCTGGCGCGAGTCCATCGCGCTGCGCGAGATCCCCATCACCCGCAATGGCGCGATCACCTTCCAGGTGGAGAACGTCATGGCCTCCATCGGCGCCGCCTGGGCCTCGGGCCTGCCTTGGCAGACCATTCGCCGTGGCCTGGCGGGCTTTGTCAACGACAGCGACAACGCACCGGGCCGCTTCAACGTGATGGACTACCGGGGAGCGACGATCATTGCCGACTACGGCCACAACCCGGACGCCATCCGCGCGCTGATCCAGGCCGTGGAAGCCATGCCCGCCAACAAGCGCAGCGTGGTCATCAGCGGCGCCGGTGACCGCCGCGACGAAGACATCCGCGTGCAGACCGAGATGCTGGGCGAGGCCTTTGACGACGTGATCCTCTACCAGGATGCCGCCCAGCGCGGCCGCGCCGACGGCGAAGTCATCGCGCTGCTGCGCCAAGGCCTGCAAGGCGCCAGCCGCACCAGCTATGTGACGGAGATTCACGGCGAATTCATCGCCATCGACCACGCGCTGGAGCGCCTGCAACCGGGCGACCTCTGCCTGGTGCTGGTGGACCAGGTCGAAGAGGCGCTGGAGCACCTGCAGCGCCACGTGGCCGAAGCCGCCGCCGCCCAGGCCTGATCCCCGCCCCTTGATGCACCGGCCACCGCGCCGGTGCAGCCCTCTCTCCTTTTTCGGACGCCCTCCATGCCCTTCACCTCTTATTGGCGCCGCGCCCTCGTCGCCGCAGGTTGCCTGGCCGCCACGGCCGCCTGGGCCCAGCCGGACACCATCGGCTCGGTGGACACGGTGTTCAAGTTCATCGGCCCCGACCACAAGATCGTCGTCGAGGCCTATGACGACCCGCTGGTCAAGGGGGTGACCTGCTATGTGTCGCGGGCCCGCACGGGCGGCGTCAAGGGCGCGCTGGGCCTGGCCGAGGACCGTTCGGAGGCCTCGATTGCCTGTGTGCAGGCGGGGCCGATCAGCATCGACAAGCCTTTGAAGCAGCAAGAGGAGGTGTTCAGCGAGCGCACTTCGTTGCTGTTCAAGCGTTTGCGGGTGGTGCGGATGGTGGATGCGGCGCGCAATACTTTGGTCTATATGACTTATTCGGACAAGGTGATTGAGGGCTCGCCGCAGAACAGTGTGACGGCGGTGGCGGTGCCTGCTTCTACGGTTATTCCGGTCAAGTGACCTCTCTTCCTTTGCGCTGATCGCCGCTACGGCTGCGCTTCTTAAATTGCGCTGTTTTCTACTGGCGTAGAGCTGCTGGCCGGGTCTCGCCCCGGCGGGCGAGGTACTTTTCTTGGCGACCAAGAAAAGTACCCAAAAGAAGGTCGCCCTGCTGCTTGCGACCCTTCGCTTTGCGAAGGGCAACCTGTGTCGTGGCGTTTGCGGGGTGTGCCGCGAAACTCACTACGCGCCAGGGCGCTCCGTTCGGACAGACGCGGCAAGCTAGTTGACGATGCACTGGCACTCTGCGGTGCCAGTGCCACCCCACAAACACCACGCCCCAGGCGCATGCAAAAGGGGAATGCGAACACCCCAACAGCCCAATACCAGTAGGCCATCGCTACGCTCGGCCCCCCAAACAGGCCGAGCGTAGCGATGGCCTGTGTCTGCGCACCTCCCCTTCTGAATGCGCCGAGGAGCACAGGGTATGGGCTGGGCAGTTGCACCGCAGAGTGCAACTGCTTCGTGAACTGATTCACCGCGTCTGTTTGAACGGAGCGCCTCTGGCGCGTAGTGAGTTTCGCGGTGCAGCCCATACCCGCGCACCACAGGTTGCCCGCAGCGAAGCGAAGGGACGCAGTCAGCAGGGGCGGCCTTCTTTTGGGTACTTTTCTTGGCCGCGCAAGAAAAGTACCTCGCCCGCCGGGGCGAAACCCGGCCAGCAGCCCTACGCCAGTAGCAAACAGAACGCATTAAAAAGCGCTGCAACAACTAAACAACAAACAAATCAAGCCTGCCGCCCCAAAGGCTCCACCAACCCTTGCCACAACAAACTGGCATCCGCCAACCCAGCCACCCGACCAATCACCATCATGCAAGGACTCCCCAACCCACTTCCCTGCAAACAGGCAACCAAACAAGACAAAGACGTCAACACCGACCGCTGAGTAGACAAACTGGCGTTCTGCACCAAAGCCACCGGCGTATCCGGCGCCAAGCCACCGGCCAATAAACCAGCCTCCATCAAAGGCGCCGCAGCCACCCCCATATAGACCACCAAGCTGAGAGACATCGCCTCCGCCGTAGCCCCCAGCTGCCGCCAATCCAAAGGCGCCCCACCCGGCTTGGCATGGCCAGTCACAAAGACCACGCCGTGGGCGTAATCGCGGTGGGTCAGCGGCACGCCCAGGCTGGTGGCGGCGGCCAGGCCCGAGGTGATGCCGTTGATCACCTCCACCTGCACGCCCTGGGCCTGCAGGTGCGCGACTTCCTCGCCGCCCCGGCCAAAGATAAAGGGGTCGCCCCCTTTGAGGCGCACCACCGTCTCGCCTTGGCGGGCGGCCATCACCATCAGCTTTTCGATAAAGGCCTGCGAGGTGCTGGCCCGGCCGCCGCGCTTGCCCACATAGATGGTGCGGGTGGCAGCAGGCGCCAGCGCCACGATGTCGGCGGAGACCAGGTCGTCCACCAGCAGCAGAGTCGCCGCCTGGATCGCGCGCCAGGCGCGCAGGGTCAGCAGCTCGGGGTCGCCCGGGCCGGCCCCTACCAAGTAGCAGCGGCCGGCAGCGAAGGGGGTGGTGGCAATGGCATGCATGGCAAGACCTTTCAAAAGCATCAGGCAGAGGGCGCCAACGCGGCCGGGGCCACGCGCTGCACCAGCTGCTTGAGTTGGGGAATGCAAGAGCCGCAGCGCGTGCCGCAGCCCAGGGTGTTTTTCAGCTGCAGCAGGCGCTGCTCGGGCGCGCCGTCGATGCCGGCCAGGGCCGCGCCAATGGCGGCCTCGTCCACATTCATGCAGGCGCAGACCTGGCGCGCACGGGTTGGCAAAGCGCCAGGTGCCTGGCTGCCCGAGGCCAGCAGCAGACGGCCAAAGCTGCGGGTCGATTGCTCATCGCGCAGCACCGGCGCCAGCCACTGGCCGGCACTGGTATCGCCGCAGAGCAAAAAGGCCTGCAGCACCGGCTCACCCGCTTGCTCGCCCATGGCGATGGCGCGGCTGCACTGGCGCTGGACATCGGCATAGCGCAGGGTCTGCGGGCCATCCAGCTGCAGCAGCTGCTGCAAACGCGCCAGCAAGGCCGCAGGCGGTGCCTGGCGCGCGGCGGCGCGGAACTGCAGGCCGTTGCGCCCCTGGCCGGCAGCGCCATCCAGCGGCACGGCCCGGCCAAACAGCACGCAGCTGCCAAAGTCAAACGCGCCCATCAAAGCCGCCAGCGCCTGGCGGGTGGCCAGCACCTGCTCGTCATCCAGCCAGGCCATGCCCAGACAGTGCCAGGGCAGGTCGGCCTTTTCCAGCTGCACCGCCACATGCTTTAACTCGGGCTGCTTGGAGCGCGGGCAGCGCTCGGGCGTGGTCAGCGCGTTCACGCCTGCCAGGCGCTGGCCGTCTGCCGTGCTGCCGCTCAGGTGCTCGCTACCCCAGTGCATCGGCAGGTTCAGCTGCGCGGGCTGCAAACCGGCATCGGCTTGCACCGGCAGCACCAGGCTGCCGTAGCGGCTGCGCAGCTGCACCAGGTCGCCGTCTTGCAGCTGCAGCTGCTGCATATCCTGCGGGTGGGCTTGCAGGCTGGGCTCGCTGGCCTGGGCAAACAAACGGCCCAGCTGGCCGGTGCGGCTCATGCCATGCCACTGGTCGCGCAGGCGGGTCGTGTTCAGGCTGAAGGGAAACTGCGCATCGCGCGGCACGGCGACCGGCTTCCAGGGCTGGGCGTCAAAGCGGGCGCGGCCATCATCGGTGGCAAACCGGCCATCGCTGTACAGGCGCTGGCGCCCCTGGGTCGCACCGCTGGGCAGCGGCCACTGCTGCGGGCCTTGTGCCTCCAGCATTGCCCAGCTCAGGCCGCTGATGTCCAGGTCGCGCCCGCGCGTGCTGTCGCGGTGCTCCATCCAGATGGCTTCGCAGCCGCGCTCGGCCTGCACGGTGTCATAGGCAAACAAGCTGGGGCGGCCGGGGCGCAGATGGCGCTCCAGCCGCTGGGCCAGTTGCACGCCAATCTGCCAGTCATGGCGCGCCAGGCCGGGCGCGGCCACGGCAGCGCGCACCCGCGATATGCGGCGCTCGCTGTTGGTGACCGTGCCCAGCTTCTCGCCCCAGGTGGTGGCGGGCAGCAGCCAATCGGCGTAGGCCGTCGTCTCGGTCTGGGCAAAGGCCTCCTGCACCACCACCAGCTCAGCCCGCTCCAGCGCCCGGCGCACCATGGCCTGCTCGGGCAGGCTTTGCGCCGGGTTGGTGCAGGCAATCCACAAGGCCTTGATCTGGCCATCGGCTGCGGCCTCAAACATCTCCAGCGCCGACTTGCCCGGCAGGGCAGGCACGGCATCCACACCCCACAGCTGGGCCACCTCGGCTCGGTGCTGTGGGTTGGCCATGTCGCGGTGGGCGCTGAGCAGGTTGGACAGGCCACCCACCTCGCGCCCGCCCATGGCATTGGGCTGGCCGGTCAAAGACAAGGGACCAGCCCCCGGCTTACCAATCTGGCCGGTGGCCAGGTGCAGGTTGATCAGCGCCGCATTGTTGGCCGTGCCGCTGCTGCTTTGGTTCAGCCCCTGGCAGTACAGGCTGAGCGTGGGCAGGCGTTCGCTGTGGCTGCCCGGCGCATCCGCCCCGCCCCAGGCGATCCACTGGGCCGCCAGGTACAGGTGGGCCAGCGCCAGGCCGCAGACCTGGGCCACCCGCTCCGGGGTCGCTTCGCGCACCACGGCCTGCAGCTGCGCAAAGCCGCTGGTGTGCGCATCGACAAAGGCCGGGTCGGTCCAGCCCTCGGCCAGCATGATGTGCAACAGCCCATGGCAGAGCATCACATCCGTACCCGGCTGCAGGGCCAGGTGCAGATCGGCCAGCTCGGCGGTCTCCGTGCGGCGCGGGTCGACGACGATGATCTTGCGCTCGGGGTGGCGCGCCTTGGCCTCTTCCACCCGGCGGAACAGGATCGGGTGCGCCCAGGCCATATTGCTGCCGCTGATGAACAGGCAGCCGGCCAGGTCCATGTCCTCATAGCAGGCCGGTGGCGCATCGGCCCCCAAGGTGGCCTTGTAGCCCGCCACCGCGCTGCTCATGCACAGGCGCGAGTTGGTGTCCAGGTTGTTGGTGCCCAGCAAGCCTTTGACCAGCTTGTTGAACACGTAGTAGTCCTCGGTCAGCAGCTGGCCGCTCAGGTAAAAGCCCAGCGCATCGGGCCCATGGTCGGCACGGATCTGCAGCAGCTGGGCAGCCAGGCTGTCCAGCGCTGTGTCCCAGCTGCGGGCCTCGGGCTCGCCCCCGCGCTGCAGGCGCTGCATCGGTTGCAGCAAGCGGCTTTGGCGCGCCAGCGCGGGCGCTGCCGTCAGGTGCAGGCTGCTGCCCTTGGTGCACAGCTTGCCCAGGTTGGCGGGGTGCGCCGGGTCGCCGCGCACAGCAGTGATCTGCTGGCCATCGCTGCTGATGATCACGCCGCAGCCCACGCCGCAATAGGGACAGGTCGATCGGGTCTCTTGCATGGGCGGCTCCGTCCGGTGGGGCGGCCTTAAGCGGCCACGGTGGATGGCGACGGGCTGCAGCTGGAGGCGGCAGAACCGCAGCGCCCCAGGCCCACAGGCCCCGCCAGCGGCCGGGTCTGCGCCAGCGCATGCCCGGCCAGCTCATCGGCGCGCAGCTGCACCGCGCTGCCCTCCAGCCGCACCGCAAAGCGCGGTGTGCAGCCCTCATCGGGGGCGGCGGCCTGGCCGGTGGCCAGCGCAATCGTCCAGTTGTGCAAGGGGCAGGCCACGCTGCTGCCAAACACCAGGCCTTGCGACAAGGGGCCGCCCTTGTGCGGGCAGCGGTCGAGCAGCGCAAACACCTCGCCACTGGCGGTGCGGAACAGCGCCACATCCAAACCCTGGGCGCGGGCCACGCGGCGTGCGCCCAGCACCGGAATCTCATCGATGGCGCAGATGGTGATCCATTCATTCATATCGGACTCCTGGTGGCGCGGCATCATGCGCCGGCGGTGGTGAGGGGGGCAGAAAGGGCCGGCAGTGCGGGCAGTGCCTGCAGGGGCTGGAACTGGCGCAGATCCACGGCCGCCTTGTCGGTCTCGAACCAGGGATCGGGCTCGCCTTCCAGCGCTTGCTGCAGCGCAGCCCACAGTGCCTGGCGGCCAGCCGCATCGTCCAGAATGCGGCGCTTGAGATAGTCCAGCCCCACACGGTTCAGGTAATGCACCGTGCGCTCCAGGTACCAGCCTTCCAGCCGGTACAGCTGCATAAAGGCGCCGGTGTACTCCAGCACTTCTTCGGCGGTCTTGAGCTTGGTCAGAAAGTGCGCCACCTCGGTCTTGATGCCGCCATTGCCGCCGATGTACATCTCCCAGCCCGAATCCACGCCGATGATGCCCACATCCTTGATGCCCGATTCGGCGCAGTTGCGCGGGCAGCCGCTGACGGCAAACTTCACCTTGTGCGGCGCATACATGCGCCACATCGCGCGCTCCAGGTCCTTGCCCATCTGCGTGCTGTCCTGCGTGCCCATGCGGCACCATTCGCTGCCCACACAGGTTTTGACGGTGCGCAGCGCCTTGGCATAGGCATGGCCACAAGGCATGCCTATGTCATTCCACACGCCTTGCAGGTCTTCCTTTTTCACGCCCAGCAAGTCGATGCGCTGGCCGCCGGTCACCTTCACGGTGGGAATCTGGTACTTGTCCACCACATCGGCAATGCGGCGCAGCTCGGCGGCCGTGGTCTCGCCTCCCCACATGCGCGGGATCACGCTGTAGGTGCCATCCTTTTGGATATTGGCGTGGCTGCGCTCGTTGATAAAGCGGCTTTGCGGGTCGTCACGGGCCTCCTTGGGCCAGGTGCTGATCAGGTAGTAATTGATAGCAGGGCGGCAGCTGGCGCAGCCATTGGGGGTGCGCCATTCCATGAAGCGGAACACGCTGTCCGTCGTCAACAAGCGGTGCGTGCGGATGGCATCGCGCACGGCCTGGTGGCCGTGGTCACTGCAGCCGCACATGGGCTTGGTCTTGGGCGATGCCGAATAATCCCCACCCACGGTAAACATGATGATCTGCTCGACCAGGCCGGTGCAGGAGCCGCAGCTGGCGCTGGCCTTGGTGTGCTTGCGCACGTCATCCAGGGTGAACAAACCCTTGTCCTTGATGGCCTTGCAGATGGCACCCTTGCTCACGCCATTGCAGCCGCAAACCTCATCGCCATCGGCCAGCGCAGCGGCCTTGCTCTGGCCCTGGTGGCCGGCATCGCCCAGGTTGGATTCGCCAAACATCAGCTTGTCGCGGATATCGGCCACGCTGCGGCCTTCGCGCAGCAGCTTGAAGTACCAGCTGCCATCAACAGTGTCGCCATACAGGCAGGCGCCCACCAGCCGGTCTTCCTTGATCACCAGCTTTTTGTAGACGCCCGAGTAGGGGTCGCTCAGCACAATCTGCTCGGTGCCCTCCCCGCCCTGGAAGTCCCCGGCCGAGAACAGGTCAATACCGGTGACCTTGAGCTTGGTCGAGGTGAGCGAGCCCTGGTAGCGGCCAATGCCCAGCTCGGCCAGGTGGTTGGCCAGCACCTTGCCCTGCTCAAACAAAGGCGCCACCAGGCCGTAGGCAATGCCCCGGTGCGCCGCGCACTCGCCCACCGCGTAGATGCGCGGGTCGGTGATGGTCTGCATGGTGTCGCTGACGACAATGCCCCGGTTCACATGCAGGTGCATGGCTTCGGCCAACGCCGTGTTGGGGCGGATGCCGACGGCCATCACCACCAGGTCGGCGTCGATCTCGCGGCCATCGGCAAAGCGCAGTGCGCGCACGCGGCCTTCGGCATTGCCCAGCAGTTCCTGCGTCTGGGCTTGCATAAAAAACTGCATGCCCCGCTCGATCAGCGATTTCTTCAGCAGCTGCCCGGCCTGGTCATCCAACTGGCGCTCCATCAGCCACTCGCCCGCATGCACCACCGACACCTGCATGCCGCGCTTCATCAGCCCATTGGCCGCCTCCAGCCCCAGCAAGCCACCGCCAATCACCACCGCATGGCGCCAGCGGGTAGCGGCATCGATCATCGCCTGGGTATCGGCGATATCGCGGTAGGCCAGCACGCCCTGCAGCTCCTTGCCCGCAATCGGCAGCATGAAGGGGTTGGAGCCCGTGGCCAGAATCAACCGGTCGTAGTCGGCCGTCATCGCCTCGCCATCGGCATTGCGGGCATGCACCACCCGGCGGGCGCGGTCCACCGCATGCACCGTGCAGCCGGTGTGCAGGCGCACGCCATGCGTCTCGTACCAGCGCCAGTCGTTGAGGACGATGTCTTCCAAGGTCTGCTCGCCCGCCAGAACCGGCGACAGCAGGATGCGGTTGTAGTTGGGGTGCGGCTCTGCGCCAAATACCGTTATCTCGTACAAATCCGGCGCCAGGGCGAGCAGCTCTTCCAGCGCTCGCACCCCGGCCATGCCGTTGCCAACCATGACCAACTTGATTTTTTTCATCGTATTCCCCGTGGGCAGCACAAAAAAAAGACGTCTAGGCGCCGCATGCCAGGCATGCGCGCTGAGACGTCTTTGTCTTTGGGCAGCGGTGCCACTTTGCACTGCCGCCCGGTGGCCGCCATGGCCACGCCAAGAGCTATGCAAGTTCCATACCAAGTTGGCTGTCGACG
The DNA here is from genome assembly GCF_024809975.1 of Comamonas sp. BIGb0152. Lineage (GTDB taxonomy): Bacteria > Pseudomonadota > Gammaproteobacteria > Burkholderiales > Burkholderiaceae_C > Comamonas. The sequence goes on from NZ_JANUDY010000004.1 coordinate 137,800, forward strand.
CGCGCCCGCAGCCGCGCATCGCCTGCGCACATTTTTTGTGCTGCCTCGGTGCCACACTGGCGCCACCCTGCCTCATTTGCGTGCACAAAAAAGGCGCTCCGTGTGGAGCGCCTGTTGCTAGCTAAGCAGGATTTATCAGGCCAGCTTCTCCACATGCACCTGGCGGGTGTAGAGAAAGTCGATCACCGCCTTGCGGCAGGCCTGGTACTGCGCATCCTCGGCCAGCGCCACGCGGTTGCGCGGGCGGGCCAGCGGTACCGTCAGCACCTCGCCAATCGTGGCGGCGGGCCCATTGGTCATCATCACGATCTTGTCGGACAGCAGCACGGCTTCGTCCACATCATGGGTGACCATGACGACGGTGCTGCGCGTGCGCGCGACGATCTCCAGCAGCTCATCCTGCAGCTTGGCGCGGGTCAGGGCATCCAAGGCGCCAAAGGGCTCGTCCATCAACAGCACCTGGGGCTCCATCGACAGGGCCCGGGCAATGCCCACGCGCTGCTTCATGCCGCCCGATATCTCGCCGGGCCGCTTTTGCGCTGCATGGGTGAGGCCGACGAGCGCCAGCGCGGCATCGGTGCGGGCGGCCAACTGTGCCTTGCGCTCGCGCCCGCCAAACACCCGCTCTACCGCCAGGTGCACATTGGCCCAGCAGGTCAACCAGGGCAGCAGCGAATGGTTTTGGAACACGACGGCGCGCTGCGGCCCGGGGCCCTTGATCTCGCGGTTGGCGCAGAGCAAGGTGCCTTCGCTGGGGCTGGCCAGCCCGGCAATCAGGTTCAGCAAGGTCGATTTGCCGCAGCCCGAATGGCCGATCAAGCTGACAAACTCGCCCTGGGCGATCTCCAGGTTGATGCCCTGCAGCGCCTGGAACAGGCCCTTGGCGGTCTTGAAGCTTTGCGCCACCTGCTGCACCTCGATGTACTTGGCGTTGGGGGCAGCGGCCTGGGGGCTGGGGTTGATGGTCATGCCTTGACCTCCTCAAAAGTGAATGCGGTGGCCAGGCGGATCAGCGCCCATTCCAGCAGCAGGCCCACCACGCCGATGACAAAGATCGCAATGATGATGTTCTTGACGTTGAGGTTGTTCCACTCGTCCCAGACCCAAAAGCCAATGCCCACGCCACCGGTCAGCATCTCGGCCGCCACGATCACCAGCCAGGCGGTGCCGACTGCCAGGCGCACACCCGTCAGCATGTAGGGCAGCACGGCAGGGAAGAGGATGGTGGTGGCAATCTTCCACTCACTCAGGTTCAGCACCCGGGCCACATTCATGTAGTCCTGCGGCACGCGCTGCACGCCGACTGCCGTGTTGATCACCATTGGCCAGATCGAGCAGATAAAGATCGTCCAGATCGCCGCCGGGTTGGCACCCTTGAACACCAGCAGGCCAATGGGCAGCCAGGCCAGCGGTGATACCGGGCGCAGCAGGCTGATCAGCGGGTTGAACATGCGCGAGAGAAAGTCAAAACGCCCAATGACAAAGCCCAGCGGAATGCCCACCAGCGCCGCCAGCCCAAAGCCGATGCTCACCCGCTGCAGCGAGGCCAGCACATTCCATCCCACCCCCTGGTCATTGGGGCCGTTGCGGTAGAAGGGGTCGCGAAAGATCTCCTGCGCCTGCACCCAAGTCTCCTGCGGGCTGGGGATGGCCGGATTGCTTTGGGCCACGATGGACCACAGCACCAGCAGCAAGCCAAAGCCCAGCACGGGAGGCAGCAGGTTCTGCACCAGCGCGCCAAAGCGCTGCTGCCAGACGGCGGCCAGATCGCGCTTGGCAGCGGCAGGTACGGCCGCAGCAGGCGGACTACCCGCCGCAGCCACCGCTACGGGCAAACTCCGCGCCATGTGCTCATGGATGGACAACACCTTGCGCTCGGCTGGGGTGGGCGTGGTTAGGGGCGAAACACTCTCTCGCAATGCAGCGGGCATGGGGATCTCCTTATCAGGCTTTGATCACAAAGCTGTCGGCGTACTTGGCGGGGTCCGATCCATCCCAGACCTTGCCGTCGATCAGCTGGCTGCTGCGCATGTCCGACTTGGGCACGGCGATCTTCAGCTGCGCGGCCGCTTCCTTGTACAGGGCGGTCTGGTTAATCTTCTTGGCAACGGCCAGGTAGTCGGGGTGGTTCTTGAGCAGGCCCCAGCGTTTGTGCTGGGTGAGGAACCACATGCCATCGGACAGATAGGGGTAGCTGGCCTCGCCATCGGCAAAGAACTTCATGTGGTTGGGGTCGTCCCAGGTCTTGCCCAGGCCGTTTTGGTAGCGGCCCAGAATGCGCTGATTGATGGCATCCACGCTGGTGTTCACATAGGCCTTGCCGGCAATGGTCTCGGCCATCTTTTGCTTGTTCTGCAGGCTGGCATCGATCCAGCGGCCTGCCTCCAAAATGGCCATGGTCACGGCGCGCGCGGTGTTGGGGTGGCGGCTGACAAAGTCCTGCGTGCAGCCCAGCACCTTTTCCGGGTGGTCGCGCCAGATGTCCTGGGTGGTCACTGCTGTTATGCCAATGCCATCCATGATTGCGCGGTGGCCCCAGGGCTCGCCCACGCAAAAGCCATCCATATTGCCCACCCGCATATTGGCCACCATCTGCGGCGGCGGCACGGTGATGACCTTGGCGTCTTTCAGCGGGTGGATGCCTGCGCTGGCCAGCCAGTAGTACAGCCACATCGCATGGGTGCCCGTCGGAAAGGTCTGCGCAAAGGTGTATTCGCGTTTTTCCGCGCCCATCAGCTTGGCGAGCGAGGCGGCATCCACCGCGCCCTTGTCCGCCAGCTTTTTGGACAAGGTAATCGCCTGGCCATTGCGGTTAAGCGTCATCAGCACCGCCATGTCCTTTTGCGGGCTGCCTACGCCCAGCTGCACACCGTAGACCAGGCCGTAGAGCACATGGGCAAAGTCCAGATCGCCATTGACCAGCTTGTCGCGCACGCCGGCCCAGCTGGCTTCCTTGCTGGGCATGATCTTGACGCCGTACTTCTGGTCCAGGCCCAGCACCGAGGCCATCACCACGCTGGCGCAGTCGGTCAGCGGGATAAAGCCGATGTTGACCTCTTTTTTCTCGGGCGCATCCGAGCCCGCCGCCCAGACGCCCTGGTGGCCCAGCGCGCCGTAGACAAAGGTAGCGGCCGCTGCCTGGGCGCCGTGGCGCAAAAACTGGCGGCGGCCGGCCTGGGGCGCAGCGGCCGGCAAGGCCTCGGTGGCGGGGGCTGCATCGGTGGTGGTGGGGCGTATCGTCATGCTGGTCGGACTCCATCGAAAGCGTTGCAAGTTCCAAAAACAAAAAACGGCGTCCTTTCGCTGAGGGTCTGCACCATCAGGAAAGGGACGCCGTTGTCCCGAAATAACTCGCGATTACCGGAAACAGGCCGCCTTTGGCCTGGTTAACCAAGTCTTTGCATATTCCATGCCAATTCAAGAAATTTCAGTGCTTCCCTCTGGAGAGCAGGCCTGCGCCAGCCCCCCAAGCGCAGCCCGATCCCTGCAATGGTGCATTGCAGCAGCTGGCTGCCCGACGGCTGCCATGCTTTGGTGCGCGGAGCGTGTTTTAGAGGACAGGATCAGCGGCGTTCGTTGGCGGCAGGCACGGCGGGCACCAAGGCCGCCATCGCCAGCACCGCCTCGGCCACCTCCAGCATGCGCTTGTTCTGGTTCATCGCCGTCTGGCGCAGCAGCTGGTAGGCATCGCTCTCGCTGAGCTGGTGCTGGGCCATCAGCAGGCCCTTGGCGCGCTCCAGGGTCTTGCGTTCATGCAGGGCGGTCTTGGCCTCGTGGATCTGGCTCTGCATGGTCTGCAGGTGCTGTGATTGCTGCTGCACCAGCGACAAGATATCGCGCCCCAGCGCCGGCGCGCCCACGGCATCCAGCGACCAGGCATCGGGCGGTGCCGAGGCTTCAAAAAAAGCCATGCCGCCTTCCCTGCCCTCTGCCCCCGCTTCTGCAGGTTCAGCACCCGGCGGCAACGCCTGCAAGGCCGCCAGTGCTTGCTGCTGCGCCTGCAGCTTGTGCAGGCACAGCACCTGCAGCTCCTGCGCCACCAAGGTCTCCACGCCATGCAAGGCATCGAGCCGGTGGCTGCAGGCGGCAAACCAGTCGGCGCTGCCGCTGCGGCTCAGGCGGCAGCCGGCGGCGGTATGGGCCACGCGGCGCATGCGCTCCACCGCCGCCATGTCGGTGTCGCCCGCCACATGGGCCTGCCACAGCACCAGCACGCTGGCGGTGGCCAGGCTGGCAAATACCTCAAAACAGCGCTCCTGCGATTCGATCAGGTGCAGCCACTGCGCCCGGGCGGGGGGCTGCAGCTGGCCCGAGGCAAAGGCGCTGGTGCCGCAGGCGCGCTCCTGCCCGGCCAGCTCCTTGCCCTGCATCAGGTGGAACAAGGCGACCAGCATGCGCGATATCTCCGGCTCATTGGCGCTGTCCGCCGCCTCAAAGACAACGGCCAGGCAGCCGGCAATCAGGCGCGCAAAGGCATCGGTGCAAGCGGGCGGTGTGAGCCGCCCGGCCTGCACCTGGGCGCGCAGCGCAGGCAGGGCCGCCACGCCTTGCAAGGTATAGGCAATGGCATTGCACAGCCGCGCCCCGCTGGCACCGGAGGGGTGCGGGCCCAGCCGGTCCAACTCATCGCGCACGTTGGCCATCTGCGCATCCACCTGCAGCCGCTGGGGCGCCAGCAGCTCGGTGCCCTGCGCGCCGCCACTGGCCAGCACCATGTTCGACAGCCCGCGCTCCTTTTGCAGCGCATGCACCAGGCCCGACATGGCCACCACCAGCGCGCAGGCCTTGCCCAGCTGTTCCAGCGCAGCCATCTCATGCTGGCGGGCAGCGACCAGAAAATGCAGGGAAGACTTCATAAACGCGCACCACCGATGTTGAGCGCTATCCCCAGCAGGTTTCATGCCATGCCGGCTCGTGCCTCGCTCAGCGCAGCATGCTGGACATGGCCGACAGGCAGTTGGTCATGCGCACGGCCGATTCAATGTCCGGCGCGCTAAAGCGCACCGTGCGGCCATCGACCCGCTCCAGGGTCGGCCACTGGCAGAACAGATCGGCCATGCCCGGCGAGGTGGCCGCAATCTGTACTTGCACCGGGCTGGGGGTTTGCAGTGGCTGGCAGCGGGCACGCCCGGCCAGGCCCTGCTCTGCCCCGGCGCGGATGGCCTGCTGCGCCTGCTCGGGCGAGAGGCTGATGCCGCTGCCCTGGCCGGTGGCGCGCTTGGTCTGCACAAACACCGCATGGGGGAAGATCGCCTGGTTCTCCTCGCGCAGCACATCGTCGCCCGCCAGCATCACCACCGGCGCGCCATAGGCCCCTGCCAAGGCGCCGTAAAGGCTGGCCTCGCTGGCCTCTTGCCCATTGATGTGGATGCTGGCAAAGGCAAAGCTGTTGATGGTGTGGGCCAGAATACCCCGGCCCTGTGCGCGCGAGTGGTAGCCCACCATGCAGACGGCATCCAGGCCCAGCTCCACACCAGCCACCATGCTCAGGTAGCGCGGCTTGCCCTGGATGACCTGGGCGCGCGCATCGAGCAGATCGGGCGGCATATTGCGAAAGCCGCCATGCGAGTCATTGACATAGACCTCCAGCGCGCCGGCAGCAAAAGCGCCTTCGACGGCGGCATTCGCCTCCTGGGCCATCAGGCGGCGCGCGCGCTCGTACTCGGGGTTGCCCGCGCGCACCTGCTCGGGGTGGTAGACACCGGCCACGCCTTCGATATCGACAGAAATCAGTACTTTCATCGCTTCAGTCCTTGCACAGTTCTTGCAGCCCCCAGCGCTGGTGGCCGTCACGCCCTTGCACGCTCAGGGCATGCCATAGCGCATTCAAAATGGATTGCTCCACTGCATCGGCCGCCGCGCGGAACAGCGGGTCCAGTTGCGCTTCATGCAGCATGGCCAGCGCCGGCATGGGCGCGGCCGCATCGGCCGGCAGGGTGTAGGCGGTAGAAAACGCCAGCGCAATATCGCCGCTGCCATGGCCGTAGCAGGAGCCCGTATTGGCCAGGCCGGCAGCGGCACGCCGCGCCACGCGGCTGAGCTGGCGGCTGTCCAGCGGTGCATCGGTGGCCAGCAGCATGATGATGCTGCCTTTGTCGACGCCGTCACCCACTGCGGTGCCAGCTAGCTCACCAGCGGCCAGCTTGGCCTGCAGGCGCCGCTCCAGCGCCGCGCCCACCGCCTGGCCGCCCCAGCGCAGATCTGCCAGCCTGCCCATATTGGCCAGCACCAGCGCGCCCACGGTATAGCGCTCTTCGCCCACAACGACCTGGCGCGATGCGCTGCCGATGCCGCCCTTGAGCTGAAAGCCCGACATGCCCCGCCCCGCGCCCACCGCGCCCTGCACCACCTCGGGCGATGCACTGTCCAGCGCCGCCTGGTAGTGCGCCGGGCCAATGGCCATACGCTGGATATCGCTCAAATAGCCGTCATTGCATTCCAGCACCAGCGCATTCACCGTCGGCAGGCTGCGTCCGCATTCGGGGTTGGCGGCAATGCACTGCGCAATCTGCGCCTGCACGATGGCTGAGACGCCAAAGGTATTGGTCAGCGCAATCGGGGTTTCGATCTGGCCCAGCTCGGCCAGCTGCACCAGGCCAGCGCTCTTGCCAAAGCCGTTGATAACGGCCAGGCCCGCAGGCAGCTTGTGCAAAAACGGGTTGTCCACTGGCGGGATCAGCACCGTGACGCCGGTCTGCAGATCGCCATCGGCCACGGTGCAGTGGCCCAGGCGCAGCCCCGCCACATCGGTGATGGCATTGCGCGGGCCCGCAGGCAGCAGGCCGACGACGGGCAATTGCCTGCAAGCGGCCAGCAGCGCCGCGTCTTGGGGCTCAGTCAATATGCGCTCCCGAGTCCTGCACCACTTGCTTCCAGTAGGCCAGCTCGGCCGGCAGGCTGGCCTTGAAGCTTTGCGGTGTCGAGATCACCGATTCAGCGCCCAGGTTCTTCAAGCGCTCGGCCATCACCGGCGTGGCCAGCACCTTGGTGATGGCGGCATGCAGGCGCACGACGACGGTATCGGGCGTGCCGGCCGGCGCAAACAGCCCGTACCAGCTGGTGACAGCCAGGCCCTTGCCCAGCGGGGTGATCTCGGGCGCCAGCTGCGTGGGCTTGTCCGAGGCCACGCCCAGCACCCGCAGCTTGCCGCTGCTGACAAACGGCATCACGCCGGGAAAGCTGCCAAAGGTCATCGGCAACTGGCCAGCCACCACATCGGTAGCGGCGGCCGATGCGCCCTTGTAAGGCACATGCAGCAGATCAATGCCCTTCTGCTTTTTCAGCATCTCGCCCAGCAAATGGTTCAAGGTGCCATTGCCGGCCGATGCGTACTCCACCTTGCCCGGGTGCTGCTTGGCATAGGCCACCAGCTCGTCCAGGTTCTTGGCCGGAAAGTTCGGGTTCACCACCAGCAGGTAGGGGGCAACTGCCAGCTGCATCACCGGCGTGAAGTCCTTGATCGGGTCAAACGGCACCGTGCTGTAGAGCGCCGGGTTGATGGTGTAGGCGCTTTGCGCCGTCACCAAAAAGGTGTAGCCATCGGCCGCGCTGCGGGCGACTTGGCTGGTGCCCACATTGCCATTGGCGCCTGCCCGGTTCTCCACAATCACCGGCTGGCCCAGCGATTGGCCCAGGCCCTGGGCGACGGCGCGGGCGATCACATCATTGGCGCCGCCGGGCGCCTGGGGCACGACAAAGGTGATGGGTTTGCCCGGCCAGTTGGCGCTGCTGGCAGCACTGCCTTGTGCCCAGGCCTGGGGTAGCACGCCACCTGCCAGCACTGCGGTCAGTGCCGCAGCCAGCGCAGCACGGCGCGGCAAGCAAGCGGAAGGGGTGGTCGTGTCAAACATCATCGCAATATCTCCAGTAATGGGGCATAGGCCGGCAATCCCGCGCGGCGCAGCCGCCATTGTTGCACTGGCCGGGGGGCAGAATGCTGCGCCGGGCGCGCCCATGCATCGCGATGGCAGCAGAGGCCAGCGCCCAAATACGCGCCCTACAGCAATGCCAGGCCGGGCGGCAGGCTGTCGCCCAGGCTGCGTTGCTGGTCTTCGGCATCCATGGCGACCACCTCGCTGACCATCGCGATCCAGCGCTCCGGCGCGCCGCTGCTGCGCATCTTGTCCAGCACCTCCGTGCGCAGCGCATCGGGCAGATCGCGGGCGCGGTCGCCGGTCATGCGGGCCATTTGCAGCGCGGCAAACATGGCGGTCTCGTTGCGGCGCCAGTCCTGGGCCAGGGTGGCCTGCACAAACTCCTGCGCAGCGGCAGGCGGCATGACGAGGTGGGCATTGGCGGCCATCGGCTGGCGTGCGGCCAGGCGGCCAATGGCCCACCAGGTCTGCACCGTTTCGCCCTCGCGCTTCAAGCGCTGCAGCATCCACTGGCCCATCTCCTGGCGGTACTGCCAGGGGACAGCCTCCATCGCGGCAAACAGGCGCAGCATGTCGTCATAGCTGCCATGGCTGCTTTTGCCACCAGCGCCATCGGCGCGCTTGCGGGCGGTTTGCTGCACGGTTTTTTGCATATGGCCGGCCACGTCTTCCAGCAGCTCCATCTGCTGCGCCTCGTTCAGGCCCGCAGCCACCCGGCGCCAGAACACCCACCATTCCGTCCAGTTGCCCGGCTCCTTGCCATGGCCCAGGCCTTGCGGGTACAGCGCCCAGACCTGCTCCACCCGCCAGGCATCCAGCTGCGCGCCCAGGCCCGGGCGCAGGCACCAGCCGGCCAGGTTCAGCCAGGCGCGTTCGTGCTCGGGCGTGCGGCGGCGGCGCTTGGCACGCGCCAGCAGCGCATCAAACATGGCCCGCAGCAGTGCCAGGTCCCAGCTCGTGCGCGGGCCCAGCAGCCGCTCCAGCACCTGGCGCAGCTGGCGTACTTCCTTGGCATCCACCGCCTGCGCCTGGTTGCCAAAAATTCGGTCGATCTGCGCAATGGCCTGCTCCCGGCGCGCGCTGGCGCGCTCGTCTTCAGCGGTGTCGTTGTGGGCGGTACTGTCATCCACCGCCTGCACTGCGCCGCGCAGGCTAAGCGGCAGCAGCCAAGACTGGCTCGGGTCATCGACCGCCAGGCAGCGCACCTCCAGGGTGCCAACCTCTGTCATGCTGGCCTGCAGTTGCACCTCGATCTGGGCTTTGTGGTGGCCCTCGGGTGCCGGCAGCACGGTGGCGAGTGGCGGCAGCTCTACCCAACCTTCCCCCTGCAACGCTGCCAGTTGCCCCGCTTGGGCAGGCAGGCTGGGCAGGCTGTTGGCCAGCAGATCAAAGCGCACGGCCTGGCCGAGCTTGAGTGCAAAGCGCCGGCCCGATAAAACAATCCGCACCCCTTCTTGCGTGCCGCGTGGCAGCAGGCACAGGCCCTGGGGTGCTGAACCCTTGGCACCGGGCAGCAGCAGCCAGTAGCTGCGCGCCGAACCGCCGCCAATCTGCGGCAAACGGCTGCGCAGGCTGGCGGCAGGCGGCACTGCAGCATCCGTTGTTGCGGGTACCGCTGCGGCTGGTTCAGGCTCGGGCGCAAAGCGGGTCAGGCCATAGGCGGCTGCGCCCCGGGCCACCGCCCAGTCGGGGTGCGGGTTGTGCAGCACGCGCAGCGGCTGGCCGCGCCAGGCCGACAGCTGCTGCTCAAGCCGCTCCACCACCGCATGCGCATGGAACACGCCGCCATTGAGCAGCACGGTATCGGGCAGCGCCTGCGCCGCGCCACTGCCCGCGTGCTGCGCCAAAAACTGCGCCAAGTGCCGGGTAATGGCCGCATCCGCCGGGTATGGCAGGCCAAAGCCGCGCAAGGCGCCCTGGCGTTTGCTGGGCACCGCGCTGCGCTCGGCCAGCGGTAAAAATCCTTCAACCACCCATTGCTGGACCTGGGCGCGGCTCAGGTTGGCGGTCTTGCTTTGCGCCAGCAGCCGGCTGCCCCCGCCCAGCAGGGTTACCGCCACCTGCTCAGGCGCATCGGCGGCCAGCAACTGCTCTTTGGCGATGCGGCAGCGCTGCACCAGCTGCGCAAAACGGGCGGCGGGCAGGCGCTGGCCCTCGGGCGCAAACTGGGGCTCCAATTGGTGGGCGAGGGCCAGGTCCATGTTGTCGCCGCCCAGCATCAGGTGCTCGCCCACGGCAGTGCGCGTCAGGCTGGGCAGGCCGCCATCGGCAGCGGGCTCGACCTGGATCAAGGTCAGGTCTGTCGTGCCACCACCCACATCCAGCACCAGCACCAGCCGGCTGTCTGCCAGCTGCGCAGCCAGTTGCTCGCCTTGCAATACCAGCCAGTCGTGGAAAGCGGCCTTGGGCTCTTCGAGCAGATGCACCTGGGGCAGGCCCGCCAGTTGGGCAGCCTCCAGGGTCAATACGCGCGCGCCCTCGTCAAACGAGGCCGGCACCGTCAGCACCACGATCTGGGCGCTCAGCGGCGCCTCTGGATGCGCCTCTTCCCAGGCTGCCTTGACATGGGCCAGGTACGAGGCCGATGCCGCGAGGGGCGATATCTTGGCCACCTCATCGCCCGCGCCCCAGGGCAGGATGGCCGCGCTGCGGTCCACCCCCGTGTGCGACAGCCAGCTTTTGGCGCTGGCGACCAGGCGGTTGGGCACCGCTGTGCCCAGGTCACGCGCCCAGCGGCCGACCACCGCAGGTGCGTCGTCGCTCGCGCCTTGCGGCGGCCAAGGCTGCTGCCAGGCATCGCCCAGCTCATCGGCTGTCGCCTGGTAGCGCACGGAGGGCAGCAAGGTCTGCGCCTGTACCTCTCCCGCGCTGCTGCGTTGGGGAATGGTCAGCAGCGCAATCTCGTCACCTGTCGCCGTCAGGGCCGCATAGGCCACCACCGTGTGGCTGGTGCCCAGATCGATACCAATGACATAGGAGGGAGACGAGGAATTCATAAACGGCCAAGCGAGACGGCAAAAACCCGGCCAAGGATGGCCGGGTAGGTGAATCGTAACAATTCTTGCAAAGACCTAGGCTGTGCTCCTAGTGCGGCACAGCACGCTATCCCGTCGTCTCCGCATCAATCCGGCAGCGCATAGGCCATCAGCGAATCGCCCATCTTGGTGCCGAAAGAGCCATGCCCGCCGGCCATGATGACCACGTACTGCTTGCCGCCAATGTCGTAAGTCATAGGAGTGGCCTGGCCGCCGGCTGGCAAGCGCGCCTGCCAGAGCAGATCGCCGTTGCTGGCGTTGAAGGCGCGCAGGTAGTTGTCTTGCGTCGCACCGATAAACATCAGATTGCCACCGGTGGAGATCAGGCCACCCAAGCCGGGCACACCCGTCTTGATGGGCGGCAGCTGCATGAGTTTGGGGAGGCTGTCGCGGATGGTGCCCACGCGCTTTCTCCACACGACTTCATGGGTAGCGAGATCCACACCCGCGACGGTCATCCATGCGGGCTCCTTGCAGGGCAGGCCCAGCGGCGACAAAAAGGCATTGAGTTCCACCCCATACGGTGTGCCGTACATGGGCTGCACGCCTTGCTCGGTACCTGCGCCTTTCTCCGTGCGCGGGCGGTTCGGGTCCGCAGGGATCAAGCGCGAGACAAAGGGCAGACCCAAGGGATTCATGAATGCAATCTGGCGGTCGCTGTCCACGGACATGCCGCCCCATTCAAATACCCCGAGGTTGCCCGGAAAGACCAAGGTGCCATTCTCCGACGGCGGCGTGTAGATGCCTTCGTAGTTGAGACGGTGGAAGATCACGCGACACATCAGCTGGTCGAACATGGTGGCGCCCCACATGTTCTTGTCCGTCAAATTCTCGTGCGGGCCCATGTTCAAGGGCGAGAAGGGCTGCGTCGGCGCGTAGTGCTCGCCCTTGGTTTGCGGGCCGCGCTTCACGCTCTGCGGCACCGGTTTTTCGGTCACCGGCAAGATGGCTTCGCCACTGCGCCGATCAAGAACGAACAGCTGCCCGGTCTTGGTCAACACATAAATAGCGGGCACCGTCGTGCCATCCGGGCGCTTGAGGTCCACCAGCGAGGGCTGCGCCGGCACATCCATGTCCCAGAGGTCATGGTGGGTCGTCTGGAAGTTCCAGACCAGCTTGCCGGTGCTGGCATCCAAGGCCAGCATCGAGTTGGCATAGCGCTCTTTCAGCGCGGTCCGGTCGCCGCCCCAGATATCGGGCGTGCCCACGCCGGTCGGCACGTAGACGATATCGGTCTGGGCGTCATAGGCCAGCGGCGCCCAGGCATTGGGGGAGTTGTGCACGAACTCGCCCTTGTCGCCTGGCATCTGGTTCGGGTCCTCGGCGCCGGTATCGAACACCCAGCGCAGCGCGCCCGTGTTGACGTCATAGCCCCGGATCACGCCCGAGGGCTCCGAGTTGGAAAGGTTGTCGGTGATCGAGCCGCCAATCACGATGGTCGAGCCGGTCACCACCGGGGGTGACGTCGGGTTGTAGCCGCCACGGTAGGGAAACGGCATATTGGCCTGCAGATCGACTTGGCCATTGTTGCCAAAATCGCTGCAAGGCTTGCCGGTGTCCGGGTTCACTGCAAAAAGGCGCCCATCGTTCACCGGCAGGATCACCTTGCGGGGACACTCGGCAGAGGCCTGGGTCAGGTTCTTTTGCACGCTGGCGCTGTTGGCCTCCGCGTTGGCGCTGTCGTAGTAAGACACGCCTCGGCAGGTCAGATGCTGGAAGGTGCGGTCGGCTTTCAGCTGCGGATCAAAACGCCACAGGCGCTTGCCGGTTGCGGGGTCCAGCGCATCGAGGAACTGGTGCGTGGTGCAGATAAACATGCGGTTGCCCACCTTGATAGGGGTCAGCTCCGCCGTGGTTTCGCCCGAGTCGTCGTCGCCCTTGAAGTCGCCCGTCTGGTACTTCCAGGCCAGCTGGAGCTTGTTCACATTGCTGTCGTTGATCTGCGCCAGCGGCGAGAACCGCACACCGGCCTGGGTGCGCCCATAAGCCGGCCAGTCGCCCTCTGCCACGCCCGCCACTGGCGTGCGCTGTGAAGACGGCGCGCGCGCAAGCGTGCCATTGACTTCTTGCGGATCGTTGAACCAGCTGAGACCCAGCACAGCGAGCACCGCTACCAGACCGAGAGACAGCAGCGATTTCGCCGCCGTGCTTTGGCTCAGCCGCCGGCTCGCCCAAGGCAACACCAGCCACAGCCCCAGCACAAACCAGATATCCAGTCGCGGCGTAAGCGCCCAGAAATCCGTCCCCGACTCCCAGATGCCCCATGCGATCGTGGCCAACAGCAGCACCGCATACAGCCACAGGCTTGCCACGCGGTCACGCGCATACAGCCAGGTGATGATGGCCAGCACCAGACCGGCGACCAGGTAGTAGGCCGAGCCACCCAGCGTGATTAGCCATCCCCCACCCCCCACTAAAAACAAGGTCACCAGGACCAGGATCGCTACCGTTATGTTTCTAGCGATGGGTTTGCCATGCGATTGCGTCATTGCTTCCACTTTCAGGCCATTGGGCCCAAGGTTGAACGGAAGACTTCTACCCATTGGAGCAGTCGCTAAGCCTACGAGTCTCTGGGCCGCTGAATTGGATGAGTCGGCAACTATTGCAGCACCAGGCCATGGCGTTGTCTGTCAGCCAAATGCTGTCTTTTCCGGTCTGGGCGCGGGAAGTATGGCGGTCCCAGCGGGAGGTCTGGCGATCGCAAGACAAAAAATGCGCTGTCTATTCAGCGCTTGCGTTGCGACCGCATCCACCACATTTGCCATCCCGCTCCCACCATAAAAATGGCCAGCCACGCGAGCACCGTGCCGCGAACCAAAGGTGATTCAGGGCCGGTGGCCAAGGGATGGGCGACGGGCAGACGCGTCAAGGTTTCGCCGATGGCAGGGACCAACAGCAGAAAGAAGCTGAACGAAAAGCCGAACTGCGAAAGGTAGGGAACCAGGCGTGGGAGTAGCGGCAGCTGCCGAATGAGCAATGCCCCACCCATCACCAAAAGCGCCAGAATGCCCAAGGCATGGCCGGCATTGAAACCCCCTGTGCTGGACAAGCCGAACGAGGTGAGCACGGTGAGAAGCATGCTGACCAGGTACAACTGACCCGACCGCTTGGCCGGGTCAATGGCGCGGTAGCGGATGAAGCTGTACAAGCCCGCCGCGAGCGGCACCAGACTGATAACGGTATGGAATGCGCCAAGCGTGGAAATGGGATGTGGCATAGGGTGGTATTTCTAAAAACAACCGACTAGTTGATTGGTTACAAGGATAAAAAATAGAGGGCCCGACAACCTGAGTGATCGGGCCATCCTTCAAGCTGCCAGTCGATGTATCGCCGTGCGCACGATCGTCTGAAAAGCATCGGGATCATCCAATGCGCGGGCCGTCAGCATGGCGCCGTGCACGGTGGACATCAATGCGAGCGCTTCTACCGGCGCACTCACTTCTGGCTTGAACTGCGCTTTGGCCTGGCCTTGCGAGATGACCGCTGCCAGCCACTCGCTCAGATCCTGGAAATAGCCGCGCACTTCAGCCGCAATTTCCGGCGGGATCATCGGCGCTTCCGCGGCCAGCATCGCGCAGATGCACATCGTCGATGAACCGTCGCGTATGCATCGCGCCCAGTAATCGACGTAAGCGTTCAATTGGGCTTGTGGGTCATCGCCCAAATGCTGCTGCATCGCTGCCAAGCCCTCCACAGATTGCTGCCGGTGCCGTTGCACCACCGTCAACACCAAGTCCGCCTTGCTGGGGAAATGGTGGTGGATGCTGGCCTTGCCTATCCCTACCTTTTCAGAGAGATCCGCATAGCTGAAGCCGTTGTAGCCGCCAGCTGCCAGCAATTGCCGGGCGTGTTCCGCCAATTCAGTGGCGCGAGGGGAGAGTTCAACAGTCATCGGGTCAATGGGTAGCGCTTTCGGAGATGAGCCATTCTACTAGTTGGTTGGTTGGCGTCAAGCGCCCGGTTTTTGAGGGGCGAACCACGCTTGCCTCAGTGGGCCTGCCTCAGGCAGATGCGCGTAATAGCCGTTCGGACAAGGCAGAGAAGCGTACGCTTGGCAGCAGAAAGCACAGGGCCTCCGGGTCCGCATCCAGCCTCTGAAGCAAAGGACAGTCCAAGGTTTGCGTGTCCAGCAGCAAGGGCTCCACCGAGGCAACATCCACCGGCAAGTCAATCGTCGCCAATGCCGACATGCCAGGGGCGCCGTCCGCTGTCGGAACCTCCACCACAGCGGCGTGCTGAGAGGCCAGGCGAACGATCGCATCCGACCAGCCATTGAACATCTCGGACCAAGGGGGTGACAAAACGGCGTCCGCTGCCCGCAGTGCCCTGGCCGCCAATCTTGGCGCGCTTCCATTGCCGGGCGCAATGTCGACGATGGCCTCATCGGGAGTCACGCGGAAATCGAAGCGGGCTGGCCAATGGGACGGCAAGGCATCACTGAACAGGCGCGCCCCGGCCACATGGGCCAGGCTGTCCATCACGTTGTAGACAAAGGCGACGGTGGGAATGGGCGGCGCATCAGACAGCGGCTCTGCCAGGTACAGGCGCCAGTTGCTCTGCAACGGCGAAGGCATAACGCGCCTCAAGGGACCCATCCACCGAGGACCAAAATGGCCATGCCGATAGGTCAGCACCGTCAGAGGGGTGAGCCCCTAGTAAGACCAGAGGCGCGCGCCCGCTGGGGCAAACGGAGCGGCCAGGGCTTCGTCCACCAGCCAATTCATATAGACCACATCCACCACATCGCTGTCCAAGGTCATGAAGGGCAGACGAGACATGAAGGCTCGCCGATACGTGGCAAAGCGACGTGAATTGAGCAGCTTGGCCAGGCCATTGCCAAACCTGCCCTGGTACGGGTGTGTGTAGAGATGATTCATGGAAGCGGTAGACAGCAGCGCTGGCTGGCACCGTTGCGCGGTAATGGCGGAAGGCCGGTTCTGGCCGAAAGCGCCATGTTAGCGCCAGCAGCCAGTCATCCTGCGGCTCCGCCACGATGGATCATCCTTGGAACCCTCTGCAAAGCGAACTTGCAGTCGCGACACATCCGGCCACGGCTGCTATCACTTGATGGGTCCTTGCTAACGTTTCGGATCCCCACGCACAAAGTCCACCACGGTCGGCAGTACCGGGGCTAGCCAGTCCAGCGGCCGAGCCAGCGCGGCAACGGTCGTCACGTGGCTGAGGTGGTCAAAGATCCGCATATCCACGTCGGTACCGGCAGCCCGCAAGCGGTTTGCCAGGCCGACGGTGTTGCGCTGCGTATCAACGACCTTGTCATTGCGTGCGGCCAGCAGCAAGCTGCGGGGGGCCTTGGCGTTGGCGTAGAAGATCGGCTGGGAATCGGCAGGGGTGTGCGGCCAACCAAAAGCCACCTGCACCTGGGGGTCCACAATCGGCAAAAAGTCGTAGGGCCCAGCCAGCCCAATCCAGCCCGCAAGCCGATCGGGTGTCAGGCCCAAAGGCGCCAGCCAACGCGGGTCCAAAGCCAGCATGGCGGCGTTGTAAGCCCCGGCGGAATGGCCCATCACCATCACCCGCGCCGGGTCGCCACCCAGGCTGGCTGCATGCGCCAAGGTCCACTGCAGGGCCAATGCGCAATCGCCCAGCAAGCCGTCGTACTGCACCTGGGGGCTCAGCCGGTAGTCGGCCACCACAGCGATGATGCCGTTGGCTGCCAGCGCTTCGCCGACGAATCGGTACTCGGCCCGCTCGCCACTCGTCCAGTTGCCGCCATAAAAAAAGAGCACCACTGGCGCATTGCCGGGCACCGTGCCTGTCGCTGGCTGGTACACATCCAGCAAATGCCGTGGATCGGGCCCATAGCGCACACCCGTGGGGCCGTGGTAGGTGTCATGGGCCACCAGGTGGTCGAGTACCTGGGCACCAGAACAGCCGGACAGTAGCGCTGCGATGGCGGAACCGATGCCCATGAGGCTTAGGCGGCGGTTCATGGGGGTGGAAAGTTTAGAAGAAATGGGCATGTAACCCTATACGCCACTAAACGCCTTTTGGATTCATCTGCGTACTCCAACTTGGCGCGACTGCAAAAACTCATGGACCCAATAGCCGGGAATCGGCACATCCTGTTCAGCAAAAACCGGAAAGCGCGCCAAGGGTTTGTTGAAATCGGCTCTAACAACTTTGTTGGACACCGGCCGACTTCACGATGCCTTTGAATGTGCGGAACTCCCTGCCAGCGGCAACTGCTTCAGGCTGCTTGCTGTTGTTCGACGCATGAGTAGCAAACAGTGCGGCTACCCAAATGCAGTCATTTCCACCAGTGTCCGTTGAAGCGACGTTCTAAGCCTCTCAGCTGTCACCGGAAACTTACGTAGGCCGAATAACCGCTTTGGCATGGGTTGAAGTGGGGCTATCGACCCGAAGCAGACAGTTGCTAACGGCGCAAATAACCGGCGCTGCGCGACAGCGAAGCGTCCGTGTCAATTTTCCTTGTTAGCTTTCATTCTCTGCCAAGACCCAGTCACCTTGACTAATTCTAGTCATCATAGTGAATGGGAAGTTATGGAAAAAATTTTCAATATCTTCTGATTTCACCTGATTAATGTGATGTAAATCCCCATCAGCTAACTGTAGAGCTATCATTTTCTTGGTAATTTCAGCAAATGTATCCACTTCCGAAAGCAACCACGTTTTCTGATCTCTTTCAAAAAACTCATAAGGCAGGTCATCAAGGCTTAAGTTTTTTACATCATGAATTTTATCTTTACTAAATTCTGCCAGAACAAATTCAAAAAAATCGGTGAGGTAAGAATATAAAAGATGTGTATGAAAGACAAAATAATTGTCAGCAAAGTTGATGTTATTGTTGTACTGGTTAGAGTACATATAATGAGGATTAATCAAATCATCTAAGTTAGAATTGTAGGCCTGAAAACATATTCTATTTTCCACATTTTCATCATTCACATAGAAAGGATTAACTGTGATCCCGCCGTGAACTATTCTATTCCTAATTTTATTAAGACTTTTATACCAATCCAACTGCAAGGCAATGAGTTTATTTGAATAAACCTCAAATTGTCTTTCCAAAAATTCGTACCTATTGCCTTCTTTCTTGCTAGGAAAAATTAGCTTGTCTGCTATTTGATACGCAATATCAAAAATTGTGCTAATTTTATAATAGCAATATTCAACGGAACTTATGCTAACAACCGAAGTTTGATCGTAATTTTTAATAAAATCACTATCTTTTTGAATTTTACTAATATAGGCAACTGTATAGAATAGTTTTTTAAAGTGCGTTTTTAAATTTTTAAAGAGAAAATGAATACTATCATCATCCAGAATTTCTGGTTCGTACTTGTTTAAATACATAATGAGTTTATACATTGGGCTATCAACTCTTTTCGAATTTACATCGAAATACATCGCAGATCCTCATTTGAAAGCTAACGTGGAGTTCAGCGGACGGCAAAAGCACAGCTTTTGGTGGTCCGCTGGAACGATCTGTTAGCTGTTGTTTGCTTGGAAGGCACCGATACCTTGTATGGCGAGCTCAAAATACTCGTTTAGCTTTTCACGTGCGGTGAACTTGTTGGAAAGCTCCGCCGGATGTATCGACATTGTGAGTTCAAATAGGTACTCGTCTTCGTCTGAGTCAAGCCTGCTTCTGTCGTTGTCTTCGGGTAGATAAATGTAGGCCCTTGTAAGCCTGAAACTGTATAAGACATGCTGGGGTATATAGGATATCAGCTGATGAAGTTTATCAACTCTTTGCACGTCAAACAAAAACCATGCAGAGAAGAAGCGATCTGTCTCTATATCAAGGGATGATATTAGATCTGACCAACTTCTCTGTAGGTGAAATTTATCTAGATCTTCCACCCTGGCGTTGGATGCCCTCACTAGGCGCAAGAAGCCTATTTCAGAAAACTTCGCAACAAGCCTGTCAAACAATGCGTCTTTGCTCGCGTTGAGCCTCTCTTTTAGTTCTTCATCTGATTTGTAGGCTTCTTCATGATCATCCCAATTGCTTTCACGCTCCGCGCCATACAGATAAGAATGCATGTAAGGCGTGTAGTAATCATAATGATCGGGGTCATAGTGATCACTGAATTGTAGGTAGGCGCGCAGCTTCACATCAAACGAATAGCATTGACCATCTTCCAATGCATAACCATCGCCTAGATAGTGCTTAATTTGTGCAGAGCTGTAGCGAGGCGACTCACCATTTGGATACATGTAATCCAAATACCATGTATAGCCCCCATTCTTGTCGTCGTAATATATCGATCTAACACGAATAAAGTGCTTCTCTGGCATTGCCAATGATTCTATTTCAGAAATTCTCTGACTAATAGAATCGAAGTGATGCTCGTGATATGAACCAATTCTGTTGGCGAGGTGAAAGTAATAACCTTTGTAATTGACAACCCAGTGATTAGGGTTCTCGGTGGCATATACCTTCCAAGTTGCAGACTCCGCCGATATTGGGAAGAATCTCTGTGCGATACGCCACAAACTGGCACAAGAGAGCGCCTGTTCAATAAACACATAATCCCAATAGATTGCTGTTATGTCGTTTTTGGGATTTTTCGTTATTGCCTCAAGCCGATTCACCACAGCAGATGATGGCTGCGTCGAGCAAGCAAGTATAAAACCTGCGGCATCATGCTGTGTACATGAATCTACTATGTCATCAAGATCTTCTACGCTGACGGACTTCCCGCTATGCGCGTTATGCTTGCATTGAATAAGCCATCTTTTTTTGTCGGGTGCGAAGAAGCTTTGGCGTTCCTCCACACACACAAGATCTCTCCCTCCATCGGGGCCGACACCACTCCAGTAAACTTTGTATCCTTTTGAAAAAAGCAACTCCCTAATTAGTAGTTCGAAATCTTTTCCATCTTTATTCAACTCTTTAAAATCGAGCATGGGTTTGTCCGTGGAAACAGCTAACTAAATTTAGACGACAAGCAACAAAAGTTCGTCGTTTTTATAAAAATGAATGTATCTGCAATTTCGAGAGTGAGCAATTACAAATAAACCTGTTTAGGCAACCCTAAAAATTTCGAGATTGCAGCTTGTTGTGAGGGATCAAAGGCCAATATTGGAATGACTGTTACTGGCCGATCTGCGACTATTGCAGACCGACCATGTGTTCACCCCATAGCAGTCTTCGGTTGGGCTGTTAAGTTTGGCTGCTTAGTCGGACATCACTCGTTAAAAGCCCGCGAGGTTCCGTCTTGATAGATGATGCTGTCGACGCGGAACTTCAGTTTCATATTGTCTTGCTCCGCGTTTCTAACCCATTGGTGAGATTCAATAAATTGGTTGAATCTAAATCCTGATCCCTTCTCGACGTGCGCCACGCCTACGCTTACAGGCTTTTCAATTGTCCAATTGAGTGCGAATTTTTGCTCACCAAATAAGTCTGTGAAGATGAGCACACCTTTGATGGCTCTTGCAGGCTTATCAAGACCTATTGGGTTAAACGAAATATCGAAAAATACGTAATCTTGATAGTCCTGCTTGGCGTATTTTTTCTTCAGAAGCGTGACTTCCAATATTTGTTCACGCAAGTCTCTATCTGCGGCTGTTGGAGTTGCTTCAGGCACTCCCGCTTTTGGTGAAGACTCCGAGGTTTGACTGCTGACGTTTGGGCTTAAAGCGCCAAGCTGTGGCGATGCAAGCCCATATTTAGCAACCAAGTATTGCTGACGAAGCATCGCAAGGCTGTTTCGCTCAGTAGCGGCACCCATGACTGCCATGGTTCCTGCAAGGCCACCAGAGTAAAGGTTTGCTTTTGCCTCTGCCTCCGAAACCTTGAGCTCCTGCTTCATCATCTCCTCTTCCAGCATTTTTGCGCGTTCGAGGTCAGCCTTGGAAGCGACGGTCTCGATGGTCACCTTAGCCCCGGATTCAATGGCATGGATTCGTTGCTGGATCAGGGCTTCATTGGTTTTGAGCGTTTCCAGACGTAGTGCGATCAGCGCCTTCACGAGCCCACCGCTGAACTTGGCGTTCTGCAATTCGGTCGCCGAGACCTCCTGCTTGGAGGCATCAAGCTCAGTACGTAGCGCTTGCACCTGTGCCTGCTCTTCCGAGCTTAGGCTTTTCTTACAACCAACCAGTGCCAAACAGATACAAAGCACACATACGGATAGCTGAGATCTCATATCACCCCTCACTTTTAACTTCACTGACTCACATTCTGACGGTTGGACTTTGACGCCCAACCGTATTTAGATGACAACCGAAAAGCGGTTATCGCTTTTGAAGAAATGAATCTATCCGTAAAAATGTGAGCAAACAATCGCAAGGCTATTTTTTAGTAAAGCCAACAACTTCCATATTGCAGCCCGTGTTGACCACAAAAAGCCCTGATCAAATAGCTGCTGCTGGCTCTGAGTTCAACCGACGCACGCAGGGCACCACCAGGCCCCATCCCGGCCAGCTGCGCGCACTGGCCCATACGACAGCCATACCGTTTGAGCAACCACGCACACGGGTAAGCGCCCACCATGGGTAGATCTTTCGCAGGGTTCCTGGCATCTAGTCGCCATCCACACGACGCCCTAGGCCCACAAGGCGTCGTTTGCAGTCAATAGCCAGCTATTGGCAAGCTAGACAGACAACGCAGCGGATCGCCCGAGACCGTCCGCGTTCAATCCCTCAGGCTGCCACGGCCAGTGCGCTGAGCTCCTCCCCCAAAAACCCCTCCACCGTCCGCGCCTCACGCCCCAGCACCTGGCGCACCGTCGCAGTCACCGCAGCCGCATGCCCCGCGCGCATCAGCGCAAAAAACTCGCCATGCACTTGCGCGATAAACGGGTCGGTGACGGGGGCGGCCACAGGCGCAGAAGCGGTGATGGGCCGGCCCAGCAGGCGTGATGCGATCTCGGCCAGCTTTTGCGGGCGCAGTGCCTGGCTGCCGGTCAGCACCCAGGGGCCGGATGCGCCCAGGCGTAGCTGGGCGGCTTCGGGGTTCAGCAGCGCCTCCACGGCCACATCGGCAATGTCGCGGGCATCGATGTAGGAGACACCTGCGCCCAGGTGCTGGGAGCGGAGCACATCGCCGCTGCGCAGTTCGCCTGCGATGCGCGACAGGCCCACCTGCATCCAGGCATTGGGGCGCAGCACGGTGTGGGGGATGCCACTGGCCTGCAGGCCTTCCTCGATGCGGCCATGGGCATCGCCGGACAACGAACGGCCGGGTGGATCAATGGTCCAGTCCGAGCCGGAGAGCTTGACGACGTGTTGCACACCGGCAGTGCGCGCGGCCGCCACCACGCGCAGCTGCTGCTCGGCCAGCGCCGGGCTGATCGGAGAGAGCAGGAACAGCCGCTCAATGCCAACGAGGGCCTGGCCCAGGGCCGCAGCGTCCTCAAAACTGCCCTGCGCTATCTCAACCGTATCGCCCCAGAGCGCCTGCGCGGTGGCCGCCTGGCGCACCAGCACCCGGGGTCGCGCTTGCCGGGCCAGCAGGCGCGGCACCAGCAGCTGGCCCAGGCGCCCGCTGGCGCCGCAGACCAGCACGCGGGGATGCTGGTTCGCACTCATGCGCGCAGCGCCTCTGGCTGCGCCGCGCTTTGCGCGGGCGCATTCTCGGCCAGCAAGCGGTTCAGCGGCCGGGCATCCACCCAGTCGGCGACCGAGAAATCGGCCGGCAAAAAGCCCCATTCCAGCAAAAAGTCCTTGAAGTAGCCGATCGCATCGACCAGCTCGGGCTCCAGGCTGATGCCCAGATGGCGGTGGACATCGGCGCCGTTGGAGGCCAGGATGGCCTCTTCGCTGGTGGCGATCTCGCGGGCCACAAAGCGCAGGGTCTCGTCGGGATGGGCCTCGGCCCAGCGGCCGGCGCGCTGCACCACGCGCAGCAGCGCCAGCACCAGGTCCGGGCGCTGCTCGGCCAGGGCGGCGTCCACCGTCAAGGTGCGGGGCGTGCCATTGTTGATGCGCACACGCGGGTCAGGGTGGCGGCCAAATTCGCTGACCAGCTGCGCGCCGATCAGGTTGGCCACCAAGAGGCCCTCGGCGCCTTTGACAAAGATCGCATCGACCTCGCCGCGCACCAAGGCGTCCGCCTCGCGGAAATACGGGTGGCGGCGGCGCAGGCCAAAGAGGCTGGGCGTGCCATGCTGCTGGATCACCGACTCCTCAATCACCAGGTCCACCAGCTGCACATCGCTGTGCTGCAGGCCCACCAAGGACAGGCCCGAGACCAGGCCCTTGAGGGCGGTGGCGCGGTGGAAGTCGATCAGGTCATTGACGCGATGGGGCACGCCAAAGCGCTTGCCCGCCAGGTCCTCGGGCTTGTCGATGCCCCGGCCCGGCAAGGTCACCAACGCCTGGAACTCGTCCGTCCAGGTAATGGCCACCAAGCGCGTATCGCTGCCTTTGGCCCGCGCCCAGATAGGCGGAATATTGCCGCCCTGGCGGAAGGACCAGGGCAGGCTGTGGTCAAAATGGCTCTCGCGCACCTTGCGGTCCTTGGAGTCAAAGATGGATTCGACCCCAATGCCCAGCGCCGCAAAGGCCTGCTGCAGCCAGCCTTGCTGCGCGGCAATGCCCAGTGGGGATGGAACAGGGCAGCGGGTGTACCAGAGCGAGCTGGGTTGTGCGGCTTGTGCAGCTTGCTCGTTGGGAATGTTGGAAGCGCTTGTCATGGGTTTCTCCTGGTGGAAAGGGATCAGGACGCGGCCAGCCAGACGCCGGCCAGGTTGCCGGCCACGCCATCCGCACCCACCGTGTGGTTGCGCACGCGCTTGTCGGCAATGGTGTAGATGTCGGGGGCGACCAAGGTGATGTCGGGCAGATCGGTGGCGATGTGCTTTTGGAACTCGGCCACCTCGCGGATGCGCTGGGCCTCGTTCATCTCGACGGCGGCAGACTCCAGCAGGCGGTCCACCTCTGGGCTGGCGTAGTGCGAGCCGTTGGAGAACGGCAGCCCGCGCTGAAAGCTCTTGGACCAGTACAGGCGCTGGATGCCCACCGTCGGGTCAAAGGTGTTGCTCATCGCGCTCACATGCAGGTCAAAGGCGCGGTCGGTGTAGATGCGCTTGATGTAGGTGGCAAAGTCCTGGCTGTTGATCTGCACATCGATGCCGATGCGCCCCAGCGCCTGCTTGAGGAAATCGCCGGTGCGCTGGCCACCCTCGTTGGGGATGGGGGTCAGGTTCAGGCGCGCGCGCCACTGGCCGCCGGCCTTGCCGCGCGTGAGCCCGGCGTCGTCCAGCAGCTTTTCTGCGCGCTTGATGTCATAGGGCAGCACCGGCAGATCGGGCACATAGAACTTTTTCAGCGCCGGGTGCACCGGGCCGGTGGTCAGCTTGCCCTGGCCGTACCAGGCCACCTTGAGCAGGTTCTCGCGCTGCAGCGCGTGGGCAATGGCCTGGCGCACGCGCAGGTCCTTGAGCAAGTCGCTCTCCAGGTTGAACTCCAGCCGGTAAACGCTGTTGATGTACTCGTAGCCCCGGGTTTCGAACTGCAGGCCCGGCTTGGCGCGCAGGCGATCGACCTCGGCAAAGGGCACCGGCGAGCTGGGCGCAATCTGCACCTGGCCGCTTTCGATGGCCGCCGTGCGCGCGGCGGCATCGGGGATAAAGCGCACCACCAGGCGGTCGATATAGGGCTTGTCGCCATCCCAGTAATGGGGGTTGCGCTCGTAGATCACATGGCTGCCGCGCACCCATTCCTTGAACACAAAGGGGCCCGTGCCCACGGGCGCATTGTTGGCCGGGTTGGTGTCGGCCCGGCCGCTGGAATAGAGGTGCTTGGGCACGATGGGCGACTCTGAGGCCGCCAGCGCCGTGATCAGGTAGGGGATGGGGCGGCTGAGCTTAAGCACCACGGTGTGCGCGTCGGGCGCCTGCACCTCCGCCACGCCGGCAAAGGTGGCGCGGCCCCGGGGGTGGAACTCCTTGAGCAGGCCGATCGAGTGCAGCACATCGGCCGAGGTAAAAGGCTTGCCGTCATGCCATTTGACGCCCTGGCGCAGCTGAAAGCGGTAGACCAGGCCATCGGGGCTGATGGACCAGGCCACGGCCAGCTGCGGCTGGGGGTTGAGGTTGAAGTCATAGGTCAGCAGCCCCTCGGTCACCTTGCCCGATATCGTCACCGACGAGCCAGCGGTGTGGGCAATCGTCGTCAGGGTCGGTGGCTCGGGGAAGAGCAGCAGGTTCAGGGTGCCGCCTTTTTGCGGCTTGTCCTGCGCCCAGGCCAGGCTGGGGACGGCGCTGCCGATGCCAGAGGCAGCAGCGGCCAGCATAAAGTGGCGGCGCGAGGCGAGCGAGAAATCGGGATCAAAGGGCATGCGATGTACCAAGTGTTAAGAAGTGGCGGCCGCGCTCAGGCAGCGGCCTGGCGCTTTTGCAAAGCAGCACGGCCGGTGTTGCTGCGGATGAGGCTGTTGGCCGGTGAATGGATCTGGCTGCACAGCACATTGCGCAAATGGCGCTCCAGCGCATTGCGCCGCGCCAGGCCGTGGTTGCCGGCCAGCTCCAGCGCCAGCTGCACCACGCGCAAGGCGTTGTCCACGGCCACATGCTTGGCCACGGCGACCAGGCCATCGGGGGCGGTGCCGCTGTCGTAGGCGCGGGCATGGCTGTCCAGCAGCCAGTCGCTGCTTTGCAGCAGCACCTCGATCTCGCCAAACTTTTCCTGCACGGTGGCGAGCGATGCCAAGCTGGCACCGCCCAGCGCACTGGGGCGGCGCTGGTTCAAAAATGCGGCCAGCCAGTCGCGGGCCGAGCGCGCTGCGCCGTCATACACCGTGGCCACCAGGCTGAAGTACCAGGCAATGCCATGGGCCTCGCGCTGCAGGCCCAGGCTGGCGGGGCGCAGCCCCACCGCATGGTGGTCGGGCACCCAGGCACCGTCGAGCACCAGGTCGTGGCTGACGGTGGCGCGCATGCCCATGGGGTTCCAGGTGTCGACCAGGCGCGCACCGGCGGTATCGCGAGGCAGCACAAAGCTGCCCAGGCGCGGCTCGGGCTCATCGGTCACGGCCAGCACGCTGATCCAGGCCAGCAGCGGCCCTCCCGTCACATAAACCTTGTGGCCGCTCAGCTGCCAGCCGCCGGCCACGCGCTTGGCCCGTGTGGCCGGCAAGCCGCCGTGCGATGGCGAGCCCAGCTCCGGCTCTACCTGGGCGGCATTGAGCAAGGCGGGGCCTTGCAGGCTGGCCGCTATCAGCTGCGCCGCCAGGTCTGCCGGCCACTCGCCCTGCCCCGCCCGCTGCGAGCGGGCAATGGCCGCATGGTTGCTGTAGTGCATCGCCAAAATCAAGGCCACCGCCGGGTCGCCCTGGGCAATGGCACCGACCACCGCACGCGCGCTGGCCAGGCCGGCGCCATGGCCCCCGGCCTCGCGGGCAATGGTCAGCCGCAGCAGATCGGCCTGGTGCAACAGCGCAAACTGTGGCGCGGGTGCAGCGCCACTGGCGTCGTGGGCCTCGGCCAGCGCCGCCAGTTGCCCGGCCAGCGCATGGGCGCGGGCCAGCAAGGCGGCCTCGTCCAGCGCCGGGCCTGGGGCTGTGGTGGCCGTGTCCAGTGGCTGCTGCAGCGCCTCCAGCACCGCGCTCATGCATCCCCCTGCGCATAGCGGGGTGGCACCACAAAGCCGCCCTGGGCCTGCTCCCAGGCATGGGCAAAGGCGATGGTGGTGCGGTCTTCCAGGTAGGGGCCGACCACCTGGGCGCTGATCGGCAGGCCCTCGTCATCCAGCCCAACCGGGAAGCTGGTGGCGGGCAGGCCCGGCAGCACCGGCAAACCGGCCCAGTAAAACAGCTCGCGAAAGCCGATCTCGCGCACCCCATCGGCATAGGCCACGGGAAAGCGGCGCGCCTCTTTGTGGCCCTGCTGCTGGTGCACAAAGGCGGGGGTCGGCGCCACGGGGGTCAGCACCACATCAAAAGCGCTGAACAGCTGCTCCCACTGGTGGCTCAGCGCATGGCGGTGCTCGTTGTCCTGCAGCCAGGTGGCATGGGGCAGGCTGGGCGCGCGCAGCAAGGCGGCCTCGGCGCTGCGGTCATCGGGCTCCAGCTCGGCCAGGCGCTGCTGCTGCGCCTCGGTCAGCGGGGCCGCATTGGCGACGGACGAGCCCAGCAGGCTGCGGTAGGTGCGGTGCTGCTCGCTCAAATCAGGGCGCTGCGCGGGCGGCAAATCGCGCCACTGCGTGGTCTGCACGCCCTGGGCCTGCAAGGCGGTGACGACGCGCTCAATCACCAGCTGCTCGGACAGGCTCGCCTCCTGGCCCGGCCAGGCACCCAGCACCAGCACCCGAAAATCCTGCAGCCGCTGGTGGCGGGGCGGTGGCAAGCTAGCCTGCCAGCCCTTGGCTTGCAGCGGATCGAGGTTGAGCAACTGCTCCAGCGCCAGCCCCAGGTCCAGCGCAGTGCGCGCCAGCGGCCCGGCCACCGACAGATCGCGTGCGCTAAAACGCCCCTGCGGCGCGCCCGTGCCGCGCATCGAGATCAGCCCGTAGCTGGTCTTGTGGCCAAACACGCCGTTGAAGTGCGCGGGAATGCGCACCGAACCACCAATGTCCGTGCCCAGCTCCAGCGCCACAAAGCCCGCCGCCACGGCCGCCGCGCTGCCGCCCGACGAGCCGCCTGGCGTGCGCTGCAAATCCCAGGGGTTGCTGCTGCTGCCGTAAACGGCGTTGTAGCTTTGCAGATCGCTCAGCGCCAGCGGTACATTGCTTTTGCCGATCAGCACCGCGCCCGCCGCGCGCAAGGCCGCCACCGCCGGCGCATCCTGCCGGGCGATATTGCTGCGATAGTCGGGGTTGCCCACGGTGGTGGGCAGGCCTGCGACATCGAAGTTTTCCTTCACCGTTATCGGCAGGCCCAAGAGCGGCTTGCGCTCGCCTCGCTGCAAGGCTTGGTCAGCCGCCCGGGCATCGCGCCGGGCTTGTTCGATGGCACGCACCGGGATCGCGTTCAGCTCGCCATCGTGGCGCTCGATGCGGGCCAGCGCCTGCTCCAGCAGTTCTAGCGCGCTGATGCGGCCATCGGCCAAGGCCTGCAGCTGCTCGCGGGCGCTGGCAAATGCCAGGCTGGGCGCAATGCGCGGGGTGCCTGCTGCGGCCTCGCTGAGCGTGGTTTCGTTAGGGAAGTCGATGTTGGTCGTCATTGGCGTGCCTCCAGCCACAGGTCAGAAAAGTCTCCAGCCGTCAGGTCAATGCTGTTGTTGAGCCCATGCACCCGGGTGCTGTGTACCCGCAGCGCAGAGGGCACGGTCGCGAGCGGGTAGACGGGCAGCTCGCGACCAACGATCTGCTGGATCTCGCGGAACTGCGCCGCACGCTTGGCCTCGTCAACCTCGACAGCGGCCTGGCGGAACAGGTTGTCGACCTGGGGGTTGTTGTAGTGCGAGGCATTGATCCAGATCAGCGGGTTCTTGATGCCGTCGGACCAGTAGATGCGCTGCACGCCGACGGAAGGATCAAACAAGCGGCCCAGGCCGTTGATGTTCAGGTCGAACTCACGGGCGGTGTAGGCGCGCTTCAAAAAGGTGGGCAGGTCGCCGTCCAGAATGTCCACCTTGATGCCCACGCGGTTGAGCGCAGAGCGCAGGTACTCAGCCGTCTGCTTGAACTGCGCGCCTGGGATATAGGTGAGCTTGACGGCAAAGCGCTGGCCATTGGCCTGGCGCGGGTAGCCTGCCGTATCGAGCAGCTGGTTGGCGCGGGCCACATCAAAGCCGTAGTTGAACTGGCTGTCGTCGTAATAAGCACCCAGCACCTTGGGGATGGGCGAGTTCACCAGCTCGGCCTGCTTGTAGTAGACGTTGTTGACGATGAAGTTGCGGTCCACCGCATGGGCAATCGCATGGCGCACCTCGGGCTTGGCCAGCACCGGGTTTTCAACGTTGAACTCCAGGAACGAGGCATTGTTCAAGAACGCGTCATAGCTGGCGTCGAGCTTGAGGCTGGGCTTTTGCAGCAAGCGGCCCAGGTCGGCCAGCGCCAGGTTCTGTGCCACATCGGCCTCGCCCGTTTCAATGGCGGCCGAGATGGCGGCCGGATCGCGCACAAAGCGGATCACCACCCGGTCCACATGG
Source organism: Comamonas sp. BIGb0152 (assembly GCF_024809975.1). Taxonomy (GTDB): domain Bacteria; phylum Pseudomonadota; class Gammaproteobacteria; order Burkholderiales; family Burkholderiaceae_C; genus Comamonas. Next base: position 166,735 of record NZ_JANUDY010000004.1, read on the forward strand.
GGCACGCCCGGGCGCCAGTAGCTCGGGTTGCGCTTGAGGATCACATGGCTGCCGCGCACCCACTGCTCAAAAATGAACGGGCCCGTACCCACCGGTGCGTTGGAATTGGGGCTGCCCAGCGGATCGCCATCGCCATAGCGGTGCGCCGGCACAATCGGCAGCTCCGCCGATGACAGCGATTTGATCAGGAAGGGCGCGGGCTTGGACAGCACCAGCACTGCCGTGTGCGCGTCAGGCGTATCGACCCGCTCCAGGTTCTGTAAGGTAATACGGCCGCGCGGCCCCAGCTTTTTCTGAGTCAGAAACGAGTAGCGCACATCGGCCGAGCTGAAATCGTGGCCATCGTGGAACTTAACGCCCTGGCGCAGCTTGAAGCGGTACTGCAGGCCATCGGGGCTGACCGTCCAGGATGTTGCCAGCAAGGGCTGGGGCTGGAACTTGGCGTCATAGCGCAGCAGGCCTTCGGTGATCTTGGCGCTGACATCGCGGTTGTCGGTCTTGGTGTCCAGAAAGGACACCAGCGAGGTCGGCTCTTGCGCGACGACGGATGTGACGGTGCCGCCCTTGACGGGCGTGGCGGGTGCCTGGGCATAGGCAGCCCCAAAGCTGCTGGCAGCCAGCAGGCCCCAGGCCAGGTTTTTGTAGAGAGTTCGCATGGGCAGTGGTCCAGGAGAGAAGGCGCAGACAAAGCGCGGATAGCACGCAAAAAGCGCAAAGAAAACGGGAGGGGCGGAGAAAGTCTGTGGATAAGTGCGGCGCACAGTGCAGGCGCTACGGCTAGAAGCGCAGCCCCGCCTGCTTCATCAGCGGCAAGATGCGGTCGCCAAAAAACTCCAGGTCGGGCTTGAAGTCAAAAAAGCTCAGCTGCAGCCCATCGATGCCCGCACGCTTGAGCTGTACAAACTGCTCCACCACCTGCTCGGGCGTACCGATCACTTCGATATTGCCGCCGATAGCGCGGCGCTTGGGGGCGTCAAGGGCCGTGCGGCCCCGCCAGGCATGGGCATCGCTCTTGAGGCTGCTAAAGCCCTCGGGCGTGCGCTGGTCCTGGTGGGCCACGATGGCATCGTGGTAGGCCCAGGTCTCGGCCTCGGTATCGCGGCTGATGACCATGGGGTTGAGCAAGGTGCGCACCGTGCGGCCGGCATCGCGCGCCACCTGTTTGACCCGAGCGGCGTGGGCGGGCAGCACCTCAATGGCGCGGGCAAAGTCGGATGCGCCGGGGCTGGTGATAAACACCAGGTCCGAATGCTTGGCGGCAAAGGCGATGCCGGCGTCCGACCCGGTGGCGTTGACCAGTGCCGGCCGGCCAAAGCGGGGCTTGGGGCTGACAAATCCTCCCCCCAGCTTCCAGGACGATTGCCCCTCAAACGAATAGTTCTCGTCATAGGACCACAGGCGCTGCACCACCTCGATGAACTCCGAGGCCAGGTCATAGCGCCGGTCATGTTCGATCTGGTCCCAGCCAAACATCTTGTGCTCGACCTCGCGGTGGCCGGTGACGATATTGATGCCCCAGCGCCCGCCCGAGATATGGTCCAAGGTAGCGCCCCACTTGGCCAGGTGCAAGGGGTGCAGCGGGCCGTAGAGCACATGGATGGTCGAGATCAGCATGATGCGGCTAGTGACCGAGGTCAGCGCCGCCGTGGTGGCAAAAGAGTCCAGCGCCTCGCCATTGAACACCCCGCCATAGCCGCCCTTGGGCAGCCACTGCGACAGCGCAAACACCAGATCGAACCCGAGGTCTTCGGCCTTCAGCACCAGGTCCTTGTTGTAGTCAAAGCGCCAGTCGGTGCTGCGCGGCAGGGTCGAGGCGCTCCAGCCTCCTGCCTGGATCGGCAAAAACAGGCCCAGCAAAATCGGCTGCGCAAAGGCTTGCGCCAGCGGGCTGTCCGGAAAATCCAGCGGCGATGCGAAGCGCTCTGTATCGGCGAGCGTATCCAGGGGTATTGCAGAGTTCATAGATCAGCCAATGGGTCAAAACAAAGGATGGCGATCCGGCCTCAACACAAACCGGTTATTCAAACACCACCGCGCCCTTCGATAATCACATAAACCATGCAGGCGCTCTTGCGCCTATTTTGCATTTGTATATTCAAAAATCAGCCATGGCTGCCGGCAGATCTTTTGAAACGCGGCACACCGCCAAAGCCCACAACAGGCATCGTCACCGCATATAGCTTGTGGGCATATGCAGCAAGGCAAACAAAATATGCGACTTGGGAGGCGTTTAATAACAAAAACCATCGGTGAGCATCCGCCAACCGATAAAAATCAGATACCGATATTTGTTATTTAGTTTGTGCTTTTCCATATATGAAATGGCATGCTGCAAATACCCCTGATGGCGCACGAACCCTCCTATCATGGATGGGTTCACCCCCATTAATAATCCGCATGAGTACCACCCCACGTTTATTAAGATCGCTCTGGTTCAATGCCAAATATGCCGTGCCCACGGTGCTGGGCGTTGCGATCCTGAACTTTTTGCTGCTGCAGCTCACGCCCGGTGATGCGGCCGATGTGATGGCCGGTGAATCAGGCGCGGCCACAGCCGAAACCCTGGCGGCGCTGCGCACGCGCTTTGGGCTGGATCTGAGCGTGTTGGAGCAGCTGCAGGCCTACCTGGGCAACCTGGCGCATTTCAGCCTAGGCTTCTCCCCGCGCTACAACATGCCGGTGATGGAGCTGATTGGCCAGCGCCTGCCCAGCACCTTGCTGCTGATGGGCCTGGCACTGGCCATTGCGCTCAGTCTGGGCATTGCACTGGGCACAGCGATGGCCTATTTTGCGGGCCGCCTGCCGGACCGCCTGCTGTCCGTGCTGTCGCTGCTGTTCTATTCGGTGCCGGGCTTCTGGACCGGGCTGATGCTGATCGTGCTGTTCTCGGTCAAGCTCGGCTGGCTGCCCAGTGGTGGCTCGGCCAGCATTGGTTCGCAGCTGAGCGGCCTGGCCGCCGTGCTCGACCAGTTGCGCTACATGGTGCTGCCTGCTACCTCGCTGGCGCTCTTTTATGTGGCGATCTACGCCCGCCTCACCCGCGCGGCGATGCTGGAGGTGCAGTCGCAAGATTTTGTACGCACTGCCGCTGCCAAAGGCCTCTCGCCCTGGCGCATCACCGTGCGCCATGTGCTGCGCAATGCCCTGCTGCCGGTCACCACCATGGCCGGCATGCACCTGGGCGGCATGCTCGGCGGCGCCGTCGTCGTCGAGACCGTCTACAGCTGGCCCGGCCTGGGCCGCCTGGCCTTTGAGGCCGTGCTGAGCCGCGATTTCAGCGTGCTCATGGGTGTGCTGTTTCTCTCTTCCTTGCTCGTGATCGCCGCCAATGTGCTGGTCGATCTGCTGCATGCCTGGCTGGATCCCCGAATCGAGGTGCGCTGATGTCTTTGTCTTCCTCTACCCCAGCGCTGCCGATCCCCCCGGCCGCCGCCCACCCGCTGGCTGCCGCGCAAGCAGCGCGCAGCACTACCAGCAACGCCGAGCCCGATTCCCTGCCCTGGCCCAATGTGCATGCGCCCGATGCGGTGCGCACGACCACCAGCGCCGCCAACGCCGGCAGCGGCAGCCAGGGCTACCGCGCGCTGCGTGTGTTTCTGCGCAACCCCACGGCCATGCTGGGCTGTGCCTTTTTGCTGGCGGTGTTGGCACTGGCGCTGACGGCACCCTGGCTTTTTCCCGGCGACCCGCTGGACATGGTGGCCCAGCCCTTTGTCTGGCCGGGCCAGGATGCGGCCTACCTGCTGGGCACCGACTCCATGGGCCGCGATGTGGCAGCGGGCATTGCCCACGGAGCGCGCGTGTCGCTGCTGGTCGGCGTGTCGGCCACCTTGATCGGCCTGAGCCTGGGCATTGGCATTGGTGCCGTGAGCGGCTACTTTGGCGGCTGGGTCGATGAGCTGTTGCAGCGCGTGGTGGTGCTGTTCCAGACGATACCCAGCTTTATCTTGCTGGTGGTGCTGGTGGCGATTGCCCAGCCCGCCATCGGCACCATCGTGGTGGCGATCGGCCTGGTGACCTGGCCGACGGTGGCGCGCCTGGTGCGGGCCGAGTTCCGCGCGCTGCGCCACAAGGAGTTTGTGCTGGCCGCCCGCGCGCTGGGCTACTCGCACAGCCGCATCATCTTTCGCGAGATGCTGCCCAATGCGCTGCCGCCCATCATCGTCACTTCGTCGGTGATGGTGGCCTCGGCCATCTTGCTCGAATCGGCGCTGTCCTTCATGGGCATGGGCGACCCGAACGTCATCAGCTGGGGCAGCATGATCGGCTCGGGCCGCGACCTGCTGCGCACCGCCTGGTACCTGACGGCCGCACCCGGCCTGGCCATCGTGTTTGCCGTGCTGGCCTTCAACCTGATTGGGGATGGTTTGAACGACGCCCTCAACCCCCGTCTGTCGCAGGAGCGCTGAATGTCCCCATCCCCCTTGCTTGATGTGCGCGGGCTGAGCATCCGCTTCCCCCAGCTCGATCCCGTGCGCGGGCTGAGCTTTTCGGTACAGGCTGGCGAAACCCTGGCCATCGTCGGCGAGTCCGGCTCGGGCAAATCGCTCACCGCGCTGGCGCTGATGCGCCTGCTGCCCCGGGCCGCCCGCATTGCGCAGGGCGAGGTCTGGTTCAACGGCCAGAACCTGCTGGACCTGAGCGAGCCGGCGATGCGCCAGCTGCGCGGGCGCGAGATCGGCATGATCTTCCAGGAGCCGATGACCTCGCTCAACCCCGTCTACACCATTGGCTGGCAGATTGCCGAGGTGCTGCGCCAGCACGAGCGCCTGTCGGCCAAGGCGGCCCGCCTGCGCGCCATCGAGCTGCTCGATACCGTACGAATCTCCGATCCGCAGCGCCGGGTGGATGATTTTCCGCACCAGCTCTCTGGCGGCATGCGCCAGCGCGTGATGATTGCCATGGCCATTGCCTGCCGCCCGCGCCTGCTGATTGCCGACGAACCCACCACCGCCCTCGACGTAACCATCCAGGCCCAGGTGCTGGACCTGCTCGACGGGCTGCGCAAGGACTTGTCTATGGGCCTGATCCTGATCACCCACGACCTGGGCGTTGTCTCGCAATGGGCCGACCGCGTGGTGGTGATGTATGCCGGCCGCGAGGTGGAACAAGCCCGCCCCGGCCCGCTGTTTGACGAGCCCCTGCACCCCTACACCCAGGGCCTGCTGGCGGCATCGCCCCGGCTGCAGCCCGGCGCGCATTACCTCGATGGGCCGCTGACCGAGATTCGCGGCAGCATCAGCTCGGCCATTGGCCAGGCCGGCTGTGCCTTTGCGCCGCGCTGCCCGCGCGCCCAGGCCTATTGCCACAGCGTGGTGCCGCCCCTGCAAGTAGCAGGCCCCCAACGCCTCAGCGCCTGCCCCATCACCTTGCCTGCGTCTGCACGCAGCGCCCAACTTGCCTAGGACCGCCATGAGCCTGCTGACTGTCAGCGATCTACAGACCCACTTCAAACTGCCCAAGGGCGTGCTGCGCGCCGTCGATGGCGTGTCGTTCCACATTGCCAAGGGCGAGACCGTCGGCCTGGTGGGCGAATCGGGCTGCGGCAAATCCACCCTGGGCCGCAGCCTGCTGCGGCTGGAGACGCCCACGGCCGGCCAAGTGGCGCTGGATGGCGAGGACATCTTGCCGCTGCAAGGCGCGCGCTTGCGCAGCCTGCGCAAGCGCATGCAGATGATCTTTCAGGACCCGTTTGCGTCACTCAACCCGCGCCACAGCATCGGCACGATTTTGGAGACGCCATTGCAAGTGCATGGCCTGGGGGACCGCGCCCAGCGCCGCCGCCAGGTGGAGCGCCTGCTGGACCGTGTGGGCCTGCCGCGCAGCGCCCTGGGCCGCTACCCGCATGAGTTCTCTGGCGGCCAGCGCCAGCGCCTGGGCATTGCCCGCGCGCTGATGCTGCAGCCCGATCTGGTGGTCTGCGACGAGCCGGTCTCTGCGCTTGATTTGTCGATCCAGGCGCAGATCCTGAACCTGCTGGTGGAGATGAAACGCGAGTTTGGCCTGTCCTACTTGTTCATCTCGCATGACTTGTCGGTCGTGCAGTACTTTGCCGACCGGGTGCTGGTGATGTACCTGGGCCGCATCGTCGAGAGCGCGGACCGCCGCAGCCTGTGGACCACGCCGCGCCACCCCTACACGCAGGCGCTGCTCGATGCCGTGCCCGACCCATCGCGCCACCGCCAGGCGGCCCCTCTTTTGGGCGAGCTGCCCAGCCCGCAGAACCTGCCCAGCGGTTGCCGCTTTCATCCGCGCTGCCCGCGCGCGACGGCGCTGTGCACAGCGCAAGAACCACTGCTCAGCGACAGCGGCAACGGCCATCTGGTCGCCTGCCACCATCCGCAGCTGCCACAGACCTCTGGCACGCAAACCTCCGTGATTTCCTTTCACTAACCCTTCGTTTTTTCTTTTGCCATGACCTACCGTTATCTCGGCCGCAGCGGCCTCAAAGTCTCCCGCCTCGCACTGGGCACCATGATGTTTGGCGGGCCCACCGACGAGCAGACCGCGCACGCGATCATTGCCAAGGCCAAGTCCCAGGGCATCAACTTCATCGACACGGCCGACGTCTACCAAAAGGGCGTGACCGAGCAGGTGGTAGGCCGGGCACTGGCTAAGGATCGCCATGACTGGGTGCTGGCCACCAAGTTTGGCAACCCGCTGGGCGAGGGCCCGAACCGGAGCGGCACCTCGCGCAAATGGATCATCGAATCCGTCGACAACAGCCTGCGCCGCCTGGGCACCGACTACATCGACCTGCTGTACTTTCACCGCGCCGATTTTGATGCGCCCCTGGGCGAGGCGGTGCGCGCCATTGGCGACCTGGTGCGTGCGGGCAAGCTGCGCTACTTTGGGCTGTCCAACTTTCGCGGCTGGCGCATTGCCGAGGTGGCCCACCTGGCGGACGCCGAAGGCATTGACCGGCCCATCGCCAGCCAGCCGCTGTACAACATCGTCAACCGCACGGCCGAGGCCGAGCAGCTGCCCGCTGCCACCGCCTATGGCCTGGGCGTGGTGTCGTACAGCCCGCTGGCCCGGGGCGTTTTGACCGCCAAGTACCCGAATGTGGAGGCGGCCGAGCCCGGCTCGCGCGCCGCACGGCTGGACAAGCGCATGCTGGAGACCGAGTGGCGGCCCGAGTCCATCGACATTGCCGCCGAGATCAAAAAGCACACCGACGAGCGCGGCATCAGCACCGTGGACTTTGCGCTGGCCTGGGTGCTGAACAACCGCCTGGTGACCGCCGCCATTGCCGGCCCCCGCACGGCAGAGCAATGGGATGGCTATATTCGCGCGCTGGACTACCAGTTCACCGCCGATGACGAGGCACTGGTCAACCGCCTGGTCGCGGCCGGCCACCCCTCGACCCTGGGCTTTACCGACCCAGGCCACCCCGTTGAAGGCCGCGTGCCCTACGTGGCGGCTGCAGCTGCCAGCGCCTAACCCACCAGGTCCCCACTATGAATGCATCGGTTCCACCCCTGCGGTCTGGCCACCCCAGCCGCGACGAACTGCTGGCCCGCCTGCCCCAGCTGGCCGCCGACATTGGCACGGGCGCTGCGCAGCGCGAGCTGCAGCGCGAGCCGCCCTGGGCGGCCTTTGATCTGCTGCGCGCATCAGGCCTGGGCGGCCTGCGCATTGGCCGCGAACAAGGCGGGCCGGGAGGATCGGTGGCCGATGTGATCGAGGTGGTCAGCACCTTGGCCGCAGCGGATTCCAATGTGGCCCATGCGCTGCGCACCCACTTCAACACCACCGAGCTGCTGCGGCTGGAGCCCAAGCCCTCAGCACTGGCCCAGCGCCAAAGCGCCTGGGCCTTGCAGGGCAAGCTGTTTGGCGGTGCTTTTACCGAGCTGGGCACCGCACGCGCCGGCATCAGCACCTCCACCTTGCTGCGCGATGGCGCGCACCACCGGCTGAATGGCAAGAAGTACTACGCCACCGGCACCGCCTATGCGGACTACTTCAATATCTTTGCGGTCAACGACGAGGGCCAAGCCCTGAACGCCGTGATCCCCGTGCAGCGCGAAGGCGTACGCGTGCTAGACGACTGGGACGGCATGGGCCAGCGGCTGACCGCCAGCGGCAGCCTGGAGCTGAACAATGTGCTGGTCTATGACGACGAAATCAGCCCCGGCGCCCGCGACCATTTGGCAGGCCGCCATGCCTCTGCGCTGCGCCAGCTGATCTTGGTGGCGACTGCCGCCGGCATTGTGCGCAACATCCTGGCCGATGCCCGCCACTATGTGCTGCAGCTGGGCCGACCTGCGATGCACAGCCCCGCCGAGCGCTCACGCGACGACCACTTTGTGCAGGCCGTCGTCGGCGAGCTGGCTGCCGCCAGCTATGCCATTGATGCGCTGGTCGCCGCCAATGCCCGCCAGCTGGACCAGGGCGCCTACGCCATCGTGCACGCACCGGCCACCGCCGACGATGTGGTGCTGCAAGGGGCTTTGGCCACCGCCCAGACCCAGCTGGTCGTCAGCCGCCTGGCGCTGAATGCCGGCGAGCGTTTGTTTGAAGTGGGCGGCGCGTCAGCTACCTCGCGCCAGCTGAACCTGGACCGCCACTGGCGCAACCTGCGCACCATCTTTAGCCACAACCCGCTGCTGCACAAAACCAGGGTGGTGGGGGACTATGTGCTCAATGGCACGCGGACGCATCTGGAGGAAGGGCGGGTGTTTTGAGGGGCTGCCACAGGCTTGCAAGCGTCAGGCAGCCCCCTGCCGACCCATAAATCAAACACGCGATCAACAAACCAAATGACTTCAATAAAGTTGACAATTTTTCAGCAGACCTACAGAGCAACACGCTAGCGAAATTAAATTGTTGCGGTTATCTTGTAAAAGTTACCTATTAAGTAAATTTCTTACAAATACGCCATGCACCTCGCTTCTGAATCCGCGACTTCGCATCTGAATCCCCTTCGTGCCGCATCCCCATGGGGCAAAACCGCCCTCCATGGCAGCTTGCTTGCTGGGTTGTTTGCAGCGCCTCAGATAGCGCTGGCCTGCCCTCCCAACCTCAACGCATCGACTTACACCACGCAGGCTTCGGACAATGGTTTGACCTGCGTCTACACCGCAGACCCCGTGGCCGTCACCGTCAATGGATGGCTGGCCACCGGTTTGGTCCAAATCACCGGCAACACCACCGTCAATGGCGTACTGACCGTCACCGACACCAACGGCAACAACAGTCGGGGCATCCTGGTGTCTGGTGCTGGGATTGGCAATTTTCTGAAGGACGTCACCATCAACAAGCCCAGTGGCTCCAACAATGCGGCGGGGATTGAGAAAGCTGGATCCGGTGTCGCCACCTTCCAGGGCAATGTCGCCGTCAGCTCCAACACTGGCGCACCTTCTAGCACCATCAATACGCGCGATGGGGTGCGCAACAACTCAGGTACCTCCAACTACCAACAAAACCTCAACATCACCAGCTTGGGCGGCACCCGTTCGGGCCTGTATGTGGGCGCTGGCACGGTGACGGTGAGCGGCAATCTGTTGTTGGACTTCCAGTCCAACTACTACAACACCAACTTTGCGCCGCTGTGGAGCCAGGGCGGCACCACCACGGTAACGGGCACCACAACGGTCAACACGGCAGTCGCCTCGGGCCTCACGCCAGCGGTGGTGGTGACGAATTCACAGGTCACTCTGAACGGCCCAACCACCGTGACGGCAGCGGGCGCAGGCGCTGCTGCGGTGGATATCCGCGCTGGCGGCATTGCCCAGTGGCCGCTGGCGGGCAACACCATCACCGCATCGGGCGCGGCAGGCATTGGTCTGCAACTGCGGGGCAATGGCAGCTTCAGTGCGGGCTCCGGTCTCATCATCAATGCGCAGGGCAGCTCCTTCAACTACCTGGCAGCGACCGGCAGCACCAGCCTGGATGCAGTGACCGCCACCACCGCCCCGGTGGTCTGGAACGCCGATGCCACCAGCACGGCCACCTACACCGGCAACGGCGGCCACTACAAGGGTGCCAGCCAGCTGGCGGGAGGCGGTCAGCTGACCCTGAACCTGAACAGCACCGCCTTGTGGGAGGCCACTGCTGCCTCGGCCTTTACGGTGCTGAACCTGCAAAGCGATGCGGTGCTGGATGCCTCGTTGCTGCCCAGCCTGGCCGCCACGGGCAACCTGAGCAATGCCGGTGGTGTCGTGTCGTTGGCACGCAGCGATGCCAGCCCCAACAACACCTTGGCCTTGGCGGGTGTCTACACCGCCAATGGCGGCAGCCTCGTGCTCAATACCGTGCTCAACGATGGCTCCACCTCGGTCAGCGATGTGCTGCAAGTGACGTCCACAGCAGCCGCCGGCGCCCCCACCCTGCTCTCGGTTCTGCCAGATGCCGCCAGCGCGCCGGCCTTCACCACGGGCAAAGGCATTCTGGTCGTGCGCGTGACCGGCGGCGCAGCCAGCTCGGCGGCCAGTGCCTTTGCGCTGCCAAGCGGTTTCTTGGATGCCGCAGGCGTTCGCTACGAACTGGTGCGCGACGCAGACGATGGAAACTGGTACCTGCGCTCGGTGGCAGCTGCGCAGCTGACCGTGAACAAGGTGGTGACCGCCCCTGCAGGTGCAGCACCGTTTGCCGGCGAGATTCCTTTTACCGTCACCTGCACCGGCCCGGCTGCGTCCTTCAGCGGCAGCCTGGTGGTTGCGGCCAACCAGGGCAGTGCCGCGCCGCTCACCATCCAGCAAGGCAGTACCTGCACCGTAGCCGAAGGCACCTTGCCCGCCGCCCCCACGGGCTACCGCTGGGCAGAGCCCAGCTACACGCAGCCTGCGGCCATAGCCGCTGGTGCCAACACTGCGACCATCACCAACACCTTGGTCTCTAACGCCACCCCCACCGATGCCGGCACGCTCAAGCAGGTTCCAACGCTTGGCACTTGGGCCGTCAGCGCGCTATCGCTGGGCATGGCGCTGATGGGCCTGGGCCGTATGCGCCGACGCACGGTCTGATCGCGCCGCCTTGCTGCGGCCAGACGCAAAAATGCCACCTCGCGGTGGCATTTTTTCTGGGGCCTTCAATAGGTAAACAGCGGCAGCTTACTACTCCGCCGCCACCGGCGCCCGCACATCAAACTCCACCTTCCAGCGCTCATTGCCGCCCACGGGCACGGCATTGAGCTCCAAGGTGCCAATATCAGTCACACGGGCCTGCAGGGTGACGGGGACGACCTCGCCATTGGCGCGGCCTTCGGCGGGCAGGTTCAGCTCGATCTCTTGCAGCTCCAGCAGCTCCTCCGGCCCCCAGAAATCGAGCATGGTGCCGACCGTATCGCTGCGGCGCACGCTGGAGCCAAAGAAGCGCAGGCGCACCGGCTCGCCGACGACCAGGCCAAACTCCTGCGTGTCCAATACCGCCTCGCTGCCCTCTTCCATGCCAAACGGTGCCAGGCACAGTGCAGACATAGGGGGATCCATGCCTGGGATGGCAGGCATGTTGGATTCAACGCCCACGTAGTAGGACTGGGCGGTGCCGCCCCGGATGCGCACACCCCGGCCTTCGCGCACATGGCCGTAGTAGGCGGCGCCACGGGCGACAGCCAGGTCCAGGTTGGCGCCGTCCAGCAGGCGTGCGGGGGCAGCGCCTTCGGCGGCCAGCCAGCTGCCCAGCACTTCGGTGATGCGCTGCTCGATCTGCGGGGCCTTGAGCACGCCGCCGTTGAACAGGATGGCGCTGGGGTGCAAAAAGCTGGCGCCTTCAGGCTGCGTGCCCTGCAGGCCGTCGATCTGCTCGGTCACGCCGGCTTGGCGCGACAGGAAGGCGGCCAGATGGCGGGTGACGGCGGCATCTTGCGCATAGGGCAGACCCAGCTGGGTCAGTGCGCCACGCGCGCGGCTGATGGGCTTGTCACTCACGGCCACTTGGGGGAAGAAGCCCTCGACCAGGGTGGCCAGCACTTCGGCGCGGGTCACCTCCGTGCGGATGCTGCCGCCGATCAGCTTGCTGCCCCGGCTGGGCACCACCACGGGTACGGATTGCAGCGCCGCATCGGACAGCAGCTGCTCCTTGGCGGCGCGGCAGCCATGGGCCAGCGCACGGGTTTGCCAGGCGTCCAGCTGCTTGCCCTCTTGCGCCAGCTTGCGCGCCACGGCATAGGCCAGGGCCAGGTCCATGTTGTCGCCGCCCAGCAAGATGTGCTCGCCCACGGCCACGCGCTGCAAGGCCAGGTTGCCATCGCGCTCCAGCACGGCGATCAGCGACAGGTCGGTGGTGCCACCGCCCACGTCGACGACGAGGATCACATCGCCGCTTTCTACCTGCTTGCGCCAGTCGCCGCCGCTCGCCTGGATCCAGCTGTAGAGCGCCGCTTGCGGCTCTTCGAGCAGGCTCAGCTTTTGAAAGCCGGCCGCCTTGCAGGCCTCGGCCGTCAGCTCGCGCGCGGCCGGGTCAAAGGATGCGGGAATGGTGACCGTGATGTCCTGCGCATCAAAGGGTGCCTCGGGGTGGGCCTGCTCCCAGGCCCAGCGCAGGTGCGACAGGTAGCGGATGGAGGCCGTCAGCGGCGAGACGCGGTGCACCTCGGCCGGCGCATCCGCTGGCAGCAGGGGGCTGCGGCGGTCCACACCGGGGTGGCACAGCCAGCTTTTGGCGCTGGAGACCAGGCGGATGGGTGTGGCCGCCCCGCGTGCGCGGGCAAACTCGCCAACGACAAAATCCTGCTGCGCGCCCCAGGGCAAGGCGATATCGGCGGCGCTCAGCTCGCTCTCATGGGGCAGGTACAAAAACGAGGGCAGCAAAGGCCGCGCCTCGATGCTGGCGGGCGCCGTGAGCTGGGGGATGGCGAGCACGCCCTGGACCAGGTTTTCGCCATCGCTGGCGGCCTTGTCCACATAGGACAGCGCGCAGTGCGTGGTGCCCAGGTCGATACCGATGCTGAATTGTGCGGGTGCTTGCATGGTTTAGAGCTCCACCTCGGCCTGGGCCAGCACCTTGGCTGCGGCCGTGTCGGTCAGCTGGGGCAGCTTCACCTCCGTCACCTGCCAACCCCGGTGGCCCAGGGTACCGCTGAACGGGGCCTCGCCCACCACATGGCCGGTCAGGCGCACGGCGGCGGCATCAAAGCCGGCCTGCAGGGTGACGCGGCTGCCTTCGGCCTCCGTACGCACAGGGGCCAGCGCAAAATGCTCGCGCAGCACCTTGCGGCAGCCTTCGTGCACCACGCGGGCGGCTGCGCCAATCTCGGCATCGGTGTAGGGCGCCACGTCCTCCTGCACAAAGTCAACAAAGCGGGCCTCACGCTGGAGCAGACCCAGCAGCTGCAGGGCAGCGGTCTCGGTGGGCAGTTGCACGGTCTTTTCGACCACTTTCTCGACCAGCTTTTCTACCGGTACTTCAACCCGCTTTTCAACGATTTTTTCGACCGGCACTTCGATGCGGACTTCAACGATCTTCTCGACCGGCACTTCGACGCGTACTTCCTTCGGCGGCACATCGGCTGCCAGGCTTTCGCCGCCGCGCACGCGCTGCACATCGGCGGCCAGGCGGCCATTGCCCAGAATGGCGAAAAAACTGCCGATCGCAATGGCGATGCGGCTGAGAAAGGATGGGGGGGTGTTGTTCATGGAGGCACCAACAGACACCCGCCAGGACGCTGGGGGCTGCGCGGCTAGGGCCGGGACAGCTACATCGCGCAGGCGGGTGGTTTTAAAAATGGGGTTTGCGCCAAGCGCTGGGCCCGGCACCTACAGCCAGCGGCCAGCCCGCAAAACCGGGGATTTTACCGGCGGCCCTATGCCCCCGTGCGATGCACCAGCAAGCTGTGGATAAGCATCCCGGTGTGCGATGGCGAAGCTAAGGGCTTAGAACTGGTAAGTCACGTTGACGCCGCTGGCCCAGTTGCGGCCCATGGCGCTTTCAAAATAGCGCTGGTTGCCATCATTGACGATGACCGAGCCGATGTAGTTCTTGTCAAACACATTGTCGACCCGCGCAAAGGCAGCCAAGGTCCAGCGCGGGGCGATCTGTGCGCGGTAGCCCAGGCTGAGCGCGGTGGTGGCGTAGCCCGGGGCAGCCTGGGTGTTGGCATCGTTGGCCTGCACATGGGAGCTGGCCTGCAGGCCCATGCCGACGGTCCAGGCCGGCGCAAAGTGCCAGTCGGCACCCAGGTAGGCATTGTGGCGTGCCAGGCCGGGCAGGCGCTGGCCGGCGATGCCGCTGCCCGAATCCTCGCGGAAGCGCGCATCCAGCCAGGTGTAGGCGGCGCGCAGTTGCCAGTCACGCATCAAATCCAGCTGGGCCGACAGCTCCAGGCCCTGGCGCCGGGTCTTGCCGGCATTGCGGTAGGTGGTGCGGCCGCCAGCGCTTTGGTCGGTCACTATCTCGTCGTTGCTGTGCGACTGGAACAGCGCCGCACTCCACAGCCCGCGCAGCGCATCGCCACGCAGTTGCTGGCGGTAGCCCAGCTCCCACTGCGTGCTGCTGGTGGGCCGCAGATCGGTGTTCAGGCCCGAGCCGCTGTTGCGGTAGGACATCTCGGTGATGCTCGGCGTCTCAAAACCCCGGCCTACGCTGGCGTAGATGGTTTGCTGCGGGCTGAGCTGGTAAGAGAGCGAAGCAACCGGCAGCAGCTTGCTGTGGCGGCTGCTGCCGCTGTCGTCGCCATTGCCCGGGGTAATGTAGTCATCGTCCGAGCTAAAGCGCACGCGGCTGTAGCGCAGGCCGGTATCCAGGCTCCAGCGCGGGGCCAGTTGCCAGCGGGCTTGCACAAAGGGGTCGGTGCTGCTGACCTTGTTTTTCTCATCGCGGCGCAGCTGGCCGCGCAGGCCATAGGTGTCGCCGATAAAGTTTTCGTAGCCCTGGCGGTCTTCAGTCATCTGCTGCAGATCCAAGCCCACGCTCAGCTGCAGCGGCACGATGGTATCGAACTCACCCACCCAGACCAGGCGCGCACCGGCATAGTCGCGCGCCATGTCGATCACGCCGCCGGCGTGGCCGGGCGCCAGCTGCGGCGCCTTGGGGATGGACTGGTACTGCAGCATGCTGCGGTGGCCGTAGTAGGCCGACAGGCTCAGGCTTTGCTGGGCGTTGATGCGCAGGTCATAGGTGGCGCCCAGCTGCTGCTGCTCCAGTGATTTGCGGGTGTTGTACTGTTCGGCCACACTGCTGGCCTGGCGCGGATTGGCCTGCCACTGCGCCATCGTCAGGCCCTGCGGGTCCTGCGCGTCGCCCCGGGTCTGATTGGCCACCAGGGTCAGCTTGTCGTCATGCGCCAGCGGAATCACCAGCTTGGCATTGAGCAGGTTGCGATCGGCCGCGCTGTGGTCGCGGTAGCCATCGGTCATAAAGCGGCTGGTGCTCAGCACATAGCCCATGCCGCCATCGGTCTGGCCGCTGGCCTTCAGGCTGTAGCGCTGCTGGCCATCGCTGCCCATGCTCACGCCAGTCTCCAGCTTCAAGGGGCCTTGCGGGTCTTCGGTATAGAAGCTGATCACGCCCCCCGAGGCATTGCCGTACAGCGCCGAGTATGGGCCGCGCAGCACCTCCACCCGCTCCAGGCTGGAGATATCGACATTCGAGGTCTGGCCCTGGCCATCGGGCATCGTTGCCGGTATGCCATCGACATACAGCCGCACACCACGCACGCCAAAGGTGGAGCGCGCGCCATAGCCGCGCACGCTCAGCTGCAGATCCTGGGCGTAGTTGTTGCGGTTGTTCAGGGTCAGGCCGGGCACGCTGCCCAGCGCTTCAGACAGGTTGACCTGCATCTGCCGGTCCTGCAGCTCGCGGCCTTTCACCACATTGGCCGAGGCCGGCAGGCGCAGCAGATCGGCTGTGCCGACCGCCGAGCGCACCGATACCGTTGGCAAGGTGGCTTCGGCAGCGGGGGTTTCAGGGGTGGAGGGTGTTGCTGGTGCGGTCTGCGCAGCGGCGGACAAGGCGCACAGCAGCGCAGCAGCCCCGGCCACGGGGCGCAGGGGCGAGAAGGAAAAGGCTTGGATCGGCATAGAGGCCGCTATTTTCTTACAGCGCCTGCCGCTATGGGAAATTTGGTACATAAACCCCTCCTCTACTCTGAGAAACCCCAAACTACAACCGTTGCGGCTGCCACCAGCTTGGCAGCAGCGCGCGCACCTGGGCGCGGTGAAAGCGGTCATCGATCAGCACCACCACACCCCGGTCGTCCTCACTGCGAATCACCCGACCTGCAGCCTGCACCACCTTGCGCAAACCGGGGTAGAGGTAGGTGTAGTCATAGGCCTTGGCGGCACCAAAGCGCTGCGCCATGGCCTGCTGCATATGCGTGTTGATGGGGTTGATCTGCGGCAGGCCCAGGGTGGCGATAAAGGCGCCAATCAGCCGGTTGCCCGGCAAATCCACCCCTTCCGAAAAAGCCCCGCCCAACACGGCCAGGCCAATGCCCTGCCCCGCCTCATCAAACCGCGCCAAAAAGGCGGCGCGCCCGGCATCGTCCATGGCCGAGGTCTGGCAAAACAGCGGCAGCTGCGGGTGCAAGCGCTGCATGCATTCGGCAGCGCGTTGCAGGTAATCAAAGCTGCTGAAAAAGCACAGGTAGTTGCCCGGCTGGCGGGCAAACTGCGCTGCCACCAGCTCGGCAATCGGCGCCAGCGACTGCGCCCGGTCCTGGTAGCGGGTGGAGATATGCCCCGCAATCTGCACCTGCAGCTGCGCGGCCTGGAAGGGCGATGCCACCTCTACCCACTGCGTGGCGGGCGGCAGGCCCAGCAAATCCTGGTAGAAGGCCTGCGGCCCCAAGGTGCCAGAGAACAGCACCGTGGCGCAGGCGGCGCTGTGGCGCGCGGCCAGGTGCGGCGCGGGCACGACATTGCGGATGCAGAGCGTGGACATGGGCCCCCGGCGGCCCGCCGATGTCCCCCCAAAAGCACTGCCCCACAAACTGATATCAAACAGCGCATGCGGCCCCAGCTGCTCGGCCAGGTTCAGCCAGGACAGCGCCTCCAGGTAAAAGCCCAGCACTGCATCGCCCGGCAGCAGGGGGCTGTCGCCCTGGGCCTGGGCAATGGCGGCCACGGCGCGCTGCACGGCGCCCAGCAGGCCGGGCGGCAGCTCGGCGTAGACTTGGTAGTCCTGGCCGCCTTCTTGCTGCGCCTTGTTCAGGGCGGTCCATTGCCGGTTCAAGGCATCCAGCGATTTTTTAACCGGGCCGCTGGCGGCCTTGCGCGCCGCAGCCAGGGTGTGCTGCGGCAGCTCGGCCGTGTACATGCGGCGCGCGCGTTCGAGCAGGTTATGGGCCTCGTCCACCAGCACGCCCACCTTCCACTGGTGGGCCTGGGTCAGCGCATACAGCATCGCGGCGCTGTCGTAAAAGTAGTGGTAATCGCCGACGACCACATCGCTCCAGCGCGCCAGCTCCTGGGTCAGGTAATAGGGGCAGACTTGGTGCTGCAGCGCCAGGCTGCGCACCTTGTCGGGCGTCAGCATCGGCTCTTGCACCAGGGCCTGGGCGCGGGCAGCGGGCAGGCGGTCGTAAAAGCCCTGGGCCAGCGGGCAGGAATCGCCATGGCAGGCCTTGTCCGGGTGCTCACAGCTTTTGTCGCGCGCCTGCAGATCGACCACGCGCAGCGGCACTGCCCCCGTCTGGCCCTGCAGCGCCGTCTGCAAAAGGCCCAGCGCATGCAAGGCCAGCCGATGGCCGGTGGTTTTGGCGGTCAGAAAAAACAGCTTGTCCAGCCCCTGCGCCGCACTGGCCTTGAGCATCGGAAAAATCGTGGCCACCGTCTTGCCAATGCCCGTGGGCGCCTGCGCCATCAGGCAGCTGCCGCCGCCCGCCTGCAAGCCCGCCTGGGCCGTGCGGTACACCGCAACCGATAGCGCCCGCTGCCCCGTGCGGAACTGCGCAAACGGAAAGCGCAGCGCCGCCATGGCCGCATCGCGCGCGCTGCGGTGCGCGGCCTCGCTACGCGCCCAGTCCAAAAACAAGCGGCATTGCTGCTCAAAAAACGCCTGCAGGTCGGCGGCGCTTTGCTGCTCAGCCAGCACCGTCTCCTGCTGCGTGCCGACGTTGAAGTAGACCAGCGCCACCTTCAAGCTGGGCAGGCCCCGCTCCAGGCACAGCAGGTGGCCGTATACCTTGGCCTGCGCCCAGTGCAAGGCGCGGTGGTTGTCGCGCACGCTGTCGATCTGGCCCCGGTAGGTTTTGATTTCTTCGAGCTGACCCAGGACCGGGTCAAAGCCATCGGCGCGGCCGCGCACCTGCAGGTCTTCATAACTGCCTGCCAGGCGCAACTCCGACTCATACCCGGCGCCCCGGCGTGCGCGCACCAGGCCATGGCCTTCAATGCCTTCCAGTGCCGATGGCGCAGGCGTAAAGCGCAAATCCAAGTCGCCTGCGCGGGCGGTGAACTCGCACAAAGCGCGCACCGCCACGGTGTAGCTCATGCGCCCGCCTCGCGCCACTGCACATGGCAGACGCCCACGGGTATGCCATGGGCGGCGCAGTACTCCAGCCAGCGGATCTGGTTGTCCTGCAGCTTGTCGCCCGGGCCTTTGACCTCCACCAGCTGGTAGCGCCGCTCTTGCGGCCAAAACCGCACCAGGTCCGGAAAGCCCGTGCGGTTGGCCTGCAGATTGCCAAGCAGGCGCTGGAACAGCAGCTTGAGGTGGGCAGCCGGTATGCAGGCCAGTGCATGGTCCAGCAGCGCATCCGTCAGCGTTCCCCAAAACACAAAGGGCGACTGCAGCCCCGCCTTGTCGGCAAAGCGCTGGCGGATCACTGCCGGGTAGCTGCCGTCATCCAAGGCCGCCAAGCAAGCATCAAACAGCGCCGCGCGACGGGCGACAAAATCGGGCGCATAGACATCGGCCGGCCCCGCCTGGAATGGATGAAAAAACGCCCCCGGCAAAGGCGCAAAAATGGCCGGCCAGCACAGCAGGCCAAACAGCGAGTTGACGAGCGCGTTCTCAACATAGAACACCGGTGCGTCTTCGCGGTGCCAGTGGTCGCGCAAGGCGTATTCCACGGCCATCAGGCGCAGGCCTTCGGTGGCCTCGGCGGCATCCGTTGCCTCCATGGCCTCGATGGCTTCGCCAGCGCGCAAGGCCGCCTCCAATGCAGCCGCATCGCTCAGCGCATCCATCGCAGGCTGGCCCTCAGCCATGCGTGGCATGCCTGGCATGCGCAGCACGCGATCCAGCGCCACATCCTCGCGCAGCTGCGCCACCTCGGGTTTCAGCGCGCGGCGGCTGGCGCTGCGCTGGCCCAGGTGGCGGCGCAGGCGCGGCAGCATGCGGGCCAGGCGCTGGCTCTCTTCATCGCTCTCGGGCTGCAGCGCGGCGGCGCTGGCGAGGGCCAGGGCCTCGTCAAAGCGCTCCATGCGTTCGAGCACGCGCATGCGGCGATGGCGTGCGCCCGGGTAGGGGCTGGCGGCATAGGCCTGCTCGGCAAGGCCCCAGCTTTGGCTGCGCTCGCAGGCCTGGCCCAGGCGCAGCAACACCTTGGCATGGCGCTGCTGCAGCCAGGGGTTGGCGCTGCGCCAAGCGGCCAGCGCATCCATCAACGCTTGTCGGTCTTCGTCCTCATCCACCGCCTGGCGCCATTGCTGCAGCTGGCGGTAGCCCTGCACATCGGCACGGGTCTGGAAGGCGCGCGACTGCGCATCAAAGTCCACCGTCTCGTATTTGAAGATGCCCAGATCGGCCAGCACAAACTCCGACCAGTCCTGGTGCAGATTGCCAAAGAACATCAGGCGCAGGCCTTCGGCCAGCTCGCCGACGGTGACGCGCCAGGCGGCATGTTCGGCTTGGGGGTGCCAGCGGTGGTAGGGCTGCAGCTGCTCTTCGGCTTTTTGCTCGGTGCTTGGGTCTGACGGCTGCGCCAATTGCGTCAGTTGCGCCAGCATCTCCGCCTTGCGCAGCGACCGCGCCAAACCGGCGTTGGCAAATATCTGCAGCAGCTCGGGCTTGGTGTGCAGCGCAAACAGCTCCGTCAAGGCCATGTCCGCATCGGCATCGATCCAGCCCAGCGCCAGCAAGGGCTGTGCAGCGGCCTGCACATCGGGGATCTCGTCATACACCAGCTTGTCGGCCCGGAACCAGGGCCCGCGCCGCATCAGCATGCGCACCATCAGCGCCTGCGACGGCATGGGGACCTGCGCAAAGTCGGCCAGAAACTGCTGCTCCTGCGCATCCAGCACATCGCCATAGCGCTGCCCCAGCCACTGCAGCGCGCGCTCGAAGTTGTGCAAGTAATAGTAGCGGTGGGGGGCCAACATGGGGGTTCGTGTCAGGGGGTGGCGGCGATAGGCTATCTGTTTTTTTATACAGCTATTTTAACGGCGTACTTCTTCCCTAGCCTTGCGCAGGGCCAGGCGGAGGCGATAGCACTAATCCACTGTTTGCAGACAGGCTATAAGCAAATGCGTTTGCGAATAGAAACGATTCTCATTTATTATGTTTTTTATTTGATGACGCCTTAGGCCTAGCAAAGTGTTTACCGTTTATCCCGTGGAGGCGAGCCAACCGTGCCAAACCCAGACAGTGACATCCACCCGTTGGTGCAGGAGCACGGTGTGATGCTGCGCCACTATGCTGCGCTGCAAGCGCGCTGCACGGCCCAGGTCGATGCTCTGCGTGCCGAAGTCGCCTCCCTGCGCACGCAGGTCACGAGGCTGCGGGCCCAGGTCATCATGCGCGACAGCGCCCTGATCTGGGAGCGCGAAGACCGGCTGCTGCACCTGTCGGCCATTGCCAACCGCGCAGCGGTAACAGCGGTGCGCCGCTGTGTGGACCCTGCTGCCACCATGGAGGTAGTGGCCGTGCCGCAGCCCGCGCCCGATGCCTATTTGCAAGAGCTGGGCCAGCATGCCGCCAACCTGGTGATCTGCCAGACCGGCTGCATCAGCCACGGCGGCTATTGGCGCGAGCACGACCAGTGCAAGCGCCTGGGCACCACCTGCTTGCTGGAAGACCCCAAGGCCTTTGCCCCCACAGAAACCGCCAAGGCATCACACGCCTGGGTGATGACGGCGGCCAGCGTGCCCGCCAAGGAACTGCCATGAGCTCGCGTTTTCCGTCGTCGGTATCCGGCCCGCTGCTGCTGCGCGAATGGGAACGCCTGACCCAAACCGGCGTAGAGGCCAGCCGCGACAACCGCCCCGAGCAAGCGCTGGCCTGGCACGAGCATGCACTGCGCGTGGCGCACCAGCTGTTCCACGACGCACCAGCCGGCGTCTGCGCCGATGACCGCCTGGCCGCCTTTGTGGTGGCGCACCTGAACCTGGCCGACTGCTTCAACAGCTTGAGCCAGCCGGTATCGGCCGGCGAGTGCATCAACTGCGCCCACCACCAGCTGCTGGCCTTGACGCGTGACGACCATGCCAGCGCAGAGCTGCGATCGGCCGCCTGCAAGCACCTGCACCACACCTTTGCCGCCTTGACCGAGCACCACAACCGCTGCGCCGCCCGCGAGCGCGAGGATGCGATGGAGCGGCAGGCCCACAGCGTTTCCATGCCTTCGGGCAAGCCGCCGCCGGGCACGCTGCTGCACTGACAGCCGCCGCACCGGTATTGACCTCCCTGCTCCCTACCCAACGACCAACACACGATATGCCCTATACCCTGCCCAAGCTGGCCTATGCCTACGATGCCCTGGAGCCCAACATTGACGCCCAGACGATGGAGATCCACTACAGCAAGCACCACCAGACCTATGTGAACAACCTCAATGCAGCGCTTGAAGGCACCGAGTTCGCCAACCTGTCGATTGAAGCGCTGGTGGCCCAGGTGGAATCGCTGCCCGAGAAGCTGCGCCTGCCCGTGCGCAACAACGGCGGCGGCCATGCTAACCACTGCCTGTTCTGGGAAGTGATGTCCCCCACCGGCGGCGGCCTGCCCCAAGGTGATGTGGCCAAGGCCATCGATGCCGACCTGGGCGGTTTTGAGGCCTTCAAGGACGCTTTCACCAAGGCCGCACTGAGCCGTTTTGGCAGCGGCTGGGCCTGGCTGACCGTGACGCCACAAGGCAAGCTGGCCGTGGAAAGCAGCGCCAACCAAGATTCGCCCTTGATGAAGGGCATTGGCTCGGGCAACACCCCGATCCTGGGCCTGGACGTGTGGGAGCACGCCTACTACCTGAAGTACCAGAACCGCCGCCCTGAATACATTGCCGCTTTCTACAATGTGGTGGACTGGGGCACCGTTGCCCGCAAGTACGCCGCCGCACTGGGCAAGTAAGTCACTCCCATCTTCGAGCACGCGAGCACGCACATGACCCCAGGCAACCAACCGATGGAAATGGACAACCAGCCCGATCCGCGCGACGACACATCGCGCAGCACCGCCAGCCCTGCGCCCAAACCGGCGCTCAAGCTGCGAACCCGCATCGGTCTGTTGATCTGTGCCCTGGGGGTATTTGCGCTGGCCGCCCTGATCTGGGATGGCCTCAAAAACCAGCCCTCGGTGCGCAACGCGCTGCTGGGCGGCTGCATGGCCGCGCTGGCTACTGCCCTGGGCACCCTGCCCGTGCTGCTGGCCCAGCGCCCATCGGAACGCACACGCGATACCTTGTTTGGCTTTGGCGCCGGCGTGATGCTGGCCGCCTGCGCGTTCTCGCTGGTCATCCCTGCACTGGATGCCGCACGCGCCTCCAACCTGATGGGCGGCAGCGCCTGGGCTGCTGGCGGCGTCGTCGGCACCTCCATCTTGCTGGGGGGACTGGCCCTGCTGGCCATGGACCGCCTGCTGCCCCACGAACACTTCATCAAAGGCCGCGAAGGTGCCAGCGCCCAGCAGCTGCGCCGCACCTGGCTCTTTGTGTTTGCGATCATCCTCCACAACCTGCCCGAGGGCCTGGCCATTGGCGTGGGCTACGCCGGCAATGAAGGCATGCGCGCCAACGCCCTCGCCATCGGCATCTCCATCCAGGATGTGCCCGAAGGCTTTGTCGTTGCCGCCGCGCTGCTGGCCGTCGGCTACAGCCGAGGCTTCTCCGTCCTGCTGGGCATCGCCTCCGGCCTGGTCGAACCCCTGGGCGCCGTCGCCGGCGCCGCCATCATCGGCAGCTCCGCCCTGCTCCTGCCTTGGGGCCTGGGCTTCGCCGCCGGCGCCATGCTCTTCGTCATCAGCCACGAAATCATCCCGGAATCGCACCGCAAGGGGCATGAGTTTTTTGCGACTACGGGGTTGATGGTGGGGTTTGTTTTGATGATGGTGTTGGATACGGCTTTGGGGTGAGGGGCGCAGTTACCGGTATTTTTGAATGCACTCGGGCCCTGCACAGGGCGCTCTCAGTTCCCTAGGTTTAAGGCTGTTTTGCAGCGGGTGCTGTTGCTAATGGCTGCATCAAGACGTATTGAGCGCTGCCACGTAGACACTAATCGAGCATCGAAGCCAGCGGCTTCATCACAATGGGTTTGAGTTATGCAGCCGACGATAACTAACAGTCCGGCCCGATTAGATGCAGGAAGTCCGTAGATGCCGCTGAATGCTCGTACCGACCCATTGTGGAATTTGGATGCCTCTAAATCTGCGGGAGGAAAACAGACTTATGACTGCTGTTAAAGGAAAGGATGCATGCTGCGGCAGACGCGACCCGATGCGCTAATGGCTTAGACTGCTCAACGGAAAAAAAGGAGCAGGAGAAATCAAATGAGATCTGAAGTGGTGTTGCAGACGGCCGGAAAGGTGCGCAGTTACGGAACTGTCAAATGGTTTGGTGGTTTAAACAACAAGACTGGCCGGGAGAATCACTTCGGATTCATTAGCGATCTGAATGGGAAGGACATTTTCTTACACAAGGGTGAGTGGCTGGGGGCGTGTCAGCCTGCTGAGGGCCAACTAGTTACGTATCTGCAACAAGAAAGAGATGACAAGTTCAGCGCCCATCAAGCTGAAAGCCTGGACAGCGCCAAAATACGCGCGCCGGAGTGGTACTCAGCACTGTGCAATCCGCCCCTGAATACGAGCAAATTTGCCCCCTCTGACTTACAAGAGGCCATAGAGGAGAAGCTGCGACGAAGCCTAGACTACAGCAACCAGGCGGACTTGCACGAACTACTCGAACTATCACAGCAGCCAGGAGCACCCTCGGTTTTCGCCCTTGTTGCCAACGACATGGATGCGGCGAAGAACTACCTCGTGCTGATGGAGGCGGCCCGTCTAAGCATTACTGACGCCGCTCCCTGGGCCGGTCTATCGCACTGTGTGGCGAGCCATTTCGAGACAGAAATTGCAAGTCGTCTAGGGAGTTTGGAACCTCAGATAGCGCGTGAAAAATGCACCGACTTCCTGACAGTCCTTCCGGTGTCGATCCTCACATATTTGCTCACGAGAGGCATCTTCACAACCACCGACCAGCTGGGGTCAGCAAGCGTGAAGAAGATTTACGACTATGTGAGCTCAGTGATTGCCCGGGGTACTTCCACGTTCCCCGACTACCTGCGAGCCAGCTTCGACACGAGTCTTGTCACGCCAAATGGCCGACCTTCCAACCCAATCCTCCGAGACATCGTAGACAACCTACAGTTCAAGAAGAGCCTGTTTGAGAAAAGTACTGAATTCACTGACATCTACAACGCATCGGCCCGCCTGCAGCGCAATGTTGAGACCTTCATCCTCAACCACCTCCTAGGGCTTGTTGTCGCGGGGAATGATCATCAGGTGGTGTATAGCGTTTTCATGCAGCGCCTATGGGAGGCACTGATGTTGAACGCTCTGCCTCTTGAACACCGAACTGCTCAATTGCAGTCACTTTTTCCTTCATGCACGATGATGGGCCCTAAGCTTTCGTGTGAAGCAGTTTATTGGTCCAAGCAGAACCTCTTCCTGTGCCGAGGCAAGCGTTGCATCTCCCAGAAGATTCTTCCGAATCTTACGCGCCACTTCTTGGACTTCAACATATACGACTGGTTGAGCCATTACGGTGTCAATTACATGTTGAGCGACAAGCCGCAGGATAAGGATTTCCCGATAAAACTTGCCAGTTACTTCAACCGTCTGCGGGAAATCTTGCCTGTGCTGCATTGCCGTGCGTGCTGCGATCTGATGCTGCCGAACATGAAATATGCGCGGACACAATATAAGGAAGTAGTCAGGGGGGTTATCGAGATCAAAGAGATGGCTGCAGCCTATCGACTTACGGTCTTTCACTGCAACAATGCCAACTGCGAGGAGTTCAACGTCGGCCACTATATTAGTCACTGCGTCGGATTTGGCTGCTCCCACATCGTTGATTCACGAGACCTGAAGCAGCGTTGCAGTGAAGGTCGCTATGTCTGCCAAGGCTGTGGAAGTTGTTGCCCGAGCCATGCACAATCGCACCCCGTGGGAATCTGCGCTGAGTGCGGCGACGAACTGGAGGTCTTGAGCGAAAGAGTGCGTGGCAGACAAAGTACTTACAGTCGAAAATACGTGAAGTGCAAGTCGGCATCGTGCAGCTTCACGATCCTCAGTGAAGATTTACCTGCAAAGTTTAGTCTCCTTCCGGCGTAGAACCATCTCGAAACTGCCAACGCCGACGAATTCCATGATCTTGGCTAGACTGTTGCGCGGCTGATCAGATAGGTCGAGTCGTAGGCACTAGAGCCTCTTTCCGAATTTGAAGGAAGTATCTGCCTAACTGCCGCCACCGGCGCCGGCGTCTTATAGGGGCTCGCCGAGGACATCCGAACCTTGTAGGCAGCTGCCAGCACCTCGTCCGAAAGTTGGAGGGCGCCTAGAGCGGCCATTGACGAGCGCCTGCTCCTGGCTGACAACCGCCCTACCGGCCTGCCCATATCTCGTAACCACCGAGAAACAAGAGCTCTGCGCTGATCTATCAGCAAGTTCATTGAGCAGAGTCACGATCGCCGATCCTGACCAGTAAAGACAAGCCCACGACACCACAAGCGCCTTGGCTATCCATCTGGCCCACACGCCGCGCAGTTTTCTACAACCAAGCAGGCAGGCAGGCAGTTGCCTGGTTCTTTCAGCTTCAGCTTCTCGTCTTCTTGCTAGCTGCGAATAGGTTGCTGTCCCGTCTTTCGAGATATTCCGTCATCACCTCCAACGGTGGCACACCAAGAGCCTCGGCGAACTCCACCAACTCCACAGCATCAATGCGACGCTCGCCGCGTTCGCACTTGGACACAAAGGTCTGCGTGTTGCCAAGCCGCTGTGCCAGCTCCACTTGCGACACGCCCATGCGCTTGCGAGTGGAAGTGAGAACGGACAGTAAGAGCTGGTAGTTGGGATTGTGGGTGGAGCGGTACATGGTGCATAGACATAAAACTGCTCCCAAGTTAAAGTCCGTTCTGGAATAGTCTGAAATAGACTATTTTTGTATCCAAACCGCCCTCTGAATGCTTGCGAGCGGGGCTACCCATATGTCTGCGTTTATGCGTCAACCTGAAAGGATTCATTGCTATGGAGCACGAGCACAAGCGCTTCGTCGTGACCGATGAAGCCGTCAGTCCAACTCCCTTGGATGAAGGCCATATCGAAGCCGAAGTGCTTGATCCCTCCGGCTCTAGAGTTGATGAACAGGGTGATGCGCACATGCACCAACAGATGCCGCGCCGGTTCAGGCCTATACAGCTTTGGATCTGTCTGCTGTTTTTTGTTGAAGGCGTCTTGGGAGTCTTTGTCGTCGGATGGCCAGCGCTGAGCCTGTGCATCCTGGGGACCTTGTATATGGCATGGGCGGCTAAGCTGCCTAACGCGCCAGCAAATGAGGGTTTGAAACGAAGCGGGCTTGAATAAAAAGTGCCTGCGCTTGACGGCAAGGCCTTCAAGCGATTGACGCCGCCCAGGCCCAACAGCTGCGCCGCAACTGGCTCTCTGTGTTTGCACAACCTGCCCGAGGGCTTGGCCATTGCAGTGGGCTACGCGGGCAATGAAGGCATGCGCGCCAATGCGCTCGCCATCGGCATCTCCATCCAGGATGTGCCCGAAGGCTTTGTCGTTGCCGCCGCGCTGCTGGCCGTCGGCTACAGCCGAGGCTTCTCCGTCCTGCTGGGCATCGCCTCCGGCCTGGTCGAACCCCTGGGCGCCGTCGCCGGCGCCGCCATCATCGGCAGCTCCGCCCTGCTCCTCCCCTGGGGCCTGGGCTTCGCCGCCGGCGCCATGCTCTTCGTCATCAGCCACGAAATCATCCCGGAATCGCACCGCAAGGGACATGAGTTTTTTGCGACTACGGGGTTGATGGTGGGGTTTGTTTTGATGATGGTGTTGGATACGGCGCTGGGGTGAGGGGGATTGCGCTGCGGGCGTTCTAGGGATGTGCATAGTACTGCACAGGGCTTCATCTGAGCCTAATCAAACTGAGGTTGACGGCTACTGTGCAGGAATCGCAGTGGCTTGTGGCTACATCGTTATCTTTCAGTTCCGAATTAGTAGCAGTCAATCCAACATCGAAGCGAGCGGCTACGCAGATTAGTCTAGATTGCTACAAGAAGTCTTCGATCCCTACAGCTGAATAAGCTTACTGCCTCTTTTCAGGTCGGCTGAACCTCAAAGTCAGCTCGTACGTTGGACCAACTCAGTAGCCCTTAGGAACAATAACGGCTTTGACTTCAAAGTCATCTATTTTTTTGCTCAAATCATTTTCTAGACCTCGTGGATTAGAAATCCAGCCATCCGGATCGTATACAAAGCAAAAAAGGCGCTTGCAATCGGGATGCGCTTTATAGCGCTGGCAATCGATAAGTAGTTCGTCTCCAAGTTCACGGGCCCTGAGAGTTGCTCTGGTCTTCTTCACTTCGATGATGATCTGCTCGCTTTTGAGTAAAAAGTCCACTCGCGAACTTCCTCCCGCGTAGCTTGGTGTCCATTCCTCTCGACGGATGTCATCAAAGTAGAGGTGCAGAAGTGCATGGAGCAAATCCTGAACGTCATACTCGTCGTTGACAACAAGCGTCTCTCGGTTCGCATGACGAGCCTTGATTTGTCGTGCGATCAGGTGAAAGCGGCCACAAACCTGCTCAACCATAACGAGTGGGTCAAGCGCTTTTGAACTGGGAGTTCCAGCCAGTTTTACCTTTAGTGCTGCCCATGGAAATGACTTCCCGCAACCCGAGCAATGAGTTGGAACAGGAGTGCTAAAACCAATTGCAATGATCCCGTCGACTTTATAGCAACCAGGGATTCCAAGATCACAGTTTGGACACCTGTGAATCGTGGCAGAGCCGCAACTTGCACAGAAATTCTTTCGAAATTCAGGTGAAGAATTGAAGCTATCGGTGATCTGATGACCGTTGATGCAGACCTGTTGTATGTCGTAGTGTCCCATGGTGACCATTGTTCAATGTAACTTGAAGGCAAGTCTAGTGCATCCAATAGTCGGCGTTTGAAATCTCTACAGGCAAATTAACTGAGACTGTCATAAGGCCTCTCATCCAGGGCGATCACAAACCCCATTACAGCCCTCACCTGCTCTCTCTATTAAT
Organism: Comamonas sp. BIGb0152; assembly: GCF_024809975.1. Taxonomy (GTDB): domain Bacteria; phylum Pseudomonadota; class Gammaproteobacteria; order Burkholderiales; family Burkholderiaceae_C; genus Comamonas. The sequence goes on from NZ_JANUDY010000004.1 coordinate 195,087, forward strand.
ATAGCCATCGCAAAACAATTACTCTGAACTGATCTTTCAGCGACTGCATTGAGTAGAGGTATATGGAAGAGCCGCTGATTCTGATTGGGTCTGCGATAGCTTTGACGGTGCCGTTGGGAGAACTTATACGGCTATCGTTAGTGGACAAAACTCCCGACGCGCCGCACGTTGGCGTACGGTATGGGAACGGTGCAACAACGCCGCAGCCGATGATTGGTCAGCAGGCTCATCGTCCTACGCCGCCGGAAGGCGTCAAAAAATCTTCTCGAAGAAGAAACGCGTTGGATGAACCCGATTGAACGAGAGCATCTAGCAGCGCGAGGGTCGACGCGCGCAGCGTCGCCGTCTGCAATCCTGGCAAGTCCTCGAACATCAAGCGAGACATGAGTTGGTCCATCGCAGTCCTCGCCGAATTCGACCTTCTGAGTGCATCTTCGAGCCTGTCACCCATGCGCGACTGAATGATCTTCACCGCGGCTGGCAAAGACGAATTTCCAATCGAGAGCAGGTAATCACCGTAAGCCTCAAGGGCAAGACTGCTGACAGGCAAAGCCTCGAAGAGGGCATCGACACGTTGGCTCGCCGCTCCGAGCAATCTCCACTCCCGAACACCCGCCTTCCACCCCTTGCTGAGCAACAACGACCGGATCAAAGAACCACCCCACGACCGGTCGTCGCGAAGTTCCGCAAACCACTTAGCCTTTTGCGCTTCTGCAGAAATCAGTGTCCAGAGCGTCCAAAAGGTCGTTCCGTTCCCACGGGCATCCGCCGCCCGTATCAAGTCGTCGAGCAACTTGGCGAATTCGTTGGGCTCTCCGGCGATTTGGGGCAGCACGCGTTGCAGCAGAGCGGCCCCAACGGACGCCTCCGACTCAATCAAGAAGTCCGCGAAGGCCCTCTGCGCGGCGATGTGCAGTTCAAAGTTTTTGTCGCGGCCTTCATCCATCCGATTCCACCACCACTTGAACTGATCGCCGATCCACTCAAAGAGCTTAAGGGCATGCGGACTCCCGGTTCGGGAGCGGAAGACAGGCAAGAGGTAGAGAGCGAGGGTATGGTCGTGCCGCAGCAATTGCGGATCAAGCAGCGGCGGCGCGCAACCCCACATCGATCTGTCAGTGGCGGAAAATCGGGCCTGACGCTGGTGTCGCAACTCGGACGCGGACGGATGTTGATTCCATGGATGTTCTTCCAGCTCGGCATCCTGATCGCAAGTCGTACGCGCGGCGGCAACCAGTATGTGTAAAGCGAAGTTCAACAGAGACGGAGCATCCCATAGACTCTGATGCGCCAAACTCTGGGCGGCGGCTTGCTGCACATGTCTGTTCCAGTGGGTCAAAGAAACTTCGAGCAGCCGCTCGGCGTCGGCTTGGCTCACCAGCGGCGCAAGAGCGCCGATCGCTGCCGCGCACTCCATCTTCCCGTCGACGGGAATGCTGCCTCCGAAGACGTCTTCGGACGGGATCTCACCAAGGCAACCCACAATGGTTTCGAGGCACCACTGCCGATCCACAGGGTCCAGGACGGCCCAGCGATCTCGCGCAATCACCGCCGCAACCATCACGCCTCCTCCATCGAGGATGTCGCGGGTGCCACGAACTGCGATCTGGCCCTCCACCTCTTTCGCCAACGCCAATTTGTCACGCCACGACTCATCGCCAGCAGCGACTCCATCGTCTTTGTGCTTGTGAGCCCAGTTTTGAAGTTCGATGCCCTTCATGAACTCGACTTGGTCGGCCTGCGAATCTCGCACCATGGCTTGGACATCTGATGGAAGCTCACCCATTGTGAATTCGACCTGGTCGCCGAAATCTCTGCGATCGTATGTTCTAAGATCCATTCGCCGCAGCGCCAACATCGACTGCGATTGTTCTGTGGTCCGATCTTGCTCGGGTGGCAACGTAGCGAGATAGCGGTCCAGCAACGCTTCCACCGACGCTCGCTGCGGGCCGAGCTGGAGCTGAATGGCAAGGTCTTCGAGATGAGTTTTTCGATGCGGAAGCACGTTCGAGTCAAACCGCTCGCGCTGGAAAATTTGAGAGAAGACGTCAAAGCCACCGGGAGCAAGCACGGTCTTGTCCGTCATCATGCGCGCCAAATCAATTCGGATTAGCTCGGTGGATCCGAGCATACTTACGCAGCAATCGCCGGCTAGGCCCGGGTGCGCTAGGCAGGCGCTGGCCACGACCCCCAACGACGCTGCGTTGTTCGAGTTGTCCAAGATGTATTTCAGAAAACTCTGGAATACATCGGACGTTTCCGCGACCTCCGCGGTGTCGAGAAGCCATGCTTCAAGGGCCATCAGGGCGCACTCCATCACGGCGGGCATGACGTGGGTTCCTCGATACGTCTGCCAGAGTCGTTGATTTTCTAGGATGGACCGCGCCCTGCCGTCAGATAGCGTCAGCTCGATCTCGTTCGGTGGCTCGATCAGCCGCCGCTGCTGCGAGTTCGCCTTGTAGTTGGAGCAGCATTGATTGATGAAATTGACGACGAACCGCATGCCCTCGAAAGGATGGGCGCGCAACAAGAACAATATCGGCCCTTGCATCGACGACCGAGGGAAGAAGCGCTGCTCGTAACTGTGCGTCAGCCCAAACACCGCCTCCAATTCACGCGAGGAATTCCACCGATCGTCCTCATCACTGGCGAACCACCGCCCCAAGCAGACCGCTTGAAGCTCACAGGGGAATGCGCGGGCAAAGGCAATGGCCTTGAAGGGCTCGAAAGTGAGCTTGGCGAAGTGCCTGGCATCTTCGTCGTGACGGATCGACCCGGGCGCGGATGCCCTGCTAGCAATGTTCTTGAAGAGCGCCTCGTTCGCGCGGGGCGCCTTCATCAGGATTTCGACGAGTCGCTCTCTGGGAACCACTCGTCCGGGCGCGTCCGTCGGGAGCGCAAGGAACTTTTCGATAAGAGAGCCCACGCTGGCGGCTCCTTCGGGTAGCTGTTCGCTGCCAGAAATGTTTTCGGACCAATCCTCCATGAAGGCGACGAGCAGGGTATCCATTCGCCTGGGCACAGCCTCCCAGTTCTCGTCCATGAACGCGAGCAGTATCGGCCAAGCGTTCCCCGTCGGAACCTGCCAACGAAGCCAAACATGAACCCCCTGCACTTTGGGCGAAACGGTCTTGCAGCCGACGCGTACCAGGTGAAGCACTCGTTGGAGCAACGCGCCTTCATCAGCAAGCAGCTTGCCGGCGAAGGTAGTCATGAACGAGCCCGCTGCGCTCGACTGAAAAACAGCGAGCCAGGTGTCATCAATGAAATGGGGCGGGAGCGACTTCTCGGAGCTCACCGCGGAGATGAACTGGCCCACTACCTTCCTGTCGACGTCGAGTTGCTCTGTTAGCCACTTGCGATAGGCGCGCCGCAACGCGGGATGGCCCCCAACTTCCCCAGCCATCGCTGTCGAGCTGCCGGAGTGCGCTTCAAATCGGCGCATGAACCACTCTACGAGCCCCCAGTCCTCGAAAACGTCGTGAGCGGCCGCGACCCGATGAAACTCATCCTTTGCCACGAGATTGGCGTTTCCAAGCCGTTGCAGAGCGCCGTCGACGTCAGCAACTTCAACGTATGGGAGAAGCGCCCGCGCCCTCGCAATGCAGACGTCAAAGAAGACCTTTTCGCGCTTGGACGGCATGCCGTCCGCGACATAGGCGTCGTCGCGAACAAGCTCGCTCCACATCCTGCGCCGCAACGCGCGCTCGGTTTGTGGAATGGATTCGTCCTGCGCGAGGCGCAGTTGGGATGCGCGCGTAAGAAGAAATGGATTCCTGAGGATCGACCTCAGACTCTGATTCGCGAGCAAAGGTTGCAAAGTCGGCACCGCGGCTTCGGCCTGCGAAAGCTCCGCGTCGGAAAGGCCGTCGACAAAGATTTTCGCGAAGGTTATATTGCTCGTCGCCAGTAAACAGCGCTCAACGACCTCCGTGTAGTAGTCGCGACACGTGATTACAAGCGAGATTGAGTTGTCGTCCTTGACACCCAGCAACAAGTCTTTGAACGCTGCTCGTTCGCTCGCCTCAAGTAATCGTTCGAGACCATCGACAAAGAACGTCTTACGGTGGAGTGGCATCAACCCCTCCAATTCTTTCCACGTGAGATTGAGGCTCGCATTGGTCAAGACCTGATCGATGTGCGCGGCTTTGAACTCCTCAGCGGAAAAGGCGAAATTCGTCTCAGCGCTCGCCGCGCCCGACATGTAGGTCATTCCCAACACGGACTTGCCGCTGCCGGCAGGACCAACCACTAGCACCACCTGTTGCTGGGCTACCGCGGCCTCTAGCTGGGCGCGCAGCTCGGGTCGTTCAATACTATCCCCTGCGGGCCGGCCGCCGCGAGACGCCGCAACGTTGTCGCGGAGTGCTGTCGAAGTCTGGACAATTCGCCATGCTTGGAGGACGGAACTTGGCTGTGCCTGGCCTTGGCGCGCTCCGGCAGTGAAGCGTAGTCGACGCTGCGGCCCTCCGCAGCAGCCAACCCAGCAAAGTCGATCAATTCGCTCCAACTGCTCGATGCTGCGTCGGCTTCCGCGCCAGCAGCCCGCAGCGAGGCGAGGAGCGACAAGATCGCGGCAGCGTCCTTTGCCGCTGCATCTTGAAAATCGAAGCTGATAACGTGGAAGGCTTGCAAGAACCTCCATACACACTCATCGGCCACCGGTGAACCGTTCACCTGATCGATGATTGCTTTGATCGTCTCGTAGTCGGCCTTGGCTTGCTTGTTCAAGGTTCCCTGGCCTTGGCGGCGCGCCAAGAAGTCGGCCGCGTCGCCTGCGGCTCTGGCTTGACCAATCAGCCAGCGTACGTCGTGCTGAATCCGATTCGTGCCCAGGAAGGTGATCAATACGATCGCGTCGCGGCCCTGCTGGAACAATATCGCGTTATTGAAATCCGCCCAAGCGGCCGCCAGCGTCTCCCTGCATTCCTCGTCGCCGAGGCTGAGCGTGAAGGTTCGCTTGATCTGCGCGGCCACCTTGTGGGTTTGGCCAGCTTCCACCTGCGCCTCCACTACCAAGTCGTCGATGCGCCAACCGAGTCGACGAGCCTGGAAGTGCACCCGTTGCGGGGCCGCGTCGGAGAAGATAGGCATGAACGACTTCGTGAGCAGCAGGCCCAGAAAATAGGCGCCAACCCGCCGCTCGAAGTCGCCTCCAGCTCCCCCCGTTGAGATCACGCTCGCCACGCTCATTTGGCCCCTTTTTTCCGCACGCGATAATCATCGATGTTCTCGTAGATTGGAAGCGAATGCAAGTCAAGGGTGCTTCGAAGTGCACCTTCAGAGAACTTATTTAGCTATAGCGCGTGGTGCGCATGAACCTCTCGCTGGATGGATTATGAAGATACGCCCTCTTGGTACCGCTGTTGACGAATGTCTATGCGAGTCCTGTCATGTTGCTGACGGCGCCCAGCGTCCGCTGTGAAGTAACGCGGTCCTCCATGGAGGGGCGTTTGAATTACGGCTACCAGCCTAAACAGCTATCAAAGCATGATCACTGCCAACCGGCACGTCGATACCTCCTGAAATGCATCGTCAACCCTTCTGTAGATCCCAGCTTCTGCCAACTCGAGCTCAAGAATTGCGGTTTACGATTCGTCATCTCTCACCACTCCCAATCCCCCACAACCCCAAAGCTTATTTGCGAATGATTCTCAATTGAGTGTATACTGCACCCATGGCGTAGCAATTGCGGCTACTCCAAGGTTCATCGTGGGGCGACTTACCGGAACTGTCCGGAAGTCGTTTTTGCCAGCCAATGGTTCACACTAGCCACGCATTTTTTTGCGATGAACACTGGCTTCGATAGCTCCATTGCAGCGCAGCGATCCAGTCTCTGACAGCGCCTTTGCTCTCTGCCCTGCCAATGGTTGGCAAGACAGAACCAGCAGGCCTTCTGTCCACCCTCCCCTGATCTCTCTATCTACACACATGCCAAGGGCATGTTTTTTTGCGTCCGCACAGTGCCTCGCATGGACTGCATCTGCGCGCTTCAGAGCATGCCAACCCAACAAAAAAGCCCAGATCACCCCTGCCAACGGCAGCAGCAATCTGGGCTACTTACCACGCCCACCGCAGCGGCAAACGCTGCAGCAGGCTAGCTACTAACTTAATTAAAAATCCACCGACGCCGACAGCGCAAACGTACGCGGCGCGCCCAGCGCCAGGCTGGACAACTGGGGCATGCCCCAGTACGACTTGTTGGTCGCATTCAGAACAGACGCGCGCAGAGTAACGGGCTTGTCGGCCACCTTGGTGCTGTAGCGGGCGCCCAGGTCGTAGGTGGTGCGGCCGGCGGCCCAAAGGCTGTTGTCGGCACTGATGTACTGGCGGGATACGGCGGTGCCGTTGGCGCTAAGGGCCAGGCCTTGCACGCCGGGGACATCCCACTCGACGCCCAGCTTGCCTTGCCACTTGGGGGTGCCGGTGGCGAGCTTGCCTTCGTTCAGGCCGCCAGCGGTTTGCGTCAGCTTCGGCGCAGTGTAGGCCACGCCGCCCATCAGGCGCAGGCCGTGCATGGCGGTGCCGAAAAAGCTCCACTCAATGCCTCGATTGCGCTGCTCGCCGCCGAACGAGTAAACGTTGGTCACAGGGTCGGTATAGCTGCTGGGCCGGGTGATTTCAAACAGGCTGACGGTGTGGGCGAAGTCGCCCAGGTCGAGTTTCAGACCCATTTCCTTTTGCTTGCTCTTGTAGGGGGCAAACACTTCGCCGGCGTTGGCGGCGGTCATCGGTGCGGTGGCGCCCTGGCTCAGGCCTTCGATGTAGTTGGCGTAGAGCGAGAGGTTGTCGCTGGCCTTGACCAGCAGCGCAGCGGCGGGCGAGGTGGCGCTTTCGTCATAGCGCGAGGTGCGCGCGCCCGAGGTGATGTTGTAGCTGTCGCTGACCACCTGCTGGCGGCGCACGCCCAGGGTCAGCTGCACGCGGTCTTGCGCCATCGACAAGGTATCGGCCACACCATAGCTGGCCAGGCGCACCTCGGTGTGCGAGATGTGGGGCGCGACAAAATCGGCAGCCGGGCCCCATACCGGGTTGTAGATATTGGTGGTCCAGTCGGCGCCGGGCACGCTGCGGCGGCCGTAGTCGTTTTGCTTGTGCGCGTAGTGCGTGGCGTTGACGGCCCACTGGTGGCCGAGCGGGCCGGTTTGGCTGCGGCCCTTGATGCCGACTTCGCCCGACTGCTTTTTCACATCAAAGGCCAGCTGGCCCATCGTTGTGCGATAGTCGCCTGCGGTGTTCAGCACCAGGGCCGACATCGTGCCGTTGTACTGGTAGTCGGTCTTGCTCATGCCAAAGGCGGCATAGGCCATGACCTGGTCGCTCAGGTCGTACTCGCCGCGCAGGATGGCGGCCTTGTCCTTGGTGCGCACGGTGGACCAATCGGGGTTCAGCAAGGTATCGCCCTTGGGCGCCTTGGGGATAGGCAAGCCGGGCGACAGGCTGATGCCCCGGTTGACGCCATTCACGCGGTCATCGCTGGCATACAAATCGGCCGACAGGCGGGCGCGGTCGCCGCGCCAATCCAGTGCCAGCGATCCCAGCTGCACTTTTTTCTGCTGGTCTTTGATGGAGCCATCGCCATCGCGGTACACGCCGTTAAAGCGCACACCCAGCTGCTGGCGGTCGCCAAAGCGGCGGCCCATATCCAGGTGGCCGCCCAACTGCGCATCGGACATATAGGTGGTGGTCAGGCGGGTGAGCGGATCGTTGCCGGCGCGCTTGGGCACCAGGTTGACGGCTCCCCCCACCGAGCCACCCGGCGGCATGCCGTTGAGCAGCGCCGATGGGCCCTTGAGCACTTCGATGCGCTCAAACATCTCCGGCGAGGTGCGGTAGTACGGCGCCATGCCGTAGAGGCCGCCAAAGGTCATGTCGGTGGAGCTCGATGCGAAACCCCGGATTGAATAGTTCTCGGCCCAGGCGCCTGAGACGCCATTGCTGAACACCGTTGGGTCGGTGGCGGCAATCACATCGGTGATGTTCTGCGCCTGGCGGTCTTCGATGTACTTCTCGGTGTAGCCGATGGTGCTGAACGGCGTCTCCATAAAGTCTTTGTCGCCCAACAGGCCCACGCGGCCGCCGGTGGTGACCTGGCCGCCGGCATAGGGTGCCGCGACCTGGGCGGCTTTTTCTTGCACCGTTATCGGCGCCAGGGTGATGGCGTTGTCAGCCCCGGCGGGTGCCGGCTCTGCCGCGCTGCTGGTTTGCGCGTTGGCCAGGGGCGCTGCGACCAGCATGGCGCCTATCGTCAGGCCCAGCAGCACCTGGGGGCTGATGACGCTGCGACGCAGCACATAGGGCGCCGGTTGAGGAGTGGCGGGCGTGGCATTGCGCAAAGCGCTGGCGGCACGGCGGGTAGGTTGAAGGCGTTGAGACATGCCTGGTTCCTTTGAAGGTGAAAAGCACTGAAAAGCAAGGGGCGGCCCCGGCAGGCGTTGGTGCGTGGAGCACGGCAAAGCCGCAGGGCCTTTGGCTGGGTCGGAACCTGGCTACAACGGGAGAGAAAAGAGAAGCTGGATGTGGTGGCTGGCCGGCAATCAGCCCGGGTAGCCGCGCAGCACGTCGTCAATCAGCAGGCTGAGCGAGGTGGGGCTGGCCCCTGTCGTGTACCAGGCATCGGCATCGACAAAGACGACGCGGCCGCTCTTCCAAGCCTGGGTCTCGCGCAGCAAGGGGTTGGCCAGCTGCTCGGCAGTCATCACCGCGTGGCGCTCCATCACGGCAGTGCGGTCCACCACATAGAGGATGTCGGGGTTGGCCTGCTGGATGAACTCGCTGGAGATGGGCTGGCCGTGCAGACTGCCCTCGGCATCGGCGCTGGCGGGCTTGACGCCCAGATCGCTGAACACAAAGCCGTAGCGCGACTGCGGGCCAAAGGAGCTGAAGGCGCCGTTGTTGTGCAGGACGATCAAGGCCTTGTCGTTGCTGCCCGCAATGCGCTGGCGTGCCTGGGCCAGCTTGGCATCCAATGCGGCCACTTTTTGCGCGGCCAGCGCCTCTTTGTCAAAGATGCGGCCCAGGGTCAGCAGATGGTCTTTGACGACTGCGATGTGCTTGGCATGGCTGTCCTTGAAATCCACATCCAGGTGGAGGGTCGGCGCAATCTCGCTGAGCGCCTGGTAGTGGTTGGCTTGCAGGGGCGTGATCAGGATCAGGTCAGGCTTCAAAGCATGCACGCGCTCCAGGTTGGGCTGCACGATGGCGCCCAGGTCTTGCACCGCTGGGTCGGCCTGGTACTTGGCCAGAAAGTGCGGCACATAGTCTTTGACCATGCCGGCAATCGGCACGCCGAGCTGGTCGAGGAAATCGGCCTCGTTCATCTCCAGCGCGGCCACCCGCTGCGGGGTGCGGGTGATGACGGTGCTGCCCAGTTGGTGCTGCACGGTGATGGGGGCGGCGGCCGGTTGGCTTGCAGAGGCCGTGGTGGATGGCGCATCTGCAGCCGAAGTCGATGCGCGGTCGCAGCCGCTTAGCGCGATAGCGATGGTGGCTGCGGCGACGGCAGCGAAGGCGGGGAAAAAGGGCCGCCAAAGGGTGCTGGGGCGTTTCATGGCAAGGGTTCCTAGGTTCTGAAGTAGTTGCACAGGCATCCCTGCGCGGTGCGGGTGATGTCAAACCGCAGCTCGTAAAGCTGCGACAAATTGGCTTCTGTCAGCACCGCATCGGCGGGGCCGCTAAAGCGCAGCATTCCGCCTTTGAGCGCGACGATGTGGTCCGAGTAATTGGCGGCAAAGTTGATGTCGTGGATGACCAGGATCACCGTGCGGCCGGCCTCGTCGCAAAGCCTGCGCAGCGCACGCATGATCTGCACGGCATGCTTCATGTCCAGGTTGTTCAGGGGCTCATCGAGCAGCAGCACATCGGTCTGCTGGGCAATGGTCATTGCCAAAAAAGCCATCTGCCGCTGGCCGCCACTGATCTCGTCGATATAGGCGTGGCGCAGGGGCTCCAGCGACAAAAAGGCAAGGGCCTCATCCACCGCTTGCTGGTCTTTGTCGGTCATCGAACCCCGGTGGTGCGGAAAGCGGCCAAAGCCGACCAGCTCTTGCACCGTCAGCCGCATCTGAAAACCGGGCGACTGGCGCAGGGTGGCAATGCGCAGCGCATAGTGGGCGACCGAGATGGTGGCAATGCTGCGGCCTTCCAACTGAATCTCGCCACTGCTGGGCGCCAGCAGGCGGGCCACCATCATCAGCAAGGTGGATTTGCCGGCGCCATTGGGGCCGATGAGTGAGGTGATGCGCCCGGCCGGGAAGCTGGTGCTGACATCCGACAGCACAGCGCGGCTGCCATAGGATTTATGGAGGTTGCTGACAATGATCATGAAAGAGCCCGGCCGCGCACCGTGAGCGCCAAAAAGTAAGCACCACAGACCAGATTGACCAGGATGCTGACGGTGGTCTTGTAGTTAAAAACATGCTCCACCAGCAGCTGCGCCACCAGGAAGATGGCGATGGCGACTGCGCAGCCCATGGGCAAGGTGCTGCGGTGGCGCCATTGCGGTGCCAGCGCGTAGACGATGTTGGCCACAAAGATGCCCATAAAGGCCGTGGGCCCGATGAGGCTGGTGGAGACCGCCACCAGCACCGCCACCAAGGCCAGGTACAGGCGCATGCTGCGGGCATGGGGCACCCCCAGTGATATGGCCTGCTCGCGGCCCAGCGCCATCACATCGAGCACCGGCAGGGTTTTGTGCAGCACCAGGCAGACGGCGCCCACGGCCAGCGCGGCATAGGCCAAGGTGTCAGGCCGGGCGCGGTTGAAGGACGCATAGCTCATGCCCTGAAAAACGGCAAACTCGCCCGGGCTGATGCGCAGCTGCACAAACTGGGTGAAGGTGCCTATCACCATGGTCAGCACCAGGCCAACGAGCAGCAGCACATAGACATCGCCCTGCCCCCGGCACAGCAGCCAGCGCTGCAGGCCCCAGGAATACAGCAGCATCAGCGCCACCGATACAAAGAAGTTGCCCCGCTCACCCAGCATGCCCATGCCCTGCGTGCCCAGCACCAGCAGCAGCAATGCCTGCCACAGCAAGAACACCGCCTCGTAGCCCATGATGGCGGGGGTCAGAATGCGGTTGCCCATCAAGGTTTGGAACACGATGGCCGACACCGCCACGCAGATGCCGCCCAGCGCAATGGCCGCCAGGCGCAGCAAACGCCGGGGGATGACATAGCCCATATCCATGCCCGAGCCCAGCAGCACAAAGCCCAAAGCCAGCACGGCGATGCCCAGCCACAGCGCATGGCTGGCGCTCAATGCCTTCATGGCGATCGGGCGCTTCATCGCCGTCCCCGCAGAATCATGACCAGAAACACCACGCCGCCCAAGGCCCCTGCGGTGAGGCCGATGGGCACCTCGAACGGATAGATCAGCAGCCGCCCAGCGATATCGCAAACCAGCAGCAGGCTAGCCCCGCCCAAGGCCACCAGCGGCAAGGTGCGCGCCAGGTGGTCGCCCTTGTACAAGGCCACCAGCTGGGGCACGACCAGGCCGACAAAGGGGATGGCGCCCACGGCGATGACGGTGGCCGAGACGGTGACGGCGACCAACACCAGCCCCAAGGTGGCAGTGGCTGCATAGCCCATGCCCAGGCTGGTCGCCATCTCCTCGCCCATGCCCAGCACGGTAAAGCGCTGCGCATACAAATAGGCCAGCGCCACCACGGGCAGGATGACGTAGAGCATCTCGTAGTGGCCTTGCACGATGCGCGAAAAATCGCCCAGCAGCCAGCCCTGCATGCTTTGCAGGATGTTGTTGCGGTAGGCATAGAACTCGGCCACGGCGCTGAGCACGCTGCCGTACATCAGCCCGATCACGGGCACCAGGACGGTATTTTTAAAGCGGATGCGCGCGATGATGGCGACATAGAGCAGGCTGGACAAAAAGCAGAACAGCAATGCCAGCGCCATGCGGCCCGGCGCGCCGGCAGACGGCACCACCGTCATCGCGATCAGGATGCCCAGCTTGGCGGCATCCAAGCCGCCCGAGGTACCCGGCTCGACAAACTTGTTGCGCACAATGTGCTGCAGGATCACGCCGCACACCGCCAGGCCCGCGCCCGTTAGCACCAACGCCGCCAGGCGCGGCAGCCGGCTGGCCGTCAAGGTCAGCCAGGCATCACCCGAAAACGCCCACAGCTGCGACCAGGCCATCTGGCGCGCGCCCACCAAGAGGGAGGCCAGGCACAGCAGCCCAAAGCCCAGCAACCAACGCAAGCGCATCAGGCCGGCTCCCCGTCTGCGGCCATGCGCCAGCCCTGGGCGTGGGCACGCTGGGCCAGCCAATGCGCGTAGCGGCCCGGCTGCGCTGCCAGTTGCGCAGGTGTGCCCTGCTGCACCACCTGGCCGCCCTCCAGCACCAGCACCTGGTCGGCCATCGCAATGGTCGACAGCTGGTGCGCAATGACCACCAGGGTGCGCTGGCCGCGCAGGCGTGCCAGGGTCTGGGCAATCAGGGCTTGGTTCTCGGTATCGAGCGTGGCGGTGGCCTCGTCCACCAGCAAGATGGGCGCGTCTTTGATCAGCGCACGGGCAATGGCAATGCGCTGGCATTCGCCGCCCGACAGCTGCGCGCCGCCCTCGCCCACCGGGCTGTCCATGCCACCAGGCAGGCGCTGCGCAATGCTGTCCACGCCTGCTTGCTGAGCGGCTTCCCACACCTCGGCATCGCTGGCACCGGGCCGGCCAATGCGGATGTTGTCGGCCATGCTGCCGGCAAACAAATAGCTGTCCTGAAAGATCTGGCTGATCTGTGCGGCCAGCCGCACCTCGTCCATCTGCCGCACATCGGTGCCGCCGATCAGCACCGATCCCTGGTCCACATCCCAAAAGCGCGCCATCAGCCGCACCAGGGTGCTTTTGCCGGAGCCCGAAGCCCCCACCAAGGCCGTCATGCTGCCCGGAGGCACATGCAGGTTGATCCCGCGCAGCACGGCGGGGCTGCCTGCGCCATAGGAGAAATGCACATCGCGCAAGCTGATCGATGCATCGCGCGGCGGCTGAGGCAACTGCGGCTGCGGCAAGGGCTGCTGCGCAAAAAGGGCATCCATCGCCTCCAGCTGGCCCTTTGCGCTGCGCAGCGCATCGGCGTAACCCACCACCTCCAACAGCGGCTCCACAAAGCGGCTGATCAGCAGCATGGACAGCACGGCGCCCACCACCTGTGCAGGCGCCAGCGCCTGGCCGGCCTGCTGGTCCAGGCCAATGGCGACGGCGATCAGCAAGGCCGCAAACACGGCCTGCACGGCCCAGACATTGAGCACGGACGACAGCGCGGACACCGCAATCAAGCGCCCGGCCGACTGGCGCTGCTGGTCAATCGCCTGCGCGACCCAGCGGGTGCTTTGGCCGTCTTCGCCCTGGAAGGCGCGCAGCACCGACTGGGCCTGCGCAAACTCCACCATGCGCTGGCTGGTCTGGGCAAAGTCATGCTGAAAGGCGGCGTCCGCCCAGCGGCCCATACGGCCCGTCAGCACCAGCACACCCAACAGCAGCGGCAAGGCCAACAGCCCCACCAGGCCCAGGCGCCAGTCCTGCGCAAACAGCAGCGCCAGCACCACCAGGGGCGCTACCACACCGCTGATCACAGGCGTAAATACATGGGCCGGCAGCTGGGCCACGGCCATCATCCCCTGGGTGACCAGGTGGCTGACGCGAGCCGTGTTCTGCGCGCTAAACCAACCCATCGGCAAGCGCGCCACATGGGCGCCCAGCCGGTGGCGGCCGCTTTGCAAGATCGCTACGCCCACGCCCACCCCGGCTTGCTCTACCCGGCCGCGCCACCACCAGGCCGCCGCCACGGCGGCCAACAGCGCCAGCAACCAGCCGCCAGCCCCTTGCCACTGGCCTTGCAGCAGCTGGGCCATCAGCGGCAGCAGCAGGGCGGTACACAGGCCACACAGCGCGCCGTACAAGACGGCCATCCAGGCATAGCGGCGCAGCAGCGGCGCCTGCGGGCCCAGCAATAGCTGCAAGGTTTTCAGCATGGGCTGGCCCCTTGTGCGGCGGTATAAGCGCCCTCCCGCCATAGGCGGGCGTAACGCCCTTGCCGGGCCAGCAGGTCGGCGTGGCGGCCCTGCTCTACCAGGCGGCCGCCATCCAGCACCAAAATCTGGTCGGCCTGCAGGATGGTGTCCAGCCGGTGCGCGATCACCAGCACGCTGCGGCCTTGCGCCAGGCGCGACAGTGCGCGCTGTATCGCCGCCTGGCTGTCGGCATCCACGGCGGCCGTGGCCTCGTCCAGCACCACAATGGGCGCATCCATCAGCAACGCGCGGGCAATGCTGATGCGCTGGCGCTCGCCACCCGACAGCTGGGCGTCTTCGCCCACCACCGCGTCGTAGCCGCGCGGCAGCGCTGCAATGCAGCCATGCACATCGGCAGCGCGCGCGGCGGCCTCGATCTCTTCGATGCTGGCGAAAGGCCGGCCCAGCGCAATGTTGTCGCGCAGGCTGGCATGGACCAGGCGCACATCCTGCAGCACAAAGCCGATGCGCTGGTAGAGCTGCGCACTGCCGATGGCGCGCAGATCGGCCCCGCCCAAGGTAATGCGGCCTTCAGTCGGATCAAAAAACCGCAGCAGCAAGCGCGCGATGGTGGTTTTGCCGGCGCCCGAGGGGCCGACGATGGCGGTCACCGTGCCGGGCGCCAGCTGGAAGCTGATGCCTTGCAGCACTTGCTGGCCCGGCGCATAGGCATAGCCCACCTGGTCAAAACATACGTGGTTGTTCAGCGGTGATTGCTGCTCGCTGGTCGCGGGTTGTGCCAGCACGGATGTATCGAGCAGGGCCAGCACGCGCTGGGCCGCAGCGGCCGCGCCTTGCAGGTCATGCAGCAAGGTGTGCAGCAGCAGCACCGGCGCGCAGATGCCCGGGGCCACCAGCACAAAGGGCAGCAGATCCATAGGCGCCAGCGCGCCCTGGCTGCCCAGCAGCCAGCCACCGGCCAGCACAAAGCCGAGCACCGTGACCGGGGCGGCCATGCCATGGGCATGGGCCATGGCGCCGACCAGGGGGCGCACAAAATCCCTAAAGGCCTGGGCAAACGCATCCACCGCGCCCTGGTAGCTGGCCTGGCCCTGCCCGCTGTTGCCAAAGGCCTTGATGACCGGCATGCCGGCGACAAAGGCGAAGGCGGCGGATTGGATGCGCCCCATATGGCCGGCAAACGCGCCCATCTGCGCGCCACTGGCGCGCAGCGCCCGGCGCAGAAACCAGACATAGCCGGGGAACGGCAGCAAGGCGATCAAGGCCAGGCGCCAATCGAGCAGCAAAAGGTACAGCACCGCCATCGCAATCGCGCCGCCCGCGCGCGCCACCGAGGTGTAGAAATGCGCGCTCAGGCTGTGCAAGGTGGCGATGTCGTCTTGCAGCACCTGCTTGACCTCCCCCGAGGAGCGGCTGCTGAACCAGCCCAGCGGCACCTGGCCCAGCCGCTGCACGGCGGCCCGTCGCAGGCCGTGGGTAAGCTGGTTGTCCGCCCAGTGCGCCAGTACCTCGCCCGCCAATATCAGCAGAGCACCCGCAAACAGGCACACCAGCGCCACCCCCAGCAAGGGCCAGATGCTGGCAGCGCCATCCCCTTGCCCCATGGCGACCTGGACCATATGCACCATGGCTGCCAGCGGCACCAGGCCAAGCATGGCCCCCAAGGCGGACAACACGGCCGCAACGATCAAACGCCCGCGAATCGGTTGGAGTACCCGCCTGATAGGACCGGGCCCTGGGGCTGCGGCGGCTGCCGCGTCATCAGCATGCATGGGAGCAAGACCTAGAGAAAAACAAAAGCGCTCCGGTGCGTGCGCTGCCGCCGCTATCCAGCGCGGGGCAGCGCCTCTGCGGGGCGCCGGGCCTGCAACAGACCGCCAACGTCAACGCGAAACGCAACAAGAACAATAATTAGTTGCATCATACTAAACTAATTAATCACCGTACATTTTTTACAGCTATCGGAGCTGCGGTTTGCCTGACAATGGCTTGGCGATCCTCTGCAAAACGCCCCGCCATGGGCTGGACGCGGGCTTGGGCGACGCGCAGGCGTCTTCCGATCCGTGTCCATTTCCTGGGCGACGGTTCTGCAGCGGATTCCTAGCCTTCGGAGAGAACATGGACCCTGAGAAAAAAGCAGCCCCGCGCGGACGCCCGCGCCTGATCACCCAAGAGCGCATTGCCGATGCGGGCATCGAGATTGGCCTCCCCCACATCACCTTTGTGGGCGTGGCCAGCGCGCTGGGCGTGACCCATATGGCGCTGTACAAGCATGTGCCCAGCCTGGCCGAGCTCAAGCACATGGTGGCCGAGGAGATCTTCCGGCGCTGGGAGTTTTCTCTGCCCAAGGTGGGCCAACAAGAAGGGCTGCAGGACTACCTGGTCCGCTTTAGCGACTCGGTGCGCCAGTTCGCCAAGACCTATCCGGGCGTGACGCCGTATGTGATCCGCAGACTGGTCGCCACCCAGGCCATGCTCGACAAGATCGATGCGCACCAACAAGAGGTGGCGCAAGCCTACCGCATCACCAAGGAGCAATCACGCTGGCTGCTGGCCACGGTTGCCTTCCACGGCCTGGCTGCCGCCGACTCGGTGTACTCGGCCGCGCGCCAAGAGACCGTAGTGCCGACCAGCTACGAGGCCGAAACCGCCGAGATGGAAGAAGACCTGGCCCAAGGCATGCAGGCGCTGATCGCTGGCGCGTTGATGCGCGTGCAGCTCGATCCTGCACTGCAGCCCTGATACCCACACCCCACTGAAGCGGCGCTGAGCCCAAGCTCAGCCACGCTGCCCATTCCACTTGGGCACACCGCCTCAAGCGCGTACCGCGCCTTGCCAGCGCCTGCAGGTCTGCGGGTTTCAAAAAATATTTTCAAAAAGATGTCAGGAATGGATGCCGTCAAACGACTTCATCCATGTGGCAGCACTGTGCTGTGCACTTTCAACCTTTCATCACCAGGAAATACACCATGAACATCAAGACCCTCACCACCTTGGCCGCTGCTGTGCTCGCAACTTCCGCCTGGGCCGCTGGCAGCCAGGACAGCAAATGCGGCGCAGGCAGCTGCGGCAAAAAGGAATCGAGCACCAAGGAAGCCAAGTGCTCCAAGAAAGACGGCGGCTGCTCGAAAAAAGATGCTGGCTGCTCCAAAAAGGACGGCGGCTGCTCCAAGAAAGATGGCGCTGGCACGAAGTAACTCCAACAGCGGCACCCGCGGGAGACCTTCCCCTCTCCCGCCTCTCTCTCTCTCTTAAAAAGCACCTATTCCTATGTTGACACGCCATACCGCCCGATTGATATTGACCGCCAGCCTGGCTTTGGCTGGCAGCGCACAAGCCATGCGCACCGCCCCCGTGGGCAATGGCTCGGACTACCCGGCCTACGCCCCCGCAAACAGCAGCCTCAGCCGCGACCAGGTCCGGATGCAGTTCACCCAGGCCCGCATGGACGGCACGTTGCGCTTCGACGGTAATTTTGATGCGCCACCGTTCACCAACAACGCATCAGGCATGGGCCTCAGCCGTGCACAGGTCGTAGCGGATGCTGCCAAGGCCCGCATGGCCGGCAGCTTGCCACAGGGCGAGAGCTTTGGAGAGTAACGCAGGCCACGGGTTGGCCTCAGACCAGCCCCTGCCCCAACAGAAATGAGTACACCATGATTGGCCTTGGCTTCCGACGTGAAATGCTGGACTGGGACATGTCTGCCGTGCAGGCTGATTTCTTTGAAGTCGCGCCCGAGAACTGGGTGGGCAGGGATTTGACTCCTCTGCACGACCTCATCGCTTCTGGCCGGCCGGTGCACCTGCACGGCGTGGCCCTGAACCTGGGCGGCACCGCTGCGCTGGATACCGCCTTTTTGCGCGATCTGCGCCAGCTGATGGCGGCCTTGGGTGCGCCGCTGTACTCCGACCATATGGCGGCCAGCGGCGACAGCTACCAGCTCTATGACCTGTTTGCCGTGCCCTTTACCGCCGCGCAGGCGCGCCGCGTGGCGGACCGCATCCGCGCTGTGCAAGATGTGCTGGGCATGCGCATCGCTATCGAGAACACCACCTGGTATACCAATGTCGGCACCATGCCGGAGGCAGATTTTCTCGGTCTGGTTCTCGAGCGTGCCGACTGCCAGCTGCTGCTGGACCTCAACAACCTGTCGGTCAACCACAAGAACCACGGCGGCCTCAGCCCCCATGACTTTGTGCAACGCCTGGGCATGGACCGTGTGAGCTACATGCATGTCGCAGGCCATGAATTCGATACACGCTTTGACCTGTTCATGGATACGCACAGCCAGCCGGTTGAGGCCTGTACCCAGCAGCTGGCACACCGACTGACTGAGGACTACGGCACACCCGTGCTGCTGGAGTGGGACAACGATGTCCCGGGCATGGATGTCATCAACCAGGAGCTGTCATGTCTGCGAACTTCTACGACTACGTGAGAGGCGTCTCAGACCAGGTGCCCCCAGGCTACAGCGACAACGGCATGCGCGCCTACCGACACCTGGTTTTTTTGGGGGCCAGCCAAATGGTGGAAGCCCATTTTCCCGAGCTGCGCGAACAATTGGGCGAGACGGCATGGCGCGAATTGATCAGCGCCTTCGTGCGCGATTCCCGCTGGAGTTCGGCCTACTATGGAGATATGAAAGATGCATTCCTTGAATTCATTGAGCGCGAAAGCACGCGCGAAGATTGATGGCCTGGGCCTGCTGCTGCTGCGCCTTTGGGTGGGGCAGGAGTTTGCGCTGGCAGGGTTTCGTAAACTGTCATCCGGTTGGGAAGCTCCGGCCTGGTTTGCCGGCCTGGACTTTCCCATTCCGGTGAGTTGGCTGCCCGCCAGCCTCAACTGGGGCATCGCAGGCCTTGCCGAGCTGGTGCTGGGCGTTGCGCTGATCATCGGGCTGGCATCGCGCATTGCCGCGCTGGGGTTGATCGTCATCACCTATGTGGCGGTGTACAGCGTTCATTTCGACCTGGGCTGGGCCGGCTGGAACCAGATCGACAGCGATGCCGGCCTGGGCTTTAAAGTGCCACTGATGCTGGGCATCATGTTGGCAGCCATCGTCAGCCAAGGGCCGGGGCGCTGGTCTCTGGACCGTTGTTGCCGTCGATAAGCAAAGGAGTCTATGCACCGCATTGCAGCAGACATCACCGTTCAGTGGCGCAGCACCATGCTGCGCTTTGCACTGCTGCACCTTCCCTCTCGCGAAGAGGCCGAGGATGCTGTGCAAGATACCCTGACCGCGTTGCTGCTGCTTGACCGTGCCAGCTTTGAGCCAGCCAATGCCAAGAGCTACTTGTTTGGCATCTTGCGCAACAAGATCAGCGACCGGCTGCGCCAGAAGTACCGCGCTCCCGTGAGCTATGACGAGGCTTTCGAGGATGACCTTGACCAGACCTTGTTTGACGAGCGCGGTCACTGGGTGGAAGGGGTTGCCCCAGCTACCTGGGCCAGCCCCCAACAGCAGCTGCAAAATGACCAATTCTTCATCGTGCTCGACCTGTGTGTACACAAGCTGCCGACCAAGCCGGCGCGGGTGTTCTCGATGAAGGAATTTCTGGAATGCGAAGCCGAGGAGATTTGCAACACCTTGGGCATCACCAAGGCCGACTACTGGCAGTGCATGAGCCGCGCGCGCAAGCAGCTGCAGCTGTGCCTGCACCAAAACTGGTTTGACCAAGAAAGCGCGCCATGAAATGCCGTGACTACATTTTTCAACTCACCTCCGGGCAACTGGAGGACGCTGGCACCGCCACCAAGATCGCCGCCTGGCAGCACCGCATGGTCTGCTTTCGCTGCCGCGCCTTTAGCCGCAACGACCAGGCACTGCAAGGCCTGCTCAAGGGCTACAACGACCATATTCAGACCCCACAAGCGCCAGCGTCCAAGCCCGCCGACCAGTAATGCACAAGCAGGCTCGACAAGCCCGTGCGCCAGCACCCCACCCACGCCAGTCGCTGCATGGGCGCACAAAAACTGTACATAAATACAGTGCCATGTGAAAATACGCCTCTTTTGCACGGACACTGCCATGGACCACGTTGCCACCGGACTCTTTGACATCACCCTCCAGCCCCAAAGCCTTAGCCCCGTAGCAGAGACAACGGGTTTGGGTCGGCTCTCGCTGGACAAGGTCTTCAGCGGCGATCTGCAGGGCAGCAGCCAAGGCGAGATGCTGTCGTTCCGCAGCAGCATCCCGGGCTCTGCAGGCTATGTGGCCATGGAGCGCGTGCAAGCCAGCCTGCATGGCCGCAGTGGCAGCTTTGTGCTGCAGCACAGCGCCAGCATGGCGCAAGGCCAGTCCACGCAAAGCATCACCGTGGTGCCTGATTCGGCCACCGATGCGCTCCAGGGCCTGAGCGGCAGCATGCAGATCACGATCGACAACGGCCAGCATGCCTACCGCTTTGTCTACCAGCTGCCAGAGGCCTGAGCAGCCCTCCACACCCTCCGCGATGAACCCGTCCCGGGCCTGCGATGGCATGCAGGCCCGGGACTTTTTGCAGGGGGCGTCTTCGCGCTTCCCAGAAGACGAAGCCGCCCCGTAGAATCCAGAGCCCATCCTGTGCAACTCCCTGGCGACCCCAATAGGGGGTTCCCAACTTCAGCGCCCCCTCCGCGCCCCGCGCCCCGCGCAAAAGGCATGACATGACCCATGGCTTCCGCGACTCCCCCGACGGCCTGCGTTACGAGGAGCAGATCAGCGGGGCGATGCGGCTGTTTGTCGCCGCCATTGGCCTGGCGATGTTTCTGATCCCGGTGCCCTTTGTGCAGCATGGCCACTGGGGGCTGCCTTGGTGGCAGTTGCTGCTGCTGGCTGTCTGCATCACGCTGCCGGTGTTGCTGGGGCTGTTTTTTCTCTGCCTGGCGGGTGGGCGCTGCCTGCGGCTGCATTTTGACCAGCACCAGCGCTGCCTGGTGCGCCATGGGCGCCTGCCGCTGCGCCCGCGTGCCATCCCCTACGCCGATATCGAGCCGCCCACCGTGCTGGAGCGCAGTGCCGAAGATGGGCCCTACTATGTGGTGCGCGTGCGTGTGCGGGGCGAACGCGCCATGCACCTGAGCAGCTTTGGCCTGCAGGCAGAGGCACAGGCCTGGTGCCAGCGCATCGCGGACGAGCTCCAGCATTGATAAACCAAACGGCCACAAAAAAGGACTCTGCAGCGCAAGCACAGGGCTGGCACTGCACAGTCCAGGGCTGCAGAGTGGGCTGCAGCAGGGGCGGACCGGCTAAGGCCCACCTTAGGAACGCGGAGGCTTAGAAATTCGCCTTCAGGTTCAGGCGCACGGTGCGCGGCTCGCCGTAGATGGCGCCCGAGTAGAAGCCGTACTGGCGGTAGTAGGTCTTGTCGAACAGGTTGGAGATGTTCAGGGTGGCAACCAGGTCCTTGTTGACCTCATAGCGCGCCATCGCATGGAACAAGGTGTAGGCCTTCAGGTCGATATTGACATCGGCGCCCTGCGTGGGGTGGCTGGTGCCGGTAGCAACCTGGTGCATCTTGCTTTGCGCCGTGAGGCCGGTGCCCAGGGTCAGCCTGTTCCAGCTGCCGGGCAGGCGGTAGCTGGTGTTCAGGCGCAGCAAGTGCTTGGGGTCGTCTTCAGCACCGGTGGCGTTGGGGTTGTTCACCGACAAGAAGGTGTAGCCGCCATACACATTCCAGCTGGGCGTAATGCGGCCGGAGAAGTCCAGCTCAAAGCCCTTGGTCGTCACACCCGATGCGCCATTGACATAAGCGGTCACGCCTTCGTCGCCAGTCACATAGAGCGGGTCACCACCGGCATCCCGCGCAATGGTGGCTACATCCTTTTGCTTGTTGCGGAAGATGGCGACCGAGCCATCGAACTGGCCATCGAGCCACTCGCCCTTGACGCCGACTTCCATCGCGGTGCCGGACTTGGGGTCGAGGTAGGTTCCATCCACCCGGCGCTGCGACTGGGCTTCGAACACATCGGTGTAGCTGGCGTAGAGCGAGTAGTTGCGACTCAGGTCATACACGGCGCCCAGGTAAGGCGTGACCTGGTGGCTGAAGTCCGAGGTGACCACGCCGTTGGAGAAGTTGCGCTGCCAGCTCAGGCGAGCACCGACGATGACCGACAGCGGATCGGTGATGCTCAGGCGCGTGGCGGCATAGCTGCCATAGGTCTTGATGCGGGTGACGGTGTCCTTGCCATTGCGGGCGGTGGTGACGTCGCCAATGCCCTCGCCCGAGCGGATGAAGTCGCGCCAGTCGCCAATCGCAAAGCCGTTGCTGATGCGGTTCATGCAGGCGACGGCCTTGCCGGCGCTGTTAAAGCAGTCAATGCCGTAGGCGGTCGATGTGTTGTCGTTGTAGTTCGCGCCCATCATGAACTGGTGGCGGCGGCCCAGCGCCTCGAAGGGGCCGTTCAGCGTCCACTGCAGGTTCTTGGTGGTGCTGTGCGCCTCGGACAAATAGGTGTTCAGGTAGGCACCGCTGCCATCTTGGGCCCAGTAGCCGGCCGAGACCGTGCCCCGGTTGGCCTTGGCCACTGCCAGGTGGCTGTCCACATCGCCGCGCGTCCAGGTGCCCGATAGCTTGCTGGTCCAGTTATTGTCAAAGCGGTGCTCCAGAGCGCCAAAGATGGTTTTGCTCTCGCGCTCGCTGTAGCTCCAGTCGGCCGACGCATTCAGGCTGCGCGGGAAGTGCGTCTCGGTGCCATCGGCGTACCAGATGGGCACATTGGTGCCCCAGGTGGCGCCATCGATGCGGCGGCGCTCGTACTGCAGGCCCAGGCTGGCCTTGGTGTCGCGGCTGATGTCGGCCGCAAAGCTGGCCAGCAGACCCAGGGACTTGTCCTTCTCGCGGTCGCGGAAGGTGTTGGAGTCATCGCCGCTGATCACAAAGCGCGAGCGCACGCTGCCATCGGCATTGAGCGGCTGGTTCAGATCGGCGGTCAGGTGGCGGCCGCCATGGCTGCCCAGGGTCACACCCACGCTGCCAAAGCGGGTCTTGCGCGGCTCCTTGCGCAGCAGGTCCACCACGCCGGCCGGGTCGCCGGTGGCGCCCAGCAGGCCATTGGCGCCGCGCAAAATCTCTACCCGGTCATACAGGTCCATGTTGAGCGCCAGGCCCTGGCCGGAGAAGCCTGTCTGGCCGTTCATCAACGCGCCATCCACGCGGAAGTTGGTGATCTCAAAGCCCCGCGCCCGGTAGCTGGTGCGGCCGCCCACATCGAGCTGGGTGGCCGAGATGCCAGTGGCGTTGAGCAAGGCGTCATCCAGGGTCTGGACGTTTTCGTCGTCCATTTGCTGGCGGGTGACCACGCTGACCGACTGCGGTGTTTCGCGCCGGGTCAGCAAGAGCCCCGTGGCACTGGAGACCGCTGGGTTCTCGTAAGAGCGTGTGGCCTCGCTGGCATTGGTGGATTCGGCGCTGACCACCACTTCTTCGAGCTGGGTGGTGTCTGCCATGCGCTTGGCAGCGGCTGCGTCCGCCGGCGCGGTTTGCGCCAGTGAGGCTTGCGAACATACCGCCAAGGCGGCACATACCACCGGGCTCAACCGCAGCCAAACCGGCACCCCTACCACCGCTGCGCGCTTTTGATTCACCACCATGCCAACCCCTTTTTTGTCGCAAAGCTGGCACTGTAGAAACGATGGCGCCTCGCCATGTATTCGCCGCCTGTGGAAATGAAATGAAATGTATTCTCATTCGCATGTCCCGTTTACAATAGCCGGCGCTGCGCTGCTAGGCGCTGCCAAGCACAGCCATGGAAAACCTGCCCCTGATCCTGGTGGTCGAAGACGACGCCGATATGCGAGAGCTCATCGTGAGCTATCTGGCCAAATCACGCCTGCACACCCAGTGCGCGGCCGATGGCCTGGAGATGGCAGCTGCGCTGGCAGAGCGGCAGCCCGATCTGATTTTGCTGGACATCATGCTGCCCGGCGCTGACGGCATGGTGCTGTGCCAGCAGCTGCGCGCCCACCCGGCCACGGCGCAAATCCCCATCATCATGCTGACCGCGCGCGACAGCGTGCTCAACCGCGTGGTGGGCCTGGAGCTGGGCGCTGACGATTACCTGAGCAAGCCCTTTGAGCCGATGGAGCTGCTGGCCCGCATCCGCGCGGTGCTGCGCCGCGCCCGCCCCAGCGCCCCGCCTGTGCCCGGCGCACCCGCGCCGCAGGCGCCGATGCTGCTGCGCTTTGGGCGGTTTACCTTGGACCTGCGCCAGCGCCACCTGGTCTCGCCCAGCCAGGTGCTGATCAGCCTGGCCAGCTCGGACTTCCGCATTCTGGAACACCTGCTGCGCCACCCGCACCAGGCGGTGAGCCGCGACCAGCTGATGGACCTGGCCTTTGGCCGCGAGCGGTCCGCATCGGACCGGGCCGTGGATGTCTGCATCAGCCGCTTGCGCGGCCATATCGAGCTGGACAGCCGCAAGCCGCTGATCATTCGTACCGTGCGGCATGAGGGCTATATGCTGGTGCCGCCCCTGGCCCATGGCTGAATCCAAGCGGACTGAGACGGTTGCAGCGCACCCCAGCGGCTGGCGCGCCAGGCTGGCCCGCTGGCTGCCCGATACCTTGTTTGGCCGCCTGGTGCTGGTGTTGGCCGTCGGCATGCTGGCCACCCAGTTCCTCACCAGCAGCATCTGGCTGGATCTGCGCCACACCCAGACTTTGGAGACGCCCACCCGCGTTGCCGCTGAGCGCCTGGCCGATGCCATCCAGGTGCTGGCGCACAACCACCAAGACCCGCAAGCGCTGGCCTACCTGACCGGCCCAGGGCTGCAAACCCGGGTGGTGGACCAGGCTCAAGCCCCCTACCCGGCAGAAGACCCCGCACTGCAGCAAGAAGCCCAGGCCCTGGTCAACCGCGTGCTGCATGTGCGACTGCCGCAGGTGGCCGACGTCCAGCTGCTGCGGCTGCGGCTGGTGGATGCGCAGGGCCATGCCCTGCCCCGGTCCAGCTATTTCGGGCTCAACCCTTTCACGGTGGACTATGGCCTGCAGATCGAACTGACCGCCGGACGCTGGCTGGTGCTGGACACCCAGCTGAGCCCGGGCTGGCATGCGCAAAGCGGTTGGGAGGTGCTGGCCGATGTGCTGCTGCGCGTCTACCTGCTGCGCATTTTGGTGGTGGTCTTGCTGGTGCTGCTGGCGGTGCGCTGGGTGGTCACCCCGCTGCTGCGCATGGCCCAGGCGGCGCAGGCACTGGAGCGCGATGTGGTCGCCGCCCCGCGCATGCCAGAAAGCGGGCCACGCGAAGTGCGCCAGGCCGCCCACGCCATCAACCGCATGCAGCAGCGCATTGCCGCCAACCTGCAGGAGCGCACCCAGTTTCTGGCCGCCGTATCGCACGACCTGCGCACGCCCATCACCCGCATGCGGCTGCGCCTGGAGCTGCTCGACAGCGCTGAGCTGGAGCGTAGCAAGCGCAAGCTGCGCGGAGATCTCAGCTGCATGGAAGGGCTGATCGACAGCACCCTGGCCTTGATCCTGGCGCGCGAGCACCAGGGCCCGTTGCAGCAGATCGACCTCGATGCGCTAGCCCGCAGCATTTGCCAGGACCGGCAGGAGGTGGGCCAGGCGGTGGACATCCAGGGCCATATCCACGAGCCGGTGATGGGCCAGCCTGTGAGCCTGCGCCGCGCGCTGGACAACCTGATCGACAATGCGCTGCGCTATGCCGGAAGCGCATGTGTGGTGCTGGCGGAAGATGCGACCGATGCCTACCTCTGTGTGGAGGACAAGGGCCCGGGTATTCCTGCCGCCCATCTGGAGCGCATGCGCCAGCCTTTTGAGAGGGGCGACGCCTCACGCAACCAGGACACCGGCGGCCATGGTTTGGGACTGAGCATTGTGGATGCCATCGCCCAGGCGCATGGCGGGGCGCTGCTGCTGCGCAACCGCCAGCCCCAAGGCCTATCAGCCTGCCTGCGTATCCGCAAAAACCGGCACAGCCCGCTGTGACGGGCTGCGCGATACCGCCATACCGCGATACGGCGCTGCAATGCCTGCCTAGCCCAGGTGTCGCCTAGCCCGGCGCGCTGGCATGGCGTCGGTCAAAGAACATCCAGGGTTTTGATGGCCTGGGCGAAGCGCTGCAGCGCCTCATACGAATCGGCTTGTGCCAGCGCAGAGATATCCAGACCGCAGCCATCGATGTCCCCATCGGCATAACCCATGACCCAGTTGGGGAAGCGCCGCTCGGGGCCGGCTGGCCCACTGTCAATGACCCTGAAATCGCTGTGCCGGGGATCGGCGCGCAAATGGGCTTCGAGCACAGCCATGGTTTCGGGCATCCCTTCCACATACTGCGCAAACCAGTCGCCATCAAACACCAGCACCCCGGTGATGCCATGGATGGCATTCATCTCGCGCGCCTGTTTGACAATGCGCCCCACCTCGGTCGGCCCATAACCGGCGGCAAGTCTGCTGGTATAGAGAAGGGATTGGAGGGAGGAAGCCATGCTGCGCTTTCGCTGTCTGATAGAAACAGCCAATGTACGCCTGTCTCAGCGTATCAGCGGCAGTTGAGGTCTTTTTTGTCAACGCCATGCAGACAAGGCCTTCCTGGAGTGCTAGCGCCCACATCCATGGGCAGCGCACACAGTTTGCCCCCGGTAGCCGTTGCATGGCAGCTACCGGGGGCAAAGGGCTGCGCTGGCGTTCCAACGCTGCCAGGGATCGGACCCGCTTACTGGCCAAACTTGCGCTTGGCATCGGTCACGCAGGCATCCTTGGCATCACCGGCCATGGCATCGCAGCGCTCCTTGGCAGCCTTGTAGTCCGCTTCACGCGACTTGTCAGCGGCATCCTTGCGGGCATCGGCCACATCAGAAGGATTGGACGATGGCTTGGCGCTGACTTCAGCCACCTTGGCAGCTTCCAGGGCCTTCACGTGGGCAGCCTTGGCTTCCTTTTGGCAGACGTCCTTGGTGTTGCCAGTGGCGTCATCGCACTTTTCCTTGGCCACGTCGTATTCGGCATCAGCCTTGGCCTTGGCCAGGTCATGGCGGTGGCTTTCGGTCGGCTCGGCGCGGTGCTTGAGGTCCGCCATGGCGATCTTCTTTTGGCCGTCCGCCTGCTTCTTGCAGACATCCTGGGCGTTGCCCTTCATGGGCTTGCACTGGTCGCTGGCGGCCTTGTGCTCGGCTTCGATGCGGGTCTTCTCGGTTTTCTGTTCTGCCGAGGTCATGGCGAATACACCGCCGGAGAAGAAGGCAGCTGCACACAGGGCGGCGATAGTAGGTTGGAGCTTCATGGCGTTTGTTCCTTGGATCGTTTTGGTAAAGGGAGTCGACTATTTTTTGAGTCCATCAACGAAGCTCAAAAAATAATCTCCTGGGTGGCATCACATGCAACGCCTCCACAATGGCGGGGTTGCTGGCCTCAATGGCGTGAATGAATTATCAACAGCCACCAGCCCGCCGGCTGTGGGTGGCAGGACGCACACGCAGTCAGATTTCACCTACCCACTGAAATCCCCATTCCATGCCGCTCAGCGCCATGCAGCAGCCCTGCAAACCCTGGCAAAATTTGCGGCAACCCGAGGCCAAAAGAAGGCCTGCAATGGAGATGCACAGCGAATGGAAAATACCGCGATGAACACCGAGCACCGGCCACCCTGGGTGGCAGAGCAGCTGCTTGCCGCGCTGCAGGGCGACTGGCGTTTCAGCCGCAGTCTGCAAGAGCTGGCAACCTTGGCCCCGATGGGCAGCGTGCAAGGCCATGCCAGCTTCCAGCCCCTAGGCGCTGACGGGTCGCACTATGTGGAGAACGGCCAATTGCTGCTGCCAAACGGCGCATCGTTTCGCGCCAGCGGCAGCTATTTCTTCTGCCAGCAAGGCGCGGATTTGTGCATCTATTTCGATGCGCAGCAGCAGCGGCTTTTTCACCGGCTGCATCCCGCCGTCGACCAGGACGGGCAGCTGAGCGCCAGCAGCTCGCACCTGTGCGTGGCAGACCGCTATGACAGCAGCTACGCGTTTTTGCGCAGCGGCGGCTTTGTCATCGAGCACCAGGTGCGCGGGCCGCACAAGTCCTACCGCAGCTATACGCTGTATGAGCGGCCGCGCACGAATGGCGCGCATCCCTCCATAAAGGCATAACCAGGCGCAGGCCGCCCACCTCGAAGCGGCTCAATAATGCAAAAGGGAGCATGTTTCACATGCTCCCTTCTCCGTTTCAAACGCGCTTGTGTGCTTGTGAGCTTGCGCGTTTGTGCCTTTTTGCGAACCGGCCTCAGCCCAAGGAGGGCTTGCGTTGACCAAGGACGGTGGTCGGTATCCACCACCGCCTTGGAGCCTTCGCCTACTTGTTGACCAGCTCGCGCCAGCTGATGCGCTTGCCCAGCGGCTTGGGCGTCGCCACCGGAATCCTGATGTCGATAGGATTCTCCGGCACCAGACTGGGTGAAACAGCGCTGGTGACATCACCGTTTTGATTGGCGCTCAGGACGTTGCCTGATATCAGCCCTTCAATGGCCTCGCCGGCCATGCCGGTGGTGGTGTTCACCGCACGTCCCGTCTGGAAATCCAGATAATTGATCCAGCCCTTGCCACCCGCCACACAAGGCTCCGCCGACGGCACATTGCTCGCCACCACCAAGGTGGTGTTGGCCAGGCGCAGATCGATGTTGACGCGCTCGCCGACATCGGGAAGGTCTACAAACCAGCTCTTGGTGGCGTCGTTGCACACCGCATCAGACACGGTCGAGGCACATTGGAGCGTCCGTGTCAGCTTGCCGCTGGTGGTGACGTTCTTCAGTTCCGACTGCTTCAGGCCAGCACGGAACGACGCACCGCTGTTGCTGTAGCCATCGGCCACATCATCAATTCCATAGATGGTCTGCTGGCCGGTGCTGCTCAAATCCCCCAGGCCCAGCAGCTTGCCGGTCGCGACGAGGATACGTGGCAACGGGCTAAGGTTGGGGCTTTGCACCAGTTCCAATCGGGCGGTGATGGGCTGCACATTGCCATCCTTGTCTTTCAACTGCACGACCTTCTGCGCCTGGTAGCTGCCGCTGATCCACTGGTAGCGCCAGATATTGCCCTGGATGTCGCCACCGTAGAACAAGGTGCTGGTGTTGTTGCCACTCGGGTCCTTCATGAAGTTGTTCAGGTCCCTCATGCCGGCGCCATCGGGGTTGGTGATGGTTTGGATCACCGCGCCAGTGCCGGCATTGAGCACATAGACATAGCCCTTGCCATCGGCGTTGTTGTAGCCCGAGGTGAGCAGCGCCACCCAGGTGCCGTCGGGCATCTTGGTGATCAGCGGCTTGCCATAGCTTTGGCCCATGGTCGAGGCGCTCGCTTCCCACAGCGCTTTGGGCGTCTCAGGGTCGGTGATATCGAGCGCGTAATAGCCATTGCCGCCCTTGTTGAAGCCGCCCACCAGGATGGTTTTCCAGGCGCCGTCGTGGAAGATGTCGGCCATCACCGGCGAGCCATCGACAAAGTAGCGGTGGTTGCCGTCGTAGTTGTTGCTGGCCAGCGCCGGCATCGCAGGCATGACGGCCTTGGGCACAAAGGCCCAGGCTTCACGCGCTGCGGGGTACACGCTTTTGCCGCCAATCGTCTCTTGCTTGCTCAGATCGGTGTCCGCATAGAAGGCATGCAGCATGCCGTCATTGCCGCCCACGTACACCATGGGCCGGCGGTCCTTTTGCGCCAGGCGGAAGGCGGCATAGCCGGCATCGCGGTACTTGCGCTGGGGCTTGCCCACATACTGCGGCTGCGAGCCAATGATGTCGCCCAGACGGCTTTCACGGCTGCGGTAGAGCTTGGTGTCATCGCCTTGCACATAGCCTTCCTTGCTACGGTCGCCACGCAGGAACTTCACCAGGTTCTCACCCAGCGCTGCGGTCTTTTGCGTATCGCTCATCGGGCTGTACTGGGACAGCAGCGCCTGGGCCGCCGTGCCATTGAAGTGGCTTTGCAAACCGCCCAAGCTGGCCCAGTTGAAGTTCTTCAAGGTCGCACCATCCATGAAATAGATGCGGCGGTCATCGCTGGCCAGATCGCGGGTATCCAGCTTGGTCTTGGCAGACCAGCTGGGGATCAAGCTGCGCACGCCCGAGCTCGTATTGATCTCGTAGGCTTGCACCTCGCCCGACCAGCGGCCGCTGCGGTACAGCGCGCCAAAGGCAAAGTTGTTGCCCGCTTCGACCACGGCCGATGACACCGCCACACCGGCGCCAGAGCCCACGGCGGCACGGATATCGGCAAACACCTGGCCCAGGCCCGATTTAATGGCCTGCGGATCGTTGGCGCTGAAGTAAAGCCCCCGGCCATTGACGGCGGTATGCCAGAAGTCATCGATGGACTGGGGCTGCTCGTAGTTGGTGACGCCCGGCGCAGGCCACACGGGCCAGGTTTTGGTGCCGTTGCGGATGCCCGCAAAATCACCCGCGCCGTTCTTGTAGTCCTTGTCAAACTTCAAGGTGCCCGAGACGCCCATGCCGATCACATAGGTCGCCATGTGCTGCCAGGTCACCTTGTCATCTTCTGCACCCGTGCCCGCAGGCCTGACCAGGTTGGCCAGCTCGGGGCGCAGGTCGGTGCCGTAGTAGTACTGCGCCACATCGGCCAGAGAGTTGCGGCTGCCGCCCGTGACCGTGCTTTGCTCCACCGCATCGCAAGGCAGCTTGGTGCAGGCCTGGTGCGCAGCAGGCAGTTTGCTCCACACCACCGTGTTGGCTGGCAGTGGGCGGCCATTGGCGGGCAAGCTCATGCCGGCGGCTTCTGTCGCGCTGTAGCACTGCGCGGGCGATTCCAGATCCGTCACAGGGATCGTCACCGTGGAGATCAGCTGGGGCGTGCTCTCGGTCGAGCCCAGCAGGTTCACGCGGTGCGTGGTCGCCGTGCCGGAGAAGACCTTCTTCTTGCCCAGCACTGGTGTACAACTGGGCGCTGTGCAGTTGGCTGGCTGATCGGCGGAGAAGACGGTGGTGCTGCTCTCCACATTGCAGACCGTGACCTTGTGGGTCAGCGGATCGTAGCCGGCCGCACAGGCCTCGCCTTGCGGCACGGTGATGGTAGTGGGGCCCTCTTGCTCGCAGATGGTTTCCACACCATTGGCTGCCGTGCCCGTCGTGCAAGCGGCATAGTCGGCCGCACTGCTCAGGTAGTTCACCTGTTCCACCTTTGCGCAGGTCGTCGTGGTCCAGCCGTTGTCGCTGCTCGGGCCTGATTCCACGCAGGCGCCGTAAGCCATGTCCGTGGTGGTGCTCTGCGGATTGCAATCCGTCACGGCACCCGTTTGTGGGCAGCTTTGCACTGGCTGGTTGTACTGGTTGTTGGCCACGCATTTGGTGGTTACCCAGCCATTGCCGGCCGAGGGGCCTGGCGTCGTGCTACAGCTCGTGGTCTCGACCGGATCGGTGGTCTTGCCTTCACAGGTCACCAGGAAGCAGCCATTGGCAGCCGACGGACCTGCCGCCGTGCAGCTTTGCACGGCGCCATTGACCATGGAAGACGGCGAACCCGGGGCTGGCGTGCAGGTGCCGCCGCCGGAGCTGCATTCCACCCCCGTCCAGTTGTTGCCCGCAGAAGGCGACTGCGGCGTGCAGCTGGCGGCATAGCCCCAGTCCGAGTACTTCATCTCGCAAACCCTGTCGCCGGTGCAGCTGGCAGGGTTGACCGCAGCGCTTCCGTAGGCGGTCGTATAGGGCTCCTCGCAGGTCACGATGGTCGGCGAGGTGGACGCTACACAGCTGCTCGCTGGCACGCCTGTGCTGGAGTACTGCTGGGCAGCACCGCAGACCTTGTCCATCTGGGTCGCCGTGTTGGACAGATCCGGGCAGCTGTCGACAAACTGCGTGGTCGGCACCTTGGGGCCACAGGTGGTGTACACGTTGCTGCCACTCACACCTGCCGTGCAGAAGTTATTAACGGCTGATCCAACCGGCTCTTTGGCACAGACCGACTTCTTGAAGTCCGGTGCCACCGGGCTGGTGTTCACACACTGGGCATCGGTCACATAGCTGGTCACGCTGTGGCTGCTGTCGCAGCCGCTGAACAGCACCATGCTGGCGCTCACGCCGCTGGCGGCCAAGGCCGGGTGCAGCGTGCCGCAGGCAGGCACCGGCCCATTGATCGGAGAAACACCGGAGCTGCCTTCGCAATAAATGGTGCCCTGGCCAGGCTCAAACTGCCCATTTCTGCTGCAGACCGAAGCGCTGGTGGGCACCTCGCTGGTCTGGCACTCGACCTTGTAGTCGCCATCCATGCCGGGCGAACAGCTGGCATTCACCAGCTGCCACTGGTCACTGCCGACCAGGTTGCAGCCATAGGGCTCGCACACGCTCTTGTCCGTGGTCTTGAACGGAATCTCGCCAATCGCCTGGTTGATGTAGGAGTAGAAATAGCGCTTTTGCTCGACCCGCTTGTACACGGCCTTGCCAAAAGGCTCTTGCTTCTCGGTGGCCCAGGTCGTTCTCATGGCATTGCGGTACTGGCTCTGGGTGATGGCGTTCCAGGTGTATTTGTGCTTGTAGACGCGCTGGTAGACCATCTTGGTGGCAGCCACATTCCAGTAGGTGCGCATGGAATTGGCATAGCCCGTTTTCTTCTCGGCCTTTTGCTCCGTCCACAAGGTGCTCTTGTAAAAGCCCAGCACCGTGCCATAGGTCACCGCCTGGGTCTTCACGCTTTTCTTGGTGATCTTCTTGTAGGTCGTCTCGGTCTTGGTGCCGCCGCCAGGAACAAGGGTTTGCCAGCCTAGGCCGCAGGCGTTCCAGGCATAGCCAATGCTGGCGTCTCGGCGAAACAAGGAGCCGCTGGTGGAGCCGTCATAAATCGGGCGGGGGGTCAGGCCATCGGGCCCGGTCAGCGGCCGGTTGTAGGCCGGGTCGCTGTCGGGGCCATCTTGCTGGCCGACCAAGGTGGTGCCATCGAGCTGTAAAGCACCTTTGCCTGGGGTACTTTCCTGGGCGGTATTCCAATACCCGTCGGTCGTGACGATGGCATAGTGGCGCTGGCAGGCGGAGACCACGGGATCATCGAATGGGCTCATCGCCGCATTGATGCTGTCACTCTTGTTACCGTAATAGCGCCCGACGCGGGCCAGGGCTTCACGGGTGGGCGAGCTGCCGCCCGTCGGCGCCGATTGGATCGACTGCAACCAGTTCGCCTTGTCCGTGCTCTCGAAGTCCTTGACGGGCATGAACTTGAACACGCTGGAATTGGGTTTGGCGCCCGTCAGGAAACCCACGCGGAAGTTGTTGTCCAGCGCATTGAAGGCCAAGCTGATGGAAGACTTGGCCATGTTGATACGCGTGCGGTAGAAGCTGTACCAGATGGCAAAGTTCTGTTGCTGCGCCGCGGTCGTGATGCCCCGACGAATCCAGGAGCCATCGGGTGCGGTGGTGCTGCCCATGTTGATATTGGCGCTGGCCTGGTTCAGCAGCAAGCTGCCGTTGTCGACCTTGATGGCGCTGTTGCTGACCTTGTTGCAGGCACCGGCCGTGACATCGGCACCTTCAAATGAAGGCATCACCCCGCTTACCCGTGGCACCCATTCAAAATAATAGGCCGCTTGCGCAGGGTCGTTGTAGATGGTCTCTTGCCGCAAACGGGTGGAGATGTCGTAGGCCTGGAAGCTGGTGGCCAGGTTCACCGTGCCTTTGGAATGGTCGTAGCCATCGATCCAGGCGCCGGTAAAGATGGGTTGGGCATAGGCCGTGCCATCGGGCTGGGCTGGCAGCTCGTACTTGGCGGCGGGGTTGTAGTACAGGGTGTTGCACAACGAACTCTTGTAGCCCACCGGGAAGAAGGTCGCCGAGTAATTGACCGGGTCCCAGTCGTCCGGCATGTGAGACCACCTCATCGATTCCGAAGTGTCCATCAGCAGCATCACATTGGGCTTGTCCTGGTTGGCAAAGGTATTGACCGGCACATCGGCAATATCTACCGGGTTGTGGGGGGTATCGGCAATGGCCATGCCCCCGCTTACCGCACCGGCCACCAAGGCCGCCAAACCCAGCGACCACAGCAGCGGGCTACGCCAAGCGCGCGCCCCTGCCTTGCGGCCCTCTCTGTCTGCGAAAGTTATATTTTTCATCTATTCGCACTCCTCTTATTGGTCTAAATTTTTTCTGTCCGATCCCACGCAACCATGCCCGGATGCTGATCCGGGCAGGCTTTAGTAGGTGCTCATCTGCACATAGCTTTCGGTGTCACGCGGGCCGGTCACCTTGGCGGTAATGCGGTACATGGGCCGCTGGGTACAGCTGGAGACGCTGCCCACGGACTCGCTGGAGCCTGAACAGCCATCGCCTTGGGGCATGACGCAGCTTTGCCCCGCAGCGTTGATCGCCCCGGCGCTCCGGCAGAGCCGGTGAATCAGATAGCGCACCTCGTTGCCCAGCGGATCACTGGCGGCGGCGACAGGGGCACTGCCCCAGTCCAAGGATTTGGCAGGCAGCTTGGGATCCACACTGGCGAAGTAACCCACGCTGTTGCCATCCAGTGCGCTGGTACCCGTTGCGGACAATGCCTCCAACTTGGCCAGCCCGGTCTCCAGCCCCAGATCGGCGCCAGAAGTCGCCGCCTGCTTGAGTGCCAGACTGCCCGACACACCGGCGCCCAAGGTGCTGGTGCGGACCAGGGCCAGGCCGGTGATCGTCATCACCAGCAGCACGACCAGGGCAACCAGCAAAGTCACGCCCTGCTGGACGCGCACTGGCGCACGATTGGCCGATAGCCGCGCAAGGCGAGGCAGAGGGTGCTTGGTCATTGTTGTTGTCCCCAAATCGTGTTGCGCAGCGGGATCACGCTTTCATAAACGCGGTAACGGTAGTGCGGCCATTCGTCACCGGTGCCCATCTCAAAATCCTTGCTGCCATTGGCCCACTTGGGCGCTGCTGCTGTGACCGCGTCGCGCTCATACTGCGAACTGCGCACAAGAATCGCGACCCGCACCGCCATCAGGCGCTCCATGTTGGATACAGCTGGGGTGGATCCGGACTCCACGTTGAAGGAAGTCCATTCATTGTCTTTGTCGACCTTTCCGTTGCCATCCTTGTCAAAGCCATATTCGGCCACCATTTGCAGCACGTCCTCGGCAACGGCCACGCTCTTGGTATCGGTCTCGTCGAGAAAGTTGTAGCGCATCAGCTGGTTGTCCTGCACCCGCCATACGTTGCGAGTCGGCTGGTTGCCCAGGCTGAACAGCCAGCCCTCGCCCAGGCTGGTGGCGGCGCCATCGAGCATGTCGACGAAAGAGCCGCCATTGCGCTCCGGCGTCAGGGACGCACCGGTGTAAAAGCTGGTGTAGCCACTGGTCATGTGGCGCACGCTGGGGTCATCCTCAGCCGCACCACCCGGCCCGGTGATGGACGAGCCCGCGCCGGCCGTCACTTCCATCAACAAACACTTTTTGGGATCGGTATCACTGGTCCCCACCACCACATCACCGGCCTGAAACCCGGCATTGCTGCGCTCCATCGTGAAAACGCCGCTGGCACTGGCGCTGTAGCGCGCGCCGATAAACATATTGGCCGACGAGCCGGTCAGCACACGCAACTCATTGCCGTTGACGATTTGCACCGGCAGCAGCGGGAATGTGTACTGGGCCGGGTCGCGGCCGGTGCGCTTGTAGGCTTGTACATCGCAGCCCAGGTAGGCCGGATCCATACCCGCAAAGCCGAGGCCGGCCGAGCGGATGTCGCGCTCAATCGCAAACAGCGCCAAGGCTCCTGCCGTTTGCGCCTGGCTGACGGCAGCAGTCGTGCGGCGCCGCCCCTCGGAGGTGGAAAACAGCTTGTAGATGGCCAACAAAGTCAGCAAGCCGATGGCCAGCCCGATCATGATTTCGATGATCGTAAAACCCTGCATGCGCCCATGCGGCGGCGGCCTTCGTGGTGCGTAAACTTTCATGGCAATGGCCCTCCCTGGGTGGTTTTTTTCTAGTGCACGAATGCTTGTATTTCGTAGATGCGTTTGGCCGCGTCGCTGGGCCCTTGCCAGCACAACCGCACCGTCACCCGGTTGAGGTGGTTGTCGGTTTCCACCATCACTTGCTGGCCGCTGGCGGTGGCGCCTGGCAGGCCCACCAAGGGGTTGGCCGATTCACCGCGCGCCGCTTTGAGCACCTTGCCCAGCTCTGAGCTATCACTCAGTTCGCTGCCGCTGTAGCTACAGCGCTCGGTACCATCCGCTTGGTGCGCAAAGGCTTCGAGCGATTGCGCCAATGCCGTGGGCGAGCTGCGGTCCACATTCAGCGACACCAATTGGATGATCTGCTCTGCGTACATGCCCGCCTCGGTGCGGTACTGCGCCTGGCCGCTGAGTGCCGTGGATTTGGCCGTGAGCCCCGCAATGCCCAAAATCCCCAGCATCAGCAGCAGGATGGAGACCATGGCCTCGATCAGCATCATCCCGCGCTGCGGGCGGGCGCCTGGCCCCTGTACTGGCAAGCGCGTTTGCCGCTTTATATAGGAAGTACTCAGCATTTGCGGTTGTCTCCTGCGGTGGTGATGCTGGGATCGCAAAGCCGCACCTGGCCGCCCTGCGATACCTGCACCTGCAGACAGCGCTGCGGGCCGCTGGCCAGACACTGGCTGCTGTCTCCCGGCATGAACTTGACGGTGTTCGCCGCCGAGGCATTGCCCAAGCCGTTGAAGCTCACGTCCGTGGTCGAGGCGGTGACCGTCAGTTTGGCGGCGGACTCCGGCGCCTTGAGCGCGATTTCGATCCCACCGGCAGCGATAGACCAGCCCTGGTTGGAGTTGGTCAGACTGAGGGTCACATCGGTATTGCGGCGCAGCGCCTCCGAGCGCGCCTGCTGTGCGCCGTCGTAATAGGCCTGGGCCGCCGCGCGGATCTTGGTGTCCAGCAAATAAACCTGGATGCCGGGCATCGCCATCAGCAGCAAGAAGGCGATGATGCCAATGCCCACCAGCAATTCCAGCAAGGTAAAGCCATGCGCTCGCCGAGGCGTGATCGCCACACCATGCAGCATCAGCAGCTCCCATCCTTGCGGGCCGACCAGCAGTTGCTGCCGGCTGTCCAGCCTGATCCCGTGCCGGTGGTGGCGCGCTGGCCTTGCTGGTTGAGTGTGAAAACAAACCCATCCATGCTGCCGCGACCTTCCGCAGTCACGGTATAGGTCTTCACATCTAATGAACAAATGTATTTAAAACGGACGGTATCCGTAGGCGCTGGTGCTACCGTATTCGACACACAGGCACCAACATAAGTACGGTTATCCTGAAAATACTGCTCCAGCTTCCCACCCATATCCGCCAACGGCACCAGCCCATCCACGATTTGACCGCGCTTGATATATTCCTGGTAACTGGGAATAGCAATGGCTGCAAGGATCGCAATAATCGCCACCACGATCATCACCTCGATCAAGGTAAAGCCCCTGTGGAGAACTTGCCGCAGCGAACCACCAGACCGATGGAGGGGTGGGCAAGAAGAACACCGTGCACCCACCAAGAAGGGGAATACCAGCTGAAGACGAGAAAGCGTTTTTTTGCGCATGATGGACTGAGTTTTAATATTTAGATAAATAATCAATAAAACGATATATTTGAAAAGTTATTGGCACCATTCATTGACACAGCAGCCACCAGCACTAAAACCCTTTACCTCTTGAATGAAAACCTTTTCTGCCTGATCTTGGCGATAAAACATGCCATCAATGCACAGGCCTGGCATGCGCCACCCACCAGACAAACGCCTTAAAAAACCGATGACCTGCCCCGCACGGATGGCGGCAGCTGATTCTTTTCAGCCTCCGTGGGCAGGCCAAAAATGAATACCCTCTCGTCGCACGCCATCAGGCTCCAACAGCGGCAAATTTGAGAATAATTTTTTTCTATCACTTCTTATTTTTCATCGATGGAATCTGCAGTCGGAGTGTAACTTTGTGCCCCGCTGGCCAATCAGTCCAATTGTTAACATAGTTTTTATCACTGACAGATTGACTTATTTACAACAATTTCTATAAACAAGCCACCGCTTTGATCCCTGTCAAAATGCGGGGCGAAGACCTATGGAACGAGAGGGTGGGTGCGCGTGCCGCGACCGGCATTGCGATCGGGCAGCAGCCTTGCAGCTGCCGCATGGAGGGGACTGCAAAGCACAGAAGGTCGGTCTTTGTTGGCCCACATGGCGCATGGCGCGCTCCCGGACCCGAACGGCGCAGCGGATGCCGACGCGGCTCGCTGGCTACATCCGTAACGCCAGGACAGGAGACCGCCAAGCCCGGGGAGACTTAATGACACCACTTAGGGATCCGCTGCAGAACCCTCGCCAAGCGGGATGGACGCGGATCGGGATGAGGCGCAAGGCCTCTTTTGCGGTCGAGCCGTCGCTATTGACAAGAAAGACAACGCAGCGGATCGCCCGAGACCGTGTTCAGACCACGGCAGGGAGTTTTGCAGAGGGCCCTCACCCCGACACCTGTCAACATACCAGCGGCTCTAAAGTGTCCGGCCCCCACGCAAACTGGTGCGGCCCAACAAAGAGCCCAGCACGGGGAATCAGTACTTAAAAGTCTTTGCCGGAGTAGCCGCCTCAGCACGAAGCGGCCCCCAGCTATCAGCGCCCATGCAAAACGAACGGATCGGATCGCGCTCAAGATTGCATCGGCCCTCACCGCTGGAGTTTTCCGTTTCCACCTCGCACTGCCCTTGGCTGGCAGCGCGCTTTGCATGGATGGTCATTCGCATTTTCATCAGCGCCGCGGGTATTGCAAATGCCTGCCTGCCAGCATCGCAAGCACCAGCCCCAGCAAAACCAACAGATGCGGCGGCAACATGGGTATGGCCACAGGCGATGAACCCGTAGCTCGGATGCTGACGCTGGTGCTATTGTTTTCAGGGTGGCTATCGACCGCACCCGTTGCCACGCTCGCTGTGCTGGTGCTGGTCAAATCCCCCGTGGCGCTGGCGGCGATGACGGCATCCTGTGCCCACGTAAGCGTGCCGCCCACGGGTAGGTCGAACACCACGCCATTCAGGGAGCTGGCCCGGCCAAGAGGGGACAGCAGCGCTGGGCAGACGGCTCCGCCAGAGGCGGTACAGACAACACCAGTTTCGGCAATGCCCGTGGGCAGAACGTCAGTCAGGGTGTTGCCATTGGCCGCATCCGGACCGGTATTGCCAACAACCACGGTGTAGCGTACGGCAACGCTCTGGCCTGGCGTGTACTGGGTCAAACTCGCCGTTTTCTGCGTGCTGACATCTATATGCGAGGTCCCTTCGGGAGGAGCCATGCCCGTTATGTCGACGGTGCTCAGGTTATTGCTGTAATTGACGTCATTCGTTCCTGCTGGCTCGGTGATCTTGGCCATGTAGGTGAGCGTGCCAACCGCTGCGGCATCGACCACGGCACGGACGGTAAAGCTCAGGCTGGATCCGGCATCCAGGTTGACGGGAATGTCCAGGAGATCACCGGTAGCGCTGTCTGGCGTCGGGCACAAGGCCACCCCGCTCAACGCTTGGCATTGCCACTCCGTCACCGTCATGTTGGGGGGGAGCACGTCGGTAAGCGTGGCATGGATGGCAGCACCGGGCCCCGCATTGCTCACGGTAATGGTGTAGTCCACAGCCGTGCTTTGGCCCGTGAAGTAGCTGGGGACGCTGGAGACGACAGAGACGCCCAGATCCACCGGAATGGCGTTTTGGGTGACCACCGTGCTCTCGCTGTTGTTGTTACCCAGAGGGTCGGTGGTTCCCGACGGAGGCGCAATGCTTAAGGTCTGCTTGATGTCGCCCAGCACATTTGCCGCAATGTGGGCACTGAGAACAATGCGCAATGTTGATCCTGCGGGTAGATCAACCGACAGATTCTGCAAGGGGCCACTGCCGCTGGCAGGACAGTTGGCGCCAGCAGCTGCTGTGCAGGTCCAGCGGTCCACGGTCAGGCCCGCATCTGCCAGGCTTGAGATCAACGCTTGCGTGACACTGGAGGGTCCATTGTTGCCGGCCTCGATGGTGTAGGTGACAGGGGTCTCACCATAGGGGGTGTAGCTGTCAGGAGATACCGTCTGGCTGATATGCAAATCCGCTTGCGGGACACCTTGCGGGCTGATGGTGCTGCTGCTTTGGTTGTCGCCGAGGTCGCTGTCGGTCACACCTGAGGGTGGCGTTATGCTGGCTGAATTGGTCAGATTCCCGGTCACGCTGCTAGCCACCATAGCCGTGAAGGTGTAGGTTGCCGTGCCGTTGGGAGCCAGGGAAACAAGGTCGTGCAAGTTGCCATCCGCATCGGGCAGGCCGGAGGCCGAGCAACTGCCCAAGCTGGCAGCACAAGTCCATTGGCTAAAGCTCAGCCCTGCGGGCAGCGTGTCCTGCACGACAGCATTGTTCACTGCTGTATTGCCGATGTTCTGGACATACAGCGTATAGGTGACGGGTGTCGTCGTACCAACGTTGTAGACGCTGGGGGTGACATTTTTTGTCAACGACAGATTGACCACGCCGGGAGCCAGGCCCGGGCGCACTGTGGCCTCGGCGCTGTTGTTGGCAGGATCGGGGTCGGGCGTAACGCCCACCACGCTGGCCTGGTTGACCACGGCAGCTGTGGCGGCCGCATCAATGCTCGCTTCGATATGGAAGGTCACATGAGACTGCGCTGCCAGATCAAACGATGCACCATCGGGGCTGCCCGTGCCGCTCGCGGCAGCACAGCGCGCGCTCGCGCTTGCGCTGCAGGTCCAGCTCAGCAGGCTCAGATGTGCCACGGGCAGCTCGCTCAAGGCGGCAGAGGTGGAATCCGGCCCATGGTTGCTGACGGTGACCGTATAGCGCAAAGGGGTTGCGGCCCCAGGGGTAAAGAAAGCCTCACTTGCCGACTTACTGATCGAGAGGTCGGCCGCAGGAGGAACCAGCAGCTCGCTAGTGATGGATGCATTGTTATTGCCCGGCTCCACATCGACCAGACCTGCTGGTGGGGCGACCTGGGCGGTATTGGTGATGGGCAAGGAGCTGGCTGCATCCACCGTACCTTGGACGGTGATCACCATTTTCCCACTGGTAGAGCCCCCTTGGGGAAAGCTGCCGGTCACCTCAATCACATTGCCGCTTCCCGCAGCTGCGTCGCAGCTGGCGCCATTGACCCCCAGGCAGGACCAGGTAACGTTCGTCAATGCACTGGGCACGGTGTCGGTCACGATGGCCCCGCTGACAGCATCGCCGTAGTTGGTGGCGATGAGGGTATAGCTGATGGGACGACTGGGCGTGTAGAGAGCAGGTCCGTGCTTTTCGAGCCCCAGGTCCACCCCTCGGGTCAGAAAGCTGATGGTGCTGGTGGCTGAATCTGGCAGCGGGCTGCCAAAAGAGCCACCATTGACAGGTACGGAGGCTGTATTGACCCAGCTGCCAGGCTGGGTGACCAGACCCGGAATCACCAGGCGCAAAGACGAATTGGCAGGCAAAGATCCGATCGTACTGCTGATGGTGCGTGTGGCGGGGTCATAGTCCACAAGCCCGCAGACCGCAGCGCCAGAGACAACGGCGCAGGATGCGCCACCGCTATAAGTGAAACCCGCCGGCAGCGCGTCGCTGATGACACGTCCCGCAGCATCGGCACCGGGACTGGCATTGGCTACGTTGATGGTGTAGGTCAATGGATCGCCGAGTCGCGGATTGTTGCTGGAGGTTTGCTTGTTTACCGAAAGCACCGCACAGGCAATGGATGTCAACGGGGTGCTCGCGCGGTCGTTGGCGCTATTAGGATCAGTTACGCCGGTAGGCGCTCTCACAGTGCCGCCAAAATTGGCCGTCACATTGGACGCTGGGCAAGCGCTTCCACTGAGTAGGGGCACACCACCGCTGTAGGAGAAGGTGACCGAGCCCCCAGCGGGCAACTGCGGAATGGCAGGCAGGGTGACACGGATGCCTGGCGCAGCCGATGGCGCAGGCATCACGGGGCATACGGCACCGCCTGTGGCCTGGCAAGTCACTGTGGTTTGAGAAAACAAGACTACGAAGCTCGAACTGCTGAGCGTGTCGTCGATCGATGCGCCGTTGGCCGCGTCCGGTCCGAGATTGGTCACCGTCAGCGCATAAGGCTGCATGGGCTCCCCGAGGGAGATAGTGGCAGGGCCGGTACGGGTTAATTGCAGATCTGCAGTCGGG
Organism: Comamonas sp. BIGb0152; assembly: GCF_024809975.1. Lineage (GTDB taxonomy): Bacteria > Pseudomonadota > Gammaproteobacteria > Burkholderiales > Burkholderiaceae_C > Comamonas. The sequence goes on from NZ_JANUDY010000004.1 coordinate 237,136, forward strand.
CATTGGGGTATGCCAATCGAGGCATTGAATGCCGATGTGCTACCCAGCAGGGATCTGTTGCCTCCTGCAAAAGTACTAGCTGTACCATACACCGCGTTCGTCACTCTCACCGACGAGTCGTTGGGGCCGCAAGGCAGCGGCGAAACCAAGCTGGGCTTGACGAGGATGGTGAGCGTCACAACGCCGGCCTCGGGCCATCGCGGTATGGCAACGTTATTGAACAGACTGTAGTTGCCGTTACCCAGTTGCGGATTTTGCAGCACCACCGCAGGGCACGCGTCTCCCCAGCTCGTGGTACAGGTATAGGACTGCGGATTCAGGCGCAGGTTGAAGGCGGTGTAGTTGCCCCCGGTTGACACGGTGTCATCAATCCTCCAGCCATCTGCCGGACCCGGCCCCTGGTTGGTCAGCACGATCGTGTAACTCTGCAAGGCACCGCTGAAATCCAGCGCACTCGGGCCACTCTTGCTGCCCACAACCACCGGGCACGGGGCACTGGAGACGCGCCCCGTGCTGTGGGTCGTTGTTTGATTGTTGCCGTTGTTGGTATCCGTAACACCAAAGGGCACGCTAATACTTGGCTGGATGGTGATACTGGTACTGGCCTCAGGATTGGACGAGCAGCGATTGGGGTTACTGGTCGGCGTAAAGGTAACGCTGGTGGTGAAGCTGCTGCCTGGCGGCATAGTTGGCAGCGCCCCCCCTGCTGGATTGGCAGGGCAATTGGTGCCAATGGCATCCACACAAGTAAAAGTGAGGTTAGCGAGACTCACCAGGGGGGCTGTCAGCCTAAAGCTGAAGCCGCCGCCGCCAGGTAAGGTGTCTCCACTCCTATTGCTGAACGTCGCTGTGTACGTCATCGGCACCCCTTCCGTGAAAGAGGTCGACCCGCCGGAGAGCGTGACTGCCAAGTCCATGGAAAGACGACGCACTGAAGTGCCGATGGTTGACGAGTTAGTGCTTGGATTGGTTTCGGTCACACCAGAGGGCACAGTCACGGTAGCTGTATTAGAGTAGCTGCTGCTGCTTGAAAACGGAATGGATGCGTCGACGCCGAAGGTCACCTGTCCACCAGGCGGCAAGGTCGGAATACGGGTAGTGAGTATGTTGCCCGCGATGCTGATATTGCCGGGAGTCGGACAGACAGCCCCATTGATAGCGTTAGAGCAGGTCGCGCTCAGTGCCGTGAGCCCTGAAGGCAAGGCATCGCGCACTGCTGCACCGTTTGCTGCATCCGGCCCGTTGTTACCGACAACCAGCTGATAAGTGATGACATCTCCAGCCAATGCATTGGCTGGCCCGCTTTTGGACATCGTCAGATTAGCGCTGTCCGCGTGCGCCGCTTGCAATCCTCCGAGGCCAAGCCAGCCAAAGAGCACAAGAGAAAATTTTATGAGCGCGTGCATGCGGCATGTCTTTGTAGAAATCATGGTGAGATCCAAAAATAGCCTTAAGGACCCTCTGCAAATCTCCCGGACTTGGTCAGAACGCGGGCTATCCGCTGCGTTGCCTGCCTTGTCAATAGCTATGGCTTGACTGCAAAAGACGCCTTGCGGCTCATCCCGATCCGCGTCCATCCCACTGGGCGAGGGGTTTGCAGAGGATCCCTAAAGATTATGGGCAGCATTGCAGATGTATGGCGACCGCCTGATCGGCCCAATCTTGGTTCATCTGCGCTAAGTCGAGGTGAGTCTAGCTGCATTCAATCCATACACTTTATTACTAGGGATCCTCTGCAGTCCTCGCGCCCAATAGGATGGAGTGAATCGCCCGAGACCGCGTTCAGGATAAAACAAGGCGTTTTGCAGATCGCCCCTCTTTATCAACGGCTTGCACAAGGCCGAATGAATCCATCGCCGGGCACCATGGTAAATCCAGGAATCTGTTGCGCTGGCCAGGCGTGCATCTGCGTTCTGGTTTAAGCAACATTCGATGGCAAAAGCTCAGACAAACTACTTTTGCAACGCTCCTGCCAGACCATCAGGAGGTAGCCTGACTTATACCAACCGGCCGCTAGATAAACCAGCGCGTTTCACTCAGGGTAAGAACCTGTCCATCCGCTTAATTAAATGAGCGCTGCTGTGCTCAGATCAATGGGGCTGCTCCAGACCCACACATCAGCCAACCGGGTGCAATTCCAATCGGCTTCTCATGCTTGGAATCACCTGCATCCGACCAGAGCAAGAGCGATGAAAATGGCACTCAATACAGCCTGTGCATTTGAGGCAGCAACAGTCTCACTGCGATGAAGCATCCCGCAAGGCCAGACCGCGCCCAGAGCGGGTTTGCGACGTTGCTGTCACATCAAATGTGACAGCGAAGCCGCATAAACGCTGAGGGCTTGTGTGAGACTTTATCTGCGTGTTTACGACTTTGATTACCCAGGACAGCGCGGCTTGCCCCGGGAGCGGCTTTACTCCACCGTCACCGACTTGGCCAGGTTGCGCGGCTTGTCCACATCGGTGCCGCGCGCCACGGCCGTGTGGTACGACAGCAGCTGCAGCGGCACCACATGCAGGATGGGGCTGAGCACGCCGTAGTGCTCGGGCATGCGGATCACATGCATGCCTTCGGCGTTTTCGATATTGGTGTTGGCATCGGCCAGCACATAGAGCACACCGCCGCGCGCGCGCACTTCCTGCATATTGCTTTTGAGCTTTTCCAGCAGCTCGTCGTTGGGGGCGACGGTGACCACCGGCATCTCGCTGTCCACCAGCGCCAGCGGGCCGTGTTTGAGCTCGCCGGCGGGGTAGGCTTCGGCGTGGATGTAGCTGATCTCCTTGAGCTTGAGGGCCCCTTCGAGTGCGATGGGGTAGTGGATGCCACGGCCCAGGAACAGCGCGTTTGGCTTGCGTGCAAAGTCCTCGGCCCAGCTCACCACCTGGGGCTCCAGCGCCAGCACGGCCTGCAAGGCGACGGGCAGGTGGCGCATTTTCTCCAGGTAGGCATCGGATTGCGCCTCGGTGATATGGCCCTTGCTCTGGCCCAAGGCCAAGGTCAGCAGGAACAGGCCCGCCAGCTGCGTGGTGAAGGCCTTGGTGGAGGCCACACCGATCTCCATGCCCGCGCGGGTGATATAGCTCAGCTTGCACTCGCGCACCATGGCGCTGGTGGCCACATTGCAGATGGTCAGGGTGTGGGTCATGCCCAGGCTTTGCGCGTGGCGCAGCGCAGCCAGGGTGTCGGCCGTCTCGCCCGACTGGCTGATGGTGACCACCAGGGCCTTGGGATTGGGCACGCTCTTGCGGTAGCGGTACTCGCTGGCCACCTCCACATTGCAGCGGATGCCCGCCAGGCCTTCGATCCAGTATTTGGCAGCGCAGCCGCTGTAGTAGCTGGTGCCGCAGGCCAGGATCAGCACCTCGTCGATCTCTTTGAACACCCGCCAGGCAGCGGCGCCGTCCACCCCGTCAAACAGCTCGGGCACCACGCTTTGCACCCCTTCCAGCGTCTCTGCAATGGCGCGCGGCTGCTCGAAAATCTCTTTTTGCATGTAGTGGCGGTAGGGGCCCAGCTCCACCGCGCCGCTGTGGGCATGCACGGTCTTGACCGGGCGGTCAGCGGCATCCAGGGTCTTGCCCGCCTGGTCCACCACCCAGTAGCGGCCAATCTGCAGGTCGACCATATCGCCTTCGGCCAGATAGACGATCTGGTCGGTCACGCCAGCCAGGGCCATGGCATCGCTGGCCAGAAAGTTCTCGTTGTTGCCCACGCCCAGAATCAGCGGCGAGCCCGCACGCGCACCCACCACGCGGTGTGGCTCGTCCTTGTGCATGACCGCAATCGCGTAGGCACCGCGCAAGGACTTGATGGCTTGCTGCAAGGCGCTGAAGAGGTCACCGTCGTAGTGGCTGTCCACCAGGTGGGCGATCACTTCGGTGTCGGTCTGGCTGGAAAACTGGTAGCCCTTGGCTTGCAGCGCGGCGCGCAAGGCTTCGTGGTTTTCGATGATGCCGTTGTGAACCAGGGCAACCCGGCCTACGGCCTGCGTATCGGCAACGCCTGGGCCGACGCTGAAATGCGGGTGTGCATTGTGCACAGCAGGCGCGCCATGCGTGGCCCAGCGTGTGTGGGCAATGCCGGTCGCGCCTTGCAGCTGCTCGCTGGCCACTTGCTCCATCAGCTCGGACACCCGGGCCGTGCTGCGGGCTCGGCGCAGGCCGCCGGGCTGGCGGCCATCCAGGCTCGCCTCATGCACGGCCACGCCGCAGGAGTCATAACCCCGGTACTCCAGGCGCTGCAGGCCTTGGACCAGCACCGGGACGATATTGCGCGTTGAGACTGCACCAACAATGCCGCACATAGCTTTCACTCCTTGATCAACAATGGCTGCAGTGTAGACAGGTACGCATTTTATTTTCTTTCCATTTTTATGATTTTTTGAAATAATATTTCTCAATTAATATTCATTGAAATAAAATTTCATAGTGACTGATAATTTGAACGAATTCACACTGGATATCATCGACCTGCAGCTGCTCGATGCCCTGCAAAAGGATGCCTCGGTCAGCAACCAGGCGCTGGCCGACCAGGTCCATGTCTCCCCGCCCACCTGCCTGCGCCGCATCAAGCGGCTGCGAGAGATCGGCATGGTTGCCGCCGAGGTCGCCATTCTGTCGCCCGATGTGCTGGCCCGGGTACAGGGCTTTGGTTTGCATGCGCTGGTGGAAGTGAGCCTGGACCGGCAAGGTGCCGAAGAGCTTGACGCTTTTGAGGCCGCCGTGCTGCAGCATGACCATGTGCAGCAATGTTGGCGGGTCAGCCCCGGGCCCGATTTTGTGCTGGTGGTCTATGCCCATGACATGCCCGGCTACCTGGCGCTGACCCACAAGCTGTTTACCTCGCAGGGCAATGTGCGCAATGTCAAAACCTACTTTGCGACCAAGTGCAGCAAGTTCGTCACCCGCATTCCCCTGCCCAAAGGCCCGCACCTGCCCCACCAGGCTTAAAGGGCGTTGCGGCAGCGGCCCGGCACGCAGGGCCAGCGCCCACCCCAGCAGCCACCGCCACCGCCACCGCCACAGCGCCTGCCGCCTGCCCTCTGCCCCTGCCATTACCCGCTTGGTAAACACGGGCATTGCGGTGGCCTGCCGCCCCTTGGCCCTGGGTAGCCGCCTTTGCTGGCAGCGATGTGGATGGCCACTCTCATCCCGCCACTGTTGACAAAAACCTTCAGGAAATGTAACAACACCCCGGCCGCTTGTTTTGCCCATAGTCCGGCCTCATACTGACGACATGAGTATCAATAGGTAACATTGAGAAGCCTTGGCTCCAAGATCGGAACGGATTACTCATCGGGGAAGAGAGGCTATACATGGCGTATATCAGATTGGACAGCACCCAGCAGCGCAGCGACTGGGGCCGCATTGTTTTCTTGTCGGCCTGCGCGCTGGCCGCCGCCGGGGCGCTGTGGCAGCGCAATGCCTCCTGGCCCATCTGGCTGGCCGTTGCCCTGCCCCTGTTGGTCTGGCCACTGTTGTCCCGCTGGCTGACTCGCCGCAACGGCAACTCCGACGTCAACGACGTCATCCTGGCTTTTGTCGATGGCCTGGTGGTGGGCGTATGGGTTGCCCTGGTCCACTTCCATCTGCTGACCAGTGCCATCATGCTGATGGTGCTGATCCACTGCACCTACGCCATGCAAAGTGCCCGCCATGCCGTGCTGGCTATCGCCGGGGCCATCGCAGGCCTGGCCGTTACCGGACTACTGACCTCGTTTGACATCCAGCACAGCACCAGCACCTTCACCATCATTGGCAGCCTGCTGGCCGTGGCGCTGTACCTGGCCATGCAAGGCATGGCCACGGGGCATCTGCTCCAGACCCTGGCCCACAAGGAGCAGATGCTGACCGTGATGCGGCGCGTGGATGCGATGACCGGCTTTTTCGGGCGCATGTACTGGCAAGATCTGGCGACGCGCCTTTTCGCCTATGCCAAGCAAAAGGACATTCCCGCTTTTCTGCTGGTAGTGGATGTGGATGGTTTCCGCGAACTCAACAGCCGCCACGGCGAAACCGCCGGGGACGAGGTGATCATTGCGGTGGCCAATACCCTGCGCACCTGCGTGCGCCCCGGCGACGCCACCTGCCGCTTTGGTGGCGACTCCTTTGCCGTGCTGCTGTCCGGCGTGAACCTGGACATTGCCAACCAGATTGCCGACCGCATCCATAGCCAGGCGCTCAACCGCCGCCTGCGCGACTGGCCCGATGTGCAGATCAGCGTGAGCGTGGGCATTGCCAGCCTGGCCAAGTACCACCAGACGGTGGACGAGTGGATCCAGCAAGCCGAAGCCGCACTGGAGCAGGCCAAGGGCGCCCCCCGCATATACGGCAACTATGCCGAGCTGGAGCCCATCTCGGCCGCCCATTTAGCCGAGCTGGCCAGCATGCCCGGCCCGGCAGCGGCCAGCTGAGCCTGCCCGACTCGTCCCGTTAGCAGGCCGTACCCGCGCCTGCACCCCGCTGGGCGGGCATGGCCGCACAAAGGCTAAGGGCCAGAAACTAGAATGATTGTCATTCTCGTCTTCAACCCCTTGCCACTGCCATGCCATCCTCTCTTGCCCCCTGGAGCGCCCAGCGCTGGCATGCCCTTTTCTGCACCCACCAGCCGCAGCTGCTGGCCTACCTGACCGGCAAGACCGGCAGCCGCGACGAAGCCCATGACCTGGTGCAGGAGACCTGGTTGCGCCTGGCCGCTGCGCCCGCACAGCTGCCCGATGGCAGCTCCGCCAGCCAAGAGGCCGCCCGGGCCTACCTGTTTGCCACCGCCAAGCACTTGGCGCTGGACCACCTGCGCCAACGCGGTGTGCAGCAGCGCAGCCTGCAGGATTGGCAACAGCTGCAGCCCCCCAGCGCCAGCGATGTGGCCGACCAGGCCATGTACCGCCAGGCGCTGGATCTGGTGGCCCAGGTGATTTCCGCGCTGCCCGCACGCATGCAAACCGCCTTGCTGGCCCACCGCCTGCAGGGCCAGACCCATGCCGACATTGCCCGCAGCCTGCAGGTATCGCTGAACACGGTGGAGCGCGACCTGATGCAGGCCGACGCCTGCCTGGAGGCCGCACTGCTGCGCTGGCGAGGCGATGCACAGGGCACGCGGCAGGCAGCGGCCCGGCGCCGGCGCAGAGGCGCGCTGGGTGCGCTGCTGGGCGCAGCAGGCCTGGCCTGCGTGGGCTGGCCTGGCTGGCAGCTGTGGCAGCAGCGCCTGCTGTGGCAAGGCCGCCTGGCCAGTGGCACCGGCATGCAGCGCAGCCTGGATCTGCCCGATGGCAGCCAGCTGCGCATCGATGCCGCTAGCCATGTGGAACTGCGCTACCGCGCTGGCATCCGCGAGGCCCAGCTTCTGGCAGGCGCCGCCTTCTTCAGTGTGGCGCGCGATACCAGCCGGCCCTTTGTCGTGCAGGCCGGGCCCGTGCGCATCCGCGTGCTGGGCACGCGCTTTGGCGTAGAGCTGGAGGCCGATGCGGTGCTGGTGCAGGTGGAATCGGGCCAGGTGCGGGTCGAGCGGTTGGGCAGCGACCAGCAAATCGTGCTGGAAGCACAGCAATCGCTGCAGGTGCCACTGGCGGATAGCGAGGCCGCCTGGCAGGCACAGCCCCAGGCCAGGCCTGCCGCTTGGCGCGATGGGGAGCTGGTGTTTGACCAGCAGCCGCTGGGACAGGTGGTTGCGCGCCTGGGCCGCTACAGCAGCCGCCCGCTGCAGATTGATGCGGGCGCCGCGCAGCTGGCCATCAGCGGCCATGTGCGCATCGTGCTGGCCGAGCGCTGGCTGCGCAGCCTGCCGCAGCTGGCGCCGGTGCAGGTCAAGACCCAGGCCGATGGCGCCCTGCTGATCAGCCTGCGGGCAAAGCGCTGATTTTATTTTTCAGGGTTTTGTGGCCTGCTTCGTATTTGCTGTCAGAAGACCAGTCTGGGCATCGGTGCAGCGCATCTGCCCCAGCCACCAGGCGACGGTCTTAGGCCATCCGTTTGATCCTTCTGAAAGCATTTATGCCCCTTGCCCCAGCGCCTTCTTCCGCCGCTTCTTTTGGTTTGCGCCGCCGCTCGGCCATCGCCCGGGCCTGTGCGGCCCTGACCTTGGGCCTGCAACTGCAGATCGCCGCCGCACAAAGCCTGAGCCTGGAGGTTCCCGCACAGCCGCTGGCCACAGCACTGAGCCAGTTTGCACGCCAGGCCGGCCTGCAGCTGACCTATGCCTCCGACCTGGTGCAAGGCCGGCAGTCGCAGGCGCTCAGTGGCCGCTATGCGCTGCAACAGGGCCTGGCCCAGTTGCTGCAGGGCAGCGGCCTGCAGGGCCGCATTGCAGGCGGCACCTTGACCTTGGAGCCGATGCCCGCAGCGGCGCCCAGCCCTGCACCAGTGCAGGACCACACCTTGCCCGTGGTCACCGTGTCTGCCGGCGACCAGTACGTCAACCTGCTGCCCGCGCCCTATGCCGGTGGCCAAGTGGCCAAGGGCGTGCGCCTGGGGGTGCTGGGCAATACCAGCAATATGGATGCCCCCTTCAGCACCACCAGCTACACCGCCCAAGCGGTGCGCGACCAGCAGGCCAGCACCATTGCCGAGGCCGTGAACCGTGACCCCTCGGTGCGCTACACCGTGCTGCCCGGCGGCAATGTGGACAACCTCTACATCCGGGGCTTTCCGATCTGGGAAGGCAACTCCGGCGAAATCGCCTTTGACGGCATCTACGGCATTGCGCCCAACTACCGGGTCCGCACCGAGTATGTGGACCGCATCGAGGTCATCAAGGGCCCGGGCGCGCTGCTGTTTGGCATGTCGCCCAATGGCTCGGTCGGCGGTGTCATCAACATCGCCCCCAAGCGCGCCAATGAGGAGGTCGCCAGGCTGACCGTCGGCCGCACGTCCGACAGCCTCTGGCACAGCCATGCCGATGTGGGCCGGCGCTTTGGCGACGAGGGCCAGTACGGCATCCGTATCAACGCCAGCAAGTACCAGGGCGATACGGTGGTGGAGCAGCAGCGCAGCAACGGCCATGTGCTGGCCCTGGCGCTGGATTACGAGGTGGCACAGTTCCGCGCCACCCTCGATATCCTCTCGCAGGACGAGCGCATTAACGGCGTGGGCCGCCCCATCATGCCCAGCGGGCTGGCGGCGCTGCCGGCCGCCCCCAGCGGCAAGCGCAATGCCTCGCAGGCCTGGGAATGGTCCGACAACCGCGAGCGCGCCGTGCTGCTGCGCACCGAGTTCGATGTCACCGAGCAGCTCACCGTGTTTGCCAATATGGGCCAGTCGCGCGCCGATGTAGACCGGCTCTACGACTCTGCACCGCGCCTGACCTCGGCCGCCGGCGCCACCAGCAGCACCCCCACCTATGCGGTGTTCGATGTGGACCGCAGCACCATCGATGCCGGCCTGCGCTCGCGCTTTGCATTGGCAGGGGTCAAGCACTCTGTCACCCTGCAGCTGGCCAGCTACCGGGAGGAGTTTCACCGCGCGCTGCAGGCGGGCAGCACCATCGGCTCGAATATCTACGCGCCGGTGGCCAACACCCCGCAAAACATTGCGCGGCCCAGCGCCATTCCCCGCATCCATGACAACCGCAACACCAGCCTGGCCCTGGTCGACACGGTAGCGCTGCTGCAGGACCGCTTGCAGCTGTCGATGGGGCTGCGCCACCAGATGATCAAGTCCACCAATTTCAACGCGCTCAGCGGGGCCACCGCCAATGTCTATGACGAGCGGGTCACCACGCCGGCACTGGGCGTGGTCTGGCGCCAGGCGCCGAACTGGTCGCTGTATGCCAACTACATCGAGGGGCTGAGCAAGGGCGATATCGCGCCGCCCTCAGCCAGCAACTACGGCGAGGTGCTGCGCCCCTACAAAAGCCGCCAGTACGAGATCGGCAGCAAATACGACCTGGGCAGCTTCATGGCCACCGCCGCGCTGTTCAGCATCGAAAAGCCCAGCGGTGGGCTGAACCAGGGCGTCTACCAAAGCAATGGCGAGCAGCGCAACCTGGGCATGGAGCTGTATGCCTATGGCGAGGCGGCCAAGGGCCTGCGCCTGCTCGGCGGCCTGACCGTGCTGAAGCCGGAAATCACCCGCGCCGCCACGGCTGCGCTGGTGGGCAACCGGCCCATCGGCACCTCACGCCTGCTGGCCAATGTGGGCGTGGAATGGGATGTGCCCGCGCTGCAGGGCCTGAGCCTGATTGGCGACCTGGCCTACACCGGCGCGCAGTTTGCCGACCAGGCCAACCAGCTGCGCATTCCTGCCTGGACCCGCGCCGATCTAGGCCTGCGCTACAGCACCCGCATCGCTGATCGCAAGACCACCCTGCGCGCCACGGTGCAGAACGTGGCCAACCGCAATGCCTGGGCGGGCGTCACCTCTTGGGGGGCGGTATCGCCGATGGTGCCCCGCACCTTTGTGGTGTCGGCATCGGTGGATTTTTAAGGGCGACCCGCACTGGGCAGCAACGCTGGGCGCCAAAGCTGGCACCCGCGCTGGCCTGTGCGCCCCTCAGCGCTTCTTCTGCGGGCGCGCCCAGTCGGCAATGGTTACCTGCTTGCCGCGCGCCACGCTCAAGGCGCCGGGCGGGGTGCTCTTGGTGATGGTCGAGCCACCGCCCACGGTGCTCCCCGCGCCAAGGGTCAGCGGTGCCACCAGCACGCAGTTGCTGCCCACATGCACATCGGCCTCGATCACGGTGCGGTGCTTGTTGGCCCCGTCGTAGTTGGCGGTGATGCTGCCTGCGCCGTAGTTCACCCGCTCGCCCACATCGGCATCGCCCAGGTAGGCCAGGTGGTTGGCCTTGGCGCCATCGGCCAGGCGCGAGTTCTTGACCTCGACAAAATTGCCGATGTGCACCTGCTTGCCCAGCTGGGCACCCGGGCGCAAGCGGGCAAACGGCCCGACCAGCGCGCCCTCGCCCACCACCGCGCCAGCGGCCTCGCCATCGATATGGGTGAAAGGGTGGATCACGGCATCGGCCGCAATCTCGGCATTGCTGATGTGGCAGTAGGCACCAATGCGCGCGCCATCACCAATGCGCACTTGGCCGCCAAAGATGCAGCCAACATCGATCTCGACATCCTGGCCGCAGATGAGCTGCGCCTTGCCGCCGCGGGCATCGTCGCGCAGGTCAAAACGGGCCGGGTCGGCCATGCGCACGCCCTGGGCCATCAGCGCCTGGGCCTGGCGCATCTGGTGGGCACGCTCCAGCTCAGCCAGCTGCTGGGGGCTGTTGATGCCCGCCACCTGCAGCACATCGTCAATGCAGTGGCCCTCTACGGCCACGCCATCGGCAACGGCCATCGCCACGATGTCGGTCAGGTAGTACTCGCTCTGGGCGTTGTGGTTGTTCAGCTTCGCCAACCAGGGTTTGAGTCGGTGCACCGGCACGGCCATGATGCCGCTGTAAACCTCCGTAATGGCGCGCTCGTTCGCATTCGCATCCTTTTGCTCGACGATGCGCTGCACGGTGCCTTCGGCATTGCGGACGATGCGGCCATAGCCAGTCGGGTCGGGCATGTTGACGGTGAGCAAGGCCATGCGGTCGCTGCCTGCCGCATCCAGCAAGCCCTGCAAGGTGCTGGCCTGGGTCAGCGGCACATCGCCGGACAGCACAATCGCCATGCCGTCGTCGGCCAGCAAAGGCACGGCCTGCTGCACCGCGTGGCCCGTGCCCAGCTGCGGCTCCTGGCGCGCAAAGGCCAGTTGGCTGATGCCGGCGCTGGTCTGGCCAATGGCCGCCTCGACCTGTTCTGCACCATGGCCGGTGATCACCACCGCCGCGCGCGCCTGCAATTGGGCAGCGGTATCGAGCACATGCTGCAGCAGCGCACGCCCGGCCAGCTTTTGCAACACCTTGGGGTGGCGGCTTTTCATGCGCGTGCCCTTGCCGGCGGCCATGATGATGATGTCGAGTGGAGCGGTCATGGTGAATCAGCGAGGCGGTGCCCGGCACCGCCTCTAATAGACAAAACCCTGTGATTATCGCGCGCCCGCTGCGCCACGCCGGGCCCGGGCATGGGATTGCCTGGCCGCTGATCAGGCAAAAAAAACAGCCTGCACGGGGCAGGCTGGCGGTCGATCAGGTCGCGGAACTCAGATGTTGTAGAACATGCTGCCGTCGGTCTTGCCCCATTGAAAGCGCGTGAACCAGCGGGCGGGCTGCTCATCCAGGTTGGGTTGGCCGCCCTGGTTCTTGGGGAAGTGGTAGACCAGCGCATCCTGGCGCTTGCTCTCGATCACCACCGATTGACCGGCCTTGAGCACCACGCTGTGGCCGGCATGCAATACCAGGTCACCGGCTTGCAGGCTGGCTTCGTTGCTCAGACCCAGGCCCAGGGTGACCCAGGCGGTGCCTTCGGAGATGCGCAGCACGACATCGCGCTGGGGCACAAAGCTGACAGCCTTGCCGGACGGCAGAATGCGCATCTCGGCAGCGGCCGACGCGGCGCGGCCGCTGGCGCGCAAGGGGCGCGCAGCGATGGAGCCAGCGGACAGAACATGAGATGCAGACATTGCCATGGTGATTTCCTTTGCAGGGCCCTGGATTCGGTGCGATTCCTAGGGTTAACCCGATATGCGTATCTTGCGCCTCGGCCGTGCCTGCGTCCAATGAATAAAACAGGGGCGATCGATGCAGCCAAGGCATTAATGGTTAACCCTAGTTTTCAGGGTTTCTGCAGGCCCAAGCCCTGGCAGAGCCAGTGACAGCTATCGAAGCAGGAGCATGATGGAGCGCCGCGCCGGGCGTACATGCGGGCGCAGTGTGTGCTTCTTGCTACATTGCCAGGCATGCCCTGCCCGGCACCGCCCATTGGTGCCACTGCCCCTTGCATAAGCGCAGAGAATGGGCGCTGGCCACGGCAGCGCAGTGCCTCTGCCCTCCCGCCCAGCGCCCTGCCCTTTGTTGTGTGTCTGTATTTGCCGCCTTCACCATGCCAGACCTGCCCTTGCCGCCCTCCCTGCTTCGCACCCGGCCCATCGCCGTGGGCCATCTGCGCGCCTTTTTGGCGGTGGCACGCTATCTGAACTTTCGCGCTGCTGCCGAGGAGCTGGCGCTGACGCAATCCGCCGTCAGCCGCCAGATCCAGGCGCTGGAGGACGAGGTGGGCATTGCGCTGTTCCTGCGCCATACCCGCGCGGTGGAGCTGACCAGCGCCGGCGCCCAGCTGCAGCGCGCGGTGTCGCCCGCCATTGAGCGCATCGACTCTGCCGTGCGCCTGATCCGCCAGACCAGCGGCCGCAAGAGCGTGGCCATCACCACCTGGGCCAGCTTTGCGTCGATGTGGCTGATCCCGCGCATGGAGGCCTTCCAGCGCGACAACCCCGAGATCGACATCCGCATCGATGCCACCGACAACGTGCTCGACCTGGACACCTCCGATGTCGACCTGGCACTGCGTTACAGCCTGCCCCAGCACGCCACGGCCGGCGCCCAGCGCTTGTTTGGCGAGCAGCTCGCCGTCGTCGCCAGCCCCTGGCTGCTGCAAAGCCACCCGCGCATCAGCCTGCCCGCCGATGTGGCCCGCCACACCTTGATTGAAGCGGGCGATGCCCACCGCCTGCAGCACCTGGACTGGCTGACCTGGGAGCGCTGGCTGGAGCTGCATGGCTGCGGCAATCTGCAGCCCAAGCGCTGGCTGTTTCTCAACTACGCGCACCAGATTGCGCAGGCCGCCTTGGCCGGCCAGGGCCTGGCACTGGCGCGCATGCCCCTGGTGGCCGACGCACTGGCCAGCGGCGACCTGGTCGAAGTACTGCCCGAATACCGCATGGACTCCCCGCTGGCCTACTGGCTCATCATTGGCCCACGTAGCCAGCAGCGCCCCGAGGTCACGGCCTTTTGCGCCTGGCTGCAACTGCAGGCTGCCGCTACGCGCACGGCGATTGGCGACACCTCGGGCGGCTGATGTGGGCTGTGCAGCGCCAGCGCTGATACGCCCATCCTCTCAGCCCCGGCCAATTCACTATTAGACAAGGCAGACCACCCTCCCTACAGTCAAAGCGGCTGCCTGCGCGTTCAACACCTGCAGGCAGCCACCTATAACGACACAAGGAGACTGCCATGTTCAACCCTCGTTTTGGCCGCCGACGGGCGCTGGCGCTGTGTACCGCCCTGCTCGCCTGCGCGGCCAGCCCGGCGCTGCAGGCCCAGGACTTTCCCAGCAAACCACTCAAATTCATCGTGCCCTTTGGGCCGGGCAGCGGCACCGATACGTCGGCACGCTACTACGCCAAAAAGCTGCAGATGCTGATTGGTCAGCCCGTGGTGGTGGAGAACCGGCCGGGCGGCAACGGCTTTATCGCGGTCAAGCAGGCCATGGCGGCGCCGGCCGATGGCTACACCGTCTTTATCGGCAGCAACTCGACGCTGGCGGTGAACACGGCACTGTTCAAAGCGCTGCCCTATGACCCGCAAAAGGACTTTGCCCCGCTGACGATGATGATGCGCGCGCCCGCCGTGGTGGTGGCACCGGGCGACAGCGACACCAAGCAGCTCAAGGATTTGGTGGCCAAGGCCAAGGCGAGCCCCGGCAAGATCAACTTTGGCGCAGGCTCGGCCGGCTACCAGCTGATGGGCGAGCTGTTCAACGATGTGGCCAAGGTGCAGACCGTGCATGTGCCCTTCAAGGGCGCAGGCGAGGTGGCCACCGCTGTCGCCGGCCATACGGTGGATTACGCCTTTGCCGAGGCCACCTCGGTGCAGGAGCTGATCAAGGCCGGGCGCCTGACCGGCCTGGCCGTCGCCTCCGACAGCCGCGTGGCGGCCCTGCCCCATGTGCCCACCGCGCGCGAAGCGGGCCTGCCCGGTATCGAGGCCTACACCTGGGTCGGCGCCATGGTCAGCAGCAAGACACCGGAGGACATCAGCGCCAAGCTGGCAGGCTGGTTTATGCAGATTGCGGTGGAGCCCGAGACCCAGCAGTTCTACGCCAACCTGGGCGCCACGGCGATGAGTGGCGGCCCCGCGCAGATGCGCCAGTTCCAGGCCGATGAGATTGCGCTGTGGAAGCGCATTGCGACCCAGGCCAAGATCGAGCTGCAATAAGGCTGCAGGCCCGCCTGGCCGGCCAGGCATCAAAGGCGGGCCCCGGGCACCCGTACACCCGGCTGCTCAGCGGCTGGTGCTGGTAGTCAGGCTTCCAGGGTCCAGTTCTTCCTTGCGGGCTGGCGCGTGCCAGCAGCAGTCAAAAAGAGGCGGTCCGAAAAAAGAGCCGCTCCCCAACGAAGGGGAGCGGCTCTTTGATCGAACAGCCAGCCTGGCCAGACCAGCCCGGCCCAGTACACCCAGCTTTACGCGGGTACAGCGGTAGCTTTAGGCCAAAGTCACCCGGGCAAACTTGCGCTTGCCCACTTGCACCACAAAACTGCCGGCTGGCAGCTTCAGGCCCTTGTCTTCGATCACCACGCCGTCGACGCGCACACCGCCGCCGTCGATCAGGCGGTTGGCCTCGCTGGTCGAAGGCGCCAAATTGGCCTGCTTGAGCAGGGCGCCAATGCCCAGTGGGGCGCCGCTCAGGGCGACTTCGGGGATATCGTCGGGGATACCGCCCTTGCTGCGGTTCATGAAATCTTGCTCAGCCGCCTCGGCCGCTGCAGCGCTGTGGAAGCGTGCGGTGATTTCCTTGGCCAGCAGCACCTTGGCATCCTTGGGGTTGCGACCGCCTTCGATCTCCAGCTTGAGCGCGGCGATTTCCGGCAGGCCCATGAAGGACAGCAAGGTGAACCAGTCCCACATCAGGTCGTCCGAGATCGACAGCACCTTGGCAAACATGGTGTTGGCGTCTTCGGTGATGCCGATGTAGTTGTTCTTGGACTTGGACATCTTGTGCACGCCATCCAAGCCCACCAAGAGGGGCATGGTGAGCACACACTGCGACTCCTGGCCGTACTCGGCCTGCAGATGGCGGCCCATCATCAGGTTGAACTTCTGGTCGGTACCGCCCAGCTCCAGATCGCTCTTGAGCGCCACCGAGTCATAGCCCTGCAGCAGCGGGTACAGGAACTCATGCAGGCTGATGGAGCTGCCTTCGTGGAAACGGGTGTGGAAGTCGTTGCGCTCCATCATGCGCGCGACGGTGTACTTGGCCGACAGCTCGATCATGCCGCGTGCGCCCAGCTTGTCGCACCACTCGCTGTTGTAGCGCAGCTCGGTCTTGCTCGGGTCCAGCACCTTGTAGGCCTGCTCGCGGTAGGTCTCGGCATTCAGCTGGATCTGCGCGGCCGTCAGCGGCGGGCGGGTGCTGTTGCGGCCCGAGGGGTCGCCAATCAAGGTGGTGAAATCACCGATCAGGAAGATCACGGTGTGGCCCAGATCCTGCAGCTGGCGCATCTTGTTGAGCACCACGGTATGGCCAATGTGGATATCGGGCGCGGTGGGATCCAGGCCCAGCTTGATGCGCAGCGGCACACCGGTGGCCTCGGATCTGGCCAATTTTTTGACCCATTCCTCCTGCGGCAGCAGCTCATCCACCCCACGCAGACTTACCTGCAAAGCCTCTTGCACACGGTCGGTAACAGGGTAAGTTGTAACAGTCGATTGATTCATATGGGGTTTCTCAGGTTGCCAACAAAGCCAAGGGCGTTATACTCCAGCCCTTGCGTTGCAGCGTTTTATTCTAGCCGCGTCTGTCAGACGATGTCCCAAGGGGACTTCATCCAGACCCGCGAACGCTGTACCTAAGTTTTTTTGTGCCGTCTTGTTAAAAAACCGCTACCGCGCCTGCAGACGCGGTTTGTTTTGGGCTCCGACTACGCAGCCGACAAGAGGCAATCCATAACCGGGATGGAACATTGAATAACGGATTCATCACCGCTGGCGGCCTCGTCATTCGCCAGCTGGTCAATACCGCCCAAGCTCACCCCAAGCGTCTCGCTGCAGCCCTCGCCGTCATGTTGATGACCGGCGGTGGCGCAGCTTTTGCCGTTGCTGAGCTGGGCCCCAACCCCTCCGACATGCCTGTGCAGACCGTGCAATACCCAGTCGAGTCGCTGGCGTCGGACATTGCGATCGCAGACCTGGTCGATGGACCAGGTTTTTCTTTGTACCGCACCGATGAGGTGCGCAGCAACGACACCCCGGAGTCGCTGTTGCGTCGCCTGGGCGTGGCAGACCCGGCCGCGGCGGCCTTCATCCGCAGCAATGCCAAGGCCCGCAGCGCCATCATCGGCAAGGCCGGCCGCCAGGTCACTGCCGAGACGACCCAAAGCCACGAGCTGACCACCCTCACGGTGCGCTGGGCGGGTGACAGCAGCGATGTGTTCCAGCGCTTTAGCATCCGCAAAGCCGATGGCAAGTTCGACACCCTGACCGAGTTTCTGCCGCTGACCCATGGCACGCGCCTGTCGGGCGGCATCATCCGCAGCTCGCTGTATGCCGCCACCGATGCGGCCAGCCTGCCGGACAACGTCTCCAACCAGATGGTCGAGGTGTTTGCCGACAAGATCGATTTTCGCCGTGCGCTGCGCGCCGGTGACCGCTTCTCGCTGGTCTACGAAACCCTGGAAGCCGATGGCGAAGTGCTGGGTACCGGCCGCCTGCTGAGCGCCGAGTTCCGCAACAACGGCAAGACCCATGAGGCGCTGTGGTTCCAGGACTCGCCCAAGGACAAGGGCGCCTATTACAACTTTGCCGGCGAAAGCGGCGAGCGCAGCTATATTGGCTCTCCGGTCAAGTACACCCGTATCTCCAGCGCCTTTGCGATGCGCGTCCACCCCATCCACAAGACCTGGTCGGCCCACAAGGGTACCGACCTGGCTGCCCCGCAAGGCACGCCCGTGCGTACCGTGGGCGATGGCCTGGTCACCTTTGCCGGCGTGCAAAACGGCTACGGCAATGTGATCTACATCGACCACGGCAACAAGCACGAAACCGTCTACGCGCATTTGAGCCGCATCGCCGTCAAGCAAGGCGCGCGCGTGGACAAGGGCGACGAGATTGGCGCCGTCGGCCAGACCGGCTGGGCCACCGGCCCGCATTTGCATTTTGAGTTCCGCGTCGCCGGTGAGCAGCGTGACCCGCTGGCCATGGTGGCCGAAAGCGAAACCAGCAAGCCCATCGGCCGCCAGGCCCGCGCCAAGTTTGACAACCTGGCCAACAGCATGCGCTTGGCCCTGAACGACCAGATGCTGATGCTCGAGACCAGCGCCAACCAGTAAGCCGGTAATCAGCGCGTAACAGCCGCTGCCACCGCCCCCAGGCCCCCACAATCTTGCTATTGTTGGGGCCTTTGCTTTTGCAGCCTGAACAACGATGACTGAACGCTTTATTGGCCTGATGTCCGGCACCTCGCTGGATGGCGTGGATGGTGTGATTGCCCAGTGGCAAGCAGGCCGCATGGAGGTGCTGCAATACGCCAGCACCGGTTTTGACCCCGCCTTGCGCGCCGAGCTGCTGGCGCTCAACAGCGCGGGCGAGCAGGAGCTGCACCGCGCCGCACTGGCCGGCAACGCACTGGCCCGCAGCTATGCCCAGGTGGTGGACCGGCTGCTGGCGCGCAGCCAACTGCAGCCCTCCGACATCACCGCCATTGGCGCCCATGGCCAGACGGTACGCCACCAGCCCGGTCTGTGGGATGGCACGGGCTACACCTTGCAGCTCAACCACCCTGCGCTGCTGGCCGAGCTGAGCGGCATCGCCGTGGTGGCCGATTTCCGCAGCCGCGATGTGGCGGCGGGCGGCCAGGGCGCACCGCTGGTGCCCGCCTTCCACCACAGCGTGTTTGGCGGCGCGGGCGCGATGGGCAGCCTGCGCTGGGTGCTCAACATCGGCGGTATCTCCAACATCAGCCGCCTCCAAGGCGATGACATCCGAGGCTGGGACTGCGGGCCCGGCAATGCACTGATGGACCACTGGTGCCAGCTGAACACCGGCAATCCCTATGACGACGGCGGCCACTGGGCGGCCAGCGGCCAGGTGATTCCGGCCCTGCTCGCGGCCTTTATGGAGGAGGCTTTTCTCCACCTGCCTCCCCCCAAGAGCACCGGGCGTGACCTGTTCAACCCCAGCTGGCTGGCCCCCTTGCTGGAGCGCCATGCGCCCGGCGCGGCGCCTGCCGATGTGCAGGCCAGCCTGACCGCCTTCACGGCGCTGGCGATTGCGCAAGATATGCAGCGCCATGGCGCAGCCGAGGGACAGACCTTGGTCGTCTGCGGCGGGGGCGCGCTCAACCAGCACCTGATGCAGCGCCTGGCCGATCTGCTGCCTGGCGTGGCGGTGGACAGCTCAGCCGCCCACGGCCTGCCCCCTTTGCAGGTGGAGGCCAGCGCCTTTGCCTGGCTGGCACGCCAGTGCTGGCAAAGCCTGCCCGGCAACGTGCCAGCGGTGACCGGCGCGCGTGGTCCCCGGGTGCTGGGTGCTATTTATCCGCGCTAAGAACCTGTCAGCCGCTAGGCTTTTAAGCATCCCCGCCATCCGGCGCGGGCTTGACCGGCTCATCCTTGTCGAGCTGGCTGAAGACCAGGGTAGCGGCCAGGGTCATCAAGGCCACCGTCAAAAAGGTGGCGTGGATGGCGCGCAGTGATTTGTCCGGGTCGGCCATCCAGCGGTCGGCATAGCCCGACAGCAGAGCGCCGGCCAGGGCCACGCCAATGCCCATGGCCAGCATCTGCACCATCGACAACAAGCTGTTGCCGCTGCTGGCAAACTCGCCATCGAGGTCCTTCAGGGTGACCGAGTTCATCGCTGAGAACTGCATGGAGTTGAAGCCGCCAAACACAAACAGCTGCAGCAGCAGCAACCACGGCGGCTGACTGGCACTGGTCCAGGCAAAGCTGGCCAGCATGATCGCCACCATCACCGAGTTGACCTGCAGCACGCGGCGGTAGCCGAAGTGCTGCACCGTCTGTACCGCAAAGCGCTTGACCAGCATACTGCCCAGCACGGTGGCCAGCATCATCATGCCGGCATTCATCGGCGGCATGCCCAGGCCCACTTGCAGCAGCAAGGGGATCAAAAACGGCGCAGCACCCGTGCCGAAGCGGGCAAACAAGTTGCCCAGCAGGCCTACACGCAGCGAGCGCACCCGGAACAACAGCGGCGGAAACAAAGGCTCGGCCACGCGCAGCGCATGCATCCAATAACTGGCCAGGCTGGCTAGGCCAAACACCATCAGCACGACCACCAAGGCCATGCCCAGGCCCATGCCGGACATGCCATCGAGCGCCACCGAAATGGCCACCATGCCAAACGACAGCAGCGCATAGCCGACGCCATCAAACTTGCGCGGCACTGTCCAGGTGGTCTCCGGCATCCAGCGGCGCGCGGCCCAGACGCCGAACAGGCCGACGGGCACATTGATCCAGAAGATCCAGTTCCAGGTCGCCACTTCCACCAGCCAGCCGCCCAGGGTCGGGCCCAGCAAGGGGCCGACCTGGCCGGGAATGGCGATAAAGCTCATCGCGCGGATGAAATCCCCCTTGGGGTGGCTGCGCAGCACCGCCAGCCGCCCCACCGGCAGCATCATCGCCCCACCCACCCCTTGCACCACCCGCGCCGCAATCAAAAAGCCCAGGCTGGGCGAGAGCGCGCACAGCACCGAGCCCAGCACGAACAAGGCAATCGCCCACATGAACACCCGCCGCGTGCCAAAGCGGTCGGCAATCCAGCCCGAGGCCGGAATCAGCATGGCTGTGGTGAGCGAATAGGCAACGATCACCGACTGCATCTTCAGCGGGCTTTCCCCCAGCGAATGCGCCATCGTCGGCAAGGCGATATTCAAGATGGTGGAATCCAGCGACTGCAGAAAAAAAGCAATCGCCACCAGCCACAGCAAACGCTCCTTATGGGGCGCGATGGGCGCGGGCGGCAGACCGGTGGGCAGATGTGGGGTCAGGGGAGCGGACATGGGCAAAACAAAAGCCGCTGTTAAACAGCGGCTTGTGGCAAGGGATGGGGCCAGAGGGCAAGCAATGCAGCCATGCCTCCGATCATAGACTGCGCGGGCTTATACCGAGAAGCTCGATCCGCAACCGCAGGTGGTGGAGGCGTTCGGGTTCTTGATCACGAACTGCGCACCCTGCAGGTCTTCCTTGTAGTCGATCTCGGCGCCCAACAGGTATTGGTAGCTCATCGCATCGATCAGCAACGACACGCCATTCTTGCTCATGGTCGTGTCGTCTTCGTTGGCGATCTCGTCAAAGGTAAAGCCGTACTGGAAGCCGGAGCAACCGCCGCCTTGCACGAACACGCGCAGCTTCAGATCCGGATTGCCTTCCTCGGCGATCAGATCGGCCACCTTGGCCGCAGCGCTGTCGGTAAAGACAATCGGGGTGGGCATTTCCGTCATGGTGTTTTCAGCAACTTCGCTCATGGGAGACGACTCCTGTCTTATTTGATGTACTGCAAAGAATGGTACTCCAATCGCATGTTTTTCACAGCCGATGCGCTGGGTGACGCCAATTGCAGTGTGGGAATACCCTGAAAGGCTTTTGCAGAGTCTGCGCCCACCCTTGGTGACGCGGCTGGTGCAGAGGCTGCAGCCAGCCATAAAAAAACCGCCCCGTGGGGCGGTTCTTGGCAAGTAGCCCAGCGATTAACGCTTGGAGAACTGCTTTGCGCGGCGTGCAGAGTGCAGACCGACCTTCTTACGCTCGACTTCACGGGCATCACGGGTCACAAAGCCGGCTTGGCTCAGTTGTGGCTTCAGTGCTGCGTCGTAATCGATCAGGGCGCGGGTGATGCCGTGGCGGGCTGCACCGGCTTGGCCGGATTCACCGCCGCCGTGGACATTGATCTGGATGTCGAAAGTTTCGACATTGCCGGTCAACACCAGGGGCTGCTTTGCAATCATGATCGAGGTTTCACGGCCGAAATATTGCTGAATGTCTTTGCCATTCACAACAATCTTGCCGGAGCCCTTCTTCAGAAACACACGGGCGACGCTGGATTTGCGACGGCCGGTGCCATTGTTCCAATCACCAATCATCTCGGGACTCCTTAGATTTCCAGCACTTTAGGCTGTTGGGCGGTGTGAGGATGCTCATCACCACCGTAGACCTTCAGCTTCTTGATCATGGCGTAGCCCAGAGGACCCTTGGGCAGCATGCCCTTGACAGCCTTTTCGAGAGCGCGGCCAGGGAACTTCACTTGCATGTCGCGGAAGTTGGTGGCAGTGATGCCGCCTGGGAAGCCCGAATGACGGTAGTACACCTTGTCCGTGTTCTTGGTACCAGTGACCTTGATCTTGGAGGCGTTGATGATGACGATGTAGTCACCGGTGTCAACGTGAGGTGTGTAAATGGCTTTGTGTTTGCCGCGCAGACGGAGTGCCACTTCGCTGGCGACACGTCCGAGCACCTTATCGGTGGCGTCAATCACAAACCACTCGTGTTGCACCTCAGCGGGTTTTGCGCTGAATGTAGACATGAGTTTTCTCTTTCAATAGAGGGTTTGGCGAATCCTTTTCCGCGGTCGGTGCTTCTTCTAGACGCAACTCTCGTCGCGCAGGAAGCCTCTTAGGCGGTACTCCCTTGCGTGCGGCGCCTGGGCACAGCACGCAAAGTCCTCGCCGCGGGATTCATAAAAATCGCTGCGAAGCTCTCCATTATAAAAGTTTTTCGCCAAGACGTAAAGTGCCTCCTTACATCCCTGTAAAGGGCCCGATTCGGACATTTTTTTGGTGTTTTTGCGGCCTGTAGCAGCTGCTGCATGCCCCTTTAGAGCCGTAGCGTGGCGCATATCGCTACCATTGGCGCCCTATGTTCAGTTACCGCCACGCCTTCCATGCCGGCAATCACGCCGATGTGCTCAAGCACACCATCCTGATTGCCTCCCTGCAATACATGACGCAAAAAGAGGCGGCGCTGGTTGCACTGGATACCCATGCCGGGGCGGGCCTGTACCGCCTGGACGGCGACTACGCCACCACCAGCGCCGAAGCCGATGAGGGCATTCGCCGTCTCGAAGGCGCCAAGGACCTGTGCCCCCTGCTGCAGGACTATGTGGACATGGTCAAAGCTTTTAACACCAGCAGCACCTACAAGGTCTACCCGGGTTCGCCTTTTATCGCGCAGCGTCTGCTGGGCGACCGCGACAAGCTCAAGCTGTTTGAGCTGCACCCCACCGACTGCCGCTCGCTGAGCGGCAACATCGCGCAGTTGAAGGCGGGCCGCCAGATCCAGGTGTTGCTGGAAGACGGCTTTGAAGGCATCAAGAAATTCCTGCCTCCGCCATCGCGCCGCGCCTTTTTGCTCTGCGACCCCAGCTACGAGATGAAGACCGACTACGGCCGCGTCATCGACATGGTGGCCGACAGCCTGCTGCGCTTCCCCACCGGCACCTATGCGGTCTGGTACCCGATCATTCCGCGCCCAGAAGCGCATGACCTGCCGCGCCGCCTCAAGACCCTGGCCAACAAAGCCGGCAAGAGCTGGCTCAATGCCGAGCTGACGGTCAAGAACAGCAAGATCACCACCGCCATGCGCCAGGGCGAAGAAAAGCGCCCCGGCCTGCCCGCCAGCGGCATGTTCCTGATCAACCCGCCCTTCACCTTGAAGGACCAGCTCAAAGTGGCCCTGCCCCAGATGGCCGAGCTGATGCAGCAAGACAGCAATGCCGGCTATGTGCTGGAGAGCGGCGGCAAGTAAGCGCTTGAGGCGGCGGAGGTAGCTGGGGGCAAGGCCCACAGCCACCAACGAAAAACGCAGGCCATCCACCAGGATGCGCCTGCGTTTTGTATTCCGGGTTCTGCAGTGTTACTTTTTGCGCCGTGCCGCAGGTGCTGCCTTGGCAGGCTTGGCCCGGGACTTGGTAGCGGGCACTACCGCACGCACGCGGCCATGGTGCTGTGCTGCCTTGCTGGCATGCTGACCCCGGGGGGCCGCATCACCGGCCAGCGCACCGCTGCCGCGCCGCCCGGCCAGCACAAACGAGGGGCAGCTATCGTCATCGTCTTCCAAAGTCCACAGCTCCACCGGCTTGATACCCAAGCCCAGCATGCCCAGCTCCTGGGCAGCGCCCTGGCTCAGGTCAATGATGCGGTCGCCCGCATAAGGCCCCCGGTCATTGATACGCACGACCACCGCTTTGCCGGTGACCATGCTGCGCACACAGACCTGGGTGCCAAACGGCAGGGTTTTGTGGGCAGCCGTCAGACCGCCTTTGTCAAAGCGCTCGCCATTGGCCGTCTTGCGGCCATGGAACTGGCCGCCATACCAAGAGGCCATGCCTTGTTGGTCGGAGCTGCGGTAGGGATCTTGCTTGAGTTCAGAGGGAATATCGGGCACATCCCAGGGGCGGGAGCGGCCATCGATGCTGCTGAGCGGCGCCGAAGGCGGCAGCACCAGGCCCAAGCCTCGGCGCTCGCCCGCCAGTGCGGCCAGCTCTTCAGGGGCCGTTGTCGTAATTGCGGCCTCTGCCGCTGAGCGCTCGGGTGGGGGCGAAGCGGCTGCAGGCTTCGCCAGTGGTTGGCTCTCACCGCTGGTCGGCGCAGGCGCTGTCCCCGCGTCATCGCTGGGCACGTGCACGCAGCCGCCCGCCAGCATGGCCACGCTGACAGCAGCCAGCCAGCACCGGCAGAACGATAGGTTGGATGACGGCAACAACAACTCCCTGGTCTTTCAGCGTTCGGGCGCAATCAAGGCCACCACGCTGCAAGATTCCGGGGGCTGTTGGTTACAGCCCCAGCCGGTCGCAGATCGCCAGGGTGGCTGCGCTTTGGTTCATGGTGTAGAAGTGCAGGCCCACGGCACCACGGCGGCGCAGGTCCTCGCACATCTGGCTCACGACATCCAGCCCAAAGGCGCGGATGCTGGCCACATCATCTCCATAGCCTTGCAGTCGCAGACGAATCCAGCGCGGGATCTCGGCACCGCAGGCATCCGAAAAGCGCAGCAGCTGCGTCGATCCGGTGATCGGCATAATACCCGGGATGACCGGCAGGTCTACCCCGCGTTTTTGTAAATCTTCTTGAAATCTGCAAAAGGCATCCGCGTTGAAGAAGTACTGCGTGATGGCCGAATCCGCACCCGCTTTGACCTTGGCCAGAAAGGCCTGCAGGTCCGCTTCGGGGTTTCTGGCCTGCGGATGCATCTCCGGATACGCGGCCACTTCGATGTAGAAATCGCTGCCGAATTCGTCGCGAATAAACGTCACCAAATCACTGGCGTAGTGGAACTCGCCGCCCAGGCCATAGCCGCTGGGCAGATCACCGCGCAAGGCCACCAGGCGCTTGACGCCCATGTCCTTGAGCTGCTGCAGCTGCGCGCGCACCGTCTGCTTGGTCGCACCCACGCACGAGAAGTGCGATGCCGCGTCAAACCCCTCTTCCAGGATCGCCTTGACCACGCCAAAGGTGCCCTCTTGCGTGGAGCCGCCGGCCCCATAGGTCACCGAGCAGAACTGGGGCTTGCGCGCATACAGCGCCTGGCGCACCACACGCAGCTTGTCTGCGCCTTCAGGCGTCTTGGGCGGGAAAAATTCAAAACTGATGGGAAAGGTCATGGCCGTCTTCCAAGTCGTCAATACTCAGCGCTCGTTGCGTTTTTTCTGCTTGCCGCGTGCCGGGCCGGGCTGCCCAAAACTGGCCGCCTCCGGGTCCACATACAGCTCTTGCAGATCGCGTTTGGCACGCATATCGGCACGCGATGGGCGCTTGGCAGCCACCTTCTTGGCAGGCGCTGCAGGCGCATCCGCGTCCGCAGCGGCAGGCACCACCGCCTTGACGACCGCACCTTGCTGGGCATGCACAAAGAACTCATGGTTGCCGTCACCGCCATCAATGGCCGAATCCAGCCAGTGCTTGACCTCCAGGCCCAGCTCGGCCAAGCAAGTGCGGATGCGCTGCTCCACTTCAACGTACAAGGCCTTGTCGCGCACAATGCCGCCCTTGCCAATCTGGCCGGGCTGCAGCTCGAACTGGGGCTTGACCAGCATCAGCAGCTGACCGCCGGGCTTGAGCACACTCACCACCGCTGGCAACACCAGGGTCAGCGAGATAAAGGACAGATCGCCGGTCACGAAGTCAAACTCCGGGCGGATATCGACGTTCTCGGTGCCCGGGCGGCGGCGGCGCTCCACAGGGGCCGTGCCTTCGGCCTTGGCGCGCTGCTTGGCACTGCGCTCGGCCTTGAAGTCCTCGATCTCCTGCTCTTTCGCGTCCTGGCTGTCGTCGTATTCTTCGCTCACCTGGCCGCCATTGCGCATCCAGGCATAGGGGGCGACGGGCTGGGTGTCGTTGTCTTCTTCGTCCACGACGATCTCGCACAGCGCCAGCTCACAGGCCGCTTGCAAAGCATCGGCCGTCAGCGCGCGGGCATTGAAGCCTTCCACGCAGACCACGCGCTCATCCCCGCGCAGGCGTTCGTGCAACTGGGCGGTGCCCACATCCACACCAATCACCTGCTGGGCACCCGCTTGCAGCAGGCAGTCGGTAAAGCCGCCGGTGCTTTGGCCTACATCCAGGCAACGCAGGTCCTTGACCACCAGGCCGGTCGCCGCCAACGCGCCTTCCAGCTTCAGGCCACCGCGCGAGATGTACTTGGCTTCCGAATCATCGAGCAGCTCCACCTGGGCGCCTGCCGGGATCTCGTCGCCGTTCTTGGCGACCTTGATCCACGGGGCCAGCGGGGTCGTGCGCCACTGCACACCGGCAGCAATCAGGCGCTGGGCCTGCGAGCGGGTCGACGCCAGGCCCGTTTCCACCAAAAACACATCTGCGCGCATGCGCGTTCCTTCAATCAAAGCGACTGGCCCGCAAAGCCGACAAGGCAGCGCTGGGCGTCATCAAAATAAATGCCCCCTGAAAGGGCTGCAGCGCCTGCTGGCACCTCAAGAGGATGCCAACAGGCGCTGGGATTACCGCTTCAATTAGTAGCGGTAGGTTTCAGGCTTGTAAGGGCCTTGCTTGGTCACACCAATGTAGTCGGCTTGCGACTGGGTCAGCTCGGTCAGCTGCGCGCCCACCTTCTTCAGGTGCAGACGGGCAACCTTTTCGTCCAGGATCTTGGGCAGCACATAGACCTTGCCCACTTCGTAGGCATCAGGGCGGGTGAACAGCTCGATCTGCGCCAGGGTTTGGTTGGCGAACGAGTTGGACATCACAAAGCTGGGGTGGCCGGTGGCGCAACCCAGGTTCACCAGGCGGCCCTTGGCCAGCAGGATGATCTTCTTGCCATCGGGGAAGGTGATGTGGTCGACTTGCGGCTTGATCTCTTCCCACTCGTACTTCTCGATCGATGCGACATCGATTTCGTTGTCAAAGTGACCGATGTTGCAGACGATGGCCTCGTCCTTCATCGCGATCATGTGCTCGTGGCGAATGATGTCCTTGTTGCCGGTGGTGGTCACGAAGATGTCGCACTTGTCGGCGGCGTACTCCATGGTCACAACCTTGTAGCCTTCCATAGCGGCCTGCAGCGCGTTGATCGGGTCGATCTCGGTCACCCAGACCTGGGCGCGCAGCGCAGACAGTGCCTGGGCGCAGCCCTTGCCCACATCGCCGTAGCCAGCGACCACAGCGACCTTGCCAGCGATCATCACATCGGTGGCGCGCTTGATGCCGTCCACCAGCGATTCGCGGCAGCCGTAGAGGTTGTCGAACTTGGACTTGGTCACCGAGTCATTGACGTTGATCGCGCGGAACAGCAGCGAGCCATTGGCCGACATTTCGTTCAAGCGGTGCACGCCGGTGGTGGTCTCTTCGGTCACGCCCATGATCTGGGCCGACTTGCGGCTGTACCAGCTGCCATCCACGGCCAGCTTGGCCTTGATGGCGGCAAACACGATCTTCTCTTCTTCGCTGCCGGGGTTGGCCAGCACGGAGAGGTCCTTCTCGGCCTTCTTGCCCAGGTGCATCAGCATGGTGGCATCGCCGCCATCGTCCAGGATCATGTTCGGGCCTTCGCCTTCGGTGCCCTTGGCGCCGAATTCGAAGATCGCGTGGGTGTAATCCCAGTAGTCCTTGAGCGACTCGCCCTTGATCGCATACACCGGCACGCCGGTCTCGGCGATGGCTGCAGCGGCGTGGTCCTGGGTCGAGAAGATGTTGCACGATGCCCAGCGCACTTGGGCGCCCAGGGCCGTCAAGGTCTCGATCAGCACGGCCGTCTGGATGGTCATGTGCAGCGAGCCGGTGATGCGCGCGCCCTTCAGGGGCTGGGCAGCAGCAAACTCTTCACGCACGGCCATCAGGCCAGGCATTTCGGTTTCGGCGATCTTGATTTCCTTGCGGCCCCAGCCGGCCAGGGAAATATCGGTAATCGCAGAGTCAGCGGGATTGAAACGAACAGCAGCGTTCATGGTTTTCTCCAAAAATTGAATGAAAAACCACGTTCCGCGGAAGAAGGGGAAAGACCATCTCACCGCACAGAAAGCGTGGGTGAGCGTCGTTGCGAGATGAAATCCGAGCCTCACGCCCCATGGTGGTCTGGCGCCTGGCCAGACTGGGAAACGTTGCAACGCTCCTCGGATGGAACGAGATTATAAGGGCATCAGCCCTGTAACCCCACCAGGCGGTAGCCCACTTGCAGCTCGGTGAGCAGATGCCGGGGCTGGGCCGGCTCGGCCTCGATCTTCTGGCGCAAGTTGGCCATGTGCACACGCAGGTAGTGGGGCCGGTCCAGGTACTCCGGGCCCCAGACCTGCAGCAGCAGCTGGCGGTGGGTCAGCACCCGGCCCTGGCCGGCGATCAAGGCCGCGAGCAAACGAAACTCAATCGGTGTCAGATGCACCGCCACGCCCGCCTGCTGCACCTCGTGCGTGGCCAGATCCACCTCCACCTCGCCAAAGCGCACCGTGCTGCCAGGCCGCTCGCCCGCGCTGCGCTGGCCTCGGCGCAGCATCACACGCAGGCGCGCCAGCAGCTCGGGCACGCCAAAGGGCTTGCTCAGGTAGTCATCCGCGCCGGCATCCAGTGCGGCCACTTTTTCGTCTTCCTGCTCGCGGGCCGAGAGCACCAGCACGGGCAGGCTGCTCCAGCCGCGCAGCTCGGTGATCACCGTCTTGCCATCGGCATCGGGCAGGCCCAGGTCCAGCACCAGCGCATCGGGCTGCCGGCTGGCCGCCTCAATCAGGCCGCGCCGGGCGCTGTCGGCCTCAAAGACCTGCCAGCCTTCGTCCTCCATGGCCAAGCGCACAAAACGGCGGATATTGGGGTCATCATCCACCAAGAGGATGCGGGGGGCTGCAAGCGTCATGCGCCCGATTGTGACAAAAAACCGGGGTGGTTTGCGCCTGCGACCTGGGAGGAAGCAGGCACTTCGCTACACTTCAGCACCCCGGCCCTGCTCCTGCCCCGCCGCCAGCTCCATGTTTGCCTCCCCCTCCACCCCCCCTCCACAAACCCAAGGCTGGTGCCCGGGCGCCTGGCAGCCCATGGCCTCTGGCGATGGCCTGGTGGTACGGGTGCGCCCGCCGCTGGGCCGGCTCAGTGCCGCGCAGGCGCTGCAGTTGGCAAACCTGGCCGGCCAGCATGGCGCAGGCGTGCTGGAGCTCACCAGCCGCGCCAACATCCAGCTGCGCGGCATGGCCACCGCGCAGCATGGCGCCGTGCTCGATGCGCTGGCCACCCAGGGCCTGCTCGACCGCGATGCCCGCCAGGAGCAGCTGCGCAACCTGGTCATCGACCCCCTGTGCCAGCCCGGCGATGGCGTGCTGGCGCTGGCCGAGGCGCTACAACAGGCCATGGCATCCGATACCGCATTGGACGGCCTGCCTGCCAAATTTGGCATGTCCATCGCCAGCGGCCGCCATGCCGGCCTGGCTGAGGTGGCCGCCGATCTGCAACTGACCCGCCATGGCCCCCATCGCTGGCTGCTGCAGGTGCCCGGCCAGACCGGGGCCTGGCAGGCCGCCCACCCATCGCAAGCGGTGCAAGCCGCCTTGGCCCTGGCCCGCTGGTGCGCGGCCCAGGCTCGCGCGCGGCGTGCTGCGGGCGATCACCCGGGCCGCCTGCCCTCGCTGCTGCGCCAGGCCCAGGCCAGCCCGGGCAGCCTGTCCCCGCTGGCCATGCCCTCTGGCCTGAGCGCGGTACCGGTGTCCCTGCCTGCAGGCGGCACCCCAAAACCTGGCTGGCAGTACGGTCTTGGCCTGCTGGTGGCCGCGCCGCTGGGCCGAGTCGCTGCCGATGCGCTGGCGCGCCTGGCGCGCAGCGGCATCGCCGGCCTGCGGCTGACCCCCTGGCGCATGCTGCTGGTCGAAGGCCTTGAACCCCAAGGCATAGAAGCGGCGGGCCTGAACAACCCAGAACACTGGATCACCGATCCGCAAGATGCCCGGCTGCGCGTCTCGTCCTGCAGTGGTGCGCCCGCTTGCCACCAGGCTTTGGCGCCCACACAAGATCTGGCGCTGGCCTTGGCGCCCCATGTGCCCGATGGCGCGCACCTGCATGTCTCGGGCTGCAGCAAAGGCTGCGCGCGCCAGTTGCCCGCCACGGTCACCTTGGTGGCCCAGGCAGGCAGCACCGAACCCACGTTTGGACGGATCCGCCAGGCATCCGCGCAAGCCGTCCCCGATTCCCGCTGGAGCGCACGCAGTCTGCGCGACAATCCCCGGCTGTTGTTTGAAGAAATTTGATGGTTCATACCTACGAAACCAATGGCGCCGAGATTTATCGGCAGTCCTTCGCCACCATCCGCCGCGAGGCTGATCTGCAGCGCTTCACCCCCGGTGAGGAGCGCGTGACGGTGCGCATGATCCATGCCGCCGGCATGGTGGAGCTGGCCGCGCATGTGCAGTTTTCTGCCGGCGTGGTGGCTGCCGGCCAGCGCGCGCTGGAGGCCGGTGCCCCCGTGCTCTGCGATGTGCGCATGGTCAGCGAAGGCATTACCCGCTCGCGCCTGCCCGCAGGCAACCCTGTGATCTGCACCCTGCACGAGCCCGGCGTGGCCGAGCTGGCGCAGAAGATGAACAACACCCGCAGCGCTGCGGCGCTGGAGCTGTGGCGCCCGCACCTGGCCGGTGCCGTGGTGGCCATTGGCAACGCGCCTACCGCACTTTTTCACCTGCTTAACATGCTGCAGGACCCGAGCTGCCCCCGGCCTGCGGCCATCATCGGCTTCCCGGTGGGCTTTATTGGCGCGGCCGAATCCAAGCAGGCGCTGATGCAGGACCTGCCGGTGCCCGCAATGATTGTGCGCGGGCGCCTGGGCGGCTCGGCCATGACCGTGGCTGCTGTCAACGCCATGGCCAGCCATGTTGAATAAAGCCAGCCTCGCCGCCCCAGGCATCATCTGTGTGGGCCTGGGCCCGGGCGACCCCGAGCTGATGAGCATCAAGGCCGACCGCTTGGTGCGCGGCGCCCGCCATGTGGCCTTTTTCCGCAAAAAAGGCCGGCCCGGCAAGGCGCGCCAATTGGTCGACGGCATGCTCAGCGGCCAGGCCGCCGAGTACCCGATGGAGTACCCGGTGACCACCGAAATCCCGGTGGACAGCCCCGCCTATGTGCAGCAGCTGGCGCAGTTCTACGACGACTGGTGCCTGCGCCTGGCCGCACTGGCCAAACATGAACAAGTCATCGTGCTGTGCGAAGGCGATCCCTTTCTCTACGGCTCCTTCATGCACCTCTACACCCGGCTGCGCGCAAGGGGCGATGTGGACCTGCAGGTGGTCCCCGGCATCCCCGGTATGGTGGGCTGCTGGCATGCCACCGGCGAGCCCATCACCTGGGGCGACGATGTGCTCAGCGTGATGACCGGCACCTTGTCCGAGGACGAACTGGTGCGCCGCATGGATACGGCCGATGCGCTGGTCGTCATGAAGGTCGGCCGCAACCTGCCACGCATCCGCCGCGCACTGGCCCGTGCCGGCCGCGCCGATGCCGCCTGGCTGGTGCAAAACGGCACCACCGACCAGCAGCAGGTCGCCCGCCTCAGCGACGTGGGCGACGAAGTTTGCCCCTATTTCGCCATCGTGCTGGTGCACGGCCAGGGCCGCCGCCCGGAGGCCGCATGGTAAGTACCGGCCAGCTGACCATTGCCGGCCTGGGCCCCGGTGACCTGGACCAGATCACGCCCGCCGTGCTGCAGGCCTTGCTGGCGGCCGACGATGTCGTGGGCTACTTCCCCTATGTAGCGCGTGCCCAGGCCTTGATCACGCAGAGCGCGCCCGCTGGCAGCCGCCAGCCGCAATGGCTCGCCTCAGACAACCGGGTCGAGCTGGACCGCGCCCAACAGGCGCTGGCGCTGGCCGCCCAGGGCCGGCAGGTCGTGGTGGTCTCGTCTGGTGACCCGGGCGTGTTTGCCATGGCATCGGCGGTGTTTGAAGCCATCGAAAGCGCCGAGGGGCCGCAGGCGCAGGACTGGCTGACGCTGGACGTGCAGGTCTTGCCCGGCGTCACCGCGATGCTGGCCGCCGCCGCCCGCGCAGGCGCCCCGCTGGGCCATGATTTTTGCTGCATCAACCTGTCGGACAACCTCAAGCCCTGGCCGGTGATTGCCCGCCGGGTGGCGCTGGCGGCCGAGGCCGATTTTGCGATGGCCTTTTACAACCCGCGCTCGCAAAGCCGGCCGCAGGGGTTTGTGCGCCTGCTGGAGCTGCTGCGCGCGCATTGCGAGCCCGAGCGCCTGCTGGTGTTTGCCCGCGCCGTCTCCACGCCCGAGGAATCGCTGCAGGTCTGCCACCTGGCCGATGCCCAGCCCGAGATGGCCGACATGCGCACGGTGGTGCTGGTCGGCAATAGCCTCACCCGTCGCGTGGGCCGCTACACCTATACGCCGCGCTACTACGGCAATGTGGATGGCAAGGCGCCATGACGGAGCCAATGCAGCACGGCCGCCACCTTTTCGGTGCGCGGCCGCAAGGGCAGCACGGGCCGCTGCACCATCACGACCGGCAGGCCCAGCGCACGGGCGGCATCGATCTTGCCGCGCGTGGCAGAACCGCCGGCATTCTTGGCCACCAGCCAGGCAATGCCCTGCTGCTGCAGCAAGGCCAGGTCGTCTTGCAGGCTGAAAGGGCCCCGGCCCAGCACGACGGTGTGCCGGGGCAGCGGCAGGCTGCCGGGCAAGGGTGCATCGACCAGGCGCAGCAGGTAATGGTGCTGCGGGTAAGCGGCAAAGGCATCGAGCTGTTTGCGCCCCACGGCCAAAAACACCCGGCTGGGCGCCTCGGACAGCGCGCTGGCGGCATCGGCCATGCTGGCCACTTCCGTCCAGCGGTCGCCGGGCTGCGCCTGCCAGGGCGCACGCTCCAGCGCCAGCAAGGCGGTGCCGGTGGCGGCGCAGGCCTCGCAGGCATGGCGGCTCATCTGCGCGGCAAAGGGATGGGTGGCATCCACCACATGGCTGATGCCTTGGGCGCGGATAAAGGCCGCCAGGCCTTGGGCCCCGCCAAAGCCGCCACTGCGTGTGGGCAGGGGCTGGGCCAGCGGTTGCTGGGTCACGCCGGCGTAAGAGAAGCAAGCCCGCACCCCCGCTTGGTGCAGGGCCTGGGCCAACTCGCTGGCGCCGCTGGTGCCGCCCAGCAGGAGAACATGCGTCATGGCTGATCCGTGGTTGACATTGATAGGGTTGAACGAGGATGGATTGTCAGGCCTCAGCCCGGCAGCCAAGTTGGCATTGGACCAGGCCGAACTGGTATTTGGCGGCCCCCGCCATCTGCAGCTGGCCAACATCGATGCCCGTGGCCGCCCCTGGCCCCAGCCTTTTGATGTGGCCCCGCTGCTGGCCGAACGGGGCAAACGGGTAGCAGTGCTGGCATCTGGCGACCCCTTCTGGTATGGCGTGGGCGGCAGCCTGGCGGCGCATTTGTCGCCGCAGGAATGGCGCTGCCATGCCCAAACCTCAACATTTTCGCTGGTTGCCGCCCGCCTGGGCTGGCGACTGGAGGCCTGCGACTGCCTGGGGCTGCATGCCAGCCCGATTGCACAGTTGCTGCCCCGCCTGGCCCCTGGCCGCCAGCTGATCACCCTGCTGCGCGATGGCGCTGCCGTGCTGCAGCTGGCCGATTGGCTCAGCCACGAAGGCTGGGGCCAGAGCCCCTTGTGGGTCATGGAAGCCGTAGGCGGCCCGCGCGAGCGCTGCCGCATGCTGCGCGCCGACGAGGCCGCTGCTGCACTGCAGGCCGACCCGGCGCAAGCGCCGGTGACGGTGGCCTTGATCGCCCAAGGTGGCGCTGCGCTGCCAGCGGTGCCCGGCAGGCCCGACGACTGGTATGCCCACGATGGCCAGATCACCAAAGCACCTGCACGTGCGCTGACCCTGGCCACCCTGGCCCCCCGGCGGGGCGAGCGGCTGTGGGACATTGGCGGCGGCTCGGGCTCGGTCGCCGTGGAGTGGTGCCTGGCCGGCGGCCTGGCCACCAGCATCGAGCAGCATGCTGCGCGCGTGGCCAATATCCGCAGCAATGCCGAGCGCTTTGGTCTGCAGGCCAGCATGCAAGTAGTGCACGGCCTGGCGCCGGAGGCTTTACTAAATCTACCTGCGCCGCAAGCCGTGTTTGTTGGCGGCGGTTTTGATGCGGCGCTGTTTGCGGCATTGCGCGCCCATATGCCCGCAGGCTGCCGCTTGGTGGTGAATGCGGTGACCTTGGAAACCCAGGCGCTCTTGGTGCAGCTGCATGGCGAGCGGGGCGGCCAGCTGCTGCAGCTGGAGCTGTCGAGCGCCGCAGCGCTGGGCCGCATGCGCAGCTGGAAGGCCGCGCGCCCGCTGGTGCAGTGGAGCTGGCAGGCATGACCGGGCCAGCGCCCCACCGCTGCGTGGTGCTGGGGCTGGGTTTGCGCGCGCAGGCCCAGGCGGCCGACCTGCAGGCGCTGTGGCTGCAAGCCCGGCAGCAGCAGCCCGCATTGGAAAATTTTTGCGCAGTCGCCGTGCTGCAAGGCAAGGAGCAGCGGCCGGCGCTGCAGCAGTGGGCCGCGCAGCTGCCGTTTGCGGTGGCGATGCTGGCGGTGGCGCAAGAGGCCCTGCCCGCGCAGCCGGTGGTCACGCAGTCGCCCCGCCTGCTGGCGCGCTACGGCACCGGCAGCGTGGCCGAGGCGGTGGCGCTGTCGGCTGCCGCGCCCGCGCCCCGCTTGCTGCTGGCCCGCCTGGTGGCTGGCGATGGCAGTGCCACCCTGGCTGCCGCGCTGCGCGAGCGCGGCACCACCCCCTATTGTTGTCTGGCAGCGGGCCTGCGCCCGGCTGATCCACAAACCCAAGGAGTTACGGCATGACCGTGCATTTCATCGGCGCCGGCCCCGGCGCTGCCGACCTGATCACCGTGCGCGGCCGCGATCGGATGGCCCGCTGCCCCGTCTGCCTGTATGCGGGCTCGCTGATCCCGCGCGAGCTGCTGGCCCATTGCCCGCCAGGTGCGCGCATCGTCAACACCGCATCGATGAGCCTGGACGAGATCATGGAAGAAATCCGCACTGCCGATGCGCAGGGCCAGGATGTGGCGCGCCTGCATTCGGGCGATCTGTCGGTCTGGTCGGCCATGGGCGAGCAACTGCGCCGCCTGCGCGCGCTGGGCATTGCCTACAGCGTGACGCCGGGCGTCCCCTCGTTTGCCGCAGCGGCCGCCACCTTGGGGGCCGAGCTGACCTTGCCTGGCCTGTGCCAATCCGTGGTGCTGACCCGCACCTCGGGCCGCGCCACCGCCATGCCCGAGGGCGAGCAACTGGCCGCCTTTGCCGCCACGGGTGCGGTGCTGGCGATTCATTTGTCCATCCATGTGGCCGAGAAAGTGCAAAGCGAGCTGCTGCCGCACTACGGCGCCGACTGCCCGGCCGCCATCGTCTGGCGCGCCAGCTGGCCCGATGAAACCGTCGTGCGCACCAGCGTAGGCCAACTGGCCCAGGCCGTCGCTGCCAGCATGGAGCGCACCGCCATCATCTTGGTGGGCCGCAGCATCAGCGCCGAGGATTTTGGCGAGAGCCGCCTCTACGCCACCGACTACGACCGCCGCTACCGGCCCCAGGGGACAGAGCCGCGCTTTCCGGCGCCACAGGCCGCTGTGGATACCGCCACCGACCGGCCGCTCGCATCAAGCCAATCGGATACCGAAGGCCAGGCATGAGCAGCGCGCTGCCGCCTGTGGCGCTGAGCCTCATCGGCATCGGCACCGGCAACCCCGACCACCTGACCCGCCAGGCCATTGCGGCGATGAATGCGGCCGACCTGCTGCTGCTGCCCCACAAGGGCGAGGACAAGGCCGAGCTGGCGGCCCTGCGCCTATCCCTTTGCGATGCGGTGCTGCAGCAGCCCGGGCCGCAAATCGCCGGCTTTGATATGCCCGAGCGCCGCAGCCAGGGCGATGACTACCTGAACCAGGTCGATGAATGGCATGCCGCCATCACCCTGCGCTGGCAGGCGGCCATTGCCCAAGCCTTAGCCAGTGGTTTGGCAGCACGTGCCAGCAATGGCGTGCTGCAAGTCGCGCTGCTGGTCTGGGGCGATCCATCGCTCTACGACAGCACCTTGCGCATTGCGGCGCGCATGCAGCCTGCGCCGCTGCAGGTCACGGTTATCGCAGGCATCACCTCGATGCAGGCACTCACCGCCGCGCATGCGATTGCCGTCAATGACATTGGCCAGCCCTTTACCGTCACCACCGGCCGCCAGCTGCGCGAGCAAGGCTGGCCGGCAGGGGTGGACACGCTAGTGGTGATGCTGGACGGCCAGTGCAGCTTTAACTGCTTGTCCGCCGAACAAACAAAGGATGTCTACATCTGGTGGGGTGCCTACCTGGGCATGGCCCAGCAGTGCCTGGAGCAGGGCCCGCTGGCCGAAGCGGCCGAGCGCATTGTGGCTACGCGCGCAGCGGCACGCGCGGCGCATGGCTGGATCATGGATATCTATTTGCTGCGCCGCTTACCCGGCGATCAACCGCCCACTCAATCCAGCGCAGGCTGAGGCAGCACCGGCAGCGCCACGCTGAACACCGCGCCTGGCCCCGGCTCCGCCGCAGCGGCGCTCAAACCGCCGCCATGGGCCTGCACAATGCGCTGGGCCAGCGCCAGGCCCAGGCCAATGCCGGAGATGCTGGACTCCGTATGGCCCCGGCTGAAGGGCTCGAACAGCTGCTCGGGCGCCAGGTGTGCTGGCAGGCCTGGCCCCCGGTCTTGCACCCGCAGCAGCAGCTGATCGCCCTCGACCTGCGCGGTGACCTGCACGGCAGTGCCCACCGGCGTGTACTTGCTGGCGTTGTCCAGCAGGTTGACCAGCACCCGCTCCAGCATCGCCGCGTCAATCCACAACAGCGGCAAATCGGGCGGCAAGTGGACCTGCACCGGGTGCTCGGCCAGGCGCCCGCCCAGCTGGCGCAAGGCACTGCCGACCAGCTCATCGACGGGGATCCAGGCGCGCTGCAGGTGTACGCCGTCCTGCTGCAACCGGGCCATGGCCAGCAGGTTGTCCACCAATTGCTGCAAGGCCTGGGCCTGGTTGCGGATCTGCACCAGCATGTCATGCGCCGGGCCGGGCGGCGCATGGGGCAAGCCGGCCTGGGCGGCACCCAGGATGCTGGTCAGCGGCGTGCGCAAGTCATGCGATACCGACGACAGCAAGGTGTTGCGCATGCGCTCGCCCTCCATCGCCACCTGGGTCTGCTGGGCCACCTCGACAAAATGCACGCGCTCCAGCGCCAGCGCGATCTGGCTGGCACAGGCATCCAGCAGGCGCCGCTCTTCGGGCACGCGCAGGCGCTCGGGTGTGCGCAGCTGCAGCACCAGCACGCCGCGTGCCCGCACCGGCGCCATCAGCGGCACATACAGCGCGTCCGACGCGGCCAAGGTATCTGTGCCCCGGCCGGCCATCTGGCTGTGCTCCATGCTCCAGCGGCCCACGCTGGGGTCCATCGCCGCTTCACTGCCCGGCGCCACTTGCAGCTGCTCTTGCGCATCGGGCAAGAGCAGGCCGGTGCGGGCATCGAGCACGCCGGCCATGGTGGTCAGCGCCGTCTGCACCA
This sequence comes from Comamonas sp. BIGb0152, assembly GCF_024809975.1. Lineage (GTDB taxonomy): Bacteria > Pseudomonadota > Gammaproteobacteria > Burkholderiales > Burkholderiaceae_C > Comamonas. The sequence continues at coordinate 274,930 of NZ_JANUDY010000004.1, forward strand.
CCTGCGCCTGGGTGAGCGCCCCCGACAGATCACGGGCCAGGCGCGCCAGTGCGCCTGCACGGCGCTCCCGCTCGGCCGCCACCCGGGCCTCATGCCGCAAGCGGGCCATGAGCTGGCCACAGACCAGGGCCACGCCCAGCATCAGGCAAAAGGTGAAGATGTACTGGGTGTCGTTAACGCCAAAGGAGTTGCGCGGCGGCACAAAGTAAAAATCAAACAGCAGCACCGACAAGAGCGCCGCCCAAGCGCCCGGGCCCCTGCCCCAGCGCAAGGCCGACAGCACCACCACCAGCAAAAACAGCATCACTACATTGGCCGGATCAAACACCTGCAGCAGCACCTGGGCCAGCAGGGCTGCGGCGCAGCAGGCCAGGCTGGTGCCCAGGTAGCCCCTCCATGCCCAAGGCGCCTCAGGCGTGGCGACGGGCTCGGGCCGGTTGCGCGGGCGGGGCACCGACAGCAGCAGCACATCGAGGCCCGGATCCAGCCGGGCAATCTGCTCGGGCAGGCGTGTAGACGCCCAGGGCCACCAGCGTGTGGCCGTGGGCGGCACCCGGGCGAGCACCAGATGGCTGGCATTGCGCTCACGGGCAAAATCGACCAAGGCCACCGCAACCTGCGCGCCCGGGATGGTGGCGGTATCGGCGCCCAGGCGGGCGGCCAGGGCCAGGGTTTTGAGCACCGCCTCCTGCGAATGGGGCGAGCGGTGCTGGCGTGCGGGCGCGTCCACATAAACCACCATCCAGTCGGCCTCCAGCCGCCGGGCCAGGCGCGCTACCTGGCGCACCAGGGCATCATCGCCGGCCTGGCCACCCACGGCGACCAGCAAGCGCTCGCGCGTCGGCCAGACATCGCCAATGGCGCGCTCACGCCGGTAGTCGCGCATGTCTTCATCGACCCGGTCGGCCGTGCGGCGCAGCGCCAGCTCACGCAGGGCCAGCAAATTGCCCAGGCGGAAAAAATGGTGCGATGCCCGCTCGGCCTGCTCCAGCGGGTAGATCTTGCCGGCCTTGAGGCGCTTGAGCAGCTCCTCGGGTGGCAGGTCGACCACGATGACTTCGCTGGCGTCGTCAAAAATATGGTCGGGCACGGTCTCGTGCACCTGGATGCCCACAATGCCGCTGACCACATCGTTGAGGCTTTCCAGATGCTGGACATTGACGGTCGTCCAGACGTCGATGCCCGCTTCCAGCAGCTCCTGCACATCCTGCCAGCGCTTGGGGTGGCGTGAGCCCGGCGCGTTGCTGTGGGCCAGCTCGTCGAGCAGCAGCACCTGCGGGTGGCGCGCCAGCGCTGCGTCCAGGTCAAAGGCCTCACGCTGCCGGCCCTGGTGGGCCAGCAGGCGGCGGGGCAGCAGCTCCAGGCCATGGAGCTGCTGCACGGTCTCGGCCCGGCCATGGGTTTCGACCAGGCCCACCAGCACCTGCCGCCCCGCCTGGCGCTCGCGCTGCGCGGCCGCCAGCATCGCATAGGTCTTGCCCACCCCAGCATTGGAGCCAAAGTAGATGCGCAGCTTGCCCCTGGCCGCCTGTTGCTGGTCGGCCTTGAGCTGGGCGACCAGCGCGTCCGGATCGGGCCGTGCTGCAGGTGCGTTGGGGGTGCTGGGGTTGCTTGCCATGGTCGCTATTGTGGGGGTTGCTACTGCTGCTCTCCAAACCTTCAGACCAGGCCGGTGGCGCTTAGCAGCATGTCGATCAGCTTGATACCCGCAAACGGCACCAACAAGCCGCCCAGACCGTAGATCAGCAGATTGCGGCGCAACAAGGCAGCAGCCCCCACCGCCCGGTAGCGCACCCCGCGCAGAGCCAGCGGCACCAAAGCGATGATGATCAAGGCGTTGAAGATAACAGCGCTGAGGATGGCCGAATCGGCACTGTGCAAGCCCATGATATTGAGCGAGGCGAGCTGCGGGTAGGTAGCGACAAAGGCGGCCGGGATGATGGCAAAGTACTTGGCCACATCGTTGGCAATGCTGAAGGTGGTGAGCGCGCCGCGCGTCATCAGCATCTGCTTGCCGGTCTCCACCACCTCGATGAGCTTGGTGGGGTTGCTGTCCAGGTCGACCATGTTGGCGGCTTCCTTGGCCGCTTGCGTGCCGCTGTTCATGGCGACCGCCACATCAGCCTGGGCCAGTGCGGGCGCATCGTTGGTGCCGTCGCCCGTCATGGCCACCAGGCGGCCGGCGGCCTGGTGGCTGCGGATCAGCTGCAACTTGTCCTCGGGCCGGGCCTCGGCCAGGTAGTCGTCTACACCGGCCTCGGCGGCAATGGCGGCGGCGGTCAAGGGGTTGTCGCCGGTGACCATCACCGTCTGGATGCCCATACGCCGCAGTTGGGCAAAGCGCTCGCGCATGCCGGGCTTGACCACGTCTTTGAGCTCAATCACCCCCAGCACCTGGGCACCATCCGCCACCACCAGCGGCGTGCTGCCCTTGCGCGAGACGCTCTCCACCGCCAGCAGCACCGCCTGCGGGAACTGCCCGCCCAGCGCCTCGACATGCCGGCGCAGTGCATCGGCCGCGCCCTTGCGCAGGCTGCGCTGGCCTTGGGGCGTGCTGATGTCCAGGCCGCTCATGCGGGTTTGCGCGGTAAACGGCACCGCCTGGGCCTGGCCAGGGTCGATGGCGGCGGCGCTCAGCCCATGGCGTTCATGGGCCAGTGCCACCACGCTGCGCCCTTCAGGCGTTTCATCGGCGATGGAGGACAGCTGGGCGGCTTGCGCCAGTTGTGCAGCGCTCACGCCCGGGGCGGGCAAGAATTCGCTGGCCTGGCGGTTGCCCAGGGTGATGGTGCCGGTCTTGTCCAGCAGCAGCACATCCACATCGCCAGCGGCCTCTACCGCGCGGCCCGAGGTGGCGATCACATTGGCCTGCATCATGCGCCCCATGCCCGCCACGCCAATGGCCGACAGCAGCCCACCAATCGTGGTCGGGATCAGGCACACCAGCAAGGCCACCAAGACGGCAACGCTGACGGTCGTGCCCCCACCCGACTGCGCCACCGCAAACGCCGAGAAAGGCCAGAGCGTGACGATGACCAGCAAAAACACCAAGGTCAGCCCCACGAGCAAGATGCCCAGTGCCAGTTCATTGGGGGTTTTCTGGCGCTTGGCCGATTCGACCATGGAGATCATGCGGTCCAGAAACGACTCGCCCGGGTTCACCGTGACCTCGACCACCAGCCAGTCGGACAGCACGCGTGTGCCACCCGTTACCGACGAGAAATCGCCGCCGGCCTCACGGATCACGGGGGCGGATTCGCCAGTGATGGCGCTCTCATCGACCGAGGCCACGCCTTCGACCACGGTGCCGTCGAGCGCGATCACATCGCCGGCCTCGACCAGCAGGAACGTGCCCTTGGTCAGGCTGCTGGCGGGTTGGGCGGTCCAGGTGGCGCCATGCTGCGCTTGCTGCAGCACCTTGGCGACGGTGTCGCGCTTCATGCCGCGCAGGCTGGCGGCCTGGGCACGGCTGCGGCCCTCGGCCAGTGCCTCGGCGAAATTGGCAAACAGCACGGTGAACCACAGCCAACCGGCAATCGCCAACGTAAAGCCGCTATTGGCCTGCGCCGTCAGCAGATTCTGCAGCCACAGCAGGCTGGTGAGCCAGGCGCCCAGGTAGACCACAAACATGACCGGGTTGGTCCACTGCAGGCGGGGCGAGAGTTTGCGTAGCGCATCCCAGGCGGCGGCCTGCAGCAGTGCCAGATCGCCCAGGCCGGCGGAGGTTGTCAGTTTTTTCGTGTTCATGGTTGGCTCCGGCTAGGCAGTGCATCCAGCGCCATATTGAGCGCCAGCACGTTCACGCGGGGCTCACCGAGCAAGTAGCCGGTGCGCTGCTGCGTGGCCTGGTCCAGCAACTGCTGCACCTGGGCGGGGGGCCATTGCCGCTCGCGCGCCACACGGGGCAGTTGCAGACTGGCATTGGCGATGGAGATATGCGGATCCAGGCCCGAGGCCGATGCGGTGACCGCATCGACCGGCACGGATGCATCGGCGGCCAGGCCATTGGCGCTGCGGTACTGCGCCACCCGCTCGGCCACAGTGTCGGCCAGCCCCTGGCTGCTGACGCCTTGGTTGCTGGCACCGGACAGGCCGGCGTTATAGGGCGCGGGGATGCTGGCCCCTTCCTGCTTGGGATCGGGCGCCGTGGTGGCGCTGGGCCGGCCATGGAAGTAGCGGGTACTGTCAAACTGCTGGCCGATCAGGGCCGAGCCCACGATCTGCCCATCACGCAGCACCAGCGAACCATTGGCCGCATGGGGCAGCAGCGCCTGGGCGACGCCGGTAGTAGCAAGTGGGTAGGCGACGCCACACAGCAGCAGCACCAGCACGGCGGCACGGGCACTGCTGCCCAGCGTGCGGCCCCAGCCTGCGGCGGCGGGGGCGGTGGCAGCTTGCTGCGCATTCAGCGCTGGCAGGCGTTTATCGGAATCAAGGCTTGTCATGTTTTTCTCCTGCGGGCACGGCCTGGCCGTGCCCCGGTACGTTCAAATAAATGTCCATCTCGGGTCCAAACGGCGGTCAGGGGTACAGCTGCCCACCCAGCATCTGCAACTGCTCCACCACCGGCCCCAGCGCCAGGGCCGGCAAAAAGGTGAGCCCTCCCACGACCAGCACCACAAACACCAGCAGGCCCATGAACAGCGGTGTAGCGGTGGGGAAGGTGCCGGCACCGGCTGGCACGCTGGGTTTGCTCGCCATGCTGCCGGCCACAGCCAGCAGCGGCAGCAGGGTCAGGTAGCGCCCCATCAGCATGGCCAGACCCAAGGTGGTGTTGAAGAAAGGCGTGTTCGCATTCAGGCCTGCAAAAGCCGAGCCGTTGTTGGCCGTGGCCGAGGCATAGGCGTAGAGAATTTCCGAAAAACCGTGCGGCCCCCGGTTGTTCAGGCTGTCTGCCGCGCCAGGCCACAGCGCGGCCAGTGCCGTCCAGCCCAAGATGCAAGCCGGGTGCGCCAGCACCGCCAGCATCACCAGCTTGATCTCACGCACTTCGATCTTCTTGCCCAGGAACTCAGGCGTGCGCCCAATCATCATGCCGGCCAGGAACACGGTCAGGATGGCGTACTGCAGCAGGTTGATGAGGCCCACGCCATCGCCGCCAAACACGCAGTTGAGCATCATCAGCGCCAGCGGCGTGATGCTGCCAAGGGGCGTGAGCGAGTCATGCATGGCATTGACCGAACCGGTGGTGGCCGCCGTGGTGGTGGTGACAAACAAGGCGGTATCGACAATGCCAAACCGCAGCTCCTTGCCTTCCATGTTGCCGCCCGGCTGCGTGGCGCTCCACTGCTGGTCGGCACCAGCGCGCGCCAGCAGGCCGCTGCCGTTTTGCTCGGCCGTCCAGACCAGCGCCAAAAAGCCCACAAAGATGACAAGGCTGGCACCAAAGAACACCCAGCCCTGGCGACGCTTGAGCAGCATGGAGCCCAGCGCATAGGTCATGCCCGCAGGGATCAGCAGCATGGCCAGGATGTGCAGCATGTTGCTGAGCGGCGTGGGGTTCTCGAAAGGATGGGCTGCATTCATGCTGAAGAACCCGCCCCCGTTGGTGCCCAGGTGCTTGATGCTCTCCAGGCTGGCGACCGGGCCCATCAGCAGTTGCTGCGTGCGGCCGCCGTCCAGCGTATGGGCCAGCACCTCGGTGTTCAAGGTCTGGGGCACCCCTTGCCAGACATATACCAGGGCCAGCACCAGGGACAGCGGCAGCAGCACGCGCCACAAAATACGGACAAAGTCCACCCAGTAGTTGCCGATATCCTGGCTGCCAGAGCGGGCCAGCCCGCGCACAAAACCTGCCGCTGCCGCTAGCCCGGCCGCGGCGCCCGCAAACATCAAACCGGTGATCACCACCATCTGCGTGGCATTGCTCAGGCTGCTCTCGCCCGCATAGGCCTGCCAGTTGGTGTTGGTGATGAAGGACGCGGCGGTATTGAACGCCAGGTCTGGCGTTTGCGCGGCATTCTGCAGCGGGTTGAGCGGCAGGCTGCCCTGCAGCCGCAGCAGCAGATAGCCCAGCAGCATCAGCAAGCCATTGCTCATCACCAGCACCGCGCCATAGCGTTGCCAGCCCATGCGCTCTTGGGGGTCTACGCCGATAGCGGCGTAGGTCCAGCGCTCCAGCCGGCTGTGGTGCGCGCTGGTAAAGCAGCGTGCCAGCCACCAGCCCATGGGCATGGTCAGCAGCACCAGCACCGCCACAAAGGCGGCATATTCGATCCAGGCTAAACCCATAGCAGCTCCCGGTCAGATGCGCACCAAGGCGCGGACAAAGCCCAGCAGGCCGACAAAGCAGGCCAGCGTGAGACCGACAAATACCAGGTCTTGCAGCATGTGCATGGCCCTCTCCTCATTCAGAATTTTTCGGGCCGCAACAGCGCGTAACCCAGATAGACAAACAACGCTGCACTGACCAGCACGGCCAGCACATCCACCCAATTGAGCGACATCAACGTCTCCTGCTGCACCGCCTACCCACCCAATGCGGGCAAGCGGCGCGGTTGTGTTGCGCAGGCAAAACGCCTGCGTGGGAGCCAATGTAGGTTTGCGCGCATCAAGCAGGCGCTGAGAATGGCGGGGGCGGTATCAAGATGGCATCAAGAGGCGGCCGCCCAGCGGCGATGGGCACCCGCCCAGGCCATGTATAGTGGTGCCGCGCTCACGTCCACCCCATGCCCATTCAGCCCTCCATGCCCCATCGCAGCAACTCTTTTGACATCCTCAGAATCTGTGCGGCGCTGGCGGTGATCGTTTGCCACCACTACTACATCAGTGGCCGCGACGGCCCCAGTTGGATGAATGTGGGCATGATTGGCGGGGTGGCGGTGATGACGTTTTTCACCATCAGCGGCTACTTGGTCACCACCAGCTGGTTGCGTGAGCCGCATGTGCTCAAGTTTTGCGCCAAGCGCTTGCTGCGCCTGTGGCCGGGCATGATCGCTGCCGTGGTTCTGAATATTTTCGTGTTCGGCCTGGCTTTTACCGACCTACCGGCGCGTAGCTTTCTCAGCCACGGCCAGACCTTGGAGTACGTCAAGAACCTGCTGCTCTACCGCGCCTATGTCAACCTGCCCGAGGTGTTTACAGGCAACCCGCTCGCCACCTTGATGAATGGGCCGCTGTGGACCATTCCGATGGAGACCATGTGCTACGCCGCCTTGGCCGTCGCCGGGCTGGTGGGGGTGTTTCGCTACCGCTGGCTTGCCAGCTTAGTGCTGGTGGCCTTTGTGCTGCTCTTTGTGGCGCGCTACAACGCCGACTTCACCGGCACGATGATGCATTGGTGGGAGTACCCGGCTTACTTTGCCTGTGGCTCCCTCATCGCGCTGCACCGGGAGCGCTTTCTGGCCCATGCGGCCACCATCACATTTGGCCTCATTCCGGTGGCCATGTTTTTCTGGCTGACCGGCTTGCAGCACACGTCCGGCCTTGTGGTCTTGCCCGCCTTGCTCATCTTTCTGGGCACGCGCACATCGGTGGTATCGGGTTGGATCAGCCGGCCAGGTGATCCCTCCTACGGCGTCTACCTGTCGGGCTGCCCCATCGCCCAGGCGGTGTACGCCGTCTGGCCGGGCATGAACTTCTACGCCAGCATGGGGCTGTCGATGCTGTTGTCGATGTTGCTGGGCTATGTGCTGTGGCATTCCATCGAATCGCCCGCATTGCGCCTCAAGCGCTACCTGCGTTAGGAATCCGCTGCAAAACTCCCTGCCTTGGTCTGAACGCGGTCTCGGGCGATCCGCGCCCATCCCACTTGGCGAGGGTTCTGCAGAGGGCCCCAAGCCCCGCCCCAGGCAAAACGCTTTCCGTTAAAATGCCGCCAGTCCCAGCCAGCGCCTGCTGGCTTTGTTTTTTGGCAGCCCCGCCCTGGGCCTGCGCTCTTTGCCCATCCGTACTGTGTCCTACGCTCCCGAAACCCAACGCCGCCGCACCTTTGCGATCATTTCCCACCCGGATGCGGGTAAGACCACCTTGACCGAAAAGCTGCTGCTGTTCTCGGGTGCGATCCAGATTGCCGGGGCCGTCAAGGGCCGCAAGGCCTCGCGCCATGCCACCTCGGACTGGATGGAGATTGAAAAGCAGCGGGGTATTTCGGTGGCCTCGTCGGTGATGCAGATGAGCTACCGCGACCATGTCATCAACCTGCTCGACACCCCCGGCCACAAGGACTTTTCGGAAGACACCTACCGGGTGCTGACCGCCGTGGACTCGGCGCTGATGGTGATTGATGCGGCCAACGGGGTGGAATCACAGACCCGCCGCCTGATTGAGGTCTGCCGCCAGCGCGATACGCCCATCATCACCTTCGTCAACAAGATGGACCGCGAAGTGCGCGATCCGCTGGACATCATGGATGAGGTGGAGCGCGAGCTGGGCATGCCTTGCTGCCCCATCACCTGGCCCGTGGGCCAGGGCAAGAGCTTTGGCGGCATCATCAACCTGCTGACCCAGAGCATGACCGTGTTCACGCCGGGCAGCGACCGGGGTCCCAAGGATTTTGAAGTTATCCCGCTGAGCGAGGCTGACAAGCTGCGCAGCCGCTTTGGCCAGGCGTTTGACGACGCACTCGACTCCATGGAGCTGGCCCAGGGCGCGTCTGCCGAATGGAACCATGCGGATTTCCTGGCCGGCAAGCTGACCCCCGTGTTCTTTGGCTCCGGGGTGAACAACTTCGGGGTGATGGAAGTCCTGGACGCCGTGGTCGACATGTCCCCCCCACCCGGCCCGCGCATCGCCTATACCGAGGTCAACCGCAACCGCGAGGAAAAGACCATCCATCCCGAGGACAGCAGCTTCTCGGGCGTGGTCTTCAAGGTGCAGGCCAATATGGACAGCAACCACCGCGACCGCATCGCCTTTGTGCGCGTGGCCTCGGGCAAGTACACGCCAGGCATGAAGATGCGCGTGCAGCGCACCGGCAAAGAGCTGCGCCCCACCAGCGTGGTGACCTTCATGAGCCAGCGCCGCGAAGCGGTGGATGAAGCCTATGCGGGCGACATCATCGGCTTTACCACGCACGGCGGCGTGCAGCTGGGCGACACCATCACCGATGGCCCCAACCTGCAGTTCACCGGCCTGCCTTTCTTTGCGCCAGAAATGTTCATGACCGTGGTGCTGAAGAACCCGCTGCGCACCAAGCAACTGCAGCAAGGCCTGATGCAGCTGGGCGAAGAAGGCGCCATCCAGGTCTTCAAGCCCGATGCCGGCGGCAACATGCTGCTGGGCGCTGTGGGCCAGCTGCAGTTTGAAGTGGTGCAGCACCGCCTCAAGACCGAATACGACTGCGAAGTGCGCCTGGACGGCTGCCAGTACACAGGCGCCCGCTGGATCACCGCCGACACCCCCGCCGAGCTGCGCGAGTTTGAACACGCCTACCCGCTGCGCCTGGCGCATGACGCCGCGAATACTCTGGCATATCTGTGCACCAGCCCGTATGACGTGCGCTTGGCGCAGGAGCGTTTTCCGAAGATCCACTTCCATCCTCTGCGGGAGCATGCGGGGTTGGAGTTGCAGACCTCTTAAAGCACGCAAACACCAGACAGCCATGGCCTGCTGCCCCTCCTGCCTATGCCTCTGTTTGCAGTGCACTGCTGCACCGCATGGGGGCCGACGAGCAGGGGTTGATGGCATGCATGGCCTCACAGGCTCGCGATGGCGCTGACGGGCTTTGTCCTCAGCCAGTACGCGCAGCTGCTGGCTTTCCTGACTGCCTGCTGGGGCCTGGGCGCGCTGCTCTGGCCCGCATCCGACCTGGCCACGCGGCAGCCGCTGCGCATTGCGCTGGGCATGGGCCTGGTGGCCTGCGCCTTGCAGGGCTTGGCGATTGCCGGGCTGCTCAATACCGCCAGCGTGCTGGCCGTCATCGGCAGCGGCCTGTTGGCAGCGGCGTTGCAAGTGCGGCGTATGGCCTGGCCCCGGCTTGCGCTGGGATGGCCGCTGCTGCTTTTGCTGCTGGCCACCCTGCCCACTTTGTTGGCACCACTGCGCCCGCCCCTGGCTTGGGACGCGCTGATGTACCACCTGCCCCATGCGCGGGAGTGGGCGTTGACAGGCCATCTGGGCGTGCACGAATGGCTTCGCTACCCCTGGTTCCCCTACAACTTCGACCTGCTGTTTGCAGCATCTCTGGTGCTGGGCAACGATGTGCTGCCCCAGCTGATACACGCCAGCGCCGGCTGGGTGACGGCCTGGCTGGTCTACCGCCTAGCAGCGCAGTACCTGCCCGCACCGGCCAGCGCCCCGGCCGCGCTGGCCACCGTGTTCTGGCTGGTCACCAGCCGCAGCCATTACAGCGCCGCTTATGTGGATATGGGCGTTGCGCTGTTTCTCACCGCTGCCTTTGCGCTCATGCTTGCCAGCATTCGGCCACCAGGTCGCACGGCGGTTTGGCTGGCGGCATTTTTGCTGGGCGTTGCCGCGGGCAGCAAATACCAGGTGTTGGGGCTGCTCCCCCTGTTTGGCGCCGCATTGCTGCTGCGCCACCGCTTGCAAGGCCCGGGCTGGCGCATCCACAGCGAATGGCCCACCTGGTTAGGTGCGGCCCTCTGCTTTGCACTGCCCTGCCTCTACTGGTATGTCCGTAACGCTTTGCTGACCGGTGACCCCTTCAACCCGCTGGGCGGGCGGCTGCTGGGATTCAGCGACTGGAACCTGGACGACTACCTCTGGCAATTTCAGGATCTGCGCAACCACGCGGGCTGGCCCCACTGGGCACTGTGGCCGGCACTGGCTGCACCGCTGCTGCGCCCGCTGCGGCGGATACCGGCTCTGCGCGCCGCCTGGCTGGTGGCGGCCTATATGGCGCTGGTCTGGCTGCTGAGCTCACGCTACCCGCGTTACCTGTTGCCCGCTTATCCCTTGCTCAGTTTGCTGTCGGCTGCGGTATGTGTGCAGCTGCTGCGCCAGTTGCCGACCAAGCTGCGCCTGACCGTGGGGACCGCATTGGTCGGAGTGCTTGTGCTGGCCCTGGGCTTCATCGGCGCGCGCAGCATCGCCAAATCCTGGCCCTTGATTGCGCCCAACGCAGCCGCACGCGATGCCGTACTGCAGCAGCATGTGGCGGGCTACCGCATCTGGCAATACCTGCAAACACACCCCCAGGCCAAGCTGTACCAGCTGAACCTGGAAGATAGCCTCTACTACGCCCCACGCGCCACCTGGGGCGATGTGTTTGGCCCCTGGCGCTACCGCGACTACCAAAACCTGGCTGCGCAGCCGCTGCACCATAAACTCAAGGCCGAGGGCTTTACCGCTCTGGTAATACACACTGGCCGCGCATCCACTGTGGCGCAACAGCCTGCATTTCTGCAATATTTTGAATTATTGCTGGTCGATGGTGAGGTTAGCCTGTATGGTTTGAGGCCATGATTTTGAGGGATTGGTGATTCGCCTGATATGGACCACATCAGGCCTGCACAGCCCTTGGGCTTTGCGGATGGTCTTGCAGTATTGACCCATTGATTTTCTAAGCGGGGGTCGCCAATGGCAGCCGCTTCCGCTGGGCGCTCTTGGCGAACCAGATTAAAGCCATCATCATCTACCGCAAGGGCATCCCTCCGAGAAACAAAGCCAGTCGCTAGTCAGCGAGCAGATACAGGTCATGTTGAATGACCGGCGAGCACTGAAAATATCCACACATACCGTTTGAAGAGTTCAATCTCCTTTATGAAGAACCGGATCAATCCAACATCTCTTTTTTGGTCATGCATGGCAGTCATCGGCTTGCTATCTCTGTGGATCCGAATGGCATTTCCGATCCATGCTGTCAGTTGGGCTTCCTACGATGACCTTCTGTTTGTCAGGCAAGCTGCAGACATAGGGCTAGGAAACTGGCTGGGCGATTACAGCAACCTCACCCTCTCCAAAGGGATTGGCTACTCCTTGTTCATGCTCGCCAACCATGCGACGGGCCTCCCCCTCAAGTTCAGCGAGCACGCCCTCTATCTAGCGACCGCGGCTTACTTTTCTCTCACCATCGCTCAGCTGTATCGCTCACGCGCTGCCGCCTTGGCATGCTTTTTCCTGTTGGCCTTCATACCCACCGCCTGGGTTGCGGGAGCGGGGGGGCGCGTCGTGCGCGAAGGGCTGTATATCTCGCAGACCCTGCTGCTGCTGACCTTGGGGATTCGTTGCTGGGTTTTACCCCATGCTGTATCTGCCGCTAGCCAACTGCGCACGCAATGGCAAACACTGGTCGTGTTGGGCTTGGTGGCAGGCTGGTTCTGGATCACCCGTGAAGAGGGGGTATGGCTGGTCCCCTCCATGCTGCTGCTAATGGGGTATTGGCTGCTGCGCCAAGTGGACTGGCGCACACAGTGGCGCGCCATTCTGGCATTTTTGGCGCTGCCCCTGTTTGCGGCATCTCTGGTTGTCATGGCCGTCAATACCGTGAACTACGCGGTCTATGGCACTTTCCGCAACAACGATTTCCGCTCCAGCGACTACCAGGCCGGTTATGGCGCACTGACCCGCATTCGCCATGACAACTGGCAGCGTTATGTACTGTTCCCCAAAGACGCACGTGAGCGTGCCTATGAAATGAGTTCCGCTGCGCGTGAGCTCAAGCCCTTTTTTGAAGGCAGTGGTGCGCAGCGTTGGCTTGCTGCTGGTTGCAGCCAAACCCAAACCTCGCCCTGCCCAGAGATTCTCTCCGGATGGTTCATGTGGGCATTTCGTGACTCTGTTGCCGAGGCTGGGCATTACAACAGTGCCCGAGATTCAAGGGCTTTTTACCGCCGTCTGTCTGCCGAGATTGAGGAAGGCTGCCGACAGCGACCAGGTGACTGCTTGCCGATGCGCAAAACCCTGCTTCCGCCTTGGCATGAGGGCTATGTAACCGATACGCTTAACGCCTCTTGGGCTGTTTTTCAGACACTCGCTACGCTGGGGAAAATACCGGCCTACATACAGCCTAGTGAAGGTGACACCAAATATTTGGCCTTGTTTGATGCCGTCACAAACGGGCCGTTGACCCCCACTGCAGACGCCAAAGGCGCTTGGGGCGAACACACACTCAAATCACCGCGTGATGAACTACGCCTGCAATGGGCACAAGCGCTAACCACGGGAATAACCGCGCTCTCTACCTATGCCCTACCCTTGGCTTTTGTGGTCTGGCTTATTTGGTCTGTTTTCGCAGTGCTGCAAATGCTGTGCAAGCGCAAGCTGCCGGCGCCAGCATGGTGGGTCGTCTCCGCAGTTGCGGGCGGCATCATCACACGGGTCGTATTGCTAGGGTTTTTGGAAGCCACATCGATCCCCAGCAACAATATGCTCTACCTCTTCCCCTTGGTTCCTTTTTCCCTTGTCATGCTTCCCGTCGTCTTCTGGGGCATGCTGCGCTGGTTATCTCCGTTTCTCAGCCGCAGTGAATCAGCTGCCTCAATGGCTAAATAATAATTTCAAGGTATTTGCAATGCAAAAAATAGGCTGGCGCTTTGTATTCTTTGGGGCATGGATGATTGCCGCCCTGGTATACATCAGCAATACTTGGTCGCCCTCATCCTACGCATACCCGTTGAAAAACAATTATGCCTACCTAGACATCGAACCTACTTTAGGCCAGGCACGCTCCATCCGCGCAGATGAATGGGCCGTAGTTACCCCACTGACGCAAGCGACAGTACGCAACCATTTTGAACGCTACAACAAGACATCGCTATACCAAGAGGATCTGCGCATTAACTATGGACTGCCCATTGCGGATTGGGGCTTGGCCTTCAAACCCACAATGTGGCTGTATGGTTTTGTCAACCCAGCCTATGCCTACTCCTTTCACTGGTTTGCGATTTTTGCGCTATTCATTGCGGGTTATGCATTCTTATTCAAACGATTTGGCGCCAGCAACACCAATGCCCTGCTGCTGTCGTTCGGTTTGTACTTCACGGGATTCAGCCAGTTCTGGTGGAATGAAAAAGGGCCGATACTGGCGATCTTCCCTTGGGTCATCATGCCCTTTTTGCTGAATTTACGCTTGCGCTGGCAACTCATCTGGTTCTATTACGCCGCCGTTTTCTGGCTGCTGACCAATTTTTACCCGCCCGTTCAGATCTCACTGGCCTTCGTCGGGCTGGTGATATTGGCCGCGCAACAGCCCCGCCTCTTCCAACCCCGCACCCTCATCTGGGTGGTGCTTGCCGCCGCGTTGGCCGCAGGTACTGTGGGGCTTTATCTGTACGACTATTTGTCTGCAACCAGTGCCACGATCTATCCGGGAAGCCGGCACTCTATGGGTGGGGGTGTCAGTGACAGATTTATGCTCTCGTGGATCTTCCCATCGATCAATTTCAGTTGGGTCTATAACAGCCTGATTGGCCTCAACATCAGCGAGATCGGAACCGTCGGAATGTACTACTACATCGCGGTGCTGTTCTTTCTTGATTACAAGAACTTTGCTTCACTGTGGCGTGACACCACGAAGCGCAGAATGCTGCTGGTGCTGCTTATAGGTTTCATGATTCAGTTGGTTTGGATGGTGCTGCCGATCCCTTCGGTATTTGGCAAGCTGCTGCTGTGGGACCATGTAGAGCCTGCACGTATGCAGTATGCAAGCGGTGTGCTGTTAACCATCATCATGCTGTACCTGGCCAACATGGTGGGTTTGACGTTATCGCTCAGCCGACTGCTGCTGCTCTGCGCCTTCGTCGGACTCGGCTGGTGGCTCTTCAAGTATCCGCTGGGGACCCGACGAGGCGAAGATCTGTTTTTCCTGTTGCCGCTGGTCTTGATGTATCTGCTCACACGCCAGCGCAAAGGCCAGGCCCATGAAGCGCTTGCCCTAGCCTCGTTGGTTTTCGGGGCGGTGCTGTTCGGACGCTTCAACCCCTTGCAGTCAGCCTGGCCTATTTTTAACCTGCAACCCAATGAGGTGGTCACATATCTGCAGGAGCAAGAAAAGAAAAATGATGGCGTTCTGGTGTTTCCACACTTGCATGCGGCGACGGCAAACGGATTGGGATTTCGCTCACTCAGCCATACAAATGCCGTACCTCCGATGGCATTTTGGGAAAAGCACTTTCCCGAGGTCCCCGTAGATGAGCGCAACGCGATCTTCAACCGTTACGCCCACGTCGCTCCCGATCTGATGCCTCGCCCACGTCTGCAGCAGACGGACGCAGTGCAGATACCCATGGACCATTTTGTCAACGTCGCGCATGGCACGGTGGTCGCAAGTTATCCCAGCAATCTCCCGCAGGAGGGAGATTTCGAGGTGAACACCAAATACCCCGATGCCTTGGTTCTTCATGGCTGGGCGGGCTGGACAAATGGCCCCGATGCGCATGGGCTGGAAGTCATCACCGAGCCCGCCACCATCGGCCCTGTACAGCTGACACCGATGGTCCGAGCAGACCTGCCTTTGAATACCCAGCGCAGAATATCGGCGTTGAACGGCTTCAAGCTCATGATTCCGCATGCTGAAAATGCACCTCCTCGGTGCATCAGCTTGGTATCGCTTGACAAGCAAAGCGGCGAACGGCGGCTGCTTAACAATCCCGCAAGCATACCTGCGTGTCCTTCCATTTCCTAAGGACTCGCTGCAAAACTTCCTGCCATGGTCTACACGCGGTCTCAGCCCATCCGGCGCGCTGTTTCCGCAGTAGCTTTAAAAGAGGCTTTGCGGCTCATGCCAATCCGCATCTTCGCATTGAAAGATGGGCCACAGGGAATTTTCTTTTAGTAATTGAATATATCCACATAGACCTAGCCAATACATTTAGGCGTTATTTAACAAGATACCTTTTGCTACTAGTGGCGCCTTTTGACGCCAGTGCGCTATTATGCAAAGGGCATTCTGTATTGATAATGACTGCGCTATTTCCCAAAGAACCACCGAGGGCCTGCGCATGTCAACATGGGCGCTCGCATTGGATGCGGCCACTCGACACCGACCTGCTCAGATGTTGGGTCATGGATCAAAAAGACAAAATTTAGAATACTCAGTCGGCATTGGGAGCCGAAAGTATCCAGCGGCGCGGGACTTTATCCACTCTTTGATCCATCAGTCCTATAGCTAATCCCAGCCAAGGCATCGTTCGTCCGAAAAATTGCCCCGACAGGCCCGTAATAGCAAGAAAAATGACAGAAAAGAATTTGACATTACCGCGGAGCTATTTGTACTTCATGCTCGCGCTCGCGGCAGCGTCTCTGTGGCTACGCATGGCTTTTCCCATTTTTGCACTGGGCTGGGCCTCTCACGATGATTTGCACTTTGTTCACCTGGCCGCTGAGATGGGCAGCGGTAACTGGCTAGGCGACTACAACAACCTGACGCATGCCAAAGGTATCGGCTACCCGCTGTTCCTGCTGGTCAACCATGCGACGGCGCTGCCCCTGAAATTTTCCGAACATGCGCTGTACTTAGCATCTTCAGCCTTTTTTGCTTACACAGCCAGTCAATTGCTGCGATCACGCCATCTGGTACTGGCACTGTTTGCAGTACTGGCCTTTCAACCAGCCGCCTGGATGGAGCAATCTGGCGCAAGAGTCATGCGAGAAGGAATCTATATCTCACAAACCCTCTTCTTGTTGGGGCTAGGCATACGCTGCTGGTTACTCGCCGATGCAAGTTTGACACCAGCAGCTCAGCTGCGCCGTCGCTGGCGTTCGCTGCTGGCGATGGGCCTCATAGGTGGATGGTTCTGGCTGACCCGTGAGGAAGGCGTTTGGCTGCTGCCAGCGCTGGGATTGATGCTCGGCTATCACCTGTGGACGCAGCGAGGCGCTGTTCGCGCATGGAAATTTCTTCTGGCATACACGGCCTTACCTCTATTGGTTGCGAGCTTGGTGGTAGGTGCCATCAATACCGTCAACTACGCTGTGTATGGCGTCTATCGCAACAACGACTTCCGCTCCCAGGATTTTCTATCGGGTTATGGCGCACTGACTCGCATACGCCAGGACCAATGGCAACGCTATGTGTTGTTCCCCAAAGATGCACGCGAGCGGGCCTATGCGATGAGTGCTGCAGCCCGCGAGCTAGCCCCGTATTTTGAGGGTGAGCGTGGCGAAGGCTGGCGCAAGACCGGTTGTGACCAGACCCATATTTCGCCCTGCCCCGAAATTCTGTCTGGCTGGTTCATGTGGGCCGTTCGCGGTGCTGTGGCCGACGCCGGTTACTACCGCAACGCCCGAGACGCCCGCAAATTCTATCGACGCTTGGCCCAGGAGATTGAGGCGGGCTGCCAACTGCGTCCGGACGATTGCCTCCCTGCGCGTAACAGCATGCTTCCACCTTGGCGCGCGAACTATGCCTGGGACTCCGCCCAGGCTTCATGGGAGGTGTTCCGCACACTTGCCAACCTAGACCATGGCCTGCTTAACACTTACCGGAGCCACGGCCTCCCGTTACACCTCAAGCTGCTAGAGGTGGTGACCAACGGCCCGCTGGCGCCTACCGCCGACAGCCCGGTTTTCGATATAGACATGACTACCCCCAGGGACAAGCTGCGATGGAATCTGGCGCAATCTCTGGCTACCGCCATGAGCAAGATCTCGCATGTCGGGCTGCCTTTGACTTTTGTAGTTTGGCTGATCTGGTCTGCAAATGTGCTTCTGCATTGGATCAAGCGCAGAGCCCTTCCCGACGCCGCCTGGCTGTTAACTACCGTGCTCGCGGCTGCTATCGTCACCCGCGTTACTTTGCTAGGTATCCTGGATGCCACCTCCATCCCTAGCAATTACATTCTGTACATTTTCCCAGTGGTGCCCTTGTCGCTGGCGATGCAAGTGGTGGTCGCCTGGCAACTGACAGGCATGCTGCCCTCCAAACGCAATTACGGGCACAATGCGGCAGCCGTTTGAATGATCAAAAATAATTTCTGACATGACCGAAATCTCATCTCGCCTCTACCGCAACCAGCGCATTGCCGTCATCTTGCCTTGCCACAACGAAGAGCTGACGGTGCGGCCCGTGGTTGAGGGTTTCCGGCAGGCCTTGCCGGAAGCGGAAATCTACATCTTCAACAACCTCTCGACCGACCGCACCGCAGAAATTTCCCTTGAAGTCGGCGCGCATCTGCGCAACGTCAATCTCAAGGGCAAGGGCAATGTCGTGCGCCGCATGTTTGCTGATGTGGATGCCGATATCTATGTGATGGCGGATGGCGACGCCACCTACCATGCGCCTTCAGCCCGCAAGCTGATTGACCTGCTGATTGATCAGCAGCTGGACATGGTGGTGGGCGCGCGCGTGGAAGCTGAACCCGAGGCGGGCGACACAGGCATCACCTACCGTCCCGGTCATCGCTGGGGCAATAAGCTGCTGACTGGCACGGTGCAGCAGATCTTTGGCGGAAGTTTCCGCGACATGCTCTCGGGCTACCGGGTGTTTTCGCGGCGCTATGTCAAATCCTTCCCAGCCCATTCCCAAGGCTTCGAGATCGAGACCGAGCTGAACGTCCATGCGCTGGAGCTGCGCATGCCTTGCACCGAGGTCGATACGCCCTACGGCGCCCGACCCGAGGGCTCCGCCAGCAAGCTGTCCACCTACCGCGACGGCTGGCGCATCCTCAAGACCATTGGCCGCCTGGTGGTCAGCGAGAAGCCCTTGCAGTTCTTTGGTTGGCTGGGTGCTGCGCTGGCGCTGATTGCTGTTGCACTGGTAGCGCCCATCGTATGGGAGTACCACCAAACGGGCATGGTGCGGCGCTTTCCCACCCTGGGTCTGGTATCTGCCCTGATGGTCTGCGGTGGCGTGTCCTTTGTCACTGGCCTGATCCTGCAAGCCATCACCCTGACGCGGCGCGAGATCAAGCAGTTTGCTTACCTGGCCTCTGTGGCCAACACGCCGAGCCAGTGATGGGCATCAAGCTCCAGCGCTCGCTTTTGTGGTTTCTGATTGCCGGTGCTGTTGCGTTTGTCGTTGATGTGGCGGTGTTGACCTTGCTGCGCGATGCGCTGGGCGTGTATGCAGCGCGGGCTGTGTCGTTTTGGCTTGCTGCCACTACCACCTGGCTGATCAACCGCAACATCTCCTTTGCCGGCCGCAGTGCCAAGGGCGGTTTACTGGTTGAGTACCTGCGATATCTGGGGCTGATGCTGGGAGGCGGCGCCGTCAACTTCGCGGTCTATTCGCTGCTGGCATGGGCCTTTCCACAAGGCCCACTGTGGCTGATGCTGTATGTGGCGGCCGGCACCTTGGTTGCCATGTCTGTGAACTACCTGGGCATGAGCCGGCTGCTGTACCGCCAGCGCCCGGACCGCTGAGAACTCTGGACGGTCAGTGGGCCGATGCAGGCTACATGCCCTCTGTGGCAGAACAAGCAAATTCTAGAGAATATGGACCGTACAGAACCGCAGCGCCTGCACCAGGCCAACAACTTTGACGCACTGCGCCTGGCTGCGGCTCTGGCCGTGCTGTTCAGCCACCAGTTCCCAGTAACAGGCACCCTACCACCCAGCTGGATGAATGTGGCCATGGTGGGCGGCGTTGCCGTCATGGCGTTCTTTGTCATCAGCGGCTACCTGGTGACGATCAGCTGGTTTTCGCAGCCTCGCCTGTGGGTGTTTTGTGCCAAGCGTGCGCTGCGCATCTGGCCCGCATTGGCCACCGTGGTTCTGCTGGCTGTGCTGGTACTGGGCGCCGGCTTCACAACGCTGCCCTTGCACGATTACTTCCGTCACCCCATGACCTGGGACTACCTGCACAACATCCTGCTGCAAGTACGCTTTAACCTGCCTGGCGTTTTTGCAGACAACACCTACCCGAATACGGTCAATGGCTCTTTGTGGACCATCCCTATTGAGGTGAGTTGTTATGCGGTGCTGGCGGCAGCTGGTGCTCTTGGACTCATGCGCTGGCGTTGGGTCTGGGCCTGCATCTGCGTTGCCTACTTGCTGTGGTTCCTCTCGCACATGACCGTGGATCTGACCGGAACCATGACGCACTGGTGGGAGTTCCCGGCCTACTTTGCGTTTGGGTCGTTGATCGCCACGTTCAATCGGCATTTTTTGCAGCACCGCGTGCGCTTTGCCGTAATCGCATGCATTGCTGCACTGGTGGCCTATGCGCTTGGATTCTCCTATTCGGCACTCTTGTTGTGCCTGCCAGCCGTATTGCTGGCGGTGGGTACGGCCTCGTGGCCCGTGATATCTCAAGCCGGCCGGTTTGGCGATGTCTCTTACGGCGTTTATCTGTATGCGTTTCCTATTCAGCAAAGCGTCCGCTTTTTGGCACCAGAACTGGGCTTTTCCAGCAGCCTGGCCATTGTGGCGGTGTTGACTGTGTTGGCAGGCTGGCTGTCCTGGCGTTTGGTGGAGCAGCCAGCTTTGCGGCTCAAGGGCTATCTGCGATGAATCTGCATGCAGTACAGAAAAGACATTGATGGCTTGCGCGCCATCGCAGTAGGCTCGGTCATCCTCTTCCATGCGGGCTTCTCCCCGCAGATCCCGGGAGGATTTTTCGGTGTCGACATCTTTTTTGTTATCAGCGGCTTTCTGATTGGGCGCATTCTTTTCACCGATATCGCAGAGGGGCGCTACAGCCTGCTGCGCTTCTACGAGCGAAGGGCCCGGCGCATCCTTCCCGCGCTGTTCTTTGTACTGCTGGTCAGCTATGTCTTTGCGCGCTTGCTGCTGAAGCCGCTGGCGTTCTCCGACTTTCGCAGCAGTCTGTTTGCCACACTGGGTTTTGCATCCAACATCTATTTCTGGCTGCACAGCAGCTATTTCGAACGCGCCAGTGAGCTGAAACCCCTGCTCCACACCTGGAGCTTGGGCGTTGAAGAGCAGTACTACATTCTCTTTCCCCTGCTGGCATTCGCCCTGCGGCAATCGCGGTGGCGTTGGGCCGCCATTGCGCTGTGTGCCGCAGCCAGCTTTGTGTGGGCTATCGCCACCGTTGCCGCCCACCCCAATGCCGCGTTCTATCTGCTGCCCGCCCGCGCCTGGGAGCTGTTGCTAGGCGCGCTGGGGGCCCTTTGGGTTGCGCAAAACACGCTACCTGCCAAGGCTCGTGTCAGTCTGTCAATCCTGGGGGTGGCCTTGATCCTGGTTGCGCTGCTGGGTCTGAATGCGCATCTGGCCCACCCCGGCGCCTATACCTTGATCCCGACGCTTGGCACAGTCTTGGTGCTGGTCGCTCAGAGCCCGGGCGGTATCGCGACCCGGTTGCTGCAGCTGCCGCCCATGGTCTGGCTCGGACAGATCAGTTACAGCGCCTACTTGTGGCACCAACCTCTTTTTGCCTTTTGGATATACCGCTTTGGCAAGCCATCCTTTGAGCACTACGCTATCGCCTTGATTGCTCTGACCTTGCTGTTAGCCTACGCATCTTGGCGGTTTATCGAGAACCCGACGAGAAACGCTGCACGCATCTCCCACAAGCAATTGGCCTGGTACAGCGCTGCGGCCATCATGCTGCTGGCCACGGCCCTGGTTCCGCAGACCTGGTTGATCAACAACCGTGCCAACGAGGCATTGCAGCAGCTCGTTCATATCGAGAATCTCTACGACCACTTTGAATTCCAGAAGAACATCCGCAACCAGGTCTGCCATTCGGTGTCCATGGCCGAGCGAGAACGCAACGGCTGCCTCCATACCCGCAGCAAGAATATGGTGTTGTTTGGTGATTCCTACGCTGCATCGCTGTACCAAGGGCTGCGACACGAACGCGATAGCCGGCATCCCGACTACGGCATCATCCAACTGACGGATGGCAATGCACCACCTTTTTTTCAGGACGGGCAGATCGATGGTGGAGCATCTCTTCGGGACATCAATGAAGCCAAGCTGCAGGCCATTGCCGCCTTGCAGCCCCAGAAGATCGTCATCAACTGGATGATCTACGGAAAAAACAGCAGCAATGATCCCCAAAAGGAGCTGGAGGCTCTGCAGACAACCATTGCCCGTTTGCGCACCGTCAGCCCAGTCAGCAGCATTGTCGTCATCGGCCCAGCCCCCAACTGGTCAGTGTCCCTTCAGAAGAACCTGATCGAATTCATCAGCGACCAGGCCGAATTTCCGCGCTACATGCAGCATGGCCTGTCCGCCAACGAAACCCAATGGGATGCCTATTTCAGCAGCCATTTGCAAAAAACCGGCATCACTTACCTGTCCGCGCTGGACGAGTTCTGCACGCCCGCCGGGTGCCTGACCTCGGTTGATGGCACCATTCAGGGCATGACAGCGGTCGATTGGGGGCACCTGACCAAGGCCGGATCTCTGTACCTGGCCGAAAAAATAGCCCCCCACATCTTTGAATAGCCTCTCTCGCCTCCGAAATGCAAGCTCTTGATACCTGGAATCCGTCCTCCCGCCCCATCGTCGGCCTGCTGACCGATATCGACGATACCCTGACCACCGAGGGCGTTGTCCCTGACGAGGTGGTGCAGGCCATCGCTGCCCTCAAGGCCAAAGGCCTGGCCGTAATCCCGATTACCGGCCGCCCCGTCGGCTGGAGCCTGCCCTTTGCCCAGGCCTGGCCGGTCGATGCCATCGTGGCCGAGAACGGCGCTGTGGCGCTGCGGCGCAATGCCAGCGGCGGGCTGGACAAGCTCTACCAGCAGGACGAGGCCACGCGCACTGCCAACTTTGCCAAGATGCAGGCGGTGCTGGCGCAGATTGAGCAAACGGTGCCGGGCGCGCAGCGCGCCACCGATTCCGCCGGGCGGGAGTGCGATATTGCGGTGGACCACAGCGAGTTCACGCAGATGCCCCAGGCGCAGATTGACCAGTGCGTGGCGCTGATGCAGGCGGCCGGCATGAACGCCACCGTCAGCTCCATCCATATCAATGGCTGGTTTGGCGGGCACAACAAGCTCGAAGGTGCGCGCTGGATCGTCCAGACCCTGTTTGGTCGCGATTTGGATGCAGAGATCGGCCAGTGGTGCTATATCGGCGATTCCACAAACGACCAGCTGATGTTCCAGCACTTTGAGAACAGCTTTGGCGTAGCCAATATTGAACGCTTTGTGCCCCAGCTGCAGCACCTGCCGCGCTATGTCACGCGGGGCGAGCGTGGTGCTGGATTTATCGAGCTGGCCCAGCGCCTGAACGCGCTGCCTTGAGCGACCCATCGATCTGTACAGCAAAAACGCCCGCTGCACCTGGTGTGCAACGGGCGTTTCGTTTTGGCAGATCGCTCAAATACCAGCCATCAGCCTAACAGCGATTAGCGATTAACCATCAGCGATCTCAGGGCTTGAAGTCGAACTGCTGCTGCAGGATGACCTTCATCGGCTGGTTGTTCTTCATCGCCGGGCGGTACTTCCACTGGCGCACAGCGCGCTCCACTTCGGTGGCCATGTCCTTGGAGGTGGTGGTCAGGGTCTTCACATCGCTGACAGCGCCATCGGTGTTGACCACAAACTGCACGCGCACGCTGGCCGGTTGCGGCTGGGCGCCGGCGGGGTAGGGGAAGCGGGGCGATGCGCCCGTCAGCAGCTGGGGGGCTGCATCACAGGCATTGCCTGCGCAGCCGGCCGCAGCGGGGGCGGCATTGGCGGCAGGGGCCGTGGTGGCGGCGGCAGCATCAGGTGTTGGCGCCGGCTCATTGGTGGCGCAGCCTGCCAGCAGTGCGGCAAGAACGGTGACAACAGCAGAACTGGTACGGATCAATGACATGGTCTGAAGCTTCCAAAAGTCTCATGGTGGCGCGGCCCAGGCCACACCTGGCAGGCGCAGGGCGCGGTGCAACGACGGTGCCCGCGCAGCAAACCCCATGTTTTACCACGGGCCTGCAACGCTAATGTGGAGAAATCCGGTACATGCCCGCCCCAGCATGTCGAAATTGCCATGCGCGACTACGCATACGGGCACTAACGGTTAGCATTTACAGTTGTTCATGGGCAATCCATCCCCCCTATTTGCCCGCGACAGCCCGATCACTGGATACCTCCAAGACACTCAAGGAAAAATGGCAATGACCACTGCATATCCGGATACCCGACTGCTGATCAACAACGAATGGAGCGATGCCTCCGATGGCAAGACCATCGACGTGCTGAACCCTGCCACGGGCAAGCCCATCGGCAAGGTCGCCCATGCCACCAAGAAAGACATGGACCGTGCATTGGAGGCGGCCCAGGCGGGTTTCCTGGTCTGGCGTGCCACGCCGGCCATCGAGCGCGCCAACACCATGCGCCGTGCCGCTGCCCTGCTGCGCGAGCGTGCCGAGCAGATCGGCCGCCTGCTGACCCAAGAGCAAGGCAAGCCTTTGGCCGAGGCCAAGGGCGAAGTGCTGGCCGGCGCCGGCATCATCGAATGGTTTGCCGATGAAGGCCTGCGCGTCTATGGCCGCATCGTCCCCGCCCGCGTGCCCAATGTGCAGCAGCTGGTGATCAAGGAGCCTGTCGGCCCTATCGCTGCTTTCACGCCCTGGAACTTCCCCGTCAACCAGGTGGTGCGCAAATTGGGCGCGGCGCTGGGCACCGGCTGCTCCTTCCTCTTGAAGGCCCCAGAAGAAACCCCCGCCTCGCCTGCCGCGCTGCTGCAGTGCTTTGTCGACGCCGGTCTGCCCAAGGGCGTGCTGGGCCTGCTGTTTGGCTCGCCTGCCGAAATCTCCGAGTACCTGATCCCCCACCCGATCATCCGCAAGGTGACCTTCACCGGCTCCACCGCCGTGGGCAAGCAGCTGGCCGCGCTGGCCGGCGCGCACATGAAGCGTGTGACCATGGAGCTGGGCGGCCACGCACCGGTCATCGTCGCCGAAGACGCCGATGTGGAACTGGCCGTCAAGGCCACGGCTGCGGCCAAGTTCCGCAATGCGGGCCAGGTCTGCATCTCGCCTACGCGTTTCCTGGTGCACGCCGATGTGAAGGACGCCTTTGTCAGCGCCTTCGTCAAGCACGCCGAAAGCCTGAAGCTGGGCGATGGCCTGAGCGATGGCACCACCTTGGGCCCCCTGGCCAATGCCCGCCGCCTGACCGCCATGGCCCAGGTCGTGGAAGACGCAGCCGCCAAGGGCGCCAAAGTGGCCACCGGCGGTGCGCGCGTGGGCAGCGAAGGCAACTTCTTCGCGCCCACCATCCTGGCCGATGTGCCGATGAACGCCTCGGTGTTCAACGATGAGCCCTTTGGCCCCATCGCCGCGATCCGCAGCTTTACCAAGCTGGAAGACGCGATCACCGAAGCCAACCGCCTGCCGTTCGGCTTGGCCGCTTACGCCTATACCCGCTCGTACAAGAACGTGCAGCTGCTGTCGCACCAGATTGAAGCCGGCATGGTCTGGATCAACCAGGCTGCCACCCCCTCGGCCGAGTTCCCCTTCGGCGGCATCAAAGACTCCGGCTACGGCAGCGAAGGCGGCCCGGAAGCCATGGAGGCCTATTTGAACTCCAAGGCCGTGTCGATCACGGCGGTGTAAAGACGGCCCAAGCGCCTCTGCGCAGGCCTTGGACACAAAAAAAGCAAGTCTACGGACTTGCTTTTTTCTTGGGCTCAGCCATTAAGCGGCAACCGCTTCAGGATGGCGCATCCGCCTCGCGCTCACGCCGGCTGGGCAGACCAAAGGCGATGGCGCCCAATGCCCCCTGCACCAGCGCATACACGCCATAAATCAGCCCCACGCCCACCGCCAAGGCCGCCGGCACGCCAAAGGGCGCCAGCGCCGCCGCACTGGCCGCCTCACGCGTGCCCCAGCCGCCCACGCTGACGGGCAAGGCTGCCATCAGAAAAATGGGCGCCATCGCAAAGGCCCAGGCGGCCAGGTCAAGCTGAATGCCCAGCGCCAGCCCGCCCAGCGCCAACGCGGCGGCAGACAGCAGCTGCACCAGGGCGGACGAGGCCGCTTGCACCAACATCTGGCGGTTGAAGTCCGGGCGCGCAGCCGCCTGCAGCAGGGGCTGCAGCCAGGCCGGCAGGCTGGCTGCCTGGCGCTGGCCCAGCCACCACAGCAGCAGCCAGGGCAGCGCAATCCAGACGATGACGCCGAGCACCATCAAGACCTGCAGCGCGAAGGGGGACACGCGCAGTACCGGCGCCAATGCGCTGGCCGACAGCGCCGCGCCAATGGCGCCAATGGCGCAGAGCATCCACAGGCCGCTAAAGCGGTCCAGCAAAACAGACAGCGAGGCAGCGGCCTTGCCCTGGCCACTGCGCTGCAGCACCACGGCGCGGTAGACATCGCCGCCCACGACCGCACCGGGCAGCAACGCATTGAGGCCAATCGCCTGAAAATACCAGCGCAGCGCATCCGGCCAGCGCATGGGTGCGCCCAGCCACTGCGCCAGCGCCCGCCAGCGCCAGGCCGATACCACGTTGGACGCGATGGCCGCCGCCAGTCCGGCCAGCAGCCAGCGCCCATCGGCCGCACGCAGGCGGGCCCAAAGGGCGGCAGGGTCGGCAAAATAGGCCACGGCGCCCAGCAAAACGGCGCCACACAAGGCCTTGATGCAGGCTTTTTGTGTACGGTTCACACCAGGGGACGCTTAAAGATGGGGGGCGGCAGCAGGCTGCACAGCTTGCACGCGCGCGGCAACGGCATCCTGGCGCACCATGCGGGGGGTCTCCCCCGAGTCGTCGAGCACGTAGTCGTCCGCATAGTACTGGCGGCCACCACCCGATTCGTAGTAAATGCGGGTCAGCAGCTCGCCGATCAGGCCGGCGGCGACAAAGGTCATGCCCATCAGCACCAGCATCACGCCAATGATCAGCAAGGGGCGACCGCCAATGCTCTCACCCATCAGCTTGACGATGAACAAATAGGCCAGGATCAGGAAGCCGGGGGTGGCCAGCCACAGACCCAGGCCGCCAAAGGCGTGCAGCGGGCGCTGGCGGTAGCGCATCAGGAAGACCATCAGGATCAAATCCAGGATCACGCGGAAGGTGCGGTCGATACCGTACTTGGACACACCCGCCGTGCGGGCATGGTGGCGCACCGGCACCTCGGTGATGCGGGCACCGGCATCGCGCGCCAGCGAGGGGATAAAGCGGTGCAGCTCGCCGTAGAGGTGTACGCGGTCGATGATGTGGCGGCGGTAGGCCTTGAGCGCGCAGCCATAGTCGTGCAGTTGCACGCCGGTGGCGTTGGAGATCAGGCGGTTGGCAATCTTGGACGGCAGCTTGCGCGAGATCGCTGCATCCTGGCGGTCCTTGCGCCAGCCGGACACCATGTCCACGCTCGGGTCGGTCTCCAGGCGGTTGAGCAGCAAGGGGATGTCGTCGGGTTCGTTTTGCAGGTCGGCATCCAGGGTCACCACATAGCGGCCCTGCACCCGGTCAAAACCGGCCTGCAGCGCGCTCGATTGGCCGTAGTTGCGCGCCAGGATCACCGGGCGCAGCCAGGGGCGCGTGGCGGCCAGCTCCAGCAGGCGCTTGGCGCTGTCGTCCTTGGAGCCATCGTCGACGGCAATCAGCTCATAGCTCAGCGGCTGCGAGCGCATGGCCGCGTCAATCCGGTCGACCAAGGCGATCAGATTGTCGAACTCGTTATAGATAGGGACGACGATGGAAACAGCAGGAGACATAGAGGGCACATTGCAAAAAGCCGCTCAAACGGGCGGCTGGACCGAGACCGGAACCGGTATGCGGCGCAGCCCAACCGGGGTTGGCGACTCTTGTGGCATTGGTAAAACAGTGGTCGCCTATACTACCTGATCCGCTCTTTCCTCTGCTGCTGATGCGACAGGCTGGTGCCGCGCCTTGGGGCTGCGGGCCCTGTGTGCACCCGCATTTCGTGTTTCTGCCATGACGTCTGCGTCCCCCTCCCCCGCCAAAGATTGGCAGTCCCAGCTCTACCGCCACCCGCTGGCCTGGGTGCTGGTGCTGGCCTGTGCGCATGTCCTCTCGCGCGTGGCCATCTCGGATGGCATGAAATGGGACGAGTCCGAACAAATTCTCTGGTCCCAGCAGTTTTTGCTGGGCTATGGCGCCCAGCCCCCCGCGTACAGCTGGCTGCAATGGCTGGTGGGCCAGTTGCTCGGGCCCTCGGTGTTGGCGCTGTCGCTGGTCAAACACAGCCTGATTGTGCTGACCTATGTGCTGGCCTGGCAAACCGGCCGCGCCTTGCTGCCCGCCAAGGGCGCCTTCTGGGTCGCAGGCGGCCTGCTGCTGATGCTGCCCTTTGGCTGGGACAGCGTGCGCGACCAGACCCACACCATCCTGGTCACCGCGATGACCTTTGGCGCCTGGTGGATGGCCTTGCGCCAGGTACGCACACCTGCTTTGATTAATTTTGTCGGCCTGGGCATTTTTTGCGGCGTGGGCATGCTCGCCAAATACAGCTTTGCCATGCTGATTGGCGTGTTTGCCGTAGCCGCCTTCAGCGTGCCCCAGGTGCGCCGGGCGCTGCTGGGCCGGGGCTGGTGGCTGGCGCCCCTCATCGGCCTGCTGATTTTTGCGCCGCATGGCTTGTGGCTGCTGCAGCACTGGCGTGAGGCCACCTCCGAGACCATCAACAAGATGGACATCTCCACCCAGGTCTCCCACCTCAAGGGCCTGGGCGCCTTGGCCAAGGCCGTGTTCTCTACCTTGGGGCTATGGCTGCTGGTTACGTTGGCCAGCTACCGGGGCCGCTTGTGGAAGGCCGAGCCTGCCCAGTCGCCGGCTCCGCAGCCAGCCGCACCGGAGTGGCGCATCTGGGCCTGGCCGCTGCTGTGGCGCTACCTGGCCCTGGTGTTTGCTATTTTGGTGGGCATGGTGCTGGTGGGCGATGTCAGCAACTTCAAGCAGCGCTGGGTGCTGCCGCTGACGGCGGTGGCGCCGCTGGCCCTGTATGTCTGGCGCCCGCGCCTGCTGGCTGAGGGCGTGGGCCGGGGCTACACCACGACGGTGCTGGTGTTTGCGCTGGTCTTCCTGACCCTGGCCACAGTGCGCCCCTGGCAGTCCAACCTGCGCAAAGAGTCCGATGAGCTCAACCACCCCGTCGCGCAACTGAGCGCCTCACTGGCCGCTGCCGGCTATGACGGCCAAGGTCTGATCGTCGGCTCGGACAACATGGTCGCCGCCATGCTGCGCTCACGCAACCCCAAAGCCTATGCCACGGCGTGCACCGCAGAGTTTGGCCGCATGGCCGAGTGCCTCACGCAGGCCCGCGCCCGGGCCGTGCAAACCGGCACCGGCCTGCTGTACATTGCCCGCATGGACAAGGCCACGCCCGCCTGGTGGGAGCCCGTGCTGGCTGCGGTGCCCGGCGCGTCCGTACAAGATCTGACCCTTCCGTTTTCTCATATGCGTGCCAGCACGCCGCCCATGCATTACCAGTATCTGTGGCTGCCCGCACCCATCACACCATGAAACCTGTTCTCGTCACCGGCGCTGCCGGTTTTATCGGCATGCACTGCGCCTTGCGCCTGTTGGAACGAGGCCTGCCCGTGGTCGGCATCGACAACCTCAACAGCTACTACGATGTTGCGCTCAAAGAAGCGCGGCTCGCGCAGCTGCAAAGCCACCCCAACTTCCGCTTTATCAAGCTGGATCTGGCCGACCGCGCCGGCATGGCCGCACTGTTTGACGAGGTGCAGCCCCAGCGCGTGCTGCACCTGGCCGCCCAGGCAGGGGTGCGCTACTCCATCGACCAGCCCGATGACTACACCGACGCCAACCTGCTGGGCTTTGGCCATGTGCTGCAGGGCTGCCGCAAGCACCAGGTGGCGCACCTGGTCTATGCCAGCAGCTCCAGCGTCTACGGCGGCAATGCCAAGATGCCCTATGCCGAGAGCGACGCCGTGGACCACCCGATCAGCTACTACGCGGCCACCAAGAAGGCCAATGAGCTGATGGCCCACACCTACTCGCACCTCTACCAGATGCCCACCACCGGGCTGCGCTTTTTCACGGTCTACGGGCCCTGGGGCCGGCCGGACATGGCCTTGTTCAAGTTCACCAAGGCCATCCTGGCGGGCGAGACGATTGATGTTTACGGCAACGGCCAGCTGGTGCGCGATTTCACCTTTATCGACGACATCGTCGAAGGGATTCTGCGCGTGCTGGACAAACCGGCCGCGCCAGATAGCGACTATGACGCGCTGCACCCCAACCCGGGCACCAGCACCGCGCCCTACCGCATCTTCAATATCGGCAACAGCCAGCCCACCGTGCTGATGGACTACATCGGCGCGCTGGAGTCCGCGCTGGGCATGCAGGCCCACAAGCGCATGCTGCCCATCCAGCCGGGCGACATGCACAGCACCTCGGCCGATACCCGTGCACTGCAGGCCTGGGTGCAGTTCTCCCCTTCTTTCACTGTCACAGACGGAATCCAGCGCTTTGTCGACTGGTACCGCTCGTTCTACCGCGTATGAAAGTCACTGTTTTTGGAACCGGCTATGTCGGTCTTGTTCAAGGCGCCGTGCTGGCCGATGTCGGCCACCAGGTGCTGTGTGTCGATGTCGATGCCGCCAAGGTCGCCGCGCTGCAGGCCGGCCAGATCCCCATCCACGAGCCGGGGCTGGACAAGCTCGTCACCAGCAACCATGCCAATGGCCGGCTGCGCTTTACCACCGATGCGGCCCTGGGCGTGGCCCACAGCGAGGTCATCTTTTTAGCGGTGGGCACGCCGCCTGATGAAGACGGCAGTGCCGATCTGCAGTACGTGCTGGCCGTGGCCCGCACCATTGCCCAGTACATGGATGGCCCGCGCATCGTCATCAACAAATCCACCGTGCCGGTGGGCACCGCTGACAAGGTGCGCGCGGTGATTGCCGAGGGCCTGGCCGCCAGGGGCGCCAGCCACGGCTTCGATGTGGTGTCGAACCCCGAGTTTCTGAAGGAAGGTGCCGCCGTTGCCGACTGCCAGCGGCCCGACCGCATCATCATCGGCACCAGCAACCCCACGTCTGAGGCGCGGCTGCGCGAGCTGTATGCGCCCTTCAACCGCAACCACGACAAGATCGTGGTGATGGATGTGCGCAGTGCCGAGCTGACCAAGTACGCCGCCAATGCGATGCTGGCCACCAAGATCAGCTTCATGAACGAGATCGCCAACCTGGCCGAACGCCTGGGCGCCAATGTGGAGGCGGTGCGCCGTGGCATTGGCAGCGACCCGCGCATTGGCTACCACTTCATCTACCCGGGGGTGGGCTACGGCGGCAGCTGCTTCCCCAAGGATGTGAAGGCCTTGGTGCGCACCGCCGAGGAAATTGGCTTTGATCCCCTGCTGCTCAATGCCGTCGAGGCCCGCAATGAAGCCCAGCGCAACGTGCTGTTCGAGCGCATCAGCGCCTTTTATGGCGGCCAGCTGCAGGGCAAAACGATTGCGCTGTGGGGCCTGGCCTTCAAGCCCAATACCGATGACATGCGCGAGGCGCCCAGCCGCAACCTGCTCGAAGCGCTGTGGGCCGCAGGCGCCCGCGTGCAGGCCTACGACCCGGTCGCGATGCAGGAAGCGCAGCGCATCTATGGCGAGCGCAGCGACCTGGTGCTGGCCGCCGACCCCGAGGCCAGCTTGCAAGGCGCCGACTGCCTGGCCATCGTCACCGAGTGGCAGATCTTCCGCGCCCCCGATTTTGGCCAGCTGGCCCAGAGCCTGCGCGACCGCATGATCTTTGACGGCCGCAACCTCTATGACCCGGCCCTGGTGGCCGGCTATGGCCTGGGCTATGTGTCGATTGGCCGCCAGCCGGTGCAGCGGGCCGACTAAAGCACCTGGCGATCTGCCACCAAAAAAGCGAGTCCTCAGACTCGCTTTTTGCTATCTATGGGCCGACAGAGCAGACCGCCGATTTACTTCGTGCTCTCCACCTGGCCATCAAAGCGCATATCGGCATAGGCCACGGTGCGGCTGCCCCGTACCCAGCGGTAGGCCCACCAGATCAGCAGGAACACCGGCAGGCCGATGTAGGTGGCCACCACGCCGCCCCAGTCAATCCGGTCTTTCAAGAAGGCCTCGTAGTTCTGGCCCAGGGTAATGACCAGGCACAGCACAAACGCAAAGATGGGGCCAAAGGGGAACCAGGGCGAGACATAGGGCAGCTCCGACACAGCATGGCCCTGAGCCACAAAGCCCTTGCGGAAGCGGTAGTGGCTGATGGCAATACCCAGCCAGGCGATAAAGCCAGTCATGCCCGACAGGTTGAGCAGCCACAGGTACACGGTCTGCGGGCTGAACAAAAAGCTGAAAAAACACAGCCCGGCCATCACCGTCGTCGCCAGCAAGGCCATCACCGGCACCCCATGGCGTGAGAGGCGGCCGAAAATGCGCGGCGCCATGCCCTGGCAGGCGAGGGTGTAGAGCATGCGGGTGGAGGCATACATGCCCGAGTTGCCCGCCGACAGCACCGAGGTCAGCACCACGGCGTTCATGATCACCGCCGCCGACAGCAGGCCTGCTTTCTCAAACACCAGGGTAAAGGGGCTGACGCTGATATCGCCAACGCCATTGCGCAGCAAGTGCGGGTCGGTATAGCTGACCAGGGAGCCAATCACCGCAATGGCCAGCACATAGAACAGCAAAATGCGCCAGAACACCTGGCGCACGGCGCGCGGGATGTTCTTGGCGGGATTCTCGGACTCTGCCGCCGCAATACCGATCAGCTCGGTGCCCTGGAAGGAGAAGCCCACGATCATCGCCACCCCGATCAAGGCCGCAAAGCCGCCGGCAAACGGCGCGTCAGCCACCTGCCAGTTGGCCATTGCGCCCCAGACGCCGTCGGTCGGGCCGCCGCGCAGAATGCCAAAAATCATCGCCACGCCCAGCGCGATAAAGACCAGCACCGTCGTCACCTTGATCGCCGCAAACCAGTATTCGGCCTCACCAAAGCCGCGCACCGAGATGGCATTGAGGGCCACCATCAGCAACAAAAACAGCGCGCTCCACCAGTAGCCCGGCACATCGGGGAACCAGTAAGCCATCACCAGCTGCGAGGCCACCAGGTCCACCGCAATGGTGATCGCCCAGTTGTACCAGTAGTTCCAGCCCAGCGCGAAGCCAAAGCCCTCGTCCACATAGCGCGCGCCGTAGGTGGCGAACGAGCCCGACACCGGCATGAACGCCGCCAGCTCGCCCAGGCTGGTCATCAAAAAATAGACCATCAGGCCGATAACGCCATAGGCCAGCAAGGCACCACCCGGCCCGGCTTGGGCAATGGTGGCACCCGATGCCACAAACAGCCCCGTACCGATGGAGCCGCCAATGGCGATCATCGACAGATGGCGTGCCTTGAGATCACGGCGCAGCTCGTTGGCTGGCGCGGCGGTAGATTGATCAGTACGAGACCCAGAACCCGGCATAAACAAAAAAGCATGGCAACCAGCGCCATGCCAACAATGACAAGGCCGCCATTATCGGGTTTTCCCCTGGCCTGCGGTAGTGGCCGCCCACAATTCCGCAACAGGGCGCGTGTTTCCTTCAGGGAAGGTCTGCGTTAGCCCAAGCTCAAGGTCTGGCTGATCGACCACTGCTGGCCCGGCGCCAGCAGCACCGGCGTGTCGATGCTGGCCGCTTCCACACAGAGCATCTGGCGCCAGCCGCCATCAGGCATATCGGCCAGGCTGTGGCTCAGCTGCAGGCCCGGGTTCCAGACCACCATCTCGCTGGCCGTGCTGCTGTGGGCAATCTCCAGCCGGCGCCCGGTTGGCAGATCGGGCTGCTGCAACTGCAGCACCGTGCCCGCCGCGCTCGGTGTGGAAAACACCCGGTCAAAGCCCTGCTCCGTGGTTGCCGCAAAGCCCACATCACCCGGCGCCTGCACAAAGCGGGTATCCGCCAGTGCATCCCAGCAAGCCAGGCCCTGCAGGCCGGACAAGAGGGTCTGGGTGACATCGTCCACCTGCAGATAGCTGTGCAGCGCGCAGGTCATGGCCCAGGCGGCCTGGTCGGTGTTTTGCACATCCAAACGAATCGAGAGGCTGCTGGCCTGTACGGCAATGCGCAGGCGGGCATCAAAGGCATGGGGCCAGTAGGCCCGGCTGGCCTCGCTGTCCGTCAGTTGCATCACGATGCCGCCCTCATCGGCTTCCAGCATCTGCCAGGGCAGGTTGCGTGCAAAGCCATGCTTGGGCAAAGGCCCGCGCGTGTTGAACTGCGGAAAGCACACCGGCACGCCCCCTCGGATGGCCGCATGCCCATCGCGCAGGCTGGCGGGGCTCAGGTACAGGTGCTCGCGGCCATCGGCGGTCTTCCAGGACAACAGCTGCGCCCCTTGCTCTGCGACCACCGCCGAGAAGCCATCGGGCCACTGGGCACCCCAGGCTGCAAAGCCTTCGTAGCTGATTCGGGTCCACGCATGCGCCATATCTTTTGCTCCTGTGAATGCCGCGATTGTGACATTGGCGGCTGCTCCAGCAACCTAGCCTGAGCAATACAGCGGACGCAAAAAAGGACAGCGTTTGCTGTCCTTGGTACACGCCATGGTATGCGCGGTATCGCGGCAGGTGCCCAGCCGCAGCCAGGCAGCAAGCCGATCAATACTCCCAGAAAATGCGCTGGATTTCCTTGGGATCGTTGGTCTTGGTCAGCGCCAGCGCTGCCAGCAGGCGGGCCTTTTCTGGACGCAGGTCATGGGCGACCACCCAGTCGTACTTGTCATCCGGCTGCTCTGCATTGCGCAGCACAAAGCCGTAAGGCACGCGCGACGAGCGGATCACCTGCACACCCTTGCTGCGCGCCTCTTGCAGTGCGGGGACGATGCGGTCTGCCACCGAGCCATTGCCCGTGCCGGCATGCACGATGGCCTTGGCGCCGGTACCTACAAAGGCATCAATGGCGGTGCGCGGCACACTGCCGTAGCTGTAGACCACTTCCACCGCAGGCAGGCTGGAGATGGTGTCGATATTGAACTCGGACTGCATGGTGTGGCGCTTGACCGGTGCGCGGAACCAGTAGTTCTTGCCTTCCACCACCATGCCCAAGGGGCCCCACTGGCTCTGGAACGCATTGGTCTTGATGTTCACATCCTTGTTCACATCCCGTGCGGTCTGGATCTCGTCGTTCATCGTCACAACCACGCCCTTGCCTTCGGCATCCTTGGCCGCTGCCACGCTCACGGCGTTGAGCAGGTTCAGTGCGCCATCGGCCGACAGCGCAGTGCCTGGGCGCATGGAGCCCACCACCACGATGGGCTTGTTGGTGTGCACCGTCAGGCTCAGGAAGTAGGCGGTTTCAGCCAGGGTGTCGGTGCCGTGGGTGACGACCACGCCATCCACATCGGCCTGCTTGACCAGCGCCGATACGCGCTTGGCCAGCACCAGCAGGTTGTCATTGGTAAAGCTCTCGGATGCAATCTGGAAGACTTGCTCACCGCGCACCTGGGCTACCTTGGACAGCTCAGGCAGGCCTGCCAGCAGCTTGTCCACCGGCACCTTGGCGGCGCTGTAGGTGGCGCTGTTCATTGCCGATGCACCGGCGCCAGCGATGGTACCGCCGGTAGCCAGCACCACTACATTGCGCATGCCTTGCTGTGCAGGCTGGCTGGCAGCCATGGGAGCGGCTGCCGGTGCGGCGGCAACGGCGGGGGTCGCCGCAGCGGCTTGGGTGTTTTGTGGGCCGCTGGCGCAGGCGCCCAGGCTCAGGCTGACTGCCAGGGTCACAGCCGTCAGGGCTGGAAGCCTCCAGCGGGCCGCCTGGGACAAATGCAGCATTGTTGTCGATTTGTATGCCATCAGTAACACCTCATTTCAGAAGCCAGTATCTTAGAAACAGCAAGCGCGCTGTCACATAGGTGAACACACCTATGGTTTTTTATATAGTCATAGTCATGAGACTTATCGATAGACAAACAACACAACACTATCCTGAAGACAGATCAAAAAACAGCGGGCCAGTGCCGCTCGCCACCGGAATGAAAAAAGCCAATAGGCCTATGCTGCAAGGTGGTTTTGAAGGCGGCCGACGCCAGCGGTGATGAGGACGACTGGGCAGTACGCTCAGACCCTCTCAGGGAGTTTGCAGAGAATCACTAAGGGTTATATCGGCGGCCCACCAAGGACCCTGCCCACCCCGCTAGACTTGCCAGATCGGGGTTGCTACCACTGTTAATACCAACAGGTTCTACGCTGCTTACCGTGCAGCATCAGGGCCGGCGCAGACCCAGCGCCCCAGCCCCATTGCAGGAGAGATTTGCATGTTTTCGTTTTTCGAGCGGCGGGTGCCGCCCTATCCCAGCGCCGAGCCCCAGGTTCCGCCCAAGGGATTTTTTGCCTTTATGTGGGCTTGCACGCAGGGCATGCGTGGCTGGATCGGCTTGCTCACCGCCACCTCGGCCCTGCTGGCCATGTACGAGGCCATGCTGTTCGCCGTCATGGGCCATGTGGTCGACTGGCTGGCGACCATGTCGCCCAACAACTTCTGGGCCGAGCAAGGCCGCACGGCACTGGGCATTGCCGGCATCTTGCTGGGCAGCGTGCTGCTGCTGGCCCTGCACACCCAGGTGATGCACCAGGTGCTGGCCATCAATTTCCCGATGCGCCTGCGCTGGGTGTTCCACCGCCTGATGCTGGGCCAAAGCATGTCCTTCTATGCGGACGAGTTTGCCGGCCGCATTACCACCAAGATCATGCAGACGGCCTTGTCCGTGCGCGAAGTGGTGTTCATGATCGTCGACGTGCTGGTGGGCGTGAGCGTCTACATGATCGGCATCCTGATCCTGGCGGCCAGCTTTGAGTGGCGGCTGATGATCCCCTTCCTGCTGTGGCTGATCGCCTATATCGGTGCCTGCATGTTCTTTGTGCCGCGCCTGGGCAAGATCGGCAAGGCCCAGGCCGATGCCCGCTCGATGATGACCGGCCGCGTGACGGACGCCTATACCAATATCGCCACCGTCAAGCTGTTCGCCCACACCAAGCGCGAGGCCGAATACGCCCGCAGCGCGATGGAGGCCTTCAAACAAACCGGCCAGGCCCAGATGCGCCTGGTCAGCCTGTTCGAGATCGCCAACCACCTGATGATCACCCTGCTGCTGCTGGGCGCATCGGGCACCGCCCTCTACCTGTGGATGAACGGCCAGGCCAGCGCCGGCGTGGTGGCAGCCGTGATCGCCATGGCGCTGCGCCTGATGGGCTATTCGCACTGGGTGATGTGGCAGATGACGGGCCTTTTTGAGAACGTAGGCACCATCCAGGACGGTATCAACACCTTGACCAAGCCGCGCAGCATTGTGGATGCCAGCCAGGCCAAACCCTTGGTCGTGCAGCAAGGCCGCATCGATTTCGACAACGTCAGCTTTGGCTATAAGGATGCCGGCCGCCCGGTCATCGACCAACTCAACCTCACCATCAACCCCGGCGAGCGCATTGGCCTCATTGGCCGCTCCGGTGCGGGCAAGTCCACCCTGGTCAACCTGCTGCTGCGCTTTCACGACCTGGCCGGCGGCCAGATCCGCATTGACGGCCAGGACATCGCCAAGGTCACGCAGGACAGCCTGCGCGGCAACATCGGCATGGTCACGCAAGACACCTCGCTGCTGCACCGCTCGATGCGCGACAACATCCTCTACGGCCGCCCGGACGCGAGCGAGGAAGACATGCGCCGCGCCACCGAACGCGCCGAGGCCTCCGACTTCATCACCACCTTGAGCGACCGCTTTGGCCGCACCGGCTACGACGCCCAGGTGGGCGAGCGCGGCGTCAAGCTCTCTGGCGGCCAGCGCCAGCGCGTGGCCATTGCCCGCGTGATGTTGAAAGACGCTCCCATCCTGCTGCTCGACGAGGCCACCAGCGCGCTGGACAGCGAGGTCGAAGCCGCCATCCAGGAAAGCCTGGACAGCCTCATGCATGGCAAGACGGTTATCGCCATCGCCCACCGCCTGTCCACCATCGCCGCGATGGACCGCTTGATCGTCATGGACAAGGGCCAGATCATCGAGCAAGGCACGCACCAGCAGCTGCTGGCCCAAGGCGGCATCTACGCCAAGCTCTGGGCCCACCAAAGCGGCGGCTTCCTGGCCGAGCCGGTGGATGGACCTCTATAAGAACCCGTTCTCAGCAGCACCATGGCCATTGAACTGAGCAAGGACGTGCACGACCGTGCCGTCCAATCCATCGAACGCTACTTTGAGCACACCCAGGGCGAGCGCATCGGCAACATCACCGCTGCCGCCTTGCTGGGTTTCTTCCTGCAGGAAATCGGCCCCAGCCTCTACAACCAGGGCGTGGCCGATGCCCAGGCACGCCTGCACGAGCGCCTGCAGGAGCTGGACTATGAGGTGCATGAAGACGAGTTTGGGTATTGGAAAAGCGCCGCCACCGGTAAGCGAGGAACGCGGGGCTAGCAGGCGCCGCCGGACATGGGCGGGGGGCGTGGCAGCACCCCTCCAGCCCTTACGATGCCCTAAGGCTTGAGCAGCACCTTGCCCTTGCGGCCCGGTTGCAGGCTGGCCGCTGCGGCTTGGGCGGCGTCGGCCAGATCGTAGATGGCCTCGATTGGCAATTGCAGATCACCACTCAGGATGCGCTGTATCAGCTCGCCCAGCAGGCGCCGCTTGTCTTGGGGCGACATCGCTTCGCTCACCTTGCTGCCCCAAAAGCCTTTGACGGTGGCCTGTTTGAAAATCATGGCGCCCGAATCAATCTGCATGGGCTCACCAGCCATGGTGCCAAACGACACCAACGTGCCGCCTTCGCCAAGCAAGGCCAGCAGCGCGGCACTGGCAGCGCCCCCGATCGAATCGACAGCGGCGTAGGCCCCGCTGGGGCCCAGCAGGGCGCTGGCGCGTTGCGTCCAATCCGTCTGCGCGGTGGACAAAACGTGGGCGATGCCCAAGTCACTCAGCGCCTGCACAGCCTCATCGCGGCGCACCAGGTTGAGCACCTGCACGCCGCGCGCGCTCGCCAACATGGCCAGCGTTTTACCGACGGCGCCGTTGGCGGTGTTCTGCGCAATCCATTGCCCAGGCTTGACGTTGAGGAACTCCAGCAGCATCAAGGCACTGAGCGGCATGGCAATGAGCTGGGCCGCGACTTCATCGGGGATAGCTTCAGGCATCGGCACCAGCAAGCGCGCGGGCGCCAGAAAGTACTCGGCCCAGGTGCCGTGGACGCCCGCCACCGCCACGCGCTGCCCGACTGCCACGCCCTCAACGTGTGGGCCCAGGGCATCCACCACGCCCACGGCCTCGCTGCCACCAATGGCCGGCAGCTCGGGCTTGTAGCCATAGCGGCCGCGAATGGTCCACAGGTCATGGTTGTGGATAGGGGCCAGCAAGGTCTTGATGCGAACCTCGCCGGCAGCAGGATGGGGCATGGGCTGATCGCCCAAGCTCAGCACATCAACGGGCTCGCCGAAGCTGGTGTGAATGGCACTGCGCATGGTGTCGGTCCTTTTCAAGCCAGCATGGAGAGCAAGGCCTCAGCCACCGCTTCGCTGCTGGCAGGGTTCTGGCCGGTGACCAGGCGGCCATCGACTTCCACATGCACTTGCCAATCAGGGCCCTTGTGGTAATCGCCGCCCAAGCGGGTAAACACATCTTCGATGAGGAAGGGCACGACCGCCGTCAGGCCCACGGCCTCTTCTTCGCTGTTGGTAAAGCCTGTCACGCGCCGTCCGGCAACCAGGGGCTGGCCATTGGCGGCCTTGACCTGGATGAGGGCTCCCGGTGCATGGCAGACCAGACCCAGCGGTTTGCCCGCGCGCTCAAAGGCCTCCAGCAAGGCAATCGAGGTGGCGTCATTGGCGAGGTCCCACAGCGGGCCATGACCACCGGGGTAGAACACGGCATCGAAGTCATCGGCCTTGACCTGTGCCAGCAGGGTGGTGGCTGCCAAGGCCGCTTGTGCCTTTGGATCCTTGCGGAAGCGCTCGGTGGCTGCCGTTTGCGCATCCGGCTCGTCGCTCTTGGGATCCAGTGGCGGCTGGCCGCCCAGGGGCGATGCCAGGGTGATCTCGGCGCCCGCGTCCTGGAAGACGTAGTAAGGCGCTGCAAATTCTTCCAGCCAGAAACCGGTCTTGCGGCCCGTGTCGCCCAGGCGGTCGTGCGAGGTCAGAACAAATAGAACTTTCATGGGGAGACTCCTTGGGAGGTTAACGCAGGGGTGGGGGAGAAACGGTTGGCGCGGCTTCACAGGTCAGCAGATGCAAGGTGGCAGCCCGCGCTTGCACCAAAGAAGACTTGTCCTGGCTCAGCTTGGCCAGCAGCGCCGCGCCCAGCCACATTTGGTAGATCACGCGCGCCAACACCAGCGATGGCGGGCCAGCGGGCAGCGATCCATCGCTGCGGGCCGCATCGATCAAGGCGCCGAGCTTGGCGAGCAAGCCCTGCACGCCGGTATGGAGCACCTGGCGCATCTCTTCAGACAGGTCCGCCACTTCAGCCGCGAGCTTGACCACCAGGCATTCTTCGGCCCAACCACAGCTGGCATCGCCGGGCGCAGAAATCCAGGCGTCCCAGTAGCGCATCAGGCGTTCGTAGCCCGTGCCATCGGGCGCCAGCAAGCGATCGACCTTGTGGCCATAGCCGTCCACATACTGCTGCAGCAGCGCGCAGCCAAAGGCTTGCTTTGACGGGAAGTAATGGTAGAACGAGCCCTTGGGCACATTGCAGGACTTCAAGATTTCCAGCAAACCCAGCGCGGCAAAGCCTTTGCGCAGCACGAGCTGGTGCCCGGTATCGAGGATGTGCTGGCGGGTCGCTTCCGCTTTCTTGGTCAAGGTCATGGCTGCATTGTAGTTAAAAATAGACCAGTCGTCTATTAAACCTGATGTGCTGTGTAAAGCGCCTTGTTTGCCGCCTACCCAACAAGCCCAGTGTCTAACTGCAAAAAAAGATCTCGGTGTCTTAAGCTTGCGGGGTCCGCACCTCAGAACACCCTGCGAAAGTGATCCCCCCATGTCCGACGTCTCTGCGCTTTCCGATCCATCTGCGCCTGCGCTCGCCAGGCTGATCCAGTTCTACGAAACGCTGACGCCGCAAAGCCTCCACCAGCTGGAGAGCTGCTATGCAGGCGATGCGTATTTCAAGGATCCGTTCAACGAGGTGCGCGGCTTGCCCGCGATCACCGCCATCTTTGAGCACATGTTTGCGGTGCTGCATGAACCACGCTTCGTCATCACGCAGACCTTGGTGCAGGATCGCCGCGCGGCACTGGAATGGGAATTCCGCTTCCGCTTTCGGCGCTGGCGCCCGCAAGTGCAGCAGTGCATCTGCGGCGCATCGTTGTTGACCTTGGATGCGCAAGGGCGCGTATCCCAGCACCGCGACTACTGGGACGCGGCAGAAGAGCTGTATGAGAAATTGCCGGGCATTGGCATGCTGATGCGCTGGCTGCGCCAAAACGCCGCGGTCAAGACCACAGCGCCTGGCCCGCACAGCGCCGGGCAGTCGCCGTCCTGAGCACGGCACCCAAAGGCCGCGCAAGGCCGCTCTAGGCGACAAAGAAGCCAGGTTTATCGCGCAGCGGGCGCCGCGCTGGGGCCCGCCAAGCCGTAAAAGGTGGTGCTGGTGACCCATTCGATGATCTGGTCATCGCTGTACTGGCCCGACTCCTTGAGCAGGCCCAGGACGGGATCGCAGGCACGGGCAAACAAGGTGTACAGCACCAGCTCGGCAGGCAGGTGCCGTGGCAGTTGGCCGCTGGTCTGGGCCTCGGTGATCCAGATGCTCAGCCGGTTGCTCAGCGCAATGAGCCGGTCCATATAGGCATCGTTGGATTGCAACGAGGCGCTGAGGTTGGAGTTTTGCGCGGGCAACGAAGGCATTTCCCCTTCCAACTGGGTGCGCATGGCCCAGCGCACCACCGCCTTCAACTGCTCCAGCGCCGCGATCGGTTGGCCTGATTCGGCCGCCGCATCGGCCGCGCTGCGCAAGCCATCGACAAAGGCCAAGGCGCGGTCCAGCACCCCGACCATCGCAGCGCCGGCCAATTCTTCCTTCGACGTGAACAGCTTGTAGAGGCTGGCCTTGGCCATACCCGCTTCAGCGGCCACCTCATCAACAGTCATGGCGTCGTAGCCCTTGGTCGCGAGCAGCCGATTCACGGCGGTCACGATGGCCTCTTCACGCACGCGCTGTATTTGTTCCTTGATTGATGACCGAGCATTCATGCAGCCCATTTTATGACGTGCGAGGTCATCACGGAGACTAAATAGTGCAAATTTGATATTTGTGGTTTATAGTGTGAACTCATCAGTTCAACAAATGATCCGCAAGGTATTCCTGCATGGCTGTCGAATCTACAAAGGCCCTTTCATGCAACGCATAGCTGTCATTGGTTCGGGCATTTCTGGCCTAGCTGCGGCGGTCCGTCTGGCCAGTTCCCAGACTTCGCACCGGGTCTGCCTGTTCGAAGCCGGCAGCCATTTCGGGGGACACGCCCATACCGTGGACCTGTGCCTGGATGGCATCCGTCACGGCGTGGACACCGGGTTTCTGGTGTTCAACCACCGCACCTACCCCTTGCTGACGCAGCTTTTCAAAGACCTGGGTGTGGAGACGGTTCCGTCTGAAATGTCGTTCTCCGTTCAGGTGCCCCGTGCCGACGCAGGCACAGCACTGGAATGGAGTGGCAAATCCCTGGGCAGTGTTTTTGCACAAAAGCGCAACCTCTTGCGCCCACGGTTTTGGGGCATGCTGCGGGACATCGCCCGCTTCAACCGCCTGACCAGTGACATGGCCGAGCGCCAGGCAGAGGCGCAGATGACGGACTCCATCGCCGCATTCCTGGACCAGCACGGCTTTTCAAAAGCGTTTCGCAGCGACTACCTGCTGCCCATGCTGGGCTGCATCTGGTCTTGCCCCACCGACCAGATGCTGCGCTTTCCGGTGGCCACCATGATTCGCTTTTGCCACAACCATGGGCTGATCCAGGTGACAAACCGCCCTCAGTGGTACAGCGTGCGCGGGGGCTCGCAGCAGTATGTACGCCGCATGCTGGCCCGGCTGCAGCGGGACGGCCGCCATGAGACCCACCTGAACACGCCGGTGCTGGGCTTGCAGCGCCACCCCCAGGGCGTGCTGGTGCAGACAGCGCAGCGCTCGGAGTGGTTTGATGCGGTGGTACTGGCCTGCCACAGCGACCAGGCTTTGCAACTGCTGGGCGAGGGTGCAACAGCCGCCGAGCGGGCTGTGCTGGGCAGCATCCGCTACCAGCCCAATGAGGCAGTGCTGCATACCGATACCGCCGTTCTGCCCCAGCGCCCGGCGGCATGGGCCGCCTGGAACTACGAGCGGGCAGCCGCCGCCAGTGCCGAGCAAGCGGGCGTCTGCCTGCACTATCTGATCAACCGGCTCCAGCCCCTGCCCTGGCAGCAGCCGGTGCTGGTGTCGCTCAACCCCGCCCGCCCGATTGCAGCGGACAAAGTGCATTCACGCATCCAGTACAGCCACCCGGTTTTTGACCAGGCGGCGATCCTGGCCCAGCGCCAGATTCCCCAGCTGCAGGGCCAGTTGCGCACCTGGTTTTGCGGCGCATGGTGCGGCTATGGTTTCCACGAGGACGGCCTGCGCTCCGGGCTGATGGCTGCGGATGGCGTGTGCCAGTCGTTGGCCAGCGCGCCCTCGGTGGCCAACGCGCCTGCGCTGGAGGAGGTCGCGTGAACAGCCAACCGCTGATCGGCTTTGGCCACATCTGGCACCAGCGCTTGCGCCCCGTGGTGCATGCTTTCCGCTACCCGGGCTACTTTCTGCTGCTACCCCTGCGCAGCTTGCGCACCCAGCCCGATGCGGTGCTGCGCCGCAACCGGCGCGGCGCCATCAGCTTTTATGACCGCGACCATGGCGACGGCAGCCCGGACTGCCTGGCCTGGTTTGACCAGCTGCTGCAGCAAGAAGGCATCCACGACGCGGGCGGGGAGGTCTGGCTGCACACCTTCCCTCGCGTGCTGGGTTATGCCTTCAAACCGGTCAGCTTTTGGTACGCGCACCGCGCGGATGGCTCGCTGGCGGCCGTGCTGGCCGAGGTCAACAACACCTTTGGCGAACGCCATGCCTACCTGCTGGCCGGGCCCGATCTGGCCTGGGGCACGGAGCAGGTGGCGGTCAAATGCTTTCATGTGTCACCGTTTTGCGAGGTACAGGGCGAATACCGCTTTCGCTTTGTGCGCAGCGACACCCGCAACCAGGCGCAGGTCGACCTGCACGACGAGGCGGGCCCACTGCTGCGCACCGGCGTAACCGGGGTGCTGCATCCCTTGAATGCCGCCACGCTCAGGCGGGCATTCTGGGGCATGCCGCTGATGACCTGGGGCGTCCTGTTTCGCATCCACTGGCAGGCGCTGCGCCTCTGGTCCAAACGCCTGCCTTTCCACCGCAAACCCTCAGAGCCCAAGCGCTTCGTCACACGATGAACACCTCCACTGCCTCTTTGTCGAGCCGCTCCGAAAAGGCCGCGCGCTCCATCCCCCGCAGCGCGCGCCAGGTGCTGCAACTGCTGGCGCATCTGCCCTGCGGCCAGCTGGACCTGCAGCTGCCCGATGGGCA
Organism: Comamonas sp. BIGb0152; assembly: GCF_024809975.1. Classification (GTDB taxonomy): domain Bacteria; phylum Pseudomonadota; class Gammaproteobacteria; order Burkholderiales; family Burkholderiaceae_C; genus Comamonas. The sequence goes on from NZ_JANUDY010000004.1 coordinate 319,146, forward strand.
ACTGCGGCACTTCGCCCAACAGGCCGCATCGCAGGCCGATGCGCGCTGCACCCTCCACGATTGGAGCGCGCTGGAACGCATCCAGCGCTCGGGGGATATCGGCTTGGCAGAGGGCTATATCGAAGGCCAGTGGGACAGCCCCGACCTGACCGCGCTGCTGCGTTTGTGCATCCGCAACCGCGACCACATGGAGCAGCTGGTATATGGCAACTGGTGGGGACGGCTGGGCTTTCGGTTGCGCCATTTGCTCAACCGCAACACCCGGGCGGGCAGCGCCCGCAACATCCATGCCCACTACGACCTGGGCAATGATTTTTACCGCCTTTTTCTGGACCCGGGCATGAGCTACAGCGCCGCCTGGTTCGAGGGGCGCAGCGGCGATGCGCTGGCCCAGGCCGATCTGGAGCAGGCCCAGGACGCAAAAATGCGCCGCGCGCTGCAAGAGACCGGGCTGCAACCCGGCCAGCGCCTGCTGGAGATTGGTTGCGGATGGGGCGCACTGGCGCAGACGGCCGCCACCGAGTTTGGCGCCCAGGTGACGGGGGTGACCTTGTCGCACGAACAACGCCAATGGGGGTTGGAGCGCATTGCGCAAGCGGGCCTGGAGGCCCAGGTTGATCTGCGCTACCAGGACTACCGCGACCTGGCCGGCCAGCACCAGGCTCAGCCCTTTGATGCCATCGTGTCCATCGAGATGTTTGAAGCGGTGGGGCACGAGTACTGGCACAGCTATTTCCAGTCGCTGCGCCAGTGCCTTAAGCCGGGCGGCTATGCCTGTGTGCAGTCCATCACCTTGCGCGATGACCTGTTTGCGCGCTACCTGCGCTCCACCGATTTCATCCAGCAATACATCTTCCCGGGCGGCCTGCTGCCCAGCGTCAAGGCCTTTGAGCGCGAAGCGCGCCAGGCCGGTTTGACTGTGGAAAAGAAGCTGCACTTTGGCAGCGACTATGCCGAGACGCTCAGGCGCTGGCGCCAGGCCTTTGAGCAGCAGCTCGACGCCATCCACGCGCAAGGCTTTGATGAACGCTTTGTACGCATCTGGCGCTTCTACCTCGCCTACTGCGAGGCCTCGTTCGACATGGGCAATACCGACGTCGTCCAATTCACTTTGCGCAGGCCGGCACATGACTGAGCTTCGCCGACGCCAAACCCTGGGCTGGGGCGCCAGCTTTCTCGCTCTCACCATGACTGCCATGACCCACGACCTCCTCGCTGCAACCCCTGCCACCCCTGCCGAGCTGCGCACTGCCCTGCCGGGCGCTCGCCTGGTGGGCACCGGTGTGCTGCGGTTTTTTGGCCTGCGGGTTTACGAGGCGCGGCTGTGGGCGGCACCGGGCTTCAACCCGGCAGACTATGCCCGCCAGCCCTTTGCGCTAGAACTCATCTATGACCGCAAGCTGGAGGGCGAGGCCATCGCCGAGCGCTCCATTGCCGAGATGCGCCGCGTCGAGCCCTTCTCCGAAGACCAGGGCCGCCAGTGGCTGCGCATGATGAAACAGGCCTTCCCCGATGTGGTGGCCCAGGATCGCCTGCTGGGCATAAGCGACGGTGCGGGCAAGGTCGTTTTCTTGCACAACGGCCGCGAAACCGCAGCCATCGACGATGCGGTCTATGCACGCCTGTTTTTTGGTATCTGGCTGTCGGAGCAGACCTCGGCACCGGCGCTGCGCGCTGCGCTGCTGGGCCAGGGCTAAGGGCCATCCGCCATGCGCTCCCCCCATGTGCAGCAAGCGCTCTCCTGGCGCACGGGGCTCGCCTATGGCGCGCTGGCGGCGCCGCTGGCTTTTGTATCGCTGCCCTTGTACGTCACCCTGCCCCACTACTATGCGGCGGTGGCGGGTGCACCCTTGGCCGGCTTGGGCGCCGTGCTGCTCGCCACCCGCGCCTTTGATGCGCTGCTGGACCCGGCGCTGGGCCGCCTGGCCGATGGCTTGCTGCAGCGCGGACGGCGTGCCGCCTGGCTGGCTGCGGCGCTGGGCAGTCTGGTCATGGCCTTGGGGTTTGTTGCACTCTGGCATCCGCCCACTGGCAATAGCACCCACATGCTGGGCTGGCTGGCGGGTTGCCTGCTGCTCACCACCCTGGCCTACAGCGCCGTCAGCATCTTGCACCAAACCTGGGGCACCCGCTGGGGCGGTGAGGCCACTTGGCGCACGCAGGTGACGGCCTGGCGCGAGGGCGCCACCCTGGTCGGCGTGCTCAGCGCCAGTGTGCTGCCCAGCCTGCTGGGCATGGATGCAACCAGCGCCGTGCTGGCAGCCGCGCTCGGCCTGGGCTTGCTGGGTTTGTACCGGCTGCGCGATCCTCGCGGCGGAACTGGCCATGCTGGCGCGCTTGCCGCACAGCGCCATGCCCTGCCCCAGCAGTCGCCGTGGCGCGATGCGGCCTTTCGCCGCCTGCTGTCGGTGTTCATGCTCAACGGTGTGGCTGCGGCCATCCCCGCCACGCTCTTGCCATTTTTTGTGGTGGACCGGCTCCAGGCCCCCGGCTTGCTGTCGCTGTTCCTGCTGTGCTATTTCGCCGCTGCCGCGCTGGGCCTGCCGCTGTGGGTCAAAGCGGTGGCCCGCTGGGGCCTGGCGCCCAGCTGGCGCGCGGGCATGCTGGCCAGTGTTATCGCTTTTTTCTGCGCGTCCTTGCTGGGCGCGGGCGATGCCTGGGCCTTTGCCGCCATCTGCCTGGCCAGTGGTCTGGCACTGGGCGCGGACCTGGCAGTGCCTGGCGCACTGCTGACCGGCGTGATCCACGAGTCCGGCCATGGGGGCTCCGGCGATGGCCGCTATTTGGGCTGGTGGACCTGTGCCACCAAGCTCAACCTGGCCCTGGCGGCCGGCCTGTGCCTGCCGCTGCTCGCAGCCGTGGGCTACCACAGCGGCAGCACCGATCCTGCTGGCCTGCAGGCGCTGGCCTGGGCCTATGGCGGCCTGCCCTGCCTGCTCAAGTTGATGGCCCTTGCTTGTCTTTGGCGCGCTGAGCGCCTGCAACCCTCCTGGAGGTAACGATGAAATCAACGCCATGCACCCCCCGCTTGATCACCCTGCGGCGCGCCGGTATCGGTTTGGCCTTGGTAGGCACGCTGGCCGTACTCAGCGGCTGCGCCGGCCCCTCGGTCGAGGAATATGCCCAGCAGCGCCCGCAGCTGGATCTGCGCCAGTACTTCAACGGCCCGCTCACGGCCCACGGCATGTTCACCGACCGCAAGGGCAAAGTGGTCAAGCGCTTTACCGTGCACATGACTGGCAAGTGGACAGGCAATGACGGCGTGCTGGAAGAGCACTTTGTCTACAGCGATGGCAGCACCCAAGAACGCACCTGGCACATCCAGTATCTGGGTGATGGCCGCTATACCGGCCAGGCGCAGGATGTCGTTGGGCTGGCCACGGGCCAGGCTGCCGGCAACGCCCTGCGCTGGAACTACGTGCTGGCCTTGCCGGTCGATGGCAGGGTCTGGAACGTGCGGATGGACGACTGGATGTACCTGATGGACGGGCGCACCATGCTCAACCGCACGGCGATGCGCAAGTTTGGCATCCACCTGGGCGATGTGACCCTGTCATTCACCAAGGAGCCCGGCTAATGTCGCTGCTGCAAGCCAGGCTCAATCCGCCGATGGCGGACTGGCAAGGCCAATCTGTCTGGATTGTTGGCGCCTCCTCCGGCATAGGCCGGGCCACGGCCGAGGCACTGCAGGCACGGGGAGCGCGGGTTATCGTATCGGCCCGGGGCAGCGCTGCGCTGGAAGACTTTGCCACCGGCCGCCCTGGCTGCCTGGCGATACCGCTGGATGTGAGCCAGCCGGAGACGGTGGCGGCTGCCGCGCAAGCGGTCCATAGCGCGCTGGGTGGCGCGCCCGACCTGGTGCTGTACTGCGCCGGCCACTACCGGCCGCTGCGCGCCACCGCATTCAACCTGCAAGAGATGCAAAAGCACTTGGCCGTCAACTACGTCGGCGTGCTCCATGTGCTGGACGCCATCCTCCCGATGCTGCTGCAAGCCGGGCGGGGCCATATTGCGCTGGTCGGCAGCGTCGCCGGCTACCGAGGGCTTCCGATGTCGCTGGCCTATGGCCCCACCAAGGCCGCGCTCAACAACCTGGCAGAAAACCTTTATCTCGATCTGCACCCCCGTGGTTTGGGCGTCTCCATCATCAACCCGGGCTTTGTCGATACCCCCCTGACCGCCCAGAACCGCTTCAGCATGCCAGCACTGATCAGCCCCGAAGAAGCGGCGCAGCATATGCTGCAAGGCTGGGCGCGGGGCCATTTCGAGATGAACTTTCCCCGCCGCTTTACCCGCTGGATGCGGCTCTTGCGCTGCCTGCCCGACCGCTGGTACTTCGCCAGCGTGCGCCGCATCACCAAGGCCTGATGCCAGACCGGGACGACAGCAGCACTGGAGGTGCACCTATCCCGGCCGGCCCAAAAATGTTCAACCCTTAACCCAAGCCTGTTGATTCATCTCTCTAGCTTGGGCACTGCCGGCCCAAGACGAAAAGGAAACCTACGATGCCTTTCTCCACAAGCGCTCTCTTCCGCGCCACCGCCCTTGCCGTAGTGATCACCGGCGCCGCAGTCGCCTTGCCCGGCTGCGCTGTCTCTGTCCCCCAAGGCGTGCAACCCGTCAGCGGCTTTGACGCCAGCAAGTACATGGGCACCTGGTACGAGCTGGCACGCATCGACCACCGCTTTGAGAAAGGCCTGACCCAGGTCTCCGCCACCTACAGCCTGAATGCGGATGGCAGTGTCACCGTGCTGAACCGTGGCTATGACCCTGCCAAGCAGGCATGGCGCGAGGCGCAAGGCAAGGCGCGCTTCCTGCGCCAGGCCGATGAAGCCGCGCTGAAGGTCTCGTTCTTCGGCCCGTTCTACGGTGGCTACAACGTGGTGAGCCTCGATGCCCAGTACCAGACCGCCTTGGTCATCGGCAGCAGCCTGGATTACATGTGGATCCTCTCCCGCAGCAAGACCATCCCCGAAGCCCAACGGCAAGCGCTGCTGCAAAAGGCGCAGGCTTTAGGCGTGGACCTGGGCCAGGTCATGCGGGTGGATCAGTAGCCGAGTGTGGGATGGATCCAGAGAAGCGGCACGCAGCGGCGAAGGCCATGCCCTGCGACGACAGGGGCTGGAACCGAGTTCAGACTCCGTTCGCTGGATAGCAAAGAGGGGGTCATGGTTTACAAGTGACGCCGCCCCCCTTAAAAGACAGCCTTCAATCCTGCAGCCTGGCTGAATGACCGCAGCAACACGCTTTCCTGGCGTTCTTTGAGCATGTACACATAGGTACTGGTGGTGGCGGGATCGTTCTCAATCCTCACAGGCTTATAGCGGGCATCGGCAATAAATTCCGCTTCCGATACGGCACCGACGCCTAGCCCCCTTGCCACGGCTTCACGGATGGCCTCGCGGCTGCCGATCTCAAGGACTGTCTTGGGTGTCACATGGGCTGCTTGAAGCGCTTGCTCCAAGGCCATTCGGGTGGTGGAGCCCAGCTCCCTTTGGATCAGCTCCACCCCTTGCAGCGCAGCAAGGGGGACGGTGGTGAAGGCCGCCAACGGGTGCCTGATGGGTACAAACAAAATGACGGGATGGCTGGCATAAAGAATGGCCGTCAAGCCCGCGCGCTCGTACTTCCCTGCAAGCACCGCTATGTCTGTGCGGTATTGCTCCAGATCGTGCAGCACCTGCCGGGAGTTACCCATGCGAATGGAGACCTGCATACCAGGGTAATGCTGGCGGTAGGCTGCCACCATCTCAATCACGTGGAAGGGCCCTACCGCCCCGAGCTTGAGCATTCCTTGGTTGAGTTCGCCGCTGTCGCGCAGCAGAAAATCGGCCTCCGACTCGATCGCCAACAGCTTTTGCACCACCGCCAAAAGCTTTTGGCCGGAATCGGTCACGCTCATGCGGTAGCCCCGGCGATGGAAGAGCTCGACCTTGCTTTGTCGCTCCAGCCCGTTGATCTGGCTGGAGACGCTGGGTTGACTGACGCCCAAACTGCGGGCGGCAGCGCTCAGGCTGCCATGGTGTGCGACGGCCACAAAGGCGCGGTAACGGGAAGTGCTCATGTCATCAATCTCTAACTCTTACCTATAGAAGCTAGGCGAATTGATTGTGAAACTTTCATATGGCAGAAATATGTCTTTCCTAGCATAGAGGTACGGACACGCAAACGCGTGCTGTTACCTCAATCTAGGAGCTGGCTTCCATGAAGATGTCTCGCAAAATTTGGCTGCGCACTGTGGCGGCCACGGCTTTTTCCCTGACGGCTTTGGGCTCAACCTGGGCCCAATCCAATGAGTTGCGCGTAGGGCTCATTCCCTCGGAGGACGCACAGGCCATGATTCGCGCCAGCACGGAGGTGATGGAGCAGCTTGCCGCCAAAACCGGTATGCGGGTCAAGCCCTTTGTGGCCAACGACTACAACGGTGTGATTGAAGCCCTGCGCTCGGGCAAGCTGGACATTGCGTATCTGGGCCCCTTCTCGTATGTGCTGGCGCATCAGATTGCCGGCGTGGACGCCTTTGCGGTCGCCGTGACCAAAAAAACGGGGCGCAGCGCCTACCAAAGCCAAGTGATTGCCCGCAAAGACAAGGGGCTGACCGACCTGGCGCATCTCAAAGGCCGTACCTTTGCCTTTGTGGATCCCAGCTCCGCATCAGGACACCTGTTTCCCAAAGCAGGCTTGATGGCAGCGGGATTTGACACCGACAAAAACTTCAGCCGCGTGATCTTCTCCGGCTCGCATGACGCCAGCATCATGGCCGTGGCCAACAACAAGGTGGATGCGGCTGCGGTGGCGGACCGCATCTTTGATTCGGCCGTCAAGAAGGGGCTGGTGAAACGCGAAGACTTCACGGTGATCTGGCAATCCAAGCCCATTCCAGAGTCCCCCATGGTCTGGCGCCAGAGCCTCGATGAGAACACCAAGCAAAAAGTAGCGGCCGCGCTGGCGGAGATCAAGGATTTGCCCTGGGGTGACCAAGGCCTGCTCGATGGGTTTGCGCCCACCAACGACCAGGCCTACGACGTCGTCCGCCAAACAGCCAAAGCCTTGAATCTCGACCTGGGAAAGATGAAATGATCCGCATCCGAAACCTGGGCAAAAGCTATGGCCGCAATCATGTGCTGCATGGCATTGACCTGGATATACAGCCCGGGGAGTTTGTCGTGATGCTGGGGCTGTCAGGGGCGGGCAAATCCACCTTGTTGCGCTGCATGAACGGCCTGGTCAAACCCGATAGCGGCACGCTGGAGGTGGGCGGCATTGACTTGCGCGAGCGCCATTCGCGCCGCGACTTGGCTCGCCAGGTCGCCATGGTGTTCCAGCACCACAATTTGGTGCAGCGCCTGTCGGTGCGAAAAAATGTACTGACCGGCCGCTTGGGCCAATTGGGCACGCTGCCGTCGCTGCTGCAATGGTTTCGTGACAGCGACCTGCGCATTGCCGATGCATGCCTGGAGCGTGTGGGCTTGGCCCACAAGGCCCTGGAGCGCACGCAGGCCCTCTCCGGCGGACAGATGCAGCGGGTGGGCATTGCCCGGGCGCTGGCGCAGCAGCCGCAGGTGATCCTGGCAGATGAGCCTGTCGCCAGCCTGGATCCCAAAACCGCGCGCGCCGTGCTGCAGTACTTGCGCGATGCCACCCGCGAAATGGGCATTGGGGTGGTCTGCAACCTGCACCAGGTGGACTATGCCAAGGAGTTTGGCGACCGCGTTGTGGGCCTGGCCCAAGGACGGGTGGTATTCGACGGTGCACCCGCCGCCTTGGACGATGACGCGCTACAAGCCATCTACCACGCAGCCCCTGCACAGGGGCCAAGCACAGCGTTGGCGATGGCAAACCCATGGACGCAGGCCCTCCCTGCAGGAGTTGTGTAATGCCCAAAGCAACAAGCATGCGCCCCACGGACGCAGATCCCTGGCGCTGGACGGTGCAACGCCCCACAGGAAAGAGCGGTTGGCTCGGCATGGCAGCCATGGCGCTGGCCATCGTCTGGGTGCTTCATTGGAGCGCGGGCGGTGCGCAAATGAGTTGGGGCGAGCTTGCCAATGGCATGCCGCAGATCGCAGACTTCTTGAAGCGCTCTGTTCCGCCAGACTGGAGCATCCTGCCGCGTCTGTGGGCCCCGGCTATCGAGACCGTGCAAATAGCGATATGGGGCAGCTTGCTGTCGGTGGTGCTCGCTTTGCCACTGTCCTTTATAGCTGCCAGCAATTTGCACAGCTGGCACTGGCTGCGCCGCGTGACACGCCAGTTTCTCAATGTGGTTCGCAGCATCAATGAGCTGATTTTGGCCCTGGTCTTTGTGTCTGCCGTGGGGCTGGGCCCGTTCCCTGGCGTATTGGCTTTGGCACTGCATGGCATGGGCATGCTGGGCAAGTTCTTTGCCGAGAGCATCGAAGAAATCGACCAAGGCCCGCTGGAGGCCTTGCGCAGCGCGGGCGCATCCCAGCTGCAAGTGATTGCCTTTGGTGTGGTGCCGCAAGCCATCACCGCATGGATTGCGGTGGTGCTCTACCGCTTTGAAGTGAACCTCCGCTCAGCCACCGTACTGGGCATGGTCGGTGCAGGGGGTCTGGGCTTTGAGCTGGTCGCCAGCCTCAAACTCTTCCAGTACCAAGAAACGGCAGCCTGCATTGTGGTCATCACCGCCATGGTGGTGGTCGCCGATCTGTTGAGCAACTGGCTGCGCAGCCGCATTCAGCAAGGCGCTGGGCATTGACGCCCGCGCCTCAGCCTTGCCCCCAATTTTTAGCAAAGAGATTGTTCTGTGTGGACTTATCACAACCCCGTCAGCGTACATAGCGGCATCGACAGCCTGAACCAGTTGCCCACGTTATTGCGCGGCCGCCGTTGCATCCTGGTGACCTTTCCCGAAGCGCAGTCGCTGGGGTTGGTGCAACGGGTACGCAGCTCCATCGGTGCGCAGTTGCATGCGGTGGTGGACACTGTCCTGCCCAACCCGGATGTCAGCTGGCTGGCACCTTTGTATGACCAGATTCACCGTGAACATGCCGACGTCGAATGCGTGCTTGCCTTGGGGGGAGGCAGCGCCATTGACTGTGCCAAGGCCTTGTTGTGCGCCACGCCCAGCCGCAGCTTTGCGGAGCTGGTGCACATCCTCAAGCAAGGCGGCAGCCTGGCTGCAGGGGCGCATAAGGCGCTGATTGCGATTCCCACCACGGCGGGTACGGGCAGCGAAGTCACGCCTTGGGCAACGATATGGGACCAGGCGAACGGATGCAAATACTCGCTGCACCAAGCCTGTACCTGGCCAGAAGCAGCGGTGATTGATCCCGCGCTCATGACCAGTCTTCCAGCCGCGCCTACCTTGGCTTCCGGCTTGGATGCGTTCTCGCACGCACTGGAGTCGATCTGGAATGTGAACCGCAATCCCGTCTCCATGCAGTTTGCGGTGCAGGCAGCACGCCAAGTCATGCACACGCTGCCCACCTTGATGCAAGACCTGGGCAATGTGCGCTTGCGGGCCGACATGGCGCATGCCGCCTTGATGGCCGGGCTGGCCTTCTCCAACACCAAAACAGCCTTGGCCCATTCGCTGTCCTATGACATCACCCTCCAGCACGGCGTGCCCCATGGCATCGCCTGTTCTTTCAGCTTGCCCTGGGTGATGGAGATGGCCTTCGGGGCAGATGACGCCGTGGATGCGGCGCTGTGCCGAATTCTGGACGTGGAATCGCCCCAAGCTGCCATAGCGCGCATGCACGCGTTTTTACACGCGCTGGATGTGCGGACTGACCCGGCGCACTACGGTGTCGCGCCCTCGGCTTGGCAAGCCATGGTGCGCAAAGCCGCCAGTGGACCGCGTGGGCGCAATTTCATCCGCAGCATCACCTAGTCCGTGCTGTTCAGCTGCCTTCTTCCTTGGCGCGCATTCAGGCCCCAAGACACCCCAACTAACGCGCTTGCGTGGACTAGCGCTGAGCAGCGCTGCCCGCAACCGACCCTGTCTCCGACACTTTTCACGAGAACCTCCATGAACTTGACATCTCAGGCCCGCCCCTTGCCCGCGCAAGACGTATTCCATGCCGATTCAACCCAACGGGGGGATGATTTAACCCCGCTGCAAGCCGTTATTTTTGACTGGGCAGGCACCCTCGTGGACTTCGGCTCGCTGGCTCCCACGCAGATTTTTGTCGAAGCCTTTTCCAGTTTTGGTATTCACCTGACACTCGAACAGGCGCGCGGTCCGATGGGGCTGTCCAAGTGGGACCACATCCACGAATTGCTGCAAGACACCAGCATCCGCAGCCAATGGCTCAGCACCTTCGGCAAGCACCCCGATCGCCAAGACGTGGACAACATCTATGCGCGTTTCATGCCCATGCAAATCGCCAAAGTGGGGGAGTTCTCTGCGCCCATTGCCGGCGCCGTGCAAACCCTGCAATGGCTGCGTTCACAAGGCCTCAAAGTGGGGTCTTGTTCTGGCTATCCGCGCGAGGTTCTCAACCAGCTGCTCCCTCAGGCATCGCAAGCGGGCATCGATCCTGACCATGTGGTGGCCGGCGATGAGCTGCCAGCGGGCGGCCGCCCGGGGCCGTGGATGGCCCTGGCCAATGTCTTGGCGCTGGGCATCACCGATGTGCGTGCCTGTGTGAAGGTCGATGACACGGTGCCTGGCATTGCGGAAGGCCTGAACGCAGGCATGTGGACGGTGGGCCTGAGCCTTTCGGGCAACGAAGTTGGCTTGAGCGTGCAAGAGCTGGAACAGACCCGCCCAGAAGAAGTGCAGGCGCGTGTCGAGCGCGCGGAGAAAAAGCTGCGAGAGGCGGGAGCGCATTATGTGGTTCGCAGTGTGGCCGAACTGCCGCAGGTCTTGGCGCTGATCGCGCAACACATGCGTGCGCCCAACCGCCCGGTGTAAATCCCGGCGCTGCAAAACCCCTACCCAATGGGATGAACGCGGACCGGGATGGGCCGCCAGGCGAGAACGCTTGCAGCGCCATGCCGTTGTAGGCGCTGGCCGCCCAAAAAACAAAAAACGCAGCCACCAAAGCTGCGTTTCTGCTTTCAAAAGCGCCACGCACCACCGCCAGCGCAGCGGCGCGTGCGCCTCGCTATCAGCAATCGCCCACGCGCTTGCTGCTGACCTTGGTGGTCATGCCCTGGCCGGCCATGTCCATGGTGCTGGTCACGGTGTTCTCGGTGGGCGAGGTGTAGACGGCTTCGAGGACCATGCTCATCTTGCCTTCGCCGCAGGTGAAGCGCATGGATTCCTTGTTGCCATCGGTCTTGATGTCGGCGGGGCTGCAACCTGGCATGTTCTTGAGCTGCGAATCGGCCAGGGATTGCAGGTTCTTGCCGGCCATCTCGGGGGTGATGCACATCTCTTGCACCAGCTTGCCACCTTCGACCTTGGCGTTGTCCAGGTTGGCGGCCTTCTTTTGTTCGGGCGTCATGGTTTTGAAGGCCTGCTCCATACCGGCCAGCGCCTGCTGGCCCATGGGGCCGCTCATCTCGGTAGTGGCCTGCCACTTGCCGGGCTGAACTTTTTGTGCGGCTGCAGCGGGCGCTGGCGCGGGTGCAGCGGCGGCGGGTGCAGGCGCTGGCGCGGCGGCCGCAGGTGGGCTGCTGGGCGCCTCTTCCTTCTTGCTGCAACCCATCAAACCGGCACATGCGACCACGGCGGCTACGGCGAATCCTGTTAGTTTTTCCATTTTTCTCTCCTCGTTGCGGCACGGCACAGGGCTTGCGGCGTGCAACGCGTTGCCCTCCCCATGAGCACAAGCGCGTGGCCGCAGTGTATCGATCTGCGATACGGAAATGGTTACCAATTGCGTTTTCGCCGGGGCCAAATGGCCCCCGTGGAGCCGGTCAAGGGGCGCGGTTTTCCTCGCCCTCCAGGCTGAGCGACTGCGGCAGTACAGATTGCAAACAAGATTAAAATGCCGCGAATAATTCTTATTCATAACATTCCATGCGCTTCAAATTTGGCTGGGCACTGGCACTTTTTGCCGGACTGCTCAGTGGCCCTGCCCTGGCCCAAACGCCCGCTGCGGTGCCCTCCACCACCGCGTCCGCCCCCCAGGCCACCGATGCCCGCCAGCTCTGGCAGTTGTTGGACTATGTGGCGGTGGACTATGGCGGCGCCGTTGAAAACGGCCAGGTCGTCAGCGAAGGCGAATATGCCGAGATGCTGGACTTCAGCGCCAACGCGCTGCAGCAGGCCCAGGCCCTGCCCGCCCATGCGGACAAGGCCCGGGTCGCGGCCCTGGCGGGCCAGCTGCGCAGCGCCGTGCAGGCCAAGGCAGCGCCTGATGAAGTCGCCCAGCTGGCCCACCAGGCGGCCCAGCTGCTGGTCACGGCCTACCCCATGCCAGTGGCGCCTGCCAAGGCCCCCGATATAACAAAAGGCTCTCAACTCTTTCAACAAATCTGTGCGAGTTGCCACGGCGCCACCGGCGGCGGCGATGGCCCTGCCGCGCAAGGCCTGGATCCGCAGCCCATTGCCTTCAGCGATGCCCAGCGCGCCAATGCCCGCAGCCTGATGGCCCTCTACCAGGTGACCTCGCAAGGCGTGGAAGGCACCTCGATGGTGGCCTTTGGCGCGCTGCCCGAGGACGACCGCTGGGCCCTGGCCTATTTTGTCGGCGGTCTGTCGTACAACGACGAGTTGCGCGCCACGGGCAAGGCGCTGTGGCAAAGCGATGCCGGCCTGCGCGCACGCTTTACCGATCTGGCCGCGCTCAGCACCACCACCGCGCAAAGCCTGAGCCCTGCGATGCCGATCGAGCAGGCCCGCGCCGTGCTGGCCTATCTGCGCGCCAACCCCGAGGTCATCAGCGAAGGCAAGGCCACGGGCGTGGCCCTGTCGCGCCAGCGCCTGGCCCAAAGCCTGGTGGCGCTCAAAGCGGGTGACCGCAGCCAGGCGATGAAGCTGGCCTTGTCTGCCTACCTCGATGGCTTTGAGCCGCTGGAGCCGACCATTGCCGCGCGCAACAAGGCCTTGATGACCCAGGTCGAATCGGCCATGGTGCAGTACCGCGCCACGGTAGCCAGCGGCACGGTGCAAGAGGCCGAGGCCGCTGCCCAGCAGTTGCAGAACATGTTTGGCCAGGTCGAGGCCGAGCTGAACGCGGGCGCATCGGACGCCACCGCCACCTTTGTCGGGGCGCTCACCATCTTGCTGCGCGAAGGGCTGGAGGCCTTGCTGATCGTCATCGGCATGGTCGCACTGCTGCGCAAGGCCGGCCGCCAAGATGCGCTGCGCTATGTGCATGCCGGCTGGAGCTCGGCCCTGGTAGCAGGCGGCCTGACCTGGGCCGCCGCCACCTACCTGGTGGAGATCAGCGGCGCCAGCCGCGAGGTGACCGAGGGCCTGGGCTCCGTGCTGGCCGCGCTGGTGCTGCTGAGTGTGGGCCTGTGGATGCACAGCAAGAGCAGCGCCGGGCGCTGGCAAAGCTATTTGAGCGAAAAGCTCTCGGCCAGCATGGGCCAGGGCTCCATGTGGGGCCTGTTTGCGCTGGCCTTTGTCTCCGTCTACCGCGAGGTGTTCGAGACCGTGCTGTTCTTCTCGGCCCTGGCCTCGGACGGCCACCATGGCGCGCTGCTGGGCGGCGGCCTGGCTGCCGTGGCGATTTTGGCGGTGATCGCCTGGGTGCTGCTGCGCACCAGTGCACGCATGCCGATTGGCCGCTTTTTCTCCGCCACCTCCATCCTCGTGGCCGTGCTGGCCGTAGTGCTGGTGGGCAAGGGCGTGTCGTCGCTGCAGGAAGCCGGCTGGGTCAGCGCCACGCCGCTGGCCGCCCCCCGCATCGAGCTGCTGGGCATGTTCCCCACGGTGGAGACCTGGCTGGCCCAGGCCATCGTGCTGGCCTTGGTCGTCATCGGCTTTGCCTACAACCGCGCTGCGGCGCGCAAGGCGGTGGGCACCAAGCCGTAACCACGGCCTCCGCGTCTACCAGACCTCGCCAGGGTGCAAAGCCTTGGCGAGGTCTTTTTCTTTGACCGGCGCCGCGCGCAGCGACTACCATCGACAGGGTCTCCGCGATCTCTCCATCCCCTCCCCCGACCATGCGCATCATTCACACCTCGGACTGGCACCTGGGCCAGCACTTCATGGGCCAAAGCCGCCAGGCAGAGCACAGCGCACTGATCGACTGGCTGCTGGAACAGGTACAGGCCCAGGCAGCGGATGCGGTGCTGATCGCCGGCGATATTTTTGACACCGGCGCGCCCCCCAGCTACGCCCGTGAACTCTACAACCGCCTGATCGCCCGCCTGCACCAGGCCGGCGTGGCCCTGCTGGTGCTGGGTGGCAACCATGATTCGGTAGCGGTGCTGGAAGAAAGCCAGGCCCTGCTGCAGCACCTGGGCACCCAGGTGATTGCCGCGACAGGGGTGCCCGAGCAGCATGTACGCATCCTGCCGCTGCGCGATGGCACGCCCGGCTGCATCGTCTGCGCGCTGCCCTTTATCCGCGCCCGCGATGTGCTGCAAAGCCAGGCCGAGCAAAGCGCCCAGGACAAACAGCTGGCCTTGCAGCAGGCCATCCAGGCGACTTACCAGCGCGTGTATGAGGCGGCTTTGCAGCAGCAGGCCGCCCAGCAGCCCAGCCTGGGGCGGCGGCTGCCCATCATCGCCACCGGCCACCTCACCACCGTGGGCGCCAGCAGCAGCGAATCGGTGCGCGAGATCTATGTGGGCGCGCTGGAGGCTTTCCCGACCCAGGCCTTTCCCCCTGTGGACTACATCGCACTGGGCCATATCCACCAGCCGCAAAAGGTGGGCGGGCTCGAGCACATCCGCTACAGCGGCTCACCCATCGCACTGGGTTTTGACGAAGCGCGCCAGACCAAACAGATGCTGCTGATCGAGCTGGGAGAAGAAGGCCTGCAGGCCGTGACTGCGCTGCCCGTGCCGGTGTTCCAGCCCATGGTGGCGCTGCGCAGCAGCCTGGCCGCATTGCCAGCCGCGCTGCAGCAGGCCAGCGCCCAGGCCCAGCCGGGCCAACCGGTGTGGCTGGATATCACCATCGAAGAAGACGACTACCTGGCCGACCTGCCCCTGCGCGTGCAGGCCCTGGCCGAAGGCTTGCCGCTGCAGCTGCTGCGGGTCAAACGGCTGCGCGGGCGAGCAGCTGCGCAGTGGAGCAGCCCCGCCGCCGAGGCGCTGGATGCGCTGACCCCGGCGCAGGTATTTGAGCGCCGCCTGGCGCTGGAGACCATGGATGCCGAGCTGCAGCAGGCACTGACCGCGCGCTACCAAAGCGTGCTGCAGTCCCTGGCCAACCCCAGCGGGGAGCAGGTATGAAGATACGCAGCCTGCGGCTCAAAAACCTGAACTCGCTCAAAGGCGAGTGGCGCATCGACTTCAGCGCCGCGCCCTTTGCCGACAACAGCCTGTTCGCCATCACCGGCCCAACGGGCGCGGGCAAGTCCACCTTGCTCGATGCCATTTGCCTGGCGCTCTACCACCAGACCCCCCGTTTGGCCACCATCAGCGCCGGCAGCAACGACCTGATGACGCGCCACACGGCAGACTGCCTGGCGGAGGTGGAGTTCGAGGTCAAAGGCACGGTCTACCGCGCCTTCTGGAGCCAGCGCCGCGCCCGCGACAAGGCCAGCGGCGCGCTGCAGGCCCCCAGGGTAGAGCTGGCGCGCGTGGCCGATGGCGAGATTCTGAGCACCCACAGCAGCGACAAACTGCGCCAGATGGCCGAGATCACCGGGCTGGATTTTCAGCGCTTTACCAAATCCATGCTGCTGGCCCAGGGCGGGTTTGCCGCTTTTTTGCAGGCCAGCGCCAATGAACGCGCCGAACTGCTCGAAGAGCTGACTGGCACCGACATTTACAGCCAAATATCGCAAACCGTGTTTGAGCGCGCACGCGATGCCCGCCAGGCACTGGAGCGCGACAAGGCCCAGGCCGGCGGCATGCAGCTGCTGCCCGAGGCCGAGCGCGAGCAGCTGCAAACCGAAGCCGCGCAACTGCAAGCGGCACTGGGCACGCTGCAAACACGCCATACCGCCCTGCAAACCCTGCAGCGCTGGCAAGGCGAGACCGCACAAGCCGCGCAGGCGCAAGACCAAGCCAGCCAGCGCCTGCAACAGGCCCAGCAAGCGCTGCAGGCGGGCGCACCCGATCTGCAGCGCCTGCAAGCCCATGGGCCAGCGCAAGCCATTGCCCCCTTGCATGCGCGCTGGCAGCAAGCACAAACAGCCAGCGCGGCAGGCCAGGCCGAATGGGCCCAGCTACAAGCCAGGCTGGCCCAGGCCCACAGCGCCCAGTGGCAGCTGCAGCAGCATGCCAGCGCGCTGGCAGTGCAGGCACAGCAGCAAGCCGCGCAACAACTGCAGCGTTTGCAAACCCAGCAGACGGACCTGCAGCACTGGCTGCAACAGCACCCGGCCCATGCCGCGCTGGGCGACCAGCTGAGCGGCTGGCGCGAGCAGCTGGCGCAACGCCAGCACCAACAGCGGCAGCTGGCGCAAGAGCAGGCCGCGCTGCAGCAAGCCCGGGCACACGGCCAGTCGTTGCAGCGGCAGATGGCGGCACAGGCTACCGAACTGCAGCAAGCCCAGGCAGCGCAGCAGCAAGCCGATGCGGCAGCGCGTGACGCGCAGGCAGCGCAGCAAGCGCTGCTGGCCCCCCATGGCGGCAGCCTGGGCCAGTTGCGCGCCGACTGGCACACCGCGCAGCAGCACCAGCAAGCCTGGCAGCAGCTGCTGCAGCATGCCCAGCAGCGCCAGCCGCTGGCGCACGATGCCCAGCAACTGGGCGATGCCTTGCAGGCCTGCGCGGCACCCTTGCAGCAACAGCAACAAGCATTGGCGGCCTTGCGCAGCCAGTACAAGGCCCACAAAGAGCGGGTGGCTGACAAGCAAAAACTGCTGGCCCAGGAGCAGCGCATCCAAAGCCTGGAAGCCCACCGCCAGGCGCTGCAACCGGGGGAAGCCTGCCCGCTGTGTGGCGCCCTTGAGCACCCCGCCATCGCTGCGTATGCGGCGCTTGATGTGACCGCCACCGCCGCAGCGCTGCAAGCGGCCCAGGCCGAGCTGGACCTGCTGCAGCAGCAAGGCGAGCAGCTGAGCGCCGCGCATGCCGCCGCACTCAGCCAGCAAGCCAGCTTGCAAAGCCAATGGGCGGCTGCCGAGCAGCGCCTGGCCGCTTGGCTGCAGCAATGGCAGCAACGCAGCACGCGCATGGCGCAGCCGCTGGCGGATGACGCTTGGCAGCAGCTCCAGGCGCTGGCAGATGCGCAGCAAGCCAGCGCCGCCCAAGCAGCCGGGCTAGAGCAGGCCTTGGCGGCGGCGGAGGCCGGCGAACACAGCGGCCAACGCGCCAAAGATGCCGCCCATGCAGCGGCACAAACACGGCAACACGCCCAGCACCAGCAAGCACAACTGCAGCAAAGCCAGCAAGACAACCGCACGCAGCAGCAGCGCCTGGCCCAGGTGGCCCAAGACCTGCAGGCCCTCGTCGATACGGCTGAGGCCGCACTGCAAACCAGCCTCGCTCCGCTGGGCCTGCAACTGCCCGCAGCGGCCGATGCCGACGCCTGGCTGCAGACCCGCCAGCAGGAATGGCAGCAGTGGCAGCAGCGCAGCACGCAGCTGCAGACCAGCACGCAGCAATTGGCCCTGCAGCAGATCCAGACCAACCACTGCGCGCAAGAGGCCCAGCAATGGCAGCAGCGCAGCGCCCAACTGCCAGCGCCAGCACAAACCGATGCAGCCGCCGTTGTGCTGCCCACGACCCTGGCCGACTGCGCAGCGCTGCTGGAGCAGACCAGCCAGCATGTGGCAAGCCTGCAAGGCCAGGCCCAGCAAGCGGGCCAGCAACTGGCCCAGCTGCAGTTGGCACAAGTGCAGGCCCAGACCGTTTGGGCTGAGGGTTTGCAGGCCAGCCCTTTTGCCGATGCGCAGGCCTTTGCACAAGCGCTATTGCCGACTGGCGAGCTGGAGCGGCTCACGCAGTGGCGCGATAGCTTGCACCTGGCGCTGCAGCGCGCCAGCACCTTGGCCAACGAGGCCGCACAGCACCACCAGCACCTGCAGGCCCAGGCCTTGACCGATGAAACGCCGCAGGCCTTGGCCGAGCAGTTGCAGGCGCTGGAGGACGAGCGCAACCAAACTGCCGAGCGCATGGGCGCCCAGCGCGCCCGCCTGGCCGATGACGCGCAGCGCCAAGCCGGCCAGCAGGCCTTGCTGGCGCAGATTGCGGCGCAGGAGCGCGACAGCGATCTGTGGCAGCGGCTCGATGGCCTCATCGGCTCGGCCAAAGGCGACAAGTACCGCAAGTTTGCCCAGGGCCTGACCCTGGACCACCTGCTGGCCCTTGCCAACCGCCATCTGACGCGGCTGCATGGCCGCTACCTGCTGCAGCGCAAAACGACGGGCGAGCTGGAGCTGGATATCGTTGACAGCTGGCAAGGCGATGTGGCCCGCGACACCCGCACCCTCTCGGGGGGCGAGGCCTTTTTGGTCAGCCTGGCATTGGCGCTGGCCTTGTCGGACCTGGTCAGCAGCAAGACCTCGATCGATTCCCTCTTCCTGGACGAAGGCTTTGGCACCTTGGACGGCGACACCTTGGAGATCGCGTTGACGGCGCTGGACACGCTGAACGCCAGCGGCAAGATGATCGGCATCATCAGCCATGTGGAGGCACTCAAGGAGCGCATTCCTGCGCAGATCCGGGTCGAGAAGGGGGCGGGCATGGGGTACTCCCGCCTGGTGCTGCAAAGCTGAAGCCGCCAACACAAGCCTTGATACTTCGTTGCTTCGCCTTGTCGCACGCTTGTACTGCCTACGGCTTCGCGCCTCGTCTCAAGGGCCGTGTTGACGGCTCCAAAGACTTGCCAGGGCGTTTACCTTATTGCGCCATGTGGATGCCCCCCGCCCGACCGCCCGACAGCGGCCATTTCGGCTACCATCCAGGCCCTTGCTTGATAGGTACAAGCCATGATCCGGATCGCAGAACTCAAACTCCCCCTGTCGGCGGTGCCTTACCACCCCGAAAACCACACCGAATACGCCCCCGAGGACGCACTCAAAGCGTTGGCCGCCCAGCGCCTGGGCCTGCCGCCCTCGGCCCTTGCCCAGCTGCAGGTGCACAAGCGCAGCTTTGATGCGCGCAAGTCCGAGCTGCTGGCCGTCTACATCGTCGATGTGACCTTGGCAGAGCCCGCGCAAGAGGCAGCCCTGCTGGCGCATTTTGCCAATGACGCCCATGTCAACCCGACGCCCGACATGGCCTGGTACCCGGTGGGCCAGGCGCCGGCCGATATGCAGGATCGCCCGGTCGTCGTGGGCTTTGGGCCCTGCGGCATTTTTGCGGCGCTGGTGCTGGCGCAAATGGGCTTCAAGCCCATCGTGCTGGAACGCGGCACGACGGTGCGCCAGCGCACCAAGGACACCTGGGGCCTGTGGCGCAAGCGCCGGCTGACGCCCGAATCCAACGTGCAGTTTGGCGAAGGCGGCGCAGGCACCTTCTCCGACGGCAAGCTCTACAGCCAGATCAAGGACCCGCGCCACCTGGGCCGCAAGGTGATGCAGGAGTTCGTCACCCACGGCGCGCCGCCCGAGATCCTGTTTGTCGCCCACCCGCATATCGGCACCTTCAAGCTGGTCAAAGTGGTTGAAGGCATCCGCGAGGAAATCGTGCGGCTGGGCGGCGAGATCCGTTTTGCGCAAAAGGTGACCGATGTGCTGGTGGAAGGCGATGACCGCCAGCTGGTGGGCCTGCAGGTGCTGAACCAGGCCAGCGGCGAGAGCTACACCCTGCCCACCCAGCACGCGGTGATGGCCTTGGGCCACAGCGCACGCGACACCTTTGCGATGTTCTATGAGCGCGGCGTAGCCATGGAGGCCAAGCCCTTCTCGGTGGGTTTCCGCATCGAACACCCGCAAAGCGTGATTGACCGCGCGCGCTGGGGCAAGGACGCCGGCCACCCGCTGCTGGGAGCGGCCGACTACAAGCTGGTACACCATGCCAGCAATGGCCGCGCCGTCTACAGCTTTTGCATGTGCCCGGGCGGCACCGTGGTGGCTGCCACCAGCGAGCCCGAGCGCGTGGTCACCAACGGCATGAGCCAGTACTCCCGCGCCGAGCGCAATGCCAATGCCGGCATGGTCTGCGCCATCAGCCCCGAAGACTACCCGCGCGATGCCGAGAGCTTTGCCTGGGCCTTTGGTGGCAAAACCTATGGTGTCGAGAACCTGGCCCCGGGGGCCTTCCACCCGCTGTCGGGCATTGTGCTGCAGCGCCAGCTGGAATCCAAAGCCTATGTGCTGGGCGGCCAAAGCTATAGCGCGCCTGGCCAGCTGGTGGGCGATTTTGTCGACGGCACGCCATCGATTGCTTTTGGTACGGTACAGCCTTCGTACAAGCCCGGCATCACGCTGGGCGACCTGCACCAGGCCCTGCCCGCCTATGCCATCGAGGCCATGCGCGAAGCCCTGCCCGCCTTTGGCAAGAAGCTGCGCGGCTATGACATGTGGGACGCGATTTTGACGGGCGTGGAGACCCGCACCTCGTCACCGGTCAAGATTGGCCGGGGCTCAGATTTTCAAAGCGACAACACGCGCGGCCTGTACCCGGCAGGCGAAGGCGCCAGCTATGCGGGCGGCATTCTGTCAGCCGGTGTCGATGGCATCAAGGTGGGCGAGGCTGTGGCCTGCGCCATATTGGGGGTGGCAGTGCCCTCGTCGGGCTCGCGCGGATCGGGCGGCGCCTTGTAGCGCGCGCCCCGGCCCGGCCCTGTTTGGGCGTGAGCCAGGGGCTGCGGGGCGAAGCGAGAACGGCCAGCAAGGCCAAGGACGGGCTGTGCCTGGTGCTGCGTTTGGCATTTGGCGCCTGGCACCGGGCACCGGGCACCGGGCTCCGGGCTCCGGGTACTCCGTAGGACGAGGCGCTGCCAACTCGCTGCCAAAAGTCTTAAAAACAATTTAAAACAGCGCTTTTTGCTGGATTTAGGCCCATGCACCACAGCTGCCGGCCATCCTTCGCAAGCCCATCCTAGAATTTTGGATTGTTCTGATGAGCTTGCTGGAGGTGCCTCATGTCCGCTTCGATCCGCAACACACTGACTGCCGGCCTGGGCGCGGCCCTGCTGTACGCCTTGTCTGGCGCGGCTGCCGCGAGCAGCACGGACCAGCCGGAGAGCAGCCGTTCTGCGCTGTCGGGCTGGTCCTTTGGCTTTGCGCCCTATACCCACCACTACTCCAACGCCAAGAAAGAGCGCGACTACGAGCCCGATGACGAGAGACACCGCCATGTGTGGCTGCTCAATATCGAGAAAAAGCTCGATGAGCGGCAGCTGGTCGGCTTCGCCTACTTCAGCAATTCATTTGGCCAGCCCAGCCAGTACGCCTATTACGGCTGGCAGTTCCAGCCGCTGCCCAGCACGCCACAGCTGTTTTTCAAGCTCACCGGCGGCGTCATCCACGGCTACAAGTACCCCTACCACCGCAAGATTCCGTTCAACAACAAGAACGGCTGGGGCCTGACCGCCATCCCGGCGGTGGGCTGGAACTTCAACCAGAACTGGGGCGGCCAGCTCAACGTGCTGGGCAAGTCAGCGCTGATGTTTCAGCTGAACTACACCATCCGCTGATCACCGCCCACTGGCCGGGGCAGCCCCCGGCGAACGGACGTTGTGGCTGGGCCTTGGAGCGCGCCCATCGGCCAAAAAAAAGCACTGCCGAGGCAGTGCTGTGGGACGGGATGGACCCGAGGTGGCTTACATCACCCGGCTGTTTTGCAAAGCCGCCACACGCACTTCGATCGGTGGGTGCGAGCTGAACAGCTTGCCCAGGCTTCCGGTGATGCCCATGGCCTGCATGCTTTGCGGCAGGGTGCCAGGGTGCATGCCGCCCAGGCGGTGCAGCGCATTGATCATCGGCTGCTTGCGGCCCATCAGGCGGGCGGCACCCGCATCGGCGCGGAACTCACGCTGGCGCGAGAACCAGGCCACGATGATCGCGGCCAGAAAGCCGAACACGATATCCAGCACGATGGTGGTGATCATGTAGCCAATGCCGGGGCCGGAGTTCTGCTCGTCGTTGCGGCGCAGGAAGGAATCGACCGCATAGCCGATGACGCGCGAGAGGAAGACCACAAAGGTGTTCATCACGCCCTGGATCAAGGCCATGGTGACCATGTCGCCATTGGCCACGTGGGCAATCTCGTGGCCGATGACGGCCTCCACCTCTTCGCGGGTCATGCCTTGCAGCAGCCCGGTCGAGACGGCCACCAGGGCCGAGTTCTTGAAGGCGCCGGTCGCAAAAGCGTTGGCTTCGCCCTCGTAGATACCGACATCGGGCATCTTGATGCCGGCCTGGTCAGAGAAGCGGCGCACGGTCTCGACAATCCAGGCTTCATCCGCGCTTTGGGGCTGGTTGATGATCTTGACGCCCATGCTCATCTTGGCGATGGGCTTGCTCATCAGCAAGGAGATGATGGCGCCGCCAAAACCCATGATGAAGGCAAAGCCAAGCAGGGCCCCGAGGTTCAGACCATTGGCAGTCAAAAAGCGGTTGACACCGAGCAGGCTGGCAACAATGCCGAGCACCACAACAACGGCGATGTTGGTCGCCAGAAAAAGGAACATTCGTTTCATGGGGTTGATTCTCCAAGGAGGGGAACACAGTGCTCGGTAACTGGGGGCAATGTCTTGGTAATTCAAGACCTTACCCACACTTTGTGGCGACGGCTGGATGCTTATGATATTTGTGGCCGTCGGGCCGAGCGAAATACGCCTGGGTCATCGTAGTAGGAAAAATGCTGGTTTTCCTGGCTCCATCCCGGGATGCCCAACACCGGCAGTGGCGTAAAAGGCTTGCCAGCCAGGTGTGCAGCATCCAAAGAGGCGGCGATGACCGCGTCGATATTGTCCACCATCGGCCAGGGCTGCGGCGGGCAAAAAACATGCGCGGTGATTGGTTTTCTGGGGGTGATGAGCTTTTCCAGCAGCGCATGGCCGATGACGATGAGTTGCGCCTGCTGCCACAGCGGCCGCAGCTCGACAAACAAGCGCTGCCACTGGCGCAGCCGCAGCGCCTGCCACAGGGCTTCGGGCGCCAGCAGCACGGCGCCGTTTTCGTCGAGCAGGGTCAGCGCATCGCGCAGCGGGCCACGGCGGGCACCCACACCGCCGGCGTCGTCTATCGCCTGGGCCTGCAGGGCATTGAGCCGCGCCTTGGTGCGCGCAAAGCGCTGCCAGACCAGGCCATTGAGCCCGTCGTGCATATGTTCGCGGGTGGGCACGCAGCCGGTGCGTGCGATAAAGCGCTCATAGGCTTCGCCCGGCGGCAGGGCCGACTGCGGCACAAAGCGCCGGCCGCAATCGCCCAGGCGGTTGAGCAGATCGGGCATGGCCAGCCTCTGGCGATCCAGCGCGCTGATCTGCAGGCCCAGCGCCCGGTAGGGCAGCAGCCAGGGCGCCTGCCAGTCCAGCGATGACCAGCCCGGCTCGGGCAAGTGCTGTGCAGTGGCCTCGCGCTTATCCACGCATCAAATGATAAAAGCGCTCAGTCTGCCAGCTTCCAGGGCAGCGCTTCACCCGAGCGCAGCGGCTTCAGATCGGCCTGGCCAAAGGGGTAGGACTCGGGCGGCGTCCAGGATTCGCGCACCAGGGTGATGCGGTCGGTGTTGCGCGGCAGGCTGTAGAAGTCCGCGCCATGCAGGCTGGCAAAGCCTTCGAGCTTGTCGAGGGCGCCGACCTTGTCGAAGGCCTCGGCATACATCTCGATAGCCGCATGGGCGCTGTAGCAGCCGGCGCAACCGGTGGCATGCTCCTTGAGCAGGGCAGCATGGGGGGCACTGTCGGTACCCAGGAAGAACTTGGGATTGCCGCTGGTGGCGGCCTGAACCAACGCCAGGCGGTGCTCCTCTCGCTTGAGCACGGGCAGGCAGTAGTAATGCGGGCGAATACCGCCGGTAAAGATGGCGTTGCGGTTGAACAGCAGATGCTGGGGCGTGATGGTGGCGCCGACAAAGCGGTCGCTCTCGGTCACGTACTGGGCCGCTTCGCGCGTGGTGATGTGCTCAAACACGATCTTGAGCTCGGGGAAATCGCGGCGTAGCGGCACCATGTGCTGGTCGATGAAGGCCGCTTCACGGTCAAACAGGTCCACATCGCTGCCGGTCACCTCGCCGTGCACCAGCAGCAGCATGCCTTCGCGCTGCATCGCCTCCAAGCTGGGGTAGATCTTGCGGATATCGGTCACGCCATGGTCGCTGTTAGTGGTAGCGCCTGCGGGGTAGAGCTTGCAGGCCACCACACCAGCGGCCTTGGCCCGCACGATCTCCTCGGGCGCCAGCTTGTCCGTCAGGTACAGGGTCATCAGCGGCTCAAACTGCAGACCCGGGGGGATGGCGGCCACAATGCGCGCCTTGTAGGCCTGCGCCAGCGCGGCCGTGGTGACGGGCGGCTTGAGGTTGGGCATGACGATGGCCCGGGCAAACTGCCGGGCTGCGTGGGCCACCGTGGTGGCCAGGGCGGCGTCATCGCGCAGATGAATGTGCCAATCGTCGGGTCGGATGATGCTGATGATGGAGGGTGCGGTGCTCATCCCGCCATTGTCGCATCGGTCATGCCGAGGTCATTGCAGTCCCCGAGCATTGGACAAAAGTAACCCAATGTTAAGGGTAGGTTCTCATAGAACACACAGTCTCTATGCGTATCATCTGAAGCCGTAGGAATTCTTAATCAAGGACTGTGCAATATGTGGCTAAACCATATTTTCCGCGGCGCTTTGCTGCTGGGCATCGCCAGCAGCAGCCTGGCCCAGGCTCCCTTGCCAGACAGCTGGGACAAAATCAAGGAGTCGCAGCGCATCACCGTGGGCTACCGCCCGGACGGCCTGCCGTTTGCCTACGAGATGGGCGAGACGAAAAAACCGGTGGGCTACGCCATCGACATCTGCCAGGCACTGATCGGCAAGCTCCAGCAAAGCATGGGCCTGGCCAAGCTGGAGGTGCAATACCGCGCCATCAACGGCCAGACGCGCTTTACCGATCTGGCCAGCGGCGCCATTGATGTGGATTGCAGCAACACCACCAATACCAAGGACCGGCGCGAGAGCAAGCAGGTCTCCTTCAGCCTGCCCTATTACATCGCCGGTGTGCGCATGCTGGTCAAGTCCGACAGCGGCATCAACGATGTGGATGACCTCTCGGGCAAGCGCGTGATCACCACCAAGGGCACCACCTCGCTGCAGGTGCTACAGCGCCGCGTGGCCGTCAACGGCCTCAAGATCCAGCACAGCGAATGCCTCACCCATAACGACTGCTTCAAGGCCGTGCAGACCGGTACTGCCGACGTCTGGTTGATGGACGACATCCTGCTCGCGGCCCACCGTGCGCAGGCTGACAAGCCCGAGCAGTTCAAGCTGATCGGCAAGCTGATGTCGATCGAGCCCCTGTCGCTGATGATGCGCGACAGCGATGTGCGCATGAAAAAGGTGTTCGATGCGGAGATGCGCAACCTGTCGCAGAACTACGAGATCACGCGTCTGTACAAGAAGTGGTTTGAGTCGCCGCTGCCCGGCAAGGGCTTTGCGCTGAACGTGCCCATGTCCTACCTGCTCACCGACATGCTGCGCTTTCCCAGCGACAAGTTCGATAACTGACCCGCACCCCAAGAAGGCCGCGCTCTGCGGCCCGCCATTCACTGCGCTCTACGCCCAGGCCGCCTTCTTGGAAAGGCGGTCTGGCCGGCACCCGCAGCTCGGCAGCACAGACACAGCACCCGCCCACAAAAATGGCCGCATAAAGCGGCCATGGCGGGGTGCGAGATGCGCTGCAATCAGTGCTGCAGGATCTTGCTCAGGAAGTCCTTGGTACGCGGCTGGCGGGCATCGGGGTTGCCGAAGAAGTCGTCCTTGGAGCAGTCCTCCAGGATCTTTCCGCCCACGTCCATGAAGATCACGCGGCTGGCAACCTTCTTGGCAAAGCCCATTTCGTGCGTCACGCACATCATGGTCATGCCTTCATGGGCCAGGCCGATCATCACATCCAGCACTTCGCCGACCATTTCAGGGTCCAGGGCCGAGGTGGGCTCGTCAAACAGCATCACGCTCGGGTCCATCGACAGCGCACGGGCAATGGCCACGCGCTGCTGCTGACCACCGGAGAGCTGACCGGGGAACTTGTCCTTGTGCGCCATCAGGCCCACGCGGTCGAGCATCTTCAGGCCACGGGCCTTGGCATCGTCAACGCTGCGGCCCAGCACCTTGATCTGGGCGATCGTCAGGTTCTCGGTCACCGACAGATGGGGGAACAGCTCGAAATGCTGGAACACCATGCCCACGGTGCTGCGCAGCTTGGGCAGGTCGGTCTTGGGATCGTGGATGGCCGTGCCATTGACCCAGATTTCACCCTTCTGGATGGGCTCGAGCGCATTGATCGTCTTGATCAGGGTCGACTTGCCCGAGCCCGAAGGACCGCACACCACCACCACTTCGCCCTTGGCAATGCTGGTGGAGCAGTCGTTGAGCACCTGGAAGCTGCCGTACCACTTCGAGACATTCTTCATTTCAATCATTTGGATATCCTTTGTATTGCCGCATCAGCGAATGATGGCGATCTTCTTGTGCAAACGCTTAACGAACCACGACAGCGTAAAGCAGATGATGAAGTAAAGCACGGCAGCAGCCAGATAGGCCTCGACCGGGCGGCCGAAATTCTTGCCTGCCACTTCAAAGCCCTTGAGCATGTCGTAGGCACCGATGGCATAGACCAGCGACGTATCCTGGAACAAGATGATCGTCTGCGTCAGCAAAACCGGCAGCATGTTGCGGAAAGCCTGGGGCAGCACCACCAGACGCATGTTCTGCCCATAGGTCATGCCCACGGCTTGGCCGGCATACACCTGGCCACGCGGAATCGACTGGATACCGGCCCGCATGATCTCGGAGAAGTAAGCCGCCTCGAACGCCACAAAGGTGATGACCGCCGACATCTCTGCCCCGATGGGCTTGCCGATCAGCAAGGGCACCAGCAGGAAGAACCACAGAATCACCATCACCAGCGGCACGGAGCGCATGCCGTTGACGTAGATGGTGGCAGGCAGCACCAGGAACTTCTTACCCGACAAGCGCATCAGCGCCAGCAGGGTGCCAAAGAAGATACCACCCAGGGTTGCGACGATGGTCAGCATCACGCTGAACACCAGACCCTTGATGATGAAGTTCTGGATCAGATCCCAGTTGTAGAACGAAAAATCAAGATTCAAATTCATCTCAGTGACCTCCGGAGCCGCCTGCGGCGATAAAGCCCGGGATACGGCTTCTCTTTTCAATGAAGGCCATGATGCGGTTGATCACGAATGCCGAGATCATGTACAGCGCGGTCACCGCCAGGTAGACCTCAATACCGCGAGAGGTTTCCTCTTGCGCCTGCATCGCAAACAAGGTCAGCTCGGCCACCGACACGGCAAAGGCCACCGACGAATTCTTGAAAATGTTCATCGACTCGCTGGTGAGCGGCGGAATGATGATGCGGTAGGCCATGGGCAGCAGCACATAGCGGTAGTACTGGAAGGTCGTGAAACCCAGCGCCATGCCCGCATAACGCTGGCCGCGCGGCAGCGCCAAGATACCGGCACGCAGCTGCTCGGCAATACGCGCCGAGGTAAAAAAGCCCAGCGCCAGCACCACCAGCAAGAACCCAGGCACTTGCTTGAGTGCGGGGAAGATGGAAGGCACCACGTGGTACCACAGGAAAATTTGCACCAGCAGGGGAACGTTGCGGAACAACTCCACCCAGGCATTGCCCAGCCGCACCGTCCAAGGCCGGTCAGGCAGGGTGCGCAGGGTACCGATGACGGAGCCGAGGATCAGCGCGATCACCAACGCACACAAGGAAACGGAGATAGTCCATCCCCACGCAGACAACAACCAGTCCAGATACGTGACATCACCGTTTTTACCGAAACAGCCCTGCACGACCTGGCGCTCAATCGTGTCTTCACAAAATACTTGCCAATCCCAATTCATAGGACTACCTCTTTTTTTGTCTTTGTAGCAATGTTTGGTACCAGATTGCAACTGTCAAAAACCAGTACCAACAAAAACGCCCCCCCAAACCCCAGGCTGGAAGGGCGGTACCTAAATGGTGTGCTTACTTGACTTCGTAGGCTTCCATGGGCTTGTCGTTGGGGTTGGCCCAAGCGTCCTTGGTTGCAGCGGACAGCGGCAAGCCCACCTTCACGTTGTTAGGTGGAATGGGTTGCATGAACCACTTGTCGTACAGCTTCTCCAGCGAGCCATCCTTGATCTGGCGCACGATGGAATCGTCCACCGCCTTCTTGAAGGCAGCGTCGTCCTTGCGCAGCATGCAGGCGATAGGCTCGACCGACAGCACTTCGCCGACGACCTTGTAGTCAGCAGGGGCCTTGGACTTGGAGATGTTGGCCGCCAGGATGGAGCCGTCCATGACGAAGGCGTCGGCACGGCCAGACTCCAGCATCAGGAAGCTGTCAGCGTGGTCCTTGCCCATGACTTCCTTGAAGGTCAGGCCATCAGCGCGCTTGTTCTTGCGCAGGGTCTGCACCGAGGTCGTACCGGTGGTGGTCACCAGGGTCTTGCCGTTGAGGTCCTTGATGCCGGTGATGCCGGAGTTGGCCTTCACCGCGATACGCACTTCTTCCACGTAGGTGGTGAAGGCGAAAGCAGCATCCTTTTGGCGCGACTGGTTGTTGGTGGTGGAGCCGCATTCCAGATCCACGGTGCCGTTTTGCACCAGAGGCACGCGGTTTTGCGAGGTCACGGGCTGGTACTTGATCTCCAGCTTGGCCAGGCCCAGTTGCTTTTGCAGATCGCTCACAACGTTCTCAGCCATCTCGGTGTGGAAGCCAACGTACTTGCCGTTGCCCAAGGTGTAGCCCAGGCCCGAAGACTCGCGAACACCCAGGGTGATGCTGCCCGACGACTTGATCTTGGCCAGGGTATCGCCCGCTTGCGCAAACGCGCTTCCTGCCGCAACCGCTGCCACCGCAAAAGCCAGCAAATGTTTCTTCATCATCAGACCTCCAGATAAATCAATTAAGTTGTCACCGGCTGGCCTCAACAGACGCCAAAGCGACAACTGACACGCTCCGTATTGTGCAGTCCGTCCAGATAATGCCAGCAGACTAAGCGCTGCAAACATCCGGAAAATTACCAATGAACTGCTAACAATTCATAGCCTTTTTCGAACATTTCGCGTACATCTAACCAACTGCAACATGAGCAATCCGCAAGCATTGCACAGAAATTTCGAACCGCATATTAGAAATTACCCTGCAATTCCACTGAATCTATATATTTATAGACGTCAAGGACTGTGCACAGGATTGCGGGCCACCAGGTAGTCCCACAGCGCCTGTGCGCCGGTTTTCACCGCATCGGTGGACTGCGGCTTTTCCCGGTATGCACGCACATCCATCGCCACTTCCCACTGGGCTGAGCTGGGGTAGTCGGCTCGCACCAGCTTCTTGGCTTTGAGATCTTTTTTGGCTGCGCTCTGCGGCAAAAAGGCCAAGCCGTGCCCTTCGATCGCCATGGCCTTGAGGCCTTCGGCCATGTCGGTCTCGTAGACGCGATCCAGATAGGCCGGCTCGGGCGCCTGTTTCAGTGCCAGATCGGTCACCCGGCTGAGGTAGGCCCCGGGCGCATAGCCCAGAAACGGCAGCGGCACATCGGCAGCACCGGGCAGCAGGAAAAGTGGCAGGCCATCGAGCCCGGGCTTGCAGTAAGGCGCCATCACCTCGCGGCCCAGGCTCACCATCTCATAGCGTTGCGGGTCCAGCTGGATGGGTTGGGACTCATGGTGGTAGGCAATCAGCAGGTCGCAGCCGCCTTCGACCAGGCGCATCACCGCATCGTGCACATTGAGGGCGATCAAGCGGCTCTTGAACAGGCCAAAATCATTGCGCAGGCCCGAGACCCAGGTGGGGAAGAAGGTGAAGGCCAGCGTATGGGGCACGGCAAAGTCGATGATGTCCTTGCCCGAAGACGAATGCACGCGCAGCATGGCCCGCGTGCTCTGCACCGCCTGCAGTATCTCGATGGCCTGGTTGTACAGCGTCTTGCCTGCGGGCGTGAGCCGCGTCGGGTAAGAGCTGCGGTCCACCAGGTCCGCCCCTGCCCAGGACTCCAAGGCCTGAATCCGCCGAGAGAATGCCGGCTGGGTGACATGGCGCAACTGCGCCGACCGGCTGAAACTGCGCGTTTCCGCCAGACTCACAAAATCTTCAAGCCACTTGGTTTCCATCCGCGCATTATCCACACGCCAGTCGCCGTCCGTTGCAAGTGGGCAGGTGACATGCGCGACTTCGCCGCCACATCCCCGGGAAATGGATGGCTTGCAAGCCCTCCGATCAAGGCCATAATCTGGCCCCACTGGCCCACCTGCCATGCGCGGCATTCGCTGCAGATACCCATCTATCCGATGCCGATGGTCCGCTCACAAGGCGGTTTGTGTTTTCCGCATTCACCTTGGGCTCCGCCGAGTCCTCTCGCGACCGCTTGTTATGGCATCACCCTCCCCTCACGCTCCGGGCGGCAGCAGCGCTGCCACTTCCACCACCTTGCCCAGCGAGCCCGCCCCTGCCAAGGGGCTGTGGCTGGAAGACTGGCTCACGGTCCTCATCATGGCGCTCTTGGCGCTCATCACCTTTGCCAACGTCATCGTGCGCTATTTCACCGATGGCTCCTTCGCCTGGACCGAAGAGATCTCGGTATTTCTGATGATCTTGCTGGCCATGGTCGCGGGCTCGGCCGCGGTGGCGCGCAACCTGCACATCCGCATTGAATTTTTTGCCGAGCGGGGCGATGCCCGCCGCCGCAAGGCCTTTGCCCGCTTTGGTGCGCTGACGGTGGCCCTGTTGTTTGCGCTGATCTGCGTGCTCAGCATCCGCGTGGTGGTGGACGACTACCGCTATGAAGAAACCTCGCCAGGCATCGGCCTGCCGCAGTGGTGGTATTCGATCTGGTTACCGGTGTTCTCGGCCTTGATCACCTTGCGCGCGCTGGGCCTGTACCTGCGCCAGGGCCGCGCCAGCTTTGCCCATGTGGCCACCGACGGCGACGAAGCCGCCACCACACCCACCACCAGGGAGCACGCATGATTGCCACCCTGCTTTTTATCGGCTTTATCTCCTTGATGCTGCTGGGCGTGCCGATTGGCGCGGCCCTGGGCCTGGCCGGCGCCGTGGCCATTGCGCTGGCCAATGCCGATGCGCAGTGGTTTGGCCTGCTGGCCATTCCGCAGAACTTCTATGCCGGCCTGGGCAAGTACCCGCTGCTGGCCATTCCGATGTTTGTGCTGGTGGGATCGATCTTTGACCGCTCCGGCGTCGCCTTGCGGCTGGTCAACTTTGCCGTGGCGATTGTGGGGCGCGGCCCGGGCATGCTGCCGTTGGTGGCCATTGCCGTGGCCATGTTTCTGGGCGGTATCTCCGGCTCGGGCCCGGCCAATGCGGCGGCCGTGGGCGGCGTGATGATTGCGGCCATGCGCCGCGCCGGTTATCCGGGCAGCTTCTCGGCCAGCGTGGTCGGTGCCGCTGCGGCGACCGACATTCTGATTCCGCCGTCGGTGGCCTTCATCATCTATTCCGTGCTGGTGCCAGGCGCATCGGTGCCTGCGCTGTTCGCAGCCGGCATGATTCCCGGCATTCTTGCCGGCCTGGCGCTGATCATCCCGGCGGTCTGGATGTCGCGCAAACACAAGATGGGCGCGCTGGAGGCCAGCCTGCCCCGCCCCGAGTTCTGGAAAAGCCTGCGCGACGCCGCCTGGGGCCTGGCCGCGCCGGTGCTGATTCTGGGCGGTATGCGCATGGGCTGGTTCACGCCCACCGAGGCGGCGGTGGTGGCAGTGTTCTACGGCCTGTTCGTCGGCATGGTGGTGCACCGCACGATTGGCTTTCGCGACCTGTTCCCCATCCTGCGCGAGGCCGGTGAGCTGTCGGCGGTGATCCTGATCGTGGTGTCGCTGGCGGGCATCTTTGCGTTCTCGCTGTCCACCCTGGGCGTCATCGACCCGATCACCAACGCCATCGTCAACTCGGGCCTGGGCGAATGGGGCGTGATGGCGCTGCTGATCCTGATGCTGATCACGGTGGGCATGTTCCTTGACGGCATCTCCATCTTCCTGATCTTTGTGCCGCTCTTGATGCCCATCATGCAGCACTACCACTGGGACCCCGTCTGGTTTGGCGTGATCCTGACCTTGAAGGTGGCGCTGGGCCAGTTCACCCCGCCGCTGGCGGTGAACCTGATGGTCAGCTGCCGCATTGCCGGCGTGCGCATGGAGTCGACCGTGCGCTGGGTCGGCTGGATGCTGTTTGCGATGTTCTGCGTGATGGTGCTGGTCATCGCCTTCCCGCAACTCGCGCTGTGGCTGCCCGCCAAGCTGGGCTACTGATTGGAACCGGTTCTGGGTGCAGGCGAAAAGGCCCGCACCCAGCGCCCTGGATTTGCATAATTTCCCCTTGAACCACCCGGAGACAACACCATGAAAACCCGTCAATTCCTTGCCACCGCCTTGGCCGCCGCTGCGGCGCTGAGCTTTGCCGCGCCCGCCGTGCAGGCGCAGAGCAATTACAAAAGCGAGTACCGCATGTCGCTGGTGCTGGGCACGGCCTTCCCCTGGGGCAAGGGCGGCGAGATCTGGGCCAACAAGGTGCGCGAGCGCACGCAAGGCCGCATCAACATCAAGCTCTACCCGGGCGTGTCGCTGGTGCAGGGTGACCAGACGCGTGAGTTCTCGGCCCTGCGCCAGGGCGTGATCGACATGGCCGTCGGCTCCACTTTGAACTGGTCGCCGCAGATCAAGGAGCTGAACCTGTTTGCGCTGCCTTTTCTGATGCCCGACTACGCAGCGGCCGATGCGCTGACCCAGGGCGAGCCTGGCAAGCGCCTGTTTACGCGCCTGGAAAAAGCCGGTGTGGTGCCGCTGGCCTGGGGTGAGAATGGCTACCGCGAAATCTCCAACTCCAAGCACGCCATCAAGACCCCGGCCGACATGAAGGGCCTCAAAATCCGCGTGGTCGGCTCGCCGCTGTTTGTCGACACCTTCAGCGCACTGGGCGCTAACCCCACGCAAATGAGCTGGGCCGATGCCCAGCCTGCGATGGCCAGCGGCGCGGTCGATGGCCAGGAGAACCCGGTGGCCGTCTACCAGGCCGCCAAGCTCAACACCGTGGGCCAGAAGTACCTGACCCTGTGGGGCTACATCAACGACCCACTGATCTTTGTCGTGAACAAGGACATCTGGGCCAGCTGGAGCAAGGCCGACCAGGACATCGTGCGCCAGGCTGCCATCGAGGCCGGCCAGGAAGAAATCGCCATCGCCCGCAAAGGCATGATCGAAGCGGGCAAGCCGCTGGTCAAGGAGCTGAGCGCCAACGGCGTCACCGTGACCGAGCTGAGCGCTGCCGAGCGCGAAGCCTTTGTGAAAGCCACCCGCCCGGTGTATGACAAGTGGAAGCAGCAAGTGGGTGCCGACCTGGTCACCGCCGCAGAAAAGGCCATTGCCGCCCGCAAGCAGTAAACCCTGCACGCTCCCAACAGCGAAGCCACCGGTTTGCACGCCGGTGGCTTTTTTGTGGCTGCGGCTACAGGCTGCCCCGCGCTACAGCCTGGGCGGCAGCAGCGCTTATTCGAGCTTGAAGCCCGTCTCCTTGACCACCTGCTTCCAGCGGTCCGTCTCGGCCTGGATCTGCTGCGCAAACACCTCGGGCGTGGTTTTCACGGGGATGTAGTCGTACTGCTTGAGCTTGGCCAGCACATCGGGCATCTGCATGACCTTGTCGATGTTCTGCGACAGCGCAGCGACGATCTCCTTGGGCGTGCCCTTGGGCGCGAGCAAGCCGGCCCAGGAGCTGAACTCCATGTCCTTGATGCCCAGCTCGACGAGGGTCGGCACATCGGGGAAGGACGCGGCGCGCTGGGGCAGCACCACGGCCAGCGCCTTGACCTTGCCGGCCTTGATCATCTCCACGGCGGCAAAGGAGTCGAATGAGAAATCGACCTCGCCGGACACCACGGCCTGCATCTGCGGGCTGGTGCCCTTGTACTGCGCGTTGATGATGTGCGGCGCCTTGATTACCTGCTTGAACTGCTCGGTGATCAGGTTGATGATGGCGCTGCCCGACGACGCCGTCAGTGGTTTGTCCTTGTTTTGCGCCAGCGCGATCAGCTCTTGCAGCGAATTGGCAGGCAAATCCTTGCGGGCAATGATGATGAAGCCCACCGAGCAGACCTTGGCCACCGGCGCAAAGCTGGCAGCCGCTTCATAAGGCGCCTTGTAGATGACCGGGCTCAGGGTCTGGGCACCGGCCGTGTTGAACAGCAGGGTGTAGCCATCGGCCTGCGCACGGGCCACTTCACCGGTGCCGATCATGCCATTGGCGCCGCCCCGGTTGTCGATGACAAAGGTGCCCTTCATCAGCTCGCCCATCTTCTGCATCACCAGCCGGGCCACCACATCGGTGGTGCCGCCTGCCGCAAAGGGCACGATCACGCGCACCGGCTTGTTGGGGTAGGCCGTCTGGGCCTGCGCCCATTGCGGCACGCTGGCTGCGCCTGCGGCGGCTACAAGGGTGGTGAGAAAATGGCGGCGCTCAATCATGTCCATGGCGATGTCTCCTGTATCGGTTCATATTTATGAAACCATTGTGGGCAGCGCTTGCCTGGCTGTCTAATACAAGAGAGCAATGCAACCATTCGCAGGCGCTATCGCAGCATGGTTGCACAGCGGCCCGGCCCGCTCCAAAAGCGCTTGCTCGCGGCTGTCTCCGATGCGTCTAGGCCCCGGTAAACGCCAGGGGTTCGAGCGCCCAGCCGCTGGCCAGACAACGCAGGCCCCGCGCGTCATGCGGACTGCGGCCCACAGCCCGCCTGGCGACCACGGCGGGCGAGCCGGTCTGGGGTTTGCAAGGCAAAGTGGCGGTCCCATCCCTCGCAACCGGCAAGCCGTCCAAGAGAGCCTATTTATCTAATAGTATTTCTCTTCTTTATTTCAAATAAACATAGTCAAATTACACCCATGGTAAATACCCTCATCTAGGGTAAATACCAGGGTTAGCTGTCACATATTTGTAAAAGTTCCGAGCTAATTCAGTCTATTTTTGGAACAATCAGTCTGATTTTTGGCTATTTATCTGGGATACATACCAATATAAACTTCATTCCATCGTTAAACAAAAGCTGCACCGCAAGCAACAAGGCCTGCAGGCACAGCAAAAGACGACGCGAATCGACCACCAGGCCGGACGCAATACCAAAGGAAAGAAAAATGAACGCACGTATTTTCGCTATCGCCGCTACCCTGGCCCTGGGTGCCACCGTTGCCCAAGCCAACCCTTTTGAAGGCGACCGTTCCATCGCTCCTCAAGCTTCCACCACCAGCGCTGTGAGCCGCGCTGATGTGCAAGCCCAACTGGCCGATGCCCAAAAGAACCACACGATGATTGCC
Organism: Comamonas sp. BIGb0152; assembly: GCF_024809975.1. Lineage (GTDB taxonomy): Bacteria > Pseudomonadota > Gammaproteobacteria > Burkholderiales > Burkholderiaceae_C > Comamonas. The sequence goes on from NZ_JANUDY010000004.1 coordinate 354,570, forward strand.
CAAGGCAACCAATCGACCATGAACGCCTACGAGCTGGGCAAGGGCCAACTGAGCCGCGCTGAAGTGACCCAGGCTGCACGCCAGGCGCTGGCCAACGGCTCCATCCTCGAAGGCGAATAAGCCCTCCCCTCGCTGGCACTTTATGGTGCCGGCACCTTGTCCCTGGAGCGGCGCACACACTCCCCGCCCCATCGACACAGGCCGCTGCCCCCGCAGCGGCCTTTTTTGCGTCTGCACGCCGGCCGCAAGACAGGCCTGAAAGGCGCCACCACAGCGCGCGCTGACTTGCAACAGGTTCTATCATCCGGGAACCTCTGCACGCATCCTGTCCTCTCACTGCCAGACTTTCAGGTACCACGCGATATGCCCCATGCTTTTATGCGCCGCTCGATAGGAGCGCTTTTTTTTACGCTGCTGGTGCTCGTGCTTTGCGCCAATGCGGGCCAGGCACAGGCCCAAATCAAACTCCAGATAGGCAGCGGCACCACCGCCGCCGCCATGGACAGCAGCTCCGGACCAGCGTCCAGCAATGTCGTGACCACGCCCCGCGTGCGCGCCGAGCTGGTGGCGCTGGCGCCCCAAGGCATTGAGCCCGGAAAAACCATCGAGCTGGGCCTGTTGCTGGACCACCAGCCCGATTGGCACACGTATTGGGCCAACCCCGGCGACTCTGGCCTGCCCACCCAACTGCAATGGCAGCTGCCGCCGGCTTGGGATGCGGGCGAAATCGCCTGGCCTACGCCCCACCCGATACGGGTCGGCACCCTCGTCAACTACGGCTATGAAGGCCAGGTGCTGCTGCCGGTCACCGTGCAGATCCCCAGCAACTTCTCACCCGATGCCCGCGATGTGACCGTGCGCCTGCATGCCAACTGGTTGATCTGCCGTGTGGAATGCATTCCTGAAGAAGGCCAGTTCAGCCTCACGATCCCCACCAAGAGCAGCACGGCCTTGCTGGCCGACACCTTTGCCCAGGCACACGCCCAGGTACCCGTCGCACTGCAAGGCAGCAGCCAGGCCAGCGTCGATGGCGAGACCTTGAAGCTGCGCGTCTCCGGCCTGCCCGCTGCACTGCAAGGCCAGAGCCTGCAGGTGCTGAGCGAAAGCCCCGACACCTTGCACCACGCGATGGAAGCAGGCAAGGATTTCAACCAGCAGTGGGACGGTGCGGACTGGACGGCCGTGGTGCCGCTGTCTGCCAACCGGGGCCAGACACCTGACCATATTCCGCTGGTTTTGACCACCGATAAGCACACCGCTGTCGATGGCGCCATCGGCTGGCGCGCCGTGGCCCCCATCAGCGGCCAATGGCAGGCCGCTGCCGTGGCCCAGGTATCGCCCGAGCTGGCCGCTGCGCTGGCCAAAAATGCCCAGACATCTGCCCCCACCCCGCCGCCTTCCTCGGGCAACCTCTGGCTGGCCGTGCTCGGCGCGCTGGTCGGTGGCCTGATCCTCAACCTGATGCCCTGCGTGTTCCCGATTCTGGCGCTCAAGGTGCTGGGCTTTACCGCCCACGGCAGCCAGCTGCGCGAGCAGCGCCATGCGGGCCTGGCCTACACCGCCGGCGTGGTGCTGTCCTTCCTGGCGCTGGGCGCCCTGCTGCTGGCACTGCGCTCGGCGGGCCAGCAGCTGGGCTGGGGTTTTCAGCTGCAGTCGCCGCTGGTGATTGCCGCACTGGCAGCGCTGTTTACCGTGATTGGTCTGAACCTGGCGGGTATGTTTGAGTTTGGCAGCTTTGTGCCCAGCAGCCTGGCTGGCAAGCAGGCCAAAAGCCCCATCACCAATGCTTTCCTGAGCGGGGTGCTGGCCGTGGCCATTGCCTCGCCCTGCACGGCCCCCTTCATGGGTGCATCGATGGGCCTGGCCGTGAGCCTGCCTGCCGCCGAGGCCTTGCTGGTGTTTGCCGCGCTGGGCCTGGGCATGGCGGCGCCCTATCTGCTGGCCAGTTGGATTCCGGCCGTGGTGCGCTGGTTGCCGCGCCCGGGCGCCTGGATGGATACCTTCCGCCGCGCGATGGCCTTCCCGATGTTTGCCACCGTGGTCTGGCTGGTCTGGGTGCTGGGCCAGCAAAGCGGCATCGATGGCGCAGCCACCTTGCTGGCCCTGCTGGTGCTGCTGGCCGCGCTGGTCTGGGCGCTGGGCCTGCAAGGCCGCGCGCGCTGGGCGTTTGCGCTGCTGTCCATCGCAGGCGGGCTGTACCTGGCCAGCGCCATGGGCCACAACCTGACCACGCCCGCCCCTGCGCCCGGCCAGCAGGCCAGCGGCGCACTGTGGCAGCCCTGGTCGGCACAAAAGGTGGGCGAGATCAATGCCAGCGGCAAGCCGGTGTTTGTCGATTTCACCGCCGCCTGGTGCGTCACCTGCCAGTACAACAAGCGCACCACCTTGAGCGACAGCCAAGTGCTCTCCGCCTTCGAGGGCAAGCAGGTGAGCCTGCTGCGCGCCGACTGGACCCGCCAGGACCCGGCCATCACCCAGGCGCTGAACCAGTTAGGCCGCAGCGGTGTGCCGGTCTATGTGCTGTATGCGCCGGGCAAGGCACCGCAGATTCTGTCTGAGGTGCTGAGCGTCAAGGAAGTGGTGGATGCCGTCGCCCAGCTGTAAGGGCCACCAAAAAAAGCGCCGGCATTGCCCGGCGCTTTTCTTTTTGCAAACAGCCCAGGGCAGCCCGCTCAGCGCCGCCGCGCTGCCAGCTTGCGCACCTCCCGCACCAACTGGTCCACCTCGTCAAAGCTGTTGTAGAACGCCAGCGAGGGCCGCACGGCGGTCTCCACCCCAAAGCGCCGCAAGATGGGCTGGGCGCAATGGTGGCCGGTGCGCACGGCAATGCCCTCGGCGTTCAGCGCCTGGCCGACTTCATCGGTGGTGTAGCCCTCCAAGGTAAAGGCCAGTACGCTGGCTTTGCCCGGCACCGTCCCAATCAGGCGCAAGCCATCGATGCTGGCCAGCTGCGCCATGCCGTAGTCCACCAGCGCGTGCTCGTAGCGGCTGATCTGTTCGATGCCGATGCGTTCCACGTACTCCAGCGCAGCGCCCAGGCCCACCGCATCGGCGATGTTGCCGGTGCCCGCTTCAAAGGTATTGGGCAGCGGCTGGTAGACGGTTTTCTCGAAGGTCACATCGGCAATCATGTTGCCGCCGCCCTGCCAGGGTGGCATGGCCTCCAGCACCTCGCTGCGCCCCCAGAGCACACCAATGCCGGTGGGCGCAAAGATCTTGTGGCCGGAGAACACAAAGAAGTCCGCGCCCAGGTCCTGCACATCGACGGGGGTGTGGGCAATGGACTGCGCGCCATCGATCAAGGTGGTGATGCCCCGGCGCTTGGCGATCTCCACCACCTGCTTGACGGGCACCACCGTGCCCAGCACGTTGGAGACATGGCCGATGGCCACGATCTTGGTGCGGTCGTTGATCAGTTTCTGGTACTCGTCCAAGCGGATCTGGCCCTGGTCGTCCACCGGTATCACCCGCAGCTTGGCGCCCTTGGCGGCCGCCAGCTGCTGCCAAGGCACGATGTTGGCGTGGTGCTCCAGGTGGCTGATGATGATCTCATCGCCTTCGCCCACATTCGCCCCGCCCCAGGCCTTGGCCACCAGGTTGATGGCCTCGGTGGTGCCACGCACAAAGACCACCTCGCGCGCCTCGGGCGCGTTGATAAAGCGCCGCACCACCTCGCGGGCATGCTCGTAGGCATCGGTGGCGCGCGCGGCCAAGGTATGGGCCGCGCGGTGGATGTTGGAGTTCTCATGCGCATAGAAGTGGCTGATGCGCTCGATCACCTGGCGCGGCTTGTGCGTAGTGGCCGCATTGTCCAGCCAGACCAGCGGCTTGCCATTGATGCGCTCGGACAGGATCGGGAAATCACGCCGCACCGCCTGGATATCAAAACCCGGATGGCGGTCCTGCTGCAGCCCGGGCGCCGGGTCTTGGGCGCCGTGCGGCGCAGCCTTGGCCGGGGTGACAAAGCCATTGGGCAGTTGCAGCGCATGCACAAAGTAGTACTGCGGCGCAGCGCCCGGCACCGGAGCGGGCTGGGCCTGGTGGCCCAAAGGCGCGGCATCGGCGCCCCGTGGCCCGCGCAGATCGATGCCGTTCAGATGACTATCGGGCGCAGCACGGCGGGCCTGGTCGGCCAGTGCCTGCAAGGATGCACTGCTGCCCGAAGGTGCAGCTGCTGCTGACGGCGGCTGCAGAAAATAATAACCAGCGCCAGGGGCAGACGCGGAAACGGGCGCTGCCACCGCCTGGGAAGCACTGGCTTGCGGTGCAGCCGCATGGGGCACCCCTTGCACCAACCCGCCCAGGCGGGGCTCATAGGCTGGCAGCGTGGCCAGCACGCTATCAGGCGCGCCATTGCCCGCAGCGGCATGGGGCAGCAAGGCAGGGGCGCGGTGGGCCAGCGAGAGCACGGGTGTGGGCGAGGCGGGCAGCAGGTTGCTGCCTGGCAGCACACCGGCGGGCACGGGGGTGCCCGGCACGCTGGGCCCCAGACCAGCCGGGCTGGCCAAGGGCGAGCCTGGCGGCGCAATGTTTACCGGGGCCTGCACGCCCTGCGGCAAGCCCGGTGCGCCTGGCCGCTCAGCAAACAGCGCAGAGGCCATCTGCGCGAGCAGTTCGGTGGAGATGGGCGCGCCCGAGGGCTCGGGCAGGCCGGATACGGCGGAAACCATGGCGGCTCCTTTGCTCACTTGTAGGTATCGGGGTAGTCGTGGTACTTGTTGATCTCCACGTCATCGAGCACGGCCAATGCATCGGGCGTGTGCACGGCCAGCGAGCAGTACAGCGAGATCAGGTACGAGGCAATCGCATGGTTGTTGATGCCCATGAAGCGCACCGACAGCCCTGGCCCCTGCTCGCCGGGCAGGCCGGGCTGGAACAGGCCGACCACGCCCTGGCGCTTGTCACCCACGCGCAGCAGCAAAATCTTGGATTTGCCATCGGCCACCGGCACCTTGTCCGAGGGGATCAGCGGCACACCGCGCCAGGTGATGAACTGCGAGCCAAACAGGCTGACCGTGGGCGGTGGTGTGCCCCGGCGCGTGGCCTCGCGGCCAAAGGCGGCGATGGTGAGCGGGTGGGCCAGGAAAAACGCCGGCTCCTTCCAGACCTTGGTCAGCAGCTCATCGAGGTCATCGGGCGTGGGCGCGCCCGTCAGCGGGAAAATGCGCTGCTCTTCCGTCACCTGGGCCAGCAGGCCGTAGTCGGGGTTGTTGATCAGCTCGCTTTCCTGGTTCTCCTTGATGGTCTCGATGGTCAGGCGCAGCTGCTCTTTGATCTGGTCATGCGGGCTGCTGTACAGATCGGAGACGCGGGTGTGCACATCCAGCACGGTGCTGACGGCGTTGAGGAAGAACTCGCGCGGCTGCGCGTCGTACTCCACAAAGGTGCGGGGCAGCTGGTTCTCATGCGTCTTGGCGGTGCAGGCCACCCGGATGTCTTCCGGGTTCTTGACCTGGTTGAGCCGGTAGATACCCGCCTCGACCGGCACCCATTGGAGCAGGTGGGTCAGCCAGCGGGGGCTGATGGTGGAAAGCTGGGGAACCGTCTTGGTGGCGTTGGCTAACTGCCGTGCAGCACTGTCGCCCAATGCGGTCGTGCCGCCTACATTCGCTGTCATATCTCTCTCCGGTTGCGCGTGTGAATGAACAAGAAAATGATCGCTGGCGGGCGCTGCCGCCTCAACCGGCTATCGCCGCCAAGCGGCTCATATGCTGGGCCCGCACCAGGTAGTGCTGGTGCAGCTCCTCGCCGCGCAGCACCAGGGTGGACTGCGGCACCTGCAGCGCCTGGGCCAGCTTGCCGATGGTGGCCAGCGACACCGCCACCTGGCCGCGCTCGACCTCGCCGACATAGGAGCGGTTCAGATCCGCCTGCGCGGCCAGCTGCTCTTGCGACCAGCCCATGGCTTCGCGCGAGCGGCGCACCGCCAGGCCGAAATGGTGGGAAAAGTCATTCATAGCGCGGCCTCCTCGGCGGGCAGGGCCGGCTCGCCCAGCAGGCGCTGCCCAGCCCCTTGTGCGGCGATGTGTGCAGCGGCCTGCAGCGATGCCTGGGTCACATGGGCACCAGCGGCCACACTCTGGGTCAGCCAGACATTGCCGCCAATCACCGCGCCAGCGCCCAGGGTGACCCGGCCGAGAATGGTCGCGCCGGCATAGATCACCACGCCGTCTTCCACAATCGGGTGGCGGGGCTGGCCCTTTTGCAGATGGCCTTGCGCGGTCTGCACAAAGCGCTTGGCGCCCAGGGTGACGGCCTGGTAAATACGCACCTTGCGGCCAATCACCGCCGTTTCGCCCACCACCACGCCGGTGCCGTGGTCGATGAAAAAGCGCTCGCCAATCTGCGCGCCGGGGTGGATGTCTATACCCGTCTCGCTGTGCGCCAGCTCGGCCACGATGCGGGCCAGCAGCGGCAGCTGCAGCACATAGAGCTGGTGCGCAATGCGGTGGTGGATCAAGGCCAGCACACCGGGGTAGCACAGCAGCACCTCGTCCACGGTGCGGGCAGCAGGGTCGCCTTCATAGGCGGCCTGCACATCGCTGTCCAGCAGGCGGCGAATGCCGGGCAAGGCCAGCGCAAACTGGCGCGTCAAGGCCTGGGCTTGCTCTTCGGTGCCTGCGGGGCTGCGCTGGGTGTAGCGCAGCTCCAGCGCGATCTGGGTCTGCAGTCGGTGCAAGGCGGCATCCAGCGCGTGGGCCACATAAAAGTCTTCGCTCTCCTGCAGCAGGTCATGCGGGCCCAGCCGCATCGGGAACAGCACGCCCTTGAGCAAGCCCAAGGTCTGCGCCAGTGCATCGCGCGAGGGGAACTCGCGCCCGCCCGGCTCCTGGCTGCGCTGGTGGGAATCTCGCCACTGGCGGCGCTGCTCGGCCAACGCTGCGGCCACTTCTTGGATGGGGAAAGGGGTAGTCATGGGGTGCTCTCGTAGGGGTCAAAGCGCGCTATGCATCGGTACCGACGTCAGTCCTGCACCCAGGGCAGCTGGTGGTAGCGCCAGCCATCGCCATGGCCGCGCTGCTGCAAGGCATCGAGCTCGCCCTCAAAGCCCTCTTGCACGTTGAATACATGGCTGAAACCCGCGGCCTCAGCGGCCTGGGCGGCCAGCACCGAGCGCTTGCCACTGCGGCACAGCAGCAGCGCCACCGCCTCTTTGCCACCATGGGCGGCCAGGCGCGCTTCAAGCTCGCGCACAAAGCGGGGGTTGCGCGTCAGCGCCGTGCCAGTCGCCCAAGGGACATGGATGCTGCCGGGCACATGGCCGACAAAGGTGCGCTCCTCGGCCGAGCGCACATCGACGAGCACAGCCTGCTCCTGCAGCACCAGCTTCCAAGCCTGGGTGGGGGGCACACTGCCTGCGTAGCCCAGAGCCTGGTCTTGCGCCGTTTTCCAGGCTGCCTCCAGCACATCGGGCAGGCTGATATCGGTGGTCGTCATAGGGGGCCTTTTCTGTCAAATAGATGGGGATAGCCACCAATTTAGGCCTCTGGACGCCGTTGGAACACGAATAAAAATGCGCTTGTACATGCATTTTTCACATATAGGGCGGCCGCCAGCCCACCGCTTGCGCCTATAGATATCTGTGCTGAATAGGGCTATATTGAAACCAGGGTCACGCCGTGGTCGGGAGCCATTCAGCCACCGTCCGCTGCGCGCCTCTGCTGCCGCACTGCAACAGGCCAAGCGATGCGGTCGTTCCTCAAAACAGGGCTGCAATGCCCGCTGCCTGCACACTGCAAGGTGCTGGCAGCCGGCAATGACAGCCTCCTACAGGAGACAAAGATGGCTGTCATTACCCATTCCCATGAACTGCATTCCTCTGCCCCAACCCAGAGCCCCCACAGGCGCCATGTAAGCGCCAAACGGGTGTGCCTGGGGCTCGTGCTACTGTGCGTGGCTATCGCCGCGCTGGCCCTGCCGCTGGTGCGCGATGGTTTGCAGCTGATCCAGACGCAGTTGCACTGGCCAGCGCTTTCCAGTTGGCTCGCACAGGCACCCATGGCCAGCTGGCTGATGATGTTTGTCTGGGGCGCGCTGGTGCCCCTGTCCTTGATCGCGATGCTGCGCTACCACCGCAATGCGCTGGGTGTCGTCGCGGCGCTGGCCTTTGCGGCGGTGGCCGTCATCTGGTATGTGCACATGCCCGCACTGTCCACTTGCGGCGCGCTGTACCAAGCCAGCATCTGGTGCTCAGTCATCTCCTGGGGCTATAGCCTGAGCCTGGGCATCAGCAACGCCGTCTACCTGTTTGCGCTGGTGATGGCCTTGCTGGGCGGCATCAGCTTTGCGGCGATTCCCGAGGATGATGAGCAGCAAGACACCGGGCAGCAAGCGGCCCGGTAAAGGCGGTCATCGCTGGGGCATGTCGGCGTCGGTGTAGCACAGGCTCACCGTCGCATCCCCGGGTATGGCCGGCATGCTGGCGTTCCAGGCTTCCCAGGCCGCCACCATGCGGTGCAGGCGCTCGGGCAACACGCTGGCCATATTGGCGCGCTCGCGCTCATCGGCGCGCAGGTTGAATAAATAGTCCACGCCATCGACCCGCAGGTACTTCCAGTCGCCATCGCGCATGGCCCGCTGGCCCCGGTGGTTCATGCGCCAGAACAGGGGCTGGTCTTCGTGCCAAGCCGGGTCCTGCAAAAGCGGCAGCAGCGACTGGCCATCCCAAGGGTAATCCGGAGCGGGCTGGGCACCGCCAATCTCCAGCATCGTGGCACTCCAGTCCATGGTCATGCAGGTCTGGCGGCTTTCGCCAGCGGGCGCAATGACGCGCGGCCAATGGGCCACCCAGGGCACGCGGATGCCGCCCTCGGTGAGATCCATCTTGCCGCCCACCAGGGGCCAGTTGTCCGAGAAGCGCTCGCCGCCGTTGTCGCTGGTAAACACGATCAAGGTATCTTCCACCAGCCCATGCGCCTGCAAGCGCTCCACCAGGCGGCCAATGCCTTCGTCCATGTGGTGGATCATGCGCTGGTAGCTCTCGATATTGCCACCATGCAGGTGGTAGATGGCCTGCTTGTTCTCGACCAGCTCGCGCGACAGCGCCTCGTCGTCGCGGGTCTCCCAGGGCCAGTGCGGGGCGGTGTAGTGCAGGCTCAAAAAGAAGGGAGTGTCTTGCTGCGCGCCTGTGGCCATGCGGTCGATATAGTCCAGCGCATAGTCGCTGATCAGGTCGGTCAGGTAGCCCGGCTGCGCATGCTCGGCCTCGCCAAACCAGAGGTCATGCTGGCCGTTGGCGCCGCAGTGGCTGAAATAGTCCACCCCGCCCGACATGGGCCCGAAAAACTCCTCATAGCCCGATTGGAGCGGGCTGAAATGCGGCGGGTAGCCCAGGTGCCACTTGCCCATCAAGGCCGTGCGGTAACCCGCATCGCGCAGCAGCGATGGCAAGGTCGGGTGGCTGGGCGGCAGGCCCAGGTCGGGGTTGCCACGCGTGGCGGTACGGATGGGCTCTTCAGCCGCGCCGCGCAGGCGGTACTGGTAGCGGGCCGTCATCAGCGCAAAGCGCGTGGGCGAGCACACCGGCGAGTTGGAATAGCCCTGCGTGAGCTTGAGCCCCCCGGCAGCCAGCGCATCGATGTGCGGCGACACAGCGCCAAAACGGGCATTGCGGCCGCCATAGCAGCCCAGATCGGCGTAGCCCAGGTCATCGGCCACGATAAAGATGATGTTCGGTCGTTTCAACACAGGGTCTCGCTCACAGTCATGGCAGGCCGGCACCAGGGCGGTGCGCGGCCTGCGCCAGGCAGTTCAAGGTAAAACAAATCAGGGCTTATAGCCCGACGCCTGGATCACCGGCGTCCACTGCTTTTTGTAGGCCTGCAGGGCTTTGGCGGTCTGCTCGGCGTTGCTCACCACCGGGTCCAGGTAGTTGGTCGCAAACTGCTTGTGCACTTCCGGGTCCTGCATGACCTTGTGGATGGCGGCAGCGTAGCGCTGCACCTGGGCGGCAGGCATGGACTGGGGCGCAAAGAAGGTGTTCCAGCCGACGGCAGACAGGTTCACCCCAGCCTCCTTCAAAGTGGGCACATCGGGCACGGCGGCATTGCGGGCATCGCCACTGACAGCCAGCAGGCGCAGCTTGCCCGCCTGGTGCTGCTGCACCAAGGTGTCCAGCGTATCGACGGCGACGGGCACCTGGCCACCCATCAAATCGGTGAGCAGCGGGGCCGAGCCTTTGTAGCCCACCGCCTCGGCCTCGACCCCGGCCTGCTTGCCCAGCATCAGCGCAAAAAAGTGCGGCAGGCTGCCGGTGGCGGGTACGCCAATATTGGCCTTGGCCGGGTTGGCCTTGAGCCAGGCGAGCAAGTGCTGCATTTCCTTGACCGGCACCGCGCTGGACACCGCCACACCAAACACATAGCGGTTGACTTCGCTGACCGGTACAAAATCCTGCTCCGGGTCATAGCCCAGGTTGTTCACCACCAGCGGCGCCACTACCATCACGGCGGGGTTGGCCAGCATCAGCACGGGTTGGCTGGACGGCGCATTCTTGACGAATTGCGCCGCCACCCGGCCGCCCGCACCCACCTTGTTCTCCACAATCACCGTGCTGCCCAGGCTGGCTTGCAGCTTGTCGGCCACAATGCGCGCGACCCGGTCAGTCGCGCCGCCAGGCGGGTAGCCCACGACGATGCGCAGCACGCCATCCTGGGCCTGGGCGGGCAAGGCCCACAGCGAAGACGTGGTGGCCAGCACCGAGGCAGCCATGGCTGCGGACTGGCCGAGAAAATGACGACGTTGAACCATGGGGAGTGTCTCCGTTATGAACAGGGGCCCGCAACAGCAGGCCCATGCCCTCTATGGTGCCGCGTTTGATCTAGCCCAAAGGCATAAGCTTTTTCAGCCCAAGAACCTCTGCCTGCGCAGCATGCCTGCACTGTAGAAAACCCGGGCACAATTGTTCTAATCAACCATCGCCCGGATTTACCCGCAGTGCCGCCCAACCCCCTTGCCGATCCGCAGCAGCCCAGCGACCTGCTGCTCTACCGCCTGGCCAAGCTCACTGCGTCGGCGGGCCGGCTGGTCACGCGGCTGTGCGAGCGGCATTACGGCATCACCCGGCGCGAATGGGGTGTGCTGATGTGGCTGGCGCGGCAGCCCGGGCTGCAGCCCTCGCAACTGGCCGATTTGCTGGAGCTGGACCGGGCCCGCATCTCGCGCGCCATTGCCTCGATGCAGGCCAAGGGCCTGCTGCACAAAGCGCCAGCGCTGGGCAACCGCCGCCGCGCTGCGCTGCAGCTGAGCCCCACTGGCCAGCGCCTGCACGACGAACTGCTGCCCCAGGTGCGGCGCATCAATACCGACCTGGTTGCTGCGCTCGATGCGGACGCAGTGGCCCAACTGGACCAGAGCTTGCACCGCCTGCAGCAGCAGGCCAACCGGGCCGTGCAAGCGGACGACAGCGATGCCGCTTTTCCGCCGCGCCAATCGGGCCACCGCCAAAACCATTTAGCTTAATTTCCACCGTCTTTGATCCATACCCCAGCCTGGCAAACCAGCATCCCTCCCCAGGCATCGGCAACTGCGCGACAATCCTTGCCCATGAGCACGACATTTGCACCGCTGACCAACGACACCTTCTTGCGCGCCTGCCGCCGCCAAGCCACCGACTACACGCCGCTGTGGCTGATGCGCCAGGCCGGCCGCTACCTGCCCGAGTACAAGGCCACGCGCGCACGCGCCGGCAGCTTTATGGGGCTGGCCACGAATGTGGACTACGCCACCGAGGTCACCTTGCAGCCGCTGGAGCGCTTTGCGCTCGATGCCGCCATCCTCTTCAGCGACATCCTGACGGTGCCCGATGCCATGGGCCTGGGCCTGTCGTTTGCCGAAGGTGAAGGCCCGCGCTTTGCCAAGGTGGTACGCGACGAGGCCGCCGTGCAGGCGCTGGCCGTGCCGGACATGGACAAGCTGCGCTATGTGTTTGATGCGGTGACCAGCATCCGCCGTGCGCTCGATGGCCGTGTGCCGCTGATCGGTTTCTCCGGCAGCCCCTGGACCTTGGCCTGTTACATGGTCGAAGGCAAGGGCAGCGATGACTACCGCCAGGTCAAGACGCTGATGTACAGCCGCCCCGACTTGATGCACCGCATCCTGGAGGTGAATGCCGACAGCGTGGCCGCCTACCTCAATGCCCAGATCGATGCCGGCTCGCAAGCGGTGATGATTTTTGACAGCTGGGGAGGTGTGCTGGCCGATGGCGCTTTCCAGCAGTTCAGCCTGGCCTACACCAAGCGCGTGCTCAGCCAGCTCAAGCGCACTGGCGTGGATGGCACTGACGTGCCGCGCATCGTGTTCACCAAGGGCGGCGGCATTTGGCTGCCCGAGATGCGCGCGCTGGACTGCGAAGTGCTGGGCCTCGATTGGACCGCCAACCTCGGCCAGGCCCGCGCCATCGTTGGCGGCGAAGCCGGCGGCCCCGGCAAGGCACTGCAAGGCAATATCGACCCCAATGTGCTGTTTGCGCCGCCCGAGCGCATTGCCGAGCAGGTGCGCCATGTGCTGGAGAGCTTTGGCACGCCGCACACCGACACCAGCCGCTCCGGCCCCACGCATATCTTCAACCTGGGCCATGGCATCAGCCAGTTCACCCCGCCCGAGCATGTGGCCGCACTGGTCGAGGCCGTGCACAGCCAGTCGCGTGCGATGCGCGCCTGAGCGCTGCGCCGCCATCCAAGCCAAAGCCCCGCATGCGGGGCTTTGTTCATGGTGCTGAAAGGGCTCAGGCTTGCGGCGGCCGGCTGGCCAGCGCCTGCAGCAAGTGCTCGGTGCACTGCACCATGCTCACATGCTGCTGGGCCTGGTCGGAAGGGCACAGGGCCGCCTCTGCATCGGGCTCCGCAGGGACGGACACCCAGTGCAGCCGCGCCCCCAGGCTGGCAGCCGCCTGCAGCAAGCCGGGGCTGCGGGCAATCACCGCGACCTTGCCGGCTTCCATGTTGAAGCGGTCCAGAATCTGGCGCAGCAGCGTGGCCTGGGCATCCAGGCAGTCGCAGTGGTCATCGGGCGGATGCGGGCAAAAGAACACCGCATCGACCTTGGCCCCGACGGTGGCCAGCTCCTTGTACATCTGGCGGTGGTAGTCGTTCAGCGCTGCACAGTCGTACAGGCCCCGGCCCAGACCGGGCTGGTTGGCCACCAGCACCACATGCCAGCCAGAGAGGTTGAGCCGGGCGATGCTGATAGCCGCGTCGGGCATGGTTTGCCAGTCCGCATGGCCCGTCAACTGGCCCCGCACCGGCAGACCCACAATACCGTCACGCTCGAGAATCGCAAGTTTCATCGCAGGCTCCCTCAGAAGGCAGGCTATCGGGCACACCGCCCTGCAGGGCGGCGGCCATCCAGCTTATCAGGCAGCGACCAGGCGCGACAGATCGGCAATGCGGTTCATGGCCTCATGCAAGGTCGCCAGCAGGCCCAGGCGGTTGGCCTTGAGCGCTGGGTCTTCGGCATTCACCATCACATGCTCAAAGAATGCGTCGACCGGTGTGCGCAAGGCTGCCAGGGTCTGCAGGCTGGCGGTGTAATCGCCTTCGGCAAACTGGGCATCGGCCTTGGGCGCGACGGCTTGCAGCGCGGCAAACAGGTCCTTCTCGGCTTGCTCTTGCAGCAGGGCTTCGTCCACGCGGGCGCGCACCGGGCCATCGGCCTTCTTCAGGATATTGCCCACGCGCTTGTTGGCAGCGGCCAGCGCCGGTGCCTCGGGCAGCGCGGCAAAGGCACGCACCGCTTCCAGGCGCTTTTGCACATCGGCCAGGCGCTGGGGGCGGTAGGCCAGCACGGCATCCACTTCCTGCGCGCCAAAGCCTTGCTCACGCAGGCTGCCGGCCAGGCGGTCGTAGATGAAGTCGGCCAGCGCAGCGCTGGCGTCTTCGATCTTGTCGCCAAAGGCGGGCAAGGTGCTGACCAGCAAGGTGTCCAGGTCCAGCGGCAGGTCCTTTTCGACCAGCATGCGGATGACGCCCAGCGCATGGCGGCGCAGCGCAAACGGGTCGCGGTCGCCGGTCGGCAGGTTGCCTATGCCGAACATGCCCACCAGGGTTTCAAGCTTGTCGGCCAGTGCCACGATCACGCCCACCTCGCCGCGTGGCAGCACATCGCCGGCAAAGCGCGGCTTGTAGTGGTCTTCAATGGCGTCGGCCACTGCGGCATCGAGCTGGTCGTTGAGCGCGTAGTAGCGGCCCATGGTGCCCTGCAGTTCAGGGAATTCGCCCACCATGTCGGTGATCAGGTCGGTCTTGGCCAGCATCGCGGCCTGGTCGACCTGCTTGCCCAGCGCCGTGGCGCCCAGCTGCTGCGCAATGCTCTTGGCAATCGCGCGCACGCGCTGCACCCGCTCACCCTGGGTGCCCAGCTTGTTGTGGTAGACCACCTTGTCCAGCGCTTCGACGCGCGAGGCCAGGGTTTTCTTGCGGTCCTGGTCAAAGAAGAACTTGGCATCGGCCAGGCGCGGGCGCACCACGCGCTCGTTGCCACCAGTCACTGCCGATGCATCGGCCGGGCTGATGTTGCTCACCACCAGGAACTGGTTGGTCAGCGCGCCATCGGCGGCCAGCAGCGGGAAGTACTTCTGGTTGGCCTTCATCGTCAGGATCAGGCACTCCTGCGGCACATCGAGAAACTCTTTCTCAAAGGCGCAGACCAGCACATGGGGGCGCTCGACCAGGGCCGTCACCTCGTCCAGCAGGGCTTCGTCGTCAATCGGCTTGACGCCGCCGCCCACGCGCTCGGCTGCGGCCTGCAGCTGGCGCACGATCTCGGCCTTGCGCTCGTCAAAGCTGGCAATCACCGCCCCTTGCTCGGCCAAGGTCTTGGCGTAGCTGTCGGCATCGGCAATCACCAGCGGATCGACCAAGGCTTCAAAGCGGTGGCCGTGCGTGGTGTTGCCCGCCTTCAGGCCCAGCGCCTCGATGGACAGCAGCACCTCGGTGCCGTGCAAGGCCACCAGGCCGTGGGCCGGGCGCACAAACTGCACGCTGCTCCAGCCGGGCAGCTCGCAGTTGCTCTCCAGCTGGTAGGTCATCACCTTGGGAATGGGCAGCTTGGCGATGCTCTCGGTCAGCGCCTTTTGCAGGCCTTCGGCCAGGCTGACGCCAGCGGCCGTGCTGTCATAGAACAGCGCTTCGGCCTTGCCGTCCTGGACCCGCTTGAGCTGCGGCACCACCGAGGCATCAGCACCCAGCGCGGCGAGCTTCTTGAGCAGCGCCGGCGTGGGCTGGCCGTCTGCCGACAGGCCGACGGCCACGGGCATCAGCTTTTGCGACACCTGCTTGTCGGCAGCGCGGGGCAGCACATGGGTGATCAGCGCGGCCAGGCGGCGCGGCGAGGCATAGGCCGTCAGCTGCGAGGCGTCCCCGGCCAGGCCCTGCGCGCGCAATTGCTGCAGCAGCACCTGGGCAAAGGCATCGCCCAGCTTTTTGAGCGCCTTGGGGGGCAGCTCTTCAACAAACAGTTCAACCAGAAGATTGGGAGAGGAAGTCATCAGGATTTCCGGGTATGGCGCAGCGCAAAGATCGACAGGCCCAGGGTCAGCAGCGGGAACCATACGTTGTAGAGTTCACTGACCAGGACCTGCACACCGCGCTGCGAGAAAAAGCGGTCAGCAGCAATGGGCGATACCGCAATCGGTCGCCAAGGGCTGAAAAAACGTTCGGCGCTCAAAGGCCACAACAGGGCAATGCCGCTGCCGCCGCTGGTCATCATGTCCAGCAAGGGGTGCGACAAGGTGCAGGCAAACACCCAGGCAAAGCCAGCCAGGCGCGACAACTTCCACCAGCGGGCCAGCCACAGCCCTATCAAGCCCATCAGCAGCGCAAACAAGGCCGTGTGGGTGATGCCACGGTGGGCCCAGATGCCACTGCCGGCGCTGCCAAACTGGTAGGGAATGCCATCAAAATCAGGCGCAATCGCGGCCAGCGCCCCCACCAGCAGCATGCTGGGCGGCACACGGCGGCTGCCCAGCGCCAGCGCTGCGGCAACCGGTACGGCGACATGCGTGAAGATGGTGGGCATGGGCTGCGCCTGGGTGCTGCGGTTTAGGCCGCAGCCTTGGGCGGGATCTGCGCAACCCAGTCACGCGGCGCCATCGGGAAGCCCAGGCGCTCGCGGCTGTCGTAGTAGCTTTGCGCCACGGCGCGCGCGAGGTTGCGGATGCGGCCAATGTAGGCCGCCCGCTCGGTCACGCTGATGGCGCCACGCGCATCGAGCATATTGAAGGTGTGGCCGGCCTTGAGCACCTGCTCATAGGCGGGCAGCGCCAGTTGCTGCTCCATCAAGAGCTTGGCCTGCTTTTCATGGGCGCCAAAGGCCTGGAACAGAAACTCCGCATCGGAATGCTCGAAGTTGTAGGTGGACTGCTCCACCTCGTTTTGGTGGTACACGTCGCCGTAGGTCAGGCCATCGGTCCACTGCAGGTTGTAGACGTTGTCCACGCCCTGCAAATACATGGCCAGGCGCTCCAGACCGTAGGTGATCTCGCCAGTCGCCGGCTTGCAATCGATACCGCCCACCTGCTGGAAATAGGTGAACTGGGTCACTTCCATGCCGTTGAGCCAGACTTCCCAGCCCAGACCCCAGGCGCCCAGCGTTGGGTTTTCCCAGTCGTCTTCGACAAAGCGGATGTCGTTCTTCTTCAGGTCAAAGCCCAGCGCAGTGAGCGAGCCCAGATACAGATCGAGGATATTGGCCGGCGCGGGCTTGAGCACCACCTGGAACTGGTAGTAGTGCTGCAGGCGGTTGGGGTTCTCGCCGTAGCGACCATCCTTGGGGCGGCGGCTGGGCTGCACATAGGCGGCTTTCCAGGGCTCGGGGCCAATGGCGCGCAAGAAGGTGGCGGTGTGCGAGGTTCCTGCACCCACCTCCATGTCATAAGGTTGCAATAGTGCGCAGCCCTGGTCGGCCCAGTACTGCTGCAGCTTCAAAATGATTTGTTGGAAATTCAACATGGAGAGTCTGGTGGTGGACGCAGCCTGCTGCCAGTGCCCGCGATGGGCCGCACAGCAACAAGATCGGACTGCATGCATGCCTTGCTGCCTGTCTGCACCAGCAAAGCGGTCAAAACATTTGATTTTAGTGCTTTCAGCGGGGCCATGGGCGGCGATAACCGCGCATGCCAAGGACAAGGCCGGCCCAGTGCCTTCGTCTGCCAGCAACAGCCTGCGTGGGCACCCCGCCTACCGGGCATCTGCGATCTCATTTTGATAGCAGTCCATCCGTATCCAGCAAGCAAAAGAAAAGCGCCCGAAGGCGCTTTGTCAGAGGGGATCCATGGGCTGGGCCCATTCAAGCCGCTTCCCAGCGCTTGAGCACCAGGCAGGCATTGGTGCCGCCAAAGCCAAAGCTGTTGGACAGCACCTGCTTCAACTCCGCCACCCGTGCCTTGGTCACCAAGGGCATGTCGCCCAGGGCCGGATCCGGGTGGTCCACATTGGCCGAACCGGCAATGAAGCCCTTCATCAGCATGATCAGGCTGTAGATGGCCTCTTGCACGCCGGTCGCGCCTTGCGAATGGCCGGTCAGCGACTTGGTCGACGAGAACGGCGGGATACGGTCGCCAAACACCTTGCGGATCGCGTGCAGCTCGGGCACATCGCCCACCGGGGTGGAGGTGCCGTGGGTGTTGATGTAGTCGATCGGGATCGGCAGGCCTTCGATGGCCTGGGCCATGGCCGCCGCAGCCCCTTCGCCCGATGGCGCCACCATGTCTTCGCCATCCGACGAAATGCCAAAACCGACAATCTCGCCCAGGATGGTGGCGCCGCGTGCCTGGGCATGCTCCAGGCTCTCCAGCACCAGCGCGCCGCCGCCGCCAGCAATGACAAAACCATCGCGGTCGCTGTCATAGGGGCGCGAGGCCTTGGTCGGGTCGTCGTTGTACTTGCTGGACATCGCGCCCATGCCATCAAACAAGATGGCCAGGCCCCAGGACAGCTCTTCGCCGCCGCCGGCAAACATCACATCCTGCATGCCCCAGGAGATTTGCTGGGCGGCCGCACCCACGCAGTGCGCCGAGGTCGAGCAGGCCGAGGTGATCGAGTAGTTGATGCCCTTGATCTTGAAATTGGTCGCCAGGTTGGCCGAGACCGTCGAGCCCATGCAACGCGTGACCTGGTAAGGCCCCACGCGGCGAATGCCTTTTTCACGCAAGGTGTCGGCAGCCTCTATCTGATGGGCGGGCGATCCACCGCCCGAGCCCATGATCAATCCGGTACGCGGGTGGCTGATTTGTTCGGGTGACAGGCCTGCCTGGGCAATGGCTTGCTGTAAGGAAATCTGGGCGTAGGCCGCAGCATCTCCCATGAAGCGCAATTGCTTGCGATCAATGAAATCTTCTACATTGATGCGCGGAATGCCCGCGACCTGACTGCGCAGGCCCATTTCCTTGAACACCGGCATATGGTCGATACCGGAGCGGCCTTCGCGCAGCGAAGTCTCCACGGCCTCCAACCCCACACCGATACAGGAGACGATGCCGGCCCCTGTAATAACCACCCGACGCTTCATGCTGCGTTTTCCTTGCCGTCGCCTTCACGCAGGAACAACCCCACGCGCAGGTCGTTGGCGACATAGATTTCCTTGCCGTCAGCGAGCAACCGCGCATCGCCAATGGCCATGTTCAATTTGCGCTTGATCACCCGCTTGATGTCGATTTCGTAGGTTACCAGCTTCACGTCGGGGCCGACTTCGCCGGTGAACTTAACCTCACCGGCGCCCAGGGCGCGGCCGCGACCTGGCAGGCGCAGCCAAGTCAGGTAAAAGCCGATCAGCTGCCACATGGCGTCCAGGCCCAGGCAACCGGGCATCACGGGATCGCCCTGGAAGTGGCATTTGAAGAACCACAGATCGGGGTTCACGTCCAACTCAGCGACAATTTTTCCCAGTCCGTGCGAGCCACCGTTTTCGTCAATTTCGGTGATGCGGTCGAACATCAGCATCGGCGGCAGTGGCAGGCGGCCACTTTCGGGGGTAAACAACTTGCCCTCACCCGAGGCGATCAGTTGTTCATAGGAAAAAGATTCAGCCATTGTCAGTCCAACTTCTGGTGGCGGTCACTCCGCCGCATTTCTCTGATGGTGCCAGGCACCACTACCTGCAGCTATGCATTATCGTGCTTATCGGCCCAGCCGTGCGCGACAAAGCCGTGGACTGCGCTGTGCTTTGTGGGCCAGATTTGGCCTTTATGCGTTTTTTAACAGCATTTACATTTGTGTTTACCGGGCCATGGGCTGGCCATCCGTGCCGCCAGCACCCACCATGCAGATGCCTTCTGCCGGCAACCTGCCTGTTAAACACGGCAACTGCGCAGCCGCTTAGCCTCGGCGCTGCCGCGGACGCATCCAGGCCAGCAGCAACACCAGCAAGCCAAGACCCCACAGCGGCCACAGGCCCCAGCGGCCCGCCCACTGGGCAAACCAGGTGGGCGTTGCATCCACGCCTTGCACCTGCGCCAGCAACACCCCCCGGCTTTGGTGGGGCAAGGCCTGTTGTACCCGGCCATCGCGGTCAATCACAGCCGTCGCGCCGGTATTGGTGGCCCGGATCATGGGCCGCGCCAGCTCCAGGCTGCGCATGCGGCTGATCTGCAAATGCTGGTCGATGGCAATCGAGTTGCCAAACCAGGCGATGTTGCTGGCATTGACCAGGATCGTCGGCGATTGCGCACTATCAACAAAGCGGCTAGCCAGCTCCTCGCCAAACAAATCCTCGTAGCAGATATTGGGGGCCCAGCGCTCGCCCGCCCAGCCCAAGGAAGGCTGGCTCATGCCGCCCCGGTTGAAATCGCCCAGCGGAATCTGCATCAAATCGGTGAACCAGCGGAACATCGGCGGAATGAATTCGCCAAACGGCACCAGGTGGTGCTTGTCGTAGCGGTAGGCCTCGGCGCTGCCGGGCACCAGGCCGAGCATGGAGTTGGTGTACCCCTGCTCAAAATCGCCCAAGGGCACGCCAATCAGCGCCGCCTGCTGGCCGCTGGCAAAGCGCTGCTGCAGATCCTGCCAGTAGCCATGCGGCGTCTGCTGCAGCAGCACCGGGATAGCGGTCTCCGGCGCAATCACCATGTCCGCCTGGCTTTGCTGCAGCTGCTGCGCATACCAGGCCAGGGCCATCGGGATGCCCGAGCTGGCCTGGAACTTCTCGCCCTGCGAGATATTGCCTTGCAGCAAGGCCACCGACACCGGCGGGTTGGGCGTTGCAGCCACCGAGGCCTGGGGCAGGCGCTGGGCCAGCCCCACCACAACCGCCACCACCACCAGGGCGACATAGCCGGGCCAGCGCGCGGCATGCGCGCCGCGCAAACCCGCCAGCCACATGGCGCCTGCCGATGCGACGGCACCAATGCCATAGACCCCGATCCAGGGCGCCAGGCCTGCAAGCGGCCCATCCACATGGGCATAGCCGCCCGCGCCCCAGGGGAAACCGGTCCACCACTGGCCGCGCGCCAACTCGGCCAGCAGCCAGAGCGCGGCAAACAGCAGCACGGCGCCCGCCAGGCGCTCACCCCGCCAGGCCACGAACAGGCCGCAGACAGCGGCGTAGTACAGCGCCAAAAAGGCGGCCAACGCAAAGACGGCCAGCACAGCCAAAGGCGCCGGCAGGCCGCCATAGGTGTGCATGGAGATAAACAGCCACCAGAAGGTGGCGCAGAGCCAGGCGCAGGCAAAAATCCAACCGATCAGCACCCCATGCCAGGCGCGCTGCACGCGCGTCAGCGCAGCGGGCAGCACCGCCAAGGACAGGATTTGCAGCCACCACAGCGGCTGGCCATAGCGGCCCGGGAAGCCGTCCGTCTGCCAGGGCCATGCCAGGGACCAGGCTTGCAGTACCCCGGCCAGGATCGCCATACAGGCCCACAGCCAGGGAAAGCGGCGGGGTGACTCATAGAGTGAATAAGAAGAATAGGAAGCGGGCACAGGTCAATCAGGTTTGGCAGGGAGAACCACCGCGCGCTCTTCAGGCGCAGCCGCTGGGCGCACTATACGCGATCCCCTTCTGGCCCTGGCGCAGCCAACGGCGCGGCGCGGCTATCTGAAGCAAACAACGGCAACAGTCGATAGAAATAAACAAATGCGGTAATTTTGCGACAAAGGAAAATGCATTTGAGAACAGTTATCGATTGCAATATAAAATTACAAACAAGTTATCCGCCCCCTTCGTCCAACCTCCTTCCCTGACCGCACCATGCCCTACGCACGCTATACGCCGGTGGTCCACGCAGTTCTGCTGGCCATCGGCGCCACCGGCTTTACCGCCCCTGTTCTGGCCCAGACCGCTGAGAAGACCGACGCCGCCAGCACCACCTTGGAGACCGTGACGGTCATCGGCTCGGTGGACGACCTGCAAAGCCTGGACTTCTACGCCCCCAACTCCAGCGCGGTGCTGCGCAAGAATGAGATCGATGCGCTGGGCGCACGCAAGCTCGACCAGGCCCTGCAGTACCAGGCCGGCGTGCTCAGCGAGCCCTTTGGCGCGGACAACAAGGTCGAGTGGTTCAAGATTCGCGGCTTTGATGCCTCGGTGTCGCTGGATGGCACCCCCACCTCGCCCAATGGCTACTTTGTCTGGAAGCCCGAAGTCTTTGGTCTGGAAACGGTCGAAGTCGTCAAAGGTGCCAACTCGCTGATCTTTGGCGCCTCGGAAAGCGGCGGCATCGTCAACCTGGTGACCAAGCGCCCGCACAAAGAACGCGCACTGCAGCTGAACACCGAAGTGGGCAACCAAAAGCGTTTGGGTGCCAGCGTCGACTACAACGACATTGCCAACAGCGATGGCACCGTGTACTACCGCTTCGTGGCGCAGGCGCGCCGCGAGGACGGCCAGCAGCGCGAAACCAATATGAAGAGCTACTACCTGGCGCCCAGCGTCACGATGGAGTTCACACCCCAAACCTCGCTGACCTTGCTGGGCAGCGTGCAGCGCGAAGATGGCCGCCCCACCAACGGCTTCCTGCCCGCCTACGGCACCATCACCGACACGCCCTACGGCCGCATTGACCGCCGCCTCAACGCTGGCGAGCCCGGTGTGGACCACCTCAAGCGCACCCAGTCCAGCCTGGGCTGGTTGCTGAGCCACCAGATCAACAGCGACTGGAAGTTCACGCAGAACTACAAGTACACCCACCTCGATCTGGACCAGGTCAACACCTTTGCCTATGGCTCGGACAATGACCGCACGCTCGCGCGTGGCTACACCTACACCGATGGCAGCTCCAAGAGCCATTACCTGGACAACCGCATCAGCGGCAAGATCAAGCTGTCTGACAGCATCCAGCTGCGGCCTACCTTCGGTATCGACTACCTCAAGTCCGACACCGATGGCCTGAACAACGGCTTTGGCTTTGTGCCGGGTCTGGACATGTTCAACCCCGTCTATGGCGCGCCTTTCGACATCACCGGCACGCCTTATGGCCTGCACTCCAAGCAGTGGGGCGCTTACGCCTCCACCCAGCTGCGCGTGGGCAGCCACTGGAACTTCAATGCCGGCATCCGCCATGACAGCGCCAAGAACACCGGCTCGGTCAGCGGCTCCGACGCCGCCTACGATGTGAGCAAGAACAGCGTCAATCTGGGCGCGATGTACATCACCGACTTCGGTGTCTCGCCCTACATCAGCTATTCGGAATCCTTCAAGCCCATCGCCGGCGTGGACAGCCAAGGCACGGCCTACAAGCCCTACGAAGGCAAGCAAAGCGAAGTGGGTCTGAAGATGGAGCCCTCCTGGCTCAACGGCACCCTGACCTTGGCCTACTTCGATGTGAAGGAAAAGAACGCGCTGATCTCGGACGCCTCCAACATCCAGTCGCAATCGGGCAAGCGCACCAACAAGGGCGTGGAGCTGCAGGGCGACTTCAAGCTGGGCGCGGCCACTGCTATCAAGGCGGCCTACACGCACAACAACTCCAAGCAGGACATCTCCACCAGCCAGACGGTGCGCACACCGCTGATTCCGGACAACCAGGTCAGCCTGTGGCTGAGCCACAGCCTGAGCCTGGCCAACAGCCAGAAGCTGACCGTGGCTGCCGGCGCCCGCTACAACGGCCAGACCGAAGACCAGCGCTACAGCCCCGGCAAGCGCATCTCCGGCTACACCTTGCTGGACCTGATGGTGCGCTACGACCTGAGCCGCGAATGGGCGCTGCAGCTCAATGCCCGCAACCTGACCGACAAGACCTATGTCAGCGGCTGTGACTTCTACTGCTACTACGGCGGTGGCCGCACGGTGGATGTGCAACTGCAGTACCAGTGGAAATAAGCAGCTTGTGGCAAGCGCTGCGGACAGCTTCTGCAGCGCTTGATGCACGCTTCTGTGGGACCCCACCTCCATGACGACCTCTTCCGGCAGCACCGCCCTGCCTGCCGCCGACACCGGGCCCGCACAGTGGTCCATCCGGGCTTTGCTGACCGTCGTGTTCCTGGGCCTCACCGCCGGGGTGCAGATGAGCGACTATGGCCTGCAGGCCATCTCGCTGTCGGCCATCCAGAAAAGCTTTGCCATCAGTGATGCCGCCATCGGCGCGCTGCAAGGCCTGGCGGGCGTGCTGGTGGGCAGTGCGCTCGCCATTCCGCTGGCCCGGTTTGCCGACCGCTTCTCGCGCAAGCGGGTGCTGCTGTGCCTGATTGCCGCCTCCACGGCGATGATGGTGCTCAGCGCGCTGGCGCCCAACTTCCCGCTGTTTTTTCTCGGCCGCTCGGCCGCCGGCATCACCGAGTTTGCGATGGTGCCGCTGGTCTACTCGATGATTCCGGACCTGGCCCCCCAGCGCCACCGCGTGCTGGCCAACCTGGGCTTTGCCGCGCTGGTCTCCAGCGGCGCCAGCGCCGGCTTTTATTTTTCGGGCGCTATCCAGAGCACGGCGGTCGCGCTGATTCCGGGCGATATGGATGCCTGGCGCAAGGCCTTCTTGCTGCTCTCCGTCGCCGGCCTGCCCTTGCTGCTGGCAGGTTTCTTTACCGCCGATCCCGCCCGCCACATCGCCAGCAGCGATGGCGCCAGCGGTGCCTCGCTGCGCCAGTTCCTGCGCCTGCGCTGGCAGTCCGTGGCGCTGTTTGTCGGCATCGCCGGCAGCCTGATGGTTGCCGTACAAGGCCTCAACCAGCTGATCGCCCTGGCGCTGGAGCGGCGCTTTGAGGCCACGCCCGCCCATATTGGCGAGGTGATGGGCCCGATCCTGCTGGTCAGCACCCTGGGCTGCCTGCCCGTGGTGGCCTGGCTGGACCGTTGGCTGGCCCGGCGTCTGGGCCAGGCGGTGCGCCCGCTCATCATGGGCGTCTGCGCGCTGCTGGCTGTTCCGGCGGTGCTGATGCTGTTCTCCACCGCCTCGCTGCCGCAGGCTTTTGTGGTGGTGGGTCTCTTCCTCTTTATCACCTGCACCGCCAATGCGCTGGTGCCCACCATGCTGCAGGACCTGGCGCCCGCAGCGCTGCGCGCGCGCATCTTTGCGCTGTGGAGCTTTGTGGTCTCAGTGTTCAGCGCCCTGGGCCCGCTGCTGGCGGGCTTTATCTCCACCTGGGTGGTGCAGGGCCATTTGCTCAGTGCCATCACGGTCACCGCCGTGCCAGCGCTGCTGGTATCAGCCTGGTGCGCCTGGGGACTGTTTCAGCGCAGCCGCCCCCAGGCAGCGCTGCAACGCTAAACCGCTGGCGGTTTGCCGGCCGTGGCGCAGTGCTGCGCAAAGGCCCACAGGCGCGCGGCCTGGCCCAACACGCTCTCCTGCTGGTCGCTTTCCTGGTGGCCGCTGTCCGGGTTCAGCAGCAACAAGGCAGGCGCCGCGCTGGTGGAGCGGCGGCGCACATTGGCCAGCAGCTTGGCGGGCTCCCAGTAGGGCACCCGATCATCCTTGAGTCCAGCTGTGCACAGCAGCGGCGGGTAGGCCGCCTCGCGCACGTTCTCGTAGGGCGACAGCGCCGCGATGTAGTCATAGGCGACCGGGTCGGCCAGCGGGTCGCCCCAGTCCGGCCGCAGCAGCGGAACCAGCGGGTGGTCGGCATCGCTCATGGTGTTGAGCATGTCCACAAAGGGCACCTGCGCAATCACGCCGGCCCATTGCTGGGGCTGCATGTTCATGGCACCACTCACCAACAGGCCACCGGCCGATATGCCATGCGCCACCGTCTGCTGCGAGGTGGTGTAGCCCAGCTGCTGCAGATGCAGCGCGCAGGCGATGAAGTCGGTCATCGAGTTGCGCTTGTGCGCGCGGCAACCGCCCTGGTACCAGTCATGGCCCTTTTCCGAGCCGCCACGCACATGGGCAATCGCATAGCGGTAGCCGGCATCGACCCAGGCCAGCGCGGGCAGCGAAAAAGAGGCCTCGTGCGCGATGCCGTAAGCGCCATAGCCCGTCAGCAGCAGCGGCTGGGGCTGGCTGCTATCGATATCCTTGCGCGAGAGCACCGTCAGCGGCACCCATTGGCCGTCGTCCGCGCGCGCCTGCAGGCGCTCGATGCGGTAGTTCGTCGTATCCAACCCGCTCCAGGTTTCGCGCCCCATCTCGGTCATCTGGCCATCGGCCAGGCGGATGTCCAGCCAGCGCGGCGGCTGGGCCGGTGTCTGGTGCTTCAGGCGCACATGGCTGGCATCCCAGTGCTGGCCGGGCAGCAGCTCCAGCGTGTAGGCCGGCTCGTCAAAGCGGATCGTGGTTTCTGCCCCGTCGCGCTGCAGCAGCACCAGCTGGTGCAGCCCGTCGACGCGCTCCAGCCGCACCAAGGTGCTGGCAAAGGGCTGCATCTTGATGATGGGCACGCCAAGGCGGTGGGCGGCCAGGGTTTGCTGGGGCTGCAGGTGCTCGGGGTCCAGCCGCAGAATCTGCCGGTCAGTGGCGCCCCCGGCATTGGTCAGCGCCACCAGGCTGCCATTCCATTCATTGACCTCGTAGCGGATGCCGCGCTCGCGCGGGCGCAGCAGCCGGGGCGCCGCATGCTCCTGGCCAGCGGCGATCAGGCGGACCTCGCTGGTGTCCGGCCCGAACAGGCTCAGCACCACAAAGCCATTGGCCGCCGTGCGCGCCACGCGCATAAAGAGCGCCGGGTCGGTCTCCTCATGCACCAGCACCGGCTGCCCGCCCTGCAGCGCGCTGCGGTACAGGCGCGAAGGCCGGCTGTGCGCGTCGCGCCAGATCCAGAACAGGTCTTGCGACGACGGCGAAAAGGTCAGCCCGCCATAGCCAAAGGCGTCCTCGGTCACCAGCACCTGGGTTGTGCCCGTGTGGGTGTCGAGCACGCAGATGCGATGCCGATCGTTGCCGATCAGGTCTTCCGCCCAGGCGTAGTAGCGCTCATCGGGGCTGGCCTGGTGGTCGGTGGCGCGGTAGTAGACATGGCCTTGCGATTGCACGGCCTCATCGACCAGGGTCTGCACCCGGCCATCCGAATGGCGGCGCACAAACACGCGCTGGCCGCCCGCCCCGGGCTGGCTGCTGTAAGCCCAGCCTTGCAGCGCGGCGGGCGGCGCCAGCGCGGTGCTGCAGACATGGGCGGCCATCGCATCGTAAAAGCGCTGCGCCGATGGGGCCAGCGGCGCCAGCATCTGCGCCGCATAGTCGCGCTCAGCCTGCAGCAGGCTGCCCAAGGGCTCGGGCAGGTTGTCCATCGTGCGTGTGCCGGTCTCGGGCACGTACTTCAGCCAGGCAAAGTCATCATTGCGCCGGCGGCCCAGCTGTTCAATCCAGTGGTCTTGGGGCTCGGCATGGGGGGCGTTGATGGCCGGCCAAACCGGCTGGGCTGCGCCGGATGCGTCTGCCGGGGTGGGGGCTTGTGGGGATGTGGGCATGGATCAGCATTTTAGGGAGGCTTGGCAGCACCGTCAGCCTGAGGGCCGAACGCTTGCCCGCTGCGGGCCCTGCCGGAAGCGCCCCTAAAAAAATGGCAGTGAATCCGGGATTCACTGCCATGGGGGCATCGGTGGCGATAGGCCGGCACCCAGCTGGCCTGGCCGTCCTCAGGCGTCCGCTGCAGGGTCCGACACCGGCGCAGCCCGCTGCACGCGGAACCAGCGCACGGCGCCGCCCTTGGTCAGCAGCACCTCAAAGTGCAGGCCGCCCAGCATGATGTGGGCGCCGCGCTTGGGCACATGGCCCAGCTCATGGGCAATCAGGCCGCCAATGGTCTCAAAAGATTCATCGGGGTCACTGCTCTCCAGCACCACGTTGAACTCGTCGGCCACCCGCTCGACGGGCGTGTCGCCCGAGATGCGGAAGGTGTCATCGGCCAGCGCAAAGATGTCGCCCTCGTCTTCGGGCAGATCGAACTCGTCCTCGATCTCGCCCACGATCTGTTCGAGCACATCCTCGATGGTGACCAGGCCCGCCACACGCCCGAACTCATCGATGACGATGGCCAGGTGGTTGCGGTTGCCACGGAACTCACGCAGCAGGTCGTTGAGGCCCTTGCTCTCGGGCACAAACACCGCCGGGCGCAGCAGCGCACGCAGATTGAGTTGGGGGGAGCGTTGGAGCTTGAGCAAATCCTTGGCCATCAAGATGCCAATGATGTTTTCCTGCTCACCCTGGAACACCGGGAATCGCGAATGGGCGGTGTTGATGACGGTATGCAGCACCGACTCGTAGTCGGCCTCGATGTCCACCAGGTCCATGCGGGGGGCGGCAACCATCACGTCGCCAGCGGTCATGTCTTCCATTCGGATGACCCGCTCCAGCATCACGCGGGAGTCCGCGTTGATGACATCGTTGCTTTCGGCTTCCGCCAGGGTTTCGATCAACTCGTCCGCAGAGTCTGGGGCCGGGTGAATCAGTTCAGCGACCTTTTGAAAAAAGGTGCGTTTGTCTTCCTTGTCGGGGAAGCGCGAGGGATGGGGGTCTGACACTGTCGTGGAATGCAGGACGTGCGGTAGTGAAACAAGCAATCAGGATATCAAATTGCGGATTTCCTCCGAAATCGCTGCTGAATTCTTCAGCAGTTTTTCAGACGCCCCTCCTCCACCGTTCACTGGCCCGATTTGTGGCGGCCCTGCTGCACATCGCGCCGCACTTCCTGCACCGTGGACAGAAAATCCCAGAACTGGCGCGCCTGCTTTTTGAACTGGTAGTCCATCTCGCCCATCTGGTCCTCGACCAGGTCAGCCATGCGCGTGTCAAAGCCGGCGGGCGGCAGCTTCAGATAGGCCTCGGATTCCGAGCCATCGCGCTCCACCGTGGCGCCAGCCTTGCGGGCGATTTTCAGCATCGCGGTGTTCTCGGACAGGGCGTGGATGAACAGCATCTGCACCCCTTTGGTGCGGGCATCCATGGCCGCACGCTCGAACAAGCGGCTGCCCAGACCCTTGCCGCGCCCTGTTTTGAGCACAGAAACGCCAAACTCGGCGCAGCTGGCCATGTTAGACGACGGCGGCGCGTAGGCCACATGGGCCATGGCGATCAGCTTGAGGTGGCGGTTGTAGATGCCAAAGATCTCGTCGCGCTCGAAGTTGAGGCTGTCCACATAGCGCTCGATCTGCGCATCGCTGGCCTGGTAGCCAAAGCGCAAATAGCGGTCCTGCGCATCGAGGCCCTGCAGATGGGCGAGGATGCGCGGGCGGTGACGCTCACTGAGGGCGCGGATGGGAACCATAGAGGCAGAAGGTCGGGGCTTCTTGCCGTCTGGGGAAGTTTTGCTGTCGCCCAAGCGGCCAAAGAAGGGGAAAAACGCCATCATGCCGTTGGCAACGGATGAAGGGAACCATTCTTTAGTCGTGATCATAGGGCGAATATACGGGTTAACCCGTGCATTATCAATCATGCTGCGATGCAGCATATTTCGTGCCTATGGCTTACCCTCAGCTTACAAAGGGTATTCAGCGCCCGTGCCCATGCGGCTTTGCGCCGCTAGTGGCCACTTTGCCATGCGGCTTTGAGGGCGTGCCGGTGGCGGCACGATCGCAGCGCCCTTTGCGCTGGCGCAAGCCTGAGGCGCTTTACACGCCGGGCAAAACCGGCAGCGCTGTGGTGAGCTTGACACGGTCCAGCACAAAGCTGGTCTTGCAGTCCTGCACCGCAGGGTGGCGCAGCAAGGTGTCCATCACAAAGCGGCTGTAGTGGGCCATGTCGGCAACCACCACCCGCAGCAGATAGTCCATATCGCCCGTCAAGGCCACGCATTCCACCACTTCGGGCCAGCTTTGCACGCTGGCGCGGAAGAGATCCAGCGGGTTGCGCTTGCTCGCCTCGGTGAACTTCTCCAGCCGCACATTCAGATACGCCGTCATCGACAGGCCCACCGCCTCGGGCTTGACCAGGGCCACATAGCGCTCGATGACGCCCACCTCTTCAAGCCGCTTGACCCGGCGCAGCACCGCGCTGGACGACAGGCCCACCTGCTCGCCCACGACGTCATAGGTCTCGCGGCCGTTGTGCTGCAGGCGCTGCAAAATGGCACGGTCGAGCTTGTCCAGCGGGTAGGCGGTGGTGGTCATAGAAGAGGCCTCAATGGTTTTTGCTGCACTGCAACAGCGCAACACAACAGGATGACGCAATTTTAATGCTTGGTTTTTGATACAAACACATAAAACAAGCTAAACCAGTGGGTAGGGCGTGATAAATCGCCAAAATGCTGCGCGTCAAGACCGGTACAGTGGATCCAAAGCAGCCAGCCCATGCTGGCGACACCCGAGACGATCCACAGGAGACCTGCGATGACAGCCGCCATCCCCCACCAGACCACCGAATTCACGACCTGGGACAACCCCATGGGCACCGATGGTTTCGAGTTCATTGAATATGCCGCGCCCGATCCGGTCGCCATGGGCAAGGTCTTTGAGGCCATGGGCTTCAAGCCGGTGGCGCGTCACCGCCACAAGAACGTCACCCTCTACCGCCAGGGCGAGATCAACTTCATCATCAACGCCGAGCCTGACAGCTTTGCCCAGCGCTTTGCCCGCCTGCACGGCCCCAGCGTCTGCGCCATCGCTTTCCGCGTGCAAGATGCCAAGGCCGCCTACGAGCGCGCGCTGGGCCTGGGTGCCTGGGGCTATGCCGGCCAGGCCGGCCCGGGCGAGCTGAACATTCCCGCCATCAAGGGCATCGGCGACAGCCTGATTTATCTGGTGGACCGCTGGCGCGGCAAGAACGGTGCGCAAGCCGGTGATATCGGCAACATCGGCTTCTTCGATGTGGACTTTGAGCCGCTGCCCGGCATCAGCGCCCAAGAGGCCCTGAACCCCCACGGCCATGGCCTGACCTATATCGACCACCTGACCCACAACGTACACCGGGGCCGCATGGACGAGTGGGCCGGCTTTTACGAGCGCCTGTTCAACTTCCGCGAGATCAAGTACTTCGACATCGAAGGCCAGGTCACCGGCGTCAAGAGCAAGGCCATGACCAGCCCCTGCGGCAAGATTCGCATCCCCATCAATGAAGAGGGCAAGGAAAAGGCCGGCCAGATCCAGGAGTACCTGGACATGTACAACGGCGAAGGCATCCAGCACATTGCGATGGGCTCGGACAACCTCTACGAGACGGTGGACCAGTTGCGCGCCGGCGGCGTCAACCTGCTCGACACCATCGACACCTACTACGAGCTGGTGGACAAGCGCCTGCCTGACCACGGCGAAAACCTGGCCGAGCTGAAAAAGCGCAAGATCCTGATCGATGGCACCGGCCAAAAGCTGCTGCTGCAGATCTTCAGCGAGAACCAGCTGGGCCCCATCTTCTTCGAGTTCATCCAGCGCAAGGGCGACGACGGTTTTGGCAATGGCAACTTCAAGGCACTGTTCGAGAGCATTGAGCTCGATCAGATGCGCCGCGGAGTGCTATAGGAAAAATTGAACGGCCGCCGCTTTGATCTTCCTCAATTTGCCATGCGGCCTCTCTATACTCCGGAGCGATTTATCAATCTGGAAACAATTGTGAAACGCTCCGTCACCCTCGCCGCCGTCCTGTCTGGTTTCATGTTGGCTGCCAGCGCGCAAAACGCCAGCCAACCCCTGACCTTTGTGGTGCCCTACCCTGCCGGTGGCCCGCTGGATACCTCGGCCCATCTGCTGGCCCAGGGCGCACAAAAGCAGCTGGGCGCCATCACGGTGGCCAACAAACCCGGTGCCGGTGGCGCCACAGGTGCCGCCTTGGTGGCGCATGCCAAACCGCAGGAAAACATGGTGCTGATGGGCGCGGTGGCCACGCATGCCGTGCTGCCCCACCTGGGCAGCGCCGTGCAGTACGACGCACAAAAGGATTTCAAACCCCTTATCTTGGTGGCGCGCGTGCCCAACGTGCTGGTGATGAAAAAGAGCCGTGCGGACCAGCTGGGCATCAAGACCACCTCGGAGATGGTCGCCTACATCAAGGGCCACCCTGGCAGCCTGAAGATGGGCTCGGGCGGCAACGGCAGTATCGGCCACATCTCGGGCGAGATGCTCAAGTCGCTGGCTAACCTGCAAATGCCCAGCGTGCCTTACGCCGGTGCGGCACCCGCCCAAAAGGCGCTGCTCGGTGGCGAGATCGATGTGGTGTTTGACAACCTGGCCTCGGCCCTGCCGCTGGTCCAATCGGGCGAGTTGCTGGCTCTGGCGGTGACCACCTCGGACCGCAATGTGGCGCTGCCCCAAGTGCCCCCGGTGAACGAAGCAGTGCCGGGTTTTGACGTCGCCACCTGGTTTGGCGTATTTGCCCCCGCCAGCCTGCCCGACCAAGATGCGCAGAAGTACGCCTACTCGTTCCAGGCCGCACTGACCGACCCGCGCTTCAAGGCCGAGTACCTGAAGATGGGCATCGCCCCCGAAGACATGCGCCTCAAGGAGCTCTCGCACTTTGTCTCGCAAGAAGGACGCAAGTTTCAGTTTCTGATCAACACGATCAAGATCAAAGCCAACTGAGCGCCTGCAGACCACAGACTGCGGGTGCCCGGCTGGCTTCTATAACAAAGAAAGGAGCACAGCATGGGACAAGCACCCGTGGTTTATGGACAATCCGACCGGCCACCGCGCGGCGACTACAGCCGTGCGCAGGAAGACTACACCTGCGCACAGAACTACGCCGCCTACACCGAGGCCGACCACGACACCTACCGGCGCCTGTATGCGCGCCAAAAGGCCTTGCTGCCAGGGTTGGCCAGCCAGGCCTTCATCGACGCACTGCCCTCGCTGGGCGTCGAGGACCGCATCCCGCGTTTTGAAGACATCAACCAGCGCCTGCGCCAAGCCACCGGCTGGGAGATCGTCGCCGTCCCGGGCCTGATCCCGGAGGTGCCATTCTTCAGCCTGCTGGCCAACCGCAAATTTCCCGTCACCGACTGGATCCGCAAGCCCGAAGAGTTCGACTATGTGGTCGAGCCCGACATCTTCCACGACCTGTTCGGCCATGTGCCCTTGTTGTTCAACCCGGTGATTGCCGACTATGTGCAGCGCTACGGCCAAGGTGGCCTTAAGGCCGAGCGCCTGGGCGCCTGCGAGATGCTCAGCCGCCTGTACTGGTACACGATCGAGTTCGGCCTGATCCGTGAGCAGGGCGAGATCCGTGCCTATGGTGCAGGCATCCTCAGCTCATCGGGCGAGCTGCTGCACTCCGTCACCAGCCCCCTGCCCCAGCGCCTGCCGCTGTCCTTGGAGCGCACCATGCGCACCCGCTACAAGATCGACAGCTACCAGCAGACCTACTTCGTCATCGACGATTTCCAGCAGCTGTTTGACATGACCGAGGGCGATTTCACCCCCGTGTACGCCGCATTGCGCGGCCTGCCGGAGCTGGCCGCTGACGCGCCCGACTGATCGAGGGCGGCCCAGGCTCAGCGGTAGCGCTTGCCGGTGTGCGAGGGCAGCTCGGCAAACAATGCCTTGTACTCCTGCGCAAAGCGGCCAAAGTGCCAAAAGCCCCAGGCCAGGGCCGCATCAGAGACGCTGCTGCCTTGCTTGATCGCGCGGCGTGCACCATTGAGGCGCACGGCGCGCAGATAGCTTTGCGGCGAGATGCCCAGCACTTCCTGGAACGAGTACTGCAAGGCCCGGCGGCTCACCGCCAGGGCCTGGCACAGGTCCTCCACCGTCAACGTGCCATCGGCGCCAGTCGCCACCACCCGCTCCCGCGCCAAGCTGACGATATGCGCGCGCCGCTGGTAGGACAGCTGCTCATCGGCATCGCCCTCCACCCCGTCGCGCAGCACGGCGGCAATGGCGGCCAGCACATCGCCCGCCATCTCGTCCAGCTGCCGGGGCGGCAGGGCTTCGCGGGCGGTGGGTGCCAGGCAGTCCTGCATGTCGGCCAGCAGAATCGGCAGGCGCCAGCGCTCATGGGCAGAGACCGGCCGCAAATGCGGCTGCGCCAGCTGGGCCTGCAGCCGTTCGCGCTCGCAAGCCGTCAGGTAGGGATCGAGGCTGGCTTGGTCCACGACAAAGTCGATGATCTCCATGCCGCCCGGCGAGACAAACTCAAACGGGCCATCGCCCGAGAAAACAATCGCATGCCCCTCACCACAAGGGCGGTTGCAAAACATGGTGTTGCCCGGAATGCTGCGCGGCAGCCCAATGGCCAATTGCCCCGCACGCAAGGCACCGGTCTGGTGCAGTGCCTGGCTGGAAAACTCGCGCCAGGCCTGGATGGGCCCTAAATGCAGGCTGGTCACCCGGCCTTCAAAACTGCCGGCCGACAGCTGCTCGTAGCGCTGGTTCCAGCCCTGCAGCAAAGCTGCCTGCTCATCGACATCACAGGTCTGCGCTACCTGCGATGCCGGTGCGCCCAAGGCCAGGCTACCGCTCAGCGGTGGTGATGGACAAGGGGCGCTCAGGGGCATAAAGGCGCAGCGGCAGCGGTAGGCATACCGGCATGGTCATGCAAAAAGCGGACCAAGGTCAACCCAGCCTTCCCCTTAGCCAGATTTGCCGAAATCGGATAGAGTGCGGCCCGCATTCTTGCCACCATCAGGACCATGCATGCCAGACCGCATCCCAACACCGACAACGAGGTAGAACATGGCCGATAACGCAACGCAGACGGGCGGGAGTTCCGCGCACCCAAGCAATTATTTCGAGCAGCGCCAGCTCAAGCGTGGCGCAGCGGGCTGGCTGCTGCTGGTCGGCCTGGGCGTGGCCTATGTCATCTCGGGCGACTTCGCCGGCTGGAACTTCGGCCTCAAGACCGGTGGCTGGGGCGGCCTGCTGGTGGCCTCGGCACTGATGGCCACGATGTACACCTGCATGTGCTTTGCATTGGCTGAGCTGGCCACCATCGCCCCCACCGCCGGCGGCGGCTACGGCTTTGCCCGGCGCGCCTTTGGGCCCTGGGGCGGCTTTCTGTGCGGCGTCGCCATCTTGATGGAATACGCGATTGCCCCGGCGGCGATTGCCACCTTTATCGGCGCCTACTGCCAGTCGCTGTTCGGCATCGATGGCTGGATGGTCTACCTGGGCTTTTATGCCGTGTTTCTGGGCATCCACATCTATGGCGCGGGCGAGGCCCTGCGCCTGATTTTTGCCGTCACCGCGCTGGCAGTCGTTGCGCTCGTGGTCTTCATCGTCGCCATGGTGCCGCATTTCCAGGTCAGCAACCTGTTCGACATTGCGCCTACCGAGGCCTGGGGTGCCAGCAGCTTTCTGCCCTTTGGCTACATCGGCATCTGGGCCTGCATTCCCTATGGCATCTGGTTCTTTCTGGCGGTGGAAGGCGTGCCCCTGGCTGCCGAAGAAGCGCAGGACCCGCGCCGCGATCTGCCGCGCGGCTTGATCGGCGCCATCGTCGTGCTGGTGCTGTTCTGCGGACTGATCCTCGTGCTGGCACCGGGTGGGGCCGGCGCTGCGGCCTTGATGAACTCGGGCAACCCGCTGGTCGAAGCGCTGGAGTCCAGCAAGGTCCTGGGTGGTCCCACCTGGATCAGCCGCTTCGTCAACTTTGTCGGCCTGGCCGGGCTGATCGCCAGCTTCTTCTCGATCATCTACGGCTACTCGCGCCTGGTGTTTGCGATGTCCCGCGCGGGCTACCTGCCCCGGGGTTTATCCTTGACCACCCAGCGCAAGACCCCCTATCTGGCCTTGCTGGTGCCCGGCGCCATCGGCTTTGCGCTGTCCTTGACCGGCCAGGGCGATCTGCTGATCCTCGTTGCGGTGTTTGGCGCCACCATCTCCTACGTGATGATGATGGCCTCGCACATCTGGCTGCGCATCAAGGAGCCGAACCTGCCGCGCGCCTACCGCACGCCGGGGGGCGTGTTTACCTCGGGCATTGCGCTGGTGCTGGCCTGCATTGCCGTCGTGGCCGGCTTTCTGGTAGACCCTCGGGTGCTCATCGGTGCCGTCATCGTCTACGCTGTCTTCGTCGCCTACTTTGCGCTGTACAGCCGCCATCACTTGGTGGCGGACGCCCCCGGCGAGACAACACCCTGACAAGGCCCCTGCCCCATGCCCTATTTCCATACCGTTGGCGCAGAGCGCCATGTGTTCGCCTCGCTGCGTGAGCTGATGGCCAAGGCCACCCCTGCCCGCTCGGGCGACCACCTGGCCGGCGTTGCGGCCCGCCATGACACCGAGCGCGTCGCCGCGCAAATGGCCATGGCGGATCTGCCCCTGGCCCACTTTCTGCAAGAAGCGCTGGTGCCCTATGAGAGCGACGAGGTCACCCGCCTCATCATCGACAGCCATGACCGCGAAGCCTTTGCGCCAGTCGCGCACCTGACGGTGGGTGGCTTTCGCGACTGGCTGCTGTCGGACGCCGCCAACGAAGCCAGCTTGCGCGCGCTGGCACCCGGCCTGACCCCAGAGATGGTGGCGGCCACCTCCAAGCTCTGCCGCAACCAAGACCTAATTTTGATCGCGCAGAAATGCCGCGTGGTCACCCGCTTTCGCAGCAGCATCGGTCTGCCCGGCCGCATGTCCACGCGGCTGCAGCCCAACCACCCCACGGACGACCCCTCGGGCATTGCCGCCAGCCTGCTCGACGGCCTGATGTACGGCAATGGTGACGCCGTCATTGGCATCAACCCGGCCAGCGACAGCATCGCCGCCGTCAGCACCTTGCTGTACATGCTCGACGAGGTCATCCAGCAGTACCAGATCCCCACCCAGTCCTGCGTGCTCACCCATGTGACCACCAGCATCGAGGCCATTGGCCGGGGTGTGCCGGTGGACCTGGTGTTCCAGTCCATCGCCGGTACGCAAGCTGCCAACCGCAGCTTCGGCATTGACCTGGCCCTGCTGCAAGAGGGCTATGAAGCCGCGCAGAGCCTGGCACGCGGCACGGTCGGCAACAACGCCATGTACTTTGAGACCGGCCAGGGCAGCGCGCTGTCGGCCGGCGCCCACCATGGGCTGGACCAGCAGACCTGCGAAGCGCGCGCCTATGCGGTGGCGCGCAAGTTCGAGCCACTGCTGGTCAACACCGTGGTCGGCTTTATCGGCCCCGAGTACCTCTACGACGGCAAGCAGATCATCCGCGCTGGGCTGGAGGACCATTTCTGCGGCAAGCTGCTGGGGCTGCCGATGGGCTGCGACATTTGCTACACCAACCATGCGCAGGCCGACCAGAACGACATGGATGTGCTGCTGACCCTGTTTGGCGTGGCCGGCATCAATTTCATCATGGGCATTCCGGGCTCGGACGACATCATGCTGAACTACCAGACCACCTCCTTCCACGATGCGCTCTACCTGCGCAAGACCCTGGGCTTGCGGCCCACGCCGGAGTTTGAGGCCTGGCTGCAGACCATGGGCATTGCCCAAGCCGGCGGCCCGGGCCTGCGCCTGGCCGAGGACCTGCCCGCACCCTTTTCGCAAGCGCTGGCCCAGCTCAATTGAAGTTCTTCATGTCCCCACGCCCTTCTGCCCCAGCAGCCCTGCCCGCCCCGGCCGAGCCCGCCAGCCCCGCCGTTACCCCCAACCCCTGGGAGCGCCTGCGCCAGTTCACCAGCGCCCGCATCGCGCTGGGCCGCGCCGGCACCAGCCTGCCCACCCGCGCCCATCTCGACTTTGCCTTGGCCCATGCCCAGGCGCGCATGGCCGTGCACACCGAGCTTGACATGGATGGGCTTGCGGCCGGGCTGCAAGCGCTGCACACCCAGCCGGTACTGCGCCTGCACAGCGCAGCCCAAGACCGCCCCACCTACCTGCAGCGCCCGGATCTGGGCCGGCGCCTGAGCGCCGAGTCGCGGGCTCTGCTCCAGGGCCTGCCCGCCGCCAAAGCCGATATGGCGTTTGTGGTGGCCGATGGCCTGTCGTCGCTGGCCATCGAGCGCAACGCCCTGCCTTTTCTGCGCCAGATGCTGCCGGCCATCGCTGAGCAATGGCATATCGGCCCGATCTGCCTGGTGCGCAATGCACGCGTAGCGCTGGGCGACGAGATTGGCGCGGCGCTGGGCGCCTCGCTGGTGGTGGTGCTGATCGGCGAGCGCCCGGGCCTCAGCTCCCCCGACAGCATGGGTTTGTACATGACCTGGCAGCCCCGCCCGGGCATGACCGATGAGTCGCGCAACTGCATCTCCAATGTGCGCGAGCAAGGGCTGAGCTATGCCCAGGCCGTCCACAAGCTGCACTACCTGATGCAGCAGGCGCGCCAGCGCCAGCTCTCGGGCGTGCCGCTCAAGGACGAGTCCGACACGCTGGCCGCGCCCCAAGAGGCCCGCCAGGCCTTCATGCTGGGCAGCACCGGCTCGCAAACGCCCCGCTGACGCCTGGGTGCCAGCGCCAGACACACCGCGTCTGCTAGGCTGGTGGTCTTGCCCCTTCGCCTGCGCCACCATGTCCGCCTCCACCGCTTTGCTGCCCGCCGATCTCCAGTTCATCGAGCGCGGCTGGCTGTCGGCCAATAACACGGTTTTTACAAGCGGAGTGACAGCGGTGGTCGACACCGGTTACTGCAGCCATGCCGAGCAGACGGTGAACCTGGTCGAGGCCAGCTTGCAGGGCGTGCCGCTGCAGCGCATCGTCAACACCCATTTGCACAGCGACCACTGCGGCGGCAATGCCGCCTTGCAGCAGCGCTGGCCCCAGGCCCGCACCAGCATTGCGCCCGGCCATGCACAGGCGGTGGCCGATTGGGACGAGGCCCAGCTGAGCTACCGCCCTACCGGCCAGGACTGCCCGCGCTTTCAGATGGACGAGCTGCTGCAGCCCGGCACAGAAATCGAGCTCGGTGAACAGCGCTGGCAAATCCATGCCGCGCCTGGGCATGACCCGCATTCGGTGATCCTGTTCGAGCCCGCCTCGCGCATCCTGATCTCGGCCGATGCGCTCTGGGAAAACGGCTTTGGCGTGGTCTTTCCGGAGATCGAAGGCACAGCGGCCTTTGACGAGGTAGCGGCCACCCTGGATGTCATCGAGCGCCTGCAGCCCCTCTTGGTGCTGCCCGGCCATGGCAGTGCATTCAGCGATGTGGGCAGCGCCTTGCACACGGCCCGCCAGCGGCTGGAGCGCTTTGTGCAAAGCCCCGAGCGCCATGCCCTCTATGCCGCCAAGGTGCTGCTCAAGTACAAGCTCTTGGAATGGCAGCAGCTGCCGCTGGTGGAGATCAACCGCTGGCTGGCCGCCACGCCCTACTACGGGCTGCTGCACCAGCGCTACTTTGCCGACCAGGACCTGGCGCAGTGGCATGCATCACTGGTGGCTGACCTGGAGCGCTCGGGTGCTGCCCGGCGTGAGGGCGAGCTACTCATCAACCAGTAGGCACGCCCCCGCAGCGCCATGCGGCACTGCGGAATAGCGACTGGTCAGGGCAGCTCTTTGGACAGGTCCGGCTCACCCTCGGGCTTGGGGCCTACCGAGCCCAGACGGGCGCGCAGGGACTGGGGCTGGCCCGTCAAAATGGCCGCATAGCTGGTGGTGTTGGCCAGCACCTTTTTCACATAGTCCCGGGTTTCGGCAAAGGGCACGTTCTCGGCCCAGATGGCGCCATCGAGCACCGGGCCATTGCGCCAGTTGCGTGGCCGGCCGGGGCCCGCGTTGTAGCCCGCAGCGGCCAAGGCCATCGAGCCATCAAAATCATCCAGCGCCAGCTTCAGGTAGGCAGTGCCCAGGGTGATATTGGTGTCGCGGTCATTGATGCTCGCGGGTGTGAAATCGGTCATGCCGATCTTGCGGGCGGTCCAGCGGGCAGTGGCAGGCATGATCTGCATCAGACCCGAGGCACCGACGCCCGAGCGGGCATCCATGATGAAGCGGCTTTCCTGGCGGATCAGGCCATAGACATAGGCGGGGTCCAGGCCAATCTCGCGCGAGCGGCTGACCACCGCATCCTTGAAGGGCATGGGGTAGCGCTGGCCGACGTCGACCACCGTCTTGGTGCGCTCGCTGGTGTTGATGCAGCGGTCCCAGATCTGGCGCTGGCAGGCCAGCTCGGCGGCCGCCAGCAGCTCGGCATCGTTCATGCCGCCGCGCTGGTGCAGGTTGGTCATGTAGTTCCATTCGCGCACCCCTTCACTGCGCAGGCCCAGCTGGATCGCATAGAGCGCACGCGCCAGGCCCGCATTGCTGCGCACCAACTGGCGCGCCTGCTCGTCAATGGCAGCGGGCTGGGTGGCGATGACGATGGGCTGGCCGAGTTCCTCCTGCGCCAGCTGCTCGTAGAAACCTTGGGTGCCGGCAATCTTCTGCAACAGCTGGCGCGACTGCTGGGTCTGTGCCTCGCTGATGCGCCCCGCCTGCAAGGCCTTGGCCTGCCAGTACATCCAGGTGGGGTCCTCGCGCTCCTCGGCGCTCATGGCCTCGATGCTCTTGCGCACCTGCAGCCACTGGCCGGCCCGCAGCGCGGCGCGGGTCTTCCAGGCCAGCAGGTCGTCGCTCAAGTTGGCTTCCTTGCCCACCTTGGCAAAGCTGGCCAGTGCGTCGGGCGACAGGCGCGTGGCCTGCGTCTTGCCGATCACGCCCCAAACCCAGTCGCGGCGCGGCTGCGACAGCAGCTCATTCCAGCGGCTGTCCATCAGGGTGGCGGCACCCTCGGGGTTGTCCGCCGCGATCTTGATCAGCGCCAAGGTCGCCAGCTCCTGCTGCTCCGAGGACTGGGTCTTGGGTTTGGCGGTCAGGTACTTGCTGGGCGACTGCAGCATGCTGGCAAAGGCAGGCAGTTGCATAGGCGCTACCACCTCGACGGCGGCCCGGGCCGCACGCGGGCGGCTCGTCTCCATGGTCTGGCGCGCCCTGCGCCAGATGTCATCGGCCTGCAGGCCGCCGGCCGAGAACAGCTCTGAGGCCGCCAGATTGCAGCCGTCTTCCGAATCGCGCTGCGCATACCAGTTGTTTTTGACCGTGCTGGCCAGCGGTTCGCGCTGGCCGCCCTTGGCCAGGTCGATCACCGCCGCATAGCAGCGCAGCTCGCGGTCGTCGCCCATGCGGAACGCCGGGTACATCGCATTGAAATTGCTCCAGTCTCGGCGCTGGCCCAGCAGGCGCAGCCAGTCGTTGCGCAGGCGGTCTTCCTGGTAGGTGCCGGCCCAGCGGGTCAGGAAGGCCTGCACATCATCCTGCGTGGCCTCATTCAGCCGGGCGCGCAGCTCCCAGTAAGCAGCCCAGGGCTCGAGCACATGGCCGCGCGCATTGGGCAGCAGCTGCGTGAGCTTGTTTTTCTCGCGCTTGCGAAAGGCTTGCTGCATCTCGACGATGACATCGTCGTTGACCATGCCGCTGCTGACCGACGGGCTCGATTGCAGCTGAACCGGCGTTTGTACAGGTGCTGCGCCTTGCAAAATAGTCTGGGCTGCGAGCGGGACCGTGCCACTGACCAGCAGGGCCGCTATCCAAGGGGTAAACAAAACATTCCTACGCATAGCCGCTCCAGGTTGCAAGAAAGCGGCGCTATCCAGCGGCGCCAGGGTGAACCCTAAAATCATACACACCGCTAGGCCTGCACACCGTCTCCAGGGCTGCATTCTTCGGCATCCGCTTACACGCACTTACCCAATCGCCCCCAGCCTGTAAAAAAGATACCTAGTTTTCACGGTAACCCATTTGCCTGCGACCTCACTTTTGGCTGTCAGAATGGCTGACCCAGCGTGTTTCTGTAGGGATATTTGCAATGGATAAAAAAGCCGTGCGCCAAGCGCTCATCGAACAGCGTCTGCATATGCCCGATCGCCTGGAGCGCGCCGAACAGCTCCAGCAGGTGCTGCGTTTTTGGCTGATGGAACGCCAGGATGCCGTGATCGGCGCCTACTGGCCGATCAAGGGGGAGTTTGACCCCCTGCCCGCGCTGCACCGCTGGAAGGAAGACGGCGCACTGATGGACGAGCCCAAGCTGCGCCGCATCGGGCTGCCCGTGGTCAACAAGCAGCACAAGACCTTGAGCTTCCACGCCTGGTACCCCGGCTGCCCCATGGAGATGGACGCCTACGACATCCCCAAGCCGCAAAACACCGAACTGGTCGTGCCCACCTTGCTGTTTGTGCCCTGCGTGGGCTATGGCCCGGGCGGCTACCGCCTGGGTTACGGCGGCGGCTTTTATGACCGCACCCTGGCTGCGCTTGAGCCGCGCCCGTTCACGGTGGGCCTGGGCTTTACCAATGGCTTTGTCGATGACTTCGAGCCCGAAGCGCATGACCTGCCGCTGGACGCCATCCTCAACGACAACGGCGTGGTCTGGCCCCTGAGCGAATCCTGAGAGGGGGCAGGGCTGCAGACCCCTGCCACCCCGCGCAAGTCCCCCTGTGGGGCCGCGCATACGGTATAAAACCGATGGCGTTTAATTCACTGAATGGTCTAGATCATGCTGCAGCTTTATATCGGCAACAAAAATTATTCCTCCTGGTCCATGCGCGCCTGGGTGCTGCTGCGCCAGGCCGGCATCCCTTTCGAAGAGAAATTTGTCCGCTTCGACGGCTTTGACAGCCAGTCCGAATTCAAACGCACGATGACGGCGCTCAGCCCCACCGGCACGGTACCGCTGCTGCGCGATGGCGATACCAGCGTCTGGGACAGCCTGGCGATTGCCGAATATGCGGCAGAGCAGTTCCCCGAGAAACAGCTCTGGCCCCAGGACAAGGCAGCCCGCGCCAGCGCGCGCAGCATTTGCGCCGAAATGCATGGTGGCTTTACCGCCCTGCGCAGCGCCTGCCCGATGAACATCGAGGCGGACTTGGCCGAGGTCGGCCGTATCGTCTGGCGCGACAACGCCGCCGTGCGCAAGAATGTCGAGCGCCTGTGCAGCATGTGGAGCCACCTGCTGGCCCAGCATGGCGGCCCCATGCTGTTTGACCAGTTCAGCATTGCCGATGCCTACTACGCACCGGTGTGCTCGCGCCTCAAGACCTACCAGCTGCCCGTACCCGGCGAAATTGCGGCCTACATCGAGCGCGTGCACCAGCTGCCAGGCGTCAAGGCCTGGATCGATGCGGCGCTGGCCGAGCAGGATTTTGTGGCGATGGACGAGCCTTATCGGGCTGAGCGCTGAGCACGGTCCCCAGCAAACCGCGCCTGACGCTGCCCTTCGGGTGTCAGACGCGTTTTAATCAAAAAGCTTGGACAGGCCGGTACACGCGCGCATCCAACGGCGCATTGATGCTGATGAGGTATGCAAAGCGCTCGTCCTCCGGCAGCAAGCCCTGGATGGACTCAAACAACGCCGCGTGAGTCAGGTTCTGGCGCATCAGCGCTTCCACTTGTGGCGCATCCGTCGTCCATGCACTGCGGCGCAAAGCGCGCTCGGCCACGTCGTCGGCATTCAAGGGGCCATAGACATAGACCAGTTCATGGGCGATGGCCTGCCACTGCGCCGCTGACACCTGCCCACTGCGCAGCACATGGTCTTGCATGGCCTCCTCGGTGGCGGCTTGCTGGCTCTCGCGTTGCGCATCGTAGGCCGCCTGCCATTGCTGCTCGGTCAGCGCAGGCACTTCGTTGCCCAGGGCTGCAGCATCCTGCATGGCCATACGCCGCCACTGCGCCAGGCCCGGCATGGGCAGCGACAGCTGAAAGTCCATCATCTCGGCATACATGCGCGTGTTGAGCTGGCGCAGGTTCTGCGGTGTAGCAGCCACCACCGCAGCTTGCAAAGGCCGGGCTGCGAGCCACTGGGCCAGCTCCTGCATGGGCGTGTGCTGTGGAAACTGCTGGTACTGGATATGGCGGG
Source organism: Comamonas sp. BIGb0152 (assembly GCF_024809975.1). GTDB lineage: Bacteria > Pseudomonadota > Gammaproteobacteria > Burkholderiales > Burkholderiaceae_C > Comamonas. The sequence continues at coordinate 397,528 of NZ_JANUDY010000004.1, forward strand.
GATAGTGCTCCGCACGAAACACCGGGTTGGTGCCAGCCCCCAGCGCAGCGCCGTTGTCGTAAAAACGGACCAAGTCCGTGCAGAAGTAACGGTCCGCCAACTCCAGCACCAGCGCAAGGCTGCCGTTCTGCGCATGGGTGCCTGCCCAAACCTTGACACTGGGCATTTCGTCAATCGTGTAACGCCCGGCCGATGCATAGCCCAAGCTCTTGAGTTGATGCATGACCTGGCGCACCTGCGGGTCCGTGAACTGCAGTTTCTCCAGCTGCATTGTGATGCGCGGCACCACGCCTTGCTGGGCGCTGCCAAGGGCCTGCGCATGCTTGAGCATGCGCGAAAAATACCAGCGAATGCCGAACTTCAGCAGCACAAACAGACCCACAAAGGTCAACGCAACGGTGGCCAGCACCACGCCAATGGTTGTCCACATAAACCCCTCCCTCTTTGTAATACTACGGATTGGCGAGCCAGCCATAGGGCCGCACGCCGCGCCGAGCAGCATAACGAGGAAGCACCATTAACGCAAAGAACTCATAAGGTCCGTAAATACTGCGTCCCGATAAAGCGCTCCGGTTGCACACCATGTGGGAATATAAAAAGCGTCTACCGATGGCTCACCCGTCGGTAGACGCTTTTGTTTCAAAACCAATCAGTGCTCAAATCCCTTTGGACGAAGGATGCGCAAATGCATCCCGGGTTTCGGCGTTCAGCGGGTAGTTGATGTTGATGCCCTTGGGCGCAATCGGCGACATGAACCAGCGGTGGTAGAGCTTCTCCATCTCGCCCGACTGCATCAGGCCCGAGACGGTCTCGTCGACCAGCTGCTTGAAGGCGGGGTCGTCATTGCGCAGCATCAAGGCCTGGTTCTCGGTGCGCAGGCTCTCGCCCACAATTTCGTAGTTGTGTGGGTCACGCGCATTGGCGATCTGGCCGGCGAGCAAGATATCGTCCAGCACAAAGGCGGCGGCCTTGTCGCCCTGCACCAGCAAGAAGGACTCGGTATGGTCCTTGCCCGGCACATTGTTGATGTCCAGCTTGCTGGCCCGGTCGGCCTGGCGCAGCAGGCGGAACGAGGTGGTGCCGGTGGTGGTGGCCACCGACTTGCCTTGCAGATCGGCAATGCTCTTGATACCGGACTCCTTCTTGACCAGCATGCGCACGTTGTAGCGGAAGATGTCCGGCGAGAAGGCCACCTGCTTTTGCCGCTCCACCAGGTTGGTGGTCGAGCCGCACTCCAGATCGACGGTGCCGTTTTGCACCAGCGGAATGCGGTTGGCCGAGGTGACGGCCTGGTAGTTCACCTTCAGCGCGGGCAGCTGCAGCCGGGTTTTGATGGCATCCAGAATATGCGCGCAGATGTCCATGCTGTAGCCGATGGGCTTGAGATTGGCATCCAGGTAGGAGAAGCCGAACGAGGCCTCACGGTAGCCCAGGGTGATGGCACCCGCGCTTTTGATCTTGTCCAGCGTGCTGCTGCTTTGCGCCATAGCGCCCACCGAAACACACACCAGCGCAGCCAGAGCCACCGCACGCTTCACACCCGTTTTCACTTGCATATCCATGATCCTCCTGGCAACCCATCGGTGCCGGCCAATGCCTTGCGGCGTTTTAGAACTTTTGCTCCTTTTTTATTTTTTTTGGATCATATGTTCCATATCGCACAATAGCTACCCGTGATTTCCCTAAATCTGAAGAAAGACCAGCCGCCATGGGCGTAATCGACCAATTGCGAGACCGCTTTGCCTCCCTGAGCCCGTCGCTGCAACAGGTGGCGCGCTATGTGCTCGACCACCCCAATGAGGTGGTGACGCAATCGATGCGCAATGTGGGCCTGCATGCCCAGGTGCCGCCCACCACCTTGGTGCGTTTTGCCCAGACTTGTGGTTTTGAAGGCTGGAACCCGTTCAAGCAGGCGCTGACGGCCGATATGGGCCTGGCCAGCGAATCGGGCAACCAGTACGGCGAGCGCGCCCGCAGCCTGATGGGCCGCGCGCAGGACAAGCAGCTCACCGCCGAGATGTTTGCCATGCAGCGCAGCAACCTGGATGTGACCGAGCAGCACAGCGCAGCGCGCCTGACTGCCGCCGCCAAGCTGCTGGAGAAGGCCGGCCAGGTGCATGTCATGGGCATGCGTGCCTGCTTTCCGGTGGCGTTCTCGCTGGTCTATGTCTACCGTTTGTTCCGCCGCTCGGTGCATCTGCTCGAAGGCATGGGCGGCGTGCGTGAGATGCAGCTGCGCGCCATCGACCAGGGCGATGTGCTGGTCGCCATCAGCTTTGCGCCCTACTCGCAGGAAACCGTGCAGGCGGTCGAGCTGGCCCGCGCGCGCGGCTGCAAGGTACTGGCCTTGACCGACAGCCTGGCCTCGCCGCTGTCGCTGGCGGCCGATGAAACCCTGCTGTTTGCCGTCAACAGCCCGTCCTTCTTCCCATCGGTCACCGCCGCCCAGGCGCTGGCCGAGTCGCTGCTGGAAGTACTGGTCAGCCGCGCCGGCCCACAGGCCGTGGCCCGCATCGAGTCGGCCGAGGGCGAGCTGCACAGCAGCGGCGTCTATGTGCAACCGGTACGCAAGTAAAGCAAGTTACGCAGGTAAACTGCCGCGATGAATACTTATATGGTCGGCGGCGCAGTGCGGGATCGCCTGCTGGGTCTGCCGGTGAATGACCACGACTGGGTGGTGGTGGGCTCTACACCCGAGGCCATGCTGGCCCAGGGCTTTGTGCCGGTGGGCAAAGACTTTCCGGTGTTTTTACACCCGCGCACACATGAGGAATATGCACTGGCCCGCACCGAACGCAAGTCCGGCCGGGGCTACCGGGGCTTCAGCATTGCCACCTCGCCCGATGTGACCCTGGAGCAGGACCTGGCCCGGCGCGATCTAACCATCAATGCGATGGCCGCCCCGGCCGATTGGAATGGCCGCGACCCCGTCACCGACCCCTATGGCGGCCAGGCCGATCTGCAGGCCAAGGTGCTGCGCCATGTGACCGAGGCATTCCGCGAAGACCCCGTGCGCATCTTGCGCCTGGCGCGCTTTGCCGCCCGCTTCCATGGTTTCAGCGTCGCGCCCGAAACCATGGCCTTGATGCGCCAGATGGTGGCCGAGGGCGAAGTCGATGCCCTGGTGCCCGAGCGCGTGTGGCAAGAGCTGGCACGCGGCCTGATGGAGGCCCGGCCCTCGCGCATGGTCGAGGTGCTGCGCGATTGCGGGGCGCTCGCCCGCCTGCTGCCCGAACTGGACCGCCTCTGGGGCGTGCCCCAGCGGGCCGACTACCACCCCGAGGTGGATACCGGTATCCACGTGATGATGGTGCTGGACCGCGCCGCCCAGCTGGATGCGCCGCTGCCCGTGCGCTGGGCCTGTATTGCGCATGACCTGGGCAAGGGCACGACCCCTGCCGATGTGTTGCCGCGCCACATTGGCCACGAAGAGCGCAGCGTGGCGCTGGCCCGCGCCGTGCACCAACGCCTGCGCGTGCCCAGCGACTGCGCCGAGCTGGCGCTGATGGTTGCTGCCGAGCATGGCAACATCCACCGCAGCCCCGGCATTGCGCCGGCTGCCGTGGTGCGGCTGCTGGAGCGCTGCGACGCCTTTCGCAAACCCGAGCGCTTTGCCGACGCCCTGCTCGCCTGCCAATGCGATGCCCAAGGCCGGCTGGGGCTGGAGGACAAGCCCTACCCCCAGCGCGACGCGCTGCTGCGGCTGCTGGCCGTGGCGCAGGCCGTCAGCACCAAGGACGTGGCAGAGCGTGCCGCCCGCTCAGGCCGCAAAGGCGCGGAGATTGGCGCGATGGTGCATGAGGCACGCTGCCATGCGGTAGCGCAGGCCACAGCAGTGGACGCAGCAGCAAACCCTGCAAGCGGGCAGCCTTAAAACCTCAGCAGCCCAGCCGCGTGCCAGCGCAATCAGGCTGGCGGGGGCGGCACCGCGTGCAGCAGCACCGGCACCTCGCCATCGCCGTTGACGCTTTCCAGCTGCACGCCAAAGCCCCACAGGCGCGCCGCGTGTTTCAGCACCTCTTGCACGTCCTCGGCCAGCGGGCGGCCCTGGTACTGGGTGTGGCGCAGGGTCAGGCAGCGGTCGCCGCGCAGGTTCACGTTCCAGACCTGGATATTGGGCTCGCGCGCGCCCAGGTCGTACTGCTGCGACAGGGTCTGGCGCAGGTTGCGGTAGCCGTCTTCGTTGTGGATGGCGCTGACCAGCAGCTCGCGCTCGCTGGCGTCGTCATGGATAGCGAACAGGCGCATGTCGCGCATCAGCTTGGGGCTCAGGTACTGGCCGATAAAGCTCTCGTCCTTGTAGTTCTGCATGGCGTGGTGCAGCGCCGGCAGCCACGGCGTGCCTGCCAGATCGGGGAACCAGCGCCGGTCTTCGTCGGTCGGGTGTTCGCAGATGCGCTGTATATCGCGGTACATCGCAAAGCCCAGCGCATAGGGGTTGATGCCGCTGTAGGCGCGGTGGCCGGCGGGCGGCTGGTAGATGACATTGGTATGCGATGACAGCCATTCGATCATCACGCCGTCGGTAAGCCAGCCTTCGTCGTACAAGGTGTTGAGCAAGGTGTAGTGCCAGAAGGTGGCCCAGCCTTCGTTCATCACCTGGGTCTGGCGCTGGGGGTAGAAGTACTGGGCGATCTTGCGCACGATGCGCACCACCTCACGCTGCCAGGGCTCCAGCAAGGGGGCGTTCTTCTCGATGAAGTACAGCAGGTTCTCTTCTGGCTCTTTGGGAAAACGCTCCTGGTGCTGCGCCGGGCTGTTTTTGTCCGGCCGCGCCGGCAGGGTGCGCCACAGCTCGTTGATCTGCTGCTGGACATAGGCCTCGCGCTGCTCACGCTCGGCGCGCTCGCGTGCCAGGGTCTTCTTGGAGGGGCGGCGGTAGCGGTCCACCCCCAGGTTGGCCAGCGCATGGCAGGAGTCGAGCCACTGCTCCACGGTGGCGATCCCGTGTTTTTCCTCGCACTGGGCAATGAAGTCCCGCGCATAGAGCAGGTAGTCGATGATGCTGCCCGCATCCGTCCACATGCCAAACAGGTAGTTGCCCTTGAAGAAGCTGTTGTGCCCATAGGCCGCGTGGGCAATCACCAGCGCCTGCATCGCGGTGGTGTTCTCCTCCATCAGGTAGCTGATGCAGGGGTTGGAGTTGATGACGATCTCGTAGGCCAGGCCCATATGGCCTCGGCGGTAGCGGCGCTCGGTGGCCAGAAACTCCTTGCCATAGCTCCAGTGGCGGTAGCCCACGGGCATGCCCACACTGGCATAGGCGTCCATCATCTGCTCGGCCGAGATGACCTCCAGCTGGTTGGGGTAGGTGTCCAGGCCATAGCGCTCGGCCGTCGCGGCAATCGCCGCGTGGTAGCGCTCGATCAGCTCGAAGGTCCAGTCGCTGGGGTCGGGCAGGGGCTGCCTCGGTCGCTGGCCCGCAGGCCGGGGCGTGGCAGGCACCTCGCGCTGGGAGCGGTCACCGGAAAATGGGGCCTTCCAATGCTGGGAGCCCTTGCGCCGGGCCAGCACAGGGTATTGAGAAGGGTTCATACCGCTACCCCCTCCTTCTTGAACAGGTCACGAAACACCGGGTAAATATCGCCGGCCTCTGCCACCTTGCGCATGGCGAAGTGCGGGAACAGCGGCAAGAGCTGGCTGTATTCCTCCCAGAGGCTTTGCTCTTGCGGCACCACTTGCACATAGGCAAAGTAGCGCACCAGGGGCAGGATCTTGTCAGCGAGCAGGCTGCGGCAGTTGCCACCATCGTCGCCAAAGTTGTCGCCGTCGCTGGCCTGGGCCACGTAGATGTTCCAGTCCGCTACCGGGTAGCGTGCACGGATGGTCTGCTCCAGCAGCACCAGCGCGCTGCTGACCACGGTGCCGCCGCTCTCGGTGGAATGGAAGAACTCGTCCTCGCCCACCTCGGCCGCCTGGGTATGGTGGCGGATGAAGACGATGTCGATCTTCTCGTAATGGCGCGTGAGGAACAGGTACAGCAGGATGAAAAAGCGCTTGGCCAGGTCCTTGCGCGCCTGGTCCATCGAGCCCGATACATCCATCACGCAAAACATCACCGCCTGGCTGCTGGGCTCGGGGACCTTGGTGCGGCTGCGAAAGCGCAGATCCAGCGGATCGAGAAAAGCCACCTTGCCCATGCGCGCCTGCAGCCCGGCGATGCGCTGCTGCAGCTCGGCCAGGGCTTCGCTGGTGCCGTCGTCCTGCGCCAGCAGCTCAGCCAGCGCGTCTTCCAGCGCCTTGAGTTCGCGGTTTGGTGCCTTGGTCAAGGCAATGCGCCGGCCCAGCGCACCGCGCATGGTGCGCAGCACGGCCAGGTTGTGCGGCGTGCCATCGTGGCTGTAGCCGGCGCGGCGCGTCTTGTACTGCAAGGTGCTGGCCATGTGGGTGCGCAGCAGGCGCGGCAGGGCCAGGTCTTCAAAGAACAGCTCCATGAACTCTTCCTTGGTCAGGGTGAACGTGAAGTCGTCTTCGCCCTCGCCGCCGTCACTGGCCTGGGAGCCGCCACCGCCTGCGCCACCCTGGGGCCGGGCAATGCGGTCGCCTCGCACATGCTCGGTATTGCCCGGGTGCACGGTGTCGCGCACCCCCCCCTGCCCATGGTGAAAGCTGGGCTCCTGGATGTCCTTGCGCGGGATGGTGATGTTCTCGGCCTGCTCGATGTGCCGGATGTCGCGCTTGGCAACAGCGCGGCGCACCGCATCGGCAATCTGCGCCTTGTAGCGGCGCACAAAGCGCTCGCGGTTGCCTACCGACTTGTTCTTGCCGGCGAGCCTGCGGTCGATGATTTGCAATGCCATCTCTGCCCCCCATGCATGGCCCGGCACGTTCGGTGCCGGCTTGCCGTTCTCAATGCCTCAGCTGCTCTTGCGCACGCGCAGGTACCATTCGCACAGCAGGCGTACCTGCTTGGGCGTGTAGCCCTTGGCCTCCATGCGGGTGACGAAATCCTCGTGCTTGCGCGCGTCCTCGGCGCTGGCCTTGGCGTTGAAGCTGATGACCGGCAGCAGCTCTTCGGTGTTGGAGAACATCTTTTTCTCGATCACCAGGCGCAGCTTTTCGTAGCTGGTCCAGCTGGGGTTCTTGCCCTGGTTGTTGGCACGCGCACGCAGCACAAAGTTGACGATCTCGTTGCGGAAATCCTTGGCATTGGCAATGCCGGCGGGCTTTTCCACCTTCTCCAGCTCGGCGTTGAGCGCGTTGCGGTCAAACACCTCGCCGGTGTCGGTGTCGCGGTACTCGCTGTCCTGGATCCAGTAGTCGGCGTAGGTGACGTAGCGGTCGAAGATGTTCTGCCCGTACTCGCTGTAGCTTTCCAGATAGGCGGTCTGGATTTCCTTGCCGATGAACTCGGCGTAATGCGGCGAGAGGTACTCCTTGATGTAGCTGGTATAGCGGGTCTCCAGCTCGGCAGGAAACTGCTCGCGTTCGATCTGCTGCTCCAGCACATACATCAGGTGCACCGGGTTGGCCGCCACCTCGGTGCTGTCGTAGTTGAACACCTTGGACAGGATCTTGAAGGCAAAGCGCGTGGAGATGCCCGACATGCCCTCGTCCACGCCCGCGTAGTCGCGGTACTCCTGGTAGCTCTTGGCGCGCGGGTCGGTGTCCTTGAGGCTTTCGCCGTCGTAGACCTGCATCTTGCTGAAGATGCTGGAGTTCTCGGGCTCCTTCAGGCGCGTGAGCGCCGCAAACTGCGCCATCATCTTGAGCGTGCCCGGCGCACACACGGCACTGGCCAGCGAGGACTCGCGGATCAGCTTTTCGTAGATGCGTACTTCCTCGGACACACGCAGGCAGTACGGCACCTTGACGATGTAGACGCGGTCGAGAAAAGCTTCGTTGTTGCGGTTGTTGCGAAAGGCCTTCCACTCGCTCTCGTTGCTGTGGGCGAGCACGATGCCATCAAAGGGAATGGCGCCAAAGCCTTCCGTACCCTTGTAATTGCCCTCCTGCGTGGCCGTGAGCAGCGGATGCAGCACCTTGATGGGCGCCTTGAACATTTCGACGAACTCCAGCAGGCCCTGGTTGGCCAGGCACAGGCCGCCCGAGTAGCTGTAGGCGTCGGTGTCATCCTGGGCAAAGTTCTCCAGCTTGCGGATGTCTACCTTGCCGACCAGGCTGGAGATGTCCTGGTTGTTCTCGTCGCCGGGCTCGGTCTTGGCCACGCCCACCTGGCGCGAGATGCTGGGGTAGCGCTTGACGACCCGGAACTGGCGGATGTCGCCGCCGTACTCCTCCAGGCGCTTAACGGCCCAGGGCGAGAGCACATGGTTGAGGCAGCGGCGCGGAATGCCGAACTGCTCTTCGAGCACCGGGCCATCCTCCACCGCATCGAACAGGCCCAGCGGTGATTCGTTGACGGGCGAGCCCTTGAGAGCGTAGAACGGCACTTTCTGAATCAGGTACTTCAGGCGCTCGGCGATGGAGCTCTTGCCGCCCCCCACGGGGCCCAGCAGGTAGAGGATCTGCTTGCGCTCTTCCAGGCCCTGGGCGGCATGGCGGAAGAAGCTCACCACCTGCTCAATGGCGTCTTCCATGCCGTAGAACTCTGCAAACGCGGGATAGCGGCGGATCACCTTGTTGGCAAACAGGCGAGAGAGGTGCGGATCATTGCGGGTATCGGTCATCTCCGGCTCGCCGATGGCGGCCAGCATGCGGTGCGCAGCCCCCTCGTAGACCATGGGGTCACGCTGGCACAGAACAAGAAACTCGTCGAGCGACATTTCCTCTTCGCGCAGACGCACGTAGCGGGCGGCAGAGTTGCTGATGACATCCATACGACCTCCGTGGCGGCACCAAAGGGGCTGACCATGCCGCAAAGTTGTTAGGGACCCTCTGCAAAACTCCCGGTGGTGGTCTGAACGCGTCCATACCATTTAGCGAGGGTTTTGCAGTGCCTCCCTAGGCATCCGTTATCGTGACTTGGTTTTAGCACCTTACGTCCGCTTTGACCAGATCACATGTCCTACACAGGGATGTCCACAATGCAGGCAATATTTCTGGTTACGGCGCCAGCACCCGCGCCGGGCCTGAAAGAGGCCCGCAGACCTCCGGATTTGCACGCAGCGAGGGGCCGCCATTGCGGTGCCAGACGGCGCCCCCGCATCGTCATAAAAACGACACAGCAGCGTCATACCACTGCCATCCGAGCCACCGATACTCCGTGCGCACCACAGAGCATGTTGGCCCGGATTTCTCATGGGCCTCTGTGGTGCATCCAAACACCACATAACATCCCACGGAGTTACCGATATGAGCGCAGTGCTGACCTCGCGTCGCCGTCTTTTGCAATTTCTGGGCAGCGCACCATTGCTGCCTTTGTCCGGCTCCCTGTCTGCAGCAGGCCTGCTGACCGCCTGCGGCGGTGGTGGTGATGACGATGGCCCAACGGCCCCCTTCAAGTCGCTGAGCTTCTCCAACATGGCCGCGCCCAACCTGAGCAACCCGGCAGCGATGGCGACCACTTCGACCACCGCGGTGATGACCATTCTGTACGCCGACGACAGCAAGCGCGAAGTAGCGCTGGCCTATGAATCCTTCTTTGTCACCGGCGACATGGTGGCCGACGGCAAGGGCGGCAAGATCCTCGCTGGCGGCTACTACGACATCAACAACCAGCCCATCATGGACAAGTCGGTGCCCGGCAGCGAGCGCCATTTCTTCTCTGACTGCCCCGATGGCTCCTCGATCGTCCAGGTTGCCGATGCCAAGGTCGACGGCGTCAAGGGCAAGCCCGTGTTTGCCGTGGTGCAGTTCGAATACGCCTCCAAAGACCTGTCGGGCGCCGATGCCTACGGCACCCTGCCCTCGCCCATTGCCGTGCTGACCCTGGACCAGAACCAGGACACCGGCAAGCTGAGCCTGGTCAAGTACCACAACGTCGATATGTCCAAGGCCCACGGCCTGTGGATCACCTGCGGCGCCAGCCTCTCGCCCTGGAACACCCACCTGTCCAGCGAAGAGTACGAGCCCGATGCCTTCACCGCTGCCAGCTCGGCCCAGTTCAAGGCCTTCAGCAAGCACGTGTTTGGCAACGAGACCACGGCCAACCCTTACCACTACGGCCACCTGCCTGAGATCACCGTCAACAAGGACGGCACCGGCTCGGTCAAGAAGCACTACTGCCTGGGTCGCATCTCGCACGAGCTGATCCATGTGATGCCCGACAACCGCACCGCGCTGATGGGCGATGACTACACCAACGGCGGCCTGTTCATGTTTGTGGCCGACAAGGAAAAAGACCTGTCCGCCGGCAACCTGTATGTCGCGCATTACACCGATGTGCTGACCGACACCTCGACCGCCAAGATGGAGTGGATCCACCTGGGCCATGCCACCAGCGCCGAGATCGAAGCGCTGGCGAACAGCGTCAAGCCGACCGACATCATGGAGTCGCTGACCACCGACCCGAAAGATGCCAGCTACACCGCCGTGTTCCTGGACGGCAAGGCCGCCTGGCTCAAGCTCAAGCCCGGCATGGAGAAGGCGGCAGCCTTCCTCGAAACCCACCGCTACGCCAACCTCGTCGGCGGCTCGATGGCCTTTACCAAGATGGAAGGCACCACCGTCAACATCAAGGACAAGGTCGCCTACTCGGCGCTGGCCAACATCCAGACCTCGATGATCAACGGCGACAAGGCCTGGAATGCCAAGCACAACGTGAGCTTCCCCAAGACCGTGAAGGCGGGCGGCGTGCTGGCCCACAACCTGGGCGGCGGCATCAAGGACCGCCAGGGCGCCACCATCAACAGCGAATGGGTGCCACAGCAATCGCACATGCTGATGATGGGCGAGGACATTGCCGCTGACGCACTGGGCAACACCTCCAACCCTGACAAGGTCGCCAGCCCGGACAACCTGAAGTTCTCCGAAAAAATGCGCACCCTGTTCATCGGTGAAGACAGCGGCAACCACGTGAACAACTTCCTGTGGGCCTACAACGCCGACACCAAGCAGCTCTCGCGCATTCTGTCGACCCCTGCCGGCGCAGAATCCACCGGCCTGCATGCCGTGGATGAGGCCAACGGCTGGACCTACATCATGAGCAACTTCCAGCACCCCGGTGACTGGAGCGCGTTGCATGCCAAGATCAAGGACCAGCTCGATCCGCTGATCAACGCCAACTACAAGAACAAGTTTGGCGCCTCGGTGGGTTACCTGACCGGCACGCCACAAGCGGTCAAGTTGTAAGCCCGTTCAGAGAGCGCGTGGCCACTCGCGCGCTCTCTGCAAAAACAGCCATGCCATCCAACCGGATGGCATTTTTCATGGGCAAGCGCAGTTACAGAACCGACTGCAACCAGCGCACGATCTCGCCCGGCGGCATCGCGCCGGAGATGCGCGCGGCCTCATGCCCGCCTTTGAACACCACCATGGTCGGGATGCTGCGGATGTTGAAGGGCTGGGCCACATGGGGATAGGCCTCGGTATCGAGCTTGGCAAAGCGCAGCCGGGGCTCCAGCTGCTTGGCCGCCTGGGCGTAGCCCGGGGCCATCTGCAGGCAGGGGCCGCACCAGGGTGCCCAAAAATCGACCACCACGGGGATATGGTTGCGCCCCAGCTGCTTGGCAAAGCTGTCAGCATCCAGCGCCACCGGTTCGCCGCTAAACAAGGGCTGGTGGCAGCTGCCGCAATCGGGCTGCTGGGCCCACTGCGCGCGCTGCACGCGGTTGGTGGTATGGCAATGGGGGCACACAATGTGCAAGCTGTCTTCGGTCATGGGGCAATCTCCTGCTGCCCATCATAGGCAGCGATGCAAACGGCCAGTTGCAGGCCAGAGCCGCATATTTCAAGCCAGAGAGAGCAGCACCGGCTGGTGGTCGGACAGCTGCGTGGCGCTGTCGCTGTGCCAGGCCCGCACCTGGCCGCGCAGGCTGTCGCTGACCAGCACAAAATCACAGGCCACTGGCGCAGGGCCCCAAGTACGGTCAAACACACAGAAGGTGGCTGGCTGCGGTGCATTCCCATGCAGCAGCGGCCAGCTGTCATGCCACAGCGGCGAGCCATCGGCCTGGGCAGCCACCAGGGCGGCATAGGCGGCCTCGCCAGCGTGCATGTTGAAGTCTCCGCACAGCACCGCATGCGGGGTGTGCACGGGGGTGGTATAGGGCGTGGCAGCGGATGCAGCACCGGGCGGTTCCTGCAATTGCGCCAGTGCCTCAGCATGGATGGCCCGCAAGGCCTGCACCTGCGCCAGGCGTTGGCTGGGGCTGTGGTATTCCAGGTGGGTGCACATCACCCGCACCAGGCCCAGGGCTGGGTCGCGCACCGTTACCACCAGGCAGCCCCGGGGCATGCTCACTACGCCGGCCTCGGCCCGCCAGGGCAGGCGGTGCTGCGCTACCTCGGCCACCGGCAAGCGGCTGGCCACCACATTGCCAAAGCGGCGGCGCTGGCCGTTGGCATCAAAGCCATCGGTGGTGGCGCCAAAAAACAGCTGCCAACCCGGCAGCAGTGCCTGCAGCTGCGCCAACTGGTCACCCGGGGTACCCGCCAGCGCGCCGTGGCCCACGGCCACTTCCTGCAGGCACAGCACATCGATGCCGCCTGCGCTGTCGCCCATGGCCAGCGCATGGCGCACGATGCGCGCCGGATCGGCCAGGCCATCGAGGCCGCAGCACCATTGCACATTCCAGGTCAGTATTTGCATGTGGAGAACTTTGTGGATAACGGCAGCGCCGGTTGCCCAAGATTGTGCAGCAACCGCGATGCCTCAGGCAGGCACGGTGCTGGCGTGCTGCGGCAGGTAGCTCGGCCTGTCCGCCGTCATCCCGCTTTTGACGTGCTGCGTCAACGCATCGGCCAGCACCTCATCAGAGCCCGATTCGAGCGCATCGAGTGCGCGCCCCACGATCTCCTGCGGGCTGGACTTGGGCGCATCCAGCCCCCGTGTCAGGTCCGTATCCACATAGCCCATGTGCAGGCCCAGCACTTGCGTCTTTTGTGCGGCCAACTCATAGCGCAAGGAGTTGGTCAGCGACCAGGCAGCGGACTTGCTGGCCGAATAGGCGGCCAGCTCGCTGCCGTTTACCCACGATGCGACCGACAACACATTGAGCAGCCCACCGCCGCCCTGGGCCGCGAGAATGGGCGCAAAGGCCTTGCTCATGCGCAGCACCGCGAAGAAGTTGGTCTCGAAGATGCGCCGTGCGACCTCTTCGCTGTCTGCGGCAAGAAACCCGCCTGGCTGGGCGATGCCGGCATTGTTGATCACCAAGCTGACATCCGAGGCCTGCGCGGCGGCAGCCGCCACGTCCTCAGGGCTGTTGACATCCAGACGCAGCGGATAGACACCGGCTTGTGGGGTGATGGTGGCAGGATCACGCGCAGCGGCGTAGACCTTGCGGGCGCCCCGAGCGAGCAACTCGCGGACAAAGGCCTGGCCAATGCCCCGGTTGGCACCGGAGACAAGAACAACAGCGTTTTCAATTTTCATAGGAATCTCCAAGTTTTCTGAGGGGAGGAAATGCGCTCACTTGCGCTTGATGACGACTTTGCCTTTGGCATGGCCCGCGTCCACGTAGGCCAGTGCTTCGTTGGTGGCGTCGAACGGAAAGACGCGGTCCACCACCGGGCGGATAGCGCCGGATTCGATGAGCGCGGTGATCTCGCGCAGCTGCGGGCCATTCGCGGTCATGAACAGGAACGCGTAGCCAACACCCCGTTTTTGAGCCCTGCGCCGAATGCCCGCACTCAACATCCGCATCACCCATTGGACGAATCCGGAAGCAGCGATCGCTCTGCCGAAGTCGGGGTCGGGTGGGCCGGAAATGGAGATCAGCTTTCCACCGCTGTGGAGCACGCGCAGGGAGGCATCGAGCGTCTTGCCGTTCTGGCTGTGGAGCACCACGTCGTAGCCGTGCAAGAGGTCTTCGACGTGCTGCGCCCGGTAGTCGATGACGATATCCGCACCCAAACTTTTGACGAAGTCCGCGTTGGCTGCACTGGCGGTCGTGGCCACCGTGGCGCCCAGGTGCTTGGCCAGCTGGATAGCGAAGCTGCCCACACCGCCCGAGCCCGCTTGAATGAACACCTGCTGGCCGGGGGCCAATGCGGCTTTCTCGACCAGGGCCTGCCATGCCGTTAAACCCACCAAGGGGATGGAGGCCGCTTGCTCCATCGTCAGGCCCTGGGGTTTGAGCGCCAGTGACGCCTCTTTGACGGCTACAAACTCCGCAAAGCTGCCGATGCGCAAATCATCGAGCCGCGCATAGACCGCATCGCCCAATTTGAATTTGCGCACCCGCGCTCCGACTTGGACCACCACACCCGCCACATCGTGGCCCAAGATGAGGGGCAGGCGATAAGGCAAGATGCGTTTGAACTCGCCATGGCTGATCTTGGCGTCCAGCTGGTTGACGCCGGCGGCATACACCTCCACCAACACCTCATCCTCACGCAGTGGCGGCATACCGACATCTGCCAGCCGCAAGGCCGGCCGGCTGGCATAGCGGTCCAGAACAAATGCCTTCATATTTCTTCTTTCATATGACGATCATCATATTAAATGATAAAAAAAACAGCGCTATGCGCCAGGGGTGGCTTGAGCGGTCGGCGGAACCAGGTGGTTGAGCGCAGCTTCGCGCAGGCTGTCCGACAGGGCCGGGTCATCCACAGCGCGGGCCAGCAGCAGACTGCCCACCATGGTGGACAAGGTGACGAGTGCCTGCTCGTGCGCGCCGGCTTGCCCCCAGTCAGGCGATTGGCGGGCGATGAGATCCACCATGGCCTTGATGTGCTGGGTGGCCACGCGGCGCACTTCAGGGGCCTGGCGCGCGGTTTCGGAGCCCAGCGCTGCCAAGGGACAGCCTTGCTCCACAAGCTGCACATGCGCCTTGGAGAGATAGGCGCTGAGCATGGACTCCAATGCCATGGCGGGCGCGGCCTTGGCTACCATGTCAGCGACGGCTGCGGCAGACTCCGCACAGGCCTTGCTGGCGGCTTCTGCCAGCATCGCCTCGCGTGAGGCGAAATGGGCGTAGAAGGCGCCATGCGTCAGGCCTGCCTCCTTCATGATGTCGGCAACCCCCGTCCCGCCGTAGCCGCTGCGGCGAATGGCCCGGGCAGCCACGGACACAATACGCTCGTGCGTGGCTTGCTTGGCGGCGGCTCGGTCGTTGGTGGAAGTTTTTCGCATGATAGACATCATACCTAATTTTTTCGAAGTCCGTGCATGGCAGGGCTAAAGCCGCAAACCCGTGGTGCCCAAACCCTACACGTCCGACACGTCCGATAGCGCCCCTCGCCGTCTTAAAGCCGCTGGCCCTGCGCACTCAGCCATTGGAACACCTGCAAAACAGTGTCCGAGCGCGCGGGCCCCGCTACCCCTGACAGCCACCAGGTCGTGCCTGGCAAGCGGGGATAGCCAGGCAGAATCTGCAGCTGCCCGCGCGCAAGGCTGGCGTCCACCAACAGGCTTGGCAGGCAGGCCATGCCGCGCCCCTCCAGAACGGCATCCAGCACAAGGCGGGCATCATCGTAGATGGCAGGCTTGCGAAAGCCGTCCAGCGGCCCCAGAAACAGCGCGGCCGTCGCCTCGCTCGTCAGGCTTTCTTCCAGGCAAATCAAATCTGTGTGCAGGTGGTGCTGCGCTTGGGGAATAGCGCCCAGTTTCTCGGCGATGCCGGCAGGGGCCACCAGCAACCACTCGTCTTGCAGCAACGGCAGCTCCTGGAGTCCAGGCTGCAAAAGAGGCCGGTTGCTGATGGCCATGTCGACATCAATTTCATCGACAAAGCGGGCACTCTCATCCACCGACAGCACCAGGCACAGCTCGGGCAGCAGGGCCTGCAGCAGCGGCAACCTGGGCTGCAGCCAGCCATACAGCAAGGGCGCCGGGCACACCAAAGACACCAGGCCCGGATCCAGGTAGGTGGCAATGCGCCCCAGGCCGCTGCGCAGGACAGTCAGCGTGCGCTGAACGCTGCGCAGCAGCACTTCGCCCGCAACCGTCAACTCCACGCCACGCCCGGCGCGGCGGAACAGCGGCTGCATCAGCTGCGCTTCCAATTGCTGCACCTGGTGGCTGATGGCCGACTGGGTGACATGCAGCTCGTCCGCTGCACGCGAAAAACTGCCGTGCCGGGCCGCCGCCTCGAACCCCATCAACAGCTTCATGGAGGGAATACGCTGCTCAGACATATGAGAAATATTAATTAATTCTGACAAATCTTATCATTTGATCTCATACCTTTCGCCCGCCACAATACCAATTGGTCCGATAGTTCGGTGGTAGCAGACCCCATGTTTGGGGCAACAGGATGAGTGATGAAAACAGATCGAGATGCCATGCCCGACAGCACAAATACGGGAAACACAAGGGCAGCAGGCGGCCCGATGGCAGCCCCAAGCCGCCCGCTGGGCTGGTGCATGCCCGACGAGGTCGACGCCCACAAGGCGACGTGGATGGCTTACGGCGCGTCCAGCGCCATCTGGCCACGCGCACAAGTGGCGCAACTGCAACTGGCCCTCGTGCGCATTGCCAATGCCATTGCCGCTTACGAGCCCGTCAACATGCTGGTGCGCCCGGCAGACATGCAGGCAGCGCGGCAACTGCTGGATGCGAAGGTCACCCTGATTGCCGCCCCGCTGGACGACCTGTGGATGCGTGACACCGGCCCGGTTTTTGTGCGCAATGCCCACGGTGAGCGCGCTTGCGTGGGCTTTAACTTCAACGGCTGGGGCAACAAGCAAGAGTTTGGCCATGACCGACAGGTGGCCGCCTTGGTGGCTGCGCAGGCGCAGCTGCCGCTGCTCGCCACAACGCTGGTGCTGGAAGGCGGGGCCTTGGAGGTCGACGGCCAGGGAACGGCCATCATCACCGAGAGCTGCGTGCTGAACCGCAACCGCAATCCAGGCTGGAGCCGGGCTGATTGCGAAGCAGAACTGCAGCGTCTGCTCGGGATTCGCAAGGTGATCTGGTTGCCAGGCATCAAGAACATGGACATCACGGATGCGCATACCGACTTCTATGCCCGCTTTGTGCGCCCCGGTGTGGTGGTCGCCCACCGCGAGATGAACCCGGCTTCTTATGACTACGCGCTGACACGCCAGCATCTGGAGATACTGCAAAACGCCACCGATGCGGACGACCAGCCGCTGGAGGTGATCGCGATCGATGGCCCAGGCCAGATCCGGCCTGGGCACAATCCCAAGACATTTGCCGCTGGCTACATCAACTACTATGCCAGCAGCCAGGCCATCTTCCTGCCCGAATTCGGCGATGCCCAGGCCGATGCCCACACCAAGGCGCAGTTCGCGCAGCTCTACCCAGGACGGGCAGTGGTTCAAATCAACATCGACCCGATTGCCGCAGGTGGCGGCGGCATCCACTGCACCACGCAGCAGGAAATTAGCTAGGAGCCAACAGCATGCAACGACGACAATTTCTCTCGGCCAGCACCGCGCTGGCGGCCAGTGCAACTGTGGGTATGCCAGCGCTGTCCGCTCCTGCCACCAGCACCAACAACGGATGGCACATGCCAGACGAAGGCGAGCGCCATGCTGCAACCTGGATGGCCTTTGGCGCCAATGACGAGGTATGGGGCAGGCGCCTGAAATCAGGCGCGCAGCAGAACCTGGCCCTGATTGCACAAACCATCGCCAGCGTGGAGCCCGTTCACATGCTGGTCAATGCGGAAGATTACGACCTGGCAGCGCGGCTGTGCGGCAGCAAAGTCAAGCTGGTGGTGCAAACCATTGATGATCTGTGGATGCGCGATACCGGCCCGGTCTTCGTGAAAAAGCCAGGCGGCCTGTTCACCGGGGTGGATTTCAACTTCAATGGCTGGGGCAAAAAGCAGTACCACCGCAACGATGCGCGGGTCGCCGCCTTTGTCTGCCAACAAGCCGGTGTGCCCGTGCTCAAAAGCAGCTTGATTTTGGAGGGTGGCGGCATTGAGGTCGATGGCCAGGGCACGGCCATCATCACGGAAAGCTGTGTGCTCAATGCCAACCGCAACCCGGGCGTCAGCAAGGCGCAGTGCGAGCAGGAACTGCAGCGGGTGCTGGGCATCGACAAAGTCATCTGGTTGCCCGGTATCGCCGGCCGTGACATCACCGACGGCCACACCGATTTTTATGCCCGTTTCTGCGCGCCTGGGGTCGTGGTTGCCGGTTTTGAAAACGATAGGTCTTCGCCCGAGCATGCCATCACCCAGCGCCACCTGGATATCTTGCGCAAAGCCACCGACGCGCGTGGCCGCCCGCTGAAGGTGGTGCGCTTGCCGGGGCCAGATGAGGTGCGGCCCCAATACGAAAACAAGGACTTCGCTGCGGGCTACATCAATTTTTACGTCTGCAATGGTGCCGTGATCAGCCCTGAGTTTGGCGATACCCGGGTCGACCGCAACACCAAGGCCATTTTGCGTGAGCAATTTCCGGGCCGCGAGATCGTGCAACTCAATATCGATGCCATCGCGGCGGGCGGTGGTGGCATCCATTGCACCACGCAGCAGCAACCCGCCTGACAGCTGCCCTCCAGGGTCCGCAGGCGCTAAGCCTGCGCAGAGGCCGCTTCGCGCAGCTGGAACACATTGCCCTCGCAGTCCATCGCATTGCAGGCGCGAAAGCCCGGCCCCGCCCAGGCGTCTTGGAGCAGCGCGCCGCCGAGGCTGGCGGCCTGCGCGCCAGCGTCCGCCAGTGAAGGGACGCAGACAAAGAACTTCAGCGCCGCGCTCTCGCGGCGCTGGGGTGGCGCGGTGATGTGGATGCGCTGGGCGATGGCTGCCGGGATGGCATGCAGCTCCAGCTGCAGGGCGCCCGATACCAGCACCACCCAGCCGGGCTCGCGCTGCAGCGCGTGCAGGCCCAGCACCTGGCTGTAGAACTGCGCGACGCGCTCGGTGTCTTTGACATACAGAACCACGCCAGCCTGGGCTTTTGCGGACATACAAGACTCCTCAGCCAAAGAGCGCCACTCTAGCGCCTTTACTTGATCCCTGCCCGCATAAAGCTCTGCACAAACTGGCGCTGAAACAGGATAAAGCCGACGAGCAGCGGTGCCGAGGTCATCAAGGTCGCGGCAGTGATGGTGGACCAGTCCACCCCCTGCTCCACGCTGGAGAACACCTGCAGCCCCACGGTGAGCGGGCGTGACTCCACACTGTTGGTGATGATCAGCGGCCAGAGAAAATTGTTCCAGTGAAAGCTCACCGACACCAGCGCAAAGGCGGTGTAGACGGGCCGGGCCAGCGGCACATAGACGCGCCAGAGAATCTGCAAGGTGCTGGCGCCTTCCACCCTGGCGGCCTCGTCCAGCTCCTTGGGGATGCCCATAAAGGTCTGGCGTAGCAGAAAGATTGCAAAGGCCGAGGCAAAGTACGGCAGACCAATCGCAAACAAGGTATCGACCAGGCCCAACCGCGCCATGGTCTGGTAGTTCTCGACCAGCAGGATGTCGGGCATGATCATCAGCTGCACCAGCACCAGCGCAAAGGCGATGTTCTTGCCCCGGAACTGGTAGCGCGCAAAGGCAAAGGCGGCCAAGGTGGACAGCACCAGCTGCGCCGCCAGGATCATGGCCACCAGCAAGGTCGTGTTCAGAAAGTAGCGCGCAAACGGCGCCGCATCCCAGGCATGGCGAAAATTCTGCAAGGTCCAGGGGGCGCTCAGGTCAAAGCGGATCGCGTATTCGCTGGGGTGGAAGGCCGTCCAGAACGCATAGGCCAGCGGCAGAATCCACAGCAGTGCCAGCAGCCAGGCGGCAGCGGTGTCCAGCCAGGTGTGGCGGTAGATGACGGCAGGGGCTTGGCTGCTGCTCATTGGTAGTGCACCTTCTTGTCCAACACAAAGAACTGGAACAGCGCCACGCTGGACAGCACCACCACCAGCACCACGGTAATGGCGGCTGCGTAGGCCGTATCCCAGAACTTGAAGCCCACCTCATACAGGTGGTAAAGCAGCAAGGTGGTGGCATTGTCCGGGCCGCCCCGGGTCAGGATAAACACATGGTCCACCAGGCGGAAGGCATTGATCACCGCATTGACCAGCACAAACACCGTGGTCGGCATCAGCAGCGGCCACTGCACCCGGCGAAAAAAGTACCAGCGCGATGCACCCTCAATCGCCGCCGCCTCCTTGAGGCTGGGGTTGAGCGTTTGCAGGGCCGCCAGGTAGAAGATCATGAAAAAGCCGGCTTCCTTCCACACCGCAACGAGGGTGACGGCCCCCAGCGCTGTTGATGGGCTGCCCAGCCAGTTGTGCGAAGGCAGGCCCAGCGCACCGGTCACCTGCTCCAGTAGGCCGTACTGCGGCGTGTAGAAGAACAGCCAGATATTGGCGACCGCAATCATCGGCAGCACCGTGGGCGTGAAATACGCCATGCGCACAAAAGTGCGGCCCGCAATGCGCTCGTTCACCCACACCGCCATCAAGAGCGCCAGGCCGATGGAGGCTGGAATGGTGGCCGCTGCAAACCAGAGGTTGTTGCGCACCGCCTGCCAGAACACCGGGTCGTCGGCCATGGCCTCGTAGTTCTCGATGCCCACCCACACCGCCGCCCGTGCGCCCTTGGGGGTGGAGTAAAAACTGTCGATCAAGGTCGCCACTGCCGGCCAGTGGGTGAAGGCGACCAGCAGCACCAGCGCAGGCAGCAGCAGCAACCAGGCGTGGATGCTGCGCTGGCCGCTGCCGGCGATGGACGAGGAAGAGGCGCTCATGCGTTTGGTTTCTGTTAACAGGGCTGGTTCATTCCCAAAGCCTGACCCGCCATGGCCTTCAAGCAGGCCAGGCCGGATGGGGCTTTATTGGTAGCTGCGCAGGATGCGGTCCGCTTCCTTCTGCGCATCCTTCATCGCTTGCGCCGAAGTCTTGGTGCCGTTCAGCGCAGCCTGCACCGCGTCGTTCAGCACCTTGGTCACGCGCTGGTTGTCATGCGTGGAGAACTCGGCCACCGAGACGGGCAGCTGGTCGCGCGCGACCAGCGCTGGCGGGAAATCCTGGCCGTATTTCTTCAAGATGGGCGTGTCGTAGGCGGCGGGTGAGACGGCCACATAGCCGCTGTCCATGCTCCACTGCGCAGCGCGCTCGGGCTGGGTCACCCACTTGGCAAACTCAAAGGCGGCCTGCTGCTGCTCCTTGGGCGCCTTTTTAAAGATGTAGAAATTGCCGCCACCGGTCGGCGATCCGCCCTTGCGCACATGGCCGGCGATTTGGCCGACCCCGAAATCAAACTTGGCGTTGGCCTTGATATTGGTCAGGTTGCCGGTGGTAGTGATGATGATCGCGGCCTTCTTTTCCAGGAAGTCCTTGGGGGTCGTGCCCCACTCGATCACGCCCTTGGGATGTACGCCTTCCTTGGCCAGGTTGACCCAGAAGTCCAGCGCCTCAATCACCTTGGGGTTGTCGAAGGTCACCTTGGTGCCTGCCTCGTTGGCCAGCAGCACATCGTTGGGGGTGGTCAGGGTCTGCAGCATCCAGTAGGCAAAACCGGTCGACGGGATCTGGATGCCGTACTGGCTGACATTGCCGTTGGCGTCTTTCTTGCTGAGCTTCTTGGCCGCTTCGCCCAGCTCCTTCCAGGTGGCCGGGGCCTTGTTCGGGTCCAGGCCGGCTTCCTTGAAAGCATCCTTGTTGTAGTACATGACCACGGTGGAGCGCTGGAAAGGCACACCCCAGGTCTTGCCACCCGTCTGGCTGTTGGCCATGAACGCCGGGTAAAAGCCCTTGAGCCAGGCCTTGTCGGCATCAGTTTTGGCGAAGTCGTCAATCGGCACGATCGCGTCTTCATCGATCAAGGTGAACATATCGGTCGACAGCAGCACCGAGGTGGCCGGCGCCTTGCCCGATTTGTTGGCAGTGAGCGCCTTGACGATGGTCTCCTGGTAGGTGCCCGCGTAGATCGGGGTGATCTTGTACTGCGGATGCGCCTTGTTGAAATCATTGGCATAACCATCGATCACCTTGGTGATCGGGCCGCCCACAGCGACCGGGTAGTAGAAAGGCACTTCCAGCGGATCAGCCGCATGCGCCAGGCCGGCACCCAAGCCCAGCATGGCGACGGCCGAGGCGGCCAGGGTCTTCAAAAAAATATGGCGTTGCACGGAATCACTCCTCGGGTTATGCGCCTGCACGCAGGCGCTGCACAAACAGTTCAGTCAAAGAAAAAGGGCTTGCCTCAGGCCATGCGCCGGCCATTGGCATCGAAGAAATGCATGTCTTCAGGGCGCCAGGCCAGGCGCAGCGCCTGCCCCACCGCTACCGCCTGCTGGCCGGGGGCCCGCACGGTAATCTGCTCGCTGCCAATCGCGCAACGCAGCACCACATCGGCGCCCAGGTATTCGGTACCGATGACCTGCGCATCCACGCCCTCAGCGCCCAGGCAATGCACCGCCTCGGGCCGCAGACCCAGCGATGCCGCGCCAGCTGGCACCGGCAGCTGCACCTGGCTGCCGGCAATGGCGCCTTCACTGAGCCGCAGCAGGTTCATCGCTGGCGTGCCGATAAAGCGCGCCGCAAAGGTGCTGGCAGGGCGGGCATACATCTCGCGCGGGGTCGCGCATTGCTCGACCCGGCCCTGGTGCAGCAGCACCACCTGGTCGGCCATGCTCATGGCTTCGGTCTGGTCATGGGTCACATAGACAACGGTCAGCCCCAGGCGCTGCTGCAGCTCGCGCAGCTCGGCACGCATCTCCTGGCGCAGCTGCGCGTCCAGGTTCGACAGCGGCTCGTCCATCAGGCAGACATGGGCCTGGGCCACCAGGGCCCGGCCCAGCGCCACGCGCTGCTGCTGGCCGCCGGAGAGCTGGCCCGGCTTGCGCTCCAGCAGCTGCGACAGCCCCAGCAGCTCGGCGGTGTCCTTCAGCCGCTGCGCAGCCTCGGCCTTGGACACCTTGCGCACCGCCAGCCCAAAGCCAATGTTCTCGGCCACCGACAGATGCGGAAACAGCGCATAGTTCTGGAACACCATCGCAATGCCGCGCTGCGCCGGCGGCAACTGCGTCACATCGCGCCCCCCAATCAGCACCTGGCCGGCGCTGGCCGTCTCCAGCCCAGCGATGATGCGCAAGGTTGTGGATTTGCCGCAGCCCGACGGCCCAAGCAGCACGCAAAAGCTGCCTGGCGCGATCTGCAGATCGACCGAATGCAAGGCCTTGGTGTTGCCCCAGGATTTGGCAACCTGCCGTAACTCAATAGATGACATCGCGCCAGTGTATGAAAGCGCGATGACAATTTGTTTACAAGCTTTCCCTTAGCTGACAAGGCGCTCCAGGTAAGGCGGGTCTATCCACCCTCGAGATTTGCTTACAACCATGACAGATGCTGCGGTGCAGCACATTAAACCGTGGTCGTCAGAAATTCGATGCTGTCATTGGTCGCCAAATCCACCCGTAGCCAATCAGACTCAGGAAGTCCTGGCTCCCCAAAGGAGTGAACATGCACGCGGCAGCGATCGGGGTGCCAGCGGTTCCACAACAATGAGCACTGAATACGGTTCTCGCCATTGCCCATTCTTGCAATGGCTTGGTGCTGTCCATTGACTGCGCAGTGCAGCTGAACACCTTGCCAGTGCGGCGCTGTATACACTTGCGAATCTTCCGCAGGGTCATCACCATCGTCTTGCAGCATTTGCGCTTCTTGCCGCTGCAAGTCCTCTGCCATGGCGATTTCTGTAGGAGGTGTTGGGTGCTCACTCTCTATCAGAGTGACCACCAAGCGGTCATCTTTTTTTATCGGATGAAAATCTCCCCAATGCGCATGCGCCTTGCGTCCATCCAATATTTCATACATCCCAGACGCATAAATATCCGCAAGCACTTCGCCGTCAGCAGACATACCCAGTAGCAGCGAATACATCAGCGCCTGATCTATGCCAACACGCCATAGCAGCGTTCCATTCAACTCGACTTGCAGACAACGCATCGGCACATCTCCCTTCTCGTGTTCATGCGCCAGCGTAGCCTGCTAGAGCCAGCGCGCAATCCCGGCCGCCATCAAGCTCAGCACCACCGTCGTCGCAATCGGCAGCCACAGGGTTCTGCCAAACAGCCGGATCTCAAAATCCCCCGGCAAGCGCCCCAGCCCCAGCTTGCGCAGCAGGGCGGCAAAGCCGTTGAGCAGCAAGAGCGCGAGGAAAATCACAATCAGCCAGCGGATCATCGCAGCGCCTCCGGCAGGGTAGTGGGTGGGAAAGCCATCATGCGGCGCGGTACACCTGCTCGCCGGCAATCCAGGTTGCTTGCACGCGCAGGCGGCCAATGTCGGCGGTGGGCACGCTGAAGATATCGCCGTCCAGCACCGCAAAACTGGCTTCAAAGCCGGGGGCGATCTGGCCGAGCTGGCCCTCGAACGGCGAGAGGCTGGCCGCGCGTGCGGTGTAGAGCAGCAGGGCCTGCGCCACCGTCAGCGCCTGGCTGTCGACAATGGGCGCACCGTTGTAGGCACGGCGCTGCACGGCAGCCTGGATGGAGACAAACACATTGTCCGGATCGGCCCAGGTGGTGGCCGGGGCGTCGGATGACAGCGCCACATGGTCGATCTCGTCATAGAAGGTCTTGAGCGCGTAGGACTGGTCAAACTCCGATGCAACCAGGTTCTCGGTATAGGCCTCGTACTCGGCAAACATAAAGATGATCTGCGTGGCCACGCCCCACTGCATGGGCATGGCGTTCATCTGTGCGATCTGCGCGGGCTTGAGCAAGGTGGCGTGCTCCAGCCGCACCGATGGAATACCGCAGGGCAGCCAGGGCTGCTTGTCAGCAAAAAAGTCGATCACCAGCTGCAAGGCCGCATCGCCCATCGCATGCACCGCCATCTGCGCGCCGTTGGCCACCGACCATTCATAGGCCTGCGCCAGCGCCGCGCTGCTGAGCAAGGACATGCCGAACAGGCTGCCGCTGTGCTTGTAGGCACAGCTGCACCAGGCCGTCTTGCCGGAGATGGAGCCATCGGCAAACAGCTTGATGCCGGCGATCTTCACCCGGCCGTCCTTTTGCGCGGCCTCTAGCCCCGCCCGCAAATCGCCTTTGCAAGGCTCCCAAGAAAAATACAGCGCCGCCTGCTGCTTGAAGCCAGCCTGGGCCGCATCGCGGTAGACATCGAGGTGGTGGAAAGGCTGGGTGAAGGCCATCATGTCGGTGACCGCCACAATGCCGCGCTCGCTAAAGCGCTGCGAGGTGCGCGCCAGGCTGCCCACCGCCTGCGCGTAATCCAGCACCGCCTTGGCGCGTTGCACCACGCTGTTGGCGGCCAGCTCGGTCAAAACACCATTGGGCGTGCCATCGGCATCGCGGCCAAAGTGGCCGCCAATGGGATCGGGCGTGTCCTTGCCAATGCCCGCCAGCGCCAGCGCACGGCTGTTGCAAATGCCCGAATGGCAATCAGATCGGCCCACATACACCGGCTGCGTGGTCGATACCAGATCCAGGTCATGGCGGGTGGGCGTGCGCCCCTCTTTCAGCTTGGACTCGTCGTAACCCCATCCCTCAATCCAGTCATTGGGCCCCAGCCCCGCCTTGGGGTGGTTTTTCAGCGCCGCAATCAGCCCCGGAATATCTTCAACCAGCGGCACCGTGCAAGGCACCGCATCGACGATCTGCGACAAAAAGGTAGGGTGCGTATGCACATCGATAAACCCCGGCACCACCGTGCGCCCCTGCAAATCCACCTCACTGTCCGCCACCGGCTGCGACGCATCGCCCACATGCCCCACCCAGCGCACCAGCCCATCCTCCACCACAAAAGCCGTCGCGAAATCGCTCTCGCTGCGGCCGGTAAAAACATGGGCATGGGTGAACAGACAAGAGGGCATGGCAAGGGGCGCAAAAGCAAAGGCGGCAAAGAAGCCGCCATTGTCCGCGATTGCAGTAACCACCCAACAAACCGCTGCCCCCGGATGTTCAAAACAACCAACCACGCAGCAAGCGCAGCGCCCGCACCACCACCACCCATGGCGAGATGGGCGCGTAGGCGCGGCGTCGGGGGCGCAGACAATATGCCGGTATGGCAAGCCCCCGCAACAAAGCCTACGCGCCCATATCGCCACCCCAAAACGAAGACCATCTACGCCCCAACCAATGACAGCACCGCCAGGGCAGTCACCCCACAAAAAATGGCCAATAAACAAAAAGAAAGGCCATCCGAAGATGGCCTTTCAATCAACATTTACACCGGGTCTGTATGCCCTGGGGCTCGGTTCAGCATTTGGGTTCGCTTGTCTGCGCTGAGGGAAAGATAGCGCTCGTACTGGCGGAGGATGTCGGCGATCAACTCCTCGCTGCGCAAATACTGCACGTCATAACCCGAACGCCCATCTTCAAAGAAAGTCACCGGCTCGTACATATAGCGGCGCTCCTTGCTGCCAGCGCTCTCCCGCACCGTGAAGGTGGGAATACTGCGGCGCACCGCACGCACGCCATAGACAAAGTCACGCAGCTTTTCGACGGGCACGACCAGACGCACTTCGCTGTCGGCATCGCCCTCCAGGCTGTCTTGCACATGGGCTTGCAGGCCGCGTTTTTCCATCTCGGCCGCCACTTCGTTCATGGCGGGCAAGGCGGTAGAGCGCAAGAAGCGCTGCACATCGGCCTTCAGCGGCTGGTGCACGATCTGCTCCAGGCGCTTGCGCCAGTGCTGGCCGCTCCAGAAGTTGGTGGCGGGCGCCAGGTCAGGCGAGTAATGGGCCAGGTCGGCCACCATGCCGCGCCACAGCCCAACGCAGAGCACCAGCATGATCAGCGCCACCGGCAAGGCCGCAACCAGGGTGACGGCCTGCAAGGCGCCCAGCCCCCCGGCCAGCAGCAGCACGATGGAGGTAACGCCCAGCAGCACGCACCAGAACAGGCGCTGCCAGACTGGCGACTCGTTGTTGCCCCGGGACGCGATGGAATTGACCACCAGCGCACCCGAGTCAGCCGAGGTGATAAAGAACACGCCAATCAGCAAGACCGCCAGCCAGGACACTGGTTTGACCCAGGGAAGGTACTCGAAGAAGCGGAACAGCAAGGCGTCCACATTGGTCGCGGTTTGCGCCAGCGCGCCGCCTGCCAGGTGGGCATCGGCCCAAATGGCGCCGTTGCCAAAGGCCGTCATCCACAGCAGGTTGAAGGCGGTGGGCACCAAGAGCACGCCGATGACAAATTCACGCACCGTGCGGCCCCGCGAGATGCGCGCGATGAACATGCCGACAAAGGGCGACCAGCTGACCCACCAGGCCCAGTACAGAATCGTCCAGCCGCCAAACCAGCCCTCTTCGCGCGAGGGCGCATAGGCAAAGGTGCGCAGCGACATGCCCACCAAGCCCTGCAGGTAGTTGCCAATGTTCTCGCTCAAGGCTTTAAAGATATGGGCCGTGGGGCCGGCGATGATGACAAAGCTCAGCAGCAGCACCGACAGCAGCATGTTGAATTCACTCAGGCGGCGCACGCCCTTGTCCACTCCCAGCAGGGCTGAGAGGCTGGCCAAGGTGACGACCACCACGATCACGGCCACCAGAAACCCGGAGGTCTGGGTTTCCCAGCCCGTCAGGGTGTTGATACCGGCGGCAATCTGGCGCGCGCCATAGCCCAGGGTGGTGGCGATACCGGCAATGGTGCCCACCAGCGCAAACGCATCAACGCCGTGGCCGATGGGCCCGTTGATACGCTCTCGCAGCAAGGGGTACAGGCCCGAGCGCATGGTCAGCGGCAGGTTGTAGCGAAAGCCGAAATAGGCCAGCACCAGGCCCATGGTGCCGTAGACCGCCCAGGCATGAAAGCCCCAGTGGAAGAAGGTGGCTTCCATGGCCTCACGCGCAGCGGCCGGCGTACCTGGCTCCTGCGTGGCGGGGTTGAGGAAATGCTGCAGCGGCTCGCCCACACCAAAGTACATCAGGCCAATGCCCATGCCCGCTGCAAACAGCATCGATGACCAGGAGACAAAGCTGAACTCGGGTTTGGCATCATCCGGCCCCAGGCGGATATCGCCATAGCGGCTGGCGGCCAGCACGACCAGAAACAGCAAAAAGGCGCTCAGCGCCATCACGTAGAACCAGTCAAAACTGGCCACCACCCAGCGCTGCGCGCCCGAGAACAGGCGGTCTGCTGCCTCGGGTGCCAGCACGCAGACGAGCAGCAAGGCGCTGAGCACCAGCAGCGCGGGTACGACGACGGGCAGTGACATGGTCGAGCCAAAGCGGTTTGGCAACGGCGCCGTTGTCGGCGCTGTCGGCTGCGGCGACGGCGGCGCCCCGGCAGCAGGCGCTGCCGAGGTATCGGGAGAAGGATTTGTCATAGGTACACCAGGAACGGGGCGAGCCTCTTCTTTGGCAGGCGCGCCACAACAGCGCCCCCCTGCTCCCCATGAGCCATGGTCCGGCGCTGCAAACCTATCAGTATGCAATAAGCATTAGAAAACTTCTATGCGGTTGCAATTATTGTCAATCCGCAGCAATCCCTAGATGGCTGGCACCAGGGCCTGGCTGGGTCGGCCCCGGGTGGCGGGCCCTCTGCAGCCGCCCCACCGACAGATGGGCGTTGCGCTGGCTATCCCGGCCTCTTGCTTGCATTAGGCCATGAGAAAAAACGCCGGCCATGGACTGTTGCATATTAGCAACGCCATACCGCACAGCGCTGGTCCGCTCAGCGCTGCACGCCCCAGCGCTTGACGGTGACCCGTTCGAGCGGGTGAAAGCCCAGGTTCTCGACCAGCAGGCCAATGATGATCACCAGTGCCAGCCCGGCAAACACCTGGTCGGTGTAGAGCTCGTTGCGGCTTTGGAAGATATACCAGCCCAGGCCGCCCTTGCCTGAGGAGGCGCCAAACACCAGCTCGGCGGCAATCAGGGTGCGCCAGGCAAAGGCCCAGCCAATCTTCAGCCCCGAGAGGATGGAGGGCAGCGCGGCAGGCACCAGGATCTGCAGCACATAGCGCGCGCCGCGCAGGCCGTAGTTGCGGCCGGCCATGCGCAAGGTCTCCGGCACCGCCTGAAAACCGGCATAGGTGGCCAGCGCCAGCGGCCAGAGCACGGAATGCACCAGCACCGCCAGCAAGCTGGCCTGCCCCAGGCCCAGCCACAGCAAGGCCAGGGGCAAGAGCGCAATGGCGGGCAGCGGGTTGAACATGCTGGTCAAGGTGGTCAGCACGTCGCGGCCCCATTGGCTCGATACCGCCAGCACCGTCAGCAGCAAGGCCCCGGCCACACCCAGCAGATAGCCCTGCAGCAAGATGCCCAGCGATATCGCCGCCTTGCCCAGCAGTGCGCCGTTGCCCAGCTCGCGCAGCAAGGTGGCTGCTGTCTGGCCAAAGGTGGGCAGCAGCAGGTCGTTGTCCTGCCAGCGCGCTGCCAGCTCCCAGGCCAGCGCCAGCAGCGCCAGGATGAGGGCCTTGCGCAGTGCCGGGTGCTGCAGCAGCCGCCGGGCCAGCGGCAGGCGTCGCACCGTCAGCTGCGCGGGCGCATCGGGCAGCGGGTATTCCGCCTCGGGCCGGATCGGCGGCAGGGCCTTGGCATCGCCAGGCCATGCAGAAAGGGGGGTGGATGCCATCGGGGTCTCTTTTCTGGTATCAGGCCACGCGGCGCAAGCCGGTGGCTGCGCTGCTGCTGGTGTCACCGGCGGTCTGCGCGCCGGCCCGCTCTTCATCGAACAGCAGCCGGTGGATGCGCTGGTGCGCGGCCTCGAACTCGGCGCTGCCGCCGCTGGCCAGGCCAAAGGCATGGGTGTTGATCTCTGCCCGCAGCCGCCCCGGGTGGGGCGAGAGGATGGCCACGCGGCTGCCCACCACCAGCGCCTCCTCGATCGAATGGGTGACAAACACCAAGGTAAAACGCAGCTCCTCCCACAGCGCCAGCAGCTCCTCTTGCATGCGGCGGCGCGTGAGGGCATCGAGCGCAGCAAAGGGCTCGTCCATCAGCAGCACCTTGGGGTGCATGGCCAGCGCACGGGCAATGGCCACGCGCTGCTTCATGCCGCCCGACAGCTGGTGCGGGTGCACATCGGCAAAGCGGCTCAGCCCCACTTTTTCCAGGTAAAGGTCAGCACGTTCACGCGCCTCGGCCTTGCCGGTGCGGCGCGAGGCCAGCAGCGGAAACATGACGTTCTCGCGCACCGTCTTCCAGGGCGGCAGCTGGTCAAACTCCTGGAACACCATGACACGGTCAGGCCCGGGGCCCTGCACCTGGGCACCTCCCAGGCGGATAGCGCCTTCACTGACCGGCACAAAACCGGCCATGGCCTTGAGCAGGGTCGATTTGCCGCAGCCCGACGCCCCCAACAGCACAAAGCGCTCGGCCGCATGCACCTGCAAGCTCACCTGGTGGGTGGCGCGCAGCACCCTCGCACCCGTCACATAGTCGATGCTGACCCGATCGACCTCCAGCAAGGCAGTGCTGGCGGACACCTGCTGGCTGGGCACTGGCGGGCTGGTGCTAACACGGCTGATCAGGCGGTCAGCCAGCTCGGCCTCGGCCAGGCTGGCATAAGGCTCGGCGGCGCTGCGCAGCCAACTGCCCCGCGACAGGGCAACATCGCCATCTTGCGCAAAGGCGTAGGGCCAGCGCATCTCAGTTCCCCCCGGAGATGCGGGGGTCGTCAAAGAAATAGTCGCGCACCGATTCGGGCTTGGTCTTGATCACCCCTACCCGCTGCAGGAACTGGCCCAGGCCTACGGTGTTCTGCGGCTGGATGGTGAACTGCACCTGCGGGTTCTTGATGATCTGCAGCACCAGGTTGCGGTCGACCTTGCCGCCGCCACCGCTCTTCAAAAAGATATCAGCCGCCTGCTCGGGGTTGGCCTGCACAAAGCGGGCCGATTCATCAAGCGCATCAAGGAAGGCGCGGTAGGTCTTGGGGCTTTCCTGGCGGAATTTCTCGGTGGCGTAGAGCACGGTGGACGAGGCGGGCCCGCCCAGCACCTCGTAGCTGTTGAGCACAATACGCGCATTAGGATTACCCGCCAGCTCCACCTCCTGGAATGGCGGATTGCCAAAGTGCGCGGTGATCTCGGTGCCGCCCTTGATGATGGCCGCTGCGGCATCGGGGTGCGGCAAGGCCACCTGCAGCTTGTCGAGCCGCTGGTAATGCTGCTCGCCCCAGAGCTTGGCCGAGGCGTACTGCAGCACCCGCGACTGCACCGAAACACCAACGGCCGGCGTGGCAATGCGGTCCTTGTCGGTAAAGTCGGCAATGGTCTTGACCTGCGGGTTGTTGCTGACCAGGTAATAGGGGAAGTTGCCCAAGGATGCCACGCCCTTGACATTCTGCTTGCCCTTGGTGCGGTCCCAGAGGGTGAACAACGGGGCCACACCAGCGCCGCCAATATCGACATTGCCCGAGAGCAGCGCATCATTGACCGCCGGGCCGCCCGAGAACTGCAGGTAGCTGACCTTGATATCCACACCCTGGGCCTTGCCCTGCTTTTCAATGAACTGCTGGTCTTGCGCCACATTCAGCAGCAGGTAAACGATGCCGTACTGCTGCGCAATGCGCAGCTGGCCTTCTGCCGCCTGCGCGCCACCGGCGCTTACGCCCCAGAGCACGGCGGTGGCGGCCAGCACGGCGGCGGCATGTTTGCTGGCAGCTCCCAGGCCGGAGCTGCGGGCGGTGGCAGCGGGGCTGCCAGAAGGTGTCGAGGCCTTTTTGCCGGGCTGCTGGTTGCGCAGCGCCCATGGTTTGCGGATGTTCATAGTGCTTGTGAAGGTATGGCTGGAGTCGTTGGGCCGCAGCGCAGCACCACCGCGCTGCAGCAGCGGGTGGGCGGGTACTGGGGGCTGGCGTCAATCGCCGCTGTCAGGAGGAGCGGGCAGCGCAGCCGCAATGGCGAGCGCCGGCGATCAACAACAGGCGGCAGCCAGGCGGAGCGACAGCAGAAACAGCTGCTGGTGGCGCTGCGGGCGCGGCAGCCCGGTCAGGCGCGATGGGTGCAGTGCGGCGTTCATACCGGCACATCCCCTTCGATCGTGGTGCGGTAGAGCTTGCGGCGCTGGCCGGCTGGCACGCCGGTGGCCAGGTGCAGCACCGCGCGGTTGTCCCAAAAGACCAGGTCCCGGTCACGCCAGTGGTGGCGGTAGACAAACTGCGGCTGGGTGCTGTGGGCAAACAGCTCGGCCAGCAGCGCGGCCGAGCGGCCCTCGGGCAGACCCAGAATGCGGGTGGTGAAATGCTCGCTGACAAACAAGGACTTGCGGCCGGTTTGCGGATCGGTGCGCACCACCGGGTGGACAGCGGGTTTGACCTCGGCCACCTGCGCGGCACTCAGCGCCGGGCGGAAAGCATTGCGCTCGCGCAGTGCCTCATATTTCAGCAAGTAGCTGTGCTCGGCCAGCAGGCCCACCAGCTGCTGCTTGAGGGTATAGGGCAAGGCCTCGTAGGCGGCGACCTGATCGGCAAACAAGGTGTCGCCCCCCACATCTGGCAGCTCTTGCGCATGCAACAGCGATCCCATCGCAGGCTGGGGCTTGTAGGACAGGTCGGAGTGCCAGTACGCACCGGCATCGCCCAGGCCCACCGGCTGGCCGTTTTCGATGATGTTGGAGACGATCAGGATCTCGTCATGGTCCGCCAGTTGAAAGTTGCGCAGCACATGGCGCTGCAGCGGCCCAAAACGGCGGCTGAAGGCAATCTGCTCAGCAGGTGTGATGCGCTGGTTGCGGTAGACCACCACGCTGTGGTCCAGGTGCGCCTGCTGCAGCCGGGCAAAGTCGTCCGGCCCCAGGGGGCGCGACAGGTCCAGGCCGACGACTTCGACGCCCAAACGGGTCTGGGTGCCGCTGGGCTGCGGGATCGGCCGCACGCTGAAGCCCTGCGCACCTGCGGCAACGCCCGCCTGGTGGGAGCTGTCAGGCACGGGGCGGCGGAAGAAAAACGGGTGGGCGGTCAGAACATCAAACAACGCGGACATGGCAGCTTTCCTTGGCGGACCAGTGATGGACCCACTGTAGAAGGCGCGCTGCGATCAGAAAACGAATTAAAACGCGTATCTTTATGCGCAAATCGATGATCTGCAGGCCACCCACGGCCTGCCCGGGTTGCACAACGCGCTGCCCTACGCGCCGTCATACCGGCGTCATGCAACGCGGCGATCATCGCAGGCTGTCGGTGCACAACAAGCCAGCCTGCATGTTCCGCGTCGGGGCCCCAGATGGGGCGCCCTGGCCTGGAGCCATGTGTCAGGGCTTGGCACCGGCAGCCCAATTTTTGGTGGTCACCAGGGAGATGCAAGGCATGGCACTGCTGTGCCCACCAGGCCCAGCGTGCCCAACCGGCCCCCGCCAGCCGCTCTGTGCGGCCCCTCCTTGCCACCCCTTTTGCACCCACCTAGGCGCCGCAAGCGCTGGCCGCCCAGCAGGCTTCAGGCTACAGCCGGTGCATGCGGTCGCCCTGCACAAAGCCGGCTGGCTCCCAAGAGGCCACGCCTTTGCTGAGCATGATGGCCTTGAAGAACTCGCCCATCTCATGCTCCATCATCAGCTTGGCCGCCTTGCTGCGGGCGATGACCTCAAGCTGGTCGAGCTTGGCACCCAGGCCGCAGTTGATCAGGAAATGGGCCTGGCTGGTGTAGCCCAGCACGTCCATGCCGGCATCCTGCGCGGCCACGGCAATGCCAGTAAAGTTCACATGCGCGGTGATGTCCTTGAGGCCCACCAGCACCAGCGGGTCGCTGTCGACCTGGTGCAGGTGGTGGCATACGAGGGTGCCCATATGGCGCTGCGGGTGGTAGTACTCGGACTCGCCAAAGCCATAGTCGATCAGCAGCACCGCGCCGCAAGTGATGCGGTCGGCCAGGGTCGCGACAAAGGCTTCGCCCTGGGGATGGATCTCGGTCAGGTACTCGGCTTCCGGCGGCAGCTCTGGCTCTACCGGCGGGCGCAGCTGGGTGGGGCGCTCCGCCCAGGCAAAGCGGATGTCCTCGCCATCCTCTGACACGCTGCCCACCACCACGCCACGCTCTTGCCACACGCCCTGCTGGCGCAGCAAGAGCTTGACCGGCATGGCATCGAGCACCTCGTTGCCGACCACCACGCCCTGCATCTGCGCGGGCAGGCTATCGGCCCACTGCACCTGGTCGCCAAAGCGGGCCAGGCGCTCTTGCTGGCGCAGGCGCAGGCTGCCGGAGACGTCGACAATCGTGTAGCGCGTGCAGGCGGTGCCCAGGGTGGACAGCAGCTGCTCGGCCAGGGCACCGGTGCCGGCGCCAAACTCCCAGACCTCGCTGGTGCCGGTATGCGCAAAGGCATCCTGCACCTGGACGGCCACCAGCTCGCCAAACACGGGCGAGAGCTCGGGTGCGGTGACAAAGTCACTGCCGTGCTCCGGCATCACGCCAAATTTGCTGCGGCTGTTGGCGTAGTAGCCCAGACCGGGCTCGTACAGCGCCATGCGCATGAATTCATCAAACGGGATCCAACCACCGGCCTGGGCAATAGCCTCAGCCATGCGCTTGGCCAGCACAATCGTTAAACTAGAGGGTTCTGTATTCACCCCCCTATTGTCGCCGCTTGCTGAGCGCTTGCCATGCCCATGCCTACATCGACCCCACGCACTGTACTGGTCACTGGCGCTGCCAAGCGCCTGGGCCGGGTGATTGCGCTCGGGCTGGCCAGCCATGGCTGGCAGGTGGCGGTGCATTACCGGGGCTCGGCTGCAGAGGCCGCGCAGACCGCCGCCGAATGCGCAGCGCTGTCGGGCCTGAGCGGGCATTTTGACGCCGATTTCGAGGACGAGGCCGCCGTACGCGCGCTGCTGCCCCGGGTGGTGGCGCATTTCGGCCAGGTCGATGCGGTGGTCAACAGCGCCTCGCTGTTCGAGCACGACAGCGCCACCGATTTTGGCTATGCCGCGCTGGAACGCCATGTGCGCAGCAATACGGCGGCACCCATTGTGCTGGCCCAGCTGCTGCACCAGCATATCTGCCAGCGTGGCGACCAGTCCCAGGGCGTGGCGGTCAACCTGCTGGACCAGAAGCTGTGGAACATGAACCCCGATTTTGTCAGCTACACGCTAAGCAAGGCGGCGCTGGAAGCGGCCACGACCTTGCTAGCCCAGGCGCTGGCACCCCGATTGCGGGTGGTGGGCGTGGCGCCGGGTTTGACCTTGACCAGCGATTACCTGAGCCCTGAGCAGTTCGAGGCACTGCACCGCATGAGCCCGCTGGGACGATCTTCCACCGCGCAAGACGTTGCAGCCACCGTGCGCTTTGCGCTGGAAAACAGCTCCATCACTGGCACCAGCCTGCTGGTGGACGGTGGCCAGCACCTGATGCGGTTTGACCGCGATTTTTCGATGATGTAGCGATTCTTCGCTGCCTTGCTGCTTTTATGACGACATTTGACACCGGGTTGCAAACCCTGAGCTTGACGGGCCTGCGTTTTGATGCCAATTTAGGCATCCTCGCCCACGAGAAAACCGCGCCCCAACCCATTTTGGTGGATGCGCAGATCAACCTGGGCCAGCAGCCGTTGGCACCCAGCGATGACGACATCACGCATGTGCTGGACTACCGCAAGGTGCGCCATATCATCATCGATGAATGCACCGCCGAGCATGTGAACCTGCTCGAGACCCTGATCGGCAAGGTCGCGCAGCGCCTGATGCAGTTGCCCAACGTGCGCGGCGTGCGCGTGAAGATCGCCAAGCTAGAGATTTTTGACGATTGCGAAGTTGCAATCCACACCGAAACCGGACAATGGTGAACCTATGAATGCCCCCACCGATACCGCACTCCTTCAGCCCCAGCCAGCAGCTGCCCCCGGTTGGGACTTCGACGATGCCGCCAGTGACGATGCGCAGGACGCGGTCTCCAGCGAAAAGCGCCTGAAGATCCAGCGCGAAAACCACAAGCTGGAAAAGCGCCTGTGCCGCGAGGTGGCGCGCGCCATTGGCGACTACAACATGATCGAGGACGGCGACAAGGTGATGGTCTGCATGTCCGGCGGCAAGGACAGCTACACCCTGCTCGACATCCTGATGAAGCTGCGCGCCCGCGCGCCCATCAAGTTTGACCTGGTGGCCGTCAACCTGGACCAGAAGCAGCCCGGTTTTCCCGAGCATGTGCTGCCCGAGTACCTGAAAAGCGTGGGCGTCGACTTCCACATCGAAAACCAGGACACCTACAGCGTGGTCAAGCGCGTGGTGCCCGAGGGCAAGACCACCTGCGGCCTGTGCTCGCGCCTGCGCCGCGCCATTCTGTACCGCGTGGCCGACCAGCTGGGCTGCAACAAGGTGGCGCTGGGCCACCACCGCGACGACATCGTGCAGACCTTGATGCTCAACATGTTCCATGGCGGCATCATGAAGGCCATGCCCCCCAAGCTGGTCAGCGACGACGGCAAGCATGTGGTGATCCGTCCGCTGGCCTATGTGCCCGAGAAGGACACCGAGCGCTGGGCCCAGTACCGCGACTTTCCGATCATCCCCTGCAACCTCTGCGGCAGCCAGGAAAACCTGCAGCGCCAGATGATTGGCGACATGCTGCGCGAGTGGGACCGCAAGCATCCGGGCCGGGTCAACAACATGTTCCGCGCACTGCAGCATGTGGTGCCCACCCATTTGGCCGACCCCAAGCTGTTCGACTTCCAGAACGCCAAGCCCACCGGCATCGCCGATGAGAACGGTGACAAGGCCTTCGACCACGACGATCTGCCCACCAACCCCTCCTTGCCCGCAGGCATGCAGGTGGTACAGCTGGGTTGATTCCCGGCATTACGAGCCATGCAGCCCTGCTTGTCGCCCCTGACTGACAGCCGCTGCGGCTCCCACCGTTTATTGTTGAGCGCATGCGCTGTGTCTTTATGGCGCAGCGCTTTTTTTTCGGGAGATTGCGCCATGTTTCTATCCTTTGACAAGGCGGCGTTGCCAGGCCTGCCGCAGTGGCGGCGCATCGCCGGTATTGCGGCCATGGCCTGCGCCAGCCTGTGGCTGGCCGGTTGCGCCGGCGTGCGTACCATCGACAGCGATGTGCAAAGCTATTCGACGTTGCAACAACTGCCTTCGCCCCCGACCTACCGGTTGCAGCTGCTCCCCTCCCAAATCGCACTGGGGCCACAGTTTGATACCGTGGTGCAACAGGCCGAGGCCTCGTTGGCGGGCGTTGGCTTGCGCCGCGACGACGCCCAAGGCAGCGTGATCGCGCAGATCGATGCGCAGGCCCGCTACATTCCAGACAGCTGGCTGATGCCCGGCAGCCCTTATCACCCTTATGGCGGCTTGGGCTGGGGCCCCGCCTGGGGTTGGGGCTGGCGCGGCGGCATGATGTGGCGCGACACCGGCCCCTCGCTGCACTTCCGCGCGGTGCAGCTGACCTTGCGCGACGTCAAGACGCAGCAAGTGGTGTACGAGACCTCCGCCCGCTACGAAGATGTCTGGGTCGATGACCAGGTGATCTACCGCATCCTGTTCGACTCGGCCCTCAACGGCTTTCCCAAGCCCCCGCAAGGCCCGCGCCGCGTCAGCACCACCACGGCAGGAGCGCCCGCCGCGACCCCAGCCGCACCGGTGCAGGCCACGCCCGCCGCCAAACCCTGAGCCTTGAAGACGCATGCACAGCACCCAGATCATTGCCATCCGCCACGGGGAGACCGATTGGAACCTTGCCGCACGCATCCAGGGCCATACCGATATACCGCTGAACAGCAACGGCCAGCAGCAAGCACAGCGGCTGGCCCTGGCGCTGGCAGACACACCGCTGGCCCATATCTACAGCAGTGACCTGCAACGCGCCTGGGGCACCGCCCAGGCCTTGGCACAAAGCAATGGCGCGCCGCTGAGCGCCCATGCGGCCTTGCGCGAGCGCTGTTTTGGCGACTATGAAGGCGCGCGCTTTGCCGATATCGAGCTGTCTGACCCGCCCTCGGCCTTGCGCTGGCGCAAGCGGGACCCGGTGTTTGCACCGCCCCAGGGTGAGTCCTTGCTGGCGCTGCAAGCCCGCGTGGCCCAGGTAGTGGCCGAGTTAGCCGCCAGCCATCTGGGCCAGCAGATCGCCCTGGTCGCCCATGGCGGCGTGCTCGACAGTCTCTACCGCCTGGCCACCCGCCAGGACATCCAGGCCCCCCGCACCTGGGAGCTGGCCAACACCGGCGTCAACCGCCTGCTCTGGTCCCCGGACAGCGGGCTGACCCTGGTGGGCTGGGGCGATACCAGCCATCTGCACAAGACAGGCCTAGACGAAACCATACGTTAGCCAAACCGCTCAGGCCTGCCCGCATTTCCCAACCGCTTGACACGCTTTAGTCCGCAGCCAGGCTGGCGCGCGCGCGCCGCCGTGCATGGCGAGGGCGGAGCGGAGGCATTTTGAGACAGATTTTGTATCTAGGTGCGCATGGCTTGTTGAGACAACACACCGCGCCGTCAGACAGAGCCGATAAAATAACAACGTATGTCAGCATTCACTCTCTTGACAGCAATCAAGTGACATTTAATTACTTTTAGAATTCACTAATTGCTTGATCATTATTGATAGTAGTGCGACCATCTATAGACGAGTTCAATGACTCCTCTGCTAGATTACTTAAAAGGTATTGACCCTTATATGCCAGACGCCGAGCTGACCCGTAAACCCCTGCCCACCCCCTCCTTGCGCCAGCTGAGCTGTTTCAAGGAAGTGGCTACGCACCGCAGTTTCAGCCGTGCCGCGCAGGCCCTGTCCATGAGCCAACCCGCACTGTCCTCGGCCATCCGTGAGCTGGAGACCTTGCTGGGCACCGCGCTGTTTGACCGCAGCACCCACCATGTGCGCCTGACATCCGCAGGGGAAGCCGTGCGCCCGCAGGTGGAATGGATGATCAACAATTTTGTGCAAGGCGTGCAGGACCTGCAGCAGTTGCTCAAATACCAGGCTGATACCGTGCGGATCAGCTGCATCCCCTCCACCACCCACCTGCTCGCCCCTTGGTTGGCCACCTGGCAGCAGACCCACCCGATGGTGGACCTGCAGTTGCACGACATGCGCAACGACGACCTGCTGGCCTCGGTGGCCAATGGCAGCTCCGATATCGGCCTGGGGCTGGAGTTCACGGTTCCCCCTTCGGTAGAAACCCAGTTTGTCACCGAAGACGAGGTCATGGCGGTCATTCCCGCCAAGCACCGCCTGGCGCAAAAGACCGACCTCAAATGGACCGACCTCAGTGATGAACCCCTGGTGGTGCTCTCGCGCGGCAGCACCTACGAAATGATCGTCTCGGTACTGGAGCAGCAAGGCGTGGGCACCAGCCACACCGAAACCCTGAGCTATACCGAATCCCTTTATGCGCTGGTGCAAAGCGGCCTGCGCATTGGCCTGCTCTCACGGCTGTATACCCAAGGGCATCAAAACGATGACTGGGTCACCGTGCCGCTCAAGGCACCGCTGCTGTCCCGCCGCATCTGCCTGATGACGCGGGCCGCCAATGGCAGCCGCCGCGCCATCGTGCAGGAGTGCTGGGACTACCTGCGCGAGAACATGAGCTCCGAATCGCCCCCCAACAAGCGCGCCAGCAAAGCAGCAGCCTGAGCCTAGACCAGGGCGCCCTGCCCGGGCGCTCCGCCCACCAGCCCCAAGTGGCGGTAGGCGGCCTGCGTCGCCATACGGCCACGCGGTGTGCGCTGCAAAAAGCCCTGCTGGATCAAATACGGCTCGATCACATCCTCGATCGTACCCGGCTCCTCGCCAATACTGGCGGCAATATTGTCCAGCCCCACCGGCCCCCCATCAAAACGGTGCACCACCGCTTCGAGCAGCTTGCGGTCCATGACGTCGAAGCCCAAAGGGTCGACATCGAGCATGGCCAAAGCACGGCTGGCGATCTCTTGGGTGATGCGGCCATTGCCTTTGACATCGGCGTAATCACGCACCCGGCGCAGCAGCCTGTTGGCAATACGCGGCGTGCCCCGGGAGCGACGGGCAATCTCCAAACCGCCCTCGTCGTCGGTCGGCGTGTTCAGCAGCCCGGCACTGCGCATTACGATCCGGTTGAGCTCTTCCGTCGTGTAGAACTCTAGCCGCGCCACAATGCCAAAGCGGTCGCGCAGCGGGTTGGTGAGCATGCCAGCCCGCGTGGTGGCCCCCACCAAAGTGAAGGGCTGCAAATCCAGCTTGATCGAGCGTGCGGCCGGGCCTTCGCCAATCATGATGTCGATCTGGTAGTCCTCCAGCGCCGGGTAAAGTATTTCTTCGACCACCGGCGAGAGGCGGTGAATCTCATCGATGAAGAGCACATCATTGCGCTCCAAATTGGTGAGCAGCGCCGCCAGATCCTTGGGTTTTTCCAATACCGGGCCGCTGGTCTGGCGCAGGTTGACCCCCAACTCCGAGGCGATGATGTGCGAGAGCGTCGTCTTGCCCAGACCCGGGGGGCCGAACAGCAGCACATGGTCCAGCGCCTCGCCGCGTTTTTTGGCCGCGCCAATGAAAATCTCCAGCTGCTCACGCGCCTTGACCTGGCCCACATACTCATCGAGCTGCTTGGGACGAAGCGCGCGCTCCAGCACCTCCTCCTGTGGCGAGGACTGGCTCGCGGAAATCACGCGGTTGTCAGGGCGGGGAGCGGGTGCAGTAGCGAAGGAATCGGTGTGGATAGTCATGGGTCAATGCAGGCGCGGCGAGGATCCTAAGAACCTGTTCAAAGTCTCCTCGCGCCGCGACAGTGTCTTTGCGAGATGGGATGCGAGGGGGGCACCTAGCCGCGTAATACCGCAGCAATAGCCGCGCTATTGCGAGGATTTGCAACGACGCAGACCGCTCGCAAAGCCACTGTCCCTATGGGTTGGAGTGAAATCGGGAGATTTCTGCGCGCTGGCCCTTGCTTGCACCCCGGTGCAAGCTGCGTTTCATCGCTTCGAACTCATCCCGATTGCACTCCAACGCGGCTGCGTAGAGACTTTGAACAGGTTCTAAGGCGCAGCCCACACATAATAAGCCAGTCCGTCGTACAAAAGCGCCGCATCGCTGCGCCAGGCATCGCGCGCCTGGGTTTGCGAGGTGTAGTGGTGCACGCCGGGCACATACTGGTAGGCCCGGTAGATGGGCTCCACCCCGTCACCTGGCTGCGTGGGCGACCACCAGGCAATGCCCTCGTAGCGCCACGAAGGGTGGTAGGTCTGCACAAACTGCTGCTCGGCCTCGCTCGTGGTGTAGAAATGGGCGACCACCTCCGGGTTGAAATAGCGGTGGACGGGCACCATGCGGGGATGCTCGCCAGCGGCGGCATAGAACGCGATGCCATCGAACACCAGATCATTGGGAAAAACGGCAATCACCTGGTCGCGCTCGGCCACCGACAGGGTGTAGAACTCGCCCCCCGACTGCCGTACCTGAAAGCGGTACACCGGCCAATGCGTATCGCTGTTCAACACCGCATAGGCGCCCAGCCAGGCCGAAAAGCTGGTTGCAATGGCTTGGTCCAACCGGCCATAGACCACCCGCCCGTCTTTGGCGGCGCACCAGTTGTCACCACCGGTCAAGGTCCCGGTCACTCGGCCGTTGACAAACAAGGCCGAGCCGCTCGATCCAGCTTCAATACCGCCCTGGCTCCAGAGCACGCGATAAAAACCTCTATCCGGCTGGGATTGCGGCATGCAATCCAAGCCTCGTCCAACAGCAGCTACGGTGCAGGCAACGTAATCCTCGAAGATACCGGACGCCATCATCATCCAGTCCCCATGCGGATGGTGCAGGCTTGCCACCTCCGCACCCAGGGGCAGTGTCGTCGCATCCCAGCCCGCAAACAGGGCACCCGCCGGGGGCACTTCGTCTAACTGCAGCAGGGTCATGTCATGGGAGATGCTCGAAGCCAGCCAGCGCGCTCCGCTGTACTGCTCTGCATGGCCGGCAAACAGCTGCGTGCTGTTGCAAGACTGCGAGTAATAGAACCAGGAGGTCTGCAAGGTTGATGCTGTCGTCTGATCCTTTACACAATGTGCTGCCGTCAGCACATAGGGGGTCAAATCCTGGCGGGGGTTGTTGAGCAAGGTGCCGGTGCACTGGAAGGTGCGGGCCTGGCTCACATAAAATATACGGATTACGGCATCGCGCTGGTCGAGCAGGGTCTCCTGGCAATTCACATCCAGCTGGCAGGCGTTGTATCGGCGTTTTTCCCTCGGCGCGGCAGCATCAACAATGCTAAGCACTTCAACTAAGCTAGGCGGCACCACGATCTGCGAGACCTGGGGCATGGCCCACTGCAGGCTGCTGCTTGGCAGCGCCGCCGGCAGCAAGATCTCCAACACCGGCGTGGGCCCCACATCGGGCGTCCACCAGGTGCGCGCCCCGGTCTGTGCATCGGCAGCCAAGCGCTCCAGCAGTGCAGCGCCCGTCACCTCGTAGCTGGCGGGAGACCCGGGTGATGCATAGAGACGGAACACGGCCATCGCCGGCAAGGCGGCAAACTCC
Organism: Comamonas sp. BIGb0152; assembly: GCF_024809975.1. Taxonomy (GTDB): domain Bacteria; phylum Pseudomonadota; class Gammaproteobacteria; order Burkholderiales; family Burkholderiaceae_C; genus Comamonas. The sequence continues at coordinate 439,801 of NZ_JANUDY010000004.1, forward strand.
AGACCCAAACGCAGGCCATGGGCATCAGCTGCTACCCACTGCAGTGCCGCCACCTGCTGGCCCGATGCCAGGCTGCGCCACTGCAGCAGCCGCCCGACCTTGGCCGCAGTGTCCATGGTCTCCAGAGTGCGCGCCACGCCAATCTGGCGAACGCCTCCTTCATCCGGAGCCAGGTCTTTGAGGCCCTGCCAGGGCGGCAGTACCACGGGGACCACGGCAGCGGCCGAGAGCAGCACGGCATCCTTAGCCAGCACCGCGCCTGAGGCCGGCGGCATTCTGCGCGCATCCAGCTGCAAGCCCGCATGGGCCCAGCCGCAGCTCCCCGCCACCAAGAGCGCCGACACTAGGCGCCGCCAATGCCCCGAACCTGCCAAACCAAAGCAAGACACAATGCGACAAGACATGATGGACTCCTCGCTGTTGCGACAGGGAACATGCCGCCGATCAACACAAACTACTGACCAGATACAGTCAATCTAAAGCAAGCACTCACATCAAGCAAGCTATCCACTAGTACAAAAACAAAACATTGGTTAACTGCGCAAAGAAAAGGGCCTGCGAACAGGCCCTGGGGTGAGGAAGGCAGTGCGTCTGCCGTCGCGGTGGCGCCGATCAGCCGCCCAGCCAGTGCGAGGCTCCGTCAGTAAAAAACCTGTCAAAGCGGCCGTAGGTGCTGCGGCCTCGTGGCGCCAGGCAGCGGCTATTGCTGCCGTACAGGGTGCCAATCACACGGCCATCGCTGAACAGCGCAGATCCGCTGCTGCCACCCTCGGTCCTCCCCAGGCTCCAGCTAACTTGGTAGAAACCGCCGTTCGCATCTCCCCCACTGCAGCTGAAGCCGCCGCCACTGAAGGTCTGGCAGCTGACATGGTCCGCGACAACGCCCACGGTGTACTTGAGCAGGTCGCCACCGGGGTGATGCAGGCCGTAGATGTCTTTGCCCTTTGGGGCCAGGTTTGTTGCATCCCAGCCTGCATAGCTCACCCCCGCCGGAGGCATCTCGTTGAGCCGGAGCAAGGCGGAATCAGTCGTGGACGTGGCGTGCAGCAAGCTCGCACCGGCGCTGCGCCATGCATTGTTGGCACCAGGCACGCCAGAATTGCAGCTGCTGGAGCGGTAGAGCCAGCGGGTCTGCAAGGTCGAGGCCACCGACTGGGTGGAGATGCAGTGATTGGCCGTCAGGAAGTAAGGCACGTAATCAAGTTTGGGGTTATTCAGCAAGGTCCCGGTACACAGATAGGACGCGCCGTTGTCTCGGGTGAATAACATTCGGGCCACCGCATTGCGCTCAGTTTGGTAGTGGTCGGTGCAGGACGCATCCATGCGGCAACTGTCCAGCGCATCGGCTTTGGTGGAATCTGTCTGCTCCCTTTCAGCCCATTCAGAATCGGTTGGCAACGACAGGTTGTAGTAAAGGTGCGAAACCATGGGGATCGCGATGCGCAATGCCTCTGGGGGCATTCCCGCTGGCAGCACCACTTCCACGGTGGTGTCGCCTGCACCGACCTCGGGCGTCCACCAGGTGCTGGCCGCTGCGCCAGCCGCTCCCGCCTCGCGATTCTGCGCCAGCAGTGCGTTGATTTCCGCGCTACGGCGCTCGACGATGGCGCCGGGATGCTCCTGGCTGTAGATGCGCAGCAGCGCGCCATCGGGCAGCTGCTCAACCAGCACGCCGGCACGCACGCCATAGGCACCCGTCGACTGGATATTGATGGCCGCGACCTGCTGGCCGCTGGGCAAGGCAGTCCACTGCAAAGCCGACTGGGTTTGCGCCACCGAGGTGGTGGCGGGCACTGCGCGCGGGGCACCAATCTGCAGCGCCGGGCCGGTAGCCTCATCGCTTGCCAAGGTCTTTTCCATTTCCAGCTCGGGCAGTACCACCCAATGCGTTGGCACCCGAGCGCCTAAAGGCACCGGCACAACTTTAGACGATTTTATGGCCGACGCCGGCAATACGACCGAGTCCAGAATATAGGTTGTAGGCTGGGCCACCGCCATGCCCGCGATCCATAAAAGGCCGAGCACTGAATATTTTGAATAGGCCATGATATATCCACTCCAGTTCAACTGCGATTTAAACGCCCGCAAACAGCCGAATGGCGGCTTGCTCATTTATTCTGACAAGAATGCATTAAACCATTACCCACAACAGTAAATTAAGCAGCAGCTAGTAACAACGATGCACAGCGGATTCGCTCTCATTCCCTACACACCATGGATTCACACAAAAAAACGCATCCATCAATTTGATTTTTTATTCTCTTTATTCAATATCAAAATCCAGACTCCGTTTTCAGTAGCAGGTTCACAGCTTTAATAATTTTGCCAGGCTCCTGAAAAATGGATGTTATTAAAAGATACCAATACTACTCAACGATTTATAAATACGCAGCCGTGCAGCCGCTTGCGTCTCATTACTAGGGACCCTCTGCAAAACTCCCTGCCGTGGTCTGAACGCGGGCTCGGGCGATCCGCTGCGTTGTCTTCCTTGTCAATAGCTACGGCTCGACTGCAAAAGACGCCTTGCGTCTCATCCCGATCCGCGTCCATCCCGCTTGGCGAGGGTTATGCAGAGGATCCCTAGAGATCCCTCTGCAGTCCCCCGTGGATATCCGCTTCGCACTTGAAGCATGTCCCCAGACGAAAAAACCTGCCGTTTCACGGGCAGGTTTTCAGCGATGGGACGCGATCAGAGATGGACTTATCAGCTGGCCAGCCAACTCCAGATGCGGCTGCTGAACACTTTGTCGAAGCGGCCATATTCGTCGGCAAGGTCGGGGGTGTCGCAGCTGGCGCCACCGCCAGACAAGGCCGCGATCACACGACCCCTGCGGAACAAGCTGGAGCCGCTGCTGCCGCCCTCGGTCGTGCCTTGGCTCCAGCGCACCGTGTAGAAGTTACTGTTCGCATCCCCGGGGCTGCAGTCATAGTCTTCGCCGTCAGGTTTGCACTCTCTATAGCCCGTAACGGCCCCGACGCTGTACTTGAGCAGGTCACCCCTGGGGTGGTGCAGGCCATAGACCGCCTCGCCCGTCTGGCCTGCAGTGCGTGCATCCCAGCCGGCCAAGGTCACGCCAACAGGCGGCATCTCATTGAGCTGGAGAAACGATAAATCGGTGGCGCTAGCGGCGTACAGCAAGGTGGCACCGGCACTGCGCACTGCAGCATTGGCACCGGGCACGCCGGAGTTGCAGCTGCTGGAGCGGTAAAACCAGTTGGTCTGCAGCGTCGATGCCGCCGACTGGGTCGAGATGCAGTGGCTGGCCGTCAGGAAGTACGGTGCATAGTCGCCCTTGGTGTTGTTCAGGAGGGTACCGGTACACATGGAAGAATCGCCATCGGAGTGCGTGAATACCATGCGGGCCACTGCATTGCGCTCGATCTGGTAATTGCTGGTGCAAGAAGCATCCAGGTTGCAACGGCCCGAGGCCTTGGCCGTCTCGGCCAGTTCCGCCTTGGTTGGCAAGGACAAGTTCTGGAAGATGTGCGAGACCACGGGAATCGAAACGCGCAATGCATCCACAGAGGTACCGGCTGGCAGCACCACTTCGACAGTTGCATCGCCTGCGCCGACATCAGGCGTCCACCAGGTGTTGGCGGCAGCGCCCGTTTCGCCGGCCTTGCGGTTTTGTGCCAGCAGGGCATTGATCTCGGCACCGCTGCGCTCAACGATGGCATGGGGGTGCTCTTGGCTGTAGACGCGCATTTTTGCACCATCGGGCAGGCTGTCGACCAACACGCCGGCGCGCAGGCCATAGGCGCCTGTCGACTGGATGTTGATGGCCGCCGCCTGCTGGCCGTTGGGCAAGGCGCTCCACTGCAGGGCCGACTGGGTCTGCGCGACGGAGCTAGTGGCGGCAACCGTACGCCGCGAGCCAATCTGCAGTGCACGGCCGGTATCGCTGACGGTCTTTGGCGCCTCCAGCGCTGGCAACACCACAAAATGGGTCTGCACCGCAGTGCCCAAGGGCAGGGGCGCCACTGCCACCGATTTGATGGCCGAGGCGGGCAGCACCACCGAGTCCAGGATATAGGCCGTGGGCCGGTTCGCACCGCCGTTGTCGCCGGAGCCACCGCCGCAACCGGCCAGGGCCAGGGCCGCAGCCACCCCCGTGGTCCACAACAGGCTGGGCACTGCATACTTGGGATATTTCATGGATTCGTCTACTCCGCGTCAAATGGTAGTCAAGATGCCTGCGAGCGGCCAGATTACCGGTCGCTTTTTCATTCTCTGGACGCCAGGTGTCATCAACGATTCCATTGGTAACCATCAAAAAACCCAATAAATACTATAAAAACATAGACTTATCACATCACCCAACAGCAATAAATTAACAACTTCAAACTAAATGCAAAAAATAATAGTCATTGACTATTTAGATTCCCTCTTAATCCAACGCGTCCTCGGGTGGGCTGCAGCCATTGCATCGCAGTCTTTTTAGCTATGACCGTCTCACGGGCCCGGTCGGTCACGTCCATACGGCGAACCTGGGGGCCAGCGGGCACCAGTGGTCAAGCACCACCCTGGCCCACCCTCGCCCACCCTCGCCCGCCCTGGCTGAAAGGCACTTGGGCCTTTCAGCATCTCCCATGACGAAAAAAACCTGCCGTTTCACGGGCAGGTTTGTCGGCAATCTGAGGGTCTGCAACAAACAGGCCCTCAGAAGCTGCGGCTGCAAGGCCGCAATCACACGCTCACGCTATCAACTAGCCAGCCAGTTCCAGATGCGGTTGCTGAAGACTTTGTCAAAGCGTCCGTAGTAGTCGGCCGCGTTGGGGGTCAGGCAGCTGGCGCCGCCACCATACAGGGTAGCAATCACGCGGCCATTGCGGAACAGCGAAGAGCCACTGCTGCCGCCCTCGGTCGTGCCCTGGCTCCAGCGCACGCTGTAGAAGCCGCTGTTCGCATCGCCGGTGCTGCAGGAGATGGCTTCACCGCCTCCAGAGGAACAGCTCATATAGCCCGCCACAGCGCCCACGCTGTACTTGAGCAGGTTGCCGCCGGGGTGGTGCAGGCCATAGACCGCATCGCCCGTCTGGCCCGCAGTGCGTGCATCCCAGCCGGCCAAGGTCACGCCCACCGGTGGCATTTCATTGAGCTTGAGCAGCGCCGAATCCGTCGCGCTGGTGGCGTACAGCAAGGTGGCACCGGCACTGCGCAGCGCAGCATTGGCACCGGGCGCGCCGGAGTTGCAGCTGCTGGAGCGGTAGAACCAGGCCGTCTGCATCGACGAGGCCGAGGCCTGGGTCGAGATGCAGTGGTTGGCCGTCAGGAAGTACGGTGCATAGTCGCCCTTGGTGTTGTTCACCAGGGTACCGGTACACAGGTAGGACTTGCCATCGGAGCGGGTGAACACCATGCGGGCCACCGCATTGCGCTCAGTCTGGTAGTTGTTGGTGCAAGAAGCATCCAGGTTGCAGTAGGCCGAGGTGTCCGCTTTGGCGGCCTCTGCCTTGGTGGCTTCTGCCAACTCAGCCTCGGTGGGCAGCGACAGGTTCTGGTAGATGTGCGAGACCACGGGGATCGAGATGCGCAGCGCATTGGCTGCCGTGCCGGCAGGCAATACCACTTCCAGCGTCGCATCGCCTGCGCCTACATCGGGCGTCCACCAGGTGTTGGCGGCCGCGCCGGTCTCGCCGGCCTTGCGGTTTTGTGCCAGCAGGGCATTGATCTCGGCACCGCTGCGCTCAACGATGGCATGGGGGTGCTCTTGGCTGTAGACGCGCAGCTTGGCGCCATCGGGCAGGCTGTCGACCAGCACGCCAGCGCGCAGGCCATAGGCGCCTGTCGACTGGATGTTGATGGCGGCCACTTGCTGGCCATTGGCCAGAGCGCTCCACTGCAGGGCCGACTGGGTCTGCGCCACCGTGCTGGTGGCGGCCACGGCGCGCTGCGTACCAATCTGCTGTGCCGGGCCGGTATCGCTGACGGTCTTTTCTGCTTCCAGCTCGGGCAACACCACAAAACGGGTCTGCACCGAAGCCCCCAAGGATGCCGGCGCTACTGCGGCCGATTTGATGGCCGAGGCCGGCAGCACCACCGAGTCCAGGATATAGGCCGTGGGCTGGGTTGCACCACCGTTGTCGTCGTCGGAGCCAGAGCCACCGCCGCAACCGGCCAAAGCCAGTGCCGCCGCCACGCCCGTGGTCCACAACAGACCGGGCACTGCATACTTGGGATATTTCATGGATTCGTCCACTCCGTGTTCATTGGTATTGATGGTGAAAGCCAGCCAAACAGATGTCCAGCTGCCTGAGGATGCCAGCGCGGGCTATTTTGCCAGCGCTTTGAGCGCCTGTTTGATACCGTCGGTTACGCTGATGTCGGCAGGTAACAGTTTCAGAGCGGCAGCCGCATCCTTGTCGCTGTAACCCAAGGCCACCAGGGCTTGCAAAATGTCGACCTGGGCATCGCTGCTTGCGGCCGTCCGCGCACCCATGTCTGCGCCCAGCTTGCCTTTCAGCTCCAGCAGCAGGCGCTCTGCGGTCTTCTTGCCAATGCCCGGCACTTTCACCAGCCGCCCCGCTTCTTGCAACGAGATCGCCTGTGCCAGGTCCTCAACCCCCATGCCGCTCAGGATGGACAGCGCCGTGCGCGGGCCCACGCCGGTGATCTTGATCAGCTCGCGGAAAGTCTGGCGCTCCTGGGCGCTGCCAAACCCGTACAGCAGCTGCGCATCCTCACGCACGATAAACTGCGTCAGCAGCGTGATGGTTTCACCAACGGCTGGCAGGTTGTAGAAGGTGCTCATGGGCACCTGCACCTCATAGCCCACACCATGGCAATCCACCAATACTTCGGGTGGGTTCTTTTCCACCAGGGTTCCGCTCAATCGGCCTATCATTTGTATCTTTCCTTGTAGCTTGTGTGCGGCCGCCCTGTGTGCGTCGCCTGCCGCCTGCAAGCATACTGAATTTTTCACTGGAATTTACCGCGTGATCCTGCGCCACACCTTTACGCCCCATAACAACAACCGCATTGCCAACCTCTGCGGGCCGGCCGATGCGCATTTGCGCCAGATCGAAAACCACCTGGGCGTCAAGATCGCCCACCGCCACGAGCAGTTCAAGATCGACGGCCCCAAGGCCGTCGCGGGCGACACGCTGGAGCTGTTGCAGGCGCTCTACGAAATGGCCGATGGCCCCATCAGCGAGGACCAGATCCAGCTGATGATGGCGGGCGACAGCGAGATGATGGCCGCGCCCGAAGATGGCATTGTGCTGAACACGCGCCGCGCCGATCTGCGCGCCCGCACGCCCAACCAGAATACCTACCTCGAGAATATTGCCGCGCACGATATCACCTTTGGTATCGGCCCGGCAGGCACCGGCAAAACCTACCTGGCGGTGGCCTGCGCGGTCGATGCACTGGAGCGCAGCCAGGTGCAGCGCATTGTGCTGACCCGCCCTGCCGTGGAAGCGGGCGAGCGCCTGGGCTTCTTGCCCGGCGATCTGTCGCAGAAGGTCGACCCCTATCTGCGCCCGCTGTACGACGCGCTCTATGACCTGATGGGCTACGACAAGGTGCAAAAGGCGTTTGAGCGCAACGCCATCGAGATCGCACCACTGGCCTTTATGCGCGGCCGCACGCTCAACAACGCCTTCATCATCCTGGACGAGGCCCAGAACACCACGCCCGAGCAGATGAAGATGTTCCTCACCCGCATCGGCTTTGGCGCCAAGGCTGTGGTTACTGGCGATGTGAGCCAGATCGACCTGCCCAAGGGCCAGATGAGCGGCCTGATCGATGCCGAGCAGGTGCTCAAGCGGGTCAAGGGCATTGCAGTCAACCGCTTTACCACCGCCGATGTGGTGCGCCACCCGCTGGTGGGCCGCATTGTGGATGCCTACGACAAGCAGCGCCGCTCCAGCCGCGACGACTGATCCCCTCCAGCGCCCCCCCACGGGCGCAACCCTGCCAATAAAAGACCGACATGGCGTTGAACCAACTCACCCTCTCGCTGCAATTTGCCCGTTTTGATGGCGTGGCCGAGCACCGTGCGGCGCTGACGCGCAGCCAGGTCACGCGCTGGATTCGCCATGCGCTGGCCGATGATGCCGAGATCACCGTCCGCATTGTCGATAGCGAAGAGGGCCAGGCGCTGAACCGCGAGTACCGCCACAAAGACTACGCCACCAATGTGCTGACCTTTGACTACCAGCAAGAGCCCACGGTGCTGGCCGACCTGGTGCTCTGCGCCCCCGTAGTGGCGCGCGAGGCGCTGGAACAGAACAAATCGCTGCAAGAGCACTATGCCCACTTGCTGGTGCATGGCACCTTGCACGCCCAGGGCTGGGACCATGAGACCGGTGAGCAGGATGCCGAAGAGATGGAAGCCTATGAGACGGCCATCCTGCAAGAGCTGGGTTTTGCCGATCCGTACCAGAAGTAAGCCGCGCAGCCCTGCCTGGGCCGTCAGCCATCGCGCATTGGGCGCTTCTGCCTCAAGGCAATGCTGACTTTTGGGCGACTAATCCAGCGGTTTCTCGGCACCATTCCTACCTAGAATCCTCCTCACAAAGGCCATGCAGGCGGCGGTACACCGCTGCTGCAGTGCCCACAACAGGAGGAGACATGCTCGACACCACGATTTTGCTGGCCGCCGCGCTAGTGGCCGGCGCGCTCAACGCCGTTGCTGGCGGCGGCAGCTTTTTGACCTTGCCTGCGCTGGTGTTTACCGGGGTTCCACCCGTGGTGGCCAATGCCACCGGCACCGTTGCGCTGCTGCCCGGCTATGCCGCAGGCGCCTGGGGCTTTAAAGACGATATGCAGGCCCCACCCGGCCTGTCAATGCAGGCCGTTATTGCCCTTGCCCTGCTGGGCGGCGCGGCAGGGGCCGCGTTGCTGCTGGTCACGCCCGAGGCGGCCTTCCGCAAGATCGTGCCTTGGCTGCTGCTGGCGGCGACCGCCATGTTTGCCTTTGGGCCGCAGCTGCGCAAATGGGCCACAGGTGCCCAACATGGCGGCACGCCATCGCGCAGCAAGGCCGCGCTGGGCATGTTGGCCGTCTCGGTCTACGGCGGCTACTTCAATGGCGGGTTGGGCATCTTGCTGCTGGCCTTGCTGGGGCTGCTGGGCCAGACCAATCTGCATGCGATGAATGGCACCAAGAACCTGGTCTCTGCGCTGCTCACCGCCATTGCGGTCGCCATCTACGCCGCCGGCGGCGTGGTGCAGTGGCAGCCGGCCTTGCTGATGATGGTCGCTGCCACCTTGGGTGGCTACCTGGGCGCCCGGGTGGCGCGCAAGATTGCGCCGCAGTGGCTGCGCGCCGGCATTGTGCTGACCGGTTTGGTGATGGCGGTGCTGTTCTTCTTGAAGGCTTAGAAGGCTGCACCTGGCCGGCCACACCTAGCCGGCCGCACCTAACCGAGCCGGGGCGCCTTGACCACCTCGATCAGCGCATCCAGCGCCGCAGAGCGGCTTTGCGGATGCCAGACAAAGGCACCCGCTGTCAGCGCCGTCTGGCCGTGGCTGCTGTGCAGCGGTACAAAGCGCACACCGGCCATGCCGGCCCGCTGCATGCACGAGGGCACCAGCGCCACGCCCTGGCCAATAGCCACAAGCGCAATCACCGCCAACCACTGGCGCACCGCATGGCTGGTGCGCGGGTGGATGCCCGCGTTGTGCAGGCAGGCGATCACATTGTCGTAATTGGCGGGGCTGACATCGCGCACAAACATCACAAAGCGCTCATGGGCCAGGCTGCGCAAATCCAGGCTGGCTTGCTGCGCCTGCGGGTGGTTCTCCGGCAGGCAGCAGACCAAGGTATCGGGGGCCAGCGGCCACAGCTCCAGCCCCGGCGCGGGCGTGATGATATTGACAAAGCCCCCTTGGAGCTGGCCGCGCAAGATGGCCGCCTGCTGCTCGGTGGTGGACATCTCATGCAAGGTGATGTCGATATCGGGCCGCTGCTGGGCAAAGGCCTGCATCACATGGGGCAGGTCGCGGTAGATCATCGAGCCGGTCACGCCAATATCGAGCTGGCCCTGGCGCCCCTGGGCCACATTGCGTGCCACGTCGGCGGCGCGCTGGATCTGGCTGAGCACCTGGCGCGCCTCGATCAAAAAGGCGGCGCCGGCATCGGTCAGCCGCACCTGCTTGGCATCGCGCTCCAGCAGCCGCACGCCCAGGTCCTCTTCCAGCGATTTGATGGCCACTGACAACGGAGGCTGGGTGATGGCCAGGCGCTGGGCCGCGCGGCCAAAATGCAGCTCCTCGGCCAGCACCACAAAATAACGCAGCAAATGGGTCTTCATCTGCGTATCATGCCCCAGCCAATGCGGGCTGGCCGCCCGGCGAGGGGGATGGCCCGGCACCGCGCTGCGCATGGCACCGCCTAGTACGACTTGGGCAGGCCCAGCACCTTCTCTGCGATAAAGCACAGAATCAGCTGCGGGCTTACCGGCGCCAGGCGCGGAATCCAGCTCTCGCGCATCAGCCGCTCCACATGGAACTCCTTCGCATAACCCATGCCGCCATGGGTAAAGATGGCCGTCTCGCAAGCCTTATAACCCGCCTCTGCCCCCAGGAACTTGGCCGCATTGGCCTCAGCCGCGCAAGGCTGGTGCCGGTCATACAGCCAGGCCGCTTTCATCGCCAGCAAAAAGGCCGCCTCCAGCTCCATCCAGCGCTCAGCCAGCGGGTGCTGGATGCCCTGGTTCTGGCCAATCGGGCGGTTGAACACCTCGCGCTCGCGGGCGTACTGGGTGGCGCGGCCCAGCGCCGCACGGCCCAGGCCAATGGCCTCGCAGGCAATCAGAATGCGCTCGGGGTTCATGCCATGCAGGATGTATTCAAAGCCCCGGTTCTCCTCGCCAATGCGGTCTTCCACGGGGATGCGCAGCCCATCGATGAACAGCTGGTTGGTGTCCACGCATTTGCGGCCCATCTTGGCGATCTCATGCACCTCGATCTTGCTGCGGTCAAAGTCGGTATAGAACAGCGACAGGCCTTCGGTGCCCTTGCATTCCTCCACCGGTTTGGTGCGTGCCAGCAGCAAGATCTTGCTGGCCTGCTGGGCGGTAGAGATAAACACCTTTTGCCCATGCACCACATAGTGGTCGCCATCGCGCACCGCCCGGGTCTTGAGCTTGAGCGTGTTGAGCCCCGTGTTGGGCTCGGTCACGCCAAAGCAGGCCTTGTCCTTGCCGGCAATCAGCGGCGGCAGCATGCGCGCCTTTTGCGCGTCTGTGCCATAGACCACAACCGGGTGCAGGCCAAAAATATTCATGTGCACGGCAGATGCGCCCGACAGGCCGGCGCCCGTGGCCGCAATCGTGTGCATCATCAAGGCCGCCTCGGTGATGCCCAGACCGGCCCCACCATAGGCCTCGGGCATGGCAATGCCCAGCCAGCCGGCATCGGCCAGCGCCCGGTAGAAATCTTCGGGAAAAACGCCATCGTTGTCACGCGCATGCCAGTAGTCGGCATCAAACGGGGCACAGACTTTCTCGACGGCGTCGACGATCTGTTGCTGCTCTTCGGTCAGGGCGAAATCCATGGTCTTGCGGTCCTCAATATCCAATCAGTGGCGCGGTGCCTTGCACGGCGCAGGGTCACATCGCAGCTCAGGCCGGCCGGCGCACGCGCTCTGGGTTCTCGCCATACGGCGGGCTGTAGATCACCAGCAGCTTGGCAGGCGTGTCGCTGGTGGTCTGGAAGATGTGCATCTTGTCGGCCGGAAAAAAGCAGGTATCGCCCGGCACCATCTCAAAGCTCTCGCCTTCGACCTCCACATGGGCCGTGCCTTCCAACAAGTAGCAGGCCTGCTCCATGCCGGGGTGGGCATGGGGCAGCGCGCCGCCGCCCTTGGCAATCTCGCCCAGCACCACTTCCATGTGCTGGGCGCCCACATTGGCCTGGCTCACTAGGCGGCGGTTGATGGTTCCGGTATGGTTGGCCGGGCTGTAAGCCTCTACCTCGGAGGCGCGGATCAGGTAGCGCGAAGTCATCGTGTTGCGTTCATCGTGAGAGGGGTTCAAGGGACGCTGCATCCATAGGGGCTATGGCGCGCTGCAGCGGCATTAAGGTATCTGTGCAAATCGTTGCAGCGCTTATTGCGCAGGGATATCGGCCTGCTTGACCAAGCGCCCCCAGTACGCCAGCTGCTCGCTCACATACTGGGCAAACTCCTGCGGCGTCTTGGTAGGCCAGACTTCAAAGCCGATCTGCTCGAGCTGCTTTTGCACGGCCTCGTCGGCCAGCACCGCCTGCAAGGCGGTGTTGATCTTGTTGACCACTTCCGGGGGCGTGCCCGCAGGCGCAAAAATGCCATTCCAGGAGGTGATGTCAAAGCCCGGCAAGGTCTTGCCGATGGGCGGCACATTGGGCAGGATCTTGCTGCCCTTGGCGGCGGTCACAGCCAGGGTACGCACCCGGTCGGTCTTGAGCATGCTCCAGCCCGATCCCAGATCCACCACATACATCTGCACCTGGTTGCCCATCAGGTCGGTCAGCGCCTGCGGGCTGGATTTGTAGGGCACGCCGACGATATCGGTCTTGGACAGAAAACGCAGCGTCTCGGACGCCACCAGCGAGGTGCTGTTGGGCGTCGCATACGAAAGCTTGCCCGGGTTGGCCTTGGCGTAATCAATCAGCGCCTGCACCGAATCGGCCGGCACCGAAGGGTGCACCGCCAGTGCAAACGGCAGCTCGCCGACGCGGGCAATCGGCGTGAAATCCTTGACCGGGTCGTACTTCAGGCTTTTGACCAGCCAGGGGTTGGCCGAATGCGAGGTATTGGTCGTCATGAACAAGGTGTAGCCATCGGGCTTGGCCTTGGCCACCAGCCCCGCCGCAATCTGCGCATTGGCGCCTGCGCGGTTATCCACAATCACCGGCTGCTGCAGGCGCTCCCCTAGCTTTTGGCCCACCGCCCGGGCTACGGCATCGGTGCCGCTGCCTGCCGCAAAGGGCACGATCATCGTGATCGGTGCATTGGGGTAGCTGCCCTGCGCACCGCTGGCACTGGCTGCCATGGTTGCAGTGGCGAGGGCAGTCAGGGCGAGGGTCGCCCACCATTGGCGTCGTTGCATGCTTTTGTCTCCTGTTTTTAGTCAAACCTCTCCGGGTCCGAGCTTGCATGGTGCAGTCGTCAACGATTCGCGTCCAATGTTTTATATGGATGGTTTGATATACAAATCGAATTCTTAGATGGAGGGGTAAATACTGTGAAAAAAACAGGTATTTCAACCATAAGGCCCTAGCAAGCTTCCTAAAATTCACGATTTCCGTATGAATTTTCACCAGGACATCACTATGCAATGCAGCAGTTTTATCGCCACCAGCATCGACGGCTTTATCGCCAAAACCGATGGCAGCCTGGACTGGCTCGATGCGGCCAATGCCACCGTGCCCGAGGGGGAAGATTGCGGCTACGCGCAGTACATGGCCGGCATCGATGTGATCCTGATGGGCCGCAAAACCTTTGAGACCGTGCTGGGCTTTGGCGCCTGGCCGTATGACAAGCCGGTCTATGTAGTGTCCCGCCAGTGGAGCGCCCTGCCCGCTGCCGCGCCTGCCACTGCCCAGCTGTGGAAAGACAGCCTCCCCGCCCTCAGCACCCATCTGGCCGCCAACGGCGTGCGCGCAGCCTATGTCGATGGCGGGCAGCTGATCCAGTCCTTCATCAATGCACGACTGCTTGACGAGATCACCATCACCCGCATTCCCGTGCTGCTGGGCAGCGGCCTGCCGCTGTTCGGGCCCCTGGCCGACGACTGCAACACGGTGGCGGCGCAGCATCTGCAGACGCGGAGCTATGACTTTGGGTTTGTGCAGAGTGACTACCGGCTGGAATATGTGGCGGCCGGGGAGTAACGAGCGATCTCGGCTTTACGGCTGCGTTTGGATATACGCGCTTGCTGCCGGATGCAGAATGATCATTCTTATTGAACCGTTCAAGGTGCGTTTGATACCCTTGCTCCATGACCGCCATGCACGTTTTGCTTGCAGCGCTGATTGCGACAGTTTTGGATGAATAAGGCTACGTAGCCCATCAGCATCTGCGCCATTATGTTGCATTTTGCCAAGCGATAGGACATGCAAGCGGTCTGAGATAAGCATCACCCTCAAAAAATAAAACGCAAAGCTACCTTTTTAAAATTTACAATTTTTAGGAATTATAAAAAATCCTTCAAATCTTTTTCTATAAGATGCGTCTTGACTTATCAAATGATAAGTCCAGTAGACATACAAATCTTGCCACTCAAGAACATCACGCATGCCTCCAAAAAAACTTGAGATTTCCACGAATTTACTTATTTTTCGCCCACTCAGATTCAGCACATCCACGGAGTGAGACGCAAAGTAATCTTGCCGTATTTTTGTATAAACATCATTTTTCTTATGGAAAATATTATAATTTACACCAAAATCCCCAAAAGACCAAGGCATAGCCAATTCATAGACATGTAGAGATTTTTCATTCTCTGCGTGAAGCACATGCTTGACCACCACTTCATCTTTCGTGCATTTTTCAATACGCAAGTCGAAACTTACATTCGCATAGGAATTAATGGACTGGATAACTATTAAAAATGAAAAAATCCACTTCATGGTTTTAGATCCACTTCTAGATGCTCAAATTTCAACAAAGTCAGATCAGCCTTTATTTTTCTCGGTAGCATGCGGCTGGCGCTGCATATCCGCACTTACCAGCCAACATTAAAAAAATTCCTTGCTTTTCTCCTATAGTCGTGATCGCAATGAGACCAGCCTCTTCAGTGTAAACAAATCTCAAATTATATACCTCGAATTCCCTATCGATCAAGTAAGCGAGATATTTTTTACCTAAAATAGATCTACTACTTATTCCTGAAATAGTGTATTTGACATTATCAAAAACCCAAGATTCCATATGTCTATTTAATTTTTTTGGCACCGCAAACTTAAAATTATCCGCATTAAAACAATAAAAACCATTAGTTTTCGGACAAAATTCAACATTACCGACATAGTGATACCATGCGCTATACCGAGGATTGTCGCTCAAGAGAAATTGATTTTCTGGATATTTGATATCAAAATAAAGCCATTCCTTGGCATTAGACAAGCCAGAAATTAACAAAATGATTACCGAGACAATATGCTTATTCATACATACAATGTCTCGTCAAGTGTCGAGGGGGCCTCGCCCGCCAAGGCTTCATCCAGCTGGTGGCCGTTATCCAAGGTACTAGATAATTCATTTGCGACATTAGCTAACCCCATCCTCTTCATCAGTAAATTTAATTAATACGCCTCTAATCAGCCAATAGTTAATTAGCCACGCCATAAAACAACCAAGAAGAAAGCAAAATAGACTATCATATATAGTACCCATTATGGCTCCAGCGAAATAATATGCAACTCCGACGATCACCCCTAATGATTTCAAAAGGGAAAATTTCTTTTTACTGATTTTCATTATCTTCCAATTAAATTTTCATTTGCACGGGCAGTCCAATTTATCTCTATTTGCGAATATTCCATACGCTACATTAATTACTCCGAGTTGAACTGCCCCGCCCAATGTGGGCTGCACAAACCTATAAAAGCCTGCCGTATTGTTTATGGTCACTGGAACGGTTGCCTCTGGACGCACCCAAATATTCCTCGGGAATGCACCTATAGATGATGCATATCTTTCCGTACCAAATAGCTCACCACTCGATGCTCTCAACCTTGTTTGAGCCATAACACACGTGCCTAACTACTACTTATAAGATGCAGGCATATCCAGCGTTGTTGTTCTAGACGGGCAAGGATAGCGCACACATAATTGCATTTTGGCAATCAATCATTGCGCCAACAACCGGCTTCATATTTTAATCCGTCTTCTCTTATCTCATTTTTAATATAAATTAGCTTCTGATTATAAATCGCCGCCCGCGTAATCAATCCATCATCGGACGAAGGTTCAAAAAAACGCAAATAATTACCAAGGGGCACATACATTCCTATTTCTTTTTCAACATATTCTTTTGGAGTATAGGGAGGGAATACACAAATGTAATCATATTTAACTTTGATTTCCCTACTGCCCTGGATCAAAATAATCAAAACGCAAAGGAAAATATATAAAGTATTATTTAAGATTCTCATGGTATTTTTATTGCTGTATCAAGCAAACCAGTAGTTTCATCAATGAACCAAAGCTCCCCATTCCCTAACTTCTCATCGCAGTTCATTTCGCAATCATTTTTATCATCCGAGAAAGCTGAACACTCACGGCCTTTGCTATTGTTGTGATAATCCATAATTTCTTCTTTTTCAGGTTGTTTACGTTTTTGGGTCCCGTATACCTCATGGGTATCACCTACCTTTTTTGCCTGTTCAACACCCATTCTTAGACTCATGATGCAGGACCAGTAGCAGTGTCTGAATGCATCTCCGACCCCATTATGAAGCTCGTGAATCGCGAATTTCTCTTTAGACCTTTTAAATGCTTCTGAATTATCAGCTCTAGTATTCCATGCATCTAATGGCCCAATATTCCAAATGTGAGCAATCTCTTCTATCAGCCCTAAAGAATCATATTTCGTTAATGGATTGCGAACATACCCACTCGAATGAAGTCCTCCAAGCAAACCGATTGGGTCTTGGTTAATATAATCACCTACTCCCGGCTCATAATACCGATGCCGGTTGTAATAAAGCCCCGTCTCCCCATCCGCATGCTGCCCCGGCAACCGAATCGGCTGGTACAAATCCCCCGGGTTATGCTCCGCCCTCACATTCCCCCAGGCATCTAATTGCACCGCCCAATCCAGCCGGCTGTCTTCCCGGATCAGCGCATTGGGCGTTCCCAGGTGGTCGCAGAGGTAGTGGCGAATCTCTACCTTTTGCTCCGCTTCTTGGCGTTGGTCGCTCACCGTTTGCTCGTAGTCCTGCAGCTGCTCGCGCATAAAGGCCTGCACATCCTTGGACATGGACATAAAGGCTATGTTCTGGGGCAGGGATGCGTTGAGCGCTTTGATATCTGCGAGGGCGCTGCGCAAGGCGTCTTGCACCACGCCTGGTGAGGTGTTGGCCAGCAGTGCATCGCCCAGGTCTGGTTCGGCTTTGCTGGCTCTTCGCAGCTGGATGAGTGGGGTAAACGACCCTGGCTCGTAGATGGTGTGGATGACTTCTGGTTGGGCTGCACCGTCGTCATCTTTGGCGTTGGCGCTGTTGAAGCGCTCGGTGTGGATGAGGCGGTCGCCGTCCCAGCCGAAGTAATCTGTTTCGCTCAGGTCACCTGCTTCTGAGTTGGCCGGCATGCTGTATTTGGCTAGTCGCCGTCCAAAGGCGTCATAACGGTACTGCTGGGCGGTTCGTTTTTCGTTGTCTGTGACGATTACCTGCACCAGTTGGTTGCCACTGTCATACATCAGCTCCAGCTTGCGGCCCGTGGCGTCGTCCAGGCTCTGCACCCGGTTGCCTCGGCTGTCATATTCGTAGTGGATCTTTGCGCCTTGGCTGCTCGCGTCTTCCTGGTTTTCGTAATAGGCCACGCGGTTGCCGGCCCAGCGTTTGCTGGTGTGCAGCGGCTGGTTGCTGCTGGGGTCAGGATCCGCCTGCAACGGATTGAAGTCGCTGCGCAGCAGTTGCTCTTTGGTGATGGGGTTGGCTTGAGCGGCGGCGCGTTGTTGGGCACGCAGGCGGTCGGTTTCGTTAAGGTGGCCGGTGATGGCGTCTGGGGTTGCGGGCTTTGTCTCTGGCCCGGCGATGGGCAGGCGGTTGCCTGCTGGGTCAAACTGCCAGCGCTGCGAGCCAGCATGCGGCGTGTGGGAGCCTGTCAGGCGCCCCGCTGCGTCGTAGGCAAAGCGGCTGATGCCGGCGTGGCTGCGCATGCCAACCATTTGGCCCAGGCTGTCGTAGTAGTACTGCTTGGCGCTCATGGCGCCGAGCAGCGTTGGTGGCACGCGGCGGGTGTTGCCACCGCCTTGGGATGCCCCTGGGATGGAGAGCATGTCATCCAGCGCACTGCCTTGCTCCAGGCCCAGCCACTGCATGGTTTCCATGCGCCCAGCTGCATCCCAGCCGAGCTTGCGGTAGAGGGGTTTGGCGGTGTTCTCGCCAGGTGTTTGGCTATTGATATCAGTGAGGACTTGGCGGTGGATCTCTCGGTG
>NZ_JANUDY010000005.1 GCF_024809975.1 Comamonas sp. BIGb0152
ACCCCACTCATCCAGCTGCGCAGAGCCACCAAAGCCGCGCCAGACCTGGGCGATGCACTGCTGGCCAACACCTCACCAGGCGTGGTGCAAGACGCCTTGCGCAGCGCCCTGGCAGATATCAAAGCACTCAGCACCACTCTGCCCCAGAACATCGCCTTTAAGTCCATGTCCAAGGATGTGCAGATCTTTATGCGCGAGCAGCTGCAGGAGTACGAGCAAACGTTGAGCGACCAACGCAAAGAAGCTGCACAAAAAGTCGAGATCCGCCACTACCTCTGCGACCACCTGGGAACGCCCAATGCTCTGATCCGGGAAGACAGCCGGCTGGACTGGGCAGTTCAGTTGGACGCTTGGGGCAATGTGCGGGCAGAGCATAACCCGGGAGACTTGTACCAGCCGATTCGGCTGCCGGGGCAGCATGCGGATGGGAAGACGGGGCTTTATTACAACCGGTATCGGTATTACGACTCGTGTATCAGCCAGTATGTCAATCAAGATCCGATTGGTTTTAGGGGCGGGGTGAATCTGACAAATTATCCCAAAAACCCTATAACGTCAGTCGATCCATTGGGCTTATGGGCCTCTCAATGGGGTGCTTATGTGCACCAAAGAGCAGGCTATTTAGTTTTTGGAAAAGAAATCACACAATCACAACTATCTGCAGTGGCTAGAGGACATGTTTGGGCTGACAGCGCACAACATCAAACGTTAGAATTTACGCATATGCATGCGATGAGAAGTCCTGGCCAATCAAAAGCGCAAGCATGCGAAGCAACCAACAAATATATAAAGGAACAAGCACAGAAAGCGCTAAATGCAAAATCAGCAGGAAACATGGATGCTGCATTTTTTCACTTCGGAGCCGCACTGCACGCAATTCAAGATGCAACGTCTCCTGCTCACTCAGGTTTTCAGGAGTGGAGAGGCGACGAAACAGAATCCGAGAAGATTGCTCATGTAGCTAAAGAAGTGACCTTACCCGATCAAAACAGCGCTTTATTTAGAGTTACCCAAAAAGCATGGGAAGCATTTCAAAAAGGAGACATAAATGGATTCTCATGCCCATGCGACTAAGAAAATAATCCGGAACAAATTAATTCTCGTTTTCGCAATATCCCCTGCTTACGCTTATGCCTCAGGTGACGTAACGATACTGTATTCCGCAACTCTTACATTAATGGCATTTCTCTGGGCTGCAATACTCATACTACTTAGATTAAAAGCAAAAGAACGGATTCAGTCACTATGCGTACTGATAATTTGCGTCTCTTTACGCAGTGTGATTTTCATGACAGCCCCATATTCAAAATACAAAATTTATATCGAAACATTTTCTTTTGTAAATATATTAATATTGTTCTTTTTTATTTTTAATAAAATTAAAATTACAAAGAAAAAATAATAAATTCCACACTGCACGAAATGAATAAAGACAATGACATAAAAAACAACATCTTTATTGATAAGATCTTCAAATCTGGGGTTCGATCAAACACATGATGCTTGCAATACCAAGGATCGTCAGATGAATCAATAAATTGAACTCATTTAAAATACTCATCACATCAAACAACCCTCGCCTGAGAAACAGAATAAATCTTAAAATGATACTCAATGACAAGCAAAAAATTTACTTAGGCGACCGAACTATAACCAAATTAATTTTTGAAACCCTAGTCAAAAAAATATCTATTGAATTTGACAGCATATCTATTTTTGAAACCAAGCATTGGATCACTGGTGAATCTATTGACATAGACAATTGCGTAATAGAATTTTTTGATGTGACAGACTACTCCATAAAACCTTTAGGATTTACCCCAAATGATTTTATAGTTGACATCGACATCTCAAACCACAAAATAAATATCAAAACCTTAGGTGAGTTATATAACTCACAAAGTCACCAGTCAGACATTGCAGAAGGTGATTTATATATTGAGTTCGGCACATATAACATCAACGACTGATGGCAAATTCTCATTAACAACAAGTCAACATTGACCTTTTAGTTAATTTACTGCAGAACATTGCAATTTCTGATCATTTACTCAAAGCGCCGCCAGGTAACCCAAAGCTGCCAGTGGCGCCGTCTCAGCCCGCAGCACGCGCGGGCCGAGGGTGACCGGCGCAAAGCCGTTGCCGCGTGCCAGCGCTTCTTCGGCGGGCGACAAGCCGCCTTCCGGGCCGGACAGAAAGACGAGTGGCTGGCTGGCTGCCTGCAGCACCGCCTGGGCCAATGGCTGCGTGCCTTCAGCCAAGGACAGCACCAGGCGCTGCGCATCGGCCAAGCCGCCAGCCTTGATCCATTGCGCCAGGTCCATGGGGGCATGGATGCGTGGCACCTGGTTGCGGCCGCATTGCTCGCAGGCGCTGGCGGCAATCGCTTGCCAGCGCTCCTGGCGCTTGGTGGCGCGGTCGCCTTTGAGGCGGGTGACCGAGCGCTCCGCCTCCAGCGGCGTGATGCTGGCCACGCCCAGCTCGGTCGCTTTTTCTACCAGCCATTCCATGCGATCACCGGCGGTAATGCCGGCCAGCAGGTGCACGGCGCGCGCGGCTTCGCGCTCGATGGCGGTGTGGCTCTCCACTTGCACGGTCACATGGCTGCGGCCCATTTGCACGATGGAGGCGTCATATTCACCGGCGGGCCTGCCGGCCTCGCCGTTGAACAGGGTGATGTGCTCGCCGGGCTGCATGCGAAACACCTGCACATGGCGCGCGGCCTCGGCAGGCAGATCCAGCGCAGCGCCTACGCGCAGCTCAACGGGGCAATAAAAACGGGGCATGGCGGTACGTAGAAGTTGACTGCTGGGAGTGGCTGGGTTTCAGGCGCATCAAAGCCTCAACCCCGGCCCATCATCCAGCCGCCTTGCTCCTCAATGCCTTCCACCTCGTGGATCAGGCGCATCAGCGGCACCAGCTCGCGGTAGCGCGATGCGGTGGAGCGGATGTAGTGCAAAAAGCGCGGCGCATCGGCCAGGTAGCGGGGCTTGCCGTCGCGCAGGGTCAGGCGGGCAAAGATGCCGGCCACCTTCAGGTGGCGCTGTATGCCCATCCATTCCACCGCGCGGTAGAAATCGCCAAAATCGGCGCCAAAGCCCGAGGGGCTGTCCGCACCCAGCAGGCCGGCCTTGCGCGCCTTGTCCCAGTAGCGGATGGTGATGTCGACGACAAAATCCTCTTCCCAGGTGATGAAGGCATCGCGCATCAGGCTGGCAATGTCATAGGTGATGGGGCCGTAGAGGGCGTCCTGGAAGTCGAGCACGCCCAGCGGCGCGCCTTCCGTGGTGGGCACCATCAGGTTGCGCATCATGAAGTCGCGGTGCACAAACACGCGCGGCACAGACAGGTTCTGCGCCACGATGGCATCAAACGCGGTCTTGAGCACCGCTTGCTGCTTGTCGTTCAGCTGCACCTGGCGGTGCTGGGCGATGTACCAGTCGGGGAAAAGCTGCAGCTCGCGGCGCAGGATGGCCTCGTCATACACGGGCAGCACGCCTTCGCGCGAGGCCTTTTGCCAGTCCACCAGAATATCCACCGCCTGCATGTACCACGCGTAAGCCGCCTGGGAATCGGGCGGCTGGAGCTTTTCAATCACCGTCTGCGTGCCCAGATCGGACAGCAGCATGAAGCCATGCGGGGCATCCCATGCCTGCACCTGCGGGGCATTCAGCCCGGCCTGCGCCAGCAGCGCCTGCACTTTGACAAAAGACTCGCTGTTTTCCTGGTCCGGCGGCGCATCCATGATGATGCGTGTGCCGCCCTGGCTGTCGTCAACGCGCAGGTAGCGGCGAAAGCTGGCATCGGCCGAGGCCAGGCGAACCGTCTCCGGCAGCAGCCCATGGCTGGCCGATGTGGCTGCCAACCAGGTGCCAAACTGGGCAGCGCGGGCCGCATCGGCCCAGACCACTGGGGTAACGGCCTGTAAAGATTGCGCGGTGTTTTCAGTCATGGCGGGCGCTACAGATGTTGCAGCAATAGGGTCAGGCATGGGGGAAATAGGATGGCTCATGGATAATGCAGATTCTACAAAGCCCTGCCGCCCGGCCGGGGCGCAGATCCAGATCCGTGTGCAGGTATGCACCGCAGATGCACAGGACAGTGGCTATTTTCCATGGATATTCACGCTTTAACCGATGTGGCGCCCGCTTCGCCCCGCCCTGCAGGCCTCGCCTGCGCCGGGCGTGCGCGCGCGACGAACACCTTGCCCCGCAGCCCCGCTCGCTTTTCTCCGACCACCATTGCCCGGCTTTGCATGGCCATGCTCTGGGCGTCGCCGGCGCTCGTGCTGGCCCAGACACCCGCTGACAGCGATGAAGCCGGTCTGGTCTTGCGCTCCAGCCCCCGCCTGCAGGAAAGCCTGAGTTCGGAGCAGCGCGGCAAGATGCCGGTGTTCCTTGAAGGCGATGAACTGACGGGCCAGACGGCGGACATGACCACGGTCACCGGCAATGCCAGCCTGCGCCGGGCCGACACCATGATCCGCGCCGACCGCCTGCGCTTTTACGAGCCCAGCAACACGGCCTATGCCGATGGCAATGTGCACATCAACCGCGCAGGCAGCGTGTTTGACGGCAGCGAGCTGCAGATGCAGCTGGACTCCAACGAAGGCTTTTTCAAGGACGCCAACTACCGCCTGCTGCCCAACAATGGCTATGGCGTGGCTTCCCGGGTGGATTTCATCGACCGTGAGCGCTCGGTGATCCACGAAGGCACCTACACCACCTGCCAGCGCAACGATGAGGCCAGCTGGCAGCCCGACTGGATCATCCGTGCTGAAAAAATCAGCATCGACAACCTCGAAGAAGTCGGCGTGGCCGAGAACGGCGTGCTCGAATTCAAGGGCGTGCCGATCATCCCCATCCCCAAGATGAGCTTTCCGCTGTCGGAAAAGCGCAAATCGGGCCTGCTGCCGCCCACCATGTCGCTCGACAGCGACAGCGGCTTTACCTACGCCCAGCCCTACTACTGGAACATTGCGCCCAACCGCGATGCCACCATCACGCCGACGGCCATGGTCAAGCGCGGCCTGGCGCTGGGTGGTGAGTTCCGCTACCTGGAGCCCACCTACAGCGGCACCCTGGCGGGCCTGTACATGCCGGGCGACCGCCTGCGCGACCGCGACCGCTGGTCCTGGCTGTGGCTGCACAACGGCAGCATCGACACGCCCATCGGCGGACTGGGGCTGAACATCAATGCCAAGCGGGTCAGCGACTCGGACTACTGGCGCGACTTCCAGGGCAACAGCTACAAGCTCAACGAGCGTTTGCTCAACAGCGAGGCATCGGCCAGCTGGTCGCGCGACGACCACAGCCTGCTGCTGCGCGCCCAGCAGTGGCAGACCCTGCAGGACCCGCTCTCGCCCATCGTGCCGCCGTACGACCGCATGCCCCAGCTGCAGTACCGCTACACGCCGCAAGACCTGCCCCTGGGGCTGGAGGCCTCGATCGAGGCCGATGCCACGCGCTTCCGCGCCGATTCCACCCTGCTCAACCAGCCCAATGCCGACCGTGGCTATATCCAGGCAGAGATCAGCCGGCCCTTTATTGCGCCGCAGGGCTACATCACGCCCAAGCTGATGCTCAACACGCGCCACTACAACTTTGACAACTCGCGCTTCGCGACCGTCAACAGCGCCAGCATCACCGTGCCCACCGTCAGCCTGGACAGCGGCCTGACCTTTGAGCGCAGCACGCGCCTGTTTGGCCGCAACCTGATCCAGACGCTGGAGCCGCGCGCCTTCTACACCTACACGCCCTACCGCGACCAGAGCATGGTGCCCGTCTACGACACGGCGCCCTATGATTTCAGCTTTGCGACCATCTTCAGCTCGAACTCGTTCAGCGGCTATGACCGCATCGCCGACAACAACATGCTGACCGTGGGCGCCACCACGCGCTTTCTCGATGCCGACACCGGCATGGAGGCCGCCCGCTTTGGCATCGCCCAGCGCCTGCGCTTTTCTGACCAGCAGGTGGTCATGCCCAATGCCAGCCCGGTCAACGAGCGCTGGTCAGACATCATGCTGGGCGCGGGGATCAACTGGACGCCCAAGTGGGGCTTTGACACCACGGTGCAGTTCAACCCGGACAGCGGCCGCTCGGTGCGCTCGACCATGCAGGCACGCTACAAACCCGGCGACTACAAAACCCTGGCGCTGGCCTACCGCTACCAGGCACAGAACAGCGAGCAGATGGACCTGGGCTGGCAGTGGCCCGTCGATGAAATCTTTGGCTCCGGCGGCAAAAAGGCCAAGGGCGAAGGCCGCTGGTACACTGTGGGCCGCCTGAACTACAGCATGCGCGACAAGAAACTGGTGGACTCTGTGGTCGGTGTGGAATACGCCGGATGCTGCTGGAGCAGCCGTATCGTGCTCCAGCGCTTGCAGAACTCGCTGGTGCAGTCCAACACCAAGCTGCTGTTCCAGATGGAATTTACCGGCCTGACCAAACTCACCCTGGGCGCGGACCCGCTGGCCAGCATGCGCGAAAACGTGCCCGGCTACCAGTCCCTGTCCAGCAGCAACGGCTCTGCGGTGCCCAGCCGTTTCAGCAATTACGATTGAAGCATTCCCTGACCATGAAACAACGCATCCTCTCTTTGAGCGTGGCCTGCGGCCTGGCTTTGCTGGCCGGCGCCAGCGCGGCGCAAGGCTTCAAGGCTAGCAACGACAAGGCCCGCGCTGGTATGCGAGTCCCTGCCGCCGCTGCTGCCACAGCCGCCGCCGCACCGGCAGCCCCGCGCTCCGCGGACTTCATTGTCGCGGTCGTCAATTCCGAGCCGGTCACCAATGTCGAGGTGCAGCAGCAGGTCGAACGCCTGCGCGCCCAGGCCGAAGCCAGCAACATGCCGGCCGACACCCTGCGCCGCCAGGCACTGGAGATGCTGATTGGGCAAAAGATCCAGCTGCAGATGGCCGCCGAGCGCAACCTCCAGGTCGACAGCTTTGCCGTGCAGCAGGCCGAAGAGTCCGTGGCCCGCCAAAACAGCATGACCATGACCGAGCTGCGCGCCCGCCTGGTGCGCGAAGGCATCAGCGAGACGCAGTTCCGCGCCGATCTGAAAAAGCAGCTGGTCATCCAAAAACTGCGCGAGGCGGAAGTCGACTCCAAGGTCCGCGTGAGCGACCTCGACATCGACCAGTACCTGCGCGAGCAAAAGGCCAAGGCCGGCATGGCCAATGCGGTCACCCAGCTCAACCTGGGCCACATCCTGGTCACCGTGCCGGAAAACGCCAGCGAAGCGCAGGTCAAGCAGCTGCAGGCCAAGGCCCAGCAGGCGGCCGACAAGATCCGCGCTGGCGAAGACTTCCAGGCCGCCGTGGCCGAGTTCTCCGACGTGCCCGACGGCAAGGGCGGTGGCCCCATGGGCCTGCGCCCGGCTGACCGCTACCCCGAGCTGTTCGTCAAGGCCACCCAGTCCACCGCCGTGGGCAGCATTGCCGGCCCGGTGCGCTCGCCCGCAGGCTTCCACATCCTCAAGGTGCTGGAAAAGAGCAGCGGCGAAGTGCCGGCCATCGTCACCCAAAGCCATGCACGCCACATTCTGCTGCGCCCCAGCGCCCAGCTGAGCGAGGCCCAGGCCGTCGAACGCCTCGAAGACTACCGCCGCCGCGTGCTGGCCCAGCAGGACACTTTTGATGACCTGGCACGCCGCTACTCGGAAGACGGCAGCGCCAAGGAAGGCGGCGACCTGGGCTGGGCCAGCCCGCGCAAGTTCGTGCCCGAATTCGAAGAAGCGCTCAACGCGCTGCAACCCGGCGAGATCAGCCCGCCAATCGCCAGCCGTTTCGGCATCCACCTGATCCAGCTGCTCGAGCGCCGCGAGGCCAAGCTCAACCAGCGTGAGCAGCGCGACATGGTGCGCTCCATCGTGCGCGAAAACAAGCTGGAGCAGGCATTCAGCACCTGGGCCCAAGAGGCCCGCGCACGTGCCTACGTGGAATACCGCGAACCTCCCCAGTAATCTCTCCCCGGCCATGGCCGCTGCGGTGCCGCATGACCCTGCCCAGCGCTGTGGCGCTGCGGCAGTGCCATCATCGGCCCAGGGACTCCAACTCTAAGAGCGGTGCTTTCGCACCGCTTTGTCATTGCATGAAACACATTCCCCGCAAACGCTTTGGCCAGAACTTTCTGACCGACCGCGCCGTCATCGACGCGATTGTTGACGCCATCAACCCCTTGCCTGGCCAAACGGTGGTGGAGATCGGACCCGGCCTGATGGCGCTGACCCAGCCCCTGGTCGAACGCCTGGGCAAGCTCAGCGTCATCGAGCTCGACCGCGACCTGGCCGTGCGCCTGCGCACGCACCCGCAGCTTGATGTGGTCGAGTCCGATGTGCTGAAAGTGGATTTCCGCGCGCTGGCCCAGCGCCTGGGCGTGGCCAAGCTGCGCGTGGCCGGCAACCTGCCCTACAACATCTCCAGCCCCATCCTGTTCCACCTGCTCGACCAGGTCGATGTGGTCGAAGACCAGCACTTCATGCTGCAAAAAGAGGTGATCGACCGCATGGTGGCCAAGCCGGCCACCTCAGACTACGGGCGCCTCACCGTCATGCTGCAGTGGCGCTATGCGATGGCCAACGTACTCTTTGTGCCGCCTGAGAGCTTTGACCCGCCGCCCAAGGTCGACAGCGCCGTGGTACGCATGGTCCCGCGCGAACAGCCCGCCCAGCTCGATGCCAAGCTGCTCGAAGAGCTGGTGCGCGTGGCCTTCAGCCAACGCCGCAAGATCTTGCGCAACACCCTGGGCAAGTGGCTCGATGAGAAAGGCTTTAATGGCGACTTTGATGCGCAGCGCCGCGCCGAAGAAGTGCCGGTGGCCGAGTACGAGCAGCTCGCCGCCAGCCTGTCGGCGAGGCCCAAGACAGCCTGAGCGCAAGCCTCCACAGCGCAGCATTCAGCCCACAAAGCAAAACGCCCGGTAAAAACCGGGCGTTTTTTCATGGAAAACCGATCAGAGGAAAGAGTAAAAGCAGCGAAACGGCACCTTGCGCTCGGCCCAGTACTCGGCCGCATCGCGGAACACATCCAGCAGCTGCTCGCGCGCTTCGCGGTCAAACTTCATCGCAGTGGGGATCTGGTCCAGCACCACCACAAAGCCAGGCTGGGGGCCGCTCTTGTGCAGGGGGTCGGTCAGGCAGTCAAACAGCGCATCAAAATTCTTGCCATAGTGCGATGGAAAGTAAAACTGCATGCCAATCAGCTCCAGCACATCGGCCTTGGACAAGGCATGGGCCAGATTGGCGTACAAAAAATGCTGTCCCAGGTTATGGGCTGCATCGCGCAGGTCTTCCAACCGGTAGGCGCGGATGGCCTGCACGATGTTGGGACGCACGAATCGCAGCGATGTATCTTGTACCTGACGAAGTGGAGTGTCCATCTCCGTTGCTCTTTCCATTAGCATTTTTTAAAAACCATGCCCCATCCCTGGGGCTCATTGGGCATTGTTGACTTGGCACATCACTCTGCGCAAGACATCTCTTGCGGAAAAGCGACATAGGAGGAATCTGACGGCCTAATTCACAATGCGTCGAAAGCTGCTGTAGTGATCTTGGGTGTAATAGCAAGTATCGGGCATTGTGACGACCTGGCCACCACAAATAATGCGGCGCGCCCCGCGATCGCGGGAACCCGGCGTCTTGACCGTGTATTCCCGGTAGTAGCCGCGCTGGTGCCTGGGCAGGTTGCGTTCGCGGTTGGCGAACACCGAGCCGTCTTTGTCATAGGGGAAAGGGCCACCGCTGTGTATCAGCGCATAGGTTTTGCGCCCCTGGGCGGGCAAATCTGCGAGGGCCACCTCCGGCCCGTCAAAAACGGCAGACCGGCTGTCACGCGCCTGCGCAACATGCGGCACCACGGCCATCACCGCAGCGGCCACACCAGCCTTCACAGACTGGCGGGCAAGAAAAGCCCATGCATTTAGCATCTACAAAACCTTTCAGAACGACGGACTGCTCCGAAAGTTCAGCGGGTGAGTGTGACGGATTGCCCCCCAAAATGCAAGAAGCCTGCCCAAAATTTGAGCAGGCTCCTTGGTATTTTAGGGCAGCAAGCGCAGCTGTTTTAAGCCAATTTGGCTACAAATGCCTTCATCATCGCGCAAAATTCGCATCAGCGACGGCAACCGCTGTCATATTGACAATGCGACGCACTGTGGCGCTAGGGGTCAAAATGTGCACCGGCTGGGCGGCACCCAGCAAGATAGGGCCAATGGCGATATTGCCGCCGGCTGCCGTCTTGAGCAGGTTGTAGCTGATATTGGCGGCATCGATATTGGGCAGCACCAGCAGGTTGGCGTTGCCCACCAGGGGGCTCTCGG
Source organism: Comamonas sp. BIGb0152 (assembly GCF_024809975.1). Classification (GTDB taxonomy): domain Bacteria; phylum Pseudomonadota; class Gammaproteobacteria; order Burkholderiales; family Burkholderiaceae_C; genus Comamonas. The sequence goes on from NZ_JANUDY010000005.1 coordinate 10,320, forward strand.
GCATGATGCTGGCGCGCTGCTTCTGGTCCAGGGCCACATCGCCGTGCATCTCGCCGTCCACTTCCAGCCAAGGGGCCTGGATGCGCAGCAGCTCCAGGGTTTGGCGCATCTTGATAGCGCTAGGCTGGTTGCTGGAGCCAAAGTTCGAATGCGACAGCAGCGCGGCCTTGGGCTTGATACCAAAGCGCATCATCTCCTCGGCCGCCATGATGGTGATCTCGGCCAGTTGCTCGGCCGTCGGGTCGTAGTTCACATGGGTGTCGACCAGGAACACCTGGCGCTCGGGCAGCAGCAGGCCGTTCATGCAGGCATAGGTCGCCGTGCCGGCGCGCTTGCCAATCACCTGGTCGATGTAGTGCAGGTGGATGGCGGTGTTGTTCCAGGTGCCGCAGATCAGGCCATCGACCTCGCCCTTGTGCAGCAGCATGCAGCCAATCAGGGTCAGGCGGCGGCGCATCTCGATTTTGGCGATGGGCACGGTGATGCCCTTGCGCTCGGTCATGCGGTGGTAGGACTGCCAGAAATCGCGGTAGCGCTCGTCATGCTCGACGTTGACCACGTCGTAGTCCGTGCCTTCCTTCAGGCGCAGGCCAAACTTCTCGATGCGCTGGGCAATGATGGCCGGGCGGCCAATCAAGGTGGGGCGTGCCACGCGCTCATCCACCACAATCTGGGCCGCACGCAAGATGCGCTCTTCTTCGCCTTCGGCGTAGGCAATGCGCTTTTTGGCCGCACGCTTGGCCGCCATGAAGATCGGCTTCATCGCCGTACCGGAGGCGTAGACAAAGGTCTGCAAGTGCTCCCGGTAGGCATCCATGTCTTCGATAGGACGCTCAGCCACGCCGCAGTCCGCTGCGGCCTGCGCCACCGCCGGCGCAATCTTCATCATCAGACGCGGATCAAAAGGCTTGGGAATCAGGTACTCCGGGCCAAAAGACAGGTCCTGGCCCGCGTAGGCGTTGGCCACCTCTTCGGTCTGCTCGGCCTGGGCCAGGTCGGCAATCGCATGCACGGCGGCGATTTCCATCTCGGTGGTGATCGTCGTCGCACCACAATCGAGCGCGCCCCGGAAGATGTAGGGGAAGCACAGCACGTTGTTGACCTGGTTCGGGTAGTCCGAACGGCCGGTGGCCATGATGATGTCGTCGCGCACGGCCTTGGCATCCTCGGGCGAGATCTCAGGGTTGGGGTTGGCCAGCGCAAAGATGATGGGGCGCGCTGCCATGCGCTTGACCATATCCGGCTTGAGCACGCCGCCCGCCGACAGACCGAGGAACACATCCGCACCGTCAATCACCTGAGACAAGGTGCGCTTGTCGGTTTCTTGCGCGAAAAGTGCCTTATCTTCGTCCATCAACTCGGTACGGCCTTTGTAGACCACGCCCACGATGTCAGTCACGGTGACGTTCTCGCGCTTGAGGCCGATCTCCAGCAGCAAGTTCAGGCAGGCCAGCGCCGCTGCACCCGCACCCGATGCCACCAGCTTGACCTCGTCCAGGCGCTTGTTGGCCACCTTGAGCGCGTTCACCATGGCCGCTGCCACGGTGATGGCCGTGCCATGCTGGTCGTCGTGGAAGACCGGGATCTTCATGCGCTTGCGCAGCTCGCGTTCGACAAAGAAGCACTCCGGTGCCTTGATGTCTTCGAGGTTGATCGCGCCAAAGGTTGGCTCCAGCGCGGCGATCACATCTACCAGCTTCTGGGGGTCTTTTTCGTCGATCTCTATGTCAAATACATCGACGCCGGCAAACTTCTTGAACAGAACGCCCTTGCCTTCCATCACGGGCTTGGAGGCCAGCGCGCCGATATCGCCCAGACCCAAAACGGCCGTGCCGTTGGAGATCACCGCCACCAGATTGCCTCGGCTGGTGTACTTGAAGGCCGCAGCCGGGTCTTTGACGATCTCTTCGCAAGGTGCAGCCACGCCGGGCGAGTACGCCAGCGCCAGGTCATGCTGGTTGGCCATGGGCTTGGTCGCGGCAATCGCCACCTTGCCGGGGCGGGGAAACTGGTGGTACTCCAGTGCGGACTGGCGCAGCAGTGCGCGTTTGTCCAAGGCAGCGGGGGTTGAATTCTTCTCAGTCATGGCGGTCTCCGGCATCACGCAGCATTCGGTACGATAAATATCTGGAACATGCTGTCATCTGCATGCATGTTTCAACAGTGCATCTAGAAAGTCTCTGCATCTCTCCCTAGGAACCTGGGCGATCTCCGTGGCCGAAGTCGGGGGGATCGTGAACAGGCACTCACCATTCTAGGCGCAGGCTCAAAATCAAGTATTCCAGTAGCCGACTAGAACTATGAAAAAGATGTATAGCTATTTCCAGTTTGCGCATAGATGCAGGCAGGCGGCCGCACCGGGCCAAAAGCGAAGGTCTACAATGGCCAACGTTTGCGCTATATAGGCCCTGCAAGGCCTCATTTGTCATGGATTTAATGCTGCTGGTTGTTCTCATCTTGGGCGTGAGCTATGTGCTGCGCGCCAAGGCCCAAAAGCAGCGCATCGCCTTGTTGGCCCAATATTTGCGTAATTACGACATCGAAAAGCTGATGGAGCGCCTGGTCAGCAGCTATATGCGGGCACTGGACGAGAAGGACAGCAGCCGCCAGCAGCAAATCTGGGAGCTGCAGCAAACGGTAGAAAACAGCTTGGCCAGCCAGTTCAGCAGCTTTGCCGACACCTTGGCCAAGGCGCCCGAGCCGGCCAATGGCGCCACGTTCAAGATCAGCACCCAGAACTTTTACTTTCCCTTCTCGCAGCTGATCGAGAAGTTCCAGGGCGGCAGCAAATCCTTTGACCTGCGCACCGCCATCCGCCTGCATGCCGATGGCATTGCCCGCGTGGTGGCCAACACTGCGGGCCGCAGCCCCAAGGAACGCGCCTTCACCCTGCTGGCCGAGATGTATTTGATGCAGCACACCTGCCACTGGTACTGCAAATCCAAGGCCGTGGCCTCGGCGCGCATGCAGCTGCGCAACCAGACCACCTATGAGCAGGTCATCCAGAGCGTGTCGCCCGAGACGCGCAATGCCTACCTCGCGCTGCTGGGCGAACGCTGATTTCCGCCATTGGCTGACACCTGGGTGCCGCGACTGCGGCGACAATCGGCGGATTCATACCACCACACCCCAGGGGAAGCCCATGCCAGCCATTCCAACCCGTCTTGCCGCTCTGGCAGCCGTTGTTGCCACCGCCAGCCTGCTCAGCGCCTGTGACCAGCGCCCCGGGCCCATGCAGCCCATAGCAGGCACGGTGGCCGCATCGCGCCAGCCCATGCCCGATAAGCCGCTGTTCAACGCGCCCATCATCGACAGCCACGCCGTCCTGCCCCACGCCAAGGCCGACAAACACGATCCCTTGCCCCCCGCCGTGCCGCTGGCCTCGGCCGATGACCCCAAGGCATCCAACGGCGGCACGACAGCCGAAGGCGGCAGCGTGAACCCCTCGGCCGGCATGGGCGCCGTCATCACCGACAGCAAGGGTGCGCAGCACGAAGCGGACGGCAAGCCTTGAGCCTGAAGCCGCTGTTCAAAGGGGACGGTCGCCGCATCAGCGATCAGGCACCGTCCTTGCTAGCTAGCTGGCCATGACGACCCACAACGCCCACCCCTCTGCGCTGATCCTGGAGGCCCGGCCTCTGACCGCGCAGAACTTCTCGGCCTTTGGCACCGTGATCGGCCTGGCCGACCCCAGCTTGCCCAGCCAGTCCATCAACCAGGGCAATGCGCTGCGCTATGACCTGCTGCCTGATCTGCAGCTGACGGCCCAAGGCGGCTGGCCCATGCTGGCGCTGTTTCGTGCGCAGGCACGGCAGTTTCCGCTGGCGGTGACCGAGGTGGAATGCCATGCACTGGGCAGCCAGAGCTTTGTTCCGCTCGGCACCCAGCGCTTTGTCGTGGTGGTGGCCGCTGCCGGCCCGGCCCCAAAGGCTGAGGATCTGCAGGCCTTTGTCACCGACGGCCGCCAAGGGATTGTGCTGGCGCCCGGCACCTGGCACCATGCCTTGCTGGCAGTCGAGGGTGGCGATTTTGCCGTCATCGAGCGGCGCGCCGAAGCGCTGGATTGCCGTTGCGAAGCGATCAGCGCGCCCCTGCAGGTCCGCCTGCCTGCTGACCTAGCCTGACCCCACTAAGCAGCAGCGGCGAGCTGCTGCGCAATGGCGATCAAACTGCGGTCGCTGCCTGCCGGCCCCAGCAGCGATATACCCAGTGGCGCGCCAGCACGGCTGGCCAGCGGCAACGAGATCTGCGGAAAGCCCGCCAACCCGGCTAGGCACAGCATCTGCACTGCCTGGTTGCGGTAGACCTCCAGCGATGCCTCATCGGCAGTGCGGAGCGGCGCAATATCGGGCATGGTCGGCATCACCAGCACGCCATCACTGCCCAGCAGATCGGCAAGATGCTGGCGGAAGCGCGCGCGGAACTGCTCGGCCTTCTGCCCCTGGGCATCGGTCACCTGGCTCGACCAGTCAAAGCGCTCCTTCACGCCCGGGCCCAGCACCGGCGCATAGCGGCTGATAAACGCGCCATCGGTCATCCAGGCCTCGCGGCCCTGGATGTAGCGAAAGCTCCAGTACATCGCATCAAACGAATCGAGCACGGCCTCGCAATCCTGCGCGCTGCCCAGCAGCTGCGTGATCTGCTGCAGCGCGCCATCCCAGGCGGGGCGCACGGCGCTGTCCACCAGGGCCCAGACGTCGCTGGGCATCAGCAGGCGCGGGCGGGCGGGCAGGGGCGTGGCATCAGGCGCCAGCAGCACATCGGCCACGCGGGCAAAGCTATGCGCATCGCGGGCAAACCAGCCGCAGGTGTCCAAGCTGTGGCACAGCGCCAGGGCTGACTCCAGGCTCACCCGGCCATGCGTGGGCCGTATGCCATACAGGCCGCAGTGGCTGGCCGGCGCGCGCACCGAGCCGCCCGTGTCCGTGCCCAGCGCAAAATCGCACAGCCGGTTGGACACCGCCGATGCCGAGCCCGACGAGGAACCGCCAGTAATACGCGCGGGCGCACTGCCATTGATCGGCGCGCCAAAGTGGGCGTTGTTGCCATTCATCGAGAAGGCCAGCTCATCGGTCACCGTCTTGCCCGCCAGCGCCGCGCCCGCATCCAGCAGCTTTTGCACCGTGGGCGCCGTCTGCGTCTTGATGCCTGACAGGGCCAGCAGCAGCGGGTTGCCGCCGCCGGTGGGGTAGCCGGCGATGTCGAACAAATCCTTGACCCCAAAGTACAGGCCGCTGAGCGGGCCGGTGGCCGCGTGGCGCAGCGCTACATCGGGGTAAGGAACAAAGGCGTGGGCAGGGTCGTGCAAGGGCATGGTGGGGTCAGTGCAGAGCAAAAGAAGAACGATGGGCTGTTACGCAGCCAGAACGTTGGGGGCATACGCGGCCGATACCGCAGTGTGCACGCAGCGGGCCCGGTGGCCAGGCGCCAGCGTGACCGGTGCCGGCACCGCTTGCAGGCATGCGGCCGTCGCCAGTGGGCAGCGCGGCGCAAACGCGCAACCCGGCGGGATGGCGGTCAGATCCGGCGGCACGCCGGCAATGGTCTGCAGCGGCTGGCCGCGCTCCATTGCGCCATGCGAGCGGCTTTGCAGCAAGGCCATGGTGTAGGGGTGGCGCGGGCTGCGGATGAGCTGCTCGGCCGTGCCCTCTTCCACAATCCGGCCGGCATACATCACCGCAATGCGGTCGGCCACTTCCACCGCCGCGCCAATATCGTGGGTCACAAACACAATGCCCAGGCCCAGCTCACGCTGCAGCTCGCGCAGCAGCAGCAGGATCTGGATCTGCACGGTGGCATCCAGGGCCGTGGTGGGCTCGTCGGCCAGCAGCACCTGGGGGTTGCAGGCCAAGGCCAGCGCAATCATGGCCCGCTGGCGCATGCCGCCCGACATCTCATGCGGGTAGGCCTTGAGGCGCTGCTCAGGGCTGGGAATGCGCACCCGCTCAAACAGCGCCAGCGCGCGTTGCTGCGCCTGGCTCTGGCTCACGCGCTCGTGCCGGCGAATGGCTTCCACAATCTGCGCGCCTACCGGGTAGACCGGGTCCAGCGCCAGCAAGGGGTCCTGAAAAATCATCGCGCAGGTCTTGCCACGAAAGTCGTTCAGTGCCCGGCCCCGCAGCGCCAGCACATCCTGGCCCGCGACCTGCATCTGGCCCTGGATGGTGGTCTTGTGCTCGGGGTGCAGGCGCAGCAGGCTGCGCAGGGTCACGCTCTTGCCGGAGCCTGATTCGCCAATCAGCGCCACCGCTTCGCCCTTGGCGACCGACAGGCTCACGCCGCTGACGGCCTGGACCACTTTCTTGCCGCTGGCAAACTGCACATTCAGGTCCTGGATCTGGACCAGTGGGGGAGAGACTGTGTTCATCGGGGTGCTCCGGGTTCAGGCGGCCAGCGCCGCAGCGGCGGCCAGGGGGTGGCCACTGCCGGGCTCATGCACCAGGCAGCGCGCGGCATGGTGCAGCTGCACCGGGGTGACGGCCGGCATGGCCTGGGCGCAGACCGGCGCGGCCATGGGGCAGCGCGGGTGAAAACGGCAGCCCGTGGGCGGGTTGATGGGGTTGGGCGGGTCGCCCGCCAGCGGTGCCACCAGGGTGCGGTGGCTCGGGTCCATCGACGGCACCGACGACAGCAAGGCCTTGGTGTAGGGGTGGGCCGGCGCGGCAAACAGCGCATCCGACGGGCCAATCTCGGCCACCTGGCCCAGGTACATCACCATCACCCGGTCGCTGATGTAGTGCACCACGCCCAGGTCGTGGCTGATGAAGACATAGGTCAGGCCAAACTCGCGCTTCAAATCAGCCAGCAGGTTCAGCACCTGGGCTTCCACCGATTTGTCGAGCGCCGAGACCGCCTCGTCCAGGATCACCATGCGCGGTTGCAAGGCCAGCGCGCGGGCAATGTTGATGCGCTGGCGCTGGCCGCCCGACAGCTCATGCGGGTAGCGCTCGGCAAAGCGGGCCGGCGCCAGGCCCACCCGGTCCATCAAGTGGTGGGCGCGGGCCACCGATTCCTTGCGCGAGACGCCATGCACCTGCGGGCCAAAGGCGATCGAGTCCTCTATGGTCAGGCGCGGGTTGAGCGAGGCATAGCTGTCCTGGAACACCATCTGCACCTGGCGGCGGAATTCCTTGAGGCTCAGGTCGCGCGATCCCACCGTGCGGCCGTCGAACACCAGCTCGCCGGCGGTCGGGTCCATTAGGTGCATCAACAGGCGCGCCGTGGTCGACTTGCCGCAGCCGGACTCGCCCACCACGCCCAGGGTCTCGCCCTTGAGCACCTCAAAATCGACGCCATCGACCGCGCGTACCAGCTTGCCTTGCTTGAGCGGGAAATGCTTGGTCAAACCGCGCACCGTCAGCAGCGGCTGGGCCGGGCCGCCCACATCGGCGGCCAGGGTGGCAGCCGGGGCCAGAGAAGAAGACTGGAGCATCGCTTAACCCTTGTTGTCCATGGCCGTGCGCAGGCCATCGGAGAGCAGATTGAAGGAGATGGAGGTGATGAAAATCATCAGCCCCGGCAAGGCCGCCACCCAGGGCTGGGTGTAGATCGCCGTGCGCAAGGTGTTGAGCATCAGGCCCCACTCGGGCTCGGGCGGCTTCACGCCCAGGCCCAGAAACGACAGGCCCGAGGCCAGGATCATGGACACCGCAATCAGGCTGGTGGCGTAGACAAAGATGGGCCCCAGCACATTGCCCAGCACATGCACCCGCACGATGGTGAAGGCGTTGGCACCGGTGGCGCGCGCCGCCTCCACATAGTCGCGGTTGCGGGCCTGGGCCGTCACGCTCTCGGCCACGCGGGCAATCTGCGGGATAAAGACAATCGTCAGCGACACCAGCGAGTTGAAGACGCCCGCGCCCAACGCGCCCGACAGCGCAATGGCCAGCAGCACCGAGGGGAAGGCATAGAACACATCGATGGTGCGCATGATCACCGTGTTGGTGCGGCCACCGGCGTAGCCGGCCACAATGCCGATGCCCGTGCCGATCACAAAGGCCAGCAGCACCGGGGTGATGCCCATGAACAGCGACAGGCGCGCGCCCATCATCAGGCGCGAGAGCATGTCGCGCCCCAGCTCATCGCTGCCCAGCGGCAGGCCTGCCGTGCCAATCGGCTTGAGGCGTTTGAGGATCGAGGCCAGGTAGGGATCGGCTGGCGTGATCCAGGGCGCGAACACCGCCACCGCCACCAGCAGCACGATGACGGCGGCAGCGCCCATCGCCACCGGGTCATGCAGCAGGCGCTGCAGCACCGAGGACCAATAGCCGCGTGAGCGCTGGGCCGGCAGCGGCTGCACCTGGGCCGCTGCTGCATCGGGAAGGGAAAGACTGGTCATAGGGACGGAACCTCCAGAAATCTGCGCTCAGCGGGCGATGCGGGGATCAAGCAGGGTCTGCACCACATCGATGATGAGGTTGAGCAGCACAAAGAACACGGCCAGCACCAGGATGGAGCCCTGCAGCAGTGGCAGATCGCGCTGGAAGATGGCCTGGTTGAGCAAAAAGCCGGTGCCCGGCCAGGAGAACACGGTCTCGATCAGGATGGAGCCGCCCAGCAGGTAGCCCAGCTGCAGGCCCATCACCGCCAGCGCCGTAGGCGCCGCATTTTTGAGCACATGGCGGAAGATGCCCAGGTGGCCCAGGCCCTTGGCTTTGAGGCCCAGGATGAACTCCTGGTCCAGCAGTTCGGCCACCAGCGCGCGCACGGTGCGCGCGATGATGCCCATGGGGATCACCGACATGGTGATGGCCGGCAGGATCATGAACTGCACATGCGCCCAGTCCCAGGCCCAGTCGCCCGAGCCGCCCGGCCCCGCGCCGGTGGCAGGCAGCCACATCAGCTGCGACGAGAAGATGATGACCATCACCATGCCCAGCCAGTAGTGCGGCACGCTGACGCCCAGCATCGACAGCATGGAGCAGCTGCGGTCCACCCAGGAGTTGCGAAAGTAACCCGCCACAAAACCAAACAGGCTGCCCAGCACAAAGCCGATCAAGGTGGCCACCACCGCCAGGCGCAAGGTGTTGACCACCGCTGTCATCACCTCGGTCGTCACCGGCCGGCTGGTGGCAATCGACTGGCCCAGATCGCCTTGCAGCGCGCGCCAGACCCAGCGCAGAAACTGCTCGGGCAGCGGCCGGTTAAAGCCATACAGCTCGCGCATCTGGGCCTGCAGCTCGGCCGATGCATCGGCGGGCAAGACCGACACCAAGGGGTCGCCCGGGGCGATATGCACCAGGGCAAAGCACAGCAGGGCCACGCCCAGCATGATGGGCAGGGTGTAGACAATGCGTCTGAACAGGTAGGCAAGCATGGCGGATCAGAGGTTCGTGGGGAGAGAAGCGGACCATGCGGGGTCGCACTGACGAGGCATGCGCAGGGCATGCGGTGGGTGTGCAGCGGCGTCTTGGCGCCGTCTGCACACCTTGGGCAGCCGGCTTACTTCATCGTCATCGTTGCGATATCGATGAACCAGCTTTGGGGCTGCACCACGTTGCCGACCTTGGCCGACATGGCGCGCGGGCCCACATCGTGTGCCACAAACAGGAAGGGCGACTCATCGACCACGAGGGTGTGCAGCTCGGCCAGCGCCTTGTCGCGCTCCTTGGCATCAAAGGTGGTGCGGGCCTTGTCCACCACGGCATCCACCGCCTTGTTGCTGTAGAAGCCCCAGTTGTTGGACAGCGGCGGGAAGGACTTGGTGCTGACAAAGCGCACCATCGCAAAGAACGGGTCCATGGTGGCCGCCGTCACATTGGTGGCGCTGGCCTTGTTGGCACCCGGGTCCTTGGCGCCCAGGCGCCAGCCCGAGAACAGCGTGTTCCACTCCACCACATCAAACTCCACATCAAAGAAGCATTCCTTGAGGTTTTGCTGGATGAACTCGTTCATCGGCAAAGGCTGCATCTGGCCCGAGCCCGAGGCGGAGGTCTGGATCTTCACCTTGATCGGCTTGCTGGCGCTAAAACCCGCCTGCGTCATCAGCGCCTGCGCGGCCTTCACGTCGTACTTGATCTGAAAGCTGGGGCTGCCGCGCCAGGGGTGGCCGGGCTCAAAGATGCCGGTCGCCGGCTCCATCTGGCCGTTCAGCAACTGCTTCATGCTGGCGCGGTCCACACACAGGTTGGCAGCGTGGCGCACGCGCTTGTCCAGCCAGGGCGAACCTTCCACAAACGAAAACTGCCAAGGCCAGATGTGGGGTTGCAGGTTGGAATACACCTTGAAGCCCCGCGCCTTGATCGCATCCATTGCATCGGGTGCCGGCGCCTCGATCCAGTCCACCTGGCCGCTCATCAGCGCAGCGGTACGCGAGTTGGCCTCGGGCAGCGGCAGCAGCACCACCTTGTCGATGGTGGGCGTGCGCTTGGGGTCCCAGTAGCCGGTGTTCTTGACCATCTCAAAGCGCTCGCGCGGCACCAGGCGCGCGCCCTTGAAAGGGCCGGTGCCCGAAGGGTCGGCGGCAAACGCCGTCCAGGCCGCCTTGCTGCGCTCGGCCTTGCCGCTGACCGATGCCGGCACTGCGGCCAGCTTCTTGGCCCAGTGCGCGGGCGAGGCCATGAACAGATTGCTCAGGTTGATCGGCAAGAAGGAATCGGGCTCGCTGGTGGTCAGCTCCACCGTCAGGTCATCGATCTTCTTGGCGGACTTGAGCGTGGGCATGCGCGAGGCAGTCACCCCCACCTGGGCCGGGTCAAACTGCTCGGCCTCCTTGTCCAGCACCTTGTTCACGTTCCAGACCACGGCATCGGCCGTGAAGGCGCTGCCATCGTGGAACTTGACACCGGGGCGCAGCTTGAACAGCCACTTGGTCTTGTCCTTGGCATCCACCTCCCAGGACAGCGCCAGGCCCGGCACCAGCTCGCTGGGCTTGTCGGCCTTGCTCAGGTCCCACTGGGTCAGCGCGTCATACAGCGGAATGCCGGTGAAGCGGTTGCCCTCAAAACCCTGGTCCGGCTGGCCTGAAGTGCGCGGGATATCGCCCGCAGTCATTGCAATGCGCAGCACTTTTTCCTGGGCCATGGCGGCACCAGCGCCCAGCGCCAGGGTGACAGCCAGAGCCAGGCTTTTGAGCGCGGGGCGGGAGACGGAGAAACCGGAAGACGCTTGCATCACAGGACCTTTCCAAGGAGTGGGGGATGACAAGTCCAAAGCAAGCTGCGTGCCACATCACACATATCGATTAACGATACAAGTGATTGATTCATCGATATTTTTGGCATGCTTTATGCGAACGGTCTGCGCATTGATCGCCTCACTTTCAGGAGTACCCGCATGACCCCAATAGACAGCCTGCGCATTGATGAACACCGCCTCTGGCAATCGCTGATGGACCTCGCCCAGATTGGGGCCACGCCCAAAGGCGGTGTCTGCCGTATCGCCTTGACCGATGAAGACAAGGCCGGCCGCGACCAGGTCGTGCAATGGTTCCGCGACGCGGGCCTGCAGGTGCGCGTGGACGAAGTGGGCAATGTGTTTGGCCGCCGCCCCGGCACCGATGCGCAGGCGCGCGCCGTGGCCACCGGCAGCCATATCGACACCCAGCCCACGGGCGGCAAGTTCGACGGCAACTACGGCGTGCTGGCCGGGCTGGAGGTGGTACGCACGCTCAACAGCCACGGCATACAGACCGTCGCGCCGCTGGAAGTGGCCTTTTGGATGAACGAGGAAGGCACGCGCTTCACGCCGGTGATGATGGGCTCTGGTGCATTTGCGGGAATTTTTGGTGCAGACCACATCCGCTCGCAACAAGATGGTGCAGGCCTCACCGTCGGCGATGAGCTGGCCCGCATCGGCTACCTGGGCGATGTGGCCTGTGGCGATGTGCCCGGTGGGGCGTTTGCGGCTTACTTTGAAGCGCATATCGAGCAAGGCCCGGTGCTGGAAGCCTATGACAAACCGATTGGCATCGTCAGCGGCGCGCTGGGCCAGCAGTGGTATGACGTGAGCGTCACCGGCATGGACGCGCATGCCGGCCCCACGCCGATGGACCTGCGCCATGACGCGATGCTGGCCGCTGCCCGCATGGTCGATGCCGTCAACCGCATCGCGCTGGACCAGGCACCGCACGGGCGCGGCACCGTCGGCCATCTGCAGGTGCTGCCCAACTCCCGCAATGTGATCCCGGGCCAGGTCAAGTTCAGCGTGGATTTTCGCAACCTCTCGCAAGCGGGGCTGGATGCGATGGACGCGGCCATGCGCAGCACGTTTGCGCAGCTGGCCGCCCAGTGCCAGTGCGAGGTGGCTATCGACCAGGTGGTGCGCTTTGCGCCCTGCATCTTCCACCCCGACTGCGTGGCCAGCGTGCGCGGCGCGGCCGATACCTTGGGCTATGCGCATATGGATGTCGTCAGCGGCGCCGGGCATGACGCCGTCTATGTGCACAGCGTCGCGCCCACCGCGATGATCTTTGTGCCCTGCAAGGACGGCATCAGCCACAACGAGATCGAGGACGCCAAATCCGAGCACCTGGCCGCTGGCTGCAATGTGCTGCTGCATGCGATGCTGGCGCATGCCGGCGTGGCTTGATGCGGCGCTGAAAGCCATCAAAGCGGTAGAAGAACGTGGAGCGCTCGGGCTCCGCGTTTTTTTAGTCCGCAGGCAATAACTGCGACACCGCCCGCGCACATTCAATCACCAGCGGCGCCAGCGCCTGCTGGGCATCGGCCATGTTCCAGCGGCTGGTAGGAGGCGCCAGGTGGATGGCACCAACGACCACGCCACGTGCATTGAAGACCGGCGCGGCAATGCCCATGTCGCCCAGAAACAGCTCTTCGCAGTTGGTGGCATAGCCCGTTTGCTGGCACAGCGCCAGGCGCTCCATGACGGCATCCACCGTCGTCAAGGTGGCGCGGGTGCGGGCGGGCAGGGGCGCCTGCTGCAGCCGCTTGCGGGCCTCTTGCGCAGGCAGCTGGCTCAGGTAGGCGCGGCCACAGCTGCTGGCATACAGGGGCACCTGGGTGCCCACCGGTGTCAGCACGGGGATGTGCTGCGTCGTCAGCACCTGGGCCAGGTAGACCATGTGCGTGCCCGCTGGCTCGGACAAGGTCGCCGTCTCGCCGCTTTGCCGCGCCAGCTGTGCCAGGTAGGTGTGGGCGGCGCTGATCATCGGGTGGGCATCCAGGTAGTTAAAGCCCAGCTCCACCACACGCGGCAGCAGCACAAAGCGCCGTGTGCTCGGGTGCTTGCCGATGTAGCCCAGCGCCTGCAAGGTATGCACCGAGCGCTGGGCCGAGGCCTTGGTCATGCCGGTGGCCTGCGCAATCTCGGCCAGGGTCATGCTGCGGTGCGCGGCATTGAAGGCGCAGAGCACCTGCAGGCCCTTGGCCAGCGAGAGGTTGAAGAGGCTGTCGGAGGGGGGTGCCGATGCGGAAAGCGCTTCCGATGGCGCTGCGGCCGCAGGCAGGGCTGCGGGCTCAGAAAACAGGTGGGAGGCGGTGTTGGAGCGCATGGTGCGAAGGCTGGGGGCAATGCCCTGAGCTTCGCAAGAAACGCACCAACTTGCAGCAGATCCCATCGCGTTGGATGGGAGGCTGCTGCAGCGCCTTTTAAAGCCTTGGCTTAGCGGCTGCTGGGGAAGCTGAACACCGCGCCATCGCGCACGCCGGCGCTGGGCCAGCGCTGGGTGATGGTCTTGCGCTTGGTGTAAAAGCGCACGGCGTCAGGCCCATAGGCGTGCAGATCGCCAAACAGGCTGCGCTTCCAGCCACCAAACGAGTGGTAGGCGACAGGCACGGGCAGCGGCACATTGATGCCGACCATGCCGACCAGAATATGGTCGCTGAAGTAGCGGGCTGCTTCGCCATCGCGGGTGAAGATGCAGGTGCCGTTGCCGTACTCGTGCGCGTTGATCAGGTCCATCGCCTCCTGCAAGGTCTTGACCCGCACAATGCCCAGCACCGGGCCAAAGATCTCTTCCTGGTAGATCTTCATGCCGGGGCGCACGTTGTCAAAGAGGCACGGGCCCAGGAAGTAGCCGTCCTCGTGACCTGCCACCTGCAGGCTGCGGCCGTCGATCAGCAGCTTGGCGCCCTCTTGCACACCGCTGTCCACATAGGCCTTGACCTTCTCGAAATGCGGCTTGGTGATCAGCGGACCCATGTCGTTGCCGTTGTCGGTGCCCGGGCCCACCTTCATCTTGGCAATCTCGGCGCTCAGGCCGGCAATCATCTGGTCGGCCACCTCGTCACCCACAGCCACCACCAGCGGCACGGCCATGCAGCGCTCGCCGCAGCTGCCGTAGGCGGCGCCCATCATCGCAGTCACGGCGTTGCTGATGTCGGCATCAGGCATCACCACCGCATGGTTCTTGGCACCGCCCAGCGCTTGCACGCGCTTGCCGTTCTTGCAGCCTTCGCCGTAGATGTACTCGGCAATCGGCGTCGATCCGACAAAGCTCACGGCCTTGACGCGCGGGTCCTTCAGCAAGGTATCGACCGCTTCCTTGTCGCCATTGACGACGTTGAGCACGCCTGGTGGCAGGCCGGCTTCTTGCGCCAGCTGGGCAATGAACAGCGCGCTGGTCGGGTCGCGCTCGGAGGGCTTGAGCACAAAGGTGTTGCCGCAGGCCACGGCCATGGGCCACATCCACAGCGGCACCATGGCCGGAAAGTTGAACGGCGTGATGCCCGCCGTCACACCCAGCGCCTGGAACTCGCTCCAGCTGTCGATATTGGGGCCCACATTGCGGCTGTGCTCACCCTTGAGCAGCTCGGGCGCGTAGCTGGCGAACTCGACGTTCTCGATACCGCGTTGCAGCTCGCCATGCGCATCGGCCAGCACCTTGCCGTGCTCGGCGGTGATCATCGCGGCGATCTTGTCGGCGTTCTGCTCCAGCAGCAGCTTGATCTGGCCCATGATGCGCGCGCGCTTGAGCGGCGGCGTATTGCGCCAGGCGGGGAAGGCCTTTTCGCTCGAAGCAATCGCTGCCTCCACCGTGGCCTGGCTGGCCAGCTCCACGCTCACCGTCGACTGGCCCGTTGCCGGGTTGAACACCGGCTGCGTGCGGCCGCCATCGTGCACGATCTTGCCGTCGATCAAATGGCCAACCGTGGCCGTCACATTCTTGTCGTGGTTCATCAAAGTCTCTCTTGGAAATGTCTCGAAATGGGGGGCGAAATAGCGCGGGTCTGAACGCAAAATGCTGCTGGCCGGTGCGTCACCGTCGCCAGCAGCCAGGGGCGCACCGTCAGTTGGTTTCAGCCAGCGCGTCGCCCAGGGCGTTGATCAAGCGGTCGATCTCGGCCTTTTCGCTGATAAAGGGCGGCGCCAGCTGGATGGTGTCGCCACCGTAGCGCACGTAGAAGCCTTTTTCCCAGCACTTCATCGCGATCTCATAGGGGCGCTTGGCCGGCTCGCCCGGCAGCGCGGCAATGGTAAAGCCCGCCGCCAGGCCGTAGTTGCGGATGTCGGCGATGTGCTTGGCACCCTTCAGGCTGTGCACGGCGTTTTCAAAGTACGGCGCCAGCGCCTTGACGCGGCCGGGCATGTCTTCTTTTTCCAGAATGTCCATAACCGCCACGCCAGCCGCGCAGGCCACCGGGTGGGCCGAGTAGGTGTAGCCGTGGGCAAACTCCAGCATGTACTCGGGGCCGCCAGCGGCCATAAAGGTGTCGTAGATTTCTTTGGTGACCACGCAGCCGCCCAGTGGCTGGGCGCCATTGGTCACCTGCTTGGCAAAGTTCATGATGTCGGGCACCACGCCAAAGGCTTCGGCACCGGTCCAGGCACCGCAGCGGCCAAAGCCGGTGATGACTTCATCAAAAATCAGCAGAATGCCGTTTTGCGTGCAGATCTCGCGGATGCGTTCCAGGTAGCCCTTGGGCGGGATCACCACGCCAGCCGAGCCCGAGAACGGCTCGACGATCACCGCAGCGATATTGCTGGCGTCATGCAGCGCGATCACATCGAGCAGCTTGTCGGCCAGCGCGCGGCCGCCTTCATCGGACATGCCTTTTTGGAAGGTGCCGGCCGGTGGCTGGGTGTGGGGCAGGTGGTCGGCCACAATGCCCTGGCCAAACATCTTGCGGTTGCCGGCAATGCCGCCCACCGAGATGCCGCCGTAGTTCACGCCGTGGTAGCCCTTCTCGCGGCCCACCAGCACCGTCTTGCCGGCCTGGCCCTTCAGGCGCCAGTAAGCGCGCACCATCTTCAGCGAGGTGTCGGCCGCCTCCGAGCCCGAGCCGGTAAAGAACACATGGTCCAGTCCTGCTGGCGTGTGTTCCTTGATCTTGTTGGCCAGCGCAAACGAGGCCGGGTGGCCAAACTGGAAAGCCGGTGCGTAATCCAGCTGCAAGGCGGCCTTGCCAATCGCTTCGGCCACTTCCTTGCGGCCATGGCCAATGCCCGAGCACCACAGGCCCGAGAGGCCGTCAAAAATCTTGCGGCCATCGCCATCGGTGTAGTAGGCGCCCTGGCCGCTCACGATCATGCGCGGCTTGGCCTTGAAGTTGCGGTTGCCGGTAAAGGGCATCCAGTGCGCCTCCAGCCAGGCCGCATCGGTGCGCAGCTGCGTGCTGCCCGTCGTATCGTCAATCTGCACAAAGCTCATGTCTGCTCCTTGAATCCGCCTGGCGGCTACCGGTGTTGATACGCCATTGTGGGGCGGGTCAATGCTTATTCAAAGAATGAGATATCAAAGCTCACTTGCTATTTTGCGCAAGTAAAAAAATTAGACAGCGATATGTGTTTTGCATTAGCCTCTCGTTTTCAATAAACATAAGCAATCGAAAGCACGTGGCTGATTGACACAGTATGAAAACCTCCCTCCTCCCCCCCATCGCCGCCAGCGCCCTGCTCCTTTCCCTGGCTGGCTGCTCCTCCAAACTCAGCGAAGCAGATGTCTACCTGGCCATGGCCAAGGTCGAGCAAGCCGTGCAACAACAAGACTGCGCCGCCATTGCGCATTGGCTGGCCCCCCAGGCCGAGGTCGTGATCGACATGCGCCATGCCGATATGCCCGAGCCGCTGCGCCTGAACAAAAGTGAGTACCTACAACTGATGAGTGCCAGCTGGATCGCCGCTGGCAGCCGCTACTCCCACGAGCGCAGCAACACCCGGGTGGAGATGGCCCCGGGCGGCAAGACCGCCACCGCCTATGCCACCGTGCGCGAAAACGCCGCGCTGCAAGGCCAGCCCATCAGCTCGGTGAGCGACGAGGTCGCGACGTTTGCGATGCTCGATGGCCGGCTGCAAATCACCTATGTGCAGGCCACCATGCTGTCGATGCAATAAGGATGACAGGGCCCGGGCTGCGTCTGCACCGACAATGCGGCATTGCAGCTCCAGGCCACACCATGTCCATCGCCGATTCCATCCCTCCCACAGAAGCCACCCCCGCCCTGGTCGAAGGGCTCGACCACCTGGTGCTGACCGTTGCCAGCATTGCGCAGACCCTTGCCTTCTACCAGCGCGTGCTGGGCATGGAGGCGCGCGAGTTCAAGCCCGGGCGCTGGGCTTTGCACTTTGGCGGGCAGAAGATCAACCTGCATGAAGTGGGCACCGTGGTGGACCCGAATGTGCGGCATGCCACGCCCGGTTCGGCCGATCTGTGCTTTCGCACTGCCATGCCGCTGGCCGATGTGGCGGCCCATTTGCAGCGCCAGCAGGTCGCCATCGTGCAGGGGCCGGTGCGCGCCACGGGCGCAAGGGCGCCGCTGCAATCGCTGTATTTTTATGATCCCGATGAGAACCTGGTCGAGGTGGCCAACGAGGTCATGAACGAGGTGGGTAGGCGCTGACTGCCGAAACGGTACAGGCTAGGCCCGCAACGCAGCCGCATCACACCAGCGCTGGGCCACGGCGGGCGATGTCATGCACACCACCTCTTGCGTCACGGTCGTCACCGCCCGCTCCAGCAGCTGGATATCAGCCTCATGCTGGCGTGCCACATGCGGGTCTTCAAAGAAGATCGCGCGCTGGCAGCGGCGCTCCAGCACCAGGTCGGCGATTTGCGCATCGCCCCCCAGTGGGCCGCTGTTGTAGCGGTCCACCCAGGGCTTGTCAGCAGGCCAGCCCTTGCTCCAGGCCAGCTCGTTGAGCTTTTGGCCGGTGGTGCCCGTACCCACGCGGCGGCGGTAGCGCGAGAGCAGCGCAAAATTGCGCTCGCAAAACTCAAGCATCGCCGGCTTCATCGCATCATGGGCAATCAGCGCCAAGGTCTGGTTGCCATAGTCGTGCAGGCGGTCGGCTTGGCGGTCGGGCGCCAGCCCGGCATGGATGCGCTCCATCTCCACCCAGTCGCGTGCGCTGGCTGCGGTTGAGATAAAAGGTTTGCCGTGGATCACGCACTGGCGCTTCAAAGCCAGCGCCTCGGGGAAAATCGACGATGGGTCCACCGGGTCGATCAGGTAGATGGCGCCATCGAGCACCCGGTTGTCGCCCGGCATGCCCACCACCTCGGCCACCAGCTTCATCAAACCGCCTTCGCGCCCATAGGGGTAGCGCACCATGCCCTTGTGGCCTTTGAGCATTTCTGCCGCCGCAATCGCGTCATAGGTGCGGCCCACCGCATGAAAGCCGATGTTCAGCTCCCGAATCCCCTGCTCGCAGGCGCGCAAAAAACTGAACAGCGCAGCATCCTCGTTCTGGTGGTGCAAACGGTTGGCGGCAAGGCCTAAAAGCATGGTCGATCCCGTGGGTGTGGCAAGCGACTGGAAATATAGCGCCAAAACCACAGCTCGGGTATGACAGCCGACTGGCGCAGGGGCTCAATGCACTATCAAATCAATAGCATTAAACCACCACACCATAGAAAACCGGCTGCTTTTAGCGCGATATCACCGCTCTATCCATCAAGCCCGGCTCGTCCACCAGGTCTGCAGCCGAAACCCCAGCCACAGCATCAGCAGCATGGCCGCGCCAAACACCCAACCGCTGAGCGCCCCCGCCATGCCGCCGGACAGCAAAGTGCCCACGGTGCAACCAATGCCGGTCATGGCCCCCCAGCCCAACAGCACACCGCCCAGCAAACCCCGGCCGGCATCACGCCCAGTGGGCAGGCTCGGGCGGAACTGGCGGCTGGCAAACGCAGCGATAAACGCGCCGGCCAGCAAGCCCAGCAGCACCAGCGCATTGGGCGTGGCCCAGGTCGCAGCAGGCAAGGTGGCGCAGCCGGCAAAGCCATCCAGGCCATTGAGCCGATCAGGCACCCAGCCCTGCCCTTGCAGCGCGCCACGCACCTGGCTGCCCAGCAAGGCCGTCACGCCCAAGGGCCGCATGCGCACAATGGCGGCGGTGGCGATCAGGCCGACCAGCAGGCCGCCCAAGGCATAGTTCCAGCGCCCTTGCCACAGGCTGCGCCACAGCGCGGGCAGGCTGCGCGGGGCGGCCAATGTGGCGGCCATGGGCGCGGTCGCCAGCGGCAAGCTGCGCTGGCGCTGCTGCACATGGCGCTGCCACACCCAGGCAGCCCAGGCCGCCAGCACGCCCAGCTGCAGCAGCAGCGCGCCGCCATAGCCCAGGTGCTGCGGCAACCAGACGACAGGCGCATCGGCCACGGCCAGGCTGTACAGCGGGTTCCAGGTCTGAAAACCCAAGGCAAAGCCCAGCGCCGTGCCCAGCAGCGCAAACGGCGATGCCGCCGAGCCCTCTGCCAGCCGGTACCAATGCGCGCTGATGCAAGAGCCCGACACGAGCATGCCCGCCCCAAAGGCCAGGCCCGCCAGCACCAACACCCAGCTCACGGGCCCAATATGCATATCGGGCGGCAACTGCCCCGCCTGCGGATTGGGCACCCAGCTGCTTTGCACTACCGTCATACCCACCACGCCCACGGCCAGCGCCAAGATGATCGCCAAAATCCCGCGCGGGTCATCGCGCTGCAGCCAATCGCGCGCATGGCAGTAAAAGCAAAAGCGCGAGCGCTGCAACACCACACCCAGCGCCAGCCCAATGGCCAATGCAAACACGAGGGTGCGCCCGCCATCGCGCTGCAGCAAGGCCTGCTGCAATGGCCACAGCGCCAGCAGCAGGACAGCCGCTGCCACCGGCTGCCAATAGGCGCTCGCAGCCCCAGCTGCGTGCTGCCCGGCAGCGGTGCCTCCGGCCCCCAAACCCCAACTGGAATCAGTCATAGCATTCCATCAAAAAAATGCCCGCGCAAGGCGGGCAGTGAACACAGGACCGAGCCCATGCGGAGACATTCAATGCATTAAAAAGTGGGTCTATTTCGCTGCCCAGATGGTGCCGGCCGGGTTGTTGATCGGCACACCGACGCTGTTGCCGTATTCGGTCCAGGAGCCGTCATAGTTCTTCACCTGGTAGCCCAGGATCTTGCTGAGCGCAAACCAGGTGTGGCTGCTGCGCTCACCAATGCGGCAGTAGGTGATGATCGGCTTGCTGCCGTCGATACCGGCATCGGCATAGAGCTTTTGCAGATCGGCCCGCGATTTGAAGGTGCCATCCTCATTGACCGCCTTGCCCCAAGGCACATTCACCGCGCCGGGAATATGGCCCGCACGCACAGCCAGCTCGGGCACACCCGCAGGCGCAAACACCTTGCCCTGGTATTCATCGGCCGAGCGAATATCCACCAGCTGCGTGGCGCCCTTGCCCTCTACTGCCGCCAGCGCATCGCCCAGGCGGGCGCGCAAATCGGTGTTGACCTTCCCCACGCGGTAGGTGGTGGCGGCGTAGTCCGGCGCACGGTTGTTCAGCGTGCGGTTCTCGGCCTCCCACTTCTTGCGGCCTCCATCGAGCAGCTTGACGTTCTTGACCCCATAAACATCAAACACCCAGGCGCCCCAGGCCGCAAACCAGTTGTTGGTATCACCATAAAGCACGACGGTGGTGTTGTCGCCCACGCCGCCCTTGGAGAGCAGTTGCTCAAACGCCTCCTTGCTGACAATGTCGCGGCGCACCTTGTCATTCAGATCGTTGTGCCAGGAGAAATTGACCGCCCCCGGAATATGCGCCCGCTCATACAGCCCCGGGTTCACGCTCACCTCGATCACCCGCACATCGGGCCGCTGCAGGTTGGCAGCCAGCCATTCGGTGCTGACCAGCGCGCCCGCAGGCACCGCTTGCGGCGTGTTGGCAAAAGCAGGGCTAGCGCCCCAAACGGTTGCCGCGATGGTGCTGGCAATCAAAACGCGCCAAGGCGCTGCTGTGCGGATAGTCATGCTGTGTCAGTCCTTCAGTACATGGGAGAAACGGCTGCCATCACGGCAGGGCCTGCTTGCACTGTGCAGGTTGCAAGCTGCTACTCCAACTGAGGAATGCGCAGATCCATATGCGATCTGCGCGCTTGACAGTGGCCAAGCATGGACGACATCGGTGCAGCGCCAGCGTGCACTGGGCTGGGCTGCTCCCACTTTGGGAGCTAGAATTCCTCCCTAGCGCCTTGAGCTAACCCCACCCAAGCCCGGTTTCTCAAGTCTGGCTGACCGAATCCGCCCACTGCTGCGCCGTCTGCAGCCGCGCACGCGGGCCAAAGCTGCTGGTGCTGCTGAGGGTAATGTTGTGATGCGCAATCACCTGCTGGGGCGTGACGGCGGCATTGCCGCAGGTAGTGTGCGCATCCGCCAGCAGCACCACCGGGTAGCCATGGCGCAGCGCGGCGCGCGTGGTCACATCCACGCAGTACTCCGTGTGCATCCCACCAATCACCAGTTCCTGCACGCCCAGGTTTTGCAGCATGGGCAGCAGGTCGGTTTTCCAGAACGCATCCCCGGTGGTTTTGTCCAGGGTTAGGTCAGCGCTGTCCACCTGCAGACCCTCGGCCAGCTGCCATCCGGGCGTGCCCGCTTACAGGCCAGGCTCGGCGTGGCGCACCCAGATGATGGGGGTGTTGGCCTGGCGCGCGGCGGTGGTGACCTGGTTGATGCGGGCGATCAGGGTGGGGCAATCCCATGCGGCGTTGGGGCCGGTGCAGAGGGATTGTTGGATGTCTATTAGGAGGAGGGCGGGCATGGCGGATGTGGCTTGGGGTAGGCTGATTTTGCTCATGCGTTTAGAGGCTGTATAACCTTGCCTTCCCATTGGATCAACTGAAAATTAAGTCCAGCTGTTGCCGTCATAAAGACCGACTCGTCCTCATCAAACGACGCTGCAATAATGGCCTGCAGGCCGCGCTGACCGATTAGCTGCTGCAGTAGCGCGCGCTGACTGGCTGAGCGCATCGAATGCTGGCCAGGCTCATCCATCAGCAGGAATCCTGGATGCTGCCCTTCGAATCCCGCAGTCGCAGACGTTTGGTACAAGGCCAGCAAGTAACTCCAGATGAGGCGGACGAAATCGCTCGCGCTTGAGTCAGCAGTTAGGCTTGTCTCTTGCAACTTGGAACGAACAATTTCTCGAAGTTCTAGCTCAGAAAGGATGGGGGTCAAAGTGTCCAAACTGATCCGAATGTCGGCAATATCTGCGCTTTCATATCCGAACGAACTGGCATTGCTTCTGAAGTATTTCTCGAACAGCGAGATTCTTAACATATCAGCATCGCTGTAGGACTCTTTTGGAAGCGCTCGCCTGCCCGCTTGATTTGCGGCCAAACGTGCAGCAATCTCTCCAAAGGTAAGCATAAGAACCCCGGCCTGAGTGTTGAAGGCTTGCAAGTTCGATAGTTCCAGTTCAATCTGAATCTGTCGACGAACGATTGCGCGAGATTCCGCCACGCCGGTGCTCACATCGCCGCGCAGTGAATTGCGGTAGTCATGAGTGGCTGCTAGACGTGTAGCTACGTCAGATACGGTAATTTCAGACTGGCGAATTTCTTCTACTGCCCCGTTGATTTGGTTCTGTAGCATCCTCCGCTGACTGTCGAGATAGGCAATGTTAGTGTTGAGGTCCATCTGCGGACCTGTCACGATGCCGAGTAATAGCGTGTCGTGAACCGATTGATGGCAAGTTGGGCAATGATCTGTTGCGACCTCAACCTCCATTTGAGCGCCAAGATTACGGAGTTTCAAAGCAGTCTTGTTTCGCTCCAGGTCTTCACTGGCCTCTGCCAGAAGGAGGCGCAGCTCATCCAGCGCAGCTCTCTGTAGGGTCAGATTTGTGGTCGCTCGTTCATGTAGCACGCTGAGCCGTTGCAATTCATTGGAGGTAGCCTCGAGTTCTTGAAGAGCCTCTGCGCCAGAGGCCTTCCCATATGCATCCGCTTTCTCGCCCAGTGCATTGTGCTCAGCGCGGAGATTGCCGACCCGATCTAGCAGAGTGGTCTTGGTCTTACCATCGGACTTCACGAGCATCACAGTATTGGGGTCAAACCTAGAGACTGGGGTGGCGGATATGCCTTCAATGACGATGCCGTTTGTATTTGCTGCCTGCCGCAGAATGTCGTAGGCCTTACGCCAGTCAGAGTCAATCGACATAGAGTCAGCATCGAGTGCTGCTCTTTTAGCCTGCCGCTCAAATACTCCTAGTCCAAGCAGGAATTCGGTGACCCTAATTCGTGCGTCGCGAATACCGAAGAACGGGATATTGGCAATGTAGTCAGTCCACCCGCGCTTCTGTTCCACAGCCAGCGCGGCGAAGATCGTCTGCAGATACAACTTGACCAAGCTGCCATTCGTCGCCGGAACTTGTGGTAGTTGGAAGCCCATAAAGCCCTCTAGGAACTGGAAATATCCTTCCTGCTTCTGAGCGCTGCCAGGGTCAAAAAGGTACGTCGGCCGCGGTGTACCGAGTTCGGTGCACTCCGTGAGATGGGCTCCGTCAAAAATTTCCATCAGCTTGGACTGGCGCACCGAATCTCGAATTGCTCGCCGCAGCGTGACACTGCGCCCAGAAGTGTTCTCCAGTTCTACAAAGACCTCTGAGCTCTCCACATTGACGCGGCTATCGTCTTGAACGAAATACTCTTTGACTGCGTAATTCAACACCTTCTCACCCTTGCCGCCAATGAGCTCCTCCATCCCTAGCCCATAGATGAGAGTGTTGTACAGGGTACTCTTCCCGCTTGAATTACTACCCCGGATGACTGTTAGGCCGCGGCTGAATTCAAATTTGAATCCGAATTCGCCTTGGGCGGTAGTGATTCTTAGCTTTACGGCTCTGATCTTCATGCCGATTCCCATCCCTTCGCAACTTTGTCTACCATGCCTTCTGTTATGTCCTTACCTATTTGCGCCAAAAGCTTGCGCTCAGGCCCAAAGGCGTCGGAATCCTTGAGGACTTCGGCAATGAAGGCTCGGCCTTTTTCGGTCAATTGGTACCCGGTTGAAGTGGTCTCGACTAGGTCTTCTGCCACTGCAAATCTAATGGCAATAGCAAGAGCGGGATCGAAGCCCCACGCAGTCATATTTAATACGTTGGCCTTGGCAGCGTCGACTAGCTTCTGAATTCGGTCAGGACTCTTCAACGCCCAATTAAACAGATGCAAGCGCGGCAGCGTTGATTTACCTCCCCGAGATGACATTTGGAGAACCAAAAGTAGCTGCGTGATCTTGTATAGGGGCCTGTGCTCCACTAGCACTGGAGACGGCCGGCGGACGAAGCGCAAACGTCTAGGCTCGGCAGCGGCGACTTCAGTCATAGTCCACCTCGCAAACCGCAATCCACCTTGCCACGATCATGCGAGCGATATCTGCGGCATCAGTTTCGCCAATAGAGGGAGCTAGCTCCCTGACGATACGCGCGGTAAGTCCATCGCGAATCTTATCCGTCAGCTCTTGGGGGGTTCCTTCCCAAGTAAAGCACCGCTCATCGACTTCGGCCTCATATCCGTTGATGAGCCGGGCAAGCCTTGAATGAACGGTTGGTGCAGTGTCGTTCATCCGTTTAAGGTAGGGGCCATGATCAAGGAACTCTCGCAAGGTCTTTGCGTAAAGGCGAGCAACCCGACCTTCCAGTTTGCCAGCAGGAGTCTGCGCGAGTCGCGTTCGCGTCTTGCGCATGATGTTTTTCTCGTATGTCTCTGAATCGTCGCTCAGGTCGGGTAAGACCGCAGGCAGGCTGCCAAAATCCAAAGCCTGACCGACAGCAATCTTGATTTCCTGAATCTCAGTTGCGTAGTGATCTGCATCATGGACCAACACCTGGAAGTCGGGAGTCAGAATTGGCAGACCCCACCCACGAACCTCCGCTTCCTTCGCCTGTGCATGCTTGATAAGGTCGTTGTGGGCGATGATTGGTGTCACTAGATGCCAGCGCCGCAGCTTAGTCGTGCCCAACACCTTTGTCAGGTCAATCGCGTTAGTCTGAAGCTTCTTCAGATCTGTCGTTATTTTGTCCCTCTGCTTCTCATAGAGATCTTTTGACGGGTAGACCTTATCTGGGCAGTAGCATTGATACCCACAACCTGTGGTCTTAGTGAAACCCTCCAAGCCGTAGTCGCCGGGAGTAGCAGGAATGTGGGTATAGCCATCGTCAGTGAACTTGCGCTTGAAGACCAACTGACACAGCCGCTCCCAGCTGGTTCCATCGAATGCGCCGTAGGAAGTATGAAACACGCTTGAGTTACCGCTGGTGCTTAGCCGAGATTCGGAACGGAGATGCGGATGATCACTGCTTTCAAGACAAGCAGTGAGGATGTATTTTGGCGAATGCCGTCTAAAGTGATTGGCCTTGTGCGCAAACGATGCTCCCAGATTGCTACCGCTGTAGACGATAAATAAAGATGCCATGCGGTGTGTGATTTTCGCATTGTTAGATACAAATAGTTGCTTGTAAAGCAATCTGTCTGGGAGCCAATCAGTTAGATAGGGCAAAAGGGCGTATTTCACGATGAGATGACTCTCTCTTTGGGAGCGCATGAGGAGAAGGCTAGAATGACCATCAAGTACTGTACATAAATACAGTAATTGTTGCAATGAAATTTATTTTTGAGCCTAATTTGCATGCACCACAAATCGAAAAATCCCTTAGTGCGTCCTGAGATTAGAAGCCAACTAGCTTGTTATTAGCCACCCTGCCTGGGGCCGCATCATCGCCTCGTTTCAACGTCACAGACTCTCGGCGCGCAACGTGGAATGACGGAATCCACTAGAGGCCTATGTTCCACTCAAACCAAATACTCATCCGCAGCCAATTTTTCCATCGCACTCAACGCTCACCCCCCAGACCCTCCACAAACACCCTCACCTTAGACAGCACCTGCCGCCGCGCCGGGTACACCGCCCATACCGCCAGCTCCTTGGGCTGTGCATCCTCCAGCGCAATGGTGACCAGGCGGCCTGAATGCAGGTATTCCGCCGTGTACCAGCTCGACAGCAGCGCAATGCCGGCGCCGGCCATGCAGCGTCGTGGATGCCTTCGATGCAGTTGACGGTGAGGCGGCCAGCTACGCGCAGGGTGCGCTCCTGTTGGTCGGTTTGGAAGGTCCAGGGTTGCAGTTCGGTGGTGGTGACGCACTGGTGCTGGGCCAGGTCGCTCAGTACGCGGGGCTCGGGGTGTTGGGCCAAGTATCTGGGGGTGGCGCAGAGCATGCGGCGTTTGCTGCCCAGTGCGGTGGCGACTAGGCTTGAGTCGCGCAGCTCGTCGAAGCGCATGTCCCCAACAGGTCAACCCTTTCCTATCCCCCACAGTACCCAGATCCGAATATAGGACTACGCTGTACCCCGTTCCAGCAACCTGTCGATACATCCTCCCTGCGCAACCTTGGACGCACAGGATCATCCACATCCGCAGCGCATTGACCCAACAGACACCCACCCATGCAAAGAACCACCGACCCTTCGCTGGCCACGCCTGCCGCCGCCAGCAACGCAGCCCCATCTCAGCTCTTCCAGCCACTCACGCTATCTCAGCTCACCCTCCCCAACCGCATCGTCATCGCGCCGATGTGCCAGTACTCGGCGCAAGAGGGCAATGCCAATGACTGGCATTTGATGCACTACGGCAGCCTGGCCGTGTCGGGCGCGGGCATGCTGGTGCTGGAGGCCACGGCGGTGTCGGCGGTGGGGCGCATTACCGATGCGGATCTGGGCATTTATTCCGCTGACAACCAGCAGGCGCTGGGGCGGCTGATGGGGTCGCTGCGCAAGCTCTCGGACATTCCGGTCGCTATCCAGCTGGCCCATGCGGGCCGCAAGGCATCCAGCCATCTGCCTTGGGAAGGCGCTGCGCAGATTGCGCCTGATGCGCCCCGGGGCTGGGTGGCGCAGGCGCCTTCGGCCGTTGCCCATGCGGCGGGTGAGGTGCCTCCTGCCGAGATGACCCCTACCGAGCTCGCAGAGGTGAAGGACGCGTTTGTGGCCGCAGCCAAGGCGGCCGATGCGCTGGGCATTGATGGCATCGAGATCCACATGGCCCATGGGTATTTGATGCATGAGTTCCTCTCGCCCCTATCCAACACCCGTACCGATGCCTACGGCGGCAGCCGGGAAAACCGCCTGCGCTACCCGCTGGAGGTATTTGCCGCCGTGCGCGCAGCCCTGCCCGCCGCCAAGCCGGTGTGGGTGCGCATCTCGGCTTCGGATTGGGCGCCGGGCGGCTGGGATATCGATGGCTCGATCGCGCTGGCCCAGGGGCTGAAGGCGCTGGGTTGCAGCGCCATCCATGTGTCCTCGGGCGGGCTGTCGACCGCCCAGCAGATCCCCGTGCAGCCGGGCTACCAGGTGGGTTTTGCCGAGGCCATCAAACAGGCCACGGGCCTGACCACGATTGCCGTCGGTTTGGTGACCGAGCCTGCACAGGCCGAGCACATTGTGGCCTCGGGCCAGGCCGATGCCGTCGCCATTGGCCGCGCTGCCTTGTACGACCCGCGCTGGCCCTGGCATGCGGCCGCCAGCCTGGGCGCGCAGGTGGATGCGCCACGCCAGTACTGGCGCAGCCAGCCGCGTGAGTTCAGCAAACTCTTCCGTGGCGCAACGGTGGGTGTGCGTTAAACACGTTCTGTAAACACCAAGGGCGGCAGCACCCAAAGCCGCTAAGCTATGCGGATGCCTGCCCGCCCTCCCGTGTTTGCCTCCCCGCCCCACCCCCCAGCAGCGGCCCGCCGCGCCCGCGCGGTGCTGGGCCAGCTCAGCGATATGGATTTGCGGCTGCTGCAAGTCTTCAAGAGCGTGGTGGAGTGCGGGGGCATGTCGGCCGCTGAGCTGGAGCTCAATATCGGCACGTCCACCCTGAGCCGCCATATGAAGGACCTGGAGACTCGCCTGGGCATGGTACTGTGCCGGCGCGGGCGCGCGGGCTTTGCGCTGACGCCGGAGGGCCACCAGGTCTACGAGGCCACCTTGCAGCTGCTGGGCGGCGTGGATCTGTTCCGCAGCCGTATTGACGATATCCACGCCCGCATGGGCGGCAATCTGGAGATCGCCATTTTTGACAAAACGGTGAGCAACCCGCAGGCCCAGATCCACCGCGCGATTGCGCAGTTCCACGGGCAGGCGCCGGATGTGAACCTGCAGCTGCATGTCAGCTCGATCAACGCGATTGAGCGCGGCCTGATGGATGGGCGCTTTCATGTGGGCATCATCCCGGCGCACCGCAGCTCGGCCAGCCTGGTCTACCGCGATCTGTTTGCCGAGAACATGCAGCTGTACTGCGCCGCCGGCCATGGCCTGTGGGAGCAGGCGCATGAAGACCTGGACTGGGAGCAGCTGCGCAGCTACCCCTTTGCCGGCCTGGGCTACCACTCACCCAATATGGAGCTGAGCCACAGCGTGCGCCTGCCACGCACGGCCACAGGTTTTGACCAGGAATCGATTGCCACCTTGATTTTGTCCGGGTGTTTTTTGGGATTTCTGCCGGACCACTATGCGGCCAGTTTTGAAAACCAAGGTTTGATGCGGGCTGTGCGGCCAGAACGCTTCCATTACCGGTGCCAATTCGTGGCCATGTGGCGCTTATCGCCCGCGCCGAGCCGTGTGGCGCAGGCCTTCATCGACTGCCTCCTCAACGCCCACACAGCACTTGACTAAGTTGCTATGAAATTAACTTATCCACAGAAACCGGCTTCCCGGTGTGCATTTCTTCTCTAGAGGGAGATTGCAGGGAGTTTCTCGCGCAACGACGCCAACATTGCACAAAATTATCCACAGGGCAAAAGTCGGAGAAGGCCGACAACCGGGGGGTGCTGAGCCTGGTGAAAACCCTGTGCCCTCAGCATCGCGGCTGGTCACATCCGGCCCGCGCCTTTGAGACTGCGCCAGCCGCCATGCGGGCATGCCTGGGCAGCGCTGGGGCCGTTCGGCGCTACCATCGCTACCGTAACGACCACCCTGGACCGCCCCGTGCCCAAGCCTGTGCCCCCCGCCACTCCTTCGCGCCCCTGCCCGCCTGGCGCAGCCAAGCCTGCTGCGCCCGCCAAGGCCCGGGCCACGATTGCCGATGTGGCACTGGCCGCCCAGGTCTCCAAGGCCACGGTGTCGCGCTACCTCAATGGCCGCACCGACATCCTCACCCCCGACATGGCCAAGCGCGTGGAGCTGGCCATTGCCAGCCTGCAGTACCGGCCCAGCCCGATGGCCCAGGCGCTCAAGCATGGCCGCACCCGCCTCATCGGCCTGGCGGTGGCCGATGTGACCAACCCTTTCTCGGTCGCGGTGCTGCAGGGCGCAGAAAAAGCCTGCCAGGCCGCCGGCTACCTGCTGGTGCTGTTCAACCTGGGCAATGAGGCCGGGCGCGAGCGCGATGCCATGCATGCGCTGTCGGCCTACCAGCTCGACGGCATGATCCTGAACCGCGTGGACACCAGCGCCCAGCTCTGGCAGGACGCGCAGCTGCACGGCAAGCCCATCGTGCTGGTGGACCGCTTTCAGGAAGGGCTGGACGCCGATTTTGTGACCGTGGACAACCCCGGCGTGATCCAGATCGCGATGGACCACCTGCAGCAGCAAAGCTTTGACGAGGTGCTGCTGGTGACCGAGCCGATTGCCGATGTCAGCTCGCGCACCGCGCGCCAGCAGGCCTTTGCCCGCTACCTGCAAGGCCAAGGCAGCACCGGGCGCGGCCAGCCGGCGGCCATGCAGGGCAGTGTGTGGGAAAGCACCCCGCACAACACCATCGCCCTGCAGCAGCACCTGCAGCAATGGCGCGATCAGGCACAGCAAGCCGGCCGCCACCCGGCCGTGCTGGCCGGCAATGCGGTGGCCAGCCTGCGTGTGGCCACGGCCGTGCATGCGCTGGGCTGGGTGCCCGGGCGCGAGCTGGGCATCATAGGGGTGGACGAGACCGACTGGGCCGCCCTGGTGGGCCCGGGCCTGAGCACCGTGGCCCAGCCCACCGATGCGCTGGGCCAGGCGGCCGCCAGCTGCCTGATCGAGCGCATCCAGGGCCTGCAAAGCCCCGCGCGCACAGTCGAGTTACCAGGCACCATCATTGTGCGCGGCTCGACAAAATCGCCAAGCGTTTGATTTTTAACAAACAAAAAAGGGTATACGCACCAAACTAGGGCAAACCCTAGTAATCGATCCGTAACCTTGCGCTAAACTGCGGCGCTACTGAAACCGGTTTCAAACGCGCCGCATCGCCATGAACTACACGTTCCAATTCGACCAGGTCCTGGCAGCCTGGCCGCAGCTATTGCAGGGCACCTGGGTGACCATCCAGCTGTCTTTTCTCGCCATGATCATAGGCCTGGCCGTTGCCATCGTCTGCGCCTGGGGCAAGACCTCGGGCCCGGCGCCGCTGCGCTTTGTCATCAATGCCTATATCGAGCTGATCCGCAACACGCCCTTTTTGGTGCAGTTGTTTTTCTTCTTCTTTGCGCTGCCGGCCGTGGGCCTGCGCTGGTCGCCCCAAACCGCCGCGCTGGTGGCCATGGTGGTCAACCTGGGCGCCTATGCGACCGAGATCATCCGCGCCGGCATCGAATCCATCCCCAAGGGCCAGATCGAAGCCGGCCTGGCGCTGGATCTGAAACGCTGGGAAATCTTCCGCTTTGTGATCCTCAAGCCCGCGCTCAAGACCATCTACCCGGCGCTCACCAGCCAGTTCATCTTGCTGATGCTCAGCTCGGCCGTGGTGTCGGTGATCTCGGCCGACGACCTGACCTCGGTGGCCGCCAACATCCAGTCCGAGACCTTCCGCAGCTTTGAGGTCTACATCGTGGTGGCCGTCATCTACCTGCTGCTGTCGCTGGCCTTCAACCTGCTGTTCAAGCTCATCTACCAGATGGCGCTGAACTACCCAGACCGTCGCTGAACTCGGAGAACAAGAAATGCGTACTTTTGGTTGGCCCGAGTTGTGGTTCATCGTGGAAGCGGCCAAGTGGACCGTGGCCCTGTCCTTGATCGCCTTTATTGGCGGTGCCCTGGTGGGCCTGGTGATTGCGCTGTCGCGCACCTCCGAGAACGGCCTGGCACGCGGCATTGCCACGGCATTCACCCAGATTTTTCAGGGCACGCCGCTGCTGCTGCAGCTGTTCCTGGTGTTCTTTGGCGCGCCCATTCTGGGCTTTGAGATCAACCCCTGGGTGGCGGCGGCTGCTGCGCTGATTCTGAACAGCGGCGCCTTCCTGGGCGAGATCTGGAGGGGCTGCATCCAGGCGGTGCCACGCGGCCAGTGGGAAGCGGCCGAGGCGCTGTCGCTGTCTTACTTCTGGCGCATGCGCGCCGTCGTGCTGCCCCAGGCCATGAAGATTGCCGTGGCCCCCACCGTGGGCTACCTAGTGCAGATCATCAAGGGCACCTCGCTGGCGGCCATCATCGGCTTTACCGAGATCACGCGCGCCGGCCAGATCATCAACAACGCCACCTTCCAGCCCATGCTGGTGTTCGGTGTCGTCGGTGCCGTTTACTTCATCCTGTGCTGGCCGCTGTCCTTGTGGGCTGGCCGCCTTGAGAAGCGCCAGGCCAAGGCCCTGGCCCGTTGAACATTTTTGGTTGTCGGTTGATATTTCTACTAGGAGACATGAGCATGCAGATTTCCCGCCGCACTTTCACCTCCGCTGCTGCCGCCCTGGCTGCCAGCGCCCTGTTGCCCCTGACCGCATCGGCCCAGTCGCTGGCCGATCTGAAGAAAAAGGGCAAGATCAGCATCGGCATGCTGGTGGACTTCCCGCCCTACGGCATCCTGAACACCAGCAACCAGCCCGACGGCTACGACGCCGATGTGGCCAAGCTGCTGGCCAAGGAATGGGGCGTGACCGCCGAGATCGTGCCCGTGACCGGCCCCAACCGCATCCCCTTCCTGCTGACCAACAAGGTCGACATGCTGATCGCCTCGCTGGCCATCACGCCTGAGCGCGCCAAGCAGGTGCTGTTCTCCAAGCCTTACTCGGCCGCTTCGATCGTGCTGTACGGCGCGACCAAGACCGCCATCAAGGGCCCCGAGCAACTCAAGGGCCTGCGCGTGGGCGTGGCCCGTGCCTCCACCCAGGACGTGGCCGTCACCAAGGCTGCGCCGGAAGGCACGCAAATCCGCCGCTTTGACGACGACGCCTCCGCCATGCAAGCGCTGCTGTCGGGCCAGGTCGATGCCATCGGCTGCTCGGTGACCGTGGCTGCACAGATCGCCAAGCGCGCACCTGCTGGCCAGTTCGAGAACAAGTTCCAGCTGCTGCAGCAAAACATGGCGGTCGCCCTGCGCCCCGGCCAGGACGAAGTGGCAGAAGCCGTGAACGCCTTTATCGCCAAGAACACCGCCAATGGTGAGCTGAACAAGCTGTACCAAAAGTGGTTGGGCGCTGACCTGCCGAAATTGGACTAAACCCAGAACGGGCTACCCCCTGAGGCGCTGCGCGCCTTCCCCCTGGAAGGGGGACGACGGCCTTTGCGTCGGGGCGGCCCTAGCTGGCCGTCCCGCGCATCAAACCCGCCTCGTGCAAACGCTCATCACACACGACAAGACTGCTTTATGACGACCCCCTCGCAAGCACCCATCATTCGCCTCCAAGGCGTCGAGAAATGGTATGGCAACTTCCAGGTGCTGACCGATATCAACCTCGACGTGCGTGCCGGCGAGCGTATCGTCATCTGCGGCCCCTCGGGTTCGGGCAAGTCCACGATGATCCGCTGCATCAACCGGCTCGAAGCCATCCAAAAGGGCAAGATCACCGTGGACGGCACGGACCTGACGGGCGACAGCAAGGCGATCGACACCATCCGCAAGGAAGTGGGCATGGTGTTCCAGCAGTTCAACCTCTTCCCGCACCTGACGATTGTCGAGAACTGCATGCTGGCGCCGATGCGCTCGCGCGGCCTGAGCAAGGCCGAGGCGCAGGAGCGCGCCATGCACTACCTGACGCGGGTGCGCATTCCCGACCAGGCCCACAAGTACCCCAGCCAGCTGTCGGGCGGCCAGCAGCAGCGCGTGGCGATTGCCCGCGCGCTGTGCATGGCCCCCAAGATCATGCTGTTTGACGAGCCCACCTCGGCCCTCGACCCCGAGATGGTCAAGGAAGTGCTGGACACCATGATCGGCCTGGCCGAAGACGGCATGACAATGCTCTGCGTGACCCATGAAATGGGCTTTGCCCGCAGCGTGGCCGACCGGGTGATCTTTATGGCCGACGGCAAGATCATCGAGCAAGGCCCACCGGCCGCGTTCTTTGACAACCCCCAACACCCCAAGACCCAGCAGTTCCTGGGCCAGATCCTCAGCAACCATTGATGGTGCTGCGGCGCGGGACGTCCCAACGCGGGCGCCCAACGCCGCATCGCCTTGCGGTGCAAAACATCTTCATTGACCGCTGCTAGCGCCCCGCCCGGCCGGCGGGCGCCAACGGCCACTACACATAACAACCATGGCCTTGTCTTTGCAAAACGCCGGCTCGCCCGCGCTGATCTCCCTCACCTCTTTTGGCAATGCCGAAGTGCGCCGCCACGGCCAGCTCTACTTTGCCCAGCTCTCGCACCGCGCAGGTGCCAATGGCTATGAAGTGCGCGAAGAGCTGCTGCTGAATGCTGCCGAGGAACTGCCCGCGCTGGCCGCCTATGGCCGCGCGCACCAGCTGGACCTGGTCTACTCCTGCCCCCAGCCGCTGTTTGCGATGGACGGCAGCCTGAACACCGCCGCCGTGCAGCACGCGATTGCCGCCAGCCACACCCTGGGGGCACCCTGGCTCAAGATGTCGATCGGCGGCTTTGCCAGCCAATCGGTGGCGCATTCGGCCCAGGGCTTTGCAGCGCTGAAGAGCGCCATCGATGGCGCGGGCCTGACCTTGCTGATCGAAAACGACCAGACCACGGCCGCTGGCACCGTGCAAGCACTGCAGCGCTTTTTTGCCGCTGCGGATGCCGCTGGCCTGCCGCTGCCGATGACCTTTGACATGGGCAACTGGCACTACCTGGGCGAATGCGCGCTGCAAGCGGCGCAGCTGTTGGGCAGCCGCGTGGCCTATGTGCATGCCAAGGGCGTGCAGCGCCTGCCCGCTAAGTGGGTGGCAGTGCCGCTGGCCGAATCGGCAGCGGCCTGGCGCGCCATTCTGCGTGCGCTGCCCAGCGACGCGCCCCGCGCCATCGAGTACCCGCTGATCGGCGATGACCTGGTGGCAGTCACCCAGCAGGAGCTGGCCGTGCTGCGCGACGCCACCGCCTTGCAAGCCCGATAAGCCGCTGCTACCCATCCGCACCAAACACCCAAGAGAGACACGGCCATGACCACCAAGACCTTTGACATCGCCACCTTTGGCGAAGCGATGATGCTGCTGATTGCCGACCGCGCCGGCCCGCTGGAGAACGCCGAGTTCTTTACCAAGCGCATTGCGGGCGCGGAGATCAATGTGGCCACCGGCCTGGCGCGCCTGGGCTTTAACACCCACTGGGCCAGCCGCCTGGGCGCCGATTCGATGGCGCGCTACCTCATCAACCAGATGAAGAGCGAAGGCGTGCACTGCGAGCATGTGGTGCTGGACCCGGCGCAGAAAACCGGCTTCCAGATCAAAGGCCGCAGCGACGACGGCAGCGACCCGCAGGTGGAATACCACCGCAAGGGCTCGGCAGCCAGCCTGATGACCCCGGCCGACATCGACGAGCCCTGGCTGGCCGCTGCCCGCCACTTGCACGCCACCGGCGTGTTTGCCGCCATCTCGCAAACCAGCCTGGCCACCGCCCAGCGCAGCTTGCAAATCGCCCGTGCTGCCGGCAGCACCATCTCCTTCGATCCCAACCTGCGCCCCACCCTGTGGCAGGACGAGGCCACGATGCGCCGCGAGATCAATGCGCTGGCTGCCGGCGCGGACTGGGTCTTCCCCGGCCTGGCCGAGGGCACGCTGCTGACGGGCCACAAGACACCCGAAGCGGTGGCCCGGTTCTACCGCGACCAGGGCGCGAGCCTCGTCGTCGTCAAGCTCGGCGAAGAAGGTGCCTACTACGATGACGACCAGGCCGGCACCGGCTATGTGGCCGGCTACCCGGTCGAGAAGGTCGTGGACACCGTGGGCGCCGGCGATGCCTTTGCCGTGGGCGTCATCAGCGGCCTGCTCGATGGCCGCTCGGTGGCCGATGCGGTCAAGCGCGGCTGCTGGATTGGCGCGCTGCAGGTGCAGGTTCTGGGTGACTCGGAAGGCTTGCCGACCCGCGAAGCCCTGATCGCCGCCGGTTACTAAGCCCTCTAAAGATGTCAACGCACCCAGGAACGCCCATGACCAGCACCCGCCACAAGATTTTGGTTTTTCGTGAACTGCCCGAAGACCAACTGGCCCGCCTGCAAGCCGCGCACGATGTGACCGTGGCCAACCCGCGCGTTGCGGCGCAGCGCGATGCGTTTTTTGCGGCGCTGCCCCAGGCCCAGGCGCTGATCGGGTCGAGCTACCCCATCACCGATGCGCTGCTGGATGAGGCGCCGCAGCTGCAGGTGATCTCCAGCATCTCGGTGGGCGTGGACAACTACCCGCTGGCATCGCTGCGCGAGCGCGGCATTGCGCTGTGCCACACGCCGGGCGTGCTGACGGAAACGACAGCCGACACCATTTTTGCGCTGCTGATGGCCACCAGCCGCCGCATTCCGGAGCTGGCGATGTATGTGCGCTCAGGCCAGTGGCAGCGCAATATTGGCGAAGAGCTGTTTGGCTGGGATGTGCATGGCAAGACCCTGGGCATTCTGGGCATGGGCCGCATTGGCATGGCGCTGGCGCGGCGCGCAGCGCTGGGCTTTGGCATGCGCGTGCTCTACAACAACCGCAGCGTGGTGGCAGACGGCGAGCTGGGCGCGCTGGCCGGCCAGGTGCACTATGTGGCGCGCGATGCGCTGCTGCGCGAGGCGGACTTTGTCGTCTCCGTCGTGCCCTCCACCCCCGAGACCAAGCACCTGCTGGGCACCGAGGCCTTTGCGCTGATGAAGCCCAGCGCCATCGTCATCAATGGCTCACGCGGCGCGATTGTCGACGAGGCCGCGTTGCTGCATGCGCTCGACACCGACCAGATCCGCGCCGCCGGCCTGGATGTGTTTGCCACCGAGCCGCTGCCGGTCGAATCGCCCCTGCGCACCCATGCCAAGGTGGTGGCGCTGCCGCATATCGGCTCGGCCACGCACGAGACGCGCCATGCGATGGCCGAGATGGCGACCAGCAATCTGCTGCAGGTGCTGGCGGGTGAGCAGCCTGCAGGCGGGTTTGATCTGAGCCAGGCCTGAGCTGAGCGAGACGGGCCAAGCGCAGGAGCGCCCGCATAATGGCCGCTCGGCATTCTGGTGACCCGCACGGCGCCAGCGGCCACCACCCTTCTCGTCTTGTCTCCTGACTGCGGCATGCCTTCGACTCTCCAGGTTCTCTCTCTCTGCTCCCCCTCTGCAGGCTACCGCCGCATCCGCTTTGCCGGCCCGCAGCTGGCGCCCTTTTGCCAGCACGACAATATCCACTGCCGCCTGGTGTTTCCGTCGGCGCAGGATGCCGCAAGCAGCAGCGCCAGCAGCACGCGCGTCTACACCGTGCGCAGCTTCGATGCCGATGCGCAATGGCTGGAGATTGACTTTTTGCTGCATGCCGATGCCGGCCCGGGCGCGCACTGGGCCCAGCAGGCGCAGATCGGCGACCAGGTCGAGATTCTCAAACCCGGTGGCCGCACGGCCCGCATGGCCGACTGGATGGTGCTGGCCGGTGACGACAGCGCCCTGCCTGCGCTGGCCCGCATCGCAGCGCAGCTGCCGGCCAGCACACGCGGCCATGTGGTTTGCGAGATAGCGGACCCGCAAGATGCCATCGACATCCGCCTGCCGCCAGGCATGCAGTGGCACTGGCTGTACCGCGCAGGCCTTGCAGCCGGCACCGGCGATCAGCTGCAGCAGGCGGTGCAACAACTCGATTGGGCAGCGTCGCAAAGCGCCGAAGGCACAAGCCGCTTTTTATGGGTAGGTGCCGAATTTGCCACCGCGCAGGCGCTGCGCGCCTGGGCCGTAGACAGCCTGGGACTGGGTAAGCAGGAGCAGCTGATCGTCGCCTACTGGCGCCGGGGCATGAGCGAGAACGAGCTGCGCGCGCCCAAGCCTGAGCTGGAAAAAACCTAGACCCTGTTTTTAGATCTCCGCCGAGCGCGAGATATGCCGGCGCAGCAGTGCGGCGGCATAGTCGGCATCGCCTTCTTTGAGCGCCTTGAGAATGCCCAGGTGGTCGGTGCAGGCCTGGCGGATGTGCTGCTCGCTCAAGTGGCTGAAATGCGCAAACTCCGAGATCTTGCGCAGCGAGTTCTGGCGGCGCACCGACTCGATCAAAAAGCGGTTGCGCGACCAGGACACGAGGGTTTCGTGAAAATTGGCATTGGCCTTGAACCACACATCCTGGCGCAGCTGCTCGACGGGCATCTGCAAGATATCTGACTGCTCGCGGAACAGCTGCTGCAGCTGCTCGGGATCGGGCGCAAAGTCCGCCATCTTGAGTGCGCCGCATTCGACGATCAGCCGAAAATCATAGCTCTCATGCACGGCCTGGGGGTTGTCCAGGCTCTCGGTAAAGCGCCAGCCATGGCCGGGCAGGCGCTCGGTCAGGCCCTCTGCCGCAAAGCGCATCAGCACGCGGCGCACGGCGCCCCGGGTCACGCCAAACAGCTCCACCAGCTGCGCCTCGGAGACCTCACCGGCCAGCTGGCCACTGGCGCGGTGGTTCATGATCTGGCTGTACAGCGCCTCGGCCTCAGAAGGCGGCACCAGCTGCTCCAGCGCATCATCGCCATCGGGCACGCGCTCGACCCGAAACCCCCGGCCCGGGTGGTAGGCCACCAGGCCCTGGGCGGTCAGCAGCATCAGCGCCTGGCGCACGGGCGTGCGCGAGACCTTGAGCTCCTCGGCCAGGTGCAGGTCAGAGATACGGTCGCCCACGCGCCAGCGGCCTCCATGCATCAGCGCCGTCAGCTTGCGCGCGACGTCGATCTGCAAAGAACTCAGCGATTGCTTCAAACCGAATCTCCCCTTGGTTGTGCTGTTGCGGCCCTCGCCGGCCCATTGCGGTGGCGTTGGCGGCGGCGCGCAGCGTCTTGTTTTTGCCGGCCAGCCCCGAGCATACGCGCCAGGCTTCCCGTCTTGGCTGCATCCTTCATCGTAGTTTCCCTAAGTTTTGTTTGATTCTATAAAAAACAAATTGACAGCGATAGTCCTGGAAATTAATGTATTAAAAGTTCACAAAACACAAAAGGAAAAAGATGTCGCCGTTTCCACTCGTCACGCTGTCTGGCGCCCCCCAAGCCCGTGGGCGCCAGTATGGCGCGGCGCTCAAAGACCGCATTGCCCGCAGCGCAGCGCTCTACGGCGGCGCGCTGGAGAAGTACGGCATCAGCGCCGCACACAAGGCCGCGCTGATCGCCGAATACGCCCAGAAGATCGCCGCCTTTGACGAGAACTACCTCGAAGAGATGCGCGGCATTGCCGAGGGCTCGGGCGTCGCGCTGGACGACATCGTGATGATCAATGCCCGCACCGAAGTGGTGGCCCTGGCGCGCGCCCAGTCCACCCAACCCGTCGATGACGAGCTGGACGACGGCTGCACCGGCGCCATGCTGCTGCCCGAGCGCAGCGCCTCGGGCAACCTGATCCATGGCCAGAACTGGGACTGGCGCGCCGAATGCGCCGAGACCGGCGTGGTGCTGCGCGTGCGCCAGGACCATGGCCCCGACTACCTGACCTTTGTCGAAGCCGGCGGCCTGGCCCGCAGCGGCCTCAACGCCGCTGGCATCTCGATCACCGCCAACTACCTCGAATGCGAGCGCGACTACACAAAGCTGGGCATTCCGCTGGGCCTGATCCGCCGCAAGGTGCTGGAGCAAGAGCACTTTGCGCTGGCTGCCAAGGCCGTGGCCACCACGCCCAAGTCCTGCTCCAACAACATCATGGTCGCATCGGCCGCCGGCTTTGGCATTGACTTTGAATGTGCGCCGGACGAGGCCTTCCCGCTCTACCCCGAGGACGGCATGATCGTGCACGCCAACCACTGGGTCAGCCCCGTGGCGCTGGCCAAGCTGCGCGACACCGGCATTCCCCATGTGCCCGAGAGCTTTTACCGCGACTGGCGGGTGCGCAAGATCCTGCAGGAGCAAGGCCGTTTGCTGACGCGCGAATCGCTGAAGAAGGCGCTGTTTGATGACTTTCTCTCGCCCTACGCGGTATGCCGCCCACCGCGCCCCGCCGATGGTGGCAACCTGACGGCCACCGTCGCGATGATCGTGATGGAGCCGGCGCTGGGCATCATGGAGATTGCGCCGCTTCCCGCCATCAACCGCCAGTTCACCACCTACCGCCTGCAGGGCGATGGCGCGGCTGAACCGTCTGCAGCCGCCGCTGCGGCGCTGGAGCACTGAGCGCCATGTGGAAATTCGCTGCCACCCGCATCGGCATGGCGATTCCGACCTTGGTGATCGTGGCGCTGGCCGTCTTCATTCTGGTGCGCCTGATCCCCGGTGACCCGGCAGCGCTGATGCTGGGTGACTCGGCCGATGCCGCATCGCTGGCGGCCCTGCGCGAGCAGCTGGGCCTCAACGCCAGCCTGCCCACGCAGTTCCTGGTCTGGTCCGGCCATGTGCTGCAGGGCGACCTGGGCCAGTCGATTGCCAACCGCCAACCGGTTGCCGCGCTGATCTGGCAGCGCTTTGCCGTCAGCGCCCAGATCGTGCTGCCTGCCGTGCTGCTGGCCACCCTGGTGGCCGTGCCGCTGGGCATGCTGGCGGCCTGGCGCCAAGGCCGCATCACCGACCTGGCCCTGGTGGCCACCGCCACCTTGCTGCTGTCGCTGCCCGCGTTCTGGATGGGGCTGCTGCTCTTGATGTTCTTCGCGCTCAAGCTGGGCTGGTTTCCGGTGGTCGGCTTTGTCGCCTTTGGCGAGAACCCGCAGCAGGCGCTGCTCTACCTGGTGCTGCCGATCACCACCTTGCTGCTCCATGAGATCGGCGTGATCCTGCGCATGACCCGCGCCTCCACCTTGGAAGTGCTGCACCTGGACTACATCACCCATGCCCGCGCCAAGGGTCTGAGCGAGATGACGGTGATGCTGCGCCATGCCTTCAAAAGTTCCTTCGGCCCCACCTGGACCCTGCTGGGACTGATCCTGGGCAACCTGCTCGCCGGGGTGGCGGTGATCGAGACCGTGTTCACCATTCCGGGCCTGGGCCGGCTGCTGGTCGATGCGATCTTTGCCCGCGACTACCCGCTGATCCAGGGCTGCCTGCTCTTCATCGCCAGCATCTATGTCCTGGTGAACCTCTTTGTGGACCTGCTCTACCCCATCTTTGACCCCAGGGTGGCCGCATCATGAACCGCCGCTCCCTCTCCTTCTGGCTGGGCGCTGGCCTGGTCTCCGTGGTGGTCGTCGTGGCCTTGCTGGCCACGTTCTGGACGCCGTATGACCCGCTCAAGCTCGACTTCAAGACCCGCCTGGCAGCGCCCGGCTGGCAGCACTGGATGGGCACGGACGAGCTGGGCCGCGATGTGCTCAGCCGCCTGATGCGCGGCACCGCTACCAGCATCCGCATCAGCCTCAGCACCGTGTTTCTGGCCACCTTCTTTGGTGTGCTGATTGGCGCGCTCAGCGGCTACCTGCGCGGCTGGCCCGACCGCATCCTGATGGCCATCAACGATGCGCTGCTGGCCTTCCCGGGCCTGTTGATGGCGCTGGGCCTGCTGGCGGTGTTTGGCGCCAGCACCACCGGCATCATCATCGCGCTGGCACTGGCCTATGCGTCATCGGTGGTGCGCGTGGTGCGTGGCACCGTGCTGGGCCTGCGCGAGCGTGATTTTGTGCGCGCCTCGCGCGTCATGGGCAACGCCGAGACCTACACCTTGCTGCGCCATGTGCTGCCCAACTGCATCGCACCGGTGATCGTCATGGCCACCTCGATGTGCGGCTGGATCATCCTGGCCGAGAGCTCCTTGAGCTTTCTGGGCCTGGGCGTGTCGCCGCCAGCACCCACCTGGGGCAACATGCTGGCGGGCAGCCGCTCCTATGTCAGCCAGGCCGCCTGGCTGGCGATTTTCCCGGGGCTGGCGATATCGCTGGCATTGCTGGGCATCAACCTGCTCGGCGACGCCTTGCGCGACCGGCTCGACCCACGCATGCGGAGGCGCGTATGACCCCATCCCCTACCCTGCTGCAGATCCAGAACCTGAGCCTCTCGGCCGGCGCCGGCAAACTGGTGGTGCGCAATGCATCCTTGCAGCTGGCCGCGGGCGAGATTGTCGGCATCGTCGGCGAATCGGGCTCGGGCAAGACCATGCTCAGCCGCGCGGTGATGCGGCTCACGCCCCATGCCATCAGCCACAGCGGCGGCGACATCCTGCTTGACGGCCAGTCGCTGTATGCGATGAACGAGCGCCAGCTGCGCGCGCTGCGCGGCCCGCGTGTGGCCATGGTGTTCCAGGAGCCGATGACCTCGCTCACACCCACCCTGAGCATTGGCGAGCAGCTGCTCGAAGGCCTGCGCATGCACCTGCCCCAGGCGCGAGCCGAGCACATGCCGCGCATCCACGCGATGCTGGAGCGCGTGGGCCTGCGCGATACCCAGCGCATCCTGAGCGCGTTCCCGCATGAGTTCTCGGGCGGCATGCGCCAGCGCATCATGATCGCCTCGGCCATGCTGCTGCGCCCGGCCCTGCTGATTGCCGACGAGCCCACCACCGCGCTGGACGCGGTGGTGCAGCGCGAGGTGATGGAGATGATGCTGGAGCTGACGCGTGAGAACGGCACCGCCGTGCTGCTGATCAGCCATGACCTGCCGATGGTGGCCCGCTACGCGGACCGCATGGTGGTGATGAAGCAGGGCGACATTGTCGAGACCGGCCCCACCGCCCAGGTGCTGGCCGCGCCCGCCCATGACTACACGCGCCAGCTGCTGCGCACCCTGCCCCAGCGCCGCGCGCCGCGCCAGATCGACCGCACGGCACCGCTGATGTCGGCCCGCGATCTGGTGCTGGAGTTTGGCGGCCGCCAGCGCTGGTTTCGGCGCGGGCCACCGGCCCGTGTGCTCAAGGGCATCAGCCTGGATATCTTCCCCGGCGAAGTGGTGGCCGTGGTCGGCGAATCGGGCTCGGGCAAGACCACCTTGGGCATGATCCTGTCGGGCCTGTTGCAGCCCACCAGCGGCAGCCTGCTGTACAAGGGCCAGCCCTTGCTGCCGGGCAGCCCGGGTTTCAAGGACTACCGCTACAACTGCCAGATGGTCTTCCAGGACCCCTATTCATCACTGGACCCGCGCATGACGGTGCAGGCCCTGGTCGCAGAGGCGCTGCGTATGGCCGAAGGCCTGAGCGCCAGCGACAAGCGCGATCGCGTGAACCAGGCACTGGTCGATGTGGGGCTGGGCGGCGATTTTGCGGCGCGCTACCCGCATGAGCTATCGGGCGGGCAGCGCCAGCGCGTAGCCATTGCCCGGGTGCTGGTACGCCGCCCGGCGCTGATGATTGCCGACGAGGCCGTCTCTGCGCTCGATGTAACGGTGCGCGCCCAGGTGCTGGACCTGCTGGCCGAGCTGCAGCAGCGCTATGGCTTCTCTTGCCTGTTCATCAGCCACGACCTGGGCGTGGTCGAGCAGATTGCCGACCGGGTCATCGTCGTGCAGGGCGGCCTGATTGCCGAGCAGGGCACGCGCGATGCCGTGTTTGACCAGCCGCAGAACCCCTATACGCGCCAGCTGTTGGATGCGATCCCGATGCTGCAGGCGACGCCCGATGGCGGCGTGCACCTGCGCTGGCGCCATGCCGAGGGCCGGGCCAACGCCCCTGCAGACGGCACTGCCTGCCCTGCCTAAAAATTCAGCAACTTTTCAGGAGTCTTCTTATGTCATCCCCTCCCGCCCGCCAGGGCCACGGCATCCAGCTCAGCTATTACGACTTTGGCGCCACCACCTTTTTTGCCAGCCAGTTCGACCAGCGCTTCAGCTACTGCCTCTATGTGCCCAAGAACTACAGCGAGAGCGAGGACAAGCTCTATGACCTGGCGGTGATCGTGCACGGCACGGGCCGCACCGCCAGCCAGTACCGCGACCGCTTTGCCGACTTTGCTGACCGCAATGACTGCATCGTGCTGGCGCCGCTCTTTCCCGCCGGCATTGGCGTGGCGGGCGACCTGGCCAACTACAAGCGCATCCTTTTTCATGGCATCCGCTATGACCAGGTGCTGCTGTCCATGGTCGACGAAGTGGCGGCCAAGTACCGCGTGCGCAGCCAGCGCTTTCTGATGTACGGCTTCTCGGGCGGCGGGCAGTTCTGCCAGCGCTTTTTTCTGCTGCACCCCGAGCGCCTGCAGGCCGTATCGATTGGCGCGCCAGGCGTGGTCACCCTGCTCAACACCGACTACGACTGGTGGGTGGGGGTGCGCGATATCGAACAGCGCTTTGGCCGCAGCCTCAACCTGGCCGCGATGCGCAAGGTAGCCGTGCAAACCCTCATCGGCACGGCCGACACCGCCACCTGGGAGATCACCATTCCGCGCGACAGCGCGCTGTGGATGGAGGGCGCCCAGCTGCAGGGCGACAACCGCATCGAGCGCATCACCGCGCTGGCCGACAGCTTTGCCGCGCATGGCATCCGCGTGCAGCGCGACACCGTGCCCG
Source organism: Comamonas sp. BIGb0152 (assembly GCF_024809975.1). Taxonomy (GTDB): domain Bacteria; phylum Pseudomonadota; class Gammaproteobacteria; order Burkholderiales; family Burkholderiaceae_C; genus Comamonas. The sequence goes on from NZ_JANUDY010000005.1 coordinate 54,104, forward strand.
GCATTGCGCACGAGCCCTTCAAGGTCATCGAGCCGGTCGAGGCCTTTTTGCAGCAGTGCCTGCGCGCGCCGCAAGCCGCCCCGGTTTAAGCCCCCCACGCCACCGTCCCCACCACCACAAGGAAGACCATGCCCACCAGCCGCTCTCTTTGGACGCCCGCGCTGCTAGCTGCAGCCTGCGCGCTCAGTGCCCCCAGCCAGGCCGCCGGCGCGCCCGATATGCTGCGCGTGGCGCTGCATGCCGATATCGCCAGCGTCAACCCCGGCGTCAACCGCGATGGCAACTCCGACATGGTGATGGCCCATGTGGTCGAGGGCCTGGTGGCCTACGGCGAGGACCTGACCATCAAGCCCATGCTGGCCAGCAGCTGGACGGCCAGTGAGGACAGCAGCAGCTACGAGTTCAAGCTGCGCCCCAATGTGCGCTTCCACAATGGCAAGACCTTGTCGGCCGCCGATGTGGTGTGGAACTTCAAGCGCTACCTCGATCCCAAGACCAACTTCCAGTGCATCAACCGCTACAACGGCAAGATCGGGCCCGCGCTGCAAGAGGTCAAGGCCGTCGATGCCCAGACGGTGCGTTTCAGCTTCTCGTCGCCCGCACCCAATTTTCTGATCACCTTGGCGACCATCCAGTGCACGCCCTGGATCATCCATGCCGACTCCTTGGCGGCCAATGGCAGCGTCAGCCAGGTGATTGGTACCGGCCCCTACCGCTTTGCTGAAAAGCAGGCCGGGCGCTACACCGAGCTCAAGCGCTTTGCCGACTACAGCGCCCTGCCTGGCGCGCGCGATGGCTATGCCGGCAACAAGCAGGCCAGCATTGCCACCCTGCGCTTTGTCACCGTGCCGGACGCCAGCACCCGCTCCAACGGCGTGCTCTCGCGCGATCTGGATGTCATTGATGATGTGGACCCCGACACCATCAAGGTGCTCAAGGACAAGGGCGTGCAGGTGGAGGTGCAGCCCACGCCCAGCTGGGTGGTGCTGCAGGTGCAGACGCAGGCCCCCGCGCTCAAGGATGTGCGCATGCGCCAGGCCATTGCCAAGGCGCTCAGCCTGCCCGATGTGGCAGATGCTGCGGGCAAGGGCCTGTTCACGGCCAACCCCTCGGTGCTATCGCCCCAAAGCCCCTACTACGACCAGCGCAGCAAGGCCTGGCCAGCCTATGACCCGGTGGGCGCCAGCGCGCTGGCCAAGCAAGCGGGCTACCAGAGCCAGCCCATCACGCTGCTGGTGGCCAACCGCCAGGAGCGCGTGCAGCTGGCCACCATCTTGCAGGCACTGCTGGGCGCTGCCGGCATCAATATCGACATCAAGGTGCGCGACTGGGCCTCGCAGCTGGATCTGTATGGCAAGGGCCAGTACGAGCTGGCCATCTTTGCCTACTCGGCCCGGCTCGATCCCTTGCTGATGTACGAGTCGCTGATTGGCGACAAAAAGGCCGAGCCGACCCGCCAGTGGGACGATGCGCAGGCCTCAGCCTTGCTCAAGCAGGTGGCGATGGAGCGCGACCCGGCCCGCCGCAAGGACCTGTTCAACCAGCTCCATGCGCTGATGGCCAAAGAGGTGCCCATCATCGGCCTGTACAACCTGCCCGTGGTCACCGCGATGGTGCCCGGCATCAAGGGCTACAAGGGCTGGCCCGCCGGCACCCACCGCTTCTGGGGCGTGACCCGCGCCGCGCCCTAAACAGTCCCAAACGCATCAAAGCGATACCACTGCGCGTGGCCAAAACTGCCTGGTTTTGCCACGCCCAGCCTCCCCCTCATCTCTGCGTTTCACACCCTGTATGTCTTTTTCTGCAACCGACTACCGCCACGCCGATGCCACGGCACTGGCGCAGGCCATCCGCGCTGGCGCGCTCACGCTCCAGGCAGCGGTGGACCATGCCTTTGCCGCCATTGAGCGCTGCAACCCCCAGCTCAATGCCGTGATCCTGACCATGCGCGAACAGGCCGAGGAACAGCTGCGCCAGCTGCCGGCCGACGCGCCGCTGCGCGGCGTGCCTGTGCTGCTCAAGGACGACTGCCCCAGCTATGCCGGCGCGGCCATGTCGTATGGCTCGCGCGCGGCGCTGGGCAACGTCTCAGCCACCGACCACACCTTGGTGCGCCGCTACCAGCAGGCGGGCATGGTCATCGTCGGCAAGACCAATCTGCCGGAGTTCTCGGCCAATGTGGCGACCGCGCCCAGCCTGCATGGCCGCACCTTGAACCCCTGGAGCGCTGCGCACAATGTGGGCGGCTCCTCGGGTGGCTCGGCCGCAGCGGTGGCAGCGCGCATGGTGCCGCTGGCCTATGGCAATGATGGCGCGGGCTCGATCCGCATTCCGGCGGCCTGCACGGGGCTGTTTGGCCTGCGCCCCTCGCGCGGCCGCGTGGCCTGCGGCCCTACCTCCAGCGAGAACTGGGGCGGGCTGGTAAGCCACCATGTGCTCACGCGCAGCGTGCGCGACTCGGCGCTGATGCTGGACCTGACTGATGCGCTGGAGCCCGGCTCGCTCTATGCCGCGCCCGCCAAGGCGGAAGACTTTAGCCAGGCACTGCTGCGCCCGCCCGGGCGGCTGCGCATTGGCGTGCTGCAGGAGGCGGGCCCGGCCCAGGCGCTGGATGGCGACATCCTGCAGCGCCTGCAGGACACGCGCCGCCTGCTGCAGGAGCTGGGCCACGAGACCGAAAACGCCAGCTGGAACTTCTCGCACAGCGATCTGGCCGCTGCCTTCAGCCGCATCATTGCCGCCTATACCGCCCTGGAGGTGGATGATTTGGTGCGCAGCACCGGCAAGCCCGCCACGGCGGAGTTTTTTGAACCGGTGAACCTGGGCCTGGCCGAGCAAGGGAGACGCCTGGGTGCTGTCGAGTTGTTGGCCGCGCGCAATAGCTGCAACAGCATCGCCAGGCGCCTGGGCGAGATGTTTGGCCGCTATGACCTGCTGCTCTGCCCGGTGATGCCCACCTTGCCCCAGGGCCTGCAGGCGCTGGATGTGCGCCAGCACGATGCGCAGCACTTTATGCAGGAGTTCATGGATGCGACCGTGTTCACCCGCCCGGCCAATGCCGCCGGCGTGCCCGCGATGAGCGTGCCGCTGTGGCAAAGCGCCAGCGGCCTGCCCATGGGCATGCAGTTCATCGCGCCCTATGGCGCAGAAAGCCGGCTGCTGCAGCTGGCCGCGCAGCTGGAGCAGGCTTTGCCCTGGGGCCAGCGCCTGCCCCCCGTCCACGCTTGATTCCAGACCCCGATGCTCTACACCAAACCCTATTACCAACCTCAGCAGCCCGCGCAGATCAAGGAGCTGGTCGACCGCGTGGTGCTGGGCACCTTGATTACGCCGCACAGCGAAGGCGTGGCGCTGTCCCACCCCGTTTTTAGGCTGGACACGACGCGTGGCGCGCTGGGCACCGTGGTGTCGCATGTGGCATCGGCCAGCGACCATGTGCGCTTTCTGCGCCAAGGCCTGCCCAGCATCGCCATCCTGATGGACCCGGGTGGCTATATCTCGCCATCCTGGTACCCCAACTACCCGCATCGCGACAGCGCGCCGACCTGGGGATTCCAGGTGGTGCACCTGCATGGCACGCCGCGCATGCTGGAAGAGGATGAACTCGTCGCGCACCTGCAGGACCTGGTGGGCCATATGGAGCGCGGCCGCCGCTGCCCCTGGGACAGCAGCGAGCTGGGCCCTGGCGGCATGGCGCGGCGCCTGCCCGGCATAGTGGGTTATGAGATGCCGGTGGCGCGCTCTGAAGCCAAGTTCAAGCTCGGCCAGGACGAGCGCCCGGCCGATATGCGCGGCGCGGTCGAGCACCTGCGCGAGCAAAACCAGCATGCGCTGGCCGATACGATAGTGCAGCACTGCCAACTCCAAAAGCCATGAGCACCAACACCATCCCCGCCAACGCCGCCCTGCAGACCGACCCCATCGCCGATGCCATTGCACGCCACCAAAGCGGCCTCAGCGCCGTGCCGGAGGCTGCCGCCTTCCATGCCTGGGTGGCACAGCAGCGCGGCAGCTGGGGCGATGTGATGCCCGGCCTGGCGCAGGCGCGCATGGGCCATATCGACTTTCGCAGCCCGGATATGCCCGTAGCCGCCGCCAGCGCCCGCATGGACCGCGAAGGCGCCACCCGCGCTTATGAGGCCCTGCAGCAGCGCCAGGGTTTTGAGATGGGGGTGGGCCACTGGATGGAGCAGCGCTGCGTGTACCAAAGCAGCAACTACGCATCCACCCGGCTGGAAGGCGCAATGCGCGACTGCCACCTGGGCCTTGACCTGTTTGCGCCCGCAGGCACCGCGCTGCGGCTGCCGCAGGCTGCGGAGGTGGTGGTGGCTGAAGTGCGTGATATTCGGCTGGACTATGGCGGCATGCTGGTGCTGCGCCACCAGGGGCCTGCGCATCCTCAGTTTTTCAGCATCTGGGGCCATCTCAGCCATGCATCGGCCCGGCGCTGGCAGCCGGGCGATCAGATTGCCGCAGGCAGCGAGTTTGCCCACCTGGGCGACTTTGCCGAAAACGGCTGGTGGCTGCCCCATCTGCATCTGCAGCTGTGCCTGCTGGCGTTGCCCGATTTCAGCGACGCACCCGGTGTGGGCGAGCAGGCCTTTGCGCCGGTCTGGCAGGACATCTTTCCCAACCCGGCGCCGCTGCTGCGCGCCGATGATAAGGCGCTGCGCAGCTGATTATTTTGCCGCCGGGTCGCAGCGCACCTGGTTCATATAGATCGAGCAGTTGTACTTGTTGCCCTGAAAACTCGCTTGGTAGCGCGTCGATTCGCGCTGCCGGTCAAAGCCAAAGACCTGGACATGGGCCTCGGTGCTGCTGAAATAGTTGGCGGTTTTCTCGGCGATGGCCTGGTCCGACAGCACCGCATTGCTGCCAATGGGCGCCACCACATCACAGCCCTGCAAGGCCAGCACGGCCACGCACAGGGCGGGCCAGGCGGCCAGGGGCAAAGGCTTGCGCAAGATGGAGGGGGTCATGGAGGCATCCTGTAGGTAGCGGCAATGCGCTACTGTCGCACATCCCGTCGGTCCTGTCAGGGGGTGGTGCGTCAGGCTGCTTGCGCTTCGGCAGGCACGGCTGCTGTGCGCGCATTCCAGCGCTGCCAGGCTTTTTCATGGAAGAAGAAGGCAAAGGCCTGCACCGTGGGTTCGAGCAAGCTGAGGGTCAGCGAGGCGATCAGGTTGCCGGTAACGGCATAGGCCACCAGCGCTGCAACCGTGATGTGGATCAGGTAGTAGCTGCCGGTCTTTTTGAGGGTCTGGCGGTTGTCGTGCAGGCTGCGGCGGAAGCGGGACATGGTGGGCTCTTTCTTGCTATACATCGATGGCGGTTCTGTAAATGGTATTTATTTGCAATGACAAAGGCCAATGAATCCTCGCTAAAAAAACCATAGGCTTGGCTAATACCGCCAGTCACAGGCTGGCGGCCCGCCCCCCCCAAGGCCTGCGCTATGATGCGGTGCGGTTGCCGACCGGGCACCGCCAAAAACACCTTCATAACAAGCCAGACGACCTATGACGACGGACCAGCAACGCAGCTATACGGCACCCTGCCCGGGTTGCGGTGCACCTGTTGAATTTGCCAGCGCCCAGTCTGTATTTGCCGTCTGCCCGTATTGCCACAGCTCCATCGTGCGTGAGGGCGATGCCTTGAAGCGCATTGGCAAGATGGCCGAGGTCTTCAGCGACTACAGCCCCTTGAAGCTGAACCAGACCGGCCAGTTTGCCAAGGGCAGCCAGGGCAAGCCGGAGGGCTTCCGCCTGGTGGGCCGGCTGCAGTACAAGGGCGAGACCGGCAGCTGGAATGAATGGCTGGCGCTGGGTGACAGCGGTGAGACCGCCGTTATCAGCGAAGACAACGGCCAGTTTGTTTTGAGCCGCGCGAGCCAGGCCCCCGCCAAGAACCTGCCGCCGGCCGACCGCTGGCAGCCGGGCCAGAGCATTGCGATCAGCGGCGTGCAGTACAGCGTGACCAGCGTGGTGCTGGCCCAGCTGATGGCCGCCGAGGGCGAGATGCCGCACCAGCCCGAGCTGGGCAAGCCCTTTACCGTGGTGGAGCTGCGCACCGACGATGACAAGGTGCTGTCCATCGACTACAGCGAGCAGCCCCCCGCCGTGTACCTGGGCGCGCCGGTGCTGCTGGGCGCACTCAAGATCGCCGGGCTGCGGCCCACCTCCGCCAAGAAGGACCAGGGCCGGCACTTCAACTGCCCGCGCTGCGCGGCACGCGTCGATATCAAGCTGGACACGACCCAGAGCCTGACCTGCCCGAGCTGCGGCTCCCTCATCGATGTCTCGCAAGGCATTGGCGGGGAACTGCGTGCGGCGCTGCAAGACGAGCCGGTCAAGCCCATCGTGCCGCTGGGCAAGATCGCCACCTTGGCCGGCAGCAAATGGCAGTTGGTGGGCTTCCAGCACCGCATGGGGATCGAGCCCGATGACGACGAATACTTTGGCTGGGACGAGTACCTGCTGTACCACAGCCAGCAGGGCTTCCAGTTCCTGGTCAACAGCAGCGAAGGCTGGAGCCTGGTCAAGACCTTGACCGGCGCGCCCGACTACCGCGCAGGCCGCAGCACCGCGACCTGGAAGAAGCAGACCTACCAGCTGCAATCGCGCTACCGCTCCGAGACCACCTATGTGCTGGGCGAGTTTTACTGGCCGGTGGCCCGGGGCGACAAGACCGACAATGTGGACTTTGCCCGGGGCCAGGATGGCGCGCAGCTGCTGAACCTGGAGCAGAGCGCGCGTGAGCTGAGCTGGTCGCTGGGCCGCAAGATGACGCCCGAGTCGGTCGCAGCCGCCTTTGGCATGAGCGACCAGCTGGCCCTGTTCAAACCCGAGACCAGCAGCTTTACGCTGCCCAAGCTGGGCTGCATGCCCATCATCATCGGGCTGGTGCTGCTGGTCTTTCTGCTCAGCTGGTTGTGGCCCAAGGGCTGCGATACTGCGCAGGAGCGGCGCAAACTGGCTGCCGACCCGACCTATGTGAGCAAGTGCAGCACCAGCACCGGGCGGACATCCAGCGGTGCATGGGGTGGCTACAGCTCTGGCGGCAGCCACAAATAAACAATTGCTGGCAACAGCGCTGCGCATAGCCTGAAAAGGCGCGCTTTTGACGAAGGAGAGTTGTGATGGATTTGGAATGGTTCCGCCCTGCGGCGTTTTTTGGCTCCATCCTGTTTGCCATGGTGGGCGTGGTGGTGTTCTGGCTGTGCTTTTTGATCATCGACAAGATCACGCCCGTGGACATGTGGTCCGAGATTGTGGAAAAGCAGAACCTCGCGCTGGGCGTGGTGGTGGCCGCAATGAGCCTGGGCATCAGCATCATCGTGGCAGCCGCCATCGGCTAGCACCTGTGCGTGCCGCGCCAGCCGCTGCGGCTGGTATGGCCGCCACCGCTGTCGCCCGTTGATGACCGCTGATGGCCACGGATGGCCACGGATGGCCGCTACCGCAGCGCCTGGCATCTGCGCGGGCGACCTGCCCTTTTCCCCTGTTAGCCAACGCTGCTGGTGCCCGCGCGCCTGGCACCGTCCCTGCACTGTTCGCCCGTGTCGACCTCCAGCCCTGACAACCCCTCTGCCAACGCCTCCCCCCATGCATCGCCCAGCCCGCGCCCCCAAGGCGCTTTAGGCACGGACGACGCGCTGGAGTTTGGCCACGCCGCCCAGCCTGGGGGCGCCGCGCGGCGCGCCAGCCCGCTGGAAGTAGCGATGCTGTTCAGCGTCTTTGTCGTGGCAGCCTGTGGCCTCTTGTACGAGCTGGCCGCAGCGGCTCTCGCGTCCTACCTGCTGGGCGACTCGGTGCTGCAGTTCAGCACCATCATCGGCACCTATTTGTTTGCGATGGGCATCGGCTCCTGGCTGTCGCGCTACCTGGTGCGCGAGCTACCAGGGCATTTTTTGCGCATCGAGCTGATGGTGGCGCTGGTGGGCGGCGCCTTGCCGGCCGTGCTGTCCATCGTCAACGCCTATGTGCCCAGCGCTTTTCACTGGATGCTGTATGGCACGGTGATGGTGGTGGGCACCCTGGTGGGGCTGGAGATACCGCTAGTGATGCGCATCCTCAAGCGCAATGTGGTGCTGCGCGATCTGGTCTCCAAGGTGCTGACCTTTGACTACCTGGGCGCGCTGGCGGTGTCGCTGGCCTTCCCGCTGCTGCTGGTGCCGCACCTGGGCTTGATCCGCACGGGGCTGGTGTTTGGCCTGCTCAATGCGCTGGTGGCGGTGTGGGCGCTGTTTCTCTTCAAGGACGAGCTGCGCCGCTTTGGCAGCCACGTGCTGGCCTGCGGCCTGGTGATTGCCGCCTTGCTGGGCGGGCTGGTGGGCGCAGAGCGGCTGACGTCGCTGACCGAAGACCACTTCTACCAAGAACCGATTGTGCTGACCCGTACCACGCCCTACCAGCGCATTGTGGTGACCCAGGGCAAGCGCGGCGCACGCCTGTACCTGAACGGCAACCTGCAGTTTGCCCAGAGCGATGAGTACCGCTACCACGAGGCCCTGGTACACCCGGTGATGAGCCGCTATGGCGCGCCGCGCAAGGTGGCGGTGTTTGGCGGCGGCGACGGCATGGCCGTGCGCGAGGTGCTGAAGTACCCCTCGGTCGAATCGGTGACCCTGGTGGAGCTGGACCCGCAGATGACCGACCTGTTCAAGAACGTGCCGAGCATGCAGGCGCTGAACAGCAATGCCTTGAACGACCCCAAGGTGCACATCGTCAATGCCGACGCCTTCCAGTGGCTGCAAAAGGCCGACGAGGTGTTCGATGTAATCATCGTGGACTTCCCCGATCCGACCAACTTTGCCGTCGGCAAGCTGTTTACCAACAGCTTTTACGCCATGCTCAGCCAGCACCTGGCGGCCAGCGGTTTTGCGGTGATCCAGACCACCTCGCCGCTGATTGCACGCGAGAGTTTCTGGACCGTGGTGACCACCGTTGAATCGGTGGGCATGCAGGCCACGCCCTACCACGCCCATGTGCCCAGCTTTGGCGAATGGGGCTTTGTGATTGCCAGCCGCCGGCCCTGGAGCCTGCCGACGACCTTGCCGGACGGCATGCGCTTTTTGAGCCTGCCCAGCCTGCCGCTGCTGTTTGATTTTCCGCCCGACATGGCGCGGGTACCGACCGAGGTAAACCGCCTGTCCAACCAGGTGCTGGTACACACCTATGAGCGCGAATGGGGCAAGGTGGCGCACTGATATGACGGCCCAGCACCCCTCCACAACGCGCACAGCACAGCCATGCAACGCCGCTCCGTCCTGAAAGGCGCCGCCGCGCTGGCCGGCAGCAGCGCCTTGGCCGGCTGCAAGCCCGCGCCGCCGAGCACCAGCAGCGCCCATATCCAAGGCGGCTTTGTGGGCCAGGCCTGGGAGCGTGGTCATGCGATGCGCGACCGCCTGGCGCAAGGCCTGCCCTTGCCCGCGCCCAGCCGCACGCACCGCGTGCAGGTGCTGATTGCCGGTGGCGGCATTGCCGCGCTATCGGCTGCCCGCGCCTTGCGCCTGGCAGGCATCAGCGATGTAGCGCTGCTGGAGCTGGAAGACCAGGCCGGCGGCAACAGCCGTGGCGGCACCGTCCAGGGCCTGCGCTGCCCCCTGGGCGCCCACTACCTGCCGGTACCTGGCGACAGCGCGCCCGAGGTGCAGGATCTGCTTGAAGAGCTGGGCGTGCGCCAGCGCGTGGCGGGCCGCTGGCAGTACAAGGACGAGTACCTGTGCTTTAGCCCGCAGGAGCGCCTTTTTATCCATGGCGGATGGCAGGAAGGCCTGCTGCCCACGCAGGACGTGGCCGCCAGCACCACCGCCCAGTACCAGCGCTTTGCCCAGCTGGTGGACAGCGCCATGCGCGCCCAGCCCTTCAGCATGCCGGTGATGCGCAGCTGGCAGGCCCAGGGTGGCCTGGCCCCCGCCCACCAGGCGCTGGATGCCATCCGCTTTGACACCTGGCTGGCCCAGCACCAGCTGGACGACCCGCACCTGCGCTGGTACCTGGACTACGCCTGCCAGGACGACTTTGGCGCTGGCTGCGCCCAGGTATCGGCCTGGGCCGGCCTGCACTACTTTGCCAGCCGCCACGGCTTTCAGGCCCCGGGCACGCAAGACGACGCGCATGACAGCGTGCTCACCTGGCCGCAAGGCAATGGCTGGCTCAGCGAGCAGCTCGCTGCCCCGGTGCAGGCCGCCGGCTGGCTGCACAGCGGCCACACGGTGATGCGCATCGCCGAGACGCGCCAAGGCGTGGAGATCGACAGCTTTAACCACGCCAGCCAGAGCATGGAGCGCTGGCAGGCCGCGCACTGCATCGTGGCGCTGCCGACCTTTATCGCGGCCCATGTGGTGCAGGACCCGCCCGACTTTCTGCGCGCCGCCGTAGAGGCGCTGGACTGGGCCCCCTGGCAGGTGACCAATGTGTACATCCGCGCCCCGCTGCGCGACCGCCCCGGCGCCGAACTGGCCTGGGACAATGTGCTGTATGACGATGTGGCCCACGGCGGCCTGGGCTACGTCAACGCCGGCCACCAGCGCCTGAATGCCATGCAGCAATTGCCCACCATCCTCACCTGCTACCGCGCGCTAGGCGGCAACCAACCCGGCGCCAGCCCACGCGCCGCGCGCCAGCAGCTGCTGGCCCAAAGCTGGGAGGCCGCACGCGACCAAACCCTGACCACCCTCGCCCGCGCACACGCCGACATCTACGAAAAAACCACCCATGTCGAGGTCATGCGCTACGGCCACGCGATGGCCATCCCCCGCCCCGGCACACAGACGGTGCTGAGCCATATCGGCCAGCCCATTACGGGCGGCAAGCGCCCAGCGCTGATCAACGGCGAACGCCTCCAAGCCCTGCCCACCCCGAGCACCGGCCGCCTGCATTTTGCGCACAGCGACTGGTCGGGGTATTCGGTGTTTGAGGAGGCGTTTACGCGGGGGTTGTATGCGGGGGTGGGGGCGGGGTGATGGGTGCTGCGCGGCACTGACGATGGGGAGCAATTCCTGAAGGCTGTGAGTGAAGCGGGTGGTTGAGATGTTGTAGTCTCTTGCTGGCGCATATCGGCCAGAAGCGGTCAGCGGCTTGGTTCACTTCAACGGCTGGTGTAGGCTGGTAGCCGTCATTCACACGCCCTCCATAAACGACCGCTTCACTCCACAGCGGACGCGGAGTGCCTGCAACGCCTGTTCGAGCGCGGCCGCTGCAATGACACGGGCCGCGAAGGCATTGGAATCGGCTCCCGCACGATCCGCAGCCTCGGCCAGCAGGGCTTCACGGGACTCGAAGTGGGCATAGAACGCGCCGTGCGTCAGACCCGCCTCTTTCATGATGTCGGCGACTCCCGTTCCGTCGCGTCGTAGCCGCTATGCCGGATGGCGCGGGCTGCTGCCTGCACGATGCGCTCGCGCTCAGCCTCTTTGGCGGCTGCTCTGATGTTGGGTTGCGCATTTTGCATGACAGCCATCTTGCAAAATACAGAACAACCGTGCAACGGACGCGTAGATGCGGAGGGGAAAAAGCGGCTCGCTGCCGGTGCCGCGCGTTATCAGCCGTGAGCACGCTTGTGCGAAAGGAAGAAGCGCAGCATCTCGGCGCTGGCGTCGATTCCTCCTGGCGTGGTGTAGCTGCCCTCTGAGCTGCCGCCGGACCATGCGTGGCCTGCGCCATGCAGTTGCCAGTGTTCAATGGCGGTATTTCCGTCGGCCGCGACATAGGCAGAGCGGGTGAATCGCTGGCGGTTCGGCGCATGGCCCTGGATGACGCGAGGTGCGCCTTGGGGACTTTGCGCGCTGCGTGCAGCATTCACTACTGCCGCGCCGTTGTCGTGGTGCACCGTCTTGTCGGCATCGCCGTGAAACACGATCACTGGACACACGCTGGGACCGCTGGCCGAGCCTGATGCTGCGCCTCTTCGCATCGCCTCGAGGGCTGATGGCAGATTGGACGCAGCACCGGCGGGCAAGCCCGAATGCACACCCACGGCGGCGAACAGCTCAGGATAGGTGCGTCCCAATATGTCCGCCATTGCACCTCCAGCCGATAGTCCGGCGACATAGACACGCGATGCGTCCGCGCCATGGTCAGTCACCATCTGGCGTGTGAGGCCTGCCAGCAGTGCTGGCTCGCCCCGGCCTCGCTGCTGATGCTGGGCCTTGAACCAGTTCCAGCATTTTTGCGAGTTCGCATGCTGTGTTTGTTCAGGATAGAGCACCAATACACCAGCTCTGCGTGCCTGGTCGTTCATGCGCGTGCCGGCGGCGAAGTCTTCCGGCCCTTGGGTGCAACCGTGCAGCATGAGGACGAGCGGCCGAGGCCCCGCTTCCAGTGCACTGCCTGGCGGCACATACAGCCGATAGGCCAGCTGCCGGCCTCCGTGCGAGTAGCTGCCGCGCAGCCATTGTTCGTCGCCGGAGATGTCTGCCTGCGATGAGCCCGCAGGCACGGCGAGTTCGGGAGCATCGTCGATGAAACGGGCTTCGGCATCGATGATCCAGCCTTCTTCCCTAGGACTGGTTGCGGCTGTCTTGCCGTGGGGCGCGGGCGCGGGCGCGCTTTCGCCTCGCAACGTGCGCTGAATCAGCTCGGTTGCTTCCAGCAAATTGCCAGTGCGCGTCAGGCGTGTAGCCTCGCCCAGCATGTCGTGAAAAAGCTGTTTCATGGAATGGTTCTCAGGTAATGCGGCCGGCCAGAGCGGCACGAACGGCGGGGCTGGCCTGGAGCGCTCCCAGCACCGTGATGGATTCGATGGTTTCTGCGGCCAGCTGCGCAGGCACGTCCTGCGCGATGCTGGCCAAGCCCAGCACCCGGATCTGCAGCTTTTCCCCGGCAGCCTGCACTCGCATGAGATCGGCCTGGGAGAAATGCTGCATACCCAGGACCAGCATCTTGCGGGCGACAACCTGTTGCAACGCGTCCGCGTGGCTGCGCAGGTGATTGCGTATCGCTGTACGGATGAAATCACTGCGGTTTGCGTAGAAGCCCTCGGCGACCAGCAGGTCGATTTGGCCCAGGTCGACATAGCCCAGATTGATGGTGAGCTTCTCGGATTCGCTCACGCGAGGGGTGGAGGTGGTTGTGGCCATGAAACATCCTTATGCCATCTATATGGATGGTATGAGGATGGTTTCAAGGCCTGATGTTTCAATTTAGCGCTGCGCGTCGTGTGGTGTCCGGTGGACGGGCTCTCCGGCGTGTCCGTTGCCATCATTGCCCTGTCACGTCTGGGCCGTAAGGTGGCCGAGTCGGGCCACCGCGCCCGGCGTTGCTCAGCCATGCGCCAGGAGGCTCCATGCAAGATTTGCAGGCAGGCTCGCCGCACGGCCCTTCCGTTTGGGGCCAGCCCGGCGAACGGTTCAATACCTGGAGTCATCTGGCAGCCCTGCCCGTGGGCCTGGCGGCCAGTGTGGTTCTCATCTGCGAAACGGTGGCCGGCGGCGATGCGCGCAAGATTGTGGGCGCTGTGGTGTTTGGCCTGTCTCTGGCGGCGCTGTTTGGCGCATCGGCCCTCTTTCATGGCTGTACCGGGGTGCGCAAGCGTTTCTGGCAGCGCATCGACCACGCCTGCATTTACCTGCTGATTGCCGGCAGCCACACGCCCTTTGCGTTGATGGCGCCCCCGAGCTTGTGGGCTTGGCTGCTGCTTGGCGGCGTATGGGGGCTCGCATTTCAGGGTGCGATACGTGCACTGGGTTTCGATTCGCCGCCGCGCCTGTCCCTGTACATCAGCCTTGGCTGGCTCAGCTTGGGGGGCGCGGTGCCGGTGGCCTTTCGCCATGGTGCGCAGACCCTGGCCTGGCTGCTCGTCGGCGGACTGCTCTATTCGGCAGGAACAGTGTTCTACCGTCGTCTGGCGAGCATGCGCCACGCGCACGGCATCTGGCATCTGTTCGTGGTTGCCGGCAGCGCCTGCCATACCGTCGCGGTAGCTGGTTTGCTCGTCTGACCTCCTGCCATTCATGGCTTCGACACTCCGCTGGCCGTTTTCTTGCACATTCAATAGCTGAATGATCAAGGGGCGGACGGTGAAGGCGCGATTGCTCAAGGATTGAGGGATTCCAGGCGCATCAGTCGGTGTTCGAGCGCGTGATGCCTTCATCGTGGCGCCCCGAAGGGGGCGGCCCGCCTCGGTGCAATGCCGGGTGCTGGATGCCAGCAACAGCGGGTTTACAAGCACTTGGTGTGAGCAGCCATCCTCGATCCGCTTTGGCCGCAATGCCCCCTGCTCAAGGGGCACAAGCTCTAAGGAAAACTCCTCGTCAGTCGGACTGGCGCGTGGCGATATGACGTAGGACGATTGGCGACGGAGTTTTGCACGAAGACCAAGGTCATTCCCTCTTGAGTCGACCGGGCTGGCTACAGATACCGGCTGAGAGTTGTCGGCGGCGAGGGGAATCGCTTCGCACGAGGAAGGTCAATGACCGGTTCCGGCAGCCGCTGACATTCGCTTTGGAACGGCGAACGACCGTACCCAGCCTGGAGAGGCCGATCAAACGGGCGCGACGATCAGCAATCTCTGACTCATTACGCCCCTCACACAAGACGTTGAGCAGAAGATTTCAACAAGCAACCACCGTCCCAGCGAAACCCAATCCATTCAAAAAGCCGCCTAGAGTCATTCACTCAGGCGGCTTTTGGTTTCATGCACAAGGGCCTTTTAGCCTTCGCTATACCCTAACCCGCGCATCTCGCCCCCAGCCAGCCACCCTCCCGCCAGCGCCTTGTAGACCGCAATGCTGTTGCGCAGAGCTTCTACCTGGCTTTGTGAGCTGGCGTCCTGGGCGGCGAGTTGCTCGCGTTGGGCGTCGAGCACTTCGTACAGGCCGATGGTGCCGCCCTGGTACATGCGCTGTGCGAGTTTGGATGCCTTGTCGCGCTGCTGCGTGGCGGAGGTCAATACCTGCAGCTCTTCGCGGCTGCGGTTGGCGCGTACCAGGGCGTTTTCGGTTTCCTCCAGGGCTTGCAGCACGCTCTGTTGGTATTGCGCCAGGGATTCGGCGGCGCCCGCTTCGCTGGCCGCGATGCGGGCGCGCACGCGGCCCACATCCAGAAACGACCAGTCCACGCCCAGAAAGACGCTGCTGGTGGCGGTGCTGCCCTTGAAGAGGTCGTTGCCGCCGAGCGCAAAGCTGCCCAGGAGCCCGCCGATGGACAGGCGTGGAAACAGGTCTGCCGTGGCCACGCCCACGCGCGCGGTGGCGGCGTGCAGGCGTGCCTCGGCAGCCGCAATGTCGGGGCGGCGGCGCAGTAGCTCGCCGGGCGTGTCTGCCCGGGGCACTGCGGGTAGGCGGGGCAGCGCCTGGGCGCTACCCAGCATGTCGATCAAATCACCCGGCGGCAGGCCCGCCAGCACGGCCAGGCGGTGCTGCAGCACGGCAGCCTGCGCCTGCAGGTTGGGAATGCGCGCCTCGGTGCCCAGCAGCAAGGCGCGGGCGCGGCTGGCGTCCAGGTCTGTCGCCATGCCTGCCTGTAGGCGCCGCTCTACCAGTTGCAGGCTGTCGCGCTGGTTGCGGGCGTTGGCCTGGGCAATCTGCAGCCGCAACTGGGTTCCGCGCAACTGCGCGTAGCTGTCGGCCACCTGCGCGGCAATCACTACCTGCAGCGCAGCCAGGTCGGCGTGCGTGGCCAGCCTCTGCGCCTGCTGCGCTTCCACGGCGCGGCGCACGCGGCCAAACAGGTCTACCTCCCACTGCGCGGCAATGCCTGCGTTGTAGCTGCGGGTGGAGCGCGGCTGGCCGGGGCTGAGTTGATCCTGGCTTTGCTTTTGCTGGGTGGCGCCCGCATTCATGGTGACGGTGGGGTAGCGATCCATCTGCGCCTCGTTCAGCACCGCATCGGCGGCCTGCAGGCGCGCCAGGGCTGCGCCCAGATCGTGGTTGCCGCCCAGTGCTTGGCGCACCAGAGTTGTGAGGGTGTCGTCGCCAAATTCGCGCCAGAAGGCGGCATCGCGCACGTCAACAGAAGGCAGTGGCGGTGCATCCGCCCTCGCCTCCTGCCGGGCAAACTGCGCGGGGGTCTGCACGGCGGGTACTGCGCTTTTGAAATCTGGCCCCACGGCGCAGCCGGACAGCGCCATGCTGCATGCCAGGGTCATGCTGCTCAACAGAAGGGGTTTAGCCATGGACATGCTCCGAGGGAGGAATAGCGGAAGAAGGGGTTTGCGGGTGGGGCCGCAGTTGCGTGCCGCTGAGCTTGCGCAGCGTGACGTAGAACACGGGCGTGAGGAACAGGCCGAAGATGGTGACGCCTAACATGCCCGAGAACACGGTGATGCCGGTGGCGGCACGCACCTCGGCGCCTGCGCCGTGGCCAACAAGCAGCGGCACGGCCCCGGCGATGAAGGCAATCGAGGTCATCACGATGGGGCGCAGGCGCAGGCGGCAGGCCTCGCGCGCGGCGTCCCAGATGCTGGCGCCCTGCATTTCCAGCTCGCGGGCAAATTCGACGATCAGGATCGCGTTTTTGCAGGCCAGCCCCATCAGCACCACCAGCCCCACCTGCACGAAGACGTTGTTGTCTCCGCCCGAGAGCCACACGCCAAAGAGCGCCGCGCAGATACACACGGGCACGATCAGGATGACGGCGAGCGGCATCGTCCAGCTCTCGTACAGCGCCGCCAGCACCAGAAACACGAGCATGACGGCCAGCGCAAAGACGATCGCCGCCGCATGGCTTTGCTCGACCTGCTGGTAGCTCATTTCCGTCCAGGCCAGTTCGATGCCCGGGGGCAGCACCCGGTCGGCAATCTCGCGCAGCTTGACCAGCGTTTCGGCGGACGAGAACACATGCGGGTCGGCGTCGCCAATCAGGTCGGCAGCCGGAAAGCCGTTGTAGCGCAGCACCGGGTCAGGCCCATAGCTGGGCTCCACGCTCACCAGGGATGCGAGCGGCACCATGTCGCCGCGGCTGTTGCGGGTCTGCAGCCTGCCAATGTCTTCTGCAGTCTGGCGGTAATCAGCATCGGCCTGCAGCATGACGCGGTACACGCGGCCAAAGGCGTTGAAGTCATTGACATACACCGAGCCCAGGTAGGCCTGCAGCGTCTGGAACAGGTCGTTCAGCGCCACACCTTGTGCCTTGGCCTTGGTGCGGTCCACCTTCACCTCCAGCTGCGGAATGTTCGACTGGTAGGCGCTCACCGGGTAATGCATGCCCGGCGTCTTGGCGATTTCGGCCTGGAAGGCACCCAGTGCCTGCTGCAGTGCAGCATAGCCCAGGCCCGCCCGGTCTTCCAGGAACAGCGAGTAGCCCGAGCCATTGCCCAACCCTTGGATGGGCGGGGGCATGAGCGCGTAGCCAAAGCCGCCATCCATGCCCGAGAGCTTGCCGTTCAGCTCTGCGCTGATGTCGGCGGCGCTGCGCTGGCGCTCGCCAAAGGGTTTGAGGATGACGTAAGCGCTCGTCAGGTTGGGCGTGTTGGTGCCCTGCAAGGCGTTAAGGCCAGCGAATGCGGGCACGGAATGCACGCCTTCCACCGAGAGCGCATGTTTGGTCAGCTCCCGCGTCACCTCATCGGTGCGGCTGAGCGATGCGCCTTCGGGCAGCTTGGCGCCAGCAAAGAGGTAGAGCTTGTCTTGCATGGGTATGAAGCCGCCGGGCACGGTGTTGAACAGCCAGGCCGTGCCGCCCAATAGCGCCACGTACACCACAAATACCACCCCGCGCATCTTGAACGAGCGCCCCACAACGTTTTCATAACCGTTTGCGCTGCGATTGAACATGCGGTTGAACCGCTGAAAGAACCAGCCCAGGCCCGCATCCATCCCGCGTGCCAACCAATCCTTGCGCGCGCCGTGGCCTTGCAGCAGCTTGGCAGCCAGCGCTGGCGAGAGCGTGAGGGAGTTGATCGCCGAGATAACGGTGGAGATCGCAATCGTTACCGCAAACTGCTTGTAGAACTGGCCGGTGATGCCGTCGAGAAACGCCATAGGCACGAACACTGCGCATAGCACCAGTGCAATGGCGATGATGGGGCCGGACACTTCCTTCATCGCCAGGTGCGCAGCCTCACGCGGGCTGTGGCCTTTTTCAATGAAGCGCTCCACGTTCTCCACCACCACGATGGCGTCGTCCACCACAATGCCGATGGCCAGTACCAGCCCGAAGAGGGTCAGGGTGTTGATCGAGTAACCCAGCAGGTAGAGCCAGGCGAAGGTGCCGACGATGGACACGGGCACGGCCAGCAGCGGGATGATGGAGGCGCGCCAGGTCTGCAAAAAGACGATGACGACCAGCACCACCAGAATCACCGCCTCGATCAGGGTGCGCTGCACCGCCTGGATGGAGTCGCGCACGAACACCGTCGGGTCCCACAGGTACTCGAACGATGCGCCCTGCGGCAGGGTGGCCGAGAGGCGGTCGAGCGTCTTGTACACCTCGTCGGCCACGCCCAGCGCATTGGCGCCTGGCGTCAGAAAGATGCCGATGGCTGCCATGTTCTGGTTGTCCAGCGCGGCGCGCAGGGTGTAGTCGCTGGCGCCCAGCTCGATGCGGGCCACATCGGCAAGGCGCACGATCTGGCCGTCGGCGCCGGTTTTCAGAACAATGTCGCCAAACTCCTGCTCGGTCTTGAGGCGGCCTTGCACATTGATCGACAGCAATTTCTCCGTGCCCTTGGTGCTGGGCTCGGCGCCCAACTGGCCCGCGGAGACCTGCACGTTCTGCTCGCGGATGGCGGCAATCACCTGGTTGGCCGTCAGTTGACGGGCCGCCACCTTGTCCGGGTCAAGCCAGATGCGCATGGCGTAGTCACCCGAGCCGTACACGCCCACATCGCCAATGCCGGGCAGGCGCGCAAGCTCGTCCTTGACCTTCAAGGTGACGTAGTTGCGCAGGTAGAGCGTGTCGAGCTTGCCGTCGTTCGATGCAAGGCCCACGTACATCAGCGGCGTCGCCGATTGCTTTTGCGTGGTAATGCCGTATTGCCGCACTTCCTCGGGCAGGCGGCTTTGCGCCTGGCTCACGCGGTTTTGCACGCGCACGGCGGCTGCATCGGGGTCGGTGCCGGGGCGGAAGGTGGAGACGACCTGCAGGCTGCCATCCGACGCGGCGACCGATTTCATGTACATCAGCCCTTCAACGCCATTGATGGCCTCTTCCAGCGGCACAGCCACCGATTCGGCAATCTCCTTGGGGTTGGCACCCGGGTAGGTGGCGCGCACCACCACGCTCGGGGGCACCACTTCGGGGTATTCGCCCGATGGCAGTTGCGGAATGGCGATCAGACCGACGGCGAACATGATCACCGACAGCACGATGGCAAAGATCGGCCTGTTAATAAAGAATTTTGAAAAATCCATAGCAGCCTCCGCTTATTGGCCGGGCGCTGCGGCCGGTTCTTCTTCTGAAAGAGCCGCTACGGGCTGGCCCGCCTCGGCCTGTGGCTTGGGGGCCAGCGGCATGCCTGGGTAGTAGATGCGCTGCATGCCCGCCACCACCAACTGGTCGCCCGCCTGCAGGCCCGCCTCCACAATCCGCCGGCCCTCGAACACGCGGCCGAGCTTCAGCTCGCGCCGCTCTGCGCGGCCGCCCTCGCCCACCACGTAGGCGTATTTGCGGTCTTGGTCGGTCAGCACCGCCTTGTCGTCGATCAATACGGCCTGAAAATCGTTGCGCCCCTGCATCTGCACGCGAGCAAACATGCCGGGGGTGAACAGGCCACGGTCGTTGGCGAGCGTGGCGCGCACGGTGAGCGTGCCCGTCTGCGGATCGAGCCGGTTGTCGGTGAAACCCACCTGCCCGGTGTGCGGAAAGCCTTCTTCGTTGGCTAGGCCAATGCGCACCTGCGCGGCTCCCGCACCCCTGCTCCCGCCCGCACTCTTGGCCTCATTCTTGCCCGTTACCGCCTGCTGCCTGCTGCGCAGCAGGCTTTGCTCGTCGGCATCAAAGTACACATACACGGGGTTTTGCGACACCACGGTGGACAGCACGCTCTGGTTGGCTTGGGCCAGGTTGCCCGCCGTCAACACGGCCCGGCCCGCTACGCCGGTGATAGGCGAGCGCACCTCGGTAAAGCCCAGATCTAGCTGGGCGGCGGCCACGGCGGCCTCGGCAGCCATCACTTCTGCCGAGGTCTGTGCCAGGGTGCCTGCACGGTTGTCGGCCTCTTCGGCGGAGATGGCGCGGTCTACCAGCAGGTCGCGGGCCCGCCGATCTTGCGTTTTGGCCAGGGCCTGCGCCGCCTTGGCGCGCTGCAACTGGGCCTGGGCGCTCGCCAGCGTTGCCTTGTAGGGCCTTGCATCAATGGTGAACAGCACCTGCCCCTTGCGCACGGCCTGCCCTTCGCTGAAGCTCACGCTGTCGATATAGCCGCCCACGCGCGGGCGGATGTCCACACTCTCCTTGGCGGCAATGCGGCCATTGAAGCTGTCCCACTGCTGCACCGGGTGCAATTGCACCTGCGCCGTGCTGACCTGCGCTGGCGGCGGCTCGCCTGCGGCGGCGGATTCACTCCCCCCGCTGGCTTGCTTGCAGGCGGTCAAACCAACTAGCGCCATGCTGGCCGCAGTTGCCAGACCGGTACGCACAACCCAGTGCGCGCTGATTGCTGATGTCATTGTTCAATTCCATGAATGGACGGCAGGCTCCTGAACGCATATGCGATTCAGGAGCCCTATCCGTGGGCCCGCCAGACCAGAGCCTTGGCAGGCATGAAGGCAAAGCACGAGCGTGGCCGCAATGACCACACAGAGACAAACCCTGCTTTTGCCCGTTGCTGAATCGCATTTTTCAAGTTAAAGTAAGCTTTAAGTCAATTGAAAAATGGATTACCACCATGAATCCTGGGGATGATGAACTGCTGCCCATCGGCATGATTGCGCAGCGCAGCGGGGTTAACGCCTCCGCACTGCGGTACTACGAATCACTGGGCCTGATCGAATCCGTGCGCAGCGGCGCGGGCCACCGCCGCTACCGGCGCTCCAGCCTGCGGCGGGTGGCCTACATCGTGTTTGCCCAGCGCCTGGGCTTTCAGCTTGAAGAAATTGCTGCGCAGCTTGACGGACTGCCCAAGCACCATGCGCCTACGGGCGATGAGTGGAGCAGCATCTCGAAAACCTGGGTCAACCGCGTCGATGAACGCATTCAGGAGTTGATGCACCTGCGCAGAAGCCTGGATAACTGCATTGGCTGCGGCTGCCTGTCGATGAAGGTGTGCAATGTCTTCAACCACGCCGACTGCATTGCGGAAAAAGGCGCCGGCCCCCGGGTCTGGCTGGGCGACCGGTTGGTGCCAGCGCAGGACGAAAGCTGCCAGGGATGCGCTGCAGAGCACTCACCGCATGGGCTGGACGTGGATCGGGATGCACCGCAAGGCACCTGTTGAAGGCAATCGCTGTAATCGCTGTCGCCATTGACGAAGAAGACAACGCAGCAGCTCGCGCCAAACGGTGTTCAGACTGCGCTCAGATCGTGGCCCCGGGCGTGCTGCTCGCGCCCGCAGCGCGCAGCCCTCCTCACAGTTTGCGGGCCAGCCACACGCCGCAGGCGGCCAGAGCCAGCAGCATCCAGGCCACCGTCGTCCACCCTCCTGCCTGGGCCAGCACGCCGGCCGCCAGCGGCCCGAGCAACTGCCCCACATAGCTACCCTGCAGCATGAAGCCGATGGTGGGCGGCACCAGCGCCGCGCTGGGCGCGGCCTTGGGCGCGCCTGCTGTCAGGGCTCCGGGGATGGCGCCCATGCACCCGGTCATCAGCATGGCAACGGCCACGGACGCCTGCATGGGCAGTGGCACCCAGAACAGCAGCGAAATGCACACCGCACCGATGGTGAAGCCCGCCCCCACCAACCAGCGCGGCGCCACGCCACGCCGCATCAGCGCACCGGCACTGATATTGCCCAGCACATTGACCGCCACGATGGCCGCGCTCACATAACCCGCCTGCCGTGCCGACAGGCCCAGCAGATCGCGCAGCAGCAGGGGCAGAAAGCCCGAGAACGCGAAATAGATCATCGCGTACGTTGCAAAACAGAGGGCGATGAGCTGCGCCCCCTGCGCCTGGGCCACACGGCGGATAGCGTTCCATGCGCCGCTGCCTGGAGCCGTTGACGCCAGCGCCGGCATGGCAGGCAGGCACAGCCACAGCACCACGCCACTGGTCACGGCCAGCCAGCCATTGAGCTGCCACAGCAGCTGCCAGGACACGGGGTAACCCAGCGACGCCGCCACGGTGGCACCCAGCATCATGAGGGCAATACCGCTGGGCACTGCCGTGCTCGATAGCGCCATGGCCAGATCCCGCTCCCGTGGCGCAGCCTGGCGCCCCACCATGCTCGATGCGCAGATCAGCAGCACCACGACTGCAATGCCTTCTACGACGCGCGAGGCGATCAACAGCCCAAGCCCCGTGGTAAAGCCCCCGGCAAAGTTGGTCAATGCCAGCACCGCCACACCGGCGCATAGCACCTTGCGCGCGTCGAAGCGCGAAACCAGCAAGCCCAGCGGCATGGCCAGCAAGGCGCCCACAATGGCCAGGGAGGAGATGACGAGCCCGGTCTCCCGCAGGCTCAGATACAACGGCGCGCCCTGCAGGAGCGGCAGCGCGATGATGGCCTTGCCAATCTGAAAAGCGGCGTTCAGCGCGGCAAAGATGGCCAGTGCGATGTTGCGCCAGGAGGTGTGATGGGGTTGTGCTTGCATATCCGCCAGATCAAGAAGAACAGGAAATGGCCTGCAGTCTAGAAATTGAAGCGCACTTGAAGTCAATGCCAATTCTGGCTATGACGCCAAAAGCCTTCAGCTATGCACAACCACACAGACACAGACACAGACAGGGTGGCGACTGACCTAGTGCTTGCGGCCTTGTATCCGCCCTTGCCCCTTGTATCTGCTCCTGCCCTTGCGGGCAATGCAGGCGTTGTTGCATAACTCCCTCGCTGGGCCGAGTTCGAGGCGTGAACTTGGGTAGGCTCGGGGGATGAGCAAGCCACCGCAGGCAAAGTACCGCACGACGAATTGGAGTGAGTACAACGAGGCGCTCAAGCGCAGAGGATCGTTGATGGTCTGGCTCGATGCCGACCTCCAATGGCAAGCTCCTGCCAGTGGTCGGCCAGGTCGCCCTGCTGTGTTCAGCGACGCTGCGGTCCAGTTCTGCCTGACATTGAAGTGCATGTTTGGGCTGGGCCTTCGTCAAGCAACGGCCTGGCCGAGGGCCTGATCAAGCTGGCCCGGCTGGACTGGGGCGTGCCCGACTACAGCACCCTGTCGCGGCGCCAGAAGGCGCTGAGTGTGGCCATCGCAGCGCGCCGCAGCAGCGCGAGGCTGCACCTGCTGATCGACTGCACCGGCGTGAAAATGCTGGGCGAAGGCGAGGGGAACACGAAGAAGCACGGGGCCGACTATCGCCGGCAGTGGCGCAAGGTGCACCTAGGCATCGATGCTAAGACCTTGGAGATCCGTGCCATCGAGATCACCGACAACGCCATTGGCGATGCACCGATGCTGCTGGAGTTGCTGGCGCAGCTTCCTGAGGAAGAGCCGCTGCATTCGGTGAGCGCCGATGGTGCCTATGACACCAAGGCTTGCCACGAGGCCATCGCCAGTCGTCAGGCCGCGGCGATCATCCCCACACGCAAGAATGCCAAGCCCTGGGCAGATGACAAGGCAGTGGCGCGGGCGAGAAACGAAATCTTGAGGGCGACGCGCAGGCTAGGCCGCTCCATCTGGATGAAATGGAGCGGCTATCACCGCCGCTGCCTTGTAGAGACCAAGATGGGATGCTTCAAGAGATTGGGCGAACACGTGATGGCTCGGGACTTTGAGCGGCAGGTGACTGAGCTGCACATACGAGCATCGATCCTCAACAGGTTCACCAGCCTGGGTACGCCCCAGACTGTGCGCGTGGCATAACTCCGTCTGGGGTGGGGGAGACTCGGCCTCAATTCGAGTTATGCAACAGCGCCGGAAATATGGAGCAAACGAAGCAATTTCGGCGATAAAGAGTTCTCCATGGTCGGAACTGCTGAAGACTTGACCAACAGCTTCCGAGGACGGTGAACTTCCGCAAAGGGTCGTTTGCAGTCCTACCTTTTTCAAAAGCAAGCCATTGAAGCCCTGCACGCCATCTACAAACCGCCGCATCACTGCAGGACTACTCCAGCTTGCGCACACCGCCCACCCTTTGACAACCCCACCCCCGCCAAAGCCACACCCCAACCAGGGATTGCCACCAGGCTGCTAGCCGCAGGAATGGTTCTCATTTAAGATAAAAGATATATCTTAGACACGGATTGAACACACCATGCCCTTGCAACTGAGCCTTCCCACTCCCCCCTCTGCTGAACTGCTGGCCGCACGTGCGCCTGAGCGGGCGCGCCATGAGATCAAGCTGCGCCGCACCACCGTCGAATCGGTGGAGCAGCTGACACCGCATATGCTGCGCATCCGTTTGCAGGGTGCGGACCTGGCGGGCTTTAGCAGCCTGGGCTTTGATGACCATGTGAAGCTGCTGTTTCCGGATGCCAATGGCGAGCTGCAACTGCCGCCACCCGGTACCGAAGGCTTGCCGCCGGCGATGCGCGAGGCCATGCGGGACTACACGCCCCACTCTTACGATGCGCAGGCGCAGACTTTGTCGATTGACTTTGCGGTGCATGAGGCCGGGCCGGCTACGGCCTGGGCGCTGCAGGCGGCCCCTGGGCATGCGCTAGGCATTGCGGGGCCGCGTGGCTCCTTTATCGTGCCCACGGCGTTTGATGGCCACTTGCTGATTGGCGACGATGCGGCGCTGCCAGCGATTGCGCGCCGCCTGCGCGAGCTGCCAGCGGGCACCCGCGCCGTGGTGGTGGTGGAAGTGAATGACGCGGCCGATGAGCAAGCGCTGGACAGCGCTGCCGATCTGCAGGTGCATTGGGTGCACCGCAAGGGCCAGCCCGCCGGCGATGTGCAGGGGCTGCTAGCGGCTTTGCGCCAGATCGATGCGCCTGCTGGCGATTATTACAACTGGGTGGCGCTGGAATCGACGGCCGCCAAGGCGCTGCGCGCTGCCCTGATTGCCGAACATGGCGCCCACCCGAAATGGACCAAGGCAGCGGCCTACTGGAAGCGCGGAAGCACTGGTGTGCATGAAGTCATTGAAGAGTGACCGCACACATCCTTCGTCAAGGATAGGACCGCAGGTAGCCCAGCAGCTGGACGATGCGCGCCTTGGTCAAGCTGTTGCGGTACTCGCTGCGCGAGAGCGCTGAGGCGCTGCCAAAATCCTGGGCGTTCCAGGTGCCGTCGATAAAGGCGGCCTCCGTCGTCATAAAACTCAGCCAACCGCGCTGGGCAACCCGCAGCTTTTGGGCGGCGGGGGCGCCCAGCTTGGCCATCAGTTCGCGGTAGGTCTGGTTCAGCTCTACATCGAGCTGTTTGGCATAGGCGTTGCTGGCGCGCAGCATGTCTGCCGTCGTGTTCTGGTTGCTGATGGCGGCCTCCAGCGGCTGGATGCGCTGCTCAAACGCGGCCAAGCGGTCGGGGGCATCGGGGTTGTCTACGGCCATGGCCGCAGTAGATGCAAATACCGCGATGCCTAGGCATGCGGCGCGCATCCATGGCCAGCGGGGCTGGCGGCTGTTGTTGAAGACCATGGACATCCTCCTAGTGACTGGGGGTTTAGCGCCTGCTCAGGCGCTCAGTTAATCTCGCCCGCCGCAATGCCTGCATTGCCCGACTGCGGGGCCGCTGCACCAGACGGCGTGGCCCGGCGCCAAACCATGCCGCCATCGGCCGTGGGCACCGGTTGGCCGGCAGCGCCCGATGACACGGGCGAGACGACCACGCCGCGCTCGATAGGCGGCGGGTTGCCCGATGGCTGGCCCTGGGGCGCGGTGGCGCTGCCCGGGAAAGCGGGGGCCGCCGGTGCCTGGTTGGACGGCAGGGGGTTGGCAGAACTTCCAGGCACCACGACACCCGGTTGCGGCTGGCTCGGATCGGCCGGGCGCTGCGTGGGCATCTGCGGCTGCTGTGTGGCAGGCGGGTTGTTCTGGAAGACGGGGTAATCGCCTTCGCCGCTGGGTCCGCGCGGGCCGGCGCCGCCCTGGCCTATCGGCCTGGCCTCGGGGTCGTCAATAACAGGGGCATCGCCGGGGTTGCCGCGATCGGGCAGCGGCTGCATCGCAGGCGGTTGCTCAAACGGATCGACCGGCTCTTTGCTGCCGCCAAAGCCCAGCATCCAGCTGCGCAGGCGCTGCACAAAGGTGTTGTTCTCGGCCGGCATCTCGAAGCGGGCCTGCGCCTGCACCAGCTTGGCGCGCTGCGATGCGGCGGCCACTTCGGCAACAACCGGCAGCGCACTGTGGGCGCCCTGGCCCCAGTAGTCGTTGAGCTGCACGCGGCTGTCGTTAAAGCCCACCCAGGCGCCGCCCACCCAATCGGGGTGCGCCAGCATGAACCAGCCGTCGGCATTGTCCTGGGTGGTGCCCGTTTTGCCCACCCAGTCGCCGCTGACGCCATAGCGCGCCACACCCCGGCCGGTGCCCTTGGTGATGACGCCGCGCATCATGTCGAGCAAGGCATAAGCCACGCCGCTGTCCAGCGCCACCTCTGGCGCGGGCGGCTCAAACTCGGCCAGCACCTTGCCTTCGCGGTCGCTGATGCGGGTGACCATGACCGGCGCGCGGTAGCCGCCGCCGTTGGCCAAGGTGGAATAGGCGCTGACCATCTCTTGCAGGGTGACCGGGCTGGTGCCCAGCGCCAGCGACATCACTTCTTCGAGCTTGCTGTCCCGGATGCCCAGGGCGCGCGCCAGCTTGGCCACCTTGGCGGGGCCTACCTTGGCCATGACCTGGGCGGTGATGGTGTTCTTGGAGTAGGCCAGGCCATCGGCCAGGGTCATCGGTTGGTCAGACGGCGGGCCGCCATCGGTCGGCCGCCAGAACTGCCCGCCGCCCAGCGGAATGCGCACGGCTTCGTCCATCAGCTGGTCCGTGGGCAAGGCGCCATTGAGCAGCGCCGCACCGTACACAAAGGGCTTGAAGGTGGAGCCGGGCTGGCGGCGGGCTTGCGAGACATGGTCAAACGGGTCGATGGCAAAGTCGCGGCTGCCGACCCAGGCCAGCACATGGGCGTTGCGCGGGTCCATGGCCATAAAGCCCACTTGCACGCGCACCTTGTCTTGGCGCAGGTTGGCCATAAAGTCGGCATCGGCCAGCAGGCGCTGCAGCGCTTCGTCCTTGTCCTGGCCATCGGCCACGGCCTGGCGGTAGACGGCGCTTTCGCGCACAAAGCTTTGCACCAGCGGGTTCTTCGCCGTCCACTGGTTGCGGTTGCTCCACAGGCCATTGGCGGTCACCTGCAGCTGCCGCCCCTGGCGCACCACGGCCTGGTTGGCCCATTGCTGCGCGCGCGAATCGATGGTGGTCTGCACCACCAGGCCATCGGCATAGATGTTGTAGTCGTTGGCGTCGGCCCATTCGATCAGCCATTTGCGCAGCGCCTGCGCAAAATGCGGCGCCATGCCCACGGCCTCATCCTGGCGCTCAAAATCGAGCTTGATGCCGCGCTTTTTGAAGGCTTCAAAATCTGGGTCGCTGAGCTTGCCGTGCTTGTTCATCTGCGCCAGCACGGTGTTGCGGCGCTGCTGGGCCCGCTCGGGGTTTTGCACGGGGTTGTAGTAGCTGGTGCCCTTGAGCATGCCGACGAGGGTGGCGGCTTCGAGCACGCTCAGCTTCTGGGCGGGCTTGTCAAAATAGGTGCGCGCGGCCATCTCGATGCCAAAGGCGTTGTAGAGAAAGGGCACGGTATTGAGGTAGGTCTCCAGAATCTCGTCCTTGGTGTAGGCGGATTCGATCTTGTAGGCGGTCACGGCCTCCTTGAGCTTGCGGTTGAGCGAGCGGGCGCGGCCGATTTCCTCGGGGAACATATTGCGCGCCAATTGCTGGGTCAGGGTCGATCCGCCCTGGGGCCGGCCCATCGCCGTGTGCAGCACCGAGCCAAAGGTGCGGCGCCAATCGAGCGCGCCATGCTCATAAAAGCGGTGGTCTTCGGTCGCAATCAGCGCGTTGATGACGTTGGGGGAGATGTCCTTGAGGGCCACCCATTCGCGGTTGGCGCGCTTGTACTGCGCCAGCACCTTGCCATCGGCCGACAGCAGCTGGGTGGGCGCCTCGACCTTGTTTTTCTGGATATCGCCGATCGAGGGGGTGAGCGGAATCAGCAGCAGCACATAAAGCAGCAGCAAGACCGGCAAGGCCGCGACTGCCAGCAGCCATTGCTTTTTGCTGCGCGCTGCCAGCCACTGGCGCAAGCGCCGCGCCTGTACGGCAGACGCGCCCGCTGCGCGGCACAAGGTGTTTTTTAAAGCGGAAAAGTGGGGGGTCGCCATGGATGGGGTCTGCAAAGCCTGGGCCGGCATCGCGCTGCCCGCGCAGCTGCCTTGGCCAAGGCGCCATTGTCGGGCAGAGGCGGTTTCCCCGTGGGGCCGGTGTGCAAAGCAGACTGCAAACCATGTAACAAATCGCTGATCAGCGGCGGGCGGAGTGGCGCGCTGGCATGCCTTGGTCCCCCGATCAGCGGGCCGGCATCACTCCATGAACCAGCCGTGGCTGACGATCATGGACTGCCCCGTCAACGCATTGGTGGGGAAAGCGGCAAAGAACAAGGCCACGCGCGCCACGTCATCCACGGTGGTGAACTCGCCATCGACGGTGTCTTTGAGCATCACGTTCTTGATCACATCGGCTTCGCTGATGCCCAGCTCCTTGGCCTGCTCGGGGATCTGCTTGTCCACCAGCGGGGTACGCACATAGCCGGGGCAGATCACATTGGCGCGCACGCCCTGCGGGCCGCCCTCTTTGGCCACCACCTTGGCGAGGCCTTCCAGGCCATGCTT
The DNA here is from genome assembly GCF_024809975.1 of Comamonas sp. BIGb0152. Lineage (GTDB taxonomy): Bacteria > Pseudomonadota > Gammaproteobacteria > Burkholderiales > Burkholderiaceae_C > Comamonas. The sequence goes on from NZ_JANUDY010000005.1 coordinate 82,906, forward strand.
GGCCGTCACATAGGGCGCCTTGAGTTTGGAGGCCTCTTTGGAATGCACCGAGCCGGTGTAGATGATGCTGCCGCCCCGCCCCTGCGCATACATGTGCTTGATGCAGGCGCGGGTGGTGAGGAAGGCGCCATCGAGCTGGATGGCCAGCATTTTCTGCCACTCCTGCAACGTAAATTCCTGCACTGGCTTGACGATCTGAATGCCGGCATTGCTCACCAAGATGTCGATGCCGCCATAGGCCTTGACAGCGGCTTCGACGGAGGCATCCACCTGGTCTTCCTGGGTGACATCCACCGCCAGGCCCATGGCGGTGCCGCCCTTGCTCTCGATATCCTTGGCCGCCGCCTCGGCCGCTTCCTGCTTCAGGTCGGCGATCACCACCTTGGCGCCTTGCTGCGCATACAGATCGGCGATGGCCTTGCCAATGCCGCTGGCGGCGCCCGTTACATAGGCCACCTTGCCTGCGAGTTGCTGAACCATGTTCTTCATCCTTTCGACCGAAAAAGCGGTCACAAAGAGCCAGTCTCGCGCTGCGCTGCAGCATGTATCCGTAGGAGAGCAAGCCGTTTGCATGACAATCACCAAACCCTTGGCCCCGCCCCTGCCATCCGGGTGCGCCAGGCGGCCACCCAGTGCGAACCTCTACACTTGCGGTTTCGCCAGACTCTTCGAACAAGACCATGAACATCAGCAAAGACTGCGCCGTCACCATCCAATACAAGGTGACCGATTCACAAGGCAAACCGCTGGACAGCGGCAACCTCGCCTACCTGCATGGCGGCTATGAAAACATCTTCCCCAAGGTGGAAGCGGCGTTTGAAGGCCAGGCTGCGGGCTTCAGCACCAGCGTGGATCTGGCCGTGGAAGACGCCTTTGGCGCGCGTGACGAGAGCCTGGTGCGCGTGATCCCCAAGAGCGAGTTCCCGGCAGGCGTAAAGGTGGGCGGCCAGCTGCGCGGCGCCAATGAACGCGGCGAGCCGCAGGCCTTCTACGTCAAGAAGATCAAGGGCCCCGAAGTGCACCTGGATGGCAACCACCCCCTGGCGGGCCTGGCGCTGCGCTTTAGCGGCAAGGTCGTCGACGTGCGCGCTGCCAGCGAGGAAGAAATTGCCCACCGCCATGTGCATGGCGCGCACGGCCACCACCACTGATGGCGCAGCGCAGTGGGCTGGTGCAGCGCACGGCCCTCTGCGGTTGGCATTTTTGATCCCCAAGCGGCTCACGCAGATACTTTGTGTGCGAGCCGCTTTTTTATTGGAGCAGCAACCATGAACCACCCGCTGATCGAGCCCCGCACCGACCGCCTGCAGCTGCGCCAATGGCAGCCGCAAGACCGGGAGGCCTTTGCGGCAATGACGGCAGACCCCGAGGTCATGCGCTACTTTCCCGCGCCGCTGACGCGGGCGCAAAGCGATGCGATGGCCGACCGCTGCGAGGCGCTGATGGCAGAGCGCGGCTGGGGCGTCTGGGCCGTGGAGCGGCTGGATAACCAGCAATTTATCGGCATCGTCGGCCTGCATGTGCCCCAGGCCGATCTGCCTTTTTCTCCCTGTGTGGAAATCATGTGGCGCCTTGCACGGGATGCCTGGCACCAGGGCTTTGCCACCGAGGCAGCGGAGGCCGCACTGGCGGTCGGTTTTGAGGCCCTGCAGCTGGCCGAAATCGTTGCCTTCACCACCACCAGCAACCGGCCATCGCAGGCGCTGATGCAGCGGCTGCGGATGACGCGAGACAGCGCTGGCGATTTTGACCACCCTGCCCTGGCTGCCGATCACCCACTGCGCGCCCACGTGCTGTATCGCTTGTCTGCTGCGAAATTCAGAGCACGCTGAGGGCATCAGCCCTCTTTAATCGCAAGCCCTGCCTGGGGTCAGATTGCACCCCTTCAAGCCAATCAGCGCCCTGCTGCTGCGTCCGACACCCCGCCCCGCAGGCTGTAGGACGCTTGATCTTTCTCAGGGCTTTTACGCATATTGACCATGTCGCGGTCTTTGTTGCAGTTTTGCGAGTTAGGATGTGTCTAACAACATGCCGCAGGCCTATGGCTTTTGCTGCATCCGGTTGTCAAAGCTGGGCGGCAGCCCAGCATGTTCGAGAAAGGAGCACATCCATGCAAGTTCAAGTGCACGCTGGCGACAATGTCCAAGGTGGAGATTCCCTCTCCCAATGGGCACAAACCGAGGTACAAAACAAGCTTTCGCGCTTTCGTGAATATGTCACCCGGGTGGAGGTCTACCTCACCGATGTGGACGCCCTGAAAAACGGCGGCAAAGGCAAGCGCTGTGTGATGGAGACCCGGGCTACCGGCCGCCAGCCCCTGGCAGTCAACGCCGAGGCCGAAAAGGTCGCGGAAGCCTTCAACGCCGCACTGGAAAAACTGCACCGCGCTTTGGACACCGACGTTGCCAAGATGCGCGACAAGAGCAACCGCGAAACCATTCGCACGGCTACGGATGAGGACGCCGAAGCCTGAGCGCTGAACGGGCCCCCGCCCAGCCTCCTGCATAAAGCACCGCCTGGCGGTGCTTTTTTACGCCTGCCCATTGCGCTAACTGCGCTATCTGCGCCACCGTCCCCCGGCCTTCTCTCGCCATTCCCTTCACCCTCATCTTCCCTCATCCCTCTTCCCCCTTATCGGCACCCGCTGCCTCTTGCCGCGCACTTTCAGGCGTCAGGGCTGCAGACCCGGGCTTAGAGCCTCTCCACACAGGCCTTGGTAGGGTGTTGCCTCGCCGGCCCGCCAAGCCTTGTCGTACGCTTGAACTGCCTACGGCTTGACACCTAGTTGGGGACGCCTAGTTGGGGGTGCCTAGTTGGGGACGCCTAGTCGGGAACGCCAAGGCTCAACCGCAAGCCTGCAGTTTGCTAGGTCGTGTGAGCGGCGCTTAGCGCCCCCACACACAGGCCCTGGTCCGTCGTTATCTGGCCGGCCGCAGCAAGCCTTGTCGTCGGTCTGTATTGCCTGTGGCTTGCTGCGTGGTCGGGGGCACCTAGTCGGGAACGCCCAGTCGGGGGGTGCCTAGTCGGAGACGCCCGGACGGTGACACCCATCCCCATCGTCAACCTTCGGCCTGCTGGGCCGTGTAAGCGCCTCTTGCCAGCCTGGCTCGGCTCCCCACAGCGTGGCCCCCGATGGCTCAGCACGGCACAACGCGCTATGTAAGCGAACCCCGCTCGCTGCCCAGGTGACACCACCGCTTCTCGGCACTCTGGCAACCCAGCACTAACGCCGGAGCCGGAGCCAAAACCAGGACCAGTGCGCAGCGCAGCGACATACAAGTTGGCCAGACCGCACCTGACCCGGGCTGCATCCCCAAGCTTGCGTCGTTCAAATGGGCTGAATGGGCTTGCCAGACCATGCATCCTCGCGCTGCAAAAGCCCAGCATGCTTTTATGTGAACAACCCATAAATATATACACATCTTATACACAATCCTGACTTTGCAACCTGTCTCAGCATGAGAAAAAAGATATCCACAACACCCTACCTCATTGAGGGCGCTCGGAATTTTGGCACATCCAACCGCATACGACGCTTTATATAGCTATTTGTAGGCAAAAACACAGTAAAGTGTTCCATATCTCATAGAGTGCCCTGGCATAGTGCATTTGCTAGTCAAGCTACCTGTACACAAATTTATCCACAGAATAAGAGGTTTATCTGCCGATTTCAGCCATTTATTCGCAGGGAAGTTATTCTCAGATATCTGTTGATAACAATGTAGATATCTATTTTTAAATAGAAATTCTTCCTGCCTCTGTGCATATCTCCAAATTTTCCAAGCCAAGTTATGCACAGCTTACGCCTCGGAGGCCTTTTCAGCGCACGATGTGGATAACCACGCCATCAAAAGCTGGCTGTCGTTTTATGGCATAAGTCCTTTACTTGTCCACAAATGTAGGCCATCGTAGAGGAAGCTTCTCCAGGTAGCCATGTGTATAACTATCTGCAGCTGCAATTTCACATTGCGGCATTTCTCACGATATGAAAATTTATGCACAGGCTTACCAGGGATAAGTTGTTGACAACATCGCCCACCTCTTTGGATTATTTGCATAAAAAATAAGCATTTATGCATTCAGATCCGGGTAAATATTTCGTGGCAAATCTGAAGTAAATGCTCTTTTAATTCAATTTATTTGAATTATTCAAATTCAAAATTCATCCGCATCGCTGGCTCCCCCAGGCCAGGCCCCTGACGGCCCGAAAGCCGGCAGCCCCGCTGATCAAAACCAGGCCTTGGCAGGGGCAGCACAGCCTGCATTCAGGCAAGCGCATCAGCCCACCGGCCTTTTTTGGTCTCTTAGGAATCAAAAATGCGGCATTGACCAGGCACAGGCATTGCCAACGGCCAGCCATGTCGGCTTGCGCGCCGTCTCGGGGCGCGGGATGGCTGCAAGGGCTATGCGCGCATGCCGCACCGCCAGGCGCGCAGATGGCAATCCAATCTCCCCCCGCGCTCTCCATCTGCAGCGCAGGGGATCTTCGGCAAAACTCCCTGCCTTGGTCTGAACGCGGGCTCGGCCGATCCGCAGCGTTGTCTTCCTCGGCAATAGCTAGCGCTTGCCTTTAAAAGACGCCTTGCGGTGCATCCGCATCCATCCCATTGGGCGAGGGTTGTGAGCGCCCGCCTAGCGCATTGCGGCAATCACCAGCTGGCCCTAAAGCAAAGCGTTTGCCGCAGCAGGTGCGGGCTTGGCCAGCCCTGCTTCGGTGGGGCCCAGCCATCTCCAGCCACAGCCTCAACCCGCCGTGGGCCGGCGGGGTACCCCAAAGGCTTGGCCACCCCCGCCGCACGAGGGCACTTGGCAAAGCGCTTTCGGCAGCGCCAAACGGCCACCAGCGGTCGCTGTTTGCCCCAGTTCTTCACATGCGCCTTTGCTACCGGCAGGCGCAGCTTCTTGCACACCAAGAACGAGAAAATGCGGGCGTAGCCGTACACCCTCTGCGGCCATCGCATTTAGGCAGTCCATTGATTTGACTCGGTATTGCCAGCGCCAAACCCCAAGCCCACCAGGCATGCGCGATCGTCGGCCACGCGAAGGGCTGCAGAAGATCTGTGGATAACCATGGGTGTAATTCCACAACAACCCCAATGTTATCCACAGAGCATCTGCGTAGCGCAGATTTGCGCCACGACCATGCACCGGAAAAGCCCCCTTGGCCCACAGCCCCAAGCCGCCATAAGCCCTTGTTTCATAGACACTAAAAACTTATCCACAGATTGTATTGACCAAATCGGAACCTGCGCTTTGGCCCAAAAGCTCCCTAAGGGCTGTGGATAAAAGTGCAGGGCCTCTGGCAAAGGGACCCAAGCCGTGCTGAATCCCCTCCTCTGGGTGTCAGTCACCTCTGGTTAGCGCACAAACCAATATTTATCAATAGCTTGCCTGAATTTCCACCGCCTTGAATGTCTGTGCATAACATCTACAACCAAATCATGTTATCCACAGAAATACCCCAAGACCTTTACTTATCCACTTTACAGTGACAGGGATGCACGGGTATGCTCAACATGGTTGGATAAATTGCAAGCTTCTGAAAGTTATCTTTCTTTCCTACTTATCCACAGAAAGTGGCGCCCTTCTACTACTACCTACTATTCTTTTAAAGAAAATAAAAGAAAAACCAAAGCCCAGCTTGGCAGGATTTCATATCTCGAAATTTCCCACACTGTGAAAAGTGCCCCCTCCTTTTGGCGAGAGCGCCATCCAGCCTTTCAGGCTCGGCAAGCGCGCTCGCGTTATGAAGTCGGAAAGGTTCGGAGAAGACGCAGTGACCAGATGGGTGATCGAGGCAGCTGTTTGCCACTGCGCTTTAGGCCGACGCCCATGCTGGTTCATACCCCACCTGACTGTGCGCAAACGCACAGTACAGAATAGGTGCTAGCTATACTTTTAGATGTTGATTTGTCACAGCGACATGGCTTGCCACGCTTTTGGGGCTAGGCATTGGCCAAGTACTGTTGTGCGGCAGGAGCTGCCGGGCTGTCTTTCTGGCTGGGCCTAGGGACCCTCTGCAAAACTCCCTGCCGTGGTCTGAACGCGGTCTCGGGCGATCCGCTACGTTGTCTTTCTTGTCAATAGCCTGCTATTGACTGCAAAAGACGCCTTGCGGCTCATCCCGATCCGCGTCCATCCCTTTGGGCGAGGGTTTTGCAGAGGATCCCTAGCTACGTGGTGGCGGCCTTGGGAATGGCACCCAGAGGCGACAGGAAGGCCTGTGGCGCTTTGACGAGGGGCGGGCAGGGTGTGGACAGCGGTGGGGCTTGCATCGCAGCCTGGTGGCATTGGCGAGGAGATGGGCAGATTCCCTGGCGGGGTACGGGGGTGGCGGCCAAATCCCGATGCTGGAGTCCGCTGGCGCTGGTGATACCAGGCCTGCGCCGTGCTGCCCGGCAGACTGGCGGGGCATGGGCAAAAAAATACCGCCAAGCAGGCGGTATGAAGGGGAAAAGAGGGGCAGGAAAGATCAGAAGTGCCGTGCGTAGCGCAGCTGCACAAAGTTCTCACCTGGGTTGGGCCGTTTGATCGAGGCATTGGAGAGATGCTCCAGCCGTACCGACCATTCGTTCTCGCGGCGCATGCCGGTGAAGTAACCCACGCCGATATGGGTGCCAAAGTTAAAGGCAGTCGAGAAGCGCTTGTCGCGGCTTTCGTAGAGCTTGCTGGAGACATAGCCGCCCAGACCGGCTTCGACAAACCAGGGGTACTGGCTCTTGCTGTGAAAACGCATGGTGGGCACCAGACCGACAACGGCAATGGTGCGGCTGCCTTCTTGCTCCATGCGGTCCGATCTCCAGGCGGACAGGCTCATGTCCCAGTGGGCGGTGACGGGATGGCCCCACCAGAAGGTCTTCCAGTCCATCGGGATGGTGGAGCCAACGGAGAGCGTTCGCGCATCACGCTCGGCAACGCCTGCTTGCAGGTACAAGGTAGGGGTGTTGCGCTTGTCGGCGAATTGCGCATGGGCAGAAGCACTCCAGACCGTCAGCGCGCACAAGCCAAGGGCGGAGAGAAGAGGGCGGTATTGCATTAAATAATGTTACACCTGGACTACAGGCGCTTTTGTCAGCAAAAGCTGGATGTTGCCTGTATGCAACCGCTGACGCTATCACGGGCAAAAAAATGCGCAGCGTGTCAGGCGCTGCGCATGGGGGCTGGTCAGAAGGCCGGCAAGCCCTGAAGAGGGCACTGGGCCTTATTTGCTGTCCAGCGGCGGAACAGACTGTTTCGGATTTGGGGCTTGATGTTTGTGACCATGTGGGCCCTTGCCATCCGGGCCGCGTCCACGGCGCTCATGCATTTTGAGGGTTTCGCTGTCAAAGGTCTTTTGCTGCTCGGGTGTCAGGCTCGCATAGAAGGCCTTGGTGGCCTGGTTGCGCTGGTCCATCGCCGCCTGGTGCTTGGTGTGCATGGCTTGCATGGCGTCAATGCGCTCAGGCGTGGTCAGCTTGGCAAAATCCGGGCGTTCGGGGCGCTCGCCAGGGGCAGGGCGCTGGGGTTTGACTGCGGCGATATAGCTGTTCCAGGCGGTTTCCTGGTTGGCATTGAGCTTGAGCGAGGCCTTGAGCGCCTGCATGCGCTTGGCCATATGCGCCTCACGTGCTTCCCGTGCCTCTGGGCCGTGGGCCTTCTTGGCCGGGGCTGGCGCGCTTTGCGCGGTAGGCGCCGCTGCCGGAGCGCTGGTGGTTTGGGCGAAGCTGGAGACCGTCAGGCTGGCCAGCATGGCGGTAACGATGGCACTGCGTTGCAGGAGAGACATGGTGTTTCCTTTCCGGGTGGTGATGTCTTATGCGATGACTGCAGTGTCCGCCTGCCATGTAATAGCGCCGTCGCTGGATGGTATGGCTGTGTAAAGATTTACCAATTTTGGTTGTGGTGGCACCAGGCGGCGTGCCGGTTTTGTGCCTGTCAACCCATCCAAAGCCCGGCTTTTTTGCGCGGTTCATCGGCCAGAATCGGCTCGGATTCGCGGCACAATGGACGGCAGATCATTGCGGCAAACCATGGCCGCTTTGTGTTTTTTTAAAGCTTGCTCGCCCTGGGCAGCAGCGCCCAGAACAAAGGAATGGCATGTTCAAGAACATGATTTTTTACCGTATCTCCGAAGCCTGGCAGCCCGACCTGGTCGCGCTGGACACGGCCTTGGCCAAGCAGCAGTTTGAGCAGTGCGGTGCCACCCAGGAAAAGTCCACCGGTTGGGTGCCGCCCCGGGGCGAAGAGCACGGTGCCATGGTCGAATCGGTGGGTGGCCAATGGATCTTGCGGCTGATGAGCGAGAGCAAGATGCTGCCCGCCAGCGTGCTCAACCGCAAGGTCGATGAGAAGCTCGCCCAGATCGAAGCCCAGGAAGGCCGCAAGCCCGGCAAGAAGGAAAAGCAGGAGCTCAAGGACGAGTGCAAGCTCGATCTGCTGCCCATGGCCTTCACCAAGCAGGGCGGCCTGTGGATCTGGATGGACCCGCAGGCGCGCCTGCTGGTGCTGGACACCAGCAGCCAGGGCCGTGCCGACGAGGTGATCACGATGCTGGTGGAAGCCTCGCCAGGCTTTGCGGTGGCGCTGATCGACACCCAAAGCAGCCCCCAGGGCGCGATGTCCGCCTGGCTGCACAGCTATGACGCGCCGGCGGGCTTTAGCATCGACCAGGAGTGCGAGCTCAAAAGTGCCGATGAATCCAAGGCCGTGGTGCGCTATGCCCGCCACCCGCTGGGTATCGACGAGATCCGCGAGCATATCGACCAGGGCAAGCTACCCACCAAGCTGGCCATGACCTGGGACGACCGGGTGAGCTTTGTGCTGACCGAAGGCCTGCAGCTCAAAAAGGTGGCCTTGCTCGATGTGGTGATGGAAGGGGCCAGCGAAGATGGCGGCTTTGACGCCGATGTGGCCATTGCCACCGGAGAGTTCAGCCAGATGATCCCCGACCTGATCCAGGCCCTCGGCGGCGAAGGCCGCACTGAGCTGGGCCAACTGCCGGACCGAGGCGATAAACCTGCAGCAGTGCGCTTGGAAGGGGCTGCAGCGCCCGTCAAGCCCATCAGCCAGGGGGTAGGGGCGGCTCAGCCTTTCCATGCGTCTGGCAAGGCCGGAGGCACGCAGACGGGTCCCAAATCCGCACCGGTGGACGAGGATCCCGATTCCAGTCCGTTCTGATCTTCAGGACCCCAGAAACGACAACGCGCTCCCAGGAGCGCGTTTTTTATGCCGGAGGCGGTTTTGTCTGTCCAGCCCCTCAATGCTTGCAGCAGCTGGCAGCGTCCGGGTCTGCACTGGGGTCCGACAGCCTGTCGAGAATAGGGCAGTCCGCGCGCTGGTCGCCGTGGCAGCTGTGCACCAGCGTTTGCAGCGATCGCTCCATGGCTTTCATCGCGGCAATGCGCTCGCGCAAGGCCTCGATATGCTTTTGCGCAATCTCCTTGACCGAGCTGCTGGCCCGCTGCTTGTCGTGCCAGAGGTTGAGCAGGTTTTCTATCTCTTCCATCGAGAAGCCCAGGTCCCGGCTGCGGCGGATGAAGGACAGGGTGTGCACATCCGACTGCGTGTAGAGCCGGTAGCCGCTGTCGCTGCGGTGCACCTGGGGCAGCAGGTTCAGCGACTCATAGTGGCGCGCCATGCGCGACGAAATACCCGCCAGCTGGGCCGCTTTGCTGATGGACACCGGCCAGGCAATGGCGCGCTCCGCTGCAGGTTTGCGTGACGGGCTGGCCATGCTTACTGGACCTGGTAGCCTTCGGCCGCAATCGCCGCGGCAATCTTGTCGGCCGGCTGGCTGGACTCGACCACCACCTTGCCTTGGGCGCGGTCAATCTGCACGGTGGCCTGGGCATCGAGTTGCTGAACGGCCTGGGTGACGGAGCGCTCGCAGTGGCCGCAGGTCATGCCTTGGACTTGGAAGGTGTTTTGCATCTGGTTTTCCTTTTCAGTGGTTGATGGCCTGATCTTGAAAGCTGACACGGTGTGAAGGTCAAGACCAGGGTCTTTATCCCAAAACAGACCATCGAACGCTGGGCCCGCCGAGTTGTGTTTCACGTGAAACACAACCCGGAATGGCAAGCTTGGCGCTTACTGCTTTTCGTCTGCGATGGCCTTTTGCACCGAAGGGCGTGCACCCACGCGCTGCAGGAAGTTGGCCAGGTTGGGCAGGCCGCTGATGTCTACGCCCACAAATTTGCTCCAGCCGCAGACGGTGAACAGGTAGCCATCGGCCACGGTGAAGTTCGCGCCCATCAGGAAATCCTTGCCCGCCAGTTGCGAATCCACCCAGGTCAGGCGCTTGAGCACCTGCACGCGTGCCATGTCTTTGACGGTGTCGGGCATATTGGGGTTGAACAGCGGGGAGAAGCCCTTGTGCACCTCGGTGCCGATAAAGCCCAGCCACTCTTGCAGCTGGTAGCGCTCAAAGCTGCCGTTGGCGGGGGCCAGCTTGGATGCAGGGGCCTGGTCAGCGATGTACTGCACGATGGCTGGGCCTTCGCGTAGGCGCTGGCCGTTGTCCAGCTCCAGCACCGGCACATAGCCCAGCGGGTTGATGGTGTAGAAATCGGTGCCGTCCTTGAGTTGGTGGGTCTTGGTGCTGGCCATCTCCAGGGTGAAGGGCAGACCGGCTTCCAGCAAGGCGATGTGGGGCGACAGCGAACAGGCGCCGGGAGAGAAATACAGCTTCATCGACAAATCTCCAGTGAAGGTTTAAGGCGAACCATGCTATCCCTTTTGACAAGGCTTTGCAGCAGGGGTGGATGCGGCGCAATAACACGGCTGCCCGCGTGTAAACCCCCAAGTCATTAAAATAGCGGGCAAAACCGACTATTCGCCATTCTGTCAAAGGGCTGCAGAAGGGCATGACTGCATGCAAGGCAGCTGCCTTGCGAGCCCTGGAACGAGGCCCTATGAGCCAAACCCCCTATACCTATCCGCAAGAATTTGACGTCATCGTTGTCGGTGGCGGCCATGCCGGCACCGAAGCAGCGCTGGCCGCTGCCCGCATGGGCAGCAAAACGCTGCTGCTGACCCACAACATCGAAACCCTGGGCCAGATGAGCTGCAACCCCAGCATCGGCGGCATTGGCAAAGGCCACCTCGTCAAGGAAGTGGATGCACTGGGCGGCGCCATGGCGCTGGCCACTGACAAGGGTGGTATCCAGTTCCGCATTCTCAACAGCTCCAAGGGGCCTGCCGTGCGCGCCACCCGTGCCCAGGCGGATCGCATTCTGTACAAGGCGGCGATCCGCGAGACCTTGGAGAACCAGCCCAACCTCTGGCTGTTCCAGCAAGCGGTCGATGACCTGATGGTCGAGGGCGACCGGGTGGTTGGCGCCGTTACCCAGGTGGGTATCCGTTTTCGCAGCCGCACCGTGGTGCTGACGGCGGGCACCTTTTTGGACGGCAAGATCCATGTGGGCCTGAACCACTATGCCGCCGGCCGCGCCGGTGATCCGCCCGCTGTCAGCCTGTCGGCACGTCTGAAAGAGCTGAAGCTGCCCCAAGGGCGCTTGAAGACCGGCACGCCACCGCGCATCGATGGGCGCTCGATCGACTTCAGCCAGTGCGAGACCCAGCCCGGTGACGGCATGCCCGGCGGGGTGAACGAAGGGCAACTGCCAGTGTTCAGCTTTATGGGCAAGGCATCCATGCACCCGGCGCAAATGCCGTGCTACATCACCCATACCAATGCCCGCACGCATGAGATCATCCGCAGCGGCTTTGACCGCAGCCCCATGTTCACCGGCAAGATCGAAGGGGTAGGGCCGCGCTACTGCCCCAGCGTGGAAGACAAGATCAACCGCTTTGCCGACAAGGAAAGCCACCAGATCTTTTTGGAGCCCGAGGGCCTGACCACCCACGAGTACTACCCCAACGGCATCTCCACCAGCCTGCCCTTCGACATCCAGTACGAACTGGTGCGCAGCATGAAGGGCCTGGAGAACGCCCATATCCTGCGGCCTGGCTATGCGATCGAGTACGACTACTTCGATCCGCGCTCGCTGAAGAACAGTTTTGAGACCAAGCAGATCCAGGGCCTGTTCTTTGCCGGCCAGATCAATGGCACGACTGGCTACGAAGAGGCCGCTGCCCAAGGCTTGTTTGCCGGCATGAACGCGGCACTGCAGTGCCGGGGCGAAGGCCCCTGGACGCCGCGCCGCGACGAAGCCTACCTGGGCGTGCTGGTCGATGACCTGATCACCAAGGGCGTGACCGAGCCCTACCGCATGTTCACCAGCCGGGCAGAGTTCCGCCTGCAGCTGCGCGAAGACAATGCCGACATGCGCCTGACTGAAGAGGGGCGCAAGTTTGGTTTGGTCGATGATGCACGCTGGGAGTCTTTCAGCCGCAAGCGGGATGCTGTTTCACGTGAAACAGAACGCCTCAAAGCCACCTGGGTGAACCCACGGATCGTATCTGCGCAAGAAGCTGAACGCGTTCTGGGCAAGGCCATGGAGCGCGAATACAACCTGTTCGATCTGCTGCGCCGCCCAGGGGTGGATTACGCCACCTTGATGAGCATGAATGAAGGCGCCTACCAATCCAGCGATGTTTCACGTGAAACACTGGGTGGTCTGACCGAATCGGTCTTGGAGCAGGTTGAGGTGGGTGCCAAGTACTCGGGCTATATCGATCGCCAGAAAGACGAGGTGGAGCGCGCAGCGCATTACGAGAAACTGCGCCTGCCCGCCGAGCTGGACTATATGCAGGTCATCGCCTTGTCGTTTGAAGTGCGCCAGAAGCTGCAAACCCACCGCCCTGAGACCCTGGGCCAGGCCTCTCGTATTTCTGGCGTCACGCCAGCTGCCATTTCCCTTTTGATGGTGCATTTGAAAAAGGGTGGCTTTAAAGGCTTCAACACCGCACAAGAGGTAACCACTGCATGAGCGCACTATTGGAAGCACCGTTGCGCGACGGGGTAGAGCAGCTGGGCCTGTCCCTGAACGATGGACAGATTGAGCAGCTGATGGCCTTTTTGGATCTGCTGCAAAAGTGGAACAAGGTCTACAACCTGACATCGCTGCGCGACCCGCAAGAGATGCTGACCCTCCATATGCTCGACAGCCTGGCTGCCGTGCCGCCGTTGGCACGCCACCTGGCAGCCAAGGGTTTGCCGGCTCCCAAGCTGCTTGATGTGGGTTCGGGCGGCGGACTGCCGGCCGTCGTGTTTGCGATCTGCCTGCCCCAGTTGGATGTGAGCTGTGTGGATACCGTGGGCAAGAAGGTGGCCTTTATCCAGCAAGTGGCTGCTGCGCTGCGGCTGCGCAATCTGCATGGCATCCAGTCGCGGGTGGAGCAGTTGAGCCAGCAGTACGACGTGGTCAGCTGCCGTGCCTTTGCCGCCTTGCAGGACTTCACCGCCTGGTCGGCCCAGACCTTGCGTGCCGATGGCATTTGGTTGGCGATGAAGGCCAAGCGCCCGGACGATGAGCTGGCCCTGCTACCAGCCACGGTGCAGGTGCTGGGCATCGAGCCTTTGAAGGTGCCCGGGCTCGATGCCGAGCGCTGCATTGTCTGGATGCAGCAGCAGGCGGCATAGCCCCGTCTTGCGGATCGCAGCCGCACCACTGGAATGCTCGTCTATCAGCCCCGATTTTTCGGGGCTGTTTGTTGACGCTTGAGCCGGTAACAACGCACTTTTTGCTGGCTGGCAAGCAGGGCCGTCGTTTACACTCAAAGTTTCCATCGCAGAGGACGGCACATGTTTGGCATTTCTGACTATGGTGCATTTGTCTTCGCCGTGCTCCTGTTCTTGATGATTCCAGGGCCCGGCAACCTGGCGCTGATCACCTCCACGGGCAAAGGCGGTATCAAGGCCGGTCTGGCCGTATGCGCGGGCTGCATGGCCGCAGACCAGGTGCTGATGTGGCTGGCGGTCGCTGGCGTGGCGGCGGTAATGACCGCGTACCCAGCTGCCTTTCACGCCGTGCAATGGCTGGGCGCGGCCTACCTGGCCTGGATTGGCTACAAGCTGATAACGGCCAAACCTGGCGACCAGCCTGTGATCAAAATTGCGCCCCGGCATTATTTCAAGCAAGGCTTTCTCATCACCATGATGAATCCCAAGGCCATTGTGTTCTACATGGCGTTTTTCCCGCTGTTTGTGGATCCGGCCACCCACCGAGGCTTGCCCACATTTGCGGTGATGGCAGCGACCGTGGCGGTGATCAGCCTGGCCTACTGCTCGGTGGTGGTGCTGATCACCAAGATGCTGGCCGAGCGCCTGCGCGCCAATCCGGCCTTGGTCAAATGGCTGGAGAAAACAGCGGGTGTGTTTTTGATTGGTTTTGGCCTCAAGCTGGCCCTGACCAAATAAGTTAGTGGACAAGCGAGTTCTCATGGCAAAAATTTTCTGTATCGCCAACCAAAAGGGCGGCGTTGGCAAGACCACCACCGCCGTCAACCTGGCGGCCGGCCTGGCCAAGATCAAGCAGCGCGTGCTCTTGGTCGACCTGGACCCCCAAGGCAATGCCACCATGGGCTCGGGCATCGACAAGCGGGCGCTGGAGACCTCCGTCTACGACGTGCTGCTCGAATCCAGCACCATCCAGGAGGCGGCCGTCAAATCCGAGCGCTGCGGCTACTGGGTGCTGGGTGCCAACCGCGAGCTGTCCGGTGCCGAGGTCGAGCTGGTCGAGCTGGAGCGCCGTGAAAAGCGCCTCAAGGCCGCGCTGGAAGCCTGCGACGCCGACTTCGACTTTGTGCTGATTGACTGCCCGCCCAGCCTGTCCATGCTTACCTTGAACGGCCTGTGCTCGGCCCACGGCGTGATCGTGCCCATGCAGTGCGAGTACTTTGCGCTCGAAGGCCTGACCGACCTGGTCAACACCATCAAGCAGGTGCATGCCAACCTCAACCGCGATCTGGAGATCATCGGTCTGCTGCGCGTCATGTTCGATCCGCGCATCACCTTGCAGCAGCAGGTCAGCGACCAGCTGCGCGAGCATTTTGGCGACAAGGTGTTCGACACCGTCATCCCCCGCAATGTGCGCCTGGCCGAAGCGCCCAGCTATGGCCTGCCAGGCGTCGTGTTCGACCCCTCGGCCAAGGGCAGCAAGGCCTTTTTGGAGTTCTCCAAGGAAATGGTCAAGCGCATCAAGCGCATGAAGTGACGGCCGGCCTTGGCCGCTGCCGATCCAAGACCTCCCATGCCCCGCATGCGGAGGTCTTTTTCATAGCCGCCTGCAGGGCGATGGGGCGCGCATTGCACGCCATGGACATTCGGGCACAATAAGGGTTTGATTTTTTTGAAACGGCGCAGTACGGTGGCGCTTTTTTGCTATTAAAAAATGAGCATTGAAACCTCGTCCATCAAACTGCTGCCGGGATGGCAAAACAGCGGGCCGGGCCATTGGCAAACGGTGTGGGAGCAAGACTTGGGTTATGAGCGCGTGCAGCAGCACGACTGGCTGCACCCCAAGCGCGGCGACTGGACCGCACGCCTGCAAGATGTAGTGCTGGATGCGCCCGAACCGGTGGTGCTGGTGGCCCACAGCCTGGGCTGCATCCTGACGGCCTGGTGGGCCGCGCATTCGCCGTTAGCGGCCCGCAAGGTGCGCGGCGCGCTGCTGGTGGCCCCGGGCGATGTGGAGCGGCCCGATCTGGCCGAGCAGATCCCTGGCTGGTCGCCGATTGCGCTGCAGAAACTGCCGTTTCCCGCCATCCTGGTGGGCAGCCAAAACGACCCCTATTGCAGCGCCGAGCGCGCGCAGTGGCTGGCGGGCCACTGGGGCGCACGCTGGGTGGACCAGGGCGCATGCGGCCATATCAATGCCGAATCCGGCCTGGGGGACTGGCCGCTGGGCCAGGCGCTGCTGGCCGAGTTGATGGCCGAACCAACAAAGGTAAATTAAGACATGGTTACCAAGAAACCCAAGGGGCTGGGACGCGGCCTCGAAGCATTGCTGGGCCCCAAGGTCGAAGATGCGGTGCCTGCCGCTGACGACCGAGCCCTGGTGCCGCACCAGCTGCTGCTCGACCAGATGGTGCCCGGCGTCTACCAGCCGCGCACGCGCATGGACGAAGGCGCCCTCTACGAGCTGGCCGAAAGCATCAAGGCCCAGGGCATCATGCAGCCCATCCTGGTGCGCAAGCTGGCATCGGGCGACAACGCGGGCAAGTACGAAATCATTGCTGGTGAACGGCGCTTTCGCGCAGCCCGCATTGCCGGCCTGGCCGAGGTGCCGGTGCTGGTGCGTGAGGTGCCGGACGAGGCCGCCGCCGCGATGGCGCTGATCGAGAACATCCAGCGCGAAGACCTCAACCCGCTGGAAGAGGCCCAAGGCCTGTCCCGCCTGGTGGGCGAGTTCCAGATGACGCATGAGCAGGCAGCGCAGGCGGTGGGCCGCTCGCGCTCGGCCGCCTCCAATCTCTTGCGCCTGTTGAACCTGGCTGAGCCGGTGCAGACCATGCTGATGGCCGGGGACCTGGACATGGGCCACGCCCGTGCCCTGCTGGTGCTGGACCGTGCCGCGCAGATCACCGCTGCCAACCAGATCAATGCCCGCAAACTCAGCGTGCGCGAGGCCGAAAGCCTGGTCAAAAAGGTCAGCGCCGAGTTCTCGGGAGAAACCCCGGTCAGGGCCAAGGCGGCGAAATCACGCGATCTCAAGCGGGTGGAAGAAGAGCTGTCGGACCTGCTGATGGCCGAGGTGGAAGTGCGGGTGAAAAAGCGGGTCAAACGCGCGGGCAAGCTCGAAGAGATGGGGGAATTGGTCATCCAGTTCGGATCACTGGATGCACTGAATGGATTGATTGATAAATTACGAGGATAATGCAGCGGCCATGTGCTGCACGTCGTGATTTTGGTGACATTTTCTAACAACCTCGCTTAAGAGTGGATATCACTCTTCAAGCCGAAGTTTCTGGAGCAAGGTGTCCCTTGTCGGCAGCGCAAAGCAAAGATATGCCATCGAAGTCATCGAGCCTGGAAGTAATTTCAGGCTCTCTTTGAATACACAACTGATTTATTTGCGGGAGAGCGACATGAAAAAGGCAGCACTGGCGGCATTGGCCGTTTTGGCATTGGCAGGTTGCGAGAGCACCGGTATGAAGCTGGGTGGCGGCACCAACAACATGGTGACCGGCGGCGCCGCTGGCGGCAGCAGCCAGGGCGAGAACAGCCAACTGGAGAAATGCGATTCTCCCGTGGGCACCGTGTCCCTGGTCGAGAACCAGCAAGCCGGTTGGTACACCATTTTGCGCAATGAATACCGCCTGCCGCCCACGGCCAATCTGCTGCGTGTGCTGATCCAGCAATCGAACTGCTTTGTGGTGGTTGAGCGCAGTGCAGCCGGCATGAACGCCATGACCCGCGAGCGCGCCATGATGGACAACGGCGAAATGCGCAAGGGCAGCAATTTCGGCAAGGGCCAGGTGGTCGCATCGGATTATGGTCTGACGCCTGAGGTGACCTTCAGCGAAGACAATGCCGGCGGCTTTGGCGCAGCGCTGGGTGGCATTTTGGGTGGCCGTGGCGGCAGCGCAGTGGCCGGTGTGGCAGCCAGCAGCAAGACGCGTGAAGCCTCGGCCATGCTGACCCTGGTGGACAACCGCTCGGGCGTGCAGGTGTCCTCATCCACCGGCAATGCCAGCAAGACCGACTGGGGCGGCTTTGGCACCCTGTTCGGCGGCGCGGCTGGTGCCGGCATGGGCGGTTACTCCAACACCTCGCAAGGCAAGGTCGTGTCCGCTGCCTTCGTCGATGCCTACAACCAAATGGTGCAGGCGCTGCGCAACTACAGCGCCCAGTCCGTCAAGGGCCAGGGCCTGGGCGGCGGCGGTCGTCTGGGTGTGGATGGCGCAGCAGCGCCCAGCCAGACCTCGGCACCCGGCGCCAAGACCAATGTGCGCATGGGCATGAAGCAGGCGCAGCAGCGCCTCAACGAACTGGGCTACGACGTAGGCACGCCTGATGGTGCCGCAGGCCCGCGCACCCAGAACGCGCTGCGCGCCTTCCAGCAAGACCAAGGCTTGTCGGTAAGCGGCCGCCTGGACCAGGCAACCATGCGCCAGCTGTCCGAATAAAGCTCGCTGCGTTTTCGAACGCGACTGCAAGCGCAAAGCCCGCCGGTCTAATCAACAGACCCGGCGGGTTTTTTCATGCCCGGTCGGTGGGCAAGTCGATATCTGCAGGTGGCTGGGTTTCCATGAACTCCTCGATATCGCAGCGCAGCTGCAGCTCGCGCGACAGCAAGCTGTGCAGCATGCGCGGGTCGATGGGTTTGTGCATCAAGGTGGCCCCCAGGCTGTTGGCCATCTGCAGCCGTTTGGGGGCGGTGTCGCCGGTCAGGATCACGTAATGGGGCAGCATCTGCTGCCAAGGCGGGTGCTCCGCCGTGGCATCGCGCAGGGCCATGACGACCATGCTGCCGTCCTCGGTGGCCGACAGGCGCAGGTCGGTCAGCACCACATCAAAGGGCTTGCTGTTGCTCTCCTGCATATGGCCGATGAGGCGCTGCACCTGGTCCACATTGGCCGCGCTCATCACCTGGCAGTGCCATTGCTCCAGCATGCTGGTCAGGCCCACGCGCACCAGGGGCTCGTCATCGACCACCAGCACCTTGAGGCCATGCAGCGACGAGTAGTCGCCATCATCGGGCTGCTCCCACAGCCCCGCCACCAGCCCATAGCCGCCCGCGGGCACGGCCTCGGCCATCAGGCTGACCCGAAACACGCTGCCGCGCCCCGGTATCGATGAGAGCGCGACCTGCACGTTCAGGATATCGGCCAGCTCGCGCACGATGGCCAGTCCCAGGCCCAGGCCCTTGGTGCCCATGTGCTGGTCCTCGCCCACCTGGCGGAATTTCTGAAAGATCAGGTCGTGGTTTTCGGCTTCGATGCCCAGGCCGGTATCCCAGACCTCGATGACGCGCTGCAGGCCGCGCTTGCGCACCCCCAGCAGCACGCCGCCCTGGTCGGTGTAGCGCAGCGCGTTGGAGACCAGGTTGCGCAGCAGCATGAACAGCAGCGACTGGTCGGTGTAGATCCAGTCCTCGCTATCCCGCACCCGAAAGACCAGGTTCTTGGCATCGGCCTGGGGGCCGAACTCCTTTTCCAGCCGGCGCAGAAAGCCGGCAATGGCCACCGGTTGCAACTTGGGGTCCAGCACGCCGGCTTCGATGCGCGAATAGTCCATCAAGGTGTCGAGCATCTCGCGGCTGGCCGCCAGCGCTGCGCGCGCATGCTCCAGCACAACCGCTTGCTGGGTATTGAGGCCCGAGCCGCGCAGGGTTTCGAGAAACAGATTGAGCGCCTGCACCGGCTGGCGCAAGTCGTGGCTGGCACCGGCCAGAAAGCGGTTTTTAGCGCGCACCGCATTCTGGGCCGAGCGGGCGTGGTCGCTGAGGTGCTTTTTGTAGGAGGCAATGGCCCGGCCCAGCTGGTCGATCTCATCGCCCCATTGCTGCGGCACGGCGTAGATGCCGCCAAACTCGTCATTGCTCACCTCGCGGCGCAGCGCCACCAGGCGCCGTGATACCGAGGCATGCATGTAGATGCCCGCCATGGCCACGCACAAGATCAGCACGGCCACCAGCCAGTTGAGGTTGCTCTGCTGGGCTGCCACGTCCCGGGACAGCTGCACGCTGCGCTCATTGAGCTGGCGGCGCAAGTCGGCCGCCGCGCGGCTGGCCAGCAAGGACATATCGGTGGCCAGCATCTGGTTCTCGGCCACCAGCTGGAAGACGGCGCGGTCATCCAGGCCATGCTGCGCCGGCTGAAAGATCGCCTGGCTCAGCTTCTGCACATTGGCATTGAGCGCATTGCGCTTGGACTGCATCAGCGGGTCGATGGCGCCCTCCTGCCGGCTTTGCGTCATCTCGCCGAGCAGCTTGTCGAGCCAGCCCATGCGGTCGGTCAGCTCCACCATGTTCAGCCGCCGCTCGCCGATGTCATTGGTGATGGCCACCAGGCGGGCGTAGCTGCCGATCATCTCGCTTTGCTGCATTACCCGTGTGCTGGCAATGAGCTGTTCCATCTCCACACTCGACAGCTGCTGCAAGGCTTGGTTGGTGCGGCGCAGGCCCTGCAAGGTCAGGGCAAACACCACGGCAATACCCACGGCCAGAATCACCAGCATCAGCAGGATGCGCGAGGTTACCGACATCGGAAAACTGCGTTTTTCCGGCGGCGTGGGTATCGCTGCGGGAGGCGGGTTGTCTGCCATGGTCGCGTCTGCCATCGGTCTCAGTTCTGCCAGCGCAGGTCTTCCAGGGCAAAGGTCGGGATCGGGCACTTGGACCACATCCCCACCAGGCCCTTGCGCATGAAGTTGCGCTCCGGGCGCACCACGATAAAGGCGTTGACCGCATCTTCTGCCAACTGCTTTTGCGCCTGGCCCAGCCATTGGTCTAGCTCTTGCGACGAGGAGGAGGCGCGCAGCTTTTCCCAGATCTTCTTGAACACCCGGTTGTTGTAGTTGAAGTAGTAGTCATCGCGCGCGTAGATGCCGATATCCATGGGCTCCACATGCATGATCAGGCTCAGGTCGTAGTCTTTTTTCTTGAGCACCTGGTCCAGCCAGGTGGGCCAGTCCATGCGAATGATCTCGACCTGCAGGCCAATCGCTTCGAGCTGCGCAGCAACGATCAGGCTGCCATAGCGCCCGTAATCGGTGGGGGGCACCGCCAACCGCAGGCTGGTGCCGGGCGCCACCTGGGCTTGCGCTAGCAAGGCCTTGGCCTGGGCCGTGTCGTAGGGGTAGCGTTGCACCAGATCGACATAGGCCGGGTGGTGGGGGGAGAAGTGGCTGCCAATCGGCAGCACCTCGATCGAGCCGCCATAAATATCCAGGTAGCGGCTGCGGTCGATGGCATGGTTGATGGCACGCCGCACCCGGATATCGCTGAGCGGCGCGCGGGCATTGTTCATCGCGATCAGCAGCTTGCCCTCCACGCCGCGCTGGCCCATCACATAGTCGGTGCGTGCCATGAACGAGGCCGTCAGCCGTGTGACCGAGCTGAGCGCATCGATGCGGCCCTCGGCCAGCATGTTCTCGGTCTCGGCTGCGCTGGACATGAACAGGAAATCGGCTATGCGGATGGCAGGTCTGCGGCTGTCCCACCACTGCTCGTTGCGCAGCAGCACGATGGACTTGCCCTTGGTCCACTTCTCGACCTGGTAGGGTCCGGTGCCCACCGGCGTGCTGGCATTGGTGGCGGCGCTGTCGGGATGCACCATCACCGCGCCGGGCATGGCCAGCGCATAGCTGAGCAGGGCGTCGGGCTCGCTCAGGTGGATGCGCAGCAAAAACTCCTCGCGTGCCTCGACCGAGGCCAGCTTGTCGAACCATTCCAGGTAGGCATTGGTGTTCTTCATCTGCAGCAGGCGCTGCAGGCTGAAGGCGGCGGTGCTGGCATTGAAAGGCTTGCCATCGTGGTAACGCACATTGCGGCGCAGCACCACATCGACCTGTTTGCCATCCTTGCTCACCGTCCAGCTTTGCGCCAGGCGCGGCTTGATCTGGCCTTGGCCATCGATGATGGTCAGGCCCTCAAACACATTGGCGTAGCTGATCTCGCTGGCGGTGGCTGCTGCCGTGCTGGTGATGTCAAAAGACGCGGGCTCCAGCGGTATGCCGATGCGCAGGCGCTCGGAGGCCGCCTTGGCGGGCGCAAGCCCCACCAGACAACACAGCATGAGGATGGCCAACCCCCAGCGCAGCAGGCTCGGTGTGTCTCGTTGGGCTTTGTCCATCATCGCTTCCTGGTTGTGCAGCCTGCCGGGCGGGCTGCGTCGCGCTGGCGCATGGGCGGCGCCGGCTGCTGTTTTATTTGATGGCCGTGGCCGGCAGGATACCGTTGCGCTGTGCCACCAGCACGGCCTGGGTACGGGTATCGGCCCCCAGGTGCTTGAGGATGGAGGCCACCTGGTTGCGGATGGTGTGCTCGCTCAGCCCAAAGTGCTTGGCAATCGCCTTGTTGCTAAAGCCCTTGGCCAGCATCTTGAGCACCTCGTACTGGCGCAGCGGCAGTACCTCGGCATTGGGCGACTGGGCGGGCGCCAGGCAGGCGCTGCCGGCCTTGCCCGCCACGGTCTGGGCAAGGCCCTGGCTGCGCAGCAGCCAGTGCTGCACCTGCGCGCAGATGGCCTCGGGCTCCAGCGCCTTGGAGATAAAGCCCGAGGCGCCTTGGCGCACGGCGTCGCGCATCAGCTCGGGGTGGTCATGGCCTGAGAGCATCACCACATAGGCGCCCGGCCAGCGTTTGCGTATCTGTTCAATGCCTTCGAGCCCATCGCAGCCGGGCATGCTGATATCGAGCATCACCAGGTTCACCCAGTGCTCCTGCGCCACCGCATCCGTGACCGAGCCGGCCTCGTGGATATCGGCCTGCAGCATGTTGCTGCTCGACAGCATCATGCGCAGGCCTTGGCGGAACAGGGGGTGGTCATCCACCAGCATCACCGATGGAAGGGGGAGAGTCATATCCGCAAGCTCCTTCGTGCGGCGTGTTGGGTGCAGGTCTTCATAGGAGAGTACCTTACATCTATTTACGGAAGCAACCAATAGTCCATATGAACTAGTGCGCGTTCCAGCGCGGTTGGTAGGCCCTGGCCCTGCGCTAAAAATGAATAGAGCATGATGATTTTTAAGGTTTTAGTCAAAATAAAGAGTTGCTTTTTCAGAAGATTTTTGGCTGTTTCTAGGCTTCTAAGCTAGTACATCTGGTCTATTTACAATTACTTACCACCGGCTGACTATAGACCCCATGCGATGGCATGGCAGCCATGGGATTCCTGTCGTCGCTCCATCTGTTTTGCCCATGAACAGCACAAACACAAACTGTGAGGACGACATGAAACACAGCTCCATCTATCTGGCCGCAGCCCTGCTGTCGGCAGCCGCATCCAGCCACGCACAAGGCTGGCTTGGCGAATCGGTGCCCTGGCAGTTCCAGACCAGTGCCGACCGGGCTAACCGGGCCCTCGTCAATGACCTGGTCGAGAAGAAAAAAGGCGGCTACTACGACGCCTTCCGAAGCACCTACATCACCAATATCGAGCGCCAGGTGAACTGCAACTTCCAGCCCACTGCGGCCGGTAACAGCAGCTCGGCCGACCAGGCCAACCAGGTCGCTTCGCCGCAGACCAATGCCTCGGCCGGCAACAGCGCATCGAGCACCGGCAGCGCCAGCGACAGCAACGACAACCTGGGCCGGGGCGGCGTGGCCAACAACAACCAGAGCAACAGCGGCGCCATCAGCAGCGGCGTGCAGGGCAGCCCATCGAGCACCACGATGGCGCCGATCAACAGCGAAAACGCCCACGGCCAGCAGGACATGCAGGTGGCGCAGAACAACAGCGGCAACCAGAGCACCAGCGTGAGCGGCAGCTCGGCCTGCCAGTTCGGTGCCAGCGGTGCCATCAACTAAAGCACGGACGGAGGACCCCATGCACACCCTGAACCTCTCATTCCCGTCGGCGCGCTTTGTGATGCCCCGTCGCACGATGACCGTGTCGGCCCTGGCTGCCACCCTGCTGCTGAGCGGCTGCGCGCTGCCCACCTACCAACAAGTCCGCATGGCCGACGACGAAGCGCCGGTGATGCAAGGCCCGGGCCCGCGCCACAATGGCACGCCGCTGGACAGCAGCTTTGCCTGCCTGTCGCACCGCATCGTCGAGCAAGGCAAGGGCCGCGCGCCGCTGTCGATTGCCGTCGGCGATATCAAGGACTACACCGGCAAGTACTCGCAAGGCGACGGCAACGTCGTCACCCAGGGCGGATCGCTGATGGTGTATTCGGCGCTGGGCAAGCTGGGCGGTGCCATTGATGTGCGCGAGCGCTTTGACACCCGCGTGGCCGAGCTGGAGCTGGCCTACACCGACCGGCGCCAGCTGGGCGATGGCAACCAGCATGCGCTGGCCGATGAAAAAGGCCAGCGGGCGGTGCCCTGGCTGCCGTACTACGGCGGCTCCATCCTGCGCTCCGATTACTACATCATCGGCGGCCTGACCGAGGTGAACTACAACATCCAGTCCGGCGGCATCGAAGCCCAGGTCAACCAGATCGGCCCGCGCTACCGCGTCTTCACGATGAATGTGGGCGCCGACCTGCGCATCGTCGAGACCAAGACCCTGCGCGTGGTGCGTGCCGTCAGCCTGCAAAAGCAGATCGTGGGCCGCGAGATCGGTGTGGGCATCTTCCGCTTCTTTGGCAGCAACCTGTTTGACATCAATGCCGGCAGCAAGGACCTGGAGCCCGTGCAACTGGGCGTGCGCACCACCTTGGAGCAGGGCGTGCTGGAGCTGATCAGCACCGTGACGCAAACCCCGGCAGGCCCTTGCATGGAAGGCGCCAAGATGGCGGCCGCCGAGCCCGCTGCTTCGGCGCCAGCACCGATGCCCGCCGAGCCTGCAGCGCCAGCACCGGCCGCCGCGCCAGCCGCTGCAGCCACCCCGGCCATGCCGGAGAAGACGGCCGCTGCCATGACCTCGCTGGATGTGGTCTTTGAAGAGAACAACACCCGCATCGCCCAGCAATCGGCCACCGCCGCAGAGACCGTGGCGACCCGGCTGCGCGCCGGCCAGGGCGTGCGCATGGCGCTGCTGGCCCGCGAGAACGAGAACGACCAGAACCCCGCCCGGCGCGATGCGCTGACCGAGGAACGCCTGCAAGCGCTGCGTACGGAGTTGGCCCAGCACGGCATTCCTCCGAGCCAGGTGCAGGTGCAGTGGCGGCCCACGCCGGGTGACACCACCGTGCACCGCTACGGCGCGGGCTACCGCCTGCTGGCCCGGCTGCACATCAAGCCCTGATTGCGACGGCTCTCTGTAGCTACCAATTTCATAGCTTATAGCGCTTTATAGACGGGCACTAAGAGCATAAAACACCCAATTCACGTCTAGTTTTCCTCCCTGTACCACTAGGAGACAGTCATGTCCCACAAGCACCCAACCTTTCTTCGCCGGGCACGCCTGGCTCCGCTGGCCGCTGCAGCTGCGCTGATTGCTGCCACCTCCGGCATGGCCCTGGCGCAAAGCAACGGAACCCTTCCAGTGAGCGGCCCCACGGCCAACCAAACCAGCAGTGGCCCGGTGAGCGCGCAGAACAACAGCACGGCGCAGTACACCAGTTTCCCCAGCAATGGCGTGGTGAACGCCAATGGCGTCGATGCGCAGGCCATCGGCAACCAGCACCGGCTTGACACCGGGGCGGCTGCGGCCTTGACCATCAACAACCAGCCGCTGGTGCAGCCCACGGTGAGCGTGCTCCAGCAGGTCAATGGCGGGGTCAGCAGTGGCACGACCGGGAGCATCGGCGTCAATGCCAACAACGTCACGGGCAACCATGACAACAGCACCGCCAGCGTGAGCAACAACGAGGCCAGTGCGGCCTCTACTGGCAACACCTCCGTGGGCACCATGCTGGTCACCGGCGGAGCCGTGGACATGGGCACCGCCGCCACCACCGAAGTGACGCAGGGTGTGGCTGCCAATGCACCGGTCTCGGCCTCCACGGACCTGACCCGGGTCGGCATCCGTCTGAACCAGACCGCTGCCAATGCGAACAACGCCATGGACAACCTGACCCTGGGCGTCTCGGGCAACCAGGTTGACAGTGCCGCACAAGCCAATACCACCCAGGCCGGAATCCAGGTGCAGGCCAGCAGTGTCAACCTCGGCGCTGCTGCCACGAGCACTGTCGACCAGCAAGCCGCTGGTGAGGTCACCGGCGAGAGCCGGGTGAACCTGGTGGGTATCCGTGTGCTGGGCACCACCAACCGGGCGCTGACCGACAGCCAATTGGGCGTCAGCAGCAACAGCGTGCAGGCATCGGCAGGTGGTAACCAGCAGACCAGCGTGCTGCAGATCACTGCGGCGGGCGACGTGGTGCAGACCGGCGGTGCAGGTCTGGTCAACACCGCTACCCAGGCCACCAGCGGCGCCATCAACGCCAGCAGCAACGTGGCCACCTTGGGCATCGACAACCAAAAGACAGGCTCCGAGGACAACCGCTACAGCGTCAGCGGCAACAGCGTAGGCGCCCAGGCCGATGGCAACAGCGGCAGCAACCGCAGCGCCGTGGCCGCGGCAGGCGCCATCACCGATGTGCTCTTGCAGACCAGCAACAGCCAGACCGTCAGCGGCAGCGGCGTCTCGGCCAGCGCCCAGGTGGGCGCGTTGGGTGTGCAGACCCTGGACAGCACCAACGACGCGCAGACCGTCAGCGCCAACCGGGTGCAAGCCGAGGCCAATGGCTCCAGCGCCAGCAACCAGACCCGCGCAGGTGCTAGTGATATCCGCAGCACCCTGGCCGGTACCAGCAATGCCCAGACCCACAGCAGTGGCAGCGTCTCGGCCAGCGCGGGCGCAACGCGCATTGGCAGCGAATCGACCAGCCTGTCGGGCACCAGCCTGACGGTGAGCGGCAACCAGATCAGCGCCGAAGCCAATGGTGCATCCGCCACCAACGACGCCCTGCTGGGTGCCGACAATGCGGTGACCCAATCGGCTGCGCTGGTGGGCAATACGCAGACCCATACGGCGGGTGCCGTGCAGGCCAGCGCCGGCTCCAACTTGGTGGGCGCAGGCACCGGCAGCGCCTCCAATGCGAGCCTGGTGGTCAGCGGCAACCAGTTCAGTGCCACCGCTGCCAGCCAGAAGGCGGACAACCTGGCCCGCATCAATGCCACCAACGGCGTGTCCGATTCCGCTGCAGCCGTGGTCAACCTGCAAGACCATGTCGCGGGCAATGTCAGCGCCACCGTGGCCGGTCTCACCACGCTGAGCCCGTCTCCCAATCCGGTACCGATGCTGATCGGTCTGCGTGCGGACACGGCCTCGGGCTCCAGCCTGACCGTCACGGGCAACCAGGGCGCATCGGATGCAATCGTGAACCAGGCGGACAACCAGGTAGCGCTGTCCGGCAGCCGCATCGATGGCAGCTCTGCTGCCTACCTGTTCAATGTGCAGGCGGTGCAATCGGGCAATGCGCAGGCGCTGACCCGCGTCAACCTGGGTGTCGACGGCAATGCCGCCGTGGACACCACGCGTGCGGGCGGCCATGAATTGGTGGTGAGCGGCAACCAGTTCAGTGCCAATGCCAGCCAGAACCAGGCCACCAACGCCCTGGATATCAGTGCGACGAGCACCCTGAGTGCGGACACCGCCCAACCCAACTTGTTGGGCAACCTGCAGCTGTCGGCGGGCAACACCACGGCCACCACCGAGATGCAGATTCTCAGCGGCCGCAGCGTGGTCAGCGACGCCAGTGGCAACACCACCATCACCGGCAACCAGGCCAGCAGCCTGGCCCGTGCCAACGTGGCCAACAACCAGCTGACGGTGGCTGCAGGCACGCAGGCCAGCGACCAGTTTGCGTTGCTGGGCAATGTGCAGGACAACAGCGGTGCCGTGACCTCGACCGCCAGCTTGCAGATGCAGGGCAGTGCCGCCAACCGCCTCGATGGCAACCTCACCAGCTCGTCCAACCAGGCGCTGGCCGTGGCTGCGGGCAATACCTCGCTCAACAGCGTGACGGTGGCGGCGGGTACGGCGCTCAACAGCGGCTCGGGTGTGGGCTTGCTCAATGCGCAAAACAACAGCGGTGCGGTGGTGGCCTCGGCGACGCTGAACGCCAATGCCTTCTCACGCGGCAACACGCTCAACCTGAGCGGCAATACCGCCAGCGCGACGGCCGTGGGCAACAACGCCGAAAACCTGGTGAACGTCTCGTCCCTGCCCGGCCAGCAAATGGCCAGTGCGGTGCTGACCTCCAACCAGGTCAACAGCGGCAATGTGAGCGCCGTGGTGAGCGGCAGCTACAGTGCATCCGGTGTGGCGAGCACCAGTGGCATCAATGTGTCGGGTAACCGCTCGTCGGCGGTGGCCATTGGTAACCGTGCCACCTCGTCCATGACATTGGGTGTGCAATAAGCCGCAAGGCCTTGCACTTTGACAGCCCGCCTGGTCTCCAGGCGGGCTTTTTTGGGTATATCGCACCCTTTGCGTGCGATACCGTGCACGGGCTAACCTGCCGGGTTTTTAACCCTCCAAGGAGCTTGTCATGAACGTCGCCATACCGCCATTTTGGGCATCGTGGCTGTACCGACCGGTGGAGTTGCGCATCGATGTGAGCCCGATTCCACCCCAGCAACTGGAAGGCGAATGCGCCTCCCTCCACGATCGCATCCACACCCCCGGCGACAGGCTCTACGGCCTGCCCGAGATTCCTTTGTCCGACCCCCGTTTTGCCATCCGCTACCGCAGCGCTGATGGCGAGTTCTATGTCTATGTCGAAGACCAGCTGGAGCACCGCATTGCGGGCTTTACCGTCTTCAACCGCCTGATCGAGCTGGACAAGCGGGCCGACCGCTACCTGCGCGGCCCCCACAGCCGCTTTGACCCGGCCTACCAGCGCCAGGGCCTGGCCACCTGCCTTTACCGCTGGGCGCTCGATGCGGGCCTGTGCCTGGTCACCGGGGCGCGCCAGTCGCCCGGCGCGCATGCGCTGTGGCACAAGCTGGCCGCCAGCCACCGGCTGGGCTATGTCGATATCACCGACAAGAAAATGCACTACCTCGGCGACCGCATCGCGCCCGAGCAGCTGGACCGGCTCAGCACCCGCATGTTTTTGCTGGGCCGGGGCTGGTCACTGGGCAGCTTTGCCGCCGCCACCGGCATGCGCTGCGACTGACCGCTCAGCGCCGCCTCAAGCTGGCCGCCGCATCACGAACTTGCCCGCTTCACTGATCGTGAAATAGTCGCCCGGCCCGCCGCCGCGCAAGAGCGGCTTGCCCGCTGCCGTCTGGTACACGCCGTCTTGCAGCAGTTGCTCGTCGATATGTACCTTCAGCACCTCGCCCAGCACCAGCCAGGTAGGCACCTGCGCGCCTTGGGCGGTTTGCAGCTGGATGATCTGGGTGCAGCGGCATTCCATGGTCACCAGGCTGGCTTGCACGCGCGGCGGGCGCACCAGGTGCGAGGGCTCGGTGGCCAGGCCTGCCAGCGCAAACTCATTGACCTCGGGGCCCACGGCCGCGCAGCTCTGGTTCATGGCCTCGGCCAGCGATTCGCTCGCCAGGTTCCAGACAAACTCGCCCGTGGCCTCGATGTTGTTCAGGCTGTCTTTGCGGCCCACGCTGGCAAAGCCGACGATGGGCGGCACATAGTTGAAGGCGTTGAAAAAGCTGTAAGGCGCCAGGTTCAGCACGCCCGCGCTGCTGATGCTGGAGATCCAGCCAATCGGGCGGGGGCCGACGATGGCGTTGAAGGGGTCATGGGGCAGGCGGTGGCCGTGGCGGGGTTCGTAGCTGTGCAGCGGCATGGTGGAGGAGAAAGGGTGTGGTGAAAGAAGGCGAAAAAACTGGGGCTAGCGGGTCTGCATGCCCAAAAAGCGCACCGGTGAGAGGCCACAGGCGCGCTGCACCATGGCACTGAAGGCGCTGGGCGTGTAGCCCAGCTCGGCGGCAATCTGGCCAATGGCCAGGCCGCTGGCACCCAGCTGCACGGCCTTGGCCAGGATGACCTGCTGGCGCCATTGCAGATAGGTGCAGCCCAGCTCCTGGCGGAACAGGCGCGCAATGGTGCGCGGGCTGGCGCCGCTGTTGTGGGCAAAGGCCTGCAGACTGTCATGGGCCAGCGGGTCGTCCAGCACCGCCTGGCATAGGCTGTGCAAGCGCTTGTCGCGCGGCATGTCCACGCGCAGATCGAGCTGGGTGGCCTGGCGCAACTCATCGAGCAGCAGCGCGCTGACATGGCGCTCGCGCGCCAACTGCAGCGCAGTCGGTGGGGGCGCATCATCGGGCAGGGTCGGCAGGTCGCAGACCAGGGCACGCATCAGCTCGGACACCTCCAGCACGCGGCAGCGTCGCCATAGGTTGCTGGTGCTGTCCTCCAGGCTGGGGCCGCACTGGCCCTCGGCCTGGTAGATGTAGAGGGTGCGCAGCTCGGCCGTCTCCACCAGGGTCACCGCATGCTCCACGCCGGGCGGAATCCACAGCGCCCGGCGGGGCGGCACCACAAAGGTGGCCGAGGGCACCCGCAGGTGCACGGTGCCGGTGATGGACAGGGCCAGCTGCGCCCAGGCATGCTGGTGCGGCAGCACCTGGGTATCGCCACCCAATTCGCGCAGCTTGGCGCGCACCGGCCGCTCGGCGGTGGGTACAAACAGATGGGGGGTGAGCGAATCCACATACTGCCAGGCACGGCTGGCCAGGGCGGCACCGGCAGCAGGGCGCGCCGGGCGGGTGCGGGGCTTGGACACGGCAGAGGTCATGGCAGCGGGGAGCGCAAAGCGGGTCGCGGGGTGGCAACAAGGCCAGGCCCTGCAGCCTGCAAGGGGCAGGCGCAGCGGCTTGGCACCTTGGCGATAGTAATCGTCCTTCTGTCGCATACATGCCGGCAGGGCTTTGGCTACCATCGGTGCCATGACAAGCACCACAACAACAACGCCGGGCCCCAGCGCGCTGGGCAGCCTGCGCCAGGATTCCCGCACCATCGGCCTGGTGGGCCTGGCCCATGGCTCTTCGCACTTCTTCCACCTGCTGCTGCCGCCGCTGTTTCCCTGGCTGATCGCCGACTTCGGCTTCAGCTACTCCGAGCTGAGCGTGCTGGTCTCCGCCTTCTTCATCGTCTCGGGCGTGGGCCAGGCGCTGGCCGGCTTTGTGGTCGACCGCTTTGGCGCCCGGCCCATCATGTTTGCCGCGCTCAGCAGCTTTGCGGTGGCCGGGGTCATCGCGGGTACCGCCAACAGCTATGCCGGGCTGATGCTGGCCGCCATTTTTGCCGGCCTGGGCAATGCGCCTTTCCACCCGGTGGACTTCACCATCCTCAACAAGCGCCTCTCGCCCCAGCGCCTGGGCCATGGTTTTTCGGTGCATGGGCTGTCGGGCAACCTGGGCTGGGCGGCCGCGCCGGTGTTCATGGCGGGCATCACCTCGGCCACCGGCTCCTGGCGCATCGCCTGCCTGTGTGGCGCGGCGCTGGCGGCCATCATCCTGGTCATCATGGTCATCAACCGCGATGCGCTCGATGACCGGGTCAGCTTGCCGGGCGCAGCCCCTGCCAAGTCGGCGGTTGCTGGCAAGCAGGAGCACCCGATGGCCTTTCTCAAGCTGCCGTCGGTCTGGCTCTGCTTCTCCTTCTTTTTCTGGACCACCTGCGCGATGAGCGCCATCCAGTCCTTCTCCAGCCCCGCGCTGCAGCAGCTCTATGGGCTGCCGGCCAGCATCACCGCCTATGTGGTGACCGGCTATATGCTGTTTGGCGCAGCGGGCATGGTGCTGGGTGGCTTTTTGGTGGGCCGGGTGGAGCGGCTGGAGAAGGTGATCTCCGCCTGCCTGCTGTTCTCGGGCGTCTTGCTGGCGCTGGTGGGCACGGGCTGGCTGCCCGGCTATGCAGCGCTGGGCGTGGCGGCGTTGGCCGGTATCGGCACCGGCTTGGCCGGCCCATCGCGCGACATGCTGGTCAAGCGCGCTGCGCCCCCCGGCGCCACGGGCCGGGTCTATGGCATGGTGTACTCCGGCCTGGATCTGGGCTTTTGCCTGGCGGCCCCGGTGTTTGGCTACATGCTGGACCACCATATGAACGCCGGCGTGTTCTTTGGCGCGGCGGTGGGCATGGTGCTCAGCGTCGTATCGGCCGGCTTTGTGGGTGCCGGTGTGGCGGCGCGCAAGCAGAAGGCGGCAGCGGTGCCTGCCTGATCTGGGTTTCCACATGACAAAGGCCCACGCAACAGCTTGGTTGAGCGGGCCTTTGCTTTTGTGGAGCGTTTGAATCAGCCCAGCTGAAAGATCTTGCCCGGGTTGAGGATGTTCTTGGGATCTAGCGCCTGCTTGATGGCGCGCATCATCGCCACCGCGCCGTCGCCGGCCTCTTCCAGCAAAAAGCCCTGCTTGTGCACGCCAATGCCGTGCTCGCCGGTGCAGGTGCCGCCCAGCGCAATGGCGCGCTGCACCAGCTGGTGGTTAAGCTGCTCGGCCTGCTGGCGCTGGCCATCGTTGTCCGGATCGATCAGGTAGCCAAAGTGGAAGTTGCCGTCCCCCACGTGGCCGACCAGAAAGTAGGGGATGCCGCTGGCATCGGCCTCGGTCACGCATTGCAGCAAGGCATCGGCCAGGCGGCTGATGGGCACGCAGGTATCGGTGGTGATGCAGCGGCAGCCGGGCACGCTGGAGACGGCGGCAAAGTAGGCATTGTGGCGGGCGGTAAAGAGGCGCGTGCGGTCTTCGGGGCGCTCGGCCCATTCAAAGGCATTGCCGCCATGCTCGCTGGCCAGGTCCTGCACCATCTCGGCCTGCTCCTTGACGCCGGTCGGCGAGCCATGGAACTCCATCAGCAGCATGGGCTCTTCGCGCAGATCGAGCTTGCTGTAGGCATTGACCATGCGCACCGCGTTCACATCGATCAGCTCCACCCGGGCAATCGGAATGCCCAGCTGGATGGTCTCGATCACGGTGCGCACCGCCGCCTCGATCGTGGGGAAGGAGCAGATGGCCGCGCTCACCGCCTCGGGCAGCGGGTAGATGCGCAGGCTGATCTCGGTAAAGATGCCCAGGGTGCCTTCGCTGCCCACCATCAGCCGCGTCAGGTCGTAGCCGGCGGCGCTTTTCTTGGCGCGGTTGCCGGTGCGGATCACCTGGCCGTTGGCCGTCACCACCTCCAGCGCCAGCACGTTCTCACGCATGGTGCCGTAGCGCACGGCATTGGTGCCGCTGGCGCGGGTCGATGCCATGCCGCCGATGGAGGCATCAGCCCCCGGGTCGATGGGGAAGAAAAAGCCCGTATCCTTGATCGCTTCGTTGAGCTGCTTGCGGGTGATGCCCGGCTGCACGGTGATGGTCAGGTCCTCGGTGTCGATGGACAACACCTGGTTCATGCGACTCACATCGATGCTGATGCCGCCTTGCACGGCCAGCAGATGGCCCTCCAGCGAGGAGCCGGCGCCGTAGGCAATGACGGGCACCTCATACTGGTGGCACAGCGCCACGGCATCTTGCACATCCTGGCTGGACTGGGCGTAGACCACGGCAGCCGGTGGCGGTGCGGTGAGGGAGCCCTCGTCGCGGCCATGCTGCTCGCGCACAGCCAGCGAGGTGACGCACTGGCTGCCAAAACGCGCGCTCAGCGCCGCCATGAAGGCATCGGGGATGGGGCGCTGCGCAGCAGCCAGAATGTGGGGGGATGTGGGCGCGTTCATGGGCTTCTCCAGGGCGGGAGCCAAGAATAGCACTGCCCGCTTTTCAGCGCTGTCCGCTGCGCTGCAGCCGAGAACGAAAAAACCCCGCCGTAGCGGGGAGGGGGAGAGATCGGGGAGCCGGTAGTTTGGGCCGGCGATCAGGGCCAGATCAGAGCGATTTTTTGACCGGCTGGCGCACCTGGTGGCGGCGCGGGTCGTGGGTGCCCAGTTGGCGCTCCACCTGGATGATGCGGCTGCCGCTGGCGGCCGGGCCCAGGCGTTGCTGGCTGCTGTTGAGCGGCTGGGCATGTGCCATCGCCGATGTGACCGCAATCGATGCAAACAGCATCACACTGCGGGTGTCAAAGGGATGGGAGAAAAACTTGCCGGACATCTGCAGATCCTTTCGTCATTCAGACATGGCTCTATTGAACCCGGAATGAGCCGGGTTTGCTATCATTTTTGCTTAGTGTTGCCTGGGCTACATATTTACGGCGCCGGTAACAGAAAATAGGCGGAGATTAACCGCCGCTTTACAAGGATTACCCATGGGCAACCGTCTCTCCCAAATTGCGACCAGAACCGGTGACGATGGCAGCACCGGCCTGGGAGACAACAGCCGCGTCTCCAAGGCCAGCGGCCGGCCCCAGGCGATGGGGGATGTGGACGAGCTCAACTCCCACATCGGCCTGCTGCTGTGCGAGCCCCTGCCCGCCGATGTGCGCGAGCTGCTGGTCGACATCCAGCACCAGCTGTTCAACCTGGGCGGCGAGCTGTCCATGCCCGGCTATGAGCTGCTCAAGGACGAGGCACTGCAGCAGCTCGATGCGGCGCTGGCGCACTACAACGCCCAGCTGCCGCGCCTGGCCGAATTCATCCTGCCCGCAGGCACGCGCGCTGCCGCGCAGGCCCATGTCTGCCGCACGGTGGCGCGCCGCGCCGAGCGCATGGTGGTGGCGCTGGAGCAGGGCGAGGCCATGCGCGCTGCGCCGCGCCAGTACCTCAACCGCCTGTCCGACCTGCTGTTTGTGCTCGCCCGGGTGCTCAACCGGGTGGATGGCGGTGATGACGTGTACTGGAAAAGCGCCCGCCTGGCGCGCATGCAGGCCGATGACAGCAACGGGGGCGGCAACCTCGGCGCTGGCCGCTGAGCGCCGAGGCCCCGCCCATGCGCCTGCGCCATATCGAAGTCTTCAATGCGGTGATGCACACCGGCAGCGTCAGCGCTGCGGCGCGTCTCATCAATATCTCGCAGCCCGCCGTCAGCCGCACCTTGCAGCATGCCGAGCTGCAGCTGGGCTTTGCGCTGTTCCAGCGCAGCAAGGGGCGGCTGACGCCAACCAGTGAGGCACTGGCCTTGCTGCCGCATATGGAAAAGCTGTTTGCCCAGCTCGAAGAGGTGCAGCGCCTGGCCGACAGCCTGCGCAAGGGCCGCGTCAGCGACGAGCTGCGCATTGCCAGCGTGCTGGCGCTGAGCCATGAGGTGCTGCCCCGGGCACTGGCGCAGTTCAAGCAAAAGCACCCCCATGTCAGCGTCAGCCTGCAGTCGCTGCATTCGCCGCAGATCGTCTCGGCCCTGGTGATGCAGGAGGCCGATGTCGGCTTTGTGCTGAGCAATGTGCAGCAGGCCAGCCTGCAGCAAGAAAGCCTGGCCCGCGTGCCCATGGTCTGCGTGGTGCCCAAGGGCATGCTGCCGCCCTTCAAGCTGCGGGCGGGCAGCCTCTCACTCGATGACCTGACGGGCGTGCCCACCATCAGCCTGGATGCGCAAGACCCAGTGGGCATGCTGCTGAGCCAGCTGGCGCGTGAATCCAGCGCCGGTTTGGACCACTATGTGACGGTGCAGACCTACCACACGGCCTTGGCCATGGCCCACCATGGTTTGGGGGTGGCGATGGTCGATGGCTGCACGGCTTTGTCTGCCGACCGCAGCAAGGTCGATGTGCTGCCTTTGGCGCCCGGCGTGCAGGTGCCGGTCAACGCGATCCGCGCGGTCTCGCAGCCCCAGTCCCTGCTGGTCAAGGCGATCACGCGCGAGATGCAAAAGGTGCTGGCGGCGCAGCTGTAGCGCCACGCGCTAGCACCGGCTGCTCAGGCGGACTGGCCGATCTCGTAGGCCAGCTGTGCAGCCGTGCCAAACGCCAAGGTAAAGCCCAGCGCACCGTGGCCGGTGTTGATCCACAGGTTGCGGGCGCCTGCGGACTTGGCAATCGGCACGGCAGTCGGCGTGGCAGGGCGCAGACCGGCCCAGGGCTGAACTTCGGCGTAGTCGCTGCAGCCAGGAAACACCGCCTCGGTGGAGGCGCACAGGCTCTTGATCTTGTCCTGCGGAATGCGCAGGTCGTGGCCCACCAGCTCCACCATGCCGGCCACGCGCAGCCGCTGCCCAATGCGCGCAAACACCACCTTGCGGGCGCTGTCGGTGATGCTCACCGTGGGCGCCTTGTGGCCTGCCGCTGCCACATCCACGGTGATGCTGTAGCCCTTGAGCGGGTAGATCGGCAGATCGACGCCCAGGGGCTTGCACAGCGCCACGCTGTCCACCCCCAGCGCCACCATGAAATGGTCGGCCACGATGTCGCCCTGAGAGGTCTGCAGCGCGACGATGCGGTCGCCCTCGCGGCGCAGGCTGTGGATCTGGGTGTCCATAGCGAATTTCACCCCCTTGTGGCGCAGCCAGTCTTCCAGCTGGCGGCTGACCTGGTAGCAGTCAGCGGCGCATTCGCTGGGCGTGTGGACGGCGCCGGCAAACTGGCTGCGGTAGGCCGCCAGCGCGGGCTCCAGCGCCACGGCTTCGTCGGGGCTGACGATGCGCTGCGGCGCGCTGCCCAGCCTGCCTTGCACCTCGACTTGCTGGCGCGCAGACTGCAGGGCCGCATCGCTGGGGTAGAGCACCAGCTTGCCGGTGCTGCTGTAGTCCCAATCACCGCCCACCTGGGTTTGCATGGCCTCAAAACGCTGGCGGCTGACGGCGGCCAGTTGCAGCAGGGTGCGGGTGCTGGCGGCCGAGCGGTCGGCATTGCAGGCGGCCAAAAAAGCCAGTCCCCATTTCCACTGCTGCGGGTCGGCCTGCAGGCGGAACTTGAGCGGTGAATCGCTGCTGAACAGCAGCTTGGGCAGCTGCTGCCAGATGGCAGGGTCGGCCAGGGGCTGCACATAGCTGTAACTCAGCTGCGCGCCATTGCCCATGCTGGTGCCGCTGCCCGCGTGGGAGGCCTTGTCCACCACGGTGACCTGGTGGCCCGCCTGGTACAGCTCATAGGCGGCAGCCAAACCCACAATTCCCGCACCCAGAATGCATACCTGCATGGAACACCCCCTGAAAACCCTTAAATATAGGCGCTCGAAAACCGCCTGTCGCATAGCAAAATGGGCAACAGGCATGCCATTTGCTTATAGGTACAGCGGTTCCGCCTCTGTGCGGTATGCCATGCACCATAACCAAGCGTTATGGGCTAGTCCTAAAAAGGCATTGTTGAAACAAAGTGCTGGTTTCTACACTGTTCCTATTGTTTGATTCAAGGAGGTCTCACCATGAAGTTTGTTAAGTCGCTGGTCTGTGCTGCTGCTGCCATCGCCTGCCTGCCCTCGGCCTTTGCCGATGTGCTGGCCAAGGCCAAGGATTCGGGCGAAATCACCTTCGCCTACCGCGAATCTTCGGTGCCGTTCAGCTACCTCTCCGGTGGCCAGAACGCCATCGGCTTCTCGGTGGACATCTCCAACGCCGTGGCCGATGCCGTACGCAAGGAAATCGGCAAGCCCGACCTGAAGGTCCGGTGGCAGCCGGTCACCTCGGCCAACCGCATCCCGCTGATCCAGAACGGCACCATCGTGCTCGAATGCGGCTCCACCACCAACAACAGCGCCCGCAACAAGGACGTGGATTTCGCGATCAACTACTTCTACACCGGCACCCGTGTGGCCGTGAAGAAGAGCGCTGGCATCAACAACTGGGCCGATCTGAAGGGCAAGACCCTGGCGATTACCACCGGCACCACCAACCTGCCTGTGGTGCGCAAGTACAGCGCCGACCAGAAGCTGGACATCAACATCACCTTGGCCAAGGACCACGTCGATGGCTTCTTGCTGATGGAGAACGACCGCGCTGCCGGCTTTGCGATGGATGACATCCTGCTGTTCGGCCTGAAGGCCAACTCCAAGGACCCCGCAGCCTACGAAGTGGTGGCCGATGCCCTGCAAGTCGAGCCCTATGCCTGCATGCTGCCCAAGGGCGATGCCGCCTTCAAGAAGATTGTTGACGGCGTGATCGGCGGCATGATGAAGTCCGGCGATTTCACCAAGCTATACGACAAGTGGTTCATGCAACCCATCCCGCCCAAGAACCAGGCGCTGGGTCTGCCGATGAACAAGGAACTCAAGGACAATCTGACGGCGCAAAGCGACAAGCCTGCGACCTGATGGACAATCCCGTGTCGTGCACGGCACGCACTGCAATGGCCCGGCAACGGGCCATTTTTCATTTTCTCTGGAGTTTGGTATGACGCTTCGCACCGTAGGCATTCTGGGCGGCATGGGCCCAGCGGCAGGCGCTGATTTTGTACGCCTGTTTGTCCAGGCCTGCGCAGACCATTTGCGCGCCAGCGGCGCCCCGGTGACCGACCAAGGCTACCCCGAGCACTGGCTTGCCCAGCTGCCGATACCGGACCGCAGCGCAGCGCTGTTGGCACCAGACAGCGCGCAAGACCCGTTCGCGATGATGTGCCAGGGGCTGGACAAGCTCCAGGCTGCCGGCGCTGTGGCCGTGGCCGTGGCCTGCAATACCGCCCATGCCTGGCATGAACGCCTGCAGCAGGCCTACCCGCAGCTGCAGCTGCAGCATATCGCCCGCGTGGTGGCCGAGGGCCTGCAGCAGCAAGGCCAGCAGGCTTGCATGTTGCTGGCCACCCAGGGCACTTACCGCATCGGCCTGTATGACCAGGCGCTGGCGGCCTGCGGTATCACCGTGTACCTGCCCGAAGAGGATGAGCGTGAGCTGCTGATGCGCGGCATCTACCAGGGCGTGAAGGCCGACCGCATGGACCAGGCACGTGACGATTTTGCCGCCGTGGCACAGGCCATGCGTGCCCGCCATGGGGATGTGCCCTTGATCATGGGCTGTACCGAAATACCACTGGCCTTGCCAGGCGCGGCCAGCGTGCAGGGCCTGCCGCTGATCGACCCGTCCTGGGAGCTGGCGCGGGCGCTGGCGCGTGTCGCCTACGGCAACTGATAAGGCCTTAAGCGGCGTCTTCCAGCATCGCCATGGTGATGCGCGAGACGCAAGTCAGCTTGCCCTCGTCATTGACCATATCGATCTGCCAGACCTGGGTCATGCGGCCGATATGCACCGGCTTTGCGGTGCCGGTGACCCAGCCGCTGCGCACGCCCCGGATATGGTTGGCATTGATATCCAGGCCCACACAGCGCCAGCCCTCGGGCGACGAGAACAGCGCGCCGACAGAGCCCAGTGTCTCCGCCAGCACCACGCTGACGCCGCCATGCAGCAGGCCAAAGGGCTGGTGCGTGCGGTGGTCCACGGGCACACGGCCCACCAGGTAGTCGTCGCCGATCTCTACGTATTCGATACCCAGATGTTCAATCGCCGTGTTGCGTGCTTTGTCGCGCAGCACGTCCAGCGAGATGGGTTTTTTCCAGATAACAGTCATGGGTGTTTGGGCTCAACAAGGGGATGCCACAGCATAGCGCTGCGCAGGCCGGCTGCCTACCGCCTGCATGACTGGCCCGGGTTGCCAGGGTGTTGGCGTGAGCTTTGTGGCAGCTTTGGTGGGGAGCGTGGCCTGACGAACAGCCGTTGTTGCACAAATCCGCGACGCAACTACGGTAGGCTCACAAGATGAGTGAAACGAGCTGGGATCGGGGCAAGTACCGAATGAAGAACTGGAAGGCGTACAACGCAGCATTGAAGGCGCGAGGGAGACTGACCGTCTGGCAGGACAAGGACATGCAGTGGTTGGCCCCGCCCACGGGCAAGCGTGGGCGGGGCCACACCTTCTCAGATGCGTCCATCCAGTTGTGTCTGACCATCAAGTGCTTGTTTGGTCAAACTTCGCTTCAAACGCTGGGCCTAGTTCAGTCGCTGCTCAAAATGGCTGGACTGCCTTGGACAGCGCCCGACTACATCACATTGTGCCGCAGGCAAAAGATCTTGGGCGTGCAGGTGCACTATCGGGAAAGCACCGCGGGCTTACACGTAATTGCAGACTCCACATGGATCAAGTTCTTGGGCGAAAGTGAATGGAAAACCAAGAAGCACGGCGCAGAATGCCGTCGCGAGTGGGGCAAGGTAGACCTGGGAATTGACGCCCAGCCATTACAGATTCGACCCATCGCTGTCACAACCAGTGAAGTGGGAGACACGCCCATGGCCGCTGAGCTGCA
The DNA here is from genome assembly GCF_024809975.1 of Comamonas sp. BIGb0152. Taxonomy (GTDB): domain Bacteria; phylum Pseudomonadota; class Gammaproteobacteria; order Burkholderiales; family Burkholderiaceae_C; genus Comamonas. Next base: position 122,405 of record NZ_JANUDY010000005.1, read on the forward strand.
TGGTCAAATCCCAAGCCATGAAGAGGTAGCCAGCGTCACGGGCGATGTTGCCTATGACACGCAAGACGTGCATGAGGCGTGCTATTGGGGAGGGGCCATTTCAATCTTCACGCCACACAAGGGCAAGGAGCTATGTAGAGGGGTGGTCTTCGCTCATCGCAATGAAGCAGTCAAGGCGTGCAGGCATTTGGGCCGGGCTATTTGCTGTGGAACTAGATTGAAGCGCCTGAAGCGCTTGCTGGCCAAATGAACGCTCCTCCTCAGCCATCTGCGCCTTCTCCCATGCGTCCAGAGCATCGCAACCACTTCAACACTATCCGGTTGCTCACGGCCTGGGCAGTCATCGTTGCGCACCACTATTCGATCACCGGCGTCACAGCACCAGCCTGGATCAGCAACCAGTGGCTGAACTGGGCCTGGCTTGGCGGCGTGGCGGTGATGACGTTCTTTGTCATCAGCGGCTATCTGGTTACACTCAGCTGGATGCGGGAGCCACGTCTCCTGCCCTTCCTGTGGAAACGGGTGCTGCGGCTCTGGCCTGGACTATGCGGTACGGTGCTGATTTGCATCTTCGTCTTTGGCCTTGCCTTCACAGCACTACCGGCACCAGCATATCTGACTTCTGCCAGTGTGCTGGAGTTTGTAGGCAACCTGACTCTGGTGCGAGCAGCCACCGGCTTGCCGGGCGTATTCACGGGCCAGCCCGTGGCAGGCACAATGAACGGACCGTTGTGGACCATTCCTCTGGAGTTCTTCAGCTATTGTGCGCTTGCGGTGGCAGGCCTTTTGGGGATCCTGCATCATCGCTGGGTAGGATCACTGCTGTGCGCGGCCTATATGCTGTGGTACCTGCTGTGCAAAAACGATGATGTGACAGGCGAGTTGGTGCTGTGGCCAATGTATACCGCCTATTTTGCAGCAGGCTGCCTCATCGGCTTGCATTCACAGTGGTTCCGACAGCATGCCTCCCGATTGCTGATGCTGCTGCTGCCGCTATGCCTGCTGGCTTATTTTCTAACGCCCTACCAATCCACTGCCCGTTTCCTGCTTTGGCCGATACTCATCATTGCCATCGGCAGCCGCAGCGCTCAGCGAAACTGGCTTCACAGAATTGGCGACCCCTCCTATGGCATCTATCTCTACGGATTCCCCGTCGCGCAAGCGGTCACAGCGCTGTGGCCGCAGCTACCTTTTGGCATCAATCTGGCCGTCACCATAGCCACAGCCACTGCGCTGGGGTGTGCGTCATGGCGGTACATCGAATCGCGTGCGCTTCGCTACAAGAGTCCTAGTTTCCTGCGTAAAGCAGCCTCTTGAGGTATACCTAAATGAACCTTTCTTAGGTTTCCATTTCACTGGCTTTGCTGCACAAATCCGGGCCGCAGCGGTAGTAGGCTCGGATGATGAGTGAGACGAGCTGGAGACGGCGCAAGTACCGCACCACAAACTGGAAGGCGTACAAGGCGTACAAGGCGTACAAGGCGTACAAGGCGTACAAGGCGTACAAGGCGTACAAGGCGTACAAGGCGTACAAGGCGGCACTGAAGGCCAGAGGCGAGTTGAGCATCTGGCTGGGTAAAGACATGCAGTGACTGGCTCCTGCGAGCGGCAAGCGTGGGCGCAGCCAAACTTCTCTCATATGCGGCCATCCAGTTTTGCCTGACCATCAAATGCTTGTTTGGCTTGCCTCTGCGCCAGACATTGGGCCTGGTGCAGTCGCTACATAAAGCTTGATCCACTTGTACGGCTGTGCTGGCTCACGCCAATCCGTGCGGATAGTCGGCCACGCGGTGGCCGCGCTCCGTGATCTGCTTGACTGCTTCAATCTTGAATTCTTCGGAGTATGGCTGCTTGTTCGTCATGGCACCTCCTATTGGTTCTTCAGATTTGAGGCTCGAAGGTGTCTAGTACAGCCGGGGCAATTCAAACACCGAAGTGGTGGGCGGTTCAAGCTATTGTCGATCGCCGATAAAACATGTTCAAGCCACTGTCAAACCAGGTGCTTATCTGTGGCGGCAGTTGTTAGTCACGCGCGTTCCATTCACTGTCGGATGGGGGTGACGAATCCGCTGCAGAGGCAGCCTGTGGCGCATAGCGCTTGAGCGCCCTCTGGCACGCGAGTACCAAAAAGGTGCATATTACTGACAGAGAAAAAGCGATGACTGCGGCTGCTTTGTTGGCGTCCCAACCAGAAAAAATATAGCTGTTCCTAGGAGACTAATAGCGAGGCAGAGAACTGAAAGACTGGTATTTTTCCATCGAGGGGTTGCAGCGAGCTGACGGCCTTTATTAGCTGCGGAGTGGCTGGTGAAATTAATGCAAAAAGAGCAAAGCCAAAGTACGAATGCTGACGAAGCCAATCCTATGGAGAAAATCAGATCATCATTTGAAATGCCAGCGTTTATTTGGAGAGCGACCAGCAGTACCGCAACTGCTGCACCTGCACCCCCGAGGCTGAATGCTGGACTGTTGTGCCAGTCGTGGGAATCATTTGAACTAGCAGCTGCGGCCGGATTGTCTTCAGGTAGATTTTTCATCTCCCCAATGTAGCAAGCCAGCTCTTGAATTCATCGGTGCGCCGTTGCGTACCAGGAACAAGCGACCCGGGATTTTGTAAGCACCCGCTCAGTTGCTGGTCGGCACCGGCTCGGCGTCGCCGTCTGCTTCGTTGAAACCTTCGTTGCTGCAGGCACCGTCTTCCACCAGCAGCTCCACCAGCTCGCGGGCAAAGGAGGGGAGCGATTCGAGGTTGCGCACCACGATCTGCATCTCGCGGTTGGACCATTCGTCCGAGATGCTGATGATGCGGATGTCCATGCTGCGCGCGTGGCGGCGGGCGGCGGATTCGGGCAGGATGCCGATGCCCACGCCGGCCTCGATCATGCGGCAGGCGGCTTCGAAATTGCCCACCTGGATGCGCTGCTTGATCGGGCGGTGCAGCAGGTCGCTGTGCTGGCGCAAGAACGCATGGATGGCGCTCGATTCATGCAGGCCGATGTAGTCGTATTCCAAGGTGTCGCCAAAGGCCACGGCCTTGCGCCGGGCCAGCGCATGGTCGGCATAGACGACGAGCACCAGGCGGTCGCGCCGGTAAGGCATCGCCACCAGGCTTTCGGTACGCACCTGGCCGGCGACGATGCCGATATCGGTCTGGCCTTCGCCCACGGCGCGGATGATGTCGTTGGACAGGCGCTCGCGCAGGTCGATATCCACATCCGGGTGCTTGCGCAGGTAGGCGCGCAGCACCGGGGGCAAAAACTCGCCCAGCGCGGTGGTGTTGGCAAACACCCGCACATGGCCCTTGATGCCGCGTGCGTACTCCTGCATGTCGCCGCGCAGGTGCTCGATCTGGCCCAGCACGGTGCGGGCATGCTGCACAAAGGCCTGGCCGGGCAAGGTCAGGGTGACGCCTTGGCTGGTGCGGTAGAGCAGCTTGACGCCCATGCTCTCTTCCAGGTTCTTGATGCGGGTGCTGGCCGCCGGCAGCGAGATGAACGACAGCTCGGCCCCCCGCGTCATGCTGTTCGCGTCTGCCACATGCACCATGAGGCGCAGATCTACCAAGTCAAAATGCATAGCCATGGCGCGATTGTAGGCGGTGACAGCAACCACACCCGGGGCGGGCGACCCTGGCTGTCGCCGAGGTTGGGGGGTAGTCAACAGCTGTTTAGCACTCGACGATGTGCACAGCCAGGCCGCCCAGCGAGGTCTCCTTGTATTTGCTCATCATGTCGGCACCGGTGGCGCGCATGGTGGCAATCACCTTGTCCAGGCTCACGATGTGCGAGCCATCGCCGCGCAGCGCCATGCGCGCGGCATTGATGGCCTTGACGGCGGCCAGCGCATTGCGCTCGATGCAGGGGACCTGCACCAGGCCGGCCACCGGGTCGCAGGTGAGGCCCAGGTGGTGTTCCATGCCGATCTCGGCGGCGTTCTCCACCTGCGCTGGGGTGCCACCCATCACCGCGCACAGGCCCGCTGCCGCCATGGAGCAGGCCACGCCCACTTCCCCTTGGCAGCCCACTTCCGCGCCGGATATCGAGGCGTTCTCCTTGTACAGCATGCCGATGGCGCCTGCGGTCAGCAGAAAATCCACCACCCCGGCTTCGGTGGCGCAGGGCACAAAGCGCCAGTAGTAGTGCAGCACGGCCGGCACAATGCCGGCAGCGCCATTGGTGGGGGCGGTCACCACCCGGCCGCCAGCGGCGTTTTCCTCGTTCACGGCCAGTGCAAACAGGTTCACCCAGTCGATCACCTGCAGCGGGTCCTGGTTCAGCGGCTCGGCATGGGCGGTCAGGCCTTGGTAAAAGCCGGCTGCACGGCGTTTGACGTTGAGCCCCCCGGGCAGGTGACCCGGTGTGCTGCAGCCGCGCTGCACGCAGTCCTGCATCGCTTGCCAGATCTTGAGCAGGCCGCTGTCGATGTCGGCATCGCTGCGCCAGTGGCGTTCGTTGGTGCGCATGATCTGCGCAATGGGCTGCTGGTGGTCCTGCGCCAGTTGCAGCAGCTGCGCGGCGCTGTGAAAGGGCAGGGGCAGCACCTCGGTGTCGGGCGCAATGGCGTGCTGGCGCTCGGCATCGTAGGCGGCCTCTTCGCTGACGATAAAACCGCCGCCCACCGAGTAATAGGCCTGCGCATCGACCAGTGCATGCTGCGCGTCCCAGGCCTCAAAGCGCATGCCGTTGGGGTGGAAGGGCAGGCTCACTGCGCCAATCAGCAGCAGATCGGTAGCAGGGTCAAACACGATGCGCTGCTCGCCATTCAACAGCAGCTGCTGCGTGCGGTGGACCTCGGCGATGAGGGCATCGACGGCATTCACATCCACCGTGTCGGGCGCATGGCCGGCCAGGCCCAGGATCACCGCACGGTCGCTGGCATGGCCAATGCCGGTAGCGCCCAGCGAGCCGAACAGCTGGCAGCGCAGGCGGGCCACCTGGGCCAGCACCCCTTGGCGCTGCAAGCGCTGCACAAAGGCATGCGCCGCGCGCATCGGGCCTACCGTGTGCGAGCTGCTAGGCCCGATACCGATCTTGAACAAATCAAACACGCTGACGGCCATGGCTACTTTCCGTTCATTTTTGCAACTGCAGACTGGCGCTGAGGATAGCGCTGATCTGCGCCTTGGCAAGGGGAGAAGCACCCATCACGCCCAAACTGGCACCGGGCCCCAAGCGGCTGGCGACAAAGGCATCGGCATGCGCCGGGGCCGCATGCTGGCGCATCAGGCCGGCCTGCGCCACCAGCACCAGCTGCTGCACCCATTGGCGCGCCTGCGCCTGCTGCGCCCAGGCATCTTGCGCCATGGCCTGCCACTGGTCTTGCAGGCGCTGCAGCGCTTGTTGAATGGGGGCGTCATCGGCTGCCATGCGCTGCAAGTCCAGCCACAGCGCATCACGCAGGTCGGGCTCGCGCTGCAGGGCCTTGAGCACATCCAGGCACATCACATTGCCCGAGCCCTCCCAGATCGAGTTGACCGGCGCTTCGCGGTAGATGCGCGCCAGCGCCGAGCTGTCGATATAGCCATTGCCACCCAGCACCTCCATGGCCTCGGCGCTGCAGGCAATGGCGCGTTTGCAGACCCAGAATTTGGCCGCTGGCGTCATGGCGCGCTGCCAGGCCTGTGCGCTGGTCTGGCCGGGGGCACTGCTGTCTTCAAAGGCCTGCGCCAGGTGCATGGCCAGCAGCAAGGCCGCTTCGCTCTCCAACGCCAGGTCGGCCAGCACCGATTGCATCAGCGGTTGCTCTACCAAAGCCGCACCAAAGGCCTGGCGGTGCCGGGCTGACCACAGTGCCTGCACGGTGGCCTGGCGCAGCAAGGCGCTGCTGCCCAGCACGCAGCACAGCCGCGTGATCGTGGCCATCTCCATGATGGTGGCAATGCCCCGGCCTTCCTCACCCACCAGCACGCCATGGGCATCGTCAAACAGCACCTCGCTGCTGGCATTGCTGCGGTTGCCGACCTTGTCTTTGAGGCGTTGCACCAGCACGCTATTGCGTGTGCCATCGGGCCGCCAGCGCGGCACCCAAAAGCAGGCCAGCGGTGCCTGCAGCGCGTTGGCATCGCCCGCACTGCTGGCCATGCGCGCCACCACCAGGTGGGCATCGGCCATCGGTACCGAATAAAACCATTTATGGCCTTGCAGGCGGTAGGCTGCGCCGCGCCCGTCGCCGGCATCGACCGGATAGGCCACCGTGGTGTTGCTGCGCACGTCCGAGCCGCCTTGCTTTTCGGTCATGCCCATGCCCACCCATAAGGCCGTCTTGTCCGCCAGCGGCGCATCGCGCGCGTCATGGCTGGCGCTGGTGATGCCGCGCGCGATCTGTGCCCACAGCGCCGGTTCCTTGCGCAAAACCGGGATGGCCGCCGTCGTCATCGTCGCGGGGCAGAGGCTGCCGGCTTCTGCCTGGCCATGGAGGTAAAAACCGGCGGCCCAGGCGCTCCAGCGGCCGCGTGGTGGATCCACAAGTGCGTCTGGTGGCGCATCTGCGGGCGATGTGCCGGCAAACGGCATGTTGATCAGGTGCTGCGCGCGGTAGTGGGCCAGAACCTGGTGCCATGCGGGGTGAAACGCCACCTGGTCGATGCGCCGGCCCCGCGCATCCCAGGGCTGCAACTGCGGTGGGTGGCGGTTGGCCTGGTCGGCCCACTGCGCAAAGGCGGCGCTGCCCACCGTGCGCGCATGCTGCTCCAAACCTGGCAGCCAGGCTTGCGCCTGCGCGCGCGCCAGGGCCGCCTGCAAGGCGGGGTCACTGCCCAGCGGGTCGTAGTCGACCAGCTCATCCACAAGGTTGTCCTTGTCGCGCTGTGCCATGGCTGCTCTCCCAGATGTGCTTGCCCATTCTATGAAGGGCGTGGGCCCATGGCAAAGGCGATCAGCTGGTGGTGTTCAGCCGGTCCAGCCGCAGGCGCTGGCGTTCATCGCCCAGCGCCCGGGCGGCCAGCAGCACGCTGCCGGCTGCGGCCAGCGCGCCGGCAAAGGTCAGCAGCAGCAATAACAATATCTGGTACTTGGCGGCTTCCAGCGGGTCCATGCCGCCCAGGATCTGGCCGGTCATGATGCCCGGCAGGGTGATCAGGCCGGCAGCCGACATCTGGTTGATGATGGGGATCAGCCCCCGGCGGATGGCGGCGCGGGTGTGCGGCGCCATGGCCCGGCGGAAGGAAACACCCAGTGCCAGCTGGGCCTCGATGGCGGCACGGCTTTGGCGCACCCCCTCAAAAAAACTGTCTAGCCCCAGGCTGGCGGCATTGAGCACGCTGCCCAGCACAATGCCCATCAGCGGTATCGCATAGCGCGCATCAAACCAGGGATCGGGCCGCACGGCGGTCATCAGCGCCAGCACCACGGTCGACAAACTCGACAGCGCCACCACCAGGCCGGCAATGCGGTAATTGCCCCCGCCGGATAGCCGCTGGTGCGGCCGCACCGCCACTTCGCGCGCGGCAGCGGCAACCATCACCAGCACCACGACCAAGGTGGTGCCCGGGTGCGCCTGCTGAAACACCAGCCGCAGCACATAACCCACCAGCAAAAGCTGCACCACCATGCGCAGCGATGCCCACAGCACCTGGCGCTGCAATTGCAGCCGCATGGCCCAGGAGGCGGCAGCGGCGGCCAGCACCAGGGCGGCGCCCACCAGCAAATCGCTGGGTTGCAGATGGATGGCCGGGTTCATTGCGCAGCCTCCATCGGCCGCAGCTGGTGATCTACCAGTTGCATGCAGCGCTGGCCCACGCGGGCGGCCTGGGCATGGGAATGGGTGACCCACAGCAGGCTTAAGCCTTGCTGCTGGCAGCGCTGTAGCAATTGCTCCACCGCTGCCACCGATGCCTCGTCGAGCGCGGCCGTGGGCTCATCGAGCAGCAGCACCTGCGGCCTGCGCAGCAGCCCGCGCAGCAAGGCCAGGCGCTGGCGCTCGCCGGTCGAGAGCTGGGCCAGCGGAATGTCGATGAAGCCCTGGCGCAGCCCCAGCGCGCTGGCCATCTCCAGCAGCGCCGTCTGCGAGCCCGGCGGGAAATGCTCCAGCACCGTCTGCCCCCACCAGGCCGGCTCTGCTGCCAGGTACATCACCTGCTGGCGCCAGGCTGGGCCGCTGAAGGCACTGCGCGGCTGGCCGTTAAGCAGCAGCTCGCCACTGCCCGGGTCCAGGTCGGCGATCAAGCGCAACAGCACCGATTTGCCCGCCCCCGATGCGCCCATGACCGCTACGCATTCGCCTGCGCCCAGCTCCAGCGAGCAAGGCCCGCTGATGGGGCTTTGGAGGGCGCGGATGGAGAGGCGGGGAGGGGTGGCGGGCATGGAGGCTGAGTGTAGCGCTGGGGCTGGGCCGGCGATTCTCAAGTATGCGATGGAAGTGCGTTTTGCGTGCCCTCAAAAAAGCCAGCAGCACCCAAGCGTGGGTGGCTGCTGGCTTCTATGGGGGAGAAGTGCCGTTAGGGCTTATTGTTCGATAGGCTCTGCAACGACAGCTTCGAAAGCTTGGCGTAGCGCATCGAGATCTGCGGGAGCTGTGCTTTCTTCACTCTTGAACGTGATCCCGGTACCGTCATCATTGCTGGTGGTCAGGCGGCGCACAATCAGGAGGTTGGTAGCGGTTGCTGCCGAAGTTCCTGCATAGCCCTCACCATCATTGACCTTGTAGTCAAAATAGTAGACCTGCTCGACGCGGCTGGCCACACTGAACTTAATACAAACCACCAAGCCTGCGTTAGGGCCGCTCGTTACATTTTCGCAAGCGAAACGATTGTCTGCGGTTGTGACAAAGCCGGTGCCGTACCCGCTTCCCTGGGCCAGCTTTTCCAGCTTGACAACATCGGAGCGGGGAGTGCTGGTCCCCAAAGGCGTGAACAGCCATATACCAAACAGGCTTTGCGGGCTCTTGTCATAGCCGAAGTTGAAGCGCGAAATTTCCTTTTCGGCTTCGCCCGGGAATTTGATGTAGCCCTTGGTACCCGAGTCAAAGCGCATCGACACGACGCCGTCGTTGCCGTTGTCCTGACCACTGCGTTCGCTGCTGCCCAGGTAGCGGCCGCCCCGGTACTTGTTCAAGGTGCCGGAATACTGGTTGTTCTTGTAGGCGCCGGAGGTCAGGTAGAACGTGGCATTGCCGGAGGCGTCATAGGCATACATCTGCATGACCAGGGTCTGGCCCTGCACATCGATGGCCAGGCCGCGGCCTGGCTTGCCATTGAGTTCGCTGGTAACCACCCAGGTGCCAGATTGGGGCATGTAGGCCTGGGCCATGCTGGTGCCCAGCAGGGCGCCGATTGCAATCCATTTTTTCAGCATATGTTCGTCCGTTTGTTAATAGTTTTCAACAATCAAAACGGCATTAGAGCACAGCTTTACAAAGTAGACGCATGGGTTCTCCTTTGTTTGCATTGCAACAACAATTTTGGAGATTAAGGGGTACTGCACACCCGCAACACCGCCTCCCCATAAGCCTCCAGCTTTTTCACCCCAATCCCACTCACCCCCTGCAGCTCATCCAGGCTCTGCGGGTTGCGCTGGGCGATGGCCGCCAGGGTGGCATCGGCGAAGACCACATAGGCGGGCACGTTGTGTTCCTTGGCCACTTCGGTGCGCCAGGCCTTGAGGTTGATGAAGCGGACCTGCTCGTCGGGGCCCAGGTTTTGCGCGGCGACGGCGGGTTTGGCGCTGCGCTGGCGTTTGCTGGGGCTGCGCTCGGCGGTGCTCTCGCGCAGCTCCACGGTTTGCTCGCCGCGCAGCACGGCGCGTGAGCCGTCGCACAGGACCAGGGTTTCAAAGCTGTAGCCGGCCTCGGTCTGCACCTTGTGCGTGCCCAGCGCCCCGATGGCCAGCAACTGCCGCAGCACGCCCCGCAGTTGGGGTTCGGTGTAGGTTTGGCACAGGCCGAAGGTGCTCAGCTGCTGGTGGCTGAACTGGCGCACCTTGTCGGTTTCCTTGCCGCGCACGATGTCGAGGATATGGCTGGCCCCAAAGGTGATCTGGCTGGCTTCGTGGGCGCGGTAGATGGTGGACAGCAGCTTGCGCGCGGCGTCGGTGCCGTCCCAGGTTTTGGGCGGGTTCAGGCAGTTGTCGCAGTTGCCGCATTGGTAGCGCGGGGGCTTGTCGGCGGATGTGGCAGAGGCCTCGGGGTGGGCCGAGTCGTAGTCGCCGCCCTGGCCATAGACCTCGTCAAAATAGGCCAGCAGCCGCACGCGCCGGCAGTCGGTGCCCTCGGCCAGGCCGAGCAGCGCATCGAGCTTGCCGCGCATCACCTGCTTGAAGGCGTCGCCCGCCGGGCTCTCGTCGATCATGCTGCGCTGGCTGACCACGTCGCGGTAGCCATAGGCCATCCAGGCGTCGGCGGGCAGGCCGTCGCGCCCGCCCCGGCCGGTTTCCTGGTAGTAGCTCTCGATGTTCTTGGGCATGTCCACATGGGCGACAAAGCGCACATCGGGCTTGTTGATGCCCATGCCGAAGGCGATGGTGGCGACCATCACGATGCCTTCTTCGCGCAGAAAGCGGCTTTGGTTTTTTTGGCGCAGCTCGGCGCCCAGGCCGGCGTGGTAGGGCAGGGCGTTGATGCCGGCATCGCACAGTGACTGCGCGACTTCTTCCACCTTTTTGCGCGATAGGCAATACACCACGCCGGCATCGCCATCGTGCTCGCGCTCGATAAAGCGCAGCAGCTGGGCGGTGGCGTCTTTTTTCTCGACGATGGTGTAGCGGATGTTGGCGCGGTCAAAGCTGCTGATGAAGACGCGCGCCGATTCGAGCTGCATGCGCTCGACGATGTCGGCGCGGGTCAGCGCATCGGCCGTGGCGGTGAGCGCAATGCGCGGCACACCGGCATAGCGCTGGTGCAGCACGGTCAGCTCGCGGTATTCGGGCCGAAAGTCGTGCCCCCACTGGCTGACGCAATGGGCCTCGTCGATGGCGAACAAGGCCAGCTTGCCCATGGCATGCAGCTCATCGAGCAGACCCAGAAAGCGCGGGGTGTTGAGCCGCTCGGGCGCCACATACAGCAAGGTGATGCCGCCCGACAGCAGCTGCAGCTCCACATCGCGGGTCTGGTCGTAGTCGAGGGTGGAGTTGAGGAAGGCGGCGTCCACACCGATCTCATGCATGGCGCTGACCTGGTCGTGCATCAGCGCAATCAGCGGCGAGATGACGATGGTGGTGCCATGGCCCTGCTGCTGGCGCACGATGGCCGGGATCTGGTAGCACAGGCTTTTGCCGCCGCCGGTGGGCATCAGCACCAGGGCATCGTCGCCGCCGATCACATGGTCAACAATGGCTTGCTGCGAGCCGCGAAAATGCGCATAGCCAAAGGCGTCCTGCAATACGGTGTGGGCGAGGGAAGTCACAAATTGCTAGAGAAGGCAGCTTGGCCGGTCCCCGGGTGGGGGCCGTGCAAGCGGGGTGTCGTCAACAGACCAAGCCTGGGGAGGCGGGGGCGCGAAGCGCTATTGTGCGCGTTTTGGGGCGTTGCAACGGCTGGGCGGGGTTTGCTGGGCGTAACGGCCTGTGTTGCCAGGTGGGTTGCCTGCAGCCACGCGGCACGATAAAACCAGTGCCTGTATGGCAAATAACGCCATGCCGCCATGGCTGGGGCCGCCGCCCTACAATGGCCGCCATGTCACTGCCCCGCTACACCCGAGCCCAAGAACTGCCCGCCACCCTGGCCAAGCGCCTCGTCATTCTCGATGGCGCCATGGGCACCATGATCCAACGCTTCAAGCTGGGCGAGGCCCAGTACCGGGGTGAAGGCTACACCGGCCCGGGCAGCGTGGGCGAGCGCTTCAAGGACTTTGCCTACGACGTCAAGGGCAACAACGAGCTGCTATCGCTGACCCGCCCCGATGTGATTGGCGACATCCACGAGAAATACCTGGCCGCTGGCGCCGATCTGATCGAGACCAATACCTTTGGTGCGACCACGATTGCCCAGGAGGATTACCACATGGCCGATCTGGCCTATGAGATGAACCTCAAGAGCGCCCAACTGGCGCGTGCTGCCTGCGACAAGTACAGCACCCCGGACCACAAGCGCTATGTGGCCGGCGCGCTGGGCCCCACGCCCAAGACGGCCTCCATCAGCCCCGATGTGAACGACCCGGGCGCGCGCAATGTGAGCTTTGAATCGCTGCGCCAGGCCTACCTGGCGCAGACCCTGGCGCTGATCGAAGGCGGCGCGGATGTGATTCTGGTCGAGACGATTTTTGACACGCTGAACGCCAAGGCCGCGCTGTTTGCGGTGGATGAGGCGTTTGAGCAATCAGGCCAGGTGCTGCCGATCATGATCAGCGGCACCGTTACTGATGCCTCGGGCCGCATTCTGTCGGGCCAGACGGTGACGGCTTTCTGGCACAGCGTGCGCCATGCCAACCCGCTGTCGATCGGGCTGAACTGCGCGCTGGGCGCCACCTTGATGCGCCCCTATGTGCAAGAGCTGGCCAAGGCCGCGCCCGATACCTTTATCAGCTGCTACCCCAATGCCGGCCTGCCCAACCCGATGAGCGATACCGGCTTTGACGAGACGCCCGAGATCACCAGCCGCCTGGTGCACGAGTTTGCCGCCGAAGGCTTGGTCAACATTGTGGGCGGCTGCTGCGGCACCACGCCGGACCACATTGGCGCGATTGCCCAGGCCGTGCAAAGCGCCACGGCGCGCAAGCTGTTTTACCCCGCAGCTGCTTAAGACCAAGCGCCTTTACAGCACCATGCCCGCATCGCTCATGCGGCGGGCATACACGCTGAGCAGCACGCGCTCGGAATGGGTCAGGTAGTCATGCATCAGCTTGGCCGCCTGCTCCATGTCCCCGGCCTCAAAGCGTTCCAAGATTTGGGCATTCAGGTCGATGTAGGGCGCATGCATGAACTCGGCATCACCCAGCATGCCAAACGCCAGGCGCAGCTCCACCAGCAGGTGTGAGAACAGGGTGTTGAGCCGCTCGCTGTCGGCCAGCGCCACCACCCCTTTGTGAAAACGCATATTGCCGGTGCCCACCTCCACCCAGCGGCCGGCCTCGCGCAGCTGCTTTTGGGCGGCGACGGCTTCGCGCATTTCTTTGCGCGCCGGGTGCTGCGGAATGGCCTGCTGCAGCGCCTGGCACTCGATCATGCGGCGCACGCGGTAGATATCCATGATGGAGGCCATCGAGGGGATGGCGACAAACACGCCCCGGTTGGGCAAGTGGCGCAACAGGCCTTCCTTGGTCAGCAGGCGGAACACCTCGCGCAAGGTGTTGCGCGAGATCTCCAGGCTTTCGCTCAGCGCCACTTCGGACAGGCGCGATCCGGGCTGGAATTCGCCGCGCACGATGCGATCACGGATCTGCTCGGCCACGCGATCATTGAGCGAGAGAGTAGGCAGTGCAACATTCATGGCGATCGCAGGTAGTCAGAGATTGACACACATGATAGCGGTGGCCTGTAGCCCAGCCCAGCGGATGGCCCCCAAGCTCGGGTTTGGTCACTATGGCGTATTTGGTTGTCATAAAGACGAGAACTTCGCCTACATCGCTATTTGAAAGCGGATGTATACGGGTTTTCCCCGTAATCGAGCTTGTTTTGTTTGGCTAAACTTTTGTATTGTTCAACAAACTTAGATTCAGAATCATCGAGATTTATAGGTTGTTGAACAAAAACTATGCGGTGACCCACTCCTTGGGACGGGCACCGTGCCTATAACAAACCTTGTATTGTCATGGACAGCTCAATCATCAACCTCTGGCCCCTCCTTGGGGTGGCCGTCATCGTCGTGGGATTCATCCTGCGCTTCAATCCCTTTGTGGTGGTGGTGGTGACGGCGCTCGTCACCGCTGCGCTCGCGGGCTTTCCGGTCCAGAAAGTGCTGGCGGAACTGGGCACGGGTTTTGTCAAAACCCGCAACCTGCCGCTCATCCTGGTGCTGCCGCTGGCCGTGATTGGCTTGCTCGAGCGCCATGGCCTGCGCCAACATGCGCAAAACTGGATCGGCCATATCAAGTCGGCCACCACGGGCCGTCTGCTGATCGTCTACCTGGGCGCGCGCCAACTGACCGCCGCCATCGGCCTGACCAGCCTGGGTGGCCACCCGCAAATGGTGCGTCCGCTGCTGGCCCCTATGGCTGAAGGCGCGACCGAGACCCGCTACGGCAAGCTGCCCGAAGCGCTGCGCTACCGCCTGCGCGCTTTCAGCGCCGCGACCGACAACGTCGGTCTGTTCTTCGGCGAAGATATTTTTGTGGCCTTCGGCGCGATCGTGCTGATGACCACCTTCCTGCATGAAGCCGGTGTCGATGTGGAGCCGATCCATGTTGCCGTATGGGGCATCCCGACCGCCATCTGCGCGTTCCTGATCCATTCCTACCGCCTGCATCGCCTGGACCAGTACATCGCCAAGGAAATGGCTAACGCGCCATCTGCCGCTTCTACCACCCGCGAAGGAGGTGCAGCATGATTTTCAGCATCACCCAAGTCTATTGGCTGGCTGGCCTGGTCATGGCGGCCGTGGCCGTCTTCAATCTGCTCGATGCCAGCAACCCCAAGCGCTGGACCACCGGCCTGTTCTGGGGCCTGTATGCGGTCATGTTCCTGCTGGGCGACAAGATGCCGCCTGAAGTGGTGGGTGCTGGCGTGATCGTGCTGGCGCTGATCGTGCTGGTCAAGGGCGTAGGCGGCGGAAAACCGCAAGTGCGCAGCGATGCCGAAAACAAGGAAAGCGCTTTGCGCCTGAAGAACAAGCTGTTTGTGCCGGCACTGGCGATCCCCGTGGTCACCGTGATCGGCAGCGTGCTGCTCAAGGACTTCAAGATTGGCGGCAACTTCCTGATCGACCCGAAGAACGCCACCTTGGTGAGCCTGGCACTGGGCTGCATCATCGGTGCGGCCATGGCCTGCAAGATGACCCGCGAATCGCCGGTGCAATCGCTGCGCGAATCGCGCCGCCTGGTCGATGCCATGGGCTGGGCCATGGTGCTGCCGCAGATGCTGGGCATGTTGGGTCTGGTGTTCTCTGATGCTGGCGTTGGCAAGGCGGTGGCCCATGTGACCACCACCTACATCAACATGGACCTGCGCTTTGTCGCGGTGCTGGTGTACGTGGTCGGCATGGCGCTGTTCACCGTCATCATGGGCAATGGCTTTGCGGCCTTCCCGGTGATGACCGGCGGCGTGGGCGTGCCCGTGCTGATCAACATCTACCACGCTGACCCGGCCATCATGGCTGCAATTGGCATGCTCTCTGGCTACTGCGGCACCTTGCTGACACCAATGGCAGCCAACTTCAACATCGTGCCGGCGGCACTGCTGGAGCTACCAGACCGCAATGCCGTTATCAAGGCGCAGGTGCCTACGGCGCTGGGCATCCTGGTCTGCAATGTGTTTTTGCTGTACTTTTTGATGAACCACTGACCCCCGGTCAGAACAGGACTTCTGCATGACTGACGCAACCGTACTGGTGCTGGGCTTTGAGCCCTTTGACAAAGCCCCCCTCAACCCCGCGTGGGAAGTAGCCCGCAGGTTGGACGGCAAGACGCTGGACGGCGCGCGCATCGTCGGTGTGCAGTTGCCCTGTGTGTTTGGCAAAGCGCTGGAGGCGCTGGACGCCGCCCTGCAGCAGCACCAGCCCAGCCTGGTGATTGCGCTGGGCCTGGCCGGCGGCCGCACGGCCTTGTCGATCGAGCGCGTGGCCATCAATGTCGATGATGCCCGCATCGCCGACAACGCCGGCCAGCAACCCATTGATGTGGCGGTGGCCGCCGATGGCCCTGTGGCCTACTTTGCGCGCCTGCCCATCAAGCAGGCCGTGGCGGCCATGCGCGCAGCCGGCGTGCCCGCCGAGGTAAGCAACACCGCCGGCACCTTTGTCTGCAACCATGTCTTCTACGGCCTGATGCACCGCCTGAACACCGTGCCCGCCTGGGCGCAAACGCGCGGCGGCTTTGTGCATGTGCCTTATCTGCCAGAAATGGCAGCGGCGCTGCCTGGCGCCCCCAGCATGGCCGTGGAGACGCAGTGCAAGGGTATTGAGGCACTGATTGCTGCCGTGCTGCGGCATGATCCCGAGCACCAGGATCTGCAGCTGAGCGCAGGCCAACTCCACTGAAATTCATAAGAAAGGTAGCACCATGTCCCTCACCATGGATTTGAACAGCGACCTGGGCGAGAGCCTGGGCGCATGGAGCATGGGCGACGATGCCGCCATGCTGTCGATCGTCAGCAGCGCCAACGTGGCCTGCGGTTTTCATGCAGGCGATCCGGCTGGCATCCTCGATACCTTGAAAAAAGCCAAGGCCAACAACGTCGTGGTCGGCGCCCATGTGGCCTACCGCGACCTGGTCGGTTTTGGCCGCCGCAACATGGATGTGGCGCATGCCGACCTGGTGAGCGATGTGATCTACCAAATTGGCGCGCTGCAAGGCCTGGCCGCTGCGGCAGGCACCACGGTGCGCTACGTCAAGCCCCATGGCGCGCTGTACAACACCATCGCGCAGGACCGCCGCCAGGCCACCTCCGTGATCGAAGCCATGCAGGCCGTGGGCGGCCAGCTGGCGCTGGTGGTGCTGGCCGGTTCGCCCTTGATGCAATGGGCACGCGACGCGGGCCTGACGGTGATTGCCGAGGCCTTTGCCGACCGTGGCTACACGCCGCAAGGCACCCTGGTATCGCGCCGCGAGCCGGGCGCTGTGCTGCACGATCCAGAGATGGTTGCCCAGCGCATGCTGCAGCTGGTGCAGCAAGGCACCGTACAGGCCAACGATGGCTCGGTGGTTGAGGTGCAGGCCGACTCCATCTGCGTGCACGGCGACAGCCCCGGCGCGGTGGCCATGGCCCAGGCGGTGCGTGAGCACCTGCATGCGGCCGGCGTGCAGATCCGCTCCTTCATGGACAAGGCGGGCGCATGAGCGACGAACGCACGATGCGCTTTTTGCCGGTGAGCGACCAAAGCATGCTGGTGGAGCTGCAGGACCTGGAGCACACCCTGGACCTGCTCGCAGCCTTGCAGGCCGAGCTGCCCGCTGGCGTGCAGGAGCTGGTGCCCGCTGCGCGCACCATCCTGATCGCCTTTGACCGCTGGCAGACCAGCGCTGCCGACCTGCAGCGCCATATGGCGGCACTGCGCCTGGGCCGCCAAGCCCGCAGCGCCGGCCAGCGGGTCGAGATTGCCGTGCACTACGACGGCGAGGACCTGGCCGATGTGGCGCAGATCCTGGGTATGGATGTGCCCGAGCTGATTCGCCGCCACAGCGGCAGCGATTACAGCGTGGCCTTTTGCGGCTTTGCGCCCGGCTTTGCCTACCTGACGGGAGGCGACCCGAGCCTGAATGTGCCGCGCCGCAGCACGCCACGCACCAAGGTGCCTGCGGGCTCGGTGGCCATTGCCGGCACTTTCAGCGCCGTCTACCCCAATGACACCCCCGGCGGCTGGCAGCTGCTGGGCCGCACCGAGGTGCCCATGTGGGACCTCCTGCGCAACCCGCCTGCTTTGCTGCAGCCAGGCATGCTGGTGCGTTTTGTCGACGCCAGCACCGCCGCTGGCCAGGCGCTGCTGAAGCAGCAATCTGCCGTGCAGGCCCCCGCCCCGGTGGCTGCGGAGCACACCGGCGCAGGCATGCGTGTGCGTGCCACCGGCTTGCAAACCCTGGTGCAGGATGCTGGCCGTGCCGGCCAGGCTGGGCAGGGCGTATCGGCTGCCGGTGCGCTGGACCAGGGCGCCATGCGCCGTGCCAACCGCCTGGTGGGCAACGATGCACGCGTGTCGGTGCTTGAATCGGTCGCCGCAGGCCTGCAACTGCAAAGCCTGGGTGCCACCGTGCTGGCCGTCACCGGCGCCACCGGCCCCCTGACCGTGCGCAGCGCCAGCGGCGCTGCCTGGCAGGCCGCACGCAATGCAGCCATTGCCTTGAACGATGGCGATGTGATCCAGCTTGGCGAGCCCGACAGCGGCGTGCGCAGCTATGTGGCCGTGCGCGGCGGCTGGCTGGTCGAACCGGTGCTGGGCAGCACCAGCACCGATACCTTGGCCCGCATTGGCCCCGCAGCGCTCACCACCGGCCAGACCCTGGCCGTGGGCGACGCGCGCGATGCCGCTGCCGTGGAAGCCGCTGATGAGAACCCGCCTGCGCTGCCCAAGGCGGGTGAGACGGTTGTGCTCGATGTCGTCATGGGCCCGCGCACCGACTGGTTCACCCCCGAGGCCGTCGCCCTGTTTGCCGCCCAGCGCTGGCAGGTAACGCCCCAGTCCAACCGCGTGGGCTTGCGCCTGGCCGGGGAAGAGGCACTGGTGCGCTGCCAAACGCAGGAGCTGCCCAGCGAAGGCACGGCCCTGGGCGCCATCCAGGTGCCCGCCAGTGGCCAGCCGGTGCTGTTTTTGGCCGACCACCCGCTGACTGGCGGTTACCCGGTGATTGCCTGCATTGCCTCCTACCACCTGGACCTGGCCGCGCAAGTGCCCGTCGGCGGCTGGTTGCAATTCCGCCCCCTGGCGCCCTTTGCGGACCTGGTGGGCTGAGTGTTGAACAGGGCCTGCGCGCCCGTTCTTGAATGGATATAGCTATGAATCAAGTGTTGATTGCAAACCGTGGCGAAAACCGACGCGCAGCGGCGGTTTCTCTACATTGCAGTGCCTGCGCAGCAGGCTTCGGCGATCTCGCTTCCCTGTCGTTGTTTGGTTGCTCGGAGTCTCAGCCATGAAAAAAGTATTGATTGCAAACCGTGGCGAGATCGCCGTCCGAATCATCCGTGCCTGCACGGACCACGGCCTCAAGAGCGTGGCGGTGTATGCCGATGCCGATATCGACGCCCTGCATGTGCGCATGGCCGATGAGGCCTATGCGCTCGACGGCCAACGCCCGGCAGAGACCTATCTGGACATCGCCAAGCTGATTGCAGTGGCGCAAAAGAGCGGGGCAGATGCCGTGCACCCGGGCTATGGTTTTCTGTCCGAAAACGCCGCCTTTGCCCGCGCCGTGATCGGTGCAGGTCTCACCTGGGTGGGCCCGCCCCCTTCGGCCATCGAGCAGCTGGGCGACAAGGTGCAGGCGCGCAAGCTGGCGCTGAGCGTGGGGGCACCACTGGTGGCAGGCACGCCCGAGCCGGTCAAGGACGTGTCTGAGGTGCATGCCTTTGCGCGTGAGCATGGTCTGCCGATTGCGGTCAAGGCCGCGTTCGGTGGTGGTGGCCGTGGCATCAAGGTGATCTGGAAGGCCGAGGACATCGACGAGCTGTATGCCGCTGCAGTGCGCGAGGCGGTGACCGCCTTTGGCCGTGGTGAATGCTTTGTCGAGCAGTTCCTGGACAAGCCCCGCCACATCGAAGCCCAGGTGATGGCCGACCAGCACGGCAATGTGCGGGTGCTGGGCACGCGTGACTGCTCCTTGCAGCGCCGCAACCAAAAGCTGGTGGAAGAAGCACCAGCGCCGTTCCTGAGCACCGAGCAGCGCGAGCGCATCCACCAATCGGCGCGCGAGATTTGCCAGGCCGCTGGCTATGTGGGCGCCGGCACGGTGGAATACCTGCTGAGCCAAAGCGGCGCGATCTCGTTCCTAGAAGTGAACACCCGTTTGCAGGTGGAGCACCCCGTGACCGAAGAGACCACCGGTACCGACCTGGTGCGCCTGCAGTTCCGCGTGGCCGAAGGCGAAGTGCTGGCCGACACGACCGTGCCCGCACCCCACGGCCATGCCTTTGAGTTCCGCATCAATGCCGAAGACGTGGGCCGTGGCTTCCTGCCCGCCCCCGGCCTGGTGACCCGCTTTGAGGCTCCATCGGGCCCCGGCGTGCGCGTCGACAGCGGTGTGGAATCCGGCTCGCAAGTGGCAGGCCAGTTCGATTCGATGCTGGCCAAGCTCATCGTCTGGGGCCCCAGCCGCGAAGTGGCCGTGCAGCGCGCACGCCGCGCGCTCAAGGAGTTCAAGATCGAGGGCGTGCCCACCGTGCTGCCTTTCCACGAAGCGGTGATGGCACATGCCGACTTCATCAACGGCGAGCACTTTGGCGTGCACACCCGCTGGATCGAAACCCAGCTGATGCCCCAGTGGGATGCCCAGCCCGAAACCCGTCCCCAGCCTGCCGCCACCGCTGGCCTGCAGCGCGTCGCCATCGAGCTCGACGGCCGCCGCGTGATGCTGGGTCTGCCTGCCTCCTTACTGTCCGGCCTGTCGGCCCCTGGCGCTGCCCCAGCGCCCCTGGAAGAGGCCGTGGACGAGAAGGCCGTGACCGCCGCCTCCGCTGGCACCCTCACGACCTGGAAGGTTGCCGACGGCGCCACCGTGCAAGAGGGCGAACTGATCGCCGTGATGGAAGCCATGAAGATGGAAATGCAGATCAACGCCCCCCGCGCGGGCCGCATCAGCCTGAAGGTGGAAGCGGGCAGCTACCAGGCTGCGGGTGCAGTGATTGCACGCATCGACTAAGCCGTCTTTTTGACGGTGGCCGAGAGCCGCACAGCCTTTGGGTTGTGCGGCTTTTTTGTTGCAGCTCAGTCAGCGCGTCGGCACTGGTGCGGCACAACGTCGAGATAGGTCGTCGCTCAGCTACCGAGGAATCCTCGGTAGCTCAAACTGAAGGAGCGCGCCTTGACGTTAGCTACCGCGTAGGACCTGCAATTTCATCGCTGAGTCACCATCATTCTGAAAGATTGCCGGGCTGCTGGTGCGCTAATTGCAGATATCGGCTAAGCCGTCTTTTTGACGATGGCCAAGAGCCGCACAGCCTTTGGGTTGTGCGGCTTTTTTGTTGGGCTAGGGGTTCCGGGATGGGCTGTCCGCATCACCCGCATCACGCATCCCCGGAGCAGAAATCTCCGTCACATCCCCCTGGCTACCCGTTGCCAGCTCATGGTAGATGTCGTAAAGGTACTGGGCCAGATCGCTGGCGGGCAGATCAGCAGGGACCGCCAGTTGCACAGGAGCGCGTTTGCCGTCCTGCCCTACGGCATAGCAGCGCCAGCCGGTGCTAACGGGCTCCAGATCGAGAATGCGGCCAAAGACGTTAAAGCGGTATCGGGGCATGGGACAAACAGCGCTGCAGGGTTGAAGGTGGGTTTAGCCTAACCGACGCCGTGCTGGTGGGCGACATCAAGGGGGCTCTTCTGCCTGCGTGCCCTAGACTGCCAGGAGCGCAGCTAAGGCCGCTCACCATCTTGCCTGGCAAACACCCGGCTGAGCTGCTGGCGCTGAATGCGGCGGTGGATGGTGGAGCGGTTGACGCCTAGCAGGCGGGCGGCTTCGGAGACATTGCCCTGGCACTGGGCGAGTACCTGCTCCAGCGTGGCGGTGTTCAAGGGCATGTCGGCCGGTGTGCTGCTGTCCAACGGGGTGCCGCTGGCGGCGTCTTGCTGTTGAACAAAGGCAGGGTTGTGCTGCAGCGCATCGGGCAGGTGCTCCAGCGCGATCTGCTGCTCAGCCAGCGCGGCGGCATAGCGCAGGGCGTTGTGCAGCTCGCGCAGATTGCCGGGCCAGCGGTGGGCGCGCAGGGCGGCCTGTGCGGGCTCGCTCAGGCGCAGGCTGCAGCCTAGGGCGGCGAGCATGTGTTCGGCCAGGGCCAGCAGGTCGCTGCGCTCGCGCAAGGCGGGCAGTTGCAACTCGGCGGCGTTCAAGCGGTAGAGCAGGTCGGCGCGGAATTGGCCGCTGTGGGCCAGCTCGGCCAGTGGCCGGTGCGATGCGGAGATGACGCGGATATCGACCTTGCGCGGCGCACGCGCGCCCAAGGGTGTGATCTCCGACTCGGACAGCACGCGCAGCAGCTTGGCCTGCAGGGCCAGGGGCATATCGCCGATTTCATCGAGGAAGAGGCTGCCCTGGTGTGCGGCCTCGATCAGCCCCGCACGGCCTTTGTGTGCGCCGCCCGTCCAGGTGCCGGGCAGGTAGCCAAACAGCTCGCTCTCCAGCAGGGCTTCGGGGATGGCGGCGCAGTTGATGGCCACAAAGGCACCGCTGCGGCCACTGGCCGCATGCAGTGCGCGGGCCAGAAACTCCTTGCCGCTGCCGGTCTCGCCTTGCAGCAGCACGGGCAGTTCTTGCGGCGCCAGTCGGGCGGCCTTGTGCAGCACCCGGCCCATGGTGGCATCGCCGGTGTTCAGCGCCTGCAGCGGCGCTGGCAATGTGGGGCGCGGGATGGCTGGCGCGCTGCTGCGTGGCTGGGGCGGCAGCGCATGGGCAAACCAGATGCTGCCGTCGCGGGCGCGCAGGATGCGCTCTTGTGCGGGGCGGTTGCGCATCAGCTGCGGCAGCGCCTGCAGATCGGTGTCAAAAAAGCGGCCCAGGGGCTGGCCGGTCAGCAGCGGGTGCTGGCGCCAGTTGAGCCCGGCAATAGCGGCCAGCATGCGGGTGGCGGCATGGGTCATCGCGCGGATGCGGCCGCGCGCATCGATGCTGAGGGCGGCGTCGGCATCGACATCCAGAAAATCAGGTGACTGCGCCAGCCGCAGCACCCAGTCGCTGCCCGATTGGGCCATCAGGTTGGCCAGCTCCACCCGGCGCACGGCAGCCGTGACCAGGTGCAGGGCCATCTGCTGGCTGGCGCGGGCGGCGGGGGAGCGCAGCAAGGACAGATCCAGCACCGCCGCCAGCTGGCCCTGCAGATCGTAGATGGGCGCGGCGGTACACGACAGCGTCGTGTGGGTGAAGTCGAAATGGTCGCTCTGGTGCACCGTCAGCGCCTCGCCGGTGGCCAGGCAGGTGCCTACCGCCGAGGTGCCTGCGACATCCTCGCGCCACTGCGCACCCAGGTAGAGGCCCGCGCTGCGCAGGTCGCTGGCGTGGCTGTCATGGCCCAAAAAGTCGACGGCGATGCCGTGGCGGTCGGCCAGCAGCAATACATAGTCCAGCCCCTTGAGCTGTTGGTACAGGCGCTCCAGCCCGCTGCGGGCAATGCGGATCAGCGGCTCGGCATCTTCGCGGTGCGCGCGCAGCTGGCCTGCCGGCACGATATGGGCTTCGCTGGTGCGGCTGGGGTCCAGCCGGTGCTGGTCGATGCAGCGGCGCCAGCTGCCCAGCACGGCCCGGTCGCGTGTCTCACCTTGCAGCGGGTAGCCCATGCCAAAGGCTTCGAGCTCCTGAACATGGGCGGTATAGCTGTGGATGGGCATGGCGGGTCTCCTGCGATCACCGCGCTGATTCTGTGCCAGCCCCCCAGCGCTGCCAATCAGGCTTACCCGCAACAGATGCTGCACTGCAAAAGCGCGCATGCAACAGGTGTTGCATCGGCTGCGGCAGTGGGCGCAGCGGCCTGCTGCAGGCAAACCCGCAAGGCGCAGCCGGCCTGTGAGGAGGTTGCAGTGCAGCATGGCGCTTTGGCATGGGGCTTGCAAAACAGCACTGCCACGGCCGTAGAGCCGCTGCGATATCGCCATAAAAAGGAGACATGCCATGACAACCGCTACCCCTGCCGCTACCAGTACACCTGCCGCCCGCGCCCAAACCGTGCTGGACCAGCTCAACCAGGCCTTGGCCGCCCGCGATTTTCAAGCGGCCAGCCAGTTGTTTGCCGAGGACAGCTACTGGCGCGACCTGGTGCTGCTGACCTGGAACCTCAAGACCTGCGAAGGCCCGGCGCAGATTGCCGACATGCTGGCCACGCAGCTGGATGCCGCCGCGCCGCTGGTGTTGCAGCTCGATGCTAAAGAGGAAGTGAGCGAGGCCGATGGCGTGCTGAGCGCCTGGCTGGTGGTCGATGCCCGCCATGCGCGGGGGCTGGGCCATCTGCGCATCCGCGATGGGCGGATCTGGACCTTGCTGACGACCATCCAGGAGCTGAAAGGCTTTGAAGAGGCGCAAGGGGTGCGCCGCCCGATGGGGGCCGAGCACGGCATACGCCGGGGCCGCAAGACCTGGCTGGACCGCCAGCAGGAAGAGGCCGAGACCCTGGGCGAAAGCCGACAGCCCTATGTGCTGGTGATTGGCGGCGGCCAGGGCGGTATTGCGCTGGGCGCACGGCTGCGCCAGCTGGGCGTCTCGCACATCGTTATCGACCGCCAACCGCGCCCGGGCGACCAATGGCGCAAGCGCTACAAATCGCTGTGCCTGCACGACCCGGTCTGGTACGACCACCTGCCCTATATCCCCTTCCCCGAGCACTGGCCGGTGTTCGCCCCCAAGGACAAGATTGGCGACTGGCTGGAGATGTACACCCGCGTGATGGAGGTGAACTACTGGGCATCGACCCAGTGCCTGGGCGCCCGCTACGACGAGGCTGCCCAGGAGTGGGAGGTGACGGTGGAGCGCGAAGGCCGCCAGATGGTGCTGCGCCCCCAGCAGCTGGTGTTTGCGACCGGCATGTCGGGCAAGGCCAACATCCCGACGATTGCGGGCCAGGACCTGTTCCAGGGCCAGCAGCAGCACTCGTCGCAGCACTCCGGGCCCGAGGCCTATGCCGGCAAAAAGGTGGTGGTGATTGGCGCCAACAACTCGGCCCACGACATCTGTGCGGCGCTCTGGGAGCATGGTGCCGAGGTGACCATGGTGCAGCGCTCGTCGACGCATATCGTGCGCTCAGATTCGCTGATGGACATTGGCCTGGGCGATCTGTACTCGGAGCGCGCCGTGGCCAGTGGCATGAGCACCAAAAAGGCAGACCTGGTGTTTGCCTCGCTGCCCTACCGCATCATGGCCGACTTCCAGGTCCCCCTGTATGACCGCATCCGCGAGCGCGATGCGGAGTTCTACCGCCAGCTCGAAGCGGCGGGCTTTATGCTGGACTTTGGCGACGACGATTCGGGCCTGTTCATGAAGTACCTGCGCCGTGCCTCGGGCTACTACATCGATGTGGGCGCCTGCGACCTGGTGATCGACGGCAGCATCCAGCTGCAGGCGGGCGAGAACAAGGGCATCAGCCACCTGACCGAGAACGCCGTGGTGCTGAGCGACGGCACCGTGCTGCCTGCCGACCTGGTGGTCTATGCCACGGGCTATGGCTCGATGAATGGCTGGGTGGCCGAGCTCATCAGCCAGGAGGTGGCCGACAAGGTGGGCAAGGTCTGGGGCCTGGGATCAGACACCACCAAGGACCCCGGCCCCTGGGAGGGCGAGCAGCGCAATATGTGGAAGCCCACCCAGCAGCCGCAGCTGTGGTTCCACGGCGGCAACCTGCACCAGTCGCGCCACTATTCGCTGTACCTGGCACTGCAGCTCAAGGCGCGGCAAGAGGGGCTGGCGACGCCGGTCTATGGCCTGCAGCCGGTACACCATCTGCGCTGATGCGGGCGATGGCGGGGCTGCGCTCCTGTTGGCGCAGGCGCGGCAGCGCACATTGTCAGGAATTGGCAGCTGGTGCCAGCTATGGCCGATGGCTGACACCGGCGGGCCGCCCATCAATGCCAGAATCGGGCGATGGTGACCCAAGATTCCACGCTCGCCCAGCGCGTGCAGCACAAGCTCAATCCTTTCCGCCCCTTTTACGACGCCGCCCAGCAATGGCTGGCGGCCGATGGCTTGCGCATGAGCGCGGCCATGTCCTTCTACGGCATGCTGAGCCTGGCGCCGCTGCTGTTGCTCTTGGTCGGCATTTTGGGCTGGTGGCTGGACCGCTCCTATATCGAGAGCAACCTGATCCACCAGGTCGAAGACATCATGGGCACGCAGGTGGCCGATGTGGTGCGGGGGGCGCTGTCGAGTGCGCAGGCCAAATCCCAGGGGCTGATTGCCTCGGCGATTGGCTTTGTGATGCTGCTGTCGGGCGCCACGGGGGTGTTTGTGGAGCTGCAGACCTCGCTGGAGCGCCTGTGGAACCATGGCGAAAAGGTGGACAAGAGCGATACGCCCTGGTGGTACTCGCTGGTGCAGCGGGTGCGCGGCCTGGGCTACATCCTGGTGCTGGGCTTTTTGATGCTGATATCGCTGGTCATCACCACCATGCTGAGCGTGACCACGCGCTGGGCTGGCGCCGTGCTGCATATCGAGGCGCCCGGCATGCTGCTGGGCGTCATCAACGAGAGCGTGTCCTTTCTGATCACCGTGACCTTGTTTGTCGGCATGATGCGCATTGGCACCGGCACCAAGCCCCGGCTGCGTTTCTTGATTGCAGGTGCTGCCATTGGCGCTTTTCTGTTCACCATCGGCAAGCAGGTGCTGGCCTGGTACTTGTCCACCGCAGCGGTCGTGTCGGCCTACGGCGCGGCCGGCTCCCTGGTGGTGCTGCTGATGTGGATCTACTTCTCATCGGCCATCTTGCTGTTTGCCGCCAGCTGCGCCCGCGCGCTGAACAGTGCCGATGTAGCGCTACACGGCAGAGGCGGCAATGCACAGGCGCAAGACAGCCCGCAGCAACGCCCAACGGCCGAGCAGGCCGCCACCGTGGATTTCCAGATTTAAGAATCCTACGCACCAACAACCATGCGCCCTCGGGCGCATGGTTGTTTAGGGGGTGAGAGGCCGTTCTTTAGTGGGCCTGGGCTTTCACACCAAAACCTTCGGCGCGGGTGTCATGCCGCATGAAGAAGACCAGCGCAAAGGCGACGACCGCCAGCGATGCCAGGAACATGACGGCGTAGACATCGTTGCCCATCTTGTCCTTCAAGGTGCCGAAGATCGTGGGGCCGATATAGCCGCCCAGGTTGCCGATGGAGTTGATCCAGGCGATGCCGGCTGCGGCGGCGGTGCCGCTCAGAAAGGCGGTGGGCAACGTCCAGAACGTGGGCAGCGCGCTGAAGATGCCAAAGGCGGCCAAGGTGACTGCCGCCATCTTGGGTACGGGCGCGGCGGTATTGGCGGCGATCAGCAGTCCGGCGACGATGCAGGCCAGTGGAATCAGCACAAACCATTTGCGCTCCTTCATGCGGTCGGAGCCGCGCGTCCAGAAGATCATCGCAATCGCGCCGACCAGGTAGGGGAAGGCATTGATAAAGCCCACCTGCACATTGGACAGACCACCAAAGCCCTTGATGATCTGCGGCAGGAAAAAGCCCAGGCCGTAGAGCGGCACGGTGATGCCCATGTAGACAAAGCCCAGCGCGATCACCTTGGGGTTGAGCAGGGTCTGCTTCCAGGAGATTTTGTGGATGGATTCGCGGTTCTGGCGCTCGGCGCTCAGGGTCTGGTCCAGCCAGGCGCGCTCTTCGGCCGTCAGCCACTTCGCATCCTGCGGGCCGTCTGGCAGGTAGAACAGCACGACAAAGGTCAGCAAGATCGCTGGCAATGCCTCCAGGATGAACAGCCACTGCCAGCCGTGCATGCCGCCCATGCCATCCATGTCGAGGATGAGGCCGGAAATAGGCGCGCCGATCACCGTGGAGATGGGAATGGCAAACATGAACCAGCCGACGATGCGCGCGCGGTAGGCCGCTGGGAACCACAAGGTGATGTAGAAGATCACCCCTGGGAAGAAGCCGGCCTCGGCAATACCCAGCAAAAAGCGCACCACGTTAAAGCTGGTGGCGCCTCCCACCCAGGCCTGCGCGGCTGACAGAAGGCCCCAGCTGAACATGATGCGGGCGATCCATTTGCGGGCGCCAAACTTCTCCAGCGCCAGATTGCTGGGCACCTCGCACAGAAAGTACGAGAGAAAGAAAATGCCGGCTGCGCTGCCAAAGACCGCCGCGCTGAACCCCAGGTCCTTGGACATGCTGGCCCCGGCAAAGCCGATGTTGACCCGGTCCAGGTAGGCGATGAAGTAGCAGACCATCAGCAGCGGCAAAAGCCGCCAACTGATCTTGGAAATAGTGCGCTGTTCCAGGCTGTCCATGTGTGTCTCCGATGCTGTTATGGGTTGGGATGTCGGATGGATTGCTGCGCTTTTGATAGCTATGTATACATATGTATATTTAGCCAGCGCGCTTTTGACTCCCGGGCATGGCCTGGGGTCGCCGCTATTGTGCGCTTCGTGCGCAGGCGCCGCAATGGCCTCGGAGACAGATGCAAAACGCCCCGCGCAGCGGGGGCTGGCGGGGCGGTATGGGGCAGGGCAGGCTGGCTGCGGATCAGCCGATCTTCATCGATCCGGTATCCAGGTAGCGCTGGTGCCAGGACAGCGCCTCGGTCAGGATGTGGGGCGTGTGCAGGCCCGCCGACTGGTGCATGGCGCGGTCTACATAGTCCTGCAGCATGGGGCGGAAGTCGGGGTGCGCGCAGCGCTCAATGATCAGCTTGGCGCGCTGCTTGGGCGAGAGGCCGCGCAGATCTGCCAGGCCTTGCTCGGTAACGATGATCTGCGTGTCGTGCTCGGTATGGTCCACATGCGAGCACATGGGCACGATGCAGGAGATATGGCCGTTCTTGGCCACCGAGGGGGTGACGAAGAAGGACAGGTAGCCATTGCGCGCAAAGTCGCCACTGCCGCCAATGCCGTTCATCATGCTCGAACCCATCACATGGGTGGAATTGATGTTGCCGTAGATATCGGCCTCGATCATCGAGTTCATCGCGATCACGCCCAGGCGGCGCACCAGCTCGGGGTGGTTGGAGATCTCCTGCGGGCGCAGGATGATGCGGTCGCGGTAGAAGTCGATGTTGTCCTCGAAATCCTGGAAGGCCGCAGCCGACAGCGAGATGGCGGTGGCCGAGGCGCGCGCCATCTTGCCGCTGCGCAGCAGGTCCAGCATGCCGTCCTGCAGCACCTCGGTAAAGCCCAGCAGATTGTCGAAAGGGCCGGTGAGCAGGCCGGCCAGCACGGCATTGGCCACATTGCCCACGCCCGACTGGATGGGCAGCATCTCTTTGGGCAGGCGGCCCATCTTCATCTCGTGCGAGAGAAAGTCGATGATGGATGCGGCAATGGTGTTGGAGTTGGCATCCGGCGCGGCAAACACATTGTCGCGGTCGCCCTTGTGGGTCTCGACCACGGCGACGACCTTGTCCAGGTCCACTTTCAGGTAGCCCTCGCCAATGCGGTCATCGGCATGGGTCATGCGGATGGGCACGCGCCGGGGCGGGATGGCCGTGCCGTAGTAGATGTCGTGCATGCCCTCCATCTTGGCCGGCGGCTTGGTGTTGACCTCCAGGATCACCTTGTCGGCAATCTCCAGCCAGGTCTTGTTGTTGCCCACGGCCGTCGACGGGATCAGCAGCCCATCGGCAGTGATGCCCAGCACTTCGACCACCGCCACATGCATGTGGCCCAGAAAGCCGAACCAGGCATGCTGGGCGACGTGGGACAGGTGCATGTCGATGAAGTTGATGTCACCGGCATTGATGGCCTTGCGCGCGATCGGGTCGGTGTTGAAAGGCAGGCGCTGGTCGATGGCACCGGCCTCGGCCATGACGCCATCGCATTCGGCGGCGGTGGACGCGCCCGTCCAGACATTGATCTTGTAGGGCCGGCCGGCGGCATGCTCGGCCTTGGCATGGGCTGCGATGGCCTGGGGCAGGGCCTTGGGGTAGCCTGCGCCGGTGAAACCGCTCATGCCCACATTGGCACCAGCGGGGATCAGCGCGGCCGCGTCAGCAGCGGACATGATGCGGGCGTGCAGCGCGCTGCAGCGCACATGGTCATTCAAGGGCATGGGGAGACTCCAGAACAGTGTTTTCGTTATTGTCTACAGATGCGCCCCAGCGGCAAAGGCCGGGGGGCGAGGCGGGCAAATCTTAGCAGTCGTTGCCCACGAAACCATTTGCATTCCGGGAATACCCGAGTTGTGGATAAGTGCTACTGCAAGCCAAAATTATTGTTGCACTGCAACAATTTAGCGCACAAAAAAAGCCCGGGACAACCGGGCTTGGTGAGGGTTGGTTTGGGGGTCAGCGCTTGTCGCCCCGGTTGAGCAATTGGTAGAGGATGATGGCGCCAAAGGTCGCGGTCCCGATGCCGCCCAGCGCAAAGCTGCCGAACTTCAACGTGAAGTCGCCGGTGCCGATGATCAGGGTGATCGCGGCAACGATCAGGTTCTTGTTCTGCGAGAAATCCACCTTGTTCTCGACCCAGATCTTGGCGCCGGCCACGGCGATCAGGCCGAACACCACGATGGACACGCCGCCCATGACCGGCAGCGGAATCGCTTGGATCAGCGCGCCGAACTTGGGCGAAAAGCCCAGCACCAGCGCAATCAAACCCGCCACCATGAACACGGCGGTGGAGTAGATGCGGGTCGCGGCCATCACGCCGATGTTTTCTGCATAGGTGGTCACACCCGTGCCGCCCACGCCGCCGCTGACCATGGTGGCCACGCCGTCGCCAATAAAGGCCCGGCCCATGTACTGGTCCAGGTTGCGGCCGGTCATCGCCGTCACGGCCTTGATGTGGCCCAGGTTCTCGGCCACCAGGATGATCACGATCGGGGCGATCAGCACCATCGCTTGAGGGCTGAACTGTGGAGCCGAGAAATTGGGCCAGCCGAGCCAGGCGGCCGAGGCCAGGCCCGACAGATCCACCGGCTTGCCCAGGCCCAGGCCATTGGTCAGGATGGCGTAGAGGATGGAGGCGGCGATCAGGCCCACCAGGATCAGCAGGCGCTGCACCATGCCCCGCGCCAGCACGGCCACCAGGCCCACGCTGACAAAGGTCATCGCCTGCATCCAGCTCTCGAAGTTGTTGCTGGCCATGTTCTTGATAGGAACCGTGGCCAGGTTCAGGCCGATGACGGCGACGATGGCGCCGGTCACCACGGGCGGCATGAAGCGCTCAATCCAGCCGGTGCCCACCACCTGCACGACAAAGCCGATCAAGGTGTAGAGCAGGCCGCAGGCAATGATGCCGCCTAGCGCCATGCCGATATTGGCATTGGGCCCCGAGCCCGCGTAGCCGGTGGCGGCAATCACCACGCCGATGAAGGCAAAGCTGGAGCCCAGATAGCTGGGCACACGCCCGCCGGTGAGCAAAAAGAAGATCAAAGTGCCCACGCCGCTCATCAAAATGGCGACATTGGGATCAAAACCCATCAGAATGGGCGCCAGGATGGTGGAGCCAAACATGGCGATGACATGCTGCACCCCCATGATCGAGGTTTGTGGCCAGGGCAGGCGCTCGTCGGGCGCGACAACATCATCAGCGCCCGGGCGCACTTCGCGCCAGCGGGGAAGGAAGGAATCAGACATGGTTGGGCAGGCCACCTGCAGGGACCGCGCCAAGGGGCGGTGTGGCAGGTGTGCAAGAGAAAAGGTGCTGCATCATAGTGAATTTGGCAACACTTGTAGAGAGAGGGAAACTCTCTAACCAGTGTTGCGTGGCTGCGCTGCCCCGGCTTGGGGGGCGCAGCAAGGCCTGGGTGGCGGCAGCGCGCAGATCGGCGTGGCGCATTAGCACTGGTCGAATTGGCCGATGCAATAGATAATGACAATGATATTGAGAACGAATACGGCAAGCGGCAAGCAACAGCTTGCCGGTTTTGGGAGAGGGTTTCCATGAACTGTGTGCAATGTGGCGAGGGTTTGGCGGCGAACGCGAAATTCTGTAGAAAATGCGGCTGCAAGGTGCAGGCCCTTGGCCTGGCGCAGGCTGCGCCGCTGCCCGCTGCGGCGGCCGGCCCCCGCGGTTTGCTGGCCACGCCGGTGGCCGCCTACGCCACTTGCCCGGATTGCGGCGCGCTGTGCAGCGGCCAGGCCGTGTTTTGCAAGCAATGCGGATGCCGCTTTGAAGAAAACCCGGGCTTCCAGGACACGGCACCCGATTGGGATGCACCGCTGAGCCTGGCCGACGAAAAGGCCATCCTGGTCTTTGGCAATGTGCAAGATAGCTCCGAGCCCGCATCTGCCCAGCCTGGCGAGCGCATACAGACCAGTGCAGCCATGGTGATCGGCGGGGCGGCAGCCTTGTCGGCCGCCGCCGTCCCCGCCCCAGCGCTGCGTGAACCCGATACCCCCTTGTGGCAGCCCGAGCCACCCCGTGTACCCCCCGCCCCCGCAGAACAGGCGCGCAGCGCTGCGCGCAACCCCATGCCCGAGGCGCCCGCGCCCCAAAGCAGCCAGGGCATGCGCATTGCCGTGGTGCTGCTGGGGCTGGCGGTGCTGGCAGCCGGCGGCGCCTGGTGGTGGAAAAACCAGCAGTCGCGCGCCGCACTGGCTGCGGATGTGGTGACGGACACCGCGACACCGGCGGTGTCGGCCCCGGTGGCGTCCCCAGCCATGGTGGAATCCGATGCCGCGCTGGCACCCAATGAAACGCTTGTGGCCCCGGCGCAGGCCCCGGAAACGCTGCCAGCGACCGGGGTGGCGCCGGTAGAGGCCGAGGCGGCTGCCCCGGCCCCCGCGCCGGCCCGCCCACCCGCGCGCAAGCCGGTGCGCCAGCAGACCTTGGATGATTTGTTGAATTGAAGGAGAGCCCTGTGAAGCTGTTGATGAAAATATCCGCCCTGGTATCGGTGCTGGCACTGGCCGGTTGCGCTGCCCCGCCCCCGGAGCCCGCGCCCGTGGCGGCGCCCGCAGTGCCGGTGCAGGTGGAGTGCGGTGTCGCATCGCCCCCCGGCTGCCGTGAGCCTGCCATCCCCGCCGCCTTGGTGGCCTGGGAGCAGAAGATGCAGGCGGAGATCGCCGAAGCCGAGGCTTTGCGCACACGTGCCGTCGAGGCCATGGCGGCCTTGCCCGTCAAGCAGCGCATTGCCGGCAGCCAGGCCCACACCACCGAGCAGGTCTTCAGCACCAGCCAGTCGCCCGCCACGCGCAAGCTGCCGGTGCTCGACTCGGTCTCGCTCGACCTGCCCTGGGCGGCCAAGGCACGCAAGGAGCACAAGGATGCGATGGTCGCGGTGAAGGACATCGCCACCATGATGGCCGACAACCGAGGTGGTGCCACCATCTATGTGACCGTCTCGCCCCGTGATCTGCGCGCCAAAAAGGTCAACACCAATTCGGGCACCGCGCCCACGGAGGCGGGCAACCCGGTAGAGGTCAAGAAATCGGCCGACAAGAATGTGCCCCCCGGTATCGAGCATTTCGTGATCCAGGCCAAGCCCTGGCCCGGCCGCATCGACTGAGCACGCGGCCAGCCCCCCATACCCGCCATGCGCTCTCTCAGGGGCCTTGGCGGGGCAGCTATACGGTAACCACGACGAAGGAATCGCAGATGTCTTCTCCCCAATCGATGCTGAAGTCCATTGACTTTGGCCAACTGATGCGAGCGGCCGAGGGGCTGACCCAGTGGCGTGTGCTCGGCCTGTCCTTTCTGACCTGGCTGGCCGGTGGCCTGGTGATGGTGGGCGGGCAGATGCTGGCCACCCGCGCGGGCAGCATGCTCCTGGCCCTGCTGTTCCTGGTCATTGCCTCGGTGGTGTTCTCGGCGGGCATGTCGGCCGTCGGCATCCTGCTGCAAGACAAGGCCAGGGATGTGGAGCAGCGCAGCGTGGCGGCTGCCATCCGCGCCGGCCTGCTGTGTGTGCCCCGCTTCATCCTGTTTGGCCTGCTGGTGCTGGCCGTGGTGCTGGGCCTGTGCCTGGTGGCGGCCATTGTGTATTTCGTCTGCAAGATCCCGTTCATCGGCCCGATCCTGCTGTTCTTCGCCCACCCGGTGATGGTCATCTCCGCCTCGGTGTTCTTCATCGCGCTGTACTGGGTGGCTGCGCCTTTGCTGGCGCCCGCCATCTGGGATGGCCGCTCGCTGCGCCGCGCCGTATCGCTGGTGCTGGCCGTGGTGCGCACGCGCCTGGTGCCGCTGGTGCTGATGCTGCTGGCGCTGTACATCGTCATCACGGTGATCACCCTGGTGGTGTTCACCGGCTTCATCCCCGGCTTTGCCTACATGACGGCGATTGCCAGCGCCGTGATTGGCCCGAGCATGATGGCGTCGATGGGCGGCATGGGCAACTCCGCCGCCTTTGGCGCGATGGCCAGCAGCGGCCATATGCTGGCCGGCACCTTGTCGACCGTGATCCTGTTTGCCGTGCTGATGGCGCTGACCATGCAGGTGATGATCATGGGCGTGAACATCATCTACCTGATGGTGACCGATGGCCTGGACGAGCAAGGCACCGAAGACAGCCTGCAGGCCGGCATTGACCTGGCGCGCGAAAAGGCCCGCCAGGCCCAGGGCATGGCCCGCGAGGCGGCAGACAAGGTGCGCCACGCCACCCATCTGGATGGCCATGGCCACCAGGGCGCTGCGACGCGCGCACCGTCCGCGCCGGTGCCACCGGCAGCGCCACAGAACGATATCTTTGCGCCGGTGGCCGCGCCTGTCGCGCCTGCCCCAGCGCCGCATAGCCCAGCCGCCCCTGTGCACAGCCCTGCACCTGCGCCGGTGGCGCCTGTGACGCCCGCTCCCGTACAGCCTCCGGTCGCCGCCGCACCGCTTGTTGGCGCAGCGGCTGCCGCCAGTGGCGCAGCGATGGTGCCCCCCGCAGGGGCAGCCGTGGCCCCGCCTGTTGCAACCCCCGCTGCTGGCCCGGTTGCGGATAGCCCCGCAGCTGCCCCGCTGCTGCTGCGTTGCCGCAGCTGCTTTGAGGCCGTGGCGGCCGACGATGTATTCTGCGGGCACTGCGGCTTTCAGCTGAAATAATGGCTGGCAGCATTCACCGAGGGCGCGAAAGCGCCCTTTTTCTTGACACGCTGTATCCCGCCTGCGCGCGCAGGCTGATTGGTAAAAGAGTGTTGTCAATCCGGGCAAAACGGCGGAGCGGCTGCGGTGATTCACGTCAGGCAGGTTACACTTTGCCGATTCATGTCCAGTAACTAGATCGGCTTATAACCATGTCAGGTGAAACGACCCAGCGCAGCGGTTTCGATATGAAAAGCGCCCAGTTGCCGGTGGTTGCGTTCGCTTTGCGCTCCGCCGACCTGGAGCAGCTGGCGCAGGAGTTTGCCGAGCGGTTTGGCAGCGACTCCACGTTTTTTGACCATGACCCGGTGCTGATCGATCTGGCGCATTTGCGTGAGGCCGATGAGGACATCGACTTTGTGGCCCTGGTGGCTTTGCTGCGCCAGTACCGCACCACGCCTGTGGCCGTGCGCGGTGGCAGCGAGGCGCAGATGGCCAGCGCCTATGCAGCCGGCCTGATGGCCGCGCCCGAGGCGCCACCGGCGCGCAAGGCGGCCGAGCCCGAGGTGCGCGAGGTCAAAGTCGAGGTGATCAAGGAAGTGCAGTTGCCGGCCAAGGCCAGCTTGCGGGTTGACAAGCCCATGCGCTCGGGCCAGCAGGTCTATGCGGCGGGCAGCGATGTGATCGTCAACGCCATCGTCAGCTACGGCGCCGAGGTGATTGCCGATGGCAACGTCCATGTCTATGGGCCCTTGCGTGGCCGGGCCGTGGCAGGGGCACGGGGTGACAAGACTGCGCGCATTTATTGCACCTGTTTTGAGCCGCAGCTGGTGTCCATCGCGGGCATCTACCGCACGGTTGAGTCGGATTGGCCGGCCGAGCTGGCAGGCAAGGCGGCGGTGGTGCGGCTCGAAGGTGAGAAACTGCTGATCGAGCCGCTGTGACAGGCACAAGGGCACAGCCCCGGCTGGGCTTTGGACAATTGAGGACGTAAAGGGAACGGATCGAAAGATGGCAAAAATCGTCGTTATAACTTCCGGCAAGGGCGGAGTTGGAAAAACTACCACCAGTGCAAGCTTTGCGGCCGGGCTGGCGCTGAGTGGCCACAAAACTGCGGTGATCGACTTCGATGTCGGCCTGCGCAATTTGGACCTGATCATGGGCTGCGAGCGCCGCGTGGTTTATGACCTGATCAATGTGATCCAGGGAGAGGCTAACCTCAACCAGGCCCTGATCAAGGACAAGCAGCTTGAGAACCTGTTCATCCTGGCCGCGTCGCAGACGCGCGACAAGGATGCGCTGACGCAAGAAGGCGTTGAGAAGATTCTCAAGGACCTGGGCGACATGGGTTTTGACTACATCGTTTGCGACTCGCCCGCCGGCATCGAGAGCGGTGCCTTGATGGCCATGCACTTTGCCGATGAGGCGCTGGTGGTCACCAACCCCGAGGTCTCGTCCGTGCGTGACTCGGACCGCATCCTGGGCATGCTCAGCTCCAAAACCAAGCGTGCCATCGATGGGTCAGACCCCATCAAGGAGCATTTGCTGATCACCCGCTACAACCCCAACCGGGTGCAGGACGGCCAGATGCTGTCGCTGGAAGATATCCAGGACATTCTGCGCATTCCGCTGATTGGTGTGATTCCCGAGTCGGAATCGGTGCTGCAGGCCTCCAACCAGGGCACGCCTGCGATCAACCTGAGCCAGACCGATGTGTCGGAAGCCTACAAAGATGTGGTGTCGCGCTTTTTGGGCGAAGACAAGCCGATGCGCTTTATCGATGCGCAAAAGCCGGGTTTCTTCAAACGTATTTTCGGGAGGTAAGTCTGATGTCCTTGCTGTCCCTGTTCTTGGGTGAAAAGAAGAAGACGGCCTCGGTGGCCAAGGAGCGGCTGCAGATTATTTTGGCGCGTGAGCGCACGGGCCGCAGCAATAACCAGCCCGACTATCTGCCGGCCTTGCAAAAGGAGCTGATGGCCGTGATTGCCAAGTACGTCTCCATCAACCCCGACGATGTCCGCGTCAACTTGGAACGACAAGACAATCTTGAAGTCTTGGAAGTGAAGATCGAGCTGCCGGACAAGTAAGGTTTCTAGGTCTGAAGTATTTGTTCGTAGTGCATGTGTGCTGCGGCGAATGCTTAGTCTGGCTGGGGCTTGGGTGGTTTTGGTTTTGGGGTGGCGATATGGGCCCGCATGCGTTGTTGTGGCGCCTTGCCATACCAAAGTATTGTCTGCGGCGCCACGCCTAGCCTGCGGGCCCATCTCGCCATTGGGGTGGGTGGTTCGGGGCGCTGTGCGCGCTGCTGGCTTCGCTGTTGAAAACCGAATTCCACTGTTGGGTTCCCTATTCTTTCCTCCAAAAACAAACGCGACCTTCGGGTCGCGTTGTCGTTGGGGGTAAGTTTGTGGATTTCTGGCTTCGCTGGGATAAGTCGCTGGCTTATCCACATTTCTATGCACATGCGGGCGTTTATCCCCTCAGTTATGCACTGGGCTCGGCGGCGTTGTCGTAGGCGTGGGCTTTCCAGTACTTGAAGGTGCCCTGGGCGGTGGCCAGGATGCGGCGGTCCGCGTCATAGATGTTGGCCTGGCAGGTGCACAGCGAGCGGCCCTGGTTGATGACCCAGCCTTCGGCGACGAGGGGGCCGCGCCCAGGGTAGATGAAGCGCGAGGACATCTCTACCGTGACGGCGGTGCTGGACGGCGCGCCGGGGGCCAGCACGGCGGCGCGCGACATGGCCACGTCGAGCAGGGTCATGAGGATGCCGCCATGTGCGGCGGGCAGCTGGTTGCACAGCTCTTCGCGCAGATCGGGCAGGTGTACGCGCACGATACCGTCTTCAAAGTTCGGATCCTGGCGCGCGCCGATGAGGCGCAGAAAGGGCACGCGGCTGTTGAGGTCCTCGATGCTCAGCTGGGGGCGAGGGGGCGTGGTGCTCATGCGGCGGCCTTGGCCTCGCGCACCATGTTGCGCGCAATGATGATCTGCTGGATCTGGGTGGTGCCCTCGTAGAGGCGGAACAGGCGCACATCGCGGTAGAAGCGCTCGATGCCGTACTCGGCCATATAGCCCGAGCCGCCCAGGATCTGCACCGCGCGGTCGGCCACGCGGCCGCACATCTCGGTGGCAAACATCTTGGCGCTCGATGCCTCGGTGGAGACGTTCTGGCCCGCGTCGCGGCGGCGGGCCGCGTCGATGGTCATGCACTCGGCGGCATACAGCTCGGCCTGGCTGTCGGCCAGCATGGCTTGCACCAGCTGAAAATCGCAAATCGCCTGGCCAAACTGCTTGCGCTCCAGCGCATAGTGCAGCGCGTCGCGCAAGATGCGCTTGGCGCAGCCCACCGCCACGGCGGCGATGTGGATGCGGCCTTTTTCCAGCACCTTCATTGCGGTCTTGAAGCCCCGGCCCTCTTGCAGGCCGATCAGGTTGGCGGCGGGTACCTGGACGTTGTCAAAGATCACATCGCAGGTGTGGGCGCCGCGCTGGCCCATCTTCTTGTCGTACTTGCCAAAGCTGATGCCCGGGCTCTTGGCATCAACGATGAAGGACGAGACACCGCCCGCGCCCTTGTCGGCCGGGTTGGTACGCGCCATCAGGGTGAACATGCCGGCATGGGGTGCATTGGTGATGAAGCGCTTGGTGCCGTTGACCAGGTAGTGGTCGCCTTGCTTGATGGCCGTGGTGCGCAGGGAGGCCGCATCCGATCCGGCTTCGGGCTCGGTCAGCGCAAACGAGGCGATCACCTCGCCCGTTGCCATCTTGGGCAGCCATTGGGCCTTCTGGGCCTCGGTGCCATCCATCAGAATGCCTTGCGAGCCGATGCCCACCGTCGTGCCGATCACCGAGCGGAAGGCCGGCGAGGTCTGGCACAGCTCCAGCAGCACATGCACTTCCTCTTCCATCGTCAGCTCCAGGCCGCCGAACTCTTCGGGGATGGTCAGACCAAACAGGCCCAGGTCGCGCATCTCCTGCACGATGGCTTCGGGGATCTCGTCGGTCTCGGCGACTTCGTTCTCGGCGGGCACCAGGCGCTCGCGTACAAAGCGGCGCACGCTGTCGAGCAGCGCCTCCAGGGTTTCTGGGTCTCGAATCATGGAATGTTCTCTGTTGTGTTCTGTGCCGCAGGTCAGAGCGTTGCCGCCGTGCCCAAAATCGCGGTCGCCTGGCTGGACAAGGTGCCGCCATTGCCGTGGGCCAGCGCCAGCTGGGCGCCCGCCACCTGGCGTTCGCCGCAGTTGCCACGCAGCTGGCGCACCGCCTCGATCAGCGCAAAGATGCCATACATGCCCGGGTGCACGCAGGACAGGCCACCGCCATTGGTGTTGACTGGCAGGCTGCCGCCCGGCGCAATCGCGCCGCTGGCGACAAAGGCACCGGCCTCGCCCTTTTTGACAAAGCCCAGGTCTTCCAAAAAGAGCAGGGTGTTGATGGTGAAGGCGTCGTAGAGCTCGACCACATCCATGTCCTGCGCTGTCAGGCCGGCCATCGCAAAGGCCTGCGCGCCCGACTGGCTGGCGGCCGTGACGGTGAGGTCGGGCATCGAGGAAATCTGGCGGTTCCAGCAGGCCGTGGCATTGCCCAGCACATAGATGGGCGCGTTCGGTCCGCGCTGGGCATCTGCTGCGCGGCTGAGCACAAAGGCGCCGCCGCCATCGGTCACCAGGCAGCAATCGCGCACGGTAAAGGGGTCGGCCACCATGCGGGCGCCCAGTACCTGCTCGATGGAGAGCGGATCGCGCACGAAGGCCTCGGGGTTCTTCTGCGCCCACTGGCGGGCCGAGACGGCCACGGCCGCGAGCTGTTCGCGCGTGGTGCCGTACTGGTGCATGTGGCGGGCGGCGGCCATCGCATAGGCAGCCACCGGCATCGTCGGATCAAAGGGGTGCTCAAAGGGCTGCGGGTCCATGAACTTGCGCGCAGCGGTCGATTCCTTGCGGCCAAAGGCGGCCGAGCGCTGGGCGCTGCCGTAGCAGACCAGCACATGCTGGCACTGGCCGGCTTCCAAAGCCATGATCGAGGGCAGCAGGTGGGCGATAAAGCTGGAGCCGCCCAGCATGGTGCCGTTGACGTAGTTCGGGTTGATGCCCAGGTGCTCGATCACCGGCATGGGCCACATGGTGGCGTTGACGCTGCAGGTGGCCAGGCCATCGATGTCCTGCATGCTCAGGCCCGCATCGGCCACGGCCGCATGGGCGGCGCGGGCGAGCAGCAGCATGTCGTCCGAGCCCGGCGCTTCGCCGCAGCCATAGGTGGCCACGCCGGTGATGGCGGCCTTGCCGCGCAGCGCGCGCAGGCCGCTGCTGGTATGTACTTGTGCCATGTTTTATCCCTCGTTATGCGGCTTTGAACACCACCAGGCCCTTGCCGTTGTGCGTGATCACCTCGGCCTGCACGGCCATGCCAATCTTCACCTCGGCGGGCGCCATGCCTTCGACGCGGCTCATCATGCGTGGGCCTTCGGCCAGGTCCACCAGCGCGACGTTGTAGTCACCGCCGGCCTCGGCCTTGCGGCGGATCACCGTCGTGGAGTAGACCGTGCCCTGGCCGCTGGCTTGTTCCCAGGCCAGCGCATCGCTGCCGCAATGCGGGCACAGCTCACGGGGGTAGAAGATGGCTTGGGAGCAAGCCTTGCAGCGCTGAAGCTGGAAGCTGCCCGTATCCAATGCAGCCTGGTACTGGCTTGACATCGAGGGTGTCATTGCGGAATCTTTCTGAGGAGATAGCGGATGGTTGGAGCATGGGCCCAATGCCTGCTGCACGCAATTATTGGTTGCCGAAGAGGGGGTTTGGCCGCGCTTGACGAACCTGGGTGACAGCGCTGGGGTGCGGGGCGGCATCAGAACTTAGGAAGGCTCTCAGGGTTTTCTAGGCTTTGGCGCAGCCTAAGGCGCTGCTTCGCAAATGCATAAACCGGAGGGCGATAAATCTCTAGCATCTTGCTAACAAAAGTTCTAAATCACCGGAGACAAGACCATGAAAATGACCGCGCTGGCTTTGGCCATGGCCGCATGCTGCACAACGGGCGCACAAGCGCAGGGCATCTCTGACAATGTCGTCAAGATTGCCGTACTCAGTGACATGTCCGGCCCCTATGCCGATACGGCAGGGCGCGGCTCGCTGGAGGCCACGCGCATGGCGGTGGAGGACTTTGGCGGTACGGTCGGGGGCAAGAAGATCGAGGTGGTGTTTGCCGACCACCAGGGCAAGGCCGATGTCGGCGCCAGCCGCGCACGCACCTGGTTCGACACCGATGGCGTGGACGTGGTGGTGGACCTGAACAACTCGGCCGTCGCGATGGCGGTCTACAACCTGGCCAAGGAACGCAACAAGCTGGTGCTGACCTCGGGCGGCGCATCGGATGCGCTGACCAGCGAGGCCTGCATGCCGACGGCCATCCACTACACCTATGACACCTATGCGATGGCCAGCGGCGTGGCCCA
This sequence comes from Comamonas sp. BIGb0152, assembly GCF_024809975.1. Lineage (GTDB taxonomy): Bacteria > Pseudomonadota > Gammaproteobacteria > Burkholderiales > Burkholderiaceae_C > Comamonas. The sequence continues at coordinate 163,137 of NZ_JANUDY010000005.1, forward strand.
TGCGATGCTGGAAAAAGGCAAGAACGACTGGTACATCATGGCCGTGGACTATGCCTTCGGCAAGGCCGGCGCCGAGACGGTGACCAATATCGTCACCAAGGGTGGCGGCAAGATTGTGGGCCGCACCAACTTCCCGCTCAACGCCAGCGATTTCTCGTCTTTTGTGCTGCAGGCGCAAGAGTCCAAGGCCTCGGTGGTCACCTTGGTGAGCGCCGGCAATGACACCATCAACGCCATCAAGTCGGCCAAGCAGTTTGGCCTGATGCAAAAGCAGACCGTGGCGCCGCAGTTCATGTTCATCCAGGATGTGCATTCGCTGGGCCTGCGCACTGCCCAGGGCCTGACCTTTGCCACCGCTTTTTACTGGGACCGCACGCCCGAGACGCGTGCCTTCTCGCAGCGCTTTTTTGAGCGCATGGGCAAAAAGAGCATGCCCTCGATGGTGCATGCCGGCACCTACTCGGCCGTTACCCAGTACCTCAAGGCCGTGGCCGCCATCAACTCGGACGATGGCCCAGCGGTGACCAAGTACCTCAAGTCCAACAAGATTGAGGACTTCTTCAGCCAAAACGGCCATGTGCGCGAAGACGGGCGCATGGTGCACGACCTCTACCTGGCCCAGGTCAAGTCGCCCGAAGAATCCAAGGGCCCTTGGGACTACTACAAGATCCTCGCCACCATTCCGGGTGACAAGGCCTTCCGGCCGATGGCCGATGGCAAATGTGCTTTTGTGAAGAAGTAAACACAGCCTTATCCACAAGCCACGCGGTCTTCTTTTCAGAAAGACCGCGTTGTGCCTTCCAAACCCCTGGCAGGAGCCACCCATGTCCCAAACTTATCCACAGTTGCAACTGTTTATCAACGGCCAATGGCTGTCCGCCGACGGCCGCAAGAGCGAGCCGGTCATCAACCCGCTCGACGAATCCACACTGGGCCAGCTGCCCCACGCCAGCGCCACAGATCTGCAGGCGGCCTTGCAGGCCGCCAACGCGGCCTTTGAAGGCTGGAAACGCACATCGCCGCTGGCCCGCTCGGACATCTTGCGCAAGGCTGCCGGCCTGATCCGCGAGCGGGCGGACCACATTGCCCGCTGCATGACCCTGGAGCAAGGCAAGCCGGTGCGCGAAGCCAAGCTCGAAGTGCTGGCCGCCGCCGACACCTATGACTGGTATGCCGAAGAAGGCCGCCGCAACTACGGCCGCCTGGTGCCAGGCAAGACGCCCACGCAGCGCATTGCAGTGCACCATGAGCCCGTGGGCGTCTGCGCTGCCTTTGCGCCCTGGAACTTTCCGGCCATCACCCCCGCGCGCAAGATTGCCGGCGCCCTGGCTGCTGGCTGCACACTGATCCTGAAACCGGCCGAGGAAACCCCCGCCACCGCGCAAGAGCTGGTGCGCGTACTGCATGATGCCGGCTTGCCCGCCGGCGTGCTGAACATGGTGTTTGGCGTGCCCGCCGAGGTCTCGGGCTACCTGCTCGACCAGCCCGAGGTGGCCAAGTTCTCGTTCACCGGCTCCACCGCCGTGGGCAAGATGCTGGCCTCGCATGCCGCCAAGAGCATGAAACGCGCCACCCTGGAGCTGGGCGGCCATGCGCCGGTCATCGTCTGGAAGGATGCCGATATCGAGAAGGCGGCTGATGCGCTGGTGGTCGGCAAGTTCCGCAACGCTGGCCAGGTCTGCATCTCGCCCACGCGCTTTTATGTGCACCGCGAGGTGTTCGACCGCTTTGTCAGCGCCTTTGTCGAGCGCACCAAAACGCTCAAGGTCGGCAACGGCCTGGACGAAACCAGCCAGATGGGTCCGCTGGCCAACCCACGCCGCATCGAGGCCCTGACCCGTTTGATCGCCGATGCCCAAGAGAAGGGCGCTACCCTGCACACTGGCGGCAAGCGCATGCCCGGCAAGGGCTTCTTCTGGGAGCCCACGGTCATCAGCAACCTGCCCGAAGACGCCGGCCTGATGAACGAGGAGCCCTTTGGCCCCGTCGCGCTGATCAATCCCATCGACAACCTGGACGAAGCCCTGCAGCGCGCCAACCGCCTGCAGTACGGCCTGGCCGCCTATGCCTTCACGCAGGACAGCGGCGTGCGCCAGCAGCTCTCCAACGGCGTGCAGACCGGCATGCTGGGCATCAACACCTTGAACATCTCCATGGCCGAGGCACCGTTTGGCGGTGTCAAGGAAAGCGGCTGGGGCTCGGAATGCGGCATTGAAGGGCTGCAGGCTTACTGCAACATCAAGCTGGTCAGCGAAGACCAGTAAAACCTGCTGTTCCATTCTTGGGCCCCTGCTGCAAAGCCTCGGAATGGAACCAAAAGGCGCGCTGGGTATTCAGACTGCACAATCGCCGCTGGTGTGTACCCACTCCAGCGTTTTTTGTCTTTCAAAAATACAACTATGAGCGCTAGTTTGCAGATCGGGCCGTTTTCGCTGCCCTGGGGTTTGGTGATTTTGATGCTGGCCTGGCTGGTGGCCGATATGCTGCTGGCGCGCTGGGCGCGCAAGCGCGGCCTGTCGACCACGCCGCATGCCTGGCTGCTGCCGCTGCTGGCCCTGGTCGCCGCGCGCCTGGGCTTTGTGGCTCGCTATGCCGATGAGTACCTGGCGCAGCCGCTGTCGATGCTGAATGTGCGCGATGGGGGATGGGAGCCCTGGGCGGCGCTGGCGGTGGCCGTTATCTATGTGTGGTGGCTGTGGCTGCGCAAAAAGGCCGTGTTCCAGCCTCTGGCGGGGGCGGCGGCGCTGTTTGGGATGCTGTGGCTGGGCGGCCATGCCTTGGTGTACCAGTTCTCGCCCAGCGCCAAGGCCCTGCCATCGCTGTCGCTGGTGGCGCTGGATGCCCAAACCCATGTGCTCGACCAGTTCAAGGGCAAGCCCGTGGTCATCAACCTCTGGGCCAGCTGGTGCACCCCTTGCGTGCGTGAGATGCCGGCCTTGCTGGAGGCGCAAAAGCGCTACCCGCAGGCCCAGTTTCTGTGGGTGAACCAGCAGGAGGCGCCCGAGGTGGTGCTCAAGGCCGCACGCGGCTTTGGCCTGCCCGATGGCCAGGTGCTGCTGGACCCGCGCAACAGCATGGGCGAGGTGGCCGGCAGCCGCGCGCTGCCCACCACCTTGTTCTATGACGCGAGCGGCCAGCTGCAAGGCCAGCGGGTGGGTGAGCTGTCGGGGGCGAGCCTGAACGACTTCATGCAGCAGATCGTGCCGGCTACGACGCCGTAGCGCTTGCGGGCGCTGCAGCCGCCTGCTCGACCTCCAGCCGCGCCTGCAGCTCGCGCTTCATCACCTTGCCATTGGCATTCACCGGCAGCTCATCAATGGCGATGATGCGTGCCGGCCGCTTGTAGGGTGCCAGGTGCTCGCGCAGATGCGCTTGCAGCGCCTGCAGGTCGGGCGGGTTGCGGGCATCCTGCACGACAAAGGCGATGATGGCCTCGTTGCCATCGGCCTCCTTCTGGCCCACCACCGCTGCGCGTTGGATGCCGGGGAAGCTGCCCAGCGCATGCTCCACCTCGCTGGGGTAGACGTTGAAGCCCGAGCGGATGATCATCTCCTTGAGGCGGCCGACGACAAACAGCGCGCCATCGGCATGCAGCTCGCCCAGGTCGCCAGTGGCATACCAGCCGCCTTCGCGCAGCGCCGCTGCCGTGGCCTCGGGATCGCGGAAGTAGCCGGGCATCAGGCCGGTGCCACGCACCCAGATCTCACCCCGCTCGCCGGTCAGCAGCGGCCGACCGCTGTGCGGATCGACAATCTGCAATTCCGCGCCATCAATGCAGTAACCAGCGCTGGTGTCGCTGCGCGCTTCGTCGATGCGCGTCAGGTGCAGCGAGCCGGCGTATTCGCTCATGGCATAGCCGTGGTGCAAGGTCTGGCCCAACAGCGCCTCGACCTTGGTTTTCAGCGCCAGATCGAGTGGGCCGGCCCCCGTGTAGAGGTAGCGCAGATGCGGCGCGGCGGGCTGGCTGATGCCATGCTGCTCGCAGTGCTGCAAGAGGCGCGCAAACAGGGTGGGCGGGCCTTGCAGCTGGGTAATGCCATGGTGGGCCAGCGCATCGAGCAGGTCGGCGGGCTCGAACTGGCTGCGCATCTCCAGCGCGGCACCGGCCGACAGCGACGCGAGCAGCACGGTGCCCAGGCCAAAGATATGGGTCATCGGCACAAAGGCGTAGACCTTGTCATCGGGCCCCAGCCGGCGCGACTGGGCCGAGACGCGGGCAAAGTGCGCCACACCGCGCTGGCTCATCAGCACACCCTTGGGGGTGCCGGTGGTGCCAGAGGTGAAGATGATGGCCGCGACCGGGTTGCCGTCCGGCTCAGGCTCGGCCCGCGCATCGGCACGCACCGCCGTATGGGCCAGGCCGGGCACGCAAGAGGGGCTGACGCCATAGCGCTCGGCATGAGCCGCCGCCGCCTTGGAGACGCGGTCGGTGAAGTAGACCACCCGTGCATCGGCCTTGTCGGCAAAGCCGCGCACCTCGCCGGGCGCCATGCGGGCGTTCACGCCACAGGCCCAGGCGCCGACGCGGCTGCAGGCCAGCAGCAAGGCCGCGTGCTCGGGGCAGTTCTCGGCGACCACCAGCACACGGTCGCCGCTGCGCACCTGCAGTGCGCGCAGCTCCGCTTCCAGCGCATCGACCAGCCGGCCCAGGTCGGCATAGCTCAGCGTGCGGTCCGGCAGGTAGATGAAAGGCCGGTCGGGGGCCTCTTGCAGCCAGCGGTCCAGAAACTGGTGAATGCGAAATTCCGTGTTGCTCATCGTCAGTCCACCACAATGCCCTGGGTCACCGTGGACCACATCTGGCGCTCCTTGGCGGCGCGCTCGCTCAGGGTCTGGGGGCTGCCGGTCCATTCGTCGTAGCCCAGCTCCTTGTACTTGGCCTTCAGCTCAGGCTGGGCCAGCGCCGCATTGATGGCCTTGTTCAGCCGGGTCTGCAGCTCGGGCGACATGCCCTTGGGGCCGTAGACGGCATACCAGCCGCCGACATCAAAGCCCTTGAGGCCTTCGATGCCACTCTCGGCCAGGGTCGGCACATCGGGAAGCGCGGGGTTGCGCTGTGGCGAGGTGACGGCGATGGGGGTGACCTTCTTGCCATGGATGTAGGTGCCGGCGGTGCTGATGATGTCCATCATCATGTTGATCTGGCCGCCCATCACATCGGTCATCGCCGGCGCGTTGCCACGGTAGGGCACATGGTTCAAATCGATGCCGCTGCGCTTGGAAAACAGCAGCACGCCCAGGTGGTTGGAGCCCCCCACGCCCGCCGATGCATAGCTGAGCTTGCCGGGGTGGGCCTTGGCATAGTCCACCAGCGCCTGCGTGGTCTTGAAAGGCTCGTTGTTGTTGGCCACCAGCACGTTGTAGTAACTCAGCACCGGCGCGATGGGGGTCAGGTCCTTGACCGGGTCGAACTGCATCTTGCGCATCACATTGGGGCTGATGGTGATGGTGGGGCTGGCGGCAAACCACAGGGTCAGGCCATCGGGGTTGGCGCGCGAGGTCTCGTTGCCCGCCAGGGTGGCATTGGCGCCGGTCTTGTTGTCGACCATGACCGTCGTGCCCAGCTCTTTGGACAGCGCAATCGAGAACAGGCGTGCGCCCTGGTCCACCGGCCCGCCGGCCGAGTAGCCGACGATCAGGCGCACCGGAGCGCCTGAACCCAGGCCCCCCTGGGCATGGGCAGCCGAGCAAAGGCTGAGGGCGGCAGCGGCCGTGGCGGCCAGCAGCTGGCGGCGGTGGATGAAAGTCATGTCTTGTCTCCTGGTTTTTTGTAAAGGGTGGCGATGGCTGATCAGTAGCGTTCGAATACAGCAGCAATGCCCTGGCCACCGCCGATGCACATGGTCTCCAGGCCATAGCGGCCTTTGCGGCGTTCCAGCTCGTGCAGCAAGGTGGCCAAAATCCGCACGCCGGTCGCACCAATCGGGTGGCCCAGCGAGATGCCCGAGCCGTTCACGTTCAGGCGCTCTGCATCGTTCCACTCCAGGCCCTGCAGCACAGCCAGCACCTGGCAGGCAAAGGCCTCGTTGATTTCGACCAGGTCCATGTCGTTCATCGACAGTCCCAGCTTGCCCAGCAGCTTTTTGACGGCGGGCACCGGGCCAATGCCCATGCGTGAGGGCTCGCAGCCCGCAGCGGCCCAGCCGACCAGGCTGGCCATCGGCGTCAAGCCCAGCTCCTGCAGCTTGTCTTCGGCGACGATGAGGCAGGCGGCCGAGGCATCGTTTTGCTGGCTGGCATTGCCGGCGCTGACGGTGCCGCCCTTCATCAGCGCACGCAGCTTGCCCAGCGAATCCATCGTGGCATCGGCGCGAAAGCCCTCGTCACGGCTGAACAAGGTCGGTTCGCCCTTGCGCTGCGGCACGCTGACGGGCACCACCTCGGCATCAAAGCGGCCAGCCTGCCAGGCGGCGGCTGCGCGCTGGTGGCTGCGCAGCGCAAAGGCATCGGCCTCTTCGCGGCTGATGCCGTAGTCGCGCGCCAGGTTCTCGGCGGTCTCGATCATGCCGGAGATGGCACCAAAGCGCTCCACCGGTTGCGAGCGTTCGCGGCCCCGGTCCAGGCGGTCGAACATGGTGACGTTGCCGGCGCGCTTGCCCCAGCGCAGGTCGGTGGTGTAGTACTCGATGTTGCTCATGCTCTCGACGCCGCCAGCAATCACCACATCGGCGGCGCCGCTTTGCACCATCATGCAGGCGGTCACCACCGCTTGCAGGCCGCCGCCGCAGCGGCGGTCCAGCTGCATGCCGGGCACTTCCACCGGCAGGCCCGCCTGCAGCGCCGCCCAGCGGCCCACGCAAGGGGTCTCGCTGCTGGCGTAGGACTGGGCAAACACCACATCGTCGATGCGGCTGGGGTCGATGCCACTGCGCTCGACCACGGCACGCACGGTGGTCGCTGCCAGGTCCTCGACCGAGACGGGGCGCAGGCTACCCCCGTAGGTGCCCACCGGGGTTCGCAAAGGGGTGACGATGGCGGCTTTACGCATGTTTGTTTCTCCAAAGATTCGGTCAATTCAGCTGCTGGCGCGCTTGGGCCGCCAGCAGGTCTCGGTGTTCAGGTGCGGCAATGGCCAGCATGGCCCGCAGGCGCTGGGCCAGGCTCAGCCCGCGCAGGTCGGCCACGCCATGCTCGGTGACGATCAGGCCGGCATCGGCACGCGGCGTGGAGACCGGGCCGGACAGTTGCGCCACGATGCGCGACTGGCCGCGCGCGGTAGAGGGCAGCGCGACGATCGGCAGGCCGCCATCGCAGGCGGCAGCGGCACGCAAAAAGTCCATCGCACCGCCGACCGCGCCCAGGTACTTGCCGGCCACCACCTCGGCATTGATCTGGCCGCTCAGGTCGACCTCGATCGCCGAGTTGATGGCGGTGAGCTTCTGGGTCTGGCCCAACACCCGGGCGTTGTGGGTGTAGTCGGTGCCGGCAATGCGCAGCGCGCCGTTGTTATGCGCCCAGCGGCGGGTGCGGGCACTGCCCATCAATAGGCCCGTGACGCTGATGCCCGCATCGATGCCCTTGCGCGCATTGGTGATCACGCCGGCCTCGACCAGGTCGGCCACGCGGTCGCCGATGGTGCCGCTGTGCACCCCCAGATCACGGTGGCCTTGCAGCGCCTGCAGCACGGCATCGGGCAGGTTGCCAATGCCCAGCTGCAAGGTGGCGCCGTCTTCGACGCGGCTGGCGATCAGCTGCGCTATCGCCTCTTCAGCGGGGCCAATTTTTCCGGCGGGCACATCGACGACAGGTTGGTCGCTCTGCACCCAGGCATCGACATCGGCCAGGCGCAGGCTGGCGCCTGTGACCCAGGGCACATCGGCATTCACTTCGGCGATCACGCAGCGCGCATGGCGCATCGCGGTCACCAGGTAGTCATGCGCCAGGCCCAGGCTGCATTCGCCATCCGCATTGGGGGGCGAGACCTGGACAAACACCACATCAATGGCGATGCGGCGGCTGGCGATCAGCTGCGGTATTTGTGAGTAATGGCAAGGAATCGGATCGAGCACGCCGGCCATGCCGAGCGCGCGGTGCGAGCCGCCAGCGGCATAGCCGCGCATGTCGATGGCATCGGCATGCGCGGGCTGCAAGGTGGTTGCGCCGCCAATGCCCAGAAAGACGCGGGTACGGGCAAAGCGCTGGCGCTGGGCCACATAGGCCTGGATCAGCGACAGCGGCTCGGCGGCCGACTGGCCCCAGACGACGGTATCGCCGGCGCGGATGAGCTGCGCCAGGTCCAGATCGGCCAGCGCGATGGGCCGGCCTTGGGCCGCGCTCATGGCTGTGCGGCGGCCACGCTGGCGTTGCCATGGCTGAGCACGACAATGCCGCGCTCAACCACCAGTGCGCGGAACTGCAGCGCATCACCCGCTTGCCAGACCTCGGTGCGCAGGGTCTCGCCGGGGAACACCGGCGAAGAAAAGCGCGCATGCATGCTGCGCAGCAGGCTGGCATCGCCGTTGCAGGCCGTCATCACCAACGCATGGCAGACCATGCCGTAGGTGGCCAGGCCGTGCAGGATGGGCTTGTCAAAGCCAGCGGCCTGGGCCACTTTCGGGTCGGCATGCAAGGGGTTGTAGTCGCCCATCAGGCGGTAGAGCAGGGCCGCCTCAGGCCGGATGGTGTGGCTGTAGGTCCAGCGCGGGGCAGTGTCAGGCGTGGGGGTCAGCGCCGGCAGCGAGGCATCGCTGGGCTGGCCGCCCAGCGCCTCGCTGTAGCCGCCGTCGCCCCGGCAGAACGTGACCTGCTCCAGGGTGGCGTACAGCGTGCCATCTTCGCCTTCCAGGCTGCGCTCGCTCACCACAATCGCGCCCTTGCCGGCCCCCTTGTCGATCACGCGCGTGACCTTGGTCTTGCCCACCACCTTGCCATCGGCTGGCAGCGGCTGGTGGATGGTGGTGCGCTGCTCGCCATGCACCAGCTTGACCCAGTCGATACCGGTGTCCGCCTCCTTGGCCCAAAAGCCCGGATAGCCCAGCACCGAGCTCATCGTGGGCAGCGCCTGCAGCGCTTGGTCCATGCCCTCGTAGACCAGCGGCAGATTGCGGGTATCGAGCGGGTCATTGCCCACGCCCAGGCTCAGCGCATACAGCATGGTGTCGCGCTGCGAAAAATCCTGGTGCACCGGCGCAAACGGCCGGGCCTTGAGTTGCTGGTAGTTGATGGTCATGGTCGTTGTATCTGGGGTTGTTGTCGTGCGACGGCAGGGTGAGCGTTATGGATGGGTGTTTTGGTGTTCTTGCAAGGCCACCAGGGGGCATCTATGAAACTGGCAGAGCACACCTACTGGGCTACGTTGTTCGATACCGCTCGACCTACCGTACGCCATGCTCAAAACTGGCGCACACGTACAAACTGGCACCGACGAAGGGCCGCCCCGCCCGGAGGGTGCCGTCCCCCTTTAGGGGGAAGCGGCAACGCCGCACAGGGGGTAGCTTAGATAGGATCCCAGCTGAACACCTCGCCCGAGCGCTCCATCGGAACAAACGACGATTTGAGCGCCGGCATCGCATGCGAGGCGATGTCCTCCGGGGTCCAGCCTTCGCCCTGGTGCACCGAGCGCAGCGGGCGCGGTTGGCTCATCAGGAAGATCTCGTTATTGCGCACGGCAAACACCTGGGCGTTCACGTCCTGGGCCTGCTCGCTCAGCAGGTAGACGGCCAGCGGCGCAATCTTGTTGGGGGTCATCTGCTTGAGCTTGTCCACGCGCGCCTGCTGCTCGGGCGTGTCGGTGGGGATGGAGCCGATCATGCGGCTCCAGGCAAAGGGCGAGATGCAGTTGCTGCGCACATTGAACTTGGCCATGTCCAAGGCAATGCTCTTGGACAGCGCGACGATGCCCAGCTTGGCGGCCGAGTAGTTGGCCTGGCCCAGGTTGCCGATCAGGCCGGAGGTGCTGGTCATATGCACCATGGCACCGCTCTCCTGCTCCTTGAAATGGTTGGCAGCGGCGCGCGCCACATAGAAGCTGCCGTAGAGGTGGACCTTGATGACGGCGTCCCACTCGTCCACGCTCATCTTGTGAAAGAAGCGGTCACGCAGGATGCCGGCGTTGTTGACGATGCCGTCGAGCTTGCCAAAGCTGTCGAGCGCGCACTGCACGATCTTGGCGGCAGCATTGGCGTCCGAGACCGTGTCGGTATTGGCCACGGCGTCGCCACCGGCGGCCTTGATCTCGTTGACGACCTTTTGCGCGGGGCCGTCGTCATGGCCTTCGCCGGTGGTGGAGGTGCCGATGTCGTTGACCACCACCTTGGCGCCTTGCTGGGCCATGGCCAGCGCCATATCACGGCCTATGCCACCCCCAGAACCGGTGACGATAACGACTTTGCCTTCGAGCATGGTGGACATGTCTGCTTTCCTTGGATCTGTGTGTGTAGATGAATGCCACCAGCATGCCGTCCATTAAGCGCATTGCCAATTCGCAAATGCGTAGGCAGGGCTTTGGCAAACTGAAACCGCAGGTTCATTTATCAGCGTTAACCCGCTGTCTTCACCGCTGTAAAAGGAGAGGTTCCAATCTCTGCGATTGCGCTGGGTGGCCGAGCCTGCGACAGTGCCACCATGTCGCAAACCCCTGAACCTTCTGCCGCCTCGCTCAACACCGAGCAGGTTGCCCATTTGCAAAGCTGGATCGACCAATCCGAGACCCTGCAGGACCTGGTGGCCCGCACGGCCGTGACCGGCCTGTCCGCTACCCTGGACCGTGATGACGCCCCGGCCCAGGACGGCGACAGCCTGCCGCCGCTGTGGCACTGGATGAACTTTTTGCCGATGGCGCGGCAAAGCCTGCTGGGGCTGGACGGCCACCCGGCGCGTGGTGGCTTTTTGCCCCCGGTGCCACTGCCCCGGCGCATGTGGGCGGGCGGCCGCCTGCAGTGGCAGGCGGACAACCCGCTGCGCATTGGCGAGCGCGTCGAGCGCGTCTCGCGCATCGCCTCGGTGGACCACAAGGTGGGCCGCTCGGGTGAGCTGCTGTTTGTGCTGGTGCAGCACAGCTATAGCAATGCAAGCGGCCTGGCGCTGACCGAAGAGCACGATATCGTCTACCGCGCCGCTGCCCAGCCCAGCGACCCGGTCCCCCAGCCCACCGCAGCCGACACCCAGGCCGCCTGGAAGCGCGAGATCAACGCCGATCCGGTGATGCTGTTCCGCTACTCGGCGCTCACCTTCAACGGCCACCGCATCCACTACGACCGCAGCTATGTCACGCAGGAAGAGGGCTACCCCGGCCTCATCGTGCATGGCCCGCTGATAGCGACCTTGCTGGTCGATCTGCTGCGCCGCAATGCGCCCGGTGCCGTGCTGACCGACTTCTCGTTCAAGGCCATTCGCCCGACCTTTGATCTGCACCCTTTTACGGTGCTGGGCCAGCCCCAGGAGGATGGCAAGACCATCAAGCTCTGGGCGCATGACCACGAAGGCTGGCTGACGATGCAGGCCACCGCCACGATCCGCTGAAAACGCGCTCTCAACCCCGCTAACTCCGGCGGGTGGTGCAGGCGCTCAACAGCGCGCAGCCACCCCCACCGTCCCAAGTAGAACCACATGATCGAACATACCGGCTCCAACAACTTCCCCGAAATCCGCGATGCCATCCGCGCGCTCTGCGCCGAGTTCCCCGATGAGTATTTCCGCAAGGTCGATGAGGCGCGTGCCTACCCCGAAACCTTTGTCGAAGCGCTCACCAAAGCCGGCTGGCTGGCGGCGCTGATTCCGCAGGAATACGGCGGCTCGGGCCTGGGCCTGACGGAAGCCTCGGTGATCATGGAGGAGATCAACCGCTGCGGCGGCAATTCTGGTGCCTGCCACGGCCAGATGTACAACATGGGCACCTTGCTGCGCCATGGCTCGACCGCGCAGAAGGAAAAGTACCTGCCCAAGATCGCCAGCGGCGAATGGCGCCTGCAATCCATGGGCGTGACCGAGCCCACCACCGGCACCGACACCACCAAGATCAAGACCACGGCGGTAAAGAAGGGCGACAAGTACGTCATCAACGGCCAGAAGGTGTGGATCAGCCGCATCCAGCACAGCGATTTCATGATCCTGCTGGCGCGCACGACGCCGCTGGCCGATGTGAAGAAAAAGAGCGAAGGCATGTCGATCTTCATGGTCGACCTGCGCGAGGCCGAGAAAAAGGGCATGGCCGTGCGCCCCATCCTGAACATGGTCAACCACGAGACCAATGAGCTGTTCTTCGAGAACCTGGAGATCCCCGAGGAGAACCTGATCGGCGAAGAAGGCAAGGGCTTCAAGTACATCCTGGACGGCCTCAACGCCGAGCGCACCTTGATCGCGGCCGAGTGCATTGGCGACGGCTACTGGTTTCTTGACCGGGTGACCAACTATGTGCGCGACCGTGAGGTGTTTGGCCGCCCGATTGGCCAGAACCAGGGCGTGCAGTTCCCGATTGCTGACGCCTTCATCGAGGTGGAAGCGGCCAACCTGATGCGCTGGAAAGCCTGCGAGCTGTACGACAAACACGAGCCGATGGGCGCCCAGGCGAATATGGCCAAGTACCTGGCTGCCAAGGCGAGCTGGGAGGCGGCCAATGCCTGCCTGCAGTTCCACGGCGGCTTTGGCTTTGCCTGCGAATACGACATCGAGCGCAAGTTCCGCGAGACGCGCCTGTACCAGGTGGCGCCCATCTCCACCAACCTGATTTACTCCTACGTGGCCGAGCACATTCTGGGCCTGCCGCGCTCCTTCTGATGGCGCAGCGCAGCGAGAAAAACAGACAACCGGAGTCTTCATGACCAGACCATTGGACGGGATCACCGTCGTATCGCTGGAGCACGCGGTGGCTGCGCCTTTTTGCGCGCGGCAGCTGGCCGATCTGGGCGCGCGCGTCATCAAGGTGGAGCGGCCGGGCAGCGGCGATTTTGCGCGTGGCTATGACAGCCGGGTGCGCGGCCAGTCCTCGCATTTCACCTGGCTCAACCGCAACAAGGAAAGCCTGGCGCTGGACCTGAAGGATGCGGCATCCTTGGAGGCGCTCAAGCAGCTGCTGGGCTCGGCCGATGTGCTGCTGCAGAACCTGGCGCCGGGCGCTGCGGCGCGCATGGGCTTGTCGTACGAGGCCCTGCATGCAGAATTTCCGCGCCTGATCGTCTGCGACATCAGCGGCTATGGCGACAACGGCCCTTACCGCGACAAGAAGGCCTATGACCTGCTGATCCAGAGCGAGGCGGGCTTTCTGTCGGTGACCGGCACGCCCGAGACGCCAAGCAAATCGGGCATCTCGGTGGCCGACATTGCGGCGGGCATGTATGCCTATACCAATATCCTCTCGGCCCTGCTGCTGCGCGGCAAAACGGGCGAGGGCAGCCATATCGATGTGTCCATGCTCGAAGCACTGGGCGAGTGGATGGGCTACCCGCTGTACTACGCGTTCGAAGGCGCAGCGCCCCCGCCGCGCACCGGCGCATCGCACGCCAGCATCTACCCCTATGGCCCCTTTGTGGCTGGCGATGGCGGCACGGTGATGCTGGGCCTGCAAAACGAGCGCGAGTGGAAGATCTTCTGCGACCAGGTGCTGCTGGCACCCGCACTGGCGACCGATAAGCGCTTTGACAGCAATGCCCAGCGCAATGCCAACCGCGCCGAGCTGCAGGCCGAGATTGTGCGCATCTTTGGCGCGCTCAAGGCCAGCGATGTGGTGCAGCGCCTGGACGATGCCGGCATTGCCAACGCCCATGTGAATGACATGGCAGGCCTGTGGGCGCACCCGCAGCTGCTGGCACGCCAGCGCTTTGCGCAGGTGGACACGCCCGTGGGCGCCGTGCCGGCCTTGCTGCCGCCCGGGCGCAACAACCAGTACGACTACCGCATGGACGCGGTGCCGGCGGTGGGCGAGCACACGGCTGCCATCCTCGATGCGCTGCAGCTGCCGGCCGATGCGCTGGCAGCAGTGCGCAAGGCCTCCGGCCTTTGATGCTTTCTGTTGGAGAAAAAAGAACATGACGACACCAACCACACAACCCACGCCCGCCGCCCAACTGGCCCGCTTTGCGGCCGAGCTGCAATACAGCGACATCCCCGAATCCGTGCTGCAGAAAACCGAAGACCTCTGGGTCGACTGGTTTGGCTCGGTGGTGGCCGGCCACAACGCCCGCCCCGTGGCCAGCATTACCCGCTTTGCGCTGGGCCAAGGCCCCGCGCAAGGCCCGGCCGAGGTGATTGGCCCCGAGGGCCGCAGCAGCAGCCCTTATCTGGCTGCGATGGCCAATGCCGCTGCCTCGCATGTGGCCGAGCAGGACGATGTGCACAACGGCTCGGTGTTCCACCCGGCAGCCGTCGTCTTCCCCCCGGCCGTGGCCGTGGCGCAGGCGCTGGGCAAGTCCGGCAAGGAGCTGCTGACCGCCTGTATCGCCGGCTATGAAGTGGGCATCCGCGTGGGCGAGTTTCTGGGCCGCTCGCACTACAAGATCTTCCACACCACCGGCACGGCCGGCACCTTGGCCGCAGCGGCCGCCGTGGGACATCTGCTGGGTCTCAATGCGCAGCAAATGCTGCATGCCTTTGGCTCGGCCGGCACCCAATCGGCCGGCCTGTGGGAGTTTTTGCGCACCGCTGCCGACAGCAAGCAGTTGCACACGGCGCATGCCGCCGGTGCCGGCCTGATGGCCGCCTACCTGGCCAAGGATGGTTTCACCGGCGCAGCCGACATTTTCTGCGGCCCGCAGGGCATGGCGGCGGGAATGTCCAGCGACAGCGACCCGGCCCGCCTCATCGATGGCCTGGGCACACGCTGGGCGACGCCCGAGACCTCGTTCAAATGGCATGCCTCCTGCCGCCACACCCACCCGGCCGCCGATGCGCTGCTGCAGGTGGTGCGCGCCCACCAGCTCAAGGTGTCGGACATTGCCGAGGTGGTGACCCATGTACACCAGGCCGCGATCGATGTGCTGGGCCCCGTGGTGGACCCGACCACGGTGCACCAGAGCAAGTTCTCCATGGGCACGGTGCTGGCGCTGGCTGCGCGCTTTGGCTTTGCCGGCCTTAACGAGTTTGACGATGAATTCCGCGCCGAAGACACCATGCTGCTGCGCGACAAGGTGCGCATGGTGCTGGACCCCGAGGTGGACGGCGCCTACCCCCAGCGCTGGATTGGCAAGGTCACCGTGACCACCACCGATGGCCGCGTGCTGGAAGGCCGGGTGGACGAGCCCAAGGGCGACCCGGGCAACACCCTCAGCCGCGAAGAGCTGACCGACAAGGCCCTGCGCCTGGGCGCTTTCAGCCGCGCCGTGCCCGCTGCGCAGATGCAGCAATCGGTGCAAAAACTCTGGCAAGTACGGGAATGGACCAGGGTCGAAAAGCTGTTGGTGGCCGTATAAAGAAAGCAGCAGCGCCGCCAGTCGGCGCTTGTGATGCAGGGGGCTGGACAAGCCCCCTTTCCCCTACCGGGAAGGGCCATGTACCCCTCCCACGACAAGGAGACAAGAATGCGCTTTCGCTTGCTCAATTCGACGGCCGTCGCCGCCCTGATGGCCTGTGCCGGCCTGGGCCTGCACCTCAACGCCCAGGCGGAGGACTGGCCGACCAAACCGGTGGTGATGGTGGTGCCCTACTCGGCCGGTGGCCCCACCGATGTGGTGGCCCGCATGCTGGCCATTCCGATGGGCAAATCGCTGGGCCAGACGGTGGTGGTGGAAAACACCGTGGGCGCGGGCGGCACCATTGCTCCGGCCCGCGTGGCCCGGGCCAAGAACGATGGCTACACCATCCTGATCCACCACATGGGCATGGCCACCGCGCCATCCTTGTACAAAAAGCTGCCCTACGACCCGCTGAAGGATTTTGAGTACATCGGCCAGGTGCTGGATGTGCCGATGACCCTGCTGTCGCGCAAGGACTTTCCGGCCAACAACTTCCAAGAGCTGCTGGCCTATGTGAAGGCCAACCAGGACAAGGTCTCGCTGGCCAATGCCGGCATTGGTGCGGTCTCGCAGCTCTGCGGCATGCTGTTTGCGTACCAGGCCGGCGTCAAGCTCACCACCGTGCCCTACAAGGGTGCGGGCCCGGCCATGAATGACTTGATGGGCGGCCAGGTCGATCTGCTCTGCGACCAGACCACGCAGACCGCACCGGTCATCAAGGACGGCAACCGAGTCAAGGTGTTTGGCGTGACCACGCCCCAGCGCCTGACTGCCATGCCGCAGATCCCCACGCTCGACGAGCAGGGCTTGAAGGGCTTTGACGTCAAGGTCTGGCACGGCATGTATGCCCCCAAGGGCACGCCGGCCGAGGTGGTTGCCAAGATCAACACCGCCCTGAATGTGGCCTTGAAGGACCCCGTGGTGGTGCAGCGCATTGCCGATTTGAGCAGCGAGCTGGTCACGCCGGACCGCGCCACGCCGCAAAGCCTCAAGACCCTGCTGGAATCTGAAGTCAAGCGCTGGAACACAGTGATCAAGGCGGCGGGTGTGACGGCTGAATAAGGCCGATAGCGAAGAAGCAGACAGGGGCCTTTGGGCCCCTGCGTTTTGACAAACGGAAGATCGATGGACATGACTCTCAACACGCACCCGCTGGCCAGCGCCACCTCCTGGCTGTTTGTACCGGCCAGCCGCCCCGAGCGCATTGCCAAGGCCTTGGCCAGTGGGGCAGATGCGGTGATCGTGGACCTGGAAGATGCGGTGGCACCGCAGGACAAGGAGGGTGCACGCAGCGCCCTGCTGGCCGCCTTTGGCCAGCTGCAGGCGGCAGAGCGCAGCCGGGTGCTGGTGCGCATCAATGCCCATGGCACGCCCTGGTTTGATGGCGATGTGCTGGCACTGGCGCAGCTGGTGGCGCAGGGCGCTGCTGGCGTGGTGCTGCCCAAGGCCGAGGCGGCCGAAGCGATGGCGCTGCTGCTGCCCGCGCTGGGCACGCAAGGGGTGCTGGTGCCCATCATCGAATCGGTGGCCGGCCTGCATGCCATCGATGCCATTGCCGGCGCACCGCGTGTGCTGCGTCTGGCTTTTGGCCACCTGGATTTTCAGGTGGATGCCGGCATGGCCTGCGCCGAAGACGAGAGCGAGTTGGTGCCCGTGCGCCTGGCGGTGGTGCTGGCCGCGCGCCGTGCCCAGCTGCCCGCGCCCATCGACGGGGTGACGGTCAATACCCAGGAGGCAGCCGTGGTGCAGGCCGATGCGGCGCGTGCGTTGCGCGGTGGCTTTGGCGGCAAGCTCAGCATCCACCCGATGCAGGTGGCGCCCATCAATGCGGCCTTTGCGCCGACGGATGCGCAGCTGCAGCGTGCCCAGCAGGTGCTGGCGGCCGCCGAGGCCGCGCAAGGCGGGGTTTGCGTGGTGGAGGGCCGCATGGTTGATGCGCCGGTGATTGCACTGGCCCACAAGACCTTGCAGCGCCACCAGCAGGCCCAGCAGCGCCTGCAAAGCGTTTCCTGAAAAGCGCTCTGCGCGGGGTGCCGGGCAGGACACTTTCTGACACAGACCTCCGCAATCTCGTCGATATACTCCCTGCACTACCGCGCCGCAGTGGCGGCGCAACGACCACAGGAGTCCGACATGTTCAAATTCAAGCACACGATTGCCTGGGCCGCCTTGGCCCTGACCGGCATGGCCCAGGCCTATGTGCCGCAAGGCGGCACCTGGATCATCTCTGATGAAGTCAACGGTCGGCCCGGCCGGGGTTTTGCCGTTGATGTGCAAAACGACGTGCTGGTGATGCAGGTTTATGCCTATGAAAGCAGCGGCCAGCCCACCTTCTACATGGCCACCGGGCGCCTGAATGACAACAGCGAGCTGACGACCACCTTAGGCCGTTTCGAAGGCGGCCGTTTCCTGGGCAGTGGCGATCGCAGCGGTGTGGAGCGCGGCAGCCCCGGCAATGTGCGCATCCGCTTTGTCAGCGGCACCCTCGGCTACATCACCCTGCCGGGTGAGGGCGAGAAGGAAATCAAGCGTTACCAGTTTGGCTATGACAACTCGCCCGCCTCCCTGCTGGGCCTGTGGAGCCTGGTCTATGGCGACAGCAACGGCAATATCGAGACCGAGACCATGCAGCTGACCCGCATCACCGGCGGCTCGTCGTTCGGCAGCGGCATGACCGTGTCCTACGATGGTCTGTTCGCCTGTGAGCAGATCATCCGCGGCGCGGACACCGGCAAGACCCAGTGCGTGAAAATGCGCAGTGGCACATCGAGCGAATCGGTGCGTGCCTTCTGGATGAACTTCAGCGTCAACCAGGGCGAAGGGGATTGGAACAACACCCGCAACTCCGGTGCTGGCGCGCTGTATGCCAATCGCCTGATGCAGAACTCGGGCCGCATCACCGGCCTGCTGCGCAAGGTGACTCCGGACGCTGGCAGCGAGCAGGGCAACAACGACGAGGCGCTGCGCGCTGCGCTGGAAGCCCAGGCCACCGCGCGCCAAAGCCGCTGATAGCGTTTGCTACCCCCACAAAAATGCCTTGGCTTGCCAGGGCATTTTTTATGCGTCCGCGCTCTTACTCGATGCGTGCGCCAGTGGCTTTGACCACTGCGGCCCAGCGCGTCATCTCGCGCTCAATATGGGCGCCCAGCGCCTCCGGCGTGGAGCCCACCGGCTCATAGCCGCTGGCCGCCAGCTGCGATTGCAGCGCCGGGTTTTGCAGCGCGGTCGCAATCTCGCGGCTGAGCTTGCCAGTGACCTCGGCCGGGGTGCCTGCCGGGGCGATCACCGCATACCAGCCGTTGATGTCAAAGTCCTTGATGCCCTGCTCTTGCACCGTGGGGATTTCTGGCGCCAGCGCCGAGCGTTTGGCGCTGGTGACGGCCAGCGCATGGAGCTTGCCGCTGCGCACATGTGGGATCGAGGTGGAGATGCTGTCAAAGGTCAGGTCGATATCGCTGGCCAGCATGGCATTGACCACGCCAGCGCTGCCCTTGTAGGGCACATGGGTCATCTTGACGCCGGCCGTGCTGGCAAACAGCGCGCCGGCCAGGTGGCCGGTATTGCCATTGCCGGCTGAGCCATAGGTGAGACGCTCCGGCGCTGCCTGGGCGGCCTTGACCAGCTCGCCAATGTTCTTGGCCTGCAGCTTGCTGCTGCCCACCACAATCATCGGCAGATTGGCCACCAAGGAGACAGGCGCAAAGTCCTTGCGGGTGTCATAGGGCAGCTTGGGGTAGAGGCTGTCATTGATGGCGTGCGCGGCCAGCACCATCAGCACCGTGTAGCCATCGGGCTTGGCGCGCGCCACATACTGCGAGGCCAGGGTGCCGCCCGCGCCGGGCTTGTACTCCAGCACCACCGGCTGGCCCAGCTGCTGCTGCAGTTGCATGGCCAGCGGCCGGCCCAGCAGATCGGCGCTGCCGCCCGGCGGGTAGGGGATGACCAGCTGGATCGGCTTGGTCGGCCAGGATGCTGCATGGGCCGTGCCCGCCAGCAGCGTGCTGCTGGCCACAACCCAACAGGAGAGCAGACCAGCCAGCTGTCTGCGCCGGGTGGAAGTAGGGTGGCGATGGTTCAAGTTGTGTCTCCTGGTCTTGTTGTGGGTCGGGCGTTGGCTGGCGGTCAGGCTACGGGCTGGCTGGTCTGGCTCGCATACAGCGTGCGCAGCTCGCGCTTGAGCACCTTGCCGATCTCGCTGCGCGGAAGCTGGGTGTGGATGACCAGGTCGGCCACGCGCTGGGTCTTGCCCACGCGGCTGTTGAGCCACTGCTGCAGCTCGGCCGGCTGGGGGCTGCTGCCGGGCTGGGGCACCACATAGGCGACGGGGCTCTCGCCCCAGGCCTCAGACGGCACACCGATCACCGCGCACTCACGCACCTCGGGGTGCTGCAGCATCACGGCCTCGATATCGCTGGGGTAGACGTTGAAGCCGCCGGTGATGATCATGTCCTTCTTGCGGTCGCCCAGCACGATGAAGCCATCGGCATCCATCTGGCCCACATCGCCGCTGCGGATAAAGCGCTCGCCGCTGGGGCTGATCCACTCGGCCTCGCGGGTCTTGTCGGGCTGGCGGTGGTAGCCGGTCATCATGCCGGCCGAGCGGCCGACGATCTCGCCCTGCGCGCCTTGGGGCAGCTCCTGGCCGTCCTCGTCGATAAAGCGCAGATCGGCGTCAGGACCGGCGCGGCCGACGGTGTGCAGCTTGTCGGGGAACTGGTGGCAGTGCAGCTCGCAGCGCACGCCCCCTTCGGTCATGCCGTAGTACTCGATCAGGCGGCCAGGCCAGCGGCGCAGCACCTCGGCCTTGAGCGTGGTCTTGAAGGGCGCGCTGGTGCAGAACTTGTGCTGCAGCAAGTGCAGATCGGTCTGGTCAAACGCCGGGCAGTCGAGCAGGCGCTGGTACTGCACGGGCACCAGCATGGTGTGGGTGGCGCGCTCCTGCTGGGCCAGCTGCAGGTACTGGGCCGCGTCGAACTTGCGCATCAGCACCAAGGTGCCGCCCAGCGCCAAGGTGGGCAAGGCTGCCACCAAGGTGGTGTTGGAGTACAGCGGCGTCGCGCACAGCGATACCGCATCAGGCCCATAGCCGTTGGTGACCGCGCGGTTCACATGCGACCAGCGCATGCCCCAGCTTTGCACAATGCCCTTGGGCACGCCGGTGGTGCCCGAGGAGTAGATCAGGTTGAACGGCCACTGCGGCGTGGGCTGCACGGGTTGGGGCTCCTGGCCGGCGGGCACCTGGGCCAGCCAGTCGCTCCAGGGCGTGCCTGCCTGCGTGGCATCGTCCAGCGCGATGCAGGGGCGCTCCGCCGTGCTGGCCAGGGGCCATTGGGCGGCGACCTCGGCATCGCGCAGCAGCAGCTTGGCCTCGGCGTTGTCCAGCATGGCGCTCAGGTGCTCAGCCGTAGCAGAAGGGGCCAGCGGTGCCACCACCACACCGGCCTGCAGGGCGCCCAAATAGGCCAGCACATAGGGCACCGAGCTGCTGGCGCAGATGGCGACCACATCGCCGGCTTGCAGGCCTTGCTGCTGCAGCGCGCACGCGGCCTGGCGCATGCCTTGGGCCAGCTGGTCGTAGTTCAGGCGCGTGGCGCCCAGCACCAGGGCGGTGTGCTCGGGGCGCTCCTGGGCCTGGGCCAGAACCATGGCGGGGATGGAGCCAAAGGGCTGGGCGAGTTGGAAAGAAGAGGTGTCAGACATACCAAAAAAACGAGCGAAAAAAATCAGTCCAGGGACAGGTTGGCGGCGCGGACAATCTCGGCCCAGCGCTTGCGCTCCTGCGCGATAAAGGCATCGTGCTCGGCCGCCGTCTCGCCGCCGGGCACACCGCCTAGCTCGGCAAAGGTGCGGCGGATGTCGGCGCTTTGCAGTGCCTCATGGGCTGCCTGCTGCAGGCGGTTGACGATGGCGTCAGGCGTGCCAGCGGGGGCCAGCAGGTCAAACCAGGCGGTCACATCCATGGCCACACCGGCCTCGCGCATCGTGGGCACATCGGTCAGCTGGGCCGAGCGCTCGCGGCTGGTAATGGCCAGGGCCCGGAACTTGCCCGACTGGATGTGCGGCATCGAACTGGGCAGGTTGTCGATCATGAAATCGGTCTGCTGGCCCAGCAGCGCGGTGACGGCCGGTGCCGCGCCGCTGTGGGGCACCAGGGTCACATCCAGCCCGGTCTGCTGGCGGAACAGCTCGGTGGACATATGCGGCGACTGGCCCACGCCCGAGGTGGCAGCGGTCAGCGGCTTTTGCTTGCCCAGGGCCACGAGCTGCTGCACGTTCTGGATGGGGGAGTTGGCATGCACCACCAGGATGTTGGGCACCGAGATCACATTGGTGATGCCGCGCAGGTCGTTGGGGCCGTAGGCCAGCTTTTTGTACAGGCTGAAGTTGATCGCGACCGGGCCGATATTGCCCATCAGCAGGGTGTAGCCGTCGGGCTTGGCCCGCGCCACATAGCCGGTGCCGATGCTGCCGCCGCCACCGGCCTTGTTCTCGACGATAACGCTGGTCTTGAGGGATGGGCCCATTTTCTGGGCCAGCAGGCGCGCGGCGATATCGGTGGTGCCACCCGCAGCGGCGGGCACGACGATGGTGATGGGGCGGGACGGCCAGTCAGCCGCCAGCGCTAGCAGCGGTGAAAGCAGCAAAGCCGCAAGGGTGCGGCGGCGTGCAATGCGCATGGCGATGTCTCCGTATTTATGCTTAGGCGTTCACCATAGGCAGTCGCGCTGGCGGGCGTGATGGGGTTTGCCTGCACAAGGGCGGATTGGGCCTTCGCACTTGCGAAAGCCATGCTTTGCGGGTGTGAAAGCAGGGCGCAAAAAAAAGCGGCCCGAAGGCCGCTTGCAATACGTGGAATAGCGCTGACTTTATGGGTACAGACCGCGTGCTTCGCGCGCATGCAGAATGCGGCGGCAGGCGATGATGAAGGTGGCGGTACGCAGGGAGACCTTGTTCTCTTGCGCGACTTGCCACACAGCGGCAAAGGCTTCTTGCATGATGCGCACCAGGCGGGCGTTGATCTCGTCCTCGCTCCAGAAGAAGCTGGAGAAATCCTGCACCCATTCGAAGTAGCTCACCGTCACGCCGCCGGCGTTGGCAATCACATCGGGCAGTATCAGCACGCCCTTGTCGTTCAGGATGTCGTCAGCTTCGGTGGTGGTCGGGCCATTGGCGCCCTCGATCACCATCTTGGCCTTGATCTTGCCGGCGTTCTTGGCATTGATCTGGCCTTCCAGGGCTGCAGGGATCAGGATGTCGCAGTCCACGGCCCAGAAGTCGTCGGTGGCCATCTTGTCGGCGCCCTTGAAGCCGCCCACGCCGCCGGTGTTGGCCACATGCTCCAGCAAGGCGGTGACATCCAGGCCCTTGGCGTTGAAGATGGTGCCGGTGTGGTCTTGCACGGCCACGACGATGGCGCCGGCATCAGCAAACAGCTTGCCTGCCGTGCCGCCCACGTTACCAAAGCCTTGCACGGCGACCTTGGCGCCTTGCAGTGCCAGGCCGGAGAGCTTGGCGGCCTCGACGCCCACGGTGAACACGCCGCGGCCGGTGGCCTCGACACGGCCCAGCGAGCCGCCCAGATCGATGGGCTTGCCGGTGACCACGCCCGTAGCGGTGGCGCCGGTGTTCATCGAGTAGGTGTCCATCATCCAGGCCATGATCTGGCCGTTGGTGTTCACGTCGGGTGCCGGGATGTCCTTGGACGGGCCGATGAACAGGCCGATTTCGCTGGTGTAGCGGCGGGTCAGGCGTTCGAGCTCACCCCTGGACAGGGTCTTGGGATCGACGCGGACACCGCCCTTGGCGCCGCCGTAGGGCACGTTCACAGCGGCATTCTTGATTGACATCCAGGCCGACAGGGCCATGACTTCGGACAGGGTCACATCCTGGTGGAAGCGCACACCGCCTTTGCCCGGGCCTCGGCTCAGGTTGTGCTGCACGCGGTAGCCTTCAAAGTGGGCGATCGTGCCGTTGTCCATCTCGATGGGCACATCCACAATCAGCGCACGCTTGGGGCGCTTGAGCGTCTCGACCCAGCGGGCCAGCGAGCCCAGGTAAGGCGTGACGCGGTCGACCTGCTGCAAGTAGTTGCCCCAGGGGCCCAGGTGCTTGGGGTCGAGGTACGAAGGCAGCGCGTGTTGCGCTACGGCGGGAGTGCTGTTGGACGGCATACGATCCATGCGGTTGAAAAGGTCTGCACAGCTTAAATCCGCTCTATAGCCCTTGTCCAAGGCCAGATGATTCAAATCTAATGCATTTTTTGCATAACCATGCTTGGACGCTGCTTACATCTAGCGTCTTTGCTGCCGTGACAGGGGCGGGCGCCCCTGTCCGTTACGCTATGCAGAATTTGCGTACTTACACTTTCGGAAACGATCGCCATGCACCCCGCTGATACCGCTTCGACCTTCCAACCCGCCGCACTGGCCCAGGCGCTGCAGACCGCCACCTCGGCCGGCACTGCTATCGATGCAGGCGGCTGGCCCGCCAGCCTGACGCCCGCTGACATCACAGCCGTACACCGCGAGCGCGCCCTGCGCTGGGGCGATGCCGACCAGGCGCCGCTGTACTGGAAATCCGGCGGCCCCAGCCGCAGCCAGCCTTTGGGCCATGCGCCCTTGCCGCCCCAGGGGGTGCATGGCGGCGGCGCCGATTTGCGCGCCACGCCCTTCTTTTTGCGCGGCATTGAGGCGGAGATTGCGCTGCGCCTGGGCGAGCCGGTGGATGCCGCCACAGCCGCCGCACTGGATGGCGCGAGCGCCGCCCGGCTGGTCGAGGCCATGGCCGTGAGCATCGAGATTGTGGATTCGCGCTGGCAGCAGCAACTGCAGGCGCCCGCTGCCTTGAAGGCTGCGGACCTGCTTTGCCATGGCGCGCTGGTGCTGGGCGCGTGGCAGCCTTACCGCGTGGTGGAGGGTGCCGCGCAGCGCTGCACGGTGCAGATCGGTGCGCAGCCTGCCCAGCATTTTGCAAACAGCTACGGCTTGCAGGACCCGGCCTGGCTGTTGCCGCAGTGGCTGCGCTACGCCACCGCACACTTTGGCAGCCTGCGCGCCGGCACCGTGGTGACCACGGGCAGCTGGTGCGGCCTGTTGCAGGCCGCGCCTGGCGATGCGGTGCTGGTGCAGTTTGACGGTATGGGCGAGCTGCGCGTGCAGCTGTGAGCCTGGGAACGCAAAACGCACACCGTTTTGGGTGTGCGTTTTGCAGCAGCGGGCCGGCCAGTGCTGGCCGTGGCGCTCAGTTCTGGGCGATGGCCGAAGGGTGCTGGGCCAGCGGCGTCACCGCGATCTTCATGTAGGGGAACAGCGGCAGGCCCTGCAGCAGGCTGTGGAGCTCATCGTTCGATGCCACGTCGAACACGCTGTAGTTCGCATACTCGCCCGCCACGCGCCAGATGTGTTGCCAGCGGCCATCACGCTGCAGATCTTGCGAATAGGCCTTCTCGCGGGCCTTGATTTCTTGGGCCTGCTCTGCGGGCAGGTCATGGGGAATGTTCACATCCATGCGAACCAGGTACAGCATTGTTTTCTCCTTGGAAGCGCCGCCATGCCGCCCGTGCCGGTCATGCAACGCCAATGGTCGATAGGTGGGTGTTGGCCATGCGGGCATGGCAACAGCGCATTGTCCGCCCAGGTGGAAGCCAACAGGGTCTCGTCGGCTAATTGTTGCCCTGGAAACCAGTTGCCCTCATGCGCCGCCATGCTCCGGCGCCGGTGCAAAGCTCATGAACAGGCCGTAGATGCCCAGCTGGGCCGCAATCTGCGGCAAAAAGCTGAACAGCATGTAGAGCGGAACGGCAACCAGCAGGCTGCATTGCTGGGCCAGCCAGGCAAGGGACGCGGCCTGCAGCGGAATGCTGACCACCAGCATCAGCAAGCCGGTGAGGGTGGCAGCCACCTTGTGCAGCACGGGGATCGGGAAGATATAGAGCACCAGCGCATGCACAGCGGGCAGCAGCCAGAGCATGGCCAGCCCCATGTCCAGGATGTTATCGGCCAGCAGGCGGTTGACGTCGCTCACGGCCAGTGCTGGCAGAAATTCATAGGACAGCAAACCGACCATGCCCAGCAAAGCGACGATGCGCAAGCCGTAAATCAAGGGAAGGCGCTCGCGAGAGAGCACAAAGGACAGCACCATGAGGCCGATGCACATGAGGGCCCCGCCCCACCATTGCCACAGATTGGGCGGCGGCACATAGAACTGGGTGCGCACCACCTCGATCGGCACCCCGAGCAGTGAGGTGGTCTTGACCTGCACCCCGTCGCTGCTGCCCAGGCCCAGGTGCGGCCAGGCCCAGGCCAGCGCATCGGCCCACTGGTGCATCAGCAGCGGCGCTGCATGCCACAGCACCAGCCAGAAGGCCAGCAGCAGCACCAGCAGCTGGGCGCTGTGCTGCCAGGTCCAGATATAGCTTCTGAGCCCGCGGTGCTGGCGGGTCATGCGCAAAGGGGCCATGGCCTTGCCTTAGAAGTCGAAGAACACCGCAGCGCTGACGCCCTTGCGGTTGTAGTAGGGGTTGCGGTAGAACTGGCCGCCCACCAGGTAGCCCCAGTCCTTGCCCAGCCACTGGCGCCACTGCAGGCTCAGCTCGGTCGATTGGAAGCCGACCTGGTCGCCCGCGCCATTGGCGATGGCGCCGGTGGGCAGGTAGCCTTCCTTGCCGTGGTCGATGCGGGCGGTGAAGTAGTGCTGCTTTTCGCGGCCCATGGTCAGCGCGGCAAAGCCCCGGTAGCCCTCGACCGAGCCGGGGTTGGATTTGTTGTAGACCAGGCCGCCTTCGCCCACCCAGTCCTTGGTCGAGTAGTAGGCGACCGAGGCGGTGATGCCGGTGTCGCGGTGGATGCCATCGCGGCTGGCCGATTTCATCAGCGCCAGGCCGGTCACCCATTGCTGGCTCTCGGTCCACTTGCGGTAAATGGCGATGTCACCCCGGTACTTGTTCTGGAAGTCGGCCGAGCCGGAGCTGGCACCCACCGACACATACCACCAGGGCGAGAGCGTGTGGGTGAGTGACAGCGCGCCCACCGTGCCGCGCTCGTCGAAATGGCGCTGGCTGGACAGGTCCCAGTTCAAGGTGGTGCCGGGCTTGAGGCCGACATTGCCGCGCACGAACTGCTCGTTCCAGTTGCTGTTGCCGCCGGTCAGGCTGGAAAAACCCATGCCCACGTCGACACGGCCCCGGCGGC
The DNA here is from genome assembly GCF_024809975.1 of Comamonas sp. BIGb0152. Lineage (GTDB taxonomy): Bacteria > Pseudomonadota > Gammaproteobacteria > Burkholderiales > Burkholderiaceae_C > Comamonas. The sequence goes on from NZ_JANUDY010000005.1 coordinate 189,709, forward strand.
CGGGTTCGAAGTCTGCGGCTGGCGCATCGGTGGCAGTGGGCGGCGCGGCAGGTGGGGTGGCGACCGTGGTGCTGGGCGTGGCATCAGCGGCCTGGGCCAAGGCCAGGACGGGTGCCAACAAGGCAGCGGCGCTCAAGGCCAGGGTGGTGGGGATGGTGCGTGTTTTCATGGTCTTCTTCTGGAGGTGTCAGGCGGAGGTTGGTTGCAGATAGCGGGCAATGGCGGCGGCAATCTGCAGGCCACTGCTGCCATCTCCAAACGGGTTGTCGGGGGTGCTGGGGGGCAGGCCAGGCAACTGGCCCGTGGCCAGCACATGGCTGGCCGCCGAGAGAATGCGCTCGGCCCCGGTGCCCACCAGCAGGCCGGCGCCGCAGGTGATGACTTCGGGGCGTTCGGTCACATCGCGCATCACCAGCAGGGGCTTGTGCAGGGACAGGCCTTCTTCCTGGATGCCGCCGGAGTCGGTCAGCAGCAGCTGGGCGGCGTCCATGATCTCGACCATGGGCGCGTAGTCCAACGGGGCCGTCAGGCGCCAGCGGCGCTGCACATCGGCGGGGCTGGCGGCATGCACGCCGCGCACCACCTGCTGCACCAACGGGTTCAGGTGCAGCGGCCAGATCACAGCGGCATCGGGGTGCTGCGCCAGCAGGCGGGCCACCGATTGGGCAATCTCCGCCATGGGTTCGCCCCAGTTCTCGCGCCGGTGGGCCGTCACCAGCACCAGCTGGCGCAGACCGCTGTCGATGAACCACTGGTAGTCCGGGTTGGCCACCGGCTGGCCGGCAGCGCGCTGGGTGCGCACATGGTGGGCGGCCAGCAGCACGGCATCCACCACGGTGTTGCCCACCACCGAGATCTCGCCGGGCACGTTTTCCTTCTCCAGGTTGTCGCGGGCCTGGCCGGTGGGCGCAAAGTGCCATTGGCTCACGCGGCCGATCAGGCTGCGGTTGATCTCTTCGGGGAAGGGCTCGGCAATGCGGCCCGAGCGCAGGCCCGCCTCGACATGGCCGACGGGAATCTGCAGGTAGGCGGCGGCCATGGCGCCCATTGCGGCGCTGCTGGTGTCGCCATGCACCAGCGCTACGGCCGGCTTGAGGCTGGCCAGGGTGCTGCCGATGGCGGCCATCAGCTCGCTGGACAGCGCGGGCAGGGTCGCGACTTCGCGCTTGAGGCGGATCACCTCTTGGGGCGCGATGCCGAAAAACGCATACAGCGGCCAGGCCATTTCTTCATGCTGGCCGGTGTGCAGCACATGGGTGGTGATGCCGCGCTGGCGCAGGGCCAGCACCACGGGCGCCATCTTGATGATTTCTGGGCGGGTGCCCATGATGGCGACCACGGAGGACGGGGAGGGAGGGGAGGGAGGGGAGGAGGTCATGGTTGGCGACGCAGTTCTAGGCGCAGTTGTGTACCGCCTTGCGCCCGCACCAGCCAGGCATCCTCGGTGCTTTGCACCTGGGCCTGGCCATCGCGCACGCGCACGGCTGCATATTTTTTCTTGGGCAGGGTCCAGGCCATTGATGCCAGGGACTGGGGATGGCTGGCGCTCAGCAGCTCCTCGCCGCCCTGGGCCTGCACAGACCATTGCACCTGGGCACGGCGGCTTAGAAAGTCGGCCGCCTCGCCCATCGAGATGAACTGGCACTGCCTGCGATCGACGCAGGCCTGCACGCTGTCGATATAGGCCTTGACGGCTGGCAGGTAGCCGACGGCGCCAATGGGGTGGAAGTAGCTCAGGCGAATGCTGCGGGTCTGCTCGATAAAGCGCGCCAGCTGCTGCAGCCACTGGCCGAATTCCTCGGTGGGCATGTTCTGGAACGAGGCTTCCTCGGCCGAGGCCACCTGGCCATAGGTCAGCACCGGAAAGGCCCAGGCCTTGTCGATGTGGCGCGTGCCCAGCCACAGCCGCGTGGGCGGCATGCCCACGTTGGCCACCGTGTAATAGGCTTGCACGCCGTGCTCGGCCATCCAGTCATAGGTCCACAGCGGCTGGTTGCCATTGGGGGCCGAGTATTCCCTGGGCACCTGGCCCTGGTTGGCCTGGGTGACGGAGGCATTGTTCAGATCGAGAAACGGCATGAACTCGTCGCCATTGCTGTCGCTCGCCAGCTGGCCGAAATAGTTGTGGATCCAGCCGCCGTGGTTGCCGATGCTGTGGCCCTGGCTGCGCAGTTTCAGGATCATCTGCTGGGCCTCGTTGTTGTAGTCCAGGTCCATGCCCAGGCCATCGCCTTGCACATTCACATCCGGGCCAGCGGTGAAGTGCATGGACTGGTGGCCGTGGTCAAAAATACCGGCCTGCTGCAGCTCGCGCAGAAAGCCGATGGCCTTGCCGTCGTCGTTGTGCCAGTTCAGCACCAAGGCGCCAATGCCATTGGGCGAGGCGAGCAGCGCCGGCTGCACTACCACCTGCTGGGCAAAGTAGGCTAAAAAGCCATGCAGAAAAATGCCGTCGGTGCGCTGCAGCAAATAGGTCAGCGGCAGGTTGACGAACATGGCCTGGCCCTGGCCCCAGCGGTGGACGCTGGCCACCACATCGCCATTGCTCGACTGCAGCAGCACTTGCAGGCCGTTGGGCCGGTCGGTTTTCAGCACCGTAAAGCGCTGTGAATCCTTGGTGTAGCCGGCAATGAAGCTGGGGAACGCGGGCTCTTGCACTGCCAGGTCGGCGGCATCGATGGCGGTGAGCTTGGCCGCGGCCTTGGCGTCCAGGTAGCGCCCGGGGGGTATGCCCAGCAGCTCCATGGTGGCCGGTGCGCCCCGGATTTCCTCGTAGTCGGACAGTTGGTCCTGGTAGGTGTCGTAGTCGCCATAGCGCACGCCGAGCATGGCCGACAGGCGCGAGCTGCCCCGGTTGTAATAGCCGCGCTCATCGAGCAGGCCGCCGTCTTGCACCACCATGGCCTGGCCACCGGCATGCACCACATCGATCAAGGTCTGCAGCGCGGCGTCCGAGATATTGCGGTGGAAGGTGTCGGGCACGATCACCGCCTGCTGCGCCGCAGGAGCGCCGTAGTGGATGCCACGCATCCACTCGCTGATGGGCAGCGGGCTGAGCAGTACCCCACGTTCGCGGGCGGCCTCACGCCAGATCTGCACCTGGGGCGCATTGGCGGGCATGGCGTCGGGAATCAGCAAGCTGAGGGTGGCGTAGTGCTGGCTGGCCTGGAGGCTGCGCGACTGGTGCCAGGCCATGGCGGCCAGCACGCACAGCACGGCCGCTGCGCCGACCAGCCACTTTTTCCAGCGAAGTTGCATGTTCATGGTGTCACCCTCAGGGGTTGGCAACAGGTCCGGCAGCTGGCGCAAACGGGCACTGCGCGGCAATGCCCGTGTGTGCCAGCGACTGGTCGATCATCGCATCCAGCACCGTCCAGCCCACGCTGGGCTGGAAGGGCCGCAGCGATGCGCGCCAGCAGGCGGCCTGGATCGGTGCGGTCTGGCGCATTTTCCATGCAACCAGGCCCCATGCATAGTGGTCTTCGCTGCGCGACAGCCAGGCGCTGCCATGCTGGGCCAGCCATTGGGCGGTGGCGCGGTCGGATTCGGCTGCGGAGATCACCCCGGTTTGCCACAGGTAGGCGCTGGCCAGGGTGTGGGGGTAAAAGCGCGGGCGGTCGTACTCGGGCAGCGCAGGCTTCCAGGCGCTGCCATCGCGGAACTGGCGGCGCATGGCCGCTGCCAGCTGCTTGGAGCGGGGGCCGGCCTGCGCGCCTTCGGTGGCGCGCAAGGCTTCGTAGACCTCGATGTTGTCCATCAGGTAGTACAGCTCGGTATCCAGCAAGGCTTTGTAGAGCTGGTTCTTGGGGTTGCGCAGGCGCGCAAGCAGTTGCTCGCTGCGTGCCATTGCCTGCTGGGCTGCCGCCTGCTGCCCGCTGGCCAGCCATTGTTTTTGCGTGGCGTAGTGCAGCATCTCGATGGTGGTAGCCGCCATCGAGTCATCGGCATCGGCGCCCATGCAGTTGCGCCAGGCCTTGTCGGCCGTGGGGCAAAAGCGGTCAAAGCCGCCATCCTTGCGCTGGCGAGGCAGCAACCAGGCCAGCCACTGCTGCAGCTCGGTCTGCAGTGGCGCATCGGCCTGCAGCGCAATGATGAAGCCCTTGTTGATGAAATACGGATCCACCACCTGGCCGCCCAGGGTGCTGTAGTAGGCGCCGTCACCCGTGGCAAAGGCGGCCAGTGCTGGTGGCTCGGCTGTTTGCGCCGCGCCCAGCGCCTGCCAGGCCATGGCCGCCGAGGCGATCCAGAGATTGCGTTTTTTCATAGCACCACCTGTCCGGAACGTACGGCCGCAATACTGCCATAAACCCGCACACTGGCCTGCAGCGCAATCGACCAGGCCGAGACGCTGCTGGGGCACTGCTTGCTGCCCACCTGGCTCTCGGGGCCCAGTTGCAGGCGCTTGCCGGCACACAGCGGGCCTTCGACATAGTTGTTGCCCTTGGTCTGCAGGTCGCCCAGCACAAACAGGGCGCCTTGCACACAGGCACCCTTGGCCAGGCTGGCATTGCCATGCACCTTGATATGGCCGACGACCACGGTCATCTCCTCCATCCAGAGGTTGCCCGTGACCACCAGGCCGCCTTGCACCACGCTGCCCGCAGCAATGCGCAGATCGCCTTCGTGGCGCTTTTGCAGCTCCGTCAACGGCATGCCGTTGCCCAGTTCGGGCAGCGGAAAGTGGAGCGAGCGCTTGAGTGGCCAGGTGAAGACGCAGTTGGCTGCCAGGCGAAAAAAGCGGGTGCCCGGTGCCAGCACGATATGGCGCTCGGCGCTGGTCAGGCGCGCCAGCTGCACGGGACCCAGGCAGTGGATGCTTTTGGCATGCAGCACGCGCTGCACGCTGCTGTTGGCCTGCAGCTCGACCATATCGCTGGAGACCAGCGCGCGCAGCTGGGAGCGAAAGCCGATCACCAGCGGCTGCCCGGTCTTGGCCATCAAACGGCCCTGGCCGCGCGGCACCATCAGGCGCCCCTGGTCATCGAGGCGCCATTGCGCGACACGGGGCATGGCTTCCAGCAGGCCCAGCTGCTCGGCCATGCGCTGCGCCGCATAGTCAGTGCGGCCGTTGTCCAGCGGGTCGATGGCCAGGGCATCGGCATCGCTGCGCGAGTACAGCTCGCGCAAGGCGGGCAGCAGCGGCAGCAAAAAAACCAGAGCGGTCACCACCAGCCACATGCTGCCAAACAGCAGCGGAGAGGAGGGGGCGTTCATACGCGGGCTTCAGGCAGGGCAGGCGAGACGGGCACAGCGGGCGCCTGGCGGTAGCGCACGGTCTTGTCCCATTTGAATTGGCGCTTGAACAGCTTGTCGAGCAGCAGGCCGTCGATTGTGGCCTTGGAGACGGCAATCATGCTGACGACAAAACCAGTTAACAGCAGTGGCAAGAGGCGCAGGCGGCGCTGGTGGCCGTCAAGGTGCACGGCAGCGGCCACTTCAAAGAAGGCGGCAAAGTTGCCCACGCAGGCAAAGCCCGTGGCAATCAGCAGCATCAGCAGCGCAATGTTCACGTTGGCGCCGATGCCGTAGCCGGTGACCGTCAACACCAGCGCCAGCAACCAGCCCAGCAGCAGGATGGGCGACATCAGGAACACACCCAGCAGCGCAATACCGTCGACCCGCTCCATCCAGCGCAGGCCCTTGCGGGTCAGCATCTCGGTGCCCAGCTTGGTCATCACCTGGTTGTGGCCCTTGGCCCAGCGGCTGATCTGGCGAAAACGCACGGCCCAGCTCTCAGGCACTTCCTCATAGCATTCGGCGTAGCCCAGGTAGGCGGTTTGCCAGCCTTTGAGCAGCAGGCGGTAGGTCAGGTCGGTGTCCTCGGCCAGCACTTCGGGCGTCCAGCCGCCCACATCCTGCAGTGCGCTCAGGCGGATACCGCCCACTGTGCCGCCATATTGCGCCACAGCGCCCAGGTTGTAGCGGGCCTGCTGGTCCACCTGGTAGCCGCCAGAGCGCTCCAGATCCAGCAGCCGGGTGAGCAGGTTCACGCCCGCATTCTGCGGCACCACACGCCCCATAACGGCGCCCACCTCGGGATCAAGAAAGGGAGCCACCAGCTGCTTGATGATTTTCTTGCCCGGCAGGTAGTCGGCGTCGAACACCACGATCAGCTCGGACTGGCCCCGGGCCTGGACGATGGCCGTGGCATCGGCCAAGGCGGCAGCTTTGCCTGGGGGCCCTTCCTGGCGGTGAAACAGCTGCAGCCGGCCGGGGTGGCGGTCGGCATAGCCGTCGATGATCTGGCGTGTGCCGTCGGTCGAGCGGTCATTGACCGGCATGATCGTCAGGCGCTCGCGTGGGTAGTCCACATCCAGCAGGGCCTCGATGCAGCCGGAGATCACGGCCTCTTCGTTGTGCGCTGCAATAAAAACGGTGATGTGCGGCCAATGCGCCTGCTCAATACCGGCATACAGCGGGCGCTGGCGGGCAAACAGGCGGTTGAGGGTGAAGGCGTAGTGGCGAAAGGTGTAGAGCGCTTCCAGCGCAACAATCAGCAGCAGGGCAGCCAGGCACAGGCCCAGACCCCAGGTGGCCCAGCTGATGCTGGCCAGGCCCGAATGGAGAGGCTGGGCATCAGCCAGCAGCGGCATCAAACCCAGCACGGCTGCGCTGAGGATGGGGGCCTGAAGACGGGGTGCTGGATGCGATGGCATGGTGATTGATAGAAAAAAGTTCTTACAACTTGAGATTCGATTATATCAATCGACATTAATGCCTGAATAGTGTTTCAATAGGTATCCGAGTAAAAAGTAAGTGTTTATTAACGTCTAAGGTAATGGCTATCAAGCCTCACAGAAAAATCTATCCAGTCCAAGTTACAAATTGATGCTTGATCTGTCAGTGATTTTTCTGGTTGTGCCCGCATCCAGGTGGTGGCCGGCGCTGTTTTTAGCCCCTTTGGGCAGGTTTTGGCCTGTGGCCATGGCGCCAAAAAATGGCAAAAAAAATACGTTGCCCCCGTTGCCACGGTGGGCATGTCGGCCAGACCAGCGCGGGCATGCGGCAGCGGGGTCGGCACCCAAGGGTGCGGCCGTGCAGTGCCAGAAAGCCAGCGCCGTGTGGCTAGGCGGGGTGGCGTGTATGCGCTGGGCGCTGGTGCAGCGCTAGCGGGGGCTCAGCGATGGCCAAACCGGGCCATATAGGCCTGGGGCTCGCCGGTTTTGAAGGCGTTGGCAAATTCCTGCACGCTGTCGTCGATGGCCTGGTCCAGCGACTGGCGCTCCCAGGCACGCAGCATGCGCTTTTGCTGGCGCAGCGCCTGCGGTCCATAGCCGGCCATCTGGCGGGCCAGGCGGTCGACTTCGTCGTCCAGCCGCTGCGGGGCGACCACCTGGTCCAGCAGGCCCCACTGCAGTGCCTGTGCGGCATCGATGTTGTCGCCGGTCAGCAGCAGCCACTGCGTGCGCGCGGCGCCAATCAGCCGGGGCAGCATGGCGGCATGGATCACCGAGGGGATGCCTACCTGCACCTCGGGCATGCCGCATTGCACGCGGTTGCTGGCAATGCGGATATCGCAGGCGCAGGCCAGCTCCAGGCCGCCACCCAAGGTCCAGCCCGGCAGGCGCGCAATCACCGGTGTGGGGAACTGGCGCGCCCCTTCGCAGACGCGGCGCAGCCGGGTGATGAAGGCGGCCGCATTGTCGGGGGTGAGTGCGCGCATCTCCTTGATATCGGCACCGGCAACAAAGGCCTTGTCGCCACTGCCGCGCAACACCAGCACGCGGATGCGCGCATCCTGCGCCAGGGTATCCAGCGCCTGGGCAAGCTCCTCCAAGACCGGCGACGACAGGATGTTGAGGCTGCCAGCGTTGCGGAAAGTCAAGGTGGCAACGCCGTTGTCTTGCAAGCTGGCGTGGGCGTGGTGCAGGTCGATCAGGTCCATGCGGCCATTGTGTGGATAGGCAGCGGTCAGGACGGTCTCAAGGGGGACAAACCGCCTGTACATGGCCTGAATGGGTCATGTAGCGCTATGATTTCAAAAGAAAATTTACATATTGAAACTATTACATGTACACATCACATGTGATGACTGCTATGGTGTCTCCCATGGAACAAAAAACATCAGCCCACTACCAGCGCCTGCACCGCCAACGGCTGCGGGAGCAGGGCCTGGTGAAAAAAGAAGTCTGGGTACTCCCGGAGTACAGCGCAGTCTTGCATCTGCTGGAGCGACAGATGCGCCAGCCGCATGCACAACCGGGTTCAATCGCCATCAACCACCAGGAGGGCAGCATGGAAAACAGCAAGCACCACTACCGCACGATTCACGCGCTGGCCGATGAGCTGCGCGCATCGGCGCTGGCCCGCGAGGGCAAGTTGCACATTGAGGTGTTCGACGGGGCCGAGGCCAGCGTCTTGGTTACCTTGACCGATTTTGGCGACCTGCCTGTGCATGTGGCCCTGTCGGGCGAGCAGCTGGTGGTCGAGGCCTTCTTGTGGCCCGCCAACCAGGTGCGCGATGGCGCCGGGCTCAATGCGCAGATCTTGCGCCTGCAAAAGCTGTTCCCGTTCACGACGATGGCGCTGGAGCCGCAGGCCCATGGTGGCGAAGGCTATGTGATGTTTGCCGCGATGCGGGGCAACAGCAGCACGGACGACATCCTGGCCGAGATCCTGATCCTGGCCGACAGCGTGATCCAGGCCACCGAAGCCCTGGCACCCTATCTGACGTTGGCGCAGGTCTGACGGACTGCAGGCCCACGACCCACAGTACAAGGAGAACATGATGACCGTATGGAACAAGCTGGTGACCGCCCTGCGGGGTGCCGCGCATGAAGCGGGCGAGACCGTGACCGACAGCCAGGCGCTGCGCATTCTGGACCAGGAGATCCGCGATGCCGACAACGACCTGAACCGCTCCAAGGAAGCGCTGGCCGAGATCATGGCCAAGCAAAAGCTGGCCGCGGGCAAGCTGCAGACCACGCAGGCCAAGATTACCGAGTACGAAGGCTATGCGCTCAAGGCGCTGGAAACCCAGGACGAGTCCCTGGCCTTGGAAGTGGCCGGCAAGGTGGCCTTGCTCGAAGCCCAGCGCGACGAAGAAGAGGCGCAGCTGAGCGCCTTCAGCCACAGCGTGGAGCAGCTGCGCGGCGCCATCCAGACGGCGCAGTCCCACATCAAGCGGCTCAAGCAGCAGACCGACACCGTCAAGGCCACCGAGAGCGTGCAGCGCGCCCAGGCCACCGTGGCGGGCCGCTATTCCGGATCGCAGTCGCGCGTGCAGACGGCGCTCGATTCGCTCGAACGCATCAAGCAAAAGCAGGCCGAGCGCGGCGCCCGCATGGAGAGCGCCGCCGAGCTGGCGCAAAGCAGCAGCGAAGACGCGCTCGACGCCAAGCTGCGCGCTGCCGGTATCACCGCCTCTGCGGGCAATGCGCAGTCCGTGCTGGAGCGCCTCAAGGCCCAGCGCAGCGGCGCCAAAGAGGGCTGATGGCGCAGGGCCCGGGCTGGCCCAATAACGTACAACAAGTGCGGCGCAGGCCTTAGCCAGCCGCTGCACACCAACAAGAGGGGTCTGCCATGTCGGCTTTTTTGCACTACGCACTGGGCTTTCCAACCTTCATCTTCGGTGCACTGCTGCTGTGCATGCTGCTGTACTGGCTGATCGCGCTGCTGGGCCTGGTAGAGACAGATTCGCTGGACCAGTGGCTGCTGTTTGATGGCAGCGACCATGCCCATGGCGTGGAGCATTCGGTCAGCGCGCTGGCCGGCCTGCTGCTCAAGGTGGGGCTGGGCGGCATTCCGGCCACCGTCATCCTGACGGTGTTGTTGCTGCTGTCCTGGCTGGCCTCCTATGTGCTCTGCCACCTGGTGCCCATGCCCGAGGGCTGGACCCTGATCAACCTGGTCAGCGGCAGCGTGCTGGCCGTGGCCGCGCTGGTGCTGGGCTTTGCCGCCACCGTCGTGCTGCTGCGGCCGCTGCGTGGCCTGGTGGCCCGCATTGCACCGCCTGAGACGCCCAAGGTGCTGCTGGGCCGCACGGGCCTGGTGCGCAGCGGGGTGGTCAATGCCAGCCAAGGCTATGGCAGCGTCGATGACGGCGGCGGCGGGCTCAATGTGCAAATGCGCTCGCCCGAGCGCGAGCTGCCGCGCGGCACCGAGATCGTACTGATCGAGCACCTGCCGCAGCACAACGCCTGGCGCGTGGTCAGCAAGGCCGAGTTTGACGGCAGCGAGATTCCGGGGTTGCACCCACCTGTTTGAGCCAAGGGAGCCGCTAGCGCGCAGGCGTGGCGGGCCCGCATTCGCCAAGTTTTTTTAAGACCGATATTGATAGGGAGATACGCATGAATATGGGAAATCTGGAGTGGTACATCGTCGCCGGGGTGGTGATCGGATCGATCTTCATCGTCATCCTGGGCCTGTTTGCCTTGGTCAAGGCCTTCTACATCAAGGTGCCCCAGGGCACGGCCTTGATCATCAACGACACCACTTCGCAGCCCAAGGTGAAGTTCACCGGCGGCATGGTACTGCCGGTGATCCACAAGAAGGAGTTCATGCGCATCTCGCTGATCACCTTGGAGATCGACCGCCGGGGCAAGGAAGGCCTGATCTGCCGCGACAACATGCGGGCCGACATCACCGTGGCCTTCTACCTGCGTGTCAACGAGACCCCGGAAGACGTGCTCAAGGTCGCCAAGGCCATTGGTGTGGACCGTGCCTCGGAAAAGGGCGCTGTCAACGAGCTGTTCAATGCCAAGTTCTCCGAGGCTTTGAAGACCGTGGGCAAGCAGATCGATTTTGTGAAGCTGTTCGAAAACCGCCAGGACTTTCGCGACCAGATCATCCATGTGATCGGCAACGACTTGAACGGCTATGTGCTCGAAGACGTGGCCATTGATTACCTGGAGCAGACCTCCAAGTCCTCGCTGGACCCGAACAACATTCTGGACTCCGAAGGTATTCGCAAGATCACCGAGCTGACGGCCAACCAGAACATCGTCACCAACGAGCTCGAACGCAATGCCGAGTTGGCCGTGACCAAGAAGAACGTCGAGACCAAGGAAGCCATGCTGGCGCTGGAGCGCCAGCAGGCCGATGCCGAAGCCCGCCAAAAGCGCGAGATCGCCACCATCCAGGCGCGTGAGCAGGCCGAGACCCAGAAGGTGCAGGAGGAAGAGCGCCTCAAGGCCGAGCAGGCCCGCATCCAGACGCAGGAGCAACTCGATATCCGCGAAGAAAACCGCCAGCGCGAGGTGGCGGTAGCGCAGCAGAACCGCGAGCGCGCGGTGGTGATCGAGATCGAGAAGGTCACCCGGGCCAAGGACCTGGAGGTGGTCTCGCGCCAGCGCGAAGTGGAGCTGCAGCGCATCGAGAAGGAAAAGGCCATCGAAATTGAGAAGGCCAGCATTGCCAACGTCATCCGCGAGCGCGTGGTGGTGGAGAAGGGCGTGGCCCAGGAAGAGGAACGCATCAAGGAAGTGCGCGTGGTGTCCGAGGCCGAGCGCATGAAGCAGGTGACCGTGCTGACCGCCCAGGCCCAGGCCGAAGAAGACATGGTGCGCCAGGTCAAGAAGGCCGAAGCTGATGAAACGGCATCGCGCCACAAGGCCATCGAGGTGACCACCTTGGCCCAGGCCGAGCTGGAGGCCGCCGGCAAGACCGCCGAGGCCAAGAAGAAGATGGCCGAGGCCATCGAGGTCGAGCGCGCAGCGCCCGGCCTGGCGGACGCCAAGGTGCGCGAAGTGACGGCTGCGGCCATCGAGCGCGAAGGCATGGTGCAGGCCAAGATCATTGCGGAAAAGCTCATCGCCCAGGCCAAGGGCGAAGAAGAAAAGGGCCTGGCCGAAGTGCGCGTGATCGAGGCCCAGGCCGATGCCAACGAGAAGCTGGGCCTGGCGGACGCCAAGGTGCTGGAAGAGCGCTTGATGGCGCAGGCCCGTGGTGAAGCCCAGGTGGGCAACACCAAGGCCGTGGTGACCCGCGATGTGGGCCAGTCCGAAGCCGATGTGCTGCGCGACAAGCTGTTCGCCGAGGCCAAGGGCCTGACCGAGAAATTTGCGGCGCTCGCCTCGCTGTCCGACCAGGCCCGTTCGCACGAAGAGTTCCGCATGCAGCTGGAGAAGAACTTCGAGCAGGCGCTGGCCGCCATCGATGCCAACAAGACCGTGGCGCAAGAGCAGGCCGAGGTGCTGTCGGCCGCGCTGTCCAAGGCCAATATCGACATCGTTGGCGGCGGTGGCGATTTCTTCAACAACTTTGCCAAGGCCTTGTCGGTGGGCAAGGCGGTCGAGGGCGTGTCTGCCAAAAGCCCCATCGTGCAGGAGCTGCTGCAGAAGTTCATCGGCGGCAAGGGCCTGCCCACGGATGCGCTGAGCAACCTGCTGGGCGGCGGCCAGGACAAGAAGAGCCTGCCGCCCTCGGCCACCGAGTCCTGATCCCAGGCCTGCGCCCCGCTGGGCTGCGCCCCGCGCGCCGCTGGCCGGTTCGGACTTTCTGGGCGCCTTCGCCCCCTTTCTTGGCAGGCCGCAGCCCCTGTGCTGGCCTGCCATGCCCCACCGCATTCACTGCCGCTCTAGCCATGTCCACTACCTCATCCAACGACCAACCGGACCGCTCTGCCGTTGACGACGCCGTCGCCAGCGGCGGCTCCTATGAAGTGCTGGCCAAGCGGCTCGATGCCCAGGGCCAGGCGCTGGAGACCTTGGCGCGCGCGCTGAACGAAGCGCGGCTGGAAGAGTTTGGCCGCAGCCAGATGGAGGTCATCGCCCGCATGCGGGTGCGCACCGAAAACAACTGCCTGGGCCGCGATATCGCCCAGGTCGGCGGCTTTTTGCTGTTTGGCTACAACGTGTTCATGGGCCTCAAGCAAGAGACGCGCATCGACGATGTGTTCGCGCTCTACCGCCTGCACGAGGGCGAGCAGGGCTATGAGGTCATGCCGGTGGAGCTCAAGGACAGCTTCTTGGGCATCCAGAGCTTTGTGCAGGATTTCCACGAGCTGTACGCCTACTACAAGCACACCAAGCTGATGCAGCTGGCGGTGCGCGATGGCAAGCTGCTGGCCAGTTTCCAGATCGGCGAGCGCCTGGGCGATGTGCGGGTGTTCCGCTGGTCGGTCTCGCCCGACGGCCAGCAGATCCGCTACATCGACAACCGGGGCGAGCGCGACATCGAGCTGCCTGCGCCCCATGATTTTGAATGGCAGCGCGCCGGCCGAGAGCAGCTGGTGCAAGGCCGCCATCCGCACCTCAATATCCTCGACAAGGTGTTTGTCGAGACGCTCGATGGTGACCTGACCATCAAGGTCGAGAACAACACCAACGACGGCCTGGGCATCTACCGCGAGCCGGTGCAGGAGAAGAACCAGTCGCTCGACGATGCGGTGTTCGAGTACGCGGCCGTGGGCAGCCTGATCCTGCTCAAGATCCTGCCCTACCGCGAGGACCAGTGGCGCTACCTGGTCTACAACACCTTGTCGCGCCAGGTGCTGCGCATGGATGCGATTGGCGCGGCCTGCATCCAGCTGCCGCAGGACCACGGCATTATCTTCCCCGGCGGCTACTACCTGCAAAACGGCGAGCACCGCGCGTTTGAGCAGAACATGCAGGGCATGCGCTACCGCCGCAGCATCCGCTCGCCCAATGGCGAGGATGTGCTCTATGTGTTCTATGAGCCCGAGAGCGGGCGCATGGCGCTGTTCAAGTACAACCTGATCGAGCGGGCGCTGCAGCCGCCCCTCATCGGCCACGGCTATGCGCGCATGGACGATGGCCGCATCGTCATCTTTGCCGCCGAGAGCAACGAGGCCGCGCGCGTACACCCGATGCAGCTGTGGCGCACGCCGTTCGCATCAGACGACTATGCCGCGCGCCAGCCGCAAAAGGACAGCGCGCTGGGCCGCATCGGCAATGCCGAGCTGGTCAGCGGCATCTCCGACCTGTACAGCGTGCGCAAGGAGATTGCCGCGCCCGAGGTATCTTTGCCGCGCTATGAGCGGCTGATCGACACCGCGCGGCGCCTGTTTGAGCGCTACCACTGGCTCAGCAGCCCGGCCATGCAGGCCCTGCACGAGAACCTGCTGGGCATCGTCGCCACCGGCGACGCGGTGCTCGATGAATACGAAAAAGTCGAGAGCATCCGCCAGGCCTCGGCCAAGGCCATGGGCGAGGTCAGCAGCCGCCATGCGCAGCTGCTCAAGCAAATACGCCTGTCCGATGGCGACAGCATCGATGACTATGTAGGCGCGCTGACCGAGCTGGCCGCACTGCGCGGCCAGCTGATGGCCACGCGCGAGCTGCGCTATGTCGATGCCACTGCGATCGAGGCCATGGTGCAGACGGCCGAGCAGGCCCAGGCCGAGGTATCGCAGCGCACGGCCAGTTTTATTGCCACCGACGCCGCCATGCAGCCCTATGTGGAGCAGTTGCAGGCGCTGGACCAGCAGGCCCAGGCCGCTACCACGGTGGTGCAGCTGGCCGAGCCGCTGGCGCAGATGGCCCAGATGTCGGCGGCGCTAGACCTGCTGTCCGAGCTGATGGGCAGCCTCAAGATCGACGATGCCACGCAGCGCACCGCCGTGGTGGACCGCATCTCGGCCATTTATGCCCGCCTCAACCAGGTGCGGGCCCGGGCCGAGCAGCGCAAATCGGGCTTAGGCAGCGCCGAGAACCTGGCCCAGTTTGCCGCGCAGCTGGCGCTGTTCTCGCAAAGCATCGTGAGCGGGCTGAATCTGGCCCAGACGCCGGAGAAATGCGATGAGCAGCTGTCGCGTTTGCTGGTGCAGCTCGAAGACATCGAGGGCCAGTTTGGCGAGCATGCGCAGTTTCTCTCCGACATCATCGCCAAGCGCGAAGAGGTGCTGGAGACCTTTGAGGCGCGCAAGCAGTCCTTGCAGGACGAGCGCCAGCGCCGGGCCCAGGGCGTGTTGGATGCTGCGCTGCGCATTGTGCAAGGCCTGCCCAAACGCGCCGAGAAAATCGCCAGCGCCGAGGCGCTGCACGCGTTCTTTGCCGGCGACCCGCTCATTGCCAAGCTCAAGGAGCTGGCCGGGCGCCTGCGTGGTGAGCTGCAAGACCCCGTCAAGGCCGACGACATCGATGGCCGCATCAAGTCGCTGCGCGACCAGGCCTTCCGCGCGCTGCAGGACCGCACTGATCTGTACGAGGGCGATGGCAAGCTGATCCGCCTGGGCCGCCACCGCTTCTCGGTGGGCAACCAGGACCTGGATATGACCTTGCTGCCCCGCGATGGCCAGCTCTACCTGCACCTGGTGGGCACCGAGTACTTCGAGGCGGTGGACAACGCCGAGCTGGCCGGCCTGCAGGCCTACTGGGATGCCTCGTCGCCCGCCGAATCGGCCGAAATGTACCGGGGCGAGTACCTGGCGCTGGAGGTGGTGCAAGCGGTGCGTTCCGGCCGCGAGGGCTGGAGCCAGGACCGCCTGCGCCAGCTGCTGCCCGATACCGAGGCGCTGACCCAGGCGATCCGCACGTTCTCCGCACCGCGCTACCGCGATGGCTATGAGCGCGGCATCCACGACCATGACGCCGCCGTGATCCTGCAGGCCTTGGTGCCGCTGGCCGATGGTGCCGGCGTGCTGCGCCATGCGCCGCAGGCGCGCAGCCTGGCGCTGTTGTTTTGGAGCCAGCAGGCCCATATCCAGCAGCCACAGCTGGCCAGCAGCATTGCGCGCTGGCCCGAGCGCGCGCAGCAGGCCCAGGCCATGCAGCAGCTGCTGGGCAGCGAGGCCGAGCGCCTGGCGCTGCAGACCGACATCATGGCGCAGCTGCGCAGCTTTGCGCAGGAGCAGGGCCTGCTCGATGCGCTGCTGCGTGCCGACCCGGCCAGCCCCTTGCTGGCCGCCGCCGCGCCCGATGCGGGCGAATGGGACAGCGAGGCCGACAACCTGCTGCGCGCCGCTGCCGACTACCTGCAGGCCGAGCTGGCGCACAAGGCGCTGCGCTTCCATTTCTCGGGCGCCAGCCAGGCGGTGGTGGCGGCGCTGCAGCAGGCGCTCAAGGCCGGTCCCAAGGAAGGCCTGCACTGGGCTGATCTGCAACGCTACTGGGCCGGGGGCGAGGCTGGCCAGGCCAGCCGCGAGCGCAGCGCCGCCCCGCTGGCCCAGCGCTGGCGCAGTGCGCTGCACTGGCTGCAGACGGTGGCGCAAGCCGCGCCGGAGGCCGAGCGCGCCGCTTGGTTGCCTTACTGCAGCGAAGCCGCGGCCTGGCTGGTCTGCCAAGCGGAGTTGACCCACCAGCTGAGCAATGTCGACCTGCGCTGCGATGTGGTGGGCCTGCTGGGCCAGCATGGCCGGGTGCAGGGCGGGCGCATGCACATCCAGCTCGACGAGCTGACCACGCGCGCTGCGCGCCACTACCGCCGCTACCTGCCGCAGTGGGAGCGCTACCAGGCGCTGCGCCAGCAGCTGCTGGCCGATTACCGTGCGCGCTTCAGGCTTGAAGAGTTCAAGGCCCGGCCGCTGTCGTCCTTTGTGCGCAACCGGCTGATCAACGAGATCTACCTGCCGGTGATTGGCGACAACCTGGCCAAGCAGATTGGCGCGGTGGGCGAGAACAAGCGCACGGACCAGATGGGCCTGCTGATGATGATCTCGCCGCCCGGCTACGGCAAGACCACCTTGATGGAGTACGTGGCCAACCGCTTAGGGCTGATCTTCATGAAGATCAACGGCCCGGCGCTGGGCCATTCGGTGCGCTCGCTCGATCCGGCCCAGGCGCCCGATGCGACGGCGGCCAAGGAGCTGGAAAAGCTCAACCTGGCGCTGGAGATGGCCAACAACGTGATGCTGTACATCGACGATATCCAGCACACGCACCCCGAGTTTCTGCAGAAGTTCATCTCGCTGTCCGATGGCACGCGCCGCATCGAAGGCGTATGGCGCGGCCAGACCAAGACGCATGACATGCGCGGCAAGCGCTTTTGCGTGGTCATGTCCGGCAACCCGTATACCGAGTCGGGCGAGGTGTTCAAGATTCCGGACATGCTGGCCAACCGCGCCGATATCTACAACCTGGGCGATGTGCTGGGCGGCATGGACGAGGTCTTCAAGCTCAGCTATATCGAAAACAGCATGACCTCCAACGCCGTGCTCGCGCCCATGGCCACGCGCAGCCTGCAGGACCTGTACCTGCTGCTCGACCGGGTGCAGGGCAAGGAGGTGTCGGCCAATGCGCTGTCGCACGACTACGCCGCCGCCGAGCTGCGCGAGATGGAGGCCGTGCTCCAGCGCATGCTGCAGGTGCGCGAGCTGGTGTTCAAGGTGAACCAGCAGTACATCCACAGCGCCGCGCAGGACGACAGCTACCGCAGCGAGCCGCCGTTCAAGCTGCAGGGCAGCTACCGCAACATGAACAAGCTCGCCGAGAAGATCACCCCGGTGATGAACGATGCCGAGATGGCGCAGATGCTGAGCGACCATTACCAGGGCGAGGCGCAGATGCTGACCGGCGGGGCCGAGGAAAACCTGCTCAAGCTCGCCGAGCTGCGCGGCAACGCCGATGCACAGGCGCAGGCGCGCTGGGCAGAGATCAAGGCCCAGTTCCAGCGCCAGCAGGCCGCCGGGGGCGCAAATGCCGATGCCGCCACGCGGGTGACCACGCAGCTGGTCGACCTGGTGGCCGCCACCCGCGCCATGGCCCAGGCCCAGCAGGCAAAGCACCTGGGCGATGCGGCCGCGCAAGAGGGCTGGCAGCGCATGCTGGCGCAGTGGGGCCGGGCGCAAACGGCGGTGGGGCAGTCGCTGGACGGCATCCGCCAGGCGGTGCTGGACAGCGCGCCTGCGGAGCAGCCGCCCGCCCGCCACGCGGAGGCACAGCCGCTGGACCTGGCCGTGCAGCAGCTCGGCCAGCTGGTGCTGCAGTCCTTGCACCCCGTTGTCGAGCACCTGGACCAGAGCCGGCGCCAGCAGCTGGGCCTGCACCGCGTGCTGATGCAGGTTGCCACCCGCATGCAAGAGCAGATCGACCAGCAGCGCGCGGGCCGCCAGCCGACCCAGGCTACGTTGCAGGCAGAGGATATCGACAAGGCTTTTGACCGCATGCAGGACGGCCGCCCGCCACGTTAAACGCCCGTTCCCTGGTTGCTGGCTTGCTGGCAGCCAGGGCGACTGAAAGCATTGTTATCAGGTGCAAGCAGCGCCCTTGTCCTAGCCATGGGGCATGGCGCATACCGATACACTGTGCCGATGCGAGCCTTCCCCCTCTCTTTTTCTGCCCGCCAGGGCCTGCCACGCTGGTGGCTGCCGGCCCTGTGGCTGCTGCTGTGCACCTGCCTGCTGTCCCTGGCATCGGGGGCGGCCGCACAGTCACTGACGTCGCTGGCGGGCTTGGGCGGCAGCACGTCCAGCAGCAGTGGCACCGATGAGGAGCGCGCCATCCAGGCGCAGCGCGAGGCGGCCAGCACGGCCGAGCAAGAGGCCGATGCGCTGGCGCAGTCGCTCGAACGCCTGCGCAGCCGCGTGCAGGCGCCGGCGGTGGCGCCGCCCGCGCCGCTGAGCGACAGGGAGCTGGGCCAGATCCAGGCGCGCTGGGAAGAGCGGGTGCCCGCCAATGCCAGCCAGGAAGTGCTGGAGCGCCTGCTGAGCGATGAGCGTGAGGCGATTGCCGCGCTCAAGTCCGGTATCGAGAAATCCGCAGCCGAACAGGCCAACCTGGTGGCCCAACCGGGCGGCGGGCGCAGCGATCTGGCCACCTTGCAGCAGCGGGTGCAGGACAGCGCCCTGCCGGTGACGGCAGAGCCCGGTGAATCAGCGGCGCTGACCCAGGCCCGCCAGCTGCGGCGCAACGCCGAAAACCGCCGTGCCAGGCAAGAGCTGGCCCTGCGCCAGGAAGAGCAATCCACCATCGAAACCCGCCAGCGCCTGTTGGATGTGCAGCTGCAAACCCAGCGCCGCGAGCTGCTGGAACGCACGCCACGGGTGGCTTGGCTGAACCAGCGCATTGCCGACCGCGCGCGCCAGCAGCTGGAGCAGCAGGTGCAGCAGACCCAGGCGGCCGAAAGCGAGGTGGCCGAAGCGGCACCGGCCCTGCGCGAGCTGGCGCAGCAAAACACCAGCCTGGCGGACCAGATCCTGATGCACAACAACCGCCTGGTGCAAGAGCGCCAGGCACTGGCGAGCGACGAGTACCGCCAAAGCCAGCTGTCTGCCGCACTGCGCGACACGCAGGCGCGCCTGCGCCTGGGCGGTAGCGCATCGGTGGGCCAGTGGCTGTGGAAGCAGCGGGTGGCCCTGCCGACGGCCAACACCATCCAGGCGCGGCGCAAGGCGACCTTGCGACAGCTGGCCGAGCTGCGCTTGGCGCTGTTCAATGCCAGTGAGCGGCGCTTTGACCTCAATGGCTCGGCAGCCGTTGTCAGTGGGCGCGACGGGGCGGGTATGACCACGCGTGGCAGCGCCCAAAGCACGGCCTTGTGGACCAAGCAGGCCGCGCTGATCGACCAGCTGCAGCCCTTGCTGCTGCGGCGCATTGCTGTGCTGGAGCAGACCGATGCCGCGCTGCAGTCCACCTTGAAGAATGGCAGTGCTTTGCGCCAGGTGATGGACAAGGAACTGCTGTGGTTCCCCAGCCACCTGGCCATGGGCGGTGCCTGGCTGGACGAATGGCGCACGGTGCTGCGCAGCTCGGACGGCCTGGAGCAGGGCGCCAGCGCCTCGCCCTGGAACACCGCGCGCGTGCTGGGCGCCAGCGTGCTGCGCAACCTCTGGATCTATGCCGGCATCTTTGCCGGTGTTTTGCTGCTGCTGGGCCTGCGCCGCTATGCCTTGCAAAAGCTGCAGGCCATTGCCGAGCAGGTGGACAATTTCTCGCGCGACCACTTTGGCCTGACCTTGATGGCGCTGGGCTGGAGCCTGCTGTATGCGCTGCCCTGGAGTTTTGCCACCGCAGCGCTGGGGGTGCTGCTGCAGTCGACGGCAGCGCCCGTGGCGCTGGAGCCGCTGGGCCAGGCGCTGGAGCAGCTGAGCGCCTTTGTGTTTGTGGTGACCTTGCTCAATGTGCTGTTCCGCCCCTGCGGGCTGGCGGTGGCGCACTTTGGCTGGCCGCGCGAGCGGGTGCAGGTGCTGCGCCAGATGGTGCTGCGCGCGACCTGGCTGATCGTGCCCATCGATCTGCTGGGCGGGCTGGCGTTTTTCAGCCACGATGACTCGGCCATCAGCACCTGGGGCCGCATGTGCCTGCTGGTGCTGACCTTGGGCCTGGCCTGGATGGCTTTCCGCTACCTGCGGCAAAGCATCCTCAAGCAGCGCCCGGGTCTGCGCTGGAGCCAGGTGGTGAGCGTGGCGGCGCTGCTGGTGCTGGCCGTCACCTTGGTGGGCATTGCGCTGGGCTATGTCTACACCGCTACCGAGGTGATCCAGGCGCTGCTCAGCAGCTTTGTGTTCCTGGCGGCGGCGGAGGTGCTGGTCAGTCTGCTGCGGCGCTGGCTGCTGCTGGGCGAGCGCCGGCTGGCGCTCAACCGGCTGCGCGCAGCGGCGCTGCAGCGCCAGGCGGCCAATGCAGCGGCCGCCACCGATGCCGGCACGGGCACGGCGCCCTTGGCCAACAGCAATACGAACGACGAGCAAAGCCAGATGGCCTTGGTGACGGTGAGCACGCAGGCGCACCGCCTGCTGGGCCTGCTGCAGCGCGTGCTGGTGGCCCTGAGCCTGGTCTACGCCTGGTCGCCGGTGCTGCCGGCGCTGCTGCGTTTTGAAGGCGTGGTGCTCTGGTACACCACCAATACGGAGGCCGGCGGCATTGCCCGCCCCGCGCCGGTGAGCCTGATGGACCTGCTGATCAGCGCGCTGATCTTGCTGATGACCTTCAGCCTGACGCGCAACCTGCCGGGCCTGGTCGAGGTGGTGTTCTCGGGCACGCGGCGCATCAGCAGCTCGGACCGCTACACCATGGCCACCTTGGCGCGCTACACCATCACCATCGCCGGCACGGTGAGCGCGCTGTCCCTGCTGGGCCTGCGCTGGAGCCAGCTGCAGTGGATGGCCGCCGCGCTGACCGTGGGTCTGGGTTTTGGTCTGCAGGAGATTTTTGCGAACTTTGTCTCAGGACTGATTCTGTTGGTGGAGCGGCCTTTCCGGGTCGGCGATGTGATCACCATCAACCAGCACACGGGCACCGTCACCCGCATCCGCACCCGCGCCACCACGGTGCTGGATTTCGACAACCAGGAAATCGTCATCCCGAACAAGACCTTCATCACCGGCCAGGTGACGAACTGGACCTTGAGCGACGATGTGACGCGCCTGGTCATCGATGTATCGGTGGCCCACGGCAGCGACCCGGCCGAAGTGCAGCGCATGCTGCTGGCCATTGCGGCCGAGCACCCCAAGGTGCTGCGCGAGCCCGAGGCAAACTGCTGGTTCATGGCGCTCGAAGGCCAGGGGCAGAAGTTTGAGCTGCGCGTTTATGTGGGCGCGGTGGACGACCGCCTGCCGGTGCGCAACGACCTGAACCGCAGCATCAATGCGCGCCTGAAGGCGGCCGGCATTGCGGTGGCCTTCCCGCAGATGGACATCCATGTGCGCGATCTGCCGCCCGCCCCCGCCGCGCCGCAGCAGGCGCAGGGCGCTTAAGCGCTCGCTGGCAACGGTGGCGTCTGAGACGCCGCCTGCACCAGCGCCACAAAGCGCTTGGCGGCCAGGCCCATCGGGTGCTCTTTGGACCAGACCACATCCACATACAGCTGGGCGCCGTTGCTGAGGTTGGCAAACTCCATCGCCACCAGCGCACCCGATTGCAGCAGCGGCGCCACCAGCGGCTGGGGCAGCCAGCCCCAGCCAATGCCGGCGCTGACCATCTGCAAGGCGGCCAGGTGGTTGTCGGTGCGCCAGACATCGCGGGCATACACCAGGCGTTCGTGGCGCAGCGACCAGTCGCGGCTGGCGACGATGATCTGCCGGGTGTTGGTCAGGTGGTGCTCGCGCAGCTGGGGCCGGGCCGGGTCGCCCGGCTGGGGTGCATGGCCCAGCGTCTGCATCAGCGGGTGGCTGGGGGCGATGACGGCCAGCAAGGTCTCGGTCGCCACCTCCTGAAAACCTTCGCGCCCGTCGAGGCTGGGCCGCTCAAACACCAGCGCCAGTTGGGCGCGGCCGCTGTGCAGCATGGTCAAGGCATCGGCCTGGGGGGCGGTCAGCACCTCGACGGCTAACTGCGGGTACTCCTGCGCCAAGGCCGCCAACGGCGCCGCCCAGGGCGCAGAGACCAGCTCGGGCGCAATGGCCACCGTCAGCCGCGATTCCAGCCCTTGCTCCAAGGCCAGCGCATGGGCATTGAGCTGCTGCAGCTGCGCGGCCAACAGGCGTGCCTGCGGCTCCAGCGCCAATGCGGCAGGCAGCGGCTTGGGCTCCCGGCCCTCGCGCGCGAACAGCGGCATCTGCAGTTCTGCTTCGAGCTGGGCGATCTGCATGCTGACGGCCGAGGGCACCTTGCCCAGCGCCCTTGCAGCGGCAGAGAAGCTGCCATGGTCGAGCACCGCCAGCAAGGTCTGGATGGTGTCGGAGTCGAAGGGGGCAAAGGCGCTGCGCATTGATGTATCAATTTTTCTGAAAGATTCTGACTTATGTTATCAGTTGATGACACATAAGATAGCGCCCCTATGTCCGTTCAAAAAATTCAAAACAGCCCCTTGTCTCTGCAAGGGCCCATGCGCCGGGTCGTCTATGTCGCCTTGTACGAGGCCATTGCCATCATCGCGGCCACCGCTGGCCTGTCGGCCTTGTCAGGCCAGGGCGCGGCGCATTCAGGCGTGGTGGCTGCCGTCTCTTCCGTGATCGCCATTGTGTGGAATGTGGTCTGGAACCATTTGTTTGAGCGCTGGGAAGCGCGCCAGCCCACCCGCGGGCGCAGCGTGGGCCGCCGCATTGCGCATGCGCTGGGCATGGAAGGTGGCCTCGTCTTTATGCTCGTCCCCCTGTTTGCCTGGTGGTTCAAGGTCAGCCTCTGGGAGGCGCTGGTGATGGACATCGGCCTGCTGCTGTTCTTCCTGGTCTACACCTTTGTCTTCAACTGGTCGTTTGACCGCCTCTTTGGCCTGCCGCAATCGGCGCAGTAATCCGGGCCTGAAACGCAACGGGGCGTCGTGTTAGCACGACGCCCCGTTTCTACATGGCCACTGCCTTAGCGCAGCCAGGCAATCATCAGCTGCAGCACAAAGGCATTGATGATGTCGATAAAGAAGGCGCCCACCAGCGGCACGATCAAAAAGGCCTTGTGCGAGGGCCCGTATTGGCTGGTGATGGCCTGCATATTGGCGACAGCCGTGGGGGTGGCACCCATGCCAAAGCCGCAGTGGCCGGCGGCCAGCACGGCTGCATCGTAGTTGCGGCCCATGATGCGGAAGGTCACAAAGGCGGCGAACAAGGCCAAGGTCAAGGTCTGGACCGCCAGGATGATCATCAGGGGACCGGCCAGGTCAGCCAGCTCCCAGAGCTTGAGCGACAGCAGCGCAATGGCCAGGTAGATGGACAGGCCGGCATTGCCAAACACGTCGATGGCGCGGTCAAACACCTTAAAGCCAAAGCCGTAATCGAGCACATTGCGGATCACCACACCGCCGCCCAGTGCCCAGACAAAGGTGGGCAGCTGCAGCTTGGTGCCTTGGGTGGCGCTGGTCATGAACTCGGCAAAGGCCAGGCAGCCGGCAAACAGCGCCAGGGTTTCGATGGCGGCCTCGGCGGTGATCAGGCGGGGGGCCGTGTTGGGCGTTTCAAAGTTGGCCGGTTCCTGGCCGTCGCTGGCGGCGCCAGCGTTGCTCGCTGGTGCATTGGCCAGGCTGCGCGGCTGGGCCAGCTGGTGGCGGGTAATCAGGCGCTTGGCCAGCGGGCCGCCCAAGAGGCCGCCAATCACCAAACCAAAGGTGGCGCAGGCAATACCCAGCGCTGTGGCGCCGCTCAGCCCGTATTGGTTCTCCAGCACCGAGCCCCAGGCGCCAGCGGTACCGTGGCCGCCCAGCAAGGTGATGGAGCCTGCGACCAGGCCAATCAGCGGATCCAACCCCAGCAAGGTCGCCAGGCCCACGCCCACACCGTTTTGCACAAAGATAAAGGCGGCGATCACACCCAGGAACAGCACCAGGCCCATGCCGCCTTCGCGCAGCTTGGCAAAGTTGGCGCTCAAGCCGATCGATGAAAAGAACACCAGCATGAAGCTGGTCTGCATCGCGGTGGCAAAGGCCAGGGTCAGGCCCGTGAGCTGGTGCAGTGCAAAGATGGCGGCGGCCACGACCAAGCCGCCCGATACCGGTTCGGGGATGTTGAAATCGCGCAGAAAGCGGATGTGCCGGGTCAGTAGCTTGCCGAGCAAGAGCACGAGAACGGCAAAGATCAGGGTGTAGTAAGCACTGAAACTCAGATGCAAGGGAATTCTCCTCAAATAGCAGGCCTTGACCTGGTTGAATACAGAAGGCTGGTGTTACCTATAGATTGGTGGTTTTTGCCAGCAAAGTGCTGCAATATGGATGAAAGTCAAATCATCCTAAAATTGAATAAGGCTATAACCAACGAAAGAACTTGGTGTTTATGGCTATCGATAAGTTCCCCCTCCCGTGCTATAGCACCTGGCCTGGCTTAAAATGCGGGGCCTTGTCCCAAGGAGCGCTGCAGCAGGCCGGTGGTACCCCCATCGCAGGCCTGTCAGGCTTGGGGCAGGCCGACGGGCATGCCGCGCATGGCCCGCATCAACGGCGCTCACCTGTTCTGTCTCTGTTTTCTGGTTTTCACAGGTGAGCCCCATGTCCGCGTCTGCTGCCCCCGTTTCCGTCCCCCCCATGCGCCTGTCGGGCCTGGAGCCCGTGTTCATCGGTGAGGACAGCCTGTTTGTCAACGTTGGTGAACGCACCAACGTCACCGGCTCCAAGGCCTTTGCGCGCCTGATCCTGAACGAGCAGTACGAAGAGGCACTGGCCGTTGCGCGCCAGCAGGTGGAAAACGGCGCCCAGGTGATTGATGTGAACATGGATGAAGCCATGCTCGACAGCAAGGCCGCCATGGTGCGTTTTCTGAACCTCATCGCGTCCGAGCCGGATATCGCCCGTGTGCCCATCATGGTCGACAGCTCCAAATGGGAGGTGATCGAGGCCGGTCTGCGCTGCATCCAGGGCAAGGGCATCGTCAACTCCATCTCGATGAAAGAGGGCGTGGACGAGTTCAAGAAGCATGCGCGCCTGGTTAAGCGCTATGGCGCGGCTGCCGTGGTGATGGCTTTCGATGAAAAAGGCCAGGCCGATACCTACGAGCGCAAGATCGAGATCTGCGAGCGCGCCTACCGCATCCTGGTCGACGAGGTGGGTTTTGCGCCCGAGGACATCATCTTTGACCCCAACATCTTTGCCGTGGCCACCGGTATCGAAGAGCACAACAACTACGGCGTGGACTTTATCGAAGCCACGCGCTGGATCAAGCAAAATCTGCCTGGCGCCAAGGTGAGCGGCGGCGTGTCCAACGTGTCGTTCTCCTTCCGGGGCAACGACCCGGTGCGCGAGGCGATCCACACCGTGTTCCTGTACCACGCGATCCAGGCGGGCATGGACATGGGCATTGTCAACGCCGGCATGGTGGGCGTGTATGACGACCTGGAGCCGGTGCTGCGCGAGCGCGTGGAAGACGTGGTGCTCAACCGCCGCCCTGACGCCGGCGAGCGCCTGGTCGAAGTGGCCGACAGCGCCAAGAGCGGTGCCAAGGACGACAGCAAGAAGCTGGAATGGCGTGGCACGCCGGACCACCCGCGCAGCGTGGGCGAGCGCCTGTCGCATGCGCTGGTACACGGCATCACCGATTTCATCACCGAAGACACCGAAGAGGCCTACCAGGCCATCGTGGTGCAAGGCGGCGGGCGCCCCTTGCATGTGATCGAGGGTCCGTTGATGGATGGCATGAACGTGGTCGGCGACCTGTTTGGTGCTGGCAAGATGTTTTTGCCCCAGGTGGTTAAATCGGCCCGCGTGATGAAGCAGGCCGTGGCCCATCTGGTGCCCTATATCGAAGAAGAAAAGCGCCAGCAAGAGGCGGCAGGTCTTGATGTGTCGAGCAAGGGCAAGATCGTCATCGCCACCGTCAAGGGCGATGTGCACGACATCGGCAAGAACATCGTCACCGTGGTCTTGCAGTGCAACAACTTCGAGGTCATCAACATGGGTGTGATGGTGCCCTGCCACGAGATCCTGGCCCGTGCCAAGGCCGAAGGCGCGGACATCATCGGCCTGTCGGGCCTGATCACCCCCAGCCTGGAAGAGATGCAGTATGTGGCCGGCGAGATGCACAAGGACGACTATTTCCGCATCAAGAAGATTCCGCTGCTGATTGGCGGCGCCACCTGCTCGCGCGTGCACACGGCCGTGAAGATCGCTCCCAAGTACGAAGGCCCCGTGCTTTACGTGCCCGATGCCTCGCGCAGCGTGAGCGTGGCCCAAAGTCTGCTGGGCGAGAACAAGGACCGCTACCTGCAGGAGGTGGAGGCCGACTACGACAAGGTGCGCACCCAGCACGCCAACAAGAAAAAGACGCCGCTGTGGACCCTGGCCCAGGCCCGCGCCAATGCCACCCCGGTGGATTTTGCTGCGCACCCGCCGGTGACGCCCCGCGTGCTGGGCCGCCGCGTGTTCAAGAACTTTGACCTGGCCGAGATCGCCCAGTACATCGACTGGGGCCCGTTCTTCCAGACCTGGGACCTGGCCGGCCCGTATCCGGCGATCCTCGACGACGAGGTGGTGGGTGTAGAGGCGCGCAAGGTGCTGGCCGATGCCCAGGCCATGCTCAAGAAGATCATCGAAGGCCGCTGGCTGCAGGCCAATGGTGTGATGGGCCTGTTCCCCGCCAACCGGGTGGGCGACGACATCGTTTTCTACACCGACGAGTCGCGCAGCACCGAGCTGCTGACCTGGTATGGCATGCGCCAGCAAACCGAGAAGCAGGCGGTGGACAACGTGATGCGCCCCAGCCGTTGCCTGTCCGATTTTGTCGCCAGCAAGGAATCGGGCATTGGCGACTACGCCGGCCTGTTTGCCGTGACCGCTGGCATCGGTGCCGAGAAGAAGGACAAGGAATTTGAAGCTGCGCTGGACGACTACAGCGGCATCATGTTCAAGGCCCTGGCCGACCGCCTGGCCGAAGCCTTTGCCGAATGCCTGCACCTGCGGGTGCGCCAAGACCTGTGGGGCTATGCCGCCGATGAGGCGCTGAGCAACGCAGAGCTGATCAAGGAAAAATACCAGGGCGTGCGCCCCGCCCCTGGCTACCCCGCCTGCCCCGACCACACCGCCAAGATCGACCTGTTCAAGGCACTGGACGCCGCCGACGTCGGCATGGTGCTGACCGAGAGCCTGGCCATGTTCCCGGCCTCCAGCGTCAGCGGCTTCTACCTGGGCTACCCGGAGGCCGTCTACTTCAACGTCGGCGAGATTGGTGAAGACCAGTTGGCGGATATGGCGGAACGCCGGGGCATGGACATCGAGGTGCTGCGCCGGGCGCTGGCGCCGAATTTGGCGTAAATACAGGGTATAGGCTGTAAATAAGAAATACAAACTAAGTCTTGTATTTGTGGAATACAGCCTATATTTTGTAAATCAAGAATACAGCGTATAGTGTGTTTTTCTGCTGTTTGCAGAGGAGCGCGCAATGGAAGAATTCACAGTCCGCACGACGGCGCAGCTGCCAACGTTGCTCAAGGCCTTTCGCAAGACCGCCAAGCTGACTCAGGCGGATGTGGCCATGCGTCTGGGGGTCACCCAGCAGACGGTCTCAGCCATGGAGCGCAATGCCGAATCGGTCAGTGCTGAACGCTTGATGAAGCTGATGAGCATTTTGGGCGTGGATCTGGTACTGCGCGCCCGCCCGGCCACGTCTATAGACGCAGGCCGTGAACTGCAGACGCTGGATAGCTGGTAAGCCATGCGCAGCGTTGCTCATAACAAAGCCCTGGGCCTGTGGATGAACGGCCACTGTGTCGGGACATGGCGTATAGAGGCGGGCAGCGATGTTCTGCAGTACGACGACGCCTGGGTTCGCAATGTGTCTCTGCGCCGGCCCCTGTCCTTGTCACTGCCCTTCACACCGGGAAATGGTCCGCACAAAGGCGAGGCCGTGCGCTTTTATTTCCAGAATCTGCTGCCAGACAACGAGCAGATTTTGGAGCGCATCGCGCGCCGCTACAAAGTAGGCGCTACAGACCCCAATGCGCTGTTACGGGAAATTGGCAGAGACTGCGTTGGCGCATTGCAGATCCTGCCCGCTGGTGAGGCGCCCCCCGAAGAACCAGATATGCAGTACGAGGTGCTGAGCGAGGCGGACGTTGCACGCCTTGTTCGCGCGGTCGTGAGCCCGACGCAGTCCGGGGATGGGGGTCTGGATGACGAAGATTTCCGGATCTCGATTGCCGGGGCGCAGGAGAAAACCGCGCTGCTTTACTGGGCTGGCCAATGGTGCAGGCCCCTGGGTGCAACACCGACTTCACACATCTTGAAATTGCCGCTAGGTCTGATTGGCAATATGCAGATCGACATGCGCCATTCGGTGGAGAACGAATGGCTGTGTTCGAAGCTGGTGGCCGGCTTTGGGATTCCGATTGCGCACTGCGACATGCTGCGCTTTGAAGACCAGAAGGTGTTGGCCGTTGAGCGCTTTGACCGGAGCGTTTGGAAGGAGAAAGTCCTAGTACGGATCCCGCAGGAGGATATGTGCCAGGCCAGCGGTGTCTCTCCCATTCTCAAATACGAGAGTGATGGCGGGCCCAGCATCGAAACCATCATGGACTTGCTAGCGAGCTCCAAGAAGGCAAGGACAGACCGATTCCAGTTCTTTATGGCACAGCTGTTGTTTTGGATGCTGTGCGCGACTGACGGCCATGCCAAGA
This sequence comes from Comamonas sp. BIGb0152, assembly GCF_024809975.1. GTDB lineage: Bacteria > Pseudomonadota > Gammaproteobacteria > Burkholderiales > Burkholderiaceae_C > Comamonas. The sequence continues at coordinate 218,511 of NZ_JANUDY010000005.1, forward strand.
ACTTCAGCATCTTTTTGCGCCCCCAGGGAGTGTTCGAGATGACGCCGCTGTATGACGTGCTCTCGGCCTACCCCATTTTGGGAGCCGGCCCGGGCAAGTTGTCGCCCCACAAGGCACGCATGGCCATGGCCGTGCGCTCCAAAAATGCGCACTGGCACATGAACAAGATCCTGCGCCGCCACTGGGAGGCCGTGGGCGAGCGCCATGGCATCCGCTCGCCCCAAGGCTTGGATGTGCGAGCGCTCATCGACCAGGTGGTGGAGATGACGCCAGATGTGATTGCCCGCGTTAAAACCCAGCTGCCGCCGGACTTTCCAGAGGCGGTGTCAACGGCCATATTCCAAGGCATGCAAGACGCCGCGAACCGCCTGGGCAGGGTGCATGACTGAGGTGCGGTGTTGATCCACGACAGCGCTCGCCCCAACGCTTCACAGCTCAACCCGTCAAGATCCCCTCCAGATTCGCGCGCAGCGACGTAGCGCGCTCCGGCACCCGGGGCAGCGCGGCTTGCGCAATCGACTTTGCCAGCGGCGCCTCCTGCAACACAAGCGCCACCCGGGCCCAGTTGAGCAGGTGGGCAGGGTGCCGCTCAGCGTCCTGCGCCGCCAGCCGGGCGGCGGCCAGGAACGAGCCCGGATAGGCGCTGAACGGGGCAAAAAAGGCCTGGGATTGCCGCTCCCATTCCGCCACCAGAAAGGCCACCGATTCGGCCGCATCCTGTGCGCTGGTGCCGTAGGCAAACTCGGCGTCTGTGGCGTTGCGAAAGCCGGCGATGACCGAGCCGCGCCAGGCGCAGTCGTGGTCGCGCATGGCTTGTGGCGCGGGCATGGCGCCGCCGGCCACATCGCCCAAGGCCAACAGATGGGCACCCAAGTTGACCTGGAACACGGCACTGCGCGGGCGGTGCTGGACCTCGACGACATGCACCCCCCCGCCGTCCAGCACACGCCGGGCGATATCGCCTTGGCGGACAAAACCCGCGGCCACAAGCCGTGGGAAGAACTGCGCGCGCAGTTCGCTGGTGGTGGTTTTGCGCTCCATGGCGGGGGGCTCTTGGGGGATCGGACGGAAGTTGCAGACATCGGGTGTGCTGCGCTCCCCAGCTTATAAAGCCTTTTGGGCGTTTTGGGCGATCTGCTTTGTCGTTCGACCCAACATGCGAAATCTACATATCGATTGAACGAAAACGTCGTTGTCGAATGACGGTATGCGTTTCTACACTGGGCCCTCGGTCTTCGTTTTGCCTGCCGGCGCATGGTGCTCCGGCATGGCATGGGAGGGACCTCAGAAAGCATAGCTATGAAAAACAAAGTATGGGCCATGGTGGCGACCGCTGCTGCGGCAGCACTGGCATCGGGGGCCGTGTGGGCCGATCGCCTGCAGGACATCAAGCAGGCAGGGGTGCTGCGCGTGGCGGCCTTTGATGCCAATCCACCGTTTGGTTTTGTCGATCCCAAGACGCGCAAGATCGTGGGCCTGGATGTGGACTATGCGCAGGCCTTTGCGCAGCGCCTGGGCGTGAAGCTGCAGCTGGTGCCGACCAACCCGGCCAACCGGGTGCCGCTGCTGCTGGCAGGCAAGGTGGATCTGGTGCTGGCCAATTTCACCATCACCGACGAGCGCGCTAAGCAGGTGGGCTTTAGCACGCCCTACTTTGCCTCGGGCACGCAGTTCATCGCGGCCAAGGGCACGCTGACCTCGCCCCAGCAGCTCGACAAGCTGCGCATCGGTGTGGACAAGGGAACGACCAACGAGATCGTGCTGCGCGAGAAGCACCCGCAGGCCACCCTGGTGGCCTATGACGACACGCCTTTTGCGTTTACCGCCCTGCGCAATGGCAATGTGCAGGCCATCTCGCAAGACGGCCCCAAGCTGGTGGGGCTGCTGGCCACCATCAAGGACAAGAAAGAGCGCGACAGGTGGGAGGTGCCGGCCTTCACCATCTCCAGTGACTACATTGGCGTAGGCATTCCCCGGGGGGAGACCGCGTTGACCGATTTCGTCAACACCGCGCTGCGTGAGCTGGAGTCCACGGGCCAGGCCGGCAAGATCTACGACACCTGGTTCGGGCCGCAAAGCGCCACGCCGCTGGTGCGCAATTTCAAGATTGGCGACAAGCCATAAAGGGACTCGGCACTGCAGGGCCCCGCAGCTGTGAAGCTGCGGGTACAGGCATTGCTCTTTGGCGCTTATGCAACTCTTGATGTCGGGGCTGGAGCCCCTGTGGCCGCATCTGCTGGCGGGCAAGTACTGGCGTTGGCTGCTGGAAGGCTGGTGCACGACGGTGCTGGCCTCGCTGCTGGTCATTGTGGCGTCCACCGTGCTGGGCATTGGCTTTGCGGTGGCGCGCAGTGCCGCGCTCGCGCCGCTGCGCTGGCTGGCGCTGGGCTATCTATCGGTGTTTCGCAATACGCCGCTTTTGGTGCAGCTGTTCTTTTGGTACTTTGGCGTGCCCAGCCTGCTGCCGCCCGCGTGGATGGCCTGGCTCAACCAGGCGCACAGCCTGGCACTGGGCCCGTTCAGCCTGGGCTGGCCTTCGCTGGAGTTTGTCTCGGCCTGCATCGGCATGGTGTTCTATGCCACCGCTTATGTGGGCGAAGAGGTGCGCGCCGGCATCAATAGCGTGCCCGCCAGCCAGAGCCAGGCAGCACGGTCCTTGGGGATGACCGGCTGGCAGCTGCTGCGCCATATCGTGCTGCCCCAGGCGCTGGCGCGGGTCGTCTCGCCGCTGCTGGGCCAGTACATGAACATCGTCAAGAACACCTCGCTGGGCATGGCGATTGGCCTGGCCGAGCTGTCTTACCGGGCGCGCCAGGTGGAGGCCGAGACCTTCCAGTCCTTCCAGGTCTATGGCCTGACGACCCTGCTCTACATCGTGCTGATCATCGGGCTGGAGCTGCTCAGCCAGCACCTGGGCCAGCGCCGCCGTTGGGGCCAGACCGTGCTGAGGCGCGCATGAACTTTTCGGCGTTGAGCGATGACTGGCTCTACCTGCTGGTGGGCACTTTTCCCGAAGGGCCGCCGGGCGGTGCCTTGCTGAGCCTGATCCTGAGCGCTATCTCGGGCCTGCTATCTGCCGTGCTGGGGCTGGCGTTGGGCATTGCGTTGGTGATGGGCAGCGGCAGGGCCTTGCAGTGCCTGCGCGTGGTGCTGGGCTTTTTGCGCGCCATTCCGGTGCTGCTGCTGATTTTCTGGATCTACTTTCTGCTGCCGGTGCTGTTCAAGCTCGATGTGCCGGGTAGTTTTTCGGTGGTTTGCGCGCTGTCGCTGGTCAGTGGTGCCTACCTGGCCCATGGCGTGGCAGCGGGCCTGCAGGCCATTGCGCCCGGCCAGTGGGATGCGGGCGCAGCGCTGGGCCTGACGCGCTGGCAGGTGCTGCGCAGCCTCATCCTGCCCCAGGCGCTGGCGGTGATGCTGCCCTCGTTTGTGAACCAGTGGGTGACCCTGATCAAGGACAGCTCGCTGGCCTATATCGTCGGGGTGGGCGAGCTGTCGTTTCTGTCCACCCAGGTCAATGCACGGCTGATGGTGCACCCGGCCGAGGTGTTCTTGCTGGTGGGTGCCATCTACTGGCTGATGTGCTCGGCGCTCAACTTGCTGGCCTGGGCGCTGGCGCGGCGCAGCCAGCCGCGTTTTGCCCGATGACGCAGGCATGAAAAAAGGACGCCAGGCGTCCTTGGGGGTAGGTGCTGCTGCCCGTGCTTACTGGTTCTTCAGCTCGGCGATGTAGGCATCGCGTGCCTTCACGCCGGTGGGGGTGAAGTCGGTGAACACGCCGTCAATGCCCAGGCGGTAGTAGGCCAGGAACTCTTGCACCGGATCACCCTTGTAGATGCCGGCCAGGCGGCGCGCTTCGTTGCGGAAGGTGAAGCTGTGCACGATCAGGCCGGCCTTGTGGGCGTTGGCGATCAGGCCGGTGTCCTTGAGGGTGTTGACATCCTTCAAACCAGCGCCTTCCTTGAACGGCACCACGGAGTGGGCCAGGATCTGTGGCTTCCAGGGGCCGATGCCATCGGCATAGGTCTTGATCTCGGCCAGGCCGGCAGGGGTCTGCATCACGGCAAAGGTGCGGGCATCGCCGGCCAGGGTCCAGCTGTAGGGGCGGCCGCTGATAAAGGTCCATTCATCGGTGGTGATGTAGACCATCGAGCCATCTTTGAGGTCGAAGTCATTGCCATCGATCAGCTGCACGCCCTTGGCCTTCATGCCGGCCTTGCGCAGGTACTTGAGGCTGTCGGGGTCAAAGCTCTGGATGTAGATGGCCGAGTCCTTGCTGTTGAGCTTGTTCTTCTCCAGCAGGGCCATCACGGCATCTTCAAAGGGGTGGCTGCCGCTGCCGCAACCATTGGCAATCGCCTGCTGGTTGTTCCAGTAGGGGTTCTTGGTTTCGGCGTATACGGGGATGCTGCGGCCCAGCGACTTGCCCTTGGCCGCAGCGATGTCGATCACATCCTGGGCGCTGATCAGGGGCAGCTTGCCATTCCACTCGGTAGGGCGGTCGGCGCGGTTGTCCAAGGTGGTGCCGGCAATCCAGTCGCGCAGCTCTTGCATCGTGAAGTCGCTGATCGACCAGTCATTGCTGTGGTCTTCGCCATCGACGATCAGCGCCTTGAGCACCGACTTCTGGTTGCCCGGCTCGACCAGGTCGCTCAGGTACTGGCTGGGGCCGTTGGCGGGGATGGCGGGGTATTTCACATTCACCAGCACGCCCTTGGTGGTGCGCTTGCGGGCCGCCACGGTGGCATTGGTCTTGGCCACGTCGGCGATGTTGGTGCTGTCGCTCAGCCAGGCGTTGTGGCGCGCCACCAGCTGGCAGTCACGCGTCATGTGCATGTCCAGCTCCAGCATGTCGGCGCCGGCGTCTGCGGCCTTTTCGTAGGCCATGCGGGTCTGCTCGGGGTACATGCCGGAGTAGCCACGGTGGGCGATCACCTGGGGCTGCTTGCCGTCCAGCGTCTTGAAGCTCGGGTCGTCATCGCCGCCGCCGCAAGCGGTCATCAGCAGGGCCGCACACATGGCTGCGCCCAGCGTGGCCAGGCGAAATGTGGGTTGGTGTGTTGTCATAGTCCGTTGTCCCCAGGGTTGGTAAATCAGCAAATGGATGGATGCTGCGGGGGCGGTATGACGGCACTGTGACAGTGCGCAAAGCGCGTCAACGGCTCACAACAGGCGGCGTGTGCAGGCCCTTGTCGGCCGTTGAAACCGCCTGTAAAGAACAGCCAAACCAACCGCTGCAGACATCCGATTCCAACGCACCAGCGTAGTGCAAGCCAGGCAGCGGGCCCAGTGTTTTCGATGCTGCAGCGCGGCAACTGTGGTGTTCTATCCAATCGCCGATCAGGCGCGGCCCAGCCACCAGATCAGGCCCAGGGCCAGCGCGGCGGGCACGGCAAAGTTGAGCAGCAAGATGGGCAGCTCCTGCGCGACGGTGTAGCCGGCCTTGTTCACCCCCACCCACAGGTTGACCAGAGCCACCCCCAGCCAGGCGGGGATGAAGTACTTGGCCGCCAGCATGATGCTGGCCGCATCGGCCCCCCAGAGCTTGCCCAAGAGGGCAAAAACGGCCAGCAGCAGCAGGCCGGTGAGCATGACCAAGAGCATATGCATTTGCAACTCCTTGTGGTGGTTGGAGGGCGGTGCCCTCCGCCCCTTATTTTGTCGTATAGCCGCCGTTGATCAGAATGGTCTGCCCGGTGATCCACCAGCCATCGCTCACCAGGTGGCGCACAAAGGGCACCACGTCTTCGATGTCGGTCAGGCCGGTCTGGCTGAACGGGGACAGTGCCGCCGCGCTCTTGTGGTAGGCCTGCGCGTCGGCGCTTTCCTGGCCGTAGAAGAAGGGCGTGTCCATGGGTCCGGGGCCCACGGCGGTGACGGAGATGCCGCGCGCGCCCAGCTCCTTGGCTGCTGCGCGGGTGTAGTGCTCAACGGGGGCCTTGGTGCCGGCATAGACCGAATAGAAGGGCGTGAACGCGCCCAGCAGCGACGTGACCAGGGTGCAGATCTTGCCGCCGTCGTTCACCTGTTTGCCCGCTTCTTTCAGAAAGAAGAAAGCGGCCTTGTTGTTGACCGCATCCATCTCGTCAAACTCGGCTTCGCTGATGTCTGCCATCGGCTTTTTCAGCACCTTGCCGACGGTGTTGATGGCGATGTCGGGGCGGCCCACGGCGGCCACGGCATCGCTGAACAGCTTTTTCACGGAGGTGGCGGTGCTCAAGTCGCCCTGCAGGGCCACGGCGGTGGCGCCCAGTTTTTCCAGCGCTGCCACGGTCTTGAGCGCATCGGCCTTGCTGGCCGCGCTGTGGTAGTGGATGGCGACGGCCTTGGCACCATGCTGGACGAAATCGGTGGCCAGCAGGCCGCCCAGGTTCTTGGCGCCGCCGGCGATCAAGACGGTCTTGCCCTGCAGGCTGTGTTGGGGGTTGGACATGAAAAGCTCCTGTGGATAGGTCAGAGCTGTTCAGCGTAATTGGTCGCAAAACAAAGATAAATATAGAATTTATTCCATGTTTATCCAGAAATTACTAACAATGACTGCGCCGCAGGCCTGCCATGGACCGTATTGACCTGTTGCGCATCTTTTTGCGCGTGGCCGCCACCGGCAGCTTTTCCCAGGCGGCCGACCAGCTGGCGCTGCCCCGGCCCACGGTGTCGCTGGCGGTGCAGCAATTGGAGGCCCGCCTGGGCACGCGCCTGCTCCACCGCACCACGCGCAAGGTGGCCCTGACCTTGGACGGCCAGGCGCTGGTCGACGGTGCCAGCAGCCTGGTCGATGAGATGCAGGAGCTGGAGCAGCGCTTTCGCCCGCAGGCGCATGCGCTGGCCGGGCGCTTGCGCATCGATGTGCCCAGCCGTGTGGCGCGGCTGATCGTGGCGCCCGCCTTGCCGGCCTTGCTGGCGCAGCACCCGGGGCTGGAGGTGGATTTGGGCTCCAGCGACCGGGCGGTGGACCTGGTGCAGGAGCATATCGACTGCGCCTTGCGCGTGGGCCCGCTGGCCGACAGCTCCCTGGTGGCCAAGTCGCTGGGCAGCATGCAGCTCATCAACTGCGCCAGCCCCGCCTACCTGGCCCGGCATGGCACACCGCGCAGCCCGGCCGACCTGGCGGGCCACCAAAGCGTGCACTACAACTCCCCCACCAGCGGCCGCCCCGCGCCCTGGGAATGGGTGGAGGGCGGCACCGAACACAGCATGGTGCTGCCCGGTGCCGTGGGTGCCAACCATGTGGAGAGCTATATCGCCTGCGCGCTGGCCGGCCTGGGGCTGATCCAGATACCGCGCTACGACGTGCAGGTGCATCTGCAATCGGCTGAGCTGGTGGAAGTGTTGCAGGCCTACCCGCCGCCCGCGCTGCCCGTGCATGTGCTCTATCTGCACCGGGCGCATGTATCGCGCCGGGTGCGGGTGTTCATCGATTGGATCGCGCAGCTTTTGGTGCAGGCCGGTGCCATTGCGCCCGGCCCAGCGGGGACTTGATCAGCGCGCGCCGGCCGCCGTCAGCATGCGCACCATGGCGCTGTAGCCGCGCTGCCGGGCGTGGGCCAGGGGCGTGACACCGTCCTTGTCGGCCAGGTTCACATCGGCCTTGGCATCGATGAGCAGCTGCAGAATCTGCTGGTGGCGCGGGCCGCCGTCGCTCAGGATGATGGCCTCCATCAGCGCCGTCCAGCCCAGGCGGTTGACATGGTTCACCTCCACGCCGGCGTTGATGAGGGTGCGTACGGTCTCGACATGGCCGCGCTCAGCCGCCGGAATCAGCGCCGTGCCGCCATAGCGGTTGGTGCTGCGCAGATCGGCGCCATGGGCCAGGGTCATCTGCAAAATCTCCTGGTGGCCGCGTGCGCCGGCGTACAGGTAGGGGCTGTCTTCGATGTGGTCCTTGGCGTTGACATCGGCGCCTGCATCGATCAAGGCCTTGGCGGCGGCGACCTGGTTGCTCTGGGTTGCCACCAGCAGCGGCGTGCGGCCCTGGGCATCGCGTGCATCGATGGCGCTGGCGCCCGCGTTTTGCAGCAGTTGCTGGATGCGGCTGCTGTTATTGGCGGCAGCGGCCTGGTGCAGGGCGAGAGGGGTCATGTTTTGAGCGTGGGCAGCGGGCTGCGTCAGTTGAAAGGCCAGGCCAAGGCAGAGGCTGAGCAAGGGGCGCATGCGGGTCTCCTTTGAACGGTTGTATTCAGATCGGGATACCACGGCAGCGCGTACCCCTGGGATTCAGCACTCCAAAAATCATAGCTGGCTGTGCATGCTTGGTGGGCGCGATTTGCCATTCTTGCATATGGCCTACAAGACGCCCAGTGGGCTGACAACTGCTACCGCGAACCGGCCAGATGCAGCGGTTTTTACAGCGCCAGATCGGTCCACTCGCCAGGCTGCAGGCCAGCGAGCGAGTAGGGGCCGATGGCCATGCGCACCAGGCGCAAGGTGGGGTGGCCGACGGCAGCCGTCATGCGCCGCACCTGGCGGTTGCGGCCTTCGCGGATGATGAGCTCGATCCAGCAATCGGGCACGCTCTGGCGCACGCGGATGGGCGGGTGGCGCGGCCACATCGCAGGCTGGGGATCGAGCATGCGTACCTGGGCGGGCAGGGTCTTGCCGTCTTTCAGTGCCACGCCGTCGCGAAGCTGCTGCAGGGCCGCTGCATCGGGAATGCCTTCGACCTGCACCCAGTAGGTCTTGGCCATCTTGTGGCGCGGGTCGGCAATGCGGGCCTGCAACTGGCCATCATTGGTCAGCAGCAGCAGGCCTTCGCTGTCGCCATCGAGCCGGCCAGCCACATAGACGCCGGGCACGGCAATGTAATCCTTGAGGCCTTGCCAGCGCCCCTCGGGCGTGAACTGGCTGACAACGCCATAGGGCTTGTGAAAGCCCAACAACCTGGGCGGACCTGCGGGGCTTGCGGGTTGGGATGGCTTGAGGAATTTGACCGGGCCGCCGCTCTTGCGCGGCCGCATACGCTCGGGCTTCACCGCTGCACGGGGCTCAGGGTGGCACGCAGGCGCTCGCCGGGCGCGGCTTCGGGCGGCGGCGGCGTGGTCTCCAGCGCCTCTTCCACATTGCCGATATGGGCCAGCATCAATGCGCGGGCCTGTGCGGTATCACCGCGCTCCAGCGCTGCAACGATGCTGGCATGGTCGGCGCAGGACTGCTCGGCGCTGTGGTCGGACTGGTAGAGCGTGGCCGCCAAGGTGGTGCGGGCGGTCAGATCGCGCAAGGTGTCGGCCAGCAGGCGGTGGCCCATGTTCTCGGCCAGGCAGACATGGAAATCGGCCAGCAAGAAGGCGCGCGTGGCGGCATCGGCGCCCTGGATCGCGCGCTGCTCCTCGTCGATATGCAGGCGCAGCTGGCGAATCACCTGCTGCATGGGGCGGCCGGCAGTCTCCAGAATGCCGGCCTCGATGATGCGCCGGGCGGCAAAGGCGTCGCGTGCCTCCTCGGCGCTGGGTTGCACCACATACCAGCCCCGGCGCGGCTGCACCTGCACAAAGCCGCGCGCCTGCAGCTGCATCAGCGCCTCACGCACCAAGGTGCGGCTGACCGAGAAGTTGTCTGCCAGCGCCTGCTCCCCCAAGCGCTCCCCGGGGGAGAGCTTCTGCGCGAGGATGGCTTCGACGACGCGTTCTGCAATGGTGGTGGGGCTGACAGCGGTCATGGGCTCAGGCGTGGGGTGTAGACAGCTCCGATTGTGCCGTGTCTTGCGGTAGTTTCTCGCCATTGAGCACCTTATGGGCCCGTTCGCGGTCGATATCGCCTTCCCAGGACGCAATGGCCACGGTGGCCACGCAGTTGCCGATCAGGTTGCCCAGTGCGCGGGCAATGCCCATGAACCAGTCCACCGACAGCACCAGCACCAGGCCGATGGCCGGAATCGCGGGGATGGCATGCAAGGTGGCGGCCAGCACCACAATCGCCGAGCCCGGCACGCCGTGCGCGCCCTTGGAGGTGACCAGCGCAATGGCCAGGATGGTCAGCAGATCGGTCATCGAGATCGGCGTGTTGGTGGCCTGGGCAATAAACACCGCCGCCAAGGTGATGTAGATCGAGAACGCATCGAGGTTGAAGGAGTAGCCGGTGGGGATCACCAGGCCGACCGTGGAGTCACGGATGCCCAGGTGGCGCAGCTTGGCCATGACCTGGGGCAGCACGCTGTCGGACGAGGTGGTGGCGAACACCACCATCAGCTCCTCGCGCAGGTAGCGCAGCAGCTTGATGAGGCTAAAGCCCGAGACCCGCATCGCAAAGCCCAGCACCACAAACACAAAGAAGGCGACGGCGACATAGAACAGCAGCACCAGCATGCCCAGCTGCTTGAGCGAGCCCACGCCGTACTGGCCAACGGTAAAGGCGATGGCGCCCAACACGCCCAGCGGCGCCAGCTTGATGATGATGCCCATCACCTTGAACAGCACATGCGACAGGGTGTCGATCAGCAGGCTGACCGGCGCGCCGCGCTCGCCCAGCATGGTCAGCCCGCAGCCAAACAGCACGGCAAACAGCAGCACCTGCAGCACATCGCCGGTGGCGAAGGCCTGCACCACGGTGGTGGGGATCAGCTTCATCAGAAAATCGACCGTGCCGCCGCTGGTCAGCTTGTCGGCATTGCTGGCGTAAGCGCTCATGGCCGAGGCATCGAGCTTGCTCGGGTCCACATTCATGCCTGCACCAGGTTGGAACACAAAGGCCAGCACCAGGCCCAACACCAGTGCAATGGTGGTGAGCACCTCGAAGTAGATCAGCGCCTTGACGCCGACCCGGCCCACGCGCTTGAGGTCCCCCGCGCCGGCAATGCCATGCACCACCACGCAGAACACCAGCACCGGGATGATCATCTTGATGAGCTTGATGAAAGCATCCCCCAGCGGCTTGAGCTTGACGGCCCAATCCGGGGCCAGCAGCCCGATGAGCACCCCCACGATGAGAGCCACCACCACCTGCCCGAACAGCGATCTGACAAAACGACGCATACGCATTCCTTTTGAGTTTGTATACAAGTTATAAAATTCTTGTATGCAAAATGTACCCAAGCACCTAACAATCAGTGAACAGGGATTACCCGTGAGCGTTCACCGACTTGTGCAGCCTGGGAGACACAAGCAAAAAGCCTGCCATGCAAGTTGCAAGACAGGCCTTGTATGCAAGGAGCGCTGCGTTCAGCGCCGTGCTGGGCAGTGCCAGGTGGCGCTATCAGGCCTTTTCGACGGCGGCGACCACCACCACTTCGATCTTGTAGGCCGGGTTGCCCAGCAGGGCTTGCACGGTGGCGCGGGGGGGCGTGTGGCCGGGGGCGACCCAGGCGTCCCAGACGCTGTTCATCTGGCCGATTTCCGTGATGTCGGTCAGATAGATCTGGCACTGCAGGATGCTGGCCTTGCTCGATCCGGCTTCGCCCAGCAGGCGGTCGATATGGCCCAGCACTTCTTGCGTTTGGGTAACGATATCGGCGCCGGGGTTGTTCTCGGGGATCTGGCCGGCCAGGTAGACGGTGCCGTTGTGGATGGCGATTTCGGACAGGCGGGCGCCGACGTGGCGGCGGTCGATGGCAGAGGTCATGCTCGTCTTTCGGTAGCTGAAGGGGCAAAGGGGATAAGCAAAAATCATAGCGCACCACCGGGCCGCTGCCCAGGCACAAGGCTGTTGCGGCACAATGGCCCTCTTCGCCCTTGCTGCCCCTGCCGCCCACCATGACTGCCAGCTTTTCCGAATCGCTCAAAGCGCTGAACCAGACCGCCTGGGATGCCTGCATCCACCACCGCTTTATCGACGAGATGCGGGCCGGCAGCCTGGATGACGCGGTGCTGCGCCGCTACCTGGTGCAGGACTACCAGTTCATCAACCAGTTTGTGGCCCTGCTGGGCGCGGCCATCGCCAGCGCCGACGGCTTTGCGCCCCGGGTGCGGCTGGCGCAGTTTGCGGCCATGATCACCAGCGACGAGAACACCTATTTTCAGCGCAGCTTTGACACGCTGGACGTGGCCCCGCCGGAGCGCGAGACGCCGCCACTGAGCCTGCCCACGGTGCAGTTCCAGGCGCTGATGGGGCAGGCCGCCCGCAGCCAGAAATACGCCAACTGCCTGGCCGTGCTCTGCGTGGCCGAAGGCCTGTACCTGGATGGTTTTGACCAGCCCGGCCAGAGCCTGCCGCCGCGCTTTGAACATGCCGAATGGATCAGCCTGCATGCCAACGCCTTCTTCCGCGATTTTGTGGGCTGGCTGCGCGACGAGCTGGACCGCATGGGCGAGAGCCTTGACCCCGATGCGCGTGCCGAGGCGGCAGACTACTTCAGCCGCGCCGTGGCACTGGAGCAGGCGTTTTTTGACCATGTCTACCAGCCGCCCAGCGCCCGCTGAACGGCGCCCACGTTCGCAGCCCCGATAACAGCGGCAGCCCTTGCCGGGCCCGCCCACCACCCACCTCAGCGAGTCACCCCATGCTCAGCATTCAAGACATCCGCGACGCTGCCCAGCGCATCCAAGGCAAGGTTGAGCGCACGCCCTGCCTGTACTCCCATACCTTGTCCCAGATCGTGGGTGCCAAGGTCTACCTCAAGTTCGAGAACCTGCAGTTCACGGCCGCCTTCAAGGAGCGCGGAGCCTGCAACAAGCTGATGCAGCTGAGCGAGGAACAGCGCGCACGGGGCGTGATTGCGATGAGCGCGGGCAACCATGCCCAGGGCGTGGCCTACCATGCGCAGCAGCTGGGCGTGCGGGCGGTGATCGTGATGCCGCGCTTCACGCCGGGCGTCAAGGTCGAGCGCACGCGCAGCTTTGGTGCCGAGGTGGTGCTGCATGGCGACACCCTGGAAGAAGCGCGCATCCATGCCTACGCGATGGCCGAGGAGCAGAAGCTGGTGTTTGTGCACCCCTTTGACGATGCCGACATCGCCGCCGGCCAGGGCACCTTGGCGCTGGAGATGCTCGAAGACCACCCCGATCTGGACACCTTGTTGATCGCAGTCGGCGGTGGCGGCTTGATTGCCGGCATGGCCACCGCCGCCAAGGCCGTCAAGCCCGGCATCCAGGTGGTGGGCGTGCAGACCTCGCGCTTTCCCAGCATGGTCAATGCGGTGCAGCACAAGGATCTGCCGGTGGGCGTATCGACGATGGCCGAAGGCATCGCCGTGGCCACGGCCGGCCTGATCACCCGCGAGATCGTGGCCCGCACCGTCGATGACCTGGTGCTGGTCGAAGAGAGCGACATCGAGCAAGCGGTGCTGATGCTGCTGGAGATTGAAAAGACCCTGGTCGAGGGCGCGGGCTCGGTAGGGCTGGCGGCGCTGCTGCGCTACCCCGAGCGCTTTGCCGGCCAGAAGGTGGGCCTGGTGCTGTCGGGCGGCAATATCGATCCGCTGCTGCTGGCCTCCATCATCCAGCGCGGCATGGTGCGCTCGGGCCGGCTGGCGCGCCTGCGCATCAGCTCGCGCGATGTCCCCGGCATGCTGGCGCGTATCACGGCCATCGTGGCCGAGGCGGGGGCCAACATCGAAGAGGTGCACCACCAGCGCGCCTTCACCAAGCTGGCCGCGCAGAACACCGAGATCGACATCGTGCTGCAGACCCGCAGCAAGGCGCATATCGACGAGGTGGTGGACAAGCTGCGCGCCGTGGGCATGCAGGTCGACCTGGCCTGAGCCCGGTGCTGTCAAGCGCCCCGGTGGCGCTTGAGCAGCAAGGCCAACGTCTGCCAGGCCGCTGGCTGCTCGGCCATGGCCACGGAGATCCGCAGCAAGGTCGAGGGCGCCTGGCGCGGTGAAAACAGCACACCGGGCGCTAGCAGCAGGCCATGCTCGGTGGCCTGGCGCGCCAGCAATTCAGAGTCCATACCGCAGTCCACCCAGGCAAAGGTGCCAGCCACCGGCTCATGCACGGCGTGGCAATCCAAGGCTTCGAGCTGGCGCAGGCAGCGGTGGCGCGCCTTGTCCACGCGCTCGCGCAGCCGGTCCACATGCTTGCGGTAGCTGCCATCGGCCAGGATGCGGTGCACGATCTGCTCGCTGGGCAGGGCCGAGGTCAGGCCGCCCAGCAGCTTCAGGTCCGTCAGCCGGTGGATGAACGCGGGGCGCGCCGCCACATAGCCCACGCGCAAGCCACCCGACAACGTTTTGGAATAGCCGCCCACCAGCAGCACGCGCTGCAACTGGTCCATGGCCGCCAGGCGCAAGGGCATATTGCCCAGGTATTCGGAGTAGGTGTCGTCCTCGACCAGCAGAAAATCATGCCGCTCGGCGATGCGCAGCACCTCGTGCGCCACACCGGCCGACAGGCTCAGTCCCGTGGGGTTGTGCACGGCGGTGTTCAGGATGAAGAGCTTGGGCTGGTGCTGCGCGGCCAGTGCCTGCAGCGCCTGCACATCGGGGCCGCCGGGCAGGCGCGGTACGCCCACCACGTTGACCCCCATGGTGTTGAGGCGGCCAAAGATCAGGAACCAACCCGGGTCCTCGACCAGCACGGTGTCGCCGGGCTGCAGAAAGCAGCGCACGATCAGGTCCAGCCCGTGGGTGACGCCGCTCACGGTCATCAGATGGGTCTCGGGGTGGGCCGGCACCTCTTGCGCCTGCAAGGTCGATGCAATCTGGCGGCGCAGCGGCGCCAGGCCCTGGGGCAGGCCATAGCCGAGCAGGCTGCGCTCGGCACGCAGGCCTTGCTTCAAGATGGCACGCAGCGCGCCGCTGATCAGGCCTTCGTCCATCCAGCTGGCGGGCAGGCAGCCGGCGCTGCCGGTGTGGCCGGAGCCATCGGCATCCTCGCGGAAGATGCCGCGCAGCAGGTAGGGGGTGTCAAAGGCGGCGCCCTGGGCCAGGCTCACTGCAGGCGCAGCGGCCGCCTCGGCCAGCGCGCGCTGGGCACAGACAAAAAAGCCCGCGCCCCGGCGTGACTGCACCAGGCCCTGGGCGGCCAGCCGGTCATAGGCTTGCACAACGGTATCGCGGCTCACCCCCGCTTGCTCGGCCAGCGCCCGCACCGACGGCAGGCGCATGCCCGTGCGCAGCCCATGGTTGCGGATGCGGTCGCTGAAATGGGCCACCAGCTGCTCGACCAGGGACGCGCTACCGGTACGCACCGGCTGCCAGCCCCAGGCGGCCGCAGCCAGCGGGCTGACGCCAGGGGACAAGGCGGCGGTATCGGCTAAGGACGAAAGTGTCTGGGTCATAAGAGCAGGCCAATTCTTGAAGTGGCCAGATAAAGTGTACCGGTACTGTACTGCATGGCAGCGCTAGGATGGCAACAGCTTTTCTTATCTCCTTTTTTGCAGCTTGCCATGTCTGTTTTGCCTGAAACCTCCGCCTTTGTGTTGCCCCTGGCCTTGTTCGCCTTTGTCAGCTCGGTCACGCCGGGCCCCAACAATGTGATGCTCACCGCCTCGGGCGCCAGCTTTGGCTACCGCCGCACGGTGCCGCACATGCTGGGCATCAGTCTGGGCGTGGTGGCCATGCTGCTGCTGGTGGGCCTGGGGCTGGGCGTGGCCTTTGAGCGCGAGCCGCGCCTCTACACCTGGCTCAAATACCTGGGTGCCGCCTACCTGCTGTGGCTGGCCTGGAAGATTGCCCGCGCGGGCCAGGCGGGTGCCGGGCAAACTGGCGCCCAGCCCTTGGGCTTTTGGCAGGCCGCCGCCTTCCAGTGGGTGAACCCCAAAGCTTGGATCATGGCCATCGGCATTGTGGCCACCTACACGCCGCGCGATGGCTATGCCGCCAACCTGCTGCTGGCCGCCCTGGTGCTGGGGCTGGTGAACTACCCCAGCGTCAGTGTCTGGACCTTGTTTGGCAGCGCAGTTGGCCGGGCCCTGCGCACGCCCCAAGCGCTGCAGCGCTTTAACTGGTGCATGGCGGCGCTGCTGGTGCTGTCGCTGTACCCGGTGCTGGCAGCCTAGTCCGCATCCACTGTGACGGCTCAGGGTTTTTGCCCGGCATGCAGGCCGGGGCTCGCTCGCTACAATGGTTCTTAGCTTTTTTGCCAGCCCTTTGCATTGGAGAGAGCCCATGTCCAGCCCGCACAGCGACGTCGACACGAATGTCGACACCGAACACCCCCCTGTAGATACCGTGGACGCCATTGTTCCGCTGATGCCGGTGGTGCTGCCCGTGGTGGGCGCGCTGATGATGTTCCTGCTGGCCTTTATTGCCGTGAACATGGCCTGAGCGCCCTTGACCCTCCCCGCTGAACCCGCCGCTGGCGGGTTTTTTCTTGCCCGAAGCTGGCTGGCAATGGCCCGCTGCAGGGCCTGGCGGTGCCCACCCGCCACCTGCGCGACAGCGCTTGCGAGCAAGAAACCGGTATCAATACTGCTATGCATATATGCATGCATCAAATGCATAGATATGCCTGGCAAAAATCACCGTTTTGGGGGCCGACTGATAAAATCGCCAGTCCAGCGCAGGCATCGGGGGCACCACCGGGGTGCGGTTCCTGCCGCTGTGGAGACGGTTTTTCAAAAATGGGTTGCTGTCGGCCAGGGAGCATGTCGCAGCGGTTTTTGATGAACCGTTTACAACTTTGAAAGCTTCCGATGAACGCAAACATCCAAGCCGGTGTCGCCATCCAGGCCCCCGACTACGTCAAGAACCCCAAGCTCATCGCCTGGGTGGCCGATATGGCCGCGCTGTGCAAGCCTGATGCCGTCTACTGGTGCGACGGCAGCCAGGAAGAATACGACCGCCTCTGCCAGCAACTTGTCGATGCCGGCACCTTCAAAAAGCTCAACCCCGCCAAGCGCCCCGGCAGCTTTCTGGCCTGGTCCGATCCCTCGGACGTGGCGCGCGTGGAAGACCGCACCTACATCTGCTCGGCCAAGAAGGAAGACGCCGGCCCCACCAACAACTGGATGGAACCTGCCCAGATGCGCTCGACTCTACAGCCGCTGTTTGACGGTTGTATGAAGGGCCGCACCATGTATGTGGTGCCGTTCTCGATGGGCCCGCTGGGCTCGCCGATTGCCCACGTGGGCATCGAGCTGTCCGACAGCGCCTATGTGGCGGTCAACATGAAGATCATGACCCGCATGGGCCGTGCCGTGTACGACGTGATCGGCAGCGATGGTGCATTTGTGCCTTGCGTTCACACCATCGGCGCGCCCCTGCAGGCCGGCGAAAAAGACACCACCAGCTGGCCTTGCAACAAGACCAAGTACATCGTGCACTACCCCGAGACGCGCGAAATCTGGTCCTACGGTTCGGGCTACGGCGGCAATGCGCTGCTGGGCAAGAAGTGCTTTGCGCTGCGCATCGCATCGACCATGGGCCGCGACCAGGGCTGGCTGGCCGAGCACATGCTGATTCTGGGCGTGCAAAACCCCCAGGGCAAAAAGTACCATGTGGCAGCGGCTTTCCCCAGCGCCTGCGGCAAGACCAATTTCTCGATGCTGGTGCCGCCCACTGGCTTTGATGGCTGGAAGGTAACCACCATCGGTGACGACATCGCCTGGATCAAGCCCCAGGCCGACGGCTCGCTGCGCGCCATCAACCCCGAGGCTGGCTACTTTGGCGTGGCCCCTGGCACCAACTACCACACCAACCCCAACTGCATGGCCAGCTTGGACCAGGGCGTGATCTTCACCAACGTCGCGCTGACCGACGACGGCGATGTGTGGTGGGAAGGCATGGAAAAGGACAGCGGCCAGCTGCCCGATCACCTGATCGACTGGCAAGGCAAAGACTGGACCCCCCAGATCGCCAAGGAAACCGGCGCCAAGGCCGCCCACCCCAATGCCCGCTTTACGGTGGCTGCCACCAACAACCCGGCGCTTGACGAAGCCTGGGACGACCCCAAGGGCGTGAAGATCGATGCCTTCATCTTTGGTGGCCGCCGCTCGACCACGGTGCCGCTGGTGACCGAGGCGCGCAACTGGAAGGAAGGCGTCTACATGGCTGCCACCATGGGCTCCGAAACCACCGCTGCGGCCTTTGGCGCGCAAGGTGTGGTGCGCCGCGATCCGTTCGCGATGCTGCCTTTCATGGGCTACAACATGAGCGACTACTTTGCCCACTGGCTGAACCTGGGCCAAAAGCTCGAAGCCGCTGGCGCGCAACTGCCCAAGATCTACACCACCAACTGGTTCCGCAAGGATGCCGCTGGCAAGTTTGTCTGGCCCGGCTACGGCGAAAACATGCGCGTGCTCAAGTGGATGCTCGACCGCCTCGAAGGCCAGGTGCAGGGCACGCAGACCGCCTTTGGCGTGGCACCGCAGTATGCCGAGATCAACTGGACCGGCCTGGACTTCAATGCCGAGCAGTTCAAGACCGTCACCAACATCGACACCGCTGTCTGGACCGAAGAGCTGGCATCGCACCAGGCCCATTTTGACCACCTCGCCCAGGGCCTGCCCCAGGCACTGCTGGACATCAAGGCCGATCTGGAAAAGCGCCTGGCTGCTGCGTGATGCGCCGCCGTAGCCGCTGATCACCCCGTGCTGCCCGCAGCACGGCCAGCGACATAAAGCAAAACCCCGTATGTCTCAGGCATGCGGGGTTTTGTTTTGGGTGCCTGGGGGGTGCTTTAGGGTGCTTTGGAGTGCGCTGGGGCAGGCGAGGCGGGGCGCCAGCGGCTGGCTTGTACTGTGGTGTGTTGCATACAGCCCCTGCCTCGCTGTGCTGAAAAACGCTTGCCCAACCGCTGCAGGGCCGCATGCAGTCTGCAGGGGCTGGGGGTGTTGGGCAAGCTGGGGTCTTCGCACGCGCAGCGCATCCCCATGCCAGGCAAGCGGTTCGGAACCCGCTTGCGGCGGCAGCCAACGACAAAAAAGCCATGGCATGCCATGGCTTTTGAAAGGGCAGATCGTGGCTGCCGGCGCCTGGGTCTTAGCGACCCGCCAGCGCTGCTCAGTAGTTCTTGTGGTAGAACGAGACCGCAGCGTCGCTCATGGAGCGGTTCAGATCAGCCATCACGCGGCTGTCTTGCAGGGCCACTTGCCAGGTCTTGTCGTCTTCCATGGCGCGGCGGTGGCCTTCGTCCCAGCTGCGGCGGGCGGCGCGCAGGCTGCTGCTCAGGTTACGGGCAGGGGCGGCCAGCAGTGCGATGGCCACAAAGGCCACAGCCCACAGCAGGGCCCAGCCAGCGATCCAGTGGCTGCCGCCAGCGACGGAGTCGACCAGGCGGGTGGCAACCACCAGCACGGCAGCGACCAGCGCGGCCAGCATCAGCGATGCGCCAACGCCCTTGGTGCCGAAGGTGGATTTGAGATGTTCAGCAGCACGTTCCACACGCAGAACGCCCGTGTGCTCGGTAGCCATGTCGGTGTGTACAAAACTGTTGGTCATGATGGATGTCTTTGGTTTTCAATGCTTCTTTGAAGCGATGAACGAAGTATAGGGTTTACCCTAGACGATCTCAAATTTATCTTTTGAATCTGTATCATTCATGCCAGTGATGTATTGCGGGTCGTCCAGCGCTGCAAAGGATTGAAAATGCTGCCCCACCAATTTCGCCACCTGGATCTGAACCTGTTGCGTGTATTCGACGAGGTGATGAACGAGCGCAGCCTGACGCGGGCAGCAGACAAGCTGGCCATCACGCAACCGGCCGTCAGCAATGCCATACGCCGGCTGCGTGAAGCCTTGAACGACGAGCTGCTGGTGCGCAGTGGCCAAGGCGTGGAGCCTACGCCGCTGGCCAATGCGCTGTGGCCGGTGGTGCGCGAATCCCTGGCGCGCCTGCAAGCCAGCTTTGCGCCCGAGCGCTTTGACCCCGCCCATGCCACCCAGGCCTTTGTGGTGGCAATGGCCGATGCCACGGCGGCCACCTTGCTGCCCAGCCTGATGCATATTCTGGAGACCGAGGCGCCAGGTGTCTCCGTGCATGTGCAACCACTCACTACCCGAGACCCACGCCAGGAGCTGGAGGCCGAGACGGCCGACCTAGCCGTGGGCTATTTCCCCTTTGTGCTGGCCGAGATGACGGCCCGCGCCCAGTCGGGCGACCTGGTGGATTTCGAGAGCCGGCGGCTCTACGACGGCGAATACCTCTGCGTGATGCGCAAGGACCATCCCTTGAGTGAGGGCTTGCTGACTTTGGAGCGCTACTGCGATGCGCGCCATATGCTGGTGAGTTTTTCCGGCCAGCCCTTTGGCTTTTTGGATGAGGCGCTGGCATCGATTGGCCGCAAGCGCCGGGTGGTGCTGACGGTGAACCAGTACTTCACCGCAGCGCGGGTGGTGGCGCGCACCGATTTGATCACCGTGCTGCCCCGCCATTTTGTGCCGGCCACCGGCATTGCAGATTTGCTGGCTTTTCAGCCGCTGCCGCTGCGGGTAGAGGCCGTGCATGTGGATGCGCTGTGGCGCAGCCGCAGCGGGCATATTCCGCCCTCGGCGCTGGAATGGATGCTGCATGCGCTGGAGCGCTCGGCCCGGGCCGCTTTCCCCGACCAGGAATTGCCTCTGTAGCGGGCTGCAAAGCTGCGAGCTGCATGGTAGGCTTGGTGATGCACCTGCAAATCCTGTCCGACCTGCACCTGGAGACCCATCCCCATTTTCGCGCCCAGCCCGCGCCCGGCGCCGCGCTGCTGGTGCTGGCCGGAGACATCGGCTCCTACCAAAGCGGCTCCATGCTGGCCGATGCCGATTTTGGCCTCGCGCAGTTCAGCCCCCAGCAGGCCGGCGGCCACTGGCCCGAGCCGGTGATCCTGGTGCCCGGCAACCACGAGTTTGACGGCCAGGATTTTGATGCCGCCCGGCTGCGCCTGCGCGCCAGCTGCGAGAAGCTGGGCATCACCCTGCTCGACTGCGACACCCTGGTCATCGATGGCGTACGCTTTATCGGCACCACGCTCTGGTCCGACTACGACGCCATTGCGCTGCACAACGGCGTGACCGAGCTGGGCGCGCTGATGAAGCAGCGCGAAAAAGCCTTCAAGGCCGCCAACTTCTACCTGACCAAGGCCCAGATGCAGCGCAACGGCCAGCCCTTTTTGGCCGCCGAGATGCGCGACGAAGCGCTGCGCTGCCAGGCCTGGCTGCGCGCCGCACTGGCCGAGCCTTTTGACGGCAAGACCGTCGTCATCACCCACTTCGCGCCCAGCCTGCGCAGCGCCGACCCGCGCTATGGCATGACGCCAGGCACGGCCGGGTTTTGCAATGCGCTGGACGACTTGCTGCCCTATGCCGATATCTGGATCCACGGCCACCTGCATGCGCCCAGCGATTACCTGGCCCGTGGGACACACAGCGATGGCCGCAGCTGGCAATGCCGGGTGGTGGCCAACCCGCTGGGCTATGCGCGCAAGGGCGAGCAGGAGACGTTCAACCCGCATTGCCTGGTGGCGGTGTAAAGCGGCAGGGTCCGGTCGTTGGGTCTGGCAAAAATCCACACTGGGTACCGATTGCGCATTGCACGCCGTTGGTATCTTTTTTGTGGGTTCATGGACGAAGTCTGAGTTGGCGGGGGCCTCATGGATTCATCGGGCCACCACATCAACGCGCGGCACCACGTCATCGTCATCATTGCCATCGTCGGGCAGCAACTCAAAGGCCTTGAAGACCGCGCGCTCAACGCGCTTGGTGAGATCTTCATCGTTGAAGACACCGGGGTACGTTTTGCGCAGCTTGCCGCTGACCTGCATGTTCGTCACCAGGGATCGGATGATCGTCGCATAGTCCTCATCGCGGCCCTCGATGATTTCCTTGAGGCTGTTGCGTGCGGTTTCGTAACGCAGCAGGTAAATCGCTTCGTCCTTGAGTCCGTGCAGGATCGAGTGACGGATGACGTCGACCAGGTACTCAGACTGGAAGCTGAGGTCCGCATAGCGCCAAGTCGCCAGACCCCGGTCCCACTCGGCTACGTGCAGGTTGGACTTGACGCCATCTTCGTATTGCACGGTCGCGCCAAACGTGCACACCGAATTCATCGTAGCCATCAGCGGCCGTGACAGATGCTCCAAAGCGGTGTCGTAGGCAGCGCGCCGCATGGCGTTCTCGCTGATCACAGCCGAGACTGGCAAGATGACCGGCGCTGGCAGAAAGCCATCGCGCCGAAGGATGTCGTTGATCAGGAAGCGTGAGAGACGGCCATTTCCGTCACCCAGCGGGTGGATGTAGACAAAGCCAAAGGACAGGGCCGCTGCTCGCAGCAGCGGGTTTTGCCCCCGGGTGCGCTGCTCGAAAGCACGCAGACCATCCATCATCTCGGCCACCATTGCATGGTGCGGCGCCAGGTAGTCAATTACGGGCTCGAAAACCGAGTTGGTGTGCCCGACAAAAACCGGTGACTGGCGAATGCCGAGCCTGGCGCCCACCATTTTGTCGCCCATGATGGCCTGCTGAATCATCAGCATTCCCTCTTCCGTGAGGGCAGACTCGATCTTGTCGCAGTGCATGCCCATGGCGTGCGCCAGGCGGCGGATGCGGTCCTCTTCCTTGCCCTCGGACTCGATGGCAAAGCTGGCCTTACTTTCTTTGATGGTCAGCCAGTTGACCGCACGCTCGATGGTCTCGATCCCGAACTGATCCACCATGTTGTCGATCTCAGCGCGCAGTGGCGCCGGATCAGCCGGACCCTGCTTGCCAAAATCGACCATCGGGCAAAAGGCGCGGGTGCCTGGCAGGTTGTTGTTGATGCGCCAGCGGCGCACCTTATCAGGCACCGTGGCGCTGAGGTACTGGGACGCATTGAGCAAGTCGACGTAGTTCCCGCCAGCGTCACCCACCCCATCCAAAATAGACTCGCTGAGCCATTCATAGAGGAAGCCGCAGCGGCGCGCGTACGCACCCGTGGGCTCTTCCAACGCCCACCTGGCGAGGGGCTTGGGCCCAGTAACCTCGAAGAGGCGGTTGAGAAAATCCAGCTCAACGCCCTCGTACTTGAGCGCAAACGTCAGATGCGCCCTCAGCGTTGCATCCGGTTGGTAATGTGCAGGGTAGGTCTCAACCCTGAAGCCATTTGACACCGCGCTGGAGCGCGACGAGCCAATGACGCTGCAAACCCGAAAGGGCTGCACAGGGGCCAGGTTGTACACCTCCGATAACCACTTATATCCGGCGTATCCATCTCCATTCTGCATACGGAGCCCCTAAAACAGTTATTTTTGCCATTTTCTGCGGCAAAGCAGTTATGGTCAACGGCGCGCGTGGAGGTTTTTCCCAGATCGACAAGTAGATCTAAGGGTTTTCACCTAAATTCATCGCCGAACCTGATGCACATCAATGTGTGTTTGACGATAAATCTATAAGCTGATACACATGATTTAAGCCTGCAAAGTACCTTGCCGGTATTGGCGATCGGCTTTGACAGGTCACCGTCCCGCGTTGGTGTGCGTCACCGGTGTTGGGTCCCTCACCCCTTTTCCAAGGAGTTCAGGCATGCGTATTTTGTTGGCCGTTGACGGCAGCCCCTACACTCAGAAGATGCTCGATTACCTGGCAACCCATGCGGAGTGGCTGGCCCCTGTGCACCAGTACACGGTGCTGACCGTGCAGCCCCACCTGCCCCCGCGCGCAGCCAAGGCCTTGGGCAAGGCGCTGGTGGATGATTACCACGCCGAAGAGGCGCAGAAGGTGCTCGAGCCCGTGCAGGCATTCTTGGCTGCCCACCAGGTGCAAGCGGTGGCCGAAAGCCAGGTCGGCCCGATTGCCCAGACCATTGCCGAGCGGGCCGATGAGGGCGGCTATGACCTGCTGATCATGGGCACCCGTGGCCATGGCGCACTGGCCAAACTGGTCATGGGCTCGGTGGCGACCCAGGTGCTGGCGCAAAGCAAGCTGCCGGTCTTGCTGATTCGATAAGCCGGTAGGGAGCAGATCACCGGACTGTCATTGGCTATTCACGGTATAGCCATACTTGGCGGGGATACTGCATTGCTAACGGATTTCACTGATGAGGGAGGGATGGAGCCACCTGTGCAATGAACACAGGGGTACATCCGGAAACTGCTTGCATCCCCTGGGGTGCAGGCAGTTTTTTTATGCCTTGACGGTGGCGCGGGCTGCAGCGGTGGGCGGTGCCAGGCTGCTTTTGGCGCTGTGTACCATGGCCTCGCTCAGCGCGCCGAGCAAGGCCGATTGCAGGTTCCAGCAGTGCCAGTACAGGTCCACCCGCAGCACCTGGGCCTCGGCCACATTGACCAGGCGGCCATCGGCCAGGTAGGGCCGCGCCAGCAGCTCGGGCACCACGCCCACGCCCCAGCCGGCGGCCACGGCGCGCACCTGGGCTTCGGAGTTGGGCACATACAGCTGGTGCAGGCCGACGGTCTTGAGGCCCATTGCGCGGGCGACAAACACGCGCTGCATGTCGTCCTTGCGGTTGTAGCTGAGAAACGGCAGGTGCTTGAAGTTGCTGCGGTTAAGCCCTTGGGGCACATGCTGCTCGGCAAAGCTGGGCGATGCCACCGCGATGTAGTGCATGGCGCCCAGCGCGGTGACGCGGCAGCCGCGCAGCGCCTGGGGCATGGTGGTGACGCAGCCCAGCACCTCGCCAGTGCGCAGCAGCTCCAAGGTGTGGTCCTGGTCGTCGGTGATGATCTCCAGCGGCAGCTGCTGCAAGGCAATGCCCTGCAGCGCATCCAGTGCCCAGGTGGCAATGCTGTCGGCATTGATGGCAATCGAGATGGCCTCGTCATGTGCGTTGCGGCGCATGGTGTGCGGCAGCAGGCTGTGCAGCTCTTGCTCCAGGTCGGTGCGCAGCAGGCGCAGCTGCTGGGTGTGCTTGAGCAGCAGCTGGCCCGCCGCCGTAGGGCGCAGCGGCCGGCTGCGCACCACCAGCACCGAGCCAATTTGCGCCTCCAGCGCGCGCAACCGCTGTGAGACGGCCGATTGCGTCACATTCAGGCGCAGGGCGGCCTTCTCAAAACCGCCTTCTTCGATCACGGCGGCCAGGCATTCCAGTGCAATCGGGTCCAGGTTGCTCATGGGGCTCCAGTATTAGCAGAACTGATGATTCTTGAAGAAGTTTAATTGCACTTTATGTAACAGCCAAGATGCCAGACACTGAGAAGCATGAAAGTCATCATCCTCGGCGCCGGCATCATCGGCACCAGCACTGCCTGGCATTTGCTGCAACTCGGCCACGACGTCACCGTCGTCGACCGCCAACCGGACGCGGCGCTGGAGACCAGCTTTGCCAATGCTGCGCAGATCTCGGTGAGCTACTGCGAGCCCTGGGCCAACAAGCATGCCCCGCTCAAGGCGCTCAAGTGGATGTTCGACAAGGAAGCCCCCCTGCTGCTGCGCCCCCATGCCGATCCGCAGCAATGGCGCTGGCTGACGCAGTTTCTGGCCGAGTGCAATGACCGCTCCTTTGCCCGCAATGTGCAGCAGATCGTCGCACTGGGTGCCTACAGCCACAGCGCCTTGAAGGCCGTGGTGGCGCAGACGGGCATCCAGTACAACCGGCTCGAACGCGGCATTGCCCATTTCTTCACCAGCGACGAAGCGGTGCAGGATGCGCAGCTGGCTGTTGATCTGATGCGCCAGTACGGGGTGAACCGCCGCATGGTCAGCACCGAAGAATTTTTGAAGATCGAGCCCGCCTTCCGTCCCTATGCGGCGCACATCAAAGGCGGCACCTTTACCGAAAGCGATGAAAGCGGCGATGCGCGGGTGTTTACGCAAAAGCTGGCCCAGCTGTGCGCCCAGGGCGGCGTGCAGTTTCTCTACAACCACCGCGTCGAGCGGCTGAATGTGGCGGGCGGCGCGATCGACGCGGTCACCGTGCGCTCCACGGCGGCGGGCGCCGACAGCGCTCCGCAGACGCTCAAGGGCGATGCCGTCATCGTGGCCTGCGGCAGCTATACCGCGCCGCTGCTGCGCACCGTGGGCCTGAATGTGGCCATCTACCCGGGCAAGGGCTATAGCGCCACCTTGCCGATCCTGAAGCCCGAGGCCGCGCCCTTTGTCAGCTGCATCGATGATGGCAACAAGCTGGCGATGAGCCGCCTGGGCAACGAGCTGCGTGTGGCCGGCACCATCGAGCTCAATGGCTTTGACAGCTCGCTGGACAGCCCGCTGGCCAAGGCCCGATGCCACATGCTGGCGCGGCGGGTGGAAGAGTTGCTGCCCGGCGTCTGCGACACCCGCCTGCCCGAGCAAGGCGGCAACCCCCAGTTCTGGACCGGCCTGCGCCCCGCTACGCCCACCAATATCCCCTTTATCGGCCGCACCAAGATCGACAAGCTGTGGATCAATGCCGGCCACGGCACCCTGGGCTGGACCCATGGCGCCGGCAGCGGCAAGGCCATGGCCGAGCTGGTGAGCGGGCGCATGCCGGAGATGCGTTTTGGCTTCTATGGTTTCGAGAACGAAAGCAAGCGCCAAGCTGTTGTCGCAGCTTAAATCGCGGCTCCCTGCACCATGAAAAAGGGCCGCACAGTGTGCGGCCCTTGTGTTTGGGTGGGAGCAATCAGGCGTCCAGGCGCACCAGCCAGCCGTGGCGGTCAGCGGCGCGGCCGTACTGGATGTCGGTCAGCTCCTTGCGCAGGCCCATGGTGACTTCGCCGGCCGGGGCCGACAGGTCGCCCACCGAGAAGCCTTGGCCCTTGAGCTGGCCGATGGGGGTGATGACGGCAGCGGTACCGCAGGCGAAGACTTCGGTGATATCGCCCGAGGCCACGCCTTGCTTCCACTCGTCGACGGCGATCTTGCGCTCTTCGACCACCATGCCCCGGTCGCGTGCCAGCTGCAGCACGGAGTCGCGGGTGATGCCTTCCAAGATGCTGCCCGACAGCTCGGGCGTGACCAGCTTGTTTTGCTTGCCGTAGACCAGGAAGACATTCATGCCGCCCAGCTCTTCGAGGTACTTGCCTTCGGCAGGGTCGAGGAAGAGCACCTGCGAGCAGCCATTGTCTTGCGCCTGCTGCTGGGGCAGCAGCGATGCGGCGTAGTTGCCGCCGCACTTGGCAGCGCCCGTGCCGCCCTTGGCCGCGCGGGCATAGTCGGTGGACAGCCAGATCGCCACGGGTGCCACGCCCTTGGCAAAGTAGGGGCCTGCGGGGCAGGCGATCACGTAGTAGCTGGCCTTGTGGGCGCTGCGCACGCCCAGAAAGACCTCGTCACCAATCATGAAGGGGCGCAGGTACAGGCTGGCCTCGTTGCCGCTGGGCACCCAGTCCTTGTCCACGGCAATGATCTGCTTGAGCGATTCCACAAAGATGTCCACCGGCAGCTCAGGCAGCGCCAGGCGGCGGGCGGAGCGTTGCAGGCGCTCGGCATTGGCCTGGGGGCGGAAGGTCCAGATCGAGCCGTCGGCGTGGCGGTAGGCCTTGATGCCTTCAAAAATCTCCTGGCCGTAGTGCAGCACGGCAGCGGCCGGGTCCAGCGCAATCGGGCCGTAGGGGGTAACTGCCGCATCACGCCAACCGCCTTCTTTGTCCCAGTGCACCGAGACCATGTGGTCGGTAAAGTGCAGACCAAAACCCGGGTTGTCGAGAATCTTGGCGCGTTCTTGGGCGCTGCGTGGTTGGCTCGATGGGGTGAGGGCAAAGCTCAGGGAAGAGGGGGACACGGGACTAATCCTTCCAGTTGGCAACAGGGACAGCAGCGGCTTGTGAGGAGGGCCGGCGCCGGTCATGGTGGCCGTCCGCCAGTGCTGGAGCGCTCCAGGAGAGTGACGGGCTGCACGCCAAACCCCATAGCATGCCAGTTTTTTGGCCCAGTGGCGCCAAGGTTTGTGCATTGCCAGCTTGGCGAGTCAACCACCTGCAGAGGCAAAGCGCTGCTGTTGCGCCGGGATTTACGGGTTTTTCCTAGTGCACCGTGGCCTTTTGGCTCGCCAAAAAGTCCAGCAGCAGGCCTTCGAAGGCATCCGGGTTCTCCAGCTGCGGCCAGTGGCCAATGCCCTCCAGGCAGGCATGCCGGGCCTGGGGCAGTTGATCGGCCAGCGCCTGCATGCGCTGGGGCGGCATGCAGACATCCTGGCCGCCGCTCACCAGCAGGCAGCGCTGGCTGATATGGGCCAGGCGCTCGGCCAGTGTGCTGGGGCCAGCGAGCATCTCCAGCATGCGGCCATAGGCCAGCGGCTGGATCTGGGTGATGGCATGGCGTGCCAGTTGCAGCCCTTCGGGCAAGGCCTGCTGGCCCGATTGCAGCTGCACCAGCAGCTCGGCAAAGCGCTGCATCTGCACCGCCTCGGTGCTGGCGTGCTGCAGGCATTGGGCCAGCAGCTGCTGGCGGCTTTGCACCCAGTGCTGCTGGGCGCCGTCATCCAGCGCCGGGCCGCCTGCCACCAAGGCCAGGCTGCGCACGCGCGTGGGGTAGCGCAGCGCCAGCTCGGCGGCCACCATGGCCCCCATGCCATGGCCCACGATATGGGCGCGGCCAATCTCCATCGCATCGAGCAGGCCATCGGCCGTGGCGGCCAGTGCCTTGAGGCTGTAGCCCCCATAAGGCGGTGGGTTGCCGTGGTAGCCGGGCATGTCCCAGGCAATGGCGCGGTAGCCCTGGCTGGCGAGCAGCTCCACCTGCGGCGCAAAGCCCAGGTGGTCGGTGTCGGCATCGTGGAGCATCAGCACCGTCGGGCCACTGCCGAGCATCGCGAAGTTGGGAATCAAGGACATAGGTTTGCTTCTCGCCGTGGATTTTGCTTGCAGATGCGGTCCGCCTGCCTTGTTTTCAAGCACCTACGCGGGCAGGGGCCTCGCCCCCTGGCCGATAATGGCCGCTACCCCCTGCTTTTGACGGCATGGCCTGTGCTCCTGCCGTCTGCCTGTCCCGTGAACCGCTCCTTGCCCCCTGAACACCTGCAATCTCCCGCTTCGCCCGCGTTTTCCGAACGTGAGTTTCGCAATGCGCTGGGCCAGTTTGCCACCGGGGTGGCGGTGGTGACAGCGCTGGCGCCCGATGGCAACAAGGTCGGCTTGACCATCAGCTCCTTCAATTCTGCCTCGCTCACCCCGCCGCTGGTGCTGTGGAGCCTGATGAAGACGGCCACCTCGATGCCGGTGTTCGAAACCGTCAGCCACTACGCGATCAATGTGATGGGCGCGCACCAAAAGGCGCTGGCCTTGCAGTTCAGCCGCAAGGGCATCGACCGCTGGGCCGGTGTGGACTACGCGCTCGGCGTGACCGGCGTGCCGCTGCTGGCAGGCGCCATTGCCAGCTTTGAGTGCCGCAACGGCCCGCACCATGACGCAGGCGACCATGTGATTTTGGTGGGTGAGGTGGCGCATTGCCAGCACCAGGTGGGCGTGCCGCCGCTGCTCTACCACGGTGGCAATTTCTACACCGAGCAGCTGATCTAAGCGATTTACTCCTTCGCCAACCGGCCTTGCTCCTTGGGACGCAGGCAACAAAAAACGACCCTCGGGTCGTTTTTGCATGGGGGGATGCAGCTGCCTACTTCTCGACGAAGGCGCGCTCGACCACAAAGTCGCCGGGCGTGGAGGTGTTGCCCTCCTTGAAGCCCTTGGCTTCCAGCAGTTCCTTGAGCTCAGCCAGCATTGCGGGGCTGCCGCAGAGCATGACGCGGTCGGTGTCCGGATTCAGTTCGGGCAGACCGATGTTTTGCGGGAAGGTGCCAGCGGTGATCTGGTTGGAGATGCGGCCCTGGTTGCGGAAGGGCTCGCGCGTCACCGTCGGGTAGTAGACCAGCTTGTCCTTGACGATCTCGCCCAGCAACTCGTGGTTGGGCAGCTCTTCTTCCAGCAGTTGCTGGTAGGCCAGCTCCTCGATCTGGCGCACGCCATGTACCACGACGACCTTCTCGAAGTGGTCATAGGTCTCGGGGTCGCGCGCCACCGACAGCCAAGGTGCCAGGCCCGTGCCTGTGCCGATCAGGTACAGGTTCTTGCCAGGCAGCAGGTAATCGACCAGCAAGGTGCCCGTGGGCTTTTTGCCGACGATGATGGTGTCACCCACCTGGATGTGCTGGAGCTTGCTGGTCAGCGGGCCGTCATCGACCTTGATCGACAGGAACTCCAGATGCTCTTCGTAGTTGGGGCTGGCGATGGAGTAGGCGCGCAGCAAGTTCTTGCCATCGACCTTCAGGCCAATCATGGTGAAGTGGCCGCTGGAGAAGCGCAGCGCAGGGTCACGGGTGGTCGTGAAAGAGAACAAACGATCGGTCCAGTGGTGAACAGACAGGACACGTTCTTCGAGAAAGGCGCTCATAGCAGTGCAGTACTCAGTTAGTCTTGTGTATATCTATAAACGCTATTGTTCACTATTCATACAACTTAAACGTCATATGGACATATCGGCGCGTTGTGAACGGGGTTTTTCAGCAGAGGGCTGCGTTTTTTCGTCGCCCCGCAGATGAATGGCACGGACTTAGAAATTATCGAGGATGTTGGAGATGGACGTGGCGGCCAGCAGCACATGGGGCAGTAGCTCGGCCTCGGCCTTGGCCGTGCCCCAGCGGGTGGAGGGCGCCGAGATGGTGATGGCGCCAATGGGCACGCCGCCCCGGCCGGTAATGGCGGCGGCCACGGAGATATCGCCCACCACGGTCTGGTTTTGCACGATGGCATAACCGTCGCGCTCGGCCGCCTCAATGCTGCGCAGCAGCTCTTCGGGGTCGGTGACGGTTTGCGCGGTGATTTTGACCAGCGGCGTGGATGCGATCAGGCGCAGGCGCTCGTCCATCGGCAGCTTGGCCAGCATGGCCCGGCCCGATGCGGTGTAGGCGGCGGGCAGGCGCGAGCCCACGGCAAAGTCCGAGTTGTAGATAAAGCGGCCCGGCACCTTGGCGATAAACACCACCTCGTTGCCATCCATCTCCTGCAGGTTCGAGGTCTCGCCCAAGGTGTGGGTCATCTCGATCAGATATGGGTAGGCGCGCTCGACGATGCGCTGCGAGCGCAGGTAGTTGTAGGACAGGCGCAGCACCTCGGGTGCGAGCGTGTAGAGGTTGGAGTCGGGCAGGCGCCGGATGTAGCGCAGCTTCTCCAGGGTGAAGATGATGCGCTGGGTGGCACTGCGGTCGAGCTGGGCGGCGCGCGCAATCTCAGCGAGCGACATCTCACGGTGGGTGTCGCGAAACGCCTCCAGCACCTGAAAGGCCTTGGCCAGGGAGCCGACAAACAACGAAGATTCACGGGCGGTGGGTTCAACGCTTGCTACGGGCTCGGCAATGCTGTGTGTGGTTTTAGGCATCGTAAAAAGCGGCTGTCTCGGGTCACTGTCTAATGGTTTTGCAGAAAGGTCGCGTTCAGGCTTGTGGCCTGCGGGGCGCCCAGCAATCGGAGGGTGGTCTCCAGCTCGGTGCGCAAAATCTCCAGAACCTCGGCCACGCCCTGGGGCCCGCGCGAGGCCAGTCCGTAGAGCGGCGCGCGCCCCAGCAAGACGGCATCGGCCCCCAGCGCCCGGGCTTTGGCCATGTCACTGCCTCGGCGCACCCCGCCATCGACAAAGATATGCATCTTGCCATGAACGGCGTCGGCAATCTGCGGCAATTGCGCCATGGGCGCGGGCGCGCATTCCAGCTGCCGCCCGCCGTGGTTGCTGACCACGATGCCGTCTGCGCCCGCCTGCAGCGCGCGCTGGGCATCCTGGGCGCTGAGCAGGCCCTTGACGATGACAGGGCCCTGCCAGTGGCGGCGCACCCAGGCCAGGTCTTCCCAGCGCAGGGCCATGTCCATCTCGCGGCTCATGGCGGCAGCCTGCTTTTGGATATTGCTTTCCACCCCGGCACTGCGCGCCAGGTTGACCAGTTGCGGCGAGCCGCCCTGGCGCAGCATGCGCAGGCACCAGCGCGGGTGGCTGAGCAGGTCGGCCAGCAGCCGGGGCGTCCAGGGCACGGGCATGCGAAAGCCGTTGCGCACATCGTGGTCGCGCTTGCCGTGCACCATGGTGTCCACCGTCAGCATCAGCGCGCTAAAGCCCGCCGCCTGCGCGCGCGCCATCATGCTCTGCGCAATGCGCCGGTCCTTTTGCACATACAGCTGCAGCCACAGATCGCCTGGGCTGGCGGCGCGCACATCTTCCAACAGCGACGTGGACGCGGTCGACATCACAAAGGGCAGGCCGGCGGCATGGGCCGCGCGGGCCAGCACCTGCTCGGCCTGCGGCCAGTACAGGCCGTTGAGCCCAGTCGGGCCCACAAAGGCCGGCATGGCCTGCTTGCGGCCAAACAAGGTGACGCTGGTGTCCACCTGGCTGACATCGACCATGGCGCGCGGCAAAAAGGTGACATCGCCCCAGGAGGCGAGGTTGCGGGCCATGCTGCGGCCGTCTTCCGCGCCGCCTTCGAGGTAGTCAAAGGCAAAGCGGGACAGGCGCCGGCGCGCCAGCGCGCGGTAGTCTTTGATGGCGGGCAGCATGGCGGGTGCCCGATCAGGCCAGCTGGCGCTCGGCCTGCAGCCGCACTGTCAGCGCCTCGCGCAGGCGGGCCGACAGCTGTGGGTTGCAATCGACCAGCGGGGCCAGCAGGTGTGGCGCTTGCACGCCCACCAGGTCCCAGACCGACTTCATCGGGCCGGGGTTGGTCTCGGCAAAGGCCAGGTCCAACAGGCCAATCAGTTCCTGGTGCAGGGCCAGCGCCTCTTGGGTCTTGCCGCTGGTCAGCAGCGCGTACATGCGGGTCCACGTCTTGGGCAGCAGGTTGGCCGTGACGATGATGCCGCCCTGGGCGCCGCAGAGCATCTGCGCGGGGAAGATGGTGTCCTCACCGCTCAGCACCGCAAAGCTGGCATCCACGCCCTGCACCACCTTGAGGAAGTGGTACATGTCGGTGTTGCAGGCCTTCATGCCGATGATGTTCTCGTGGCGCGAGAGCTCGTGCAGCACTTCGGGCGCGATGGAGATGCGCGTGCGGTAGGGGATCTCATAGATCACCACGGGCAGCGGCGAGGCATCGGCATAGCGCATGAAGTAGTCGCGAATGCCTTGCTGCGATGGCGTGGTGTAGTAGGGCGTGAGCACCATCAGCGCGTCCGCACCCGCATCGGCCAGCGCCTGGCCGGAGGCGATGGCGTCGTAGTAGCCCGGGTCGAGCACGCCGGCCAGCACCGGCAGGTCAGCGGCCTGGTGCTCGCGCACCGTGGCCACCATGCGGGCCCGCTCAGCGCGCGAGAGGGCGCCGTATTCGCCAGTGCCGCCCAGGGGCACGCTGCCGCTGATGCCGCTGCCTTGCAGGTGGGCGAGCAGGGCGCGCACGGCCTGGGTGTCGATCTGGCCGTCGGCGGTGACGGGCGTTGCCAGTGCCGGGAAGATGCCGCGGAGTTGCTCAGAGGTAATACGTGTAGTCATGGTTCATCAATTCAAAGAAGCGGCGGAGCGGCGACGCAGCCAGTCCGCACAGGTGATCAAAATGCCGATGAAGGCGAACAGGCAGGTCGAGACGGCGGCGATCACCGGCGAGATCTGCAGGGTCACTTCATCCCAGAACTGCTTGGGCAGGGTGGAGCTGAGGCCACCAGAGGCAAACAGCGAGATGGTCAGCTCGTCAAACGAGGTGGCAAACGCGAACAGGAAGGACGAGGTCAGGCCGGCGGCAATGATCGGGAAGGTCACGTAACGCAAGGTCTGCCAGGGGCGGGCGCCCAGGCTTTGGGCGGCCATGTCCAGGCGCGTGTCGTAGTTGCGCAGCACGGCCATCATGGTCATCACCACATAGGGGATGGCGATAACGGTATGCCCCAGCACCAGGCCCAGCGAGGTGCCCACCAGGCCCACCTTGGAGAAGAAATAGAACATGCCGACGGCAATGATCATGCGCGGGATGATCAGCGGTGACAGCACAAAGGCCAGCAGCAAGGCCTTGCCGCGCATCTGGCCGCGCACCAGCAAAAAGGCCACCGGCGTGCCCACGGCCATGGCCGCCAGCGCGGCAAAAAAGCCCACGACAAAGCTGCGCACCGTGGCGTTGATCCACAGCGGCGAGGCCAGCATGTCCTGGTAGTGCTGAAGGGTAAAGCCCTGGGGCGGCCAGTTAAGCCCCGACTTGTCGGCAAAGGAGATCGGGATCATCAACAGCGCAGGCACGCTCAAGAACACCAAGAGCGCCACCACACTGGCGCGCAGCACGAAGGAATCACCCTGCTGCAGATCGCGTTTGCGCGAGCGCGGCACCAGCGCAATCAGGCGGTCGCTGATGCTGCCGAGCAAGCCCAGCAGCATCTCGGACAGCTGGCGCATCACGCCGCTGCTGTGGTTGCTTTTATCCGACTGTGCGCCCGTCATCGTCGACAGACCCAGCACCTTGTCATAGACCGCAAACACGATCAGCACGACGACCAGCAGCAGCACCGAGATGGCGCCGGCAAAGCCCCAGTTCATCACCTGCATCACCTGTTCGATGATGAGTTGGGTGATCATGGTTTCTTTGCGGCCGCCCAGGAGCTGCGGCACGATGAAGAAGCCCACGGCGGTGACAAAGACCATGATGGCGCCCGCTGCCACACCGGGCATGGACAGCGGAAAGTAGACGCGCCAAAAAGCAGTACCCGGGCGCGCACCCAAGGTGAGCGCGGCGCGCGGCAGGTTGCGGTCAATGTTCTCCATCACCGACAGCATGGTCAGCACGGCCAGCGGCATCAGCGCATGGACCATGCCCACCAGCACGGCACCAAAGCTGTAGAGCATGTTCGAGGGCGCATCCTGCAGGCCCAGCGCCAGCAACAGCTGGTTGGCCAAGCCATTGCGGCCCAGCACGACGATCCAGGCAAAGGCGCGCACCAGAAAGCTGGTCCAAAACGACAGCAGAATCCAGAACACCCAGCGGCTTTTCTTGTCCTTTTGCAAGGACGAGACCAGGTAGGCAATCGGGTAGCCGCCGACGATGGACAGCAGCGCCGTGACCAGCGAGATCTTCAAGGTGATCCACATCGTGTCCAGGTAGACCGAGGAGCTGAACAGCTGGCTGTAGTTGTTCCACTTGAAGCTGCCGTCGCTGTAGATGCTCAGCAGCAGCAACTGACCCACGGGGTAGACCAGCAGCACCAGAAACAGCATGACCAGCGGGGCGGCCATCATCAGTGGCTTCACCCAGGCTGCGCGGGGGGTGGCGGCGCTGTTCATGCGGGCTCCGGTACGGCGACGGCGTCGCTGCTGGACCAGCCAAAGTCCAAAGTGCTGCCCAGCGCGTGGTCATGCTTGGCGATGGAGGTCGGGAAGGACAGCACCACCGGCTCGGTGCTGAGCGCAGGCGCCTTCAGGTAGAGCTTGGTGAGGCTGCCGGTGATCATGGTGTCCATCAGCTGGCCGCTGAAGCGCTCGCTGGCGCCCTGGGCCGCTGCGGCGGCTGCCATGTTTTGCGGGCGCACCATCACGCAGACCTTGGCGCCGGTAGCCAGTGGCTGGTCGGCCGAGGCCAGCAGCTCGGTGTTGGTGCCGGTCAGGGCCACGCGGGCCTGGCCCGCCTGGCTGGCCACCACCGTGCCCTTGAATAGATTGCTCTCGCCCAGAAAGTCGGCCACAAAGGGCGTGCGCGGGCGGAAGTACAGGTCAGCAGGCGTGCCCAGCTGTGCAATGCGGCCGCCATCCATCAGGCAGATGCGGTCCGACATGGTCATCGCCTCTTCCTGGTCGTGGGTCACATAGACGATGGTGGTGCCGGCCTCGCGGTGGATGCGCTTGATCTCCAGCTGCATGTGCTCGCGCAGCTTCTTGTCCAGGGCGCCCAGGGGTTCGTCCATCAGCACGATCGAGGGCTTGTAGACGAGGCAGCGCGCCAGTGCAATGCGCTGCTGCTGGCCGCCCGACAGCTCCTTCGGAAAGCGCTGCGCCACATGGGGCAGGTGCACCAGCTCCAGCGCCTCCATGGCGCGCTTCATCGCGGTGGCGCGGTCGAGCTTGCGCATCTTCAGCGGGAAGGCGATGTTCTCGGCAATCGTCATGTGCGGGAACAGCGCATAGTTCTGGAACACCATGCCGATGTCGCGCTCATAGGGCGCGCCATAGGTCACGTCCTTGCCATTGATCAGCAGCTGGCCGCCATCGGGCACGGACAGGCCGGCGATCATGCTCAGCAAAGTGGTCTTGCCCGAGCCCGAGGGGCCCAGCAGGGTCAGGAACTCGCCCTCAGGCACTTCCAGGTTGGTGGGGTGCAGCGCGACAAAAGAGCCATAGCGCTTGGTCAAGCCCGCAATCGACAGTTTTATATTCTTCATTTCAATCTTCTCCATTGCACCGTGCTGCAACGAATCAACCTGGTGGTGCCTGTGCTGAGGCCGGTACGGTGTGCCGCGCCTCAGCAGGCTTGGTCATCGCTGGCGGGCAGCGCTTACTTGAGCACCCAGCCGTTGAACTTCTCGATCACCGCGGCCTGGTTGGCCACCCAGTACTTGGCATCGATCTGCACGCCGTTCTTGATGTTCTCGGGATAGGTGGGCGAGTCCTTGGCCACCTCGGGCTTGATGTACTTGAAGGCCTCGGGCTGGGTCACGCCAGCGGCAAAGTACTGGCTGAGCGAGGCCATGCGCTGGGGCTCGGAGGCGAACTTGATGAACTCGCGGCAGGCATCGGCATTGGGCGTGCCCGCCAGGATGGACCAGCTGTCCACGCCCCAGATGTTCTGGTTCCAGACGATGCCGATCTTGGCGCCATCGGCATTGGCCGACTGCGGGCGCGACACCCAGGTGGCGATCATGTCCACTTCGCCGGACTTGAGCATCTGCTCGACCTGGGCACCCGAGTTCCACCAGACATCGATCTTGGGCTTGATCTGGTCCAGGGCCTTGAAGGCGCGGTCCAGATCCAGCGGGTACAGCTGCGCGGCCGATACGCCCGAGGCCATTGCCGCCTGCTCCATCGTGTCAAACGGGTGCTTGCGGATGCCACGGCGGCCGGGGAAGTCCTTGACGTTCCAGAAATCGGCCCAGGACTTGGGCGCTGCGCGGCCCTTGAAGGCCTCTTCGCGGTAGGCCAGCACGGTGCTGTAGACATTGGTGCCCACGCCGTAGGGCGACATGTACTGCGCCGGGATGGTCTTGACGAAGGGGTCGTTTTCCAGGCCGTGCTTTTCCAGCAGCACCTTGCCGCCTTCGGTCAGCAGCAGAATAGCCGGCTGGCTGATCTTGGCCATGTCCCAGGTGTAGTTCTTGGTCTCCACCATGCTGCGGATCTGGGCCACGGGCTCGGCCGTTGCCTGCACGCCCACCACTTCGATGCCGGTCTTCTGCGTGAAGGGCTTGTAGTACACCGCACCGTAGGCCTTGGTGTAGATACCGCCGTCATCACGCACCACGATACGCTTGGACGTGGCACGGGCATAACGCAGTACGGCAGGTGCAGCAATCAGGCCTGCGCCAGCCACGGCCGCCTTCAGTGCGGTGCGACGGGAGGTAGTGATCTCAGTCATAAAGTGTCCTTTCAAAGGAAGAGGCAGGGAAGTGGAGGGAGGGGAACAGGGGGGATCAGGGGGCGGGCGGCAGCAGGCGCCCGGGGTTGAAGCGCTGCTGCGGATCAATGGCGCGTTTGATGGCCTGCATCAGGTCCAGCTCGACGGCAGGCTTGAACAGCGCCATCTCATCGGTCAGCACCTGGCCGATGCCGTGCTCGGCACTGAAGGTGCCCGCCAGCGCGCAGGCCACTTCATTGACGGCCTGCTTGACGCGGTGCGAGAGCTGGTCCTGCTCGGCGGGCGTGAGCGCCTGCCACTGCGCAAACTGCAGCTGCGGGATGAAGTGCACATTGCCGTCGCCCAGGTGGGCCACGATGATGATGGGCGCGCCCGGCACTATGCCGTGCGCCGCGGCCGTCGCCTGGCTGATGAAGGCTGGGATGGCCGACAGTGGCACGGCCGGGTCGGTGTTGATGCCGATGCCGGCCTTCTTGTTGCCCTCGGAGACGCTGTGGCGCACCTCCCACCAGTCGGCCTGTTGCTTGCCATTGGTGGCGATGGCCGCATCCAGCAGCAGGCCCTCTTCGGCGGCGGTCGACAAGGTCTCTTCCAGTGCGGCGGACAGCAGCGCCTCGTCGCAGGTATCGGTCAGCTCCACCAGCACATGCCAGGGGTAGCTGGGGCTGAGCGGTGCGCGGCGGTCGGCCACATGGTTCAGCACAATGTTCAGCTG
Source organism: Comamonas sp. BIGb0152 (assembly GCF_024809975.1). Classification (GTDB taxonomy): domain Bacteria; phylum Pseudomonadota; class Gammaproteobacteria; order Burkholderiales; family Burkholderiaceae_C; genus Comamonas. The sequence continues at coordinate 256,374 of NZ_JANUDY010000005.1, forward strand.
CACATCGTTGACCATCTCGAAAGCTGACAGCGAGGCGCTGCAACGGCTCTGGAACCGGGCCAGCATGTCGATAGCGGCCTGTGGTGATTCGACCGCCAGCCAGGCCATGGCACGAGCCGTAGGCAGCGGGTGCAGCTTGAGCGTGGCGCCGGTGATGATGCCCAGCGTGCCTTCGGAGCCGATGAACAAATGCTTGAGATCAAAGCCGGTGTTGTTCTTGCGCAGACCGTAGAGCCCGTCCCAAATGCGGCCATCGGGCAGCACCACTTCCAGGCCCAGCACGTTCTCGCGGGTATTGCCGTAGCGCAGCACGCCTGTGCCGCCGGCATTGGTCGCTATATTGCCGCCCATCTGGCAGGATCCCTCGGCGCCCAGGCTCACCGGGTACAGGCGCCCATGGTTGCGGGCCGTTTCTTGCACGGTCTGCAGCACGCAGCCGGCATCCACCACCATCGAGTTGTTGGCCGGATCAACCGAACGCACATTGCGCATGCGCCCCAGGTTGATGACCACGGTCTGGGGCAGATCGGCACGCGGAATGGCGCCTTCGCACAGGCTGGTGTTGCCACCCTGGGCCACGACCGGCACCTGGGCCGCATGGCAGAGCTTGACCACCGCTGCGACCTGCGCCGTCGTCGACGGGAACAGCACGCACTGGGCCTGGCCCTGGTAGCGCCCGCGCCAGTCGGTCACATGGCCGGCCAGGTCCTGCTGGCTGCGGAGTACTGCGCTTTCACCGAGCAACGCGATGAAGTTCTGAATCAAGTCCATATGCCCACGGGTCCCAGTCTGGAGGAGAGGACTCGATGATCGCTAATTCTTAATAAGATTAGTATTAGATGAAATACGAATACATGTGATTGCAATGCGATTGGACAAGCATGGTTGTTATCGCTGGTGCGGGCATGGCTGACGATCATTGCCGACGCTGGGGCCAGGTCTTGAGAGGAATGTGGAGGGGGGTTCGAAGGCGCACTGCAGCGCGCATGGTGGGTTGGGCGCTGTCTGCCTCTTTGAGGCGCCGTGGAAAGCTTGTGGATCTTCAAGCCGAGCATGTGGGTTTGATTGCGCTGATGAACCCCATCTAAGACATGCGCAAGCCTTGGAACAGCGTTGCTTGGTCAGCATCACTTGGGTAGTTTCAATGCCGATTTGCTCAAGGAATGAAATGTATTTCCAGCTTGTGATGCGCTATGAAAGAACGAAACAATCTTAATGAAGAAGCCCAAGAAAAACAGTGATGGATTTATCTGGCCATTGTCATTGATCAAGTTCTTCGGAATTCGATTGAATACGATTTGCTATTTTGTATAGTTGTTCCATGAGGATGAGACTAATTAAATAGCATGGAAGTATGAGTATAATTTTCCATGAAATATAAAAAGAGAAAATAGACTCATTGCCTCCAAGTATTTTTGGTAAAACACTAATTAATAATGCGAATATGCAAAATCCAATTAAATAAAAACAATGTCTTAGATATTTCCGCATATTAATCTCTGATCGTGAATTGGATGGGGTCTTCACTGTCAGATCCATGAGATCTGGTATTCGAGCAATGTAGCTTTTACAATATACTTGTAAAGCGCGATTAAAAATACGTGACTTTTTATTTAGGTGTGGCTGCTCTTTTTGTGAATAAAGTGATGGGCAATGCTGTGCGAAATGCCGGGCACACTGCCCCAATCAAGCACAAATGCTAGCCATGCCCAGCTATTCATGGAGTTGTTTGGGAAGAAATAAAAACCAACTGAGACTAGAATTCCGCCTAGAAACGGTATCCAAGATGGTGACGGCCGCCTTTTTATGAATGCCACATAAAAGCAGTGCCAGTTCATTACTGTTAACCATACACCAGTTAGCAGCAGAAGGGCGCAAAAAACTGTCGTCATGGTGGATAGACATCTTTCTAATATTTGTTGAAGACTGAAATATTTTGATAATTTCAACTAAACGTTGGCATCGGTCAAGGCCAGCGGGGTGCCCAGGTGGTCGCAGTGGTAGTAGTGGGTGGCGATGCGGGCATGGGCTTGCTGTAACTGCAGCTGCTCGCGCATACCTTGCAGCAGCTGGGCGCCGCGTTGAGCGGTCTCGCCCATGAATGCGGAGGCAGCTGGCATGGCGGTGCTTTGCAGCGCCTGCTGCATGTTCTGCTCGGCCTGCTCTTGCATGCTGGCGGGCATGGCGCTGAGCATAGATTGCATCAGGGCCAGCGCTTGGGTGTTGCTGTCATCGTTTGCATTACCGCCAGCAGCATTGCTGCAGTTTGTGTCGGCCAGGCACCTTTGCAGCGAATACCATCGAGTGCGGCTGCTCAACTCGAAGCACCGCACTGTTTGCCGCATGCGGCATCTGTCAAAGTGGCAGAAGCTGTGCGCGCGTCCGTGCATGTCGAGAAGAATTGGCTGCAGAAGGAGGAGCGAGGCGTGTTATCACTTCTCTTTGCTTCTCCAACGCTTCACCCACAGCAGGATGGGAACGATCAGACAGAGAACCGCTCCCCCCAGCTCTAGCCCAGCCCATGTCGCGTACTTCAGCTTGTCCTTTCCAGGAAAGGAACCCAGCCAGGTAGTTTGTACCGCCCACATGAGCAAGACGAGTGCAGCTAGCAGTAGCACGATCGTTAGTGGCCATAGGACCCATTTGCGCATAATTATTTTCTCCGCCTGGCGTACGGATAGCGGATGTACGGCTTACCAAGGCGCAACTCGTTATTGACGCACCTACGTTGGGCAACGAATTGCTGGATCAACGAGGCATGGATCAGGTGACCTGCTGGCTGCAAGTGCGTTTGTCGTGAACTCATATGTGCAAGTCACGTGAGATTGATGTGTTGCACTTCAAATCCGAGGAGACGATCCAAAAAGATTTTAATTTCTAAGAAACTCACTGCCATACCAAATTAGTGGCATATTAAAAAAAATGACAAATAAAAAGCTGCAGAAATCGATCAATATATCTTTCATGGAAAGAGATCTGAAATTTAAGAAAGATATTTTTATTTTGAGAATTAAAAATACAATAAGACAGCACATTCCAAGTGTGTATATTGTTGACCATACATTATCGAAAAAAATATTGATTGCTAAATTGAAGTAAGCTAAAGTCGATATTACAAGAAAGGTCGCTCCTATAAATTCAATTATCACCATTGAATTTATTTTTCTATTTTTCATATCATCATAAAACGACCATAGTGAGAATGTTACATAGATAGCAAGGTATATTGCCATCCAAACTGATATTTTCTGAGCAGCCAAAATAATTTAACCTAGGTTGTTGGTACACACATTCGAAGAGATTTTTCATATTCTTCGTAATTTTCGAATGGTGTTCCGGGTCCATAATGCGATCTGGCCTTTGCTATCGGTCAAGGCCAGCGGAGTGCCCAGGTGGTCGCACTGGCAGTAGTGGGTGGCGATGCGGGCATGGACTTGCTGTAACCGCAGCTGCTCACGCATGCCTTGCAGCACTTGGGCGGTTTCGCTCATGGAAGTTATATCGCGATATTTTCTATAATGTAAAATGTATTTTATAAATATATATCAATTGGTGATGTTTATTTATTTTTTAATTTTAATAAAAGTATTTTCCCAAGTGAGTATATGCCGCAACTTAAAAATAATATTATTAAGGATGGCATTACGCGAGAAAAAATCACCAAAGCCTCAAATGTTAATAATTTAAAAAACGTCATGAAATTTAAGGTGTTTATTTCTTTTAAGAGGGTGATGATGTTGATCCAGATGAATTTAGGAATAACAAATGTAGGAGGGAAATAGAAAGTGGCGAAAATATAAGCTATTGTACTAGCGTAGGTTTTTGCTATCTTCTTTGATGAATAAATTGTTATACTGAGACCCAAAAGGAAATTTGATCCCGCTATTACTAGGCGAACTATTTCATCGTTGATAGATATAGTGGTTGCAATAGTTGTTGAAATCATGGCGGTGCATAAAATCAATGACGCTAATGAAGAGATAAATATTATTTTATAATGTGGCATTCGTATAATACGCATCAATTAATTTATTTGAAAAAATCAAATGTAGGATGTGTTGATTGGAGTAAATCAACGCAATTTCTTGAGGGCGATGTGTAGTAGCCATAAGAAATTTGAGAATTGACAATAAATCCAGATTGAATATTCTCAACCGCCGCCGATATTGGGCCGTCTGCATAGATCGATAATTTCTTGGCTGCTAAAGCTAATTTAGCTGCTTCTGGTGTCAACTGATCATTTTCCACGCGATCAGAAATTTCTTTTTCTGCCTTGCACATGAGGATATCCTGCTCTTTTTTAATCTCTCTACCTTTTTCTACATTTTCTTTCCAACTCAGTATGTCTTGCGCCTTATCCCACCAGTCCTTCGTTTTTCCGAGGTCTGGCCCTCTTGCAGGAGGCTGTGTTGGGTCAAGCCCTAAAGGATCTATCCACATCATGGGATTGAGTGGGTATTTTGATTTGTTTGTTCCTCCCGCCAACCCAATCGGATCCTGCGTGATATACCCCCCAACCTGCGGGTCGTAATACCGGTGCCGGTTGTAATACAGCCCCGTCTCCAGGTCATGGATCTGCCCCGGTAAACGCATCGGCTGCCCAATCCCATGCGGGTCGTACTCATCGAGCACATTGCCCCAGGGGTCTAGCCTGGCGGCCCATGCGATCTGGCCTTTGCTATCGGTCAAAGCCAGCGGAGTGCCCAGGTGGTCGCAGTGGTAGTAGTGGGTGGCGATGCGGGCGTGGGCTTGCTGTTGCTGTCGCTGCAGCTGCTCGCGCATGCCTTGCAGCAGCTGGGCGCCGCGTTGAGCGGTCTCGCCCATGAATGCGGAGGAAGCTGGCATGGCAGTGCTTTGCAGCGCCTGCTGCATGTTCTGCTCGGCCTGCTCTTGCATGCTGGCGGGCATGGCGCTGAGCATGGATTGCATCAGGGCCAGCGCTTGGGTGTTGCTGTCGTCAGCTTCACTGTTACCACCGCTTCCACTGTCTCCATCGCTGCTGTCCCCTCCGGCCATCCCCGCCTGCAGCGCGCGCAGCAGCAGGGGCGGCTGTTGGTGCTCGCTGAGCTGGGCGGTGGTGCTGAGCCGCACCAGCGGGGTAAAGCTGCCGTCTTCGTAGATGGTGTGTTCAATGTGCCGGCAAGGTTGACCATCGGGGCTATCGGGGCCGGGGCGCAGGTGCTCGGTGTGGATGAGCCGCTCTCCGTCCCAGCCGTAGTAGCTGGTGTGTTCGGCCGCTGCGGTACTGCTTTTTTTGCTCAGGCGGCGGCCCAGCGCGTCGTAGGTGTAGCGCAGCTGCTGCGCTGGCCTGCCATCGCTGTAGGCGGTGTGGACCTCGATGAGTTGGTGGTTGCCGTCGTAGCGCAGTTCTTGGCGGCTGCGCTGGGGCTGGCCTTGCGCGTTGGTGGCTAGCGATTGCAGCTGCTCGATGCGCCTGCCGAATTCGTCGTAGCGCCATACGCAGTCACTGCTGTAGCCGATGCGGTTGTCGTCCCATTGTTTGACTGGGCCACGTTGGTAGGCGGCCAGGTGGCCCAGGCCGAGCAGGTTAAAGCTTTCTTGCCGCCAGTGGGCGTGCACCTGGGCGGCCCATTGCTGGGAGTCACTGCCGGGGTTGTCTGCGCTGGGGGCGGGGCCGGGCAAGCGGTTGCCGGCGGGGTCCGTGCGCCACTCTTGCATGCTGGTGGGGCGCAGGCCTTCTGCGGATGCGCGCAGGCGACCGGCGGTGTCATAGGCATAGCGCAGCAGTTGTGCGGGCTGGCCGCCGGCCCCCGCTTGCTCGATGTCGCTGAGCTGGCCCAGCGCATCGTAGCGGTAGCGTCTGCCGGCGATCTGGCCGACCAGGTGCAAAGCCAGGGGCGGGGCGGCGGGGTCTGCCGATGTGGGTAGCTGCAGGCCCTGGGTGGCCGTGGTGGACAGGCGGCCCAGGCTGTCCCATTGGCGTTGTACCTGGATGGGGGTGGGGCCGTCCGCCTGGCCGGGGGCACCCAGGCTGCGCCGGGTTTCTCGGTGCAAGGCGTCGCGCTCCATGTCGACGAGGGTATTGCCGTTGTGCTGCAGCCCATGCACATGGCCTGCGCCATACCGCTGCCAGGCAATGGTGCCCAGGCCTTGTAGATGGCTGTGCTGGCGGTTGCCCAAGGCGTCCAGCCCGTGGCTGATGCGGTGTTCGTACTCCAGCGCGGCCGAGGGCGCGGGGTGGCCGTTGCTATCGCTGCGGTAGAGCTGTTGCACTTCGCCGGTGATGCGGCCCAAGGCGTCGCGCTGCAAGCTAATTTGGCTTTGCAGCTGGGCGGGCAGAGGCTGGCCGGCATCTTCAGCCGATACGGGCTGCAGCCACACGCTGGCAGCGGTCAGTTGCCCGGCAGCGTTCCACTGGTAGTGGTGGGTTTGCGCGGGTGCATGCGCGGTGGCGGGCCATTGGCGTTGGGCCAATCTGGCGCTGCTGTCCCAGGTGTAGCGGGTGGTGCTTTGGTGCATGGCATTGCCGTCGCTGCTGGTGCGCAACTGGCCGGCTGCATCCCACTGGTAGCGCTGCAGCCGTTGGTCAAAGCCTTCTTCCAGCACCAGGCGGTCTTGTGTGTCCCAGGCAAAGCGGCTTTGGGCGCCGTTCTCGTTCACCAGCCGGGTCAGGCGACCAGCGCTGTCGTATTCCAGGCTTATGCTCAGGCCCCCCTGGCTGCGTTGCAGCAGCCGGCCCCAGAGGTCATAACTCAGATGAATGCTGTGGTCTGCAGGGCCTGCCTGGTCAGCATGGCCCGCGGATGGGGGGCTGTCCGTCTTTTGGGCGGGGTCGATGCGTACCAGGTGGCCGGCTTCGTTGTAGTGGTAGCGCTCTACCAAAGGGCCTTGCCACTCGATGGCAACCAGGCGGCCCTGTTCATCTCGCAGGTAGCGTTCTGGCACGCCCCTGGCGTCGGTGGTTTCTGCCAGCGCGCCGTAGCGGTCGTAGCGGTAGTGGCTGGTATGGCCGGAGCAGTCGGTGTAGGACAGCAGTTGGCCCGCGTTGCTCCAGCTCAGGCGCTTGCTGGCCCCGTGGGCGTCTTCGATGCGCAAGGGGCTGTCGCAGTGCAGGGGTGACTCGCTGGGGCTTGGGTAATGGTAGCGTTCGTAGCTGCCATCGGCCTGGGTGGTCTGCGTCACTCTGCCCCACTGGTCGTACTGGTAGCGTGTGCAGGCACCGGCCGCATCGGTGCTGTGCAACAGCCGGCCGGTCGCGTCGTCGTAGTGCTGCTGGGTGCTGCCGCCACCGGGCAGCTGCATGCCGGTGATGCGGCCCTGGCCGTCGCGGCGCAGGTAGGTGCTGCGCGCTAATGGATCGGTGCTGCAGGTCAGGCGCCCAAAGGCATCGTAGGCCTGCAGCCAGCGGCTGCCGTCTGCCTTGTCGTGGGCCACCAGGCGCGACAAGCCCGGAGCGCCCTCGAAGTGGTAGGTTTCCACGCGGCCCAGGCTGTCGCTGACGCGGGTGCTGGCGCGCGGCAGGCCTTGCGGGCTGTCAGGCAACGGCTGGTAGTCAAAACGGTAGCCCAGGCCCTCTTGGTTGCTGTGCTCGATCACGCGCGCACCAGGCGCTTTGCTTTCGTAGCGGTAGTGGTGCCAGGGGCCTTGGGCAATGCGGTGGGCGCTGATGCGGTGGTGATCCCACTGGAAGGTACGCACCAGGGCGTTCGCGCGGTTGTGTACGGTCACCAGGTCACCTTCGTCGCTGTAGCCGTAGCGCACCAGGGTGATGGAGCCGCGCAAGGGGGTGACAGGGTCTTGGAAGAGCTCCACCGAGACCAGGCGCCAACCGTCGTCTGCCCCCCAAAGCGCATGGGGGTCTTGCGCCTTCTTGCCGTTGTGGATGCGTTGCTGCCGCAAGCGGTAGTGGCGCCCCGCACCATCGATCAGCGCGACCAGCATGCCCAGCGGCAGAGGGCGGCTGTGGGTGGCGTCGCGCTGGCTGCCGTCGCTGTACTGGTAGCGCTGGATGCGCCCCAGGCGATCTGAGACGGCCAGCAAACGCCAGCGGTCTGTAGCGCCGCCCGGGGGGGCTTGGGTGGGCACGGTGCCCAAGTGCCAGAGGGTATCGCCATTGCCGCTGGCCGCGAGGATGGTGTCCGCACTGCGCGCCAGCGCGGGCGCGATGTGGCGCCAGCGTGCATCGCTGGCCCAGGGCGCGGTGCCTGCGTCTTTGCCATCGCCGCCACTACCACCCCCGCGCAGCAGCCACAGCCCTTCGCTGGCGCTGTAAAGCTGGCCGCCTGGGGGCAGGGGCTCGTCAAAGGTGATGACCCGGCCATTGGCATCAAACAGCAAGGTGCTGTCTTCTTGCAGCGCCACGCTTAGCTCATGCCACAAGCGCCAGCCGTAACCTAAAAGCCCGCAGGCGGCGCCGTGGCTGGGGTTGACGTAGCTGCTGTAGCGGCGCTGCCAGACCAGGGGCAGCGCGCCAGGCAGCGCAAAGTCCAGGTCTTCTTCGCCCAGCAACACCTTGGCGCCGATTTGCGGATTGACGGGCGAGCTGACGGTGATGCCACCGGGGCATTCGGAGCAGGCGATGCCGCCTTGGCTGCCGATAAGCACGGTGCGTGAGCCTTGAACGATCTTGCCTTTGGCGACGCGATCGCCCTTGCGGGCTGCGGGTTGGCCACTCATGAGAGGGGTCTCCTGGAGTTGGGTGAATAGCGATGTCGAGATGGGGGGCGCTGTGAACGCACTAGCAGTTCAAGCGGTCTTCGGGCGACAGAATCTCGATGCGGCCGGGCGTTATCTTGAGGGTGCTGTCGCCGCAGCTGAAGATGATTTCTTGCTGCGCTTCCAGGCGGATATTGGCGGCGGTGACGGTGACGTTCTGGCCCGTCATGCTGATGTTGGAGGCTTTGCCGCCACCACCACTACCGCCGCCTTCACCGCCGGGACTGACGATGTTCATGGAAGCGCCTGCAGCGCCACCCCCTGCGCTGCCGCCACTACCACCACCACCTCCGCCGCCGACGGTGAGCGAATACTGCTCGCCTACCTGGGTGGTCTGCTTGCTGCCGACCTTGGTGCTCTGGTTCTCGCCCACGCTCAGGCTTTGGTTCATCCCCACGTGGGTTTGCATGAACATGCCAATGTTCTGCATGTAGTTCACGCCGATGTTCATCATCTTGATGGCGCCGACGTTTTGCAGGTAGGCCATGCCGATGGTTTGCGTTTTGAGCACGCCGACGTCGATGGTCCAGTTGTTGCCGATGCTGTCGGTCTCGTTGCGGCCCACGGTCTTGTCACGGCTGATGCCGATGTCTACCGACTCCTTCAGATCGACGCGGCGTTTGCGGTTTTGGTGGACGGTGAGGGTTTCATCGAGGTCCACCTCCTCGGTGCGCCAGCCATGTACATCGATCTTCTCGTTGCGGTCCACCACTTCGGTACGGTCGCGGTGGATGGTGTTGAATTCGTCGCGGTCGATGACCTTGCGCCTGTCGTTGCCCACCCACTTGTCTTCGTCGTTCTCGACTTCGGTGAGCTGGTCTTTTTGCGCATGCAGCCACAGTTGCTCCTGGCCCTTTTTGTCTTCAAAGCGGATGGCGTTGGCATCGCCTGCACCGTCTTTCTCCCCTGCGCCGGGGGCACCATCCTTGCTGGAGTTGGTCTTGATGCCGGACTGCGTTTTATTGGCTGGCAAATCCCAGGGCGGCATCTGCATGGCGTTGTAGACCCGGCCGGTAACGATGGGGTGGTCGGGATCGCCATTGAGAAAATCGACGATCACCTCTTGCCCGATGCGCGGGATGTGCATGCTGCCGAAGTTGCTGCCGGCCCAGGTTTGGGAGACACGAATCCAGCAACTGGAGTTTTCGTTTTTCGTGCCATAGCGGTCCCAGTGGAACTGCACTTTGACGCGGCCGTATCGGTCTGTGTAAATCTCTTCGTTGGGTGGCCCGGTCACCACAGCAGTCTGGGGGCCTGTGGTGCGGGGCTTGGGGGTGCTGCGCTGGCTGCGGTAGGCAGTGCTTTTGGGCACGGCAGAAAAGCGGATGCGGTAGCTGGCACCATGGTCTGCACCGCCTCCGTCACTTCTGCGCACATTCTCTGCAAAGCGGTAATAAGCGGACTCGATCAGGTAGTCCTTGTTCTGGTCGCTGCGCGGGTATTTGCTGAAGGTGAACAGATAGCCTGGTGCGATGTTTCTCGCATTTCCGTCGCCTTGCACCACTTCACGCTGGGCGTGCTGCTGTTCGATACGCACGCGGGCATAGTTTTCTCCATCGGTGACATCGGTGTAGCCACCGGGCCAGTCGTAGCGCTCGCGGCTGTCTTCGGTATGGCCAGCCGGCTGATGCTGCCGGGTGTCCAGTATCGCTCTGGGGCGTTCGAAGTCGTAGTCATCGGCAGCAAAGTGACCGGATGCGATGTCTTCGGCGAACACCCAGGTGTCCAGAAAATCTTCGTCGTGCACATGGGCGGCACGATCGCCTGCGTAGTAGGGATGGGTGCTGGGGCCGTGGGGCAGCGGGCTGTGGCTGCCAATGTCATCGGCCAGCACCAAGCTATGGCTGCCGTTGCGGTGTTCGAAGAAGAAGTAGGCGCCTTCCATCTCCAGCAGGCGCGAGACGAAGTTGAAGTCGCTCTCCCCGTACTGCACCATGTAGTCCCAGCTGCGGTAGTTGCCGATGAGCTTGTCGTCGACGAGAAAGCCATACGGTGCCAGTACTTCCTTGACGATGTCTGGCACTTTCTTGAACTGGAAAATCTTGAAATCCGTGCGCCGGCTGGCGTGCCATAGCCAGGGACGCAGTACCGCTTCATAGGCGTAGAACGCGCCCTCTCTGCCGGTAAAAGTGAACTGGGTGATTTGCCCAGAGAGAAAGCGTATGTCGCTGCCATGGATCTTGGTGGTCAGATCGATCTCGATGCTCATGTCCTGACCCAGAAGGCTTTTGGCAGAGATTCCCTGAGATTCGCTGATGAGCCGGACCCGGTACTCAAACAAGCGGGAGATCTGCTCACTGCCCTCCAGCGAGCGAAACTGCAATTGCTCGCCCAAGGGGCTGTGCGCCACAAACGTACGGTTAGACATATGCGTGATCCCGCCTTGGATTAAATGAATGAATTGATGATATTTAAACAATAGTCAAAGGCAATAAATAACATAAAAATGATTTGATTTTTCAAATAGATAACCAGGCTGGTGCGAGAGGGGATGCTGGGTCGCGCTACCTGCTGCGGGGATGAGCGGTGTGGACATTTGGCAAACTTTAGAGACGACTATCGGCCGCCTCTGGTACCTGAGCCGCTGTTGCAAACGCGTTGGCGCTTGGCAGATGGCCGCAAAACCTGTTGCACCAAGCGGTCAAAACCGGGGCCGACGCCGCAGGGCGGCTGCCCTTTGCGGGCATGGGCGCTGGCCGCGCGCGGAAGCCGTCACAATAGCGGCCTGAATGTCAGCGCCTGCCTCTGCTAGGAGGCCGGTCCCACCTGGAGACTTTTGCATGCGTATTTCTGCCCGCTACCGTCTGTTGTCCCGCACTGCCAGCGCGCTGGTGCTTGCTGGTTTGGGGGCCTCGGCTGCCCAGGCCGCTGGTGTCATCAAGATCGGTGAGATCAACAGCTACAAGAACCAGCCCGCGTTTCTGGAGCCCTACAAGCGCGGCATGGAGCTGGCGGTGGACGAGGTCAACCGCGCAGGGGGCGTGAACGGCAAGAAGCTCGAACTCATCACCCGCGATGACAATGCCAACCCGGGCGACACCGTGCGCGTGGCCGAGGAGCTGATTGCGCGTGAAAAGGTCGATGTGCTGGCCGGCGGCTTTCTGTCGAACACCGGCATGGCGCTGACCGACTTTGCCAAGCAGCGCAAGTTCTTCTACCTGGCCACCGAGCCGCTGACGGACAAGATGGTCTGGAGCAATGGCAATGCCTACACCTTCCGCCTGCGCCCCTCCACCTACATGCAGGTGTCCATGCTGGTCGAAGAGGCGCTCAAGCTCAAGAAAAAGCGCTGGGCCCTGGTCTACCCCAACTACGAATACGGCCAGTCGTCGGTGGCCACCTTCAAGGCCCAGATGAAGGCGGCGCAACCTGATGTGGAGTTCGTCACCGAGCAAGCCACCGTGCTGGGCAAGGTCGATGCCGGTAGCGTGGTGCAGGCGCTGGCGGACTCCAAGCCCGATGCGATCTTCAACGTGCTGTTTGCCACCGACCTGACCAAGTTTGTGCGCGAAGGCAATACGCGCGGCCTGTTCAAGGAGCGCGCCGTGGTCAGCGTGCTCAGCGGCGAGCCTGAGTACCTGGACACGCTCAAAGACGAAACGCCCAATGGCTGGATCGTCACCGGCTACCCCGTGCACAGCTTGAAGACGCCCGAGCACAAGGCCTTCTTTGACGCCTACCAGGCCAAGTACAAGGACTACCCGCGCCAAGGCTCGGTGGTCGGCTATGCCGGCATCAAGTCGTTGGCCGAGGGCATCAAAAAGGCCGGCAGCACCGACACCGATGCGCTGATCAAGGCCTTTGAAGGCCTGCAGTTGATGTCGCCGTTTGGCCCCATCACCTGGCGCGCACAGGACCACCAATCGACCATGGGCGCCTATGTGGGCAAGCTCAAGAACGTGGGCGGCAAGGGCGAGCTGGTGGACTATGTCTACCGCGATGGCAAGGACTACCTGCCCAGCGACGAAGAAGTGCGCAAGATGCGTCCGCAGCCATAAGCGGCGCTGCCGGGCCAGTCGCAGCGGGTGCAAGACCCGGCGACTGGTGACTGGCGAGAGACAGGGTTTGCAACACGCGCAGGGAGCCGCATGAGTTTTTCAGGTCTGCTGGTGCAACTGCTCAACGGCCTGGCCGGCGCCTCGTCGCTGTTCCTGGTGGCCGCCGGGCTGTCGCTGATTTTCGGGGTCTGCCGCATCGTCAACTTTGCGCATGGCTCCTTCTACATGGTGGGGCTGTACGCGGCCTACGCGTTGGCCGAGGCGCTGGCGCCGCTGGGCGGCGGCTGGGGCTTTTGGCTGTCGTTGCCGCTGTCGGCCATCGCCGTCGGGTTGCTGGGCGGCGTGGTCGAGGTGCTGCTGCTGCGCCGCATCTACAAGGCGCCCGAGCTGTTTCAGCTGCTCGCCACCTTTGCGCTGGTGCTGGTGATCAAGGATGCCGTGCTCTGGCTCTGCGGGCCCGATGAGCTGCTGGGCCCGCGCGCGCCAGGGCTGGGCGGCGCGGTTGATATTCTGGGCCGCGCTTTTCCCACCTATGACCTGTTTCTGATCGCCGTGGGCCCACTGGTGCTGGGTGCCACCTGGCTGCTGCTGCACCGCAGCCGCTTTGGCATGCTGGTGCGCGCTGCTACGCAAGACCGCGAGATGGTGGGCGCCCTGGGTGTGCGCCAGGCCTGGCTGTTCACGGCGGTGTTTGCGCTGGGCGCCGCCTTGGCCGGCCTGGGCGGCGCCTTGCAGCTGCCGCGCGAGCCCGCCACCTTGGAGCTGGATCTGCAGACCATTGGCTCGGCCTTTGTCGTGGTGGTGGTGGGCGGCATGGGCTCACTCACTGGGGCTTTTGTGGCGGCGCTGTTGGTGTCTACCGTGAAGGCGTTGTGCATCTGGCTCGGCGTGGTGCAGATCGCGGGCATCGATATCGCGTTTCCGCAGCTGACCCTGGTGGCGGACTTTTTGGTGATGGCCGTGGTGCTGGTGCTGCGCCCCTGGGGCCTGCTGGGCAAGCCCCAGGCCGCCAGCCGCAGCCATGGCCTGCGTGAGCAGCCGCTGCGTGCGCCACCGCCCGCTTTGAAGGCGGTCGGTGCCGCCGTGTTGCTGGCCTTGCTGGCCCTGCCCTGGGTGGTGGATGCGCAGTCCTACACCTTGGTGCTGATGGTGGACCTGGTCATTGCCGCGCTGTTTGCCACCAGCCTGCATTTTTTGATGGGGCCGGCCGGCCTGCATTCCTTTGGTCATGCGGCCTTTTTTGGCCTGGGCGCCTATGGCGCGGCGCTGCTGCTGAACGCCGCAGGCCTGCCGATGCTATGGGCGCTGTTGCTGGCGCCGCTGCTCGCGGCCTTGGGCGGCCTGCTGACGGGCTGGTTCGCCGTGCGGCTGACGGGCGTGTATTTCTCGATGCTGACCCTGGCCTTTGCGCAGATCATCTGGGCCACCACCTTTCAGTGGGATTCGGTCACCGGCGGCAGCAATGGCCTCACTGGCGTCTGGCCGGCCAGCTGGCTGGAGGACAAGCGCTGGTTCTACCTGCTGACCCTGCTGCTGGCCGCCGCTGGTGTGCTGGCGCTGTGGCGGGTGCTGTATGCCCCCCTGGGCTATGCGCTGCGCGCCAGCCGCGATGCGCCACTGCGCGCCGAGGCCATCGGCATTGCGGTGGCCCAAGTGCAGTGGATGGGCTTTGTGCTGGCCGCCACGGTGGCCGGGCTGGCGGGGGCCTTGTTCGCGTTCTCCAAGGGCAGCATCTCGCCCGAGACCATGTCGGTGGCCAAGTCGGTCGATGGCCTGGTCATGGTGCTGCTCGGCGGTGTGCAAACCTTGGTAGGCCCGATTCTGGGCGCCTTCAGCTTTACCTGGCTGCATGACGCCATGGCGCGCAACACCGATTACTGGCGCGCCACCCTGGGCGCGGTGATCTTGCTGCTGGTGCTGCTGTTCCCCCAAGGCATTGCCGGCTACGGCAAGCGCTGGTGGCAGTGGCTGGCGCAGCGCCGGGGAACATAAAAAAACCCCGCCAGTGTGCGCGGGGTGGAGTGTGTTGGGGTGGGGCTCGATCAGCTGTTGCAGGCCTTGCTGCCCTTGGCGGGTTGAATGCCCTTGGCCTTGGCGTCTGCCACCGTCATGTACTCGCCTTGCTTGGTGGTGCCGTAGTAGCGGTCGCCTTGGCAGTGGTAGATCTTGGAGCTGGTATTGGCCCAGACCTTGCCGGCACCGCCGCCGGGGGCTGGGGTCTTGGCCTTGGCTTTGTCGGCAGCTGCTGCAGCGGTGGGGGCCGCCGGCGCGGCCTTGGCGGCAGGTGCCGGTTTGGCCGCCGGTGCCGTGCCCGCTGCCGGGGTTTGGGCAAAGACGGCTGCTGTGCTGCACAGGGCCAGGCCGCTGATCCAGGCTTTCCAGGTATTGCGCATAAAACTCTCCTGTCGTTATGTTGCTTGAATGCCTGGCCGCATTGCCATGGCATTTCCATGCTGCGGTGGGCACCTGCAAAAAACAAGCGGGTCAATGCGAATGGAGGTTGCTTACAGCTGATTATTTTGTAATTGCTTGTTTTTATTGAATATTTGAATTAGCACTGGCTGCTGCTCTATCGATGTCCGGGTACAAGCGCTCCAGTGCCTGGTGCAGGCATTCGCCCAGCTGCAGCTGCAGCGCCTGCAAATAGGCGGCGCGTGCCTCATCGCTTAAGCCCGCCTCCGGCGACAGGCTGCCCAGCGCCTTCCACTGCTGCTGCCACTGCATGGCGCGGTGCTGCACGGCGGCTTGCACGGCTTCGCTCCACTGCTGCGGTGCGCTGGGGCTGGTGTAGCGCCCGCGCCCCCGGCCAAAGTGCGAGATCACCAGGTACTTGAGCAGCAACTGCCCGGTCAAGGCGCTCAGGTAGTCGGGCGAGAGGTGAAAGCGCTGGGCCTGCTGGTCAAACATCTTGTTGGCGCTCCAGGCCGCGCCGGCAAAGGTGACGGCGCCCACCAGCGCGCCCACCAGCGCACCGGCGCCCAAGGTCATGCCGCCGGCGACCATGTCGGCACCCAGGCCCGTGGCGGCGCCGGCCGTGAGTGCACCCCAGAGGCTGGCCGTCTGCGGGTCCAGCGGCGTGCTGGTTTTCAGGTGGTCCTTGAGCTGCTGCTGGATCTGGCTGGCCGCCTGGCCGTCGAGCTGGTGCAGCGCCAGCAAGGCCTGGGTGCTGGCCAGGTCGGCCTGCTGCAGTGACTGGGTCAGGCGCTGCATCGCGGCGGTCTGCTCGGGGCTCAGCTCGGCGCCATCCGGGCCGCTGCCACGGATGGCCTGGGCGACCGAGCCGCTGACCTTGCTCCAGGCGCGCTGCCAGAGCTTGTTGTCGCTGGCCTGCACGGTCTCCTGCGCGGTGGCCGCCAGCAGCAGCTGCTCGGCCAGCGCTTGCAGGCTGGCCGCTTCGCGTTGCTGCTGGCGCGCGGCGCGGGTTTGCAGCAGGCGCTGGTAGGCCGGCTGCTTGGCATCGGGCAGCAGCGGGGCGATGGACTGCATGACCTGCTTTTCATGCCACCAACTGCGGGTAAAGGCATCGAGCACCTGCACCGAGCGCACGGTGCCGGCAAACTCGGCCGTTGCCGCACGCCAGCGCTGCAGGTCGGCGGCGGTTTGCGCGGCCGTGGTGTCGCTGCCAATCTGGTTGAGCAGCACCAGCACGGGCTTGTCCATCCACTGCAGGATGCGCATCTCGCTGGCCCAGTAGCCCGCGTCGGCCGGGTCTTCGGCGGCGTTGACCAGGTAGAGCATCACATCGGCATGGTCGCGCGCGGCCTGCAAGGCGCGCTGGCTCATGTAGAAGGGCTTGTCGCGCCAGCGGTCCCAGACATTCGACAGAAACCAGCCCAGCGGGTTGCCCTGCTGCTTCAAGCGGTTGTAGAGCCGCACCGAATCACCAAAACCCGGCGTATCCCAGAGCCACAGTTCATCGCCCTGTTCCGTGCGCTGCAGCAAGTAGCGCTGCGATTGGCTGGTGACATGGGCGGCGTCCTGCACTTCGCCAATGTCCTCGGCCACCAGGGTGCGCGCCAGGGTGGTCTTGCCGATATTGGTGTGCGACAGCAGGCACCAGGCGATGGTCTGGTCGCTGGCGCCGTCCGCCTCTTGTGGCACGGCGGCGGGGAGTGGGGGCGCGTTGGTCATCTCGGTCATCGTGCGGGTCTCGTCAGGTGCCGGTGGTGATCAGCTGGGCGTTGAAGCCGTGCTGCTGGGCAAACTCCTGCCACAGGGCTTCGCGCTCCTGCAGGCGGCGGGGCGCGCCGGTGTTGCGCGCGGCAAAATCGCTGGCCCAGAGCCAGAGCTGGCCATTGGCACCATAGCGGTTGCGCAGCTGGGTCAGCAGCTCGCCGTGCACCTCGGCCTCGGGTGTGGCCGACAGGTTGATAAGCGCAATCGCCTGCGCAGCCGGGGCGATATCAACAGCCGGCAGCGGCGCGCCATAGGCCAAGGTCGGCAGCCAGTCGACATGGGCGCCGGCGCCATACAGGCCGATGGCATGGTGGTCGATCGCCGCGCGGCGCTCCGGGGTCACATCCATGCTGAAGGGCAGCAGCACCAGGCGCGTGGCCAGGCCGCCAAAGTCGCGCTGCAGGCGGGCAAAGTAGGCCTGGTTCAGCGGTAGCTGCAGGTGCTGGCGGCGCCAGCGCGCGCGCAGCCCCTGCCAGGCGGCCAGCAGCAAGCGGGGCAGCACGACGGTGGCGCCCAGCAAGGCGGTATAGGCCCAGACCCAGCGCTCGCCCACACTGGAGGCGGGGACTACGATGGCCTCGGCGCCTGCGGCTCCAGCAGCGCGGGCCGCCGGCAGGCTGCTGCTCACCCAGCCCTGCAGCGCCTGGATGTCGGCCAGGCTCCAGGGCGTCGTCCACTGCAGCCATTGGGTGGGGGCGAACAGGATGTTGAGCCAGTGCTGCACCTGCGTGGCCGACAGAAAGGTGCTCTCCCAGCCGACCTGGTATTCCTTGGTCAGGCCCGTGAGCCAGAGCGAGGCCAACGCGCCGACTGCCACCAGCGCAGCACCCAGGTGCAGCCACTGCAGCCACTGGGCATTGCGCACGCCTTCGCTGGCCAGCCACCAGTTGCGCTCAAAGCGCAGCGCCATCTTGCGCAGGCCGCTGCCGCGCAGCGCGGGCATGGCCTTGCCGCGCAGCCGGGCCAGCCAGCCGGGGTGCTCGTCGGAAACTGTGGCGCTGGGGGCTGCGCCGCTGGCGGCCAGTTGTGCGGGTTCCCAAGGGGCCACTCTGGCGGGTTGGCGCCGCGCCAGGCGCAGCAGGCTGCGCAGCAGCAGCACCGCATACATCAGCAGGTTCCACAGCACGATGCCCATCAGGGACAGCGACAGCAGATCGACCCGGTGCGGGTCGGTAATGCGGTGGCTGGCAAAGCCAAAGCACAGCGCCAGCAAGCCGATGGCCAGCGGTGCCCAGCGCGCCAGGCCGGGGGCATGCTGCCACAGCTGGCGCACATCGGCGGGCAGCTGGCTGGCCTGGATGATGCGCTTGGCGCGCAGCTGCAAAAACTGGGCAAAGGCAGCCTGGCCGGCCCTGCCACCCAAGGCGGGTTTGCCCAAGGTGTGCAGCACCTCCTGCGTGATGGCCTCGCAGCGCGCGGCGCTGGGCAGGGCCTCATGGGGGGGCGAGGTTTCGATGGCGTGGGCCAGGGCGATATCACGAACGGCGTCAGCTTTCATGGCAGCTATTGTGGCATCGGGAAAACCTGCAAGGTTTTGCCGGGGGCGCTGTGGTATCAACAAGGCTTTGCCATCACGGAGACAACGCAGCTTTATGACAACAATGCACTTTGCCGCCATGCCCGATGCCGACGGTTTCTTTGGCGCCTACGGTGGCCAGCTGGTGCCGCCGCACCTCAAGCAGGCCATGGACGATATCTCTGTGGCCTATGACCAGATCGTGCAGCGCCAGGATTTTCAGGACGAACTCCAGCAGCTGTTCCAGGACTATGTGGGCCGCCCCAGCCCCATCTTCCATGCCCGCCGCCTGTCGGAGCAGCTGGGCGGCGCGCAGATCCACTTGAAGCGCGAGGACCTCAACCACACGGGAGCGCACAAGATCAACCACTGCCTGGGTGAGGCGCTGCTGGCCAAGTTCATGGGCAAGACCAAGGTGATTGCCGAGACCGGCGCCGGCCAGCATGGCGTGGCCCTGGCGACGGCCTGCGCGCTGGTGGGCATCCCCTGCGAGATCCACATGGGCCAGGTCGATATCGAAAAGGAGCACCCCAATGTCACCAAGATGCGCATCCTGGGCTGCAAGCTGGTGCCGGTGACCTTTGGCCAGGCGACCTTGAAGGAGGCGGTGGACAGCGCGTTTGAGGAATACCTCAAGGACCCGACGAACTACCTGTATGCCATCGGCTCGGTCGTGGGCCCGCACCCGTTCCCGAAGATGGTGCGCGATTTCCAATCCATCATCGGGCGCGAGGCGCGCGAGCAGTTCCAGACCCGCCACGGCAAGCTGCCCGACTATGTGGCCGCCTGCGTGGGTGGCGGCTCCAATGCGATGGGCATCTTCACGGCCTTTTTGCCCGATGCCGGTGTGAAGCTGGTGGGCGTGGAGCCAGCAGGCGAGGGCGTGGACCAGCCGGGCAAGCATGCCGCCACCTTGTCGGTGGGCAAGCCCGGCGCCATCCATGGCATGAAGTGCTATGTGCTGGAAAACGCCGATGGCAGCCCCGCGGCCGTGCATTCCATCGCCTCGGGCCTGGACTACCCCGGCGTGGGCCCGCAGCACAGCTACTTGAAGGACCTGGGCCGGGTCGACTACCAGGCGGTAGACGACAAGGCCTGCCTCCAGGCCTTCATGACCCTGTCGCGGGTCGAGGGCATCATCCCGGCACTGGAAAGCGCCCATGCCGTGGCCTGGGCCATGCGCATTGCGCCCCAGCTGGACAAGGGGGTCAACATCCTCGTCAACCTCTCGGGCCGGGGCGACAAGGATGCCGATTACGTGGCCAAGAAGCTGGGGCTCTGAGCTGCACAGCGGCAGCCACCACAGCCACCACAGCCACTACATCCACACACAGGGAGCGCAGGCTCCCTTTTTTGCGCCCCCATTCTCCGTAGCGGCAGACCGGGCTCCTGCCTCTACGCGGGTAAATACGCTTCTGCTATTTGGATATGCTGATTTAGTATTTGTGAATTGCATACTCAATGCTTCAGAATGCGGTTTTCGCATTCAATACCATGGAACTTCGCCAGCTTGAGGCCTTCGCGGCCGTGATCTCGACCGGCAGCGTGACGGCCGCCGGCCGCATGCTGGGCCGTTCGCAGCCGGCGATCAGCCGCTTGGTGCAGGAGCTGGAGCAGGAGATTGGCTACGCGCTGTTCAGCCGCAATGGCCCGCGCATTACCCCCAATGAACAAGGATTTTTGCTGTATGAGGACGTGGCCCATGCGCTGCACAGCCTGCAGCAAATCCGCCAGCGCGCCCGCGAGATCGCAGGCGGTAGCCAGCGCCCGCTGAACCTGCTGGCCACGCCGGCGCTGGCCGCGGGCCTGGTGCCTGCGGCGCTGGCGCGGCTCGAAGGCGCGATGGCGCAGAGCATCTCGCACATCCAGCTGCGCAGCGCATCGCCCGAGCAGGTGGCGCAAGGCGTGCTGACCGGTGCCGCCCAGTTGGGCGTGAGCAGCCTGCCGCTGGAGCACCGGGGCCTGCAGGTGCACTGGATTGGCCGCGCACCCTGCGTGGCGGTGCTGCCCGAAGGCGATCCCCTGGCCGCACTGGACGTGGTGCCACTGCTGGCGCTGGCTGAGCGCCGCATCATCACCATGGCCAACCCCTACCGGCTGCGCGGGCGCCTGGATGAGGCCTTTGCCGCAGCCCGCCCTGGCGCGCAGCCCGGCCAGACCCAGTTCATGGAAACCAATGCCTCGGTCAACGCGATGGCCGCTGTGCGCGCGGGCCTGGGCGTATCGGTGCTGGAGCCGGTGACAGCGCTGGGCCTGCCCTTGCAAGGCGTGGTGGTGCGGCCGCTGGATACCGAAATCCCCTTTTTGTTTGGCGTGGTCAGCCAGCAGGCCACGCCGTGCACGCCGGCCATGGATGCGCTGTGCCAGGCCCTGACCGAGGTGGCGCAGGCGCTGCTGCCCGGCTTTGTACTGCATGACGCGCGGGCCCATGCCGCGCTGCTGGAAGAGATGCTGCCCGAGGGCCAGCGGCCCGGCGCGGGCCCCCAAGAACTTTGAGAGAACCACGAATGAACGACGACCGTTTACTGCCGCCCCAGGGGCTGGCCGCACTCGAAGCCCGGGTGCGCCAGGACCTGGCCTGGCTGGACCTGCCCGCCAAGGACTGGCTGCCCGAGACCGCGCTGGAGGGCGTGCCGGTGCTGCCCGTGGCCATCATTGGCGGCGGCATGTCGGGCCTGGCCGCATGCGCGGCGCTGCGCTTTATGGGCGTGCCGGCCGAGATTTTTGACCAGTCGCCGGCGGGCTTTGAAGGCCCCTGGGCGACGACGGCACGCATGGAAACCCTGCGCTCGCCCAAGCAGCTCACCGGCCCGGCGCTGGGCAAACCGGCACTCACCTTCCGCGCCTGGTTCGAGTCGCAGTTCGGCCTGGAGGCCTGGGAGGCGCTCGACAAGATCCCGCGCCTGCAGTGGATGGACTACCTGCGCTGGTACCGCCAGGTGCTGGCGCTGCCGGTGCACAACGGCCACAAGGTGCTGGCCGTGCGCCCGCGCGGTGCCGATGGTGTCGTGCAGCTGGACCTGGACACGCCCAGCGGCAAGCGCCAGGTGCTGGCCCGCCATGTGGTGCTGGCCACCGGCCGCGACGGCCTGGGCGGCGCCTATGTGCCCGAGATGGCCCACAGCCTGCCGCGCGACCGCTGGGCCCATTCGTCGGACACCACGGACTACACCCAACTGGCCGGCCAGCGCATCGGCGTGGTGGGGGCCGGTGCCTCGGCCATGGACAGCGCAGCGACGGCGCTGGAGAGCGGCGCGGCCAGCGTCGATCTGCTGATCCGCCGCAAGGACATTCCCCGCGTCAACAAGGGCAAGGGGGCTGGCAGCCCGGGCCTCACCTACGGCCATCTGCAGCTGCCCGACGACTGGAAGTGGAAGATCCGCCACTACATCAATGTGCAGCAGGTGCCGCCACCCCGGGGCAGCACCTTGCGCGTCTCGCGCCATGCCAACGCCCGCTTCAACCTGGGCTGCGCGATTGAGCGCATGGAATGGACCGGCGACGAGATCCGCGTACATACCTCCAAAGGCGTGTTCCACCTCGACTTTGTCGTGTTCTCCACCGGCTTTCGCATCGACTGGACCTCGCGCAGCGAGTTTGCCCCCTTTGCCGCCCATGTGCGCAACTGGGGCGACCGCTTCCGCCACCCCGAGGGCGAGGACGACCAGGAGCTGTCCGACTCGCCCGACCTGGGCCCGGCCTTTGAGCTGCAGCAAAAGATTCCCGGCGCCTGCCCGGGGCTGGAGCGCATCCATGCGTTCTCCTACCCGGCCGCGCTGACGCATGGCACGGTGTCCGGCGATATTCCTGCGATCAGCGTGGGCGCCGAGCGCCTGGCCCAGGGCATCAGCAGCCGTCTGTATGCCGAAGATGTGCAGTGGCACTTCGAAAAGCTGCAGGCCTTCAGCGACCCCGAGGTGTTTGGCGATGAGTGGACGCCAGCCGAGCCGCCTGGCCAGACCGCCGCGCTGCTGGACAAGGCGGGCGCACCATGATCGGCTGGCTGCTGCGCCGCCTTGCGCAGGCCGTGGTGGTGGTGCTGCTGATGACGGTGATCGTCTTCGTGGGCCTGCATGCCATTGGCAACCCGGTCGATATTCTGATCGGCCAGGACGTGGACCAGGTCGAGCGCGCGCGCATCATCGCCCAGCTGGGTTTTGACCAGCCGCTGTGGCGCCAGTACCTGGGCTTTGTCGGCGGTGCGCTGCAGGGCAACCTGGGCGTGAGCTTTGTCTACAACGTGCCGGCCATCGAGCTGATCTTGCAGCGCCTGCCCGCCACCCTGGAGCTAGCGATTGCTGCGCTGCTCATCGCCGTGGTGCTGGGCGTGCCGCTGGGCCTTTTGGCCGGCTTGTATCCGGACAGCTGGTTTTCCAAATCCATCATGGCCGGCAGCATTGTGGGCTTTTCGCTGCCCACCTTCTGGGTCGGACTGATGCTGATCATGACCTTCAGCGTCTCGCTGGGCATGCTGCCGTCCAGCGGACGCGGCCAGACGGTGGAGTTTCTCGGCGCGCAGTGGTCGTTTTTGACCACTGATGGCCTCAGGCACATGCTGCTGCCCGCTATCAACCTGTCGCTGTTCAAGATCTCGCTGGTGATCCGCCTGACACGCGCCGGTGTGCGTGAGGTGCTGCCGCTGGACTATGTGAAGTTTGCCCGCGCCAAAGGCCTGTCGCCCTTGCGCGTGGTGGGCCTGCATGTGCTGCGCAATACCATGATTCCGCTGGTCACCGTGCTGGGGCTGGAGCTGGGCTCGACCATCGCCTTTGCGGTGGTGACCGAGAGCATCTTCTCCTGGCCGGGCGCCGGAAAATTGATTTTGGACAGCATCAATGCGCTGGACCGGCCGGTCATCGTCTCCTACCTGGTGGTGGTGGTCTGCCTGTTTGTCACGCTCAATCTGGTCGTGGATATTTTGTACAAGGTGCTCGACCCCCGCGTGCGCCTGGAAGGCGCAGCATGAGCAGTACCAACACCCCCGTGGGCACGGCTCCGGCCAAGGCACTGCGCCAACCCTCGCCCTGGCGCGCGCATGTGGCTGATTTCATGGCCTCGCGCCTGGCGCTGTTTGGCCTGATCGTCGCCGTGGTGCTGATTCTGGCGGCGCTGGTGGCGCCCTGGATCACGCCGCAGAACCCCTATGACCTGCAGCAGCTCGATGTGCTTGATGCGCGGCTGCCGCCGGGCTCGGCCAATGGCCTGGACAGCTTCCGCTACCTGCTGGGCACCGATGGCCAGGGCCGCGATCTGTACTCCGCGATTCTCTACGGCCTGCGCATCAGCCTGGTGGTGGGCGTCGGATCGGCGCTGATTGCCGGCGTGGTGGGCACCTTGCTGGGCTTGCTGGCCGCCTATGCCGGTGGCAAGACGGACACGGTGATCATGCGCGTGGTCGATCTGATCCTGTCCTTCCCCTCGATCCTGGTGGCGATGATGATCCTGGCCTACCTGGGCAAGGGCGTGGGCAATGTGGTGCTGACCCTGGTGATCCTGGAATGGGCCTACTACGCCCGCACCGCACGCGGCCAGGCCCTGGTCGAGCGCCGGCGCGAGTATGTCGAGGCGGCGCGCTGCCTCGATATCCCCAACTGGCGCATCATGGTGCGCCATATCCTGCCCAACTGCCTGCCGCCACTGATCGTGATCGGCACCTTGCAGATCGCCCGCGCCATCACCCTGGAGGCTACCCTGAGTTTTCTGGGCCTGGGCGTGCCGGTGACAGAGCCGTCACTGGGTCTGCTGATCTCCAACGGCTACCAGTTCATGCTCTCGGGCCAGTACTGGATCAGCTTCTACCCCGGCATTGCGCTCTTGGTCACCATCGTGGCGATCAACCTGGTGGGCGACCGCCTGCGCGATGTCCTGAACCCGAGGAACACCCGATGAGCAGCGTGCCCACCTTGCAGGTGCGCAATCTGCGCACCGAGTTCGCGACCCGCGCCGGCACCCTGCGCGCGGTCAATGATGTGTCTTTCAGCGTGGAGCGGGGCCGCATTCTGGGCCTGGTGGGCGAGTCCGGTTCGGGCAAGTCCGTCACTGGTTTTTCCATCATGGGCCTGGTCGATGCGCCGGGCCGCGTGACGGGCGGCGAGATCCTGTTCCAGGGCCGCGATATCACCAAGATCACGCCCCGTGAGCTGCGCCATCTGCAGGGCAACCGCATCGCGATGATCTTCCAGGACCCGATGATGACGCTCAACCCCGTGTTGCGCGTGGACACGCAGATGATCGAAGCGGTGCGCGCCCACACCTCGGTCAGCAAGGCCCAGGCGCGTGAGCGGGCCCGCGAGACCTTGGCGATGATGGGCATTGCCAGCCCCGACGAGCGCCTGCAGGCCTACCCGCACCAGCTCTCGGGCGGCATGCGCCAGCGCGTGGCCATTGCCACCGCCATGCTGCACCGGCCCGATCTGATCATTGCTGACGAGCCCACGACGGCGCTGGATGTGACCATCCAGGCGCAGATCCTGTCCGAGGTGCAAAAGCTGGCGCGCCAGCAGGGCACGGCGCTGATCTGGATCACCCACGACCTGTCGGTGGTGGCGGGGCTGGCCGACGAAGTCGCCGTGATGTATGCCGGCCGCATCGTTGAGCAAGGCGGCGTGGACGCCGTGCTGGACAGCCCCTTGCACCCCTATACCGCTGGCCTTATCGGCAGCCTGCCGGCCAACAACCGGCGCGGCAGCCGCTTGCAGCAGATTCCGGGCATGACGCCCAATATGCTGCAGCTGCCGCCCGGTTGCGCCTTTGCCGCGCGCTGCGCCCGCGCCACTGCCGCTTGCCAGGCCCAGCCCGAGCAGACCGAGCCGCTGCCCGGGCGCCTGGTGCGCTGCTTTCACCCGGCGCTGACCGCTAATGCCGCCCCGGCGCAGAGCCTGGAGGTGCGCGTATGACTGACACGATGACGAATACACCCACGGCAGACCCCACGTTGCCCACCCCGGTAGTGGAGCTGCGCCAGGTCAGCAAGCGTTTTGGCGAGCAAAAGCCCGGTCTGGGCGGGCGCCTGCTGCAAAGCCTGGGCCTGGAAAAGCCCCACCCGGTGACCCGCGCGGTCGACCGTGTCGATCTGCTGGTGCGCCCCGGCGAGGTGGTGGGCCTGGTGGGCGAATCCGGTTGCGGCAAATCCACCTTGGGCCGCATCGCGGCGGGGCTGCTGCCACCGTCGGATGGCGAAGTGCTGTTCTCCGGCAAGGCCATGGCCAGCCTGACGCCGGCCGAGCGCCATGCCGAGCGCCTGCGCATCCAGATGATTTTTCAGGACCCGTACGCCAGCCTGAACCCGCGCCTGCGCGTGGACGAGATCGTCGGCGAGGCGGCCCGCATCCATGGCCTGGTTGACCAGGCTGGTTTTGACGATTACGTGTGCGCGCAGATGGAGCGCGCCGGGCTGGACCCGGCCTTGCGCAGCCGCTACCCGCACCAGTTCAGCGGTGGCCAGCGCCAGCGCATTGGTATTGCGCGCGCGCTGGCCGTGCAGCCCAGCATGCTGGTCTGCGACGAGGCGGTGGCCGCCCTCGATGTGTCCATCCAGGCGCAGATCCTGAACCTGTTCATGGACCTGCGCGAGCAACTGCACCTGACCTATCTGTTCATCAGCCATGACCTGGGCGTCGTCGAGCATATCTGCGACCGGGTGGTGGTCATGTACCTGGGCCGCGTGATCGAGACCGCACCGGTCGAAGAGCTGTTTGCCCGGCCCAACCACCCCTACACCCAGGCCTTGCTGGCCGAGGTGCCCAACATGAACGCGCGCCACAAGACCTACTCGGCGATCCAGGGCGAAATCCCCAGCCCGTTGAACCCGCCCAGCGGCTGCCACTTTCATCCGCGCTGTCCGCGTGCCATGCCGCGCTGCAAAGTGGAGGCGCCCCAGCTCAAGGGCATTGCCATCCAGCACCAAAGCGCCTGCCATTTGAACGACGCCTGAACGCTCAGCTGAGCGCCGCCTTTTTCTCCGTATTCATTGCCCCGTTTTCACAGTTTCACCAGGAGTTCGCCATGAAACGCATCATCGTCTCTTCCCTCACCGCTGCCCTGATGGGTGCTGGCCTGGCTGCCCATGCGCAGACCTTGAACATCGGCTTTGCCGACCCGGTCTCGTCGATGGACCCCCAGCTCAACAACCACGCCGGCGACCGCTCGGTGGACCTGCACTTCTGGGATCTGCTGGTGCAGAACAACCACAACAAGCTGCAGCCCGGCCTGGCCGCCAGCTGGAAGAACCTGGACCCCAAGACCTGGGAGTTCAAACTGCGCAGCGATGTGAAGTGGCAAGACGGCAAGGCCTTCAGCGCCGAGGATGTCATCTACTCCTACCAGCGCGCCCGCGCCGTGCCCGGCAGCGTGGCCACCTTTGCCGGCTACCTGCGCACCGTCGAATCGGTCACCGCCAAGGACCCGCACACGCTGATCATCAAGACCACCATCCCCAACCCCGATCTGCCGCTGAACCTGGCCTCGGTGCACATCGTCAGCAAGCATGTGGGCGAGAAGTCGGCCACCGAGGACTACAACTCGGGCAAGGCCATGGTCGGTTCGGGCCCCTACAAATGGGTGTCTTACACGCCGGGCGACCGCGTGGTGATGCAGCGCAATGAGGGCTACTGGGGTGACAAGCCGATCTGGGACAAGGTCAACTACCGCTACATCAACAACGCCGCATCGCGCACCGCCGCACTGCTGGCTGGCGACGTGGATGTGATCGACAAGGTCTCGGTGTCTGACCTGGCCCGCCTCAAGAGCGCGCCCAACATCGCCGTCTACCCCTACGACGGCCTGCGCGTGATGCTGCTGCAACCGAGCTTCAACCCGGCGCCCAATGCCTTTATCACCGACAACGCCGGCAAGCCCTTGCCCAAGAACCCGCTGCTGGACCAGCGCGTGCGTGAGGCGCTGAACCTGGCCATCAACCGGGGCGCCATCGTCGACCGCATCCTGCAGGACGCGGCCACCGAGGCCAACCAGTGGATGCCCAAGAACACCTATGGCTACAACCCCGACATCAAGAACATTCCTTTTGATGCCGCCAAGGCCAAGAAGCTGCTGGCCGATGCCGGTTTCCCCGAAGGCTTCAAGCTGACCATGCATGTGCCCAACGACCGCTACCCACAAGGCCCGGAAACGGCCCAGGTGGTGGCCCAGTTCTGGACGCGCATTGGCGTCAAGACCCAGGTCGAGGTGGTGCCATGGGCCGTGTACTCGGGCCGCGCCAACAAGAATGAATTTGCGATGAGCATGCTTGCCTGGGGCAATGGCACCGGTGAAGCGAGCTACGCGCTGGTCAATGTGCTGGCCACGGTCGATGCCAAGAAGGGCCTGGGCGCCTCCAACTGGGGCCACTACAGCAACGCCGCGGTGGACAAGGCGCTGACCGAATCCACCGAAGAGTTCGACATGGCCAAGCGCGAAGGCATCCTGCGCCAGTCGGCCAAGGTGGTGTCCGATGACGTCGGCATCATCCCGCTGTTCCACTACCGCAATATCTGGGCGGCCAAGAAGGGCCTGAAGGTCACCCCGTTCAGCAGCGACCGCACCACCGCATCGATGGTCACCAAGGTGGCTCCCTGATGGCCCAGCTGTCCATCACGATTGACCAGGCGGACGCGCTGATCGATGTGGCGCGCCACATCCGCATCGAAGGCGCGCAGCCCGGTGAGGCGGTGGAGGTGACTGCCGAGACCCAGCGCAGCGGTGTGCTGTGGCGCGCGCAGGCGCGCTTCATCGCCGATGCGCAGGGGACTGTCGATCTGAACCGCGATGCGCCCGTCTCCGGCAGCTATGCCGGTGTCGATGGCATGGGCCTGGTCTGGTCGCAAAGCCCGGTGCAATCCACCAGCCGCGAGCTGTTCAACCAGACAGTGACGGATGCGCTACTGACTGATCTGACGGCTAGCACAGCGGCTGCGCAAGCGCAGGCCAGCTTCAGCCAGCAGCTCGCTGCCCCCGGCGTCACCCGCCGCGAGGTGCGCGAGGACGGCCTGGTCGGCACTCTGTACCTGCCCGCTGGCCCGGGACCGCACCCGGCGGTGATGATCGTCAACGGCTCCGGCGGCGGCATCAACGAGCCGCGCGCGGCGCTCTATGCATCGCGCGGCTATGCGGCCTTTGCGCTGGCGTATTTCAAGGCGCCAGGCCTGTCGCCCTATATCTCCAACACCCCGCTGGAGTATTTTGAAAAAGGCCTGCAATGGCTGCGCCGCACGGTGCAACCGGCGCATGACTTTGTCGCGCTCAGCGGCCAGTCGCGCGGGGGTGAGCTGGTGCTGCTGCTGGGGGCCACCTTTGCGCAGCAGGTATCGGCCGTGGTGGGCTATGTGCCCAGCGCTTTTGTGCACAGCGGCCAGAACGCCTGCGACCCCCAGGTCGGCCGCGAAGGCCCGACCTGGCTGCTGGGCGGTAAACCGCTGACCCACATCTGGGAGAACAACCGCACAGCGAGCTGGGCACCGTTTGACGAAGGCCCATCGCCCCACCGCCATGAGCGTGCAATGCGCACGGCCTTGCGCGATGCCGAGGCCGTGGCGCGTGCGCGCATCCCGGTGGAGCGCATCCAGGGCCCGGTGATGCTGTTGTCGGCCACCGACGATGGCTCCTGGCCGTCGAGCGCGTATGCGCAAATGGTGCGCGACAAGCTCGCCGAGGTGCAGCACCCGCACGATGTGCAGTGGCTGGACTTTGAGCGTGCCGGCCACGCCATCCTGTTCCCCTATGTGCCGACCACCCAGCTGGTCTATGCGCATCCGGTCTCCGGCAAGGTCAGCACCGGGGGCGGCAACCCGGCCGACAACGCCCATGCCGATGCTGCGTCCTGGCAGGGCGTGCTGCAGTTTCTAGAAAGCGCAGTGGCGGCCAAGGCCGGCGCTGCACAACCATAAATCCAAGGAGTCATGCATGTCCACTTCCCCCAGCGATGACCTGATCGACCGCCTGGTCGGTCTGGCACCGGGCAGCCGCACCTATGCGGCCCGCCACCAGCGCGCAAAAGTCGTTGCCGCCACCCAGGGCAGCTACCAGGCGCTGTTTGATCCGGCCCTGCCGGGCATCAGTCTGGCCGAGCGCCTGCTGGTGGCGCTGTACGCCTGCCGCCTGACCCCCGCGCCAGAACTGGCTGCCCACTACCGCGAACGCCTGCAGCAGCTGGCTGTGGATGCCGCGCTGGTTGCCGTGTCCGACACCGGCCAGCCCCAGGATGCGCAAGACCCGCGCCTGGTCGCCATGCTGGCCTTCACCCGCACCTTGATCGAGAACCCGATTGAGGGCGACAAGGCCGCGCTGCAAACCCTGCCAGCCGCTGGCATCAGCACCCCGGCCGTCGTGGCACTGTCGCAGCTGATCGCGTTTCTCTCCTACCAGGTCCGCCTCGTCGCCGGTCTGCAAGCCATGAAAGCATCTGAGGAGGCCACCGCATGAGCACGCCCGCCGCATTCCAACCCGCCCAGGTCATCCGCGCCCACGGCTTCACCAACGAATCGCTGGAGTGGAAAGCCTGGCTCGATGTCGTTCAGCTCGACCAGGCCACCTCCGACCAGATGGCCGTGCTCGAAGAGAGCCACCCCAAGGCCAAAACCTCGGACTACTACCTGTTCCTGGTACACCAGCCGCAGATCCTGCGCGAGCGCTCCACCGCCTTCAACGCCATCATGTATGCGCCCGGTGGCCTCTCGCGTGCCGAGCGCGAGCTGGGCTCCACGGTGGTCTCGCGCATCAACGGCTGTGTGTACTGCGCCTCCGTGCATGCCCAGCGCTTTGAGCAGCTGGCCAAGCGCAGCGACACCATCGCCCAGGTGTTCGAAGAGCCCGCCACCGCTGGCACTACCGAGCGCGAAAAAGCCATCGTGCAGTTCTCGATCAAGATCACCGAGCAGCCCGCTGCGCTGAACGCCGCCGACATCGACGCGCTCAAGGCCCAGGGCCTGAACGACGGCGAGGTGCTGGACTTGTTGCACTCGGACGCGATCTTTGCCTGGGCCAACCGCCTGATGCTGAACCTGGGCGAGCCGCTGATGCCTGAGGCCTGAAGCGGCTGTCTGTGCTGAAGCAAGAACCCCCATCGCCTGTTGCCGGGCGATGGGGGCTGTTTTTTTGGGTGATGGTTGAGGTAACCGTCCGCTGCAAAATCAGCGCCGGTAAGCCGCCCCCGGATGGCTGGCCGGCAGCAGCTTGCCCCCTGCCGGGAACAGCTTTTCGCGCAAGGTCCCTTCTGCGTAGCGCGTCTTGAACAGGCCCCGGTTTTGCAGCTCGGGGACCAGCAGGTCGACGATGGCGTCCAGGCTCTCGGGCATGACGGTGCGCACAAGGTTGAAGCCGTCGATATCGCTCTCAGCCACCCAATGGGCCATCTGGTCGGCGACCTCCGTTGGCGAGCCGATGAAGACTGGCGCCCGCGCGCCGACGGGGCTGAAGTCCAGCAGATCGCGCACGGTGGGCGGCTGCGGCGTGTTGCGGGTCAGGTGCTCGACGGTGGACTGGATGGCATTGGTCTTGGCAAAGGGCAGTATGTCGTCCAGGTCCAGCTTGGACAGATCCATGCCGGTCCAGCCCGAGACCAGCGCGAGCTGACCGGCGCTGTCCAGGTAGCGGCGGTATTCGTCGCGCAGATCCTGGGCTTCGGCGGCAGTGGGCGCAACGATCACGGTGGCGCCCAGCAAGGTGAGCAGATCGTAGGGGTCGCGCCCGGCCATGCGGGCTGATTCGCGCAAGGCCTTGACCGACTTGGCCGCTGCCGCAGGCGTGGGGCCGTTGATAAAGCAGGCCTCGGCATGGCGGCCGGCAAATTGCTGGCCCCGCGCGGAGCTGCCAGCCTGGTACAGCAGCGGCGTGCGCTGGGGCGAGGGTTCGGCCAGCGCCCGGCCATGCACGCGGTAGTAGGGGCCGTCATGGGCGACGGCATGCACGCGCTCGGGGTGCGTGAACACGCCTGTGTCCTTGTCGCGCACGGCAGCGCCCGCCTCCCAGCTGCCCTCCCAGAGCTGGTAGATCGCGGCCATAAAGTCTTCGGCTACGTCATAGCGCTCGTCATGGTCGCGCAGGCTGTCGTGGCCCAGACCGCGCGCACCGCTCTCCAGGTAGCCGGTGACGATGTTCCAGCCCAGGCGGCCATGGGTCAGGTGGTCCAAGGTGCCAAAGCGCCGCGCAAAGGAAAAGGGGTGGTCGTTGCTGAGGCTGGCTGTCACGCCAAAACCGATGTGCTCGGTCACCAAGGCCATCGCCGAGATAAGCATGCTCGGGTCCAGCTGCGGGGACTGGGCCCCCGCCGCCAGCGCCGCATCGGCACTGCCGGCGTAGACGTCGTAGATGCCGAACACATCGGCGATAAAGATGCCGTCGAGAAGGCCGCGCTCTGCCGTGCGGGCCATGTCCGCCCAGTAGCGCAGCTGGTTGTATTGCGCCTGGTTGTCGCGCGGGTGCTTCCACAGGCCCGCCCAGTTGTGGGAGGGCGCAGCCATCTGAAAGCTGTTGAGGCGCAGTTCACGCCGGGGCTGTCTGCTCATTCCCATAAATCCATCACGCTGCCTCTGCCCTTAGACCTGTGCCGCCGCCTCGCTGGCCGCCGGGCTGGCCAGTGGCGCGGTCTGCACCTGCAGGATGTCGTTGAAGCGGTTGAAGGCGCCGCACAGCGCCGTACGCCAGGTCAGCTCCACAATCTGCGCTTCGCTGAAGTGCTGGTGCAGGCGCGTGAAGATTTCATCGCGCGTCTGGCTCCAGTTGCGGGTCACGGCGATGGCGTATTCCACCACCAAGCGATCCACCTCGTTCAGCTCAGGGTGGCTGGCGTAGTCCAGCAGGCTTTGTACGCCTTGCTCTGACAGGCCTTCGACGAGCAGCTTGGGGCCGTGGTGGTCGATGCAGTACTCGCATTCATTGAGCAGCGAGACGGTGACGATGGCCAGCTCGGTGTAGCGCCTGGGCAGCACGGCCTCTTGGCCCAGTTGCAGCAGCAGCGCCCAGGTCTGCGAGAAGATGGGCAGGCGCTGCGCCATGACGCCGGCCTGGTCGGCAAAATCGCCGGCGGCCAGCATGCGGTCCCACAGCGGTTGCTCTGCGGCGGGCAGGTCGTCGCGGGATTTGCGGGTGATTCGGGACATGGCTATTTTCCTTGAGAGCGCGGGCCCAGCCGGTATTCCGGCAGCAACCCGTTGGGTTTGAAGATCAGCATCGCCAGCAGCAGCACGCCCACCAGCGACAGGCGGATGGCAGCCAGTTGCGAGCCATCGAGCCAGGGCACGACGCCGGCCAGCATGCGGCTGCCTTCCAGCAGCAGGATCACCGTGAAGCCGGCGACCAGCACGCCGGCATGGCTGCCGCGCCCGCCCAGGATCACGGCCATGAAGGCGTAAGCCGTCAAGATGGTGGTGAACTGGGTCGGGTCGATATAGGTGTAGTAAAAGGCGTGCAGGCTGCCGGCAATGCCCAGGATGGCACCGCCCAGCGCAAAGCTGCGGGCCCGTACCCACAGCACGTTCTTGCCCAGGGCCTCGGCCACGCCCGCGTCCTCACGCGTGGCGCGCAGCAGCCGGCCAAAGGGCGAGCGCGCCAGGCGCTGCAGCACCACAAACACCAGCGCCAGCCAGACCAGGCAAAAGCCCAGAAAGAACAGATCGCGCCAGGCGGTGGGCACCAGCTCGGCAAAGGGCCGCACGATGTTGGGGATGCCCAGGGTGCCCCGGGTCAGCCATTCTTCGTAGCTGATGAACAGCCGCAGCGATTCGGCAAAGCCCAAGGTGACGATGGCCAGGTAGTCCTCGCTAAGTCGCACCGATATCAAACTGACCAGCGCACTGGCCGCTGCTGTCAGCAACAGGGCCAGCAGCATGGCGGCCAGCGGCGGCACACCCTGCATCTGCAGCAGGCTGCAGGCATAGGCGCCCAGCATGTAAAAGCCGAACAGCCCAAAATTGACCAGGCCGCCCAGGCCCCATTGCAGGTTCAGCGCCAGGCCCGACAAGGTGGCAATCACCACCAGCACCAGGGTTGCAATCAGATAGCTTGTCATTTGCGCACCCACTTGGCGCCAAACAGACCGTGCGGGCGCAGCAGTAGCAGCACGGCCATCACCACAAAGGCCACCACCGTGCGGTAGTGGGGCGGCAGGAACAGGGTCGCCAGCTCTTCGGTCACCCCCAGCAGCAGCGCGCCCGCCACCGCCGCCATGGGGCTGCCGATGCCCCCCAGAATCGCGGCGGTAAAGACCGGCAACAGGTAGTTCCAGCCCATCTGCGGGTCCACATTCGAATCCAGCCCGATGAGCACGCCCGACAAGGTCGCCATTGCGGCGGCCAGCGCCCAGACCGTGGCCGTGACTTTTTTGCGCGAGATACCGCGCACGTCGGCCAGATCAGGGTTGTCGGCCACGGCCTGCATCGCCCGGCCCAGGCGCGTGAAGCGGAACACCAGCCACACCAGCGCCAGCGCTACCAGCACGCAGACCAAGGTGATCAGCTGCTCCTGGTTAACGCGCAGGCCCAGCAGGCGCGCGGGGCGGGCGATCTCCACACCAAAGCCGCGTGGCGCATTGCCGGCGACCAGGCGCACCAGGTTCTCCAGCACCAGGCCAACACCGATC
Source organism: Comamonas sp. BIGb0152 (assembly GCF_024809975.1). Classification (GTDB taxonomy): domain Bacteria; phylum Pseudomonadota; class Gammaproteobacteria; order Burkholderiales; family Burkholderiaceae_C; genus Comamonas. Next base: position 290,308 of record NZ_JANUDY010000005.1, read on the forward strand.
GAGGCCACCAGCAAGGTAACGCCCGAGCGCCCCCGCAGCGGCGCAAACACCAGGCGATTGAGCAGCAGCGCCAGCGCCATGCTGAGCGCGATGCCGGCGGCCACCGCCAGTGGCAAGGGCCAGCTGAGCGGGCCGTTGAAGGCGTAGACCAGATACGCGCCGGTGGTCACCATCGCGCCAATGGCGTAGTTGGCAAAGCGCAGCACGCTGAACACCAAGGCCAGCGACAGCGCGGGCAAGGCAATGAGCAGGCCCGATACCAGGCCGTTAAAGATGAGCTGCGCCAGCATCAGTGCGCCCCCAGATAAAGACTTTGCAGTTGGCCGTTGGCCAGCAGCTCCTGGCTGGGCGCGCGCGCCCGCACCTGGCCGGCGACCAGCACCAGGCCTTGGTCGGCAGCATCCAGCCCCAGGCGGGTGTTTTGCTCGATCATGAACAAGGTGACCCCGGTTCGCGCCACGCGCTGCACCACCTCAAACAGGCGCGAGGCATTCAAGGGTGACAGGCCCGCCGATGGCTCATCGAGCGCCAGCAGACGGGGCGAGGGCATCAGCGCCGCGCCCATGGCCACCATCTGCCGCTGGCCGCCGCTGAGCAGGCCGGCGGCCACGTTCAGCTTGGGAACGATCTCGGGGAACAGCGCCAGCACGGCATCCAGCCGCTGGCGCAGGGCCTTGGCGCCGCCGCTGGCGATGAACTCATGGCCGAGCTTGAGGTTGTCCAGCACCGAGAGGTTGCGGAACACATTGGCCTCTTGCGGCACATAGCCCAGCCCCAGGCGTGCGCGGCCCGGCGCATCGAGGGCGGTGATATCGCGGCCATCCCAGATGACGCTGCCCGACTGTGGGCGGATCAGCCCGGTCACCACGCGCATCAAGGTGGATTTGCCCGAGCCGTTGGGGCCGACAACCACCAGGCTGGAGGCGGGCGCTACCTCCAGGCTCACGCCATGCAGCACGGCGCGCGCGCCGTAGCCGGCCACGATATGGTCCAGACGGAGTTCGGCGCTCATGCCACACCTCCCAGATAGGCTTCGACCACCTGCGCATTGGCAGACACCTGGGCAAAGCTGCCCTGGGTCAGCACCTTGCCCTGGGCCAGCACATACACCGGGTCGCAGAGGGCGGCAATCATGTCCATGTTGTGTTCCACGATGGCAAAGCTCATGCCTTCGGCCTGCAGGCTGCGGATAAAGTCGGCAATCTCGCCGACCAGCACCGGGTTGACGCCGGCTGCCGGCTCATCGAGCAGCACCAGCCGGGGCTTGAGCATCAGTGCGCGGCACAGTTCGAGCAGCTTCTTCTGGCCGCCCGAGAGGCTGTCGGCCCGGTCATGCGCCAGGCGCCACAGGCCCACACGCTCCAGCAGGGACTGGGCCTGCGCCATCGCCTGGGCTTCGTGCTGGCGGGCGGCCGCCGTGTTCAGCAGCGCATGCCAGAGCTTTTCTCCGGGCTGCTGGGGGGCAGCGAGCAGCAGGTTCTCCAGCACCGTGAGCGCGCCCATCTCGCGTGAGATCTGAAAAGTGCGGGTGAGCCCGGCCTGGGCGCGGCGGTGCACGGACCAGTGCGTGATGTCCTGGCCGTCGAACAGCACCCGGCCACCTTGGTGGGCCTGCTGGCCGCCCAGCACATTGAACAAGGTGGATTTGCCCGCGCCATTGGGCCCCACCATGCCGGTGATGCCGCCGCGCGCAATGCGCAGGTGGGCACCGTCCAGCGCGGTGAATTCGCCAAAACCTACATGAACATCCTGAACGCTGAGCAGATCGTCTGTCTGCAGGCTCATTTGGTGGTGCCCACCAGCTTGCTCACACCGTTGAGCACGCGGTAGTGGCCATAGTCCAGATCCACCTGGTCACCATTGGACGCAAAGCGGAAGTCTGCCGTCGCGCCGGAGTAGCGGAAAGGCTTGCCTGCGCGGATCAGCTGCAGGCCCTGCACGGGGTCGTGCACATCCGGGCCCTTGGCGTTGACCACATTGGCGATCTCCTTGCTGAAGTCCACCGCCTTGGCGCTCTTGGCTTTTTCGATGGCCAGGGCCAGCACATTGATCTCGTCAAACACATTGGCGCCAAAGGCGACGATGGTGCCCTCGGGCTGCTGGGTTTGCTTGAGGTAGAGCTGGTAGCTGGCGTTGTTGCCCACGGGCGTGGCCTGCACATGGTTCACGCCTTCGGCGGCGGCCTTGCCCACGTTCTGCACAAACTTGCCGCCGCTGTCAGCCGCATGGCTGAAGGTGTAGAGCTTGCTTTCGTAGCCGCTGCGGTAAATCTCGCGCACGATGGCGCTGAACTCAGGGATGTAGCTGGGCAGGAAGACCGCATCGGGCTTCTTGCTGAAGATCTTTTCCACCTCGGCCCGGTACGAGGGCTGGTTGGGGTTGAAGTAGAGGGTGTCGAGCACCTTGCCGCCTTGCTGCGCAAAGCGCTCGGCAAAGGGCTTGACGGTGCTGAGCGTGAACGGCGTTTGCAGCACCAGGATGGAGGCCGTCTTGGCCCCATCCTTGTAGGCCACATTGGCAAAGGCCTGGCCCCAGTGCTTGCCATTGGTCTGGAAGCGCCAGACCAGGCCCTTGTTGTCGCCCTCGGTCAGCTCATCGGCCGAGCCCACGGGCAGCAGGGCCACGCTTTTCTCCAACGCCACCGGGCGCACGGCCAGCGCCACGGCACTGCTCCACACGCCGGTGATCGCTACCACGCCATCCACATCAATCAGTTTGCGCGCGGCCGACACACCGGCTGTCGGCGTGGTCTCGTCATCGGCGACCACGATCTCTAGCGGCCGGCCCAGCACGCCGCCATGGGCATTGATATGGGCAGCAGCCGCCTTGGCCGCCGTTTCCTCTTCCTTGCCATAGGCGCCGCCCGATCCGGTCAGCGGGGCCAGCAAGCCGATACGGATGGGTGCCCCGCTGGGTGCGTTGGCTGCGCCGGCAGCACTGGCACCGGCCATTACACACAGCGACGCTACCGCCACGCTCAACACCCGCCACTGACCCAATTTGCTCACGCCCATATCCACTTTCAAAAGCCCGCCGTTCGCAGCAGGGCTGCGCGGCGTAAAGCTGGGGATTGTGCGAAGTCAGCGTTGCGGGAGGAACTAATTTTTTTGACTTACTAAACGCGTTTTCTGCATAAGGGCGGCTCACAAGCCCGTATTGCCCAACAGCGCACGCCGGTACTGCACCGCCTCCGCCACATGCGCCGGGCTGATGGTCTCCGACTGCGCCAGGTCCGCAATCGAGCGCGCCACGCGCAGGCTGCGGTGGATGCCGCGCGCCGACCAGGCCAGCTGGGCGGCGGCGGTTTGCAGCAGTTGCAGCGCGGCGGGCTCGGCCTGGCAATACGTATCCAGCGCCTGGCCTTGCAGCTGCTGGTTGAGCATGCCCTGGCGCTGCAGTGAGCGGGTGCGGGCAGCGGCCACCCGCTCGCGGATGGCGGCGGAGGGTTCGCCGGCTGGGGCGGTGAGCAGCTCGTCGGCGGGCAGGGGGCTGACTTCCAGGTGCAGGTCGATGCGGTCCAGCAGCGGGCCGCTGATGCGTGCCTGGTAGCGGCTGACCTGGTCGGGTGAGCAGCGGCAGGCGCGCTGGCGCGAGCCACGAAAGCCGCAGGGGCAGGGGTTCATCGCAGCGATGAGCTGGAAGCGGGCTGGGAAGGTGGCTTGCCGCGCGGCGCGGGCGATGGTGATCTGGCCGGTCTCCAGCGGCTCGCGCAGCGCTTCAAGGGCGGCGCGGGGGAACTCGGGCAGTTCATCGAGAAATAGCACACCGCAGTGGGCCAGCGAGATGGCACCGGGCCGGGGCGGGCTGCCACCGCCCACCAGGGCCACGGCGCTGGCCGTGTGGTGGGGCGCCATGGTGCTGCGCTGGCCCCAGTGCTGGGCGTCAAAGGCACCGACCAGGCTGCGCAGCGCGGCGTTCTCCAGCGCCTCGGCAATGCTCAGGGCTGGCAGCAGGCTGGCAAAGCGCTGGGCCAGCATGGATTTGCCAGCGCCCGGTGCGCCCAGCATCAGCAGGTTGTGGCCGCCACAGGCAGCGATCTCCAGCACCCGCTTGCTGGCGGCCTGGCCTTTGACATCGGCCATGTCGGCGCTGGGTGCCTCAGGTGGCCTGGCTTGGGTGGGCATGCGCTGCCATTGGCTGGGCGGTACATCGGGATCGGCGCTGGCGGCTTGGGGCGCAAAGTGCTGCACCACATCCAGCAGATGGCTGGCGCGGTAGACCTCGGCATCGGGCACCAGGGCGGCGTCTTCTGCACTGCCCGGTGGCAGCACCTGGCGTACCTGCTGGCCGCGCTGGTGCAGGTCCATGCTGGCAGCCAGCGCGCCGCGCACTGGTCGCAGTGCGCCAGACAGCGACAGCTCGCCGGCGAATTCATAGTTCTGGAGCCGGTCCGCATCAATGGCGCCGCTGGCCGCCAGGATGCCGACCGCAATGGCCAGGTCGTAGCGGCCGGACTCTTTGGGCAGGTCAGCGGGGGCCAGGTTGACGGTGATGCGCTTGTTGTGTGGGAACTCCAGCCCGCTGTTTTGCAGCGCCGAGCGCACGCGCTCGCGGGCTTCCTTGACTTCCAGATCGGCCAGGCCGACCAAGGTGAAGCTGGGCAGGCCATTGGCCAGATGCACCTCCACGCTGACGGGATGGCCGGTGAGCCCGACCAGGGCCCGGCTGTGCACCACGGCGAGACTCATGGGCTTGCTTCCTTGTTGTTTTTGCACCTTTTTGGTGCATTGAGAAGCACCTCTTCGAGGCGCTGGTGCAGCCAGCATCGCAAAAGTCCGTTTTGGGGACAAGGGCGACAGCCCGGGGTGGGCTGGCCGCTTCTGCCCCTGCAGCACAGGTCACCACCGGCAGGCTGGCTGTCCATCAGAACGTAAGCATTTGCAAAAAAATATAGCGCGTGCTGCTTGTCTGGTGTGGACAACGCTGCAGGTGGCCCGGACTTTGGCACGCTCTGTGCATTGTGCTTGCCACCAACGGATGGGCGAATTCATCAACAAGGAGTGTGGCAATGGCGATGAGCAACAGAGGCTGGATGGTGGTGGCAGGTGCAGCGTTCCTGGCGCTGCCGATGGTGGCAAGCGCGCAGCTGACCGCCAACGTGAGCGTGACCACGAACTACAAGTTCCGGGGTCAGGACCAGAAGTCCTCTAGTGCCCAATGGGTCAAGCCTGCACTCCAGGGAGGGGTCGACTACGCCTTTGGCGACAGCGGCTTTTATGTGGGTAACTGGAACTCCACGGTCGACTGGCTCGACAACAACAAGCTGGAGATGGATTTCTACGGTGGCTACAAGTTCAAGGCCGCCGATGTGGACTGGGATGTGGGTCTGCTGACCTATGTCTACCCCGGCAACACCCTGGGCAACACCACCGAGCTGTATGGCTCGGGCACCTTGGGCCCGGTGACCGTGAAGTACTCGCACACCGTATCGAAGGATTACTTTGGCTGGGCCGGCAGCAAGTACGACAGCACGTACAAGGGCCGCAACACCGGTTACCTGAATGTGGCATTTGCACAAGAGGTGGCCCCCAAGACGACCTTGAAGCTGTCGGTGGGCTACACGCGCTTTTCCAGCGACATCAAGGACCTGGGCGTGCCCAACTATCTGGACTACAGCGTGGGCGGTGCCTATGACCTGGGCGATGGCTTCTCGCTGGGCGCTGCCTGGGTGGGCGCCAACAAGACCGGTGCCTTTGGCTTTGTGAACAAGGGTCGGGCGATTGTGTCGCTGACCAAGGCTTTTTGACGCAGCGCCGCTGCAATAAGTGACGACAGGAGAGACTATGAACATGAAACTGGTAGTGGCGGTGATCAAGCCCTTCAAGCTCGATGAAGTGCGTGAGGCGCTGTCCGATATTGGGGTGCAAGGCATCACCGTGAGCGAGGTCAAGGGCTTTGGCCGCCAAAAGGGCCATACCGAGCTGTACCGCGGTGCCGAGTACGTGGTGGATTTTCTGCCCAAGGTGAAGCTGGAGATCGCGGTGGCCGAGGACCTGGTGGACCGGGTGATCGAGGCCATCGAGAACGCAGCGCGCACCGGCAAGATCGGCGACGGCAAGATCTTTGTCTCGCCGCTGGAGCAGGTGGTGCGTATCCGTACCGGCGAAACCGGCCCGAACGCGATCTAACAAACAACGCTCCGCGCTGGCAAGGCGCGCGCAACAAGCCAATTTATCTTGAAGGTGTGAACAACATGAGACGACTACTTTCCTTGGCAGGGCTGGCGGCGGTGGCACTGGCCACTGCGGGCAACGCGGCTGCGGCCGATGCGGCAGCCCCCGTTCTGAACGCAGGCGATACCGCCTGGATCATGACCTCAACCATGCTGGTGATCCTGATGGTCATCCCGGGTCTGGCGCTGTTCTACGGCGGTCTGGTGCGCAGCAAGAACATGCTGTCGGTGCTGGCCCAGGTGTTCACGATCTTCTCGATGATCACCGTGCTGTGGACCATCTATGGCTACTCGCTGACCTTCTCCGGCGAAGGCAACTTCTTCGGCGACTTCGGCAAGGTGTTCCTGATGGGTATCACGCCCGATACCTTGTCGGGTGCAATGGCCACCGTGCCGGAGTACGTGTTCGTGTCCTTCCAGGCCACGTTCGCCGCCATCACCGTGGCGCTGATCGTCGGTGCCTTTGCCGAGCGCATCAAGTTTGCGGCCGTGATGATCTTCGCCGTGCTGTGGTTCACCTTCAGCTACCTGCCGATTGCCCATATGGTCTGGGGCGGTGGTCTGCTGGGCAAGGATGGCGCGCTGGACTTTGCCGGTGGCACCGTGGTGCACATCAACGCCGGTGTCGCCGGTCTGGTGGGCTCCTATGTGCTGGGCAAGCGCCTGGGCTTTGGCCGCGAAGCGCTGGCTCCCCACAACCTGACCTTGACCATGGTGGGCGCATCGCTGCTGTGGGTGGGCTGGTTTGGCTTCAACGCCGGCTCGGCAGGTGCTGCCAACGGTATTGCCGGTCTGGCCTTCATCAACACCATCGTGGCCACTGGCGCAGCTTGCGTGAGCTGGTTGGTTTGCGAGACCTTGCACAAGGGCAAGCCCTCGATGCTGGGTGCCGCTTCGGGTGCCGTCGGTGGCCTGGTGGTCATCACCCCGGCAGCCGGTTTTGTGGGCCCCATGGGTGCCATCGTGATGGGTCTGCTCGCTGGCGCTCTGTGCCTGTGGGGTGTGTCCGGTCTCAAGCGCCTGCTCAAGGCCGATGACACCTGCGACGTCTTCGGTGTGCACGGCGTGGGCGGTATCCTGGGTGCCATCCTGACCGGCGTGTTCTGCGCCTCCAGCCTGGGTGGTGTCGAGCCAGAAGGCTACAACATGGCCCACCAAATCTGGGTGCAGACCAAGGGCGTGCTGATCACCATCGTGTGGTCGGGTGTGGTGGCCTGGATCTCGTACAAGGTGGCAGGTTTGCTCACCGGTGGTCTGCGTGTGACGGAAGAAGCCGAACGCGAAGGCCTGGACATCACCTCCCACGGCGAAGCGGCCTACGGACGTTGATTCTTGCGGATACTCCTTGGGGGGCCGGACGGGTGCACAACCCGGCCGGCCTTTTTTTATGCCCTGCCCCGTTGGCTTATGCCGCTGCGGTATCGCACTCGGGCCACAGTGCCAAGCCGCCCGCCAGGCTGAAGGCCTGCGGGTGGCCCAGGCGGCGCAGCGCACGGGCGGCCTGGGCGCTGCGGTTGCCGCTGCGGCAGTAAAACACCACGGGCGTATCGGCCGCCAGGGCCAGCCACTGGGGCAGCGCATTGAGCAGGCCCGACAGTGGCACGGCCTGGGCCAGGTCTCCGCCTTCCAGCCCGCGCGCCGTGCCCAGTTGCTGCTCATAGGGCTCGCGCACATCCACCAGCAAGGCGGCGCTGCCGGCCTGCTGCAGCGCCTGGGCGCGGGCCAGGGGCATCTCTACACAGCTGGGTGCGGCAGCGGCATCTACCCGCGCGCCGCAGGCCATGGTTTGGTAGGCGGTGGGGGCCATGTCTTGCTCCAGGCTGGCCTTGGCGGCGGCAAAGGCGGCGGCATCCAGCTGGCCCTGCAGCACACCGGCCAGCAGCGGCTGGGCGGCCGATTCCACCGCCAGGGTGCAGGCAAAGTGGTTGTCGTAGTCATGGCCGGGCAGCAGCAAGGTTTGCGGGCCCACGGTTGCTTCCAACAGGCGCAGGCTGCCCGCATAGGCCAGCGGCGCGCTCTGGGCAAAATCACTGCGGCCCAGCGCACCGGGCAGCACGGTATCGCCCACCAGGGCCAGCTGCAGCTGCGCGCCTGCATGCAGCAGGTAGGCGGTCGAATCGGCGGTGTGGCCGGGCAGCGCCAGGCGGCTCAAACGGTAGGCGCCCAGGTCCATCTGCGTGGCGCCTGCGGGCCAGCCCAGCGCATCCACCGCGCCAGCTGCTTGCAGCGCAGCGGGCACGGCGGCGCGCAGCTCGGCGGCCGATGAGGCGTGGTCGCCATGGCTGTGCGTATCGAGCACGGCAGCCAGCGTGAAACCCCGGCAGCGCACCCACTGCGCCAGGCGCTCGACCAGCTCAGGCAGCGGATCGACCACCACGCAGCGCTGGCTGGCGGCATCGGCCAGCAGGTAGCAGCAGGCGCCGTCGACGACAAAGCGGGTCAGCAACGGGGCGGTGCCATGGGCGGTGTCTTGCGGGGCTTCGACCAGGCAGTGCGTGCGCAGCGCAGCGCCGCAGGCGCGGATGCGGCTGCAGGCCTCGTCGATCATCGCGCTGGCATCGGCGGCGCCAAAGGACATGCGCACCGCTGCGGCCGTTTGCCAGGCCGGCAGGCCCATGGCTTCGAGCACATAGCTGGGCTGCGCCTTGCTGGCGCTGCAGGCCGAGCCGCCGCTGACGCGCAGGCCGGCGGCGTCAAACAGGTCGAGCAGCAGCTTGGATTCCAGGCCGGGCACCGCAAAGTTCAGGGTGGTGGGCAGGCACAGCGCAGCGGGCGCGTTGAACACCACGTTGCCAAAGGCATCGCACAGCGCCGATGCAAGCCGCTGGCGGTGGTCGGCCAAGGTGGCTGCACTGGCAAAGGTGGTGCCATCTTGCAGCGCGTGCAGCACGGCGCCCAGCGCGGCAATGCCGGCCATGTTCTCGGTGCCGGCGCGCAGTGCGCCTTCTTGCCCGCCGCCCGCCAGCAGCGGGGTAAACGGCGCGCCTTCGCGCACATAGAGCATGCCCACGCCTTTGGGGGCATACAGCTTGTGGCCGGAAAACGGCGCGTAGTCGATGCCGCGTTCAACGGCGTTGAGCGCCAGCTTGCCCAGCGCCTGCACGCTATCCACCAGCCACAGTGCGGGGCTGCCGCGCAGCGCAGCGGCAATGCCGTCGAGGTCGCTGATCACTCCCGTCTCGTTGTTGGCGGCCATCGTGCAGACCAGGCCGGCCGATGGCGCCTGCGTGCGCAGCCAGGCCAGGTCATGGCGGCCATCGTTGCCGACGGGGATGGCGGCGATCGGCAGGTGCAGGCCGAGCACCGCGTTCCAGTGCTTGAGGGCTTCGGGCACGGCCTTGTGTTCGGTAGCACCGTAGAGCAGCTGCAGCGCGCTGCGGTCACCCGCATCCCGGCGCTGGCGCAGGGCGTTGAGCGCTGACAGCACGGCGGTCTGGATACCTTCGGTCGCGCCGCTGGTGAACAGCAGCTGGCCACTGGGCACGCCCAGCACCTGGCGGGCGGCGGCGCGCGCCTCGTCCAGCAGCGCGCGGGCCTGGAGGCCGCTGCCATGGATGCTGCTGGGGTTGCCATAGGCATCGGCCATCACCGCCAGGGCGGCGGCGCGGGCTTGGGGGAGAACGGGGGTGGTGGCGTTGGCGTCGAGGTAGATTTCCATAGCCCAATTGTCGAGCGCGGACGGGGGAATACAGCTGCAAACTTCGCCAGTTATCGGAGAATATTGGAGTTCATTTCTAAAAATAGGTAAAAAAATGAAATTGGATTCCATTGACCGCAAGCTGCTGGAGTTGCTGCAGGCCGATGCCGAAACCCAGGTCGCCGAGCTGGCGGCCCAGGTCGGCCTGTCCGCCACGCCCTGCTGGCGCCGCATCCAGCGGCTCAAGGAGGCCGGGGTCATCAAGCGCCAGGTGGCCTTGGTGGACCGCGACAAGGTGAATGTGGGCGTGACCGTGTTTGTCGCCGTACGCACCAGCACGCACAGCCAGGAATGGTTTGAGCGCTTCCGCGCAGCCGTAGCGGCTATCGCCGAGGTGGTCGAGTTCTACCGCATGAGCGGCGAGGTGGATTACCTGCTACGGGTGGTAGTGCCTGATATCGCCGCCTATGACAAGGTGTACAAGCGCCTGATTGCCGATACCCAGTTGTTGGATGTGTCGTCCAGCTTTGCGATGGAGGAGCTGAAATTCACCACCGCCTTGCCGCTGTCCTATATTCCATAAGCCCTGTGTGCTGCAAGCCAGGTGGCACAGATAATGCTTAGGGTTTTCCATGCAATCAATTTCTAAAGGAACGCCATGATCTGGCATACCGTGGTCAGCCAGCCCTTTGCGTTGGGGGAGTCTCCTTTCTGGCAAGCCAGCGGTGGTGTTCTCTACGGCGTCGATGTGGCTGGCAAACAGCTGTGGCGCACGATGCCCGGATCGGGCTATATGGACCGCTGGGACATGCCCGCCGAGCCCGGCTGCATTGCGCCGGCCCGCAGCGGCGGCGCGCTGGACGGCTGGATTGTGGTCTTGCGCGACCGCATCTGCCGCGCCACCCACTGGGGCGGCACCTTGCACGACATCGCCCGCCTGCCGATCGACCCGGCCACCGAGCGTGGCAACGACGGCCGCTGCGATGCCCAGGGCCGGTTTTGGGTCGGCACCATCCACGAGCCCGCCAGCGGCCCGCGCCAGCCGGTGGCAGCGCTGTACTGTATAGACGGGCTGAGCGGCACCACGACGGTGCGCAAGGTGCAGGCGGGTGTCTCCAACGCCAATGGCCTGGCCTGGTCGCCCGACCGGCGCACCATGTACTGGGCCGATACCCCGAGCCACACCATCAAGCGCTTTGCCTGCGATGTGAGCGGTTATCCGCAAGGCGAGGGCGAGGTGTTCATCCGCTTTGACAGCAAGCCCGAAGGCTGGACCCCCGGCGAGCCCGGCTATGGCGGCCGGCCCGATGGTGCGGCGGTCGATGTGGACGGCAACTACTGGTGCGCCATGTACGAAGGCGGCCGGGTGCTGCAGATCTCCCCCCAGGGCCGCATCCTGGCGATCCACTACACCCCGGCGCTGTGCCCCACCATGCCCTGCTTTGGCGGCAGCGATGGCCGCACCTTGTTCGTCACCTCAGCCCGCCACGGCCGCAGCCGCGACGAGCTGGCCCAGCTGCCGCTGTCGGGCTGCGTGTTTGCCATGCGCGTGGGGGTGGCGGGCTTGCCTACGCAGCCCTGGCGGGAAATCAGCCATGGGTTCCAGACGGCGTAAGGCTTTCAAGCAACCCGCGACAGTCCCCCATCTAACTTGAGCGCCCAGCGCCGGCAGCAAGTGCCGCTACCATGGGGCCATGGACCAAGCTGTGGCTGCCTCTCTTTCCCCCACCGTGCTCGACTGGCAGGAGCGCGTTCGATCCGCCCATGCCCACAAAGCGCCGCTGCGCATTAGGGGCAGCGGCAGCAAGGATTTTTATGGTGCGCGCCTGGGCGGCGAGGTGTTTGACACCCGCAGCTACAGCGGCATCATCAGCTACGAGCCCAGTGAGCTGGTGGTGACCGTGCGGGCGGGCACGCCGCTGGCGGCGCTGGAAGCGAGCCTGGCCGAGTGCGGCCAATGCCTGGCTTTTGATCCGCCGCATTTTGGCCCGGGCGCTACCGTGGGCGGCATGGTCGCTGCCGGTTTGTCGGGCCCTTCGCGGGCGGCGGTGGGTGCGGTGCGCGATTACATCCTGGGGCTGGAGCTGATCAATGGCCGGGGCGAGTTGCTGCGCTTTGGCGGGCAGGTGATGAAGAATGTCGCGGGCTACGACGTCTCGCGGCTGATGGCTGGCGCCTGGGGCACCCTGGGCCTGCTGACGGAGATCAGCCTCAAGGTACTGCCCTTGCAGCGCGCGCAAGCGACGCTTTATTACGAATGCACGGCCCAGCAGGCGCTGGACAGGCTCGCCGTCTGGCGCGCCAAGCCCTTGCCCATCAATGCCAGCCTGTGGCAGCAATCCGGTGAGGGTGACCAGGGCCATCTGCTGGTGCGGCTGCGCGGCGCGGTGGCTGCCGTGCAGTCGGCGCTCGATGGCATGGGCGGCACCATGCTGGACCATGGCCAGGCCGATGCCGCCTGGCTGGCCTGCCGCGAACAGCAACTGCCCTGGTTCAGCGACATGGAGCCGGGCCACGCGCTGTGGCGACTGTCCTTGCCGGCCACTACGCCGGTGCTGCCCTGCACGGAGCAAGGCCTGCAGCCGCTGATGGAGTGGGGCGGCGCGCTGCGCTGGGTGCAAGCCCCCATGCAGCATGCCCATGCCTTGCAAACCTTGGCCGCCAGCGTGGGCGGCAGCGCCGTGTGTTTCAGGCCCGGCAGCCAGGTAGGGCTGCTGGCATCCGATGATTTTGGTTTTACGCCCGCCTCGCCCGCGCTGCGCCAGGTGCAGCAGCGGCTCAAGCAGGCGTTTGACCCCAACGGCATCTTCAACCCCGGCCGCCTGGGCGACTGGGCGCTGAACTAAGCTAATCGAGGCACCCCTGCACCATGCAAACCCAATTAGCCCCCGAATTCAAAGACACCCCCGAAGGCCAGGAGGCCGAGGCCATCTTGCGCAAATGCGTGCACTGCGGCTTTTGCACCGCCACCTGCCCCACCTACCAGCTGCTGGGCGATGAGCTGGACGGCCCGCGCGGGCGCATCTACCTGATCAAGCAGGTGCTCGAAGGCCAGGCGCCCACGCGCAAGACCCAGACCCATCTGGACCGCTGCCTGACTTGCCGCAACTGCGAATCGACCTGCCCCAGCGGCGTGCAATACGGCAAGCTGCTGGATATTGGCCGCCATATCGTCGACCAGAAGGTGGAGCGCCCAGTGGCAGAGCGCCTGCAGCGCTGGGCGCTGCGCAAGGGCATGGTGTCCAAGGCTTTTGGCCCGGCGCTGGCGCTGGGGCGGCTGGCCCGCCCGGTGCTGCCTGCCGCCATCAAGGCCAAGCTGGCCCGCGCGCCGCGTGCCGGCAAATGGCCGACGCGCACCCATGATCGCAAGGTGCTGATGCTGGCTGGTTGCGTGCAGCCGGTCATGCTGCCCAACATCAATGCGGCCGCTGCCCGGGTGCTCGATGCCGTGGGCATCCAGACCTTGGTTGCGCCGGCCGCCGCCTGCTGCGGCGCGGTGCAGCAGCACCTGAGCGACCCGCAAGGCGCGCTGGCGCAGGCGCGGGCCAATATCGATGCCTGGTGGCCCCATGTGGAGAGCCAGCAGGTCGAGGCCATTGTGACCACGGCCTCGGGCTGCGGCGTGATGGTCAAGGACTACGGCCATCTGCTGCGCCATGACAGCGCCTATGCCGCGCGCGCCGCTGCCATTAGCGCATTGGCGCGCGATCTGTGCGAGCTGCTGCCTGACATGCTGCCCGAGTTGGAGCAGCGCCTGCAAGGCCAGCTGAACTTGCCTGAAGCCCCCTTGGCCTACCACCCACCCTGCACCTTGCAGCATGGCCAAAAGCTGCGCGGCGGGGTGGAGACCAGCCTGCGCCGCCTGGGCTTTGACATCCGCGTCTCGCGGGTGGAATCGCACCTGTGCTGCGGCTCGGCCGGCACCTATTCGCTGCTGCAGCCCGAGATTGCGCACCAGCTGCGCGACCGCAAGATTGGCACCTTGAACCAGGCCTGCAGCGATGCGCGGCCCGCCGCCATTCTGTCGGCCAATATCGGCTGCATCTCGCATTTGCAATCGGGCACCGATGTGCCGGTGCGCCACTGGATTGAGGTGGTGGACGAGGCGCTGGCGCCGCAAAAGCCCCAGCGCTGACATTGACGCTGTTTAGACGGCGAGTGCCAGGCCGTCCTTGCGCTTGTCGGAGGCGCCACGCAGCTGGCCATTGGGCAGGCGCCAAATCCACTGCGCGCCGCCGAAGTCGCTGCGCCCGCCCAGCTCACCTTCGCCACTGGGCTCGCGGTAGCCCTGGGCCCGCAGCGCGGCGGTAATCGCGGGCGGCATGCCGGCTTCCACCGCCAGCACCCGGCCGCCTTCCAGGCGCCAGCGCGGCTGGTCCAGTGCCGCCTGCGGTGCCTCGCCGCCTGCCAGCATGCGGCATAGCAGCTGCACCTGGCCTTGGGGCTGCATGGCGCCGCCGACCACGCCAAACACAGCAAGGAATTGGCCATCGCGCGTCGCCGCGCCCGGCACCACCGTGTGGTAGGGGCGTTTGCCTGGCGCCGGCCCATTGATATGGCCGGGCTGCGAAAAGCCATGGCCCCGGTTTTGCAGCACAAAGCCGCCCTCGGCCACGCCGATGCCCGAGCCAAAGCGCTTGAACACGCTGCTCATCAGGCTGATGGCCAGGCCGTCGGCATCCACCACGGTGGTGCAGACGGTGTTGCCGGCTGGGTCGGCCACGGTTTGCTGGGCATGGGCCATGGCCGCTTCCATGGCCTGCACCAGGGCCACCTGGGTGGCAGCGCTGGCCATGTCGATGGCCTGGTCTTGCATGGCGGCCAGCGCGTGCAGCACAGCCACGCCATGGGTGTTGGGCGGGCATTCGTAGATGGTGGCACCGCGAAATGGCGTGCTCACCGGCGTGCAGAAGTCGCCCCGGTGGGCGCTGAAATCGGCGGTGCCCAACACGCCACCCGCTGCCTGCACCGCAGCCGCACAGGCGGCAGGGATGGCGCCGGCATAAAAGGCCTGTGGCCCCTTCGCGGCCACGGCCTGCAGCAAGCGGGCCAGCGCCGGGTTGTCAAAGCGCTCGCCAGCGCGGGGTGGGGCATCGGCGCGGTACAGGGCAGCGCTGGCGGCATTGCGGGCAATCACCGGCTGGAACAGCGCCCACTCGCGCGCAGCAACCGGGGCCACGGCAAAGCCCTGGCCGGCGGCTTGCACGGCGGCATCAAACAGCTGTGCCCAGGGCCGCTTGCCAAAGCGCTGGTGCAGATCCCACCAGCCTTGCACGACACCGGGGGTGGTGACGGACAGCGGGTGGCGCTCGGGGATGCGGTGCTGGGGCAGGGCCTCGACCAGCGTGGCCGTCAAGCCTTGGGGCGCGCGGCCCGTGCCGTTGTAGGCCAGCGGTGCCCGGCCTGGCGGCACCAGCATGGCCAGCAGGTCGCCGCCCACGCCAGTGGCCATGGGCTCAACCACACCCAGCACGGCATCAGCGGCAATGGCGGCATCGACGGCGGAACCCCCTTGCTGCAGCTGGGCCTGCGCAGCGGCCGCCGCCAAGGGGTGGCCGGTGGCCACCATGGCCCCCTGGCCCAGCACGCCCAAGGCATTTGTCTGCTGCATATCAGCTGCCCCACAGCGCCACGGCGGTGAAGACGGCGGCAATCAGGCCCAGCACCACCGGTACCAACAAGGCCCGGGCCAGCTCCAGCACATTGACCCGGGCAAAGCCTGCGACGGCTATCAGCGAGGACCAGGCGATCAAGGTGCCGCCGCCCGTCCACACCGCGCCCATTTGGCCCAGCGCGGCCAGGGCCGACACATCCATGCCCGAGGCCGGGCCCAGCGCGCCCGACAAGGTGCCGGTCAGCGGCAGGCCGGCAAAGCCGGAGCCGTCGATGCCGGTGATCATGCCCATCAGCAGCACACCAAACGACACCAGCAGCTGGCTGTCGGGAATCAGGTGCTGGCTGGCCTTGACCAGCTCGAACAGCAGGTCAGGCACGGGCTGGCCGGCGGCAATGCCCAGGATGGGGCCGGCGGTCTCGTGCGAGCCGATGAAAAAGAAGCCGGCAATCGGCAGCACCGCGCCCATGGCCTTGAAGGCGAAGACAAAGCCATCGGTGACATGGTCGGCGGCGCCATCGAGCATCTTGCGAAAGCCCCGAGCGGCCGTGGTGGCCCAGATCATCAGCAGTGCCGCGACGCCGCCAATCAGCATGGCGGCATCGCCGCCTTTGAGTTCGGGCACGGCGGTGGTGAACTTGGGCGCCACCATCACCAAAATCACCACCAAAAAGGCCAGCGGCGTGACGACGGCAAACAGCTTGGAGGCCGATGCCAGCGGCTGGGTTTTGCGCAGCTCGGCTTCCAGCTCGGAGTTGGTGCCCAGGTCGCTGTCATGGGCCGTGCCCTTGGCGATCTCGGCCTTGTCAAAGGCGCCTGCGCCCTCGATCTGTGCGTTGATGCCCACGGGGTTCAGCTCCCAGCGCTCCAGCAGCGCGTTGTCGCTGGGCACGATGAGCTTGCGCACCTTGAAGTACGACAGGAACAGCGCAATCATGCCGACCACCCAGGACAGCAGCAGCGCCTTGTCGGCCACCGCCACGGCACTGATGCCGCCAGCGGCCTTGGCGCTGATGCCCGGCGCCACACCGATCACATAGTCCGACGACAGCGCCATGCCCTGGCCGGCAATCGCAATCGCCATGGCACCCGCGATGGGCGGCAGGCCCGCCGCAATGGCTGCGGGCAGCAGCACGGCCGCTACCAGTGGAACGGCGGGGGTGGGCCAGAAAAACAGCGAGATCAGGTAGGTGACCAGCGCCAGAATGAAATAGGCCACATGGCCGTTTTTCATCACCGCGCGAAAGGGCTTGACCATGCGGATGTCCGAGCCCAGGTCCTTGAGCGCATTGAGCAGGGCCGTCATCAGCGCAATGATCAGGAAGATGTTGAACAGCTCCTTGGCCGCCACCATGCTGGCACTGAATATGCTTCCTATCCCGGTGATGGCGCTGCCGCTCCAGGCGAAGGCGACGACGACGGTGGCCAGTATCGATGGCACCACCACATTGGCACGGAAGGCCATGGTCAGAATGATGACCAGCACCCCGGCAAGGTAGGCCCAGTGCGCTGGGCCTATAGAGACTGACGGATCCATCGTGGCTACTCCTTGGTATGATTAAACAGCCAATTTGTATACTAAATACAATAAATGAAAAAACCATCAGGGAATACCAGAAATATTGCATTGCAACATGTGATTGATCCGGGTTAAATTGAGGAAAACAGCTTTTTCGTATACAAAAATACGGGTGGTTGTGCCGATACAAGCCAACTGGCTAGCTTGTTTTAGTGCATTTCAGCGGTGCGACAGCTTGAGAATTTTTCTGAATTTCGAGGCTAAACAAAGGCTTGGATAGCGAAGGGTTATGGATCCAGATCAAAACCCTTGTTTTGTACACTGGATACACTAGGGTAATTACTAGGTTATCCAGGAGCTATTCCATGAAAAACACGCTGATCCAAACCGTTGCCGCCCAAGAGGCGGATCTGCTGGCCTTGCGCAAGCCCCGCCAAGCCCTGTTGCCCGCGTCGCTGGGCTGGCTTTCGTCGATAGAGAACGCTTTTGTGCGCTGGCAGGCCCAGCGCCTGGCCGAGATGTCCCCGGGGCGCCTGTGGGCCCAGGCGATGCAAGACACGCGCTCGCTGGCTGAGATCCGCCGTGCTGGCCGCTGAGCGCTGAGTCTTCAGATTTTTGTATACAAGGCAAGGCCCAGAGGCTGTAAACCTTTGCCGGGCATGTAAACTGGTGCGACCTTGGGCGGCTCTTTGGTTGTCGACACAGCGCCCGGGGCAAGCAACGTACCGAACGGATCGACTTTCATGCCCATTGCCAACGGAGACAAAAAAACAGGACTGAACCACTCGCCGCTGACCCAGCAGCTGGTGGAGGCCTTGCGCGAGAAGATCATGTCTGGCGAGCTCGCATCCGGCGAGCGGCTGGTCGAAGAGCGTCTGTCCGAGGAGTTTTCGGTATCGCGCATGCCCGTGCGCGAGGCCTTGCGCCAGCTCGCTTCCAGCGGCCTGGTGATCATTGAGCCACGGCGCGGTGCCTCGGTCGCCAAGTTCCACGGCGACTTGCTGCGCGAGCTGGTCGAGGTGCGCGCCACCTTGGAGGCCCTCAATGCCCGCCTGGCCGCCAAGCGCCACGACCCCGAGCAGATCGCTGCGCTGGAGGCCTTGCTGGCCGAAGGCACCAAGAACGCCCACACCGGCGATGGCGATGTGCTGGCCGTGCTCAACCAGAAGTTCCACCTGGCGCTGGGCAAGATCGCCGCCAACTCGGTGCTGCAAGAGGTGATGCTGTCCTTGCGCGACCGCACCGAGGTGCTGTTTGCACCGCGCAGCCAGGCGCGTGCGCCCCAGAACTGGGAAGAGCATGCCGCCATCCTGCGTGCGGTGATCAAGGGCGATCCTGAATTGGCCGGCCTGCTGGCCGCGCGCCATATCTACAACGCGGCCGGCATCGAGCCCTGAGCGCTGGGCTCCCGCTTTTCGCGCGGCACTTCCCCAGCCGGGCGCATCGCCCGGATGCGCTCGTTCAGGCCTTGCGCGCCAGCTGGTTCTGGTAAGCCACCCCTGCCAGCGCAATATCTTCCAGCCCCACCCCCACGGCCTTGTACAGCCGGATGCCCGGCTGCGGGCTGACGGTATACCGGCCGCTGACGATATCCCCCAGCTCCACCAGCTTGCCGGCCAGCGACAGGCCGGGGTCGGCCAGCACCAGGTCGCCTGCTTCGCTGGTCGCCTGCTTTTTCCATTCCACCGCAATCAGCTGGGCGCGCGCCAGCAGGGCATCGTCCAACTCGCGGGTATGGGGCAGGCTGGAGCCAATGGCGGCCACAAAAGCATGGGGTGCTACATGCTCGCCGTTGAACAGTGGCTCCTTGGCGCGTGAGGCGGTGACGATGATGTCCGCCTCGCCCACGCCCTGGGTGTGCGCCACCCGGCGGATCTGCGCTGCGGGCAGGCCGGTCAGCTGCGCCAGGCGCGCTTCCAGCCCTTCGTGCGCATAGGGGTCAAACACATCGATGCGCTGCAGCCCGAAGTGCTGCACCAACTGCTGCGCATGGGCCAGGCCCTGCACGCCAGCGCCGCACAGAAAAAGATGGCGTGCATTGGCCGGCGCCAGGTGCTTTGCTACCAGCACCGTGGTGGCAGCGGTGCGCAGGCGCGTGATGGCATTGGCATCCAAGGTGGCCAGCGGCGCGCCGGTGGCGGTGGAAAACAGCAGGATGACAAAGTTGAACTGGCCGGCAATAGTGGTGTAGACCTTGGCGCCAGTCACCCCCTGCGCGGGGATGACGGCCCCCAGCGTGGAGAGCTTGACGCCGCCGGCATCGGTGCGCTCGCGCGCTTGCATGGCCGCTTCGCCCGCGCCAAAGGCGGCAAAGGCCTCGCGCATGGCTTGCAGGGCTTGGTCGGTGGACACCAGGGTGTCCACCATGGCATCGGTGATGTGCAGCATGGGGTGTGGTGGGGTGAGGTTGGAAATCAGAGCCAGACGCGCAGCAGGATGATGCAGGCGCTGACGGCGGCGGTGCCCAGCAGCCAGCGGCGGATGGTGGCTTTGGAGATATGGCGGGCCAGGCGGTTGGAGGCCAGAAAGCCCCCCAGCATCCAGGGCAGCAGCACCAGACTGAGCAGCCACTGCCCGCTGCCCATGCGGCCCACCCAGGCAAGGGCACTGAGCGAGACGATGGTGCCGGCAAAGAACACCACGCCTAAGGTGGAGCGCATGGTGGCTGGTGCCAGGTGCTGCATCGCAATCGCAAACGGCGGGCCACCTGCGGCGGTGATGGTGCCCATGATGCCGCTGGCCACGCCGGCAATCGACAGGTTGGTGGTGCTGGGGGCCACCCGCCAGCCCAGGGTGCTGAGGCAGACGGCGGCCAAGATCAGCACGGCAAACAGAATGGACAGCGCATGGGTGCTGAACAGCACCAGCAGGCCGGTGGCGGCAAAGGTGCCGATGACGCGGCCCACCAAGGTTGCGGCAGCGACCTGGCGGTTGAGCGCATCGCGCTCGCGCAGATAGGCCAGCAAGGCCAGCGGCGCGCCCACGGCCAGTAGCGGGCCGGGCACCAGCTCGGGAAAAAAGATCGCCGCCAGCGGCGCGCAAAACATCGCATAGCCCAGGCCGCCCACGCCCTGCATGGCCGCGCCGGTCAGCACCATCAGCCCCATGGCCAGGTAGCGGCCCCAGGCCAAGTGCTCGGTGAGTGCGGTCCAGGCCATCATGGGCGGGGGAGCCAGCTGACCTTGATGTCGCCGTTGACAAAGGTCTGGCAGGCCAGGCGGTGGCCGGCGGCGAACTCTTCCTCGCTGAAATGCTTGCGCTCCTTGGCCTTGATGGCATCGGTGTGGGCCAGGCCTTCCTCAATGCGGCATTTGCAGGTGCCGCACAGGCCGCCGCCGCATTTGAAAGGGATGCCCCCTTTCTCGCGCAGCGAGACGCGCAGCAGGTTGCTGTTTTCCGGGGCCTCGACGGTTTTGTTGTCGTTGCTGACAAAGGTGATGGTGGGCATAAAGGGGCAATCAGGCGGCGGGTGGTGCGCTGAGGGGCGCTGCTGTCAAGGTGGAATCCAGCGCGCCGAACTGGCACAGGTGCTGCAGCTCGCTGCGGGCTTGCTCCAGCGATGCAAAACGCTCCAGAAACTTGGAGGGCACCTGGTTGGTGGTGCCGCCGGGGCCTTCCTCGATCACCTGCACCTTGGTCTCGCGCAGCAGCTCACCCACCGCAAACCGGGCGAGCAGGCGACCGCAAAAGTGGTAGTCCCAGGCTTCTAGCAGGCGGATATCGGCGTTGGGCTGCGTGTGGTACTGGCCGGGCTTGCTGGTCAAAACTACGAACATGGGCTTTCCTTATGCAGCGGGGGTGGCGGGCGTGGTGCCTGCAGCGCTGGCCGTGTGGGCGGTGCTGGCGGGCAGCGGCACTTGCGCCAGCTCCAGGTCATGCTCGGGCCAGAGCTGGCACACCAGGCGAAAGCCTTCGTCCAGGTGCGTGCCCAGCTGCTTTTTCTCTTTCCAGTTGGGTGCCGGCAGGTGCTCGGCCCCCGCCAGCACCTTGCAGGCGCAGGTGGCGCATTTGCCCATGCCGCATTGGTAGGCCAGGTGAGGAAAGGGGAACTGCTTGATCCCCGCGCGCACCACCAGGTTGGCGCCGGTCTTGACCTCGCCTTGGAAGGTCTGGCCATTCTTGTGAAAGGTGATCTGGGGCATGGGTTCCTCCGCATTGCAATTACGTATACTGTATACAACTGGATGTTGTGGATGTACTAGGGATAACGTGAGGATGAGGGAGTTTGGCTTGGGTTGCAGCGCATAGATATTGAGGAATATCAGGAGCCTGTGACTCTTGAGCGGCCAGGATGGTGTTTGCGATTTGATGGGGCTAGGGGTAAGCACTGAGTTGGAATGGGGTGTGAAAACATTGACCTCGTATTCTGTATACAGTATTCTAATTCTGTCGCTTGGCTAGTTATGACTTGGCGACGACCCCAACATCTTCAGAGGAACCCGCCATGACCAGCACATTGATGAACCGCGACGACTTCCGCGCTGCGCTTGAAAATGCCATCAAGGGCAAGAGCGCCAACAAGGCCCCTTTCAGCGTGGCCTGGGCCACGGGCCGTTTGAGCCGTGAGCACCTGGCGCGCTGGGCTGAGAACCACTACCACTATGTGGGCCCGTTTGCCGACTACCTGGGCTACCTCTATGCCCGCACCCCTGACCATATGACCGAGGCCAAGGACTTTTTGCTGGCCAATATGTATGAGGAAGAGATCGGCGGCGACCGCCATACCGATCTGCTGATCCGCTTTGCCGAGGCCTGTGGCACCACGCGTGCCCGGGTGGTGGATCCGAACAATATGTCGCCCACCACGCGCGGCCTGCAGTCCTGGTGCTATGCGATTGCGATGCGCGAAGACCCGGTGGTGGCGGTGGCCGGCCTGGTCGTGGGGCTGGAGTCGCAGGTGCCGTCGATCTACCGCAAGCAGACGCCCACCTTGCGTGACAAGTACGGCTTTACCGACGAAGAGGTCGAGTTCTTTGACCTGCACATCGTCTCGGACGAAATCCATGGCGAGCGCGGCTACCAGATCGTGCTGGAGCATGCCAACACGCCCGAGCTGCAAGCCAAATGCCTGCGCATCTGCGAGATCGGTGCCCAGATGCGCCTGCTCTACACCACGGCGCTCTACCACGACTACGTCGCCAAGGACCTGCAGATCTCGCAGGAAGAGCTGCTGGCAGCCTGAGCCTTGCTGCACCCCCTAGCGCAGGACAGTGGCAGGCCCTTGGCGCCTGCCGCTGTTTCCGATCCCCCACCTCTCCAAGACCTCTCCACCATGGCTGACACCGTGCAAACGTTTCTGAACTATATCGACGGCGCCTGGGTGCCCTGCTTGTTGGGCCGCACCTTTGACAACCTCAACCCCGCCGATACCCGTGATGTGCTGGGGCGTTTTCAGGCCTCAGGCCCGGCCGATGCCGAGGCGGCGGTGCAGGCCGCGCAGAAGGCCTTTGAGGGCTGGCGCAAGCTGGCCATTGGCAAGCGCGCCAAGATCCTCAACGATGCGGCCAGCTACCTGGAAAAGAACGTGGAGCAGTTTGCCCAGGAGCTGACCCGCGAGGAAGGCAAGCAGCTGAGCCAGGCCCGCGACGAATTTTTGCGCAGCGCGCAGACCCTGCGCTTTTACGCCACCGAAGGCCAGACCCTGGGCGGTGAGACCTACCCGCAGGACGACGCCAATATGCATGTGTTCAGCCACCGCGAGCCGCTGGGCGTGGTGACCGTGATCTCGCCCTGGAACTTCCCCGCCTCCATCCCGGCGCGCAAGCTGGCACCAGCGCTCATCACCGGCAACACGGTGGTGTTCAAGCCCTCCTCGGATGCGCCGCTGTCCGGCCTGCGCCTGGTCGAAGCGCTGGAGAAAGCCGGCGTGCCAGCGGGCGTGGTCAACTGCGTCACCGGCCGCGCTGGCGAGGTGGGGCCGGTGATCACCAATTCGCAGGCCATCCGCGCCATCTCGTTCACGGGCTCTACCACGGCAGGCACCCAGATCCACCGCACCGTGCACCTCTCCACCCGGCTGCAGATGGAGCTGGGCGGCAAGAACCCGTTGATCGTGATGGAAGACGCCGACCTGGACACGGCGGTGGACCTGGCAGTCAAAGGCGGTTTCTCGCTCACGGGCCAGGCCTGCACGGGCACCAGCCGCATCCTGGTGGTGCCCAGCGTCAAGGCGGCGTTTACCGACAAGCTGCTGGCGCGTGTGGCCCAGCTCAAGATCGGCAACGGCATGACCCCGGGCATGGACCTGGGCCCCTTGGCGACCGAGAAACAGCTGCAGACGGTGTTGAACTACATCGCCATTGGCAAGCGCGAGGCGCGATGGCTCTGCGGTGGCGAGCGTCTCACCGGCGGTGAATTCGACCACGGTTACTACCTGTCGCCAGCGGTGTTTACCGATGTCAAAAACAGCATGCGCATTGCGCAGGAAGAGATCTTTGGCCCGGTGCTGGCGATCATCGAAGTGGCGGATTTTGACGATGCACTGCGCCAGGCCAACGACTCGCAGTACGGCCTGTCGGCCAGCATCGTCACGATGAACCCGCGCTACATGCATGTGTTCACCAACGAGATCCAGGCGGGCACCGTCAAGATCAACCGCACGACCACCGGCAACCTGGTCAACGCCCCCTTTGGCGGGCTGAAGAACTCCAGCACCTCCACCTTCCGCGAGTCCGGCCGCGCCGGGCTGGAATTTTTTACCCAGATCAAGACCGTCTACCGCGGTATCTGAACCCCCCGACTTGAAGAGGAAACACGATGAAAAGCGCATTGAAACTGGAACTGGCAGAAGCCCGTGTGATGTCCCTGGCCGCCCTGGCCAAGGCCAAGGAGATTGGCGTGACCGAGACGGTTTGCATCACCGACGAAGGCGGCTTTCCGCTGGTGCTTGAACGCATGGATGGCGCGCGGGTCACCGGCCCGCAGATTGCCTGGAACAAGGCCTTCACGGCAGCCGGGCACAAGCGCTCCACCCACTTGTTCAACACCTTGCCCAATGGGCCTGCGCTGCCGGGCAACGAGGCCTTTGGCATCCAGTGGAGCTTTGAGGGCAAGTTTGCCGTGTTTGTGGGCGGCTACCCCATCGTCGTCAACGGCGAGGTGATTGGTGGCGTGGGCCTGTCGGGTGGCAATGGGGAGCAGGACACCGCCTGCGGCGTGGCCGCCTTGCAGGCGCTGAAAGACCACCTGGGCGCCACGGCCGAGGTGCTGGTGCAAGCCGACATCAAAAAATAAAGCCCGCCAGCGACAGACACACCAAGCGCAAGAGAGCACGAGGCCTGCGATGAACTACCGCGTACAGTGGCTGCAGACGCAGCAATCGTTTGAGGTGGGTGCCGATGAGTCGGTGCTCGACGCCGCCACACGCCAGGGCGTGGCACTGCCCCATGACTGCACTTTTGGCGGCTGTGGCAGTTGCCGCATGAAGGTCGAAGAGGGCGACTTTGCCTATGCTGATGGTGAGCTGCCGTTGGCCATGGGCGAAGAGGAGCATGCCCAGGGCTATGCGCTGGCCTGTCAGGCCCGGGCACAGTCGGATCTGGTCATCAGCATCGCGACCGGCCCGGCCTGCTCGCCGCCCACCCGGGTGCAGGCCACCGTGGCCGAGCTGCGCCTGCACACGCCCGATATCTACCACCTGGCCCTCGACCTGCCCGAGGACCATGGCCTGCACTACGCGCCGGGCCAGTACCTGAACATCTGCCTGCCCGGCGGCGAGCACCGCAGTTTTTCGATGGCCACGCCGCCGCAGGGCCGGCGCATCAGCCTGCAGATCCGCAAGATTGCCGGTGGGCGCTTTACCGAGGGCCTGCTGGCAACAATGGCGGTGGGCGATGCGCTGGAGGTGGAGCTGCCCCACGGCAGTTTTTACTACCGCGCGCAGGATTACCAGCCGATGGTGTTTGCCGCCACCGGCACCGGCTTTGCGCCGATCAAGGCCATTCTTGAATCGCTGCTGGGCGATGCCGATTGCCCGCCCATCCACTTTTACTGGGGCATGCGCAGCGAGGCCGATCTGTACCTGCTGGCTGAGATCGCGGCCTGGGCCGGGCAGCTGTACGAATTCACGTTTGTGCCGGTACTCTCGCGCCCATCGGACCGCTGGACTGGCCGGCGCGGCTATGTGCAGGACGCCATTGCCGAAGACTTTGAGGACCTGTCCGAGCATTCGATCTACCTCTGCGGCTCGCCCTCTATGATTGCGGACGCCAAGGCGCTGATGGCGCTGTCGGGTGCGGCGCTGGACAAGATCTACAGCGACTGCTTTATCTTTCAAAACGAAGCGGCCGCCGTGGCGGAGCTGAGCGAATAAGCCTAAGGAATAAGACCATGGATTTGGGATTGACAGGCAAGGCCGCGCTGGTCTGGGGCGGCAGCAAGGGCATGGGCTATGCCGCAGCGCGCCAGCTGGCGCTGGAAGGGGCCAAGGTGGTGATTGCCGCGCGCACCGAAAGCAGCTTGCAGGCAGCAGCGCAGGCTTTGACTGCCGAATGCGGCCGCACGGTGCGCTATGTGGTGGCCGACATCACCAAAAAGGCGGGGCGCGAGGCCGCACTGGCCGCCTGCCCCGAGCCGGACATTCTGGTGAACAACTCCGACGGCTACCCGCCCGGCGACTTCCGCGACTGGACGGACGAGACCTGGCACGAGGCCCTGGACATGATGATGGTCGGCCCCATCGACATGATGCGCCGCGTGGTCGATGGCATGCAGCAGCGCGGCTACGGGCGCATCATCAATATCGTCTCGCGCAGCGTCAAGGCCGCGCATGCCGAGCTGGGGCTGTCCAATGGCGCACGCTCGGGCCTGGTGGGCTTTGTGGCGGGGCTGGCGCGCCAGACGGTGCGCCACAACGTCACCATCAACAATGTGCTGCCCGGCGCGTTTGATACCGATGCCCAGGCCCGCCATATCCATAAGCTGGCCCAGCAAAGCGGCCAATCGGCAGCCCAGGTGCGCCAGAGCCGCGAGGCCGCCAACCCCGCAGGCCGCTTTGGCCGGCCCGAAGAAGTCGGTGCGCTGATCGCGTATCTCGCCTCGCAGCACAGCGGCTATGTGACCGGGCAGAGCTGGCTGATCGACGGGGGCGAGTACCCGGGAACCTATTGAGCACGCAAGCGACATTGCCAACGGGGCGTCCCCGTCCCCTAAGGACCCTCTGCAAAACTCCCTGCCGTGGTCTGAACGCGGGCTCGGGCGATCCGCTGCGTTGTCTTCCTTGTCAATAGCTACAGCTATTGACTGCAAAAGACGCCTTACGTCTCATCCCGATCCGCGTCCATCCCGCTTGGCGAGGCTTATGCAGAGGATCCCTAGAAAGCCCTCCTGCGGTGTGCAGCTGCTTACTTGGTGATGGGCTTGATTCGTTATACTTGCAGTCTTGCCTTGGGTAATCCAGGGCGTTTTGCTTTTTACCGGTGCAGCTGCTCTTGGCGGGTCTGCACTTTTTTCTGCGCCAGCCCTTGTTTATGACCGAACCGACCCTCCCCACCTCTTCTGATGCTTCCGCACCGGCACCAGCGCCGGCTCCGGCTGCGCCCGCAGCGGGCGGTGATACGCGTCGCCAGCCCAAGCAGGAGCGCTCCGAGCGCCCGGCAGGCAAAGCGCCGGTGCTGAACTCGGCCATGGCCGATGCGCTGCGCGCGGCCACCAAGGGCCATGCGCTGGAAGTGGCTCCCGCCCCCGCGCCTGCTGAATCGGACGCTGCACCTGTGCAACGCCAGGAACGCGCCGAGCGCCCGGCACGCACGGGCCAAGCCCCCCGCCGCAGCAACAAGCCCGGCAGCGGTGCACGCCGTGAAGGCCCGGCAGCGGGTGGCCGTGGCCCCCGCCGCGATGGCGGCCAAAGTGCGCCCCAAGCGCCCAAGGCACCTCCCCGCCCCCGCCACCCGGTGGTGGAGAAGCTCGCGGGCCTGTACCCCGCGCTGTTTGGCGACCAGCCCCTGCCACTCAAGCGCGGCGTGTTCCAGGACCTGATGGCCGCCCACCCCGATGCCTTCGAGAAGAATGAGCTGAAGGTGGCCCTGGGCCTGCATACCCGCTCGACCCGCTACCTGAACGCCGTGGCCATGGGCCAGTCCCGCCACGACCTGCAAGGCCAGGTGGTCGAGGCGATGGCGCCTGAGCACGTGTTCCATGCGCTGGTGGAGTCCTTCCGCCGCCGCAAGCCCCGTGATGGCGAAGACCTGCAGCTCAAGCTGCGCCGCCGTATCGGCATGGCCTACATCGGCTCCGACCTGAGCCGCGATGACTTCCTGGCCAAGGTCCAGGTCAAGGACGAAGCCACCCAGGCGCTGCTGGCCGAAGCCATGCAGGAAGTTGCCGAGTTCGACGCCAAGGCCGAAGCGCTGGCCACCGCCCATGCCGCCAGCGGCAAGAGCGTGGCCGAGTTTGCCGACATGTACGGCATGCACCCGGCGGCTGTCGAGCGCCATCTGCACCGTGCCGCGCAGGTCAAGGCCATTGCCGCCCGGCCTGCACCTGCTGCAGCCGCAGCACCTGAAGCCGCTGACGTGGAGGCCGAAACCGAGGAAGCCCCCGCCAAGGCGGACGACAGCGCGGCTGCCGCCGAATAAGCCAAACAGCCTGAGCATTCAGGCGGAAACCAAAAAGCTGCCCACGCGCCAAAAGCGTGGACAGCTTTTTTTATGGGCTGGCTTGCTGGCCGCGCTGCGCCTGCATACACTGAGCCTCTGACACCTGCGGATGGCATCCATCTGCGCAAGGAGCGATCCATGAAGCCCGATACCCCTACCCCCAACAGCCAGCGCCGCTGGCTGCGCAAGTTTTGGGGCGTAGTGTGCGTGATTGCCGGCCTGGTCAGCATTGCGGCCGGGCTGGAGGCTGCGCTGCTCGACTAAGCGCTGCCGGCCAGGGCCTTTTCAATGGCCGCTTGCAACTTGGCCGGCTTGGTCATCGGCGCAAAGCGCTGCACCGTTGTGCCATCACGCGCCACCAGAAACTTGGTGAAGTTCCACAGAATGCGCCCGCCCAGCAGGCCCGGTGCCTGCGCCTTGAGCCAGGTAAACAGCGGGTCGCTGTGCGGGCCGTTTACCTCCACCTTGGCCAGGCTGGGGAAGCTCGTCTGGTAGTGCAACTCGCAAAACTGCGCAATCTCGGCATTGCTGCCCGATGCCTGCGCACCAAACTGGTTGCAAGGCAGGCCCAGCACCTGCAGGCCTTGGGGGCCGTACTGCTGCTGCAGGGCTTCCAGCCCCTGGAGCTGCGGCGTAAAACCGCAGGCGGTGGCGGTGTTGACGACCAACACCACCTGGCCGGCGTAGCGCGACAGCGGCAGGGGCTTGGCGCTGGCGTCGTGGAGAACGAAATCCTGGAGCGTGTGTTGGGGCTGGGGCATGGCGGCTATCTTAAAACAGCCGCTCAAGGCAGGCGTGATTCAATCGCCGCAATCAGCGAGGCCGACAGCACCAGCGCGCCGCCCAGCAGCAGGCGGCCCGAGAGCACGGCGCCTTCGATCATCACGTTCGAGGCGCTGGCAAACACCACCTCGGACAGCATCACCACGGCAGCCGTGGTGGCGGCCAGGCGCGAGGCGCCGTATTGCAAGGTCCAGTTGCTCACCATGATCAGCAGCGCCACGACCAGCACCATCAGCGGCCAGCTCCAGGCGATGGCAGGGATGGCCGGCATGCGGCCCAGGTAGATGCCCAGCACCGACATGGCGCCGGCGGCAACCAGCCCGCCAAAGAACATGGCCAGCATGCGCGCCTCGCCCGGCACCCGGTACTGGCTGCGCAACACCACATTGGTGCCGGCAAAGGTGAAGCCGCCCACAATGGCCAGCGCGTCGGGCAGCGAGAGGTTGGCCGTCAGGCTCTGCCAGGTGGCACCGGCCGGAATCATCACGATCAGCACGCCGCTGAAGGCCAGCACCAGGCGCAAGATGGAGTACTTGTTGGGTCGTTCGCCCAAAAAGTACCAGGCCAGCAGCACCGACCAGGCGGGCATTAGATAGAACAGCAGCACCACGCGCACCACATCGCCGGTGGTGGCGGCCCAGTTGAACAGCACATTGGTGCTGCCCGAGGTGAAGGCCAGCAGCAGCAGCATGGGGTGGCGCCGGGCAATGGCCGCCGCCGTGGGCTTGACCAGCAGCAGCCCGCAAAACAGGATCAGGTAGACCAGGGCTGTGCCCAGCACCGGGTGCACCCCCATCGCCTGCAACTGGCGGAATGGCCACCAGATCGTGCCCCAGATCAGGGCATTGGTCATCAGGGCTAAAAAGGGCAGCGCGGTGAGCATGGGGCAACGGGGAGCAGCGCCTGGGGTGCACAGGCGCTGTCAGCTTTCTATTTTGAGGGGAGGGCGCGCCGCAGGGTGGCTGGCAGAACCTGCGCCTAGGTCACTGTGCGGTGGCTCAGTGGTGGTCGTGGCGGGCAATGTCCAGCAGCCGTTTGACTTCCTGCGGATGCTGCTTGCAATTATGCCGGTGCCACAGCAGGATGCACCACATGATGCCCGCCACCAGCAGGCCAAAGCAGGTGATGGCGCCATAGGCCGACATGCCAAAGCGGGTGAACATGCTGTAGACGACGCCCAGGCCCAGGATGCAGGCCTGTTCGTTGAAGTTCTGCACGGCAATCGAGCGGCCCGAGCCCATCAGGTTGTGGCCCCGATGCTGCAGCAGTGCGTTCATCGGCACCACCAAAAAGCCGCCCAGGCCCCCCAGCAGAATCAGAAAAGGCACCGCCAGCCAGATGCTGTGGATAAAGTTCATGCCCACCACCAAGAGGCCCATCGCAATGCCCAGCGGGATCACGCGCGTGGCGCCATCGAGCTTCATGCGCATGGAGGCCAGTATGGCGCCGACCGCTGTGCCAATGGCCACCACGCCGACCAGGGCCGAGGCCTTGGTGGTGCTGTAGCCCAGCGCCACCGCGCTCCAGGCCAGCACGATGTAGCGCAGGTTGCCCGAGACGCCCCAGAACAAGGTGGTGGTGGACAGCGAAATCTGGCCGAGTTTGTCGCGCCAGAGGCGGTGGTTGCAGCGCCAGAAGTCGGGCAGCAGATCCATGATGTTGGAGAACATGCTGCGCTCAAGATCCTGGCGCAGCGGCACCAGCTTGGTATTGGTGCGGGGAATGCGGGTGTTGAACCAGGCAGCACCCGCGTAGAGCAGGCCGATCACGCAGATCGCCGCCTCGGAAGGGGTGTTGATGGCGGTCGTGATCAGTGGCAGATCGATGGACAGCAACCAGCCCGAGACCTGGGGACCCACCAGCTGGCCGCCCAGCAGCACGCCCAAAAT
Source organism: Comamonas sp. BIGb0152 (assembly GCF_024809975.1). Lineage (GTDB taxonomy): Bacteria > Pseudomonadota > Gammaproteobacteria > Burkholderiales > Burkholderiaceae_C > Comamonas. Next base: position 320,517 of record NZ_JANUDY010000005.1, read on the forward strand.
GATCGAAGTGATCGTCAGCCCCTCGATCCAGCCATTGGCCCGCACCAGCTGGCTGGCCGGCAGCAGCTCGGTGAGGATGCCGTACTTGGCGGGGGAGTAGGCGGCGGCGCCCAGGCCAACAACGGCGTAGGCGAGCAGCGGGTGGTGGCCAAACAGCATCAGCAGGCAGCCGATCACCTTGATGGCATTGCTGATGAACATCACCTGCCCCTTGGGGTAGGCATCGGCAAAGGCGCCCACAAACGGTGCCAGGATCACGTAGAACAGCGCGAACATGGGCACCAGGGCAGCGCGTTGCCACTCGGCAGCCCCTGCATTGATCAGCAGATCGACCGCAACCACAAACAGGGCGTTGTCGGCCAGCGAGCTGAAAAACTGCGCCGACATGATGGTGTAGAAACCGCGCTTCATTCGTTGGGGAGGCTAATAAGGGATGCTAATGGCGCGAGAAATTTGTAAGCTGCGTGTAGGGAGTCGAGGTTATAGCACGCAGGGGCGAAAGCACGGTGCCAGAATACTAGGGGTTTTCATAATCTTGTTGTGAGTATTCATTCGCCATGCCGCGTCCCATTCTAGCCACCATTCACACTGCTGCTTTGCAACATAACCTGGCACGCGCCCGACAGGCGGCGCAAGACGCCAAGCTCTGGTGTGTGGTGAAAGCAAACGCTTACGGGCATGGTATCGAGCAGGTGTTTGACGGCATGCGCGCCGCCGATGGTTTTGCGCTGCTGGAGCCCTCCGAAGCCCAGCGCATCCGCGATCTGGGCTGGCGCGGCCCCATCCTGCTACTCGAAGGCGTTTTCGATGCCCGTGACCTGGAGCTGTGTTCGCGCCTCAACCTCTGGCACACGGTGCACTGCGACCAGCAGATCGACTGGCTGGCGGCCCACAAGACCCAGCAGCCCCACCGCGTGTTTTTGAAGATGAACTCCGGCATGAACCGCCTGGGCTTCACCGCCGAGCGCTACCGCTCCGCCTGGGCCCGCCTCAATGCGCTGACCCAGGTGGACGAGATCTCGTTCATCACCCATTTCAGCGATGCCGACACCGCCAAGGGCATCGGCGCGGCCATGGCGCTGTTCAACCAGACCACCTTGGACCTGCCCGGCGAGCGCAGCATCTGCAACAGCGCCGCCATGCTGCGCAACCCCGATATGTCGGCAAGCCAGCGCGGCGACTGGGTGCGCGGCGGCATCCTGCTCTACGGCAGCGCGCCCGATTACCCGCTGCAAACCGCGGACGACTGGGGTCTGCAGCCCACGATGAGCTTGTCCGCCAAGGTCATCGGCGTGCAGGAGCTGCAGCCGGGCGATACCGTCGGCTATGGCTCCCACTTCACTGCCGACAAGCCCATGCGCATCGGCGTCGTCGCCTGCGGCTATGCCGACGGCTACCCGCGCCACTGCGGCAACGGCACCCCCGTGCTGGTTGACGGCCAGCGCGCGCGCCTGATCGGCCGGGTCAGCATGGACATGCTCACCGTCGACCTCACGGACATCCCCCAAGCGGGCTGGGGCAGCGAGGTCACCCTCTGGGGCCGCGCCGCCAATGGCAGCGTGCTCTCCATCGACGAAGTGGCCCAGGCCGCTGGCACGGTGGGCTACGAGCTGATGTGCGCGGTAGCGCCGCGCGTGCCGGTGGTGGTGGATGGGCATTGATCTGCCTGAAAGATAGGCAGATTTTCGAGGGTCGGGCCGGTATTGCTCAACAGGTGAGGCTGACCCAGCAGGCCTTAAAGATAGGCCTGTCTTTGTAGTCGGAGCGCGTCGCGGTCGATGCTGGCGGCGAGCTGCTCCATATCCACAGGGCTGACACCCAGCGCTTTGAAGTGCGCGGCCCATTGGTCAACAGCAGAAGCTACCTGCTGTACCAGTGCGATGGCGCGGGGCCTTTTGATCCCGTATTCATTGATCTGCGTGAGGGCGTTGTCGAGGCTGGATTCGGACCCCATGGTGCCCACGCTGAGGGCCTGGTAGCCCAGGTTCTGGAGGCTGGGCACCACGTCGTAGGCGGGGCTGAGGTCGTAATAGCCGTCCTCCAGATTGAGGCTGATGCTGTGGTTGCGCTCATGGTCGTCGGTGTTGTCCATGAGGATGTTGAAGACCATGCGCTTGAACAGCTCCTCACGCATGGCCGCCTGCCGCTCCGGGTGGCCCAGGCGCAGCAGGATGCTTGCCAGATCACTGTAGCTCAGCTCCAGCCCCGCAGCGCGCAAGGCGGTGTGGGCGGATTGGCAGTGCACGCGGAAGGGACCGATGCGGTCAAAACGCGCAATGGTGAGCGCGTGCCGCGCCTTGCTATAGCGGGGGGGCAGTGGCAGCACGGCGGTTTGGGCGGTGTACAGCCCGGCCTGCGCGGCCAGCGTCATCGTCGCGTGTTCAATCAACGGGGTATCCACAGGGTCATCCAACTCGCTGAACTTGATGACGCAGGGGCCGTTGTCTGTTTGTAGCAAGGCCTTGGGCCGTGCGCCGCCCAAGGTGACGCCGGGTTGGATCAGCCGCTGTACCTCGGGGGTGATTGGGGCCTGGGTCTGCACATCTTCCACAGCGGCAGCGAGTTGCGCCAAGTCCTTCAGCTGTGGGTAGGGCCCAATGTAGCGCGGCAGATAGTGCTCGGCAGAAGTGGAAATGCCCAGCGCGCCAAAACGGTCATCTCCCGCAAAAAGCAGCATCTCCAGAATCGACAGGCGTGCAGGCCGGTCGATATGGCGGATGATGCGCTCGCCCCAGCGGTCAGGCCGCGCGTCGTCAATGGCGCCAGGCGCCGTGTGTTTTTCGTCATTGCTGAAAAGTTGGCCTTGTACCAAGGGCAGGTCTTGGCTGAGCGCAAAGTTCCACCAGTCCGGCGCATAGCTGAATGTGGCGCAATCTGCCACCAGCTGCGAAAGGCTGACCGTGCCTGCCAAGGTGGGCGCTGCCGGGTTGACCAGAGCCCAGACATAGAGCTGGTCTTGCGGCACATAGCTACGTGCTGAGACGTAGGGGAAGGCGTCGGCGGTCATGGCTTTTGGGGAGGCTTCTTGGCCATGAGCGCGGCAAGTCCTGGGGCTGCATCGCTGATTGCTTTGAGGTGCCGCCCGTTGGGTGAGTCATAGAACGACATCAAAGCCTGGAAGCTGGGAGAAAGAGCTTTCGTTAACGGGTTGGGCGAGAGCTTTTGAGCCGCAGCCGCAAGCTGTCCAGCGGGCATTTTCTTCACGGCGGCACTGAGTTGAAGAGCTGGATGCTCGCGCAACGCGCGCATTGAACTTGGATCTATCGGCGCTTGTGCTGATATTGCTGGGGATACGGCCACGCGCGGAGCTGCGGGCTTGCGCTTTGCACGGGCTTTCGCCACTTCTTTCTCCAGCGCCGCATGGTCGTTCTGTGGCGCGATCAACTCGCCGAGCTCCGCTTTGGGATTGATCAGCCACATGCACATCACATAGGAGGCCATCGCGACCGACGGGTCACCCCGTTCGATGCGGGCCATCGTGGGCTGTGAAATGCCCAGGCGTTTTGCCCATTGCGCCTGCGACTCTCCTCGCCGCTTACGGGCGATGGCAATGTTCTGCGCCAGCTTTTCGATCTGCTGCAGGACGGCTTGCGGGTAGTCGGAAGGCGATGTGTTTTGACGAGGCATTCATAGATATTAGTCTTTTGCCAGAAAAAAGCAAATCTATGAATTATTTCTTCTTCTGTGCTGACGAAAAAATACCAATCTCTGCTTGCACTGAGTTTAAAACAACATAGATATCATCATTTTTGCGCATTTCATTCATCTATGAATATTTAAGGGGTAATGGTGCCATTCCTCATCACTCTTCAACAGCAAACAGCGGATCTTTGGGAGCATCCAGCATCTCCTCCTCCTCGACGGCGTAGCCGGTGAACTGACCAAAAAAACAGACCACCGTTAACCCACGGGTTTACCCTGGTGCCACAAGGGTCTGTGCAGGTCTGAAAAAATTAGCGTACAGTTTTGTACGTTTAATGCTTTTGCCCCACACCATGACCACCAAAGAACGCCAACCCCGCAGCGATGCGCTGGCCCATCGCAGCCAGCTGCTGGATGCGGCTTTGCATGTGTTTACCGAGCAGGGGGTGACGGTGGCTTTGGATGTGGTGGCCGAGCGGGCGGGGGTGAGCCGCACGACGCTGTACCGCAATTTTGCGGACCGGTCCGAGTTGCTGCGGGCCTTGCTGATCCATATCCTGGAGCGGCTGGCGGCCAAGGCCCATGCTTTAGGTGATACGGGCGATGCGGATGCCTTGTTCGAGTTTTTGCGGCTCTGGGCCCATGACTCGGTGCTGACCGTGCCGCTGACCGACTACTGGCGCTCGCTGCCGCTCGATGATCCCTTGGTGATCGATCTGCGCGCCCGCCTGCTGGCGCTGGTGACGCCTTTGCTGTTGCAGGCCAAGGCAGCAGGACGCTGCCGGGAGGATCTGCAAGGTGGCGATCTGCTGCTGATTGTGGGCATGTTCAGCGCAGCAAGGCGTGGCCGCACGCCGGCCGAGCGCCTGCAGCTGAGCGACCGGGCCTGGCAGCTGATCACTGAAGGCCTGCGCACCGATGCCCGGGAGGCGGTATGAACGCGCCTGCCTTTCGTTATGTAGAACAACCGCCTGACTGGGAAACGCATGAGCGCCCCGTGCTGCCGGGCTCGCCCGCGCGGCTGCAGCACACGCTGCCCCGGCGCTTGGCCTACATCTTGGTGGGCCTGTTTGTGGGCCTGGTCGGCGGTCTGGGCAATGGGCTGGTGACCGCCAATCTGACCTCCATCCAGGGCCAGTTGGGACTCACCCCGGTGGAGGCCGCCTGGCTGCCCGCCGCCTATGTGATGGTCAATGTGACGGCCAACCTGCTGGTGTTCAAAAGCCGCCAGCAGCTGGGCCTGCGGGTGTTTGCCGAATGGGGCCTGGGCATTTATGCGCTGCTGGCGCTGCTGCACGTGTTTGTCGAGGGCTACACCATGTCCATCATCGTGCGGGCCGTGGCCGGTTTTGCTGGCGCCACCACCACCTCGCTGGCTGTCATGTATGTGATGCAGGGCTTCCCGGTCTCCAAGGTGCCCTCGGCCTTCATCCTGGGCATGAACATGTCCTCGATCGCCGTGCCGCTGGCCTGGGTGCTCTCGCCCTCGCTGGTCAACGTCAACCCCTGGCCCCATTTGTATGCGTTTGAGGCCGGGCTGGCGCTGATGGCCTTTGCCGCCGTGGTGGTGCTCAAACTGCCGCGTGGCCTGCAGATCCATGTGTTTGAGCCGCTGGATTTTGTGACCTTCTTGCTGGTGGCGCCAGCCGTTGGCCTGCTGTGCGCGGTGCTGGCCCAGGGCGTGAATGCCTGGTGGTTCAGCACCCCTTGGCTGGCCTATGCGCTGATCGCCTCGCTGCTGTTGTTTGCGCTGGCCGCCCTGCTGGAGTACAGCCGGCGCACGCCGCTGATCCAGCTGCGCTGGCTGATGCACCCGACCACGCTGACCTTTATGGCCGGGGCCATCATGATGCGCTTCATGATCTCGGAGCAGAACTACGGCGTGGTCGGCCTGCTGCGCGCCATGGGTGTGGTGCCCGAGCAGCTGCAGGCGCTGTATGGCGTCATTTTTGTCGGCATGCTGCTGGGCGTGATCGTCGGTGCGGCTACTTTCAGCCCTCAGGCCATCCTGCCGCAGATCCTGACCTCGATCCTGCTGATCGGCGTGGGCGGCTGGCTGGATCTGCACTCCACCAGCCTGAGCCGCCCGCATGACTTTTTCTTCAGCCAGTTTTTGATCGCGTTCTCGGCGGCGCTGTTCATGGGGCCGGTGATGATGATCGGCATCCAGCGTGCGCTGGGCAAGGGGCTGGACCATATGGTCACCTTTGTGGTGCTGTTCTCGGTCACCCAAAGCCTGGGCGGTTTGCTGGGCCCCGCGCTGCTGGGCAGCATCCAGCAGCAGCGCGCCCAGCTTTACACCCAGGCCATTGCGGCCGATATGCCGGTGACCAACCCGCTGGTCGCGCAGCGCCTGGCCCAGCAGTCCCAAGCGCTGGGCCGCACCATCACCGACCCGGTGCAGCGCGGTGCCCAAAGCCAGGCCCAGCTGGTGCAGGTGATCCGGCGCGAGGCCGCCGTGCGCGCCTTCAACGATGTGTTCCGGGTGATTGGCGCGATGGCGCTGGCCTTTCTGGCCTGGGCGTTCTACCGCGTGCTGCGCCAGCGCATGCTGGCCTGGCTGGCGCGGCGCCGAGGCGCGCTGCCGGCGCCCGTCTGAACCCCCTTTGGACCCTTATCTACAAAGCAACAACAATGTCTGATACTGAAAACACTTCTCCCAACGCTGCACCCGCTCCCACAGCGGTGCCTGCAGCGCCCCAAGCCACGGCGGCCCCTGCCGCCACTCCGGCGCCCGCCGCCCCCGCGCCTGGGCCTGCGCCCGCTGCCTCACCCACCGCCAAGCTGATCCGGCCCAGCCGCCGTGCGGTGCTGACCATGGCGGTCGTCGCATTGGCGGGTGTGCTGCTGGTGCTCTGGGCCTGGAAGCTGCCGCCCTTTGCCTCCGACATGATGCGCACCGACAACGCCTATGTGAGGGGCCAGATCACCGTGCTGGCCCCCCAGGTCAGCGGCTATGTGACGGAGGTGAATGTGCAGGACTTTGCCCATGTCAAACGCGGCGATGTGTTGCTGCGCATTGATGCCCGCATCTACGAAGAAAAGGTGGCCCAGGCCCAGGCGCAGCTGGACAATGCCCGCGCGCAGCTGGCCAACTCCGACCAGACCCAGGCGCAAAACCGTGCCAACCTGGGCGCGCGCCAGGCCAGCCTGTCGGCGGTGGATGCTGAGGCCCGCCGCGCGGGCGCTGATCTGCAGCGGGTCGAGGACCTGGCCGCGCGCGGCTCGGTGTCGCTGCGCGAGCGTGACCAGTCGCGCGCCACCAGCCAGCTGGCCAAGGCCAATGTGCAAAAGGCGCAGGCCGATATCCGCATTGGTGAGCAAAGCATCAAATCCACCCAGGTGGCGCGCGCCAGCCTGGAGGCCCAGGTAAAGGCTGCCCAGGCCCAGCTGGGGCTGGCCCAGATCGACCTGGACAACACGGTGGTGCGCGCGCCGCGTGATGGCCAGATCAGCGAGGCCTCCGTGCGCCAGGGCCAGTACGTGGCCTCGGGCACCCAGCTGCTGTTTTTGGTGCCTGACCAGCTCTGGGTGGTGGCCAACTTTAAGGAAACCCAGATCGCCCACATGCAGCTGGGCCAGGCCGCGAGCTTCTATGTGGATGCGCTGGAAGGCGCGCAGCTGCGCGGCCATATCGAGCAGATGGCACCGGCTACCGGCTCGGAGTTCAGCGTTATCAAGGCAGACAACGCCTCGGGCAACTTCATCAAGATCGTGCAGCGCCTGCCCATTCGCATTGCCATCGAGCCCGACCAGCCGCTCGCTGCCCGCCTGCGCCCCGGCATGTCGGTGGAAGTGCAGGTGGACACGCGCGCGGCCAAGGCCGCTGCGCAAGGAGAACAGCCATGACCCGCACCCCGCATTTGCGCGGCCCGGCATGGACCACGCTGACGACCCTGGGCATGGCCTTGCTGCTGGCCGGTTGCGCACCGGCCTTGCGCCAGGCGCCCGCCGATGCGGCCGTGACCGTGCCCAGCGCCTGGGCGCAGACCGAGGCCGCTGCCACCAGCGGGCCAGAGGCAGCGGTGCCCGTGGCCTGGTGGCAGGCCTTTGGCGATGCGCAGCTCAACGGCTATGTGCAGGCCGCACTGGCGCGCAATGCCAACCTGCAGGTGGCCGGCACCCGCGTAGCCGCTGCCCGCGCCCAGCTGGCGGCGGCGGATGCGGCCATGCAACCTAACCTGTCGCTGGGCGCCAATGTGGGCGCCACCCATACCTTGACGGCCTCGGGCATCACCACCAGCCGCTCCGTTCAGCCGCAGCTGCAGGCCAGCTGGGAGCCCGATCTGTGGGGCCGGCTGGGGGACCGCAGCACGGCGGCCGATCTGCAGTACCGCGCCAGCCAGGCCGACCGCGATGCGGTGGCGCTGACCGTGGCGGCCACCACGGCCCAGGCCTATGTGGATCTGCTGGGCCGCGAGGCGCAACTGGCGCAGACGCGCCAGACCTTGCAGACCCGCAGCACGGCGCTGCAACTGGCGCGGGACCAGGAATCGGTGGGCTATATCTCGCGCCTGCAGGTGACGCAGGCGCAGGCCGAGTACGAGGCGGTGCAGGGCCAGATCCCGCCGTTGGAGCTGGCCATTGCGCGGCAGTACAACGCCTTGCAGTTGCTGGCCGGTGATGTGCCCGCCGTGCGTGCTACCGCTGCGGCCGATGGCCAGGGTTTTGCCCGCCTGCAGATGCCGGTGGTGCCCGCTGCACTGCCCTCGACCCTGCTGCGCCGCCGGCCCGACCTGGTGCAGGCGGAGCTCAACCTGGCCGCCAGCGATGCCAGCCTGCGCGCCAGCCGCGCCGCCTACCTGCCCCAGCTCAACCTCAGCGCCAGCGCGGGGCGGCTGTTTGTCAATGCGCTGCAGTACAACCCCATCAATGTCTGGAGCCTGGGTGCCAGCGCGCTGGCGCCGCTGTTTGATGGCGGCCGGCTCGACGCGCAGTACGACAGCGCCACCGCCCAGCGCGACCAGGCCGCCTATGCCTACCGGGGCGCGGTGCTGTCGGCGCTGGGCGATGTGGAAAACGCGTTGGTGGGCGTGCAGCGCCTGGCCGAGCAAGAGCAGGCGGCCGAGCGCCGCCGCGCCGTGCTGGCCCAGACCCTGGGCTATGCCAAGGACCGCTATGAGGCCGGCTATGCCTCCTACCTGGAGCAGATCGATGCCCAGCGCAACCTGTTCCAGGCCGAGACCGAGCTGGTCAACCTGCGCCAAAGCCGGCTGGACAACCAGATTGCGCTGTACCGCGCGCTGGGCGGTGGCTGGTCGGCCGATGCCATCTTGCCGACTGCTGCAGATTAGGCGGGGCTTAAGCCGGGGCCAAAGCGTTGCGCCCAGCCCTCAGACGGGCAGTGCCTGGGGTGATCCCGGCGCGGCGGGCCCTGACGCCGCCGCATAATGCGCGAATGCCCCATTCTGGGGCGTTTTGTGCAGGAGGGCGGTGCGCTTGCGCCTTCTGCAGCTGCCGGGTATTGCTGCCATGTCTGAGACTGTTGTTTTGCGGGGCCCTGAGCGCCCCGATCTGTTGCGCCACGAGGTGCTGGCCGATGTGTTCGAGGCCACCGCCTACGCCCACCCCGAGCAGCTTGCGCTGATCGCCGGCGAGCGGCAGCTGACCTACGCCCAGCTCGATGCCGATGCCAGCCGCGCGGCACACCGTTTGATAGAAGCGGGCATTGGCCCGGGCGACATGGTGGGCCTGTGGCTGCCACGCGGCATTGCGCTGCTCAGCCTGCAGCTGGCCATAGCCAAGACGGGCGCCGCCTGGTTGCCCTTTGACAGCGAGACACCGCCCGAGCGCATAGCGACCTGCCTCGAAGACGCCGGCGCCAAGGCGCTGCTGATGGCCGCTGCCACGCCCCAGCAGGGCCTGCGCGATGCCCAGGTGCTGTGCCCGCTGCTGACCGACCTGGACCTGCTGGCCGAGCTGCCCGCAGGCACCCCGCTGCGCCGGCGCAGCAATGCGCAGCCCAGCGATCCCGCCTATGTGATCTACACCAGCGGCTCAACCGGCAAGCCCAAGGGCATCGCCATCAACCAGGGCAGCATCTGCCACTTTCTGCGCAGCGAGAATGCACGCCTGGGCGTGCGCCTGGGCGACAAGGTCTACCAGGGCTTCTCGGTGGCCTTTGACATGTCGTTCGAAGAGATCTGGATCAGCTACCTGGTGGGCGCTACCTTGTGGATTGCGCCGCGCGAGATAGCCGGCGACCCCGAGGCCCTGCCCCAGGCCTTGCTGGCCCAGCAGGTGACGGTGCTGCATGCCGTGCCCACCTTGCTGGCGCTGTTTGCCCAGGATGTGCCCAGCCTGCGCATCATCAACCTGGGCGGCGAGATGTGCCCGGAGGCCCTGGTCGATCGCTGGGCCCGCTCGGGCACTGGCGCGCCCCGCCAGCTGTTCAACACCTATGGGCCGACCGAGGCCACCGTATCGGCCAGCCTGGCCGAGCTGCAGGCCGGCGCGCCCGTCACCATCGGCACGCCCCTGCCCAACTACAGCATGGTGGTCGTGCAGGTGATCGAGGCGGACAGCTTTCCTGCCGGCACCGCGCCCCGCTTGGTGGGGCTGCCGGCCGGTGAGGTGGGCGAGCTGTGCATCACCGGCCCCGGCGTGGCGGCCGGTTACCTGGGCCGGCCCGAGCTGACGGCTGAGAAGTTTCTGGACAACCCCTGGCCGGCAGGCCCGCATGACACGCGCCTTTACCGCACGGGTGACCTGGCGCGTATCGATGAAAAAGGCCAGATGCAGTGCCTGGGCCGGGCCGATGACCAGGTGAAGATTCGTGGCTTCCGCGTGGAGCTGGGCGAGATCGAGGCCGTGCTGGCCCAGCAGCCTGGCGTGGGCACCACGGCGGTGCTGCTGCGCAAGGACGATGGCATCGACCAGCTGGTGGCCTTTTATGTGCCGCTGGATGCGTCCACCAGCCCCAGCCACGCGGCGCTGCGCAGCGCGCTGGCCGAGCGCCTGCCGCCCTATATGGTGCCGGCCCGGTTTGAGGCGCTGGCGCTGATGCCGCGCCTGACCTCGGGCAAGATCGACCGCAAGGCGCTGCGCGCGGCCGCGCTGAGTGCCGCCGTCGACAACGGGGACTCTGACACCGCCGAGACCCCGGCCGAGGCGCTGCTGTTTGCCGCACTGGCCCAGATGTTCCCCGGTCAGCCCATTCGCCGCAGCTTGGATTTCTTCAGCGACCTGGGCGGCCACTCGCTGTTTGCCGCCAGGCTGACGTCGCTGCTGCGCGCCGATGCGCGTTTTGCGCAGGCCACCGTCAGCACCATCTACCAGCAGCGCCGCGTGGGCGCCATTGCCCAGGCGCTGCAGGCCGGCATGGTGGCAGACGATGCGCCGGCTGCTGCGCCGCGCGCGTTCCGCGAGCATTCGGCCTTGCGCCGCTGGCGCTGTGGCGCTGCACAGGCGGTGGCGATTCCGTTTCTGGTGCTGGTCAAGATGGCGCAATGGCTGGCGCCCTTCTTCACCTACCATTTCTTCACTGGCGACGAGAACGATTCGGTGCCGCTGGCCATTGCCATCTCGGTGCTGGCCTTTGCGCTGGCCACGGTGCTGGAGTTTGCCGTGGCCTGGGCCGGCAAGTGGCTGATTGCCGGCCGGCTCAAGCCTGGGCGCTACCCGCTGTGGGGACTAACCTATTTCCGCTGGTGGCTGGCGGACCGGCTGGTCGAAGCCGTACCGGTGGGCATGATCACTGGCTCGTCGCTGTTTCCGCTGTGGCTGCGCGCGCTGGGCGCCAAGATCGGCAAGGATGTATTGCTGGGCTCGATGACCGTGCGCGCCCCCGATCTGCTGCGCATTGGCGCAGGCGCCAGCGTGGGCAATGTGGTGAGTCTGGAGAACGCCCGGGTCGAAGGCGGTTGGCTGCTGCTGGGCACCGTCGATATCGGTGCCGATGCCTGCATTGGCTCTTATGTGGTGCTGGAGGGCAATACCCGCCTGGGCGACTGGGCGCATCTGGAGGGGCAGTCGAGCCTGAGCGATGGCCAGGTGCAGCCCGCGCGCAGTGTCTGGACGGGCTCGCCCGCCCAAGCCGTCTCGGACTTTGACACCAGCTGCATGCCCGAGCGTGTGCGGCCCAGCGCCGCCTGGCGCGCCTGGGAGATGCTGGTCTATGCTGTGGGCGGCCTGAGCATTGCCACCTTGTTCTTCATGCCGGTGTTCCCCGCGTTCTTGCTGATTGACTGGCTGGATGTGGACTCGATCTCGGTGCGGCCTTTGCTGGAAGACGGCACGGTGGATGCGCTGGGTGCCTTCATCCTGCGTTTCCTCAAATTCTTTGTTTTGGCGCTGCCGGCCAGCCTGGTGCTGGTGGTCTGCACCATGCTGGTGGCGGCTTTGATCCGCTACCTGTTCCTGCCCCGGCTGCTGCCCGGCACCTGGTCGGTGCACAGCGGCCGCTACCTGGGCAAGTGGCTCACCAACCAGATCCAGGAAGGCAGCCTGGCCACCTTGCACGGCATCTATGCGACGGTGTTTTCGGCCAGCTGGTACCGCATGCTGGGCGCCAAGGTGGGCAAGCGCACGGAGCTGTCGACCGCGCTGGGCGTGGTGCCCGATATGCTGACCCTGGGCGACGAATGCTTTGTGGCCGATGCCGTGATGCTGGGCGATGAGCGCATCGATGGCGGCTATATGACGGTGCAGCCCACGGTGGTGTCGCGCCGCAGCTTTATCGGCAATGGCGCTTATGTGCCCGATGGCTCGACCATCCCCGAAGGGGTGCTGATTGGTGTGATGTCGGCCGTGCCGCGCAATGCCGACATGCAGGCGGGCCAGACCTGGATTGGCTCGCCGGCCATCAACCTGCCAGCGCGCGAAGTCGTGCAGGGCTACCCCGACCATTTGACCTTTGCCCCTTCGCGCCGCCGCGTGCTGGGCCGGGGCCTGGTCGAGGCCTTCCGCATTGGCGCGCCCCATGCGCTGGTGATTGCCGCCGGTTATGCCATCGTGCTCGACGCGATGCCGCTGGCAGCAGCGGGCCGCTGGGGCGCGGTGGTGCTGGACCTGGCCGTCGCCGGCATGGTCTTTGGCCTGGTGGCTTTCTGGGCCGTGGCGCTGTTCAAGTGGCTGCTGGTGGGGCGCTACCGCAAAAAGGCGGCACCGATGTGGACGCCGTTTGTCTGGTTGTCCGAGGCGACCACCAGCATGTACGAAGGCATTGCGGTGCCCAATTTTCTGCGCTACCTGCGCGGCACCCCCTGGCTCAATCTGGCGATGAACCTGCTGGGCAGCAAGATCGCCAGCAGCGCTTACCTGGACACCACCGATATCACTGAACACGACTGCGTGACCATCGGCGCGCACAGCGAGCTCAATGCGCTGTCTTGCCCGCAAACCCATTTGTTTGAAGACCGGGTGATGAAGGTGGATGACGTGGTGATTGGCGCGCGGGTGACGGTGGGCGCGCGCTGCACCGTGCTCTACAGCGCCGAGGTGGGCGATGGCGTGCAGCTGGGCCCCATGACCTTGGTGATGAAGGGCGAGCGCCTGCCCGCCGGCACCCGCTGGCAGGGTGCGCCTGCGTCGCCATGGCGGGCTTAGGGCTGAAATGGACCGTGCAGCCGCTGGCCCTGTCGCCAGCGCTGCTGGGCCGGGTGCAAGCCCAGGCGGTGACGATGGCTGCGCCGCCATCGGGCGCTTTGCCCCGCGAGCCCATGCGCGAGGCCGTATACCAGTCGCTCTGCCAAGCGCTGGCGCCGCAGCTGGGCTGTGCGCCTGAGCAACTCGCGGTGCAGCGCCGGGCCGGCCAAGCGCCGCAGCTGCTGCGCAACGGGCAGGTGCTGCCGGGGTGGCAACTGTCCATCAGCTATGCCGATGCCATGGCGGTATGGGCCTGCACGCCACATGGCGCCGTCGGCATTGATGTGCAAGGCGCGCCCGGTGATGCCCAGACGGATATCGATGCCGCTGGCTGGCCGGCGGTGGCTGCGCTGTACCTGGAGCCCGAAGCGGCCGCTGCGCTGGCTGGCTTGCAGGGCCTGGCCTGGCAGCACGGTTTTGCGCAGCAATGGGCGCGGCTGGAGGCCCAGCTCAAATGCGCAGGCTTGGCGTTGACCGAAGTTGATGTTCGGCCAAGAGGCTGGAAAAATGGCATGGTTCTGAACGATCTACAGAGTGGTGCAGGGGCGCTGGCGCTGGCCTGGCGCGCGTCGGCCTAGGCGGCATCTGGCTTTAGCGCCCCCGTTACACTGGCTTGCACCGCTGCCGCTAGCAGAAAGCAGCCAGCGCCAGGCCCATATCGATACAACGAATAAATCGTTGGCGGCGCCTGGCTGCACTGCCATAGTGCGGCGTTTTGTTTTTGCATTGAATGAAGGAATCTGTGATGCAACCCAGCACTTTCTTGCAGCGCCGCAGCAGCTGGACGCGCAGCGCTTGCACACTGGCTATTGCCGGCGCAGTGGCCAGCATGGCATTTTCTGCCCAGGCATCCAACTTCCGCTGGACCCGCTCGGCCGATCTGTCGTCCTGGGATATCCATGCGCAGAATGTCGGCGTCAACAACTCGGTACACCGCGCGGTGTATGAGGCCCTGGTCGAGTACAACAGCCAGACGCAAAAGCCTGAGCCCTCGCTGGCGACCAAGTGGGAGCGCATCAGCCCCAAGCAGCTGCGCATCAGCCTGCGCAACGGCGTGACTTTCAGCGATGGCTCGCCGCTGACGGCTGAGGACGTCAAGTTCTCGCTGGAGCGGGCCAAGGCCAAGAGCTCGGGCTTTGTGGTCTACACCCAAGGCATAGACCGTATTGAGGTGGTCAATGCCACCACCTTGGATATCTTCTCGGACGTGCCCAACCCGGTGCTGGTCAACCAGCTGACCGAGCTGCGTATCATGAGCAAGCCCTGGGCGGTGCAGCACCAGTCCGAGGTGCCCAAGGACATCAAGGCCAAGGACGAGAACTATGCCCACCGCCATGCGCTGGGCACCGGCCCCTATGTGCTCGACAGCTGGTCGCAGGATTCGCGCCTGGTGCTCAAGCGCAACCCGCAGTGGTGGGGCAAGACCCAGTACCCCAGCAACATCACGCAGGCGGTGTACACACCCATCAAGTCAGACGCCACACGCACGGCAGCGCTGCTGTCGGGCGAAGTGGATTTCGTCATCGACCCGAGTATGAATGACCTGCAGCGCATCAAGCAGGCACCCAACCTGCAGGTGCTCGAATCCGCCGCCGACCGCACCCTGTTCCTGGGGATGGACCAGTTCCGCGACGAGCTGCCCCAGTCCAGCATCAAGGGCAAGAACCCCTTCAAGGATGTGCGCGTGCGCCAGGCGCTGTACCAGTCGATTGACATGGCCACCATCCAGCGCGTGGTGATGCGCGGCCTGGCCCAGCCCACCGGCACCCTGATTGCCCACCATGTGAATGGCTGGACCCAGCAGGCCGACAAGCGCCTGGCCTTTGACGCCGAGGCCGCCAAAAAGCTGCTGGCCCAGGCCGGTTATCCGGAGGGGTTTGAGTTTGAGTTCTCTTGCCCGGCGGGCCGCTACCCCAGCGACGAGCAGCTGTGCCAGGCCATCAGTGCCCAGTGGGCCAAGGTAGGCATCAAGGCCAAGCTGCGCACCTACCCGTTTGCCACCTACTTCCCGATGATCCAGCGCTACGAGGCCAGCGTTTATCTGCTGGGCTGGTCGGTGCCGACGTTCGATGCCTACTACAGCCTGCAGGCGCTGCTGCGCTCACCCGGCGGCAGCGGTGATGGCAACTTCAACCTGGGCCGCTATTCCGACCCACAGCAAGATGCAATGATCGAGCGCGTCAAGACCGAGACCGACCTGAAGCTGCGCAACCAGCTGATCGAGAAGGTGCTGCTCAACGAGCACAAAACCATCTCCCACATTCCGCTGTTCAACCTGATCACGCCCTGGGCTACCAGCAAAAAGGTCAGCATCCCCACCCGCGCGGACAACTACATCGACTGGCGTCTGTTGAATGTGGTGAATTAAGGGGCGGGGTAGGGAGGATCGGCGCTGCTGTCTGATAATGCCCGGATGCGCCTGATGCCTCCCCGCCGCTCCTTCTTGCTCAGCTGTGCCGCTGCGGTGCTGGTGGGCTGTGCCTCCGAGCCGCCAGCGCCCGAGCCCGATGAGGCGCTGGCCCCTGCCAGCCTGCCGGTGCAGCTGCTGATGACCGAGGGTTTTGTGCCGGTGCACCGGGCGCTGGCCGGCCAGCTGATGATCCCCACCCAGATCCGCGCCGAGCCCGGCTACGGCGCGCCGCATGTGGTGGCGCAGGAGCTGACCCAGTACCTGCAGCAAGCGCGTTGTGTGGACCTGGTGCTGGCGCCGCGCCCCGTGTTGCAGCTGTTGCAGGCGCAAGGCCTGGTGCGCCAGGGTCGTCTCTACGATGTGGTGCGCTCACCGCTGATTGCCATCGTGCAGGCCGGCCGCCCTGTGCCGGTGCTCAAAGATACTGAAGACGCCAAGAAGATGCTGGAGGCCACCCGCAGCATCGCCTACCCCTCGGCCGATGGCGGTGACTTTATCGAGCAACAGCTTTTTCCTGAGCTGGATCTGAACGCCAAGGTGCTGCCCAAGAGCATCAAGGTGTTTGGTCCCCAGGTGGCGCAGCTGGTGGCGCGGGGCGATGCCGAGCTGGGCCTGCTGCTGCGCAGCGAGCTGCCCCGTGCTGCCGATGTTCGGGTGGTGGGGAAAATCCCGCACCCCCTGGCCTATGAGGCGGTCTACAGTGCCGGCATTGCCCGCCAGGCCTGCAGCACCGCAGGGGCCCAGCTGCTGGCCCGCTTTTACCAGCGCGAAGCGGCGATGCACGACTGGGACGGCTCGGGCTGGGAGCCGGTGGCGGGCGTGTCGCAGCCGCCACCGCCGCCTGTCGAGCACCTCGACCCGAACGAATACCAGCCCTGAGGTTGCAAGAGGCTTTAGGCCTGGGCCAGCGCCGCTTGCACCGCAGGCCGTGCTGCGACGCGGGCATAGTGCGCGGCCACGCGCGGAAACGCGTTGATATCGACGCTGTCGCTCTTGAGCCAGCCGGCCATGGTGAACAAATAGCCATCGGCCACCGTGTACTGCTCACCCATCACCCAGGTCTTGTCGCCCAGGTAGTGCTGCTCGATCAGCGCGAAGGCATCGCGCATGTTCTGCGGCACCTTGGCCTGCATGGCTTTTTGTGCCGCCTCGTCATCGGCCCAACGTGCCGCGCGTGGGCGGTGGGCGTGGCTGATGTGCACGGTCGAGGCCAGGTAGCTGTTGAACTCCTGCATGCGGGCGAGCTGGAACGGGTCGTCCAGCGGCGCCAGTTGCGCGGCCGGGTGGGTTTGCGCCACATACAGCAGCAAGGCGGCCGTCTCGGTCAGCACGCCTTGGGGGGTGGCCAGCGCCGGCACACGGCCCTTGGGGTTGATGGCCAGGTAGGCGGGTGCGCGCTGCGCACCTTCGGCCATGTTGAGGCGCTGGGCCTCAAAAGCGGCACCGGCCTCATGCAAGGCAATCAACACGGCCTGTGCGCAGGTTCCGGGGGCGTAGTAGAGGGTCAGGTCTTGGCGCATGGGGGCTCCTTGGGGGGACGTGCCGCGGGGGCATGGGGTGGGCTAAAGCGTGGGCGAGCGCAGGACGGCTGCCACATTGCTTGGGGATGCTAATCGATTTGCCGCCCGCTCCGTGCGCTCGCCGTTACCATGGGTGTCTGTACCGAAACATCTGTGCCATGGCCAAAGAGAAATCCATTTACGTCTGCAGCGAATGCGGCGGCACCAGCCCGCGCTGGCTGGGCAAGTGCCCCGCCTGCAATGCCTGGAACACGCTGGTGGAGACGGCCGCCGAGTCCGCCAGCGGTGGCAAGAACCGCCTGAGCCAGACCGGCCGCACCGGCTACGCCGGCCAGGCCCAGGCCGTCACCCCCCTGGCGGCCATCGAGGCCACCGAAGTAGCCCGCACCCCCAGCGGCATCCCCGAGCTGGACCGGGTGCTGGGCGGCGGCATCGTCGAAGGCGGTGTGGTGCTGATCGGCGGCGACCCGGGCATTGGTAAATCGACCTTGCTGCTGCAGGCGGTGGACGCGCTGCAGCGCGAAGGCCTGCCAGCGCTCTATGTGACCGGTGAGGAAAGCGGCGCCCAAGTGGCGCTGCGCTCGCGCCGGCTGGGACTGGACAACAGCCAGGTCAATGTGCTGAGTGAAATCCAGCTGGAGAAGATTTTGGCGACCTGCGAGAGCACGCAGCCCGCCGTGGTGGTGATCGATTCGATCCAGACCATGTACTCGGACCAGCTCAGCTCGGCCCCCGGCTCGGTGGCCCAGGTGCGCGAATGCGCGGCCCACCTGACGCGCATGGCCAAGAGCACCGGCATTGCGGTGGTGCTGGTAGGCCATGTGACCAAGGAAGGCGCGCTGGCTGGCCCGCGCGTGCTCGAACACATGGTCGATACCGTGCTGTACTTTGAAGGCGACACGCACAGCAGCTTCCGCCTGGTGCGGGCCATCAAGAACCGCTTTGGCGCCGTCAACGAGATCGGCGTGTTCGCGATGACGGAAAAAGGCCTCAAGGGTGTGAGCAACCCCAGCGCTATTTTTCTGAGCCAGCACAGCGAGCCGGTGCCCGGCAGCTGCGTGCTGGTGACCCTGGAAGGTTCGCGCCCGCTCTTGGTCGAGATCCAGGCCCTGGTCGACAGCGGCGGCCCCAGCCCGCGCCGCCTGTCGGTGGGCCTGGACCGCGACCGCCTGGCCATGCTGCTGGCCGTGCTTAACCGCCATGCCGGCGTGGCCTGCGCCGACCAGGATGTCTTCGTCAACGCCGTGGGCGGCGTGCGCATTGGCGAGCCTGCGGCCGACCTGGCCGTCATGCTGGCCATCACCAGCAGCCTGCGCGGCAAGGCCCTGCCCAAGGGCTTTATCACCTTTGGTGAGGTGGGCCTGGCTGGTGAGGTGCGCCCCGCCCCGCGCGGGCAGGAGCGCTTGAAAGAAGCCGCCAAACTGGGCTTTACCGTCGCCGTGGTGCCCAAGGCCAATGCGCCCAAAAAGCCGATCGAAGGCATCACCATCCACCCGGTGGACCGGGTGGATGAGGCGATATCGCTGGTGCGAGGGCTGGACTGAGGGGTATGGGAGCGGAAGCTTTTGCGCGTGATGGCTTTGCGCTGGTCCCGGATGTGCTGGATGCTGCTGAATGCGCCGCTGCACGGGAGGAAGTGCTAAGCCAGGCGGGAGAGGGGCCGGGGTCGCGCCATTTGCTGTCCTTGCCCTGGTGCCAGCGGCTGGCTGCCCGCTTGCGCAGCGCCCACGGTTTGGACACATGGATCCCTGAAACCCACAGGGCCGTGCAGTGCAGCTATTTTGAAAAATCCCGAGACACCAACTGGCTGGTTGCCTTGCACCAGGACCTGGCGATTGCCGTGCAAGCCAAGGTCGAGCACCCCGCGCTGACGGGCTGGTCGACCAAGGAAACGACGCACTTTGTGCAAGCACCGCAGCAGGTGCTGGAGCAGCTGGTGGCTGTGCGTGTGCATCTGGATGACTGCGGACTCGATGACGGCCCTTTGCGGGTGGTGCCAGGCTCGCACGCCCTGGGGATCATCGATGCGGCGCGTGCAATGCAGCTGCGCGATGACCGGGGAGAAAGGGCATGCCCGGCCGCGCAAGGCGCTGCCTTGGTGATGCGGCCCTTGCTGCTGCATGCCTCCTCCAAAGCGACCGGCAGCAGTCGCCGCCGTGTGCTGCATTTTCTGTTTGGCCCGGTGCAGCTGCCCTATGGGCTGGCTTGGGCTTTTGCCGCGTGAGTGCGGTGCAATAAAGGCCTTTAAGCCAGCCGCCCCTGCGGCCACAAATGTGCCGGGTCGTTGTACCCGGGGGTTGAGGGGTGGCCGGGGCTGACCAGGCTGTTGACCAGGCGCTCGTCTTCCTGGCTGATCTGGTAGTCCAGCGCGGGCAGGTAGTCTTGCCACTGCTGGAGGGTGCGTGGGCCGGCGATGACCGCGCTGATGGCGTTGTGGGCCAGCACCCAGGCGGTAGCGAACTGCGCGGCGCTGATGCCTTGGCGCTCGGCGTGCTGCTGCACCTGCTGGGCGATCACCAGAGATTCGGGGCGGAACTCGGTTTGCAGGATGCGCGCATCCTGGCGGCCGGCGCGGCTGTCCTTGGGGGGCTCCATGCCGGGCTGGTACTTGCCACTGAGCACGCCCCGGGCAATGGGGCTGAAGGGCACGACGCCGATGCCGAACTGCGCGCAGGCGGGCAGGATGTCGGTCTCGGGCATGCGGTTGAGCAGGTTGTAGTACGGCTGGCATACCACCGGCGGCGGCAGGCCGATCTCGCGGGCGGTGTAGACGGCTTCCACAATGCGCCAGCCACGGAAGTTGGACAGGCCCCAGTACAGAATCTTGCCGCTGTCGATCAGCTGCTTGAGCGCGTACAGCGGCTCTTGCAGCTGCAGGCCCACGCGGTCGCGGTGCAGGTAGAGGATGTCGATGCGGTCGGTTTGCAGGCGCTGCAGACTGGCCTCGACCGAGCGCAGCATCCAGGCGCGGGAGTAGGCGCCTTGGTTGGGCCCGCTGCCCATGGCATTGCCCAGCTTGGTGGCCAGCACCCAGTCATCGCGCTGGCCCTGGAGCACCTGGCCGACCATGCGCTCGGACGCGCCCTTGCTGTAGATGTCGGCGGTGTCGATGAAGTTGACGCCCTGGTCGCGTGCGCTGGCGACGATGGCCGCCGCCTCCTGGGCATCGGTCTGGTCGGCAAACATCATCGTGCCCAGGCACAGGGCGGAGACTTGGAGAGGGCTGGCGCCCAGCTGGCGGTACTGCATCTTGGTCCTTCAGGAATCAGGTTCCAAGATGCTAGCTGGCCGCACGCAGTTTGTCTGTCACAGGCTGCGGCTCACCGGGCCGCATCCCTGCTCAATCGAGGCCGCTGTCGTCGCCTTCCTCGTCGTCGTCCTTTTCGAGCTGGCTGCGGTTGTGCAGCTGGTCGCGCATGCTGTCAGTGCCCTGAATGAACTGGTCCACCGAGGTGGTGGGGGCCCAGCGCCATTCAGGCGGCAGCACGGTGGACATGTAGAGGTTGTCGCCCAGGCGCTTTTGCGTTTGCCACTGCAGGCCCAGCTTGGCGCCTGCGCCCAGCACCAGCAAGCTGGCCATCGCCAGCGCCAAGTTGCGCGCCGACACCAGGGTGGCCGCGCGCAGATGGAACCAGCCGACCACGGCCAGCAAGCTGAGGGACACCAGGCTGGCAAAGCGGGTGAGCAGGGGCCAGGACAGCGCAAAGCCCAGCACCGAGAGCAGCACATCGAGCAGCGCCATGACCACCAGGCCCACCGAGGCAATGCAGACATGGCGCCAGAACCCGGTCACCCCGGTGAACAGCTTGCCCATGAAGGACCAGCCCAGGGTCCAGACCAGCAGGCCCCCCAGCATCCACAGCAGGATGGCGGGCAGCTGGCGGGCAAGGTCGCCGGTTTCGGTGGCACCGAGCCAGGTCGTCCAGGCCGACAGCAGCACCAGCAGCACCAGGGCCATGCCGGTCAACAGGCCTTGGGCGCGTGAGAAGGGGCGCCAGTGCTGGGTGGCGGGCAGCGGCTGGGCGGTGCTGCGCAGGTTCAGCTGCACACCCCGGCCCAGGGTCAGCCGCTGGCCGGGCTGCCAGGCAAAGCGCTCGCCGGCCCCGTAGTGGCGCCGGTCATGCCAGACGCCATTGGTGCTGTCGAGCACCTCGACCTCATATTGGCCCGCACTCGGGTGGCCCGCATGCTGGCGGTGCAGGCGCACATGGCTGGGGCCGATGCTGGGATCGGTCAGTACCAGGTCATTGTTGGCCGCGCGGCCGATGGTGCAGGGCCAGGCAAACACTGGCAAGGCCAGGGCCAGGCGGTGGCCGCGCTCGACCAGCTCCAGCACGGCGCCTTCGGGCTCGCTGTCAGCGGCTGCTGGCTGGACACCCGCGTCTTCGTGCTCGGGAGCGATCTCGGTCAATTCGGGGTAGTCGTGCTGGCTCATTGGGCGGCCTCGCTGGAGAAGCCTTGCAGGTACTGGCGGGCCAGGCGCTGGGCATTGTCAAAACTGACGGCACTGACATTGAGCCGGCCGAGGACACCCTGGCGTGGCTGGTCCACCGAGACGGCCAGCACGGTCAGGTCATAAAGGCCGCTGAACTTGCGGTAGGCGGCCATGCAGACGACGGCACGCAGCGGCAGTTGGGCGTCACCGGAGACGAAATCCTCGCGGCACTCATAGCCGGTACGCACGCGGTTGCCGCGCTTGCGCAGCGGCTCGTTGGCAAAGCTCGACCCGTAGGTGTGGGCGAACTGCCAGGGGCTCAGGCGCGGGGCGTCATAGGCTTCGTAACGCATGCCCAGGCCGCCGACATCACCGTCGCCGGTGAAGACTTCGCTGTCGATGCGGCATTGGCTGCGCTCAAAATCAAACAGCGATTCGCTGCGCCGCTCGCGGCCATCGCCCCAGCAGCGGGCCAGGGTTTCGGATGGAACGGGTACGCGGTAAGGGCCGTAACGCTCGGTGCGGCTGCTGCCGCTCAGCACCCGGTCGACCAGGTCTTTTTGGTGGGCCATCAGCTGGCGCGTGACTTCGCCATGCATGGCGCCCTTGACCGGGGTGGCCTCGCGGCCCTGGGCGAGCAATTGCTCGACAAACTCCACCGGCACCAGAAAGCTCAGCTGCTCGGCGCCCAGCTGCTTGGCCACATTGACGCCGACCACCCGGCCCTGGGTGTCAATGGCCGGACCGCCGCTCATGCCCGGGTTCAAGGTGCCACCAAAGAAGATGCGCGGGTAGAAGCTGCGCTGTACCAGGCCGTTGTAGGTGCCCTCGGTGATGGCAAAGCCCACATCAAGCGGGTTGCCCAGCGAGAAGATGCGTTCGCCTCCGCTCAGCGGCCGGCTGCTGGGGCGCAGCGGCAGTGCGCTGTAGTGGGGCGCCGCTGCGGCCTCTGCGCCTGCGCTGCCTTCCTTGGCTGGGGCCACGCGCAGCAGTGCCAGGTCATGCAGCACATCAATGGCGAGCAACTGCACCGGCGCTTCCTGGCCGCTGACCGAGACCAGCACCGCCCGGTGGCGTTCGGGCTCCAGTGCCAGCTGGCTGACCACGTGGTAGTTGGTGATCAGCAGGCCATCTTCCGAGACAAAAAAGCCCGAACCGGTGCTGCTTTGCGTATTGGTCTGGCGCCGCAGCGTGCGGATCTGCACCAGCTTGTCGCGCGCAGCCATATAGGCCTGCTGGGCATCGGGGGAGGGCGGGGGCGCGTCGGCCGCAGGGGCTGCAAGCGCTGTAGCCGTTTGCGCGGGCGCGAGCGGGCTGGTGGCCTGTGCCGCAGGTGTCTGGGCACTGGCAGGCGCTGCCAGCAAGGCGGCCAGGGCAAGCGCCCAGCCGTTGCGCCGCGAGAGAGAAAGAATGCAATGGATCATGGTGTTGGGATTCGCGCCCGGCCGGTGAGCAGCTTTGCTCAGATGCACGGCGGGACGATGGGCACAAGGGCGGGCGGCCAGGGCTGGGTACCGGACCAGGGCAAATGCTATCAAAATTAAAGTGGTGCTGGGTGAACGGATGGGGTTGGGGTGGTGCAGTGGATGGGGCTCAACCCGCACTGCGTTGGATGACATCGTCAATGAGGTTGCGCAGACCGCCCCAGGCAATCTGTATGCCCACGC
This sequence comes from Comamonas sp. BIGb0152, assembly GCF_024809975.1. Taxonomy (GTDB): domain Bacteria; phylum Pseudomonadota; class Gammaproteobacteria; order Burkholderiales; family Burkholderiaceae_C; genus Comamonas. Next base: position 343,776 of record NZ_JANUDY010000005.1, read on the forward strand.
AGAGCAAAATAAAGGCGGAGAAGTTCAGAAAGATCATGACGCCACTCTTGCCCAGGGGCTTGAGCAGCCGATCCGCATAGCGGTAGCAGACGAGCACGGTGGCGCCCGCAGCCAGGCAGCCCAGAATGGCGCCGAGCAGGTTGGCGGTGACCACCGCAGACGAATCGCTGTCCAGCAAAGCCACGCTGACCGTGATGGTGCCGGCCAGGGTGCCAGGGCCAAAGGACAGCGGGAAGGTCAGCGGATAGAAGGTGATCACACGTGCGGACTCGGGCGTCAAGGTGGCTGGCGGGGGCCTTTCGGTCAAGTCCTCATTGGGCTTGGCGTTGATCATGTTCCAGCCAATCACGGCCAGCAGCAAGCCACCGCCCAGCCGAACAATATCGATGGACAGTGAAAACAGGCTGAGAATGATGGAGCCAAACAGCATGAAAAAAACCATCAGCAAGCTGACCTGGATGGCGATGCGGGTGGCCATGCTGCGCCGCAGATCCTTGGGCGCGCCCTCGGTAAGGGCCAGAAAGAACACCGAGATACCCACAGGACTCAGTGCGGGAAGGACCGTAGCAATCAAGAGCCAGAAGCTCTGATGGAACGCATTTAGATAAATGTCATTCATTGGTAAGTCCATTCCGATAGCCAAAGTGTGGCCCGATGATGCCACTCTAAAGTCTTAGGCACTAGGGGGCAATACAACGATATGGTTACAGCGTATGTGCGTGTTGCAGGCAGGGAGTTTGGCCAATTGGCCCCTGGCAGCAGGCAGGCCTCGCAGGCAGTGGACAATAGCGCCATGAACTGGAGAAACATACTGATCCCCGTTGGCCTGCTGGTGCTACTGGGGGCTGCTTACCAAAATTACAAATGGATGGGCGTGCTGGCGGTCAGCGGCGGCATTGTGCTGTGGCTGATGCTGCACTTCACCCGTCTGATGACCATCATGAAGCGAGCCGCCCAGCGGCCCTTGGGCTATGTGGGCAGCGCCGTGATGCTCAATGCCAAGCTCAAACCGAACGTGCCCTTGGTGCATGTGGTGGCCATGACGCGCTCCTTGGGTCTGCGCCAATCCAATGCCCTGGAGCAGCCCGAGGTGTTTGTATGGCGCGACAACACCGACTCGACCGTGACCTGTGAGTTTGTGCACGGCCGCTTGAAAACCTGGGCCTTGCAGCGCCCGACCGCAGTGGACGCGACTGCGGATACGCCCGCCCATCCTCAGCCCTGAGCCCTTGTCAGCTTCTTGTCAGTTGTAACAAGGGCGACCTGCGACCTGCCTGCGGAACCCTTTTCGGCGGGTTTGGCGGGCAATTCTGAGCCGGGCGGTCTGCATCTTCTGCCAAGTCGGCCCCCGCCCACGTAAAATCACTGCCCAGCACGGGAGCCCCTTGGGGCTGGTACCCACCCCCCGCCCTTGCCCACAGAATCATCGATAGCCGGTCCGCGACAGGGGTGCGGGGCCGGTACAGGAAAGTTGAAAACCATGACGCAGGCAGTTATTGAGTTGCTGGCCAAAGACCTGAACGCCCAAGGTGGCGTGTTTTGCCCCAATCCCAAGGCAGACATGAAATTGTGGAGTGGCCACCCCCGCGTGTTTCTGGATGTGGGCCACAGCGGTGAAGCCAAGTGTCCGTATTGCGGCACCGTGTACCGACTCAAAGCGGGCGAAACCTTCCACGGCGGCCATTGAGTGGCTGAGTCCCCATTGGGCGGTGCTCCAGCTTCGCGCAAGCTGACGCTGACCATTGGCATCCTGACGCTGAACGAAGAAGACAATATCGAGGCCTGCTTGCGCAGTGCCTCGTTTGCCGACCAGGTGGTGGTGGTGGACAGCGGCAGCGTAGACCGCACCACGGCCATTGCCTGTGGTCTGGGTGCCCAGGTGTTTCGCTACGAAGATTGGCAGGGCTTTGCCTTGCAGCGGAACCGCCTGCTCAGCCACGCCAAGGGCGACTATGTGTTCTTCCTGGATGCCGACGAGACCATCTCGGACGCTTTTCGCGAGGAGCTGCAGGCCATTGTGCAGTCGGGCGAAGAGGCCATCTGGATGGTGCGCTGGCGCATGGTTGCCTTTGGCAAGGAGCTGAAGTACCTGCGCTCCACTGCCAAGGTCGAGCGCCTGTTCTGGCGCGGTTTGCTGCGTGAGTACACCGGCGTGGTGCACGAGGAGGCGCAGCTGAGCCGCACCAACGTGACGCGCCACCTGATGCGCACCCCCTTGCTGCACCATTCGCGCAGCAGCGTGCACACCAGCCTGGAAAAGCTCACCCAGTACGCCATGTTGGGGGCGGCCAAGCGGGCCGAAGAGGGCGTGCGTGGCGGCATTCTGCGCGGCATGGCCTCATCGACCGCCATGTTTGTGCGTCTTTACTTCTTCCATTTCGGCTTTCTGTGCGGAGGTGCGGGCTTTTTGTACTGCGTATTCGTCGCGCTGGAGAGCTTCTTCCGCTATGTGGCCCTGGCCTATGACCGCCCCTACCTGAGCGGAGACGTGCGCCGATGAACCCTGCTGCGGCACGGCCCGCTGCGCTCTCGCCTGCGATGCGGGCCAGCCAGCTGGCGGCCTTTCTGGTGCCGGGCGTGGCGCTCAGCCTGCCCTCGGGCTACTCGGTGGGTGCGGCTGTGCTGGCGCTGTCCAGCCTGATTTTTGTGCGCCAGTGGTGGGGCCGCAGCTGGGACCGGCGCGCGCTGGTGTTGGCCTGCATGCTCGCCACCATGGCCGTCATGTGGACCATGAGCTTTGATGACTGGCACCTGCGCTCGCGCAGCGACCAGTTCGTCAAATACGCACTGGCCATCACGGGCCTGGGTTTTTTGCAGGCCTTTGCGCCCCGGGTCAGGCCTCTGGGCTGGGGCATGCTGGCGGGCGCGCTGGGCGCGGGCCTGGTCGCCGTCTACCAGATGGGCTGGACTGATGCCCACCGTGCCAATGGGTTTACCAATGCCATCCAGTTCAGCGGCATTGCACTGGTGCTGGCACTGGCCTGCTGCTTTGGGGTGCTGCTGCTGTGGCGTTCTTTGGTGGCCTGGCAGCGTGCCCTGGGCCTGGTGTGCAGCCTCTTTGGGCTGCTGGCGGTGATTTTGTCGGACACGCGGGGCAGCTGGATTGTGCTGCCTTTTGTGCTGTTGGTTGGCGCGCTGCTGCTGTGGCGCTGTGGCCTGCGCAAGCCCGTGGGCCTGGGTCTGCTGGCGGCAGTGCTGGGCATTGGCGGGCTGGTGTCATTCAAAGGTGGGGAGATGGCCCAGCGCTACCACACGGCCGTGCAGGAAGTGCAGAGCTACCAGGTTCAAGACAGCAATGCGGCTGAGACATCGGTAGGGCAGCGCCTGGCCCACTGGCACCTGGCCTGGCACATGGGGCTGGACAAGCCGCTGACGGGCTGGGGCCTCCAAGGCTATATCGCAGAGAAGGCCCGCCGGGTGGCGGCGGGCGAGGCCAGCGCCTCGGTGCTGCCCTATGACCATGCCCACAACGAATTGCTCGACATGTTTGCCAAGCGTGGCTTGGTGGGCGTGGCCCTGCTGCTGGCCTTTTATACCGTGCCGCTGCTGGTCTTCTGGCCCACCCGCAAGCGCATGGCGCAATGCGCTGGTGCGCCGATGGACCGCCAGATCCTCTACCTGCGCATGCTGGGCATCACCGTGCCGCTGTGCTACATGGGTTTTGGCCTGACCCAGGTGTTTTTTGCCCACAACAGCGGCCACATGTTTTACGTCTACATGCTGGTGCTGCTGCTGGGCGCGCTGATTGGACGTGAGCGCGCACTGTTGGCGCTGCATCCCAAGCACTGAGCAGGCGGTTCAAGCGCAGCGGCTGTGTTTCAGCCTGCGCGGCTGTGCCACTCGCGGGCCAGCAGCGCGTAGATGTACTCATCGCCCCACTGGCCGTTGAACTGGTCGTTCTCGATCAGATGGGCCTCGCGGCGCATGCCCAGGCGCTCGACAACGCCAACCGAGCCTTGGTTGGCGGCATCCAGGCGCGCAAAGATGCGGTGAAAGCCCAAGGGCCCAAATCCCTGCGCCAAGGTCAGCGCCACCGCCTCGGTGGCATAGCCCTGGCCGCCATGGGCGGGGTCAAAGATATAGCCCAGCTCGGCCTGGCGCGCAGCGGCGCTGGCTAATTTGAGCAAGGTCTCCCCCAGCAGGCAGCCATCGCTGCTGCGCACCACGGCATAGCGCCGCGTGTCGCCGTCCTGCGCCAGGCGCTGGGGCAGCGCGTCGCGCACGAACTGGGCCTGCAGCACGGCGGGCTCCTGCGGGGCTTCGGTATAGAGGTAGCGGTATACGGCAGGCTGGCGGTGGTAGCGGGCGTAGGTCTCGAAATCGCCGGGTACAAAGGCGCGCAGCTGTAGGCGGGGGACGGAGCTTGTATGCGACATGCCGTTGCGGATTCTCTGGTCAGGCCACTTGCTGCGCTGTAAAGCGCGCAGCCGGCTCAATCAGCTGGGCCTGCGCGGCCACCAGCGGCAGATCGCGTGAGCCCGCCACCGTGCCCTTGACCAGCGAGTACAGCGTGGCAGTGGCCAGTGCCAGCGCCTCGGGCAAGGGGCGGCCATCCATCAAGCGGCCCAGCAAGGTGGCGGCAAACACATCGCCCATGCCGTTGGGCAAGGGGTGCAGGTCGATGCGCGGCGTGGTCACCAGCCAGGCGCCTTGGCCGTTGACGGCCAGGGTGCCCAGTTGGTCGGCGGCGATATCGGGGGTGGCCAGGCTGGTGATGACGATGGTGTCCGGCCCCCGGCCGCGCAGCTGGCGCGCCACGGCCACGGCCTCATCGATGCTGGCCAGCTTGGCGCCGGTGAGCAGCTCAAACTCAAACTGGTTGGGCGTGATGATGTTGGCAAACGGGATGGCCTGGTCACGCAGAAAATCGGGGATGGCCGGGTTGACGAAGAGCCCCCGGCCGACATCGCCCATCACCGGGTCGCAAAGGTAGCGCAGCTGCGGATTGGCATGGCGGATGTCGTTGACGGCATCGAGGATGGCCGCGCCGGTATCGGCATTGCCCAGGTAGCCTGAGAGCACGGCGCCCACTTTTTGCAGCGCGCCGCGCTCGCGCAGGCCGGCAAGGATCTCGCGGATGTGTTCGGCGCTCAGGATCTGGCCCCGGAACTGCCCATAGCCCGTGTGGTTGCTGAACAGCACCGTATGCACCTGCAGCACCTCAAAGCCCAGGCGTTGCAGCGCAAACACCGCCGCCGAGTTGCCCACATAGCCCCAGGCCACATGCGATTGGATGGACAGGATAACGGGGCGAGTGCTGGGGGTGGCGGCAGAGCCAGCGTTGGAAGGGAGAGCAGAGGGTGCGGCAGTGTTCACGGTAGGCAGTCTTTGCAGGCCCGGACCAGGCTGCCGGGCAATGGCCGCTATTGTGCGCCAGCGGCCAGCCACTCCTCTTTGAGCTTTTGCAATAGTTGCGCAGCGGGCAGGGCTCTGGCCTGGGCCACGCCCTGGCCCGCCCAGAGCGACAGGTACTGCGCATCGCCCGCCGCGCCGGCGAGCTTGCGCAGCGCGCCTGTCAGCGCGTTTTGCACCGGGTAGGGCGGTATCGCCGCTTCATCGGCTTCGAGCGCATCGATCATCGCATTGCGGATGCCGCGCGCGGGCCGGCCCGAGATGGTGCGGGTGGTGACCGTGTCGGTGGCCTGTGCCCCGGCCAGCGCTGCGCGGTAGGCGGTGTTGATGGCCGATTCGGGGCAGACCAAAAAGGCGGTGCCCATTTGCACCGCTTGTGCGCCCAGCGCCAATGCAGCGGCAATGCCGGCGCCATCCATGATGCTGCCGGCCGCGATCACCGGCACTTGCAGCTGTAGCACGCAGTCGCGCACCAGGGGCAAGGTGGAGACCATGGACGAGGCATAGTCGGCCAAAAAGGTGCCTCGGTGGCCGCCGGCCTCACTGCCGCTGGCGATCACCGCATCGGCCCCCACGGTCTGCCAGGCCAGCGCCTCGGCCACGGTGGTCGCCGTGCCCCAGACCTGGCAGCCGGCGCCATGCAGGCGCTGCACCTGCGCGGCGCTGAGAATGCCGAAGGTAAAGCTGGCCACCGCCGGGCGGCAGGCGACCAGCGCATCGAGCTGCTGGCCAAAGTCTTCGCACCACTGCGCGGGCAGGGCCGGCTCGGCACCAAAGCGCGCATACAGCGGGGCCAGGCGTTGCAAGGCCTGCTGCACGGTGGCGGCCTCGGGCGTGGGCGTGGCCTGCACAAACAGGTTCATGGCAAAGGGCCGGTCGGTCTGCGCGCGCACCGCCGCTGCCGCCTCGGCCATGGCCTGGGGCGATCGCATGCCGCAGCCCAGCGAGCCCAGGCCGCCAGCGGCGCTGACGGCAGCGGCCAGCGCCGGGCTGTCCGCGCCCGTCATGGGGCCTTGCACCACGGGCAGCTGCAGGCCCAGTTGTTGCATCCAAACGCTTGTCATGCGGTCTCCATCGGTGGTGAAAAAGGGGTAGGGGCCGCTGCCTGCAGCACGGCCAGCAGCTGCTGCACGGCCGGTGTGGCATAGCCCTGTCGGGTCACAAACATGGTGGTGCAGGTGGCCAGTGGCTGGCTGTGTACGGGCAAGGGCCTGCGCTGCAGATCCAGCACGGTCTGCGGCACCACGGCCACGGCGCTGCCTGCCGCCACCGCCGCCACAATCGCGTGGTACGACGACAGCTGCAACACCCGCGTGGGGGCCGTGCCATGGGCCTGCGCCAGCCATTGCTCACCAATGCGGCGGTAGGTGCAGCCCTCGCTGAAACCGGCCAGGGTGCGCGGCAGCTCAGTGGGCGGGCCGCCTGGAAGGTTGTCTGACGGGGTTTGGACGGGGCGCAGCAGCTGCAGCGATTCTTCGTACAGCGGCACCAGATCCAGTGGCAGTGGGGCATCCACATCGGGCGGCGGCCAGGCCACCAGCGCGGCATCGAGCTGGTGGTCCAGCACCTGCTCCATCAGCTGCAGGGATGCGGCGGTCGACAGCTCCAGCTGCACCTGCGGGTGCGCGCGGTGGAAGGCGGCCAGCGGCATCGGCAGGCGTGCGGCGGCCGTGCTCTCCATCGAGCCCAGGCGCAGCCGCCCGCTGGGCTGCTGGCCGCGCAGGCTTTGCGTGGCCTCTTCGGCCAGGGTCAGCAGTTGGTCGGCATAGCGCTGCAGGCGCTGTCCCTCGGGTGTCAGCACCATGCGCCGTGCTTCGCGTACAAAAAGCGCCACGCCCAGCGACTCTTCCAACTGCTGGATGCGGGTGGTGATATTCGACTGGGCACGGCCCAGCTGCTGCGCTGCACGGGTGATGCTGCCGCTGGCAATGACCTGCTGAAAGATGGCGAGGGTGGCGAGATCCAACACGTTTGTATCTATCTTTTTTGAAGATGTTAATTTAACATAGCATCTCCAAAAAAGATACATAAGCAACAGGTCCGCACCATGCCACCCTCGGCCAGCTCTTCGGTCTCTTCCTCCACACCCGCCCCATCGCTGCCTTGGGGCCAGCGCCCCTGGTGGGTGGCCGTCGCCGGCATGCTGGCGCTGGCCTCGGCCATGGGCGTGGGGCGCTTTGCCTTTACCCCCTTGATGCCGATGATGCTGCACGACGGCAGCATCGACCTGGCCCAGGGCAGCTGGCTGGCGATGAGCAACTACCTGGGCTACTTTGTCGGCTCCCTGGTCTGCATGGTCTTGCCCTGGGTGGCCCCGGGCTGGATGCAGCGGCTGCACCCCTCGCGCATGGTGCACTGGTGGCTGTTTATCACCGCGGTGCTGACGGCGGCCATGGCGCTGAACTGGCCCGGGGGCTGGGCCAGCCTGCGTTTTGTCTCCGGGGTGGCCAGTGCCGTGGTGTTTCTCAATATCACCTTGTGGTGCATGTCGCAGCTGGCGCATTTGGGGCGGCCGCAGATGGGCGGCTTGCTGTTTTGCGGCCCTGGCATTGGCATTGCGCTCACGGGCCTGGCCACCAGCGCCATGGTGGCGGCTGGCTGGCATGCGGTCAGTGCCTGGCTGGCCTTTGCGCTATTGGCCGTGGTGCTGTGGCTGATGGTGATGACGGTGGTGCGCGGGCCGCTGGCGCCGCCGCCTGCCCATACCCAGCCCGGCGCAGCGGTGGTGGCCGCGCCGGAGGGCCCTGCCGACCGGCTGCTGCTGACCCTGGCCTACAGCCTGGCGGGCCTGGGCTATATCGTCACCGCCACCTACCTGCCGGTGATTGCGCGCGGCGCGCTGCCAGCCGATTCCATCTGGCCGGATCTGTTTTGGCCCATGTTTGGCGGGGGCGTGGCGCTGGGCGCTTACCTCTCCACCCTTTTGCCCGCGCGCTGGGACCGGCGCCGCCTGCTGATGGCGGGCTACGGCATCCAGGCGGTGTCGATTGCCATCAGCGCGCTGTGGCCTACGCCGCTGGGCTTTTCGCTGGGCAGCTTCTTGCTGGGCCTGCCGTTTACCGCGCTGACCTTTTTTGCGCTGCAAGAGGCGCGCCGCATCTGGCCCAGTGCGCTCAGCAGCTTTCCGGGCCTGCTGACCGCCGCCTATGGCCTGGGCCAAATTGTGGGCCCCCCCATGGTGGCCTGGATGCTGGCCCACAGCGCCAGTACCCAGCAGGGCTTTGCCTACGGCCTGGCGGCTGCGGGCGCGGCGCTGGTGCTGGGCATGGTGATTCTGGCCGGCATGGTCTGGCGCCACCCGCACCGGGGTTGAGCCGCCGGACGTCCGCTGGCAGGCGGCTGCAAAGCGGTTGCCCAGCGGTGGCGCAGCGGTTGCCAAGGGGCCTTTCCACCCGCATGTCCAACTCGTGAAACATTGTTTGACCTTGGGGTAAACTCCGGGGCGCAAACGTTTGCGCCTATGCAAACATGCGGCATCTCGCGGCTATTGCTGTAGATCGGCTGCGTGATGCACAACAACTTTCGGAGACATCTCTCATGCGCTTTACCCGCCGTACCCTGACTGCTGCGCTGGCATTGGCCACCGTGGCTGGTTTTTCCCACCAAGCCGTTGCGGCTGACAAGCCCAAGGTGGCCCTGGTGATGAAATCGCTGGCCAACGAGTTCTTCCGCACCATGGAAGACGGGGCCAAGGCGCACCAGAAAGCCAATGCCGCCCAGTACACCTTGGTGGCGAATGGCATCAAGGACGAAACCGATACGGCAGCGCAGATCAAGATGGTTGAGCAGATGGTGGCCCAGCGTGTGCAGGCCATCGTGATCGCACCGGCCGATTCCAAGGCCCTGGTGTCGGTGCTCAAAAATGCGGCAGACAAGGGCGTGCTGATCATCAACATCGACAACAAGCTCGATGCCGATGCGCTCAAGAGCAAGGACCTGAACGTGCCCTTCGTCGGCCCGGACAACCGTGCTGGCGCCAAGTTGGTGGGCGACTACCTGGGCAAGCAACTGCAGGCCGGTGACAAGGTGGGCATTGTCGAAGGCGTCTCCACCACCTTCAACGCCCAGCAGCGCACCCTGGGCTTCCAGGATGCGATGAAGGCCGCCAGCATCAATGTGGTCAGCCTGCAGTCGGGCCAGTGGGAAATCGACAAGGGCAACACCGTGGCCGCCGGCATGCTGCGCGAGCACCCCGATCTCAAGGCCATCATGGCGGGCAACGACAGCATGGCGCTGGGCGTGGTCGCTGCGGTCAAGGCTGCTGGTCGCACCGGCAAGGTGCAGGTGGTGGGCTATGACAATATCGCCGCCATCAAGCCCATGCTCAAGGACGGCCGTGTGCTGGCCACCGCCGACCAGTACGCCGCCAAGCAGGCCGTGTTCGGCATCGAGATGGCGCTCAAGGCCCTGGCCGACAAGAAAAAGCAGAGCGAGCTGCCTGCCGAGGTCAAGACCGATGTGGCCTTGGTGACCAAGGACAGCAAGTAACAACGGCGCGCACCATGGCTATGACTGAGGCGCAAGGCGCCAGCACACCCCGCGTGCGTTTGCAGCAGATGGGCAAGGCTTACTCCGGCACCTTGGTGCTGGAGGGCGTGAGCCTGGATCTGCATGCCGGCGAGGTGATGGCGCTGACCGGGGAGAACGGCGCGGGCAAGAGCACCTTGTCCAAGATGCTGTGCGGGTTGGTGGATCCATCGCAGGGCCAGATGCAGCTCGATGGCAAGGCCTTTGCACCCACCTCGCGCCGCGATGCCGAGCGCCAGGGCGTGCGCATGGTGATGCAGGAGCTGGGCCTGGTGGCCACCTTGACGGTGGCGGAGAACCTGCTGCTGGGGCGCCTGCCCCACAAGCTGGGCTGGCTGGACCATGCAGCGATGCGTGCCCTGGCCCGCACCCAGCTGGCCAAGATCGGCATGGCGCATATCGACCCGGACACGCCGGTCTCGCAGCTGGGCATTGGCCAGCAGCAGATGGTAGAGATTGCCCGCAATCTGCAGGACGGCACCCGGGTGCTGGTGCTCGATGAGCCCACCGCCATGCTCACGCTCAAGGAGACCGAGCACCTGTTCACGCAGATTGCGCTGCTCAAGGCCCGGGGCGTGGCCCTGGTCTATGTGTCGCACCGCCTGGAAGAGCTGCAGCGCATTGCCGACCGTGTGGCCGTGCTGCGCGATGGCCGCCTGGTCGATGTGCGCCCCATGCAGGGCGTGCAAGAGCATGAATTGGTCGAACGCATGGTGGGCCATGCCGTGCAGGACAACGAAGGCCGGCCGCGCCGCAAGCGCGGTGCGCTGCGCCTGTCGGCCAAGCAGCTACAACGCGGCACGCAAGTGCGCGGCGTCAGCCTGTCGCTCTATGCGGGCGAGATCATGGGCCTGGCCGGTTTGGTCGGCTCCGGCCGTACCGAGCTGGTGCGCCTGCTGTTTGGTGCCGACCGTGCCGAGCAAGGCGAAATCAGCCTGCATGCCGCTGGCAGCACGGCCCCCACGCAAACCGTGGCACCCAACTGGTCCAGCCCGGTGCAGGCCATCCGCGCGGGCATTGGCCTGGTGACCGAGGACCGCAAGTCGCAAGGCCTGCTGCTGTCGCAATCGATCCGCGCCAACACCACCTTGGCGGGCATGCACAAGATTGCGCGCGGCGGCTGGTTGCAGCGCGCCCAAGAGAGCGAAGTGGCGCGCCATTTTGTCGAACGCCTGCGCATACGCTCGCGCAGCGCCGAGCAGGCCGTCTCCACCTTGAGCGGTGGCAACCAGCAAAAAGTGGTGTTTGCCCGCTGGCTGCACCAGCCCTGCGATGTGCTGCTGCTCGATGAGCCCACACGCGGCGTGGATGTGGGCGCCCGCGCCGATATCTACCACGAGATCGACCGCATGTGCGATGACGGCAAGGCCGTGCTGATGGTCTCCAGCGACCTGCGCGAGTTGATGGCCATGTGCGACCGCATTGGCGTGATGCACGATGGCGAGCTGGTCGCCGTGTTTGAGCGCGGCCACTGGAGCGACCAGCAACTGCTGGCCGCCGCGTTTGGCAATGTGGATGCGGCCCCGTCTGCCCACCCGGCAGCACAGGCTGCCACCCCCGAATAAAAGAGCAGGCAAGAGGACCCAGCCATGACCACCCCCCTTTCCGCGCCGCCGAGCGCGACCACATCGTCCGCCACCACCAGCCCCAAGCTGTCTTCAGGCCCCATGCAGGCCTGGGGCACCTATGTGGGCCTGCTGCTGGTGCTGGCCGCCATGGTCGCGCTGTTCAGCTTTTTGAGCGAGTATTTCTGGAGCAAGGAAACCTTTGTCACCATTGCCAACGAGATCCCCGCACTGGCGGTGATGGCCGTGGGCATGACCTTTGTGCTGATCCTGGCGGGCATTGACCTGTCGGTGGGATCGGTGCTGGCGCTGTCGGCCGCCGTGGCGGCCCAGGCCATCCTGGTCTGGGGCCTCAACCCCTGGGCCGCTGGCGCCTTGGGCTTGCTGTGCGGCCTGCTTTGCGGCGCGGTGCTGGGTTCTATCTCGGTGGCCTGGCGCCTGCCGACCTTCATTGTGTCGCTGGGCATGCTCGAAGCCTTGCGCGGCGCGGCCTACCTGGTTACCGACTCGCGCACCCAGTATGTGGGCGATGCCATCTCGGGTCTGGCGGCGCCCATTGCCCAGGGCGTCTCGGCCGCCTTTGTCATCGCCATCGTGGTGGTGTTGCTGGGCCAGATTGTGCTCACCCGCACCGTGTTTGGCCGCTATGTGATCGGCATTGGCACCAATGAAGAGGCCATGCGCCTGGCCGGTATCGATCCGCGACCTATCCGCATTCTGGTGTTTGCGCTGACCGGCTTGCTCGCCGGCCTGGCCGGCCTGATGCAATCGGCCCGTCTGGAGGCCGCTGACCCCAACGCCGGCAGCGGCATGGAGCTGCAGGTGATTGCCGCCGTGGTGATTGGCGGCACCAGCCTGATGGGCGGGCGCGGCTCGGTGATCGCCACCTTCTTTGGCGTGCTGATCATTGCCGTGTTGGAAGCGGGCCTGGCCCAGATCGGTGCCAGCGAGCCGGCCAAGCGCATCATCACCGGCGCCGTGATCGTGGTGGCCGTGATCATCGATACGGTGCGCCAGCGCCGTGCCGCACACCGGGCCTGACCGGTGGTGATGAGCAGTATCAAGGATGTGGCACGCCTGGCGGGCGTGTCCGTTACCACCGTCTCGCATGTGCTCAACAAGACACGCGCGGTGCTGCCTGCCACGCAGGAGCGGGTGATCGAAGCGGTGCAGACCCTGGGCTATGTGCCCAGCGCTGTGGCGCGCAGCCTCAAGATCAATGCCACGCACACCATTGGCATGCTGGTGCCGGACAACTCCAACCCCTACTTTGCCGAGCTGGTACGCGCGGTAGAAGACGCCTGTTTTGCCGCCGGCTACGCGCTGCTGCTGTGCAATACCGATAACCATGCCGGACGCCAGCAGGTCTACCTGGATGTGCTGTCGCAAAAGCGGGTCGATGGCCTGATCGTGGCCTCGACCAGCGATGATGCGCTGATGTCGCAGCACCTGGCGCAAACCGCCTTGCCGATGGTGCTGATCGACCGGGCCATTGCCGGCCTGGATCGCCCCTGCGTGCAGACCGACCATGTGCAAGGCGGCATGCTGGCCACCCAGCATCTGATGGGCCTGGGCCGCAAGCGCATTGCCTGCCTGGGCGGTCCGCAGGATCTGCAATCCAGCGAGCAGCGCGTGCAGGGCTGGCGCCAGGCGCTGCAGCTGGTGGGCTTGCCCGCCGATCTGCTGGTGCATGGTGATTTCACCGCCAATGGCGGCTATGTGGCGATGCGGCGCCTGCTGCGCGACCGTCCAGCCGACCGGCCCACGGCCGTGTTTGCCTGCAACGACCTGATGGCCATGGGCGCGCTGCGCGCCGTGCATGAGGCGGGCCTGCAGGTGCCCCGTGATGTGGCCGTGGTGGGTTATGACGATATCGAACTGGCTGGCTACACCCAGCCGGCGCTGACCACGGTGGCCCAGCCCACCCAGGCCATGGCCGAGCAGGCGTTGGCCTGGCTGCTGGAGCGCATCCAGCTGGGCCGCAGCACGGAGCCGGTAGCGGCCGCGACGCAGCTGCTGGTGCCCGCCCTGGTGACCCGGGAGAGCAGCAGGGCGGTGGCCCGGGCCGCCGTGCCGATTGTGAGTGGAGAAACCCTGTGAATGTGCCTATCTTGAGCCAGGCCCCCCGTATCGTGGTGCTGGGCAGTTTGAACATGGACCTGGTGCTGCGCGTGCCGCATATGCCGCGCGCCGGCGAGACCATGCTGGGCCAGTCGCTCAGCCAGGTGCCGGGTGGCAAGGGCGGCAACCAGGCCGTCAGCTGCGCGCGCCAGGGCGCGGCCGTCAGCCTGCTGTCCTGCGTGGGCGAGGACGCCTATGCCGACCAGCTGCTGGCCGGCCTGGTGGCCGACCATATCGATGTGCAGCATGTGCAGCGCAGCGCGCGCGATGCCACGGGCGTGGCCGTCATCAGTGTGGACGACAGTGCCCAGAACCAGATTGTCGTGGTGCCCGGCGCCAACCTGCGCCTGCAGGTGAGTGAGCCCGTGCTGCGCCCGCTGCTGCAGGATGCCGCCTATGTGGTGCTGCAGTTCGAGACCCCCATGCAGGAGGTGGACCAGGCCTTGCGCAGCGCGCGCGCCGTGGGCTGCAAAACCGTGCTCAACCCCTCGCCGGTGCAGCCCTTGCCCGATGCCTGGTGGCCGGCCATCGATGTGCTGGTGGTCAACGAAGCCGAGGCGGCGCAACTGAGCGGCAGCGAGGTGGACAGCCCCGAGAGCGCGGCCCGTGCCGCCCGCTGGCTGCAGGCCAAGGGCACCGGCCAGGTGGTGGTGACCCTGGGCAGCCAGGGCGCCGTTTGCTGCGATGCGAACTCGCCAGCGGGTGCTGAAGCCCCCGCCCACTGGCACCGTGCCCCCCAGGTGCAGGCGGTCGATACCACCGCTGCAGGCGACACCTTTTTGGGCGCACTCACCGTGCAGCTGGCCTCCGGTGCCAGCCTGGATGAGGCCACGCAGTGGGCCATCCGTGCCGCAGGCATTTGCGTCACCCGCGCTGGCGCGCAGCCTTCCATCCCCTTTCATGCCGAGGTGGCCAGCCGCACCGAAGCCAGCCTCTGGAGTCCCGTATGAAGCGTGCTGCGCTGTTGAATATCGAGCTGTCGCAGATCATCGCCGGCATGGGCCATGGCGACATGTTGGTGATTGGCGATGCCGGCTTGCCGGTGCCCCCCGGTGTACGCCGGGTGGACCTGGCCGTCGCGCGGGGTGTGCCGAGCTTGGACCAGGTGCTGCAGGCCGTGCTCAGCGAGCTGCAGGTGGAGACCGCCATCGTCGCCAACGAATGCCTGGATGGCCAGCAGCAACTGCCGGCCTGGTACCAGCAGCGCCAGGCGGACGGTTTGCCCAGCGCGCCGCAATGCGTCTCGCACGAAGCATTCAAGGCCATGAGCCGCCAAGCCGTGGCCGTGGTGCGTACCGGCGAGTGCACACCGTATGCCAATATCGCGCTGCGCTCGGGCGTGGCGTTCTGAGCGCGCGGGTATAAAAAAGGGCCTCGGCCAGTCGGCGAGACCCTGGATGAAGCGCTTGAACGGCTGTCAAACGCTGGGCGGGGGCAGCGCTTCGGCCAAGGCCGGGCGTGCCAGCGGTGCCAGCGGCAGGCGCAGCACAAAGACCGCGCCACCGCCTTCTCGCCCCTCGCAATGCACGCTGCCATCATGGCGTTCCGCAATCGAGCGCACCAGGGCCAGGCCCAGGCCCACACCGCCATGGCGTTCGCTGGCGCCGGGCATGCGGTAGAAAGATTCAAAAATACGTTCACGCTGGTCAGGCGGCACACCCGGCCCCCGGTCAGCCACGCGGATTTCAGCAAACGCGCCCTGTTTGTCCAAAAACAGCGTGATCGGGCCCTGGGAGTAGCGGCGGGCGTTTTCCAGCAGGTTGCGCACGGCGCGGCGCAGCAGCTTGGCAATGCCGCGCACCTCGATGGCATCGCCATGCATGTCGGCCACTTCCAGATCGGCCTCCACCCGCGCACATTCTTCGGCGCACAGGCCGATGATGTCGATCATCTCGGTGGCGCCCATATCCGCCTCCCGGGCGCCCAGGCGGCTTGCCAGCAGGATTTCGTCGACCAGCTGG
Organism: Comamonas sp. BIGb0152; assembly: GCF_024809975.1. GTDB lineage: Bacteria > Pseudomonadota > Gammaproteobacteria > Burkholderiales > Burkholderiaceae_C > Comamonas. The sequence goes on from NZ_JANUDY010000005.1 coordinate 359,302, forward strand.
TCCAACTCGGCAATATTGCGCTGGATCTCTTGCTTGAAGGTGGGCGAGGGCTTGTCGCCCATCAGCTCCACGCCCATGCGGATACGGGTCAGGGGGCTGCGCAGCTCATGCGAGGAGTTGGCCAGCAGCGATTTGTGCGATTGCACCAGCGCCTCGATGCGGGCGGCAGCGGCATTGAACTGCTGGGCCAGATCGCTGACCTCGTCATTGCCACGCACATCGAGCCGCACCGACAGATCGCCATCGCCAAACTGCTTGACGCCTTTGCGCAGCGCTTCGAGCCGGCCCATCAGGCGCCGGATGATGGGGAACACGCCGACGACGACGACGACGCCAATGAGGCCCAGCATCCAGAAGAAACCAAATGGCGGCTTGACCCAGAACCACCAGGGGCTCAGGTTGGGCGGGGGCGGGCGGTGGCCTTCACCCCGGCCCGAGCGGCGCTGCAACTCCATTTCGTAGGCTCGGCCCTGGTCGTCCTCGATCAGGTAGAGCACCAGCTCGCTGGGGTCGCCGGGCTGGCGCACCGCCTCGCCATGCAGCAGCACCGTGCCATCGGCACTGCGGATCAGCAGCTCACGCGCGGGCGGCTGCATGGGCGTGGCATTTTTCTCTGCAGCCGCTTGCCAGGCCCAGCCAATCACCAGGATCAGCACGGCCACGCCGCCCACCACGGTGAGCCAGATGCGCAGATAAAGCCGCTCGGCGAAGTATTTGTACAGATGCATGCGGAGGAAGAAGCGCTAGGTCGGGGCCTCAGTCCTGCTGTTTGGCGAACACGTAGCCGACGCCGCGCACCGTCAGAATGCGGCGCGGGTTCTTGGCATCGGCCTCGATGGCGGCGCGGATGCGGCCCATGTGTACATCGATGGAGCGGTCAAAGGCTTCAAGTTCGCGGCCGCGCACGGCTTCCATGATCTGGTCGCGGCTGAGCACGCGGCCGGCCCGCTCGGCCAAGGTGACCAGCAGGTCAAACTGGTAGCTGGTCAGGTCGGCCGCCTTGCCGCTGATGGTGACGGCGCGGGCATCGCGGTCGATCTCCAGGCTGCCAAAGCGCAGCACCTGGCTGGCGGGGGCTGCGGCGCTGCCCCCATCGACGCGGCGGCGCAAGATGGCGCGGATGCGGGCCAGCAGCTCGCGCGGCTCAAAGGGCTTGGGCAGGTAGTCATCGGCGCCCACTTCCAGGCCAATGACGCGGTCCATCGGGTCGCCCTTGGCGGTGAGCATCAAAATAGGCACCTGGGCGGCGGCGCCGCTCAAGGTGCGGATACGGCGGCAGACCTCCAGGCCGTCTAGATCGGGCAGCATCAAATCGAGGATGACCAGGTCGGGCGACTGGCCGTTGGCCGGGTCCTGCAAGGCCGCCAGGCCGCTGGCGCCATCGGCCATGTGGCTGACCTGCAGCCCCGACTGGGCCAGATACTCGCTCACCATATTGGCCAGACGCTCGTCATCTTCGATCATCAACAGTTGGTGGGTATGCATGGCAGTCATGGTTATGGGCGGGTGGACCCGCAGATTTTGCTATAGAGGGCCATCGTGGCACGCTGGGGTCGCGCCGGATTGTCCCCGCCGTAAAGTTTGGTAAACCGCAGCCCTGGCCCTGTCAACCTCTTTATGACCTGCCCGGCACCGGCGTGATGCGCGAGGCCAGCCAGACCAGCACCAGCGCCGGCACCCCCAGCAGCGCCGTGGAGACAAAGAACTGCGCATAGCCGAAATGGTCCACATAGACGCCCGAGAACCCGGCAATCCACTTCGGCAGCGCCATCATCATCGAGCTGAACAGCGCGTACTGGGTGGCCGAGTAGTTCACATTGGTGAGGCTCGACATGTAGGCGATAAAGGCGGCCGACGCAATGCCGCCGGCCAGGTTGTCGGCGCTGACCACGGCAATCAGGCCCACCAGGTCATGCCCACGGGTGGCCAGCCAGGCAAACAGCAGGTTGCTGCCGGCCGACAGCACGGCGCCCAGCATCAGCACCCGCATCACACCGATGCGCATGGAGATCACACCACCAATAAACGCGCCCACCAAGGTCATGATGACGCCAAAGATCTTGCTGACCGAGGCGACTTCGGCCTCGGTGTAGCCCATGTCCACATAGAAAGGGTTGGCCATGATGCCCATCACCACATCCGAGATGCGGTAGATACCAATCAAGGCCAGGATCAGCGCCGCATTCCAGCCATAGCGGCCGATAAAGTCAGCAAACGGGGCCACCAGCGCCTCTTGCAGCCACTCGGCAGCATTGCGGGCGGGGGTTATGGCCTTGGCCGCCGGCTCGGGCGACAGCAGAACGGTGACCACGCCCACCAGCATCGACGCGGCCATCACCATATACGCAAAGCTCCAGGCCTCGCGCTGGTAGTCGCCCGCGCCTGCTTGCAGGCCCAGCGCCACCAGCCACAGCACGCCGGCGCCGGCCCAGATCATCGCGATGCGGTAGCCCGTCTGGTAGGTGGCGACCAGCGCGGCCTGGCGTTCGGCATCGGCCGATTCGATCCGGTAGGCATCGAGCGCAATATCTTGGGTGGCCGAACCAAAAGCCACGGCCAGCGCACACCAGATGACCGGGTTCAGGCTTTGCTGCGGATCGACCCAGGCCATTCCCAGCAGGCCGGCAATCACCAGGCCCTGAGCCAGCAGCAGCCAGCTGCGCCGGCGCCCCAGCAGCCGCGTGAGGCCCGGCAGCGGCAGCCGGTCGACCAAGGGCGACCAGATCCATTTGCCGGTATAGACCAGGCCTACCCAGCTGAGGTAGCCGATGGTGCTGCGGTCAATCCCCGCCTTGCGCAGCCAGAACGACAAGGTGCCCAGCACCAGCACCAGCGGCAGGCCGGCAGAGAAGCCCAGCGCCAGCATGCGCAGGCTGGCCGGCTCGGTATAGACGCGGAACGTGTCCGCCCAGGAGCGGCGGGCAGCAGGTGCGGTAGCGGACGAGGGGGTGGGCGAAGAGGTGTCGGCCATGCGGACGGGGCAGTGCAGTAAATCGAGGGACGCCCAGGCCAAGCCCGGACAATGCGCCAATATACGCTGATCCGCGCTGCTGACCTGGCCAAGCGGCGCAACAGACGGCAACGGCCACCGCTTGGCTACACTGTGCCCCTATGCACTGATGCACCGCTGCTGCCATGGCCGACCACTCCCCCCACCGCTTGCTGGCTCCCGACTACTCTGTTCGCCACTACGAAGGCGAGCAGCAGGCGCACAGCCATGACCATGTGCAGCTGCTGTATGCGCTGGCCGGGCGCATGGAGTTGGAGGTAGACGGCAAGGCCGCCTATGTGGATACCGCCAGTGGCGTGGTGATACCGGCGGGCGCCACCCACGCCTACCTGGCCCAGCGGGGCAGCGCGCTGGCCGTGGTGGATGTGCCCGATGGGGCGAACTTTGCACAGATGCGGCGTTTTGCCGTCCCGCCGCGCGAATGGCTGGCCACCCATGCCTCGGCGCTGACGGTGGCCCAGGCCCATGTGGCCTGGGTGCAGCAAACGCCGGCGCTGCTGCTGCGCCGCGCACTCGATGTACAGGCCATCACTGCTGTAGTGCGGGCCGATCTGGCGGGTGACTGGCGCACCCCGCAGCTGGCAGCCCTGGCCCACCTGAGCCCGCAGCGCTTTCATGTGCGCTGGCAAGAGCTGACCGGCAGCACCCCCCAGCAATGGCTGCGCGACCTGCGCCTGACCGAGGCCAGCCAGGCGCTGGCCGCCGGCCAGCCACTGGAGACCACGGCCTTGCGCTGCGGCTACAGCACCGCCAGCGCGCTGGCCTATGCGCTGCGGCGCGATCGCGGGGTGGGCAGCCGCAGCCTGCGCAAGGGCGCGGGCGGTTAAGGACCCTCTGCAAAACTCCCTGCCGTGGTCTGAACGCGGGCTCGGGCGATCCGCTGCGTTGTCTTCCTTGTCAATAGCTACAGCTCGACTGCAAAAGACGCCTTGCGTCTCAATCTGATCCGCGTCCATCCCATTGGGCGAGGGTCTTGCAGACGATCCTTAATGCCCTGGGCACGTTGGGTACATTGGGCAGCGCAGGCATAAGCGTTTCTCGACATTTGCCCGGGCCCCGTCGCGGCACCATAGCGGCATGACACAGACATCCAGCAGCATGGCATCTCCCGCCCGTTCTTCGTTTTTCAGCGCCTCTGCGCAAGGTATTGCGCTGGTCGCCATTGCCGGCGTGCTGTGGGGCACCAGCGGCACCGCCCAGTACCTGGGGGCGGCGGGGCTGTCGCCGTTTTGGGTGGGTGCGGCGCAGCTGGCCGTGGCCGCAGCATTTTTGGGCCTGAGCCTGCTGTGGGACCGGCGCGGCAGCACGGGCAGCCTGGTGCTGCGCCCCCGCCAGGCAGGGCTGCCGCTGTCCTCGTTTTTCTGGGCATCACTGGGCATTGGCGGCTACAGCGTGTTCTTCTACGCCGGCTTGCAGATGGCGGGCGTGGGCGTTGGCACGGCCGTGGCCATTGGCAGCAGCCCCATCTGGGCGGGCCTGCTGCAGGCGGTGGTGCTGCGCGCGCCACTGTCGCCCTTGTGGTGGCTGGGCACCTTGGTCAGCGTGGCCGGCGGCGTGGCCATGGTGATGGGCGAGGGCGCCAGCAGCCAGGTCTCCTGGCCCGGGCTGGCGCTGTGCCTGCTGGCCGGGCTGTCCTATGCCGGCTATGCGCTGGTCAACAAGCGCCTGGTCAGCCATATGCCCCCCAAGGTGGTGAACTTCTATGTATTCAGCGGCGCTGCGCTGCTGGCGCTGCCGGTGGCCGCGCTGTATGCAGGCCTGCCGCAGTGGAGCCTGTCTGCCGTGCTGGTGGTCGTCTACCTGGGCGCCGTTGTCTCGGGCATTGCGCACTTGCTGTTCTCGATGGGCCTGCGCCATATCTCCGGGCCCACGGGGGTAGCGCTCAGCCTGATTGAACCGGTGGCGGCCTTTGTGCTGGCCGTGTGGATTGTGGGCGAGCACCAGCCCTGGGTGGCTTGGGTGGGGTTGGCAGCGGTGTTGTTGGGGCTGTGGGTGGTCGTGAAAGCGGAGATGCGAGGCTGATCCCAGGTCACTTATCCGCTGGCGCAGCCTGCAGGCCCGGCGATAGAATGGCGCTCTTGCCACCACGGACTGCGTTTGCTGCCCCTGTATGACCTTGCCAGAAGCCACTTACCAACTGGATGACGCCGTATGGTCACGGGTGTTGACGCAGGAGATGGCCAGCCAGCTCCAGGGCCAGTCGCTGGTCTTTCTGGCGGGGGACACTGCCGGCCAGACGCAGCAGATTCCGCTGCTGGTAACGGCTTATGAGCAGCAAAGCCGCGCTGCCCCCGGCATGGCCGCATACCGGCTCAATTTCCAGGGCCCGCCCACGCCTTTGCTGCCCAGCCAGACCTACCGCGCACGCCATGCGGACTGGGGCGACTTTGCGATCATGGTGTCCGCCACCGGGGTCGATGCACAAGGCGTGTACTACGAAGCCCAATTCAGCCATGCACTCTGAGCTGCCTGCGGCCCTGCGGCTGGGTAGCTTGCAGCTGCGCCAGGCGCAAGCATCAGACACAGCGTTTTTGCGCGCGCTCTACCGCGATGTGCGCAGCGACGAGCTGGCGGTCACCGGCTGGCCCCCCGAGGCGATGGATGCCTTTTGCCAGTCGCAGTTTGATTTTCAAAGTCAGCACTACCGCAGCTACTACCCTGAGGCGGTGCATTACCTGGTCGAGCGGGATGGCCTGCCTGTAGGGCGGCTGATCGTGGATGACAGCCCGGATGCACTGCGGGTGGTCGATATCTCGCTGATGGCGACGCAGCGCGGCCAAGGGCTGGGCAGCCTGCTGATGCACTGGCTGTGTGAACGCGCCGATGCGCAGTGGCAGCCGCTGGCGCTGAGTGTGGAGCCCCAAAACCGGGCGCGCCATTTATATCTGCGGCTGGGCTTTGTGCAGCTGCCAAGTGATGGGCTGTACTGGACCATGCGCCGTGAGCCTACCAAGATGGAGCCTGCCGAATGACCGGCCGACCCGATTCCGCTGCCTCCATCTTTCCGCCAGGCCAAGCGGTGCTGCCGGCGCAGCGCGCCGCGCTGATGGGCCATGCGCCCTGCTGCATCTGGCTCACGGGCTTGTCGGCCTCGGGCAAGACCAGCCTGGCCCATGCGCTGGAGGGGGCCTTGCACCAGCGCGGCTGCCATACCTATGCGCTCGATGGTGACAACCTGCGCCATGGGCTCAATGCCGATCTGGGATTCAGCGCCGAGGCGCGGGCAGAAAATATCCGCCGCATGGCCCATGTGGCGCGGCTGATGGTCGATGCGGGCCTGGTGGTCATCGTGGCTGCCATCTCGCCCTTTGCGGCAGACCGGGCACAGGCGCGGGCCTTGTTTGCGCCCGGCGCCTTTGTCGAGGTATTTGTCGATACGCCCTTGGCCGTATGTGAGGCACGCGATCCCAAGGGCCTGTATGCCCGCGCCCGGCGTGGCGAGCTGCGCGACTTTACCGGTATCGACAGCCCTTATGAGCGGCCGCTGCAGCCGGAGCTGCATTTGCAAGGCGCAGGTCTGGCGCCCGAGGCTGCGCTGGGGGCTGTGCTGGCGTATTTGAACGCGCTGGGCTTGGATCTGAAGCGGCCCGGCTGAGCGGGCTGCTGCTGACATGCCCAATGCTCAGTTGCGCGAGGGGAAGACGCCTTCCAGGGCGATGATGAAATTGACGCCCAGATAGGGCTGCATGACGGAAATCGGCACTCCATTGCCCACAGGGTTAATTCCACCTAAAGCGACTGTTGTACCTTGCTGACCGCCTGCGATGAATTGTGCGTCTCGCTGGTTAGATTGCGCAAGGAATGCGCCGTCAACCGGTGTTTGCAGCGTGCCGGCTGAGGTGCTAACCCGTAGAGGGTTGTTCTGAGGGGGGAGATTTGACACAAGCAGTGTGACGTTCTGAGATCCTGCAACTTCTCCTTGAGTGATATTGGCAAGTCCAGGCCCTGTACCCATACCCACAGGTACCCGACCACGCAAGTCAGGAAGCGCAAAGGTCGTCTGACCATTGCCGCCATAGGTGGTCCCCAGCAACGAGAACAGAGCCGGATTTTGGGCGATGGCGATTTGCTGCCCCCAGCACAAGGCCCAACCGCGTGGGGCAAAATTGCCCCCGAACATCATGATTTGGCTTACAAACGGTTCCATGGTCGATTCCTTTGATGTTGTTAGGTTTGCAGATAGCCGTTGAGCCATCCGCTGACAAGAGGGGTCATAGGGCGGTTGTGCATGTTGGTGGTCGAGGCGATATCGCGCGAACTGCTTTCGCGTGGACCCTGTCGCACCGCCATTTGCCAACGCTGGCGCAACGCAGCAGCGAAGGGCTGTTGAGCAGGGTTATCAAATGCAGCCGCAATGCTGTATCCCGCTTCGGCGCCAAGCAAGGCCGCAGCGGTCCAAGGCAATCCAACCCGCTCAAAACGTTGCTTCCAAACCGGCTCAGCCTGAGCGGCGCTGGGCCAAGTGCCAGCAGTGATGGTATTACCGCCGGTATGTACATCCTCCAGCCACGGAAAACCAGCCAGTCCCCAAGCACCTTGTGACTGGGCATGCGCCTGCCACCAGCGGGCAAAGCGGGTCAACTGCGGGCCGGAGTACAAGGCCACAACGGCATCAGGCCGGTGGCTAAAAATGGCAGTGCGCAGGCCGTCGAATTCCTCGGCTTGTGGTCCATGCTGACCCACATGGCGGGCCAGCACCCGTCCACCTAGCGCGCGGTAGGCATGCTCGAAGCTATAGACAAAGTCATAGCCGCCTTCCATCTGCCCAACAGCCAGCACGGCGCGAGGCCCTAGCTGTTGGTAAACGGCCTGCGCCAGCTGCGCAGCGCTGCCGCACAAGTCCAGGCTATGGCGCACGACAGCCTGGGGCTGGCCAGGCTTGGCGGCGGCAGGCAGATCGGCGCCGGTATCGCTGGCCCACAGTGGCAAGCCCAGGGGCTGCGCATGGGCGGCTACTTTGGCTTCGACGGTGGGCGGCATCCAGCCGACAACACCATGCAGCTGGGGCAGCTGATCCATCGCAGCCATGATGCTGCGGGCGGCGCGGTTGGGGGTGGGTGGGGCCTCCACCCAGTGCAGCTGTACAGCGACCTCGGGACGCTGGGCCAGGCCCAGCTCCAGGCCCCGGCGGTAGTCCGAGCCCAGATCGGCCACTTTGTGTGACTGGGGAGCGACGGCCAGCAGTTGCCAGGCCTTGGAGGCCTTCGGGGCCAGGGCATCAGGGGCAAGCGCCTGCGCAGCGCCCCAGCCGCCTGCGGTGCTGACGGCCACACTGGTGGAGGCGAGAAAATGGCGTCTTGGGATCATGGTCATATAGCGGCCTCGGTGAGAGTCTCTGCGCGGTCATGGGCTTCGCACCGGGCCCGTAATTGCTGGTAATGGGGGGCCATCCATTGCTCGGCCAGCGCGCGCAGTGCGGCGTTGGCCTTGGCATGTTTGTCATTGGTGTCCTGGGCAAAGGGCTCATGGGGCCGTTTGCCGTGGCGCGACAGGCGCTCGCGCAGGGCGCGCATCGCAGGGGCATCGGGCTGCCAAGCCAGCCGTGGCAGCACCAGCTGCTCGATGGCCTCGGGCAGCTGGGCATGGTCCAGCACCAGCGCTTGCGCCGGATCGGCGACGCGGGCCATGTCGGCATAGATGCGGCCCAGCATGCGGGCGCAGTACTGCTCGGGCGGCATGGTGGCCTGCTCCAGCAGGCTCAGGCCCGGTAGGCCAAAGCTGGGGCCAAAGGCGCCAGGCACCAGGTAAAAGGCGCGCTCCTGCATTTGCGACACCAGCACAGCCAGCGGCTCACGGGTGAGGAACACCGGCAAGGCCTGGGGCCAGGCCTGCATCAGCAGCGGGGCCTGGTCGGTGTTCCAGGCGTCGATCTTGAGGCTGGCCGATTGCAGCGCGGGGCTGGCCGCATCGCTGCGCTGGGCCCAGGCGCTCATCCAGGCGCGCAAGGCTGCAATGGCTTGCGTGGGGCTGAGCCAGCCGTTGACCAGCGCTTCGCGCAGCAAAAAATCGACTGGCGGCGGCTCGGACATCGCCAGGTGGTGCGCACTTTGCGCCAGGGCCTGGGGGAACAAGGTGGAGCCGCAGCGCGAGACATGGAAGACCAGCAGGCAGGGCGCGATTCCCGGCGACTGGGCATGCCAGGCCAGCAGCGTATTCAGCGGCGTCTGGCGGCGAAAGGCCTGGTTGAACGGGGTGCTGAGCAGCGGCTTGAGGCTCTCTTGGTAGAAGGGTGCGCGCAGCGGGGCATCGCCCAGGCGCGCCCAGTCCACCATGACCTGGGCCCCATCCCAGTACAGCCGAACGGGCCGCCAGCCCTGGAGTGTCAGAGCATCCATTGGGCATTCCAGGCGCGGCGCCCGGCCTTCATCGCCGATTCCACATCAGAGGCATCAAACACCAGGCCCTGGGCCTGGCCCAGCTCCATGCTGCGGGCGCTCAGGGTCGCCAGATCCGGGCAATCTGCCAGTGCATCGGCCATGGATTCTTGCGCAAACACGCGCTGGCGAAACTGCGCAAAGGCCAACCAGGGGTCGCCGTCATCGGGCGCTGGCTCGCCCTGGTCACCGGCGGCAAAGGCCTGCGCCAGGCGCTCGTCGACCAGCGCATCGGCCACCAGGTGGATGCGTGCCTTGCCGCTGCGGTTGCGCACGCGGTGGGGCAGGGAGACATCGGTGTACCAGCACTCACCCACGCGCATGGGTACGCGCTGGCCACCCAGATGGAAAAACACCTTCTCTTCGGTTTGCAGGGGGATGTGCAGCCGGGCATCGCCCTGGGCGGCGCACAGGCCTGCATCCGTATGCTCCATGATCTCGCTATCGGGCTGCAGGCGCATCAGGCGCACCGATTTCCACTGCAGGCCCAGGCTGTGCAGCATGTCTGCAATGGCCGGGCAGGCCTGCAGCGCTTCGCAGTCTGTGTAAGTGTCCAGGTCGGCATCCATGGGCATGATGTCGGAGGGCGCTTGGTTTGACGCCCGCAAGGCCAGCGCCTGCCAGCCGCCATCGTGCCGGCCTTGGTTGAAATGCATGCGCCACAAGGATTCGGGCAGCTGTTGGGCTTGTTGCAATGCCGCTGCTACCTCCAGGCGCCAAGGCAGGCGCATGGTGGTGATGCCCTGCAGGCGCAGACCCTGGCGGGGCTGGGCTTGCAGGCAGGGAGCGGCTGCAGTGCTCATGGCTTTACGGGGCGCAAATCGCGTAGGCTTTGCAAGTCAAAGAGGTGTCGCCCTTGAACGAGTTCAGCACCTGCACCGACCAGCCTCGGGCGCCGCCGCCGCAGCTGGCGGGCGTGCCCGGTGCACTGACCGAAACGCGAACGTCGAAAGCAGCATTGCCGGGTTGTGTGCTAGAAGCGGAATGCCCGCCTCCGAGCACCTGCTCGCCAGCGCTGCAGCAGGCCACTGCCTGGCACAACTCACCCGTGCCGCTGGCTTCGACCGTGTGGACAGCGGCAATCGCGCCGGTCGCGCCTGTGGGGCCTGCTGGACCCACGGGGCCAACAGGACCCTGAACGCCGGTGGCGCCTGGGTTGCCAGTAGGTCCTGCAGGACCCACGGATCCAGTAGCGCCGGTCGCTCCGGCCGGGCCTACCGCACCTGTAGCGCCAGTGGGACCCGCGGGTCCGGCAGGGCCTACAGGGCCGGTGGTACCAATGGGGCCGGTCGCGCCCACAGGGCCAGCAGCGCCAGTGGGACCGGCAGGGCCCGCCGGGCCGGTGGTGCCGATGGGGCCCGCCGCACCGGTGGGACCTACAGCGCCGGTGGGACCGGCTGGCCCGATAGGACCGGTTGCGCCAATAGGGCCGACAGCACCTTGAGGGCCTACAGGGCCGGCTGGGCCTGTATCGCCTGTGCCAATCCCAGCGGCACAGCGCAGCAAACGGCCCGTGGCGGGGTCCATGCACAGCTGCTCAGTGCCGGTGGCCGGCGCGCTGGGCAGCGGCGGGGCATAGGTCTCGCCAGTGCCCTGCACCCGGAACAGATCTTGGTTGGCCTGGCCCTTGATGACAAAGCCCGAGCCTGCCGCCGGTTTGAAGCTGGTATCAGCGGACCAGGCGGCGCTTGCAGCCAGGGCCATGATGCCGCCGGCCAGCCAACGGCTGTGGAAGAAGGAGGTGACGAGGTTCATGGCTGGGTTCTCAGAAAAGAGCGGATGCGGGTGGAGCGCAAGGCGCCCCAAGACAGAATCGAGAGCAGCAGGGCCAGGCTGGCCGTCCAGCCCAGGCCAGACACCGGCACCGGTACGGCGGCGGTGCTGGGCGGTGGGCCGACGTAGACATTGACCAGGTTGACGTTCTGCTGGCTGACCTGGGCGCCGGGACCCAGGGTGAAGGTCGCGGGCTGGCCGGCAGCGGTGACGATCTGCAACGGTTGGCCAGGCTGGCCTTGCAGCACCAGGCTGCCAGTGACCACGATATTGGCGCCGTTGGGCAGCACAAAGCTTTGGCCGTTGTTGGAGCTGAGGGTGAGGTTGGCGACAGTGGTGACACCTGTAACCGTGATGCTGGCCCCGGGTGCGGCGCAGGATCCATCAAACACCATGGCGCTGGCCGCTGCGTTCAAGGTTCCCTGGTTGCGAAAGTCGGAGCCCAGTTGGATGCTGCCCTGGGCATCGAGAACGCCACCGGCGGCGATCAAGAAAGCGCCAGCGTTTTGCAGCGAGCCCCCATCCAAGGCGTAAGTGCCTGCGATCGTGACGGCCTCGCAGCCCACATCCTGGCTGCCTCCGCCAAGACTGCCTTCAGAGCCAGCAGGGATGTCCATCTGCGCGTGTGCAGCAGAGGCAAGGCCGACCGCGAGAGTCGCGGCAGCAAAAAAACGGAGGTTAGGCATGGGCGGGCCTGTTTTGCTTTGAAGCAAAATGTAATTAGGTGTCAATTTGTACCAGAGCGAAACATTGTTTGCAATTCATTTATTAAATATATTTATGGGCATGGCAAGCAAAATGATATTTGGGGCTAGAACCGGTGTGCAATCATCGCGATTTCATGATTGGAGTTCGAATGCCAGAGCTGCCCGACCCTTTACCCCTGTTGAGCTGCGCCTGCCACGGGCGCCGCGCCTGGCTGCAGACCTTGGTGGCTGGGGCTGCAGTGGCTGGCGCGGGCACCGCATGGGCCCAGGTGGATGTGGGCAAGTCCTCGGCGCTGCGCAAGCTGGTGCCCGCTGAGACGCTGGAGCAGGCGGCCCAGGAACAGTACGCGCAGCTGCTGGCACAGGCCAAGCAGCAGGGCGCGCTGGCAGGGCCGGGCAATGCCCAGCTGCAGCGGCTGCAAACGATTGCCCAGCGCCTGATTGCGCAGGCCCAGGTCTGGAACCCGCGCGCCAAGGACTGGCGCTGGGAGGTGAACCTGATTGGCAGCAAGCAGATCAACGCCTTTTGCATGCCCGGCGGCAAGATCGTGTTCTACACCGGCCTTATTGACCAGCTCCAGCTCAGCGACGATGAGATTGCGATGGTCATGGGCCATGAGATGGCGCATGCGCTGCGCGAACATTCGCGCGAGCAACTGGCCAAGACCCAGGCGACGGGCCTGGGCATACGCCTGGGAGCTGCCATTTTTGGCCTGGGCGATATGGGTACCGCTGCAGCCAACCTGGGCGGCCAGCTGCTGACCCTCAAGTTCAGCCGCTCGGATGAATCGGATGCCGATCTGGTGGGCCTGGAGATCGCCGCCCGCGCTGGCTACGCACCGCAAGCGGCCGTGACTCTGTGGGAGAAGATGGGTGCAGCGACCGGCAAGGGAGGCATTGGTTTTCTCTCGACCCACCCGACCGGGCCGGACCGCATCACCAGCCTGCAGGCCAATGTGCCCAAGGTGCAAGGCCTCTACGAGCGCGCCCGCAGATAAAACGAACGCAGATCCACGGCGCCTGAGCTGCCTCGGGTGTGTGTGCCAAAGCAGCAACCCATGCGCAGCGGCCCCACGGGGGATCGCGTCGCCAGCCTCTTCTTGTAATAGATCGTCAACACGTTCTGAGCCCAGCGTCTCAGGTCCCGCCCACATAGGGGTTGCTTTGGCGCTCTCGGCCAAAGCTGCTCTCGGGGCCATGGCCGGGAATGAACACCGTCGCATCGCCCATGGGCCACAGCCGCTGGGTGATGGAGTCGATCAGCTGCTGGTGGTTGCCCTGGGGGAAATCGGTACGGCCAATGCTGCCGGCAAACAGCACATCGCCCACAAAGCAGCGCGTGATTTGCGGTGCATGGAAGACCACATGGCCGGGGGTGTGGCCCGGGCAGTGGCGTACCTGCAGCGTCTCCTGCCCGATGCGGACGGCATCGCCATCCTGCAGCCAGCGCGTGGGCGTAAAGCTTTGCGCGGGCGGAAAGCCAAACATCTGGCTTTGCTGGGGCAGGCCATCAATCCAGAACTGGTCGCCCGGGTGGGGGCCGATGATCGGCAGCCCGCGCTGCTCGGCCAGCTCGCCCGCGCCACCGGCATGGTCGATATGCGCATGGGTGAGCCAGATGGCTTGGAGCTGCAAGCCCAGGCGTTCTATCTCGGCCTCGATCCGGTCCAGATCGCCACCGGGATCGATGACGGCGGCCTCCATCTGCTGGTCGCACCAGACCAGGGAGCAGTTTTGCTGAAACGCGGTGACAGGAATCGTGTGGTAGTGGAGCATGACAAGGGGTGTGGGGCGGACAGCAATGTGCCGTAACAGCCCCTGTAATGGGCAAGTGCAAGCGGCAGGGCCCTATTGTGCGGCAACCAGACTTTGAAAAATCCCTACACCGGGCGACGGCTGTGGTTTGTAAAATCACTACGTCCCATCCAGATTTGCCTCCTTCTTCAGCCACTCTCTTTGCTTGTTTATGCCCAGACCCTCTGCCTTGCCGCGCACCGATTGGGTCATGCGAAGTGCCCCATCAGAGAGCCTGGAGCGCATTGAGGCCTGGTTCCAAGGCAGCGCCTACGCCATGCATCGGCACGATACCTATGCGATAGGGCGCACTTTGGCGGGCGTGCAGAGCTTCAACTACCGGCGCGGGCGCCGGGACAGCACCGCAGGCAGCACCCTGGTGCTCCACCCCGACGAAGCGCATGACGGACAAGCGGGTACGGACGAGGGCTTTCGCTACCGCATGGTCTATGTGGAGCCTGCGCTGATCCAGGACATTCTGGGCGGCAGCGCCCTGCCTTTTTTGGAAGGCGGCATCACCAACGATCCAGAGATATCGGCCGCCGCCACGGCCTTGCTGCAAGGCGTGGGCGATGTCGTCGAGCCGCTGGAGCAAAGCGATGCGCTGGCGCAGCTGGCCCATGCCTTGGCCGCTGCAACAGGCGGGGCGGGCACGCGGCGCGCTACAGGCAAGGGCGACTACCAGTCCGCCCGCCGCGCGCGTGACTACCTGCTGGCCCATGCCACCCGGGTGGTGGCGCTCAATGAGCTGGAAGCAGCCACCGGCCGCGACCGCTGGAGCCTGTCCCATGACTTCCGCATGTTCTACGGCACCAGCCCCTACCGCTACCTGACCATGCGCCGGCTCGATGCCGTGCGGCGCCTGCTGCTGGCGGGCCTATCGCTGGCCGATGCCGCCCAGGATGCCGGCTTTGCCGACCAAAGCCATATGACACGGCATTTTCTGAAGACCTTTGGCCTCACGCCGGGGCGCTGGCTGCAGGTCATGCGCCATGCATCACGCCGCTGAACGGTTCCCACAAACGTTCAATACTTCCGGGCTGCGCATTCTTAAGCTGGCTGCTGGTTTCAACACATCCAGCAACACCATGCCAGCCCCTATCCAAACATCTCCCACTCCAACCCACCGTGGCCAAAGCCAGTCCATCGATCTGCGGGACAAGATCGCGCTGCTGCAGGGCCACTGGCAACCGCGCGTGGTCGCAGAAATGAACGACTACCAGTTCAAAGTCGTCAAGATCGCTGGCGAATTTGTATGGCACCAGCACAGCGACACCGATGAGACCTTTATCGTTCTCGACGGCGAGTTGCGCATCGACCTGCGCGACGCCAGCGGTGGCACCCGCTCCATCAACCTGCAGGCCGGCCAGATGGCCGTCATCCCCCAAGGCGTGGAGCACAAGCCCTTTGCGCAGGAAGAGGTCCAGCTGCTGCTGATCGAGCCGCGTGGGGTGGCGAATACGGGGGATGGGGAGGCGGGTGCGCGTACGGTGGCGAATGATCTTTGGATTTAAATGAGCCTCTATGAAGGTTAAGCTGCAGTGCGGAAAAGAGCCAAAAATTGTCAGGGAGGTATTTTCGATGAGCTGTGTATTGCGGGTCTCAGGCCCAAACTTGGGCGTGTGCTTGGCAAGTGCCTCGATAAAGCCATTTCGCATGGAAAGCGATGCCGCACATTTCATGGTCAGCCAATGCGATTTTGATGATTTCCCCGGTCAAATGCAGGATGCGCTGGCCTTTCTCAGCACCCATACCGGAGATATTGCTTTGTTGATGCAGCCCTCTGGCTCTATCGCTACGCTTGATTTCGCGATAGAGGCCAGGGGTGAAGGGTTTCAGTTTTTGGCTTTCCCGGCGGCGCTGGTGCAGCGTGCGGGAGCCATGGGGATTGGGCTGGAAATTTCTTTGTATCCGGCGTAAATCTGAAAAGATAGCAATATCTGCATAAACGTTAGAGGATTGCTTGCGCTAAGGCCGCTCGGCAGGCCTTCTGGTGCCTCAGTACGTTGGAAGCAGAATGAGGGCCAACACGCAAAGCACCATTTCGCTCGAGGGCTGGATGGCGCCCCTCCAGTTGCGCTGCCACATGTATCGTCCGAGACGAGCAAGAGCAAAGAGGAAGGACACGAGAAAGAGTTGGGGTCCCACATAGATCAACATCACATCGATCAGATCTCGAACGGTTTCTCCCGGGAGAGGCAATCTAGGGCCTTCCAGTAGCGTCGAGGACCATGGCAGCAATAGCAGTCCAATGCAGAGCAAGACGGTGCTGATGCGGAATTGAAAACGTGATTTCACAAATGCTATGGATGTTGCAGCAGCCCAAATCGACATGGATACGCTGGAGCAGCATTTTAGGGCTGTGTGCTGCTCGGTGCTGGCGCAGGGCAGGCATGGCATAGCTCCTAGGCAAAAATGCGCGTAGCCCAAACCGCCAGTGCGTGATACAAGGGGTTCAGCGCTGCAGGCACGGCCGGGCATACCGGCGCTCTGCAAGCCCCTTGATCCTCTGCACCAGGAGAGCGCGTCCATGTCCAGCACCCCCTTAACAACCACAGCGCCTGTGCCGCAGGCGCCGCCCCAATGCATAGGGGTGCCGCGCGAGATATCTCCTGGGGAGAAGCGGGTGGCCACGGTGCCTGCGGTGGTCGAAAAGCTGGTCAAGCTGGGCTTTCGGGTGTCCGTCGCTGCAGGTGCGGGCGAGGCGGCCAGTTTCAGCGATGAGGCCTATCGCGCAGCGGGGGCCCAGGTGCTGCCCAGTGCGGCGATCTGGGCGGGGGCGGACATTCTTTTTAAGCTGCGACCGCCCACTTCTGAAGAAATTGAATGGATGCATGCCGGCCAGATCCTGGTCGGCTTTGTTTGGCCTGCCCAAAACCCCGAACTGATGGCGCAGCTGGCGGCCAAGGGGCTGACGGTGCTGGCCATGGATGCGCTGCCACGCACGCTGAGCCGTGCGCAGAAGATGGATGCGCTGACCTCAATGGCGGGTGTCAGCGGCTACCGCGCGGTGGTCGAGGCGGCCCATGCGTTTGGGCGCTTTTTCAATGGGCAGATCACGGCGGCGGGCAAGGTGTCGCCGGCGCAGGTGTTTATCGCGGGGGCCGGGGTGGCCGGCCTGTCGGCGATTGGCACCGCAGTCAGTCTGGGTGCGGTGGTGCGCGCCAACGATACACGGGCCGAAGCGGCCGACCAGGTGGTATCGCTGGGCGGCACGTTTGTGCCGGTGGATTACGCCGAAGAGGGGGGCGGTGGTGGCGGTTATGCCAAGGTGATGAGCGAGGGCTTTCAGGCGGCGCAGCGCCAGATGTATGCGCAAGAGGCGGCCGCTGCCGACATCATCATCACCACGGCTTTGATTCCCGGCAAGCCTGCGCCCCGGCTGATCACTGCCGAGATGGTGCAGACCATGAAGCCGGGCAGCGTGATTGTGGATATGGCTGCCGAGCAGGGCGGCAACTGCGAGCTGACGGTGCCGGGCGAGGCCGTGGTGCGCCATGGCGTGACGATTGTGGGCTACACCGACCTGGCCTCGCGCCTGGCCGCGCAGTCCTCCACGCTGTATGCCAACAACCTGCTGCGCCTGGCCGAGGAGCTGTGCAAGGCCAAGGATGGGCATGCGGTGGTGAACATGGAGGACGATGCCATCCGGGGCCTGACGGTGGTGTACCAGGGCAGCATCAGCTGGCCCGCGCCTGCGCTGGCGGCCGCGCCCGTGGCCAAGCCGGCAGCTGCTGTGGGCACGGCGGCAGCCAGCCCGGCGGCGGTCAAAAAACGCGGGCACGGCCATGGCGCCGGCAGCCCCATGCCTGCGCGCACCTTGGCGATCATTTTTGCGGTGCTGGCGCTGCTCTTTTGGCTGGTGGGCGCCCATGCGCCTGCGGCGTTTCTGGGCCACCTGACAGTGTTTGTGCTGGCCTGCTTTATCGGCTACATGGTCGTCTGGAACGTGACGCCCGCGCTGCATACGCCGCTGATGAGCGTGACCAATGCGATATCCAGCATCATCGCCATTGGCGCGCTGGTGCAGATGGCACCACCGGGCGCTGCGGGCGCAGACCGGCCGGCGCTGCTGATTGGCGCGCTGGCCTTTGTGGCGCTGGTGCTCACGGCGATCAATATGTTTGGTGGTTTTGCGGTGACGCGCCGCATGCTGGCCATGTTCCGCAAATAGGCCAGAGAGGTAGAACCGCATGACCGAAAGCCTTGCCACTGTCGCCTACCTGGGCGCTGCTATTTTGTTTATTCTCAGCCTGGGCGGGCTGTCGCACCCGGAGACCGCGCGGCGCGGCAATCTGCTGGGCATGCTGGGCATGGGCCTGGCGGTGTTGGTAACGCTGTTTGGCCCGCGTGTGTCGCAGGGTGGCATGGCGGCCATCGTGGTTGCGCTGGTGCTGGGTGGCGGCATAGGCCTGTATGCCGCCCGGCGCGTGAAGATGACGCAGATGCCCGAGCTGGTGGCGCTGATGCACAGCCTGGTGGGTCTGGCTGCCTGCCTGGTGGGTTTTGCCAGCTATGTCGATACCTCTCACCCGCTGCAAGGCGCCGAAAAGGCCATCCACGCGGCCGAGATCTATATCGGCATTCTTATTGGCGCAGTCACCTTCTCGGGCTCGCTGGTGGCCTTTGGCAAGCTCAATGGCCGCATTGGCGGCAAGCCGCTGCTGCTGCCGGGCCGCCATCTGCTCAACCTCATCGGTTTGCTGGTGGTCATTGCGTTGGGTTGCTGGTTTGTGCAGACGGCGTCAATGGGCCTGGGCATGCTGGCGCTGTTGGTGATGGCCGTCATCGCGCTGCTGTTCGGCATCCATATGGTGATGGCCATTGGCGGCGCCGACATGCCGGTGGTAGTGTCCATGCTCAACAGCTATTCGGGCTGGGCAGCGGCTGCCACGGGCTTCATGCTGGGCAATGATTTGCTGATCGTGACCGGCGCGCTGGTGGGCTCGTCGGGTGCGATCCTGAGCTACATCATGTGCCAGGCGATGAACCGCAGCTTTATCAGCGTGATTGCTGGCGGCTTTGGCAGCGGCGCGCCAGCGGCTGCGGGCCCGGCAGGCGCTGCGCCCCAGGGCGAGGTGGTGGCCATCAGCGCAGCCGACACCGCCGAGATGCTGCGCGATGCCAAGCGGGTGGTGATCGTGCCGGGCTACGGCATGGCCGTGGCCCAGGCCCAGCACACGGTCAACGAGATCACCCGCACTTTGCGCGAGCGCGGGGTCGAGGTGCGCTTTGCGATCCACCCG
This sequence comes from Comamonas sp. BIGb0152, assembly GCF_024809975.1. Lineage (GTDB taxonomy): Bacteria > Pseudomonadota > Gammaproteobacteria > Burkholderiales > Burkholderiaceae_C > Comamonas. Next base: position 378,206 of record NZ_JANUDY010000005.1, read on the forward strand.
GTGGCGGGCCGCATGCCCGGCCACATGAATGTGCTGCTGGCGGAGGCCAAGCTGCCCTATGACATCGTGCTGGAGATGGACGAGATCAACGACGACTTTCCCGACACCGATGTGGCCATGGTTATTGGCGCCAATGACATCGTGAACCCGGCGGCCCAGGATGACCCGGCCAGCCCGATTGCGGGCATGCCGGTGCTGGAGGTCTGGAAGGCCAGGCAGTCGATTGTGATGAAGCGCTCGATGGCGACAGGCTACGCCGGGGTGGACAACCCGCTCTTCTACAAAGACAACAACCGCATGCTGTTTGGCGATGCCAAGCAGATGCTCGATGAAGTGCTGGCCGCACTTAAAAGCTGAGCGCTCTCACCATTCAAAGGGCGAATCACTGGTGGGAAAGCGCGGTGTGGGGCACTCACCGCTGCGTACAAAACGGTTGGCATAGTTGAAGCGGTAGGCCATCTCGCTGCCGTTGCGGCAGGGCAGTCCGCCATACAGCCGGGCATAGGTGGTGCGTGCGCCGCTGCTGGAGCGGTAGGTGTCCTGGGCTTTGAAGACCAGCTTGCCGTCCTTCTCCTGAATGCGCAGGGTGCCGTACGAGGCGTTATTGGGCGTCTCGTAGTCGACCAGCATGTCGGGGCCTTGCTGGCCCAGCTGCGAGATGATGAGAAAGTTGGAGCGCTGCTCGGCGACCAGCTGCTCCTTGCTCAGCACCCGCATGCCGGGGGTGGACTGCAGCTGAGGGGCCAGCGCCAGGGCCTTGCCTTCCAGCACGATGATGGCGGCGGTATTGTCGGGTGAATCCCGGGTGGGGCCCGCTAGCAATACCTTGGACAGGCGCTGGGTCAGCGCCTCCACCAGTTCCTGCGTGTTGTAGTCGGAGGCATCCTTGGCGCAAGCGGCCGTGCTGGCCAGCAGGCAGGCCAGAAGAAGAGGGACTGCGGTCATGCGCATGGAAGGCTCCCGAATAGCGTTTGCGGGTCTCCGGGCTGGGGCCGCAGGGACCGGACGATGGGCTACAGCTTGAAGTCGTAGTCGATGGTGATGGGCGCGTGGTCCGAGAATTTCACATCCTTGTAGATGTGCTCCTTGCGGGCCAGCGCGGCAATCGCCGGTGTGGCCAGGTGGTAGTCCAGGCGCCATCCCACGTTGTTGGCATAGGCCTGGCCCCGGTTGCTCCACCAGGTGTAGCAGGCGTCGGTGGTATCGGGCTGCAGCACGCGGTACACGTCGACCAGGCCGCCGGCTTGTGCCTCTTTTTCCAGCAGCTGGGTCATCCAGCCGCGCTCTTCGGGCAGGAAACCGCTGTTCTTCTGGTTGCTGCGCCAGTTCTTGATGTCGGCATTGGTGTGGGCAATGTTGATATCGCCGCAGAGAATGAATTCGCGCTCGGCACGCAGGCGCATCAAATGCGGGTGCAGCTCGGCCAGAAAGCGGTACTTGGCGGCCTGGCGAATCTCGCCCGAGCTGCCGCTGGGGAAGTAGCAGCTGATGATGGAGAGCTTGCGCGTGGGGGTGTCAAAGCGCAGCTCCACATAGCGGCCTTCGGCGTCGAACTCGTTGGGCGAGAAGCCCACCACCACATCGCTGGGCACGTGCCGGGTGTAGACGCCCACGCCCGAGTAGCCCTTTTTCTCGGCGAACTGGAAATACCCGTTCATCTCGTCGATGACTTCGAACTTGTCCAGCATATCCGCTTGCTGTGCCTTGATTTCCTGCACACAAATACAATCGGGCCGGGTTGCCTCAATCCAGGGGATCACCCCTTTGGTGGCAGCGGAGCGGATACCGTTGAGGTTGAGGCTGGTTAATTTGAACAAGGATTGGGTCATGGTCGATAGTCTCCCACAGTCAGGCGCGGATGCGCAGCTGGCGCAGGATTTTGTAGAGTTCGCGGTGGCGTCCGGCGTGCTGCGCTTTGGGCAGTTCACCACCAAGGCCGGACGCATCAGCCCGTATTTCTTCAATGCGGGGCTGTTTGACGATGGCGCCAAGATGGCGCGCCTGTCCGAATTCTATGCAAAAGCGATTCTCGCCAGCGGTGTGGAATTCGACATGGTGTTTGGCCCCGCCTACAAGGGCATCCCGCTGGCCGCGACCGTGGCCGTGGAACTGGCCCGCCTGGGCAAGAATGTGCCCTTTGCCTACAACCGCAAGGAAGCCAAGGACCACGGCGAAGGCGGCAGCCTGGTGGGCGCACCGCTCAAGGGCCGGGTGCTGATCATTGACGATGTCATGTCGGCCGGCACCGCTGCGCGCGAATCGATCGCCCTGATCCAGGGCGCAGGCGCAATCCCCTACGCCATGGCCATTGCATTGGACAGACAGGAGAAAGCCACTGAGAATGGCCAGGATGTGGCGCACAGTGCCGTGCAATATGTGCGCAATCAACTGGGCATGCAGGTCTGCACCATCGCCAAGCTGGAGGACCTGCTGGCCTTTTTGGCCCAAGGTGCGGCAGCCGATTCGATGCGTGAGCACCACAGCCAGGTGCTTGCTTACCGTGAGCGCTATTGCGCAGGTAATCAGTAGTTAGAATTCGATAGTTTTGAATGATGGGAATCTGACAATGCGCAAGGACTGGTGTGCCGCTGCTCTGGCCATGGTGATGTTGGCACTCACGGGCGCCAGCCATGCCCAAAAGTCCCCCGCCACCAGCATGGTCTACAGCTGCGTGGACGCGGGCGGGCGGCGCCTGACGGCGGACCGGCCAATCGCCGCCTGCGCGGATCGGGAGCAGCAGGTCACCATGCCCGGCGGTGCGGTGCGCACGGTCGGGCCTGCGTATTCCGAGCGAGAGCGCGCCGAGCAGGCTGCCCAGCAGCGCCGTGAGGCCGAAGAGCGCTACCGTGCCAGTGACGGCAAGCGCCGTGAGCGCGCGTTGGCCACGCGCTACCCCAGCAAGGCGGCGCATGACGTCGAACGCGGCGAAGCCGTCGATGTGCTGCGCGCCCAGATTCGCATCGTGCAGGAGCGGCGCAGCTTTTTGCTGGAAGACCGCAAGAAGATCGACCAGGACATGGAGTTCTACAAAAAGGACCCGAGCAAGGCGCCCGCCCTGCTGCAGTCGCGCCTGGATGGCAACCGGCATGACTTGAAGGAAGTGGACGACCAGATCGCCACGATCAACGACGAGATCAAGGCCACGAACCTGCGCTTTGACGAAGAGGCCCAAAGCCTCAAACCTTACTGGAGCCCGGCTGCCAAGTAGCCGCGCGCACAAACCATGTCTCTCGAACCTCTGGCGCCAGGCCTGGCCCTGGCCGATGACCAGCGCGCGCGCTGCAGCTGGTGCATGGCCTCACCCCTCTACCAGCACTACCACGACCATGAATGGGGCTTTCCCGTGCATGAGGACCGCCGGCTGTTTGAGAAGATTTGCCTGGAAGGCTTTCAGGCGGGCCTGAGCTGGCTGACGATTCTGAACAAGCGCGAATCTTTTCGGGCCGCCTTTGCACAGTTTGATGCAGTGCAGGTGGCGCAGTTTGGTGCGGCCGATGTAGAGCGCCTGCTGGCCGATGCCGGCATCGTGCGCCACCGGGGCAAGATCGAGGCCGTGATCAACAATGCACAGCGCCTGGCCGAGCTGCAGCGCGAGTTTGGCAGCTTTGATGCCTATCTCTGGCGCTTTGCACCTGCGCCAAGCAGCCGCCCGGCCTTGGTCACCTTGGATGCCGTGCGCCAGTTGGGCGTGGCGCCGGAGGCGGTGGCCCTGTCCAAGGACCTGAAGAAAAGGGGTTGGAAGTTTGTCGGCCCCACCACGGTCTACGCCTTCATGCAGGCCATGGGCATGGTCAATGACCACCTGCATGGCTGCCATGTGCGGGATGGTCGACCGGTCTGAGCTACAGCCCGGATAGCTCGCTGGCCAGCAGCGAATGGCGCTGCAGTGACACATACTGGCCCCCGCGCTTGCTGCAGTCGCGCAGCAGGCCTTCATGGCAAAAGCCCAGGCGGGCCAGCAAACGGGTAGATGCCGCGTTTTGCGGCTCCACATAGGCCACCACACTGTGCAAACCCCGCTGTGCGAAAGCGCTGGGCAGCCACTGGCGCAGCGCCTGGTCCATCCAGCCCTGGCCCCAGTGCGCGGGCAGCAGCCAGTAACCCAGCTCGGCACTGTCGGCCTCGTCGTCATGGTCGTAAATGCCCACGGCGGCGATCACTGCACCGTCCAGCAGCACCGCCTGCCACCAGCCGCTGCCTTCGCTGGCGACGGATGCATACCAATCAAGTTGTTCTTGCGCAATGGCCCGGGCATCGCTGTGCGCCGTTTCCAACCCGTAGAAAGCGGTCAGCCGTGCATCGCCCATCGCATGGGCGACGACGAACAGATCGGCGGGGGAAAAATCGCGGAAGTGGAGGCGGGCGGGCTGCGACATGGTGCAAGCCTAGCACCGCTGGCTGGTGGTGTGCGATAGAAGATGAGGGGCGCGGGCGGCTTAAGCCGCTACATGCCAGCGAGCGGGCTGGTCGCTGCCCACGGCCTGGATGCCCAGCAAGGCAGCATTGCGCTGCAAAACGGCTTCGAACTGGGCGCCGCTGGCACCGATCTGCTCGGTAGCGCCGTCCCAGTAGTCGTCGGCGATCTGGGCGGCGGTGAAATCGCGGTGGATGAACTTCTGCACAATGTTGCGCAGCTTGTCGAGGTTGATGCTGTCGATATCGGTCATGGCAAGCCTCCAATGCAGACGTAAGCTCCAGTGTGGCGCAATTGGGGCAGCTGTCAATCGGCAATCGCCGCCAACTGCGGGTTGCGCGTGGTCAGCGCAGGCCCGTGGTGCTGCGCAGCAGCCGATGCACCAGGAAGACGCAGACCCAGGCCACGCCGCCGATCCACAGCGGCACCAGCACATAGCTGCTGGCGCGGGCCCACTGGCCCAGTTCGTCCAGCTCTCTCAGCGGCCACAAGGCCAGCGCCAGGCCAAAGCCCCACCAGACCAGCGCGAACAGCGCAAAAGCCCAGGGCAGCCAGTGGGGGTGGCCAGCAGGTGCGGGCTGTTTTTGCGCGCGCCTGTGCTGCAGGGATATCCACAGCACGGCGGCCAGCACCAGTAGCGCAGACAGACCCAGGGCCACCGGCCACCACAGCGCCAGCGGCAAAAATGCCAAAGACAGCGAATGCATGCGCGGCCTGGCCTTTATTCTTTGTTGCAGAGCATGGAGTCTGCCAGGCTCCCCACGGTCACCCGCAGGTTCTTGCCCTTGTGGGCCTGCACGGCCCAGGTGTCGCTCAAATCCTCGGGCACCAGGTCCTTGTCGTTCATCAGCTCGGGTTTTTTGTGCTCGGAGCGGTCTTGCTTGACGACCTGGGGCACGATCATCGTGATGGTGCTGCCCTCCATGCGCCATTGGCCGGTACCTTGCAGCACAAAGCGGTACTGCTGCTCGGTGCTGGGCATGTCATAGGCCAGGAAGGCCTGCGAGCGCAGTGTGTGGTCGGCGTTGAACTGGTTGGTGTAGGTAAAGCTGGCGCTGTCCTTGCCCATGCTGATCTGGAACTGGCATTCCCAGATGCCGGCCAAGTCAGCCTCGCTGATGCTGGCCGCTGCAGCGGCAGGTGCCTGCGGCGCCGGTTTGTCTTTGGGGGCCTGCTGGGGCGCCATCGGTGCAGGTTCGGCCTCTTTTTTGGAGGGCCAGAGGCTGGAGCAGGCGGCCAGGCCGGGGACCAGCAGCAGGCAAAAGGTGGTGCGGAAGAGGGGAGTCAATGGCATGCGCCCACTCTACCAAAATCTTGCTGCGCTGCAGCCCAGGCCTTTGTAGGCCTGGGCCGCTCGCCGTTTAACCCGCCAAGCTGGGGTAGTCGGTGTAGCCCTTTTCACCGCCGCCATAGTAGGTGCTGCTGTCCCCGGTGTTCAACGCGGCACCGCTGCGCAGGCGCTCGACCAAATCCGGGTTGGCGATGTAGGGGCGGCCAAAGGCCACGATATCGGCCTGGCCGCTGGCCACGGCTTGCTCGGCCAGTGCGCCGTCATAGCCGTTGTTCACCATCCAGGCGGCTTTGCCACCGGCGCGGCGGTACTCGGCCTTGAAGGCCTCGTAGTCAAAGGGGCGGCCTTCCACCTCACGCGGCCCGCCAGTGGCGCCTTCGATCACATGGATGTAGGCCAGGCCTAGCGGCGCCAGCTGGTGGGCCAGGTAGGTAAACAAGGTCTGCGGATCGCTGTCATCAATGCCATTGGCGGGGGTGACGGGCGAGAGGCGGATGCCGACCCGGCCACGGCCGACGGCGTCAATCACGGCGCGGGTGACCTCCAGGGTCAGGCGGGCGCGGTTTTCGACCGAGCCGCCGTAGTCGTCGCGACGCACATTCGCGCCGGTCTTCAAGAACTGGTCCAGCAGATAGCCGTTGGCGCCGTGGATCTCAACGCCGTCAAAGCCAGCAGTCTTGACGGCATTGCGGGCGGCAGCGGCAAAGCTATGCACGATGCCGGGGATCTCCTCGGCGTGCAGCGCGCGCGGCTCAGAGGTTGGCTCAAAGCGGCCCTCACCCGTAGCGGGGTCGATCAGGAAAGTCTTGGTCTTGGCGGTGATGGCCGAGGGCGCCACCGGGGCCTGCTGGCCGGGCTGCAGCAGGCGGTGGGAGACGCGGCCCACATGCCACAGCTGGCAGACGATCTTGCCGCCCTTGGCATGCACGGCGCTGGAGACCTTGCTCCAGCCATCGAGCTGATCCTGCTCGTACAGGCCGGGCACATCGGCATAGCCCTGGCCCTGGTGGCTGATGGCGGTGGCCTCGGTGATCAGCAGCCCGGCGCTGGCGCGCTGCGCATAGTAGGTGGCGGTCATCGGCTTGGGCACAGCCTTGGGCGAGCGGTTGCGGGTCAACGGGGCCATCGCAATGCGGTTGGCCAGGGCCAAATCACCCACTTGCACGGGGTGGAACAGCGGGTGGGCTGGGGTGCTTGTCATGCAAAACTCCTTGCGGTTGTGTCACGGAATCACCTGCTTTTTGTACCACGCAGCGCAGCCCTTTGCAGGCCAGGGTTGTAGCCCGGCCCCTGTCGGTGAAGCGCTCGGCCGCTTAAAAATCAAGCAAATCAAGGGGTTCAATGCTGCAAAGCAGCATGGCCGCGCGGGCGGCGTGAGGAACTCGGGCACTAGGGTCAACCCGACAACACGTAATGGCAAAGGTTCTGCGCCATGATCGACCCGGGTCTGCCAGCTGCCGATCGCAGCCGTGTTGGCAGACCGCTGTCGTTTGTGAAAGAGAAAGCGCGCATTCATGACCAAAACATCGCTGGATAAATCGAAAATCAAGTTCTTGCTGCTCGAGGGCATCCATCCCTCCGCGCTCAAGGTGTTGCACGCGGCAGGCTATACCCAGATCGAGGCGCTGACTGGCGCTTTGGAAGGTGAAGAGCTCAAGCGCAAGATTGCGGACGTGCACTTTGTCGGCATCCGCTCCCGCACGCAGCTGACGGCCGATGTGTTTGCCGCAGCCAACAAGCTGGTGGCAGTGGGCTGTTTTTGCATCGGCACCAACCAGGTCGATCTGAATGCAGCGCGCGAGCGCGGTATTGCGGTCTTCAATGCGCCCTTCTCCAACACCCGCTCCGTCGCTGAGCTGGTGCTGGCCGAAGCCATCCTGCTGCTGCGCGGCATTCCCGAGAAGAACGCGGTATCGCACCGTGGCGGCTGGAAGAAAAGCGCCGACAACTCCTACGAGATCCGTGGCAAAACCCTGGGCATCGTCGGCTACGGCTCCATCGGCACCCAGCTGTCGGTGCTGGCCGAAGGCCTGGGCATGAAGGTCGTGTTCCATGATGTGGTCACCAAGCTGCCGCTGGGCAATGCCCACCAGGCGGCTAACCTGACGGCGCTGCTGGAGCAGTCCGACATCGTGACCCTGCATGTGCCTGAGCTGGCCTCGACGCACAACATGATCGGCGCGACCCAGATTGCAGCGATGAAGCCCGGCAGCATCCTGATCAATGCCTCGCGCGGCACCGTGGTGGATCTGGATGCGCTGGCCCAGGCGCTGCAAGCCAAGAAGCTGCTGGGCGCGGCCATCGACGTGTTCCCGGTCGAGCCCAAGAGCAACAAGGACGAGTTCCAGTCGCCGCTGCGCGGCATGGACAACGTGATCCTGACCCCGCACATCGGCGGCTCGACCATGGAAGCCCAGGCCAATATCGGCCTGGAAGTGGCAGAAAAGCTCGTCAAGTACAGCGACAACGGCACCACCACCTCGGCCGTGAACTTCCCCGAAGTGGCTCTGCCCGAGCACCCGGGCAAGAACCGTATCCTGCACGTGCACGAGAACCGCCCGGGCATCCTGTCGGCCATCAACCAGGTGCTGGCCGACAACGGCATCAACATCGCCGGCCAGTACCTGCGCACCGATGAAAAGGTAGGCTATGTGGTGATCGACATCGACCAGGAATCGTCGGCCCTGGCGCTGGAGAAGCTGGCCCAGATCGCCGGCACCATTCGCTGCCGCGTGCTGTTCTGATCCAGCGCTGCACTGTGCACGGCCCTGGCAAGGGCGGCATGTGCATCAGCAACGACAAAGGCTCCCCTCGGGGAGCCTTTGTGCTGACAGGCGTGGCAGTTTAAGCCAGCGGACCTGCCGACAGGATTTCCGACAGTGCCTTGCGGGGCGATGGCGTCTCGCGCTCGGCCAGGTCGGCGGGCAGGCTGGACTTGTCGCCGCGCTCGCCGATGGCGACCAGGCATTCGACTTGCCAGTTGTCACCGAGTTTCAGCACCTCGCGCGCGGCATCGCGCTCGATACCGCCCATGGCGTGGGTGGCCAGGCCCATGGCATGGGCCTGCAAGGCCAGGTAGCCCCAGGCGCAACCGGTGTCAAAGCTGGGCGCAGGAGACTCGTCCTTGTTCGACAGCACCACCAGCAAGGCGCCGGCGTTCAGGCACCAGCGGCGGTTGAACTCATTGGGGATGGTGGAGAACGCTTGCCAGTTGGTATCGCCATGGATCGAATAGGCAAAGTGCCAGGGCTGCTTGTTGCTGGCCGAGGGGGCCCAGCGTGCGCCTTCAACGATGGTTTCGATGTCCTTGGCCGTCAGTGCCTTGCCGGAGAAGGCGCGGGGCGAGGAGCGGTCCAGAAACTGGGGATGGATGGCATGGGTGGATTGGCGCGTCATGGTCAGAAATCGAGCAATAAGGCCGCCAGCATGCCATATCTGCTGGTTTTTTGCAGGCTCAGATTTTTTGCTTTTCGACGAGCTTGAAGGTGCCCGTCGCCAGGCCCAGCAGGTTGCCTGCATCGTCATGCAGCTCGCCGCGCACAAAAGACAGGCTCTTGCCCCGCTTCTCACAAACGGCCGTGCAGACCACATCCCCGGCACCCGGTGCAATGTAGTGGATGGTCAGGTCCACGGTGATGACGCCGTAGCGCAGCGGATCATGCGCGCGTGCAGCGCAGGACAGGCCCACATCGAGCAAGGTGGCGATGGCGCCGCCATGCATATCGCCCCGGCTGTTGGTGTATTGCTTCTGGTAGGGCATGCGCACCCGGGCGCGGTCATTGCCGATGGCCTCGCCCTTGAGCAAGAAGGCCTCGGCCATGGCCATGCTGAGCCCAAAGATCTGGTTGGCCGGCTCATCAACGGTGTAGGCGGGAATGTCGGTGGCAACAGCGGTGGAGGGGGCGGTGGTGGTCATGGAACAGGGCGCAGCAGGTTCAAAAACCAGCATGTTAGCGGCTGGGGCGCCCGCGCGGGCCAGGTGGCTGACACCTGGGAGTCGCCCACCCAGTGGCGCCCAGCTTCGTTTGCAAAGCGGCAGCCATCCCTTCTGCGCCCTCGGTTTATCATGGCTGGCTTATGCCCGTCTGGCCCCCATCGTCCTCTCTGTCGTCCCCGTATTGCCCACGCTGCGGCGCTGCAAACTGCCGCAGCGCCGGTGCGCGCGACCACTTTGCCTGTTTGCAGTGTGGGGCGCAGTTTCAGCTGGAGCAGCGCCAGGGCCAGACCGTGCTGCGCATGCAGCCAACGGCCGCTGCACCGGATTGGAGCCGTCTGCGCAGCCATCTGCGCTGGCTGCTGCCTGTGCTGGCGGCGACACTGGCGATGCCCTGGTGGCTGCCGCCGCTGCAGCAGGGGCTGAAAGGCATCGTGCCAGCCACGGAGAGAAGCAGGGCCGAGAACGCTGCCGCCTGGGGCCGCAGCGAGGCCGCCACCCTCATCGAGCGCAAGGGCCAGCGCCTGCTGCTGCAGCTGATGGAGAGCCGCGAGGGCGAGGATGTGGTCTACCGCGTGCTGGTGCGCGATGCCGCCACCGGCCGCAGCGTGGGTGAGCCCCAGCGCATGGCCATGCCCTGGGCCAGCACCTCGGGCAGCGCCGAACTGCAGTTTTTCTCGGACGGGCAGCTGTACCTGTTTTTGAAAGGGCGCGGCCTGTGGCAGCTCGATTTGGCGACCCTGCGCTTTGTCGACCTGCTGCCCCAGCTCAGCGAGCGCTTTGCGCCGCAGCTGGGCGAAGGGGTGGTGGGCGTGGTGCCCCAGCGCCGTGACCGCCCCGACAGCCTGGAGGTCACCAGCCGCAGCGGCAGCAAATACCTGGTGTATTGGCTGCTGGGCCAGATCTGGCCTGCGGCGGAAAGCCACCGCCTGTACGAAATGGCCCAAGCCGGCTACCACCAGGAGATCGCCTACTACCGCTATGAATCCCTGCCCCGGCCCACCGGCGAGACAGACCGCGCGCTGCTGGTGCAATCCTGGTGGCGCCACCAGCCCGGCCAGCCCGCCTACTTTGGCTACTTTGATCTGCAGCCCAGCGACAGCCGCGAGGTGCAGACATCGCCGCGCAGCTATGTGGCCATTGGTGACGGCTATTCCACCCGCCCTTACGCCATCAAGGACCGGGGCCTGCTGCGGGTGAGCGTGGTGCAGCCGGCGGTGCCGCGTTTCCATGCCGATGTGATGGCCGAGAACGCGCGCCGTGTGCTGCTGGCCTACAACCCCACACCGGTGCGGCAAGAGGGCCGGGTGATCCAGCTGCTGGACAAGGCCAACCAGCAGGTGGTGTGGAGCCGCACGGTCGACCAATTGCCCCAGCTGGGCAAGCGCGAAGGCGGTGCCTATGTGAGTGCACAGGCCGTCAGCGCGGGCTTTTTGCTGCTCAACGATATGCGCCAGCCCGCGCTGTTGCTGGGGGATGATGGCGAGGTGCTGCAGGACTTTATGGCCGCCAGCGGGGCCGGGCGATGAGCATTCCCCGGCGTTTTTTGCTGCCGCTGGGCCTGGGCTTTCTGTTCTTTTTTGTGCTACCCCTGCTGGTGCCCGCCGCGATCCAGTGGATGCAATCGAACGGGGAGAAGACCGAGGAGCTGGGCGAGGTTGAGGCCTCGGCGGTCTACCAGGGGGAAGATGGCAGCCTGCGCATGCTGCGGGTGATGCGGCACAGCACCGAGCGCGACGATGTGTTTGTGCTGCTGCACAACGACCTGCAGGCCAAGCAGCTGCTGGGCGAGCCCCAGCGCATCGTGTTGCCCAGGGCCCAGGTGCGCCAGCCCGCCCGCTTGCGCACCGAGGCCGATGGCCAGATGTCGCTGCTGCTCAATGACCGGCACTGGTGGCTGTGGCAAGGCAAGCAGACCCGGTTTGCGTCCATGGATGCGGCGCTGCGCCAGCGCTTTGCGGCCGAGCTTGGCACGGGCGTGGCGCAGATGGGCTTTGGTGGTGTGCGCGAGCCCGGCCTGCTGGCAGTGACCAGCAATACAGGTGACCGCTATGCGCTTTACTGGGCCAGTGGCGATATCTACCGCTGGGGTGAGCCGCTACAGCGCCTGCGCGAGCGTCCCTGGGCGCAGTACACGCAGACCGTCACGCGCATCGACTATGCGGATTTTCAAACCGATGTGGCGAAATACGGCTTGCCCACCATGCTGCTGCAGTACCAGCAAAAAGTGCGGCCCGGCGAGTTTGAACAATGGCCGCGTCTGCAAGTGCATTCCAGCGCAGATGCGCAGGTGCGCGCCGCGCCCGGGCGCTACCAGCCGGTGAGCGATGGTTTTGTGGTGAGCCGCCAGAGCCTGCGCGAGGCGGGCATCACCCAGGTTGCTGCCGTCGCCAGCGTGCCGGTGCAGTTCAGCGGCCAGGTGCTGGCCCGCAATGCGGATCGGGTGCTGATGCGCTACGACGAGACCCCCAGCACCGCCGCCGAAGTGGTGCTGCAGATCGTCGATGCGCGCAGCCTGGAGCGGGTCTGGCGCAAGTCCTCGCGGGAGATACCGCAGCTGCTGTTTGCTGGGGAGCATCTGGCGGCCCAGGCCTGGGCCGGCGGTTTTTACCTGAGCACGGGCATGAACCTGCCGGCCCTGGTGATCGACAACGCTGGCCAGACGCTCTACGACTTTCAGCCGCAAAAACGGCTGGCGCCCGTCGACGAATAGGCACAGCAGACCCTGGCGGCAGGGGGCGGGGCAGCGATAGCCAATCCGGGCTGGATGCACTTTTCTGATAGCCATTGCATTCGCTAAAGCACTGTTTTGTAAAGAAATTTTGCAAAACACCGGCCTGGCTTACGTAAAGCGCGCCGATTCTCCAAAACTCCTACAGCCAAGCCCTGGGCCTGGGTGCACCATGTCTTAACGGCAGGCATTTGCCCTGCCGCCAACCTGACACTGAAGGAGTAAGCGCCATGAGCCCGCAGAAGCACCAACAGTCCGGACAGCAGCCTGCCCAGAAAAAGGAGCAGCAGCAGCAACAGCAATCCCCAAAGCAGCAGCAACCGGGCCAGCAGGACCGCAAGCAGCCATCGCAGAAGTAATCTGCGCCTGCGCGGAACAAGACGACCCCACGGAGCACCCCATGCCTACGCAAGCCATGCCCTTGCCGATGACCAAGCAGCAGCCTTGGCCCCTGCAGCAGGGTCAGCCATTGCGTGAGGCCAAGTACTCGCAGCAGCAGTGCAAGTGCAACCGCCGCCAGCTGGGCACCGAGCCCAAGACGCCGGACAACGCACAGATGTGCTGATCCTTTACCCCCCGCGCACAAGCCCGCTTATTGCGGGCTTTTCTGCGCGCGCAGCATCCCCTGCAGCGGCGATACTGGCCGCTTCGACCACGCTGGCCAGCCCACTATGAACACCGGATTCTTCGCGCAGCCCAACCCGCCCTACCGTCGCGCCAACTACGGCTTTGCCTACCAGTGGCTGGAGGATGTCGGCAGCCTCGCCGCCTTGCTGGCGCAGGTGGAAGCGCTTCGCGCCGCTGACCCGGATTACCGCTACCTGGCGACCCTGGACGATGTCCAGCAAGGCAGCTACACCAGCGGCCATGCCAGCCAGGATGACCGGCTCTACCTGGACAGCCCAGCCGACATGGACTGGGACGACCCTGCGCAAGAAGCAGCCTGGGCGTTGCAAGCCTTGCAGCACCGTGCGCAGCAGTTGCGCTTGGCCCATGGCCCGGGCAACTGGGCAGAGGTCTGCGGCAGCCTCAGCACCAGCGCTGACGACATCGCTGCCCTTGTCGCTGCCAACCGCGCGCCCGATCTGCTGCTCGACGATGTCGTCTATATCCAGCGCCTGCCGCTGGCCAGCGACGACCCGCTGATCGCCGGCCAGCCCAATGGCTATTTCAGCGCCGACTGGGACAGCTTTCAGAACCATGCCATCCACCAGTATCTGGCAGAGCACCATGGATACGCGCTCTTTGCGATGGGCGCGTCCTGGATGGCGTTGGCCCGCGCCGATCCACCTGATGCCGCGTAGGCCCAGGCGTTAGTGGATGACCTGCGGGTACTGTATGCCACTGGCGATGAGGAATTGCTGGCCCACCCTGGCTGGCAAGCCTTGCCAGCGCTGCTGCAAACGCAGCGTTCCTTGGTATTGGGCTATACCGAAGACATGGCCGACCGCTGGGAATGAGCCCTGAGCTTGTACTTCTGTCAAAGAAGGAAAAGGGATGTTTGCGCAGCCACCACGTGGCACAGGGCACAGCGCCGCAAAGGCTTTGCAAAATGTGCGCCGAGAAACGTCTCGAAGCAGGCGGCGCGTCAATTCCTACACCGGCCGCTGGGCGGCGGCGCGACTATGGAGCCATGGCAGGGCATGTTGCCTTGTCATCATCTTGAAGGAGCTACCGCTATGACTCAGCCAAACAGCCAACGTAATCCCAACCAGGTGAACCAGCAGCAATCGGGCCAGAAACCCGGCTCGCCCAAAGAGCAGCAGCACCAGCAGCAATCGCCGCAGCAAAAGCAGCCTGGTCAGCAAGACCGGTCGCAGCCGCAGCGCTGAAGCCCGCGTTGGCCTAAGCAACCGGTATTCGCCACCGCGCGATAACCAGCAGGGTCAGCCAGGGTGCATGCCTGGCAAGCCCGTAAAAAAGCCTCCATCGCTGGAGGCTTCTTGCTGTCTGCGGTGGCGGGGAGATCAGGCGAGCTTGGCCTTCAACAGCTCATTGACCTGGCCCGGGTTGGCCTTGCCCTTGGAGGCCTTCATCACCTGGCCGACCAGGGCGTTGAAGGCCTTGTCCTTGCCGGCCTTGTACTGCTCGACATTGCCGGGGCTGGCGGCGATCACCTCGTCGATGATGGCTTCGAGCGCGCCGGTGTCGTTGGACTGTTTCAGGTCCTTGGCGTCGATGACGGCGTCAACGTCCGTGCCCTCGCCGCTCCACAGCGCCTCGAACACCTGCTTGGCGCTGTTGTTGCTGATGACATTGCCGTGGATGCGGGCGATCAAGGTGCCCAGCTGCGCGGCGCTGACCTTGACCTGGTCCATGCCGATCTCTTCCAGGTTCAGACGGCGCGAGATCTCGCCCATCACCCAGTTGCTGGCCAGCTTGGGCTGGCCGCTGGCCTTAGCGGCGGCTTCGAAGTAGTCGGCCATGGCCTGACTTTGGGTCAAGGTGGTGGCGTCGTACTCGGGCAGGCCGTAGTCGGCCACAAAGCGGTCGGCGCGCTGGCGCGGCAGCTCGGGCATGTCGGCCTTCACGGCCTGCACCCAGCTGTCGGCGACGACCAGCGGTGGCAGGTCGGGATCGGGGAAGTAGCGGTAATCGGCCGCGTCTTCCTTGGTACGCATCGCGCGGGTCTCGCCGCTGTCGGGGTTGAACAGCACGGTGGCCTGCTGGATCGCGCGGCCGTCTTCGATCTCTTCGATTTGCCAGCGGATTTCGTAATCGATGGCGATCTGCATGTTCTTGAACGAGTTCAGGTTCTTGATCTCGCGGCGGGTGCCCAGCGGCGCGCCAGGCTTGCGCACGGACACGTTAGCATCGCAGCGGAATGAGCCTTCCTGCATGTTGCCGTCGCAGATGCCGATCCAGGTGACGATCTTGTGCAGCTCTTTGGCATAGGCCACGGCCTCTTCGGAGCTGCCCATGTCGGGCTCGGTGACGATCTCCAACAGCGGCGTGCCGGCGCGGTTCAGGTCAATGCCCGACTGACCGATGAACTCGTCGTGCACCGATTTGCCGGCGTCTTCTTCGAGGTGGGCGCGTACCAGGCGCACGGTCTTTTTCTGGTCGCCCACGAAGAAGCTCACCTCACCGCCTTGCACCACCGGGATCTCGAACTGCGAGATCTGGTAGCCCTTGGGCAGGTCGGGGTAGAAGTAGTTCTTGCGCGCAAAAATGCTGACGGGCGCAATGGTGCTGCCCAGCGCCAGGCCGAGCTTGATGGCGCACTCGACGGCCTTCTTGTTCATCACCGGCAGGGTGCCGGGCAGGGCCAGGTCAACGGCGCAGGCCTGGGTGTTGGGCTCGGCGCCAAAGGCGGTGCTGGCGCGGCTGAAGATCTTGCTGTTGGCGGCCAGCTGGGTGTGGGTTTCAAAACCAATCACCACTTCGTAGCCGTTGATGAGCTTGATGCTTTTTTCGGTCATTTCTGTGTTCCTCCCTGCGTTACTTCGCGATGCCGGTGGGCTGGCGCAGGTGGTGGTCGGTGGCTTGCTGCAGCTGGTGGGCCGCGTTGAGGAGCTTGGCTTCGCCAAAGTAGTTGCCGATGAGCTGCAGGCCCACGGGCATGCCGCCTTCGCCAAAGCCGGCGGGCACGCTCAAACCAGGCAGGCCGGCCAGCGATGCGGGCAGGGTGTAGATGTCGGCCAGGTAGTTGGCCAGCGGGTCGCTCTTGCCGCCCAGCGCCCAGGCCACGGTGGGCGCGGCAGGCCCGGCAATCAGGTCACAGTCCTTGAAGGCGGTCTGGAAGTCGTCGGCAATCATGCGGCGGATCTTTTGTGCCTGCAGGTAGTAGGCGTCGTAGTAGCCGTGCGAGAGCACATAGGCGCCGGTCATGATGCGGCGCTTGACCTCGTCGCCAAAGCCTTCGGCGCGGGTCTTTTTGTACATGTCCACCAGGTCGCTGTAGTCCTTGGCGCGGTGGCCAAACTTCACGCCGTCAAAGCGCGAGAGGTTGGACGATGCCTCGGCCGGGGCAATGATGTAGTAGACGGGGATGGACAGCTCGGTGCGCGGCAGGCTGATGGGCACCAGCTTGGCGCCCAGCTTTTCGTACTCCTTCAGCGCGGCATCCACGGCGGCGCGCACATCGCTGCTCAGGCCATCGCCAAAGAACTCGGCGGGCACGCCAATGCGCAGGCCGGCCAGCGAGTCGTTCAGGTGCAGCGTGAAGTCTTCGGCTGGGTGGTCGAGGCTGGTGGAGTCGCGGTCCAGGTCGGGGCCGCACATCTCGCTGAGCAGCAGCGCGCAGTCTTCGGCGGTGCGCGCCATGGGGCCGGCCTGGTCCAGGCTGGAGGCGAAGGCGATCATGCCGTAGCGGCTGGCACGGCCATAGGTGGGCTTGATGCCGGTGATGCCGCAGAACGACGCGGGCTGGCGGATGGAGCCGCCGGTATCGCTACCCGTAGCCGCAGGCGCCAGGCGCGCGGCCACGGCCGCTGCCGAGCCGCCGGACGAACCACCAGGCACCCGGCTGGTGTCCCAGGGGTTGCGCACCGGACCGATGGCGCTGTTCTCGTTGGCCGAGCCCATCGCGAACTCGTCCATGTTCAGCTTGCCCAGGGTCACCGCGCCGGCGCCCGCCAGCTTGCTGACCATGGTGGCGTCAAACGGCGACTGGTAGCCGGCCAGCATCTTGCTGCCCGCCGTGGTGGGGAAGTGCTGGGTGACGAACAGGTCCTTGTGGCCAATGGGCACACCGGCCAGGCGGCCGGCGCTGCCCGCCGCAATGGCGGCATCGGCGGCAAGGGCCTGGGCCAGTGTCACTTCTTCATTGATGTGGAGGTAGGCACCCAGATCCTGGTGGGTCTTGGCGCGGGTCAGAAAGTGCTGGGCGGCCTCGACGGAGGACACTTCGCGGCTTTTGAGCTTGGCGGCCAGCTGGGCCACGCTCAAGTCATGCAATTCGGTAGGGATGCTCATGCAAATCTCGCGATCTTGGCGATCTCAGTGAATGGGAAAGGGCGCTGGGCGCCGGTCTCAGGAGCGGGGTGCAGATCGGTGCTGCCACCCCGGCCAGGGGCCGGTTGTTGCCAGGGCCGACAAGGCCTGAAGATGCTGTGAATTACTCAATCACCTTGGGCACCAGGAAATAGCCTTTTTCCACGGCAGGGGCGCTGCGCTGGTTGGCCTCCCGGTTATCGGGCTCACTGATGACGTCATCGCGCAAACGCAGGGTGATTTCCTGGATCGCCGCCACGGGGTGCGACAGGGGCATGACACCGGAGGTATCCACAGCCTGCATCTTCTCCACAATGCCGAAAAAGTTATTCATCTGCGAGAGCATGCGCTCACTCTCCACGTCGGATAATTCAAGCCGCGCCAGGTTGGCGATGCGGGCAATGTCATCTTTTGTCAGGGCCATAGATAGTCGTATGTAAACCAGTCGTAAAAAAACGGGGCCGGAAAGCGTTGCCCTGTAAGTTATTCACAGGGGATGGGGTATTATCCCGTCTTTGACGCAATAACGCGGCAACGTCGGTCATTGCGCATCAAAAACCCTTCTGTCATCTCACCACACACCAATGAGGGGCGATGGAGCGCCGAAGCGCGGCCCATGCCCTAAAGGAAACCTGCATGTTCGGAGCGTTTCGTCGCTACTTTTCCACCGACCTGGCTATCGACCTGGGCACGGCCAACACCTTGATTTTTGCGCGCGACAAGGGGATTGTGCTTGATGAGCCGTCCGTCGTTGCGATCCGCCACGAAGGTGGCACCCATGGCCGCAAGGTCATCCAGGCCGTGGGCCGCGAAGCCAAGGCCATGCTGGGCAAGGTACCCGGCAATATCGAAGCCATCCGCCCGATGAAGGACGGCGTGATTGCCGACTTCTTGATCACCGAGCAGATGATCAAGCAGTTCATCAAGATGGTGCACCCGCGCACCCTGTTGTCGCCCAGCCCGCGCATCATCATCTGCGTGCCTTGCGGCTCGACCCAGGTGGAGCGCCGCGCGATCAAGGATGCGGCCCTGAAGGCAGGCGCCACCCAGGTGGAGCTGATCGAAGAGCCGATGGCTGCCGGTATTGGTGCCGGTCTGCCGGTGTCTGAGGCCTCGGGCTCGATGGTGGTTGATATCGGTGGTGGTACCACCGAAGTGGGCGTGATCTCGCTGGGTGGCATGGTCTACAAGGGCAGCGTGCGTGTGGGCGGTGACAAGTTCGACGAATCCATCATCAACTACATCCGCCGCAACTACGGCATGATGATTGGCGAGCCGACGGCCGAGCTGATCAAAAAGAGCATTGGTTCTGCCTTCCCGGGCTCCGAAGTCAAGGAGATCGAGGTCAAGGGCCGCAACCTGTCCGAAGGCGTGCCGCGCAGCTTCACCATCAGCTCCAACGAGGTGCTCGAAGCGCTGACCGAGCCGCTGAACCAAATCGTTTCTGCCGTGAAGAACGCGCTGGAACAAACCCCGCCCGAGCTCGGTGCCGACATTGCTGATCGAGGCATGATGCTGACCGGCGGCGGCGCCTTGCTGCGCGACCTGGACCGCCTGCTGGCCGAAGAGACCGGCCTGCCGGTGCTGGTGGCCGAGGAGCCACTGACCTGCGTGGTGCGTGGCTGCGGTATCGCCCTCGATACCCTCGATCGCAAGGGCATGACGATTTTCACCAGCGAATAAGGCGAGCGCCATACGCGGGGATACGCAATAATGGCGAGCGCCAGCGACTATGCATTCCATAGCCCGCTGCAGGCCCGCCATTGCGCTTTCCGGCCCGCTTGCCACTGGCGGTGTGCAAGATGCCCGGCTGGAGGGCCCGCTGCTGTGCTGCGCCCGTTTCTGCTTTTTCGCATGTCTCTGATGTCCCTGCCCTTGCCCCTTGTCTACCGTGCAGATCGCCGACCGGCGAGCCTGCGCGCGCCTTGGCCAAGCTGGCTGCGGCCGGGCAGGGCCTGCTGAGACAACCGCATGCCACGCAACGTCTTTTCTGGCGGTATACCGACCTTCCGACCCCAGGGGCCCAGCGCCAATGTGCGTCTGGCCCTGTGCGTGGCGCTGGCGGTGTTCCTGATGGTGGCGGATGTGCGCTTCAAGCTCACCGAGCCGCTGCGCAAGGCCGTCGCCACCGTGCTCTACCCACTGCAGTGGGTGATGCTCCAGCCGGTGCTGCTGGCCCAGGGCGGCTCCAAGTATTTCGAAGACCTGCACACCGCGCAGGCCGCGGCCGTCACGGCCGAGAAAAGTGCGATTGCATTGACCCAGCGGGCCAACTTGGTCGAGACCTTGGACCATGAGAACCAGCGCTTGCGCCAGTTGCTCAACCTGGTGCCACGCCTCAAGACCGAAGGGCGCGCCGCGCAGGTGGTGTACGAGACGGCGGATGCCTTCAGCCGCCGGGTGGTGATCGACAAGGGCGAGCTGGCCGGCATAGCACGCGGCTCGCCGGTGATGGACGAGATGGGGGTGCTGGGCCAGGTCACGCGGGTGTTTCCGATGTCGTCCGAAGTGACCTTGCTGACCGACCGCGAGCAGGCCATTCCCGTGCTCAATCCCCGCACCGGCGCCCGTGCGGTGGCCTATGGCGATCCCACCAACGCCTATGGCGGTGGGATTGAGCTGCGCTTCATGCCCAGCAATGCCGATATCCAGGAAGGCGATCTGCTGACCACCAGTGGCGTGGACGGCGTCTACGCCCCCGGCCTGCCGGTGGCGCGCATCATCAAGATCGAACGCCGCGCTGATTCGCCGTTCTCGCGGGTGTACTGCGAGCCGCTGGCGCAGATGTATGGCACCCAGTTTGTGATGGTGATCAACCCGCTGCCCGAGGATGCCTTGCCGCCGCGCCCCGCCGTGGAGACCAAGCAACAAGAAGGCCCGGCGTCCACGCCGCGCAAGGGCAAGCGCGGATGATGCGGGCCCGCATGAACCGATACAAAGGGGTGCAGCCATGATCATGCCGCGTGGGCAGCCGTTGCTGCTGCCCGTCCCTCCGGGCTTTATTGCGCTGACCTTGGTGCTGGCGCTGATGCTCAACATGCTGCCTCTGGGCAGAGCCCTGTGGCTGCCCGATGTGCTGCTGCTGGTGCTCGTGTACTGGGGCGTGCACGAACCCGCCAAGATCGGCATGGGCTGGGCCTTTGTGCTGGGCCTGTGCATGGATGTGCACCAGTCGTCCTTGCTGGGCCAGCATGCGCTGGTCTATTCGGCGGTCATGTATGGCGTGATGCTGCTGCGCCAGCGCATCACCTGGCTGAGCGTGCTGGCCCAGGCCGTGCAGGTGCTGCCGCTGTTCCTGGCGTCCGACGTGGTGCAGCTGTTGCTGCGCATGTTGATGCGCGGCGGTTTTCCGGGCTGGGGCTTTCTCACGCCCGGTCTGTGGTGCGTGCTGCTGTGGCCGTTGATCAGCGGGCTGCTGCAGCTGCCCCAGCGCCAGCCGCCTGACGACGACGAAAACCGCCCTCTGTAAGCTGAGGCGGCTGCGCAGACCATGACCGAGATCCAGAATTCAGACCGCGCCCTCAGCCGTTTTCGGCTGCGGGTGATTGTCATCGGTCTGGTGGTGGTGCTGTGCTTTGGCGTCTTGCTCTCGCGTCTGTATGTGCTGCAGGTTGAGCGCCATGATGACCTGCTGGCCCAGGCCGAGAGCAACCGCACGGCGGTGGTGCCCATCGTGCCCAACCGGGGCCAGATCTATGACCGCAATGGCGTGCTGCTGGCCACCAACTACTCGGCCTATACCCTGGAGATCACGCCCTACAAAGTAGGTGATCTGGAGGAAACCATCGATGCGCTGTCCGAGCTGATCGAGATCACGCCGCGCGACCGCCGCCGCTTCAAACGCCTGCGCGAGGACTCGCGCAATTTCGACTCGCTGCCCATCCGCTCGCGCCTAACCGACCAGGAGGTGGCCAAGTTTGCTGCCCAGCGCTACCGTTTTCCGGGTGTGGATGTGAAGGCGCGCCTGTTTCGCTCCTACCCGATGGGCGAGGCGGGTGCCCACCTGATTGGCTATATCGGCCGCATCAACCAGCGCGAGAAAGAGCGCATCGACGACTCCGAAGAAGCCGCCAACTACCGGGGCACCGAGTACATCGGCAAGACCGGTGTGGAGGCCAGCTACGAAAAGGAGCTGCATGGCCACACCGGCGTGGAGCGCATGGAGACCTCGGCCGGCGGCCATGCGGTGCGCAAGCTGGGCAGCTCCCCGGCCACGCCTGGCGAGAGCGTGGTGCTGTCGGTGGACATCAAGCTGCAGAAAATGGTCGAAGACCTGTATGGCGACCGCCGGGGCGTGGCCGTGGCCATCGACCCGCGCAGCGGTGAGCTGCTGGCCATGGTCAGCAAGCCCACCTACGATCCCAATATCTTTGTCGAAGGCATTGACCAGGAAAGCTGGAAGGCGCTCAACGAATCCATCGACCGACCCCTGCTCAACCGCGCGATGCGCGGCACCTACCCCACCGGATCCACCTACAAGCCCTTCATGGGCCTGGCGGGGCTGGAGACGGGCAAGCGCACGCCCTCTACCGTCATCCAAGATGGTGGCAGCTGGACCTTTGGTGGCCACACCTTCCGCTCCGGCCATGCGCTGGGCCCGGTGGACCTGAACCGTGCGATCCAGCATTCGAGCAATGTGTATTTCTACACCCTGGCCAATGAGATGGGTGTGGATGCCATCCATGACTTCATGAAGCCGCTGGGCTTTGGCCAGCTCACCGGCATCGACCTGCCCGGCGAAGTGCGCGGTGTGCTGCCCAGCACGGCCTGGAAGCGCGACACCTACAAGCGCCCCGAGCAAAAGCGCTGGTATGCAGGCGAGACCATCTCGCTGGGCATTGGCCAGGGCTACAACAACTTCACCATCCTGCAGCTGACCCATGCGCTGGCCACGATTTTGGACAACGGCAACAGCCGCGTGCCGCATGTGGGCCGCACCTTGATTGACCCGGTCACCGGCGAGCGCCGCCCCATTGAGCAGCCGCCGCCCGTCAATCTGGGCTACAAGCAAAGCAATGTCGATGCGGTCAAGCGCGGCATGGTGTCGGTGGTGACCGGTGGTACCGGGCGTGGCTCCTTTGGCACCGCGCGCTATACCGCAGGCGGCAAGACCGGCACGGCCCAGGCCATCAGCATCGGCCAAAAGGAAAAGTACAACGCCGCCCGCCTGGCCGAGCGCCAACGCGACCATGCGCTGTACATTGCGTTTGCGCCCGCTGAAGACCCCAAGATTGCCGTGGGCGTGATCGTTGAGAATGCCGGTTTTGGGGCCGGCTCGGCCGCGCCCATTGCCCGCCGCATCATGGACTACTGGCTGCTGGGCGAGTACCCGAGCGAGGCCGACATGGCCGCCATGCAGCGGGGCGACGGTCGTGCGCCGATGGGCACGCCCCGCAGGGTGGAAGATATCCAGCTCAAACCGGCCACCGAGCCGGGGCAGTAAGGGCGGGGGCTTGGCCCTTAGAACAGGTTCTTAGATCCGGTGCTTAGCGCAAGAACGCGTCGTAGCCGGTCTTGAGGATCAGCGCCGCCACCACGACGATGAACATGCCGCGCACAAAGCCCGAACCCTTCTTCAAGGCCATCCAGGTGCCCAGCATGCTACCCAGGACGTTGGCAACGGCCAGCGGAATGGCAAAGTGCCACCAGACATGGCCCTTGGCGGTGAACAGAATCAGTGCCGCCACATTGGTGGCGATGTTCAGAATCTTGGCACTGGCCGACGCGTTCAAAAAGTCGTAGCCCAACCAGCGCACCATCAGAAACACAAAGAAGCTGCCCGTGCCGGGGCCGAAGAAACCATCGTAGAAGCCGATGCTGGCACCAATGGCCGAGGCCACCCAGGCCTCCGTGCGGCCGCTGTAGCGCGGGGCATGGGTCTGGCCGAGCTGCTTTTTGTACAAGGTGTAGGCCAGCACGGCGATCAGGATCAGCGGCAAGGCCTTGCGCAGCATGCTTGGGTCGACCACGGTGACCGCCCAGGCTCCCAGCAGCGAGGCTGCAAAGCCCGCGCCTGCAGCGGGTGCAATGGCGGCCCAGCGCATGTCCACCCGCTTGGCGTACTGGCGGGCGGAGATCAGGGTGCCCCAGACGCCTGCGCTTTTGTTGGTGCCCAGCAAGGTGGCCGGTGGCGCAGACGGGAAAGCGCCAAACAGCGCAGGCACCAAAATAAGGCCGCCGCCACCGACGACGGCATCCACAAAGCCCGCGAACATGGACGCGAGGGTAACGAAGATCCATTCCATGGGGCGAGATTGTCGCACCGCCGCAAGGGGCACAGCACCGTACCAGGGCCGCTAAATAGGGGGCTGGCTGCGGAACAGGCGCGGGCTGCCTGCGGTGCGAAGCGACGAGACCGAGGCGGAAAATAAAAAAGCGCCCGAAGGCGCTTTGAAGGAGCATCTCATTTTTATTGATGCTTTTTATAAATGTTCGAATTGTTGAGATGTCTCCTCGGTCCTCTCGCAGAGCACTGTTTCAGTGCCTCGAGTGCCTCTACTATAGGTCATCGCACCGGCATGGTGCATTGGGATTTACCCGAAAGGTAACTGAATTGGTGCAGATTGCGTGTGCTGCTGCGCAACGCCCGGTTTTTTGCCCTCATCCTGCGCAGAGCTGCCCCATAAAGGCGAAAAATGAGACAAAGCAGCCATTTGAGGGGCTGCAATCGGCTTTCTTAACCCTGTTGTTGCGGGGGGCAGGCCCAGAGCGGTGGTAACCGCTCTGAAACTCTGCGCCGCACCATCATGGCCCATGGCTGGCGCGTATCCACTCCGAGGCCCGCTCGGCCAGCATCAAGGTTGGGGAGTTGGTGTTGCCGCTGGTGATGGTGGGCATGGCACCCGCATCCACCACGCGCAGGCCCCGGATGCCGCGCACGCGCAGCTCGCTGTCCAGCACGGCCATGGGGTCGTTGTCGGCGCCCATCTTGGTGGTACCCACGGGGTGGAAGATGGTGGTGGCGATATCGCCCGCCAGGCGCGCCAGGTCTTCATCACTTTGGTACTGCGCGCCGGGCTTCCACTCGACCGGCTGGTACTTGGCCAGCGCCGGCTGCGCGGCAATGCTGCGCGTCACGCGCAGGCTGTCGGCGGCGACCTGGCGGTCTTCTGCGGTGGACAGGTAGTTGGGTGCAATGGCGGGTGCCGAGCGGAAGTCGCCATTCTTGATCTGCACGGTGCCCCGGCTGGTGGGGTTGAGGTTGCAGACGCTGGCGGTGAAGGCCGGGAAGCTGTGCAACGGCTGGCCAAAGGCGTCGAGCGACAGTGGCTGCACGTGGTACTGGATGTTGGGGTAGGGCTGGCTGGGGCTGCTGCGGGTGAAGGCGCCCAGCTGCGAAGGTGCCATGCTCATCGGGCCACTGCGCTTGAGCAGGTATTCCAGCCCGATCTGGGCCTTGCCCCAGAGGCTGCTGGCCATCACGTTCAGGGTGGGCGCGCCATCGATCTTGAAGACCGAGCGGATCTGCAGGTGGTCTTGCAGATTGGCACCAACGCCGGGCAGGTCGTGCTGCACGGTGATGCCATGCTGCTGGAGCAATGCGCCGGGCCCGATGCCCGAGAGCTGCAGAATCTGGGGCGAGTTGATGGCCCCGGCGCTCAGAATCACTTCCTTGTCGGCGGTGACGAGGGTCATCTCCGTGCCGGTCCAGACCTCCACCCCGGTGCAGGCGAGCTGGCCGTCCGCCTGGCGCTCCAGCACCAGACGGCTGACCTGGGCGCTGGTCCACATCTCGAAGTTGGAGCGGCCGTAGCAGGTGGGGCGCAAAAAGGCCTTGGCGGTGTTCCAGCGCCAGCCGTTTTTCTGGTTCACTTCAAAGTAGCCAACCCCTTCGTTGCTGCCCCGGTTGAAGTCGTCGGTGGCGGGGATGCCGGCTTGCTGTGCCGCCTGTGCAAAGGCATCGAGGATGTCCCAGCGCAGGCGCTGTTTTTCGACCCGCCATTCGCCGGTGCTGCCAGTGCGGCGGTTGCCATGCCACTGCGCAAAACTGGGGCTGGTCTCGCCCTCCTGGTCCAGGCGCCAATGGTCTTCATGGCGCTTGAAGTAGTTCACGGTATCGTTCCAGCGCCAGCGGGCATCGCCGGTCAGCTCGGCCCAGTGGTCGTAGTCGCGCGACTGGCCGCGCATGTAGATCATGCCGTTGATGCTGGAGCAGCCGCCCAGCGTCTTGCCACGTGGGTAGAGCAGGCTGCGGCCATTGAGCCCGGCATCCGGCTCGGTCTTGTACAGCCAGTCGGTGCGGGGGTTGCCGATGCAGTACAGGTAGCCGACGGGGATGTGGATCCAGTGGTAGTCATCGCGCCGGCCCGCCTCGATCAGCAGCACCCGGTTGTGGGTTCTGGCGCTGAGGCGGTTGCACAGCAGTGCGCCCGCAGTGCCGCCACCGATGACGATGTAGTCGAAAGAAGTGTTGTCTCCAGATTGCATGTGCTGTCTTTTTTATGATGGTGCGCGCCAGGCGCCCACGGTCCAACGAATCGGCTAGTTTGTAAGCAGTATGCCGGGCTTGCCAAGCGGGAAAACCAATGCCCTGCCCGGCGTCCGGCCCATTGCCGAGCCTGTGCCTGGCAAGCGTGGCGTGGATGCTGCAGTGGCGCGGATCGGCGCCCCCTTCCTACAGGGGAGAGCGCCGCAATCACGGGCTGCCAGGGTGCGCCTGGGTGACAGACCGGCTATAGTGCGTAGGGCGTGCGCAGCAGAGCGACACGCTTTATTTTTTGAATCCATGGACGATACGGCCCCTCTTATTGAGCAACTTCAGGACGGCACGCAGCGCTGGGCGCAGCTGCGCGGGCGCTGGGGTGCGGCTGAACTCGGCCAGCGCCCGCTGTGGCGCGATCTGCGCCGCCAACTCGACAGCACGCCGCCCCAGCCGGCACAGGGCTGGGACCTGAGCGAGCTGCAGTGGCTGGACCATGTGGGTGCCCAGCTGCTGTGGGACCACTGGGGCCAGCAATGGCCCGCGCAACTGCGCACCACCGAGCTGCAGCGCCAAATGCTCGACCGGGTGGCGTCCTTGACGATGGGTTGCCCTCCGGAATCCAAGGTCAACTGGTGGGGCTGGCTGATACAGCTGGGCATGGTGCTGCTGGGCTTTTTGGCCCATGTGCGCAGCATGGTCGAGATGGTGGGCCAGCTGCTGCTCGATGTGTTGCGGCTTTTGAAGAACCCGCTGCGTGGCCCCTGGCGCGATGTGTCGGGCCACTTGTACGCGATGGGCGCAACAGCGCTGCCGATCACCGCCCTGGTGGGCTTTTTGATTGGCGTGGTGCTGGCGTATCTGATGTCGCTGCAGCTGCGCCAGTTTGGCGCCGATGCCTTCATCGTCAATATTCTGGGTATCTCGCTGGTGCGGGAGCTGGGGCCCTTGCTGGGTGCCATCTTGGTGGCCGGTCGCACCGGCTCGGCCATTACCGCGCAGATCGGCGTGATGCGGGTCAACGAAGAGCTCGATGCCATGCAGGTCATGGGCATTGCCCAGGGCTACCGCCTGGTGATGCCACGCGCATTGGCGCTGGCCATTGCCATGCCGCTGGTGTCGATGTGGACCACGGTCTGCGCGCTGGTGGGCGGCATGATGGCGGCGGACGCCGCCATGGGTGTCTCGCCGGCTTATTTCATCCAGGCCATGCCCGGCGCTGTGGATATCGCCAACCTCTATCTGGCCCTGGCCAAGTCGGTCACGTTCGGCGTGGCCATTGCGCTGATTGCCTGCCACTGGGGGCTGGAGGTGGAGCCCAACACCCAGAGCCTGGGCCGGGGCACGACCTCGTCGGTGGTGATCTCGATCACGGCAGTGATTGTGCTCGATGCGATCTTTGCGATCGCGTTCCGCAAGGTGGGGTTCTAGCGATGGACAACGTCGTGTCCCCACCCCCAAGCGCAGCGACCAGCGATGAGAAAGTGGTCGATATCCGCAAGCTCTGGACCGTGTTCGGCCAGGGTGAGCGGGCCTTTGCAATCCACCAGGATCTGGACCTCACGGTCTACCGGGGCGAAATCTTGACCCTGGTAGGCGGCTCGGGCACCGGCAAATCGGTGCTGCTGCGCCAGATGCTGGGGCTGCTGCAACCGGCCAAGGGCGAGGTGCTGATCATGGGCCAGCCCGTCAAGGAGCTGAGCCTGCGCGGCGCGGCCTCGCGCATGGGCATGCTGTTCCAGCAGGGCGCGCTGTTCTCGGCCTTCAATGTGCTGGAGAACATTGCTTTTCCGCTCAGCGAGCAGGGCACCTTGCCCAAGGCGGTGGTGCACGATGCGGCCATGGTCAAGCTGCAGATGGTGGGCCTCAAGCCCGAGCACGCCACCCGCATGCCTTCCGATTTGTCGGGCGGCATGATCAAGCGCGTGGCGCTGGCCCGGTCGCTCATCATGGATCCGCCGCTCTTGCTGCTCGATGAACCCACGGCCGGGCTCGATCCCAACAGCTCGGATGAATTTTGCGATCTGCTCAAGGACTTGCATGCCGAGCTGGGTCTGACCGTGGTCATGGTCACCCATGACCTCGATACCTTGTTTGCGCTGTCCACCCGGGTGGCGGTGCTGGCGGAGAAGCAGGTGATTGTCTCGGGCGCTCCGCTGGACGTGGTGCAGTTCAAGCACCCCTTTATTGAACATTTCTTCCTGGGTGAGCGTGGACGCCGAGCGATGGCTCCGGTAGCGCTTGGTGGGGCGAAGGAATAGCTATGGAAAACAAATCGCATGCCCTCGCGGCCGGGTTGTTTGTGGTCTTACTCACGGCACTGGTCATCTTTTTGAGCCTGTGGATGGGGCGCGACAACACCAACTACACCCGCTATGAACTGTCCACCCGGGAGACCGTCAGCGGTCTGCAGCCCCAGGCGGCGGTGCGCTACAAAGGCGTGGCCGTCGGCCGGGTCACCAAGATCGAGTTTGATCCTGCTCGCGACGGCACGGTGCTGATCATCATTGCGGTGAACGCGGAAGCACCGATCTCGCAAACCACCTACGCCATGCTGGGCTACCAGGGTGTGACGGGTCTGGCGCATATCCAGCTCGATGACGACAATGCCGAAACCACACCGCTGCCGCCCGGCCCCGACGGCATTCCGCGCCTGCGTGTGCGGCCCTCGCCGTTTGGCCAGTTTGCCGAGCAGGGGCCCATCATCATGCAGCAGGTGGAAGATGCCACCCGCAAGGTCAACGAGCTGCTCAACCCCGAGAACCAGCAGGTGCTGGTGGACAGCATGAAGAACCTAGGCCAGGCCGCCCAAAGCTTGGACCAGCTGAGCAAGCGCCTGATGGTGACCGTGGATACCAAGCTGGACCCGGCGCTCAACAGCTTGCCCGCCGTGGCCCAGGATGCACGCAAGACCCTGGCCGGAATCCAGAAAACCTCGAACGATGTCAGCACGGCGGTGGGTACGCTGGCCGCCAAGGGCGGGGTGGTGGACCAGATGGGCCAGGCGGTGGAGAAGGTCAGCGACGCGGCGGACAACTTCAACCGTGGCACCTTGCCGGCCATGGGCCGCACCATGCACGATGTGGGCGCTGCTGCCCGCCGCATGGGCGATACGGCTGAGGCCTTCAAGAACAACCCGCAGTCTCTGATTTATGGCAGCTCCAACGCGCTGCCGGGCCCTGGCGAGCCAGGTTTTGTCGCGCCCCAGCCGGCGGGCAGCGGACGATAGGATGGATGCCATGTTTTCTACTTCTCAACGGCTGGCGCAGCGCGCCCAGCGCCTGCAAGCAGCTGGCCGCATCGCCTTGGCAGCGGCTGCTGTTGCCGTACTGGCCGCTTGCTCGGCCTTGCCGCAAAAGCCGCAACCAGTGGCCCGCTATGACTTTGGCCCCACGCAAGCGCTGACGGCGCCCAGCACGCCATCGCCTAACGCCGAGCCGCTGGTGCTGGCCAATGTGCGCGCCGCCGGTGTGCCCGATGCCAGCGCTGCCATTTACTACCGGTTGGCCTATGCCGACGTGCGCGAACTGCGCCCCTACACCCAGGCCAGCTGGGCGCTGCCGGCCATGCAGCTGATTCAGCAGCGCATGCGCGATGTGCTCAGCGGCCAGCGTGCCGTCGTGCTGGATGACGATGGCGCCAACCAGCTGCTGCGCAAGACCGGCTACCCGGCGATGCTGCGCCTGGAGGTGGTGGATTTCAGCCAGGTTTTTGATTCGGCCCAGTCCAGCCAAGGGGTGCTGCGCATGCGCGCCACGCTCAGCGAGATCACCCCCAAGGGTGAGCGCTGGCTGGCCCAGCAGGTGTTCAACACCCAGCAGCCCGCTGCCAGCGCCGATGCGGCCGGCGCAGCGGCTGCGCTGGCGGCGGCCACCGACCAGGTGGCCCAGCAGCTCGATACCTGGCTGCGCCAACAGGGCCGCTGATGCGCCAGGGGCTCAAGCGCCAACTGTGGCGCCAGGGCGCGGTCTGGGTGTTGGGGGCCGCTGCCGTGCTGCCGCTGTGCGCGGCGGTGAGCGCGCAGATGGCGGACGATGCCTACCAGCAGGCGGCCGCGCAGCTCGATGAGACGGCAGAGCAGGCCTTGGCCGATTGCAAGCGCCTGGCTGCCGGCTCGGGCACACAACGGCGCTGCACCCTGGAGGCAGAAAGCCAGCATGCCGTGGACCAGGCGGCGCTGCAAGCGCAGCGCCACCCCAGCGGCAACAACCGTTTCAAGGCGCTGGCCGCCCAGGTGGACCGGCGCTATGTGCTGGCCGTAGAGGCATGCAAGACCAAGCACGCGGGTATCGACAAGGACAGCAAGGCCGCCCAGCACAGCTGCCTGAACCAGGCCAAGCAAAAGCGCGCTGCCGGCATCCAGGATGCCCACCAGCAAGCGGCCAGCGAGGTCTCGATTGTCACCCCGCCCAAAAGCCAAGCCGAACGCCAGCGCGAGGCCGACCTGGACACGGCCATTCGCAAGTGCGACAGCCTGCTGGGTGACGCCAATGTGCAGTGCATGCGTGGCTTGTCGCCAGAAGCCCGGCTGCGCGCAGCCAGCCGTGGCAGCGGCGGCCCGGCGACCCAATAAAAAGGCGCAGCCCGGCTGCGCCTTTTTCACGGATCTTCTACCGCGTAGTGCCTGCGGCTAAAACCTGCGCTGCGCCAGCAGCAGCGAGCAGCGCAACTGCAGCCACATCAAACGCCGGGCATTGGCCTGCAGTGGCAGCTGGCTACCACGCTCCAGCCACTGGTCGCGCAGCGCGCGCAGCTGGCTGCGGGTCATCTGGCGCTGGGCCTGCCGCCATTGCTGGCGTTGTTCTTCCATGTTGCGGTCCGGGCTCATGCGGCCTCCGGGGCGCTGTCGCCTTTTCCAAAGGCATACCAGTCGACCTTGCGGGTGGCCACCATCACGACCGCCAGCACGGCAAACAGCGCGATCGATCCGACTGCCAGCGCGGTTTGTTCGAGCTGCAGCAGCACAAACAGCAGGCCATACATCACCGCAATCAGCGCCGCAAACGGCAGGCCACGGCGCAGGCTGCCCAGGATGTGGCTGGCGTAGTAGCCCAGCAGCAGCACGCAGGCGCTGGCGGCGATGGCATAGGCCTGGTTAAAGCCCAGGTGCTCGGACAGGCTGATCAGCAGCAGAAAGAAGATGCACAGCGCCGAGCCCACCAGCAGGTACTGCACCGGGTGGACGCGCAGCTTTTTAAGCACCTCGAACATGGCCACGGCCACAAAGGTCAGCACGATGAAGAGCACGCCGTACTTGGTGGCGCGGTCGCTCAGGCTATAGGGGTTGACCGGGTCGATAAAGCTGGTGCCGAACTGCTCCATGCACTGGCTGCCTTCGGGCGAATCGTCGGTATTGGCTGCAGCCAGGCTGCACAGCGCGCGCTCTTGCACAAAGGCCTGGCGTGCCGATGAGGCCAGCGCTGGGATGCTCCAGCTGGCGCTGAAGCCCTGGTCGCTGATCTCGCGGCTCAGTGGCAGAAAGTTGCCGCCAAACGAGGGGTGGGGCCAGTCGGCCTGCATGCTGACCTGGTTGGTGCCACCCAGCGGTACAAAGGCGATGCGCTCCGTGCCCATCAGCTGCAACTGCACGACCACCTCCATCGCGGCGCCGCCCTCTGCGCTGGTGGCAGGCAAGGGCATGGGCTTGGATTGCAGGCCCCGGCTGTAGACCGCGTGGCCGGTGCCCGGCTCCAGCGGCAATGCCTTGCCATCCACCTGGAGCGCAGCGCTGCGGATGCCGCGCGGGTCGCTCAGCGGCAGGATCAGGCGCGGTGCATCGCAGTGGCGCACCGAGGCCCCTTCGGGCTTGCCCTGGAGCTGGTTGCCGGGCGCAAACCGGGCCACCAGCGTGTCGGCCATCAAGAAGGTGTTGACCTGGTAGAGGCCGCGCGCACGGGGCTGCATGTCGGTGCGCACCTGGTGGCTGATCTCATCGGGCAGGGCATAGCGCTGGAAGCTGACCAGCCGCGTCTCACTGCGCCCTTCACCATCCTTGCCGCTCACCTCGCGGCTGCAGCGCTGCGCCAGCACGGGGCCGAACAGGGTCTGGGCCCCGGCCGTGCTGTTGACCACGCTTTGCACGGCGCGGTCGCGGTTGTAGATGCGGTCCCGGACCACATCGCTGACCATCATCAGCGCAATCATCAAGATCGCCATGGTGATGGCCAGGGTGACGGCCTTTTGTACCAGTCGGTTTTTCATGCACACCTCGTTGCTTTGTATCGGTGCGGCGAGTGTCTGCGGCCCCGGTGAGCCGAGCATGAAGTCTGTGAAGGCAGCGTGAAGTGGCGAAAACTTGGAAAAAACGCTCAGTCCTGCGCGGAGAAATCCAGGCTGGCACGCAGGCCCGGCTGGGTGTTGGCAAACTGCAGCCGGCCGCCATGCAGCAGCATGATGCGCTGCACGATGGACAGGCCCAGCCCCGTGCCGCTGCGCTCGCCATTGGGGCGCGGGGTGGTGAAAAAGCGCTCGCCCAGGCGGTGCAGCAGGCTGGCTGGCACGCCCGGGCCGCTGTCCTGCACACTCAGGCGCCCGGGGGCCAAGCTCAGCACGATCTGGCTGTGGGTGGGAGAAAAATCCAGCGCATTGGCCAGTAGGTTGCTGATGGCCAGCGTGACCAGCGGCGCATCCCAGGGGCCCTGGCTGTCGTCGCCTTGCAGCCGCAGCTGTATGCCTTTTTGCGTGGCGGTGGCCTGCAGCTGCGCCATGGCCTGCTCGGCGCAGGCGCGCAGGCTGGTGCGGGTGCCGGCCGGGGCCAGTGCGCTGCGCTGCTCCAGCTGGCTCAGCTGCATCAGCTGGTCGATCAGGTTTTGCAGGCGCAGGCTCTGGTCCACCACCTGCTGGGCAAACATCGCCCGGTCGGCCGCGGGCAGCTCGTCCTGCAGCAGCTCACCGGCGCCCCGGATGGCGGCAACCGGGCTTTTGAGCTCATGGGTGAGCGCGCGCACATAGCCTTCGATATAGTCGCGCCCCTCCAGGCGGCGGCGCATGGAATCCATGGCCTGTGCCAGGTCGCCCAGCTCGCCTGGCACATCGGGTACCTCGGGCGTTTTCGGGGCGCGGTCGATGCGGCTGCCTTGCACCTCTTGCAGGGTCGGGCCCTGCACCTGCTGGGCATAGCTGCGCAGCTTGCGCACCTGCACCACCAGCCACCAGGTGATGGCAAAACCGACGGCAGCCGAGAGCAGCAAAAACAGCACGCCGCCGCGCAGCATTTTGCGCTCGCTGCTGTCGATGATGCTTTGCACGGCATTGGCTGGCTTGGAGACCGTGAGCACGCCCAGGATGGTGCCCTGGTGCGCGATGGGCGCAGAGACATACATGACGCTGGTGGCCTCGTCGTTGGCGACCTCGCGCGAGGTGCGGGCACCGTATTCGCCGCGCAGGGTGAGCGATACATTGCGCCAGCGCGAGTAATCGGACCCCACATCGCGCCCCGATGAGTCAAACAACACCCGGCCCTGGGCGTTGGTCACGGTTACACGTAGGCCCAGCGCCGCCTTGCGGGTGTCCCAGATCCAGACCCGCAGCGGCTGCTGGAAGGCGGCTTGCACATGCTGGGCAAAGCGGCTGCCCTGCGCATCGGCGGCCAGCTTGCCATCGGCTAGGTCATCGCTGGCCAAGCTGGCCAGCAGGTAGGCGGTCTCCACCAAGGTGTCTTCGGTGACTTTGCGTACGCTGGGCTTGATCTCGGCCATGAACACGCGCAGCACAAAAAAGGCCGCCAGCCCGTTGATCAGGAAAAAGGCAAACAGCAGGCGGATCCCCAGGCGCATGGCGGGCCTTCAGTCGCTGTCGCGCAGGCTGTAGCCCATGCCGCGGTGGGTGGTGATGAAGTCCCGCTCGGCGACCACGGCGCGCAGCTTGGCGCGCAGGGTTTTGATGTGGGTGTCCACCGTGCGGTCGGTGCTGTCGCTGTGCAGGCCCCAGACGGCGTCCAGCAAATGGTTGCGGCTGAGGATGCGGCCCTGCGCGGCCAGCAGGCTGCTGAGCAGCTGGAACTCGCGCCGCGTCAGATCCAGCAGCACACCTTGCAGCCGCACACACTGGCCCGCCGCATCGACCTGGAAGGCAGCGCTGGTCTGCACGACCGGGGCATGGCCCGCTGCAGCCGGTGCTGGTGAAAACTGCTGGGCACGGCGCAGCAGTGCGCGGGTGCGGGCCACCAGCTCGCGCGGGCTGAAGGGCTTGCTCAGGTAGTCGTCGGCGCCCAGCTCCAGGCCCAGCACCCGGTCCACCTCTTCCCCCCGGGCGCTGAGCACCAGGATGGGCGCGGGCGAGCCCGCCGCGCGCAGCTGGCGGCACCAGTCCAGGCCATTGCCATCGGGCAGGCCCACATCGAGCAGCAAGGCATCGAAGCGGTGGCTAGCCCATTGGGCGTGGGCATCGGCCAGCAACAGGCTGTGGGTGCAGCGGATGCCATCGCGCTCCAGCGCGTAGCAAACGGTGCGGGCAATGGCTGGGTCGTCTTCCAGCAGCAGCACATGGGGAGCAGGGCGCATGGTGGGTTCCTGGCTGAACACGGGCCTAGCGGCCGCCTCCGGCATCGATGAAAGAGCCGGTGCTGTAGCTGCTGAGGTCGGACATCAGCCAGTAGATGGCCTGGGCGATTTCGTCTGCGGTGCCGCCCCTGCCCAGCGGCACGCCGGCCGACAGCCGCGCTACCCGGTCGGGCTGGCCGCCGCTGGCGTGGATATCGGTCTCGATCAGCCCTGGCCGCACGCCGTTGACGCGAATGCCTTGCGCGGCCACCTCATGGGCCAGGCCCAGGGTCATCGTATCGATGGCGGCCTTGGAGGCCGCATAGTCCACATACTGGTTGGCTGAGCCCAGGCAGGCTGCCCGGCTGGAGACATTGACGATGCTGCCGCCTGCGCCGCCGTTGGCGGTGCTCATGCGCTGCACTGCTTCGCGGGCGCACAGAAAGCTGCCCAGCACATTGATATCGAACATGCGGCGCCAGCGTGCCATGTCCATGTCCTGCAGGCGCTGGGCCCGGTCCACCACGCCGGCGTTGTTGACCAGGGCCGTGAGGCGACCCAGGTCGTTGTCGACGCGGGCAAACATCGCCAGCACCTGCGCCTCATCGGCCACATCGGCCTGCACGGCGATGGCGCGGCGGCCCAGGCCCTGCACGCCCTGCACCACCTCGTGGGCGGCGGCTGCGTTGCTGCTGTAGTTCACGGCCACATCCCAGCCGTGGCGGGCAGCCAAGAGGGCGGTGGCGGCACCGATGCCGCGGCTGGCACCGGTGATAAGGACGATAGAGGTCATGGCATGGGGGCTCAGAAAAGGTGCCCTATCTTAGGGGAGGTTGCGCGCCTTGCCCACTGCGCTGTCAAGGCGCCGGCAGCGCGGCCAGCCGCTCCAGCGCCTGGGCATCCTGGTCGCTGACGGGCAGATAGACCACCATGCGCATGCCGTTGCGCGGCGCAGACCACCAGTAGGTCTGGCGCAGCTGGATGAGGCCGAGCACCGGGTGGTCAAAAGTCTTTTCGTTGTTCTCGGGGCTGCGCACCTGGTAGCGTTCCCAGGCGTTGCGAAAGACCTCGGAGTGCTTGAGAAAGTAGTCCAGCCGCTCGGCAATGGCCGGATCGCCACTTTGCTGGGTAGAGGCCGCGCGGAACATGGCCACCATGCGCTCGATGGCTTGCGGCTCATGGCGCACCACGCGCTGCCACTGGGGGTTGAACAGGTTCATGTGCAGGCAGTTGCGCTCCAAGGCGGGCAACTGCTGCAGCGATACGCCCATCAGCCGCTCATAGGCGGCATTGGCGGCGAGCAGGTCAAAGGCGGCGCTTTGCATTTGGGCGGGGTAGGGCAGCAGCTTGTCCAGCAGCTGCGTGTGCATGCAGCCCGGCCTGTCCAGCAAGCGCGGGGCCGGCTGGTCGAGCTTGATGCCTGCCAGCGCCAGCAGGTGGCGCAGTTCGTCGTCGTTGCATTGCAGCGCCCGGGCGATGGCCTCGATGGCCTGGCGCGAGGGCTGCACCTCGCGGCCTTGTTCGAGCTTGGTGTACCAGGTCACGCCAATGCCGGCGAGCTGGGCGACTTCTTCGCGCCGCAGGCCGGGGGTGCGTACCCGGCCGTGGCGCGCCAGGCCCATGGCGGTGGCGGACAGGCGCTCGCGGCGCACGCGCAGAAAGTGGCCCAGCTCCTGCGAGCGGGCAGAGGCCGCAACAACAGGCGGGTCATGGGGCGGGGGGGCTGCAGACAATGTCATGGGGCGATAGTCTCGCGGTCAATGGTGCAGTGCAGTATAGGCCTTTCAAGCCTAGGCTACGCAGAATCTTGTACCAGCCTAAAAAACACAACACACTGGCGCCCTGTTCATTTCAGGCGCTCGACCTCCCATGCGAAGAATCACTGCTGACAACGCCACTTTCGGCGTTTTTCTGGCCTTTTTGCTGATCCCCCTGTCGGGCATCGGTACCGATATCTACCTGCCCTCGATGCCGACCATGGCCCAGAGCCTGGGCGCGAGCGCCTCCCAGATCCAGCTGACCTTGACCCTGTTCATCGCCGGTTACGGCCTGGGGCAGTTGGTGGTGGGCGTGCTGCTCGACCGCTTTGGCCGCTGGCGCCCGACCATGGTGGCGTTGGCGCTGTTTGCGCTGTCGAGCGCGGCCATTGCCGTCAGCGACGACATTGTGGTCATCTGCGCGCTGCGGCTGCTGCAAGGCCTGTTGGGCGCCGTCGCGGTGGTGGGCAAGCGCACCTTTTTTGTCGATGTGTTCCGGGGCCCGGCGCTGCAGCGCTATCTGACCTGGATGACCGTGGTCTGGTCGCTGGGGCCCATCTGCGCGCCTTTTATCGGCGGCTTTGTGCAGACCCACTGGGGCTGGCGCGCCAATTTTGTGGTGCTGGCAGCATTCTCGGTGATCGCCCTGGTGCTGGAGCTGCTGGGCGGCGGCGAGACCCTGGCCAAGCCCCAGCCCATCCGGCCGCGTGAAGTGGCCAGCCGGGCCTGGGAGATCATGCGCAACCGCGCCTTTGCGCGCGGCGTGCTGTGCGTGAGTGTGGCTTACGCGATGGTGATGGGCTGGAGCATGGCCTCGCCCTTTATCGTGGAGACCGTGTACCACCGCCCGCCCACCACCACGGGCGCGCTGGCGCTGCTGATGGGCCTGGCCTGGATGGGTGGGGGCCTGATTGCGCGTGCCGCCATGGCGCGTTCGTTGGCAGCCAAACACCAGGCTGCGTTGCTGGCCATGGCCGGCTTTATTGGGTTGATGGCACTGACGAGCTGGCTGCCGGCGTCCTGGCCCATGCTGGAGGTGATGGCCGCCGTTGCCTTTTGCATCCATGTGGCAGCGGGCCTGGTGTTCAATATCCACTTCGCCAATGTGTTGTCGATGTTCCCGCAGAACGCGGCCCTGTCGGGCGGGATCGCCGGGGGCCTGGCCTTTTTGCTGACCTCGCTGCTCGCCTCGGTGGGCATCCACCTGGTGAACCCACAGACGGCGTTGGGCTTGGCGGCGGTGTATGGCGGCCTGTGCCTGCTGCTGGTCGCTGCCTGGCTGACGATGCTGGCCCGTCCGACACGGGCGCTGCCCTGTGCCGCGCCATAATCGACGGAGCCCCGAATCGGGAACCTGATCTGTTGCGCAAGGAGTGATCGCTATGGGACATTTTGTAGATCTGAAGTCGGCCGATGGCCAGGTGTTTGCGGCCTACATCGCCGAGCCCGAGGGCCAGGCGCGCGGCGCCATCGTGGTGGTGCAGGAGATCTTTGGCGTCAACTCGCACATCCGCTCGGTAGCAGACCGCATTGCCCAAAGCGGCTATGTGGCGATCGCGCCGGCCACGTTCGCCCGCGTCAAACCTGGTGTGGACCTGGGCTACAGCGATGCTGACATGCAAGCCGGCTCGGCCTTGAAGGCGGCGGCGGAAGCGCCCGCGATTGCGCCGGGCGTGCTGCAGGATCTGCAGGCCGCCATTGACGAGGGCGCGCGGCGCAGTGGCGGCAAGGTCGGCATCACCGGCTTTTGCTGGGGCGGCCTCTTGGCCTGGCGTGCGGCCTGCGAGCTCAAAGGC
Source organism: Comamonas sp. BIGb0152 (assembly GCF_024809975.1). Lineage (GTDB taxonomy): Bacteria > Pseudomonadota > Gammaproteobacteria > Burkholderiales > Burkholderiaceae_C > Comamonas. The sequence goes on from NZ_JANUDY010000005.1 coordinate 415,963, forward strand.
CTGTCGGCATCGGTGCCTTACTACGGCGGCGGCATGACCACGGCGCAGGAGATAGCGCGCAGCCCCCAATGCCCGGTGATGGCCCACTTTGGCGACAAGGACCACTGGATCTCGCTGGAATCGGTGGACGCTTTCCGCAGCGCACATCCGGAGGTGGAAGTGTATGTGTACGCGGCCGATCACGGCTTTAACTGCGACCAGCGCGGCTCCTACGATGCAGCAGCATCGGCGGCAGCGCGGGCACGCAGCCTGGCGTTCTTTGCCAAGCACCTCGGCTGAGCGGGCACTTCGCTTTCTCCCACCCAAAGCCTTGCGGGCGCAGTGCCTGCAAGGCTTTGTTGCATTTTCGGGGGAGCTTCGTAACACCGCCGTCATACCGGCTGCTGATGATGCGCGCATCGCTCACTTTCAACGACAACCATGATGCGCAGCCCTTTTTCTCATGCCTCCCTCTTGCGGATGGCACCGCTCCCGCTGGCCGTGTTGGCCGCTGCGGCCCTGCTCAGCGCCTGCGGTGGTGGCAGCTCCAGCAGCGCCAAACCAGCCACTGCCACCTTGGCGGTGCTGGAGACCACCGACCTGCACTTCAACGTCCGCAGCTACGACTACTTCAAGCTGGCCGATGACCCATCCTACGGTTTTGAGCGCACCGCGACCCTGATCCGCAAGGCGCGCAGTGACTTTGCCAATACCTTGCTGGTGGACAACGGCGACACCATCCAGGGCACGGCGCTGGCTGATTACGAAGCGCAGGTGGCACCGATTGCCTGCGACCAGCAGCTGTCGATGTACAAGGCCATGGCGGTGTTCAAGTACGACGCCGGCACCTTGGGCAACCACGAGTTCAACTACGGCCTGCCCTTTCTCAACCAGGTACTGGGCGGCGGCCTGCAGGTCGATGGCGTGGATGCGAGCAAGAAGTGTGCGGGCAATGGCTACCCGATGGCGCTGGCCAATGTGATCAGCAGCAAGACCCAGGCACCGCTGGTGGCGCTCTATGTGCTGCTGGAGCGCGAGGTCAGCGGCACCGACAGCGAGGGCCAGGCCGTCAAGCTGCCGATCAAGATCGGCGTGATCGGCTTTACCACGCCCGGCATCCTCGGCTGGGACAAGCGCCACCTGGAAGGCAAGGTGCAGGTGACCGGCGCGGTGGAGGCGGCGCAAAAGTATGTGCCCGAGCTGCGCAGCAAGGGCGCCGACATCGTTGTGGCGCTGCTGCACGGCGGGCTGGACGCCTCGGAATACCGCGCCGACATGGAGAACCCGGGCCTGTACCTGAGCAAGGTGGCCGGCATCGATGCGATGGTGATGGGCCACCAGCACAGCGTGTTCCCCGACACGGCGGCGCAACCGGCCTTCCGCATGGCCGGTGTGGACAACCAGGCCGGCACGATCAACGGCGTGCCTGCGGTGATGGCCAGCAGCTGGGGCAAGGCGCTGGGCGTGGTGGCGCTGGCCTTGAAGTGGGATGGCAAGGCCTGGAGCGTGGACAAGACCCAGAGCAAGTCGGAGCTGCGCAGCACCACGACCGGCAAGGATGCCGCGGGCAAGACCAGCTATGTGGCCGTCGACAGCAGCATTGCACCGGTGGTGGAGCGCCAGCACCAGGCGGCGATCAGCTATGTGAAGACGCCGGTGGGCCAGACCGACTTTCGCATGGGCACGCAGTTTGCCGATGTGGGCGATGCCGGTGCGATCCAGCTGGTGAACCAGGCGCAGCAGGACTATGTGCAGCGCTATGTGCAGGCCAACCTGCCGCAATATGCGCAACTGCCAGTGCTGTCGGTGAGCGCGCCTTTCAAGTCGGGCTTTCAGGGCGGTGGCGATTACACCGATGTAGCCGCCGGTCCGCTGGCGATCTACAACGCAGCCGATCTGTACCTGTACCCCAATACCGTCTACGCGGTGAAGGTGAACGGCGCGCAGATCAAGGGCTGGCTGGAGGCCGCAGCCCAGCGCTTTAACCGCATCGACCCCGCCGTGGCGGCCGACCAGTGGCTGATCAGCAGCTTCCCAGGCTACAACTTTGACATGTTCACCACGGCCGACATGCAGTACCAGATCGATGTGACCCAGGCCGTTGGCAGCCGCATCGTGGGCTTGCAGTACAAGGGCGCACCAATCGACCCGGCGCAGGACTTTGTGATTGCCACCAACAACTACCGCGCCACCAGCGGCAAGAGCTTTCTGCCTGAGCTCGATGGCCGCGCCACGATCTATGCCTCGCCCGATGCCAACCGCGATGTGGTGATCTCGTACATCAAGGACCATCCGCAAATCACCCGCGCGGCCAATGGTGCGGCCCAGAGCTGGCGCTTTGCCAAGACGCCGACCGCCGGCAAGGTGCTGTTCACCTCGGCGGCCAACGCCTTGCCGGTGGCGCAAGCTGCGGGCCTGGCCAACATCACGCTGGAAAAGGCGGACGACGGCACGGGGACACAGCGCGCGGTCTACCGCGTGGATCTGGGCCAGTAAGCTGTCTTTATCGCGGCCTCCAACAGCCGCGTGCCATGGCTCTGCGATGGGCCGGCTGGCTGGGGGCTGTGCAGCGCTACCTGCCCGTGCGGGTGAGGTAGCGCTTGTAGGAGAAAAAGCTGATCAGCGCCACCGTGATGAAGGCCATCACGCCCATGGCCCACCAAAAGCCGTCTTCCTTGTGGATCAGGGGGATGAACTCGAAGTTCATGCCAAAGATGGCGGCAATCAGGTTCAGGGGCAGAAAGATGGCGGTGATGGTGGTGAGCGTGCGCATGATGTCATTGGCGCGGTTGCTCTGCACCGAAAAATGCATCTGCACGGCGGTCTCGGTGCTTTGCTCCAGCCGGCGCACATGGTGTACCACGCGCTCGATGTGTTCGAGCACATCGCGGCTGCGCACCTTGAGGGCTTCCAACTCGCGCTGGGCGCTGGCGGCCTCGGGCTGGGGCCAGGTCTCCAGCGCATCCACCCAGTCCTGCACGGCGGCGCGCTGGTCTTCGCAAATTTCGTCGAGCTGGTGCAAGGTCAGCCGCGCCTCCAGCAGCGCCTGCCAGTTGGCAATGCGCTTGCGCGGCGACAGCAGCGCGCTTTGCCATTGGTCCAGATGGCGGGAGAGCTCGCGGCGCAGGTCGAGGTAGTTGTCCACGATGATGTTGACCACGCGCATCATCAGATCGGCAGGCGATGCGGGCAGGCGGATGGGCTGCATGCCGCCGGGGCTGGTGCTGCTGCCGGGGTTGCGGAAGGCCTTGTCCTCGCGGGCCAGGCGCTCTTGCGTGGCATCCGATATCTGGCCCAGGTCGGGCGCCTCGGTGCCCTGGGGCGGCGGCGCGCCGGTTTTGGCAAACTGCAGCAGGCGCCGGGCATAGGCATCGCGCACTGTGCAATCTTCGGGGTGCACCGACAGCAGCACCCGCTCCCAGGCGACAAAGCCCACCGGAATGGTGCTGATGTGGGGCCCGTCATTGAGGGGTTTGGCGGCAGCGGTGCGCCGGGCGGCGGCCAGCGCGGCGGTGCCCGCTTGCGACGGTGTGCTGGCCAGGCGGCGGATCACCAGCAGGTCGTACTGCGAGGTGTAGTCATAGTGGGAGGGGAGCTGGGCATTGAGCAGGTCGGAGACATGCAGATCCACCAGCGGCGCGCCGCTGAGCTTTTGCAGCGCCAGCTGCAGGCTGCCTAGCTGCTCGCTGAAATAGCTGCGCGTGCAGGCCAGCCACAAAAAGCCTTTGTCCGGTACTTCATAGGGCACGGCGGCCAGCTCGCTGGCCTCGTTGCCGACGATGTGAAAGATACGGATGCTGCTGGGTGTACTCACCGGAATTCCTCGATCGATTCAGGCGCAGCATGGCAAAAAAAACGGGCTTGTGCAAGCCCGTCCTGGTATTTTTGCTATCAGTTTTTCTCTTTGAGCCAGCGCGCAGCGTCCAGCGAGAAATAGGTGAGGATGCCATCGGCGCCAGCGCGCTTGAAGGCCAGTAGCGACTCCATCATCACCTGGTCATGGTCCAGCCAGCCGTTTTGCGCAGCAGCCTTGAGCATGGCGTATTCGCCACTGACCTGGTAGGCAAAGGTGGGCACCTTGAACTCGTCCTTGACGCGGCGCACCACATCCAGGTAGGGCATGCCGGGCTTGACCATCACCATGTCGGCGCCTTCGGCCAGGTCTTGTGCCACTTCGCGCAGGGCCTCGTCGGTGTTGGCCGGGTCCATCTGGTAGACGTTCTTGTCGGCCTTGCCCAGCGCGCCGCGCGTGCCCACCGCATCGCGGAAGGGGCCGTAGAAGGCACTGGCGTACTTGGCGCTGTAGGCCATGATGCGGGTGTAGATGTGGCCATGGGATTCAAAGGCCTCGCGGATGGCGCCAATGCGGCCGTCCATCATGTCGCTGGGGGCGACGATGTCCACGCCGGCTTCGGCATGGTTGAGGGCCTGGCCCACGAGGATCTCTACCGTCTCGTCATTGAGGATGTAGCCGGTCTCGTCGAGCAGGCCGTCCTGGCCGTGGCTGGTGTAGGGGTCCAGCGCGACATCGGTCATCACGCCCAGCTGGGGGAATTCTTTTTTCAGCGCCCGCACCACACGCGGAATCAGGCCGTCGGGGTTGAGCGCTTCTTTGCCATCGGGCGTCTTCAGCGCCGCGTCGATCTGGGGGAAGAGGGCCATCACCGGAATGCCGAGGGCCACGCACTGCTCGGCCACGGGCAGCAACAGATCCAGGCTCAGGCGGTCCACGCCCGGCATGGACAGCACCGGCTCACGCTTGCCTTGGCCCTCATGCACAAACACCGGGTAGATGAAGTCGTGCGGGGTAAGCACGTTCTCGCGCACCAGGTTGCGGGTGAAGGCATCGCGGCGCAAGCGGCGCGGGCGGTTGTGGGGAAAGGGGGTGGGGCTGGACAGATGCATGCAGCGATTGTGCGCCAGATCAACGGCAGGCTGCAGCCCGGTGCGCAGAGACTGCGCTGGGCATGGAGGAATGGTGCCGGTCCTGGCCGTTCATTGCGCCAGATCATGCTTGCGGCGCGCGCGGGGCTCGGCCAGGTTTTAAGCCGGGGTCGTGCGCTGGGCCATCACCCCAGCCACTACACTGTGGCCCATGCTCATGCTGTGGATCAAAGCCTTTCATATCGTATTTGTGGCCAGCTGGTTTGCGGGCCTGTTTTACCTGCCCCGGATCTTCGTGAACCTGGCCATGGTGCCGGCCGATTCCCAGGCCGAGCGGGCGCGCCTGTTGCTGATGGCGCGCAAGCTCTTGCGCTTCATGACGATGATCGCGGTGCTGGCGCTGGGCCTGGGCCTGTGGCTGTGGCTGGGCTGGTGGCGCGGGGCGGGTGGCTGGCTGCATGCCAAGCTGTTTTTTGTGCTGCTGGTCGTGGGCTACCACCATGCCTGTGCGGTGCTGCTGCGCAAGATCGCCAACGGCACGGACCGGCATTCGCATGTCTGGTACCGCTGGTTCAATGAGGTGCCGGTGGTGGCCATGGTCATCATTGTGGTGCTGGCGGTGGTCAAGCCCTTTTAACCCGCGCAGCCCTCCATCCTCACACCCATCCGCATCCCTATTTGCGAACCAGGGCCACCGATGACCTTGCCTGACAGCAGCCCCGCGCCGACCACCCTGCAAGCGCCTGCCTTGCCGGGCGAGCATCGCACCATTGCCTGGCCGCTGGTGCCCGTGTATGTGGCGCTGGTCATCTTTGCCAGCCTGTTCCCCTTTGCCGGCTGGCGCACCCAGGGCATCTCGCCGGCGGAGTTCTTGCTGGCGCGCATTCCGCCACCTTATTGGACCTGGTTCGATGTCTGGATCAATGTGGCCGGCTATGCCCCGCTGGGCTTGTTGCTCAGCCTGGGCTGGTGGCGCCATGGTTGGTTCAAGACCGGATGGTTCTGGGCCCTTTGCGTGGGCAGCCTGCTGTCACTGACCATGGAGTTTTTGCAAATCTTCCTGCCGTTGCGCGTCTCCAGCAATATGGACTGGCTGCTCAACAGCATCGGCACCCTGCTGGGGGCGCTGATGGTGCCCCTGCTGGCCTGGCTGGGGATCTTGCGGCGCTGGCGCGATGTGCGCGCACGCTGGTTTGATACCGATGCGCGCGGCGCTATTGTGCTGCTGATGCTGTGGCCGCTGGCGCTGCTGTTCCCGGCAGCGCAGCCCTTTGGCCTGGGCCAGGTTTTCGACCGGTTGGAGATGTGGCTGGTAGAGGTGCTGGAGAACTCGGCCTTCGAGCACTGGATGCCCAACTTCATGCAGGCCACCGAGCCGCTGTCGCCCATCGGGCAATTGACCGCTGTGCTGCTGGGCTTGTTGATTCCCTGCTGGCTGGCGTTCAGCGTCATGGGCAGCGTGAGCCGGCGCATGGCCATGGTGGGGCTGGTGGTGCTGGGGGGGATAGCATTCTCTGCGCTGTCGTCCTCACTGAGTTATGGCCCCCTGCATGCCTGGGACTGGCTGGACCAGCCCACCCGTCTGGGCATTGCGCTGGCGTTGGCCCTGGCGCTGCTGCAGGTCGGTATGCCGCGCCGCTATTGCGTATTGCTGCTGCTGATGGGGCTGATGATCGATATCAACCTGCTCAACCAGTCGCCGCCCAGCCCGTACTACGCCGATGCGCTGCAGTCCTGGGAGCAGGGCCGCTTCATCCGCTTTTTTGGCCTGGGCCAGTGGCTGAGCTGGCTGTGGCCGTTTGCGGTGATGGCCTATGTGCTGCTACGGCTGGGCCGGGTGCCGGCGGAGGTGGTGGCGCGCCGGCGCCTGCGTTCCGCTGCATCCCCCGCCGATAAAGCCTAAACGCAGTAGCCCGTGGCAGTATTGCGGCCCCTTGGGCCCCAGGCGGGCGCCAAGCTGCCACAATGGGGGATCGTATTCGAAGAGAGCTTGGCATGAGCGAGCAAAAACCTGGCAGCAACGGCCAGTACTACGAGCACCATGTGTTCTTCTGTCTCAATGACCGCGTCAATGGCGAAGACAGCTGTGCCCACCATGGCGCCCAGGACATGTTTGACCACTGCAAGGCCCGTGTCAAAGCCGAGGGCCTGAACGGCCCGGGCAAGGTCCGGGTCAACAAGGCCGGCTGCCTGGACCGCTGCGCGGGCGGCCCCATCCTGGCGGTCTACCCCGAAGGCGTCTGGTACACCTATATCGACAAGGACGACATCGATGAGATCGTCGAGTCGCACCTGAAAAACGGCCAGGTGGTCGAGCGCTTGCTGACCCCGCCCGATGTGGGCCGCTGAGCCTTCCGCTTTCTCCCTACAGACACAGGGCCGCATTGCCGCCGCAGGCCGTGCCGGGCCCGCCTTGGAGTTGACCGCGTCATGAATGCGCAAACTGAACGTTTCACCATCAATGGGCCAGCCGGCATTCTGGAAGTGGCCCGCGACCTGGCGGCCAGCCCCGATGGTCTGCTGCGCGGCACGGCCATCATTGCCCACCCCCATCCGCTGTTTGCCGGCACCATGGACAACAAGGTGGTGCAGACCCTGGCACGCGCCTTTGTCAGCAGCGGCTGGACGGCGCTGCGCTTTAATTTTCGCGGTGTCGGTCAGTCGGCGGGCAGCTATGACGAAGGCCGGGGCGAGCGCGAGGATTTTCTGGCTGTGGTTGCGCAGCTGGCGCCCCAGGGGAATCTGGCTCTGGCTGGTTTCTCCTTCGGCTCCTTTGTGATGAGCCATGCGCTGGTGGAACTTTGGCCCCAGCGCCAGATCGACAAGGCGGTGTTTGTTGGCACGGCGGCATCGCGCTTTGCGGTTGCGACCTTGCCGCCAGAGGCCCATGAGCGCACTTTGGTGGTCCATGGCGAGGCCGATGACACCGTGCCCCTGTCTGCGGTGATGGACTGGGCGCGGCCGCAGATACTACCGGTTACGGTTGTGCCGGGAGGCGGGCATTTTTTCCACGGACAATTGCCCCTTCTCAAAGGCTTGGTCGCGCGCCACCTGCTTTCTCCCACCGTTTGACGGTGTAGTATTGCTATTGTTTTTGATAGCCTGTAGCCCGCATTCATGGCGCTACAGGCACTGTTCTAAGAGTTGGACGACATGAAATCGAGCTTGATGCCCACCCTGCGTACCTGGGCTGCAGCAGCGCTGCTGGTGCCCACCCTGGCCTTTGCACAATTGGCTGCGCCCCAGCCGCCGGAGATTGCGGCGCGCAACTACCTGTTGTTTGACGTGACCACCGGCCAGGTCCTGGCGGCCAAGGATGTGGATGCGCCGGTTGAACAGGCGTCGCTCACCAAGCTGATGACCGGTTATGTGGTGTTTGATGCGCTGCGCAACAAGAAGATCAGCCTGGAGCAAACCATGCCGGTGAGCGAACGCGCCTGGAAGATGCCGGGTTCGCGCATGTTCATTGACCCCAAGATGCAGGTCAAGGTGGACGACCTGCTGCACGGCATGATTGTGCAATCGGGCAACGATGCCACGATGGCGCTGGCCGAGGCCGTGGGCGGCACGGCCGAGAACTTTGTGCGCCTGATGAACGAGCAGGCCAAGGCGCTGGGCATGGCCAACACCGCCTACAAGAACCCCGAGGGCCTGACCGAGCCCGGCCACACGACGACGGCCAAGGACCTGAGCATTCTGGCCAACCGCCTGATCAAGGACTTCCCGGAGTACATGCACTACTACGCGACCAAGCAGTGGTTCTACCCCGGTACGCCCAAGTCCAACGGCACCAATCGTAATACTTTGTTGTTCCGCGATCCGACCGTGGATGGCCTCAAGACCGGTCACACCAATGCCGCCGGCTACTGCCTGGTCTCCACGGCCAAGCGCCAGGTGCCCAATGCGGGCGAGCGCCGCCTGATCTCCATCCTGTTGGGAGCTGCCAGCGACAAGGACCGCGCCAACGAAAGCCAGAAGCTGTTGAACTGGGGCTATACCGCTTTCGACACCGTCAAGCTGTTTGACGGCGGCCAAGCTGTCGCCACCCCCAAGGCCTGGAAGGGCGCGCAAGATACGGTCAAGATCGGCAGCGTCGCTCCCATCGTGGTGAATGTGCCCGCAGGCACCGGCGGCAAGCTCGAAACCCAGGTGGTGAGCCAGGAGCCCCTGATTGCGCCCTTCACCAAGGGCCAGAAGCTGGGCACCTTGAAGGTGATGGCGGGCGGCCAGCAAGTGGCTGAGGTGCCGCTGGTGGCGCTTGATGATGTCGCAGAAGCGGGTATCTTTGGCCGCGCCTGGGATGCGATCCGCCTGTGGATCAAGTAAAAGGTCTCTGACCGCCGCTGCAGATCCGTCTAAAAGCCAGAAGGCGGTCCCTTTGCTTCCCCCCTACAAAGCGTGCCCAGAGCACGCTTTGTGGTTTCTGCGTCGGCAAAAGTAGGAGCGCGCAATGCTGATGGGCAGGGGCATACAAAAGAAAAGTAGCCAGCCGGCAGCCATGGGGCTGCGGGTTCTCCCGTAAACCATTTGCTCGATCGGGAGCGAAGTGATACATTAGAGGGCTTTTCGGAATTTCCGAAGGGGCTGCCGTCTTTGCCTTTTAGGGCAGGGCTGGCAGTAAGTCACGGTAAGTTCACGGTAATTTCACGTTTAGGGACGTTTATTAATGCCAACCATTAACCAACTCGTGCGTCAGGGCCGCACGGTAGAAGTTGTTAAATCCAAGAGCCCTGCTATGGAAAACTGCCCCCAGCGCCGCGGCGTGTGCACCCGTGTGTACACCACGACGCCTAAGAAGCCTAACTCGGCTTTGCGTAAGGTGGCTAAGGTGCGTCTGACCAATGGTTTCGAAGTGATTTCGTACATTGGCGGCGAAGGCCACAACCTGCAAGAGCACAGCGTTGTGCTCGTGCGCGGTGGCCGTGTGAAGGACTTGCCAGGTGTGCGTTACCACATCGTGCGCGGTTCGCTTGACCTGCAAGGCGTCAAGGACCGTAAGCAGTCCCGTTCGAAGTACGGTGCCAAGAAGCCTAAGGCCAAGTAAGCCCTGGTTTTTTGAACGAATACATAGGTGCTGTGTCCCGCGTGGCGCGAGATTCAGCGTAGTGACCCCAAGCGCAAGTGTTTTGTGTGGGTCGAGTAAGTGGGAGTCCTGATTGGCTCTCGCGGTGTCTGAAAAGATGCCAACTGAAGCAAAGATAGAGGTAAAGAAATGCCACGTCGTCGCGAAGTCCCCAAACGTGAAATTCTGCCGGATCCAAAGTTCGGCAATGTAGAGCTGTCCAAATTCATGAACGTGATCATGGAAGGCGGCAAGAAGGCAGTTGCAGAGCGCATCATTTATGGCGCCCTGGAACTGATCGAGAAGAAGCACCCTGATAAAGACCCGCTGGAAGCTTTCGTTGTTGCCATCAACAATGTCAAGCCCATGGTTGAAGTGAAGTCCCGCCGTGTTGGCGGTGCCAACTACCAGGTGCCAGTGGAAGTGCGTCCTGTCCGTCGTCTGGCTCTGTCCATGCGTTGGCTCAAGGAAGCGGCTCGCAAGCGCGGTGAGAAGTCCATGGCCCAGCGCCTGGCCAACGAACTGCTGGAAGCGACCGAAGGCCGTGGCGGTGCGATGAAGCGCCGTGACGAAGTGCACCGCATGGCCGAAGCAAACAAGGCATTCAGCCACTTCCGCTTCTAATCAGCGCGATCTGTCTCGATACTGCAAAGGCCGCATGCAACAATTTTTGCCTGCGGCCTTGCTCGGATTGAGACTGCCCACACATCGTAGGCTGATGCCTGCGCTATCCGCCAGTCCGCATCGCCTCCACACTTACTGATCAATAAAGGATCATCCATGGCTCGCAAGACCCCCATCGAGCGCTACCGCAATATCGGTATTTCTGCGCACATCGACGCAGGTAAAACCACCACGACCGAACGTATCCTGTTTTACACCGGCGTGACCCACAAGCTGGGTGAAGTGCATGACGGCGCTGCTACCACCGACTGGATGGAGCAAGAGCAAGAGCGCGGCATCACCATCACTTCCGCTGCAGTGACCTGCTTCTGGAAGGGTATGGATCTGTCCTACCCAGAGCACCGCTTCAACATCATCGACACCCCCGGCCACGTGGACTTCACGATTGAAGTGGAGCGTTCCATGCGCGTGCTCGACGGTGCTTGCATGGTGTACTGCGCTGTGGGCGGCGTGCAGCCTCAGTCCGAAACCGTGTGGCGTCAAGCCAACAAGTACAAAGTGCCACGTCTGGCCTTTGTGAACAAGATGGACCGTACCGGTGCCAACTTCTACAAGGTCTATGACCAGATGAAGCTGCGCCTGAAGGCCAACCCAGTGCCCGTGGTGATCCCGATTGGCGCTGAAGACAACTTCACCGGCGTGGTCGATCTGGTCAAGATGAAGGCCATCATCTGGGACGAAGCGTCCCAGGGCATGAAGTTCGAATACGCTGACATTCCTGCAGACCTGGTCGAAACCGCCAACAAGTGGCGTGAAAACCTGGTGGAATCGGCTGCCGAAGCTTCGGAAGATCTGATGAACAAGTACCTGGAAGAAGGTACCTTGTCGGAAGAAGAAATCAAGGCCGGTATCCGTGCCCGTACCTTGGCTGTTGAAATTCAGCCCATGCTGTGCGGTACCGCGTTCAAGAACAAGGGCGTGCAGCGCATGCTGGACGCCGTGATCGACTATCTGCCTTCGCCGGTGGACATCGATGACGTGGCTGGCACGGATCCTGACGACGAAGAAAAGAAGGTCACCCGCAAGGCAGATGACAGCGAGAAGTTCTCTGCGCTGGCATTCAAGCTGATGACCGACCCGTTCGTGGGTCAGCTGACCTTCGTTCGCGTGTACTCGGGCGTGCTCACCAAGGGCGACACCGTGTTCAACTCGGTCAAGGGCAAGAAAGAGCGTATCGGCCGTATCGTGCAGATGATGGCCAATGACCGTATCGAAGTCGACGAAATCCGCGCCGGTGACATCGCTGCTTGCGTGGGCCTGAAGGACGTGACCACGGGTGAAACCCTGTGCGACGTGGCTTCGCCTATCGTGCTGGAACGCATGGTGTTCCCTGAGCCCGTGATTGCACAGGCCGTGGAACCAAAAACCAAGGCTGACCAGGAAAAGATGGGTATCGCTCTGTCGCGTTTGGCTGCAGAAGATCCATCGTTCCGCGTGCGCACCGACGAAGAATCGGGCCAGACCATCATCGCCGGTATGGGCGAGTTGCACCTGGAAATTATCGTTGACCGTATGAAGCGCGAGTTCAACGTGGAAGCCAACGTGGGCAAGCCCCAAGTGGCTTACCGCGAAACGATCCGCAACAAGGTGGTTGATGTGGACGGCAAGTTCGTTCGCCAATCCGGTGGTAAGGGTCAGTACGGCCACGTGGTGTTCACGGTTGAGCCGCAAGAGCCAGGCAAGGGCTTCGAGTTCGTCGACGCTATCAAGGGCGGTGTGGTTCCTCGCGAATACATCCCTGCGGTGGAAAAGGGCGTGATCGAAGCGCTGACCTCCGGCGTGCTGGCAGGCTACCCTGTGGTGGACGTGAAGGTTACGCTGACCTTCGGTTCGTACCACGATGTGGACTCGAACGAAATGGCGTTCAAGATGGCCGCTATCTTCGGTTTCAAGGAAGGTGCTCGCAAGGCCAGCCCCGTCATCCTGGAACCCATGATGGCTGTGGAAGTGGAAACGCCAGAAGACTACGCTGGTACCGTGATGGGTGACTTGTCTTCCCGCCGCGGTATGGTGCAGGGCATGGACGACATGGTGGGTGGCGGTAAGGCCATCAAGGCAGAAGTGCCACTGTCCGAAATGTTCGGCTACGCCACGTCGCTGCGTTCGCAAACGCAAGGCCGCGCTACGTACACGATGGAGTTCAAGCACTACGCTGAAGCCCCACGTAACGTGGCCGAGGCTATTGTCGCCGCACGCGCAAAGGCCTAAAATATGCGCCCGCGCCTGGCTTGCCAGGCGTGGGCAGCTTTTGTCTACGACCGGGTGCCGCTTTGTTTCCTGTGCGAAGCGACCTAGCAATTCGGTGTAGACGTTAAACCCAACACAGGTTTTGCTCTTTATTTGGAGAATTCTCATGGCAAAAGGTAAATTCGAACGGACCAAGCCGCACGTCAACGTGGGCACCATTGGTCACGTTGACCACGGCAAGACCACGCTGACGGCTGCTATCGCAACCGTGCTGTCGAAGAAGTTCGGCGGCGAAGCCAAGGCTTACGACCAGATCGATGCAGCTCCTGAAGAAAAGGCCCGCGGCATTACCATCAACACCGCGCACGTTGAGTACGAAACGGCTAACCGCCACTACGCTCACGTGGACTGCCCAGGTCACGCCGACTATGTGAAGAACATGATCACCGGCGCTGCCCAGATGGACGGCGCTGTTCTGGTGTGCTCGGCTGCTGACGGCCCCATGCCCCAGACCCGTGAACACATCCTGCTGGCTCGCCAGGTGGGCGTGCCTTACATCATCGTGTTCCTGAACAAGTGCGACATGGTGGACGACGAAGAGCTGCTGGAGCTGGTGGAAATGGAAGTCCGCGAACTGCTGGACAAGTACGATTTCCCAGGTGACGACACCCCTATCATCCGCGGCTCGGCTAAGCTGGCTCTGGAAGGCGACCAATCCGACAAGGGTGAACCCGCTATCCTGCGTCTGGCTGAAGCACTGGACACCTACATCCCAACGCCTGAGCGCGCTGTGGACGGTGCTTTCCTGATGCCCGTGGAAGACGTGTTCTCCATCTCCGGTCGTGGCACCGTGGTGACCGGCCGTATCGAGCGCGG
>NZ_JANUDY010000006.1 GCF_024809975.1 Comamonas sp. BIGb0152
ATCCGGCAGGATTCCTCTGAGTTGCTGAAGCGTGGTAACTCCAGTTTCCCAGACCTGTCCGGTTGAACAACCTATTGAAACATCACACCTAGGGAATGCGACGGCGCGTCACCAAAAGCGCTGGAGGGGGCCAGGCGGGAGCGCAGGTATGGCCGCAGAAAAGCAGCTCCTCAACCTCGGGGCTTGGGAGTCTTCTGCTATCGAATCAGCTGCGAATCCGGGGCATTACCGCCGGTTACGAGTTAGACGGACCTTGGCCGCAGGCACCACAGGGCCGTGCCCGCGATGCTGGCGGCCAGCACCAGCACCCACAGTGCGCCCAGTTGCCAGCGCTCCAGCGCCAGGCCAAACAGAAAAGGTGCACTGGCCTGCGCCATGCGGGCCGGCACCATCAGCAGGCCCTGGCGCTGGCCATAGCCTTGTGCGCCAAACATGGCCAGCGGCAAGGTGCCGATGACCACGGTCATGATGCCGTTGCCCAGGCCAAAGGCCAGCGCATAGCCCCAGCCTGCCGAGGCACCGAACACCGCCAGGATCAAGGCCGCCAGCGGGTAGGCGATGACGGCAATGCGCGCCGACCACAGCGGATGCGCGCGGCGCAGAAAAGCGTAGTCCGCAATACGGCCCGCCACCTGTGCTGGCCCCACCAGCGCGGCGGCCGCCACCGCCGCAGCAGCCGTGGCGCCGCTGACGGCCAGCAGGCGCGGCAGGTGCGACATCATCGAGGTGCCGATGAACCAGACGGCTGCAAATGTCAGCGCCAGCAATGCCAGCGTGCCCATTTGTCCGCGCAAAGAAGCGGCCGGGGCTGGGGGCAAGTCGGCGCCCTGGGCGGGCAAGGGGGATGCAGGGGCCGTGCGGCTTGGCGCCTGCGGCAAGCTGGCATGCAGGGGCAGCAGCACCAGCAACTGCACGGCTGCCCAGACCAGGCAGGCCTCGCGCCAGCCCCAGCTGTGCAGCAGCCAGGTGGTCAGGGGCCAGCTCAAGGTGCTGGCAAAACCGCCAAACAAGGTGATGCCCACAATGCTGCCGCGCGCCGCCTTGCCATACAGGCGCACGGCAGTGGCAAAGGCTGCCTCGTACAGCCCCGCGCCCATCGCCAGCCCCAGCAGCAGCCAGACCGCAAACAGCTGGCCCTGCGTCTGCACGCGGGACAGCAGCACCAGGCCCAATGCAAACAGCAAGTTGGTGGCCATCAGCAGCGGGCGCCCGCCCCAGCGGTCAATGAGCCGCCCCGCGACGGGGCCGGTGAGCGCCATCACCAGCAAGGCCAGCGAAAATGCGGCAAAGATGCGCGATGACGGCAGGCCCAGGCTCTCGCCCATCGCGCCCGCCAAAATGGCCGGCAAGTAAAACGCCGATCCCCAGGACAGCATCTGCCCCAGGCCCAGTTTGCAGGTGGTCAGCACCTGCCTGGGAGCAAAGGCGTTGGGCGGGAAAAGGGGCATGGTCGGCATCGGGTCATCGCAGCAGCGCGCCATTGTGCCGGGTATGGCCGCCCCACACAGTCACTCTGGCGCCGCTCGCGCGACCCAGGCCGTCGGCAAAGCCGCGACGGGGCGGCCGATGCGGGGCGCGGTGAAAGGCTGGAGATGCGGCAACTTAACGGGGCGGCACTGCCTGCAGGGCCTGTGCATGGCGCAGCAGGCGCTCGCGCATATCCTGCGCGGCAGGGCTCAGCGATTGCCCGGCCAGCCGCAAAATACCCAGCCGGCGCATGCGCTGGGGCCCCACCAAGGGCACAAAGGCCAGGCGCTCTGCGAGCATGGCAGGCACCCCCAAGCGCGCCAGCACCGTCACCCCTACATTCGCCTCCAAAAGCGCCAGCATGGTCAGCATGGTGCTCACCTGCATCACCGGCTGCTGCAACCAGCGTGCTTGCTCAGGCCATGCGGCCAGCTGGTGGTGTGCGGTGGTACCTAGCAAGGGCAGGCCTTGCAGCGCCTCCCAGCGCAGGCGTTTGCGCGCCGCCAGCGGGTGGCTGCGGCTGCAGACCAGGCCGAACGGGTCATCCACCAGCGGATCGACAACGATTTCCGCCGTGCCCGAGACCGTGCTGCCCACACCAAAATCGACCTCGCCATCGAGCACCATGCGTTCGATGTTGCGCGAGTTGTCGTCCAGCAGCCGAACCGACACGCCCGGATAGTCCTGCTGGTAGCCCTGTACCAGCCGGGGCAGCCAGTTGCCAGCCACCGCTGCAATGGCCGCCACCGTCAGCGTGCCCCGGTCCTTGCGCACAAAGGCGGACACGGCGCTTGCCGTGCGGTCATGGTGCAGCACCAACTCGCGCAGATAGGGCAGGCACTGGCGGCCCAGCGGTGTCAGCAGTGAGCGCCGTCCCGGCTCCAGCAGCGCGCCACCCAGGCGCTCTTCCAGCGCCTGAATCGATTTGCTGATGGCCGGCTGGGTGCGAAACGCCTTGTCGGCAGCGGCATGAAAGCCGCCGTGTTCCGCCACCAACAGGAAGTGGCGCACCTGGGCAATGGGCAAATCGGTCAGCATGGCAGCTGATTCCTTTTACTTATCAAAAGATAAATATTATTCCCTATGTAGATCAGACCTGCCTGACTACGATGGCGCCATGCCTGAGACTGCCCTTTTGCCTGACGCCGACCCAGAGGCCTGGCCCCTGAGCCGCCCTGCGGCCCCGCTGGATTCCATCGACTGGGCCGCACTGCGCGGCCCGCTGGTGGTTGCCCTGCCTGGCGCTGGCTGCAGCCCTGCGGTGCTGGGCGCGGTGCGTGCACCGGGCTGGACGGTACAGCCGGTGGACTGGGCCCAGCCTCCGCACAGCCCCTACGCTTGCGATCCGCCTGCGGTGGCGCAGCGGCTGGCCGATGGTTTGCGCGCGCGCGTTCAGGACCGGCAGGCCGGCCCCGTGGTGCTGCTGGGCTACTCCGTCGGTGGCGTGCTGGCGCTGATGACGGCGCTGCAACCCCGCTTGCCGCTGGCAGGGGTGGTGACCGGCAATACCGGCGCCCACAGCCGCCGCCACGGAGACCCGGGCTTTCCCCAGCGCGTGCGGGAGGCATGGACCCCTGCCGCCCAGCAGGCGTTTCTGCAGGCCTGCTTCGCATCGCCGCCACCGCCAGCGCTGTGGCAGCAGCTGTGCGACTACCTCGCCAGCCTGCCGCCCGCCGCCCTGCTGCAAAGCCTTGAAGGGCTGCGCGCCGTGGATCTGAGCGCGCAGCTGCGGTCGCTGCCATGCCCCGTTCTGGTACTGCACGGCGAGCGCGACCAGCGCCGCAGCGTAGCCGATGCCAGGGAGCTGGCAGCCTGCATCGGGCATGCCCGCCTGCAGCTGCTGCCCGGCGGCCATACCCCGATGGTGGATTGCCCGCAGCAGTACCTGCAGGCCCTGCACCCTTTTCTGCACATGCTGCGCAGCACACCGCCCGCCCAGCCAGAACGCCCAGCTTAAAAACCCAGGAGACAAGACCATGCCTAGTTTCAACCCCTCCCGCCGCAGCCTGCTGCAAGGCATGGCCAGCCTGCCCTTGGCCTGCCTGCCGGTCGCCCGCGCCCTTGCCAGCACAGCCGCCTGGCCAGCGACCAAGCCCATCAGCATCATCGTGCCCTCCGCCTCCGGGGGCGCCGCCGATTTCATTGCCCGCACCTTCGCCCAGCATGTGCCGCGCACGCTGCCCGGGGCCACCGTGGTTGTGGACAACCGGCCCGGGGCGGCGGGCATCCTGGGCACACTGGCCGCCAAAAGCGCTGCCGCGGATGGCTACACCTTTCTGCTGACCAGCAATTCCACGCATGCCGCCAATGTCTCGCTCTACCGCAAGCTGCGCTATGACCCGCTCAAGGATTTTGTGCAAATCGGCATGTTTGGCCATTTCAGCTCCGTGCTGCTGGTGCGCGCCAACGCCCCCTTCAAAACCCTGCCCGAGCTGATAGCGGCTGCGCGCAGCCAACCTGGCAAGCTGAACTATGGCTACTACAGCTCATCGTCCCAGGTGCCCGCCGAGCTGCTGCGGGTGCTGGCCAAGCTGGACTTCCAGGGCGCCTCCTACAAGTCGGTCACCCAGATCCTGACCGATCTGATGGGGGGCCAGTTGGACTTTGTCTTTATCGATACCTTGTCTGCCGCGCCCGCGCTGCAAAATGACCGGCTGCGCCCCATCGCCGTATCCAGCCCACAACCACTGCCGGCACTGGCACAGGTGCCTGCGGCCCATACCGTGGTTCCGGGGCTCGAAGTGCAGGGTTGGTTTGGCCTGGCCGCCCCCGCAGGGACACCCGCCGTGGCCGTGGAGGGCATGGGCCGCGCCTTGCAGCAGGCCATGGCCGACAGCGCGGTTCAACAGGCATTTTCAGAACGCGGCTTTGAGAACCAGTGGCGCTCCGGGCCCGACCTGCAGCGCTTCATCCAGGACGACATCCGCCGCTGGGCCAAGTGGGTGGACATGGCCGGCATTGAGCGGCTGTAAAGCAGCTCGCGCGTGGGTGCCTAACGGGCTGCCAGCCAGTGCTGCACAATCGCCAGCGCATAACGGCTGGCCACCGTCTGGACAAAGGCCGGAAAGTCCAGATGCGCGCTGTCATCGGCCCGGTCCGAGATGCTGCGCATGGCGGCAAACGGCAGGCCGTGGTCAGCGCAGACCTGGGCGACGGCAGCACCTTCCATTTCCACCGCCAACGCATCCAGCCCGGCGGACTGCAAGCCGCTGCGCAAGGCCTGTACTTCGGCGGCACTGCTGACAAAGCGGTCGCCGCTGACGACCAGGCCCTGGTGCATCTGCGGCGCGGGCAAGCCCAGCTCAGCGGTCCAGGCCGCCGCGCCGCTGGCCAGGCACTGCTGCACGGCCTCGGCCAGTTGTGCGCTCAGGGCCACGTCGCAGTCAAAGCGTGCCCGGCCATAGCCCGGCACCTCGTAGCGCGGAAAAATCGGCGATGCATCCATGTCGTGCTGCGCATAGCTGCGGGCCACCACCACGTCGCCCACTTGTACGCCCTCGCCCAGGCCGCCGGCCACACCGGTAAAGACGATGGCCTCGGCGCCAAAGCGCTCGATCAAGCTCACCGCCGTGCTGGCTGCTGCCACCTTGCCAATGCCCGACAGCGCCAGCACCACCGCGTGGCCGTGCAGCTGGCCGCAGGTGTAGCGGCGGCCGGCATAGTCGGTGCTGCGGGCATCAGACAGCAAGCCGGCAATGCCGGCCTGCTCTTCGGGCAGGGCGCTGAGAATGGCGAGGGTCACGTCAGAATCCTAAACAAGAAAGCGGAGATTGTCGCTGCAATCTCCGCCCTCGGTGCTTTCGCTACGGTGTCGGCGGCAGCGCTGCTGCGGCGCAGTGCCGCTGCAGCGCTCAGGCTTTGGTCGTTTCGTCCCGCAGCTCGCGCCGCAGTATCTTGCCCACTGGTGTCTTGGGCAGGTTGTCGCGAAACTCGATGTACTTGGGCCGCTTGTAGCCGGTCAGGTGCTCGGCACAATGCGCGCGCAACTGCGCCTCGGTCACATCGGCCGACTTGCGCACCACCACCAGCTTGATGGCCTCGCCGGTCTTCTCGTCCGGCACCCCCACCACCGCGCATTCGGCCACGCCGGGGAAGGAGGCGGCCACGTCTTCCACCTCATTGGGATAGACGTTGAAGCCGCTGACCAGCACCATGTCCTTCTTGCGGTCGACGATGCGGAACATGCCATCGGGCTCCATGATGCCGATGTCGCCCGAGCGGAAGAACTGGTCCTCGGTCATGGACTTGGCGGTCTCGTCCGGGCGCTGCCAGTAGCCGGCCATCACCTGGGGCCCACGTATGCAGACTTCGCCGCGCTCGCCCTGCGCCACGGGCTCGCCGGCATCGTCCAAGATCGCCATGTCAGTGCCCGGCATCGGGTAGCCAATGGAGCCCGAGGCCTTCTGGCCTGTGCCCACAAAGTTGCAGCTGGCCACCGGGCTGGTCTCGGACAGGCCATAGCCTTCGACGATAGGCTGGCCGGTGCGCTGCAGCCAGCGCTCAGCCACCGAGGACTGCACGGCCGCGCCGCCCCCCACCACCACGCGCAGGTTTTTCCAGTTCACCTTGTCGAAATCGGGGTGGCTCATCAGCCCATTGAACAAGGTGTTGACCGCGGGCAAGGTGTGGAACTCGTACTTGCCCAGCTCGCCCAACACCGCCTTCATGTCGCGCGGATTGGGGATCAGCAGCACCTGGTGGCCCAGGCGCATGGACAGCAGAAAACAGACCGTGAACGCGAAGATATGGTAGAGCGGCAGCGCGCAGACGCACAGGGGCTGCTCGCCTTGCGGAATGGTTTTGAGCGCCGGCCCATACCAGGCCTGTACCTGCATCACATTGGCGCCCAGGTTGCGGTGCAGCAGCACGGCGCCCTTGGCCACGCCGGTGGTGCCGCCGGTGTATTGCAGCGCGGCCATGTCGTCTGGCCCGATCTCCACCGGCGAGAAGGCATGGCGCTCACCCTGGCGCAGCGCGTCCTGGTAGCGGATGCTGCGCTCCAGGCTGAAAGGCGGCACCAGCTTCTTGCTGTGGCGCACCACCCAGTTGACGATGCTGCCCTTGAGCAGGCCCAGGCAATCGCCCATGCTGCAGACGATGATCTTGTCGAGCTGGCGGTGCGCGGCGCAGTTCTGCACGGTGGCGCCAAAGTTCTCCAGCACGATCATCACCTTGGCACCACTGTCCTTGAGCTGGTGGTCCAGCTCCGAGGCGGTGTAGAGCGGGTTGACATTGACCACCACCAGCCCGGCGCGCAGCACGGCCGCCACGGCCACCGCATACTGCGGCACATTGGGCATCATCAGCGCCACGCGGTCGCCCTTGGTCAGCGGCAGGGTCTGCAGGTAGGCGGCCAGCGCCACGCTGTATTCATCGAGCTGGCGGTAGCTAAAGCGCGCGCCCATGTAGTGCAGCGCGGTGCGGTCGGCATACTGGATAAAGGCCTGGTTGAGCAGCTGCACCAAGGTGGGAATGCGCTCGGGGTCGATGTCCTCGGGAATCTCAGGGGGGTAGGCGGCCAGCCACGGGCGTTCGGTCATGCACAAGTCTCCTGTTGGCGCTTCTGCGGGTGCCAGCGCCCTCTGCGCCTGGCTCGCTGCTCGCCATGTTGTTAGATCGCGTTCTATTGTGCAAATTCTGCGCCGATTCCAAGTCTGGAAATACCCTTGCAAAAGACAAAAAAAGCCATGACCGAGGCCATGGCTGGGTATCAGCAGCAGAAACCGTCAGCGCCCTGCGGGCGCAGCCACAGCTGACGCCTTCTCTTCATCGGCCTTGGCGTTGGGTTTTTCCTTGCCAAACAGCACATCGGAATCGTCCTGCTTGGTCTCGTAATAGGGCTGCTGGTCAATCTCGTAGGGGAAGGGCGGCACCGTCAGCACCCCGTTGAAGTAGCCGGTGCTCTCGCGCATGGAGCGCGCCAGGTCTTGCGCCCAGCGATCCAGCGCGCGGCCGGCGGCCAGAAAATCAACGCTGCTGCGGATCGGCGGACGCACCAGGCGCTGGTCCACCAGCACCTGTGCTTCCACATAGCCGCCATTGCTGGTGGTGAACTGGTAGGACACATAGGCCACCGGGCGGGCAAAGTAGACGCCGGCTGCTTCCAGCCGGCCCGCCATCGCCGCATCGTTCTTGACCAGCCAATCGCTGCTGTTGGCCGTGCGCTTGATGCGCAGGCAGTCCACGCGGCCAATGTTGAGGCCCTGGGTGCGCTCGACGAGCACGCCCTTTTGCTTGGGGCAGTCCTGGGTCCAGACGGTGCTGCGGTTGTTCAGGTCATCTACGTTGGAGCGCAGCGACATCACGCCGACCAGCTCTCCCAGCTGGGTGCGCATCTGCCAGAGCTTGGCCTGCAGCGGCTTGTCCTGGGCCAGGTCCTGGGGCAGCACATCCAGCAGCTCGCTGTCCGTGCCCCAGTAGGTCCACTGCAGAGCGGCGTTTTGGTCCATGGACACCAGGGTGCGACCGACCGGCTCCACATGGGAGGGCAGCGGCGCGCAGGCGCTCAGTACCACGGCTGCGGCGGCACACCCCAGCCAGGACAGAGAACGGGCAGCAGAAAAAGACATAGACGGATCCTGAAAACAGTAGCGGCGGCCAACAGTACAGCGCGTGGCCTGTGCCACCGCCAAGCCCTGCATCATAGCAAGGCCCTTGCGGATTCTGTCTGAGGCCGCCGGGGCGAATCAGGAGACTTTGGCAGTGAATGTATCAAAATGCATCACTCGCTCTTGCAGCTCTCCGGCAGGTACTGTTGCGCAGCACCATCAGCGCTGCAATGCCAGAGCAGCTTGCCGCCCTCGCCCAGCATGGGCTGCATCTGCAGCTGGCCATGCACGGTGATCGCCGTCAGCGACATGTCTTCGCTGTCATACATCAGCGCAGCGGCCTGCTGCGGCGATACCCCCGCATCGGCCAGCGCGTCGGGTACTTCTTCATAGCTCTGGTAGTAGCGCGACAGCGCCTGGCGTACCGGCTCAGCCTGCGCCCACTCCTTTTGGAAGACTTCCTTGCCCTTTTGGGACTGCATGCCTTGCATCAGCATCTGGCTGAAAGCACCACCACCGGCACCACCTGCGCCTTTGAGCGCCGGCAAGGCAATGGCTGCCGCGATACCGATGATCGCGATCACCATCAGCAGGCCCACGGCCCCGCCCCCAGCCCGGCCGCCATAGGGCACAAACAGCGCAAACAGGTACGAGAAGGGGTTGCGGCCCGGCATCTTGATGCCGGGGCTGATCATGCGCGCCACACGCTTGGTGAGCCAGGGGTAGCCGTTCAGCAGCTCATGCAGATCAGGGAAGAAGCCCCGGTTGCTCATGGTCTGGCGCGCATACTGCACCAGGTTGATGGTCTTCCACTTCTGCGCGCCAGCGGCCAGCACCGACAGCGCGCGGCCGGCCGATTCCGAGCCTTCGCAGCAGGCGCGTCCGTGCAGGTCGCAGGTGTATTCCTGGGCGCGCGCATAGGCCGCGCCAATCAGCGGCAGCCACAGCACCGGCATGCGCCAAAAGTGGCCGGTCAAATGGCCTTGCTTGATATGGCCTAGCTCATGGCCAAAGTAGAAGTTCACGCCATCGGGCAGCGCGCGCATGGCGTCCACCGTGTCGCTGAGCACAATGACAAAGTTGCGGCCCAAAAAGCGGGTGGCAAAGGCATTCATCATGCCGTCGCCTTGCAGCAGATAGGCCTCGGGCGGGTCGACCAGCTCCAGCTTTTTGCAGCACTGCAGGTACTGCAGGTACAGCTCGGGGAACTGCTCGTCCGACAGGCGCACCCCGGTGCCACGCAGCCAGGCGATCAACGCCGACTGCGCAAACAGATAGAAAATGAAACCGATGAGCAAGTAGATCAGCACCGTGCCCAGGCTCAGTAACAAGATCAGCAGCCATGCCAACAAGCCCAAAACCAGGGTGATAGCGCCCAGGGTCCGCTCGCGCGGATAGACCCACTCCTTCATAGGTGTCTCCTTTGTAAAGAGCGCGTATCATGCCCGAGCCGCGCGGCCTTTATAGGGAGAATTTATAGGATGTTGCATAGCAGCAACTGCCTCGCCGCTAAGCTTACTTGCGGCTTACTTCGCGCAGGGTCACCAGCTCTTCAGCCATGGTCGGATGGATGCCAATCGTCTGGTCAAACACGGCCTTGGTCGCGCCGGCCTTGATCGCCACCGCAAAGCCCTGGGTGATCTCGGCCGCATCGGCGCCCACCACATGCAGACCGACGACCTTGTCGCTGGCATCATCGACGACCAGCTTGACCAGGCAGCGCTC
The DNA here is from genome assembly GCF_024809975.1 of Comamonas sp. BIGb0152. Classification (GTDB taxonomy): domain Bacteria; phylum Pseudomonadota; class Gammaproteobacteria; order Burkholderiales; family Burkholderiaceae_C; genus Comamonas. The sequence continues at coordinate 9,741 of NZ_JANUDY010000006.1, forward strand.
GCTGCGGCCCGACAAGGTGTGGCGCAGCGGCTTGAAATCGCTGCGGTAAATGCGCACGGCCCCATGGCGCTCGCGGGCCTGCGCCTCGGTCAGGCCCACGGTGCCAATCTGCGGATGGGTGAAGACCGCCGTGGGGATGTTGTCGTAGTCCATCACCCGCGCGGCCTTGCCCGCCTCGGGGCCCCAGAGATGGTCCACCCAGGCCATGGCTTCGGCCAGGGCCACCGGTGTCAGCTCCATGCGCCCCACCACATCGCCCAGCGCATGCACGCTGGGCTGGGCGGTGGCCAGCTGCGCATCGACGACGATGGCGCCGCTCTTGTCCAGCGCAATGCCCAGCGCCTCCAGGCCCAGGCCGGCCACATTGGCCTTGCGGCCGGTGGCATACAGCACCTGGTCGGCATGCAGCAGCGTGCCATCGGCCAAGGTCAGCGTGCGCTCACCGCTGGCGGTATCGCAAGCAATCGATGTGACCTCGGTGTTCAGGCGCAGGTCCAGGCCGCTCTTGCGCATCTCCTCGGCCACAAAGCTGCGCACCTCGTCATCAAAGCCGCGCAAAATCTGCTCGCCCCGGTGCAGCAGGCTCACCTGCACCCCCAGGCCATGGAAGATGCTGGCCATCTCGCAGCCGATGTAGCCGCCGCCCACAACCACCAGCCGGCGCGGCAGCTGGGCCAGGTCAAACATCTCGTCCGAGACGATCACGTGCTCGCTACCCGGCAGCTTGGGGTGTACCGGTGTGCCACCCGTCGCGATCAAAATATGGGCTGCGCTGAGTGTGCGCACATCGGCGCCATCGGCCGACACCACGACGGTATGGGCATCGGCCAGCCGGCCCTGGCCCACAATGCGCTCCACCTTGGCATTGCGCATCAGGCCTTCGTAAATGCCATTGAGCCGGGAGATTTCCTGCGCGCGTGCTGCCTTCAAGGCCTGCCAGTCCAGTGCAATCGCCTCGGGCATTTGCCAGCCGTAGCCCCGCGCCTCTGCAAAGGCCTCGGCATAGCCGGCCGCATAGCTGTAGAGCTTTTTGGGGATGCAGCCCACATTCACACAGGTGCCGCCCATAGCTTTGGATTCCACCACCGCCACCTTGGCACCCCGCGCTGCCGCCATGCGGGCGGCCCGCACGCCCCCCGATCCGCCACCAATCACCACCAGATCCAGGTCCCAGGAATGGCTTGTCTGCATGCTCTGCGCTCCTTTGTTTGCTATGCCTTGCATTGTGCAAAAACACGGGCTGCAGCGCCCGCGTGCGGTTATCGACAGATGGCGTAGGCCAAAAGCAAAAGCCTGCAACGCACAGGCAGTTGCAGGCTTTGGCGGCCAGTGCCGGGCACTGGCTAAAGAGGCAATTTACTTGACCAGCTGGGCCAGATCGCCAGCGCTGTACTTCTTGGCCATCTGCTCCAGGCTGTAGCCCTTGATCTTGCCGCCCTGGCCTTCGCAGCCGAACTCGACGTAACGGGCCTTGCAGATGAGCTTGGCCGCTTCACGGGCGGGCTTGAGCCATTCGCGGGCGTCGAACTTGTCGGGGTTCTCGGCCAGGAACTTGCGCACTGCGCCGGTCATCGCCAAGCGGATGTCGGTGTCGATGTTGATCTTGCGCACGCCGAACTTGATGGCTTCCTGGATTTCCTCGACCGGCACGCCGTAGGTTTCCTTCATCTTGCCGCCGTACTGGTTGATGATGGCCAGCAAATCCTGGGGCACGGACGAGGAGCCATGCATCACCAGGTGGGTGTTGGGGATGCGGGCATGGATTTCCTTGACGCGCGAGATCGCCAGGATGTCGCCCGTGGGCTTGCGGCTGAACTTGTAGGCGCCGTGGCTGGTGCCGATGGCAATCGCCAGTGCATCGAGCTGGGTGGCCTTGACGAACACGGCCGCTTCTTCGGGGTCGGTCAGCATCTGGCTGTGGTCCAGCTTGCCCACGGCGCCAATGCCGTCTTCTTCGCCGGCTTCACCGGTTTCCAGGTTGCCCAGGCAGCCCAGCTCGCCTTCCACGGTGGCACCGATCTGGTGGGCCATGGCGACGACTTTTTGCGTCACATCGACGTTGTAGTCAAAGCTCGATGGGGTCTTGCCGTCGCTCATCAGCGAGCCGTCCATCATCACCGAGCCAAAGCCCAGGTTCAGCGCGCCCTGGCAGATCTCGGGGGTGGTGCCGTGGTCCTGGTGCATCACCAGCGGGATGTGGGGGTACATCTCGGCCGCTGCCTGGATCAGGTGCTTGATGAAGGGCTCACCGGCGTACTTGCGGGCGCCAGCGCTGGCCTGCAAGATCACGGGCGCGCCGACTTCGTCTGCCGCCGACATCACGGCCTGGACTTGTTCCAGGTTGTTGACGTTAAAGGCAGGGATGCCGTAGCCATTTTCGGCGGCATGGTCGAGCATTTCGCGCATCGAGATCAAAGGCATGGTGGTCGGGTCCGTTTAAATGCAAAGAAAAAGTGCTGCAGCGCCCGCCGCAACACCCTGGATTCATATTCGCGGCATGGTAACCGCTTGGTAACTGCCTATTTTAGCAAGCTCAGGCCATCTGGGCGAGCGCCATACTGAGGCGATAGCAAGTGGTATAGGGCGGCATGGCTGTCGGCTGCGCAAATTCCCCTCCGTGCAAGGCCATGATGCGGCGCACAATCTGGTGGCCCAGCTGCAGGCTGTCCACCGGCTCGGGCACGGGCTGCGCACTGTGGCGGCCGCCATCGTCACAGACCTGCAGCCAGCACTGGCCGCCATCCACGCCCGCCTGCACCTCGATCTGGGTGCCCTCGGGGGTGTGGCGCAGCGCGTTCTCGACCAGGTTGCGCAAGGCCGCCTCCAGCAAGACCGCATGGCCGCTGACCCACAGATGCTCGGGCATCTCCACCGCCACACTGCCCCCGCGCTGCCAGGCAGCCTGTGCATATTCGGCCCCCACCGTGCGCGCCAGTTGCGCCAGGTCCACCGGCGTGGCCTGCTCGGTCAGGGCTACGCGGCTGCTGCGGGCCAGGGCCAGGATCTGGTTGAGCACATGGCCGGCACGCAGCGCATCGGCATGCAGGCGCTGCACCGCCTGGGCCTGCTGCGCCGGCTCCAGCCCGCCTTGCAGCGATTGCGCATGCAAGCTGATGGAGGTCAGCGGGGTGCGCAATTCATGGGCCACCTGGTTGGCCAGCTGGCGCTCGCGCTCCATCGCCTCGTCATTGCGGTCCAGCAGGCGGTTGAAAGCATGGGTGACCGCCCGGAACTCCTGCCAGTTGTGGCCGGTGGACAGGCGCTGGCCCTGCTCGGGTTCGAGTCGCTCCACATCGTGCGAGAGCTGGTGCAAGGGCTTGAGGCCGGCGCGGATCGTGAGCCCCAGCACCAGGGTGACGACCGGCAGCAGCCACAGCCCGGGCAAAATCATCTGCCCGGCAATGTCATCGGCTAGGTCATCGCGCTCCTGCAGGTTCACCAGCACGGCCACCTTGCGCGTGTGCTCGGTATTCCATTGGGTGAAGGTGCGCCAGACCTCGTGCTTGGGCCCCAGCTGCGCATCGAAAAAACCACTGCGCCCATCGGCAAAATGCAGGCGTGGCGCACTGCCGACATTGAGCACCAGGTCGCCATCCGCACTCCAGACCTGCAGGCTCATCGACTGCTGGTAGTCATGTGCATGCAGGCCCGGCAGGGCCACGCGCTCGGTAGGCAGGCCCGGTGGGGTCTGCGGGTTGGAGGGGATATTGAGCACCAGGGCAGCGACGCCAGCCAGGTGGCCGTCGGTCAGCTCGTCGGCTTCTTCGATGCCGGTCTGGTAGGCCCAGTAGACAAAACTGGCCCAGACGACGACCAGCGCGCCCAGAATCCAGACCAGCAGCCGGGTCTGCAGCTGGGGCAGGCGCTGGGGCTTGGCTGCCGCCATCACAAAGCCTGGTCCTGGGGCATGAAGTAGCCCACGCCGCGCATGGTCAGGATGTAGTCGGCGCCGAGCTTTTTGCGCAGGTGGTGGATGTGCACCTCCACCGCATTGCTCTCGACCGAGGCATCAAAGCTGTAGAGCTTTTCTTCGAGCTGCTGGCGCGACAGCACCCGGCCATGGGCCTGCAGCAGGATCAAGAGGATGGTGTAGGCGCGGGGAGACAGTTCGACCCCTTCGCCGCCCAGCCGCACCTGGTGCTGTGCCGGGTCCAGCACCAGATCGCGGTAATGGATCAGCGGATTGGCGCGGCCAGCGGCGCGGCGCACCAGTGCGCGCAGGCGGGCCTGCAGCTCTTCGGCATCAAAGGGTTTGGAGAGGTAGTCGTCGGCGCCCAGATCCAGGCCCTCGATGCGGTCATGCACGCCGTCACGGGCGGTCAGGATGATGACGGGGGTTGCAGGGTCGGGCAGGCACTTGCGCAGGCCCGTGGGCGCGGGGGCGTTGCGCAACTGTTGCAACAGGCGCGAGCCATCGCCATCGGGCAGGCCCAGGTCCAGCAGCACGACATCAAAGCCCTCGGCGGTCAGCGCGCGCCAGGCCTCGGCCAAGCTGGGGCACCAGTCCACCGCATGGCCGCGCTGCTGCAAATTGGCCTTCAGGCCCTCTGCAATGCCGGCATCGTCTTCCACCATGAGTATGCGCATGGCTGGCATTGTGCATGACTTGGACCTGCGCGCCTATGGCCTGCACCATGCGCCTGGGCCATTAAGAAGCTTTTAAGCGGGGGGCGCTAACATGGCGCGATGCCCTCCCGCCCTTCCGCCTTGTCAGTCGATACGCACGCCCCTTTGTACAACCGCCGCTGGCTGCTGGCCACCGTGCTCAGCTTTGTGCTGATCGCGCTCTGGGATGCCTGGGGCCAGGACCTGGCAATGGCGCATCTCTGGGGCACGGCGCAGGGTTTTGCGCTGCGCGATGACCATTTCCTGGTCACCTACATGCACCAGGGCATGCGCAACCTGGGCTGGGTGGTCGTGCTGGCGCTGAGCCTGGGCGTCTGGCTGCCTTTTGGCCTGCTGCGCCAGCTGCCCACCGCCCGCAGGGTGCAGCTGCTGGTCAGCATTCTGGCCTCGCTGGCGGTGGTGGCCATCCTCAAGCGCAGCAGCGCCACCAGCTGCCCCTGGGATCTGTCAATGTTCGGTGGCGTGGCGGACTATGTATCGCACTGGCGCTGGGGCCTGCATGATGGCGGCGCCGGCCACTGCTTTCCGGCCGGCCATGCAGCGGCGGGTTTTTCCTTTGTCGGCGGCTACTTTGCGCTGGCGCGCAATGCGCCACGTGCCGCTCGCTGGTGGCTGGCCGTGTCCCTGGCCGTCGGTCTGCTGCTGGGCGTTGGCCAGCAGATGCGCGGCGCCCATTACATGAGCCACACCTTGTGGACCGCCTGGCTGTGCTGGACGGCGGGCCTGGCCATCGACATGGCCATGGCGCGCAGGCACCGCCAAGCAGCGGTGTAAGCGGCCGCTGGCTCAGCCGACCAGGCGCCAGTGGTTGTCAAACATCAGCCCGGTCACCGCATCGAGCGCCGCCACCGCTTGCTCGCTGCTGCGGCTGGTTCGCTCGGCCACCCCATGACCGCCGCCGGCCCATAGCCGCGCGCCATCGCGGGCCAGCGGGCAGACATCGCCTTGGGGGCTGGCGCCAAGAAAGCGCGCCTCGGCATCGAACCAGGCCATGCAGTCAGACTTGGGGCAGCTGACCACAAAACCACCTTGCGCCAGTGGCGCGCATTCCACACTGCCGCCGTAACCGGCCAGCGGCGGCTGGTCTTGCGCCAGCTGCAGGCGCTGGCCATCCCATACCGCAAAGATGGGCGCACTCTGGCGCCGTGCGTCGTCGTGCTCGGCCTGCAGAGCGATGCCCAGGCGCTGGCGCGCGGCATCCCAGGCCAGGTGGCGGATCGACAGGCGCGGGTCGGGCAGCTTCCACTGGCCCAGCAAACGGCCATCGGCGGGGTGCAAGGCCACCAGCGACGGATCCATGCTGTCCAGCCATTTTTTGCTGCGGCCAGTCTCGCTTTGCGTGGGGATGCCGCCGTTGGCGACGACCAAGGTGCCCGCTGGCAGGCCGCCCAGCGCGGCAGGCAGCACCAGCAGCTCATGCGGGTCCATGCCATGGCTGCGCCATTCGGCCAGCTTGGCCAGGCTGCGGGCATCGCGCAGGCCGATGCAGCCCTGGCTGTCTTCCAGATCGGTTTCGGTGGTGAACAAAATGCCGCTGCTGCCCGCGCCCTGCGGTGCCGGCCCCGCCAGCGCCACATGGCCGTTAAAGCAGCGGTCCTCCTGCATCCAGGCCCATTGCAGCGCCCCCGTTTTGGGCTGCCAGCGCAGCAGCCAATCTCCGGGCCGGCGGGCGGCAAACACCAGTTGGCCATCGGGCAGGGTTTGCACACCATGGCCGCGTGTGGGCAGCGGGGTGCGCGCTGCAATGCGCCAGGCATGGCCGCCGCCGGCTTGGGGCAGCACTTCGAGCACCCCCGCCCAGTCCTGCGCCATCGCACTGGGGCCATCGCGCCAGACCGCCGCCAGCCGGGTCACGCCCGGCGCGCTGCCTGCCTCTTGGGCAAAAGACAGCTCGGCCAAGCCCAGCGCGCCCATGGCCGAGGCACCCAGCCCGCGCAGCAGCGCGCGCCGGGGTATGGGTACGGATAACAGGGCGGTAGTGGTCACCGATGCGCTCCCGGGTGGCCGCTCAGTCGCCATCGCTGTCGCTAAAGCCCAGTGGAATATCGAGCGCCGGCGCGATCTCGGCCTGGTACAGCGCGGTGATGCCCTTGAGCTTGGTAGCCAACGCCAGAATCTCGGTATTGGCCTGCGCGCCTTCCTTGGCAGGCGTCTTGCCGGGGGCCGGCATGGCGGCATCCACCACACCCATCGCGTCGCGCCAGCGCTGGGCCAGTGCGATATGGCCCTTGCTGAGCAGCAGCGCTTCGATGGAAATCAGATCTTTGCCGGGCACAGGCGGTTGCTGGCGCTGTGCGGGGGTCAGCAAGGCCTGGGCATGCAGGGCCTGCCACTGGGTTTGCCACTCGCGCCAGTTGTCGGCCATTGCAATGCGCGCAAAGGCGGGGGCCTTGTTGCTGCCCTCAACCACCTTGACGGGCTTTTCCATCTGCGCCCAGCGCAGGCGCTCCAGGCCGCCCAGCCACTGGTTGATCCATTCCTCGATCGCCGCGCCGGTTTCCTTGGCGCCGGGACTGGCCACATCTTCGGGTTCGGTTTCGGAGCCTTCGACACTCCAGGTCTTGCTCTGCAACGGCGCCAGCGCGGTCTGCAGGCTTTGGGCTTCGGCGCTGATCGCCTTGGCCACCTGCAGCGCAAAGGCGCACTCGGGGCTTGCCGGCTGCAGGCCCTGGCTCAGCAGCCAGTCCAATGCGCCAAAACCCTTGGCGGGCGTGCCCACCAGCTCCATGTCAGCAGCGGTTTGCGGGCCTTTTTTGACGGCGCGGGCAATCAGCGCCGTGCGGATCGGCGTGAAATCGATCTGCCGCAAAGAGCGGCGCTCCACCAAGGGCCCCACGCTGGGCGTGGCCAGCTGCAGCCAGGCGGTATGGCTGCGCTGCCACTGGCTGCGCAACTCTGCCGCTTCGGTTTTGGCGGCAGCGGCCGGCCCCGCGCAAAAGCCGGCCAGCGCCTGGTCTTGCGCGCTGGCGGCCTGCACAAAGGCGGCAGCGCGTGCCGGCAGGTGCTGACCATACAGGCTTTGCAGCGCCTGGGCGGCGGTGTAGTAAGGCATGGGGGTGTCGGCAGCCTGCGCCAACGGGGCAGCGCTGCCCATGGCGGCCAGGGCCACCAGGGCGCAGGCCCTGCCTACGGATTGCGCGGCCTTGGCAGGCCACCGGTTCAGACCGACTTGCGTCATAGCGACTCCACAAATTTGACCAAGGCCTCGCGCTCGGCGGCGTCCATGTTCAGCACCTGCTGCTTGGCCTGCTCGGCCTCGCCGCCATGCCACAGAATCGCCTCGAGCACGCCCCGCGCGCGGCCATCGTGCAGCAGACGCTGGTGGCCGTTCACATCCTGGATCAGGCCAATGCCCCACAGCGGCGGGGTGCGCCACTGCTGGCCGCTGGCCAGAAAGTCCGGCCGGCCATCGGCCAGCTCCGGGCCCATGTCGTGCAGCAGCAGATCGGTATAAGGCCAGATCTTTTGGCCGGCAATGTTCTTGGCCGTCAGCGGCGGGAAAGGGCCGGGGCCGGTCACATAGCTGGGCTTGTGGCAGGCGGCACACTGCGCCTGGGCAAACAGGCGCTGGCCCAGCTTGACGGCCGAGTCGTTGATGTTGCGGCGCGCAGGCGGGGCCAAGGTGGCCTGGTAGAAGATCACATCGTCGAGCGTCTTGTCGTCAATCTCAGGCGCATCGGCACGGGCCTGGGCGGCTGTGCGGCCGGCGGTGGATTTGTCCAGACCGCCGCCATGGGGGGCGGCCAGGCAGTCCTTTTGCGCCGGGGTGCAGTTTTCGCTCGGGAAGATGCGCGAGGTGATGCCCATGTCGCCCGAGAAGGCATTGGCCGTCTGGTGCGCCACGCTGGGCGAGTTGGCCTTCCAGCCAAAGCGGCCAATCGCCTCGCGCTGGCCATAGGCATCCCAGACCCGGTTGACCTGGCCCTTGATAGGACCGTCCATCGCCGCCTGCGCCTGCACATTGGCCAGAATGTCGGCCTCGGCAATGGCCTCGATCAGGCCCACGCCCACCACCTGGGGCGCAATGCGCGGGCCCAGCATCACATCCTTGGCCATGGGCCCATAGCCCAGGTCGGTCAGCTCGTAGCGCGGCTTGATCAGCTCGTAGGCCGTGCCATCGGCAAAGCGGCCTTGGATGGAGGTGCCATGGATGCGCACAATGCCCTCGGGCTTGACGCCCTGCACGGCCGCATTGTTGAACTGGTCGCCATAGGTCGGCTCAGGCACCACGCCGGCATGTGGATTGGCCTTGCCCGGCACGGACAGGCGGATCAGCAGCGCCACCGTCGGCTCGGGATCGGGCCCCAGGGTGCGTTGGAAGGCCGGCGGCTCACCACGCCCATCCATGATGTGGCAGCCCGCGCAACTGCGGGCAATAAAGTGCGGGCCTAGCCCATCGCGCAGCCGGGTCGAGGCCGGTGCCTCCACCCAGTTGCGCTTGAAAAAGGAATTGCCGATGACAAAGCGCGTGCGCTCTGTATCGGACAGCGACGCAAACGGGAACGAGAACGCGTTCTTGCCGGTGGCGAACACGGTGGTCGTGCCGCCGGTCATCTCACTGGGGTCTTGCGCGGCAGCGGCTGCTGGAGCCGTTGCCGTCTGCGCCACGCTGGCCTGCGGGCGCAGGGCCACCGCCAAAGCGGCGGCAGCGCACAAAGCCGCTGCTGCCCATGCCAGGCGCCCTGTGCGGCCACCGGGCGACTTGTCATTCATCTTCGCAAACATAGTGCAGCAACGGTCCTTCGTCAGGGCTGGACCAAGGTCAGCATGGTGATGCCGATGGCATTGGCGGCCTGCACCAGCAGCTTGGACTGCTCGGTGGCACTGTCCACCGCCGCCTGGATGCGCTTGCGACCCGGTGCATCCGCGCCGCCAATGATTTCGCGGTCAAACGGTGCCTGGATGCCTTCGGTCGCCTTCACGGTGCTGGCGATCTGCGCGCTGGTCTTGCCCGACAGCTCGGCGTTTTTGGCCGCAACCAGCTCGGCCAGCGATGCCACTTTCAGGCCCGTGCCATCGCGGCGCTTGTACTGGCCCAGCCAGACATTCTGGATACCGGTGGCATTGGCGACCATGTCGCGGTGGGTGTTGTCCGAGAAGCAGGAATGCTCGTCTTCCTGGTCCTGCGAGTTCAGCGGCACTTCCATGCGCTCTCCGGCCAGTTCGCCACGCGACAGCGATCCCAGGCCGACGATGATCTTGCGCACCGATTCCACACCGCCCTTGTCGAACTGGGCGCGGTAGTTCTTCTGGCCTGGAGCCCAGGCCTTGGCCACACCCGCCAGGTCGTCGATCAGCAGCTCGGTCACCACCTTCAGGTACAGGCGGCGGCGGTCAGCGTTGGCGCGTTTGCCATCCACATAGTCTTCAAAGGAGCGGTCGCCCGGGCCGGTTTCGGACAGGTCCTGGCCCCAGAGCAGAAACTCGATCGCGTGCCAGCCGGTGGCGATGTTTTCTTCGCCACCGCGCTCGTTTTGCTTGGCCAGGTTGGCCTTGCTGATCTTGAACTTGGGATCGTTGATAAAGCCGGCGTTGGCCTTGCCTTCGACATAGTCCACATAGGACTCGTCCATGGGCCAGGCATTGATCTGGCCTTCGGGGCCGTTCTCGTCATCAATCGGGCCGCCGTAGAAGCGGAAGGCTTCCGTCTGACCGTAGAACTCACGGGCATCGAGCCAGCTTTTGCGCGCGGCTTCCAGGCTTTGTTTGGAGGGCGCCGCCAGGAAGGCGGCAATGGCGGTCTGCATGTCGCGCGCCGAGGCCAGGCTGTCGCTGTAGTTGGCATAGACCAATTGGCTGTAACCCTGGGCCACCGCGCGTGCGTCCAGCTTGCTGGCCTTGGCTGCAGCGGTCTGTGCCAATGCGGGGCTGGCCATACCGGCCACTGCGCCCAAACCCAGGCCCAAGGCCATACCCAACACCGAACGGCGTACTAGTCGTTGCGACATAGATTCCCTCTCCAATAAATATGCAGGCACAGCGGCGCTGTGCTGCTAACAACAAGGGTTTGGCTGGGCTGCTCTATGCGTGCGTGTTGTCGGTTTTTTTCGCAGCAGCTTGGCTAGGTGATCGAAGGCCAGGATTGTAAAGGCCGATGTGCCCCTGTCTCGGGCGCAAAACCGCCTGGCTTCGAATGGATTCAGCGCAGTCCCTTGATCCACACGGACGTGCGGGCAGGCTCGCTGAAGCGGCATAGTATGGCCGGAGTCGAAAATCCGCACAAAGTTGGACGGCTCTACAGGCGTAAAAAAGGGGCGCCTGCAAGCGCCCCTGTGTCGGTTGAAGGCCGGAGCGCGTTACACCACGCGGCTGATCTTCATCATGTTGGTGCCGCCGGGCGAGCCCATCGGTTCGCCACAGGTGATCGCATAGATATCGCCGCTTTGCACGATATCGCGGGCCTTCAAATGCACCTCGGCCTGGGCCAGCGCGGTATCGCGGTCGGCGCTGGTGTCCATCAGCAGGGGGCGCACATTGCGGTACAGCGCCATCTTGCGCTGCGTGGCCACCTTGGGCGTCAGTGCGTAGATGGGGATCTGGGTGCGGTGGCGGCTCATCCACAGCGCGGTCGAGCCGCTGTCCGTCATCGCAACCAGGGCCTTGGCGCCCAGGTGGGTGGCGGTGAACAAGGCGCCCAGCGCAATGCTCTGGTCAATGCGTTGGAAGGTCTTGCCAACAAAGTCGGTGTCGTTGTCCCAATCGGCCGAGGCCTCGGCCTGGGCACAGATGTCGACCATCTCCAGCACCGTCTCCAGTGGGAACTTGCCAGCAGCGGTCTCGGCGCTCAGCATCACCGCATCGGTTCCGTCCAGCACGGCATTGGCCACGTCGCTCACCTCGGCACGGGTGGGCACGGGGTTGGTGATCATGCTCTCCATCATCTGCGTGGCGGTGATGACGACCTTGTCCATCTCGCGCGCCATGCGGATCATCTTCTTTTGCAAGGCCGGCACTGCGGCGTGGCCCACTTCCACGGCCAGGTCACCGCGCGCCACCATGATGCCGTCGGACACGCGCAGGATGTCTTCCAGGTGCGGAATGGCTTCGGCGCGCTCGATCTTGGCAATCAGGCCCGGGCGGTGGCGGTACTCGGCCGCCGCCACCATGCAGAGCTGGCGCGCCATTTCCATGTCGGTGGCGGTCTTGGGAAAGCTGACGGCCACATAGTCGGCCTGGAAGCTCATCGCCGTCTTGATGTCGTCCATGTCCTTGGCCGTCAGCGCCGGGGCGGTCAGGCCGCCGCCCTTTTTGTTGATGCCCTTGTTATTGGACAGCTCGCCGCCCAGCTTGACGGTGGTGTGCACCGCATCGCCGCGCACGGCGTCCACGGTCAGCACAATCAGGCCGTCATTGAGCAGCAGCACATCGCCGGGCTTCACATCGCGCGGCAGTTCCTTGTAGTCCAGGCCCACGCCCAGCAGGTCACCGGGCTCCTTGCGGGAGGCATCAAGCACAAACTTGGCGCCCGGCTCCAGCATCACCTTGCCTTCGGCAAACTTGCCAACCCGGATCTTGGGGCCTTGCAGGTCGGCCATGATCGCCACCTCACGGCCGGCGCGCAGCGCCGCTTCGCGCACCATGCGGGCACGGTCCACATGGTCCTGCGCCTTGCCGTGGCTGAAGTTCAGCCGCACCACATTGACCCCCGCGCGGATCATCTCTTCGAGCAGGGCCGGCTCGCTGGAGGCGGGCCCCAGGGTGGCAACAATCTTGGTGGCGCGGCGGATCTTGGGCGAAATCATGGGCAGGTCCCCTGTGTCTTTGTCTCAAAAGTGGGGCCGGCTCCGTCACCAGAGGCCGACCCGATGTAATTCAGTTCCATTCTGACATGAGAAACGTGCACGGCGAGTTACAGCGCGGTTTCATTCGATGTGCGTTTGCACAATTGCACGGCCCAGAAAAAACACCTGCGCGGCACGGGGGCCGGGCAGGTGTACTGTCAGGAGGCAGTCGCTGGTATCAGGCCAGATCAGCGGGCCGGGCCGCGCCATCGCGCATCAAGGCCTCAATTTCATCGGCCTTCACCGGCACGCCCCGGGTCAGCAGTTCGCAACCGTCTTCGGTGATCAGGGCATCGTCTTCGATGCGGATGCCGATGTTGTGGAAGGCTTCGGGCACGCCATCAGCCGGCCGCACATAGATGCCCGGCTCGATGGTGGTCAGCATGCCGGGGCGCAGAATGCGGCTGGGGCGGTTGAGGATCAGCTCGCCCGAGAGCGGATCGCGCCGCTCGCTGGTCTGGCCCACTTCGCTGGGCTCGACATAGCTGCCGCAGTCATGCACGTCCATGCCCATCCAGTGGCCGGTGCGGTGCATGTAGAACTGGAAGTAGCTGCGCTTGTCGATGACATCCTGCACGCCGCCCACCTTGTTCTTGTCGAGCAGGCCCAGGTCAAGCATGCCCTCGGCCAGCACGGCGACGGTGGCGTCATGCATGTCGTTGAAGCGCTTGCCGGGCCGGGCCAGCGCAATGGCCGCGTCCTGGCTGGCGAGCACCAGGTCGTACAGATCGCGCTGCGGGCCGCTGAACTTGCCGTTGGCCGGAAATGTGCGGGTGATGTCGCTGGCATAGCCATCGAGCTCGCAGCCGGCATCGATCAGCACCAGATCGCCGCTGCGGATGGGCGCGGCATCGGCACGGTAGTGCAGCACACAGGCATTGGCACCGGCGGCGACGATGGAGCCGTAGGCCGGGTACTGCGAGCCATACTCGCGAAAGGCCTGGAGCAGCTCGGCATCCAGGTGGTATTCGCGCACGTCCTTGCCGGCGCGGATCATGCGGGCCGAGCGCTGCATCGCCAGGATATGGGCGCGGGCGCTGATGGCGCCGGCCCGGCGCAGGATGGGCGCCTCATGCGCATCCTTGAACAAACGCATCTCATCGAGCACGCTGCACAGGTCACGCTGCTGCTCGGGCACCAGGGCGCCATAGCGGCTGCGGGCGCGCACGCCGTTGAGCCATTGGGCCACCGTGCCCTCCAGCCCCGGGTGGATCGCAAACGGGTACCAGACCACGCTGCGGTTCTCCAGCATCTTGGCCATGCGCGCACCCAGCTCGGCCACCGAATAGGCCTCGCTCACGCCCAGCGCAGCCACTGCCGCATCCGGCCCCAGGCGGTAACCATCCCAGATCTCGCGCGCCAGGTCCTTGGGCGCACAGAACAGGGTGGTCTTGCCATCGGCCGTGATGACCAAGCTGGCATTGGGCTCGGTAAAACCCGTCAGGTAGTAGAAATAGCTGTCGTGGCGGTACAAAAAGTCACTGTCGCGGTTGCGCGGGTGCTCGGGCGCCGTCGGGATGATGGCGATCCCGCCCTCGCCCAGCTGGCGCGCGACCTGGGCGCGGCGCTCGGCATAGACGGACTGTGCAGGAATGGCTGGGGTGGTGGCGGGTGCTTGCATGCCGCTATCGTACTGCAGAGCTTTGCCCTCGCCGGGGATTGCAGCCACGGCAGCAAGCCTTTGTCGGTGCCTGGGGTTCTTTTTATGATTTCAGAGACTTGGCACATAATGCCGCATGCCCCACCGCTGGAAACCCAACGTCACCGTGGCCGCCGTCATTGAGCGAGACGGCCGATTTTTGCTGGTAGAGGAAGACACCTCGGACGGCATCCGCCTGAACAACCCGGCAGGCCATCTGGACCCTGGCGAATCCCCCATCCAGGCCTGCGTCCGCGAGGTTCTGGAGGAGACGGCCTTCGATTTCAAACCCTCGGCCTTGCTGGGCATCTACATGAACCGCTTTGTGCGCACCAAAAGCGGAACGGACACCACCTATATGCGCTTTGCCTTTACCGGCACCGTGGGCGCCTTCTACGAAAACCAGCCGCTCGATGAAGGCATACGCCGCACGGTGTGGATGACGGCCGAAGAGATGCGTGCCGAGGCCCACCAGATGCGCAGCCCGCTGGTGCTGCAGTCGCTGGACGACTACCTGGCCGGCCAGCGCTTTGCGCTGAACCTGATCTACACCGATGTCTCGGTGCTGGTGAAACCGGAAGGCATGAAGCCGCTGGAATAGCCCACAAGCCCATGGCCAACCCCATGGGCTTTGTTTTTGGTGGTTCGTCCGCCTGCTGCACTCTGGCGGCCCGCCGTGTACGCAGGGTCGCCGCGCTTGCACGGGTGACACGGCTTGGCGCCAACGCGATTGCGCGGGGCAGACAGGCATGGCATTGTCCGCCTCACACCATAACGAGGAGACATGCCATGCCCCACCGCGCCCCCTTCCGCCTTGCCACACGCCTGGCCTTGCCGCTGGCCGCTGCGCTGATCGCAGCGGGCTGCAGCTCGCTGGGCACACCGCCCAGCAGCCAAAGCAGCGCCAAGATTGCCGGGCTGGAAAAGCCCGCCGAGGTGCTGATCGACCAGTGGGGCGTGCCGCATATCTACGCCGGCACCACCTATGACGCCTTTGTGGTGCAAGGCTATATGGCCGCGCGCGACCGGCTCTGGCAGATGGATCTGTGGCGCAAGCGCGGTCTGGGCCAGATGGCCCAGGACTTTGGCCCGGCCTGGATCGAGAGCGACAAGGCGGCGCGCGCCGTGCTGTTCAGGGGTGACATGTACCGCGAGTGGCTGGCCTATGGCTCGGACTCCAAGCGCGTGGCCGAGGCCTTTGTCGCCGGAGTGAACGCCTTTGTGGCCCAGACCCAGGCCGACCCCCGCCTGCTGCCCGAAGAGTTCAAGCTGCTGGGCTACCAGCCCACGCCCTGGGCCGCAGAAGACACGGTGCGCATCCGCCACCATGGCCTGACCCTGAACTTTACCGGCGAGGTGGACCGCGCCCAGGCCTTTTGCGATGGCCAACACAACGGCGCCCGCGTGGACTGGCTGCGCCGCGAGCTGGTGCCCGATGTGAAGCCGCAGATCCCGCCAGGGCTGGAGGTGTGTGGCCTGCCCGGCAAGGAGCTGAAACGCGCCTATGCACTGGCCACCGCCAGCCCGCGCTTCACCAAGGAGAACGTCAAGGTGTCGTTGCAGGACATGGCGCCCGAGCAGCTGCTGGCGCTGTCCGAATCCACCTTGAACCAGCCCGATGCCAACACCCTGGCCAGCTACGGCAGCAACAACTGGACGATTGCGCCGGGCATGACCACCACGGGCCGGCCGATTCTGGCCAACGACCCGCACCGCGCGCATGGTGCGCCCAGCCTGCGCTACATCTCGCACATCTCCGCCCCCGGCATGGATGTGATCGGCGCCGGCGAGCCGTTTTTGCCCGGCATCTCCATCGGCCACAACGGCCGCATCGCCTTTGGCCTGACGCGCTTCTACATGGACCAGGAAGACCTGTATGTGTACGAAACCAACCCGCAAAACAGCAAAGAGTACCAATACCAGGGCCGCTGGGAGCCGATGACCCGGGTGACGGAAAGCATTGCCGTCAAGGGCGCTGCCCAGCCGGTCATCGTCGAGAACTGGTACACCCGCCACGGGCCGGTGCTGGCCGCTGAAGGCAACAAGGCCTATGCGCTGCGCGCCGCCTGGCTGGACCTGGGCATGGCGCCCTATTTCGGCTCGATGGACTATATGCGGGCGCAGGACTTTGACCAGTTCCGCGCGGCGATGAACCGCTGGGGTGCACCGGGCGAGAACCAGGTCTATGCCGACAGCAGCGGCAATATTGGCTGGATTCCCGGCGGGCTCACCCCCATCCGCCCCAATTGGGACGGGCTGACCCCCGTGCCCGGTGACGGCCGCTATGAATGGACCGGCTACCGCAACGGCGATGAGCTGCCCTGGGAGTTCAACCCCCAGCGCGGCTATGTGGTGACCGCCAACGAAAACAATGTACCGCCGGACCACCCGCTCTACCAAAAGGGCATTGGCTACGAATGGTCCGACGCGGCCCGCGCACAGCGCCTGCATGGCCTGTTTGAAAAGGCCGCCAAGGACGGCAAAAAGCTCAGCGTGGCCGATTCCGAAGCCTGGCAGACCGACATCGTGGCCGTGCCGGCCCAGCGCCTGCTCAAACTGCTGGCACCGCTCAAGAGCAGCGATGCCCAGACCGCCCAGGGCCTGGCCCTGCTGCAGGGCTGGGACGGCACCATGGCCAAGGACAGCGCAGCTGCTGCGCTCTATGAGGTTTGGAGCAATGCGACGCTGAAAAAAGCGCTGACCGACCAGGTGCTGGCCACCAACGAGCGACGCTTTGCCAAGGAGACCAGCGCCACCCGCATGATCACCGTGCTGGAGCAGCCCCAGGGCTGGATGAGCCCGGCCGAGCGCGACCAGGTGCTGCTGTCTTCCATCGCCCCGGCCATGCAGTGGCTGCAGGGCAAGCTGGGGGCCGATGCCAAGCGCTGGACCTGGGGGGACCTGCACCAGGCGATCTTTGTACACCCGCTGGCCGGCGTGGTGGACGGCGCCACGAAGCAAAAGCTCAATGTCGGCGTAGGCGGTATTGGCGGCTCCTGGGCCACGCCGATGGCCACCAGCTACAACGTGGACACCTACCAGCTGACCTCGGGCGCGTCCTTCCGCATGGTGGTCGATGTGGGCAACTGGGATGCCTCGCGCGTGGTCAACACCCCCGGCCAATCGGGCAACCCGGCCAGCCCGCACTACCGCGACCTGGCCAACACCTGGGCGGCGGGCCAGTACTTTCCGCTGACCTACTCGCGCAGCGCGGTGGAAAAGGCCACCCGTGAGCGCATTGCACTGACGCCCCAGTAAGACCTGCGCGTGGAGGCTATGCAGGCACCACGCCGCATAGCCCTAGCGCAGCAGCCGCCCTCAGCCAGGCGGATAATTGCGCCCATGGTTAAACAGCGCATCGTAGTGGGGCTGAGTGGCGGCGTGGATTCGGCCGTCACCGCGTATTTGCTCAAAAAGCAGGGGCACGAGGTCGTCGGCATCTTCATGAAGAACTGGGAAGATGACGACGACAGCGAGTACTGCTCGTCGAACATCGACTTTGTCGATGCCGCAGCCGTGGCCGACGTGCTGGGCGTCGAGATCGAACACGTCAACTTTGCGGCCGACTACAAGGACCGGGTGTTTGCCGAGTTTTTGCGCGAATACCAGGCCGGCCGCACGCCCAACCCCGATGTACTGTGCAATGCCGAGATCAAGTTCAAGGCCTTTTTGGACCATGCCATGCGCCTGGGTGCCGAAAAGATTGCCACCGGCCACTACGCCCGCGTGCGCCAGAACCCCGATACCCAGCTTTTTGAGCTGCTCAAGGGGCTGGACCCGGCCAAGGACCAAAGCTATTTTCTGCACCGGTTGAACCAGGCCCAGCTGTCCAAGGCCCTCTTCCCGGTGGGCGAGCTGCGGAAAACCGAGGTGCGCCGCATTGCCGAAGAGATCGGCCTGCCCAATGCCAAGAAAAAGGACTCGACCGGCATCTGCTTTATCGGCGAGCGGCCTTTCCGCGACTTTCTCAACCGCTACATCAGCAAGGAGCCGGGCCTGATGCTGGACGACCGCAACCGCAAGCTGGGCAAGCATGTGGGCCTGTCGTTCTACACCCTGGGCCAGCGCTCGGGCCTGGGCATTGGCGGTGTGAAGGAAAAAGGCGCGGCGCGCGGCGCAGGCGAGCATGCGCCCTGGTTTGTGGCCCGCAAGGAGCTGGACAAGAACATCCTGCGCGTGGTGCAAGGCCATGACCACCCCTGGCTGCTGTCGCAAGCGCTGGATGCCGACAACACCAGCTGGGTGACCGGCCACCCGCCCGCTGCTGGCACCTATGGCTCCAAAACCCGCTACCGCCAGCCCGATTCGCCCGCGATCATCGGCGCGGATGCGACGCCAGAACACTTCCACCTCGACTTCCCCGAGTCGCAATGGGCGGTGACACCAGGCCAATCGGCCGTGCTGTATGACGGTGATGTCTGCCTGGGCGGCGGCATCATTGCCAGTGTGGCGCCCTCAACAGTCGCTTAAATACTCAGGCGGGCGCGCCAGGTGCCTGGGACGCCCCCGGCAGCTCATCGCGCAAGATCCAGGCGGCCTCCTGGGTCGAGGCATGCGCGGGGTAGCGGATCTTCATGCGCATAAACACCCGCACCGCCTGGTCCGGCTTGTTGGCGCCTTGCTTGAGCACGCGCACCGTCAGCTCCAGCGCCTGCGGCACCAGCTCGCTGCCGGCATAGGTTTTTTCGAAGCCATGGAGCAAGGCCAGGGCGTGCGGCAGTTGCATGCGTTTCCAGGCCGTCTGCGCCAGCGCCAAGCTAGGGCTGGCTTCGTTCAGCCGAAAGCCCTTGTCGCGTTTGTAGCAACTGCCCCAGACTTCCAGCGCATCGCTGCTGCGCTGCTTTTGCAGCAGCAACGCAATATACGACTGGGCATGGCGTGCCAGCTCGTCGCCCTTGTCACTGAGCTTGAGCACGCGGTGGTAGCGGCGCTGGTCAGCCAGGCTATCGGGCTCGCTGCGCTGCCATTCGCGGGCTTCGGCCAGGGCGGCCTGCATGTCACCGTCTTGCACCAGCTTGGCCACCTGGGCATCGCGGCGCTGGGCCAGCGCGGTTTGCGGGTCCAACACCGGCGCGCCGGCCTCGGCCTGCGGCCCCTTGTCCGGGGTGATGCCGAGCGCCGCATGGTTCTGGTACATCACATAGCCGATCATCGCGGCGATCACGCCATTGAAGTAGATCACCACAAAGGCCAGCAAGGGTGCCAGCAGCGCCTGGGGCATCACCGTCACCAACAGCCCAAAGGCCATCGGCACGCCTTGCATCAGCAGGAACAAAAACAGGCACAGCAGGCCATAGGGCAGCCCGATCGCCGCCATGGTGCCCAGCAGCATGAAGGGGTTGATGGCCGCGCGCAGGCTGCCCGTGGTGATGAGCACCATCAAGGTGGCCGGAATCAAGAAGGACGAGAGCAAATCGCCCAAGGCCGCGAGCCCCGGGCTGACCCGGGCCAGCATGCCGATCAGAAAGCCATGCACCAGCAGCACGCCAAAGAACTTCCAGGGCAGCACCTTGAGGTCGGCATCACAGGGGTAGTCGTCGTAGTCGTTGCTGTCCAGCACGCCATGCGAGGCATAGGCCGCAATCTTGAACGCATGGCGGCTGATGGCCAGCAGCAGACCGATGGCGACCGCCACACCGATCAACAGGCCCCACAGCAGCATATAGGCGCACAGCGACAGCACGAGCGCATACAGCAAAGGCTTGCGCTGCAGCGGGAACAGAAAAAAGCTGTTGAGCTTGCGCCAGAAAGGCGGGATCACCCATTGGGCGCTATCGACGTCGTCGTCTTGCTGTTGTGAACGCAATGACCCCATGGCCAGCCTTTCTGTCTGCAGTCCTAGCGCCGCAGCTTGCGAGCGATCATAAGGCATAGCTTCACGAAAACTTTACACGGAGCTGACGCAGAAGGCGGCTACGCGCCCCCCGGCTGCGCGTCCCCAACGAGGGACTTCAGGCGCTCGCCTGGCTCAGCCAACGCGTCACTGGCTCTTGCGGCGCGGCACGCTGCAGCGCCGGCAGCCAGCGCCGGGCGTCGTCCAACCGCCCGGCCTTGGCCAGGCCATTGGCCACCAGCGCCAAGGTGGCGGGCCAGTGCGGATGGTCGGCAGCGCTCTCCAGCTGCTGGCAGATTTTTTGGGCATCGTCCCATTCGCCCAGGCGCACAAAGCTGCGCGCCAGCGCGTGCAAGCTGTTGTCGCTGATGCGCGGGCCGGGGCGTGCACGAGCCGTATAGGTTTGCCAGCTGTGGTGCTGCAGCTGGCGCTCGGCCTGGCCGTGCGCCGGCAGCTTGAAGATGGCCCGGGCCGCGCGGTGGAAATCTTCGCTGCCCGGCGCATGGCGGGCGCTCTCCAACCAGGCGCGCAGGATGCCGGCATCGGTCGGTGCCAGCTTGGCCGCCTGGCGCCAGGCGGGGGCCGCCAGCTCAAAGGCCAGCGCGTCGGTGTGCTTTTGCGCCCGCTGCATGGCAGCGGCCAGCGCATCGCTGTGCGCCTGGGCCTGCTGCTTGTCACGCGCTGCTACCTCGACCACCGATTCCTGGCGCCGCAGCTGCAGGTACAGCGCCATCAGCAGGCCACCGGCCAGCAAGCCCCCAAAGTGCGCCATATAGGCCACGCCCTGCTGCCCCAAAAAATGCTGGCCCAGCTCAAAGCCCATCCACACCGGCAGCACCACCAAGGCCGGCCAGGTGGCGTAGTTGAAGTAGAACGCAAACATGTAGAAAAAGCGGATGCGCCGCATGCGGTAGAGCACCACATACATGGCCATCAACCCGGCAATAGCACCCGATGCCCCTAGACCATAGCTGCCCGTGCCGGCATAGAACAGCCCCGCAAACAGCGAGGCGCAAATACCCGAGACCACATAGAAGCACAGGTACAACCCGGCACCCAAAGCCATCTCCAACGTAAAGCCGAACAAAAACAGAAACACCATATTGCCCAGCAGGTGGCCGGTGCTGCCGTGCAGAAAGGTCGAGGTAAAGGCCTGCACTGGCTGCAGGCCGGCACCCGCCTCGTAGCTCAGGGCCCAGCGCGCGGTAAAGGGCTTGGGCTCCAGCGGCGCAAAGCGCGCGCGGGCGGCCTGCCATTCGGCATGCAGGGCATCGCCCGGTTGGATCACCTCACCGGCCAGCAGCTGGCGGCGAAAACGCCCCTCCTGCTGCATCAGCAGGTAGAGCTGCGCGTAGTCCTGGTTTTTTTGCAGGGCCCGCACCATGCGCAGCATCGGCGGCTTGATGCGGCTGTCCGGCTTGCGGCTTTGCGCCTCCAGGTAGGTCACAAAGGCCGGTACCTCGATCGCCGGCAGCGCCGTATGCGCATAGGCTTTGGCTGCACGCTCTGCGCCCCGCTCCTCACCGCCTTGCCAGACCCAGAACACCAGGCAGTTGATCACGATCAACAGCACGGTCATCCAGGGCGGCGACTGCCAGGAGGGCTTGTTTTCCAGAGGGATGGCGATGAACATGGCGCCTATTGTGCAGTGGCCCTGCTGGCGCGGTGTTGGTTTTTAAGCGGCTGCCGCAGAGATACGGTGCAGCGCCGGCTGGGCAATGCGCACATAGTCCTGCGCGTTGAGCACCATCGAGCGGTCCAGCCGCCCGGCATTGAACGCTATCTCGGCATGGCGCTCCACCAGGTCGGGGTCCACCACCAAGGCCACCTGCGTGCCGGGGCTGAACGGCGGGATGGCGCCGATCACACAACCGGTCAGTTCGCTGGCCTCTTGCGCGCTGGCCATCGTCATCTTGGGCAGGCCCAGCGCGGCCGCCAGCAGGCGAAAGTCCAGCTTCTGGTCGCCCGGCAACACGGCCAGCACCCAGTGCTCGGCATTGCGGGTTTTGCACAGCATGGCCTTGGCGCCCTGGCTCGGCGTGGTGCCGCGTATGCGCGCCACCTCGTCTGATTTGCCCTCGGCTGGATGCTCCAGCACCCGAAAGCGTGCACCTTCGCTATCCAGCAGCTGCTGCAGATGCGCAAACACGCTCATCGCTGCGACCCGGGTGCCACCACCGCGCCTTGCACCTGGTGTTGCGCCAGCGCCTGGGCCACAAAGCCGCTGGCCTTGGCGTCTTCGACAAAGCCCGCCAGCCATTGGATAGCGGCATCGCCCCGGCTCTTGGGCAGGCCCATGGCCTGCTGGATCAGCATGAAATGCCCTGGCAGCAGGCGCAGACCAGGCAGGCTGGCGACCGCCGCCTGCAGCTGCACCTTGACGCCCGCAGCCACATCGCCGCTGGGCTGCAAGAACACATCCACCACCGCCGGCGAGGTCGGCGCGCGCAAGATACGGGCGTGCTGCAGCGCCCGGCTCAGGTACAAGTCATAGGCACTGCCCTGGCCCACCACCACCTCATGCGCGGCCACATCCACCTGGGCGTTGTCGGTCAGCGCTGAATCGCTGCGCACCATGTAGGCGCCCTCGATCAGCACATAGGGCGCAGAAAAACCAATGCCCGCCCCCCGCACCGGGTCCACGGCAAAAAAGCCGACATCGGCCTGGCCCTGGGTGACGGCATCGACCGAATGCGCGGCCGCCTCAAACAGCTGCAGATCCAGCGGCAGCCCCAGCTGGGCCGCCATACGCTCCGCCAAGTCGATGGAGACGCCAGCAGCCGAGCCATCGGCCAGCCTGTGCGCCAGCACGGGGTTGCCCACATTGATGGCCGCGCGCAGGCGTCCGGTAGGGGCGATGAGGGAGGCGATAGCGCTGAGGTCGGTCATGTCTGAGCTTTCACAAGGGAGGGAAGCGAGGCAGCGAGCCAGCCCGCGCCCACAAAAAAGGCCCGACACTTCGGAGAAGCGCGGGCCTGGTTCCAGCAAAGAGCCTGTGGCCCTTGTGCGGATTAGAACGGAATATCGTCGTCCATGTCATCAAAGCCCGAGGCAGCGCGCGGTGCGGGCGCTGGCATGGGTGCCGGTGCTGGACGGGGGGGCGGTGCCTGGCGTGGTGCGGCTGCTGGGGCCATGGCCGGTGCCGGGGCACGGCGCTGGAAGTTACTGGCGGGTGCCCCGCCACCACCACCTGCAGCGCCACCGCCCTGGTCACCATAGCCGCTGTCGCCATAGCCGTAGTCATCACCACCGCCTTGGCCGCCTGGGCCACCCTGGCCTTGGCGGCTGCCGAGCATCTGCATGGAGTCGGCACGGATTTCGGTGGCATAGCGCTCCTGGCCGGTGGCCTGGTCGGTCCACTTGCGGGTGCGCAGGCTGCCTTCTACATAGACCTGGCTGCCCTTGCGCAGGTACTGGCCGACGATTTCAGCCAGACGGCCATTGAACACGACGCGATGCCATTCAGTGGCTTCCTTGTTCTCGCCACTGTTCTTGTCGCGCCAGCGGTCGGTGGTGGCGATGGTGACGTTGGCCACCTGGTCGCCCGAGGGGAAGGTGCGGATTTCAGGGTCGCGGCCGAGATTGCCGACGATGATGACTTTGTTGACGGATGCCATGGTTCAGGTATTTCCTTTGAAAAATGGGCGCCTACTATGCGTTGGCAGTGTTGCAGGCATTGCAGCCTTCAAAGCGCCCATCACTGTGATTCAGGGGCGTATCCTACCCCAAAGCGGCCAAGAGTTTCTCGGCAGGTGAGCGCAGAGCGTCCAGCAAGGGGGGACACCGGCCGGCCCGCCCCAGCCAGCGCTTACTTTTGTGCAGCGCCAGCACCAGCAACGGTGCGGCCCAGCGGTTGCAGCGGCCAGGTCAGCACCAGCCACAGCAGCGCCAGGGCGCTGGTGGCGATGAACAAATCCGCCACGCTGCCCCAGCGGATCAAGGCACCGCCCAGCGCGCCACCGGCAAACAGGCCCAGCGACTGCAAGGTGTTGTAGCTGCCCAAGGCCGCACCGCGCAGTGACGCGGGCGCCATGCGCGAGACCAGGCTGGGCTGGGTCGCCTCCAGCGCATTGAAGCCGCAGAAAAACACAAACAGCAGCACGCCCATCAGCCACAGCGTGGGCGCATGGCCCGAGGTGGCGACCAGGCCCAGCGCGATTTGCACCAGGGCCACCAGCGCAATCGAGCCCAGCAAGGCGCCGCGCAGGTAACCGCGCCGCTCCAGCGCAAACAGCCCGCCCATCAGCACAAAGGACAGCAGCACCGCCGGCAGGTAGACCTGCCAGTGCCCATCCTTGGGCAGACCGGCAGCGACCAGCATGGCCGGCACCGCGACCCACATCGACATCTGCACGGTATGCAGCACAAAGACGCCGGCATTCAGCCGCACCAGGTCCGCATGGCGGAACACCTCGCGCAGGCCGCCGCGCGCGCCGCCCCGGTGCTGCAGGGGCTCGGGTGGTACCACCCACAGCACCACGGCGATACCGCCCAGGGCCAGGCCACAGGTCATCAAAAACAGGCCGCTCAGGCCGATGTGCACCACCAGCAGAGGGCTGAGCACCAGCGCCAGCGCAAACATCAGGCCAATGCTGGCACCGACCAGCGCCATGGCCTTGGTACGTACCTCGTCGCGGGTTTGGTCGGCCAGCAGCGCGGTAACCGCCGCCGAGACGGCCCCCGCGCCTTGCAGCGCCCGGCCCAGCAACAGGGTGTGCAGGTTGCCGGCCATCCCCGCTACCAGGCTGCCAGCCGCAAACACCAGCAGGCCCAGCACAATGACCTTTTTGCGGCCAAAGCGGTCCGATGCCATGCCCAGCGGCAGCTGAAACAGGGCCTGGGTGAGGCCATAGACGCCCATGGCCAGCCCCACCAGCGCCGGGTCATCGCCGCCCGGGTACTTGTGGGCCTCCAGCGCAAACACCGGTAGCACCAGAAACAGGCCCAGCATGCGCAAGGCAAAGATCAGCGCCAGGCTGAAGCTGGAGCGGCGCTCTGCCGGCGACATGGCCGTGGAGGAGGAAGAGGCGGAGGTGAGAGACAAGGGCGATACGCAGGCAAGCAGGAAACAGGCAGCCGCATCTGCGGCCCGGAGGCGATGATCGCCAGCGGCAAGTGTAGGGCGCTGCCGCAAGCCCTGCTGGCAGACGGAATCTCCGCATGGGGGCTTGCTCTTAAAAACAATAGCTAAGCCTCTAGCGCCAGCGGCCGCTGTTAGGCAATTTTGTGGCGGGACTGCAACCCAGATGCCCGGGGATTGCGCCGCTTTATCCGCAAACCACGTGCAGCGATAGCCAGGGTATTGCACAGTCCGCAGACAGGCTGGCTATCATGAGGGGTTTTGGACCTCGCCGCCGCACATGCCCCCACGCACACCCCCTGCCCCCTCCGCTGCCATCGATCTGCACCATGAACTCGGCGTGTCCGAGGCACGACAGGACGACAGCCGCTACCTGGGCGCGCGGCTGGCGCACAGCCGCATAGCGATTCGCGGCGCGCGCACCCACAACCTCAAGAACATCGACCTGGACATTCCGCGCCACCAGCTGGTGGTGATCACCGGGCTGTCAGGCTCGGGCAAATCCAGCCTGGCCTTTGACACCTTGTATGCCGAGGGGCAGCGCCGCTATGTCGAGAGCCTCTCGGCCTATGCGCGCCAGTTTCTGGGCCGGCTGGACAAACCCGATGTCGACCTGATCGAGGGCCTGTCGCCAGCCATCTCGATCGAGCAAAAGGCGACCAGCCACAACCCGCGCTCCACCGTGGGCACGGTCACCGAAATCCATGACTATCTGCGCCTCTTGTATGCCCGCGCAGGCACACCGTTCTGCCCCGACCACAACCTGCCACTGACCGCACAGACCGTCAGCCAGATGGTCGACGCCGTGCTGGCCTTGCCCGAAGACACCAAGCTGATGATTCTGGCGCCAGTGGCACGCGGCAAGAAGGGCGAATTTGTCGAGCTCTTCGCCCAGATGCAGGCCATGGGCTATGTGCGCTTTCGGGTCGATGGCCAGATGTACGAGCACGAGACCTTGCCCGCGCTGGCCAAGAACGAGAAGCACGATGTCGATGTGGTCATCGACCGGGTCAAGGTGCGCGCCGGGCTGCAGCAGCGCCTGGCCGAGAGCATCGAAGCGGCCCTGCGTGTGGGCGGCAACGAAGGCAATGGCCGGGTGCTGGCGCTGGAGATGGACACGGGCCAGGAGCATTTGTTCAGCAGCAAGTTCTCTTGCCCGGTCTGCAGCTATGCGCTGGCCGAGCTGGAGCCGCGCCTGTTCTCCTTCAACTCGCCCCAGGGCGCTTGCCCGTCCTGCGATGGCCTGGGCCTGCATGAGGTGTTCGACGTCGAGCGCGTGGTGGCCTTCCCCACGCTCAGCCTGGCCAGCGGCGCCATCAAGGGCTGGGATCGGCGCAATGGCTACTACTTTGCGATGCTCGAAAGCCTGGGCCGCCATTACAAGTTCAACATCGAGCAGCCTTTCGAGGATCTGCCCGAGGCCGTGCGCCAGGTGGTGCTTTACGGCTCGGGTGACGAAGAGATTGCCTTCAAATACGAGCTGGCCAGTGGCGAGAACGCCGGCAAGATGGTCACCAAGAAGCATCCGTTTGAAGGCATTCTTCCGAACATGACGCGGCGCTACCGCGAGACCGATTCCAGCATCGTGCGCGACGAACTGGCCCGCTACCAAAGCGTGCAGCCCTGCCCCGACTGCCACGGCGCGCGCCTGCGCCGCGAGGCGCGCTTTGTGCGCGTGGGCGATGGCGACCAGGCCCGTGCGATCCAGGACATCAGCCATGTCACCTTGAGCGAGGCCTATGCCTGGTTCAGCAGCGTGCAGCTGAGCGGCGCCAAGGCCGACATTGCCGCGCGCGTGATCCATGAAATCCGCACCCGGCTGCAGTTCCTCAACGATGTGGGCCTGACCTACCTGAGCCTGGCGCGCAGCGCCGAGACCCTCTCGGGCGGCGAGGCGCAGCGCATTCGCCTGGCCTCGCAAATCGGCTCCGGCCTGACGGGCGTGATGTATGTGCTCGACGAGCCCTCGATCGGCCTGCACCAGCGCGACAACGACCGCCTGATTGCCACCTTGCAGCACCTGCGCGATATCGGCAACAGCGTGATCGTCGTCGAGCATGACGAGGACATGATGCGCGCGGCCGATCAGATCATCGACATGGGCCCGGGCGCCGGCGTGCATGGCGGCCAGATCATGGCCCAGGGCCGCTACGCCGACATCTGCGCCAACCCGCAGTCGCTCACCGGCCAGTACCTGAGCGGCCATAAATCCATTGCCGTGCCCACGCGCCGCACGCCCTGGCTGCCGGTGCTGGCCAGCACCGTGGGTGCGCCCGTGGGCAAGCCCGTGGCAGACAAAGCCAGCTCGCAGTTCCCCACCGTGCGCGCCTCGCTGGAGAAAAGGCCCAGCGGCAAAGCCACGCTGGAGCAGCGCAGCAGCGCCAAAAGCCGCAGCCCGCTGGAGCCCGTGCCGCTGACCAGCGTGGATCCGCACGCCGTGCAAAGCCTGCGCCTCATCGGCGCCAGCGGCCACAACCTGCAGCATGTGACGGTGGATTTCCCCGTTGGCCTGTTCACCTGCGTCACCGGCGTCTCGGGCTCGGGCAAATCGACCCTGGTGAACGACACCTTGTATGCGGCAGCAGCCCACAAGATCAACCGCGCCCAGGGCGATGTCGCGCCCTACCAGGAGATCGAAGGCCTGGACTATTTCGACAAGGTCATCAATGTGGACCAAAGCCCGATTGGCCGCACACCGCGCAGCAACCCGGCCACCTACACGGGCCTGTTCACCCCCATCCGCGAGCTGATGGCCGAGACCAACACCGCCAAGGAACGCGGCTATGGCCCGGGGCGCTTTAGCTTTAACGTGGCCGGCGGCCGCTGCGAGGCCTGCCAGGGCGATGGCATGGTCAAGGTGGAGATGCATTTTCTGCCCGACGTCTATGTGCCCTGCGACATCTGCCACGGCCAGCGCTACAACCGCGAAACCCTGCAGGTGCAGTGGAAGGGCCGCAATATTGCGCAGATCCTGGAGATGACGGTGGAGGACGCGCACGACTTCTTCCGCGATGTGCCCACCATTGCCCGCAAGCTGCAAACCCTGCTGGATGTGGGCCTGAGCTATATCCGCCTGGGCCAGAGCGCCACCACCTTGTCGGGCGGCGAGGCCCAGCGCGTCAAGCTGGCGCAGGAGCTGTCCAAGCGCGACACCGGGCGCACGCTCTACATCTTGGATGAGCCGACCACCGGCCTGCACTTTGCCGATATCGACCTGCTGCTCAAGGTGCTGCACCAGCTGCGCGATGCCGGCAACACGATTGTGGTGATCGAGCACAACCTCGACGTCATCAAGACCGCTGACTGGGTCATCGACATGGGGCCCGAAGGTGGCGCTGGCGGTGGGCAGCTGGTAGCCCAGGGCACGCCCGAGCAATTGGCCGCCAACCCGGCCAGCCATACCGGGCGCTACCTGGCGCCTTACCTCAAGCGCTGAGGGCGTTTGGCGATGCAACGACCACCACCTTCAACACCGCAGCGATGCCGCCGAGCCTGACTTTCCGCACGGCAGCCCTGGCCGATCTGCCCGCCATCATTGCGCTGCTCGCCGATGATGCACTGGGCCGCGAACGCGAGGTGCTGGCCGACCCGCCCGATGCGCGCTATACCGCGGCCTTTGAAGCCATCTGCGCCGATGCCAACCAGCGCTTGGTGGTAGCAGAGTTGGACGGGCAAGTGGTAGGCACGCTGCAGCTGTCCTTTGTGCCCGGCCTGTCGCACACGGGCGCCTGGCGCGGCCAAATCGAGTCAGTGCGCATTGCAGCTGAACTGCGCGGCGCCGGTGCAGGCCAGCAGATGATGGAATGGGCGGTGGCGCAGTGCCGGGAGCGGGGCTGCACCGTGGTGCAGCTGACCACCGACAAAAGCCGGGCAGATGCCCACCGCTTTTACGAGAAGCTGGGCTTTGCGCCCAGCCACCTGGGTTTCAAGCGCAAGCTTTAAGCCCCTTCTCTCAAGTTCTTCAAGGCACCAGGCGAATCAGCTTGCCATTGGGCCCATCGGTCAGCAGGTATACCAGGCCATCGGCGCCCTGGCGCACATCGCGGATGCGCTCGCCCAAGGATTCGTAGAGGCGCTTTTCGCCCGTCACCTTGCCGTCCTTGACCGTCAGCTGGGCGACGCTGCGCGACTTGAGGCCGCCCACCAGCAGGCTGCCTTTCCAGGCGGGGCCATAGCGGTCGCTGCTGACAAAGGCCATGCCCGAGGGCGCAATGCTGGGTACCCAGTAGTGCAGGGGCTGCTCCAGGCCGGCCTTTTGCGTGCCTTCGCCAATCTTGCCCCCGCCGTATTCCTCGCCATAGGTAATCACAGGCCAGCCGTAGTTCTTGCCGGGTTGGGGCCGGTTGATCTCGTCGCCGCCCTGGGGGCCGTGCTCGTGCTGCCACAGGCTGCCATCCGCCGCCACGGCCAGGCCTTGGCTGTTGCGGTGGCCGTAGCTGTAGATTTCCGGCAGTGCGTCTTTGCGCGTGGCATAGGGGTTGTCTTGGGGCACGCTGCCATCCTTGGCGATGCGCACCAGCTTGCCGTGGTGGTTGTTCAAGGTTTGTGCATCGTCGCGCTGGGAGAAGCGGTCGCCCAGGCTGAGGAACAGATTGCCGTCCGGCGTCTCGGCAATACGGCAACCAAAGTGGGCATTGCTCTTGGCCTTGGGGCGCTGGCTGAACAGCACTTTGACGTCTTCCAACTGGCGCTCATTGGCTGCCATGCGCGCGGTGGCCAGCGCGGTGCTGTTGGTGCCGGCCTGGGGGCCCGCTTCGCTGTAGCAAAAGTAGATGCGGCGATTGCTGGCGAACTGGCTGTCGGCCACCACATCGAGCAGGCCGCCCTGCCCGGCATCCACCACCTTGGGCACGCCTTGCAGCTCGGACTGCTTGCGGCCCTCGGCATCGAGCAGCCAGAGCTTGCCGCCGCGCTCGGTCAATAAAAAACGCTTGTCTGGCAAGGGCGCAATGGCCCAGGGGTTGAGGTAGCCGCTGCCCAGCACCGTGGGCTTGGGCAGCGCGGGCGCTGCCGTGGGTGTTTGCGCTTGCGCGGTGCCGGCAGCCACCGCAGCCAGCAGCCAGTTGGCACCCAGCGCCCATAAATGAAAACCCTTGCGTGCCTGTTTCTGTCTCATGTTTACCCTTCACGAAGTGCCACTGACCTTACCATGCTGTCCATGGAAACCCCCAACAGTTCCCCTTCGGCCACCCCCTCTGTCAGCCCTTCCACCAGCGCCAGCCCGGCCGTCTGGGATTTTGTCGTCATCGGCGCCGGCATGGCCGGCAGCGCCACCGCCTGGCACCTGGCCGATAGCGCCCAGGTGCTCGTGCTGGAGCAGGAATCCCAGCCCGGCTACCACACCACCGGCCGCTCGGCCGCGCTGTTTGAAGAGCACTATGGCCCGCCCCAGGTGCAAGCGCTCACGCGGGCCAGCCGCCAGTTCTACGAGCAGCCGCCGGCCGATTTTGCCGCGCATGCGCTGGTCAGCCCCCGGGGCGTGCTGTATGTCGCCACCCCCGAACAATTACCGCAGCTGCAAACCGCCTACGACGAGGCGCGCCAGCATTCGCCCGGCGCCCGCTGGCTGGACAAGGCCGCGCTACAGGCCTTTTTGCCAGCGTTGAACACCGAGGTGCTCGAAGCCGGATTCAGCGACGACGGCGCCCGCGATATCGATGTGCATGCGCTGCACCAGGGTTTTTTGAAAGGCATGCGCCGGCGCGGCGGCCAGCTGTGGACGGATGCGCAAGTGCAAAGCCTGCACTGGGATGCCAGCGCCAGCCACTGGCAAATAGCGCTGGCCGATGGCCGCCAGTTGCAGGCCCGCCATTGCGTCAACGCCGCCGGTGCCTGGGCCGATGAACTGGGCCAGATGGCTGGAGCCACAGCCATTGGGCTTACGCCCAAGCGCCGCAGCGCCTTCACCTTTGCCATGCCCGCCGGCATGGACGGCCAGCACTGGCCGGCTGTGATCGATATCGGCGAGCAGTGGTACTTCAAGCCCGATGCCGGCCAGCTGCTGGGCTCACCCGCCAATGCCGATGCCACCCATCCCCATGATGTGCAGCCCGAGATGCTGGA
Organism: Comamonas sp. BIGb0152; assembly: GCF_024809975.1. Classification (GTDB taxonomy): domain Bacteria; phylum Pseudomonadota; class Gammaproteobacteria; order Burkholderiales; family Burkholderiaceae_C; genus Comamonas. The sequence continues at coordinate 40,763 of NZ_JANUDY010000006.1, forward strand.
CATTGCCGAGGGCATTGACCGCATCATGCAGGCCAGCCACTTCGATATTCGCCGCCCCAGCCACAGCTGGGCGGGCCTGCGCTCCTTTGTCGCCGATGGCGAGATGGTGATTGGCTGGGATGGCCAGGCGCCGCAGTTTTTGTGGGTGGCCGCGCAAGGCGGCTATGGCATCCAAAGCGCCTACGGCTACGGCCTGCTGGCGCGCAACCTGGCCTTGCATGAACCGCTGGACCCGGCCCTGGCCAGCCAAGGCGTGCAGCCCCAGGCGCTGTCGCCCAAGCGCCATTTGCGTTGAATAGCGCAGTGCCAGCACGCAGCAGCGCTTGCTGGCACACTGCTGGAAAACTTTGAATAACATCCGGCGCTGCGCACACCAGCGCCTCCAGCCATGTCTGCTTCCAGCTCGCCCGTCCCCTTTCGCCCCACTGACCTCGCATTGGCGTTGGTGGTGGTCGTCGTCTGGGGCATCAACTTTGTCATCATGAAATGGGGCCTGCAGAGCCTGACCCCGTTCGAGCTGGGCGCCCTGCGCTACCTCTGCGCGGCCTTTCCGCTGGTGCTGTTCATCAAGCCGCCGCGCGTGCACTGGCGCTGGGTGGTGCTGTTTGGCTTGTTGCAAGGCGTGGGCCAGTTTGGCTTTTTGTTCACCGCGCTCAAGGTGGGCATGACGGCGTCGCTGGCCAGTGTGGTGCTGCAGACCCAGGTGTTTCTCACCGCCGTGTGGACCTGGGTGCTGCTGCGCGAGCGGCCCGGCCGCCCACTGGTGGCCGGCATGGGCATTGCGGCACTGGGCCTGGCTTGCCTGCTGATCAACGAGCTGCACAGCAATGGCGCTGGTGGCACCACTTTGGCCGGCCTGCTGCTGGTGCTGTGTGCGGCCACCTCCTGGGCCTGCTCCAACGTGGTGGTGCGCCTGGCGCAGAAAGAGAACGCCCGCTACGACCCGGTGGGCTTTATCGCCTGGAGCAGCCTGATGCCGATTCTGCCCTTTATCGGGCTGAGCGCCTGGTTGGACGACGGCAGCGTGGGCAAGTGGCTGCATGCAGAGACTTGGCAGCAGATCCCCGGGCTGGCCTGGGCATCCATCGCCTACCTGGGCTGGGTGGCCACCATCGTCGGCTACGGCCTGTGGACGCGGCTGATCCAGCGCTATTCCGCCAACCGGGTGGCGCCTTTCAGCCTCTGCGTGCCCGTCATCGGGCTCAGCACCGGCATGCTGGTGCTGGGCGAGACGGTGACGGTCTGGCAGTGGGCTGGCGCCGTGTTTGTTGTGCTGGCGCTGGTCGTCGTGGTCTGGGGCGGGCGCTGGCTGCAGGCGGCGCGGCGCTAAGCCCTCGCCAGGGGCTAACCCCTGCCGGATCAGGCCCGCTCAGCGGTCCTCGATCTTGGCAGTCTCGACGATCTGCTGGTACTTGGACACCTGGGCCTTCAAAAAAGCGCCCATGTCCTGACCGGGTACGGCCACGACATTGCCACTGGCTTCGAGCTTGGCGCGAAAGCTGGGTGACTGCAGGGTGTCATTCAGCGCCGCGCTCAGCGTCGTCAGCACCTGCGGGGGCAGCTGGGCCGGCCCCATCAGCGCAAACCAGCTGTTGATATCCACCTTGGCAAACGCGGGGTTCTCGGCCAAGGCAGGAATATCGGGCGTGACCGTGGAGCGTTTGGCCTCGGTCGTACCCAAGGCCACCACCTTGCCGGCGCGGATATGCGGCAGGCCCGAGGACAGCACAAACACCCCAAAATCCAGACTGCCTCCTAAAAGATCATTGGTCAGCGGTGCCACACCCTTGTAGGGCACATGGGTCATCGTCACCTGGCCGGCCTGCTGCACCATCTCACCGGCTATATGCAAGGCCGTGCCCACGCCCGAGCTGCCATAGCTGTACTTGCCCGGGTTCTGGCGCAGCCGGTTGAGGAAATCCTGGGTGTTCTTGACGCCGCTGGCCTGCGAGGCGACCAGCACCATGGGCTGGGTGGCCACCAAACCTATGGGCGTGAAATCCTGGAACACCCGGTATTTGATGGCCTTGTTGATCAACGGCGCAATCGCCATCTCGTTGTTGGCCGACAGCAGCAAGGTGTAGCCATCGGCCGGCGCCCTGGCCACCTTTTGCGCGCCGATGGCGCCGCCTGCGCCCCCCAGGTTCTCGATCACCACCGGTTGCTTGAGCCGCTGCGCCAGCTCGGTGCCCACCATGCGCCCGACTGCATCGGTGCTGCCGCCGGGCGGGTAGGCAATCACCAGGGTGATGGCCTTATTGGGGTAAGCCGATGCCGCTTGCACCCCTGCCGCCATGCTGGCCCCCAGTGCCAGCAAGGCGATGGCTGCCGTCCGGCGGGGCGGAGGAAAGAAAGCAGGGTGCATGGGGAATCCTTGTGGCGGTAGGAGCGGCGTCAAACGGAGGGCGGCAGGCCGCATGCTGTTTGGGCCCAAGCCCTGCAGACGGCTATGACCACCGAAGCAGGGACCGTGCCAGCCGCACGAGCCCATGCCTGTTTTTTGCGTGGATCGCTCAGTCCACCGCGTTGAGCAGATCGCGGGTCTTCAATGCCACGGCACGCGCGGCGCTGGCAAAGTCTTCTCCCCCGCTCGCATACAAAATGGCGCGCGAGGAGTTGATGATGATGGGGCCGCCGCCGATACGCGCCGCCTTGACCGTTGCCACCGCATCACCGCCCTGCGCACCGACGCCAGGGATCAGCAGCGGCAAATGGGGTGCCACCGCGCGCACGCGCTCGATCTCTTGCGGGCGGGTGGCCCCCACAACCAGGCCGAGCTGGCCATTGGTGTTCCAGGGGCCCTGGGCAAGTTTGGCTACATGCTCAAACATCTGCGGGTGGCCGGGGATATCTGCCAGGGTGCGCGCCTGCAGATCATCGCCACCGGGGTTGGAGGTGCGGCACAGCAGGAAGGCGCCTTTGCCCTCGTACTGCAGGTAAGGGGTGATGGAGTCAAAGCCCATGAAGGGCGACAAGGTCACCGCGTCCGCGCCATAGCGCTCGAAGGCCTCCTTGGCGTACTGCTCGGCGGTCGAGCCAATGTCGCCGCGCTTGGCGTCAAGAATCACCGGCACATGGGGCGCCACGCGGCGCATATGGGCCATCAGTTGCTCGAGCTGATCCTCGGCACGGTGCGCCGCAAAATAGGCAATCTGCGGCTTGAAGCTGTTGACCAGGTCATGGGTGGCATCGACGATGGCTGCGCAAAATTCATAGATCTTGCTGGCATCGCCCCGCATCGCGGCGGGAAAACGGCTGGGTTCCGGATCCAGGCCCACGCACAGCATGGAGTTATTTTGGGTGGCTGCAGCGCGCAGCTGGTCGATAAAAGGCATGGGCGCTATTGTAAAAGCTAGCAAGGCCCATGCCCTTCGCAGGGCTGACTGCGTCGCACGGGGATTGCAGGCCTAATCGCCCCCCGCCCACCTTGTCGAGACAAGCCCGGGCGATCCTGTGCCTGCTGACCCTGGTCGGGGGCTTGGGCTGGCCGGTGATGAAGGCGGGGTGCCGCACTTCCCGCCGCTAAGCGTTCATGCGGCGATCCCGTTTGCCGCCTGCCCGATCCCGAGCGTGGCCCATGGCTCGGGCTCGGGCAGCGCCTCAGCGGCCGGCTGCCTGCGCGGGCGCAGACTCAGGTGCCGCCAGGCTGTCGTTGTCCATCGTCAGGTAGATCAGCACCAGCAGCAAGGTGACAAAGAAGCGGAAGGCATCGGGCACGCCATTCCACTCCTTGGACATCCACATGCCAAACCACTCGCCACCCACTGACATAAAGCCCACCTGCCAGGTGAGAAAGCCCAGGGTCAGCCCCGCAATGGCCCATTTTTTGGCGGCGCGAAAGCCTGCTGCATCGGCATGGCGCGCCCGCAAGAGCTTGCTGCCGCCGATCCAGCACAGCACGGCCGTGACCGCCTCCAGCGCGATGATGCAGGCATAGCCCAGGTGGTGCAGCCATTCGGCCTCGATGGCGCGGTACATGAGGCCGTTGCCCGGGAAGGTGGTGTCCATCAGGAACACATGGTGCACAAAGCCAAAGTTGGTGGCGTAGTCGGTGATATTGCCAAAGGCCACCAAGGTGGCGAAGAAAGCCATGGCCAGCACCATGGCGGACTTGGACAGACGAATAACCATTCGAAGCTCCAGACGTGAGAGATAAAGAAAGGGATAAAAAGACAGACGGATGCCGTGGCGCCGAACGACAAGGTTCGGCACCTGATCCACCAGGAAGATACCAAGCGAAGTTGGAGGGGATGTGTGCAAAAGCACGGAGGCGCGCAGATCGGGACTGGAAAACCTGAAGCCGGCAGCGGGTCTGGGAAACACGCAGGCCAACCGGATCGAATGTCGCGCCAGGAGGGAGGCTGGATTCTGCCAGCCCGCATTGGCGGCTGTCAATGCCCGCCATTGGGGCCATAAAAAAACGCACTGCCCAAGGGGAGTGCGTTCTGCGTTGCTGCCGGGCGTAGGCCCGGGCGGGGATCAGCGCGGAGCGTTCAGCAAACGGGTCACATCGCGGTCATTGGGCAATGCGTAGTCGTAGCCCGAGAGGATGCGGCTGTCTTCGGTGCGTACCAGCTTGAGGCTGACATAGGTGAAGTTGGCCGCAGGCGAGAAGGTGCCGACCAGCACCATGGAGGCGTTCTGGCTGCGGGCAATGTCGCGCATCTCGCGCGACAGCAGCAGCTCGCCGGTGCCTTCACGCACATACAGATCGGTGCGCAGCTTGACTTCCTTGACGTGGAAGCCACGGGCAGCCATCTGGTTGGCATAGATCTCGGACAAGGTGCGGCCCAGGGGCGACGAGGCGCCCATGTTGTTCACGTTGACGACGGTGGCCACCAGCACCGGGCCGGTGCCCGAGGACTGCGGAGCGACCGAGGCGGTCAGCTTGTTGATCGCATCCTGGCTATTGGCCAGGAACACGCTGGCGTCGGCGGCTTGGTACGTGGGCTCGCTGCGCACCGTGCTCACGGGCTGGGCGGGACCACTCCAGTTGGCGCAACCGGCCAGCACGGCGACCGAGGCCACCGCAGCAAGGGAGGTCAAACGCCGCATCATTTGTTCACCACCTTCATGTTGACCGCACGGTAGGCTTCATTCTTGGCGAACTGGCCAACGGTGGCATTGTCAACATAGTAGACATTGGACTTGCGTGCCACGTACTGGCCCTGGCGCAGCACCGTGGTGGTCAGCAGCACTTCGGAGTACGCCGGGGCGCCCGCGATGGTGGCGGCCTGGTAGTCGGTGCCGATGGTCGGGCTCACGCCGGCGATGACCTGGCCGTTGTCGCCTTCATAGGCCCAGTTGCCCGCCTGCTGCAGGTTGTGGTGCACAACCTTGGCGTCGTAGCTCACTTCGAGCTGCTGGCCGGGGGTGTTGTAGACCGATGCGCCATGCTGCACCAGCTTGGTCACGACCAGGTCGTGGAACACGCTGTCAAAGGCACTGGCGTTTTGTGGCAGGGCCACATACAACGGCGTCTTGGCGTTCAGACCATTGCGCTCCAAGGTGGCCAAGGTGTCAGCCACCACTTCGCTGGCCATCAGATCCCAGTGGCCCGCTGCGCGTACCTTCATCTGGGTTGGTTGCGCATAGTTGGCGCCGTATGGAACAGGCGCCTCTACCGCGCAACCCGTCAACGCGAGTACGGCGCTTGCCAGCGCCGCAGCTCCGATGGTCTTTTTCAAAGCCATGTTTCCCTCCTCGGAATTAGATAGCCAACGGGCCAACACCCGCCCAGGCTTGCATCCATTGTTGTAGATGTGGTGGTGCCAAGACAAGAGAAACGATCCAAAGTGCGAGCACAGCCCTGCATTTTGTTGTTTTTGCTCACACTTTAGAACGATCACCTGTCCGCTGAAGAAACTCAGGCTGCAGCGCGTTTTTGCAGAATTTCAAAGGCGGGCAAGGTCTTGCCTTCCAATACTTCCAAAAAGGCACCGCCGCCGGTGGAGATATAACCAATCTTGTCTTCGATGCCGTACTTGGCAATGGCGGCCAAGGTATCACCGCCACCGGCAATGCTGAAGGCGGGCGACTGGGCAATGGCCTGGGCCAGGGTTTCGGTGCCATGCGCAAACGCATCGAACTCGAACACGCCCACGGGGCCGTTCCAGACAATCGTGCCGGCCTTCTTGAGCTGCTCGGCCAGGCGGGCGGCCGTCTCGGGGCCAATGTCCAGGATCAGGTCGTCATCGGCCACCTCGGTGGCCCGCTTGACGGTGGCTACGGCATCGGCTGCAAAGGTCTTGGCGACCACCACATCGGTGGGGATAGGCACGCCCGCGCCACGTGCCGCCATGGCATCGATCACGGCCTTGGCCTGGTCCACCAGATCGGCCTCGGCCAGCGATTTGCCGATGTTCAGGCCCGCCGCCAGCATGAAGGTGTTGGCAATGCCGCCACCCACAATCAGCTGGTCCACGTTGCTGGACAGCGACTGCAGAATAGTCAGCTTGGTCGACACCTTGGAGCCCGCCACGATGGCCACCAGCGGGCGCGCCGGCGCGGCCAGCGCCTTGGTGATGGCATCGATCTCGGCCGACAGCAGCGGGCCGGCGCAGGCGATCTTGGCGTACTCGGCAATGCCGTAGGTGGTGCCTTCGGCGCGGTGGGCCGTGCCAAAGGCGTCGTTCACATAGATGTCGCACAACTGGGCGAGCTTTTGCGCCAAGGCGGGCAGGTTTTTCTTCTCGCCGATATTGCTGCGGCAGTTCTCCAGCATCACGACCTGGCCGGGGGCCACGTTGACGCCATCGACCCAGTTGGCGATCAGCGGAACCTCGCGGCCCAGCAACTGGGCCAGGCGCTGCGCCACCGGGGCGAGCGAGTCTTCGGGCTTGAACGCGCCTTCAGTCGGGCGGCCCAGGTGGCTGGTCACCATCACCGCGGCACCGGCCTTGAGCGCCATCTCGATCGCCGGCACCGAGGCACGCACGCGCGTGTCTTCAGTGATCTCGCCCGCGTCGTTGAGCGGCACATTCAGGTCAGAGCGGATAAAAACGCGTTGGCCTTGCACCTTGCCTTGGGCACACAGGTCGGAGAAACGAAGGATGTTCATGGGAATGGCTACCAAAGAGTCTAGAAACTGGGGCGAAGGCCGGACAAGCGGCCGAGCATGGCCGCCATTGTAGAGGCCCGCCCGGCCCCTCCCAAGCTGCCAGCGGCGCCCTGGTCCCGCAAGGCACAGGCCTTGCTTACCAGCCCAGGCCGATATGCAAAGGCAGGTAGACCGCCATGCCGACCACAATCGTGCCCAGAATGCCGCGCTTCTTGAAGTAATAGACGGTGGCGCAGATCACAGCCGGAATGCGGGCATCGAGCAAGGTGTCGGTCAGCTGGCCCTTGACCATCAAGAGCTCCGGCGCAATGACCGCCATCAGCGCCGCCAGCGGTGCGTACTTGAGGCCGCGCTTGAGCCAGTCGGGCAAAGGCAGCTCGTTCTTCGGAATCATGAAGAAGGCGCGGGTGACCACGGTGATGATGGTCAGGCCCACGATGGCCGTCAGCTGGTAGAGCAGATCCCAGTCGTCCTGGCTCATCGCACATGCTCCTCACGCACGGGCACGGCCGTGGTGCCATCGTCGGGCTGCTCGGGCCCGGGCGATGGCAGGGGTTTGTTCTTGGCTACGACCACAATCCTGGGCTTGCGGCCGCGCTGGTCCACCGCTTCGACCAGCAGGCCGATGGTCACTGCGCAGGCAATGGCCACCAGGATGTTGAGCTTGAGCGGAATGCCATAGGCCGCAATGGCGGCGGTAGCGGCCACCAGGGCGGCGACCTTGGTGGCGCGGTCGATCAGCATCGAGTACAGCACGCCCAAAAGCGCCAGCACGCCGGCAAAACCCAGGCCCCACTCCAGCGGCACCACATTGGCCAGCAAGATGCCGGCAATCGAAAAACCCTGCCAGGTGATGAAGTTGAGCGACGACGCGCCCCAGAAGTAATACACCTGCTGGGGCTTGGCCACCGGTGCGGTGTAGCGGCGCATAAAGGCCACAAAGATCACATCGCCACTGAAGTAGCCAATGCACAGCCGGTGCCACAGCGGCAGGTGCGCAAAATAGCTGCGCCACATGCTCGACAGAATCACAAAGCGCAGGTTCACGCAGGCAGCGGTGAACCAGACCACCCACATCGGCGAGCCCATCGCCATCAGCGGCAACACCGCCAACTGGGCGCTGCCCGCATACACCACCAGCGACATAAAGATGGCCATGGGCGCAGAGATGCCCGCCTTGACCATCGCCACGCCGGTGACCAGGGCCCAGGCCGCAATGCCCACGGCCGTGCCCGACATGTCGATCACGCCGGCACGGAAACTGGGGTGGTCGATGGCGCGGCGCCGGTGGTGCAGGCTCATGGCGCCGCCACGGGCTGCCTGTCGTCACCCAGGATCTGGCCGGGCTGCAACGCATGGCCACGCAAAAAATCTGCGGCCTGCAAACGCTTGCCACCCGGCCGCTGCAGCGCGGTGATGCGCAAGGCCCCCTCGCCGCAGGCGACCACAATGCCCTGGCCATCGGCGGCCAGAATCTGGCCAGGGACGGTATCCGCTGGCGCTTGCCGCTCAGGCTGCGCAGCCCAAATCTTGACCACTTCATCGCCGACCAAGGTAGAGGCCGCCGGAAAGGGGTTGAAAGCACGCACGCGGCGGTCAATCTGCTCGGCGTTGAGGGCCCAGTCGATCGCGCTTTCTGCCTTTTCGATCTTGTGGGCGTAGGTGATGCCATCGGCCGGCTGCGGCACGCGCTGCAAGCGGTCCTCGGCACTCAAGGCCAGCGCCTGCACCAGCATGCGGCCACCCAGGTCGGCCAGCTTGTCGTGCAGGCTGGCGGTGGTGTCATCGGCCGCAATAGTCAGTGCTTCGACCAGGCACATGTCGCCGGTATCCAGGCCCGCATCCATCTGCATGATGGTGACGCCGGTCTGGGCATCGCCCGCCTCAATCGCGCGGTGAATGGGCGCGGCCCCGCGCCAGCGCGGCAGCAGGCTGGCATGGATGTTGAGGCAGCCCTTGGCAGGCAGATCCAGCACCCATTGCGGCAGGATCAAACCGTAGGCGGCGACGACCATCACATCGGGCTGGGCCGCCAGCAGGGCATCGCGGGCGGCGGCGGCTTCTTCCGGGTATTTGCCATCCAGGCGCAGGCTGCGCGGCTGGCTGACGGCGATGCCGTGCGCCAGCGCGCATTGCTTGACGGGTGAGGCCTGCAGCTTCATGCCACGGCCGGCGGGCCGGTCCGGCTGGGTGAGCACCAGCGGCACCTCGTGGCCGGCGGCCAGCAACTGCTCCAGGGCCACACGGGCAAATTCCGGCGTGCCGGCGAAAACTACTTTCATGTCTTTTTTTTGGGGTAAGGGGCACGCTGCGATCAGGCAGCGCAGACCAGCCGTCAATCGCGCTGGCGGGGCTCGGGCAAAGGCTCGTCCATGAACATCAGCTTTTGCACCAGACCTTGCGGATCGACGTGCACATGCGCGAATCGCTTAATGCCATTGTCCCAGAACCGGTAGGTCCAAACCTGTCCCTTGAAGCTCCAGACGCTGGTGATTTCCATCGGCGGGCCAAAATCCTGCATCAGCTGCTGCACGCTGAACTGCCCCAGCGGGATGGCGCCAAAGTTCTCGGCCGTCAGCACCTGGGTGGTGGTCTGCAATTGGCCATCGGCGCCAAAGCGCAGCTGGTAGGCCTCGCGCCCCATCGGCTGGGTGGAGTACAGCCAGCGCTCAGCGCCGCCATCGAGCTTGGTCACCGCATAGGCGGGGCCCAGCTTGGCCTGCACTTCCTGCTGGCTGCTGCCGGGTTTGAATTGGGTGGGATAGGCACAGCCCGCCAAGGCCGCACACAGCACGAACAGCACCAGCGCGCCCCACGCGCGGCCCGGCAGCCAGCTCCGTGAAGATCGCGTGGTGTGCATATCAGTCCTTGGCGTCGGCCAGTTCGCGCTTTTGCTGCTTGACCAGCTTGGACTTGATGCGGTTGCGCTTGAGGGGCGAGAGGTATTCGACAAACACCTTGCCCAGCAGGTGGTCCATTTCGTGCTGGATGCAGATGGCCAGCAGGCCTTCGGCGTCGATCTCGCGGCTGTTGCCGTTCTCGTCGAGCGCCTTGATCTTGACCGCCACCGAGCGCTCCACACCGTCATAAATGCCGGGCACCGACAGGCAGCCTTCATCGCCGAGCTGCTTTTCATCGCTGGCCCAAAGGATTTCCGGGTTGATGATGGTCAGGGGCTGGTCGCGCTCTTCAGAAACATCGATGACCACCACGCGCTCATGCACGTCGATCTGCGTGGCTGCCAGGCCAATACCGCTGGCGTCGTACATGGTGGCCAGCATGTCCTGGACCAGCGCACGGATGCGGTCATCGACAACGGCCACAGGCTTGGCGACCTTGTGCAGGCGGGGATCGGGGTAGCAGAGAATCGGGAGGATAGACATAGTTTTCACTGGTGAATGTCGTTATTTTCGCCACTTTTGCCCATCAATGCCCAGATGGCTTGCAATAATCATTGATCGATCAAGGGCTTGGCCCGAGAATCAGAGGCAATTACAAACATTGACAGCAGGCCCACTGTGGCCTGCGAGCGACTGAGAGGGAGTCACCCGGCCATGCGAGCAACCACTACGCCCCTGTTCCACCATTTGCGCAACAGCGCCGTTGCAGCCGCCTGCTTGGCCTGCGTCGGCACCAGCGCCTGGGCCGCAACCCCGGCCGCGCAGTTGCCGGTAACCGCACAGCAGCGCAGCACCGCCCAGCAAGTGGCCGCACAGGGCATCCCCGAGGCTGACCTGGTCGCCAACGCTCCCGATACCTATGTCGTCAAGCGTGGTGACACGCTCTGGGACATCTCCCGCGTCTACCTGCAGCAGCCCTGGCGCTGGCCCGCACTGTGGGGCATGAACCTGCAGTCCATTGCCAATCCGCACCTGATCTACCCCGGCCAGACCTTGTACCTGGAGCGCCGCAACGGCATGGCGCGCCTGGTCACTTCGCGCTCGGGCGAGGACGAAGTCATCCGCATTTCGCCGCGCGTGCGCAGCCAAAGCCTGTCGGGTACCGCCCTGCCGGCCGTCAACCAGCGCCTGATCGAGGCCTTCCTGGTCGAGCCCGAGGTGCTGGCCGAGGGCGAGAACGACAAAGCGCCCCGCCTGGTCGGTGCCGCCCAGGAGCGCGCCCTGCTGTCGCCCGGCGACCGCGTCTATGGCCGCTCGGGCGACCAGTCGCTGGAGATGGGACAAGAGCGCCAGTACTACCGCGTGTTCCGGAATGCCGTGCCGATGGTCGACCCGGAAACGAAGGCCATCCTGGGCTATGAGGCCCAGTACCTGGGCAAGGTACAGCTGGTGGCCAGCGAGCGCCAGGAGACGACCCTGGATGCCAAGGGCCGTGCGCACACCGATCCCGTGCCCGCCTCGCTCGATATCACTGCTGTCAAGGAAGAGATCCGCATTGGCGACAAGCTGCTGCCGATGCCGCGCGTCAATGTCACCAGCTATGTGCCGCATGCGCCCGACGAGCACCTGCAAGGCAGTGTGCTGTCCATCTACGGCAGCAACAGCGTGGCCTATGCGTCGCGCAACAGCGTGATTGCGATCAATCGCGGCCAGGCTGACGGCGTGGAGCTGGGCCATGTGTTCCGCTTGATGACACGCGGCGCACGCATCAAGGACAAGACCGACAGCGACCAGACCGTCATCAAGCTGCCCAACGAGGCCAATGGCCTGGCCATGGTCTTCCGCACTTTTGACAAAGTGTCCTATGCGCTGATCCTGGAAGCCAAGGAAGGGGTGAAAGTGGGCGATGCCCTCATCTCCCCGGACTACCGCCAATAACCCGGCACCCGGAAGAGCGGCTCTTGCCCATGACTGAACAAGAGCTGCATGACTGGATTCGACTGACCGCCACGCCCGGACTGGGCAATACCGCCATTCGGCGGCTGCTGGCGCGCTTTGGTTTGCCCAGTGCAGTACTGGCCCAAACCAGCGCCCAGCTCGAAAGCTGCATCAGCGCCGCGCAGGCCCAGGCCTTGCTCCACCCCGGCGAGGCCTTGCGCAGCCTGCAAACGGCCACCTGGGCCTGGCTAAACTCCGCACCGGCGCCGCTCAAGCGGCAGGTGCTGGTGTTGGGCGACCCGGATTACCCGCCCGCCTTGCTGGAAACCGCCGATCCGCCGGCCCTCCTCTACATCACCGGCCACGCCCGCTGGCTGGACAACCCCCAGCAGCGCCTGGCCTGGCCCAGCAAGGCACTGGCCATGGTCGGCAGCCGCAACCCCACACCCCAGGGCGCACAAAATGCCCGGGCCTTTGCGCAAACCCTGGTACGCCAGGGCGTGACCGTTGTCTCGGGCCTGGCCCTGGGCATCGATGCCGCCGCCCATGCCGGCGCGCTGGAGGCGGCGACAGGCCAACAGCCCGCCACCATTGCCGTGATCGGCACCGGCATCGACCGGGTCTACCCCCGGGCCAACCACGCGCTGGCCGCACAGATCGCCGAGCAGGGCTGGATCGTCAGCGAATACCACCTGGGCACGCCCCCGCTGGCGCAGAACTTCCCCAAACGCAACCGCTTGATCGCCGGCCTGGCCAGCGGCACCTTGGTGGTCGAAGCCGCTACCGCCTCCGGCTCGCTGGTGACCGCACGTCTGGCCAGCGAACAGGGGCGCGAGGTGTTTGCGATTCCTGGCTCCATCCACGCGCCGCAAAGCAAAGGCTGCCACGCGCTGATCCGCCAAGGCGCCAAGCTGGTGGAATCGGTGGAAGATATTCTGGAAGAGCTACCAGCACTGGGGCTTGCCACACCCCCACAGCCAGCAGTGACGACAGCGGAGACACCGCCCGGCAGCACCGAAAAAGAAGACGCGGGCCTGCTGCAGGCGCTGGGTTTTGATCCCGTTGATCTGGATACGTTGTGCAACCGCACCGGCATCGATATCGCCAGTCTGCAAATCCAGCTACTGGAACTGGAGCTTACAGGCCAGGTAGCGCGCCTGCCCGGTGGGCTGTTTCAGCGCTTGGCGGCCAGCTAAATCCGGCAGCCCTTACTGCAAAAGCCGCTCGGGGTTGGCCTCGATCTTGGCCAGCGCATCGCGCGCGGCGCGGGCCGTGATGCCTTCGGCATCGCGCGGCAGCAGCAGGCCGGCCTGCAGGTAGTGGCCCATGCGCCGCATCTGGAACAAAAAGCAAGAGCCGCTGAGTGCCGCAAACAAATGCAGCTGCCTGTGTTGGCTGTGCCAGACATACTGCACCTGCAGCGGGCTGGCATTGTGGTCCAGCAGGAACCAGTTGCCCAGCGACAGGTTCTTGGCCCACTCCAACACCTCGGGCTGCACCAGCGCACCATCATCGGCGATGACCTGGATATGGCTGGTGTCGATGCCCAGCATCAGCTCGATGCTCTCGGCGCTGAGCGGGTATTCCTCGGTCACCACCTCGTCGAGGGCATCTTCCAGATGTGCCAGACGCTCGGCCAGTGCGACGATGTGCTCTTGCGGAATCTCGTTGGTCTTGGCCAGAAAGGCCTCGGCCACGATGTCCATCAGGCTCTTGATCATCTCGTCCTGGCGCTCGCCCACGGTGTTGGACAAGGTCAGGCCCTGGCGCAAAACGGTTTGCAGCAGTGGCAGCTGGCGGATCACCTTGGCGCGCTCTTCCTTGCTGGGCTTGGCAGACGCGGACCAGACCAGGTCGAGCGCTGCCTTTTTGAATTTTTGCGTGTTCTCGTGCTCGGCACCAAAGCGGATGGCCGACATGGCCAGCACATCGGACCACTGCTTGAACAGGAACTCCCGAACATCGCTATCCACCGGCATCTCCAGCAGCATGTCGCGCAGCTGGATGGTGTATTGGATAGCCAGCGTTTCCTTTTGCTCGATCTGCTGGGCCAGGCTCACCAGCTCGCGCGCGGTGGCGGTCTGGCCGGTCAGGTTTTTCTCCAGGAATTTCTGGAACTCCTTGAGCACCAGCTGGAACACGCGGCTGCCCGTATCCGGGTACTGTTCGATGACCTGCACCACGCGCTTGACCTCGGACTCCAAGGTCGTGCCATTCAGTGCGGCAGACTCAAAACCCAGCACGCAGGCGCCCATGCGGTCAATCAACTGGCGCGCCGGGTGCTCGGTGTCGTTGAAGAAGGCCGGCTCAGCCAGCGCAACGCGCAGCACCGGCACCTGCAGGCGCGCAAACCAGATGCGGATACCGGCGGGAATGCGGTCTTCATTCAGAATGCTCTGGAACATCAAGGCGATGATCTCGATGATCGCCTTTTCCTCATCGGACGAGGCCACACTCTTGAGCGCCGAGGACTGCTGGCGCACTGCCAGCGCCACGGGTGCCACGATCTGCCCGGGGTCGAAATCATCATCGGCCGGCGCGGTATGGAACCAGGCCGACTGGATCGCCGTGGGCGGTGATACCAAGGCATGCTGCAGGGCCGGCGATATCACATAACCGCCACCTTCACCCAAGGAGGCGCGCACGGAGGTCGGTCCCCCATTGGAGCGCCCGCCCGCAACGCCATGCAAAAAGCCGCGCAGCTGGGCCAGCACACCATGGCTTTTTTGCCGGGTGGCGCCCATCGCCACCCAACCGGGCGCGCCAGCGCCGCCTGCGGGCATCAAGCCCGAAGGCATGCTGGCGGCACCCGAGGCTGCGCCCGCTGCGGGCATGCCGCCCATCTGATGGGCAGCACCGGCGGCAGCAGCCATAGCGGCGGCTGCGGGCGCATGGCGCTCACTCTCAGTGCGTTTGATGCGGTAGCTGCGCAGCTCGTCTTCCGTGGCGGCACCTTGCTCGTCGTAGAAGCGCCGCACTGCGGTGTAGCCGCTGATGCCCAGCTGCGCCAAGGCCTCCAGCAGCGGAGCCCACAACAGGTCCAATGTTTTGCGGCTGAGCCCGGCGCCTTCCCAGCCCTCAATCAGCTTGAGGCACCAGGTCTCCGGGCGAATGGCATCGGCGGGGCCCAGCTCCTGGTCTTCCAGAAACTGGGTCACACGGCGGACGCTGTCCAGCTCCAGCGCGACCAGCTCCAGCAGTTGCGCCGCCAGGCGCGATGCGATGATACGGCCCTCGATGGCCTCATTGCTGACCAGCTCAAAACTGGTGATCGTGGTCGTCGCGACCGGTTCGGGAATGGCCTCGCCGGCCAACAAACTCTGGCGCAGCAGCTTGTTGGTAGCGTCCAGCCAGGCCTGCTGCCGGCTGTCAAATTCGGCAACCGCAGCCGACAGCGCCACGTGCGAGCGCGCGGGATCGGTACTGGGCCTGGCCATGATCTGGAGCAGCTCGGCACGCAAGCGTGTTGCCACCCCAGGCAACCCCACACACAAGCCCCCGACAAATCTCAGCCGTGCTTCACGAGCCAGCTTTTTTTGCCAGGTGCGATGGTGCGAGGGTGCAACAGCCACAGAAATCCCATCCCTTTTATCGGTCTGCTTTATACCGAGGCCCCGGCATTGGGGTCATTCGGGTCCAGATCCTTCTGGGTCACCTTGACCAGGTCTTCCCGCTTGACACCCAGCCACATGGCAATGGCCGCGGCCACGAACACGGACGAGTAGATACCAAAAAGAATACCAATGGTCAGCGCCAACGCAAAGTAATGCAAGCTGGCACCGCCAAACAGGAACATCGACAGCACCATCGCCTCGGTGGAGGCATGGGTGATGATGGTCCGGCTCATCGTCGAGGTGATGGCGTGGTCGATCACTTCTGGCGTATCGAGCTTGCGGAACTTGCGGAAAGCCTCGCGGATCCGGTCAAAGATCACCACTGACTCGTTGACGGAGTACCCCAGCACGGCCAGCACCCCGGCCAGCACGGCCAGCGAGAACTCCCACTGGAAGAAGGCAAAAAAGCCCAGGATGATCACCACGTCATGCAAGTTGGCAACCGCTGCGGCCACGCCGAACTTCCATTCGAAGCGCACGGCCAGGTAGAGCACGATGCCCAGCACCACAGCGCCCAGCGCCATCAGGCCGCCGTGCACCAGCTCTTCACCCACCGACGGGCCGACGAACTCGCTGCGCAGCAAGCTGACCCCAGGGTCGGCAGCCTTGAGCGCACCCATGACCTTTTCACCCTGTTGGGCGGTGGTCACGCCTTTTTCCAGCGGCAGGCGGATCATCACGCGGTCGGCACTGCCAACGTTCTGCACAAGGATGTCCTGGTAGCCCAGCGATGCCACCTGCTCGCGGATCTTGCCCACGTCAGCGGGCTGCTCATAAGCCACCTGCATGACGGTACCGCCCGTGAACTCCACCGACAGGTGCAAACCACGTGTGGTCAGGAAAAAGACAGCCAGGACGAAGGTGATGACCGAAATCGCGTTGAGCACCAACGCGTATTTCATGAAGGGGATGTCTTTTTTGATACGGAAGAATTCCATGGTCTTCCTCCTTAACGTTTAGCGGATGCAACGGAGCGGTGGTCATCGCCCTCGGGCTTCCAGACCTGACCGATGGACACGCTCTTGAGCTTCTTGCGGCGGCCATACCAGAGGTTGACCAGGCCACGTGAGAAGAACACCGCCGAGAACATGCTCGTCAAAATACCAATGCAGTGCACCACCGCAAAGCCGCGCACCGGGCCAGAGCCAAAAGCCAGCAAGGCCAGGCCCACGATCAAGGTGGTGACGTTGGAGTCCAGAATGGTGTGCCAGGCATGCTCATAGCCGGCATGGATCGCCGTTTGCGGCGATGCACCGGCACGCAATTCCTCGCGCACCCGTTCATTGATCAGCACGTTGGAGTCAATGGCCACCCCGATGGCCAGCGCCATAGCGGCAATACCCGGCAAGGTGAGCGTGGCCTGCAGCATCGACAAGATGGCCAGCAGCAGCAGCACGTTCACCGCCAGCGCGATGGTCGAGACCACGCCGAAGATCATGTAGTAGATGCACATGAACACGGCAATCGCGATAAAGCCGCCGACGATGCTCTTGATACCGGCTTCGACGTTCTCTTTGCCCATGCTGGGGCCGATGGTGTATTCCTCGATGATTTCCATCGGCGCGGCCAGCGAGCCGGCGCGCAGCAGCAGCGAGGTATCGCTGGCTTCCTTGGTGCTCATGCTGCCCGAGATCTGCACCCGGCCGCCACCGATTTCGGAGCGGATCACCGGGGCGGTGACCACCTGGCCCTTGCCCTTTTCAAACAGCAAGATGGCCATGCGCTTGCCGATGTTCTCGCGCGTGACTTCCTTGAAGATGTTCGCGCCCTTGCCGTCCAGGGTCAGGTTCACGGTGGCTTCATGGGTCTGGCTGTCAAAACCAGGCTGGGCGTCGTTCAGGTTCTCGCCGGTCAGGATGACCTGCTTTTTCACCACAATCGACTGGCCATGCGGGTCGCTGTACTTTTCAGAGCCAAAGGGCACCGGGCCGGAGCCTATTTCTGCGGCGCGCGCGTCCGAGCTTTCGTCGACCATGCGCACTTCCAGCGTTGCCGTGCGGCCCAGGATGTCCTTGGCCTGTGCCGGGTCCTGCACGCCGGGCAGCTGTACCACAATACGGTCAGAGCCTTGCTGCTGGATCACCGGCTCGGCCACGCCCAGCTCATTGATCCGGTTGTGCAAGGTGGTGATGTTTTGCTTGAGCGCCTGCTCCTGCACGCTGCGCAGCGATTCAGGCTTGATGCTGGCGCGCACCACATAGGCGCCGCCGCCGGAGCTGACCACATTGGCTTGCAGGTCCGGCATGGTGTCCACAATCAGGTTGCGCACGGTCGTGGCCGTGGCCTCATCCTGCAGGCGCACTTCCAGTGACTGGCCTTCGCGGTTCACACCGCCGTGGCGGATCTTTTTGTCGCGCAGCGCCAGACGCACATCGCTGGTCAGCGCCTCGGTGCGCTTGGTCAGCGCAGCCTGCATGTCCACCTGCAAGGTGAAGTGCACGCCACCGCGCAAGTCCAGACCCAGGTACATGGGCTTGGCATGCAAGGCGGTGAGCCAGGCAGGCGAGCGCGAGATCAGGTTCAGCGCCACCACATAGGAGGGGTCGCTGCTGTCAGGGATCAGAACGCGCTCCAGCACGCCCTTGGCCTTGAGCTGTTCGTCTTCCTTGTCAAAGCGGGCACGGATCGAGCCGTTTTCCAGCGCGATGCTCAGCGGTTTGACGTCGGCATCGGCCAGCGCCGTTTCCACACGCTGCTGCAATGCGGAATCGACCGTGACAGTGGCCTTGACCGAGGCAACCTGCACGGCAGGCGCCTCACCAAAAAAGTTGGGCAGGGTGTAAACAACCCCTACCAGAAGCGCGATCACAATGATCGCGTACTTCCAGACCGGATAACGGTTCATGATCGCGCTCTTACCTTACGCAAAATAGAAGGCGCAGCTACGCTGCGCCAATTGCTGATCCAATGAAGAATTACTTCAGCGTGCCCTTGGGCAGCACTTGCACCACAGCGCCGCGCTGCATTTGCACCACCACGCCCTGGGCCAGTTCCACTTGCAGGAACTGCTCGTCCAAACCAACCACGCGACCCACCAGGCCACCATTGGTCGCCACTTCGTCACCCTTGGCCAGCGCATCGATCATGGCACGGGCTTCCTTTTGGCGCTTCATCTGGGGGCGAATCATCAGGAAATACAGCACCACAAACATCAGCACCAAAGGCAGCATGCTGGTCAGGGTAGAGGTCATGCCGCCGGAGGCAGCAGCAGCCGGTGCGGTCTGGGCAAAAGCAGAAGAGATAAACAAATGAAGCTCCCAACGTGGATGCAGGCCTTGCCAGGTTTTCCTAAACCAAGGCCCAAAGAGAAGCATTGTATGCGTGGCCCCTGGCAGACACGCAGCCAATACCTTGGATGCCTCTGGTTTTTCCGGTTGTTTTCATGGAATTAAGCAGCTTTCATGCCAGGGCATTGGTAGAAGCCACTATAGGCAATAAGTTCGATTGGCTGTTGTTTCCATTCCCAAATACCCGACTGGCAGATGCTGAATGGCGAAATATGACAATTTTGTCACCCCGCCCAGGCTGGAGCGATGACAAAAAAGCCGCTTGGCACGGTGACCAAGCGGCTTGGAGTAATCGGCATTGCGCGCCCTGGAAGCGCAGCGCTGTCAGACCTGCGCGGCAGCTGGCACTGGGGCTGGCGCAGGAGATGCAGCCACAGCCTCCGGCGCGCGCCAGCGCAGCATCAGCTGCTGCCACTTGCTGCGGGCCGCCTTCAGATGGCGCTCCTTGACATGGCCGTAGCCCCGGATGTCTTCGGGAATGCTGGCGATCTCGACCGCCAGCGCCAGGCGCTCAGTGCTAAGGCCCTGCAGCAGCTCATCGATGCAAGCGCGGTACTCCACGATCAGCGCACGCTCGGTGCGGCGCTCTTCAGTGCGGCCAAAGATATCGAAGCTACCGCCACGCAGGCCCTTGAGCCCGGCCATCACGCCAAAGGCCTTGCGCATCCAGCCGCCATAAGCCTGCTTGACCAGCTCGCCCTTGTCGTTGCGCTTGGCCGTGATGGGCGGCGCCAGGTGGTGCACGATCTTGTAGTCGCCCTCGAACATGCTGGCAATCTTCTCGCTGAACTCGGCCGTGGTGTGCAGGCGCGCCACCTCGTACTCGTCCTTGTAGGCCATCAGTTTGAACAGGTAACGCGCCACCGCCTGCGACAGGCGGGTGCCGGTGCCCAGCTGGGCCTCAGCGGCATGCACCTTGTTCACAAAGGCCTGGTAGTCGGCCGCGTAGGCGCTGTCCTGGTAGTCGGTCAGGAAAGCCACGCGCTTGGCCAGCAGCTCTTGCAAGGATGGCTTTTTCACCAGCTGGATGACCTGCTGGGCCGCAAACATCGATTGCACCTGGGGCAGATTGGCCGCGCACTGGCGGCCCCATTCAAAGGCCGCCTTGTTGTTGTCCACCTGCACGCCGTTGAGCTCCATCGCACGCATCAGCGCCGCATGGGACAGCGGCACCCGGCCCTTTTGCCAGGCATAGCCCAGGATCAGCGGGTTGGTGTAGATGCTGTCGCCCAGCGCCTGGGTCGCAATGTGCTCGGCATCGAACATGCCCACGCCCTCTTGGCCCACGGCCGCCAGAATCGCCGATTCGCAACCCGCTTCGGGGAATTGCCAGTCCGGGTTGTGCACAAAGGCCGCCGTAGGCGCGCCATGGGTGTTGAGCGCCACAAAAGTGCGGCCCTGCTGCATGGCAGCCAGGGTGGTCTTGTTGGCCGCCACAATGGGGTCGCAGCCAATGATCAGGTCAGCCTTGGCCGTGTCCACCTTGGTGGTGTAGATGGCATCGGGCGAATTGGCGATCTGGATATGGCTCCAGGTCGAGCCGCCCTTTTGCGCGAGACCTGCCGCATCCTGCGTGACCACGCCCTTGCCTTCCAGGTGGGCGGCCATGCCCAGCAGCGAGCCGATGGTGATCACACCGGTACCGCCGACACCGGCCACCACAATGCCCCAGGCCTGGGTGGCCACGGGCAATACCGGATCGGGCAAGGCGGGCAGCTTGGCCATGTCGCCCTTTTTCTCCTTCTTGGCTTTTTTGAGCTGGCCGCCTTCAATGGTGACAAAGCTTGGGCAAAAGCCTTTGACGCAGGAGAAATCCTTGTTGCAGGTGCTTTGGTTGATCTTGCGCTTGCGGCCAAAATCGGTCTCCACCGGCTCGACCGACAGGCAGTTGGACTGCACCGAGCAGTCACCGCAGCCCTCGCAGACCGCCTCGTTGATGATGACGGTCTTGGCCGGCGTGGCCAGGGTGCCGCGTTTGCGGCGGCGGCGCTTTTCGGTCGCGCAGGTCTGGTCGTAGATGATGGCGGTGGTGCCCTTGAGCTCGCGAAACTCGCGCTGGATGCGGTCGAGTTCGTCACGGTGGTGCACAGTCACACCGGCACCCAGTTGCACGCCGTCGTATTTTTCCGGCTCGTCGGTCACGATCACCAGCTTCTTGACCCCTTCGGACAACAGGCTGTTCATGATCTGCAGCACCGAATGGCCTTCGGGGCGCTCGCCCACGCGCTGGCCACCGGTCATGGCCACGGCATCGTTGTAGAGCACCTTGTAGGTGATGTTCACGCCCGAGGCAATGCTCTGGCGGATGGCCAGCAGACCGCTGTGGAAGTAGGTGCCATCACCCAGGTTCGAGAAAATATGCTGGTCGGTGGTGAAAGGTGCCTGGCCCACCCAGGTCACCCCTTCGCCGCCCATCTGCGTGAAGGTACTGGTGTTGCGGTCGGGCATCCAGTTGACCATGTAGTGGCAGCCAATGCCGGCCACCGCGCGGCTGCCCTCGGGCACGCGGGTGCTGGTGTTGTGCGGGCAGCCGCTGCAAAACCAGGGCAGGCGGTCCACCGATTCCTGCTTGCTGTCCTTCAGACCCTGCTCACGCGCGGCAATCACCTGCAGGCGTGCATCCATGCGGCGCACGATGTCATCGGGCACGCCCAGCTTCTTGAGGCGCTTGGCCAGGGCCTGGGCAATCAGCGCCGGGGTCAGGTCGGCCTTGGGGCGCAGCAGCCAGTGGTCGCTGGGGTTGGGCACCGACCACTCGCCACCCGAATGGTCGCCATCGGTCTCGTCGAACTTGCCCAACACATGGGGGCGCACATCCGAGCGCCAGTTGTACAGCTCTTCCTTGAGCTGGTACTCGATCATCTGGCGCTTTTCCTCAATTACCAGAATCTCCTGCAGACCCATCGCAAAGTCGCGGGTGATGGAGGCTTCCAGCGGCCAGACCACGTTGACCTTGTGCAGTCGGATGCCCAGTTGGCGGCAGGTGTCGTCGTCCAGACCCAGGTCGATCAGCGCCTGGCGCGTGTCGTTGAAGGCCTTGCCACTGGCGATGATGCCAAAGCGGTCATTGGGGGTGGAGATAACGTTGTAGTTGAGCTTGTTGGCGCGGATATAGGCCAGGGCCGCATACCACTTGTAGTCCATCAGGCGTGCTTCCTGCTCCAGCGGCGCATCGGGCCAGCGGATGTGCAGGCCGCCGGGCGGCATCACAAAGTCATCGGGGGTGATGATGTTCACCCGGTCCGGGTCCACCGACACGCTGGCCGACGATTCCACGATCTCCTGGATGGTCTTCATGCCCGACCAGACGCCGGAGAAACGGCTCAGCGCAAAGGCATGCAGGCCCATGTCCAGGATGTCCTGCACGCTGGAGGGAAAGAACACCGGCGAGCCCACGGCCTTGAAGATGTGGTCGCTCTGGTGCGCCGCCGTCGAGGACTTGCTGATGTGGTCGTCACCCGCCAGCGCAATCACGCCGCCGTGCTTGGCGGTGCCCGCCATGTTGGCGTGCTTGAACACGTCCACGCTGCGGTCCACGCCCGGGCCCTTGCCATACCAGATGCCAAAGACGCCATCGAACTTCTTGCTCTGCGGGTACAGGTCGAGCTGCTGCGTGCCCCAGACGGCGGTGGCACCCAGCTCTTCGTTCACGCCGGGCTGGAACTCGATGTTGTTTTCCTTCAGGTGCTTTTTGGCCGCCCACAGCGCCTGGTCGTAGCCACCCAGCGGCGAGCCCCGGTAGCCGCTGATAAAGCCAGCGGTATTGAGTCCCTGCAAGGCATCGCGCTGGCGCTGCAGCATCGGCAGGCGAACGAGGGCTTGCACCCCGCTCATGAAGGCACGGCCGTGTGCCAGTGCGTACTTATCTTCCAACGTTACCGTTTCCAGCGCTTTGCGGACGGACTCGGGGAGTGAGGCATTCATCGTCTTGTCTCCTGGGGGGAGCACCCGGTGGCCGCTTGTGGCAGGTCCGGGATTGTGGGGCGTTATAAGAATCTGGAACCAAGTCCAGCGGGCACGGTAAAACACCAGGCCCTTCATCGCTGCAGTGTATGACGGGCGGTGAGAATAAAGTATTCTTTTCCTTGCCGGGATTTACCTAGTATTTGAAAGAATCTTGCTCAATAATGGCGATAAATGAACCAAATTGACAAATTCGACTGGGCCATTCTCTACGAGCTGCAAAAAAACGCCCGTTTGACCAATGCCGAGCTGGCCCAGCGCGTGGGCCTGTCGGCGGCGCCCTGCTGGCGCCGGGTGCGTGCGCTCGAAGAGGCGGGCTACATCACCGGTTACCACGCCACGCTGGATCGCCACAAGCTCGGCCTGGGCGTGCTGGCCTTTGTCCGCGTCGATGCGGCGCAGAACACCGCTGACATCACACTGCGCATGGAAGAGTCGATCCGCCTGCTGCCCGAGGTCACCTCCTGCCACTACATCAGCGGCGCGGGCACTTTCGAGCTGCAGGTGGTGGCCAAGGACCTGGAGAGTTTCTCCAGCTTTATCCGCAATGTGTTGCTGCACCTGCCCAACGTGAAAGACGTACACACCACCTTCTCGCTGGGCGAGGTCAAATCCAGCAGCGCCTTGCCGTTGCCCATGACGGCCAACCCCAAGGGCACACCCTTGCGTTGACTGTTTTCCGCATTCAGCAGCCGCCATGCAAAAGGCCAGCCGCAAGGCTGGCCTTTTGCAGGAAGCAGGCGCAGATCAGCGCTTGCCCATGCCCCGGGGCCAGAGCACCCACAGCCGCAGCGGCTGCTTGACCCGGCCGGCAAAGTCGCCCGCCTCATGGCCCCAGCCGGCAAAATAATCGGCGCGCACGGCTCCCAAAATGGCGCTGCCCGTATCCTGCGCCATTACCAGGCGGTTGAGCTGCACCGTGGGCCCGGTGGAAGACATCCACACCGGGGTGCCATAGGGGATGCTGCCCCGGTCCACGGCAATCGAGCGGCCGGGGGTCAGCGGCACACCCTGGGCGCCATTGGGGCCAAACTCAGCGTCCAGCGGCGACAGCGGCTCTTCCTTGAAGAACACATAGCGCGGGTTGCTCCAGAGCAGTTCGTTGACGCGGGCCGGATTGGCGGCAATCCAGGCCTTGATGCCCGGCCAGGTGGCATCGCGCACCAGGCCCTGGTCCAGCAGCCATTTGCCAATGCTCTTGTAGGGGTGGTCATTGGTGGCGGCATAGGCCACGCGAATCAAGCGCACCGAGCCATCGGCCTCCTGGATACGCACCCGGCCCGAGCCCTGGATGTGCAGCACCATCGCATCGACGGGGTCGTTGACCCAGGCAATCACCTTGTCCTGCAGTTCGGCCTGCACCTGGGGTGAGGTCTCGATCTGCTGGCGGCTAAACCAAGGCTTGCGCGTGCCCAGGCTGGCAGGCGACTTGTACAGCGGTATCGAATAGCCATTGCCCGGCTGGCGCGTGCCATCGAGCATGGGCTCGAAATAGCTGGTCAGCATGCCATCAGGGTTGCCATCCAAGGATTCGACGCGGTAGGGCTGAAAGCGCGACACCATCCAGGCGCGCTGCTCTTCGGTCGAGGCCAGGCTCATGCGCCGCACCTCGGAGCAGAACTGGGCAAAGGGCGCGGGCGGGCGGCCGCAGCTCTTGATCCAGGCGTTCCAGGCGTCGGCCAGGTTGTCCTGCTCCAGGCCGGGCACCGACGACCAATGCACGGGCACCCAGCGGCTCTTGGCCTGCTGGATCGCCGGGGGCAGCGGCTCATTGGCATCGGGCGGCAACACCTCGATGCTGCCCGATACCGGTGGGCGCGTGGTCGGCGATGACGGTGCATCCAAAGGGACTTGGGTGGAGCAGGCGGCCAGAATTCCTACAATCGCAGCCATCGACAGCATACGTAAGGAGCGGGCACCGATGGGACTGATATTGCTGGAAGCGCTATTGGCGTTGGTCATACTGGTGGCGATCGTCTGGTGGACGATGTTTGCCGGACGGAAAAAAGGGGAAATCGTAAGCAAAGATGAGCGGCCTCCTCGCGAGTAGCTTGCGCAAATCGTAGGACATGGCCGCTCATTGCCGTCATTTTTACCATTTTTGAACTTTGTCTCTGGTATTTGGCAGTTCTACTGCCCACAATTTGCATCTATGGCCTCCCACTTTTCAGGGAAGGCCCATGCACCAGAGGAGTTCAAGCATGCGTAAACAAATTCTAGTCTCTGCCGTTGCCAGCCTGGCCATTCTGAGCGGTTGTGCCAACATGTCCGACACCCAGCGCCAAACCGCCACCGGCGCCGGCGTGGGCGCACTGGGCGGTGCCGCCGTAGGCGCCATTGCCGGCGGCCATGCCGGCTCGGGCGCGGTGATTGGTGCCGGTATCGGCGCGCTGGGCACCTATATCTGGTCGCAGCACATGCAAAAACAAAAGCAGGAGATGGAGCAGGCCACCCAGGGCACCGGCGTGGTCGTGACCCAGACGCCGGACAACCAGCTCAAGCTCGACATCCCCAGCGACATCTCGTTCCAGACCAACCGCTCGGACATCCAGGGCAACTTCGCCCCGATTCTGGACCGCTTTGCCGACGGCCTGCGCAACAACCCCAACGCCCAGGTGCGCATCATTGGCCACACCGACAGCACCGGCAACGACGGCATCAACGACCCGCTGTCGCTCGCCCGTGCCGAGAGCGCACGCAACTACCTGACGCAACGCGGCGTCAATGGCGCGCGCATCCAGGTGCAAGGCATGGGCTCGCGCCAGCCTGTGGCCACCAACGACACACCCGCCGGCCGCGCGCACAACCGCCGCGTCGAGATATTTGTGGGTGAAGTGCAGCCAGGCCGCTAAACCCCGCTTGTCCTGAATGCAGCCGGGCGCCCGTTTAAAGGGCGCCCTTTTTTGTCGCAGCGCTGTGCTATTTAAGCCAGATCGCGCAGCAGGTTGGCCAGCTCGACCGCCGATTTCACCTGCATCTTGTCAAACACCCGGGCGCGGTGCACCTCCACCGTCCGCACACTGATCGTCAGCTCATCGGCAATCAGCTTGTTGGGCAGGCCATCGATCACCAGCCGCATCACCGCCTGCTCCCGGTCGGTGAGCTCGGCCACGCGCTCGCGCACGCCTTGCTGGGAGCGCAGGGTTTCCAGGTAATCGCTCGATGCCTGCAGCGCGTGCTCGATGCGGTCGACCAGCACATTGTCGGAAAACGGCTTTTCACAAAAGTCAAAGGCACCGCGTTTGACGGTGGCCACCGCCGTGGGCACATCGGCATGGCCTGTCAAAAAAATCACCGGCAAGGCGGCAATCGCGTCCATCTCGACCAGGCGGTCAAACAGCGCCAGGCCACTCATGCCGGGCATGCGCACATCCAGCAGTGCGCAGGCCGGGTCCACCTGGGGCGGGCGGCTGCGCAGCATGGCCTCAAAGGCCTCGGCCGAGGCAAAACCTTCACTCAGCAAGCGGCGCGAGCGCAGCAGCCAGGCCAGGGCATCGCGCACCTCGGCATCATCATCGACGATATACACGGTCGCATTCACTAGCGGCTGCATCTCTGAACTTTCAATCGTTGCGCCAGGTTGGCAGGGTAAAACTGAAGACGGTCCCGCGCGGCTGGTGGGGCTGGTAGCGCAAATGGCTGCCATGCTGCTCCACCACGGTGCGGCACAGGCTCAGGCCCAGGCCCATGCCCTCGTCCTTGGTGGTAAAGAACGGGGTGTAGAGGCGCGCCGCCACCTCCTCGGAGATGCCCTCGCCCACGTCGGCCACCACAAACTCCACCCAGGCCCGGCCATCGTCGCTGGGCGCCAGCCGCACCTGCATCTGCAGCACCCGCTGGTGCGTGCCGCCATAGTCCATGGCCTGCATGCCGTTGCGGCTGAGGTTGAGCAGCACCTGCTCGACCATGGTCCGGTCGCAAAACACCGCCGGCAAGCCAGGCGCCACCTCAGTGGCCACATCGACATAGAGTTTACGCGCCTGCAGCCGCACCAGCGGCAATACCGCATCCATCAGCTCGTTGGCCTGCACAAACTCGCGCGCCTGCGCCCGGCGGCGCACAAAGCCATGCACGCTTTTGATGACCTTGCCGGCGCGCTCGGCCTGGAACGCCATGCGCTGCACGGCCATGCGCACATCGGGCAGGTGCTGCTGCACCTCGCTGGCAGAGGCATCCTCGGGCAGCAGGTTCATGATGCCGGCGGCATAGCTGGAGATAGCCGCCAGGGGCTGGTTCAATTCGTGGCTGAGCAGGGAGGCCATCTCGCCCACCGTCGCCAGGCGCGCGGTGGCCTGCAGGCGTTCTTGCGATGCCCGCGAGAGCTCTTCAACCCGGCGCTGCTCGCTCATGTCGACAAAGGCGCTCATCCAGCCGGTGTGCAGGCCGGCGGCATTGATCAGCGGTGCCTCGAAAATCAGCACCGGAAAGCGCCGCCCATCCTTGTGCATGAACGTGGAGTCATAGCCCTCGCGCGGCGGCGGCAGCTGGCCCGACAGGCGGATGCGCTGGCGGCGCGCGTACTCGGGCGCCATCTCTGGCGGCCAGTAGGGCGTGGCCTTGCTTGGGTCCAGAATCTCCTCCGCAGAAAAGCCCACCATCTCGCAAAACGCCGGGTTCACATAGGTGGGCTGGCCATGGAGGTCGCGTGCACGCAGCCCCGTCACCAGCGAATCCTCCATCGCCTTGCGAAAGGCCAGCGCATCGCCCAGGTCGCGCTCGGCCTTCAAGCGGCGGCGGTTGTCGCGCACCAGCACCACCAGCACGGTGATCAGCGCAATCGACATGCCGGTGACCAAGGCCGTGAGCACATTCGGGAACACATTGGGTGCCGCATGCCAGCTGTCCACCCGCAGCATCAGCGCCACACCGGGCAGATCGAGCAGCTGGTTGGAGGTAAACACCCGCGTGCCGCGCCGAGGCGTGCTGACAATGGCCAGGCGCGTGCCATCGGTCTCGGTGAAGGACAGCTCATGGTTGCGGCGCAGGCTCTCGTTGACCAGGTCCGACAGCACGTTCTGCAGGATGTAGGTGGCCACGGCAAAGCCGTGCAGCTGGTTGCCGGTGATCACCGGCACGCAGAGTTCGAGCAGCTCCAGCCCCGTGCCATTGCCCTGCGACAAGAAATAGCTGCCCGCATACGAGGCCATGCCCGAGTTGCGGGCGCGCAGGCAGGCGGTATTGCTCTCGGTGTTCATGCCCGTGCGGTCAATCGCAGACCACTGCAGGCTCAAATAAGGCGACTCCTCGCTGGCCTCGATCTGCTGCTGCGGGTTGCGCCATTCGATATGGGCCAGGTCCCGCTGGTTGCGCAAGATGGTGGCCGCCGCGGACTGCCAGCCCATGGCATCGCTGTCATGGCGCGGCATGCTGCGCAGGCGGTTAACGTTGTCGTTGAACAGGCTGCGGATGTCGCTGACGGCATCCATGGCCTCGCGGTCCAGGCGCTGCTGCACCTCGGATATCTCATAGCGGCCGGCCAGCCAGACCTGGGTGACCAGGGTGCCTGCCACCAGCAGCACCAGCGCCGACCACAGCGACCAGCGCCGCCAGCTCTGGTGCCAGTGCTGCGCCAGCGAGCGCGCCCACTGCGCCGTCAGCATACGCGGTGTTGCAAGGCCGGCAGCTGCTGGCGCCAGCGCTGCAGCTGCGCCCAGTCCAGATCGGCCAGCACCACGCCGGGCTCGCTGGCCTGCAGCGCCATCACATCGCCCCAGGGGTTGATGGCCATGCTGTGGCCCCAGGTGCGGCGGCCGTTCTCATGCACCCCGCCTTGGGCAGCGGCCAGCACATAGGCCAGGTTCTCCACCGCCCTGGCGCGCAGCAGCAGCTCCCAGTGGGCTTGGCCGGTCGTGTAGGTAAAGGCGCTGGGCACCAGCATCAGCTGCGCGCCCGCCTGCGCATGCAGCCGGTACAACTCAGGAAAGCGCAGGTCGTAGCACACGCTCAGCCCGATGCGCCAGCTTTGGCCATCGCGGCTGGGCAGGTCAAAGTGAACCGGTTCATGGCCTGGCGCGA
Organism: Comamonas sp. BIGb0152; assembly: GCF_024809975.1. Taxonomy (GTDB): domain Bacteria; phylum Pseudomonadota; class Gammaproteobacteria; order Burkholderiales; family Burkholderiaceae_C; genus Comamonas. Next base: position 69,480 of record NZ_JANUDY010000006.1, read on the forward strand.
TGACGCGGTGCTCGTCATAGGCCTCGCGCTCATTGGCATAGCAAAACAGGTGGATCTTGTCGTAGCGTGCCACGCAGTCGCCCTGGGGGTTGAACACGCAGCTGCTGTTGTAGACATGCGCGGCATCAGGCCCCTGCAAAGGCAGGGTGCCGCCCACAATCCACAGGCCCAGGCTGCGGGCGCTCTGGGCCAGAAACTGCTGCATGGGGCCATCGCCAAAAGGCTCGGCCAGCGCCAGCTTGTCGGTGTCGCGCTGGCCCATCAGGCAAAAGTACTCGGGCAGCACGGCCAGCTCCGCACCCAAGCCCGCCGCCTGCTGCAGTAATTGCCAGGCCTGCGCACGGTTGTGCTCCCAGTGCGTGCTGGTCACCATTTGAAGAGCGGCTACTTTCATCGATGCATCCTGCAAGAGTCTGGCGGCTATTATCCGCAAGCGCTGACCGGGCGTGGCGCTTGCGGATATCAACGCTGACTCAGGGCCTGGGACAAACCATCAATGGGGTGTGCCGACGGCGTTGGGATCAGCCTCCTGCCTGCGACTGAGACGTTTGACTTCGGGCTCCGACCAGGAGCCGCTGACCTCGAACTCCTGGGTCACCGCCTGGGTCAGCGGGCCTTTGAACAAGGCCTGCGCCAGGAAAGTGCCAATGCCGATGACCGGGTTGATGGCCGTGGTCACCAGCGCCATGGTGGTGGTGTTCAGCTCGGGGATGACGACCACATGCAGGTCCTGGGTCTCGTCGCGCAGGTTGGCATGGCCTTCGAGCAGCACGGCCGCGGTCACGCCCTTCATCTGCAAATTGGTGGTCGAGGCCAGGCCATCGCTCACCAGCACGTCGCCGCGCACAAAATCAAAGCCAAAGCCCGCGCTGAACACATCCTTGAAATCCAGCGTCAGCCGGCGCGGCAGCGCCTGCAGATTGAGCACGCCCAGCAGCTTGGCAGCGCCCGGCTCCACTTTCAGGAACTGGCCCTGGCCGACATCGATATGCAGCTTGCCGTCCATGCTGGTGTAGTCGGGGCTGACGGGGCTGCCCGTCCAGCCGATGCGGCCCTGCACCGCGCCCTTGCCCTGGCGCACCACACCGGCCATGCCCAGGCGGGCGAGCAAGGCGCCGGTGTCTTTCAGATCCAGCCGCATCTCCAGCTCGGTGCGGCGCCCTCCCGTGCTGCTGCGCTTGGCGCCCCAGTCACCACTGGCCTGTAGGCTGGCCGCATCGTTGGACAGCACCATGTTCTTCAGATGCCACCAGGAGCTGTCTGCCTGGCGCTGATTGACCGCCTGCAACTCCAGCCTTCCCACCGAATGCTGGCGCCAGCGCAGGTCCTCCACCACCACATCCAGGGCCGGCAGCTGGACGGGCTCCTGGCCGGACGGCTCCTCGTTGCTGGCGGCGGGTTTGCTGTCACTGCCCCCTTCCTGGCCCACGCGCAGCTGGCTCAGCCGGGCGCGGATGGTGCCCGGCCCCTTGGCCTCTTGCACGTAGTCCAGCTGGCCATCGAGCAGACTGGAGCTGACCTGGCTGCTCCAGCGCGGGCCCGTGCGCGAGCCGCTCAGGTGCAGCTTTTGGATCTCCATGCCGCGCACCTGCACCGTGTCCAGGCGGATATCCCAGTGGTCGGGCAAAAACGCCGCATAGGGGTCGCCCGCTGCTGCCGGCGCTGCGGCGGCATCCGTGGCGCCTGCCGGGGCGGGCGCTGCCATGGTCTTGATGCGCTGGGCCAGCGCCTGCCATTGCTGCACATCCAGCTGCGGCAGCTGCACCTCGGCAATCACCCCCTTGGCTGGCAGGGTGAGCGCGCCCGCACCCAGGCGCAGGGCGCCGCTCACCACCTTGTCAGGGGTGGCGCCATCGGGGCTGATGTCTCGCACATAGCGCAGCTGCAGGCGGCCGCCCACATCCAGCTGCATGTTCTGCCGCACCAGCGGCGTGGGCGCGCCTTCGGGCACGGTGCTGGCAAAGTGGGTCGGCCAGGCTGCGTCGGCAGCCTTGCTCAGCGGCGGCGGCAGGGCCAAGGCCATCCCGTTCAGATCGCTGCGCACCTCCACCAGCGGCACGCCCTGGGCCATGCTGATGCGCAGCTGGTACGCCGTCTGGCCCTGCGCCAGTTGGGCCAGCTGCACCACCGACCCCAGCTCCTTGGCCTGCAGCAGGCCTTCTGCCGTGGCAACGCCTTGGGCGCGCACATCCACACGGGGCCCATGGTCGGCGCCAGCGGGCAGGCCGCTGACATCCATGCCACCCGAGAACCTGACCGCACCGCCCAAGGCCTGGCCTTGCAGGTCCTGCAGCACAAAGCCATGTTCGGAGAACTGCACCGCGCCCGTGACCTTGTCCACAATGGGCGAGTCCGCATGGAACTGGATGCGGTTGCCCGGCAGCAGCACCTTGCCGTCCACCTTGGCGTGCGGCATGTCATGCACGGGCAAGTCCAGCTTGAGCTGCAACTGGCTCTCGCCATCGGCCTGGGTCTGCGCCAAGGCGTGCTGCACCAGCGCATCAATGGCGCTGCCGCGCACGGTGGTCAACATATCGGCCAGAGGCCCGTTGGCCTGCGCATTGACCTGCACGCGTGTGTCATGAAAGTCGGCAATCCGGGCACTGGTCTGGTCCACCACGATGCGCGTGTTGCCGTCCAGAATGCCCTTGGCCTTGTTGACCTGCATGCCATTGCCTTCAAACACCAGCTCGCCCGAGAGGCGGCTGAGCTCAGGCCAGGGCTTTTCGCCGGGGTGCAGGTGCGAGGCGGGCACATAGGCGTAGCGCACATCGCGCACCGGCGCCTTGATGCGGAACAGCCCGTGGCGCGAATCGGGGAAAGGCACTTCCCAGAGATCGCCATCGATCTCGAACTCCACATTGCTGGCCTGGCCGGCCAGCACCGCGTCGCGCACATAGTGGCGCGCATCGGCCGGAATGTGCAGCGGCAAATAGCGGTGCACCTGGGTGCCGTCGGCGCGGTCGAGCGCGCCCTTGAGCTGCAGGATCCCGGGAAAGCGCGACTTGGAACCCGTCTTTTGCGGATCGGCTGTCTGCCAGGACCAGCGGGCATGGCCGGCCGCATGGGCATTGGCAAACTCCAGCCGCTCGGACTGCATCTGGATGTGCTCGCCCTGCACCGTCCACTGCAGCTGGGTATGGGCCGAGGTGATGGGCAGCATCGGCTCTTCAAACACCGTAGGCAGGTAGAGCGCGCCATCGGCAAAACGCAGCTTGGCCTGGCCCCCGCCAGCCCGCGCATCGATCGCCACATCCAGCCCCCGAAAGCCGATATGCGGCTGACCGGCGGCCAGCACCAGGCCGCCATGGCTGTCGCGCGCGGCATTGGCGCGCGGCGCAGCCGCGGGCATGCCCAAGGCCAGCTGGCCCACATCGGCCTTGACCTGCCAGTCCTGCAAGCGGTCCATATCTCCGCGCCAATGGGCCGATGCGCTACGGATCAGGCCGGCGGGCCGGTTGCTCTGCAGCCACTGTCGTGCGTTGTCCGGTATGGGCAGCAGGCGTGCCAGCTCGGCCAGGGAGGCGATGTCGAGCGATTGCGCGCTGGCTTCCGTCTCGCTGGGCTGCGTGCCCCGGGCGTAGACATGGTTGATGCGCGCGCTGCCGCCGGGCCACTGCTGGCCGTTGGCCGATTCCACGGCCAGGTTTTCCGTCAGCACCCGAAAGCCGGTGTCGTCGGCCACGCCACCGATGCGGCCCTGCACCGAGCGCAGCAGCAGCACCGTGTCCTGGGCTGGTTTGCCATCCTGCGCCTCGCGGCGCACGCCCACATCGCGCAAGGCCACATCGGCCGTGCCGTTGCTGAGCTTGCCGCGCGTCACATCCAGCCATAAGCGCGCCGAGCCCTGGCCTTGCTGCAAGCCCACCGCCGGTGGCAGATAGGGGGCCATCGCAGCGGCGTTGAGCTGGAGCGCCTCCAGGTAGATCTGGCCGCTCCAGTGCTTCCAGCTGCCATCGTGCAGCGCCCACAGCGGCTGGTGCATGCGGCCGCGCAGCTCCAGCGCGTCCCCCCAGTCTTCGGGCGGGCGCACCCGCAGCTGCCATTCATGGCGCAGACCGGGGTTGCGCAGCAGCAGCTGCACATCGCTGAACGTGACGGGCGGCAGCCCGCGCAGTTGGTCGTCCCAGATGATGCTGCCGCCTTGCAGCAGCACCTCGCGCTGGCGAAACAGCCAGTCACCGGCACGGCTACTGTCTTGGTCTGGGGATGCCTCTACCAGCACCCCGGCAATGCGGACGCTGCCATCGGCGGCGCGCTGCACGGTCAGCTGCGGGGCATCGATGACGATCTGCTCAGTGCGCAGCCGCAGCAGCGAAGGCACCGACAAGGCCACCTTGACCTGGTTGAGCGTCAGCCCTGGCGAGCCGTCGGCCTGCAGAATGTGCAGGCCCTGCACCGCAATGGCCGGCACCAGGCCGTTGTCGCCATCGGCCTGCAGCTGGTCGATGCGCACCGGCACCCCCAGCGCCCGCGATAGCCTAGATTCCACTTGCGGGCGAAAGTCATTGATACGGGGCACAATCCACCAATGCAGCGCCGCCACGGCACAGGCCAGCAGCAGCACCATGCCCAGCAATAAGCGCAATGACCATTGCATCAGCTTGGCAGCCAGCTTGAGCAGTCGGGGCGCGCGCACAGTCAATCGAGTCCAATCAGTAGGGGGAAAGCGAAATTATGACCCGCGGCAAGTAGCTCGCTCGCGTTGCATATGTGAGCATTTGAACAGGTCGGCCGCAGGACATTGTCGATAAAGCGCTATGGCAAATACGGATATCACCCCCCCGCAGGCCAGCCTGCCTCTTTCTGCACATTCCCGCTTCGTCCAGCGCCTGCACCGCCGCTACGATGATTTGCTGGGTCTGCTGCCCGATGGCCCGCCAACCCATGCCACCATGGCCCCCACGCTCGCGGCCCTGCTGGCCAAGGGCCATGCGCTGGGCGCCGCGCTGCGCATACTGCGGCAATTGGTCATGGCGCGGCTGATCGATCTCGACTGCGACCAGCAGGCCGATCTGCAGACCATCACCCAGGGCGTGACCGAGCTGGCCGAGCTGACCTTGGACGCCGCCTGCACCGCCGCCCGCGCCGAGTTGGACAGCCGCCACGGCGCGCCCCGCGACGCCGACGGCCAGCCGGTGCAGCTGTGGATCATTGGCATGGGCAAGCTGGGCGCGCGCGAGCTCAATGTCTCCAGTGATATCGACCTGATCTATATCTATGAGCAAGAGGGCGAAACAGCGGGCCAGCCCGATGGCAGAGGCAAGCTCAGCAACCACGAATACTTCATCCGCGCCATCAAGCTGATCTACCAGCTGATTGGCGAGACCACCGAGCACGGCTTTGTGTTCCGCGTGGATCTGATGCTGCGCCCCCATGGCAACTCCGGCCCGGCTGCCATCTCGGTGGCGGCGCTGGAGGACTACCTGCAGACCCATGGCCGCGAATGGGAGCGTTTTGCCTGGCTCAAAAGCCGCATCGTGGCGCCGCTGGCCGATATCCGCAGCCCCAACGTGCAGGCGCTGCGCGGCGCGGTCTTGCCTTTTGTGTTCCGCCGCTACCTGGATTACGCCGTTTTCGATTCGCTGCGCAGCCTGCACCGCCAGATCCGCGAGCATGCCGCCAAGCGCAGTGCCGGCCACCCCGAGCGCGCCAATGACGTCAAGCTCTCGCGCGGCGGCATCCGCGAGATCGAGTTCATCGTGCAGTTGCTGCAAGTGGTGCGGGGCGGCCAGTTCCCAGAGCTGCGCTGCCGCGCCACCCTGGAGGCCCTGCCCCGCCTGGAGCGCGCCAGCCTGATGGCGCCCGAAACGGCGCAGGCCCTGGCTGATGCCTATATCTTTCTGCGCAAGGTGGAGCACCGCATCCAGTACCTGGACGACCAGCAAACCCATGTGCTGCCCACGCGCGATGACGACCTGCTGTGGATGGCGCAGACCCTGGGCTATGCCAATGAATGCCAATTCCTGCACCAGCTCGATGCCCACCGCGAGCTGGTAGCGCAGGAGTTTGACAAGCTGCTGGGCGGCAACGAAGCCTGCAAAGGCGGCCAGTGCGGCGGCGCCAAAGGCGCAGCGGCCAGCGCGCCCGAGCTGGACAGCGTTTTACCCCGCCTGCCCGAGGCGGTGCGCGAGCGCGTGCTGCAGTGGCAGCGCAATCCCCGCTACAGCTACCTGAGCGATGCCGGCACGGGGCGCCTGGTGCTGCTGCTGCAGCGCACCGCACAGTGGCTGAGCCAGGGCCTGGTCAGCGAGATAGCCGCCGTGCGCCTGGCCGACTGGATGGAATCGCTGCTGCGCCGCGAAAGCTACCTGGCCATGCTGCAAGAGCGCCCAGCGGTGCACGAGAAGCTGATGCACATGCTGGGTGCGGCCAAATGGCCGGCGCGTTACATGCTCCAGCACCCGGGCGTGATCGACGAGCTGGCCAGCGACGCGCTGATGCATGAGCGCTTCAACCCGCAAGAGTTCGAGGCCGACCTGGAGCGGCGCCGCGCAGCCCTGCAATCGACGGCGGAGGACGATGACGAGAACCTGCTCAACCTGCTGCGCCGCGCCCAGCATGCCGAAACCTTCCGCACCCTGGCGCGCGATGTCGAGCAGCAAATCACCGTCGAGCAGGTGGCCGATGACTTGTCAGCGCTGGCCGATGCCGTGCTGCGCGTGACCACCCGCTGGTGCTGGAGCCGGCTCAAGAGCGCCCACCGCGCCGAGCCGCAGTTCGGCATCATCGGCTACGGCAAGCTGGGCGGCAAAGAGCTGGGCTATGGCAGTGATCTGGACATCGTCTTCGTGTTTGACGACGACGACGAGCGCGCGCCCGAGGTGTATTCCGCCTTTGTGCGCAAGCTCATCAGCTGGCTGACCGTCAAGACCGGCGAAGGCGACCTGTTCGAGATCGACACCGCCCTGCGCCCCAATGGCAACTCCGGCCTGCTGGTGACCAGTTTTGACTCCTACGCCAACTACCAGCAGCAGCGCGGCAGCAACACCGCCTGGACCTGGGAGCACCAGGCCATGACACGATCGCGCTTTGTGCTGGGCAACCCGAGCTTGGCCGCGCGCTTCGACGCGGTGCGCGAGGCGGTGATCACGGCCCCGCGCGATGCCGCGTCACTGCGCAGCGAAATCGCCACCATGCGAGAGCGTGTGCGCAGCGCCCATCCGGTGCCCGCAGGTCTGTTCGATGTCAAACACAGCGTGGGCGGCATGATGGATGTGGAATTCGTCGTGCAGTACCTGGTCTTGCTGCATTCGGCTTGCAATCCCGCGCTGCGTCCCAACCTGGGGAATATCACGCTCTTGCGGCGTGCCGAAAGCGCCGGGTTGCTGCCCGCTGGCATGGGCGAGGAGGCAGCGAATGCCTACCGCGCGCTGCGCCGCGTGCAGCACGTTGCGCGCTTGAACGAGGCGCCCACCCAGGTGCCGGACACCGCTTTGCAGATCGAGCAACAAACCGTGCGAGCGCTGTGGGCGGCCGTGTTGCAAACCGGATGAGGGGCGCCGAAAGGCGAATGGAACTCGGGAATTAACAAGGGTTTATACTGTGTCACCACCCGTCGCTAGCATTCACTTACGCGTAAGGTCTCTCAAAACGATGTACTATCGACACACGAATGTCGATAAACTTAGTGAATGCTAACATAATGAGACAAATTATTTATTTGTTTACAATACATTTATGATGGTGGATGGAAACTAAAACCCGAGGCCTCACTCTTTGAAGAGGGTGGCGCCAGTAGGCGAAGTTTTCACCAAACCCTTTTCATGTTGCGAAGTCTTTCAGGCCGTATCAGGCATGACTGCAAACCTGGAGTGCTTCTCCTCCCTCCCTCTCTATCATTCACTTCGGGACGCTTCGCAACTTTTTTTATACCCAGGCCCAGTCCCCATGACTGGGCCTTTTTTTGTGCGCGTTTTGTCCCCGCCACTAGGGTCCGAGGCGGCGTGCCTTAGCCCTGGGGCTGTGTCGCGGCAAAGCTGGGCCGGGCCTCCAGGCGCTCCAGCAGCTGGGCCAGATTGGGGTAGCGCGTGGCCCAGTCAAGATCGGGAAAGCGAAACTGCAGCCAGGCGAGGCAGCAGCCCACGGCAATATCGGCCAGGCTGATGTGCACGCCCGTGCCGGCGAAATAGGTTTTCTGGCCCAGGCCCAGGCTCATGGCCTCCAGCCCCGCGCCGACCTTGCTCAGCTGGCGCTCCACCCAGGCAGGGCTGCGCTGCTCCGCCGAACGGCCAGTAAAAGCGTGCTCCATGCGCGCCAGCACAGCGGCATCCAGCACGCCATCGGCCATGGCTTCCCAGCTGCGGACCTCGGCGCGCTCACGGCCCAGGCCGGGGATCAATTTACCGACGGGCGACAAGGTATCCAGGTACTCGACGATCACCCGCGAATCGACCAGCACTGAGCCATCATCGAGCACCAGACAGGGCACCTTGCCCAGCGGGTTGACCGCCGCGATCGAGGCCTTGTCCTGCCAGACATCCAGCATCTCCAGACGGTAATCGAGTTTCTTCTCGGCCAATACCACACGCACCTTGCGCACATAGGGACTGGTCAGGCTTCCTAGCAATTTCATAGCAATAAAACCCATGCTTTCGGTGCCTACACTGGCCCAAGCCGCCCAACGCCCGGGGTGGGCGCATCGGCATCCTGGCTGTTGGCACCCCGAGATTGTAAATAGGCAAATCCAGACTGCCACCGCGGCAAACGGCCCGCTCCTACAATAGCGGCCCATGAGCCTGTCTTCCCTTACCGCCCTTTCTCCGCTGGATGGCCGTTACGCCTCCAAACTCGCCACCCTGCGCCCGATCATGAGCGAATTTGGCTACATGCATCGCCGTGTCCAGGTGGAGATCACCTGGTTTATCGCGCTGTCCGATGCCGGTTTTGCCGAGTTCTCGCCCTTGTCCGAGGGTGCACGCAGCTACCTGCACGGCCTGGTGAACCACTTCAGCGAAGCCGACGCCCAGGCGATCAAGGACATCGAGAAGACCACCAACCACGATGTCAAGGCGGTGGAGTACTGGATCAAGAGCAAGTTCGAGGCCCGGCCCGAGCTGCTCAAGGCCGCTGAATTTGTGCACTTTGCCTGCACCAGCGAAGACATCAACAACACCAGCCACGCGCTGCAGATCCGCGCCGGCCGCGACCAGGTGATCCTGCCGGGCCTGGACCGCGTGGTGCTCAAGCTGCGCGAGATGGCGCACCAGTACGCCGCCGTGCCCATGCTCAGCCGCACCCATGGCCAGACCGCCAGCCCCACGACCGTGGGCAAGGAACTGGCCAACGTGGTGGTGCGCCTGCAAGCGGCGATGGACCGCATTGCCAACGTCAAGCTGCTGGCCAAGATGAATGGCGCCGTGGGCAACTACAACGCCCACCTGTCGGCCTGGCCCGAGTTTGACTGGGAAAGCTTCAGCAAGCACGTGGTGGAAAAGCACGAGCCCCAGGGACTGGGCCTGACCTTCCAGCCCTACTCGATCCAGATCGAGCCGCATGACTACATGGCCGAGCTGTTCGATGCCATCGCCCGTGCCAACACCATCCTCATCGATCTGTCGCGCGACATCTGGGGCTATGTCTCGGTGGGCTACTTCAAGCAGCGCCTGAAGGCCGGCGAAATCGGCTCGTCGACGATGCCGCACAAGGTCAACCCGATCGACTTCGAAAATGCCGAAGGCAACCTGGGCCTGGCCAATGCCCTGTTGCGCCACCTGTCGGAAAAGCTGCCTATCAGCCGCTGGCAGCGCGACCTGACGGACTCCACCGTGCTGCGCAACATCGGCGTGGCCACCGGTTACGCCGCGCTGGCCTACACCTCGCTGATGACCGGTTTGAACAAGCTGGAGCTGAATGAAGAGCGCCTGGCCGACGACCTGGACAACGCCTGGGAAGTGCTGGCCGAGCCGATCCAGACCGTCATGCGCCGCTATGGCGTGCAAGGCGCTTATGAGAAGCTCAAGGAAGTCACCCGTGGCAAGACCGTGCGCGCCGAAGACCTGCACCAGCTGATCCACAGCCTGGAGATTCCGCAGGCTGACAAGGACCGGCTGCTGGCCATGACCCCAGCGAGCTACATCGGCAAGGCTGCCGAGCTGGCCCAGCGCGTTTAAGCACCTGCGTGCCCAAAGGCCAGGCGCCCTGCCCTGGCCTCTTACCCTCCCCTCTCACCGCCCGGCAGACCCGCAACGCGTCTGCCGGGCGCGCCGGATTCACCCCCGAAGCCAAGGCTTCGTCACCAGACACTGCCCCATGGCTATCAAATCCACCATCTACAAAGCCAATCTGTCGATTGCCGATATCGACCACAACTACTACGCCGACCACAACCTGACCCTGGCGCGCCACCCCAGCGAGACCGACGAGCGCATGATGGTGCGCCTGGTGGCGCTGGCCTTGAACGCCCACCAGCTGCAGGATCTGTGCAACGGTGACGGCACCCTGGGCTTTGGTGCCGGCCTGTCTGACCCGGACAACCCCGATGTGCACCTGACCGATTTCACCGGCGCCAAGCGCGTCTGGATCGAAGTCGGCCAGCCCGAAGAAAAGCCCATCACCAAGGCCTGCAACAAGTCGGACCATATGCTGGTGTACTGCTTCAACCACGCCGCAGAAATCTGGTGGAAGGGCCTGGAAGGCAAGCTGGCGCGGCAGGCCAAGCTCGAAGTGTTCCGCATTCCATCGGAGGTCTCGCAAGCATTGGCCGATCTGGCCGAGCGCAGCATGCAGCTGCAGGCCACCATCCAAGAAGGCCAGCTGAGCTTGTCCAGCGACAAGGGCACCGTCTTTGTAGAGCCTATTCGCTGGAAGTGATGCCACCTGCGGAGCGTGCACGCTCCGCATAGCGGTTGAAGCGCCAGGCCGTGCCCTGCGCGGTGATACGCCGCCACACCGCCCGCTTTTGCACCGGACTGTAGGCCAGCCAGTGCTGCACCTCGTCAAAACTGCGCCCGCAGCCCTTGCACACCGCATCACCCTGGCTGGTGGAGCAAATGGCAATGCAGGGCGTATCCGGTGTGCTTTCCCACCAGGCCAGCCAGGCCTGCATGGCCAGCGCCCCCATCTCGCGGGCATCTACTTCGTCCTTGCGCTGGTACACCAGCTGTGCATAAACCTCGGCCAAGGCACGGACCTCGGGCGACAAGGCCAGGCCATCACCACTGGGCGCGCGCTTGCGCCAGTGGTTGATAGCGGCTTCCAGATCGGTCAGGTGTATGCAGTCCATGGCAGCCAGAATGATAGACCCGGCGCATCCCAATCACCACACCCGCACCCGCCTTCACTTGTGCACAGCTTGTTATCCACAGATGTGGGCAAGTGCACACACCAGGGAATACTCTGTGCAGTGGCCCGGTCTTTGTCACCCCAAATGGCCTTGTTTGTGTTCCAATACGCGCTGACGAAGGGGAGTAGCTCCCGTTGTTGCCTTGCCAGCGGCAAGCGCAGCGACATGTAATGCGTCGTCAGTACGAAGCCTCACGGCTTCCGGCGCGTTAGGTTCATGGCCCACATGATCTGAGCAAGACCTTTGAAAACCATGGTGCCGCACCACAGGTCTTCGAAGCTACTGCCCGGCTGTTGGCTATTTCTAGCGCCAACGCTGAACAACGTCGCCTCCCTGACTTGTAACGACACCCCACCGGATGGCCTGTGCATGGTGCATGGGCTGCCTTTTAAAAATTAGGTGCTTACATGGACTTGGATTTTCTGACGCACGCGCCCTTCTGGATCGCACTGGGCCAAATCATCATCATCGACATCCTGCTTGGCGGGGATAACGCGGTGGTGATTGCGCTGGCTTGCCGCAAACTGCCCCCCGACCTGCGCCGCAAAGGCATTCTCTTTGGTACCGCCGGCGCGATTGTGCTGCGCGTCATCCTGATCGCGTTTGCGATGTTCCTGCTGGCCCTGCCTTTCCTGAAGTTTGTCGGCGCCATCTTGCTGTTCTGGATCGGCGTCAAGCTGCTGGTGCCTGAGGACGAAGAACACGGCAACATCCAAGGCAGCGACCGCCTGTTTGCCGCCATCAAGACCATCATCGTGGCCGACCTGGTCATGAGCGTGGACAACGTCATCGCCATCGCCGGTGCCGCACAGAACGCCGGTGAAGAACACCACATGCTGCTCATCATCCTGGGCCTGCTGATCTCGATCCCGATCATCGTCTGGGGCAGCCAGCTGGTCATCAAGCTGATGGAGCGCTTCCCCATGGTCATCACCGCCGGCGGCATGCTGCTGGGCTGGATTGCGGGTGGCATGCTGATCTCCGACCCCGTGTTTGCCAACCCCGACAAGTGGACCTGGATGTTCAAGATCGACCAGGGCAAGACCTTGCACTACGCAGCCGCTGCTGCAGGCGCACTGTTTGTGCTGGCGGTGGGCAAATGGCTGGCCAACAAAAAAGCCAAGGAACTCCCGGCGGCCAACGTACACTAAGCCCATACCCGCCCTCTATCACCACTGCTGGCAGCCCCACGCTGCCAGCCCCACTTAGGCCACTTGGATGAACGTAAAGATAGTCTTTGTAGATGATGCCGCCTTTGCCCTGCAGCGCTTGAACGAGTGCGCAACCATCAACGACGAGCACTGGGTGCTGGTGGCTTGCGCCCCCAAGATCACCCGCAGGGCCAGCCGCTGGGGCAATCGCAGCACCCTCGAAAAGTGGCGCAACAAGTGGGCCAAGAACCTGTTTGAGGGCCTGATCCCGCAAAGCACGCAACTGCAGCGCGCCCGCGTCTCGACCCACATCTCGGAAGTCAGCGTTCAGCAAATGACCGCCCAACTGCATGCCGAGTACCCCCAGGCCGAAGTCCTCGACTGGCGCCGCCCCAAAGCCATCTCGGAGCCGCCATCGGCCGACTTTGTGCCGCGTCCAGCCAAGCTGGCAGGGTCGTTGTTGGGGATTTTGGGTGTTTGCTTTACGTTGGCGCTGGATTAATTCACTGCGCGTACAGCAACAACTGCCACCACACCAAGCACCTTCGGGTGCTTTTTTCATGGCCATGCAGCCTCGCTGACCTTGCGTTTGATCTCGCCTCATACACAGCCAGTCCGCTATCCGCTATGCTGCAAGCCATGAAACTCATCCTCAAATGGCTGCTCTCCGCAGTCGCCCTGCTCTGTGTCGCCTACCTCTACAGTGGCGTGGAAATCCGCAGCTTTGGCGCGGCGCTGATTGCGGCGCTGCTGATAGGGCTGTGCAATGCCATCGTGCGCCCGGTACTGATCGTGCTGACCCTGCCCGTCACCATCCTCACCTTGGGCCTGTTCATCTTTGTCATCAATGCATTGATGTTCTGGGCCGCGTCCGGTATCGCGGGCAGCGGTTTCGTGGTGCACGGCTTTTGGGCCGCACTGATCGGCTCGGTGCTCTACTCCATCATCAGCCTGGTCATCGAATCACTTACGGGCCGCCTGCTCCTTGGCAAGTGATTGCATCTCGCGCAAGCGGGTGTCGATGATCGAGGCCTCGTAGTAGTCATTGCGGTTCTGGCTGCTTCGCGCCATGTCCTGGCCGGCGCGCAGTCGGTCTACTGCGGCGGCATAGTCATACTGTGCGGCGCGGCTTTCGGCCTCGGCACGGATGGCACGCAGCGGCTGGCTCTGCTGGCGCAGCACCCATGACAGTGCCAACCAGGCGCCCACATCCTTGGGCCACTGCGCCACCAAGGTTTGCAACCGGCTGCTGGTCTGGTGCAGCACATCACCATAAGCAGCCACCTCTGATGCAGGCAGCTGTGCCAGCGCTTGCGCCGCAAGCATCAACGCTGGCCGGCCGGCATCATCCGCCACCACCGCCTTCACTTCCGGCAGCAGCACATCATTCGTGCTGTCCTGGATGCTCAGCGACTTGTCCGATCCCCGCGTGATGACCGCATCGTTGACTAGCCCGGTCATCGCGTTGCTCACCGTTACCGAAGTGCTGCCAGCCTTGCCGGGCTGCGCCTTGGCCGGCTGCATCTTGGCCAGCGCCGCCAGTGCTGCCAGTGCCTCTTGGGGCTGGCGTTGGTGCACCGCCAAATCAGCGCGCAATAACTGCGCCTCACGCAAGGCATCCGGAAAGGCCTGCACCAGGCGATCGAGCTGGTCCAGCGCGGTACGCGCCTCCGCCTGGCGCCCCAACTGGCTCTGCGACATGGCAGCCAGGTACCAACCACCGGCTTGCTGGTCGGCAGATCGGCCGGCAAATTCGGCCGTTGCCGTCAGATCCACCCATTGCTGCAATACGCGGGGCTCGGGCTTGGACAAAACCCGTGCGCGGGCCGACATCATCTGCGCCACCATGCCCGTGTCCTGAGGCTTGCGCGCCGCCCCCGCTGGCAGGCGCGATTGCATATCGGCAATGCGCTCGGTCGTCAGCGGGTGGCTGCGCAAATACGGCCAGCTGCCATTGTCATTCATGCGGTTGGCTTGCTGCAGCTTCTCGAACATACTGACAAAACCGGCCTGCGAATAGCCTGCAGGCGGCATCAGGCTCATGCCAGTGCGGTCGGCCTCTCGTTCCATATCGCGAGAAAAGTTCAGCTGGGACTGAATCACCGCCGCCGAGCTGCCTACCATCAAGGCCTGCGCGGCCGCCGGGTTTTTGCTGGCCGCCAGCGCTCCGAGAATCATGCCCGCAATCATCACTGGCGTCATCCGCGACTGGCGGGCCAGCATGCGCGCAATATGGCGCTGGGTGATGTGGCTCATCTCGTGGGCCAGCACAGAGGCCAACTCATCGCGGCTGCCCACAACGCCCACCAAACCGGTCTGCACGCCCATAAAGCCTCCCGGCAATGCAAAGGCGTTCACCGTTGCATCCTGGATCAGCATCACCTGCCAGGCAAAGCGCTCCTGCAGTTCAGACGTCAAGGTGCCGCGCTGCCGCGCTGCCAGCATCAGCTCCTGCCAGATGCCGTTGACGTATTCATAAAGGATCGCGTCATCGAGAAACTGCGGATCGCGATAGATCTCGCGCGCAATGTCATCGCCCAGGCGCCGCTCCTCGCTGGTAGTCATCTCGGCGCCCTCGCCCATCGCTGGCAAGCTCGTGTCGGCCCGCGCCTGCATGGGGGCCAGTGCCGTGACTGCAACCATATGGGCTGCCAGCAGGGCAGACGCTGTGCGTTTAAAAAACCATGTATTCATTCAAAATTCCGTGCGGCAGCAGATGCTGAATCTGAATCAAGCCAGAGGGAGGCCAGAGCGGGCTCCTGACCATCAGGCATGAACGCCAACACGTATGATGAAGCACCATTGCACAAGTTGCACCCTGTATTGCGGCTTGTGACGTTTTGAACCCGGAAGCACCATGACTGAACTCACCCATTTTGACGCCCAGGGCCAGGCCCATATGGTCGATGTAGGCGCTAAGCCTAACACCCATCGCATTGCGATTGCAGAGGGCTTTATCACCATGCAGGCTGCCACCTTGGACATCATTGCCGCGGGCACCGCCAAAAAAGGGGATGTGCTGGGGATTGCGCGCATCGCCGGCATCATGGCGGCAAAGAAGACCAGTGAGCTGATACCCCTGTGCCACCCGATTGCGCTGACCAAGGTGGCGGTGGATTTTGAGCTGTTACCTGAAAAGAGTGCTGTGCGGTGCGAAGTTAGAACAGAAACCGTCGGCCCCACTGGTGTTGAAATGGAAGCCTTGACCGCTGTGCAAGTAGCGTTGTTGACTATTTATGACATGTGCAAGGCTGTGGATAAGGCGATGACGATAAATGACGTGATTTTACTGATAAAGCAGGGCGGGAAATCAGCATCTGCAATATCCAAATAAATATAATTAATTAAGTTATCATTTAAAATAAATTCAAAGAATTTATTTTTACCACCCATTAATTTGCATATATCCAACAATTTCTGTAGTATTTTTATTCAACAATACAACCCAATCAACATCATTAAACCCCACCAATGGAATATAAATAATACCACTAATATCTAATTTCGATCCCCCCTTCAAAAACTGATTAATCTGCTCTTTCTCTTTCAATAGATTTAGCAATGGCTTACCAGACTTTTTTAACTGAATATCTACATCTCTATAAGGAATCCATCGATCAGGTTGATATGCGGGGTGTATACCGTTCAGCGCGTCCCTAACACTATTCATGAAATTTGGATCAGTTCCTTGATATATCTTCACCCCTATTGGTTTTGGCCCCGACCAACTTAATTTAGGAATATCTTGGGATGTCAAACTCATTTTGGAAAAATCAATATCTGCCATACTAACAACGCGAAATCTGTTGCCCTCAAAGGCAATATACACAGGCCGAGATTTAGCAAGAGCATACACCCCATAGGTCAACGCGCTAATCTGAATCAATACAATTACCGCCATATCTCGCGCAAGCTCAGATCTTGTCTTCGATGACTTCCATATAACCAAGGTCAAAATAGGTCCGCAAATAATATCAATTACCACCATCAGAAAAAATAAATCTTTTCCACCTTGAATATCATAAAATGGCCGAGGATACCAAACTAAAAAAATTACAGCTGCAATTGCGGCCACCACTAATACACTAGCAATGAAATGTAAACCTGCGACTCTAAAAGCGGATTTAATACGCATTTGTAAAATAATAAAAAAAAGCGCCCAAAGGCGCTTTTTGTATTTATAAGAAATTTTACTTGCACTCGGAAGGTGCATATTTCGCCAACAAGGTACCTGCAGTTACACCAGTAAAACCAGCTGCACCAGCACCCGCAGCTGCGCAACGCCAAGCTACCGATTCTGCGGGTGGGGTGAACGCAGCACCTGCTGCTGCAGGCAAAGCCGTACCAATAGGAGCATTAGGCGTAAAAGTAACGGTACCGGCACCAGCTGCAGCGGTCGTAGTCATCGTGATAATACCAGTATCGGCAGCGATCGTCACGTCTTGAGTATTTTTCGTAGCCGTACCAAATGCCCATTGACCAGCATAACCTTGTGCATCGGCATTTGAGTTACCTGCAGCCAACACATCAGCCACTTGCCCCTTAGCTGCTCCAGCTTGAACCAGACCTTCAGCTACACGAGCGCGAACAGTGTAATCTTGGTAAGCAGGCAGCGCCACAGCAGCCAAAATACCGATAATCGCCACAACGATCATCAGTTCGATCAGGGTGAAACCCTTTTGCATCTTACGCAGCATGTTGAATCCTCTCTATGTAACCAGTGATTAGGTAGCCTTGTCGAGCGACTTGGCGTGCATCACTTATTGCAAGTGCTGTGCCAACTTTTAGCGCCAACGCATCTTGCGGCTTCGACTGACAAAAGTGCGGCGTTTTGTTAACTTATTGTGCAAGATGTTCATAAATGTCATCAATCTAAGTTTTCTGCCATTTTTGTCACCTTTTGGCAGCCATGTGCATGGGACTCGAAAACAGAAACGGCACCCGAAGGTGCCGCCGTCGCTGTGATACGCACTACAAACGCGAGCCTTGGGTCCAGAGCCCTACCCCCAAAACTCATAAGCCATCCCCGCCAGCTCAATCCGATCCCCCTTGCGCATCGACAGCCCCACGCCATTCAGCGCCTGCCCGTTCAACACCACATCGGCCGAGCCATCCACCTTGGTAGCGATATAGCCTTTGCCGCGCTTGGTCAGCGCAGCGACGGCGATACCAGGGCGGCCGACGGTGGTGACGACTTTGGACAGCATGATGTCTTCACTGGCACCACTGATGGCGCGCAGATAGGGGCTGGGGGTGTAGGGCTGCTCTTCGGCAGGGGGAAAGTCTGCAGGGACGGTGGGGGTGTCTTCGCCATGATCCGCATGCGCGGGCTTGGCCGTCAGGCTGCCGGCTTCGCTGGCGTGCATGAAGTGGCTTTCGGGCACGAGGGAGTTCATCAAAAAGCGGATGCGGCATTTGCCGATGTCGAGCAGATCACCGCTTTGCAGCACCTGGCGGCGCACTTTGAGGCCGTTGACGCGGGTGCCGTTGGTGCTGCCCAGGTCTTCGACGACGACGATGCCGATCTTTTTCTCATAGGTGAAGGCCACATGCTCGCCGCTGACCGCCATGTCGGTCAACACGATGTCGTTGGTGGAACGACGACCAAGGGTTGCCCTGGACTCTGTCAGCACGTAGTCCTGAACCACCACACCATCCAACGAAACTATGAGTCTTGGCATATTGATAAACCTCGTTTCAATTATATGCAGATAAGCTATACAAATGACGTTTTCGATATACGGTTGACAAAGGATCACGATGTGTGGGGTGCTCCCGGTTTTTGGTTAAGGGTTTACCCTTTTCATGCCATCTGACTGACGCTGATCAATGTGCAGAAAGTTCGCGCTTGCCCCTGCGATCTTGCCGTGGCCCACGTGCACAGTCCGGCCCAGCAATGCGAAAAGCGCCCGAAGGCGCTTTGCTCTTGAGTGATGAGTAGGGAGTGGACTATCCCTGCGCAGGCACCGTATTGCGCTTTTGCAGCCACAGCCCCAGGCCCACCACCAGTGCGGCACCGGCAGCAGCGGCCAGGTAGTGCAAGGCGGGGTTGGCTTCGACAAAGCCGTGCAGCAGCCTGTCGTTCATGATGGTTTCGCCGCCCACCCAGCCGATGAGGCCGGCGCCCAGGATGATGATGACCGGGAAGCGCTCCATCAGCTTGATCATCAAGGTGGAGCCAAACACCACCAGCGGGATGGAGATGGCCAGGCCCAGGATCAGCAGCAGCATATTGCCGCCAGCCGCTGCGGCCACCGCAATCACATTGTCCAGGCTCATCACCAAGTCGGCGATCAGGATGGTGCGGATGGCGGCCATCATCGTGCCGGTGCCCTTGCCCGCGCCCTCTTCCTCGTCATGGCTGGTCAGCAGCTGCAGGCCAATCCACAGCAGCAGGCAACCGCCAACGATCTGCAGGAAGGACAGCTCCAAGAGCTTGGCGGCGACCACGGTCAGCAAGATGCGCAGCACCACGGCGGCGCCTGAGCCGAACATGATCGCTTTTCTTTGTTGTTCTGGGGGCAGGGAGCGCGCTGCGAGCGCGATGACAACGGCGTTGTCGCCCGAGAGAATGATGTTGATCCAGATGATCTTCACCAGCCCGATCCAGAAGTCGGGATGATTGACGTAATCCATAGGTGCTCCGTAGTTATGAATAAAGACGCCAGACCGGTACGATCTGGCGTCTTCTTTTTATGGAGTACGCAGTTTAGCGGGGCATGCCGCCCCTGGCATGCGTAATTTTGCTTACTTCAGCAGGCCTTGCAGCAGGCGGCCCATTTCGGATGGGTTGCGGGTGATGGTGAAACCACACTCTTCCATGATCGCCAGCTTGGCATCTGCCGTGTCGGCGCCGCCGGAGATCAGCGCGCCAGCGTGGCCCATGCGCTTGCCGGGGGGAGCCGTCACACCAGCAATGAAGCCCACAACCGGCTTCTTCATGTTGGCCTTGCACCAGAGAGCCGCTTCGGCTTCGTCCGGACCGCCGATTTCGCCGATCATGATCACCGCGTCGGTGTTCGGATCGTCGTTGAAGGCGCGCATCACGTCGATGTGCTTGAGACCATTGATGGGGTCACCACCGATACCGACGGCCGACGACTGGCCAATGCCCAGCTCGGTCAGCTGTGCCACGGCTTCATAGGTCAGGGTGCCCGAACGGCTCACCACACCGATACGGCCTGGCTTGTGGATGTGACCGGGCATGATGCCGATCTTGATTTCACCGGGGGTAATCAGGCCTGGGCAGTTAGGGCCCAGCAGCAAGGTCTTCTTGCCGCCAGCCGATTCCTTGGCCTTCATCTTGTTGCGCACTTCCAGCATGTCGCGCACAGGGATGCCTTCGGTGATGCAGATGGCCAGGTCCAGGTCGGCTTCCACCGCTTCCCAGATGGCAGCTGCAGCGCCAGCCGGTGGCACATAGATCACGGACACGGTGGCACCGGTGTCCTTGGCAGCGTCCTTGACCGAACCGTAGATTGGGATGTCGAAAATCTTTTCGCCAGCCTTCTTGGGGTTCACGCCAGCGACGAAGCAGTTCTTGCCGTTCGCGTATTCCTGGCACTTTTCAGTGTGGAACTGGCCGGTCTTGCCGGTGATGCCTTGGGTAATGACTTTGGTGTCTTTATTGATATAGATAGACATGTGTGTTCTCCAGGGCTTACTTCACTGCGGCAACGATCTTGGTGGCGGCTTCGGCCATGGTGTCGGCCGAAATGATGGGCAAGCCCGATTCGGCCAGCATCTTTTTGCCCAGCTCTTCGTTGGTGCCCTTCATGCGCACCACCAGTGGCACGCTCAGGTTGACGGCCTTGCAAGCGGTGATCACGCCGGTAGCGATGGTGTCGCACTTCATGATGCCGCCGAAGATGTTGACCAAAATGCCCTTGACCTTGGGGTTCTTGAGCATGATCTTGAAGGCTTCGGTGACCTTCTCGGGGGTGGCACCGCCGCCCACGTCCAGGAAGTTGGCAGGCTCGCCGCCGAACAGCTTGATGGTGTCCATGGTCGCCATGGCCAGGCCAGCGCCGTTCACCAGGCAGCCGATGTTGCCGTCCAGGCTGATGTAAGCCAGGTCGAACTTGGAAGCTTCCACTTCTGCTGGATCTTCTTCGTCCAGATCGCGGAAGGCCACCAGCTCTGGGTGGCGGAACAGCGCGTTCGGGTCGAAGTTGAACTTGGCGTCCAGCGCAATCACGTTGCCCTTGGAGTCACGGTTGAGCGGGTTGATTTCAACCAGCGATGCGTCCGTGTCCATGTAGCACTTGTACAGCTTTTGGCAGATATCGATGAACTGGGCCACCGAATCAGCAGGCATGCCGATGCCCTTGGCCAGCTCGTCGCCGTTGGCTTGCGTGAAGCCAGCAATCGGGTCAACCAGCACGGTGATGATCTTTTCGGGGGTGCTGTGTGCCACTTCCTCGATGTCCATGCCGCCTTCGCTAGAAGCGATGAAGGCCACCTTCTGCGTGCCGCGGTCGGTCACGGCAGACAGGTAGTACTCCTGCTGGATGTCCGCACCGTCTTCGATGTACAGGCGACGCACCTTCTGGCCTTCTGGGCCGGTTTGGTGGGTGATCAGCTGCATGCCGAGGATTTGCTCGGACAGGGCCTTCACGTCGTCGATGGTCTTGGCAACCTTCACGCCGCCGCCCTTGCCGCGGCCGCCTGCGTGAATCTGTGCCTTCACCACCCACACGGGGCCGCCCAGCTTCTGTGCTGCTTCCACTGCTTCTTGCACAGTGAAGGCGGGGATACCGCGCGGAACGGGCACGCCGAACTGACGCAAGATTTCCTTGCCTTGGTATTCATGAATTTTCATGATGTCTCTCAGTAAAACAAAATGGGAAAAAACCCGGCGGCCGAGCGCGCAGAACAAAGAATTCGCAAACAAGGCAGAAGGCCTGGCAGTCCGCGAATTTACCATGCTGCACTGCGCCATGGGAGGCAGCGCCTACAGGAGCCCCAACAGGCCTCCGGGGTTTGACGCCCGCCCGGAATGCTTATAGCTATTATTTGTATAGCTAACTAGCCAAGTCGGGCAGCGATCTCCATCCAATCCGTCTGTCAGCCAAGGCGTTTTTCGTCTGTCAGCGCTTGGCGCAAAAGATGTCGTTAAATACCCGAGCAGTGCAGGATTTTTGGCACAGCAGCCAGGTGCTGACACATTTTTGCGCTAGTACACACTGCGCTTGTGCGCTGCGCCGCGCCAAGCCAGCACCTTCAAACGGCAGGCACACCGCATCCGGCC
The DNA here is from genome assembly GCF_024809975.1 of Comamonas sp. BIGb0152. Classification (GTDB taxonomy): domain Bacteria; phylum Pseudomonadota; class Gammaproteobacteria; order Burkholderiales; family Burkholderiaceae_C; genus Comamonas. The sequence continues at coordinate 91,165 of NZ_JANUDY010000006.1, forward strand.
TGCCACTGACAAGCGCCGATGGGGCAAATTTGCCATCCGCCCACACACAAAGCAGCGCTTTGTATGACAATAAGCACTTTCCCGAACCCAAGCGCCCGCTGCCCACGCAGGGGCCACCGCACAGCAGGAGTGATGGCAATGGCAAAAGTGTTTATCGACGGCGAAGCTGGCACCACCGGTTTGCAGATTCGCGAACGCCTGGTGGACATGCCCGGCGTGGAGTTGGTAAGCATTGCGCCTGAGCTGCGCAAGGACCCTGCGGCCAAGCGCGCGCTGATCGCTGGCGTGGATCTGGTCATCCTCTGCCTGCACGACGATGCCGCCAAGGACACCACGGGCATGGTCGATGCCATCGAGCAGGAAACCGGCCGCAGCATCAAGATCATCGATGCCTCCACCGCCCACCGCACCAACGACCAGTGGGTCTATGGCTTCCCCGAGCTGAGCGCCGGCCAAAAGAGCGCCGTGCAAGCGGGCAAGCGCGTCTCCAACCCGGGCTGCTACGCCACCGGGGCGATCGCCATTCTGCGCCCGCTGATCGACGCTGGCCTGGTCCCCGCCGATGCCGCGCTGGCACTGCCCTCGGTATCCGGCTACTCGGGCGGCGGCCGCCAGATGATGGAAGCCTACGAGGCCGGCGGTGCCGCGCCTTATGAGGCTTATGCCCTGGGCCTCACGCACAAGCACATCCCCGAAATCCTGAAATACACCGGCCTGACCCGCCGCCCCGTGTTCATCCCCGCCGTTGGCAATTTTGCCCAGGGCATGCTGGTGCAGCTGCCGCTGCACCTGGATGACCTGCCCGGCAAGCCGCTACTGAGCGACCTGCACAACGCCTTGGCCGCCCACTACGCCAAAACCAACCAGGCCGAGCAATGGGTAGAGGTGTTGCCACCGACCGAAGACAGCAAGCTGGCCGCCGATACGCTGACAGGCACCAACAAGCTGGAAATCCGCGTGTTTGGCAACGAGCAGCTGCGCCAGGCCGTGGTCATCGCCCGCCTGGACAACCTGGGCAAGGGCGCCAGCGGCGCAGCGGTGCAAAACCTCAAGCTGATGCTGGGCCTGTAACCCTCACCCGTACCGCTCAACCCATCAAAGCCGCTACCCAGCGGCTTTTTTTATGTGCGCCGGGGTGCCGCACAGGGGGCATTGGCCGACACCGCCGGTGGCGCTTTATGCCTACCATGGCTCCAAACTACAGCCATAACACGATGAGACACCACCCTATACGCCTCTTGCGCCGGCTTGGCGCTGCTTGGCCATTGGCGCTGCTGCTCTGCGCCGCCGCCCAGGCCCAAACGGCCAATCCCCAACAAGGCGAGCGGATCGCCAACAACGGCTTACCGCCCACGGTCGCCTCTTGCGCAAGCTGCCATGGTGCCCAGGGCCAGGGCATGGCCGTGTTCCCACCGTTGGCGGGCCAGGGCGCGGCGTATTTGCGCAGCCAGTTAGAGGCGTTTGCCGATGGCTCGCGCAGCAACCCCATCATGGCGCCCATCGCCAAAGCTTTGAATGCGCAGGAGCGTGCCGATGTAGTGGCTTACTTTGCCAGCCTGCCAAACGGCATAGCCGCCACCGCAGGCAAGGCCGATGCCAAAGACAAAGGCGCCTGGCTGGTGGAGCGTGGTCGGCAGCAAGATGGCGTGCCCGCTTGCGCCAGCTGCCACGGGCCAGGCGGCGCAGGGGTGGGCGCGCATTTCCCGGCCATTGCCAAGCTCAGCGCCAGCTATATGCAAGCGCAGGTCGATGCCTGGAAACAAGGCAGCCGCCCGCCCGGGCCGTTGGGCTTGATGGAGGGCATTGCCAAAAAGCTCAGCGCCGACGATGTCAGCGCCATCGCCCAGTACTACGCCGGCACATCCGGCACGGCCAAGCCTTGAGCGGAGCACACCATGGATTACCAACGCCCCAACCATGTGGAAACGCCTGAGGAACAGGCCCGCACCCAGCACAACGAATGGCAGGCCCTCAAGATCTTTGTGGTGATCGTCACCGCCATCGTGCTGGTAGCGGCCATCCGCTTTGGCATGGAGGTGAGCCACAGCATGCGCGAGCTGACAGATCCACGCCCTGCAGCAGCGGCCCCTGCGCCGGCCGCCCCGCCGGCAGACGCAAAACCGGCTGCGGCAAGCGCCAGCCCTGCACCCGCAACGCCTGCAGCTTCGCCATCGGATGCCGCGAAAACGGCTACCGCAGCCGCCACGGCAGCTGTCGCAGCACCCGCAACCGCAAGCACCGCCGCCTTCAAGCCGCCTGCCGCCGATGCCATCCCCGAAGGCCCCATGGGCGATGTGATACGCCGGGGCGAGCAGATTTTTCTGCACACCAGCACGCAGGCCAAGGCCTTTGTCGGCAACACGCTCAACTGCGTCAACTGCCACTTGGATGCCGGGCGGGCCGCTCATTCCGCGCCGCTGTGGGGCGCCTACACCCAATACCCCGCCTACCGCAGCAAAACCAAGAGCGTGGATACCTTCTCCGAGCGGCTGCGCGGCTGCTTTATGTACAGCATGAACGGCAAGGCCCCACCCCATGGCGATGAGGTGCTGGTGGCGCTGGAGGCCTATGCCTACTGGATGTCCAAGGGCGCGCCGGTGGCAGAGAAGCTGCCCGGCGCCAGCTACCCCAAAGTAGCCAAGCCCGCGCAGGCACCCGACTACGCACGCGGCCAAAAGGTGTTTACCGCCCAATGCGCGCTGTGCCACGGCGATGACGGCCAGGGCCAGCGCAGCGGCGATGTGCAGGTTTTCCCGCCGCTGTGGGGCAAGCAGTCGTACAACTGGGGCGCCGGCATGCATGAGGTGGACAAGGCCGCCGGCTTTATCCAGGCCAATATGCCGCTGGGCAAGGCCAATACCCTCAGCGACCAGGACGCCTGGGATGTGGCGACCTACATCAACAGCCACGAGCGCCCGCAAGACCCGCGCTTTACCGGCAATGTTGCGGACACGCGCAAACAGTTTCACGACAGCGCATTCTCGCTCTACGGCCAGACCGTGAATGGCCAGCTGCTGGGCCAAGGCGCCAAGTAAAAAAGCTGCCAACGCCGCCCAGACGAGGGCATGCGTTGGCAGCTCTTCAGACCTCTCCGACCAGGTATCAGCGCTCCACCGTGCGGTTCCAGCGCTTGTTCCATTCGGGGCGGTCGGCATTGACCACATCCCAGTCCACCGCCACCGCGTTCTTCAAGATGGCGTTCATCTTGTTTTGCTCTTCGGCGGGCTTGCCTTGCAGCTTGGTCTTGGGGTTCACGGGGTTGTAGCTGCCGTTTTCCATCGCCAGGGCCTGGGCTTCAGGGCTCACCAAGTATTCCACCAGCTTTTGCGCCAGCTCGGACTCGGGGTTGTTGTTGAGCGCGCACATGGCGGTCATCAGCACCACGGCGCCTTCCTTGGGCGCCACATATTCCATGGGGATGCCCTTGGACTTCATCAGCTCGGCCTGCGTCAAGGTGTAGGGGAAGATGGCGGCATCACCGGCCTGCATCATCTCCACCACCTTGGACGAGTTGGGGATGTACTCCACCACATTCGGGCCAATCGTGGTCGGCCAGGCCTTGAAAGCCGGGTCCACGTTCTTCTCGTTGCCGCCCTTGATGCGGTTGAACATCAAAAACGCATGCAGACCAAAGGACGATGCTGGCATCGATTGCACGACCACCTTGCCCTTGAGCTTGGGGTCCGCCAGGTCGTTCCAGGAGGTGGGCGCGGCCCAGCCCTTGTCGGCAAACATCTTGGTGTTGTAGGCCAGGCCGGTCAGGCCCATCGACAGGCCAATCGCGCTGTCCTTGATCTTGGCGATGTCCGGAATCTCGCTGTAGCCGGCAGCGGGCTTGAGCTTTTCGCACAGGCCCATGCTGATGGCGCGGTACATCACGCCGTCATCCAGGGTCATGACCTGCATCTGGGCCTTGTCCTTGGAGGCCTGGGCCTTGGCCAGGATGTCGGTCGAGGTGCCGGGCACCACGACGACCTTGACATTGTTGGCCTTCTCGAACGCGGGGAACACGAACTGCGAGTAGGTGCGCTCCATGTTGCCGCCATTCATGCCGATGTAGATGGTTTTGGTCTGCGCCTGCACCGCGCTGGCCGCAGCCACCACAGAGGCCATCAGGGCGATGGCACGCACAGGGGTTTTGAGGGTCGTCGTCCAAGAAGACATGTGGATTCCTTTCAGGTTGAACATGCGGTGTCGCTAAAACGGTCTATACGGAAAGCATCGATCGGCGTGCTGCTGCGGCCCTGGTCAATCAGCTCGGCCATCACATCGCCCACACCCGGGCCCAGCTGAAAGCCCCCACCGGCAAAGCCAAAGGCATGGTAGAGGCCGGCCTGGCGGCTGCTGGCGCTGATGATGGGTTCGTGGTCGGGCAAGGCACCCTCGTTGCCGCTCCAGGTGCGGATCAGCTGGGCGTTCTTCAACTGGGGCAGCAGCTCCACCAGCTGCGGCAGCTGCGCCCAGACGGTGGTGTGGCGGTTGCGGGCGCGGGTGTCGTCCAGCACCAGGCCGGGCCCGCCGCCAAACACCACATTGCCCCGGCGCACCTGGCGGCAGTAAATGCTGCCGCCCTCCACGCCCAGGCTCCAACGCAAAAAATAGGGCAAGGGCTCCGTCACGCCCATGGCCGGCGGGCGTATGCGCATGGGCACGGCTTCGCCGCACTGCTCGGCAAACTGGCCGGCCCAGGCGCCTGCGGCGTTGACCACCACATTGGCGCGGATCTCCATCTCGGGCGTGCGCACCACAAAGCGCTGGCCATTGTGTGCCACCTCCAGCACGGGCGTGTGCTCCAACACCTGGGCCCCCGCCCGGGCAGCGGCCGTGGCAAATGCGGGCGACAAGATACGCGGGTTGGCCTGGCCGTCATGGGGGCAGAACGAGCCGCCCACCACCTTGGCGCCGCCCACCGGAAAGCGCTTGTGCAGCGCTGCGCCATCGAGCAGCTGCAGATCCAGCCCGCAGTCGCGCGTCTTGTCGGCATAGTGCAGCAGCGCATCCATATCCGCCTGCGAACGGGCAATCTTGAAGTGGCCCGAGCGCTCGTACTCGGCCTCGGTGCCGATCAGCGCGGTCAGCCGCCCCCAGTGCTGGTGGGCGCGCTGCGACAGCGGCAGCATCGCCAAGGACCGACCCTGGCGGCGCACGCCACCAAAGTTGACGCCGCTGGAGCGGGAGCCACAGAGATCGCGCTCGACCACCGTGACCTGGATGCCACGCTGGCGCAAAAACAGCGCCGTGCTGGCGCCCATGATGCCGCCGCCAATCACCACCACCTCAGTGGCCAGTTGCTTAACCATGGCTGGCCTCCTGGTCGTGCTGCACCACGGTCATGTCCAGCGGCAAAGGCTTGATCGGCGCCTGGCCCCGGATGCGGCCTATCTGCGCTACCGGCACTTTTAAGGTATCGGCCAGGATCTCGGTCGCCGCCACGCCGCACATGCGGCCCTGGCAGCGGCCCATGCCCACGCGGCACAGCGCCTTGATGCGGTTGATATCGCCCTGCGGCTGGGTGGCAGCGGTAGCGCGCAGCTCACCCGCCGTGATGTTCTCGCAGCGGCACACCACCAACTCATCGGGTGCGCGCGCAGCCCAGTCGTCGGGAAAGGGAAACGCCACCTCCAGCGCCTGGCGGAACTGCTGGGTCTTGTCCAGCTGCTGGCGCAGTTTGGCCTGGCGCGCCGCATCGGTGGCAATGCCCCGGTCCTGCAACAAAGCCAATGCGGCCAGCTCGCCGGACATCTCGGCCGCGTCAGCCCCCATGATGCCGGCGCCATCGCCCGCCAGGTAGACGCCGGGCACAGTGCTGCGCCGATCGGCATCGATCTGCGGCACATAGCAGCGGTGCAGCGGTGCAAAGGCAAACTCGCATCCCAGCAGGTCAGCCAGCTGCGTCTCGGGCCGCAGCGCATAGCCCAGGCCGATGGCGCTGCAGGTGGTGCGCTGCTCGGCGCCCTGCGCATCCTTCCACACAATGGCATGCACCCGGTCGGCGCCTTCGGCGCGCAGCAGCTGCACCCCGTGGTGCACCGGCACATCGTGGAACATCAGCCAGCTCAAAAAATACACGCCCTTGGCCGCCACCGCAGGCTGGGCCAGCATCGCCGGTGCCGCCTTGTAGCGCTGCGCCGCCGGGGCGGTGTCCAGCACCGCCAGCACCCGGCCGCCGGCCTTGGCATATTGGTAGGCCACCAGGTAGAGCAAGGGGCCGGTGCCGGCAAACACCACGGCGTCGCCAATCACACAGCCCTGGTACTTGAGGGCCACCTGGGCGCCGCCCAAGGTGTAGACACCGGGCAGGGTCCAGCCCGGCAGGGGCAGCACGCGGTCGGTGGCACCGGTGGCCACAATCAGATCGCGCCAGCGCAGGGTATCTGCCGTGCGCCACGCCGTGTGCAGCAGGTCCAGGGTATGGCCCTGGGCGTTCCAGACGAGGGTGTCGGGCCGGTAGTCCAGCTGCGGGCGCAGGCGGTCAAAGCTCTGGTGCAGGTCGCTGGCGCGGCCGGCCTCAAAGCCATACAGTTCCTTGGCACTGCGGCCAAAGCCCTCGGGCTGGCGGCGGTAGATCTGGCCACCGGCCTGGGGCGCCTCGTCAATGACGACCGGGCGCAGGCCGTGGGCCAGCAAGGTCTGTGCGGCACGGATGCCGGCTGGCCCGGCACCCACGATAACGGGCGGGCCGTCGGCGGGCCGGGGGTCATCCAGGTAAAAATCGCTGCCGATCATGGGTGCACCTGGCTGGCATTGCTGGCGTTCGCAGCGGCTACGGCCTCTGCACTGGTACACACCTGCATGCCCGCTTGCAGCAGGGTGGAGCAGGCGCGCAGCTTGCGGCCGGCCTGTTCGCCGCCCAAGGTCACCCAGCAATCCTGGCAGGCGCCCATCATGCAAAAACCGGCGCGCGGGGTATGGGCAAACTCGTGGCTGCGCAGCTGGGCCGACTGGGTGAGCACGGCGGTCAGCACCGTGTCGCCCTGCAGCGCCTGGGCCGGCTGGCCGTTGAGCACAAACTGCAGCGGCGGGCGGCCCTGCTCCTTGAGGCGCACCAGCTGGCCGGCTGGCAAAAGGGGGCTTGCGTGTGCCATGTCAGTGCTTGCCGATCAAGATGCGGTCCAGGCCATAGACTTTGTCAAGCAAGAGCATCAGCCCCAGGGTGACGAAGACAATCAGCGCCGATACCGCTGCCATCATCGGGTCCAGCGACTCGGTGGCGTACATGTACATGCGCACCGGCAAGGTCACCGTGCTGGGCGAGACCACAAAGATCGACATGGTCAGCTCGTCAAAGCTGTTGATAAAGGCCAGCAGCCAGCCGCCGGTGATGCCGGGCAGGATCATCGGCAGGGTAATGCGCTGGAACACCTTGGCGTTGCTGGCACCCAGCGAGTAGGCGGCCTGCTCGGCGCTGCGGTCAAAACCGATCAGCGCGGCCATCACCAGGCGCATGGTGTAGGGCATTACCACCAGCGCATGGGCAAAGATCAGCCAGCCAAAGCTGCCCTGGCCACCCACCAGCGAGAACATGCGCAGCATGGCCACCCCCAGCACCAGGTGGGGGATGATCAGCGGCGACAGGAACAGCGCCTGCAGCGCGCCACGGCCGGGGATCTCATAGCGCACCAGCGCAATCGCAGCGGGCACGGCCAGCGCCGTCGAGATGGAGGCGGCCGCCACCGCCAGGCCCAGGCTGTTCCAGAACGACTGGACAAAATCGGCATGGTGCAGCACCTGCTCAAACCAGCGCAGCGAGAAACTCGTGGTGGGCAGGGTCAGGGTTTCGGCCGGGGTGAAGGCCACCAGGCAGACAATCACCAAGGGCGCCAGCATGAAGATGATGACCAGCGCGTTGAAGATCAGGGCAATGGGTCCGTTTTTTTGCATGTCAGTTACCTCGCCTCTCAGCCCAGGGTCTTCTTGTAGCGGCCTTCAACCATGCGGTTCCAGCCCAGCATGATCACCAGGTTGGCGGCCAGCAGCACAAAGGCAATGGCAGCGCCCAACGGCCAGTTCAGCTCGTGCAGGTACTCGTCATAGATCAGGGTGGCAACCATCTTGACCCGGCGACCGCCCAGCAGGCCGGGAATCGCAAACGAGCTGGCCGCCAGGCCAAACACGATCAGGCTGCCCGAGAGAATGCCGGGCAGCACCTGGGGAAACACCACGCGGCGCAAGGTGGTGAAGTGCGAGGCACCCAGCGACAGCGAGGCGCTCTCAACCGAAGGGTCGAGCTTTTGCAGCGAGGTCCAGACGGGGATCACCATGAAGGGCAGCATCACATGCACCAGTGCAATGACGATGGCCGTCTCGTTGTAGAGCAGCTTGACCGGGCCGATGCCCACCAGGCGGAAGATATCGTTGATCAGGCCCTCGGGGCCCAGCAGCATGCTCCAGCCAAAGGCCCGCACCACCACCGAAATCAGCAGCGGCGCCAGGATGATCAGCAAGAAGATGGAGCGCCAGGGCGCGCGCATCTTGCTCAGGATGTAGGCCTCGGGCGCGCCGATGGCGATGCAGATCAGGGTGACCAGGCCCGAGATCCACAAGGTGCGCCAGAAGATCTCGTAGTAGTAGCTGTCGGTGACGATGTGCACATAGTGCTCAATCGTGAAGCTGCCGGCGACCGGACCGGTGTCCACGTTGTAGGCATTGAAGGACAGGATGGTGGTCAGCAGCAGCGGCACGGCCAGCATCACCGCAAACAGCAGCAGCGCCGGAGCGCTCATGGCCCAGGGGGCCCAGGTGCGGCGCTCGCTCATGCGGCCACCCCGTCACCGGCGATCAGGCGCACATTGCGGTCGGACCAGTCGATACCCACCTGGCTGCCCACCTGGTGGGGCGCCTCGCCATCGTTGGCCGCCGTCACGGTGATGCTGCCCAGCGGGCATTCCACCGTGTAGAGCCAGAGGTTGCCCAGGAAGAAGCGCTCGCGCACGGTGCCCTGGGTGCGGCCGGCCGAGGTGGCTGACAGCTGGATTTTCTCGGGCCGCAGGCCCAGCAGCAAGCGCGTGCCGTGGCTGGCCGCTGCGGCTGGCACATCCTGCACCGCCATCTGCACATCGCCCACATGGGCCAGCCATTGGTCGCCCTGGGCATGCACGGTGGCCTGCAGCAGGTTGGCCTTGCCGACGAAGGTGGAGATAAAGGCATTGTGCGGGTGCTCGTACACCGTGTGCGGCGTGTCCACCTGGGTGATACGGCCGGCCTCCATCACCACCACCCTGTCGCTGATCGACATGGCTTCGCTCTGGTCATGGGTGACCATGATGGTGGTCGTGCCCACCTTGCGCTGGATCTCGCGCAGCTCGAACTGCATCTCTTCGCGCAGTTTGGCATCCAGGTTGGACAGCGGCTCGTCGAGCAGCAGCACCGGCGGCTTGATGACCAGCGCCCGGGCCAGGGCCACGCGCTGGCGCTGGCCACCGGACAGCTCACGCGGGTAGCGGTCGGCGTAGGGGCCCAGGTGCACCAGGGCCAGCGCCTCGCTGGCACGCTCGCTGCGCTCGGGCTGCGCCACTTTGCGCATCTCCAGGCCAAACTCCACGTTCTCGCGCACCGTCATGTGCGGAAACAGCGCATAGGTCTGGAACACGATGCCCAGCCCCCGCGCATTGGCCTTGGCGTGGGTGATGTCCTTGCCGTCCAGCTCAATGCGGCCATCGGTCACATCCACAAAGCCGGCAATCATCTGCAAGCTGGTGGTCTTGCCGCAGCCCGAGGGGCCGAGTAAGGAGACGAACTCGCCCTTTTGCACTTCCAGGTTGAACTGGCTGACGACCCGGTTGGGGCCGTACTGTTTGGAGACGTTGTGGAGACGCAGAAAACTCATGGAAATCACCTCGGTGGCACGTGGTTGCGGGGCCCGTCAGCCATGGCGCCGGGATGGGCGACACTTGCAACTATTTGTCTATTTTCGGAATGTGGTTTGAATCCATACACGGTACAAACACTGATAATGGAAGATAAATTTGATTTATTCCGGTAAATGGAATAAAAATCGAATTCAATGCAAATTTATTCCGCCAAGCTATGACTACCGACACCCCGGACGACGCCAGCCACCAGCGCGGCACCTTGCACCGCAGCTTTTTGGTAATGCGCGCGCTCGCTGCGCACCAGACCGAGGGCGTGCGCGTAACCCACCTGGCCAAAGAGATCGGCCTGACCCAGGCCACTACGCACCGGCTGCTGCAGGGCCTGATCCAGGAAGGCATGGTGGAGCAGGACCAGGTGCACAAGCTCTACCGGCTGAGCCTGGATTTGTTCTCGCTGGCGGCCCAGGCCGGCGCGGTGAGCGATCTGCGCAGCCTGGCACGCCCGGTGCTGCTGCGCCTGTGCGCCAGCCTCAATGACACGGTGATCCTGATGGTGCGCTCGGGATTTGATGCGGTCTGTCTGGACCGTATCGAGGGCCAGTTCCCCATCCGCACCTTTACCGGCGATATCGGCGGGCGCGTTGCGCTGGGCGTGGGCCAGGGCTCGCTGGTGATTTTGGCCAACCTGCCCGAGGCCGAGCGCGAAGAAGTGCTGCGCTTTAACCTGCCGCGCATGCAGCACTACAACGTCTATGACGAGGTGTACATGCGCACCGAAATCGACAAGGCCCACCGCCAGGGCTATACCGCCAAGAACTCCGGCCTGCTCGAAGGCATGGCCGGCCTGGCCGTGCCGGTGTTTGACCGCAGCGGACAGGTGGTCGCCGCCCTGTCGATCGGCACGCACACCGCGCGCCTGAGCGATGAGCGCCTGCCCATCGTGCGCGACATGCTGCTGCGCGAGGCACGCGCGCTGAGCGCGCAGGTCAACCCCTTTGACCCGACCTTGCGCCACCCCATGCATGCGCTCTCCACCGGGGACCGCACCCGCTCGATGTAATCCGTTCGCCTTTCTTCCGCCTTCCCACCTTTCTAGCGCTACCGCCCCCCGCCATGGCCTCCAGCACCCCTTTGCACCTCATCATCAAAAGCGGCGGCAGCGCTGCGATCCCGGAATGGACGGCTTTGTTTGCCGAGTTCGCACCCCATGTGGTCGTGCATGACTGGCACACGCCGCCCGCAGACAGCAGCCTGGTGGACTTTGCGATGGTCTGGGAGCCCGACACGGGCGGGCTGGCGCGCTTTCCGCAGCTCAAGGCCATCTTCAGCTCGGCTGCAGGCGTGGACCATATCCTGGCCGACAGCCAGTTGCCCGCGCACACGCCCATCGTGCGTATGGTGACGGGCGAAACCCAGCAACGCATGGCAGAGTTCTGCCTGATGGCCACCTTGATGCTGCAGAAAAACATACCCCGCGCCCTGGCCCAGCACCGCCAGCAGCAGTGGATCGAGTTCAACCCGCCGTTTGTGGCCAGCGAGCTGCGCGTGGGCATTCTGGGCCTGGGCACCTTGGGAGCCGCTGCCGCGCAGATGCTGCGCGCCGTGGGCTACAAGGTGCAGGGCTGGTCACAAACGCGCAAGCAGATCGACGGGGTGACCAGCTACTGCGGCCAGGCCGAGCTACCCACGTTTTTGCGCAGCAGCCAGGTGCTCATCTGCCTGTTGCCCGATACGCCGTCGACGCGGGGCATTCTGAATGCCGCACTGTTTGCCCAGCTGCCAGCCGGTGCCCAGCTGGTCAACGCCGGCCGGGGCAGCCAGCTGAACAGCACCGATCTGGTCGCAGCGCTGGACAGCGGGCAGCTGGGCGGCGCGCTCTTGGATGTGACCGAGCCCGAGCCCTTGCCGGCCGATTCGCCGCTGTGGACGCACCCGCGCGTCATCCTCACGCCCCACATCGCCGCCAGCGCCAGCCGCCGCGCCAAGGCACGCCAGGTGGCCCTGTCGATGGCGCAGTGGCAGGCCGGGCAGGCGCTGGACAACTGCTTTGACCGGGTGCGCGGCTACTGATCCAAGCAGGTAAATGGGGACGGCCAAGCTGCCGAACGCCGGGCCGCTGCAAGGCCGCAGCCTGCGCCATATCCGAGTGTTTTGCGATGCCAAGCCCTTGGCCCCATCAGGGCCGCCCAATAGCCGCTAGGATGCGAGCCGCCCTCGTCTGCATCCCCTCCTCTCCATGTCCACCCCTTCTCTTGTGCCCAGCCAGCGCGCCACGCTGATTGGGCTTTCTGCCGTGCTCTGCTGGTCGGCCCTGGTGAGCCTGTTCCGCAGCGTTGCCGAGCACCTGGGCGCCATTGGCGGGGCTGCCTGCGTCTTCTCGCTCAGCGCCTTGCTGGTGACCTGGCGCTTTGGCCTGCCGCGCGCCGCGCAGCTCAAGGCCATGCACCCGGCCTATGTGCTGGGCTGCGGTCTGCTGTTTGTGCTCAATGAGATGGCCTTCTCGCTGTCCCTGGGCTGGGCCAGCCACCGGGGCCAGACCCTGGAGCTGGGCATGATCAACTACCTCTGGCCCAGCCTGACCCTGGTGATGGCCACGGTGCTGGGCCTGCAGCGCTTTCGCGCCGGCCTGGTGCCAGGGGTGCTGCTGTCGATGGCGGGCATTGTGCTGGTAGTCAAGGGCGACAACGCGCTGTCGCTGGCCAGCCTCTGGGCCAATGTGCAAAGCAACCCGCTGGCCTATGCGCTGGCCTTGTGCGCCGCCTGCCTTTGGCCTTGCTATTCGGTGGTCTCCAAGCGCTACACCCAGGGCGCCAATGCGCTGCCCGCCTTCCTCTGGGCCGTGGCCGCCGTGCTGTGGATCAAGTACGCACTCAGCCCCGAGCCGCCTTTGCATTTCTCAGCGCCGGCGTTGCTGCAGCTGGTATTGCTCAGCAGCCTCACCGCCTTGGGCTACAGCTGCTGGGACCATGGCCTGCGCGCTGGCAACCTGACGGTGATGGCCGTGGGCTCGTACTTCACGCCCGTGCTGTCGGCACTGGTGGGCACGGTCTGGCTGCAGGTGCAGCCTTCGTGGAGCTTTTGGCAAGGGGTGCTGCTGGTCACGCTGGGATCCTTGGTCTGCTGGTGGTACACCCGTAGCCCCACCGTGGCCGATGGCAAAAAGCTGGCCGGATAAAGGGGCAGCTGCCGCATGGATGCCGGTTTGGTATACACATGCAAACACCTAGGTAGCGCGCAGTGCCCCAAGCGGCCCGGCGCACTATAGTGGCTGGGTTGCCTTTCTCCATAGACTTCTCTGCGAACTGCCCATGGACTATTCCCGCCCCAACCATATCCCCACCTCCGCTGAGCAAGAGGCCGACAAGCGCCTGGAGCTGCGCGGCTTGATCGCGTTTGCGGTACTCACCGTGGTGGCCACCATCGCCGCCGCCTTGGTGTTTGGCAGCCACATCGCCTAAGGACACTCTGCAAAACTCCCTGCCGTGGTCTGAACGCGGGCTCGGGCGATCCGCTGCGTTGTCTTCCTTGTCAATAGCTACGGCTCGACTGCAAAAGACGCCTTGCGTCTCATCCCGTTCCGCGTCCATCCCGCTTGGCGAGGGTTATGCAGAGGATCCCTAAGCGCCGGCCCGCTCGCTGAGCGCGGTCTAGGGCGGCACCCCGGCGCCTTCATGGGGTCACGCCAGGCTGGCAGCATCGCCAGCAGGGCTGCCGGTTTCTCGCTAGCATGCGGGGCGCGCCTACTGCCCCTGCCCTTTCCCATGTCTTCTTCCCTGATGCCCCCCTCCCCCGTCCCTTCGCAACGGGCCACCTGGATTGGCCTGTCGGCCGTGCTGTGCTGGTCCACCTCGGTGGGCCTGTTCCGCAGCGTCGCCGAGCACCTGGGCCCCATTGGCGGGGCCGCTGCGGTGTTCACACTGGGGGCCTTGCTGGTAACTCTGCGCTTTGGCATGCCGCGCCTGGCCCAGCTGCGCGCCATGCACCCGGCCTACCTCTGGGGCTGCGGCCTGCTGTTTGTGCTCTATGAGATAGCGCTGTCGCTGTCGCTGGGCTTTGCCAGCAACCGGGGCCAGACCCTGGAGCTGGGGATGATCAACTACCTCTGGCCCAGCCTGACGATTGTGCTGGCCACCGCCTTTGGGCTGCAGCGCTTTCGCGCAGGTCTGGTGCCCGGGGTGCTGCTGGCCATGGCCGGCATTGTGCTGGTGCTCAAGGGCGACAGCGCCCTGTCCATCGCCAGCCTCTGGGCCAATGTGCTGAGCAACCCGCTCGCCTATGGCCTGGCGTTCTCGGCCGCCTGGCTCTGGCCTTGCTATTCAGTCCTGGCCAAGCGCTATGCGCATGGTGCCAATGCGCTGCCGGCCTTTCTCTGGGCCGTGGGCGCGGTGCTCTGGGTCAAATACGCGCTCAGCGATGAGTCGGCCATGCACTTTTCGCTGCCCGCGCTGCTGCAGCTGTGCATGCTCAGCGGGCTGACTGCTCTGGGCTACAGCTGCTGGGACCACGGCTTGCGCGCCGGCAACCTCACGGTGATGGCCGTGGGCTCCTACTTCACCCCCGTGCTGTCCGCGCTGGTGGGCACAGTCTGGCTGCAGGTCCAGCCATCGTGGAGCTTCTGGCAAGGGGTGGCGTTGGTAACGGCAGGATCGCTGATCTGCTGGTGGTGCACCCGGGGCAAATAGCCCCGCCTCCCGCCCGGTCAGCCTTTGCGGGCCGCCTCCAGCACCGCAATATCAATCTTGGTCATCCCCATCATGGCCTCGAACACCCGTTTGGCCGCTGCGCGGTCGGGGTCGGACATGGCAGCGGTCAGCATGCGGGGCGTGATTTGCCACGATATGCCCCAGCGGTCCTTGCACCAGCCGCAAGCACTTTCCTGCCCGCCATGGCCGACGATGGCGTTCCACAGGCGATCGGTCTCTGCCTGGTCATCGGTGGCGATCTGGAAGGAAAAGGATTCGTTGTGCTGAAAATGGGGCCCGCCGTTGAGCCCAATGCAGGCGATGCCCGCCACAGTGAACTCCACCACCAGCACATCGCCTTGCTTGCCATCGGGGTAGTCGCCCGGCGCGCGGTGCACGGCGCCCAGCTTGCTGTCGGGGAAGGTCTGGGCATAGAACTGCGCGGCATCGAGCGCATCACCCTGGTACCACAGGCATACGGTATTTTTCGCGGTCATCGTCGGTCTCCTGCTTGCACAGACGACTAGCCTAGCGCCTGACAGCGGGCCTGCGGGTAGGACAGCGCTGCACAGCGGTGCGCAGCCCCGCTGTTGGCGGACAGCCCTCAGCCGCCGCTGCGCCTTTTCTCGCGCAGCATGAACAGGTACAGGCCCTCGACCTTTTCACGTGCCCAGGGCGTTTTGCGCAAAAACCGCAGGCTGGAGTTGATGCTCGGATCCAGGCAAAAGCAACGCACCGGAATGCGCTCGCCCAGCTCTTCCCAGCCAAAGTACGCGACCAGCTCGTTCAAGATGCCCTCCAAGGTCAGGCCATGGAGGGGGTTGTTGGGCTGTTCGGCAGTACTCATGGGCGCCATTGTCGCCCAGCAGGGGCGCAGTGTGCGGGGCTGGGTCTTTGGCTCCTAGCAGCAGGCGGCAGGCACTTGTGGCCGGCTAATCCTCGTCCGCGCCGCGCAGCACTTTGCGCACGACATCGCCGCCAAAGCCGCGACCGGCCAGAAAACGCATCTGCTTGGCCCGCTCTAGTGGGCTCTCGGGCGGTGTGCCAAAGCGGCGCTGCCAGACCGCGCGGGCACGCTGCAGCTCGGTGCTGCGCAGGCGCTCGCGGGCATCGGCTACCAGTTCGGCATCCACCCCTTTGTGGCGCAATTCCTGCAGCACGCGGTTGGCACCGTAGCGGGCGGCCTTGGTGTGGAGCACGCTGTCCACAAAGCGCTCGGCGCTGATAAAGCCCTTGGCTTCCAGCTCATCGAGCACGGCAGGCAGGTCCTCGCCTTCTTCCACATGGGGGCCGAGCTTGGTCAGCAGCTCGGCGCGCGAATGCTCGCGCTGCGCCAAGTAGCGCAGCGCCCGGCCTTTGAGGGAGAGTTTGCTAAACGACATGGATCCAGATTGCTATAAAACAAATAGCTGCTTGCGCACATCGTCTGTGCACAAGCAGCTATTTCAGACCTCGCGCTTAAAGGCGATCAGCCTTCCGTGCCGGTCGCGGCCGGGCCTTCCACCACACCGTCCTCGGCGGGGCGCAGGCTGATGTTCAGGCTCTCACGCACCTTGTTCTCGATCTCGATGGCGAGGTCCGGGTTCTCACGCAGGAACTCCCGCGAGTTGTCACGGCCCTGGCCGATCTTCTCGCCGTTGTAGGCATACCAGGCGCCGCTTTTCTCGATGATGCGGGCAGTGACGCCCATGTCCAGGATTTCGCCTTCACGCGAGATGCCTTCGCCAAACAGAATGTCGAACTCGGCGGTCTTGAACGGGGGCGAGACCTTGTTCTTGACCACCTTGACCTTGGTCTCGTTGCCGATGGCCTCATCGCCGCGCTTGATGGTGCCGGTGCGGCGAATATCGAGGCGCACGGAGGCGTAGAACTTCAGCGCATTGCCGCCGGTGGTGGTTTCAGGGCTGCCGAACATCACGCCGATCTTCATGCGGATCTGGTTGATGAAGATGACCATGCAATTGGCCTTCTTGATCGTGGCGGTGAGCTTGCGCAGCGCCTGGCTCATCAGACGGGCCTGCAGGCCGGGCAGTTGGTCGCCCATCTCGCCTTCGATTTCGGCCTTGGGGGTGAGGGCGGCCACCGAATCGATGACGATCAGGTCCACTGCGCCGGAGCGCACCAAGCTGTCGACGATTTCCAGCGCTTGCTCACCGGTATCGGGCTGGCTGATCAGGATATCGCCCAGGTTCACGCCCAGCTTTTGGGCATAGCTGGTGTCCAGCGCATGTTCCGCATCGATGAAGGCGCAGGTGCCGCCGAGCTTTTGCATCTCGGCAATCACCTGCAGGGTCAAGGTGGTCTTGCCCGAGGATTCAGGGCCGTAGATCTCGATGACCCGGCCGCGTGGCAAGCCGCCCACGCCCAGCGCAATGTCCAAGCCCAGCGAGCCGGTCGACACCACCTGGATGTCCGAGATCGCTTCGCCTTCGCCAAGCTTCATGATGGTGCCCTTGCCGAACTGCTTTTCGATCTGGGCCAGTGCGGCGGCCAGGGCCTTGGCTTTTTCGCTGTTGGATTCGGGCTTGGTGGCGGTGGCGTTCATGGATTTCTCCTTGCGTTTAATGGTCATGTCTTCGATCTGGAGATCCAACTGTTTGCATATACAGCCTGGATGCTTGAACAGTAGTTTATGGGATGGGTATATTTTATAGAAGCATTTTTTTAGTCAGTTTACTTGACTATATGCACAATAGCGACTCTGCACTTTTTCAGCTGCCGGAGCCCCTCTGACCATGCCCATTCTTCTGCCCCATTTGCCCGACGACAGCTGGCGCCTGACCCATCTGGGCCGCTTGCTGGGCCACGCGATGCGCCGTTTTGATGCCCGGGTGCTGCAGCTGATGGCCCAGGATGAGGCCGTGCCGCTGGCGCTGTCGCACCTGGCCGAGCGCGACCAGGTCAGCGCCGCGCATATCCACATCACCCGGCACCTGTCGCTGGCCGGCGACCGCCTGGTGGACCTGGCTGCGCGCGCGGGCATGAGCAAGCAGGCCATGGCCCAACTGGTGGACCAGTGCGAGGCCTGGAACCTGGTGACCCGCGAGCCCGACCCGCGCGATGCCCGCGCCCGCACGGTGCGCTTTACCGATACCGGCCTGCTGTGGCTGCAGGCGTTTGAGCGTGCGGTGACGCAGGCCGAGGCCGAGTTCCGCATGGAGGTCGGCGAGCAAGTCGCCACCGTGGTCAAGCTGGGGCTGGAGGTGTATGGGGCGGACAGCTGAACGGGTGGCGCTCAGGCTCGGGCTTGCTCAGCTGCGCTTGCGTTCGAATTTGTAGAAGAGGTTGGGCTCGGACACCACATAGATGTTGCCGGCCGGGTCCATGGTCAGCCCTTCGGGCTGTGGAATCGTGTTTTTCAGCCCGCTCATGTCGGCCCACAGCGGCATCACGCTGAGCAAGTCACCGGCACGGCTGTACTCGTACAGCACCGATGACTCTTCGCCCAGCAGCAGCAGGTTGCCGCTGCGCGGATCCACCTCAACGGCGGCCAGGTCCGTGCTGGACAATCCTTCCAGCGCACGCACATCCCAGCCGCTTACCTTGGCATCAACCATACCCGGCTTGGCCTTGGAGAGCGGTACATCCACCATCAGCACCTGCATGGGCCATTTCTCGGTCACGGCCACCAGTTGCTGCCGTTCGCGGTCCCAGCCCAGGCCTTCAACTGCAAAATTTTTAATGGAGATATCTCCCAGCTGAATGTAGGGGCTGCCCTGCAGGGAGACCTCGCGCACGTCTGGGCCAAACTCCACCCAGTGGATGCGGTTGCTGCGCTCGTCGGCAATCGCAAACCAATCGCCCTCGATATGGGCGATGCCTTCGGTGTCATCGGCACCCAGCAAAGGCGCCAGGCGCAGCAAACGGCCATCGGTGCTCAGCTCGGCAATCTGGGGCGGCCGGTTGGTCACGGCAAACAGGGTCTGGGTCTTGGTACTGAAGGTCAAACCCGAGAGGTTGTCAGCAATACCGGCAACGGGCTTGGCCTCGATGCTGACCCGGTAGTGGGGCAATACCCCCGCAGGCTCCCCCGCGACTGCGGAGGGCGAGGCATGGGCATGCCAGGGCAGTGCCACGATATGCGGCCATTGCAGATACAAAGCGGCCAACACTGCCAAGACCACCACCATCGCCGCCAGGCGCCGCTGCCGCAGCGACGCGCGCCATTTCTCCCGTAACGGGGACCCTGCTTTCATGACCACCTTGCTGCTCCAACATCTCCACCAACTGCGGGCCTGTTGCCCGTATACCCAGGTCAGGACGAGGCGCCATCGTAAGTGAGCTACACCAACGCTTGATGACATCTCCACAAGCTTTACATCGTTGCAACAACCGGCAAGGCACTTCGAGGAAGTGTATCTGCCGCCGCCCCTTCATCACTTGGATCTATCCCAGTGCGACCATCAGGGTCATGGGCTGACCTAGAATCATTGGCAGCATCCAAATCACGACTACAACACCGATAGGAGACCGCATGCGAATACTGATTGCAGAAGACGACCAAGTGCTGGCCGATGGCCTGCTGCGCAGTCTCCGTAACTCCGGCGCCGTGGTGGACCATGTCGCCAGCGGCAGCGAAGCCGATGCCGCCTTGATGGCCAACAACGCCTTTGACCTGCTGATCCTGGATCTGGGCCTGCCCCGCATGCATGGCCTGGAGGTGCTCAAGAAGCTGCGCGCCCGAGGCTCGGCCATTCCGGTGCTGATCCTGACCGCCGCCGAGAGTGTGGACGACCGCGTGCAGGGCCTCGATCTGGGTGCCGACGACTACATGGCCAAGCCCTTTGCGCTGTCCGAGCTGGAAGCCCGCGTGCGAGCCCTCACCCGCCGGGGCGTGGGCATGAGCACCAGCCTGATCCAACACGGCCCGCTGGCCTACGACCAGGCCGGGCGCGTGGCCACGTTTGATGGCCGCATGCTGGAGCTGTCGGCCCGCGAGTTGGGCCTGCTGGAGGTGCTGCTACAGCGCTCGGGGCGCCTGGTCAGCAAGGACCAGCTGGTCGAGCGCCTGTGCGAATGGGGCGAGGAGGTCAGCACCAATGCCATCGAGGTCTACATCCACCGTCTGCGCAAGAAGATAGAAAAGGGCCCCATCCGCATTGCCACCGTGCGCGGCCTGGGTTACTGCCTGGAGAAAATCCAGCCACCCGCACCCCACTGAGCCCCAGCCAGCCACCCACCCGGCCGCAGTGGGGCGATGACCGCCCCCGGCCCCCATCCACGCAAGGACAGCCTTGGCCCTGTTTCGCAGCGAGCAGCGTTCTTTGTTCGGTGAGATCCTCGATTGGATGCTCACGCCGCTGCTGCTTTTGTGGCCCGTATCACTGGCGCTGACCTGGCTGGTGGCCCAGGACCTGGCCAACAAGCCCTTTGACCGCGCGCTCGAGTACAACGCCCATGCACTCGCCCAGCTCGTCGGTGTGCAAGGCGGCAAAACCTACTTCAACCTGCCCCAGCCCGCCAGCGAGATCCTGCGCGCCGACGACGCTGACACCGTTTACTACCAGGTGACCACGCCGGCCGGCATATTTCTTGCCGGTGAATCGGCGCTGCCGCTGCCAGGCAAGGACCTGGAGCGCAGCATCGGCATCGTGCAGTTGCGCGATAGCGAGCTGCGCGGCATGGATGTGCGCATTGCCTGGATCTGGGTGCAGCTGTCCCTGCCCGAGCCCAATCTGGCGCTGATCCAGGTGGCAGAGACCCGCGAAAAGCGCAGTGTGCTGGCGACAGAAATCATCAAGGGGGTCATGCTGCCGCAGTTTGTCATCCTGCCGCTGGCGGTGCTGCTGGTCTGGCTGGCACTGGCGCGCGGCATCAAGCCGCTGCACCTGTTGGAAGAGCGCATCCGCGCGCGCAAGTCCGAGGACCTCTCGCCCATCCACCACAAGGATGTGCCACTGGAAGTGGTGCCCCTGGTGGACTCCGTCAATGGTTTGCTGGAGCGCCTCAACCACTCGCTGGCCACCCAAAAGCGCTTTCTGGCCGATGCCGCGCACCAGCTCAAGACGCCGCTGGCTGGCCTGCGCATGCAAGCCGAGATGGCCCAGCGCGCCGACGCCAAGGAGGACGACCTCAAGCTGTCCCTGCAGCAAATTGGCCGATCGAGCATGCGCGCCACGCACACCGTCAACCAGCTGCTGTCGCTGGCCCGTGCCGAGGGGCCCAGCGCGCTGTTGCAGCGCACGCCCTGCAACCTGGCAGAGATCGTGTTGGACGCCATGCATGACGGCATCGACCGGGCCCTGGCCAAGCACATCGACATGGGCTACGAAGGCATGCAGGTCGATGACCGCGAGGTCTGGGTCCATGGCAATGCCACCTTGCTGGGCGAGCTGGTGCGCAACCTGCTGGACAACGCCATCAACTACACGCCGTCCAGCGCCAGTGCGCCGGGCATCATCAATGTGCGCCTGATGGCCGACCGCTTTGGCCATGTGATCGTGCTGCAGGTCGAAAACTCCGGCCCCGGCATCCCCGAGGAAGAGCGCGAACGCATCTTCCAGCCGTTCTACCGCGTGCTGGGCAGCGAAGTGGATGGCTCCGGGCTGGGCCTGCCCATCGTGCAGGAGATCGCCCGCCAGCATGGCGCCAGCGTCACGCTGGACGATGCCCACCCGCGCCAGCCGCTGCGTGGCGTGGTATTCAGCGTCTGCTTTCCCACCACGCTGGCACCCCCCAGCTCCGACTGATCCGATCTGCGATCAGGAGCAGCTGCGCAGGTCCTTGCCGTCCATCACATGCCAGCTTTGCACGCGCTTTTTGGTAGCGGCATCGAGCTTGGGCAGCCGCAGGCTGTAGCTGACGGTCTCGGGCCGCTCGACCACCACCTTGGCACCGCCCACGCCTTTTTTGCCGATCGCGGCCAGATGGCGCTCGGCCGCCTCTTCGCTGGAAAAGCGCCCCAAAGAGATGCCGGGCTCCAGGCTGGCGACCCGCGCCCGGTCGGTGCTGACATCGAGTGCGCGCAGCTCATCGCGGCGCGTATCGAGCGCCTCCTGGCTGCTGAACTTGCCGACATAGACCATCCAGCGGCCGGCGCTGGTGCTGGAATCCAGCCGCCAGCTGCCCTCGGGCAATTTGGCCAGTTGCAGGCGCAGCGCATCGACCTGCTTGGCATCAAAGCTGCCAGCCACCAGGCATTCCTTTTTCTCGGGCTTCTCGGGTTTGTCTGCCGGTTTGTCCTGGGGCTTGTCTGCGGGTTTGGCGGCCAACTTGTCCGGCTCGGCTGTGGCCTTGGCCGGCGTCTCGGCCGGCTGCTCGGCAGCGGGGGCAGGCTCGGGCAGCGATGCGGCCTCGGCGGTGGCATTGCGCGCCTGCAGCTGTTGCGTGTCCTTGGCCTCTTTGGCTTCTTTCGCCTCCTGCGCGCTCAGAATGCGCAGCGCATCGGGCTTGACCTGTTGCTGCACCCGCTCGGGCTCGGAGGGGTTGTCCGGCGCCCATCCCAGGCTGCGCAGCATGCCTTGCGAGAACGCGTAGTAGCCTGCATTGGCCAGCAGCAGCAGCACGATGGCAAAACGAATCATCTGCTCTCCCTGTGTGTGTTCAAACAGCGCTGGCCTGGGGCCGCACGCTGATCTCCGAGCTGGTCACGTCGACCATACCCGCAGCGGTCAGCACGCGCAAAGCGCCATCGGCGGCCACGCCCTGGGCCAGGCCAGTGCTGCCGTCGCTCAAAGCCACTTCGCGGCCAGCCAGCGCATCGCGGGCAGCATAGGCCGCCTGCAGCGGTGCAAAGCCCTGGCGCGCAAAGGCCGCAATGGCGGCCACCAGCGGCGGCACCACGGCCTGCAAGGCCTGGGGCGCATCCCAGCGGCCGTCCAGCATCTGCAGGCTGCCGGGCACGGTCGACAGGCCCTGCGCATCCGGTGCGCGCACATTGATGCCAATGCCGATGACCACATAGCGCTCGGCCTGCTGCTGCCCATCGCCCGCATGGCTGCGGGCCGAGACAAAGCTGGCGGTCTCCACCAGGATGCCGGCGAGCTTGTGGTCGCCGGTGAGCCAGAGGTCATTGGGCCATTTGAGGCCAATGGCTGGGCTGCTGGAAGCGGGCAGTGGCAGCTGGGGCTGCAGGCTTTGCGCCACCGACAGGCCTACGGCCAGCGACAGGCCCGACCAGTCGGCCGGCGCCAACGGCAAGCCCAGCGACATCAGCAGCGAGTCGCCGACCTCGCTGCGCCAGGGCTTGCCCATGCGGCCGCGCCCTGCCGTCTGCTGCTCGGCCACCAGCAAGATGGGCTCTTGCCGACCCGCACGGGCGCGGCGCATCAGCTCGGTATTGGTGGAATCGATGCTGGGCAGCACCTCGATGGTGAAGCCTGGCAGCAGCGGCTCGACTGCCTCCCAAATGGCCTCTGCGGGCCAGCGAATGGGGGTATGCGGTGTATCGCTCATGCGCCCGCCTTGGCCTTGTGGCCCTTGCTCTTTTTGTCGGCCTTGGCTTTTTTGTCGCTCTTTTGCTTGTCTTTTCCCGCCTTGCCCAGGCCCTGGTCGCTCGCCTTGGTCTTTGGCTTTGCAGGCTTGTCGGCCTTGGCGGCCTTGTCGGCGGGAGCCGCCTTGGCCTTGCGCTTTTTGGGCAGCACCGGCTCGGGCAAATCCGATGCGGGCACCTTGGGCTTCCAGCCGCGCTTGGGCGCCAGCATCGTGCCCCGGCATTCGGCTGCGCCGCAGCGGCAGGCGTAGTCGGCCTTGAGCTTGGCGGTGTAGCGCTCTTCGATGATCAGGCCGTAGTCGTAGCCCAGCTCCTCACCGGCATGGATATTGCGCAGCGCGCTGATAAAGATGCGGTCGTCCACCTCTTCGGCAAAGCAGTTGGGCTCGCAGCTGTGGTTGATCCAGCGGGCCGAGTTACCGCCGTCGCCGCCGTCGATGACACGGTCGCCATCGATCTGGAAAAAGAAAGTGTGGTTCGGATGCGCCGGGTCATGCGGGTGGCGGCGCTGGCTTTCTTCGTAGCTGATGACCTTGCCCGCATATTCGACAATGACTTCGCCTTCTGCGATATCCTGCAACGCAAAAACGCCCCTGCCGTGCACGCCCGAACGCCGTACCTGGATACGACGACCTGTTGAAAAATGGGGAACATGGTTCGGCATGGGATTTTTTCTGCTACTTTAAAAAATAAGCACATGCGCATGTGCGCATGCGTACATGCAGGCGGCCGCGCACATGCGCGTAAAGCGTGCATTGTAAGAGCGTGCCCAAAGAGCCAGCAAACTACCGTGCTGGCAGACCCCAGTTTGATGAGAGTGAATCCATGTCCAAGACCCTGGTCATTGCAGAAAAGCCGTCCGTTGCACAAGACATCGTCCGTGCGCTGACGCCGGTGGCAGGCCAATTTGCCAAACACGACGACTACTTTGAAGCCGATACCTTCATCGTGACGAGCGCGGTGGGTCACCTTGTGGAGATCCAGGCGCCCGAAGAATTCGATGTCAAGCGTGGCAAGTGGAGCTTTGCGCATCTGCCGGTGATCCCGCCCTACTTTGAATTGAAGCCGGTCGACAAGACCAAGACGCGGCTGAACGCCGTCGTCAAGCTGGCCAAGCGCAAAGACGTGACCGCACTGATCAACGCCTGTGACGCGGGCCGCGAGGGCGAGCTGATCTTCCGCCTGATCGAGCAGTACGCCGGTGGCGCCAAGGGTGGCCTGGGCAAGCCGATCCAGCGCCTGTGGCTGCAGTCGATGACGCCCCAAGCCATCCGCGACGGCTTCAACAAACTGCGCTCGGATAACCAGATGCTGGGCCTGGCCGATGCCGCCCGCAGCCGCTCCGAAGCCGACTGGCTGGTGGGCATCAACGGCACGCGGGCGATGACCGCGTTCAACTCGCGCGACGGTGGCTTCTTCCTCACCACCGTGGGCCGGGTGCAGACGCCCACCCTGTCGCTGGTCGTCGAGCGCGAAGAAAAAATCCGCAAGTTCGTCAGCCGCAACTACTGGGAAATCCACGGCGAGTTCAACGCCCAGGCCGGCGCCTACCCGGCCAAGTGGTTCAACCCGGCCTGGAAGAAAAGCGAGGACGTAGAGGCCCGCGCCGACCGGGTCTGGAGCCAGCAAGAGGCCCAGGCCATTGCTGACGCCGTGCGCGGCAAAGCCGCCACCGTGACCGAAGAGTCCAGGCCCACCACCCAGGCATCGCCCCTGCTGTTTGACCTGACCAGCCTGCAGCGCGAGGCCAACAGCAAGTTCGGCTTCTCGGCCAAGACCACCTTGGCCCTGGCCCAGGCCCTGTATGAGCGCCACAAGGCGCTGACCTACCCGCGTACCGATTCGCGCGCGCTGCCCGAAGACTACCTGCCCGTGGCGCAGCAGACTTTCGAGATGCTGGCCCACAGCAATATGCAGCAGCTCGCGCCGTTTGCGCAGCAGGCCATTGGCTCCAATTACATCCGCGCCAACAAGCGCATTTTTGACAACAGCAAGGTCTCGGACCACTTTGCCATCATCCCGACCACGCAGGCGCCCGGTGCCTTGAGCGAGGCCGAGCACAAGCTCTACACCTTGGTGGTGCGCCGCTTCATGGCGGTGTTCTTCCCCAGCGCCGAGCACCAGGTCACCACGCGCGTCAGCCAGATCGACCAACACCACTTCAAGACCGAAGGCAAGGTGCTGGTCAAGCCCGGTTGGCTGGCCATCTACGGCAAGGAAGCGGCCCACGAAGTGGAAGACGCCAAGGAAGGCGACAAGGGCCAGAACCTGGTGCCGGTGCAGCCCGGCGAGAAGCCCACCGCTGACCCGGTGGACCCCAAGGGCCTGAAGACCAAGCCACCCGCCCGCTACTCGGAAGCGACCCTGCTGGGCGCGATGGAAAGTGCCGGCAAGCAGATCGACGACGAAGAGCTGCGCGAAGCCATGCAGGAAAAAGGCCTGGGCACGCCTGCCACGCGCGCGGCCATCATCGAAGGCCTGTTGACCGAAAAGTACATGCTGCGCGAAGGCCGCGAGCTGATCCCCACGGCCAAGGCCTTCCAGCTGATGACCTTGCTGCGCGGGCTGCAGGTGGAAGAACTCTCGCGCGCCGACCTGACTGGCGAGTGGGAGTACAAGCTCGCGCAGATGGAAAAGGGCCAGCTCTCGCGTGAAGCCTTCATGGCCGAGATCCAGACCATGACCGAGCGCCTGGTCAAAAAAGCCAAGGAATACGACCGCGACACCATCCCGGGTGACTACGCCACCTTGACGGCCCCCTGCCCCAACTGCGGCGGCGTGGTCAAGGAAAACTACCGCCGCTACACCTGCACGGGCGTGGGCGGCGCGGGTGAGGGCTGCGGCTTCTCGTTCACCAAATCGCCTGCGGGCCGCACCTTCGAGGCCGGCGAGGCCGACCAGCTGCTGCGCGAGCGCAAGATCGGCCCGCTCGATGGCTTCCGCTCCAAGGCCGGCTGGCCCTTTGCCGCCGAGGTGGCCATCGTGCGCGACGAGGACAACAACAACTACAAGTTCGAGTTCCTGTTCGACGACAACAAATCGGACGAGGAATCGGGCGAGCTGGTGGACTTTGGCAGCCAGAACACCCTGGGTGCCTGCCCCAAGTGCGGCGCGCCCGTGTTCGAGCACGGCGCCAACTATGTCTGCAGCAAGGCCGTGCCCACGGCCCAGCAAGCCACGCCCAGCTGCGATTTCAAGAGCGGCCAGATCATCTTGCAGCAGCCCATTGAGCGCGAGCAAATGGCCAAGTTGCTGGCCACCGGCAAGACCGACCTGCTCGACAAGTTTGTCTCCAACCGCACGCGCCGCAGCTTCAAGGCCTTCCTGGCCTGGGACAAGGAAGCCGGCAAGGTGAACTTCGAGTTCGAACCGCGCGACAGCAAGTTCCCGCCGCGCAAGGGCGCTGCGACAAAGACGGCGACCAAAACGGCTACCAAAACCGCCAGCAAGACCGGCGCCAAGGCCGTGAAGGCCACCAAGACGGCGACCAAAACCGCCACCAAAACAGCGACCAAGACGGCTGCTAAAACGCCGCGCAAAGTGGCAGCCACCTTGACCCCGAGCCCCGCGCTGGCCGCCGTGATTGGTGGCGAAGCCACCTCGCGCCCCGAGGTCATCAAAAAGCTCTGGGACTACATCAAGGCCAACGGCCTGCAAGACGCCAAGGACAAGCGCGCCATCAACGCCGATGCCAAACTGCAGCCGCTGTTTGGCAAGGACCAGATCAGCATGTTCGAGATCGCCGGCATCGTTGGCAAGCATGTGAGCTGATGCCTTGATGCGCCTCCACGCCAACGCCCTTGAGGCCTGCCAGCAGCCCTGACCATGGAAAAGGGCGAGCCACTGCAACTGCTGGCCCTGGCCTTGGGCGTGTACCTGCTGCTGGAGGCCAGCTTTCATGGCATGGCCTGGCTGCTGGCCCGCATCATTGACGGCCAGGCGCGCCGCCAGGGACGTGTGGCCGAGCCCAGCCGGGCGCATTGGCAGGCCATCTTCTACCGCTTGTTTGCGGTGCTGGCGGTGCTGATGCTGAGCCACTGGTTCAGCCTGGGGTTCCAGGCGCCCGATTGGCAGCAGTGGCTGCTGGGCGCAGTCATCATTGCCACGGTGCTGTCGGCCGTGATGCTGACGGATGCCTCCATCATCCAAAAGCTCAAAAAAGACAGCCAGCCGCATTTCAGCAATATGCAGGAGATGACCCTTTTGCACATACTGCGCCAGCTGCCGGCGCACCGGCAGTGGTACTTCAGCGCCGCCTACCTGCCGTTGGCCCGGCGCCTTAATGGGGGCATCAGTGTCTTGGCGTTCTTGCTGTTGTACCTGGATTTGCGCTTCTACCAAGGGGGCTGATACAGTGCCTGCCATGCACCACCCCCTGCTGCCATCGCCATGTACCTGCGCCCTGCCCAACGCCTGCTGATGGGGCTGGCCTTGGTGGCTGCGGCCGCTGCGGCCGTGTACGCCTGGCGCGGCCCGGCTGTCATTGGTGAGGCCGAGCAGGCCGCTACGGCGCTGTGGCGCAAGGCATCCGCCCCACCGCCGCCCAGCGCCGAAGAACAGCAGCGCAGCCAGGCGCGGCGTGCTGCACCTGAAGGTGGCACGGGCCCGGCCCGGGCAGCAGCCGCCCCGCGCAAATGCCAGCTGGGCGGCCAGACCATCTACACCGACGCGCCTTGCCCCGCAGGCAGCCAGGAGCAGATCGTGCCGGAGAACCTGTCCGTCATTCCGCGCTGAACGCGCGCCCCGCCAATACCGCAGCGCCCTGCACGCGCCTGCTATCTGCGCGATACTGCCTGCGCCAGGCACACCCGAGCTGCATGGCACCGATCAAGGACAGGCGTGCAATCAGCGGACAAGCAATGGTTTGACGAGGCGTACTACCAGCGCTTTTATTTCGACAAGAAAACCAGTGTGGTGGACCCCGCCCATGCCGCGCGCCTGGGCGCCTTTGTCTGCAGCTATCTGCAGTATGTGCGCGTGCCCGTGCAGCGCGTGCTGGATGTGGGCTGCGGCATTGGCCTGTGGCGCGATGCGATTGCGCAGCACTTTCCGCAAGCCAGCTACCACGGGGTGGAGTACAGCGAGTACCTGTGCCAGCGCTACGGCTGGGAGCAGGGCTCGGTGGTGGACTATGCGCCGGCCGATGGCCAGCCCTTTGACCTGGTGATTTGCCAGGGCGTGCTGCCGTATCTGAGCCCGTCCGACTTGAAACGGGCGCTGGCCAATCTGGGGCGGCTGAGCCGGGGTGCCCTGTACGTGGAAGCCGTGGCACGCGAAGACTATGAGCGCGACATCATCGACGACGAGTTGACCGACCCGCGCCTGTACCGCCACCGCGCCGAGCTTTACCGCCGGGGCCTGGCCCAGGGCTTTACCGAACTGGGGGGTGGCGTGTGGCTGAGCCGGCGCGCCGAGGTGCCGCTGTTTGCGCTGGAAGCGGTGCAGAACTGAGCGGCGTTAAACCTGCTCCTTGGGTTGGCGACACGGGGCGACGACAATAGCGCCCGTGTCATCCCAGCCCTCCTCCCCTGCTGCCAGCGCCGCTGGCCCCCTCGCTCCCCATGCCGTCTCGCGCCTGCGCGCCGAGCGCCTGCAACGCAGCACGCGCCCTTTTCTGGCCCGTGGCGGCCCCAAGGGCGAGCGCTGCGAGGGCTGCCGGCTGCGCCCCAGCCACTGTTTGTGCGCGCTGCGCCCCACCCAGGCCACCACGGCAGGCATGTGCCTGTTGATGCACGATGCCGAGCCGCTCAAGCCCAGCAATACCGGCTGGCTGATTGCCGATGTGGTGGCCGAGACCTTTGCGTTTGGCTGGTCCCGCACGGAGGTGGACGCAGCGCTGGAGGCGCTGCTGGCCGACCCGCAATGGCAGCCCTATGTGGTGTTTCCCCAAGAGTTTGTGCATGAGCCAGGCCGCGCCGTGCAGCAGTTGGCCCAGGCACAGGCACAGCCCAGCGCAGATACAGCACCCGCCCGCAGGCCGCTGTTCATCCTGCTCGATGCCACCTGGCCCGAGGCGCGCAAGATGTTCCGCAAAAGTCCTTACCTGGACCGCTTTCCGGTGCTCAGCCTGCGCCCCGAGCAGATCTCGCGCTACCAGCTGCGGCGCTCCAAACGCGATGACCATTTCTGCACAGCCGAGGTGGCCGCACTTTGCCTCGATCTAGCCGGCGACCTGCGCGCCGCGCAGACCTTGGAAACCTACCTCGACATCTACACCCACCACTACCTGCAGGCCAAGCACCAGCTGCCGCCCCAGTGGGACAGCGCTGCGCACCAGCAGCTCCAACGCCTGCAAAACCCTGTGTGACAGCGCTGTCACTGTCGTATAAAGCAAGCGAATCCACCGGCTATGGCCGGCCATATCTCGCGTCTACCCTGACAGGGTTAACCAAGACACACGCGGGCAAGTCCGCAGCTGCGTTTTGCCAGATTTCTCCTACGCACCGGCCTCTCCGGCGGATAGGCCCGCGATCACACGCCAGTGGGACGATCTCGCATCCCCAAAATCATTAGACCGTTTTTCAGAACAATCTATTCCGATTTAGGCTATTTATCAGCCACCCCGCACTGCATACACTAACTACATCGATCAACGAGAACCACACACGGTGCACTGCACCACCCGTTGAGCGAACCAGCCCCTCATGTTGAGTCGCTGGAGTTCTCCAGGAGTTAAAAATGAACGCACGTATTTTCTCGATCGCCGGTGTCGCTGCTTTGATGTTGGGTGCCGGTGTTGCACAAGCCAATCCCTTTGAAGGCGACCAGTCGATTGCCCCCCATACCGTCGCCACCAGCGCCGTAAGCCGCACCGAAGTGCGGGCCCAATTCATCGATGCGCAAAAGAACGGCACCCTGCTATTCAGGGGCGACCAGCTGCAAGCCAATGCCTTTGAAAAGGGCAGCAGCCTGTCGCGCGCCGAAGTGGTCAAAGCCGCCCATGACGCCCGCGTTGCCGGCACCTTGCCTGAAGGCGAAAGCTTCGGCGAATAAGCCTGCGGCCTCAACAAGCCGAGCGCTGGCGCCAGCCGCTCTCGCACCCCCTGATCAACCAATTTTGGACACCGCCGCTCTCCCCGCGCACATCAGCGATTTGCCGGGCAGCACGGGTCCGTGGAGAGAAACCATGTTTACACGCAATATGTCTGCTTTGATGATGGCCGCTGGCCTGGTGTTTGCCGGTGCTGCCAGCGCAGCCACTACCGCCCCCGTGGGCAATGGCTCGGACTACCCCGCCTACCCCGCTTCGCACAGCACCCTGACCCGCGCTGAGGTGCAGGCCCAGGTGAGCGAAGCCCAGCGCAACGGCGCCATGGCCGTGATCGGCGACCGCCTCAACACCTACGGCGCAGAAAACCGCAGCTCTGGCCTGACCCGTGCGCAAGTGCAGCAGCAAGCCCATGAAGCACTGGTGGCCGGCACCTTGCCTGAAGGCGAATCCTTCGGCGAATAAGCGATGAACCATGCGCCCTGCAGCACCACTGCGGCGGGCGCATAGCTTTCAAGACTTGAAGAAACCAGGCGGGCAACCGCACAGCACCCACAACGCCTTGAGGGCCCCTCTGCAAAACGCCCTGCTTTGACCTGAACGCAGGCTCCGATGGTCCGCGTCCATTCCACTGGGCGGGGGTTATGCAGAGGATCCCTAGTGCGTAGCCCGGCCAGACCTTGTCCCATTGCGTCTGGGCCGTGCTCTTGATAGCCACTGCTGGTCAGCCAGCAGTGGTTTTTTTACGTCTCAATCCAATGCAAAGCCGGTTTCGGTGATCTGCAGCTGCCCGTTCTCGCCCTGCTGCAACCAGCCTTGCTCGCAGGCATAGTCCAGCGCGGGCTGGTGTGCATCTGCGCTGACGCCATGGCGCTCCAGCACGTTGCCCAGGGCCTGGGCATCCAAACCATCGCCTGCCCGCAACAGCTCCTCATTCACCATCAGGTAGAGCAGATGTTTGGCGTTCTTGCGCGTTGCTTCTGTATCGGTCATCCGTGTATCACTCTATTGGCATAAAAAAAACCGCAACTCGGTTGCGGTTGGGGTAGAGGTATTTAGCGGGCTTTTTTCATCCAGTCCGACAGCTCATCGGCATGCTCTTGCTCCTGCTCCAGGATCTGCTCGATCAGGCGGCGCGTGGTGTGGTCCTTGTCACCGATCAAGTCGATCATCTGCGTGTAGGCCTCGATGGCGACACGCTCGGCCACCAGGTTGGCGCGGATCATGGCGTGCAGGTCCATGTCGTCGTTGTAGTCGGCGTGGCTGCGGCCCGTCAGGCTGTCGGGGTTGAAGTCGGGCTCGCCGCCCAGCTGCACAATGCGCGTCGCAATGCGGTCCGCATGGGCCTGCTCTTCTTGCGCATGCACCAAAAACTCCTCGGCAATTGCCGGGGATTCCAGGCCGGTGGCGGTGAAGTGGTGGCGCTTGTAGCGCAGGATGCAGACCAGCTCGGTGGCCAGCGAGTCATTGAGCAGGCGGATGATGTCCTCACGGTAAGGAGAGTCATCGGGCAGCACAGCGCCTTCTTCCAGGCTCTTTTTGGCGGCGTCGAGACGCTTGGTATCAAGCGCCAGCGGGGTGCGGGATTTATCTAGCATCGTGGCTTCCTTTGTGTGGGAGGTTGTTTTGTGAACACTACCCCTCCAAGGTAAGCCCGCAGCAGCCCCGCGTCTGTGAGACAAGGGCTACTGTACTTGCGCTAAAAGTTCAAAAACCTGCGCCGGGTTGCGCCAGGTACTCTTGCTCTTGCGCCGTGCTGCTGCGGCCCAAAATGGCGTTGCGGTGGGGAAATCGGCCAAAACGCGCAATGACGGCCTGGTGGCGCAGCGCATAGTCCCAGGTGCCCTGCAAGTAGGCCTGCAGCTCGTCGGGCGCTGGGTGGCTGTCCTTCAACTGGGCAAACAGCTGCACGCTGCGCTGCTGCAGGGCGGGGTCCTCTGCGTGCTCCAGCGGCAGGTAGACAAACACCCGAATAACGGCGGGCAGCTGCTGGTCCTGCCCGCTGTCGCACAGGCCAAGCGCCAGCTGCAGCGCCAAAGGGTCGCCAGCAAAGGAGGCGGGGGTGCCCCGGTAGATATTGCGCGTGAACTGGTCAAGCAAGAGGATGCGCGCCAGCGTCTCCCAGACGCCGTCGGCCCATCCGGCCAAGCCACCCTGGAGTGCCGCTTGCACCGCCGGCTCAAAACGCTGGCGAATGCGGGCATCCAGGTCATCCGATTTGCTGAACCACTGCTGCTTGCACTGCAGCGCCTCGCTGTTGCTGGGGCGGGCGGCACCGAGCCAAAATTGCAGGACCTCGTCGGCAGAGGCAATGGACGAAGGTGCGGAAGCAGTGGTCATGGCAGGGGCCTGTAGAGGGTCAAAAACGGTTTGTACCATGCAGAAACCACAAAGCCGGGCAAGGCCCGGCTTTGTTCTGGTTGGCAAAGGTTTAGAGTCGCTAACACAACCCTTGATACGTCGTTGCCCTGCCTTGTCGTACTACTGTACTGCCTGCGGCAGGACGCCTAGTCTCAACCGCCAACCTGCGGTTTGCTGGGTCGTGTTAGCGACTCTTAAGCGGTGCGCGAGCCCGCTGGCTGCGCCATGGGCTTGCTGCCTGCGCGGTCGCGCCAGCCCAGCGCCCAGCGCTCCACCGTGTAGAAGGACAGCGCCGCAAAGGCCGCCGAAATCGGCAAGCCCAGCAACACCACCCACTGCCAGTCGGTGTGGGCGCGCAGCAGGCGTACCACCGGGTAGTGCCAGAGGTAGATGCCATAGGACATCTTGCCCACCCACACCAGCACGGGCAGGCTCAGCATGTCGAACAACACCCCCTTTTGCTTGACCACGGCAACGATGACGGCAGCGGCCACCAGCTCCACCAACGCAAAGCCCCAGAGCAGCGCGCCTGCGTCATCCCATTGGTAGCCAATCACCGCAAAGGGCAGCACCGGAAGCAGCCACAGCAGGTATTTCTGGCGGGCATGCAAGGCATCCATCCAGGCGGGGCGGTGCACGGCTACGGCGGCCAGCGCGCTGCCCAGCAGCATGCCAGTGGCACGGGTGTCAAAGCGGAAGAAGATCTCATAGAACTGCTGGCCCTGGGCCACCCAGTAGGCGCGCCAGACAAACATCAGCGCCACCAGCAGCATGATGGGCCGCCACAGTTGCTTGCGGGCGGTGTGCGCCAGCAGCAGCACCAACAGCGGCGGCCAGACCAGGTAGAAGTGCTCTTCCACCGAAAGCGACCACATATGCAACAAGGTGTCTGGGCTGTCGAAGAAGGCAATACCGTAATCGGCCAGGTAGAGCGCGGAGACCAGCACATCCTGGTTCACATCCTCGATGCCCGGCCAGATCAGCGGGGCAAACAGCCAGTAGGCAGCCAGGAAGAGCAGCAAGGCCGGTGCCAGGCGCAAAAAGCGGCGCTGGTAAAAGCGCCAAAAGTCGAGGCGACCCGATTGCTGGTGCTCCTTGAGCAGCAGCGAGGTGATCAAAAAGCCGCTGAGCACGAAGAACAGGTCCACCCCAAAGAAGGCGCCGTCAAACATAGGCGCATGGGCGTGCGACAAGAACACCAGGACAATCGCCACTGCGCGCATGCCATCCAGCGCAGGGTTGTATTTCAAACGGAATCCAGACAAAACCAATGATCTCCCATCAACCGCAGCGGGCCATCGCCTTTGCTGCACTCCCAGACTTCATGCCATCTATGCGCTGCCGAGGCCATGGCCCGGAGGCCTTGCCAAGACAGCGCGTGCTGGGGAAATAAACATCTGTGCTTAACGCGCCAAGCGGCGCTCAAGCTGACCGGACGGGCCTGGTCAGGCCCTGTTTGTCCCTGGCTGGCAGGACGCAGCGGAGAAAAAAATCTGTGCGGCCAAGCGCGACGGATAAGAAGTGCAGCCTATCGATTTAGTTCCGGGATGGATGCTTTATTTTGTGACCAATCCCCACATATCGCTGCAGCACGCTTGCCTGTGCTTGGCGCTGGCTGACCCGGACTCTACCTGCCCTGCCGCTGCCTCGCTCCTCTATCTCCATCTCCAGCCCCTCGCCATGCCTGGGCTACCTGCAGGCCCTTCACAAGTGCAGCGCCTGCGAACCGATGATCGCCCGCAGGGCGGCACGCGCGCTGTAGGAAAAGCCCCAGCACAGCCGTCAGTACCCGGGCGGGAATTGTGCCAGCAACCCGCAGGGTGCCAACGCAAACAGCGCGGAGATGCTGACAAAAAATAACATTGCAGCGGCCAGAACTGCAGGCCAGGGCTCGGCGGCTGCGCGGCTGCGCGGCTGCGCGGCTGCTGCCAGGGTGACAGCTTGCGTGCTAACCCCCGTGCAAGCTCACGCCGCTTTGCGTACGCTCGGCACACGCATTCTCATCTGCCATGAACACCCCAGCCCTCCACCCCAAACCCCAACTTCAGCACTACCAGCAGTGGCTCAGCCAGCAACACGGCCTGCCATTTGACAGCTATGAGGCCATGCATGCCTGGTCGGTCGAGCACCTGGCTGCATTCTGGCGCAGCATCTGGGATTACTACCAGCTCGAATCACCCACCGCCATCACCGAGGTGCTGAGCGACGACCCCATGCCCCATGCGCGTTGGTTCAGCGGCGCCCAGGTCAGCCTGCCGCGCCAGCTGCTGCGCCATACGGCGGCGGCGCAACGGGCCGGCGTGCCGGCCATCATCAGCGACAACGAGCTGGGCCAGGTGCGTGAGCTGGACTGGCCCGAGCTGCAGCGCCAGGTGGCCTCCGTCGCGCTGGCGCTGCGCGGCCTGGGCATCGGCCGGGGCGACCGCGTGGCCGCCTACCTGCCCAACATCCCCGAGACGGTGGTCGCCATGCTGGCCTGTGTCAGCCTGGGTGCCATCTGGAGCGTCTGCGCACCCGACATGGGCGTGGCCGCCGTGGTCGATCGCTTCAAGCAGATCGAGCCCAAGGCCTTGATCGCCGTCGATGGCGTGTACTACGGCGGCAAACCGCTGGACCGCAGTGCCGTGGTGCAGGCGCTGCTGGCCGAGCTGCCCACGGTGCAGCACTGCATTACCGTGCGCAGCCCCTATGCCGCCGCCCAGGTCGGCAGCCACAGCTGGGACTGGGCCACCAGCGGCCAGGATGCGCAGGCCGTGGCCGCCTTCGAGCCCGAATGGCTGCCGTTTGACCACCCGATCTGGATCGTCTACTCCAGCGGCACCACGGGGCTGCCCAAGCCCATCGTGCATGGCACCGGCGGTATTTTGCTGGCCTTGCACGTGGCGGGGCTGCACAACGACCTGGGCGCCAGCTACAGCGACAGCCACGCGGGCGAGCGCTTTCTCTGGTACAGCTCCACCGGCTGGGTGATGTGGAACATCCAGGTCAGCGGCCTGCTGTTTGGCACCACCATCACCATTTTTGACGGCCACCCGGCTGGCAGCAGCAGCCAGCCCGATTGGGGCGTGCTGTGGCGCTTTGCGGCGCGGCACCACACCACCATCTTTGGCGCGGGTGCCGCTTATTTCAGCAACTGCATGAAGGCCGGGCTGGAGGTGGGCACCATCCCCGGCCTGCAGCAGGTACGCACCCTGGGCAGCACCGGCTCGCCCCTCGCCCCCGAGGTGCAGCGCTGGGGCAGCGCCCAGCTGCAGGCGGCCGGTGCGGGTGAGGTCTTCTGGTGCAATATCTCCGGCGGCACCGATTTTTGCGGCGCCTTTATCGGCGGCAACCGCCGCCTGCCCCAGGCCCCTGGCCGCATGCAGTGCCGCTGGCTGGGCCATGCGGTCGAAGCCTGGAACGAACAAGGCCAGCCCGTGCGCGACGAAGTCGGCGAGCTGGTCTGCACGCGGCCCATACCGTCGATGCCGCTGTACTTCTGGAACGACCCGGGCCAGCAGCGCTACCTGGACAGCTATTTCGACCACTGGCCCGGCATCTGGCGGCATGGCGACTGGATTCAGATCAACGGCGACGGCAGCTGCGTGATTTATGGCCGCAGCGATGCCACCATCAACCGCCAGGGCCTGCGCATGGGCACCAGCGAGATCTACAACGCCATCGAGGCCCTGCCCGAGGTGCAGGATTCGATGGTGATCGACCTGGAGTACCTGGGCCGCGACAGCTATATGCCGCTGTTTGTGGTGCTGCAAGACGGCTTGGTGCTGGATGCCGCGATCCAGGGCCGCATCGAGCAGGCGATACGCACCGCGCTGTCGCCCCGCTTTATCCCCG
The DNA here is from genome assembly GCF_024809975.1 of Comamonas sp. BIGb0152. Taxonomy (GTDB): domain Bacteria; phylum Pseudomonadota; class Gammaproteobacteria; order Burkholderiales; family Burkholderiaceae_C; genus Comamonas. The sequence goes on from NZ_JANUDY010000006.1 coordinate 127,273, forward strand.
ACACCATCGTGCAGGTGGCCGAGGTACCGCGCACCCTGACCGGCAAGAAGCTGGAGCTGCCGATCAAAAAACTGCTGCTGGGCCAGCCCGCGCAGCAGGTGCTGAACCCGCAGACCATGGCCAACCCCGGCTGCCTGCCCTGGTACGAGGCCTTTGCAACACAGCACCTGGCGCGGCACGGCCAGCCAACTGCTGGCTGAAAGCCCTGCGCTGCAGCGTTGGAAGGAGGGTGGGATAATGGAAATCTATCGAGATGCACCGGCTGTGACCGACAGCCTCGGCGCCTGAGCCCCCAGGGCCCGCGCCACAGCGCCTTCTCCCCCATCGACCCTCTTCATGAAGACACGCCGGCCACCCGCCTGCGTGTCTGCAACGTGTATGCCTTCATCCATTTCCCTGCGCCTGGTGTTCATCCTGGGCTTGTTATCCGCTATTGGCCCTTTTGCCATCGACATGTACCTGCCGGCCTTGCCGCAGATTGGCGCCAGCCTGCAAGCGCCCGTCGGGGCGGTGCAAGCCAGCCTGACGGCCTTCTTCCTGGCGCTGGGCGTGGGCCAGCCGCTGTTTGGCACCCTGGCCGACATGTGGGGCCGCAAGAAACCGCTGTACCTGGGTCTGGCCATTTTTGTGCTGGCCAGCGTCGGTTGCGCGTTGGCGCAAGACATCCACACCCTGGTGGTGCTGCGCTTTATCCAGGGCCTGGGCGCGGCAGCTGGCATGGCCATTCCGCGCGCCGTGGTGCGTGACCTGCACACCGGCCATGAGGCCGCCCGCATGATGTCGCTGCTGATGCTGGTGTTCAGCGTCTCGCCCATCCTCGCGCCCTTGGCCGGCAGCGGGGTGATTGCGCTGGGCGGCTGGCGCATGGTGTTCTGGGTGGTGGCGGTGGCCGCCCTCATCGGCATGGTGGCCATGGCCCGTGGCCTGCCCGAGACCCGCGCCACCAGCAGCGGCGTGGACAGCAGCCTGGGCGGCGTGCTCAAAGCTTATGGCCTGCTGCTGCGCGACTGGCATTACCTGGGCCTGGTGTTTATCGGCGCCTGCGCGATGGCCGGCTTTTTTGTCTACCTGGCCGGCTCGCCCTTTGTGCTGATCAACCACTATGGCCTGAGCACCACGCAGTACAGCCTGGCCTTTGCGTTCAATGCGATTGCCTTTATTGGGGCTGCGCAGTTCACCGGCATGCTGGGCAAGCGCTATGGCCTGGTGCCCGTCGTCAAGCTGGCCGCCACTGCCAGCGGCGTGGTGATGTGCTGCCTGCTGGCCTACTACCTGATGGGCGGCGACCAGCTCGCGGTGTTGATTGGCCTGTACTTTGTGGCCAGCGGCTTGATGGGCCTGGTGATCCCCACCACCTCGGTGCTGGCGCTGGAAGCCCATGGTCAGATTGCCGGCACCGCTTCGGCCTTGCTGGGTACCTTGCAGATGCTGACCGGTGCGGTGGCCATGCAAATCGTGGGCGTGTTCTCCAGCGGCAAGCCCTTGCCGATGGTAGTGGGCATGGCCACCGGCGCGCTGTGCGGCGTGCTGCTGACCTGGATCACCTTGGGCGGCAAACGCGGCGCCAAGGTGTGACACTGGCCATGACAACGCCCCGCAAGTAGCGGGGCGTTTTTACTTTGGGTTCTTAGGGCTTGGGCTGGCGGTAGGCCAGGCAGAGCTTGTTGCCATCGGGGTCGCGCAGGTAGGCCAGGTACAGGGCTGCGGGGCCTTCGCCGCGCCAGCCCGGTGGGTCTTCACAGGTCACGCCGCCGTGGGCCAGGCCCGCAGCATGGGCTGCATTGGCTTGCTCGGGGCTGCTGGCGGCAAAGCCGGTGGTGCTGCCATTGCCCAGGCAGGCAGGCTCGCCATTGATGGGGGTGCTGACACTGAAGGTGCCACCATTGCCGCGCCAGAAATAGCGGTTCTTGTTGGCGGCGCCGGCGGGCACGCCCAGCTCGGCGAGGAAGGCGTCATAGAACTGGCGTGATTTCTCCAGATCGCTGGTGCCGAGCATGATGTGGCTGAACATGGGAGTCTCCTTGCAGGGGTGGGAAAAACGGTAGTGAAAGGTCGGGCAGCTGCCACTATAGCGGCGCTTGCGGGCGGCTGAGAACGCGCGCTTGTCGCGCAGTATCCACCATCGCCCAGGCCGGTTTGCAGCCAACACGCAACAGCCACCGCCCGGACGGCGGCCGCTGCTTAGCCCCTGGCCTTGGTCACCTGTCCCCGGCCTGCCAACCACAAAGCCCACACAGTGGCTATAGTCGCCCCCGAGCCTGTGAGAGCAGGCTACATGCGCCTCGCTCGGGTGCGCCATCCAAACATGCATCTACAAAATATTCTCGGCCCGCAGGCCTCGTCACACCTGCGCTTGATGGGCATGGCTTTGCTCTGGGGCGCCTCCTGGCCCAGCGGGCGCATGGTCGCCCAGCACATGCCGCCGCTGGCTGCATCGGGCCTGCGCTTTGTGCTGGCGGCGCTGGTGCTGCTGGTATGGCTGTATGCCGTTGGCGGCATGGCCGGCCTCAAGCACTGGTCGCCCAAGCGCTGGCTGGGCATGGTGGCCGCCGCCACCACCGGGGTGTTTGGCTACGCGGCCTGTTTTTTGAGCGGCCTGCAGTACCTGCCCGCCAGCAAGGCGGCCCTGGTCATCACGCTCAACCCGGTGCTCACCTTGCTGCTGGCGGTATGGATTTTTCAGGAACGCATCAACCGCAGCATTGCTTTGGGCATGGTGCTGGCCGCTCTCGGAGCTGTGCTGGTCATCTCGCATGGCGATCCGGTCCAGCTGTTGGCCGGTGGCCTGGGCCATGGCGAGCTGCTGATCCTGGGCTGCGTGGCTTGCTGGGTCAGCTACACCTTGATAGGCCGGGCCATTCTCGCCGGGGTCGATGCACTGTCCACCACGGCCGTCACTGCCAGCATCGGCGCCGTCATGCTGATGGTCGCCAGCCTGGTGGTGGAAGGGCCGCAGGGCATGGCCAAGGCCGTGGATGCCGGCCTGCCCGCTTGGGGCGCCTTGCTGTTCCTGGCCTGGGGCTCCACCGCCTTGGCATACGCCTGGTATTTTGACGGCGTCAAGGCGCTGGGCGCCGGGGCCGCATCGGGCTATATCACCCTGGTGCCGGTGATTGGCGTGGCCTGCTCGGCCCTGTGGCTGGGGGAGCAGGTCGATGCATCGATGCTGGCCGGTGGCGCGATGGCGATCGTCGGCACCGCCGTGATGAACTGGGGCCGTCGCCCACCGCGCAAGCCTGCTGCAGCAGCAGCGCGCTAAGCTTGCCCTCGCCTCAATCTGCCAGCGGATTCTGGGCCAGGTACTCCGACAGCTCCGCCCAAGGCTCGTTCATGAACTGCTGGGCGGCATAGTCCATAAAGGCCTGCACGCGCGCGGGCCGGCTGCGGCCCGGCGGGGTGACGATGTTCAGCGACAGCACATCGGCCTCCCAGCCCGGCATGGCCGTCTGCAGGCTGCCATCGCGCAGCTCCTGCCACACCAAAAATGAGGGCTGCAGCGCCAGGCCCATGCCCGCCAGCAGCGCCGGCTGCAAGGCCTCGGCATTGTTGACCTGCATCTGTATCGGCATCACCTGCGTGTACTCGCCATGCCGCGCATGGCGAAAGCGCCAGCTGCTGCCATAGCGCGCCAGGCTGTACTGCAGTCCCTTGTGCTGCGCCAGGTCACGCGGGTGCGTGGGGTGGCCATGGCGCTCAAAGTAGGCCGGTGACCCCACCAGCAAGATGCGCACCTTGCACAGGGTGCGCGCAATCAGGCTGGAATCGCTGAGGTTGGCAATGCGCAGCGCTAGGTCAAAGCGGTCGCGGATCAGGTCCACCTGCTCGTCGGCAAAGTGCAGGTTCAGCTCCACATCCGGGTGCATCTGCATGAACTTGGGCAGGATGGGCGACAGCCGCGCAATGCCAAACGACATAGGCGCGGCAATGCGGATCTGGCCGCGCAGGCTGGTGGAGCGGTCTGTGATGTCGGCCTCCACCGCCTCGCCCTCTTGCAGGATGCGCGTGGCCCGCTCCAGCGCGCTGCTGCCAGCATCGGTCAGCGCCATGCGGCGGGATGTGCGGTGGAACAGGCTGGTCTTCATGCGGCCCTCCAGCCGTGTGATGGCCTTGGACACCGTCGCCTGCGACAGCGCCAGCTCGGCGGCGGTGCGGGCGAACGATCCCGTCTCGGCCACCTTGGCAAAAATGGCCCAGGCCTCTAGGTCAGGCAGCTTGCTCATGCTTTATCGCTTTCTTTATCACATCAAATATGGAATGAATGCTTTTCTATATTTTCTATTTTAATCATAGTCAAGGCGACCTACACTTTCTTCATCGACGACAAAACACCTGGAGAAAGACATGATTGAACGACGCAGCTTTGACAGCCTGGGCGGTGCCAACCACGGTTGGCTCGATGCCAAGCACCACTTCTCTTTTGCAGAGTACCGCGATGCCCAGCGCGTGAACTGGGGCGCGCTGCGGGTCTGGAACGATGACACCATCGCGCCGCAAACCGGCTTCCCGCCCCACGCCCATGCCGACATGGAAATCATCACCTATGTCCGTGAAGGTGCCATCACCCACGAAGACAGCCTGGGCAACCGGGGCCGCACCGAAGCCGGAGATGTGCAGGTGATGAGCGCCGGCAGCGGCGTGCGCCACTCGGAATACAACCTGGAGTCCACGACGACCCGCATCTTCCAGATCTGGATCCTCCCCGACCGCCAAGGCGACAAGCCCAGCTGGGGCGCCAAGCCCTTCCCCAAGGGCGACCGCAGCGGCAAGTTCGTCACCCTGGCCAGCGGCATGGACGGCGACGGCGACGCCCTGCCCATCCGTGCCAATGCCCGGGTGCTGGGCGCCACGATCAAGGCCGGCGAAAGCCTGGACTACGGTTTTGACCATGCCGACCGCTACGGCTACCTGGTCCTTGCCAAGGGCAGTGCCTCGGTCAACGGTGTGGCCCTGTCCAGCCGCGATGGTGCCGCCATCCATGGCGAGACCACGATCCGTATCACCGCCACGGAAGACACCGAGATCGTGCTGGTGGATGCACCGGCCCTGAACTGAGCACCTGTAGATCCTTTGTAGAAACCGTCCTTCCCGTTTTAAACCGTTCAAGAGCACGCACCATGACCAACAAATCTTTCCTCGAAGTCCTGACCCCCGCCAACAGCCAGATGATCTTTATCGACCAGCAGCCGCAGATGGCCTTTGGCGTGCAGTCCATCGACCGCCAGACCCTGAAGAACAATGTGGTGGGCCTGGCCAAGGCGGCCAAGGTGTTTGGCGTGCCGACCACCATCACGACGGTGGAGACCCACAGCTTCTCCGGCCACACCTACCCCGAGCTGCTGAATGTCTTCCCCGGCAACCCCATCCTGGAGCGGACCTCAATGAACTCCTGGGACGACCAGAATGTGCGTGATGCGCTGGCCACCAACGTTGCCAAAGGCCACAAGAAAATCATCGTCTCGGGCCTGTGGACCGAAGTCTGCAACACCACCTTTGCCTTGAGCGCCATGCACGACGCCGGTTACGAGATCTATATGGTGTCCGATGCCTCGGGCGGCACCTCGCTCGAAGCGCACAACCAGGCCATGCAGCGCATGGTGCAGGCTGGTGTGGTGCCTGTCACCTGGCAGCAGGTGCTGCTGGAATGGCAGCGCGACTGGGCCAAGCGCGAGACCTATGACGCCGTGATGGACATCGTGCGTGAACACTCCGGCGCCTATGGCATGGGCGTGGACTATGCCTACACGATGGTGCACAAGGCGCCAGAGCGTGCACAGCACGGCAACACCATCGGCCCCAAGCCCGCTGTTTAATCGCTTTTAGGTGGGGGCAGCACCCCCCAACCGCCGCCCGCCATCCCGCACCACCCGCCACCTCCCGCCACTGCCATGACCCCCTCCAGCCCCGACACCATTTTTCACAACGGCCGCTTCACCACCTTGAACAAGGCCCAGCCCACGGCCAGCGCCGTGGCCATCCGCGATGGCAAGTTTGTGGCGGTGGGCAGTGATGCCGAGGTGCTGGCGCTGGCCAGCAGCGGCACCCGCAAGATTGACTTGCAAGGCCGCAGTGCGCTGCCCGGGCTGTTTGACAACCACACCCATGTGATCCGGGGCGGTCTGAACTTCAACATGGAACTGCGCTGGGACGGGGTGCGGTCGCTGGCCGATGCGCTGGAGATGCTGCGCCAGCAGGTGGCGATCACGCCGGCGCCGCAGTGGGTGCGCGTGGTGGGCGGTTTTACCGAGCACCAGTTTGTCGAAAAGCGCCTGCCGACCCTGGCCGAGATCAATGCGATTGCGCCGGACACGCCCGTCTTCTTGCTGCACCTGTATGACCGCGCCTTGCTCAATGCCGCTGCGCTGCGCGCCGTGGGCTACCACCGCGACACGCCCCAGCCACCGGGCGGCGAGATCGTGCGCGACAGCCAGGGCAACCCGCAAGGCCTGCTGCTGGCCAAGCCCAATGCCACCATCCTCTATTCCACCTTGGCCAAGGGCCCCAAGCTGCCCTTTGAGTACCAGGTCAACTCCACGCGCCACTTCATGCGCGAGCTCAACCGCCTGGGCGTCACCGGTGTCATCGACGCCGGTGGTGGCTCGCAGAACTACCCCGATGACTACCAAGTCATCGAAGAACTGAACCAGCAAGGCCAGATCACCGTGCGCCTGGCCTACAACCTGTTCACGCAAAAGCCCAAGCAAGAGAAGGACGACTTTCTGCAATGGACCCAGTCGGTGAAATACAAGCAGGGCAACGACTACTTCCGCCACAATGGCGCCGGCGAGATGCTGGTGTACTCAGCCGCTGACTTTGAGGACTTTCGCCAGCCCCGCCCCGACATGCCCCCGCAGATGGAGACCGAGCTGGAAGATGTGGTGCGCGTGCTGGTGCAAAACCAATGGCCCTGGCGCCTGCATGCCACCTATGACGAAACCATCAGCCGCGCGCTCGATGTCTTCGAGAAGGTGCACCAGGAGACCCCCATCGACGGCCTGAACTGGTTCTTTGACCATGCCGAAACCATCTCTGACCGCTCGATCGACCGCATCGCCGCACTGGGTGGCGGCATTGCCGTGCAGCACCGCATGGCCTACCAGGGCGAGTACTTTGCCGAGCGCTATGGCCATAAGGCGATGGAAGCCACACCGCCGGTCAAGAAGATTCTGGAAAAAGGCGTCAAGGTCTCCGCAGGCACCGATGCCACCCGCGTGGCCTCGTACAACCCCTGGGTGTCGCTGTCCTGGATGGTCACCGGCAAAACCGTGGGCGGCATGCAGATGTACCCCGAGCGCAACCTGCTCGACCGCGAAACCGCCCTGCGCATGTGGACTGAAAACGTGGCCTGGTTCTCCAACGAGGAAGGTGCGCGTGGCCGCATCCAGGTGGGCCAGTTCGCCGACCTGATCGTGCCCAGCAAGGACTACTTCCAGGTGGCCGAGGACGAAATCTCCTTCCTCACCTCGGACCTGACCGTTGTCGGTGGCCGGGTGGTGTACGGCGCAGGCAGCTTTGTTCGCCATGACGACAACCCCCTGCCCCCTGCGATGCCCGACTGGTCGCCCGTGCGCCGCTTTGGTGGCTATGGCGCCTGGGGCGAGCCCGAAGGTGCCGGCAAACACTCGCTGAACCCCGCCCGCTACCGCAGCCTGGCTGCTGCCTGCGGCTGCGGCAGCCAATGCGGCATGCATGGCCATCAGCATGCCAATGCCTGGGCCTCCCAGGTGCCGGCCTCCGACATGCAAGGCTTTTTTGGCGCGCTGGGCTGCTCCTGCTGGATGTCCTGAGCGATCTCACACCCCTTTTCAAATTCTGCTGACCCGAGACCCGCCATGAACCACCCCCATCCCGACCATCCCCCGGCGCCGCCACCGGCCCCGGCCAGCACCGCAAGTGGCAGCTTTGCCCCGCTGCAGCAAAAGCTGTTTGCCGTGCTGTGGATCGCCACCGTCGTCGGCAACACCGGCAGCTTTGTGCGCGATGTGGCCAGCGCCTGGCTGATGACCGACCTCTCGCCCTCGCCCACGGCAGTCGCCCTGGTGCAGGCAGCGGCCTCGGCCCCGGCCTTTTTGCTGGCGATACCCGCAGGGGTGCTGTCCGACATCCTGGACCGCCGCAAATTCCTGATCGCCATCCAGGTGCTGCTGGCCTGCGTCAGCATCAGCTTGATGACCCTGTCGGCGATGGGCATGCAGACGGTGGGCTCGCTGGTGGCACTGACCTTTCTGGGCGGCATTGGCGCCGCGCTGATGGGCCCGACCTGGCAGGCCATCGTGCCCGAGCTGGTGGCCAAGCGTGATCTCAAATCGGCCGTGGCGCTCAACTCGCTGGGCATCAATATTGCCCGCGCCATTGGCCCGGCTTTGGGTGGTATTGTGCTGGCCGGCCTCGGGGCCTCCGTCACCTACGGGGTGGATGTCATCAGCTACGCCTTTGTGATTGCCGCGCTGCTGTGGTGGCCCCGCCCCAAGGCCGAGCAAGACGACCTGAGCGAGCGCTTTGCCGGGGCCTTCCGTGCCGGCCTGCGCTATGCCCGCTCCAGCCGCGAGCTGCATGTGGTGCTGCTGCGTGCCTTTCTGTTCTTTGCACTGGCCAGCTCGGTCTGGGCGCTACTGCCCCTAGTGGCCCGCCAGCTGCTGGGCGGTGGGGCCGGCTTCTACGGCGTGCTGCTGGGTGCCGTCGGTGTCGGCGCCATTGGCGGTGCCTTCTTGCTGCCCAAGCTGCGCAGCCGCCTGTCGTCCGATGGCCTGCTGCTGATGTCTGCCCTGGTCTCTGCGGCCGTCATGGCTTTTCTGGCCACCTCGCCGCCCCAGTGGGCTGCCGTGCTGGCACTGCTGCTGCTGGGCCAATCCTGGATCACCGCGCTCACCACCCTCAATGGCGTGGCCCAGGCCATCTTGCCCAACTGGGTGCGGGGCCGCGCACTGGCCGTCTACCTGACCGTCTTCAACGGCGCGATGACCTTCGGCAGCCTGAGCTGGGGCTTTACCGCCAAGGCCATGGGCGTCCCCAGCACCTTGCTGATCGGCGCCGTGGGCCTCGTCGTCATGGGCCTGATCGCCCACCGCATCAAGCTGCCCGAAGGCGAAGCCGACCTGGTGCCCTCCAACCACTGGCCCGAGCCGCTGACCGCCAACCCAGTCGACAAGGACCGGGGCCCGGTGATGATCCAGATCCACTACCAGGTCGCCAAGGACCAGCAGCCCGCCTTCCTCAAAGCCTTGGCCCGCCTGTCTGCCGCCCGCCGCCGCGATGGCGCCTACACCTGGGGCATCGTGCAGGACACCGCAGCCGAGGACCACTTCATGGAGTGGTTCCAGGTCGAATCCTGGGCCGAGCACCTGCGCCAGCACAAGCGGGTGACCCATAGCGATGCCGATGTGCAAAGCGAAGTGGCGCAGTACCACCAAGGCAGCGAGCCGCCTGTGGTCAAGCATTTCCTGTCGGTGAACCACCCCGCGCAGGGCCGCGTCTGATCCTTGCGCACCCCTAGCCCGCAGCCAGCGCCTGCTGCCTGCGGGTTTTGTCAGCCGCGCTCAAAAGCCTGCGCGCATTGCCAGCCCAGCACCGCCAGCGGGCCGGCCTTGGCGCCTGTGGCCGCCGCATCGGCTGCCGCAGCCGTGCCATCGGCGGCGCGCTGCGCAATGCCGTAGAGAATGGCAGCCATGCGGAACAGGTTGAAGGCCAGGTAGTACTCCCACAGGGGGCCCGGGTCGCGGCCCGTGCGCTGGGCATACAGGGCCAGGTACGCAGGCTCGTCGGGGATACCCAAGGCCGCCAGATCGCAGCCGCCCATGCCGCGCCACAGCGCAGGCGGCACGCGCCAGGCCATGCCGTGGTAGGCCAGGTCGGCCAAGGGATCGCCCAAGGTGGACAGCTCCCAGTCCAGCACGCCGATGACCTGGGGCTCGGTACGGTGCCAGACGAGGTTGTCCAGGCGGTAGTCGCCATGCACCAGGGTGGTCTCTTCCGCCTGGGGCAGATGCTGGGGCAGCCAGTCCATCAGCTGCTGCATCGCGGGCTCAATCGCCACGCTGAGTTGTTGGGTTTGCTGGCTCCAGCGCTTGGTTTGCCGTGCCACATAGCCACCCGGGCGGCCATAGCTGCCCAGGCCCAGCGCTGCAGGGTCCAGCTGGTGCAGCGCGGCAATCACGCGGTTCATCTCGCCATACAGCGCGCCGCGCTCGGCCGGCTGCATGCCGGGCAAGGCCGGGTTCACCAGCACGCGGCCATCCAAAAAATCCATCAGGTAAAACGGCGTGCCCAGCAGCTCGGCATCGTCGCAATAGGCCAGCATCTGGGGCACGGGCACCGCCGTGCCGGCCAGCGCCTGCATCACCCGGTGCTCGCGGTCTATCGCATGCGCGCCGGCCACCAGGCTGCCGGCAGGCTGCTTGCGCAGCACCATCTGCCGCGTGCCGACCTGCAGCCGGTAGGTGGGGTTGGACTGGCCGCCGGCCAGCACGCTGACGGCAACCGGCTCGCCGCCCGACAGGCCCAGGCTGTCCAGATACGGCTGCAGCAACTGCGCCAAAGCCTTCGGGCTGTGGGTGGCCGCGCTCACAGCGGGCGCGGCGCTGCGGGCACCGCCTGGATGATGGCCGGCACGCCGCGCTCGGCCTGCGCATCCTTCTCGGCCGCCTGCACCAGCTTGCGCGCCATGCTGAAGCGGTGCACTTCGCTGGGGCCGTCGTAGATGCGAAAGGCGCGCATGTCCATGAAAATGCGCATCACCGGAGTCTCCATGGTCACGCCCTGGCCGCCCAGGATCTGCACGCAGCGGTCCACCACGCGCCATTCGGCTTCGGAGCAGACGACCTTGGCGCGGCTCGATTCGTAGTTGCCCTGCTCGCCTTGGTCCAGCAGCCAGGCGGTGTGCCAGATATGCAAACGCGCGGTGTGCAGGTCCATGTCGTTGTCGGCCAGCATAAATCCCACGCCCTCGTGCGAAGCCAGCGGTTTGCCAAAGGCGGTGCGGCGGCGGGCATAGGCCAGCGCCACATCCTGCGCGCGCCGGGCCTGGCCCAGCCAGCGCATGCAGTGCGTCAGCCGCGCAGGTGCCAGCCGCACCTGGGCATAGCGAAAGCCCTTGCCGACTTCGCCCAGAATGTCGCTCGCCGGCACGCGCAGTTGGTCAAAGCGCAGCACGCCGTGGCCGCCGGTAAAGCAGGCATCCATGGCCTCCATGTGGCGCTCCAGCACAATGCCAGGCTGGTTCATGTCGCTCAAAAACATGGTGGCGCCGCCGTCTTCGGTGCGGGCCATGATGATGGCGTAGTCCGCCCCTTCGGCACCGGTAATGAACCATTTCTGCCCGCTGATCAGGTAGTCATCGCCATCGCGCACCGCTACCGTGGCCAGCGCGGCAGGGTCGGAGCCTGCGCCCGGTGCCGGCTCGGTCATCGCAAAGCAGGAGCGCAGCTGGCCCGCCACCTGCGGGCGCAGCCAGCGTTCTTGCTGCGCCGGGGTGGCCACCGCCTCCATCAGGTGGATATTGCCTTCATCGGGCGCATGGATGTTGAGCGCCGTCGGGCCCAGCCAGGAGTAGGCGGCCTCTTCAAACACCACCGCCTTCTCGACATGGGTGAGCCCCAGCCCGCCCAGTTCGCGCGATGCATGGGGCGTGAGCAGGCCCGCCGCGCGGGCACGCTCGACCAGCTCGCGGCGCAGCGCCTCGTCGGGGCCATGGCGGCTTTGCCGGGCATCGTTCTCCAGCGGAATCACCTGCTCGGCGATAAAGGCGCGGGTCTTGTCGCGCAGCGCCTGCAGTTCGGGGGACAGGGAAAAATCCATGGTGCGGTCTTAGGTATCGGTGGCGGCCCGCAGGCCCATGGACAAATGTTGCCATGCCCGGCGCAGCGTGCCGTCACGGTTGAGACAGACGGGCATCTACACCCCTACAGCGCTGGCCCAATGACACCCTGGTGTCGTGCCCCGGACTTGGAGATGGGCTATAAACAGCGGATGCTCATCCAAGTCGAATCCGCTCCCCTCGCCACCCCCCTGACCACCACTGAGGCTTATAGCCGCCACCTGCCGCTCGACGGCACCAGCAATTTCCGCGATCTGGGCGGCTACCAGGGCCTGGACGGCCGCACGGTGCGCTGGCGCAAGCTGTTCCGATCCGACCACCTGGCCTTGCTCAGCCCCGAGTCCCAACGGCAGCTGCTGCGCGAGCTGGGCGTCGCCCGCTCGGCGGATTTTCGCGGCCAGCGCGAGCAAAGCGTGGACCACTATGCGATCGACGGCCTGCAGCACCATTCGCTGGCCATTGAGCCGACCCTGGTGCAGCGCGCCTTCAGCCTGATGCAGCAAGGCGAGCGCCTGACGCCCGACCACACGGTGCTGCTGATGCAGGACACCTACCGCAGCTTTATCCACGACAACGCCGCCCCGTTTGCGCAGTTCTTTGAGATGCTGCTCGACAGCGATGCGCCCATCGTCTTCCACTGCACCGCCGGCAAGGACCGCACCGGCTGGGCCGCCACCTTGCTGCTGACCACCTTGGGCGTGCCCCAGGATGTCGTGCTGCAGGACTACCTGCTGACCAACGACTACTACCACCGCCCGGCCAAGGCCGTGGCCGCTGCCGCCCAGATCCCCGATGACGTGCTGCAGGTGCTGTGGCGCGTGCAAGAGCCGTTCTTGACCGCCGCCATCCAGCCCGTGCTGCAGGACTACGGCAGCATCCCCAACTACGTCGAAAAGGTGCTGGGCGTGGATGCAAAGGCCCAGCAAAAGCTCGCGCAGATGTATCTGGAATAATCGGTTGTTCCTTCGACCCACGGCCCCTCTGCGGGCCGCCCGCCGATGAACAATCCTCTCTCCTTCCGTCCCCCGGGCGCCTTCCGCTGGACGCCCCGCCAGATCGCACTAGCCAGCCTGCTGGTGCTGGCCGTACTGCTGTGCTGGCTACCCGCTTTCCAGTCCGTCGCTGATCGCTATGTAGACGACGGCCTGCAACGCTCCTTGCTCAGCTTTGCCACGGCCCGCGCGCTACACAGCGTTGTCTCGGTGCTGCAGGGCACCGAACTGGCGGTGCAGCCCATGGGCGTGGGCCTCACCCTCACCTTAGGCCAGGTACTGGCCCCCATCAGCGATTTGGTGGCGCAGTTTGCCGACTGGATGCTCTGGGCCAGCATTGCCTTTGGCCTGCAAAAACTGCTGCTGTCCATGGGCGGCAGCTACGGCGTTACCGGCGTGCTCACGCTCATTGCGCTGGCCTGGCTGCTGCTGCGCTGGCGCCAGCAAACGGTGCCGACTTGGCTCAGCCTCCTGCTGGTGGTGCTGCTATTCACCCGGCTGGTGATGCCCATCACCATCATCGGCAGCGAGGCGCTGTTCCAGCACTTTATGGCCGGCACCTACCAAGAAAACCAGATCGCCACCGAAGGCGCCGTCGGCCAGCTGCAGCAGTTTGATGTGCGCGGCCCGGCCAAGGCAGACCATGCGCCAAACATGCTGAACACGCCGGCAGACACTGCCCCGCCTGCAGCGGCGCAGGCAGCGCCCAACGAGAGCACCAGCCTCTGGGAGCGCTTCAAACAATGGGGGCAGCAGGCCCAGCAATCGGCCAGCCAGACGGCTTCGGGCGTGCAATCTGTGGTGCGCAACCCGGGCGATGCGCTGCGCGACAAGTTCAGCGAGCTGCAGCAACAGCTTGACCAGCAGGTCGAACGCCTCGTGACCTTGATGGTGGTGTTTGCGCTGCAGACCCTGGTGATACCGCTGGCGCTGTTCTGGGCGCTGCTGCAGCTGTGCAAGGGACTGTTGGCAGGCCCGCGCCAGGCCTTGCCGAAGTAGTCCAGGTAGTTACAGGGCCGCGTGCCATTGCGCAATGGCGGCGCCCACCTTGGCCAGCACCTCATCGCTTTGCGCCGTCGTGCGCTCGCCGCCGGTCAGGAAGGCGGTGATGATCAGGCCTTCCGACGCGGCATTGGGCCAGGCGATCAGGCAATCGTTGGCGGTGCTGTTGGCACCGGCACCGGTCTTGCCACCCACGCGCCATTCACCGGGCAGGCCCGCACGCACCCGCTTGTCGCCGGTGCGGCTGTCGCTCAGCCACTGCTGCAGCATCGCGCGGCCATAGCCCTTCAACACATCGCCTTGCAGCAGCGCTTGCAGGCTGGCCTGCATCGCACGTGGCGTGGTGGTGTCGCGGGCATCGCCCGGCTCGGCGGTGTTCAGCAAGGGCTCGATGCGGTCCAGCCGCGTGGCCTTGTCGCCCAAAGTGCGCAGCCAGGCCGTCAAGGCTTCGGGCCCGCCGCTGGCGCGCAGCAGCAGATTGGCGGCGACGTTGTCGCTCAGAACCACAATCGCCTCGCTCAGTTCCAGCAGGCTAATGCCGCCGGGCTGGTCCTTGTACTTTTCGGTCACCGGCGCATAGGGCACCATGTCGGCCGAGGTCACCAGCAGCTGCTGGCCCAGGTCCAGCGCCCCCGTCTGCCCCAGGTACAGCACATGCGCGGCCAGCAAAGTCTTGAAGGTGCTGCACATCGGAAAGCGCTCATCGCTGCGGTAGCCCGCTTCGCCGCCGGTCTCGCCATCCAAGGCGTACACGCCCAGGCGGCCACCGCTTTGGGCTTCAATCAAGGCCAGCGCCTTGTGCAAGGCGCGGTCGGCGCGGGGGTGGGCAGACTGGCGGGATGCGCATCCGGCCAGGCCAAAAACGGAGCCGCTGCCCATGACCAGGGTGGCGGCTACAAAGTGGCGTCGTTGCATAGTGTTGCTCGCTGAAAAGGGTTCCACGGACGTGGCGATCCACCGAGCATACCTTGGCCCAAAGCTTGCGCCAGGATAGGACGCAAGCTTTGCTGCGGCAGGGCAACAGACCAGAACGTGCTCAGGCCTTTTCGATCTTCAAGGCGACTTCATCGAGCAGCGCGGCAATCTTGTCGATCTGCTCGGCCGACAGCGCCGTCTCGCCGTCGCCCGCCATCTTCAGGCGCAGGGCCATCTTGAAGTTCTCGATCGCGCGCACCAGCTGCGGCGGGCGCTGGCGGGCCTCGCGGTCCTTGCCACGGGCCAGGCGGGTCAGCAGCAGCTGCAACGCATCGGCCTGCTCGGCGAGGGCCTGCTCGCCTTCAGCGGTGATGGTGTAGCGCTTGCGCCCGCCTTCGGATTCGCTGGCCGTCGCATGGCCCATGTCCACCAGGTAGCTCAAAGTCGGGTAAATGGTGCCGGGGCTGGGCTGGTAGTCGCCGCCCACCAGCTCGCCCACAGCGCGGATCACGTCGTAGCCATGGCTGGGTTGCTGGCCAATCAAATGCAGCGCCAGCAGCTTGAGGCCGCCGGCCTCAAACATGCGCTCGCGCTTGTGCGCCAGGTGGCGCGCTGCGTCTGGCCCATGGCCGTGCGGGCCGTGGCCATGACCGGGACCATCGCCATGGTGGCGCGGGCCGCGACCGGGGCCGCCCTCGTCGCCCATATGGCGGCCACGGGGGCTGCAGAGGTGGGGGTGGTGGTGAAAGTGGTGGTGGGGATGTGGCATCTGTGTTCCTTTACTAAGATGCATCTAAGATATATCTTCCATGAAGAACTTTCAAGCGGGTTTTTTGTAAAGATATATCTTATTTTCTGAAGCTGCTTTCTCCGCCTGCGGTGCAGCCGCGCTAGCGCTAAGCTATTGGCGCCTTGGGTTACATTCGTATACAACGAAATGAGGTCGAAGGAGATGGGATGGCCGTGCTGATACCTGCACTGAGCAGTTGCGCTGGAAGGATGACCACAGGAGAAAAGCGCTTGGCTGAGCGCTTGCAGCAGAAGCTGGATGCGGACTACTTGCTGTGGTGGGATGTGCCCATCGGCCCCAAGCAGACGCGGCCGGACTTTGTGCTCGTGCATCCCCACCGGGGCGCTCTGATTTTGGAGACCAAGGACTGGCATCTGGGCACCATCCGCAAGGCCACACGGGAGTATTTCGAGATTCTGGCCAATGACAGCCAGCAGCCCAAGGTGGTTATGAGCCCGTTGCAGCAAGCGAGCCACTGCGCCATCCAGGTGGTCAATGCGCTGGCGCGCGATCCCCAGCTCATTCACACCGATGGCCCCTACCAAGGAAAACTGGCTTTTCCCTGGGGCCACGGCGTTGTGCTGACACGTATCAGCAGAAGGCAGTTTGACCAGGCCGGGCTGGATGCAGCCATTCCCAGCCACCTGGTGATCTGCCAGGACGAAATGCAGGAAGACGCTGATCCAGAGGCCTTCCAGCAGCGGCTGTGGGCCATGTTTCCTTATCGTTTCAAGCAAACGATAAGCCCCTCTCAGCTGGACCGTGTCCGCTGGCAGCTGTTCCCGGAAGTGCGGGTGCCCCAGCAGCAGCATCTGTTTGGCAGCGATGCCGATGGTGATGCAGAAGACCTGCCGGACATCATGCGCGTGATGGACATCCAGCAGGAGCAGCTGGCGCGCAGCCTGGGCGATGGCCACCGCGTTATCCACGGCGTAGCGGGCTCGGGCAAGACCATGATCCTCGGCTACCGCGCCGAGCATTTGTCTCAAACCCAAGCCCCGGGCAGCAAACCTATTCTGGTGCTCTGCTACAACGAACCGCTGGGTGTCAATCTGGCCGCCAGCATCGAGGCCAAAGGCCTGCAAGACCGTGTGCATGTACGCCACTTCCACAAATGGTGTCGAGAACAACTTGTCGCCCACAACCAACTTCCGGAGGGCAGCAACCAGTGGCCCCCAGGCAAGGCCATGCGGGAGTTCGAGCAGCGTCTCATCCAGGGCGTGGACAGCAAGCTGATACCTGCCGGCCAGTACCACGCCATCCTGATCGATGAAGGCCACGACTTCGCACCCGAATGGCTCAAGCTGATCACTCAGATGGTCGACCCGAATACCAACAGCCTGCTGCTGCTCTATGACGATGCACAAAGCATTTACGACCGGGGACAACAGCGCAATTTCAGCCTGAAAAGCGTCGGCATCCAAGCCGCTGGCCGCACCACCATCCTCAAGATCAACTACCGCAATACACGGCAGATACTGCAGCTGGCGCACCGGGTGGCGGGCGATCTGCTCACCCCAGAAGAGGCCAAGGATGACGACGGCATACCGCTGCTAAAGCCCATAAGCTGTGGCCGCGAAGGTACCGAGCCTGTCGTCATCGATCTACCCAACTTGGCGCAAAGGGCCGCGCGCGTGGCAGAACTGCTGGCGGACCAGCATGCGCAGGGCATGGCCTGGGGAGAGATGGCCGTCCTCTGCCGCCACAAAGACGAGCTACTGGTCTGCGCCGACGCACTGCGCCGCAAAAATCTGCCTCACCGCGTGCGTGAGCGCTCCGGCCAATTTAAACCAGAAGAAAACGCTATCAAATTGATGACCATGCATGTCAGCAAAGGACTGGAATGGCCGGTGGTCGCGGTGGTCATCAGCGACGCGGAGCGCAAGGCCAAGGATGTTCACAAAGACAGAGCGCTGGAAGCCAGATTGGTCTATGTAGCTTCCACCCGGGCCACGCAGCACCTGATTTGTTAAGGGTCACCGGTTGCGTCAAGGGCGAAGTCCCGAGCTACGGAACGTCTCTGCAGAAAATATACGAAACATATACAATTCGTTTATGTTTTACAGAGGATAGCCATGGGCATCGTCAAAATTTCAGACCCCATGCATGAGAACCTGCGCATCGCCAGTGCGGCGCTGAGCCGTTCCATCAATGCGCAGGCAGAGCACTGGATGCGGGTCGGCATGCTCGCCGAGATGTACCCCGACCTGGACCACCGGGCTATCTGCCAGGTGCTGGTGCAGGCGGAGCTGGAGGGGGGCCTGGATATCCATTCGCTGGTCGCCAAGCAGAAGGCGGCGGCATGAAGCACAGCACCACCCCAATCCATACGGCCAGTGAGCTGGCGAGCGCGCGCCAGGCGGCGCAGTTGGCGGCCGAGGTTTTGGAGATGATTGCGCCCCATGTGGTGCCGGGGGTCAGCACGGCGGCGCTCGATGCCATCTGCCATGACTACATCGTGAATGTGCAAAAGGCGGTGCCGGCCAATCTGGGTTACCAGGACTACCCCAAGACCATCCTGACCTCGGTGAACCATGTCGTCTGCCACGGCATCCCGTCCGAGGACCGGATTTTGAAAAAGGGCGACATCGTCAACATCGACGTGGCCGTTATCAAGGATGGCTGGTTTGGCGATACCAGCCGTATGTTCTTTGTTGGCACGCCCAGCATTCTGGCCAAGCGCCTGGTGGAGACCACCTATGAGGCATTGCGCGCGGGGATTGCCCAGGTGCGGCCGGGTGCCAGCTTGGGCGATATTGGCCATGCGATTGAGACGGTGGCCAAGCGCGCGGGCTTTGGTGTGGTGCGTGAGTTTTGCGGCCATGGCATTGGCCAGATCTACCACGACACCCCCAATGTGCTGCACTACGGCAACCCGGGCGAGGGCCTGGTGCTGGAGGCGGGCATGCTGTTCACAATCGAGCCGATGCTCAATGCCGGCAAGCGCCAGGTCAAGACCCTTGCCGATGGCTGGACCGTCGTGACCCAGGACCATTCGCTGTCGGCGCAATGGGAGCACATGGTGGCGGTGACGCCCGACGGCCATGAGGTGTTGACCACCTGGCCCAATGGCACCGGCAGCTATCCGCCGGTATAAACCTCAGCGGCTCTGGCTGGCTGCCTCAGCCGGGCGCGGATCAATATCCAGCACCACACGCTCAGGCTCCACGAGCGCATCCAGGTGCTTGCAGGCCCATTTGCTGTGCCCGTCAATGCCGGCCACTGTATGGCCATCGGCAATCACATCGCCGTGCTCGACCAGGTAGACACCGGTATTGAACACAAAGCGCGAGACCTCGGCGGGGTCCAGCTCAGAGAACAGCAGCTGCACATCGGGCACGCCAAAAGCAGAGCCGCCCAGGCTGTCCATCAGCATCTCGCCGGGGCGGTTGCTGATGTTGAAAAAACGCACATTGAGCACGCCGTAGTAGACAAAACCGTCTGCATGGGCCTCTAGATAGCGCTGCGGATCGAGCAGGCAGCCCGCATTGGTCTGGCTGATCGCCGTGACTCCGCCGTTCTCGATCAGCACATGCATGACGGCTTGCAGGATCTCCAGCCGCTCGGGGGTGGATAGGCCCCGGCCCATGAATTCGCTCACCAGCACGCAGTGCTGGCACTGGGCCAAGGCGCGCTCTTTCTCGGGCCAGTCCCAGGTTTGCTCAAGCGCGCTGGCGTAGTCGCTGGCATCCAGTGGCTGGTCTGCGCGGATGATCGCGATCTCGCTGGGCACGCCCTGTTTGTCGCTGTAATCCACGCAGTAGTCGCCCAGCGCCAGCAAGATGGTGTCGCCGTCTGCCACCAGGTCTACCGCCCCCAGGCGCTCGGCCAGCGCAGCACGCAGGGTTTCACCATCCAGCAATGGGGGCTGGGCGTACAGGGCTTCAAAGGCCCACATATCGGGGGCCATGCGGGGCTCGGGATGGGGTTGTTCCATGGTGAGTTGCGGGCGGAGCTGAAAGGCCGCATCTTGCCATGGCAAGGGGAGGCCTTGTCACCCCGGCTTTACCGGAGAGGCCTAAGATGGCGCCTCTCAGTGGAGCAAACAACATGGATAACAGCGATCTGGAATTGGAATATGTCGGCTTTTGGGCGCGCGTGGGTGCGGCCTTGATCGACACCGTGGTGTTGCTGGTCATCATCACGCCGGCCTTGGTCGCCATCTATGGCTGGGAGTACTTCATGGCCGAGGGCCTGGTGCAAGGCCCGGCCGATGTGCTGATCAGCTGGGTGCTGCCCGCTGTTGCCTGCATCTGGCTGTGGCACAAGCTGCGGGCCACACCGGGCAAGATGCTGATTGGTGCGGAGATCGTGGATGCCGAGACGGGCGAGGCGATGAGCCTGGGCCAATCGGTGGTTCGCTACCTGGGCTATTTTGTCTCTATCCTGCCGCTGTGCCTGGGCCTTATCTGGGTCGCGTTTGACCCGCGCAAACAGGGCTGGCACGACAAGATAGCCGGCACGGTGGTGGTGCGCCGCAAGGGTGGGCGCACCGCGCCGGTGGCCTTCAAGGGCCAGCGGCACGGTTAAGACTGGCACCTGGTGCCAGCCTGCGCGCCTTAGTCCAGGTGGCGCAGCAGGTGCAGCCAGAAGCGGGCACGCATCTCCAGGGTAGACACCAGGATGTGCTCGTAGACCGTGTGCGCGCCGTCGCCATCGGCACCCAGGCCGTCCAGCGATGGCACGCCCATGGCCGAGGTGAAGTTGGCATCGCTGCCACCACCGGTGGGGGGCGCTTCTTCCAGTGCAAAGCCGGCTTCGCGGGCCGATTGCTGGGCCTTGGCCAGCAGCGCTTCGGCGCGGGCGTCCTTGACCATCGGCGGGCGGTTCACTTCGACATCGATATCGAGCGTCAAGCCCTCGCCCACGGGGCGCAGCGCACGCATCTTGCCCACCAGCTCATCGGCGGCCTGCAGATCGGGCAGGCGGAAATCCACCACGCATTTGCAGAAGGCCGGCACGGTGTTGGTGGTGGTGCCTCCTTCGATGGTGCCCACGCTCACGGTCACGCCCCTCTGGTAGTCGGTCATCGCTTCCAGCGCCAGAATCTGGTGCGCCATTTCGCGGATCGCGCTGCGGCCCTTGTCATGCGCCACACCGGCATGCGATGCCAGGCCTTTGACGCCCAGGCGCAGCATGCCCGTGCCCTTTCGGGCGGTGACGCAGCGGCCGCCATTGGCGCGGGCCGGCTCGGCCACCAGGCAGTAGCGGGCATTGCGGGCAAAGGCCTCGATGTGCTTGCGCGATGCATGGCTGCCGGTTTCTTCGTCGGGCACGACCAGCAGGTCCACCGGCAGCGGCGTGCTGCCGGGCGTAGCCACCGCGCTCATCGCTGTCAGCGCCAGGTAGATGCCGGCCTTCATGTCATAGCCGCCCGGGCCGTAGAGGCGGTCGCCTTCGATGCGGATCGGGTTGTCGGCCAGCATGCCGATGGGGTGCACGGTGTCCGAGTGGCCCAGGATCAGCAGGCCTTCACGGGTGTCACCCTCGGCGCGGTTCGTGATGTGCAGCACCGGCAGCACCGGGCCCAGGCCCTGCTTGCCTTCGGCCTGGGTCTCGATCACCGTGGCGCGCAGGCCAGCGGCCGCTGCCTGGGCGCGCATCATCTCGACCATGCGGGCGATCGATGCGGGGTTGTTCGATGGCGACTCGCAGTGCATCCATGCCGAGATGCCATCCACCAGTTGTTGCGTTGTTGCTTGCATCGTTGTTCCTTGGGTCTTGTCAAAAAGTTATAGCGTCTTGTGCGCGTTAAGCCGTCACGCGGCCGGCCCAGGGGGCCAGCCAGTCCGCATCGGGCATGCGGCCCTCAAACCATAAATGGGCGCAGACATGGCTCATGGCCTCGCCATCGTGGCCAATGCCCGCTACTTCATGCAGTTGCCAGGCCAGCGGAATGCCCATCCGGGCAGCAGCCTGCTGGCCTGCGGCGTAGTAGTGGTGGGCACGGGCAAAGCGGTGCGGGCCTTGGCGCAGTGCGGCAGGCTCAGCGGGCAGGTTGGGGTCTTGGGTGTCGGTATCGCGGTCGCCCGCCAAGATCACCAGCGGCGTGCGCAGCAGCTGGGCCAGCGCGTCACCCGCCAGGCCAATGCCGGCCAGGCCTTGTGGAAAATCCTGTTGGCTATCGGGCAAGGTGTACCAACCCGGGTTGCCCGCCGCCACACCGGCAAAGCCGGCTGCGCCCAGGGTGCTGACCAGGCGGTGCACAAACTGCCCGCCGGCCGAATGGCCAAACAGGTAGAGCGGCTGGCTGCGCACCACCCCGGCATCGCGCAGCTGCAGGGCCAGGTTGATCGCCGCCTGGTAGGCCCAGTAGGCGCGCGGCTGCAAGCGGCCCTCTTCGCTCCAGACGCTGCCGTTGTTATAGCTCTCCACCCCCGGCCAGTGCGCGTTGCCAAAGGTGGGCGCAATGATCTGCAGGCCATAGCGCTCGGCCGCCGGCATCCAGAAATCGCGGTAGTCGTCGCCATTGCGCAGCACACCGTGCTGCACCAGCACCAGCGGCGCATCGGCGGCCACCCCTTCGGGGCGGTAGCAGTTCAAGGTGATGGGCAGGTACAGTGCGCCGTCGCCGGCCTGCCATTCAAGGGCAAAACGGCCATGCTGCTGGGTAAAACGTTGCCAGTCCATGTGGTGGTTTCCTCCGTGCGCGTCCAAGCGATCAGTCCAACAAATGGCAGGCGGTCACATGGCCGGCTGCCGTCTCGCGCAGCTGCGGCACCTCTTGCTTGCAGCGCTCCATCGCATGCGGGCAGCGCGGGTGAAAGGTGCAGCCCGGTGGCGGGCTCAGTGGCGAGGGGATCTCGCCCTTGATGGGGGTGAACACCCGTTTGCGCCGGCCCACATCGGGCACCTCGGCCAGCAGCGCCTGGGTATAGGGGTGCTGGGCCTGGCCAAAGATCTCGGCGGTGGGCGCCATCTCCACAATCTTGCCCAGGTACATGATGGCCACCTTGTCGGAGATGTGGCGCACCACGCCCAGGTCGTGGCTGATGAACAGATAGGTCAAGCCGCGCTGGGCGCGCAGGTCCATGAACAGGTTGATCACCTGCGCCTGGATGGACACATCGAGCGCGGCCACCGGCTCGTCACAGACCAGAAAATCGGGCGTCACCATCAGCGCGCGGGCAATGCCGATGCGCTGGCGCTGGCCGCCGGATATCTGGTGCGGCAGGCGGGCGCGGTACTCGCTGGCCAGGCCCACTTCGGCCAAGGCGGCATCGACGCGGCCGGGCACCTCGGCCGCCGGTGCGAGTTTGTGCACATGCAATGCCTCGCCCAAGATCTGGTGCAGCTTTTGGCGCGGGTTGAGCGAAGCCTGCGGATCCTGGAACACCATTTGCACGCCCAGGGTGTAGGCGAGCTTGTCCTGGCTGTTCAGGCTGCGCACCTCCTGGCCCTTGTAGAGCAGCTGGCCTTCGGTGGCAGGGTGCAGACCGGCCACCACGCGGCCCAGGGTGGATTTGCCGCAACCCGATTCGCCCACCAGGCCCAGCACCTCGCCTTTGGCGATTTGCAGGTTGACGCCATTGACGGCATGCACGGTGCGCGTTTGCGCGGGCTGCCGGGCCACGGCGCCGACGATTTTTTGCAGCAGATCGGGGGAGCTGACAAAGCGCTTGTGCACATCGCGCAGCTCAATCACAGGGGTAGTCATCGCGGTCATGCGGCGGGTGCCTCCAGCGGTACAAAGCAGCGGAATGCGCGGCCGGGGATGGTGGTGACGGGCGGCTGCTCATCGACGCAGCGCGGGGTGGCGCGGCTGCAGCGCGGCGCAAAAGCGCAGCCGGGCACACGGCCCGACAGGCTGGGCGCCATGCCGTTGATCTGCGACAGGCGCGCGCCCGGCGTAGCCTGGGCGGGCAGCGAATTGAGCAGGCCCTGGGTGTAGGGGTGGCGCGGCGCATCCAGCACCTCGGCCACGGTGCCGGTCTCGACAATGCGGCCGCCATACATGACGGCCACGCGGTCGGCCAGCTCGGCAATCACGCCCAGGTCGTGGGTGATCCAGATCAGCGCCGTGCCCTGGGCCTGGCAGATCTGCTGCATGCGGTACAGAATCTGGCCCTGGATGGTGACATCCAGCGCCGTCGTCGGCTCGTCGCAGATGATCAGATCGGGGTGGTTGAGCATCGCAATCGCAATCGCCACACGCTGGCGCATGCCGCCCGAGAACTCATGCGGGTAGCTGCGCAACCGCTTTTCGGGCGCGGGGATGCCGACCATCTCCAGCGCCTCCACGCAGCGCTTGATCGCCTGCGACTTGGGCAGCTTTTGGTGGGCGTCGATGGCTTCGAGCATCTGCTCCTCGATGCGCAGCACCGGGTTGAGCGTCATCAGCGGATCCTGGAAGATCATCGCGATGCGGTCGCCGCGCAGCTTGCGCATGGACTCGGCCGACAGCTCGCGCAGGTCCTGGCCTTTGAAGAGCACCCGGCCCTGGGTGACTTCACCAGGCGCATCGATCATGCCAAAAATGGAGAAACCGGTGACCGATTTGCCCGAGCCGGATTCACCGACCAGGCCCAGAATCTCGCCCGCCTCCAGGCGGATATCGATGTCGCTGACGGCGGGCCAGGCGCCCTCTTCGGTGTGGAACACCGTCTGCAGATCTTGTACTTCAAGCAAAGGGATAGTCATTACTTCCTCGGGTCCAGAGCTTCACGCAGGCGGTCGCCGATCAGGTTGATCGACAGGATCAGGGCCAGCAGCGCCAGGCCGGGGAACATGCTGATCCAGTAGTCACCCGACATCAGGTACTGAAAGCCATTGGCAATCAGCAGGCCCAGGGAGGGTTCGGTAATCGGCACACCCACGCCCAGGAAGGACAGGGTGGCTTCGAGCACGATGGCATTGGCGATCTGGATGGTGGCAAACACCATCACCGGGCCCATGCAGTTGGGCAGCAGGTGGCGCGTCATGATGCGCCAGCCCGGGAAGCCCAGGTTCTTGGCCGCCTCGATGTATTCCTTCTTGCGCTCTTGCAAGGCGCGGCCACGCATGATGCGCGCGTAATGCGCCCACTGCACCAGCACGATGGCGATCACCACCTTGTCCACGCCCCGGCCCAAAATGGCCAGCAACACCAGCGCCACCAAGATGGTGGGAAAGCCGAGGATGAAGTCGACGATGCGCATCAGCACCGTATCGACCCAGCCACCAAAGTAGGCGGCTACCAGGCCCACCAGGCTGCCGATGATGGTGGCCAGCACCACGGCGCTCAGGCCCACCATCAGGCTGATGCGCAGGCCGTGCAGGATGGCCGAGAGCATGTCGCGGCCCTGGTCGTCGGTGCCCAGCCAGTAGGTCATGCCCGAAGCCGCTTCGGACAGGGGCTTGAGGCGCCCATCCATCAGGTCGAGCGCGCCCAGGTCATAAGGGTTTTGCGGCGACAGAAAGGGCGAGAGCAGCACCACGGCCAGCAGCACGATGAGTGCAATCACCGCGCCTTTGACCGAAGGCTTGCTGCGCAGCTTTTTGAGGATGGCACGCCGCTGGGGCGTGTCTTGCAGGGGCTGGGCCCGCTTGCTGGGGTCGATGGTCATCAGGGATTTGTCGGGCTGCATTATTGGGCCTCCTGCAGCTGTACGCGCGGATCGAGCACGGCATAGGCCAGATCCACCAAGAGGTTGATCATCACAAAGATGAAGGTGACCAGCATCACATAGGCCACGACCACCGGGCGGTCGAGCTTGTAGATGCTGTCAATCAAAAGCTTGCCCATGCCGGGCCAGGCAAACACGGTCTCGGTGATGGTCGAGTAGGCAATCAGGGTGCCGAACTCCATGCCGATCACGGTGACCACGGGGATGAGGATGTTGCGCAGAATGTGGCGGGTCAGGATGCGGCGCTCGCTGATGCCCTTGGCGCGCGCGAACTTCACATACTCCTGGGTCTTGGCCTCCATCACGCCGGTGGCGGTGAGCCGCAGCACCAGCGCGATATTGCCCAGCGCCAGGTTGATGGCCGGCAGCATCACATGGCTCCAGCCATCGGCCGTCAGCAGCGACAGCGGCACGCCCAGCACATTGACCGTGTCACCCCGGCCCGACGACGGCAGCCACTGCAGCCAGACGGCGAACATCAGGATCAGCATCATGCCCTGCCAGAAGTTGGGCAGCGAAAAGCCCAGCACCGAGCCCCCCATCAGGCTGCGGCCCAGCGGCTTGTCGTTGAACAGGCCAGCAATCAGGCCCAGCGGAATGCCGAGCAGGCAGGTCAGGCCAATGGCGACCACCACCAGCTCAAAGGTGGCCGGAAAGCGCTGCACGATCAGCTCGATCGCGGGGATGCCGTGCACAAAGGAGGTGCCCAGATCGCCCTGGAAGGCGCGGGTCAGAAAGCTCCAGTACTGCAGCCAGACCGGCAGGTCCAGCCCCAGGCGCTTGATCATGACCTGGCGGTCGGCATCGCTGGCCTCGGCGCTCACCAGCAGCTCAATGGGGTCTCCCACCGCGTATACCGCCATGAACACCACCAGCGAGACCGCCAGCAGCACCAGAAAACTTTGCACCATGCGGCGCAGGATATAGACGATCACATTACGTCCTCAAAATTAGAATGCCATGCGCTGTCACCTGCATGGTTGCCGCCCTCTGTGGAGTCTGTTCATCGTGGGGCGTACAAAATCACAAAGCCCGCATGGCCCCACCACTGGAGCTGGATGCGGGCCATGCCAGGGACCGGGCCTGTGTTGCGCCCGGTGTGGCATCAGCTTTCTACTTCGGCTTGACCGACATGGCCAGCGTGTACTGGTCGCGTCGGCCTTCGTAGCTCAACCCTTTCTTGAATGCCCAGATGCTGCTCTCAAAGTGCAGCGGAATCAGCGGTACGTTGGCCAGCGCAATCTGCGTGGCCTGCTGGTAGGCGGCCTTGCGCGCGTTCGCGTCCATCTGCCCCATGGCGGGCACAAACACCTGGTCAAACGCCGGCAGGCTAAAAGCCCCGTAATTGCTGGTGCCCAGGCCCTTGTCCTTGTCGGTGGTGGCCACCCAGTACTGGAACAGGCCCGAGGCCTCGCCGTTCTCCGATGGCCAGCCGCCCATCGCAAAGCTGAACTCGCGCTTGGCGCGCTTGGGGAAATAGATGGCAGCCGCCTGCGCATCCACCGTGGTCTTGATCCCTATGCGCGTCAGGTACTGGGCCACCGCCTGCGCGATCTGGCCGTCGTTGATGTAGCGGTCATTGGTGGTGGTCAAGGTCAGCTCAAAGCCCTGGGCATAACCGGCCTCGGCCAGCAGCTTCTTGGCGCCTTCGGGGTCAAACTTGATCTCGGTGGGCTTGTCGAGGCTGCCGAACATGCCCGTGGGCATGTACTGGTTGGCCACAGTCGCCATGCCATCCATCAGCCGCTGCACGATGGCCTTGCGGTCAATCGCCATGTTGATGGCCTGGCGTACGCGCAGGTCCTGCAGCGGGTTCTTGCCATCGGCGGCCTTGGCAAACGGGCTTTGCGCGCGGCCGGCATCCGGTTGGAAGAAGATCAGGCGGGTGGACGGCGTCGCCACAAAGTCGAGCTTGTTGTTCTCCTTGATGCGCGGCAGGTCGCGCGCAGCCGGGCTTTCGATGACGTCGTAGTCGCCCGACATCAGCCCGGTCAGGCGCGGGCCGGCATTGGGCACGGGCACCATCTTGACGGTCTTCCAGTGCGGCTTGGTACCCCAGTAGGCTTCGTTGCGCTCCATCTCGATGCCGGTGCCCTTGACATAGGACTTGAGCTTGTAAGGGCCCGTGCCAATCGACAGCTTGCCGGTGTTGAAATCAGCGACCGTGGGCCAGGGCGAGGTGACACCGCAGCCCTCTTTGGGTGCAAAGCGCAGCTTGTCGAACTTGGCGATGCCGCTCCAGATGATGGGCAGCGAACGCGCCAGCTCGTTGGGCATCGTGGGGATGGGCCGTTCGCTCTTGATGATGACGGTGTAGTCATCGGGCGTTTGCACATCGCTGAAGCTCTGGGCCGGCTCCATGTAGGAGCGCGAGACATTGGTCTCGTTGTTCAGCACCCGGCACAGGGTGAACAGCACATCCTTGGAGGTGAAGGGCTCGCCATTGGAGAACTTCACGCCCTGGCGCAGTTTCAGCTCCCAGGTGTTGTCATCGACGGCACGCCAGGACTGGGCCAGGCCCGGTACCAGCTCCATCTGCGCATTGCGGTTGATCAGCGACTCAAAGACATGGGCCGAGAACGCGTCGTTGGTGGTGACCTTGTGGTAATGCGGGTCAGCGGCGGTGGGCTCGGAGGCCAGGCCAATGGTCAGCGATTGCGCAGCAGCCATGCCCGCAGGCAGTGCCAGCGCAGCAAAGCTGGCCAGCGACAAAGGTGTGCGGCGCGAGATCTTCTTGGTAGACACAGGTCGTTCCTCCTTGGTTAAAAGCCTCTGCTGTCAGGCAATGCAAATGCCGTGCCACAGCAACCCATCCCATCCGCAGGCCGGGGACAGCGCCCCGGCTGCTTCAAGCGCCGCGCTTACTTGGCGGGCTTGACCGACGTGGCCAGCGTGTACTGGTCGCGGCGGCCTTCGTAGCGCAGCTCTTTCTTGAAAGCCCAGATGCTGCTTTCAAAGTGCAGCGGGATCAGCGGCACGTTGTCCAGCGCGATCTGCGTGGCCTGCTCCAGCATGGCCTTGCGCTTGACCGGGTCCACTGTCTTGGCCGCAGGGATGTAGACCTTGTCGAAATCGGTATTGCTGAAAGCGCCGTAGTTGCTGGTGCCCAGGCCCTTGGGCGAGTCGGTGGTGGCCACCCACAGCTGGAACAGGCCCGAGGCTTCGCCGTTCTCCGAAGGCCAGCCGCCGATGGGAAAGCTGAACTCACGCTTGGCGCGCTTGGGAAAGTAGATCGACGCGGTCAGCGCATCGACCTTGGTCTTGATGCCGATACGGGTCAGGTACTGCGCAACCGCTTGCGAGATCTGCGTGTCGTTCATGTAGCGGTCGTTGGTCGAAGACAAGGTCATCTCGAAACCATTCGGGTATCCGGCTTCGGCCAGCAGCTTCTTGGCGCCTTCGGGGTCGAACTTGATCTCGGGGGCCTTGGCCAGGCCGCCAAACATGCCATCGGGCATGTACTGGTAGGCGGGGGTGGCCATGCCG
This sequence comes from Comamonas sp. BIGb0152, assembly GCF_024809975.1. Classification (GTDB taxonomy): domain Bacteria; phylum Pseudomonadota; class Gammaproteobacteria; order Burkholderiales; family Burkholderiaceae_C; genus Comamonas. Next base: position 155,872 of record NZ_JANUDY010000006.1, read on the forward strand.
TCCATCAGGCGCTGCACGATGGCCTTGCGGTCGATGGCCATGTTGATGGCCTTGCGCACGCGCAGGTCCTGCAGCGGGTTCTTGCCATCGGGGGCGGTCACAAAGGGCGACTTGTCGCGGCCGATATCCGGCTGGAAGAACACCAGGCGGGTCGAAGGCGTGGCCACAAAGGCCAGCTTCTTGTCTTCCTTGATGCGGGCCAGGTCGCGGGCGGCCGGGTTCTCGATCAGGTCGTAGTCACCCGACATCAGGCCCGTCAGGCGCGGGCCGGCATTGGGCACGGCCACCATCTTGACGGTCTGCCAGGCCGGCTTGGGGCCCCAGTAGCTGTCATTGCGCTCCAAGGTGATGGCATTGCCCTTCACATAGGACTTGAGCTTGAACGGGCCGGTGCCAATCGCCATCTTGCCGCTGTTGAAATCCGCCACCGTGGGCCAGGGGCCCTTGTAGCCGCAGCCTTCCTTGGGCGCAAACTTGAGCGCGCCGTGCTGGATGATGCTGCTGGAGATGATGGGCAGATTGCGCGCAAACTCGGCCGGGATCAGCGGCACCGGCTCGGCGGTCTTGACGATGACGGTCAAGGCATCGGGGGTCTGCACATCGGTGATCAGCTTGGTCGTATCCATGTACGACTGCGAGACATTGGTCTCGTTGTTCAAGGTGCGGCAGATGGTGAACAGCACATCTTGCGAGGTGAACGGCGCGCCGTTGGAGAACTTCACATCCTTGCGCAGCTTGAACTCCCAGGTCAGGTCGTCCAGGTTCTTCCACGAGGTGGCCAGCGCGGGCACCAGCTCCATGCTGGCGGTACGGCCCACCAGCGAGTCATAGACATGCGCCGAGAACGAGTCGTTCGTCGTCATCTTGTGGTAGTGGGGATCGGCCGCTGTTGGCTCGGAGGCCAGGGCAATGGTCAGGTGTTGGGCGTGGGCCGTGCCGATGAGCGAGGCGCCCACCAGCGCCAGGGCGCGCTTGTTCAATGCGAAAGTCATGTCTGTCCTAGGGATCTGGGCAGGCGTTGCCGGGAAGCAGCGCCTTCGAGCCGGGAGGCAGAACGGTGGTGCACCAGCGTGCGCCATCGTCCGCAGCCGGAAAGCCTGCGAATTCTCACACGAAAATTACATCGACTAACGCCCGCCCCGTCTGCGAAAAGTGGGCATTTACCCCAATAAAACAAGGAGATGGGCCATCTTTACCTGACATTGTTCGTGCAGCACACAATGTTATGCAAGCTGCGCAACAATGCGATCCCTGTGGGTGGGAAAATCCAGCGCTTATCTTGACCTTGAATGGGTACGATGCGCATCCACCCGCCATCTGCTCTTACGCCTTCCATTCCCTATGCGCCGCCGCCTTTTATTGGCCTCCAGCCTGTTCGCCGCCAGCATGCTGGCCGCCTGTTCCTTGCTAGCCCCTCCGAGCTACACCCTGTCTGCCGCCGATCTGCAGGCCATCGTGGCCAAGTCCTTCCCCCGCTCCTATCCCTTGCTGGGCCTCTTGCAGCTCGATGTGCAGGCGCCCAGCCTGCAGCTGCTGCCCGAGACCAACCGCATCCAGGCGACGATGCGCGCCGACCTGTCCGGCAAGGTGCTGCCCCACCGGCTGGACGGCACCATGGTGCTGGACTTTGCGCTGCGCTACTCCCCCAGCGACCACAGCCTGCGCGCCACCCAGGTGCAGGTGCGCTCGCTGCAGATGAACGGCCTGCCCGAGTCCATGGCGGTGATGCTGCAGGCCTATGCGCCCCGCGCAGCCGAGCATGCGATGGAGGATGTGGTCGTACACACCCTGCGCCAGGAAGACCTGGACCGACTGGACAAGGCCGCCGAGCTGCCTGCCACCTTCCAGGTGACGGCCGAGGGCCTGCGCATCGAATTTGTGAAGCCCCAGGACGCGAAGTAGGCCGACAGGCCCGCGCACAATCTGCTTTATGCTGCTGGCAGGGCGCACACCTGCAAGCCGCCTGCATATCGTCTGGAGATCCCCTAATGAGCACCCTCGCCGATTTCAGTATCACCCGCAAATGGCCGGCCACCCGGCCCGATCTGCTGCAGCTGTACTCGCTGCCCACGCCCAATGGCGTCAAGGTCTCCATCCTGCTCGAAGAGCTGGGCATGCCCTATGAAGTGCACAAGATCAGCTTCGAGAGCAATGACCAGACCTCGCCCGAGTTTGTTGGCACCTTCCCGAACAACAAGATCCCGGCCATCATCGACCCCAATGGCCCGGGCGGCCAGGCGATTGCACTGTTCGAGTCCGGCGCCATCATGGTCTACCTGGCCGAGAAAACCGGCATGTTCCTGCCGCAGGACCCTGCGCTGCGCTACGAAACCCTGCAGTGGCTGATGTTCCAGATGGGCGGCATCGGCCCGATGTTTGGCCAGGTGGGTTTCTTCAATATCTTTGCCGGCAAGGATTTTGAGGACAAGCGCCCCTTGACCCGCTATGTGGACGAATCCAAGCGCCTGCTGACCGTCCTGAACAAGCACCTGGCCGGCAAGGAATGGGTGGCCGGCGATACCTACACGATTGCCGATATCGCCATCTTCCCCTGGATCCGCAACATGATCGTGCGCTACAACGCCGAAGCGCTGATCGGCTGGGGCCAGTACCCGGAAGTCAGCCGTGTGCTCAGCCACTGGCTGCAGCGCCCAGCGGTGCAGCGCGGTTTGTTGATCCCCTGATCGGCTTCGTTTTTAAGCGAGAAATGCCAGCCCGAGGGCTGGCATTTTGCTATGCGGGCAGATGCTTAGACAGCTGCGCTGACAATGATTTCGACCAGCAGTTCGGGGCGCGCCAGCTTGGCTTCGCAGGTTGCGCGGGTCGGCATATGGGCCTTGTCTGCCCATTCGCCCCAAACCTGGTTCATGCCGGCGAAGTCCTTGTCGATGTCCTTGAGCCAGATCTGCACCGTCAGCAGGCGCGACTTGCTGGTGCCGGCTGTTTTCAAGTAGCCGTCGATCTTGGCCAGCACGTCGCGGGTCTGGGCTCCAATGTCGCCCGAGATATCACCAGCGGTCACGCCAGCCACATAGACCACGCCGCCATGCACGACGATGCGGCTGAGGCGTTCATTGCTGTCGATACGTTGGATGTCGTTGCTCATCATTTACTCCCTGAGATAAAAATACGACCGCTGCAGCTAAGCATTAGCAAAGCGGTCCACACGAAACGCCGAAATCGGCAAGCTGCTGGTGCCCTGGGTCACCAGCTCGGCCACAATGCAGCCGGTAATCGGACTGAGCTCAAAGCCATGGGCTGAGAAGCCAAAGGCATGCACGAGGTTATCAGCACTGGCACTCATACTGATGACCGGAATCTCATCGGGCATAAAGCCCTCGATACCGGTCCAGGCCCTTGCAATGCTCACATCGCGCAGATGCGGAAACAGGTCGATCACCGTCTGCGCGCTCTTGGGCATGCGGTTGAGATCGACCATCGCATGGCGCTGGCTGGCATCGGCCTCGCAGCGCAGGCCGCCACCAATCACCACCGTGCCGTTGTCGAACTGCTTGAACGACAGCGGCCGGCCCATGGCACCCAGCACCGGTTTGACAAAGGGCGCCACGCGCTGGGTCACCATCAGCATCAGGCCACCGGCCACCATCGGCACCGGGTCGCCCACCTGCGCGGCAAAATCTGCCGCCCAGGCGCCTGCGGTGTTGACCAGCCAGGGCGCATGGAACCTGCCCTGCGCGGTGCTCGCCTGCCACATGCCGGCCTGGTGGTCCACCCGCAGCACCGGTGCCTGCTCGGTGATCTGCACGCCCAGCCTTTCTGCTGCTAGCCGGTAGGCCGTGGCCACCTTGTAGGGCAGCGCATAGCCATCGCGGTCGGCCCAGAGGCCGCCCACCACATGAGGTGAGATGCTGGGCACCAGTTCGCGCACCTGCTGCTGGTCCACCCATTGCTCATGGAAAAAACCCAGGCCGTTGAGCAGGGCCACACGCGCCTTGGCCTTGGTCTCGTCGGCCTCGTTCTCTGCTACCTGCAATTGGCCCGAGGGCACAAAGCCACCATCGCTGCCGATGATGTCGGCCAGGCCATGCCAGAGCTGCTCACGCGCGGCCAAGGCCAGCGGAATCTCGGCCACATGGCGGCCCAAGGTGCGCACGCCGCCGGCATTAACGCCGGAGGCATGGCGGCCGCAGTACTCGGCCTCCAGCAGGCGTACGCGCAGGCCTGCCTTGGCGAGCTGGAAGGCGCTGGAGAGGCCTTGCAGGCCGCCCCCGATCACCAGCACATCGCTGCTGCCGGATGCCCGGCTGGCTATGCCGGCCATGTCACACGCCTGCGGCCAGCTGGGCCAAGGACAGCGATTTGAGCGGCGGCCGGATGCGGTAGTAACCGACCTCCTGCGGCGGCAGCTTGGCCTCCTTGGCGATGATCTCGGTCACCGTCAAACCGCATTGGCGGCCCTGGCAGGGGCCCATGCCACAGCGGCTGAAGGACTTGGTCTGGTTGGGGCCCACGCAGCCCAGCTGCACCTGCTCGCGGATCGCGCCAGCCGTCACCTCTTCGCAGCGGCAGACCACCACCTCGTCGGCCGGAATGCGGAACTCGTCCTTGGGCCGGTACTGCTGGTTCAGAAAGGGGCGGATACGCAGATGCTGGGCGATATGGGCGCGCTGCTGCGCACCGTCTTCGCTCGTGCCAAAGCCCAGGCTGTTGGCCACGGCTATGCCGGTCAAAGCACCCTGCATCTCGGCCACCAGCGCACCGCCAATGCCCGCGCCGTCCCCGGCGATATAGATGCCCGGCAGGCTGGTCTGGCCCCAATCGTCGAGCACGGGCAGCCAGCACAGCTGCTCGTCGTCCCACTGGTGCGCAGCCCGCAAGGACCAGGACACCTGGGTGTTGGGCACCACGCCCTGGTGCAGCATCACCAGCTCACAGTCGATCTGCTGGGCCCGGCCCGCGCTGCTAAAGCGCACTTGCCGCACGGCATCTTCGCCCTCGATGCGCAAGCCGCCCACGTCCTTGAAGAAGGGAATGCCAGCCGACTTGATCTCGCGCAGCAGGCCCAGGCCTTTGCGCACATAGCCCCAGCCGGCCAGCAGCGACGAGGCATGGCGGATCGCCAGGCGCCAGTCGGTGCCCGCAGACGTATCGAGCACCGCGCGGATCTCCACCCCGGCGCGCAGGTACTGCGCCGCCAGCAGGTAGAGCAAGGGGCCGCAGCCGGCCAGCACCACCGGCACCTGGGGCACCACGGCGGCGTTCTTCAGCAAAATCTGGCCGGCGCCGGCGGTCATCACACCGGGGAGGGTCCAGCCCGGCACGGGAAAGGGCCGCTCCATCGCGCCGGTGGCAATCACCAGCGACTTGGTCTCGATGCGGCTGGTGCGGTCATTGCGCAGCACATGCACGGTCTTGTCCGGGTCGATCTGCCAGACGGCGGCGCCCGCCCAGTGGGTCAGGCCACTGGCGCGGATCTGCTCGGCCAGCGATTTGCCGTAGACATAGTCCGCGCCCAAAATGCGCTCGCGCTGGGCATCGGTCTGGGTAACGCTGCGGTAGATCTGGCCGCCGACTTGGGGTTGCTCGTCGAGTAGCAGCACATCCAGGCCGCGCCGCTGGGCCGCCAGGGCCGCTGCCATGCCGGCCGGGCCGGCGCCAATCACCACCAGGTCGCGCAGCTGGTGGGGCGCATCGTTCAAAGGAATGCTGGGCTTAGACATGCTTGGCCTCCTGCTGGGGCAGTGCACAGGGCGCCGCTTGCATGGTGGTCACTTCCATGCCGTCTTGCGGGGTGATCAGGCAGGCCTGCTGGTTGGGCCGGCCATTGATGTCGACCAGGCACTCAAAGCACACGCCCATCATGCAGTAAGGCGCGCGGGCGCCCTGGCCCACCGGGGAGACGCGCACGGCGGTAATGCCGGCGGCCAACAGGCCGGCAGCCAGGCTGGCGGCGGGCGACATGCGCACCACCGCGCCATTGACCAGCACCGACACGGAGGCCGAGGCCCCGGCCTGGTGGCCGGGGAGGTATTTGAAAAGGGCTTTAGATGCCATAAGGTTTCACTTCCGTTTCTGGCGTAAATCGGGTCGCCGGGAATGCCTCGATAGCGGCCGGGCGCAGGCCGGTGGCCACCCAGGGGGCGATGCAATAGACGTGCTGGGCCGCCAGGGTGACGCCGCTGTGGCAGGTCACCGCAAAGGCGCCGGGATGGCTCTCGGATTCCTGGTACATCGGAAAGCCATCGGGCGACATCACCCGCAGCGCCGCCCAGGTTCGCACCACCCTTGCATTGGCCAGCAGCGGGAAGCACTGGACCGCACGCGCCGCGATCTTGGCGTTCTCCGGCACGCGCACCATGTCGTCAAAGCCCAGCTCCTGCATCGAGTCGCCGATCTGCACCGTGCCCTCATCGGTCTGGCGCACATAGTTGGTGGGATGGGGCAAAAAGGGCTGTACCCGCTCGGTGATGAAGACCTGGCCCTTGTTGGGCCGCACCGGCACAAACATGCCCACCATGGCCGACAGCTGCTGCGTGGCATGGCCGGCGGCAATCACGATACGCGGGGCCTGCCAGGCCTGCGCGCCCGCGCGGACGTGGAAGATGCCGCCCTCTTTGCGGATCGCATCGACCTGCATGCGGTTGTGGATGCGCGCGCCCTTGGCGATATTGGCGCTGTAGAGCGCGCGCAGCAGCTTCAAGGGGTTGCAGTGGCCGTCCATCGCCGAGTAGGTGGCACCCACCACCTCGGGGCCCAGGCCCGGCAGGTGCTGGGCGGCCTCGTCGCGGCTCAGCACGGTGCTGTGGTAGGCCGGGTCGCCCACCTCGGACTCCAGCCAGCGCAGCTTGTCCACGCGCTGGGCCAGCTCGTCTTCGCTCAGGCAGATGTGCAGGCCGCCGGGCTGCATCAGCTCGACGTCGATGCCGGTCTGCGCCTGCAGCTCATCGCGCAGCGCAGGCCACTGGCGGGCCGAGCCAAAGCTCCAGCGGGCGTAGTCCGCCATGCCGTAGCCCTTGCCCTGCACCCAGACCAGGCCAAAGTTGCCGCGTGAGGGGCGCAGCGTGTCGTCCGCGCCATCGATGATGGTGACCGACAGGCCCTGGCGCAGCAGCCCGTAAGCCACGGAACTGCCCACCAAGCCGCCCCCGATCACGATGACATCGCTGGAATATGTGTTGTTGTTCATTTTTCTCTCTCTCAACCTTTGCCAATCAGTACCTTCTCCAGCCCGACCAGCTTGTCCAGGATGACCATCAGCACCAGGGTGCCGACGATCAGCACGGTGGAAACCGAGGTCACCAGCGGGTCAATGGTCTGGGCAATGTGGTTGTACATGGCGACCGGCAGGGTCATGGTGCCGGGGGTGGCCACAAACACCGTCATCGTCAGCTCGTCAAAGCTCTGGATAAAGGACAGCATCCAGCCGCCTGCGATGCCGGCCATCAGCATGGGCACGGTGATGCGCAGAAAGACGGTGCCGCGCGATGCGCCCAGCGACAGGCCGGCATGCTCGATCTCGCGGTTCATGCCGGTGGCAGCCGACAGCACCATGCGCAAGGCATAGGGCATGATGCAGATCACGTGGGTGAACATCAGCCAGAAGAACGAGCCCGAGAGCCCCGCGATGTTGAAAAAGCGCAGAAACGCAGCGCCCAGCACCACATGCGGAATCATCAAGGGCGACATGAAAAAGGCCATCAGCACCTCGCGACCGGCAAAGCGGTGGCGGGTAATGGCCAGCGCCGCGGGCACCGCCAGCACAATGGCGATCGAGGCGGCAGCCAGGCCCAGCTTGGCCGAGAACCAGAAGGCCGACTTGATCTCGGTCGCATCGAGGATGGCGCGGAACCAGCGCAAGGACAGGCCATCGGTGGGGAAGGAGATAAAGCCCTTGTCGGTAAAGGCCACCGCCACCACCACGGCCAGCGGCGCCAGGATGAAGGTAATGAACAGCGCGTGGTAGACCAGCGCCAGAGGACTGTTTTTTTGCATGGCTCAACCCTCGAAAACGGATTTGAAGCGGCGCTCTATCCAGCGATTGCAGCCCACGATGATGATGATGTTGGCCACCAGCAGCACCACGGCAATGGCAGCGCCCAGCGGCCAGTTCAGGGTGTTGAGGAACTCGTCATAGGCGGCGGTAGCGACGACCTTGAGGCGGCGTCCCCCCAGCAGCGCCGGCGTGGCAAAGGCCGATGCCGACAGCGCAAACACGATGATGCTGCCCGAGAGGATGCCCGGTAGCAGCTGGGGCAGCACCACGCGGCGGAAGACGGTGCGCTGGCTGGCACCCAGCGACAGGCCGGCGTTCTCGACCTGGGGATCGAGCTTTTGCAGCGAGGCCCAGACGGAGATCACCATGAAGGGCACCATCACATGCACCATGGCAATGGTCACGCCGGTCATCGTGAAGGCCAGGCGCAGTGGCTCATCGATGATGTGGAACAGCATCAGGCCCTTGTTGATCAGGCCGTTGTTGCCCATCAGGATGGACCAGCCCAGGGTACGCACCACCACCGAGATCAGCAGCGGCGCCAGAATGATCAGCAAGAACACACCGCGCCAGCGGCCCCGCATGCGGGAGATGATGAGGGTCTCGGGCACCCCCAGCACCACGCAGAGCACGGTGACGATGGCCGACATCAGCGCGGTGCGGCCAAAAATTTCCAGGTAGTAGCTGTCGCTGAAGATCTCCAGGTAGTTCTTCAGCGAATAGACGTTCTGGATGCCTTCCATGCCATTGAAAACATTCAGCGACAGGATGGCGGTCAGGGCCAAAGGCGCCAGCAGCATGGTCACAAAGACCAGCAGGCCGGGGCCCGACATGAGCCAGGGTTTCCAGCGGTTCTTGCTATCCACGGCTGGCCTCCTGCTGGGTCAGCACGCGCACATCCTCGGGCGCCCAGTTCAGGCTCACTTCTGCGCCCTCATGCAGCGCAGCGCGGCGCGCATTGGGCAGGCTGATGTGGATGTCGCCCAGCGCGGTGCTCACATTCACCACCCACTGGCTGCCCAGGAACAGCAAGGTCTTGATGGTGCCGGGCAGGCCGCCATCGCCCGCCGCACCCACTGCAATGCGCTCGGGCCGCAGGTAGACCACCACCGGGCCGCTGTCCACCGGGCTGGGTGCCCCCAGCAGCATGTCGCCAATCTTGACGGCCTCGCGGCTGTGGGCCTGGCCTTCAAAGCGGTTGGTCTTGCCCAGGAACACCGAGGCAAAGTCGCAGCTGGGCTTGTCGTAAATCTGCTGGGGCGTATCGACCTGGGCGATCTGGCCGTTGTGCATCACCGCAATGCGGTCGCTCATGGTCATCGCCTCAACCTGGTCGTGCGTCACCAAGATGGTGGTGATGCCCAGCTGGCGCTGGATGGCACGCATCTCGACGTGCATTTCCTGGCGCAGCTTGGCGTCCAGGTTGGACATGGGTTCGTCCAGCAGCAGCACCTCCGGCTGGATTGCCAGTGCCCGGGCAATGGCTACGCGCTGGCGCTGGCCGCCGGAGAGTTCACGCGGGTAGCGGGCACCGAGACCATGGAGGCGGACGAGGGCAATCGCATCCTGGATGCGCTTTTGCACCAGCTCGCGGCTGAGCTTGCGCATCTCCAGGCCAAAGGCGATGTTCTGCTCCACCGTCATGTGGGGGAACAGCGCATAGCTCTGGAACACCACCCCCATGCCGCGCTGCTCGGGGCGCAGCTGGGTGATGTCTTTGCCGTCCAGCACAATGCGGCCCTGGCTGGGGTCCAGAAAGCCGGCAATCATCTGCAAGGTGGTTGTCTTGCCGCAGCCCGAAGGGCCGAGCAGCGACACAAACTCACCGCGCTCTACCTCCAGGTGGAAGTCCTTGACGGCAACAAAATCCCCGAACCTCTTGGCGAGGCCCTCGATACGTAGAAAACTCATATGAAACTCCGGGGCCTGCGGCCCGCGTGGGGCGGCGCGGCAAGCCTGTGTGGTAGTGCTGGCGGCGCTTAGCACCTATCCCAGGGATAGATGTCGAGGCGCTCTTAGCGCTCGACCGTGCGGTTCCAGCGGTTGGTCCATTCGGAGCGCTTGACGTTGACGATCTTGTAGTCCACGGTCTTCAACTGGGCGATCTGCTCGGGGCCATAAGGCACTTGCTTGGCGACCTTCTCGTCGAGCTTGACCTTGCTGTTCATGGGCCCCCAGGCCTGGGTCTCGGCCAGCGCGGTTTGCGACTCAGGCGTGTAGAGGAACTGCACAAACTTTTGCGCACCGGCCTTGGGCTGCTTTTTGGCGACCGGGCAGACGGAGGTGAACAGCGCAAACGCACCTTCCTTGGGGTAGACGAACTTCACCGGAAAGCCGGTATCGGCCAGCGCCTTGACGCGGCCGCTGCCCCAGACACCGATGACCGCATCGCCGTTTTGGAACAGCTCGGTCATCTTGCCGGGCGAGGGCTCCCAGGCCAGCACGTTGGGGCCGACTTCCTTGATCAGCGCCTGGAAACCGGGGTCGATATTGTTGGCGCCGCCGCCGTTGATTTCGGCAAACATCAGCAGGGTCTGCAGACCGTAGCCGTTGTTGATCGGCGGGATCACGGCCTTGCTCTTGAACTTCTTGTCCTTGAGGTCGTTCCACGAGGTGGGAGCGGCCCAGCCGGCCTTTTTGAAGGCTTCTTCGTTGTAGAACAGCCCGGTGGCGATGACGCCCAGGTTCAGCGACTTGTTGCCCGCCGTCTTGGCCATGGGGTAGAGGTCGTTGTAGACCGGTGCGGCTTCGATATCGCCGCAAAAGCCGAACTGCACCGCCTGCTCCATGGGGCCGTCGTCCATCAGCGCCACGTCGTACTGCGGGTTGTTCTTTTCGGCCTGGAGCTTGGCCAAGGTGTCGGTGGAGTTGCCCGGCACATAGATCACCTTGTTGCCCGTCAGCTTCTCATAGGCCGGAATGATCTTTTGCTTGAAAGCGGTCTCGGTAGAGCCGCCATAGCCACCGACATAAATGTCTTCAGCATGGGCGATGCCGGTGGTGGCAGCAAAGGCTGCGGCCAGAGAAAGAGCCAGACGGGATGCGGTCATCGAAATTACCTCCAAAAAGTACGTGGGGCTAAAGTGAAATTGAATCTGTCTGGTTCCCAATGATAGGCATCTGGAGCCAAAATTGAATTGGTGAATGCCTGCTTCAATGCCTTTATGGGATGGAAAATCGACTATCGATAAGGCATTGAAATTTATGAATAAATATTAATTCAGTACACTATTGGATTGCATTAGGCCATCAACTCATGTCTTTACAACATGGATAAGAAGATCACACTGCGGCACCTGGAAGCGTTTCGGGCGCTGATGCTGCGCCGCTCGGTCACGGCGGCCGCCCAGTCGCTGGAGGTGACCCAGCCGGTGGTCACGCGGCTGATCGCCGAATTCGAAGCGCGCATCGGTGTGCCGCTGTTCGAGCGGGTCAAAAGCCGGCTGCAGCCGACGTCGGCAGCGACCTTGTTGCTGGAAGACGTGCACCAGGCGCTGATGGGCATAGAGCGCATCCGGAACATCTCCGAGAACGTGCGTTTTCGGCGCCTGCAGCGGCTGGAGGTGACGGCTGCGCCGGCCATGGCGACCTCGTTTCTGCCCAGCGCCATTGCCAAGTTCAGCGCCCAGTTCCCTGAGACCCTGGTCACCTTGCACATGCAGGCCTCGCCGGCCGCCCTGGACATGGTGCAGGCCGAACGCTGCGATATCGGCTTTGTGATGCTCTCACCCGACCACACGCGCTTCAAGGGGCTGGAGACCTTGGTGATTGGCAAGTTGGTGGTCGCGGTGCCGGCCGGCCACAAGCTGGCGCGCAAGACCAGCCTGTCACCCATCGATTTTGTCGACGAGCCGCTGGTGTCGCTGCCCACGATGATGGAGACCCGCACCAAGCTCGACAGCCTGTTCCTCGTCAACCGCGTGCAGCGCCGTGTGAACATCGAGACCCAGATCTCGTATGCCGCCATCAAGCTGGTCGAGGCCGGCGCCGGCCTGGCGATCATCGACCCGCTCACGGCCTGCAGCTACCACGGCCCGGATGTGAAGTTTGTGCTGTTCGAGCCCGCCGTCCCCTGCGAGTACTCGATGGTGGTCTCCAACCGCCATGCCTCCACCTTGGTGCTCAAGCCGTTTATTGACCTGGCCAAGGCGGAGATCAAGCGCATGCTGCCCAAGCGCTGGATTCTCTAACCAGTATTTGGGCAGTGCATGCGGATGGGAGCCGGTTTATTCCGGCGTAATACCCGCCGCCTTGATCACCTGCCCCCACTTGGTGGTCTCGGCCGCCTGGAACTGCGCCAGCTCGGCCTGGCTCGTCGTCCAGGGCTCGGAGCCGGACATCTCGAAGAAGGACTTGGCCGCCGCGCTGCCGACGGCCTGGCCCAGCAGCTGGTGCAGTTTGGCACTGACGGCAGGGGGCACATGGGCAGGGGCATAGGCGGCAAACCAGTAGCCCATGTCGTAGCCCTTCACACCGGCCTCGGCAATGGTCGGCACATCGGGCAGCTGGGCGCTGCGCTTTTGGGTGGAATAGCCCAAAGCGCGCAGCTTGCCCGCCTTGATCTGCGGCACGCCGGTGGAGACGTCGGTGATCATCAGGTTGATCTGGCCACCCAGCAGGTCGGTGATGGCCAAGGGGTTGCTCTTGTAGGGGACATGCAGGATGTCCACATGGGCCAGCTGCTTGAGCATCTCGCCCGCGACGCGGCTGGACGAGCTGCCGCTGCCAAAGCTGAGCTTGCCCGGGTTGGCCTTGGCGTAGGCCAGCAGATCGCCCACCGACTGGTACGGCGCATTGGCCGGCACCACCAGCACCTGACCACCCTTGCCCAGGCCGGTGATGGGCGTGAAGTCCTTCACCGGGTCATAGGACAGCTTGCGGTAGAGGTGGATATTGGCCGCATGCGTGGTGTTGGTGGTGATCAGCACCGTGTAGCCATCGGCCGGGGCCTTGGCCACCGCCTGCGCGGCAATCATGCCGCTGGCACCGGCCTTGTTCTCCACGATCACCGGCTGGCGGGTCTGCTCGGTCACCGCCTGGCCCAGCGCGCGCGCCAGCTGGTCGGTGGCGCTGCCTGCGGCAAAGGGCACAACAAAGGTGATGGGCTTGGACGGGTAGTCGCTCTGGGCAAAGGCCAGCGGGCTGAGGGCCAGGGTGGCGGCACAGGCCAGCAGGTGGCGGCGGGTGGAAAATGTCATCTCTTGTCTCCGGTTGGTTTTTTATTCGTCCATCTCAAGGCGCAGGGCCTATCAGATGGATTTGCAAATGCGCCGGCAGCGCAATCGGCATCTGCAGCACGCGAAAGCACAAGGTCTTGCCATGGCTGTCGAGGTTCAGCGCGTCGTTGACGCCGCCGTCCAGCACCTCGTCCAGCACCAGGTTCATCGCCTGCAGCTGGGGCAGCAGGTAGCGCTGCACCTGGCTAGGCTGGCGGTCGGCAAACAGCGCGGCCACCGCCGCTTCGGTGACCTGGTCACAGATAACCTCCCACAGCGCGGGATGCCAGGCGATGACGCTGATGTTGGAGCGGTTGCCCTTGTCGCCCGTGCGCCCATGGGCCAGGCGGTACAGCGGGGTGGTGATCGTGTCGTTCATGGGGTATCGGCTCCGTCTTGTGCCCATTCAAAGCCGGTGGCAATCAGCTGCTGGGGCACCAGGCAAGACACCATGCCCAGGCGCTGGCGCATATGGCTGCGCACGCCTCCGCCCCCTGCCGGCCCGCAGCAGTACAGCGCATTCACCTCGCGCGGCAGGCGGGCGGCGGTGGCCTTGTCGCCATGCTGCCAGGCCATGCGCAGGCGCACATCGGGCGATGCGGCAGTCAGATCAGCACCGGCCAGCCAGTCGCTGGCATCGTTGCCCCAGACGCTGGTCACGCCAATCAAGTCGCTGCGTATGGGCGCGATGCCCTGCAGGCGCTGGGCAACGGTCTGCGCCGCCAGCCGGGCGCGCTCGGCCGCGCGGGGGCCGGCGTAGGAGATTTCGGCCTCGGCAAACCAGCCTGAGGCATAGCAGGTGTTGACCTTGAGGGTTGCAGGACGCGGGTGGCCGATGACGCCCTCCAGCCGCACCCGGTTCTCGCCCTCAGCCCGCACCCGGGCCTGGCTGATATCGGCCACCACATCGGGGGTCAGGTAGCAGCGCGGGTCATGGATCTCGTAGAGCAGCTGCTCCTTGACCGTGGCGGTCGTGATGCAGCCGCCGGTGCCTTCGGGCTTGAAGATGCTGCAGTTGCCGCTGTCGTCGATCTCGGCAATCGGGTAGCCCAGCTGGTCCATGCCCGGCACGTCCTTGTAGCCGGGATCGGCAAAGTAGCCGCCGCTCACCTGGGTGCCGCATTCCAGCAAGTGGCCGGCCATGGTCGCGCGGGCCAGGCGGTCCCAGTCGTCCCAGGCCCAGCCAAAGTGCGCCATCGCCGGGCCCAGCACCAATGATGGATCAGCCACCCGGCCGCAGACCACGATATCGGCGCCCGCCTGCAAGGCCTCGGCGATTGGCCGCGCGCCGATATAGGCATTGGCGCTGACAAGGGGCTGGTCGGGCATGGCCGCACCCAGCGCCTGGGCCAGCATGGGCCGGTGGGCCGGGCCACTCAGGTCATCGCCGTGCACCACGGCGATACGGGGTGCGCGCAGGCCCAGGCTGCGGGCCAGCGCGGCTATGGCGCGGGCAGCGCCTTGCGGATTGGCCGCACCAAAATTGCTGACGATGCGGATGCGGTGGGCCAGGCATGCGGCCAGCACCGGGCGCAAAAACTCCAGCAGCAAGGGCTCATAGCCGGCTTCGGGGTCGTCGCGCCGGGCCAGCTGGGCCAGCGCCAAGGTGCGCTCGGCCAGGGTTTCAAAAATCAAAAACGCCGGCTGCTGCAAGGCCACCAGCGCCTGCACCACCGGCCCTGCCGCATCCACTCGGTCACCCGAGAATCCTGCCGCGCAGCCAATCAGCATGGGCGCGGCTGCTTTGTTGTCTGTCTCCATAGCATCTCCTGCAGGCCACTATAGAAAATAGGTTCTATGTTGTGAAATCGATAATTGAGATCGATTAATCTGTATTACAAATGAATCTATCCCAACGCGACATCCAGGCCTTTCTGGCGCTGGCCAGCCAGAAGAACTTCACCCGCGCAGCCAGCCTCTGCCACCTGTCCCAGCCGGCCTTTAGCGCCCTGATCCGCAGCCTGGAAACCACGGTGGGCCTGCGCCTGTTTGAGCGCAGCACCCGCCATGTGCTGCTGACGCCCGAGGGCGAGCAGTTTTTGCTGTCGGCCCAGCGCATAGCCGCCGAATTTGCCGCCTGCGAAAAAGCCATGCGCGATACCGCCCAACTGGCCCACGGCCGGGTGGCGGTGGCCTTGCTGCCATCGCTGGCTGCGGGCTGGCTGCCGCCGGTGCTGCGCAGTTTTGCCGGCCAGCACCCGGGCGTGCAGCTGCAGGTCTTCGATGTGCTGTCCGAGCCCTGTATTGCGGCGGTGGCCAATGGCGATGCGGACTTTGCGCTGGCCGCCATCCGCGCCGATACGCCTGACCTGCGGGCCGAACCCTTTTGCAGCGACCGCTTTCACCTGGTCTGCCCGGTAGGCCACCCCCTGGCCGCACTGGACGAGGTGCAGCTGGCCGACCTCAGCCCCTGGCCCTTTATCCACCTGGCCCGGCACAGCAGCGTGCGCCAGTACCTGGATGCCGCCTTTTTTCCGCAGGCCATGCAGACCTTGGTGGAGGTGGAGCAGCTGGCCACCGTGATGGGCCTGGTCAAGGCGGGCCTGGGTATCAGCGTGGTGCCGGCCCTCAGCTTGTTTCACTTTGCGCAGCCTGGTCTGGTCACCCGCCCCATGCACCTGCCGGGCATGGACCGCCAGATCTACATGGTGCGCAGGCGTGAGCCCAGCCTGTCTTTGGTGGCCCAGGCGCTGTACCAATTAATGCAACAAAAACGCCCAGATTTCTCCCATATTGCTTGAGGCCCTCTACACTGCAGCGCAGATGCCCTTGCCCGCCCCGCCCCTGTCACCACCTGCTGCCCCCCCCACGCCGCTGCCGTATCTGGCACTGCGCACGCGGGTGCTGTCCCTGCTGGCCTGGGCGGCGCTGTTTGCGCTGCTTGCGTGTGTGATGCGCGTGCTGCTGGATTACCCGCTGTGCGTCAACGACGAGAAAAATTGGATCGGCATTGCCCAGCAGCTCGACCGAGGCGTCGCCTGGCCGGTCTCGGGGCCCGCCTTTGTGAACACCTTGCGCCAGGCCGCCTGGTATACCGATTCCAGCCATGCCGAGGTGATGCCCTGGATGGGGGTCTGCGGGGTGTTTATCGTGGTGGGCGGCTTGAGCTGGGGCTACTACCGCCTGGGGCTCAAGACCTTGGTCCCCGTGTTTGCCACCCTGGCGCTGTCCAGCTATTTCTGGGCGCCCTTGCTGGAGGCGCGCCCGCAGCAGTGGGGGCAGCTGGCGGTGTTTCTGGGCACCATCTCGGCCTGGCGCTGGCTGCAGCACCGGGGCGGCCTGGCCTTTTTTGTCGCCCTGCCCTGCGTGGCCTTTACCCATATCCTCAGCCACGCGGTGCTGGTGTTTCTCTGCACCGTGCTGGTGGTGGCCCACGGCATCGCCCAGCGCCGCTGGACTTTGCGCCACCTGGTGGTCAGCTTGCTGGCCATCGCCAGTTTTGCGGTCTATGCCTGGCCGGGCGGCCCCTACACCGATATGCTGCGCGACCTGCGCCAGGCCCACTTTAGGCACTGGCCGCTGAGCCTGCCGATGTCGCTGGCTGCGTTGGCCCTGGCTGCGGCACTGGTCTGGGCCAGTCGCCACTTCTGGCAGCAGCAAGCCCACTGGCCGGCCGTGGTTGCCGCGCGCCTGCTGCGCCACCAGCGTGCAGTCGGCTGGGCACTGTGCACCGCTGCGCTGGTGGTGCTTACGATGCAAGCCTATTTGCTGCCACCCGCTGCATGGGCGCCGTATGGCGGATCCTGGATTCGGTTTGTGCTATTCCAGTCCGGCAACCTGCTGTTTGCCGGGTTTTTGCTGGTGGGCGCCGGGCGCTGGCTGGGGGGCTTTCACCACCACCGGATCGATCCCGGCATGGCCCGTTTTCTGGTCTGCGTGCTGGTGGGCATTGCGCTGCTAGGCCTGCTGTCGGTAGCCGCCTCCTGGTGGCTGCTGGACACCAACTGGTTATTGCGCGTGCTCAACTACGGCATCTTTTTTGCCGCCGTGCCGGCTGCGCTGGGCATGGAGCATGTCAGCCGCCACTGGCCGCACTGGCGCCGGGGCTTGCTGCTGGGCACGGGCATGGCGGCCAGCATACTGGCCGTGGTGCGCCCGCCCCTGCTGCTGGGCTGCTGAGCCAGTGGCCCTGCACGCACAGGGCCAGCGATAAAACGCCTAGGCCTGCGATGCAGCGCCGGTACGCATGAACAAATGCTTGCCCAGCGTTGCATGGCGCGCGCCGACCCAGGCGGCCAGCTCTGCGCCGCGCAGCACCAGCGCGCCCTGCCCCAGCTGCAGATGGCGAACGCCCCGCCGTGCCAGCCAGCGCTGCCACAAGCCGGGTTCAGGTTGCGGGGCTGCAGTGCCGCCGGTCTGGCCCCACAGATCCGCCGCCGCGCAGATAGACAGATCGCTCAGCCCCTGCTCTTCCGCCAGCCGCTGGATGAGCTCGATCACCTCCGGCCAACGCAGGTCGGCCAATGACACTGTTGCCAGCCCGTCTGGGGCGGGGCGGGCAGCGGCCAGCGACTGCCCGCTGGCATCCACACACAGCAGCAGGCGCTCAGGGTGGGCCGCCTGCCATTGCGCCAGCGCCGGCCACTGGCCCGCTTGCTGCACCACGGCCACCTGCAATGGCCGGGCAGGCGCCGCCACAGGGGGCAAGACAGGCGCGGGCTCGGCTGCAGGCCGCAGGCTGTCATAGACCTCGGCAATGCGCCGCTCGCACTGGCCAATGCTGAAATAGGCATCGGCCGCCTGCTGCGCTACCAGGCCCCGCTCAGCCAGCTGCGCCTTGGCGGCCAGGGCCTGGCGTATGGCCTCTTTCCAGGCCTGCACCTGGTCGGGGGCATAGCACTGGCCGCTGCCCGACTGCCCCACCACCCAGGACATGCCCGAGCCATCGAGGTCAGACGCCATACAGGGCTTGCCATGCTGCATGGCTTCGATCAAGACCAGGCCAAAGGCCTCGGTGCGCTCGCGCGACGCCAGCGCAAAGATATCGCAGCTGTTGAACAGCGCATGCTTTTGCGCTTCGCTGACCTGGCCGAGCAGTTGGACGTTGGCGCAACCCTGCTGGGCGCGCTCACGCGCAATCAGCGCTTCGAGCTCCTTGCGCTGCTCGCCTTCGCCGGCAATCAGCAGCTGCACATCGGCAAAGCCGGCAACGGCCGAGACCAAGGTGTCAAAGCCCTTGTAATAGGTCAGCCGCCCGACCGACAGCACGCGCAGGCGCACATCGCCCCACAACGCGGCCGGCGGCGTCTGGGCCTGTTCCAGCGCGGCGGGGCCCAGCGGCTTCAAGCCCAGCGGAATGGCCAAGGTCTTGAACAACCAGCGCTGGAGCGGAATGCTGGCGGCCATGTAAGGCGGCGATGTGGCCAGAATGGCATCGCTTTGCCGCAGCAGCTTGGTCTCGAAGGGTTTGTAGACCTGGTAGCACAGCTGCAGCAGGCTGTCCCATTTGGAGATCAGCACATCGGAGTGCCAGTGCGTCACCCAGGCCACCCGGCGCGCGGCTGGCATCAACAAGGCCCAGAACGCGGCATTGTTGGGCATGTGCAAATGCAGTACATCGGGCTTGAAGGCAGCGATGGCGCGGTGCAGCGCCAGCGGAAAACCCAGCGCAATCGGCGCAAACACCAAGGTGATCTGCACCGGCACGCGGATCAGCCAAGGCGGGTCATCGGGCAATGGATCGCCGTGCACCACCGCATAGGCGTCGATACCGCTGGCGCGCTGCTGCTCGATCAGATCGGCCAGAAACGATTCCATGCCGCCCCGGTACGGCGGGTAGAACTTGCCCACATGCAGCACGCGCAATGGCGCAGCAGCCGCCCGCGCATGCAAGGGCGGCGCCTTGGGCCGGCCCAGCCAATGGCGCAGCATGCTATTGCCCGCCCTGCAGTTGCTGCAGCAAGCGCTGGTAGACCGGGTTGCCCGGGTCCATCGCGCTGGCGCGCTGCATGTTGTGGATGGCCTGGGCCCGGTCGCCCTGGGCGCGGTAGACCAGGGCCTTGCCGTAATAAGCGGGGGGATTGGGCTGGCGCGCCAGCGAGGCATCAAAGATCTGCAAGGCCTGCGCAAAATCCTGCTTGCCGATCAGCGCAATGCCCAGGCCCACTTCCAGGCGGGTGTTGCCCGGCGATATCTGCAGCAAGCGCTGGTAGTTGGCAATCGCCACATCGTAGTGACCAGACGGGATAGCCACCTCGGCCTGCTCCAGCAGGATCTTGGGCACCAGCAGCGCTTCGGGCTGCTGGGTCAGCGCCTTGGCGTAGGCCTGGAAAGCGGGCTCCATCTGCTGCGTCATCTTGTAGGCGGTGGCTTGGTGGTAGGCCAGGGCCGCGTTGTCAAAGCCCTGCTTTTGCGCACCCTCAAACGCCACCAAGGCCTCGGGATAGCGCTTGAGCAGCTCCAGCGCCATGCCCCGGTTGAACTGGGCCGAGCCCAGCGGCTCCTGCAGCGCCACGGCTTTTTCAAAATCCTGCAGCGCCTGTTCGTAGATCAGGTTCTCCATCAGGTCGGCGCCTCGGTTGATAAAGGGGCGCCAGCGGCCAAAGGCGTTAAAGGGGGCTTGCGCATCGACCTTCTGGGCCGCATCGCTCCAGGCGGTGTAAGGCGTCTTCAGGCTCAGGCTGCGCTCTGCGGCCAAGGCCGTCAGCACCAGCGCGGCGGCGCAGGCCACCGCCAGCATCGCCTTGCGCGGGAAGAGCAGCAGCACCAGCGCCAGCAAGGCGGGCAGCAGCATCGCCCAGACATAGCTGCGGTAGAGCACAAAGGGGTCTTGCAACCAGGCGGTGACAAACTCGGTGCTGAACAGCAGTGCCGTGCACAGCAGCACCAGGCCCACGAGGCCCCAGGCATCGCGCCGGCGCAGCAGCAAGACCGCGCTGCCGATGACCACGGCCACATAGCCCAGGCCACCCAGCAAATGGGGCAGGCTGCCAAAGCTCAGAGGAAAGACCGGGCGCAGGTCCAGCGCCATCCACTGCACATTGGGCAGCAGCCACAGCAAGCCGTACTCGAAAAACAGCTTGCCCTGGTTGAGCAGGCTCAGCGCATAGATCGACGAGGTGATACCGGGCTGCTGCTGCTCCAGCTGGCGCACATAGGCCCAGGAGGTGTCATCGGTGGCCACGGCGCCAACAAAGGCGCCCAGCTGCGTCCACAGCAGCGCGGCAAACACGCCGATGAGCAGCACAATCGCCACGGCGATGGCCAGCAGCTTCTTCCACGAGGGCCGTTTGACAAATACATACAGCGGCAAGGCCAGTGCCGGCAGCACCACCGCATGCTCCTTGCTCATCAACGCGCAGAGCAGGAAAACCACCGCCAGCGCCGCCCATTGCAGGCCGGCACCGGACAAGGCCCGGATATAGGCCCAGCAGGCCAGCGCGGCAAACAGGGTCATCATCACCATGCTGCGCTGGACCAAATAACCCACGGCATATACGCCCACCGGGTGCACGGCAAACAGCGCGACGGCGGCAAAAATGGCGATGCGGGTATTCGTCTCGAAACCCGGCTGCGACCGGGCTTCGTCGGAAAACTCAGTGTGTTTGAACAGCGCCGTCACCAGCAGCCAAATGGCATAGCAAGTGGCCAGGTGCAGCAAGATATTAAAGGCGCGCTGCACGGCCATACTCTCGCCAAACAGCGACTGCAGCCAGACAAAGCTGCCATAGGACAGCATGCGGACCTTGGGTTCGATCAGGCTGCCATAACGGCCAAAAATGGTGCCATCGGTCAGGCGGCCATCGTCAAATACCAGGCTGTTGTGCAGGCCCAAGCCATAAATCGTGAGGACGGCGGCCAAGAGCGCCAGCACGCCCAAAGACCAGAAAATTTTTGATTTTTGCATCGGCTATATGGCTGAATAGTGCCCTCGCCATACGTTTGCAGGGCCTGGGCAACACCTGCGGCAGGTGCGCGAGCCATTCTAGAGGACTATTTAGCCTCTGTATAAACCGCGCTGAGCGCTGAGCCAACCGCTCGGCCAGCGCAGCCCCGGATAATCCCGGCAGGATTTATTGCAAATCTTTGTGCCCATAGGCACAAAACCCCGGCTTGGGGCCTTTTTTAGGATGCAGCCGGCAGGTTTCTGGCCGCTTGTCATACACGGTGCAGCGCCTGGCGACCGGGTCGAGAAACTGGCAGTCGCCACTGGCGCGGCGCGCCATTGTGAAGATATTGTGCTTGGGGTTGTAATGGTCGATCAGCCGGGCCTTGAGCAGACGCTTGGCGATGAGCTTGTGCGCGATGTTATCGACCTCGAAGGCATCGACCAGGCCCAGGCGCACGAGATCGGGCAGCTGCACCTCCAGCGGCATGGTGCAGCAGTTGGCCGCGCAGCTGTCGCACAGACCGGCCTTGTACTTGGTCCAGGTCTCCAGGCGGTCAACGTCAACGATTCGGATGGGGGATTTCATGGCGGGGGGCGCAGCGCAAGCGGCCTGGCAGAAGTGGCCGCTTATTTTCAAGGGCGCCAGTATCGCGCCAAAGGGATTTCTTGGCAGCGTGCTTGGGCATGGCAGCCCAGGCCGATACCGCCACTAGCCCTTTGTCAGCCAAATCGCCCCATCGCGCTCCTCGACGGCCACCGCATCCAAACTAGAGCCCCGGCAGGGGCCGCCGACGCATTTACCGGTATCGGGCTGGTAGATGGCGCCGTGGTAGGGGCAGAGGATGAACTGCCGGCCGCTTTCCAGAATATCGCCGTCAAAATCCATCGCCACGCTGGTGTGCTGGCATTCGTTGATCCAGCCATGCAACTGGCCCTGCCAGCGGATCACAAAGGCTTTCTGGCCGTTGGGCAGCTGAAATAAAAAGGGCTTGCCGTTGTCCTGCAGATCGGCGCTGGCGCCCAGGGGTTCGGTGCCGTCAAACAAGATGGTGGGGGCGTTGGGCTCGGTCATGGCGGGCGCGTTGTTGTTGTCGTCAAAAAGAAAAGGCAGCAACCCCGTGCATCGCTGCACGCGGCGGCTGCCTGGGGGCCAAGGCGGCTTAGGCGGCTGTGGTCGGCATGCTGGCAATCACCTGGGCCACGGCGGCGGTCAGCTTCTTGGCATACGGCACATGCAGGAACTCATTGGGTCCGTGCGCATTGCTCTTGGGGCCGAGCACGCCGCAGACCATCATCTGCGCCTTGGGGAAGCCGGCGCTGAGCATGCCCATCAGCGGGATCGAGCCGCCCTGGCCGATAAAGCCGCAGTCTGCACCAAAATGCGCCCGGCTGGATTGGTTGAGCGCGTTCAGGAACCAGTCGCTGGTGCTGGGCGCATTCCAGCCGTTGGCGCCATTGGCGCCTTCCCAGGTCACCTTGGCCTGGTAAGGCGCATTGTCTTCGAGCAAGGTCTTGAGCTCTTGCATGCACTGCGTGGCATCGACCAGCGGGGGCAGACGCAGGCTGAGCTTGAACGCGGTGTAGGGGCGCAGCACATTGCCGGCATCCTGCAGCGCGGGCAGGCCTTCGGCGCCGGTGACCGACAAGGTGGGCTCCCAGGTGCGTTTGAGCAGCGCTTGCGTGGGGTCGGTGGTGGTGGGCAGCGCAAACAGGCTGGAGCCATTGCAGTCAAAGTGCGCCCAGGGGAAGCGCTTGTACAGCTCCTCGCCCAGAATGCCGGCTGTGGCCTGCGCCTGGGCCAGGCGTTCAGCGGGCACGGCGCAGTGAAAACTCTCGGGCAAGAGGCGGCCGCTCTTGCTGTCTTCCAGCCGGTCCAGCACCTGGCGCATGATGCGGAAGGACGAGGGCACGACGCCCGAGGCATCGCCCGAGTGCACGCCTTCGGTGAGGATCTCCACCTTCAAGGTGCCCGCCACCATGCCGCGCAGGCTGGTGGTCAGCCACAGCTGGTCGTAGTTGCCGGCGCCGCTGTCCAGGCAGATGACCAGGCCGACATCGCCCAGGCGGGGCTTGAGCATGTCGATGTAAACCGGCAGGTCGCCCGAGCCGCTTTCTTCGCAGGTCTCGATCAGGCCGACGATGCGCGGGTGCGGCACATTCTGGCGCTTGAGCTCTTGGATGGCCGCCACGCTGGCGTAGGTGGCATAGCCGTCATCGGCGCCGCCCCGGCCGTAGAGCTTGCCGTCTTCGTATTTGGGGGTCCAGGGGCCCAGGTCATTGCGCCAGCCGGAGAACTCGGGCTGCTTGTCCAGGTGGCCATACATCAGCACGGTCTGGGTGCTCTGCGCCTGGGTGGCGGGCACCTCGAAGAACAGCACCGGCGTGCGGCCCGGCACGCGCACCACTTCCAGGGTCAGCCCCTCCACCTTCTGCGCCTCGATCCAGGTCGCGGCATTGCGCACCACCGTGTCGATAAAGCCATGCTGCTCCCAGTTGCCATCAAAGCCCGGCGACTTGGCGGGGATGGCGATGTAATCGGTCAGCTGGCGAAGAATATCGCGGTCCCACTGCGCGCTGATGTGGCTGAGGGCAGCATCGGCTTGCAGCTGGGTGGCGTCTAGGCGGGCGTTCATGGGTGAATCTCCTGGAGGTGCTGCCACGACAAGGGCAGCCGCAGGCATAAGCGTACCAGCGCCAGCGCCACTCGGCTATCGCCTCGGGCAAAGCCCTGCTGCCGTCATCCAGCGCAGGGCCCGGCCGGGCAGCGCCCGCAGTGGGGATCAGGCGTGCTCGAAGTGGAACACCGCCGTGCCCGCGCGGGCATTGGGCAGCCAGCGCCGCACCTCGCCGCCCTGCAGGCCAAAGCTGTCCAAAATCCGCAGCTTGTTCTTAAGCGCCAGCACCTCAAAATCCTTGAAGGTGCCGACGCGGATATTGGGCGTGTCGTACCACTGGTAGGGCAGGCGCTTGGTCACTGGCATGCGGCCTTGCAGGATAGACAGGCGGTTGGGCCAGTGCGCAAAGTTGGGGAAGGCCACCACGCCCTGCTTGCCCACGCGTGCCGTCTCGCGCAGCATCACCTCGGCATTGCGCAGATGCTGCAAGGTGTCGATCTGCAGGACCATGTCAAAGCTGTTGTCCTCGAAGATGGCCAGGCCGTCTTCCAGGTTCAGCTGCAGCACGTTCACGCCCCGGCGCACGCAGGCCAGCACATTGGCGTCGTCAAACTCGATGCCATAGCCGCTGCACTGGCGCTCGCGCTGCAGATAGGCCAGCAAGCTGCCATCGCCGCAGCCCAGATCCAGCACGCGGGCGCCCACGGGCACCAGGCTGGCAATGGCCTGAAAGGTGGAAGAAGACTCGGTCATGCGGCCTCCTGGACGCTGGCTTGGCGGGGATCGACGGCCGTCAATTCGCGGGCCATGTTTTCAAAATAAGAACGCATCACGCCCATGTAGCGCGCATCGTCGAGCAAGAAGGCGTCGTGCCCATGGGGTGCATCAATCTCGGCGTAGCTGACGGTGCGGCGGTTGTCGAGCAGCGCCTTGACGATCTCGCGGCTGCGCGCCGGCGAAAAGCGCCAGTCGGTGCTGAAGCTCACCAGCATAAAGCGGGCCTTGGCACCGGCCAGCGCCTGCGTCAAATCACCGCCAAAGGGCTTGGCCGGGTCAAAATAATCCAGCGCCCGGGTGATCAGCAAATAGGTATTGGCATCGAAGTAGTCGCTGAACTTGTCGCCCTGGTAGCGCAGGTAGCTCTCGATCTGGAACTCCACGTCCTGGGTGCTGTATTTCAGGTCCATGCCTTCGCGCAGCTGGCGGCCAAACTTCTGGTTCATCACATCGTCACTCAGGTAGGTGATGTGGCCGATCATGCGGGCGATGCGCAGGCCGCGCTTGGGGATCACGCCCTCGCGGTAGAAGTGCCCGCCATGGAAATCCGGATCCGTCACGATGGCGCGGCGTGCCACCTCGTTGAAGGCAATGTTCTCAGCCGACAAACAGGGCGCGCTGGCCACCACCACCGCATGGCGCATGCGGTCGGGGTACTGCAAGGTCCAGGACAGCGCCTGCATGCCGCCCAGGCTGCCGCCCAGTACGGCGGCCAGTTGGGTGATGCCGAGGCGATCCAGCAGCAGCGCCTGGGCATCGACCCAGTCTTCCACCGTCACCACCGGGAAATCAGCGCCATAGACATGGCCGCCGTCCGGGTTCAGGTGCATGGGGCCGGTCGAGCCAAAGCAGGAGCCCAGGTTGTTGACACCGATGACAAAGAACTGGTTGGTATCGACCGGCTTGCCCGGGCCGATCATGTTGTCCCACCAGCCCTCGCTCTTGGCCTGGCCTTCGTAGTAGCCGGCCACATGGTGCGAGGCATTGAGCGCATGGCAGACCAGGATGGCGTTGGAGCGGTCGGCATTGAGCTGGCCGTAGGTCTCGTAGGCCAGGTGGTAGTCGCGGATGGAGGCGCCGCTTTGCAAAGGGAGCGCCTCCGGGAAATGCATTGATTGGGGTGTCGCAACGAATGACATAAAAAACCCGGCAACGCTAAAAACGAGGCCGGGTCGATGGAGTGCAGTCGCCTACCGAGTCTTTAGCTGGATTTATAAAGCGCCCGCAAGCTGAAGCAAATCGGCGCCGTGAAAGATCAGTGTACTGCAAATCAGCGCAGAACGCCGGGCCTCAACTGCCGCCCAGGTACAGCCGGTTGGAGCTTTTGACCTCTTCCATCACCGCATAGGTGCGGGTCTCGCGCACGCCGGGCAGCTGCCACAACACCTCACCGGCAAAGTGGCGGTAGTGGTTCATGTCGGCCACGCGGATCTTGACCAAATAGTCAAAGCCACCGGCCACCATATGGCACTCCATGATCTCGGGCCGCACCTGCACGGCCGCCTTGAACTCGTCAAACACATTGGGCGTGGTGCGGTCGAGCAGCACCTCGATAAAGACCAGCATCGCCGCACCCAGCTTTTGCGGGTTCAAGCGCGCCTCGTAGCCGGTGATGTAGCCCTCTTTGGTGAGGCGCTGCACGCGGGCCAGCACGGCCGTGGCCGACAGCGACACCGCCTCGGCCAGCTTGAGGTTGGAGATGCGGCCGTCGCGCTGCAGCACGGCCAGAATGCGCAGATCGATGCGGTCCAGGTCTTCCGGCGGGGCAATGATGGCGGTCATGGGCAGAATTTTCCACTACGGATGGCCCACATTATGGAGAGAAATTCAAACCACAAACGATCACACTGGCGCCATTCACTAGCTTCTTGCATACCGAGCCCGCCATGACTGCCAACTCCGTCGTTGACAACCTGTCCTCCAGCACTGTCCCATTCCCAGCCGCAGACATCAGCCCGACTGGCTTAAGTGCTCCTGTTTTTAATGAACTGGCGCCCGCACTGCAGCCGGCCACGGCCTTGCGTGCCGCCATCACCGCCGCTTACCGCAAGCCAGAGACCGAAGCCGTAACCGCACTGCTGCCCCAGGCCACGCCGCCGGCCGCCATCAGCCAGGCCGGCGATGCCTTGGCACTGCAGCTGGCCCGCGCACTGCGCGAACGCAAGGCCGACAGCGGCCGCGCCGGCCTGGTGCAAGGCCTGCTGCAGGAGTTTGCGCTGTCGTCGCAAGAAGGCATTGCGCTGATGTGCCTGGCCGAAGCGCTGCTGCGCATCCCCGACAGCGCCACGCGCGATGCCCTGATCCGCGACAAGATCGCCCACGGCCAGTGGAAGGCCCATGTGGGCAAGAGCCCCTCGATGTTCGTCAACGCCGCCGCCTGGGGCCTGGTGCTGACCGGCAAGCTGGTAGCGACGCACAGCGAAGGCTCGCTGGGCCAGTCGCTCACCCGCCTGATCGGGCGCGGTGGCGAGCCGCTGATCCGCAAGGGCGTGGACATGGCCATGCGCATGATGGGCGAGCAGTTCGTCACCGGCGAGACGATTGGCGAGGCGCTGCACAACGCCGAGCGCCTGGAGGCCAAGGGCTTCCGCTACTCCTACGACATGCTGGGCGAAGCGGCAATGACCAGCGACGACGCCAAGCGCTACCTGCGTGATTACGAAAACGCCATCCATGCGATCGGCAAGGCCAGCAATGGCCGGGGCGTGTATGAAGGCCCAGGCATCTCGATCAAGCTCTCGGCCCTGCACCCGCGCTACAGCCGTGCGCAGTACGAGCGCGTGATGGCCGAGCTGTACACGGTGGTGCTGCAGCTGGCGGTGCTGGCCAAGGGCTACAACATCGGCCTCAATATCGATGCCGAAGAAGCCGACCGCCTGGAGCTGTCGCTGGACCTGCTGGAAAAGCTCTGCTTTGCGCCCGAGCTGGCAGGCTTTGCCGGCATCGGCTTTGTGGTGCAGGCCTACCAAAAGCGCTGTCCCTATGTGCTGGCCTTCATCATCGATCTGGCCCGCCGCAGCCAGCACCGCTTGATGGTGCGCCTGGTCAAGGGCGCCTACTGGGACAGCGAGATCAAGCGCGCCCAGGTCGAGGGCCTGGAAGACTACCCGGTCTACACCCGCAAGGCCTACACCGATGTGTCCTATGTGGCCTGCGCCCGCCAGCTGCTGGCCGCGCCCGATGCGGTCTACCCCCAATTCGCCACCCACAACGCCCACACCTTGGCCACCATCTACCACCTGGCCGACCCGGCGACTTACCAGCCCGGCCAGTATGAGTTCCAGTGCCTGCACGGCATGGGCGAGCCGCTGTATGAGCAAGTGGTGGGTCGCAACGCCAGCGAAAAGCTGGGCCGCCCCTGCCGCATCTATGCGCCCGTGGGCACGCATGAAACCCTGCTGGCCTACCTGGTGCGCCGCCTGCTGGAGAACGGCGCCAACACCAGCTTTGTGAACCGCATCGCCGACCAGGACATCCCCCTGGCCAAGCTGGTGGAGAACCCCGTCACCACCGTCCAGCAATGGGCGCAAAGCGAAGGCCAGCTGGGCCTGCCCAACCCGCATATTGCCCAGCCGCGCACGCTGTATGGCACCAGCCGCAGCAACTCGGCCGGACTGGATCTGTCCAACGACGACCGCCTGCGCGCGCTGCAGCAAGACCTACAGGCCAGCGCACAGATGGCCTGGCATGCCCAGCCGATGCTGGCCGATGGCGCCCCCGCCTCCACCCAGGCCAGCGAGCCCGTGCTGAACCCGGCCGACCACCGCGACCAGGTGGGCACCGTCACGCAGGCATCGACCGAGCAGGTGGAATTTGCGCTGGCCGCCGCCCAGGCCGCCGCTGCCCGCTGGCAGGCCACCCCGCCCGCCCAGCGCGCCGATTGCCTGGCCAAGGCCGGTGATCTGCTCGAATCGCATATGCCCACCCTGATGGGCGTGCTGGTGCGCGAAGCGGGCAAGACCTGCTCCAACGCGATTGCCGAAGTGCGCGAGGCGGTGGACTTTCTGCGCTTTTACGCCGCCCAGGCGCGCAGCTGGGGCCAGGCGGATTACCAGGCCCTGGGCCCCGTGGTCTGCATCAGCCCCTGGAACTTCCCGCTGGCCATCTTCAGCGGCCAGATTGCCGCTGCGCTGGCCGCTGGCAACACCGTGCTGGCCAAGCCGGCCGAGCAAACCCCGCTGATCGCCGCTGCCGCCGTGCAGGCGCTGTGGCAGGCCGGTGTGCCGCACGATGTGCTGCAGCTGCTGCCCGGCACCGGCGAGACCGTCGGCGCCCGCCTGGTGGCCGACAGCCGTGTGCAGGCTGTGATGTTCACCGGCTCCACCGAAGTGGCCCGCATTCTGCAAAAAACCCTGGCCCAGCGCCTGGATGCCCAAGGCCAGCCCGTCACCCTGGTGGCCGAGACCGGCGGCCAGAACGCGATGATCGTGGACTCCTCGGCACTGGCCGAGCAGGTGGTGGTGGATGTGCTGTCCTCCGCCTTTGACTCGGCCGGCCAGCGCTGCTCGGCGCTGCGCGTGCTCTGCGTGCAGGAAGAAGCCGCTGACCGCCTGCTTCACATGCTGCGCGGCGCGATGCAAGAGCTCAACGTCGGCAACCCCTGCCAGCTCAAGACCGATGTTGGCCCCGTCATCGACGCCGAGGCCAAGGGCGTCATCGACCAGCACATTGCCCGCATGCAGGCCGCTGGCCACCAGGTCTGGCAAAACGGCAGCGCCAGCGCGCCAGGCACCTTTGTGCCGCCCACGGTGATCGCCATCCGCCAGTTGTCCGAGCTCAAGCGCGAGGTGTTTGGCCCGGTGCTGCATGTGCTGCGCTACCGCCGCGAGAACCTGCCCCAGCTGCTAGCCGACATCAATGCCACCGGCTATGCCCTCACCCTGGGCCTGCACACCCGCATCGATGAAACCATCAACCAGGTGGTCAACGCCGCGCATGCCGGCAATATCTATGTGAACCGCAACATCGTTGGCGCCGTCGTCGGCGTGCAGCCCTTTGGTGGCGAAGGCCTGTCCGGCACGGGCCCCAAGGCCGGCGGCCCGCTGTACATGCTGCGCCTGCTCAGCCGCATGCCCGCCACGGCCACGGTCGATGCGCTGGCCCACCTACCGCGCATGGCGGGTAGCGAGGCACCCGCCCCCACCACCGGCCAGCGCGGCAATGCCCATGGTCTGGAACAGGCTGATGCCGCACCCGCCCCTGCGCTGGAGGCCTTGCACAACTGGGCTACGCAGCAAGGCCAGGGCGACCTGGCAGCCCGGTGCCAGCGCTACGCTGCCCACACCGGCCACGGCTTTGCCGCCGAGCTGCCCGGCCCCACCGGTGAGCGCAATCTGTATGTGCTGAGCGGCCGCGAGCGCGTGGCCTGCGTGGCCAGCAACCACACGCTGCTGCTGGCGCAGCTGGCTGCCGTGCTGGCGGTGGGTGCCACCGCCGTGTGGCCCGCCAACAGCACCCATGCCAGCCTGCTCGCCCCGTTGCCCGCCTCGGTGCGCGCTGCGGTGCAGCTGTCTGCCCACAGTAACCAGGCTTTCTTGCAGACCGAAGCCTTTGATGCGCTGGTTATCGATGCGGCCAGCGGCTGGCAAGCTGCCGGCAACAGCCTCGTCGGCCGCACCGGCGCCATCGTGCCAATGACGGCCCAGGCGCAAGACGGCAGCCTGCCGCTGTTCCGCCTGCTGGCCGAGCATGCCATCAGTATCAATACGGCTGCGGCTGGCGGTAATGCGAGCTTGATGACTTTGGATTAAGGCCATGCCTTGGGGCGCTGCTCCATAGAAAAAGGGCTGGGATCTCAGGATCTCCAGCCCTTTTTGCATTTGCTTTTGAACAGCAGCGCTATTGGTATCAATCCATCGTCGTGACCAGTGCCGCAATCCCCAGCACCAAAAAGATCACCGCGCAGACCCGGTGGATCCAGCGGATCGGCAGCTTCTTGGTGATCTTGTCGCCAAACCTGACCACCGGCGCATTGGCCAGCATCATGCCCGCAACTATCTACTCGCCCTCTTTCTTATCTTCAAGAATCCAGAGAATTGCGTATCCACTGAGTGCACCCACTACACCAAATACCCCAACAAAGCTCGTAGTACTTAGCCAACTCCACCATTCCGACGCGCTGAGCCCACTATCAGCAAAGGTTTCTACGGCCATCCCATTGATAGATTGAGATGAATGGGTACTGATATATGTATACCAATAAGGCCATGTGTAGATACCGATAGGAATAATGGCTGCCACATAGCCTGCAATCGCAAATATCCACCAACGCAGCCATTTTTTTCGTATTAGAAATATACCTATTGGCATACCTAAGATTAGCGCATTACCAAAAGAGCCAACAAAAGCTCCCCACAGAAATTTAAGATAATTCTCATCAGTGAGAGAATTGTTGCCTGACAGGCCTGGTCCAAGCACCCATAAAAACACAATACCCCAAGGGACTGCTCCGGCGACAAACGCAGCGCATAGTATTTTCAATTTACTCATTTTTCTATTTCTTGAAGCCGTTGCAAAAGCAAAAGCCACTTTAATAAATCAAATTTCCGCTTATGCCATATAACTTCTACATCTAAATGGGCTTCATAAATTTATACTTGTCGCTCACCGCGTACGTCAACAACAAGGCTGCCACGGCAAATTTAAAAGGTATCCCCACGATCGGCAGCAGCAATGATAAAAGATTACTGCCATTTACCTCAGGCAATAAAAATATTGCTGCCATCAATCCGCGCACGGACATTACTGCGGAATTCAAATAGTAAAAAACCCCAGAAAATGACGTTTGATCTCAATGTTTCTTGAATACCTGTAGATACCGATTATACAGCCTGCATCATTAAGCAAAACTATCACTTGTACGATATCAAAATCAGCTTTTAAAACCACCTATCCCATAGACTCAAAGCTAATACAACAGAGTACAACCAAAAAAAATAAAAACCATACCTTTTGCCATTTTGAATGTTTCATCGCAAAATGACCTCTTTGAAACTATAAATCGACTTAATGTAGATTTTCTCAGCGCAACGAATATTTAAATATACATTAAGATCTTACCAAACCGCTGCCGGATTTATATATAGTCGAAAAAGAACTTTTTTCTTTGCCTATGGTAATTTCAGAGATCAGAACGTCATCAAAATCACATTTTTTAAAATCTGCAACGATAAAAGAATCAATCATTTTTACATTTTTAAATGAACATTCCTCAAACAGAATATCATTTGAAATACTTAAATCATAAGACTCAATGTCAATGAATTGGCATTTGTAAAAATATACACCGAGTATATTGATTTTATTTAAATTCAAATTACTAAATTTACTGCCAAAGATATCACATCCAAGTATTTCACCAAGCCAAATGTCACGCCCATAAAAACTACAGTTATTGATTTTTGAACCTTCAAATGTTACTGGAGGAAAATCCTTACCAGACAGGCTTACATCACAAATTTCCACCCCACTGTATGTACAACCGCACGTTTTCATCCATCTTTTCTCATCCATAAACTCGGTCTGATTCACGACACGCATTACTGCACTCCTAAAGATTATTACGCGCCACGACTTGTTCTTGGCTGTCGACAGTGCCACGCGATTGGTATTTGTACATTTAAAGACGGCCAACTCGGCGGCGGGCGACAAGGCATTCTTGAGGATCTTGCACAACGCCTGCCCGATCAAGATAACCAGGCTGCTAATAGATAGCAGTAAACAGTTTGCTGATCGCTTGTCAGCCAATCGGCAAAAAGAGCCCAGTGACAACTATGAGCCGGACTTGCTGTGCGATCAACTGTGTATCGAGCATCGCCTGACCCCACGCAGAACCAATGGCATGATGGAACTATTCAACGGCCGCATCGCCGATGTCCTCAAGACACATCGCTTTAACAGCAGCGAGGATTTGGAGCAAACACTGATGCACTACGTGGCCCTGTACAACCACCAATTACCGCAATCAGCACTGCAAAGCAAAACTCCGATGCAGGCCATGAAGCAGTGGCACCAAACGCATGCTGAACTATTCAATAAGCAGCTCTATGATCGTCCGGGATGCAATATGTATTCGTAGCCCTATGCGAATAGATGTGTTGTGAACCTGCCAGCTCAAGCACTGAGAGATGCGTTGCAGGAGCTATTTAGAACGTCGAGTTAATCCACCTTTCTCGTTATATACAGTTGAAAAAGAACCCTTTTCTTTCTCTATAGAAATCTCAGAGAGTACCACGCCATCAAACTCACAATTTTTAAAATCTGCTTCTATAAAAAAATCTGGAATTTTTACGTTTTTAAAATAACTGTCCTCGAATTCTATTGAGAATGACATATCTAAATCATGAGCATTAATATTTATAAATCTGCACTTATTAAAACAAACAGCAATTATTATCGATCGATTTAAATTGATATTATCAAATTCGCAATTAAAAAATCGCACCCAAGAATTTGGTCGAACATCACTCCTTCGCCTTGGAATGAACAATTTGTTATCTGCGACCCTTCGATACTTATCATTGGAAATTTAATTCCTAACAGACTCAAATCACGAATATCAGCGCTTCTATAAATAAAATCAGCGGCCTCTACCAACCATCTTCTTTGTCCATGAACTCACTTTGATTCACCAAGATCATGATATCCCCTTTAATTCTAGTGGCGAGACCGCAAATTCACAACCTGACGGCTGTCGGTGAAGATCTTCCTATTGCACCTGAGTTCGGATTTTTGTGAACTTAGGTTGTTTCCTCAGTTCAGTCAGCTTGACAAAAATGTATAAATACTAAACTCTATACAATTGGGCATTTTTAATGCGAATACCTAATGACGTTGTTTCCTTTTTAATGTATACCTCAGAAAAAGTTACATTTTCAAATTCGCAGTTTTTGAAGTCAGCAACAACGTATGACACCGTTATCTTCACATTCTTGAAAGAACAATTTTCAAAAAGAACATCATCTGAAATATCCAAGTCATACGAATCTATATCAGAAAATTGGCAATCAACAAAATTTACACCAAGAACAGATGTTTTATTAAGATTAATATCTGAAAATTTGCAATTACTAATATCACAATCGACAATTCTATCAAACATTACTTCCTGCCCTGCAAAGGAGCAATTACTAAGCTTGGCAGTTTCTATGGAAAACATAGGAAACTTCACTTTTATTAGATTTATATTTTGAATATCTACATTTTTGTAAATATAATTCGAGATGTTTAACCATCTTTTTTTATCTAAAAATTCATTTTGATTAATAGCAATCATTTAAATATCCCAAATTAATACCATATAACACGAGAAGAGTTACCAGATGCATTTATTGCATCACTCAACTCTCTAATGTGCTGACTAGACATATTTGCAGTATCTACAATTACATTGTGTCCGCGCAGAAATTCAGTATTTATTTTATCCATGACCCTGTCTAGGATAAAGGCTCCTCGTCCTGATGGAGAAGGTACTTTTGACATTGGCCCTTTAACATCCCATTTCTGGCCAGTCGCATCTATAAATTCTGCGCCTTGATGTGCGGTTGGATCTCGTACAATTGGCCCAGGTAACTTGCCCCCCTCTTCTAACGCTAAGCCCACTTCCGCTTCTCTGAGGGACTTAGGATTTATCTCTCCTCCATGAGAAGGATCCGTTGCCAACTCCTCCAACCGCTGCGCACGACTTTTTAGAATGGCTACCCCATCCGTGCCATGCTTAGCAGCCGGAAGCTGCTCCCCATGAGGCACCCTCTTCACCATCCCCGCAGCCGCACCCCCACCGGGATACGCATCCGCCAAGATCGCCCCAGAAACCTTCCCTGCTTCGTAGAAGTCACCCGCAGCGCGCAATGCCTCTGCCTGCTGCCGCTTGGCTTCAAGATCATTGAGGACGCCTGCAGCCGTGTCAATCGGGTGCCTGGCTGCGCGTTCAATGGCGCTGCCCAGACTGCTTTGCCGCTGCAATGCGCTTTGCACCAAACCTGAATCGCGGTAGTAGCCGGCGGTCAGCAGATCGCCTATCTGCAAGATGCTGTCTGACACAACTGTCGCTGCAGCAAGAACACCCCCACCCACGGCTTGCGCCGCACCGACTGCCATTCCAGCGGCATGCTGGGCATGTTCCGCAACATCCTTGGGCTGGTTGGGTGGGGACTCAACAGGCCGCAATGGCATGGTGTAGATACGCGCCCTGCGCACATTGGGCATCAGGCTGACAGCGTTGGGCGGGAGCCTTCCTGTTGGCCCGGAGTTGGGGTTTTTTGTGGACTCCGGTGGTTTCTTCAGCTCGGGCAGCTTGACGTGCGGGTTCTGCCGGCGAAGGTTTTCATAGTCTTCGTAGCTGTACATGGCTTCGCGCAAATACTCATCGCTCGCAGCTTTGGCATTTTCATAAACCTGAACCTGTACGAACTCGGGCCAAGGGGTGATCAGGGCACTGTTGCCATTGCCCACGTTGATAGGAGACAGCGCAGTGACGCTGGTGGCAGCTTGGGTAGACACGGCCTGGCCCCTTTAGCTGCAATTCATCCAGCACAGGTCCAGATGGCGCGTGACGGGGCGCTTCTCTGCAAACACCGTGGTGCTGCCTTCCTTGACCCATACATGACCACTGCCCAGCGATACCCGCGAATCGACACCTTTTCCTTTGTCGCCTTCGACGCCTTTGAACACACTGTTCAGCAGAACCACCGGCTCGCCTCTGGCATACACGGTCTGTGCATAGTTCATCAAGTCATGGTCTGCGGTGCGAGAGATCTCAAAGGGGATGACTTTTTTGCCCACTTTGCAATAGTCGGGCGAGGTGTTCAGCGCCACCCACCCGGCCTCACGGTTGGCGATGTGTTTATCGGCCATGGCGGCTGCGCCCCTTCGCTGTTGCTTTAGATGCGGGTCTGTTCCAAATATCGATACGGGCGCTCTTGGCCTCTGCCGCCTGAGGAATGCTGGCGCGCCAGGTGAGCTTGGTCTGCAATGCATCGATATCGAGCTCTACGGTATCGAGCACCATGGGCATCAGAACGGGACTTGCTTGCTGTGTGCTGGCAACGGTCAGTGCCGGTTGCCAGACAGGTGTTTTGGCATAGGCGGCATGGTTGCCAGTCAGGCCTAGAATTTCGATTTCCTCGTCTCCTGTGAAGTGCGGAAAAATCCATTCAGGTGCCGCGGCCTGAAAGAAGCGGGTGTCAAAGTCATGGGGATAGTCTTTGCCAAGCGGATGCTCGGCTTGCGCAAACCATGCTTTGTCATAGGTGCCTGCGTACTGGCTGCGCAGATCCCACACGCGGCTTACAGGCCCCAGCGCGGGTACTGCAATGGGTTGATCAATGTGCTTGAGGCGTTGCGGGTACAGCTCAATTTGCACCGCCGGATAGTGGGCATCTGGATCTAGTCTTTGCAGCGGAATAAAGCCCCGGCCGACTGGATTGACGGGGTGGTGTACCCACTCGTCTTTTTTCAGATAGCTTCCGCCATATGCCAGCTCATGGATAAGGGGAATTCCCTCTTTCACCAGCGAAGGCTGGCTCAGATGCCAGCCTTTGAAAGCGCCATGCTGCCAGTGCCGAGCGCCTTGCAATACCCATTTTTGTTCGTGCTTGGCCTTTGTCGTTTTGATCGTGATCTGCGCGCCCCATTCGCGTACTGGTTCGTATGCACGCGCATGGCCGGTGATATACACATCGGTGCAGGGCTTGAAGACGACGGTATCGCTCACCGCGCTCAATGGCGCATAGGCACCCAGATCACTTTGCCGTGTGCGGTCTGCCATTTCGATGGCACATGCGTGGGCGTCTTCTGGCAGGTAAGAAAGCTTGTCCAAGCGATGGCTCATAGGTAGCGACGCCTTGACAACGACAACGTCGTGCAAGACCCGTCGCGGCGCCATCTTCTCAAAAGCAAACCACTCAAAAGGCGTGTAGTTATCTATATGAAGCAACTGCATGTACGCCTCAGTTCAGGTCAATGCGTTCGGAGTTGACCTGGACGTGCTCGGCGCCGTCCACCTTGATCAGTTGGCCATTGAGGTTGACGGTGCCGTCGGCCTTCATCACCAGCG
Source organism: Comamonas sp. BIGb0152 (assembly GCF_024809975.1). Taxonomy (GTDB): domain Bacteria; phylum Pseudomonadota; class Gammaproteobacteria; order Burkholderiales; family Burkholderiaceae_C; genus Comamonas. Next base: position 192,317 of record NZ_JANUDY010000006.1, read on the forward strand.
CACTCTTGCCCACTTTGAGGGTGATGCTGCCTCCATCCATCGTGATGGTCGACGTACTGTCTTCGCCCCCACCGCCGCCCGCTGAGGGCGACACCACATTCATAGCCATGCCCGGAGGGGTGCCGCCTGCTGCACCAGCCCCGGAACCACCGACGGTGAGCGTGTATTTTTTGCCGACCTTGGTGTCTTTGGTCTGCCCGATCTTGGCGGTCTGGCTCATGCCCACCACGGTGTTCATCATCAAACCCGCATTGAGGCTGTAGACGATGCCGTAGTTGTGCATTTTGGCGACGCCCACGTTTTGCATGTAGGCAACACCGATGCTCTGGGTTTTAAGCACGCCGATGCCGACGTTCTCCATCACGCCGACGCTCTTGGTGCGATTGAGGCCGATGCTGACTTTCTCGTTTCTGCCGACGTCTTCTGTGCGGTTGACGCCAATGGAGATCTTCTCGTTCAGATCCACCCGCTCTTGGCGGCTTTGGTGGATGGTGATGGTTTCGTCCTGGTCGACCTCTTCTGTCCGCCAACCATGGACGTTGATCTTTTCGTTGCGGTCAACGATTTCGGTGCGGTCACGGCGGATGGTGCTGAACTCATCGCGGTCAATAGTCTTGCGCCGGTCGTTACCGACCCACTTTTCCTCATCGTTCTCAACCTCGGTGAGCTGGTCTTTTTGCGCATGCAGCCACAGCTGCTCTGCTCCTTTTTTGTCCTCAAAGCGGATGGCGTTCGCATCCCCCAGCCCATTCTTCTGGCCCGAGCCTTTCAAGCCCTTTTTGCTGGACTGGGTTTTGATGCCCGATTGCGTCTTGTTCGCTGGCAAATCCCATGGCGGCATCTGCATGGCGTTGTACACGCAGCCGGTGATGATGGGGTAGTCCGGGTCTCCGTTCAGAAAGTCGACGATGACCTCCTGTCCAATGCGCGGGATGTGCATGGATCCATAGTTGCTACCCGCCCAGGTTTGCGACACGCGGATCCAGCAGCTGGAGTTTTCATTCTTGCCACCGTACCTGTCCCAGTGGAACTGCACCTTGATGCGACCGTATTTGTCGGTGTATATCTCTTCGTTTGCCGGGCCCGTCACCACCGCAGTCTGAGGCCCGGAGGTGCGGGGCTTGGGGGTCGTACGCTGGCTGCGGTACGGGATCGTTTGGGGAACTACGTCAAAGCCGATACGGTAGGTGGTGGGGCTGTCGCCGCCTCCGCGTTGACCGCCACCTGATCCATTGCTGCGTCTAACATTTTCTTCAAATCGGTAGTAGGCCGACTCGATGAGGTACTCTTTATTTTGGTCAGCTCGGGGATACTTGTTGAGCGTAAACAGGTAGCCGGGAGCGATGTTGCGGGCGTTGCCCTCGCCGTGCGCTATTTCACGCTGGGCATTGAGCTGTTCAACACGCACACGCGCGTAGTTTTCTCCATCGTTGAGGTCGGTGTAGCCTCCAGGCCATTCATAGACTTCTCGGCTGTCTTCAATGTGCCCCGCCAGCTGTGCCTTTTTGGTATCCAGCAGCGAATACGGCATGGTGAAGTCATAGTCGTCTGCAGCAAAATAGCCAGAGGCAATATCTTCGCCAACGCTCCAGGTATCGACAAAGTCTTCGTCGTGAACATGGGCCGCTCTGTCCCCGCTGTAGTAAGACAAGGTGGTCGGGCCGTTGGGAAGCCGATTGTGGGAGCCAATATCATCGGCGAGCACCAACTCGTGACTGCCCATGCGGTGCGCGAAGTAGAAGTACGCGCCCTCCATCTCCATCAATCGGGAGATAAAATTGAAATCCGACTCCCCATACTGAACGATATATTTCCAGCTGCGGTAGCTGCCCATGAGCTTGTTTTCGATAGAAAAACCATAGGGCGCCAGCACTTCCTGGATGATCTCTGGGACTGTTTTGTACTGGAAAATCTTGTAGTCTGTGCGGCGAGTGGCATGCCATAGCCAAGGGCGCAGAACGGATTCATACGCGTAGAAATCACCGTCTCTGCCCAAGTAATTGAACTGCACCACTTGACCTGACAGGAATCGCTTGTCGACACCTGCGATCTCGGTGGTCAGATCCACCTCAATGGACATGTCGGTACCCAACAAGGTTTTTGCGGAGATGGAGGCGGTCTCGCTGATCAGTCGTACCCGAAACTCGAACAAACGGGCGATCTGCTCTTTGCCCACAAGGGAGCGAAACTCAAGCTGCTCGCCCAGCACACTGTGGGCGGTGAAGGTGCGATTTGCCATTGTTAATTGCTTTCAGATTATTTATGTAGATTGATTTTGGCAATCATATACAGAACAAAAGCTTTGGCAATGACTGATCGGCTGCAGCGTCCGCTGATGTGGTCAGGATGCTGCGGCGTCTGCCGTGCCGAGCGGGAGTGCAGGGATGTGAATCCCTTCGAGCATCGGCATCAATTCAGGCGGGGGTTGCGAACGCAGCGCAGCAACTTGCGGCAGGTCGAGTTGGTGAAGGATGTGTAGCGGCTGCTTGCCTGTGCTTGCAAACACGGTGGACCGGTACTTGTCTTGGAACAGCTCCCAGCACCTGAGCCCGATTTGCTCCATGGCTACCTTTTGTGTGTACTCCCAGGCTAGCTGCAAAACTTCTTCATAGCTTCTGCGCTGTATCGTCCAGCTCTTACGCAAAAGCTGGCCGGGAACCGTTGCATTGCCTACCACGATGAATAGGCTGGTGTAGCCCCGACTTGTGATCGGATAGACGCTGAGGCGCAGATGGAAAAACTGCGGACGCAGCGCATGAAACCAGGCATTGAGCTGTTGGAGTTGCCTGTTTACGGTGAGGCTGTCAGGCGGGGCAGCGGTCGGGAATGTGATCTTCCCTTTCTCGCTTTTCACATCAAGCAGCTGAGGGAACCTGGACTCTGCCACCTCGGTCGCCTGGGCATTGACGGTGACAAAGCGATTTGGTTGCTGGGCTACCCACTCCATACGCGTCGCAATGGCAAGCGCTTTGGCGCCGTCATCGCCATGCGCTTTAACAGAGAAACATCTCTGGTACGTCTGGCCATCGCTTGTACAAAATGCAGCCCAGTCTTTGAGCCTACCCTTCTCATACCTTGCCCACACGCCAGGGATGCCGGACTTGTTGTTGGAGCGGGGTTTGGTGCGATGCTCCAACATGGTGAGCGGCGGAAACAGGCGCTGCAGTGCCTCGCGGTAGGCCATCGCCATCGCCAAAGCCGATTCCCGCCCCCCATACACGCCATCGGGGAAATGACGGACAAACGATTTGCGTTGGCGTTTGATATACACCATCCACAGTCGCGCTGTGCCACCCTTGGCATTAGCGGTATCGATGTGGACGATGCTGTAGCTATTTTCGCTGCTGGATACCTGGGCCATCCCGTTGCTGCTCTTAGTCATCGTCTCAACCCACGTGGGGCAGGTCACTGCGCCATGAAACCCCTGCGCCGCAACGCATGCCTAGCGGTCCACAAGCATGGGCACCGCAGCTGTTAACCAGCACGCAGCCAGGCCCACTGCACCAGGACTTCATCCGATTTGGGAGAAACGCCCAAGCTGGGGAAGCGCTCCGCTTTCTCGCGAAATACCAAGCGAATATCGGACCCAGCAAAGAAGGCTTGCATTGGATGGCCGAGGGGCAACATGGCCTCATACCAGCCAGTTGCGGGCGCGAGTGCGCCTGCGGCGCTCAGGCCGATAGCAGCCGGTGGGCCGGTCATCTCTGGGTTGTCCGATAGCGAGGTCTCTGGGGAATTCCCGGCAAGAGGCCGCCAGTCGTGCATCCTGATGAAGCTGAGATGCTCCAGCTTGCCCTGGTTGTTGAACATGCATTGCGCAACCCAGTCCAGCCCCGATGGACTTTGGATCTGATAAAGGGCAATACCGTGTTCATGCAGCAGTGGCTCACCAAAACAGGCATTGGCATGCATCAGGGTGGACTGCCCTGCAGGCAAGACCTTGGGCCACTCACCCAGCCACTCGTCCCCTGTTTCTGAGACCGCCGTGTGCAAGGTGATGCTTTGCAGGCCCCAGACAGCCATCGCAGGGTCGTCATGGGCTTCAAGCGCTTGCCAGTTGGGTTGCATCGCGACCACCGGAGCGTCTGCCAAATGCTGCTCCCACACTGCATACGTGGCCTGGTGGCCAACAAACTCGGGGATAGAAGCAGGGAAGGCTTGCCATCCATCTAAAAAAGCATTTGACATATTGATGCCCATAAATCAATAGCCAAAGACTAACACATGCTCTGTGGTGCCCAATGTCCCGCAGCGCGTTACGGAGCACCTATCCCAACATGGCCGCTCCCCTATTCCAGGCGCTTTTTCCGATCTGCCTTTTTTGTCCGAACAGACCAAGTTGCACCAACCAGGAACACCGTGCCGCATATCGTTGGGAAAATCGAACAGATGCTGCAGCCTCAGACTTCTGAGAAAAGAGGCCGGCGATCGCAAGATTCCCAGCCCATGCGCTTTTATACAGGCGCCCGCTCGCCACAGAACAATCCCAAGCGGCAGCAGCGCGATCAATCCATCGTCGTGACCAGCGCCGCAATCCCCAGCACCAAAAAGATCACCGCGCAGACCCGATGAATCCAGCGGATCGGCAGCTTCTTGACGATCTTGTCGCCAAACCAGACCACGGGGGCGTTGGCCAGCATCATGCCGATGGTGGTGCCAGCGACCACCCAGTAATAAGAGGCCGGGTACTTGGCGGCCAGGCCTACGGTGGCCAGCTGGGTCTTGTCACCCATCTCGGCCAGGAAGAACAGCACCAGGGTGGTGCCGAACACTCCCCAGCGGCCGCTGCTCTTGCCGGCCTCGTCCTCGTCGATCTTGTCGGGGATGAGCATCCAGCCGGCCATCAGGATGAAGGACACGCCCAGAATCCAGCGCAGCACATCGGGGCCCAGCATGGTGGTGATCCAGGCGCCGACAGCGCCCGCGAGGGCATGGTTGACCAAGGTAGCGACAAAGATGCCCAGCACAATGGGCCAGGGTTTGCGGTATTTGGCAGCGAGGACGAGGGAGAGCAACTGCGTCTTGTCACCCATTTCTGCAAGGGCGACGACAGCGGTGGAGAGGAGAAAGGCTTCCATGATGGGGATCGTTATTGCAGCCGGATATAGCAAGACAGCATTGACCGCATCGCGACTCCGGCATTGGATCGCAACGTGGTCAATGGTCTCGCCCAGCTTCCTCATCACAAGGTGCTGTGTACGCCATAGGCCGCAAGGGCCCAAGTTTGTTGACGCACACTCCGCGGCGCATTGCACGCCCGGCAGGCTACTCCCCAAAGACTGGCGCATCATACGCCCAAAACTGATGCTGCGCCGCAACACCCACAGCCTCCAGGGAAAATACCAGGGTTTGCTTGCGGGTTCTGTCAACACAGCGTAAGGCGATTCGCTCATAATGGTGAAGCTTTGTGTGCCTCCGGGTACACTTGAGCGTGCGGTGATCCGTCTTGGAAGTTGTCACAGGTTTGTTGATTGCATCAGGCTCCATCGCTTTTTTTACTTTTTTCGGAGTCCTCAAATGGGCAACAAACTTTACGTGGGCAACCTGCCTTACTCTTTCCGTGACAGCGATCTGGAAAGCACTTTCAGCCAATTCGGTACCGTCTCCAGCGCCAAGGTCATGATGGAACGTGACACCGGCCGTTCCAAGGGCTTCGGCTTTGTGGAAATGGGTTCGGACGCTGAAGCACAAGCTGCTATCGAAGGCGTGAACGGCCAAGGCTTTGGCGGTCGTAACCTGGTCGTGAACGAAGCACGTCCAATGGAAGCACGTCCTCCACGCAGCGGCGGCTTCGGCGGCGGCGGTGGTGATCGCGGCGGCTTCGGCGGCGGCGGTGGTGGCCGTGGCGGCTTCGGCGGCGGCGGTGATCGCGGCGGCTTCGGCGGCGGCGGTGGCCGTGGCGGCTACGGTGGCGGCAGCTACTAAGAACATCGCATCCAAAACCCCTTGTGGGTTTTGACTGTCAGATGACGGGTTCGCCCGATAAAAAGGCCTCTTTGAGGCCTTTTTTGCGTCTGGTTGCAGCTTCTGCACCACACCTAGGGAGGATAACTATGCCATTTGCCATTTTTATCCCAGAAAATAATGGATGGAGTACTACTTCATTGGGCTATTGCGATAGGTGAACGGTCTCGTTGTGACGCAAAGGATCACCAGATGGCTGAGGCCTGCGCCCTACCGGGCACCATCGCATTATTTAAGAGTTATCAGGAGTCCCTCAAATGGGCAACAAGCTTTACGTCGGTAATTTGCCATACCAGGTTCGCGACATCGATCTGGAACAGGCCTTTGGTCAGTTTGGCAGCGTAACCAGCGCCAAGGTGATGATGGAACGCGACACGGGTCGCTCCAAGGGTTTCGGTTTTGTGGAAATGGGCAGCGATGACGAGGCCCTCGCGGCGGTCAACGGACTGAACGGTCAACCTCTGGGTGGCCGTAATTTGGTCGTGAACGAAGCGCGCCCCATGGAACCACGTCCTCCTGGCGGCGGCTTTGGCGGCCCCCGTGGCGGCGGCGGTGGCTTTGGTGGCCCCCGTGGTGGTGGTGGCGGTGGTTTCGGCGGCGGTAACCGTGGCGGCGGTGGAGGCTACGGTGGTGGTGGTGGTGGCTATGGCGGCGGCGGTGGTGGATACGGCGGTGGCGGTGGCGACCGTGGTGGCTACGGCGGCGGCGGTAACCCTGGCGGTGGCGGCGGCGGTTATGGTGACCGAGGTGGTCGCGATGGCGGCGGCGGTGGCCGTGGCGGCAATGACCGTGGCTTTGGCGGCGGCGGTGGCGATCGTGGCGGTGAGCGCGATGGCGGCTTCCGCAGCCCTTACGGCAATGGCTCGCGCAACCGTGGTGGCAACCAGGGCTACGACAACAACGACGACTATTGATGTCTGCAGGCACACCCAGGCGGTGTGCCGGGCAGCAACGACAAAGCCCCGTGAGGGGCTTTTTTCATGCCTGTCCTAGGGCTTGCGCGGGTCTTGGCCCGGCATGGCATCCACCCGCTCGCGGTGGCGGTGCTTGCGCGGGCGGTTGGCCAGCGCGCGGTCATAAAGGGCATTGGGCAGGCAGCGCAACAGCCTGGCTACCCAAGCCATTTGCCAGGGTATGACGGCATAGCTGCGCGCCTTGCCAATCACCGCATAGGCCTTGTCGGCAAAGGCCTCGGGCTGCATCAAAAACGGCATGCCGTAGCGGTTCTCGCGGGTCAGCGGGGTGGCCACAAAACCCGGGCAGATGGTGATCACTTGCACACCGCTGCGCTGCAGCTCCACCCGCAGGCTTTCGCAGTAACTGATGACGGCCGCCTTGCTGGCGCAGTAAGCGCCATGGCCGGGCAGGCCCCGGATGCCGGCCACGCTGGCAATACCCACCAGCTTGCCGCTGCCGCGCGCCTGCATGGGCCGCACAAAGGCGTGGAAGGTGGCGGCCATGCCGATCACATTGGTCGCATAGGTCTGGGCCAGCACCTCCAGGTCCTCGCGCTCTGCGGTATCGATGCCATAGCTGACACCGGCGTTGGCCACCACCACATCGGGCAGGCCCTGCTGCTGCAGGCATTGCGCGCAGGCGGCAATGGTCTGGTCACGGTCAGAGACATCGGCGCCGTAGATGGCATAGCGGCTGGCATCCATGCCCTGGGCCTGGGCCCATACCTGGATCAACTCGGTGCGGCGGGCCACCAGGGCCAGGCGGTAGCCTGCCTGGTAATAGCGCCAGGCCAGGGCCTGGCCGATGCCGCTGGAGGCGCCGGTGATCAGCACCAGCGGTGCCTCGGCCATGGAGGTTTGCATGGTTGGGTCAGCGTGCCGGTTGCAGCACGCCGCGCACCCGGCCTTTGAGCTCGGCCACCTGGGTGATGTTGTTGAAGACCATGGAATCGGCCGTGAACCGGTCCTTGCCCCGAATGATTTCTACGGGCTTGTTCGAGCTCACCCGCTCCTCATTGACAAAGGCATGCAGGAATTCACCCCGGAACTCCATCTGCGGCGCATCCGCCTTGTTGCTGTTGCGCACCACCTTGGCATTGCCAAACAGCTGCACTTCCGAGCCATCGGCATTGGACAGCGCACGGTCTGCCGTGGCCACCGTGGTGGAGCCGTCCTGGCGCAGGGAGCGCAAGGTAGCGGTATCGATCTCCAAGGTGTCCGTGTCCATGTAGTGGCGCATCTTGCTGCCCTGGATTTCGCTGGTCAGCGCCCCCGTGCCGTCAAAGCTGCGCACGGAAAAATCGCGCATGTAGTAATCCACTTCATGGCCCGGTACCACAGCCTCGCGCACGACCTGGGGCTTGGGCGCATTGCGCACCAGCCACCAGGTACCCAGGGTCAACAGCCCCATCAGGATCACCGGCAGGTAGATGGACGACAGGTCCATGAGGCGTCGCAGGCGTGATTTCATTGTCCGTACCGATCGAGCAGATTGACATAGGCGCCGCAAGCGGCCAGCACGGCGTCACAGAGTTCGCGCGCCGCGCCCGCACCGCCGTGGCGCGTGGTCACCCAGTGTGCCACGCCCAAAACTTCGGGGTGGGCGTTGGCGGGTGCACAGGCCAGCTGGCAGCGGCGCAGCACCGGCAGGTCGGGCCAATCATCGCCCATCGCAGCGGCCTGGTGCCAATCCAAGCCCAGTGCTTGCAGCATGGCCTGGGCAGCGGGCAGTTTGTCCTCGGTGCCATAGCGCACATGTTCGATGCCCAGCGCCGCCAGCCGGTGGCGCAGCGGTGCCGAATCGCGCCCGGTGATCACGGCCGGCACAATGCCCGCTTCGCGCAGCATCTTGAGGCCATGGCCGTCGAGCGTATGGAAGCGCTTGAGGGTCTCGCCCTGCTCGCTGATGTACAGGCCCCCATCGGTGAGCACGCCATCCACATCAAAAAAGACAATCTTGATTCCCTGGGCGCGCAGCAGCAGCTCGGCCGGCCACTGCTGGGCGGGGGTGATCGGGGGCAGGTTGATCGTGCTGGCCATCAGATCACCTTGGCCCGCATCAGATCGCCCACATGCACAATGCCCAACAGGTGCTGCGCCGCATCGGTCACCAGCACGCTGGTGATGCGGTGCGCCTCCATCAATGCAGCCGCATCGGCGGCCAGTGCGTCGGCCGCAATCTGGCGCGGCGTGGCATGCATCACCTCGGCAGCGGTCAGGCCGCGCAAGTCAGCACCCGCCTCAATGCGGCGGCGCAGATCGCCATCGGTGAAAACGCCTTGCAGCAGGCCCTGTGCATCCACGATGGCTGCCGCGCCCATGCCTTTGGCGCTCATCTCGCGCATCAAATCGCTGAAGCTGGCGGTTGGCAACACGGTTGGCAACTCAGCGCCCGTGCGCATCACATCCGATACATGGGTCAGCAAGCGGCGGCCCAACGCACCACCGGGGTGCGAACGGGCAAAGTCTTCGGCCTTGAAGCCACGCGCATCCAAGAGAGCTACCGCCAAGGCATCGCCCATGGCCATTTGTGCCGTGGTGCTGGCGGTGGGGGCCAGGTTCAGCGGGCAGGCTTCCTTGTCCACCTGGGTGTTCAGCACCCAGTCGGCATAGCGGGCCATCGATGACTGCAGGTTGCCCGTCATCGCGACCACGGGCACGCCCAGGCGCTTGAGCACGGGCAACAGCACGGCGATCTCGCCGCTCTCCCCGCTGTTGGAGATGGCCAGCACCAGATCCTGGCCGGTGACCATGCCCAAGTCGCCATGACTGGCCTCGCCGGGATGGACAAAAAACGCCGGCGTGCCGGTCGATGCCAGGGTGGCCGCAATCTTGCGCCCCACATGCCCGCTCTTGCCCATGCCGGTGACCACGACGCGCCCGGGAATGTCAAGCATGCGCTGCACGACCTGGACAAAGTTGTCGTCCAGGCGCTGCGCCAGCGCCGCAATGGCCTCGGCCTCGATCGCGAAGGTAGACGCCGCCAGGCGCAAAATCTGCGCCGCTTCAACGGGGCGCTTGGGCTGTAGGGTGCTCATGGAGGCTGATTTTATCGGAGCGCCCGCGCCCAGGCGGGCACAGGTCATTGTTAACAAGGCCAGCGCCTGCGGCCATCCGCGCAGCACTTGCACTACCATGGCGGGTCATCCCCTCTTCTGCCCCCACCATGCACGCTCCAGACGTCAACGCCTTTTTGCGTCACCACATCCGCACCGTTCCCGACTGGCCAGCGCCGGGCGTGCAGTTTCGGGACATCACCCCGCTGCTGCAAAACCCCCAGGTCTTCCACGTGCTGATCGATGCCTTTGTGCACCGCTACATGTCGCGCGACATGCGCCCGGATGTGGTGGCGGGGCTGGACGCACGCGGCTTCATCCTCGGCGCCGTCATTGCCTACCAGCTCAAGGTGGGTTTTGTGCCTATCCGCAAAAAAGGCAAGCTGCCCTTCACCACGGTCGAAGAGACCTATGAGCTGGAATACGGCAGCGCCACGGTGGAGCTGCATGCCGATGCCGTCAAGCCTGGCGACAAGGTGCTGCTGGTCGATGATCTGATTGCCACCGGCGGCACGATGATGGCTGGCAAAAAGCTGTTGGAAAAGCTGGGCGCCACGGTGGTCGAAGGCGCGGCCATTGTTGACCTGCCCGAGCTGGGCGGCTCCAAGCGGCTGACCGATGCAGGCCTGCCGCTGTTTACCTTGGTGGATTTTTCCGGGCACTAATGCCCGCAGGGTTTAGGCGCTCAGTGCAGATCGCCGTACTGGGTGTTGCTCAGGCCCCCGAAGGTGGTGTCCGCCGTGGGGGCAGGCGCGCCACCCTGGCGTGCGGCATCGCGCGCTGCCTGGGCATGGTGCGCGGCGCTGCGGGCAGGCGCGGCCGGCACAATCGGCGCAGGCCGGGGGGCTGCACTGGTGGCGCCGCGCTGGCTTGCCACTCCACCATCGAGCGCGGGCACCGGGTGCAAAGCCGCCTCCAGCAACGCCTTTTTGAAAGCCGCAATCTCCGCTTCATCGACCGGGTCCATGCCCAAAGGCACGGGCACCACCGCAGCCTGGGGCGCGGCAGCGGCCCCTGCGGTTGCAACCGCGCTCGGCGCTTTGCTGGTGGCTGCACCGAGCTGCGCGTTAAGGCGCCAATACACCGAGGTCACCACAATCTCGAAACGGGTCTTGGCAGAATAGGCAATCAAGGCCTCGATCTGGGTGAGCTTGTCAGGCGATGCGCAGTACTGCTGCGCCAAATCGACCATCACAATGAACTGGGTGGCCCGCTTGTCGAGCGCCAGCACCTTGAACTTGTAGCCGGCCGACAAAATGCCGGACCGCACCATCGACTCGCGCACGGCTGAGTAGACCATCTCGCGGCGGGCCGAGCGCTCCCCAGGCCGAGGGACTGCGCTGTCGTGCTGCGGCGGCAGCGCCGCTGCTGCTCGCACGCCCACCAAGGGCGCAGACGATGCCAGCGCATCGGGCTGCATCATGCTCAGAGGCTCGGCAAACATGGTTTGCGGGCCCATGGCCACCATGGCCGGTTTTTTCTCCGGTCGATTAAACCATTTGGCAAACAAAGACATGCCACTCCCTACCTGGTCAGAATTCAAAACGGTGCACCCGTTTCATCACGCAACAAGCGTTTGTAATTGTAGGAAAGAGTATTGCATACACCGGCCAGAAAAGCGCGCGCCATTTGACCAATGCCAAGCTTTTATGTTGCAGCGACGCGGCGTTTGCGGTTGCCCAGGCGCTTGGCCAGCACCGACCCGGCCGCCATGGCCAGCGCCACCGCCACCGTGGGCTGGCGGTTGCACAGCTCGGTAAAGCGGATGCTCGACAGCGCCCACAGGCGGGAGGCCGCTACCGCCTGCACCGTGGCATTGCGCGGCTGGTGCGAAAAGAATGCACCTTCCCCCACAATGGAGCCTGCACCGACGATGGCCAGGCGAATGCGCTGTTTTTCGTCCTCAAAGTGCACGCTGAGGCTGCCGCTTTCGATGAAAAACAAGGTGCGCTCCTGCGTGCCTTGCTGAAACAGCACCTGGGATCCCGCCAGGTTCGACGGGGACAGGTAAGGTGCCAAAATCTCCCACTGCGCAGCGGTCAGCGGGTTGATCATGCTTTCCTCGTCCTGGCAGTTGTTGATGGCCGTCACCAGGGCACTGATGTTGGTAGCGCTACTGAACATGAAACTCTCCTCCTCAATCCCGGTAGTGGGCCCACCAGTGATCTATCGATAAGCCAAACAATCTAACCGAGTGGCCGCACAACGGCCGGGCAGCCAGGCAAATATTTGTAAGAAGTATCGCCTAGTCCACAATTCCTGACGAAGCACTCCGTCCCCCTTCTTTCTTCCCTCCCGAGACTTTTTGATTCCATGCATGCATTACTAGAGGCCATCGCCAACATGCCGGCGAGCCAGCAGGCGCAACGCCTCTTCCACGGCCGAGGCGGCCTTTTTCCCGGCTGCGAGCATCTGTCGCTGGACCTGTACCCGCCCGCGGTGGTGCTGACCAGCTTTGCGCCGCTGGCCGATGAGGCACTGCAAAGCGTGGGTGATGCATTGCAACAGCGCTGGCAGCAGCTGTACCCGGGCGAGCCGCTGACCTGGGTCTACCAGTGCCGGGCGCTGGGCGCGGCCGAGACCCGCCTGGTCCAAGGCAGCCTGCCCGAGCCCCATACCGTGCAGGAAGACGGCGCGCAGTACCTGGTGCATGTGCTGCGCGGCCAGAACCATGGGCTGTTTCTGGACATGGCCGAGGGCCGGCGCTGGGTGCGCCAGTTCATCGCGCGCCAGCCCGATCCCGAGCGTTGCACCGTGCTCAATATGTTTGCCTACACCTGCGCCTTCTCGGTGGCGGCGCTGCAGGCGGGCGCCGGCCAGGTAGTCAATATCGACATGAGCAAGGCCGCGCTGGCCAGTGGCCAGCAAAACCACCGGCTCAACCAGCTCGCAGGCGGCCAGTTCTGGGGCCATGATATTTTCAGCAGCTGGGGCAAGATCACCCGCACCGGGCCGTATCAGCTGGTGATCATGGACCCGCCCAGCTACCAAAAGGGCAGCTTTGTGGCCACCAAGGATTACGCGCGGCTGATCAAGCGCCTGCCCGACCTGCTGGCGCCAGGCGGCTTTGCATTGCTGTGCCTGAACGCGCCCGAGCTGCCCCTGGCCTTTTTGCAAGACCAGATGGCCGAGCTGGCACCGGAGCTGGAGTTCATCGAGCAGGTGGCCAACCCGGCCATCTTTGCCGATGTCTCAGCGGACCGGGCGCTCAAGGTGCTGGCCTACCGCATGCCCAGCTGAGCGCGGCCGATAAGGCCATGGGCTCAGTCGACGACGACGAGCTTGCCGCGCATCGGCTCGGCATGGGTGGGGAAGGAGCAGAAATAGCTGTAGTCCTCGCCCTGGCGCAGGCGCTCGACCGGGAAACTCACCGAGGCATGCTCGCCGCCCGACAGCATCTGGGTGGCGGCCAGCACCCGGGCATCGCCCCGGCTGAGCCAGGCGCGCTCGGGGCCCGAGCGCTGGCCTTCGCGGATCACCGCCTCGGTGTCCTGGCTGCGCGTCAGCACCCAGTTGTGGCCCGCTTCCTGCCAGGGCTTTTTGCCGGTGTGCAGCAGGTGCACCGTGAACTGCGCGCAGCGCTTGCTCACGCGCAGCTCCGTCAGGTCAAACTTTTTGCCCGGCTGGCCTTGTACATGGGCTTCGCAGACGGGGGCGGGTGCAGCGGGCTGCGCCAGCGCGGCGCTGCTGGCGCACCAGGCGGCGGTGCAAAGAACGAGGGGGCGCAAAGAAAACGTCATGGTCAGTCACTAGCGTTTGTTGAGAAAAGAGAGAGGCGGGAAAGACAACGGGATGGGGCCGCTTAGGGCAGCAGGCCATCCACCATCACCTGCGGAAAGCCGCGCGAGCAGGGCTCAACACGGGCCTGCACGCCATAGACGCGGGCCAGCAGCTGGGGGTTAATGGCGTCGCGTGGCGGGCCATCGGCCTGCAGCTCGCCGTTCTGGAGCACCAGCACCCGGTCGGCATGGCGCAGCGCCAGGCCCAGGTCATGCAAGACCACCAGGGTGACCATGCCGCAGCGGCGAGTCTGCTCACCCACCAGCGCCATCACATGGAACTGGTGGTTCAGGTCCAGCGCCGACAGCGGCTCATCGAGCATCAGCACCTGGGGTTGGCGGATCAATGCCTGCGCCAGCCCGGCCAGCTGCACCTGGCCGCCCGACAGCTCATCGAGGTGGCGCATGGCCAAATGGTCGATGCCCAGTTGCTGTAGCAGCGCGGCGCACTGCAGCACCGCATCCTGGGGTGCCTCTGCAGTGGCATGCAGCGCATGGGGCGATGCCTTGCGCGCCGCCATCAGCGATTCGATCACCCGCAAATGCACGGCCGCCGGCAAGGCCTGGGGTTGGTAGACCACGCGCCGGGCGCGCTCGGCCAGACTGGCCTTGTCCAGCGCCTGACCGTGCAGGCACACCTGGCCGCTGGCACGGGTCAGCCCTGCCAGCGCCCGCAACAAGGTCGATTTGCCGCTGCCGTTGGGCCCCAGCACCACGGTGACCGTGCCCGGCTGCAGATCGGCGACGGACAGCGCGGGGATAACCACCCGCTTGCCATAGCCCACCTGCAAGCCGCTGATCTGCAGGCCGCCCCCGCTCATGCCCGCCCCCGGGTGCGCAGCACAATCGCCAAAAAGAAGGGAATGCCCACCAGCGAGGTGACGATGCCCACCGGCACAATCACGCCCGGCACCAGCGCCTTGGAGGCTACCGATGCCAGCGACAGCACCAGCGCGCCCACCAGCGCCGAGGCGGGCAGGTAAAAGCGGTGGTCATCGCCCACCAGCCGGCGCGCAATATGGGGCGCCACCAGGCCAATAAAGCCGATGCTGCCGACAAAGGCCACCGACAGCGCCGCCAGCAGGCTGATGCGCAGCAGCGCGCCCAGGCGCAGGCGCCGCACATCCACGCCAAAGCTGGCCGCGCGGTCTTCGCCCAGACGCAGCGCCGTCAGCCGCCAGGCATTGCGCATCGACAGCGGCAGCACCACCGCCAAGGCCAGGGCCAGCGCACCGAGCTTGGGCCAGGTGGCGCGCGAGAGGCTGCCCATGGTCCAGAACACCAGGCCCTGCAAGGCCTCGGCCGTGGCCACAAACTGCAGCAGCGACACCAAGGCATTGAAGCTGAACACCAGCGCAATGCCAAACAGCACCACGCCGGTAGCACTCATCCCGCCCCAGCGGGCCACCCCATCCAGCAGCAAGGCCGAGGCCATCGCAAACACAAAGGCATTGGCCGGTACGGCCCAAGACGCGGGCACGCCCGGCAGGTGCCAGTCCAGCACAATCGCCAGCGCAGCGCCAAAGGCCGCTGCCGACGACAGCCCCAGGGTAAAAGGGCTGGCCAGCGGGTTGGCCAGCACGGTTTGCATCTCGGCCCCGGCCAGGCCCAGCGCCAGACCGACGGCCACCGCCATCAAGGCATAGGGCAGGCGAATGTCCCAGACAATCACGCGCAAGGCCGGCGGCGCAGCATCGGGCGTGTGCAAGGTCTGCAGCAACTGCGGCAGTGCCAGGCCCGCCGGGCCGGTGGTGAAGTCGAACAGCAAGGCCGCCACAATGGCCGCCGCCAGCAGCGCCAGCACCAAGAGGCGCCAGCCGGTCAAGCGGCGGTAGGCCTGGGCGCGCTGGCTCGCCTGGCCGCCATCCACGCCCAGCGCCGCAGCGCCGGTGGCCAGCGGCGGCAGGGCCACGCTCATGGTGCGGCCTTCCGCGGGGCCATATCGCCCCAGTACGCGCCTTGCATCGGCAAGGCCGGCAAAAACCGCTGGTTGATCTCCGCCATCGTGGCTTGCGGGTCCACATCGGCAAAACGCTCGGGGTAGAACCACTTGGCCATGGCCTCGATCGCCAGGATGTTGGTGGGCGCATCGTAGAAGTTGTGCCACAGGCCATGGGCACGGCCCGAGCGCACAGCGCTCAGCATCTCAAAGCCGGGGCGCTGGGTCAGTTCGCGCAGGCTGCTGGCTAACTGCGCGGCGCTCACCCCTTCGCCAGCCCGCACCATGGGCCGGCTGCCTTGGGGCCGGCTGCCGGTGGCGATATAAACAGCCGGGTCCTGGGCAATCAGCGCTTCCTGGTTCAGATCGCCAATCGCGCCGGGTATTTTGCCGGCGGCAATATTCACACCGCCAGCCGCATCGATGAACTCCCCCACATTGCCCTTGCCAGCCGTGTGGCAGCAGCCATCCCAGACACCGGCCAGCAACTCGGCAAACACCAGCGGGCGCTGGTCCGCAGGAATGTTCTTGACCCGCGACTGCACGCGCTGCAGGTGCGCCTCGTAAAAATCCGCATAGGCATTGGCCTGGGCCTCACGCTGCACCGCCTGGCCCAGGATGCGGATGCTGTGGGCGGTGTTGCGCACCGGCTGGGCACGAAAATCGATGAACACCACCGGCACGCCGGCCTTCTCCAGCGCCTGCACCAGGCCACTTTGGCGGCCCGGGCCATGGCCGCCGAGGCCAAAAATGGCGATATCGGGCTGGGTCGATACCGACTTTTCAGCGCTGACGCTTTCTTCCGAGGTGCGCCCGATCAGCGGAATCTGCGTGATCTGGGGAAAGAGCTGCTGGTAGGCCGCCCAGCCATTGGGGTCGGCAAAGGCCAGCTCGCCTTGCCAGCCCACAATGCGCTTCAAGGGCTCGGCGCCCTCCATCAACGCCAGCGCATACAAAAAGCGGCCCTCCCCCAGCAGAATATGGTCCACCTTGGCGGGGATGCGGACCCTGCGACCAACGATATCCACCACCGTCGTGGTCTGCGCCGCTACCTGGGCCAGCGCAGGCGCTGGGGCAGGCTGCAGCGGGGCAGACAGGGCAAGGCCCGTGGCCAAGCTCAGTCCCAAAGCCAGCCCCAGCGTACGCAGCCGCAGCCGCGTTTGCGAAGCCGCAGGGCACAAGGCCGGGAGCGGAGGAAAAGAATCGCCTGCACCCTGCGGTGCCTGGTAGAGCTTCAATGCGGTCATGGTCACAACAAACTAGAATGAAAATCGTTCTTATTGATCGATGAGTCGCCACTCTAATCAGCGGCGCGCCGGCCAACCTAGCGCCGACAGCCCGATTTGCAATGCCATGTTTTCCCGCCCTGCTCCAACACAATCCATTACTTTTTCGGAGAAAACCGTGACGCCCCCGGCCACCAAGGCCCGCATCCTGGTGGTCGATGACGACCCGGAGATCCGCGAGCTGCTCTGCGACTACCTGCGCGCCCAGGGCATGCAGGCGGCCGCCGTGGCCGATGGCCAGGGCATGTGGGATTGGCTGGCGCGCCACAGCGCAGACCTGGTGGTGCTGGATCTGATGCTGCCCGGCGTCGACGGCCTGGCGCTGTGCCGCAGCCTGCGCGAGCGCACGCCCATCGCCGTGGTGATGCTGACGGCCAGGGGCACGCTGATGGACCGCATTCTGGGGCTGGAGATGGGCGCCGACGACTACCTGCCCAAGCCCTTTGACCCGCGCGAGCTGCTGGCGCGCATCAGCGGCGTGCTGCGGCGCACGCGCCAGGTGCCAGCCTCCATGCACGAGCCCGAGCACCTGACCACCCTGCGCTTTGCCGGCTGGACCTTGAACATGCAAAGCCGCAGCCTGCACAACCCCGAGGGCCTGCTGATCAGCCTGGCCCAGTCGGACTACCGCGTGCTCTGCGCACTGGCGCAGAACCCGCAACGCACCCTGAGCCGCGACTACCTGGCCGAGTACACCTTTGGCCGCGAGCGCCAGGCGCTGGACCGCGCCGTCGATGTCTGCATCAGCCGCCTGCGCCAGCACCTGGAGCCCCAGCCGCGCCAGGCACAGCTGCTGCGCACAGTGCGCAATGCCGGCTATGTGCTGGCCTGCGAGGTCGAGACCCTGGCCTGAGCCCGGCTCGTCCTCGTCACCAGGCCTGGCTGCGCTGCTCGCCAGCTTGGCGCGTGCAGATCAAGCACTCGGCGGTGCTGCTGCCGATCCGTTTTTTCCCTGCATACCAGCTGCCTGCCCATGGCCTGGGCTTAAACCCGCACGCATTTTTTAAACAGATTCAGGCTGATAAGCAGACATCCGCGGACGTCCCTGAGCCGCGCATCACTTCCCAATACAAAAGCTGGAAAAAATCACCCCCAGCAGATCATCCGACGTGAACTCGCCCGTGATCGCATTGAGCGCGTGCTGGGCCAGGCGCAGCTCTTCGGCCAGCAGGTCCAGCGCGGGGCTGTCCACATGCAACTGGGCATGGGCGATGTCCAGGTGTTCTTCGACCTGTTGCAGCGCCTGCACATGGCGGGCGCGGGCGATGTAGGTGCCTTCGGCGGCGGGCTGCCAGCCGGCCATGGCCAGCAGCTGCTGGCGCAGGCTGTCGAGGCCGTCACCGGTTTTGGCCGACAGCACCAGCGGCGGCTGGTCGCCAGCGGAGGCAGAAGCCGCAGACGTGCTGAACTGCACGGCCGCCTCGGCGCTTTGGCGGCGCGCCTCGTCAGGCGTCAGCGCATCGGCCTTGTTCCAGACCTGCAGCACCGGCACGCTGGCGGGCAGTTGCTGCTGCAGGGTGGCAGCAATCTCGCGGTCGGCCTGGGCATAGCCGGGCTCGGCCATGCGGGTCAGGTCGTGCAAAAACAGCACGGCATCGGCGGCGGCAATTTCTTCCCAGGCGCGGGCGATACCGATGCGCTCCACCTCGTCGCTGCTCTCGCGCAGGCCGGCGGTGTCGATGACATGCAGGGGCACGCCCTCGATCTGAATGGTTTGCGTGACCTTGTCGCGCGTGGTGCCGGCAATGGGCGTGACGATGGCCAGCTCCGCGCCAGCCAGCGCGTTGAGCAAGGAGCTTTTGCCGGCATTGGGCTGGCCGGCAATCACCACCTTGATGCCCTCGCGCAGCAAGGCGCCCTGGCGGGTGCGCTGCATGACGGCTTGCACAGTGGCGCGCAGCTGGTCCAGCTGGCCATAGGCATCGGCCTTTTGCAGAAAGTCGATTTCCTCTTCAGGGAAATCCAGGGTGGCCTCGACCAGCATGCGCAGGTGTACCAGCGCATCGCGCAGGCGGTGTACTTCTTGTGAGAACACGCCGGTCAGCGAGCGGCTGGCACTGCGTGCCGCCGCCTCGGTGCTGGCGTCGATCAGATCGGCAATCGCCTCGGCCTGGGCCAGGTCGATCTTGTCGTTCAGAAAAGCGCGCTCGGTGAACTCACCCGGCTCGGCCAGACGCAGGCCGGGCAACAGCGGCTTGCCACTGTCAGACTCGGCTTGCGCGGCCTCCAGGCAGCGGGCCAGCAGCAGCTGCAGCACCACGGGGCCGCCGTGGGCCTGCAGCTCCAGCACGTCTTCGCCGGTGTAGCTGTGCGGCGCGGGGAAGTACAGCGCCAGCCCCTGGTCAATCGCCTGGCCGTCCGCCGCCTTGAAGGGCAGGTAACTGGCCTCGCGCGGCTTCAGTGCCTTGCCGCAAAGCCGCTCAATCAGCGGCGCAATCGCCTTGCCCGATACCCGCACAATGCCCACCGCTCCGCGCCCTGGGGCAGTGGCAATGGCAACAATCGGATCGTGGTGGCGGGCAAGCATGGCAGGTCTCTGGCGCGAGTGGGGCAAGCTCGACATTATCGGGGGGCAGGGCCAGCCGCCCGCGCCCCAGGCTATTGGCCCGCCTTGTGCCGCCTCCCCGGCCCCATGAAAAAAGCCTGCTTGCGCAGGCTTTTGGGGCTGTGGAGTGTGTGGCGCGTGGCTTACTTGACCGTGGTCCAGGCAGGGATCGGCCGTGCATCGGCGCGGTAGACGGTCTCGATGCCCTTGCGCATGGCCCAGGGGAAGATCTGGTGGTGCACGGGGATGGTGTAGAAGTTGTCCTTGGTCATCTTCAGTGCATCATTGATCAAGGCATCGCGCTTGGCCGTGTCGGTCTCGGTCTTCATCGCGTCGATCTTGGCGTCCAAGTCCTTGTCGGCAATGCGGCCGCCGTTGTACACGCCGCCGCCGGCTGTGCCCTTGCTGTGGATCAGCGCATCCAAGGAGTAGAGCGAATCAAACGTGGCCACACCCCAGCCGAACAGGTAGGCATTGGGCTCGGCGTTCATCACGCGGGTCACGAACTGTGCCATCGGCGTGGCCTGCAGGCTGGTCTTGATGCCAATGCGGGTCCACATCGCGGTGACGGCCTGGCAGATTGCCTCGTCGTTCACATAGCGGTCGTTCGGGCATTCGAGCTTGAGGTTGAAGCCATTGGGGTAGCCGGCCTCGGCCAGCAGCTTCTTGGCGCCTTCGACGTCGTACTTGGCCGCACGCTCTTCGAGCTGCTTGCTCCAGCCATGCACCATCGGTGCCACCATGGTGCCGGCGGTGATGGACATGCCGCGCATGGTGCGCTTGTGCAGGCCGTCGGTGTCAATCGCCATGTACATGGCCTTGCGCACGCGCACATCCTTGATCGGGTTCTTGCCCGGCGTGCCCGCGCCTGGCAGCTCGTCACGGAACATGTCCAGACCCAGGTAGATGGTGCGGTTCTCGGTGCCTTCAAGCAGACGCAGCTCGGGCGTCTTCTTGATGCGCTCCTGGTCTTGCGGGGGTGGATCGACCATGAAGTCGACCTGGTTGGAGATCAGCGCCGCAGTGCGGGTAGCGGCCGACTTGATGGGGGTGAAGATGATTTCGTCCACGTTGCCGGTAGGCTTGTCCCACCAGGCGGCGTTCTTCTTCAAGGTCAGCTTCACATCCGGCTGCCAGCTGACGGCCACAAAAGAGCCCGTGCCGTTGGTGTTGCGGCTGGAGTAGCTTTCTTCCTTGCCGGCGTAGTCCTGGGTTTTGACGGCATTGTTCTTCTCGGCCCAGGCCTTGTTCATGATGCGCGCTTCGGTCAGCTCGCGCAGCAAGATGGGGTTGGGGCCCTTGAGGATCAGGTCCACGGTGAAGTCATCGACCTTCTTGACCTCTTTGATGCTCTGGGTGGCGCTCATCATGTTCGATGGCGGGGTCATGATGCGGGTCAGCGAGAAGACCACGTCATCGGCGGTAAACGGCGCGCCGTCGTGGAATTTCACGCCCTTGCGCAGTTCAAATCGCCACTGGGTGGGGCTCACCTCGGTCCACTTGGTGGCCAGCGCGGGCTCCAGCTGGAAATCCTTGCCGTAGCGCACCAGCGGCTCATACACCTGCTGCAAGAAAGCATGGGTGGTCTGGTGGTTCTGTGCGTGAGGGTCCAGGGTCAGGATGTCATTGGCACCTGCCCAGCGCAAGGAAGCTGCCTGGGCCGCGCCCGCACAGAGCAACACCGCCAGCGCCAGCGCGCTAGGTCGAAAAACCGATACTTTCGCCATACCTGAACCCCTATTTTGTTGAACACATTTTCAAACAACTCATGCTAACGAAAAAACGGTCGCTAATGCGACCGTTTGGGAGGTGTATCCGGGAATGCCCGCCTAGGCAATCCCTGCATTGACAAATGCTGGCTACTTGAACTTGGGCAGATTGAACTGCGGTGGCACACCCATGCGGGTATTGATGATCCACTGCTGGGCAATCGACAGCACGTTGTTGGTCAGCCAGTACAGCACCAGACCGGCGGGGAAGAAGAAGAACATCACGCTGAACATCAGCGGCATGATCCACATCATCTTGGCTTGCATCGGATCGGGTGGTGCGGGGTTCAGCGCCGTCTGCAGCAGCGACGACAGGGTCATCAGCACCGGCAGGATGAAGAACGGATCGGGCACCGACAGGTCATGGATCCAGCCGATCCAAGGCGCGTTGCGGATTTCCACCGACGACAGCAGCACCCAGTACAGCGCGATAAACACCGGAATCTGGATCACGATCGGGAAGCAACCGCCCATGGGGTTGACCTTCTCTTCGCGGTAGATGCGCATCATCTCCTGCTGCATCTGCTGGGGCTTGTCCTTGAGGCGTTCACGCATCTCCATGATGCGCGGGTTGATCGCCTTCATCTTGGCCATCGACGAGTAGGCCTTGGCATTGAGCCAGTAGAACGCGATCTTCAGCAGCAGCACCAGGGCCACAATCGACCAGCCCCAGTTGCCGATGAAGCTGTGCAGCTTGTCGAGCAACCAGTACAGCGGCTTAGCCAGAATCGTCACCCAGCCATAGTCCTTGACCAGTTCCAGGCCAGGGGCGATGGATTCCAGGGTCTTTTCGATTTGCGGGCCCACAAAGAGGCGCGCATCGATGGACTTGCTCTGGCCCGGTGCAATCTCGCCCAGGTGGGTGATCTCGCCAACCGAGTACAGGTTGGAGCCGGCCTTGCGCACATAGATGTCGCGCTGCGTGCCCTGGGGCAGCAGCCAGGCGCTGGCAAAGTAGTGCTGCACCATGGCCACGTAGCCGTTGTCAGCCGACTTGTCCACGCTGTCGGTCTTGCCGTTTTCGATGTCCTTGAAATCCACCTTGTGGTATTTCTTGGCCTCGGTGTAGACGGCAGGGCCGGTGAAGGTCGAATAGAACGAGGACTCGCCTGGCGGCTTGTTGCCATCGCGCGTCAGCTGCAGGTACAGCTGGGGGTTGACCGCTGCCGAGCCGGTGTTGACCACCTCTTGCTTCAAGCCAATGGCGTAGTCGCCGCGCTTGAGAGTCCAGGTCTTGACCAGCTTGACACCACCCAGGTCGGGCGACTCGAACACCACGCTCAGCTCGTTCTGGCCATCGGCCAACTCACGCGGACCGGGCTTAGCGGTCATCGCCGTCTTGTGGGTCGGGAAGTTGCCACCGATCAGGCCGGTCTGGGCGACGTACACGCGGTTGGCGCTTTCATCGAGCAGCTTGATGGCCTTGGTCTTGTCGTCCTGGTCTGCGTACTTGAGCAGCTCAGCACCCACCAGGGATGCGCCTTCGCTGTCAAAGGTCAGGCGCAGCAGGTCGGAGGCCACGGTCAGCTTTTCGCGGGCAGCGGCCGGTGCGGCGTCTGCCGCAGCGGTGCCGGGCACATTGCTGGCATTGGCCGTGGCTGCCGGGTTGGCGCTGGCTGCGGGCAGACCGGTATCGGTACCGACTGTCTCAGCGGGCGCCTGGGCCGTCACCTCAGGTGTGGGGAAAAAAGTGGGTTTGCGACCATTGTGGATTTGCCACTTGTCCCAGAGCAGGACCAGGGAGAAACCAAATATCACCCACAAGATGGTGCGGCGAATATCGTTCATGAAGACTTCTCAGAGGGGGAAGAGGATGAATCGGCGGGAGTCACCAGACGACTAAACCAGCGGGGATGCGCGGGGACCGGATCAAGGCCGCCCTCGCACCAGGGATGGCAGCGCGCCAGGCGGCGCACTGTCAAATAGCTGCCCATGGCAGCCCCATGCTGTTCCAGCGCCTGCAATGAATAGGCAGAGCACGTGGGCTCGAACCGGCAGGCAGAACCCAGCCAAGGGCTCAGCAGCAGCCGGTAGCCACGCACCAAGCCCATGAGCAAGCGTTGCATCATACGCTAAGCGCCTTGGCGCCGTCGGCGCGCTCGGCTTTGGCGGGCTGGCTGTTTTTGTGCGCGCGCGCAAACAGCTGCATCAGCTCGGCCCGCACCGCTTGCTTGAGCACATCGGAGCTGGGGCTGATGAATTGTTGGCGATCGAACGTGCTGCGCAGGCGCACCACGTGCGCTGCCACCGGCAGCTGCGCCTCATGCAAGGCAGCCACCGCAAATATCTGCCGCTTGATGGCATTGCGCGTCACGGCGCGGCGCGCCCAGCGCTTGGGCACCATGGCACCCAACCAGGTCGCCTCAAACGCAAAAAGAGCCTGTGGCACAACCTTGGAAGGTTGGTCACCAGGCCCTGATGGAGCAGCGGCATTGCCAGGGGCGTTGGCAGGCAAAACCAGCCGATGCAGCGCAAAATGCGCCGTACGGGCGATGGTGCCACCTGCCATGGCGGCCTGAAACTGGGGGCGTGTCTTAAGGCGATGCATAAGTCTCACCCCCTGGTGCAGTACCTGGCACCCGAGAGGTGCCTGCCACCCTGTTGGCCTTACAGGCCCAGACGCTTGCGGCCCTTGGCGCGGCGGGCGTTGATAACAGCGCGGCCACCCTTGGTCTTCATGCGAACGAGGAAGCCGTGGGTACGGGCGCGGCGGACTTTGGAAGGTTGGTAAGTACGTTTCATGATGCAATTCCTAGAGAGGCTTGGTTCCGGTTTGATGGCAGCGTGCGTCCAAAAATGAACACAGAAGCGACCAAGCTCAAGACCTGCTCAAGCGCAACACCGGTGAAATAGTGCGGGCCACCCCTGCTGGCTAGGCCTATGCCTGGCTACCAGCGCGGATGGATACGCGCGTAAAATTCGCCCTGACATGCAGGGAAACCGCAAATTATCGCAGTGTTTACTGTCCTTGGCAATTACTTGGCTTTGTCCTCGGTTTTTTCTGTAATATGCGCAGACTTTTTGCCAAGTCGGCTGTCATCCGGCGCCGCAACCCGTCGATTGCCTTTTTGCAGACAAGTCCATTGTGTGGATAACTTTTGCACAAGCTACAATAGACAGCCGATCAACCTTCCCCCTTATCCACAACAACAACAGCGTGGGGGACGAATATTTCCGTGGGATAACAATGGATGAAGCCAGCCTGGGCCAAGGTTTGTGGCGCGCAGTTGTAGAGCAACTCGCCCAAGAAATGCCCGAGCAACAGTTCAACACCTGGATCAAGCCGCTGACCGCTGTCGTGTCGGACGACTTGTCCAAGGTCACGCTCTATGTGGCCAACCGTTTCAAGCTCGACTGGATTCGCGCCCAATACACCGGCCGCCTGGCCGCCATGCTGGAAGAAACCTACGGACAACCCGTGGCCATTGAACTGGCCATCGCCCAGCGCGATGCCGCTGTGCGCACCGTGGTGCGCCCGCCTGTGCGCAGCGGCGGGCCGGTGGTCTCGTCGTCGCAAGGCAGTGGTACTTCGTCCGGCATGGGCCTGGGGCCCTCCTACGGGCCAGCCAGCCGCAACCCCGCGCAAGCAGCACCCCATGCTGCCGATCAGTACCGCAACAACATCCAGGTCAGCGATGGCGGCCCTGCGCCCACCAGCAACGGCCATGCCGAAGCGGGCGATACCGGCAATGCCAGCGGCAACTTCCGCAGCCGTTTGAACCCGGTGCTCACTTTTGACACCCTGGTCGAAGGTACCGCCAACCGCATGGCCCGCTCGGCCGCCATGCACGTGGCCGCTTCGCCCGGCCATCTGTACAACCCCTTATTCATCTACGGTGGCGTCGGTCTGGGTAAGACCCACTTGGTGCATGCGGTGGGCAACAAGCTGCTGGCCGACAACCCGGATGCCAAAGTTCTCTACATCCATGCCGAGCAGTTCGTCTCGGATGTGGTCAAGTCCTACCAGCGCCGCACCTTTGACGAGTTCAAGGAGCGCTACCACTCGCTCGATCTGCTGCTGATCGACGATGTGCAGTTCTTTGCCAACAAGGACCGCACGCAAGAAGAATTCTTCAACGCCTTTGAAGCCTTGCTGGCCAAGAAGAGCCACATCGTGATGACGTCCGACACCTATCCCAAGGGGCTGGCGAACATCCACGAGCGCTTGGTCTCGCGCTTTGACTCGGGCCTGACGGTAGCCATCGAGCCGCCCGAGCTGGAGATGCGCGTTGCAATTTTGATCAACAAATCGAGGGTCGAAGGCACGGAGATGCCTGAGGAAGTGGCCTTTTTCGTCGCCAAGAACGTGCGCTCCAACGTGCGCGAGCTCGAAGGCGCACTGCGCAAGATCCTGGCTTACTCGCGCTTCAACCAAAAGGAAATCTCCATCCAGCTGGCCCGCGAGGCGCTGCGTGATCTGCTGTCGATCCAGAACCGCCAGATCAGCGTGGAGAACATCCAAAAGACCGTGGCGGACTACTACAAGATCAAGGTCGCCGACATGTACAGCAAAAAGCGCCCGGCCAGCATTGCCCGCCCGCGCCAGATTGCCATGTACCTGGCCAAGGAGCTGACCCAAAAAAGCCTGCCCGAGATTGGCGAGTTGTTTGGTGGCCGCGACCACACCACCGTGCTGCACGCGGTGCGCAAGATCGGTGGCGAGCGCCAGCAACTGACCGAGTTGAACCAGCAATTGCACGTGCTGGAACAGACGCTCAAGGGCTAGCCGATGGAATTTTTTGTTTTCGCCAATTGCCTGCCAGCCGCAGGCACAATGGCAAATGGGACAGGTGCAGAGGGGGCTCCGTGCACAACTGCCGTCCACAACAACACCGCAATTTGACAAGAGGTTGAAATGATTGTTCTGAAGGCCACACAAGACAAAGTCATCGCAGTACTGCAGTCGGTCGCCGGTATTGTCGAGCGGCGCCACACCTTGCCCATTTTGGCCAATGTGCTGATCCGCAAGACGGGCAATGCGCTGCAGCTGACCACCAGCGATCTGGAAATCCAGATCCGCACCACCGCCGAGCTGGGCGGTGACATGGGCGACTTCACCACCACCGTGGGCGCGCGCAAGCTGATCGACATCTTGAAGACCATGCCCAGCGACCAGACCGTGAGCCTGGAGACGCAGCAGTCCAAGATGATCCTCAAGGGCGGCAAGAGCCGCTTTACCTTGCAGACCTTGCCGGCCGAGGACTTCCCGCTGGTGCAAGAGGCGCCCTCGTTCGGCCCCGTGTTCAGCGTGCCGCAAAAGGTGCTCAAGGACCTGATGAGCCAGGTCTCGTTTGCGATGGCCGTGCAAGACATCCGTTACTACCTGAACGGCATCCTGTTTGTGGCCGAAGGCAACACCTTGAGCCTGGTGGCCACCGACGGCCACCGCCTGGCCTTTGCCAGCGCCACCCTGGATGTGGAAGTGCCCAAGCAGGAAGTGATTCTGCCGCGCAAGACCGTGCTGGAACTCCAGCGCCTCTTGTCGGACGCGAGCGGCGACAACCAACCCGTCATCGAGATGCAGTTCGCCAGCAACCAGGCGCGCTTCACCTTCGCCGGCATGGAATTCGTCACCAAGCTGGTCGAGGGCAAGTTCCCCGACTACAACCGCGTCATCCCGCGCAACCACCCCCACAGCATCACCCTGGGCCGCGCGCCGCTGCTGGCCAGCATGCAGCGCACGGCCATCATGACCAGCGACAAGTTCAAGGGCGTGCGCCTGACGATTGAGCCCGGCACCCTGCGCATTGCGGCCAACAACGCCGAGCAGGAAGAGGCCGTGGACGAGCTGGACATCGACTACGGCGGCCCGGCTGTCGAAGTCGGCTTCAACGTCACCTACCTGATCGATGTGCTCTCCAACATGAGCCAGGACATGGTCGCTATCGACTTTGCCGACAACAACAACTCGGCCCTGATCACCAACCCGGAAAACGACAGCTTCAAGTACGTGGTCATGCCCATGCGCATGTAAACCACCGATTCGACCCGCGCGCAGGACTGCACCGACGCAGACCGGCGCGCCACTGAGATTTATTTGATTCAAAGACATGGCAGGTGCCCCGTGCCCTGCCAGTGCAGTACCAAGGCAGCTCCATGACCGCAGAAAACCAGCCGGAACAATCCCCCAGCACGCCAGGCCCCGATGCCGGCGGCTATGGCGAAGGCGCCATCCAGATCCTGGAAGGGCTGGAGGCTGTGCGCAAACGCCCGGGCATGTACATCGGTGATACCTCGGACGGCACCGGCCTGCACCACCTCGTGTTCGAAGTGGTGGACAACTCCATCGACGAGGCCCTGGCCGGCTACTGCGACGACATCCTCGTGACCATTCATGCCGACGGCTCGCTGTCGGTGGTGGACAACGGCCGGGGCATCCCCACCGGCGTGAAGATGGATGACAAGCACGAGCCCAAGCGCTCGGCCGCTGAAATCGCGCTGACCGAGCTGCACGCTGGCGGCAAGTTCAACCAGAACAGCTACAAGGTCTCGGGCGGTCTGCACGGCGTGGGCGTGTCCTGCGTGAACGCGCTGTCCATCAAGCTCAAGCTCATCGTGCGCCGTGAAGGCCAGGTCCACCAGATCGACTTCTCGCGCGGCTTTGTGCAAAACCGCCTGGTCGAAGTGGTCAGCGGCGTTGAAGTCTCGCCCATGCGCATCGTGGGCGCCACCGAGAAGCGCGGCACCGAAGTGCACTTCCTGCCGGACCAGGAAATCTTCAAGGAAAACTACGAGTTCCGCTACGAGATCCTGGCCAAGCGCCTGCGCGAGCTGTCCTTCTTGAACAACGGCGTGCGCATCCGCCTCAAGGACGAGCGCGACGGCAAGGAGGACGACTTCTCCGGCGCCGGCGGCGTGCAAGGCTTTGTCGAGTTCATCAACGGCACCAAGAAAGTGCTGCACCCCACCGTGTTCCATGCCGAAGGCAGCCGCCCGGCAGAGACCTATGGTGGCATCCCTGGCACCGAGATCGGTGTCGAAGTCGCCATGCAGTGGAACGACGGCTACAACGAGCAGGTGCTGTGCTTTACCAACAACATCCCGCAGCGTGACGGCGGCACCCATTTGACCGGCCTGCGCGCCGCCATGACCCGCGTCATCGGCAAGTACATCGCCGACCACGACCTGGCCAAGAAGGCCAAGGTGGAAGTCACCGGCGACGACATGCGCGAAGGCCTGTGTGCGGTGCTCAGTGTCAAAGTGCCTGAGCCCAAGTTCAGCAGCCAGACCAAGGACAAACTGGTGTCCAGCGAGGTGCGTGCGCCTGTCGAAGACATCGTCGGCAAGCTGCTGACCGAGTTTTTGGAAGAAAAGCCCAACGACGCCAAGATCATCTGCAACAAGATTGTGGATGCCGCCCGCGCCCGTGAAGCGGCCCGCAAGGCCCGCGAAATGACGCGCCGCAAAGGCGTGCTCGACGGCATGGGCCTGCCCGGCAAGCTGGCTGACTGCCAGGAAAAAGACCCGGCGCTGTCTGAAATCTACATCGTCGAGGGTGACTCCGCAGGCGGCTCGGCCAAGCAAGGGCGTGACCGCAAGTTCCAGGCTATCCTGCCCCTGCGCGGCAAGATCCTGAACGTGGAAAAGGCCCGCTACGAAAAACTGCTCTCCAGCAGCGAAATCGTCACCCTGATCACCGCGCTGGGCACCGGCATCGGCAAGGTCAGCGAAGACTCGGGCAAGAGCAGCAACGACGACTACAACCTCGCCAAGCTGCGCTACCACCGCATCATCATCATGACCGATGCGGACGTCGACGGCGCCCACATCCGCACCCTGCTGCTGACCTTCTTCTACCGCCAGATGCCGGATCTGGTTGAAGCCGGCCACATCTACATTGCGCAGCCGCCGCTCTACAAGGTCAAAAACGGCAAGGAAGAGCTGTACCTCAAAGACGGCCCTGCGCTCAACCAGTTCCTGCTGCGCGTGGCCTTGCAAGGCGCCAGCGTCAGCACCGGTGGCGCCAACCCGCGCACCATCGATGGTGAAGAGCTGGGACGCCTGGCTGGCATGCACCTGGCGGCCGAAACCGTCATCGATCGCCTCTCGTCCTATCTGGACGCCGAGGCCCTGCGCGCCATTGCCGACGGCGTGCAGATCCGCCTCGATTCACTGGACGACGCCATGGTCTGCGCCCCCGTGCTGGAAGCCAAGCTGCGCGAGCTGACCACGACCGGCGTGCCCGCCGAGGTGACCGGCGAGCTGGATCCGCACACCGAAAAGCCCATCCTGCGCATCAGCCGCCACCACCACGGCAACATCAAGAGTTCCATCCTCACGCAAGAGTTTGTCGAAGGCCAGGACTACGCTGCACTGGCCGCTGAAGCCCAGCACTTCCACGGCC
The DNA here is from genome assembly GCF_024809975.1 of Comamonas sp. BIGb0152. Taxonomy (GTDB): domain Bacteria; phylum Pseudomonadota; class Gammaproteobacteria; order Burkholderiales; family Burkholderiaceae_C; genus Comamonas. Next base: position 221,955 of record NZ_JANUDY010000006.1, read on the forward strand.
TGCTCTCCGACGGCGCCAAGGTCACCCGCGGCGAAGGCGAAAAAGCCAAGATGGAAAAAGTGGGCGACTTCCGCGAAGCCATGCAGTGGCTCATCAGCGAAGCCGAGCGCACCACCGCCCGCCAGCGCTACAAAGGCCTGGGCGAAATGAACCCCGGCCAGCTCTGGGAAACCACGATGGATCCCGAAGTCCGCAGCCTGCTGCAAGTCAAAGTCGGCGACGCCATCGAAGCCGACCGCGTCTTCACCATGCTGATGGGCGACGAGGTGGAACCACGCCGCCACTTCATTGAAAACAACGCGCTGCGGGCGGGGAATATTGATGTGTGATGGAGGGTGTAGCGTAGGGCGCCGTATTGTTTGCGACTCGCGACACAATTTTGCGACTGGATGCCACAAACCAAACGACTCACCTACCTTTAGGCGTTAAATGAAGACTCCTGGCATAGCCAGCAAAAAGAGCCAGGATTCATCCGGGCTCTTTTTTATACCTTCTTCTATGGCAGATTTGCAGCGGTTGCAGCCGCTGATTGCAGCTGGGTGAACTACCGCTCACCTAGTCATAGCGCTCTTTCAGAGCGCTAAACAGTCACTTCCCCAATGACTATTTTCAGGTCCGCAGCAGCCTCTCGCTCACAGGCCATCACAGGGGAAGCTGGAAGTCCGCTATCTCGGCCCGCGAATGAGTGCTGTCGACCCTTTGCGGAAGTTCACCGCCCTGGGAAGCTGTTGGTCAAGATTGCATCGGCCCTAACAGGCAGGTGACGAACAGTCAGCATCAACACCGCACACCAGCCGTCAGACTTATCCCATGCCTCAGAACTTTTCCCGACGCCCGCTGCTCCTTCTGCTGACCTTGGGAGCCAGCAACCTCCACAGTCTGGCAGCGCCAACCCGGCGCGATGCCAGCGCATTGATACGTGCGGCGCGCACGCAGCTGGGCGTCACCCACACCTACGATGGCCGCTATGCCACCATGGCCTATCCAGGCGGCGATGTGCCGCGACACACCGGTGTTTGCACCGATGTGCTGATCCGCGCCTACAGAGACGCCTTCGCCGTGGATCTGCAAAAGCTGGTGCACACCGATATGGCGGCGCACTTTTCGGCTTATCCAAGGACTTGGGGCCTCAAACGGCCGGACCCCCATATCGACCACCGCCGTGTGCCCAATCTGCAAACCTTCTGGGCGCGCAAACAAGCAAAGCTCCCATTACCCAGCAATGAGCAGGATTGGCAGCCAGGCGATATTTTTACCAGCATGATCCATGGCAAGCTGCCGCATACAGGCATCGTCAGCGACCGGCGCACAGCCAGCGGACGCTGGGCGGTCATCCACAACATTGGCCAAGGCACGCGCGAGGAAGATGCACTGACCGCGCATCTGCTCACCGGGCGCTACCGCTTTCTGGTTTAGCAGGCACCTAGGGAAACTCTGCAAAACGTCCAACCCGTCGCAGCGCATGGGATGATCCACAGATGAAGCAAATGAGCCTGGCCACCGGATTCGAGAAGAAGTCCAAACGCACGCGCAAGCGTGAGTTCTTGGACGAGATGGATTTAGTCGTACCGTGGCATGAGTTGATCACACTCATTGAGTCGCACAGCCCGCCCAAAGCCACCGGCAGGCCTGCTTTTGCAGTCGAGTCCATGCTGCGTATTCACCTGCTGCAGCAGTGGTTCAACCTCTCGGACCCCGCAGTCGAAGAGGCGTTGTACGACACGCCGGTCTTCGCCAGTTTTGCCCGGCTCGATCCGGGCATCAGCACCATGCCAGATGAGAGCACCATCTTGCGCTTCAGACGCCTTTTGGAAACTCACCAACTGGGCTTGCAGATTCTGGCGCTGGTCAATGCCATCCTGACAGACAAAAACTTGCTCTTGAGACATGGTACGGTGGTCGATGCCACCTTGATAGCAGCGCCCAGCTCTACCAAGAACGCAAGTGGCGAGCGAGATCCAGAGATGCACCAAAGCAAGAAGGGCAACCAGTGGCACTTTGGGATGAAGTGCCATATCGGTGTCGATAGCAACTCGGGCCTGGTGCACACCGTGGTCTCAACATCAGGCAACGAAGCCGATATATCGCATGCGCACAGGCTCTTGCACGGGCAAGAGAGCCATGCGTTGGGCGACAGCGGTTACCAAGGCGTGGACAAACGCGCCCAGGCGGCAAACAGCCAAGTGAGCTGGCACATTGCCATGCGCAAAGGCCTACGCAAGAAGCTCGATTTGGGCACCCAGCTGGGGATGCTCAAAGAGAAATACGAGCAAACCAAGGCCAGCATGCGAGCCAAAGTAGAGCACCCGTTTCGTGTGATCAAGCAGCAGTTCGGATTCAACAAGGTGCGCTACCGGGGCATTGCCAAGAACGACAACAAGCTGCAGACGATGTTTGCGCTTGCCAATCTGTGGTTGGTGCGAGGGAAGTTGAAGGAGGTGCAGGCATGAGTGCGCCTGCAGATGCCCCAAAAGGGCAAAAAGCCGCAAATGCGGCTTGAAATCTGGCGGCACAGCTGCGTAATGGCGGGCAAATCGGCATCGAGCTAACTGGCCGACCTGAATTCAGTGGTTTTGCAGACCTTCCCTAGGGCCTGTTCACCTTAACAAAGCTGCGCAAAGATCAAGGCCAGCGAGACAAATGTGGCGAACATCACGCCAAGCTTGTCGTATCAGGTAGGGGAGCCTGTGAAGGTGACAGTATCCGGGGAATTCGACGAAGATGTTCCCCAGAACTTTTTCCCCTTGGCGGACGCTTATGGCATAGCGCGAATGCATTTTCAAGCCCCAGAATGCCGCGAAGAAGAGGAAGGGAATGCTCGCTGAGAAATTGGATGAGAGCTGGACGCCAACGAGAGAGACCCGAGCGTAAAAGCGCCCGAATCTATGAAGCCTCAAGCAGGCAGCGATTCCATCTTACGGCCACTGGGGGTGAAGCCCTCGCATGCACCTTCTTCCCAGAGGATGCGCGCCTCACCATTGACGCCCACGGTTCCATAAAGTGCCACTTCGTAGGCCGAGTCTTCATGGTTGATAACGGTTACGCGCACAGTCTCGCCCGAACTGTAACCTCGGGTAGAAACAATAAGACCGATGCTCTGGCAGTTGACCGTCTGGCGGATTTCGCAGAGAAAGTCGGGTGTGGTCCAAGTGACGTCCACTATTTCCTTGTCCGCCGTGCGCTCGGGCACTGCGGTACAGCTAACGCATGCCAGGACGACAAGTATGAGTTTTGGCAGCATGAGGCGCATAGCGTGCCAATATAGCAGCTATGTGCCTTCAAACTCAGGGTACGTAGAGGCGCATAACATGAACACTGAGCGGCAAGGAGAGTTGGATTTCAGGTTTCAGGGTAGGCGGTCTGGGCTGCCCTCACACTGTCACTGCATGGTCGTTGCAAAACAACGATTAATGTATTAAAAAAAGACAACTGATTAAAAATTGCAATTTTTAAAATTTCGATTGCTTTAATATTGCAGAATATTACAACTTTGGCACAGGGTATTCATGTCTATCATGTCAAATCATTTCGGGCGTGGTGCCCTTAGGGCCGCCTTGGGTGCGATCTGCATTAGCGCTGCTTCTATGGCCGCTGCACAGGTGCCCAAGGTGCTGATCATTGGCGATGCATATGTGTTGTCAGGCACCTTTTTCGGTCAAACCTATGCAAACGGTGCCTATAACGAAATGGTGGCAGCGGTCACTGCATTGGGCGGCTCTGCGGCAGATGTCACGCAAAAGAACTTTGATATCACAGGCGCTGGCGGTAACCCCACAACGATCACGGCCAGCGATTTCATTCCACCCGGTGGCGGACAATACGACATTGTGGTGATGACAGCTGTTTATGGCGGCTTCAATGCTGCCAGCGTGACCGCAGTGCAGTCCGCGATTCAGACCCGTGCGGTCAATGCCTTCTTCCTGTACCCTGATCAGTGTTCGGCATGCGCACCTAACATTGACCAGATCACCAGTCCCATCATCAATGCGGCAACTGGCTGGGGCATTTCAAGAGGCGTCCTGTTCAACGACAGTTCGCAAGGAGCTGGGCCTGGCACCGTAGTTCTCAACAGCGCCACGCCCCTGGCAAGCTCGTTTACCTCACTCAACCCCATGACGGTGCTCGATTATCGAGCCCTAAACAATGTACCCGCGTACAACGTGCTGTACATGCCGCCGCAGACTGCCTCGCCCGGAGACCCATCGCCTCGCCCCCCAATCACGATGCCCACCCCAGCGGACGTCGCCAACAACACCCGTATCAACAATGTCTCGGCCCTAATCGTGCCCCGGGCACAGTCCTTCAGCGGCAATGGCGCCTGCATCTTCACGATCAGCGATGTCAATCCACTGGCCCTGCCAGGAAATCCACCCGTAGGCAGGCTGGGCTCGATCATGGTCAACGCCGCCGTATCCCCTACCGGCTCCTGCGCCGCGCAATCGGGCAGTATTGCGATCAGCAAGACACTCGCACCGCTTCCCGCACAGACTCCCGTGGCCTGGCCATTGAACTTCCAGTTCACGGTCACCTGTGACAAACCTGCGGCAGGCACCAACTATGCCGTTCCCCCGCTGGCATTCAGTGCGGACGGCACACAAACCACCACCGTCACAGACATCCCTGCGGGTGCCAACTGCAGCGTTGCCGAACAGGCCCCCACCGCCATCTCCGGCTTCCGTTGGGAAATCGCTCCTGCTACCCCCATCAACGTAGCAATCACCGAAGGTGCCCAATCTCCTGCTGCGTTCACCAATACCCTGGTGCCGACGACCGGCAGCATCACCATCACCAAGACCCTGGCTCCGCTGCCAGCGGGTGCGCCGGTGACCTGGCCGCAGAACTTCAGCTTTACCGCCACCTGCAACCTGCCGACGGCAGGGTCTACCTATACGGCCACTGCCAGCTTCAATTCCGCCGGCAGCCAGACTGCCACCATCGCCAATGTACCGGAGGGTGCCCTCTGCAGTCTGAGCGAAACACAGCCCGCCGCTCCGGCCGCACATACCTGGGATGCTGCAGCGTTCTCTCCTGCAAGCGTTACGGTGGCCGCTGGTCAGACTGCCAGCAGTGCCATCACTAACCGCCTGCAGACCGTTCCTCCGGCGCTGGGCACTGCCCTCATCACCAAGACCCTGGCACCGCTGCCAGCCGGAGCACCAGTGACATGGCCCCTCTCGTTCAACTTCACGGCCACCTGCGACAAGCCTGCGGCAAACACGCCCTACACCACAAGTCTCAGCTTCACTGCTGCCGGCAGCCAGACCGCCACCCTGGCCACCATTCCGGCCGACTCTAATTGCACGCTGAGTGAAGCGTTGCCCGCTGCACCGTCTGGCTATACATGGGACGCGCCTGCTTTTGCTCCGGCAACGATCAGCGTGGCAGGCGGGCAAACGGTGAGCACGGCGATCACCAATACCTTGAGAGCCAATGCAGTAGCCGCAGAGCCAGTGCCAAGCAATACAGCGGCAGGCTTGGCGGCAATGGCGGCGCTGCTCGCAGCTTTGGGTATTCGTCAACGCCGTCATGCTGCTCGCGCCTAACCGATTTATGCATAAACCGGATTAAATTCTGGAGATCACTCCATCAACGTTGGGACATGCCGCCCTAGTGCCGTAGCACTGGGGCGGCTCTTTTTATTTCTGGCTGCAGACATGCGATGCGCACTCGCGCATTCAGCTCGATTCAATCATCTGGCGAGCCTGCCGCACTGCACAGCAGGAGTTGTGCAACAACGCCTTCGCTGGGCGCGGTCGGCCAGCTGCCAGCAAACGCAGAATCGCCAACAGGTGTGCCCGAGCAGCCATTGCGACAGTTCCAGATCCCCTTTAAGCTCAAACCTCCGCGAGAGAAATTCAAATTTCACTGAGAAACGGCAACAAGCTTACGGGACCGGTCGCAGTCAATGTGGCGCACAGTAGGCCAGTCGCAGGCGCATTGACCAAAGGGAACACCCCTTCATGGCACCTAACACCTATGTCCTTGATGTAGGTAACCACTAGTCGCGGGATTTCTGACACCCTACGTGTAGACGTAAGGCGCCGCATTGTTGGCGACTGGCCTGTCTGCCCATCTAGCGCTCAGCGAAGAGCTCCCCATAGCTGGCAATGAAAAACGCCTGATGTGCAATACATCAGGCGTTTTGCTTTTTCGGTACCGGCCCGAACGTCCTGTCGGCTCTCACTGATCTTGCAAATTCCTCGCTGCATGCAAATAGAGGATCACAAGCCTGTGCTTGCACAGTCAGGCACGGCTTCAAGGATGGCGATGGGCTGCAGTTGCCTTTAAGCATTCGAGGTTAGGATGGCGGCGTGCGTCCAGGAGCCATTGGGCTAGGGAAGCTCTGCAAAACCCTTGCTAAATGGGATGGTGCAGATCGCCCGAGCCCACGTTCAGACCACGGCAGGGTGTTTTGCCGAGGGTCCCTTGACCCGCCCAACTGAGGAACAGCATGAAAGTAGAAGGCCAATGCCAATGCGGCGCTATTGAATTCGAGGCAGAAGTTCAACCAGGCACCGTGACGGTTTGTCATTGCCTCGATTGCCAAACGCATTCAGGCTCTGCCTTCAGGGCCAATATCTCCGCCCCTGCTGCCGGTTTTAAACTGGTAAAAGGTGCGCCTCGCACCTTCGTCAAGACCACCGCCAACGGTACAAAGCGCAATCTTGCGTTCTGTGAAAACTGTGGCAGCCCGCTCTATGCCTGCGCGGTAGAAAATCCGCATGCCTACTCGCTACGCACCGGAGTCCTGAAACAACGTAGTGAGTTGGGAACCCCACAACGGGAGATTTGGACGAAGCGGCGTCGACCCTGGGTTGCACTTGCCGGGGTGAACGAAACGCACGACGGCCAACCGTGATGCAAAAGGCATGTGCAGCCTGGGGCCGATAGGGCGCATTTGTGCAGACCAGCCCGACGGCATACCCGGCAGACAGTGGGCAGTGCCGGCCTATGAACCCCTTGGCTGGGGGGCCAAGACGTCGCTGCAGCAGTCCAATTCAGCAGTTTCCCAAGCCTGGGTCTCCACTCGTCGTCCAATGCCGCGCCGCAGACCGCAGCCCGGTGTCATTGCTCATCTTCTGGCCTCAGCATGGAATGTGACCAAGGCAGGCTGCCAAGAAGTGCCTTGGCATCGTCGTCAAATTCCTGCCTGTAGTGGTGCAGGTGCGGAAACGGAATGCTCGGATCCCCTGCAGCGAAACCGAGCGCGTTGAGCCTTTCCACGTACTGGCCGATCGGTCCGTAAGCAAAGATTTGATTGTGGCGGTCCCAGACGATGGTGGCCTTTTCCTCCATCGAATAGGCCCAAATATCAAACCTCGCGTCGGCGCTTAAAAAGGCGCCAAACCTGCCTATGAAATCTTGGAACTCTTGTAGCGAAATCGCTGGACTTTGATAGCGGCCCTCTGCCCCTTCACCTCGCGGTGTGTGAAGTACATAGAGCAGAAGATAGGGTGGTGCGAGACTGGCCACGAGCGTCGCGAACGGTAAGGAATCGCCAGCGGGTACGCCTGCTACCAAACGCGCACTGGAGTCCGCTGATGGGATGGAGTACACCGGTCTATGCGAGAAGGGAGCCCAACGATCGGCCAAGGCATAGGAAAGTTTGTGCATCTGGGATTCACTCGTTGCTTGTCTGCTTTTGTAGCACACGACCACGACCGAAGCAGCCGGAGAGATCGACTGATCGAGGCCGTTCAGAGACCGTCAGAAGCGACACCGCATGAGTCGCAGGAGCCTGGTCAAATCACCGGCCAGTCGCTGCAACTCTGGCAGGCATTTCATGTGGAAGTTTTCGATAAAGCTTGCCCCTGTTCTGGCTCACTATCTTTAGCACCCTCCATAAAATGCTGCATCCACGAGCCGCTTAACTGGCGTTGTCTACAGAATGTCCATCCCCTATAACTGCGTGATTAGCACCTGGTAGAACTCTATTTTTTATGCTGCATGCCACTTGCAGCAGAAGCCAGCTGGTTGCACGCCGTAATGATCTTTGACCACGCGGCTGTCATATGGCTTTCTCGTTCTGCCTCCGATAAACCGTCGAAACGCTGGGTGTTGAGTTCTACCTCTATTTGCTTCATGGCCTCGTCTCTGGTTTTTCTTTCCTCCAGGCGTGCATCCACATAGGCTTTTCCTGCGGACTGGTAGGCCAACTCTCGGTAATCAAGAGGCTTGGGCACTCCTGCCATCGGTGTGCCTTGTGAATACAGGTGATAAAAAAGCGCTTGCGAATTGCATAGGATCATTGAGTCGGCAAACCTGGAATCAGGTTTGGCGCTTTCAGCAGATGCACAAAGTGCCGGGCCACACAGCAAGAGCCACAAAGCAAGGTAGCGAGGGTTATAGGTCATAGAGAATATGAATGCTTTACTGGACGGAGTTTGGCGAAGCCACCCAATGGTCTCCGTGGAGGCGAGCCCCGCTGCCCAGGCTACTGCACGCCAGGTGCGGGTTCACCGACGCTGAGGCCCACCAGGGCCGCCAGGGCCGTCGGGGCCAATGAAAAGCCACCCTAAGGTGGCTGAGACTAGAAGATCTGGCGGCGGCGAATTCTCATGAAACCCACCAGACCCAGGCATGCAGACAGGCCCATCAGTGACCACTGGCTGACAGCCGGAACGGCCGTCGGGCTCGGCGGCACGGTTGCTGCACAAGTCACCACGACGTTCGTCACATCCGCATTGTTCATGGGACCGGATGGCGCTTGTGTCACGGTACAAACTTGCGCAGCAGGCTGACCAGAAACGGTCACTGCATAGCTGTCAGTCCCCAACAGCCCCAACGGGAAAGCGAAGGGGCCCGCTGCCGATACTGGTACTTGGTCGCCATTGCTGTTGGCCAAGGTGACGGTGCTGCCATTGGCCAGCCCGATGACGGTGCCGCTGACATGGAAGGGATTGGCTGCCCACCCCGCATAGAGGGTGATGTTCTGCGTCACAGGCGTTGCAAAGCTATACAGCTGCGTGAGGCCCGGGTCTTGGAACCATCCGGTGAAGCTATAGCCAGGCCTCGTTGGCACGGAAGGGTTGGTGGCGAGATCATCGGGATAGACGGACTGGGGTGCAACGGCAGATCCCCCATTGCTGACGAAATCCACAGCCAACAGGCAAGACTGACCGGTGTCTTCGAGTTGAATATTCGTGACTACGGGAGACGCACCGTTGCCTGCCGTTCCAGCCTCGTACAAACGCATGGAGAGCGAGGCGCTCTTGGCGCAAACCATGGCCGAGATGGAGCGAGCAATGTTGTCGTTTGGGATAGCAAGCGTGGCGGTGGCAGGTCCAAAATCGAGACCCAGTGCCGTGTCGCCAGGGGAGTCGTCATGCCAAGCATCTGCCGTCACGCGATAGATCTGGCCCAGCGTCAACCCAGACACGTTGCGGCGCATCTCACCTTTGGTGCGAGGCGTTCCCGTAACACTGTCAAAAGAGGCTTCGTTTAGCCAGACCGCTTTTAATGCGCTACCTGGAAACACAGTGGCTCCATTGGGTGTGACAAGGTAGGAAGCGCCATCGAACGCCCAGGTGCCCCCGCATGTCGTCTGTCCGTACTCTGTTGCTGGCGCAGCATAAGGGTAGAACATATTCACGGGGCCGATACCAGTTGCCACGGGAGATGCGCGGTTCAGTCCCACTGTGCAGGATTGCAGCTGATCTAAGAAGACCAGCGATTGCGCTTTGGCTTGCTGTGCAGAGGCGATGACTGCAAAAAATACAACAAAAAGCAGCTGCCGAAATGGACGGAAAAAGTTGTATTGCATGATATTTTTACCTCATCCTTTTTGCAAATAACCAGGTCACCCTACTTGACCACCGCGCATTCTATGCGCCTAGATTTCACATCACTGTGGACGATTGTGTCTTCTTCAATGCATATTCCAATTTGTATCATGTATTAGTCCAACGGCCTATGGCATATCGACACATGCCCTCCCACCACTGAAAACGCCCGGCCAGGCCGGGCGTTTCGCATTGCTAGAACCGCGCTATGCGAATCAATGCATAGGCCTCCTGCGGTGGACTACAGCGAAGCCAAACACCAGCAGCGCCATCAGCACCAGCATGGCGTTGTTGAGGCCCGGCACCGCAACGACGGCGCCGCCTGGATTCGTCGCATTCAACGGTGTGGTGACCACGATGCTGACCAGCCCGTTGGCCACGGTCACGGCGGGATTGTTCTGGTAGGCCGAGGCACCCCAGGTGTAGCCGCCAGGCGCAGCCGGCATGGTGCCTGTTGCAGTGGCGGTGCAGCTGGCAGCGGCTGGCAAGCTGTTGACGACGGCCGGCACGCTGCTGCCATTGGTCACCGTAATGGCCAAGGGGAAGCTGCCGTCAACCCCGCAATCCAGCGAGAAGTTGAACACACCGTTGATCTGCGCTATCGCATCTGCAGGGCCGGTAAACAGCTGGCTCAGGTCCAGGCGACCGGTCTGGCGTTGCAAGGCGTTGGTCACGCTCACGGCCACAGGCGCAGATGCCAAGGTCGCCGTGGGGCTGGGGCTGATGACGGGCGTGCCGGTCCAAACGTAGCCTGCGGGCGCGGCGGGTGGAGCGTCCTCTGTCACCGTACAGGCATCTCCATCGTAGAAGCTCAGCGCCGCACTGTTGGCGCTGCTGCTACCGGCGGCAACGGTGGCCGACCAGTTTTGTGGCGCTTGTGTGCCACAGGTGACCGTACCGCTAAAGGTGAGCGCAGCGGGCAAGCCACCGGCGGCCAAGCCCGTGATTTTTTTGCCCACCGTCACGGCCGCGCTGGTGTTGAAGATCTGGAGATTGACCGAGCTGCTGTTGGACGAGGTAACCGGATCAACGACGCCAGCAGGTGGCGCAGCATAGGCGATGTTGGGATAGGTGCCTGGGATATTTCCAGCGGTTCCCACAATGGTGAAGCGCAGCTGGCCACCATTGCCAATCGCCGTTATCGTGCTGCTGACCGTGCGCGTAGCCCCGTCATAGCTGACGGGGCCACAGCTGCCCGGTGCCACTTCGACGGCACAAGTGGCACTGCCGTAGACGAAGCCATTGGGCAGCGGATCAGAAAATGCCACATTGCTGACGTCAGCTGGCCCGGCGTTCACCACGCTGACGGTGTAGGTCACTGTCTCTCCGGCCTGCACGGTGACCGGGGCCACCGTCTTGTTGGTGGAGATATCAGCGCATACGAACGGCTGCTCCACCAAGATTTCGTTGTTGTCTCGATCGCGATCCGTGACACCGACCGGTGCAGATACCCGGAAATTATTTTGAAGCGTACCGGTGGCCGACGTGCAAGCGCTCGTCATGTTGGCCACCATCGTGTAGGTGATGGTCACAGCGCCGCCTGAGGGCAACGTAGGCACATTGGTCTGGAACAAATAGCCCGCGCTCCCCACCTGGCCGCTGTAGTTTTGGAAGGCGCCGTTGTCCGGGCACACCGCACCATTCGTCGCCGTGCAGCCGACAAAGTTATAAGCAGCGTTGAGCTGGACGCCCGCACCGTAGGCATAGGGGAAATCCAACATGAACGCACCATCAGCCGCTGCCGGGCCTTTGTTCGTCAAGGTCATCTTGTAGGTGACTGTCTGACCGGCGGCAAAGATCTCGGAACTCTGCGTTTTGCTGGCGACCAGGTCAGCCTGCGGGCAATCGGCCGTGGCACCTACGGTCTGTTGCACCTCAAAGCGGTCATTGGATGGATCCGAGTCGCCCACGCCCGCTGGCAAGCCCCGAATCTGAAACACATTCTGCAGCGGCCCGGGAGGCAGGCCACAGCGCAAAGGCGCATCCGCCACCATCGTGTAGGTGATGGTGATCGCACCTCCTGAGGGCAGGGTGGGTACGGTCGTGTTGAACAAATAGCCTGCGCTGCCTACCAAGCCGGCGTAATTTTGAAAGACGTTATCGTCCGGGCACACGGCACCGTTGGTGGCGACACAGCCCCCAAAGCTGTATGTCGCATTGACATTGGCGGCAGCCGTGCCGCCGTAGCCATAAGGGAAATCTTCCATCAAGGTGCCATCGGCTGCGGTGGGGCCCTTGTTGGTCAGCGTCATGACGTAGGTCACCGTCTGACCAGGGACAAAGTCATCAGAGCTCTGCGTCTTGCGCACCTCGATGTCTGTCTGTGGGCAAGCGGCTGTAGCCGCTACCGCCTGCTCCACTTCTGCGCGGTTATTGAACGGATCAGGGTCGGTAACACTGCCTGGCAAGCCTCGGGTCTGGAACACGTTTTGCAGGGTGCCTGCCGACAATCCACACATCGAAGGCGCCGTTGCGACCATCGTGTAGGTAATGGTGATGGCACCGCCGGATGGCAAACGGGGTACCGAGGTATTGAACAAATAACCCGCGCTTCCTACCTGACCCGTGTAATTTTGAAATGCGCTGTTGTCTGGGCACACTGCCCCATTCACTGCAGTGCAACCGCCAAAGGTGTAATTCGCATTAGTGCGAGCAGCAGACGTGCCGCTATTCCCATAAGGGTAATCTTCCATCATGGTGCCATCAGCGGCCGCAGGGCCGTTGTTGGTCAGTGTCATGACGTAGGTCACCACCTGACCAGAGACAAAACTCTGAGCGCTCTGCGATTTGCTGACCACCAAATCGGCGCCATAGTTCATCGCCGTGCTCACCGAACTCGTATTGGATTCAGGCATGGGATCGGTGACACCCGCAGGCGGGCTCACGGTTGCCGTATTGGTGAGCGAGCTCGGGCCGGAGACTGCAAAATTTCCCAAGATCTGAATCGTCACCTTCCCCAGCGCGGGAAAGGTGGGAACGACGCCGGAGACCGAGGTGTTGTCAGCAGCGATGCCGGCGGGACAGGACGCCCCGTTGGTAGCGGCAACACAGGTGGCCGAAACATTCACAACGCCTGGCGGCAACGTGTCGAGAAAGCTGGCGTTGTTGGCCGCATTTGGCCCATTGTTGTCGAGCACCAGCGTATAGCTAAATGCGCCACCACCGTTTGCCGATGGAGGGCCTGACTTCACGATCTGCAAGTCAGCGGTTTGGCCCCATGCGATTACGGAAATGGGCAGCAGCGCAATGGCTGCCCCCAGCCTTCTAAGAATGCTACTGAAATATTTATTTGTCATCTGAATCCCCTGCGTTGGTCTAAAGCGATGCGATCCCTGACTAGCCTGGGATGAGCGCACTCTTCCAAAAACAATAGACACATAGCAAATGTATAGACGGCTGTAGATATCTGCAACTAATGTAAACAAATGTTATTAGCTCTGCAAAATTGGTCCGGAGCTGGGAATCCCCCGAGAGGAAAACACCAATCGGTGCTGGCGGGGCTTACGCCGATGCGGTGCTGGCTGTCAGAGGCGGCGGGCGCAGAACTGGGTGGCCTCAGCACAGGGATTTCGCAGCACAATTAGAATGATTCTTATTTTCGTCAAGAGCACGCACCCTGCCTGCAGGGACTGCCGCCGGCCCTCCGCCCCCCTCCATGCTTGAGCGCTTCTACCGCGAACTGCTGAACTTTCTACACCGCCAGGTGGGCGACCGCGATGCGGCGGCGGACCTGGCGCAGGAGAGCTATGCCCGCGTGCTGGCGGCGCAGCGCACGGGGCCACCAGTGCTGGATGGCCGAGCGCTGCTGTACCGCACGGCACGCAACCTGGTGATTGACCAGCACCGCCGCGCCGATGTGCGGCGCCATGACAGCCTGGACGAGGTGGATGCGGCGGATGAGCCGCCCGCCCCCCAGCATCTGCAACCCGAAGAAGCCCTGGTGCGACAGCAGACCGTGCATGGCTATGTGCAGGTGATCGAGAACCTGCCCCCGCGCTGCCGCGAGGCCTTTGTGCTGCATGTCATCGATGGGCTGCCCCAGGGGGAGATCGCAGCGCGCATGGGCATATCGGTTAGCATGGTTGAGAAGCATGTGGTGCGCGGCACCCTGGCCTGCAAACGGCATGGGCAGGGGCCTAGCGCCTAGTTTCCTTTCTTAAGCGTCCCCTCCCCACACCCTCCTACCCGCTCCTACCCGCTCCGCTTCACCCCGATTTTTCTGCGCATGTCCAGCATCCCTTCTTCCCTTGACACCACTGCGGGCCATCTGCCCGAAGGGACGGGTGCGGGCGATGCAGACACGCTGGAGCAAGAGGCCGCCACCTGGGCGGTGCGCTGCAACGCGGGGCTGGATGCGCAGGGCCAGGCGGCCTTGCAGGCCTGGCTGGCAGCTGATGCGCGCCATGCGCCAGCACTGGATGCCATGCGCGCCAGCATTGCGAGCGTGCAAAACCTGCCGGCGCAAGACCTGGCCCGGCTGCGTGCGGGCCTGCCCCAGCGCCAAGTCCAGGTACAAGCCCAGCGCCCCCGCTTTTGGCAAACCTGGCTACGCCCTTTTGCGCCCCATGCAGCCACTGCCCTGATCGCGGTCGCGGTAGTGGGCGCGGGCTGGTTTGGCTGGTGGGTACAACCCAGTTTTGAGCAAAGCTATGCCTCGCAGCGCGGCCAGCAGCTCATGGCTACCTTGCCCGATGACGCGGCTTCGGGCAGCACCGTGCAATTGGACACCAGCACGCGCTTGACCGCTCGCCTGTACCGCAACCGGCGCGAGGTAGAGCTCAGTGATGGCCAGGCCATGTTCTCCGTGCATTCCGACCCAAGCCGCCCCTTTCAGGTGCTGGCGGGTGATCTGCGCATCACCGTGGTGGGGACGCGCTTTTCGGTACGCCACACCGCGCAGGGCCTGGGCGCGGGGCACACCGTGGTGGCGGTAGAAGAAGGCAAAGTCAAAGTAGAACGGCTGCAGCGCGACACGGACCCAGCCCAGCAGGCGCCGGCCCTGGTGCTGCTGACGGCCGGCCAGATGCTGGAAGGCGGCAGCGCGCAAGATGCCAGCCTGGGCACCGTCACCGAGGTAGCACCCGCCGCCGTGGCCCAGTGGCGCAGCGGGCGCCTGAGCTTTAACCGCACCCCCCTGGCCCAAGCCTTGGCGGAGTTTGAGCGCTACGGCCCCACCGGCCTGGTGGTGCGCGACCCGGCCGTGGCCGCTCTGCCGGTGGGCGGCAGCTATGGCCTGAACCAGCACCAGCGCTTTGCAGAGTTTTTGCCGCATCTGCTGCCGGTGCGGCTGGTCAAGCACGATGGCGTGACAGAAATCGTCGCCCGCTAAGACTCAAAATTATTTAAAAATATTTTGCGCTGGGACATGCGGATTCCCGGCGCAGCTGCGTCTACAGGAGGTGGCCGCGCGCTGTGCGCAGCGCACAAGCCCTATCCCCTTGCCGATCCTGGAGCCCTTCCCATGCTGCGCACCGCGCCCTTCTTCCGCTTTCGCCCCACTCCCCTGGCCATGGCCGCCGCACTGGCGCTGGGTATCGCCGCTGTCCAGCCGCTAAAGGCACATGCGCAGACGGCGGCATCGTCGCAAGAGGGCGCCCGCAGCTTTTCGATTGCGGCGCAACCCCTCGCCCAAGCGCTCAACGAGCTGGCGCGCCAAGGCGATCTGCAGCTGGGCTTTCCGGCAGGGCTGGTCGCGGGCAAGACGGCGCCCGCCGTATCGGGCCAACTGACGCCGCAGCAGGCGCTGGACCGCCTGCTGACCGGCAGCGGCCTGCAAGGCTCCGTCAAAGACCGCGCCGTGCTGGTGCGGCCTGCAACGCCTACAACGCCCGCCACATCGGCAGACCCGGCGGGTACCGTGGTGCTGCCCACCGTCTCGGTCACGGCCGCCGCCCTTGAAGGCTTGCCCGGCCCCTATGCAGGCGGCCAGGTCGCGCGCGGCGGCAAGGTCGGCCTGCTGGGCAACCGCGATGTGATGGACACGCCCTTTAGCACCACCCAGTACACCGCCAAGCTGGTAGACGACCAGCAGGCGCAGACCATTGGCGATGTGCTGGTCAACGACCCCTCGGTGCGCAACACCTATGGGCGCAATGCGGGCCGTGAGGAGTTCAACATCCGGGGCTTCACCGTCTTTAACTACGACGTCTCGTACAACGGCCTGTATGGCCTGTCACCGCGCAATGCGGCATCGCTGATCGGCGTGGAGCGGGTCGAGGTGCTGCGCGGCCCCAGCGCGCTGCTCAATGGCATGGCACCGGCCGGTTCGGTGGGCGGCGGCATCAACCTGGTGCCCAAGCGCGCCGGGGCCACGCCGCTCAACCGCGTCACTGCCTCGTATGCGCAGGACAGCCAGTTTGGCGTGCATGCCGACTTTGGCCGCCGCTTTGGTGCCGACCAGGATTGGGGCCTGCGCCTCAACGTCGCCAAACGCTCTGGCGATACGCCCATCAACGGCGCCAGCGAACGGGTGGATGCCTTGGCGTTGGGCCTGGACTACCAGGGCGAGCGCGTGCGGCTGGAGGCCGATATCAACTACCAAAAGCGCGTGACCCATGGGCGCAGCAGCCTGCTGTTCCCACCCTCGGAAGGCACACCGATTGCTGCCGCGCCAGACAACAAGACCAACTTCCAGCCGTCCTGGAGCTACTGGGATGCCAAGGAGCGCGCCGCCATCGTGCGCGGCGAGGTGGATATCACCTCCAACCTGATCGCCTACGGCGCGCTGGGTGCGATGGGCTACGACTTCGACAGCCTGCAAACCACCTCGCAGCTGCAAGATGCGCAAGGCACGCTGATGGCCCGGCCCTACCGCCTGAAAGAAGCGGTGAACACCCGCACCGCCGAAGTAGGGCTGAAAGGCAAGCTGCAAACCGGCAGCCTGGGCCACGAATGGGTGCTCAGCACCAGCGGCTATGCGCAGGACAACGGCCTGCTGCGCCAGAACGGAACCGTCTACGCATCCAGCATTTACAACCCGGCAGACATCGCCAAGCCCTCCATCAGCATCGGCAGCAACCTGCCCCGCACCGGCGAGACCCGCATGAACAGCGTGGCCCTGGCCGACACCATCTCCACGGCCGACAAGCGCTGGCAGCTGACCTTGGGCGCGCGCCACCAAGAGCTGCGCACCCGCACTTTCAACGGCACATCCGGCGCAGAAACGGCGCGCTACGACAAGTCTGCGATCACGCCGATGGCAGCCTTGCTGTTCAAGCCCACGCAGGGCATCTCGCTGTACGGCAATTACATCGAAGGCCTGTCCCAAGGCTCCACCGCACCCGAAGGCACGGCCAATGCCGGCGAGATCTTCCCGCCCTCCAAATCCAGGCAGCTGGAGTTGGGGGCCAAGTTCGACACCGGCAACTTTGTCACCACTGCCAGCGTTTTCCAGATCAGCCGGCCCAGCAGCGTGCTCGATGCCTCGACCACGCCCTCGACCTTCCGCATGGATGGCGAGCAGCGCAACCGGGGTCTGGAGATCGTCACCCAGGGTGAAGTGCAGCGCGGCCTGCGCCTTTTGACCGGCGTGGCCTTTACCCAGGGCAAGCTGACCAAGACCGAGGACGGCCTCAACGATGGCCGCACGGCCCCCGCCACCCCCAAGGTGCAAATCAACATTGGCGGCGAATGGGACACCGCCTTTGTGCCGGGCCTGACCCTGACCGCCCGCGCGCTGCACACCAGCAGCCAGTACGTGGACGTGGCCAACACCCAGCAACTGCCGTCCTGGAACCGCTTTGACCTGGGCGCCCGCTACCGCTTCAATGCCGGCAACACGCCGGTCACCTTGCGGCTGACGGTCGAGAACCTGCTGAACAAGAACTACTGGCAATCCGCCGCCCGCGAAGGCCTGACCATGGGCGCGCCCCGCACGGTGCTGCTGTCGGCATCGACGGAGTTCTGATTGGGCGTTGACAAGGCGGCAGTGGCATCACGCCTGCTGGCAGGCAGCCTGGGCGGCTATGCGCTCGCCCAGCTGCTGCCGGTGGCCCTGGTCGCCAGCCTGGCCCCGGCGCTGCCGCGTGCCGATGCGGTACTGGTAGCAATGCAGCTGAGCTTTGCCGTGTATGCGCTGGCCTTGATGACCGCCTTTGCCGCCCGCAGCGCGCGGCGCGCCTGGGCCGGCATGCTGCTGGCCAGCCTGGGCAGCACCGTCATCGCCTGGGTGGCGCTGTGAGCACGCCCACCCCAAAAAAGCGCCCGCTGCGCCCTGCGATGGCGGGCCTGCACACCTGGGCGGGCGTGCTGTTTGGCTGGCTGCTGTACTTTATGTTTGTCACCGGCACCGCCGGTTATCTGGATACCGAGATCGACCGCTGGATGCGCCCCGAGCTGCCCCCAGCCCACTACCCGCTGCCGCCCGCACCCCAGGCCGCACACGCGCTGGCCTACCTACAGGCCCATGCACCCGATGCACGCAGCTGGTCCATCCAACTGCCGGTGGACCGCAACGAGCCCTATCTGCGTGTGGACTGGTCACCGGCCAGCGCAGCGCTGCCGCAGCCCCTGTGGCTGGATGCGCAAACCGGCGCACCCATTGCGGTGCGCGATACCGCAGGTGGCCAGACGCTCTACC
Organism: Comamonas sp. BIGb0152; assembly: GCF_024809975.1. Lineage (GTDB taxonomy): Bacteria > Pseudomonadota > Gammaproteobacteria > Burkholderiales > Burkholderiaceae_C > Comamonas. The sequence continues at coordinate 240,315 of NZ_JANUDY010000006.1, forward strand.
AAATGCACTGGCGCCTGCACTACCTGCCCGAGGCGCTGACGGAATGGGTGGTGGCCATCGCCTCCATGGTGCTGCTGCTGGCCCTGCTGACCGGCATCGTCGCGCACCGTCGCTTTTTTGCCGACTTCTTCACCCTGCGGCTGGGCAAGGGCCAGCGCTCCTGGCTGGATGCGCACAACCTGGCCAGCGTCGCCAGCCTGCCATTTCAGCTGATGATCAGCTACTCCGGCCTCATCTTTGTGATGTTCTCCTTCATGCCGCTGATCGCCAGTGCCTGGTACGGCCTGGCACCGGGCGCGGCCGTGCGCAGCTTTTATGGTGAGCTGTTCCCACCCATGGCCACGGCGCCGCCATCGGGCCAACCCGCGCCGCTGGCCCCCATCGCCCCGCTGCTGGCCCACGCCCAGACCCGCTGGCAGGGCGCGCCGGTGGCCGTACTCACAGTACAGAACCCAGGCGACGCCAACGCTCGCATCAGCGCCATCGGCAACTTTGCGGGTGGCCCCGTGCGCGAGGCCGGCATCCTCGTCTTTGATGGCGTCAGTGGCGCGTTACTGGCCGAGCGCCCCGCACGGCAATCGGCCCCGCGCGCCGCACGCGACCTGTGGCTGGGCCTGCACGAAGGCTTGTTTGCAGGGGTGGTACTGCGCGCGCTCTACCTGCTGTCGGGCCTGCTGGGCTGCGTGATGATTGCCACCGGCATGGTGCTCTGGTCCGCCAAGCGCCAGGCCCGCTTGCCCAGTGCAGGCCATGCACTCGTCAGCCGGCTCAACCCTGCGGCCATTTTGGGCTTGCCCGTGGCCATTGCGGCCTACCTCTGGGCCAACCGGCTGTTGCCAACTGCCATGGAGACACGTTCGCAATGGGAGCTGCAAGCGCTTTTTGCCACCTGGCTGCTGGGCTTTGTCTATGCGGCCTGCACAGCGCCCACAACGTCTTGGCGCCGCCTGGCCTGGTGTGCAGCGCTGGGCTTTGGCCTGCTGCCCCTGCTGAACGCAGCCACCAGCCAGCGGCATCTGCTCCATTCGCTGCAAACGGGCGATGCAGTGATGGCCGGCATGGACCTGGGCTTTTTGGCGCTGGGCCTGGCATTTGCAACAGGCGCCCTGGCCTTGCAACGCCGCCAAAAGGTCTGCCGCTGATGCTGGCACTGTCTGCCCTCTTGATGCTGCTGGCCCTGGCTGCGCTCGCCTTGGCGATGGACCGGCATGCCGTGTATCTGCCGCCAGCTTGGGCGGGGCACAGGCTGCGGCGTTGGCCGCAGGTGCTGGGTGCTACGGGCTTGCTCGCTTCGCTGGTTTGCATCCTCACGGTGATGGACAGCGGCTTGGCCTGGATCACCTGGCTCGGCCTGTTGGCACCCGTCACACTGTGCGTTGCGGTGGGCATGACCTGGGCCGGGCGTGGTGGCAAAGTGCGCAGCCGATAGGCGCTGTCGCCATCCAAGGCATCCGAAACGAGGGGGCAAGCAACCGCCAAACCACCACCAAACCCGCACTGCTACACTGCTCCCGACCTCACTCCCCGCCCTTTAGCCTTGGCCCAAGCACCCCACAACCGCGCCGCCCAGCGCAAGCGCCAGTCCAGCTGGTCATCGCTGCGCATGCCCCAGCACATGGCATCCACCCTGCAGAAAAAACACTGGCTGCGCCTGCATGGCCTGTGCATGGGGCTGCTGGTCTTGCTGGTGATGTGGGCGGTCACCGCTGTGCTGCTCAAGTCCGGGGTGACGTCGATGGCGCTGCGCTATGCCATCAGCCTGGGGGTCGGCTATGCCGTATACCTGCTGGTGCTGCGGCTGTGGGCGGCCTACCTGGTGCGCAATGCCTACACGCGCCAGCGCGACGAATCCTCGGTCGACGGCCTGGATGTGCTCAACCCAACACCCGATCTGCACTGGGGCCATGGCTCGCCCGATTGGGAAGCCGGCGGTGGCGGCGATTTTGGTGGCGGCGGCGCATCGGGCGATTGGGCCGAAGTGGACGTCTCCTCAGCGGCTTCCGGTGCTTCTGGCTCCTGGACCGATGTCGCCGACGTGGCGGATATCGGGGGCGACGAGGCAGGCATCATCATCGTGCCCATCCTGGCCGTGTTTGCCGCCCTGGTGATGGCGTTCTTTGGCTTTGGCGCGCTGCTGTGGCTGTACTTTGGCGTGGATGTGCTGCTGAGCGTGGCGGTGGAGCTGGCCTTTTCGATGATGACCGCCCGCGCCGTGGTGGGCGTGGAGCGCGCAGGCTGGTTGCCCTCTGCCGTGCGGCTGACCTGGAGGCCACTGCTCGGCGCCCTGGTCTGCGCCGTGGCGCTGGGTGCGCTGGCCGATTGGTGGGTGCCCGATGCCACCACCTTGCGCGAGGTGATCGCCCATATCCGGGGCACGCGCTAAACGCTTGGTCGCAGCCTGCAAGCCATGCACGCTGCACGGGCTGCAGCGTTGCCGTATTCTTTGAGGCTGCTTCACCCAAGGCCCCCCATGCAATACACCGTCCAGCACGAAGAAGCCGATTCCAAAGGCGCTTTCTTTATCCAGCGCGATGCAGCACGCGTCGCCGAGATGACCTACAGCCGCACCAATGCCACCATGGTCATCATTGACCACACCGAAGTGGACGACTCGCTACGCGGCGAAGGCGCAGGCCGCCAGTTGCTAGGCGCCCTGGTGGCCTGGGCCCGCGAGACGCACACCAAGGTGCTGCCGCTGTGCCCCTTTGCCAAGGCGCAGTTTGCCAAGGATGCGGCGCTGCGCGACGTGCTGTCCTGAAGCGCTGGCTCAGCGGCGCGCTGCGCCAGCCATGGCATGCCATGGTTTTTCAACTTCCACCCGTTACCTTTGCAAACCACGCGGCTGTGGCATTTATGCATTCCTAGCCAACGCCGCCGAGCATGGGCCAGTAGCATCGCTACCGGGCACCATTTTGCAAACGCGCCGAGCCCTGACTCGCGGCGCTGGCCACACCATACGCCAGGGAGGAACCATGGAGAAGGAGATTCGTTTTGTCACCGTGGAGATCCACGACACGGCCTGGCAAGCCCATGTGTGCCGCGCACTGCTGGAATCAGAAGACATTCCCGCCTACTTGCGCAGCGAACACCATATTGGCCTGCAATGGCCCATGTCGCGGGTACTCGGTGGCGTTCGCGTTGTAGTGCCTGCGCACCTGCTCCACCAGGCGCAGTCTTTGCTGGCCGAGCGCGACAACGGTACGCTGGAGCAAGCCTTGGAGCATGACTATCCCAGTGACGCGCGGGTATGCAAGGCTTGTGGCGGCACAGCGTTCCGGCTCAAAACTCCTCTCAGCGCTGCATTGGCAACGTTTTTGATGCTCTGGTTGTGGTCAACACCGTTCCCGCCCGGCAAGGAACATTTCTGTAAGCAGTGCGGCGCCATGGCACCATAAGACATACGGATGGAGCGGCGCCCATGCGTCATCCTCAGGTGCAGCGATAGCCATGACGGCACCGCTTGACTCAAGCCCCCAGCACCCCATCCCGCAACCGCGCCAGCACCCCATTTCCCAGCGCCTGCGCGTTGTAACAAAGCCCAATACGCCGCTTCAGCTCCACCTCCAGTGGCTGGGTCTGCACACCGGGCACCTCTTGCGCAAGGGTTTCCGGCAGGATGGCCATGCCCACGCCCGCAGCCACCAAATCCAACGCCAGCGAGAAGTTGCTGGCCAGTGCGGCGGGGGTGTCGGCGCGGCTGCCGTAGAGGGGCACCAGGCGCTGGTGGCTGGGGTGGGTGGGGCAGATGATCCAGTTCATGGCTGGATCTTGCAAGGCGTTACCCGCGTTTTCTGGCACCTGGGTTTGGGCCGGCAAAGCCAGCACATAGCGCTCGCTGAGCAGCGGCAAGAACAGCTCATCCTCGCAGCGCAGCTCTTCGCTGGCCAGGCGTGCATCGCCCTCGCATTGCGCCAGCAAATGCAGCTGCAGGCCGGGCACGCAAGACCGTGCCTTGGCGGCCAGGCGCTGCACGGTGCTGCGGGCCACATCCTGCTCCACGCCAATAGTCAGGCGCTCGCGCTCGTCGCGTTGGCGAAAGCGCTGGGCCAGGTCGTCGGCCTCGGCCAGCATGCGGCGCACCTGGGGGTAGAGCGTGCGGGCGTCGTCGGTGACTTCCACACCCCGTGCCTTGCGCACAAACAGCGCCGTGCCCAGCGACTCCTCCAGCAGGCGGATGCTGCCCGACAGCGCGGGCTGGCTCAGGTGCAGGCGCTGTGCCGCTGCGGTGATATTGCGCTCTTCAAAGGCGGCCACAAAGGCCCGGAGTTGGCGGTAGTCCATGCGTAGCCATAAGTTAAACGTATGAGTGAAAGAAGAATAAACCATTTTTCAACCAGCACACGCCGCATTTACACTGCATTTTCTGCAGAAATATCAGAATAATCTATTCCTTAAAGCACCACCATGACCGCACCACGCAAACCCCTGATCGTTATTACCGGTGCCAGCTCGGGCATTGGCTTGGCCACCGCGCAGCTGTTCTCGTCCCTGGGCCACCCGCTGCTGCTGCTGGCCCGCCGGCTGGACAAGATGCGGGCCCTGAACCTGCCCGACTGCCTGGCGCTGTCGGTGGATGTGACCGACCGCGTAGCACTGGCTGCCGCCGTGCAGCAGGGCGAAGCGCGCTTTGGCCCGGCCGATGCCATCGTCAACAATGCCGGCGTCATGCTGCTGGGCGAGATCACGCGCCAGGACCCGGAGCAGTGGGACCGCATGCTGGATGTGAATGTCAAAGGCGTGCTCAACGGCGTGCACGCCGTTGCCGCTGGCATGGTGCAGCGCCAGCGCGGCAGCATCATCAATGTCAGCTCGGTCGCGGGCCGCAAGAGCTTTGCCAACCATGTCGCCTATGTCGGCAGCAAGTTTGCCGTGCATGGCCTGACGGAAAACCTGCGCGAAGAGCTGGCCGCCCACAATGTGCGCGTCACCACCATCGCCCCCGGCGCGGTAGAGACCGAGCTGCTCGGCCACACCACCGATGCGGCCATCAAGTCCGGCTACGAGGATTGGAAAACCGCCATGGGCGGCAAGGTGCTGGCTGCGCAAGATGTGGCCAACGCCATCCACTACGCCTATGCACAGCCAGATGGGGTGTGCATCCGTGAAATTGTGCTGGCCGCCACGCGCCAGCAAGCCTAAGGCCAGCAAGACGAGCCTGGGTACTTCGTTGCCGCCGGCCGCGCCAAGCCTTGCCGTACGCTTGGACGGTCGGCGGCCTCGCGCTTCGTCTCAAGATCCGTCTTGGCGGCTTGCAGTCACCCATCACCTACGCCTTCTCCAAGCGAAACTGATCCTAAGTATTAGTTTTTCTTAAGTTGTTATCTAAATCTCCGCTACATGGCTAGTATTTGAAGAAATACTAATAGTCAAAAATCCACTGCAAAACGTCCAGGGTTCTGCAGTGGATGCCAAACGGAGACGACATGAAGACAAGCTCGGGTCTCGATGTTCGCGCCTTGAAGATTTTCGAGGCCGTAGCGTCTTCGGGCAGCCTGTCCAAAGGGGCGGCTGCGCTGGGGGTCACGCAATCGGCGGTCTCGCAGACCATCACGCAGATTGAGGCGATCCTGCAGACGCAGGTCTTTGACCGCTCGCAGCGGCCCTTCAAGCTCACGCCAGCGGGCATTGCGCTCAGCCGCCGGGCCGGGCAGATTGTCGAAGACATGGAGCGCCTGGTGGTGCATGTGCGCGATGCCGACCTGGCCAGCCGCCCGGCCATGCGCGTGGGCATGATCGACTCCTTTGCCGCCACCGCAGGGCCAGCCATCGTCAAGAAGGTCACCGCGTCTGCCAGCCAGTTGCTGCTCTGGTCGGGGCTGGCCAACAGCCATGCGGCCGCGCTGTTAAAGCGCCAACTCGATTTGATCGTCACCTCGGACACGCTCGAAGATGTGGACCACATCGTGCGCCGCTCCATCTTCTCTGAGCCCTTTATCGCGGTGATCCCCAAGGTGCGCGAAAAAGAGTTCAAGAACGCCGACCTCACCACCCTGATTGAGAAGATGCCGCTGATCCGCTTCAGCGCCCGCTCCCACTTTGGCGCTTTGATCGAGCGCCATCTGCGCCGCCAGGGCTTCAGCCCGCGCCCTTACCTGGAGATCGACACCTCCGATGTGGTGATGGCCATGGTGGCCGCCGACCTGGGCTGGACCGTCACCACGCCCCTGTGCTTTTTGCAAGGCCGGGCCTACAGCGCGCAGGTCACCGCCCTGCCGCTGCCCGGTGCCAGCCTCAACCGCAGCATCTACCAGCTCTCCCGCGAAGGGGAGTATGTGGACATGGCCGAGAACTGCTTCCAAGTGAGCAGAAGCGTCATGGAAAACGACATCTTTCCCGATGTACGCCAACTGATCCCCTGGCTCAGAAGCGGGATCGCGCTGAGCTAGCCAGCCCTTGCACAAGCCGCTTTCCATGGCTGGGATGCCGTCGCATCCGTGCCAGGTCAGCGCCTTGTCCAGCGATTGGCCAGCTCTTTAAAAACAGGAAATCCAAGGAGACAAAATGACCCTCAACCGCCGATCTTTCATCCAGCAAAGCGCTGCCGCCTCATTCGCTGGCGCCCTGTCGCTGCCCACGTTTGCGGCAGAGCAAACCCTCAAATACGGGGGCTCACCCTGGCTGGGCCACTACCCCGCCCACCTGGCGATGGCCGAGGGCTACTTGAAGGAGGTGGGCATCACGCAGGACTGGCAGTCGTTTGCCACCTCCTCGGCCCGCATGAGCGCCTTCATGTCCGGCGGGGTCGATATCGGCTGCGCCGGCATTGTCTCGGCATTGGCGCTGATGTCGCGCGGTGCCAAGCAGTTCGCCATCATTGCGATCCCGGAGAACTTTGGCCGGGTTGAAGGCCTGGTGGCCCGCAAAGGCATCGATAGCATTGCCGACCTCAAGGGCAAGAAGATCGGCGTGACCTTTGCCTCCAGCACCCATCTGCTGGTGCTCGATGTGCTGCAGCAGGCGGGCATCCAACCCGGCGAGGCCGACGTGCTCAACATCCCCGGCCCGGAGCTGCATGGCGCCATCAAAACCGGCCAGATCGATGCGGCCGCCGCCTGGACCCCGCACTTTGACAACATCCTGCGCGAGCCCGGCGTCAAGCTGCTCGCCGATGACTCGCAGTTCAGCCTCTACAAAACCTTCAAGGTCACGCCCGGGCCTGATGTGCTGCTGGTGCGCCGCGAGTTTGCCGCCAAGAACCGCGACCTGGTCAAGGCCTACCTGTCGGCCTACTTCAAGGCCAGCGATCTGCTGCGCGAGCAGCCCCAGAAGGCCTCGCAAGCCCTGCTCAAGTTCACCGGCCTGACGATGAAGGAGCAGATGTCGGCCGTCACCGGCTCCGACTGGTACCCGCAGGCGCAGCAAAAGGAGCTGCTCACCGGCGCGTTTGTGCAGGGCCTGCAAAAGCTGGCCGAGATGCTGGTGCAGCACAAGCAGATCGACAAGGCCCCGGTCGTCAAAGACTGGATTGATGCCTCCTTTGTCTGAAGGCCGGAGCACACCCCGTGATCGCCAAACCCCCTTCCTCCATTGCACTGGCTGCCACCAGTGCCGCGTCCATCCTGCTGTTCATCGCCGTCTGGGAGGCCGTGTGCCGCGCCGGCCTGGTCGACCCCATCTTTCTGCCCCCGCCCAGCGCTGCGCTGGGCAAGGCGGTGGCCATGCTGGGCGATGGCACGTTCTGGCCCCACATCCTGGCCTCTGCGCGCCGGGTGATGATCGGCTTTTTGGCGGCCACCGCCGTGGCCGTTCCGCTGGGCATTTTTCTGGGCACCTCGTCGTACGCCCGGGCGGCCTTTGACCCCATCCTGTCGTTCCTGCGGCCGCTGCCCTCGATGAGCTGGATTCCGCTGTCCCTCTTGTGGTTCGGCATCACCGAAACGCAGAAGTACAGCATCGTCTTCATGGGCTGCTTTGCACCCGCGATGGTGTATGTGATCGAGGCCACGCGCAATGTCGATCCGCTCTTGGTGCGCGCCGCGCAAAACCTGGGCGCCAACCGCTGGCAGGTGATGCGGGAAGTCATCCTGCCCGGCAGCCTGTCGCAGATTTTGAGCGGCTTCAAGGTCATCCTGGGCCTGGCCTGGACCTGCGTGATCGCCGCCGAGCTGGTGGCCGCGCGCGAAGGCCTGGGCTTTCTCATCATGAACGGCAAGGAGTTCTTCCAGACCGAAGTCGTCGTGCTGGGCATGGTGCTCATCAGCACCACGGTGCTGATCACCGACTTCTTCTTCCGACTGATTGAAAACTGGGTACTGAGGTGGAAACAATGAACGCGCAACACAAAGGCCCGATGATCTCCATCCAGGGCATCGCCAAGCACTACGGTGATTTCAAGGCGCTCGAACGCGTCGATCTGGAGATTGAAAAAGGCGAGTTCGTCGTGCTGCTGGGCGCCTCGGGCTGCGGCAAATCCACCCTGCTCAACCTGGTCACCGGTTTTGACAAGCCCACCGCCGGCCGCATCGTCGTCAACGGCCGCGAGGTCAACAAGGTCGATCCGCACTGCGGCATGGTGTTCCAGCAATACGCACTCTTCCCCTGGCTCACGGTGCTCGACAACGTCGCCTTTGGCCTGAAGATGAAGGGCATTGCCAAGGCCGAGCGCCTGGATGTTGCGCGCCGCTTTATCGACATGGTGGGCCTGCAGGGCTTTGAGGACCGATACCCCAATGCGCTGTCGGGCGGCATGCGCCAGCGCGTCTCCATCGCCCGGGTGCTCGCCAATGACCCCGATGTGATCCTGCTTGACGAGCCCTTTGCCGCCTTGGATGCGATGACCCGCCAGGTGCTGCAGGACGAGTTGCTGCAGATCTACGAAAAGAGCAAGAAGACCATCATCTTCATCACCCACTCCATCGACGAGGCACTGCTGCTGTCCACCCGCATGCTCATCATGAGCGCGCGGCCCGGCCGCGTGGTCACCGACATCCGCAACGACCTGCCTATGCCGCGCAATGCGCAGGTCCAGCTCTCGCCGCGCTACAACGAGCTCAAGGGCCAGATCTGGGACACCGTGCAGTCCGAGGTCATGCGCAGCCTGCAGGCCACCCGCCACTAACCACCACCATCCCATGTCCAAGCAACCTACTTTCCCGAGCTACCAAGCGGGCTCGGGCTGGAATACCTTGCTCCCCAAAAGGCAGGCCAAAACCCAGGCCCCCACGGAGCGGCACTTTGATGCCATCGTGATCGGCGCCGGCGTCACCGGCCTGGCCGCTGCCCGGCGCATCGCCGAGCTGGAGCCCCAGGCCCGCGTGCTGCTGCTCGATGCCAGCACCGTGGGCGACGGCTCCTCGGGCCGCAACTCCGGCTTTTTGATCAACCTGCCGCACAACACCGGCATGTCCGGCCATGGCAGCCCCATCGAGGTGGCGCGCAAGCAGATTGCGCTCTACAACACGGGGCTGGCCTGGCTCAAAGCGCTGATCGACCAGCACCAGATCGACTGCGGCTGGAACCCCGTGGGCAAGTACCATGCGGCCGCCACGGCCGATGGCGCAGCCCGCCTCAAAAGCACCCTCAAGCAATACCAGCAATGGGGCGTGCCCTATACCGAGCTGGGGCGCGATGCACTGCAACACCGCTTGGGCACCACGCACTACCACTACGGCTACCACTCGGACAACAACGTCTTTGTGCAACCCGCCGCCCTGGTGCGCGGCCTGGCAGACAGCCTGCCCGCCAATGTCCAGCTCTGGGAGGGCGAGCCGGTGCTGTCGCTGCAGGAGGGCCAGCCCCACACCGTGCACACGGCCACGGCCAGGCTGACCTCGGCGCGCATCGTCATCGCCAACAACGGCTTTGCCCGCAAGCTCGGCTTTGCGCGTGACCGGGTGTTCACCATCTACACCTACGCGGGCCTGACCGAGCAGTTGGACGGGGAGGCGCTGCAACAACTGGGCCCTGAGCCGGAATGGGGCGTGATCCCCGCCAACCGCCTGGGCACCACCTTGCGCAAGGTGGCGAGCGGGCGCTTTATGGTGCGCAGCGCCTATTCGTATGACCGCGAAGAGCCGCTCGCCGATGTGCGCAAAGCGCTGCAGGCCTGCTACCAGATGCGCTACCCGCAGATGCGCTCGCATGCGCTGCCGTTGGTATGGGGTGGGGTGACAGCACTCACCCGCAACGGCGCGCTGTACTTTGGCCAGATCAGCCCCGGCCTCTACATCTCCATCGGCTGCAATGGCGCGGGCATGCTCAAGGGCAGCATGTTCGGCAAGCTCTTGGGGGAGATGGCCTGCGGCCAGCAATCGCCCCAGCTGGCCGATGCGCTGGGCTTTGAGCGCCCCACTTGGCTGCCGCCCGAGCCGCTGCGCCGCATGGCGATTGTCAGCACCATCCACTACCAAAAGTACAAGGCCGGCATTGAACGTTAGCGCCCCGCCACCAGGCACTGGCCTTTGCAAACATTGAGGAGAACACCCCATGTCCAACACGAACACACACACCAACTCCAACACCAACACCAACTCCAACACCAACACAAGCACCAACACCATCACCCGCATGGGCGGCAACCACCGCATGTCCCAGGTCGTGCGGCACGACCACACCTTGTACCTGGCCGGCCAGGTTGCCGACAAAGTCGATGTCGGCATCAGCGGCCAGACCGAAGAAGTGCTGGCCAAGATCGACCGCCTGCTGGCCGAGCATGGCAGCCACAAAGAGCGCATCCTCAGCTGCCAGATCTACCTGGCCGATATGCGCCATTTCGCCGAGATGAATGCCGTCTGGGACCAGTGGGTCGCCGCTGGCCATGCCCCGGCCCGCGCAACGGTAGAAGCCCGCCTGGCCAGCCCGGCCAAGCTGATCGAGATCTGCGTGGTGGCTGGCGCAGGGGGCTGAGCCACCGCCGCGCCCCCTGCTCAAGGCTTCTTCATGGCCCAGACAGTTGCTGCCGTTGGTTGCTGCCGTTGCAGACGGCCTCCGTGGCAGGGCGCAGGGGGTGGCGGCAAAAAGAAGAACCAGCCGACTTGTCTGTTGGCTGGCTCTATTACCTGGCACCCATTAGGCAGTGCATATTACTCAGTGCTTATTACCCAGTGCTTATTACCCGAAATCGATTATCGGCACCATGCCCTTGCCAACCGGGATTGGCGCCTGGGTAGCCTTATCTGCGCAAACGATGCGGAAATATTTTCTAACGGGTTTTCAGCGCCATGAATGGATTCACAGGACCATCACCTGTCTTTGGTCTCAAAAATAGTGGGGTTCTCTCGATAATCGCACCATGGGCTGCGGGAGGGCATCAGCCCTGAGGCTGCTGACTTGGGTGGGATCGCTCTGGGAAGGCATCGCAGGCTGGCTATCCCCCGTCAACAAGGAGGTATCGCATACTTTGGCAATCGCCAAACTCTCTCCATCCTTCTGAATCAGCAAGCCCGCATGGGGACAGCTGCCCGGTTGGCAGGCTTGGCTGAGGGCGATCCCCTCTGCCGTTTGCTGAGCAGCGACCTCAGCCTCCATGCAAGTGCTATCTGGCTGAGGCCATGGCCCGCCCTCCAGGGCAAGCGCAGGCCCACTTTGCGCCCCCGCCCATTGGCTGAACAGCAAAGCCGCTGCCACAGTAATTGATCGCATAGACATAAGTCACCTCCATTTCAAATGAACTCCCAACGAGGAGGACTGAATAATAGAGGATTGCAAATTTCAAGTGCCCATAATAATTGTCTGAAATTGCAATTTAACAAATAAGATTAATATCTCAATATATTCATCCGGCAAATCAACAATCAACAAAGGCTTTAGCAAATACCAGCGCGCTCAGCCAGGGTGGTTCTGTCAGACGCCATTTTTTCTCAGCGCTGTTTCCAAGCATCTGCGCTTTGGCAGCAACCAGGGCCACGCTGCGGATTGCCCAAGCCCGTGGCCAGGCCCAGCCAGGGACTTGCAGAGCGGCCCCTGGGCATTCACCCCCTTGGATGCGCCCAGAGGGCTGGGGCAAAAGCAGGGGTGGATCAGGATCGATTGATTCCCCGAACCCCTCGGCCAGTGTTGCCCCCATCTCTGTGGCCACCGCTGACAAATGCACACTTGCATTGGCAGCGTCAATCCTCAAATTAGGGGTAATTACTCATTCTCTTTATTATTTTTCCCTGTAAAGACGGGCTAAATATTGCCTATTGACACAGATCAATAATACGCACGGTCCTCTAGCTTTTGACAATCATTGACAAATGTTAATGGGCACACACTTCGGCAAAAAGCATCTAACAGCAGACTTTCTTCATAGAAATCATCATCAATTACTAATATGAGAGGATTTGTATAGTAATTTTTACATCTCTTATAACTATGATAGAAATGCTCATCATAAATTTAAATAGTTAAAAAGAGGTGCGCGCATGAAACTAGGAAAACTGTTGGCGGGGATGCTGCTCAGCGTGCCGGCTATCGTTTTGGCCCAGGCCAATATCGACAACGGCACCCTGCGGGTGGGGGTGCGTGCAGACGGCGCGCTGATGCCGCAGGAGATATCGCCGCTGACCGGCATTACTTATTTGGCCAGTGGTGCCGATGGCCTGACACCGGGTTGCGCCTGTGAAGCCTGGGGCATCGCCGATACGGTGAGCAATACCTCCGGATTTACGGGCTCCAGTGTGGGCACGATCGGCATCACGTCTGAGTCTTTCACCGCTACGGCTACGACCGCTACCGCCGTGGCCAATGCCTTTGGCACCTTCCGCGTTACCCACGCTTTTGCGCCTTCTTCGGCCACCAACCATATTTACGAAGTCAAGGTCACCATCGAGAACATCTCTTCCGCACCGGTCGAGGCCTTGTATGGCCGCGCGATGGACTGGGATGTGTTCCCCACGGAGTTCAACGAGTACACCACCCTCCAGCGCGGCAGCAGCACGGCGCTGGTCTTCTCCAGCGACAACGGCTTCCATACCGCCGACCCGCTGGAGCTCGACTCGGGCATTTTGTTTGTCGACCAGGATGTGGTGGACAGCGGCCCCGAGGACCACGGCGCGCACTTCCGCTTCAACTTCGGCACCATCGCCCCCGGTGCCAAGGTGGAGTTCACCATCGGCTACGGTGCGGCGGGCAACCAGGTCGATGCGCTGGCAGCCTTGGCCGCCTTTGGCGCCGAGGCCTATTCACTGGGCAAGCCCAGCGAGAACCCCCCCGGCACCCCCAACACCGATGGCACGCCCAACACCTTTATCTTTGCCTTTAAAGGCATTGGCGGTGTGCAGCTGATTGGTGTCGATGCCGTCAACGACGCGGCACCGGCCATCACCCGCCCGGCCAGCGGCACGGTGCCTGCCATCAATGTGCTGACGAACGACACGGTCGATGCCGCCCCGGCGACCACCAGCAATGTGGCCTTGACGGCGGTGGGCACCTGGCCTGCCGGCATCACGGTCACGCCGGATGGCAATGTGCTGATCGGCGCGACGGCCACGCCTGGCTCGTATACCGTGAGCTACCAGATTTGCAGCACGGTGCAGGCGACGCAATGCGACACGGCTACGGTTACTTTGGAGGTGACGGCGCCGGTGGTGGTCGTGCCCAAGGCGGTGCCGGTGGGGCATCCGTTGGTGTTGGCTGGGCTGGGCTTGTTGTTGCTGGGTGTGGCGCGCCGCAAGCTGGTTTGATTGCTGCTCTATCTATATAGATAGGGACTGCGTCTTGATGCCCCTTGGCTTTTGCTGGGGGCATTTTTTATGGTTTTCGTTTTGGTGGCGGCCATGCTTTTGCATAGGCCTGCGGCGCTGCATAGTTTTGCTGGCCGGATTTCGCCCGGCGGGCGAGGTACTTTTCTTGGCGACCAAGAAAAGTACCCAAAAGAAGGTCGCCCCTGCTGACTGCGACCCTTCGCGTTGCGAAGGGCAACCTGTGTCGTGGCGTTTGTGGGGTGTGCCGCGAAACTCACTACGCGCCAAAGGCGCTCCGTTCGAACAGACGCGGCAAGCTAGTTGACGAAGCGCTGGCACTCTGCGGTGCCAGCGCCACCCCACAAACACCACGCCCCAGGCGCATGCAAAAGGGGGGATGCAACCAGACATCCAAACAGCCAACAGCCGACACGCCATCGCTGCGCTCGGCCAGTTTTGGGGACCGAGCGAAGCGATGGCCCGAGTCAGTGACACCCTGGCCCAGGCGATCTCGCAAGGGGATGCCGATATCGCGGTGGGCCTGCATTTCGACACCCCTGCGCATGTGGAGTCGCGCCTGATCACCAGCGATGAGATCGTGGTCGCCGTCTCCAAGCACCACCCGCTGGCGCAGCAAAGCAAGCTGTATTGGCGCGACCTCAAGGACCAGTCTTTGGTGGTGCTGCGCCGGGGCGGCACCTACGACATGATTGCCGAGGTGCTGCAGGAGCAAGGCGTGGATGTCAACGGCCCGCAAAACCTGTTGTCCATCGAATCGCTGTATGCCGTGGTGCACAGCGATTTGAAGATCGGCGTGATCTCTGCGCTCAGCAAACAGGCGCACTTTGACCAGGAGCTGTGCTACCTGCCGGTGAGCCGGCCGCAGTTGGCCAGAAAAATTTGCCTGATGAAGCACGGCAAGCAGGCTGACACGCCGCTGCTGGTGCAAACCTTCTGGGATATGCTCTGCGAAGCGCTCTGAGCCTGCCCCTGCGTAAACACTGCATAGGCATCTGCATAGAACCCCAGCATGGGATTCCATGCGCTACTCAGCAGCCCAGCGCGCCAGCGCCGCAGCCCGCGCCTGCTTTAGCGCTCGTCTGAATAGCCCTTGGGCCAGCCGTTTGGCCGCTCACAACACGCTTCCCAATTCTTGCCCCGCGCCGTGTGGCCAATGCCGGGGTTAAAGCGGTTGCTGGGATCCAGCTGGCGGTAAAAATCGGCCAGCGCAGGTTTGGCCACATACAGATGGCCCACATTGTGTTCCGCCGGGTACTCGGCGCGGCGCGCATCCAGCAGCCCCCACATGCGGTGCTCCATGGCCAGCGGATCAACGCCCTTTTTCACGATGTAATCCTGGTGGAAGACATGGCAGAAGAAGTGGCCGTAGTAGAGCTTGTGCACCATGTCGGCCTCGACCTCGGCGGGCAACTGCTCCACCCAGTTACGGTCATTGCGGCGCAGGGCCACGTCGAGCGCGACGATGTCTTCGACCTGGGCGCGGTGCACTTCGCGGTAGCGGATGGCGGCGCCGGCAATCGCAAAGCGGTGCAAAAAGGCCTTGCGGCCTTCGTCGGCATCGCATTCAAACCAGCCGCCCGTCGTGCTGCCGCTGAAATGCGTGGTCAAAAACGCGCGCGTGGCGTCTGCCGTGTCGTTGGATACGCGCAGCAGCAGGTGGTGCTCATAGCGCTCGCGCCACTGGCGCATGCGGGCGGGCAGGTGGCTGGGCAACAAGTGGGTGACAGCCTGGATGATGCGGTCGCTGACGCCGCGCAGGCCCAGGCGCTCAAAAAAACCATCGACCCGGCTCTTGAGCGCAAAGGCCGCCGGCACGCGGGCGGTGCCAAAGCGGTCGATCAGCAGGAAGGTGTCTTTGCCGTATTGCTCGCCAATGTCATAAGCCGTGCGGTGGATGTACTCGCCGGCAATGGGCAGCTTGGGCAAGGCGGTGAGCAAGTGGCGGCGCACGGCGGTCAAATCATCGGGCGCATTGCTGCCGATGTAGAAGACGGTGCTGGGCTCTTTGGGAAAGGTATCGAGCCGTACCGCAAACAGACAGAGCTTGCCGGCCGAGCCCGAGGCCTCGAACAGGCGCGAGGGATCGGCGTTAAAGCGCGCGGGCGAGTCCTCGTCCACATCGCGCACGGCTGCGGCGTAGCGCGGGTCGGAGGCGGCGCGCTGCGCATCATGGGCAATGTCGGCCTCGCGGTAGTCGCCGTTTTGCAGGCGGGTGAGGATCTCTTGGGGCGTGGCACCCAGCGCAATGCCCAGGTGGTTGACCAGTGCCAGCGTTCCATCGGCACGCACCTGGGCGTAGAGCGCCAGCTCGGTATAGGCCGGGCCGCGCCGCACCAGCGAGCCGCCGGAGTTGTTGCAAATGCCGCCCAGCACCGATGCGCCGATGCAGGACGAGCCAATCACCGAATGCGGCTCGCGCCCGAGTGGGGCCAGCGCCTGCTCCAGTTTGTCCAAGGTGGCCCCTGGCAGGCAGACGACCTGGGCGCCATCGCCGATCACCTGCACGCCGGTGATGCGCAAGGTGTTGATCAGCACAATCTCGCGGTCATAGCCGCTGCCGTCGGGCGTTGACCCGCCCGTGAGCCCCGTGTTGGCCGCCTGCATGATGACAATGCGGTCCGCCGCCACGGCGGCCTCCACGACTTGCCACTGCTCCCACAAAGTCGCCGGGCGCACGACGGCCAGCACCGGGCCTTCGCCCGTGCGGTGGCCTTTGCGAAAGCGGCGCGTAGCCTGGTCGCCGGTCAGCACATGGGCGGGGCCGACGGCGGCACGCAGCTGGGCAAGCAGGGTATCGCGCGAGACGGGGGTCGTGGTGGCAGCGGTCATGGCATGTCTGGGTGAATGGCTGGACGGTGTTTAGGGGCGCACCAGCAGATCGCCATTGATGTCGGCCACCTTGGCCACGCTGGTCAGGGTCATGGCCACGCGCATTTCCTTTTCCATCAGCTCCAGCAGGTGCTTGACGCCGGCCTGGCCCGAGGTAGCCAGCGCATAGATAAAGGCGCGGCCCAGCAAAGCGGCATCGGCACCCAGCGCGATGGCGCGCACGATATCGAGGCCGTTGCGGATGCCCGAATCCGCCAGGATCTTGATCTGCCCCTTGACCGCATCGGCAATGGCCGGCAGCGCCCGGGCCGAAGACAGCACACCATCCAACTGGCGGCCCCCGTGGTTGCTGACCACAATGCCATCGGCGCCAAAGCGCACGGCATCCTTGGCGTCTTCCGGGTCCAGGATGCCTTTGATGACCATGGGGCCCTTCCAGAAGTCGCGGATCCATTCCAGATCTTTCCAGGAAATGGACGGGTCAAAATTGCTGCCCAACCAGCCGATGTAGTCGGCCAGGCCCGTGGGGCTGCCCCGGTAGGCGGAGATATTGCCCAGGTCATGCGGGCGGCCGTTCAGCCCCACATCCCAGGACCAGGCCGGGTGGGTGACCGATTGCCAGTAGCGGCGCAGCGCGGCGTTGGGGCCGCTCATGCCCGAATGCGCATCGCGGTAGCGCGCGCCGGGCACGGGCATATCGACCGTGAACACCAAGGTAGAGCAGCCAGCGGCCTGCGCGCGCTCGAGCGCATTCTTCATAAAGCCCCGGTCCTTGAGCACATAGAGCTGGAACCACATGGGCCGGCCCAATCCGGGCGCCACCTCTTCAATTGGGCAGACCGAGACGGTGGACAGGGTGAACGGTATGCCATGGGCGGCGGCGGCGCGCGAGGCCTGCACCTCCCCCCGGCGGGCAAACATGCCCAGCAGGCCGACGGGGGCCAGGATAGCGGGGATGGAGAGCTTTTCGCCAAACAGCTCGATGCTGGTGTCGAGCTGGCTCATGTCCTTGAGCACGCGCTGGCGCAGGGCCACATCGGCGTAATCGGCGACATTGCGCTTGAGCGTTTGCTCGGCATAGGCGCCGCCGTCGATGTAGTGGAACAAGAAAGGCGGCAGGCGCTTTTGCGCGGCGGCGCGGTAGTCGGAGGCGGAAGAGATGATCATGGTGGCGCTCTCAGGGCTGGGGTGTTGGTCTCGGCTGCTGTCTCGGGATGTTGTCTGGCGCAGCGCAGATCAGGGTGCACCCGGCGGGTTGGGCATCAGCTCGGCGGGCAGGCGCATGGAGCGCTCGCGGCGCGCGCGCTCTTCGTCCATCTGCTGGATGGTGTGGCGCACATGCTCCAGGTGCTCGCCAATGCAGGCGCGGGCGCGCTGCGGGTCGCCCTCCAAAATCGCCTGCATCAGGCTTTGGTGCTGCACGGTGAGCTGCTGCAGGGTAACGGGGGCGCTCAGGCGAAACATGTCGTGGCGGTTGCGCTCCACGGTAGACAGCACCACGGTGAACAGGCTTTGCATGACCTGCACCAGCACCAGGTTGTGTGAGGCCTCGGCAATCGCCAGGTGAAACTGGGCATCGGCGCGCGCAGCCAGCTCGGCATGGCCGCTTTGCTGGTGGTCGATCATCACCTCAAAGCAGCGCTGGATATGGGCCTTGTCTTGTGCAGTGGCGCGCTGCGCAGCCAGCCAGGCGGTGCTGCTCTCGAGTGCATGGCGGGTTTCCAGCACGTCGTAGCGGTAGTTGGGGTCCGATTCAATCAACCCGGCCAGCGGCCCCATCGCCTCTTGCAGCCAATCGGCCGATGGTACCGTTTGCACATAGGTGCCATCGCCGCGCCGGGCCGACAGCACCCCCTGGCTGATGAGCTTTTGCAGCGCCTCGCGCACCGACGTGCGCGACACCCCCAAATCCAGCGCCAGTTGCCGCTCTGCCGGCAGCCGCTGGCCCGGCTGCAGCCCACGGGCCTGCACCAGGGCAAGCAGTTTTTCGACAACATGGTCAGCGAGGCGCATGGGGGGGAGCTTTCAGGTGTTGTGTGTTCTCGTCGCGGGCGCCATCAGGGGCGATGGCGCAGCGACTCTCAATGACCCGGAATCATCCATGGAAACACATAGGCTTGCAGCGTAGTCATCAAACCGATGATGACCGCAAAGATCAGGCTGTGCTTGACCGTGAAGCGGAACAGGTCTGATTCCCGGCCAGACAGGCCGACGGCAGCGCAGGCAATCGCTATGGACTGGGGCGAGATCATCTTGCCCGTGACACCACCGGTGGTGTTGGCCGCAACGGTCAACACCTGGGGCAGGCCCAGCTGCTGCGCGGTAGTGGCCTGCAGCGCGGCAAACAGCGCATTGGCCGAGGTGTCCGAGCCCGTGAGGAACACCCCAATCCAACCCAGGAAGGGCGAGAAAAAGGTGAAGGCCTTGCCGGTATGGGCCAGCGCCAGGGCCAGGGTGGCCGACAGGCCCGAGTAGTTGGCGACAAAGGCAAAGGCCAGCACCATGCCGATGGAGTAAATCGGCACGGCCAGTTCCCTGAAGGTTTCCCCCAAGGTAGCCACTGCTTTGGCAGGCGACAGGCGCGTGAAGGCGATGGTGATCAGCGCTGCAATCAAGATGGCGGTGCCGGTGGCCAGCAGCCAGTTGAAGGTATAGACAGCACCATAAGGGGCCGCAGCAGTCACCACGGGCGGGGTCTTCTCGACCAGGTTGTGCAAAAACGGCACCGGGATATTGATGACGGTCGCAGCCAACGGGCCACCCGCCGCAAACAGCGCCTTGAAGGGCTTGATGCTCCAGACCGTGACCATGGCGGTCAGGATGATGAACGGCGACCAGGCCTTGATGACCGCAGCGGCGGTGAGCGGCGCGCCCGAGCTGACGGGTGCGACGGGCACGGCTGGAGTGCCTTGCTCGCCGGCCTCAAGCGTGAAGCGGAAGATGCGCTTGGGCTGCCAGACCTTGAGGAACAGGGTCAGCGCAATCAAGGACACGATGGCCGAGGTGATATCGGGCAGCTCCGGGCCGATGTAGTTGGCGGTGAGGAACTGCACGATCGCAAACGAGCCGCCACCGACCAGCACCGCAGGCCAGGTCTCCTTCACACCCCGCCAGCCATCCATGATGGCCATCAGCCAGAACAGCACCAGCACGGTCATGAAGGGCAGCTGGCGACCCGCCATCTGGCCAATCGCAAACGCATCCACGCCCGACACCTGGCCGGCCACGATGATCGGAATACCCATGGCACCAAAGGCGACCGGCGCGGTATTGGCGATCAGGCACAGCCCTGCGGCATACAGCGGCTTAAAGCCCAGGCCGACCAGCAAGGCCGCCGTAATCGCTACCGGTGCACCAAAGCCTGCCGCGCCTTCCAAAAACGCGCCAAAGCAAAAGCCCACCAGGATGAGCTGCAGGCGCTGATCTGGCGTGACCGACAGGATCGACGAGCGGATCACATCGAACTGCCCCGTCTTGACGGAGATCTTGTACAGAAACACGGCGGCCACAATGATCCAGGCAATCGGCCACAAACCATAGAAGAAGCCATAGACGGCCGAAGCCAGCGCTGCGCTGACGGGCATGCGGTAGAACAGCAAGGCCACCGCCAGGGCCAGCACCACCGTGACGGTCCCCGCCTGGTAGCCCTTGAGCCGCAGCTTGGTGAGTGCCAAAAAGAAGAAAACGATGGGGATCAGTGCCACCAGGGCGGAGACCCAGATGTTGCCCGCCGGGTCGTAGTTTTGCTGCCAGAGAGTTTGCATGGCGATGTCTCGAAGTGATTGGACGGGCGCTTGAGGCGCCTTGATCTTGGGCTGTTCACCGGGAGGCATTGCGTAACCGGGCTGCTTGGGGCTGCCCTGTTCTGCGCCCTGCTGGGTGAATGGCTTGTTGGCTGTGCCGTTGGTTGGACCTTTGGTCTAAATTGGTATTACCAATAAAGCGCTGAATCGCCAACCTGCGACAAAGTTGGGCGATTATTGGGGAATTAGCAGATTTTATTGCCAGGGTAAACCCGTAATTTGACAATGTAGCGCACTATTTTCTATATTGGTAATACCAATATGGACCAATCGAAAAGCAAATGGCTTCGCATGGAACACGTCAGGGTTCCCTCCGGCATGGCCGGCCCATGCGCATGCCAAGAGGCCGCGGATGGACTGGATCGTCCTGCGATTTTCAGGTTGACTGGATGTGGATGGGGCTGGCGTCGCTGGCAGCAAGAACTTGTCTTGGTTGCTGGCGCATGGCTTGTTCAGAGGAAAGCAGGCCTAGGGAACGGTAGGCATGCTGGCCTGCTGCTTTCCACCTGGTATGCCGCATCGAAGAAGCGTTGCGCTCCTCAGGTTTTCAACGTGGGGCTTATCAGCCCAAATGCACAAGGTGAGGCCAAAGCCTCACCCTTGGTTTAGACGCGGATACAGGCGATCCGCTGGTCGTTTGGGTGAGAGATCAGTAGACGATCCTATGATCGTCCGGGATGCAACATATAAACAAGTACAAAATTAAGCTAAAAGCGCTGCGCTACTTGCCACGAAACCAGATTGCACATGCCGCCCCGGTCAGTCTTCGATCAGCAGTCTGGATAATCCAGTCGTGTCATCTGCATGGCCCAGCCATGGCTTCACATTCTGATCCGGATACAGAGATAGGTCAGTCAAATAAAACCAAACAACCATTTCTGCAAAAGATGGGAATCTTAGAGAAATAGGCATATTGACATCCATGTATGTCGCCTCCCATTCCCCATCAGAAGACCGCACAGCAGGGTTGAGCAGTAAGTAGTTTTTAAAAACTACGTCGTTCTTTTGCGCAATCACATACGCCCCAGCCATCACCGGGGCGGATGTTAAATCATCCTGCTCTCTGGAATAATTTTTATAATTCGCATCAGCCACTAACATAGGCACATTCTCACGTACAAAGCACTTGGCAGATTCATAGTAATCCTCATCATAGAACACCAATGTATTGATGGCATGGGGTTTTAAAAATTCAAAAAAATTATCAAAATCCTCTACTTCACCAAAAACTCTAAAAATATTAGGCCAACCCAATACCTCCATAGCTGCATAAAAATGCAAATAGCTAGAGGTCGCATCAATAGGGAATTGGTCAATGATTTTTTTAAAATCAGCATCTATCACTTCTGGCGTATTTCTGCCTTTTACCTTCATCCATTCCGAAATAAACTTTACCCAGCTTTCAGGTGTGCCAATGTATTTTGATCCAGACATAACTACTTCCTTTATTATTTCAAGGGACGTGGAACTCTATCTTTAATATAGTAGGACGGCAAAAGGGTGTTTCCAATGCTGAAGTAAGGTTTTCCTGCCGTTACCTTTGCATTTGAGTAAAAGCTACTCATCAGCCCTCCCTGCCTTGAAGACTCCCACCCAGGCAACAACTGAAGAGAAACCGTATCGTTGTTATAGTTTGCCAGTCCACCATTCATGGTTGAGAAGAATGGATACTCATCACAAGTCAATTTATCCCCTACTTTTCCTAGCATACATGGATGCATTTTTTTGTACCATGTGCGCCCACCCGATCCCTGACCACGCACCAACACAGATGATGTAACACCTACACCCGACGATGTATTTCCAAAGCCATATTGGGAAGCAGCTATGTGCATAGAATGCATTGGCAATTCCATACCTGTGGATAACACAGGGATTTTGTTGCCGACCAAACAGTTTTTCTTCGTAAATGAACACTGCGTCGCTAGTGCTTGTATGAACCCATTCAAACCCGGGTTGCCTGAGGGCATCAGCGTTCCGCCCTTGATGACGGATGAAATCATACCCTCCACGATTTTCCCAGCCAGCCGATCCACGATCATTTCATGAACGGCAAATCGGGCAATCGACGAGACCGAGATATTCATCCCCGCGCTCATCATCCCACCCAAACCAAAGTTCCCGCTCGGATCCACCATATTGACCGGATCCGCATTGCCATACAGGTACTTGTTCAAAGTCAGCGGAATGCGATTCGCACCCGGATGCTCATCCATCGAGATAAAGCGACCGATCTGCGGATCGTAATCACGCGCACGGAGGTGCAGCAGCCCTGTCTGGCTGTCCGCATATTCACCGGTGTAGCGGTGGCTGGTGGCCGAGGCATCGGCCGCATTGGCAGGCATGCCTTCGGCGGCGCCCAGCGCAATGCCGAATGCGTCGTAGCTGAAGACATGGCTGGCGGCAGCCGTTTGGGCCACACGCACGCTGCCCAGGCCATCGCTGAACAGCTGTGTTTGCGCGCCGGCTGAGGTGCTGGCGATCAACTCGCCCAGGCCATCGGGGGTGTGCACATGCACGGTATCGACCCAGGCGCCGCTGTTGACCTTGGTGCTCTCGACCAGGATCTCGCTGTAGTCGCGCTGGTGGTCCACCTTGTAATGGGTCTCCGTGGTGGTGGCACCCTCTTTGACCAAGCGCTTAATGCGGCGGCCACTGCTGTCATAGCCATACTCGACGGTTTTGGTACCGGTGCTGACCTTGGCCAGGCGGTTGTCCACTGTCCAGGCATAGGTGGTGGTCTCCGCAGGTGATGCCTTTTGGACCAGGTTGCCGCGCTCGTCCCACTGGTAGCTGGTGGTGCCGTTCAGGCTGTCCACGCTTTGGGTGAGCCGGTCATGGCTGTCGTACTGGTAGCTGGTGACCTGGCCGTTATGGCTGACGGTACGCCGGCTGCGGTTGCCGACCGGGTCGTAGGCGTAGTCGATGGTCGAGCCAAACACCGCAGGCGCGGTTTGTGCCACCTGCTCTTGCAGCAGCTTGCCGGCGGCATCGTACTGGTAGTGCACCGTGCGCTCTACCGTGGCTGCGGGGCTGCCCACCTCCAGCATGCGTTCGGCCACCTGGGTGCGCTGGCCTGCGGCATTGAGCGTGTAGACAAAGCTGGCGATGTCGGCACCATCGGCCTTTTTATGCAGCACGGCGGTCAGCTGGTTGGCGGCGTTGTACTGGTAGTCGCTGGTGCTGCCGTCGGCCCGCGTCACCTGCACCCGGTTGCCGGCGTTGTCGTAGGCAAAACGGGTGGTGCTGCCGTCGGGGTGGGTCAGGGTGTCCAGCTGGTTGAGCGTGTTGTAGCTGGCCTTGATGGCCTGGCCCGAGGTGCTGACCTGGGTGCGGTTGCTGTTGGCATCCCAGGCGTAGTCCACGGTGGCGTTAAAGCTGGTGCCCAGACTGCTGTGGGCCCAGGCCTCGCGGGTGGTGCGGCCATTGCCATCCAGGGTCAGGTTCAGGCTGCCATAGGCGGTGTCGGTCTGGCTGTTCATGCGGCCAACGCTGTCATAGCCTTGGGTCAGGCTGCGGCCATCGCTGCGCGTGACTTTGCTGAGCTTGCCGCCCACGTCATAGCTGTAGATGGTCTGGCTGCCGTCAAAGTCGGTACGGCTCACCAGACGGCCTTCGCTGTCGTAGACCAGGCCTTCGCTCTTGCCGCCCGGCAAGGTGCGTGCCACGCGCCGGCCAGCGCTGTCGTAGCCATAGCGGGTGGTGTGGCTGTTGGCGTCGGTCTGGGTCAGCAGCTGGTTGCTGCCGTTCCAGCTGTAGCCAGTCACTTTGCCCAGCGGGTCGGTCACGGTCTTGAGGGCGCCCAGCGGGTCGTGGCCAAACTGGTAGGTATGGCCCAGCGGGTTGGTCTCGCTCAGCAGCACGCCATTGGCGTCATAAGCGAACTGCGTCACCGCGCCATTGGCCAAGGTGGTGCTGCTGCGCTTTTGGGTGTTGTTGTAGACGTGAACCGTCGCCTGGCCCAAGCCATCGGTGGACTTGACGAGGTTGCCCGCCAGGTCGTACTCGCGCGTCACCGCAATACCTGCGGCATTGGTCTGCTTGGTTTCCCGGCCTGCCAGGTCGTATTCAAACGCCGTGCTGTTGCCGCGCGCATCCTTGCTGGAGGTGAGCTGGCCCGCTGCGTCATACACACTCTCTACGACAAAGCCCATCGGATCGGTGAGCTTGGTGGCACGGTCCAGTGCATCGTAGGTTGTGCGCGTGCACAGGCTGCCGCTGCAGCTCTGGGTTTCGTTGCCGTTGTTGTCATAGACCCAGCTCTCCACTCTGCCATCGGGGTAGGTGGTCTTGGCCTTTTCACCGCGCAGGCTGTACTCATGCGCCGTCTTGCGGCCCTGGCTGTCGGTCTCTTGCAGCAGCTGGCCCGCCGCATCGTAGAGGTAGCTGGTGGTGTCGCCCACCGCATTGGTGCGGCTGGTGACATTGCCTTTGGCGTCGTAGCTGGTCTTGTCCACCACGGTGGTGGCGGGCTGGCCCGGCTGGGTGACGATGGCGCGCGTGGTGGATGCAACATTGCCTGCGCTGTCATACGCATAGGTGGTGACGGTGCCGTCCGGTGCCGTCTCGCTCTGCTTGAGCGTGGTGCCATTGATCTTGGCATAGGTGTAGCGGGTGGCATTGCCGGCCTTGTCGGTCATGCTGCTCAAGCTGCCTGTGGGGCTGTAGCCCATGCCAAAGGCCTTGCCAGCGGCATCGGTGATGGCGGTCAGATCACCGCTGGCGTTGTAGCCATTGGTGGTGATGTTGCCAGCGGCATCGGTGATGGTGCTGACATTGCCTTGTGCGTTGAAAGCCGTCTTGGTCACGCGCCCAGCGGGGTCGGTTTCGCTGGTGACATTGCCGAAAGCGTCGTAACTGCGCGTGGTCTTGCGGCCCAGCGCATCGATCACCTCGATCTCGTTGTCATTGGCGTCATAGGCGTACTGGGTGGTGCCACCTGCGGCATCCACCACGCGGGTGACATTGCCCCGGTCATCAAAGTCGTACACGGTGGTGTTGCCGTTGCGGTCCTTGATGGTCTGCTTTTTCGTGGTGTTGTCGGTGTTCACGGTCACGGCCTTGCCGGTCGCATCGGTCTGGCTCAGCACGCGCCCGGCGTCGTCGTAGGTGGTCTTGAGCGCCAGCCGGCCCAGCGGATCGGTGTAGCTGGTCAGACCATGCGCCACCTTGGCGTTCTCGTAACGGAAGTCGGAGACCGCGTTGGTCTGGTCCACCACCGAGGTCAGGTTGTCCGCTGCATCGTAGCCATAGTTCAGCACCTGGCCGCCCGGGCCGCTGATCTTGCTGATCTTGCCTTGCGCATCGCGTGTAAAGGCCAGCGCCCAGCCGCCAGAGTGGCTGATGCCGCTGCGCGTGAACTGCAGGGTGTTGCCGTTGCGGTCCTTGATCTGCTGAATGCCAAAGTCCTTGTTCAGGATGTACTCGATGCCATCCAAGGTGGTCAGCTTGTACTGCGTGGGGTTGAAGGTCTCCGTCATGCCCATGTCGAACAGATCGCCGCCAGCAAGGCGCAGATCGCCATAGCCCAGCGCTTCGAGCTTGCTGCCGCTTTTGTTGCTGGCTTTGGCACTGAAGGCAAGGCTGACATTGGGGTTGGAGGCCCATTCCAGCACGCTCACACACTCGGGGCTGGCGCGCAGCTCGAACTGTTCCAGCTTGCCATCGGGCAAACGCACCGATGCCACGCGCGAGCCCTGAGGCCGCACGCAGATCTTGCGGCTGAAGCCCGAACCCGTCTCCTGCATCACCCAGGAGCGGCCCGGCACGCCATTGGTCTGCAACCAGACGTCCTGGTAGTCCACCGACCAGCCGTAACCAAAGTCCATGCGCTGCGCGCGCTTGAGCGAGTCGTAGCTGCGTCGCACGGTCAGCGGCAGGCCTTCAATCTCGAACGCCATGTCGGTAAAGGTCAGCTGCAGTGGCGCGGCCTTTTGCTCGCCGCTGATGGCCACCGTCACCTTGGCGCTGGTCTCATGGCCCGAGATATCGCGCACGATCAGGCCCAGGTCATACAGGCCATTGGCCAAGGTCTGGGGGTTCAGATCGCCCAGCTTGGCCGCCGTCACGCTGGCCGTGCCGCCGCCAAGCTTGCTCCACTGGTTCTGGCCAGCGGGCGAGATCATCAGCAGGTACTCGCCCAGGTTCGCATCCGAGGCCGTGCCGATGATGGCGGTGGGCTCAAACACGTCGGTGACCGTGATGTCGTCCGAGCTGCCCGGCGCGGTGATGGCCGCCAGCGGCGCCAGCACATCGCTGGGGTCTTTGACGCCAAACCAGTCGTCCACCGTCACGCTGCTGCCCTTGGCATCGCGCAGGGTCAGGCGCAGGTTGTGTTTGCCCATCGCGGTGGGCGTGTACGTGGCGCGGTAGGCGGCATCCACGGTCACAGCGCGGCCGTTCACGGTCAGGCTGCTGACGGTGTAGGGGGCCGTGCCGCCCTGCGCAAACACCTGCAAGCTGGTGGACTCACCCAGGTTGAGGTACTTGGGCGATGGCGTCACGCCCGCCTCCAGCGGGCCACCCGCTGCGGGCTCGGTCACCCGCAAGGTCCAGCTCTGGGTAACAGAGGCCTGGCCGTCCGACACCGTCACCGTGATGGCATGCGTGCCTTGGGCGGTGGGCGTGCCCGAGATCAGGCCCGCAGCCGACAGGGTCAAGCTAGCGGGTGCGCCACTCATCCGGTAGGTGAGGAAGTCGCCATCGGGATCGTTGGCCACCACCTGGTAGGCATAGGGCGCGCCGATGGCCGCAGATGGCACGGGCGCGCTGGTGATGACCGGCTCGCGGTTGGCCGCAATCTGCAGGGTGTAGCTTTGCACCACATAGGCGCCGCGCGTGTCCTGCACCTTGATCTCTACCGCATGGCTGCCCAGCACCGGGCTGTTCCAGGTCAGCAGGCCAGTGCTGGCGGATATGGCCATGCCGGCGGGGGCCTTGTCCAGCGCATAGGTGAGCGGGTCGCTTTCAGGATCCGTCGCCGTGACCTGGTACTGGTAGGGCACGCCCGGGGCCCAGCGCAGCGTGGGCTTGCTGCTGATTTGTGGTGGGTTGTTGGTAGGCAGCTGCACATAGATGCCAAAGCTTTGGGTGGCATAGGCACCCTTGGCATCGGTCGCGCGCACGGCCACGGTATGGCTGCCGCCTTGCGCCAAGGTGGGCATCCAGGTAAGGGCACCCGAGGTGGCATGGATCGCCATGCCTGCGGGTGCAGACGTCAGCGAATAGCTGATGGCATCGCCATCCGGATCGGTCGCCCGCGCCGTATAGGCGTAAGCGGCGCCGGCCGTGGCCGAGGTAACTGGTGTGGAGCTGAATGCCGGCGCGCGGTTGGAAGCACCGGAGACCGAGATGGCATAGCCCTGGGTGGCGATGCCGCCCTTGCCATCCGTCACCTCGACCGTTACCGGCGCCAGCCCTGCCACATCGGCAGGAATGGGCCACTGGATCGCACCCGTGCTGCTGTCGATCAGCATGCCCTGCGGGAACTCCGTCAAGGCATAGACCAGGGTGTCCCCATCGGCATCCACGGCTTTGAGCGCATAGGCATAGCTGGCGCCCGAAACCGCGCTGGTGCCCGGCTGCGTGGTCACCCGGGGTGGGCGGTTGCCGGGCTGGCCAACGCCAATCGCATAGGTTTGCGATGCGGTGCCACCCTTGCCATCGGTCACCAGCACGGTCAGTTGCGCCTGCCCGCTCGCGCCTGCGGGAACGGCCCAAGAGACCAAGCCGGTCTGCGCATCCACGGTGATACCGGGCTCGCTGGTGGAGACCGTGTAGGTCAGCACATCCGCATCGGGGTCAGTCGCCAGGATCTGGTACTTGTAGGCCGCACCTGCAGTACCCGTTGCAACCGGCGTCGAATTGATCAGCGGCGGCCGGTTGGCGGTAATGCCCACGCCAATCGCAAAGGCCTGGGTCACTTCGCCACCGCGCCCGTCGGCTACCTGAACCTCCACCGTCTCGCTGCCAGCAAAGCCTGCGGGCACGGCCCATTCCAGCTTGCCGGTGGCAGACACCGCCATGCCGGCCGGCCCGGTCAGCAAGCGGTAGCTGAGCGGGTCACCATCGCGGTCAGAGGCGACCACCTGGTACTCGTACACCCCACCGGCAACAGCCGTCACCTTGGGGGAGGAGCTGATCACCGGCGGCTGGTTGCCGCTGGCGGGCAGCACTTCCAATTGCCAGTTCTGCTGCGCCACATTGCCGGCGGTATCGGCCACTTCGATCAGCAGCGCATGCACGCCCACATCGGCTGCGCTGGTGGCCCAGCTCAGCTGGTTGCCCGCCCAGCTGGCAGCGGCGGGCCCGGAGGCCAAGCGGTAGCTGAGTACCTCACCCTCAGGGTCAGAGGCACTGACCGTATAGCTGTAGACAGCGCCAGCGCGCACCTGGCTGGGCGGGCGGCTGGTGATAGTGGGCGCGCCGTTGCCATACACGGGCACCTGGATCTCAAAGGCCTGCTCGGTCTGGCCGCCACGGCGGTCGTCCACCAGCACACGCACCGCAAACTTGCCGGCCACGTTGCTGGCAAACTTCCAGGCGATCGCGCCCGTGCGCTCGTTGATGCTCATATCGGCCGGCGCCTGCAGCAGCTTCCAGCCCAGGTTGTCGCCATCGGCATCGCTGGCCGAGGCGGTATAGCTGTAGGTGGCAGGGTAGGCCACATAAGTGACCGGCGTGGCGGTAAACACCGGCGCCCGGTTGGGCGTTGTCGTCACGCGGATGCTGAAGCTTTGCTTGCCCTGGTTGCCATCCGGATCAGTGGCGGCCAAGACGACCGCTGCTGCGCCCGCCACCGGCGATGGCCAGGTCACGGCACCGCTACTGGGGCTGATGACCAGGCCGGCAGGGCCGCTGAGCACGCTGTAGACGATAGGGTCACCATCCCGGTCGCTGGCCAGGGCTTGGTAGGTATAGGGCTGGGCGACGGTCGCCGTCACCACGGGCAGGCTGCTAAATTCCGGAAACGCCTGCACGGCCACCACCACGCGCTGCACATCGCGGGCACCGTACTGGTCAGTGACCTGGATCACCAGCGGATAGGTGCCGGGCTGGGGATCCGTCCAGGAGATTCGGCCCGACGCATCGATGCCGATGCCAGCCGCCTGGCTGCCCAAGGTGTACTGCAACGGGCCTTTCTCGGGGTCCGTGGCCTCCACTTGGTGGGAGAAACTCACACCGGCAGGTACCTTGGCGGGGAACTGGCTGGTGATCTGCGGTGGCAGGTTGCCATCCACCACATGGATGGAAAAGGCCTGGCTGGCCAGCAGCCCCTTGCCGTCGCTCACTTGCAGGTTGACGCGGAAATCCCCCATCAAGCCCGGCTGCCAGCTGATCTTGCCCGTGGCGGCATCCACCGCCATGCCCACCGGGGCGTACATCAGCTGGTAGCTGAGCGGGTCGCCATCGGCATCGATGGCCGTGGCCTGGTATTCATACAGCTGGCGGACATCCCCGCCAAGCAAGGGCTGGCTGGTAAAGATCGGCGGGCGGTTCACCGGGTCGCCCACGCTCCAATGCGCAGGCACATAGGTGGCCACCTCGCCAGAGCTGCACAGCGCATTGCCATCCACATCCAGCGCGCGGATGCTGTAGTAGTAGGTGGTTTGCGGCTGCACCGTGCGATCCAGCCAGGTGGCGTGGCGCGATTGGGTCGTGCCCAGGCGCACATAAGGGCCTTCGAGCTTGTCAGCGCGGTAGACCGCATAGCTGGCAGCGCCGGTATCGGCCCAGGTCAGCTGCACATTGCCGGGTTTGGCGCGCAGCTGCAGGTCATTGACGCAGGCGCCTTGCGGGGGAATGCTGACCGAGCCAAAGGCGTCCACATAGACATAGCCACCATGGCCGCTGTGGGCGCAGTCGGCACCCACCACGCGGATCTGCAGCTCGTTGCCCAGGCTGCTGTCGGGCACCTCCAGGTCCACATCGATAAAGGGCGTGGACACCCATTTGCTGCCCTTGTAGATCGTGGTGTAGAACACGCGGCCGGGCTGGTTGGCAAAGGCAAAGTCGTAGTACAGCGTCTGGCCCTTGGTCAAATCCTTGATCTCGACAAAAAAGTAGGGCTGGCCCGTGGGTTCATGCCCCGGGTCCTCCAGCACAGCGGCGTAGCTGAAGCGCAGGTGCAGCTTGCCATCGCCCGGGTCGCGGTCGGTTTCGGCAATCACGCCCTTTTGGCTGATCTCGTTGATATGTGCGCCGTTGTCATCGTCATTGACCTTGGCCGAGAAATTGCCTTGGCGCGGCAGCACCAGTTGCGGCGCACGCGGGTCAAAGCGGCCATCCACCACGGTCACCTTCTCCACCCCACCGCCACTGAAGCGGACATCGGTCACCTGGAACGGTGGCACACCGGTCAAACCCGGGTTCAGGCCAAAGCGCTTGGTCCAGCCCGCCACGGTCTGGTTTTCAAAATCGCCATTGACAAAGATGGCGTGCGAATCACCGCCCGCGCCCAGGCCCAGCACCAGCAGCAAGCCCAGGGTCCAGCCGCGCAGACTGCCCCTGCCGCCCTTGTGCTGCAGCCACAACACGCCAACCAGCAAGGTACATACCGACAGCAAGCACAGCGCCAGCCATCCCAGGGTGGGAATGGACGCAAGCGCCCCCACAGGCGCGTTGATGGAGGCCGATGCGCGGTTGTTGGACAGCAGCGGATCGGGCAGCTCAGACGCCACGGTCACGGTATTGACCAGCGGTCCCCCGGCCTGCGCCATAACGCCGGTCACGTCGATGGTGATGGAGGCGCCCACGGGCATCGCGGCTGGCACACGGATATCCGCGCCCTGCCCGGCCGCTGCCCCGCATACGGCACCGCCCCGTGCGCTACAGGTCCAGCGCACCTCGTCCACACCCGAGGGCATGAGGTCTTCCAGCCGCGCTGCGCTGACTGCCGCCGGGCCATGGTTGACGGCCACCAGCTGGAAGGCCAGCTTGCCGCCGGGCAGCACGTTGGGCGTGCTGGTGGTTTTGAACACGGCCAAATCGGCCTGCGCCCCCGCTGCAGAGCTGACGCTGACCTGCACGACGCTGTCATTGTTGGCCGCATTGGTGTCCACGGTATCGGTGTGCGTAGGCGCCACCGAGGCACGGTGTGTCAGCACCCCGTCTGCCGTCGCCTTGCCCGTCACCGTCACCACCACCTGGTTGCCAGCGCCAGCCGGCACCTGGGCATCCACCCGCAGCTGGTGGCCGGTGCCAAGCGTTGCATCGCAGGCGGCCAGGCCCTGGGCCTTGCAAACCCACTGCACATCGGTCAGAGACGCAGGCACCGTGCTGCTCAAGGTCACACCACTGCCTGCGGCCAGACCGAGGTTACTGACTACCACCTGGAACTGCACCAGCTCGCCCCGCTTGTACTGGGTGTTGGTGACGGTTTGCGTAACGGCGTAATCCACCTGCGCACGGGTATCCGGGGCCGTACCTTTGAACACATAAAACTGCGCAAAATGCTTGCGCGACGATGCCAGGTCATTTTGCGCAGCACCGGCATTGTCCTGGTCGCCCAGCATCAGCCACACGCTGAGTTCTTGCCCGGGTGCCAACTGCCCAGGTAGGGCGGACAGGGCAATGGCCATATCCTCCCCGGCGGCAGGCGCTTGGCTGCGGTTACTGAGATCGCCGACAGCGGCGCGCGCCAGCAAGGAGCCAGCCCAATAACCCATTTCTCCGGCTTCCCAGCGGTCGGCCGCAATATGGCCAGCAGGCGCCGTCAGCGCCGGGGCTGAGACGGATTCATTGAAGAAGGTGTTATCCGAGGCATCTTGGTCAATATCGACGAAGCCGGTGATTCTTAGGTGGTCGAGTGGGGATGCCGACGCATTTCGAAGCAACCACTTCCACTGCACCACACCCGCGCCAGCGCTGGTGCTTTCTGCACGGACCAGGGTCAGGCCATTGTTGAGCGGCGCTGGGCTTGAGGTGGGGGCAGGAATCTGGCGTATTTCTTCCGCCAGCACACCATCGCTGATGAAAAGACTTACCCGCTCTACCGTAAAACCAGGGCTTTGCGCTGCTGCGGTGCCCAAGCCTAGAAAAAACCAGGCCACTATCAAAATAATGCTTACCTGAATTATTTTTTGTTGCAGCTGCAGTTTTTGTCGATACGTACCCAGATGACCTGTCATACCCCGCCCGTCGCTCAATTATAGAAATGGGCGCCATTCTCGCTTGAAACCTTTGTTTCTTTCTATCACTGTTTTTAAAAAGAACTACATTTACTTATAGTTTCTTAACTTATAAATTTCTTACAGCAGAAACTGGCGCCATTTCTTTTACCAGCTATTCAAAAATAAATAGGCGTGTCCCATGCCTTGGAAACCTCTGCAGAACTCCCTCGCATTTGCAGACGCCGTCGGTTTTTCAAATCATGACCAGGGCCCGCATCTCCCTGACGTCCGCCCATCCAACGCAAATTCCCCAGTTTCAGGGATAGCATTTTTTCCCCGCTCGCCTACCATCGCGGGGTCTACCCCGCGTTGTACTGCCCATGCTCGAACCCTCCTTGCCTGTTGAAGATGCTGTTTTGCCCGTCCCGGTGCTGGTGGTGGAGGATGAGCCGCTCTTGCAAGAACGCCTGCGCCAGGTGCTGCGCCAATTGGGCTACGACGACGATGCGCTGATCTTTACCGCTACCTTGGCCGCCGCGCGGGCGGTAGTGGCTGAGGGCCCTGTGGGCTTGGCCTTGGTGGATTTACGCCTGCCCGATGGCAATGGGCAGAGCTTGATCGAGCAGCTGCGGGCTGATGACCCAGGCCTGGGCATTCTGGTGGTGTCAGCCTGGAGCTCGGAGGAGATGATTCTCAGCGCGCTGCGCGCCGGCGCGACCGGCTATGTGCTCAAGCAGCGCGATGATTTTGAAGTGATGCTGTCCATCCGCAGTGTGTTGCGAGGGGGCGCGCCCATCGACCCCTTTATCGCCAGGCGCATTTTGGAGTTGCTGCCGCTGCGCGCGCCCCAGGCCGCCGATGGCACGGCTGCCAGCGCCCACGGCGCTGAGCCCGATGTGGGCCTGACGCCCCGGGAGGCCGAGATACTGCGCCTGGTGGCCGATGGCATGAGCAACCGAGAGATTGCCGATGAAGTGCATCTGTCCCGCCACACCGTGGAGAGCCATGTCAAGCGCATTTACCGCAAGCTGGCCGTCTCCTCGCGCATGATGGCCGTGCGCGAAGCGCGTGCTCGGGGAATGATTGAGTGAGCCCGCGCTGTCACCCCCGCCCCCGCCTTTTGCAAGCCGGGGCGTACCTGCTGGCGCTGTTGTTCTGGCTGTGGTTATCGCTGTTGGGCGGGCCTGCCATGGCCCAGACCGCCCCATCCACCCCGGCCGTTGCGAGCCGTTGCCAGGCCCAGATCCTGCAGGTGGATGCCGTCCGCGCCAGCGCGCTCAACCCGCAGCTGCCCGCGCCGGCCACGGGCTGGGAGCCGGTCAAACTGCCCGATCTCTGGACCCAGCGTTGGCCTGACCATGACGGTGCGGTCTGGTACCGCATTGCCTGGGAGCGCACTTGCAGCAGCCCACAAGCGGTGCTCGATGCCGAGTCCGCCTCGCCCCCCGAGCCCGTCGCACTGGGCATTGATGGCATCAGCGTGGCCGGTGCGGTGTATGTGAACCATGACCTGCTCTGGAGCGATACCTCCTTGGTCGAGCCTCTGTCGCGCAGCTGGAATGTGCCGCGCTGGTGGCTGCTGCCCGAGTCGCTGCTGCAGCCGGGGGTCAACACCATCTGGGTGTATGCCGTGGGCCACCGGGCCTTGAGCCCGGGCCTGGGCCAGCTGCGCCTGGGCTCACCGCAAGAGGTGGCCCAGGTGCAAGCGGGCAAACAATGGCGCCAGCGCACGGTCTACTTTGTCAATGCCGTGCTCTGCGCGATGGCCGGGGTGCTGTTCTTCAGCATCTGGCTGCTGCAGCGCCGCGCGCGCGCTTACGGCTGGTTTGCGCTGATGGCCTTGTGCTGGATGCTCTACCTGAGCACCTACCTGGCGGGCAGCCAGTGGCCCTGGCCCGATTCGCTCACCCGCAGCCGCTTCAGTCTGGTAGCCCTGCTGGGCTATGTGCTGAGCGTCTGCATTTTTACCTTCCGCTTTGGGGCACAAAGACTGCCCTGGGTGGAGCGCTTTTTGTGGCTGCTGGCCTTCGTCGGTGCGACTGTCACCTGCCTGGTGCCGCCCGAGCATGCGCGCCAGGGCTTTAGCCTGGTCTGGCAGGGCGCG
Source organism: Comamonas sp. BIGb0152 (assembly GCF_024809975.1). Classification (GTDB taxonomy): domain Bacteria; phylum Pseudomonadota; class Gammaproteobacteria; order Burkholderiales; family Burkholderiaceae_C; genus Comamonas. The sequence continues at coordinate 274,786 of NZ_JANUDY010000006.1, forward strand.
ACGGCGGTATTTCTGGTCAACGGGCTGCAGTTCCAGCTCCATGCCTGGTTTCCGCGCAAACGGCCGCGCAATCTGGCGCATATCCTGCTCGCCTGCATCTGGCTGCTGCTGACCTTGGTGGCGCTGAACAACCTGTACTCGGTGCTGGACCGCTGGCAGGTGGCACGCGACTGGGCCGCCCTGAGTGGCGTGCTGGTGATTGGCCTGCTGATGCTGCTGCTGGGCGGGCAGCTGGTGCGGCAGATGCATGAGGTGCGCCGCTTTAACCGCGAGCTGAAGGTGGGCGTGGAAACGGCGCGCAGCGAGTTGGCCCTGGCCTTGGAGCGCGAGCATGTGCAAGCGCTGGAGAACGCCAAGCTGCAAGAGCGCATGGCTCTGGCCCATGACCTGCACGACGGCCTGGGCGGTGCCCTGGTGCGCAGCATGGCACTGGTGGAGCAAGCGGACGAGACCATCAGCAGCGCGCGCGTGCTGTCCTTGCTCAAAAGCATGCGCGATGACCTCAACCAGCTGATTGACTACGGCTCCAGCGCCGGCGCATCGGTGCCCGACACCCCGGTGCAATGGGCTGCGCCACTGCGCCATCGCATTACCCGCATTCTGGACGAGATCGGCGTGCAAACCCACTGGAGCATTGCCGGGCAGTGGCAAGGCAGCCTGCAAGAAGGCAAGCGCCCCAATGCGCTGCAGTGTCTGCTGCTGACCCGCTTGGTGGAAGAAGCCCTGTCCAACGTCATCAAGCACAGCCATGCCAGCAAGGTGCGGGTGGAGTACTCGCAACCCAGGCCCAACCAGCTGCTGGTGCGGGTCGAGGACGATGGTGTGGGCTTTGATGTGCAGGCCGTGCAGCGCGCCGGCCAATCGGTGGGTATGCGCAGCATGGCTGCGCGCGCCGAGCGCCTGGGCGCCAGCTTCAGCGTGCAATCGAGCCCGGCGGGCACGATGGTGACGGCCGTGCTGCAGCTGGGTGCGGGGCTGCCGCATGCCACTACCGTCACTGGTCCGCGCTGAATGCCGCAGCAATCACCAATGCGTGCGGTTTCAGGGTGTCAGCACGCCGTCTGGTATCGCACTTAAACCTTGAAAGCCCTGCACAGGTCGTCCATTGTGTTTCTGCGCTGTCGGATCTTGGGGATGTCTGTTTTCCTGTTGCAGGCATTCGGTGCCCACCCAGCCGTTACCGGCACCAGGGACCTGGGGTGTGCAAGACGACACTGGCCTCCACGGAGTGCGCCGCATATCACAGGTCAAATCGTAGCCGGGCGTGACAGTGGTACGGCAGGCGCCCGGTCCGCTTTGCTCCCGCTCGCGCCAGTGATTCTGGGGGTCGGTACATTCAACCATGTAGTTGCTTTCTAGCCCCGCATGACAGGCGCTTGGGGCGACAGTGCTGCTCAAGAGGCTGCCACGGCCTTCGCAGAAAATGTCCATACGCCCGGGTTGATCAGTGCCCTTTCCAGGCTCGCAAAAGGCGACCATTTCCGAGCCGGAACGCTGCGTACACGCGGTATAGATGCCACTGAGCGCATCCCATACCGGTGCGCTGGTAATGGGGCAGCTGTTGTCCGTTTCTCCATCGGCGCCGTTGACTGCCTCGAACACACAGTTGGCATCCCGGTCCATATCCGCGGGGGTGCTTCGGGTGGTTATGCACCGTTGGCGGTACTGCATTTTATGTATGTACTTCCAGCTCAGGCGCTGCTGGTACAGGTTTTTGGTGACGGTGTGGGTGCCTTGAACATACCAGTACTGGCTGGCTACCGCCAAGGTCTCCCCATCCAAGACCAACTTCTGGTGGGTGTTACCACTCCTGCTAGTCGCATGAATGGCCGCAAGGCTAGCGGCAGCACTATCTTGAGCATGCGGCGAAATAGGAGTGGCGGTCACCACATTGGGGGATAGGCCCGCTGCCAGTGCGCCCACAACGGCTAATGCGCACCGCTTCGCCACTATGCGCAGAGCCATAAAAGTTCTGAATCCTTGCTGATTCAGCAAACGCAGCTTTGTATAGGTATGGGCACCGGCCAGCTTGGTCTGTAGCCGGCACAAGGTGTCGCAGTCCTCAAACAAGTACAGAGAGGTTGTTTTTGGTCGTATAGGTCTGGAGTGCATCATCCAAATAGATTAATAAATACTATTTTCAACTACATTTTTATAGATTATTTGTTATCTGGAATCATAGGTGACCTTTTGCCCATCAAGCAAAAACAAGTCCATCTGCCGCAACTTTGGATTTCCAAAATGCTGAAAATTTAAGCAAATTGACATCAATTGACAATGATCAAAATGGCTAATTTGATAGCATCCTTTTTATAATTTGAAAGCCTTAACAGATAGTTGATGGCTCGTGAAGGCGACCCTAGCCCAGGGTACGCGTCAGGCAGAGACACGGTGAAAGCATTCGCATAGACGGCCGAATCCGTAGTCTCCAAACCAAAATTTGTTGCAAACGCGCACGTTGAACAACGTCAGACTCGGGTCAGATCCTAGCCTGTATGGGGTGATCCACCTGACGTTGAACGGGTGCGTAACGCCATGGAGGAGCGTCAAGAAGGAGGATGCCCTGCGCTATGGACGGCAGTAGTCCATCATGGTCGTATACGCCGTCTGTCATGCGGCAGGGACAAACGGCGATCCACCAGACAGCGGATTGTTTAATCCGCTTGCAAGGCCTTGAGCAAGGTGGCCGCATTGGTCTCGACCATATCGATATAGGTGCTGGCGGGCCCACCTGCGGGCGACAGCGCATCGGAGTACAGCCGCCCACCCATGGCAGCGCCGGTCTCGCGGGCGAGTTGCTCCAACAGGCGCGGGTCGGAGATGTTCTCGACAAAGATGGCGCCAATGCGCTCCTCACGTACTTGCTTGACCAGCGCAGCCATGTCGCGGGCGGAGGGCTCGGATTCGGTCGACAGGCCGCGCACCGGCACAAAGCGCAGGCCATAGGCCTGGGCAAAGTAGCCAAAGGCATCATGGGTGCTGACGACGCTGCGCCGCTCTGCAGGCAGGGCGGCAAAGCGCTGGCGCAGGCTGGCGTCCAGGGCCGTCAGGCGGGCGATGTACTGCCTGGCCTGCTGGTCGTACTGGGCAGCGTTGGCGGGGTCTGCCTTGGCCAGGCCCTGGGCGATGTTGCGCACATAGACGATGGCGTTGCGCACATCCTGCCAGGCATGGGGATCCTGAGGACCGTGGTTATGGCCATGGTGGTGGCCGTGCCCATGGTCATGCCCCGCCTTGTCAGCGCCCGCGCCATGGCTGTGGCCTTGACTATTGGGCAAGATGCGCACTGCAATGCCCTGCGATGCCACGATCTCCTGGCCCTTGAAACCCGATGCCTTTTTCAGCCTGGGCAGCCAGCCCTCAAACCCCAGGCCATTGGCCACCAGCACCTTGGCTTGCAGCAGCTGGCGTGCCTGCTGCGGCGTAGGCTCAAACACATGGGCATCGCCATCGGGGCCCACCAAGGCGGATACGGTGACCAGATCGCCCCCCACCTGGCGGGTCAAATCCTGCAAGATAGAAAAGCTGGCCACCACGGGCAGCGGCTGGCCCGCAGCCCAGACGGAGGTGGCGGGCAAAGCGCTGGTCAGCGCCAGCCCCATCAGCGCGCGGCGGTGGAGGAAAAAATTCGTCATTCAGAGACTCCCATTGGTTCAGACACAGAATCGTTGCCAAGCCTTTGGCGCTGTGCGCGCACGCTGCCCAGCCGGCCCAGGCACAAAGACAGCAGGTACAGCAGGCCCAGGCCCAAGGTGATGGCGGCCGATGCCGCAATGCCCGCGTGGTAGGACAGCAGCAGGCCCAGCACGCTGCCGGCCATGGCAATGCCCATCGACAGCGCCATCTGCAGCCCCACGCCGCGCAACCAAAAGCGCGCGCTGGCAGCGGGCAGCACCACCAGGGCCACCGCCATCAGGGTGCCCAGCGAATGGAAGCCCCCCACCAGGTTGAGCACCAGCAACAGCATGAACACCACATGGCTGCTGCGGCCCATGCGCCCCTGCAAGCGCAAATAGCCGGGGTCCAGGCACTCCATCAGCAAGGGCCGGTACACCAGCGCCAGCCCCAGCATCGAGAGCATGGCGATGGTGGCCGTCAGGTACAGGGTGGGATCGTCCAGCGCCAGCACGGAGCCAAACAGCACATGCAGCAGATCCACATTGGAGCCGCGCAGCGAGATCAGCAGCACGCCCAGCGCTAGCGAGATGAGGTAGAAGCCGGCAAAGCTGGCGTCTTCACGCAAGGCGGTGTAGCGGGTGACCACCCCCGCGAGCATGGCCACAACCAGGCCGGCGGCTAGCCCGCCTATCGTCATGGCCGGCAGCGACAGCCCAAACAGCAAATAGCCCAGGGCAGCGCCCGGCAAGATGGCATGCGACATGGCATCGCCCACCAGACTCATGCGGCGCAGCAGCAAGATGGTGCCCAGCGGGGCGGCACCGGCGCTCAAGGCCAGGCAGCCGGCCAGCGCGCGGCGCATAAAGCCATAGTCCGCGAAGGGCTGCCACAGCAGCTCGGCGATCATGCCCACCTCCGGGCAGCAGCCAGTGCGGGCAGCACATCGGCCGTATCGCCCCAGGCCAGCTGCGTGCCCGCCAGCGCCAAAGCCTGCGGAAAACAGGCATGCACCATGTCACGGTCGTGTAGCACGGCCAGCACGGTTCTGCCCCGTGCATGCCACTGCTGCAACAGCTGCAGCAGCACATCGATGGAGGGCTCATCCACGCCGCTGAAGGGCTCGTCCAGCAAGATCACCGGCGGGTTCTGCACCCAGAGCCGGGCAAAGCGCATGCGCTGGAACTGCCCGCCCGAGAGCTCGGCAATCCAGCGCGGCTGCCAGCCCTGCAGGCCCACCGCAGCCAGGGCCGCGCTGATCTGCGCGCGCTGGGCATCGCTCACCGCCCGCAGCGCACCGGTCTGCGCCCACAGGCCCAGGCTGACAAAGTCCTCCACGCTGATGGGAAAGTCACGCTCCACCTCACACACCTGCGCCAGGTAGCCCAGCGCGGCACGCGGGTAGCGGCAGCGCAGCGAACCCTGCATGGGCGCCAGCAGCCCCAGCAGGCCCTTGAGCAAGGTCGATTTGCCGCCGCCATTGGGGCCGACGATGGCCGTCATCGAGCCCGCCGCAAACTGCCCGTTGACACCGCGCAGCGCCAACTTGCCGCCATAGCCCAGGCCGAGGTTGGAGAGGTCGATATCTACGCCGTGCACGGCCGCCGGCAGACTGGCAATGGACTGCATCATGGCTGCTGCACCGCCCATGCGACCACGCCCCACAGCAGCGCGCTCAGGCCCAAGGCCAGCAGACAACGCGCCAGCGCCGATGCCTGCAAGGCACTGCGGCGCCTTGTCTTTTGTGTTGATGCCATATCCGATGTTTCGCCTTTGCGATTGCCATTGCCACTGCGACTACCACTGCGCCGATGTGCCGGGTGTGCCGGTGTGTGCCACGCAGGGCCCATGCAGCATCGCCAGGCGGCGGCGCTGCAAAGCGCTAAGAATGTGATGTTATAACATCAAAATGGTTGCTACAGGGAAACCCCAGCCGACGCCCGGAGCCGAGTACAACGGCGGGCCTAGCCCGCAAGCTAAGCCATGCCTGGGGCTTTAGAACCGTTTAGAAAAAGTAGCGGGCTGCTTTGGCCCTGGCGCCGATCAGGCCGCCGCAGGCGCAGTGCAGCGGCTGCAAATGCCATGCATCTCGACATGGGTGCTGCTGGGGCGAAAGCCATTGGCCTTGGACCAGGTTTTGAGGCGCCGCTCCACAGCGGGCTCCAAAAACTCATCCACCCGACCGCAGCGGTCACAGATGGCGAACACCACCAGGCCGTGGTCGTGGCCTTCGGCATGCGCATGGGCGCAGACCACAAAGGAGTTGAGGCTCTCGACCCGGTGCACCAGCCCGTATTCGATCAGCTTGTCCAGCGCGCGGTAGACCTGTTGGGGCGCACGCACACCCGCATCCCGCAACTGGTCGAGCAAGGCATAGGCGCTGGCGGGATTGGCCTCGCGCGCAAGCGTCTGCAGCACCAGGGCTTGGTGCTTGGTCAACTCGGGCAAGGGTGTTTTGGCGGCTTGGGACATGGTGGCAACAAAGGCAGAGGCCAGAGTTTAGCCGGTCTTCTGTGCGGGCGCCGCCAGCGGGGGCACCGCAGGGGCGCCCTCCTGCTCCTGCGCGGCTTGCAAAAACCAACCTTGCACCGCCTGCCAATGCGCATCGCCATACAGGCGCCGGAAGCGCTGGGTTTCTTCCAGTTGCGGGTTGCGCCACACCGCCAGGCGCTGCGCGATGAAATCGGCACTCAACAGAATGCCGCATTCGACGCTGATGCAGTGCCGCCACTGCGCGTAGGTCCTTGGAATCATCGCTGTCCTTTCCACATCTCGACAGCCGCCATCCCCGGTTCCCACTGAACGGATGAGAAAAGCCAGCTTGAATTTGTTATGTTATAACATATCTCATTACCAACGACCTCACCACCAAGCGCTGGCCTGGGCATGCAGCAAGCCACCCAGGCCAGCACCAATCTCGCATTCCACGATGACCTCCTCCACTCTCTCTTATCCGCTGGCCACCACCCGCGCACCCAAACTCCCCGTCACTGTGCTTTCGGGGTTCCTGGGCGCCGGTAAAACCACCTTGCTGAACTACATCCTGAACAACCGCGAAGGCCGGCGCGTAGCGGTCATCGTCAATGACATGTCCGAGGTCAATATCGACGCCGCCCTGGTGCGCCAGGGGGGTGCCGAGCTGTCGCGCACCGATGAGAAGCTGGTGGAGATGAGCAATGGCTGCATCTGCTGCACCCTGCGCGAGGACCTGCTGGTGGAAGTAGCCCGCCTGGCCAGCGAAGGCCGCTTTGACCAGCTGGTGATCGAGTCCACCGGCATCTCCGAGCCCCTGCCCGTCGCCGAGACCTTTACCTTTGCCGGTGAGGACGGCCGCAGCCTGGGCGACGTGGCGCAGCTGGACACCATGGTCACGGTGGTCGATGCCTTTAACTTTTTGCGCGACTACAGCTCGCGCGACCCCCTGCGAGCCCGTGGCCAATCCATGGGTGAAGAGGACCAGCGTACCGTTGTGGACCTGCTGGTCGAGCAGATCGAGTTCTGCGATGTGATCGTGCTCAACAAGTCGGACTTGGTATCCAACGAAGAGCGCGAGCAGCTAATGGGCATCTTGCGTGGCTTGAACCGCCGCGCCCGCATTGAGCTGGCCGAGTTTGGCCAGGTCCGACTGGACAAGGTGCTGCAAACGGGCCTGTTCGATTTTGAGCAGGCCTCCCAGGCCCCCGGATGGTTGCAAGAGCTGCGCGGCAACCACCAGCCTGAGACGGAGGCCTATGGCATTGGCAGCTTTGTCTACCGCGCACGCCGCCCCTTCCACCCCGAGCGCTTTGCGGCACTGGTCGGCAGTGAGTGGCCGGGGGTTGTGCGCTCCAAAGGTTTTTTCTGGCTGGCCAGCCACCCCACGTTGGCAGGCCAGTGGTCACAAGCCGGTGCCGTTGCGCACCACAGCGCTGCTGGTTATTGGTGGGCTACCGTGCCCGAAGAACGCTGGCCGCAGGACGAAGAAGCCCTGGCCCTGATTCGCAAAGCCTGGGACCCGCAGGTGGGCGATGCCCGCCAGGAGCTGGTGCTGATCGGCATGGGGATGGACGAGGCGGCGCTGCGTGCGCAGCTGGATGCCTGCTTGCTCAGCGATGCGGAGATGGCGCTGGGGCCTGCGGGGTGGGCGGGGTGGGGGTGTTCGTTTGTGGGCTGGCCGGAGAGCGCAGTCTAAGCAGCCGCGAAGCATTGGTAGCGATCCAGGATCTTCCGGCCTCGGCCCTGCGCTGGTCTACCCAGACCGGCGCTCTCACACCAGCTTCTTATAAACCGCAATGGTTTCGCTGGCACAACGATCCCATGACAGCTGCGCCGCTCGCGCTAGTCCTTTGGCCTGCGCGTTTACCTGCCAGCCCTCATCGCTCAAACAGTGTTCCAGGCCGTGGCGAATATCGTCCACATCCCGTGGATTGACCAGATAGGCAGCACCCCCAGCCACTTCGGGCATGCAGGAAGTATTGGAGGTGAGCACGGGTGTACCACTGGCCATCGCCTCGACGATGGGCAGGCCAAAGCCTTCGTAGAGCGATGGGTAGGCCATCAAGCGGGCGCCGGCGTATAGCGCAGGTAGCCAGCGTTGGTCGATAAACGAGACATAGTGCAACCAGCCCTCGGCCTGTGCACGTGCCAGTTCTTCATGGATGGCTTCGGAGTTCCAGCCTTTGCCGCCGGCAACCACCAAAGGATATGCCTGCCGCAGGGCGGGGGGGAGTTGCCGGTAAGCCTGAATAAGGCGCGCCACATTTTTGCGTGGCTCTACCGTGCCAACAAATAAGCTGTATTGCCGCGCCTGCAAGCCCAGTGCCTGCATAGCCGGTGCGAGCATTGCTGGTGAGTGCGGGCGATAGACACTGTCAGCCGCCAAGTGGATGGCGTGGATGCGGTCGGCAGACATAAGGCCATGAGACAGCATTTCTTGCCGAACTGTTTCGGACACCGTAATTACTTGGTCAGTACGTTCGAGGCTGGCATTGAGCGCCAAACGGAGATAGTCCACCCGCGCCTGTGGATGGAACTCCGGGTGCAGCAGGTGGGACAGGTCGTGGACCGTACTGACCGTCTTGCCTGAAAACGGCGGGACGATGTAGTTGGGCGAATGGTAAATAGCGCCTTTATTGCCGCGCAGCCGCCAGCCAAAAAGCGCTGGGGTCAGTGCAGCAAACACGCGCACTGCTGTCCGATTGGATGACAGGCGGTCACGCAGGGTCTTCACCTCAGGAACGGCGGCAGATGCTCCAGCCTCTGCGGGCACAGCCAATGCGGCCAGAGGATCTGCGACCCATTGCCCCATCGAAAAATAGCGAACGCGCGCCATTGCTTCATGTTGGTCCAGCCGCTTTGCCAGCTCGTAGGTGTAGCGACCGATGCCCGTCAGCGGTGGGCGAAGTGCGTCGGCGCCCAAAATAAGGTCTAGCTTCATGCTGTCATTTGAGAGGACCACATCATTGCAAATGGTCTGGTGATGCAGGCTTGCGCGAAGCCAACAAAAATTTGCTCATCACGTAGGTGATAGGAAGCGTGATCAATGTGATAGCCAGTGGAGCGATACGCTTATCAATACCCAACCATTCAACGGCGCTGCCCAAAAGCAGTGCGGATATCACGTATTGAACCACATAGACCAGAGGGTAAGAAAGCAAACTCTTCCATGACAATGGCACATGAAAGACAAACCGAGCGTTAAACCAGTAGGAAAAAAATATACCTGCAATATACGCAATAAAAAAGGCGACTTGGTAGCTAAGAATTAAGCTAGCCAGCAAGTAAAGCAGATAAGAGGATCCCGTATTTATTCCACCACCGACAACAAAGCGCAGCCAGCGTTGGACTTGCGGCGTTAGGGTCAGACAACGCATGCTACACAGTGCTTTTTACCACGTTGGTAAATTCCGAGTAATCCCGAATATAGTCTTTTGCATCATAGGTGTGAGAGGCAAAAACCAATAGCACGGCATCTTTGGAATATTTATACTGAATACCCCACGTCAGCGGAGGCAGGTGTAACCCTTTACCAGGCGTATCCAACACCACTTCAGCCCGATGCACGCCATCATCCACCACCACCGAGCAGCAACCCTTCACGCAAATTAAAAACTGGTGGCACTGGTAATGTGCATGCTCCCCGCGCGTTTTTGTACTGGGAACATTGAAAACCAAGAAGTAACGTTTGACATCGAAAGGGATTTCTGTGGGCATCTCACCGACAGAAAGATCTCCACGCATGTCTCCAACCACCTTGAGCGCATGCAATTTGACATCGCCCACACCTACGCTGACAGGACTACCCAATTGAGGCAATGGAGCTGGGGCCACTGTGGCAGCGGCCGACGCTACGGGTCCAGACACGTATCCAACAATCTGGGCTGGATTACCAACCACTATCGCGAAAGGGGGCACACTTTTAGTGACAACAGCACCAGCTCCCACCATGGCACCACGCTCTATGCGGATACCAGGAAGAATGACCGCACCTCCACCAATGGAGGCACCTTCGCAAACCACGGTCTTTGCAAACTCTCCGGGGTATTGTTTTGACCGGGGAAATTTATCATTGGTAAATGTGACGTTTGGGCCCACAAAGACATCGTCTTGCAGATGAACGCCATCCCACAGATAGACCCCTGATTTGACAGTGACTCGATCTCCAAGAATGACATCATTCTCCAAAAAGCACTGGGCATTGATATTGCAATCGCTGCCGATCTGTGCGTCTGCCAAAACAACCACGTTCTGCCAAATTCTAGTACCTGTACCAATTTTCGCACTTGCCACTTCTGCGGTTGCGTGAATCTTAGGAGTGTCAGTCATGGTGTTTTTCAAAGTTATTGAAAATGAGGGAAGTCACCGCAAGCGGTCGCTGTTTGCTATTCTCATAGGTACGCCAAGCATAGGTTCCAACAATGCCAAGGCTAAACATGTTGAGTGCGCCAAAGAAAAGCACAACCAGCAACGTGGCTGTGTAACCAGGCACTTGGATATCGCCGACTATCTTTGCTATAAAAACCATAACCATCAAGAGTATGGATATAAAGCATCCAATAAATCCCAGGCGCAGCAAGGCCCGGATGGGGGCGTCAGAAAAAGCAAATATGCTATCCAACATATAGTCCAATTTCTTGCGAAATGTCCAACCGGAACTCCCTTCCTGTCGCGCCTGACGTGAATAGGCAATCAGCTTCCGTCTGAAGCCAAGCCAGAAAATCAGTGCAACCAAGGACGAACGCGACTCTTGCAATTCAAGCAGTTGATCACGAAATTGCCGATTGCAACCAAAGACATCTACGCCACCCGAGGGCATATCTTGGACAACATATTTACGATAAAGGGACCAAAAAGCCTGCGATGCAATTCGGCTGAAAAAGGGGTCATCCCTACCCGTTCTGGTTCCGACCACTACATCGCACTCGCCCTTCTGAAGAGACTCCGCAAATGAGACCATCAGTTCGGGAGGTTCTTGCAGATCTGCTGCCATCACCCCAAAGCAATCACCTCGGGCTGCTTTCAAACCGGTACGAATGGCGGCAAAAGAACCAAAATTTCTAGAATGCAGCAGCAATTGGGTTGGAAACGGAAGTGATGTGAGCGATTCCTTCAACAACCCGAATGAATTGTCTGGACTGCCGTCTACCACAAAAACGACTTCCAACTCGCTTTGTATAGATCCCTTCAACTCGGTAAGTGCTGCAATAAGCCGGGGTAACGAGGCCTCGTTCTTGTATACAGGAATCACAATGGAGAACATCATGGCTTCCACGAGTTAACCGTATTCACGACTTGGTTCACCTGTGCAACGGTCATTTCTGGATAGCAAGGCAAGGTCAAGACCTCTTTGCTCAGTTGCTCCGTATTATCCAAATGCAGCGACTGGTATTTGTCCTCGAAGATCGGCTGCTTATAATCAGGAATCGGATAATGAATATCGCTGGCAACACCCGCGTTCTTAAGATGCGCACGCAGAGAGTCTCTGTGGCACACGTGGACGACGTACAAATGTGCGACATAGCTCTCATCATTCACCTTAGTAGGCACCAGATGCGGGTTATCTATTTTCTCTCCGTAAAGGGATGCAATATTCCTTCTCAGACCATTGCAGGCATCCAGACTTGGTAGAAATTCGAGCAAAATTGCTGCCTGTATTTCGTCCAGGCGACTGTTGCGCGCATTGGCCAACTCCACCTTGTACTTTGAAGACCAACCATATTGCCGCAGCCCCATGACCCGCTGTGCAATGGCATCGTCGTTGGTAATAACTGCCCCGCCATCCCCCAGCGCGCCAAGATTCTTGGTGGGGTAAAAGCTAAAGCTCGCTGCTGTACCAAAGGTACCAACCCGGCGGCCATTGACACGCGCTCCGTGTGCCTGCGCGCAATCTTCCAGCAACGGTACACCCTGTTCACTGCAACGTGCAGCAATGCGGTCGATCTCTTCTACAGCCAATCCATAAAGATGGGTAACCACCATCGCTTTCACACCGAAAGCGAGCGCTTTCTCCACTTCTTGCAACGTTACGTTGTGTGTACGACTCTCCACATCCATGAAGTACGGGCGCGCACCGATCGCCAGCAATGCAGTGGTGGTGTACATACCAGCATTGGCAACAGTTGCCACCGTATCACCCTCGGCGACCCCCATGGCCTTTAATGCGAGTTCGATGGCATCCGTGCCGTTGGCCAGTGTTATGCAATGGCGTGCACCATTATATTCAGCAAATTCATTTTCAAATCGCTTGACTTCTGGACCCAGAATCAACCAGCCACTATTGATGACGCGTGACACCGCATCCGAAATTTCAGGCTTATACTTATTGATACGCTCAGCTAAATTGTTTATTTGCAGCATACAGATCTCCTATTCAAGGTGATTAGTTTTTGGTGAGGCGAGGAAAATATATCTCCGTCCGGGAAGCTTGTACCCCAGAAGAATCAAAAATTTTCTCTCGGCTTATTAATTTAAATTCAAGGGTGCCACATGTATTGGCTGGCGCAATGTTTTCGACCAAGACATTCTTCATCTTGCCATCATGGGGAAGCTTTTGTATCCATATCTCATTGCCAGAGAAATAAAGGCTCAGTTGGAATGCATCTTCTACTGAAGGATTCACATATGGCATCACATACCCAAAACGCATGGAGGTTCTCTCCTTGAGACACAATTCTCTAGAAGCAGATATCTGTATTGGCATGTCGGTTGGTGCAGCCGCCACCATAGTAAAGCCAAGCTTGCCTATTCCATTGTTTCTTCCGCTGTAGGCATTTTTATCCAACTGTAAAGGAGGAGAATAGGAAGGAAGAATATCATTGCCGCTTTTGATAGAGAACGGTGACAACACCCTGCCATGCTCCGGTGTGTACCACCGAGACAGCCCCAACCAAAGAGATGCAGCGCCCACCAGTATGATGGCCAATCCAACTTGGACATTTGCCCACCAACTGAATTGGGGAAGATTCGAACTGGGCGATAGAGTGTATTGCGAGGCGATAACGATAGCGCTAAAAAACCAGAATGGAAAAAGATACCTTGGCTGAATTTCTCCAACTGTCGTCAGCGCTCCAATAAGAATGCATAGTACCGATAAGGAGAAGATGGTTGAGATTTCTTTATCATTACTCAATGCCGATTTTAATTTTATCAAAAGTAAAAAACAGATTATTATTGATATTATTTTGTTGTAATTGACTATGTTTTTCAGCAAAATGGGCGAATCACTTTCCATGCCATTTTGGTAGAAATAATGCTGACCGCCCAAATAAGCCATTTGTGTTGTTTTATATATGATTCCGGAAACCCTGAATTCTGGCTGTACTATAAAATCAGAAAGCACGAGGGACTGCGCAGTATCCTTCTGGGCTTCAGGTGGCAAATCCTTGAGAAGATAGCTACCAAATTCATTTGCATAAGCGTAACTCCCCGGGGAAAATCCGGGTGACAAGGATGCCAGGCGCAGATATTTTAAATAATTCAGAGAGTCGGAACTAACGATCACATGGCTGTTTTTGAGAGCAATGCTTCCTGATAAAAACACAATACCAGCTACAGCGAGCATGGCCCAATTGTATTTATTTTCTCCAGAACGGACCGTATCTAGTTTATTCCTGACAGTGTAAATGGACAGTGACACTGTCCAGGCAACGATGACAAGGCCACCTAACTCTCGCTGAACATCAAGAATAATGCACAATGCCCCAGAAATGACAGCCATACCCAAAAGAAACGAGATGGACTTTTGTTTTCTCTGAAAGAATAAAACAATGCACAGGGATATGCATGCAAATATAAATAGCCCCCACAAATCATGGGTCGGTATTTTAAGCGAAAAGAGTGGTTCAGCGCAGGCCAACCATAAAATGGTAAAAATTTGGGCTGAATAATGCCCATGTGTTTTTTGCACAATGCTGTAACCCATCAGCATGATGCAGACAAGAAAAAATGAATTAGATATCGGGACAATAATGGGATGATTTCCAAAAATGTATACCATGGGCAACAATATAGGAAGTATGCGTTGCTCGTATATATCATTGGGAATAAAACGACCCTCCGCAGCCAATATCCCGGCGAGATTCCACATGTGCTGAAAATCGCTGACCCAGTTCGCATGCACTAGGTAGTAATAAATGAATTGAATACTAAGAGACAATAAAATTGATGCGCCGATAAACAACCTAGGATTGAGATGCCTTTTTCTTTTTATGAAAACATACAAAGTCGCCAGAAGCACTAGGACAAGCGGGACGGATACCACATAGGCTTTGACATCGACACCATTCAATGCCATATCGGTTATTATTGTATTTCCATAAATGGAAATACAAAACACCGTCAGCAGACAGCAAAAAATTGTAATAAGTACGGTCATGCTTGCCGCAGCCGCATTATTAATTATGTCAAATGAAGATTTTATTATTTTCTGACCAAAATACTTAAACATGACTATGTTTCATAGAAAAATCACATGAGATTTTCAGCAATATTTAGAAGAATACGCAGAAGTGTTGTCTCATCCAAGATAGTAACTAATATAGGATTCTAACTATTGGATCAACCGAGAAAGCAAGGCCTGGTACTGCTTCGCTTTGTTGGTCCAAGTGTGGCTTTGAACCAGTATTTCATCCCTGCCAAGCACCAGTGCACTGGGATCATGTATCCATTGTGCATGGAGGGAGCAGAGTGCTCTGGCGATATCCTGGGCATCATTCTTGACCACCACACCCGCTCTGGTCTGGTTGATGAGCACGGCCCCTGGGTCCGTGGAGTCACTCGTCTGGATATGCAGGACAGGAGTTCCCGACCCCAGGTACTCATAGATTTTCCCGGGAATTTGGTAATTCTGAACGTTACCTATGTTGATCAACAGATCCGCGCGACGCTGCAACTCCAGACAGTCGCTGTGACTCCTTTGGCCCATAAATTCGACCCCGTGAATTCCGTCAAAGACGGGCTTGAAACGGCCATTGTTGCCAATGATTTGAAAGGAAAAATCGATGTCCTGCAGCGCCCGTAACGCTTCCGCCAATTGCGCGGGATTTCTGAAGTCGCTGTAGAAGTTACCCGTAAAACAGATGCTGAACCTTGTATTGGCACGCCTGGGGGCGATACATGCGGCAGCAGGAAATCCTTGAGAAATCGTCGAAAGCTTCGCTCGCATAGGGGCTCCATGCCGCTCGACCAGAAGTTCGATGACCTTGTCATCAGTAACCACCAAGTGATCCGCATGGCGCATGATGCGCCGCTCAACGCGCAGATCAATGGCTCTGCGCCAAGTTGGAGAGTATGGCGTCAGCAAAGGATCACCCAGGTCTACGACCCAGGGTAGATTCACTTTCTTGGCATAGAAGCCCAGAAAAATATCGACGGCCGGCTCGTGGGAGCTGAGCACGATGTCGTAATTGTTCATGGTGAGTAGCTGCTTGAGCTTCTTGCGTGCGAAAAAGTACCACTCGCTACGGATATCCGGGTAGACAACACGGTTGAGCAGATCTCGCGCAATGCCATATCCACGCGACAACAGCGACAGTGGGGCTGCAGCCGCTGTTGGCGATATATCGCCACCAGCGGGCACACTCTGCGCTGCAGCACGTTTGGCTGCATACTCACCCAAGCCAATGAAGGGCCCGGCCCAGACTCTGTGGGTGACGATGCACGGGTCCAGTGCCAAAGGAAATGTCGGGTTGGGAGCAATGTCTGGGCAGAGCACCTCTATATGAACCCCTTGCGCAACCAATTCGTTCGCTAAATGCAGCCAACGCAAGGACTGCGCCGCCAATATAGGAGGAAACTCATAGGCGATCAGCAGAACCTTCACAGGAGCTGCTCTTGCAGAAGACGGGCAATGCGCTCGGAGGCATGGCCATCACCATAGGGCGATACACCGCGCGCCATGGCCTTATATGCAACTTCATCGTCGAGCAAACGTTGCGCCTCAGTGACTATGCGGTCGTAGTCGGAGCCCACCAGTTTGACAACCCCTTCCTGAACGGCCTCTGGTCGCTCAGTTTCCTCGCGCAACACCAACACCGGCTTACCCAGCGCGGGCGCTTCTTCCTGAACCCCGCCGGAATCAGTCAGGATCAGATAGGCGCGCTTCATCGCCGCGACAAATGGCGCATAGTCCAGAGGCTCACACAAGGTGACGTTGGGGATCCGTGCCAAGTACTCATGCGCCACATCCTTGACGTTCGGATTTGGATGGACGGGATAGAGAAACTGCACATCCGGATTGTTTTGTGCCAATGTCTGCAATGCCCGGCAGATATTGCGAAACGGTGCACCAAAGTTCTCACGGCGGTGTGAAGTGACCAGCACCATGCGCTTATCAGCGGGCAATGGGATGCCTAGATCCAAATCGCGCTGGGCCGTCGCCAGCAAGGCATCCACGACCGTATTGCCCGTGACGACGATGTCTGCATCCGCGATACCGTCCTTGAGCAGATTCTGACGCGAACCTTCAGTGGGTGCAAAGTGCCAGCGCGCCAACTTTCCCGCAATGACGCGGTTAGCCTCTTCAGGAAAGGGGTTTTGCATGTCCCAGGTGCGCAAGCCTGCCTCCACGTGTCCGATGGGAATACGGTGGTAGAAGCATGCCAATGCCACCGTCATGACCGTGGTGGTATCGCCCTGAACCAGCACAACATCAGGCTTTTCTGCTTTAAGCACTGCATCGAGTTCGAGCAACAAACGGGCTGTGAGCTCAGTCAGTGCCTGGTTCGGACGCATGATGTTCAGGTCAATGTCTGGCTGGATGTCGAAAAAAGTCAGCACTTGGTCAAGCATTTGGCGATGCTGAGCTGTAGCCAGAACACGTACCTTGGCCCAAGGCTGTTTGCGCAATTCAAGAATGACGGGGGCCATCTTGATGGCCTCGGGACGCGTGCCGACGACGCAGAGAATATTTTTCACACTTAAACCTTAATTTTTCAAACCCGCAACCAAGCTCGCTGCACGCATGTCCCAGCTGTTCAGGTCGGCAAGTTCAGCTAGGCGCTTTTTGAATGCTTTGTCATCTTTGGTATTGATGGCATTGTCAATCGCTACGGACAACTCTTGCGCCGAAGCACCATGAAAGACTTCCGGATAGCGCACGCACTCGGCCATATCTGATGTCACCACGACAGGCTTTTCTAACGCAAAGTATTCGAACAGCTTCAATGGAGACGTGGTTTTTGCAATATCTCCAGGCTTGAATGGAATGAAACACACATCAAAACTCATGCCATAGGCGGGCAGTTTTTTGTAATCTACAGCCCCCAGATATATAACATTATCTGTTTTAGGCAGCTTGTCTATTCCGCCATAATAATCTGGGCCAATAAAGACAAAACCTATATCACTTTTCTGACTGACCAGATGGGCGATAGTTTCATACCAGAGCCAGGGTGCCAAAGCGCCAAAATAGCCCACGATATGCTTGAATCGCTTCTTGAAGTTCGTAAGAGAGGCAGGAAGCACTTGCGTCTTGTGCCGAGGGTCACGGTAATGGCGTATATCAACGCCGTTTTGAACCATGATGGTTTTATCCGTACCAACGGCGGCAATGGCTTCATCATAGAGTTTCTGTGCAGAAGCAACCACATAATCGGCACCACCAGAGAAAGCAAAATTCTTCAGCGCCATCAGCCCCTTGATGCTCTCATTCCCAGAGATCTCCGGATCGATATGATCAATATATTCATAGATAATTTTCCCACGGGCACCGTTCTTTAAAATATCTTTTACCGAAATTAGCTGGGCTGTGGAATATAGAGAACGAATAACATTATCTATAGTGTCTACTTCATCGCCATTGGTTATCCAGACATTTTTTTCGACCTCGCGATACCCATGAACGCCATCTTCCATTTCATCAGTAATCCGATAAATTACCAGATAGCCTTGCCGCGCCATGGCTGCAGCCATATGCTGCGGTCGTTGATAAAGTGGCACATTCCAGCCTATCGCCGGTTCTTGAACGAATATGCCTTTGTATTGATCACGGCGCGAGAGCACTTTCTGCGAAAACGCTTTCCACGACAGGTCATTGTTGGCGGGCGATGACGTGATCGAAGCCGCGGGATGGGCAGATGGATTGACCTTGTTGAGCACGGTTTGGCGCCAGCGCATGGGCAAACGCATGAACAAGGGTGTACCCCAACGACTCACAGCGGCATAGCTCAGGCGGAGCGGATGGGTAACACGCCAGGAAGCGGAGTGGTGCAGGTTTTGCATCTCTCGTTGGTAAGTAGAAACCAGCCGTTGGAGTTGGCTGACCCGCGTTTCGCTGTCATTGATATCCTGTTGCAATTCAGAAAGACGCTGTTGGAGTTCCGCGATGTGACTGTCACGCTCCGCAACCAACTGCTTGTGCATGGCCTGCTGCAGGTGCAGCTCAAGCAGCGATATAGCGCTTGCCGGCTGCTGCTGGTATTGCTTTTGGCGACTGACGGTCTCTAACTTGCTCAAAAAGCCGAGCGTGTTGAGATAGGGAGCATCCTCATTCGACGGCGATTCCTGCAGGCACAGGTGCAAGCCTGTTAATAGCGAGCGCTGAGGCGGCTTCGCAGCCGCGATGCGCTCCGCAAAAGTGGTCCAAACCACACTTTCTTCAAAACCCTTCCGAGCCCAGGCATGCAGCTTTTCTACTTCGCCGTAAGCCTGCATGCTGGCAAGTTGCTGCTGGAATGTTTCGCTATCAATGGTGGCAAGGCCTCTTCCCGAGAAGTTGGCTAGAGATGCACTCTGGAAAAGTACTTGGTCGAGCACGCCTTTGACACCGTTATATCCCACCAGGACCACCGGTTTGCGCGCCGCGACGCCTTCCAACAAAACACGGCCCATGCCGGCGATACCCGAGGCACCCGCCATGAGATGACTCACCTCCGCGCTGTTGCCCAGAAAGCTGACAAAGTCACCCAGGCCCCGTTGCTGCAGCCAAGACTCCAACGCAGGGCGTGCGGGACCATCTCCCGCGATGAGTACGTGGGGTAAACCACTGTCTTTGGCTTTGACACAGAAGTCAAAGATCCCCGGTGCCTTCGCGTCATCCAGCCGAGAGACGGCCAGCCAAGGCCCTGTCTTGGGGGTGCCATCGGCTTGTGACTGAGGCCGGAAAGACACGGCATTGGGGATGTAATGGAGGTCATCTTCGTGGACATAGGCTGCAGCCAAACCTCGAACCTCTGGAGACACAGCGATCACGGCACCGCAATTGGGCAAAACCACATCCTTGAGAAGCACATCGAAGGTGGGTCCGTAGAAGCTACCTAAGGAGTCGGGCCCATGCAATGTCACTGCATAAGGCACCAGTTCCAACTCTGCGGCAGTGGCAGCGGCAATGATCGAAACAAAGGGATGGATATGCACACGGTCAATGCCATGCTCCCGAATCAGCCGTCTTATCTGCTCAATAGCTGCCAAACCTTGTTGTGCCGATGCCGCAGGCTCCAGCGCAAGCCCCGATGTGAGGGACTTCAGAGCCGGAGGCAGCAGTGTTTTGTCTAGCAGAGAGCCGGTTGCCAGATGCACATCGATCCCCATGGCAGACAGTTGCTCAATCTCGCCACGAATATGGGTCTCCAAACCGCCTACCGTGAATTGTTGGGTAACGATCAGAATAGATTTCATGTTCCACCTTTGATCTCGCTGACCGTGACCTTCGCATCGAGCATGGCAATGCCACTGGCAAGTGTGCGCGGTTGGCTCACGGTGATGACGATGACGTCCGTTTTCCGGTCCAGGTAACGCATATCGCTGTGAGAGATGGCCTCTGCAATGGCCAAGGTGATGAAATAGGTGCCGGCACAAAGGCTCGCTTCAATCTCGAACTCCACGGCATAACGGCTACCCTCGCTCGGATGCACAATATTTTTTTCGTGGTACAGCGTACTCGTACCAAATGCACTCACTCCCTCCACGGTACGGATGAGCAGCCCCGCCTGAATCTCATGGACCGGCTGACGAACATCCACCAGGAAGCGGACTACGAAGGTCTCGCCCGTGCTGCACTTTTCGCAGGGAAGTCCTTGCGTATCAACGACGTCCCACCCCGCGATAACGGCACGCAGCCCTGATGTGGCGGCATCTTGAGGGTTGGCGGTAACAGCTCCTGCATTGATGCCCGGTCGATCCGCCTGCGCTGACCTTGGCAGATCTTGGGACCCGCTTTTATTCGTTTGGTAACGCTGATAGGCCTTCTCGTCCGAATACAGCAGCGCATAGTATTGGTCGACAATTTCTTTCGCAGGGCCTATGCCCTGCACTTCACCTTTGTGCAACAAAACCCCCCGCTGGCAGAATTTTTCTACCGTTGCTGTCGAATGCGTCACGAGCAGGATAGAGCAGCCGCCTTTGCGCAGCTTTTCAATATATTCAAAGCACTTTCGCTGGAATTTCTCGTCCCCTACCGACAACGCTTCGTCCACAATCAATACCTGGGGCGAGACACAAGCCTGAACCGCAAAGGCCAAGCGCACGGTCATACCGCTGGAATAGGTCTTGATCGGCTGATCCAGATGATCGCCAATATCGGCAAAGCTGATGATCTCCTCTAAGCGCTGGTCCATTTCTTGCCTGGAGAACCCGAGAATCACGCCGTTGAGGTAGATATTCTCTCTGCCGGTGAACTCCGGATTGAAGCCAGACCCCAGCTCTAGCAATGCAGCCAGGACACCGCTGGTATGGACGCTGCCCGTCGTCGGCGTGAGCGTCCCGGCAATGATCTGCAGCAAGGTACTTTTGCCACTGCCATTGCGTCCGAGAATTCCAAGGGTCTCACCTTTTTTGACGTCAAAAGAGATTTTTTGCAGCGCCCAAAACTCCTTGTAGTACTGCTTGCTACCACTAGAAAAGAACTGCAGCAGACGATCCCTGGGCTTTGAATACATCTCGTAGCGTTTGGAGACGCCATCGACAGATATCGCAATTTCAGAGGACATCACTAAATCCACTTCTTGTTTTTTGAAACCAAGCAAATCCCAAATACGCGATCGCCACGGAAATCACGGCAACCAAGCTCCACGCGGACCAGTCAATACTACGGCCCCAGATCATGACGTTCTGCGCCTGCTCAACCAAGGTAGCCAACGGGTTCATCCTAAGAATGCCACGGTATTTTTCAGGCAATGCTGAAATTGAATAAAAAATAGGAGTCATAAACATCATGACCATCAGAACAATACCGATGACATGACTCACATCACGCAGATAAACCCCCAGAGAAGAAAGAAACCAGCTCAACCCTAAAATAATGAAGAGCAAAGGCAGAATCACTACCGGCAACAGGAGCAATGTCGTCTGTGGCAACCCAAAAAATACGGTATAGAACAACAGCCAAACTGCGAAACTGATACAAAAATGAAAGAAGGCAGCACCGATTGCAACCACAGGCAAAATTTCCAAGGGAAAAATTATCTTCTTGACATAACCCGTGTTACCTGTAATCAACCCTGGAGCTTTGGCAATGCACTCGGAGAAAAAGTTAAAAATAATCAATCCAGAAAACAATACCAGCGCATACTCTGATGTCGACCCTGTCCCGCCTGGCCAGCGAGATTTAAAAATAATGCCAAATACAAAGGTGTACACCAACAACATCAAAACCGGGTTAAAAAAGGACCACAGCAAGCCCATGAATGAGCCTCGGTAGCGGCCGATAATATCCCGCTTGATCAGCTCGATAATCAGGCTAGCATGGGCCTTGATCGAGCGCACAATGGCCATCGGAGACATTGAATTTCGGTCATGGAATATGTTCATAGGAAATTTTTCGTCATCGTATTTGAAGCTTGCACGATGCAGTGAAAATAGACAAAGACCTCACAGGTGTTGTGATGCCAAGTTTCAGGGGCGTTTTTTCTCAAGCTCTGTGGCAGGGATCAGGGAAGCCCGTCCATATGGATCCTCAAACCGAACAATATCGTCCTCGCCCAGGTAACTTCCCGATTGCACTTCAATGATCTCCAACGGCACCATGCCCGGGTTGGCCAGACGGTGGACGTGGCCCAGAGGAATGAAGGTGGATTCGTTCTCGCCAAGCAGGAAGGTCTGGTCACCATTGGTCACCTGGGCCGTACCCTTGACCACAATCCAGTGTTCAGCGCGGTGGTGGTGCATCTGCAGGCTCAGCTGCGCGCCAGGGTTGACCACAATCCGCTTGACCTGGAAGCGGCTACCACTGTCAATGCTGTCATACCAGCCCCAGGGGCGGTGCACCTTGCGGTGAGCCGATGCAATGCTGCGGTTTTGGGCTTTTAGCTCGGCCACCACTTTCTTGACATCCTGGGTGCGGGATTTGTCCGCCACCAGTACTGCGTCCGGCGTTTCAACCACCACGACATTGTTCAGGCCCACGGCAGCAATCAAACGGCTCTCGGAGAACAGCAAGCTGTTGCTGGTATCGATGGCCAGGGTCTCGCCGCTGCCGGCATTGCCTTGCGCATCGCGGGGCAGCACATCCCACAGGGCATCCCAGGCTCCCAGGTCGGACCAACCCGCATCCAACGGCACCACGCGCGCGGGCACACCCAGCTCAGGGCACACCGGCAGCTTTTCCATCACGGCGTAATCGATGGAGTCGGAGGGGCAGGCGGCAAACAGCTCGCTGTGGGGGCGGATAAAATCCATATCCCGGCTGCTCTGCGCCATGGCATGCTCGCAGGCCTGCAGCATGCTGGGCTGCAGGGCGGCCATGGCCTTGAGCCACTGGTCGGCGCGCACCATGAACAAACCGCTGTTCCACAGGTACTGGCCGCTGCGCAGGTACTGCTCGGCCAGCTCCAAGGTTGGCTTCTCGGCAAAGCTTTCGATGCCAAACGCACCCTTGCTGTCTGCAGCGCCTTTTTGGATATAGCCGTAACCGGTCTCTGGGCGGTTGGCCACAATGCCAAAGGTCACCATCGCACCTTCGCTGGCCAGCGGCCAAGCTGCTTCTACCGCGCGGTGCAGTTGCTCGGGCCGCGTCATGACATGGTCGGCGGGCATGGCCAGCAAAACGGCATCCGGGTCTGCCGCCAAGGCGGCCAAGGTCAATGCGGGGGCGGTATTTCTGCCGGCAGGCTCCAGCACCAGCTTGGCGTTTGCAATGCCCTGCTCTTGCAGTTGCTGGGCGGCCAAAAAGCGGTGGTCGGCATTGCAGACCAGCACCGGTGCGGTTTGCACAATGCTGGGGTGGACGCCTTGCAAGCGCAGCGCCGTGTTCTGCAGCATGGATTGGCCATCGCCAGCCAAGCTCAGAAACTGCTTGGGATAGTGCTCACGCGACAAAGGCCACAGGCGGGTTCCACTGCCACCACAGAGGATGACGGGCGTTAGTTTTGGCATTCGGAAATCTCAGCGAATAAGCTTACGGCAGCGCCTCAGCGCTTGTCGTTGGCGGCGTGCTGGTTTTTGATTTGCAGCAGCGCCAGGCTCTGGTTGAGGCGGCGTACCTGGCGCTCGATGCGGGTGTTGACCATGTCCGCATGCAGGGCCTTGATAAACAAAGCGCCAACGGCACACACCAGCAACAAGGTGGGCGAGTAGCGGATGCCCAGGCCGTCGGCAAAGTTGTCCAGCAGGCGCGGCCATACCCCCAGCAGCACTGCTAGCAAGGCCACCGCCATCCAGAACAAGCCCAGGCGCAAATACAGCCTGTCGCCACGGATCAGAAACAGAATGACAGCGGCAAAAAGCACGCCAAGGACTGTGGTCGTTATTTGATAATTGGCCATTCCAACCTTGATTCACATGGACATACCGCGCCGCCCAGGGCTGATGTCCCCACTGGAGCAGTCTTTACTGCCTGAAACAGAAAATTCTTTTACCCCGCTCAAATAGCTTATTTGAACAGCCGCATGATTCTACTGTGCAGGCACGCCTGGGAATGCAGCCAAATGTCACTGCTTGGCAATGGGATCCACCTCTGAAATCCTCGGTTACGGTCCTCCTGGGCTGCCGGTAACTGCCAACTACCGCATAAAACCCCAGTACCCGCCCCAAGGGCCAATCCATGCCACACTCCCCGCCTATGTCTAGTTCTGAATGGGCCCGCAACGCTGTTTCCGCCTTCGATCGCATGGTGAATGTGGAGGGTGGTTTTCGCTCGCGCCCCGGTCAGCGGCTGATGGCGGAGAAAGTGGCCGAGACCTTTGCCGCTGCCCAGCTGGGCAAGCTTGAAGAGGACGAAGAGCCGCAGCGGTCGATTGCGGTGATCCAGGCGGGGACCGGCGTCGGCAAGTCGCTGGCTTATGCGCTGCCTGCGATCGCGATGGCGCTGGAGCGGGGCACGCGCGTGCTCATCTCGACGGCCACGGTTGCGCTGCAAGAGCAGTTGGTCAGCAAGGATTTGCCGGCGCTCGCCCAGCAGATGGACCAGCCATTCAAATATGCACTGGCAAAGGGCCGGGGCCGCTATGTCTGCAAGCTCAAGCTGGAGCGCCTGGCCAGCGTGGCCCAGGGCGATGGCGCCGATGGCGCTGAGCCCATCGACGATGACTTCTTCCCCGAAGAAGCCGCGCAAGCACGCCAGGCGCAGCGCAGTCCGCAGGAAAACGCCGCGCGGCTGCAGTTCTACACCAGCATGGCCGATGCACTGGCCACCCGGGGCTGGGATGGCGACCGCGACAGCCTGGACACACCACCCGAGCCCGAGGTCTGGAGCCCCGTGGCGGCCGAAGGCAGCTCCTGCACCGGCAAGCACTGCCCGGTGTTTGGCAGCTGCAGCTACTACGAAAAGCGCAAGGACCTGGTGCAGGCCCAGGTGCTGGTGGCCAACCATGATCTGCTGCTGTCGACTTTGGGCGCGCGCCTGCTGCCCGAGCTGGACAACTGCCTGCTGATCCTGGACGAGGCCCACCACCTGCCCGCCACCGCGCTGTCCCAGTTTGCCTGCGAGATGAACCTCAGCCAGCTCACCTGGATCGACAAGCTCGCCAGCCGCGCGCAGCGCGTGGGGGCGCTGGTTGAAGTCAGCGAGATTGCCGACATCCCGCGCCACTCGGGCCAACTGCACCAGCATTTGCAGGATTGCGCCCGGCTGGTGATGGACGAGTACGGCGAGGGCATGCGCCAGCAGCTGCAATCGGGCGGCCGTGGCCCTGCGCGTGTGCGCCTGCCCCGGGGCGAGCTACCGCCTGGGCTGGTCGAGCCGCTGGCCCAGGCCGCCCACCATGCCAGCGCCTTTTTGGATGTGCTGCAGGCCATCTCCAAGGCCTTGCGCGCGCAGATGCGTGACCGACCCGATGAGGCCAAGCGCCTGTCCACCCTGTATGCCCAGGTCGGCAGCCTGGCCCCGCGCCTGGAGGCCGTGCACGACACCACCCAGCTGCTGCTGCAGGATGCCCCCCAGGGCAGCGTGCCGGCTGCCAAGTGGTTCACCCTGGATGTCGTGGGCGATTTTGTCGCCATCAAGGCCTATGCCAGCCCGGTAATCCCCGGCTCCACCTTGCGCCACCATCTGTGGAACCAGGTGCGCGGCGCGGTGCTCACCTCGGCCACGCTCACCAGCGGCGGCCAGTTCGATTTCTTTCTGCGCGAATCGGGCCTGTACAACGACCCGTCCGTCTCCACCTTGGAAGTCGCCAGCCCCTTCAACTACGCCGAGCAAGGCACGCTGGTGGTGACCGAGACCCAGGCCGACCCACGCACGCCCCAGCAGTTTGCCAGCGAGATGGTGGATGCGCTGCTCGAAGACCTGGCCCAGGTGCAATCGGGCGGCCTGGTGCTGTTCACCTCGCGCGAGCAGATGCGCCTGGCCGTTGACGCGCTGCCCACCGCCATGCGCCAGCATGTGCTGGTGCAAAACACCTTGCCCCGCAGCCAGCTGCTGCACCAGCACCGCGAGCGCGTAGCTGCCGGCCTGCCCTCCATCATCTTTGGCATGCAAAGCTTTGGCGAAGGGCTGGACCTGCCCGGCGCGCTGTGCGAATCGCTGTTTATCACCAAGCTGCCTTTTGCCCCACCCGATGACCCGGTCGACGAGGCCCGAGCCGAATGGCTGAGAAACTCGGGCCGCGACCCTTTCAGCGAGATCGTGGTGCCCGCCACCGCCATTCGCCTGGCCCAATGGGTGGGCCGTGCGATACGCACCGAGGTGGACCAGGCCCATGTCTACTGCTACGACAAGCGCCTGGTGCGCACCGGCTATGGCCAGCGGCTGCTGGCCAGCCTCCCGCCGTTTACCTTGCACCGCCGCACTGCGCAGCCTTCCTAGCCGCGCCGCTCAGTCCGCAGCAGCTGCCTCGCCCGGGCTGCGCAAATGCACCCCATCGAGCGACGGCGCCACCAGCGCCGGCAGCGGCGATGCCACCGGCGCGCCAAAGCCCTCGCCGCGCTGCCAGTCGTGCAAAAAGCCTTCGATCTCTTGCTGGCTCTGGCCGACAAAATTCCACCAGATCATCACGCCGCCTTCATAGGGCGTACCACCCAGCAAGATGCAGCGGCTGCCGGCGCCGCACTGCAGATCCACGCTGCGCTGCCCATCGGGCAGGAAGACCAGTTCATTGCTGGGGGCCGGCTCGCCGTTGACCTGCAGATCGCCGTAAAGGCACAGCAGCGCATATTCAAAATCAGGCCGTAGTTCCAACGTAGCGTGGCTGGCCTGCTCGGCCTCCATATCCACCGCTACCAAGGGGCTGTGCACCTCGGTAGGCGCCTGCTGGCCCAGCCAGTCACCCGCCAGCACCGTCATCTGCAGGCCCTGCTCGTGCAGCCGGGGCAGCTGCGGGTAGTGCTGAAAACGCGGCGGCATCAAGCGCTGCTCCTTGGGCAGCGCAATCCACAGCTGCACGGCATGGAAATCGGGCTTGCCCAGGCTCTCTTCCGAGTGCGCAATGCCCTTGCCGGCCGTCATCAGGTTGACCTGACCGGGGCGAATCGGCTGCTCGCTGCCCAGGCTGTCGCGGTGCAGGATTTCCCCTTCGATCATCCAGGTAAAAGTCTGCAAGCAGGTGTGCGGATGCGGGCCCACTTGCATGCCGGGCCCGTTCTCAAAATGCGAGGGGCCCGCATGGTCCAGAAAACACCAGGCGCCCACCATGCGCCGGCCGCGCTGGGGCAGTGCGCGCAACACCGGCACGCCCCCCACATCCGCGACGCGACCGGGGTAATGCCTCAATGCCTTGCTATCCATAGTCAATCTCCTTCATGGGGGGAACGGCGGGAGTGGGCATCCTCTGCACCACCCCTCGCCACCGGGATGGACGCGAGACCGCGTTCAAAACACCGCCGGGAGTTTTGCAGCAGGGCCCCCTTGTGCCAAGCACGCGCAAAGTCCGCCGAAACAGGCCTACACAGGACTGCCTTGGCAGTATGGTACAAACAAGTGGTGCGGCAGTTGTGACCAGAGAGGGCATGGCTGCCACATATCCCAACGTGTTAGCGCCCGCAAGCTGCAGGCGCGACTTCAGGCGCACAGGGGTTCGCCCTTGCAGCCGGTGCAACTCTCAGATTTGCCAGGTCGTGCTGGCAGCTTTCCTCACCCCGGCTTGGCAGCAGCTGCTGCCAAGCTGGAATTCGGTGCCCCCTCATTGACAGGAGACAAGCAATGACGACTCAACACTCCCATAACTACCCCGAGAACTTCAAGGCTCGCGTGGTAGGTATTGTTCAGCACCGTATCGGAGACGGCCAGCTCGAGACCATTCCCAGCCCCATGGAAGTCGATGTCTCGACGGCCATCGCCAGTTTTGTGCTGTCCTGGACCATCGAAGGCCAACCGGTCACCGTATCGCTGGCCAAGCCCGACTTTGACTACCACATCGACCACCAAAACATCGTTGTGCAATAAGGCAGCGCACGCTGCTCTTTAGAAGCACGCCGCCACACGGCCTGCTTTGACTCCCCGGGTGTCCGGCCAGCCTCAAGTCAGCGCCGTGACCACCCCCACCTCTCCCACCAGCAACTTGTGCACCGGGCAGGCCTCGGCTATTTGTTGGAGCCGGCTGCGCTGCTCTTCGCTCAGATCACCTTCCAGGTGAATGCTGCGCACAATCTCGTTGCCCGATGCAGCCCCACCATCCGGGTTCAGTGCCAAATCCACTTTCACCGCCGTCAACGGCCACTGCTTGCGCTGTGCATACATCTGCACCGTAATCGTTGTGCAGGCACCCAAGGCCGACAGCAGCAGCTGCATGGGGCTGGGGGCGCTATCGCCACCGCCGACGGCCTGCGGCTCATCGCCATGCCATACATGGCCCTGCGGATTGTGCAGATCCACGCGGTACGCGTTAGGGGTACTTTGTGCCTGTGCTTGTGCCTGCTGCGCCATAGTCAATGGTCTCCTGTCGATAGATGGGGAAATATATACCCAGGGGTCGCGCCATGCACAGCGCGGCAGTTGCCAACGGGCACAAAAAAACCAGCACCGGGGTCGGTGCTGGTTGTCTGGGTGTTGTGTGTAGTGCCCGAGGCCTGCGCCCGGGGCGCCAACCGTGCTTACTTGGCAGCGATAACGCGCACCATCTCCAGGCACTTGTTCGAGTAGCCCCACTCGTTGTCGTACCAGGAGACGACCTTCACAAAGGTCTTGTCCAGGGCAATGCCGGCTTCGGCGTCGAACACCGAGGTGCAGGTCTCGCCACGGAAGTCGGTGGCCACTACTTTGTCTTCGGTGTAGCCCAGCACGCCCTTCAGAGCGCCTTGCGACTGGGCCTTCATCTCGGCGCAGATCTCTTCGTAGGTCGCTTCGCTGTTCAGCTCCACGGTCAGGTCGACCACGGATACGTCCGAGGTCGGCACGCGGAAGGACATGCCGGTCAGCTTCTTGTTCAGCTCAGGAATCACCACGCCCACGGCCTTGGCAGCGCCCGTGCTCGATGGGATGATGTTTTCCAGAATGCCACGGCCGCCGCGCCAGTCTTTGTTCGACGGGCCGTCCACGGTCTTTTGCGTGGCAGTCGCTGCGTGCACCGTGGTCATCAGGCCGCGCTTGATGCCCCATTTGTCATTCAGCACCTTGGCCACGGGCGCCAGGCAGTTGGTGGTGCAGGATGCGTTGGAGATGATGGCCTGACCGGCATAGGTCTTGCAGTTCACGCCAAACACGAACATGGGGGTGTCGTCCTTCGATGGGGCCGACAGAATCACCTTCTTGGCGCCCGCATCGATGTGCTTTTGCGCCGTTTCCTTGGTCAGGAACAAGCCGGTGGACTCGATCACCACATCGGCGCCGACTTCGTCCCACTTCAGGTTCGCAGGGTCGCGCTCTTGCGTCAGGCGAATCTTCTTGCCGTTGACGATCAAGGTGTTGCCCTCGACGGCAACCGTGCCCTGGAAGCGGCCGTGCACGCTGTCGTACTGCAGCATGTAGGCCAGGTAGTCGGGCTCCAGCAAGTCGTTGATGCCAACGATTTCGATATCGGAAAAATTCTGCACTGCAGAGCGCAGCACATTGCGGCCGATACGGCCAAAGCCGTTGATGCCTACCTTGATTGCCATAGTGATCTCCAAGTAATGAAATGCCGCATGCCCGCCGGTCGGGGCTTGCGCTCGCTGCTGCCAACGCCGCCCGCCGAACTGGCCAAACACGCCAACCCTCTGCAACCCAGCACGGTGCAGGGGCGGGTCGGTCTGATTTTGCCGCGTATTGTAGAGAACACTGGCTGTGCCCTGGAATAGTGGGCCATTGCACAGGCGACAGCGCCCTGACCCGCGCAGGCAGGCTGGCGCAGCGATTGTCGCCAGCCTGCCAGGCTGTGCAACAATCGCTGGCAGCCTGGGAAGCTTTCCAGCCATTTTCAGCAGCCTGCAGCAACACGGCCCCAGACACTGGGCTACCCCCTCCAAAGCCATGAGCCTGTCGACTCCCTCCTCACCCCCCCGCCCGCGCGTCGCGGTCGTCATCCCTTGCTACAAGGTGACGCGCCATATCCTGGCGGTGATTGCGGAGATCGGCCCGGAGGTGGACGGCATCTATATCGTGGATGACCGCTGCCCCGACGGCAGCGGCCGCTTTGTGCAGGACCACGGCCAAGACCCGCGCGTGCGTGTGCTGTTCAACGAGACCAACCTGGGCGTGGGCGGCGCCGTCATGGCGGGCTACCGCGCAGCCATTGCCGATGGCTTTGACATCCTCGTCAAGATCGATGGCGACGGGCAGATGGACCCGACCCTGGTGCCGCGCTTTGTGGCACCCATTGCCAGCGGCCGGGCCGATTACACCAAGGGCAACCGGTTTTTTGACCTGGAGAAGATCACCCGCATGCCGCGCATTCGCATCTTTGGCAATGCGGTGCTGTCGTTCATGACCAAGTTCTCGTCGGGCTACTGGAGCAGTTTTGACCCGACGAATGGCTTTACCGCCATTGCCGCCAGCACGGCCGCGCAGCTGCCGCTGCACAAGATCAGCCAGCGCTATTTTTTCGAAACCGACATGCTGTTCCGCCTGAACACGGTGCGCGCGGTGGTGCTGGACATCCCCATCGATTCCCGCTACGAGGACGAGGTCAGCAACCTCAAGATCCACAAGGTGCTGACCGAGTTCATGGCCGGCCACCTGCGCAATTTCTGCAAGCGTATTTTCTACAACTACTATTTGCGCGGCATGTCCGTGGCCTCGCTGGAGCTGCCCCTGGGCCTGCTGCTGATCACCTGGGGCACCGTGTTTGGCCTGTTCCACTGGACGCAGTCCATCGTCTCCAATGTGGCCACCACAGCGGGCACCGTCATGGTCAGCGCCCTGCCCATCATTTTGGGCGTGCAGTTGGTGCTGGCCTTTATCGCCTTCGATGTGGCCGCCGAGCCCAGCCAATCGCACCGCCACGGCGGCGAAAACCTGCGCAGATAAGCGCGGGGGCCTTAGAACCTGTTCAAAGTCTCTACGCAGCCGCGTTGGAGTGCAATCGGGATGAGTTCGAAGCGATGGAACGCAGCTTGCACCGGGGTGCAAGCAAGGGCCAGCGCGAAGAAATCGCCCGATTTCACTCCAACCCGTAGGGACAGTGGCTTTGCGCTGCCCGGGAAGGGAGCGGTCTGCTTCGTTACAACGCTTGCCAATAGCTGGCTATTGGCTGCGCGCTGCGCGGCTAGGCGCCCCCCTCGCATCCCATCTCGCAAAGACACTGTCGCGGCGCGAGGAGACTTTGAACAGGTTCTTAGGCCTACCTCAAGCAGCCCCTTCCACCGAGACACAAAAAAACGCAGGGTACAGGCCCTGCGGCCCGCATCCCTGCGTCTTGCGATTTGCGTCTTGCGTTTCTGTGGCGATCAGCGATTAACGCTTTTGCAGCGCCACTTGCACGGTGTTGGCCACGTTCTCCGGCGTAAAGCCAAAGTGTTCGAACAGCACGCCAGCGGGGGCCGATTCGCCGTAGGAATCAATGCCCACCACCGCAGCGCAGCCGTACTTCCACCAGGAGTCGGTCACACCCATCTCCACCGCCACGCGCGGCAGGCCGGCGGGCAGCACGCTGCTCTTGTAGGCCACGTCTTCGCGGTCAAAGGTCGTCGTGCTGGGCATGGAGACCACGCGCGCGGCAATCTTGCGCTCGGCCAGCAGGCGCTGGGCCTTCAGGGCCAGCTGCACTTCGGAGCCGGTGGCGATGATGACGGCTTGCGCCTTCTTGTTCATGCCGATATCCGCAGGCTCGGACAGCACATAGGCACCGCGGCTGATGTTGCCGATGGCGTCGCCATTCTTGGGCGCATAAGGCAGGTTCTGGCGCGACAGCAGCAGGGCCGTGGGCTTGTTGCGGTTGGTCAGTGCCACGCTCCAGGCCACGGTGGTCTCGGCCGTATCGGCCGGGCGCCACACATCCAGGTTCGGGATCAGGCGCAGGCTGGCGGCGTGCTCGATCGACTGGTGGGTGGGGCCATCTTCGCCCAGACCGATGGAGTCGTGGGTGAAGACATGGATCACGCGGCGCTTCATCAGCGCAGCCATGCGGATGGCATTGCGGCTGTAGTCGCTGAAGGTCAGGAAGGTGCCACCGTAGGGGATGAAGCCGCCATGCAGCGCCACGCCGTTCATGATGGCGGCCATGCCGAACTCGCGCACACCGTAGTTGATGTGGCGGCCAATCTTGCCGTCTTCGGTCTTGACCACGGCGCCGCTGTCATCCACGCGGAAAGCGGGGGTCGACTTGGTGTTGGTCAGGTTGGAGCCGGTCAGGTCGGCCGAGCCGCCCAGCAGCTCAGGCATGGCAGCGGTAAAGGCTTCCAGTGCCAGCTGGCTGGCCTTGCGGCTGGCCACGGTCTCGCCCTGGGTGTGGGCTTGGGCCACGGCTTCCACGGCCACTTGGGCAAACTGCTTGGGCAAGTCACCGGCCATGCGGCGCTTCAGTTCAGCAGCCAGCTCGGGGAAGGCCTTGGCGTATTCGGCAAACTGCGCATCCCAGGTGGATTCGGCCTTGGCGCCAAAGGTCTTGTGGTCCCAGGCTTCGTAGACATCGGCAGGGATCTCGAACGGTGCCGAGCTCCAGCCCAGTGCAGCGCGGGTCAGGCCGATTTCTTCGGCACCCAGGGGCTCGCCGTGGGCCTTGCTGGTGTCTTGGCGGTTGGGGCTGCCCTTGCCGATGGACGTCTTGCAGATGATGAACGTGGGCTTGTCTGCGACCTTCTTGGCCTTGGCGATCGCATCGCTCACGGCCTTGGGGTCGTGGCCGTCGATCGGGCCGATCACGTTCCAGCCGTAGGCTTCAAAACGCTGGGCGCTGTTGTCCACAAACCAAGGCTGCACCTTGCCGTCGATGGAGATGCCGTTGTCGTCATACAGCGCGATCAGCTTGTTCAGCTTCCAGGCGCCAGCCAGTGCGCAGGCTTCATGGCTGATGCCTTCCATCAGGCAGCCATCGCCCAGGAACACATAGGTGTGGTGGTCCACCACATCGTGGCCGGGGCGGTTGAATTCAGCGGCCAGCAGCTTTTCTGCCAGCGCAAAGCCCACCGCGTTGGTCACGCCCTGGCCCAGCGGGCCGGTGGTCGTCTCTACGCCGGGGGTGATGTCCACTTCGGGGTGGCCGGGGGTCTTGCTGTGCAGCTGGCGGAAGTTCTTCAGTTCGCTGATCGGCAGGTCGTAGCCGGTCAGGTGCAGCAGTGCATAGATCAGCATGGAGCCGTGGCCGTTCGACAGGATGAAGCGGTCGCGGTTGATCCACTGGGGATTGAGGGGGTTGTGCTTGAGGTGCTTGCTCCACAAGGCCACTGCCATATCGGCCATGCCCATCGGTGCACCGGGGTGGCCCGAATTGGCTTGTTGAACGGCATCCATTGCGAGTGCGCGGATCGCATTCGCCATATTCTGATTGTTGACCATGGGAGTGGAAGAGGAAAAGCGACAAAGGCCGCATTTTAGCGGCCTGCCGTTGCATGCGTCCGGTATGCCAGTCTTGGCCTACGTCCGTGCAGGGCCACCGCCGACCCAACGGCCTTTGCTGAAGCCAGACAATGCCTCTGCTATTGGAAATGCAAGCCTATTTAAATTATTCATAATAGCTATCGATTTTTCTAAAAAGCTTGAAAGGATTCACCATGCAACGCACCCTCTCCAACACCGCCTTGGCTTTGACGCTCGCTCTGGCATCGCTGAGCGGCAGCGCCTTTGCCAGCACCGCAGAAAAGCTGGCTGCCGTACAAGCCGCCCGCTTTGACCTGACCCAGGCCATCCAGAGCGCGCAAAGCCAGCATGGCCTCAAGGTACTCAAGGCCGAGATCGATACCAAGAAAAAGCAGCCCATCTACGAAGTCAGCGGCGTGAACGCCCAGGGCCGTGAGATCAAGCTCAAGTTCAGCGCGCTGGACGCCGCCAAGGTAATGGAAAACAAGGACGATGGCGCCGCCGAGAAAAAGGATACCGACCGCCTGGCTGCCGCCAAGATTGGCATCAACGACGCCATCGCCACCGCCTTGAAGCACACCCCCGGCAAGGCCATCGACGTGGATCTGGACGACCACCTGGGCGTGCTGACCTATGACGTCAAGATCATCAATGCCGCCAATACCGAAGTGGAAGTGCGCGTCAACGCCGTTGAAGGCAACATCCACCAGTAAGCGTCTGGGTAAAAGCAAGATCCGCAGGCCAGCAAATGCTGGCCTTTTTTACGCCTGTGAGGGATCCTCTGCACAACCATCGCCCCATGGGATGGACGCTGATCGCCCGAGACCGCGTTCAGGCCAAGGTCTGCGCCATGTACTGCGCATCGTCTCCGTAGCTGCGCAAGGCCTCTCTGTGCTGTGCCGACCAGGGCATCAGCGGCGCATAGCCCTTGCGTTGCCAGTACGGCTGCGAGCCCATCACGGACACCAGCGCCGAGTAGCGCAGCCCATCGGCCTGCGCCTGCTGCAGCAGGGCTTGCAGCAGGGCGGAGGCCAGGCCTTCGCCGGCGCGGTCGGGGGCCACCGCCATGTCATGCAGGTACAGCGTATCGACTGCCGATGCACAGGCAAAGCCGCCATGCAGGGGCGTCACCTTGCCCAGCACCGAGCGGTAGGCGGCCAGATAGGCCAGCACCTCACTGCCCTGCACGATGACCAGGGAGCACTGCAGGGGGCTGGCCAGCCGCGCCGCATACAGCGCGGCACTTTCCATAAAATCCGCGCCATAGCAGGCCAGCTGGACCTGCATCAGGCCATCGAGGTGCTGCGCGGTCAGCGGTTCAAGAGACCAGCTGGGCGGGTTATCAGAAGAAAAACGCATCCCCCGATTGTCGGTGATGCACGGCCATCAACCCAAAGGCGCCAGTGGCTGCGCCGTCGATGCAGGCACCGCCGTGCGCGCCGCATTCATCACCATCGACAGCAGGCTGTAGTAGCCATTGATGCCGACCAGGTCCATGACGCCCTTGTCGCCAAACCGCTGCTGGGCACGGGCCCAGGTCGCATCACTCACCTGGCGCTGCTGGTGCAGCTCGATGCAGAAGTCATGCACAACGGCCTCGTCCTCGGGCATGGCCTCCGGGCGGCGGCCTTGGGCCACGGCATCCACGGTCGCCTGGCTGATGCCTTCGCGCAGCGCAATCGGCACATGGATGGCCCATTCCACCTGCTGCGTCCATTGCCGCGCGGTCACCAAAATCGCCAGCTCGGTCAATCGCACACCGATGGCGCTGCGGTAGCGCAGGTACTCGCCCAGGCGCTGGGTGTGGTCCATCAGCTCGGGGCTGCGCAGCAAGGGCACAAAGGGCGATATCAGCGCGCCACGCGGGCCATCAATGATGGGCTGGGCATAGCGGCGCTGTTCTTCGCTCCAAGCCTCGGGGGGCAAGGGCGGCATGCGGTCCTGGGAGGGCGTCATCAGGCGGTTCTTTCAGATCGGGAAAATCAACGGAGGTTCAGGCAGCCACGGCCTGCTGGGCCAGCACCTTGTCGATGGCATCGCCCAGGCGGTCCACCACCTGGTCCAGCTCGGCCTCGCTGCTGATAAAGGGCGGCGCCAGCAGCACATGGTCGCCGTGCAGGCCGTCAATGGTGCCACCCATGGGGTAGCACAGCAAGCCATGGGCCATGGCCTGCGCCTTGATCTTGGCGTGCAGCTTGAGGGCTGGCGCGAACGTCGCCTTGCTGCTGCGGTCCTGCACCAGCTCCACGCCCCAGAACAGGCCACGGCCGCGGATATCGCCCACATGCGGGTGGTCGTCAAAACGTGCATGCAATTGCTTTTGCAGATAGGCGCCGCGCGCCAGCACCTGGGGCAGCAGCTGGTCGCGCTGTATCACCTGCTGCACCGCCAGCGCAGCGGCGGCTGCCATCGCATGGCCAATATAGGTGTGGCCATGCTGGAACAGGCCACTACCGCTGCGCATGGCATCGACGATCTTGTGCTGCGCCAGCACCGCGCCAATCGGCTGGTAGCCGCCACCCAGGCCCTTGGCAACCGTCATCATGTCGGGGCTGATGCCCTCTTGCTCCACGGCATGCAGGGTGCCGGTGCGGCCCATGCCGCACATCACCTCGTCGGCAATCAGCAAGATGCCATAGCGGTCACAGAGCGCACGCAGACCTTGCCAGTAGCCAGCAGGGGCCGCCACCGCGCCCAGGGTCGCGCCCACCACGGGCTCGGCGACAAAGGCGATCACCTTGTCCGGGCCCAGGGCCTGGAACTGGGCATCAATCTCGGCCAGCAAGCGGGCCACATAGGCGGGCTGGCTCTCGCCGTCCAGCCGGTCACGGTATTCATAGGCGGGGGCCACACGGCCCACGTCCATCAGGATGGGCGCAAACTGCTTGCGGCGCCATGCATTGCCGCCCACGGCCAAGGCACCCAGAGTGTTGCCGTGGTAGCTTTGGCGGCGCGCCACAAAGTGCGTGCGCTCGGGCTGGCCGATCTCGACAAAATACTGGCGCGCCATTTTCAGCGCCGCTTCCACCGCTTCCGATCCACCAGAGACAAAGTACACCTCGGTCATGCCCGCGGGCGCATGCGCGACCAGGTGGTCGGCCAGCGCCTCTTGCACCTCGGTGGTGAAAAAGCTGGTGTGGGCATAGGCCAGCTGGTCGAGCTGGCGGTGCATCGCTGCCAGTACATCCGGGTGGGCATGGCCCAGGCACGATACCGCCGCGCCGCCGCTGGCATCGAGGTAGGCCTTGCCGGCCTGGTCAAACAACTCCACCCCTTTGCCGCCCACCGCGACAAGAGGAACCTGGGCCAGAGAACGATGGATGACATGGCTCATGCGAGCACTCCTTGACAATGCGTCACCAGCCCTGCGCCGGCAGCGATACGCACAGTATAAGGATCATTTGTAATTTTTCAATAAATTATTGGATCATTTGATCCATCTTGGTCATTCTGATCATTCTCGGCTCCTAGGCTTCCCCTTCCCTCCCTCTCTTGCAATCCATTCAACGCAGCCCGCCCACATAGCGCTTGGCCGAGGCCAGCAGACCCGGCGCAGCGGGATCGGCTGCAGGCGCGGCCACCACCGCCGTCACAGCGGCTGCCGGTGCCACAGCGCCTGGCAGGCTGGCGGCAAAACGCTGCGCCAGCCGCTCCAGTTCCTCATCCTGCTTGCTGCGGGCATGGCTCAGCGCAAACTGGGCCATCGCCTGGCCGTAGGCGGTATCGCTGGCCATCCATTCGGTATCGGTCACCCGGCCGGTCTTGCGGCGCAGGGCCACATGCAAATGCGCGGCGATGGCCAGGCGCTCACTGTCGTTCATACAAGCTCCTTCGTGGCAGAACCTGATGGGCAGGCCGCGCGCCCAAGGCGGCGCAGCCCGGTGGCGCGGCGGCA
Organism: Comamonas sp. BIGb0152; assembly: GCF_024809975.1. Classification (GTDB taxonomy): domain Bacteria; phylum Pseudomonadota; class Gammaproteobacteria; order Burkholderiales; family Burkholderiaceae_C; genus Comamonas. The sequence goes on from NZ_JANUDY010000006.1 coordinate 312,009, forward strand.
CAGAGCGGCACCGCGCATGTCAACTCAGTGCTGGCTTTCCTGGTGCAGGCTCTGATCCAGCCCATCCAGCTCCTGCTGCGCCGTTACCCGCAAAGGCAGCAGCACGCGGATGATGGTCAGCAAAATAGCGGTGCCCGCTGCGCTATAGACGGCCACCGCCGCCACGGCCACCAGCTGGTTGAGCACCGTGGCATCCACGCCGGCAATAGCGCGGTCGGCAAACAAGGCGGTGAGCAGCGAGCCGGCAATGCCGCCCACGCCGTGCACACCAAATACATCGAGGGAATCATCCACGCCCAGCCGGCGCTTGAGCCAGGTGGCGCCCCAAAAGCAGGCCACGCCCGCGATCAGGCCAATGGCGACCGCGCCGCCCACCTGCACAAAACCGGCTGCGGGGGTGATAGCCACCAGGCCGCCAATCAGGCCCGAGAGCACGCCCAGCAAGGTGGGGGCGCCGCGCACCCACCACTCCACCAGCATCCAGGACAGCGCGCCAGCAGCGGCCGCCACCATGGTCACCAGCATCGCCAGCGCAGCCCGCCCATCGGCCGACAGGGCAGAGCCCGCGTTAAAGCCAAACCAGCCAATCAGCAGCAGGGCTGCGCCCATCGCCGTCCAGCCCAGGCTGTGCGGCTCAAAGGCCTGGCGGCCATAGCCCTGGCGCCGGCCCAGCATGGCCGCGCAGACCAGGGCCGAGACGCCGGCATTGACGTGCACCACCGCGCCGCCGGCAAAGTCCAGCGCGCCCAGCTTGTTGAGCCAGCCCTCGCTTTCCCACACCCAATGGGCGATGGGCGCGTAGACCAGCACGCTCCACAGCGCCGAGAACAGCAGCAGCGCCGAAAAGCGCATGCGCTCGACCACGGCGCCAATGATCAAGGTGGTGGTGATGACGGCAAAGGCCATCTGGAACAGCGCATACAACGCTTCGGGGATGTTGGGCGCCAGGTGGCTGACCGAGACGGTGCCCGCTGCCGCATCCAGCCGCATGGCCGAGAACCAGGCCCGGTCCAGCCCGCCCAGCCAGGCCGACGACTTGCTGAACGCCAGCGAATAGCCCACCGCAAACCAGGTGAGTGACACCACCGCCGCCACGGCAAACACCGCCACCAAGGTGTTGACCACGTTCTTGCGCCGCACCAGGCCGGCATAAAAGAGGGCAATGCCCGGCAGGGTCATCAGCAAGACCAACACCGTCGAGACCAAGATCCAGGCCGTGTCGGCCTTGTCAATCGCTGCCATCTGCACCATTTGCATGCCATCCCCTTTGTACGTTGTCATCCATTGCGGGTTTGTTTCAAAAGGTAGCAGTTTCTATGCCATGGGCCGCAAAGCGCCTGCATACGGGGTCTGCAGGCATGCGGGGCGGTGGCGGCGCCGGTCGCTGGGTGCCACATCGCACCACATCGGTGCCCCACCCCCCGGCGCACCCACACCACAAAAGAAAAACGGCGCATGCATCGCTGCAGGCGCCGGGCGTCAGGAAAGAAAGCGTGGGGCTCAGGCGGTCGCAAAGACCTTGCCCGGGTTCATCAGCCCCAGCGGATCGAGCGCCTGCTTGATGGCCCGCATGGCGGCCAGCTCCTGGGGCGTGCGGCTAAAGCCCAGGTAGGGCATCTTGTGCAGGCCAATGCCATGCTCGGCCGAGACGCTGCCCTGGAACTGCTGCACCAACCCATACAGCACGGCTTCCAGCGCCTCATCCTCGCCGTTAATGGTTTGGCTGTCGGTGGTCACATGCAGATTGCCGTCGCCCACATGGCCAAAGAACAGGCTGTGGTGGCCCGGCCAGCGTGCATCAAAAGCGGCGCGGCAGGCGGCGGCAAAGCGGCCAATGTCCACCTGGGGCAGGCTAACGTCAAAGTTCACCGGCGGGTGCATATGGGCGGTCATCTCCGCTGGTGCCTCGCGCAGCTTCCACAGGCTCTTGGCTTGTTCACTCGATTGCGCAATCACCGCATCCACCACCTCGCCGGCCTCCATGGCCTCGCCCAAGGCCTCTTCCACCGCAGCGCGCAGCGCAGCCTCGTCCTTGCCATCCACATCAATCAGCGCCTGCAGCGGGTGCTGCACCGCAAAGGCGGGTTGCAGCTTTTGCCACTGGATGGAGGTCTGCACAAAGTCGCTCCACATCAGCTCAAATGCGGCCACGCTGTTGCCAAAGCGGGCCTGCATGCGCGCCAGCACCGCCAGCGCCTCGTCAAAGCCCGGCAGCGCCACCATGCAGGTGGCCTTGGCCTGGGGCGCGGGCCGCAGGCGCAGCAGCACGCGGGTGATGATGCCCAAGGTGCCCTCGGCACCGATAAAGAACTGCTTGAGGTCGTAGCCCGTGTTGTTCTTCAGCATGGGCCGCAGCATGGGCAGCACCGTGCCATCGGCCAGCACCACCTCCAGCCCCAGCACCTGCTCGCGCATCATGCCGTTTTGCAGCACACCGTTGCCGCCCGCATTGGTAGAGACATTGCCGCCAATCTGGCAGCTGCCACGTGCGCCCAGGTCCACGCCAAACACCCAGCCCGACGCCACGGCCGCTTCCTGCACGGCTTGCAGGGTGACGCCGGCCTGCACCGTCATCAGGCCAGTGCGCGCGTTGACGTCCTCGATCTGGTGCATGCGGTCCATGGACACCGCCACGCCCTGGGCGATTGGCACCGCCGCGCCGGCCAGGCCCGTCAGCCCGCCCTGGGGCACCACCGGCACGCGGTGGGTATGGCAGATGCGCAGCAATGCGCTGACCTCTTCGGTGCTGCGCGGGCGCAGCAGCGCCAGCGGCGGCACGGGTGGCGTGCCGCTCCAGTCGGTCCAGTACTTTGCGGGGATGGCATCCGCACCGCGCGCAAAGCCTTGGGGGCCCAGCGCTTGTTCAAGATCGGTCCAGAAAGCCGCCGCAGGAGCGGCTGCCGCGTTGTCGGTGCTAGAGGTGTTCATAGCCCGCTATTGTCGGGCGGTTTGCCGTGCAGGCGCGGGCCGCGGACGGCAAAACCTGTCATGCCGGTACAGCAAAAACAAAGCAGCCAAGGCCTGTATTGAAAGCCTTGGCTGCCTCTTTGGTGGGGCAGATCAGCGCGCAGACTGCTGCACGTAGGCCAGCAAGCGCTCCACCATGCGGCGCACATGGGGCTGCACCTTGGCCGCCACGTCGGGCAGGTAGTCAAAGGGCATGTGCTCTTGCATATAGCTGCTCTGCGTCATCTCCAGCTGGATGGCATGCACGTTCTGCGCGGGCTGGCCGTAGTGGCGCGTGATATAGCCGCCCTGAAAGCGGCCATTGAGCACGCTGCTAAAACCATCGGCCTCGCCCTTGCGCGCCTGGTCCAGCAGTGCCTCGCCCAGGCCTGCTCCGCAGCTCGCGCCCTGGTTGGTGCCCAGGTTCAAATCGGGCAGCTTGCCCTCAAAAAAGCGCGGCAGCACCGACTGGATCGAATGTGCATCCCACAGGCCTGCTGCGCCATGCGCGGCCTTGATGCGGGCCAGCTCGGCGGCCAACTGGTCATGGTAGGGCTGCCAGACCTGCTCACGGCGCTGGGCAATCTCGGCGTCATCGGGCTGCAGATCGGCGCTTTGGTAGACGGGGGTGTCGGCAAAGGTGTCGACCGGGCACAGGCCGGTGACGCTCTGGCCGGGGTAGAGGCTGGCGCCATCGGGGGAGCGGTTCATGTCCACCACCAGGCGCGAATGCGTGGCCACCAGGGTCGAGGCACCGATCTCCTGCGCAAACGCGTACAGCAGCGGCAAATGCCAGTCGGTGTCATGCACCTCGCGCGCCTCGGGCGTAAAGCGCTCAGCCAGCGCGGGCGGCACATAGGTGCCCACATGGGGGAAGGAGATCAGCAGCGGCGCCGTGCCTTGGCGGAACTCAAACGCTGCGCGGTCGGTTTCAAAATGCATGGATCAAGTCTCCTGAAGAAGTTCGGTACGCGCGGCCACAAAGCCGCGTTGCGCACTGTGGTGCAGCGGGTGGCGGCCGTCTGCCACGCGGCACTGGCCGCCCACCCAGACACTGGCCACCGCACTGCTGCGGCTGCTGGCAAACACATGGGCATCGAGCTGCTCGGCCGCCGGCAGCCCGGCCAGCGCCAGGTGCTGGCCATCGAGCACCACAAAATCCGCCTGCTGCCCCAGCGCCAGGCCGGCCACCGCACGGCCACTGGCCTGCGCGCCGCCCTGCACGGCCGCCAGCAGCATATGGCTGCCCACATGGGGCTGCTGGGCGCTGGCTGCCACATTGCGCTGCTGCGATTGCAGGCGCTGGCTGTACTCCAGCACCATCAGCTCTTCGGCGGCGTTCACACCGATGTGGCTGTCCGAGCCAATGCCCCAGCGGCCGGCACCGGTCTGCCAGCGCGGCAGGTCAAAAATGCCGTCGCCCAGGTTGGCTTCGGTCAATGGGCACAGCCCCGCCACCGCCTGCGATGCGGCCGCTGCCGCGTATTCGGCCGCGTCCATGTGCGTGGCATGCACCAGGCACCAGCGTGCATCGACCGGCATATGGTCCAGCAACCAGGCCACCGGGCGCTGACCGCTCCAGGCGACGCAGGCATTGACCTCGGCCATCTGCTCGGCAATGTGGATATGCACTGGCGCCTGGGCGCTCAGCGCATGCAGGCCCTGCACGGCCTCTTGCAAGGCCTGGGGCGCCACGGCGCGCAGCGAGTGCGGAGCCAGGCCCAGCGCCGCGCCCTGGGCAGCGCAGGCGGGGGCCAAGCTCTCCAGCAGGCGCAGCATGTTGTCGGTGCTGCGGATAAAACGCTTTTGGCCCTCATTGGGCGCCTGGCCGCCAAAGCCGCTGTTTTGGTACAGCACCGGCAGCAAGGTGATGCCGATGCCCGCCGTCTGCGCGGCACGCAGCAGGGCCAGGCTCAGCTCGCCATCGGGCGCGTAGGCCTGGCCATCGGGCTGGTGGTGCAGGTAGTGGAACTCGCACACGCTGGTGTAGCCCGCTTCCAGCATCTCGATGTAGAGCCAGGTGGCAATCGCCTCCAGGTGCTGGGGGCCCAGGCGGGCGGCAAAGCGGTACATCAGGTTGCGCCAGCTCCAAAAGCTGTCCTGCGCCTGGCCCCGAAACTCCGACAGCCCGGCAAAGCCGCGCTGGAACGCATGCGAATGCAGATTGGGCATGCCCGGCAGCAGCGGGCCGCTGGCCTGCGCCACACCCGCGCAACTTGCGGCATCCACGCCCACGTCTATCGACGTATAGCGCCCCTGCGCATCCCAGCGCAGCAGCACGTTATGGGCCCAGCCTGCTGGCAGCAGCGCCTGGGCGGCGAACAATTGGTTGGGGGTCTTCATGGCATCAGACACGGGGTGCTACCTCCTGCAGCGCGACGGCAATCAACAGATCGTCATCCGTGCTTGCCTCCACCTGCAACGGCTGGCCGGGCGCGGCCGTCCAGTACAGGCCATCCTGGCCACCGGCCGCCAGCGTTGCCGACATGGCAGGCAGGCGCCAACTGCCAGCACGCGCCAGCAGCAGGCCCTGGGCACTGTCCAGTTGCACTCGGCCACCCCGGTGCATGGTCACCTGCGCCTGCACCTGGCCGCGCCGGGTCATCACATTCAGATCCTGCGAGGCGCCGCCCAGCAGCTGGCAGTCCAGCGCCACATCGCCCGAGAACGCAAAGGGCTGCAGGCAGTGCTGCAACCAATGGTCCACGCTGGCGTCGGCGGCCTGCAGATGCACACCGTCACCGCCCAGCAAGGTGATGACGCGGTCCACCCCGGCAAAGGCCGAGAACGGCCCGCTGCTGGCGATCTGCGCGATGCTGATGCGCCAGGCAAAGCTGTCGATACTGGCGCCCGGTGGCCAGCAGACCACCTCCTGAGTGGTGCCGCCGCCGTTCTTCCATGGCGCAGCGGGCAGCGCGCTGCTGCTGAAAAATTGCATGCTCATCCCTGCCCGTTTATTGCTTGGTCAACACGGCCTGCAAAAAGCTGCGCGTGCGCTCCTTGGTCGGGTTGCTGAAGATGGTCTGGGGGTCCTCGGCTTCGATGATGCCGCCGCCATCCATGACGACGACCACATCGGCCACTTCCTTGGCAAAGCCCATTTCATGGGTCACCACCAGCATGGTCATGCCCTCGGCAGCCAGCATCTTCATCACCTGCAGCACCTCGCCCACCAGCTCAGGGTCCAGGGCCGAGGTCGGCTCGTCAAACAGCATCACCTTGGGCCGCATGGCCAGCGCGCGCGCAATGGCCACGCGCTGCTTTTGCCCGCCCGAGAGGCTGCCCGGCATCGCATCGGCCTTGTGGCCCAGGCCCACTTTTTTCAGCAGGTCATGGGCCAGCGCGTCGGCGTCCTTGCGGCCCAGGCCGTGCAGCTTGCGCGGGCCCAGGGTCACGTTGTCGATCACCGACAGGTGCGGGAACAGGTTGAAGGACTGGAACACCATGCCCACCTCTTCGCGCAGCGCGTTGAGGGCTTTTTCGGGCAGCATCTGGCCGTCTTGCACCAGGGTGCGGCCGCAGATGTCGATGCGCCCGCCCTGGGGCTCTTCCAGCCCATTGCAGCAGCGCAAAAAGGTGCTCTTGCCCGAGCCGCTGGGGCCAATCACCACCACCACCTGCTGGGGCTTCACATCAAAGTCAATGCCGTCGAGCACCACATGCGCGCCATAGGCCTTGCGCAGGCCACGGATGCGGATCATGGATTCGGAATTCAGGGGAGCTGCGGTCATTGCACCATGCCTCCAGCGCGCATGCGCTTTTCAAAATGGCGCAGCGCCAAGGTGGTCACGCCGGTCAACACAAAATAAATCAGGGCAATCGCCAAATACACCTCCAGCGAGCGGTAGGACACGCTGATGATCTTCTGGCCCTGGTGCATCACATCGTGGATGGTGAGCAGCGAGACCAGCGCCGAGTTCTTGATCAGCGCGATGAACTCATTGCCCAGCGGCGGAATCATGCGCACCACGGCCTGGGGCAGGATCACCGAGGCCATGGCCTGGCCGGACGACATGCCGATGGAGCGCGCCGCCTCCATCTGGCCGCGATCGATGGACTGGATGGCGCCGCGCACCACCTCCGAGACATAGGCGCCCGAATAAATGCCCAGGCCCAGCACGCCGCAGGCAAAGGCCGGCAGCATGATGCCGAACTGCGGCAGGCCAAAGAACAGAATGAACAGCTGCACCAAGAGCGGCGTGCCCCGGATGACGGCCACATAGGCCGTGCAAATGCCGTAGACCAGCCTGTTCTTGGGGTTGAGCCGGCCGATACCGACCAGCAAACCCATCACGCAGCCCAGCACCAAGGCCGCTGCCGTGATCTCCACCGTCACCGCTGCACCGCGCAGCAGATCGGGCCACCCTGCCCAGACGGGCGAAAAATCCAAATCCATAGTCAGTCCTGTCGTCTCAGATCAGCGCACGGGCACCAGGCCCGGGCGCTGCCTTCAAACATGCCGGCGGCCTCCAGGCCAGGAGGTCGCCAACACGTTCATCGCTTACTTGCTGGGGAACCACTTGTCCACGATGGCCTTGTAACCACCGTCGGCCTTGAGCTGCTCCAGCGCCTTGTTCACGGCAGCGGTCAGCTCGGGCGTGTCCTTGCGGATGGCCATGCCGTATTCCTCGGTGGTGATCTGCTCGGGCAGCACCTTCATGCCGCCACGGGTGCGGTTGTACTGGAAGGCGGCAGGCTTGCCGGTCACAGCGGCATCGGCGCGGCCGATATCAACCAGGTTGAACATCTCCTGGTTCTTTTCGACCTCGACGCGCTGCACTTTGGGGAAATGCTCAGTCAGGTAACCCACCGACTTGGTGCCCACCTGCACCGAGACCTTCTTGCCGTCCAGATCGCTCAGCTTGGTGATGGGGCTGCCTTCCTTGACCATGGCCACCAGGCCACCGGCGTAGTACGACTGGCTGAAGTCCACCACCTTCTTGCGCTCGTCGGTGATGTAGATGGCCGAGACCGCCATGTCGTAACGCTTGGCGATCAGGCCGGGCACCAGGCCCTTGAAGTCGATATCCACCCATTCGACCTTCTTGCCCATCTTGGCGGCCACGGCCTCGACGAGTTCCACATCAAAGCCGGTTTTCTTGCCGTTTTCGACAAACTCCATCGGCGGGAAGGTGGCATCGGTGGCCACGCGCAGCACGTTGTTCTGTGCAAAAGCTGCACCTGCACCACAGGCCAGGGCGATCAAGGAGGTCTTCAAGACCAGGCGACGGAAGTTCATGGGAGAGTCCTTTTTCAATTCAAGTACCAAGCAAAATTTCAATGTCATCCAGCCAGACTGCGGGAGATGCGGGCGGCTGCCGCCAAGGTGGCCTGCACCAACTGGGCTTGCTGGTGCTGCACCCGCTGGTGGGGGGCCATCAGGCTGAGCGCGGCCACAGCGCGGCGGCCACTGGCAAACACCGGCACGCTGCAACCCCAGACACCCGCATCGACCTGGCCCACCGAGGTGATATAACCCTGCGCCTTGAGCGTTTGCAGCTCGGCAGCCGCCTCGGCGCGGGCGTCGGTGCCCTCGCCGTAGTGCTGGCTCAAGAGCGAATCGCGCTGCACCGCAGGCAGGTAGGCCAGCACGCACTTGGCCGAGGCCCCCACCTTCAAAGGCACGCTGCTGCCCTTGTCAAAGGAGCAGCGCAGCGACTGCGGGCTTTCCACCATGTCCAGGCACACCGCCTGGCCATTGGCCGCCACCATCAGGCCGGCACTCTCCTGGGTCTGCTGCGACAGCTGCACCAGCACGGGGCGCGCCACATGCACCAAATGCGAGCCATCGTCAAAGCCACGCGCCAGCTGCAGGCCCAGCGGGCCCGGTGCGTACAAGGCACCGTTGTCAGCCACAAAGCCAAAGCGCTTGAGGCGCGCCAGCTGCCGGTACAGGCTGCTGCGGGGCAAACCCGTGCCCTGCATCAGCTCGCTGGCCGACAGTGGCCGCCCGGCACAGGCCAGTACCGCCAGCACCTGCAACACACGGTCGGCGGCCGATACCTCGGAACCCGGGGTTTCGGTCGCTGCACCTTCGCTGGGCAAAAACTCTGAAGCATCCATTCGCAATTCCCATTCCTCGGGACTAGAGACAAAGCTGATCTTGCAAGATCAATGCCAGAATTGTCGAATTGCTCTATAGATCGTTCACTAGCGCAAACCCTAGGTCGGAATTGAATGGCGGATTCAATTCCCATTTATCGGGAATTTAATATGTAAATTCCTTTTGGAGACTTGCATTCAAGAGGAGCTATGCAGTGCCCTCTGGATGCAATGCAGAACTCTATCGAAATTGTTAAATTAGTAGTTATGAACTATCATTTTTCAATTTTTGATAGGAGTCCGCATGTCAGGAAAGCCAGCAGCGCGCATCGATGACAAAGTCAAATACGCACGTGTCGTCACTGGCTCACGGACAGTCCTGATAGGCACCCAGGGCGGCGTGGCGTGCTCCGTCTGCCCCGGCGGCAAGGCAGTCGGCAATCCTGTCAACCCGCAGCTAGGCGCCAAGGTCTTGTCCGGGTCTTCTGATCTGGACTTTGCTTTGCCCGGTGCCATGCCTTTGGTCTGGCAGCGCCAGTACAGCAGCTATGTCAATGCGCAGCATGGTGGGCATTGCGGGGTGCTGGGTTATGGCTGGGGTTTGCCGCTGGAGCTGCGCATCAAGGTGGAGGCAAGCGCCACCTTGCTGCATGACAGCCAAGGCCGCACGATCACTTTTGACGCGCTGGCTGCGGGTGAATCGATTTACAGCCCAAGCGAGGATATCTGGCTGCTGCGCTCGGGCAGGCATCCGGGCAA
>NZ_JANUDY010000007.1 GCF_024809975.1 Comamonas sp. BIGb0152
ATCGGCTGTTAATTTTTAAAGACCTAACCCAAGCGCCTTAGCCCCTGGATCCACTCCGCTGCAATCAGCGAAGCCTTGTATTGTAGCACAGCTTTTTGAACTGTTTGACAAAGTTTTCAGCGTCTTCGCTTGCCACCTTGTCAGCACCCCAAAAAAACAAACCTTGCGAACCGCCCTCTTTCGAGTCTGGCAGCTTTGCAAGGCATCGTGCTGTCGATAGACGCTATTGTATAGGCGTTTTCCCGGGGCGTCACGCAGTTGGCGAAAATTTCTGATTGAACAGCATCTCCATGACCTACCGATGACGATGCGAGCCTGAGGCAGCGCAGCGCTAGGCGCTGATCTCCCTGCAAAGAGGCATCCATCGGCGCGCACAGGATAATGGCGCCAACATGGCATTGATTACCTTATTAGACGCGCAGCTGGCCTTTGGCCACGTTGCCTTACTGGATCACGCAGACTTCGCCCTGGAGTCCCAGGAGCGGGTTGGCTTGATTGGCCGCAATGGCGCAGGCAAGTCTTCGTTGTTGAAGATTCTGGCAGGCATGGAGAAGGCCGATGACGGCAACCTCCAATTGCAAAACGGCATTCGCATTGCGTATGTGGCCCAGGAGCCCAACCTGAACCTGGAGCACACGGTGTTTGAAGCCGCCTCCCATGGGATGGCTGCTGTATCCGCTGTGCGTGACCGCTACTTTGCCGCCGAGGATGGCGAAGACCTAGATGCGCTGCAATCACAGATTGAGGCATTCGATGCCTGGAACTGGGAGCAGCGCGTGGAAGAGACCTTGCAGCGCCTGCATCTGGATCCCCAAGCCTTGGTCGGCAATCTGTCGGGCGGCGTGAAGAAGCGCGTGGCCTTGGCCCAGGCGCTGGTGCTGCGCCCGGACGTGCTGTTTCTCGATGAGCCGACCAACCACTTGGATCTGGACTCTATCGCCTGGCTGGAAGAGCTGCTCAAAGAGTTCAAGGGCAGCATCATCACCATCACCCACGATCGCTCCTTTCTGGATGCAGTGGCCACCCGCATTGTTGAGCTGGATCGCGGCCAACTGCGCAGCTACCCCGGCAACTTTGCGCAGTATGTGGTGCAAAAGCAGGAGCAGCTGGCCCAAGAGCTGGTGATCAATGCCAAGGCCGACAAATTGCTGGCCCAGGAGGAGATCTGGATCCGCAAGGGTGTGGAGGCACGCCGCACCCGCAGCCAAAGCCGGATCGAGCGGCTCAAGGTGATGCGCGGTGAGCATGCCGCACGGCGCAATGCCCAGGGCAGCGTCAAGATGGATATCGCCTCCGGTGCGGGCAATGGCTACCAGGGCAAGATCGTTGCGGAGCTGACCGATGTCAGCAAGCAATTTGGCGAAAGAACCATTGTGCGCAACTTCAGCACCACGGTGCTGCGCGGTGACAAGATTGGCCTGCTCGGCCCCAATGGCGCCGGCAAGACCACCTTGCTGAAGATGATTCTGGGCGAGTTGGCCGCAGACAGCGGCACGATCCGCCAAGGCGCCAATCTGCAGGTGGCTTATTTTGACCAGATGCGCGATGCCATCAATCTGGATGCCACCCTGGAAGACTTCATCAGCCCAGGCAGCGAGTGGATCGAGATTGGCAACCAGCGCAAGCATGTCAAAAGCTACCTGAGCGATTTCCTGTTTTCGCCAGCGCGTGCGCACTCGCCTGTGCGCTCCCTGTCCGGTGGCGAGCGCAACCGCTTGCTGCTGGCACGCCTGTTCGCCCGCCCGGCCAATGTGCTGGTGCTCGACGAGCCGACCAATGACCTGGATATCGACACCCTGGATTTGCTGGAAGACTTGCTGCAGCAGTACGACGGCACGGTGTTCCTAGTCAGCCATGACCGGACCTTCATGGACAACGTGGTCACCAGCATCATCGCCGCCGAAGGCGATGGCCATTGGCGTGAATACGAAGGCTCGGTGCAGGACTGGCTGATCCAGTCGCGCCGCTCACGCGAGATCGCCGAGCAGCGGGATGCCGCACAAGTCGGCAAGCTTGCCAAAGAGACCAAGGCCGCCGCAGCGGCACCAGCACCAGCTCCGTCCCCCGCCGCTGCCGCAGCGCCTGCTGCCCAGCCCAAGCGCAAGCTCAGCTACAAGGACCAGCGCGACCTGGACTTGCTGCCTGCCCGCATTGCGGAGCTGGAGACGGAGCAAAAGAGCATCCAGGCCAAGCTGGCCGATGGCAGCCTCTTCACCAAGGACTATGGCCAGGCCATGCAGTTGCAGCAGCGCGATACGGTGATTGAAGGAGAACTGCTGGAAGCCCTGATGCGCTGGGAAGAACTGGCGAGCTGATCGCGCGCCGCGCTGCACCCATCAGGGCTCAGCGCGGCATTTGCTCGGACTGCGGAAACTCCGCACGTACCCGCTGGTACACACGCCAGAAGCTCGCATCCTGCGTACAAGCGTAGTTGATGCGCATCAAGGTCGATGGCCGGCGGCTGGCATGGAACAGACTGCCAGGCGCGATCAGGTAGTTTTCATCGAGCATGCGCTGGGCCAGCACCTCGGTGTCCATGCCGGTCTCCACCCAGCCAAACATGCCTGCGGGCTCGGTGACAAACTGGCAACCGGCCTCCAGAGCCAGCGGCACACTGTGCTTGCGCGCCTGCACCAAATGGCTACGCATGCGCTCGATGTGCCGCCGCAGCTGGCCGTTCTCCATGCACAGCGCCATGGCGCGCTCCATCATCGCCGGGCTGGTCAAGGTGGACAGCAGCTTGGTGTCCAACATGCGGTCCACCAAATCCGGCGGCGCCACCATGTAGCCCACCCGCCAGTTGGGCGCCAGTATCTTGGCAAAACCACTCACATAGATGCTGCGCTTCAGGCCATCGAGCACACTGAGCCGGGTGGCATGCTCGGGTGCGATATGGCTGTAGGTGTCGTCCTCGACGATATAGAAATTAAAGGCCTGGGCCAGCTGCAGCACCTGGTGGGCCGCTGCCGGATGCAGGCTGTAGCTGGTGGGGTTATGCAGCACGCTGACGCTGACATAGAGCTTGGGCGCATGGGTTTCGCAGTAGTGGCGCATGACGGCCAGGTCCGGGCCATCGGGCCCACGTGGTACCGGCAGCACTTGCATGCCCAATGCGGCCAGGCGGGCAAACTCCACCGACCAGCCGGGCTCTTCCACCATCACCGCGTCGCCCGCCTTCAGCAAGGTGCGGCTGACAATATCCAAGGCTTGGGTCGCCCCCATGGTGGTCATGACCTGCTCGTAGCCCACCGGCAAACCCAGGCCCTTGAGCCGCTCGGCCAGCAATTGGCGCAGCAACTCATCGCCCATGGGCACGCCGTAGCTCCAGTGCATGGCATGCAGCGCGTCCGATCCCACCACCTTGCGCAGGGCCGATTGCAAAAACTGGTTCTGCAGCCATTCGGGCGGAAACATACCAGCCCCCGGTTGCGGATGCGTGGCCTTGTGCATCATGCCGCGGATCAGCGAGGTGGCATTGATGCGGGCCGACGCGGCCGGCAAGGACAGCGATACCGCGTCCTTCAAAGTCTTGCCCTTGGCCACAGGCGCTGCCGGCGAGGTGGACACCGCCGCCTTGGCCACATAGTCGCGCACATAAAAGCCGCGCTGGCGGCGGGCCTCCACCAGGCCCTGGGCCTGCAGCAAATCGTAGGCCGCCACCACCGTATAGGGGCTCACGTTTTGCTGGGCCGCACAGGCGCGCACCGAAGGCAGGCGCGCACCGGCCGGCAAAAGGCGCGAGCGGATGCGCTCGGCAAAGCGCGCCGCCAGTTGTTCGGTCAGGGTGTGGGTGGTATCGCGGGTCAGCATGGCCATAGGAGCGAGATGTACCGGTTTTGGCACCAATACAGTTCATGGTATTGATTTTCTGTCTGTACTGTAACTGTATTGCTATCAACGCTACATTATTTTGAGCAAGCCTGCGGACGCGCCCAGACTGTCACCACCGCAACCGGCCAGGCCCCCAGGCCCGCCGGACTGCGGCAGCAGCAGTGCATGATGAGAACCCCCCAAGGGCAGTGGATACGATCACCATGACAACGACAATGACCGCCGTAGAGTTCAGTGCATTCCTGGTTCTGGCCACGGCCATGAGCTTTACCCCCGGGCCCAACACCACCATGGCTGCGGCCATGGGCGCCAACTGGGGGCTCAAACCGGCGATGCGTTTTGTCTGGGGCGTGCCCATTGGCTGGGGTGCCTTGCTGCTGCTCTGCGCCAGCGGCGTTGGCGCGTTGGTCATGGCGGCGCCCGCACTCAAAGGCGCGATCAAAGCCATCGGCATTGTTTACCTGGTCTGGCTGGCCTACAAGCTCAGCCGCAGCGGCCAATTGGCCGAAACCAAGAACGGCCATCTGCTCGGTTTTTGGCAGGCTGTGGGCTTGCAGTTCGTCAACGTCAAAGCCTGGTTGTTGGCACTGGCCATTGTCGCGGGCTGGATTGTGGGCTTTCAGGACCCCCTGGCACGTCTCATCATTGTGCTGCCGATCATGCTTTTCTACGCCTTCGCCAGCAACTTGCTCTATGCCTCGGTCGGCGCGCTGCTGCGCAGCTGGCTGGCCCAGGGGCAACGTTTGCTCTGGTTCAACCGCGCGATGGCGCTGATCCTGGTGCTCACCGCTGTTTGGATGCTCAAGGCCTGAACCCGCGACGAAACCCAGCCCCTCAGCCCCCATGGCAAAGACAAGCAAAGCCAAACCGGCAGGCCCAAGAACAGGCCTGCCCCTGCAAACAACCATGCAGGCCAAAAGCCTGCCGGCAGTTGCCGCCCGCCGTGTGCCATCCCAGACGCCCGGCAACTGCCACCCTTGAAACCCCACGGTGGCCCTGCCCTGCACCCACCCCGGCCCGGGCACTGTCGCCCCGGCTGTACGTCAAAGAGATGAGGAAATGATGACGAACTGGACCTTGGCCAAACGCGCTGCCAGCATGAATCCATCCGTGATCCGCGAGATCCTGAAAGTGACCGAGAAGCCGGGCATCATCAGCCTGGCCGGTGGCCTGCCATCACCCAAGACCTTCCCGATCAGCGCCTTCAAGGAAGCAGCGGACAAGGTGCTGCTGCAAGACGGCGCATCCGCGCTGCAATACGCCGCCAGCGAAGGTTATGCCCCCTTGCGGGAGTTTGTGGCTAAGCAGCTGCCCTGGGACGTCAGCCCCGACCAGGTGCTGATCACCACCGGCTCACAGCAGGGCCTGGACCTGATGGGCAAGATCTTGCTCGATGAAGGCAGCCGCCTGCTGGTGGAGACCCCCACCTATCTGGGCGCCTTGCAGGCTTTCTCGCCCCAGCAGCCCGAGGTGGTGGGGGTGGACAGCGATGACCACGGCGTAGTCCCCGACGACCTGGCGCGCAAGGCCGGCGAAGGCGCGCACAAGGCACGCATGGTCTACCTGCTGCCCAACTTCCAAAACCCCACCGGTCGCAGCATGGACGAGGCCCGCCGCCAAGCGGTGGTCGAGCGCCTGACCACGCTGGGCATCCCCTTTCTGGAAGACAACCCCTACGGCGACCTGTGGTTTGACGAGGCACCGCCCGCCCCGCTGACGGCCCGCAACCCCGAAGGCGGCGTCTACCTGGGCTCCTTCTCGAAGGTGCTGGCACCGGGCCTGCGTCTGGGCTATGTGGTGGCGCCCAAGGCGATCTACAGCAAACTGCTGCAGGCCAAGCAAGCAGCCGATTTGCACACGCCCACCTTCAACCAGCGCATGGTGGCCGAAGTGGTGCAGAACGGCTTTCTCGACCAGCATGTGCCCACCATCCGCGCGCTGTACAAAAAGCAGCGCAATGCGATGCTGGCCGCGCTGGCCGAGCACTTCGCGGGTCTGGATGTGCAGTGGACCACGCCCACGGGCGGCATGTTCCTGTGGCTGCGCATGCCCGAGGGCGTGGACACCGTGGCCATGCTGCCGGCCGCCGTCGCGCGCAATGTGGCCTATGTGCCCGGCAGCGCCTTCTATGCCAGCCAGCCCGATCACCGCACGATGCGCCTGTCCTATGTGACCGCCTCGGAAGAGCAGATCCATATCGGCATCAAGGCGCTGGCCGATACCGTGCGGGCCACGCTGGCGGCCCGATAAGCCAAAGACAGGGCCAGGTGGTGCACCAAGCCACCTGCCCATTCCCACCCTGGCCTCCCGCTTTGTGCCGGGCGGCCACCTCGTTCCAAGGACAAACTATGCTGAAAATCTGGGGCCGTATCAGCTCAATCAATGTGCGCAAAGCCGTCTGGGCGGCGCAGGAAGTGGGAGTTCCATTTGAGCGCATAGACACCGGCGGCAAGTTCGGTGGCACACAGACGCCAGAGTACCTGGCCCGCAACCCCAACGCGATGGTGCCGGCCATCGAGGACGGTGAAGGCGCCATGCGGCTGACCCTGTTCGAGTCCAACGTGATCGTGCGCTACCTCTGCGCCCGCTACGCGCCCGGCGTGCTCTACCCGGCAGCGCTGGCCCAGCGCTTTGGTGCCGAGCGCTGGATGGACTGGCAGCAGACGACGATGAACCCCGCCGGGCGCGATGCCTTTATCCAGCTCATCCGCACCGCCCCCGCGCAGCGCGATGCACAAAAGATCGCCGCCTCCATTGCCGCGATGGAGCCCTTGCTGCAACTGCTGGACCGCCATCTGGCCAGCCACCCCTACCTGCAAGGCGCGCAGTTCAGCATGGCCGACATCCCCGTCGCCTGTGAGGTGCACCGCTGGTGGAACCTGCCTGCCGCCGCCTACCAGCGCCCCCATTACCCGCATGTGGAGCGCTGGTTTGCCGCGATGCAGGCCCGCCCAGCCAGCCGGGGCGTGCTGGACATCACGATCGAATAACCGCAGGCCCACCCGCCTCACCCGCCACCTACGCAGCGCGCCCCAGCGGCGCGCCCCGCCTTTTGTTGACACCCCAAGACCCGCCCGCCATGCAGCCACGCCGCTTTACCCAGCTCGATGTATTTGCCGACCATGCCTTGCAAGGCAATGCCCTTGCCGTGGTGCTGGATGGCGAAGGCATCAGCGATGCGGCGATGCTGGACTTTGCGCGCTGGACCAACCTGTCCGAAACCACCTTCTTGCTGCCGCCCACGGCCGAGGGGGCCGCCGGCGGCGCCGACTACCGCCTGCGCATCTTCACCCCGGCGGGGGAGCTGGCCTTTGCCGGCCACCCCACCCTGGGCAGCTGCCAGGCCTGGCTCAACGCGGGCGGCACACCGCGCCAAGCCCAGGTGGTGATGCAGGAATGTGCCAAGGGCCTGGTGCGTATCCAACGCTCGACCGCTGCAGACAATGCAGGCCCGGAAGGCCTGGCCTTTGCTGCGCCGCCGCTGCAGCGCAGCGAGGTGCCCGCCGGGGTGCAGGCGCAGGTGCTGGCCGCTCTGGCGCTGCAGGCCGATGACCTGGTGGCCG
Source organism: Comamonas sp. BIGb0152 (assembly GCF_024809975.1). Classification (GTDB taxonomy): domain Bacteria; phylum Pseudomonadota; class Gammaproteobacteria; order Burkholderiales; family Burkholderiaceae_C; genus Comamonas. Next base: position 7,395 of record NZ_JANUDY010000007.1, read on the forward strand.
CACAGTGGCTGAACAATGGATCGCGCTGGATGGGCTTGCTGTTGCGCCATGCAGATGTGCTGCCGCGCGCCCAGCCCCATGCCGCTGCACTGCGGGCACTGGGTGTCAAGGCCGGCCTCTGCGCCATCCACGCGCCAGGCAATGGCAGCGGTGATGCCGAGCCCGTGCTGGAAGTGCGCGGCATCACCTTGACCGCCCACGGCATTGCCGAAGACCCCGCCACCGGCAGCCTCAATGCCAGCCTGGCCCAGTGGCTCAGCGCTGCGGGGCACCTGGCTTTGCCCTACCGCGTGCAGCAAGGCGCCGCCATGGGCCGTGCAGGTCGTATGCGTTTGGTCGCTGATGCGCAGGGCCAGATCTGGGTGCAGGGGCGGGTGCACAGCGTGGTCACCGGCCAAGTCGTTCTCTGAATACCGAAGAAAGGAAGCTCTTATGCGTACACGCGCCTTTATGCAGGTGGATGTGTTTTCCGAAACCGCCTACCGCGGCAACCCGCTGGCCGTGGTGCTCGATGGCGAAGGCCTGGGCGACGAGGCCATGCAGGCCTTTGCCCGCTGGACCAACCTGTCCGAAACCACCTTTTTGCTGCCCCCCACGCCCGAGGGGCGTGCCCAGGGTGCGGATTACCGGGTGCGCATCTTCACCCCCGGTGGTGAGCTGCCCTTTGCTGGCCACCCTACCTTGGGCAGCTGCCACGCCTGGTTGGCCGCCGGCGGCCAGCCGCAGCAAGCCGGCCGCGTGGTGCAGGAATGCGCCAAAGGCCTGGTGCCCTTGCAGCAAGACGCGCGCAATGGCAGGCTGGCCTTTGCCGCACCCGCGCTGATCCGCAGCGCTATTGCGGATGCCGAGCTGGCCCCGGTGCTGCAGGCCGCTGGCCTGCAGGCCAGCCAGGTGCTGGCCTGCCAAAAGCTCAACAACGGCCCCGTGTTCTGGGCCTTGTTGCTGGACGACCCTGATACCGTCCTGGCGCTGCAGCCCGATCTGACGGCGCTGCATGGCATGGGCATGGAATTGGCCGTGTCCGCGTTGTACCCGCAAGCGGGCAAGACGCTGATCGGCCGCGCCAGCCGCGAGGCCCGCGCTTTTGACAGCGCCTCGGGCCAGGCCAGCCGCCCACCGGAAGCCGATATCGAAGTGCGCGTCTGGTTCAACACCGGCGCCAGCCTCAGCGAAGACCCGATCACCGGCAGCCTCAATGCCAGCCTGGCCCAGTGGCTGCTGGCCGATGGGCATTTGCAAGCCCCCTATGTCGCCAGCCAGGGCATCAACCTGGACCGCAGCGGCACCGTCAATATCACCCAAGATACCGCAGGCCAGGTTTGGGTGGGCGGCCATGTCTCAGCGGGCGTTCAGGGCGAGGTGCTGCTGTGATCGGCGCCGGACTGGACCACCTGGTGGTCATGGCGACCAGCCTCGAAGAAGGCGTGGCCTGGTGCGAAGCGACCTTGGGCATAACCCCGGATGCCGGCGGGCAGCATGGCTTTATGGGCACCCACAACCGCCTGCTGCGCATCAGCAGCCCGGCCTTTGCGGCCAGCTACCTGGAGATCATCGCGATCGATCCCCAAGGCCAGGCGCCCAGCAACCACCGCCGCTGGTTTGACATGGACGACCCAGCCCTGCAGGCGCAGGTACGCAGCCAGGGGCCGCAGCTGACCCACTGGGTCGCGCGCGTCAGCGGCATCGCCCAGGCCACCGAGGCCTTGCACGTGCTGGGCCATGCCGCTGGCACACCCCAGGCCGCCAGCCGGCAAACGCCCCGGGGCCTGCTGGCCTGGCAGATTGGCCTGCGCCCCGATGGCCAGCGCCTGCTCCAAGGCCTGCTGCCCACCTTGATCGAATGGGGGGAGCAGCACCCCGCAGCCAGCCTGGCTGACAAGGGCATCGCCTTGCAGCAGCTGCAGTTGCTGCACCCCGATGCGCCAGCCCTGCAAAGCGCCTTGCAGGCGCTGGGCCTGGATGGCAACCCCGCCTTGCAGGTGATGCATGCCCCAAGCCCTGCGCTGGTGGCCCATTTACACACCCCGCAAGGCCCCGTGCAACTGCGCAGCACCGTCTGACCAGCCCTTCATCGCCCAACCTTCCTATCCTATGCAAGCCTTCTCCCTCCCCAACCTCGCCGAGATCGAGGCCGCCTCCCGCATCGTCTACCGTGAGTTCCAGGCCACGCCGCAGTACCGCTGGCAATTGCTGGGCGAGCGCCTGGGGGCTGAGTGCTGGCTCAAGCACGAGAACCACACGCCGGTGGGCGCCTTCAAGATTCGCGGAGGTCTGTCCTATTTCGCCCAGATGGCAGCGCGCGGCACCCTGCCCGCGCGAGTGATCAGCGCCACGCGCGGCAACCACGGCCAGAGCATTGCCTGGGCCGCGCGCAGCCATGGCGTGCGCTGCACCATCGTCGTGCCCCACGGCAACTCGGTAGAGAAGAACATGGCCATGCGCTCACTGGGCGCAGAGTTGGTCGAGCACGGGGATGACTTCCAGGCCGCCCGCGAGCATGCGATGGCCTTGGCCGAGCAAAGCGGTGCCCATATGGTGCCCAGCTACCACCCCGATCTGGTCAGCGGTGTCAGCACCTACTGGTGGGAGTTCTTGCGTGCCGTGCCCCATATGCAGATCGCCTATGTGCCCATTGGCCTGGGCTCGGGGGCTTGCTCTGCCATCGCGGCCAAGCTGGCCTTGCAGCACCCGGTGCGCATCGTCGGCGTGATCAGCACCGGTGCCACCACCTACCGCGATTCCATCGCCGCCGGTGAAGTGGTCGAGGCCGCAGTGAGCACCGAGATTGCCGACGGCATGGCCGTGCGCCGTGCCGACCCGCTCGCCCTGCCGGTGCTGCGCCAGCATCTGGACCACCTGGTGGCCGTCAGCGACGACGAGGTGCGCCAAGCCATGCGCTACCTGTTTACCGATACCCACAATGTGGCCGAAGGCGCCGGTGCCGGCGCGCTGGCCGCCGCGCTGCAAGAGCGCGAGCTGATCGCAGGCCAGACCGTGGGCCTGGCGCTGACCGGTGGCAATGTGGATGCCTCTGTGTTTGGACAGGTGCTGCGGGACTGAGCTTGCCCAGGCCTGCTCAGCGAGGGGGAACCGTCCACGCCAGCTGGTGGATCTCCTGCAGCAACAAGGCCAGTTGCTGGGCCGCCGCCTCCACCACTGCGCGGCCTTTGTCTGCCGTGGCACCCGCGGCATTGCCAACGGCGCCGCAGGGGTTGTAGTCCTCCATCGCCCAGCCCATCTTGGCGCTTTTGCCATTGCCCACAATCGCAAAGCGCCCTGCACGGTCTTGCGATGTGGAATGGAAACAGCCCGCCTGCGCCATGTCCACCTGCGCGGGCGAGAGGTGCAACATCATCGAGGTTTCCACCTCACCGCCATGGATGCCAAAGCGGTGCTCCTCGGCGCTGAACAGACCCGTCACCTCGGCCGGTAACGGCAGGCTGCCCCAGCTGCTGCTGTACACCAGCATGCCATGGGCCATGCGCAGCTCGCGCGCCACAATATCCATCACCGCCACCTGCCCGCCATGGGTGTTGAACATCAGCAGCTTGCGGATACCGGCGCGCGCCACCGCCTGGCCCAATGCGGTCCAGAGATCGATGATGAGCTTGGGCGGCAGGCTCAGGGTGCCGGGAAAGTTCAGATGCTCGGTGCTCAGGCCAATGTTCTGCGCGGGCAGCACCAGCACCGGCACATGGGCGGGCAGAAGCGGCATGGCGGCCGCCACAATGCCTTGCAGCAAAGTAGCATCGACGGAGACTGGCAAATGCGGACCATGCTGCTCCACCGCACCCACCGGCAGCACCGCTACCGTGCTGGCCGCCAGGCCGCTGGTCTGCGCCTGGGCAAATTCGCGCGTGCTGATATCTGCCCAGAAACGGGAAGACCAGGTGGCGACAGCAGGGTTTTCAGAGGCAGGCATGGGCATTCCAACAAACGGCCGGCACACCATGTGCCAGCGCAGCAGCTATCTTAGGCGATTGACCGGCGATGCGAGCCGCCCAGGTCAGGCGGCCTTCAACCGCCGGTACAAGGTCTGCCGGCTGATGCCCAGCAACTTGGCCGCCTGCGACACATTGCCCCGGCACTGCTGCAGCATCTGCGCGATGGCGGTGTGGGAAAGGGTTTTCAGATCAGTTGCTGGCAGGCTGGCCTGCTGCGGATGCGCCGCCAAAGAAGCGACGGCCATCGGCGCGCCTTCGCGGTAGCGCAGCAGCTCCTGCGCCAGATCATCCGAGAGCTGAGACCAGCCAATGCAATCCTCACCGGGCAGCAGCAGCGCCGATGCGGTCTGCAGCGCGTTGGCGTATTCGCGCAGATTGCCGGGCCAGGGGTAGTGCGCCATCGCAAAGGCCAGATCGGGGTGCAGCCGCACCGACTGGCCGGGGTTGAACTGGTCCAGCAAACGGCGCGTGATCGCCTCACGGTCGCTGCGCTCGCGCAAGGCAGGTAGCTGCAAGGCCAGGCCGTTGATGCGGTAGAACAGATCGGCCCGAAAGCGCCCCTGCGCCACGGCGTCGCGCAGCTGGTGGTGGGTGGCACAGACCAGCGCAAAGTCCAGCTGCTGGGCCTTGCCGCCGCCCAGCGGGGTGATGCTGCGCTCCTGCAGCACCCGCAGCAAACGGGTTTGCAGCGCCAGCGGCATATCGCCGATTTCATCGAGAAACAAGGTGCCGCCCTGGGCCTCGCGCAGGCGGCCCAACTGGCCATCGCGCCGGGCGCCGGTAAAGGCCCCGGATTCGTAGCCAAACAGCTCGGCCTCGATCAAATGCTCCGGAATGGCCGCGCAGTTGATCGCCACAAAAGGCGCTGCGTGGCGTGCGCTGCTGTTATGCAGCGCGCGCACAAACAGCTCCTTGCCCACACCGGATTCGCCCTGCACCAGCAAGGCAATGCCCTTGCCCCAGGTGCGCCGGCCGCGCTCGGCCGCAGCGCGCCAGCTGAGGTCGCCGGTATCCAGCTGGGCCAGTGCATCCGCTACCGGCAGCTGGGGCGCCGTAGCAGGCAGCGCCCGGCCCGCGCGCTCGCCTGGCAAGGCAGGCAGCGTATGTGCCATCTGTGCGGCTTGCGCAGCCTGGGGCAGCACCAGCCGTGCAAACACACTGCGCCCCGTGTGCAAAGCCGCCAGGTGCAGGCGCTCGGTTTGGGAGCGGCCGACAGCCAGCCAATCGCGCAGCGGCAGCGGACTGATGTCGTCCCAGTGCAGATGGCCCCAGTCGGCAACCGCAATCTTGAGGCTGTGCATGGCGGCGCGGTTGCCACCCAGCAGCAGGCCATCGGGCGCCAGCGCCAAAATGCCTTCTGCGGCGGTACCCACCCCTTCAGCCTGGGTGTGGAAATGCATGCGCCAGTCGCGCTGGTGGCGCGCGAGCAGCCAGCGGTTCTCGATCATGCGGGCCGCCGTGGTGGCCAGCCCCAAGGTATGGGCCTGGGCCAGGCGCTGGTCGCCAGAGATATCGAGCACCCCGAGCAACTGGCCTTGGGCGCTGAAGATGGGCGACGCGGCGCAGTTCAAAAAACTGTTGGCCTCCAGAAAATGCTCGGAGCCCTCCACGCGCAGCGGCGTGGCTTCCACCAGCGCCGTGCCAATGGCATTGGTGCCGCGCGCTTCTTCGGTCCATATCGCGCCACTGCGCAGCGCCACGCGCTCGGCCTTGTTCAGAAAAGGGGCGTCACCCAGGGTGTGCAGCAAGGTGCTTTGGGCATTGGCCAGGATGACCATGCTGTGGCTGTCCTGGATCTGCTCGAACACATAGTCCATCACCGGTCTGGCGATGGCCAGCAGGTCTTCGCTGCGGGTGAGCACCTGGCGCATCTCGGATCCCGTCAGCGGATCGCCGCCGGACACGCGGCCGACCGGCTGCACCCCCGCGCGCAGGCTGCGCTGCCAGGAGCTGGCAATGCGTGCCTGCACCGCCCCCGGCGGGCATTCACCATGTGCCAACAAATGCACCCGTGCCTGGCGCAGCACCTGGGAGGTGATCTGGGGATCCATGTTGTCTCCTTGCAAGCCTGTCTGCGCAGGCCCATGGGGACAGTATAGGAAAGCGGCCACGCGGGGTTGTTGCGAATAGCCATGCCGCTGTCCGACTGTTCCAGATTGGAACACCTGCATTGTCCGACCCTGTTCCAGCCCCTCGCGAAGCGGTCACCCAGATTGTGCCAAATCAAGCACTTGGCGCGCTGCAAAGCATGGCACGCATCTTGATATGTCTTATGTGACTCGTGCCCCTACCGGCTTGCCAGCGGCACGAATCAGCTTGAGCCATCCATATCCAAGGAGACAAACCATGCACTACGCATTCCCCGGCCAATCGGGCGCAAAAATCGCCTACAAAAAGCAGTACAACAACTTCATCGGCGGCCAGTGGAAGGCGCCAGTCAAGGGCCAGTACTTTGATGTGATCTCGCCCATCAACGGCCAGGTCTACACACAGGCCGCACGTTCGACCGCCGAAGACGTGGAGCTGGCACTGGATGCTGCCCATGCAGCAGCCGACGCCTGGGGCAAGCAATCAGCCACCGATCGCTCCAATGTGCTGCTGAAAATTGCCGACCGCATCGATGCCAACACCGAACTACTGGCCTACGCCGAGACGGTGGACAACGGCAAGGCCATCCGTGAAACGCTCAACGCTGATATTCCGCTGTCGGCTGACCACTTCCGCTACTTTGCCGGCGCACTGCGGGCGCAGGAAGGCGGCCTTAGCGAGATCGACAACACCACCGTGGCCTACCACTACCACGAGCCGCTGGGCGTCGTGGGCCAGATCATTCCCTGGAACTTCCCCATCCTGATGGCCGCCTGGAAGCTGGCACCCGCCATTGCTGCAGGCAACTGCGTGGTGCTCAAGCCGGCCGAATCCACCCCCATCAGCCTGCTGATCCTCATCGAGCTGATCGAAGACCTGCTGCCCGCTGGCGTGCTCAACGTGGTCAACGGCTTTGGCCGCGAAGCGGGCATGCCGCTGGCCAACAGCAAGCGCATTGCCAAGATTGCCTTTACCGGCTCGACCAGCACCGGCCGCGTCATCGCCCAGGCTGCTGCCAACAACCTGATCCCCGCGACGCTGGAGCTGGGCGGCAAGTCGCCCAATGTGTTCTTTGCCGATGTGATGGACCATGACGATGCCTTCCTCGACAAAGCGATTGAAGGCTTGGTGCTGTTTGCCTTCAACCAGGGCGAGGTCTGCACCTGCCCCAGCCGTGCACTGATCCATGAATCCATCTACGACCGCTTCATGGAAAAAGTGCTCAAGCGCATTGCCGCCATCAAGCACGGCAACCCGCTGGACACCGACAGCATGATGGGCGCGCAGGCCAGCAAGGAGCAGCTGATCAAGATCAGCAGCTACCTGGACCTGGGCCGCCAGGAAGGCGCCGAGGTGCTGATTGGCGGTGCAGAGGCCAAACTGGGTGGTGATCTGAGCGGCGGCTACTATGTGCAGCCCACGGTGTTCAAGGGCCACAACAAGATGCGCATCTTCCAGGAAGAGATCTTTGGTCCGGTCTTGGCGGTCACCACCTTCAAGACCGAAGAAGAAGCACTGGAGCTAGCCAACGACACCTTGTACGGTCTGGGCGCCGGCGTATGGACGCGCAACGGCAACCTGGCCTATCGCATGGGGCGCGCCATCAAGGCCGGCCGCGTGTGGACCAACTGCTACCACCACTACCCAGCGCACGCCGCCTTTGGCGGTTACAAAGAGTCGGGCATTGGCCGTGAGAACCACAAGATGATGCTCAACCACTACCAACAGACCAAGAATCTGCTGGTGTCCTACTCGGAAAACAAGCTGGGCTTCTTCTAATAGAAAGGTGTGCCAGGGCGGTGTGCCTGGCCCAAACTGCAGCCGTAGTTTGGGCCGGGGCCACGCACACCCGCCTTTGCAAACCCACCCACCGAGGCAGGCGCAGCCAACCCTGGCCAGCCATCTCAGGAGACAGCAACATGGTTGTGGAAAAAGTGGTGGCCACGCCGGCCGCGCAAGCGCTGATCGCGCTGCTCAAGGACAAACATGGCCCGGGCCTGATGTTTCACCAATCGGGCGGCTGCTGCGACAACAGCGCAGCCAACTGCTATTTGCTGGGCGAGCTGACCATTGGCCAGGGCGATGTCTACCTGGGCGATATTGGAGGCTGCCCGTTTTACATGAGCACCTCCCAGTACGCGTACTGGAAGCACACCCAGCTCATCATCGATGTGATCGACACCCACGGCGGCGGCACTTTCTCGCTCGAAGGCCCTGAGGGCAAGGCCTTCCACACGCGCTCCCGCGTCTTCAGCGACGAGGAGTTGGCGGCACTGCAGCAACAGGACGCACAAGGCATTGCAAACAATGCGCAGTCCTAGGTCATGGCAAGCGCTGCGTCTACTGCACAACAATGGTGCAAAAATAGAAATATTCTTTTTTATTCAATAGGTTAATCAATAACCATGGGTACAGGCTGGTGAAATTGTTGCAATGCAGCATTCTTCAAAGCTTTCTACAATTTCCACTGTACTAACCCACTGTGGATGCCATGACTGCCAAATACACTACCCATGCCAAGGTCCAGAATCTGGCCACCAAAAGCCTGGAGCTCAGCTTGGCTGCTCCCCAGGTAGTCGCCCAACGTGTCGGCCGCATGATGCTCGCCGGCAGCCAGCCTTCAGCCCGCGACCAGCAAGAGTTCTACCGCATGGGCAACGAGAAGGTCACCGCCTTTTACGAATCCTGGATGGGCATGTGGACCCAGGCCTGCACGGCCTACTGGCAAACCGCCGCCAGCCTGTGCACAACCTCTGGGCTGCTCACCCCCAGCAGCAGCAACCCGCTGGCTGCCTTTGGTGTGGGCAAGGCCACTTCGCGCATGGTCACGCAGCAGGTGCGGGCCGTCACAGATGTGCTCAACGCTGGCATCACGCCCGTCCATGCCAAGGCAGTCAGCAATGCCAAGCGCCTGTCGCACACACCACGCTCCTGAGCATTAATCTTGCGCCTGGTTGCGCTGCAAAGCCCACATGCTGGCGTAGCGCGCACCCAGTGCCAGCAGCTGCGCATGCGTGCCGCGCTCCACAATGCGGCCGGCATCCATCACCAAAATTTCGTGCGCGTCCACCACGGTGGACAGGCGGTGGGCAATCACCAAGGTGGTCTTGCCTTGCGCGGCTTTTTGCAGCTCCAGCTGAATGGCGCGCTCATTGGCCGAATCCAAGGCCGAGGTGGCCTCATCAAAGATGAGGATCGGTGGGTTCTTCAGCAAGGTGCGGGCAATGGCCACGCGCTGCTTTTCACCGCCTGAGAGCTTGAGGCCGCGCTCGCCCACGCGGGTGGCATAGCCCTCGGGTGAGGCGGCGATCATCGTGTGGATGCGCGCCGCCTGCGCGGCCTGCACCACCTCGTCTTGCGAGGCGCCGGGCCGGCCATAGGCGATGTTGTAGGCAACGGTGTCATTGAACAACACCGTATCCTGCGGCACGATGCCAATGGCGCGGCGCAGGCTGTCCTGCGTCAGACCGCGGATATCCTGGCCCGCAATGCGGATGGCGCCGGCCTGCACGTCGTAAAAGCGGAAGATCAGCCGCGCCAAGGTGGATTTGCCGGCGCCCGAGGGCCCCACCACGGCGACGGTCTTGCCCGCAGGCACGACAAAACTCAGCCCTTGCAAAATAGGCCGGTCCGGGTGGTAGGCAAAATGCACATCGTCAAAACGCAGCTCGGGCTCTGCCTGCAGCGCCAACGGCTGAGCGTCTGGCGCATCGGCCACTTCGCGCTGCTGGTCCATCAGCACAAACATGCGGTCCAGGTCGGTCAGGCTTTGTTTGATCTCGCGGTACAAGGTGCCCAAAAAATTGAGCGGAATGTACAGCTGGATCATGAAGGCATTGATCATCACCAGATCGCCCAGGCTCAACCGGCCATCGACCACGCCCTGGGTGGCACGCCAGAGCATGGCCACCAGCGCCACCGCAATGATCAGTTGCTGGCCGCTGTTGAGCAGGCTCAGACTGCTTTGGCTCTTGAGGCGCGAGCGGCGCAGTTTTTCCAGATCCCCGTCGTAGCGCTGTGCTTCAAAGCTTTCGTTATTGAAGTATTTGACGGTCTCGTAGTTCAGCAGCGAATCAATGGCCTTGCTGTGCGCGGCGGAGTCGATGAGGTTGGCCTCGCGCCGGAAGTGCGTGCGCCACTGGGTGAGCACCACAGTGAAGCTGATGTAGACCGTGAGCGCCACGATGGTGATGATGGCAAACCAGATATCGAACTGAACGGCCAAAATGCCCAGCACCAGCGCCAGCTCGATGAGGGTGGGCACGATGCTGTAGAGCGAGTAGGAGATCAGGGACTCCACGCCTTTGACGCCGCGCTCGATATCGCGGGTCATGCCGCCCGTCTGGCGCTCCAGGTGAAAGCACAGGCTCATGGCATGTAAATGCTCAAAGGTCTGCAGCGCAATCGCGCGCGCTGCGCCTTGCGTGGCCTTGGAGAACACCAGCTCGCGCAGCTCGCCAAACACCGAGGTCACAAGCCGCAGGCCCCCATAGGCGAGCAGCAAGCCCAGCGGTACCACCAGCAGGGCCTGCGGGTTGCCCGGCCGGATGTCGAGCGCATCGACCACATGCTTGAGCAGCACCGGCACCCCGACATTGGCCACCTTGGCGCCCACCATCAGCAGCAGTGCAGCCAGCACCCGCCACTTGTAGGTCCAGAGGTAGGGCAACAGGCGCTTCAAAGTGCGGCCGTCGCCAGCGGTCAGAGGTTTTCCATCACTGGAGCTAGGGTTTGTGGCGGCTGGCGCCTCGGCTAAACGTCGCATGGGAGACAATTGTGGGTTTGTTATAGACCTCGATTGTGCCCATGAATACTCCACGCACCGCATCCGACGAGCTGCCCCAGGACAAAGAGCTGGTTTTGCGCGTTGTGCCCATGCCCGCTGACTGCAATGCCAACGGCGATATTTTTGGTGGCTGGGTCATGTCGCAGGTGGACCTGGGCGGATCCGTGCTGCCGCTGCGCCACTCACGGGGCCGCACCGTTACCGTGGCGGTCAATGAGTTCATCTTCAAGCAGCCGGTGCGCGTGGGCGATATCCTGTCGTTCTACGCCAAGCTGGTCAAAGTGGGCACCACGTCGATGACGGTCGAGGTCGAGGTGTTCGCCGAGCGCCTGTCCAAGCAAGGCCAGTTCTTCAAGGTCACCCAGGCCACCTTGACCTATGTCGCCATTGACGAGGAAGGCCATCCCCGCACGGTGCCCCCGCTGCCGGTTTGATCGGCCCACCCCGGCCTCAGAAACACCAAAGCCGCTGCAACGCAAGATCTGCGCTGCAACGGCTTTTTCACAAGCGCCGGGCCAAGCTGCCGGCCTCAGCCGTCAAGCCAGGCTTTCGGCGGGCTTTTCCGTCTTGCTGGCGGGGGTGCTGGTGCTGGCGGCCACCGGCTTGCGCGTGCTGTTGGAGCACTCGATCTCACCGGTCAGCTGGCCACCTTCTTCGATGATGACCTTGCCGTAGCGGATCTTGCCGTGTACGCGGCCGCTGCCAAAAATCACCAGCTTGTCGCGCACCGTCAGGTTGCCTTCGAACTCGCCATGGATCTCGGCGATGTCGATTTCTGCCGAACCCCGGAAAGCGCCATCAGCGGTGATCTGGATCACGCGGGAGTCCATCGTGGCCTCAACCGTGCCTTCCACCACCAAGGTGTCGCAATCGGTGATCTCGACACCCTTGAGCTTGATGTTCGGGCCGACAGTCAGTTTGCTGCCGGTGCTGGCGGTGGTATCAGTGGTCACAGTGCTGGTGTAGGAAGAAGTAGGGGATGGGCTGCTGGGTTCATCGGCCTTGTGGCCACTCAGGTTGCCGCCGAGCACGGAACTGGCAGAACCCGCTGCCGTGCTGGGCAAGGTACTGCCCGACGTATTGGAGGGTGAGCCTCCCAGAAACTTGGAGGCGGAAGTGTCATTGTCACGGCGTCCGCCGAAAAAAGGGTTTTGTACAGCCATCGGTTCTCCTTGTGAAAAGCTTCTACATGCTATTCAATTTATAGCTAGGGTGTTCACAAAATTTGACACTAGTCGTAACAGACGGCAACCCTGGCCGTCTTTCTTATCAATACTTTCACCACGCGGACAAATCTCACAATTCCCAACACCCAGAACGCTGCGCAAGTCCAGTTCAGGACACGATATAGGCCGCCGTGGCGGTGGCCAGCAACTGGCCGCTGTGGTCGCAAAAATCAGAGCGCGTGGTGGCCACGCGCGATCCGAGTCGCAGCACACGGGCCTGCATCACAAACGGGCCCTGGGTGCCTGGGCGCAAATAGTCCACCCGCAAATCAATGGTGCCCAACTTGGCAAAACGCATCAAGCGCTGCATCACCGGCTCGCCCAGGTGCTTGGCACCCGAGGCGGCCATCACCGCCATGCCGCCCAGCGCATCGAGACTGGCGCTGATGACGCCGCCATGCACACGCTGCAGACCAAAATGGCCAATCAGCTCAGCGCGCATCTCCAAGCTCGCCCAGACCGCATCGTCCTGCACCGACTGGAGCTTCAGCCCCAGCAGCTTGTTGAAGACAATGCGCTCTTCAAAAATCTCGCGCATGCCCTCCACATAGGCGCTATCCAAACCCTGCATAGAGACATAGGCTGCTGCGGCAGAGTGGGAAGTGGGTGGCGTCGGGCTGGTCATCCGCAGGAGTATGCAGCCAAGTCCCAGGCACGGCAATCGCAGATTCCACTGGCCCCAGGCGCGCCATGCGCTAGACTGCGCGCAACTGCAGCACATCTATGCCTGAAACCCTGCCCCCCGCCCTGCCGACCGCCCGTACCGCGCCCAGGCCGCCTTTGCGGCTGAGCTGCGTGGTGCCCGCCTATAACGAAGCCAGCAACCTGGAAGCCTTTCTGCCCGCCTTGTACGAGACGGTGCGCGCGCTGTCCGTGGACTGCGAGATTGTGCTGGTCAACGATGGCAGCAAGGATGCGACCGATGAGGTGGCCCAGCGCCTGGGCCAGCAATTGCCACTGCACTACATCCAGCTGGCGCGCAATTTCGGCAAGGAAGCGGCGATGACCGCCGGGCTGGACTATGCACGCGGCAATGCCGTGCTGTTGATCGATGCCGATTTCCAGCACCCGCTGGCCTTGATCGCCGAGATGGTGCAGCTGTGGCAAAGCGGCTATGACATGGTCTATGGCGTCATCGCCGACCGCGCCGGCGAGGCCAAGGCCAAGCGCTGGGGCACCTGGCTGTTCTACTACCTGATGAACCGCGACAACGCCGTCCATATCCCCGAGAATGCCGGCGATTTCCGGCTGATGGACCGCAAGGTGGTGGATGCGCTGCGCCAGCTGCCCGAGCGCAACCGCTTCATGAAGGGCCTGTACGCCTGGGTCGGCTTCAAAAGCGTGGCCCTGCCCTTTGTGCCCGATAGCCGGCGCAGCGGCCAGTCCAGCTTCAACTTCACCCGGCTGTTTGGCCTGGCGTTCCAGGGGCTGACCTCGTTCACCACCTTGCCGCTGCGCATCTGGAGCCTGGTGGGCTTTTGCATCTCGGTGATGGCCATCATCTACGGCATTTACATCACCATCGAGACCATCGTGCTGGACAACCCCATCGACGGCTGGCCGACCTTGGCCGCTGGCCTGATGCTGTTCTCCGGCGTTCAGCTGATGTCCATCGGCATGCTGGGTGAGTACATTGGCCGCATTTACGACGAGGTCAAGCGCCGGCCGCTGTATGTGGTGGCCCAAAACGATGACCGCAGCCCCGTGACCAGCGAGCCGGCTGCAGCTGCGTTGGTGCCGGCATCGGCCACCGCGCCCGCCCCCGTGGCCCCCATGCCGCCGGAGTCCTGAGCTTGCTGATCGCTGCCTTGGCCCATCGCCTGCGCAGGCTGCCGCAGGGCCTGCAGTTTATTGCCGTGGGCGGCTCGGCCGCTGCCACGCATTTGCTGGTGGTTCTGTTGCTGGTGGGCGGCGCGGGCATGGCGCCGCTGCTGGCCAATGTGCTGGCTTTTCTGGTCGCCTTTGTCGTCAGCTACAGCGGCCATGCCTGGCTGACCTTTGCGGATAAAAACGCGCCCCACGCCCAGGCGCTGCCGCGTTTTTTTCTGGTGGCCTGCAGCTCCTTCGCGCTCAATGAACTGCTCTATTACCTGGCGCTCAACCAGTTGCACTGGCACTATGCCTGGAGCCTGGTCGCCGTGCTGGTCGTCGTGGCGGTATTCACCTTTGTCGCGGCCAAGTGCTGGGCCTTTGCCCATGCGGCGCCGCACTGAGCACCATGAAGCACATCACCCTCTGCGCCGATGATTTTGCGCTGCACCCTGCCGTGGATGCCGCCGTGCTGGAGCTGGCCGCGCTGGGCCGCCTCTCCGCCACCAGCTGCATGACGACCGCACCGGGCTGGCGCGCAGCAGCACGGGCCTTGCCAGCGGTGCGCGACCAGCTGGACCTGGGCCTGCATTTCAACCTGACCGAAGGCCATGGCGTCGCGCCCGATACGGCGATCACCCGCATTCTCAGCCAGGCCTATACCGCCCGGCTGTCTGCTGCTGCGCTGCGCGACGCCTGGCGCCGCCAGCTCGATGCGTTTGAGGATGCACTGGGCATGCCGCCCGCCTACGTAGACGGCCACCAGCATGTGCACCAGCTGCCCGGCGTGCGCAAAGCGATGCTGGCTGAACTTGACGCGCGCTATGGCGCAGCAGCCCGGCAGATCTGGATCCGCTCCACGGCCCCCGCAGGCGCTTTGCGCTGGCAGGCCAAATCGGCCACGATTGCGCTCTTGGGCGGCTACCGCCTCAGCCACCAGCTGCAGCGCCAGCGCTGGGCGACGAACCAGGGCTTTGCGGGGGTCTATGGTTTTGATGCGCCGACGGAGGCCGCCTATGGCGGCTTGATGGCGCAATGGCTGGCCGAGTGCCAAGACGGCAGCCTCTTGATGTGCCACCCCGCGCAAACACCGATGCCAGGCGACGCGATTGGCCAGCAGCGGCCGGTGGAATGGGCCTATCTGCGCTCGCCCGCGTTTGGCGAGCTGCTGGCAGCGCAAGACTGCCGCATTGGCAAGCTGGTGCCTGCCAAGGCTGCGCTTACAGACCGCTGAAGTTGGGTTTGCGCTTTTCCATAAAGGCCTGCATCGCCTCTTTGGCAGCGGGCTGCTGCAGCAGATCGGCAAACACACGGCCCTCTTCGGCAATGCGGGACTGAACGGCCGCCATCTGCCCGCTCTTGAGCAAGCGCTTGCTGGCCATCAAGGAGGCCAGCGGCTTGGCCGCCAGCTTGGCGGCTTGTGCCTGGGCAATGGTGTTGCATTCAGTCGGCGGCACCACGCGGTTGACCAGGCCCACTTCCAAGGCCGCCTCGGCCATGAAGGGATCGCCCAGCAGCAAGGCCTCGGAGGCACGCTGGTGGCCCATCAGCTGGGGCAGCAGCAGGCTGGATGCGCCTTCGGGGCAGAAGCCCAGGTTGACAAAGGGCAAGGAGAACATCGCATTGTCACCGGCATAGACCAGGTCGCAGTGCAGCAGCATCGTCGTGCCAATGCCCACGGCCGGGCCGCAGACGGCTGCGACGATGGGCTTGGGGAAGGCTGCCAGCGCTTGCAGAAATTGGAAAGGCGGCGCGTTGTCATCGGGTTGGGGGCCATGGAGGAAATCACCCAGGTCGTTGCCCGCCGTGAACACCGAGGCATCGCCTTGGAACAGCACCACACGCACCTCGGTGCTGCTGGCGGCCTGCTGCAAGATCTCCGCCAAGGCCAGGTACATGGCGCCGGTCAGCGAGTTCTTTTTGGCCACCCGGTTGAAGGTGATGGTGCAGATGCCCGCTTCGGCCAGCACCCGGATATCGTCGCAAGAGGATTGGATCGTCATAACAGTCTCTCAAAAAAAGGGTCGGTGCCGGGCCCGGGCCACTGCCAGGGCGCGCACCGAAGACGCTGGCATGCTAACCGGATTTGGCCTGCCTTATTCCTTGTAATAGACCAGCTGGTGGCTGGTGGCCAGCAAAACGCCCTGGGGCGACCAGATCTGTGCGGTCTGGTCAAAAAAACCATCCCGGAACCCCTGGCCCTGGGCCTGGGCCAGCACCGGTTGGGTGCCCACCGCTGCCAGTTGCTCGGCGCTGGCATGCACATACACCGTCAAGGAGACGGTGCCCACCGGCACACGCGTGGCGCGGCGCAGCCAGATGCGGGGAAAGAAAACATCGCACAGCGAGGTCAGCGCCGGCACATCGAGCGGGCGCGGGGGCTCATCACTGACCCACATGCGGGTCAGGCTCGGGCTGGTCGCGCCATCCCACTCCGTCGGATAGCCGCCCACCAGCGGCCGGATGTGGTAGCGGTTCAGCCATTCCACGCGGAAGTCGGTGGTATAGCGCTCCACCGCGCTGGAGGGCGGCACCTCGGGCATCGCATGCTCATCGTCCGACCAGGTGCTGCGCGCCAGGGCGGTCATGGCCGTGGCCGTCGTGGTGGTGGACCACTGGCCCTCGGCATCTTGCTCGCGCAAGCTGATGATCCAGTGCTGGGTGCTGCGGTTGGTGCGGACGGGGATAGCTTCAATCACATAAGGCCGCTCGCCCACGGCGCCGGCGTAGTTCACGGTGATCGCCACCAGATCCCCCAGGCGCTGCGGGTGCTGCAGCACGGCCTGGGCCACTTGCGCTGCTGTTATGCCGCCATAGGGCCCGACCATGTTCCAGTAGTCTTTGCTGGCCTGCGCCGCGTACTGGTTCTGGCCGCTGGGCTCCATGGCCATGGCACGGTCAAAGGCATGGCGGGCGCTGTTGGAGGAGAGTTCACTCATTCGGACATCTTTCGCAGAAATTTTTGAATCCACTGAAAACGCCATATGCCCGTACCATGCCTTTTAAGACCGGCCTTGCAGTTGCATTTTCTGCCACCCAACAGTAGCAGCCTGCGGCGTCTGCTGCAGCCCTGTGGGCGACAGACGCCGTGGCCTGCGCCGGTTTACACGCGTTCCAGAATGCCGGCAGCGCCCTGCCCCATGCCGACGCACATGGTCACCATGCCGTACTTGAGCTTGTTGCGCTGCAGCGCATGCACGACGGTGGCCGCGCGGATGGCACCCGTGGCACCCAGCGGATGGCCCAGCGCAATTGCGCCGCCCATGGGGTTGACCTTGGCCGGGTCCATGCCCAGCTGCTGCATGACCGCGATCGATTGCGCGGCAAACGCCTCGTTCAGCTCAATCCAGTCCATGTCCTGCAGCGACAAGCCCGCATGGCGCAGCGCCACCGGAATCGCCTCAATCGGGCCGATGCCCATGATCTCGGGCGGCACGCCCTTGCTGGCGTAGCTGACAAAGCGTGCCAGCGGCGTCAGGTTAAAGCGCTTGAGCGCCGCTTCGCTGACCACCAGCAGCGCACCTGCGCCATCGCTGGTCTGCGAGCTGTTGCCGGCGGTGACCGAGCCACGCGCTGCAAACACGGTGCGCAGCTTGGCCAGGCCTTCGATGGAGGTATCCGGGCGCGGGCCTTCATCGAGGTCCACCGTGCGCGAGCGGCTGACCGCCTCGCCCCGGGCGATGTCCACGCCCCGGTCGGTCACGGTGATCGGCGTGATCTCGGCGGCAAAATCACCGGCCTGCTGCGCCGCCAGCGCGCGCTGGTGCGACTGCAGCGCGAATGCGTCCTGGGCATCGCGGCTCACCTTCCAGCGCTGCGCGACTTTCTCGGCCGTCAGGCCCATGCCGTAGGCAATGCCCACATCGCCTTCGCGCTCGAATATGGACGGCGACAGCGATGGCGAGTTGCCCATCATCGGCACCATGCTCATGCTCTCAACCCCTGCGGCGATCATCACATCGGCCTCGCCCACACGGATGCGGTCGGCCGCCATCTGCAGCGCAGTCAGGCCCGATGCGCAAAAGCGGTTGACCGTCACCCCGCCCACCCCCACCGGTAGCCCTGCCAGCACCGCGCTGATGCGCGCCACATTCAGGCCTTGCTGGGCTTCGGGGATCGCGCAGCCGCAGACCACATCCTCAATCGCCTGCGGGTCCAGCCCCGGCGCTTGCGCCAGCACGGCCTTCATCACCGTGGCCAGCAGATCGTCAGGCCGCATATTGCGCAGATAGCCTTTGTGCGACTTGCCAATCGGCGTGCGCGTCGCCGCCACGATGTAGGCGTCTTGAACTTGTTTACTCATGGTCACTAGTCCTCTGTATTCACCGCCCTCTCCCGCATGCGGGAGAGGGCCGTGGTGAGGGCCTGCAGCACATGTGCAAGCACCTCGTTCGTTTGTTATACAACCTCATGGTTCCAAAACCGCAGCACCCGCAAGCCTTGCTGCTGCAACCACACCGTGCGCTGCTGGTCATAGCCTTGCGCCTGCAGATCGGCACGCTGGCCACCATCGACCTCAATCACCAGGCCATGCTCTAGGCAGACAAAATCCAGGATGTAAGAACCCAGTGGATGCTGTCTGCGGAACTTGGCGCCCACCAGTTGGCGGTTGCGCAGGTGGCGCCATAGCAGTTGCTCTGCAGTGGTGGCGGATTGGCGCAGTGCGCGGGCGTTTTGCACCTTGACATCCGCCCTCACCCCTGCCCTCTCCCGCTGGCGGGAGAGGGGGTTGGGGACAAGGGCTTGCTTTTCCACGGTGGCCTTAGTTGCGGACGGGCTTGCCGGTGTTCAGCATGCCCAGAATGCGCTCCTGGGTTTTTTCCTTCACGATCAGGTCGGTGAAGGCCTTGCGCTCCAGCGCCATCAGGTACTCCTCGTTCACCAGGGTGCCGGCATCCACATCACCGCCGCAGACTACATCGGCCATGTGGCCGGCGATCAGCATGTCGTGCTCGGTGATAAAGCCACCCTCGCGCATGTTGACCAGGGTGCTGCGCAAGGTGGCTGCGCCACTGCGGCCGGCCACCGGGAAAGGCTTGCGCTGCGGCGGGCGCCAGCCCGATTGCGCCATGGCCTTGGCCTGGGTGAGTGCCACAAACAGCAGCTCGTCGCGGTGCGGCACGATAACATCGTCGGCCTGCAGGTAGCCCAGAGCCTGCGACTCCAGCGCACTGGTGCCGACGGTGGCCTTGGCCGCTGCGGTAAAGCCGTTGGCCAGGAAGGGCAGCAAGTCGTTGCCCGTCGAATACTGCGCATGGCGCGCCGCCTGGTAGGCCACATTGGTCAGGCCACCGGCACCGGGTACCAGGCCCACGCCCATCTCCACCAAGCCGATATAGCTTTCCATATGCGCCACGCGGCGTGCGCAGTGCAGCAGCAGCTCGCAGCCGCCGCCCAGCGCCATGCCATGCACAGCGCCCACGACGGGGATCTGCGCATAGCGCAGCGACAAAAACAGCTGCTGCATCACCTGCTCGATCTGGTCGATGGCCATCGGGCCTTGCAGTGCAAAGGCGGGCATCATGGCCTGCAGATCGGCGCCCACGCTGAAAGGCGCATCGCCCGACCAGACGACCAGCGCGTCAAAATCCTTCTCGGCCAGCGCCAGCGCGGTCTGCAGGTCTTCCATCACATCGGGGCTGATGGCATGCATCTTGGTTTTGATGCTGAAAACCATGACCTGGTCATCCAGGGTCCAGCTGCGCGAGGCCTTGCTCTCGGCCAGGGTGCGGCCTGCCGTGCGCCAGTCCTGCGCGGCCGCGCTGGCTTCGCCCAGCACGCGCTCGGGGAACAGCTGGCGTGCATACACCGGCAGATCACGGCGCGGCACAAAGCGGTTCTCAGCCGCACTCCAGGAGCCCTGCGCCGTGTGTACGCCGCCAGCATCGGCGACGGGGCCCTCAAACACCCATTGCGGCAGCGGCTCGGTGCTGAGCGCCTTGCCCGCGTCAATGTCTTCCTGCACCATCTTGGCCACCTGCAGCCAGCCGGCTTCTTGCCACAGCTCGAACGGGCCTTGCTGCATGCCAAAGCCCCAGCGCATAGCGAGATCGACATCGCGGGCATTGTCTGCAATGTCCTTCAGGTGCACGGCGGCGTAGTGGAAGCTGTTGCGCAAAATGGCCCAGAGGAACTGGCCCTGCGCGCCCTCGCTGTTGCGCAGCAGCTGCAGGCGTTCACCTGCCGGCTTTTTCAGCATGCGGGTGTAGACGTCATTGCCCTTTTCGCCCGATGGCACATAGGCCTGGTGCTCGGGGTCAAAGCGCTCGATGCCCATCTTGGTTTTGCGGTAGAAGCCTGCCTTGGCCTTTTGGCCCAGCGCGCCATTGGCGATCAGCTGGGTCAGCACCGCTGGCGTGGTGTAGCTGGCGTAGAACGAGTCGGTCTGCGCACTCAGCTGGCTTTGCATCGTGGCAATCACATGGGCCAAGGTGTCCAGGCCCACCACATCGGCGGTGCGGAAGGTGCCCGAGCTGGCGCGGCCCAGCTTTTTGCCAGTGAGGTCGTCGACCACGTCGTAGCTCAGGCCAAAGCGCTCGGCCTCGGCAATGGTGGACAGCATGCCGGCCACGCCCACGCGGTTGGCGACAAAGTTGGGCGTGTCCTTGGCGCGGATGACGCCCTTGCCCAGCTGGCTGGTGGCAAAGCTTTCGAGCTGGTCCAGCACTTGGGGCTCGGTCGCAGCCGTCGGGATCAGCTCCACCAACTGCATATAGCGTGGCGGGTTAAAAAAGTGGATGCCGCAGAAGCGGTGGCGCAGCTGCTCGGGCAGCGCCTCGGACAAGGCCGTGATCGACAGGCCCGAGGTGTTGGATGCCAGGATCGCATGGGGTGCGACGAACGGCGCGATCTGGTGGTACAGATCGCGCTTCCAGTCCATGCGCTCGGCAATCGCCTCGATCACCAGGTCGCAGTCCTTGAGCTGCGCCAGATGCTCTTCGTAGTTGGCGGGCGTGATCAGATCGGCTTCAGCGGCCACACCTAGCGGCGAGGGCTTGAGCTTTTTCAGGTTGGCAATCGCCTTCTGCGCGATGGCGCTTTTGGGGCCCTCTTTTGCTGCCAAGTCAAACAGCACCACCGGCACGCGCACATTGACGAGGTGGGCCGCAATCTGCGCTCCCATCACCCCGGCGCCGAGCACCGCCACTTTTTTCACCACAAATCGGGACATGCTTACTCCACTTTTGTTAGCTGCCAGCGCACTCTGGTCGAGGCTGGCAGCCCGTTTTATTCAAAACCTATTCGACGCGCGACCAGGTCTGCGTGCGGCCAAAGGGGCCAATCGATCCGCGCACATCGAGCTTGTTGCCGTTGTCGGTGGGCGTGAGCTTCAAGCTGTAGCTGCTGCCGTTTTCAGGGTCGAGGATCTTGCCGTCCTCCCACACCGCCTTGCCTTGCGCCTGCTTGGCACCCCGGATGATCTCCAGCCCCAGGAGCGGCTGGCCTTTGCGGTCATCGCTGCAGCGGTCGCACACGGCCTGCGGGTCGGCGCCTTTGCGCAGCAGTTTTTCCACCTTGCCGCTGAGCACCCCGCCGCTGTCGCTGATGCGCACCTCGGACTTGGGCTCACCGCTTTTCTCGTCAAAGGTGCGCCACAGGCCCACCGGCGACATCTCGGCGGCCAGCGCGGGCAGCGCCACCGCCAGGCCAGCAGCCAGCGCCAGCAAGGGTTTGATCAAGGGTCGCATCGCAGTCTCCAAAGGGTTGTTCAGCGGGGGCGACGGCCTTAGGCCAGCGCCGCGTCGGTGTTCATCAAGAGCTTGCTGCCGGTGCGCATGGTGCGCACACGCAGGCCCGCCTCGGGGAACAGCCGCGCAAAGTAAAAGCGCGCTGTCTGCAGCTTGCCTTCGTAGAAGGTCTTGTCGGCCACATCGCCTTCGGCCAGTGCGCGCAGCGCGGTCTGGGCCATGCGTGCCCACCAGTAGCCCATCACCAAGTGGCCCATCACGCAGAGGTAGTCGGTGGCCGCAGCACCCACCTCGTCAGGGTTCTGCAGCGCCTTGAGGCCCAGCTCCGTGGTGATGCCGGTCATCTGGCCGGCCAGCTGCGCCAGCGGGTTGATGAAATCGGCCATGCGCTCGTTGACGCCCTCTTCCTCCACCAACCCTTGCACCAGCTTGCCCAGCGCCTTGAGCGCCGCGCCCTGGTCGCCCAGCACCTTGCGGCCCAGCAGATCCAGCGCCTGGATGCCGTTGGTGCCTTCGTAGATCATGTTGATGCGCGCATCGCGCACATACTGCTCCATGCCGGTTTCGTGGATGTAGCCATGGCCACCAAACACCTGCTGGCACAGGACGGTCACATCAAAACCCTTGTCGGTCAAAAAGGCCTTGAGGATGGGGGTGAGCAGGGCCACCTGCGCGGCATGGGCCTTGCGCACGGCTTCGTCCGGGTGGTTCAACTCTTCGTCGACAAGGGCCGAAGTGGCAACCATCATGGCGCGGCCGCCTTCGCTGTAGGCCTTGGCGGTCAGCAGCATGCGGCGCACGTCGGGGTGCACGATGATCGGGTCGGCCGGCAGGTCCTTGGCCTTGGTGCCCGAGAGGCTGCGCATCTGCAATCGGTCCTTGGCATAGGCCAGCGCGTTCTCATAAGCCACGGCCATCAGGCCCAGCGACTGGTTGGCAACGCCCAGGCGCGCGGCATTCATCATCACAAACATGGCTTGCAGCCCCTTGTTGGCCTGGCCGACCAGGGTGCCCACGGCGCCATCGATGGCGATCTGCGCCGTGGCATTGCCGTGGATGCCCATCTTGTGCTCCAGGCCCGAGCAGCTGATGGGGTTGCGCGCACCCAGCGAGCCATCGGCATTGACCAGGAACTTGGGCACCAGAAACAGGCTGATGCCTTTGCTGCCCTTGGGTGCATCCGGCAGGCGGGCCAGCACCAGGTGCAGGATGTTGTCGGTCATGTCGTGCTCACCGGCGCTGATGAAGATCTTGTTGCCGCTGATCTTGTAGCTGCCGTCGGCTTGCGGTTCGGCCTTGGTGCGCAGCAGGCCCAGGTCGGTGCCGCAATGGGGCTCGGTCAGGCACATGGTGCCGGTCCACTCGCCGCTGGTGAGCTTGGGCAGGTACTGCTTTTTCTGCTCGTCCGAGCCATACACATGGAGCGCCTCGTAGGCGCCATGCGACAGGCCAGGGTACATGGCCCAGGCCTGGTTGGCGCTGTTGAGCATTTCATACAGGCACTGGTTCAGTACAAAGGGCAGGCCCTGGCCGCCGTGGGCGGTGTCGCAGGACAGCGCCGCCCAGCCGCCTTCTACATACTTGGCGTAGGCCTCCTTGAAGCCCTTGGGCGTCGTCACGCTCGAATCAGCTGGGTTGCGCGTGCAGCCTTCGGCATCCCCCGAAAGGTTGAGCGGCTGCACCACTTCGACCGCGAACTTGCCAGCCTCTTCCAAAATCGCATCCATGGTGCCAGTGTCGACCTCGGCATAGGCCGGCAATTGGGCAAAACGGGCCGGCAGATCCAGCACTTCTTGCATGAGGAACTGCATGTCGCGCAGCGGTGGGGTGTACTGAGGCATGGAAAGTCCTTTGGAAAAACTAGGAGGTCGAGACAGAAGTGGAAACGGGCGGGGGAGCAGCCGCATCGGGCAGCGCCACCAGGCAAGGGGCGAGTGCGGCATCGATCAGCGCGGCATCGCGCTGGGGATCCACGGCATGGCGCAGCAAGACACCGCGCAGCGCGGTGGCGGCATGCTGCAGCGCCTGCGGGCCATGGAGAAAACGGGTTTCGTAGTGCAAGGACAAAATAATGCCGTGCAGCTCAAACAGCACCTGGTCGGGCGCCACATCGGCGCGCAGCTGCCCTTCGGCTTGCGATTGGGCAATCGCCCGGCGCATGGCATCCATCCAGATGTGCACCGAATCGGCCAGTGCATCGCGTACGTCACCAGGCCGGTCGTCAAACTCCACCGCGCCGCTGATGTAGAGGCTGCCGTAGAGGCGGCTGGCATCATTGGGCTGGGCGGTGCTGCCCATCCAGCCGGTGGCCATGTGCAGCAAACGCGCCAGCCCACGGGGCACCTGCAGCGCAGGCACAAAGATCTCACGCTCAAAGCGCTCGTGGTATTCGCGCACCACCGAGCACTGCAGCTCTTCGCGGGAGCCAAAATGGGCAAACACGCCGGACTTGCTCATGCCCATGGCCAGCGCGACCATGCCCAGCGACAGGCCATCGAGCCCCTCTTGCGCAGCCAGGGACAAGGCGGCATCCACAATCGCGGCACGCGTTTGGGCCCCTTTGGCCAGCTTGGCGATCTCGGCAGTGGCGGGGGTGGAAGCAAGGGGTTTGGTCATAAATCAAAAAATAGCACGGTCGTTCTTTTTTTGATTCTTGCACAAACCCAGTGTGCTGCCAACGGCTGGTTTGCAAAGCAAGGGTAAACCACGGCACGCGACCCAGCCGTCGGC
Source organism: Comamonas sp. BIGb0152 (assembly GCF_024809975.1). Classification (GTDB taxonomy): domain Bacteria; phylum Pseudomonadota; class Gammaproteobacteria; order Burkholderiales; family Burkholderiaceae_C; genus Comamonas. The sequence continues at coordinate 31,666 of NZ_JANUDY010000007.1, forward strand.
AACAAAAAAGCTGCTGGCCCCCTGGGGTTCAGCAGCTTGTGCGCGAAAGGCAGTTCGGCGTCAATGCGCCATCAAGGACAGGCAGCTGTCGAGCTGCTCGGTAGGCATGCGCCGGAAGTCCGAGCGCGCAAAGCGCTGCAGGCGGCCAATCAAAAAGGACATCAGCACGCTGGAGCGCACATTGGCATCCACCGTGGGTGTGGCTGATGCGTCCGCGCCAGGCACTGTGCGCAGGCATTGGCGCAAGGTGGTCTCGATGCGCTCGAAGAACTGCTGCATGCGCTGCTGCAGGCGTGGGTTCTCGGACTGCAGCGCGTCGCCCAGCATCACCCGCACCATGCCGGGGTTGCGCTCGCCAAACTGCAGCACCATCGTGACCACCCGGTGGGCCTGGGCAATGCCCTGCTCCACGGTCTTGGCGGGGTCCGGCACATCGCGGCCGGTGATCTGCACGGCCAGGCTGTAGACGGACTGTTCAATGAACTCGATCAGGCCCTCGTACATCTGGGCCTTGCTGGCAAAGTGGCGGTAGAGGGCAGCCTCGCTGATCGACATTTGCGCGGCCAAAGCCGCCGTGGTGATGCGGTCTGCGCCTGGCTGCTCCAGCATGGCTGCCAGCGTCTGCAGAATCTGGATTCGACGCTCTCCGGGTTTTGGACGTTTACGGGTAGGTGCCGGGTTAGCGGCTTCTAGCGGCGCATCGACGAGGTCGGCGGCGAAAGAAGATTCTTGATCAGACATGCGTTGAATATGAGGCTGCACCCGACGCAGTCTCCCAACACCGCCAGGTATTTTTTATTGATAAAAGTAATGCACTCGCCTCACAGGTTGCCAGCGCAACCTTGGGCCCTCTGTAACATCTTACTGCAAAAGAACCGCAGAAAAATGATAAAAATCATGTGCATTACTAGATGCACAAATCAATTACGCAATCAAATGTATCAATAACTACGAATCATTGTTCCGTAAGCCGTGTCGGTCAAAATTTCGAGCAGCATGGCGTGCGGCACACGGCCATCGACAATATGCACGGCATTGACACCGCTCTTGGCCGCATCAATGGCGCCGGCCAGTTTGGGCAGCATACCACCCGAGATGGTGCCGTCCTCAATCAGCTCATCAATCTGGCGCGAGGTCAGCTCGGTCAGCAGCTGGCCTTGCTTGTCGAGCACACCGGGGATGTTGGTGAGCAGCATCAGCTTTTCGGCCTGCAGCACGGTCGCCAGCTTGCTGGCCACCACATCGGCGTTGATGTTGTAGCTCTCGTTGTTCTCGCCAAAGCCAATCGGGCTGATCACAGGGATGAAGGCGTCGTCCTGTAGCGCCTTCACGACGCTGGGGTCGATCGACAAGATATCACCTACCTGGCCCACATCATGCTCTAGCGATGGGTCCTTGTTGTCCTTGAGCTTGAGCTTTTGCGCACGGATCAAGCCGCCGTCACGGCCCGTCAGACCCACGGCTTTGCCGCCGGCCTGGTTGATCAAGCCCACGATATCCTGCTGCACCTCACCGGCCAGCACCCATTCCACCACTTCCATGGTTTCCGAGTCGGTCACGCGCATGCCCTGCACAAACTTGCCTTCCTTGCCCAGGCGCTTCAAGGCGTTTTCGATCTGTGGCCCGCCGCCGTGCACCACCACCGGGTTGATGCCCACCAGCTTGAGCAGCACCACGTCCTCGGCAAAATCGGCCTGCAGTTCCGGGTCGGTCATGGCATTGCCGCCGTACTTGATGACCATGGTCTTGCCATGGAACCTGCGGATGTAGGGCAGTGCCTGCGCCAGAATTTCAGCCTTGTCGCGCGGGGCAATGGAGAGAGAAGGAGTCGTCATGGTTGCAGGCCTTTACAGCAGCGGAGAAGATGCAAAACGCGCATTGTGCCCCAAAGTGCCATCTGCCTGCAGATCAGCGAATCCAGCCTGGTAGCTTGAAGCGCACGATCACCAGATAGGCGGCGACATAGGAGACACAGAACAGCGCACAGAAACCGATGAGGATATAGGTGTTGCGCCAGAACAGGACGGCCGGCACCACGGTGAGCAAAGTGAACGCCCACAAATACGGCGCAGTCCGGTTATTGCGGCGCAGCATGCGGCGGGCGGCGTTTTCATCAAGCACGCTGCGCACAATGCGGCGGTAGATCAGCTGGTGCAGGTGCAGCGCATCGGCCATGCCCGGTGAGTCACCGCGCGCGAGCTTGCGGTAGATGGAAAACATGGTCTCCCACACCGGATAGATGAGCAGCAGCATCGGAAACCAGGGCGAGACGATGGGGTGGCGCTGCACCAAGGTGATGCTGCAAAAAGCGATGACGATGCCCCAGACGTAGGCGCCGCCATCGCCCGCGAACAGCTGGCCCATGGGGTAGTTCCAGAACATGAAACCCAGGGTGGCGGCGGCGGTGATCACCAAAATAGCGGCCAGCTCCCGGTCGCCCAGCTGCAGCGCCACATGGGTGAGCGCCGCGCAGATGATGACCGCCACCATGCCCGCCAGGCCGTTGTAGCCATCGATGATGTTGAAGGCATGGGGCAGGCCGGCGATGGCCAGCACCGCCAGCGCCATGCCCAGCCAGGGCGCGGCGCTCAAGGCGGCATCCAGCCAGACCAGGCCCATGCGTGGCACGGTCATGCCCAGCAGGTACACCGCCAGCAGGCCGGTCAGCAGGGTCAGCACCAGGCGGTAGCGCACGGTCATGCGCTGGGTCATGTCCTCGGCGATGCCACCGGCCACGGCGGGCAGCATGGCGATGAAAAAGAACAGCACCCACTGGTTCCAGTGCAGCGCGTTGCCGTAGTAGCCCCACCAGTTCTGCACACCCGCCACCCCCACCGTCAGCACTAGGCTGGCAAACATGGCCAAACCACCCAGCCGGGGGATATTGCCCATATGGAAGCGCTGGGGCAAATCCTTGCCATAGCGTTTGGCATGGCCGCGCATACGGCGCACGATAAAACCCGCGCCGATCAGCGAACAGAGAAAAGCGACCACTGCCAGGAAAATCATTATTCAATCATCGTGAGTGCTGCCGTGGGGGTACGCCGGAGCAAGGCCCGGGCGCGCCAGAAAACTGCCGAGGTCCACAGCCGCAGCAAGCTGCGAATATGCCACAAAGCATGGCCGGCGCGGCGATGGCTGGCCCGCTGCCCCGCATGCCCCACCACGCAGGCGGCGCGCGCCAGGGTCCAGCCCGCTAGGCGCAGCCTGAGGCACAGCTCCACGTCTTCGCAGTACATGAAATAGGCGGTGTTGAGCCCGCCTATGCCCTGCCACACGGGTGTGGGCAGCAGCCACATCGCGCCATTGACCCACTCGGCCCGGGTCTCACGCCGCTTGACGGCATAGCGGCGCAACAAGGACCAGGGGGAGGGCAGCTCGCGTTCGCTGTCCTGCAGCTGGCCGTTGTCATCCACCTGCATCGGATAGGCCAGGCCCACGCCCTGGCGCTGCACCGCACGCACCAAAGCGGGAAAGGGGTTGCCGGCGGCCAGGTCCACATCCGGGTTGATGACGCAGACCAGCGGCTCGCTGGCGCCAGCCAGCGCCGCATTGTGGTTGGCCGAAAAGCCTTGCGGCTCGCTGTTGTGGCGCAGTTGCAGCACAAAAGGCCAGCCGCCTGCGGGTGCCACAGGCGCGGGTTCGGGCAGGTTCAAGGTCAGCACCACGCGGCGCACGCCGGCTCCCCCCGCGCCATGCTGGGCCAAGGCGTCGAGCAAATGCTGCACCATAGCGCCATGGCCGTGGCTGACCACAGACAAGACAATGGGAGGGAGCGGGAGGGTGGCGGTGGACATCAGCGGGCATTATCCATCAGCGGCCAGCGCCAGAATCCGCCGCCGGATCACCAGCAACAGCCCGCCTCAATACAGGCGCAAAGCCAGCAGCACCCGCAGGATCAAGGTATCGACCGCACTCATGCGCCAGTAATAACGCTGGACGGAGGCCCGCAGGGCAGTTGTCCAGCTGCTGCGCGAGCGGATCAGCATGCGCAGCTGGCGGCGCTGTGCATCGGCCAGGTCAGCGCCATGCAGCCGGTCGAATTCGCTGAGCTGGTCGATCCAGCCCGGCCCCGCCTGGCGCAGCCGGCGCCAAAAGCGCTGCACGCGCGCCCACTGGCCGGCCAGGCCCTGCTTTTGCATGCCAATGGTGTTGCGGCCATGCTGCCGGTACAGGATATGGCTTTCGCTGTCGAACACCACGCTGCCAAAGGCCGACACCACCAGGTAGGCCCACCAGTCATGCGCCAGGCAGACACCGGGACGCTGGGACAGCAGACGCTCACGTGCAGCGGCATTGAGCGCGACGGTGCAGCCCGTGGCAATGTTCTGCACCAGGGCATTGCCCCAGCCGATGCAGCTGCGGTCGTAGTCGGGCGAAGGGCCGATAGGCTGCAGGTCCCCGGCCACATACTGGGTGCGGGAGCAGTACAGTGCGGCGCCCTGCTGCCCATCCAGCAATGACAACGCACGGCTTACTTTGCTGGGCAGCCAGACATCGTCTTGGTCGCAGAAAAAATAAAAGTCATAGCCGGCGCCCACGTTTTGCAATAATTCGTAAAAACTAGCTACAAAACCCAGATTGGCCCCTGCGTGCAGATGGATCTGCGGGTGGGCGTCGGCATAGCGCTGGACAATGGCCAGGCTTTGGTCGCTGGAGCCATCATCGCGCACCCAAATATCGCAACCCGCATGGCTTTGCGCCATCAGGGAATCGAGCTGCGCAGGCAGAAACTGCTCGCCATTGAATGTAGACAATAGAATTGCCACACGATTTTGCTTGTCAGTCATTCATCTTTCACCTGCATCTGCAGGCCTATCTCGGCAGAATTCCTACCCATTCCCATATCCATGACCCGCGAACACCACGTCTACACCCGCCACATCGATCTCCAGCAGCGCAGCTCACTGTCGGTGCTGGCGAACAAGATACAGCCGGGCGCCCGTGTGCTCGATCTGGGCTGCGGCCCAGGCGTGCTGGGCCAGTACCTGCACGAGCACAAGGCCTGCACCCTGGATGGTGTGACGTTCAGCGCCGAAGAAGCCGCGCTCGCCAAGCCGTATTATCGCGATCTGGCCGTGGCCGATCTGGAACAGATCAACCTGGCTGAGGCTTTTACGCGGCGTCAGTATGACTATATCGTTTGCGCCGATGTCCTGGAGCACCTGCGCCAACCCGAGCAGCTGCTGGCCGACTGCCGCGACCTGCTGGCAGAAAACGGCGAGATTTTGGTCTCCATCCCGAATGCGGCTTATTGCGGCCTGGTGATGGAGCTGATGCAAGGCGAGCTGCGCTACCGCGAAGAAGGGCTGCTGGACAACACCCACTTGCGCTTTTTCACCCGCCAGTCGCTGCTGCGCCTGATGACGGCGGGCCAGTGGAGTGTGCAGTCGCTGGAGACCATCGACCGGCCGCTCGATGAATCTGAATTTGCCCGCACCACCGCCGACAGCCTGCCGCCTGCGGTGATGCGCTACCTGCTGGCCCAGCCCGATGCGCTGGCCTACCAGTTCATCTGCAGCATCCGCCCCAGCAGCGACGCCGCTGCCGCCCAGGCCCATGCGCTGCTGGCGATCCAGAGCGAGGCCAACACGGCGCATGCCAGCTTTACCACCAACCTGTACTGGGCCGATGCCGGCCAGTTCAGCGAGTCGCACAAGCTGATTGCCAAGGGCCAGATTGGCGCCTTGCAGCAGAGCATTCGCTTTGCCCTGCCCCGTTTTGAAGGCACGCAGCCGACCTTGCGCTGGGACCCGGCCGACCGCCCCGGCTTTTTGCACCTGCATGCCATGCGCCTGTATGACGCGAGCGGCACCCTGCGCTGGCGCTGGGAGGCGGACCAACCCGAAGCGCTGGCCCAGGTGCCCCACAGCCAGATCAGCTGGCAGCCCGCGCACGCTACTGCGCCGGGCAGCACCTTGCTCTTGCTGACCGGCGATGACCCCCACCTGCATTTGCCGATTGACCCCGCGTTGCTCAAAAACTGCCTGCAGACCGAGGGCGCGGTGCTCGAAGTCAGCCTGGGCTGGCCCATGTCGGCCGACTATGCGGCGCTGGCCGACAGCGCCCAGGAGCTGCAGGCACGCATCAGCTATGCCGATACCGAGGTGCTGCGCGCCCAGCAAGCCCAAGCCGAGGCCCACACCCAGCTGCGCCTGCTGCAGGCCCATATGCAGGACCAGAAGGAAAATCTGGAAGCGGCCATTGCGCAGCAGCAAGAGCACATCCAAGGCCAGCAGACCCATATTGGCAATCTGCAAACCCATCTGGGCAATATCGAGGCATCGGAGGCCTACCGCGTAGGCCAGAAGCTGGCCAGCGCCAAGGCCCGGCTGCGTGGCCGGCCCGCGCCCGCCCCGGCCGTGGTGCATGTGCCTGAGCACCAGCCTGCGGCCGCCGAGCCTGTGCTAGATACGCCCGAAGCGATGGATGCGCTGGATGCACTGGCCGAAGTGCCGAACAGCGCCACCGTCGCCGTGGTGGTGGACGAAGCTGCATCCGACGAATCCATTGCTGAGCCCGTGCTGCCCATCGTTGCCGCACAGCCTGCCCCCATGGTCGACATCATTGTCCCGGTGTACCGGGGCCTGGTCGATACGCAGCGCTGCCTGCAGTCCGTGCTGCAAGCAGCCACGCAAACCAACAGCCAGCTGGTAGTGATCAACGACGCCAGCCCCGAGCCCGAGCTGACCGCCTGGCTGCGCGAGCTGGCCCAGCAGGACAGCCGCGTGCAGCTGCTGGAAAACGACAGCAACCTGGGCTTTGTGGCCACCGTCAACCGCGGCATGGCCCTGCACCCCAGCCACGATGTGCTGCTGCTCAACAGCGACACAGAGGTATCGCACGAATGGCTGGACCGCCTGCACCGGGCCGCCTACAGCGCGCCAGAAGTGGGCAGCGTCACCCCGCTGTCCAACAACGCCACCATCTGCAGCTACCCGCGCTTCTGTGAGAAAAACGCACTGCCGACCGATGCCGACCTGCTGCGCCTGAACCACCTGGCGGCCAGCGCCAATGCCGGGCAGACGGTCGAGGTGCCCACCGGCGTGGGCTTTTGCATGTACATCCGGCGTGATTGCCTGGCCCAAACCGGCCTTTTCGATGTGGAACATTTCGGCAAGGGCTACGGCGAAGAGAACGATTTCTGCATGCGCGCCCATGACCTGGGCTGGCGCCACCTGCTGGCCTTGGACACGGTGGTGCTGCACACCGGCGGTGTCAGCTTTGGCGACAGCAAGACCCCGCGCGAGCAGGCGGCCTACCAAACCCTGCAGCAACTGCACCCTGGCTACGACAGCCTGGTGCAAGCGCACCTGAAGGCCAACCCGGCCCAGGCCGCACGCAATGCCATTGACAAGGCGCGCCTGCGCCAGCACCCGCTGCCACGCATTCTGATGGTGCTGCACAACGCAGGCGGCGGTACCCTGCGCCATGTCAAAGAGCTGGCCCACAGCCTGCGCGACCGCGCCGTATCGCTGGCGCTGACCCCGCTGGAGAACAACTACATCCGCCTGCAGTGGCTCGATGCGGCCGAGGGCTATGACGAAGCGTTCCACTGGCCCACGCAGTCTGAAGCGCTGGTGGCGCTGCTGCGCGAGCTGGGCGTGTGCCATATCCACTTCCACCACCTGATGGGCCTGAACCTGGAGGTGATGCGCCTGCCCGAGCTGCTGGGTGTGCGCTACGACTTCACCGCGCACGACTACTACGCCATCTGCCCGCAGATCAACCTGATGGAGCCCACCCACAATGCGCACTATGCGGCGCTGGGCGTGGCGCAGTGCCCGCAGTGCTCGGGCGCGGAGCCGGCACCCACCGGCGAGTACATCGATGCCTGGCGCATGCGCCACCGCTTGTTCCTGAACCAGGCGCGTTATGTGCTGGCCCCCAGCAAGGACGCCGCCCTGCGCATGCACCAGTACTTCCCCGATGCAGCGGTGCGCTATGTGACCCACCATGACATCCCGGATGCAGCGGCCCTGCCCCTGCCCCAGGGCCAGCCGCTGGCCAGCCACGCCCATTTGCGCGTCTTTATCCTTGGCGGCGTCAGCCTGGCCAAGGGGGGCGATGTGATGGAGGCCGTGGCCCTGGCTGCAGCCCAAAGCCAGGCCCCCGTTGAGCTGCACCTGCTGGGCTACCCACACCGCCGCATGCGCACCCAACCCCATGCCAGCCTGACCGTGCACGGCCCGTATGAAGACGCCGACCTGCCCGCACTGATGGCACGCCTGCAGCCCGATGTGGTCTGGTTCCCGGCGCTGTGGCCCGAAACCTATAGCTACACCTTGAGCGCTTGCCTGCAAGCCGGTGTGCCGGTGATCGCCCCCGATATCGGCGCCTTCCCCGAGCGCTTGGCTGGCCGCCCCTGGACCTGGCTGCGCCCTTGGAGCACCTCGGCCGACGCATGGCTGGCGCTGATGCAGGACATTCGCCAGCGCCACTACATCGACGGCCAGGCGCCCCTGCCTGCCCCGGCTGCAGCAGTGGACTTGCAAGCGCAGTACCTGCAGCCCTGGAGCTATGGGCACGATTACCTGACGGGTCTGCGCCAGCCCCTTAATTAAATAAAATAGCCCAATAGTGTTTGCAAATCAAACACAGACCGCTACCAAATAAAGAGCAACATCCTTGTCTTCCACTCTCTCAACTTTGCGCAAACTGCCCCACAAGCTGCGCCAGCTCAGCCGCAGCCTGTACCTGCTCGCCGCCGATCCCCGCCAACTGGGCAGCAACAGCCGCAAACTCTGGCGCGCCTGGCGCACGGGCGGCAGCCAGATGCTCAAGCACCAGCTGCTGTCCCTGGGCCACCCCGATGCCCCCACGATCGCCGTGGCGCCCACCGATGCCTGGCAGGATTACCAGCAGCGGCTGACCAGCGATGTGCTGCCGCTGCTGCGCGCCGAGATCGCCGCGCTGGCGCAGCCCGTCAGCATCTCCATCCTGGTACCCACCTACAACACCGACCCGGCCATGCTCACCGCCATGGTTGACTCGGTACGCGCCCAGATCTACCCGCACTGGGAGCTGTGCATCGCCGACGATGCATCGCCCAAGCCCCATGTGCGCCAAATGCTGCAAGAACTTGCGGCGCAGGAGCCGCGCATCAAGCTGCACCTGGGCGAGACCAACCATGGCGTATCGCACGCTAGCAACCGGGCACTGGCCTTGGCCACGTCCCCGTTTGTGGTGCTGCTGGACCATGACGACCTGCTCCAGCCCCAGGCCATCTACCGCGTCGCCCAAAGCGTCATGGCCGATGACCCGGACATGCTGTATTCGGACGAAGTGCTGGTCAGCCCCGATGGCAAACAGGTGCTGCAGTACTTCCACCGCCCGGCCTTCTCGCCCGAATACCTGCGCAGCCACCCCTATATCGTGCACATGGTGGGCTTTCGCACCGCGCTGCTGCGCAGCCTGGGCGGGTTCGACGAGGCCCTGGGCATCTCGCAGGACTACGACCTGATCCTGCGGGTCAGCGAAGCGGCCAGCCGCATCGTGCATCTGCCCGAGATCCTCTACCAGTGGCGCACCCACACCGGCTCGGCCGGCCACGACAAGATGGCCCAGGTGATGGCCACCTCCACCGCCGTACTGCAACGCCATCTAGACCGCAGCGGTGTGGCGGCACGCTCGGCCCCCGGGGTGTCGTTCAATTTCTTTGAAACGCAGCACCAGATCGCCGATGGCCAGCGCGTGGCCATCATCATCCCGACCAAGAACTACGGCAGCCTCGTGCGCCAGTGCGTGGACAGCATCCGCGCCACCGTGCCGCATGCCGCCTACGACCTGATCGTCATCGACCATGCATCGACCGAGCAGGCCAGCCTGGACTATTTTGCACAGCTGCAGCAAGAAGGCACCGCCACCGTGCTGCGCTACCAGGGCCCGTTCAACTTCTCGGCCATCAACAACTGGGCCGTGCGCCAGCTGACGGGCACTTACAGCCACTACCTGTTCTGCAACAACGACATCGAGGCGCTGGAGAGCGGCTGGCTGGAGCACATGCTGTCGCAGTGCCAGGACCCGAGCGTCGGCATGGTGGGCGCGCAGCTGCTCTACCCCGACCGCACCTCCATCCAGCACGCCGGTGTCTGCGTGGGCGCCTTTGGCATTGCCGAACACTATGGCAAGTTTTTGAAGCTGCCGCCCGACCGCGTGGATATCGCCTTCATGGGCCGCCTGGTGAGCACGCACGAGGTCTCGGCCGTCACTGCCGCCTGCCTATTGATGCGCAAGGAAACCTTTGATGCCATCGACGGCTATGACGAAAAGCTGGCCGTGGGCTTTGGCGATGTGGACCTGTGCCTGCGCAGCTTGCAGCTGGGCTGGCGCGTGTTGTACTGCCCGCAGGCCACCTTGGTGCACCATGAGTCGATCACCCGGGGCAAGGCCGAAGGCTACGACCCGCACCCCGAGGATTCGGCGCTGTTCGCCAGCCGCTGGCGCGATTTTCTGGACCAGGGCGATCCTTACTTCCACCCGGCATTTGAAGTGCGCCACACCTGCTGGCTGGTACGCACGCCGCTGCATTGCGAGGCCTCGATCAAGCGCCGGCTCTTCAGCCGCAGCGGCCTGGGCCAGCGCATGCAGCGCCTGAGTTACAGCGCCAGCGTCTCTGTGCCCGTGCAGTTGGAAGAAGCTACGGTCACAACCGCTTGATGCCCCTCCTGGCCGCAGCCCAGATGGGCTGCAGGCTGGGGATCAAGCGGGCCGCTGCAGCAGCAAAAAGATCTCGTTGTTGGTCAGCACATCGCGCGGGTACTGCGCCAACAAGGCCTCGGGCACGGGCTCCGGCTCATAGTGGCGGCGCTCCTCACGCGCCACCGCAAAGCCTGCCTCCTTCGCCAGCGCTACCAGCTCATCGGCGGTCAGGCGGTTGAGCTCCTGGTACTCCTTGAACACAAAGCGCTTGTAGCCGTCAGCGCCAAAATCGGCAAAGCCAAAATCCACCTCATCGGGGCTGAGTTCGCCGTCATAGGCTTCAATCACCTTCCAGAGCGCTTCCTCTTCGACCAGCAGGTGGTGCCAGGCGATGCTGTCATAGCGGCGCAGGTGCGAGCCAAAGGCGGAGTAGAACAGCGGCTCGATCTGCAAGAAGAAGTGCCCGCCCGGCTTCAGGCAGGCCAGCAGGTCCTTCAGAATCGGCAGCAACTGGTCGCGCTGCACATGCTCAAAGGTGGACCAGCTCATGATGCCGTCATAAAGCGCTGCCTGCCCTGCCAACGGCGCGCTGGGCGTGATCGTCTGGAAGCTCAGCGCGGCCGGAATGCGCTGCATGCCCAGCTGCTCTTGCGCAATACGCGGCAGTTTGGCGTATTCCTGGCGCACATCGATGCCGTGGATGGCGCCAGCGCCATGGCGCAGCACCAGTGCCAGATCGGTGATGCCATCGCCACAGCCAAACTGCAGCAGCCGGGCCGCACTCAAATCCATCACCGGGCTCAGCCACTGTGCCACCACATCTGATGCGTAGTGGAAGTGGGAGCGGAACCATTCGTCGGAAATTCGGCTGTCGTCAAAGTCAGGCAAGCCCAACCGCTTTTCACGCAATTGCGCCAGGCGGCGCATACGGCTTCCGCGGTTCATGATGGCTTTCGCAGGACGTACACGTCCTGGTGGTTCCAGAACTGCACGGGAGAGAAATACTCAAGCTTGTCGGCGCCGACAGTCTCGGCAATCCGGGCGCGCACAAAGGCTTCGGTCGTAAAGGCCGTGCCGTACTCGTTCGGATCGATTGCGTTCGACTCGCTCGACGGCGCAAAGAAAAAGCCCTCCTCATCGAGCGGTACGCTGTCAAAACGCGCGGCCTTGATGCCGTGCGTGCTGAACACCAAGATCCCGCCCGGAGACACCAGGCTGTACAACACCTGCAGCCAACGGCCCCAGGTGCTGCGCGGCAGATGGCTGAACAGCGATAAGACAAAGACCGTGTCGTACTGGCGCGGCGCCACCAATTGCTCTGGCACGCTGGCAGAGACAAAGCCCTGCACGCCAAAAGTGTGCATCGCAAAATCCACCGCATCGGGCACCACATCCGACACCGTCACTTTGTCCGGCCCCAATAGATGCGCCAAGTGGCGGGTAAAGCGGCCATGGCCGCTGGCAAATTCCAGAAAATGCTGGCTTTGCACCAATGGCTGGCCCACCCGCTCCATCACGGTCATCAGCTCAGCCAAGGTACGCCAGCCGTCGGCCAGGTAATCGCGCAGAGGATTGTTGCTGCTGGGGTGGCCGGCAAAGAAGCCAAAAATATCATCGGCCGTGGAGATGGTGCAGTCCAGGCCCATGATGTTCCGGAACGAGCCGGTGAGCCCGTATTGCTCGATCAGCGCATGGGCTGCCAGCATCACGTCTTTTTCGGCACGGGCGCGCAGCAGCAAGCCAGAGGCAGCTTCGAAATTGCCGTTCGTCAGCATCAGCTGTGCATCGGCCAGCAGCTGCTGGCCCTGGCTCGTTGCAGAGGGAGAGTTCGTGGTCATAAATCTGGGGGCGATGAGCGCGCCAGCGCAGATGCTGGCGCTCTCGTTTCCTGGGGGTCAGGCTGCACGCTGCGTTGCGTGCTGCATCAGGCCCAATGGTGGGGCAATCGTACCAGTCCGGGCAGTGGCTTGGGGTAGATAAAGCGGAACACGGCGTACTGAAACCATTGGTCATACACCGCCAGACCCGAGCCATCGAACAAAAAGGCGCTGACCACATAGTCACCGCTGTGCAAGGGCAGGTCGGGAAAGCTCAACACCGATTGCCAGCTGCCATCGGGCAATGGCAGTGGCACGGCGCCTTCTTCATGCGTGGCCAGGCAGGCAATGCCGACGCCCTTGTTCTGCTCAATCATGAAACCGATATTGGGCCGCTCGCTGCCGTTGCCACGCGCCTTGATGGTCACCACCAGATCCTGGCCTTGCAGCACCGGCGGATCGCCTGGGCTCAGCTGCGCTATGTCGACCGAGAGTATGCAGGCATTGCCGGCAGCCTCGGACTGGGGCAGGTCTGGTGGTTGGACGGTATACGGGGTGGCCAGCGCATCAACGGGTGCTGTGGCTATCGCTGCCGCAGCCGTATCGGCCAAGGCATCAGGTACCACGGCCTGTGCATCATCGCCCCACTGTTGCTGCTCTTTCTCATCTTGCTTTTGGCGGGTACGCACATCGTAGGCGGCCAGCACCGCCTCGGTCTCGCCAAACATCTGCACCTGCCCATGCTCCAGCCACAGCGCCGCATCGCACAAATGGCGAATATGGTAGGGGCTGTGCGAGCAAAAGAGGATGGTGCAGCCCTTTTGGCGAAAGTCCAGAATGCGCTCGATGCATTTTTTCTGAAAGCTCTGGTCCCCAACGGCCAGCGCCTCATCGACGATCAGCACATCGGGCTGCACGGCAGTTACCAGCGCGAAGGCCAGGCGCACATTCATGCCCGAAGAATAGGTCTTGACCGGCCGGTCAATGGCGTCCTGCAGCTCAGAGAATGCGATGATCTCCGGCTCTAGCTTGCGCATCTCCTCATGGCTGATGCCGATCAGGCTGCCGGCAAAATAAAGGTTGTCGCGCCCAGTGAAGTCCGGGTGAAAGCCAGCCCCCAACTCCAAAATAGCGGTGATACGGCCGGAGCGCTCAATCGAGCCTGCGGACGGCTGCATGGTGCCGGCCAAGAGCTTGAGCAGCGAGCTTTTGCCTGCGCCGTTGTCGCCAATCACACCGATGCACTGGCCGCGCTTCAGGCTAAAGCTGACATCACGCAACGCCCAGTGGCTGCGGTGCATAGCCCGGCCCGTCAGCAGTGCCTTGACACGCTGGCGCGGCGAATCATAGAGCTTGTATTCCTTGCCCAGGTTTTGGACCACCAGCACCGCTGGTGCGCCTTGTGTCTTTGCCATCTGCACGTCCGTCATAGCCAGTCCACCAGCTGGTCTCGGCTGCGCCGCACCAGCACATTCACCACCACCGCAAGCAGCGCAATCCATACAGCGCTCACCACCCAGACCTGCAGCGCCGGCCACTGGCCCTGCAGCAGCGCCGACTGGTAGCCCATCACATACGAGGCCATGGGGTTGAGCCACAGCAGCCAGCGCCAGCCTTGCGGAAACATGGTGATCGGAAACAGGATGGGGGTCAGGTAGATGCCCACCGACAGCGCAAAGCCTACCAGTTGCACGGTATCGCGCAGGGCTGCAGCAAAGATCGCCAAGGCGTAAGACAGCAGCAAGGTCATCAACAGCTGCATGGCCATCAGCGGCAGCAAAGCCAGCACCCCCCATTGCATGTGGTGAACGGGGATGTAGCACAAGGCCAGCAGCAGCATCAGCGGGCCAAAGATCCAGCTACTGGCCAGCACGGATCGCACGGGGAACAGCACTGGCGGCAGCGGGTTCTTCTGCAGGATCGATCCCGCCTCCAGCAAGCTCCCCATGCCCCGCGAGACCGCATCGCAAAATGCCATCCAGGGCAGCGCGCCTACGATCAGGAAGGTACCGACCGCATGGCTGGATGCCCCCTCACCCAGGCGCATCGCGAACACGATATCAAACACCAGGTAGTAGGCCGCGACGGACAGCAAGGGCTGCAGATAGGGCCAGAGAACACCTAGCGCCGTGCCGGCATGGCGCGCGGCTACTTCGCGGCGCGTCATTACGCCCACCAGTGCGCGGGCGTTCCAGACTTCTTGGATACTGTGCAAAAAGGTGCGCATCTCAGTTCAATAGGTAGAGGCAAAATGCCCATGAAAAAAGGAGAAGGCCTCATCAGCCTCCTCCTTGCCACATAGGCAGTGACTACAGTTTATTTTGCCTGAGATTTCGCCAAAAATGCTTCCAAGGCCTTTTCATCAAACTTGGCCTTCTCCGTCACTTTCTCAACCTCGGCGGAACGTGCTGCCTGCAAAGCCTTTTGCAGGAATTGCTTTTCCAGTTCAGGACGCGCTTCCTCGAAGGTCTTTTGCACAGCCGGCTTGCGCTCGATGAACTTGATCACGTGGTAGCCGAACTGGCTTTGCACCACAGGCGCAAACTCGCCGGGCTTGCTCAATGCAAAGCCTGCCTTCTCAAACTCGGGCACCATGCGGCCACGGGCGATGAACCCCAGATCCCCCCCCCGAGCGGCGCTACCAGGATCTTCCGAATTCTCCTTGGCAAGCGTAGCGAAATCTGCGCCACCTTTTGCCTCCACGAGCAACTTCTCGGCCTTCAGCTTGGCGGCCTCATCTTTACCCTTTACCAGAATGTGTGCCAGATGCACCTCCTCTGGCGTCGCCATGCTGTCTTTGTTGGCAGCGTAATGGGCCTTGATCTGAGCCTCAATCACCTTGGGATCTGGCGTGTGCTGGGCATTGAACTTGGCGAGATACGCGTCAGAGATGACTTTGTCTGCAGCAATACGCGCAGCGGCTGCTACTTCCGGGTCATCCGCAATTCCAGCGGATCGGGCATGGGCGGCCATGGCTCGCCGCACAAACAGTGCGTGCACCATTTGCTGCAC
The DNA here is from genome assembly GCF_024809975.1 of Comamonas sp. BIGb0152. GTDB lineage: Bacteria > Pseudomonadota > Gammaproteobacteria > Burkholderiales > Burkholderiaceae_C > Comamonas. The sequence goes on from NZ_JANUDY010000007.1 coordinate 47,136, forward strand.
ACCGTCCTTATTCGCCAAAAAAGGACCGCGCATTTCTGCAGGCAAACGTTGTACCTCGGCCTGAACATCGACGGCCCTGACTTCTGCGCCAGGCACACCGGATACCAGCACTTGGCTGTCGCTGGCCGCAGCGGAGGCTGCCAACGCAAAAACACTCAATAACATGCCCACAGGGGCCAACAACAGACGGTTACGCATTAGCAGTCCTACTCGCAAAAAGGCTAGGATACCAAATCAGGAGACATGGCATGCCACGATGGCTTTTGCAAATGTTCCAGAAATGTAAAAAGGGCAGAGATTGCTCTCTGCCCTTTGGCTTGTTCTCTCAGTATTTCAAGCTATGGCCTCGCGGCCACAGGGTGAATTACTTGGAGAAACGGTGAGGCCAGGTGATACCGTAGGTACCGCTGAAGCCGTTAGCTGCACCACCGGAGTTGGTCAGCTTGATGAACGAGGCACCGACCACTGGCAGAGGACGGGTGTAGTTCACTTGGCCCCAACCGTTTTCGTACTTCACATCAGCGGTCTGACGAGCCACGGTAGCGCCCAGCACGGAGGTACCGGTGTCCTTGAATGCCAGCACGTTCACTTCACCGCACAGCGAGATGATCTTGGCAGTGCCGGGAGAGATCACAGCGCCGTTACGAACGGAAGATTCTTCACGATCGTAGAAGGTGTTGCTGGTGGTGGTCACGCAGATGTTGCCGTCTGGATCAACGTTGGTGGAGCCAGCGTCGAAGAATGGAACATTAGCAGCGGTCACAACCAGTGGGTTGAACACACGGTATTGCTTAGCGTCCGTAGCAGCGTAGTTTGCACCAACGCTGTAACGACGGGTAGGCATAGACAGAACCCAGTCAGTCTTCGCAGAGATGATGGAATCCGTAGCGAACTGGTTGGACACGCCATTGTTAGCCACAGCCTGGGTCAGCAGCGAAGCTTGCGCTTCAGGCGTTGCAGTGGTGGTCAGGTAAGGGGTCGACAGATCTGGGAAGTCATAGTTCACAGCAGCAACCAGATTCACAGCAGGAGAGGTGTCTGCGAATTGAGCACCAACAGTCTTGAACAGTGGATCAGCAGTGTACAGATCGTTGTTCAGGCCGGTCGACTGGTTGTCCTGTGGGAATGCCACGAACTTGCCGCGACCGTTAACACCAGGAGCGCTCACAGCCTTGATAGCGGTAGCAGCACCGGAGAACGTGGTGGTTTGGGCCACGTTCAGGATGTACCAGTCGCCGGTCAGTTGGCCGGTAGGCGTGTCGTAACCCAGAGTCGCAGCGGCCGATTCGGTCGTTGGGTTGATAGCCAGGGTACGCTCCAGCACCGAGTCAGCGCAAGCAGGCGCGCCGTTGGCAGCGTGCTTGATGGTCTTGAACAGATCGGAACCTGGCTTCACGTCAGCCATGTTCAGGATTTCGACGTAGCCTTCCTTCGTGTTGTTCACACGCTTTTCAGCAGTCCAGCCATTGGCCAGACGGTCTTGCACAAAGCTGACCTTCTGGTTGTGGATGTTCGGGTACGTGCAGCTGTTGTCGGTCGTCATGAAGTACGAACCGTTGGCATCCGCTTGCACCGAACCGGTCCACACGTCGAAAGGCGACAGGAACACGGTAAAGTCCAAGATATCGTCAGAGTTGGCAGCGCCACGGAAACGAACCTTCAGGGCCTTACCATTGGTGGTGTCGGTATTCACCACGTGGAACACGGACATGTTGTCATTTTGCGTGGTGAAGTAAGGAACCACCAAAATGTGACCCACGCCGCCTTCGGATTGCTCGAACGCGGTTGCCGTAGGGGCAGTGAAAGTCGTCGTTTGAGCAGAAGCAGCACCAGCAAAACCGCCAATCATGGCAGCAATGCTCAGAGCCAGAACATTTTTCTTCATAAACACACTCCAGTTAAAAAAAGTTAGTCAGCGCAACTACCACGATTGTTTACGCTAAGAAATAATAGCATAGCGCCTTCGGGGTTTGCAAAGCAAGCGCCTTGTTTTTTTGCAGTAGCTGTTGATAATTTACAACAATCAACTTCATTGCATACAACCCACCTCGCTTGGCGATGGGCTCAGGGCTCAACATAGAGTCGCCACTGACCGTCTTCGAGCAACCAAGTTTGCTTCGAATACATATCAATGGTACCCAGATTTTTTGTGATCAATGGCGGTTTAACCTTCAAATCGATGCCCACTGCGCACTTTTCTTCGTCGCACTTGACATCGTGGATAGCAGCGGACTGCGCAAAAGTGCCGGGGTAGGCCTTCTTGTAATCCTCCAAGGTACGGGCCTTCTGGTAGGCAGCATTGGTATAGGCATAAGCCGCTGCATGGTCGCCCTTGATCCGGGCGTTGGTAAAGGCCAACGCGTTTTTGGCGACGACCTCTTCCGGCGTTGAGGGCTGAAAGCTGGCGCAGGCCACCATCGACACCGCAGCGCCGATTGCAAACAAAGCTTTCACGGATTGAATAAGTGCATTAGAGGTCATTTTTCAATATCTTTACAACATAGTTCATTACTGGGCCTGTGCCGGCTGCACCGGTGCAACACGGGATTGCGGCATCGCGGCGCTGTTCGCACGGGTCAGCAGGTCATCATCATTCAGACCACGCAGGCGGTCGCGCAGTTCCTCGCTCACTTCACGCACATCCACATCGGTACGTACGACACGAGGGGTCATCACGAGCAGAAGTTCCGTACGCGCGGTTTTTCTAACGGTACTACTGAAGGCTTTGCCGATGATCGGGATGTCTTTCAGCAAAGGAATGCCCGAGTCGGAGTCTTCATTCCGGTCTCTGATCAAGCCGCCCATGACGATCGATTCACCCGAACGCACGGCCAGCTTGCTGGTCAGTTGGCGGTTGGAGAACTTGGTCTGTTGCGATGCGGTGTCGAGGCCGGCGCTGTCGATGACCGACTGGTCGATCTGCAAACTGACCATATTGCCGGAATTGACCGAAGGCGTAACATTCAGAATCACACCGGTGTCCTTCAGCTGGTAGTTGTCTGACAAAAAGCTGGTGGAAGTGATGGTGCTGCTGACCTTCACCGGAATCTGCTCGCCGACCGAGATAGATGCCGGGTGGTTGTCCATCACCATCACCGACGGGCTGGACAGCATCTTCACCTGCCCCTGACCCGCGACGGCACTCAAGCGAGCGGCGATATCACCACCGCTGTTGAAGAGCGAATAGGTAAAATTGCCCGCTGCAGCAGCAACAGGGCTGGGAGTCGTGTTATTCAAAGAGCCAAGACTACCAGTGCCTGAGTAATTACGGCCTCCAATACCACTGTTACGGAACAACCATTCCACACCATACTCCAGGTTGTCATTGAGCGTCACCTCAATGATGCTGGCCTCGATCAGCACCTGAATGGGAGCTACGTCCAGGCGCTTGAGCGAGGACTCGATCTTGCGGAACTGCGAGCCGGTGGCCCAAACCAGGATGGTGTTGTTGAACTCGTCGGCTACCACGCGGATATCGCCAATCGCCGTAGCGGTGATGGTTGGAGCACCACCGCCTTGCTGCTGGGCGTTTCCGCTGTTGCCAAAACGGTTGGCATTGTTGCTGCCAAATCCGGAGGAAAAACCGGAGGTGCTGCCAAAGCTGTTGAAGCCTCCCGCTCGGTTGTTGTTGTTATTGACGCCGTTCAGGCCTGGGGCGACGCCCGAGGTCATATTGCCGCCGGCGCCCTGCTGGCCACCAAAGATGCCATTGAGCACCTGGGCCAGGTATTTGGCATTGCCGTTCTGCACGCGGTAGACGTACAGCTCCGGCTCGCTGCCGCCATAACCGGGCACATCCAGGCGGCGAATCCATTTTTCGGCTTCATCCAGATAAGAGGCACGTGGCGTGATCACCATCAGCGCATTGAGGCGCGGAATGGGCAGCACGCGCAGCGCACCAAACAGCGGGTTGGAATCACCCAACGAGGTGAGCAGCGCCGCTGCCGCAGCCGCATTGCCGCTGAGCTGGTTGTTGGCATTGCTGCCAGCCGCCGCACCGGTGGCCTGACCAGGTCGGCGTGCAGCAGCAGCGCTGGCGGATCCGCCAGCGATCCCCGCGGTCCCACCGGAACCTTGCCCCTGGCCCGCCTGGGCACCGCCGCCGTTGACCATTTGCAACGCCGCACTCACTTCTTCAATCGATGCGTGCTTGAGCGGGTAAATACCCACCGACATGCCCTTGAGCAAGTCCACGTCAAAAGTCTTGACCATCTCCATCCAGCCTTCGGACTGGGTACGCGTGCCTTGCATGATCAGCACATTGCGCACGGTGTCCACCTTGATCAGGGCTTCCCCAGGGATGATGGGCTTGAGGATGTTGGACATCTCGGTCGCGCCAATGTATTGCAGCGGCACCACGATCACGCCATAGCCCGGTGCCATGCTGCCCGGCGCACCTGCCAGACGGACGTTGCCCACCAGACTGCGCAGCGCCTCGGGCTTGCCCACCTGGTAGGTGCCTCGGGCATCGCGCACCATGGCCAGGCCATTGGCCTGCAGTGCGGCCTCCAGCAGGAAGACGGCCTTGTCCGGGTCAATCGGCTTCGGGGTGGTCAAGGTCACCGTGCCTTGCAGCGGCGGGTGCATCACATAGTCGATCTTGAGGATATCGCCCAGCACGGTGCGCACCACCTCGGCCACCGGGGCTTCCTCAAAGCGGAAGCTGACCGGCGCGCCAGCGGCAACGGGCGCAGACTTGTCGATGTTGAGCAATTTGTCCGTGCCACGCAGCACGCGTGGCTCAGTCGATTCGCCCTCCTCATCGCCGCCCATCTTGGGGCCGATCATGATGTTGGGCGCTTGAATGACGGGCAGCGAGCCATTGGCTTGCACGGCCGGCTGGGCAGAAGGCAGGGGTGCGGCGGTTTGCGCATGAAGCGGCAGCAGCACGCCCATCTGGCCCAATGCGACCACCAGTGCAGTCTTGAAAAATACGGGAGACTTCATGGTTCTGACCCTAGGTTCTATTTATATAGAGGGATTGCCGCGCTCAAGGGCGCTGGGCAGCGGTAGAGCCGCCCAGGCTTGCACGGCGACGGGGTGGTGGGGTATCGGTGCCGGCGGGGGGCTGACCGATCTGGGTAGGTATGGCTCTGGCTGGCATGTTGGTCTCTGTTGCCGGGCCATAGCCCTGTTGCAGCTTGCCCTTTTGCAAGGCGATTTCCTTGGTCACGCCAGCGCGGGTGAAATACACCCGGTTATCCGCAACCGAACTCAAAGTCCAGCCATCGAGCACGCCCTGCAGTGGCAGGGACTTGTCCTTGCCCTGGAACTTGATGATGATGCCGCCACTTTTGCCATCCTCGCCGATATAGACACCGCTGAGCACGGCATCGGCCAGGTAGTCCGGCGGTGGCGGTGGTGCTTCCGCCGCAGCCACGGGGGGCGGAGGCGGCGGGCGCCTGCTGGGCGAGAACAGGGGACGGTCGAGCATGGCCAGAAACTGGCTGTGGTCCATGGTCTGCGCCTTGCCCAGGCGGGGCACGATACCGTCCAGATTGGCCTTTTGGCCACGGGGAACTTCCCAATGGGCGTTCTTGAGGCCGCCACTGGGCGAGAGCCACATCCAGACCAGCAACAACGCCAGCACAACATTGGCCGCCACCAGAATGGCACTTGTATAGCGCTTCATGGACGCTCCCTCAACACACTCAAGGTCATCTGGAGGGTCAAGCGAGGGGCCACCTTATCGTTCATCACCTGCAAGGTTCCCTGGTTTCTCACTTCCACATCCGCCAGCAGCATCACCGGCAGCTGTTCGTTCAGCACGGCCAGCGCGCTGTCTACGGCCAGCAAGTCCCCTTCCGCACGTACCGACAAGGGAATGCGGTCAAAGCCCTTTTCTTCCTTGGCCGGCAGCACCTGGCTGCTGACCACGGTCAGGCCGGCAGTGGTCAAAAGGCTGCGCACTTTTTGCTGCACGGCATTGCCGGTCTGCGCCACATCCTGGCTGCCAGGGTAAATATATTCGGCGCGGATCTGCAAGGCGCGCTCCAGCGACTGGTCAATCTCTTCACGCTGGAGATCCAGACCACGCAGGCGCGCGTAACGCGGCTCCAGCTCCGACAGCCGGGACTGGGCCCACAGGTGCTTGCTGACCACATAGCTGCCCAGAGCGATCAAGGGCAGCAGCACCAGCAGTGCGGTCGCCACCAGGATCAGCAGCTCTTTGCGATTGGGACGGGTTTCGATCATGGTTTTTTCCCTCCTGGCTCAGCGGGAGGGGTTACGGTTCCGCCCAGGGTGGCCCGAGGCTTGGTAGTGCCGCCCAGAGTCGCCTTGGAGGGCGGGGGCGCGGCTTGGCCTGGTGCGGCGGCTGGCCCAGCTGTGCCACTAGGCGGCACGGCGGCGGCTGGCGGCATTGCAGCAGGTGTAGCGCCCGCTGCAGCGGGCGCTGCCTCTGCACCCGCAGGTATGGTGTTCACCGGCTCGGCAGCCTGCGGCTTGGCCGCAGCCTCCACCTCTTGCACGGTCTTGGGACCAAATACCTTGGCATCCAGGCCCAGCTCGATGGTGAAGCTCTCTTTGTTGCCCCCGCCCATACGCGTGGCAGCACTGGGGGCTCGCACATCTTTCACGCCGTCCTGGTTGCTGAGCTTTTGCATCAAGGCCGAGGCATTCTCCGTCAAGCCGGAAATCGTGACCTTGCTGCCTTGGATGCGGGCCGATTGCAACGCCGTGTCATCGGGCAGCACATTGGTCAGCATGCTGAGCACCTGGACGCCATCAATGCGCTCCGCCAGCAACTCTGACAAACCCGCCACCTGGTCAGCGCTCTGGATCAGGCTCTCCCGCTTGGCCACCACATCGCCAGTCCTGGCCGCCATGCCCTCAAAGGCATGCACCGCTTCGATCGCACGCAGACGCAATTGGGCCGTCGGCGTTGCAGCGATGGCCGCTGCCAGCAGCAGCAGCAGCGCCACCCCGCTGACATTCCACCACAGCCGCTTGCGGCCCCAGTCAAACCGTGCCTGCTCGCCAAAACCCTGAAACACCACAGGCCGGCGCTCGGCAGCAAAAACCCACACCTCCGGCTGTGCCAAAGGCTTGGCCGCGCCCGCTGGCGACTGCATGTGATCGGCTATGCGGGCTTGCAGATAGGGCTCGGTCTGGGCTCTGGAGGCCAGCACCACCAGCAGCTTGACCGCCTTGCTGCTGCGGCTCAGCTCGGTAAAGCCCCAAAGCAGGTCCTCAGCCGCGAAAGGGCTGATCGCCTGCACCTCCAATTCGGCGGCGCTGGCGCAATCCTGCGGGTCCAGTGCGGGCAGCGCCACGGTCTTGCGAAGCACCATGTACTCGGGCAGTTCCAGGGCCCAAAAAGCAGGCTCCCGCGCGGGCTTGGCCACAGCCTCGCCACTCTCCCACACCACCGAGGGCGCACCGTCGGCAGGCACCAGACGCAGCATCTGCTCGGGCCGCAGCCATGACAGCGGCGGCCACTGCGGTGCCCTGCGCCAGGTTTTGAGAATATCGGCCTTGAGCTGGTTCAAATCCAGCCCAAAAAAGCGCGATTCAGTAGAAATTGCCATAAGGGTTCTTTGCTTCGATCAGGATGCCGGCTGCAGCATCTGGCGCGCTTCAAACGTGTACCAAGGCAGGCCGTCTCGCGTTCTGGCCCCAAAGTACACACTGCGATCTACGAGAAAAATACGTCCATCCGCCATGGGAACCTGGGCCGTTATCCGGTAACGGCGCTGCGCACCACCGGGGCGCGCCAGGTTGGCATCCAGGCCCGTCGTGTCCAGCCCCGTCTGGCCAGAACCGCGCGATGCGGCAATACGGGCCGCGATGCCCTCATCACCATTGGCCAACACCCGCAACACCTGGGGTGGCGCGGCCAGCGGGTTGACCGTGGACCCGCCCGAACCGGTCGTCGACGCCGTGATCAAGGGCGCGAGTCTAGCATAGAGGTCGTAATCGATACCGGGCACCTGCATCAGGTCTTCTATCGCCTCAAAACGCTCGGGTCGGCGGCCATCCAGCGAGGAGCGCTCACGCCGATCGAGGATCGCAATCGCAAGCTCTTGCGCCGCTCCGTCAGGCACGCCACCACCAACGCTCAGCAAGGCATTCAACAGCGGCAGCGAAGCGCCATTGATATTGATAAGGCCGTTGAGCGGCATCACACTGACCGCCACCTGCGTGCCCTGGTAATTGACCGAGGTCTCGGTGATCTCCTGCAAGATCGTGCGGTCGGCCGCTAACTGTTGCAGCACCATCACCACGGCCGCATCGCCCAATGCCTGGGCGGTGACCTTGTCCTTGGCCACGCCGACCACCTTGGCCTCCTGGCGCACCACACTGCTGACGCCCGTCACCATCAGGCTGAGCGCAGCCACCAGCCAAAGCACCGCAATCAAGGCCATGCCTTGTTGCCTGTGCGCATGCGTGGCGCTGAGTTGTTGCTGTACGCGCATCATCCGTTCGCGCCTCCCAGGCTCGCGCCGCCGCCACCACCACGCGGGTCGCCTGCGGGCATCACCCGCAGTTGCACCACCACCGGTGCCAGCACCGCGGTCTCGGTCGTCATCACCACCTGCACCGCCTGCGGCAGTTGGTCGATCACCGCCCAATCACTGCCCCACTGCGGCGGATCGATGCCACCATTGAGGTACTGGAACGACAGGCCGGTCGCGTGCGACAGCAAGGGGTAGGTTTGCGCAGCACCCCAGTCGGGCAGGGTCTGTGCATCCGTCCAAGGCAGGTAGCTCAACACCACCGCAGGCACCCCTTCGTAGTTGCCCAGTGCCAAACGGAAGTGGTAACGGCCACCTACGCCATAGCGGGCGGGCATCACGCCCACCCAGCTCATCGACTGGCCACCACCTTCAAAGAAAAATGCGGACGGCGCGGCACTGAGCATGCCCTGCTGCTGCAGGCCCTGTACCCTTTTGCCAGAGATGCGGCCCAGCACGGCACGCAGAAAATCGGTGCTGGCCCGCGATTCATCCATGCGTTCGAGCCGGTTGTCGATACTGGTTTCGGTGCGGCCCATCGTGCCCATGGCACCGGCCAGACCCAAGACGATCAGCGACAGCAAGGACATCGCCACCAGCATCTCCACCAAGGTGAAGCCGGCGGCTGCGCGGCCCAGGCCTTGAGGGGCGTGCCTAGCAAAACGCGTGCGAATGGTTTTCATCCCAGTGGCACCAGGTTCTCTGCCGGGTCGGCAGGCCTGCGCTGTGCACGCAAGGTGCTGAGCTCAAACACCCGCGGGCGGTCGCCATCAGCCCAGTGCACACTGATATGCACCTCATGCAACACGGGGATATTCGGGCCTTCGTCGACGCCGGTCTTGAACGGCGCGCTCTGCACACTCCACTGGTAGCCATTGCTCTGGCCCGATTCGTTCCAGCCACTTTCATAGACGGAGTCGCGCGAGTCCATGATGGACTGCGCCAGCTGCACCGCATATTGGTAGTGGTCCAGATCGCCCACGCTGCGTGCATTGCTGCCCGTCACCCGGTAGATCATGCCCAGCGAGATCGCCATGATGGACAGTGCCACCAGGATCTCCAGCAAGGTCATGCCTTGCTGCCGGCGTGGTGGTGAAGATAGCGAACGCGCGCTCATTGGAACAGCGGCTCCTGGGTGACCCGGCCCGAGAGCCAGTCCACCCGCAAGCGCGTGCCCGAGCCGGTCTTGCGCAGAATCTCCACGCTGCCCCCGGTGGAGCCGCCCGAGGCCAAAAACACGATCGAAGCCGAGCTATTGGGCACGAACTCGCGGTCCGCCACCGTGGTGCGCAGCTCCACGGCTTCGGGAATCTCTTTTTGCGCGCCCGTATAACCATAGTGCCTGCTTTGCAGATCCACGGTAAAGCGTACCGGCTCGCCTTGCGAGACGGCAATATAGCGGGCAGCGCGCAGCTGGCTGATCATCGTACGCACGGTATCCCGGTACTGCACCCCATCTTTGAGCCGGTCATAGGCGACCGGCGCCATGGCCACCACCAAGGCCATGATGGCGAACACCACCATCAGCTCGATCAAGGTGAAGCCTCGATAAGCGGATGGGCGCTTTGCAGCGCGGGGGCGTGGGCTCAGCCATGGCAAGGCAGTGGGCACAGAGGTTCCTGGTCAGACCGGAAGATAACAACAGCAGCCAGCTTATTGCGCGTTGCGCACGTCGGCGGCTTCGCCCTCGCCGCCAGGCTGGCCGTCAGAGCCCAGGGACAGGATGTCCACCCGGCCGCCGCTGTAGCTGTAGCGGTAAGGGTTGTTCCAAGGGTCATTGGGCACGCCACCCGACAGGTAGGGGCCGTTCCAGCCGCGCACATTGCCCGGCTGCTTGGCCAGTGCGTCCAGACCTTCTTCGCTGGTCGGGTAGCGGCCGGTATCGAGCTTGAAAATATCCAAGGCCTTTTGCAAGTCGGCAATCTGCACGCCTGCGGTCTTGGACTTGGCGCCGCCCAGCTGGCTCAGCACCTTGGGGCCGACCAGGCCGGCCAGCAAGGTCAGGATGGCCAGCACCACCAGCAATTCGATCAAGGTGAAACCACGGCTCTTGCGTGGCGATTTTTGGGTGAAACAGGCCTTCATGGCGGGCTCTCCTTGCAGTATTAAAAATTAAGCAGCCAAATCGTTGACGGACAGAATACCCATCAAGATAGACACAATGATGGAGGCAATCAGCAGACCGAGCACCAAAATCAGCACCGGCTCGATCATGGTCAGGGCGCGTTTGATGCCCGTTTCCACCTCGCGGTTCAATATATTCGACAGCTCCAGCATCATCGATCCCAGGCGGCCGGTTTCTTCACCGACACGCACCAGGTTCACGGCCAGCGGCTCGAACACCGTCGTGGTGTTCATGGCCTGCACCATCTTGCCGCCCTCTTTGACGATGGGCGGAATCTTGGCCAGCTCCTGCTGGATCAAGCGGTTGCTGACCGTATCGGTCGCGATATGCAGCGCCGTGAGCAAGGGCACGCCATTGCCCAGCAAGGTGCCCAGCGAGCGCGAATACAAAGTCAGCTGGTACTTGAGCGCCAGGCGCCCCAAAATCGGCATGCGCAGCAACACCCCTTGCCACCACAGCCGCCCTTTGGGCGAGCGCAGCCAGCCGCGCAGCAGATAGACCACCGCAGCGCCGCCCAGCAACAGCACCCAGCCGTTCTTGCGGAACACCTGGCCGATGGTCATCACAATCTTGGTGGGCGTGGGCAGTGCATCGCCCATGTCGGTGAACAGTTTTTCAAACTGCGGCACCACAAAGCCCAGCATGGCGATCAGCGACAGGATGGCCACTGCCACCAGAATCATTGGGTAGATGGTGGCCGAGACCACGCTTTCCTTGAGCGCGCGCTGGCGCTCCAGGTGCTCCACCAAACGCTGCAGCACGGCCGACATCTGGCCGCTGGCCTCGCCCGAGCGCACCATGTTGATGTAGAAATCCCCAAACAGCTCCTGGTGCGCCATCAAGGCCTTGGACAGCGGCACACCGCCCTTGACCGCCTCAAGCACGCCGGTGAGCAGCTCACGCATGCTGTCCTTGAAGGCCATGTCGATCAGCACGCGCAGCGCGTTGTCCAGCGCCAGGCCGGCCTTGAGCATGATCGACAGCTCCGAGGTCATCGCCAGCACATCGGCGGCCTTGGCTGGGCCTTTTTGCGATTTCCGGGCCTTGGGCTTGACGAGGGCGCCGACCGCAGCGGGCTTGGCACCCGACTTGGCGGCCGCCGGCATCAGCGCGGCGGCATCAACGGCATCGACAATGCGCACCGGCGTGAGCTTTTGCGCACGCAAATGCTTTTGCACCGCCGCTGCATTGGGCGCTTGGAAGGTGCCGCGAACCTGCTCGCCCGCAGCATTGATCGCGTGCCAGGCAAAATCAGCCATCGATCTGGTCCTGGGTGACGCGGGCGACTTCGTCCAAGGTGGTCACGCCGGCAGCCACCTTGCGCAGGCCGTCCTCATGCAGGCTCAGCATGCCGGATTTGGCCGCCAGGTTGAACAGCTCGTTCGAGTCCTTGCCCGCGTTGATGGCGTTGCGCATCGGCTCATCGAGCACAAACAGCTCATGGATGCCGGTACGGCCCTTGTAGCCGGTGTGGCGGCAGGCATTGCAGCCGACACCGCGGTAAATCGGTTGGCCCACGCTGCTAAAGCGCGCCAGGCCAGAGCGCTGGCGCACTTCCTCGCCGGGCTCGTAGGCTTCCTTGCAATTACCGCACAAGGTACGCACCAGGCGCTGGGCCAGCACCCCGTTGACCGAGGAGGTGATCAGGTAGCTCTCCACCCCCATGTCCTGCATACGGGTAATGGCACCGGCGGCGGTGTTGGTGTGCAGGGTGGACAGCACCAAGTGGCCCGTCAGCGCCGATTGCACCGCAATCTGCGCGGTTTCGCCGTCCCGCATTTCACCGATCATGATGATGTCCGGATCCTGGCGCAGGATGGAGCGCAGCGCGTTGGCAAAGGTCAGGTTGATCTGGGCATGGACCTGGATCTGGTTGATCCCTTCGAGCTGGTACTCGACCGGGTCTTCCACGGTAATGATCTTGTTCTCCAGCGCATCGATCTTGGACAGCGCCGCATACAAGGTGGTGGTCTTGCCCGAACCAGTCGGCCCGGTGACCAGCAAAATCCCGTGCGGGCGGCCCAGCAGGTCGTTGAATTTGGACAGCGTGTCCTTGGCAAAACCCATGGTTTCCAGCTGCAGCCGCACGCTGGCGCGGTCCAGCACCCGCATCACAATGCTCTCGCCATGCACGGTGGGCACGGTCGAGACCCGCAGATCGAGCTCACGGCCCTTGACGCGCGTCTTGATACGGCCATCCTGCGGCAGGCGGCGCTCGGCAATGTCCAGATGCGCCATCAGCTTGACCCGCGAACCCACAGCCGCCGACAGGCGCGGCGGCACCAGCTCGCCGGGGTGGATCACACCGTCGACCCGGTAGCGCACATGCAGGCCATCATCAAACGGCTCCAGATGGATGTCGGAGGCGCGCAGATCGGTCACCTTGCCGATGATGCTGTTGACCAGGCGAATCACTGGTGCTTCGCTGGCCAGGTCCTTCAGATGCTCGACAAAATCGCCCACATCCGAGCCATCGCCAAACATGTCATCGCCGTCGTCTTCTTCGGCTTCGGGCTCGGGCTCCTGCAGCGCTTTTTCAATATCGGCCTGCAGTGCCAGGTGCGGGCGAATCTGCAGCCCGGTCGACATCTGCAGCGCCTTGATGACAAAGGGATCCTGCGGCGAAGCCATGGCGACCTGCAGCACCCCATCTTGCAGTTGCAAGGGGAACACATGCTGCGAGTGCTGAAACTCGGGCATCAGGCCCGGCACACTGATCGCCTCGGCCGGGAAATCCGTGCCCAAGGTGAAAGGGATGTTCAGCTGGGTCGCCAGGGCCTGCATCAGGTCCGGCTCGGAAACCAGGCCCAGCTGCACCAGCACCTGGCCGATAAGGCTGCCCATCTCCTGCTGCGCCTGCAAAGCACGCTCCAGATCGCGTGGCGACAGCTTGCCCGCCTGCACCAGCATCTCGCCCAGCAAGGGACGACGCCCGGACTCCAGGGTCAGGGCGGCATCGCTGAAATCGTCGGTGGTGCTGTTGCTCATGCGTCTATGGTCTCAAAAGCCTATGGCAGGCGTGGTACTCATCCCCTTAGCCTATAGGGCACCCAGTGTAGGGGCCAGGCATGGGAGACATTTGGTAGGAAAAGCAAACTCAGGCAAAAACATCGGCCTCGGCAAAAGCCTTGCCCTGCTGGTCCTTGGCCGAGAGTTGCGGCTCCATATCGCCCAACTGCCAGTCAATCGACAATTGCGCATCATTCCAGACAATGCAGCGCTCGTGGGCCGGCGCGTAGTAATCCGTTGTTTTGTAGAGGAACTCCGCCGTTTCGCTGAACACCACAAAACCATGGGCAAAGCCTGGCGGCACCCACAGCTGGCGCTGGTTGTCCTCGCTCAGCTCCACCGCCACCCATTGGCCGAAGGTGGCCGAGCTTTTGCGGATGTCGACCGCGACATCCAGCACGCGGCCCTGCACCACCCGCACCAGCTTGCCCTGGGCTTGCTCCAGCTGGTAGTGCAGACCGCGCAGCACGCCGCGGCTGCTCTTGCTGTGGTTGTCCTGCACAAAGTCATAGTGCTGGCCCACCGCCGCATCAAAGGCTTTTTGGTTGAAGCTCTCGTAGAAAAAGCCGCGCGTGTCGCCAAACACCTTGGGCTCGATGATCTTGACCTCGGGCAAGGCCGTGTCGATGGCTTGCATGGCTTTACTCCTTGGGCTCCTGCAGCAAGCGCTGCAGGTACTGGCCGTAGCCATTCTTGGCCAAGGGCTTGGCCAGTGCAGCCAGCTGCTCGTCGCCGATATAGCCGCTGCGCCAGGCAATTTCTTCGGGGCAGGCAATCTTCAGGCCCTGGCGGCTTTCCAAGGTGGCAATGAACTGGCCCGCATCCAAGAGGCTGTCGTGCGTGCCGGTATCCAGCCAGGCATAGCCCCGGCCCATGATCTCGACGCTCAACTGGCCCTGCTCCAGGTACAGCCGATTCAAATCGGTGATCTCCAGCTCGCCGCGCGGCGATGGCTTGAGGCCGCGCGCCAGCTCCACCACCTGGCTGTCGTAGAAATACAGGCCCGTCACCGCATAGTTGCTCTTGGGCTTGGCCGGCTTTTCTTCCAGCGACAGCACCTTGCCATGTTTGTCAAAGTCGGCCACACCATAGCGTTCGGGATCGGTCACATGGTAGGCAAAGACACTGGCGCCCGCATCGCGCTGCATGGCGCTGGCCAGCAGCTTGTGGAAGTCATGGCCGTAGAAGATGTTGTCACCCAGCACCAAGGCGCTGGGCGCACCGTCCAGGAAGGACTCGCCAATCAAAAAGGCCTGCGCCAAGCCATCCGGGCTGGGCTGCACCGCGTACTGCAGTTGGATACCCCACTGGCTGCCATCGCCCAGCAGCTGCTCAAAGCGCGGTGTGTCCTGGGGGGTGCTGATGATCAGGATCTCTTTGATCCCCGCCAGCATCAAGGTGGTGAGCGGGTAGTAGATCATCGGCTTGTCATACACCGGCAGCAACTGCTTGCTGACTGCCAGGGTGGCCGGGTGCAGGCGGGTGCCGGAGCCGCCCGCCAAGATGATGCCTTTGCGTGCTTGCACTGTCATGGTTTACAAAATCTCCCGCAACATGCGCTGCACGCCGGTCTGCCAATCGGGCAAATCCAGCGCAAAGCGCTGCTGCAATTTGTGGGTGTTTAAACGGGAATTGTGGGGGCGGCGAGCCGGTGTCGGGAACGCGGTGGTGTCGACCGCCTGCACCTCCTGCGCCGTCAGATGCAGTGCAGGGTTGATGGCGCGGGCCGTATCGAGCACAAAGCAGGCATAGCGGTTCCAGGTGGTCTCACCGCCCGCTACCAGGTGGTAGATACCGCTCAAGTCCTCTGCCGATGCCATGGCCGTGCGCAGTGCATGGGCCGTCACATCAGCGATCAGGTCGGCGCCGGTAGGTGCCCCCCATTGGTCATCGATGACGGCCAGCTTGTCGCGCTCCTGCGCCAGGCGCAGCATGGTCTTGGCAAAGTTGCCGCCGCGCGCGGCATACACCCAGCTGGTGCGAAAAATCAAATGCTTGGCACCGCTGGCTGCAATCTGCTGCTCGCCGTCGAGCTTGGTCTGGCCATAGACCGACAGCGGGCCGGTGGCCTGGTCCTCTTGCCAGGGCTGGTTGCCACTGCCGTCGAACACATAGTCGGTGCTGTAGTGCAGCAGCCAGGCGCCCAGCGCTTTGGCCTCGCGGGCCAGCACGCCCACCGCCTCGGCATTGATGGTGCGGGCGGCATCGGGCTCGCTCTCGGCCTTGTCCACCGCAGTGTAGGCTGCGGCGTTGACGATCACATCCGGCGCCAGGGCGCGTACCGTCTCGGCCAATGCCTGGGGGCGCAGCAAGTCGCCGCACAGCGGCTCGCTGGCACGGTCCAGCGCAATCACCTCGCCCAGCGGCAGCAAGCTGCGTTGCAGCTCCCACCCGACCTGGCCGTTCTTGCCCAACAACAGTATTTTCATTGCATCGTCCTGGAAGGCGGGCGGCTACATGCTGTGCCAGGCCCGCAAAAATACCGCCCTCAGGCGTACTGCTTGTTGACCCAGTCCTTGTAGTCACCCGACTGCACCTGGGCCACCCAATCCTGGTGCTCCAGGTACCACTGCACCGTCTTGCGGATGCCGCTGTCAAAGGTTTCAGCCGGCTTCCAGCCCAGCTCCTTTTCCAGCTTGCGCGCATCGATGGCGTAGCGGCGGTCATGGCCGGGGCGGTCCTTCACATAGCTGATCTGCTCGGCGTAGGACTGGCCATCGGCGCGCGGGCGCTGGGCGTCCAGCAGGCTGCAGACATGCTTGACGATGTCGATATTGGGCATCTCGTTCCAGCCGCCCACGTTGTAGGTCTCGCCCAGCTGGCCGGCCTCCAGCACGCGGCGGATGGCGCTGCAGTGGTCCTTGACGTAGAGCCAATCGCGGATCTGCATGCCGTCGCCATACACCGGCAGGTTCTTGCCCGCCAGCGCGTTGACAATCATCAGCGGGATCAGCTTCTCGGGGAAGTGGTAGGGCCCGTAGTTGTTCGAGCAATTGGTCGTCACCACCGGCAGGCCATAGGTGTGGAACCAGGCGCGCACCAGGTGGTCGCTGGCCGCCTTGCTCGCGCTGTAGGGGCTGTTGGGCTCGAAATTGTGGGTCTCGGTGAAAGCCGGGTCGTCCTTTTCCAGGCTGCCATAGACCTCGTCGGTGGACACGTGCAGGAAGCGGAAGCCATCCTTGCGCTCGCCTTTCAGGCCGCTCCAGTAGGCGCGGGCGGCTTCCAGCAGACGCAAGGTACCCACCACATTGGTCTGGATAAAGTCCTCGGGGCCATGGATGGAGCGGTCTACATGGCTTTCGGCCGCAAAGTGCACGATGGCGCGCGGCTGGTGCGCGGCCAGCAGCTGGTCAAGCAGCGCACGGTCACCGATGTCGCCCTGCACAAAATGGTGGCGGCTGTCGCCCTGCAGGCTTTCCAGATTGTGTAGATTGCCTGCGTAGGTCAGCTTGTCGAGATTGACCACCGGTTCATCGGAACCCGCCAGCCAGTCCAACACAAAATTCGAGCCGATAAAGCCGGCGCCTCCGGTGACGAGAATCATGGTCAGTACAGGTAGTTCAACAAATAACCGTCCATTATCGCATTGCCCTTCTGGCGCAGCAGCCGCCCGCTGGCAATGCAGGGCTATCTCTGTAACCGCATGTGGCGCCGGTCTGCGTCAGCCCTTGGCAGCAAAGCGGCTGTGGGCAATATGCAGCAAGCCGTCAAAAATCAGGTTTTCGACCAGCTCGAAGGGGCGCGTCATGCTGGGCATCATCTTCCAGCCAGCGCCGCCCGTCATCACACAGGCGGGCTCCTGGCCGCAGTGGGCAATCACATGCTGCACCATGCGCTCGACGGCGCCGGCAATCGCATAGGTGCCGCCACTGGTCAGTGCATCGCTGGTATTGGTGGGGAAAGGCTGCACATCGCCGGTCGGCACATGCAGGCCTGCGGTGCCCGACTCCAGTGCCTTGAGCATGATGCCGTGGCCCGGCAGGATCAAGCCGCCCAAAAATTTGCCATCGGCATCAATGGCTTCGACGGTGACTGCCGTGCCCACCATGACCACCACCACTGGGCGCTGGCGCCCCTGGGCCAGCACATGGTGCCAGGCGCCCACCATCGCCACCCAGCGGTCGGTGCCCAGGCGGCTGGGGTGGTCATAGCCATTGGTCAGGCCCGCCTCCGCATTGGAGGACACCACCCAGTTGGGCGCCAGGTCCCAGATGTCCATCTGCGTCTGCACGCGCCGGCGCACCACATCGCCGGCCACCACACAGCCCAGCATGTATTGCGGCTCAGGCAACTCGGCCCAGCTGCCCTCGGCCAGGCGCTCGATGTTGTCCAAAAACTCCACACCATGCGCCAGCACAGCGGCGCCCGGTTGCGGTGCGTCGTACATCGCCCACTTGAGGCGTGTGTTCCCTACGTCGATGGCCAGAAAATGCATGGGCGGCATTATCGGCCTTTTTGGCGCCCGACCTTGTTGCACGTGCAACATCTGCCCATGCATGGGCCTGCCGGCCCGCACTGTGAATTTTTTTCAAGCGGCTCCGTCTGACGTCAAGGCGTTCCCAAACCCCTATATATTGGACAGTTCCTGTAACCAACCCTCTAGGAGTCACCATGGGACTGTTCAGTTTTATCAAGGAAGCCGGCGAAAAATTGTTTGGCGGCAAAGACGCTGCTGCCGCAACGGCACCGCAAGACCTGAACGCGGCTGCAGGTGCGGCCATCGAGAAATACATCGGCACCCAGAACCTGGGCGTGTCCGACGTGAAAGTGGCCTTCGATGCCGGCAAAGTGACCGTGACCGGCGTGGCCCCTACGCAGGCGGCCAAGGAAAAAGTCACGCTGTGCTGCGGCAATGTCTCCAGCGTCAGCGATGTGACCAATGAGATGACCGTGACCAACCCTGAGCCGGAAGCCAAGTACTACGACGTGGTCTCGGGTGACACGCTGTCGGGCATCTCCAAGAAGATGTATGGCGATGCCAACAAGTACATGACGATCTTCGAAGCCAACAAGCCCATGCTGAGCGACCCTAACAAGATCTACCCGGGCCAGAAGCTGCGTATTCCAGCGCTGTAATCTAGCCCCGCCTCAACGTAAAAATCCCGCATCCGGCCTGGCCGGTGCGGGATTTTTTTCTTGGCGCGTCGCGCGTCAGGCTGCCTGTGACTGCTTGAAGCGCTCCACCAGTTGGCGCAGGTCTTG
The DNA here is from genome assembly GCF_024809975.1 of Comamonas sp. BIGb0152. GTDB lineage: Bacteria > Pseudomonadota > Gammaproteobacteria > Burkholderiales > Burkholderiaceae_C > Comamonas. Next base: position 65,928 of record NZ_JANUDY010000007.1, read on the forward strand.
CTCGGCCTTGTAGATAACGGCCAGGTACTCGTGGTTGTTGATGCCCCAGAGCGAAGAGTCCATATCGGTGGTGTGCGCCACCAAAAACGGCAAGGTGGTGACCACCCGCATTTGGGCGCGGCCCTGCAGGTAGCTGTCGATGGTGTTGGTGTGCGGGTCGCGGATCGAAGAATCCCATTGCGCCAGCGCCTCCAGCGCGGGCTGCGCGTAGATGTTGTGCACCATGCTGGTCATGCGGTCCAGCACCACAAAGGTCTCGCCATCCCGCTCCTGCACCTCCAGCACCTGGGTGCCAGGGTGGATCTTGGCAATCAGGCCCGCAAAGATGTCCCACTGGCCGGCATGCGCGGCCAGCCAGCCATCCACCCGGGCGCGGCGCAAGGCGTAGTCGGGCGGCATCTCGACATCGTCTTCCATGATCTCCAGCTGCGTTGCCCCGGTCTGCAAGGCTTTGCGCGCCAGGTACTGGTAGCTCATCGCGCAGCCCAGCCAGCCGGGGCTGTAGCGCACGCCATCGAACACCGCCACCTCGGACTGCAGACCCGGCAAGGTCTGCTCGATGAAATGGGCGCGGCGGCGCACGGTCTCGGGCATGCTCAGCACCATGCAGGGGCCCGGCAGCGGCTGCGGCAAGGTCAAGGCCTCCCACTGGGCCGCGTCGATGCGGCCCAGCGCATATAAGGCGCGCAGCACCATGAATTCAAACTGCTGGCCGCTGCGCGCCATCTCTTGCGCCAGCCCCTGCTGCACCAAGGCTGGCTGCTGCGCTTGCTGCTGCAGCATCTCCTGCACCGCCTGCACCATGGCCTGGGCATCGCCCACCGGCGTCACGCGCAGCGCGGGGTTGTCCAGCAAGGCAGCGTGTTGGTGGATATCGGCACTGCTCTCGGTCACCACGGGCGTGCCCAGGCTCAGGCATTCATACACCCGCGTGGTCTCCAGCAAGGCGCCTTCGTAGTAGTGGATATTGACAACGACCCGCGCCTGGCGCACGGCCTGGCGCAATGCATCGCCAAACAGATTGCCCTCGATGCGCACCGAGAAGTGGCGCTGCAAGACCTGCAGCATCTCCTGGCGGCGGGGGGCATTCACATCGCCGTAGAACAGCACATCGCAGCTCGGCTCCACATCCGGCAAAGCGGGCTCGCCGCAATCCTGCAACAGCTGCGAATACGCAGCCACCCCGCCAATGGGCACCAGGTAGGTGTGCGGATAGCGGATGCCCTTGGTCTCCAAAAAGGCCAGGTTGGCCGGCGCATAGTCCCAGGCGGACAGCGAGTTTTCCAAAATGGCCAGGTACTCGTCCGTGAACCAGCGCGGGCTCACGCTTTGCTCCATCTGGAAGACGATGCGCTTCTCGCCCGGAGGCAGTTGCTTGAACATCTGCGGGCAGACCACGATGTACATGTCCAGCACAAAGCCTGGGGCCGGCACATCTTGCAGCAGGCTCACCTCAAAGCCCGCCTTGCGCAGCACCTGGGCCAGTGCATGGGCCACAAACTGCGTGTGTGCCGTCGCCAAAATGCCGTAGTGCCGGTTGCTACCGGGCAGCAGCGCCATGGCAGGCAATGGTGCTCCCCGGGCCTGGCGCATCTTGCGGCGCAGCGCATGGCGCACGCGGCGCAGGCCTGCCGGTTCATAGGGCGCCAACTTTTGCTTGAGGCGGAAGACGGCACTTTTGCATTTGCGCAGCAAATCGGTGATGCGCCACAGCGGCGAGAGCTGGCGCGCCAGCGCCTGCATCTGCTGGGCCTGCTGCTCAATCTGCCACTGCTTTTGGGCAAGGTCCTGCTGCAGCGCCAAAAGCTTGATGTCCTGTTGCTGCTGGCGGGCAGTCAGCCATTGGGCCTGTGTCTGGGCTTGCGCCAGCGCGTTTTGGCTTTGCTGGGCCTGGGTTTGGCTCGCCTCCAGATGGCCGCGCAGCTGCTGGCGTTCCAACTCCAGCGTGCGGATATCCGCATCGAGCTTTTCGATCCAGCTGTGGCGCTGCTGGCCGGCAGCCTCCAGCGCCTGCACGCGCTGCTGCTCGTCGCCCAATGCATGCTGCAATGCCATCAGCTCGGCCTTGGCCTCCAGCCGCGCGCCCAGCGCAGCAAACACCCGGCAGGCCTCACGCTGAAACGCGGCATCGCTGCGGTTGCACAGGCTGCGCAGCAACGCCGGCTGCTGCGCGCCCACCAGCAATACACCCAGGCCATTGCTGTGCGGAAAGTGAATGCTGGGGTAGCGCCCCTGCAGCTCTGCCCAGAGCTGGTGCACGCCAAAATCATCGCGGTGCACATTGCTGTCGTGGAAGAGCACCACGCCGCGCTCGCTCAGCTTGGGCAGCCAGGTCTCAAAATCATGGCGCACGGCCTCGTAGGTGTGCAGGCCATCGATATGCAGCACATCCACACTGCCATCGGCAAAGCTGGGCAAAGCCTCGTCAAAGCGCATGCGCAGCAAGGTCGAGAACTGGGTGTAGTGCGGATCGTGGGCTTGGCGCAGGCTGGCCAAAATCCCCTCGCCATAGGCACCCGCATGGGCATCGCCCTCCCAGGTGTCGACCGCATAGGTGCGCGTCATCAGGCCCTGCTCGGCAATCGCCTGGCAAAAAGCCAGGTAGGAGATGCCAGAGTAGGCCCCCAGCTCCACCAGGCTGCGCGGCTGCGCCACCGCCATCAGCCAGGCGGCAAACGGGATATGCCCCGCCCAGGGTGCGGGGTGGGTCAGATGGTAGGGCTCCATCAAGGCGGCGGGGAGCAGCCAGCCAAAGTCGGCCCGCGCTTGGCCTGAGAGGTCTGTCATACGGTTCATGGGAGAGAGGTTTCCTGTTGCGCCTGACCGGCCTGCAGCACGATGGACCGCATCGGAATGCCCAGCAGCCCGGTGGCCATGTTGGTGGACTCAGACTTGAAGTGCAGCGCATCCTGTATCCAGTGCTGCTGCACATGGTCGTGCTGCGAGCCATCGGCCAGTGCGACGTCGATCGCGTAATTGCCCACCGGCATGCGGGGCATGTCAAAACTGAACTCGGCCTGCAAAACCTGGCCGCCGGCACAGGCCACGGGCTGGCCCAGATAGCTCAAATAGCTGTTGTCACCAAACACGGCCTGGCCGGTGCGGTCCTTAACCACAAAGCCCACAATCGGTGATTGGAGCGCCTGGTGGCACTGCGCCTGGATGCGCAAGACCACGGGCTCACCGCCCACCACCCAGTGCAGGGGGCGCTGCTGCGTATCCATCAGCCAGGCACCGGTGATGCGGGCGCCGCCCAGGCCAAACGATGGCGCATCGGGGTTGAAGCGAAACACCTCGATATCGTTGCGCAGCGGCTCGGCGCGGAAGAAATCGCGGCGCTGGTCATGCCAGGGCAAGCTGGCATCAAACACAGGTGCAGCGGGCGGCGCCGCAGCGGCCGGGCCACTGCCCTGCTCGGCCTCATAGCAGGCCTGCATATAGCGGTCGCAGACCTCCTTGGTCGGGCCGATCTGCATCACCTGGCCCTTGTCGATCCAGACCACGCGGTCGCACAGGCTCTTGATGGCCGCAGTATCGTGGCTGACAAAGAGCAAGGTGCCGCGCTCCATGAAGCTGCGCAAAAAGCGCATGCATTTCTGGGTGAACACCGCATCACCCACGGCCAGCGCTTCATCGACCACCAAGATATCGGCGTCCACATGGGCAATCACCGCAAAGGCCAGCCGCACATACATGCCGCTGGAATAGGTCTTGACCGGCTGGTCGATGAACTCGCCAATATCGGCAAAGGCGGCAATCGAGTCAAAGCGCTCGGCAATCTGCGCGTCGCTCAGCCCCAGCAGTGCCGCATTCATCGCGACATTGTCGCGGCCCGAGAACTCGGGGTTGAAGCCCGCCCCCAGCTCCAGCAGCGCGGCAATGCGGCCATGGGTCTTCACCTCACCGCAGCTGGGCGCCAAGGTGCCGCAGACCATCTGCAGAAAGGTGGATTTGCCCGAGCCGTTGCGGCCGATGATGCCAATCGTCTCGCCCTTGGCCACCTGCAAATCCAGACCGCGCAGGGCCCAGAATTCGCGGTGGTAGGGCTTGGGCTCGCGCCCCAGCAGGCGCGAGATGCGGGGCATCACAAACTGCTTCAAGCGGTCGCCGGGCGCGTCATAAATATGAAAGCACTTGCCCAGGCCTTGCACCTCCAGTGCCACAGATTCAGAGGACATCGGCAAATCCCTTGCGCGTTTTCTGGAACCAGGCAAAGCCCATCCAGGCCACCAAACTGCAGGCCAGCATGCTGATGGCCCAGCCGCTCCAGTCCGGCATGCGTCCCCAGATCAGCACGGCACGCGTCTGTTCGATGAAAAAAGTCAGCGGATTGAGCCACATGGCGGTCTGAAAGCTCGCTGGCAGTGCATGCACGGGAAAGAAAATCGGCGAAATGAACATCAGCATGGTCGTCATCACGCCGGTGATCTGCTTGAGATCGCGGGCAAACACGCCCAGCGACGCAAAAAACCAGCCCACACCGACACTGAGCAGCACCAAAGGCGCCCAGACCAGTGGCAGCAGCAAGGCCGTCAGGGGAATCTTGCCGTTCAGCACCAGCAGCGCCACCAAGAGCACCGCCAAGCTGGCCAGCGCCTGGAACAAGGCCGAGCACACGGCCACCACCACCAGAATCTCCAGCGGAAACACCACGCGCTTGACGTAGTTCACATTGGCCAGCACCAGGTGCGGGGCGCGGTTGAGCACGTCCGAGAACAGGCCGTAGACGATCAAGCCGGCAAACAGCACCAGCGCAAACTGGGTCTTGGACTCGGGCCCCTCGCCCCAGCGCGCCTTGAACACCACGGAGAACACAAAGGTGTAGATCACCAGCATGCACAGCGGAATCAGCACCGCCCACAGCCAGCCACCCAGCGATCCCTTGAAGCGCTCACTCACTTCGCGGCGCGTCATCTTGACCACCAGCGGCCAGTGCGCGCGCACGCTAGCCACCAACGCGCGTGCAGAGGCAGCGCTGCCAGTTCCGACAGTCAATATGTAACTCCATCTATCATGAGGCGGCCAAGTTTACAGGGACAAGCGCCTCACGGCAGCCTCGGATGCGGCACGGTTACAAGCCGCGACGATTACAAATGTCACTGCGACCAAGGCAAACCCTGAAGCCGCCAACCGCCGAGCTGGCCGCGCTGCCCCTGGGCATTGGCATCGCCCTCAAAGCCCTGCAGGATGTTGTAGGCCTCCAGCCCCAGCTGGCTGGCACGCTGGGCAGCGGCGACTGAGCGCACGCCGCTGCGGCACAGCAGCACGATTTTCTTGCCAGCGGCCTTCTGGGCCAGTGCCTGCAGCTGGGCATCAAAATCCGGGTTCATCGCCATGGCCGGCCATTGCTTCCAGGCAATCGCTACCGCGCCTGGCACCTGCCCCACCCAGGCGCGTTCGGCATCGGTACGCACATCCACCAGCACGGCCTGCTGGGTCTGCACCCAGTGCCAGGCCAGCGCTGCACCAATATCACCGGCATAGCCGTTGGCCGCCGCAATGGTTTGCTGTTCCGTGGTCAAGCTCATAGACACCTCATCAAAAAATAGCGAATACACCTCACAAAACACCCGCCCCAGCCCGGGAGGCTTGCCGCCCCGCTACGCCGCCCGGTCCCAGGGCGGGGCGGGTATGTCTTTCAACTGCTGGCGCAGCGCCCGGTGGTCAGGCACCACCTCCGCCACCGTATCCCAAAAACGGGGGCTGTGGTCCATCACCCGCAAATGGGCCAGCTCATGGGCCACCACATAGTCGATGACGGCCGGCGCATAGTGCATCAGCCGCCAGTTGAGGCGGATGGAGCCATCGGACTTGGCACTGCCCCAGCGGGTTTCAGCACTCGACAGCCGCAAGCTGGTGTAGTGCACCCCCAGCAGCGGCGCGAAATGGGCCAGTCGCGTCAAAAAGTGCTGGCGCGCGCTCTGGATGAACCAGGCCTGCACCAGATCACGGATTTGCGCCGACCCGGCATGGGGCGGCAGCGCCAGGTACAGCCGCGAAGTAGCGATATCCGCCGTTTCCTCCACACGCCACACCGCACCGGAGCGCGCTACGCGCTGCTCGCTGTCCACCACGATCTGAAGCGGCTGCCCCAGAAACGGCAGGCTCGCCCCATCTTCCCAGCGGATGCTGGCACTCAGGCTGTTGGCACGGCGGCGCTGCATCTCGGCAATCTTGCGCACGATCCAGTCCGCCTTCTCGTGCAGGGCCTCCTCAATGCCCGGCTGGGTTACCCAGCGCGGCGCCCGCACCACCAAGCCGTCTTCGCTGACCACAAAGCCAATGCTGCGGCGCTTGGCCCGCTGCAGCAAATACGCCACCTTCTGGCCTTGCAGCAAGATGCTGCGGTTGGCGCCAGGGTGCGACTGCAAGGAGTCGGGACTGGACGGCGGCACCACCACAGGCGCCGCAGGCCTGGCCACAGGGACAGGCGGCGGTACCGGCAGCGGCACCGGAACCAGTACCGGCAGCGGTGCAGCGGCAGGTAGCGAAACGGGAGCAGGTGCGGGTGCAGGCCCCGGCGCGGCGGCCGGCGGCTTCGCCTGGGCAGCGGGGGGCTCGCTGCGCTCCCACAGGTCCAGGGCCATCTGCACCAGGCGACGCACATCAACCATGGCTCAACCCGCTACCCTTTCTGTGCAGCGCTGCACGCTCAGAGGCAAACACATCCGCCTTTCAGCATCACTTGCCTGCATCGCCACCCGAAGCGGTTGCTGCCTGGCCTGGCGCCTGCAGCGCAGGCTTGCCCACATAGGCCTCGGGGTCAAGGCGGCGCATTTCGGATTCGATCCAGAATTCCACCTCAGCCATCAGCTCGTCGTGTTTGCGGCCCTGGCTGTTGATCGGCTTGCCCACCGACACATCGACAATGCCAGGCGTCTTGACAAAGGCCTTGCGCGGCCAGCATTTGGCCGATGTCACCGCAATCGGAACCACCTGGGCGCCGGTCATGATCGCCAGGCGCGTGGCGCCCGTTTTGTATTCGCCGCTTTCGCCGCGTGGAATGCGCGTGCCTTCGGGAAACATAATCACCCAGGTACCCTGGCCCAGCAGGCGCTTGCCCTGCTCCACCACCTTGTGGAAGGCACGGCTGCCATCCTTGCGGTCAATATGGATCATGTCCAGGCTGCCGATGGACCAGCCAAAGAACGGAATCTTCAGCAACTCTTTTTTGAAAACATAGGCCAGAGGCCTGGGCATGATCGCCGGCATTAGAAAGGTTTCGAACGTCGACTGGTGCTTGCACAGCAGCACCACCCCTTTGTCGCTGCCGGGCTGACCGGCGACCGGCAGGTTCTCCATGCCCTGCATCCGCACACGGATGCCGCAAAACCAGCCGGCGCTGTCGGCCGACAGCTTGAGCCAGAGCCGCGCCACGGTATAACGCGCCCGGCTGCTGGCCCCAAAGACACGCAGCAACAAAATAGTCAGGGTGTACGGAATCACGGTCAGGCCCATGAAGAGCGTGTGCAATATCGATCGGATCAGTGACATGGAAGCAATGGAAAAGGCAGGGGGAACGCAAAGGGTCGACCCCGTCGATCGGGCCAGCGCGCTAAGCAAAAATCCGCCCACAAAGGCCCTCAACGCGCCGCGGTGAGGGCTGCCAAGGGACGGGCTGCAGGGGCCTGAAGCAAGGCAGGAATGTATCCGGGCCCAGCTGAACGGCTCTAAATGATATCGGAAGCCGAAGCGCTCGTCCCCCGCACATCCCCACGCCACCCGAACCTGAGCACCACCAGCAGCCCTAAATTGGTAATTTTCTCAATACCATCAAAGAATTGCAGTGGATAACTAAGCCGTTTGACGAGAAATTGTGGATAAACCGCGCTGCCGCCTGGCCCGGCTCTGCCACGCACACGGCATCGTAGCAAGCACTTATGCACACAATGTGGAAAGCAGACTCCTTAGCACAATACGCAGCAGCTATCGGTCACATAGACAAATCGATCCACATAACTCAATGAAACATATAAATAAAAAAATTTTGTCAGGCAATCAGCCCCGTCGGACGACAATGTGTGGTAATTCTGCGCCAGGCCAAGGGCGCTATATTTCAACAAAGTTATCCACAGAAATACTGGCTACATATTGATTTCTCTTGTGATTTGCCTTGTGTATAAGTTCTTTGCTTTGTCACAAGACTGTGGCATGCCCCATCCGCAATCAGGAGAAACACCGAACCGGGACGCTTGAGGGATCCGACCCGGGGCCTGAACCGCCCTTTGCCCCGCCGCCGCGCCGGCATGCCAGTCGCTACACTCGGAGCTCCTGTCTTTATTCCGGCTGCCCCCTTGATTCTGCTGTCCATCGCCGTCCACACCCCCGCCTACAGTGCCATCAGCGCGGCCAGTGAACTGCTGACCTACCACGCCCCCCACAATCTGCCTGCCGGCAGCCTGGTGCGGGTGCCTTTGGGCAAGCGCGAAGTGCTCGGGGTGGTCTGGGGGCCGGATCTCTCGTTTGCGGGCGATACCGCCAAGATCAAACCGCTGAGCGCGGTGCTGGAGGGCATTGCCCCATTGCCGGAGAGTTGGCTACGTTTAGTGCATTTTGCCGCCCGTTATTACCAGCGCAGCTTGGGGGAGATGGCCATTACCGCGCTACCCCCTGCGCTGCGCGATCTCACGGTGGAGCAGCTGGCCCGGCGCCTCAAGCGCAAAAAAGCCGCCGCAGCCCCGGCAATTGCGGCCGACCAAGCGCTGGCACTGAGCCAAGAGCAGATGGAGGTTTGCGAACAAATAGACAAGAATACCGGACCGTTCCTGCTTTTTGGCAGCACCGGCAGCGGAAAAACCGAGGTCTATCTGCACCAGGCCGAGGCGCTTTTCCAGCGCGACCCCGATGCCCAGGTACTGGTCATGGTGCCCGAGATCAACCTCACCCCCCAGCTCGAAGCCCGCTTTCAGGCCCGTTTTGCCGCCCGCCTGGGCGAAGGCGCGGTCGTCAGCATGCACAGCGGCATGACACCGCCCCAGCGCCTCAAAAGCTGGCTGGCCGCGCACACCGGCCAAGCCCGCATTGTGCTGGGCACCCGCATGGCGGTGTTTGCCTCACTGCCGCATTTGCGGCTGCTGATTGTGGATGAGGAGCATGACGCCAGCTACAAGCAGCAAGAGGGCGCGCGCTACTCGGCGCGCGACCTGGCCATCTGGCGCGGCCATGACCTGCAGGCCCAGGTGATTCTGGGCTCGGCCACCCCCTCGCTGGAGAGCTGGTGGGCCAGCCGCCCGGCCCATGGCGAGGACGCCGGTGGCCGCTACCTGCGGCTGGCCATGCCCAGCCGCATTGGCGCTGGCCAGATGCCCCGGCTGCGCCTGGTGGACATGCGCCAGCAGCCGCGCCAGGCGGTGTTTGCCCCGGCGCTGCTGCAGGCCATCACCGAACGGGTGGAACGGGGCGAGCAGGCGCTGGTGCTGCTCAACCGGCGCGGCTTTGCACCCGTGCTTTTCTGCGGCGACTGCGGCTGGAAAAGCGACTGCCCGCATTGCAGCGCACACCAGGTCTTCCACAAGATAGACCGCAGCCTGCGCTGCCACCACTGCGGTTTCAGCCAGCGGGTGCCGCTGGCCTGTCCCAGCTGCGGCAACCCCGATATCTTGCCACTGGGCAAGGGGACCGAACAGCTCGAAGAGGCGCTTGAGCGCCTGCTGCGCAATGTGCAGCGCCCCGATGGCCAGCCTGCCCGCATCGCCCGCATTGATGCCGATACCACCAAGGCCAAGGGCACGCTGGAAGAGAAAATGGCGGATGTGCATGCCGGTGACATCGATGTGCTGGTGGGCACGCAAATGGTGGCCAAGGGCCATGATTTTCGGCGCGTGACCCTGGTGGCGGCGGTGCAGCCCGATGACGCGCTGATGTCCAGTGATTTTCGTGCGCCCGAGCGGCTGTTCTCTCTGCTGCTGCAGGCAGCGGGCCGCGCCGGGCGTGACGCGGCCTATGTGGCCGCCCAGGGCAGCGTGGTCGAGATGTGGCTGCAGACCCAGCAGCCCGAGCATGCCGTTTACCAGGCGCTGCGCCAGTGGGACTACAGCGGCTTTGCCGCCCAGCAGCTCAAGGAGCGGCGCGACGCCGCCATGCCGCCCTTTGCCCACCAGGCCATCATCCGCGCCGATGCCCGCTCTCAGCAAGAAGCCCAGGCCTTTTTGCGCGCCGCATCCGAGCTCGCGCACAGCCAGCAGCTGCTGCAGGGCAGCGAGGTCTTTGTCTACCCGCCCATCCCGCTGTCCATGCAGCGGGTGGCCAATGTGGAGCGCGCCCAGATGCTGATCGAAAGCCCGTCACGCAAGGACTTGCAGCAGTTTCTGCGCGCCTGGCAGCCCTGCCTGCACTGGCTGCGCGCCCATGCAGAGCACAAAGGCCTGGTGCGCTGGCTCGTCGATGTGGACCCGCAAGCCATCTGAGCGGGCCGCTTAAACCAGCCAGGTGACCGCTGCTGAAAAGCTGACAAAGGCCAGCGCCGTGCTGACCAGGATGATGTGGGCAATGCGGCCGTTGTGGGCGCCATAGCGCCCCGCCAGCAAGGTGACATTGCTGGCACTCGGCAGGGCCGCGACCAGCGCCACCACCAAAAGCGCAAAGCGGTCCACCGGCAGGCCGGCGGCAATGGCGGCATGGCCCAGGCCCAGCACCAGCAGCGGGTGCACAAACAGCTTGACCAACGCCAGCGGCACATAGCTGGCAGGCGCGGCGTATTCCTCCTCCACCATCTTGGAGCGGGCCAGTACGGCCCCCACGGCAAACAGCGCCACGGGCGTCGCGGCACTGGCCAGCAAACCTGCGGTCTGGTCCAGCGCCTGCGGCAGCTTCCATTCCAGGAACGAGGCCAACGCACCCAGCAAGATGGCCCAGGGCATGGGATTGGTGAGCACCCCTTTGAGCGCCTTGAGTAGCGCCGCACGGGCATTGCCGGCCGCACCATCCATGCGCGAAATGGCCAGGCACAGCGAGGTGGTGGCCACCATGTCCACCAGCATGGTCACAATCGCCGGGCCGGCGGCCGCCTCGCCCAGCAGCGCCACCAAGAGCGGCAAGCCCATGAAACCGGTATTGGGAAAAGCGGTCACCAGCGCGCCAAAGGCGCTGTTGTTCCAGTCCATGCCCCGCAGCCGCGCCGCCGTGACGCAGCCTGCCACCAGCAAGCACTGGCACAGCACATAGAGCAGCAGAATCGGCAGGTTCATCAGCTGCGCAAAAGGCAGCGAGGAGCCGGCCTTGTACAGCATGCAAGGCAGTGCGAAATACAGCACAAAGGCATTCACGCCCGCAATCGCAGGCAGCGGAAAAATGCCGCGCCGCGTGGCCACAAAGCCGCACAGAACCAGCGCAAAAAACGGAAAGGTGACTTGGAAGACGGACAGCACGGCTCGATTGTGCCCAGAATGCGCTGGCGCGCATGTAGCGCGAGGGACCGGCAGCGACGCGCCCGGCCCACAAAAGAAAAGACCGGCCAAGTGATGGTCGGTCTTGCAAGGCCCTGTCGGCACCTTCGCGTCAGATCAGAGCCTAAAGCAATCTAAATCACTTAGATCGTCACCAATTTTTCGACTTCAGCGCACTTGCGCCGGGCCAGCGCCAGGTTGCTGCGCTGCTTGTCCAGCACCAGGTACAGGAACAGGCCTTCCTTTTGTGCCACCGGGCGGATGATGTGGTACTGCGAGCCCAGGGTGATCAGAATGTCGTCAATGGAGTCTTGCAAACCCAGCGACTTCATGGTCTTGAGCTTGGCCCGCACCACCTCGGTGTTGCCCGCGGCGGCCAGCTCCAGATCCAGACCCGAGCCGGCACTGCCCAGCAGCATGCCACTGCCGCTGTCCACCAGGGCGGCGCACATAGCGCCCTCGACTGTCAAAAGTTGCGTCAACGCTTCTTGAACCGATGCCATCAGACTCCCCCTTCACACACTGGCGGTTTATCGTGACCGCCGCATGCGGCCAGTGCAGCGCATACGCGGCTTACCCACAGCACGGGGGCCTGCCCAGGGCGGCCCGGCATGCTGTCAGACTTTGTTCATCTCGGCGCCCACCTCGGCAGCCGCCCACAGCACACGGCCCAGGATCGCATTGGTATCGAGCACCATGCACAAGATGCAGGGGAATTCGGAGGTCACCGACTGGAACACCACCACGCCGCTCTCTGTCTCGAAGGTCAGCCGCTTGCAGCCGGTGTGGTTGATCTCGCGGCCCACCGCACGTGCCATGGCCATCAAGGAGCCGGCCATCGCCGACAAGCGGTTGAGCTGCAGCTCGCTGTTCGTGCGCAGCGAGGCAATTTCAAACCCATCCGGTGTACTGAGCAGGGCAACGCGCACCCCATCAACGGGACCAATAAGCTTCTCAAGCGCCTGCTGGCCTGCCTTGACGACCTGGGCAGGGATCAGAGGTTGTGATGCAGTCATGAATTCTCGCTTTGCAGAGACAGCATGGAAACAAGTACGCCCATCGCATCCAGCAGCTGCGCGCGCTCACGCGGATCAGCTTCCAGAACAGGAACAACGCCATAGCCGGCAGAATACACGCCTTGCGCGAATGTTTCAATTTGTTCCGTCGTGGCGGGGCGTGCGCTCAGCACCAAGGCGACGGGCGCGGTCGGCAACTGCCGGATTTCTTCGAGGATATGGAGGGTTTCGCCCAGGCTGGTAGGCGCATTCATGTCGACCATGATGAAAACACCGAGCGACACCGACAGCACCCATTGGCGCACAAAGCTGAAACGCTCCTGGCCTGGGCAGCCGCAAATCTGCACCACCTCACCGCCACCCAGATCGATCTCACCGAATTCGGTGCCGACCGTGGTGAGCTCCTTGCTGTGCGCGGCCAGGTCCAGATTGCGCACATCGGAGCTGGACATCAGGCTGCCGCACAGCGAACGCACGGCCGTGGTTTTGCCGATGCCCATGGGCCCGCACAATGCAATGCGTGGCAGCTTGTGCGGCCCGCTCCCGTCAGATTCTAGATTCATGCCAGCTTACCTCCCCCTCGTATCCATCGGCCTAGACGGCCAAGCAAACCTTTGGAGTGTAGCGGTTCACGAGGATGCGAGGAGGAAGAAGCGGCAGGAATTGCTTGCTGGGCGACGCCGCGCAGCACGCCGCGGCGGCCCAGCTCGACCAGCAGGCCGCGCGCCATCACGGCATCAAGCCCACTGTGCAGGCACAGCTGGGCAATGGAGACAGGCTCGCGCGAGAGCAGGGCCAGCGCGCGGATGCAGGCGCCGGTATTGAAAGGTGCGCCCACCGACACCCAGGACTTGAGCTGGTAGCGGAACTCCTGGCGGGCCGAGGACGCAGGCTGGGCAGCCGCCTGCACCGATTCCTGGCGCATAACCTTGTTGCGCGCGTCCCAATCGAGCAAGAAAACCGCAGCACGGTCAAACATGTCGATCAGATCGCTCAAGGTGTAGTTCACATCCAGGCGCCCCACCCAGGATGCGCCGTCGAGCATGGCGGTCTTGACCTGGCCAATGCAGACCACGCAGGGCGCCTTGCCCAGCGAGGAGATGGCGTCCGCCATGCCCTGGTCCAGCACGATCAGCTGGGCACGGTCGCGCGGCACTTCCTTCCAAGGAAGCACCGATTTTCGGGATGCCACGCCATACAGCTGCACAAAGCGGTGGCGGCTGCTGGGCGTCAGCAACTCTGCGGAGATTCCGGCGGTCTGCATGGCGATAATTTCAGACTTTTATTAACTAAATTAATAGCATCTACCACCGGGCAGCAGCAATGCTATCGGCATTCTAAAAGCTTGCTCGCCAGACGCAAGTATTTCCGCGAAGGTTTTACCAACTGCTCTACATTGATTCACAATTCCAAAGGAAATGTTGTTTTTTATGTAAGCAAATATGTAAAAGCGAAAGCCTTGGATCGGCAGTTGGCTGCCGTTGCGGCTATTCTTCAGCGCTTTCATCGTCGCTCTGCAAAGGTACTTCCGCCACCATGGCCGCTGGTCTCAATCTCGCCCAATTACAAGCCGTGCACTACACCCAGGGCCCTTGCCTGGTACTGGCCGGCGCCGGATCGGGCAAGACCCGGGTCATCACCCACAAGATTGCCCGCCTGATCGAGACCGGCATGGCGCCGCGCAAGATTGCCGCCATCACCTTCACCAACAAGGCGGCGGCCGAGATGCGCGAGCGCGCCAAGAGCCTCATCGGCCGCCAAGCCAAGGATGTGCTGGTCTGCACCTTCCACGCGCTGGGCGTGAAGATGGTGCGCGAAGACGGCCATGTGCTGGGGCTCAAGCCGCAGTTCAGCATCCTCGACAGCGATGACGTGGTCGGCATCATCAAGGATGCCGCTGGTGGCACCGCCGATGTGGCCACCGCCCGCCAGTGGCAGTGGACCATCAGCAAGTGGAAAAACATGGGCCTCGATTACAAGGAAGCCCTGGCCCAGGCCGCCGATGACAACGAGCGCGCCATTGCCGTCATCATGCAGCGCTATGAAGAGCGGCTGACCGCCTACCAGAGCGTGGACTTTGACGACCTCATCGGCATGCCGCTGCGCCTGCTGCGCGACCACCCCGAGGTGCGCGCCAAATGGCAGGCCCATCTGGGCCATGTGCTGGTCGATGAATACCAGGACACCAATGCCACCCAGTACGAGCTGCTCAAGCTGCTGGTGGGCGAGCGCGGCCACCTCACCGCCGTGGGCGATGACGACCAGAGCATTTACGGCTGGCGCGGCGCCACCTTGGACAACCTCAAGAAGCTGCCGGTCGACTACCCCCAGCTCAAGGTCATCAAGCTGGAGCAAAACTACCGCTCCACCAGTGCCATCCTGCGCGCGGCCAACAATGTGATCCAGCCCAACCCCAAGCTGTTTCCGAAAACCCTGTTTTCTGAGCTGGGCGAAGGCGAGCCAGTGCGCATCGTCGATTGCGACTCGGAAGAGCACGAGGCCGAGCGCGCGGTTGCACGCATCCTGGGCCTGCGCGCGGCCGCCAACCCGCCGCCGGACTGGAAGAACTTCGCCATCCTCTACCGCGCCAACCACCAGGCCAAGCCGTTCGAGAAAGCTTTGCGCAAGGCCAATGTGCCCTACAAGGTCTCGGGCGGCACCAGCTTTTTTGACCGCGCCGAAATCCGCGACCTCTGCGCCTGGTTCCGGCTGTGGATCAACAACGACGACGACCCGGCCTTTTTGCGCGCCATCACCAACCCCAAGCGCGGCATCGGCCACACCACGCTAGGCCGCCTGGGCGAGTTCTCCAAGTCCCACCGCTGCAGCATGTTTGGTGCGCTGTTCAACGCCATGCTGGAAGACGCCATGCCCGCCAAAGGGCGCGAGAGCCTGCTGGAGTTTGGCCGCTATATCAACGACCTGGAATACCGCGCCCGGCAGACACGGGGCGCTGAGGATTCGCTGGCCTTCTTGCTCGACTGGCTCAAGGAGATCGGCTACGAGCAGCACCTGTATGACGCCGAAGACAGCGAAAAAGTCGCCGCCGCCCGCTGGACCAATGTGCTGGAGTTTTGCGACTGGATGGCCCAGCGCGCCGGCGGCAAAGCCAGCACCGCCGCTGACACCACCACGGTGAGTGAGGCCAAGAGCCTGCTCGAAGTCTCGCAAACCATCGCCCTGCTCTCGACCATCAGCGAGCGTGAAAAGGAGCAGGACATGGTGATCCTGTCCACCTTGCACGCCAGCAAGGGCCTGGAATGGCCGCATGTGACGCTGATCGGTGTCAACGAGGGCTTGCTGCCCTTCAAGCTCGACGACGATGACGGCCGCCAACAAAAAGTGAGCGAAGACACCGCGTTGCGCCTGCAGGAAGAGCGCCGCCTGATGTATGTCGGCATCACGCGCGCGCAGCGCTCCTTGGCCGTGAGCTGGACCAAGCGGCGCAAAAAAGGGCGGGAGCTGGTCGCGGCCCTGCCCAGCCGCTTTATTGCCGAAATGGGGCTGGACACCAGCACCGCCCGCGAAGACCCGCGCGAGAAGCTGCGCCAGCTGCGCGAGGAATTTGCGCGCAAAGCCCAAAATGCTGCCGCCGCCAGCCCCGAATCCCCCTGAATATCCATGACCAAGACCCTGATCCTGACCGCCCTCTGCGCTGCACTGACCAGCGCCTGCACCACCCCGCCGCCGGCACGCCCGGCCTGCCCCACCGCCCTGCAAATGGAGCAACCCGAGCTGCTGGGCCGCTGGCAGGCCGAGCTGCCCGGACTGCCCGGCCCCGTGATCCTGCAACTGGACAAGCACCCCGAATGGAACGGCACGGTCAAAGGCCAGATCCAGCGCCCGGGGGGCACGGCCATCGTGGTCGGTGATGTGGACAAGGGCAAGCTGACCATGGAAGAGTCGGCCGACGGCAAAAAAGTATCCGGCACCTGGCTGGGCGACGTGGTGGACGGCAGCTGCGGCCGCGAGATCCGTGGCGAATGGTTGGATGCCAACGACAACAGCCATGCATTCGTCATGCGCAAGCCACCGAAAACAGCGCAATAACCGCAATAATGGGCATCCGTGCCGCCCTCACAGCCACGCCTCCTACCCTCCTCGACCATGACAACAACGAAATTTCTGCGCTCGCCAGCACCTTTGGCGGCGAGCCTGCTGATGGCCGGCCTGCCGCTGAGCGGCTTTGCGCAAGTGCCAGCTGCGGCCGGGGGCTCAACGGCTCCCACCACCGTGTGGCAGCAATGCACAGCGCTGAGCGACGGCCCCGCCCGCCTGGCCTGTTTTGACCAATGGGCGCAGCAGCAGTCGCGCCAGCCCCTGCTGAGCCAACAGGCAGCGCCTGCAGCCACCACCCCCCCCGCCTCGGCGAACGCCATGCAGGGCCTGACGCCACCGGCCGGCGCGCTGGCGGCTGCCGACATTCCGGCGCCCATCGGCGGCTGCCGCAATGATGGCTACACGGAAATGTCCCGATTCTGGGAGCTAGAAGCGGGCACCGACTGCGGCACCTTCAGCTTCCGAGGCTACCGCCCGCTGTCGGTATCGGTGGCCGTCGGCGACAAGGTCAACCGCCAGCCGACCTCGCTCAACCCCGTCAACTCGGCCACGACCGAGACCGATTACCAACGGCAGGAAATGCGCATCCAGCTGTCAGTGCGCACCAAGCTGGCGCAAAACCTGCTCACCGACCCCAACGGCAAGCTGCGCGACTCGCTGTGGATCGGCTACACCGGCCTGTCCTACTGGCAGGTGTTCAACTCGGATCTGTCACGCCCCTTCCGCACCACCGACCACCAGCCCGAAATCTTCTACGTCTACCCGACCACCGCCCAGCTGCCCTTTGGCTGGCGCTGGCGCTACAGCGGCATTGGCCTGGAGCACCAGTCCAACGGCCAGAGCGACCCGCTCTCGCGCAGCTGGAACCGCACTTACCTGATGACCGGTTTTGAGCTGGACAACCGCTGGCAGCTGCAGGCCAAGATCTGGCACCGCATCAACGAGAGCGCCGAAGACGACAACAACCCCAATATCCAGAACTACATCGGCCGCAGCGAGCTGAAACTGGGCTGGAACGTGAACCAGCGCAACTGGATGGGGGTGACCGCACGCGGCTCGCTCAACGGCCACGGCAAGGGCTCCGGCCGCGTCGAATGGATGCACACCTTGGGTGATGGCTGGATGGGCGGCAAGAGCAATCTGCGCCTGCATGCCCAGGTCTTCCACGGCTATGGCGACAGCCTGATCGACTACAACTACAAGCGGACTGTGTTCTCGCTGGGCTTTAGCCTGCTGGACTTCTAAAAACCTGTTGAAAGTCAAGAACGTCTGCCCAGCAGACGTTCTCCAAAGCTTCTAGGCAGACAGCCGCAGCAGCCGCTGGCACAGATCCGATTGCGGATCCTCCAGCCCGTGCAGCACCGAGAAATGGTCGCAGCCAGGCAGTGCCGCCTGTTCGGCCACATTGCCCGCCGCCTGCCAGGCGCTGTGCATCAGCAGCGACTGGCGTTCAAACTCGCTTTGCTCCCGCCCGCCCCAGACCAGGTGCATGGGGGTGGCGCAGCGCCTGGCCGCAAATGCCGGGGAGTTGCGCGCAATCAGCCCGTCGTCGAGCTGGATCATCGGCTGCAGGTAGCTGTAGCGCAGCGGCGCGATATCGTAGAGGCCGCTGATCAGCAGCGCGCCGCGCAGCGGGTCATCGGGCAAGCCATAGTCGCGCTCCCAGGCCGTTTGCAGGCACATCGCGCCCAACTGGCCACCGGCAGAATGCCCGCCCACCACCACCCGTGCCGGGTCACCGCCATAGGCACCGATATGGCGCAGCACCCAGGCCAGGCTGGCACGGCACTGGCGCACGATTTCGTCGATGCTGACCTGCGGGCACAAGGCATAGTTCACGACCACCGTGCAAAAGCCCAAGGCTTGCGGACCGAAGGCGAGGCAGCTGAACTCCTTGGAGGTATTGGCCCGCCAGTAGCCGCCATGCAAAAAGACCCATACCGGCGCGGCAGCGCCACCCGCTGCGGGGAAGATATCCAGCGTCTCGGCCCGGGTCGGGCCAAATGGCACATCGAGCACACCAGCAAGCTGCGCGCGCGCCTGGGCGCTGCGCTGGGCAAAATGCTGGCGCGCCGCTGCCGGATCGGCCACCGGCCGCAGCGGGTCGTAGGCCGCATCAATCTGCGCCTGCGATTCAAAATCGCGGTACAGCTTGAATGGCAGGGGCGCGGCCATGGCCTGCTCAGCCGGCATCCGGCACCACGGCCGTCACCTCGATCTCCACCTTGGCGCGGTCCTCGATCAGGGCGACCACCTGCACCGCCGTCATCGCCGCGTTGAAGCTGCCAATCAGCTCGCGGTAGGCCTTACCGATCTCTGCCTGCTGGGCCATATAGGCCTGCTTGTCGGTGATGTACCAGGTCATGCGCACGATGTGCTCGGGCTTGGCGCCCCCTTCTTCCAGCACCGCCACAATGTTCTGCAGGGCCTGGCGCACCTGGCCGGCCAGCTCATCGGTGTGGAACACCCCATGCGCATCCCAGCCGATCATGCCGGCCACAAAAATCTGTCGGCCGCTGACCATGACGCCATTGGCATAGCCCTTGGGCCGGGGCCAACCTTGGGGAAGTAGTACTTGCATCTCACGATTCCTTCAAAAAAACAAGCCTTATGGAAAGCACTCACCCGCCATCCAGCGCGCAATGCGGGTCTGGATGGCCGCCGGTATGCAGATGGCCTCATGGCTGTCCAGGCTGGTGAACACCAGCACCTGCTGGGCCACAACCCGAACGTCACCATCGTCGCCCACACAGCGCAGCGCCAGGTTCAGCGAACGGCTGCCCAACCGCTGCACGGCCAGCTCCAGCTGCACCGCGTCGCCCATGCGGGCAATGGCCCGAAAATCGCAGGCCAGGTGCACGATGGGCAGGCCCGTGCGTTCGGGCCCCAGCATCTGGGCATAGGGGTAGTGCAGCGCCTGGTTGAACCAGTCCTCCACCAGCGACTGGAACAGCAGCAGGTACTGCGGATAAAACACAATGCCGGCCGGGTCGCACTGCGCAAAACGGATGGCCGTGCTACTGCGGAAAACAGGGCCGGTCTGCGGCCAGCTAAGCGCTGCCATGTCAGACCCCGATATAGCGCTGCCACAGCGCGGGCTGCGCCTCCAGCTGCGCCGAGCTGCCCTGCCACACCACCTGGCCGCGCTCGATCAAGGTGTGCTGGTCGGCCAGCGCCATCAGCCGCTTGACGTATTTGTCGATCACCAAGATCGCCTGGCCCTGCGCGCGCAAGGCGGCCAGGCACTGCCAGATCTCCTCGCGGATCAGCGGCGCCAGGCCTTCGGTGGCCTCGTCCAAAATCAGCAGATGCGGGTTGGTCATCAGCGCCCGGCCAATGGCCAGCATCTGCTGCTCACCGCCCGACAAGCGATTGCCGGGGTTGCGGGCCCGCTCGGCCAAGCGCGGGAACAAGTGGTAGACGCGCTCCAGCGACCAGGGGTTTTCCGAGGCATTGCGGTTGGCCGCAAAGGCCTGCAGGTTTTCCTGCACCGTCAGGTTGGCAAAGATCTGCCGGCCCTCGGGCACCACGGCCATGCCCATGCGGGCGATGCGGTCGGCGGCCAGGTGCTCAATGCGCTCGCCCCGAAACCGCACACTGCCGGCCGACGCAGGCGTCATGCCCAAGAGGCTGCGCACCGTCGTGGTCTTGCCCATGCCATTGCGGCCCAGCAAGGTGGCCACTTCGCCGGCGGCCATGCGCAGATGCATGCCAAACAGCACCTGGCTGCTGCCGTAGCAGGTCTCCAATGCCTCGACTTCCAGCAATGCACTCATCAGGCTGCCTCCTCTGTCTCATCGCCCAGGTAGGCGCGCCGCACATCCGGGTTGTGCCGTATCTCATCGGGCGTGCCCGTGGCAATCACCTTGCCAAACACCAGGGTCGAGATGCGGTCTGCCAGGCGGAAGACCGCATCCATATCGTGCTCGACCAGCAAGATCGTCGTGTCCTGGCGCAGCTGCAGCAGCAGTTGCACCATGCGCTCGGATTCGTCAGGTCCCATGCCCGCCATCGGCTCATCGAGCAGCAGCATGCGCGGCCGGGTGGCCAGCGCCAGCGCCACCTCCAGTTGGCGCTGCTCGCCATGGGCCAGCAGGCCGGCCGTCTGCTGCAGCTGGGCGGCCAGGCCTACGCGCTCGGCCACCTCGGCCGCCTGCGCATAGCGTGCGGCTTCGTTGCGCGCCGGGCGCCAAAAGCGCCAGCTCGATCCATCGCGCGCCTGCACGCCCAGGGCAATGTTCTCCAGCACCGTCAAGCGTTTGAAGATGCTGGTGATCTGGTAGGAGCGCACCAGGCCCGCCTGCACCCGCGCCGGCATGGCCATGCGCTCCACCGCCTCGCCCGCAAACAGAATCTGGCCCGCATCGGACGCCAGCGCCCCCGACAGCTGGTGGATCAAGGTCGTCTTGCCCGCGCCGTTCGGCCCTATCAAGGCATGGATCTGGCCGGCTTGCACGGCAAAGCTGGCATGGTCGGTGGCGGTGAGCCCGCCAAAGCGCTTGACCAGGTTCTGTACATGCAGCAACGGGGCAGCGGTGTGGGCGGTGCTCATCGCTTGCTCCACATGCCGCGCCGCAGGCTCAGCAAACCATTGGGTGCTACCAGCACCACAATCAGCAGCACGGTGCCCAGGCCCAGCTGCCAGTGCACGGTGTAAGCGGCCAGCACTTCTTCCAGCAGCAAAAACACCGCCGCGCCCAAGAGACCGCCATACAGATGGCCAACCCCGCCGAGGATGACCATGATCAGCAAGATGCCGGACTGGGTCCACTGCAGCATGCCCGGGCCGACAAAGCTGCTCTGGTTGGCCAGCAGCGCGCCCGCCAGGCCTGCAAAAGCACCGGCCAGCGTAAAGGCCACCAGCTTGTAGCGGTACACCGGAAAGCCGATGGCCTGCATGCGCGTCTCGTTTTCCTTGATGGCTTGCAGCACATGGCCAAAGCGGGCATTGAGCACCCGCGCCATCAGCAGCAGGCTGACCGTGACCAGCGCCAGCACCACGTAGTAGAACGTGGCATCCTGCGCCAGATCCAGACCCAGCCCGATGTCCGAGCGGCCGGGCAAAGACAGGCCGTCATCACCGCCCAGTGCCTTGAACGACATGATCAGGTAGTACAGCATCTGCGCGAACGCCAAGGTGATCATGATGAAGTACACGCCCTGGGTGCGCAGGCTGATGGCGCCCACCAGCAGCGAAAAAGCCGCGCCCATCAGCATGGCCAGCGGCCAGGCCAGCCAGGCCGAGCTGATGCCCTGCTGCATCAGCAGGCCCACGGTGTAAGCACCCAGGCCGACAAAGGCCGCATGGCCAAAGCTCACCATGCCGCCAAAACCGAGGATGAAGTTGAGGCTGGCAGCAGCCAGGCCAAACACCAGCACGCGGCTGGCCACGCCGATGTAGAAGTCCTCGCCGGTTGCCTGGGCGAACAGCGGAAAGGCGATCAGCAGCGCCAACAACGGCAATATGAAGCGCGGCTGCAAGCGGTGGTCGAAGACGCTGGGCTGCATGGCTGGCATGGCCTGGGCCGCAGCGGGCTGGGGGGCGGTGGTGTCAGTCATGGGCGGGGAACAAGCCTTGGGGTTTATAGAACAGCACGGCAGCCATCAGCACATAGATCAGAATCGAGGCCACGGCCGGGCCGGCGTTGGCCGCCACCTCGGGGCCCAGGGCCTTGTCAAACACCAAGGGCACCAAGGTGCGGCCGGCGGTATCGACCAGGCCCACCAGCAAAGCGCCCAGCAGCGCACCCCGGATGGAGCCAATGCCGCCAATCACGATCACCACAAAGGCAAGGATCAGAATGCTCTCGCCCATGCCCACCTGCACGGCCAGCAGCGGCCCCAGCATGCCGCCAGCCACGGCACACAGCGCAGCGCCCAGCGCAAACACCAGGGTAAACAGCCGGCGCACATTGGCACCCATCGCAGTCGCCATCTCGCGGTTGGCCGCGCCAGCGCGCACCTGCATGCCAAAGCGCGTGCGGGTCACCAACAGCCACAGCAACAAGGCCACGGCCAGGCCCACGCCGATGATCAAGAGCCGGTAGGCCGGGTAGGAAAAACCATCCATCAACAGGACCGGCCCGGCCAGCGCCTCGGGCGGGTTCAGCATCAGCGGCTGCGCGCCCCAGATGATGCGCACGATCTCATTGCTCATCAGCAAGATGGCAAAGGTGCCCATCACCTGCGAGAGGTGGTCGCGGTGGTAGAGGCGGCGCAGGATGGTGTACTCCAGCAGCACGCCCACCACCACGGTGGCCAGCACCCCCAAGCCCAGGCCCAGCCAAAACGAGCCGCTCGCCTGGCTGAAAGTCGCCACCAGGTAGGCGCCGATCATGTAGAGCGAGCCATGGGCCAGGTTGATCATGTCCATGATGCCGAACACCAGGGTCAAACCGGCGGCCAGCAGGAACAGCATCAGGCCGAACTGCAGGCCGTTGAGCGTCTGCTCAAGAATCAGGATGGTATTCATCGATCAGGAGGGCATCTTGCAGTCTTTGGCGTAGGCATCCTGGTGGTTCTTGAACACCGTGCCCACCGTGCGGTTGGTCAGCTTGCCCTGCGCATCCTTGCTCACCACGCGCAGGTAGTAGTCCTGCACCGGGAAATGGTTGCTGTTGAACTTAAAGCTGCCGCGCACCGACTCGAACTTGGCCGCCTCGATGGCCTTGCGCAAGGCGGCTTTGTCATCGAGCTTGCCTTTGACCTCGCGCACCGCCGCGTCCATCAGGCGGGCGGCGTCATAGCCGTGGGAGGCGTAGAGCGAAGGATTGCGGCCAAACTCTTTCTGAAAGTCGGCGACAAACTTCTTGTTCGCGGCATTGTCCAGGTCATGCGCCCACTGCGAGGTATTGAAGGTGCCCAGCATCGAGTCCCCCACCGCGCGGATCACATCCTCATCGGCCGAGAAGCCCGGGGCGTACAAGGTGATGTCCTTGGACAGGCCCGCACCGACAAACTGCTTGATGAAGTTCACGCCCAGGCCGCCGGGCAGGAAGATGTAGACGCCATCGACCTGGGCCGCGCGCATCTTGGAGATCTCGGCGCCATAGTCCAGCTGGCTCAGCGAGGTATAGGTCTCCATGCCCACTTCGCCCTTGTAGAAGCGCTTGAAGCCGGCGATCGAGTCCTTGCCTGCCGGGTAGTTGGGCGCAATCAGCGCCACGCGCTTGAAGCCCTTGTCCTGCATGGTCTGGCCGGCCGCCTCATGCAGCGCATCGTTTTGCTGCGAGACATTGAAGAAATACGGGTTGCACTGGGCCCCGGCGTACTGCGAGGGGCCGGCATTGGGGCTGATGAAGAAGGTCTTGTTCTGGAACGCCGCCGGGCCCACGGCCAGCATCACGTTGGAGAACACGGTGCCAGTCATGAAATCTACCTTGTCGCGCTTGAGCAGGCGCTCGGCGGTCTGCTTGGCCACCTCGGGGTTTTGCTGGTCATCGACCACCACCACCTCGGCGGGCAGGTTGCCGATCTTGCCGTTCATGTGTTTGACGGCCAGCTGAAAACCGTCACGGATATCGGTACCCAGACCGGCGCCGGGGCCGGACAAGGTGCTGAGCAGCCCCACCTTGACCTGGTCGGCGGCACTGGCGCTGCTGGCGCAGAGCAGCGCGATGGACAGACTCACAAGACTGCGTTGCAAAGGATGAGGCTTCATGCTGGTTCCCTGGTTGAAGTACGTAAAAATTTGCCGAGCCGCTACTATGCCGGGCTGTGCAGCCGAAACCGTTGTAGTTTTCCCGTAGCCGTGCGCGGCAGCTGCGCGACAAAGTCCACGGCGCGCGGGTACTTGTAGGGCGCCACCGTGCTTTTGACGAAATCCTGCAAGGTCTTGACCATGGCTGCGTCGGCGGCAAAGCCTGGGCGCAGCACCACAAAGGCCTTGACGATCTGGCCGCGCTCGCTGTCGGGCAGCCCGATCACCGCGCATTCAGCCACCGCCGCATGGGCCAGCAAGGCGTCTTCCACCTCGGGCGCGGCAATGTTGTAGCCCGAGGAGATGATCATGTCATCGGTGCGGGCCTGGTAGATGAAGTAGCCGTCCGCATCCATCACATAGGCGTCACCGGTCAGGTTCCAGCCCGCATGCACATACTGGGTCTGGCGGCTGTCGTTCAAATAGCGGCAGCCCGTGGGGCCTTGCACGGCCAGCTTGCCCACCGTGCCCGCGGGCACTTCCTGGCCCTGCGCATCCACCACCTTGGCGCGGTAGCCCGGCACCGCGCGGCCGGTGGCGCCCGGCCGGGCTTCGTCCTCGCGGTGCGAGATAAAGATGTGCAGCATCTCGGTCGAGCCGATGCCGTCGATGATCTCGATGCCGGTGGCGTCTTTCCACAGCGCGCGGGTCGAGGCGTTCAAGGCCTCGCCGGCCGACACGCATTTGCGCAGCGGTGTCTGGCGCAGCCGCTCGCCCTGCTGGGCCATCACGCGGTACGAGGTGGGCGCCGTGAACACCACGGTGGCGCCAAACTGTTCTATGCCATCAACCAGTTGCGCCGGGCCGGCTTTTTCCAGCAGCGCCATCGATGCGCCAATCGCCATCGGGAACAGCACCTGGCCGCCCAGGCCAAAGGTAAAGGCCAGCGGCGGGCTGCCGATAAACACATCATCGGGCGCAGCCCGCAGCACATGGCGGGGCCAGCAGGCGCAAACCGCCATGACATCGCGGTGGAAATGCATCGTGGCCTTGGGCACCCCCGTGGTGCCCGAGGTAAAGCCCAGCAGGCAGGTGTCGGTGGCAGCGGTCTGCACGGTGTCGAAATGCGGCGAGGCCTGGGCCATCAGCGGCTCCAGCGCTTGCGCAGCCGGCAGGCCCGTGCCATTGAAGTAGCGCACCGCTTGCAAGCGCGGGTTGGCAGCCTGTGCCGCCTGCACCTCGGCCAGCAAGGCCGCATCGCACAGCGCATGGCTGATCTGGGCAATCTCGATGATGGTGCCCAGCTCCTTGGCGCGCAGCAGCGGCATGGCAGCCACCGCAATGCCGCCCGCCTTGACGACGGCAAACCAACTCGCCACCATCATCGGGTTGTTGGGGGCGCAGAGCAGCACGCGGTTGCCGGGCACCAGGCCCATCTGCGCTGTCAATACGTTGGCGATGCGGTTGGCCTGGGCCTGCAAGTCGGCATAGGTCCAGCGTACGCCCTGGGCTTGCAGGCACAGGCGCTCGCCCCGGCCCTCGACCACATGGCGGTCCAGCAGCTCGGCGGCGCAGTTGAGGCGCTCGGGGAACTGCAGCTCGGGCAGCTCGAACAGGTACTCTGGCTGCAACTCGGGCGGCGGCAGATGCGTAGCGGCAAAGCGGTCGATATGCGCGGTATAGGGCGTGGCAGACATCTCGCAAACTCCAGACTGAAAGCAGAAACCGGAACCGGGGGCCAGGAACTAGACAGGGCGCGAGGGCATCGCCGGCGCCACCTGTTTGAGCAGTTCGCGGGCGATGATGAGCTGCTGCACCTCGGTCGCCCCTTCGTAAATGCGCAAGGCGCGGATCTCGCGATACAAGCGCTCGACCGGCTGGTCGCTAACAACACCCAGGCCGCCCCACATCTGCAGCGCTGCATCAATCACCTGCTGGGCGTTCTCGGTGGCGGTCATCTTGGCCATCGCCGCCTCGCTGGTCACGCTCTGGCCCTGGTCGCGCTGCCAGGCGGCGCGGTAGGTCAGCAGCGCGGCGCTGTCGATCTGTGTCGCCATCTGTGCCAGCTTGGCCTGGGTGAGCTGAAAATCGGCCAGCACGCCCTGAAACATGCGACGGCTGGTGGCGCGCTGCAAGGCCTCGTCCATCGCCCTGCGCGCAAAGCCCAGCGCGGCCGCCGCGACCGAGGTGCGGAACACATCCAGGGTACGCATCGCCAGCTTAAAGCCTTCGTCCCCCGCCCCCAGCCGCTGGCTGGCCGGCACGCGGCAGCCGCTAAAGCGCAGCCGCGCCAAGGGGTGGGGCGCGATCACATCGATGCGCTCGGCAATCTCCAGGCCCGGCGTGTCCGCATCCACGATCAGCGCCGAGATGCCGCGTGCGCCCGGCGCCTCGCCGGTGCGCACAAACACCACATAAAAATCAGCAATGCCGCCGTTCGAGATCCAGGTTTTTTCGCCGTCGATGACATAGTGGTCGCCATCCAGTCGGGCCGCGCAGGCCATGGCCGCCACGTCCGATCCAGCATCGGGCTCAGACAAGGCAAAGGCCGCAATGGCCTCGCCCCTTGCGACCTTGGCCAGGTAGCGCGCCTTTTGCGCCTCGGTCCCCGCCAGGCTGATCGCGCCCGAGCCCAGCCCTTGCATCGCAAACGCAAAATCGGCCAGGCCGTTGTGGCGCGCCAGGGTTTCGCGGATCAGACAGATGGCGCGGGTGTCGATCTGTGCGCCCACGCCGCCATAGCCCTCACCAGCCACTGCATGGCGCAGCCAGCCCCCGTCGCCCAGCGCCTTGACCAACCTGCGGCAATCGGCGTCGGTATCACCGCTGTGCACATGGGCCACATGCGCGGCGGCCCAGGCATCCAAGGTCTGCGCCAGCTCGGCATGGCGCGGCTCAAAAAACGGCCATTGCAGGTAACGGGTGTCGGCCATGTCAGTTTCCTTGGAATTGCGGCTTTTGCTTGGCCACAAAGGCCTCGTAAGCGCGCTTGAAGTCTTCGGTCAGCATGCAGATGGCCTGCGCCTGCGCCTCGGCCTCAATGGCCTGGTCGATGGTCATCGCCCATTCTTGGTGCAGCATGGTCTTGGTGATGCCATTGGCAAAGCTGGGGCCGGCGGCCAGGTCGGCGGCCATTTTCTGCGCCTGCGCCAGCAGCGCTTCGGGCTCGGCCAGGCGGTTGAAAAAGCCCCAGCGCTCGCCCTCGTCACCGCCCAGGCTGCGGCCGGTGTAGAGCAGCTCGCTGGCCCGCCCCTGGCCGATGATGCGCGGCAAAAAGGCGCAGGCGCCCATATCGCAGCCGGCCAGGCCCACGCGGTTGAACAGGAACGCCGTCTTGCTGCGGGCGGTGCCCAGGCGCATGTCCGAGGCCATGGCCATGATGGCGCCCGCGCCCGCGCAGATGCCATCGACTGCGGCAATGATGGGCTGCGGGCAGGCGCGCATGGCCTTGATCAGCTCGCCCGTCATGCGGGTGAACATCAGCAACTCAGGCGCCTTCAGGGCCACCAGCGGGCCGATGATTTCATGCACATCGCCGCCAGAGCAGAAGTTGCCGCCCGCGCCCACCAGCACCACGGCCTTGACATCCTGCGCCCATTTCAGGCGGTGGAACAGGTCGCGCAGTTCGGCATAGGAGGCAAAGGTCAGCGGGTTCTTGCGCTCGGGCCGGTTCAAGGTGATGGTGGCCACCCCGGCGCTGACCTGCCACAGAAAATGCTGGGCCTGGTAGCCCGCCAGTTGCTGGTGGTTGCCCGCCACCAGGGCGGGGTCGATTCGGTATTCGCTCATGCCTGTCTCCTGAGATTCGGGGTTCACATCACTTCGCCGCCAGCCACGGCAATGGCCTGGCCGGTCATCGCGCCAGCGCCTTTGCCGCACAGCCAGACGACCGCATCGGCCACCTCTTGGGGCTGCACCAGGCGGCCCTGGGGGTTGCCCCTGACAAATTCGGCCATGGCCTGCTCGGGGCTGCGGCCCGTCTTGGCCACCACCCGCTCGATGCTGGTCTTGACCAGGTCGGTTTCGGTATAGCCCGGGCACACGGCATTCACGGTAATACCCCGGCTCGCCACCTCCAGCGCCAGCGCCCGGGTCAAGCCCAGCACGCCATGCTTGGCCGCCACATAGGCCGACACATAGGCATAGCCCACCAGGCCTGCCGTGCTGGCCACGTTGACAATGCGGCCATAGCCCGCCGCCTGCATGGCCGGCAGCACCTGCTGCATGCACAGCATGGTGCCGGTCAGGTTCACGGCCAGCATCTGCGCCCACAGCTGGGCATCGGTCTTCATAAAGGGCGCGCTCTGCGCCTGGCCAGCGTTGTTGACCAGGATCTGAATATCGCCAAAGCCGGCCACGGCCTGCGCAAAGGCGGCCACCACCTCGGCCTCCAGCGCCACATCGGCCAGCACCTGCTGACACTGGCCCGGGAACGCATCCACCAGTTTTTGCAAAGGCTCAGGCCGGCGGCCCAGCACCGTCACCCGCGCGCCCTGCGCCAGCAGCTGGCCGGCTATCGCCTCGCCAATGCCCTGGCCGGCGCCGGTTACCAGCGCATGTTGTCCTTGCAAGCTATTTGTAGCCATCTGCGCTGCTCCTCAATGACCGGCGGCCGCTTGCTGGGCCTTTTCGCGCTCGAACAGGCTCTCCATCTGGCGCTTGCCGGCAAAGTAGGGCTGGGGCCAGGCGATGGCGGTGTAGCCAATCTTGGCGGCCTCGGTCAGGGTCCAGGCCGGGTTGGCCAGGTGGGGCCGGGCAACAGCGCACAGGTCGGCGCGGCCTGCGGCGATGATGGAGTTGGCATGGTCGGCCTCGCTGATCGCACCCACCGCCATCGTCGCAATGCCCGCCTCTTGGCGGATGCGGTCGGCAAACGGGGTCTGGAACATGCGGCCATAAACCGGCTTTTCCTGCTTGCTGACTTGGCCCGACGAGCAGTCGATCAGATCCGCCCCCGCCGCCTTGAAAGCCTTGGCAATAGCGACCGCGTCATCGGGGGTGATGCCGCCCGGCACCCAGTCATGGGCGGAGATGCGTACCGACATGGGCCGGTCCTGCGGCCAGACGGCGCGCACGGCCCGGAACACCTCCAGCGGGTAGCGCAGGCGGTTCTCCAGGCTGCCGCCATAGGCATCGCCCCGCTGGTTGGTCAAGGGCGAGATAAAGCTGGACAGCAAATAGCCATGGGCGCAGTGCAGCTCCAGCCAATCGGCGCCCACCTCAGCGGCCATTTGGGCAGCCTGCACAAACTGCTGCTTGACCTCGTCCATCTGGGCCAGGCTCATCGCCTGCGAGATCTGGCTCACGCCTTCCAGGTACTGCTGGGGAGATGCCGAGATGATGGGCCAGTTGCCCTCGGTCAGCGGCAGGTCCGTGCCCTCCCAGGCCAGGCGGGTGGAGGCTTTCGCTCCGGCATGGCCGATCTGCATCGCAAACTTGGCATCGCTGTGGTGGTGGATCCAGTCGCTGATGCGCTGCCAAGCCTGCTTTTGCGCCTCGGTATAGGTGCCGGGGCAGCCGGGGGTGATGCGGCCTTCCGGACTGACGCAGGCCATCTCGGCAAACACCAGACCGGCACCACCCATCGCACGCGCACCCAGGTGCACCAGGTGGTAGTCGCCCGGCACACCATCGACGGCCGAGTACTGTGCCATCGGCGAGACGACAATGCGGTTCTTCAAAGTCAGGCCGCGCAGGGTATAGGGCAGGAACATCGGTGGCGGCGCCTTGCCCTGCACCTCGACCCCGTTTTGCGCAGCCAGCCAGGCCTCGTAGCCACCCAGCCAGGTGGCATCGCGCAGGCGCAGGTTCTCGTGGCTGATGCGCTGGCTGCGCGTCAGCATCGAGTACATGAACTGCTCGGGTTCGAGCTGGTCGCAGTAGCGCTTGCCGCAGACCTCGAACCACTCCATCGCGTTCCAGGCGGCATTCTGGATGCGCAAGGTTTCCACCCGGCGCAGGGCTTGGTAAGCCTCCAGCACAGCGGGGATCTGCGCCTTGTCATCGCCCAGCTGCTGGAACTGGCGCGCCAGCTCGATGGCATCCTCAATGGCCAGCTTAGTGCCCGAGCCAATCGCAAAATGCGCCGTGTGCACGGCGTCACCCATCAGCACCACATGGCTGCCCTTGGCGTTTTGCAGCCACCACTGGTCGCAAACCACGCGCTGGAAATTGATCCAGGCCGAGCCGCGCAAATGGCGGGCATTGGTCATCAGCCGCGCGCCTTGCAGGTTGTCGGCAAACAGCTTCTCGCAAAAGGCAATCGATTGCGCTTGGTCGGCCGTGTCCAGCCCGCAGGCCTTCCAGGTTTCTTCGGTGGTCTCGACGATGAAGGTCGAGGTCTTGTCGTCGAACTGGTAGATATGGGCCTGGAACCAGCCGTGCTCGGTGCGCACAAAATCAAAGGTGAAGGCCTCGTAGACCTTGTTGGCACCCAGCCAGATAAAGCGGTTGGGGCGGGTGACGATATCGGGCTTGAAGACCTCGGCGTACTTGCTGCGGATGCGCGAGTTCACGCCATCGCAGGCAATGACGAGATCGGCATCGGCATAGTCCTCGTCGGACTGCACATCGGTCTCGAACACCAGCTGCACGCCCAGCTGCTCGCAACGCGCCTGCAGGATGTTGAGCAGGTGCTTGCGGCCGATGCCGACAAAGCCATGGCCGCCCGAGCGGATCTTGCGACCCTTGAACAGCAGCTCGATATCGTCCCAGTGGTTGAAAGCCTCTTCGATCTGCGCGGCCGTCGCCGGGTCCCAGTCGCGCATGTTGTCCATCGTGGCATCGGAGAACACCACGCCCCAGCCAAAGGTGTCATAGGGCTTGTTGCGCTCCACCACGGTCACGTCATGCGCGGGGTCCATCTGCTTCATCAGCAGCGCGAAATACAAGCCAGCGGGGCCACCGCCGATGCAGACAATTTTCATGGCCAGGGTCGTCCTGAAAAATACTTTATACCTAAATTATTGATGCATAAATAATTCACTAAAATACGCACATACCCTATCACCGGAGCCTGCCGTGCTGCTGCACCATGGCCCCCATGGCTGACATGCAACCCCTCTGCAATCCCCTCCCCGATACTGGTGCAGGCATCGCTGGCCGCGAGGCTGGACTGGCGCACGATGAGCACCAGGCCGTGCGCCTGTGGCTGCGGCTGATGACCTGCAGCACCCAGATCGAGCAGGTGATTCGCAGCAAACTGCGCACCCAGTTCGCCACCACCTTGCCGCGCTTTGACTACCTGGCCCAGCTCAGCCGCTTCCCCAAGGGCTTGCGCATGAAGACGCTGTCCGAGTACCTGATGGTCACCGGCGGCAATATCACCGGGCTGACAGACCAGTTGGTGGCAGAAGGCTGGGTGGAGCGGGTGGCCGATGACGAGGACCGGCGATCGATGACGGTGCGGCTGACGCGCAGTGGCAAAAAACAGTTCAGCACCATGGCCAAGGCGCATGAACAATGGTTGGAACAACTGCTGGCGCCCCTGGGCGCGGATGCCGCGCGTGAGCTGTATGACCAGCTGGGCGTGCTGCGGCAGATTGTGGGCCAGCGGGTGGAGCCGGCTGTGGGCTAAATCCAGCCTTAAAAAGAAAGTGGCCTGCCGACCGCCCTGGTCGAACAGGCCCTCATCAGACTTTTAGCGGGTTTTACATCGCGGTATCGCCCTGGCTGATATCGCCATCGATCTCATCGGCTTCCAGCACCTCGGGCATCTTGACGATGGTGGTGGGCACCCGGCTGTGGCGCGCCACCTCGCGCGAGACCGAGCCAATCAGGATGCTGCCCAGCATGCTCTCACCGGTGGCGCCCAGCACGATCAGTCCGCAAGCCTTCTCTTCGGCAATGTCCAGCAAGCTGGCGTAAATGTCACCCAGGCGGATCTCCACCTCGTGCGAAATACCCGCCGCTTGCAGCAACGCCAGCGCGGGGGCCACCAGGTCCATACCGGCCTCGACGCTGGCATTGGCGATCAGCTCCGAATCCTGCGTGGCCAGCTCCAGAAAACTGGCCTCCTTTTGCACATGGGCGACTACCACATGGGCGCGCAAACCCTGTTGCACCAGTTGCACGACGTGCTGCACCGCCTGGAGCGAGTTGGGCGAACCGTCGACAGCGGTCATGATGTTGAACATGGGCTTCTCCTTGGCAATGAACGATCAGCCCAGTGTAGCGACCTGGTGGCGCCAGCGGTGTCAGAGACGGGCCTGCGAAACCCGCCGCGCCGTCAACTACCGCACATCTGCGAAAATGCCCGGTTATGCTGCAGTTCGACCTTCTCAAAACCGACCCATCCAGCCACGCACGCCGTGGCACGCTCACGCTCAACCATGGCGTGGTGCAGACCCCCATCTTCATGCCCGTTGGCACCTATGGCACCGTCAAGGGCGTGATGCCGCGCAGCCTGGAGGAGATGGGCGCCCAGATCATTCTGGGCAACACCTTCCACCTGTGGATGCGCCCGGGCCTGGACGTGATGAAGAGCTTTGGCGGCCTGCATGGTTTCGAGAAATGGGACAAGCCCATCCTGACCGACTCGGGTGGCTTCCAGGTCTGGTCGCTGGGCGCGATGCGCAAGATCACCGAAGAAGGGGTGCATTTCCAAAGCCCGGTCAATGGCGACAAGCTCTTTATGTCGCCCGAGGTCAGCATGCAGATCCAGACGATTCTGAACTCGGACATCGTCATGCAGCTCGACGAATGCACGCCTTACGAGACCAACGGCAAGAAGACCACCGAAGCCGAAGCGCGCAAATCGATGGAGATGAGCCGCCGCTGGGCCAAGCGCTCCAAGCAAGAGTTCGAGCGCCTGGGCAACCCCAATGCCTTGTTTGGCATTGTGCAAGGCGGCATGTTCAAGCACCTGCGCGAGGAATCGCTGCAAGGCCTGCTGGAGCTGGATTTCCCCGGTTATGCGGTGGGCGGCGTCTCGGTGGGCGAGCCCAAGGACGAGATGCTGGACATCATGCAGCACACGCCCCACCTGCTGCCGGCGCACAAGCCGCGCTACCTGATGGGCGTGGGAACGCCCGAGGACCTGGTGCAAGGCGTGGCCGATGGTGTGGACATGTTCGACTGCGTGATGCCCACGCGCAATGCGCGCAACGGCACCATCTTCACCCGCTATGGCGATCTGAAGATCCGCAACGCCCGCCACAAGACCGACCACCAGCCCATCGACACCACCTGCACCTGCCATGCCTGCGCTGGCAAGAGCGGCGTGAGCTGGGATGACGGCGGCCGCGAAGGCTTCAGCCGCGCCTACTTGCACCACCTGGACCGCTGCGGTGAGATGCTCGGCCCCATGCTGACCACCATCCACAACCTGCACTACTACCTGAACCTGATGCAGGAAGTGCGCCAGTCGCTGGAGGCCGGCAGCTTCAGCCAGTTCCGGGCGCGGTTCAAGACCGAGCGGGCGCGCGGCATCTAAGACGACCCCCAACAGGCCCCGTTGCAATGGCAGGCGTGGGGGCCAAGACACAGTGCTTGACAGCGCCTTGCTAAAGCACGAGGCGCTGCCAGCCCTGCCCGCACGGTGGCTGCAGGCGGCGCATGCCCCAGGCCGCTGCGTGGCGCAGAGACTGCTTTCTCGCAGTGCATGCGCCTGCCAGCAAACTTTCTTCGCTCTTATTTTTGAAGCAATAGTGACTGACTGAGCCTATATCCCTGGCAACACACAAGGCAGGTCTGCTCGCTGCACAGCGGCATTCTCGCCTGCCAATGCGTGAGCGCCTTGCAGGGTCAGGCCCCGCCAGACAGAGGCGAGCGGGTATATTTCGCACATCCTCCGACACCGCCATGCAGTCTGCATCGTCCGCCCCCCTCCTGGATCCGCCCCACTACGGCCGCTTGCTGATCTGCGCCAGCCTGGCCGTGTTTGCTGCGGCCATGGTGGGCATTTTGCTGCGGCCCATCGGCTACCTCTCGGTGTTCTGGCCGGCCAACCAGATCGCGCTGGTGCTGCTGGTGCGCTACCCGCGCCTGCTGCGGCCTCTGGGGCTGTTGGCCCTGTTTGCCAGTTTCGTCGCGGCCGATTTGCTGACCGGCACCTCGCTGTGGCTATCGGCTGGCTTCAGCACCGCCAACCTCTTTGGCGCCGTTTGCGGCTGGTTGATTTTGCGCCGGCAGTCCGAGCGCGATCTGCAGATGGAAGGCCAGTACTCGGCATTGCAGGTCTTCTTTGCCAGCGGCGTGGCGGCCTTGGCCTCGGCCTGCATTGGGGGCCCGGTCAGCGCCTGGGCCTTTGAACTGTCCCTGGTCCAGGGCCTGATGATGTGGTGGACGGGAGAGTGGATGAATGCCATGATCCTGCTGCCGTTTTTGCTGGCCCTGCCCTCCGCACGCAAAGCCGTCACGAGGCAGGAGCGCATGCCCTGGGCGCTGAAATTGCTGCCCGTGCTGGCGGTGGTCGGTCTGGAGATGACCAGCTACATGGTCGGCAACAAGGTCGGCTCGCTGGTGTTTTCGCTCCCGGCGCTGCTGTGGTGCGCGCTGTCCTACCGCATTCTGCCCACGGCCGTCATCACCATGGCGGTGTTCGTGACCAAGGTCATCGTGATCTCCAGCACCATGGGCTTTGTCCCTTCCAATTTTCTCGATGCTGCCACCTTTCGCCTGGGCATCACCATGCTGATTCTGGGCCCGCTGTCGGTGGCCGGCGCCCATGCGGCGCGCACCGAGCTGCTGCACCGCATGCGCTACCAGGCCCACCATGACAGCCTGACCGATCTGCTCAGCCGCAATGGCTTTGTGCAGGCCAGCCATTCCTTGCTCAAGCGCCTGACCCATGAGGGCAGCTCAGCGGCCGTGCTGATGCTGGACCTGGATCATTTCAAACGCGTCAATGACAGCCATGGCCACGCCAGCGGCGACCGCCTGCTGCGCGATGTCAGCAGCGCGCTGGCCGAGTCCCTGCGGCCCCAGGACCTGCTGGGCCGCATCGGTGGCGAGGAATTTGCGGTGGTGCTGCCCAATATCAGCTTTCTGGATGCCACCACCATTGCCGAGCGCCTGTGCCAGACGGTGCGCAGCGGCCAGTTCTACACGGCGCACAACAAACCCTTGCGGGCCACGCTCAGCATCGGCCTGGCCTACAGCCAGGCGCTCAAGGCCGGGGACAGCCTTGATGACCTGCTGCGCGAAGCCGACCTGGCCCTGTACCAGGCCAAGGCCCGTGGCCGCGACTGCGCGGTCTGGACGGCGCCGCGCTAACGCAGCAGCACCGGCGCGGACGCCAGCCCGCTGCGCTGCATGAACTGCAAGGCAGAGTCCACCGTGGCCGTTTCGATATGCCCGGCAAAGCGCTTTTCTGGCGGGTGGTCGTCAAAGGCGATATTGGCACGCGTCATGCGCCCGCCCAGGCGCGTCATGGCACCGATGCGCAAGTCGCTGGGCTGGTAGCCCTGCAGCTGCAACCAGGCCTGCGCCTGGCCTCGGTCATGCACGGTTTGCGGCGCCATGGCTTGGGCCAGGGTCTCCAAGGCCCACTGGTTGCTTTGCTGGTAACGCTGGCTCCAGGGGTAGGCCAGCATGCTGTAGCGCGGCTCGTGCATCTGCAGCGGCTGGGCATTGGCCGACAGTGCCAGCAGCAGTTTTTGCTGCACTGCCGTGGCCGGCACCACCAGCACGGCCTGGTAGCGCCACAAATCGTCCAGAAAGAACTCGCCCAGCCCCTGGCGGTACACATGCGATGCCGCCGTGCCGCAGTCGTTGAGCTTGTGCACCACACGCCAGGCGCCGGTGGCTGATTTGTAGGCCCAGCCCATGTGCGAAAACTGCAGCTGGTACTTGCTCAGATCCTGGCCCTGGCGGCCCAGCAGCACCACCTGCGCGCCGCTGGCATCCAGCGCCTGGGCCACGTTCTGCGCCAGGTTCAGGCTTTGGCGCACGCTCTCAAGCGTGGGCTTTTGTGCCTCGCAGCTGCGCCCGGCCTGGGCGCCAGCGGCGGCCAGCAGTGCTGCGGCCATCAGGCTCAGACGTAGAGATTTCAACATGCGCATCTCCTTCCTCTTCACAAGCGCTCGTTGTAGAGCAGCGCTTTACCGATCTCATTGGGAATAAAGGCAATCACCTCGCCGGCGGCTGACAGCAGCACGCCCGTGCCCACCACGCTGACCAAGAGGGCGGTGCCCACGCTGGCAGCGCTGGCGCCCAGGGCGCCGGCCGACAGCTCAATGCTGGCCGCCGCGCCGTCCGATGCGCTCTCCAGCAGCCACACCGTGCCCTTGGCGGAGGCCTGCACGCCTTTGACGATGAGCCTGGCACCGTCTACCGACAAGGCCACCGGCAGCGCAACCACGGTGGCAGACGCCCCCACCGAAGCGGCCGTACCCACGACGACCGAGGCAATCGGCAGCGCAGAGAGCATCAGGGATGCATCGCTTTGGGCGCGGGCGGCGGGTGCTGCCGCCAGGCCCAGGCCCAGGCCCAGTACCAGGGCCGTGCCGGCCAGGGCTACCGTGGCGCGGCGCTGCAAGTGGCTAAAAGTAAGACTCCACATGGTGTGCTCCCGTAGGGGTTGGTACAGCAGGCCTGCGTTTACACGCGTTCCTGGGCGTTGCTCACATCCTGGTTGCGGGGCTCGCTGCGCACAGCGCGGGCACTGTATATGGCAGCGGCCAGGTCCGACTCATGCTTGTCGCGCAGCATCTTGGCCAGGGTGAAGGCCGTCGTGATCATGTACATCCAGCTCACGCCCAAAAAGGCCTTGTAGGTAGGGTTGATATCCATGCTCAGCAAACCCCAGCCGGTCAGCGCCATGGCGATGGCAAAACCGCCCCAGACCACAAAGCGCCACATGGGGGTGTCGCCAGCGGATTGGCGGCTGTCCGACTGCTTGTCGCGCACAAACTTGGCCAGCACAAAGGCAGCCGAGAGGCAGAACATATAGCCCATCACCATGAACGCCTGTTCCAGGTGTTGCCCTGGCAACCAGGCCAGACCGATGGCGCACATCGAGATCGCAATACCAAAGGAAATCCATACTTGGTATTGCCATGCACGGGTGTCACGTTGAACAGGGTTGAAGGATTGAGACATCGCTGGTCGGGGCATCCGGGCCCCGCATTGGTTGAACACGTCGCCATCATGCGGGCAAGCCGCGCAACCAGCATCCCCATTTAATGCCGGTAGCAGCTTTCAAATAAACAGGTATAGCTAAGTGATACTTTTTGGCGGCAGCCGCATGTCGCGGGGCCATCGGCCCGGCGCGGGCTTCCATGGCATGATCGGGCCCATTAAACCCAAAGCCAGACAGGAGACCGCCGTGCGCCAGCCGCCTACCCATTTGCCCAAAGCACCCCAAGGGGATCCCGCCGAACTGGCCGAATGGTGCGATGCCTTTGATGGCCTGCTGACCGCCTATGGCGCGGCCCAAGGCAAGGAGCAGGCCGGCGCGCTGCTCGATGCGCTACT
Organism: Comamonas sp. BIGb0152; assembly: GCF_024809975.1. Classification (GTDB taxonomy): domain Bacteria; phylum Pseudomonadota; class Gammaproteobacteria; order Burkholderiales; family Burkholderiaceae_C; genus Comamonas. The sequence continues at coordinate 103,442 of NZ_JANUDY010000007.1, forward strand.
GGCGCATGCCCGCAAGCGCCATGTGCCCTGGAAGCCCTCAGGCAACACGCCCTACAGCAATACCATCTCCGTCGATGAGCAGCCGCCCTACCCCGGCGATATCGAGCTGGAGAAAAAGCTCTCGGCCATCCTGCGCTGGAACGCGCTGGCCATGGTGGTGCGCGCCAATGCCGCGCATGGCGAGCTGGGTGGCCACATCGCCAGCTATGCCTCGGCGGCCGATCTGTTCGAGACCGGCTTCAACCATTTCTTCCGTGCCGACGATGGCCACCACGGCGGCGACCTGGTGTACTTCCAGCCGCATTCATCGCCTGGCGTTTATGCCCGGGCATTTCTGGAAGGGCGCCTGGGCGAGGACAACCTGAGCCACTACCGGCAAGAGCTGGTGGCGGCCAGCAAGGGTATCCAGGGCCTCAGCTCTTACCCGCACCCTTATCTGATGCCGGAGTTCTGGCAGTTTCCCACTGGCTCGATGGGCATCGGCCCGATCAATGCCATCTACCAGGCGCGTTTTATGCGCTACCTGGCGCACCGGGGCCTGGTCGATACCGAAGGCCGCAAGGTCTGGGGCTTTTTTGGCGACGGCGAGATGGACGAGCCCGAATCCATCGCCGCGCTGACCCTGGCCGCGCGCGAAGGGCTGGACAACTGCATCTTCGTCATCAACTGCAACCTGCAGCGGCTCGACGGCCCGGTGCGCGGCAATGGCCGCATCGTCGATGAGCTGGAGGCGCTGTTCAGCGGCGCGGGCTGGAACGTCGTCAAATGCCTCTGGGGATCGGAATGGGATGCGCTGCTGGCGCGCGACCACAGCCATGTGCTGGCCCGCACCTTTGCGCACACGGTCGATGGCGAGTTCCAGACCCTGTCGGCCAACGATGGCGCCTTCAACCGCGAGCACTTTTTCAATAAAAGCCCAGAGCTTGCCGCGCTGGTCGCCCATCTGTCGGACAGTGACATCGACCGCCTGCGCCGAGGCGGGCACGACCCGGTCAAGATCCACGCCGCCTTTGCCAGCGCCGCTGCGCACAGCGGCCAGCCCACCGTGGTGCTGGCCAAAACCATGAAGGGCTATGGCATGGGCAGCCTTGGCCAGGGGCGCATGACCTCGCACCAGCAAAAAAAGCTCGGCGCCGAAGACCTGCTGGCCTTCCGCGACCGCTTCCAGCTGCCGCTGAGCGACGAGCAGGCCACCTCGGCCGCCTTCCTCAAACCGGCCGATGGCAGCGCCGAGATGCGCTACCTGCATGCGCGCCGCCAGGCACTGGGCGGCTTTTTGCCGGCGCGCAAAACCCAGGCCGCGCCCATTGCCGTGCCCGACCTGCAGGCCACGGCGGGCTTTGCGCTGCAGGCCGACGGCAAACCCATGAGCACCACCATGGCCTTTGTGCGCCAGCTCGGCAACCTGCTCAAGGACGCGGCCCTGGGCCCGCGCATCGTGCCCATCGTGGCCGATGAGGCGCGCACCTTCGGCATGGCCGGCCTGTTCCGCCAGGTGGGCATCTATGCCCCCTTTGGCCAGCTCTACCAGCCCGAGGACAATGCCTCGGCACTGCTGTACCGCGAACACAGCAGCGGCCAGATTCTGGAAGAAGGCATCAGCGAGGCCGGCGCGCTGTCGTCCTGGACGGCGGCCGCCACCAGCTACAGCACCCATGGCACGGCCATGCTGCCGTTTTTCATCTTCTACAGCATGTTCGGTTTCCAGCGCGTGGGCGACCTCATCTGGGCCGCTGCCGACCAGCGGGCACGCGGCTTTTTGATCGGCGCCACGTCCGGGCGCACCACCCTGGGCGGCGAAGGCCTGCAGCACCAAGACGGCAGCAGCCTGCTGAGCGCCTCCACCGTGCCCAACTGCAAAAGCTACGACCCCGCCTTTGCCGGCGAGCTGGCGGTCATCATCGACCATGGCATGCAGCGCATGCTGCAGGAGCAGCGGGACGAGTTCTTCTACATCACCGTCACCAACGAAAACGTGGCCAACCCCAGCTTGCCGGCCGAGGCCCACGCCGGTGTCATCCGGGGCATGTACTTGCTGCAGGCCGGCAAGCTGCCAAGCGCGCGCCGGGTGCAGCTGCTGGGCAGCGGGGCCATCATGGGCGAGGTGCTCAAGGCTGCGGCCATTTTGGAGCGCGATCACGGCGTCGCTGCCGATGTCTGGAGCGTCACCAGCTATGCCGAGCTGGCCCGCGATGGCGAGGCCCAGCTGGAGCGCTGGCGCGCCGGTGAAGCCAGCGCGCCCAGCTGGTTTGCGCAGCAGCTAGAGGCCTCACAAGGCCCCATCATTGCCGCCAGCGACTATGTGCGCGCCCTGCCCGAGCTGGTGCGTGCCTACCTGCCCACCGATGCCAACGGCCTGCCGCGCCAGCATTACTACACCTTGGGCACGGACGGCTTTGGCCGCAGCGATTCCCGCGCTGCGCTGCGCCAGCATTTTGCGGTCGATGCCGCCGCCATCGTGCAGACTTATCTGCGCAGCCAGCAGGCCTAAGAAGCGGGTCAACGGGGGGGTGCGCAAAAAAGCCAAGCCACTGTGCGCATTCGCCCAGGCCTGTAGGCAACTCCTGATTTGATAGCTACCACTGCTTATTCATCAAGCACTGGTAGCTATTTTTATGCCTTCTCCACGGCCTGAGGCCTTGCGGGCAGCGCAGTGGTTGCCCCAATACCGCCCGGCGCTGTGCGTGCCAGTATCGGGGCCATGCGGCTGCCGCATTGAGACAACACCATAAACATCAGGAGCAACTATGCAACGCACTCGCCTGGCGCAAGCCTTGGCCACCTTGGGACTGCTGGGCTTGACGGCCGCCATGGGCACGGCCCATGCGCAAGACAAGGTCAAGATCGGCTACATCTCCGACCTGTCCAGCCTGTATGCCGACCTCGAAGGCAAGGGCGGCGCCACCGCCATCCAGATGGCCATCGACGATTTTGGCGGCAAGGTGCTGGGCAAGCCGATTGAAATGCTGGTCGTGGACCACCAGAACAAGGCCGACATCGCGGCCAGCAAAGCGCGCGAATGGATCGATACCCAGAACCTGACGATGATCTTCAGCGGCACCAACTCCGGCACCGCGTTGGCGCTGGCCAAGGTGGCCGACGAGAAAAAGCGCGTGATGATCAACAACGGCGCCGGCACCTCCGCGCTGACCAACGAGGCCTGCACGCCCTACACGGTGCACTATGCCTATGACACCGTGGCGCTGTCCAAGGGTGCGGCCGGCGCCATCGTCGACAACGGCGGCAAGAACTGGTTCTTTCTGACGGCCGACTATGCCTTCGGCCACGCGATGGAAGCCGACGCCTCCAAGGTCGTCAAGGCCAAGGGCGGTGCCGTGGCCGCTGCGGTGCGCCATCCCTTGAATGCCTCGGACTTCTCGTCCTTCCTGCTGCAGGCGCAAAGCTCCAAGGCCCAGGTACTGGCGCTGGCCAATGCGGGCGGCGACACCATCAACGCCATCAAGGCGGCCAAGGAATTCGGCATCGACAAGTCGATGAAGATCGCCCCGCTGCTCGTCTTCTACAGCGACATCCACAGCCTGGGGCTGAAGAACACGGCGGGTATGCAGTTCGTCACCAGCTGGTACTGGGACATGAATGACGCCACGCGCAAGTTCGCCGACGCCTACATGAAAAAAACCCAGCGCCGCCCCACCGAAATCCAGGCCGCCGACTATTCGGCCACGATGAACTACCTCAAGGCCGTGCAGGCCGCCGGTACCACCGATGCCGACAAGGTGATGGAGACCTGGCGCGGCATGAAGATGGACGACTTCTTCGCCACCGGGACCTTGCGCACCGACGGCAGCTACATCCACGACATGTACCTGGTCCAGGTCAAGACCCCGCAGGAATCCAAGGGCACCTGGGACTACTACAAGATCGTCAAGAAGCTGCCCGGCGACGAGGTCTTCACCACCAAGGAAGAAACCAAGTGCGCGCTGTGGAAGTGATCTGAACCCACTTGCTCCAACCCACCATGCCTGGCCATGCCAGGCATTTTCTATGGCGGAACCTCTTGCACATTCACTGACCCAACCCAGGCGCCAAAGCCTGGTCACAGGCCGTTTTTATCGTCCCCCATAATGGGCCTGCCATCCGCAGAAAAGGAAATCCTATGTCCCAGACTCCCAACCATGCCGATTTCGACTCCCTTCTCCCGGGCCGCGCCACCCTGGCCGGCAGCACCCGCCGCAGCGCCCTGCAAATGGCGCTGGGCGTAGGCTACGCCGCAGCGGCGGTGCCGGTGATGGCCCAGACGGTCATCAAGACCCCGGATGCCGGGCTGACGGCCGGCACCATCCAGTACACGGTCGATGGCTTCCAGGTCAGCGCCTACCGCGCAGCGCCTGCTGGCAAAACCAATCTGCCGGTAGTCCTGGTGATCCAGGAAATCTTTGGCGTGCACGACTACATCGCCGACACCTGCCGACGCCTGGCCCAGCTGGGCTATCTGGCCATTGCCCCTGAGCTGTTTGCCCGCCAGGGCGACCCGCGCAAATACACCGAAATCAGCCAGCTGCAAAGCGAGCTGGTCAGCAAGGTGCCCGATGCCCAGGTCATCAAGGACCTGGATGCCGCGCTGGCCTGGGCCAAGGACAACGGCGGCGACACCAGCCGCGCCGGCATCACCGGCTTTTGCTGGGGTGGCCGCATTACCTGGCTGTATGCCGCCACCGGCAAGGTCAAGGCCGGTGTGGCCTGGTATGGCCGCCTGCAAGGCACGGCCAGCAGCCTGCAGCCCAAGCACCCCATCGACCTCAGTGGCGCGCTGAAAGCTCCCGTGCTCGGCCTGTATGGCGGCAAGGACCAGGGCATCCCGCTCGATTCGGTGGAGGCCATGAAGCAAAGCCTGCAAAAAGCCGGTGCCGCAGGCAATGCCGCCGCTGCAGGGTCGAGCTTCCATGTCTACCCGGAAGCCGGCCACGCCTTCCATGCCGACTACCGCCCCAGCTACCGCCAAGATGCTGCTGACGACGGCTGGAAGCGCCTGCAGGACTGGTTCAAGGCGCATGGCGTCATCTAAGGCCTAGCCCTTCAGCGGCTCCGCAAGACAAAACCCTGCCAGCGCAACACGCGCTGGCAGGGTTTTTTGTGGTCGCCTTGCGGTTCTCAGTTCAACGGGTTGTCGCGCCAGAACAGGTCCCAGGGGTCCATTTCCTTGCCGTCGGGGAACCTGCACAGGGTGTTCTTGCCCTTGGGGGTGTTGAGGATGGCGCCGCCCATCTGCACGCAGTAGGCCGATGCGGGGCTGCGCGGGCCGGCGTAGACGGTGGCGCGTGTGAAAGCCTCCTTCTCTTCAGGGTCATGCAGCGGCTTGAGGCCCGAAGTACTGGTGCAGGCGGCCAGGGCGGACACGGCCACCAGGGCTGCCACGCTTTTGTACAGAATCGTTAGAGAGGTCATCACAAAGCCATTCGTTGTCCAGCCTGCATTATCCCAAAGCGGGCGAACGGCTGCCAGGGCTGGCTTCTTGGCTCAGCAGATCGCCCACGCGCTCGCGCAGTTGCTCTGCTGTGCATTCCGCCCCCGGTGTCGCCGCGCCGATGCGCAAAGTCACGCGGTTGAAAAAGCCTCGGCGGAACGGGCGGGTCATCGCGCCTTGGGGCTCGATGCGGCTGAAGAACGAGCCCCAGAGGTTGGTCAGCGCCATAGGCACCACAGGCACCTCCAGCCCATCGGCACGGGCCTGCTCCAGGATCTTCATCACACCGCCTTTGAACACCTGCAACTCGCCATCGCGGGTGATGCCGCCTTCAGGGAAGATGGCCAGCAGATCCCCGTCACGCAGCACCTGCGCCGCCCGCGCAAAGGCGGCCTCATAGACGGCAGGGTCTTCGCTGCGCGGCGCCACCGGAATGGCCTTGCACAGGCGGAACAACCAGCCCAGCAAAGGCGTGCGGAAGATGCGGTAGTCCATCACAAAATAAATCGGGCGCGGGCTGGCCGCCATCATCAGGATCGGGTCGACAAAGCTCACATGGTTGCAGGTCAGCAGCGCGGGTCCGCTGGTGGGAATGTGCTGCGCCCCTTGCACCCGAAAGCGGTAGACCACGTGGGTGACCAGCCAGGCAATGCAGCGCAGCAGGTATTCGGGCACCAGCAAAAAGATGTAGGTGGCGACGATGGCGTTGGCAATGCCGGTGAACAAAAAGATCTGCGGCACGGTAAAACCCGCCCCCAGCAAGGCGCCAGCGATCACCGAGCTGGCGATCATGAACAACGCGTTCAGGATATTGTTGGCCGCGATGATGCGCGCGCGGTGCGTGGGCTGGCTGCGCAGCTGGATCAGCGCATACATGGGCACGCTGTACAGGCCCGCAAACAGCGACAACAGCGCCAGATCGGCCATCACCCGCCAGTGCGCCGGCTGGCTGATAAAGCCCAGCGCCGTCCAGGCCTGCGCCGGCTGCGCCAGGCCGCGTGAGGCAAAGTACAGGTCAATCGCAAACACGCTCATGCCAATGGTGCCAATGGGCACCAGGCCGATTTCTACCTGGCGGCGCGAGAGCACCTCGCACAGCAGCGAACCCAGACCGATGCCAATGGAGAACACCACCAGCAAGAGCGAGGCCACATGCTCATTGCCATGCAGCACCTCTTTGGCAAAGCTGGGGAACTGGCTCAAAAACACCGCCCCAAAGAACCACATCCAGCTGATGCCCAGCAGCGAGCGGAACACCACCACATTGCCATGGGCGAGCTTCAGGTTGCGCCAGGTCTCGGTCACCGGGTTCCAGTTGATCTTGAGGCCCGGATCGGTGGCCGGCACCACCGGCACGCCCTGGGCCGTCAACCGCCCCACCACCGCCAGGCCCAGGCAGGCCACGCCGACCGAGGCATGGCCTATATCCGGCAATGCCACCAAAAGGCCCCCCACCACATTGCCCAGCAAGATGGCGACAAAGGTGCCCATCTCCACCATGCCATTGCCACCGGTCAGCTCATCGTCGCGCAGCACCTGGGGCAGGTAGGCAAATTTGACGGGGCCGAACAAGGTGGAATGCAGGCCCATCAGGAAGACACAGCCCAGCAAGATGACCGGGCTCTCCACCCAGAAGCCCACACCGGCGATCAGCATCACGCCAATCTCCAGGTCCTTGACGAAGCGGATCATGCGGTGCTTTTCGTACTTGTCGGTCAGTTGCCCCGAGGTCGCCGAAAACAGCAAAAACGGCAGGATAAACAGCGCACCAATCACCAGCCCCGCCATCGCAGGCGGCATCCAGGCCACCTGCAGCTGGTAGGTCACCATGACCGTGAAGGCGAACTTGAACAGGTTGTCGTTGGCGGCCCCGGCAAACTGGGTCCAGAAAAAGGGCGCAAAGCGGCGCTGGCCCAGCAGGGCGAACTGGTTGGGGTGGTCTGGCGCCTCGGAGGCGGGCACAGACGGGGCATGTGGACGGTTCATGGAACAAGCATCTCCTGGCGGATCAAGGGCGGTTGGGGTGGTCGGTGCAGGGCATTCAGCGCAAACGCCCTGCGCCCAACTCGCCGCCCCCGATTGTGCCTGCGCACGCGCTATTTGGGCACGCCAGTTGGCGCGCTTGCAGCACCGTTCGCAACAGGGGCACCAGCGCCAGCGCAGCGGCCAGGTGCTTGAGCGCATGGCCGGCCACCAGATGCCCGCTACCCGCCCAGATGGCGGTATCGCCCAGCTCGAACAGCTTGGCCAGCGCATACCAGGCCACAACGGCCGCCAGGGGCCAGCGAATGTGGGGCGCTGCAAGTGGGCTGCGTTGTTGCCACACCGCCAGAACTACGAGTAACACCATGCCCGCGCCTTGCAGTACCGCCCAGGCCAGCAGCTGCCCCGTCTGCAACCAGACCCACAGGGCCAGCGGCCCGCCCAGCAGCACGCACAGCGCCGTCAGCCTGGCAGCGCGGGCATGGAGCAGTGACTGCAGCGCCAGGCCCAGCACACCGGCAAACACCGGCACCATGCCCATGCGGTCCCAAAACACACGCAGATCGCCGGGCAGCAGGTGGTAATAAGAGGAGCCGGCAGAAGTGACTACCAGGCCGCCAAAGACCAGCAGCAGCCAGGGTGTCGCCCCTTGGTTTCGCAGGGTGTCAGAGGGTGTTTTGAACGTCGCCAGCAGACCCCAGACGCCGACCATGAGAAACGGCAGATTGCTCAGCACATCAGCCGCATTGACCAGGCCCAGCAGCGGGCGCTGGTCGGCAAAGTCGTGGTAGTGGGTGGCCTGCGGCACATAGGGCCCCAGGCAGGCAAGGGCCAGCATGGCGGCGTAGAAGAGGTAGAGCGCCCATTCAGCGATGCGGCTGTGGCGGGTGGTTGGCATAGAGGTATCAGTCATGGCCGGGACTGTGCCGGGGGCGGACCCCTGCGTCTCGGAATCCTGGCGTGATCCCCTATGATGGCACCCAAAGTATGACTGGACGATACCCATGAGCACCACCGCCGATCTGGTACTGGCCTTGAAAAAAGAGCTGAAAGCCGCACAGATGACCTATGCCGATCTGGCCGAGGCGCTGGGCATGGCGGAATCCAGCGTCAAGCGCATGCTGGCCAAGGGGGATATGCCGCTGTCGCGCATCGATGCCATCTGCCATGTGCTGCGCCTCGATTTTGCCGACCTGGCACGCCGCGTAGCCGATAACCAGCCGCTGATCAAGGAGCTGACCCAGCAGCAGGAGCAGGCGGTGGTGGCAGACAAAAAACTGCTGCTGATGGCCATCTGCGTGCTGAGCCAATGGACCTTGGAGCAGGTCCTGGCCACCTACCGTTTGAACGAAGCCGAGGGCATCAAATACCTGGCGCAGTTGGACCGGATTGGCATCATCGAGCTGCGGCCGATGAACCGCTACCGGCTCAAGCTGGCCAAGACCTTCCGCTGGCGCCCCCATGGCCCGGTGATGGAGTACTTCCGCGAAAATGCCGTGCACGACTACTTCTCAGGCACTTTCGACAAATCCGGTGAGGGCTTGATGCTGGTGCATGGCGCCATCAGCCGCACCTTGGCACCGGCCTTTTTGGAACGCCTGCAGCGCGTGGCCCAGGACTTTGCCCAGCAGCACCTGACCGACCAGCGCCTGCCCGAGAAAGAGCGCGAGGGCTATACGCTGCTGCTGGCCATGCGCAGCTGGGAGCTGTCGGTGTTTACCGAAATGCGGCGCCCGCAGAACAGCGGCAACCGCTGAAGCGGGCTGCGACCATCAGACCGGCTGGGTAAACAGCATCAGCGCGCCAGCATAGCGGTGCAGCTGCTGGCCGGCAATCTCTGCCTGGCTGAAAAAACCCACCAGCGGGATATCGCCCAGCACATGGTGGATCAGTTCCAGCTCGGCCCCGGGGGCGCCAAAATACGAGCCTCCCCGCGCCGCACAACTGATGTAGACCGCAGCGGCAATGCCCCGGCCTGCGGCCGCATCGGCCAGCAAGCCCTGGCCTGCCAGCGGCTCTCCGGTTTCCGCCTCCACCGGGGAGAGCGACTCTCGCAGCTCCGCACACATGCGCAGCAAATCTGCCCGTGCAGCGGAGAGGTTGCGCTGGCAAAAACACAGCTGCTGCTGGGGCTGGGCCTGCTCGGCCAGCACAATGCCACGGCTGGCGATGTCCACGCCCACCAGCGGCACGACCCGCGCCTCTGGCCCCAGTTGGCCTGCATGCAAGGCCGACTCGGGCGCATGTGGCTCCAGCGCCGCATGGATGTGGCGCATCGCCCGCGTCGCCCGTTCCGGGTCCGCATCCAGACGCACCAGCATCAACTCTTCGAGCACGTCCAAGGCAGGCCGGCCATCGAGCGCCAGCACCACATGGCCTTGCATCGCGGTGATGCACATGCGCGCACCCATGACCTGGCAACCCTGGGTCAGCGCCTGCACCACGCCCGCCTCGGGCGAAAAAGCTACGCCGGAGAGACCGCCACGCAGAACCCCGCTGTGGCTAGGACCCAGATCCTTGCTCCAGGCCAGCTGCAGCGGTGCGACGGCTTCGGAGCTGAGCCCCCCCAGCACGCTGCCGGCGCGGGTGCGCTCGGCCAGCTCTTGGAGCAGCTCGCCCAGGTCGGGCAAGCCGGCATCGGCATGCACCAGGGCACGCTCCCAGGGCGACGCACGCCCGACCGGTAGAGGCGCTATGCCCGAAAACAGCCGGTAGGAATGGGCAGGCAACTCCAGCAGCATGACCGACAGCGCAGGCTCGTTGAGGTACTCGGCATGCGAGGCCATCACGCCAACGCCCACCGAACCACTCCAGTCGCTGATGTGCGGAAACTCGTCTTGCAAGGCCTCCAGCAGCTGCGGCGCATGGCGCGCAAACGGGTCGCTGAAATACACCAGCCCCAAGCTGGGCGCCGTGGCGTAAGCCGTTTGGGCCATGTGCCCACGCAGCTGCGCAACCACCAGCGCCACGGCCATGCGCCAGTCAGGATGGGTCACATGGCCATAGGGAAAAAGCTTCATGGCTGCCATTCTAAAAGCCTGCTTCGCTGCAGATTCTCGCCCGGCAGGCCCAGGCCTGGCCACGGTGGTGCCGCAGCCCAGTCATCGCCTCGTGCCTGCCAAACTTGGCCTTAACGCGGACGGGAGGCGTTGGGCTTGGGAGGGGTGGCTTTGCGGGGGACGGCCTTCCGGGGGGCGGCCTTCCGTGGAGCTGCCTTGTTGGGGGCGGCTCTTCCAGCCACAGGCTTTGCCGCAGCCGCTTTGTGGGCCGCCGCACTGGGCGCTTTTCCACCGCGTCCAACACCCGCTTTCGCCGCCGATGGCCTGGCAGCTTTCGCCGAGCCCTGGCCGGCCATGCCGGCCGCTTGTGCGGCGGCCTTGCCCGCCTCGGCCATGCCCTCCGCCGTAGTGCGCACCGCCTCTGCGGCCGAGGCCGCCGCCTGCTGCGTGCTGGCCGCATGGGCCATGGCCTGATCGGTGACATCCTGCACGGCCTGCTGGGCGATATGCTGGAACTGCTGCGTCAGCGCGCCCCACCATTGCATGGGGTCCGTGACGGGTGATGCAGCGGCGCTGGCCTGCTCGGCCTGCTCAGCCTTTTTTTCGGTCGGCTCGGACGGCTGCGCAGCTGGTGCCGCCGTCGCTGGTGCCGGGCTGGCTGCGGCCTGGGGTGCTGCCCAGGCGCCTGCACCGGGAGCGGCCGGCGTGCTGGCTGCGCCCGCCTCTTGCACCTGCGCAGCCGTCGTCTGGGCAAATTGCTGCCAGCTTTGAACCATGGTGCTGGCCCAGTTCTCCACCGGCACATTCATGGTCTGCAGCGCCGACAAGGTCATTTTCTGCACTTCCATCGCCTGGATGGTGGCCGACAAGGCCCGCTGGTTCTGCTCCAGCCAGAACAAGACGGTCTTAAGCTCGTTGATGCGCTTTTCCAGATCCTCCACGTTCATCGTGGGGGCCACCCACTCTTGCCACTGCCCCAGGGCAGAGGCCGGTTTGGAGGTGCCGCCCGCAGCGAGCTTTTGCAAAAAGTCGAAGCCGGGGGCAAAGGGGTTGAAAGACTGGGCGGAGTCCTGCATGGTGATGTCTCCAGGGGTTGGGCCGATCGCCGCGTATGGCATGCCAGCGTGTATGCTGCACAGCTTAGCGGATTGTGCAGCCTGTGCCTATGCGATAAATCGGAGGGGCAGCGCACTTCCACCTGTACCACCATGCCCCTTTGAGCCTGCCCACATGCAAAGCCTTTTCCATCTCGCCTTCCATGTCCACGACCTGGATGCCGCACGCCACTTCTACCGCGACACGCTCGGCTGCGCCGAAGGCCGCAGTACCGACAGCTGGGTGGATTTTGATTTCTTTGGCCACCAGATATCCTGCCACCTGGGCAAGCCCTTCGAGACCAGCAATACCGGCTTGGTGGGCAACCACAAGGTGCCGATGCCGCATTTTGGCCTGGTGCTGAAACTGGAAGACTGGAAACAGCTTGCCGAACGACTGCGCGCCGCCGACACCCGCTTTGTGCTCGAACCCCAGGTGCGCTTCGAAGGCGAGCCTGGCGAGCAATGGACCATGTTCTTCTACGACCCCAGCGGCAACCCGATCGAGGTCAAAGGCTTTCGCTCGCTGGAGCAGCTGTACGCCCACTGAGCAGTGGACACCTGCCCCGAGCGGGCATGAAAAAAGCCAGCTCGAAAGCTGGCTTTTTTGTGTTCTGGTTGCGCGAGAAGGATTTGAACCTCCGACCTTTGGGTTATGAGCCCAACGAGCTACCAGACTGCTCCATCGCGCACCGCAATTATAGCGCGACTTTGACGGTGCTTTTTGGCCGGATGCGCTTTTACTGTATATTTTTCTCGCTTCGACTTTTATAGCAGCCTTGCCGCCATCGAAACTGCAGCCACGCCTGCTGGCATTTCCGCGCTTGCCGGCTCTGCCCGCCCTTGCACCATCGCCTTGGTGCGAGCGCAGCAACAAAAAAGCCAGCTCGAAAGCTGGCTTTTGGTGTACTGGTTGCGCGAGGAGGATTTGAACCTCCGACCTTTGGGTTATGAGCCCAACGAGCTACCAGACTGCTCCATCGCGCACTTGCATTATAGCGCGGGTTTTCCTCAATATGAAGCGCTTTGTCATCATTTGGAAAACTATTTATGCAATCTGCCAAGCAGCAGTGCCGCCAGAGCGATGGCAAGGCCGCGCCACCATAGAAAAAGCCCACCGAAGTGGGCTTTTCTGGCATGAACCTGCAGTTTTTATTCTGCTGCGGCATCACCGGCTTCTTCAGCGCGGTCCACCAGTTCAACATAGGCCATAGGCGCGTTGTCGCCCACGCGGAAACCCATCTTCAAGATACGGGTGTAGCCGCCAGGACGGCTGGCCGAGCGAGGACCCAGCACGTTGAACAGCTTGGTCACGCTGTCGCGGCTGCGCAGACGGTCAAAAACCAGACGGCGGTTGGCGAGGGTGTCGACCTTTGCCAGGGTGATCATGGGCTCGATCACCTTGCGCAGTTCCTTGGCTTTAGGAACGGTGGTCTTGATGGCTTCGTGCTCGATGAGCGAATTCATCATGTTTTGCAGCATCGCCTTACGGTGAGACGAGGTGCGGTTCAGTTTGCGGAGGCCGTGTCCGTGACGCATGGTGCTTTTCCTTTTAGATTGATTCAATCAAACAGCCGTATCAGGTACTGTCCGACGCACTACGATTGAGCTCCCCCACCATTGGGAGAGCTCTCCATTATAACTTAACGCTTTTCCAAACCGGCTGGTGGCCAGTTTTCAAGCTTCATACCCAGGGTCAGACCACGGGAAGCCAACACTTCCTTGATCTCGTTGAGCGACTTACGACCCAGATTCGGGGTCTTGAGCAACTCATTTTCGGTGCGCTGGATCAGGTCACCGATGTAGTAGATGTTTTCGGCCTTCAAGCAGTTGGCAGAACGCACGGTCAGCTCCAGCTCGTCCACAGGACGCAGCAGGATCGGATCGAACGTGGCGTTGTTACGCGCCTGGCCACCAGGCTGGTCGAACACATCCAATGCGCCGCCTTCGAGCTGCGCAAACACGGCAAGTTGTTCCACCAAAATCTTGGCCGACGAGCGCACTGCATCTTCTGCAGCGATGGCGCCGTTGGTTTCGATCTCGAGAACCAGCTTGTCCAGATCGGTACGCTGCTCCACACGGGCGGATTCGACCGTGTAGCTGACGCGCTTGATCGGCGAGAACGATGCATCCAGCACAATGCGGCCGATCGACTTGGTCGACTCGTCACCGTAGCGGCGCACGTTACCGGGCACATAGCCACGGCCTTTTTCCACCTTGATCTGCATGTCCAGCTTGCCGCCTTGCGACAGGTTGGCGATGACATGATCAGGGTTGATGATTTCTACATCGTGAGGCGTCTGAATGTCAGCAGCCGTCACTACGCCTTCGCCATCCTTGCGCAGGCTCAGCGTCACTTCGTCACGGTTGTGGAGCTTGAACACCACGCCCTTGAGGTTCAGCAAGATGTTGACCACATCTTCCTGGACGCCGTCGATAGACGAGTACTCGTGCAGCACACCTGCAATGGTCACTTCCGTCGCTGCATAACCCACCATCGAGGACAGCAGAACACGACGCAGCGCATTGCCCAGCGTGTGCCCGTAGCCGCGTTCAAACGGCTCCAGCTCTACCTTGGCGCGATTGTGGCCCAGCTGTTCTACGTTAATTGTCTTGGGTTTCAGCAAATTGGTCTGCATGCAAACTTCCTCTCAATACCCCCGGCTCGTTACACCGGTAAGGCTGGTGAAGCACCAGAACCGCGATGCCTCGCGGTTCTGGGACGGATACACTTTCGCAGTCGAAAAACGACTGTGAAATTAACGAGAATACAATTCGACGATCAGCGATTCGTTGATGTCAGCACCGAATTCATCGCGGTCAGGAGCCTTCTTGAAGACGCCTTCAGCCTTGTCGGCCGTCACGTCCACCCAAGCGGGGAAGCCCACTTGACCGGCCAGTTGCAGCGACTCAATGATACGGGCTTGCTTCTTGGACTTTTCGCGCACAGCAACCACGTCGCCTTCCTTCACAGAGTAGGAAGGAATGTTGACGGATTGGCCGTTCACGGTGATGGCCTTGTGGGACACCAGCTGACGCGCTTCGGAGCGGGTCGAGCCAAAGCCCATGCGGTACACCACGTTGTCCAGACGGCTTTCCAGCAGGCTCAGCAGGTTGGCGCCAGTGTTGCCACGGCGACGATCTGCTTCAGCGAAGTAACGGCGGAATTGCTTCTCGAGCACACCGTAGGTGCGCTTGACCTTTTGCTTTTCACGCAGTTGCAGACCGTAGTCCGAGGTACGCGTGCCGGAAGTACGGCCGTGTTGACCTGGCTTGGTGTCCAGCTTGACCTTGTCCGCGATCGAGCGACGTGCGCTCTTCAGGAACAGATCTACGCCTTCGCGGCGGGAAAGTTTGCCCTTAGGGCCAATAAAACGTGCCACTTGATTTCCTTTTTTCAGCTACCGCATAAATGCGGGAGCCGCCAGAGCACCATGCACTGGCGGCGGTGGGCTTATGGTGAGTTAGATACGACGACGCTTTTGAGGGCGGCAGCCGTTGTGCGGGACAGGCGTCACATCGGAGATCGACGTGATGCGGATGCCCAGTGCACCCAAGGCACGCACCGAAGACTCGCGACCTGGGCCGGGGCCCTTGATCTCGACGTCCAGGTTCTTGATGCCTTGTTCCATGGCAGCACGGCCGGCCACTTCGGAAGCAACCTGGGCTGCAAAAGGCGTCGACTTGCGCGAGCCCTTGAAACCCTGGCCACCCGACGAAGCCCAAGACAGGGAATTGCCTTGGCGGTCGGTGATCGTGATGATGGTGTTGTTGAACGAAGCGTGAACGTGTGCAATACCGTCAGAAATGTTCTTGCGAACTTTCTTACGTACACGAGCAGCTGCGTTATTTGCAGGAGACTTAGCCATTGTGTACCTTCAATCTCTTTATTTCTTCAAAGCCGCTGCGCCCTTGCGCGGACCCTTACGGGTACGGGCATTGGTGCGGGTACGCTGACCACGCATGGGCAGACCACGACGATGACGGAAACCGCGGTAGCAGCCGATGTCCATCAAACGCTTGATGTTCATCGTGGTTTCACGGCGCAGGTCACCTTCCAGAGTCAGGTGAGCGATTGCGTCGCGGATCTTTTCCAGATCAGCGTCCGTGAAGTCCTTGACTTTCTTGGCGTAGTCGATACCAGAAGCTTCGCAAATCTTGCGAGCGGTGGTGCGACCAATGCCATAGATAGCGGTCAGGCCGATCTCCGCATGCTTGTGCGGAGGGATGTTAATACCAGCAATACGTGCCATTTGTGTCCTCTAATACTTTAGATTAACCTTGGCGCTGCTTATGGCGCTGGTCGGTGCAGATCACGCGTACGACACCCTTGCGACGGATGATCTTGCAGTTACGGCAAATCTTCTTTACCGAAGCTGAAACTCTCATTTCATTCTCCTAAAACTTCCATCCGCTCCAGTCCGTGACGGCATTTCAAATATTTAGCCCGAACAGACTGGAGGGCACACTTTCCTGTCGATCTCAGTTTTTGGCTGAGGCCTTGAAGTTCGCCTTCTTCAGAAGCGACTCGTACTGTTGAGACATCATGTAGTTTTGGACCTGGGACATGAAGTCCATGGTCACCACCACGATGATCAACAAGGAAGTGCCACCGAAATAGAACGGAACGTTGTACTTCAGGATCAAGAATTCTGGCAACAGACACACGAAGGTGATGTACACAGCACCTGCGAGCGTCAAACGCACCAAAATCTTATCAATATAACGTGCTGTCTGATCCCCGGGTCGAATCCCGGGAATAAAGGCACCACTCTTCTTCAGGTTATCGGCCGTTTCGCGGCTGTTGAAAACCAAGGCCGTATAGAAGAAGCAGAAAAAGATGATCGCTGCGGCATAGAACATCACATAGATGGGCTGACCAGGAGTCAACGTACTAGCAATGTCTCTGAGCCAACGCATCGATTCGCCAGCGCTGAACCAGTTCACAACAGTGGCAGGTAGCAAGATGATCGACGAAGCGAAGATGGGAGGAATGACACCTGCCATGTTCAGCTTCAGTGGCAAGTGCGAAGACTGGCCACCATACACCTTGTTTCCAACCTGACGGCGCGCATAGTTCACCAGGATCTTGCGCTGTCCACGCTCGACAAACACGACGAAGTACGTCACGGCTGCCACTACGAGAACAATGAAGATCGCGGCAATGATGCTCATCGCACCAGTACGCACCAATTCGAGCAAGCCACCGATGGAGCTGGGGAGACCCGCAGCAATACCAGCGAAAATCAGGATCGAGATCCCGTTGCCCAAACCACGTTCGGTGATCTGTTCGCCCAACCACATCAGGAACATCGTACCGGCGGTCAAGCTGACCACGGCGGTAAGACGGAACCCGAAACCAGGGCTGAGAACCAAACCAGCAGTACCTTCCAACGCCACGGCAATGCCCAGCGATTGGAAGAGCGCAAGCGCCAGTGCACCGTAACGGGTGTACTGCGTGATCTTGCGACGGCCGGCTTCGCCCTCTTTCTTCATCTGCTCGAATGTCGGGACGACGTAAGTCATCAATTGCATGATGATCGATGCCGAGATGTACGGCATGATCCCCAGTGCAAACACGGTGAAGCGCGAGAGCGCTCCGCCCGAGAACATGTTGAACAGGTTAAGAATGCCACCCTGTTGGCCATTGAACAGCTGCTGCAACTGGTTGGGATCGATACCAGGCACCGGAATATGAGCTCCGATGCGGTAGACGATCAGCGCCAGCAACAGAAAAACCAAACGACGACGCAGATCGCCGTATTTACCGGTCTTTGCAATAGTTGCGGTGTTCGTAGCCACTGATGAATCTTTCAGAAAAGGTTAGGCGAGGCTACCGCCAGCAGCTTCGATCGCAGCCTTGGCACCAGCGGTGGCGCCGATGCCGTTCAGCTTGACAGCCTTGGACAGTTCGCCAGTGTTGATAACCTTGACGACCTTGGCGCGTTGGCCAACCAGACCGGCTTGCTTGAGCACTGCCAGATCCACATCCGTAGCGCCCAGCAGCTCGAGAGCAGCCAGGGAGACTTCGGCGTTGAACTTCAACGTGGTGGACTTGAAACCGCGCTTAGGCAGGCGACGCTGCAAAGGCATTTGACCGCCTTCGAAGCCTACCTTGTGGTAGCCGCCCGAACGCGATTTCTGACCCTTGTGACCACGGCCGGCGGTCTTACCCAGACCCGAACCGATACCGCGACCCACGCGACGCTTGGCGTGCTTGGCACCTGCTGCAGGCTTGATGCTATTGAGTTCCATCATCAATCCTTTCAGATAACCTTCACCAGGTAGGCGATCTTGTTAATCATACCGCGCACTTCAGGGGTGTCCTTCAGTTCGCTGATGCTGTTCAGCTTGCGCAGACCCAGACCACGCACAGTGGCGCGGTGGTCTTCTTTGGTACCAATCGGGCTACGCACCAGTTGGACCTTCACAGTTTGTTGCGTTGTCATAGTGACTCCGATCAGACGAACAGGTCTTCAACCGACTTGCCACGCTTTGCAGCCACTTCCGAAGGGGTCGTGGAGTTGTTCAAAGCGTCGAAAGTGGCGCGAACCATGTTGTAAGGATTCGACGAACCATGGCTCTTGGCCACGATATCGGTGATACCCAGAACTTCGAAGACGGCGCGCATTGGGCCGCCGGCGATGATACCGGTACCCTTGGGAGCAGGAGCCAACATTACGTTAGCAGCGCCATGGTGACCCATCACTTTGTGATGCAGGGTGCCGTTTTTCAACGAAACCTTGATCATGTTGCGACGGGCTTCTTCCATAGCCTTCTGCACGGCAGCAGGCACTTCCTTGGACTTGCCCTTGCCCATGCCAACGCGGCCGTCACCATCGCCAACCACGGTCAGTGCAGCGAAGCCGAGAATACGACCACCCTTCACAACCTTGGTGACGCGGTTGACCGCGATCATTTTTTCGCGCAAACCGTCGTCATTCGCCTGGTCTTGCACTTTGGGGGAAAATTTAGCCATTTCTATCCACTCCGCTTAGAACTGCAGGCCGGCTTCGCGGGCTGCATCAGCCAGAGCCTTGACGCGGCCGTGGTAGGCAAAACCTGCACGGTCGAATGCAACCTTTTCAACGCCAGCGGCCTTCGCTTTTTCAGCGATGCGCTTGCCGATGAAAGTAGCTGCGGCGGTGTTGCCACCCTTGCCGGCAGCGCCCAGGTTGCCGCGCACTTCGGCTTCTGCCGTAGATGCGGTAGCAATTACCTTGGTGCCGTCGCCAGAAATGATCGTGGCATAGATATGGAGGTTCGTACGGTTCACCGTCAAACGCGCAACGCCTTGGTTGGCAATGCGGATACGGGTTTGCAGGGAACGACGAAGACGCTGCTGTTTCTTGTTCAACATGATGCAGCTCCTTATTTCTTCTTAGTCTCTTTGATCGTGACCTTCTCATCCGAATAACGGATGCCCTTACCCTTGTAGGGCTCAGGAGGGCGAACGGCACGAATCTCAGCTGCCAGCTGACCAACGCGTTGGCGGTCAGCACCCTTGATCACCACTTCCGTAGGGGTAGGGGTGGTCACGGTGATGCCAGCAGGCATTTCAAAGTTAACTGGGTGGGAATAACCAACGCTCAGGTTCAGCTTGCTGCCAGAAGCAGCGGCTTTGTAACCCACGCCGACGAGAGACAGCTTCTTTTCGAAGCCTTTGCTCACACCAACCACCATGTTGTTCACCAGCTGACGCATGGTGCCGCTCATGGCATTGGCTTCACGGGAGTCATTCACCGGCTCGAAAGCCAGCTTACCGTCGTTGTTGGAAACCTTGACCAGCACGTTAGGGGTCAGCAGCAGTGTGCCGCCTGCGCCCTTGACGCTGATTTGGTCTTCCTTGATGGAGACATCCACACCTTGTGGGATGCTCACGGGCATTTTTGCTACGCGGGACATGTCAGTATTTCTCCTTCAATGTCTCGTTAAGCCACATAGCAAAGCACTTCACCGCCGACACCGGCAGCGCGCGCTTTACGATCGGTCATCACACCCTTGGGCGTGGTGACGATGGCAACGCCCAGGCCATTTTGGACCTGTGGAATTGCTGTGCAGCCCTTGTACACACGCAGGCCAGGACGGCTCACGCGCTCGATACGCTCGATCACTGGGCGA
The DNA here is from genome assembly GCF_024809975.1 of Comamonas sp. BIGb0152. Classification (GTDB taxonomy): domain Bacteria; phylum Pseudomonadota; class Gammaproteobacteria; order Burkholderiales; family Burkholderiaceae_C; genus Comamonas. Next base: position 123,064 of record NZ_JANUDY010000007.1, read on the forward strand.
CCAGCGTAGTACTTCAAGGTAATTGCGAGTTCAGACTTGCCATCTTCGGTCTTCACTTCGAAGCCATCGATGTAACCCTCGTCCTTCAACACCTGTGCAATGGCAACCTTCACTTTGGAAGAAGGAACCAGAACGATGGCTTTGGACACCATTTGTGCGTTACGGATACGGGTCAGCAAGTCAGCGATTGGATCACTCATGCTCATGTTTAATCTCCTGACTGCTTACCAGCTGGCCTTGGTCACGCCAGGGATGGCGCCGACGAAAGCCAGTTCACGAATCTTGGCGCGGCCCAGACCGAATTGACGGAATGTGCCACGAGGACGACCCGTGATTTCGCAACGCGCACGTTGACGAGTAGGGTTGGCATTACGAGGCAGCTTTTGCAGGCCTTGACGGGCTGCATCGCGTTCTTCGTCGGAACGCTTAGCGTCGCCGGCGATTGCCTTCAGTTCTGCATACTTGGCTGCGTACTTGGCAGCCAGCTTTTCACGCTTCAGTTCGCGTTGGATCAGTGCTTGTTTAGCCATGCATCACCTCAGTTCTTGAACGGGAAGCGGAAAGCCTGCAACAGTGCCTTGCACTCGTCGTCATTCTTCGCAGTCGTCGTAATGCTGATGTTGAGACCACGCAGTGCATCGACTTTGTCGTACTCAATTTCAGGGAAGATGATTTGTTCTTTGACGCCGATGTTGTAGTTGCCACGGCCATCAAAGGCGCGGCCAGAAATACCACGGAAGTCACGCACGCGGGGCAGAGCCACGGTGACGAAACGGTCCAGGAATTCATACATCTGAACGCCACGCAGGGTCACCATGCAGCCGATAGCTTGGCCTTCGCGGATCTTGAAACCAGCGATAGCCTTCTTGGCCTTGGTCACCACAGGCTTCTGACCAGCAATCTTGGTCAGGTCAGCCACGGCGTTGTCCATCACCTTCTTGTCGGAGACGGCTTCGCTCACACCCATGTTCAGGGTGATCTTCGTCAGGCGAGGCACTTCCATGGAGGAGGTGTAGCCGAACTTCTTCATCAGTTCGGGAGCAATTTGCTCACGGAATTGTTTTTGCAGTCGTGCAACGTTTGCCATGTCTTACTCCTTAGGCTGCGATTTCAGCGCCATTGGACTTAAACACGCGAACACGTGCGCCGTCGGCGTTCACCTTGATGCCCACGCGATCAGCCTTGCCGGTTGCCGCATTGAAGATTGCCACATTGGATTGGTGGATAGGCATAGCCTTGTCCACGATACCGCCGTTGGTGCCCTTCATGGGGTTTGGCTTGACGTGCTTCTTCACCATGTTGATGCCTTCGATCAACAGATGAGAGTCATCAGCGCGCAACGTCACAACGCCGCGCTTGCCCTTGTCTCGGCCGGTCAGCACGATAACTTCGTCGCCCTTGCGAATCTTGTTCATAGTGCTATTCCTTTAGAGAACTTCAGGTGCCAACGACACGATCTTCATGAACTTTTCGGTACGCAGTTCACGGGTCACGGGGCCGAAGATGCGGGTGCCGATAGGCTCCAGCTTGGCGTTGAGCAACACAGCAGCATTGCCATCAAATTTGACGAGCGAACCGTCAGGACGGCGAATACCCTTTGCGGTACGCACCACTACTGCACTGTAGATCTCGCCTTTTTTGACGCGTCCACGTGGAGCAGCTTCTTTCACGCTCACCTTGATAATGTCACCAACGCTCGCATAGCGACGGTGCGAACCACCCAGCACTTTGATGCACTGGACAGACTTCGCGCCGGTATTGTCGGCAACCTCGAGTCGAGATTCTGTCTGGATCATTTCAATATTCCCAACTTGCACCAGCAGACCAGACAGCCCAATAAGAATTAATCCTCATGGACAGCCAAGCAGCCAGTCAGTCTTGGGCCCGTCGTCCACACCGCAACCATTTACGATGCTTCTCCTGGGCAGAAACCTCGCGCATTAAACGCGAAGCCCTCCATTCTGTCAGAGCTAGCACACTGCGTCAAGTGCGCGAGCCCAAACCAGCGGTAAATTTGTATTTTTACGCCACTTTTTCGCCGGCGTACTGCTGCGCCAGCACCAGGAAGGCAGTCAGAGCCGTATCCGACCCCAATTCTTCCTGCAAAATTTCAGCCACGCGCGGCGCCAGTTTGGCGGCCAGGCGCGCATCCAAAAACAGCAGTCGGCTGCGGCGCGCAAGCACATCTTCCACCGTGCGCGCGTACTCGAAGCGGGCAGCAAAGCGCACCATCGCTTCGCTCAGACCATTGGCCAGCCAGACATCGGCACCAGGCAGGCCAGCGATGAACTCCGCCTCGCTGCCGTAGGAGTGCATGCCTTGGGCCATGTGCATGCTGTGCTGGGCCCGGCCCGATGCGGGCGAACCCACCAAGGGCAGATTGACGGTTACGCCACCGGGCTTGCGCGGCAGGCGCCCGGCATCAAAACAGGCGTCCAGCACGTCTTCGGCCATGGCGCGGTAGGTGGTCCACTTGCCGCCCGTCACCGTCACCATGCCGGATTTGCTGGTCAGCACCGTGTGCTCGCGGCTGATGCCCTTGGTGTTTTCGCCATCGTCGTCCTGTGGCTTGACCAGGGGGCGCAGACCGGCCCACATGCTGCGCACATCGGCCATGGTCGGCGCGCGGCTGAGGTACTTGCCCGCCTCACTCAGGATGAAGCTCAGCTCTTCGTCAAAGGGCCGGGGCTCGCGTGCCAGATCGTGGCGAGGCGTGTCCGTGGTGCCCAGGATCACTTTGCCCAGCCAAGGCACGGCAAACAGCACGCGGCCATCGGCCGTCTTGGGCACTAGCAGCGCATGGTCCGAGGGCAGAAAATCCCGGTCCACCACCAGGTGCACACCCTGGCTGGGCGCCACCATGGGCTTGACGGGTTTGCCCATCAGTTCGGCATCCTGCTGGCGCAGATGGTCCACCCAGGGGCCGGTGGCATTGACCACGCAGCGCGCACGCACGGTGTAGCGCTGGCCAGACTCGGCATCCTTGCAAACCACGCCGGCCACCCGACCCTCTTCCTGGATCAGCTCCGTCACCGGGCAGTAATTGACCAGCAAAGCCCCCTTGGCCGCTGCCGTGCGGGCCAGCGCCATGGCCAGCCGCGCATCGTCAAACTGGCCATCCCAGTACTTGACGCCGCCCTTGAGCCCCTTGTCCTGCACCGTAGGCAGCAGGCGGCGCGTGGCACTTGCCGAGAGAAATTGCGTGGCACCGAGACCGGCCTTGCCCGCCAGCGCGTCATACATCTTGAGCCCGATGCCATAGAACGGCGTATCCAGCATCTTGTAGGAAGGCATCACAAAGGCCAGCGGCTGGGCGATGTGCGGCGCGTTGTGCAGCAAGGTCGTGCGCTCGTGCAAGGCCTCGCGCACCAGCGCGATATTGCCCTGCGCCAGATAACGCACGCCGCCATGCACCAGCTTGGTCGCCCGCGACGAGGTGCCCTTGGCAAAGTCCATGGCCTCCAGCAGCGCCACCTTGAAGCCACGGGCGGCCGCATCCAGCGCCACCCCCAGACCGGTGGCACCGCCCCCCACCACCACCAGGTCAAACACCGGCGCGGCTCCGAGCCGGGCCAGCAAATCGGTACGGTGAACAGACAGCGGTGTGGCAGCAGTGGACATGCGAAGTAAGAAGTAAGGTCAGAAGACTGCAGCGCGCGGCAGACGGTGCCGGACGCGCTGCAAAAAAATAAAACGCCTAAGCCAGGCAGTAGGATTCGCTTTTGCGCTTTTCCAGACAAATTTTATTCGTTTTTGATCTTTTTTGTTCGTTATAGGTCAATTTGTAGCGCATCCATCGCGGGTAAAACGCCACAGCATGCCAGCGCAGCATGCCAATCTGATGACAACCACACGGCCAAGATGGCGCAGCATCGTCCACCGCGCTGCGGCCCTGCCATGCGCGCGGCCGATGGCGCTGTTGCGTTTTGGACTATATTGGCGGGAGTTTTTCGTTTTTATTCGTTTCACAGCCACGCCATGACGGAGCTCTACAACAGCAACCCCCGCCAACTCAAGCTTTTGCAGGAAGTGCAGCGCCGCAGCTCGGCCACGGTCGAGGAGCTGGCCGCCTTTCTGGGCGTGACCCTGCAGACCGTGCGCCGCGATGTGCAGCGGCTGTCCGAGGCCGGGGTGCTCACCCGCTTTCACGGCGGCGTGCGCGTGCCCAACTCCACCACCGAGAACCTGGCGCACCAGCAGCGCGAAGCCCTCAATGCCGATGGCAAGACCCGCATTGCCCAGGCCGTGGCCGCACAAGTGCCGCACAACTGCTCGCTGATCCTGAACATCGGCACCACCACCGAAGCCATTGCGCGCGCGCTGATGCAGCACCGGGGCCTGCGCATCATCACCAACAACCTCAACGTGGCCGCCACCCTCAGCAGCAACCCGGACTGCGAGGTGATCGTCGCCGGCGGTGTCGTGCGCGGCCGAGACCGGGGCATCATCGGCGAGGCGGCAGTGGACTTCATCCGCCAGTTCCGCGTGGACATCGCGCTCATCGGTATCTCCGGCATTGAATCGGATGGCAGCCTGCGCGACTACGACTTCCGCGAGGTGAAGGTCGCCCAGACCATCATGGACCAGGCGCGCGAAGTCTGGATGGCGGCCGACCTCAGCAAATTCGGCCGGCCCGCGATGGTGGAAGTGGGCCCGCTCTCGCGCATCGACCGGCTGTTTACCGATGCGCCGCCCCCCGACCCGTTTCCCCGGCTGCTGCAAGAAGCCCATGTGCACTGCACCGTGGCCTAAGAACCGGTTCTAAGAACGTATTCACGCTCTCAAGACCTGCCGCACCCGCCCCGCATCTTTGTTGAACTGATTGACCTACCGGCTCAGACCGGCTTTGAGACATGACCTATCTGCTCGCTCTGGACCAGGGCACCTCCAGCTCCCGCACCATTGTGTTTGACCGCCAAGGCGCCATCGTGGCCCAGGCCCAGCGCGAGCTGCCGCAAATCTACCCGCGCCCCGGCCATGTGGAGCACGACCCGATGCAAATCTGGGGCACGCAGCTGGCCACGGCGCAGGAGGCCCTGAAGACCGCCGGCATCAGCGCCAGCCAGATCACCAGCCTGGGCATCACCAACCAGCGCGAGACCACCATCGTCTGGAACCGCAAGACCGGTCAGCCCATCCACAACGCCCTGGTCTGGCAAGACCGCCGGGCCGAGCCTGTTTGCGCCCAGCTGCGCGCCGATGGCCATGCCGCGCTGATCCAGCAAAAAACCGGCCTGCTGGTCGATGCCTACTTCTCCGCCACCAAGCTGCAGTGGCTGCTGGACCATGTGCCCGGTGCGCGCGCCGCTGCCGAGCGCGGCGAGCTGGCCTTTGGCACCGTCGACACCTGGCTGGTCTGGCAGCTCACCCAGGGGCAGCGCCACGTCACCGATGTGAGCAACGCCAGCCGCACCATGCTGTTCAATGTGCACAGCAATACCTGGGACCAAGACCTGCTGGACCTGCTGCACATTCCGCGCTCGCTGATGCCAGAAGTGCAGCCCTCGGCCAGCCATTTTGGCGATACCTCCGCCCCGGTGCTGGGTGCGGCCATCCACATTGGCGGCATGGCCGGCGACCAGCAAAGCGCGCTGTTTGGCCAGGCCTGCTTTGCGCCCGGCATGGCCAAAAACACCTACGGCACCGGCTGCTTCATGCTGATGCACACCGGCACGCAGTTCCACCCCTCGCGCAACGGCCTGCTCACCACCAGCGCAGCGCAGACCGACAGCACGCCGCAGTTTGCCTTGGAAGGCAGCGTCTTTGTCGGCGGCGCCGTGGTGCAGTGGCTGCGCGATGGCCTGCGCGCCATCGAGCACAGCGGCCAGGTGCAGCAGCTGGCCGAGAGCGTGCCCGACAGCGGTGGCGTAATGATGGTGCCCGCCTTCACCGGCCTGGGCGCGCCCTACTGGGATGCCGATGCCCGAGGCACCATCACCGGCCTGACCCGGGGCACCACGGTGGCACACATCGCGCGGGCCGCGCTGGAATCCATTGCCTACCAAAGCGCGGCCTTGCTGCAGGCCATGAGCCTGGATGCCGTGGCCAATGGCGGCCAGCCGGTGACGGAGTTGCGGGTGGATGGCGGCGCCAGCGTCAACAACCTGCTGATGCAGTTCCAGGCCGATTTGCTGGGCATTCCGGTGGTGCGACCCGCCTGTGTGGAAACCACGGCCCTGGGCGCCGCCTACCTGGCTGGGCTGACCACCGGCATCTACCACAGCAGCGAAGAGTTGTCCGCGCTGTGGAAGGCCGAGCGCCGCTTTACACCCACGCAGGACAAGGCGCGCGCCGACGCGCTGATGGCGCGCTGGGAGCAGGCGGTGCGCCAAACGATGGCGCGCTAGGCCGCTTTTCTAAAACGACAACAGGGGCCGCAGCCCCTGTTTCTGTATGCCCATTCAACGCGTACCGGTTCAGTCCTCGTCGCCACGCAGCAAGGCGCGGTGAATCAGCGCACCGATGATGGCACCCACGATCGGCGCCAGCCAGAACAACCACAGCTGCTCCAGCGCAATGGCCGGGCCAAACAGGGCCGGGCCGGTGCTGCGTGCCGGGTTGACCGAGGTATTGGTCACGGGGATCGAGATCAGGTGGATCAAGGTCAGGCACAGGCCAATGCTCATACCCGCAAAGCCCACGGCGGCCTTCTTCGTGGTCGAGCCCAAAATTACCAGCAGGAACACCGCCGTCAGCACCACCTCGGTCAGCAGCGCAGCGAGCATCGAGAACTTGCCTGGCGAGTGTTCGCCAAAGCCATTGGTGGCCAGATCGGTCACCTGGGCGCCTGCCTTGCCGCTGGCAATCAGGTACAGCAGGCCGGCCGCCACAATGGCACCCAGCACCTGGGCGATGATGTAGCCCGGCAGCTCAGAGGCCTTGAAGCGCCCCGCCACCGTCAACCCCACCGACACGGCCGGGTTGAAATGGCCACCGGAGATGGGACCAAAGGCATAGGCGCCCGTCAGCACCGTCAAGCCAAATGCCAGGGACACACCCAGCAGGCCGATACCGACTTCAGGAAAGGCGGCGGCCAGCACGGCACTGCCGCAACCACCGAAGGTCAACCAAAAAGTTCCCAGGCATTCCGCCGACCATTTTTGTATGTTTGATGTCATTTTTCTCACCCCTTCGTCACTCAAACCCGCGGCATGCAACGCACACACATGCAGGCCTCAGCTGCGAAATGATAAGCAAGGCCGACGGTTCCTGAATGTGAACAATTGACGGTGCGACAAGCGCGCTACACTTCTCAAAAAATCCATGCAAATCAAGCATAAAAGACACTACACCCCAAGCATAGGTGCCTGCCTGTTGGCACCGCTGCTGCTGCTTCTGGCCGGCTGCCACACGGCGCCTGCGCCCCCTCTAGCGCAGGACAGTGCCGACCGTGCCGTGGCATGCCATGCCCCCGGCAGCTCCGCGTTCCAACTAGGGGGTGAGCAGCGCTGGCCGGTAGACCAGTCCTGGGCCGGCACGCCCATTGGCGGGCTCTCGTCCATCGATTACAACCCGGCCGATGGCCGCTATTACCTCGTCAGCGACGACCGCTCGGTACACGACAGCGCGCGCTGGTACCAGGCCCGCATCCGCTATGACGCCAGCGGCCTGCAGCAGGTCAGCATCATCGACCACCAGGTTCTGCGCACGCCCGAGGGCCAGGCCTACCCCAGCAGCCGCAGCGCCGCAGCCGATACCCCCGTGCCCGACCCCGAAGCGCTGCGGCTGCTGCCTGGCGGGCGCAGCCTGGTCTGGAGCAGCGAAGGCGACTTTGCCCGGGGCTTTGGCCCCTCCTTGCAGCAGGCGGGGCTGGACGGCCGCTGGCAAAAGACCTGGCCGCTACCGCCCCAGCTCCAAGGCCCCCTGCACCCCGGAACAGGCCGAGGGCCGCGCAACAACATGACCTTGGAGGGCATCGCCATCAGCGACGACCAGCGCAGCCTGTGGTTGTCAATGGAGGGGGCCTTGCGCCAGGATGGCCCGCTGCCGCGCCGTGGCCAGGTGGGCGGGCCGCTGCGCATCACCCAGTACGACCTGGCCAGCCAGCAGCCAGTGCGCCAGATCGCCTATATCCCCGATGCTCTGCCCCAGGACAACCTGCTGCTGCCGCTGTTTGCACTTAACGGTGTCAGCGAAATCCTGGCCGATGGCCCCGACCACCTGCTGGTGCTGGAGCGCGCCTATGTGCTGGGCAGCGGCTTTTCGGTGCGGCTGTACCGCATCAACACCCAGCAGGCCAGCGACACCTTGGCGATCGATGCACTGCAGGACGCCGCATACACCCCAGCCCGCAAAGAGCTGCTGCTGGATTTTGCCCAGCTGGGGCTGCGCACCGTGGACAACCTGGAGGGCATGACCTGGGGCCCACGCCTGGCCAGCGGCGAGCGTGTGCTGCTGCTGGTCAGCGACAACAACTTCAACCCCGCCCAGGTCACGCAGTTCCTGGCCCTGGTCGAAACCCCGCCATGCGCCCCAGCAGCAGGCAGCGCAGGCCAATCGCATCGCAATTGAAATTGATAGCAAAACCTGTGCGCCCCGCATGGCTTGCCGCACGCGCTGTTTGAGCTTTGTGCAGGCCGCCGCTATAGTGGCAGCCACACCAGCCTGCGCTGGATTTGCCCCCTTCCTCTTCGTTTTTTCTTGCCGCCATGTCCACTACCGATCTGTCCCAATTCCCCGCCATTGCCTTCATTGGCGGCGGCAACATGGCCAGCGCCATCATCGGCGGCCTGATCCGCCAGGGCCTGCCCACAGACCGCATCCAGGTGGTCGAGCCCTACGAGCCCCAGCGCAATGCCTTGCAGCAGCAATTTGGCATCACAGCCCTGCCCGCGGCTGACAGCAGCTTGGCGCAGGCCCAGCTTGTGGTCTGGGCCGTCAAGCCGCAAACCTTCAAGGATGCGGCGATCTCGGTGGCCGGTTTCAGCACCCACGCGCTGCACCTGAGCGTGGCCGCCGGCATCCGCAGCGACAGCATTGCCCAGTGGCTGGGCAATGACCAGATCGTGCGCGCCATGCCCAACACCCCGGCGCTGGTCGGTCAGGGCATGACGGGGCTGTTCGCCCGCCCGCAGGTGAGCGCGGCGCAGCGGCTGCTGGCCGAGCAGATCATCACCACCACCGGCCAGCTGGTCTGGGTGCAGCAGGAGTCGCAGCTCGACGCCGTCACCGCGCTCTCGGGCTCGGGCCCGGCTTACGTCTTTTATTTCCTCGAAGCCATGCAGCAAGCCGGCGTGGAGATGGGCCTGCCCGCCGAACAGGCCTTGCAGCTGGCCATTGGCACCTTCAGCGGCGCATCGCAACTGGCCGCACAGTCGGGCGAAGCGCCTGCGGTACTGCGCGAGCGCGTCACCAGCAAGGGCGGCACCACCTTTGCCGCGCTGGAGCATATGCGGGCTGCGGATATCGCCGCCCACTTCGTCGGCGCCATGCATGCTGCCGAGCGCCGTGCCAAGGCCCTAGGCGACGAGTTCGGCGGCTAAGAGCCAGCGCCTTTGCGGGCGGTCTGCGTTGTTGCAGCGCTTGCCAATAGCTGGCTATTGGCTGCGCACTGCGCCTAGCATCCCATCCCGCAAAGACACTGTCGCGGTCCGAGGAGAACAGATTCTCAAACTCCTGCAGCGGCAGTCTCCAGCTAAATACAGGTGCGCCCCACCTGCGCCAGCAACTTTGCAGAAATGCAGCAACGCATTGCGTATATTTCACACAGAAGTCAAACGCAAAGCGTATAATTCGGCCGCATTCACACCTTTGCACGGAGCCAGGTCATGGACAGCCAACAGGATTTTCTTCGCGACGCAATGCGCCGTTTGAACTTGACGCGCGACGCCTTTGCCGAGCGCCTGGGCGTGCGCCGCCGCACCTTGGACACCTGGCTGCTGCCCGAGGCCTCGGGCGAGGCCCGCGCCATGCCCGACATGGCGCAGAAGTTTGTCTCCGAGATCCTGTTCCGCGAGGCCGAGGGCCACGACGCCCAAAAGCACCACCGCCCGCTGGCCGAGCGCATGTCCGCCGATGGCCGGCCGCAGTTGCTGTCGGTGGCGCAGTTTGAGCGCGAAAGCCTCGAAGAGCTGTTCCGCATCGCCGATGTGATGCAGCCCATTGCCCGCCGCCACAAAGTGTGCCGCGTGCTCGAAGGCGCTGTCATGGGCAGCCTGTTCTTTGAAGCCAGCACCCGCACCCGGGTGAGCTTTGGCGCCGCCTTCAGCCGCCTGGGCGGCTCGGTCTGCGACACCACCGGCTTTACCTTCTCCTCGATGGCCAAGGGCGAATCCATCTATGACACCAGCCGCGTGATGGCCGGCTATGTCGATGCGCTGGTCATCCGCCACCCCGAGCAGGGCTCGGTCGCTGAGTTTGCGCGCGCCACCAACATCCCCGTCATCAATGCCGGCGATGGCCCGGGCGAGCACCCCAGCCAGGCGATTTTGGACATGTACACCATCCAGCGCGAGTTCTCGCGCCTGGGCAAGCTGATGGATGGCGCCCACATCGCCATGGTCGGCGATCTGAAGTACGGCCGCACCGTGCATTCGCTCATCCGCCTGCTGTCGCTGTACAAGGGCATGAAGTTCACCCTGATCTCGCCCAGTTCGCTGGAGATGCCTGCGTACCTGATCGAGATGGCCTCGACCAATGGCCACGTCGTGGAGGTCTCCACCTCGCTGCAAGACCTCAAGGGCGCCGATGTGGTCTATGCCACGCGCATCCAGAAAGAGCGCTTCGCCGGTGAGAACATCGAGGGCTATACGCCCGAGTTCCAAGTGCAGAAATCGCTGGTCGATGCGCTGTGCAAACCCGACACCATCATCATGCATCCGCTGCCCCGTGATGCCCGCGCCGGTGCCAACGACCTGTCCACCGACCTGAACCTCGATCCGCGCCTGGCCATCTTCCGCCAGACCGACAATGGCATTCCTGTGCGCATGGCTTTGTTTGCCGTTTTGATGGGTGTGGAAAGCCAGATTGCCCGCAATTTGCGGGATGTCACCTGGCGTTCTCCGGCTTTTGTAGGCCCGGATGATGCAGTGTTTGACACTTTGGATTAAACTCCGTCTTACACAACACCATGATTTGAGACATTTTTTCGAAGCATCCACTACCCGCTTCGAAAGAATTAACGTTTTTTTCCTGCGACTCCAGTGTTAGCGGCCATCAATCGATGGCCGCTTTTTTGTCTGCAAAGGCCTGCCACACAGGCATGAAAAAAGGACTTGCAAGCAAGTCCTTTTGGAGGGTGGATCTCAGCACCGGTGCGGCTGAGCGCCGCACCGCATCCTTGGCTTAGCGGCCCAGACGGCGGCGCGTTGCCGCGAACAGACCCAGCAAGCCGCTCAGGCTCAGCAGGCTCCACAGACCCAGGGTCGGCACCGGCCTTGCTTGGCCCAGGCCTGGCGTGCCCGGATCCACCGGCACATCGGCCAACCAGCCAGCGCCACCTGGGTCGGCGATCTGGCCGTTGGCGACCATGTCGTCATCCCCGTCACCACCGTCGACGATCTGCACGCTCAGCTCCTTGCCGTTCACGGTCGATGGCAGCGCGTACCAATGCGGCGTGGTGTTGGCCTTGGTGGGGCCGTACTTCCAGTACTTGGCATTGGCCGGCAGAGCCGCAGGGTAGGCGATGCGCATCGTGCCATTGCCACCGATGGCGCAGCCCGTGGCCGTCCATTGCAGGGCGCCGTAAGGCACGCTTAGGCCCTGGGGCAAGGCGCCCAGCGAGGCGGCAGACACCGCCACCGGGGCCTGCGCCAGGCGGCAGGCGTCCGCGCTGGTCCACTGCACCGCGGCGCTGCCGCCACCGCCAGCGGCGGGCAGCTCCACCTCAAAGTTCTGCTCCGGCTCGGGATCAACCGGCGTGCCTTCCAGGTTCAGGCCCAGCACAATCGGGTTGTGGTCGCTGGATCGGTAGGCATCGGCCGCGTAGAACGAGGTGATTTGCGCGGCACTCTTGAAGTTGGTGTTGTAGTCCAGCACCGGTGGCTCTTCGGCATTGATCTGCCACTTGACCACGTTGCCCACCTGGCTGGAGAGCGCCGAGCTGACGAGCACATGATCCAGCGAACCCCACAGGGTCTGGAAGCTGTACGAGTACTGGCCTGCGCCCAGCTTCTTATAGCCATGGCTTTCCAGCAAAGCGATGGGGTCTTCCTTGGCATAGGCGTTGAAGTCACCCATCAGCACATTCTTGCCATTGCCCGCTTGCGTGGGATTGCCTTGCAGCCAAGTCTGCAGCTGCGTGACGGCACGCTTGCGCGACTGGTTGTTGGCACCCTGGCCGTCACCGATATCCGGGTCGTTGACACTGCCCTTGGACTTCAAGTGGTTGACCACCACGGTGAACTGGTCCTTGCCGCCACCGGCCAGCACCTTCTCGAAGGTCTGGGCCAGCGGCACGCGGTTGCCATAGGTGGCGTTGAAGGCATCGTACTGCGCCTCATCGGGCACGGCCGCCACGCCCACAGGGGTGACCCGGTCCTTGCGGTAGACGACGGCCACCGTGATCGCATCGCGCCCAGCGGCCACCGCCGTCTTGCTGCCACCCGCATGGAAGGGGCCCTTCACATAGTCGTAAACATCGCTGCCATGCTTGGCATTCATGGCACGCGTCAAGGCGGCCAAGGCACTCGCACTGTCAAAGCCGTTGTTCTGGATTTCCATCAGGCCGTAGACATCGGCATCCAGCCCCAGCAGGTTGCTGACGATCTTGTCCGTCTGGCGGGTCAGCTCCACCGCATTGTCAGCGCCACGGCCTTCCAGCTGGTCGCCATAGGGGTTGGGGAACTTGGCCGTGCCGAACGTGCTGAAGAAATTCAGCACATTGGCTGAGGCCAGCTTGACCGTCGGGCTGCCCACGGCCTGCTGCAAATCGGCCACCGTCGGGCGGGCTGCACCGCTGAAAACCGGCTTTTGCAGCGGCTGCACGCGGTAGCTGGTTTGGTGGGCGCCAGCGGCCTTGTCGATAAAGTGGTCCAGGATGCCCTCAATCGCTGGCGTGCTGTCGCCCGCACGCAGGCTGTTGCTGGCGCTCAGCTCCTGGCCATTGCGGCCCAGCGCTGTGGCCGGGTTTTGCTTGCTGCTGCCATCATCGAGCACGATCTGGCTGCGCTTGACCGTCTCCAGATAGGCCGCATTGCCCGCCACGCTCGGTGCATTCAGCTCGGTGTACTGCACCAGCTTTTCGCTGTCGCTCAGCGTGACCGTGCCATAGCGACCCAGGTAGTAGTTGTCGGTCACCACCAGCGGACCGGTGCTGCCAGTGATACGCACGCGCATGCCTTCGTAGCGCTCCCAATTGGCATAGCTGGGCATGGGCAGGCTCAGCTGCACCAGCGCGGGCAGTGCCTGCTTGGCGCCGCCATTGAGCACGCTGAAGTTCAAAATGCTGCCGCCCAGCTGGGTCAAGCCGTTGTACTCGCTGACCGTGGCAGTCAGTTGCACCGCCTGGCCAATGCTCTCTGCACCCATGCCGGCTATCGGCGCGCTGCCGTAGAAAACAAACACCGCCTCGGACGTCTCGACGTTCTGGTCATCATCCTCGGGCAGCGACTGGATGTAGAAGCCGCTGAGCTCAGGCAGGTAGGCGGTCACGATGCCGCGCACCGTCACGTTTTGGCCCACCAGGGGCGAGGCGTCGCCAGCACCTTGCACCGCAGAGATCGGGGTCGTGACCACGGGGGCCAGGTTCTGCGCAAAGCCGGGCGAGCCGATATTGGCAGGCGTCGAGGGCTGGGCAAAGCCGTCGAGCACGCCGACCGCAGCAGCGGTATAGCGCGGCTCGGACGTGGACTTGCCATCCCAAACCGCCGACACACCATTGCCGACCGTGGTGCCTGCATTGCGCACCGCCGCACCGGCATGGTCGCTGGTGGAAACGGCTGTGCCGCTGGGGTTCTTCGCAGGAGCCACGGTCGAGCCATCGGTCGCCGTCAGCGCCTTGCTGCCGTAGTTCATGGCGGCCGCCACGTAGCCATTGGCGTCGTACACCAAGACGGCATCGCCCTTGCCCAGGCCTTGTCCTGCGACCAGGATGACGGGTGTGCTGGCCTGCAAGCCCCAGGCGGTACGGAAGGCATCGGGTGTGGTCTCGTTGAGCACCACCAGACGTGCGCCCGCTGCCAAGCTGGTACCGGCGGGGAAAGCGCTGGGCACCGCGCCGCTGCTGTCAGTCCAGCCCCAGCCGCTCAGGTCCACGGGGCTGGTGCCGTAGTTGAACAGCTCAAAGAAATCGCCACCATCGGCATTGGAGTTGACCTCGGAGATCAGCACCTTGGCCGTGGCTGCCACCGCGCTGCTGACGGTAAAGCTCAGCGTCTGCTCCGCGGCCAGCGCGTTGCCGGCCGTGTCCTGCACCGCCCCGGCGGGCAGCACCAGGCTGTAGCGCTTGCCCGGCTGGTAGCCGCCGCTGCGCGTAAAGCTAAGCGCGCTGCCATTGATGACCACTTGCGCATCGGTCATCGGCACGGTAGCGATCACGGCACCGTCTTCCAGCAGCGAGAGGCTGCCGCTGCCGCGCTGCACCGTTTCGCTGAACTGCAGGCGCACCACGGCCGTCTTGCCCACTTCCACGGCGTTTTGCAGCGGGCTGGTGCTTTGCAGCACGGGGGCGGTGGTGTCGGCAGCGACGGGGCCGCCGAGCTTGACGGTATTGCCCTGGAACTGCTGGTCTGCAAAAGGCAGGTCCTTGGAGACCGAGCCCTTGCCCGGCCAGATGGTGTCGCCATTGTCCTGCAGCAGCTGCACGGTCGTGCCTTGCGCGGTGCTGGTGGGACTGACCAGGGTCTCGAAGCTGCCGCCGGTGCTGCGCAGCAGGTTGTCCAGTACGTTGTCCAGTTGCTGCACCTCGGTGGTGCCGGGGCCATTCCAGACAAAGAATGCAAAGTTGGTGTTGACAGCGGGATCGGCCTTGCCCGGAGGGCCAGCCAGGATCAGGAACTTGCCGTCGTCGGTGCGCTGCATGTCGCGGATACCGCGACCGCCCAGGTTCAGCTCGATCGCTGCGCCCAGCACCGGGGCCGTGCCGGCCACCATCGCCGCAGGGTTGGTGATCGGGATGACCAGCGCACGGTTGCGCAGCTGGGCACTGGCCAGCGGCGCGCGAAAGCCCAGCAGCAGTTGGCCGTCAGCGGTCGCGGCCATGCCTTCGATGGAGAAACCCGCAGCCGACTCCGGCGCCACCTTGTCGGCCGACGATGCGGTAAAGCCGTAGTAGTTGGCGCCCTTGCCATGGCGATTGCCGCTGTCCCAGCTGTTGAGTTGCGCCTCCAGCCCGCTGTAGAAGCCCTTGAAGGCGAACTCGGTGTTGGCACCGGTGCCCGTCACATCGACTGCAAACAGGTGCTCGCGGTTGTCCGCCTCGCTGCCATCGGACTTGTTGCTGTGCGAACCGCTGAAGTACCAGGTGCTGCCAATGCGGGTGCCAGCTTCCAGGTCCAGCTCCTTGGAGATGCCCAGCAGGCTGCCAAAATCCCATTCCTTGATCGCCACGCCGCCACCGCGTGGGTAGACGCGCAGCACATTGCCTTCGTCATCACCCACCACCATATAGCTTGCATCGAGTGCGATGGCGGCCGATGCGTCCGAGCTGCCGGCCTTGGTGGCAGGCATGGGCGTGAACATCGCCGTCTCGCCGGCTTCCGGATCCAGCACGGTCATCTTCGTGGGTGCTGTGCCTCCGCCCTTCCAGTTGGCGGCCGTGCTGATGGCCGACAGCAGCTCCTGCGCGGTGCCTTCGGTCGCAGCCTTGCTGCCGTCATAGGCAAAGTTGTTTTGCTTGACCAGCGCAATGGCGGTGCTGCCATTGACCAGACCCGCCGGCAAGGCCGAGGTGTTGGAATTGCTGGCATTGCTATCCCAGGCGCCAGCCGTCACATTGTTCAGTGCATACAAGAACTGGGGGCTCGCCTCGCTGCCCTGGTAGACCAGCAAGCTGTCACCACCGGCAGCCAGGTTGAAAGTGCCCGTGCCTGCGGTGCTGACGGTGCCGTAGTTGGCGGCGCGCTTATCGCTGTCCGCATCGGTGATCATCACGACGGTGCCCGCAAGCAGGGCCGCAGAGGCCTTCCAGACGAGCACGCCCTCACCCGCGCGGAAGGCACCGGCGCTGGTCCAGCCGTTGTCGGTGATGCGGATCTCGGTGCCCGCCTCTACATCGCGCAGCAAGACCAGGCTGACGGAGTCCGGCGCATCCGAGGCAAAGCCGACGACAGCGACCTCACCGGCGGCCAGCGTGGTCTGGGCAGAAGCGGGCAAGACGCTGGCAGCCAGCAGCAAAGCGGCAGCGAGCGATAGACCTTGGGACGCACGCACGCTGGCGCGGCATGCAGAAGAGATGGAGCGAAGAGCAAACATGGCAGCAGTGGGGGGTGTAGCAAACAACCCCTCTTTGTCGCCGCTGGCGATGAAAGCTCCGTGTCAGGATCTTTCAGTGTCCCCAAAAACGGACACCCGATGGCCTGTCATCGCAGCGTCACAGCGCCAAGGCAAGCAGCACGCCGGCAAACAGGCTCACGCCAATCCAATGGCTTTTGCTGAAGGCCGTAAAACAGCCTTCGCGCGTGCGCTGGCGGATCAGGCGGTAGTGCCAGGCCATCTGCAAGGCAGCCACTGCTACGCCTAGCCACCAGGGCCAGGCCAGCTGCAGGGGCGCCAGCGCCAGCACCGTCAGCCCCAAGCACACCACAAAGAAGGCCATGATGGCGGCCACATCAAAACGGCCCAAGGTGATGGCCGAGGTCTTCATGCCGATCTTTAGGTCGTCATCGCGGTCCACCATCGCGTACTCGGTGTCGTAGGCCAGCACCATGCACATATTGGCCAGCCACAGCAGCCAGGCCATCAGCGGCACCTGGCCTTGCACGGCGGCAAACGCAATCAGCACACCAAAGTTGAAGGCAATGCCCAAAAAGGCCTGGGGCATCGCAAAAAAACGCTTGGTAAAGGGGTAGAGGATGGTGAACAGCACCGCAGGCACCGACCAGGCCACCGCCTCCCAGCGCGTGGTCAGCACCAGGCCCAGCGACAGCAAGGTCAAGACCACACCGACCATCGCCGCTTCAAACACCGAAATCTTGCCGGTGGTGATGGGGCGCTGCGCTGTGCGTTTGACATGCCGATCAAACTTGCGGTCGGCAATGTCATTGATGCAGCAGCCCGCGCTGCGCATCAAAAAGGTGCCCAGCACAAACACCAGCACCAGGTGCCAGCCGGGAAAGCCCCCAGACGCGGCCCACAGCGCCACCAAGGTCGGCCAGACCAAGACCAGCCAGCCGGCCGGTCGTTTGAAACGGATCAAGTCCAGGTACAGCGCCAGGCGCTCAGACAGAGAGAGGGGAGGGTGGGCAGCAGCAGACATGGGTGCCAAGCATAGCGCTAAAGAACGTGCCTATGGTCTCTGCGCAGCCGCGTTGGAGTGCCATCGGGATGCATTCGAAGGGCCAGCGCACACAAGGCCAGGCCCAGCAGCGCCCCGGCCAGCACATCGCTGGCAAAATGCGCCTGCAGCAGGATGCGGCTCATCGCGATGACAAGCACCAGGCCGCCGCAAAGCCAGGCCAACATCCGGCCCCCAGCAGGCGAGAGGCGAGCGCGCAGCACCAGCCACAGCAGGCCGTAGACCACCACCGCGCCTGCGGTATGGCCACTGGGAAAACTGGCACCCGAGGTTGTCAGCGCATGCAGCACCTCGGGCCGCGCGCGATCCAGCAGATTCTTCAGCAACCGCACTGCCAAGCCATTGAGGCCGATGAAGAACACCCAGACCCACAAGGCCTGCCACTGCCTGACCAGCACCAAGCATCCCGCCACCAGCAGCACCAAAGCGGCCAGCCAGCGCACATCGCCGGCAGCCGTTAACACATGCAGCAGGTCTCGCATGGGCGCCGAGACATGGTCTTGCGCCCACTGTTGTGCCCAGGCATCCGCCGCCATCAAGCCCGCATGCCCGGCATGCTCCGGGTAGACCACCACCCAGGCCAGCACCGCAAACGCCAGCAGACAGCCAGCCACCACTGCCCAAGGCCGGGCTGAAGGCCGCCTGCTGGCGTACAGACCCGCTGACGACCCACGCGGCAGCCAACGCCATGCCAGCGCCCCCAGCACCAACCAGGCAACCACCAAGGCCGGCATCCAGGCATCCAGCAAGGCCAAGGCCTGAAAGACGATGCTCGAGCCCCCGGCAAGCTCCGCCGTCTGCGCCATCCCATCCCCCGCACTGAGCCACCACAGCAGCGCTGCCCACAAGCCATGGCGATGCAGGCGCCGGCCTGGCACCCGGGCGGAGCGGCGACCCGCCTCCACCCACCAAGCCGCCCAACAGGCAGACAACAACAGCATCAACAACAACACGTTCAACTTCATCAAAGTACAAATACAAAACCCCATGCGGGCAGGCCCGGCATGGGGTTGAACAAAGCGCTAGGGCTTAGGCTTGCAGCATGGTCACGCCTGGCAGATTGCAGGCGAAGATGGCATTGCGCAAGGCGGCAATGGCTTCGTAGCGGGTAAAGCTGCGGCGCCACACCAGCACCACACGGCGCTTGGGGGCTTCGTCGTTGACCTCATCGGTCAGCGGGATGTAGCGGATATGGGTTTCGTCCGACTTGCGGCGGCGCACCCCTTTTTCCAGCGCATCCTTGGGCACGGACAGGCGTGGCACCAAGGTCACGCCCATGCCGGCAGCCACCATGTGCTTGATGGTCTCGAGCGACGAGCCTTCAAACGTGCGGCGGATACCTTCGGTGTTGCTGGAGTAACGGGCGAACTCGGGGCAGACTTCGAGCACATGGTCACGGAAGCAGTGGCCTGCGCCCAGCAGCAGCATGGTTTCGTTCTTCAGCTCGCTGGCCGAGATGCTGTCGCGGGTAGCCAGCGGGTGCACGCTGGGCACGGCGGCAAAGAAAGGCTCGTCGTACAGCGGGGCCATGGCCAGACCCGTGTCGGGGAAGGGCTCAGCGACGATGGCGCAGTCGATCTCACCGGTGCGCAGCATCTCCAGCAGCTTGGCGGTCATGTTCTCGTTGATCATCAGCGGCATCTGCGGCGTGCGCTCGATGGACTGGCGCACCAGCTCAGGCAGCAGATAGGGCCCGATGGTATAGATCACACCCAGGGTCAGCACACCAGCCAAGGGATCCTTGCCGCGCTTGGCAATTTCCTTGATCGCTGCGGCCTGGTCCAACACGATTTGCGCCTGGCGCACGATCTGGTCACCCAAGCTGGTCACCGACACTTCCGAGGCACTGCGTTCAAACAGCTTGACCTCGAGTTCTTCCTCCAGCTTTTTGATAGCGACAGACAAGGTAGGTTGCGACACGTAGCAGGCATCAGCGGCGCGGCCGAAATGCCTTTCACGGGCGACAGCAACAATATATTTGAGCTCTGTAAGTGTCATGTCAGTTTTAAGTGCGAATCGCGTATTGTGCATGGCCTGTACGTCACCTGGCTATAGCGCCAGGAACCAAAGTGCCACACTGTGTTTCATCAGAACCGCAAGCTATGAGTTGTACTCTATTCCGAAGCACCATGGGTGCCAAAGATCGACTACAAAAATAGCATTAATCTATTATCCGCCAAATGCAAGCACTTGCTCACCGGCCACCTAGGTAAATATGGATGCGTCCATTTACACAATGCCACACTACCCTGTGGTCCACCCCGTCGCTACCTCCCTGTTAAATAAGACATATTTTTACGCCTCTCGGCCCCAACAGCGCCTAAATCTAGTTACAAAATGCGTTTTATATCCTCTATTTGAACAACAGGTTCATCATTTTGTACAGCATCCATAGCACGAATCAATCGACATTTTCCAGGATTTCGTCGTCTTTTTGCAACTTTTAAATCTTGTTTGCAATGCTGCCACGCCAGCCAACGGGTAGCTATGTACGAGTTTTCAAGCCTTGAGGTATTCCGCCTTGCCGCCCAGCCAACGCAAAACATGGCTGGCGGCCAGTTCCGGCCAGTGGTCCAGCATCTGCGGTGCCAGCGCACGCGCCCACTCCAGCAGATGTTTGTCGGCTTCCAAATCGGCAAAGCGCAGCAAGGGCGCGCCGGACTGGCGGGCGCCCAGAAACTCGCCCGGCCCCCGGATTTCCAGATCACGCCGGGCAATCTCGAAACCATCCGAGGTTTCCGCCATCGCCCGCAAGCGCTCCTTGGCCGTCTCGCCCAGCTTGCCGTTGTCGCCCACCGCATACAGCAGCACGCAGGCGGATGCGGCCGCACCGCGCCCCACCCGGCCGCGCAGCTGGTGCAGCTGGCTCAGGCCAAAGCGCTCGGCATGCTCAATCACCATCAGGCTGGCATTGGGTACATCCACACCCACTTCGATCACCGTGGTGGACACCAACACGCCCATCAAGCCCTCGGTGAACAAGGCCATCACCGCTTTTTTCTCGGCCGTCGGCATGCGCGAATGCAGCAGGCCGACCATGACGCCGGGCAGCGCCTCGCTCAGATCGGTATGGGTGGCGGTAGCGTTGGACAAGTCCAGCGCCTCGCTCTCCTCAATCAAGGGGCAGACCCAGTAAACCTGGCGGCCCTGGGCAAGCTGGTCGGCGATGCGCGAGACCACTTCATCGCGCCGGCTGTCGCTGATCAGCTTGGTGACGACGGGCGTGCGGCCCGGGGGCAGCTCGTCGATGGTGGAGACATCCAGGTCGGCGTAATAGCTCATCGCCAAGGTGCGCGGGATGGGCGTGGCGCTCATCATCAGCATATGCGGCTCCATGCCGGTGGACAGCAGCTTTTGCCGCAGTGCCAGGCGCTGGGCCACGCCAAAGCGGTGCTGCTCATCGATGACGGCCAGCCCCAGCTTCTTGAACTGCACCTGGTCCTGAATGACGGCATGGGTGCCGACGACCAGCGCGGCCTCGCCGCTCTCGACCAGCGCCAGCATCTCCGTGCGCTGTTTCTTCTTTTGCGCACCGGCCAGCCAGGCCACCTTGAGGCCACGGGGCGCCAGCAGCGGCTCCAGCCAGCCCACCAACTTGGCAAAATGCTGCTCAGCCAGGATTTCGGTGGGTGCCATCAGCGCGCATTGCCAGCCCGCATCGATGGCAATCACCGCCGACAGTGCCGCCACAATGGTCTTGCCCGAGCCCACATCGCCTTGCAGCAAGCGGTGCATGGGAACGTGGCGCGCCAAGTCTCGCGCAATTTCCTCGCAGACCCGGCGCTGTGCCCCGGTCAGCGCAAAAGGCAGGGCTGCCAGAAACTGCTCATGCAGATTCAGACCCCCATCGGGCATGCGCTGCGCCACCAGGGCCGGTGCGCGCAGGCTGTCGCGCGCGCGCTTGGCCGTCAGCTGTGACAGCTGCTGGGCCAGCAGCTCCTCGGCTTTGAGGCGCTGCCAGGCCGGGTGGCTGTGGTCTTCCAAGGTCGCCATCGCCACATCGGGCGTGGGGTGGTGCAAAAACTGCAAGGCCTCGCGCAGCGTATAGGCCCGGCCCAGGCCGCCCTCGCCCTGGTAGCGGGCGTAGGGCAGGTCCACACCGGGCGGCAATGTCTCACCCAAGTCAGCGCGCTGCACGCCGCTGATCACCGCACGGCGCAAATAAGGCTGGGGCAGGCCTGCGGTGGTGGGGTAGACGGGGGTGAGCGACTGCGGCAGCTCGCCGCCGGCCAGGCGAAACGCCGGATGCAGCATTTGGCGCCCCCAAAAGCCGCCTTTGACCTCACCGCGTATGCGCAAGGTATTGCCCACCGACAAGGTCTTTTGGTGCGAGGGGTAAAAGCTGAAAAACCGCAGCTCACAGGGGTCGCCGTTGGCATCTTCCACCCGCACCACCAGCTGCCGGCGCGGCCGCAGTTGCACATCCGATGACACGACCGTGGCCTCGATCTGCGCCGTCTCGCCATCGCGGGCATTGCGCAGCGCAATGATGCGGGTCTCATCCTCGTAGCGCAGCGGCAGGTGCAGGGCCAGGTCGATGTCGCGCGTCAGCCCCAGTTTGACCAGCGCTTGCTGGGCGGGGTTCTTGGCCGCTGCCTTGGCGGGACTGGCCGCAGGCGCCGTGGCAGCTGCTGGCCCGGCTACTTTGCGCGGCCGGCCAGGCTTGCGCCCCTTGGGGGGCGCGGCGTCATCAGCGGAAGAAGCAGGCGTGGCAGCGGACATGGAAGCAGTTTCAGCAATGCAGCATTCTGGCACGCTTTACCGCGTGACTGGTTAAAAAGACAGTACCTGTACAGGCCACCACCCTGTCAGCGCCGTACGCGCCGGCGGCGCAGGTAACGCTCCCAGAGCTCAAACACCAGCTCCGACAGCAGGGCCAGCACCGCTGCGGGCAAGGCCCCGGCCAGCATCAGCGCGCTGTCATTGAGCGCCAGGCCCGTCACAATGCGCTCGCCCAGGCCACCGGCACCAATAAAGGCCGCAATCGTGGCCGTGCCGATCCCAATCGCGCAGGCCGTGCGGATGCCGGCAATCACCGTGGGCATCGCAATGGGCAGCTCCACCCAGCGCATGCGCTGCGGCCGCGTCATGCCCAGGGCCGATCCCGCACTGCGCAAGCCCGGCGATACCTCGGCCAGACCCGCACAGGTATTGCTCAGAATCGGCAAGATGGAATAAGCCGTCAGCGCCACCAGGGCGGGCAGCCGCCCGATCACGCCGAACCAGGCAATCAGCACCGCCAGCAAGGCCAGCGATGGAATGGTCTGCAGCACCCCCGCCGCGCCCAGCGCCAGCGCCCGTGAACGTGGATGGGGGAAGAGCAGGATGCCGGCAGGCAGCGCGATCAGGGCCGCCACGCCCACCGACACCAGCACCAGGCCCAGGTGCTGCGCCGTCAGCCGCCACAGATCAGGCGCCACCAGACGTGACCACAGCCGTGCGGCAAAACGGGTCTGGTCAGCGGCTTGCGGGCCTGCAGCCGTCCCGCTGGCAGCCTGGGGTGTTTGGCCTGCCAGAAACTGCTGGGCAATCTCGGCAAAGCCCTGGCCTTGCAGCTCGGCCTGCGCATTCATGCCAATCATCGCCGCTTCGCTGATCCGCCCTTGCAGCTTTTGCAGGGCCGCCCAGGCAGCGGGCTTTTGCGTGGGCAGGTCCTGGCGGTAGAGCAGCAGCGCGTCATAGCGCGGGAAGTAAGCCTGGTCGTCTTCCAGCACCAGCAGGCCGAGATGGTCGATCTTGGCATCGGTGGTGTAGATGTCCATCACATCGATGTGCTTTTGCGTGATGGCTTCATAGGCCAAGCCATGGTCCAGCCCCTGCGGCCTGGCCTGCAAGGCGTAGCGCTTCGCCAGGCCGGGCCAGCCATCACCCCGGCCAATGAATTCGTTGGACAGGCCAAAGCGCAATGTGGGGTGGCGCGCCAGGTCGCTCAAGCTGCGGATGCCCAGCTCCTGGGCCTGCGCGCGGCGCATGGCCAGCGCATAGCCATCGTTAAAACCCAGCGGCACGCCCACCGCCAGGCCCTGCGGTGCCAGCGCCTGGTTCAGCGCGGCCACATCGCTGCCTTGGGCATGCTTGGCAATTTCCAGCGCAATGGTGCCGCTGTATTCGGCATAGACATCGATCTGGCCGGAGCGCAGCGCCTCGTAGACGATGGCGGTATTGCCCAGGCCCTGGCGCAGCTGCGTCTTCACGCCGGCGGCCTGGGCCTGCTGGGCCATGATCTCGGCCAGCACATAGGATTCGGTAAAGCGCTTGGAGCCCACGCGCAAGGTTTCTTCCTGCGCCGCCCCGGCAGCGGGCGCCACCAGAACGCCCAGAACCCAGACCAGCCATACGCTCAAGCAATTGCGAAGTCGTTGCATCGGGCCACTATAGCAACCTCACTGTCCAAGCAAGTAGGAGACCGCCACCATCGGGCCCAAGCCCGCGTGGCCTGCTGCGCCTCTGCCGCAGTGGCACAATCGCCCCCTTGTTTTGATCCCTGTGAGCTGCAGGTGTGTTCCGCCTGCATGAGCCAAGAATGACTGCCTTCTCCGGTGCCCGCCGCACTTTTCAACTGAGCGATTTCGATTTCGAACTGCCCGAAGCCCTGATTGCCCAACACCCGGCTGCCGAGCGCAGTGGCTCCCGCTTGCTGGATGCGCGTGAATCCACCCTGGTGGACCGCCGCTTCCACGAGCTGCCCGATCTGCTGCAAGCCGGCGACCTGCTCGTCTTCAACGACACCCAGGTGATCAAGGCGCGCATCTTTGGCGAAAAGTCCAGCGGCGGCAAGATCGAGCTGCTGATCGAGCGCGTGCTGCAGGACAACGAAGTCGTCGCGCACATGAAGGTCAGCAAGAAGCCGGCCGTGGGCGGCGTGCTGCACATGATGGGCGGCAAGAAGGCCGGTGGTTTTGACGCCACCTTGCTGGGTCGCTGGCCCAACGAGATGGGCGCGCTGTTCCGCCTGCGCCTGAGCGGCCCCAACGGCGAATCACCCTGGGAGCTGATGCAGCAGCACGGCCACATCCCCCTGCCCCCTTATATAGAGCGCGAGCAGCAGTCCGGCCAGGACCCCAACCAGGCCGAGGACGAGCAACGCTACCAGACCGTGTTTGCCAAGAACCCGGGCGCCGTAGCGGCCCCGACCGCTGCCTTGCACTTTGACGACAAGGTGCTGGCGGCCCTGGAGGCCAAGGGCGTGG
Source organism: Comamonas sp. BIGb0152 (assembly GCF_024809975.1). Taxonomy (GTDB): domain Bacteria; phylum Pseudomonadota; class Gammaproteobacteria; order Burkholderiales; family Burkholderiaceae_C; genus Comamonas. The sequence goes on from NZ_JANUDY010000007.1 coordinate 147,646, forward strand.
AGCGCGCCAGCGTGACCTTGCATGTGGGCGCGGGCACCTTCCAGCCGGTCAAGACCGAGAACCTCAAAGACCACCAGATGCACAGCGAGTGGTACAACATCCCGCTGCCCACCCTGGCAGCGCTGGAGCGTTGCCGCCTGCGCGGTGGCCGCGTGGTGGCCGTGGGTACCACCACCGTGCGTACGCTCGAATCCTGGGCCCGCACCGGCCAGCTCTCGGACGACACCACGATCTTTATCACGCCGGGCTTTCCGTACCGCGTGGTGGACATGCTGGTCACCAACTTCCACCTGCCCAAGAGCAGCCTGATGATGCTGGTCAGCGCCTTTGCCGGTTACGAGCACATCATGGGCCTGTACCAACACGCGATTGCGCAGCAGTACCGCTTCTTCAGCTATGGCGACTCGATGCTGCTGCAGCGCAAGACAGAGCCCGCCGCTGCCGATACCAGCACCGAGCAGTCGCCTTCGGCTTGCTAAAGGCTAGGCCGGCTCAGGCCCTGCCCCTGCCGGCCTCGGGCCCCGGCCGCCCCTGCGCGGCCGATCCCTGCAAGATATAGAGCTGAAAATCGCCGATCTGCACGACATCGCCAGCGTACAGAATCTTGCGCTTGATCGGCACGCCATTGACCAGCGTGCCATTCGTGCTGCCGTGGTCTTCTAAAGTCAGCACGCCTGCACGCTCGCGCAAGAAAAAGGCGCCATGGCTGCGGCTCACGCTGGGGTCGTCCAGCACCAAGCGGCTGGCCGGGTCACGGCCAAAGGTCGAAAAGCCCTCTTCCAAAGCCCAGGTCTGCAGGCTCAGTCGCTTTTTATCCTTGACCAGAATATCTTTCGCCATGGCGGTGGCTCCTAGGGTTGCCTGTGCGGTGGGGCTTGCGCCCGCCGCCCATCTACCAAACAAAGGCGAAATCAGAAATAGTCACAGAAGCGCCTGCCGCCTATCTCATGCACCTGCACGGGGATTTCATACAGGTCGCTCAGCACCTCATCGCGCACCACCACTTCGGGCGGCCCTTCGCAGTACAGCGCACCGGCCTTCATCGCGATGATGTGGTCGGCATAGCTGGCGGCAAAGTTGATGTCGTGCAGCACCACCACCACGGTCTTGCCGGCCTCTTGCACTGCCTGGCGCAGCAGCTTCATCATGCCCACGGCATGGGCCATGTCCAGGTTGTTGAGCGGCTCATCAAACAAGATATAGCGCGTGTTCTGGCACAGCACCATGGCGATATAGGCGCGCTGGCGCTGGCCACCCGATAGCTCATCGAGAAAGCGCTCGCCCAGCGGTTGCAGCTTGAGGTAGCTCAGCGCGGCATCGACCTGCACCCGGTCCTCCTCCGTCAGCCGGCCCTTGGAATGCGGAAAGCGGCCAAAGGCCACCAGGTCGCGCACCGTCAGGCGCAGCGCACTTTGGTTGTCCTGGCGCAAGATGGCCATCACGCGGGCCAGCGCATCGCTGGCGGTGGTGGTGATGTCCTGGCCCTCGATGCGCACCGTGCCCGAGGTCATGGGCATCAGCCGGCTGATCAAGGACAGCGCTGTGGATTTGCCCGCGCCATTGGGCCCGATGATGGCCGTCAGCTGGCCCTGGGGAATGCGCAAACTCACATCGTGCAGCACCGTCGTGGTGCCATGGGTTTTGCGCAGTTTTTCGGTTTCAATCATGGCATGTCACCGCGCTCAGCCCTTGGCCTTGCGCACTAAGAGATAGATGAAGGTCAGTCCGCCCAGAAACTCCACCACGATGGACAGCGAGGTGTTGAAGCCAAACAGCCGCTCCAGCACCATCTGCCCGCCCACCAACAGCAGGCCGCCCAGCAGCACCGAGCCGGCCAGGGTGTAGCGGTGCTGGTGGCTGTGCATCAGCTGGTAGGCCATATTGCTCACCAGCAGCCCAAAAAAGGTCACCGGCCCGACCAGCGCGGTCGACACCGACACCAGAATCGCCACCACCACCAGCACGCCCATCACCGCGCGCTGGTAGTTGACCCCCAGGTTCACGGCCACATCGCGCCCCAGCGCCAGCACATCGAGCATATGGCGCTGGCGCCAGACCCAGAGGCCTACCAAAGCGATCACCGGCAGGGACAGCAGCAGCAAGGGCAGCGAGACGGTGTTGAAGTTCGCAAACAAGCGGTCTTGCAGCACGGTGAACTCATTGGGGTCCATCACGCGCCAGACAAAGTTGTTGAGGCTGCGAAAAAAGATGCCCGCCACAATGCCCACCAGCAGCAGCAGATGCAGGTTGCTGGCCTGGCCCCGGAACAGCCAGACAAACAGGCTGGTGGACAGCAGCACCATCAGCCCCACATTCATGCCAAAGCGCGACAACTCGGGAATCTGCATCGCCGCCGCGCCCAAGCTAAAGGCCAGCACCGACTGGATCAGTTGGAACAGCGCGTCAAAGCCCATCACCGCAGGGGTGAGGATGCGGTTGTTGGTCACCGTCTGGAACAGCACCGTGGAGACGCCGATGGCAAAGGCCACCGTCCACATGGTTGCCAGCTTTTTGCCCCGCAGCGGCAGCACAAAGCTCCATTCGGCCTGCACCTGGCTGGTCATAAAGTAGAGGCTGGCCAGCAGCGCCAGGGCCACGAGCAGCCACAGCCGGCGCGCAGGCGTTCCCAGCCAAGACGCGGGTACGGGCTCTGCCACGGCAGGCGCAGGAGACATCGTGTTCATCTCAGCCTCCCATGCGCTTGCGGCGCGACAGCAGCAGGGCCAGGAACATGGCACTGCCCAGCACACCCATCACCGTGCCAATCGGCACCTCATAGGGCGCAATCACCAGGCGGCCGATCAGGTCGCAGCACAAGGCCATCAAGGCCCCTGCCCAGGCGACCCAGAGCACAGACTTGCGCACGTTGTCCCCCACCACCAGGCGCACCAGATTGGGAACGATCAGGCCAACAAAGGGAATGATGCCCACCGTCACGATCACCGAAGCGGTGACAACGGCCACCACCACCACGCCCTGGGCCACCAGGCGCTTGTAGTTCAGGCCCAGGTTGGTGGCAAATTCCTGCCCCATGCCGGCGACGGTAAAGCGATCGGCGGCCAGCATGGCCAGCACCGTGATGCCCAGCGACAGCCAGAGCATTTCATAGCGGCCTTGCACGATGGCCGAGAAATCGGCCGTCATCCAGGAGCGCGCCGCCTGCATCAGGTCAAAACGGTAGGCGATAAAGGTGGTGGCCGATTCGATCACGCCCGACAGCACCAGGCCGACCAGGGGCACGATCAGCGCCGAGCGCAGCCGTATGCGGGTGAGCACGGCCAAAAACAAGGCCGTGCCCGCCAGTGCAAACACTGCCGCCAGGCCCATCTTGGCAAAAACCGGCATATCGGGCCACCACAGAATGCCGATCAGCATGCCCATGCCCGCCGATTCGGCCGTGCCCATGGTCGTGGGCTCCACATAGTGGTTGCGCGCCAGCATCTGCATCAGCAGGCCGGCCACCGCCATGGCGCTGCCCGCCAGCAGCAGCGCCAAGGTGCGCGGTACGCGGCTGGCCACCAGCACCTGGGTGGCCATGTCATCGTCGTTGTGGGAGAACAGGCGCAGCAAGGTGCTGACCGACACATCGCTCACCCCCACCAGCAGGCTGATAAAAGCCAGCAGCGCCAGCAAGGCAATGGCCGGCAGCGCAAAAGCCAGCGGCCGCAGCGCAAGGCCGCGCCCGCCGCCTGGCGCTTTTTCGATCGTGGACATCATGCTGTGGCTCGCAACAGGGGCTGGCTCAGCACGCCAATCAGGCCTTGGAGAAAGCGTTGATCAGCTGCGTCACATCGTCATGCAGCGAGCCGGGGCTGGCATTGCCCAGCAGGTACCAGTTGGCCGAGTTCAGATACACGATCTGCTTTTTCTTGGCCGCCTTGGTGGCATTGACCAGCGGGTTGTCCAGCAGCTTGGCGGCCGATGCGCCTTCGCGGCCAATGGCGGCATCGCGGTCCAGCACAAACAGCCAGTCCGGGTTGGTCTTGAGGATGAACTCGAAGGAGATCGCCTGGCCGTGGCCGGCCACCTTGATGTCCTTGTTGGCGGCGGGAATGCCGTACACATCGTGCAGCATGCCAAAACGCGAGCCCGGGCCATAGGCGCTCAACTTGCCGCCATTGGTCATCACCATCAGGCCGGTGCCCTTGTTGGCCGTCAGGCCCTTGAGCTTGTCGATATCGGCCTGCATCGCAGCCATCAGCGTTTGGGCCTGGGCCTGGTTGCCCACCATCTCGCCCAGAATCTTCAAATGCTTAAAGGCGCTGGCCACCGGCTGGGTGTTGTCCACCGTCAGGTCCAGGGTCGGTGCAATCTTGGACAGCTCGGCCACCTTGGCGGCCGAGCGGCCACCGGCGACGATCACATCGGGCTTGAGGCCCTTGACCACCTCGTAGTTGGGCTCGAACAGGCTGCCGATGCGGACATAGTCCTTGCTGGCGTACTGCTCCAGCACCGGCGGGAACTTCACCACCTCGGGCACGCCCTTGACCTCGGCGCCCAGCGCGCGCAGGCAGTCGAGCGCGGCCAGGTCAAACACCAGAATGGTCTTGGGCTTGACCGGCACCTGCACCGTGCCGCCCGCTTGCTGCACCGCCAAGGTCTGCTGCGCCGATGCGGCGCCTGCCGCCCAGGGCAGGGTCACCAAAGCACCCAGCTGCAGCAGCGACTGGCGGCGGTTGACGGTGGAGGTAGCAAAGCGCGACATGGAACATCCTTGGGTCAGAATGCCGGCAGCCCCTGCATGCGCCTGGCCCAAGAGCGTATGGCTACGTTCATCTTGCGCCCGCAGCCTTGGCCCCAGCGGTTGGTGGAATGGAAACATCGCTTGGCGGATGCCCAGCCTGCAGCGCCCGGAGGCTTTACATTACTTGACACACTTGCGAATCGTTCTCATTTGAATGGTAACACGCTGTTATGTCCCCCTCGGTTGTCGGCGGGTACAAACCCTGAGCAGGCGCAAACCATCGCAGCACTGTCGCTGAACGGACAGTGCCGGGCCAGAACTGCAGCTACCACGCCACGCAAGGCGCCCCAGCGGTGGGCAGCTTTCTACAATGGAGCCACACCCCGCCAGCCCATCGACTCCGCAGGAGACCGGCCGCCGCATGGTGCCCTTGCCCGCGTGACTTCCCCGACAGCACCCTCCCAAGCCTCCGCGCTGCCTGCCAGAGGCCTGACCTCCCCTCCCGCTTTTGCAGCGGACAGCGCTGCCAGCGTGCCCGAAACCACTGGCACCAGCACACCCCCACCCCGCCGCCCCGGCCAAGGCTCGGCCCTCACCGGCATCGTGCTGACAGTGCTGGCCTGTGCCTGCTTTTGCCTGCTCGATACCGGCTCCAAATACGCCGGCGCGCTGCTGCCGTTGTTGATGGCGCTGTGGCTGCGCTACATGCTGCAATCGGTGTTCACCGTAGGCTGGGGCGTGTACCAGTACGGCAGTGCGGTGTTCCACACCCGCCACCCGCGCTTTCAGGTGGCGCGTGCCGCCCTTTTTTGCAGCAGCAATGCCTGCGCGATGATGAGCCTGCGCTACCTGCCACTGGCCGAGTTCACGGCGGTGGTGGCGATGACGCCGCTGGCCATGACCCTGGTGGCCGCCCTCTGGCTCAAGCAACCCGTCAGCCCCCTGCGCTGGGTGCTGGTGGCCATGGGCTTTTTGGGCACCGTGGTCATCATCCGTCCGGGCAGTGCCAATTTCAGCGGCGGCGCGCTCATCTGGCCACTGCTGCAGCTGGCAGCCAACACGGCCTACCAGATCGTCAGCAGCCAGATGGCGGGCAGAGAGCGGCCCGTCACCACCCAGATCTACACCAGCCTGCTGGCCCTGGTGCTGACCACCGCCAGCCTGCCCTGGTTCTGGCAGCTGCCCAGCAGCGCCGCGCTGTGGCTGGCGGCGCTGGCCATGGGCGTGGGCAGCACCATTGGCCACCTGATGCTGCTCAAGGCCTATGAGCATGCCAAACCGGCCACCATATCGCCGTTTCTCTACAGCCAGATCCCCTTTGCCGTGTTCGCCGGCTGGCTGCTCTACGGCCATATCCCCGACCACTGGGCGGTGCTGGGCATGGTGGCCATTGCGCTGGGCGGTGCGCTCAGCGCCTGGCTGTCGGTGCGCGAATCGCGCTGATCCCGACGCCTGAAGGCTGCCTGCATAGCCTGCATCGATAAAAAAAGCGCCACCGAAACCAGTCCGGTGGCGCCCTGGGTGTGTTTGCTTTATCGGTGCGTCAGTAGGCGACCGCCTGGCCATCCTTGCGCGGATCGGAGCCAGCCACATAGTGCCCGCCCTCGCGCAGAATCAGCTGCGCACCGCCAAAGGCAAACACGCCATGGCCTTCTTCGATGCTCACTTCATGGCCCAGCGCACGCAGTGCGGCAATCACCTGCGGATCAAAGCCCAGTTCGACGGAGACCTGGTTGCCACCGGTCACGCGCCAGCGCGGCGCGTCTGCGGCGGCCTGCGGGTTTTGGCCATAGCGCAGCACGCGCACGGCCATCTGCACATGGCCCTGGCTTTGCATCGGGCCGCCCATCACGCCAAAGGCCATCTGCGGCGTGCCATCGGCATGCATCGCAAAGGCGGGGATGATGGTGTGCGAGGGGCGCTTGCCCGGTGCCACCTGGTTGGCATGGCCCGCCTCGGTGGTGAAGCCAGCCCCCCGGTTTTGCAGGCTGATGCCGGTGCCCGGCACCACCACGCCTGAGCCAAAACCCATGTAGTTGGACTGGATGAAGGACACCATCATGCCGCTCTCATCGCAGGCCGTCAGGTAGACCGTGCCACCCGGCTTGGGCGCGCCATAGCTGGCAACGCTGGCCTTGCTGCGGTCAATCAGCTTGGCGCGTTCGGCCAGGTAGGCGGGGTTCAGCAGATCCTGCTGGGGCTTGACGCGCATATGGTCGATATCGGCGTTGTACTGGGCCAGGTCGGCCAGCGCCAGCTTCATCGCCTCGATCTGCAGGTGCACGGTCTCGGTGCTGTCCAGCGGCTGGTCGCCAATACCGATGGCATCGAGCAGGCCCAGCGCGATCAGCGCGGCAATGCCCTGGCCATTGGGCGGAATCTCATGCACCACCGAGTCGCCAAAGGGCTGGGCCACCGTACCCACCCAGTCGCAGCGGTGGGCGGCCAGGTCCTCGACCGTCATCACGCCGCCGTTGGCCTGGCTGTGCGCTGCCATTTTTTGCGCCAGCGCGCCCCGGTAATACGATTCACCCAGGGTCTCGGCAATCTCTTCCAGGGTGCAGGCATGCGCCTCGCTTGTGAACCAGCTGCCCGCCTGCGGTGCCTGGCCGTCCGGCGCAAAGCATTCCTTGAAGCCGGGCTGGTCGCCCAGCTTGGCGAGGCCCAGCGCCCAGAGCTTGGCAATCGTCGGCGACACCGCAAAACCGTGGCGCGCATAGTCGATTGCCGGTTGCGCCACCTGCGCAAAGGGCAGCTTGCCAAAGCGCTTGGACAACTCCACCCAGCCGGAGACCACGCCGGGCACGGTGACCGCATTCCAGCCCTTTTCGGGGATGCCGCCCAGCTTCTCAAAGTATTCCGGCGTCCAGCCTGCAGGTGCACGGCCCGAGGCGTTCAAGCCATGGAGCTCCTGCCCGTCCCAGACAATCGCGAAAGCATCACTGCCAATGCCGCAACCCGTGGGCTCCACCACTGTCAAGGTCATCGCGGCGGCCAGTGCCGCATCCACCGCATTGCCGCCCGCTTGCAGCATGCGCAGGCCTGCCTGCGCGGCCAGCGGTTGCGAGGTGCTCACCACATTGCGGCCCAGGATGGGCGAGCGCTGCGAGGCATAGGGCTGGGCCCAGTCTTTCACGGTGGTCATGTCTTGTCTTTCTGAATGCAATCGGGGTGTCAGGGATGGCGGTGCGGAACTTAGTCCAAGGTGATGTGGTTGTCTTTGATGACCTTGGCCCAGCGTGCGCTGTCGGCCTTCACCAGATCAGCAAACTGCGCTGGCGTGCCGGGCTTGGCCACTTCAGCGCCCAGCTTGGCCAGGCTGGCGATGACGTCTGGGTTTTGCATGGCCTTGTTGAAGGCGGCATTGACCTTGGCGGTCAGCTCCGGCTTCAAGCCCGCGGGTGCATACACACCAAACCAGGTCACCGACGCGTAGCCGGGCAGACCCGATTCGGCCACCGTGGGCAGCTGGGGCGCGAGCTGGGTGCGCTCGGCGCTGGTGACGGCCAGCGCACGCAGGCGGCCGCTGGCCACATGGGGCATGCCGGTGGGGATGGAGTCAAACAGCATATGCACCTGGCCGGTGGCCAGATCGCTGATGGACTGGGCCGTGCCCTTGTAGGGCACATGGGTCAAGGTGATGCCGGCCTGGGCTGCAAAGGCCGCCGTGTTCAGGTGCACGATGGTGCCATTGCCGCTGGTGGCGTAGTTCAGCTTGCCGGGGTTGGCCTTGGCATAGCTGATCAGCTCCTGCACGGTCTTGACGGGCAGCGAGTTGGTGACCAGCAGCACGCTGGCGGCATCGGCCACATGGGCAATCGGCGTGAAGTCCTTGTCCGCGCGGTAGGCCAGCTTGGGCATCAGGTGCGGCGAGATCGCATGGGTGCTGCTGGTGGTGAACAGCAGGGTGTAGCCATCGGCGCTGGCCTTGGCCGCCTCGGCCGTGCCAATGGTGCCGCCCGCGCCGGGGCGGTTGTCAATCACCAGCGCCTGGCCCAGCTCCTGCGACACCTTTTGCGCCACCACGCGGGCGACCAGATCGGTGGCACCACTGGGCGGAAACGGCACGATGACGCGGATCGCGCGATCAGGCCATGAGCTGCTTTGCGCAGCGGCAAACTGGGGCAGCATGGCCAGGGCCACGCCAGCGGCCAGGCCGGCGAGCAGCGGCCGGCGGGCAGGCAGGCAAGAAAGAAGAGAAGCGTTAGTTGGCATGGTGGTGAGCGAGTTGCAAAACATCTGCGAAGCACTCTGCGCTTGTGGCGCGGGCCAGAACAACCGGTTCTTATGCGCCCACAGCGGGTATGCCATGCGCGCGGGGGCAAAGGCGCCTGCGTGAAGCTTTGCATATTAAAAGCCTGTGACAGCAGGCACCACCACCGATTTGGCAAGGTAGCTTTGCCGATCCGGCAATGGGTTTATGCTTGGCCTATCCATTTCAGCAATACTTCCATGCCCAACCGCCAGCCCGCGCATCTGCAGGACACCGCCCTGCGCTACTTCCATGAGGTGGTGCAGTGCGGCTCGGTCAGCGCTGCATCCTTGCGCCTGCATGTGGCCAGCTCGGCCGTCAGCCGCCAGATCAGCGGGCTGGAGGCCCAGCTGGGCACGGCGCTGTTTGAGCGCCATGCGCGGGGCATGCAGCCCACAGCAGCCGGGCAGATTCTGGCCGAGCTGGCGCGCCGCATCAGCCTGGATGCCGAGCAGGCGATCGATGCCATCCATGCGCTCGACAGCCTGCGCGCCGGCCTGGTGCGTATCGCCACCTCGGATGCCTTTGCCAATGAACTGCTGCCCCAGGCCTGCGTGGCCTTTGCGCGCCTGCACCCGGGCCTGCGGTTTGAGGTGAGCATGGTGCCGACCTTGCAGGTCTCCGCCAAGCTGCTGGCCGGTGAGGCCGATATTGGCCTGCGTTTCAGCATCTCGCCGCTCAAGAACATTGCCGTGGTGCACCGCCAAAGCGCGCCGGTGCTGGCGGTGCTGCCGCCCGGCCATGTGCTGGCCGGCCAGGCATCGCTCACCTTGGCCGATTTGGCCCGCCACCCGCTGGCCTTGCCACCGGCCGAGACGGCGATCCGCCAGATGATCGACCTGGCCTGCAGCCGCCAGGGCCTGCAGCTGGATCCGGTGCTGACCACCAACCACGCCAAGACCTTGCTCAATTTTGCGCTGCACGGCGGCGGGGTCACCGTCTCCAGCGAAGTGGGGGTGCGCCATATGCTGGCAGCGGGCAGCCTGGTCGCCCGCCCTTTGAGCGATGCCGGGCTGGACCTGCGTGACATCGAGGTGCAAACCCTGGCGGGACGGCAGCTGCCCGCCGCTGCCCAGGCCTTTTTGGGGCTGCTGGTGCAGCAGCTGCAGGCGGTGCCAAGCCCGCGCTAAAAAGCGCTGGCTACAGGCCCAACTGCTTGCGAAACGCCTGCGCCTGGCTGAAATGCCCATTGCCGATAAAGGGCACCGGCGGGCGCAAGGCCGACAAGGGCGATGGGTGGTTGCTGGTCAGCACCAGGTGGCCCCGGTCCTGCGGAATCAGCGCGCGCTTGCTTTGCGCATGGTTGCCCCAAAGCATGAAGACCACCGGTTTGTCACTCTGGGCCACCTGGCGGATGAGGGCATCGGTGAGCAGCTCCCAGCCCTTGCCACTGTGGCTGGCGGCCTGGCCCTCTTCCACCGTCAAACAGGTGTTGAGCAGCAGCACGCCATGGGTGGCCCATTTGACGAGGCTGCCACCCGGATCGGGGAAAGGCGGGAACGGCACGCCCAAATCACGCTGCATCTCCTTAAAGATGTTTTGCAGCGACGGCGGCAAGCGCACGCCCGAGGCGACGGAAAAAGCCAGGCCCTCAGCCTGGCCGCGCCCATGGTAGGGGTCTTGCCCAAGGATGACCACGCGCACGCTCTCAGGCGGGGTCAGGCGCAAGGCGCGCAGGGGCTCGGGTGGGAAGACCACCGCCCCGGCATCCAGGCGCTGCTGCAGGTACTGCGACAGCTGCTGGCCCTTGGGGCTTTCGAAGAATTGGTCGACGGTGGCTTGCCAGCCGGCAGCCACCTGGTGGTCATGAAGCGCTTCAGATGTCAGTTGCATGCCCGCATTGTGCACGCTGCGCGGGCGCCCGCCGGTCATCGGCTATCGCCCTTTGCATGCTGCTTGCGTGGGCAGTGCTGCCGGATTGAGCAGTGCCACCAGGCCGCAGGCGATCGAGCCTTGCCAATGCACATAGTCGTGGCCCGTGCTGTGCTCCAGCTGGGTCACCCGGTAGCCTTTTGCCCGCAGCACATCGCCCAGCGCGCGGCTGGTCTCCAGAATGCCCGCCTGCCCGCCCCTTGCGCTCTCATACAGACCAGCATCCAGGTAGAAATTCACGGATTTGCGAGGGGACTCTGCCCACCAGCGCGCCATGGCATTGGGTGCCTCATCGGCAGGGGCCCACCAGTACGATCCCGACAGGCTCAGCACATTGCCAAAACGCTCCGGGTGGCGCAGGGCCATATAGCTCGATGCCAGCCCGCCGTAGCTGGAGCCGGCAATCACCGTGCGCGCAGCAGGCACGTCCAGCCCTTGCGCGGCCAGCCAGGGCATCAGCTGCAGGCCCATGAAATCGGCAAATACCGGGTTGGGCGGCAGCTCGGTATTGCGCAGCTCGCTGCTGGCATTGGCCACCAGCACCACCGCCGTGTTCGGAATCAGGCCCTGCGCCTGCAGGCGCTCGACGATCTGCGGCGTGGGCACCTGGCGCAAATAGGCATGGGCATCGAACAGCACCAGCAAAGCGCGTTGGTCCTGGGCGGCCTGGGCCCAGCCGGCCGGGCGGTAGATCCAGATATCGCGGCCATTGCCCAACGCGGGCGATGGCAGCCAGTGGCGCTGCAGGTCACCCGGCAAGGGCGCGTTGGCCGGCTGCGACCAGGGCTGCGCCGGCGCATCGGGCAGTTGCAGCACCGAGCGACCCTGGTACTTATCTGCTGCAACACCCCCATCGTCAGAAGCCGCCCAGCTGCGCGGGTTCAAAGGGTCGCGCTGCAAGGTGGCCAAAATGCTGCGGCGCTGCTCCATCGCGGTGCCTTCGGTATTGGGCACATCGGGTGCCAGCCCGTAGCTGAGCCGGGCATCGCTGGGCATCACAAAGCTGCTCCACCAGACGTCCGTCTCACCCAGTCGCTGCAGCGATTCATGGTTGCCCGAGGGGCTGCCAAACAGGCGCACGCTGTGCTGCGCGCCACGCCACAAAAAAGTCACCAGCCGCTCTTTGTCGCTCCAGGGCTCCACCAGGGGTGTGCCGCTGGCGGCCATCTCGTGCCAGAAGGCGGCGGTATCGCCACCGCCTGCCAGCTGGCGTACCAAGGCTTGCAGGCGCGGGCTTTGCACCGGCTTGTTGGGCAAGGCCACCGTCTGGTCGGCGCGGGGCGCCCAGGCCCGTTGAATCTCGATGCGGTAATGGCCGGGCCTGGCCTGTGCCGGGAGCGGGGCTGCCTCTGCGCCACTGCGGCTGTAGGCGATGGCCGGCTGGGCATTCCAATGCAGCACCAATTGCTGGCCCGCCTGGGCCTGCCAGCTAAAGCCTTCCCCCACCCCATCGCTGCGCAGCAGGCGCCGCACATGGCGGCCTGCGGCATCTTGCACATCCAGCTGCACACCGCTGCCATCGACCTCACCGCGCACCACGCTGCCGGCGGGCACTTGCTGGGCATCGAGTTGCCAGCGCTGCTGCGCCCCAGCGGCGAGCAGGCCTTGCACCGTTTGCCCCACACCCAGGGACTGGACAGGCTGTGCCCGATCAGGCGCGCTAGCGCATCCGCCCAACACCATCAGCCCCAGCGCTGCACTGGCAGCGAGCCCCAGCAGACGAGGCGACAAGGGTAAAACAAAGGCGCTGGGCGCCCGAGCTGCAATGCGATCATGGATACTCATGGAAAGACAACGGCAAACAGGCCGGCGGCCCCTGCTTGGCAGGGAACGCTAGCCCAAGATCAATCGGAAGAAGCGGAAAAAATTCCCACCACCACAACTTAAGGAATGGGAATTATTCGCAATTGATACTAGCACAGCGCCGCAACCGCTGGCCGACCCACCACACCACAGGATGCGCTATGCCCTACCAACGAAACCCATGGACCCAGGCCCTGGCCACGGCCTGTTTGCTGTTCAGCCTGGCAGCAAGTGCACAAACCAGCAGCAACGCGACCACCACCACGGAGCGGGAGATTCAATCGCTGTTCAAGGCCTTGCAGCAATCGGGCTGTGAGTTCTCTCGCAATGGCCAGTGGTACAACGCCAGCCAGGCGACTGAGCATTTGCAGCGCAAGTACAGCTATCTGCAAAAAAAGGCCTTGGTGCCTACGACCGAGGACTTTATCGCGCGCGCTGCCAGCCAAAGCAGCGTCTCCAGCAAGCCCTACCTAGTGCGCTGCCCCGGCCAGCCCGAGCTGCGCAGCCAGCAATGGTTTGAGGCAGCGCTGGCCAAAACACGCGCAGCGCAGTAGCGGCCTTGCACCGCTACCGGGTTGGGGCTTAGGCGCTTAGGCGAACAGCTTGGCCAGCGCGTCACCCGGCTCATCGGCGCGCATAAAGGCCTCGCCCACCAGGAAGGCGTGGATACCGGCATCGCGCAGGGTCTTGACATCTTCAGGGCTGGCAATGCCCGACTCGGTCACCAGCAGGCGGTCGGCGGGCACCTGCTTTTGCAGATCCAAGGTGGTCTGGATGCTGACTTCAAACGTGCGCAGGTTGCGGTTGTTGATGCCAATCAGCGGCGTCTTGAGCTTCAAGCCGCGCTCCAGCTCAGCGCCGTCATGCACTTCCACCAGCACCGCCATGTCGAGGCTGCGGGCAATCTGCTCCATCTCGGCCATCTGGGCATCGTCCAGGCAGGCGGCAATCAGCAGCACGCAGTCGGCGCCCATCGCACGCGATTCATAGATCTGGTAGGGATCGATCATGAAATCCTTGCGCAGCACGGGCAGCAAGGTGCTGGCCCGGGCTTGCTTCAGAAAATCAGGCTCGCCCTGGAAAAACTGGCGGTCCGTCAGCACCGACAGGCAGGCGGCGCTGACCTTGCCATTGCCGACCATATAGCTCTGGGCGATGTCGGCCGGGTCAAAGTCGGCACGGATCACCCCTTGGCTGGGGCTGGCCTTTTTCACCTCGGCAATCACCGCCGCCTGGCCTTGGTCGATCTTGCTGCGCAGCGCGCCCACAAAGTCACGGGTCAGCACACGGCTTTCGGCATCGCGGCGCATGGCCTCGAAGGGGTAGCGCTTTTTGGCGTCGGCCACTTCAATGGCTTTGGCTTCGCAAATGGTTTTGAGAATATCGGACATATTTTTTTCCTTGTTTGGGGGGCCGCCCGCTCAGGCGGCCAGCTGGCGCGTCAGCACGACCAGGTCCTGCAGCTTTTGCAGAGCTGCACCGCTGTCAATCGCGGCGCGGGCGCGCTGCAGGCCGTCTTCAATCGAGCTGGCCACATTGGCCGCATACAGTGCCGCACCGGCGTTGAGGCAGACGATATCGCGCGCAGGGCCTTGCTCGCCTTGCAGAATGCCCATCAGCATGGCCTTGGACTGCTCGGCATTGTCCACGCGGAACGCGCGGGTGCCAACCATCTGTATACCAAAGTCTTCCGGATGGATCTCGTATTCGCGAACCACGCCGTCCTTGAGCTCGCCCACCAGGGTGCTGGCACCCAGGCTGATTTCGTCCAGGCCATCGCGGCCATAGACCACCAGCGCATGCTCAGCGCCCAGGCGCTGCAGGGCCCGCACCTGGATACCGACCAGATCTTCGTGGAACACGCCCATCAAAATATTGGGGGCACCGGCCGGATTGGTGAGCGGGCCCAGGATATTGAAGATGGTGCGCACACCCAGCTCCTTGCGGACCGGAGCCACGTTCTTCATCGCCGGATGGTGGTTGGGCGCAAACATAAAGCCGATACCCACCTGGGCAATGCTCTGGGCAATCTGCTCGGGGTTCAGCTGGATATTGACGCCCAGCGCTTCCATCACATCGGCACTGCCCGACTTGCTGGAGACACTGCGTCCACCATGCTTGCTGACCTTGCCACCTGCGGCAGCAATCACAAACACCGAGCAGGTGGAGATATTGAAGGTGTTGGCGCCATCACCGCCAGTGCCGACGATGTCGACCAGGTGCTGGCGCTCGGCCACATGGACCTTGTTGGAGAACTCGCGCATCACCTGGGCGGCGGCGCTGATCTCGCCAATCGTTTCTTTCTTGACGCGCAGGCCCGTCAGGATGGAGGCCGTCATCACCGGGGACAGCTCGCCTTGCATGATCATGCGCATCAGGTGCAGCATCTCGTCGTGGAAGATCTCGCGGTGCTCGATGGTGCGCTGCAGCGCTTCTTGGGGAGTAATCGACATGGAGGTTCTCGCTGTATCTGGGGGGTCAGGTGTCGGGGCTGAGAGGGAGCAAGCAGCCAGCTGCGATGACCATCGGCAACGGCTGCAGCGCCCTCATCAGCGCTGCTCCAGAAAGTTCTTCAGCATGGCGTGGCCATGCTCGGTGAGGATGCTCTCGGGGTGGAACTGCACACCCTGGATGGGCAGGCTCTTGTGGCGCACGCCCTGGATTTCGCCATCTTCACTGGTGGCGGTCACCTCCAGGCAATCGGGGCAGCTGCTGCGCTCGATCACCAGCGAGTGGTAGCGGTTGACGGTGAACTGCGCGGGCAATGCGGCAAACACCCCCGCTTGCGTGGTCGTGATCACGCTGGTCTTGCCATGCATTTGCTGCACCGCGCGCACCACCTTGCCGCCAAAGGCTGCGCCAATGGCCTGGTGGCCCAGGCAGACGCCCAAAATCGGCAGCTTGCCGGCAAAGTGCTGGATCGCCTCGATGGAAATACCAGCTTCGGCCGGCGAGCAGGGTCCCGGCGAGATCACCAGCCAATCGGGCTGGTGGGCGGCGATGGCCTCCAGCGAGGTTTCGTCATTGCGCACCACCACGACCTCGACCCCCAACTCGCCGAAGTACTGCACGATGTTGTAGGTAAAGCTGTCGTAGTTATCGACCATCAACAGTTTTTTCATCGTCACTCCCGGGGTGTGCCGCCCGCCTGCAGGCGGGCCAGCTCGCGGTGTTCGTAGGCGATGTAGGCCTCCATCATCGCGCGGTAGATGGCCTCGATCACATCGGGCTGGCCGCCTTCGAGCGCAGCGCGTTCGCGCACGCGGCTGACGATGGTTTCAATGCGCTCTTCATCGCGCACCAGCTCGGGGTTGTTCTTGACCTTGGCGGCCTGGGTCATGTAACCGCCGCGCTCCACCAGCAAGGGCACCAGAATGTCGTCGAGCGCGTTCACATTGCGGCGCACATCGGCCATGGTGTTGCAGTCTTGTACTTTGTCGATAGCGCGGGTCATTCCAGTCCTTCTTCAACGAGTTCTGCCGCACGCAACAGCGCGCGCGCCTTGTGTTCGGTCTCTTTCCATTCCAGCTCGGGCACCGAGTCGGCCACCACGCCGGCAGCAGCCTGCACATAAAGCATGCCGTCCTTGATCACGCCGGTGCGGATGGCAATGGCCAAGTCCATGTCGCCGGCAAAGCTCAGGTAACCACAAGCGCCGCCATAGATGCCGCGCTTGACCGGTTCGAGCTGGTCGATCACCTCCATCGCATGCACCTTGGGCGCGCCCGACAGGGTGCCAGCCGGGAAGGTGGCCTTGAGCACGTCCATGCTGGTCATGCCGTCTTTCAAAATGCCCTCGACATTGCTGACGATGTGCATCACATGGCTGTAGCGCTCCACCGCAAAGGCCTCGGTCACCTTGACCGAGCCGGTCTTGGCAATGCGGCCAATGTCGTTGCGCGCCAGGTCGATCAGCATCACATGCTCGGCGCGCTCCTTGGGATCGTTCATCAGCTCCAGCTCGGTGGCCTTGTCCAGCTCCGGCGTCGCACCCCTTGGCCGGGTGCCGGCCAGCGGGCGGATGGTGATCTTCTGCCCTTCTTCCACCTGTTCCTGGCGCACCAGAATCTCGGGGCTGGCGCCCACCACCTGGAAATCTCCAAAGTGGTAGTAATACATATAGGGGCTGGGGTTGAGCGAGCGCAGCGCGCGGTACAGCGACAGCGGGTTTTCGGTATAGCGCTTTTGGATGCGCTGGCCCACCTGCACCTGCATGAAGTCGCCAGCCGCAATCATCTCCTTGGCCTCCAGCACCGCCTTGAGGTAATCGGCCTTGGCAAAGCTGCGCTCGGAGGGGTAGCTCTCGCCTGCCTTGATTTGCGGCACGCTGACCGAGTAGCGCAGCTGCTCCTTGAGCTGGCGCACCCGCTTTTTGGCCTTGGAATAGGCCTCGGCCTCGCCCGGGTTGGCGTAGACGATCAGGTAGAGCTTGCCCGAGAGGTTGTCGATAACGGCGACCTCTTCGCACTGCAGCAGCAGGATATCGGGCGTGCCCAGGCTGTCGGGCGGGCAGCTGTTCTCCAGCTTTTTCTCGATATAGCGCACCGCGTCATAACCAAAGTAACCCGCCAGACCGCCGCAAAAGCGGGGCAAGCCGGGCGACAGCGCGACCTTGAAGCGTTTTTGGTAGTCGGCAATGAAATCCAGCGGGTTGCCCGCATGGGTTTCAACCACGACTCCATCGGTGACGACCTCGGTACGGGCATCGGCGCCAAAGCCGCTGGCGCGCAGCAGGCTGCGGGCGGGCAGGCCGATAAAGCTGTAACGGCCAAAGCGCTCGCCACCCACGACGGATTCGAGCAAAAAGCTGTGCTTGCCATCGTCATGCGTGTGGCAGAGCTTGAGGTACAGGGAGAGAGGGGTTTCCAGATCCGCAAACGCTTCTGCAACGAGAGGAATGCGGTTGTAGCCTTGGTTGGCCAGACTTTTGAATTCGAGTTCGGTGATCACGAAGAACCATCCCCAGCTTGAGCAGCGCACGCTGGATGTGTGCGTATCGTGCGCTGCAGTTCATCTTTGGTGGGCTGGTCTTGCAACCAGCCCTCGGGCGCACGCTGGGGCGTGTTACCCAGCGGCAATCAAACAGACATAGATACAGGCTTACGCCAGGGCCAAGCTCCCCGGTCGGAACGACCTGTAATGACTGCGTGGTGGATGAACATGGCGCCTAGTGTAGCAAACGAATCCACAAACCTTGCTGGAAAAACCAGAAAACCGGGGAATTCAGCCCATCAGACCCGCCCCTGCCGCCTGGCTGGCCTGCAGGCTGCCCCGCTGCAGCTGCTGGCGCAGGCAGCGCAGCGGCTGCAGCGCCGCCACCAACGCATCCAATACCTGCTGCGCCTTGGCCGAGTTATCGCCCGAGAAATTGCAGACATAGACATCGAGCGTGACATGGCCCAGCTCCGGCCAGGTGTGGATCGCCACATGCGACTCGGCCAGCAGCACCACCCCGGTCACACCCCCGGGCTGGCCGTTGTGGCTGGGAAACGGCACCCAGCTGTCATGCATGCGGGTCAGGCCCGCATCGGCCACCGCCCGGTTGCACAGCGCAGCCAGCGCCTGCGCATCGACCAGCCAGGCCGCTGGGCACTGGCAGTCATACAGGTCAGCAGTCAGGTGCAGTCCGTCCACGTCTTGCTCTCAAATACCGCGCCAAGTGGCTAGGGGCTCAGGCCTGCAGGTCGCTGAGCGCATCGACATACCCCGTAGCGGGCACCTCGCGGATGGGCTGGCCATGGTTGTAGCCATAGCTCACCAGCACCACCGGGCAGCCGGCGTTATGCGCCGCCTCAGCATCGTTGCTGCTGTCGCCCACCATCAAGGTCTGGGCGGGGTTGCTGCCCAGCGCCTCGCAGGTCTTGAGCAGCGGCAGCGGATCGGGCTTCTTGCGCTCAAAGGAGTCGCCGCCAAACACATGGTCAAAATAATCGCGCAGGCCCTTGGCCCGCAACAGTGGCTCGGCAAAGGCCAGCGGTTTGTTGGTCAGGCAGGCCATCTTCAGCCCCTTGGAGCGCCACTGCGCCAAACCTTTCTCCACCCCGTCATACACGCGCGAAAAACGGCCGTTGATGGCCAGGTAGTGGTACTGGTAGCGCTCCCAGGCCTGCGCATAGCGGTTGTCGATCTCGGTGGCCGGCGCGGGCTTGCCACCCTGCGCCAGCACATGGCTCAGCACCGCCCGCAGCAAATGCTCCGAGCCCTTGCCCACCATGGGATCGATGGTCTGCACATCAATCGCCGGCAGTTGCAGGTCCGCCAACATGCGGTTGAGCGCCTCGGCAAAGTCCCCCATGGTGTCGACCATGGTTCCGTCGAGGTCGACGATGACGGCTTCGCAGTGCTGCAGGATTTTGTTGATGTCAGTCATAAGAGATTCTTTCCAGCCCAGCCAGCGATTGTGCCGCAGATCGTCTTTCCGTTGCTTCAGCGACCACACATCGCATGCAGATGCCGCTCGTCGCGCCGGTCTACCCGCTCGTCGCCCGCCGCCCCTGGTGACAGGGCGCTTCCCTATGATCCATTCTCATGAAATATGGGCAATGGTCACTGCAGCGCCGCACCGCCGGCTTTACCGCGATCGAACTTCTGGTCGTGGTCGCCATCGTGGCCATCCTCGCTTCGCTGGCGCTCCCCAGCTTCAAGGGTTTGACCGAGCGCTGGCGTGTACGCAGTGCCATCGAAGACCTGCAATCCACCTTGTATTACGCCCGCTCGGAAGCGATTCGTCGTGCTGGCAATGTGGTGATTGTCAAAAAGGCCGACGGTAATGGCTGCACCAACGCCGGCAGTGATGCGCAATGGGGCTGCGGTTGGCTGGTATTTGTGGACACCAACCGGGACGGCTCACAAAGCGGCACATCAGAAATCACGCTCCAGCAGACCAGCGCACCGACGCGCACCGAAATGGAGATCAGCAGTGCGGGCACCACCATGAACGCCATGATCAGTGTCGACCGCTGGGGACATTTCAGCAATAACGCTGCACAGACCTTCGTCTTTCGGGCTTGGCCGCAAGGATCGAGCAGCAGCGATTCCGCAGCCTCAGCGCTTTGCGTCCAACCCGGCGGCTTGATCAAGCGTCTGAACTCAGGCGCTGCGGATTGCCCTTGACCATGCAGTTCCCATTGATACGCGGCCCACGGTCGCCCATGACGGGCCCAGATACAGAAAGAAGTCCTATGCGCAGATTGACGAGAATCTCTGCAACGCAGCGCAGCCAGCGCGGCATCAGCTTGCTGGAGTCGCTCATTGCCCTGTTGGTCGCCGCGCTGGGCATCCTGGGCATTGTGGGCGTGCAGCTGCGCACCCTGAGCGACACGCAGACCAGCGTGCGCAGAGAGCAGGCGATCCGGATGATTGAAGACCTGAGCGAACGCATGAAGGTCAACCCCAATGCCATGGCCAATATGAGCAGCTATATCAGCGGCTGGGATGACACATCAACACCCAGCAAGATTTGCAGCGATGTCGTCTGCACAGGTGCCGAACTGGCCGTCTACGATGTCTCGCAGTGGAAAGCATTTCTCAGGGAACGACTGAAGGGTGATGCCAATCTGTTTGTTGCCGCAGGCGAGGATGTCGCCGCCAACCGCCGCCAACTCGGCGTAATGATCCGCTGGCGGGAAAACGAGAGAAAAGGGGCCGACAGCGACTACCGCTCGGCCATCAATGCTGCCGCTGACAGCGGAACTGCGGTGAGCTGCGGCGAAGGCTATACCTGCCACCTGCAGTACATCCCCGTCAGTGCCCGCTGCGCACCCTACAAGGGCACCAGCACTGCCCGTTACTTCTGCCCAGGGGTCTAAGATGCACACCAAAATAACAAAGGGCCTGAACAGCGTGCCTGCAGCGAATCTGGGCCACGCCTTCCAACCAAAGTACCAACGCGGCATCACCCTGGTGGAGCTGATGGTCGGCGTCGCCATCGGTTTGATGGTGGTCGCGGTCGCAGGTGGCGCGCTGATGGTTTCGCGCAGCACCTCGGGCACCGTCAGCGATGCAAGCCAGTTGCAGCAACAGGCCGGATATGCCTTTCGTGTCATTGGACAACAACTGAGGCAGTCGGGCTCGCTCTACCTCAACCTCAATGCCACCAAGAATGCGAGCACCGACATAGACCGGTATGCGTTGCCGGTAGCTTTCGAGGCCAAGGCCACCTCATCAGATCCGGCACAGACCTTTTCCCCTGCTACTGACACCATCATTGGTACGAACACCACGCTCACCGTGGGCTACCGGCGCTACAAGGAGCCGGTTTACCCGCTCAACGACACGTCGCCTGCCACACAGTCGCTGTCTCGGGATTGCCAAGGCGGCCCGCAAGACTTGGACACAACGGACAACAACAGCTTTATGCGCATTTCCAGCGCGTTTGCACTCAACACCAACAACCTGGTCTGCACGGGAACCTCAGGTGCAACCCAGCCGGTGATTGGCAACGTCGCCAACTTCAGAATCCGTTATCTGCGCATGACCGACATCGCCAGCGGCGCGCCCAAAATCCAGTACGTCAATGCAGCTGGAGTCGGCACCAATTGGGGACAGGTCACCGGGGTTGAAGTCTGCCTCGTTCTCTATGGCACCGAGCGCATGAACCTGCCCTCCACGTCCAGCTACACCGACTGCGACGGCACCACCGTGGTCGACTACGCCAGCGCCGACGCCACCGACATGAGCGGCAGCGCCATTGGCGGCGCTCGCGCCCAACGCCTGCACATGGTGTTTCGCAGTGTCTACCAATTGCGCAGCCAGGGGCTGATCGGCAATGTGCTGTAACCCCAGAAAAGAGCCCTAACCATGCAAGGCAGATTCTCCCTTCACGGCCAGCGCCAACTGCGCCGCCAGCAACGCGGCGTAGCCCTGTTTGTCGTCATCATCTTTGTCATGCTGTCCATGCTGCTGGCGCTGTGGTCGGCACGCACCTCCCTGTTCGGAGAAATGCTGGTCAGCAATGATGCCGATTACCAGCGCGCCTTTGAAGCCGCACAAGCGTTGCAGCAGGACGCGGAGCTGGACATCCGCAACGAAAATGCCGACGGATCGGTCTGCAGCGGCACCGGTGATGTCTGCCGCCAAAGCACGGCAGACCAGATCCCTCTGGAAGCGCCATCTGTCGGTAAGCTGCTGGCTACGTTGGACAGCCAAACCTACAAATGCCGCAATGGGCTGTGCACCAAACGCCAGGGCAACCAGGATTTTTGGAACAACAGTGATGCCGATCGCGGCGTCACCTTGGCACAGATGACCAGCACGCCCACCGGCGGTGCGCCCGTCGGTGCACGCTATGGCCAATACACCGGCGCCAAGCTGGGTACTGCCAGCAAGCCTGCCAACCCCATCTTGGCAGACCGCAGTGCCGCCAACCGGGGCGGCTGGTACTGGATCGAGGTGCTGCCTTACGACGAAAGCAGCAAGAACTCGAACCTGATCGTGGCCGAAGACGGTGCCGGCAACAGCATGGTGGCCAACAACTTTTTGGCGCTCAATATGATTCCGAATGTGGTCTATCGCATCACCAGTCTTGCGCATGGCCGCAAACCCAATACCCAGGTCGTTTTGCAGCAGACCTATGCCAGGCAGAGACTCAAGGACTGAGTTCTTGGCGCTGAATCCTTAACGCTTTAACAACCAGATGCAGGCCTTGTGCCCGCGCTGGCTGAAACCAACTATTCGCACTATTGACAGGAGGCGCTGTGGCTCATAACAACACCCCCCATTTCCGCAAACACCTGCTGGCCTTGGCGGCATGCGCTGCGATGCTTCCGCAGGGCAGCTGGGCGCTGGATCTGGCCAGTGGCCCACCAGGCACCAAAGAGCCCTATGTGGCGCCCAATATCGTCATCTCGATCGATGACTCGGGCAGTATGCAGTACCGCCTGGACCGCGAAAACCAGTCGGGAGCGAGCAATACCCAGGTGCCGAATGCCGATGGTTCCTGGCCGGTGTCTGCCCGGCGTATCAATGTGCTCAAGTACGCACTCATCGGTAACGGCGGCAGCGGCGGCGTGCTGCGCGATACCGCCCTGCTGCCTGACAGCAAGGTGCGCATCTCCTGGCAGGCGATGTGGAACAACGGCAATGCTTCCGGCGCAGACAGTGTTGACAGCACATCGATGAACACCAACTCGATGCGGGTGTTGAATAACAGCCATCGCAACAACCTGATCAGCTTTGTCAACGGCCTGAGCGCCGTGAACGGCACGCCTTCGCACAAAATGTTCTCGCAGGCCGATAGCTACATGCGACGCCCACTGTCCACTAACAGCCCCTGGGCCTCCGTGCCGGGCACCACAGGATCGCCCTACCTGGGCTGCCGCCGCAGCTACCACATCATCATGACGGACGGCCGCTGGAACAGCACCGCCACCAAACCCAGCCAGACGGATAACGACACCAACCTGACCCTGCCGGATGGCACGGTATATGGCGGCACCACAGCAGCTGCCCGGGCCAAATCTGCGCTCTACCGCGATGCCTTCAACTACACGCTGGCAGATTGGGCCTTTTACAGCTGGGCGGTACCCCCCCACACTACCGGTTGGACGGGCACCATGCAGCCCACGGCGGACTACCGAAAAGCACCGGCGACTGAAACATTCACCAGCGGCTCCACAACCGCTACGCTGGACCGCTACTGGAACCCCCGTTACAACCCGGCGACCTGGCCCCACATGGTGACCTACACCATTGGCTTCAGCGCCCTGTCGTATACCTGGAAGCAAAACTACAGCGAAGCAAAATACAACATCAGCGCCTCGTCCAGCATGGTGCCGTTTGGTTATGACGGCAGCTTCCCCGCCCTGGTCAATGGCAGCAAAACGTGGCCAGACATGAACGGCGGGGGTGAAGAGGTGCGGGCGCTGGATCTGTGGCACTCGGCCATCAATGGCCGGGGGCGCTTTTATGCAGTGCAAAAGGGCGAGGATCTGGAAAAGGCCTTCCGCGAGATCTTTGGCCAGATCAACACCCAGACTGATGCCGATCTGACGTCTTCTGTGAGCAGCGGCTCTAACGCGGCGCGCTACGACGTAGCCACATTCACTGCAGGCTACCTGCCCGATTCAAGCTGGAAGGGCTATGTAGCGGCCAGAACCGTGAACAAGAATGGAACCAGCACGCCAGCATGGGAAAACAAGACCACCGCCGACTTGCTCGATGCACTAACCAGTGTGAACAATCGCCTGATCCTCGGCTGGAGCGACGAGTGGGTGACCAGAACCGGTTCAACCAGCGGCGACAAAGGTGGCGTTCAGTTCAAGTGGGCCAGTGACCAGACTTACCTGAGCACCGCACAAAAAGCCAAGATCGGCCTCGCCAGTTCCACGCCCATTGCGACCAGCGGTGAGAGCATTGTGAACTTCATCCGAGGCGATCGCACGCTCGAAGGCTCTGACACCACCGGCTACACCACCGCCAGGCCTTTGCGTGAACGCAAGAGCCGACAGGGCGACATCATCAACTCCGGGGTCTGGTACACCGGCGCGCCATCGGGCACCTACCCGCTGTTGGGCTATAGCAGCTTTGTGCAAGCCCAGAAAAATCGCACGGCCATGGTCTATGTGGGCGGCAACGACGGCATGCTGCACGGCTTCTCGGCCACCGATGGCTCAGAGAAGCTGGCGTATGTACCAAATGGCGCCTTGTCATCGATCAAAAATCTGGCCAACTCAGGCTATACCCACCAGTACTTTGTCGATGGATCGCCCATGACAGGCGATGTGGAGCTGGGAGGCGTCAAAGAGACGACCCCTGGCAACCAAGCCTATATAGCGGACTGGCGCACCTTGCTGGTGGGCACCATGGGGGCAGGCGGCAAGGGCTATTTTGTGCTGGATGTCACCAACCCGGCTGCAGGCAGCACGTCCAGCGCGCCGAGCTTTGCGGCGGCCAACGCCGGCACCTTGGTGCGCCTGGACCGCACGCGCGGCGTGGCGGACGCTCTGGATTGCACGGCGCTGACGGGCACACAGCGCACCGCCTGTATCGCTACCGCCAGTGAGAACAACGACATTGGCCACATCACCGCCAAGCCGGTGATGGACGAAACCGATTTTCTGCGCACCACGCAAATCACCCGCATGAACAACGGCCGCTGGGCCGTGGTGATGGGCAATGGCTACAACAGCACCAACCAGCGCCCGGTGTTGCTGATCCAGTACCTGGACAAGGGCCAGGAACTGGTACGCCTGCCAGTCACCAGCCAGGCCGCCGGCACCGGCTATGCCATTGACAATGGCCTGTCCGCTCCGCGCCTGATCGACCTCAATGGCGATGGACGGGTAGACATCGCCTACGCCGGCGACAACCAGGGCAACCTCTGGAAATTCGACCTGACCAGCGACGTCGCCAGCGAGTGGAATGTGGCCTTCAGCAGCACACCGCTGTTCACCGCCCGGGGGCCTTCCGCCCTCAGCTCGTCCTCGCGCACCAATGTGCAGCCGATCACCGTGGCCCCCACCGCACGCGCCAACGACCGCGTCAAGGAAGTGACCCAGACAGACGGCACCAAGAAGACCGTGCCGGTGGGCGGCATGATGGTGGCCTTTGGCACCGGCCGCAATGTGAGCCGAACCGACCCTAGCGATGTGCTGGTGCAAAGCATTTATTCCGTGCTGGACAACACGCGCTACCGCGTCCGAAAAACAGAGGACTCCAGCCAGTGGCTGGAAGTGCACCCTGGCAAGGCCTGCAGCTCTTCCGCACCGGCTGAATGCCTGGTAGTGCCTGTACCTGCCGCCTTGGGTACGGGTGTAACGGCCGCCAGCTTGGCCAAGCGTGAGATCGCCGAGCTGAACATTGCCGGTGGCGTAGGCGGCCGGGTGGACGAAGTCGATACGCTGGACAAAACCACCTGGGGCACCACCTACAACGGCTGGTACATAGACCTGCCAGCGGTAGGCGAGCGTGCGCTGAAAAACCTGGAGCTCTATGACAACACCAATATCCTGGTCGCCTACACCCAAGTTCCTGCCAAGGGCCTGGATGTGGACGTCAACCGGGAGAGCTGTGAGTCCACGTCGGTGGACACCGAGCGCCAGTACCGCACCATGCTCAACATCATGGATGGCAAAAAGCCCAGCATTCAGCTGATCAACCTGGGCAGCAACACCTCCTTCGGTGCCTCGGATAACGGCAATGCCTCGCGCGCGCAAGTCGACAAGGGATCGCACTCCCAAGTGGCGGCATCGGAGACCCAGATGCTCGATATCAGCACCTGTACGGGCGACCGCTGCATCAACAATATGGAGGCCCTGCTGCGCATGCCCGAGCAAACCCTGCGACCCACCTGGCGCCAGCTGCAGTAAGAAAGACCAGCCATGACACAAAGAAACCTGATGACGCAGCGCGGCTTTACGCTGATCGAACTGATGATTGTGGTGGCGGTGGTCGGCATCCTGACTGCCATCGCGCTGCCCAGCTACAACGAGTACATCCGTCGCGGTCACCGTGCAGACGCACGCACCGTGTTGCTGCAAACCGCCCAGTGGATGGAGCGCGCTGCCACGGCCAATGGAGACTATCCGAAGACCGATGACTTTCCAGGTAGCATGACGAGCATCCCGTCCGGTCGCTACGCCATTAGCCTCATCTCCGATGGCGCAACCTTCACCCTGACCGCCACCGCGCAAAATGCCCAGGCCAATGACAAGTGTGGCAACTACACCTTGACCAATACCGGCCTGCAAGGTGCCAATGGCAAAACCGAAGGGGCTTCTGGCTACGACAGCAGCTGCTGGAACAAATAAGTCGCACCGCCACCAAAGCACAAAAGGCTCCGGCAAGCAATTGCCGGAGCCTTTTTACCGCCCCTGTTCAGGGCAAAACCATCACCCCAGCGCCACCCGCATCTGGTCAATCACCGCCTTGTAATCGGGCTTGCCAAAAATCGCGCTGCCGGCCACAAAGGTGTCGGCACCGGCATCGGCCACGCGGCGGATATTGGTTTCCTTGATGCCACCGTCGACTTCCAGGCGGATGTCCTTGCCGCTGGCGTCGATGCGCTTA
Organism: Comamonas sp. BIGb0152; assembly: GCF_024809975.1. GTDB lineage: Bacteria > Pseudomonadota > Gammaproteobacteria > Burkholderiales > Burkholderiaceae_C > Comamonas. The sequence continues at coordinate 174,264 of NZ_JANUDY010000007.1, forward strand.
CGCGTCGCTTCGATCTTGCGCAGGGTCGAGTCGATAAAGCTTTGGCCGCCAAAACCGGGGTTGACGCTCATCAGCAAAATCAGGTCGATGTCCTCGATCACCCAGTCCAGCACATCCAGCGGCATGGCCGGATTGAACACCAGGCCGGCCTTGCAGCCCTGTGCCTTGATGGCCTGGATGCTGCGGTGCACGTGGGTCGATGCATCGGGGTGGAAGCTGATATAGTCGGCGCCTGCCTGGGCAAAGGCGGCAGCGATCTCGTCCACCGGCTGCACCATCAGGTGCACATCGATGGGGGCCGGCGTGCCATCGGGCTTGATGGCATGGGGCTTCAAGGCCGCACAGACCATGGGGCCGAAGGTCAAATTGGGAACGTAGTGGTTGTCCATTACGTCAAAATGTATCCAGTCCGCACCAGCGGCAAGTACGGAGCGCACTTCTTCACCCAAACGGGCAAAGTCTGCAGACAGGATCGAGGGGGCAATTTGGTAAGGGGAGCTCATCCCGCTATTGTCGCAGTTAGTATTTCTACCTGACTTCAATCCAGTTTCACATGCCAAAGTTCCAGTTCGAGGTGTCAGTGACACCGCAGTACCTGCCTGAGCAGTCCATGCCCGAGGCCGGCGTGTTCCACTTTGTCTATAACATCATCATTCACAACAGTGGTGAGCTGCCTGCGCAGCTGATTGCCAGGCACTGGATCATCAAAGATTCCACCGGCCTGGTTCAGGAGGTCAAGGGCCTGGGCGTCGTGGGCCACCAGCCCTTACTCTCCCCGGGTGAATCGTTTGAGTACCAAAGCCAGTGCCGCCTGGCTACCGCCCAGGGCAGCATGGAAGGCAGCTATCTTTGCATCAGCGAAGAGGCAGAGACCTTTGACTGCCCGATCCCGCGCTTCAGCCTCGATGCCACCCAGTTTCCGGCCCAAGACGATGACCTGGCCCAAGGACGAGTGCTGCATTGATGTTCCGCAAGAAAAAACAAGATCCGCTGCCGCAACTGCTCGCGGCGCTCGATCCCGATGCGCCGCTGGCCGAGCGCAACCTCTGGCTCATCGATATCGCCGCCTGGATTCGCGGCCAGCAAAACTCGGTCGAGGCGGCCGTCGCCCGCGTCAGCCAACTGCTCGATGCCATTGATGGCGATGCCGCTACCCGGGAAAAAGTGCAGCGCTGGTGGTCCGTGCAGCTGCAGACCATCGACCTGACTGCGCTGCTGGCCGATTTTGGCTTTGCGCCCCGCACCGCCTTCTTCAACGAGATGGCCGAGCGCCTGCGCTGGAAACTGCTGCCCTCCACCCCCGAGACGATCGACGCCACGGTGCTGTTCTCGATGGTCTTGCACACGCCCTTCGATGCCCAGTGGCTCAAGGCCATGGACAAGCCCTTGCTCGAACGCATCGCCCAGCTGCTCTCGCCCGGCTTTGTGTCCTTGGAGGTGATGGTCGTCCCCACCCAGATCGCGCAGAGCGATGTCGATACTGGCAGCATTGTCGGCCTGGAGCACTACGGCAACCGCCTCTCGCCCTGGCAGCACCTGGTGCTCAATGCCATCACCTACTGCGCAGGCCAGATTCTGGCGGCTGGCTTTGCGCCTGAGCTGCGCCTGCGCATGAGCGGCAGCGCCAAAAACACCCAGCCCTTCTACAGCCTGATCAGCGGGGTCGAAGAGCTGCGCCGCGCCATGCTGCACCACAGCCCCAAGGCGGCCGATGTGCTGGAGGCCGAGGAAAGTGTGCGCCGCAGCCTGGATGAATGCCGCACGGCCGTGGCCTCCATCTACGAGCATTTTGAAGACAACGGCGTGTCCGTCGGGGTCGTGTTCCGGCTGCGCCAGCTGCGCATGCGCATTCTGCGCGTGCGCGAGCTGCTCGACTGCCTGCTGTCAGCCAACCCCAAGGTCATCACCGCCAAGCTGCTGGCCCACCTGGTGGCCGTTGGCCTAGAGCGCCAGAGCATCCGCGCGCTGATCTCCTCCAACTCCTCCTTGCTGGCCTCCAAGGTGGCCGAGCGCAGTGCCGAGACGGGCGAGCACTACATCACCCGCGACAAGCGCGAGTACGCGCAGATGGCGCGCAAGGCCGCAGGTGGTGGCCTGGTGATGGCCTTCACCACCTTGATCAAGTTCGCGCTGCATGCGATTGCCATCTCCGCGTTCTGGGCCGGCTTTATCGCGGGCTTCAACTACGCCATCAGCTTTATGCTGATCCAGCTGCTGCACTTCACCGTCGCCACCAAGCAACCAGCGATGACCGCGCCGGCCATGGCGGCCAAGCTCAAGGAATCGGGCGACACCGAAGCCGGAATTGCGTCCTTTGTCGACGAGGTCAGCTACCTGGTGCGCTCCCAGGTGGCTGCCGTGCTGGGCAATGTGTTCACCGTTTTCCCAATGGTGCTGCTGCTCACCTGGGGCTGGAGCCGGGCCACCGGCGCGCCCTTTATCGACCAGCATGAGGCCGAGCAGACCCTGCAGTCGCTCAGCCTCTGGGGGCCTTCGGTGTTCTATGCCGCCTTTACCGGCGTGCTGCTGTTTTCCTCCAGCATCATCGCCGGCTGGACCGAGAACTGGTTCGTGCTGCACCACATGGACTCGGCCATCCGCTACAACCCGCGCATCACCCGCTTTCTGGGCAAGGCCCGCGCCGCGCGCTGGGCGGGCTTCATGCGCCGCCATATCTCCGGCTTTGCGTCCAACATCTCGCTGGGCTTCATGCTGGGGCTGATTCCGGTGATCGCCCAGTTCTTTGGCCTGCCCATCGATATCCGCCACGTCACCTTGGCCGCAGGCCAGATCGCGGCAGCCGCCACCAGCTTGGGGTTTGAGGTGCTGCACTCCCACGGTTTCTGGCTTTGTGTGGCCGCACTGCCCTTGCTGGGTGGTTTCAATATTCTGGTCAGCTTCTACCTGGCGTTCCGCTTGGCGCTGCGTGCGCAAAACGTCAGCAATGTCGAGCGCTCACACATCTACAAAGCGCTTCTCAAGCGGGTGCTGACCCGGCCGCTGAGCTTTTTGCTGCCGCTGCGGCTGAACCGCGCTAGCGCCCCGGGAGGCCGCTGACATGGCCCAGGGCGAGTTCGCGCTGATAGCGCAGTATTTCCAACGCCCGGTGCAGCGGGCCGTGCTCGGTGTGGGCGACGACTGCGCCCTGCTCGCCCCCCGGCCCGGCATGCAGCTGGCCATCTCCAGCGATATGCTGGTGCAGGGCCGCCATTTCTTTGCCGATGTGGACCCGCGCACCCTGGGCCACAAGGCGCTGGCCGTCAACCTCAGCGACCTGGCCGCTACCGGCGCCCAGCCGCTGGCCTTTACCCTGGCCCTGGCCTTGCCCTCGGTCGATGCGGCCTGGCTGCAAGGCTTTTCTGAGGGCATGTTTGCGCTGGCCGATGCCCATGGCTGCGAGCTGGTCGGCGGCGACACCACCCAGGGCCCGTTGAACATCTGCATCACCGTGTTTGGCGAGGTGCCGGCCGGCCAGGCGCTGCTGCGCAGCGGCGCCCAACCGGGTGACGACATCTACGTCAGCGGCCACCTGGGCGATGCGCGCCTGGCGCTCGAGGCCCTGCTCGGCCAGGTGCAGCTGCCCGCCAACGCACTGGCCGCCGCACGCCAGCGGCTGGAAAGCCCCAGCCCGCGCGTCGCCCTGGGCATGGCGCTGCGCGGCATCGCCAGCAGTGCGCTCGATCTGAGCGATGGCCTGGTCGGCGACCTGGGCCATATCCTGCAAGCCAGCGCGGTCGGTGCCGAGCTGCAGGCCGACCAGGTCATCGCGCGCATGGCCGCCACGGCTGGCGCAGCGGGCGCGGCGCTCCATCTGCCCCTTGATCTGCAACTGCAATGCTGCCTGGCAGGCGGCGACGACTACGAGCTGTGCTTTACCGCTGCCGCAGACCAGCGTGGTGCCGTGCAGCAGGCCAGCCTGGCCGCGCAGACGCCGGTGCATTGCATCGGCCGCATCACGGCTGCTCCGGGTCTGCGCGTGGTCGATGCACAGGGCCAGGCCATGGCGCAGCGCTGGGCCTCGTTTGACCACTTCAGATCCTGAGCCCACAACGCCAGCCGGCACTGCACAGCAGCGGCCTGCAGGCTTATGATGGCGGGCATGAGCGACACGCCGTTTTCCACCTCCGCGCCAGCCGCCGCAGCGGCACCCCGCCGCGCCAATTGGGTCTTTATGCTGCGCAACCCCCTGCACTGGATGGCGCTGGGCTTTGGTTCGGGCTTGAGCCCCGTGGCGCCTGGCACCGTGGGCACCTTGTGGGCCTGGGTGGCCTACCTGGTCATGCAGCTGTGGCTGACGCCGGCAGCGATTGGCTGGGTGATTGCGGGCTCCATCGTCATAGGTTGGTGGGCCTGCACCAGCACCGCACGCCACCTGGGCGTGGCCGATCCCGGCGCCATTGTCTGGGATGAGGTCATCGCCTTCTGGCTCATCCTGTGGCTGGTCATGCCCACCGGGTTTTGGGGCCAGCTTCTGGCTTTTGTGCTGTTTCGCTTTTTCGATGCCGTCAAACCCCAGCCCGTGCGCTGGGCGGACCGCTGCTTCAAAGGCTTTGGCTGGGGCGGCGGCTGGGGCATCATCTGGGACGATCTGGTCGCCGCTTTCTGCACCTTGCTTGTCATCGCCATAGGGAGACATTTGCTATGAATGCCACCGCCGCCTTGCTGACCAGAGATGGGCTGCCCATCTCCGAATATGTGGCCCAACTGGCCCAGCAGCTCAGCCAAAAAGGCTGGCTAATGGCCACCGCCGAAAGCTGCACCGGCGGCCTGATTGCCGGGGCCTGTACCGAGCGGCCCGGCTCCAGCCAGTGGCTGGACTGCGGCTTTGTCACCTACTCCAACCGCGCCAAGTCCGCCATGCTCGATGTGCCCGCTGCGCTGATCGCCTCCCATGGCGCCGTCAGCGAGCCCGTCGCCCGCGCCATGGCCCAGGGCGCCATTGCCCAGTCACAGGCCCAGGTCAGTGTGGCGGTGACCGGCGTTGCCGGGCCCGATGGTGGCAGCGCCAGCAAGCCCGTCGGCACCGTCTGGTTTGCCTGGCAAGTGGCGGGTAGCCTGCACAGCGAAGTGATGCGGTTTGACGGCGACCGCCATGCAGTACGCCAGGCCACCGTGCAGCATGCGCTGCGCCGCCTGCTGGCGTTGGTGCAAGCGGCCCAGGCCGAGTAAGCCCAGTCCGACAGCGAGATTTAGCCTTCGCCGATGGAGGCCCGGCCCCAGACGCGCGACACTGCATACATGGCGATCCGGTTTGCAGCTGTATTTCCTGGCTGACTGCCGATATGACCAACGAGGAGAATTCAGATGAAAAGACTTGCAATCACCACCGCATCCATCGTGCTGGCCTTGAGCGGCCTGACTGCCTGCTCCAGCAACCCCACCAATGCCCAGATTGGCACCGGCGTAGGTGCCGTGGCCGGCGGCGTGTTGGGCGACGCCGTGTTTGGCTCTACGCTGGGCACCATTGGTGGCGCCGCTGCCGGTGCCTACTTCGGTAACCAGGTGGGCGACAACATGGATGGCAACCGCCGCCGTCGCTAAGCGCTGAAGCTGGGGGCCATATCGGCCCCCGCGTTCTTCCCTCTTACTGGCTTGCTGCCATCAGCAGCACCAGCACCAACAACACCGCCAGCGCGGTGAACATGATTTTTACCCAGCTATAGGGTTGCTCACCGGCTATCTGGCCGGTGTAGCCATTGGCCAGCACCTGGTAGCTTTTGCGCCCATAGGTGTAGCCCACCAGCCAGACGGGCACCAGCACATGCTTGAAGCTGCGGCCCTGGTACTGGCGCTGCACCTGCAGGTTGCGGTAGGTGTCGCCAGGTATTTGCTGCGCGCACAGCGCCTGCACCTGCTGGTCCATGTCGCCTTCGTTGATACCCGCCGCCTTACCCAAGTCCACCTGGTAGCGCTCCACCGTCCAGCCGCGCACAAACTCCGGTGAGTAAGGCTTTAAATCGCTGCGTGTGGGGAAAGGCTCCACCTTGCGCAGCAGGCTGGCATGCACGCCCACCGTGCCCGGCACCAGCTCGTCATCAAAAAAATGCTGCAGGCTGCCCGATGCAGGCTCCCAGCGCACCTGCCGTACCTGGCGCGTGCTGATGTTGCCATTGGCATCGCGGTATTGCTCGGTGGTGTAGTAGTAAAAGCCGGCGTCTGCCCGCCACTGGGCTTGCACGTGGGCATCAAAGGTCCAGTACGGCAGGTAGATGCCTTTGAGGGTATCGGTCAGCGCCGCGTTCTTGAGCTTGTTGGGCGCAAACCAGCGGCTGCCATACCACTTGCGGATCAGGTCGCGCACCTGCCCGTCGCTGATCTTGAACGGCAGCAGGCTTTGGGGCGTGATCGCGTCGTTGCGTTCCTCATGCGCCTGGATAGCCGGTGAGCCGCAGAAATCGCAGCGCGAAGCCACGCGACCATCGACAAACACCGAAATCGCCCGGCAGTTCTGGCACTGGTACTCGCGCCGGGCATCGCCCCAGCCGCGTCCGCTGTGGGGGTTGGCCAGCGCCTGCGCCAGGTCCTGCTCGACGATATCGCCTGCCAATTGCGCCTGCTGGGCATCGGTCCAGGGCACCGCCGTGCCGCAATACGGGCACCTCAGCGACTGCGCTTTGGCATTCCACTCCAGGTTGCCGCCGCATTCCGGGCAGACATGCTTGGCCACCATCGAGGTCGGTGGCGGCACAAAGGGATCGGGGGTGGGGGTGGGTGAATTCACGGTCAAACTCAGCTGGAGCGCAGAGCAAGCTGCGCTACGTGCGATCAATACAGGGCCGATACGCAAAGCGTTCACCAGCCGAAGCTGGTGAACCGGGGGCTTGCGGTGTTTATCCGCGCAGGAATTCGTTCAAAGATTCCTGCGAGATACGCCAGGCGCTGCCAATCTTGCGGCCCTTGAGCGCGCCCGATTCCAGCTCGGTCACGACGTCCTGCACCGTCACGCCCAGCGCCTGCGCGGCCTGCTCAGGCGTCAGCACCTGCACACCGCCGCCCGCAGCCGGGGCCTGCGCGTTTTGGGCCGCTTGCGCTGCCGCTGGCGAGAAGGGATCGGCTGCCGCAGCACCGGATGGCTGCTGCATGCCTTTCATCATCTCCTGCGCCATGCCAAAGCCCATGGCCATGGTGGCGGGGATGGTGGCCGCAGCCGCGCCTTCGCCGCCATTGGCCATGGCCTGGCCCATCTGGTACTTCACATAGTCGTTGAGGTTGCCGATGGCGCTCATCGACGAGCGCTTGTCGATGGCCTGCTCCACCTCGGGCGGCACCGACACGTTCTCCAGCAGGAAGCTGGTGATCTCCAAGCCGTACTTGTCGGTGACGGCGGGGTTGATCAGCTGCAGCAGCGCATCGCCCATCTCGGTGTAGCGCTGGGCCACATCCAGCACGGGCACCTGGGCCTTGGCCAGCGCTTCGCTGAAGATGCTGACAATGCGCGAGCGCATGGTGTCGGCAAACTCGTCGAGGCGGAAATTCTGGTCCGTGCCCGCCACTTCCTTGAGGAACTTGGCGGGCTCGACGATGCGGAAGTCGTAGGTGCCGAAGGCGCGCAGGCGCACCACGCCAAAATCCTTGTCGCGCATCATCACCGGGTTGGAGGTGCCCCATTTGTTGCCGGTAAACAGGCGCGTGTTGACGTAGTAGACATCGCACTTGAAGGGCGAGTTGAAACCGTATTTCCAGCCGCGCAAGGTCGACAGAATCGGAATGTTCTGCGTCGTCAGTTGGTGGCGGCCGGGGCCGAACAGGTCGGCAAACTGGCCTTCGGAGACAAACTGCACCTGCTGCGATTCGCGCACGATCAGCTGGGCGCCGTTCTTGATTTCCTTGTCTTCATCCGGCCAGCGGTACGACAAGGTGTCGCGCGAGTCATCGGTCCACTCGATGATCTCGATCAGTTGCTTGGTGATGATGTTCATGAGGTTCATGGATGATCCTTGCTCGGTGAAAAGGAGATAACCGGTCCATTTTAGAGCGGGTTTGCAATTCCTATGGACGCTATTGAAGCGCCGCATTGCCAGAAATGTCCACCGTCACAACCAGTCCTCACCTAGAAACCAACACACTGGTTAACTTCTATGGTCGATTGGCAAACTCAAAAAACAAATAAACTATTGGAATATATATATTATGTGATTTATGCTATTTAATTAGCAAGCCAAAAAGAGATGAAACAGCGTGCTTAGGCGCCGCATCGTTCAATGACTCAAGAAGTTGATCCCCACCGCAACAATCCCAATCTAAGGAACCGCCCCCATGCCACCCTCCCCTCGAACCGCATTTAGCACGTGGATGACCCTGAGCGCCGCTGCAGCAGCCATCGTTACTTTAGCGGGCTGTGCCCAATCTGCCTCTGGAGACAACCGCTCGCCATCTGTGGTGCGCCACCCCATTCCAGGGTCCGACTTTCCGATCTCCAGTGCGGTGGAAATTCCGCCCACTGCTACGACGGTATATCTTTCTGGCCAAGTTCCGCCCGTAGTGGATGCATCCAAGCCGGCCAATGATCCTGCGGCCTATGGAGGCGACACGCGCGCGCAGACGATGGGTGTGCTAAACACCATCGACAAGCAGCTCAAAGCTATGGGCTTGACCATGAAGGATGTGGTCAAGATGCAGGTCTACCTGGTGGGGGATCCTGCCAAAGACAACAAGATGGATTTTGCTGGCTTCATGCAGGGCTATACCCAATTCTTTGGCACTGCCGAGCAGCCGAACTTGCCATCGCGGTCGGCCTTCCAGGTTGCCGCACTGGCCAATCCAGCCTGGTATGTGGAGATCGAGGTGACTGCGGTACGCATGCCCAAATGAGCGTCGGCTAACGCCTGTGAAACGCATCACCACCGGCAGACAAGAAAAGGCATCGCAAACGCAATGCCTTTTTTTCTGAGATCTGCTTTTACAGCAATGTGGGCTTAGTGATCACGCGCCGCAGCATTTCTTGAACTTCTTGCCGCTGCCGCAAGAGCAGGGGTCATTGCGGCCGGGTACCTCGCCCTTGATGATGGTGGCCTGGCGCGGGCCCATGCTCTTCCAGATCTGGCGCAGGTCATACACCGCCCAGATGGCTTCGCCAAAGGTCTCCACCCGCTCCTGGCTGGTGCTGGCCGGGCCGTTTTCGTCGTACATGCACACGGTGGGGGTGCCGGTGTCGTCCTCGGTCAGGGCCACCACCGATTCCAGCGCGTCGTTCAGCCAGCGGGCGGCTTCCTTGTCGCGCGGCGCAGTCCACTCGTCTTCCCAGTTCTCCACTGCAAACATAAAGCCCAGCGCCCAGACCTGGCCGAACGACGGAATCTCCTGGCCGTCCAGCTCCTGGCGCTCTGCTTCAGGCAGGCTGGCAATCGCGCCGCGCATGTCCATGGCATCGGGCTGGAAGGTGTCGTCGTCTTCCAGGCTCTTCACATCGGCGTCGAGCTGGCCGGTCACTTCGTTCCAGCGGATTTGCCACAGTTCCAGAAAACGGTCTTGCTGGGCACGGTCCTTGAAAGCCGGCAGCAGCGGCAGGTTGCCGTCGGCATCGCGCTCGATCAGCTCGCCATCGCCCACCAGCATCGGCAAATACTCTTCGACCGGCACCGCACGGCGCGTGCAGACCAGCGCCGTCAGCACCCCATCGGCAAACTCCCACTGCGGGATCTCTTCGGCGCGGCTGCGCATGTCTTCCAGGATCTGGTCGATCTCGGTCAACTGGTCGTCATTCAATCCTTCGGGAATCTGGTGCTGGGTCATGGAAGCTCTCTCAATGGGGGCAGCGCAGCCTAAACCCCTGGTCTATTGCAAGCCACCAGCGCAGCCTATGATGGCTCTGGTTTTGTAACAACAAATGCAATAGCAGACGGCCGCTGCGCAACGCAGGGCCTGCAGTGTAGCGCCAGCCGGGCGCCTGTGCTGCAGCCTGGGATTTGCGCGCTTGTCCGTCTCGACTGACCTGCATACACCCCCCTATGAACCAGCTCAACAAGCTCTTTCCCGTCCGCTACACCGTGATGGTGCTATGCATGCTCTTGCTGCTGGTCGGCATCGTCGCGCTGGTGCTGCAAGCCAGCGCCTGGTGGTGGCTGGCCGTGCTGGCCGGCGCCGCACTCAGCCTGCTGGGCCTGCGCGATCGGCGCCAGACGCGCCACGCTATTTTGCGCAACTACCCGGTCATCGGCCATATGCGCTTTTTCCTGGAGTTCATCCGCCCGGAGATGCGCCAGTACTTCATTGAAAGCGACACCGAGGCCCTGCCCTTCTCGCGCGCCCAGCGCTCGCTGGTCTACCAGCGCGCCAAGGGCGACCCGGACAACCGCCCTTTTGGCACCTTGATGGATGTGGGCGCACGCGGCTATGAATGGGTCAACCACTCGATGGCGCCCACGCGGCTGGACGGCCATGATTTCCGCGTCTGGATCGGCGGCTCGCCCGATGCAGCCTCGCAGTCGGTCGCGCCCTGCACCCAGCCCTACCATGCCAGCGTCTTCAATATCTCGGCGATGAGCTTTGGCGCGCTGTCAGCCAATGCCATCCTGGCGCTGAACAAGGGCGCGCAAATCGGCGGCTTTGCCCATGACACCGGCGAAGGCTCGATCAGCCAGCACCACCGTGTGCACGGCGGCGACCTGATCTGGGAGGTGGCCTCGGGTTACTTTGGCTGCCGCAACGATGACGGCAGCTTCAGCGAAGAGCGCTACATCGCCAACGCCACCCAGCCCCAGGTCAAGATGATCGAGCTCAAGCTCAGCCAGGGCGCCAAGCCCGGCCATGGCGGCGTGCTGCCCGGCGCCAAGGTCACCCCCGAGATCGCGGCCGCACGCGGCATCCCCGTGGGCATTGACTGCATCTCGCCGGCCCGGCACAGCGCTTTCTCCACGCCCGAGGAGATGATGCATTTCATCGCCCGGCTGCGCACGCTCTCGGGCGGCAAGCCCACCGGCTTCAAGTTCTGCCTGGGCCACCCCTGGGAATGGTTTGCCATCGTCAAGGCCATGCTCAAGACCGGCATCACGCCGGACTTCATCGTCGTCGATGGCGCCGAAGGCGGCACCGGCGCTGCCCCAGTGGAGTTCACCGACCACGTAGGCGTGCCATTGCAAGAAGGCCTGCTGCTGGTGCACAACACCTTGATCGGCGTGAACCTGCGCGACCGCATCAAGCTGGGCGCCGCCGGCAAGGTCATCACCGCCTTTGACATCACCCGCATGATGGCGCTGGGCGCCGATTGGTGCAATGCCGGCCGGGGCTTCATGATGGCCTTGGGCTGCATCCAGGCCCAGACCTGCCACACCGGCAACTGCCCCACCGGCGTGACCACCCAGGATGGCGTGCGCCAGCAGGCCCTGGTCGTGCCCGACAAGGCCACGCGCGTGGCCCAGTTCCACAAAAGCACCCTGCATGCGCTGCAGGAGCTGGTGCAGGCCGCCGGCCTCCAGCACCCCAGTGAACTCAATGCCCACCACATCGTGCGCCGCATCAGCGACACCGAGGTGCGCCTGCTGTCCAACCTGCTGCTGCAAGTGCGCCCCGGCGCGCTGCTTGACGACCTGGCGCACCAGCACGATGTCTTTCGCACCTACTGGCCGCTGGCCAGCGCCGAGAGCTTCCAGCCGCTGTCGCAACCCCATGTCAAACCCTCGGCACCCGCCGACCACCAGGACATGGTGCCCCAGGCGTCAGCGACGCCCTAAGCGCGCAGCGATAATGCAAGGTTTTCACTGTTGCTGGAGTGGCCGCTGCGGCGTGCGCCCCGCTTGCGCATGACCGATACCGCTTCCTTATCCCAGCCCCCGGCCCCCTCCGATGCCCCGCCCGGCGCCCTGCCTGCGGAGCGCCCGGACTATGCCGCGTTTTTGCAGCAGCACCTGGCCAGCCAGGCCTTCAACGTGGTGCGCTATGAGCTGCCCGGTGAATCGGTCTGGCTCAAAAAAGCCGGCCCGGCGATTGCCGCCTGGCGCTACCGGACTTTGGGCCTGCTCTCTCGCGTGCTGGATGTGCCGGTGCTGCAACCCGTGGTCAACCCCGGCGGGCAAGCGGCGATTGCCACCGAAGTGCGGCGCCTGCGCGACCTGCATGCCCGGGGCCTGCGCGTGCCGCAGGTGCTGGCCGATGCGCCCGATGGCTTTTTGATGCGCCACCTGGGTTTGCCCGGCGGCAACACGCCGTCCCTCAGCGACGAAATCGAAGCCGCCGCACGGCAGGCCCCCGCCAGCACCTTGCTGCTGTGGCAGCAGGGCTTTGCCGCGCTGCAGCGGGTGCATGCCAGCGGCACCTGCCTGAGCCAGGCCTTTGCCCGCAACATGGTGCGCTGCCCCGATGGCGCCATTGGCTATATCGATTTTGAAGACGACCCGCTGGCCACCCTGCCCCCTGCGCTGTGCATCGTCAAAGATGCGCTGTGCTATGCGCACTCGACCGCGCTGTTCCTGCAAAACGCCGGCACCCTGGAGGCCGCGCGCCTGGACTGGCATGCCTGGCTGGCACAGACCGAGCCCGCCGTGCGCGACGCGCTGCAGCGCACGGTGCAGCAGATGCGCTGGGTGGGCAAGCTGCCCAACCAGCGCAAGCTGGGGCGCGACACCCTGCGCCTGCGGGCGATGGTCGGCCTGCTGCGCCCGCTGCCCTGAGGCAGCCCTGCTGACGTAAAAATGGCCTGCGGATGCAGGCCATTTCATTGGGAAAGCGCAGCGATCAGCCCTTGACGGTATCCCCCACCGAGACCGGCACCGAAGCCGCCTGCACGGGCGCCAGGTCCAACACGGGCTCATTGTTCAGCGCCGCGTTGAGCTTGCTGTAGTCCAGCGCATTTTCCCAGCGCGAGACCACCACAGTGGCGACGGCATTGCCGATAAAGTTGGTCAGCGAACGGCATTCGGACATAAAGCGGTCCACACCCAGGATCAGCGCCATGCCGGCCACCGGCACCTCAGGCACCACCGCCAAGGTAGCGGCCAGGGTGATAAAGCCCGCACCGGTCACACCCGCCGCACCCTTGGAGCTGAGCATGGCCACCAGCAGCAGCGCAATCTGGTGCCCCAGGGTCAGGTGGGTGTCGGTCGCCTGGGCGATGAACAGCGCCGCCAAGGTCATGTAGATATTGGTGCCGTCGAGGTTGAAGGAGTAGCCAGTGGGAACCACCAGGCCCACCACCGACTTGCTGCAACCGGCCTTTTCCATCTTGCTCATCAGCGACGGCAGCGCCGATTCGGACGACGAGGTGCCCAGCACCAGCAACAGCTCATCCTTGAGGTAGCGGATCAGCTTGAGCACCGAGAAACCGCAGGCGCGGGCCACGGCACCCAGAATCACCAGCACAAACAGCAGCGAGGTGATGTAGAAGGTGGCCACCAGCTCGGCCAGGTTCAACAGCGAGCCCAGACCGAACTTGCCGATCGTGAAGGCCATGGCACCAAAGGCACCGATGGGGGCCAGCTTCATCACAATGTTGACCAGCTTGAACACCGGCTTGGTCAGCGATTCGAGCAGATTGAGCACCGGCTTGCCGCTGTCACCCACCATGGCCAGCGACACGCCAAACAGCACCGCCACCAGCAGCACTTGCAGAATGTTGTCGCCCACGAAAGGGCTGATCAGGGTCTTGGGGATGATGTCCATGACAAAACCGGTCAGGGTCATGTCATGCGACTTGGCCACGTAAGAGCTGACTTCCTTCTGGTCCAGATCGGCCACATTGATGTGCATGCCAGCGCCCGGCTGCATCACATTGGCGACGATCAGGCCCACGATCAGTGCCAGGGTCGAGAAGGTCAGGAAGTACAGCATGGCCTTGCCAAACACGCGGCCCACCGTGCTCAGGTGCGTCATGTTGGCAATGCCGGTCACGATGGTCAGGAAAATCACCGGCGCGATGATCATCTTGATCAGCTTGATGAAGGCGTCGCCAAAGGGCTTCATCGCCGCACCATATTGGGGCTCGAAGTGCCCCAACAAAACACCGATGGTGATGCCGATAATCACCTGGAAGTACAAAGTCCGGTAAAAAGGCGGTGCCTGGACGGGCGCCAGGCTGGCGGATGAATCAATCTGCATGGTGGGGCTCCAAAGATGCTCGGCACCAACTCGGTGCGCTGAGGCCGGTTTGTATCGCAGCCCATGCAGATTGCCCATTAGACATTAGTATTAGGCCCCGCCTTCCCAGAGCTACGGAAAACCCAAACCCAGGGAAAATACCTAGTCCCTCTCTGCCTCCACCGCCATGATTGCCCGCCGTTCCCTGCGCTCCTTGTGGACCTTTTGCGCCGTGCTGCTGAGCACGGCCGCCGCCGCTGCCGGCGCCTGGCACTGGATGCTGCAGCACAGCCTGGCCGAAGAGAACCTGCAGGCCCACCGCCAGCTGGGCCTGTACGCCCAGGCGCTCAGCCAGCGCCTGGACCGCTACCGGGTGCTGCCCGATGTGCTGGCGCTCGATGCCGAGCTGCGCGAGGCACTGACCACGCCCCAAAGCCCCGAGCAGGTGCAGCGCCTGAACCACAAGCTCGAACAGGCCAATGGCGCCAGCCTGGCCTCCACGCTGACCCTGATCAATGCCCAGGGCATTGCCATTGCCGCCAGCAACTGGCGCAGCGCCTCCAGCAATGTCGGCGAGGACTACAGCTTTCGCCCCTATGTGCAGTTGGCGCTGGCCCATGACAAGGGCAGCTTCTACGGCATTGGCATGACCACCGGCGAGGCCGGCTATTTCCTCTCGCGTGCCATCAGCGGCGATAGCGGCAGCGAGCACCAGGTGCTGGGGCTGATCGCGATCAAGATCGTGCTGCTGGAGCTGGAGCGCGAATGGATACAGAGCCCCGACATCGTGCTGGCCAGCGATGCCAATGGCGTCGTGTTTCTGGCCAGCGATGCGCCCTGGCGCTACCGCACCCTCAAGCCGGTGGATGCCCGCGCGCAGCAAGAGATGGACCGCACCCAGCAGTACCGCAGCCAGCCGCTGCAGCCGCTGCGCTATGCGCAGGAGCAGCCCCTGGATGAAGGCGGCGCGCTGGTGCAGTGGCAAGACCCGCCCATTGGCCACAAACTCTGGCAAACCGTGACCTTGCCCGAAACCGGCTGGCAGCTGCACATGCTGCACGATGTGAGCAACAGCGAGGCGGCCGCCTGGTGGGCCGCCGCTGCCGCTGGCGGCAGCTGGCTGGCCCTGTCGCTGCTGCTGCTGTATGCGCGCCAGCGCCAGCGCCTGTCCGCCCTGCGCCAGCGCAGCCGCGAAGAGCTCGAAGCGCTGCTCAAGCAACACGCCCAAGAGCTGCGCAGCGCGCAAGATGGCATCGTGGCCGCCGCCCACCAGGCCGATGCCGGCCACAGCCAGAGCCTGGAGCACCTGCCCCAGGGCGTGGTGGTGATCGATGCGGCCTTGAACCTGGTCGCCTGGAACTCGCGCTACATGGAGCTGTTCCGGCTGCCGGCCGGCCTGTTGAAGGTGGGCATGCCGGTCGAAGAGCTGTACCGCTACAACGCCCGCCGGGGCCTGCTGGGCACAGGGCCCAGCGACGAGGCCATCGAGCGGCGCATGCAGTTTCTGCGCAGCGGCAAGCCCCATGCGCGCGAGAGCGAAAAGGCCGACGGCACGGTGCTGGAGATCCGGGGCAACCCGTTGCCCGATGGCGGCTTTGTCAGCAGCTATGCCGATATCACCAGCTACAAAAACGCTGCGCGCGAGCTGCGCTCCCTGGCCGATGCGCTGGAAAAGCGCATTGCCGACCGCACCGAGGACCTGGCCCAGGCCAAGCGCGAGGCCGAGCAGGCCAACCGCTACAAATCCAAGTTTGTGGCCGCCGCCGTGCATGACCTGCTCCAGCCCTTGAACGCCGCGCGGGTGTTTGCCTCGCTGCTGCGCCAGCATGTGCAAGGCGACCAGGCCTTGCAGCTGGCCAGCGATGTCGAAGGGGCGTTGGCCTCGCAGGACGACATCCTGAACAGCCTGCTCGATATCGCGCGCATGGAATCGGGCCAGCTCGACGTCAACCGCCGCGACTTTGCGCTGCAACCCATGCTGGCGCAGCTGGGCAGCAGCCTGGGTGTGCTGGCCCAAGGCCATGGCCTGCGCCTGCAAGTCATCGCCTGCCGCGCCACCGTGCACAGCGACGAGGCCTTGCTGCGCCGCATTGTGCAGAACTTTCTGTCCAACGCCATCCGCTACACCCGGCACGGCCGCATCGTGTTGGGCTGCCGCCGGGTGGGCAGTCATCTGCGCATTGAGGTGCATGACCAGGGCCCGGGCATCCCCGAGAGCCTGCACCGCGAGATTTTTGAAGAGTTCCGCCGGCTGGAGACCGGCCGCCAGCATGAGCGGGGCGCCGGCCTGGGCCTGGCCATTGTTGACCGCCTGGGGCGCCTGTTGCAGCACCCGATTGGCCTGCGCTCCAGCTTGGGCCGGGGCTCCGTTTTCTGGGTTGAGGTGCCGCTCAGCCAGGCCGCGCCGGCGAGCGAGTCACTGCGCATGGCGGCTGCGCAGGCAGTTTCCGCTGGCAGCGACTCTGCACCGCTGCAAGGGGCCAGCGCCTGGTGCATTGGGGAGGCGGCCATTCGCGGCGCGGCCCCGCTGCTGCAGCGCTGGGGCTGCCAGGTGGCGCAGCATGCCGATGCCGAGGCGGCCTGGGCGCAGGCCCAAAGCGGCCAGGGCCCTTGGCCGGCTTTTGTGGTGGTGGATGCGGCGCATGCGACGCCGGCAGCGATCCGTGCCTTGCTGGCCTGCGGGCCCAAGACGCCGGGCGTGGTCTGGCTCAGCACGGATGCGGACAGCCAAGATGCCGCCAGCCAGCAAGCCAGTGCTTTGGGTTGGGGAGTGCTGACGCAGCCCGCCCGGCCAGCGGCGCTGCGGGCGTTGGTGGGCCAGCTGCTGCTACGCCAGCGCTGAGTCGCCCGTGGCCAGGCCGCCATCGGCCTCCAGGTTGCGCACCAGCACGGCGACCTGGGTGCGGCTGTGGCAGCCGAGCTTTTTCAAAATAGCAGTGACATGCACCTTGACCGTGTGCTCGGTCACGCCCATCTCTTGCGCAATCTGTTTGTTCAGCAGGCCATCGGCCAGGTATAGCAGGGTCTTGAACTGGTGGGGCGTCAGCTGCGCCAGGCGCGCGGCCAGCTCGGCGTCTTCTTGCGACAGCTCGGCAGCCATCGAGGGGAAGACGGTGTCGCCCTCCAGCACGGCCTCGATGGCCTGGGTGATGGCCTCGGCCGCCGCTGCCTTGGAGATAAAGCCCGAGGCGCCAAACTGCTGGGCGCGGCGGATGATGCGCGGGTGGTCGTTGGACGAGATCACCACCACCGGCAGCTGCGGGTAGGCGCCGCGCACATGCAGCAGCGCCGAAAAGCCATGCGTGCCCGGCATCGTCAAATCCAGCAGCACCAGCTCAATACCCGGGTGCGCCGCCAGCGCCGCGCTGAGCGAGCTGGCACTGGAGGCTTCGAGCACCTCGAAGGCGCCAAAGCGCCCCCGGATCACCTGCACCACGGCAGCGCGAAACAGGGGATGGTCATCGGCAACAAGCAAGGCGGGAGGGGACATAGGCGCTAGTCTGCCATGGCTTGGCTGCTACTGTGCGCCGCGCCCCCTCCCAAAGCCCGGCAGTGCGGTGGTGTTTAGACCTCAATCCATCGAGATCTTGGCCGCATCCACAATCGATTTCCAGTGCGCGGCGTCGCGCGCGAGCAGCGGTTTGAACTCGGCCGGGGTCGAGCCCACGGGGATCAGGCCCATGTCCAACAGGCGCTTGCTGATCTCAGGCATCTTGACGATGGCGGCCAGCTCGTTGCCCAGCTTGTCCACAATCGGCTGGGGTGTGCTGGCCGGCACAAAGTAGCCAAACCAGCCATTGGCCTCAAAGCCGCTGTAGCCGGCCTCGGCCATGGTGGGCACATCGGGCAGCGCGGGGTGGCGTTGCGCGCCGGTCACCGCCAGGATGCTGACCTTGTCCGACTTGATATGCGGGTAAGCAGCGGCGGCATCGATAAAGGCCGACTCCAACTGCCCGCCCAGCATGGCCGCCATCTCCGGGCCCGAGCCCTGGTAAGGCACATGCACCATGTCGATGCCGGCCTTGAGCTTGAGCTGCTCGCCATGCAGGTGCGACGAGGTCGCATTGCCGTAGGAGCCGAAGTTGAGCTTGCCTGGCTGGGCCTTGGCCTTGGCGATGAACTGCGGCAGGCTGGTGATGCCCGAGCTGCGCGGCACAAACACCAGGTCAGCCGATTTGGCGGCCTGCGACACCGGTGCCAGGTCACTCAGCTGGTAAGGCACTTTCTTGTACAGCGCGGGGATCTGCACCAGCGCGGTGATGCCCAGCAGCACCGTGTAGCCATCGCCGGGTGCCTTGGCCACCAGGTCGTTGCCCATCATGCCGCTGGCACCGGGCTTGTTGTCCACAATCACCGGCTGGCCCCAGCGCTGCGACAGCTGGGTGCCCATCAGGCGGGCAATGATGTCGGTGCCGCCCCCTGCCGGGTAGGGCACCACCAGCCGGATGGGCTTGCTGGGGTAGTGGTCGGCAGCCAGGGCGCTGCCCGTGGCAAGCACCAGGGCGGCGCAGGCTGCAGTTGTGAGCACACGGCCCAGGGCCGAGCGGCGGTTTTGCATGGTTTGTCTCCTTTAAGTAGTGATGCCGCTGGCACGCTCTATGGCGTGCTCTGGGCCGCTGTCATGGTCAAAGCGTTCGGGCAATGATTTCCTTCATGATCTCGTCGCTGCCGCCGTAGATGCGGCCAATGCGCGCATCGGTCCAGGCCCGGCCGACCTGGTACTCGGTCATGTAGCCGTAGCCGCCGTGCAGCTGCAAAAACTCATCGAGCAGCTTGTTTTGCAGCGCCGTCGCATTGAGCTTGACCATGGCGGCCCGGTCGGGTGCCAGGTCCCGCGTCAGGTGCAGGCGCATGCAGTCATCGACAAACACGCGCAGCATGGTGGCCTGGGCCTTGGCCTCGGCCAGCTTGAAGCGGGTGTTCTGGAAATCGAACACCGTCTGGCCAAAGGCCTTGCGCTCGCGGGTGTAGTCCACGGTCTTTTGCAAAAAGGCCTCGATCGACATGGCAGCCCGCACCGCCACCACCAGGCGCTCCTGCGCCAGCTCGTGCATCAGGTACTTGAAGCCCAGGTTCTCTTCGCCCAGCAGGTTGTCCACCGGCACGCGCACGTTGTCGAAGAACAACTCTGAAGTGTCCTGCGCCATGAGGCCGATCTTCTCCAGCTTGCGGCCCTTGGCAAAGCCGGGGGTGCCGTCTTCCACCACGATCAGCGACACGCCCTTGGCGCCCAGCTCAGGCGCGGTCTTGCAGACCACGATGACGAGCTCGGCATTGATGCCGTTGGTGATAAAGGTCTTGGCGCCATTGATCACATAGTGGTCGCCGTCGCGCTTGGCCGTGGTGCGTACCGATTTGAGGTCGCTGCCCGCGCCGGGCTCGGTCATCGCAATCGCGCCAATCATCTCGCCCGCCGCCATCTTGGGCAGCCAGCGGTCCTTTTGCGCCGTGCTGCCATAGGCATGGATATAGGGCGCGACGATGTCCGAATGCAGCGGAAAACCCAGGCCGCTGGCGCCCGTGCGGGCAATCTCCTCGATCAGCACCGCCGCATGGCCAAAATCGCCGCCGCTGCCATAGGGCTCGGGCAGCATGGTGTTCAACAGGCCCTCGCGGCCGGCCTTGCGCCAGACCGCCTTGGGCACAATGCCATCGCGCTCCCACTGTGCATGGAAGGGCACGATCTCCTTGTCAAAGAAATGGCGGACGGCATCACGAAACTGCACATGGTCTTCGCGGAACACGCTGCGTTGGGTCAGGTCTTGCATGGTGGTCAGGGGTGAAATAAAGATAAATAAGTAAGGGCCATCAGCCCTGGGCGCCGCTGGTACTGCGCAGGCCATAGCCCGCCTGCGGCGCTTGCTTGAAACGGTCCTTGAGCACGCGGCGCAGCAGCTTGCCGGTCTCCAGCCGGGGCAGGCTGGGCTCAAACACCAGGCGCTGGGGCCACTTGACCTTGGACAGGCTGGCAGCCGCCTGGTCCACAATCGCACGCGCCGTGGCCTCGCTGGCGTCAAAGCCGGGCCGCAGTACCACGACGGCCAGGGTCTGCTCGCCAAAGTCCTCGTGCGGAACGCCGACCACGGCGACTTCTTCGACGGCCGCATGCTGGGCCAGCGCGTTCTCGATTTCTTGCGGGTAAATATTGACGCCGCCCGACAGGATCAGGTCGGCACGCCGGTCGCTCAAAAACAGAAAACCCTCGGCATCGACATGGCCGATGTCGCCATAGGTGGCCCAGCCGCGCGCATCGATGGCCTCGCGCGTCTTGCGCTCGTCATTGAGGTACTGGAAAGCGCCGCCACCCGAGAAATAGACCCGGCCCACCTCTCCCACGCCCAGCTCCTCGCCATCGTCGCCGACGATGTGCAGCTGGCCGCTGATGGCCCGGCCGACCGAGCCCGGCCGCGCACGCCACTGGGCTGAGTCAATCAAGGTGGTGCCGCAGCCTTCGGAGCCGGCGTAGTACTCCAGCAAAATATCGCCCCACCAGTCCAGCATGCCTTGCTTCACGGCCACCGGGCAGGGCGCGGCCGCATGGATGGCCACGCGGTGGCTGTCCAGCCGGAAGCGGCGCTTGACCTCGTCGGGCAGCTTGAGCAGGCGCCCCAGCATCGTCGGCACCCACTGGCTGTGGCTGACCTGGTAGCGCTCAATCAGCGCCAGCGCCTGCTCGGGATCGAAGCGGCTCATGATGATGGCCGAGCCACCCACATCCAGGGTGCGCAGGCTGTAGCGCAAGGGCGCGGCATGGTAGAGCGGTGCGGGCGAGAGGTAGACGGCATCCTCGTCAAACCGCATGCTGCGCATCCAGGCGGCGACTTCGGGATCGCGCTGCTCGCGGTAAGCCGCTGCGAGCAAGGGCTTTTTGATGCCCTTGGGCCGGCCGGTGGTACCGCTGGAATACAGCAGATCGCGGCCCAGCGGGCGCGTGGCCAGGTCGATCTGTGGGCCCTGGGACACGGCCGCCAGCGCATCGGCCAGGGGCGCCACACCGGGCGTATCACCATCGACCGAATAGCAGGCCAGCGCCAGGCCTTGCACCGCCTCCTGTGCGGTGGGCCAGGTCTTGCTGGAGACCAGCAGCATCTTGGAGCCACTGTCCTGGGCGATATAGGCCACCTCGGCGGCCGTCAGGTGCGTGCTGATGACGGCGGCATACAGGCCTGCCAACCTGGCGGCCAGCACCAGCTGCACGATCTCATAGCGGTTCTCCAACAGCACCGCGATGGTCTGCTCGGCCTGCAGCCCCTGCTGCGCCAGCCACTGCGCCATCTGCTGGGCGCCTTGGGCAATTTCGCCTGCGGTGTAGCGCCGGCCGGTGTCGGCCTGCGTCAATACCACCCGCTCGGGCTGGGCCTGGGCCCAGCTGAAGAAGTTGTGCATCTCCTCGGTCTCCGTGGTGCACAGCTGATCGCAGCACGCAATCACCTGTGTTACAGCTTTAATCTAATTTTGAATCACTCGTCTCGAATTTCGAGAGTTCATGGACAGTATCTGGTGTTTGAAGCGAAATTTGATGCGGGTAAATACCAGTATGTATTCGGTTTTCTGAAACCTATCATTAATTTAATGATCCACAAGTCTCATTAAATGATGAAAATACCAGTCATAGTCGATGCCATCCGCAGCCCCATGGCCCGGGCCAAACCCGATGGCGCCCTGGCCGAACTCCACCCTGTCGACCTGCTCTCCCAGGTACTGGAGCAGCTGGTAGCGCGCAACCAGTTGGACCCAGGCACGGTCGATGATGTGATCTGCGGCTGCGTCAGCCAGGCCGGCGAGCAGGCGGGCACCCCCGGGCGCCTGGCCTGGCTGGCCGCTGGCCTGCCCGCCCATGTGCCCTCGACCACCATCGACCGCAAGTGCGGCTCCAGCCAGCAGGCGGTGCACTTTGCCGCCCAGGCCATCATGTCCGGCACGCAGGACATCGTCATCGCCTGCGGTGTCGAATCGATGAGCCGGGTGCCCATGGGCAGCTCGCGCATGGGCAAGAACACCACCGGCGCCCGCTTTGACGAGCGCTATGCGCCCGGCCTGGTGGGCCAAGGGGTGTCGGCCGATCTGGTGGCCGCCAAATGGGGCCTGTCGCGCAGCGACCTGGATGCCTATGCCGCCCGCTCGCACCAGCGCGCCCATGCGGCCCAAAGCAGCGGCGCCTTTGCCCGCGAGATTGTGTCTATCCGTAGCCCCCAGGCCCTCGTCAGCGCCGATGAGACCATCCGCGCCAGCACCACGCCCGAGAAGCTCGCCGGCCTCAAGGCCGTGTTCGAGAGCGAAGAGCTGTCTGCCCGCTTCCCCCAGATCCAGTGGAGCACCACCGCTGGCAATGCCTCGCAGATGACCGATGGCGCCAGCGCCATGCTGATCATGAGCGAGGAGCGCGCCTTGCAACTGGGCCTGCGCCCACGCGCCCGCTTTGTGGCCTTTGATGTCGTGGGCGACGACCCGCTCTACATGCTGACCGCCCCCATCCCCGCCACCCAGCGCGTGCTGGCCAAGGCGCGCATGCAGCTGGGTGACATTGCGCACTACGAGATCAATGAAGCCTTTGCCTCGGTGCCCCTGGCTTGGCAAAAGGAGCTGGGCGCCGATGGCGAGCGCCTGAACCCGCGCGGCGGCGCGATTGCGCTGGGCCACCCGCTGGGCGCATCGGGCCTGCGGCTGATGACCACGATGCTGCATGCGCTGGAGGACAGCGGCCAGCGCTATGGCCTGCAGTCGATGTGCGAGGCGGGGGGGATGGCCAACGCCACCATCATCGAAGTGCTCCGCTAAAAGCCCTCCGGGCTCCATCAGATTGAACGTTTGAACTGACAAGGATTTTTGACATGCAATTGACCCAAGGAATGACCGCCCTCGTGACCGGCGGCGTATCGGGGCTGGGCGAAGCCAGCGCCGTGGCCCTGCTGGAGCGCGGCCTGAACGTGGTGGCGGTGGACCTGAACGAAGAGCGCGGCGCAGCGATGGAAAAGCAGTACGCCGGCCAGCTCCAATTCATCAAGGCCGATGTGGCCGATGCCGAGCAGATGCAAAAGGCGGTGTCGGCCGCCCAGGCCTGGGGCCAATTCCGTGCGCTGGTGCATTGCGCCGGCATCGGCGGCCCGGTGCGCCTGATTGAAAAAGATGGCAGCCCTGGCTCGCTGGAGAAGTACACGAACATCATCCGCATCAACCAGATCGGTACCTTCAACACCTTGCGCCTGTCGGCCGTGGCCATGGCGCAGAACGAGCCGCTGGAAGGCGAGCGCGGCGCCTGCGTGCTGACGGCATCGGTCGCAGGCTACGAAGGCCAGATCGGCCAGATCCCCTATGCCGCCTCCAAGGCCGCCGTCATCGGCATGACCATCGTTGCCGCCCGCGATCTGGCCTCCAAGATGATCCGTGTCTGCACCATTGCGCCCGGCCTGTTTGACACCCCCATCCTCGCCAAGCTGCCCGAGAACGTGCGCCAGTCGCTGGCCGCGTCGGTCCCCAATCCGGCACGCCTGGGCCGCCCGCCCGAGTACGCGATGACGGCGCTGCATATTCTGGAGAACCCCATGCTGAACGGCGAAACCATCCGCCTGGATGGCGCCATCCGCATGCAACCGCGTTAAGGCGCCTTCCTCTTCACCCTCTGTTGAAAGGCTCCCATGTCTAGCTCTGATACCGCCGAACTCCTGGTCGAAACCCGCGGCCCCGTGCTCATCATGCAGCTCAACCGCCCCCAGGCGCGCAATGCCGCCACCCTAGAGATGGCCGAGGCGATGGCCCTTGCGCTTGATACGCTCGACAGCCAGCCCGAGCTGCGGGTGGGCATCATCACCGGCGCGGGCGGCAGCTTTTGCGCGGGCATGGACCTCAAGGGCTTTTTGCAGGGCAAGCGCCCCAGCCTTCCGGGGCGCGGCTTTTGCGGGCTCACCATGCGCCCTCCGGCCAAGCCGCTGATCGCGGCGGTCGAAGGCTATGCGCTGGCCGGCGGCTTTGAGGTGGCGCTGGCCTGCGACCTGATCGTGGCTGCGCGCGATGCGAAATTTGGCCTGCCCGAAGTCAAGCGCGGCCTGGCTGCATCGGCCGGTGGCCTGCTGCGCCTGCCCAAACGCCTGCCCTACCACGTGGCGATGGAATGCATTCTGACGGGCGACATGTTCGGCGCCGAGCGCTTTGCCGAGCTCGGTCTGGTCAACCGCTTGACCGAGCCGGGCGGCGCACTCGATGCCGCACTGGCACTGGCGCAGACCATTGCCGCCAATGGCCCGCTGGCTTTGGCCGCGAGCAAGCAGGTGGCCAGCCAGTCGGGCGAATGGCCACTGGCGGAGATGTTTGACCGCCAGGCGGTGATCACCACGCCGGTCTTCAACTCGCAGGACGCGCGTGAAGGCGCGGCAGCGTTTGCGCAAAAGCGCCCACCGGTCTGGAAAGGCGTCTAGCCCCCAACCACCCCGCAGCGCCAAGACCAGGGCTGCCCATCCGCCCCCATGACGCGCCACAGAAGCGCGCAGCAGGAGACAAAGCCATGCCTCGTACCGTCCATCTTCGCCAGCCCCTCCAGGCCTTGGCGGCCCTTGCGCTGCTCGCCAGCGCGCTCAGCGCCCATGCTGAGGCCCCCTGGCCCACGCGCACCATCACCTTGATCGTGCCCGGCGCGGCAGGCGGCTCCACCGACATCCCGGCCCGCCTGCTGGCGCAAAAGCTCGGCCAGCGCCTGGGCCAGTCGGTGATTGTGGACAACAAGCCCGGCGCCGGGGGCAGCCTGGGTGCCAGCCTGGTGGCGCGCGCCCAGCCCGATGGCTATACCGTTCTGGTGGGCAACAGCGGCTCCAACGCCATCAACTACACGGCCTACAAAAAGCTCAGCTACAAGCCCACGGACTTTGCCCCGCTGACGGACATGATCTCGTTTGCCAATGTGCTGGTGGTGCCGGTCAAGTCACCGATCCAGAGCCTCGATGGCCTGGTGGCGGCGGCCAAGGCCCAGCCGGGCAAGCTGTCGTTCTCATCCGCCGGTGTGGGCCAGACCACCCACCTGATGGGCGAGCTCTTCAAAGAGCGCAGCGGCACCGATGTGGTCCATATCCCCTACAAGGGATCGGCCCCCGGCACCATGGCCATCGTTACCGGCGAAACCCAGTTCATGTTCGACAACATGACCGCCTCGCTGGTCCATATCAAGGATGGCAAGCTGCGCCCACTGGCCGTCACCGGCGACCAGCGCGAGCCCGATCTGCCCGAGGTGCCGACCATGACCGAGCTGGGCATGCGCAACTTCAACCAGGTCGGATGGATGGGCTTTTTTGTGCCCGCCAAGACCCCGCCCGAGGTGCAGAAAAAGCTGGCCGAGAACCTGCAGGCCGTCCTGCATGACCCGGACATCATGCGCCGCTACCGTGAGCTGGGCGGCCGCCCCGGCGGCATGCCCCAGGCGGGCTTTGCCAAGCTGGTGGCCGATGACCAGCAGACCTGGGGCGCGCTGATCCAAAGCCAGCAGCTGCAGCTGGACTGAAGCGCTGTGTTCATGCCAAAAACATCTCCCGCATCCCCACGCTCACCGCTGCCTTTCTACTGGCCCAAAGGCGTCTCGCGCGACTTGCGCGTGCCCCGCATCACCTTGGACGACAACCTGAGCGCCTCGGCCCAGCGCTACCCGGACAAGGCCGCCATCATCTATGCGGGCGCCAGCACCAGCTATGCCCAGCTGCTGGCCCAGGTGAATGCGCTGGCCGGCTTTTTGCAGCAGCGCCTGCAGCTGGCACCGGGCCAGCGCGTGCTGCTGCAAAGCCAGAACTGCCCACAGTTCGTCATCGCCTGCTATGCCATTTACCGCGCCGGTGGCGTGGTGGTGCCGGTGAGCGCGATGACCACCGCTACCGAGCTGCGCTACTACGCCGACAACAGCGGCGCCCGCCTGGCCATCGTCGCCCAGGAGCTGCTGGCCAGCGCCCAGCCCTGTGTGGACGAGGGCCTGCTCGATGCAGTGATCGTCCACGCCTACAGCGACGCGCTGCCCGCATCGCCACCCGATGCCCTGCCCGAGGTGGTGACCGCGCCGCGCCTGCCGCTGCCCGCCGGCCCCTACCATGGCTTTGCCGCAGCGTTGGCGCTGCAGCTGGCGCCCGGCCCGCGTGTGGCGCAGGCCGACATGCTGGCCACCATCCCCTATACCTCGGGCACCACCGGCCACCCCAAGGGCTGCATGCACAGCCACCATTCGGTGCTGGCATCGCTGACAGGATCGCGCCTGTGGCGCGGCTTCAATGACGACCTGGTGTTTCTGTCGGTGGCGCCCATGTTCCACATGCTGGGCACGCAGTACGGCATGAACATGCCCATTGCCGTCGGCGGCACCGTGGTGATGATGCCGCGCTGGGATGCGCTGCTGGCCGCCACCTTGATCGAGCGCCACCAGGTCACCGCCTGGACAGCGCCGCCCAGCATGGTGATCGACCTGTTCAGCCAGGCCGCCGCCCATGGGCTGGATCTGTCGAGCCTGGCCATGCTGGCCGGCGGCGGTGCGGCCATGCCCGAGGCCGTGTCGCAGATGCTGGCCGAGCGCTATGGCCTGCACTACAGCGAGGGCTATGGCCTGACCGAGACCGCCGCCTTTTTGCATGCCAACCCGCCCGGCCACACCAAGCGCCAGTGCCTGGGCGTGCCCACCCAGGGCGTGCATTCAATGGTCGTCGACCCCGAAACCCTCGAAGAGCTGCCCGCTGGCGAAGTGGGCGAGCTGGTCTCCAGCGGCGCGCAGGTGATGCAGGGCTACTGGCGCAACGACGAGGCCAACCGCGAGGCCTTTTTTGAGCGCCATGGCCGGCGCTACTTTCGCACCGGCGACCTGGCCTCGGTGGACGAGGACGGCTACTACTTCATGCGCGACCGCTTGAAACGCATGATCAATGCCAATGGCTACAAGGTCTGGCCCGCCGAGGTGGAGAACATGCTCTACAGCCACCCTGCGGTGCTCGAAGCCTGCGTGATCGCCGTGCCCGATGCCAAACGCGGCGAATCGGTCAAGGCCCTGGTGGTGCTGCGGCCGGGCACGCAGGCCTCGGCGGACGAGATCATGGGCTGGAGCCGCGAACAGATGGCCGCCTACAAGGTGCCCCGCGCGGTGGACTTTCTCGCCGCGCTGCCCAAATCCGCCACCGGCAAAATCCAGTGGCGCGCACTGCAGGAGGCGGCGCAGCAAGCCGCCGCCCCCTCCCTTTCTTTGCATACGGAACACCCATGAGCACTTTCTCCTTTCGCCACCAGCATGTGTTTGTCGCAGGCGGCAGCAGCGGCATCAACCTGGGCATTGCCAAGGCCTTCGCCCGCGCGGGCGCGCATGTCGTGGTCATGAGCCGCTCGGCCGACAAGCTGGCCCAGGCCGCCGCCGAGCTGGAGGCGCTGGGCGCGCAGGCCCTGGGCTTGAGCGCCGATGTGCGCGACCCCGATGCCGTGCAGGCCGCGCTGGCGCAGGCCCATGCCCGCTTTGGCCCCATCGATGTACTGGTCTCGGGCGCTGCAGGCAACTTCATTGCCCCGGCCAAGGACCTGTCGCCCAACGGCTTCAAGACCGTCGTCGATATCGACCTCAATGGCAGCTTCCATGTGCTGCGCCTGGCCTACCCGATGCTGCGCAAACCCGGCGCCAGCGTCATCAACATCTCGGCGCCGCAAGGCGTCAACCCGACCATGTACCAGGTCCATGCCTGCGCGGCCAAGGCCGGCATCGACATGATGACCAAGGTGCTGGCGCTGGAGTGGGGTGAAGATGGCATCCGCGTCAACAGCATCTCGCCCGGCCCCATCGGCGATACCGAGGGCATGCGGCGCCTGGCACCCACGGCCGATGCGCTGGAGCGCGCCGTATCCACCGTGCCGCTGCTGCGCATGGGCAGCACCGATGATGTGGCGCACATGGCGCTGTTCCTGTCGTCCGCGCTGGCCAGCTATGTGACGGGCGCCATCATCCCGGTCGATGGCGGTGCCGCCCTGCGCGGCGGGCGCGACATGCGCGCCTCCTACGTCCCCCGGAGCGCCGCATGAGACACAGCTACGAACGCATTGTTTTTGAACGCCAGGACGGCGTGGCCACCCTGCGCTTTAACTACCCCGCCAAGCGCAATGCCTTTGACCCGCTGATGCGCGAAGAGATGGCCGAGGTGGTGCGCTTGATGCAGACTGACGCCAGCCTGCGCGCACTGGTGCTGACCGGCGTGGGCGAACACTTTTGCTCGGGCGGCGACCTGGGCAATATCGCGGCATCGGGTCTGGACAATGCCGGCTGGCGCGCGCGCTTATCGAGCCTGCACCACTGGCTCAAGGACCTGATGCTGCTGGACAAGCCGGTGATTGCAGCGGTGGACGGCGCCGCCTATGGCGCCGGTTTTAGCCTGGCGCTGGCAGCCGACTTCATCATTGCGTCCGACCGGGCCCGTTTTGCGATGTCCTTTATCCGCGTCGGCGTGGTGCCCGACTGCGCGGCCTTCTACACCTTGCCGCGGGTGGTGGGCGTGCAGCGCGCGCGGGAGCTGATGCTCTCGGGCCGCGAGGTCTCCGCCCAGGAGGCCTTAACGTTGGGCATTGCCAGCGAGTTGGTCGCGCCTGAAGCCCTGCAGGCGCGTGCGCAGGCGATTGCGCACAGCTTTGTTGGTGCATCGCCGGTGGCGCTGAGCTTGATCAAACGCTCGCTGGCCATGGCCGCCAATGACTTGCCGGCGCTGTTGGAGCAAGAGGCCAATGCCCAGGCGCTGGCGATGGGCACCGCCCAGCACCGCGACGCCGTGCAGGCGTTTTTGAACAAACAGCCTGCGCCGTTCCAGTGGCCCGCAAGGACCTGAGAAAACGATTTATTCGCTGGTGCTGCCGCGCTTTTTGGGCGGCTCCATCGCATTGCGGCGGCTCAGGCCCGCCCGCCCGGCTTTGCTCCAGTCATAGAGCTCGCCATCGGGTGTGCGGCCGTCTTCTACCGCTGCCACCCCCACTTGGCCGACCATGTCGCGCAACTCCGACGACATCACCACATGCGCATGGCGCGGGTCGGCGCGCAGGCGCTGGCATTGCGCCAGCGCTTCGCTCATCTGTTGGTCGCTATAGGCGAGGCACTGCGGCTGCCAGTCGGGCTGCTCGGCCTCGGCATCCTCGGCCTTGTTGCGCAGGTAAAAAACCACGATGCCCATTGGCAGCTCCCTTTATCGGTGCCCAGCCAGGCGTTGCCTGGGCAGGGCAGCATTGTCGCACCGCTGCGTGCTCAGCGGCGCCAGGCGGCGCTGGCATCGCCTGCAGCCACCAGCGCCTGCACGGCCTCGGTGTGCGCACCTGCGGCACACATCTCGGGGGTGTCATAGGCCTGGCCGTCGAAGCGCGGAGCGGGCGCAGCCTGCAAAACACCACCTTGCTCGTGGTACACACCACGGGCCTGCATATGTGGGTGGGCAGCGGCCTCCAGCGGGCTTAGTACCGCGCCAAAGCAGACATCGCTGCCCTCGAACACCTGCTGCCAGTGCGCGCGCGGCTCGGTGATGAACAGTGCCTGCAGCCGCGCACGGCGGCGCGGCCACAGCGCCTTGTCCCATTGCGACTGGGGCACAGCAAAGTCCGGGTCGTCCGCCAGGCCCAAGCTCTGCAGCAGCAGCGCATAGAACTGGGGCTCGATGCTGCCGATGGTGATGTGCTGGCCATCGGCGCAGACATAGGTGTCGTAGAACGGTGCGCTGTCATGGATGCTCTGGCCGCGCACATCGGCCACGATGCCGCGCTGGCGGGCGCTGAGCGCCAGGTTCAGCATATGGGCGGCGCCATCGACAATAGCGGCATCCACCACGCAGCCCTTGCCGCTGCTGCGCGCCTGGATCACGCCGGCGAGCAGGCCCGTCATCAGGTAGAGCGCACCGCCGCCGATATCGCCCACCATCGCAAACGACGACACCGGCCGCGCATCGGCCGGGCTGCAGCCCCAGAGCGCGCCTGATACCGCTGCGTAGTTGTTGTCATGGCCGGCGCGCGGGGCCAGCGGGCCGCTCTGGCCCCAGCCCGTCATGCGGCCATAGACCAGCGCGGGGTTAATGGCCTGGCACGCCGCCGGGCCCAGGCCCAGGCGCTCCATCACGCCCGGGCGCATGCCCTCGATCAGCACATCGGCACTGCGCACCAGGGCCAGCACCAGGGCCTTGCCCTCGGCGCTTTTCAGGTCGGCAAACACCGAGCGCTTGCCCCGGTTGAGCAGGTTGCCGGTGGGGGCCGTGTCTTTTTCTTCGCGCACGATGGAGATCACATCGGCGCCCAGATCGGCCAGGTGCATCGCACAGAACGGGCCCGGGCCCAGGCCGCCAATCTCCAGCACCTTGATGCCGTCCAATACCTTCATGTTTGTCTCCTGTGATTATTTTTTGCGATGTGCTGTCAGACCCGACCGGGTCAGGTCAGGTCAGGTCAGGTCAGGTCAGGCCCGGTCAGGACAGGCTGGAGGTGCCAATCAGCCCTTCGAGCGAGCGCACCAGGGTCACCAGGCGCGGGCCGATGTCGGTCTCCAGCTCGCGGCTCTTGGGGTTGTAGGTGGGGACGGAGGCGCCCAACACCCAGCGCTCGCCATCAATGGGCTGCGACAGCGGCACGGCGATGGACAGAATCTCGCGGTGCAGATCGCCATGGCTGCGGCAAAAGCCGTGCAAGGCCAGGTCCTGGCGCGCATCGTCGAGGCGCTCGCGCAGCAGCGCGGCACGCTCGGGCGCCCTGCTATCGAGCTCGTCCAGGTAGGCCTGGCGCGCGGCCTCGCTCTGGCCCAGCAGGTAGGCGCGGCCGGTGGCGGTACGCACCAAAGATACCGCCACCCCGATCTCGGGCGTGAATACCTTGTTGTCCATGCCATTGGCCAGCTCGGCCAGCACCAGACGCCGGCCTTCACCCACGGCCAGTTGGATCTGGCCACCCATGTAGTTGGCCAGTTCCTGCATCTGCGGGCGGGCAAACTGCCGCACCGTCATGCGCGAGAGCAGGGGCGATGCGAGGTTGAGTACCCCTATGCCGAGCACATACTTGGACAGGCGCTCGGAATAGCGCAGCAGGCCCAGCTCGCACAAGGTCTCGGTCAGGCGGAACAAGGTGGGCTTGGGCAAACCCGTCAGGTCCATCAGTTCTTTGCCACTGAGTTCTTGCTGCTTGTTGTTAAAGCACTGCAAAATACTGACGCCGCGCACCAGCGCGCTGACCAGTTTTCCATCCGCTTCAGAATTCATATTTCAGTATATAAGTTACTTATTACGAGACTAATGTCTCGATTTATGAAATTCTAATCGGGATTGATCCAATATTTGCAGCACGCGCACCAGCTTGCTGCCCTAAGCCGCCCAATGGCGGCAATCTGCAACACTCCCGCCTGCCATGAGCCTGAACCAACACGGTCTGCCTACCCGCGTTCCCGCGATTGCCGCCATCGGCCAGCTGCTGGCGGACAAGCAATTGCCCGCCGCCGAGCGCCAACAAGCGCTAGATTTGCTGGTGCAAGACCATGCCGATCTGGACGACGTTGAGATACAGGCCGCCCTCTGGGCCATTGCCCAGATGGGGCGCGATGCAGCGGCATGCACGGCACTGCTGGCCTGCGCCGACACCTGGCTGAACAGCGCCGAGCTGGCCGCCTCGTTTTTAGATTGCTATGCGCAGGTGGCAGGCCACCACATCCTGCCCGGCGCCAAGCCGGCCTTTGCCCAGCTGCAGCAGCTGGCGCAGCACGACGCTGACCTGGCCGCGCGCCTGCCCAGCTTTACGAAAGCGCCCTGATGTCCCTGTTGACGACCACCGCCTTGTTTGTGCTGACGGCGATTGCCGAGATCGTTGGCTGCTACCTGCCTTATCTCTGGCTCAAGGACAAGGCACCGGCCTGGGTGCTGCTGCCAGCGGTGCTGGCGCTGCTGGCCTTTGTCTGGCTGCTGAGCCTGCACCCGACCGCCACAGGCCGGGTGTATGCCGCATACGGTGGCGTCTATGTGACGACGGCGATTGCCTGGCTGTGGCTGGTCGATGGCATCCGCCCCAGCAGCTGGGACATGGCCGGCGTGGCGCTGTGCCTGGCCGGCATGGCGGTAATCATGCTGGGCGCGGCGCAGCGCTGAGCGCGCGCACCCAGATTGAACACTTAGGCTTTATTGACCGCGCGGCGCGCCTGCACGGCCTGCGCCAATTGCGCCAGCACCGGCACGGTCTGCGCCATGCTGATGCAGGCATCGGTGAGCGATACGCCATAGGCCAGCGGCTGGCCTTCGACGATGTCCTGGCGGCCTTCGTGGATGTGGCTCTCGATCATCACGCCGGTGATGCGGTGGTCGCCAGCGGCCAGTTGCTGGGCCACATCGGCGGCCACATCGATCTGGCGGCGGTGCTGCTTGCTGCTGTTGGCATGCGACAGGTCGATCATCACCTGCTCGCGCAGGCCGCCCTTGGCCAGCACCTCGCAGGCGGCCTGCACATCGGCGGCGCTGTAGTTGGGCTGCTTGCCGCCGCGCAGAATGATGTGGCAGTCCTGGTTGCCCCGGGTTTCGAAAATGGCGCTCTGGCCCATCTTGGTGATGCCCATGAAGGCATGCTCGGACTGCGCAGCCAAGATGGCATCGCTCGCCACCTTGACGCCGCCATCGGTGCCGTTCTTGAAGCCCACCGGGCAGGACAGGCCACTGGCCAGCTGGCGGTGGCTCTGGCTCTCGGTCGTGCGCGCACCAATGGCGCCCCAGCTGACCAGGTCGCTGATGAATTGGGGCGACAGCAGGTCCAGAAACTCGGTGCCGGCCGGCAGGCCCAGCGCCAGAATATCGAGCAGCAGGCGGCGCGCCAGCTCCAGCCCTTCGTTGACGGCAAAACTGCCATCGAGGTGCGGGTCGTTGATGTAGCCCTTCCAGCCCACTGTCGTGCGCGGCTTCTCGAAATAGACGCGCATGACCACCAGCAAATCGTCTTGAAAGGCCTCGGCCTGCACCTTGAGCTGGCGGGCATAGTCCATCGCCAGGTCGTGGTCGTGGATGGAACATGGGCCCACCACCACCACCAGGCGGTCGTCCTGGCCGTGCAGGATTTTGGAGATCGCTGCGCGGCTCGATTCCACCAGTTGGTAGGCCTCGTCGGTGATCGGCAGCCACTCCTCGAGCAAGGCGGGCGTGATCAGCGGCCGCACCACCTTGATGCGCGTGTCATCGATGCGGGTCTTGTCAAAGGTGGAAAGCCGGGACGGGGACTTGCGGGCCACGGTGCCTGCAGCGGTAGAGGAATCGGTCATCCCGCTATTGTCGCAGGGCCTGCAAACACGTTCACAGGCCTAAGGCATCGGCAGGATTACGACGACGACAGCTTCATCAGCACCAGGCCGCTGACGATGAGCAAGGCCGCTACCACGCGCATCGGCGTCAGCGCCTCTCCCAGCACGGTGATGCCCACGATGAACGCGCCCACGGCGCCAATGCCCGTCCAGATGGTGTACGCCGTGCCAAGCGGCAGGCTGCGCATGGCGACCGACAACAGGCCAAAGCTGGCAATCATCGCCACGAGGGTGATCGCGCTGTATTTGATATTGGTGAAACCATGGGACTGCTTCATCGTAAACGCCCACACCACCTCCAGCACACCAGCAACCAGCAAATAAACCCAGGCCATATCGAACTCCTTGAACAAACGGAATATTGGAATGGCCAGGCCGTCCTGGCGGTGGTGCGCGCCGCTGCTGCAGCGCCATGCAGGGCCGTCCCTGCGCAATGGGTCCCATGATAGCGGCGGGCCCTGCCAAAGGCCAAGCCGCCCGGCGATCGCCGGGTTTGCCGTGGGTGGTTAGCGTGCCACAGTCGGCAAGCGCAGCAAAAGCAGTATGGCGCAGCTAGGCCAGCGCTTCGGCGTCTTGCGGCTCCAGCTGCAACAGGTTGCCCACGGTGGCGCCGTAGTAGGTCGCCACACGTTTGCGCTGCTTGAGCACCGCCTTGTCCTTGCTCACCAGCAAGGCCTGGTGCTGGCTGGCCAGATCCAGAAAATGCTGGTCATCCGGGTCGGTGCAGCTAAAGCGGATCTTGGGGGCGGTAGCGACATACTGCACGGCGGCATCAAAGGCGGCCATCACGCCCTCGGCGGTCTTGCCGTAGTAGCTCACCCGGGGGGCGATCTGGCTGTAATGCAGCACCCGCTCCAACTCGATGCGCTGGGCCTCATCGGCAATCCAGCGCAGCGCCCCCTGGGCCACCAGCGTGCGGATCGGTGGGATATGCGGATCGTCAAAGATCAGCATATCGAGCACCACATTGGTGTCCAGCACCACCGGCCGGGGCAGCGGTCCGGCATAGCCTTCATTGCAGGAAGGCCACTTGAGAACGACCTTCACGCAGCGCTGCCGGGCCCGGCCTCGCCATGGCGCGGCTTGTGCGCGCCCTTGCTCATGTCAAAGCGGAACAAGCGGCATTCGATCGGGCCGTTCCACATGGGGGTGCGGCGCGATTCTTTCAGGCGCATCTTGCCGGGCAGCTTCAGATCAGGGGTCAGCAGCCAGGCGCTCCAGCCGCTGTAGTGCTTTTTCCAGTGGCTGGCCAGCTGGTTGAAGAACTCGCCCCCATCTTCGGTCTGCGCCGTCTCGCGCCCTGCGCGCTCGACCTGGCCCATGCGCTCGGCCGCATTGCGCCCGGCCGTGCCGGCCGCGGCAATACGCTCGCCATAAGGCGGGTTGAGCAGCATCATGCCGGGCTGCTCGCTGGGCGGCATGCGCTGCAGCGCATCGCCACCGCGCAGCTCGATGGTCTCGGCCACACCAGCGCGCTCGGCATTGCGCTGGGCAAAGTCGACCATGCGGAAGGAAATATCCGAGCCATAGATGCCCACCGGGCTTTGGGGCAGGATCTGGCGCTCGGCCTCGTCCAGCATCGCTTCCCAGACATGGCGCTGGAAGGGCACCAGCTTTTCAAACGCAAAGCGGCGCAGGATGCCGGCCGGAATCTTGCGCGCAATCTGGGCCGCCTCGATCAGCACCGTGCCGCTGCCGCAGCAGGGGTCGTAGAGCGGCTGCGGGTCGTCGCCATGCGGATCCCAGCCGCTGGCGGCAATCATCGCTGCGGCCAGGGTTTCCTTGAGCGGCGCATCGCCCTTGTCCTCGCGCCAGCCACGCTTGAACAGCGCCTCGCCCGAGGTATCGATATAGATGGTGGCGCCATCGGTGGTCAGGTGCAGGTGCACGCGCACATCGGGGTGGTGCGTCTCGACACTGGGGCGCACGCCATGGCGCCCCTCGCGAAAGCGGTCGGCGATGGCATCCTTGACGCGCAGCGCCGCAAAGTTCAGGCTGGTCAGCGGGCTGTGCTGCGAGGTGACCTCGATCTTGAAGGTCTCCTTGGGCGAGAACCAGATCTCCCAGGCCACCTCGCTGGCGGCCCGGTAGAGGTCGTTCTCGTTGCGGTACAGGCTGTGCGACAGCTCGATCAGCACGCGCTGGGCCAGCCGGCTGTGCAGGTTCAGCAGCAGCGCATCGCGCCACATGCCGCGCAGCATGACGCCGCCGCGCGCCACCAGCAGGTCTTGGCCGCTGGCGCCGGTGATGGCATGGACTTCGTCCGCCAAAAGGCCCTCGACGCCGGCGGCGCAGGGCAAAAACAAATGCAGTTGGTTCATAAGCAGGGGGGCAAGCATACGCGCTTGCCCCATTGTCTGCGCAAGCGCATGGGAATGTGGACTGTGCCAGTCCGCATTCTGCGGCCCGGCTCCCATAGCGCAGCCGTAACGGGTTGCTGGCTGCTATAGTCTGGCCCCAGAGCGGGCCGCAGCCCTCGGTGCAGCCGCCCTTCCCCTCCATACCTCAGAGAGAATGCGGATGCCCTTCCTTGGAGCCGGCGTACACGTCGTCATTGCGCTGTTTTTTGCGGTCCATGCGGTGCGCAGCGGCCAGAACAACTACTGGCTGTTTGTGCTGCTGGCCTTTCCCTTTCTGGGCAGCGTGGTGTATTTCTTCGCCATCTACCTGCCTAACTCGCGCCTGCAGCGCCATGCCCGCAGCCTGGCGAGCAACGCCGTCAAGGCGCTGGACCCCACCCGCGAGGTGCGCGAAGCCCAGGCCGCCTACGACTACAGTCCCACCGCACAAAACGAGATCCGCCTGGCCCAGGCTTTGCTGGCCAATGGCCAGGCCGAGCAGGCCTTCCATCACTTCCAGGCCAGCATGAAAGGTCCGTTTGCCAATGACCTGGAAATCCGCTGGGGCGCGGCACAGGCCGCCTACCAGGCCGGCCAGCCGCAGCAGGCGCTGCAGCAGCTGCGCGTGATTGCCCAGGCCGATGTGCAATTTCGGGCCGAGGCCGTGGGCCTGCTGGTGGCCAAAGCCTATGCCCAGCTGGGCGACCAGGAGATGGCCCGCAAGAGCTTTGACTTTGCGCGCCAACACTCGGGCAGCTTCGATGTGATGGCCGAGTACGCGATATGGGCCGCAGGCCAGGGTGACTGGCAGACGGCCAATGGCCTGCAAGCGGAGCTGAACAAGGCGATGACCCACTGGAGCAGCCAGCAGCGCCAGCTCAACCGTGAGATGCTGCAGCGCCTCAAGACCGCTTTCGCCGCCCAGCCCAAGTAAGCGCGCTGTCCTAGGACGGCTGCAATAGGCCTGCTGCCAGCAGGCCATCCCACACCCGCGCAGCCCTTGCCACACGCCGGTTTGCGCTTGCGCAGAACCGATGCACAGCACAGTCGCTAAAATCGCTGTCTATGGCAAAAATCATCGTTCTGGCCCTGGTGCTGCTTTTCTTGGGTTGCGGCCTCTACATGCACCTGCGTGGCAAGGTGCGGCACAAGCTGCTGCGCCAGCTGTTTGACCACTCCACCTTCACGGCGCCGTTCAATGTGTTCATGCTGATGTTCAGCAAGGTTCCGCGCACGCCCTATCTGCCGACCAGCACCTTCCCCGATCTGGCACCTTTGCAGGCCCACTGGCGCGAGATCCGCGAAGAGGCCATCGGCCTGCAGCAAGCCATGCAGATCAAGGCAGCGGCCAACAACGACGATGCGGGCTTTAACTCTTTCTTCAAGACCGGCTGGAAGCGCTTTTACCTCAAGTGGTACGGCCAGGCCCACCCCTCGGCGATGGAGCTGTGCCCCAAGACCAGTGCGCTGGTGCAGTCCATCCCCGGCATCAAGGCCGCCATGTTTGCCGAGCTGCCGCCCGGCGCCAAGCTCAACCTGCACCGCGACCCGTATGCGGGCTCGCTGCGCTACCACCTGGCGGTGCTGGCGCCCGATGATGACCGCTGCATGATCGAGGTCGATGGCACTGCCTACAGCTGGCGCGAGGGCGAAGGCGTGATCTTTGACGAGACCTATATGCACTGGGCCGAGAACCGGTCTGAGGGCAACCGCATCGTGCTGTTCTGCGATGTGGAGCGCCCGATGACCAATGGCTTTGCGCGGTGGCTCAACCGCTGGCTGGGCACGCATGTGGTGGCCGCTGCCAGCTCCCCCAACAACGAAGGTGATCCACGCGGCTTTATCAGCCGCATCTTCAAGATCTCGTTCTACATGGGCCAGTACCGCCGCCGCTTCAAGGCCTGGAACAAGACGGCCTACAAGTTCACCAAGTTCGGCCTGATGCTGGCCGCTCTGGCCTTGTTCATCTGGTGGCTGTGGCCGCAGTAAACCGGCACCCTCCACCAGCAGAAAACCGCAGTGCCCAGGCAGCTGCGGTTTTTTGATGGCGGCTGTGGCTTGGGCTACAGCGCCTTGCGCAAGCTTGCGGGCGGGATGCGCATGGCCTCGCGGTACTTGGCCACGGTGC
The DNA here is from genome assembly GCF_024809975.1 of Comamonas sp. BIGb0152. Classification (GTDB taxonomy): domain Bacteria; phylum Pseudomonadota; class Gammaproteobacteria; order Burkholderiales; family Burkholderiaceae_C; genus Comamonas. The sequence continues at coordinate 212,008 of NZ_JANUDY010000007.1, forward strand.
GGCGCGCGCATTCAATGCCTTGGGCCTGCAGCAGATCGGCAATCTTTGCATCCGACAGCGGCTTCTTGGCGCTTTCCTCGTCCAGCAATTGCTTGATCAGCGCCTTCACGGCCGTGCTCGACGCACTGCCGCCGGTCTCGGTGCCCAGGCCCGAGCCGAAGAAGTACTTGAGCTCAAACGTGCCCTGGGGCGTGGCCATGTACTTGGCGGTGGTCACGCGGCTGATGGTGGATTCGTGCAGGCCCAGCTCGTCGGCAATCTCGCGCAGCACCATGGGGCGCATGGCCAGCTCGCCGTGGACAAAGAAATTGCGCTGGCGCTCGACGATGGCCTGTGAGACCCGCAAGATGGTGTCAAAACGCTGCTGGATGTTCTTGATGAACCAGCGCGCCTCCTGCAGCCGCTGCTGCAGCGCGCCATGGCCTTCGCTGCCCTTGTGGCTGCGCAAGGCGTTGGCATAGACATCCTGCACGCGCAGGCGCGGCATCACCTCGGCATTGAGCTGCACACTGAAACCGGGCACGGGCAAACCGCGCTCATTGCTGGGGCGCACGATGACATCGGGAATGATGGCATTGCGGTCCACATCAGCGTAAGGGCGGCCGGGCCGGGGTTCGAGCTTGGCAATCAGGGCCAGCGCACAGCGCACCGCTGCATCACTGCAGCCGGTCAATTGCATCAGCTTGCGCACATCGCGGCGCGCCAGCAGATCGAGCGATTCCTGGCAGACCAGCAAGGCGGTCTCCAGCGCCAGGGCATCGGCCTCAGGCGCGTCCGAGCCTTCTTCATCCAATAGGCGCTGCCGGGCCTTGATCTGCAGCACCATGCATTCGGACAGGTTGCGCGCACCAACACCAATGGGCTCCAGGCTTTGCAGGAGCCGCAAGGCCACGGTCAGGTGGTGCAGCAGGGCTTCGTAGCGCTCCGGATCGCTGGCGTCGCCAAAGCTTTGCGCCAGCTCGGCCAGGGTCTCTTCGAGGTAGCCCTCGTCGTTCAGCGATTCGATCAGAAAGTACAGCGCCGCCCGGTCTTCCGGGCACAGGCGCAAGGACAGGGCCTGGCGGTGCAGCACATCTTGCAAGCTGAGGTGTTCGGAGCGCCGGTCGGAAAGCGGTGACTCATCGTCGTCATCGCTGGCGCCGGCACTCGAGCGCGCGGGCAGATCACCGCCCCATTCTTCCCAGTCCGAGGCGGAGTCGCCGGTGGCCGCTTCGGCGTCCACGCCCGTCTCCTTGCCCGCGCCAAAATCCAGGGGCGAGTCCGCAGGACCCGCCTCAAAATCACTGGCGCTGCTGGCCAGCTCGGTGCTGGCGGGGGCTTCGCTGCTTTTTTCCGTGCGCTCTGCGGTGTCGGCTGTCTCCGCCGCCTCGCCAGGGCGCTCATCGGCGCTGCGCTCGGTCTCAGGCGGCTCGTCGCCGTCCCGCTCCAAGAAGGGGTTTTCGTCGAGCATCTGCTCGACTTCCTGCGTCAGCTCCTGCGTGGACAGCTGCAGCAGGCGAATGGATTGCTGCAGTTGGGGCGTGAGGGTCAGGCTCTGCGATACGCGCAGTGACAGCGAGGGCATCATGGCCGGGCTCCGGCGCCCACCTCGGCGCCCGCAGGCAGGCATGGCAGCACGTCCCAGCGGGGCTGGGCGGCATCGGGTCTGGCACGCCGTTGCGGGCGTGCGCTGTCACATGCGGAAGTGCTCACCCAGATAGACCCTCCGCACCTCGGCGTTCTCCACAATCTCTTGCGGCGTGCCTGCAGCCAGCACCTTGCCGTCGCTGATGATGCAGGCGTGGTCACAGATGCCCAGGGTTTCGCGCACATTGTGGTCGGTGATCAGCACGCCGATGCCGCGCTCTTTGAGGAAGGCGACAATGCGCTGGATCTCGATCACGGCGATCGGGTCGATACCGGCAAAGGGCTCGTCGAGCAAGATGAAACGGGGTTGGGTCGCCAGCGCGCGGGCGATCTCGACGCGGCGGCGCTCGCCACCGGACAAGGCCACCGAAGGCGATTCGCGCAAGTGCTCCACACGCAGCTCCTGCAGTAGCGCCGTCAGCTGGCGATCGACCTCGGCGCGCGGCAGGGACTTGCCCTGTTCGTCCTTTTGCAGCTCCAGCACGGCGCGCACATTGTCCTGCACGCTGAGCTTGCGAAAGATCGATGCCTCTTGCGGCAGATAAGACAGGCCCAGTTGCGAGCGCTGGTGGATCGGCATATTGGCCACCGACTGCCCATCGATGCGGATATCGCCGCCATCGCTACGCACCAGGCCCACGATCATGTAGAACGAGGTGGTCTTGCCGGCACCATTGGGGCCCAGCAAACCCACCACCTCGCCTTTGCGCACCGACAGCGACACATCCTTGACCACCTTGCGGCTGCCATAGGATTTCTCGAGGTGCAACACCTCCAGCTGGCTGCGCTGGTCGCTGTTGGCGACGCGGGCATTGACGGAAATGGTCGAGGAGTTCTCTGCCACGGTTACTTGGCTCCGTCGTTCAATTGGGTGGCGGGGCGCAATGGCGTCTTGTCATCGGCGGCAGGCTTGGGCGGGGTGCTGGCCTTGTCGTCGGCCTTGGGCGTCAGAATCACGCGCACACGGCCGTTTTTCGCAGCACCTGGCTTGGGATCGCTGGCCTGGGCACCCTTCTGGCCGACCACGGTGAAGGTGTCGGTCAGGTTGTTGTAGGTGATCAGCGGGCCACTGACCTGGTCGGTCAAGGTGGTCTCGCGGTAGCGCCGCAGCTCGCCACGGCGCTCAAAATGCACGGTGTCATCGCGGCCGTTATAGGTGATGACCTCGCCTTCGCCTTCGACAAATTCGTCGGGCGCGCCGGGCGCGGAATCGCGCTTTTGGCGGAAAAAGGCCAGCTTGCCCGGGGCCGCCGTCACCACGCCGTGCTGGAAGCCATCGCGGTCCTGGCTCACGGTCAGATGGGCGCCACGGATGATGATGGTGCCCTTGGTCACCACCACATTGCCCGTGAAGACGCTGGTCTGCTTGAGTTCATCGTGGCGGCCATCGTCCGCCTCAATGTTCATGGGCTTGGTGCGGTCAGCACGCTCGGCGTGCGACAACAGCGGCACTACCAGCGCCGCTGCTACCAACAAGGATGTAAAAATACGGTGTCTCATAAAGGCATGAATCTTGCTCTGCCCCATTGTAGCCATGCTGGGGCGTTGAACCGTTTGAAGCACAAAAAAGCCCGCGTTGGCGGGCTTCATCGCAAGCGTTGGGCGCGTCCGCTCAACCCTGGGCAGCCAGGAACTCGACAACCTGCAGCACATTGCCCATCGAGCCGGCACGGGTGCCGTCGGTGTAGTACTTGCCAGCAACGCCCAAGGATGGCACACCTTCGACGCCATAGGACTCTTGCAGCTGGGTGGCCTTGCGCACTTGACCAGCCACGCTGAAAGAATTGTAGGCTTCCTTGAACTTGGCCAGGTTCACGCCGTTCTTGTCCATCCAGGCGAAGATCTCGTCGTCCTTGTTCAGGCGCTGGCGCTCCACATGGATGGCGCGGAAGACCTTGACATGCACGTCAGGGATCAGACCCATGGACTCCAGCGCAAAGTAGATCTTTTGCTGGGGCACAAAGGTGTTGTTGAAGGCCACGGGCACGCGGCGGATCTGCAGGTTCTTGGGGGCGGTCTTGGCCCAGGCTTCAAACTGCGGCTCGAAGGCATTGCAGTGCGGGCAGCTGTACCAGAAGAACTCAATGACCTCGACCTTGCCAGCGGGCACATCGGGGGTGACCGGCTTGGCCAGCTTGATGTAGTCCTTGCCTTCCTTGAACTTGGCTTGCGCGTTGGCGCCGGTGGCGAAAGGCAGGCTCAGTGCGGAAGCAGCGGTAGCGGAAGCCGCCAAAGTGGAAAACTCACGACGTTTCATGTTTTGTTAACTCCAGTGACAAGTTGCGGTTAGGAGTGCCCTGTACCGCCAAAAGTTCAACGCTGTACGCGAACGATTTGCGCGTCCACGCCGGCGCCATCGAGCTTGCCTTTGAGGCCGTCGGCATCATCGCGCTTGTTGAATGGGCCTACGCGCACCCGGTATACCGTGCGGCCGTTGACTTCGCGCTCACTGACGCGGGCTTCCCAGCCCATCATCGCCAGCTTGGCGCGCTGTGCATCGCCATCGGTCTGGGTGCGGAAGGCACCGGCCTGCACAAAGTACTGGAAGCCGTCGGTGCCATCGGCACTGCGCGACTTGGCCAGGTCTCCCAGCGGGTCAGCGCCCTGGCCGGCCTTGGGGTCCAGCTTGGCGACCTGGGTCTTGTCTGCAGGCTTGTCAGCGGGCTTGGCCGGATCGGGCAGCACCACTTCAGGCTTGGCAGGCTTGTTCTCCACCGGCGGGCTGGCGTTGTCGGCCACCGTGCGCGGCGGCTCGGGCACCACCACCCCTTGCGCTGCCGGTGCGGCTGCAGCCGGCGCACGCGCTGGGTTCTTGCCGTACAGCGGCGAGTTCGGGTCCCAGTTCTGGTTGCGCTGCGCCTCGGCCTTGTCCTTGGCCTCGCCCTTGACGCCACCTTTGTTGACAAACGGCACCGGCACATTGGTGACGTAAACGGCCACGGCCAAAGCCGCGCCCACGCCCACCAGCAGCCCCAGGATCAGCCCCAGGATGGTTCCACCACGTTGATGTCGTCGCATTGCAGTTATTACCTTTTTTCGCAAAATCACATGCGCTCTGGGGCGCTCACACCCAGCACAGCCAGGCCATTGCGCAACACCTGCGCGACCGCTGCCACGAGTGCCAGACGGGCCAGTTTGGTGGCTTCGTCATCCACCAAGATACGCTCTGCATCATAGTAGCTGTGGTAAGCGGAAGCCAGATCGCGCAGATAGAACGTAACATCGTGCGGCGCATTGCCGTCGGCGGCGTTGGTCAGCATCTCGGGGTACTGGGCCAGCATCTGCATCAGCGCCTGGGCCTGGGGGCCCTGCAGCGCACTCAGATCCACACCGGACAAGGCCGGCAGGCCAGCGCCGCCCTGCTCTTGCCAGCCGCGCAGCACCGAGCAGATGCGCGCATGGGCGTACTGCACGTAGAACACCGGGTTGTCGTTGTTCTGGGCCACGGCCAGGTCCACATCGAAGGTGTACTCGGTATCGGGCTTGCGCGAGAGCAGGAAAAAGCGCACGGCATCCTTGCTGGTCCACTCGATCAGGTCGCGCAAAGTCACATAGCTGCCCGCGCGCTTGCTGATCTTGACCTCTTCACCGCCCCGCACCACGCGCACCATGGTGTGCAGCACGTAGTCGGGATAGCCCTTGGGGATGCCGACGTTCACGGCCTGCAGGCCGGCGCGCACGCGGGCGATGGTGCCGTGGTGGTCCGTGCCCTGGATGTTGACGGCCTTGCCGTAGCCACGCAGAAACTTCTGCGTGTGGTAGGCCACATCGGGCAGGAAGTAGGTGTAGGTGCCATCGGACTTGCGCATCACGCGGTCCTTGTCGTCACCAAAGTCGGTGGTGCGCAGCCACAGCGCGCCATCTTGCTCGTAGGTGTGGCCGCTGGCGATCAGGCGTTGGACAGTCTCGTCCACATGGCCGTTCTGGTACAGGCTCGATTCGAGGTAGTACTCGTCGAACTTCAGGTTGAAGGCCTGCAGGTCCTTGTCCTGCTCGTTGCGCAGGTAGGCCACCGCAAAATTGCGGATGTTGTCGTAGTCCTCGACATCGCCATTGGCGGTGAACGCGCGGTCATCGGCCTTGATGGTCTGCTTGGCCAGGAAGGCCTGGGCAATGTCGCCGATGTAGTCGCCGTTGTAGAAGTTCTTGGCCAGTGGATTGTCGCTGTCGGTGGGCCAGCAGTCGTCACCGGGCTTGAAGCCCTTGGCGCGCAGCTGCGTGCTCTTGGTCAGGGTGTCGATCTGCACGCCTGCGTCGTTGTAGTAAAACTCGCGGTGCACGGCCCAGCCCTGGGTGGCGTAGAGGCTGCAGATGGCATCGCCCAGCGCGGCTTGGCGGCCGTGGCCCACGTGCAGCGGGCCGGTGGGGTTGGCCGAGACGAACTCGACAATGATTTTCTCGTCGCGCTGCGGCTGCATGCCAAAGCGCTCAGCCTCAGCCAGCACTTCCTGCACCACCTGCTGCTTGGCAGCGGGCTTGAGGCGCAGGTTCAAAAAGCCGGGGCCGGCGATCTCGATCGCAGCCACCCACTGCGCAAAGACGGGCGATGCCTCCAGCGCCGCCTTGAGCTGCTCGCCCAGTGCACGGGGATTGGCCTTGAGCGGTTTGGCCAGCTGCATGGCGGCGGTGACGGCAAAGTCACCGTGCGCGGCGACCTTAGGGGTTTCAAAGGCCGCGCGGCTACCGGCGCCAGGGGACAATGTATCGAGCTCGGCAGCAAGCACTGCGAGCAAATCTTTTTTGACTTGCAACATATTTGAAACTTAGACGAAGCAGTTACCAGCGCCAGGCCGGTTTACCAGCCCCGGGCATAAAACACGGCGACGGCGGCGATCACGGGAATCAGATGGGCTTGCCACATGACCCATTTGCGCGTGGCGCGCACCTCGGCGTCCCCAGGCAAAGCGCCATTGTCGCGCAATTGACGTAACCAGCGGCGGAACACGGCTGTCGGCTTGAGCGACAGCACCACGCCCACGACCACCAAGCTCATCTTCAGGTGAAACAGCGGCTGGCTGACATACCAGGTCACCCCCTTGGCACCCAGAAACAGGCGCAGCAGGCCGGTGGCCAGCACCGCCACCGCCGCAAAGGCATAGACCAGGTCCAGGCGCGCGAGGCGCTGCACCACGGCCGCATTCATCCATTCAGAACGACACAGCGCCGCCTGGCTGGAGAGAAAAACCACCATCGTCAACAAAGCCAGCAAATGCAGGCAGGACAGAACTGCTTCCAAGGTCATCGTGTTACTCCGTTTTTTTCCAGAAATCCGCGCGCTCGTAGTGCTGCTTGACGAAATCGATCCACAAGCGCACCCGCAGCGGCAGGTGTTTGCGCTGCTGAAACATCACATAAATGCCATTGGGCGGTGCAGCAAAATCCTCCAGCACCTCCACCAGTCGGCCCGCGGCAATCTCGGCCTCTACTTCCCAGGTGCTGCGCCAGGCAATGCCCCAGCCCTGCTGGCACCAGTCATGCAGCACCTGGCCGTCTGAGCAATCCAGCGGCCCTCCGGGCTTGAGGTAGACCACCTCGCTGGCGCCTGCTGCGGCCGGCATGCGAAAGGCCCAGCCCCGCGTTTGGGAGGCCTCGCTCGACAAGGTCAGGCAGTCATGCTGGCTCAGCTCACTGGGGTGGCGGGGAATACCCCGGCGACGCAGGTACTCCGGCGTGGCCACGCACAGGCGCCGGTTGTCGGCCACCCGCACACTCACCAGCGATGAATCGGGCAGATCGCCAACACGGATGGCACAGTCATAGCCCTCGCCGGCCAGGTCCACCAGGCGGTCGCTCAGGTTCAGCGAGACGCTCACCTCGGGGTGGCGTGCATGGTAGAGCGGCAGCAGGGGCGCCACATGGCGGCGGCCAAAACCGGCAGGCGCGGTGATCCGCAAATGCCCTGTCGCCTTGATGCCCCCGGCGCTGACGCTGGCCTCCACACTGGCCAGCTCCGCGAGCAGACGCTGGCAGTCCTCTAAAAAGGCCGTGCCTTCATAGGTCAAGGTCAGCTTTCGGGTAGTGCGCACCAGCAGCTTGACGCCCAAGCGCTCTTCCAGCGCATCGAGCCGGCGGCCCATGATGGCCGGGGCCACGCCTTCGGCCTTGGCTGCAGCGGTAAGGCTGCCGCGCGAGGCAATGGCGACAAAGGATTCGAGCTGCTTGAGGCGGTCCATACCAGAACACAGAAAAGATGCAAAGCCAGCGCTGCAACGCCTGTGCGACGCGCTCGTTGGGCAACAGCCTATTATCATCGGGGCACCCGCCGGGCGGGCGCTTGAAAGCGCATATCCCGCTGCGGCATCCTTGACAGCTGCCATTTTCCCGCGCTCCCTCCCCTATGCCGCCAGCTCCCACGCCGTCTCCCAGCACCTCCTCCAGCGCCGATGCGCTCTGGTTTGCCCCCGCACAGCTGCTGCGCCTGTTCGGCAGCAGCCCCGTCGCCATGGCCTACTGGGGCCGCGACCAGCGCCTGCGCCTGGCCACGCCGCAGTGGTGCGAATGGTTTGGTGTGCCGGCCACCGGCATCGTCGGCCAGCAGCTGGACGAGGCCTTGCCACCCGACTTTGCCCAGCAGCACCTGCAGGCGCTGCACAACGCCGCCCAAGGCCAGCGCCAGCAGTTCGACACCTGCAAAACCGATGTGCACGGCCAGATCGCCTGGCGCCGCGTCAGCCTCTCGCCCCACCTCTGGCCCGCCGCCAACGGCAGCAAAAGCAGCCAGGGCACCTTGATGCTGATGCAGGACTGCAGCGCTGAATACGCCCATGCCGCCCAAGCCGATGCCCTGCGCGCGCAGCTGGCAGCCCTGTCCTCCACCGACCTGGAGCGCACCGAAGAAAAAGGCGAGCTGCTCAAACTGCGCACCTTGCTGGACTGGCGCACGGCCATGCTGGCCGAGCACAGCGAGATGCTGCAGCTGCTCTCGCATGAGATTCGCCAACCGCTGAACAACGCATCGGCCGCCATGCAGGCGACCATGTCCGCCATAGCCGACCTGCAGCTGAGCCAGACCACCCCGGCCACCAAGGCCTTGCTGCGCGCCGAGCATGTGCTCCAACAGGTCATCGGCACCCTGGACAACACCTTGGCGGCCGGCACCATCTTGGCCGTGGGCGGGCGCGCGGGCGCATCGTCGGATACCGATCTGCCCACCCTGGTCAACCTGGTACTGCATGACATTGCCGCCGACGCCCGGCCCCGCATCCAGGTGGTCTGGGATGCCGAGGCCCGCACGGTGCAACTGCACCCGGCCCTCATGCGGCTGACCATTCGCAACCTGCTCAACAACGCGCTCAATTACGCCCCGGCAGACAGCCCGGTGCTGCTGCGCCTGGCCGACTGCGACGACCCGCTGGCGCTTATCATCGAAGTGATCGATGCAGGCCCCGGCATCCCCGAGGCATTGCGACCGCGCCTGTTCGACAAAGGCACGCGCGGCACCGAGCACCGCCACCGGGCCGGTGCGGGCCTGGGCCTGTTCATTGTGCGTTCGGTGGTGCAACTGCACCAGGGCACGGTGCAGGCCTTGCCGCGCCAGCCACACGGCACCATCATGCGCATAGAGCTGCCCCAAGGACTCGATGACTAGACACCCACGGAGGCGCCTGGCGCCCGCACCCTGCCCCTGCAGAAGCGCCCCGCCCGCTCAGCGCGACCCCGCTCGGCGCGCCCCGCTCGGCACGCCCGCTTCTCAGGCCTTTTGACCGACCGCTTACTTCCACGGATACACCATGCTTCCCGCCACGCTCGCCCTGGTCGACGATGACCCCGAATACAGCGAATTTCTGGCCCAACACTTGCGCAACCAGGGTGTTCAGGTTCAGGTCTACAGCGACAGCAGCGACCTGCTCGCCGACATCGAGCCCTACCGCTTTGATTTCTATGTGCTGGACCTGATGCTGCCCGGCGTCAACGGCACCGAGCTGCTGCGCATACTGCGCAAACGCAGCCAGGCAGGCGTGCTCATCGTCTCGGGCCGGCTGGGGCCGGAGGTGTTTGCCGAAGTCATCAACGCCGGCGCCGACATGTATTTGACCAAGCCCGTAACCTTTGAGCAGGTGGAGCTGGCCGTGCGCGCTGTGCACCGCCGCATCATGACCACCGCCCAGATCGCCACGGCCTGGAAACTCGACAGCCACCGCAGCCTGCTGATGGCGCCCGACGGCCAGAGCGTCGATCTGAGCCCCACCGACCTGATGCTGATGCAGTGCTTTCTCAAGGCCCAGGGCGCCGTCGTAGGCCGCGACCAGATCCGCGAGCTGCTGGGCTACCCGACCGCCACCGAGTCCGACAACAGCCTGCACGCCACCATCTACCGCCTGCGCCGGCGCATTGAAAAAGCCACGCCGCTGGCGGTGCCGCTGCAATCCCAGCAAAAAGTGGGCTACCAGTTCCGCGCGCCGCTGGTGTCGGCCTGAGCGGCTGGCGCAGCGCAGGCGGCCTGCCCCCAGCACGTTTCAGGCGCAAAAAAACGGGCCAGCAGGCCCGTTCGTCGATGGCGCCAGCGCGCAATCACATGCTCATGTTCGATTCCACATCGGCCACCTTGCGGCGCGCCAGCGCCAGGTTGGAGCGGGCCTTGTCCAGCACGTAGTAGACGAAGATGCCGGCCAGCTTCTGCGATGGGCGAATGAGGTGGTACTGCTTGCCCAGCGTGATCAGAATGTCGTCGATGTTGTCGTTCAGGCCCAAGGCCTTCATCGTCTTCATCTTGGCGCGCACCACTTCGGTGTTGCCGGCAGCCGCCAGTTCCATGTCCACGCCGCTGCCTACGCTGCCCAGCATCATGCCGCTGCTGTAGTCCACCACGGCAGCGCACAGGGCACCGTCCATCGTCATGAGCTCGTTCAAGCTGTCGTTCAGATTTGCCATATCTACTCCAATCTATGTGACCTAGATCAACCACTACCACCTTATAAAGGTATAGATGATTCTAATAAGTCACTTCTGATCAAAGCAATCATTCCCTGCACACGGCTGTCACCCACGGCGGACAAAAAGACATGGGAAGCTGCGATTTAGATAGCGCACTTGCTTGTACTGGCTTGATAAATCGCCAAAAGCAGGTACGACCATATGCCCTGGAAATCGTAACAAAGCGTATGTTATTTACGACGCAAACGCCGCATCACCGTCCCGCCAAAGCAGGTGGTGAGGCGGCGCAGGCGCTGCAGCAGTGCTGGCCCGGGGGCCAGCCCGGCATTACATGGTCATTGCGCTTTCGACGTCGGTGACCTTGCGGCGTGCCAGCGCCAGGTTGGCGCGTTTGTTGTCCAGCACGTAGTACACAAAGATGCCGGCCAGGCGCGAGCAAGGGCGGATGATGTGGTACTGCTTGCCCAGGGTGATGAGGATGTCGTCGATGTTCTCGTTCAGGCCCAGGGCCTTGATGGTCTTCATCTTGGCGCGCACCACTTCGGTGTTGCCGGCAGCGGCCAGTTCCATGTCCACGCCCGTGCCGGCGCTCGCCAGCATCATGCCGCTGTTGTAATCCACAACCGCTGCGCACAAAGCGCCGTCCAGAGACATCAGATCATTCAAGCTGTCGGTCAAATTCGCCATGGAACACTCCTGAGAAAGACGGAGGCTCGTGGAAAATTACCGCACCCCGTTGAAAATGATTGTATCTGATCAGATCTGATTTTTATCAAGCTTTGTGCGCTTTTTCTGACGGGATGCCGCATTTCGGCAACGGTTGTGCTATGCGCGCAGTAGCAGCGCATCCATCAGCCGCGCCTCCAGCGTGGCCTGATATATAGATATGACGAACAAGATCATTCAAAGAGTCGAAGCAACTCTCCCGCACAAGGCGCTAGCAGCCCTTGATTACATCCATAAAAGTCATATATCAAAGTGTTTTTAATGGATTGATTGCCATGAGGGGTATGGAATAAAGTGTGCTGATGGGTGCGCCCGCGCGCCTGCACTTGTTAAGTATTGAAAGGTAGACACCATGACTGAACGCACCACCGTCCACGGCCTGCAAGTGGCCAATGCCCTGTACGACTTTGTGAACACCGATGTCCTGCCCGGCACCGGTGTCGAGCCCGCTGCGTTCTGGCAAGGCTTTGCGGCCGTCGTCAACGACCTGGCCCCCAAGAACGCCGCCTTGCTGGCCGAGCGCGACCGCCTGCAAACCGAGCTGGACAGCTGGCACAAGGCCCACCCCGGCCCGATCACCGACATGCCGGCCTACCGCGCGTTTCTGACCCAGATCGGCTACCTGGTCGAACAGCCCCAGGACGTGAAGGCCAGCACCGAAAACGTGGACTCCGAGCTGGCCGTGCAAGCTGGCCCCCAGCTGGTGGTGCCCATCCTCAACGCCCGCTACGCGCTCAATGCGGCCAATGCCCGCTGGGGCTCGCTGTATGACGCGCTCTATGGCACCGATGTGATCAGCGAAGACGGCGGCGCAGAAAAGGGCAAGGGCTACAACCCCGCGCGCGGCGCCAAGGTCATCGCCTTTGCCCGCCAGTTCCTCGACCAGGCAGCGCCGCTGGCCCAGGGCTCGCATGCCGATGCCACCGGCTACAGCGTCGAAGGCGGCCAACTGGCCGTCTCGCTCAAGGACGGCAGCAAGACCGGCCTGCAGGATGCCGCCAAGTTCGTTGGCTACCAAGGCGATGCCGCCGCGCCCACGTCGGTGCTGCTGAAGAACCATGGCATCCATATCGACATCATCGTCAACAAGGCCACCCCCATTGGCAGCAGCGATGCGGCTGGTGTGTCTGACGTGGTGCTGGAAGCGGCGCTGTCCACCATTCTCGACCTGGAAGACTCGGTCGCGGCCGTGGACGCCGAAGACAAGGTCAACGGCTATGCCAACTGGCTGGGCATCCTCAAGGGCAGCCTGACCGAGTCCTTCGACAAGGGCGGCAAGACGGTGACCCGTGGCCTCAACCCCGACCGCGAGTACACGGCAGCCAATGGCGACCGGCTCAAGCTCCATGGCCGCTCGCTGATGTTCTTGCGCAATGTCGGCCACCTGATGACCAACCCCGCCATCCTCTGGGGCGCAGAGAGCCAAGAGATCCCTGAAGGCATCATGGACGCGGTGGTCACTACCGCCATCGCCATGCACGACCTGCAGGGCAAGGCCGCCCAGGGTATCCGCAACAGCCGCACCGGCAGTGTCTACATCGTCAAGCCCAAGATGCACGGCCCCGCTGAAGCGGCCTTTGCCAACGAGCTGTTTGGCCGTGTCGAGCAGATGCTGGGCCTGCCGGCCAACACCGTCAAGCTGGGCATCATGGACGAAGAGCGCCGCACCACGGTGAACCTGAAAGCCGCCATTGCCGCAGCACCGGCACGCGTGGCCTTTATCAACACCGGCTTTCTGGACCGCACCGGCGATGAAATGCACACCGCCATGTACGCCGGCCCCATGGTGCGCAAGGCCGACATGAAGACCTGTGCCTGGCTGCCCGCCTATGAAAAGAGCAATGTGCTGGTGGGCCTGAGCATGGGCCTGCGCGGCCGCGCGCAGATTGGCAAGGGCATGTGGGCCATGCCCGACCTGATGAAGGCCATGCTGGAGCAGAAGATTGCCCAGCCCAAGGCCGGCGCCAATACCGCCTGGGTGCCCTCGCCCACCGGCGCCACCCTGCATGCGCTGCACTACCACCAGGTGAATGTGGCCGAGGTGCAAAAGGAGCTGGAAAAGACCAGCGCCGACACTGAGCGCGACAATCTGCTCAACGCCATCTTGCAAGTGCCCGTGGCCACCAACCCGAACTGGAGCGACGCCGAGAAGCAGCAGGAAGTGGACAACAACGTGCAGGGCATTCTGGGCTATGTGGTGCGCTGGATCGACCAGGGCGTGGGCTGCTCCAAGGTGCCCGACATCCACAACGTGGGCCTGATGGAAGACCGCGCCACCTTGCGCATCTCCAGCCAGCACATTGCCAACTGGCTGCAGCACGGCATCGTGACCGAGGCCATGGTGCGTGACAGCTTCGCCCGCATGGCCAAGGTGGTCGATGGGCAGAACGCCGGTGACGCCGCCTACAAAAGCCTGGTGGCCAACCCCCAGGGCGCTGCATTCCAGGCGGCACTGGACCTGGTGTTCAAGGGCAAGGCGCAACCCTCTGGCTACACCGAGCCCCTGCTCCACGCCTGGCGCCTGAAGGTCAAGGCCGGCGCCTAAAAATCGCGCCCCAAGGGTGCCAGGCCCAGCGCTTGGCCGACCCGCCACACACCGAGAGCAGTCCCCAGGGGCTGCTCTCTTTTTTATGGCAACTCGGCTAGCCTGGCTCTGCGCCCGCCCACTTTGGGTGGGCTTTTTTACTTATTCGTAAAAACAAACCACAAAGGTAAAGCACATCGCCAAATTGCAGGTGTTTGTAAAGAATGCTCGACGCATTTATCAAATTTATAAGCTCTTTTGTAATCCGCTTGTTACGCACATATTGTTTTTCTATAGGCAAATTATTAAAACCAAATCTACTTGCTACCAAATATTTCCCATGTCATGAAATATTCATGATTCACCCGGTTTCATATCGTCATCTCTCTGCACCCGTCAGCAGTTAAAAACACGCCTTAGCAAGTTTTCGTCTATCGGCAAGGAGATATTGACCATGGGCCATCAATCCATTCCCCATCACCCACCGACCTTGGTGCATGCGTTGGCAGCACCGCGCCACCTGCTGCTGTGGGCGGGCTTGTGCCTGAGTGCCTCGGTACTCGCACAGAACAACCAGCAAGTCGTGGTCAATGGCGGCGTGGTCAATATCTCCGGCCCGGCAGCGCATGCGGTGATGAATATCTCATCGAACAAGAACATACGGCACATACGCGGCAACAACCAGGTGACCTCGGTCAATGGCGTGGTCGCGAACATGGCCAGTTTCGGCGCCTACAGCGAACTGAATATTGCCTCGCGCAATGGCGGCGTCGGCAGCGGCAGCCAGGTCGTCTCGGTCGGTGGGCCCGTGGTCAATCAGGCCACCGGCGCCGGCATGCGCAGCGTAGTGAACATTGGCGGACGGTAGCAGGGCGCCATGCTGCTGCACGTTGATGAACGGTTCGGTTTCTCCGACATGGGGAGCTGACTGCAGAGGTGCATACACAGTAAATGCACCATATTCTTTCAGTAAAGAGGAGATTTTTATGAAGAAGTTTTTCGCAGTTCTGGTTTCGGTTTCCGCTATCGCCCTGTCCGCACAAGCGGAAGTCAAGATCAAAGGCAACAATGACCAGAAGGTCACCGTGAAAAACGGCGCAGTGGCCAATATGGCCATTGGCGCCGGTGCCACGGCCAAGCAAAACCTGGCCTCCAACAAAGGCAATGTGAATATCGGTGGCAATAACAAGCAAGAAGTCTCGGTCACCAACGGTGCTGTCGCCAATATGGCCATCGGCGCGATGACCAAGGCCGAGCAGAACCTCGCCTCCAACGACGGCAAGTAATCCCCCACCCTTCATCAGCGCTGGCCACAGAATGCGCACACAGCGCATTCTCTGGTCAGCCACTCAAAAAAAGATCCTCTGCAAAGCCTTCGCCTCGGGACAGGGATGCGGCCGCATTCAAACCCGGGCAGGGCGTTGTGCAGAGGGTTGCTCAAGGAGACTGCGCATGAAAGCCAGCTATGTCGGAGTATGGGTTCTCTGCCTGCTAAGCGCCGCAGCGCAGGCGCAACAAAAGCCGCCTGCAGGCCGCAGCGGGCTCGATCCGGCCTCGCGCAACAAAGTCAGCAACGCCATGGCCCGCAACTACCTGACGGAGCAGGACTCCCGCTCCACCATCGAACGGGAAATGGTCACCGGCCCTTCGGGCAAGAACTGCAACACCAGCGTCGGTGCGGCGCCGCAGATCAATGAAGGCACTGCCGGCATCGGCAACCGCTATGGCGCAGGCAATGCCGACCAGGTGACCGTCGTACGAGGCTCCGTGATCAACATCTGCAAATAAGCGTGGTGAACACAACCCTTGATACCTCGTTGCCAAGCCTTGTCGTACGTTTGATCAACCTCTGCAAATAAACACGATGGTTTCTGTGCCAGAGACTGAAAACTCTGCGCCGCCACCCCGGGACGAGGGAGCCCGGCAGGACGCTGGCCACAGCGGCAACTCCGCCGCAGGCGCAGCCCCACCATCGCCATAACGAATAACCACCATGCACCTTTCATCGATTCGCCGCCTGGCCCTCGCGCCCTGCGTGCTGGCCTTGTCTGCCTGCAGCATCCAGCCCACCCTGTCCGACCGCAAGGACATCATCGAAAAAGGCATCACCGAACAGTCGCCCCTGGTCACGCCCACCAAATCCGCATCGGCCATGCGCGAAGGCCTGGCCTGCATGGACCGCATGCTGGCCGCCGAGCAGGTGCCCTCCACCCTGGTCGCGGTCAAGAGCATCCCCGATCCCTCGGGGCTCTTCTCCACCGGCACCAAGGAGATGGTGATCACCGCGCTGTCGCGCATGTCGCGCACCAGCCAGGCGTTCCGGGTGGTGGACTATGAAATCGATGCCCTCAAGCAGGACACCGTGCAGACGATGACCAGCCTGCTGCTCAACAACGGCCAGATCGAGCTGCGCAAGCCGCAGATCTACGTCTCGGGCGCCATCAGCTTTGGCGACAAGACGGTGGTCTCCAAGCGCAGCAGCCTGGGGGTCTCCACCGCCAGCACCGACACCGGCTACAGCTGGGACTTGCTGGGCACGGTCGTCGGCCTGGATCTGCACCTGGGCGATATGAACTCCCGCACGCTCTACCCCGGCCTGGATTCGGCCAATGAGCTGGTGGTCGCCACCGGCGGCCGCTCGGTCGAGATTGGCGGGCGCGCCACCGGCCTGCCCAAGCACATCTACCGCCTGGGTGTGCAGTACGAAGTGGCTGCCGACGTGAACCAGGGCGCGGGCGCCGCCGTGCGCCTGCTGGTCGATCTGGCCACCATCGAGCTGGTGGGCAAATGGGCCAAGGTGCCGTACTGGGAATGCATTGACTACGAGCAGAACCACCCCGAGTTCAAGCGCCAGATGCGCACCTGGTTTGACGAGCAAGGCGCTGCCGACCGCATCAACCTGGCCCAGCGCGTGCTGCAGGCCGAAGGGGCCTGGAACGGCCCCATCGATGGCACGGACTCCACTGCGCTGCGCAATGCACTGGCGCTCTACCAGGCATCGCTGGATCTGACCCCCGTAGGTGTCGTCAATTTCGAGACCTATATGGGCTTGCTGCGCCTGTATGCCGGCATGTCGGCCGATGACAAGATCGCCTCCAGCTACTCGCCGCAAAGCAATGCGCTGCAGCCGCGCCCCCACGGCCTGCCTGACAACGAAACCACCAGCGATGCACTGACCCTGTCCCTGCTCGGCCACAAGGAATCATTGCTGCCGGTGGGCAGCTCGGTGGTGCTGCGCGTGGCACCGGTGCGCACCGGCTTTCTCTACTGCTACTACCAAGATGCCGCCCAGGTGGTCACCCAGGTCTACCCCAACCCGCAGCAGCAGGCGGTGGTGGCCCAGGGCCGCATGGGCCTGATGGTGCCCGATGTATCGCAGGCCAACTCCTTCCTGATCGAGACGGCCCGCCCCGGGGTGGAGCAGGTCTACTGCGCCCAAACCGCCAAGCCGCTGACCGGCCGCGTGCCTGTGGCGCTGACCCAGGCCCAGCTCGCCCCCATCGAAGGGGTGAGTACCATCGAGGCCGTGCAGCAGCAGATCGCCGCGCAGACCGGCGTCATCGCCCAGTCGCAGCTGCGCTGGGAGGTGGAAGGCCCCGTCGCCGTGGTCCCCGCCCCGCCCGCCGCACCGGCGCGGCGCGGAAAGCAACGATGAAGTGCCTTGTTCGCACCAGCCGCCTGGCTGGCATCGCCACCCTTGCCAGCGGGCTGCTGCTGCAGGCCTGCGCCAGCTGGGCCGCCATTGTGCTGCCCTCCGCCGGGCCCGGCGATGCCGGCAGCAGCCAGGCGCCAGCGGCGCCCGCCTCCGGCTCTTCGATACGCATGCCGGCACAGCGCAGCGATGCCAGCTTGCAGGCCCTGCGCCAGCAAGCGCAGGAAGGCCAGAGCAGCGCCCAGTTCGAGCTGGGCATGTACTACTACCAGAACGCCGGCCTGCCCCAAGCCGGGGCCCAGGCCCGCCAGTGGCTGGGCCAGGCCGCGGCGCAAGGCGATGCGCGGGCCATGGCTGCGCTGGGCTATATGCTGGGCACCGGCACCGGCGGTGTGCGCGATGTACCCCTTGGCCGCCAGTGGCTGCAGCGCGCCGCCGATGCCCAGCTGGGCAAGGCCACCTACCTGCTGTCCCTGGTTGAACGCAAGGTCACCGGCCCCAAGGCCATGCAGCAGGCCCGTTTGCTGCTGGAGCAGGCCGCGCGCGATGGCGATGCCATGGCGCTCAATGACCTGGGCGTGGAGCGCGAGCTGGAAGGCCGCATGAACGACGCCAAGGAGCTGTATGCCCAAGCCCAGGCCAAAGGCAGCCAGACGGCGGCACAGAACCTGGGCCGCATCGCCAGCTACCAGCGCGCCAACACCTCCGAGCAACTCGCCCGGCTGCGCGCCCGCGCCGATGAAGGCAATGCCAATGCACTGCTGGAGCTGGCCTACCGCTACCACCTGGGGCGCGGCGTGCAGCGCAATTTCGCCACCGCCATCCAGTACTACCGGCGCGCCGCCGATGCGGGCTCATCCAAGGCCCGCGAGTTTCTGGCGCTGATCTTCAGCCGCAGCAACGACAAGCAGCCGGTGATTGACGAGGCATGGATGCAAGAGCTGGCCGCGCGCATCAATGCCGTTGCCTTGCAGGTCGAAGAAAAGCACCCCAGCGCCCCGCCCGACCGCCCCCAACGCGTGGCTGACCCGCTCGCCCAACTGAGCCAGCAGCCCTTTGCCTGGCCGCAGGCGCCTGCAAGCGATGCAGATGCAGATGCCAACGTCTCGATGGATACCAACAGCCCACCGCTCTCGCAGGAGCAGGTGGCGCCCAACGAGGGGGTTCCCGTTCCCGCGCATGCCCCGCGCATGCCGCCCTCCAACCTCAGCCACAACGCGCCGCTGTCCCCGTAGCGCAAGAAAGGAAAAAACCATGCAACACACCCCCATCAAGCAGGCCATGGCCGTGCTGACCCTCAGCCTGGCAGCCGGCTCCGTCTGGGCGCAAGGCGCCGTCATCTCCGCGCCCGGCGTCGATGTGCGCGGTGGCAGCCAAGGCGCCTCGGTCACCGTCAATGGCGCCGTCGTCAACGCCGCCTCCGGCCGTGGCGCCGTGGCCGAGACCAATATCCCCGGCCGCAGCAGCACCGTGCACGGTGGTGCTGGCGGCGCCGCCGTCGTGGTCGAAGGCCAGGGCAAATCCCAGGCCCCCGTGCGCAGCCAAAAGCGCAACAGCGGCGGCAACCAGGCCCATGTGAATGCCAATATGTCGGGCTCCAACCTGCCGCAGGCCAACTTTGCCGGCCACACTTTCACCAACGTGGACCTGTCCAACTCCAACCTGCAGGGCGCCAACTTCCAGGGTGCCGAGCTGGTCAATGTCAGCCTGGACAACTCCAACCTCGCCGGGGCCAACCTCGCTGGCGCCACCTTGGTCAATGTGTCGATGGACGGCGCACTGACCACCGGCGCGATCTGGACCAACGGCCAGCGGCGCTGAGCCGGGCCTGCGCATAGCTGTAGGTTCTCATTGATCTTGCTTATTGAACGTCGAAAGCTGCAGACAGGAATTCTGCCACCGCTCTGACCCTGGCTGTGCGCTGCAGATCGGGATGCATAACCTGCCAGACTTCGTAATCGGTCGGGCGGCGGCGATGCGGCCAGATACGAACGAGACCTTCGCGCTCTCCCATCCACAATGGCATTTCCCCAATGCCTATGCCTGCAGCAACTGCCTTGCGCACCAGAAGACTGGAGCGGAGCGCCATGGCAATCCTGGCTTGGCGTGCCGGCACGCCGGCCATCGTCAGAAATGGGCCTTGCGCGAGATAGGGTCCGTACGCCACCAGGTTGTGGCCCCGCAACTCGTCTTCGGGGATGGGTTCGCCAAAGCGCGCCAGATAGCTTGCGCTTGCAAACAGGCCTACAGGCCAAGTGGCCACACGGCGGACCACCAGATCAGGTGTCTCGGGCCGTACATTGCGAAATGCGATGTCTGCTTGTCGGCGAGTGAGGCTCAGCAACTGCGTGGAGACTTCAAGATCCACGCGGATGTTGGGTCGCTGTTGCTGCAGCCGCTCAATGGCGGGCAGCAACAAGTCGATCGCGATCGAATCGGTGCTTGTCACACGCACCAGCCCGCCAGGATTCTCATCCTGCCCCTCGATCTTGGTGCGCAGCTCCAGAGCCGCACTCTCCATGCGCCGTGCCGCCGCAAGCGCCGTCTCACCAGCGGCGGTAAGGAGGTAGCCATCCTTGGCGCGCAAGAACAGCTTGGCCCCCAGTTCGGACTCCAATGCGTTCAGGCGCCGCCCAACCGTCGCCTGGTCAACGCCCAGGCTGCGCGCTGCGGCGCGCAATGAGGGCGTCCGGGTCAATGCGAGAAAGATGCGAGTGTCGTCCCAATTCATAGCCAGCCGTGTGATGCAAATTTGCATCACTGTAGAGCGAAATCGCTGCATCATAAAAGCGCGTTCGCGGCGTAACCTTTAGCACTTAAAGATATTTCGAGAATGACGCACATGTCCACCGTTTTGACAGCCCCCCTCCCGGCCATGAAGCACACCATGCAAGCCATCGTTTTTGACGACTTTGGTGGACCAGAAGTACTGGTTGCCCGAGAGCTAGCCTCTCCCGAGGTTCGCCCGCACGACTTGCTGGTGCGCAACGCCTCTATCGGTGTCAACCGCGCCGACCTTTCTCATCGCAAGGGTGCCTACGGCCGCGCCTTCTTCGGCGATGCAGACACCATGGGCTTGGAGATCGCCGGAACCGTGGTCGAAGCAGGACCGCTGGTGCAGGGCTTCTCCGTGGGCGACAGGGTTATGGGTATCGTCGGTGGTGGCGCCTATGCAGAGCTATCGCGCATAGACCATCGCATGGCCATGCACGTCCCCAAGGGCCTGGACTTGGTGGATGCCGGCGCCGTACCCGAAGTGTTCGTGACCGCCCACGAGGCCCTGTTTCATCTGGCAGACCTGCAACCCGGAGAGTCGGTGCTGATCCATGCGGCAGCGGGTGGTGTCGGATCGGCCGCTGTGCAGCTTGCACATGCTGCAGGCGCCCGGGTTTTTGCGACGGCCAGCGGCGACAAGCGCAAAGCGGTTCTTGGCTTCGGGGCTGACGTATTCGTCGACTATCGCAGCGAGGACTTCCAAGCCGTGGTGCACCAGGCGACGGGCGGAAAAGGCGTGGACGTGGTGATCGATTTCATTGGTGCGCCGTACCTGGAGCCCAATGTGCGATCACTTGCCATCGGTGGGCGCATGGTGATGGTGGGCCTGCTGGGCGGTTCAGAATGCGCAGCATTGCCAATGGACGCAGTGCTGTACCGCCATCTGCAGATATTCGGAACGGTCATGAAATCACGCCCTCCCGAAGTCAAGCAGGCAATGGTCCAACGCTTCTCGCGACAATGGCTTAGCGCATTGGAGACCGGAGCGATCCGACCCGTGATCGACAGCACCTTTGCGTTGGCAGACGCTGCGCAGGCGCATCAGCACATGGAGTCCGGGGTCAGCATTGGCAAGATTCTGTTGCTGCCTAGATGCACAGGACGTTGAAGTGCTTTCCTTCGCATGGCGTACAGCAAAAGGGGGGACAACATCTTGTGTGCGAAACAGGTGGGTCCGCCTCATCCACTATCCAGGGCCTAAATGGCAGCAATCGCCACAAGCCGTAGGTCAATGCATTCGTTTGAGAGACGGCCTGAAACCTCCAAACGGCCATACAGCGCCCGTCGAAGAGGGTTCCGCCGCTACTCTCAGAGGGTTGAAGGCATCAACCCGTCATGACCACTAGTGGTGCAACCTGCGGCCATAGGCAAAACCTAGCAATATCAAACCCATCAATCCCAACAAAAGCCACCGCTCATTGACAGGCACGGGATAAGGGGAACCCATGGTGGCGCTACCCATCACGATCTGGCTGATGGCGCGATTGTTTGCCAGATTAGCGTCCACTTCCAGCGCCTCGACCTTCAGTTGCAGCGCAAATGTACCGGCCACCTTACCAGTCACCAGCAGGAGAATGGTTTGAGAGGCCTGTGGGGCGAGTATTGAAACGCTGCACTGCAGCTCCTGCGGTTCTTCATCTTGCGTCCCAGACAACAGCCTGCAGCTAGAAGGCATACCATCCTGCGCCACACGCACTCCGCTCGGCAAGCTGATTTGCATTACTCCTCCCGTGGCTTCCTCTCCCCCAAGATTGGTGACTTCAATCGGAAGTGTCAGTGTCGTATTCACAGGGGCGAACCATGTCGGTTTCACCGAGACTGAAAGGTCTACATTGGGAAAACTGAGCTGGCAGGCTCCATTCGGATTGAGCGCAGCGCGCACAAAATTACCCACCATCAGCGTCGCATCATTGCCAAGCGCATTCGAGTCAGCCAGAACGAAGGCGCAAGCGCCCTGACCACCGTGATTGAGTGCCTTTGGCACCAGGAAGCCCAATGTGTCCACGCGCTCGCCTGCGCTGGGGGCAAGCGTGCTGGCATCGGGTGGCAGATACAAGGCGAACTCCGCCGGCACGTTGGAGATCAGCGCTGCGTCAAGGCCCGAGATGGAAGGCTGGCTCTCGAAGTCGCCACTGTAGGGACTGTTGCGATTGAGCTGCGACGCACCGTAGTACAAGTTGCCATAGCGCCGTGTAGTCAAGCCCAGGCCGGTGGCCACATCGAGAGCCTTGGTCACCTCCTCCATGTTGCTTGCGCTGCTGCAGCAGCCATCCACAAAGAAAAGAAAGATGGCGTCAGGGTTGGTGAACAGCTGCTTCTTCACCACGGTCCAGCGTGCGGCATCGATCGGCTCATAACCCGTGACCAGCAAGACAAGGTTCTGCCCCAGGAAATCCGCATCGTTCAAACCGACCGTCAAAGAGTTGCTGAGCGCACCCCGCATGTCCATCACCTTGGAGGGCCCAAGCGCCGTGTTCAACGCGTCGAGCGCAGCGCTCACGTAGGCATTAGTGTCGGAATTCCCGCTCTCATCGGTACTCAGCAGCAAGGCTGTTGCGGCATGCAGATTGGGCGCGCCAAGCGCTAGCATCAGCGCGAGCGCCTGAAGCAGCTTCCGCATCAACAGATGGAACGACGCGAGTTCGGGAAAAGAATGCATAAGATTGAAATGGTGCAAGGGGCTGTGGCTTGGTCTTTAGGGAACCTCTGCAAAGCTCCCTGCCGTGGTCTGAACGCGGTCTCAGGCAATCCGCATCCATCCCATTTGGCGAGGGTGTTGCAGAGCCTCTCTCGTACGGCCCGCAGTCGAATATTTCTTGGGGTCGCTATAGACTCTCGTCTCAGCTACGATTTTCTAGTTAGGTGCCCATGCGGTCTATCGGTTTTGCGCTGCGCCTATCGGGAACACGCGGTCGCATGCAGATTGACAAGTCTGAACAGCCCGATCGGCAATCACACGAAGCGCGCTGCGCGCTGAGGAGCCACATGCTCGAGTCCTTGTTTGCAAATATCCCGTTCGAAAGACACCGATTGATCGACACCTCAGACCTGGAAGAGGCTCAGCATCAGATTGGAAACATTCTCAGCCCCTACCGACTGCGGGTCGTGCGTGGCCAAATCATTCACAGCCGGCTGGAACTGCTTCCTTGTGGGGCCATTTCGCTGATACGGATGCGACATGGTTACGGGGCAGAGATCAGCATCGACCCCCACAGCGGAACCCTGGATGGGTACTACCTGATCGTGCTGCCAATGCGGGGAAATGCAGTATTTCAGTTCGGTGAGAAGAGCTTTGACGTGTCACCAAAATCCGCCGTGATGCTCAGCCCCGGCAAACGTTTCTGCTTCACCGCCAGCCCCGACTACGAACAAATCCTGCTGCGCCTTGAGCGCAAGGCGATTGATGAAGCGTGGCGTCGATTGACATTGCACGATGAAGCACCGTTCATCTGCTTTGATCCCGAGGTTCTTCCGCAGACCGCAGGATGGCAGGCACTGATGCCCATGCTCCAATGGGTCGCTCGCTGCGTCGGGGCCGGTCATGGACTCCCAGACACGCAAGCTGCCCTGCTGGCCGAGACCGAAATGCTGTTGGCCACTACGCTGCTATTGCATCAACCGCACAACATGGCTGCACAACTTTGGCCTGCCCCTGCGCCCTCCACTCCTGCGTCGATACGGCGTGCACAAACCTACATGCTGGAGCACATGAGCGAGTCCATTCCCGTGGGAATGGTCGCCAGCCATTGCGGCCTATCCGTGCGGCACCTGCAGTCGCTTTTTAGCGATGAGTGTGGACTGCCACCCATGCAATGGCTGCGAGCACAGCGCCTGCAAGCAATCAGAAATGCCTTGCAGGTAGGCGGGGCTCGTTCGATCAGTGAAACCGCCCTGCGGTTTGGCTTCACGCACCTCGGCGAATTCTCCCGTGCATATCGCAAGGCCTTCGGAGAAACCGCGATGCAAACGCGTGGCGGAGGAAACTGACCCGCCACCACGCAGTTTTTTTATGAAACAGCTACTGTGGATTTCTTGTATCAGTTGAGAGCAGACCTGGGCTCCAAAAGCGTGAACAGCGGCGCTGGGTCAAACGGCCACAGTCGATCAAGCGCAGTCTCAACCACCTAGTCATATCCGGCATCAAACGCCCAATCAGAATGGCTTACAGCAATGACGCGCTATATCAAGCGCAACTTGTTTCCTTAGTGCCATCCTCGGAGCCAGTTTGCAGCACGGCCTCCCTGCAAGCCTTGGCCTCGACAGGCCGCAGACCAGCCACTACCATGCGCGCATGATGCAAATAAAATCCATTCGCAATGGCGGCTGGCTGCCTGGCCTGCTGGGCCTGGCCCTGCTGGCCGGTTGCGCCAGCCAAGCGCCCCAGGCCGCAGCCCCGGTCAATGCCGAATTCAACCCGGCGGCCATGGCACGGTCCAAAGCGCCCGATGTGCTGCTACTGGGCGAGCAGCATGATGCCGCCGAGCACCAGCAGTGGCAGCAAACCACGGTGGCCCGTTGGGCCGCGCAGCAGCAGTTGGCAGCCCTGGTGCTGGAGATGGCCGACGCCGGCCACAGCACCCAGGGCCTGGCCCCCAGCGCCAGCGAAACCCAGGTGCAGCAGGCCCTGGCCTGGAATGACAAAGGCTGGCCTTGGCAGCACTACGGCCCGGCTGTGATGGCGGCGGTACAGGCAGGGGTGCCCGTGCTGGGCGGCAACCTGCCACGCGCGCAGATGCGCGATGTGATGCAGCAAACCCGCTGGGACAGCCACCTGCCCCCAGCCGGCTGGCAGCGCCAGCTCGATGCCATTGCCGAAGGCCACTGCGGCCTGCTGCCCGCGAGCCAGCTGGCGCCCATGGCACGCATCCAGCTGGCCAAGGACGAGCGCCTGGCCCACACCGCCATCGCCCAGTTGCAGCCGGGCAAGACCGTGGTTGTGATTGCCGGGCGTGGCCATGTGCTGCGCAGCATCGGCATCCCCAGCTGGCTGCCCGCAGGTACCCGCTCGGTAGTCGCCATCGGCCAGGCCGGCAGCCAGGCCCAGGCAGATACGGCCGACCGCGACTGGGTACACACCACACCCGCCCTGCCCGCCAAGGACCACTGCGCCGCGCTGCGCGAGAAGTGGAAGAAGTAGGCGCCAAACCTCTCGGGACCCAGCCTCAGGTCACCGGGGCGGGGTTGAACAGCACCAGCGCATTGTGCAGCTGCCACTCCTCCGCCCAGGTCTTCTTGCGGCCGCTGGCCACCTCCAGCATCAGGTGGAACATCTCCCAGCCGATATCCTCGATGCTCGCCTCGCCATCGGCAATGCGCCCGGCGTTCACATCCATCAGGTCATGCCAGCGGCGGGCCAGATCGCTGCGCGTGGCCACCTTGATCACCGGTACCTGCGCCAGCCCATAGGGCGTGCCGCGCCCGGTGGTGAAGACATGCAGGTTCATGCCAGCGGCCAGCTGCAAGGTACCGCAGATAAAGTCGCTCGCCGGGGTGGCCGCATAGACCAGGCCGCGCTGGATGCCACGCTCGGCCAGCCGTTGGCCTGGCGACAGCACGCCGGTGATGGGCGCGGTGCCGCTCTTGATGATCGAGCCCATGGCCTTTTCCACGATGTTGGACAGGCCGCCCTTTTTGTTGCCCGGCGTGGTGTTGGCGCTGCGGTCCACCTTGCCCTTGTCCAGGTAGGCGTCGTACCAGGCCATCTCGTCAATCATGGCCTGCGCCACCTCGGGGGTTGAGGCGCGGGAGGTCAGCTGGTCGATGCCATCGCGCACCTCGGTCACTTCGCTGAACATCACCGTCGCACCCGCACGCACCAGCAAATCGGTGCAAAAACCGACGGCCGGGTTGGCGGTGACGCCGCTGAAGGCATCGCTGCCGCCACACTGCACGCCCACCACCAGCGCACTGGCCGGCACGGTTTCGCGCCGGCGCTGGTTCAGCCGCACCAGGTGCGTCTCGGCCCGGGTCATGATCGAAGCGACCATCGACTTAAAGCCCACATGCGCCTCGTCCTGCAGGCAGACCACATCCAGCTCCGGTGCCCGTTCATCGGTGATGGGGAAGGAGCCCGGTGGCAGCAGGCGCTCGGGCTGCAGCTTTTCGCAGCCCAGGCTCACCACCATCACCTCGCCGCCAAAGTTCGGGTTGTGGCTGATGTTGCGCAGGGTGCGCTGCGGTATCTCGGCACCCACCGCATCAATGGCCACGCCGCAGCCGTAGCTGTGCTCGAGCCCGACAACATCGTCCACCTGCGGGTAGCGCGGCAGCAGCTCGGCCTTGATGCGACGCACGGCAAAATCCAGCACCCCCGCCACGCACTGCACCGTGGTGGTAATGGCCAGAATATTGCGGGTGCCCACCGTGCCATCGGCATTGCGGTAGCCCTCGAAGGTATAACCCTCCAGCGGCGGCAGATCGGGGGCTTGCACGGTGGCAATCGGCAGGCCTACCAGCGAACGGGCCTCGGGCATCTGCAGCAGGCGCTCATGCACCCAGCTGCCCGCCGCAATCGCCTGGCGCGCATAGCCGATGACCACGTTGTAGCGGCGCACGGCCTCGCCCTGCGCAATGTCCACCAAGGCCACCTTGTGGGCCTGCGGCACCTGCTCGACCAGGCGCAGGCCCGAGGGCAGCACCGTGCCGGCGGGCAGGCCGCCGTCGTTGGCGATGATGGCGACGTTGTCCGCCGCATGCATGGATATCGAAAGTGGGGTCGTTCTGGCTTGTGTCATAGCAAATACTCTCTACGGCGGTGCTCCGGCAGCACAGCGCGTGGGCGCTGGCGCTGCCGGCCCGCCAGGCACGTGTCGCCTGGGGCGACAGGGCCGAACGCGAACGGTCAGTCCACCTTGATGCCGGCAGCCTGGATCACCTGCGCCCATTTGGCCACCTCGGCCTTCTGGAACTCGGCCAGCTCGGCAGGTGTCATCGTCGAGGGCTGCATGCCAAAGGCCTTCAGGCGCGTCTGCACCTCGGGCGTAGCGACGATCTTCATGATCTCGGCATGCAGGCGGTCCACCACCGCCTTGGGCGTGCCCGCCGGCGCAAACACCGCCTGCCAGGAGCCCATGTCAAAGCCCTTTTCACCGGCTTCGGCAATGGTCGGCACATCGGGCAGCGACTCCAACCGCTTGGAGCTGGTCACCGCGATCGGGCGCAGCTTGCCGGCCTGGATGTGCGGGCCCACCACCAGGGCGGTGTCGAACATCATGTCGACCTGGCCGCCCATGACATCCTGCACCGCCGGGCCGCTGCCCTTGTAAGGCACATGGGTGAACTTGACTCCCGTCTGGTAGGCCAGCAGCTCCAGCGCCATGTGGTTGGAGGTGCCACTGCCCGGCGAGGCCGAGGTCAGCCCGCCGGTCGAGGCCTTGGCCTTGCTGCCGGCCATCACATCGGCCAGGGTTTTGTAAGGGCTGGAGGCGGGCACCACCAGCACCAGCGGGCCCGAGCCCAGCATGGCCACGGGCGTGAAGGACTTGACCGGGTCGTAGTCGAGCTTGGAGTAGAGGCTGACGTTGATCGCATGCGAGCTGATGGTGCCACCCAGGATGGTGTAGCCATCGGGCGCTGCGCGCGCGGCCAGTGCCGAGCCCACGCTGCCCCCGGCCCCGCCCTTGTTCTCAATGATCATCGGCGTGCCCAGCGCCTTGCCCAGCGGCTGGGCAATCACGCGTGCCAGGGTATCGGTATTGCCGCCGGGGGGAAACGGCACCATGTAGGTGATGGACTTGCCGGTGGGCCAGCTGCTTTGCGCCAGCACCGATGTGCTGGCCAGGCCGGTGCCCAGCATCAGGGCGCTGGCCGCGAGTGCGCTTTGGATCAGGGTTCTGCGTTGCATGGATGTCTCCTTGGTTTGTAATCGTTGAAAAGTCAGGTTCTATGAATTCGGCGTCGCTCAAAAGCGCGGCTGCTTGCCGTCAAAGCTGGGGTCGTACTTGCGCATCTGGCCCAGGTCATCCCGGTTGCGGATGCCGCAGTGCAGGTAGTTGTCATGCAGGCGGGCCAGCGCGTTGCGGTCCAGGCGCACGCCCAGGCCCGGGGTTGTGGGCACGCGCAGGCTGCCCGCTTCAAACTGCAGCCGCCCACCTTCGATAACTTCGTCGTCCTGCCAGGGGTAGTGCGTGTCGCAGGCATAGGTGAGCAGCGGCACGCTGGCGCAGAGATGCGTCATCGCCACCAGGCTGATGCCCAGGTGCGAGTTGCTGTGCATCGACAGACCCAGGTCAAAGGTGCGGCACAAGGTGGACAGGCGCTGCGTGGCGCGCAGGCCGCCCCAGTAGTGGTGGTCGCTCAGCACGATCTTGACCGGGCAGCCCATCTCCGCATTGCGCCGGAACTCGGCAAAATCGGTGACCACCATATTGGTGGCCAACGGCACCTCGCAGGCCCGGGCCACGGCCGCCATGCCATCCAGCCCGGGTGCTGGGTCTTCGTAGTACTCCAGCACGCCGCGCAGCTTATCGACAATGCGCAGGCTGGTCTCCACCGTCCAGTTGGCATTCGGATCGATGCGCAAAGGCAGGCCGGGAAAGGCTTCCGCCAAGGCCAGAATACCGGCGGCTTCCTCATCGGGTGGCAAGGCCCCGGCCTTGAGCTTGATGCTCTGAAAACCGTACTGGCCGATCATGCGCTGGGCCTGCGCCACCAGCTGCTGCGGGGTCAGCGCCTCGCCCCAGGCATCCGGGGCATAGGGCTGGCCGGCATGCTCAGCGTATTTGTAGAACAGGTAGGCCGAGAACGGCACACTGGGGCGCGCTGCACCGCCCAACAGATCCACGATGGGGGCGTTGGCCATCTGGCCTTGCAGATCCAGCATGGCTACCTCGAACGCGCTGACCACCTTGGCCACCGTTTTGGAGACATGGGTGCCCGGCGCCAGCGACACCTGCTGGCCCAGAAACTCCGACGCGGTCTGCGCGGGCGGCGCCACCAGCGCGGCCACCCGCTGCTCCATCTCGTTCAACGCCCAGGGCGACAGCCCCACCAAGGCCGGTGCGGCCTTGGCCAGCGCATCGAGCATGGGTTGGTCGCCATAGCTCTCATTGATCCCCACCAGGCCCGAGGCGGTCTCGATCTCGATGATGGAGCGCAGCGCCCAGGGTTCATGGATGCCGGCGGCATTGAGCAGCGGCGGATCGCGGAAGGCAATCGGCGTGATGCGGAGTTGGCGAATGGCGTGTGAGGTACTCATTGTGAAAGCGCAGAAGCAAGCAGAAAGGGTGAACGGGAAGGGGCGCCGGGATCGCTCAACGCACGGTCATGAACATCTGGGGCAGCCAGGTGGTAAAGGCCGGCACAAAGGTCACCAGGCCCAGCGCAAAAATCAGCGCGCCATAGAACGGCCAGATGGTGCGCATGACGGTGCCCACCGACACACCGCCAATGGCGCAGCCGACAAACTGGGTGGTGCCCACCGGAGGCGTGTTCAGGCCCAGCGCGCAGTTGATCAGCAGCACAATGCCGAACTGCACCGAGCTCATGCCGTAGTGCTGGGCAATCGGCAAGAAGATGGGGGTGCACAGCAAGATGGTGGCGGCCATGTCGAGGAAGGTGCCGAGCACGAACAAGATGATGTTGATCAGCAGGAACACCATCCAGGGCGTGGTGGTGACCTGGGACAGCATCTGGCCGGTCAGCTCGGCCACGCCGTAGAGGCTGATGAGATAGCCAAAGGTGCTGGAGATGCCGATCAGCAGCAAGATGATGCCGGTGTTGCGCACCGCCTTGGAGGCGGCTTTGACAAAGTGCGACCAGCTCAGCGAGCGGTAGACAAACACCGTCAGCGCCAGCGCATACAGCACGGCCACCACGGCCGATTCGGTGGCGGTAAACACGCCCGACAGAATGCCGCCCAGAATCAGCACCACCACAAACAGGCCCGGCAGCGCCGCCGCCAGGCTGCGGCCCACCACCTGCCAGCCGGGGAAGGTGCCGGCCGGGTAGCCGCGCCGGCGTGCCACCCAGTAGGCCGCACCCAGGTTGCTCAAAGTCAGGATCAGCGCCGGAATGATGGCCGCCAGAATCAGCGCCGCAATCGACACCTTGCCGCCGGCCGCCAGCGCATAGATGATGATGTTGTGGCTGGTGGGCATCAGCGCGCCCACCAGGGCCGCATGCGTGGTCACGTTGACGGCGTAATCGGCGTGGTAGCCCTCTTTCTTCATCATCGGGATCATCACCGCGCCCATGGCCGACACATCGGCCACCGGCGAGCCGGAGACGCCACCAAACAAGGTGCAGGCCACCACGTTGGACATGCCCAGCCCGCCGCGCACATGGCCGATCAGCGCCCGCGCAAAGTTGACGATGCGGTCGGCAATACCGCCATGCAGCATCAGCTCACCGGCAAAGATAAAGAAAGGAATCGCCAGGAAAGAGAACACGCCCATGCCGGCGGTCATCTGCTGAAAGCCCACCTCCAGCGGCAGCCCCTCATAGGCCAGGGTGGCCAGCGCAGACAGGCCAATGGAAAAGGCCACCGGCACGCCCAGCAGCAGCAGCAGGGTAAAGCTCAGGCTCAGAATCAGCAAGGCTGTGGTCATCGCCGCGCTCCTAGTTGGGCTGCACTTCGCGCCCTTGCGCGAGTGCGATCAGGTGTTCGATGGAAAACAGCACGATCAGGCTGCCGGCAAGAATGGCGGGCACATATTTCCAGCCCTCGGACACGCCCAAGGTCGGCAGGCGGTAGTCCCAGACCGATTCGGCCAGCGACGCGCAGCCGTAGGCCATGGCCGCACCAAACACCAGAATCAGCGCATGGATCAGAAACTCCATCTTGGTACGCAGCCAGTCCGGCGCCAGCACCAGTAGCGATTCCAGCCCGATATGGCCGCTGTCGCGCACGCCGACGGCCACGCCAAACATGGTCACGTAGAGCACCAGCAACAGCGACAGGCTCTCGGCCCAGGTCGGCGTGTTGTTGAGCACATAGCGGCCAAATACCTGCCAGCTCACGGCTGCAATCAGCAGCATCAGGCCGGCAATCCCCAGCCACATGCACAAGCGCGACAAGGCGCTGCAAATCTTGGTAAACATCGTGGTGCCCGAGCAGCCCGGGAGGCACAGCCCCGGGCGATGGTTGCAAGGAGCCAGCCCCTTCACAGGGCCGGCGGTGGCGTTCGCTCAGCCAGCGCTCAAGGGGTGTCTTGCGCGCGCTTGACCAGGTCCTTCAACTTGGCATCGGTGATGAACTTGTCATACACCGGCCGCATTGCCGCCTGGAACGGCGCCTTGTCCACTTCGATGATCTCGGCGCCCGCCGCCTTCACCACCGCCAGCGACTTGGCCTCGCGCTCGGCCCACTGCTTGCGCATATAGGGCACCGACTCCTTGGCCGCCTGGCGCAGCCAGCCCTGCTCCTCGGGCGAGAGCTTGTCAAACGTGCGTTTGGAGAACAGCAATATCTCCGGCGCCATCGAGTGCTCGGTCTTGCTGAAGTACTTGGCGACCTCGAAGGAGCGCGAGCTTTCAAACGTGGGGTAGTTGTTTTCGGCTGCGTCAATGAGGCCGGTCTTCAGCCCCGTGTAGACCTCACCCATCGGCATCGGTGTGGCGTTCGCCCCCATGGCTTCGAGCATGCTCACCCACAGGTCGGACTGCTGCACGCGCACCTTCATGCCCTTCATGTCGGCCAGGCTCTTGACCGGGCGCTTGGCGGTGAACATGGAGCGCGCGCCGCTGTCGTAAAAGCCCAGGCCGATGAAGCCCTGCTTCTCACAGGCTTTCAAGATTTCCTCACCCACGGGGCCGTCGAGCACCTTGTGCATGTGCTCGACCGAGCGGAACAGAAACGGCATGGTCGGCACCACGGTCTCGTTGCAGACATTGTTCATGGCGCCCACATTGACCCGCACCATCGCCAGCGCGCCGATCTTGGCCTGCTCGATGGTTTCCTTCTCTCCCCCCAAAGCCCCATTGGGGTAGACGCGGATGCTGTGCTTGCCGCCGGACAGCGCCTTGAGCCGCTCGCCCATGAACTTCACGGCCTGCACGGTCGGGTAGTCGTCCGGGTGGATATCCGATGAACGAAATTCGGCGGCCTGCGCGCTGAGCGCCAGCAGGCCGGCAGCCAGGGCTGCGCAGAGAGTGGAAAGTCGCATTTGTCTACCTCTTGGTCTCGATGGTTTTGGGAACATGCCCGGATGGTTTCCGGGTCTCAGGGTCACGCACACCTGGCCTGTTTACAGGGGCCGAAATTCGGGCTCCTCCCCTCCTGAAACGCCCGGGCGCAGCGCAAATACGCCACCGGCCAGGGGTTGGTCCGACAGATCGATGCCCTCGGGGCGTATCGAGGTGACATAGAGCACATCGAGGCTGGTGCCGCCAAAGGCGCACATCGCCGGTTTTTTGACCGGCAGCGCCAGCGATCGGTCCAGCCGGCCATCCGGGCGAAAGCGGTGTACCAGGCCGGCGTCATTGCCGCAGATCCAGTAGCAGCCCTCGACATCGATGGCCGCGCCATCGGGCCGGCCGGGCAGGTTTTTCATATCCACAAACAGGCGGCGGTTGTGCGGCGTGCCGCTGTCGGTGTCGTAGTCAAAGGCCCAGATCTGCTGGCTGCTGGGGTGCGAATCCGACAGGTACATGGTCCGGCCGTCGGGGCTGAAGGCCAGGCCGTTGGGCGTTATCAGCGGGCCGAGCTGCAGATCCTGCGCGCTGCCACCGGCCATGTCTTCCGCGCCAAAGCGGTAGAGCTTGCCCACCGGCTGCGCCGCTGCCATGTCCATCAGCATGCTGCCGGCCACAAAACGGCCCTGGTGGTCGCAGCGCCCATCGTTAAAGCGCATGCCCGGCATCGCATGGGCGACGGCGGCCAGCCGCTCGGTGCGGGCCTCGCCATCGCTATCGCCCTTGCTATCTGCGTCGCCCAGCGTCACCTGGTAAATGCCGTCTTCCAAGCCGGCGATCCAGCGGTGCGGATCGCCCTGCCAGCCTGCCATGCAGGCCAGCATCTGCGGCAACTGCCACTGCGTGGCCGCCCCTTGCCCCGGCTGCCAACGCTGCAGCAGGCCACGCGGTATGTCAGCCCAGTACAGCGCAGCCTGCTGCGCACGCCATACGGGGCTTTCGCCGGTGGCATTGCGGGCATCGAGGACCAGCTCAGCGCCTGTCATGCAGGCTGCTCCGGCGTATCACCAAAGGGGCCTTGCGCGGTGAAAGCGCCGCCCTGGTAGACGGCGACCGGGTCATTGGCGGCGGGGGCGGGTTGCGCCTCTACCTGGGCGCGCCAAGGCTCGGAGCTGTCCTTGGGCACAAAGCCCAGGTGGGCAGCCGCATGGTTGTCCCACCACAGGTCGCGGTTGGCCGAGGCGCCGTAGACCACGGTGTGACCCACGTTGGGGGTAAACAGGCTTTTCTCCACCAGCTGCACCAGGTCGTCATAGCTCAGCCAGCTGTGCATCATGCGCCGGTCCTTGGGCGCGGGGAAGGACGAGCCAATGCGGATGCTCACCGTCTCGATGCCGTAGCGGTCAAAGTAAAAGCTGGCCATGTCCTCGCCAAAGGATTTGGACAGGCCGTAGTAGCCATCGGGTCGGCGGCGCGCGTTGGCGTCGATCTTTTCGCTTTGCTGGTAGAAGCCGATCACATGGTTGGAGCTGGCAAACACAATGCGCTGCACGCCATGGCGGCGCGCGGCCTCGTAGAGGTGGAAGATGCCTTTGATATTGGCCTCCAGCACCTCCTCAAAGGGCCGCTCCACCGACACACCGCCCAGGTGCACGATGGCATCGCAGCCGGCCACCATCGCGTCTACTGCCTGCTTGTCGGCCAGGTCGCAGGGGACGACCTCTTCTTGCGCATCCAGCGGCGCGCCCATGCCGGCGATGTCGGACACGCGCAAAACGGGCGCCAGACCGCGCAGCCGCTGGCGCAGCACCTGGCCCAAGCCACCGGCAGCACCGGTCAACAGCAAGCGCTGCAACGGGGATGTTTGTGCCTGCATCGGCTGCTCCTTTTCCATAAAAAAAGGCGCTTATGAAAAGCGCCTTGGGTGCTCAGCCTTGTGCCAGGCCGTCAATGGCAGAACGGATGTTCTTCAGGGCCTTCACCACCAGCGCAGGGTCAGTGGCAAACGACAGGCGGGCATAAGGCGACATGCCAAAGGCGGCACCCGGCACAGTCGCCACCTTGGCGGCATTGAGCAAAAAGCCCGACACGGCGGCATCGCTGTCCAGCACCTGGCCTTCGGCAGTGCGGCGGCCAATCAGGCTCTGGCATCCGAGGAACAGGTAGAAGGCGCCATCGGGGACCGACGACAAGGTCAGCTCGGGCACGATGGCCAGCTCGCGGCGGATGGTTTCCAGCCGGTCGACAAAGGTCTGGCGCGCCTGGCGCACACAGTCCTGGTCGCCCAGCAAGGCCGCTTGCGCAGCCGCTTGCGCCACCGAGGTGGCGCTGGTGCAGCTTTGTGATTCGAGCTTGTTCATGCCGCCGATCAGCTGCTCGGGGCCTGCCGCATAGCCAATGCGCCAGCCGGTCATCGCATACGACTTGGAGACGCCGTTGATGATCAGCATGCGGTCCTTGAGGTAAGGACAGGCCTGGGCAAAGGACACAAAGGGCACACCGGTCAGGATGATGTGCTCGTAGATTTCGTCCGACATGACCAGCACATCGGGGAAGTCCTTGAGCACCTCGCCCAGCGCCTGCAGCTCCGCGCGGCTGTAGACCGCCCCGGTGGGGTTGCCGGGGCTGTTGATGATCAACCAGCGGGTCTTGGCCGTGATGCTCTGGCGCAGCGCATCGGGGGTCAGCTTGAAACCCACCGCTTCGGCGCAAGGCACATACACCGGCACACCGCCATGCAGGGCCACGATGTCGCCATACGACACCCAGCACGGCGTGGGCACCACCACCTCGTCACCGTTCTCCAGGGTGGCCATGAAGGCATTGAAGATCAGCTGCTTGGCGCCGACACCGGTGGTGATCTCGGCCACCGCGTAGTCGAGTTCGTTGTCCTGCTTGAACTTCTGCGCAATCGCCTTGCGCAGGCTCTCGGTGCCGGCCGGCACGGTGTACTTGGTGGCACCGGCCTTGGCAGCGGCCATGGCCGCATCAATGATGTGCTCAGGTGTGTTGAAGTCCGGCTCACCAATGCTCAGATCGATGACATCGATGCCTTGGGACTTCATTTTCTTGGCCTGCGAGGAGATGGCCATGCTCGGCGACGATGGCAGGTTCTCGACTTTTTGACTTAGCTTCAACATAAATTCGCAATCGCTCAGTTTCTCTTAGATGCCCTTGTCATTGGGGTTGGCGTAGAGCGCCTTGGTCGACTCGCTGAGCGGGAAGTTGATGTTCACGTTGCGCGGAGGGATGGTGGTCATGAACCACTTCTGGTAGAGCGCTTCCATCTCGCCGGACTTGATCATCGCGTAGACGGTGTCATCGACCAGCTTCTTGAAGCTCGGGTCATCCTTGCGCAGCATCACGCCATAGGGCTCGGTGCGCAGTGGCTCGTTCAGGATCACGTACTGGTCGCGATGCTGCGAGGTGGCGATAAAGCTGGCCAGCTGCACGTCATCGAGCACAAAGG
This sequence comes from Comamonas sp. BIGb0152, assembly GCF_024809975.1. Lineage (GTDB taxonomy): Bacteria > Pseudomonadota > Gammaproteobacteria > Burkholderiales > Burkholderiaceae_C > Comamonas. The sequence goes on from NZ_JANUDY010000007.1 coordinate 247,726, forward strand.
CGTCGGCCTTGCCCGATTCGAACATCACAAAGGCTTCCGATGGATCCTTGCCATAGACCTCGTTGAACTTCACGTTCTGGGCCTTTTTATAGGCGCGCAGCAGCTGGATGGAGGTGGTGCCGGTCACGGTGGCCACATTGCGGTTTTGCAGATCGGCAATGCCCTTGACTGGCGAATCCTTGCGCACGGCCAAGGTCACGTTGGCCGAGAAGTAGCTGGGCGAGAACGAGACTTGCTCTTGGCGCGCAATGGTGTTGGTCACCGGCGTGCAGTCCAGATCGACGGTGCCGTTCTGCACCAGCGGGATGCGGCTGGTGGGCGTGGTGATCAGGTACTTGATTTCCATCTTCTGCAAGCCTGCCGCTTTTTGCGCCGCCTCAGCCACCTTCAGGCAGATGTCATTGATCAAGCCGATGGGGTCTGCATTGCCGTTGACCTTGTAGCTGAAGGGCACCGACATGTCACGCGCACCGATGGTGATGGCGCCGTTTTGCTTGATCTTCTCCAAGGTGGAGGTCTGCGCTTGCGCCAGGGAAGCAGCCAGCAGGGTGACGGCACATACGGTGGTTTTGGAGAAAAGCTTGAGCATGATTGGAAAGTAGGTTACAACAAGGCATCAGTCATGTGTTGTCTGACGACAGGTGTGAATTATGATCACAGCTATGCCCAAAAGCCCCTCGGAATTACCCGCATCCCCATCGATGGCATCCGCCCCGGATGCCACTTTGTACGGTTGCCGCGCCCCACAAGGCAGCTGCCTGGCCCCCCTTCTGGCGTATCACCACCATGCTTAAAAGCCCTTCGGAACGTCCCGCCTCTCCCTCGATGGGACCCGACGCGACCACCAACTTGCGCGGCAGCCGGGCCGCCAAAGGCAGCCGCAGCCTGGCCAACTTGCTGTCGGAAGAGTTTGAAAACAAGATCCGCCAGGGCCTGTTGCAAGAGGGCGACAAGCTACCCACCGAGACCGAATTGGTGCGCAGCTATGACGTGAGCCGCACCGTGGTGCGCGAGGCCTTGTCCAAGCTCCAGGCCTCGGGCTTGGTGGAGACCAAGCATGGCATCGGCACCTTTGTGCTGCCCGCGCGCAGCACCCCCGGCTTGGTGCTCAGCGCCCATGAGCTGAGTGAATCGGTCGATGTGCTGGCGGTGCTGGAGCTGCGCATCAGCCTGGAGACCGAGGCCGCAGGCCTGGCCGCTACCCGGCGCCAGGAGCCGCATCTGCGCGCGATGCGCACTGCGCTGCAGGCCTTTGAGCAGAACTTTGCGCTGGGCCGCGAGACCGTGAGCCATGACCTGGACTTCCACCTGAGCATCGCCAAGGCCACGGGCAACCGCTATTTTCAGGAGATCCTGCAGCACTTTGGCTCGATGCTGATTCCGCGCAACCGGATTGCCTCGATCCACATCCCCACCCGCGATCCGGACTACCTCAAGCGCGTCAACCGCGAGCATGAAGAGATCTTCTCGGCCATTGAGCGCCAGGATGCAGACTCTGCCCGCGCTGCCATGCGCATCCACCTGACCAACTCACGCGAACGCCTGCGCCTGGCCCAGCGCCTGGCACAGGAACAGCAAGCAGCGGCACCTGGCACGGAGCGCTAAACCCGGCGCCAACACCACCGCCTCCGTCCGTCCGCCAAGGGGGCTGGCGGGCGCTTCTTGGGCCGCATTCAGGCAGCGGCTGCACCCCTTCCAACCCGGTCTGCGCGTTTCCCCTAGTTCAGCAAAGCTTGGCGACAAACGTTTTGAGTTGTATGATGTCTTATATCTAAAAAGGAGACAGAGACTTATGCATCGCCGTTCGCACCTGATCTATTCAGCGCTGGCCCTGGCTGCCGGCAGCTTGTTATCGACTCCGCTGTTGGCGGCCGATGCATGGCCCAGCAAGCCGATCCGGCTGATTGTTCCCTACCCACCGGGCGGCAGCTCGGACATCATTGCCCGCTCCATCGGCCAGCTGATCTCGCAAGAGCTCAAGCAGACGGTGGTGATCGACAACAAGCCCGGCGCGAACGGCAACTTGGGCGCCGAGTTTGTGGCCCGTGCCCAGCCCGATGGCTACACCTGGCTGCTCTGCGATCTGGGTGCACTGGCGATCTCCCCATCGATCTACACCAAGCTGAGCTTTGACCCGAGCAAGGACCTGCGTGGCGCCGCCATGCTGGCCTACTCGCCGCACATGCTGGTGGTGCACCCATCGGTGCAGGCCAGCAACCTGCAAGAGCTGGTGGCGCTGTCCAAAAAGCAGGACCTGAACTTTGCCGTCACGGCCACCGGCAGCGCGCCGCACCTGGCCGGTGTCGAGCTGGCCCGGCTGACGGGCGCCAAGTGGGTCTATGTGCCCTACAAGGGCGGCGTGCAGTCGGTGCAAGACACCGTGGCAGGCCAGACCCAGGTGCTGATGAACGGCATGCTGGCCACCTACCCCCATGTACAAAGCGGCAAGCTCAAGTTGCTGGGCATCTCCAAGAACACCCGCATGCCGCTGATTGCCGATGTGCCCACCCTGGCCGAGCAAGGCGCAGCCGGTTTTGCCTCGGGCACCTGGCAAGGCGTGGTACTGCCGGCCAAGACCCCCGAAGCCGTGATCCAGAAGGTGAACCAGGCTTTGCTGACCGCCATCCGCTCGCCCGAGGTGCGCTCGCGCCTGACCGGCCAGGGCGCCGAGGTGGTCACGATGACGCCGGTCGAGACCGACCAATTTTTCAAGGCCGAACGCCAGCGCTGGCGCACGGTCGTCCAAACCGCCAACCTGCAGCTCGATTGAGCCGCCCAGATTTGGCACTGTCGATTCCCTCTCTTTTCTTTGAAAGTTTGATATGAGCACCATGAGCCCCCAGGATGTGAAAAGCGTGATGAGTTCCGGACTGCTGTCCTTCCCCATTACCGACTTTGATGCACAAGGCAACTTCAATGCCAAGGGCTATGCAGAGCGTCTGGAATGGCTGGCCCCGTTTGGCGCCAGCGCCCTGTTCGCCGCTGGCGGCACGGGTGAGTTCTTCTCGCTGACCGCAGAAGAATACCCAGCCATCATCCAGACCGCCGTGGATACCTGCAAAGGCAAGGTGCCCATCATCGCGGGTGCTGGCGGCCCAACCCGCTTTGCGATCCAGTGCGCCCAAGCCGCTGAGGCCGCTGGCGCCCACGGCATCTTGCTGATGCCTCACTACATGACCGAAGCCAGCCAGGAAGGCCTGGCCGCCCACGTCGAAGCCGTCTGCAAGAGCGTGAAGTTCGGCGTCATCATCTACAACCGTGGCGTGAGCCGCTTCACCCCCGAGACCGTTGCCAAGCTCTGCGAGCGCAACCCCAACCTGGTCGGTTTCAAGGACGGCGTGGGCGACATCGAAGCCATGTCGGCCATGTACCTGACCATGGGTGACCGCCTGGCCTACCTCGGTGGCCTGCCAACCGCCGAAGTCTATGCCGCCGCCTACAAGGCACTGGGCACGCCCGTGTACTCGTCTGCCGTGTTCAACTTCATCCCCAAGACCGCCATCCGCTTCTACGAAGCCGTGCGCACCGATGACCACGCGACCCAGCACCAACTGCTCAAGGACTTCTTCATGCCTTACCTGAAGATCCGCAACCGCAGCGCTGGTTACGCCGTGTCCATCATCAAGGCCGGCGCCAAGCTGGTGGGCCACGATGCCGGTCCGGTGCGCGCACCACTGGCTGACTTGAAGCCCGAGGAAGTGGACATGCTGGCAGCGCTGATCAAGAAGGTCGAAGCCTGATCTCCCCCGCCTAACCAGCCCGGTTCCACAGCTGCACTACGCCGCTGGGGCGCCGGGCTCCTTCCGTTTAAAGCCCCCTCCACACATGACTGCCACCCACCGCCCACGCGTGCTGCAAATAGGCAAGATGCCGCTGCCCGCGCTTGATGCCGATTTGGCCCAGGAATTCGATACCACCGTGCTGAGCGCACAAGCGGACCCGCAGCAGTTCTTGGTGGACCACGGTTCGGAGTTTGCCTACCTGGTCACCTCAGCCAGCATGGGCGCATCGGCCTCGGTGATCCAAGCCTTGCCGGCGCTGCGCGGCATCAGCAGTTTTGGCGTGGGTTTTGATGCGCTGGACCAGGACGCGATCCTGGCGAAATCGGCCCGCGTGGGCTACACCCCCGGCGTGCTGGACGACTGCGTGGCCGACCTGGCCTTTGCGCTGCTGCTGGACAGCGCCCGCCGCTTGGCAGCGGCCGACCGCTTTGTGCGCGCCGGCCTCTGGCCCACCGAGCGTTTTGGCGTTTACACCCGTGCATCGGGCAAGCGCCTGGGCATCTTGGGCATGGGCCGCATCGGCCGCCAGGTGGCCCGCCGCGCCAGCGGTTTTGACATGGAGGTGGCCTACCACAACCGCCGTCCGGTCACTGATTCTCCGCACCGTTACGTCGATTCGCTGCAGGCGCTGGCCGAGTGGTGCGATTTTCTGGTCATCACCGCTGCCGGTGGCGACGACACCCGCCACCTGGTCAACGCCCAGGTGTTGGATGCGCTGGGCCCCCAAGGCTTTCTGGTCAATGTGGCGCGCGGCAGCGTGGTCGATGAAGCGGCCTTGCTGGATGCGCTGCAGCACCAGCGCATTGCCGGCGCCGGCCTGGATGTGTTTGAGGACGAACCCCGCCCCTTGCCCGGCCTGCTGCAGCAAGACAACGTGGTGCTGGCCCCGCACATCGCCAGCGGCACGCAGGAGACGCGCCGCGCGATGGCCGATCTGGTGCTGGCCAACCTGCGCAGCCTGATCGCCGACGGCCAGCCTTTGCAGGAAGTGCCCTGGTCCCAGGCTGCAGCACAGGCCCGCGCTGCTTAAGCGAACACCTCACTTCCAACACGACTTTTTTAGACCAGGCCCAAACCGCCTGGCAACTTTATGACCGCACACAACAACCTGATCAACGGCAGCTGGACACCCGGCAAGACCACCTCCCCCAACACCAACCCCAGCGACCTGTCCGACGTGATCGGCCAGTACGCGCAAGGCGATGCCAGCGATGTGGATGCCGCAGTGGCGGCGGCCACGGCCGCCTTCCCGGCCTGGAGCGTCTCAGGCATACAGGCGCGCCACGATGCGCTGGACAAGATTGGCAATGAGATCCTGGCACGCAAGGAAGAGCTGGGCGACCTGCTGGCCCGCGAAGAAGGCAAGACCCGGCCCGAGGCCATTGGCGAAGTGGCCCGCGCCGGCCAGATCTTCAAGTTCTTTGCCGGTGAATGCCTGCGCCTGGCAGGCGAGAGCCTGCCCTCGGTGCGCCCCGGCATTGGTGTGGAAATCACCCGCGAGCCCGTCGGCGTCGTCGGCCTGATCACGCCCTGGAACTTCCCCATCGCCATTCCGGCCTGGAAGATCGCGCCCGCGCTGGCCTTTGGCAACTGCGTGGTGATCAAGCCCGCCGACCTGGTGCCAGGCAGTGCCTGGGCGCTGGCCGACATCATCCACCGCAGCGGCATCCCCGCGGGCGTCTTCAACCTGGTGATGGGCCGGGGCCGCATCATTGGTGATGCGCTGGTGCAGCACCCCGATGTGGCGGCCATCAGTTTTACCGGCTCGGTCGGTGTGGGCCGGGGCATTGCCGAGGCCTGCGTCAAATCGGGCAAGAAGGTGCAGCTGGAGATGGGTGGCAAGAACCCGCAGGTGGTGCTGGACGATGCCGACCTGGCCCAGGCGGTGGAGCTGTCAGCCCAGAGCTGCTTTTACTCGACCGGCCAGCGCTGCACGGCATCGAGCCGCCTGATCGTCACCGACAAGATCTACCCCGCCTTTGTGCAGGCGCTGCAAGAACGCATGGCCAAGATCAAGGTGGGTGATGCGCGCGCCGCCGGCACCGACATCGGCCCGGTCGTGAGCCAGGCCCAGCTGGAGCAGGACCTGAGCTATGTGGAAATCGCCAAAGCCGAAGGCGCCGTGCTGGCTACGGGTGGCAGCCGCATTGCCTGCCATACCGGCAGCGGCAAGGAAGGTTTCTTCATGCAACCCGCCTTGCTGGTGGACAGCACGCCGCAGATGCGCATCAACCGCGAAGAGGTGTTTGGCCCCGTCGCCAGCGTGATCCGCGTGCAGGACTATGAAGAGGCGCTGGCCGTCGCCAATGACACCGCCTTTGGCCTGTCGGCCGGCATTGCCACCACCAGCCTGAAGTACGCCACCCACTTCAAACGCCATGCCCAGGCCGGCATGGTGATGGTGAACCTGCCCACTGCCGGTGTGGACTACCATGTGCCGTTTGGCGGCCGCAAGGGATCGAGCTACGGCCCGCGCGAGCAAGGCCGCTATGCCCAGGAGTTCTACACCACGGTGAAGACGGCTTATACGCTGGCTTAAGCGCTGCGCCAGTACCAGGCACTTTGCGGGCATCCGGTGGCCCTCCACCCGATGCCCGCGCAGTACTTGGTCGCTCTCAGGTAATACGCTTGGCGGAAAATGGCGGCATGAAACTTCTGCCCGACCTTTCGCTGCCGGTAACTGCCGACATCAACGATCCCCAGCCCCTCATCCTCTACCACGGACGCAACTGCCCCGATGGCTATTGCGCGGCGCTGGCGGCCTGGCTGTTCTTCTCCGGCAACGCAGAGTTTCGCGGCCTGGACCACGGCGAAATCCAGACCGTGGACGACCTGGGGCCGCTGCCCGGCCGCACGATCTACATCCTTGACTTTGCCTTTGGCCCCGAGCTGCTGCGCGCCATTGAAGCCCAGGCCCACAAGCTGGTGCTGCTGGACCACCACAAGAGCGCTGCTGAAAAGCTCAACGGCTACCAATGCACCTGCGGCGTAGTGCACTTCGACATGAACAAGTCCGGCGCACGCCTGGCTTGGGAGTTCTTCTTCCCCAAGAACCCGATCCCCGCGCTGGTGCTGCACATTGAAGACCGCGACATCTGGCGCTGGCAGTACCCCGAGAGCGGGGCCTTTTTGGCGGCGCTGGACATGGAGCCGCGCAGCTTTGAGCGCTGGGCCGAGATTGCGGCCTTCAGCCCCGAGCAGCTGAGCGCCTTCATGGCCCGTGGCGGCGCGATGGATGAGAAATACCTCAAGCTGTGCAGCGATATCGCCGAGGGCGCGCAGCCGCTGGTGTTCAACGGCGTAGCCGGCCTGATGGTCAACGCCCCGGGCATGTTCCACAGCCAGGTGGGCGATATCCTGGCCAAGCAGAGCGGCACTTTTGCGCTGATGTGGAGCGCCAGCCCCAAGGGCGCCAAATGCGGCCTGCGCTCGCGCTCGGACTTCAACTGCATCCCGCTGGCCGAAAGCATGGGCGGCGGCGGCCATGCCCAGGCCTGCGGCTTCCGCATGGGGGTGGACCGCCTGCCCGAGCTGCTGGCCGGCAGCCTGACCGCCCGCCCCGAAGATGCACTGCCGCCACCGCGCCCTGCGCCAGCCGCAGCGCCTACCCCGGCCCCCACCGGCACACCATGATGCCTGCAGGCACCCGCACGGGCACGCGCAACGAGACTTGGGCGCAGCAATGCCCCCTGTGCGGCCAAAGCAATGGCTGCGCGGTGGCCCAGGGCCTGCCCGCTGCCCAGTGCTGGTGCATGACCGCCGATATCGACCCCCAAGCCCTGCAGCGCCTGGCACCTGCCGAGCGGGGCCAACGCTGCATCTGCCCGGCCTGTGGCCGCGCGGGGCCCGCAACGCCCAACCCGGGTGACTGACAGGCAGCACCGGAGCGGCGCATGATGACCACCAGGCGCCCCCTGCCATCCGTTCCCGCTCGCGCACCCGCCCAGCCACCGCCATGCAGCTAAGACACCACACCGCCCAGGATCTGCGCAGCCTCTACGGGGAGCGTTTTCGCTGGTACCTGCTGTTCAGCGTGATGGTGGGCACGATGGCCTCGATCATCTCTTCCACCATCTTCAATGTCGCCATCCCGGCGATGAGCCTGCATTTCCAGCTGGGCCAGTCGCGCGCGCAATGGGTGACCTCGTCCTTCATGGTGGCCACCACCGTTGCGATGCTGACCACGCCCTGGCTGCTGTCGCGCTATGGCTACCGCAACACCTACCTGGGCGCGGTGATGCTGCTGATGCTGGGGGGCATTGGCGGGGGCTTTAGCAGCGACTACAACCTGGTGCTGGTAGCGCGCGTGGTCGAAGGCCTGGCGGCCGGCGTGATCCAGCCGATTCCGGCCATCATCATCCTGCATGCCTTTGCCAGCCATGAGCAAGGCCGGGCCAATGGCCTGTTTGGCATGGGCATTGTGCTGGCCCCTGCCATCGGCCCCAGCGTGGGCGGTTTGCTGGTGGATTGGATGGGCTGGCGCTCGGTGTTCTTCATGGTGGTGCCGCTGTGCCTGGCCTCGGTCTGGCTGGGGCTGAAGTTTGTACCCGTCAATGCGCCGGGCGGTGCGGCGGCCGACCGCCATGGCAAAAGCCTGGACTGGCTGGGCCTGGCCGTTGCCACCACCGGCACCGTCTGCCTGCTCAATGGCCTGGTGGCGCTGCATGGCACCGGCTGGCAGCAAAGCGCCGTGCTGCTGGGCATTGCGCTGGTCTGCCTGCCGGTCTTCATCGCCTGGCAACGCCACCTGCTGGCCCGGGGCGGCAAGCCACTGATGGACCTGCGTCTGTTTGCCAGCAAGCCTTTTGCAGCCGGCTGCATTGTGGCTTTTATCTACGGTGTGGCCTTGTTTGGCTCCACCTACCTGCTGCCGGTGTTCATGCAGCTGGGACTGTCGTACTCGGCCTCTGTCGTGGGCACCACCATGCTGCCCGCCGGCCTGGTGCTGGGCGGCGTCATTGCGCTGGCGGGCCGCATGGCTGACCGCACCCCCGTGCACTGGCTGGTGATTGGCGGGCTGTCGCTGCTGGCACTGTCCTTTGTGCTGACTGGCGTGCTGCAGCCGGGCTCGTCGCTGTGGCTGCTGGTGGGCTATACGGTGCTGGGCCGCATTGGGCTGGGCTTTATCCTGCCCTCGCTTACCTTGGGCAGTATGCGCACCCTGGATAGAAGCCTGATCGCGCAGGGTTCGAGCAGCTTTAGCTTTCTGCGCATGCTCGGCGGCGCCGCCGGGGTCAGCCTCTGCGGTATCTTTTTGGAGTGGCGCGTGGCCTTCTATGCCCAGCAATCGCCAGCGCTCGATATTGCACTGGCCGAGCGCGTGGCGGGATTTCGCGATACCTTTGTGATGCTGGCGGTGGTCTGTGTGCTGGCGGGCATTGCCGCACGCCAGCTGCAGCCCCGTGCAGGCACGTCCGCTTCGCCATAACCCGGGAGCGAATGGTCTACACTGGGCCATTCAAGGGTTTTCAAAGAGTTTTTGCCATGTGCCAACTGCTGGGGATGAACTGCAACACCCCCACCGACATCAATTTCAGCTTCAGCGGCTTTTCGCAGCGGGCGGGCAATACCGACCACCACAGCGATGGCTGGGGCATCGCCTTTTTTGAAGAAGGCGGCCTGCGCCTGCTGGTGGACCACCAGCCAGCCGTGCAATCGCCCGTGGCTGAGCTGGTGCGCCGCTACCCCATCCACAGCCGCAATGTGATTGCGCATATCCGCAAGGCCACCCAGGGCCGGGTGCTGCTTCAAAACTGCCACCCCTTTGTGCGCGAGCTCTGGGGCAAGAACTGGGTGTTTGCCCATAACGGCGACCTCAAGGATTTCCGCCCGCGCCTGCACAGCCACTTTCACCCCGTGGGCGACACCGACAGCGAGCATGTGTTTTGCTGGCTGATGCAGGAGCTGTGGAAATCCCATGCCGGCACGCCCAGCATTGCCGAGCTGACCCACACCCTGCGCGAGCTGGCTGCGCAGATTGCGCCGCAGGGCACCTTCAACTTTCTGCTCTCCAACGGCGAGGCGCTCTGGGCGCATGCCAACACCTTTCTGTGCTACACCGAGCGCGCCCATCCTTTCGCCCAAGCCCAACTGAGCGACGAGGACCTGAGCATCGACTTCGCCACCTGCACCACGCCGCAGGACCGGGTGGCCGTGGTGGTGACCGCGCCGCTGACCACCAATGAGCAGTGGACGCCCTTCCAGCCCGGCGAGCTGATGGTGTTTGCCGACGGCCGGCGCCTGCCCCTGTAAACAACAAACCCGGCAGTGCCGGGTTTGTTTTTTAAGATCCTGTTGAAAAGCCTTTAAGCCAGTGCGCGGGTGATCAGAATCTTCTGCACATCACTGGTGCCTTCATAGATCTGGCAGACCCGCACATCGCGGTAGATGCGCTCCACCGGAAAATCGTTGACGACGCCATAGCCGCCCAAGGTCTGGATGGCGGCGCTGCAAACGCGCTCGGCCATCTCGCTGGCAAACAGCTTGGCCATGGCCGCTTCCTTCAAGCAAGGCTGGCCGGCATCGCGCAGGCTGGCGGCATGCCAGATCAGCTGGCGGGCGGCTTCGATCTGCGTGGCGCATTCGGCCAGCCGAAAACCCACGGCCTGGTGGTTGATGATGGCGGTGCCAAAGCTCTCGCGCTCCTTGGCGTATTGCAGGGCCACCTCAAACGCGCTGCGGGCCATGCCCACGCTTTGGGCCGCTATGCCGATGCGCCCGCCCTCGAGCGCGCCCAGCGCAATCTTGTAGCCCTCGCCTTCGGCGCCGATCAGGTTCTCCGCCGGGATCACGCAGTTCTCAAAATTGATCTGCGCGGTATCGCTGCTGTGCTGGCCGAGCTTGTCCTCCAGCCGCGCCACCTGGTAACCCGGGTTGTCGGTGGGCACGATAAAGGCGCTCATGCCCTTCTTGCCAGCGCCCTTGTCGGTCACGGCAATCACAATCGCCATCTGCCCGTTCTTGCCGCTGGTGATGAACTGCTTGACGCCGTTGATCACATAGGCATCGCCCTGCTTACTGGCCGTGGTGCGCAGTGCGCTGGCGTCCGAGCCCACATGCGGCTCGGTCAGGCAGAACGCGCCCAGCATCTCGCCCCGCGCCAACGGGGCCAGCCATTGCTGCTTTTGTGCATCGCTGCCGTAGCGCATCAAGATGGCATTGACGGGGCAGTTGGTGACGCTGATGGCGGTGCTGGTGCCGCCGTCGCCGGCCGCAATCTCTTCGAGCACCAAGGCCAGGCTGATGTAGTCCAGCCCCGCGCCGCCCAGTGCATCGGGCACGCAGATGCCGTAGGCACCGAGCTGGGCCAGGCCCTGGTGGGCCGCCTTGGGAAACACGTGATCGCGGTCCCACTGCGCGGCGTGCGGCCACAGTTCAGCCTGGGCAAATTCACGCACCGCATCGCGGATCATGGTCTGGTCGTCATTCAAAAGCATGGGCTTGTCTCCGGATTTCTTGTTCTGTGGCTGTCTTGCTGGCTGGCCGTATTACCAATGCTTGGCGCGGCGGCCGTCGTGGTGCAGCAATCGGCCCTTGTCGGCATCGCTGACTGAGGCCAGGGTCTGGCGCATGTCCCGCACGCTTTGCTGCACCGTCAGCGGCGCTTCTTGCCCGCCCATGTCGGTTTGCACCCAGCCGGGGTCCAGCGCGATCAGGCGCGCGCCAGGGTAGTCATGCTGGGCAGAGGCCACCGCCATGTTCAAGGCCGCCTTGCTGACGCGGTACAACCAGGCCTCGCTGTCATCCACCCCTTCGATCTGCGACATCGACGACGAGATAAAGGCAAACACGCCGCCACTGGCTTCCACGATGGGTGCGAGCTGCGGCAGGATCTGCATGGCACCCAGCACATTGGTGTGCATGACGGCATCAAAATCGGCCTGCGTCGGCACCGTGCGGGCATTGGGCCGGCGGATCACCCCAGCCACATACATCGCCAAGTCGATCTGCTGGCCTGCCAAAGCGGTGGCCAGCGCCGTCACGCTCTCGGGCTGGAGCACATCGACCAAGAAAGCCTGCGCGCCCAGCGCCTGCACGCGCGCCTGGCCCTCTGCATCCCGCACCGTGGCCAGCACCTGCCAGCCTGCCTGCGCGTACTCTTGCACCAGCGCCAGGCCGATGCCGCGCGAGGCGCCAATCACCAATATCACAGCCATTCCCACGCCCTCCTTGGCGGTTGTTGTCACTGTCCCTGCTCTTGCACAATTTGCTGCTGGTAGCGCGCGACCATGTCGGCCTGCGGCTCGGGCGCTGCACTCGATCCCATCTGGTCATGGATCATCTGGTTGAGTGTGGGCAAAGTACTGCGTTCGATCTGCGCATCGGCCTGCCACAGGCGCGAGCGCATCAAGGCCTTGGCGCAGTGCAGATAGGCTTCGCGCACCTCGATCTCGATCACCAGCTTGGGCCGTTGGCGCTCACCGTCAAACACGTCGATAAAGCGGGCCTCGTCGCGCAGCTTTGCGGTGCCGTTGACGCGCAAGGTCTCGTCCACGCCGGGTAGCAAGAACAGCAGCGCAATGCGGGCATCGCTCAGCAGGTTGCTGAGCGAATCGAGCCGGTTGTTGCCACCGGCATCGGGCAGCAGCAGATGCTGCGCGCCCGGGCATTTGACAAAGCCCGGCGGCCCGCCCCGGGGCGAGGCATCCAGCATCTCGGCCGCTTGGCCGGCGGTAGCCACCACGCACAGCGGCGACAGCGCAATAAAGCGCTGGCAATGGGCATCGAGGTGGTTCAGCTGCTTGGCCAGCGCGCGCTCGGCAGGCTGGGCGTAGAGCGCACGCAGTTGTTCGGCAGATTCGATCATGCGGCCCCCGAGTCGTCCGCAGCTGCACCGGCCGCCGCATACACGGCCAGATAGGCATCCCAGGACGGGTCAAACTCCACCTCCACACGGCCCGGCAGCGTCAACGCTTGCTGCTGCAGCAGTTGCTGCGCGGCGGCCGCGTCGTCGACGTAATAGCAGGCGGTGCGCTCGTGCATGCCTTCGATGCGGGTGAAGGCCAGGATGCCGGTTTCCATGCGCTCCAGCGCTGCCTGCAGGCCCTCTTGCGCATCGCGGATGCGGTCCAGGGTCTGGGCGTCGTCAAAGGCCACGGTCCATTGCAGGCAATAGGGCAGATCGGCGCGTGTAGCGACGGCATTGGCCGACAGGCGCAGGCCCAGCAAATCGGGGACGGCATCGGCTGGCGCATCGCGGCGGCGCGCTTCGAGCATTTTCCAGCGGTCGTTATCCGCTGGCGGAAAACGGTAGCTGCGGCCCAGACTGTCTCGCAAGAAGGCATCGAAAACCGCCGGGAAGGCGGACAGCGGACTGACCCCGGCGACCTCGGGTGCAAAGCCTTCGACCACATCGACGGGGCCTACGCGCACGGCAAAATCCCATTCGCCCAGCGCGTGGTCGAGCATGATGAAGGCCATGTGCTGGGCCAGCTCGCGCTGCTCGGCAGCAATGATCTTCTCAAAACCCAGCTCCAGCCCGACAATGCCGCCGGCATCGTAGTGGGCGACCAGCACGTCGGAGCAGGAGAGCTCCAGACTCTCCATGGCCATGCTGAAATCATTGACCGGGCTGCGGTTGCGAAAAGCCTGCACCTTGTAGCCCGGCAGGCTGGGGGCGGCCCGCACCAGGGCCATCAGGTTCTCGAACTGGTCGACATTGCCGTGGGCACTGAACACCAGGCGCGAGAACAAACTGCCATCGGAGCGCTCCAGCTCCAGTGCCAAATCAGGCGCAACGCGGGCCAGCATCTCATTGGCCTGCGCTACAAAGGCCTGGTTGGGCAACAGCGCCAGGTGGCGTTCTTGGTAGACCAGCTCTTGCCAGAAGGATTCGATGTCCTGCGCCTGCAGTTGTCCCGGGCCGGGGCCCACCGATTCATTCGTCATAGTTTCTCCTCTTTCAGGATGACTAGACTACATGATTTCAATCGCCATGGCCGTGGCCTCACCTCCGCCGATGCACAGGGTGGCCATGCCACGGCGCTTGCCACGGGCCTGCAGCGCGTGCAGCAGGGTGACGATGATGCGCGCACCGCTGGCACCAATGGGGTGGCCCAGCGCGCAGGCGCCGCCGTTGACGTTGACGATGTCGTGCGAGACCTTCATCTCCGCCATCAGCGCCATGGGCACGACGGCGAAGGCCTCGTTGATTTCCCAGAGGTCCACATCCTCGACCTTCCAGCCGGCTTTCTTCAGCGCCTTCTCGGTCGCACCGATCGGCGCGGTGGTGAACCACTCGGGCTCCTGGGCAAAGCTGGCATGCGAGACGATCTTGGCCAGGGGCTTGCAACCCAGCTCCTTGGCGGTGGATTCGCGCATCAGCACCAGGGCTGCGGCGCCATCGTTGATGCTGGAGCTGGAGGCGGCGGTGATGGTGCCGTCCTTCTTGAACGCGGGCTTGAGCGACGGGATCTTGTCCAGGCGGGCCTTGGCTGGGCCTTCGTCTTCGGTCACGGTGACATCGCCCTTGCGGGTGGAGACCGTCACTGGCGTGATCTCGGCCTTGAAGGCGCCGGACTGGGTCGCAGCCTGCGCGCGCTGCACGCTGGCAATCGCAAACTGGTCTTGCTGCTCTCGGCTGAACTGGTACTTGGCGGCACAGTCTTCGCCAAACGTACCCATGGAGCGGCCGGGCTCATACGCATCTTCCAGGCCGTCGAGCATCATGTGGTCGAAGACCTTGTCATGGCCCATGCGGTAGCCGCCACGGCCTTTTTTGAGCAGGTAGGGGGCATTGGTCATGCTCTCCATGCCGCCGGCTACCATCACATCACGGCTACCCGCCACGAGTTGGTCATGGGCCAAGAGGGTGGCTTCCATACCGGCGCCGCACATTTTCGACAGAGTCACGGCACCGGTGCTCTTGGGCAAGCCGCCCTTGAACAAGGCCTGGCGCGCAGGCGCTTGGCCCTGGCCGGCCATCAGGCAGTTGCCAAACAGCACTTCTTCGACTTTTTCAGGGGCAACACCAGCACGCTCCACGGCAGCCTTGATGGCCGCGCCGCCCAGGTCATTGGCCGAGAGCTCGGCAAAATCGCCCATGAATGCACCCATGGGGGTGCGGGCTGCGCCAACGATAACGACGGGATCATGCATCTGGTGTCTCCTGATTGAATTCGGGTTTCTCGCGGCAGGCATCTGCGGACCCGCTCGCGCTGCAAAAAAGGCATCCCTGGGGCCAGGAATGCCTTGTTGGTTTAATCGCGTTTGCGCTCGGCGACCAAGGCCACGGCACGCTTGTGTATCTCTGCCAGTCCGCCAATACCGGGCACGGTCATCTCCAGGTCGGTGATCAGGCCATTCTTGAGGCCGTAGCACCAGCCGTGCAAGGTCACTTTCTGTCCGCGCGTCCAGGCGTCTTGCAAAATGGTGGTCTGCGCCACGTTGACCACCTGTTCGATGGCATTGAGCTCGCACAGCGCATCATGGCGGTGCTGGGGCGAGAGGCTTTGCAGCAAGGCCAGGTGCTTGTCGCGCACATCGCGTACGTGGCGGGTCCAGTTGTCGACCAGGCCCAGGCGCAGGCCTTCGAGTGCCGCCAGCACACCGCCGCAGCCATAGTGGCCAACGACCATCAGGTCCTGGATCTTGAGCTGGTCTACCGAGTACTGGATGGTCGACAGGCAGTTCAAATCGCTGGGCACCACCACGTTGGCCACATTGCGGTGCACAAACACTTCGCCCGGCTCCAGGCCAGTGATCTGGTTGGCGGGCACGCGGCTGTCGGAGCAGCCGATCCACATGTACTTGGGGTGCTGCTGCGACATCAGGCCCGTGAAGAACCCGGGGCGGTCACGCTCCATCTGCTCTGCCCACAAGCGGTTGTGGTCAAACAGGTCTTTGATGGAGGTCGTACTCATAAGGCTATCCTTTGTTGTGTGGGTATCAGGATGGCGCAGCGCAGCCGGTCAGCAGGTTTCTGCGAACAGCTCACGCCCAATCAACATGCGGCGGATCTCGCTGGTGCCGGCGCCAATCTCATAGAGTTTCGCATCTCTCCACAGGCGACCGAGTGGGTACTCGTTGATATACCCATTGCCGCCATAGATTTGTACGCCTTCGCCGGCCATCCAGGTCGCCTTCTCGGCGCACCAGAGAATGACGCTGGCGCAGTCCTTGCGCACCTGGCGTACATGGTCGGTTCCGAGCAGATCGAGGTTTTTAGCGACCGTATAGGCAAAAGAGCGGCCCGCTTGCAGCACGGTGTACATGTCCGCGACCTTGCCCTGGATGAGCTGGAACTCACCAATGCTTTGGCCAAATTGCTTGCGGTCGTGGATGTAGGGCACCACGTTGTCCATCACGCTTTGCATGATGCCCAGGGGGCCGCCGGTCAGCACGGCACGCTCATAATCCAGGCCGCTCATCAGCACCTTGGCGCCGCCATTGAGCTGGCCCAGCACGTTCTCGGCCGGCACTTCCACGTTCTGGAACACCAGCTCACCGGTGTGGCTGCCACGCATGCCCAGCTTGTCCAGCTTCTGCGCGACAGAGAAACCCGGCATGCCCTTCTCGATCAAGAAGGCGGTCACACCCCGTGCACCCATCTCCGGCTCGGTCTTGGCGTACACCACCAAGGTGTCGGCATCCGGCCCATTGGTGATCCACATCTTGTTGCCGTTGAGCAGGTAGTAGCCGCCCTTGTCCTCCGCCTTGAGCTTCATGCTGATGACGTCGGAGCCCGCACCGGGCTCGCTCATCGCCAGCGCGCCCACATGCTCGCCGCTGATCAGCTTGGGCAGGTATTTGGCCTTCTGGGCCTCGCTGCCATTGCGGTTGATCTGGTTCACGCACAGGTTGCTGTGCGCGCCATAGGACAGACCAACAGATGCGCTGGCGCGGGAGATCTCCTCCATCGCCACCATATGGGCCAGGTAGCCCATATCCGCGCCACCGTATTGCTCGGACACGGTGATGCCCAGCACGCCCAGATCACCAAACTTGCGCCACAGATCCATGGGGAACTGGTCATCGCGGTCGATCTCTGCTGCACGCGGCGCGATCTCGGCCTGCGCAAACTCGCGCACGGCATCGCGCAGGGCGTCGATATCCTCACCCAACTGGAAATTCAGGCCTGGTAATCCGGACATGGTCTTGTCTCCTATCTATATGGCGCAGCAGATGCGGCTGCCTGTGCACTACCGTGCCAGCCGCAACATTACGTTTACGTTCACGTCAACTATATATTATTTTTTTGAAGGCTGCTTTGCGAGCAAAGCATGGGCCTCCTGCATATGTTCATCAATTTCTGCCAAGTTGGCTTGCAAATCTGCCAACTGCGTCAGCAGGCGCTGGCGATGCGTCGTCAACACCTCGATGAAGCGGCCCAGCTGCACACCCGTGTCGCGCGGCGACTCATACAGATCAATGATCTCCTTGGCTTCCTGCAAGGTCAATCCCAGGCGCTTGGCCCGCAGGGTCAGGCGCAGGCGCGTGCGCTCCTTGGCCGAGTAGACGCGCTGCTTGCCGCCAGCGCCCGTGCGCTCGGGGTGCAGCAGGCCCATGTCCTCATAAAAGCGGATGGCCCGGGTCGTCAGATCAAACTCTGCCGCCAACTGCCCGATGGAATAAGTCGGTGTCATGGTCCCCGCATGCCCTTGTCGTTCTGAATGGGCCATTATGCGGCATGGCAGCGCCGAAGCCGCCCAAAAGAAAAACCCCTCTACTCGGTAGAGCAGAGGGGTTGATCAGTATAAAAGCCTGACGATGACCTACTTTCACACGGGAATCCGCACTATCATC
>NZ_JANUDY010000008.1 GCF_024809975.1 Comamonas sp. BIGb0152
TTATTACAACGCCCGAAGACCGCACTCAGCCCTGGGCTACAAGTCTCCAGCATCCCGACTTGCCTTGAACAACCTATTGCAAATCAACACCTAGGCATGCACCCTTCTATGGCACCGCCGCCGGCGCGGCAGCCGCCATTCAGCGTTGGCGTCTGCGTATGCGCTGGGCGCCTACCATCGCCAGCAACAGGCCCATTCCGGCCAGCGTCCATTGGCTCAAGGTGGGCACCCGTTGGGCCTCGGCCGTGTAGATGGGATGGTCGTCATTGCGAACGGCCACTTCGGCTGCCGAAGGTGTGCCCAGCAGATAGTCATCGGTGGCAGCCGGTGGGGCCAAGGCAATGGCCGCCGTGACATCGCCATCGTCGACGATGTTGTTGGGGGTGGCCGTGATGCTGCAGGTCGCGCTAGTCTGCCCGGCATTCACCACGATGGCACTGCCGCAGCTGCTGCTATAGCGCGGGTGGGCTGCGGGTGGCGTCAGGGTGATCGCCATGCCCCCGGCAGGTGCGGGCTGGTCCAGGGTGATGGTGCAGGTGGCGACATTGCCCGCTGCATCGACCAGTGCATCGGGCGTGCACACCAGGGTAGCGGTCCACTTTGGCAAGCAGGCGGCTGCATCGCCGCTGGTGGCGCCTGCCGTGCTTTGGCTGGCGCCCACCGTGCCGGCTGGGATGGTCATGATGCGCGTGCCCAGGCCGTAGAAAGCCATCTTGTCCGTGGCATTGGGCAGGCGGGCCGCTGCACCATAAGGGGCATTGAAGGGTGCAGGCGCCACCGCTACCAGGGTCTCGACAGCACCCGAGGACAGGTTGAAGCGGTAGCTGACGGAGGTTCCGGAGAACAGGCCGCCCGTGGTTGCAATGCCGTAAGCCCATTGCCCGCTGGCATCGATGGCAAAGTCGCCCGACTGCGCGCCGGGAATATTGCTGGCCAGGTTCAAGGTACCCACATAGAGCGGCGGGGTCTGCGTCACATCTATCTTGAAGACCCGGTTGAGCAGTCCCCCGGTTTGGAAGTTGGCCAAATACAGGATGCCGGTGACCGGGTCGATATCGGCGGCGTTGAAGTTGGGGCCCAGGCGCAGGTCGACCGCACCGCTGACCAAGCTGCTCGCATCGGTGGGGTCGGTCTGGTAAGTCCCCAGCCCGCTCACGATGCCCAGGTTGTCCACGCCATCGCGGCCATAGCGCAGCATCTCGTAGTAGCGGGTGTGGCTGCGCCAGCCGCCCCCGGCAGCGCTGCTCCAGCCTGCAGCCGGGCTGGTATCCCAGCTGTTGTCACCATCCACAGCGCGCATGCTGTAGAGGTAGCCATCCTTGCCCATGCCGCCTGCCACAGAGGCACCTGCGGGCAGCGGTGGGTTGGGTGGCGTCGGCGATATTTCGCGGGGCGAAACGGTGGGCGCTGCAGCGCCGCTCCAGATTTGTGAAATCGCCACGCTGCCTGTAGCCGGCACCGTTGCCAAATCCAGCACGGCCGTTGGGGGCCTGCCTGTGGAGGCGGGGCCGGTGTAGCGCGTCAGATAAAAAGATTGTTCGCTTGCAGCGCAACGTGGAAGCGGGGCTCCCGCTGCAGCCATGGCCGCCGGGACCAGCGCAGCGCCAGCGGTGATCAGCACCCCCATGCGGACCAGTGTCGTATTTCTAATAAAGGACATACAGGGTCTCCTTATTTCAAAGAATTACATCGTAGCTAGCCTTGAAATAAATGCCGGAAAGGCATTGTTAATGAATTTATAACTACACATTAGGTTTATTTTTTTTAGATATTTAATTATGGGCGTAAAGTGCTGATGGTGCAAATGTAAAAAAAATCCGTGCATATAGAGATGGATGATATTACGGGGTTTGTTGCTATGTTTTCAATAGCTTTATTTTGTAAAAGGCAATCTATTATTATTAATTGATTGATACGCGCTATCTGATTAATTCACAATTGTTTTTGTTGAGGGAGATAAATCCGCGCAAGAGAGGCTGGTGCCGCCTCCGCCTTGCCGAGGTGTGGTGCTCCGCTTCCGCCGCGAGGGAGGCTCTGCAAAACCTTCGCCAAGTGGGATGGACGCGGATCGGGATGAGGCGCAAGGCGTCTTTTGCAGTCGAGCTGTAGCTATTGACAAGGAAGACAACGCAGCTGATCGCCCGAGACCGCGTTCAGCCCATGGCAGGGAGTTTTGCAGAGGTTCCCTAGGTGATGATGCAGTCGGGGGCGTTCCAGTGGTGGGTGCCAGGGCGGCGGTGCTGGCTTGCCCGGGCCTGCAGACGCTGGGTGGGTCGGGGCAGTGGGAGGGCGGCGCCACGGTGGGTAGCAGAAATGCCATAGGCTGGCTATCTGCGCGGGATGGGCCGGGTTGGAGGGCCTTGGTGAAGGCCCCGGCCGCAGCGCTGAATGGGGGCGCAGGGCAGGCTGGCCCTGGCCTGCTCCCAATGCTCCGGCCGGCCCGTTCCCGCCTGCCTTTTTAGGCGCGCGCCCAAAAGCTATCCGGAAAGGCCACTGCGCTCAGGATTTGACCAAGGGGCACTTGCCTTCGGACAGCGGCCGGAAGGCCTGTTCGCCCGGAATGGTGGCAATGATCTTGTAGTAGTCCCAGGGCGCCTTGGATTCCTCGGGCTTTTTGACCTGGACCAGGTACATGTCATGCACCATGCGGCCGTCCTCGCGGATCTTGCCGTCGTCGGCAAAAAAGTCCTTGATGGGCATTTTCTTCATCGCGGTCATCACGGCAGCGGTCTCGTCGGTGCCAGCGGCTTCGACCGCCTTGAGGTAGTGCATCACTGCCGAATAGGTGCCGGCCTGCGCCATCGTCGGCATCTTGTTCATGACCTTGAAGTATTTTTGCGACCAGGCGCGGCTGTCGGGCGTGCGGTCCCAGTAGAACGCGGTGGTAGCGTACATGCCCTGCGCCGTCTTCAGGCCCAGCGCATGCACATCCGAGATGAACATCAGCGCTGCGGCCACCTTTTGCTTGTCGGTAATGCCAAACTGCCGTGCACTCTTGATGGAGTTGATGGTGTCGTTCACGCCATTGGCCAGCGCAATCACATCGGCCTTGGAGGCCTGGGCCGTCAGCATGTATGACGAAAAATCCGGCGCATTGAGCGGGTGCTTGACCGAGCCGATCACCTTGCCGCCGTTCTTGTCGACGGCCGCCGTGATGTCGCTCGACAGTGCCTGGCCAAAGGCATAGTCCACCGCCACGATGTACCAGCTCTTGCCGCCGCCCTCGGTCACTGCCTTGACGGTACTGTTGGCCGTGGCATAGGTGTCATAGGTGTAGTGCACGATGTTGGCCGCGCAGTTCTCGCCGGTGATGGAGCTGGAGCCCGCCTCGGTGTTGATCAGCACCTTGTTCTTTTCCTTGGCCACGGTGGCCACCGCGTTGTGCACGGCGGTGTTGCCCAGTCCGATGACCATGTCCACGTTCTCGCGGTCAAACCATTCGCGCGCGCGGGTGGCGCCAATGTCGGCCTTGTTCTGGTGGTCCACCGACAGCAGCTCGATCGGCTTGCCCAGCACCTTGCCGCCAAAATCTTTGATCGCCATCGTGGCTGCAGCCACCGTGCCTTTGCCGCCAATATCGGCATAGGCGCTGGAGGTGTCGCTGATCACCCCGATTCGCACGGCGTTATCGGATACGCCCTGCGCCCATGCGCCAGACGCCAGGCCAACAGAGGCAAGCAGGGTGGTCAAACAAGTGGTTCTGAACTTCATGGAAATGGTCTCCTGGTATTTTTATCGTTGGCCACGGTCTGGCGGGTTTGCCCATTGCTGAAAGGTGCAGGGCAAGGGCGGCAGACGGGCGCGGGGTAGCGGTTTGCACAAGGGGCTGTGGCCGGTGGCCAAAGCCCGGTGGGGGCAGGGCGGCGTGTCAGGTCATGCGGCGCTCCTTGGCTGGTGGCCGGGCAGCTTCGGGGGAGGGTGTCTGGCCTTGCAGCTCGGCCAGGATCATGGCCTTGAGCTTGAACTTCTCGATCTTCTGCGTCAGCGTGCGCGGGAACTGTTCCACCACGCGGATATGGCGCGGCCGCATGAACTTGGGCATCTTGCTGTCGCACCAGGCCTGCAGCGCCTGGCGGTCGATCACCTGCTGCTCGCGGGCCACCACATAGACGACGACATCGTCCTCGTCGCCTTCATGGGCGGGGATGGCGAAGGCAGCCGTCATCTCCACCGCTGGGTACTGGTTGAGCATGTCCTCGATATGGAAGGACGAGATGTTCTCGCCCCGCACGCGGATGCGGTCGCCCATGCGGTCGACAAAGCTCAGGCTGCCATTGGCATGGCGCAGCGCCGAGTCACCCGTGTGGAACCACAGGTTGCGAAAGGCCTTGGCGGTCGCCTGCGGCTTGCCCAGGTATTCCACCAGCAGGTAATAGGGCAGCTTGGAGCGGAAGGCCAGCTGCCCGGCCACGCCCACCGCGCATTCGCCATCGCGCTCGTCCAGCACGGCGGCTTCCACAAACAGGCAGGGGTGGCCCAGGTAGCCCTTGCCCACCTGGCCGGCTTGCGCGGGCGCTAGCAGCTCCACACCTAGCGCTGCCGCCTGCGCGCGGATGGCCTCACGCGTCTGCCCGCGCCGGTAGGCGGGCGGGGATTCGCAGCTGGCGTCCGTCTCTTCAATGATGGTGAAGCAGGACATGCCCGACTCGGTCTGGCCAAAGCCGGCCGTCACAAAGTCAAAACCAAAGCGGCGAGCAATCTCCCCATGGCGCTCGGGCAGCGGCTGCATGTAGACCTTGTTGAGGCTGTTGTGGCGGTCGGTAGCGGCCGGCGCTGCCTTGGCCAGCCAGGAGATCATCGTGTCCACCAGCACCGCGCTGGTAGCACCGCTCAGCGCAATGCGGCGCCAAAAATCATTGGGGCTAAAGCGGTCCCAGCAGGCCAGGCCACTGCCGGCCCATACCGCCCGCACCACGTTGAACACCGCGCCGCCCACGTGGTACATCGGCAAGTCGTTGTAGACCACGTCATGGCCATTGAGCATCTGGCGGAACAAATAGGTGTACTGGTTCATCCAGCGGTGGCTTTGCACCACGCCTTTGGATGGCCCGGTCGTGCCCGAGGTGTAGATGATGTTGCACAGGTCGTCATAGGCCAGCGCCACATCCGGCTTGGGTGCCGGTTGCAGCAGCGCAGCCCAGTCCCGCTCTGCGTGCGGACCGCTGTAGGCCACGCCATCGGCCACTGCATCATGGCTGCCCGCGGGCGGGTCGTAGACCACGACATGGGCCAAGGGCGCCACCTGGCCCAGCTGCTCGCTGATCGCATTGAGGGCCGGCACCAGCGCACGCTCGGCCAGCAGCATCACCGGCTGGGTGTCGCCGACCTGGTAGGCCAGCAGGCGCTCGGTCAGGCCAAAATTGATAGGCGCAAAGATGGCACCGGCCTTCCAGATGCCAAACATCGCCAGCGCGCTGATGAGCTGGTTGCGCATAAACACCGACACCGGCATGCCCCGGCCGATACCGGCTGCGGCCAGGTTGCCGGCGATGGCATCGGTGATGCGGTCGAATTCGGCATAGCTCAGCCGCACATCGTCTTCGCCATACAGGTAGAAGAGCTGGTCGCCCTTAGTGCGCGCCCAGTGCGCCAGGCGCTCGGTCACCAGCTCGCCATCGCGCTGCAGCAGCTCCAAAAGCGCCTGGTTATCCAGCGCTGCAACCGCGTGCTCTTGCGCGTTCATGCGGCACTCGCTTTCTGCGGCTCCTTCAGCAGGCGCCGCAGCACCTTGCCGGTGCCCGTGGTGGGCAGCGCATCGCGAAACTCAATCTCCCGGGGCGCTTTGTAGACCGACATCTGCTCGCGGCACCAGTCGATCAGCTGCTGCGCGCTCACCGCCGGCGCGCCCTTGCGGGCAATGACCACCGCCTTGACCGCCTGGCCCTTGTGCGGGTCCTCAATGCCGATCACCGCCACCTGCGCGACCGACGGGTGCTTGATCATGATGGACTCGACCTCCTCGGGGAAGACGCTGTAGCCCGAGACCTTGATCATCTCCTTGAAGCGGCCGGCAAAGGTCAGGTAGCCATCGGCGTCGATCTTGGCCATGTCGCCGGTGTACACCCAGCCGTCCTTCAAGGTGCTGGCCGTCGCCTCGGGCTTGTTCCAGTAGCCCTTGAAGTTGCCCGGGCTGCGCAAAACCAGCTCGCCCACTTGGCCAGCCGGCAGGTCCTGGCCCGTATCCGCATCGATCACGCGGCATTCCACCCCTTGGATGGGAATGCCGTGTGCGCCCCATTTGATGGCATCGATCGGCATCGAGGTGTCCCAGGTGTGGGTCTCGGACATGCCATAGGTCACCTCGAACAGCTGGCAGTTGGGCGCAAAGCCGCGCCACTGCTCGGCCAGCGCCTGGTTGATGGTGATGCCAAAGCTGGTGCTGGGGTTCATGCGCAGGGCGCCCAGGTCATAGCTGCGTGCGTCTTCCACCTGCATCACCGCCGCGTTCATGCTGGCCACGCTGTACCACCAGGTCACCCGGTAGCGCGCCAGCGCCTGCAGCACCTGCACAGGGTCAAAGCGGTACAGCAGCACGCAGCTGATGCCCGTGTAGAGCGTGACATTGAGGCCGATCAGCATGCCCGCAATGTGGTTCAGCGGAGCGACCGCCAGCATGGTGTCGTCATCGCGGATGGGGTTGTTGTCTGCCGCCGCATGGGCCTTGAACAGCGCATTGCGGTAGCTCAGCATCGCGCCCTTGGGCAGGCCGGTGGTCCCCGAGGTATAGGTCATCAGCGCCACATCGTCCATGTCCAGCGGGCCCACATCGGGCGCTGGCTGCGGCGTGCGCAGGCAGTCCAAAAAGTCGGTGGTGCCTTCGATATGGCGCTTGGGTGTGTCGATTTCTGCGGGCAGGTCGATCGTCGGCTGGGCCGGCAGCAGATCGGCGTAGTGGGTGAGGAACACATGTTCAATCGCCGTCTTGGGTCGCGCCGCCTGCACGATCTCGTAGAGCACATCGGCGGCCACAATCACCTTGGCGCCCAGGTCGGAGAGCTGGTATTCCAGCTCATGGCCCTTGAACAGCGGGCTGCAGGGCCCCACCACCGCGCCCAGCTTCTGGATGCCGATATGCGCAATCACATACTGAGGGCAGTTCTGCATGAACAGCGCAACCCGGTCCCCCTTGACCACGCCGCGCTGCTGCAGCTGGTGAGCGAAGGTATCGCTCATCTGGTCCAGCTGGGCGTAGCTGATGGCAGTGCCGTACCAGATAAAGGCGGGCTTGTCGGGCTGGGTGCGCGCATGCTGGCGCAGGTATTCATGCAAAGGCTTTTCTTGTTGCCGGTAAGCGATGGGGGTCATGTTGTCTCCTACGGTCCTGGTGTTTTTTGGGGATCTCGGTCGCAGTCTTGAGGTGGATGCCTACCAGGGCGATACGCCCGATGCCGCCCGCCCCGGGCTGGCCGCTGGCAGGCTGGCCAGCATGCTGGCCAGCCAGTCGCGGGTCTGCGCCGGGTCGATCACATCGTCGATCTCGTTGTAGCTGGCCACATTCAGCGCCTTGCCCTGGGCATAGATCTCATCGGTCTTGGCCTGGAAGTAGGCGGCCTTCTCGCCCGGGTCCTCCAGCGCTTCCAGCTCGCGCCGGTAGGCCAGGCGCACCGAGCCTTCGATGCCCATGGGCCCTAGCTCGCCGGTGGGCCAGGCGACCGTGGCCACCGGCACAAACAGGTTGCCGCCCAGCATGGCCTGCGCGCCCAGGCCATAGGCCTTGCGCAGCACAATCGCCAGCACGGGCACCTTGATGTGGCTGGCCGTCACAAAGATGCGGGCAAAGTGCCGCACGGCCGCAGCCTTCTCGCTCTCGGGCCCCACCATAAAGCCTGGCGTATCGCACAGCGATACCACCGGCAGGCCGTAGTTGTCGCACAGCTCCAAAAAGCGCGATATCTTGTCGGCGCTGTTGGCATCGAGCGCGCCGCCCAGGTGGCTGCCGTCGTTGGCCAGCACACCCACGGCCTGGCCTTGCAGCCGGGCAAAGCCGGTGACGACGCTGCGGCCAAAGTGCTCGCGCAGCTCCAGAAAGCTGCCGCTGTCAAACAAGGTCCGCACCACCGCGCGGATGTCGTAGCCCTTGACCCGGTTCTCGGGCACCAGCGCGCGCAGCTGGCGCTGGTCGGCATGTTCGCCGGGCGGCAGCTTGCCTTGCACAAAGCCCAGGTAGGTCTGGGCCAGGGCCACGGCCTCGGTCTCGTCGCGGGCCAGCAGGTCAATCACGCCATTGCGGGTTTGCACGCTCACCGGGCCGACGTCGTCAGCCGCCACCACGCCCAGGCCGCCGCCTTCGATCATTGCCGGCCCGGCCATGCCGATGCTGGCATCCTGCGTGGCGATGATCACATCGCAGCAGCCCAGCAAGGCGGCATTGCCGGCAAAGCAGCGGCCCGAGACGACGCCGATGGTGGGCACCTTGCCCGACAGCCGTGCCATGTGCGTGAAGGTGGTGAACTCCAGCCCCGACACGCCCACATAGTCGGTATCGCCCGGCCGCCCGCCGCCGCCTTCGGCAAACAACACAAAGGGCAGGCCCAGGCGTTCGCTGGTGTGCACGATCCGGTCCATCTTGCGGTGGGCCATAAAGCCCTGCGTGCCGGCAAACACCGTGTAGTCATAGGCCATCACTGCGCATCGCGCATGCTCGGCCCCAAACAGCTGGCCGTTGATGCGGCCCAGGCCGGTGATGGTGCCATCCGCTGGGCTGACGCGAATCAGCTCCTCCTCGCTGCGGCGGCCGCGTTGCATGGCCAGGGTCAGGCCGCCGTATTCCACAAAGCTGCCAGCATCGAGCAACTGGTCCAGGTTCTCGCGCGCGGTGTTCTTACTGTGGCGCCGGCGCTTGGCCACGGCTTCGGGGCGGGCGGCATCCAGCAGCCCTTGCTGGCGCTGCAGCACCTTGGACAGGTCAGGGCGGATGGCATCCAGGTCGGCCTGTTGCAGCTCGCTGGCCAGCCCATCGGCTGATGCATCGGGCAGCACCCAGCCCAGCAAAGTGCCTGCCGCTACCACCTCGCCCAGCAGCGCCGTGCGGGCCACAAAGCGGCCCCCCAGGGCCAGGTCCACGCTGTGCTCCAGCTTCATGGCCTCCAGCACCGCCACCGAGGCACCCTTGGCCTGCACGGTATCGGCATCGCTCTCCAGCGCAATCAGCCGCCCGCGCATGGCAGCGCGTACTGCATGGGCGCCTTCGGGCAGCGCGGGCTCGTCGTTGGTGCGGGTCGGCGTGGCGTTCTGGCCGGTGGCTTGCGGATCAGGCTGGCGCTGCGCGGCCAGGGCCGCCGCTGCTGCATGCAGGGCCGGGCCTTGGCGCTCCACATAGGTGGTGTCGATCTGGCCGTGCAGCACCTGCGCATCGCGCAGCAGTGCGCGCAGGTAGTCCAGGTTGGTCTCCACCCCGCTGATATGGAACTCGGCCAGCGCGCGGTCGGCCTTGGCGCAGAGCACCGCGAACTGGTTGGGGCCGCTGACGATCACCTTGGCGAGCAGGGAGTCGTAGTTGCCCGAGGTCTCGTAGCCGGTATAGCCAAAGCTGTCCACGCGCACGCCCGGGCCGGTGGGCGGCTCAAAGCGCGCTAGGGTGCCGCCGGTGGGCAGGGCCTGGGCATCGGGCTGCATGCTTTCCATGTTCACGCGCGCCTGCAGCGCAAACTGGCGGGGCAGCGGCAGTGCCTGGGCCAGGCCCAGGTCTTGCAGGCTGGCGCCATCGGCCAGCGCAAACTGCAGTGCCACCAGGTCCAGCCCGGTGATGGCCTCGGTGATGGTGTGCTCCACCTGCAGGCGCGGGTTGCATTCGATAAAGATGTACTGGCCGCTGCGGCTGTCCACCAAAAACTCCACGGTGCCCAGGCCTTGGTAGTGCAGCGCTGCACCCAGCCGGCAGGCGTGTTGCAGCAGTTGCGCGCGCAGCGCTTCGTTGATGAAGGGGCTGGGTGCAATCTCCAGCAGCTTTTGGTGGCGGCGCTGCAGGGTGCAGTCGCGCTCAAACAGGTGTTGCACGGCGCCGCTGCCGTCGCCCACGATCTGCACCTCGATATGGCGCGCGCCGCTGATGAGCTGCTCCACATACAGATCACCCCGGCCAAAGGCGCCCAGGGCTTCGGAGCTGCAGCGCTCAAAGGCTGCGGCCAGGTCCGCCGGGGCCATCACCGCACGCATGCCCCTCCCGCCGCCGCCCGCCAAGGCCTTGAGCATTACCGGCCCACCGACCTGCTGCATAAAGTGTTGGGCTTGTGCCAGGCTGGTGGCACTGTGCGTGCCCTGGGCCACCGGCACCTGCTCACGCTCGGCCAGCGCGCGCGCCTGGGCCTTGTCGCCAAAGGTCTCCAGCGCCTGGGCCGACGGGCCAATAAAGCGCAGACCGGCTGCCGTGCATGCCTGCGCAAACACCGCGTTCTCGCTCAAAAAGCCATAGCCGGGGTGGACGGCATCGCAGCCTTCCTGGCGGGCGATCTCAATCAGATGCGCGCCATTCAAATAAGCGGCTGCACCCTGGGCGCCCAGCGCGCGCGCATGGTTCGCCGCGCGCCGGTGCAGGCTGGCTGCGTCGTCGCTGGCATAGACCGCAACGCTCTCGATGCCCCGGTCTGCGGCCGTGCGTGCAATGCGCACCGCAATTTCCCCCCGGTTGGCGATCAATACCTTGTGCATGGAACTCCTTTGTCTCTTCAATCGCGGTACGCCGCGCAAGGGGCCCGCAGGCTGCGGGCCCGCGCGCTCAGATGGTCTGGCTGACAAACTTGCTGCTGAGGTAGAAGGCCAGCGCATCGGCGCCGCCTTCGCTGGCGTAGCCCGAATCCTTGACGCCGCCAAACGGCTGCTCGGGGTAGCCCATCGCAATCGAGTTGATGCCCACCAGGCCGCTTTCGATCTCGTTCTTGAACCACTCGCCCCGCGTGGCCGAGCCGGTGAACACATAGGCGGCCAGGCCCCAGGGCAGGCGGTTGGCTTCTTGCAGCGCTTGCGCATCGCTGTCAAAGCGCGCAAACGCGGCAATCGGGCCAAAGGGCTCTTCGTTGAAGATGCGCGCATCCTGCGGCACATCGGCCAGCACCGTGGGCGCAAAAAAGTAGCCCTTGCCGTCCGGCGCCTTGCCGCCCGTCACCAGGCGGGCGCCCTTGGCCACGGCGTCGTCCACCAGCGCCTGCATGGCGGCCACGCGGCGCGGGTTGGCCAGTGGGCCCATGCGGGTGGCCTTGTCCAGGCCATTGCCCATCACATAGCCTTCGGCAATGCGCTGAAAGCCAGCGACGGCCTCGTCATACAAAGGCGCCTGCACCAAAAAGCGCGAGGGCGAGATGCAGGCCTGGCCGGCGTTCCAGAACTTCTGCACGCCCAAGAGCTTCAGGCTGCGCGCCAGGTCGGCGTCGTCGCAAATGATGGCCGGCGCATGGCCACCCAGCTCCATCGACACGCGCTTCATCGCCGCGCCCGCTTGCGCGCTCAAGAGCTTGCCCACCGAGGTGGAACCGGTGAACGAGATCTTGCGCACCACCGGCGAGGCAATCAGGTGCTCGGAGATATCCGCCGGCACGCCATAGACCAGGCCCAGCACGCCCGCGGGCAGGCCGGCCTGCTCCAGCACCTGGATGAAACGGGCGAGGGCGACGGGGGTTTCTTCCGAGCCCTTGACGATGATCGAGCAGCCCGCCGCCAGCGCGGCCGCGATCTTGCGCACGGCCTGGTTGATGGGGAAGTTCCAGGGCGTGAACGCCGCGACCGGGCCCACGGGCTCATGCTGCACATACTGGCGCAGCTCGGGCGAGCGCGGCGGGATCATGCTGCCGTAGCAGCGGCGCGCCTCTTCGGCAAACCATTCCAGCACCTCGCTGGCGCCTGACAGCTCGATGCGCGCCTCGGTCAGGCGCTTGCCTTGCTCATGCACCAGCATCAGCGCCATTGCTTCGGCATGCTCGCGCACCAGCGCGGCGGCCTTGCGCAGATAGGTGGAGCGCTCCATCGCCGAGGTTTTGCGCCAGGCGGCAAAGCCGGTTTGGGCGGCGGCCAGTGCGGCATCCAGATCGGCGCGGCTGGCCTTGGCGACGCGGCCAATCAGGCTCTCGTCGGCGGGGTTGACGATGTCCAGCCATTGCTGGCTGCTGCTGTCGCGCCACTGGCCGTCGATCAGCAATTGGACTTGGTAGTTCATGCGGTGCTCCTTGTTGTTGTGGGTTCAGCTTTGCAAAATGGCGCGGCCCGTGACCTTGCCGGCACGCAGCTCGTCCAGCACGGCCTGCACATCGCCCAGCGGGCGGCTGCTGAGCGGCAGCGGCGGCAACACCCCTTGCTGGGCCAGTGCCACCAGTTCGCGCAGCTCGGCCAGCGACCCCACATACGAGCCGCCGATGGAGATGGCACGCATGGGGATCAGCGGCAGTTGGATGCTGGCGCTGCCGCCAAACAGGCCCACGATGAGAATCTTGCCGCCCTTGCCGACAACGGCATTGGCAAACTCGAAGGTGCGTGTGGAGCCGACAAAATCGAGCACAGCCGACACGCCTTCGGCGCTGGAGCGCGCCAGGGTCTTGGCGGCATCGGCTTCTGCCGGGTCCACCACGCGGCTGGCGCCGGCATCTAGCGCGGCCTGGCGCTTGGCCGGGTCGATGTCGACGACGATGGGCCCCAGGCCATGCAGGGCCTTGGCCAGTGCCACGGCAGCCAGGCCCACGCCGCCCGCGCCGATGATGACCAGCGGTGCGTTCTCAGTCGCAGGCGCCACTTTTTTGAGGGCGGAGTAGGCCGTCAGCCCCGAGCAGGCCAAGGTGGCGGCAAAGGCGGCATCGATGCCGGTGTGGTCGATCAGGTAGCGCGAATGGGGCACGCGCACATGGGTGCTAAAGCCGCCATCGCGTGTGGTGCCCAGGCTCTCGGGGCGGGCACACATATGCTCGTCGCCCCGGACGCACAGCGCGCACTGGCCGCAGCCAATCCAGGGGAAGACGATCACCGAGCGGCCCAGCGCGCCTTCGGCATCGGGCCCGTTGGCAGCAACGGTGCCGACGATCTCATGGCCCAGGGTGCGTGGCGGCTTGAGCACTTTTTCCAGCCCGAAGTGGCGGCCATCGCCCAGGTCAAAAAAGCCCTCGGCCATGTGCAGATCGCTGTGGCAGACGCCGCAGGCGCTGATGCGTACCAGCACTTCGCTGCCTTGCGGCGCGGCTATGGCGCGGCGCGCCAGTTGCAGCGGTTGGCCAAAATCGACGACCTGGTAACTCAGCTGTTCGCCAGCGGTGGCGGTTGCGTTCGACATGCGCTTGTCTCCTGTATCAAAGGGCTCAGGTGCTGCTGGCGCGGCGCCGAAGCGCTTGCATCAAAACCGCCAGCCAGCAGTGGAAAACCCCAAAGATACTGATCAGTATCGTTTGGTACCATTGGGGATTTCACGCATGCCCTATGTCTGCATCCGCTGCAAAACGCATCGCCTTTCCACTATGCTGGGGCCCATGCGCTTTGCAAGCCGGCGTCTGTGGCGCGAGTCACCACGGCAGCCCCCGCGCCCACCAGGAGAAATTCAGCAGTGCAGCTTCAACCCACCGACACCAGCGCAGCCGATGCCAAAAACCAGATCCAGGAATACAAGGACACCTTGATCATCAATGCCGCTGCCGAGCTGTTTTACAAGCGCGGCTTTAAGAGCGCGACGCTCGACGACATAGCCGCATCCATCGGCGTGACCAAGCCCTTTATCTACAAGCGCTTCAAGTCCAAGCATGAGCTGCTGGAGCGCCTGTTTGACAAGGTGTTCTCCGGCCTTTACGAAGCGGTGAGCCAGTGCGAGCAATTGGAGGACAAGGACCCGGTGCGGCGCTTCGAATTTTTTATCGACACCTATACGCGCAGAAAGATCGAGCTGAGCACGTTCTCTGCCATCCTGCTGGAAGAGGAAAAAAGCCTGAGCCCGGAGAAAATCAGCGACATCCGCAGCAAGTACCATGGCTTTGATGCGCTGGTGACGCGGCTCATCGTCAATGGCGTAGAGGCTGGCGTTTTTGACGTCAGCAATCCCAAGGTAACGGCCTTTGCGATCAGCGGCATGGTGCAGTGGACGCACCGCTGGTACCAGCCCAACGGCAAGCTGTCCATCGAGGCGCTGTGCCAGGAGATGACGCAAATGGCGTTGCGCCTGGTGGGCTGGACGGGGCAGTACGTGCTGCCCGAGCCGCCTGCGCCGCAGCGCTGATCTGCCGCATGCATTGGGCGCGGTGGCCCGCCGCGAATGTCCTGCGTAAAGACAGTATTTACAATTGAATATAATTGAGATTCATTCTCAACTATAAGCTTTTGCACCAGGGCGCGGACATCGCATGGCATCTCCCGGATACTCCGCTTCGCCCATCGAAGCGCTCTACAAAAACCACCACGCCTGGCTGCAATCCTGGCTGCGGCGCCGCCTGGGCAATGCAGGCGATGCCGCCGACCTGGCCCATGACACCTTTATCCGGCTGATGCTGTCGCCCCGCCATGTGGGCGTAGCCGATGAGCCGCGTGCCTTTTTGACCCATGTGGCCAAGGGCCTGGTGGTCGATCTGTGGCGCAGGCGCGAGATCGAGCGGGCCTACTTGGAGACGCTCGGGAACTTGCCACAGTCGCATGCACCATCGCCCGAGACGCAGATGCTGGTGATCGAGGCCTTGGTGCAGATCGACCGCCTGCTCGCCAGCCTGCCGCCCCAGACGCGCACCGTCTTTTTGCTGGCGCAGCTCGATGGCCTGACTTTGCAGCAGATATCGGAGCAGGTGGCCATGCCGGTGATCACCGTGCGCCGCCATATCCACAAGGCCTTGCTCATGTGCCTGGAGGCTGCTTGATGGCAGGCGTTGCATCCCCAAATAGCTTGCTGAGCGAGGCGGCGGACTGGCTGATTGTGCTGCGCTACGAGACGCCCACTGCCAAGGAGCAGGCGAGTTTTGAGCAATGGCGCAGCCAGAGCCCCGCGCATGAGGCGGCCTGGCACAAGGCAGAAGCCATGATGGGTGTGTTTGCCCAAGTGCCACCCGACGTTTGCCAGCAGACCCTGGGCGCCGTGCAGCGGCCCGACCGCCGCAAAAGCCTGGCCTGGCTCGGTGGCTTGCTGGTGGCGGCCCCGGCCGGCGGGCTGGCCTGGCGGGAGCTGTCCTGGCGTGATTGGATGGCCGACCAGGCCACCGCCGTGGGGCAATCGCGCTCGATACTGCTGCCCGATGGTTCCACCTTGACGCTCAACACCGCCAGCGCGGTGGCTATCCATTTCAACCCGCAAGAGCGCCGGGTACGGCTGCTGGGTGGCGAGATCTTGTTGACCACCCATACCGACCCATCGCCCAGCTACCGCCCCTTTGTCGTGGAGACGCGCCAGGGCAGCGTGCAGGCGCTGGGCACACGTTTTAGCGTGCGCCGTGTGGATGCCGACACCAGCCGCGTAGCGGTATTCATCCACTCCGTCGCCATTACTAACCGGCAAGGCGCGACGCAGCTGCTGCAAGAAGGGCACACCGCTGATTTCAGCACCAGCCATATCGGCCCGCAAACCGATGTGCAAGCCAGCGCCGCGCTGTGGGAGCAGGGCATGCTGCTGGCCAAGAATATGCCGTTGGCAGACGTTGTCGCCGAGATCGCCCGTTATCGTGCGGGCCCGCTGCAGTGTGATCCTGCGGTTGCCCAGCTGCGGCTATCGGGGGCCTTGTCGCTCAAGGACACGGATGCTAGCCTGGCGCTGCTGGCGCAGTCGTTGCCGGTGCGGATTGAGCGGTTAGCGCATGGGCAGGTGAGGGTGGTGGGGCGATAAACGGGGTGCTGGGTTCGCCATCCATGGCTTTGAATCGAAGCGCTAACCAGCGCCGCCAAACTTCGGTCTCGCTTATCTGCAACCGGCGTTTTATGCTGGTCTTGTGTGCTTGCCAAAGCATCAGCGCTGTTTGATTGGATCCTGAATCACCGGATTTTGCAGCGGCTCATAACCATTGCCTTTACCGCTGAGCCAGCTCAGCTCGGTTCTCCCCGCTTGCCTTAAATAGGCCTGTGCTTCCAAAAAAAGTGGTGCGCATAAATCTTTGGCTGTCAATGGCCGTGATCGACCGGCTTTTTCTGCATTGAGAAAGTGCGCCCCGTGGGGCTCATCGGTATAGCTGCGCGCAAAAAAACTTTCTTCGCCTTCAGAGAATTGGTAGATGTGATACTCATAATGGTATTCATGGAATCCAGCCTCGTCCGGTTCGCTGGCATCCAGGTGATAAGTACAAATGACGTGCATCTGAAAATGATTCAATCCAGGGAGATAAAGTGGCAAACAAGAAGCGCATTCCGAAGCTGGCATCCATTCTCGCAGTATCTGTACTAGGTCTGTCCCTATCTCCCAGCTGGGCAGCACGCAGTTTTACGCCACAGGCCGGCACCTGGGTCATCAGCGATGAAGTAGACGGCAAACCAGGCCGAGGTTTTGCCATCGATGTGCAGGGCAATACTTTCTTTATGCAGGTATTTGGCTACGAGAAAAATGGCGATGCCACCTTCTACGCTGCATCGGGCCAGATGGAAGGCGACACCGTCACCGCCCCGCTGCTGCGCTACCAAGGAGGCCGCAGTTTTGGCAGCGAGCCACGCGATGCGCAAGAAGACAAAAGCATTGGCGATGTGACGCTCAGCTTTCGCAATGGCTTGCAGGGAACAATACAGCTGCCTGGCGAGCCAGCAAAGGACATAGAGCGCTTTATTTTTACCTCGCCAGATGCCGCCTATTACCAGACTGAGCAGTGGAAGAATGCAACGCGCTCTAGCCGGTGGCTTGCGCTGAATGCGCAAGGAGAAGTCGTGAATGCCTGGTTTGCCAGTCTTAAATCAAGTGCAACCGAACCCACGCGCTTGCAGCTGTACCGTGAAAACGGGTCTGAGATGCTGGAGTGCAATCGTTCAGTCCCAAGCGATATTTTCCGCTGTGTTGCGGCAGGGGTGACAGACCCTGCGATAGCACCAGAGGTCAAAGAGGTGAAGTTTCGCCTGGTGGGCGCGCAGGTGGCTGGCATTGTCAGTCTGCATGCCGAAGGCGCTGCCCCCCTGCAGTTGCTGGGTTTCAATACCCGCGTAGATTTTCCGTACCGCGGGGTGACCTTCACCGGTTGCTGTTCGAATGGGCTGGAGTCGTATTTGCCAGGGGCATTTGGCTATGCGCACAGGCCGAATTATCTGCCCAGCAATGGCACATGGGTAATCGTGGATGAATTGACGGGCAAGCCTGGGCGAGGGGTGAGTCTGGATGTGCAGGGCGGAAAAATGTTGATGCAGGTCTTTGGCTACCAGGCCAATGGCCAACCTACTTTCTCAATGGGGGTTGGAGATTATGCGGCTGATCCGGAAACGCACGGAACCAGCGGAGCACGTTTCAGCCTGCAGCAGTACCGGGGTGGCCGCAGTGTGGGCGGTGCAGCTGCTAGTGGGCAATGGCTGCGGGACGATGGAGAAGTAGAGATTCGGGTTTCTGGCGCCTCGGGCGTGGGCCTGGCCGAGGCGGTGATGAAGTTCCCGGGAGAGCCCGCCAAACCTATGCGCCGTATTTCCTTGCAACCTTGGCAAACAATAGAGGACAAGCTGTTTGGCGAATGGTATATCCCGCGCTCGTTCAGAGCTGGAGTGCCGGCTACTATCACTCTTAATCGCTTGGATGGCGAGTTAGCCACCACTGAAGATGGCTCGGTGAGATGCAAATTTAACGCGCAGGTATTGCGAGGTGAGTGCCAAAAAAGTGGTTCGACGGATACCGCGTATGTCATGGAGCTGTACGACGAGTTTGTCGTGAGCAACTTTTCAATTCGCTTACGTGATCGCCATGGCAATCTGACCGGACTTGGTCATGTGCCGATGGATTGAGTATGCGCTGCGGATTTAGGGCGTTCTGATTGATTAAAAACTGCATCCATGTTCGGATGCGTACATCGGGAGATGATGTGAGGAAATCCAGTTTTTTGCAGACCTTGCGCCCCACGCTGATGGCGTCTTTGCTAGCGTTGTCATGCGCGACCAGTTGGGCCGGGCGGGATTTCACCCCGCAATCAGGCACCTGGATCGTGAGCAGCGAAATCAATGGCAAACCCGGCCGAGGTTTAGCCATTGATGTGCAAGGCAACACCTTCTTCATGCAGGTCTTCGGATACGAGAAGAATGGCGACGCGACCTTTTACACCGCGACTGGCCAGATGCAGGGCAATAGCGTTACCGCTCCGCTGATGCGCTACAAGAATGGCCGTAGTCTGGGCGGGCCGATGCAGGATGCCGTCGAAGACCAGAGCGTAGGGCCTGTCACGGTCAGCTTTCGCAATGGTCTGAAGGGAACGCTACAGTTCCCCGGCGAATCAGCGATGGCAATCGAGCGCTTTATGGTGACCAGTGACGCATTGAGCGTCACCAACCCTTTGGCACAACAAGGCGGGCGCTCATTGCGGCTGTTTACGCTGGATGCACAAGGGCAGCCTGATTACACGACCCGAGCGCAGCTTTGGCGGAGCGATGATGGCACCACCCATTTGAGCTGGGTCAGGCCTGCGGTCGTAGGCACGATTGACCACAAGCCCGTATTCCGATGTGATGTGCTGCCAGGAACGGCTCGCATGAAATGCACTCCAAGAGGCGTTCAGATGCCTGATGTGAGACCTGCCGATATCGCTGATATCGAGAGCCTGGAGTTGCTGTTCGTTGGCTTTGATATTCAAGGTGTGTTGCGCATTGGCGGCAGCCATCCCCATACCCGGACCATCACTGGTTTTGATCTGGGCGCTGCCTTGAATGAAGCCCCCTACGTTGAAGGCCGCACCTCGATCACCCCGGTCCAGCACCATAGTTATCTGGCTTCCAATTTCGGATACGGCCCCGCCTGCCAGGTGACCTGTTACTCGTCCATCACGACCAACATCCTGATGCCGATGAACGGTACCTGGGTGGTGGAAGATGAATTGACGGGTAAGCCCGGTCGTGGCATTGCGCTGGATGTGCAAGGCGATACCGTCATCCTGCAGCTGTTCCATTACCGTGCAGATGGCCAGCCTACTTTCCACATGGGCAGCGCCATTTACCAGAGCAAAGGTGCAGGCAGCCGAGCCAGCGTGGCAACGATTCCCTTGCGGCAGTACCGTGGTGGGCGAAGCCTGGGCGGCCCAGGAAAAGCGGCCGAGCTGGAGGCCGAGGCGGGCAATGCCATTGTGGAGTTCTACAGCCCCCCACTGGAAAGCGGAGCCATAGACCGCAATGTTTGGTGGACACAAGGGCAGTTGCAACTGCCCGGCGAGCCGCCCGTCAAGATTCGGCGCCTGCAAACCGATGTGCCGGCGAGTTTTGCTGAACGTATGTTTGGCGACTGGTATGCACGAAGCAACGAAGCTGTTACCCGGTTTGATCGGGTCCAAGGCGAGGGTGTCATCACCGCGGATGGCAAACTTCTTTGCTTGCCTGTGGGCTTGACACCCGGATCCAACATGAGTTGTGGAGAGCCGGATGGCGATCGGTGGCTTTCGCACTATTCCACCTATCTGCCAGACATGGGGCGCTCTGGACCATTCTTGCGCCTGCGCGATCGATTTGGCAATGCGACGGGGCTGGGTGCGCTTGATTGACCGGGCTTTTGGCGCGTGCAGCTTGCATATCTTGCGCGTGGCCCAATACGCCATATTCAGCCCGCCGCCCCAAACCGCAGCACCGTACGCCCACTCGTCGCCCCCTCCAGCTGCCGCCCCGCATGCGCCAGCAGATCGTTCAGCCCGATAAAGCGCACATGGGGCTGCAGCGCGGCAAAGTCCGGCTTCCAGTCGCCCGCCAGTTTGTCCCACAGCCTGCGCCGTTGCGGCCAGGGGGCGTTGGCGACGATGCCGAACATCTGGGCGCGGCGCATGATAAAGGGCAGCACGCTGCCATCAAAGCTGTTGCCCGAGGCATTGCCCACGCTGGCCAGCAGGCCGCCATCGGCCAGGGACCGCAGCATCCATGACAGTACCGCGCCGCCCACGTTGTCGATCGCAGCAGCGAACTGCGGCTTTTCGATGGGGCGTTTGGAGTCGATCACTTGGCTGATGTCGATCACCTCGCTGGCGCCCAGCGCGCGCAGCGCCGCTTCGTTGCCGAGCTTGCGTGTCAAAGCCGCCGTGCGGTAGCCGGCGCGGTGCAGCATATGGATGGCCAGCCGGCCCACGGCGCCGCCCGCGCCGGAGACGGCGACCAGGCCGCTGTCGGGCTTCAGCCCCAGTTCCTCAAAACGCTCCAGCGCCATCGCGGCGGTAAAGCCGGGCACGCCTAGGATGGCGACCTGCTCAGCGCTCAGGCCTGCAGGAATGGCTTGCAGGTGCGCGGCAGGGGCCTGCACCAGCTCGGCAAAGCCGCCATCCACCTCAATGCCGCGCTGGAAGCCATGGCTGAGCACCCTGTCGCCAGGCAGGAACTGTTCGCTGCGCGATTCAATGACCTCGCCTACCACTTCGATCCCCGCCACCCGGGGGAACTGGGTGATGATCTTGGCCGCCCCGTGCAGCGACAAACAGTCCTTGTAGTTCACGCCCGCATAGTGGGCCTGGATCCGCACCTCGCCGGGTGCGAGTTCACCACTTTGCAAGCTCTCTAT
Source organism: Comamonas sp. BIGb0152 (assembly GCF_024809975.1). GTDB lineage: Bacteria > Pseudomonadota > Gammaproteobacteria > Burkholderiales > Burkholderiaceae_C > Comamonas. Next base: position 20,570 of record NZ_JANUDY010000008.1, read on the forward strand.
TTGCGAGCGGATGGTGTTGTCCACGCTGCGCGTGACCATGGCCTGGTAGCTGTTCATGGGTTCTCCTTGAGAAGGGGTAGATTCAGACCACGCCTTGCGCACGCAGCTGCGCCAGCTCGTCCGCAGACACGCCGAATGCGGCATACACCTCAGCGTTGTGCTCGCCCAGCGCCGGGCCGGTTCGGGGCACCGGCATGTCGCGGCCGATGATGCGCGGAACAATGCAGGGCGCAGGCAGGCTGCCATGGTCGGCATCGGGCAGGCGGATGATGGTTTCTCGCGCCTGAAAATGCGGGTCCGCTTCGATGTCGGCGATGTCATAGACCTTGCTGAACGGGATCTCGCAGGCCTCGAGCTTCTGGCTGATCAGCGCAAAGCCATGCTCGGCAAACCAGCCGCTCACGATGGCATCGAGCGCATGCACATGGGCGACGCGATGGGGGAGGGTGTCAAAGCGCGGGTCGTCTGCCAGCTGGGACTTGTCCATCGCCTTGCACAGCCGAAGCCAGACGGCTTGGGACGATGCCACCATCGAGAAGAACACGCCGTCCGCGCTGCGGTACATATTGGACGGTGCGGTGTAGGTGGCCAGATTGCCTTCGCCACGCCGGGCCAGGCCCAGCTGTTCATGCTCGACGGGCAGCGGGTCAAGAATGCGGAACAGCGCCTCGGTGGCCGACAGGTCCACTTCCACCCCCAGTGCCTCGGGATTGGCGCGCAGGCGCGCAATCTCTGCCGCGATCGAGAACGCGCAGAAGATGCCGGCGACCGAGTCACCAATGGGGTAGTTGCTGTGCATCGGCGCGCCGCCTGCCGGCGCCGTCAGGTTGGTCAAGCCACTCATTGCCTCAAACACCCGTGCAAAACCGGCGCGGGCGCGGTAGGGGCCCGTCTGGCCAAAGCCGGTCAGCCGCACCACGATAAGGCGCGGGTTGGCGCGGTGCAGGGTGGCAATGTCCAGGCCCCATCGGTCGAGGCTGCCGGTGCGAAAGTTCTCCACCAGCACATCGAACTGCGCCAGCATGGCCAGCAGCAGCTCCCGCCCACGCGGCTTGCGCACATCCAAGGTGATGCCGCGCTTGCCCCGGTTCGCCACCTTCCACCACAGCGGTGATCCGTCCTTGATGGGCTGCATGTGGCGCAGCGCGTCGTTGCCATCGGGCAGCTCCAGCTTGATGACATCGGCGCCATGGTCGGCACACATCGTCGCGCCGCTGGGCGCGGCCAGCACCGTGGCCATGTCAAGGATGCGAACGCCGGCAAGTGAGCCCGCGTTGTTGGGTTGGTGGGTCATGAGAACTAGTTCGGGATTAAGCGCAATAGCCGCTTTGTCCCACGGCGGTTTTGCGGGCGCAATAGCATGTTTCGCTGAGCGAAACACTTGGCTCAGACGATTGACGTCCACAGGCCGCAGCCCAATCATGACCCAACGAACCACCGCCAAACCTGCCGTGAACACCATCCCCCTGCCCGGGCTCGTCAGCCCGCATGACCTCTCGCAAGACCGCCAGTTCGCGATGAACCTGGCGCGCGGTCTGGAGGTGCTGCGCGCGTTCACGCCCGCCAGTCCGGTGCTCGGCAACCGGGAGATTGCCGACCGCACCGGCCTGCCCAAACCCACGGTCTCGCGGCTGACCTACACGCTTACCTTGCTGGGTTATCTGAGCCGCGACGGCCAGTTGCAGAAGTACCGGCTGGGCCCGGGCGTGCTCTCGCTGGGCCATCCGCTGCTGGCCAGCCTGCAGGTGCGCCAATCTGCCAAGCCACTGATGGAGTCGCTGGCGCGCAGCACCGGCTGCACCGTCAACATGGGCGTGCGCGACCGCGATCTGGTGGTCTATATCGACTCGGTGCGGGCCGATTCCACCAACCAGCACTTGCCTGATATCGGCTCCACCCGCCCGCTGCTGTCCAGCGCCATTGGCCGGGCGCTGATCCTGGCCTGTCCGGCGGCCGAGCAGCGTGCCATCCTCAATTACCTCCAGGTCAAGGACCGTGCTGAGTACGACGCCCAACTCCCCAACTGGCTGGCTGATGCAGCGTGCTTCCAGGACGAAGGCTACTGCCACTCCAAGGGCGACTGGCGCAAGGAGATCCATGCGATTGCAGTGCCGGTGCGCGCGCACCTGGGCGGATTGCCAGTGGCGCTGAACTGCACCTTGTCCACGCACCGGGCATCGAAGAATCTGCTCACCCGCGAGGTGGCGCCCCTTTTGAAAGAAGCCGTTTTTCAACTAGAGCTGGCGCTGGGCATGCGTTAGGGCACCCAGCCTGACCCTTGCACCGTGCGGCTATCGATCAACCCGAAGGATGTTTGATGATCCGAGACCCCCAGAAGTTTGAAGCCATGCTGGCCGAGCTGCGTGCCTTTCTGCGCAATGAATGCCAGCCGATCGAAGTACAAGTCGATGAGCAAGACCTGATTCCGGAGCCGGTGGTGCAGCGCATGCGCGAGCTGGGCCTGTTTGGCCACAGCATCCCGGAGGCCTATGGCGGCGCGGGCCTGACGACCGAGGAGCTGGCCCTGGTAAATATCGAGGTCTCGCAGGTGGCCACCACCTTCCGGGCGCGCTTTGGTGGCAACACCGGTATTGCGTCGGAGTCGCTGGTGGTCGATGGCACGGAGGCACAAAAGAACCACTACCTGCCGCTACTGGCCAGCGGCGAGGTGACGGGCTGCTTTGCGCTGACCGAGCCCGAGGCCGGCTCGGACGCCACCGCGCTGCGGACCACCGCAGTACGCGACGGCGATCACTTTGTGATCAGCGGGCGCAAATGCTTTATCACCAATGCGCCGATTGCCAACCTGTTCACCGTGTTTGCCCGGTCCGTGCCCGGCAGCAAGGGTGCCAACGGCATCAGTGCCTTTTTGATCGAGCGCGGCACGCCGGGGCTGTCCACACCTCCGGCGATGCGTAAGATGGGCCAGCATGGCTCGCCGGTGGGCGAAGTGGTGCTGGACCAGGTGCGCGTGCATGAAAGCGCCATCGTTGGTGGCTTGGAGGGCAAGGGCTTTCGCACGGCGATGCGTGCCCTCAACAAGCAGCGCATCAACCTGGCCGGGCTCTGCGTGGGGCCCGCCATCCGCCTGGTGCAGGAGATGGCCCAGCAGGCGCAGCGGCGCCAGCAGTTTGGCCAGCCGATTGGCGAGTTCCAGCTGGTGCAGCAGTTGATTGCCGAAAGCAATACCGAGGTGCATGCCGCCCGCGCGCTGGTGCTGGAGACCGCGCGCAAACGCGACGATGGCCAGGACGTGACCATGGAGGCCTCCATGTGCAAGCTCTTTGCATCCGAGGCCTGTGGGCGTGTGGCCGACCGGGCCGTGCAGATCTTTGGCGGCAGCGGCTATGTGGCCGGTAATGTGGCCGAGCGCTTCTACCGCGATGTGCGCCTGTTCCGCCTCTACGAAGGCACCAGCCAGGTCCATATCACCAATATCGCCAAACGCACGATGGCGGCGTTGAGCGCCTAGCGGCCATCACCGCGCGCCAAGACAAGCACAGAGACAAGAACAGGCGCAGACAGACAAAGCCGATTGAGCCCTTCTCAGGAGACAAAGCCATGCAGACCCTCTCACCCATTGCCCATGCGGCGCGCACTTTGCTGGCGTGCAGTCTGGTCGTTAATGCCGCTGCGCACGCGCAGCCTGCCGCCGACGGTTACCCTAACAAGCCGGTCAAGGTCATTGTTCCGTTCTCTGCGGGTGGTGTCGTCGACTCGGTCGCACGCATCATCAGCGACAGGCTCTCCAGCCAGTACGGCAAGCCCTTTATCGTGGAGAACAAGACGGGCGCAGGGGGTTCCATCGGCACCGACTACGTCGCCAAATCGGCCCCTGATGGCTACACCTTGCTGGCGGTCAGCCCCAGCCATGCCGTGGCGCCGGCGCTGCAAAAGAGCCTCACCTGGGATCCGGTGCGCGACTTCAAGGCGATTGCTGGTTTTGGCTATGTGCCCAATATCATCGTCGTACACCCCAGCCTGCCGGCCAAGACCATGGCCGAGTTCATCGCGCTGGCCAAGAAGAGCGACCCGTCTTTGACCTATGCCACCGCCGGCCTGGGCACCTCCAACCACCTCTCGGGCGAGCTGCTGGCGCAGGAGGCCAAAATCTCGCTCGCACATGTGCCCTACAAAGGCCAGTCCGAGGCCTTGAACGATCTGCTGTCCGGCAGGGTCAACATGATGCCGCTGACCTCGGCGCTGGCGATCCCGCATGTCAAAAGCGGCAAGCTGCGCGCGCTGGCCGTTACCACCGCCAAGCGCTCCAGCGCATCGCCCGATCTGCCCACCGTGGCTGAGTCGGCGCAGCTGCCCAACTACAACGTGGGCACCTGGTTTGGTTTTGTGGCCCCGTCCAAGACACCGGCGCCGGTGCTGCAAAAGCTGTCGGCAGACATCGACAAGATCCTGGCGCAACCGGAAGTCAGAACCAAGCTCGAATCGCTGGGCATGGAGATGGCGCCGCAAAACGCCCAGCAGTTTGACAGCTTCATCGCGCAGGAACGGGACAAATGGCGTGCCGTCATCCAACAAGCCGGTATTGAGCCCAATTGAATCCGACAAGAAGACAAGTCCACCCCATGCTCCCGTTCCAAACACCCCTCTGCCAGCGCCTGGGCATTGCACATCCCATCTTTGGCTTCTCGCATGAGCCCGATGTCGTGGTCGCCATTGCCCAGGCCGGCGGCTTTCCCGTGCTGGGGCTGGCGCGCGATGCGCCGCAGGATATTCCGGCCATCGTCCGTGATGTGGAAGCGCGCCTGGCGGGCCTGCCCTATGGCATTGACCTGATGCTGCCCGCCCAGGTGCCAGAGCAGGCCGATCCGCAAAGCCTGCAGGCGGCGTTGCCGCCTGCGCATGTGGCCTTTGTCGCCGGGCTGCGCGAGCGCTTTGCGATCCCGCCCCCTGGCAAGCCCAGCTTTTTTACCGCCCATGCCCGGTCGGAGGCGCTGTTCCAGGCGCAGATCGATGCGGTGCTGAACTCCAAGGCCTGCGCCGTGGCCACAGCCATCGGCCTGCGTGCTGAGCTGATTGCCGAGGCCAAGCGCCGGGGCAAACTGACGTTCTCGCTGATTGGCTCAGTGCGCCATGCCCGCAAGGCGCTGGACATGGGCGTTGAGGTGCTCGTGGCCCAGGGCTATGACGCGGGGGGCCACACGGGCACCGTGGGCACCATGTCGCTGCTACCGCAGATTGTGGAGCTGGCGCAGAACACCCCCGTGCTGGCTGCCGGCGGCATTGCCACTGGTGCGCAGATTCTGGGCTGCATCTGCAGCGGCGCGCAAGGTGCCTGGCTGGGCACCTTGTGGATGGCCGCGCAAGAGAACCATACGCCACCTGCGCTGCTGGATCGACTGATCGCCAGCAACAGCGAAGACACCATCATCTCCCGCGCCCACAGCGGCAAGCCTTGTCGCGTGCTGCGCAGTGACTGGATCGATGCCTGGAACGAGGCGGGCGCGCCGCCACCGCTGGGCATGCCCCACCAGCAAGCGCTCACGGGCGATGTGTTCGCCTCCATCCATGAACATAACAACGCCCGGCTGATCTACGAGGCGGCAGGGCAAAGCGTCTTTGGGATCCGGGAGCGTACGACCGTGGCCGCGCAGATGGACCTGCTGGTGGCGCAGATGGACCGGGCCTGGGATCGGATGGCAGGCTGGGCGCAGCAGCCCGCCTGAAAGGCGGGTCACCCCGCACCGGCCCTCAATCCAGGCGCGGGTGCAGATCGATGTACTGCTGTTTGCGTAGCTCCAGCGCCGCGATTTGCGCCTGCAGCTTGGCGATGTCGGCGTCGATGTCTTCCACGCTTTGCTCGATGTGGTCCAGCGTTTGCACCAGCAGCTCCTTGGCCTCTTGCTTGCTCGACGCCGCAGGGGTGGCGCCGCGCAAAGGCTTGTTGGCGGTTTCCTTCATGAAGATGCCGGTGACGATGCCCACCACCGCCACCGCCATCAGGTAGTAGGCAGGAAGGTACAGGCTGCCGGTGGTATCCACCAAGGCCGCTGCGATGGTGGGAGTGAGTCCGGCCACGATGATGGCAATGTTGAACGATGCGGCCAGCGCGCTGTAGCGGATGCGGGTGGGGAACATGGCGGGCAAGGTCGAGGCCATCACGCCGGTAAAGCAGTTCAGCACAATGGCCAGCATGAACAGGCCGACAAAGATCAGACCGATCTTGCCGCTGATGATCAGCGTAAAGGCCGGAATCGCCAGCACCAGCAAGCCGATGGAGCCCACGATGACAAAGGGTCTGCGGCCAAAGCGGTCGCTGGCCAGGCCGATAAGGGGCTGCACAAAGAGCATGCCGATCATCACCGCAATGATGATCAGCACGCCATGGTCTTCGGAGTAATGCAGGTTGTGCGACAGGTAGCTGGGCATGTAGGTCAGCAACATGTAGTAGGTGATGTTGGTGGTGAGCACCAGGCCGACCGATACCAGCAAGGGGCGCCAGTAGCGCGTGGCGATTTCTTTGAAGGAGATACGTGGGCGGTTCTCCACGTCTTGCTGGTCGTCCTTCTCCATCTGGGCCAGTTGCTGCTGAAACGCGGGCGTCTCTTCGGCCGCATGGCGCAGGTACAGGCCCACCAGCCCCAAGGGTGCCGCCAGGAAGAAGGGCACACGCCAGCCCCAATCGAGAAAGCTGGCGTCACTGAGCAGGCTTTGGAGCAAGACGACGACACCGGCCCCCGTGACAAAGCCCACGATGGAGCCGAAATCCAGAAAGCTGCCCAGAAAGCCGCGCTTGCGATCAGGTGCGAACTCGGCGACAAAAATCGCGGCGCCCGTGTACTCGCCGCCGACTGAAAAGCCCTGGGCCAGCTTGCACAGCAGCAGCAAAATCGGCGCCCATATCCCAATGCTGGCGTAGGACGGAATCAGCCCGATGCAGAAGGTGCTGATGGCCATGATGATGATGGTGATCGACAGCACCTTCTGGCGCCCGAACCTGTCGCCCATCACGCCAAAGAACAGGCCGCCCAGCGGGCGCACCAGAAACGGAATCGAAAAGGTGCCCAGCGCGGCAATCATCTGCACGCTCGGCGATGCGTCCGGAAAGAACACCTTGCCCAGCGCAAAGGCGACAAAGCCGTAGACGCCGAAATCGAACCATTCCATCGCATTGCCCAAGGCGGCGGCGGAGATGGCTTTTTTGAGCTTGACCTGGTCGACGATGGTGATGTCGTGCAACTCCAGGGTGCCGCTTTGGGTCGGGATGAGGGGCGGCGATGGAGGTGTCGGATCGGCCGCAGCATTGTTGTTGGTGGTGTCCATGCGGTTACCCAGTTGTGGTGGGTCGCCATCTTCGCCAATTGCAGCCGGCCCGTCTGTAGGACGAGGCGGGCGTGCGCTGCCACCCAAAGCCGCCAATGCTCCGGCCCCCCTAAACCGAAAAGGCAGCGCCCCAAGGCATACATGCGCAGGCGGATGCACCTGCAGGCAAGCATCGCAAGTGCTGATACAAGCCGCTTGTCAGGGCAAGCCAAGCCAAGCCAAGCGCTCAGGGTGGCTTGGCACACAAGCGGCGCAGACGATGCCGTCAGCCGATTGTCAATGGCGGCTCCGGAGACCGGGCGCCCTCACCAGGTGCAGCTCACACGGCAGCCAGCCGCTGCTTGGCCAGCTGGGTGCCTGCGGCCAGCGCCTTGAGCTTGCCCCAGGCCACGTCCCGCGACATCGGTGCCAGGCCGCAGTTGGTGCAGGGAAAGAGGCGGTCCGCTGGTACAAACTCCAGCGCGCGGGCGATGGTGTCTGCCACTTCCTCCGGCGTCTCGATGACGTCGCTGGCCACATCAATCACGCCCACCATCACGTCCTTGCCTACCAGCAGCTTCATCAGGTCGGGCGGCACATGGGAGTGGATGCACTCCAGGCTCACCTGGTCGATGCTGCTGCGCGCCAGCGCGGGGAACACCGTCTCGTACTGGCGCCATTCGTCCCCCAGGGTGCTCTTCCAGTCGGTGTTGGCCTTGATGCCGTAGCCGTAGCAGATGTGCACCGCCGTGGTACAGGTCAAGCCCTGCGCCGCACGCTCCAGCGCCTGCACGCCCCAGTCGGCTGCGTCCTTCATGTAGACGTTGAAGGCCGGCTCGTCAAACTGGATGATGTCCACGCCATCGGCCTGCAGTGCCAGCGCCTCTTGGTTGAGCAGCTCGGCAAAGGCCATGGCCATCTTGACCTTGTCGCCGTAGAAACGGTCGGCCACGGTATCCACAATGGTCATCGGGCCGGGCAAGGTGAACTTGAGCTTTTTCTTGGTGTGCGCGCGCGCCAACTGTGCCTCAAAGGCATGCACGCGGCCTTTTAAGCGCAAGGCGGCCACCACCTGCGGCACCATCGCGTCGTAGCGGTTGTCGCGGATGCCCATCTTCACCTTGTTGTCGAAGTCGATGCCCTCGACCTGCTCCAAAAAACCATGCACGAAGTGCTGACGCGCTTGCTCGCCGTCGCCCACGATATCGAGGCCGGCGTCTTCCTGGGCCTTGATCCACAGCAGGGTGGCATCGGCCTTGGCCTGGCGCAGCGCATCGCCTTCGGCCTGCCACTGGGGCCAGAGCTTGTTGGTTTCGGCCAGCCAGGCGGGTTTGGGCAGGCTTCCGGCGATGGAGGTTTCAAACATAAAACGAATCCTTGTAATCGATGAGGGAGTGTTGCGCGTGCGTGGGGCGCATTGTGCCCACGCAGCCGCGCGATGGGGTGCCATAGGCGACACGGCGGCAGGCAGCGTGCGCGGATGCACGCGGTTGCGCGCTATTGCCAATGGGTGGGCGCAGTCAGAGGGGGGTGTGGGTAGCCCACTGTTCCAGTACGCCTTGGTAAGGCTTGATGAAATGCGCTTCCGCAAACTTGCCTTGTTTGACCGCCAACTGGCTGCGCTCCTCGCGGTCATAGACGATTTGCGTCAGCGAATAATCCTGGTTCTTCAGACTGGGTTGGTAGAGCTTGCCTGCCGCAGCATTGGCGTTGTAGATCTCTGGGCGGTAGATCTTCTGGAAGGTCTCCATCGTGCTGATGGTGCCGATCAGCTCCAGATTCGTGTAGTCGGCCAGCAGGTCACCCTGGCAGTAAAAGGCCAGCGGCGCAACGCTGTTTGGTGGCATAAAAAACCGGACCTGCAGGCCCATCTTGGCAAAGTACTGGTCGGTCGATGACAGCTCGTTTTGCTGGTACTCGATACCCAGCACAGGGTGCGTGTTGCCGGTCCGTTGGTAGGTCTTGCTGGTGGACGCGCTGATGCAGATGACGGGCGGCTTGTGAAAGCAGGCCTGGTAGGTGCTGGAGGCGGCAAAGAGCTTGAACAGCTTGCCATGCAGATCGCCAAAATTATCGGGGGTGCTGAACGCTGCCCGATCCGCGTTGTGCGCTGCCAGCACCACACTGAAATCATAGTCCCGCACATAGGACGAAAAATTGTTCCCCGCGATGCCCTCCATGCGGCGGTTCGTCTGCTTGTCGAGAATGCTGGTTTTAAGAATCTCGATCAGCGGAAAGGCAGCCTGGCTGCTGGCGGCGCCCATGGCCATCTCGACCGAGATGATCTCCAGCTCCACGCCATAGCGATCGGCCCTCGGATTGTCCCAATGCGCCAGCGCATTGAAGCGGTTGTCAATCATCTGCAAGGTGTTGCGCAGGTTCTGCTGCCGGCTGGCGCCCCGGGCGAGGTTGGCAAAGTTGGTGGTGATGCGTGTGCTGTCCGAGGGCTGGTAATGCTCGTCGAAGCGAATGCTGCTGAGGTGGAATGAAAAGTCGTTGCGCATGGTGATCCAGGAAGGAAAGCTGAGAACCGTGAGAGCCGGCGGTGGCCCTGGAGCCATGGTGCCAAGCACCGCAGGCTGCGAGGTGGATGGGCTGGATGTTAGGGTTAATGACCCATGAAGTAAAATGGTTTTATTTCATAAATCCATGAGCGGAGTTCATTTGAATGTTGGAACGCATCCACCTCAGCATCGTTCAGCAGGTTGAACGACAAGGCTCTTTGACCGCCGCTGCCGGCGTGCTGAACCTGACCCAATCGGCGCTGAGCCACAGCATGAAAAAGCTGGAGCTGCAACTGGGCACCGACGTGTGGCTGCGCGAAGGCCGCAGCCTGCGCTTGACGCAGGCCGGCCAGTACCTGCTGGCGGTGGCCAACCGCGTGCTGCCGCAGCTGGACCTGGCCGAAGAGCGCCTGAGCCAGTTTGCGCAGGGCGAACGCGGCGCCCTGCGCATCGGCATGGAATGCCACCCCTGCTACCAGTGGCTGCTCAAGGTGGTGGCTCCCTATCTGGCCGCCTGGCCGGATGTGGAAGTGGACGTCAAGCAGAAGTTCCAGTTCGGCGGCATTGGCGCGCTTTTTGGCTACGAGATCGACTTGCTCGTCACGCCCGACCCGCTGTTCAAGCCGGGGCTGCGGTTTGAGCCGGTGTTTGACTATGAGCAGGTGCTGGTGGTGGCCAAGGGCCATGCCCTGGCTTCGGTCGCCTATGTGAAGCCCCAGCAACTCACCCAAGAGGTGCTGATCAGCTACCCCGTGGATATCGAGCGGCTGGACATCTATAACCAGTTCCTGCTGCCCGCCGGCGTCACGCCCCGGCGCCACAAGGCCATTGAAACCACCGACATCATGGTGCAGATGGTTGCCAGCGGGCGCGGCGTGGCGGCCTTGCCGCGCTGGCTGGTGGAGGAATACGCCACCAAGATGGAGGTGGTGCCTGTGCGGCTGGGCCAGCGCGGCATTGCCAAGCAGATTTTCCTGGGCGCACGCGAGGCGGACACCGCCATTGACTATGTGCGGGCTTTTATTGAACTAGCGCGCCAGCCGGCTGCAACCCAGCCCCCTGCCAAGAGGGAGCAGACCGCACCGTAGCGGGCGCTCGGCCTGGTGCTGGCGCCATGACACTGGTGGGCATCCGGGCATCCGGGCAGTCGCCATCACCTGCTTGTCTCTGCCACTAACCAAAGCAAATGCAGGCTGAGCAAATGCGAGGAAAAAAGATAGCGACACAACGGAGAAATGGCTGCAGAGCTGAATGGCGTGACCGATGTCCAGCAGATGGAGTGCTGAATGCAGAGGTACTTGCCATGGCGAACAAATTCCAACCCATGCTGGATGCGCAGAAGGCGCGTTTCTTCAGCGACCTGAGCAAATCAGCCCAGTGGCGCCTCGCACAGCTGGATCGCATGGAGCGGACCTCAAAGGCCTCCGTCAAACGGCTCTGACCTGGGCCAAACCACCATCAACAAACAGCTCGATACCGGCGATGAACTTCGCCTGTGGCGAAGACAGGAACAGCACGGTGTCTGCAATCTCATCGACTTCACCGACGCGGCCGATCGGCACCTGGCTGGCCATATAGTCCAGCAGGCCTTGCTGCTGCGCGGCATCGTTGCTGGCCAGTTCCACCAAGCCAGGGGTGCGGATGGGGCCGGGGCTGACGACATTGACGCGGATGCCGCGTTCCTTCAGGTCCAGGGTGCAGCTGCGGGCAAGATTGCGCACGGCGGCCTTGGAGGCGCTGTAGATGCTGAAGGCGGCGGTACCGATGGAGCCGACGACCGAGCCGGTCAGCACGACGGAGGCGCCATCACGCAGCAGCGGCAAAGCCTTTTCCACGGTAAACACGAGGCCCTTCACATTCGTGCCAAAGGTGGCGTCGAAATGCTCCTCGTTGATGGCGCCCAGGGGCAGCATCGAGCCACCGCCGGCATTGGCGTACAGCACATCGATTTGCGGGTGGCCTTGCTGCACGGCGTACTAGTGGCGCTGCTGCAGCCAAGCCTTTCAGTGTTTTTCTGTAGGCAGCGCAAACTCCCCCAGCCGCGCACGCAGATGCTCGGACAAATGCTCGACCAAGGTCGACACGCGCGCCGTGCCATGCTGCTTGCTGGGGTAGACCAGGGACAGCGGGCGCGGCGCAGGCTCCAGGCCGGGCAGGATGCGGACCAGCTCGCCGCGCGCAATCGCATCGAGCACCTGGTAGTGCAGAAAACGGCCAAAGCCCTGGCCGGCGATGCAGCCGGCGATATTGCCGCCGACGGTATTGCAGCGCATGCGGCCCTGCACCTTGACCCGCTCCAAGCGGCCCTTGCTGCCAAATTCCCAGAGGTTGGCGTCGCCCACACCGCCAAACTCTATGCAGGGCAGGGCGGCCAGGTCTTGCGGCTGCTGGGGCATGCCGCAGGCGGCGACCAGGGCGGGGCTGGCGGCAATCACCTGGTGGATGTCCACGACATGGCGCGCCACCAGACTTGAATCGGGCAGCGGCGCAATGCGCACCGCCAGGTCCAGGCCTTCTTCCACCAAATTGACCACGCGGTCGAGCAGCAAGAGCTGCACCTCTACCTGCGGGTAGCGCTGCAAGTAGCTGGCCACCAGCGGGGCCACATGCAACTCACCAAATTTGACAGAGGCCGTCAGGCTGATGCTGCCCGAGGGCTCGGCCTGCGCCCGGCGCATCGCCTGCTCCGAATCGGCAACCGCAGCGCGGATGGCCAGCGCATGCACGCGGTAAGCCCGGCCTTCGTCGGTGATGGCCAGGCGCCGGGTATTGCGGTTGAAGAGGCGCACGCCCAGGTGTTTCTCCAGTGCAGCCAGCGTGCGCACCACGCTGGGCAGGGACAGCTCCAGCGCCTCGGCGGCGCGGGTCAGGCTGCCCAAATCGGCGATCGCAAGAAAGACATCAATGGCGTGGAGGCGGTCCATGGTGCGGGTGATTACTGCAAAAAATGGAAGAATTAAATCAATTTTCTGGCATTTATCACGTTTGAGTAAATAGATAAATTTGCTTCCGAGACGGCAGCTCCAGTTTTGTCACTAGCCGTCCTCGAAAGGACTATTTATGAAAACCGTCATCGTTGTTTTTTCCGATCCCCAATCCGGCACGCAAGAAGCGCTGGGCCGCCTCGTGAACGCCCTGTTCCTGGCCTATGAGCTCAAGGAAAAGAACCGGGACTTCGACCTGGTGTTCCAAGGCACGGGCGTGCGCTGGCCCGCCGAGCTGGTCAAGCCAGAACACCCCGGCCATGCACTGTATGAAGCCGTGCTGGACCACATCGTTGCCTGCGGCGGCTGCGCCGACGTGTTTGGTGCGGGCGCAGGCCTGGCACCTACCGGTATCGAACTGGTGCGTGACAAGACCATCCCTGGCACCACCGGCGTGCTGGATCTGTCGCGTCACCTGGACGCGGGCCACACCTTGGTCACGTTCTAAGTCAGATTGCTGATATCCGTTGCGACCCTGCCGCCATCAAGGAGCCAATATGGACGAAACCATCTTTCACGCTGGCGAACGCCTGGTGCAGGAGCGCACCGGCGAGCGCGGCACCGCGCTCATCAACAGCCGCAGCGTCAGCCCTGGCATCCCAGCGGCAGCGCGCAACTTTGTGGGCCAGCAGCGCTGGTGCGTGGTGGGTGCGGCCGATGCGGCAGGCGCCATGTGGGCTTGCCTGCTGAGTGGCGAGCCCGGCTTTGTGCAGACCAGCGATGACCTGCGCAGCCTGCATGTGGCCAGCAGTGACCCGCAGGGCGTGCTGGCCCGCATAGCGCCCATGGCAGATCTGCAGCCCGAGCAATCCATCGCCGTGCTGTTGATTGAGTTGCAGACCCGCAGGCGTCTGCGCATCAATGGCCATGTGGCTCAGGCATCGGCGCAGGCGCTGGACGTGGCGGTGGGCCAGGCCTTTCCGGTCTGCCCCCGCTATATCCAAAAGCGCGAACTGCTGCCGCTGGAGGCCGCACCCGCAGCCGACAACAGCACCGGCACAGCTAGCACCTCGGGCACGGTGCTGGACGAGGCCACGTCGGCCTGGATCGCTGGCGCTGACACCTTGTTTATCGCCAGCCTGGGCCCCACCGAGGACGCCGATGTATCGCACCGGGGTGGCCGGCCTGGCTTTGTGCAACAACAGGGCCAGGTGCTGCGCATCCCTGATTTCAACGGCAACAGCATGTTCAACACCTTGGGCAATCTGGAGCTGGAGTCGCGCTGTGGCCTGGTCTTTCCGGACTTTGAAGGCGCGCGCCAGTTGCAGCTGACCGGCCATGCGCGTACCCATTTTGGCGTCGATGCCGACATCGACCAGACCGGAGGCACCGGGCGCTGGATCGAGTTCCAGGTGGACAGCTGGCGCAGCACGCTGCTGAACCTGCCCCAGCGCTGGCGCCTGCTGCAAGCCTCGCCCTACAACCCTTGAGAGTGCTATGCAACCCCTGACAAGCCTGGACCTGGTGGTTGCTGACAAGCAAGCCATCGCCACCGACATCGTGCGCCTGGTGCTGCGCCACCCCGCAGGCCAGATGCTGCCCGGTGCAGAACCCGGCGCGCATATCGCCTTGGATCTGGACGGCCGCGTGCGGCGCTACTCCTTGCTGCACACCGGCCCGGCACTGGACCACTACAGCATCGCCGTGCTGCGCACCGCGCAGAGCCAGGGCGGATCGCATTTCATCCACGACCAGCTGGCCGTGGGGGACAGGCTGCGCGTGCTGGAGCTGGCCCATGAATTCGCGCTGCAGCCCGATGCACCGTACACGCTCTTGATTGGCGGCGGCATTGGCATTACGCCGTTGCTGAGCATGGCCGAGCATCTGCAGCAAGCAGGGCAGAGCTTTGCCCTGCACCAGATCGTGCACGACCTCGCACGCCAGTGGCCGCTGGCTCCAAGCCTGCCTGCCCAGCCCCACATCGGCCGCAGCAGCCTGAACCTGCCTGGTTTGCTGGCCGCGCAAGTGCCCGGCAGCCAGGTCTATGTCTGCGGGCCCGCCGGTTTGGTGGGCGCCGTGCGCGCCGCTGCCTCCCAGCTGGGCTGGGCCAAGGAACGCATCCACAGCGAGAGCTTTGGCGCCGCTGCGGATGCCTGTGATGGCCCATTGCGGGTCAAGCTGGTCCAGTCGGGCCTGAGCATCGATGTAGAGCCCGGCCAATCCTTGCTGGATGCCTTGCTGGCTGCAGGCGCCTGGACGGGTTACGAGTGCCGGCGCGGCGTCTGCGGCGCCTGTCTGACCGAGGTGGTCAGCGGAACTCCTATCCACCGCGACAGCATCGCACCTGCATTGCGCGGCGATGCGATGTGCACCTGTGTGTCCTGGGCGGAGGGGCCGGAGCTGGCGCTGAATCTCTAGCACTCGGCAAAAATCCTTGTTGTGGTCTGAACACGGGCTCGGGATATCCGCGTTCATTCCATGGGGCAAGGATTCTGCAGCGTATCCCTAATGCAGCATCCGCAGTGGGGCGTCAATACTCTCTGCAAACTTACTGGCGGTATTAATGCAGGCTAGGCCGATCAATGGCGCGCTGGTTCGGAGCGATCAATCGCCGGCACCGTTGTGATGGTGGTCACTTTTCGTGCGGAATTTATAGTTGCTCGCCTATACTGATTCGATAATCAAATAGGAGAGAGAGTGCGCCTTCCCATCCGTATTCAAGCCTTACGCACGGCCGTGCTTGCAGCAGGCCTTGCTTTTTCCTATGTCTCCAGCTGGGCTGCGCGGGATTTCACGCCGCAAGCGGGCACCTGGATCATTAGCGAAGAGCTCGATGGCAAACCAGGGCGCGGCCTTGCCATTGATGTGCAGGGCAATACCTTTTTCATGCAGGTATTTGGCTATGAAAAAAATGGCGATGCCACTTTCTACATGGCCACTGGCCAGATGGCTGGCAATACCATCACTGCGCCGCTGAACCGGTACAGCGGTGGGCGCAGTTTTGGCAGTGCCGCAAGGGATGCCGTGGAGGATGGATCGCCCGGCAATGTCACTGTCAGCTTTGCCAATGGCCTGCAAGGCACGGTGCAGTTTCCCGGCGAGGAGGAGGTCGCCATACAGCGCTTTCATATGCAAACTGCTGAATTTGAAGACCGCTATTGGGTACAGCAGCGCGCCCGCAGTTTTTTCGTTTCAGCGGCGGACCCTGCGCAGCAGATTGAATTCGCTGCAGATATGTTTTTGGGCGCTTCGGGGACTAGCAGTGGCGGGCTGCAACTCTATCTCAGCAATATGCCTGGTGATTTGAGACAGCGCATGTCTTGCGAAAAACTGGCAGGGCGTGATGTATATACCTGCACCAAAGTGTCCGATGAATCCCCGCAAGAGCGGGGCAATGTGCAGGAGGCGCGGCTGCATATTGCCGGCATTAATGTCTATGGGACGGTGGATGTCGTGAGCAATGGCGTCAGCCATCGCCTGCCGCTGCAAGGTATTACGGTGGGAGGTGGTGGCGAATCGACTATTACAGGCTGCGGACAGTACGTGGACCTTTATGTCTCCGACATCATCAACTGCCGCCAGGTCAGCAGCCCCAGCAGCGGGACTTGGGTCGTGGAAGAGGAATTGCTGGGCAAGCCGGGACGGGGCTTTGCCATCGATGTGCAAAACGGCATGGTGCTTGCCCAGGTGTTCAATTACCTGCCCAATGGGCAGCCCACTTTCCATATGGGCAGCGGCCTTTACCAAGGCATCGACACCAGTGTTCCGCTCAACCGGTACGCAGGAGGTCGCTCGCTAGGGGGGCCTGCAGCCAGTGGAGCCCTGGTGGATTCGTCGGGCGACCTGTCGATTCGATTCTCTGAAAGCGCAACTGATAGTGGTTTCTCGGCCAATCGCGTGGTGGGGATTGTCCACCTTCCTGGAGAGGCGCCAAAGCGTATGGTGCGGATGTCCCTGGATGCCGAGGCTAGCTCGTTGCAAGCCTTGCTGGGGCAGTGGTGGATAAGGCGCTACGTCGTGCAGGGCGGCGCACGGGGCCTCAAGCGGATAAATTTGACGAGCTTGGAGGGGGAGCGCTTGTTCAACGACGATGGCAGCGTCGTGTGTACCCGTAATGCGCAAACGACTATCCCAGCCGCACAATGCACATGGACGGAGGATGGTGTGGAGATGATGGCATGGCTAAGCAACGAGCCCAATAACCGCACCCGTCGAGCCCTTCAGGTCACCGATCGCCTCGGCAACCGCATGGGGTTGGGGGAGGTGCCCCTCGATTAAAAGGGGAGGCGCATCCCCTGCAGATCACTTGCTGACTTTGTGTATCCAATTTGTAGCCTCAGGCTATTTTCGGGATGGAAGCAAGGCCAAACGCAGAGGTCATCCACCAGCCCAAGGTGAACTTGCCGCCGCAAGCGTGCCACGGCAACCCGGGAAGGTCGAGCAGCCCCAGAAGGACTTGCCGGCATTGGCACCCTGGCGTGCGGTGCGCAGTTCCATTGCGGCGCTGCAGCGCGGGCAGTTGGGTTTGGTGGAAGGTGGCTGGGGTGCTGCAGGCGCTGTTGCTGAGGCAGTCGCAACAGCGGTGCGCGCAGGTGCTGCAGGCGGGCTGCCACCGGCTTGGGCAGCCTTGGGCCCATTGACCAGCGATTGCCGAGCGCGCTGGACCATCGCCAACAGCTGGGGGCCATCGACCAAGGTGATATTGCGACCCCGTGCAAAGGCCTGGGCATCGTTGCTGAAGCGGCCGGAGGTGACCACAAAGCCGCCCGTCGCGCCCCTGGCGGCCATCACGCCATAGAGCTCACGCACGATCGCAACACCGACTCTCTGGGCCTTCCACTGCTTGCACTGCACGAGAAATTTCTCGCTGCCTTTGATCATCACCAGGTCCACGCCGCCGTCGGGCCCGTTGCCACCCAGCTCGATGATGCGGAAGCCTTGCAGGCGGTAAGCCTCGCCCACCAGCAGCTCAAACTCGCGCCAGCTGATATCGCCCAGCGCGGCCACATCCTGCGCCTGCGCCACGCCTTTGACGAGGGCCTTGCGCTGCTTTCTGCGCCAGGCCGACATGGCAGCGGCCACCAGGCACATGAAGGGCAGAAGGTACTGGCCGATGGAGGCCAGCCCATAAATGAGCCCCTTCTGAACGACGGCCGCCATCATGTCGCCGGGGCGGCCTGCGATATCTGCTGCCTGCGGCACCACCGCCCAACTGTGCAGGAAGAAATAGCTCGCTGCTGCCAGTGCCACGCAGAGCCACCAGGGCAGCATTGCCAGCAGATCCAGCATGTCTTCAAACCCGCTGCTTTTCTTGCGTCTTGCCATGGTCTCCCCCCTGTCCTTGTTTGTTGATGCATGCCTGTCTTGTGCGGCTTGCTGGTAGCTGCGCAGTGCTTTTTGAAGCGCTGCGCGCATACCGTCTGATGCTTTATATTACAAAATGTATCTTTGTGATCTTACGCTTGGCTGACGCCGGGAGCAGCGCTGTCACTTTGGTGGAGTCGTTGATGGATCCAGCGGTCCAGGCCCCAGGGCCCACAGCCTTGAACGATCAGCAGGATGGACATCAAGATATAGCCGCTCTCGGGCAAATACAGCAGCCAGCTGTACCAGGTCAGCAGGTTGATATGGGGAGGAATGTGGTGCAGGCCCACGGTGAAGAGCGCTACCGTGCTGATGCACAGCAGCACCAAGGCGCTAAGTCGGGTCAGCAGCCCGATGGCGAGCAAGAGCCCGAAGACCGTCTCGCAGGCGGCCACAAACACCGCCATGAAGGCGGGGAACGGAATGCCCGCCTCGATCATCGTCTCCAACATGAGGGCCTGGTTCTCCGGCACAAACACCTTGTTGAAGCCAGAGGCAAAAAAGAACAGGCCGAAGGCAATGCGGATCAGGGCCAGGGGTGCAAAGCATCGTCCACCGGGTGAGGACAGGGCAGGCAAATAGCGGTTCATCGATGGGCTTTCTTGAAGGGGCTCCGCCTTGGTGGTTGGAGCAAGGGCAAAGTTCCAGCCCGCTATCGCTGCTTGCTGCCTGTTGCGTTATCGCCATCTGGCAGCTTGCCCTGGCGCCGGGGCAGCGTGGATTGCAGCGCGCTCCCAAAAATTTTTAAGAAATTTCTGGTCCCAGGTGATCACTTTTCCAATCTCGTTCGGTGTACAGGGCAATGGCGCTATGCAGTGCCGCTCCTTTCTTTCCAGATCACCAGGACGACGAACCATGACTACCTCTTCCCACCGCCGCAGCCGGCACGGCGACCGCTTTGCGCTGGCTTTGCTGCATGGCGCCATCCGTGCCACCCTGGTCGGGGGCAGTGCCGCAGGCCTGGCGCTGGCAGCACCTTGGGCGATGGCGGCAGAGCCGGCCGCCGGCGCCAAGAGCTATGCGATCGCTGCCGGGCCGCTGTCGGATGTGCTGGCGCAGTACGCGGCAACGGCTGGCGTGCAGCTGGTGTTTGAGCCGTCCACCCTGGCGGGGCTGCGCAGCAGCGGCCTGCAAGGCCGCTATGGCGAGGCCGAGGGCTTTGCCCAGCTGCTGGGCGGCAGCGGTTTTGAGGTGGTCCGACAAGGTGGTGCCACCTATGTGCTGCGCAAAGCGCCGGCGGCCACCCCAGCTGCAGCCGGTGCGACACCCGCATCGGACATGACTTTGAACACCGTCACGGTGACGGCGGCCGCCAACCGCAGCGGCACGACCGAAGGCACGGGCAGCTATGCGGCGGCGCACTCTAGCACCAGCGCCAAGCTGAACCTGAGCCAGCGCGAAACGCCGCAGACGCTGACGGTGATCACCCGCAAGCAGATGGACGATGCGGGCATGACCTCGGTCGACGATGCACTGCGCGCGGTGAGTGGGGTGTTTGCAGTAGATGGCGGCAGCATTGGTGCCAACTACTACAGCCGGGGCTTTAGCATGCAGGCCCAGGTCGATGGCATGGCCACGCCATCGGGTATCGACAGCGGCAACCGCTCGCCCAAGTTTGACAGCGCCTTTGTGGACCGGGTGGAAGTGCTGCAAGGCGCGGCGGGTTTGATGGCGGGCGCAGGCAGCCCAGGCGGCACGGTCAACATGGTGCTCAAGCGCCCGACCGACACCTTCCAGGCCCAGGGCGAGGTGCAACTGGGCTCCTGGAAAGAGCGGCGTGTGGTGGGCGATGTGTCGGGCCCGCTGATCGATTCCGGCGTCATCCGGGGCCGCCTGGTGGCCGTGGCGGACAACAGCGAATCGTTTACCGACTATGTCTACCGCGACCGCTATGCGGGCTACGGCATTGTCGAGGCCGACCTGGGCCCCACGACCACCTTGAGCGCCAGCGTGCAGCTGCAAAAGGACACCAGCCGGGGCCATTTTGGCGTGCCCTTGGCAGCGGATGGCAGCGATGCGGGCCTGCCCCGCTCGTCCTTCTGGGGTGATGCCGACCACCGCTCGGTGCGCGACTACAACATCTACACCGTGGGCCTGGCCCAGCAGCTGGCCGGCGCCTGGAGCCTGAAGGCCAACTATTCCTGGCAAAAGACCAACAACGATATCGAGAACTTCAGCAGCCTCTCGGGCAACCTGAACCCCGCCACCGGCGATGGCCTGTTTATCGGCAGCCGCCAGCGCAACTACACCTCGGTGATGCATGCCAATGTGGTGGATGTCTATGCCACCGGGCCGTTTGACTTTTTAGGCCGCCGCCATGAGCTGACCTTGGGCGTCAACGGCACCAGCTACCGTGATGAGAACGCCGGCACCGGCTACTCGTCCACCACGCCGATCAATGTCTACAGCTTTGATCCCGAAGGCCTGGGCCCCATCCCCGATGGGCTGCGTGCATCGACCAGCAAGACGAAGACCAGCAATATGGGTGTCTATGGCGTCGCGCGCTGGAGCCTGAGCGATTCGCTCAAGCTGATCACTGGCACCCGCATCAGCAACTATGAGCGCAAGAACACCTTGACCGGTGTCGTGGCGCCCAAAGAGAAGGGTGTGGTCACGCCGTATGCCGGGCTGGTGTATGACATCAACGCCCAGTACTCGGCCTATGCCAGCTACTCGGACATCTTCAACCCCCAGACCAACCGCAGCCAGGATGGCAATGTGCTCGACCCGGTGGTGGGTGCCAACTACGAAGTGGGCATCAAGGGTGAGCTGCTGAACAAGCGCTTGAATGTGTCGGCCGCCGTGTTCCGCCTGGCGCAGTCCAACCTGGCGGTGCTTGATTCGTCAGTGCCCAATAACCCCAGCAACGCCTGCGGTGGCGCCTGCTACACCGCAGCGGGCAAGGTGGTGAGCCAAGGTTTTGACCTGGGCATGAACGGCCAGGTCAGCCGCGAGCTGAACCTGGCAGCGGGCTACACCTACACCAGTGCCGAGTATGTGGCCGGTCCGCAAAAGGACCAGCGCTTCCGCACCGAGCAGCCGCGCCACAGCATGCGCCTGGCGGCCAACTACCAGCTGCCGGGCACGCAATGGTCGCTGGGTGGCAATGTGGCTGCCACCAGCAAGGCCTATAAAAACGGGGGCTCGGGCGCCAATGCCTGGACCATCGAGCAGGGCGCGCTGGTGTTGCTGGGCCTGAACGCCAAGTACCGCATCACCCCCAAGACCCAGCTGAGCCTGGTGGTGAGCAACCTGACGGACCGCAGCTACCGCCATCTGTATGGCCGCGAGTACGCGCCGTTTGGCGAGCCGCGCAAGTTCAGTGCTAATCTGCGCCATGATTTTTAAGACGCCGATGACCTTCTCTACGATTCATCGGGGCGCCCGCGCGGCGCTGCTGGCCGGCTTGCTGGCCACTGCGCCGCAGGCTTGGGCGCAGGCCGCCCATGAAGGCGTTGCGCCCGCCGCCGCCGCTGCCCCTGCACCCACACCCGCCAGCCCCTATGTGATGCCCGCCACCCAGGTCTGGGACATGGCGTCTGACAACGGCGAGGTTTACCGCATCTTTGTGTCTGCGCCCGACAAGGGTGAGCCACCCAAGGGCGGCTACCCGGTGCTGTATGTGCTTGACGGCAATGCCTACTTTGGCTCGTTTGCGCAGGCGCGCTGGGTGCAGGACTACTTGCCCGTGGGCAAGGCCATCATCGTCGGGGTGGGCTACCCGGGCGACAAGGCTTGGGATGTGCGCCGCATGGCCGACTACACGGCGCAGCTACGCGAGCCGCTATCGCCCGAGGTGCGGGCCTTTGCCCAATACAAAAGCGGCGCACGCGCGCCGTTTCTGGATTTTTTGACCGGCAAGCTGCGCAGCGAGATCGCCCAGCGCTACCCCGTCAACCTGGAGCGGCAGTCGCTGTTTGGCCATTCCTTTGGCGGGCTGTTTGCGCTCTATGCACTGTATGAGCGCCCGCAGGCGTTCGAGGCGATTGTGGCGGCCAGCCCCTCGATGGAATGGAACGGCCAACACATTCTGGACGAGGAGCGCGTGTTTCGCGCCAAGGTGCAGGCCGGCAAGCTGGGCGCTACCAGCCGGCTGATGGTGGTCGTGGGCGATCGCGATGCCGATGGCGATCCCGAATCGGCCCGCATGCTGGCTGAGCGGCTGCAAGCGCTGTCCGGCTGGGGCCTGCGCGTGCGGCTGCAGCGCTACCCCAACGAGGTGCATGCCAGCGTGCCGGCGCAGGCGGCCAATGACACGCTGCGCTTTGCGTTTACGGTGCGTTAGGGGAAGCGCGCAGCGCCGGCAGTGCCGTTGCGCTACCAGGCCGCCGTCCATCCCTCCCAAGCGGGCGGAAAGCGGCGCGGCTTTTACTTAGCGCACCAAGCAGGGGCGCTTGTTGTCAAAGCGCCAGTTGGGTACCAGGTACTGCATGGCCATCGCGTCATCGCGTGCGCCCAGGCCGTGCTGCAGGTAGAGCTGGTGGGCGCGTTCGACGGCATCCATGTCCAGCTCAATGCCCAGGCCGCCTTGTTGGGGCAACGCAATGTAGCCGCCTTGGATCTGCAGCGGGTGCTTGGTGAGGCCCTGGCCGTCCTGCCAGATCCAGTGCGTATCGATGGCGGTGACCTTGCCAGGTGCGGCAGCGCCCACATGGGTGAACATCGCCAGCGACACATCGAAATGGTTGTTCGAGTGCGAGCCCCAGGTCAGGCCAAAGGCCTGGCAGAGCTGGGCTACGCGCACCGAGCCGGCCATAGTCCAGAAATGCGGGTCGGCCAGCGGAATATCGACCGATTGCAGCGACAGCGAATGTGCCATCTGGCGCCAGTCGGTGGCCACCATATTGGTCGCTGTTGGCAGGCCCGTGGCACGGCGGAACTCGGCCATCACCTCGCGGCCGGAGAAGCCTTCTTCGGCACCGCAGGGGTCTTCGGCATAGGCGAGGATGCCGTGCAGATCGCGGGTGATGCGCACTGCATCTTTGAGCAACCAGCCGCCATTCGGATCCAGGGTGATGCGGGCTTTGGGAAAGCGCGCATGCAGCGCGCGGATGGCCTCGACCTCGTCCTCGCCGCGCAGCACGCCGCCCTTGAGCTTGAAATCCTCAAAGCCATAGCGCTCGTAGGCCGCTTCCGCCAGGCGCACGATGGCCTGTGGGTCCATGGCTTTTTCATGGCGCAGGCGCTTCCAGTCGTCGGCCTCATCGGGGGCTGTTTGGTAGGGCAGGTCGGTCAGTTCGCGGTCACCCACATAGAACAAATATCCCAGCATCTGCACTGATGTGCGCTGCACGCCTTCGCCCAGCAGCGCTGCGACTGGCACACCCAGGTGCTGGCCCAGCAGGTCAAGCAGGGCCGATTCGGCGGCGGTGACGGCATGGATGGTGGTGCGCAGGTCAAAGGTCTGCAGGCCACGGCCGGCGCTGTCGCGGCCAGCAAAGTTGCTGCGCATCGCGTTCAAGAGGGCGTTGTAGTTGCCCACGGGCTGGCCCAGGATCAGTTCGCGCGCATCTTCCAAGGTATTGCGAATGCTCTCGCCACCCGGTACCTCGCCCACCCCCGTGCGGCCTGCGCTGTCGGTCAGGATCAGCAGGTTGCGGGTGAAGAACGGCGCATGGGCGCCGCTCAGGTTGAGCAGCATGCTGTCATGGCCGGCCACCGGCACCACGCGGTAGCCGGTGATGCGTGGGGTGGAAGAGGAGGTGGCGGTGTGGGTGGCTTGCATGGTGGGCGTGGGTACAAAAGATTAAAAAGCAGGTTGTGCAGCGGGCATGGACTGGGGGCCGCTGCACGACCAGGTGGTGTTGGCGCTTATTGTGCGGTGATACCGCCGGTGGTGATCACCTGCTTCCAACGCGCAAACTCCTTGCGCTGAAACTCGGTGAAGGCCTCGGGGCTGTTGCCCACAATCTCCAGGCCCATGTCGGTGAATTGCTTGCTCACAGCAGGGTCGTGCAGCGCTTTGACAATGCCGTCATGCAGCTTGGTTTTGATGTCGGCGGGCAGGTTCTTGGGGGCGGCAAAGGCTTGCCAGGCATAGACATCCATGCCGTCGATGCCGGCTTCGGCCATCGTCGGCACATCGGGCAGCACGGCGGAGCGCTTGTTGCCAGTCACCGCAATGGCCTTGAGCTTGCCCGACTTGATGTGGTTGAACACGGTGTTGACGTTCTGGAACGACATATCCACCTGGCTGCCCAGCAAATCGGCGGTGGCCGGCGCGCCGCCCTTGTAGGGCACATGCAGGCCCTTGGTGCCCGTCTTCTGCCAGAACAGCTCGGCGGTGAGGTGGTCTGACGAGCCCGCGCCCGAGGTTGCAAAACTGACCGTATCGGGCTTGGCCTTGAGCAGGGCCACCACGTCTTGCACGCTGTTGACCTTGGGGGCGAGGTTGGGGTTGACCACCAGCACATTGGCCGTTTGCACTGCCACGGTGATGTAGCTGAAATCGCGGGTCGGGTCATAGGCCAGTCCCTTGATCAGGTGGGGCGCCACCACCAGCGGTGCCAAGGACGAGACCAGCAAGGTATAGCCATCGGCCGGCGCACGCGAGACCTGGGTGGCGCCAATGCTGCCGGTGGCGCCGGCCTTGTTCTCCACCACCACCGTCTGCCCCCATTGCTGGCCCAGGTGGTTGCCCACGGCGCGGGCCACCGAGTCGGTGGCGCCCCCGGCCGGGAAGGGCACGACGATGGTGATCGGCTTGTCTGGCCAAGCCCAGGCGCTGGGGCTGGTTGCCAATGCGGCAGCGCTGGCGCAGACAAGCGCGGCAATTTTTTTCCAGGGGGTTGCTGTGGTGGCGGTCATGTTTGTCTCCTGCAAGTGAGGGTTGGCTGCAATCTCGGTGAGCGATGCTTCGCTTCGAATAGTTAACGTTAACATTGGAATTTGTTGTATTGTTAACGTTAACCTCATTGCAGAAATCAGTAATTACCCGATGTTGTCGCTGTTGTTGGATGGCGAAGAGCGGGGGAGGGGGTGCTCAGCTGCTGCTGCGCTGGGCGATGGAGAAACCGATATCGACGCGGCGTTCAGGAACCGGCTGGTCCAGCGATCGGGCCACCACCATGTCGGCCGCCAGCTGGCCGATGCGGGTGCCATCCAGCCGCACGGTGGTGAGCGGCGGCGCGGTGTCCTTGGCAAACTCCTGATCGCCCAGGCCTACCACCGCCAGGTCCTGGGGCACGCGCAGGCCCTGGTGCTGGGCTTCGATCAAGGCGCCCAAGGCCAGGGTGTCCGAGCTGCAGAACACAGCGGTCACCTCGGGCCGCTTGGCCACTATGTCTGCCAGGCCGCGCCGGCCGCCCCCCAAGGTGCTGGGCGCCGGCGTATACGCCACCGTCACTGCGGGCAGGCCCGCAGCTTGGGCTGCCTGTGCATAGGCGGCCACGCGCACCCGGGCCCGCGCATCATTGCCGCTAACCATGCCCAGCTGCCGGTGGCCTTTGGCGATGAAATGCTCGGCCACTGCGGCGCCAATGGCGCTGTGCGAAAAGCCCACCAGCATGTCGATAGCGGTATCGGCCAGGTCCCAGGTCTCCACCACCGGAATGCGTGAGGCCTGCAAGAGCGCCCGGCCTTCATCCGACGCGGCCATGCCGATCATCACAATGCCATCGGGCCGGCGCTGGATGATGGCGCGGATCAGGTCCGCCTCCTGCGCCGCGTCATAGCCGGTGCGGCCAATCATCAGCTGGTAGCCATGCTGGTTGAGCGCATGGTCCAGCGACTGGATCAGCTCCTGGAACACCGGCCCCACCAAGGTGGGCAGCAATGCCGCCACCAGCCGCGCCCGCGACAGCCGCAGGCCACTGGCCAGCGCATTGGGCACATAGCGCATGCTGGCGATGGCATCGCGCACGCGCTGCAAGGTTTCGGGGTTGA
The DNA here is from genome assembly GCF_024809975.1 of Comamonas sp. BIGb0152. Lineage (GTDB taxonomy): Bacteria > Pseudomonadota > Gammaproteobacteria > Burkholderiales > Burkholderiaceae_C > Comamonas. The sequence goes on from NZ_JANUDY010000008.1 coordinate 46,506, forward strand.
GCCGCTCGGGGTGGTTGATGGCCCGCGAGACCGTCATCGCAGACACGCCCGCAGCGCGGGCTACATCTTGAATATTGGACGGTCGGTCAGTGGGGTACACGGGCAGGTGAGGCAAGAGCGGAGAGTGCCGCTATCGTAGACCATGCCAGGTGCTGTGGGGCTGTGGAGCGGGATTCGGCTGGTATTTCGACGGCGGCAGTCGCCTTGCGTCAACAACGACGTGCCCAATGCTTGCCCACCGTGCTGGCTTAACCCACCCGCCCCACCTCCAACACCGACACGGCCCCACGCGCAGGCCATAGCGCCAGCAGCACTAGCAGCAGCGCCACCAGCGCATAAGGCGCGCCTGGGTTCAGGGCGTACACCATGGTGCCCACCAGCGGGCCCAAAATCATCCCCAGGCCATGGGCCGCCGCGACGGTGCCGGCGGTGGCGCCTTGCTCATGCGCGCCCACGGCATTGGCGGCCAGTGCCATGACGGAGGGGAACACCCAGCCCATGCCAGCAGCTGCAACAAAATAGCCGGCCCACAACGCCCAAGGCGTGCTGGCCAGCAGCAAGGATGCAAAGCCCAGCGCAGACAAGCCGCAGCCCATACGGATCAGGCGCTGGGGCGTCCATGTCAGCTTGCGCACCAGCAGCTGCGCCAGGATCAGTGCCAGGCCCACCACGGCCAGTGCCATGCCGGCGGCGCGTGCGGCGGCGGTAGCGTCCAGCTGCAGGCGGTCCAGCGCAAAAAAGCCCACCACCACCTGGGCCGTGGTCACGCTGAACATCGCGCAAAAGGCGACAGCCATCGGGCGGCGCAGGCGCGGGTCGCTGATCTTGAGGTGGCCGGCAGCGGCGTTGGCATGGTGCTCGGTACGCGGCAGCCAGCGCCACAGCACCAGCAGGGCCAGCGCCGGTAATGCGGCGGTGATGAGCAGCGGCAGCTCCAGGCTGTGCGCAGCCAACAAGCCCGCTACGCCGGGCCCCGCCACCATGCCGATGCCGCTGGCGGCCCCCAAGGTGGCCATGGCTGCGGCGCGCTGGGGGCCGGGTACATGGTCGGCAATCAGCGCTGCACCGGTGGCGGGTACCGCAGCATAAAAGCCGCCCGCCATGCCGCGCAGCAGCACCAGGCCGGCAAAGGCCAGCCATACCGGTGGCTGCGTGCGCAGTGCAAACACGATAAAGGCGCACAACATCGCATAGCTCAGCACAAAGCCGCCCAAGCCGCGCAGCAAGATGGGCCGCCGGCCCCAGCGGTCGCTGGCTGCGCCCCAGCGGCGTGCGAGCAGCACCCAGGCCAGGCCGCCTACGGTCACCGCCATGCCGGCCTGCCAGGGCGCCAGCCCCAGCAAGCGGGCAATGGGGCCGATCAGCGCCACAAAGGACATCATCGACAGGGTGCAAACAAAGTTCTCGAACATCAGCGGCTGCAGGCGCAAGCGGGGTGTGCCTGCGGCGGGCAGCGGCAAGCCGGGCGGGCCAGCGGGGGTGTAGGGGGCGGGCATCTGACTCCTTCAATAGAATGGTTTTTAAATGATAATCAATCGCATTCAATGCTAGACTTCGTTCCTGTGATTTGCCCCTCTTGCCATGAACGTCATCCCGCGCTGCGCCGTAGCGCTGGCGCCGCTCAAGCCCATGCGTTGGCAGGGCGTGTGAGCAGGGGCACCCTGTCTAACACTACTTTTCTTTCATCCTTGGGGTGCAGCAATCTGGCTGCATCTGTCTGACCACCCTCCAAACCGCCATGACTGCCACCATGACCCCTTTGCATACCGCCACCAGCGCCCGCCGCACCCTGCAACTGCGCCGTCCCGCTGTCCCGCAATCTTTGGACCTTGCCCAGGCGCCTGCCGCTTGCGACAGCCAAGCCGAGCCGCTCAGCATCGCCTTGCAACCGCGTGTGCTCAACGATGCCAACCTGCAGGTGCGCAGCGTTGACAGCGCCAGCCTGCTGGCCGGCCACAAGACCGTGCAGATTGCCCACAACGGCTCGGTCTACACCTTGCAGGCGACCAAGCTGGGCAAGCTGATATTGACCAAGTAAAAGCAGGGCCTCTGGGCCTTTATGTGCCGCATAAAAAACAGCCCGCTGGCCATCCGATGCCAGCGGGCTGTTGTGTTGATGGGCTTGGCACTTTGGTGCCGGAGCCCTTCACTTTTTTCTCGATCAGAACGACACGGTGGCCGACAGTCGGTAAGTACGCGGTGCGCCCGGCATCACAAAGCCATCGTTGAACATGCCGATCCAGTAGTTCTTGTTGGTCAGGTTCTCCACGCTGGCGTTAAAGCGCACGGGGGTGGCGCCAAACTTGGTGGCGTAGCGGGCCATGGCGTCAAGGCGGTTCCAGGATGGCACCTTCAGGCGGTTGCCCGAGTCCGCCCACTGCGAGCCGGTGTGGAAGAAGCGCCCACCCACCGACAGGCCTTGCACGGGGGTGTCCCAATCGAGGCCAATGCGGGTGCGCAGCTTGGGCACGCCATAGTTCTCCAGCCCGGTGTTGATCTGCTTGGACTTGATGTACTCGACACCGCCCAGCAGCGCCACGCTTTCGCTCAGCTTGCCAAACGCGCTCCACTCCAGCCCGCGCAGGCGCTGCTCGCCATCGAGCACCTGGAAGTTGGCACTGTTGGTGATGACCGAGGGCTTCTTGATCTGGAAAGCACTGAAGGTGTGGGTGGTCTGGCCGGCCTGCAGCTTCACCCCCACTTCGCCTTGCTTGGTTTGCATGGGGGCGAGGGTGTCACCCTGGTTGGCAAAGCCGGTGCCCACGGTGCGGCCGGGCTCCAGGCCTTCGGTGTAGTTGGCAAACAGCGCCACATTCTCACCCCAGGGGCGCACCACGGCGGCGATCATCGGCGAGACGCGGCTTTCGCTGTAGTTAGATGCAACGCCATTGACCAGCGGCGTCTTCACCGTCTGGTGGCGCAGGCCCAAGGTCAGCAGCACTTTTTCATCGGCAAAGCCCATGGTGTCGGCAATCGCGATCGAGCGGAATTCGTTCTCCGTCGTGTAGTCCTTCCAGATCGGTGCGGTGGGGAAGGTCGGCTCAGTCGGCCGGTACATATTGGTCGTGTAGCAGTAGTTGCAGGCGGTGTTGACCGTGCCTTCCTTGTGCTTGAGGATGTTGAACGACAGCTGCAGCCGGTGCTGCACGCTGCCGGTATCGAACTTGCCGATCACGCCGGCCTCGGCCGTGCGGCGTTCCGACTTGGTATGCACGTTGTAGATGGCCCCGCGTGTGGTGCCGTCGGCACCGGTGACGATGGCGCGGGTGCCAAACAGCAGGCCCTGGCCTTCGGCCTCGGACCCGCCTGCAGCCACATAGCCTTGCCAGTTTGTGTTGAAGTCAAACTCGGCGCGGGCCAGCAAGCCGCTGTTGTCGTATTTGCCGTGCGTGCCTTTGAACAGGTTCACATCGCCATCGGGTGGCGACAGTAGGGTGCCCACGCCGGGGATGGCCGCGCTGCCCAAAAAGCTGAACATGCCAGGGCTGCCGCCATCGATCTTGTTGACGCTGTTGTACAGATCCAGGTAGAGGCGGAAGTTGTCACCCAGGTAATCCAGGCCCAGCGCGCCCACATTGCGCTTTTGCTTTTCGTCCTCGGCACCCATATCGCCAGAGCCGTACACGCCATTGAAGCGCAGACCCAGACGCTGCTCGGGCCCAAAGCGCTTGCCCACGTCGGCATGCAGCTGGTAGTACGAATCCGAGACATAGGTGGCGGTCAGATCGGCAATGGGCTGGGCCAGCGCGCGCTTGGTCACCATATTGACCGAGCCGGCCACGCTGGCGAGCGGCGGCATGCCCGAGAGCAGCACATTGGGGCCGCGCATCACCTCGACGCGCTCAAACATCTCGATTGGTACCGAGTTGGCCGGCGCAATGCCGTAGAGGCCATTGGTTGCGATATCCATCGCCGTCACATCCAGCCCGCGCAGGTTGAAGTTCTGCAGCAAATGGCCCTTGTTGGTGGTGAAGACCACGGCCGCATCGTTCTCCAGCACATCCTGCAGCGACAGCGCCGACCAGTCCTCGGCCAACTCGCGCGTATAGGCATTGACGTGCACGGGTGCCTCCATGATCGAGGTAGCACCCAAGATGCCCAGCCGCGCACCCTTGGCCGCCTTGCGCCCGGGTGCGAGCGCGGGCAGGTCTTCGCGCTCATAGCGGTCGCGCACCGTGATTTGGGGCAGGTTGACGGGGGCGTTCGCGCTGGCTTCGGGGCTGGTACTGCCCACGTCTTGGGTGGAGGCTGCCTGCTGCGCCTGTTGGGCAGATACCCCGGAGCTGGCGGCTGCGGCCATCAAGGCCAGGACGATCAGGTTGGGCTGGTGTCTGCGTTTTGTTGTGTGTGACATGAGAGTGACGCTTAGCTTTATATATGAACAAGAATCATTCTCAATCGTATTTGCTCATGGTCATATTTGCAACTTTTTGTTGTATTTTTGGGATAAGCCTGCGGGTCTGGTGGGTTTCCCTGCATCAGCACGGCGAGTTTTCGCCGCTGGATCAAGGGCGAAGGGTTTGTATACTGCTTTGAATACCAGGAGACAAAATTGAATAACACCCGCCTTATTTACAGGATGCGCCCCGCCATCCTGTCCACCGTGCTGGCGCTTTCCTGCACCGTTGCTTGGGCCGCGCGCAGCTTCACCCCCCAAGCAGGCACCTGGGCCATTACCGAAGAATTGGATGGCAAACCGGGCCGGGGCTTGGCGATTGATGTGCAAGGCAATACCTTCTTTATGCAGGTATTTGGGTACGAGAAGAATGGCGATGCCACCTTCTACACCGCTACCGGGCAAATGGAGGGTGACTCCGTTACTGCGCCGTTGATGCGTTACAAAGCTGGCCGTAGTTTTGGAGGCAATGCGCAGGATGCGGTTGAAGATGGCTCGCCAGGCATGGTGACCGTTTCCTTCTTGAATGGCATCCTGGGGGCTATCCGCTTTCCTGGTGAGCAAAAAAAGCAAATCGAGCGCTTTTTGGTCAACGATCCAGATTTTGATGATGCGGTACTTGCTCCCTCACCAGAATCCACAAATATAGGTAAAACCGGCAAGTGGCTGCTTCTTGATCAGGGCGGTAATTTTGTAGATTTTTTGGATGCAGGTCTCAGCAAAGCAGAAGGGAAGAATTACCGACTTTCGTTGGCATCCCGCATTAGCGGTTCTCGATCGTCATATGACTGTCAGCGATTGCCCGGAGTGCAGTCTTTTAGCTGCCAAACTCGCGCTACAGACGCAGCGACAAGCCCGTATGCCGAGGTTAAATTTCAGATGATAGGACCGGAGATCGTGGGGATGCACACGAACAGCAGTGGCGATATTCTGGAGATTGCCGGTGTGCAGCGTGCAATGGGTTCCCTGGGTGGGGCCATCGCCCTGTGCGGCATGTATGAGTATGCGTATATGCCTGCAGGCTGTGATCAATGGCAAATGCCATCCAACGGGACCTGGGTGTTTGCTGACGAGTTGACGGGTAGGCCAGGGCGCGGGATCAGTGTGGATATGCAGGACAAGGTCGCAATTTTGCAGATCTTCAATTACCTGCCCGATGGCCGGTCCACGTTTCACATGGGGAGCGCAGTGATTGGCTATAACCCGGTGTCGGGAACGGTAAATCCGAGGATCGTACCCATTCAGCGTTACCAGGGAGGGCGGTATTTAGGCGGGCCAGCGTCAGCTGCGGCACCGGTGTCGTATGACCAAGAGGCCGGGGCAGCAGTCATCGAATTCTCTGGCAGAAATGAAGACAGGATTGCCCCCTATGTTGAAGGCACGTTCCAGCTTCCTGGTGAAGAAGTCAAGCCTGTCAAACGCTTGGATTTACAAGGGCTAACGCCGTTTAGTCGCTTTGCTGGCGAATGGGCGATGGCGTTTTCAAATGCAGTACCTCCAGGCATACCCATCCTTCGGAAGGTGCGCTTTTCATCTACGAATGAAGCATCTGCTAGCAGCGATGATGGATTGGTGAAATGCATGAAGAACCCTCACGATCTCTCACGATATGTCTGCCATCTCTATGCGGATTCGACGAGAGCCGTTGTCCATGGCAGTCTGTACGGGCGGTTCAATGGCTTTACGGCTGACGGTGATGCCATTCAGCTCAGAGACCAGTTCAGCAACTGGCGTGGGGTGGGGAAGATGTCGAATGATTGATGCGCTTGGCTCATACTTGGCTGCTGGGCTATTTATGCAGCCAGCTTGGGCTGCGCAGCGTGCCACATGCGGGCGCTGCAGCGGCTTAGGGAGTGGTTGAACACCGTAGCGCAGGTCAGCGCTTCTTCCGCGTATCCGGCAAAAACGCCGTCGCCAACCCCAGCAGCGGCAAAAACGAGGTCAGGCCATAGACCCAGACGATGCCATGCACATCGGCCAGCTCGCCCAGGGCAGCGGCTCCCACGCCGCCGATGCCGAACATCAATCCAAACATCAAACCCGAGACTAGGCCTACGCGGCCGGGCACGGCCTCTTGCGCATAGACCACCAGCGCGGCAAAGGCCGACGACATCACCAGGCCGATGACGATGGCGAGCACTGCGGTCCACACCAAACCCACATAGGGCAGGGCCAGCGCAAACGGCGCAACGCCCAGGAACGAGATCCAGATGACGGCCTTGCGGCCAATGCGGTCACCGACCGGGCCACCCGCAAAGGTGCCGGCTGCCACAGCGGCCAGAAACATAAAGAGAAACAGCTGGCTGCTCTGCACGCTCAGCTGGAAGCGCTCGATCAGATAGAACGTGAAGTAGTTGGTGAACGCCGCGATGTAGACAAACTTGGCGAACATCAGAATGCAGATCACCGTGATGGCGCGGATGACGCCAGCGCGGTTCAGGCCTTCACCCGCATGGTTTTTGGCCAGGCTCTTGGCCTTGGCGCTGCCGTTGTGGCGCACCCAGATGGTCAAGCGGTACAGCACAAAGATGGCGACCAGCGCCACCACCATGAACCAGGCCACGGCGCGCTGGCCGTGCGGAATGACGATGGCCGCCGTCAGCAGCGGGCCAATGGCCGAGCCGGTATTGCCGCCCACCTGGAAGGTGGACTGCGCCGTGCCAAAGCGCCCGCCTGATGCCAGGCGCGCAATGCGCGAGGCCTCGGGGTGGAAGGTGGCCGAGCCCACGCCCACCACGGCGGCTGCCACCAGCAGCATCTCGTAGCTTTGCGCGGTAGACAGCAGGCCGATGCCGATCAAGGTCATGCCCATGCCGGAAGGCAGCAAAAAGGGCTTGGGGTGCTTGTCGGTGTACATGCCAATCCACGGCTGCAGCAGCGATGCGGTGACCTGGTAGACCAGCGCAATCACGCCAATCTGGCCAAAGCTCAGCGAAAAGCTGGCCTTGAGCATTGGAAAGATCGAGGGCAGCATCGCCTGGATCATGTCGTTGAGCAGGTGCGCCAGGGCCGCGCCGCCCACGATGGGCAATAGAAAACCGTGCTGCTGGGGGGCTGCAGCCGGCGCTGCCAGTGAGGCGTTTGAATTGAGTGTGGCGGTTTCGGCGGTCATGGCGGCGGTTTAGCAAATCAAAAGGGAATGCCAAGATGGGTAGCAAGCCGGTAGCGTACGTGATCCAAGGATGGCGGAATCGCGTAACTTGGACAAGAAGTATCGAGTTCTTGCCAGTTCGCCGAATGACAGTCATTCGCTGGGCGGGCTGACCGTGCCAAATGCGGGCGCTTATGATGCCTTGGCACCCCCGGATCCGCATTCTCTTCAACACTAGGACGGCCCCCATGACACAGATTGCCCATCTTCGTGACGCCATCGCGGCGAGCCAGCTTCTCCAGAACGTGGAGGCAGACGACGGCTTTGTGGTTGGCAGCGTGCGGTTTCAGCCGGCCGCTGCGGACATCCCCGTCAACGTCGATCCGGAGCTGGCCGACAACCCGGTCATGGATACGGATACCCTCATTGCCAATACGCAGCGGTTTTTGGCGATGCCGGTGGACCGCTGGAAGCAGCTGATCGATGAGATTGCGCTGGAGGTGGAAGAGGCCGTAGAAGACGATGAGGTGGACGAGCCCAGGGATCTGCGCGACGACCTGCGCCTGCATTCGGTGGCTGTTTTTGCCGATGCCGTGCTGCTGTCCTTCGTGGCGCCGCAGCAGTTTCCCGACTGCTGGGTGCGCGCGCAGCTCGGTGTGGGCCTGGCGCTGGAAGACATCTCCATCGACGAGAACGATGGCGTGGAGACCATCGAATTCAAGTCGCTGGATGATCTGCTGGACAAGCTGAGCGCGAAACCCGACGAGTAGCGCAGGTGGCTGTAGCCATCTGCCACCAGCCGCCACCGCGCAACCAGCGCAAGGTTGCGGCTGTGCAGCTGGTTGATCTTCCAGTCCGCCGCTTTGAGTTCTGCTTGCGCCGCTGCGAACAGCGCATCCTGCCTTCCTCCGGTCCTGGTCGCTGTGCACCCAGCGTTGTTTCCGCCTAAACGGGCGTCGGTGTTTGCTGTTGGCCTTGCATCCATCCGATGAAAAGGTCTAATTTCTCGTTGAACACACCAGCCGCTGCCCAGGGTGCCTTGGCATGCACCAGAAAGAAATCGGCCCGCTCCGCCATGTCCGGGAATCGGTCTGAGAAATACCGCGCATAGTCATCCAGCGACTGGGGCCAGTACCCGCCTACGGCCGGGCGCAGCACGTTGGTGGCACGGACCAGCTTTCTCGCCGCCTCCTTTTGCAGCTGCCGTAGCGTGGCCAGGTCTTGCGCTGCAGCGATGCGCGCTCTGTAGCCTTGCAACACCTGCACGTAGTCGCCATTGACGGCCTGTGCCACGGCAAGCGAAGGTGCAAAGGCTGCAAACCGCAGGCCCAGATCCTGGCCCTGGATGCAACGGCATTCATGCTTGAGCCAGTAGCCCCAGCTGTACAGATTGGCGGGATCGGTCACATCGGCCAGCACGCCGAGATCGAAGTCCACCTTGCTCACTTGCGGGTGACGTGCCTGCAGTCCCAGGCGCAGCTGCTCAAGCGCCTGGGCTTGGGCGGGGGCCAGCGGACGGGCCAGGACCACCGTCAGGTCCACGTCCGAGACCCCGGGCGTGGCAGCGGCCCGGGACACACTTCCGTAGAGGTAGACACTGTGCAACAGGGGCCCCAGTGCCCGCAACAGGCTGGCCTGTGCGTCATCGACCAGTGCCACGAACGCGGGTTGCAGAGGTGGGGCAGGGGGCGTGTCAATCGTCGTGGTGCAGGTGCTGCGATGGGCGCTGGTCATGCTCGGCAGCATAGCGCAGCCCACACGCATGGAACTGCTAACCCGCTGTCAGCATCGCCAGGCACCCCGTGCAGATGCAAGATGGGCCATTATGAAAAAAGCGGACCACCCCGCCAGGATGTCCGCTTCATGGGCCGGTGCCGATTGGCAGATCAGCGTGTTTTACCTGTTCTGCGCAGGGCAATACCTGCCACAAGTGCCGTTGCCAACCATAGCCATAGTGGCCCGCCCAGCGGTACTGCTTGCACGCTCGCCGTCGCTGCAGCCTCTACGGTGATGCGCAAGATCGATGTGTCCGTGCCACCACGTGCATCCGATAGGGTGTAGCGCACTTCAGGAACCTCGCCTTTGAATTGCGCATCTGGCTGGAAGCTGAACTGGCCATCACTTTCCACGCGCAGCGTGCCTGTATTGGCCATGGTCGCGGTGTCGGTTGGCTGGTAGGTTTGGCCATTCACGGTAAACCCGGTGATGCGCATGGCATCTCCCTCAACATCGCTGGCATTGGCCAACAGATTGCCGGTCAGCGTTTGCCCTTGCGGGATCGTGAACGCCTCATCGCCATCGCTCGGATTTGTGTTGGGCACCACGGTGATATTGACGCGATATTCGTTGGTGCCGCCAAAGCCATCGTTCACGACAAAGCTGAAACTGTCGGGGCCGCTGTATCCATTGTCAGGGGTGTAAACAAAGGATCCGCCTGCTTGAATCGTCACGCTTCCATGCGATGGCAGGCTCGCACCAGGCGCATAGGCCACGGTGTCACCATCCACGTCCGATGCGGCTGGCAGCGTCTGTGACAGCGGCGTGTTTTGCGGCGTGGTCAAGCTGGTGTTGCTGGATACCGGCGGCGTGTTCAGGCCGACGATGGTCATCGTCAGTGAGGCTTCACCAAACAAAGGAATGCCGCTGGTGCGGGAGATGCTGACACCGTCGATGGCCATTTCTGCCCAGCCCCCACCGGCATCAGGCACCCCTCTGAGCTCCAGCAGCTGCGTGGTTGCGGTAGCCGTAAAACTCACGGTGATGAGCTGCCAAGGCGCTGCTGTTCCCACTGCAGGTGCGGTCAGCACTGGTGAGTTGTAGACGTCGCTGCCAAAGGTGACTCGAATGTGGCCGGGAACCGTGCCGATGCCCGCAAAATTATGCGCTGAGATCGTCTGGTAGAACTTCAGCGCATACGTGGTGCCTGCCACCAGCCCTGAAAGCGTCTGTTGGATGACACCACTGGAGCCCAACGGATCGTAGCCATTGCCTTGGAGCTTGAGGAAGTTGCCGCCATCTGGAGATGGGTCATACACCTCACCACCTGCCGTGTCTGATGGGTCGGAGATTTGGGCATTATGAGGCGAATACCAGCCTGGCTCTGAAGGACCTACCAAGTCGTTGTTGAATGATCCATCGACCGTCTGCGCTCCCACCTCTTCGATCCTGTAGACAGCGCTGTCCTGCAGTGATTGGGTACGCGTCAATGCTGCAACGGCAGGGTGGTTGGTGTCCAACAGATAGGCGTAATTGCCATCAGGGTTGATGGTCCAGTTTCCATAGCTTCCTGTGTGTACCAATGGGCCCGTCACGGGGGTGCCTGCAAAGCGGCTGAGCACGAACGCATCTCCGTTAGGGTCATAGTCGACGCCGCTGCCATCATCGTCGGTCAGCAGATTGCCTGTGACGGTTGCTGTGTGGGCCTTGTCTATGGTTTTGCCATTGTTGGTGGCGACGGGATTGGCATTGATCTCAATGGTGGCGGTTGCCGTATTGGAGTTGCTGGTGCCATCGTTCACTACGAATGTGATGATGCGGTCGGTGATATCGAGCGGCGACGCTGTGGGCTCAAAGCTGAGCATTTGCAGCGCACCGATATAGGTGGTGCTGGATGCTGGCCCGGTCAACACCAAGCGCAAGCTGCCGCCACCGCCGGCAGTAACCGTATAGGCAATGCCATTGGCAACACCGGCACTGCCAGCCGCAATCGTTTGATTGCCCAGGCGCACCACATCACCGGCCAGCAGGTTGGTGAAGGTCACCGTTGCACTCTGCATGGTGCTGCTGTCCACATCGTCGATGGTGGCAGCCGATCCCACGATGGCGACCGGCGGATCACCCTCGTCAAACCTCACTTGATTGCCTCGGCCGGGGGATGCATCCCGGTAGGCCTCGGCGACGACATTGTCAATGCACAGGGTATCGGTGCTGCTGGACTCCTCACCGGTATAGCTAAATGCCAGAGTCGTGTCGTCCTGCACGCTGGTTGGCAGGTTGAGCACGAGTGACGTAAACGACGCGGATGCCGCCAATGCCGTCAAATTGCCGGTGGCTCCGTTCTGGTAGGTGATGGTTGCCTCTGCGCCTGTGGCGGCTGAGGTGGTAATGGTTGCGTATGGCGTGCTACCCAGGTTCACCGTCAGAACATTCTGCTGACTGGGGGCGGCACCATCAGCCCAGCGTACATCGACGCTCACGCGCGCACCTCCCAGCGAGCTCGGCCCATAGGCCCAACCCGCAACGGAGGGTGCACTCAAATCGTGCGGGCCGGGGTCGGGTGTGCCATAGGATTGAGAGGGGTTGGTACAAGCCATGCCAATGTTCCTGTGCAGCCATTTATCAGTGGATGCCCAGGTACTTGTCTGCGTGAAATCGCCGTTCTCAACCAGGGAAATCAGTGAGGGGCCAGAGTTCAGATCGAGTATTGGGGGCTGCTGAGCAGAGGCATTGCTGGCTAAAAGTATTGCGGAGCTTCCCCAGAACAGGACATGGCCCAACGTGGCCGATAGCGCATTGCATGGCATGGTGAAAATCCTCAATACAAAAAGTGACTTATTGCCGCTTTGTGGACTGTAGATCGTTCTTATAAATTTGTACAGTTTGTTTCATTTAAGTGTTTTTGTACGCTAACGCTCGCTAGAAAGTACCGAGGAACCTGGTGCACAAGCCTCCCCCAATGGGATGGGTGCCGATTGGCATGAGCCGCAAGGCGTCTTGCGAAACCACCTTGAAAAGCGAGCACAAAAAGCAAACGCCACCCGAAGGTGGCGTGTGGATGGTGTGTCGGGTTGGGAGATCAGCTGATCAAGCCATTCTTCAACGCGTAGTAGGTCAAATCGCTGTTGGAGCTGAGGGTCATCTTCTCCATCAGCCGGGTGCGGTAGGTGCTCACCGTCTTGACGCTGAGCGACAGCTGCTCGGCGACATTGCTGGCGGTTTCGCCCTGGGCCAGTTTCAAGAACACCTGGAACTCGCGCTCGGACAGGTGCTCGTGCGGCGGGGCATCGTCCTTGCGGCCCAGCTGCTGGGCCAGCAGGTTGGCCACCATGGGGGTCAGGTAGCGCTTGCCCAGCGAGATGGTGCGGATGGCTTCCACAATTTCGCTGGGGTCACATTCCTTGTTCAGGTAACCGTTCACACCCTGGCGGATCAGGTTGATCGCATAGTGCTCGGCCGGGTAGCCACTCAAAATCAGGATGCCCATATCAGGCTCCTTGGCGCGCAGCATGGTCAGGGCATCGATGCCGCTTTGGCCGGGCATCGACAGGTCCATCACCAGCACGTCAATGGATTCATTGCGCACCAGGTCAATGGCTTCGCGTCCGTTGGAGGCTTCGCCTACGACGCGGATATCTACAAAGTCCGCCAGAAATTGCTTCAGGCCTGAGCGAACGATGGCGTGGTCATCGACAAGTCCTACGTTGATCATTGGTCTTCCTTGGTGGCGGCAGCGCAGGGGGCTGGCTGCGTGCTGTTTTATTGAAATAGGGCAAACGGATCGATAAACGTGCAGCGGGCGACAAAGGGCATCATGATTATCTTTGGCTGCGAATGCTGCAATGGTTATCGACCTGCGTAAATACCAAAAACCGTATTTATATTATATAAATTTGATACAAGATAAGGGCCTGCCGCAATGGCGGTTCATATACCTTGATATCAAAGCCTCAATGGCTAGAGCACTAGTTTAACCATGGTTTGCAAATGCCATGTGGGTGCGCGCAAACGGTCCTTGTCAGAGGAAGACTACAAAAAGCCAGGTGGATTTTTTTGACACCCGCCTAGCATGAAAGTTTTCCAGTTTTCAGCCTGTGGTATATTCCATCGGCATAAAAAGAAAATGTCCTACATGGATAAATTCCCTGGTGCAAATCGCGACTTGCAATAGTTTTATTGCAATAATATTTCATTATTGGATTTGCAATGAGAATAGTCTACATAGAAGACAATGACGAGCTGCGCGAGACCATTGGAAGCCTGATGGAAGCGCCGGGCCGCAGCGTGACTTGTTGCGCCAATGCGGAAGAGGCGCTACAGCTCGATGCGCAGGCGCCGTTTGACCTGGTGGTCACCGATGTCAGCCTGCCCGGCCAGTCGGGCACCGAGCTGGCGCAAGCCCTGCTCAAACAATCGCCCCAGCGTTGGATTGTGCTGTGCTCGGGCTACGACCTGGGCCACTACCCCGCCCAGTGGGGGCCCCATGTGCGCAGCTTGCTCAAGCCCTTCGAGATTGAAGAGCTCGAAGCCTTGCTCGGCCAGATTGAGGCCCAGCGCGCCGGTGCGGCGCTGCAGTAACTGGCCTCAAGAAAGTCGAAGAGGGCCGAGGATGTCCTCTGCGCCCATCACCACCGGATTCAAAGCACCGCCTGGCGGTGCTGCGCCAGGGGCTGGCGCGGCAGCCGGATCTCGAACCGGGTCTGCCCATCAGCGGACTGCACCTGGATGCTGCCCCCATGCGCCCGGGCAATCTGCTGGGCAATATAGAGCCCCAGGCCCAGGCCTTCACTTTGCCCCGGCTGGCGCTCCCCACCCCTGAACGGCTTGAACAGATCGGGCAACAAGGCCGGCGCAATGCTGCCGCCGTTCTGGATGGACAGCAGCAGCTCGCCGGGCTGGCTGCCATCCAGCGCCACCGTGATGGGCTCGCCCGCTGCGCCATGCTTCATGGCATTGCCCAAGATATTGCTCAGCACCTGGGCCAGGCGTTCGCCGTCCCATCGCCCCTGGGTGTCACCCTGCGCTGTGTAGTGCAGCACGCGGTCCGCTGCACACTGGCGGGCATCTTCCACTGCCGCCTCGCACAAGCGGGCCAGGTCCATATCGGCCAGGCTCAGGCGCAGGCCCCCGGCCTGGCGGATGCGGGTCACGTCCAGCAAATCCTCCACCATGCGCGCCATGCGCTGGCTGTTGCCCAGCAGCCGCTCGGCCAGCTCTTCGTTCTTGCTGGCATCGGTCTGGCGCTTGAGCAGGCTGGCGGTCATCTTGATGGTCTGCAAGGGGTTGCGCAGGTCGTGGCTGAGCACGGCCATGAACATCTCGTTGACGCGCAGCGCCTCGGTACGCTCCTGCAGCTGCTGGGCCAGCTCTTGCTTGCGGCGGTGCAGCTCGAAAAAGATATTCACCTTGGCGCTGAGCATGTCCGGGTCGATGGGCTTGTACAGAAAGTCGACCGCGCCGCTCTCATAGCCCTGGAACTGCCAGTTTTGCTCATGCGTGCCGGCGGTGATGAAGATCAGCGGAATATGGCGCGTGCGCTCGCTGCCCCGGATCAGTGCGGCCAGGTCAAAGCCGTTCATCTCCGGCATCTGCACATCCAGCAGGGCCAGCGCCACATCGCTGTGCAGCAGCAGCAGCTCCAGCGCCTCGCGCGCTGAATGGGCCTTGAGGAACTGCACACCGTCGCGCTGGAGCAGGGCTTCCAGGGCCACCAGGTTCTGCGGAATGTCGTCAACGATCAGGCATTTGATGCCATCAATGGTATTCATGGAGCTACAAGTCAAAAGCTAAGCCTACCCAGCGATGCACGGTGCATCGCCATTGGCAGGGCGGATATTCTTAAAACTACGCAATACTAGTTTTCTTTTGGTAAATCTTTTCCACCGGGGCCACATCATCAAAAGCATGGGCCTGGTTGGAAAATCGCAAGGATTCTTTCATGCCCAAACCCAAAAACCCCCGGTGGCATAAAGATTGCCTGAAGAGATCAAAGGCACGGTTCTGCAAATCCGAGTCAAAATAGATCAGCACATTGCGGCAGGATATCAAATGCATTTCTGCAAAAACACTGTCGGTCGCCAGGCTGTGGTCGGCAAATACCACGTTTTTGCGCAGCTCTTTATCCAGTACCACATGGCCATAATGGGCGGTGTAATAATCGGCCAGCGAGCGCGTACCGCCCGAGCGCAGATAATTTTCTGAGAAAGACTCCGCGCGTTCAATGGCAAAAATGCCTTGCTCGGCCACCCGCAGTGCCTGCGAGTTGATGTCGGTCGCATAGATCAGGCTGCGCTCCAGCAGGCCTTCTTCCTGCAGCAAGATCGCCAGCGAGTACACCTCTTCGCCGGTGCTGCAGCCGGCCACCCAGATCTTGAGCGAGGGGTAGGTGCGCAACAGCGGAATCACCTCGCGGCGCAGCGCTGCAAAATACGCCGGATCGCGAAACATGTCGCTGACCTGCACCGTCAAATAACCCAAGAGCGCCGTAAAGGCGGCGGGGTCATGCATGATCCGGTCCTGCAATTGCGACAGGGTTTTGCAGCCAAAAGTGGCCAGCGCTGCCCCCAGCCCGCGCTTGATCGAGCCCTGCGCATAACCGCGAAAATCATAGTGGTAGCGGTAATAAATACCGTCGAGCAGCAGGCGCTGCTCAATCTCGGCAATCTCGGCCTTTTTGCGTAATGGCATAGGGCTTTTACTTGGGCATCCACACCCGCACCAGGGACAGCAGTTTTTCCACGTCCAGGGGCTTGGCGATGTAATCGTTGGCACCGGCCGCCAGGCATTTTTCCTGGTCGTCCTTCATGGCCTTGGCGGTCAGCGCAATGATGGGCAGGCGCTTCAAATGCGCGCGGCTGCGAATCTCGCGCATGGCGGTATAGCCATCCATCTCGGGCATCATGATGTCCATCAGCACCAGGTCCACGCCGCTGTCCTCGCGGTCCAGCGCCTCCAGCGCTTCGCGGCCATTGCGGGCAATGTCCACCGCAATGCCGGTAGGCTCCAAAATGCTGGTCAGCGCAAACACATTGCGCACATCGTCTTCCACCACCAGTACCTTGCGGCCCTCCAGTGCGGCCTCGCGGCTGCGGGCCTGGGCCAGCATTTGCTGGTGCTCGGGCGACAGGCGCGACTCCACCTGGTGCAGGAACAGGGTCACCTCGTCGAGCAGGCGCTCGGGCGAGCGGGCATCCTTGATGATGATCGAGTGCGAGAAGCGCCGCAGCTGCGTCTCCTCATCGCGCGACAGCGCCCGGCCGGTGTAGACGATCACCGGCGGGAAGGACACGCCGTCTTGCTCCGACATGCGCTCAAGCAGCGCAAAGCCGCTCATGTCGGGCAGGTTCAGGTCCATGATCATGCAGTCATAGGTGCCCTGGGCCAAATGTGCCAAGGCCTGGGCGGCCGTGCCTGCGCAGACCACCTCGACCTCGCTGTTGCCCAGCAGGCTGTGCACGCTGTCGCGCTGGCGCTCGTCGTCTTCCACCAGCAGCACGCGGTGGATGTTCTGGGTGAACTTGGCCTCCAGGCGCTTGAGTGCCTGGGCCAGCTCCTCGCGCTGCACGGGCTTCAAGGCGTAACCCAGCGCGCCGCGCACCAGCGCTTCTTGCGAGTAGTCGGCCACCGAGACGATGTGCACCGGAATATGGCGCGTGGCCGGGTTGCGCTTGAGCTGGTCGAGCACGCCCAGGCCAGAGAAATCGGGCAGGTTGATGTCCAGCACAATCGCATTGGGCAAAAACTGCAGCGCGGCTGCCAGGCCATCGGCCGCATTGCGCGCCACCTGGCAGCTAAAGCCCATCTCGCGCGCCAGCTCTTGCAGGATGTCGGCAAAACGCGGGTCGTCCTCTACCACCAGAATATGCCGGCCCTGGATGATGGTCGGCAGCGCGGTCGCCATCGCCGTCGTCATTCCTGCAGCGATCCCCGCCGCGATGGCCACCGTGGGGGCCGGGGCCGTTGCAGGGGCTGCTGGCATGCTGGCGGCCAGGGTGCGGGGCGCTGCTGCCGGGGGCAGTTTCTGCAGTGGTGCGGCAGCGGGTGCAGCGCGCAGCGCGTCTGCCGCTCTGGGGGTAGCCGGCGTTTCTGCAGCCGGCGCAGCGGCCTGCACCAGTGGCATATGAAAGCTGAACACGCTGCCCTGGCCCGGCGTACTTTGCACGCTGACCTGGCCGCCCAGCAGCTGCGCCAGGTCGCGTGCAATCGACAGGCCCAGGCCCGTGCCGCCGTACTTGCGGTGGGTGCTGCCATCGGCCTGCTGAAACGCCTCAAAAATCAGCTGCTGCTGGTGCTCGGGGATGCCGATGCCCGTGTCGTGCACCGCAAAGTTCAAGGTGCCCGGCTGGCTTTGCGACAGCTGCAGGCTGACGCTGCCCTGGTCGGTGAACTTGATCGCATTGGACAGCAGGTTTTTCAGAATCTGGCCCAGGCGCAGGCTGTCGGTCTGGGCATAGGCGGGCACACCGGGGGCGATATCGCAGTGGAGGGCCAGGCCCTTTTGCTGGGCCAGCGGGCGCAGTGGCTCAATCAGGGACTGCATCGCGGTGCTCAGGTTCACCGGCTCCAGCACCACATTGGCCTGGCCCGCCTCGATCTTGGCCAGGTCCAGAATGTCGTTGATCAGGGCCAGCAAATCATTGCCAGCGGCATAAATGGTCTGTGCGTACTTGACCTGCTCGCCCGTCAGGTTGCCCTTCTTGTTATCGCCCAGCAGCTTGGCCAGGATCAGGGTGGAGTTCAGTGGCGTGCGCAGCTCATGGCTCATATTGGCCAGGAACTCGCTCTTGTACTGGCTGGCCACTTCCAGCTCGCGGGCCTTGTCGGTCAGCGCATCCTTGGCGCGCAGCAGCTGCTCGCGCTGGTGTTCCAGCTTTTGCGTCTGCTCTTCCAGGTAGGCATTGGTCTGCTCCAGCTCCTGCTGTTGCTGCTCCATCTGCGCTTGCGAGCGCTGCAGCACCTGGCTTTGCTGCTCCAGCTCTTCATTGCTGGCGCGCATCTCTTCTTGCTGCACCAGCAGCTCTTCGGACTGCTGGCGGGTTTCTTCCAGCAGGTTCTCCAGGCGCGAGCGGTCCAGCGCCGAGCGCACGGCGATCGCCAAAATCGGTGATGCGCCTTCGAGCAAGTCCAGCTCGGCCTGCGTGGTGTGGCGCAAAAAGCCCAGCTCCAGCAAGGCATGCACCTTGCCGTTCTCCACCGCAGGCGCCAGTACCAGCTCTACCGGCTGCGACTGGCCTGTGCTCGATTCGATCTTCAAATGGCGGTTATCCAGCCCGCCCACCTTGAGCAAGCTGCCACTGCGCAGCACCTGGCCGGCCAGGCCTTCGCCGGCCAGCAAGTGGGCCGGCAGCGTCTCCTTGGGCAAGGCATAGCCACCAAACAGCTGGTAGCGGTCATCCATGCCATGGCGGGCGTAGCCGGCACCCACCCGGGCGCCCAGGTAGGTGGCCAGGTAGTCCAGTGCGCGCGCGCCCACTTCTTCGAGCCGGTGGTCGCCTTGCAGGGTTTTGTTCAAGCCCGCCAGGCCATCGGCCACCCAGGCCTGGCGCGACTTGGTGCGGAACTCGCGCATCGACAGTGCTGCCGATATCAGCACCAGCACCAGCATCACCACCGAGCCGCCCCAGGAGATATAGGTCGAGGCAATCGCCGCCTGCTCCCAGGCGCGGCGGCGCTGGTCCAGCTCGGCGTTCTGCAACAGGTACAGGCCCGCGACCTCGTTGTTGAGTTCATCCATCACCTGCTTGCCCTTGTCGGTGCGCACCAGCGCCAGGGCTTCATCGCCCCGGCCGGCCTGCTTGAGCTCGATGGTGGCTTCCAGCTCGGCCAGCTTTTGGTGGGCCAGGGTGTCAATGGCCTGCACCCGCTCCTGGCGGGTGGGGGAGCCGCTGTTGCTGGTGGCCAGGCCGCGCAGCTGCGTCTCTAGCGCATCTTGTGCACGCCGGTAGGGCTGCAGATAGGCCGGGTCGCCGGTCAGCAAAAAGCCGCGCTGGCCGGTTTCTGCATCTTTGAGGGATACCGAGAATTCATTGAGCTGACGCAAGGCGCCTGTCATTCGATCAATGCTAGCCACCGCCTGGGCCCGTACATCGGCGGAGTAGACATTGACGATGGCGATGACCAGTGCGGCAATCGCCGCAGCGGCAAACCCCAGCAGCATGGGCAGCGGCAGAGGGAACAGGCTGCGCGGCTGCGAAGAAGGAGATTGGGGCATGGAGGTAGCGGAGGTGGGGGCGGCAACAGGCGCCAAAATCAACCGCAAATTGTACTTGTACCTTTGTTAACAAAGCTGTAGGCATCCTCCTACGGGCTGCCCCTGGCGGCTGGCGGCAATCCGCGCCCTGGCAGGGTGCCCGTGTGCCCGTTCCGCCGCGCAGGTGTTACCGCCGGTTTATGGCGTAAGACAAAAAAAAGGCCCGCACAAGGCGGGCCCAAGGGTCGTCTTCCTAAGAAGCGCTTTTCCTCCCTCCAGAGGAATCCGGATCATAAATTAAAATTATGACAAAACCAAGATGATAGCTAAGAATTATGTAAGTTTTTTGTAAGTTTCAGAGCCCAGGGTGCTGCCCCGTCTGCCATTTTCGCGGCCCTTGCATCGGTATCGCATCGGCAATGCGGCTGTATTGCGCCGCAACCCTGCGCAGGCTTGCGGGCAAAAAAAGAGCCGGCAGCCACCCCGGTTGGAGTGGCTGCCGGCCCATGGGCGAGCGGCCTTTTGGGGCCACACCTGGGGTGTGGCTGGCGCTAAAGGCGGCGCTGCTTAGGCGCTGCGCCCCATTTGCTGGCCTGTGCGGCAAGTGCGGCGTGTGCGGCGCATGCCCAGCACCCCCATCAGCGATGCCAGCGACACCAGACCCAGTGCGCCCAGCGATGGGACCGGGGTGGGCGCAGGCCGGGTGGCGCCCGCGTCTTTGATCAGCACCTGCGCGGCAGGGCCTGCCACGCTGTAGGCATCGACAACGCTGGGCGGGGCGATGGAGAGTTCTGCCACCACATCGCCATCATCGGCCGTGGTGTTGGGGGTGGCGGTGATGGTGCAGGCGGCCTGGGTGGCATTGGCTGCAATCAGCATGGGCGATACGCAGCTTGTTGTGTAGCGGGGGTTGGCGGCTGGCACACCCAGGTTGAGGCTCAGGTCCGAGGCGGCCGGCGCGTCCAGCACTACCGTGCAGGTACTGACCTGGTTTTCCGTGTCCGTCAATTCAGCCGGCGTGCAGGTCACGCTGGCTTCGGGGACCAGCGTTTCCGTTCGGGTGACGGTTTGCAAATACCAGTGCTTGTCCACCTGGATCAGCGCGTACTGGAATTCGCCCGCTTCTACATAGCCAGGCGCCGGCAAGCTGAAAGTGCCCTCCGAGGCACCGTCTACTTGCACCACCAAAATGCCGTTGCCCGTGGTTTGCGCACCCGCACCACCCAGGTTGCGGATGTGCAAGGTGGTCGTGCCGCTGGAGTCGCCGTTGATCACCAGCCGCTGGCTGGCGGCGTCCTCTGCCTCCAAGACGGTGTTGAGCTGAACGGCGCCGCCATTGCCCGCATAGTGGTTGGCGACGGTCAACACGGCATTGCTGCCACCCGACTGCAGGGTCACGGTACCCGCATTGGCCAGGCTATTCAAGGTTGGGCTGTAGCTATGGATATCCAGCGTGCCGCCACTGGCCACTACAAAATCAGATGCAGTGCTCAAACCGCTGGCCGAGCCTGCGCGCAGCACGCCTGCGTTCACGCTGGTCAGGCCGCTGTAGTCATTGCTGGCCGTGAGCAGGGTCGTGCCGGAGTTATTGACATTGACCTGGCCGGGCCCCGAGACCGGTGTGGAAAATTGATAATTCCCGGAGGCATCGCTGTGGTTGAAGTTGAGGGTTCCTCGGCCGTTGAGGCCAAATACCAAACTTGCAGCGCTTAATGCACCCGGTGTGGTGGCTCCTTCGATATTGATGGTGCCTGTACCGGTGGCAGCAGCGTTAATAACGTTAGGAAGCCTCAAGGTTCTTGCAACCTCGACAGCACTGGCTTCTCCGATGTTGAGGGCGGCCTCGCTGAGATTTGTATTATCTCCAATATCCAGATTGGCTCCCAGCACCCATTTTGAGTTAGCGCCACTGAGCGAGGCATTGCCAAAAGTCAGTATGCTGTCGGTTCCGCAGCTGACCAAGCCCCCACCGGTAATCCGCATGGTGGATATGCCTGATATGCCAAGCCAGCAGCGCGTACGGGCTGTGAAACTTGAATGGGCACCATCGACTTCAATCAACCCAGTGGTTACTACACCTGGCACTGTGGAACGACCAATGGCACTGTAAATTTCACTGGTGGTAGAGACTGTCGCGCCATTCAGCACTCTGAGCGTGCCGGATCCACCGTTATTGCCAATCCAAAAATCATTGTCGTAAACGGGCGGAATGGTCCAAGACGATTCGGGGCCGTCGACCAGTACCGTGCCCGTGCTGCCAGAGAAGCGGCCAATGTAGCCATTAGCAGACACCAGCTTGCCGCCATTGCGGATAGTCAGCACGCCGTTACCGCCTCGGCCGATAGAGACAGTGATTGTATTCCACAAAGCATCATCAGCAAGTATTACAGTGCCTGTGCTCCCTGCCCGTGAAGCGATATACGCTTCATTGGTGTTGTTAAGCACAGCACCAGATACAACGCTGAGGGCTCCCGTGCCGGTATTGCCTACGGTAATACCTTGGGTGCTGTAATTGGCGCCCATGTCACCCAGTGGGGTGCTATCGCCGGTGAAATGGATACTCTGTGCATGGCTGGTACCGGCCATAAAAGCCAAGGCAAGCCATGCGTGTTTTCTGTGAGGGAGGGAGGGGTATTTCATGATCTTCCATGTAGGGAGCGCGATAAAAAAGCATCCCCCTGCGCGAGCCTTAGGGCTTCTATGCAAAGGAAATGGGACGCTTCTTGAAGGCGTGTTGGCAGGGATGGCGGCTGAAGCCGCCCCATCGCTTATGCCGATTTGCGCATACGGCGCAGGCCCAGCAGACCCATGATGGATGCCAGGGACAGCAGACCCAGGACGCCCACGGTTGGGACAGGTGTCGGGGGGGTGATGGGGTCAATGTCGACGACCTCTTCTACAGGCAGCACCGTCAGCCGCACGGCGGGGGTGACGGCGTTATTTATTTCCCAGTTGGTGCCGCTGTCTGTGGTTTGCAGATAGCCCTGGGCCGCAGTCGAGAAACCGCCGCTGTAGGTATACGCATTCACAGGGCCGTCGTTATCAGATAGCGAAATGGCAGAGCCGGAAGGGCTGGAGAGGATCAGCGCATATTTCTTATGGGCCAGCAAGGTAATGCCGGGGATGCTGCCCAGTTGCGCCGCGGTATAGGTGTTGGCGTTCAGATTAGCGTCGTCGTTGGTATTCACGATGGGCAGGGAAGCGCTGGCCAATGCCGCGCCGCTGGGCAGCTCGGTGGTGTCGTCCAGCTGAAAAAGGCGCAAAGTGGCTTGGGCAGTCGGGTCTACGTTTGTCAAACCGAATGTGATTTCGGTAATTTGCGTGGGCACGGCGCCGGTGGTAAATGCCGGCCCACGCCACTGCACATCGCCGACTGGGTAACTCGAATAGAAATCGGTGGTAATGCCATCCACCACGGTCGTTGGCTGGCTTTGTGCTGAGGCCAAGGTGCTGCAGCAAGCGGCATAGGCCAATAGACCGATAGCGGCGTATTTTTTCAAATGGCTGTATGGGGACTTCATCAGGGTTCCTGTTCTTGAACGGAAAATTGGAAAATCGCGGCGGTGCTTGCCATCCATAGATGTATGCAAGGCGATGCGATGAGGGTCATAGCGTAAAGTAAATGAAAAAATAGGACTGATAACAAATGTCTATCAAATGTGCGTTATTGTTGCTAGTGTGACTATTCCTCTTTCAATGTAAATTGTTGATAGTTTTGGATTTTTACGAGTTTCCGTCTCGGTGATCGAAGGCCTGGATACGGCGCAGCAGTGGCAGCCCTAGGGCTATGGCAGGGCCCAGCCCGGTAAATCTAGAAACGCTTTATTCCCCGTTGAGACGGCATGGGAATGCCGACTTTGACCCTGTACCGCCCTGGGAGCGGGATGGCCTTCTGCCTGTGGCTGGTGCGGCGGCCGATGGCGAAGTGCCCAGCTCCCACGGCCGATCTGCATGCCGTGCCGAAGCCAAGCTGGACAGCGCCATTTTTTGGGGAAAGTAGCCGGTGGTTTTCACGAGAAGCTCCCATGCTTTTTATTGATCCAAATCAATGTGCGCAAACTATGTATACAAGATGAATTGCGCGGCATAGGTTATCACAATGAATTCATTAAGTTAATAGTAAAACCTACATTGATAGGGTATTACTTTCGTTCAAAAGCTTTAACGGGCATAGATATAAGTCGATGTAATGAAATGATATTTTTTGGAAGTGCTTGCTGCGGGCAGCCCCCATGCCGAGCAAAGCAGCTGGGTGCTTGCTTGGTTGCAGCCCATGCTGCGTGCCTGCGGACCGGCGGCCAGGCCTTCTCCCGCGGAACTCGGGTTTCAGTGGTTGGCCGCTGAGAGGCGTGTGCGGGGACCAGATGAAATAGCAGGTAACGGACTGCCAAAGCGCCCGAAATGTAGAGTAAGCGCCCGCACATGGGTCTGACCCCGTCCAGTTGTAGGCCTGGAAACCGTAAGCCCACAGTTGGTAGAGCCGTGTGGCAGAGGCGCGGCCCGCCGGCAGTGAAGCCCGCTCAGGGCATTGCTACGGTGCTAGGGTGCTAGGGAACCTGTGCCGACACTTCACCTAATGGGGGCGGGGGCTAGAAGCGGATCGGCCCGCTATGGACTAGAAAGGCGGCGCAGCGGATGGGCCGCGCCCACGTGCAGACGGCGGCAGGGCGTTTTGCAGCGCTTGCCTAGACAAGGCTGCGCTGCAAAGCTTTTGCCCAATGGGATGGATGCGGACTGGGATGGGGTGCAGGCCTTCTTTGAAGACCAGCGAGGCTGGTTGCGAGCAAGGCAACGCAGTCGATCGCTTGGGACGATCTACAGACGCCGGACCCAGGGCAGGGCCTGGTGCAGACAGTCCCAAGCCCTTTTTACGCAGATTTGCGTGTGCGGCGCAGGCCCATCAGACCCATCACCGAGACCAGCGAGATAAGGCCTACGGCACCCAAAGCGGGTACCGGCGTGGGGGCAGCGGGGGGAACTACCACCACCTCATCCACGGGCACCACGGTCAGCTTCATCGCGGGCGTGACCAAGTCATTCTTGAACCAAACCGTGCCGCTGTCGGTGGATTGCAGATAGCCGGCTGCTGCAACAGAGAAACCTCCGCCATAGGTGTAGGCATTTCCAGGGCCGTCATTGTCAGACAGCATTATTGTTCCGGCAGAAGGGCTGGAAAAGATCAGCGCATATTTCTTATTGGCCAGCAAGGTGGTTGTGGGGATGCTGCCCAGTTGCGCCGCCGTGTAGGTGTTGGGGCTGAGGTTGGCGCTGTCATTAGCCGTGACCACAGCCAGGGTAGCGCTGGCCAGTGCCGCCCCGGTAGGCAACTCGGTGGTGTCGTCGAGTTGAAAAAGGCGCAAGGTGGTTTGGGTGCTGGGATCCGTGACTGACAAGCCGAAGGTGATTTCTGAAATTCGGGTGGGCACGGTGCCGGTGGTGAATGCCGGACCACGCCAGTCGGTCTGGCTAATGATGTAGTTGGAGTAGTTATCGAACGTAGTGCTGTCCATGACGACTACCGGCGGCTGGCTTTGTGCCAAAGCCAGAGGTGCCCAGAAAGCGGAGCATGCCAATACACCGATGGCGGTATATTTGCGCAAAGAGAGGGGGCAAGGGCTGGCATGTGTTTCTCCGTCTGTTTAAAAAACTATCGATTTGAACCAATTAATGCACATGCCAAAGCATATTTGCAGGCGTGCCCAGATGTTGGTTAGACCTAGGGACCCTCTGCAAAACTCCCTGCCGTGGTCTGAACGCCGCCTTGAGCGATTCGCGTCCATCCCATTTTGCGAGGGTTTTGCAGAGCTTTCCTGGGGTAAATATTAATCGTTAATCCAGAATCGATGTTTTATAAAATTACAGTGTTGGAGAAATGGAATTTTCCATATTAATAGTTTTTGAGAATAATTAGCTGTTTTATCTGAATTTTTAAAATCTGGAGCCAGTGATGGCCCTTGCGGGCTTGGCCCAACTTGGCATATTCAGGGCGGGTTGCCGGGGCTGCACTGCCAGTTGCCGCCCATGCTTTGGCAGCTCAGGCCATTGGGGCCCACCAGGCGCTGGGGGCCCGAGCGGGTGAGGAAGCGGCCCTGGTTGTCATTGCAGCCGCTGGGGTTGCAACTGATGATGAACACGGGTTGGGGCGCTGCCGTGCTTGCGGCGGCAGGGGGTGTTGGCGGCGATCGGCGGGCCTGCGCATCCTGGCTATCCTGCTGCGCGGTGCAGGGGGTGGGTGTCTGGCGCTCGGACTCGCTGGCTTTTGGGGGCCGATTGCAGGCAGCAGCCTGGGCGGCCACGCAGCCAAGCGCTGCGGCCAGGATCAAGGCACGCATGGTTGGGCTGCTTTGCGCAGGGGCGAAGAGGTGGTGCTGAAGAGCATGGGGAGGGGGCTTTCTTGGGCGCATGGCGCTGTCATGCTTTCTGTCCTTTGTCCGACGCGCGCGCGCCAGGCGGATGGCTAGATTCACAGGTATGAACCCACCAGACCTCAAACCTACCAAGCCCACCAATTCCCACACCCGCGCTGGGCGATTCGCCAACAAGCGTTTTGCCATCATCGGCGCGGTGGTGCTGGTGTTTTTGTTGATCGCGATCTTTGTGCCGTTTTGATGGCGCATTGGCCTCGCGAAGCCGTGTACCGGGCAGCCAATAGGCTGCCCGCGTTGCTTTTGGCAGGCGGCTAATCCGATGGTCTTCCCCACCGTGATTGCCTTCACAAAGTTTGCCTGCTGAGCCCCTCAGCCTTAGAGTCGCTAACACGACCCAGCAAACCGCAGGTTTGCGGTTGAGACTAGGCGTCCCCGACTAGGCGTCCTGCCGCAGGCAGTACAGTAGTACGACAAGGCAGGGCAACGACGTATCAAGGGTTGTGTTAGCGACTCTTCGAGGCCTTCTGCAAAACTCTCCGCCGTGGTCTGAAGGCCGGCGCGGGCGATCCGATGCTTTGTCTCCCCTGCCAATAGCGACAGCTCGCCTTCAAAAGACGCATTGCAGCTCCTCCCGATCCGAGTCCATCCCATTTGGCGAGGGTTTTGCAGCGCTTCCTTAGGAAGAGCACTTTCACAAGGTCGTGTTAGCCCATTCAGTGCGCAGGGTTGGAGCACCCAGGGTGGTACCAAAATGCCGGTCTCCGCACCATGGGTGTGGAGGCCGGCATAGGCAGCGTGTTGAACAGTTGATTAATGCTATTGAAGAATGTCGACTTCGTAAATGTGGCCATCATAAGCGCCAGCTAGGAATTGGTATTTTTCCGTATCAAAGCACAATGATGATATGCCAGACGAAGTGGGCCGGATGAGTGGCTGCCATTTGCTTTCATCATTGTCATAGACCGCAACGTAACCATGGTAGGAGCCGGATGCAATAAATCTTCCATCAGTTGTTGTTGCTACACATTTTATGGAATGTTGATGAGGGGTTTCATAGTCAGTGGATGAGAAATTTTCCCAGATTCTGAGCTTGTGATCCCGGCCGACGCTGACAAATCTGTCTTGGGGCAATGCTGCACAACCATTGGCAATCCGGCTATGGGCATCGCATTTTCTGGATAGTTCGCTCAAAGTTGCAATCGAAAACCATGCAGCGCTGGTGTCTGCGCAAACGGAAAATATCATATTGTTGGAGGCTGCAATAGATTTCACGGCGTTTTCATGGAGCTTGAGCGTTGACACATGGTTAAGAGCCCCTTGCTGCGAGATGGAGAAAATGACGCCCTCTCCGGTATAGGTGCCAATAATCAAATGGCTGATGCCGTTGCGCGCGAACGTAGCACCACAGTTGAGCGGTGATCGGTGTTGGTATATTATTTCTCCCGTTTTGGCATTAAATAGTTCCCCCGTTTGGCCGCCCGTGTATATTTTGTCGCCGATGGGTGTGAGGAAGTTGCATAAACTGGGATTGCTATTGACTGGCTGGTGATTGATTTTTAGAACTCCAGCATCGCCAATAGATAGCAATTCAGAGTTATGTTTTATCGTTGCATTGATGCCACCGGTTGCGAAGACTTTGTCGAGGTTCCATTCGCCTGTTTGGATATGGAAGGTCGCATAGGTGGAGCCAAAGGTTGCGAAAACCAAGGTGTTTTCATCTAAAAAAGCGCAAGACCTTGGCCATATTTCAGGTGGCATAGTTGATTGTGCGATGGGGATAAGATTGCTTGATTCCGTTTTCCATACCCGCACTAACCGATCGTAGCTTAAGCTAACCAATAATTGATCGATCTCTTGGTATACTAATCGCTTGATGCCAGCGTTATGCGCTGGTGTTTTTTGGATCTTGGCACCGTCAATGATGATAATGATGCCAGCATCATTTCCTGCGTAAACTTTCCCATCGCTTGCGAGGGCAATGGTATCTGTCTCGACCCCTCCCAGGTAGATGTCATTCACCAGCTTCTCTGTGGCGAATGACCATTGTTTCAAGGTGCTGTCGTCGCTGGAAGACATTAGGTCATCGCCATTTTTGGACCAAGCGATGGATATCACATCGGCGGTATGGCCTTTAAAGCATTTTCTTAGCTGGCCTTTGAAGTCGTAGACCCTGACGTGGTGATCGCGTGACGCGGTTGCAATCAGCGCTTCGGTTGGGTGGAAGATGGCCATTTCCACATCGTCTTCATGATCGGATAGCACTGAAATTAACTTCATGCTGGGCACAGACCACAACCTGGCTGTGTGGTCACTGGATGCACTTATTAAATAGTTTCCGTCACTGCTAAATGACAGTTGGTTTGCTAAGTGGTCATGCCAAGCGCGGGCCAGTGCTATTTTCTGGTGGGCATCCCATAATATAATCTGGTTGTCGTATCCAGCGGTCGCAATGAAGCGACCGTCGTAGGTAGCGACGCCGCTGATGGGGGATAGATGGGAGATCATGGGATTTCCTTCTGGATCGGTGGAAAGTCAATCGAGTGAAGTGAATATTTGACCTTGGCTTCTAGATAGTTGCGATTTTCTGCGTCGACAAAAACGCCGGTGGGGATGCGTGATTCGACGACGATGCCCGAGTTGATGAGCTGTGTCTGTTTGTCTGGGTTATTGCTAAGCAGGCGGATTTTTTTAATGTCCAGCGCTTGCAGCATTTCCGCTGCGACTTGGTAACTGCGTTCATCGTCCTTGTGGCCAAGGGCACGGTTGGCTGCAAAGGTATCCAAACCCCGCTCTTGTAATAGGTAGGCTTCCAGCTTGCGATAGAGTCCAATTCCCCGGCCTTCTTGGCGCAAATACAATAGCAATCCACCTTCTAAATGCAGACGTTGTAGCGCCTCCTGGAGCTGAGGGCCGCAGTCGCAACGTGCGGAAGCCAAAACATCACCAGTGACACATTCGGAATGTAGGCGAACCAGCGTTGCTTTTGCATCCGAACGATCAAACCGCACTGCAAAATGCTCGCCCTGGTCGCTCAGGCCATGAAAGCTGATGATTTCTGACCTGGATTTGAGGCCGTTTGTGAGAATGATGGGCACTGAAACGATACTTCGAACTCTGGGCCTTTGCTTTGTATCCCCTGTATTTTTCGGGAATGCGCTCTCCAATTGTTGTCTATCCATGGTGAACCCTCGTTGATATAGTATTCGAATGCATGACTCGAATGAATTTTTCATCTCATGGGAATAAAGATACCATGTGGATATGCAATCGTCTGAAATTCAATTGTTTCCACGGGGAGACATTTATAATAATTTGCTTTTTATTTTATTTTTATATTTATAAATTGAGGTTGTAAATATTTCAGCTTCCGCCAAATAACACTTGGAGGGAAAGCGGAGAATTTTCGGTAGTTACTGACATTCGCAAGTGAATGTGCTCTTCGCTGGATTTTGAATGGCATATACCAAGGATTTTTGGCGGTAACGTGTCACAACCAGAGGCTTGGTTGTTTGCAGGCGTAGCTTTTCTTAGTGCCGCCAACACTAGCCTTGATACCTTGTTGCCTGGTCGGCCGAACCCCGCCTGGTCGATGCTCTGCGCCTCCCCCGGCAGCCTTGGTCTAAGCGCCATGGGCTTTGTTGATCAGATGCGTTCACAGGGTCTTGCGGTATGACATGGCTGTAGCGGTAGCTGTAGCTGGGGTTGGGGTTGGGGTGGGGGTGGGGGTGGGGGTGGGGCGATCTGCTCTGAGTTCTTTTTGGAACATGGCTGCGACGCCAGCAGTAAAAGACGCCTGGCACGGCATTCCGATCCGCATCCCATCCATTAGGTGAGGCCTCTGCCGAGGACCGCGAATGGCGCCGTAGCACGCACAACAATGGGCTTGTAGAAGCGCGTTTTTCCCGTCCTGCAAAACCGGTGCGGCCCGTCCTACGGCTATCGGACGGCGATGACTACCTGGGCGGCGGGTGGCGCTGATTAGCATTGAATCCAAGGCCGAGGCATGGCGCAAATGCCCATCCACCGGCCCCTTTGCAATCCCGCTTTCCAACTCAGGAGAAACCTATGAATACGATTAACACAGCATCGAGCGTGATCTCTTCGGACAAGGTGCAAGGCACCAAGGTGTACAACCCCAATGGCGACAAGCTGGGTTCGGTCGAAAGCCTGCTGCTGGACAAGCTGAGCGGCAAGGTGCGCTACGCGGTGATGGAGTTTGGCGGCTTTCTGGGCATGGGCACCGATGTGTACCCGCTGCCTTGGGAAACCCTGAAGTACGACACGGGCCTGGGCGGCTATGTGGTGTCGCTCACCAAGGAGCAGCTGGAAGGCGCACCGCGTTATGCGCGTGAGACGACGCAGGACTACAACGACGAATACGGCCGCAAGGTCAATGAATACTACGGCGTCCCTTGGATTTGATCGGGGCAGGGCTAATACAGCCCTTGATACGTCGTTGCCCGGGCTTGTCGTACTTGCAGTACTGCCTACGCCCGGGACGCCTAGTCTCAAGAACTGTCTTAGCCCCTTGAATGGGTACATTGCTGGGGGTCAAATTCCCTACTGCATTGGCCGTTGAATGGGTAGCGCAGTTCGTTGCCCAAATACAAAGCAGCCCGCTGATTATTCAGCGGGCTTTTTTTGCGTTGTTGGTATGGGGCATGCTCTGCGCGCTGTCTACGGCCGCGCGCCTAGTTGGGGGGCGCCTGATTTAGGGTTGTCTTGGTCTCTTTTCGGTTAGCTGGGCCGTGTTACCGGCTCATCGACCCCGTCCTGTATCAAGCGCCTGGTTTATTCTTGTCCGCCTAAAGAACCACAGGCAGCCTGATCGTGAATGTGGTGCCTGAATCTGAACGAGATAGGACGGTCAAATTTCCGTGGTGGGCTGCGACGATCTGCTTGCAGATACTCAAGCCCAGCCCCATGCTGGTAGCGGCAGACTTTGGGCCTTGGAAGTGGGCATCGAACATCTGGGCAATCACTTCGTCCGGTACCAGAGGCCCCCGGTTGTTGACCTCAATGACCATGTCTTTTCCTTCCAGGCTTCCGGTGATCTGAATCGGAAAGTCCGACCCACCGTAGGCAACAGCGTTTCCTAGAAGGTTGGATAAGAGCTGCTGAATGCGTGGGGTGTCGACACGCACGGCAGCTGGTAGCTGAAGCGATGCAATGAAATCATGGCGGGGATGCGCTTCTACAAACTCATCGATGACGGTTTGTAAAGCCGCAGAGAGGCTTGCCGTGGGTTCGGTGGCAATGGATATTTCGTTGCCGGCTCGACCTTTGGCGTAATCGACCAGATCATCTATGAGCTTACTCATTCGGCGAGCGCTCGTAGCCATTCGTTCGCCCAGCTTTGCCGCTTTGGGCTCGTCGCCTCGTGCGAGCATCTTCGCTCCCATCGTGATCGCTTGCAAAGGGTTGCGTAGATCGTGGGCGACAACAGCCAAGAAAACCTCTCGGGCGTTGCCAGTCTCTTTAAAGCTCTGAATCTCGTTGCTGAGCTGTTGAGATATCAGCTGATCTTGAAGAAGCTTGCCGAGAATGCCGGCGCAAGCGGTAAAAATCGCTCGGTTTTTCTCGCTCGTGATGGGCCTGGGCTCTGCGTCCAAGGCAAACAAATTACCGAAATAGGAGCCATCCGTTAACAGAATCGGCTCGCTGATGTAGGCGCGAAATCCGTAGAGCTTGGGCGTTTTATGGTCGTGAAAAACAGGGTGGTTCAGTGCGTCATCAAATGCAATCCCAACCTGGGATTGCATGACGTCCTTGCACAGTGTGCTGTCCACATCCAGTTCATCGCCGGCTTTCATGCCGAGGCCCATGTCGTCCACCACAGCGCATGCACGCCACATGTTGGAGCGAACCCAGGCCATGCCTACCAGCCCCATGCCAGTCTGCGCTTTAACGATTTCAAGAATGTAGTGTGCGGCCCTTGAGTTCGTCGCAGTCAGGACGCTCAGGTCGATGTCAGCTGGGGTGTTGATGGCGTCTCTCCTGCCTGTGCGCGGCAGTATAGCAAAGGCCTCGACCTGCGAGAGAGAGGCCAATTTTGACTTTCGGGGCGCTAGCGCGCGGGTGCTGAAAACATATCGCCTCACCTGGTGGGTACGCTGCCCCAGGTATTGGGAATCTTTGCAAGGGTCTGAGAATGAATCGATGAACCGCTCTCACTGATTTTGCAGATGTTCTGGGTCTTCCATGACCCACATTTGCCAGACCCATGAGACCCAGCAATCGGGCAGAGCAGGGGTTCTACGACCCCTTCACCAAGCCTATGGCAAGCAGCCCGCTGGTTATGCCAGCGGGCTTTGTCGTTGCCGCTTAGTGCTGCTTAGAAGTCGTACTTGGCCGTGAGCGTGAACTTGCGCGGGGCGCCGTAGTAGATCTGGCTGCCGGCAAAGTCGTAGTAGTTCTTGTCGAACAGGTTGTTGATGTTGAGCTGCACGGACAGCTGGCGCGATATGTCGTAGCTGGCCATCATGCTGGCCAGGGTGATGGAGCCCTGGTCGCGGCGGGCGTCAACGCCAGTCGACGTGGTGGTGGTGGCGTAGGTGGCGCTTTTCCAGGTGAGGCCACCGCCGACCTTGAGCGCAGTCCAGTTGCCGGGCAGGCGGTAGGTGGTGTAGAGGTGGGCCATGTTGTTGGGGCGCTGCGATTGCAGGCGGGTTTGGTCGGCGTTGCGTGCATCGGCCCGGGCAAAGCCGGCGATCAACTGCCAACCACGGGCCAGCTCGCCCGATACCTCGGCCTCAAAGCCTTTGCTGGTGACCCCTTTCTCGCCCCGGTAGGCGGGGTTGCCGGTGCCGCCAATCATGTTGTCGCCGTCTTGCACGGCGACATTGTCTTGGGCGATGTGGAACACGGCCAGCGAGGCATTGACCTTGCCATCCAGGAAGGCGGCCTTGATGCCGGCCTCATAGGATTTGCCGGTGACGGGGTCGAGGTAGCGGCCTTGGGTGTCTTGGTAGTTCTGCGGCTGGAAGATGTCGGTATAGCTGGCGTAGACCGTGTACGTGGCGTTGATGTCATACAGCAGGCCCGCGTACGGGGTGAAGACATCGTGCTTGCGGGTGGCGGTCAGGCTCTGGCTTTCCCAGCGGCTTTCGCGGCCGCCGATGATGAGCTTGAGGTCGTCGGCCAGCGACAGGCGCAGCGCGCCATACACGGCGCTTTGGCGCGTGCGGTCATCGCCCAGTGGGCGGAAGGCACCCCAGACGGGCTCGGGGTAGGAGCCATCCCATTCAAAGATATTGCCGATGGGCGTGGCGGTGTAGGCATGGTTGCCGTAGGCGTAGTTGGACTGGCTGGCGGTGAGGCCCACCACGGCCTCGTGCTTGCGGCCCAGCAGATCAAAGGGGCCGGTGGCCTGCAGGCTGCCGCTGTTTTGCGTAAAAGTCTGGCGCGAGTAGTTGGGGTAGGGCCCCAGGCCCAGGCCAGTGCCTTGCTCTGGCTGGTTGAGCAGGTACAGCAGTTTGGAGCTGTAGTCGGCATCCAAGCGGCTGGCGCTGGCTTTGATGGACCAGCCATTGTCAAAGCGGTGCTCCAGCCCGGCATAGGTGGTGTTGCTGGTGGTGTTCCACGATGTCCAATCCGCGCCGATGCTGAATGAGCGCGGCCAGTGGGTGGCACTGCCGTCTTGGTAGACCATGGGCAGGCCGCCCCAGGTGACGCCGGTGGGGCGCTTGGCCTGGTGTTCCAGCCCGATCCAGGCGGTGGTGTCGGGCGTCAAATCGGCCTCCACCGTGGCCAGCAGCGCGCGGTTGCGCGTGTGGTAGCGGTCCAGGTGCGAGTCGCGCTCATCGGCCATGGCGGCTACGCGTGCGCGAATGCGGCCGTCGTCGGTCAAAGGCGTGCTCAGGTCCAGGGTGGCGCGGCGCTCGTTCCAGGAGCCCAGGCTGACGCTGGCCGAACCGGTGAAGGTTTTGCTGCTGGCGCGCTTGCGCACCAGGTTGACCGAGGCGCCGGGGTTGCCGGCGCCGGTCATCAGGCCCGTAGCGCCGCGCACCACTTCGATCCGGTCATACAGAATCGGGTCGAGCATCGAGGCGCCAAAGAAGTCATTGGCAACAAAGGTCGGCACGCCGTCGTACTGGTAGTTGTCGATGTAGAAGCCCCGGGCGTCCAGATCGGTGCGGTCGCTGTCCGAGCTGATGGCCGAGATGCCGGTGATGTGGCGCGCTGCCTCGCCGATGCTGGTGATGCCCTGGTCCTCGATCTGCTGGCGGGTGAGCACGCTGACCGATTGCGGTGTCTCGCGTGGCGACAGCTGCAGGCCGGTGGCGGCGGCGCTGCTGCGGATGGTGTAGTTGCCGCTGCCTTCGGTGGTGGCGCTGCGCTCGGCCTGGGCAGTTACGCGCAGCTCGGGCAGGGTGATGCTGGGCGCGCCCGCTGCTGCGGCGGATGCCGGCTGCGCGGCTGTCTGGGGTGCGGCGGGGGCTGCGCGCCGCACCACATAGCTGCCACTGGCATCGCGCTGGGCCTGCAGCGGTGAGCCGGCCAGCAAAGCTGCCAGCGCCTGGCCCACATCGGTAGCGCCTTGCACGCCAGGGCTTTGCAGGCCGGCGACGGTATCGGGCGCAAACGATATCAAGGTGCCCGAGTCTTGGCCCAAGCGGTTCAGGGCAGCGGCCAAGGGGCCGGCGGGGATGGAGTAGCTGCGTACCGCCTGCGGGCTGGCGGGCTGCTGGGCCTGGGCGGTTTGCGGCAGCGCCCCGAAGGTGGCGCAAGCTGCCAAGCCCAGGCAGAGCAGGTGGGCGGAGACGGCAATGCCACGGGGTTGGACGGGGGCGGAGAAGCGAGGGCGGTACATGCGATAGGGTCCCGGTTGAACAAGCTAGCAAAAGCGCACCGCAATGGGTTTTGCGGCACTTCTGCAGGGCTTGACACGCGGCGCAGGCCAATTGGCCATGTTTTTTGGGGAAGGCTAGCGGTTTCGCTCCACCGTTACCCACCAGCGGGTGCGGCTGATGGTGTGCACCGGCAATGCGCGGCTGAGCGCTGCCAGCACCCGGTCGGTATCGCCCAGCGGGTAGCTGCCCGATACGCGCAGCGCGGCGGCCTCGGGGCTGCAGTGCAAATGGCCAGAACGGTAGCGGGCCAGCTCGGCGACAAAGTCACCCAGGCGCATGTCATCGGCCACCAGCATGCCCTGGGTCCAGGCCATCTCACTGGCGGGGGCTGCCGCTTCATGCAGCAGCTGGCTGGCACCTATGCGCCCTTGCTCGCCAGCGGCCAGGCGCAGGGTCTGGCTGCGGTCCTGGCGCAATTGCAGCTCGACCTGGCCTTCTTGCACCTGGACCAGGGTGTGGTCCGGGTACTGGCTTACGCTAAAGCGGGTGCCAATCGCCCGTGCCCAGCCTTGGCTGCTGCGCACCCGCAAAGGGCGGGCCTGGCCAGTCGCTGGGTCGGGGCTGGGGTCGGCGGCGCTTTCAATATGGATCTCGCCGGCGCGCAGCACGATCAGCCGCTCGCTGCTGCTGTAGCGCAGATCCACCGCCGAGGCGGTATTGAGCAGCAGGCGCGTGCCATCGGCCAGCACGCTGCGCTGCTGCTGGCCGGTGGCGGTGGATAGATCCGCCGTAGCGCTGAGCCAGGCCTGCGTGCCCAGCGGGCTGTGGCCGACGGCCAGCAAACCGCCGGCACCAGCGCCCAGCATGACCGCCAAACGCACCGCGTGGCGGCGCGACAGCGCGGGCGATGCGAGGGTCTGCACCGCCACCGCCGTGGGCACGCCGCGCAACTGGCTATCGACCTGGGCCATGCGCTGCCAGGCCTGGGCATGCAGCGGGTCGGCATCCAGCCACTGCTGCCACTGCTGGCGCTTGCGGCGGGCAGTGGCGCTGTCGCCGGGCTCCAGATCAAGCAGCCAGCGCACCGCGGCTTGGGCGACGGCGGGCGGGATGGCGGATGGCATCGATTGCGCGCCCAGCGGCATGCCGCCGGGCAGGTGCTGCGGGGCGGCCATCTCAGCCCTGGCCCGCAAAATAGCAGCGCTCTGCGGCCAGCGCCAAGTGGCGGCGCACGCTGGTGCGCGATATGCCCAGCTGCTGGGCAATCTCCTCTTGCGTCAGGTCCTCCAGCCGCCACAGCAAAAAGGACTTGCGCGCGACGACGGGCAGGCCGCCCAGCAGGCGGTCAATCGCCACCAAGGTCTCCAGCACCATCAACTGGGCATCGGGCGGCGGGGCCACAGGCTCGGGCAGCAGGGCCAGCGCATCCAGGTAGGCCCGCTCGATCTGCCTGCGCCGCAGGTGGTTGGACAACAGGCGTTGCGCAATTGTGGTGAGGTAGGCGCGTGGCTCCAGCAGCTCTTGCAGTTGTTGGCGCTGCGTGCCCAGCACGCGCACAAAGGTGTTCTGCGCCAAATCCGCCGCATCCCATGCACAGCCCAATTTGCGCCGCAACCGCGCAACCAGCCAGCTGTGGTGCGCCTCGTACAGGGTTTGCACCGGATCGACTGCAGCTGAGGGCGGGATGCCGGGGCTTGGGTGCATGGTGTTGGGGGAGTTATGGAATGAGAATGGTTCTTATTATATGTGTGTATCCAGGTGTGCGTTGCAGGCGCGGGTGGCGATGGCGAGTAGCGTTTCTGGCGCTTTGGCCCAGTGATTGACCTGCACTTGTAAGGATCCCGCTTGGCCTAGCGATGTCAGTTGTCAATCACCTGTCCGCCCCGTTCAACTAGATTTACACCGAATCCCTCCGTGTAGTTCTGCGTCAAGGCATCATCTCGTAACTCCTGAAGCACCTAATGCCTAGATGGTTGTGAGCTCGTTGCCATTACCTCGTACTGTTCATTACGCCGTAGCCCTTGGCCTGCCTAAGACACAAGCACCACATGAACACCATAGTCTTTGAGCGATAACACTTCACCTCCGGTGAACTGCCGCTGCTATATCCGGGCTACGTAAGAGGGCTTGTCATCTCTTACCATCAAGTAACGGGATGAAGGTGCGAGTAACGCATTTGGCCGCTTGTGCAGCGCTCGTCTTTTTAGCGAGTCGATTTACATTTGAGGAAATTGTCCTCCGGCACAGGTCACTTCATATTTTTAGGAAAATTAGGCGGATTTGTGGTTGAGTAGTTATGCATTGGAAATGCAGAAATGAATAAGGCCAGAATTTGCTGGCCTGAGAATATTTGCATCTATTTGCATTAGTGAAAATTGCTGTGAATTCTTCGATCTTTGATGCTTTTTCACCGATTTGAGTATTTTTTTTCTCTATTCCGGATGAGTAGTTTTCATTTCATGTATAAATTCAAATAAACCGGCCTTTGAAATGCGAGCGCTATTAGTAAGCTCTTTGGTCAGTGCTTCCGCGTCGACCTCAAATAGAGGGTCGATTTCATCTTTCCAAACCGAAAACTGCACCACAATAAGTGCTGCTGTAGGGTCAAGTGGATCTGCATTATTTCTATAGATGTTGCTAAAATAATGTGCATGTTTTAGAACTTCATAATCGAGGCTTAAGTAGAATTGGTGGCGCCAAAACTCTCTTTGCTCTTTCAGGATTGTGTTGAGTTCAGGAGTTACTACTGATCCAAAAATCTTCTCTGCTCGTAATAGATGGCGAGCGCAACTTGACCAGTTCATTCGGTCTGCTTTTGGTGGACCATCCTTTTTTCCATCCATCAGGACGCTGTATGCCCATTTATAAGATGTGATGATTTGTTCGATGTATTTTTCGTCACGCCTCCATTGCCGATCGGCTGTATACGCTCTTCTTGCTAAGTCGGTGCTGATTGCAACAGCTGCCAAAGCAAGACCTGCGAATAATGCATTTACCCCGCCAAATACGTCACCCAATGATGCAAGTTGATTCAGGATTTTACATTCTTGGTCATTTTTGCATAGCTTGTCTAGGAAATATTGACCACCACCAAGACCCCACAATCCCCAGAGTACTACTAGTATGGTCATCGTAATGGGTACCATCAACCAATAGGCATTTCTTTGAAAAAACCCTCGCACTGCTTTCCTTTGCGCTTCGCACTGATCCATGATCGATCTTTATATCAGTTGTTGAGAGACCAGTACTCTACCTTTAAATGGCATTCAAATCAGCCCGCTGAGGCATCTCTTTTTGGGTAGCTGCAACAGATTGCTTTAAAGTCTCTTAGCCGCCGAGAATTCCGTTTTCTACTCAGCCAACTTTGGGCGCTTGGTCAAGTCCAGCCTCCTATCACATTGCTGCAAATCAATCTTGGTGACTTTATGCCTTGTATGGGGATCTCTTTTTTCTTGATCGAGGGCAGAGAGGCGCGCCCCCACAGTGTGGATTACGTGTTAGATAGCTGCGAACGGGTCATATAGAGATGCATTGGGTTATGCCTCTGCATGGCGAAGCAGGGGGCCGAGCATGTGTGATCGCCGTTGAGCAGGGACTTGCTTATGCACAGGCCGGCACTGCCGGCATCTGAGAAGTGAAGCACGGCAAACTATTGATCCACGCAGGGTGCGACCTATCTCATGAAATTCCTGTGGATGCCCACGAGTCGCCCAGATTTGCCGTTTCGGTAGTAAAGGCTGCTTCCTGGATTGCTTCATTCCATAGCGGCCCGCCCCATAAAACGCTGGGAGACACAGCACATTGAAAGGCAGCGACAGCAGCAGCACCAGCCAACCCACTTGCACCCCGCTCTGCACGCCCCAC
The DNA here is from genome assembly GCF_024809975.1 of Comamonas sp. BIGb0152. Lineage (GTDB taxonomy): Bacteria > Pseudomonadota > Gammaproteobacteria > Burkholderiales > Burkholderiaceae_C > Comamonas. The sequence continues at coordinate 84,922 of NZ_JANUDY010000008.1, forward strand.
CCAACATCCTCCCAAAGGCGATGACTCGGCGGAAAAAAGCCCGCCTGCATATCGTGCAGCGACCACAGTGCGCCACCCAAGGCGGAGCCCAGCAGCACGGTCAGCAGCAGCATCAGAGTTGTCAGCGCCCAAGCTGGCCACTGCCGCGCTCTTGGCCAGCAAGCCAGCATGGATGCCAAGCCGGCCGCAAACACCGCGCAAAAGAGGGCGATGTACTGGAAGGGATGCTGCGCGTGGTACATGAACATGCGGTAGAGGCCGCCAAACACCAGCTGCAGCCCAACGACATCACGCAGCACCAGATAGACCGCTGAACAGTACAGAGTCAGGCCGGCAAAGACGAGCGCAAAAACCTTGGCCGCCAGGACGGTGGGATCTGGAGGTCTCATGCGGGAGGCCGCGCAACGAAGGCCTGTTTTTCATGGCTGTCAAAACCGGCCTCGGCATAAAAGCGCAAGGTGGCCTCATCCTTGCTGCCCGTCATCAGCATGGCCTTGTGGCAGCTCTTGGCCCAGGCCTGCGCCAAGGCGGCATGCAGCAGGGCTCTGCCATAGCCGCGCTGGCGGTAGTCGGCGTGGGTGACGACGTTCTCGATCAACGCATAAGGTCGGCAACCCCGCGTGAGATTGGCGATCACCAGCAGCACGCAGCTGCTGACCAACTCTGGGCCGACAAAGCCGCCGAGGTACAGATTGCGCGGGTCCGCCATCAAGCCTTGCCAGATGGCTTGTACCTGTGGCAGCGGCGGCAGGGCGTCGTCTGCGGGGTGCAGATGGGTGTACAGCGCAAGCACAGATTCGACAAGGGGGCGAATGGCGAGAGGCGGTGGGGAGGGGTGCATGACGAAAGCGGCCCTTGCAGGCTAAGTGGGCCGTCGATCTTATGTCAGTACACATCCCGCCGATACCGCCCCTCGTCGATCAAGGCGTTCAGCCCTGCTTCACCCAGCAGCTCCGTCAGTGCCTGGTCCACGCCAGTGGCCATGCCCTCGTAGCTGCCGCAGACGTAGATGACGGCGCCACGGGCCAGCCAGGCCTGCAAGGGCTCGGCGGCGGCGCGCAGCGCGTCTTGCACATAGCAGTGCGGGCCTTGGCCGGGGGCTTGGTCGCGGGCATCGCGGGCGTCGCGTGAATAGGCGTAGTCGGCGCGCGCGATCTGGCCCTGGGCCTGCCAGACGCAGACCTCGTCTTCGGCGTAGGAGTCGTGCGCGCGGCGGCGCTCGCCAAAGACCAGCCAGTTGTCAAACTGGCCGTTGGCGATGCGCTGGCGCAGATGGCCGCGCAGGCCGGCATAGCCCGAGCCATTGCCCATAAAGATGGCGGGCCGCGCACCGCCGGCCAGTGGGGCAAAGCCGGGGTTGTCGACCAGGCGCACAGCGATGTGGCTGCCCAGCGCGGCATGGGCCGTGAGCCAGCCCGAAGCCAGGCCGAGCTGTGGGGCGGCGCCCGGCTGCTCGCGCAGGGTTTGGCGTACATAGAGGCGAATGCGGCCATCGGCCGGCAAGGAGGCCAGCGAGTAGCTGCGTGGGGCCAGCGGATGGAGCTGGTCGGCCAGGGCCTGGGCCGATGCTGCGGGGGCCGAGAGCGTGGGCAGCTCGCAGGCGCTGAGCGCATCGCGCAGGGTGCTGGCGCTGCCCCGCCACTGCACGGCGGCGTTGCCGTCAAGCTGGTGCGCTTGCAGCCAGGCATCGACCTGGGCGGGTGCATGCTGGGCCTTGACCTCCACCAGGCCACCGGCCTGCCACTGCAGCGCATGCTCGGGCGCAAAGCCCAACTCCACCTGATACAGCGGTTGGCCGCTGCTGCTGGGGTTGAGGTGGTGGCGGCTGAGCAGCTGGGCGGGCAGGAAGAGGGCATCGGGCGCATCGGAATCGGCCACGCTGGCAGCAGCATTGTCTGCAGCGGTGGCGGGCGCGGCGTTCACGCCCCAGTGCTGGACCAGCGCCTGCAGCCAGGCTTGCCAGGCAGCGTCGTCCTCGGCATCCATCGTTATGGGGGCAAACACGGGCTGTGCCCCCAGGCGCTCCAGCTGCGCGGCCAGTGCCAGGCCAAAGCCGCAGAACTGGCTGTACTGGCGGTCACCCAGCGCCAGCATGCCAAAGCGCTGGTGGGCAAATGGAGTGCCTTCGGCCTGCTGCAGCAAACGCGCCAGGCGCCGGGCACTGTCGGGCGGTTGGCCTTCGCCAAAGGTGCTGGCCACCCACAGCAGTTGGCGCTGGGGTTGCAGCTGGGCCATATCCAGACTGGCGGCGGGCAGCAGCTGCGCGGCCAAGCCCGCGCTGCGCAGGCGCGCAACGGTACGCACGGCCAGTTGCTGGGCATGGCCGGCCTGGCTGGCGTAGACCACGGCAATGGCCGCGCCGGCATGGGCCCCGGTCGCGGGGTCTGCCTGCGGCCCATCGTCCTCCAGCAGCGCGCGCTGGGCCTTGGCGGCGGCGCGGGAGCTGCGGCGGCGCTCCAGGTAGAGCAGCCAGCCGGTGATCGCAAACAGCGGCATCATCAGCGCCGCGACGGTGACGATGATGCGGCCCGTCATCCCAAAATAGGTGCCGGTGTGCAGCGGGTAGATGGCGGCCAGCGCGCGGCGGCCGGCGGGCAGGTCGGCAAAGCGGTCATCGCGCTGCACGCTGCCGTCCAGGCTGAGGCTGAGCTGGTTGCGCGCGCGGTCATGCGGGGCATTGGCGCCCCACCAGCTGAACTGCACGGGCTGGTCGGCGCGCTGGGGCAGGCGCATTTGCGCAAACTGCCAGCCACTGGCCAGCTGGGTAAAGCCCTGCCAGGCGGGCTCCAGGGTGGCGGGCTCGATCTGCAGCGGCGGGGCTTTGCGGGCGGCTTCTTGCGCGGCCGATTGCTCGGCCCGTGCTGCCGCGCGGGAGGGCGCGCCCATCCAGCGGTCCACCGGGGCGCGTACTGCGTCAAAAGCCCAGTACATGCCCGTCAAGGTCAGCATCACATAGACCACCAGCACCCAGGTGCCGGCGACCGAGTGCAGGCCCCAGAGAAAAGGCCGGCCCTTGCGCCGCACATTGAAGGTGAGCCAGCTGCGCCAGGACAGCGGCTTGGCTGGCCAGCGCAAATACAGGCCCGAGAGCGACAGCAGCAGCAGACACAGCGAGAGGCTGCCTGTTATCGGCTTGCCATCGTCGCGGGGCAGCAGCAGCCAGCGGTGCAGGCGCTCGTTCCATTCAAAGAATTCGCGGCCGCTTTGTGCCGGCAGCTGGGCGCCGGTGTAGGGGTGGAGGTAGACGCTCTGGCCCCGGCGCTCGCCCTTCTCAGGCGCAAAGGCCAGCTGGGCGCTGCGCCCAGGCTCGGCGTACAAGGTGATGCGCTCGATACGGCGCTGCTCGCCCGCTGCCCTTACCGCTGCCAACAGCTGGGGCGGGGTCAGCGCCGGGCTTTGTTGCAGCGGCACGCTGGCGGTACCTGGGTTGGCCCAGTCCAGCACCTCGTCCTGGAAGGAATAGGTGGCACCGGTGAGGCCAATGACGATCAGCACGGTGCCGGCCGTGATGCCGATCAGCCAATGGATCTGGAACCAGATATTTTTAAAACTCCACATGCTTGTCTTTGTTGTCTTTTGATTTTGTCGAACGGCCAGCGCTTAAAAATCCACGACCGCGCGCAGCACGGCCTGGCGGCGCTCGCCCAACGACACATAGATGGGGCTGCCCGAGGAGCTGACATAGTTCTTGTCGAACAGGTTCTTGACGTTGAGCTGCAGCTTGACCACGCGGCCGCTCCAGGGGCGCTCCCAGCTGACAAAGCTGTCGGCGACGGTGTAGCCGGCGTTGTTGAAGCTGTTGGCGGCATCGCCTGCGCGGCTGCCCACATGGCGCAGGCCGGCGCCGGCACGCCAGCGGCCACTGCTGCTGGCGGCAAAATCATAGGCGGCAAACAGCGACGCAGTGTGGCGCGCCACATTGGCCAGGCGGTTGTCCTGGTATTGCGGGTCGTCGGTCACCGCGGCATCGGTGTAGGCATAGGTGGCAATCAGCTGCCACTGCTTGCCCAGGCGGCCGGCGGCATCCAGCTCCAGCCCGCGCGAGCGGGCACCGCCCACGGCGCGGGCATAGCTTTGGCCGTCAATGGTCTCGTTCACCACCACATTGCGCTTGCGGATGTCGTAGAGCGCAGCGGTGGCGGTGATGCCAGCGGGTGACTCCCACTTGGTGCCCAGCTCCCAGGCCTTGGCGGTCTCGGGCGGTAAGGTGCCGATGACATTGCCAATGCTGCTTTGCGGCTTGAAGGATTCGCTGTAGCTGCCGTAGATGGACCATTCCGTGTTGGGCTGCCAGACCAGGCCCGCGCGCGGCACAAACTTGCTGCCGTCCGATTCGCTGCCCACCACAAAGGGCCGGCCTTTGCCCGCGATCTGCTCGTAGTGCTGCCAGCGCCCGGCCAGCTGCAGCAGCCACTGGGGTGAGAGGCGAATCGAATCCTGCGCAAACAGCGCCTGCTGGCGGATCTTGTCGCTCTGTGCGCTTTGCGCCTCGTCGATGCTGGTGGCATTGGGCAGCTTGCCGTAGACCGGGTCGTAGACATTGAAGCCGCCGCTGTTGCTGCCCCGGATGATGTCGCGGCGGAAGATATTGCTGTCTTCGGCATCAAAACCCGCCAGGATCTCGTGCGCCATGCCGCCCGCCTGCAGCTTGCCTTCCAGGTTGATCTGGCCCACATGCTGCTGGCTCAATGCACCGCGCGTGCCATCGGGCCGGCGGGTGAGGATGCCGGTCGTGGGGTTGAGCGACACCGGCCGGGCCTGGTAGTCGTCATAGCCGTTGCGGTTGTAGCTGTAGGCGGCGTTGAGCTTCCACTGCGTGTTCAGGCGGTGCTGGGCCTGCACGGTGAAAAAGTCCGAATCGCCCAAGGTGCGGTTGTAGGCCTCGTCAAAGCGCTGGCGGCGGTCGGTGGCCACCGGGCGGCCGGTGCGGCTGTCGATGACCGTGCCCCGGTCAAAGGGCTGCTCGTAGTCGGTGTGCTCGTAGGACATGCGCACATAGGTATCGCGCCCATACCAGGCCAGCGACGGGGCGATGACGGTCTGGCGGTTTTTGCCAAAGTTGCGCCAGTAGTCGACATCGCTGGTGTCGGCAATCAAGCGGTAGGCCAGGCCTTGCTCGCCCAGGGGGCCGGTCAGATCGACCGAGGCACCGCCGCCGCCGTAGCTGGACAGCGAGGCCCCTACCTGGCCGGCAAAGCTGAGCTGGGGCTTTTTGGTGACCATGTTGATCACGCCACCCGGGTCCATGGTGCCGTAGAGCACCGAGCTGGGGCCCTTGAGCACTTCGACCCGCTCCGTGGTGAAGGTGAGGTTGCGTGCCAGCACGGTGCGGATGCCATCGCGCAGGATGGAGCCATCGCGGTTAAAGCCAAAGCCGCGCTTGATCACCGCATCCTGCGTGCCGCCCAGGGTGTTGGCCTGGGTGATGCCGCTGACGTTGTAGAGCGCCTCGTCGATGGAGCGCACCTGCTGGTCTTGCAGCACCTGGGCAGGCACCACGGCAATGGCCTGGGGCACATCGCGCAAGGCCGCATCGCTGCGGGTGGCGGTGGTGGCGCGCTTGGGCTGGTAGCCGATCTCTTGTGCTTTTTCTTGCACGATGACCTGGGGCAGCACGGCTTCAGCGGCGGCGGGGGCATCTGCTGCGGTTTGTGCCGCAGCGGGCCAGGCGGCGATGGCCAGCGCGATGCTGCTGAGGCACGTCAATGGGCGGAGGGCGGTGGTGCGTAAAGGGATCATCGGAGCGTCACAAAAGAGGCGATGCCATCGGCAAAAAAGACCCGCATCGGGTGGCTGCGGGTCTTGTCATGCGGTGGCTGTTTGGCAGGGTTATCAGAACGCGTAGCGGCCCTGGACGTAGAAGGTGCGCGGCGCGCCGACCATGCGGCCGGGGTTGCCGTCAACATTGCGGGTGTAGTAGCGGTGGTCGGCGATGTTGTTCACACCGGCCATGATTTCGCTGCCCTTGTACTGCGGCACTTTCCAGCTGACCTGGGCGTTCCACAGACGGAAGCCGGGGATGCGGCCCACATTGGCATTGGCCGATTCGGCCTCGGTGTTGGCCAGGTCCGAGTACTGCTTGCTCTGGTGCGTGCTCGACAGGTTGAAGCCCCAGGCATTGCGCTCATAGCGCACGCCGACGGTGTCGGTGTTGCGGGCGTAGAAAGGCACGTCCAGCCCAGCAGTGCTGCCGGATTTCTGGATCGCCTTGGTGTAGGTGTAGTTGCCGTAGACGGTGGTGCCGGCGAGGGCGCTGGCCTTGTCAAAGCTGTATTCCAGTGCCAGCTCCAGGCCCTGGTGCTTGGTGGCGCCAATATTGGCAAAGGTGACGGGCACAACGCCGGGCGTCTGCAGGATCTGGTTGTCAAAGCGCAGGTCAAACACGGTGGCCTCGGCGCGCCACTGCTTGTCTTGCCAGCGGGTGCCGATTTCCTTGGTCTTGGCCACTTCGGGGCGCAGTGGGTTGGCCGCCGTTTGCGAGTTCAGCTGGATGTTTTGCACCGGGCCGAACGAGGTGGTGTAGTTGGCAAACAAGGTCCAGGCCGGGTTGACCAGGTAGGACACGCTGACCGAGGGCAGCCACTTGTTGTTGCGCGTGTCAAAGCTTTGCGCGCCGCTCAGGTCATCGCGCTGGGATTTGATGTGCTCAAAGCGCACGCCGGGCGTGATGCGCCAAGCCCCGATGGCGATGCGGTCGTCGATATAGCCGGCATGGGCATCGGTGGCGTTGTCGAACGAGGTGGTGGCGCCCATCACGTTGGTGGACAGGTTCAGCAGGCTGCTGTTGTCGTCACCGCGCTCGCGGATATAGCGGTAGCCTACGGTCACATCATGCGTGCTGCTGCCCAGCGCAAAACGCTGGGTGTAGCGCGGCTCGATGCCCAGGGTCTGGTAGTTGCGCGGCTGGTAGTTGATCTGGGTCTGCGCGGCGTTGATCAGGCGGCTGGAGCGCGAGCTGTCGTTGTAGTAGGCGCGGATCTCGAACTCCTGCGTGTCCGACAGCGTATTGATATAGCCCAGGTCCAGGCCCTTGCGCTCACCATCCCACATGTCGGTGGGGCGGGTGTTCTGGAAGGGATTGGCGTTGTACTGGGCCACCGTCAGGCCCCCAGGCGTGTTGGAACGCACATCGTAGTAGGACAGCTTGCCGTAGACCTCGGACGTGCCCGACAGCGCGTAGCGGAACTTGAGCGCCACGTCGTTCAAACGCTCATCGCTGTCCTTGCGCCATTCGGAGCCGCTCATGCCCGAGTACAGCAGCGCCCAGCCCAGGCCGTTGTCCAGCTGCGAGCCCAGGAAGGTGCTGTAGAGCGTGTTGCTCTCTCCGCCCTTGCCAAAGCCGTTGTAGCGCACGTTGACGTCGCCGGTGATGTCTTTGCTGCTGGGGATGGCGCGGGTGTTGAAGTTGATGATGCCGCCCACGTTTTGCGGGCCGTAGCGCACGGCGCCGCCGCTGCGCACCACATCAATCGACTCAATATTGGCCAGGCTCACCGGTGCGAACGACAGCTGGGGCTGGCCGTAGGGCGCCACAGCCAGCGGCACGCCATCGAGCAGCACGGTCGAGCGCGGCGAGTAGCGGCCCGTCAAACCGCGCACCCCTATGTTGAGCGATACCGCGCTGCCAGCGGTGCCGGAGTTATCGCTGCTTTGCACGCCGGGGATGCGGCGCATCACATCGCCAATGCTCGATGCACCGCTGTTTTGGATGACATCCTTGTCCACGATGGTGCGGGCCCCCGCAAAGGTCTTGAGCTGGTTTTGCAGGCCGCTGCCCAGCAAGTCGCCCGAGACCTGGATGGTCTCCAAGGTGCTTTCTGCCACTGGTTCGTCATCGGCAGGCGCTGCATCCCCTGTCTGCGCCAGGGCGCTGGCAGCTGGCAGCAGGCTGATCAGGACGGCTGCGGTGATCTGGCTCAGGGCTGGACGGGGGCCCGATGGCTTGCGCGAAGTGCTGGTGAATGCGGACATGGTGAAGGCAGCAAAAAACGAGGCGGGCACAGCACAACGGCGCCAGTCAGGGGCGCCGCAGCGTGGTTGGCCAGGGGATGAGTGTTAGGAATGAGAACGAATTGTATTTAAAAGCGATGCAGATCCTGCAGCTATCGCAACGCTTGCGGCCCAAAAAGCGGCGCTCCAGTGTGAATACCTACTTGTGGCGGGTGTATGTATGTTGCTTTGGGGCAACTACGCGGGGCATCTCCCTACTCGTAGCAGGGTGCCGGGCAGGGCGGGGATGGGGCGTCATCCTTGCTTTGAAGTTCGCTAGCAGCGCATTGCGGTTATTCGCCGCCTGCAAAGTTCAGCAGCCGCCAGAGGCGATCCGTAGGAAGCAGGGGGGTGGGTTCACTGATCCTCCCATGCGAGACGGGCATCTCGCTCCTGCAGCGGCAACCAGAATCGCAATGCCGCCAAGGCTTGCGCCAGCGATACCCTGTTTACTTGGAAGCCCTGATGCCCATGCACAACCCGGTTGATATCGCCGTTTGCGGCGACTTCGATGATGAGGTTTCCGTAATCTAATCCATCGCCTAGGCACGCGATGGTGGTCACATGTCCAGGGCTGAGATGGGCCTCCGTGATGGCAAAGGCAGAGGCTTCGCAGGCGGCGTTCGCGACCAGCTGAAACGGCTCAATGCCGCAGCGCTCAACCTCGATCTGGAAGTGGGTGTTGGGTCGCATGCAATGGGCCTGTTGCAAGACCACCGGATCTTGCCCGCACAAAGTCCACAAAGGCCCGCAGCGGGGCCGGCAATAGTTTGCGGCCGCTGTAGTACAGAAACGGCCCTGAGAAGCTCGGCCACCAGTCGGCCAGCACCGGCTCCAGCTTGCCGCTGTCTAGGTACGGACGCAGCCAGTCCTCAAACATGTAGACCACCCCGGCATCGCCGATGGCGGCATCTACCGCCAGATCGGCTGCGGCGCCCAGGCGTACCACCATGCGTGGGACGGGGTCCACCCGCAGCGATTCACCATTGCGCTCAAAGTCCCACGGCGGGACGGTGCCGCTGGCGAAGCGCCCTCGCAAGCATGCATGGTTCAGCAACTCGCGGGGGTGCGTCGGGCGCCCACAGCGGTCCAGGTAGGCGGGCGAGGCGGCGGCCGCGAAGCGCTGCACGCGCGGGCCAATGGGTACGGCCACCATGTCCTGCTCCAGGCGCTCGTCATAGCGGATACCGGCGTCGCAGCCGCTGGCCAGCAGGTCCACAAAACCATCCTCTGCGATAACGTCGAGTTGGATGTCGGGATAGGCCTGCAAGAAGTCCGGCACGAGGGCCGGCAGCACCAAGCGCGAAGCGCTCATGGGGACGTTCAAGCGCAAGGTGCCGGCAGGCTTGTCGCGGAAGCCATTGACCACGTCCAGCGCGCTTTCTACCTCTCTCAGCGCCGGGCCCAGATGCTCCAGTAGGCGTTGGCCGGCCTCAGTGGGCACCACGCTGCGGGTGGTGCGATGCAAGAGCCGCACATCCAATTGGGCCTCTAGCCGTCGTACGGCCAAGCTCAGGCCCGAGGCACTGCCGCCGCTGGCCCGGGCCCCTTCGCGAAAGCCCTTGGTGCGCGCCACAGCCAGGAACGCATGGAGGTCACCCAGATCAACTTTCATTGTTTCAAATCCTGCACAGCCTGTGCAGATTGTGCCTCCTTATCAATTAATGGTGTGCTGACTACACTGAATGCCAACCCTTCCCACTACGGAAACGACGACATGACGTACCCCCAAACCACCCCCGCTACCTTCGTCCTGGGCGACCGCGCTGTGCGTCGCCTTGGTTACGGCGCCATGCAACTGGCCGGTCCTGGCGTGTTCGGTCCCCCCAAGGACCGCGCTGCCGCATTGGCGGTGCTGCGGACAGCCGTCGAAGCAGGCGTGAACCACATCGACACCAGCGATTTCTATGGACCGCACATCACCAACCAACTCATCCGCGAAGCGCTTCACCCCTACCGTGATGATTTGGTCATCGTGACCAAGATCGGTTGCGTGCGCGGTGCAGACGGCTCATGGAACCTGGCTATGTCGGCCGAGCAGTTGCGTCAGGCGGTACACGACAACCTGCGTAACCTGGGCCTGGACAGGTTGGAGGTGGTGAACCTGCGGGCCATGTTCGATGTTCACGGCCCCGCCGAAGGCTCGCTCGAGGCGCCGCTATCAGCCCTGGCGGAACTACAGCAGCAAGGCCTGGTGCGCCACATCGGCCTGAGCAACGTGACGGCCAAGCAGATTGCCGATGGCCAACGCCTCTGCCGTATCGCATGCGTGCAGAACCAGTACAACCTCGTGCACCGGGCTGACGATGCGTTGATCGATAGCCTGGCCCTTGAAGGTGTGCCTTACGTACCCTTCTTCCCGCTGGGCGGCTTTTCGCCATTGCAATCGGCGGGGCTGTCGGAGGTCGCACAGCAACTGGGAGCCACGCCGATGCAGGTGGCCTTGGCTTGGCTGCTGCGGCGGTCGCCCAATATCCTGTTGATCCCCGGCACGTCGTCGGTGGGACACCTGCATGAGAACCTGGCGGCTGGCAGCTTGAACCTGCCGCAAGAAGCCATGAACCGGCTTGAGCAAGTAGCGGCGGGATGATGCAAGGCCCTGCTCCTCGAACACGGACCAGCGATGTCCGCGAGAGGCGGATGTTGAAGCATTCCGACAGCCGCTTTTGGCCGATAGCAGCCTCCCTAGCTTCAAACTGACCAAGCGCAACAGCAGCCTCGCTGCAACCTCAGGGGCCGCGACAGGCTGAAAGTTGCCCCGGCACGCCCTCTGGGTGAGCCCAGAGCGTTCCGAGTTCAAACTTCAGTGAGAAAAATTCAAAACGCACGGAGAACCGACACTCGCAAAGAGCCGACAACAGGGTGAGCGTCGGTTCTCCATTTGCATGCAGTAAGAGGATTTGTAAGGTCAATGAACCGCTATGGCGGCGCAAGGCACTGGCTCAGGCCTGCATCCACTCGGCCTGCCAGCGCGCTGCCAGGCGCTGGCTCAGTTGCAAGGGCAGTCCGCCCTGGTCAAAACCGACGACGGTGATCTGCTCGGCGCAGTTGGGGCGCTCGGGCACGGCGGCAAAGCGGCCATCGGTGAGCAGCCAGACATAGGCTTGCACGGGGCTCTGGCGGCGGGCGCGCTGCAGCATGCGCTCCAGCAAGGTGATGGCGCTGGCCAGCGGGCTGCCGCCACCGCCGCTAATGGGCCGTATCCAGCCCTCATTCAAGGCCTGGGCCTTGGCACCTGCCTGGATCACATAGGCGCTGTCGCCGCTAAAGCCCAGCACGCAGAGCTGGTCGCGCTGGCGGTAGGCCTGGTCAGCCAGGGCCTGCAGGTAGCCCTTGGCGCGGGCCAACTGTTGGCCGCGCAGCATGGAGGCCGAGGTATCGAGCAGCACGCAGTGCATCAGCTGCGCACCGGCCGGCTGCTTGCGGTAGCGCAGGTGTGGTCGCGCCAATGTGGCCTGGCCTTTGGCGGCCAGGCTGCGGGGCCAGTCAATGCGCTGGCTGGCCGCTGCCTGCCGGCGGCCGGTGTGCTGCGTGCTCTGCGCGCGCCCCAGCTTGGCCTTGCCGGCCAGGCTGAGGCGCGTCAGGCTTTTTTTGCGGTAAAGGGCCTTACGGCCTTGACTGGCTCGATGCCGGTGTAGCGCGGTGCGGCCATGCCGCCCCAGCCATCGGGCTGGCTGCGCTCGGCGTTGGGGTTGCTGCTGCTGGCGGCCTCGGCATTGCCGGCTTGTGCCTGGTTTGGCTGTTGCCGCTGCGGTTGTTGATGTTGGTCTTGTTGATCGTTGGGATCGTTGGCCTGGCCAGTGGGCGATGGCGGCTGTGCCGCATCGGCACTGCGGCGGTGGGCCAGCGCCAGTTCGGCCACGGCCTGCACATCGGCCAGGCTGACCTCGGCATGCCCTGCCAGCGCGGCTTGCGCACGCGCGGCGCGCAGCATCACCAAATCGGCGCGCACACCTTCGGCGCCCGATTGCTGGCAGAGTTGCGCTACGGCATCCAAGATGGCTTCGGGCCAGGCAACGCTGGCTAAATGCGCGCGCGCGGCCACAATCTGCTGGCGCAGCCGGGCTTGGGCCTCGGCATGGCGGGCGCAGAACTGGGCGGCGTCGGCATCAAAGGCCATGCGGGCGCGCACGATGCGTTTGCGGGTGTCCACATCGGGGACATTGGGCAGGCGCACAAACAGGCCAAAGCGGTCCAGCAGCTGTGGGCGCAGCTGGCCTTCTTCGGGGTTCATCGTGCCGATCAGCGCAATGCGCGCGGCATGCTGGTGCGATACACCATCGCGCTCAATGCGGTTGGTGCCGCTGGCGCTCACATCGAGCAGCAAGTCCACCAAGCCATCGGGCAGCAGGTTGACCTCGTCCACATACAAGATGCCCTGGTGCGCCTGGGCCAGCAGGCCGGGGCGGAACTGCACGGCAGAGGACTGCAGGGCAGCTTCCAGATCGAGCGCGCCTTGCAGCTGCTCTTCGGTGGTGCCCAGCGGCAGGTTCACAAAATGCCCGCTGGGCAGCAGGGCAGCCAGGGCCCGGGCGCTGGTGGATTTGGCGGTGCCGCGCGGGCCTTCGACCAGCACGCCGCCCAGTTGCGGATCGACCGCCAAGAGCAGCAAGGCCTGCTGCAGTGCGGCCTGGCCCTCAATGGCGCTGAAGGGAAAGTGCAGATCGTTGGCGGTGCTCATCGCATCTCCAGCAGGTGTTCGGTCTCGAGCAAATGGGTCTCCAGCAATTGGGGGTAGTCGCCAGGCGCTTGCCACAGGCCGCGCTGTATGGCTTCAAGCAGGCGCTCGCACATGCCGTGGAAGGCCTGCGGATTGTGCTGCTGCATAAAGGCGCGCGTGCTGGCATCGGCGACAAAGGCATCGGTGACGCGGGCGTATTGGTCATCGCGCACCACGCGGGCGGTGGCATCGAACGCGAAGAGGTAGTCGACCGTGGCGGCGATCTCGAACGCGCCCTTGTAGCCATGGCGCTGCACGCCTTCGATCCACTTGGGGTTGGTGGCACGCGAGCGCACCACCCGGCTGATCTCTTCTTGCAGGCTGCGCATACGCGGCGACTCGGGGTTGCTGTGGTCGCCAAAGTACAGGGCCGGTTGCTGGCCGCTGTAGTGGCGCACGGCAGCGGCCATACCGCCCTGGAACTGGTAGTAGTCGCCGGAGTCGAGCACATCGTGCTCGCGGTTGTCCTGGTTGTGCAGCACCAGCTGCATCTCCGCCAAGCGGCGCACAAAGGTCTCGGGCACATTGCTACCGTCGTCTTGCTGGCCGTAGGCATAGGCGCCCCAGTTGCGGTAGGCCGTTGCCAGGTCCTCGTCGCTTTGCCACTGGCCGCTGTCGATCAGGCCCTGCAGGCCCGCGCCATAGCTGCCGGGCTTGGCGCCAAACACGCGCAGGCCCGCCTGGTGGCGCGCCTCCTTGGCGTCCAGCCCTTGCTGCTGCAGCTGCGCTGCCTCCGCCAGCACGCGGGCGCGGATCGGGTTCTGCGCGGCGTCTTCGTCGTCCAGCGCCGCCACCTTTTGCACGGCGGCATCAAACAGGCGGATCACATTGCTGAACGCATCGCGGAAAAAGCCCGAGACGCGCAAAGTCACATCCACCCGGGGCCGGCCCAGCACATGCAAGGGCAGCACCTCAAAATCACTGACGCGCCAGCTGCCATCGGCCCAAGTGGGGCGCACGCCCATCAGCGCAAAGGCCTGCGAGATATCGTCGCCGCCGGTGCGCATGGTTGCCGTGCCCCACACAGACAGGCCAATGGTGACGGGGTATTCGCCATGCTCTTGCGTGTAGCGCTCGACCAGCAGCTGCGCGGATTTGAAACCCATGCCCCAGCTGGTTTGCGTGGGGATGGCCCGCGTATCGACCGAGAAGAAATTGCGGCCGGTGGGCAGCACATCGGGCCTGCCGCGCGTGGGCGCGCCGCTGGGGCCTGCGGGCACAAAGCGGCCCGCCAGGCCGCGCATCAGTTGCAGCAGCTCTTGCGGGCCACAGGCGGCCAGGCGCGGGCGCAGATCGTGCTGCACACGGGTCAGCACGGCTTGGGTATGGCCGTCAGTAAGGTCTGCCAGCGCTGGCGGCAGTGCTGCGCCGGGTGCCAGTATTTGCAAGGCCAGCAGCTCCAGGCGCTCGCGGGTATCGCCGTGGTGGCGCCAGGCTTGGTCAGTCAGGTCTTGCAGCAAGGCGGGGCGCGGGCCCGTCCAGGCAGCCGCCCAGTCGGCATCGAGCGGGTCAAAGTCCAGGCCCAAATCGCGGGCCATGGCGCGCACCAGGCTTTGGTTGGCGCCCTTGCCACCACCGACGGGGTGGCGGGCCAGGGCCAGCAGGGTATCGGTCTCCAGCCGGCCGGCGGGCGAGATGCCGAATATATGCAGGCCGTCGCGGATCTGGCTTTCCTTCAGCTCGCAGAGGTAGGCATCGGTGCGGTTAAGCAGCTGCTGCTCTTCCTCGTCGCTGCCGGGGGCCTGCAGGCCCAGGTCCTGGTGCAGGTCGTGCTGCACGATATGGGCAAGGATTTGCTGGCGCAGGATTTGTGCGCGCTTGTGGTCCAGGGTAGCGGCGTCGTAGTACTCGTCCACCATGCGCTCCAGATCGCGCGTGGGCCCGTAGCTTTCGGCGCGGGTGAGCGGGGGCATCAGGTGGTCAATGATCACGGCCTGGGCGCGGCGCTTGGCCTGCGTGCCTTCACCAGGGTCATTGACGATAAAGGGGTAGAGGTGGGGCAGGGGGCCCAGCACCAGATCGGGCCAGCAGTTGGCCGACAGGGCCACACTTTTGCCGGGCAGCCATTCAAGGTTGCCGTGCTTGCCCACATGGACCATGGCATCGGCCTGCCAGTGGCTGCGCAGCCAGTGGTAGAAGGCCAGGTAGTAGTGCGGCGGCACCAGGTCGGGGTCATGGTAGGCGGCCAGCGCATCGAGCTGGTAGCCACGCGCCGGCTGCACGCCCACAAAGATCTGGCCCAGGCGCAGGCCGGCCACCATAAAGCGGCCGTCGCGCAGCATCGGGTCTTGCGCGGGCGTGCCCCAGCGCGCGGTGATGGCCTGCTGGTTGGCGGCGGGCAGGCTGTCAAAGTACTGCAGGTAGTCGGCCAGGCTCAGGCTTTGCCAGGCGGCGCGCGTGGCCCAGGAGTCGGGCGCATTGGTGATGCCTTGCTGCAAAAGATCCATCAGCGCCTGGCTGTCTGCGGGCATGGCATCGACGGCATAGCCGTCTGCCGCCAGTGCGCGCAGGATCTCGATGACCGACGCTGGTGTATCGAGCCCCACGCCATTGCCGATGCGGCCTTCGCTGCTGGGGTAGTTGGCCAGCACCAGCGCCAGGCGCTTGTCGGCATTGGGCTTGCGGCGCAGCTGGCACCAGCGCTGGGCGAGTTCGACCACAAAGCCCATGCGCTCGGGGTGGGCCTGGTACTGCACCACATCGGACTGGGTCAGATCGCTGCGGTGTGACAGGCCCTTGAAGCTGATCGCCCGCGTGATGATGCGGCCATCGACCTCAGGCATCGCCACATGCATCGCAATATCGCGCGGCTGCAGGCCGTGGGTGCTGTCCAGCCAGGTCTGCTCGTTGCTGCCCGACAGGATGAGCTGCAGCACGGGGATATCGCCGGCCAGCGCATGGTCTCCGGGGGTGTCGAGAGAAGATTGGGAGAACGCGGTGGTGTTGAGGATCAGTGCGACCGATTCGCTGGCGCAGAGCGCCTGCAAGGCCGCCAGGCAGCCAGCATCCTTGAGCGACTGCAAGGCCAGCGGCAGCGGGTTCATGCCCTTGGCGAGCAGGGCCTGGCACAGGTCGGCAAACACCTGGGTGTTGCCCGACTGCAGATGCGCTTTGTAGAACAGCAGCATGACCACCGGCGCGCCGGGCTGCCACTGCAGCGGGCCGGGTTGCTGCCAGCTGGCAACCGTAGCCTCGTCGCTCGCTGGGTGGTAGACGGCCACCGCCGGCAAGGGGCGCGGGGGCAGCGCCGCATGCGGGCCGTCCAAGAGGCCGTGCCAGACAAAGCGGAACAGCTCGCGCGCATTGGCCAGGCCGCCTTCGCGCAGGTAGCGCCACAAGCTGCGGCAGTCTTGCTGCGCCACCGTGCTTTTTTGCAGCAGGTTCAGGTCTTCACTGCTGTCGCCCGAGAACATGGCCAGCGCAATCTTGTGGGCACGGCACAGCGCCATGACGCGCTCGGTGCCATAGGGCCAGTAGCTCTCGCCGCCCAGGTGGTCGATGATGATGAGCTTGGCATGCTGCAGCACCTCGTCCGCGTACAGATCGACCGATGCGGGCTGGCGCAGGTACATCAGATTGGCCAGCCGCACGCTGGGCAGTTGCTCGCCATCCATGCCGGCCCGCAGCTGCTCATAGGCTTGAGCGAGCAGGGCCAAGGTGGTGTCGGCGGCGCTCAGGATCACGATGTCGGCCGGGCTTTGGCCCAGGCTGGAGACAAAGGCCTCGTCGTCGACAAAGCCACCGGGCTGGACCGCGAGCAAATGCATCAGAGCGCTCCGACCGGGCTGGCCGCGAGCTGGGCGCGGATGGCGGCTTCGTCCAGGTCATGGCCGATGAAGACCAGGTGGCTTGCGCGCTTTTCATCGGCGCGCCAAGGGCGGTCAAAGTAGCTGTCAAAGCGCGTGCCCACGCCGTGCACCACCAGGCGCATGGGCTTGGCGGGCAGGGCCACAAAGCCCTTGATGCGGTAGACGGTCTGCTGGGTGACGATCTCGGCCAGCTGGGCCAGCAGTGCTTCGCGTTCCACCTCGCCCAGATGCACCACCACCGAATCAAAATCGTCATGGTCGTGCTCGTCATGCACATGGCCGGCTTCGTGCTCATGGTGGCCCTTGCGCGACTCAATGCTTTCTTCTGATGCGCTGGACAGGCCCAGCACCACATCCAGGTCAATGCGGCCATGGTCGGCCGCGACGATCTTGACCTGGGCGGGAATGTCTTCGCGCACCAGCGCTTCGACAGCCGCGCGGTCGGCGGCGCTGGCCTGGTCGAGCTTGGTCAGCACCACCAGATCGGCGGAGACGAGCTGGTCTTCAAACAGCTCGTGCAGCGGCGATTCATGGTCGAGGTTGGGGTCTTGCTTGCGCTGCAGATCGACCGCGGCGGGGTTGGCGGCAAACTGGCCGGCTGCGGCGGCCGGCACATCAACCACGGTGATCACCGCATCGACCGTGCAGGCGTTCTTGATCTCGGGCCAATTGAAGGCCTGCACCAGGGGCTTGGGCAGGGCCAGGCCGCTGGTCTCGATGAGGATGTGGTCGATATCGCCACGGCGCTCGATGAGCTTGCGCATCACGGGGTAGAACTCTTCCTGCACGGTGCAGCACATGCAGCCATTGGCCAGCTCATACAGTTGGCCGGCCTGCTCGCCGTTCTCGTCTTCGCAGCCAATGCCGCAGCCACGCAGAATCTCGCCATCAATGCCCAGCTCGCCGAACTCATTGACGATCACCGCAATGCGGCGGCCGTTGGCGTTGGACAGGATATGGCGCAGCAGGGTGGTTTTGCCGCTGCCCAAAAAGCCGGTAACGATGGTGGCTGGAATCTTTTTGCTGGTGCTCATGGTGGATGTCTCCAAAGAAAAGGGGGAGGGGCTGCCGGGCAAGCCAGGGGCTGGGCCGGGCTAGCGCTGTGCGCTCGGCAGTCTGAAACAAAGGGGATGCGGGGAGGGGGCCGGCGGGCGAGTGCGCGCCGACTAGCGGCACGCCCCCGCCAACGGCAAAGCCATGCCTGCGTGCAAGCAACCAGGAGGTTGGGAGGGCAGCGCCAAGCGGCTGCGGAGGGCAGGTGTCTGCATGGGAACTCCAGGAAAAGCGCGTCCTAGGCAAACCAGCGGGCCTGATGCCGGTGGGGGCTGGTTCGGGGGTGGCTTGGCACAAAGGTCTGACTTGGCAGCGCAGGCTTGGGAGCTATAGCTATACCCAGGGCCTGCGGCAGCGATACAGTGGCGCGACCGTGCCGGATTGTCACCGGCTTCTTTGCGAACAAGTGCGGGCCATTCTACTGCCTTTGCACTGGAGGAGGGCCGCTCGCCATGGCTGCTGGCGTGGGTTCTTGCGGGGTATCCCAGCGCTTCCAACACAAGCATTGCTGCGTCATCGCCGAGCCGGCCGCACGCGCATAAAAATGGCTACCCAAAGGTAGCCATGTGCCTGGATTTTTTGTTTTAACGCCGGCGCAGACGGGTCGCGCCAAACAGCGCCAGCAGCAAGGTCAAGGCAAGCAGCGCCCATTCTTGCAGGGTGGGTACGGCTTTGGCGACCGTGCCTCCCGATTGGTCGTCGTCTTTGACGAGCACTTGGGCTGGATTGACGCCGATGGTGTAGTCGTTCACATCGCTAGGGGCAGCGATGGTCAAGGTGGCCGTGACATCGCCATCACCGGCAAGGGTATTGGCCGTGGCAGAGATGCCGCACGTGGCCGATGTTTGCCCCGCAGGGATGGTGATAGGCGTGGCGCAGCTTGAGGTGTAGCGCGGGTTGTTAGCCGGCAGCGTCAGGTTGACATTCAAGCCGGATGCCCCTGCGGGGGTGTTGGACGAGATGGTGCAAGCCGATTGTTGGTTGGGCGAGTCCACCAGCTCGCTAGGGGTACAGGCGACACTGACCACGGGCGGGGTGTAGGAGCAGCTCAGTTCGGCCAAAGCTTCCGTGTTGAGTTGACCGATGGCCGTGTTGAACTGCGCAGGCGGGGTGATGCGGTTGGTAAGCAAGGGCGTTGCGACGCAGGCAGAGACACCGGATGTGTCACCGGGCCACTCAACCACCGCTGTGATTTCGCAGCCTGCAGTGGGCAGTGTGGCACCTGTCAGCGACAGCGTGCTTGAGCCTGCTGCTGCAGTCAAGGTCCCATCGGTGCAGGTATGCGATGCGCTGATGATTTTCAACGGGCTTGGCAAGACGTCCGTCACATTCATGCCTGGAATGGGGGCGCCCAAGCCCGGGTTTTTAACCGAGATGGTGAGCGTGGTCTGTCCACCTGGATTGACTGCCGTGGGTGCAAAAGCCTTGCTGACACTGGGCGCGTCTGCCAAGTACAGATCTGCGCCTGAGAAGTCAGCGCCCCCGGATCCAAAGGCGGTGACTGTGACTTCACGCACATAAGGTGGCAGCGTAATGTAGCCGCCGTTGCTCTGCCCGCCTCCGCCCGGGGGCGTCGAAGTTCGCAAGACGAAGTCTGGAGCACCGAACCACTGATAAACGGAATTTTGCGTATAGGTAGCGCCACTTGCAGGGTAGTTCGTCCGAGGAAAAAGTGTGACATTGCCCAGATCGCATGGCTCAATGACCTGTGTCGTTGGGTTGAGGCACTTGGCGCTGATGTTGCGAGAGGTCGAGGTGCGTTGGTCAAAAAACGTGACTCTCGTCGGAACAGCGGTGCTGGAGGGCGTAAAGACCGTAGTGAGCCCAGAGCCGGGCGTAGTCACTATCGCAGAGTGATCCGCCGGGACGCTGAACCCACCACCACCAGGCGGGCTCACTGCCATGGTCCCCAGACCGGATGCTGAGGTGTAAAGCGGGAGATTGTTTGGCTGCCCGTTGAAGACCATAAGGGTTTCGTTTTCCACCGCATGGGATTGACTCGCCATGAAGACAGAAGCAACTGCAAGGCCAAAAGTAAGAGAATTTTTCAGCATAAGTGACCCGATTAGTAGATGTTTGCAGTTTGTTCGAGATCAGACTTTTTTGTAGAACAATTTCTATGCAGATGTCTTAATATTGACTATCAATCACATTGTGTAGCTTTATTGAATAACAACATGCGATATAGAACGTTTCAATGTTTGCCTCGATGGGGCTTTTTTCCGCATAGGGAACTATCGATGGATTGTTTCAATATGTCAATATTTGAAACCATGGGCTTGTGTTGGTACCGTCATTGAACTTGGTCTGCGCAAATCTGTGAATCCCGGCCAGAAAATCGCCAGAGGATCCCGTGCATGCTATTTGCTAGCGCGGCCCAACCCGCTTCAAACCCCATGACCAAAAACCGCTACCGGCTGCTCGTCATTGCATCCATTCTCCTTCTCGTGCTCTCCATCTGCATGGATTTCAGGACGGAGCTGCTGTCCTCGCAACACCCGCTGCGGTTTCCTATGGCGCTGGAGGGAGAGATGGTCGTGTTGCTGTGCTTCATCATTTTGGGCTGGACCGCCGGCTTTTATGGCTGCATGCGCTTTCGTCCCTGGGCACCTGCGCTGAACCTGGTCACAACGGCATGCGGGCTGCTGTTTATTGTGGGCAACAACTGGCTGTCGGTGGAGTCTTCCTGGGCCCAGGTGCTGGATTTTGTGGCCAATGCCTCGGGAGGTTTGACGCTGATGCTGCCTTACTTCAACGACAAGGTCAGAAAGATGTTTTGGCCGGAGACGGATTGATACCCGGATCGCAGGTATCTCATAGGCGCTATTGTGCCGGGCCAAACCACCGCTGAATAGCTTGTGAAATGTGCTGGTAGGGCGCCACACCGTCGCCCACCCAGGCCACGATGCCGTCGGGGCGAATCAGCAGCGATTTCAAGCCCAGTTCATCGCTTGCGGAGCTGGCGATATAGCGCAGTCGGTCAGTCCATCGCATGGCCAAGCCGCGCAGCGCTGCGGTGTTATCGAAGTCCAGCAGCAGGCCGCAGCCGGTTTGCAGATGGCTGGCGAGGGTTGAGCCGTCAGTCAGCGCAAAGTCTGGCGCGCTGCGGCCTACCAAGGGGTGGGGGTCGCCCAGGTCGTAGCGCAGGGTAGCGCCCCAAACGCGGTCGGCGAAGTAGGTGGCGCCATCGCGCGTGTCGACCAGCGCGCGCACGATGTGGGCGAGGGCGCGTGTGGCGGGGCTGGGCCGCATGAGGGCGACCTGGGCGCGGGACCAGTCCAGCACCTGGGCGCCTACCGGATGGCGTTCGGCGGTGTAGCTGTCGAGCAAGCCTTCTGGCGCGTCGCCACGGAGGGTGGCGGCCAGCTTCCAGCCCAAATTCATCGCATCGCCAATGCCCAGGTTGAGGCCCTGGCCGCCCAAGGGCGAGTGGATGTGGGCGGCATCGCCCGCCAGCAGCACGCGGCCCTTGCGGTAGCGGGTTGCCTGGCGGGCGCGGTCGGTCCAGGTGGTTGCGATCCGCAGTGACTGGATGCGGGTATCGGTACCGCTGACACGGCGCAGCACGGTTTGCACATGCTCGGCGGTGATGGGGCTGCTGCCATGGAATGCGCCGCCGTCGAAATCGACCATGGCGATGGTGCCCGGTGGCTGGAAGGTGTACATGCCCGTGGCCGTGTAATGGCGGCCCGGTGTGAGTGCGGCGCTGTTCTCCAGCTCGGCCTCCACGGAGTAGCCGCTGAACTCGGGCTCGGTGCCTGCAAATTCGAAACCTGCCGCCTTGCGGACTGGGCTGCGGCCACCGTCGCAGCCCACCAGCCAGCGGCTTTGTAGCTGGGCATCACCGGCTTGCACCTGCACGCCGTCGGGTGACTGCACCACGTCGGTCACGCGAACCCCTCGGCGCACTTCCACCCCCAGCTCTGCAGCACGCTGTGCCAGCACCGATTCCAGGCGCTCCATCGTCGTGGGCATGCTTTCGCTGGCGGGGCTGGGCAGCCGGTAGGGCCAACGTGCGGTGTCGATCTGGTCCTGGAAAAAGGGCATGCCCGCAAAGTGCCCGCCGGGCTGGCGGGCTTGCTGCATCCAGTGGGGGCGCGATGCAGAGGGGGCGCTGTGCGATGGCGCGGTGACGGCGTCCAACAAACCCCGGCGCTGCAGCGCCTCCAGCGAGGGGATGTTGAGGCCGCGAATGCCAAAGGGCGCTTGCTTGAGGGGCGAGTGTGGATCGGAGGCTTGCTCCAGCACCAGCACGGAGCAATGGGCGAGCCGCAGCTCGCAACTGAGCAGCAGACCGACGGGGCCTGCGCCAACAATGATGACGTCGTAGTGGGGGATCGTAGGCATGGACATGTCCTCTCTCGGTGACCGTTCGGCCGGAGTGATTCTTTGTCTTGAGAACCCCTGGGACGAACCGATAAGTGCTTGTGAGCACTGCAAGTTCGTCGTGGGGACCCATGCGTGGGCAGAGTCAGCGCTTCCGTGCGGAAGGACTTGGGCTTACCAAACCAAGTCTGCCTTTTTCGACGGGCGGATTATAGCGTGCTGATGCTCGGGGGCCTCTGGCTCGCCCAGGACTCGATGGCATGGAGCGGCGCGGTGCCGTGCAAGCTGCAGCAAGGCCTTCAAATAGCAGCCATCAGTCCTTGCCCTGGGCGAGTTCGCGGTGCTGCTGAAGCAGCAGCTGCTGCGCCTGGTGCTCGCCCGGTTCAGGCGCCGGCCCGCTGCCGGCACTGCTCAAAAGCAGCCAAGGCATCGGTCTGAACGGAGCCGAGGCGCTGCGGACGGCTGCCGCATAATGGGCTTTTCGCCACCCTTTGGATTGCCCCATGCGCTACGCCCGATACCCTCTTATTGCCGGTTTGCTCGCTGCTGCATCCCTCTTGAGCGCACCGGTTTGGGCCATCAACAAATGTATCGATGCGCAGGGCCGCACCAGCTTTCAGGATGAGCCTTGCGCGGCGGGCCAGAAGGGGGAGACGATCACGGTGACGCCGTCAAGCCAGGGCGTGAACCCGCGCGAAAACAGCCGCCCAGTGACCAGCAGCCCGCCCGTGGCTGCGCCACCACCGGCTTCGGCTCCCCAGGCCGATGCGCCCGAGCCCCGCCCCGCCGATTGCCCCGACCCAGAACGCATGAAGACCATGCAGATCGAGGCCGAATCGATTGCGCTGCCGCTGCCGATCCGCAAGCAAAAGCGGGCGTCTTTTGAAGAGCTGAAGGCGCGCTGCGGGGGTTAAAGCAAACGCCCGCGATTGCGGGCGTGTGTGCTTAGACGGCCATTGGCGCCGTCAATGGCGCATGGTGCTGGTAGCCTTCCAGCCAAAAGTCCGAGGGCTCCACCTGCTCCAGCCATTCGGGCGCGTATTGGCCGGTGACTGCGTAGTCGGGGATGCGGTCCGAGAGCACCAGCTTGGGGGCCTCAAAGGGCTCGCGCTTGAGCTGCTCTTGCAGCATGTCCAGGTGGTTTTCGTAGATGTGGGCATCACCGATAAAGTAGGTGAACCAGCGCGGGGTGTAGCCGCTCAGACGCCCCATCAGGTGCAGCAGTGCCGCGCCTTCGGTCAGGTTGAAAGGGGTGCCCAGGCCGACATCATTGCTGCGGATATAGAGGCACAGCGAGATTTCGCGCTTGCTTTGGTCGACCAGGAACTGGTAGAGCAGGTGGCAGGGGGGCAGTGCCATTTCTTCGAGCTGGGCCCAGTTCCAGCCGTGGAACAGGATGCGGCGGCTGCCCGGGTCGCTCATGATGGTGTCCAGACACTGGCGCAGCTGGTCGATGGCCTTGTAGAGCACGATCTGGCGCTTGTTGTCGTCGTTCACCTCGCCAATCTGGGTGTAACCCTTGGCCAGTGCATCAGCAATCTGGGCCTGGCTTTGGGGCTGGGCCAGGTCGATCAGCTTGTAGGCCGGCCACTGGCGCCATTGCACGCCGTAGACGGGGCCCAGGTCGTCGGCCTCGAGGCGGTAGGGGTTGGCCAGCCAGGCCTGGTTTTCATTGGCGTTTTGGTCCCAGACTTTGCAGCCCAGTGCGCGGAAATCCGCCGCGCTGCGCGCTGCGCGCAGAAAACCCACCATCTCGCCGATGGCGGATTTGAAGGCCAGCTTCTTAGTGGTGACGGCCGGAAAGCCTTGCTGCAGATCAAACTTGAGCATGGCGCCGGGCATGCTGAGCGTGCGTATGCCTGTGCGGTTGGACTGCCAGGAGCCTTGGTCCAGGATGTTCTGGACGAGTTGGAGGTATTGCTTCATGTTCTTCTGGCCTGATCGAGAGTGGGGTCTTGCCGCATCGCGGCCTGGTGAGGCGGCGCCTGGCCCGGCGTGATCGATGCGATCAAGGGGGCGGGGCAGGTGCAAGGCCCAAAGGGCCTACTGTACGACGGCAGCCCTTGTTGCGTAGGCCGTAAGGATAAGCCCATGTGGGCGATGTCTGCGATCGCCCTGGCCGCCCGGAAATTGGTGTAGGGTGTCGGCTTTGGCGCCCGGGCCCACCGGGGCCGGCCGCGCAATGCGGCGGCAAGCGCAGGTGGGCGGTGGGACATCGACAGTTTGCAGGCGCAGGAGAGGGCGCTGCAAACGCTGACAAGGATGCATATGTGGATGATGACGAAGAAATGGGGCCTGGCCCTGGGTGCGGCGGCAGCGCTGGCGCTGGCCGGCTGCCAGACCACGCCGGGTGGCACGGACCGCAGCGGCCAGCAGGCCTGGAACCAGCTGCAGGCCCAGGTGGGCCAGTACCCGCATGAGGCCGCGTTTTTGCAGCAGGGCGTGATGGCCGCGCGCATGCAGCATTTGCTGGGCGAGCACCGCGCAGTATTCATGCAGAACATGCAGGTGACCGGGCCGCTGAGCAAGCAGGGCTCCGTCTACTACATCACTGGCAACCGCCAGCACGATGGCGGCCAGAATGCCGCTGCGGTGGCCATGGATGCCAAGAGCAACACCATGCGTATCTGGTGGCTGCAGGATGGCCAGCCGCGCGTGGTGCAAGACCCGGGCGCAGCGTTCTCCTGGCCCAAGGAGGTCAACCAGATGATCAGCAACGCGGTGGGCACGCCCGCGTCGTAATCGTCCCCCACCAAAAAACAGGGCGGCACCTCATCGAGGGCCGCCCTGTTTTGTTGTGGCGCTTGGCTTTTAGCCGCGTGTGATCATCGCATGCGGGTTCATGATGTTCTGCGGGTCCAGCGCGGCTTTTACCGCACGCATCATCGACAAGGCCACCGGCGACTGGTACTGCGGCAAGGTGTCGACCTTGAGCGTGCCGATGCCGTGCTCGGCCGAGATCGAGCCGCCAAACGCAGCGACCGCGTCATAGACGATGTGGTTGACCTCGTGCTCGCGCTCATCCAGGAACTGCTTGGCATCCACGCCCTCGGGCGCTTGCACGTTGAAGTGCAGATTGCCGTCACCCAGGTGGCCAAAGTTGACCAGGCGCATGCCCGGCACCTTGTCGTTCAGCACCTGGGTGGCATGCTCGACAAACTCCGGGATGCGCGAGATGGGCACGGAAATATCGTGCTTGATGTTCAGGCCTTCCTCAACCTGGGCGAGCGGAATGCTTTCGCGGATATGCCAGAGGTTGTGGGCCTGGCCCAGGTTCTCGGCCACGACGGCGTCCAGCACGATTTCCTGCTCAAACGCGGCTTCCATCAAGGCCTCGAAGCGGCTACGCGCATGCTCCTCGGATTCGCTGTCGGAGTTCTCCAGCACCACGGCGTAGGGGAAGGCGGGGTTGTCGATAAAGGGCACGCGCAGCTGGGGCATGTGCTTGTCCACCAGGGTCAGCGCAAAGCGGTTCATCACCTCAAAGCCGGTCAGGCCCGCTCCCAGGTACTGGTGCGCCAGCGCCAGCAGGCGCACGGCGGCATCAAACGATGGCAAGGCTGCCCAGGCGGTGAGCTGGCTGGCGGGCATGGGGTAGATCTTCATCGTGGCGGCGGTGATGATGCCCAAGGTGCCTTCGCTGCCGATAAAGAGGTTGCGCAGGTCGTAGCCGGTGTTGTCCTTGCGCAGGCCTTTAAGGCCTTCCCAGATTTCGCCTTGGGCATTGACCACCTCCAGGCCCAGACACAGCTCGCGCGTGTTGCCGTAGCGCACGACCTGGGTGCCGCCGGCATTGGTGCCCAGGTTGCCGCCGATGGTGCAGCTGCCTTCGGCCGCCAGCGACAGCGGGAACAAATAGCCCTGGCCCTCGCAGCGCTCTTGCAGGGTTTGCAGAATGCAGCCGGCCTCGACCGTGACGGTCAGGTTATCTTTGTCGATGGCGCGGATGGCCTGCATGCGGCCCAGGTTGAGCACCACTTGCTGGCCCGAGGTATCGGGCGTTGAGCCCACGACCAGGCCCGTGTTGCCGCCCTGGGGCACGATGGAGGTGCCGTTGGCCGCGCAGGCCTTGACGACGGCTGCCACTTGCGCGGTGTTGGCGGGGCGCACCACCGCCAATGCCTTGCCGTGGACGCGGCGGCGCCAGTCCTGTTCGTAGGCGCTCAGGTCGCCCTCGGTAAGCACATGGGCATCGCCCACAATCTGGCGCAAGCTCGCAATCAGGTCGGTCATTGGATGTCTCAACAATGGAAAAGAAAAGGGGTCTAAGAGGTGGTGGCGGCTGCTGCGGGCGCAGGCGCAGGCGTAACGGCCCGCTGGCGGCCCCGGATGTGCATCACGCAGGCTGCAAACAGCAGCAGGCACAGTGCGATCTCGGCCAGCGCGCACCAGCGGCTGGGCGGGGCATCGCCCCAGGCGCGCACCACGCCTTCGACAAAATAGAGCCACACCAGCAGGCTGAGCCAGCGGTAGGTATACATACGGTGTTTGAGCAGGCCGGCCAGCGGAATGCACAGCGGCAAGGCCTTGAGCACCAGCCAGGAGCCGCCCGGCCGCAAGGGCGCCAACCACAGCTCCCAGGCCAGGCACAGCAGCACCAGGGCCATCAACGAAAAGACAGCCAGCCAGCGCGAGTACTGCGCAGCGGCGTTTGCTGGGGCAGAGGTTACCAAATCAGGCAGATTAGCGGCTGTTTCAGGCAGGGATGTGGGCATGGAAATGGCATCATATCGGTATGTACGTCTGTGATGAGAAAAACGCGGCATCTTTGCAGGTGCAACCGCCCCAGGGATGGGCCTTGTGGTGGCAGCAGTTCGCTGCATTCCCCTGGCGCAATACGGTCAATACCTTGCGCACGCGCTTTGGGGAAGACCGCCTGGGGCTGACGGCCAGCAGCCTGACCTTTACCACCATGCTGGCCCTGGTGCCTTTTTTTACCGTGGCGCTGGCGTTGCTGACGGCTTTTCCGATGTTTGCCACGGTCGAGGCCCAATTGCAGCGCTGGCTGATTGAAAGCCTGATCCCCAGCAGCATTGCCAGCCAGGTGCTGGGCTACATCACGCAGTTTGCCTCCAAGGCCAGCCGCCTGGGCCTGGCGGGCCTGAGCTTTTTGCTGGTGACGGCGCTGGCGCTGATTCTGACCATGGACCGCACGCTCAACAACATCTGGCGCGTGCGCCAGTTGCGGCCACTGGGCCAGCGGGTGTTGATTTACTGGGCCGCCATCTCACTGGGCCCCCTGGTGCTGGCCTCCAGTCTGGTGCTGACCTCGTCAGTGGTGGCCGCCTCGCGCAGCGCAATTGGCGAGTTGCCGTACCTCATCCGCCTGGCCTTTGATTCGCTGGAGTTTGTGCTCTTGGCATCGGGCGTGACCGCCATGTACCGCTATGTGCCCAACACCCATGTGCGCTGGCGCGATGCGCTGGCCGGCGGCCTGTTTGTGGCCGTAGGCATCGAGGTGGCCAAGAAGGTGCTGACCTTGTACCTGGTGCATGTGCCCACCTACTCGACCATCTACGGCACCTTTGCCACCTTGCCGATTTTGCTGATCTGGATTTATGTGGCCTGGGTGATTGTGCTGCTGGGCGCCGTGGTCGCCGCCTATCTGCCCAGCCTGTTGGCCGGTGTGGCGCGGCTGCCGCTGGCCCAGAGCTGGGATTTTCAGCTGGCGCTGGAATGCCTGCGCGCGCTCAACCTGATGCGCTACCAGCCCGAGAAGGGCCTGTACCTGCACCAGCTGGCCAAGGGCCTGCAGGTGGAGGATGTGCAACTGCACCGCGCCTTGGATGTGCTGTGCCAGCTGGACTGGGTGGGGGCGGTGGTCGATGTGGATGAACGCAGGTCCGCCACCGGAGGGACAGAGAGCCAGCAGGACATGCGCTATGTGCTGCTGATTGAGCCGGCCCAGACCTTGGCTGCCCCCTTGGTCGCGGCCCTGATGCTGGACAGGAACGAGGCGACCGAGCCGCTGTGGTGGCACAGCGGTCTGGACCAGATGGCCTTGATTGCACTGCTGGAACGCCGCCAGTGGCTGCCCGATGAAGCGCCTGCGCAAGCGCCTGAGGCCGATGGGCCAGCGCAGGCGCTAGACCAGGCCCCGGATGATGCGCTGCAAGCGGCGCCGGTCAAGGCTTGAGGCTTGATGCCCCAGCAATTAATGCGCTAGATCGGGCGGCTAGCCGGGCACCCACCCGACAGACAGACAGACAGACAGAGCCGCATGGCACGCGCCCCGCTCAGTGGGCGGCAAAGCTCAGCTCATTGACGGCCAAGCGCTGGCGGGCCAGGGCCACCATATCGGCGGGGTAGCAGGTATAGGCGCTCAGCCTGCTGTCGTCGAGCTCATAGAGCACCACCAGCGCAGCGACCTCCCAGGCCCAGTGGGGGTGCTGCTCGCCGATGCCAATCAGCCGGCCAATGGCGGCAAGCGCCGGATGGGGCTGGCTGCTGTAATGCGTGTCAAGGTAGTGCTGCAAAGGCTCGGTGCCCAGCTCCGTTGGCTCGAAGAAGGCCATCAGATCGGCATAGGGCTTGGGGCAGAACACCTGGGCGGAGGCCTCTTCCTTGTCGCAGGCGACAGCGCTCAGGTAGTCGAGCAGGCAGTCGCAGCGGTTGCCCAGCAGGCGCTCGACAATGCCGGGGATCAGCTCCTGGCGCTCCAACAATACGGGCATGGCCAGCAGTTGCACTGCTGCCGGATAGTTGTTGGAGACGGGATCGATGGGCTGGCGCAGCTGGCTTGCAAGGCCGGCATCACTGCGCAGGAAGCCCGCGTATTCATTGCACCAGTGCAAGACATGCTCGAACAGGCTTTCCATGGAGCGCGGGGGCAGGCCACGGCTGTAGGCCAGGTCGAGCAACGCCAGCGACTGCAGTGCCGCCCGGCGCCAGCCATTGCGTGCCGCACGCTGGCTGTCGGCGTCCAGGTCCTGCACATCGAGGCCGTAGTAACCGTGGCTGGCAAACTCATGCAGGTTGGCCAGCCGGTCGGCCCAGGTCTCTGCCCAGCGATCCACATCCATCGGCAGACGGGGGCGCAACAAATGCCAGGGCTGTGCCTGGCAGTGTTTGAGCAAGCTGGGGAGGGCCGTGTAGTGCATAAATCCTGTCTATCCGGTTCGCGCCTGGTAGCGGTGAAACGATGCGGCCTCCATTGGCCGAACAGATAGGCTAACGCATTTACAAAGCTGGGTCGCCGTTTTGAGCAGAGGCTTACGCCTTATTACGCGAGATACATACTTGATCTCCTGCTATAAAAACAAAAGCAATTATGCAAAGGCAAAGGCGACGAACCTGGCCAACACCACGGCCGGGGACGGCAGGCAAGCCGCTACGGGGCGCTCAGAAAGCGGTGGAGGGCAAACAGGGTGGCATCCGGTGATTCAGCCATCTGGTTGTGGCCGTTGGGAACCATCTCGACGCGCACCTGCTTGCCGGCAGCCTGGGCTGCATCCACCAGGCTGCGAGCGGCCTTGGCCGGCGTCATCTGGTCTTGCTCGCCCAGCACAAACAGCACCGGGCAGGCCAGGGCCGCCATCGCATGGGGGCCGTTGCTGTAGCGGTCGCAGGCCACAAAGCCGGTGTGCAGCAAGTTGGTGTGTGGGTTGCTGGCCTGTACCCGGCGGGCCAGGGCCATGCCGGCGCCAAACACCCAGCTGCCGGCACCCGATGGTGGCGCCAAGGTGGCCCGCGAGAAGGTTTGCACCAAGCGGATGGCCTGGTCTGGTGCATGCAGGGCCTGGTCCAGCAAGGCGGGTGCTACCTTCATCGGAGCGGCGGTGCCCACCAAGGCCAGATGGCTGATGCGCGCGCCCAAGCGTGCGGCTGCTTCCATGGCAATCAAGCTGCCCCAGCTGTGGCCAATCAGCGCGGCCTGTTGCAGGCCTGCCGCATCCAGGAGCTGTTCGATGAATTGGGCGGCTTGCTCCACACTTTGCGGCGCCTCGCCCGTGCTTTTGCAGTGGCCGGGCAGGTCAATGGCCAGCACATTCCAGCCGTGGTTGGCCAGGTAGCGGCTTTGCAGCGCCCAGACGCTGTGGTCGCAAAGCACACCGTGGATGAAGAGGGCCGTGGGCTGGCTGGCATCGAAGGCTTTGCCGCCGGTGTAGGCATAAAGGTCGGCACCTTGAACTTGGATTCGCATGTCTGTGTTCCGATGGTGTGGCTGAGGCTAGATGTCAGCAATCAGGCGTTTGCCCAGGCTCACGGTCTGGTCGTTGCTGTAACCCAGGCTTTCGTAGAAGGCGATCACCGCCTCGTTGCCGCTGCGCACCTGCAAGTTGAGCTTGGGGCAGCCCAGCGCAGTGAGCGCCGCTTCGGCCTGCTGCATCAGCTGCCTGGCATGGCCCTGGCGTTGGTGTGCGGGGTGGACGGCCAGGTAGTTGATCCAGCCCCGGTGGCCGTCGTAGCCAACTATGATGCTGGCCATCACCTGGCCCTGGGCATCGACACCGACCCAGAACAGCTCGGGCGAGACGCTGAGCTTGCGCGCTATGTCTTTGTGCGGATCGTTCCAGGGACGGTAGAGGCCGCAGTCCTGCCAGAGCTGGATCACTGCTGGCGTATCTGGTGATGCAAAGGCGCGGATCTCCATCATGCGGCCTTCTCTGCGGCTTTGAGCGCGCGCTTCAAGTCATCGATCAGGTCCTCGGCATCCTCGAGGCCGATGGACAGGCGGATGGTGCCCTGGCTGATGCCCGCTTGCAGCAGGGCGTCGTCCTGCATGCGGAAATGCGTGGTGCTGGCCGGGTGGATGACCAGGGAGCGGCAATCGCCCACATTGGCCAGGTGGCTAAAGACCTTGAGCGTCTCGATGAACTTTTTGCCCTGGTTGCGGTTGCCGGCGATGTCAAAGCTGAACACCGAGCCCGCGCCACGCGGCAGCAGCTTTTGCGCCAGCGCGTATGACGTGTGGCTCTCCAGCATGGGGTGGCCGACCCGGCTGACCATGGGGTGGCTGGCCAGAAATTGCACCACCTTTTCGGTGTTGCGCATGTGGCGCTCCATGCGCAGCGGCAAGGTCTCAATGCCTTGCAAGATCAGCCAGGCGCTGTGCGGGCTCATGCAGGCGCCAAAGTCGCGCAGGCCTTCGCGCCGGGCGCGCAGCAAGAAGGCGCCGGTCGTGGACTCTTCGCTGAACACCATGTTGTGAAAGCCGTCATAGGGCTCGGTCAGCTCGGGAAAGCGGCCGGATTTTTCCCAGTCAAAGCTGCCGCCATCGACCACGATGCCGCCGATGACGGTGCCATGGCCCGAGAGGAACTTGGTGGCCGAGTGGTAGACGATGTCGGCGCCGTGCTCAAAGGGTTTGATCAGCCAGGGCGAGGTCAGGGTGGAGTCCACCAGCAGGGGCACGCCGGCCTCGTGCGCGATGGCCGAGACCGTGGGGATGTCCAGCACATCGAGGCCCGGGTTGCCCACGGTCTCGCCAAAGAACAGCTTGGTGTTGGGCCGCACGGCAGCGCGCCAGCCATCGATGTCGCCGGGTTTGACAAAGGTCGTCTCGATGCCAAAGCGGGCCAGCGTGTAGTGCAGCAGGTTCTGGCTGCCGCCATAAAGTGCGGTGCTGGCAACGATATGGCTGCCCGCGCCCATCAAGGTGGCAATCGACAGGTGCAGTGCCGCCTGGCCGCTGGCGACGGCAATGGCGCCTACGCCGCCTTCGAGTGCCGACACGCGCTGCTCGAGCACCGCATTGGTGGGGTTGCTGATGCGGCTGTAGACGTGGCCGGGGCGCTCCAGGTTGAACAGGCTGGCCGCGTGGTCGCTGGATTCGAAGACGAAGGAGGTGGTCAGGTGGATGGGGACGGCGCGGGCCCCGGTGGCAGGGTCTGGCTGGGCGCCGGCGTGCAGACTCAGGGTGTCAAAGCCGGGATCGGTATAGCCGGGCATGGCGTATCTCCGTGATGTTGTCGTTCTGGACGGGCATTGTCGGCTATATTTAGCAGACCTGCGCTGGCGGGCCTGTCGCCGATGCGTGTGCATGCAACAGGCCACAAAGGGCCACAATGGGCCGCAACCCGCGTGGATGAGAACGGTAAAAGGAGACACCCATGAAAGTCAGCGATATCCTCCGCCTCAAAGGCAACACCCTCTACACGGCCAGCGTCAACGACCCGCTGGGCGATGCGATCCAGACCATGGCCGAGAAAGACATCGGCTCGCTGGTGGTGATGGAGCACGGCGATATCGTGGGCATGCTGACCTTCCGCGAAGTGATTGTGGCCATCGTCAACAACGGCGGCACGGCAGGCAATATTCTTGTACGCAGCGTGATGGACGATGCACCGCTCACCTGCACGATGGAAACCGACATGGACGAGGTGCGCCGCATGATGCTAGACCGCCATGCCCGCTACATGCCGGTGATGGACAAGAAAATGCTGATGGGCGTGATCAGCTTCTACGACGTGGCCAAGGCCGTCGTTGACAGCCAGAACTTCGAGAACAAGATGCTCAAGGCCTATATCCGCGACTGGCCGGTGGACGGCGAATCCGATTGAGTGCCTGACCGGCGCAGCTGGGCGTGCAAGCCGGTCATCCGCCCACCCAGCGGCCCGCGAGGCCGCTTTTTTACGCCTGGTGCAAGCCCACAGTGCGCAGCCACCAAGGCTGGCATCAAAAGCGGATGATGCGCCCGGGAAGGGCGCCGAGCGTGTCGCTGGCTGCGGCGGTGTCCTTGGCCTGTTGCGCCGGCTCTGCAGGCAGCCCAACGTACTGCGCCCGGGGGCGGATCAGTTGGCCGCTTTGGCGCTGCTCCAGCGCGTGCGCCAACCAGCCGGCCGTGCGGCCCAGTGCAAACAGCACAAAGGCCGCGCCTGCCGGCAGACCCAGGCTGCGCTGGATGGCGACCAGCGCATAGTCCAGGCTGGGATGCAGGCCCGTGTGGCGGTGGACGGAATCCAGCAGGCTGCTGCGATGGGGGTCGTGTGCCAGCAGGCTCAGCAGCCGCTGGCTGCGCGGGTCGCCCGCTGGGTAGAGTGGATGGCCAAAGCCGGCGCAGTAATGCGGGCTGCCGCTGCTGCGGGTGTCGGCCAGCAGCTGGCCCAGCGATGCGGGCAGCGTGGCGCTGGCTTGCGGCGCAGCATGCCACTCGTCCCAGTGCTGGTCGATGACCGCCGTCATCCCCCCGTGCAGCGGTCCTGTCAGTGCCGCCAGGCCTGCGCCCAGGCTGGCATGGAGGCTGGCGCCCGTTGAGGCCACCACCCGCGCCGCAAAGCTGGAGGCATTGAGTTCATGGTCAGCGCACAGCACCAAGGCTTGGCGCAGGGTGTGTTGGCCTGCCGCATCCAGTTGCCAGGCAGTGGCCAGTTGCACATGAACCG
The DNA here is from genome assembly GCF_024809975.1 of Comamonas sp. BIGb0152. Taxonomy (GTDB): domain Bacteria; phylum Pseudomonadota; class Gammaproteobacteria; order Burkholderiales; family Burkholderiaceae_C; genus Comamonas. The sequence continues at coordinate 118,143 of NZ_JANUDY010000008.1, forward strand.
GCATGCGCTGCTCGGCTTGGGCCGCCGCTACCCCCGCTACCGCCGCCGCCGCATCGGCCGGCAGGCCGGTCAGCACCCAGCGCATCTGTTGCAGCAACCGCGTTGGCCAGCTAGGGTCGTGCGCGTCTGGCTCCTGGGCCGGCAGGCTGTGCCAGGCGCTGAGTGCTTGCGCGGCCGGGGGCAAGGGCGCGGACGGCGGCCTGGCCCGATGCGCTGCGGCTACCGGCTCAGGGGTTGCGCCTGCCTCGCGGGTGTGCGGCGCGGGGCTGGGCTCTTGGCCCAGCAGCAGTGCGGCGGTTTCCTCCAGCCCCGCATGCTGCGCCCATTGCAGCGCGTTGCGGCCCCGGTAGTACAGCTGGCCGCCGGCGACCTGGGTGATGGCCGAATGCAGCACCGGCGTGCCCCAGTCCAGCGTTGAGCGGGCCAGCCTTGCTGGGTTGCGAACGGTTTGCCGCTGGCGCGCCAGGCGCTGCACATCGATGCGGGCATAGACATGGCCGCGCTGGCCCGGCTGCGTATGTGCCCGCAGCAGGCCCCGGCTGACATAGGCGTAGAGACTGGCGCGCTGCACGCCCAGCAGCGCAGCGGCTTGCTGGCTGTCGAGCCAGGGGCTGTCATGGTGGCTGGCGGGTGCTGGGGCTGGGGCTGGTGGGGCGCGGTCCATGGGCCATGCTACTGCAGTGCGGGCGGCCTTGCATGTGTACCCGGCCAATCAAGATTGACCGCTGGCGCAGGCGGGCTTGCAATGGCAGCAGTTCAGTCCCAATCCGGAGAATGCCTTGCCCGCTACCACCACCGCCACCACAAACACTACCACCGATGCAGCCCATGGCCTGCTGCATGCCGCCATACGCGATGCCGTGCAAACGCTCTGGCAGCAGGCCGGCCTGCCCGACCTGGCTGGGGACGAGAGCGGCTTGGCACTCAGCGGCGATGGCCGGGCCTATCCATCGAGCTTTTGCCTGGATGTTGCCGCACCGGCTGGCGTGGCTGCCAGCAGCTTGGCGAGCGCGCTGATTTACCAGCGCCGCCAGCACCAGGCCATGCCCCAAGTGGCCGTGGATGTGGGCCATGTGCTGGCCGAGTGCAGCGGCTATTTCACACTCGATGGCCAGCAGCCGAACTTGTGGGCGCCCATCTCGGGCCTGTATGCCTGTGGTGCCGATCTGGGTGAGCCGGGCTGGCTGCGCATCCATGCCAATTTTGAGCACCACCGCGATGGCGTGCTGCGCTTGCTGGGGCTGCCCACCGGGGCTGCCACCACCCGGCAGCAGGTGGCAGAGGCGCTAAAGGGCTGGGCGGCGCCAGCCGTGGAGGAGCGTGCTGCAGCCTTGGGCCTGGTGGTGGCGGCAGCGCGCAGCCTGCAAGCATGGCGCGCGCATCCGCAAAGCGCAGCGGTGGCCGCGCAGCCCTTGGTGTCCATCACGCAGCTGGACAGCGACAAGCCCGCAGCGCCCCTTGAATGGCCTGCCCCCGCACAGCCTCGACCGCTGGATGGCCTGCGCGTGCTGGACCTGACCCGCATCCTGGCCGGGCCGGTGGCGGCGCGCAGCTTGGCGGCGCAGGGGGCCGATGTGCTGATGCTCAATGGGCCGGGCCTGCCCAATATCGAGGCCATTGCTGATTTGAGCCGGGGCAAGCGTTCGGCTTTGCTGGACCTGAAATCAACGGAGGGGCAATCGAAGATGGCAGCTTTGCTAAGCCAGGCCCATGTGCTATTGCAGGGCTACCGGCCCGGCGCGCTGGATGCACTGGGCCTGGATCCGCCATCCGCCGCCCGGCTGCGCCCCGGCATCGTGTATGCCAGCCTGTCCGCCTATGGGCGCAGCGGCCCTTGGGCCGACCGGCGCGGTTTTGATTCGCTGGTGCAGACGGTCTGCGGCATCAACTGGGCCGAGGGGCAGGCTTTTGGCAGCGATGGGTTGCGGGCGCTGCCGCTGCAGATTCTGGATTACAGCGCGGGCTTTTTGCTGGCCTTTGGCATCCAGGCCGCGCTCTACCGCCAGGCGAGCGTGGGCGGCAGCTGGCATGTGCAGGTGTCGCTGGCGCGGGTGGCGCAGTGGCTGCAGGCCATGGGCCAAAGGCCGGTGCCTGCTGCGCCGGCGCAAGGCGAGGTGCCGGGCGCAGCCTACCTGGAAGCGCTGGACACCGGCTTTGGGCACTTGCAGGCGGTACGCCACAGCGCTGTGCTGCAGGGCCTGCCCAGCGCCTGGCCCCATGCCGGCCAGCCACCGGGCGGCGACATGCCCTGCTGGTGAGCCCTGCGGGGCTGCGCGGGGTACTGGCATCAGTGATAATGCGGGGCTATGAGCGGCAATACCTTCGGCACCCTGTTTACTGTTACCAACTTTGGCGAATCCCATGGCCCGGCGATTGGCTGCGTGATTGACGGCTGCCCACCCGGCATGGCGTTGAGCGAGGCAGACATCCAGTTCGACCTGGACCGCCGGCGCCCCGGCACCAGCAAGTTTGTCACCCAGCGCAATGAGCCCGACAGCGTGGAGATCCTCTCGGGCGTCTACGAAGGCAAGACCACGGGCACGCCGATTGCGCTGCTGATCCGCAATACCGACCAGCGCAGCAAGGACTACTCCAACATTGCGCAAAGCTTTCGCCCTGGCCATGCCGACTATGCCTACTGGCACAAATACGGTATCCGTGATCCGCGCGGCGGTGGTCGCTCTTCGGCCCGGCTGACGGCGCCCACGGTGGCCGCTGGTGCCGTGGCCAAGAAGTGGCTGAAAGAGAAGTTTGGCACCGAATTCCGCGCCTGCATGCTGCAGGTGGGTGAGGTGGCCCTGCCGTTTGAGGACTGGGCGCATGTGCCCAACAACCCGTTTTTCGCGCCGGTGGCCGACGTTAGCCGCTATGAAGACTATATGGATGCGCTGCGCAAAGCGGGGGATTCCTGTGGCGCGCTGATCCGGGTGCAGGCCAGCGGTGTGCCCGTCGGTCTGGGCGAGCCGCTGTATGACAAGCTCGACGCCGATATCGCCTACGCAATGATGGGGCTCAATGCCGTCAAGGCGGTGGAGATTGGCGCTGGTTTTGACAGCGTGGGCCAGCGCGGCACCACGCATGGCGATTCGCTCAGCCCCCAAGGCTTTCGCAGCAACAATGCCGGCGGCATTCTGGGCGGCATCAGCACCGGGCAGGACATCGAGATCCGCATCGCCATCAAGCCCACCAGCTCGATCATCAGCCCCCGCGAGTCGATCGATACCGACGGCAAGAGCACCGAGGTCATCACCAAGGGCCGGCACGACCCCTGCGTGGGCATCCGCGCGGCACCGATTGCCGAGGCCTTGCTGGCCATGGTGCTGATGGACCATGCCTTGCGCCACCGCGCCCAGAACAGCGATGTGGTGCTGAGCGTGGCGCCGATTGCGGCCGAGGCGCCGTAACGCCGAGGCGGCTGCGCGGATCTGCGGTCTGCGCGGGCCGCCGCAAGTGCAGCAACAAAAATGCGAACCCTGGGGTTCGCATTTTTTGTGGCTCAGTCCTTTTTACGGGCGCTGTCTTTCTTGGGCTCGGGCGGCGGGGTGGTCACCTCATCGACGATGGACTTGAACTGGTCAATGTCCTCGAAGCTGCGGTAGACGCTGGCATAGCGGATGTAGGCCACCTTGTCCAATTTTTGCAGCGCGGCCATGACCAGCTCGCCAATCAGATGGGTCTGCACCTCGCGGGCACCCAAGGTGCGCAGTTTGTCCTCAACATGCTCAAGCGCCATATCCACATTGTCAATGCTTACCGGGCGCTTTCTCAGCGCCAGGCTGAACGAGCCGCGCAGCTTGCTGCGGTCGTAGTCGATGCGCCTGCCGTCCTTTTTGACGATGACGGGCAGGCTGACCTCGGGCCGCTCATAGGTGGTAAAGCGCTTCTCGCAATGGCCGCACTGGCGCCTGCGCCGTACAAAGCCGCCGTCTTCTGCAACACGGGTTTCCACCACCTGGGTGTCGGGATGGCTGCAGAAGGGGCATTTCATAGGCGCGGGCGCAGCTCAGCGCATTAACGGTAGACAGGGAAACGAGCGGTCAGGGCGTTGACCTTGGCGCGCACGGCAGCAATGTTGGCCTCGTCACGCGGGTTGTCCAGCACGTCGGCGATCAGGTTGGCGGTCAGGCGCGCCTCTTCGTCCTTGAAACCACGGGTGGTCATCGCGGGCGTACCGATACGTATGCCGCTGGTGACCATCGGCTTTTCCGGGTCGTTGGGGATGGAGTTCTTGTTGATCGTCATGTGGGCAGCGCCCAGCACGGCTTCGGCTTCCTTGCCGGTGATGCCCTTGGCGCGCAGGTCCACCAGCATCAAATGGCTTTGGGTACCGCCCGAGATGATGCGCAGGCCGCGCTCGGTCAAGGTCTGGGCCACGATGCGGGCATTGGTCTTGACTTGCTGGGCGTAGGTCTTGAACTCGGGCGCCAGCGCTTCCTTGAAGGCCACGGCCTTGGCCGCGATCACGTGCATCAGCGGGCCGCCTTGCAGGCCGGGGAACACCGCCGAGTTGATGGCCTTTTCGTGCTCGGCCTTCATCAGGATCACGCCGCCACGGGGGCCGCGCAGGCTCTTGTGGGTGGTGGTGGTCACGATGTCGGCATGGGGCACGGGGTTGGGGTACTCACCGGCGGCAATCAGACCGGCATAGTGGGCCATGTCCACCATGAAGATCGCGCCCACGTCCTTGGCCACCTTGGCAAAGCGGGCAAAGTCGATTTCCAGCGAATAGGCCGAGGCGCCGGCAATGATCAGCTTGGGCTTGGTCTCGTGCGCCTTCTTTTCCATGGCGTCGTAGTCCAGCTCTTCCTTCTCGTTGAGGCCGTAGGAGACCACGTTGAACCACTTGCCGGAGATGTTCAGCGGCATGCCGTGGGTCAGGTGACCGCCTTCGGCCAGGCTCATGCCCATGATGGTGTCGCCGGGCTTCAAGAAAGCCAGGAAGACGGCTTCATTAGCAGAGGCGCCGCAATGGGGCTGCACGTTGGCGGCATCGGCGCCGAACAGTTGCTTGACGCGGTCGATAGCCAGCTTTTCGGCGATATCGACAAATTCGCAGCCACCGTAGTAGCGCTTGCCCGGGTAGCCTTCAGCGTACTTGTTGGTCAGCTGGGTGCCCTGGGCCCACATCACGGCAGGGGAGGCATAGTTTTCGCTGGCGATCAGCTCGATGTGCTGCTCTTGGCGCTGGTTTTCGGCCTGGATAGCCGCAAAGAGTTCTGCGTCGGTCTGTTCGACAAGAATGTTACGTTGGTACATGGCGGTCGTTGGAGTCAGTAGTGAGCCCTGCCTGCCAGCAGTGAAGATGGCAAAAACAGGGGCTGCCCAGGCGCACGGCTAACACGTGGCGGGTGCGGCGGGCGAATAGCTCGCCGTGGCACTGCACGGTACGCTCCCCGGTGGTTGCTGCAGGCCGGGCCCGCATTCCACGTCAACAATCCGGTCATACAGATGTCTATCGCCAGTCGCGTACCCGGCTAGTGTAGCCGAGGCCACAGCGGGCTGGGGCAATGGGTCTATCGTGCGGGTCGGTCAATTCCGGGCAAAAAGCAAAAAGCACCCGGATGGGTGCTTGCAGGGGGACGGAGTCAAGACCAGGCGGTCAGGAGCCCATGGCCACCGTGCTGGCATCGGCTTTTGCGGCAGCCGGGAGCGAGCTTGGCTTGTTGACCAGGGCAACCGTCTCTGCAACACCAGCCGCTGCGCTGTTGCTGGCCGCCTTGGCTTTGTCGGCCATCGTATCTGCAGCTGCGGGTGCTTCTGCCTTGGCAGACAACGAAGGCTTGGCTGCCGGGGCGATAGGCGCCTTGGGGGCGTTGCCACGGCCATCGGCCACTTGCTTGATGCGGAAGTGCTCGGCCATCACCTTGGCGGCATAGCCTCCGTCGGTCGGCAGGTTGGCAGCGCCCACATAGTATTTGAGCCCACCTTCAAGCGAGCCAGCCCGCTCAATGCACTCTTGCAGCACCTTGACGCCCACGCGCAAATTGGTAACCGGATCGAAGGCCGCAAAGTGGCCGCCGAAATTCTCGTACTTGTCCGTGTGGATCTTGGTCATCACCTGCATCAGGCCCTGGGCACCGACCGAGCTTTGGGCAAAGGGGTTGAAACTGGATTCGACAGCCATGATCGCGAGGATCAGGGTGGGGTCCAGCTTGGTTTCCTTGCCGACCAGGTAGGCCTCAGACACCAGGACCGCCAGCGGCTCGGGCGCAACCCGGTACTTCTTGGCCAGCCAGTAAGCGACAGCTGCCTGGTTTCTGGGCAACTGCTGCGGATTGGTGGCCGTGGCGCGATCGACCGCAGCCATCATGGCGGCATCATCGCCCACGGTGGCCTCTGCCTCTGCCTCTGCACCAGCCAGGTCCGGAGTCGTTGCAGTGTGGGTGCGGGCCTGCAGCCAGCTGCGCAGCTGCGCCTCTCCGGCATGGCGCAGGTCATCACGCGACACCAGGGTGAGGGCGCAGAACGCCACCACCAGACCAATCAAAGCAAAACTGTTGTGCGCCATGGTCATCAGACCACGACTGATGGTGGCGCTCAATGAGCGCACACCGGCATCCACTTGCGCGGGAGCCGTCATAGGGATTTTTCCTTTCTAAGTCCCACCACCTCCAATAGCCCGGCGGATAGTGCACCGGGCTGGGGTCTGGCAGGGTGGAGCCGCACTGTCCTGTGCGGTCACCGGCAGGCTGTCTGCGTTGCAGACGGCCCTTTGTCGTTTCAAGCACGCTCTTGCGTGTCAGGGGCTACGATCAAAACACCGTGAGGGGTGTTGACTAAAAAATCAGCAATTAATGCGATGGGGTGAATTCTAGAAGCTTGCTTAATAAGCAGTCAACACTATTGATTTGTAAAATCAGAATAAAAAGTAATAAGAAAAGGTGTATAGCAAGACCGGGCATCGGCGTTTGCGGCTGGGGCCGGCAAGGCGGCAAAGACCCGGCGGGAAGGCGGAAAAAGTGCCAACCGGTTCCGCCATCAGCGCAGCGCTGCGGCGGCTTGAATAGCCTGCATCAACTGTTTTTTATAAGGTGATGCAGATGGTTGAACTGCTGAAATCTGAATCTTTGTCAAATGCTGTATGCATTTAACGCTCTTTTTTTATCTGTGCCGCCAGCCATCGCGGGCCTAAAAGCGGCGCCAGCCCCGCGCAGCGGCTTGGCAAGTGAGATGCCATCCTGCGCAGGGGTGCAGCAGAAAATGCTGTCCTCATTTGGGCCGAGCGACTTTCGTCATCAAGCGGTCATCTGCGCAGGAGTCGATGGGCTTGTAAACATCAAAAAACTGTATAAAAACCAGGATAAAAATGCCAATAACCCGCTATCGGCACAGGTTTTTGGTATTTGTACCCTGGTATAAATGCTTTTTTTCCAAAAATCACTGCCATGGCGTTGGATTTTTGCGCTGCCCGCCGTCTTGTACGGGCTTGGCGGGCCCGCCGTGGAAGGGGGCGATGCGCTGACCGGGGTGATGGCGCCAAGCAAGAGCCGCTTTGGCACAACCCTGGCCCTGTGCGGAGGATGGAGGCGAATGGGGATGCACTGCAGGGCAACTTTTGCAGGCCTGCCGCAGCGGTGGACAAAGCAGGCCCTGCAGCGGATCGCCGGGAGCCATGTTCGATCCAAGCCAGGGCCTTGGGCTGGTCGCCCAGGGTTTCAGCGTCGTCGCTATGGAAACTCCGTGCATCCCTCTATATATATAGGCAGTGTTCCAGCGCTCCTTGGACGGTGGACTGTGGCGTCGCCGCCATCAACGATTGTGAACCAGCCGCAGATGCCGCCTTTGTGTGCTAAGTCAGCGTCGCCGCAGCGGCGTATTTGTGCACAATGGCCCATGGACGCGCCAGGCCGCTGCCACGCTGGGCAACAGGCTGTCGCCGCCGTCCCTGCAGTGGGGCCTTATGCATTGGGCCGTATTGACTCTGACTGAGGATCGTCGCCGTGAGCGAAACACAAGAAACCATCAAGAAAAAAGCCCTGGGCCTGCGCTGGCTACGCCGTCTGGGTTGGTGCCTGCTGGCGCTGCTGCTGCTGTGGGCATTGTCCTGGCTGCTATTGCCGTGGCTGCTGCGCACCCAGGGTGAGAAGCTCGCCACGGAAAAGCTGGGCCGTGCGGTCCACATCGGGGCGGTGGAGTTCAAGCCCTGGTCGCTGGAGCTGACGCTGCGTGACCTGCAGATTGCCGGGCCCCAGGCGGGCAGCGCGGCCATGCTGGCGGTGGAGCGCATCTATGTGGATGCCGACATCCAGTCCCTGTTTCGGCTGGCGCCGGTGCTCGATGCCATCCAGGTGGACAAGCCGGTGCTGCGTGTTGCGCAGACTGCGCCGGGCACATTTGATTTTGACGACATACTGCAAAAGCTGCGCAGCCCGCAGCCGACGCCCGATGACGGCAAGACGGCCCACTTTGCGCTCTACAACATCGAGTTGAAAGAGGGCCAACTGCAGTTCCGTGACGACACGGTGGGCCAGACCCATGAGCTCAAGGACCTGCAGCTGGGCATTCCGTTTCTGAGCAACCTCGAGTCCAAGCGCGAGATCAAGGTGCTGCCCCAGCTGGCCTTTGCACTCAATGGCAGCCAGTTTGCCAGCCGTGCCGAGGCCACGCCCTTTGCCGACGACCGCAAGGCCGAGGCCAAATTTGCGATCAAGGACCTCGACCTCCAGCCCTACCTGGCCTATATCCCCGCGTCCTTGCCTGTCAAGCTGGTTGCCGGTGTGCTCAATGCCGACCTGGCACTGGCCTTTGAGCAGCAGGACAAAACGCAGGTGCGCCTGAGCGGCGAGGTGCATGCCACCGGTGTGCAGGTGCACGATGCGGCCAACGGCGAATTGCTGGGCTGGGAGCGGCTCGATGTGCAGCTGGCGGATGTGCAGCCTCTGCTGGGCAAGGTGCATATCTCGCAGCTGGCGCTGGATGGCGCGCAGCTGTCCCTCAAGCGGGGCAAGAATGGCCAGCTGAGCCTGCTCGATGCCCAGGGCCAACCACTGCCCGGCCGCCAAAGCGAGGCGGTGGCGGACAAGGACCCTGGTGCTGCGCCGCAGGCGGAGAGCGGCGCTGCGCCAGCGCCGGCCAGCGCCAGCAGCAGCAGCAAAACGCCGTGGTCGCTGCAGATTGATGCGATCAAGCTGAGCCGTTTGCGCGGGGTGTGGCTGGATGAGAGCGTGCCCTTGCCTGCGCGCGTGCAGCTCGATGACTTTAGCCTGGAGGCGCAGCAGCTGGCCTGGCCGTTTCAGGAACCGTTCAGCTTCTCCGGCGAATCGGGGCTGTCGGGCGCGCAAGGCGTGCCGTCGACAGGCCGGCTGGTGTTTTCCGGCAAGGCGACGGACCAGATGGCCGAGGTGGACGTGACCACCACCGGCCTGCCTTTGCAGCTGGGCGCCTCCTACCTCACCGGGGTGATTGAGCCCGGCGTGACGGGCACGATTGACAGCCAGATGCACCTGAGCCGCGATGGTGCCGCGCTCAAGATTCAGCTGGCGGAGCTGCAAGTGTCCCAGGTGGCTTTGCAGTGCAACAGCCCCAGCAATTGTGCCTCGCCCCATGGGCCGGCAATCGGGTTGAAAGGCAAAAACAACCTGCTGGAGCTGCGCCAACTGTTGATCAAGGATGGCGTGATGGACACCGCCGCCCAGACGGTCAAGCTCGGCACGGTGCAATTGCTGGAGCCGGCACTGGGCGTTTCGCGCGACAAAAGCGGCCGCATGATGTTTGAAGACTGGCTTGCCGCATCGCAAGCAGGCAAAAGCGGCGGCAAGCCCGGGTCCAAGCCAGTGCCCGAGCCCAAAGCAGGTGCGGCGGCCAGCAAACCCTGGGATGTGCAGCTGGACCTGCTGGCCATCAAGGGTGCCAATGTGGCCTTTTTGGATGAATCGACAGCGCGCAAGGTGAGCGCGCGGCTGACGGGTTGGGATATGGAGCTGCGCAACTTTGCGCCTTTGGCTACCAAGGCCAAGCCCTCGCCGCTCAAAGTCTCGGGCCGCATCGGCAGCGGCCGGGCCGAGCCCGGTCGGGTCGCGTATGAAGGAACCGTCGGTTTGCTGCCCTTAGCCGTGGCGGGCCGCCTGAATGTGAGCCAGTTGCCCGTCCATGCGTTTGAGCCCTATGCCGCTGCGGTGTTACCGGTGCGCCTGATGCGGGCGGACGCCAGCTTCAGAGGATCGGTTGACTTTGCCCAATCGGACAAAGGGCCGGTGCTGCGGCTGAAAGGGGATGCAGGTCTGGACGATGTCCGCGTGCGGCCTTTGGTGGCTGCGCCAGCCTCTGCCAGCAACGAGGAGGGCGACACGGACAGCGCAGCGGCTGCCGAGCGCCGAGCTGCAGCGGTCGGGCGGTCTGGAACCCTGGGCATGGGGCTGATGGGTGCGGGCGATGACCTGCTGAACTGGAAACTGCTGAGCCTGCGGGGCCTGGCCGTGGACATGGTGCCGGGTCAGCGCATGAAGGTCCAGGTGGGCGAGACGGCCTTGACGGACTTCTATGCGCGCCTGGTGGTCCAGGAAAACGGCAAACTCAATCTGCAGGATTTGGGCGCCAGCGCGGGCTCAGCGCCGGAGGCCGCCACCCCTGCGGCGGCAGAGGCTGCCCAGGCCAGTGCTGGCGCTGTGCCCGCGCCCGCCCCCAGCCCCGAGCCGGCTACGGGCCCGGTCATTGACATGGGGCCTATCACCTTGGCCGGTGGTTCGGTCAAGTTCAGCGACCATTTTGTGCGGCCCAACTACTCGGCAGACCTGTCTGAACTGGCCGGCCGCATGGGCGCCTTCTCGTCTGAGACCAAGGCGGGCAGCTTGCAGCTGGCCGACCTGGAGCTGCGCGGCAAGGCCGAAGGCACCGCTTCGCTGGAGATCACCGGCCAACTCAATCCGCTGGTCAAGCCGCTGGCCCTCAATATCCATGGCAAGGTGCGAGATCTGGAGCTGTCGCCGCTGACGCCGTATAGCATCAAGTATGCCGGCCATGGCATCGAGCGCGGCAAGATGAGCGTGGATGTGCAGTACGACGTAACGCCAGAGGGGATGCTGACGGCCAGCAACAAGTTGGTGCTGAACCAGCTGACCTTTGGCGATGCGGTGCAGGGCGCGCCGGCCAGCCTGCCCGTCAAGCTGGCGGTCGCCTTGCTGGCTGACCGCAATGGTGTGATCGACCTGGACCTGCCCATCAGCGGCTCGCTCAACGATCCGCAGTTCCGCCTGGCGCCCATCATCTTCAAGGTCATCGGCAACCTGATCATGAAGGCCGTGACCTCGCCGTTTGCACTGCTCTCGGGTGCCTTTGGTGGCGGCAGCGAGGCCAGCCATGTGCCTTTTGCCGCCGGCAGCGCGCTGCTTGACTCCGCCAGCAAGGACAACCTGAACAAGGTGGCCAAGGCGCTGGAAGACCGCCCGGCGCTGCAGCTGACGGTGGCCGGCCAAGCCGATCTGGAGCGCGAAAAGGACGGCTGGCGCAAGGCGCGCATCGATGACCTGGTACTGGCGCAAAAGCGCCGCAGCGCGGTACGCGCTGGCGGCAAGCCCGAGGATGTGCAGGAGGTAAGCGCTGCCGAGTACCCCGCGCTGCTCAAGGACGTGTACAAGCGTGCGGACATCCAAAAGCCGCGCAACATGGTGGGCATGGCCACCGACATCCCGACCGCCGAGATGGAAACCTTGCTGCTCACCAGCATCAGCGTGCCGGACAACGCCATGCGCGAGCTGGCCCTGGCCCGGGGCGTGGCCGTGCGCGACTACCTGGCCAGCAAGGGCGTCAAGCTGGAGCGCCTCTTCCTGGGCAATGCCAAGACCGAAGGCTTTGGCGAGGACAAGGACTGGGCACCGCATGCCCAGCTCAGCCTGGCGCCACGCTGAGAGCCAGGTGCTCCAGGCGCTGCAAGCGCCATCAGAAGGGCTGGGCCGCAGGGCACCAGCCCTTTGTTTTTGGCCCTGTGGCTGGGGAATTACCTTATAGCGATGCCGGTGTGCTTGGAGTCCTTGCCAATCCCGGTCAAAATAGCACCCTGGATGCAGGCCCAGCCCTGCCTCCCTCTTTTTTATGTGCCAATGGCTGCGTTGCTTTGCGATGCAGGCCGTATTTACGACTGAACTGACTCCATGTTCCCCTTTATCTCGCGCAACAAGACGCCCGAAACTCCTGAGCCAACCCCCGCACCTGCCAAGGCGGCCGCTGCACCCCATCCACTCGATGGTGTCACCGGTGGTGCTTTTTCGGCAGCCACCTCGGGTGAGCGTGCGGCCAAAGTGCGCGAATGGCTGGCGACCAACCCTGGCGCCGAGCAGCTCCAGGAAGTGTTCAAGGAGCTGTCTGGCCGTGACAAGGGAGCTGCCAAGGCCATCCGCGAACGCCTGGAAGAGCTGCGCCGCGCCAAAGGCCAGGAGGCCATTGCCGCCGAATGGGCCGACAAGGCGGGCAAGCTGCTGGGCGCTTCCAAGCTGAACATTGCCGATGCTCTGGCCTGGCAGCGTGATGCGGCCAAGGCCGGTGCGCCGCTGTCCAAGGAGCCGCTGGCGGCACTCAAGATTCAGCTGGCCGAGCGCGTCAAAACCATTGAAGACCTGCAGCACCGCGTGCAGGTGCAGCGCGAGGCCGCTGTGCTGCTGGCCCAGCGCGTCGAAGTGCTGTCCACCAAATCCTACAAAGATGCGCAAGGCGCAGAAGCGGCGCTGGCCACCGACGTGCAGCACTGGCAAGACCAGGCAGCCGTGCTCGAAGGCGATGCCAGCTGGGGCAGTGTGGAAGCGCGTTACCCCACCATGCTGGATGCGTCCAAGTCGCAGCTGCTGCTGGTCTGGGATGCTTTCCAATCCGCACTCAAGCTGACCTTGGCTGCGGCCGAAGATGCACAAGCACCGCTGCCTACCGTGCCGGTCTGGGCCGATGAGATCCGCGCCGCACGTGGCCTGCCCACCGAAGCGGAACAAGCCGCCGCCCGCGCTGCAGCCGCCAAGCCTCCCGTCGATCCGCAGGAAGCCAAGCGGGGCAAGCAGGCTGTGCAAGAAGCCTTGAAAGCCTTGCAGGCCCACACGGCCGAAGGCCATGGCAAGGGCGCATCCAACGCTGCGCAGCAGCTGCGTGCTGTTCTGAAGCAGCACGGCAAGCAGATCGACCAGGAGCTAGAGTCGCAAGTCAATACCGCGCTGATTGCCGCTGGCGAGCTGGAAGGCTGGCAGCGCTGGAGCACGGACAAGGTGCGTGAGGAGCTGCTGGCCAAGGCCCAGGGCCTGCTGACCCGGCCCGAAGGCCAGGAGCTGGGCGGCCGCAAGCTGCAAGAGTCGCTGCGCCAGCTGCGCGAAGATTGGAAGAAGGCCGACCAAAGCGGCCCCACCAACCATGCGCTGTGGAAAAAATTTGACGAAGCCTGCAACGCTGCCTACAAGCATGTCGAGGTCTGGCTGTCCAAGGTGCGCGAAGAGGGTGCCAAGCACCGCGCTGAGCGCGAGGCACTGATCGCTGAGCTCAAGGCCTGGGTGGAAGCGCACCAGGCGTCGACCGACTGGAAGCGCGTGCAGCGCGACCTGTTCCAGTTTGGCGACCGCTGGCGCGCCAGTGGCCATGTGGGCGAAAAGGCCTATGCCGAGCTGCAAGATGCCTGGAAGGCCGCACACCATGCGGCCACCGCGCCTTTGCACGCCGCCCAAAAGGCCAGCATTGCACGCCGCGAAGCGATGATTGCCCAGGCCGTGGAGCTGGCCGCTGCGCCGAGCCTGAACATTGATGCCGTGCGCGAACTGCAGCGCCTGTGGCAGGCCGAGGCACAAGGCGTGCCGATGGATCGCCGCCATGAGCAAAAGCTTTGGGATGCCTTCCGCAAGCCCCTGGATGAAGCCTTTGCCCGCAAGACGCAGCAGCGCGAGCGCGTGCAGCACCACATGAGCGCCCGCGACCAAGCCGTGCTCGATGCCTCCAAGGCATTGGAAGCGGCCAACCACAGTGGCGATGCCGCAAAGATCCAGGCCGCCTTGGATGGCTTGCAGCAAGCACTGCAAGCCCAACAAGCGCCTGTGGAGCAAGAGCCTGCTCCAGCTCCAGTGCCGGCAGCTGCACCTGTTGCCAGCGCTGAGCCAGAGACTGCAGCCCCTGCTGCGGACCTGGACGTTGCTGCTGAAACAGAGGTTGACGCAGAGGCAGAAGTGCCACAAGACGGTGCCGCCGAGCCGCAGCCTGAAGAAGCTGCAGCCCCCGCACCTGCGCCAGCGCCCGTTGCCAAGCGCGTTATTGCACAGCGCAGTGGCGACGACCGCCCCGGCATGCGCCGCGATGCGCCGGCAGCGCCTGCGGGCCGTGGTGGCAAGCCGGGTGATCGCCGTGACAGCCGCGATGGCCGCGACAGCCGGGGCCCGCGTCCCGACCGGGGCCAGGAGCGCCGGGGTCCGGACGACCGCTTTGGCCGGGGTGACCGCATGGACCGTGCACCGCGCGAAGACCGTGGCCCGCGCCTGGGCGATGCCGCCTTCCGCGCCCAGCGCGATGCGGTGGAGCATGCCCAAGCTGCCTTGCGCAAGCTCGCTAGCCAGGCCCATGGCCAGGCATTGACCCAGATGATGGATGCCTGGAGCCAGCGCAATGCCGAGCTGCTGCCCAACGCCCAGGATCTGGGCCGCTTGGCCAGTGGCGCGCGCAATAGCTGGGGCCAGGCCATTGCGGCGCCTGCCGCCGGTGATGGCCGCGAAGCCATGTTGCGCCTGGAGATGGCGGCCGAAGTGCCGACACCTGCCGAGCACATCACTGCCCGCCGTGCACTGCAATTGCAGCTGCTGACGCGCCGCAATGATCCATCGCCGCAAGAGACCTGGCAGCAGGACGTGGCCAAGGTGCTGGCCACCGGCAGCGACGAGGCATCTGCCCGCCGCCTGCAAAACGCCTTGAAGGCGCTGCTCAAGAAGTAAGCGTCCCAATCGTTGCATCGAACGCCCTGTGCTCATCGCGCAGGGCGTTTTTTTATGCCGTTTGCGAATGTGCTGCTGAGGGATTGCTTCGGAGATGGAAGCGTTTGGAGCAGACAACAAAAAAGCCATTGCACGTTGTGCAATGGCTTGATGTTTGGTGCCCAGGAGAGGACTCGAACCTCCACGGAGTTACCCGCTAGTACCTGAAACTAGTGCGTCTACCAATTCCGCCACCTGGGCTTTCAGGATGGAGCAATTATAGGGGTGGGTTGGACGCAGTTTTGGGGAAAGCGCAAAAATTTTCTCAAAAAAGATAGCGATGAACGCTGGCCTGCTGGGTGCTGCCGAGCTTTTGGTGGCCAGCAAAGCGAAAAGGCTGCTGCACATGGTGTGCAGCAGCCTTTGCTGTTTGGTGCCCAGAAGAGGACTCGAACCTCCACGATGTTACTCGCTAGTACCTGAAACTAGTGCGTCTACCAATTCCGCCATCTGGGCTTTCAGGAAGCCGCAATTATAGGGGTGATTTTTTGCGCCAAATCTGAAATGGCGGAAAATTTTGGTGCGGCCCTGTTGTCAGCGGATCCAGCACGGCAGTGCGGGTGGATGCATTCCGCAAAGGCGCTGTGGCTGCCTGGTGCGCCGCCGTTTGTCTTGCCATGGGCCGCCGGAAAGCATCCCTGCAGTGAGATGGATGCCGTAAGGGTGGAAGGCGGTTGGGCTACAGGCAAAGAAAAAGCCGCTGCACAAAAAGTGCAACGGCTTATGTCTGGTGCCCAGGAGAGGACTCGAACCTCCACGATGTTACTCGCTAGTACCTGAAACTAGTGCGTCTACCAATTCCGCCACCTGGGCTGATGATGCAGGGCAGTGCCCTTTATCGACTTTCCTAAAAAACCACTGTAGAAACAGTCAGTAAAGACTGATTTTTCACCGTTTTCACAAAACAAGTTGTACTTGTCGTTAAACTTGGTGCCCAGGAGAGGACTCGAACCTCCACGGAGTTACCCGCTAGTACCTGAAACTAGTGCGTCTACCAATTCCGCCACCTGGGCATTTCAGGAAAGAATCAGATTGTATATCAAAAAAACGGCTTCCAAAACAGGAGCAGATAATTTGTCAGAAGAAATTGAAGGTGTAGTCCAAGGCCACCGTGAAGGCCACGGCTTTGTGATCCGGGATGACAACGAAAGTGACATCTACATCCCCGCCAATGAGATGCGCGCCGTACTGCACCGCGATCGGGTACGAGCCCGCATCGTGCGCACCGACCGCCGCGGCCGCCCCGAGGGCCGCATTGTTGAAATCATCGAGCGCTCTGCGCAACCCATCATCGGCCGCTTGTTGCAGGAAAGCGGCGTCTGGCTGGTGGCGCCTGAGGACAAGCGCTACGGCCAGGATGTACTGATCCCCAATGGCGCCATCGGCGCTGCCAAGACTGGCCAGGTCGTCGTGGTCGAGCTGACCGAGCCGCCGGCTTTGTTTGGCCAGCCCGTGGGTCGCGTGATCGAGGTGCTGGGCGAGATTGACGACGCCGGCATGGAGATCGAGATTGCGGTGCGCAAATATGGCGTGCCCCATGAGTTCTCCGAAGAATGTCTGGCCCTGGCCAAGAAGCTGCCCGACAAAGTGCGGCTGGCAGACCGCAAGGGGCGGATTGACCTGACGGATATCCCGCTGGTCACCATCGACGGTGAAGATGCGCGTGACTTTGATGATGCCGTGTACTGCGAGCCCACCAAGATTGGCCGCACCAAGGGCTGGCGCCTGTTGGTGGCGATTGCCGATGTGAGCCACTATGTGCAAAACGGCAATGCCATCGATGTCGATGCCTATGACCGTGCCACCAGCGTCTACTTTCCGCGCCGCGTCATCCCGATGCTGCCCGAGAAGCTCTCCAACGGCCTGTGCTCGCTGAACCCGAATGTGGAACGCCTGTGCATGGTGGCCGATATGCTGGTCTCCGCCGATGGCGAGGTGCAGGCCTACCAGTTCTACCCGGCGGTGATGCACAGCCATGCGCGCTTTACCTATACCGAGGTGGCGGCGATTTTGGCCAATACCCGGGGGCAAGAGGCGATCAAGCGCAAGGAGCGCGTGGCTGATCTGCTCAACCTGCACGATGTCTACAAGGCCTTGCTGCTGGCGCGTGGCCGCCGTGGCGCGGTGGATTTTGAGACCACTGAAACCCAGATCATCTGCGATGAAAACGGCCGCATCGAGAAAATCGTGCCGCGCACCCGCACCGAGGCGCACCGCTTGATCGAAGAGGCCATGCTGGCGGCCAACGTCTGCGCGGCAGACTTTATCCAGCAAGGCGGCCAGCCGGGGCTCTTCCGCGTGCACGAGGGCCCCACGCCCGAGAAGCAAGACATCTTGCGCGGCTACTTGAAGGCCATGGGTGTGGGCATGTCCATCAGCGACGATCCCAAGCCCGCCGAGTTCCAGGCGATTGCGCAGGCCACCAAGGACCGGCCCGACGCCCAGCAGATCCACACCATGCTGCTGCGCTCCATGCAGCAGGCGATCTACACACCGATCAACAGCGGCCACTTTGGTTTGGGCTACGAGGCCTACACCCACTTCACCAGCCCCATCCGCCGTTACCCGGATTTGCTGGTGCACCGGGTGATCAAGGCCATCTTGTCGGGCAAGCGCTACCAATTGCCCCTGCTGCCCACGCCGGGCGAGGCGGAGGCCAAGCTCGCCAAGCGCCTGGCCAGCCGCGTGGCTGCGCCCAAGCAAAAACTGCAAGCCGAGCGCGTGCAGCGCGTCTCGCGCGAAGTGCAAGCCTGGGAGGCTGCCGGCCTGCACTGCAGTGCCAATGAGCGCCGCGCCGATGAAGCCAGCCGCGATGTGGAGGCCTGGCTCAAGTGCAAGTACATGCGCGAACACCTGGGCGAGGAGTATGGCGGCATGGTCTCGGCGGTCACCTCGTTTGGCTTGTTCGTGACCTTGGACCAGCTCTATGTGGAAGGCCTGATCCATATCACCGAGTTGGGCGGGGATTACTTCCGCTTTGACGAGATGCGCCAGGAGCTGCGCGGCGAGCGCACCGGCATTCGCTACACGATTGGCACGCGCTTGCAGATCCAGGTCAGCCGGGTTGATCTGGATGCGCGCAAGATCGACTTCCGTCTGGTGCGCGATGGCGAGGATGGTTCCAAAACGCCGGCCTCGCCCGCCCGCGCTGCCAAGGTGGCAACGTCGCCAGGCAGTCGCCAGCGCGACGGACGGGATGAGGCCTATGACGCCCAGCGCGCCAGCCTCAAGCGTGGCAAGCCCAAGGGTGCACCGCACGGTGCCAGCAAAACGCGCGGCAATGACCGCAGCGCTGGGGCCAGTAAACAGCCGGGACAGAAGACCCCGCGCAAGCGCCGTTAAACGCGCATTGTGTGACTATGATTAAAGCCAGGCCATCACTGCGATGGCCTGGCTTTTTTGTTGACCCAAGGAGTACGAATGACCGAGAAGACGCGCAAGATTGCGGTGGTGACGGGTGCTGGCACCGGCATAGGTCGCGCAGCGGCGCTGGCCTTGATGAAGGATGGCTGGTCTGTGGTGCTGGCCGGCCGCCGTGCGCAGCCGTTGCAGGAAGTGGCCAGCCAGGCGGCAGATGCGAACCAGGCTTTGGTGGTGCCCACCGATGTGGCCGACCCGGTCGCGGTGAAGGCGCTGTTCGATGCGGCAGTGGCCCATTTTGGCCGGGTGGACATGCTGTTCAACAACGCCGGGCGCGGCGCGCCAGCCGTGCCGATTGACGAGCTGCCGATCGAGACCTGGCAGGATGTGGTCAATGTCAATCTCAATGGCATGTTCTATTGCTTGCAGCAAGCCTTCCGCGTGATGCGCCAGCAGTCACCGATGGGCGGGCGCATCATCAACAACGGTTCGATCTCGGCGCATGCGCCCCGGCCCATGTCGATTGCCTACACCGCCACCAAGCATGCGGTGATGGGCCTGACCAAGACCGCCGCGCTCGATGGCCGCAAGCACAACATTGCCGTGGGCCAGATCGACGTGGGCAATGCCGGCACCGAGCTGGCGATGCGCATGACCCAGGGCGTCATGCAGGCACATGGTGAGATTGCGCCCGAGCCGCTGATGGATGTGGATGTGGTGGGGCAGTCGGTGCTCTATATGGCCAATCTGCCGCTGGAGTGCAATGTGCTGTTCCACACCGTGATGGCGACCAAGATGCCGTTTGTGGGGCGCGGCTGAGGCGCGCTGCAAGCTAGCCCGGGCGCTGCAGGCTGCGCGCCAGGCGTGAGGCCGTCAGCATCCGCTGCGGCGGCCAGGTGTCGGCGGCATGGCCGTGCAGCCAGACGGCGTTGAGCAAGGGCTGCCAGGCATCGGCCCATGCAGCGCCTGGCGGCAAGGCGGCCAGGTGCGCGCCGATGCAGCCGGCCAGCACATCGCCGGTGCCGCCTATAGACAGGCGTGCATTGCCGCTGTGGTTGATGGCGTAGCGGCCGTCGGGCGCGGCCACCACCGTGCCGCTGCCTTTGAGCACCACCAGGCACTGCCATTGCTGCGCGGCTTGCCGTGCCGCGCCAATGCGGTCGCGCTGGAGGGTGGCGGTATCCGTGGCCAGCAGGCGGGCCAGCTCTAGCGGATGGGGCGTGAGCACCGTGGGCCCGGCTAGGCTGGCACGCTGTACCAAGGCTTGTTGCAGCGCTGCGCTGCTGGCGATGGCATTGAGCGCATCGGCATCCAGCACCAGGCTGCCCGCATGCGCCAGCGCCTGGGGCAGAGCTGCCGCCACCAGACTGCCCCCGCCGCAGCCGCAGACCAGGCTGCCGCGCAGCGCCTGCAGCCCGGGCAGCGAGCGCAGCATGATGTCTGCTGCGATGCCTGCCGGCCGCGCGGACTGGGTGCTGCTGCCCAGCAGGTGGAGCATGACGCGGCCTGCGCCGGCATGCAAGGCGGCGCTGGCCGCCAAGATGGCGGCGCCTTCCATGCCCTGGCCTTCTGCGCCCCATGCCTGTCCCCCCAACACCCCGACATCCCCAAATTGGCCCTTGTGGCTGTGGTGCACCAGCGTCGGTGCCTGCGCATGGCTGACCAGGCGGCCTCCATCCAGCCCTGTGCCATCCAGGGGAGCTGCCTGGTCGCAGCGCCAGATCGGGTTGTGTGCGTCGAGCGGGGCCAGCCAGACCTCGCCAGCCCAGTCGCGGCCGTGCAGCGTGAACAGGCCGGGCTTGAGCCCCAGCATGCTGAGGGTGAAGCGCCGCCCGCGCGGTGCTTGCGGTACCGCATCCGCCAGCCAGTCTGCCCATGCGCCGGTATCGGCGCTCAGGCCAGAAGGGGTGTCAATGCACAGCACATCGCGCTCGGTGTGCAAGAGCTGTTGCAGCCAGGATAGGGCAGGGCCCTGAGGCATGGAGGCGGTGTCCGTGCGCAAGCCGATACCCCAGAGGGCGTCGATGGCCAGGTCGAAATCAGCCGGCGGCGCATTGCTGCAGACCAGGCCTGCAGCCTGGGCGCGTTGCAGCGCTTGCGCAGCGTCGGCTGGCGCAGCGTCGGCTGGGCCCGTGCGCCCCGCGCCCGTCGCCAGCGACAGGTGCACAGCCTTGCCGGCAGCCCGCAGGTGGATGGCCGCTTCCAGGCCGTCGCCGCCGTTGTTGCCCGCGCCGCAGGCAATCCAGATTTGCCGGGCGTGGGGTGCCAGGGCCAGTGCCAAACGTGCCGTGGCTTCGCCGGCACGGGCCATCAAGGTATAGCGGGGGAGTTGGCTGGCCATGCCATGCTCGCGCGCCCGTATCTGCTGGGTGCTGAGCAGCGCAGGGTAGGGGCGGTCGGCGGCGGGGTGCATGGCGCTATCGTAGCGCAGGGGTCAGCGCAGGCGCTGCAGGCCAAAGGCTTGGGGGTCGACGGTGGGGCTGTGGCCCATCAGGCTTTGGCGCAAGTGGTGGGCGCAGCCCATGGACAAGCCCCAGCCATAGCCACCATGGGCGGTGTTGAGCCAGATGCCCGGGATGCCCGATGGGCCCACGACGGGCAGGCCGTCGGGCACGGTCAGGCGGGTGCCACGCCACATCTGCAAGATGGACTGGCTGGGTTGGATGCAGCCGGGAAACCATTCGAGCAGCACGCTGGTGAGCAGGTGGCGGGCCTCTTCCATGCGCTCGGCGCTTTCGGGGTAGCCCAGCTCTGCGCCGCCGCTGATGCGCAATCGTGACCCCTGGCGGGTCAGGATCATGCTGTTTTCCAGGTCAATCACCGAGCCGCGCGGCGCCAGCGATTCCTCACTGATCTGGATGCTGGCGCTGTAGCTGCAGATGGCGGCGCTGGGCAGTTGCACATCCAGCGGGCGCAGAAGGCGGTTGGTGTCGCCGCCGGCGCAGAGCACGGCGGCATCGAAGTGCTGCTCGCTGTCCGCCAGCTGCAGCCGCACCCCGCTGCCTGTGCTGTGGATGCTGCGCACGGCATGCTGCGTGTGCAATTGCAGGCCATGGGGCTGCATTGCCTGGAGCAGGCCTTGGGAGAAAAGGCGTCCATTGCCAGACCAGGCCTCGGGCAGGTGAATGGCGCAGGCCATCTGTATATCAGTGGCCAAGCCGGGCTCGATGGCGCGGGCCTCCGCTTCGTTGCAGCGCCGGTAGTCCACATGCGCGGCCGACAGGCGGCGGGTGAGTTCATACAGCGCTGCGGCACCGGGCTCCTTGCGCAGCGGCAGCAGCAGGCCCTGGCTGAACTGGCCACCGATGTCCAGCAGCTCCTGGACATGCTGCATGCGCTGCATCGCCAATAGCTCCAGTGCTTGCAGTGCAGGCAAGGTTTCGGCGTCGCGCTGCTTTTTTGCAAAGGCCTGCTGGCGGCGGGCCCAGCGGCGCGGGGCCGAGAGCACGGCGCCTTGCGCGCGCAGCTCTGCGAAGGGTGGGCGAGCCATGCCCAGCTGCAAGGACTGGCTAAAGGCGCTGGCACCCCAGGGGTTGATGACGCAGGGCCACATCAGGCCGGAGGGTGCAAAGCTGGCTTCTTCGCCGGCAGCGCGGTGCTGTTCAAAAACACGGACCTCGTTGCCGGCCTCCATCAGCTCAAATGCAGTTGCAATACCTGCAATGCCTGCACCAACGATCGCAATTTTCATAACAACACAAGGGGGGCGGTTCAGAGGAGGGACGGCACGGCGTATGCAAGCGTTTGCAAAAACCGTGCATTCGAGTGCCAGATTGTGCCCAGGTTTTCTATGCCCCCGCGGTTGCGGGCGCCACTGCTTGCCAAAAAAGGCAAGCAATGGTCAAACAAGGCCGCATGGGGTTTGTCGCAGCCTGACCGGAGCTATGTTAGAATCCTAGGGTTTTGCCGAGTGTAGCTTGCTGCGCTGGGTAAAAACAAAATCGCAAACCTGCCTACCTAAGGTGTTGCGGCTGCCAGCGTTCAAAGCATGGCGGCCGTGATAGTTGGGCAGAATTTTAGACCTAACCTTCGGAGAAGATATATGTCCGTTACGATGCGCGAGATGCTGGAAGCCGGCGTCCACTTTGGCCACCAAACCCGTTTCTGGAACCCCAAGATGGGCCAGTACATCTTTGGTAGCCGCAACAAGATTCACATCATCAATCTGGAAAAGAGCCTGCCTCTGTTCCAGGATGCACAGAAGTTCATCAAGCAACTGACCGCCAACCGCGGTACCGTGCTGATGGTCGGCACCAAGCGCCAAGCGCGTGAGACCCTGGCTGCCGAAGCACAACGTGCTGGCGTGCCTTACGTTGACCAACGCTGGTTGGGCGGCATGCTGACCAACTTCAAGACCGTCAAGACCTCGATCAAGCGTCTGAAGGACATGAAGGCTCAGCAAGAAGCCGGCCTGGAAGCCATGAGCAAGAAAGAGCAACTGATGTTTGCTCGTGAGCTGGAAAAGCTGGAAAAGGACATCGGCGGCATTCAAGACATGAACGCACTGCCAGATGCCATTTTCGTGATCGACGTGGGCTACCACAAGATTGCCATCGCTGAAGCCAAGAAGCTGGGCATTCCTCTGATCGGCGTGGTTGACACCAACCACAACCCAGAAGGTATTGACTACGTGATCCCTGGTAACGATGACTCGGCCAAGGCTGTGGAGCTGTATGCTCGCGGTATCGCTGACGCGATCCTGGAAGGCCGTGCCAACGCTGTGAACGACGTGGTCAAGGCTGTGTCCGGCGAAGAAGGCGACGAGTTTGTGGAAGTGGAAAACACCGCTGCTTAATCCACAGGGCTGCCCATTGGGCCGCGAATGAAAAGCGGGGCTCCAGATTAGCCCCGTTTTTTTTAACCTACGTTTCCACAAACCCCCTAATTGAACTGAATACGGAGAGAAAAATGGCAATTACCGCAAGCATGGTGGCAGAACTGCGCGCAAAGACCGATGCGCCAATGATGGAATGCAAGAAGGCCCTGACCGAGGCTGATGGCGACATGGCCAAGGCGGAAGAGCTGCTGCGCGTCAAGCTGGGCACCAAGGCCGGCAAGGCAGCATCGCGTATTGCTGCTGAAGGCGTGATCTCCGCTTTCGTCGAAGGCAACAACGGCGCCATCATCGAAGTCAACAGCGAAACCGACTTCGTCTCCAAGAACGACAGCTTCCTGGCTTTGGCCAATGCGGCTGCCAAGCTGGTTTCCGAGAAGAACCCTGCCGATGTGGCTGCGCTGGGTGCGCTGGCCTACGAACAAGACGGCTTTGGCCCAACTTTGGAAGATGTGCGCAAGGGCCTGATCGGCAAGATCGGCGAGAACATGTCTTTCCGCCGCTTCAAGCGCTTTGAAGGCACCAGCCTGGCGCTGTACCTGCACGGCACCCGCATTGGTGTGATGGTCGAGTTCGAAGGCGACGCCCAGGCTGCCAAGGATGTGGCCATGCACGTGGCTGCGATGAAGCCAGTGGCACTGACCAGCGCCGATGTGCCTGCAGAGCTGATCGAAAAAGAGCGCGCTGTGGCGGCTGCCAAGGCTGAAGAGTCGGGCAAGCCAGCGGACATCGCTGCCAAGATGGTTGAAGGCTCGGTGCAGAAGTTCCTCAAGGAAGTCTCGCTGTTCAACCAGATCTTCGTGAAGGCTGCGGACGGCAAGCAGACCGTTGAGCAGATGCTCAAGGCCGCCAACACCACGATCAAGAGCTTCACGCTCTACGTGGTGGGTGAGGGCATTGAGAAGAAGGTGGATGACTTCGCTGCCGAGGTCGCCGCGCAGGTTGCGGCCGCCAAGGGCCAGTAATCATCCTGACAAAGGGGCTACGGCCCCTTTGTTTCACCTATCGTTTTTTCACCCATCCCCACACACCTGGAGCTTTTCACCATGTCCAACAGCCCTGCCCACAAGCGCATTCTTCTCAAACTCTCCGGTGAAGCTCTGATGGGGGATGATGCCTTCGGTATCAACCGCGCAACCATTGTGCGTATGGTGGAGGAGATTGCCGAGGTCACCCGCCTGGGTGTGCAGGTGGCCGTGGTGATTGGTGGTGGCAATATTTTCCGCGGTGTGGCTGGCGGCTCGGTCGGTATGGACCGTGCGACGGCGGATTACATGGGCATGCTGGCCACGGTGATGAATGCACTGGCTCTGGCCGATGCGATGGACAAGCAAGGCCTGACGGCCCGCGTGATGTCGGCCATTGCCATTGAGCAGGTGGTCGAGCCCTATGTGCGTCCCAAGGCGCTGCAGTACCTCGAAGAGGGCAAGGTGGTGGTGTTTGCTGCAGGTACGGGCAACCCCTTCTTCACCACCGATACCGCAGCAGCACTGCGTGGTGCTGAAATTGGCGCAGAATTGGTGCTCAAGGCCACCAAGGTCGATGGTGTGTACACGGCCGATCCGATGAAGGATCCCACTGCCACGCTCTACACCAAGCTGAGTTTTGATGAGGCGATGAGCCGCAATCTGGGCATCATGGATGCCACAGCCTTTGCGTTGTGCCGGGATCAGAAGCTGCCTATCCGTGTATTCTCCATCATCAAGAGTGGCGCGCTCAAGCGTGTAGTGATGGGCGAAGAAGAAGGTACGCTGGTCTACGCCTGAGGGCTGACTGGTGAGCGCCAAGTGCACAAATAAGGTAGTTAGGAGTTGATAATGACAGTCGCAGAAATCAAGAAGAATCTCGAAGGCAAGATGGACCAATCGATTGCCGCCTTCAAAAACAACCTGACCAAGATCCGCACCGGCCGCGCCAACCCCGCGCTGCTCGATAGCATTCAGGTGGACTACTATGGCTCGATGGTGCCTTTGTCCCAAGTGGCCAACGTGGCCTTGGTCGACAGCCGCACCATCAGCGTGACACCCTGGGAAAAAGGCCTGTCTGCCAAGGTGGAAAAGGCCATTCGCGAAAGCGACCTGGGTCTGAACCCGGCCTCTATGGGCGATCTGATCCGTGTGCCCATGCCGCCGATGAGCGAAGAGCGCCGCAAGGAAATGACCAAGCTGGTCAAGGCCGAAGGCGAAAACGCCAAAATCGCCATCCGCAACCTGCGCCGCGATGCCAATGAAGGCGTCAAGAAGCTGGTCAAGGACAAGGAAGCATCCGAGGACGACCAAAAGCGCTCGGAAGCCGATGTGCAGAAGGTCACCGACAAGCACATCCAGTTGATCGACCAACTGGTGGTCGAGAAAGAAAAAGACATCATGGCGGTTTGATCCGCCTCGATGGATCTGTTTTCTCTCGCATGACTGCAGCTGTAATACCCCACCACATCGCCATCGTGATGGATGGCAATGGCCGCTGGGCCAAGCGCCGGTTCTTGCCGCGCCTGGCTGGCCACAAGCAAGGCGTTGATGCGCTGCGCCGCTGTGCCAAGGCCTGCGCGGAGCGGGGCGTCAAGGTGCTGACCGTGTTTGCCTTTTCTTCCGAGAACTGGAACCGGCCCACCGACGAAGTCGATGGCCTGATGAATCTGCTGGCAGGCGCCCTGGCCAAGGAAGTGCCCTCGCTGGCGCGCGATGGCATTCGTTTGTTCTTTGTGGGCGACCGGGCGTCTTTGTCGGCCAAGGTGCAGGCCGGCCTTGCGCAAGCAGAGGCAGCCACGGCACACAATGAGCGCATGGTGCTCAATGTCTGCTTCAACTATGGCGGCCGCTGGGATATTGCCCAGGCGGCAGCCAAGCTGGTGGCGGCCCAGCAGCCGATCACCGAGATGGCCATGAACCAGGCGATGGCGCTGGCCCATGTGCCGGACCCGGACCTGCTGATTCGCACCGGCGGTGAGATGCGCATCAGCAATTTTCTGCTCTGGCAGTCGGCCTACTCGGAGCTGTATTTCAGCGACAAGTGGTGGCCCGATTTTGATGAGCAGGCCCTGGATGCGGCGATTGCCGAGTTCCAGCAGCGCGAGCGGCGCTTTGGCAAGACCTCGGAGCAGCTGGCTCCATCCCCTGCTTAGTGCGCACATGACTGGTACCTGCCTCGGCGGGCCCCAGTCTTCTTTTTTTCCAGGAGAACCATTTGCTCAAACAACGCATTCTCACGGCCATCGTTCTCCTGTTGATTCTGGTGCCGGCCATTGTGGCTGGCAACCCCGTTCCCTTTGCCGCGCTGATGCTGTTGGCTGTGGTGGCCGCTGCCTGGGAATGGGCGCGTCTCAACGGCTTGAAAGCTGTGGCCAGCTATGGCCTGGCTGCGCTGGCCTTGCTGATGTGTGGCGCCGCCTGGGCCATGGGCTGGACGCAGGCCGCACTGCCGCAGCTGTGGCTGGTGGCGGGTGCTGCCTGGGTGCTGGTCGCGGCCTATCTGCTCAAGGCCGGGGTGCCTGGCTGGGCACCTATCCCCCGCGCGCTGCGCCTGGTGGTGGGTGTGCTGGCGCTGTGGGTGGCCTGGCTGGCGATCGCCCAGGCCAAGTGGATGGGGGTGAATTTTCTGCTGTCGGTGTTTGCCTTGGTCTGGATGGCCGATATCGGTGCCTATTTTGCAGGCCGCCAGTTTGGCCTGCGGTTTACCAAGAGCAAGCTCGCTCCGGCGATCAGCCCTGGCAAAAGCTGGGAAGGCGTTTGGGGCGGTGCACTGGGTGTTGTGCTGATGGCTTTGGTATGGAGCTGGGCGGACCGCCATGTCGGCGCGCAAGTACCCAGTCTGTATAGCCGCTTGTGGGATTTCTCGCCTTGGCTGATGGTGCTGGCCTGCGTGTTTCTGGCCGGTATGAGCGTGGCGGGTGACCTGGTGGAGTCACTGGTCAAGCGCAGTGCCGGCATGAAGGACAGCAGCCATCTGCTGCCTGGCCACGGCGGCGTGCTCGACCGCATCGATGCCATCTTGCCAGCGGTACCGCTGGCGCTGATGCTGCTGCAATTTTTGGATAAGTGAAACTCGCGATGACCATGCAAGTTACCGTGCTCGGATCGACGGGCTCGATTGGAACCAATACCCTGGACGTGGTGGCGCGCCACCCCGATCTCTACCAGGTGTTCGCCTTGAGCGCGCACTCGCGCGCCGACCTGATGCTGGCGCAGTGCCTGCAGTTCCAGCCGCGCTATGCGGTGATGACCAGTGCCACGGCCGCGCGTGCCTTGCGCGAAGGCCTGCAACAGGCGGGCAGCCGGGTCGAGGTGCTGGAGGGCGAAGCGGCGCTGGAGATGGTGGCCTCCCACAGCGATGTGCATGCGGTGATGGCGGCCATTGTGGGTGCGGCTGGCCTGCGCCCTGCGGTGGCGGCGGCCAAGGCGGGCAAGCGTTTGATGCTGGCCAACAAAGAGGCTTTGGTGGTCGGCGGCCAGCTCTTCATGGATGCCGTCACCGATGGTGGCGCGACCTTGCTGCCGATCGACAGCGAGCATTCGGCCATCTTTCAGTGCCTGCCGGAAGACCCGGCGGTCTGGCCTGCGCGGGTGGACCACATCATCCTGACCGCATCGGGTGGCCCGTTTCGCACCCGTGATCCCGCCACTTTGCGCGATGTAACGCCGCAGCAGGCGGGCAACCACCCCAACTTTGCGATGGGCCGCAAGATATCCATCGATTCGGCCACGATGATGAACAAGGCGCTTGAAGTCATTGAGGCGCGTTGGCTGTTCAATCTGCAGCCCGAGCAGATCAAGGTGGTCATCCATCCGCAGCAGATTGTGCACTCCATGGTGCAGTTTTGCGATGCCTCGGTACTGGCCCAGCTGGGCACGCCCGACATGCGCGTGCCCATTGCTTGCGGCCTGGCCTGGCCCAAGCGGGTGGCCAGTGGCGCGGCACCGCTCGATTTCGTCAAGCTGGCGGCATTGACCTTTGAAGAGGCCGATGCCCACCGGTTTCCGGGGCTGCACCTGTCTTGGCAGGCCTTGCGCGCCCCGCAGGGTACGACCACCGTGCTCAATGCCGCCAACGAGGTGGCCGTGGCCGCTTTCCTCGATGGCCGCATGCGCTTTGACCAGATCTACCAGGTCAATGCGCAGGCGCTGGAAGGGGTGCAGCCCCAGGCGCCGGACAGCATTGATGCGCTGCTGGCGCTCGATGTGGAAGTGCGCGCCTACGCCGAAACCTGTATCTCGGAGCTGGCGGTTTGAGAGGGCTATTGCCCGCCTCAGTAGAATCGCGTTTTTGATAGCAAGGACTTGAGCAATGTTGACCGTTGTCGCATTCGTCGTTGCGCTGGCCATCTTGATCGCCGTGCACGAATATGGCCACTACCGCGTGGCGGTGGCCTGTGGCGTGAAAGTACTGCGTTTTTCGCTGGGCTTTGGCCGCCCCTTGCTGCGCTGGAAGAAGAAGGGCGCAGACACTGAATTTGTCATCAGCGCCATCCCGCTGGGCGGCTATGTGCGCATGCTCGATGAGCGTGAGGCGCCGGTCGCTGCCGAGGAGCGCCACCTGGCCTTCAATGTGCAGCCGCTGCGTGCGCGTGCTGCCATTGTGGCCGCAGGCCCGCTTGCCAACCTGTTGCTGGCTGTGCTCTTGTATGCCTGCGTGAACTGGGTGGGTGTGCGCGAGCCCGCTGCCATTGTGGGCACGCCACCTGCCGCCAGCCTGCTGGCCCAAGCGGGTATGCAAGGTGGTGAAGAAATTGTGTCTATGGGTTTCCCCGATGCGGAGCCCGAAGCCGTGCGTTCGCTGGATGACCTGCGCTGGTTTGTGGCGCAAGCGGCACTGAGCGGCAAGGATGTGGCACTGAGCGCCCGCCCGGGTGCTGGTGCGGCAGAGCGCAGCTACCGGCTGCCTTTGTCCAGCATCGATGCGCGCGAAGCGGATGCCAAGTTGCTCGAAAAAATTGGTCTGACCCACCCCTGGACCGATGCGGTGCTGGGCGATTTTGAGGCCGGCAGCGCCGCTGCGCAATCGGCCCTGCGCAAGGGCGACAAAGTGCTGTCGATCGACGGCGCGCGCGTAGGCGATGGTGGCGAGCTGCGCCGCATGATTCGTGCCTCGGGCCAGCAAGCAGTGCCTGCCGTGCAGGACTGGCTGGTTTCGCGCAATGGCGCGCAACTGCATGTGCCCGTACAGCTGGCGCAAAGCGAAGACGGGGGCAGCAAGATTGGGCGCCTGGGCGCTTATATTGGCGCGCCACCGGCCATGGTGGATGTGCGCTATGGCCTGTGGGAAGGCCTGGCCAAGGGCGCACAGAAAACCTGGGAAGTCTCGGCACTCACCGTCAAGATGATGGCCAAGATGGTGATCGGCCAGGCCTCGTTGCAGAACATCAGCGGGCCGCTGACGATTGCCGAATACGCAGGCAAATCTGCTGAAATCGGACTGACCCAGTACCTGGCCTTCCTGGCGCTCATCAGCGTGAGCTTGGGCGTGCTCAATCTGCTGCCGCTGCCGGTGCTCGATGGTGGCCACCTGATGTATTATCTTTGGGAGGCTGTCACCGGCAAGCCACCCACCCTGCAATGGATGGAGCGCTTGCAAAAAGGCGGTATAGCCGTTTTGCTGCTCATGATGTGCATTGCGTTCTTTAACGATTTGTCTCGGCTCTTGGGCTGACTTTCTTGGCACTGCTGCATAATGAGCGGCTCTGGTTGCTATCACAAATGACATATTCCATCCCTTCTTCGCTTCTTCGCAAGACCACGGCTGCAGCTGCGTTGATGCTGCTTGCCAAGCTGTCGTGGGCTTTGGACCCATTTACCATTCAGGACATCCGTGTCGAAGGCCTCCAACGCGTAGAGCCCGGCACGATCTTCGCGTCCATGCCTTTGCATGTAGGCGACGACTACAACGATGAAAAGGGTTCCGCCGCGATCCGTGCCCTGTTCGCGCTGGGCCTGTTCAAGGACGTTCGGCTCGAAGCCAACGGCACGGTGCTGGTGGTCGTGGTCGAAGAACGCCCCACCATTGCCAACGTCGACTTCCTGGGCACCAAAGAGTTCGACAAGGACGCGATGAAGAAGGCCATGCGTGATGTGGGCCTGACCGAAGGCCGGCCTTACGACAAAGCCCTGACTGATCGTGCCGAGCAAGAGCTCAAGCGCCAGTACATCAACAAGAGCCTGTATGCGGCCGAAGTGGTGACCACGGTCACCCCTATCGAGCGCAACCGGGTCAACCTGACCTTTACCGTCACCGAAGGTGATGCGGCCAAGATCAAGGAAATCCATATCTCCGGCAACAAGGACTTCAAGGAATCGACCTTGACGGACCTGTTTGACCAGGACACCGGTGGCTGGCTCAGCTGGTACACCAAGAGCGACCGCTACTCCAGCTCCAAGTTCAATGCCGATCTGGAGACGCTCAAGTCCTACTACCTCTCGCGCGGCTACCTGGAGTTCCGCATCGAGTCGACCGAAGTGTCGATCTCGCCGGACAAGGAGCGCATCTCCATCAATCTGCAGGTCTATGAAGGCCCCAAGTATGTGGTCTCGGGCGTCAAGCTCGAAGGCAACTACCTGGAGCGCGAGGACGAGTTCAAGTCGCTGATCTCGATCAAGCCCGGTGAGCCCTACAACGCCGACCGCGTGACCGAAACCACCAAGCGTTTCACGGACCACTTCGGCAGCTTTGGCTACGCCTTCTCGCGTGTCGAGGCTGTGCCTGAGATCGATCGCGAAAACAACCGCGTTGATCTGGTGCTCAAGGCCGAGCCCTCGCGCCGTGCCTATGTGCGCCGTGTCAATGTGGCGGGCAACAACCGCACCCGTGACGAAGTGGTGCGCCGCGAGATTCGCCAGTACGAAGCATCCTGGTATGACTCGGACAAGATCAAGCTGTCGCGTGACCGTGTGGACCGTCTGGGCTTCTTCAACGATGTCTCGGTGGACACCCAGGAAGTGCCTGGCGCACCCGACCAGGTCGATGTGACCATGACCGTGCAGGAAAAGCCCACGGGCTCGCTGCAACTGGGCGCGGGTTACTCCAGCGCCGAGAAGGTCTCGCTGACCTTTGGTATCAAGCAGGAAAACGTCTTTGGTTCGGGCAACTACCTGGGCATTGACGTGAACACCAGCAAGTACCACCGTACCTTGGTGGTGAGCACCACCGATCCGTACTTCACGCCGGACGGTATCTCGCGCACCTATGACATGTACTACCGCACCGACCGTCCTTATGACGAGCAGGGCGGTAACTACCAGATCGTGACCACGGGCGGTAGCGTGCGCTTTGGCATTCCGTTCAGCGAGTCCGACACCATCTATGTGGGCGGCGGCCTGGAAAATACCCGCATCAAGCTGGGTACCAATATGCCGGCCGCTTACCTGGACTACGCAACGCGCTATGGCGACACCAGCCTGAACTTCCCGCTGACCCTGGGTTGGTCGCGCGACAGCCGGGACAGCGCGCTGGCACCTAATTCAGGACGGCTGCAGAAGCTCAGCTCCGAGTGGTCGCTGTTTGGTGATGCCCGTTATCTGAAGGGCAACTACCAAATCCAGCAGTACCTGCCTTTGAACAAGCGCTACACCATTGCGCTCAATGGTGAAGCGGGCTGGGGCAAGGGCATGGGCGGCCGTGTCTTCCCCGTGTTCAAGAACTACTTCTCCGGTGGTCTGGGCTCGGTGCGCGGCTTTGAGCAAAATACCCTGGGTCCCCGTGACGTGACCGGTGCTACCCTGGGTGGTGCCAAGAAGGTCACTTTGAATGCCGAGTTCATCGGCCCCATGCCAGGTACCGGCAATGACCGCACCTTCCGCTGGTTCGCGTTTGTGGACGCCGGTAATGTCTGGGGTGATGAGCAGGATTTGAAACTGAATGAAATGCGTGCGTCTGCAGGTATCGGGTTGAGCTGGATTTCCCCACTGGGACCGCTGCGATTGGCGTATGCTCAGCCAATTCGCAAATTCACAGGCGATAAAATCCAGAAATTGCAATTCCAAATCGGAACATCTTTCTAATGAAAACCGTATCTCGTTCTTTCCCATTGCTGGTGTTGGCAGCAGCGCTGTCTTTTGGCGCTGCAGCGCAGGCCCAAGAGTTCAAGGCAGGTTTTGTCAATACGGATCGTATCTTCCGCGAAGCCAACGCCGCCAAGGCTGCACAAACCAAGCTGGAGGCAGAGTTCTCCAAGCGTGAAAAAGACCTGCTGGACCAAGGCAACGTCCTGAAGACGGCTGGTGAGAAGTTCGAGCGCGACGCGCCGACCCTCTCTGAAAGCCAACGCGTGACGCGCCAGCGCCAGCTGGTGGACCAGGACCGTGAATTCCAGCGCAAGCGCCGCGAATTCCAGGAAGACCTGAGCGCTCGCAAGAGCGAAGAGCTGTCGCAGGTGCTTGAGCGTGCCAACAAGGTCGTCAAGCAAGTGGCAGAACAGGAAAAGTACGATGTGGTGCTGCAAGAGGCGGTCTACATCAACCCCAAGTTCGACATCACTGAAAAAGTTCTGAAGGCGCTGAACGCGACTGCCGCTGGCAAATAAGGCAGAGGTACGCGTGAGTCTGCAGCTAGCACAGATCATTGAGGTCCTGGGAGGCCAGCTTGAACAGGCGGACCCCAGCCTGGAAATCCAGGCGATTGCCTCGCTCGAAGATGCGGGCCCCCAGGACTTTAGTTTTCTCAGCAATCCCAAGCTGCAGGCGCAAATGCTCGCGTCCCGGGCGGGCTGCATCGCAGTCAGCCCGCAGATGCAAGCCCAGGCCCGCCAGCGTGGCGGCGCTTACTTGGTGGTCGACAACCCCTACCTTTTCTTTGCACGGCTGACGCAGCTGTGGCGCAAGCACCATGCGATACGCCCCATGCCCGCGGGCATACACCCCTCTGCCGTGGTGGAGGAGGGTGCCGTGATTCACCCCACTGTCTCGGTAGGCCCGCTGTGCCATGTGGCCAGTGGTGCCGTGATTGGCGCGGGTTCGGTGCTGACATCACGCGTCAGCATTGGTGCTGATTGTGTGCTGGGCGAGCGGGTGCTGGTGCAGCCCGGCGCCGTGATTGGCGGTGATGGTTTTGGCTTTGCCAGTGACCAGGGGCGCTGGATCAAGATCGAGCAACTCGGCGGTGTGCAAATTGGCGATGATGTGGAAATTGGCGCCAATACCTGCATTGATCGTGGAGCGCTGCGCGACACCGTGATTGCCAACGGCGTCAAGATCGACAACCAGGTACAGATCGGCCACAACGTGGAGATCGGTGAGCATTCGGCCATGGCCGGCTGCGTTGGCATTGCAGGCAGCGCCAAAATTGGCCGCCATTGCACCGTCGGGGGGGCCGGAATGATTCTGGGTCACCTGGAAATCGCCGACAATGTGCATATCTCGGCGGCCACCGTGGTCAGTCGTTCGATCAGACAGCCGGGCCAGTACACCGGCTTCTTCCCCATCGACGACAATGGCAGCTGGGAGAAGAACGCCGCTACCCTAAAACATCTCCATGCGTTGAGGGACCGAATCAAGGCCTTGGAGCAAACTCAGAAAAACGGCTAAGCCGAGTTCACAATGATGGATATTCAAGCAATTCTCAAGCAGCTGCCTCACCGCTACCCCTTCTTGCTGGTGGATCGCGTGCAGGAGCTTGAGCGCAACACTCGCATCAAGGCAATCAAGAACGTCACGTTCAACGAGCCGTTCTTCACCGGTCATTTCCCCGGGCGCCCTGTCATGCCTGGTGTGCTGATCCTGGAGGCGCTGGCCCAGGCGGCTGGCCTGCTGGCGTTCGATGCCATGGGCCAGGTGCCTGACGAGAACAATATCTACTACTTCGTGGGTATTGATTCCGCCCGTTTCAAGCGTCCTGTGGTGCCGGGAGACCAGCTGGTGCTGGAGATCACCATTGACCGCGTGCGTGGTGGTATCTGGAAGTTCAATGCCGTGGCCAGCGTCGAAGGCGAAGTGGCCGCCGAAGCGCAGCTGATGTGTACCATGCGCCACGTGGAATAGCGGTAGATGACGGCGGTCAGTCCCATCCACCCCACGGCGATCATTGACCCTGCGGCCCAGTTGCACCCCACGGTGTCAGTTGGGCCGTACGCAGTTATTGGCCCCCAGGTTCGCATCGGCGCCAACACCAAAGTAGGTTCGCACTGCGTGATCGAGGGCATCACCACGATCGGTGAGTCCAACCAAATCCATGCACATGCCGCGCTCGGCGGCGTGCCGCAAGACAAAAAATATGCCGGCGAGCCGACCCGCTTGGAGATCGGCGACCGCAACACCATCCGCGAGTTCTGCACCTTCAACACCGGCACCGCCCAGGATGGCGGGGTGACGCGGATCGGTGATGACAACTGGATCATGGCCTATGTGCATATCGCCCATGACTGCCAGGTCGGCAACCAGACCATTTTGGCCAACAATGCGACCTTGGCAGGCCATGTGCATGTGTCCGACTGGGCGATCATTGGCGGCCTCTCGGGGGTGCACCAGTACACCAAGGTGGGCGCCCATGTGATGGCGGGCTTTGCCAGCCATATCAGCCAGGATGTGCCGCCTTTTTGCATGGTCGATGGCCACCCGCTGGCAGTGCGTGGCCTCAACCTGGAAGGCCTGCGCCGGCGCGGCTTCAGTGCCGAGCGCCTGGCCGTCATCAAGCAAGCCTACCGTGTGGTTTACCGCAGTGGCTTGACCTTGCAGGCGGCGATAGAGGCTCTCGACAATCTGCACAGCAGCTGCGAGGCGGAAGCCCAGGCCGATGTACAGCTCATGCTGGATTTTCTGCAGCAATCCAAGCGCGGTATCGTGCGCTGATGCCCGCGCCCGCTTCTATGCACAAGCATCAAGACCTGTTTTTGGCCATGGTGGCCGGAGAGACCTCGGGCGACCTGCTGGCCGGCCTGGTGCTGCAGGGGCTGGCGTCCGATTTTCCTGGTATGCGATCGGCAGGCATTGGTGGCCCGCGCATGGCCCAGGCCGGTTTTGCGGCCTGGTGGCCCAGCGAGCGCCTGGCGGTGCATGGCTACAGCGCCGAGCTGCTGCGCCGCATCTGGGGCATTTTGCGTATCCGCAAACAGCTCGTACAGCGTTTGACGGCCCAGCCTCCGCAACTCTTTGTCGGCGTCGATGCGCCGGATTTCAACCTGGGTGTGGAAGAGCGCTTGCGTGCCCAGGGCATCAAGACCGTGCATTTTGTCTGTCCCTCCATCTGGGCCTGGCGCCCTGAGCGGGTGGAGAAAATCCGCCGCTCGGCCGACCATGTGCTGTGCATCTTCCCTTTCGAGCCCGCCTTGCTCGCCCAGCACGGTATTGCCGGCACCTATGTGGGCCACCCGCTGGCCAATGTGATCCCGCTGCAGCCCAACCGCGCTGCCGCACGCCAGCAGCTGGGCTTGCCGCAAGAGGGTGAAGTGCTGGCGGTGCTGCCAGGCAGTCGGGCCTCGGAAGTCAGCTATATCGCCAAGCCGTTTTTTCTGGCCGCAGCACGGCTTTTGCAGGCACGGCCTTCGCTTACAATCGTCGTCCCTGCCGTTCCGGCTTTGCGTGCACGCATTGATGCGCTGGCTGCTGAATGCGGGATATTGGATCGCATCCGCGTGCTCGATGGCCAGTCGCATCTGGCGCTGGAGGCCTGTGACTGCACCTTGATTGCCAGTGGCACCGCCACCTTGGAGGCCGCGTTGTACAAGCGGCCCATGGTCATCAGCTACCACATGCATGCCATCAGCTGGCATTTGATGCGCAAAAAGCAGTTGCAGCCCTGGGTGGGTTTGCCCAATATCCTGTGCCAAGACTTTGTGGTGCCCGAGCTGCTGCAAGCGGCAGCGACCCCCGAGGCCTTGGCCGAGGCGGTGGCGCAATGGTTGGACGCGCCACGCCTTGATCCAGCACGCCTGGCCCAGTTGGAGCAGCGTTTTCATGACCTGCACCTGGAACTGCGCAGGGATACCCCAAAGCTTGCTGCCGATGCCATCCAAAAAATTCTCTCTGCCTGACCAGGTAACCCTGCCTTGGCATCCGCCGGGCTTGGTCGCTGGTGTCGATGAGGCAGGGCGTGGCCCCTTGGCGGGCCCTGTGGTGGCTGCTGCCGTCATTTTGGATGAGCGCTCACCCATTGCAGGCCTGGCTGATTCCAAGAAGCTCACCGCGCGTTCGCGTGAGCGTCTCTATGACGAGATTTATGCCAAAGCCTTGTGCTGCTCGGTGGCGCAGGCGACGGTGCAAGAGGTGGACGGCCTCAATATTTTGCAGGCCACGATGCTGGCTATGCAAAGGGCGGTCAATGGCTTGCGCCTCAAGCCGGTGCGTGTGCTGGTGGATGGCAACCGGATTCCACAGCTTGACGTGCCTGCGGAGGCCATCGTCAAGGGCGATGCGCTGGTGCAGGCCATTTCAGCCGCGTCCATTTTGGCCAAGGTGCACCGGGATCGCTGGTGCCAGGATATCGACCGGCTGTACCCGCAGTACGGCTTTGCCATGCACAAGGGCTATGGCACGGCCGTGCATCTGGCAGCGCTGCAAAGTTTTGGGGCCTGCCCGGAGCATCGCCGCTCCTTCTCTCCGGTGGCCCAGGTGATGGGCCTGGTGAAGCTGGGCGCCTGAGCCGGTTTTCACGCTGTTGAAGCGCATGCAGGCCCCAGGTCTGCGCAAAGGAATTATCTGTGTCCCATGACAACCAAGCCGTTTTTATCCAGTCGCGTGACAACGCCTTGGTCAAGGATCTGCGCCGCTTGATGGAAGAGGGCGCCGCCTACCGCAAGCAGGGGCGCTACTGGATCGAGGGTGACCATCTTTGCCGTGCCGCACTGGCGCGCGGTGTCAAACCCGCCATCGGCGTGTTTTCCGAGCAGTTCTGGCAGTCGCCGGGCAATGTGTACGCCCGGGAGGCCGGCAAGAATATCGTCATCGATACGGCCTTGTTCGCCAGCCTCAGCCCTTTGCCTTCGCCCGCGCCTTTTGGTTTTCTGATGGATCTGCCCGTGCAGCAAGCGGGTATCCAGCCCGGGCTGGCGGCGGTGGTGCTGGATCGCGTGCAGGATGCCGGCAATGTTGGCTCCATCTTGCGCAGTGCCTCGGCCTTTGGCTTTGGCCAGGTGATTGCACTCAAGGGCTCGGCGGCGCTGTGGAGTGGCAAGGTGCTGCGCGCCGGCATGGGCGCGCATTTTGCGCTGCACCTGGTCGAGAATGCAGCGCTGGACGATGTGCTGGCGCTGCAGCTGCCGCTGCTGGTGACCAGCTCGCACCAGGGTGATTGGCTGCACCAGGCCAAGCTGCCCTGGCCTTGTACCTGGGTCATGGGCCATGAAGGCCAGGGGGTTTCCGAGCCCTTGCAGGCAGCAGCCAGCCAGCACATCCGCATCACCCAGCCCGGTGGTGAGGAGTCGCTCAACGTCGGTGCTGCGGCTGCCATCTGCCTGCATGCGAGCGCCGCAGCACGCGCCGCCTGAGCGTTGGTGGCAGCCTTTGAACTTCAGTGGTAACGAGTATGCGCTTTGCGTATTTTCACCGTTGTTTATACGCTCTGCGTTTTGGTGATGCTGCGCAGAGTGTGTAATTTTTGCGGCTTTGCCCCTGAAATCATCCCCTGCACCCACTCAGATTGCAGCTTGCACGCTACAATGGGTGGCTTTCAAGTAATCACGTCGCCCGGCTGCACTCAAAGCAATCTCTCATAAGCACAGTCTACGCGGTGGTCCTCAGGGCCACCACAGGCTCCGGGCGACCCGTAACCATCCGGAGAACCCAGTGTTTTTGTCTCAACAGAGCGCGTTTCCTCCCGCCATCCTGGCGCTCGCAGACGGCACGGTCTTTATTGGCAACTCAATCGGTGCGCAAGGCACCACGACCGGTGAAGTGGTGTTCAACACCGCGATGACCGGTTATCAGGAA
The DNA here is from genome assembly GCF_024809975.1 of Comamonas sp. BIGb0152. GTDB lineage: Bacteria > Pseudomonadota > Gammaproteobacteria > Burkholderiales > Burkholderiaceae_C > Comamonas. The sequence continues at coordinate 156,098 of NZ_JANUDY010000008.1, forward strand.
ATCCTCACCGACCCCAGCTACTGCCAGCAGATCGTGACACTCACGTATCCGCACATCGGCAACTACGGGATCAACGCGGAAGATATTGAGTCCGACAAAGTCTTTGCTGCTGGCCTGATCATCAAGAATCTGCCACTGCTGGCCAGCAACTTCCGCAGCACCGAAACCCTGTCGGAGTATCTCGTCCGCAGCAACACGGTCTCCATTGCCAACATCGATACCCGCAAGCTCACCCGCCTGCTGCGCGACAAGGGTGCGCAAAACGGCGCCATCGTCGGTCTGGCCGCTGGCGAGCAGGTGTCGCAGGCCCGCATCGATGAAGCGATTGCTGCTGCCAAGGCTGCGCCCAGCATGAAGGGGCTGGACCTGGCCAAAGTCGTCAGCGTCTCCCAATCCTACGAATGGGTGCAGACCGAGTGGCAGCTGTTCCGTGCCGACGGCACGCCGGGCTACGGCAAGTTGCAGGATCACCGCTTCCACGTGGTGGCCTATGACTATGGCGTCAAGAAAAACATCCTGCGCATGCTGGCCGAACGCGGCTGCCGCGTGACCGTGGTGCCAGCCCAGACCCCTGCGGCCGACGTGCTCAAGTACCAGCCCGATGGTGTGTTCCTGTCCAATGGCCCTGGCGACCCAGAGCCTTGCGACTACGCCATCGACGCTGCGCGCACCATCATGGACAGCGGTGTGCCGACCTTTGGCATTTGCCTGGGCCACCAGATCATGGCGCTGGCCTGCGGTGCCAAAACCTTCAAGATGCAAAACAGCCACCATGGTGCCAACCATCCGGTCAAGGATCTGGACTCGGGCCGCGTCTGCATCACCAGCCAGAACCACGGCTTTGCGGTGGATCTGGACACCTTGCCGGCCAACACCCGGGCCACGCATGTGAGTCTGTTCGATGGCACCTTGCAAGGCATGGAGCGTACCGACCGTCCCGCCTTCTGCTTCCAGGGCCACCCCGAGGCCTCGCCCGGCCCGCATGATGTGTCGTACCTGTTCGACCGTTTTGTGGACCTGATGCGCAAGCACAAGAAGGCCTGATGGCCGGCCTGAGCCGCTGCCAGCCCCAGCCCACCCAGAACCCTAGGAATTTGCTGCCGTGAAACTGTTTTCCTTTCCCGTCGCCACCTTAGAGAAAGCGATCAGCAAGCGCATCATGAGCTTGGCTCCCGAGCACAAGGAGTGGTTCATGGCGCGCTGGCAGCAAAAGCCCTATAAGAAATCCTTCCTCGACAACAAGGCCTTGCCCCTGGTCACCATCGTGTCCAAGTGCAAAACCATGAAAGACGAGGAATTCGACCAGGTGATGGCCGAGTGGGACGCCAAGTTCTACGAAGCCGAGGCGCAGGTGCTGCGCCCCATGGTGCAAGGGGATGGCCTGCTGCAGCTCATGCAGAAGAGCCTGCCCGAGGCCCGTGTCCTGGCCATTTTGAACAAATTAGATAACGACCGCGTATAACCCCAGCGCTGGGCGGCTGCCTACCAGGGCAGCCAGCCAGCGCGCGCGACTGCAAGGCGAGCCTCATGTCTAAACGCACAGATCTCAAAAGCATTCTCATCATTGGCGCTGGCCCGATCATCATCGGCCAGGCCTGCGAATTCGACTACTCCGGCGTGCAAGCCTGCAAGGCGCTGCGCGAGGAGGGTTACAAGGTCATCCTGATCAACAGCAACCCCGCGACGATCATGACCGACCCGGCTACGGCCGATGTCACCTATATCGAGCCTATCACCTGGCAAACGGTCGAGAAGATCATCGCCAAGGAACGGCCGGACGCCATCTTGCCCACCATGGGTGGCCAGACCGCGCTGAACTGCGCGCTGGACCTGTGGAAGCACGGCGTGCTCGACAAGTACAAGGTCGAGCTGATTGGCGCCAAGCCCGAAGCCATTGACAAGGCCGAAGACCGCCTGAAGTTCAAGGACGCGATGACCAAGATCGGGCTGGGTTCGGCCCGCTCGGGCATTGCGCACACCATGGATGAGGCCTGGGATGTGCAGCGCCAGGTGGGCTTCCCCACCGTCATCCGCCCCAGCTTCACCTTGGGTGGCACCGGCGGCGGCATTGCCTACAACCCGGAAGAATTCGAGGTCATCTGCAAGCGTGGCCTGGAGGCTTCGCCCACCAATGAGCTGCTGATCGAAGAATCGCTGCTGGGCTGGAAAGAGTACGAGATGGAAGTGGTGCGCGACACCGCTGACAACTGCATCATCGTCTGCTCGATCGAAAACCTGGACCCGATGGGCGTGCACACCGGCGACTCGATCACCGTGGCCCCTGCGCAAACCCTGACCGACAAGGAATACCAGATCCTGCGCAATGCCTCGCTGGCCGTGCTGCGTGAGATTGGTGTCGACACCGGTGGCTCCAACGTGCAGTTCTCGATCAATCCCAAGGACGGCCGCATGGTCGTCATCGAGATGAACCCCCGCGTTTCGCGTTCGTCGGCATTGGCCTCCAAGGCCACGGGTTTCCCGATTGCCAAGATCGCGGCCAAGCTGGCCGTGGGCTTTACCTTGGATGAGCTGAAGAACGACATCACCGGCGGCAAGACCCCCGCGTCGTTCGAGCCGACCATCGACTATGTGGTCACCAAGATTCCGCGTTTCGCCTTCGAGAAATTCCCGACGGCCGACAACCGCCTGACCACGCAGATGAAGTCCGTGGGCGAGGTGATGGCCATGGGCCGTACCTTCCAGGAATCGTTCCAAAAAGCGCTGCGCGGCCTGGAAGTGGGCGTGGACGGCATGAACGAAAAAACCCAGGACCGCGAGATTCTGGAAAAGGAACTGGGCGAGCCCGGTCCCGATCGTATCTGGTACGTGGGCGATGCCTTCGCAGCCGGCTGGTCGCTCGATGAAGTGCACAACATCACCAAGATCGACAAGTGGTTCCTGGTGCAGATCGAAGAGATCATCAAGCTGGAGCTGGCGCTGGACAAGCACACCGAAGCCCAGGGCGACGACAAGGCGCTGGCCGCGCTGTCGGCCGATGACCTGCGCAGCCTCAAGCAAAAGGGCTTCTCGGACCGTCGCTTGGCCAAGCTGCTGCACACCAGCGACAAGGCCGTGCGCGAAGCGCGCCATGCGCTCAATGTGCGCCCGGTGTACAAGCGGGTGGATACCTGCGCGGCCGAGTTTTCGACCAATACGGCCTACATGTACTCGACCTACGACGAAGAGTGCGAAGCCCAGCCTACCGACAAGAAGAAGATCATGGTGCTGGGCGGCGGCCCCAACCGCATCGGCCAGGGCATCGAGTTTGACTACTGCTGCGTGCATGCGGCACTGGCCATGCGCGAAGATGGTTATGAAACCATCATGGTCAACTGCAACCCCGAAACCGTGTCGACCGACTACGACACCTCGGACCGCCTGTACTTTGAGCCGGTGACCTTGGAAGATGTGCTGGAAATCGTGGCCGTCGAAAAGCCCGTTGGCGTAATCGTGCAGTACGGCGGCCAGACCCCGTTGAAGCTGGCGCTGGCGCTGGAAGAGGCCGGTGTGCCGATTGTGGGTACCTCGCCAGACATGATCGACGCGGCCGAAGACCGTGAGCGCTTCCAGCAACTGCTGCAAACCCTGAACCTGCGCCAACCGCCCAATGCCACGGCACGTACCGAGGCGCAGGCCATGGAACACGCCCACGCTCTGGGCTACCCGCTGGTGGTGCGACCCAGCTATGTGCTGGGTGGCCGGGCGATGGAGATCGTGCACGAAGAGCGCGATCTGGAGCGCTACATGCGCGAAGCGGTGAAGGTCTCGCACGACTCCCCCGTGCTGCTGGACCACTTCCTGTCCAACGCCATCGAATGCGATGTGGATTGCGTGCGTGACCGCACCGGCAAGGTGTTCATCGGCGGTGTGATGGAGCACATCGAGCAAGCGGGGGTGCACTCCGGTGACTCGGCCTGTTCGCTGCCGCCTTACTACCTGAGCAAGGCTACGGTGGATGAGATCAAGCGCCAGACCGCAGCCATGGCCGAAGGCCTGAGCGTGGTGGGCCTGATGAACGTGCAGTTCGCGATCCAGGAGCGCGACGGCAAGGACATCATCTATGTGCTGGAAGTGAACCCACGCGCTTCGCGTACCGTGCCGTTTGTCTCCAAAGCCACCGGCATCCAACTGGCCAAGGTGGCAGCGCGTTGCATGGTGGGCGACACGCTCGAAGAGCAGGGCATCACCAAGGAAGTGACCCCGCCGTACTTCAGCGTCAAGGAAGCCGTGTTCCCCTTTGTCAAGTTCCCAGGTGTGGATACCATCCTCGGCCCCGAGATGAAATCCACCGGTGAAGTGATGGGTGTGGGCAAGACCTTTGGCGAGGCCTATGTCAAGAGCCAGATCGGTGCCGGCACCAAGCTGCCGCGCTCGGGCAAGGTGTTCCTGACCGTGAAGAATGCGGACAAGCCACGTGCCGTGCAGATTGCCAAGGAGCTGGCGGGCATGGGCTTCCAGCTCTGCGCCACCCGTGGCACCGCTGCTGCGATTGCCGATGCTGGCGTCGAGGTGCAAACGGTCAACAAGGTGACCGAGGGCCGCCCGCACATTGTGGACATGATCAAGAACAATGAAATTGCGATGGTCATCAACACCGTGGAAGAGCGCCGCAACGCCATTGCCGATTCGCGTGCCATCCGTACCAGCGCCTTGCTGGCCCGCGTGACCACCTTCACCACCATTTTTGGTGCCGAGGCGGCCGTGGAAGGCTTGCGCAATATGGACGACCTCGATGTCTACTCGCTGCAGGAGCTGCACGCCAGCCTCGCCCAGTGATCTTCTAAGCTCCTTGCCGATTTTTGTTCTAAGGCTCAAAAATCGGCATAATAGAGACTGCCTCGCAACCGCCGCGCTCCCCAGCGCGGCGGTTTGCTTTTGAATCCCCGCCGCATAGCAGGCGGATGTCTACCAGGTGCCAGCGCCATCGCTGGCATCGCGACTGTTTGTGGAGACCGAGATGGCCACTATCCCAATTACCAAGCGCGGTGCAGAAAAGCTCAAAGACGAGCTGCAACGCCTCAAGACCATAGAGCGCCCTGGCGTCATTGCGGCCATTGCCGAAGCCCGCTCGCATGGCGACCTGAGTGAAAACGCCGAATACGATGCCGCCAAGGATCGCCAAGGCTTTATCGAAGGCCGTATCCAGGAGGTGGAGTCCAAGCTGTCTGCCGCGCAGATCATTGACCCTTCCCAGCTCGATGCCGGTGGCAAGGTGGTGTTTGGCGCCACGGTGGATTTGGCCGATGAAGACAGTGGCGAGTCCGTGACCTACCAAATCGTGGGTGAAGACGAGGCTGACCTCAAGCAAGGCCTGATCAACGTCTCCAGCCCCATCGCCCGTGCCTTGATCGGCAAGGAAGAGGGCGACACGGCCGTCGTGCAGGCCCCTGGCGGCGAGCGCCGCTACGAAGTGGTTGGCGTGCGCTACCTCTGATCGTTTGAGACTGCCCAGGAGCCAGCGATGAACCACCGCCTTCCCGTATTTGCCGCAGCCCTGTGGTGGGGTAGCCTGTCGGCCATCGGCTTCATGGCGGTGCCCATGCTGTTTGCCAACCTGCCCCAGGCATCGATGGCCGGCTTTATGGCCGCCAAGCTGTTTGCGGCGCAGACCTGGGTGTCGCTCGCTTGCGGCCTGGCACTGCTGGTGGTGGCCAAGGACAAGGCCTCCAACGCCATCCAGCCCTGGGCCCGCGCGGCGCTGGGCTTTGTGTTGGCGGGCATGCTGATGGCGCTGGTGGTGCAGTACGGCGTATCGCCCAAGATCGTGCAGCGGGAGAACCTCAAGTTCTGGCATGGCTTGGGCACGCTTTTGTATGCGCTGCAATGGCTGTGCGCAGCCGTCGTGCTCTGGCGGACGTCCGCACCGCCGTCGCGGGCTTGATCTGGCCCAAGGCGACGGCATCCAGCCGCGCTACACTGGGCGGGCCATGCAATCTCCCATCGTTTCCATCGACGCCAATGACTGGCGCAACACACCCGGCCGTACCGAATGGACGGCCGCCGTTGAATCGGGCAAGGTGCTGTACTTTCCCCAACTGGCTTTCACGCTGTCCGAGCAGGAGAAGGCGCTGCTGCGGCCCGATGTGCGCGATCCGAAATCGCGCAACATCAGCCTGAACGTGGATGGCGCTATCAAGGGCGTGGCCGGTGATGCCGCGACGCAGGCCGCCGTGGCGGCCATGGTCACGCGCTTTCGTGCGCAGGCCACTGCATTGATTGCCGGCTTGTTCCCCGATTACATGCCCGTGGTGCGCATGGCGCCCACCAGCTACCGCCCGTCCCAAGTCGAGACCCGCGCCCAGTCCTGGCGGGCCGATGACAAGCGCATGCATGTGGATGCCTTCCCGTCGCGGCCCAATTACGGCGAGCGCATCTTGCGCGTGTTCAGCAATGTCAACCCCGACGGCCTGCCCCGGGTCTGGCGGGTGGGTGAGCCTTTTGAGGACGTGGCGCGCAAGTTTCTGCCGCGTGCCAAGCCCTATGTGGCCTGGCAGGCCAAGGCCTTGGCCCTGCTGCATGTGACCAAGTCACTGCGCAGCGAATACGACCACCTGATGCTGCAGTTGCACGACGGCATGAAGGGCGATATGGACTACCAGCGCAATGCGCCGCAAGAGACCATGCCCTTTGCTGCAGGTTCTAGCTGGGTGTGCTTTTCCGACCAGGCGGTGCATGCGGTCATGTCCGGCCAGTACATGCTGGAGCAGACCTTCTTCTTGCCGCCCGGCAAGGAATACAATCCCGAGGCCAGTCCGCTGGCGATTTTGACGCGCATGCAAGGCCATGCGTTGGTGGCAGCCGGGCAGCGATAAGCCTGGCAGCTGCAGCCCCTTTGTGGGCAGAGAAAAAGGCGTTGATCGCGGGATCAACGCCTTTGGCTTTTTGGGGCAGGGCCGCTTAGCCCCAGGCCTTCTCAATCCAGCGCGCAGGCTGGATATGGTGAAAGCGCTTGTTGCGCAGGCCTTGCAAGGCGTCAGGAGGGTTCACCTCACCGTGGAAGATGACGATGCGTGCATCGGCCGGCGGCACCGGCTCTTTCCAGTAGTTGCTGGGCCAGGCAGGGATGCAGTAGTACTTGAAGCTCGGGCACCAGGCGGCAGGCCAGTAATCGAGCTTGCCTTGCGCATGCAGAAAGTGCGACAGGTACTCTTGCTCATTGCGGTACTGGGCGCGCAGCTGGTCCGTGTTGGCGCGAAAGTTGGCCAGCACATCGGCGTGGGCGCCCAAGGTAAAGCGGTAGACCGAGGAGTTGCCCACGATGCGCTTGCCAAAGCGCCAAAAGCGCGGGTAGTCATGGATGATGCGAAATTCGCCCGGCAGGCTGAAAAACGCGTCCATGCTGCCGACAATCACCACATCCAGATCCAGGAACAAGGCCTGGCCCTTGAGGCCGTGGAGGTCTTGCTCAAAGGTGGTGAGCTTTTTCCAGGCACCATCGCGCTGGCCCGGGGCCAGTTGGATGTTCAGGTCCGGAATCGGAAAGCACTCCACCTCGCTGCGAATCCCTTGCGTGTCATCGGTCAGACAGACAAAGCGAAAATCGCCACTCAGATGGCGGCGCACCATGGCGTAAAGCCTGTTTACATAGTCGGGGCCATATTTGGTACCCCATTTCATGCAAAGGATGTGGCGATCGGTCACACTAGCTGCCCTGCTGCTTTTTGATGGACTTTAGCTTGGGCTTCTTGGCGCGCTTGACTTGGCCGCCGGCCGTCAGGCGCTGGTTGCCCAGGATGCGGATCTGCTTGATTTCGGGCTTTTGCCAGACGTTCTTGCTGAACTTGAGCACCTTGACGTCGCGTGGACCGGCTTTGCGGTCTTCGTCAATCTGCTTTTCCTTTTCGGGCATCGGGCGCCAGAGCACCAGCAGCTTGCCGATGTGCTGGATGGGCGCTGCATTGAGCGAGTCGGTCAGCTTCAGGAAGATGGCTTCGCGGTTGGCGCGGTCATCGGAGAAAACACGGATTTTGATCAGGCCATGAGAGTTCAAGGCCAGATCGACCTCTTTTTCGACGGCTTCGGTCAAGCCGTCACCGCCAATCAGAACCACGGGGTCGAGGTGGTGGGCTTCGGCGCGGTGCTCGCGACGTTGGGCGGGAGTGAGTTGTATTTGGGGCATAGCCCGTATTATCGGGGCTCCCGGGAGAAAACATGAAAGTAAGTACTAAAACCAAGAAAGTCAACAAGACTTGGATCAATCAGCATATCAACGATCCCTATGTACGCGCTGCGCAAAAAGACGGCTACCGTGCCCGTGCAGTCTACAAACTCAAGGAAATCGATGAGCACTTCAAGCTGATCCGACCGGGCGATGTGGTGGTGGATTTGGGCTCCACGCCCGGTGCCTGGAGCCAGTACGTGCGCCGCCGCCTGTCGCCGGACGGCGCTGCCGTGGGTGCGCTCAATGGCGCCATCATCGGGCTGGACATGCTGCCCATGGAGCCCATTGAGGGCGTGGACTTCATCCTGGGCGATTTCCGTGAGCAGGAGGTATTGGCGCAGTTGGAAGCAACGCTGGCCCATCGCCGCGTCGATCTGGTGATCTCGGACATGGCTCCCAATCTGTCGGGGGTGGAGACCGTGGATTCTGCGCGTATCTCGCACCTGATCGAGCTGGCCGTTGATTTCACCTGCCAGCACATGAAGCCCGAAGGCACCTTGGTGGTCAAGCTGTTCCATGGCAGTGGCTACTCGCAATTGGTCGATCTGTTCAAACAGACCTTCCAGGTGGTCAAGCCCTACAAGCCCAAGGCCTCGCGCGACAAATCGTCTGAGACCTATTTGCTGGGCATGCGCCTCAAGCCTGAAGCCCAACGTTGAAGATTCTCTGCAGAACCTGCTGTGCGATGCCGGGGTTCTGCAGAGGCTGTCTAAACACTGAGACAATAGGCGTTAACAGGCTCTCAATGCAATCCTGCGTGCCACCAAGGGGAAAGCGCAAGCATTTGCCCTTGAAAGTTCTAAAATAGCGCATATCTGACATAACAGATTCTGTGTCTTTTCTGATTTCCTACTACTGGAGCCCCCTTGAACAATCAGTGGTTTTCTAAGATCGCCGTATGGCTTGTCATTGCCATGGTGCTGTTCACCGTGTTCAAGCAATTGGACAACCGTGCAGGCGCCAGCGCGAACAAGGTCCCGTATTCCGAGTTTTTGCAAGAGGTCCGCAATGGCCGTATCAAGGCCGCCACCTTGCAGGAAAGCCCTGCGGGTACGGTGATCACGGCGACCATGAGCGATGACCGCAAGGTTCAGACGACGGCGACGTACATGGACCGTGGTCTGGTGGGTGACCTGATCAACAACAACGTCAAGTTTGACGTGAAGGAGCGCGAAGAAGGCTCGCTGTTGATGAGCCTGCTGATCAGCTGGGGCCCCATGCTGCTGTTGATCGGGGTCTGGGTCTACTTCATGCGCCAGATGCAAGGCGGTGGCAAGGGCGGTGCTTTCAGCTTTGGCAAGTCCAAGGCGCGCATGCTCGACGAAAACAACAATACGGTCACGTTTGCCGATGTGGCCGGTTGCGACGAAGCCAAGGAAGAAGTCAAGGAAGTCGTCGACTTCTTGAGGGACCCCAACAAGTTCCAGAAGCTCGGTGGCCGCATCCCCCGTGGTCTGCTGCTGGTCGGCCCTCCTGGCACGGGCAAGACCTTGCTGGCCAAGTCCATTGCGGGCGAAGCCAAGGTGCCGTTCTTCTCGATCTCCGGCTCTGACTTCGTCGAAATGTTCGTCGGTGTGGGTGCAGCGCGTGTGCGCGACATGTTCGAGAACGCCAAGAAGAATGCCCCTTGCATCATCTTTATTGACGAAATCGATGCCGTGGGCCGCCAGCGTGGTGCCGGCATGGGTGGTGGCAATGACGAGCGTGAGCAGACCTTGAACCAGATGCTGGTCGAGATGGATGGTTTCGAGACCAATATGGGCGTGATCGTGGTGGCTGCCACCAACCGCCCCGATATTCTCGATGCCGCCTTGCTGCGCCCAGGCCGTTTTGACCGCCAGGTGTACGTGACCTTGCCCGATGTGCGTGGCCGCGAACAGATCCTGAATGTGCACATGCGCAAGATCCCGGTGGGCCAGGATGTGAACCCCAACATCATCGCCCGTGGCACACCCGGCATGTCCGGTGCCGACCTGGCCAACCTCTGCAACGAAGCCGCACTGATGGCTGCGCGCCGCAATGCCCGCACCGTGGAGATGCAGGATTTCGAAAAAGCCAAGGACAAGATCTTCATGGGCCCGGAGCGCAAGTCTGCGGTGATGGACCCTGAAGAGTTGAAGAACACCGCCTACCACGAAGCCGGCCATGCGCTGCTGGGCAAACTGCTGCCCAAGTGCGACCCGGTGCACAAGGTCACCATCGTGCCGCGCGGCCGTGCGCTGGGCGTGACCTTTACCCTGCCCGAGAAGGACCGCTATGGTTACGACAAGGAATGGGCGCTGAGCCGTATCGCCATGCTGTTTGGCGGCCGGATTGCTGAAGAGGTCTTCATGAACCAGATGACCACGGGTGCATCGGACGACTTCAACAAGGCCACCCAATTGGCGCGTGACATGGTCACCCGCTACGGCATGACCGATGCGTTGGGCCCGATGGTCTACGCCGAGCAAGAAGGTGAGCCCTTCCTGGGCCGCTCGATGAGCAAGCCCAGCAACATCAGCGAAGAGACCATGCAGAAGGTGGATGCTGAGGTGCGTCGCATCATCGACCAGCAGTACAGCCTGGCGCGTCAACTGATCGAAGAGCACAGCGACAAGATGCATGCGATGGCCAAGGCCATGCTAGAGTGGGAAACCATCGACTCCGAGCAGCTGGACGACATCATGGCCGGCAAGGTGCCGCGTCCTCCCAAGGATTGGACGCCACGCAACCCGCCGTCGAGCAACAATGACGGCGGCTCCGGTGGCAGCCCTACGGTGGTGACAGAGCCTGCGCCTACCGCCATCTGATACTGGTAGACCGTACTGAAAAGCGCTCCTTGAGCGCTTTTCTTCTTTTTGGACAAGGATTTTGATGCGCTATTGGCAAACCTCCCGCTTTCGTATTGACCTGGCCCAGCCGCAAGTCATGGGCATTGTCAATGTCACCCCGGACTCCTTCTCGGATGGTGGCAGCCATGAAGGGGTGTCTGCAGCCATGGCGCATGCCGAGCAGCTGTTGGCCGATGGGGCGCATATCCTGGATATCGGTGGCGAATCGACCCGGCCCGGCAGCCCGGCGGTGCCGCTGGACGAAGAGCTGCGCCGGGTGCTGCCCGTGGTCCAGGCGGCGGTGGCCTTGCAGGTGCCCATCTCGGTGGATACCTACAAGCCCCAGGTGATGCAGGCGGTGCTCGATCTGGGCGCCGACATCATCAATGACATCTGGGCCTTGCGCCAGCCCGGCGCCCAGGCGGTTGTGGCGGCGCATAGCCAATGCGGTGTCTGCTTGATGCACATGCATGCCAGCCCCCAGACCATGCACCAGCAGCACATGGACGCGCACAGCGATGTGGCCACCCAGGTGCTGGATTTTTTGCAGGACCATACCCACCGCCTAGAGGCGCTGGGCGTGGACAAGAGCCGCATCGTCTGGGATGCCGGCACCGGCTTTGGCAAAAGCCTGGGCCAGAACTTTGCGCTGCTGCAGCAGCAGCCCCGCCTGGCCGCCGCAGGCTATCCCTGGTTGGCAGGTTGGTCGCGCAAGGGCTCGCTGGGCAAGGTCACCGGCAGGTTGGTGGGCGAGCGCATGCCCGCCAGCATTGCTGCGGCCCTGCTGTCGGTCGAGCATGGCGCGGCCATTGTGCGTGTGCATGATGTGCGCGAAACCTGCGATGCACTGGCCGTGCTGCAAGCCATGCGCGCGCCGCAATCTTTGGATACGCAGGACTGACACCGCCCGGCGCGGCACCCGCTGCCCAAGCGCTACACTCTCTGAGCCCCCTTTGCGGGGCAGATGTGCAGCGCCGGCGCATGCCGCCTTTGGCCTTTCTCTCTGGCTCCCGACAACAACGAACACTATGGCACGACAGTATTTTGGAACCGACGGCATCCGTGGCACGGTAGGCAAGCCACCGATCACCCCTGATTTTGTGCTGCGCCTGGGCCATGCCGTGGGCCGGGTGCTGCGCCGTGAGCAGGAGCGCCCGACGGTGCTGATCGGCAAGGACACCCGCATTTCGGGCTATATGCTGGAGAGCGCGCTGGAGTCGGGCCTGAACTCGGCAGGCGTCGATGTGGTGCTGCTGGGGCCCTTGCCGACACCCGGCGTGGCCTACCTCACCCGTGCCCAGCGCGCCAGCCTGGGTGTGGTCATCAGTGCCAGCCACAATCCCTTTGATGACAACGGCATCAAGTTCTTCAGTGCCGAAGGCACCAAGCTGCCCGACAGCTGGGAGGAATCGGTCGAAGCGGCGCTGCAGGAGAGCCCGGATTGGGTGGCGTCCAGCGTGCTGGGCAAGGCGCGCCGGCTCGATGACGCGCCGGGCCGCTATATCGAATTTTGCAAAAGCACCTTTGACCATCGCCTGACCCTGCGTGGGCTCAAGATTGTGGTGGATGCGGCGCATGGTGCGGCCTACCACATCGCACCCAAAGTGTTCCATGAGCTGGGGGCCGAGGTCATCACCATTGGCTGCAGCCCTGATGGCCTCAACATCAACCAAGATGTGGGTGCCACCCATCCCGATGCCCTGGTGCGCTCGGTGCGCTCCAATGGCGCGGACCTGGGTGTGGCCCTTGATGGCGATGCAGACCGGCTGCAGCTGGTCGACGCCAAAGGCCGGCTCTACAACGGCGATGAGCTGCTGTACCTGATGGCCATGGACCGTTTGCGCCGGGGCAAGAAGCTGCCGGGCGTCGTGGGCACCTTGATGACCAATCTTGCCGTCGAGGCGGCCCTGCAAAAGCAGGGTGTGGAGCTGGTGCGCGCCAAGGTGGGCGACCGCTATGTGCTCGAAGAGCTGAAACGCCGCAACTGGGTGCTGGGCGGTGAGAGCTCAGGCCACTTGCTGGCGCTGGACAAGCACACCACGGGTGATGGCCTGGTGAGCGCGCTGCAGGTGTTGCAAGCCTGCGTGAGCCGCAACCAGAGCGTGGCCGAGCAGCTCGCCGGGGTGGATCTGTGCCCGCAGGTGCTGCTCAATGTGCGGCTGCAGCCCGGGCAAGATTGGAGCCGCAACACCAGGTTGGCCGATCTCCAGCGCAGCATCACCGAGGATTTTGCCGGCCAGGGCCGGGTGCTGATCCGCGCCAGTGGTACTGAGCCGCTGCTGCGGGTGATGGTCGAGGCCTTCGATGCGGCCCAGGCCAGCCGCTGCGCGGAGCAGTTGGCGGAAGTCGCTCGCCAGTCCTGAGCGCGGCAATCGCTTTGGGTGGTGGTGCCCGGGGCGCTGTTGCTGCTGCGCCCCATCATGGAACTGTCATGTGTTGCACATGGCTTTGTCATAAGGCGGCAGGACACTGAAAGCGCTCTGTATCAGCCCGTCGAGCAGCCGGGGCCGCGCAGCGGTCTGGCACCACGCAAGGGCGGCAGGGCGCTTCAGGAGCTCTGCCATGCACAACAAACACAGTTATTTCAGCGCATCCGAGACCGCCATTGCCACGCCCTCGGCGGCTAAGCAGCAGGCTCCGATGCCTGCATCCACGGCGGCCAATCCGCTGGATATCGAGGTCTCCTGGGCCTGCCACCTCGATGAGGTGCGCGAAGCCCAGCGGCTGCGCCACCAGATTTTTGCCGGTGAGATGGGCGCGCAGCTGCAGACCAGCCTGGAAGGCCATGATGTCGATGGCTTTGATGACTACTGCGAGCATCTGCTGGTGCGCCAAGGCCAGAGCAAGCAGGTGATCGGCACCTACCGCCTGCTGACACCCGCCCAGGCGCTGCGCGCCGGGCGCACTTATTCTGACGGAGAGTTTGACCTGAGCGCCATTGATGCATTGCGCCCGCGCATGGTTGAGCTTGGCCGCAGCTGCGTGCACCCGGACTACCGCCAGGGCGGGGTGATCATGGCCTTGTGGGGCGCGCTGGCGAGCTTCATGCTGCGCAACAAGCTCGATGTGATGATGGGTTGCGCCAGCATCCCCATGTGGCACAACGGCATCGTCAGCGGCGATGCGGCTGCCAGCATCTGGCGCCAGCTGCTGGCCAAGGGCCAGATCTCGCAGGACTACAGCGTGGTGCCGCACCTGCCGCTGCCGCTAGCGCAGCTCAACGACCATGTCGATGTGGAGCCGCCAGCGCTCATCAAGGGCTATCTGCGGGTCGGCACCGAAGTGATTGGCGCACCGGCCTGGGACCCGGATTTCAACACCGCCGATCTGCCCATGCTGATGCAGCTTGACCGCCTGCCTGCGCGCTACCGCAAGCATTTTTTTGGGTGAGCGGGGATGCGCAGCGGGTTGTTAGAACCCGCTTCTACAAGCCTAGTGGAAAGTCCTCATAATCAAAACACTGTCTGCAGCGCAGCAGTGTTTTTTGTTATCCAAAGGACTTATGGTGAGCTCTCTCTCGCAATCCCCTCAATCGCCCATCACGTTGCTGGTTTTCAACCCCATGGCCGAGCCGCTGTTGGCCCAGATCCGCGACCACGCCCAGGTCATCTATGCGCCTACGCCCGAGCTGCGCGCCACTGCGGTGGCCTCGCACGGTGCCCAGGCGCAGGCGGTGCTGACCATTGGCTCCATCGGCCTGACGGCGGACGAGATCGCGCAGATGCCGCAATTGCGCCTGGCCTGCACCCTGGGTGCCGGTTATGAAGGCCTGGCGCTGGATGCGCTGCGCGCGCGCGGCATTGTGCTGGCGACGGGCGCAGGCACCAATGACACCAGCGTGGCCGACCACAGCTTTGGCCTGATTCTGGCGTCCATGCGCAATTTCCGCAGTTTGGACCAGCAGGCGAGGGCGGGCGTGGACCGCTACAGCCTGCCCCATCCGCCCAGTGTTTCGGGTAAGAAGCTGGGCATTCTGGGGCTGGGCAACATCGGCCTGAAGATTGCCCGGCGCGCCGAGGGCTTTGACATGCCCGTGGGCTACCACAACCGCCAGCCCAAGGCCGGCGTGGTGCCTCGCTATTTTGATTCGCTCAAGGCCCTGGCCAGCTGGGCGGATATCTTGGTCTGCGCAACGCCAGGGGGTGCGGCGACCAAGCACTTGGTGAATGCGGAGATCCTGCAGGCGCTGGGCCCACAGGGTTACCTCATCAATATCGCTCGGGGTTCGGTGGTGGATACCGTGGCGCTGGCCGCCGCCTTGAAGGACGGGACCATTGCCGGTGCAGGCATCGATGTATATGAGAGCGAGCCGCATCGCCCCGAGCTGCTGATCGACCTGCCCAATATCCTCATCACCCCCCATGTGGCGGGCTGGTCGCCCGAAGCCACCCAGGCCAGCCTGGCGCAGTTCATTGGCAACCTGACGGGCGTGTTCTCCGGCCGGGGGGCGGTAGCGCCTGTTGACCTGGGCGCGTAAAGGCCCTGCAGGCACCTGGGCCGCGCCGGCCCAGGCTGCAGTGGCTTACTTGGCCGCGATGCTCAAGGCCTGCTTGAACTGGAAGGTGTAGGGCGTTTTCTGCCAGGCCAGCATTTCCTCTTCCAGCAGGTAGGCTGATTGGGGAAACTGCTCGATCCAGCCGGGCGAAACCTTGAGCGACCACTTCTCGGTCTTGTCGCGCAGGCACAGCTGCTCCAGTGCCGGGTCGCGGCGCGCATGGCACAGCAGGGTAGCCAGGCGCAGGCACAGCAATTCCAGTGCAAAGTCAGGGTCGTGCAAGAAGGCCTCGACCTTGCGCAGCTTGCCTTGCTGCGCAAGCACCAGCGCCGCCAGATGGGCCAGCTCGGTCTGAGTGAAGCCAGGCACATCGCTGTGGCCCAGCACATAGGCGCCGTGGTGGTGGTGGTCGGTATGGGAGATGAGGCAGCCGATCTCATGGAGCTGGCTGGCCCAGTCGAGCATCGACGACTGGAGCTGTGCAGGCGCGGTAACACCGGCATAGCGGCGCGCCTGCTCATAAAGCGTGGCCGCAGTGCGCTGCACGCGGCCCGCTTGCGTGCGGTCCACCTGGTAGCGCTCCTTGAGCGCGGCAATCGTGCGGTGGCGGATATCGCTGTATTCCTCGTGCTGCACCATGTCGCGCAGCAGGCCTTGGCGCAGCGCACCGCTGGCAATGCGCAGCTCCTTGATCTGCAGCAGATCAAACACCGCGCACAGCACGGTGACACCGCCGCCAATCACGGCGCGGCGCTCTTCTTTGAGGCCATCAAGCCGCAACTGGCTGGCATTGCCTGCGGCCAGCAATTGCTCGCACAGCCAGTGGAGTTGCTCACGGGTGACCACATCGGGCTGGCCGCCGTGCAGGGCCAGCACATCGGCAATGGCATTGGCCGTGCCCGAGGTGCCATAGGCGCTGTCCCAGCTGCTGGGCACAAAGTGCTGGGTCGCTTCTTCCATGACAGCCTGGGCGGCGATCTGCGCAGTCTTCAGCGCCGACTTGCTGAACTCGCCTTGCGGAAAGTAGCGCATCGACCAGGCCACGCTGCCCACGGGGAAGGAGGCGACGCGCTGCGAGGTGTAGCGCTGCCCCAAAATCAGCTCGGTGGAGCGGCCGCCGATGTCCACCACCAGGCGCCGCTCATCGGACGGCGGCAGCGAGTGGGCTGCACCCTGGTAGATCAGACGCGCTTCTTCCGGGCCGGAGATGATGCTGATCGGGTAGCCCAGGATCTGGTTGGCGCGCTGGATGAAGACATCGCTGTTGCGGGCCTCGCGCAAGGTCTGGGTGGCCACGGCGCGTACCTGCGCGGCCGGGAAGCCTTCCAGCCGCTCGGCAAATCGGGCCAGGCAGTCCCAGCCGCGCTGCATGGCCTCGGCGGTCAGCAGGCCTTGTTCATCGAGCCCGGCGCCCTGGCGCACCATTTCCTTGAAATACTGCACGCGTTCAATATGGCCAGCGGCGTAGCGGCCGATTTCCAGCCTAAAACTATTGGATCCCAGATCCACGGCGGCGAGCAAGGTGCCATCAAGCATAAGTGTCGTCATCAATCAGTTCTGCAAACGAGGCAGGCAGCATAGCACCTGGGCCCATGGCTATTTGGCGCTGGAGTGCCATGCTGACAAAACTTCTAAAGTAAGTCTTTTCCATGAATTTAATATGACAGTCCTGTGCGGTGTTGTTGTGTGACATCGATGGATTTCCAAGGCAATATGACCAGAAGTGTCATATCAATGTCATATACATTTTTTACAGTTCACTCCATTGCGTTTCATCACCAACAGGAGTTTTCATGAAAGTGTCCGCGATTCGAGTGCTGGTTGCCGGTTTGGTTGCTGCAGGTGCGTTTGCCCAGGTTCAAGCACAAGAGGCCACCGGCGCAGGCGCCAGCTTCCCCGCTCCACTGTATTCCAAGTGGGCTGCGGATTACAACAAGGCGACGGGCGTCAAGATCAACTACCAATCGGTGGGTTCGAGCGCCGGCATCAAGCAAATCGATGCCAAGACGGTGGACTTCGGTGCCTCCGACATGCCTTTGAAGGATGAAGAGCTGGCGCAAAAGGGCCTGGTGCAGTTCCCCACCGTGATCGGCGGCATTGTGCCCGTGGTCAACATCAAGGGTATCGCTGCTGGCCAGCTCAAGCTCAACGGCCAGGTGCTCGGCGACATCTACCTGGGCAAGATCACCAAGTGGAATGACGCCGCGATCACCAAGCTGAACCCCGGCGTGGCGCTGCCTGATGCCACCATCGCTCCCGTGCGCCGCGCTGACGGCTCGGGCACCACCTTCGGCTTCACCAACTACCTCTCCAAGGTCAACACCGAGTGGAAAGAAAAAGTGGGTGAGGGCGCTGCCGTGAACTGGCCTACCGGTGCCGGCGGCAAGGGCAACGAAGGCGTGGCCGCTTATGTGGGTCGCCTGCCAAACTCCATCGGTTACGTCGAGTACGCTTACGTCAAACAAAACAAGATGACCTTCGCCCAGCTGCAAAACGCCGACGGCCATTTTGTCAGCCCAGAAAGCGCCAACTTCAAGGCAGCTGCTGCCGGTGCCGACTGGAACAAGAGCTTCTACCAGATCCTGAACAACCAGCCTGGCAAGGATGCATGGCCTATCACCTCGGCCACCTTCATCCTGATGCGCAAGCTGCAGGAAAAGCCAGCCCAGGGCACCACCTCGCTGAAGTTCTTCGAGTGGGCCTACACCTCTGGTGACGGCACGGCGGATGGCCTGGACTACGTGCCTATGCCCGCCAGCGTCAAGGACATCATCTACAAGTCCTGGGGCGAGATCAAGGACGGCAGCGGCAAGGCTGTGTTCGCCAAGTAAGTCGAAAATGATGGGCCGCTCGGGTAGCGGCCCTTTTCCACACTGAATGGAATCACAAGTGTCGACATCCTTTCCTGTTCAAAACAAAACGGTTGCCGCCGGCAAAGCGCAGATGCAATCCAGCCAACCTCCAACGCGCAAGCCTTGGCTTTCCAACTCCTTCGCCGATGGTGTCTTTGCCCTGCTGGCGCGCGGCGCGGCGGTGTTGACCTTGGCCTTGTTGATGGCCATCATGGTCTCGCTGATCGTGGGCGCCTGGCCTGCCATCCGGGAATACGGTATCGGATTTTTCTTCAACAGCGAATGGGATCCCGTGCAGAACCGCTATGGCGGTCTGGTGATGATCTACGGCACCTTGGCCACCTCCTTCATCGCCATGCTGATTGCAGTGCCTGTCAGCTTTGGCATTGCGCTGTTTTTGACCGAGCTCTCGCCGGTCTGGCTCAAGCGCCCACTGGGCACCGCCGTTGAGCTGCTCGCCGCCGTGCCGTCCATCGTCTACGGTATGTGGGGTCTGATGGTGTTTGGCCCCTTGCTGGCCACCTATGTGCAGCAGCCGCTGCAGAAGCTGTTTCAGGGCGTTCCTTACATGGAAGCCTTTTTTTCCGGCCCGCCGGTCGGTATCGGTATTTTCTCTGCCGGTGTGATCCTGGCCATCATGGTCATCCCCTTCATCGCATCGGTGATGCGCGATGTGTTCGAAGTCACGCCCGCCTTGCTCAAGGAATCGGCTTACGGCCTGGGTTCCACCACCTGGGAAGTGATGTGGAAAGTGGTGCTGCCTTACACCAAGACTGGCGTGTTTGGCGGTGTGATGCTGGGCCTGGGCCGTGCGCTGGGCGAGACCATGGCCGTCACCTTCGTGATCGGTAACATGAACCAGCTCAACTCGCTGTCGATTTTCGAAGCCGCCA
Source organism: Comamonas sp. BIGb0152 (assembly GCF_024809975.1). GTDB lineage: Bacteria > Pseudomonadota > Gammaproteobacteria > Burkholderiales > Burkholderiaceae_C > Comamonas. The sequence continues at coordinate 175,309 of NZ_JANUDY010000008.1, forward strand.
ACAGCATCACCTCGGCGCTGGCCAACGAGTTCGCCGAAGCCGGCGAAGGCCTGCACCAGGCATCGCTGATCTACCTGGGTCTGGCGCTGTTTTTCATCACGTTTATCGTCCTGGCCTGCTCCAAGCTGCTGCTGAGCCGCCTGCAAAAGAATGAAGGAGCACGTTCATGACCACGGGAGAACGCTTGATTCAAGCATCCGATCTGGCCAGCCAGCGCGCTGCCAAATACCGTGTACGCAACCGCGTCAACCAAGTCGCGATTGCCCTGTCCCTCTGTGCCATGGCCTTTGGTGTCTTCTGGCTGGTCTGGATTCTGTGGGAAACCCTGAGGCTGGGCGTGGGTGGTCTGAGTGTGGCCCTGCTCACGCAGATGACCCCCGCGCCCAATGAAATTGGCGGTATCGCCAATGCCATCTGGGGCTCGATGGTAATGGTCACCATGGCCACCTTTGTCGGCACCCCCATCGGCGTGATGGCCGGTATCTACCTGGCCGAGTACAACAAGACCGGCTGGCTCGCCTCGGTGACCCGCTTCGTCAACGACATTCTGCTGTCGGCCCCATCGATCGTCATCGGTCTGTTTGTCTACACGATGATCGTGATCCGCTTCAAGAGCTTCTCGGGCTATGCCGGTGTGGTTGCGCTGGCCTTGATCGTGATTCCGGTGGTGATCCGTACCACCGAGAACATGCTGATTCTGGTGCCATCGAGCCTGCGTGAAGCCGCCTACGCACTGGGTACGCCCAAGTGGAAGGTCATCAGCATGGTGACCCTGCGTGCCGCCCGTGCTGGCGTGATCACCGGTGTGCTGCTGGCCGTGGCCCGTATTGCTGGCGAAACCGCACCGCTGCTGTTCACGGCGCTGAACAACCAGTTCTGGAACACCGACTTGTCCAAGCCGATGGCGAGCCTGCCGGTCACCATCTTCAAGTTTGCGATGAGCCCTTATGAAAACTGGCAGCAACTGGCCTGGGCAGGGGTCTTCCTGATCACGATGGCAGTGCTGGGTCTGAACATTCTTGCGCGCAGCTTGGCGCGCCAAAAATAAGTATTCACAGGTGAACTCTATGTTGACGAAAACCAATGCGGCTAACGCCAGTGCCCTGAACTCCAAGATCTCGGTGCGTGACCTGAACTTCTACTACGGCAAGTTCCACGCGCTCAAGAACATCAACCTGGAAATCCCGGAAAACAAGGTCACGGCCTTCATCGGCCCCTCGGGTTGCGGCAAGTCGACCTTGCTGCGCACTTTCAACCGCATGTACGAGCTCTACCCCGAGCAGCGCGCCGAAGGGCACATTGTGCTGGACGGCGAGAACCTGCTGACCAGCAAGCAGGACGTGGCCCTTATCCGTGCCAAGGTCGGCATGGTCTTCCAAAAGCCCACGCCTTTCCCGATGTCCATCTACGACAACATCGCCTTTGGCGTGAAGCTGTTCGAAGACCTGGGCAAGAGCGACATGGAAGAGCGCGTGGAATGGGCACTGCGCAAGGCGGCGCTGTGGACCGAAGTCAAAGACAAGCTGAGCCAAAGCGGCTCGGGCCTGTCCGGTGGCCAGCAGCAGCGCCTGTGCATTGCCCGCGGCATTGCCATCAAGCCTGAAGTGCTGTTGCTCGACGAGCCCTGCTCGGCGCTGGACCCGATCTCTACGGCCAAGATTGAAGAGCTGATCGCCGAACTGAAGGACGACTACACCGTGGTGATCGTGACCCACAACATGCAGCAGGCCGCCCGCTGCAGCGACTTCACCGCCTACATGTACCTGGGTAGCCTGATGGAGTTCGGTGCCACCGAGCAGATGTTCTTCAAGCCCCAGCGCAAAGAGACCGAAGACTACATCACCGGCCGTTTCGGCTAAGCCGGCCCGGTCCCGCCAACCACTACAACGAAAAGAGCCTGAAATGACAGAAAAACATCTCTCATCGCAGTTCGACAGCGAGCTCAACAGCATCTCCTCGCGGGTGATGGAGTTGGGCGGTCTGGTCGAATCCCAGATCCAGCAGGCCATCTACGCGCTGTCCCACTTCAGCATGGAAGCGGTGCAACGTGTCGAAGAGCAAGAAAAGCGCGTCAACCAGCTGGAAGTGGACATCGACTACGAACTGTCGACCATCATCGCCCGCCGCCAGCCCACGGCCCGTGATCTGCGCTTGCTGATCGCGTTCTCCAAGGCCACGGCCAATCTGGAGCGCATGGGTGACGAAGCCCACAAGATGGCGCGCATGGTCGGCTCCATCATCGACAGCGGCGCCGCCCGCTCGCTGCCGACGACGGACCTGCGCGTGGCCGCCGAGCTGGCCTCGGGCCTGCTGCGCAAGACCTTGGATGCCTTTGCCCGGCTGGACACCACGGCCGCGGTGTCGATCCTCAAGGAAGACGACCTGATCGATGCCGAGTTCGACGGTTTTGTGCGCAAGCTGATCACCTACATGATGGAAGATCCCCGCAAGATCTCCCCGAGCCTGGACCTGCTGTTCCTGGCCAAGGCGATCGAGCGCATCGGTGACCACTCCAAGAATGTCGCCGAACTCATCATCTACCTGGTCAAGGGCATTGATGTGCGCCACACCACCATGGATGAAATTGAATCGAGTGTTTTGTAGAGCCTGAGTTATGAAAAAACTGCCACGCGTACTCATTGTCGAAGACGAGCCCGCGATTGCCGAGCTGATCGCGGTGAACCTGCGACACAACGGCTGCCTGCCCATCTGGGCAGAAGATGGTGATGCCGCACAGCGCGAATTGGATGCGGTGCTGCCCGATGTGATCTTGCTCGACTGGATGCTGCCCGGCCAAAGCGGTCTGTCGCTGGCGCGCAAATGGCGTGCGGATGCCCGGGTCAAGGGCATCCCCATCATCATGCTGACCGCCCGTGGTGACGAGCCCGACAAGATCGCCGGGCTCGACGCCGGTGCCGATGACTACATCACCAAGCCCTTCTCGACCCAAGAGCTGCTGGCCCGCATCCGTGCGGTGCTGCGCCGGCGCATTCCTGAGCAAGTCAACGACAGTGTGACGATTGGCGAGCTGGTGCTGGACGCGGCGACGCACCGCGTCACTTACCAGGGCGAGCTGCTCAAGCTGGGCCCGACCGAGTTCAAGCTGCTGCACTTTTTGATGAAGCATGCCGAGCGCGTGCATTCGCGCTCCCAGCTGCTGGACAAGGTCTGGGGCGACCATGTGTTCATCGAGGAGCGCACCGTGGATGTCCATGTCAAGCGCCTGCGCGAGGCCCTGGGCGGCGCCAATGTGATGGTGGAGACCGTGCGCGGTGCTGGCTACCGCATCACCGGCCAGCCCCAGGCTTTGCAGCGCGCTTAGCCTTGCACCGTGCCCCGGATGCGGAGATACTGCCGCATTCGGGCACCTTCGGTTTTGTAGGCTGCACTGGTTGCAGCTTTTTTTTGTATTTGAGCGTTAGGCTTGCATGCTGTTTCGCATTGTCAGTTTTTTGGTTTTTCAGGCCCTGGGTGCAGCCCTGGGCTGGTGGCTGGGGCAGCTGCCCGGCGCACTGTTGGCGGCCATCATCGGTGCCTGGTGCTGGTTTGTCACCGATCTGTGGCGGGGCAACAAGGTCGTGGCCTGGTTGCGGCACGGCGATGTGGATACCGCCCCGCAATTGCTGGGCCTGTGGGGCGAGGCCACGGACCGGGCGCGCCGCCTGGTGCGCCAGCTCCAAAGAAATGAGACACAGGCCGAAGATCGGCTGCACCAGGTGCTGACGGCCATCCAGGCCTCACCCAATGGGGTGGTGCTGCTCGACGAGCACAGCCATATCGAATGGTGCAACCAGACCGCCTGTGACCACTTTGGTTTCAACCTGGAGCGCGACCACATGCAGGTGGTCACCAACCTGGTGCGCGCGCCCGAGTTCATCAGCTACTTCAACGCCAACAACTTCAGCAAGGATGTGGTGATGGTCAGCCCGGTGGTGCGGGCGGCCAGCCCGATGCGCATGTCGGTGCAGATGTTTCCCTACGGCGGCAACCGCAAGCTGCTGCTCTCGCGCGATGTCACCTCGCTGGAGCTGGCCGATGCGATGCGGCGCGACTTTGTGGCCAACGTCTCGCACGAGATCCGCACACCGCTCACCGTGCTGACCGGCTTTATCGAGACCTTGCAAACCCTGCCGCTGAGCGCCCAAGAGCAGACCCAGTACCTGGCGCTGATGTCCAACCAGGCCCACCGCATGCAGGGGCTGGTGGTCGATCTGCTGACCTTGTCGCGCCTGGAGGGCAACCCGCCGCCCAGCCTCAACGAATGGGTCAGCGTGGGCAGCTTGCTCAGGCGTTGCGAGGAAGATGCCCACGGTCTGGCGCGCCTGATTGCCAAGGACGGCGACAAGCCGTTGCAGCTGTACTTCCCGGCGGTCGATGCGGAAGAGGGCAGCTACGAACTCGCAGGCGCTGGCAACGAGCTGCAAAGCGCACTGTCCAACCTGGTCAACAATGCCGTGCGCTACACCCCGGGCGGCGGCGAGATTCGGGTGCAGTTCCTGCGCCAGCCCGATGGCTCAGGAAAAATCAGCGTCACCGATACCGGCCCGGGCATTGCGCCCGAGCACATCCCCCGCCTGACCGAGCGCTTTTACCGCCTGGACCGCAGCCGCTCGCGCGACACCGGCGGCACTGGCCTGGGCCTGGCCATCGTCAAGCACGTGCTGCAGCGCCACGGCGCGCAGCTACAGATACGCAGCACCATGGGCAAGGGCTCGGAGTTCAGCGTCGTGTTTCCACCATCGCGGGTGCGCAAGCAGCTGAGCGAAGAATTGGTTTAAATACTGTGCCGCACCGCATTGCGGGTCACGCGGTGCAGCAAGAGCACAAAGCAGGCGGCCGCCAGCACCAACGCGTAGGCCGCGCACATCCAAAAAGCGATGGGTGAGCCCATCGCTGGCCGGCCTGCCAGGCCGTGGTAGGCCAGCTGAAAACCGCCCCACAGCCCCACGCCCCACAGCAGGCTGCAGTACACCAGCAAAGGCGCCACCGTGATGCGGTAGCTGCGCAATACAAAGATCGAGACCGTCTGGCTGGCATCCGCCAGGTGGTAGAGGCTGACCCAGGCCAGCAGGGCCACGGCAATGGCGGCCACCTCGGGCGTCTGGGTGTAGACCGGCACAATCCAGGACTTGGTCAGCCACACCAGCGCTGCCAGTAGGGCGGCCAGCCCCATGGCACTGAACAGGCCCAGAAAAGCGACGCTGCGCGCCCGCGCCTCATCGCCTGCGCCGCGCCAATAGCTGGCGCGCGCGCTGGTGGCAATGCCCAGTGACAGCGGCACCATGTACATCAGCGCCGTGACATTGGCGGCAATCTGGTGCGCTGCCGATGACGCCGTGCCCATGCGTGCCACGTACAGCGCCATCAAGGTGAAGGAGGTGATCTCGACCAGAATCGACAGGCTGGCTGGTACGCCCAGCAGTGAGAACTGTGCCAGGGTCGGCCAGTGCGGCCGCTCCAGCGGCCGCCAGATGGCCGCAGGCGCATACACCGGCTGATTGCGCAGCAGCCACCAGCCCAGGCCACAGAGCAGAAAGTTCACGCAAAAGGTGGCCCAGGCACAGCCCACCACACCCATGGGCTCCAGCCCCAGGCCCCCAAAGGTCAGCCAGACGGACAGCGGCAGCTTGATGAGCAGCGACAGCGCCTGCAGCGCAGTGACCATCTTGGGTTTGCCCAGCGACTGGCTCAGGGTGCTGAAAATGCGAAACAGCAAGGCGGCTGGCAAACTCCAGCCGATGATGGCCAGATAGCTTTTGACCAGCGGTTGCAGCTGCTCGGGTACCTCGGTCCAGCGCAGGATGGGGGCGGGATTGAACAGCACGGCCCAGCCCAGCAAGGTGGCGGCCAGGCAAATATAGAGGGATTGGCGCAAAGACGCGCCGATATCGGCATGGCGGCGGGCGCCGTGCATCTCGGACCAGATAGGCATCAAGGCCTGCAGCAAGCCCATCAGCGAAACATAGACCGTCACAAAGATGGCCGAGCCCACCGACAAGGCGGCCAAGGAGGCCTCGGCATGGCGGCCCGCCACGATGGTGTCGACCACGCCAAAGCCCATGACCGCGATCTGGCCGACAAACACGGTGCTGGCATGCTTGGCCAGCACCTGCATGTCGCGGCCGGCCAGCAGACGCGCTAACTTTCCTCCCATGCGCGCCGTCAATTCTGCTGACGCCGGTAGACCACGATCTCCGCGTTCTTGTCGGTCGGGCGGGGGACAGCGGCCAAGCGCAGCCATTCAGCGCCCAGGGTCTCATTGCTGGGGCTACGCAGGGATTCCAGTGGCATGGCCAGCCATTGGCATGCCTGGCTGGCCTCGTCGTTGAGCGGCACCAGATGCCAGCCGCCCTGGGCCTGCATGGCCACAATCTGGGAGCGGCTCAGGCCGGCGGTGGCAATGCAGCCGGCCGAAGGCGGCGGCAGCACCTTGGCCAGTGCCTGCACCTGCGCGGTGTAGCTGCGGCCATAGTCAAGCATGGGCATCCAGATGCTCATCAGCAAAATCCAGCTGAGCACGGTGCCGCCAGCGGGCAGCACCAGGCTGCGCCAGATCTCGGGCCGGTTGCGGCGGGCGCGCCAGTACACCAGCGCACACCAAGCCAGGGTGGCCAGCGCGGCAATGACAAACTGGGGCAGCGAGAAATGGGCGACAAAATCGGGGGCGATACGTGCCACATTGGCCGCAGGCTTGGCCGGCGTGCCGGTGTACACCGCCAGCCAGATCACCCAGATGGTGATGGCCGCCGCGCTAAAGAACAGCAAGGTGAACCAGTCGATCAAGGCGGCCATGGCACGGCGGAACGTAGGCAGCGCAAAGGCCGCCAGCGCCGCAAAGGCGGGCAGGCCCAGCAGCAAGGCGCGGTCCGAAGGGGTGGTGATCACGGTGTTGACCAGCGCAAGCGTTACCAGCAGGATGGGCAGCCACAGATGGCGGTGTACAAAGCGCCAGTCGGCCACCTGGCGGCGCCAGATCCATAGCGACCACAGCGCCAGCGGCCAGGCGGGCCAGACATACCAGACCACGAGCTCAAACAGCGGGCGCAGCTGGCGGAAATTCTCGGCCGGCAGGATACGCCATTGCCACTGGTGCAGGTAGACCGCCAGCAGCAAAGCGGCCACGCCCAAAATAGCAAAGGCGCCTGCAGCCTGCAGGCTGCGTGTGCGCAGCTTGGCATCGACAGGCGTCAAAGCCAGAATCAAGGCCACGCCCAGGCCCAGGCAGACCGCGTAGGTGGGGGCGCCGCTGAGCGCCAGCATCACCAGGCCAATGGCACCCACGCACAGCGGCGTGCCAAAACGGATGGGAATACAGGCGGCGGCATAGAACACAAAACACACGCCCGACAACTGCACCACATAGCTGCTCGCTTCGTGCGACGGCTGGGCCAGGCCCAGGCAGGCGATCAGCGCCAGCAGGCCTCCATCGGCCATCGCGCGTGCATAGTCAATATGGGAGGCTTCGCCGCCAAAGGCAAAGGCCACGGGGCCGGCGCCAGGGCTGCGCGCGAGGTAGTACACGGCATACCAGGTGGCCATCAAGGCCAGCCACAGCAGGGCAGCAAAGGGCAGGCGGCTGGCCAGCTCGGGCGACATGAAGTCGCCAAAGGCCTGGATGGCCCAGGCACCCAGCCAGTAGGGGATCAAGCCCTCGGTATCCGGGCTCAGGCCCAGGATTTCAGGCGCGAGCCAGGGTGTCTTGCCTTCTGCCAGCGCCATGGCATAGCCAAAGCTGGTGATGTCCAGTGTTTTCCAGGGCGCGCGCGCCACAAAGCCGGGCACCACATAGGCCAGGCACAGCAGCAGCAAAAGTGCACGCGGCAGGGGCCGTACAGCGGCTTGGGAGACAATGGCAGGGGTTGGAAAATTCACACCGAAAAACCAGAAGGGGCGGGGCTCAGCAGCTTAGCAGGCCCGCCGCTACAAATGTAGGAGAACCGCGCATCCGCTGCGGGTCAATAAAAAAAGGCAGTACGGTTTCGCACTGCCTTCTGTCTTGCAAAAACAAACTGGGCACCAGGCTTGCAGCCGGTGCCCAGTTGTGTCGAGCAAATTACTTCTTGCCGAAACGGTTGCGGAAACGCTCCACACGGCCGCCCATGTTGTCCACCGACTTTTGGGTGCCGGTGTAGAAAGGGTGCGACTCAGACGAGGTATCCAGCTTGAACAGCGGGTATTCCTTGCCTTCGAAGGTTTCGTTTTCCTTGGTGTTCACGCAAGAGCGGGTCACAAACTTGAAACCGTTGGACAGGTCCACGAACAACACTTCGCGGTAGTCTGGGTGAATGCCTTCTTTCATGATTCTTCCTTTGGTCAAGTGCGGTAGCCGTGCCAAGCCGGATGCAACCTTTGCATCCCAGTAAACTGGGCGTACTTTCCGCAATAAAAGCCCTCCATTATTGCATAAGCCAAGCAGGCTGTCAGAAAAACCTCTGGCTTCCCTCCAGCGTTGGCTTTTTGCGCAGCCCTCTTGGCGCGACTCAGCAGCGCGCTTGGTGCGCGGCAAGAGGCTTGCGCCCTGTGTGCAGCCACACCGGCGCCATGGGGAAATCCAAACGCCCCAGTGCATGGATCTGTTCAAAGCCAGCGGCCGCCATATGCTGGCCGATCTCGCCCGGGCGGGGCAGGTAATGGCCCCGCAGCAGAAGGCCTGCATAAAACGGCAGCACGCAGGCGGCCAGCGCCGGGTCATCGGGCCGCTCGGCATGGGCCAGCAGCAGCAGGCCGCCGGGTTTTAAGGCCTCCCACATGCCGCGCACGGCCTGGGCCGGGTCCCGCAGAAAATGCAGCACGGACGAGCACCAGATCAGGTTATAGCCCTGGCCATAGTCCTGCGCTTGCAGGTCGCAGCCCCTGGCCGACATGCGCTCCGCCAGGCCCGCCTGGGCGATGTTATCTGCGGCGACGGCCGCAGTGGCGGGCTCATCGCAGACCAGCGCCTGCCATTGGGGCAACTGCCGCGCCAGTGCAATACCGATATGGCCGGGCCCGCCACCCAGATCGAGCAAGTGTCCGGTCGCGGGCAAGGGGCCCAATTGCGCGAGCAAGTGCGCCACGGCCGGCAGCGTGATGGCGCGCTGCTCCTGGCCGATCTGCACGCGGGCGGCCTGGGCCCAGCTGCCCTGGGGGACATTGAGGGCGGCACTGCCTTGGGCCAATAGCTGCGGCCACTGGGCCGCCAAGCCGGACAGGGACTGCTGGCGGTACTGCCAGGCCTGGGCGCAGTAGTCGGGCGAGCCCTGCAGAAAGTAGCGCTGCGCCAAAGCGGAGCTGCGAAACAGGTCTTCGGCCTGGGGATCCAGCGCCTGCTGTCGGCACAGCAGGTCCATGCTCCACAGCAGCTCCAGCCAGACGCTGCAGGCCCCTGGCTGCAGGTGCAGGCGCTCAGCCACGGCGCTGGCATTGGCGGGCTGGCACAGCTGCTCGAACAGCTGGTGCGCCAGCGCCTGATCCAGTGCCTGGCTTTGCAGGGGAATGGCGGCGAGACGCCACAGCGGCTGCAAGGGGTGCGGGGTTTGAAAATCCATTTGCATGCTCAGGCCCTATCAGTGGGGTGCTGGGAAGAGTCGATGCCGACAGCGGCAGTGCGGAGGTGATGGGGGAGTAAAGGCTGTGCCATGGCTGCAGTCCGAGAGATCGGAGGTGAATGCGAAGGTCTCACTATAAATTTCAAATGCAAATAGGTATCATTTGAAATTTAGGCAAAGCGGAGTATTGCTTTGGCATTCCGGAGTACTGCGCGCTGTCTGCCCACTGCCTCCACAGAAAGGCTGCCTTGGTCTACCGAATCACCCGCGCCGATGCGGGCCCACCTCGCCGCTTGGGTTCATCGGGCTGGTGGCGCTCCAGCCTGCCTGCGCAGCTGGGCCACTGTGTCACCGACCGGCTGCAGATTGCGCCCGGGCTGGCCCTCGTTTATATGCACTACCAGGCCCAGCAGCCCTTGCAGGAAAGCAGTCTGCTGGAGCGTGAGAGCCGCTGCCTGACCCTGACGCTGGCGCTGCAAGGCCAGTCCTCCACCATCGGGGTGGATGGCCAGCGTTTTGATTTTGTCGCGGGCCACAGCACCTTGGCGGCCTTTGCCAGCGTGCGCGGTGAGCGCTGCTTTCCGGCCGGCCAGACCGTGCGCCAGCTGCGGCTGGTGGCGGATGAATGCCTGCTGCAGCGCTATGGCCTGGAGGCGCTGGTGGCGGATGTGCGTTTGGACCAGTCAGCATGCCCCTTGCACTTTGGCGCCTATGGTGCCGCAGCTGCGCAGTGGGCGACGGCGCTGCTGCCGCCGCCGTGCAGCGGGGCTGGCGGGGACGATAGCGGTGCTCTGTTGGGCATCCAGATTGCAGCGCTCAGCTTGCTGGCCGAGCAAACGCGGCCGCTGCGCCCGCCGCCTGCTGCGCTTGGCCAGTTGCGGCCCGCCGAGCAGGACAAGATGCTCCAGGCCCGCGACATCATGCTGCGCGACCATGCCCAGCCTTTGACGCTGGCCTATCTGTGCGCGGCGGTGGGCAGCAACGCATTTGCGTTCAAAACCGGGTTTCGCCAGCTGTTTGGCACCAGCCCCTACCGCATGCTCACGCGCATCCGCATGGAGCGGGCCTGGGCGCTGCTGGACAGCGGCCAGCGCGTCTCGGCCGTGGCCTACCAGGTGGGCTACCAGCATGTCTCCAGCTTCAGCACGGCCTTTGAGCGCCACTTTGGCCGAACCCCCAAATCGGTGGCGGGCGGGCACAGGCCAGCGCGGGCATAAAAAAAGCCCCGTCGGGGACGGGGCTTGTCGCGTGATGGGCGCAGGCGGACTTAACCGCCGCGGCGCATCATGTCGAAAAACTCGACATTGCTCTTGGTCTGCTTCATGTTCTTGATCATCAATTCCATGGACTCGATCTCGTCCATGTTGTACATGAACTGGCGCAGGATGCGGGTCTTTTGCAGGATCTCGGGGGCCAGCAGCATTTCTTCACGGCGGGTGCCGCTCTTGTTGAGCTCGATCGCCGGGAAGACGCGCTTTTCGTACAAACGGCGGCTGAGGTGCAGTTCGCTGTTGCCGGTGCCCTTGAATTCTTCAAAGATCACTTCGTCCATGCGGCTGCCGGTATCGACCAAGGCCGTGGCGATGATGGTGAGCGAGCCACCTTCTTCAACATTGCGGGCCGCGCCAAAGAAGCGCTTGGGGCGCTGCAGTGCATTGGCATCCACACCACCGGACAGCACCTTGCCCGACGAAGGCACGACGTTGTTGTAGGCGCGGGCCAGACGGGTGATGGAGTCGAGCATGATGACGACGTCCTGGCCCATTTCCACCAGGCGCTTGGCGCGCTCGATGACCATTTCGGCCACGTGCACGTGGCGGGCGGCGGGCTCGTCAAAGGTCGATGCAATGACTTCGCCCTTGACCGAGCGCTGCATTTCCGTCACTTCTTCGGGACGCTCGTCGATCAGCAGCACCATCATGTGCACATCGGGGTAGTTGGCGGTGATGGCATGCGCAATGCTCTGCATCATCATCGTCTTGCCGCTCTTGGGAGCTGCGACGATCAACGCACGCTGACCGCGACCAATGGGCGCAATGATGTCAATCAGGCGGCCGGTGATGTTTTCCTCGGCCTTGATGTCACGCTCCAGACGCATCTGTTCCTTGGGGAACAGCGGCGTCAGATTCTCGAACATCATCTTGTGCTTGTTTTGCTCGGGCGGCAGGCCGTTGACCTGGTCGAGCTTGGTCAAGGCAAAGTAGCGCTCGCCATCCTTGGGCGTGCGCACTTCGCCTTCAATCATGTCACCGGTGTGCAGGTTGAAGCGGCGCACCTGGCTGGGGGAGATGTAGATATCGTCGGTGCTGGCCGTGAAGCTCGTGTCGAGGCTGCGCAGAAAGCCGAATCCGTCGGGCAGGATCTCCAGAACGCCGTCGGCAAAAACTTGTTCGCCGGCCTTGGCTCGCTTTTTGATGATCGCAAACATCAACTCCTGTTTGCGCATGCGGCCGGTATTTTCAATTTCAAGCTCTTCTGCCAGCTTGAGGACTTCAGACACATGCAGTGCCTTGAGCTCATTTAAGTGCATGGATAGACTCCAGAACGGAGTAACTGTTAGAGGTAGGGGGAATGCAGAGCCGGTGTAGTAAGCGGGAGACCGCGAAGCCGGAGACCACGCGTGATCTATTTTTGGGGAAATAAGATCGGTGATCTGAATGTGGATTATAGACAGGTTGTTGCAAGAACATCCCGCGTGAATTATCAACTATATGTATCCATGCCCGGCCGATATCGGCTAGTGCAACCGTATTTGTTATAAAAATACAGAAAAATCAAATGCTTGAGAAATGAAAAAGCACGGAGGAAATCCGTGCTTCTGGATGGCTATGGCCGTTGGGCATGCGGCTCAAACGCCCCGATTGTGGGGTGCCAAGCCGATGCGCAGGTCACTCAGGCCAGTTGTTCGTCCAGGAATGCGGTCAGCTGCGCCTTGTTCAGCGCGCCCACCTTGGTGGCGGCCAGTTGGCCATTCTTGAACAGCATCAAGGTAGGAATGCCACGGATGCCGAACTTGGCCGAGATGGCGCGGTTTTCGTCCACATTCACCTTGGCCACCTGCAGCTTTTCCTTGTAGCTCAGCGACACTTCTTCCAGCACCGGAGCGATCTGCTTGCAAGGGCCGCACCATTCAGCCCAGAAGTCGACCAGGACGTTGGTATCAGGTTGCAGGACATCGGCTTCAAAGCTGGCTTCGTTGGTGTGCTTGATCAGGGATTCCGACATGGCAGGTTCCTCGTTAAATTTCAGGTTTCTTGGCAGCAGGGGATGCGCCATGGGTAAAAGTTGAGGCCATTGTGACAGAAAGCAAGCCCAGCTGCAGGCAGCCCGGCCCGCATCTGGGGCGTTGTAGGGGCGCTGGATGTCAAGCACAATGCGCTCTCAGAGGGCGTAGGGGCCGGGCATGCAAAAGTGCTATGCCGGAGTTTGAAACTATCAATCACAGCAGCGGCTTGCAGGCCGCTGTGCAAGGGGAGATGCAATTGGCACTGCTGAACAGGGATACGGCTTCGGTCTATGACACACCGCCCCATGGCGATTTTGTGCGCTATGTGGACCAGCTGATGGCCCGGCAGAATCCGTCGGCAGCGCGCATGGCTGCCAGCCCGCAGCAGCAGGGGCGCGCCCACCGCGTGTCTGTGCAGCCCTCGTCCTCTGCGGCTGCCCGCCCCATAGCCGACCAGGCCCAGGAGTTGCTCGACCGCATCCGCCAGATGGACCAGACGCGCAAGACGACGCGCCAGGGCTCAGCGCCCCCATCGGCGGGCACAGCGCACAGCCCTGCGGGATCGATTTTCGCGCCTGCGGGCGCTGAGGCCTCGCGCCACCCACCTGCCAGCGGCCTCAAGTTTGTGGGCATCGCCATTGCAGCGATTCTGGGCATTATTTTTCCGCCGCTGGGCATTGTGATGCTGATCGCCGCCGCGAAAAAGGCCATGTCCAAAAAGGGCTGATGCCTGCGCTGCGCGCCGATGGTCCGCCGCTGGTGGGCCTCTCGGTGCAGGTGGGGGAAGGCCCTGGGCTGCAGGCCGCCGATTTGTATGCGTACGGTAAATGCCGCAATGCCGGTACACCAACTGGGCTGGCAGGCGTTATGTATATGCTAGCCTCGCCTGCATTGATACCTGAACCACCACCATGATTGTTGACCTGAAGATTCTCGACCCCCGCATGCAAGACCAGCTGCCGCAGTACGCCACACCCGGCAGTGCTGGCCTGGATCTGCGCGCCTGCCTGGACGCACCGCTGACCTTGGAGCCCAATGCCTGGCAGCTGGTGCCCACGGGCCTGGCCATCCATCTGCGTGACCCCGGCTATGCGGCGATGATCCTGCCCCGCTCGGGCCTGGGCCACAAGCACGGCATCGTGCTGGGCAACCTTGTCGGCCTGATCGACAGCGACTACCAGGGCCAGCTGATGGTCAGCGCCTGGAACCGCAGCACCCAGCCTTTTGTACTGCAGCCGATGGAGCGCCTGGCGCAGATGGTCATCGTGCCGGTGGTGCAGGCCAGCTTCCAGGTGGTGCAAGAGTTCGGCGATGTCTCCGAGCGTGGCGCCGGCGGCTATGGCTCCACGGGCACCAAATAAAGAAAGCCTGGCCGTTTGGCCTGGCACCCTGTCAATCTTGTGATCTGAAAGGAGAGCGCAATGTCTCAATCGAAATCCAATGGGCGTACCAGCCTGCTGCAACGCGCAGCCAAGCTGGGTCTGGCAGTTTCTGCCACCGCCGTGCTCGCCGCCTGTGTGCAGGCACCTCCTCGGTATGACAACCGCTACCCGCAAGGCCCGGCGCCGCAGCAGCAAGGCAGCTACCCGCAGCAGCAGCAGCAAGCGCCTTACGGCATGGAATACGGCACCGTGGGCAATATCGAAGAGCTGCGCTCGCAGTCGCGCAGCACCTCGGGTGTGGGCGCCATCTTGGGCGCGGTGGTCGGCGGCGTGCTGGGCAACCAGGTCGGCGGCGGCTTTGGCCGCATGGCGGCCACCGCCGCTGGTGTGGCGGGCGGCGCCGCTGCTGGCAATGCACTGGAGCAGTCGTCCAATGGCGGCCGCAGCACCGTCAGCGGTTACCGCATCCATATCAACCTGCAAAACGGCGGCCAGCGCATTTTTGATGTGCCCCACCCCGGCGATCTGCGCCCGGGCGACCGCGTGCAGATCAACCAAGGCCAGATCTCCCGCTATTGATCGCCGCGGCGCCTGCCGCGCTTGGGTGAACCCCGATGGGCAGGGCGCTGGCGCTGGGCCACAATGGCGCCGCGTGTCTCAGAAAAGCGTGTACACCGCAACGGTGTGCACGCTTTTTTTTGCGTTCTGTTCCTTCCGATTCTTGACCACACTAAGGTGCCCACCATGTTCCAAAAACAATCCAAAGTTCTTGCCGCGATGGCCGTCAGTGCCACGGCGCTCGCAGGCCTGTCCTCCTTGCCCGCCCATGCCGGCCCCCGGCTCGATGCCATCATGCAGGCCAAGGTGCTGCGCGTGGGTACCCCGGGCGATTACCGCCCGTTTGCAATGAAGGCTGATGGCAAGTATGTGGGCCACGATATCGAGGTGGTGGAGGCGATGGCCAAGGAGATGGGCGTCAAGGTGGAGTATGTGGATACCAGCTGGCCCAAGCTGATGCAGGACCTGCAGGACAACAAGTTCGATGTGGCGGTGGGCGGCATCACCCGCAATGTGGCACGGCTGAGCAAGGTGCAGATGCTTCCCGGCTATGCACCCTTTGGCAAGGTGGCGTTGGTGCGCGCCACCGACAAGGACAAGTTCACAACGCCCGACAGCCTGAACCAGGCCAGCGTGCGCGTGATCAAGAACCCCGGCGGCACCAACGAGGCCTATGTGCTGCAGAACCTAAGGAATGCCCAGGTCAGCACGCATGACAAGAATGCCGAGATTCCTGGCCTGATTGCCGAAGGCAAGGGCGACGCGATGATCACCGAAACCTACGAAGCGCTGCATTACAGCAAGGCCGATCCGCGCCTATTTGCTGCTTATCTGGACAAGCCGCTGACCCCTGTGAACCAGCTGGGTTTCATGCTGCCGGTGGACGATGCCGACTACCAGCGCGTGATGCAGTTCACCTGGGATGCGCTGGCGCTGCGCGGGGTGCTGCAGCAAGAAGCGCAGAAGTGGCTGAAATAAGGCCGCTGTTCCGCGAGCAAGCCTGTCTGGTCTGAAAGGCTGGGCAAAGCCTGGTTTTCCACCCAGACCCGGGCTTTTGCCCGGGTGCTGAACTAAGGGCTTCAATGCGCAGGTCGCAGGGAAGACTGTCGCCGTAATGTGGCAACTGTCGCTATTTCACGGCAGAACCTGCATTTGCTAGGGTCTCTTGACTATTAAATAAGAACTATTCTCATATAATTGCCCATCGCCAGCCCTTGACCGGTGCGGATGGACCGCCCTGTACCCATGCCATGCATGGGGGCGTCATCGCCAGCTTATTTGTTCAACCCTTGTTGTCTGAAAGCTCGGCCCGTGGCTGCTCATCCCCTTTGTGACACGCATGGCGTGTCTTCGTCCCTCCCTGCTTCACGCCGATCCGGCGCTGCCCGCCAGCCTTTGGCCCTGCAACCGCTGACCCTGGCTGCGCTGCTGTGCGTGGCCCAGGCGGCACAAGCCCAGGCCCAGACGCCGGCTGCAGCCGGTGCGGCCCAGGCACCCAGCGCCGTGCGGGTGGCTGCGGCGGAGGCGCCTTTGCTCAAGGAAATGGTGGTCAGTGGCTCGCGCTACGAGCAAGATCCCGACGAGCTGCCGATGAGCATCGACGTGATCAACGCCCGCCAGATGGAAGAGCAGCAGATGCGCGATATCCGCGATATTGCGCGCGACATGCCCAATGTCTCGGTCAAGCGCGCACCCGCGCGCTTTTCGTTGGCCGCTGGATCCACGGGTCGCGACCAGAATGCGGGCTTCAATATCCGGGGTCTGGATGGCAACCGCGTGCTGATGCTGGTCGATGGCATCCGCCTGCCACGCAGCTATGTGTTCAGCGCCAATGCCTTTGGCCGTGACTACCTGGATGTCGGCATGATCCAGCGGGTGGAAGTGGTGCGGGGTGCCACCTCGGCGCTGTACGGCTCGGACGGCATGGCCGGTCTGGTCAACTTCATCACCAACGAGCCCAGCAATTTGCTCAAAGATGGCCAGACCTTTGGCGGCCGAGCCAGCGTGGGCTATGACAGCGAAAGCACTGGCAAAAACCTGGGCCTGACCCTGGCGGGCAAGCCCAATGAAACGGTCGAATGGCTGCTGGGCGTGAACCTGGGCCGCAGCCATGAACTCAAGAACATGGGGGATATCGACACGCAGGACGCGCGCCGCACAACGCCCAACCCGCAGCGCGACAAGGACGCGTCGGTGCTGGGCAAGGTCGTCGTGCGCCCCCATGCCGACCAGAAGCACACGTTCACCGTGGAGCATGTCGACAAAAAGGCCGACTACCAGCTCTACACCGCACGCACCGCGCCGCCGGTCACAGCGGCTGCCGCCGTGATCGATTCCGGCGCGACCACGGACATGAAGCGCACGCGCGGCAGCTGGGCCGGCGAGTGGCGCAATCTGAGCGCGCCGGTGTTCGACGACATCAAGGCCAGCCTCAGCTACCAGAACGCTGATTCGCGCGAGTTCATCTACGAAGACCGTTTGACGGCGGCCGACCGCACCCGCGATGTGACCTACCAGGAAAAGACCTGGCAGGCCAATGTGCAGGCCAGCAAGCTGCTGCGCAGCGATGCGGGCCTGGCGCAAAAAATCACCTACGGTATCGACTATGTGCGCAGCGATGTCGAGAACCTGCAGACGGGGATCACGCCTCCGGTGGGCGAGACCTTCCCGCTCAAGCGCTTTCCCGATACCACCGAATCGAGCTGGGCGCTGTATGCCCAAGATGAGCTGGTGCTGGGTAACTGGACCTTCACACCCGGTCTGCGCTACGACCATTTCAGCATCAAGGCTGACCAGGCGGGCTTTGGCGCCACGGCCGTGTCGCTGTCGGGCAATGCCACCTCGCCCAAGCTGGGCGTGATGTACCGGGTCAATCCGGCGTGGAGCGTCTTCGGTAACTACGCCAAGGGCTTCCGCGCACCGAACGCCGGGCAGGTCAATGCCTTTTTTGAAAACCCGGTGGCCAACTACAAGACCATTCCAAACCCTGACCTGAAGCCAGAGACCAGCCAGAACCTGGAGCTGGGCGTGCGGGGTCGCCTGGGCAATGTCTCGCTGGATGTGGCGGCCTTCACCGGTCGCTACAAGGATTTCATCGACGACCTGGTACAGGTGGGCGGTGTGGGTTCGCCCTCCAACCCGCTGGTGTTCCAGTCGGTCAACCGGGGCCGCGTCAACATCAGTGGCTTTGAAGTCAAGGGCCGCGCGGACTGGGGGCGTTATGCCGGCATCGGCTGGAGCACGCCGTTTTCCTGGGGCCGCACCCAGGGCCATGACCGAACCAGCGCTGAGCCGCTGTCGTCCATCGACCCGCAGCGCCTGACCGTGGGCCTGCGCGCCGACGCCGCCATGTGGACCGCGCAACTGGGCTTGAACTACACCCAGGGCAAAAAGGCCAAGGACACCACCAACCCGAGCACGGGCACCCAGTTTCTCAGCCCCTCGGCCACCGTGGTGGACTTGACCACGCAATGGCGTATCCGCAAGGACCTGCGCCTGAACGTCGGCCTCTACAACCTCACCGACAAGAAGTACTGGCGCTGGGCCGATGTGCGCGGTCTCGCATCCAATGCGGCCTTTGTCGATGGCTACACCCAGCCAGGCCGCTCGGTCAAGGTCAGCCTGGTTGCAGAGTTTTAACGGCCTGCGGCGCGCTGCCAGTTTTTCAATAAGGAGTACCCCATGAATCCATCCCTGTCCCCCAGCGCTGCGCCGGCAGCGTTGACCGCTGCAGGTGCAGCACAGATCCGCAGCGATTTTTCGGCCGAACGTGCCAAGGGCCTGCGCGCCAAGGAAGCGGCAGAAGCCGCTGGCGTTAGCGAAGGCGAGGCCATCGCTGCCCATGCGCAGCAATGGCAGGCGGAGGCTGGCAGCATTCAGGTGCAGCCGCTGGCAGCGCCCGAGGGCGCATGGGTGGAGGTGCTCAAGGCGCTGGAAGCCTGCGGCCCGGTGATGGCCTTGACCCGCAATGCCAGCACCGTGCATGAGAAAACCGGCGTCTACGCCAACCTGAGCGCGGGCGGCGAGCTGGGTGCCCAGGTGGGCATGGCGCTGAACGAGGACATCGACCTGCGCCTGTTTTTTGCCAGCTGGCATGCCGGCTTTGCGGTGACCGAGACCTCCGCCCATGGCGGCAGCACGGTGCTGCGCAGCCTGCAGTTTTACAACCGCGCAGGCCGGGCGGTGCACAAGGTCTTTGCGCGCGATGCCAGCGACTTGCAAGCCTGGCAAGCGCTGGTGGACCGCTTTGCGCTGCCCGCAGGCGCCGATGCTGCCAGCCTGCCCGGCTTTGACGCGCCCACGCCGCGCAAGCCGGTCAGCGTGCCGGCCGACAGCAGCGTGGATGTGCCTGCGCTGCAGACTGCCTGGGCCGGCATGAAGGACACGCATGAATTCTTCAGCATCATCAAAAAAGCGGGTGCCGAGCGCCAGCAATCCTTCCGCCTGGTGCAGGGCCAGTTTGCCTGGCCGCTGGCCAAGGACAGCGTGACGGCGCTGCTCAACGAGGCAAGTTTTTCCTCCACCCCCATCATGGTGTTTGTCAGCAGCGGGGGCTGCATCCAGATTCACAGCGGGCCGGTGCAGCGCATCGAGCCGATGAGCAGCCCCAATGCCGAATGGATCAATGTGCTGGACCAGGGCTTCAACCTGCATTTGCGCAGTGATCTGATCGCCCACGCCTGGCTGGTGGAAAAGCCCACCAGCGATGGCACCGTCACCTCGGTCGAAGTGTTTGACGACTATGGCGACCTGATGGCCATGTTCTTTGGCGCGCGCAAGCCCGGTAAGCCGGAGCTGGCTGCGTGGCGTGCGCTGGCCACTGGCCTGCCGCGCCTGAACGCTGAGCCGGTGAGCGCCTGAGGACTGCAAGATGGCCTATCTGAATCGCCGTAACTGTTTGCTGTGGGCTGCTGGTGCCGCAACGGCTGGCTACAAGGGGCAACTCTGGGCGCAGGCCGCCCGGCCGGTGGCTGATGCCGGTGCCAAGTCGGTGCTGCAGCCCTTTGTGGGTGTGCAGCCCAAGGCCGCTGCCAAGCGCCTGATCAGCCTCAGTGGCGCGCTGACCGAAATCATCTACCTGCTGGGGGCCGAACAGCTGCTGGTGGGCAGCGACACCACCAGCAACTACCCGCAAGCGGCCGATAAAACGCCCAAGGTGGGCTATGTGCGCCAGCTGGCGGCCGAAGGTGTGCTCTCGCTCAAGCCTGACACCGTCATTGGCACGACCGAGGCCGGCCCACCCGTGGTGCTGCAGCAGATTGCCCAAGCCGGTGTGACGGTGGCGCTGGTGCAGTCGGACCATAGCTGGGATGAGGTGCTGCGCAAGATCCGCCTGGTGGGCCAGGCGACGGGCAAGCAGGCGCAGGCCGAACAGCTGGCGCAAAGCTTGCAAACCCAGTGGGACCAGACCCAGGCACAGGTGCGTGCCAGCCTGGCCGCCGGGCGCGCAGCGCGTGCGCTGTTTGTGCTGTCGCACAGCGGCTCGCCCCAGGTGGCGGGCCAGGCCACGGCGGCCGATGCGCTGCTGCGCCTGGGCGGCGCCAGCAATGTGATGCAGGGCTTTAATGGCTACCGGCCCTTGACGGCCGAGGCCATGGCGCAGGCGGCGCCGCAGGTGATTGTGACCACCACGCAGGGGCTGGAAGCGGTGGGCGGTGAGCAGAAGTTCTGGGCACGCCCCGAGCTGGCGCTGACCCCTGCGTTCAAGAACAAGTCCATGGTTGCGCTGGAGGCGAGCCAGCTGCTGGGCTATGGACCGCGTCTGCCGCAGGCGGTGCAAGCCTTGCACCAGGGCTTGCTGGCTATCAAGCCATGAGCGAGGCGGCGCGTGTGCGCGCCACTGCGCTGGCTGCGCGCCATCCCGGGCCCAGGGCTGCCACTGGCCTGCATGCCGTGCCCCCATCGCCCACGCCGCTAGCGGGCACCGCTAGCGCGGTAGCGAAGCGGCGGGGCGCGGGCCGGCCGCATCGGCGGCTGAAAAAATCCAGCACCCTGGGCCTGATGGCCTTGTTGGTGCTGGCCGCCTTTGTGTTTGCGGCCGGGCAGGGCGCTTTTGCGATTGATGCGGCGCGCCTGCCAGGTATTACCTGGAACGCCTGGCTGCACTGGTGGCAGGGCGCGGATGCCGCCAACCCGGGGGCTAGCACCGAGCAACTGGTGTTTGCCACCATCCGCCTGCCCCGCCTCATCATGGGCCTGGCGGCGGGTGCGGGCCTGGGTCTGGCAGGGGCGCTGATGCAGGGCCTGTTTCGTAATCCTCTGGCCGACCCGGGTTTGATCGGGGTGAGCAGTGGCGCAGCGCTGGCAGCGGCGGCGCTGATTGTGATGGGCGCGCTGTGGTTTCCCAGCGTGCCGCGCAGCCTGGGCAGCTGGCCGCTGATGCTGACGGCATTTGGTGGTGGCCTGGTCACCACCTTCATGATTTATGGCCTGTCCCAAACGGGAGGCGGTACGCGCATTGGCGTCATGCTGCTGGCGGGTGTGGCGATCAATGCACTGGCCATGGCGGGCCTGGGTTTGCTGAGTTTTCTGTCGACCGATGAGCAGCTGCGCAACCTGCAGCTGTGGCTGATGGGCAGCCTGGGCAGCACCCGCTGGCCGGTGGCCATCACCGCTTGCGGGGTGGTGGCCGTGGCCATGGCGATGGCCCAGCGCCTGGCCCAGCCGCTCAATGCCATTGCGCTGGGCGAGGCCCAGGCCAGCCTGATGGGCGTGGGGGTGGAGCGCACCAAGCGCCTGGCCGTTGTGGTGGCGGCCTTGGTGGTGGGCTGCATTACCGCAGCCTGCGGCATGCTGGGTTTTATCGGCCTGGTGGCCCCGCACTGGGTACGCATGCTGGCCGGGCCGGACCACCGCGTGGTGCTGCCTGCATCCGCCTTGCTGGGCGCTGCCATGGTGGTGTTTGCCGATGCCTTTGCGCGCACCGTCGTCGCTCCGGCCGAGCTGCCGCTGGGCGTGCTCACCGCCCTGGTCGGCGTGCCGCTGTTTTTGGCCATGCTGCGCCAGTTCCGGCGTCAGCTCTAAGCGATGCTGCAAATGTTCAATCCCTTCAAAGCTTTGGGTGCCAGCCCCCAGCGCCTTGCCGTCTCTGAGGGGCAGGCGCCCGGCAGCAGCTGGCAGCTGGACCAACTGGCCGTGGGCGTGCCAGGTGGCGATACCTTGGTCACCCTGAACACCCGCATCGAGGCGGGCCGAGTGACGGCCATCGTGGGGCCCAATGGGGCGGGCAAGTCCAGCCTGCTCAGCACGATGACGGGCCAGTGGCAGCCCCATGGCGGCCAGCTGTTTTTTGATGGCTTGCCGCTCTCGCGCTGGACATCCGAGCAGCTCGCGCGGCGCCGCGCGATGATGATGCAGGACGGCGGCGTGGCTTTTGACTTTACGGTGCAGGAAGTGGTGGAGCTGGGGCGCTATACGCACCGGCTCCAGCCCAGCAAGGACGAGGCGGGCATTGTGGCCCGCGCCATGGCGTTGACGGAAGTCGACCATTTCGCCGAACGCAGTGTACGCACCCTGTCAGGCGGGGAGCGGGCCCGCACCCATCTGGCCCGGGTGCTGGCGCAGCTGTGGGAGCCGGCCGCTTGCGGCGGCGCGCGCTGGCTGCTGCTCGACGAGCCGACCGCCGCGATGGACCTGGCCTGGCAGCACCAGACCATGGCCTTGCTGCGGGACCGGGCGCATGGCGAGCAAGCGGGTGGTGCGGGGCTGGGGGTGATTGCCGTGGTGCACGACATGAACCTGGCATTGCGCTATGCCGACGATGTGCTGCTGGTGCATGGCGGCGGTTGTCTGCATGGGCCCGCACATGAAGTGCTGACACCCGAGACCATTGCCCAGGTCTGGGGCGTGGGCTGCTATGCGGCCCAGGCACCGGACGGCACGGCCCAGTACCTGTTTGCGCAAAACTGAGCGGGCCGAAGCCCGCCGAGTTGCTTGGTTGCGTGGTTGCTTGGGCTGCTTATTCCAGCGGTTCGTCTTCGGGCGTGCACTGGCGCTTCAAGCTCTGGGCCTCGTAGTCCAGCGTCTGCTTCATCGCGCCGCCCAGCAAGGCCGCGTCGATGTGCAGGTGAAAGTTGTCCGCCGTGTTGGTTTGCTTGGCCTGGGCGGTGAGCATCTTGCCGCAGGTCACTGTCCAGCTCTTGTTGTTCTTGTCCAGCAGCTTGCTGTCTTTGATGCGGCATTGGCTGAAGTGCTTGGACAGAATCAGGTCGGGGTAGAGAAAGCCGTCCTTGTCCACCAGCTCGGGGCCAATGCAGCGGTCCTTGGTGCGTGCGGGTTTGGCAGGCTTGTTGCCGATGGCCGACTTGGTTTCGGTCACCGAAAAAGCGCCTGGCTGTGCAGCCTGGGCGGGAAGGGCGGCCAGCAGCATGGCAAACATGCAGGCGCTGGCCAGCGTGGCTAATCTTGCGTTCATGGGTTTATTCCTCAGCAGCGGCCCAGCACCTGGGCCGCTATCTCTTGGTTATAGCAGGCGGGTAGGGGGTCTGCTGTAAAGCTGTGCGAAGAAACAGTAACGCCGCGCATCCCTGGCCGCTGGGCAGCCTGCAGGCCCATTCACTCGTCTTGTTTCAGCCCCTGCATCACCACAGCGGCAATCTCCTCGATCGACTTGTGCGTGGTAGACAGCCATTGGATGCCCGCGCGGCGCATCATCGACTCGGCCTCGGCCACTTCCATGCGGCAGTTTTGCAAGCTGGCATAGCGCGAGTCGGGCCGGCGCTCATTGCGGATCTGGGACAGGCGATCGGGTGCAATGGTCAGGCCAAAGATCTTCTTCTTGAACGGAATCAGTGCAGGCGGCAGTTGCTGGCGGTCGAAATCCTCAGGGATCAGCGGGTAATTGGCGACCTTGAGGCCAAACTGCATCGCCAGGTACAGGCTGGTAGGGGTCTTGCCGCTGCGGCTCACCCCCACCAAAATCACATCGGCACCGGCCAGGTCATGGTTGGTCTGGCCATCGTCGTGCGCCAGGCTGAAGTTGATGGCCTCCATGCGGTCGAAGTATTCCTTGCTCTCGCTGATGTCGGTAAAGCGGCCAATGCGGTGGTGCGATTTGGCGCCCAGCTCGTCTTCCAGCGGTTGCACAAAGGTGGCAAACATGTCCATCACCAGGCCCTTGCAGTGCTCATGCACTACTTTCACCGTCTCCGGCTCGACCAAGGTGGTGAAAACAATGGGCTTTTTGCCCTCTTTCTCCGCCGTGTGGTTGATCTGGTGTACGGCCTGGTGGGCTTTGTCGACGGTATCCACAAAGGGCAGGCGCACCGCGCGGGTGGTGATGTCGAACTGCTTCATGATGGCGCGGCCAAAGGTCTCGGCTGTCACGCCGGTGCCATCAGAGATAAAGAAAATGGTACGTTGGTGCATGGTAGTCATCGGCAGTAACAAACAAATTCTGTCGCAGGCAGTGCACAGCCGGTGGGGGCTTTGTCATTGTTGACCACCGTGTTCAGCAAGTCGCAAGCAAAACGGCGGCAGCACGCCTACAATGACGCCCATTATTCACATTTCCCGCATGTACTCCGGCCTACCAGTACAAATACAAAGCCAGATGTCCGAGCCCAGCGTGGCCGGGCAGGAGTCTATGCCTGCGTGCCATTGCCCGACCAGCGGCCATGGGCGCCCGAGCCAGTTTTTAACTTCCGGAGCTTCACCATGTCCAACCTCTACAGCGCGACCGCCTTGGTCGTACCGTTTGAGAACCTGAGAATGACCGACGTCGAGGTCGTAGGCGGCAAAAACGCCTCGCTCGGCGAGATGATCTCGCAACTGCCGCAAGGCGTGCGCGTGCCGACGGGCTTTGCCACCACGGCCCACGCGTTCCGCGAGTTCCTGGCCCACGAAGGCCTGGCTGGCAAGATCAGCGCCAAGCTCGCGGCGCTGGATGTGGACGATGTGCGTGCGCTGGCCCAGGTCGGCGCCGAGATCCGTGCCATGGTCGAGAGCCAGCCTTTCCCGCTCGATCTGCAAAAAGCCATTGCCGAGGCCTTTGTGACCTTGCAAGCGGGCAATACCGAGGCCTCGTTTGCGGTGCGCTCGTCGGCCACCGCAGAAGACCTGCCTGACGCTTCCTTCGCAGGGCAGCAAGAAACCTTCCTCAACGTGGTGGGCATCGAGGATGTGCTGCACAAGATGAAGGAAGTGTTCGCCTCGCTCTACAACGACCGCGCCATCTCCTACCGCGTGCACAAGGGCTTCGCCCATGACGTGGTGGCTTTGTCGGCCGGCGTGCAGCGCATGGTGCGCTCGGACAAGGGCGCCGCCGGCGTGATGTTCACCATCGATACCGAGTCGGGCTTTGACCAGGTGGTGTTCATCACCTCCAGCTATGGCCTGGGTGAGACCGTGGTGCAGGGCGCCGTGAACCCGGACGAGTTCTATGTGCACAAGCCGATGCTGGAAGCGGGCAAGCAGGCGCTGATTCGCCGCAACCTGGGCTCCAAGCTGGTGCAGATGGTGTTTGCCACGCCTGAGGAAAAAGCCGCATCGGGCAAGCTGGTCAGCACCACCGATGTGAGCCCCGAGCTGCGCAACCGCTATTCGCTCACCGATGCCGAGGTGCAGGAGCTGGCGCAGTACGCGCTGGTGATCGAGAAGCACTATGCCCGCCCGATGGATATCGAATGGGGCAAGGACGGCACCGACGGCAAGATCTACATTCTGCAGGCACGCCCTGAGACGGTGAAGAGCCAGTCTAAAGGCCAAGCCGAGCAGCGCTACAAGCTCAAGGGCAGCGGTACGGTGCTGGCCGAGGGCCGCGCCATTGGCCAGAAGATCGGTACCGGCCGCGTGCGCCTGGTCTCCGATATCTCGCAGATGGACCAGGTCGAAGCCGGTGATGTGCTGGTGACCGACATGACCGACCCGAACTGGGAGCCGGTGATGAAGAAGGCCGCGGCCATTGTCACCAACCGGGGCGGCCGCACCTGCCACGCTGCCATCATTGCGCGCGAGCTGGGCATCCCTGCAGTGGTGGGTTGTGGCAATGCCACCGACCTGCTCAAGAACGGCACCTTGGTAACGGTCAGCTGCGCCGAAGGCGATACCGGCCGCATCTATGACGGCCTGCTGGAAACCGAAGTGACCGAGGTCAAGCGCGGTGAAATGCCGCCGATCAAGACCAAGATCATGATGAACGTGGGCAACCCCCAGCTGGCCTTTGACTTTGCCCAGCTGCCCAACGATGGCGTCGGTCTGGCGCGTCTGGAATTCATCATCAACAACAACATCGGTGTGCACCCCAAGGCCATCCTGGACTACCCCGCCGTGGATGCCGACCTGAAAAAGGCGGTCGAATCGGTGGCCCGTGGCCATGCCTCGCCCCGCGCCTTCTACGTGGACAAGATCACCGAAGGCGTGGCAACCATTGCGGCGGCGTTCTACCCCAAGCCGGTGATCGTGCGCATGTCGGACTTCAAGTCCAACGAGTACCGCAAGCTGATCGGCGGCAGCCGCTACGAGCCCGATGAAGAGAACCCGATGCTGGGCTTCCGGGGTGCGGCGCGCTACATCTCCAAGGACTTCGGCGAAGCCTTCAAGATGGAATGCGAAGCGCTCAAGCGCGTGCGCAACGACATGGGTCTGACCAATGTCAAGGTGATGATTCCCTTTGTGCGGACCCTGGACCAGGCCAAGCGCGTCACCGAGCTGCTGGCGGCCAACGGCCTGAGCCGTGGCGAGAACGGACTGGAAGTCATCATGATGTGTGAAGTGCCGTCGAACGCCATCCTGGCCGATGAGTTCCTGGAGTACTTCGACGGCTTCTCGATTGGCTCGAACGACCTGACCCAGCTCACCCTGGGCCTGGACCGGGACTCTGGCCTGGAGCTGTTGGCGGCGGACTTTGACGAGCGCGACCCCGCCGTCAAGAAATTGCTTGAGCGCGCCATCAGCGCCTGCCTGGCCAAGAACAAGTATGTCGGCATCTGCGGCCAGGGCCCCTCGGACCACCCTGACTTTGCGCTGTGGCTGGCGGACCAGGGCATTGCCTCGATCTCGCTGAACCCCGACAGCGTCATCGACACCTGGCAGCGCCTGGCCGCCAAGTAAGCGGCACGGCCTGGCCGCGACCACGGTGGCGGCCAGCCCACAAGGCTGAAAACCCAAAAGCCAGTCAGATATCTGACTGGCTTTTTTACGTGGGTAGCGGCTGCAGCCGGCAGGGCCGGCTCAGGCTCAGGCGCTCAGCTTGGCAGCCAGTGCGGCGACCTTGGCGCCTTGGGCAAAGGCCAGTTCCAGCTCGGGGGCAGAAGGCTGGCGCGAGCCGTCGGCGCCGGCTAGGGTCGCTGCGCCGTAGGGCGAGCCGCCCTTGGCCTGGGACAGGTCAAACTGCGATGGCAGGCCAAAACCGGCCGGCACGATCACCATGCCATGGTGGGCCAGCGTGTTCCAGAACGAGGTGACGGTGGTCTCCTGACCGCCCAAGGTGCCGGTCGAGGTGAAGACGCTGCCCAGCTTGCCCGACAGCGCGCCCTTGGCCCAGAGGCCGCCGGTCTGGTCGAGGAAGCTGCGCATCTGGCCGCTCATATTGCCAAAGCGGGTAGGGGTGCCAAAGATGATGGCGTCGTAATCCGCCAGCTCGGCAGGCGTGGCAACGGCTGCGGTCTGGTCTGCTTTGCCGCCAGCGGCTTGGAAGGCCTCTTGCGGCATGGTCTCAGGCACGCGCTTGATGACCACCTCGGTGCCAGCAATGCTGGCTGCGCCTTCGGCGATCTTGCCGGCCATGGTCTCGATGTGACCGTACATGGAATGGTAGAGAACCAGAACTTTAGCCATGGTGAATGTTTCCTTTGTCGATAAATGCGGACCGCTGCAGAGGCGGAGATCAGAACGTCTTGACGTCTTGGTCTACTGTAGGGCCTGGGCGGGCTGTTGAGGTGTCCATGGTTTGAACGCAGCGTTGCATGGATTTGAACAATCACCGGCTCTGCGCCCTGGGCCTCACCACTCGCTGCGCCCCAGCAGCAGCTTGCACAGCGCCTGCACCTTGGGCGAGGCATGGCGTGTGCGCGGGTAGACCAGGGACAGCGCACGGCTGCGGCCTTCCAGTGCAGGCAGCAGGCGCTCGAGCCGGCCATCGGCGAGCGCCTCGCGTGCGGTAAAGCCCATCACCTGGGCCACGCCCAAGCCGGCGATGGCGGCTTCTATCAAGGGGTCGCCGCTGTCAAAACGGATGGCATGGGGCGCGGGCCAGTCGGTGGTGCTGCCGTCTGCCAGGCGAAACTGCCAAGGCACGGCAAAGCCCCGGTAGTGGTTGTAGACCGACAGGCAGCGGTGCGCGGCCAGCTCTTGCAGGTTCTGCGGTCGGCCGTGGCGGGCGGTATAGGCGGGAGATGCCACCGTCACCCAGTGCAAGGGCGGCAGGGGGCGCGCGATCATGCGGCTGTCCAGCAGCGGGCCGATGCGCACGGCCGCGTCAAAGCCCTCATCCACCATGTCGACCAGGCGGTCGGTAAAGCTGGCCTCGATCTGCAGGCCCGGGTGCTGCTCCAGCAACTGGCCCAGCAGCGGGGTCAGCACCACCCGGCCCAGCACTGAGGGCGCAGTCATGCGCAGCACGCCCGTGGGCTCGCAGCGCCGGTCCAGCAGTTGTTGCCGGGCATCGTCCAGCCCAGCGATCAGCTCGGCACTGCGGTCAACCATCAGGCAGCCATCGGGCGTCAAAGACACATTGCGGGTGTTGCGGTGCAGCAGGCGCGTGCCCAGGTCGGCCTCCAGCTGCGCAATGGCCCGGGAGATGCGCGACTGTGTGGTGCCCAGGCTGTGCGCAGCCTGGGTAAAGCTCTTGTGCTCAGCCACCTTGATGAGGATGTGTACTGCGTTCAAATCCATGGGCCGCTCCTGCCAAACTATTGATTCATTTTTGCATAAGTAAAAGATAGATTTTCTGTTTATCTTCGTTATTGATTTAAATACCATGTCGCCATGACCGGTCATCACCCGCCTGCAGGCGCTGCCTCAGCACTGCAGGTCCGTATGTTTTGGAGTGATGAAGTGACCCTTGAAAAACCTGTGCACCCAACCGTGGTGCTGCGCCATCCGCGTGCCGCGCTGGCCCTGCTGTCGTTTGCGCAGCTGCTGATTGCGCTCGACGCGACGATTGTCTTTGTCGCGCTCGACGCCATGGGCCAGCAGCTGCAGCTCGATGCCCGCCACCTGCAATGGGTGATCAGCGGCTACAGCGTGGCCTTTGGCGGCTTTTTGCTGCTGGGCGGGCGCTGTGCCGATCTGCTGGGCCAGCGCCGCATGTATGTGGTAGCGATGGCGCTGTTTGGCCTGGCCTCGTTGGCAGGCGGATTTGCCCAGCTGCCCTGGCAGCTGGTGGCTGCCCGCGCTGGGCAAGGGGTGGCAGCGGCCCTGCTGTTCCCGGCTACCTTGTCGATGATCAACACCTTGTACGCAGCCGGTGCGGAGCGCAACCGCGCGCTGGCGGTGTGGAGCATGGCCAGTGCCGGCGGGCTGGCGGCCGGGGCCTTGCTGGGTGGGGTGTTGACCCAAACCCTGGGCTGGCACTGGGTGCTGTGGGTGCTGGTGCCGATTGCCTGGCCTTGCGCGCTGGCCGCAGGCCGCTACCTGCCTGCCATGCCAGCAGTGCCTGCAGGCCAGCGCCGCTTTGATCTGACGGGATGCATCAGCGTGACGGTGGGCGCAAGTGCCTTGGTGGCCGTGCTGGTGCAGGGGCCGCAGTGGGGTTGGAGCGACTGGCGCACGGCCAGCCTGCTGCTGCTGGCGCTGGCCGCCCTGGGCCTGTTTTGGCGCACCGAGGCGCGGGTAGCGGCGCCGCTGATGCCGCTGTCCATGCTGCGGGTGCGCAGCTTGCAAACGAGCATGCTGCTGGCCATGCTGTTCATGAGCAGCTATGGCGTGCAGTACTACTTTCTGGGCCTGTATTTTCAGCAGGTGCTGGGCTGGAGCCCGCTGCAGGCGGGGCTGGCTTTTGTGCTGCCCACCTTGGTGTGTACCTGGGGCATCCGCCTGGCCGAGCGCGGCCTGGCAAAGCAGGGCACGCGCACGGTGCTGCTGCGGGGTTGGGCGGCCGGTGTGCTGGGCATGCTCTGGATTGCAGCCGTGCTGCCGCTGGCCGGCAACTATGCCTGGCTGGTGCCAGGCTTTGTGGTGATGAGCCTGGGCCAGGGCGCGAGCTGGACGGGCATGTGGGTGCTAGTCGGCCAGGGCATTGCGCCCGCACGGCAAGGCGTGGCAGCGGGTGTGGCAGCGACTGCGCAGCAGGTCGGGGCAGCCTTGGGGCTGGCCTTGCTGGTGATGCTGGCTGCCGCGCCTCTGGCCGGGCTGGAGGGGGCTGGCGCCGAAACCATGCGCCAAGCCAATGCCCGGGGCCTGCAGCATGCGCAATGGGGTGCAGCCGGGCTTGCGCTGCTCGCTTGGCTGGTCTGCGTGGCCATGGCCAAGCCCAAACCCCAGATGGCCTGCAAGGCCAGCGCGGCCTCCGTCTGAGCGTGGGCTGAGCGAGGGCCTCGGCCTTACAGGGCTTGCACCAGGTAGACGCAGCGCTGGCCACCGTCGAGCAGGTACTCGCTGCGCTCCAGGGTGGCCAAGCCTTGGACCACCTCCTGGAACAGCGCCTGCTCAGAGCGGCAAAACCCCCGGCAGCTTTGCGCGGCGGCACAGATGGGGCAGTGGTGCTCCACCAGCAGCCAGCCTTGGGGGTGGGGCTCGACATGGGCCATATAGCCTTCCTCAGTGCGGACCTGGGCCAGCTGGGCCAGGCGCTCGGGCAGGCCGGGGGCCGTGCAGGCCTGGCGGTAGCGGCTGCGGGATTGGGCTTCGCGCTCACTGATCAGGCCATCCATGCCCTGCTGGCCGAACAGCTTTTCAATGGCGCCGATCAGCTGCACCGTGAGCTGGGCATGGGCATCGGGAAAGTAGCGCTGGCCAGCGGCGGTCAAGGTCCAGAGCTGGCGCGGCCTGCCGGCGCCTGCGGCCTTTTGCAGATCGGCCTGCACCAGGCCTTGGTCGGCCAGCTTGTTGATCTGCTGGCGCGCGGCCTCGGGCGTCATGTTCAGCGCCCGGGCCAGATCCGCCGTGCTGGCGGGGGCATGCCGCTTGAGCGCCTCCAGCATGCGCATGGTGGACGAGGGATCGATGGGGCTGGATGGCATTTATTTATGCAAGCAATAGCTTGTTTTATTGTGTTGGCAGGGGAATTATCAAAGACAATGCTTGCATTATTTCACAACAAGGATTGGCATGGCATTGTCTCCCTCTTCCTCTTCCAACGCAGCGGTTGCGCAAGCCCCTGAGCCGCCTGCTGGCTGGGCCCAACTGCTGGGTCGCCCCCACGGCCTGACCGCGCTGGCCCTGACCGGTGCCGTCGCCATGCATGCGATCAATGTGCATATCGTCACCACCATCCTGCCTTCGGTGGTGCAGGAGATTGGTGGCCTGGCCTGGTATGCCTGGAGCACCACCTTGTTTGTGGTGGCCTCGATCATTGGCGCTGCCTTGGCCGTGCGCTTGCTGGCCCGCCGGGGCGCACGCGGTGCCATGCTGGCAGGCTTGCTGGTGTTTGCGCTGGGCACCTTGTTGTGCGCTAGCGCGCCCAGCATGCCCGTGCTGCTGCTGGGCCGTGCCGTGCAAGGGCTGGGTGGTGGCGCCGTGGGGGCGCTGTGCTACACCTTGATCCGCCTGGTGTTCCCGCCCGCGCTGTGGCCGCGTGCGATTGCGCTTATCTCGGCGATGTGGGGCGTGGCCACGCTCAGTGGCCCAGCCGTAGGCGGGCTGTTTGCCCAGGCCGGCCATTGGCGCCTGGCCTTTGGTGCCTTGCTGCCCTTGCTGGTGCTGCAAATGCTGTTGGTGCAGCGGCAGCTGGCACCGCAGCGCTTGCTGCGCAACACACTGCCCAAAGATGGCGGCATTGCCGGGCTGCAGATTGGAGCGCTGGCGCTGTCGGTGCTATTGGTGGCCGCTGCCAGCGTCGCCACGCAGGGACTGTGGCAATGGCTACTGGCCGTTGCCGGTTTGCTGGTGGGTGCCGCTGCCATACGCCATGAGCGCCGCGCCAGCCGCCGGCTGCTGCCCCAGGGCGGCACCGCGCTCGGCCAGCCGCTGGGCATGCTGTATGCCGCCGTGGCCTTGCTGCTGATGGGAACCATGACGGAGGTGTTTGTGCCCTATCTGCTGCAGCACCTGCATGGTTTGCAGCCTTTGACGGCGGGCTATGTGACGGCCTTGCTCGCCGGGGGCTGGTCGGCGGCGTCCGTGCTGTTTTCGGGCAAGAGCGGTGCGGCAGGGCGGCGCTTGATGGTTGCCGGCCCGGTGCTGTGCACGCTGGCCTTGGTGCTGCTGGCGCTGGCCATGCCCTGGCAGGGCATGGCGGCGCTGGTGGTCTGCGGCCTGGCGCTGGCGGTGCTGGGCCTGGGGGTGGGCATGGCCTGGCCCCATGTTCTCAACGCCATCATGCACAGCGCCAGCCCGGAGGAGGCCGACAGCGCCGCATCGGCCATCACCACGGTGCAGCTGTACGGCATGGCGGTGGGCGCGGCGCTGGTGGGCCTGGTCGCCAATGCCTTGGGGCTGACCGCGCAGCCAGACCCGGCCGCGCTGGGGCGCTCTGCCGTGTGGCTGTTTGCGGTGTTTGCGGTCTTTCCCGCGCTGGGGGCCTGGTCGCTGCGGCGCTTTTTGCGCAGCCAGCAGCAGGGCTGAGGGCATAAAAAAAAGCGGAGCCACTGGTGTGGCGTCCGCTGTTTTTCGGGGAGTGGGCGGGTGCGGATCAGCTCAGCAGCAGCGCATCATCGGCCAGCTTTTCGCCGCGCACCTTCTCAAACATCTGCAGCAGATCGGGCACATCCATATTGGCGCGCTCCTCGCCGCTGACATCGAGGACCACCTGG
Organism: Comamonas sp. BIGb0152; assembly: GCF_024809975.1. GTDB lineage: Bacteria > Pseudomonadota > Gammaproteobacteria > Burkholderiales > Burkholderiaceae_C > Comamonas. Next base: position 207,851 of record NZ_JANUDY010000008.1, read on the forward strand.
CCCTGGTGCAGCATCACGGTGCGGTCGCCCACATCCAGCGCCTGGCGCATGCTGTGGGTCACCATCATCGTGGTCAGCTTGCCTTCCTCGACGATGCGGGCGGTGAGCTTGAGCACAAAGTCGGCGGTGCGCGGATCGAGTGCAGCGGTGTGCTCGTCCAGCAGCAAAATGCGCGAGGGCTGCAGCGCTGCCATCAGCAGGCTGACGGCCTGGCGCTGGCCGCCCGAGAGCAGGCCGATGCGGTCGCTCAGGCGGTTTTCCAGACCCAGGCCCAGCGTCGCGAGTTTCTCGCGGTACAGCGCACGGTTGGCGCTTTTGACGGCCTTGGACAGGCCGCGAAAGTTGCCGCGCTCATGCGCCAGCGCCATGTTTTCTTCGATGGACAGGTCTTCGCAGGTGCCGGCCATCGGGTCCTGGAACACACGGGCGACTTTGTGGGCGCGGTCCCAGACGGGCTTGCGCGTCATGTCTTCGCCATCGATGATGATGCTGCCCGAATCCACCATCAGGTCGCCGGAGATGGCGTTCAAAAAGGTGGATTTGCCGGCGCCATTGGAGCCGATGACGGTGACGAATTCGCCTGCCGGAATCTCCAGCGCCATGCCGCGCAGTGCGCGGGTTTCAATGGGCGTGCCGGGGTTGAAGGTGATCTTGAGGTCTTTTGCGCTCAGCATGTCTCTCTCCTTGTCAGTGCTTTTTCGCAAAACGACGTTTGAGCTGGGGGATGACCAGCGCGACCGTGACCAGCAAGGCGGTCACCAGGTTCAGATCCTGGGCCTTGAGGCCGATGAAATCCACATTCAGCGCCAGCGCGATGAAGAAGCGATAAACGATGGCGCCGATGACCACGGCCAGGGTGGCCAAAATCAGCTTGCGCGACGGCAGAATGGACTCGCCCACAATCACCGCCGCCAGGCCGATGACGATGGTGCCGATGCCCATGGAACTGTCGGCGCCGCCCTGGGTTTGGGCAAACAGCGCGCCGGCCAGGCCCACCAGGCCGTTGGAGACGGCCATGCCCAGCAAAATCATGCCGCCGGTATTGACGCCTTGGGCACGGGCCATGCGGGCATTGGTGCCGGTGGCGCGGATGGCCAGGCCCCGTTCGGTCAGAAAGAACCAGTCCATCGCCAGCTTGGCCAGGACCACGATCACGCACATCAGCAGGGGGCGGAACACATAGTCTTCGATGCCGGCCGGTTGCAGCTGGTTGAAGAGCGTGGGGTCGTTGATCAGCGGAATATTGGGGCCGCCCATGATGCGCAGATTGATGGAGTACAGCGCGATCATCATCAGGATCGAGGCCAGCAGGTCCATGATCTTGAGCTTGACGTTCAGCCAGCCGGTAATCAGGCCTGCCACCGCGCCTGCCAACGTGGCACCGATGGTGGCCAGAAAGGGGCTGTAGCCACCGGTGATCATCACCGCGCAGACGGCGGCACCCAAGGGGAAGCTGCCATCGACCGTCAGGTCAGGAAAGCGCAGCAGGCGAAAGGAGATGAACACACCGAGCGCCACCAGCGCAAAGATCAGGCCGATCTCGATGGCTCCCAAAAATGAAAATAAGGTCATGGAGTTTTCTTGTCAGAGGTAGTCCGGATAACAAACAAGCCCCGCTTCTGGCGGGGCTGCGTCTTGTCACCCCCTGCGCTGCGCTGGTTGCACAGCGGCAGGCGAGGCGGCATCCATCACTGAATGACTTTGGCAGCCGACTTGATCAGCTCGTCGGACAGCTTGATGCCTTGCTTTTCAGCGGCGCCGGGGTTCACGTACAGCTCCATCTTGGTCGAGACTTCGGTCTTGATGTCGCCTGGCTTTTCACCCTTGAGGATGCGTGCCACCATGCGGCCGGTCTGCTCGCCCAGATCGCGGTAGTTGATACCCAGCGCTGCCACAGCGCCACGGGCCACGGAGTCGGTGTCCGAAGCCACCAAAGGCAGCTTGGAGTCCTGGCCCACCTTGACCAGGGCTTCATAGGAGGACACCACGTTGTTATCGGTGTTGGTGTAGATCACATCGGCCTTGCCCACCAGCGAGCGCGCTGCGCTGGAGACGTCAACCGAGCGGGGAGCGGCCGCTTCAACCAGGGTCATGCCCAGCTTGGGCAGCAATTCCTTCAGCTCTTTCACCACCACGGCGGAGTTGGCCTCCCCCGGGTTGTAGACCATGCCGACGCGCTTGGCATTGGGCACTACTTTTTTGAGCAGCTCCATTTGCTTGTCCAGCGCCAACAGATCGGACACGCCGGTCACATTGGTTTTGGAAGGCTCCCAGCTGGGGATCAACTTGGCGGCGACGGGATCCGTGATAGCGGAGAAGACGACTGGCACCGTCTTGGTAGAGGCGACTACGGCTTGTGCGGATGGCGTGGCAATGGCAACGATGGCATCGGGCTTGTCACCGACAAACTTGCGGGCGATTTGTGCGGCCGTGCCTGGGTTGCCCTGGGCGCTTTGGTACTGCCACTTGAGGTTCTTGCCCTCTTCGAAGCCTTCGGCCTTGAGTGCCGCCTTGACGCCGTCGCGCACTGCATCCAGCGCAGGGTGTTCGACGATCGCTGTCACCGCCACAGATTTCTGATCTGCAGCCTGCGCAGGAGCGATGGCCGCGATTGCCAACGCCACAGCGCCCAGAGGGGCCCAAGCCAATTTCTTCATGCGTATATCTCCGCCAGGTTTGTTGAATAGCGCGCGGCAGTGGCTGCGCCAAGCTGCCGCTTTATCCGCCCCTGTCATGACAGGTGGCAAACGGGTAGCAGCAGTCTACACCCCGCTACCCGGGGGACGACACATTTGTGATCTATGGGATTGCCCTAGTTGCAAGGGCGGTTGAAAAGCTGTGCTGCATTGCGCGGGTTGCCCTGGTCTTGCAGTAATATTTCTTTTATTGGTCTTATGCGTCAATAAAAGTGTGTATGACTTCGAAATATGCAGCGGGCTGGCAATAAAACTGTGTCGCCTTTTCTGCCCTCAGGAGGCTGCTGAACAGGGTATTGGTGGCACCCAGGGTATTCACCGGGGTGGCGTTTCTTGGTCCGGGCCGGGCCAGCGCAACGGCGCTTTGAGCAGCTGCATGCGGTTGGCAAGCTGCTCCAGTGAGCTGCGCAGCTCAGGCTCCAGATCGCTGCGGCGGCTCAGGATGGAAAACGACTGGGGACCTGGCCCGCTGACCATCGCCCATTGGTAGTAGGGATCCAGGGCCACCACGTAGTAGCTGACACCAAAGGGCCCGAAACGGCTGATGCTGAAATGCACGGGCATGCGCAGCTGGTAATGGCTGCTCAGGGCCGCTCCCTTGGGATCGACCGGGGCCATGTAGTCTTGCCGGCGATCCCAGCGATTGGTGAGCGGGTCGTAGGAGGTGGCAATCACCCGCACCCCGCCGTCGTAGCGCTGCAAGAACTCATAGCGCTCGCGGGTGCGCAGGGCGTCCTGGGGCTCGTCGACTTTGGCGACCTTGTACCACAGGCCCATGAAGCGCTCCAGGTCCAATTCTGCGGCGGAGGTGAGGGGCGCGGGCGCTGGGGGTGGGGCGCGAGCGGGCACAGGCACCGCCGCAGACACAGCCGAGCTGGTCGCAGCAGGCGGCGTGGCTCTTTTGGGGCGTTTGGCGTGGGCCGGCGGGGCGGCCATGGCGCTGCTGGCGAAGACCAGGCCGGCGAGCAGGCCGCAACAGGCCTTCAGCCAGCTGCGGCCTTGGGCAGCGCTGGACGAGCCGGATGCTGGGTGGGGCATATGTCGGGCAGAGCGGCGGGGGAGGCGAGACCAGACAAGCATGGCCCATTGTCAGCCTGCGCAGCAAGGCCTGCTTGTCGTCCAAATCCGGCAATGCAGGGCAGTTCGGCCGGTATTTGCCCTGCCATGAAAACCCGGGGGGCTTACATGCCTGCGTAGTTGGGTCCGCCGCCGCCTTCCGGTGTCACCCAGACAATGTTCTGGGTGGGGTCCTTGATATCGCAGGTCTTGCAGTGCACGCAGTTTTGTGCATTGATCTGCAGGCGCTGGGCGTCGCCGCCCTGGCTCTCGTCGGGCACAAACTCGTACACGCCTGCCGGGCAGTATCGCTGCTCGGGGCCGGCATACTTGGCCAGGTTGATCTGCACCGGCACGCTGGCATCTTTCAAGGTCAGATGGGCGGGCTGGTCTTCAGCATGGTTGGTGCTGCTGATGAAGACGCTGGAGAGCCGGTCGAATGTCAGCTTGCCATCGGGCTTGGGGTAGACAATCGGTTTGCACTCGGCCGCCGGCTTCAGGTAGGCATGGTCGGGCTTGTTGCGGTGCAGGGTCCAAGGCATGTTGCCGCGCAGCAAGAACTGCTCCAGGCCGTTCATGATGGAGGCCGTGACCAGGCCCTTCTTGAACCAGCTCTTGAAGTTGCGGCTCTTGTTGAGCTCTTCATGCAGCCAGCTCTTTTCAAAGGCTGCCGGGTAAGCGCTCAGTTCATCGCCTTGGCGGCCAGCGGCGATGGCCTCAAAGGCGGCCTCTGCCGCCAGCATGCCGGTCTTGATGGCAGCGTGGCTGCCCTTGATGCGGCTGACGTTCAGGAAGCCTGCATCGCAGCCCACCAGTGCACCGCCTGGGAACACCGTCTTGGGCAGGCTCATCAGGCCGCCGGCCGTAATCGCACGGGCGCCATAGCCAATGCGCTTGGCCGGCTTGATGCCCTTGGCCTCATCGCCTTCCAGGTAGTAGCGGATGTTGGGATGGGTCTTCCAGCGCTGCATCTCCTCGAACGGAGACAGGTAGGGGTTGGCGTAATCCAGACCGGTGATGAAGCCCAGGGTGACTTTGTTGTCATCGAGGTGGTAGAGGAAGGCACCACCGTAGGTGTCGTTGTTCATCGGCCAGCCGGCGGTGTGCATCACAAAACCGGGCTGGTGGCGCTGGGGATCGATCTCCCACAGCTCCTTGACCCCCAGGCCATAAGTCTGCGGGTCCTTGCCCTCGTCGAGCTTGAACTTGGCAATCAGCTGCTTGCCCAGGTTGCCGCGCGAGCCTTCGGCAAAGATGGTGTACTTGCCATGCAGTTCCATGCCGAGCTGGAACTCGCCGGTGGGCTCACCGTTCTTGCCCACGCCCATGTTGCCAGTGGCCACGCCCTTGACCGAGCCGTCTTCGTTGTAAAGCACTTCGGCAGCAGCAAAGCCGGGGAAAATCTCGACGCCCAGGCCCTCGGCCTGCTCGGCCAACCATTTGACGACAAAGCCCAGCTGAACGATGTAGTTGCCTTCGTTGTGAAAGCAAGGAGGCAGCAGCCAGTTGGGCGTGCGCAGACCGGATTTTTCGCTCAGGAAAATCATCGCGTCTTCGGTCACCGGCTGGTTCAACGGTGCGCCCTTGGCTTTCCAGTCCGGGATCAGCTCGGTCAATGCGCGCGGATCCATGATGGCGCCCGACAAGGTGTGTGCACCAGGCTCCGAGCCTTTTTCCAGCACGACGACCGAGACATCGCTGCCCTTTTCAGCCGCCAGCTGCTTGAGACGGATGGCCGTGGCCAGGCCGCCTGGGCCGCCGCCGACGATGACAACGTCGTACTCCATCGATTCGCGGGGGCCATATTGGGCCAGTATTTCTTCGTTGGTCATCGGGGCTCCGTACAAATTCTTTTGAAACTGATCTAGCAGGCATGCGGCAATCGGGGAGGGCTGCCCTGGGTTGCATGCAGTGCCATGGATTTTAGGGGGATGTTGCAGTGCGGCAACCGCCTGGATCCTAGGGTTAGCCCTAGATTTGCTGCCTTCTCCGCTCTGATTTCTGAGACAGGGGCTTTGTGGCTGTGAAAGTCGGCGACAAGGCCGGGTCGCTGGCCCCTGCCGCCTGGCCGTAATATGCCAGTCTATGAAAATCTTGCTTCCTGACCACAAACGCTGGGTTCATGACTCGGCCATGGATGTTCGCTGGGGGGATATGGACAGCCTGGGCCATGTCAACAACACCGTGTATTTTCGCTACATGGAAAGCGCAAGGGTGGAGTGGCTGCGCTCCTCGCGCGACACGCCCCATGGCGAGGGACAGGGCCCGGTGGTCGTCAACTGCTTTTGCAATTACTTGCGGCAGATCGAATACCCGGCCCAGCTGGTGGTCAAGATGTTCGTCAGCGATGCTGCGCGCACAGCCTTCGAGACCTGGTACCACCTGGAAAAAGCCGATGAGCCCGGCCAGATTTATGCCACTGGCGGTGCCACCGTGGTGTGGGTGGATTTTGCGCGCCAAAAAGCAGTGGATCTGCCCGCCTGGATGCGGGGCATGGTGGAAGGCTGACATCGCCCCAAGGGATGGGGGGATGCGCCGCGAAATGGCCTTGGTTTGGATGCATGGCTATGCATCTTTACGCGCATGACCGATGAGGCCCAAATGGGTGAATGTGAAACCTGCGGCGTACTTGAGGCCATAGCCCAGTGCGCGGTCAAAGCCGATATGGGCCAGCCAAATAATACCGGCGCTGACTGCGACAGGCGCAGACAAAAGAGCGCCCGCCGTCAGCACCACCAACGCGCCGACAAGAGAGTGTGCAAGGTTGTACGCAATGGCCCCTAGTCTGGAGCCCGCAAGATAGCCAGCAAAGGACAGGTCGGGGGCAAAAAAGAACAAAGCGAAGCTGCCCCAGCCACTGCCGAATTTTGCGTAGGCCAGAATAGCCGCCACGAGAATGCAAAGTCCTTCGAGTCGAAGCAGAACCCGAACACCGCCTGAGACTGCATTGGTCATAAAAATGATCCTCGTATCTGAATACTGAATAGATGGAGACGACAGACCCAAGGCGGTTGTTGTCTGGAAGAACATCGGCTATTGCCATGTGCCCATGCATGATGGATGGTTCTGGCCGCTCAGCGACCGTCTCCACCTATCCCCATGGCTGCCCTTCGCCGTCGCCCCATGCCTGGGGGCGGTCATGCACCATCGCGATGTCAAACGCTTGGGGCGGTGCGACTGCATGGCGGTATTCCCTGCCCTCGCATACATGGCGGGAACGCAGATCGCCAATGGCGTATCCGTGCTCACGCATAGGCGCCCTGCTGACAGTTGGCACCGCCGGCCACGCCTCTCACCCCTGACGCGGGGACGCTATCACCGCCCATCCAGGCTACGTGGCACTGGCCTTGGGCAGGGGCGCCTGCCAGCGCGCCACAAACCAGAAGTAAAAACCGGCTGCGGCAAAGATGGCAGCCATCACGCCCAGCAGCAGTTGCACATCGGGGTTGTCTCCGTAAGGCCCCCAGACCACGCGGCCCAGCAGCACCAGTACGACGATCGCCGAGATGACTGCGCAGCGCCGGTTGCGCGCCCGCGCCCTTTGCTCCGCTTGCGCGATGAACAGCTCGGCATGTTCGCTGTTGAAGCCCGCTGCCTCCAGCTTGACCAACAAATCCTCGCGCGACTTGCCTTTGAGGATGTCGCGCGCAATCAGGAAACGCAGAACTTTGTTGGATGCGGAATCGGCCATGGCGTGAAAAGAGTAGCAGGGAGTGGGTGAATAACAGCGCAAGCGCAGCGCGCCGCCCATTGTGCCTGCCTGTCACAAACCCCTTCAATACCGACGCATTGACACTAGGGTTAACCATGATTTATGACGTTAAATAGTTATTTTTTGACTAAATGACTAGATAAACAAAATAATATGACGTTTTAATATGTTCATATTGACATCGTATGCTTGTAACATTTCTCCATCATTCACCCTGATCGAGAGCGAAAAATGAGCGAGAAAACCAGCAAAAAATCCCGTCATCCATCCGCTGATACCGCGGGCAAGCTGAGCACTGCGGACAAGAAAGTCACCATTCTGGGCGCCGGGAAAATTGGCTTTGCGATGGCGGTGCTGCTGCAAGCCGCTGGCGGCTACCAGCTGCGCATTGCCGACCAGTCCAAGTCCCAGCTCAAGGCCGCTGCGGCGCTGGGTCTGGAGACGGTGCACATCGGCAAGGGCGGCGATTTGATGCCCGCGGTGCAAGGCCAGTTTGCGGTGCTCAATGCGCTGCCTTTTCACATGGCTATCGAGGTGGCCGGGGTTGCAGCCGCGCATGGGGTGCACTACTTTGATTTGACCGAGGATGTGCAGTCCACCCATGCCATCCGCAAGCTGGCCGCCAAAGCCGGCAGCGTGCTGATGCCCCAGTGCGGTCTGGCCCCGGGCTTTATCGGCATTGTGGGCAATGATGTGGCCAAGCATTTCGACACCCTGCACGACCTGAAGATGCGCGTGGGCGCGCTGCCCCGCTACCCGCAGGGCAGCCTGCGCTACAACCTGACCTGGAGCACCGAGGGGCTGATCAACGAATACATCAACCCCTGCGAGGCCTTGGTGGATGGCCAGCCGCTGGCGGTGCATGCGCTCGAAGGCCTGGAGACCTTTGCGTTGGACGGCATCGAGTACGAAGCCTTCAACACCAGCGGCGGGCTGGGTACCTTGACCGAGACCTGGGCCGGCAAGGCGCGCAATGTGGACTACAAGTCCATCCGCTATCCGGGCCACTGCGCCATCCTGAAAATTTTGCTCAATGAGCTCAAGCTGCGCGACAAGCGCGAGCTGCTCAATGAGATTTTTGACAACGCCATTGCCGCCACGCGCCAGGACGTGATCGTGATCTTTGCCAGCGCCAGCGGCTACAAGGGCGAGCGTCTGATGCAGGAGTCCTACTCAGCCCGCATTGTTGGCACGACGGTTGCAGGCCATGCGCTCACTGCCATCCAATTGACCACAGCGGCAGGTATTTGCTGCGCACTGGACCTGGTGGCCAGCGGTGTGCTGCCCCAAAAGGGCTTTATCGCGCAAGAGTCCATTGGGCTGGCGGATTTCATGGCCAACCGTTTTGGCCAGTACTACCGGCAGCAAGACCTGAACGCCGCCTTGGCAGCCTGAGGGCCCAGGCAACGCCCTTCGCTGGCTGGCCAGCGAGTGGTCGCCAACTCCCTTGCGCCATGCGGGCAGGGGCTGCTGCCAGCGGCCCCCGCCCGCTGTGGGGCCCACACATCTATCCCTTTAAAAAATGCTGCTTTCGTCCCTGATGGGGGAGGAAAGCAGCTATTATTTTTGAAGTTTCAGAAAGTATGTGCTGTGACTAATTGCTAGTCTCCACGCATTTCTGTGCTTCGCAACAGATGACTTGCATCAAGCAATGTCCCTCCGGTGATCGATAGCGATTGCTTTGTTGCGAAAGCCACGATAGATTGCGTCGGCTCCTCACACAAGTTGTGACGATAGTGACCAAATAAATCGGATGGCACGGTGGATGCCCGCAATGCATGGTTCGCCATGGGGTCGCGGGCATCGTTTTCCTCTTTGTGGGGCTTTTCAGTACACATGCGGTCTGCTGCAGCAACCTCGGGAGTGGGGCGCAGCGGGCTCAGATACCAAGGAATCGTCATATGGCAGATCACAATACCGACAAAATGCTGGTCAGTCCCTCTCGACGCAAAGCGCTGGCCAGCATGGGCTTGGCAGCAGGCTCTGGTCTGGTCTGGTCGCTGCCCACTATGGCGAGGGCGGCTGCGACCCCGCTCAAGTGCGCCGGCGCCTACACCGACACGCTGTTCCACACCCGCAACCTGACGCAGTTTGCGCGTGAGGCTGGCAGCCTGAGCCAGGGCGGCCTGCAGATCGAGGTGGTCACCAATGCCAAGCTGATGCCCATGAACCAGGTCATGCCGGCGCTCAGCAAGGGCGATTTGGCGATTGGCGAGATCTTCATGTCGAACTTCAGCGACCAGTACCCAGCTTTTGCCATTGACTCGCTGCCCTTTATTGTGCGCAGCTTTGACGATGCCAAGCGCCTGTGGGCCGCCACGCGCGAGCCGATTGAGGCCTTGCTGAAAAAGCAGGGCATCCGCTTGCTCTACACCGCACCATGGCCAGGCCAGGGCCTGTTCTCGCGCACGCCGGTCAACAAGCTCGATGACGTCAAGGGCCAGAAATTCCGCGTCAACAACGTGGCCTCCAAGTACATTGCCGAGGTGGCGGGTGCCACCCCGGTCGACACCCCGGCCAACGACCTGGCCAAGGCCATCCAGGCGGGCAAGGTCGATGTGATGCTGACGTCGAGCACCACGGGCGTGGACAGCCAATCCTGGAACGCCATGGGCATCTTTATCGACATGCGCGCCTGGATTCCGAAGAACCTGATTCTGATGAGCGAGAAGAGCTGGTCGGGCCTGTCCGAAGGGGCCAAGACGGCGCTGGATACCGCTGCCAAGCAGGCCGAATCGCGCGGCTGGCAACTGGCCAAGGACGCCGATGATGCCGCGCAGAAAGTGCTGGTCGAGCATGGCACCAAGATCAGCCAGCCCTCTTATGAACTGCGCCGCGCACTGGATTTGATGGGCGAGAAGTTTGCCCGGGAATGGTCGTCCAAAGCCGGCATGGATGGGGCTGCAGCGCTGCTGAACTACTACTTCCCCAAGAAGTAAGCCGCACGCCAGCGGGTGCCTCAACCGCGCTGGCGCAAAGCGGGCAAGAAACCGCCGAAGCCTTCCTGGGGCATCGGCGGTTTTGTTTTGGCGCGGCCGGCCTTACTTGGCGTAGATCTGGGTGATCTGGTCGGCAAACTTCTGCATCAGTTGCGGGCGGCGCAGCTTCAGCGTCGGCGTCATCAAGCCGTTGTCGACGCTCCAGGGCTCGGTGACCAGGTAGACCGCACGCGGCACCGCATATTTGGCTAGGCCCTGGCACTGCTGGGCGATACGGGCCAAGGCGGCCTGGCGCACCGCACTGGCCTGCAGGCTCACGGAGTTCTCGGGGTCTAGGCCCAGACGCTCGGCCAACTGCTTCCATTCCTCCCGGTTGACGACGGCAATGCAGGCGATAAAGGGCTGCTGCTCGCCCACCACAAAGCTCTGCTCGAAGAGCGGATCGGCGCACAGCGCCTGCTCGATGTCCGAGGGCGGCACCTTCTCACCCGTGGCGGTGACGATGATTTCCTTGATGCGGCCGACAATGCGTACCTCGCCATTCACCAACTCGGCCTGGTCGCCGGTGCGCAGCCAGCCGTCCTCGGTAAAGGCCTGGCGCGTGTCTTCGGGGCGGCCCCAGTAGCCCATCATGATGTTGGGGCCGCGCGCCTGCAGCTCCTTGTTCTCGCCAATGCGTACTTCCATGCCATCGAGGGGCTTGCCCACGGTAGAGGGGTCGTTGCGCTGCAGCGAGTTGGCGGTGAGCACCGGCGAGGTCTCGGTCATGCCAAAGCCTTGCAGCACGTTCAGGCCCAGGCCCAGAAAACTGTGCGACACCACCGAGGGGATGGCCGCGCCGCCGGTCACCGCAATGCGCAGGCGGCCGCCAAACAGGTCCAGGATGGGCTGGGCCACCTTTTTTTGCAGCAGGGACCAGGGCAGCCAGCGGGCCCAGCCGCCTTGGGGCGCATCGGTATTGCTCAGGCCATGGGCCTGGCAGTGGCGCGCCCAGCCCTTGGAGACCGCGGCGGCAAACAAGGCGCGCTTGAAGGCCGAATGCGACAGCTTCTCCTGAATCTTGGCGTAGATGCGTTCATAGATGCGAGGCACAGACACCAGGATGGTGGGCCGGATGCTGAGCATGTCCTCGGCCAGCAAGGCCACCGAACGGGCATAGACCACCGTGCTCGCCACCGCCATCGGCAGGTAGTAGCCGCAGCTGCGCTCAAAGGTGTGCGAGACCGGCAGGAAGGACAGGAAGACATCGTCCTGCGTTGGCACCACGCGCCCCAGTACGGCCTTGACGTCGCTGAGCACATTGTGGTGGCTGAGCATCACGCCCTTGGGCTTGCCGGTGGTGCCGCTGGTGTAGACGATGGCGGCCATGTCCTGGGCCTGGGGCGCCTGGACCGCTTGGGGTGGTCGGGCACTGTCTTGTGCCTGCGCCAGCCAGTCCTGCAGGCGTACCAGGCGTGGGTGGCCATCGCTGGCAGGCGGCTCGGGCAGGGCGGGCTGCTGCGGGTCATCGATCACCACGCAGCGCAAGGCGGGCAGGGCTGTGCCGGTGGCCACGATCTGTTGCCAGGTCTCCAGCCGGTTGATGAGCAGCAGCGACGCGCCGGCATCGGCCAGGATAAAGGCGATGTTGCCCGGGTTGTCATTGGCGTGCAGGGGCACGGTGGCGCATGCGGCGGCCAGGCCGGCCTGGTCGATGCAGATGGCGTGGACGCTGTTGGTCAGCAAGGTGGCAATGCGCGCGCCGCGCGCCAGGTGCAGTGCCTGCACCGCCTGGCCCCACAGCGCCACCTTGGCCTGCATGTCGCCCCAGCTGAAGGATTGCCAGGCGTTCGATGCCGTGTCGAACCAGCGGTAGGCCTCGCGCTGCGGGCTGGTGCGGCAGCGGTAATCGAAAAGCTCGGGCAGGGTGGTCAAAGCGCGCAGATCGGCGGGCAGGGGCACTGAAAGTTGGGCGGTCATATTCTCAAATTCTCCTGGGTGTCATCATCGCATTGGCGCACCACAGTCTTGGCCATTTGGGGCGCCAACCTGGGTCTGGATTGCTGCGATTTGCAAGCTTGCGATGGTAGGCAGAGCCCCGTCCACAATCCTGCATTTTCATGCTTGTGTGGCCTTTGTGTCGCTTGGGTATCAATTTTTGATACTTTGTGGCGCCGCCCGGGCGCGCTGAGCAGCTGGCGTTGGCGCAGCGTTCAGCGGGCTGCTGGAGGGGGTGCAGGGCTGCGGCCCTGGCCAGCGGGCGTGCCATCGGGGGCGCTTGGCATGGCGGCGCCGGCATCGCCCTTGCTGCCGGGCTCCTGCAGCCAGGGTGCGGCGCTCAGCACATAGTGCAGGCACAGCGCCAGCAAGGCGGCCCCTGCGGCCCACCAGCAGGGGTACCAGCGCCGCGCATCGCGATGCTGGGCGAGGCCCTCATGGGGATCGCAGGCCAGGTCAAAGCGCGAGTCCTGTGCGGGCTCGGGCGGTGGCTGCGCGGCCAGGCTGGGGTCGGCGCGGGCCAGTTCGGCGTCGTCCATTAGCGGCGCGCGCTCCCATTCGTCCAGGGCGCGGCGTGCGGCGCTCCAGTCCGCGTCATCCACCAGCAGTCGCAGCAGGCTGCCGGCAGGCAACTCGCCGATGGCGCCTTGCAGGTGTTCGCCACTGACAAAGCTGCGGATGCCGTGCTGGCGCAGCACGTCCTGCAGAACATGGGCTTGTACGGCACTGGCCGGCTCATAAACGCTGCGCATTGTTGGTCTCCTGTCGCAGGGTAGTCATGCAAATACTATAGCGCCTGTTGCTTTGTGGCTATGGCGGTCATGACCTAGGTCAAGCGAATCCCGTCTGTTTGGTGCCCGGGATGGCGGGCTGCGCGCTTTCCCTAGTCAGCCGCTGCGGTGCGGGTGGTATGTTGGTGCCCAGGGTGGCGCAGGGCGAGGCCCCACACCCCAGGCACAACCGGTTTTTGGAACAGGAGACTTTGGATGATGCACCCCGCTTTGCGTTTTCGTCTCTCCCCGCTGTGGATGGCGGCATGCCTGGCAGCGGCCAGCACTGCGGCCCAGTCCGCTTGCCTCGATGATGGCCAGATTGCGCCGTGGCTGCAGGCCTACGAGGCCAAGCTGCCGGTGCCCAATGCGGCACCCATGACTGACGCGGAGGGCAAATGCAGCCGCAACAAACTCAATGCGGCCTGGCAGGCCCAAGGCAAAAAGCCCATTGGCTACAAGGCGGGGCTGACCAGTGCGGCCATGCAAAACCGCTTTCAGACCGACAAACCTGTGTGGGGCGTGCTGTACGAAGGCGCGCTGCTGCCCAACCGCAGCGCGGTGCGTGCCGCCTTTGGCGCGCGCCCCATGTTTGAGGCCGACATGCTGGTGCGAGTCTCCAGCAGCGCCATCAACCGCGCCACCACGCCGCTGCAGGTGCTCAACAACATCGACCGCATCGTGCCCTTTATCGAGCTGCCCGACCTGGTGGTCGAGAACCCGGCGCAGCTCGATGGCGCGGCCGTGGAGGCAATGAATGTGGGCGCCCGCATGGGGGTGATGGGCAATGCGCTTGTGGTGCCGCAGTTCCGGGCCGAGCGCTATGCGCTGCTGAATGCGCTGCAGAGCATGCAGGTCGATGTGACCGACCAGACCGGTACGCGGCTGGGTGGCGGGCGCGGCGGCGACCTGATGGGCCAGCCGCTCAATGCCGTGGTCTGGCTGGCGCAGGCCCTCAAGGCTGAAGGGCAGCGGCTCAAGGTGGGTGACTGGATCAGCCTGGGCTCCTACTCGGCATTGATGCCACCGCAACCCGGGCAGCAGATTCGGGTGGACTACAAGGGCCTGGAGGGCGCGCAGCCGGTAGAGTTGCGCTTCGAGTAACCGCCCCTGGCGCGCAGCCGCCTTGGGCCAGGCCCTGCGCGCTCGCAGGGCTTTTTACATGGGTGACCGACGAGCCCCGTTGTGAATGGCGATTGGCCGATAATCAGCCGGCTCTGTCCCTGAACTGCAGCCCATGCATGCCTGCTGGGCTCCGATGTATGTCTGACGCCTCACCCCGCTCCAAAGCCCATCTCCCTGCCGACCTGCCCATGCCCGCCGATGTGATCGCCGAGCTGACGCCCACCATGCGCAGCGTGGTCGAGCGCATGGCCCGCGCCCAGCACACCCCCATGTGGGAGATGACCGTGGAACAGGCGCGCCAGGCCTATGGCATCGGCGCGGGTGTGCTGGAGATTGCCAAGCCCGCGCTGGCACGGGTGGAAAATTTGCATATCCCTGCGCGCGATGGTTTTCAGATACCGGCGCGCCTGTATGCCAGCAGCTGGGACCCGCTGCAGCCGGCCCTGCTGTTTACCCATGGCGGCGGTTTCACCATTGGCAGCGTGGACACGCATGACATCCTGTGCCGCGAGCTGGCCCATCTGGCCGGCTGCATGGTCATCTCGGTGGACTACCGCCTGGCGCCCGAGCACCGCTTTCCCACCGCCAGCAACGATGCCTGGGATGCTTTGCAGTGGTTGGTGGCCGAGGGCATGGCGCTGGGCGCCGATACCGGCCGCCTGGCCGTGGGTGGCGACAGCGCAGGCGGCACCTTGGCAGCGGTCAATGCCATTTTGGCGCGCGATGCCGGTATTGACCTGGCCTTGCAGCTGCTGATCTACCCGGGCTGCGCCGCGCACCAGGACACGCCCTCGCACGCCCGCTACAGCCAGGGCCCGATCCTCACCAAACCGATGATCAGCTGGATGTTCAGCAACTACCTGCGCTCGCTGGCCGACCGCGATGACTGGCGATTTGCGCCGCTGCTGGCGCCGGACCTGCGCGGCCTGGCCCCTGCCAGCATCCATCTGGCGCAATGCGATGCGTTGGTGGATGAAGGTGTGATGTATGCCGAGCGGCTGCGCGCTGCCGGTGTCGAGGTAGACCTCCACACCTACGCCGGGGTCGCCCATGAGTTTGTCAAGATGGGCCGGGCCCTGAAGGAAGCGCGGGCCTGCCATGCGCAGATGGCCCAGGCGCTGCGGGCGGCCTTTGACTGAGTGCGGAGCGGATGGCGGCCCGCTGGGCCGCTGTCAGACTGCCTCTTGATTGCACATTTTTCGAGTACAGAAAAGACCATGACCACCGCTTCCCAGATCCTGTTCGATGCACCCGCCAGCAGCTTGGCCGACTTCCGCTGCCGCAGCCGCCAGCGTGTGCGCTGGTCCGAGGTCGATCTCCAAAAGGTGGTCTTCAATGCCCACTACCTGAGCTATGTGGACATTGCGATGTCCGAGTACTGGCGGCAGCTGGCCGTGCCCTATGAGGAGGGCATGCAACGCCTGGGCGGCGAGCTGTTCTTGCGCGCCTCGCAGCTGGAGTTCCATGCCTCGGCACGGCTGGACGATGTGATCGACATCGGCCTGCGGGTGGTCAAGCTGGGCAACACTTCGGTGCAGTATGAAGCGGCGATTTACTGCGCGGGCAAACTGCTGGCCAGCGCCACCATGGTCTATGTGTTTGCCGATGCGGCACAGCAGCCCGTGCCGCTGCCTGAGGCCTACCGCCGCATGGTGCAGCGCTTTGAGGCAGGCGAGGACGTGGTGGACTTGAAGACCGGTAGCTGGAACGTGCTGGGCCAGGAGGCGA
Organism: Comamonas sp. BIGb0152; assembly: GCF_024809975.1. GTDB lineage: Bacteria > Pseudomonadota > Gammaproteobacteria > Burkholderiales > Burkholderiaceae_C > Comamonas. Next base: position 223,854 of record NZ_JANUDY010000008.1, read on the forward strand.
TGCGGCTGCGCATGCAGGTCTTTGTGCGTGAGCAGGGTATTCCGGCCGAGATTGAGGCGGATGCCTTTGATGTGAGCGCGCTGCATGCGGTGGCCCTCAATGGCCTGGGCATGTGCGTGGCCACTGGCCGCATGCTGCCCAGCGCGCAAGAAGCGCACCGCGCCGATGGGATGCGCATTGGCCGCATGGCCGTGGCCAAGCCGCTGCGCGGTGGCAGCCTGGGCCGCCAGGTGCTCGATGCGTTGGTGGATGCTGCCACGCGCCAGGGCAAGCGCCAGGTGGAGCTGCACGCCCAGCGCACGGCGGAGAGCTTCTACCGCCGCGCAGGCTTTAGCGTGGTGGGTGAGCCCTACGAGGAAGCGGGCATTGCCCATATCTCCATGCAGAAAACCCTGCGCTGAGGGGCCTGGTACTGCGCTTGCAGTGCCCATGGCACTATGCAGCAGGCCAATAACTTGGCCAATAAAAAGCCGGGTCTGGTTTCCCAGACCCGGCAAGTGTGATGGTCAAGATGCGCTTGAGTAGTTGTTGCATATTGCTTGCACAAGCCTGTATGTTGGCTCCTGCTCGCAAAGTCCTGCAATTTTAGCAAATTACCGCGCAAATGCCATAAAAATTCTGTAACGGCTGCCGCTGCGGCATTTCTGCCTGAGAAATTGTCGTATTTGTGATGAAGCAGACAGTTACTTTTGCGTCAAATATCTTCTTTCAGCACATAGGGCAGGCTGAGCACTTGCAAGGCTGCGCCCGTGCTGCTGCCCAGGTGTAGGGGCTCGCCTGCGGCGGAAATCTGCATGGAAACCAGGGCCTCAAAGCCCGATGCGGCCGCTGCCGCTTGCACCACAGTGCCTACGGGCTGGCTGGCATCGCTTTGGGCAAAGACTTCCTGGCCCGGCTGGGGTTGCGCTGCAGAGGCGAGGCGGTACATGCGGCGCTTGAGGGTGCCGCGGAACTGGCTGCGTGCCACCACCTCCTGGCCGGGGTAACAGCCTTTTTTGAAGCTCACGCCATCGACTGATTCGAAATTCAGCATCTGCGGCACAAAGGCATCCACCACGGGTGTGGTGATCAGGGCCACACCGGCCCGCACCATGGACAGCTGCCAGGCCTCAGGCGTTATTGCGGGGCTGGCGCTGATCTGCGCGGGCAGTGCGCTGGCTGCAGGCGCGGCGAGCAAGGCGCGGCTCTCGCCCTCGGCGGCGTAGAGGCGCACGATGGAGGCATCGTCAACGGCCAGCACCTGCCAGGGGGCCAAGGCACGGGCCTCGGCGGGGACGGCATCACCGGCCAGGCCCAGCAGTTGCACAGCCTCGGTGGCGTCGCTCAGCTTGCACTTGGCGCGCAGCACAAACATCGACAGGCGTTTGAGCGTGCTGGGCAGCACATCGCGGCTGGTGATGAGCCAGAACTCCGCTGCGCTGCGCTTGACCACGATAAAGCTGGCCTGCATGCGGCCCTTGGCCGACAGAAAAGCGGCCAGGCGTGCCTGGCCTGCGGGCAGCAGCAACACATCATGGCTGAGCTGGCCTTGCAGGAAATTGGCGGCGTCTTCGCCCTCGGCCCGGATCACGCCCAGGTGCTGGAGAGAAAGCTGCCCTTGTAATGCTTGAGTCATGGGCTGAATTATGATGCTCGCTCCATTGCACTGAGGCGGTAGGGTTGTGAAGCGTTTATTCATATTGATTGTTGTACTGATGCTGGCCGCAGCAGGTGCTGGCTATGTTTGGTTGAACCAGGCCCTGGTGTTGGGTAACGGCGCACAGGCGCTGGAGCTGGAGATTGAGCCGGGCACCTCACCGCGTGCGGTGGCCCAGGCCGCACAAGCCGTGGGCATCGAAGTCAACCCGGACCTGCTGTACTGGTGGTTCCGCCTCTCGGGCCAGGACCGCAAGATACGTGCGGGCAACTACGAGATCCCCGCAGGCACGACGCCGCGCAGCCTGTTGGCCCGCCTGGTACGCGGTGAAGACAGCCAGCGCGTGTTGACCATTGTCGAAGGCTGGAACCTGCGCCAGATGCGCGCGGCCATGGCCAAGGAAGAGCACCTGCGCCACGACAGCGCGGCGATGTCACCACAAGAGATCATGGCGGCGCTGGGCCGGCCCGAGGTAGCGGCGGAGGGGCGGTTTTTCCCCGATACCTATGCCTTCGCCAAGGGCAGCAGCGATCTGGCCTTGATGCGCCGCGCGATGCTGGCCATGGACAAGCGGCTCGAAGCCGTCTGGTCATTGAACCCGTCGGACAGCCCGCTCAAGACTCCCCAGGATTTGCTGACCCTGGCCAGCATTGTCGAGAAGGAAACCGGCAAGGCCGAGGACCGGGCCATGGTGGCGGGAGTGTTCGTCAATCGCCTGCGCATCGGCATGCTGTTGCAAACGGACCCCACGGTCATCTATGGCCTGGGCGAGACATTTGATGGCAACCTGCGCAAGCGGGATCTGCAGACGGATACGCCGTGGAACACCTATACCCGCGCCGGCCTGCCACCCACCCCGATTGCGATGCCGGGCAAGGCCTCGCTGATGGCCGCTGTCCAGCCCGAGAACACCAAGGCCCTGTACTTTGTGGCCAAGGGCGATGGCAGCAGCCATTTCAGCCAGAGCCTGGACGAGCACAACCGCGCGGTGAACACCTATATTCGCGGCAGGTAATTGCGGGCACTGGCGCAAGCCGGACCGCTGAGGAAAGCCAGCCATAGCGCTGGCTTTTTCGCTTCAGGGCGGGCTGGGATGGGGGCGCCCTTATTGGCTGGCGCCGCCCAACGCCTCGGCGTAGAAGGCATAGCGTCCCCGGCCCTGCTGTTTGGCCTGGTAGAGCGCCATATCGGCCTTGCGCAGCAGGCTGTCGGGGTCCTGCGTATCGGCAGCCTGGCTGAGCAGGGCGATGCCGACCGACACGCCAATGCTGACCCGCTGGCCCTCGATCTCATAGTCGGCGCTGAGCCTGTCGATCACGCGCTGCGCCAGGCTGGCAGCGGCTTGCGCCGAGGAGGCGTTTTGCACAATGCAGAACTCGTCACCGCCCATGCGCACCACCAGATCGGTGTCGCGCAGCAGCTCACGAAGGCGCTCAGCCACGGCGCACAGCAGGGCGTCCCCGCTGGCATGGCCCAGTGTGTCATTGACTTGCTTGAAACGGTCCAGATCCAGGTACAGCAAGGCTCCGGCGGTGCCGCCGGGGGTGCAAATGGGCTTTTGCAGCAGGCTGCGGTTGGGCAGGCCGGTCAAGGGGTCGTGCAGCGCCAGGTAGGCCACTTCGGCCTGTGCACGCTTGCGGTCGTCCACGTCTTCGAGCACGCCCAGCCATTCGGCGATGCATTGCTGCGCATCCAGGATGGCCGCGCCCCGTGCCCGCATCCAGCGCCACTGCCCATCCTGGGTGCGCAGCCGCAGCTCCACATCCAGGCTGCGGCTGGCGTCCAGCAAAAGCGCTTCGGCCTGGCCTTTCAGCTGCGCAGCATCTTCGGGGTGCACATGGCGCAGCCAGCCCAGCTGCAGCGCCTGGGCATCGGGCGTGCCGCCCAGGGCTTGCCAGCCCACGATGGACAGCACCCGGCCCTTGGCGTCCAGGCTCCACTGGACCGAGGCGCCGGCATGCGCCAAGGTGCGGGCGCGTTGCTCGCTGGCAGCTAAGGCGGCGGCGGCCTGGTGCTGTGCGGCCAGGGTGACATCCAGCTGCGCGCGCGCCTGGCTCAGGCTTTGGCGCAGCATTTCGAACTCCCGCACCATCACCACCGGGCCATCGCCTGCGCTGGGGCTGGCGGTGTAGGAGGCGCCGGTGCGTGTGCTGATGGTCAGCTGGCGGATGGGGCGCAGCAGCTGGCGCGACAGCCAGGCGCAGAGCAGGCCGGCAATGGCCAGCGCCAACAGGCTGGCCAGCACGATGTCGATCACCGGTCTTTGCCAGCGGGCGTTGAAGGCCTCCAGCGGCTCGCCAGCGACCACCACCCAGCCAGGCGTCTTGGGCAGTTGGTAGAAACTGAATATCACCCTACCGCCATCGGCCCGCTGCGCCTCGAAACTGCCCCGGTGGGCCGCCACGGCCTGCAGTCGCTCCCAGTCTGGAACCGTGGTGCCAATGAAGCGCTCGGCATGGGCCGAACGCGCCAGAATGCGGCCCTCGCCATCGGTGATGGCGATCAGCACGCCATCGCTGGTCTGGCTGGGGGCCGTGCTGACCAGCTCGGCCGGGGGCGTGGTGAGCACCAGCACCTGCTGCGATGCGGGGCCTACGCGCACGGCCATGGCCACGACGGGTATGCCGTTCTGGAAAAAAAGCTGTGAAAAGGCCGGTGTGCTGCTGCGCAAGGCTTGCGCGGCCAGCGAGCGGTGGCCAGGCAGCAGCTGCGCCGCGCTGGAAGAGGCCATGTCCGGCTGCGCCTGGTCAGGGCTCAGCAGCATCAAGCTGCTGCGCTCGTCCAGGCCGGTCAGGCGCATCCACCGGTCCAGCGCGCTGGCGCTGAGAAAGTTGCCGTCTGCCGCTAAGGACTGCAGCATGGCAGCTCTGCCGAGCAGGTCGGATTCGGCGGCATGGCCGAGGTTGCTGGTGATATCCAGCATGCGGTTGAGGCTGCTGTCCCGGTAGGACTGCGCGACATGCTGCACGGTGTAGATACCGGCGGCCAAAATGGGCAGGGCCGCCGCCAGCATCAGCAGCACCAGGTAGGTGCTCAGGCTGCGCGCGCGCGCAGCCACCGGCTCCAAGGCAGGGCCGTTGGAGAGCGTTGCTTCAGGGGGCGACAGGGTGGAGGAATGGGATGCGGGCATTGGCGACGGCGGGACAGATCCCTTGGCTTAGGGCCAGATGCGTGTGGGGTTGGGAGGGTGTCGGCGCAATAAGGCCGACATGATTATCCGGTGCCTTTTCATATATTTCAACGAACTAGCCGGGGCATGACAATTGTTATAGGACTGGGGTTGCCCTGCCTGCGGGTGGGCGCTCAAAGCTGCCTGGTCTGTGTCCTATGCGCAACAGCTCAGGCCCAGTTGGAGGCCAGCATGGCCAGGCCCGCCAAGGTCAGCAGGCCCAGCACCACGCGCTTGAAGGCCACATCGCTGATGCGCTCGTACAGCCGCGCGCCCCAGATGGATGGCAATACCATGGCCGGCAGCGCGATCGCCAGCATGGGCAGCATGCGCTGGCTGACGAGGCCGGTGGCGACATAGCTGGCAAAGGTGACGGACAGCATCGTGAGGTTGAAGTTCTGGATCACCTGGCGCTGGGTGTCTCTGGCCATGCCGGTGATCTGGCACCACAAGGTAGGCACCACGCCTGAAAAGCCGCCCAGCGCCGCCATGGCCCCGCCGGCCAGGCCCGCCAAGCCATTGGCGAGCGAGCGGCCAGGCCCTTGGCTCAGCGGCCCCGAGGCGATGCCGCCCAGCCGGTGCGAGACGGCCATCAACGGGCAGAAGATGACCAGCAAGGCACCCAGCACGGTCTTGAACAGCTGCGCATCCAGGAGCGGCAGCAGCCGCAAACCCAGGGGCAGGCCACAGAGCCCGCCCAGCAAAAACGGCCAGAGCATGCGCCAGTCAAAGCCGCGCCGCACCTTCAAGGCCTGGATGATTTGCCCGCACAAGCCACCAAACACCGCCAGCACTGCGGCCAGCGAGGGCTCCAAGGCCCAGGCCCACAGCGCCATGGCTGTCATGCTGTAGCCAAAGCCCGAGAGCCCTTGGACAAAGCCCGCAAGGGCTGCGCCGATGACGATGAGGAGAAAGGTATCCATGGCGGAGCGTTTTCCTGGGCCACGACCGGCTGGGTTGCCGGTGGGCTTGCCACAAAAAAGCGACCCGGTGGGTCGCTTGGCCTGGGTTTAAGCCTCGTAGCTGTCCAGCGGCACGCAGCTGCAAAACAGGTTGCGGTCGCCATAGACGTTGTCGACCCGGCCCACCGGGCTCCAGTACTTGGCGCGGCGCAGGGCTGGCACCGGGTAGGCAGCAGCCTCGCGGCTGTAGCCATGGCTCCATTCGCTGGCCAGCAGGGTCTCGGCGGTGTGGGGCGCGTTCTTGAGCAGGTTGTCATCCTGCGCGGCGCGGCCCGCCTCAATGTCGGCGATCTCGCCACGGATGGCGATCATCGCTGCGATAAAGCGGTCCAGCTCGTACAGGCTCTCGCTCTCGGTAGGCTCAACCATCAAGGTGTTGGGCACCGGGAAGGACAAGGTCGGCGCGTGGAAGCCGTAGTCGATCAGGCGCTTGGCGACGTCTTCGGCCATCACGCCGCAGCTGTCCTTGAAGTGGCGCAGGTCCAGAATGCACTCGTGCGCGACGTGGCCGTGCTCACCGGCGTACAGGGTCGGGAAGTGTTCTTCCAGGCGCTTGCTGATGTAGTTGGCGTTCAGGATCGCCGTCTCGGTGGCGCGCTTGAGGCCGGGCTCGCCCATCATGCGGATGTACATCCAGCTGATGGGCAGCACGGCGGCATTGCCCAGCGGTGCGGCGCTGACGGCGCCCACCTTGCCGGGCACGCCAGCGGTGGCATGGCCAGGCAGGAAGGGCACCAGGTCCTCCACCACGCAGACGGGGCCGACACCAGGGCCGCCACCGCCGTGGGGGATGCAGAAGGTCTTGTGCAGGTTCAGGTGGCTGACATCGCCGCCGAACTCGCCGGGTGCGGCCAGGCCGACCTGGGCGTTCATGTTGGCCCCGTCCACATAGACGCGGCCGCCATGGCTGTGCACCAGCTGGCACAACGCCTTCACCTGGGTCTCGAACACGCCATGCGTGCTGGGGTAGGTGATCATGATGCAGGCCAGGTTGGCGCTGTGCTTTTCGCAGGCCAGCTTCAGATCGGCCATGTCCACATTGCCGTTGTCATCGCACTTGGTGACGACCACTTGCAGGCCCACCATCTGCGCGCTGGCCGGGTTGGTGCCGTGGGCGCTGCTGGGGATCAGGCAGATATTGCGGTGCGACTCGCCCTTGGAGGCGTGGTAGGCCTTGATGGCCAGCAGGCCGGCGTATTCGCCCTGCGAGCCGGCATTGGGCTGCAGGCTGATGCCGGCGTAACCGGTGGCCTGGCACAGCCATTCGCGCAGCTGGGCATCGAGCAGCGCATAGCCCTGCAGCTGGTCGGCTGGGGCAAAGGGGTGCATGTTGGCAAATTCGGGCCAGGTGATGGGGATCATCTCGCTGGTCGCGTTGAGCTTCATCGTGCAGCTGCCCAGCGGGATCATGCTGCGGTCCAGCGCCAGGTCCTTGTCCGACAGGCTGCGGATGTAGCGCAGCATCGCGGTTTCAGAATGGTGGGTGTTGAAGACCGGGTGGGACAGGTAGGCGCTGGTGCGCTGCAGGGCTTCGGGGATCAGCGAGGTGCTGCCTTCGTCCATCGCCTCGATATTGGGCAGCGCCTGGCCGGGCTGGGCGAAGATGCTCCAGATCAGTTCTACATCGGCGCGGCTGGAGGTTTCGTCCAGGCTGATGCACAGGTACTCGTTCCAGGCCTTGCGCAGGTTGACGCCCTGGGCCAGCGCACGGGCCAGGATGGCATTGGTGGCGTCTTGGGTGTGCAGCGACAAGGTGTCGAAAGCGCTGTCGTGGTGGCGGGCGCTAAAGCCCAGCGCCGTCAGGCCACGGCTGAGGATGGCGGTGAGGCGTGCCACGCGCTGGGCGATGCGCTTGAGGCCGGCCGGGCCATGGTAGACCGCATACATGCTGGCGATCACTGCCGGCAGCACCTGGGCGGTGCAGATATTGGAGGTGGCCTTTTCGCGGCGGATATGCTGCTCGCGGGTCTGCAGTGCCAGGCGGTAGGCCGGGTTGCCATGCACATCGATGCTGACCCCTACCAGGCGGCCGGGCAAGGAGCGCTTGTAGTCATCGCGGCAGGCCATGAAGGCGGCGTGGGGGCCGCCGGCGCCCATGGGCATGCCAAAGCGCTGGCTGTTGCCTACGACGATGTCGGCACCCCATTCGCCCGGCGGCGTGATCAAGGTCAGCGCCAGCAGATCGGTGGCCACAATCGCGGCCGCCTGCTTGGCATGGATGGCATCCACGTCGGCCTTCCAGTCCACAATCCAGCCGCTGGACGCGGGGTACTGCAGCACAGCGGCAAACAGCTCGCCCGCCAGTGCGGCTTCCCATTCGTCCTTGCTGTTGGCCACCAGCACTTCCAGGCCCAGGGGCTGGGCGCGGGTCTGGATGACTTCGATGGTCTGGGGGTGCAGATCGCCCGCCAGCACAATGCGGTTGCTCTTGGACTTGACCGAGCGCTTGGCCAGGGTCATGGCCTCGGCAGCGGCGGTGGCTTCGTCCAGCATCGATGCATTGGCGATGGGCATGCCGGTCAGGTTGCAGACCATGGTCTGGAAGTTGACCAGCGCTTCCATGCGGCCTTGCGAGATTTCAGCCTGGTAAGGCGTGTAGGCGGTGTACCAGGCGGGGTTCTCCAGGATGTTGCGCAAAATCACGCCGGGCGTGAAGGTGCCGTAGTAGCCCTGGCCAATAAAGCTCTTGAGCACCTGGTTCTTGCTGGCCAGGGCCTTGAGCTCCGCCAGCGCGTCCGCCTCGGTCACCGGCGCGGGCAGGTCCATGGGCTTGCTGCGCACGATAGAGGCGGGCAGCACCTTGTCGATCAGTGCATCGAGCGAGGGCAGTCCCAGCGCGGCCAGCATGCGGGCCTCGTCGGCGCTGTCCGGGCCAATATGGCGGGCGATGAATTCACTGGCGTTTTCCAGCGCGGCGAGGGGCTCTTTGGAGGGCATCAGCATGGTCCGAATCGGTGTAAATGGCTTGGGTTACGGCTGGCGCGGCCTCAAAGAGCGCTGGCAGCGAGAAGGGGGAAATAGGAGAGGAAAAGCGAGGCCCGCCTGCTGGCTGCCGGCACCGGCAGGCCAGCAGCAGGGCCAAGGCCTTAGGCGTTGGCGGCGAAGTCGTTGTAGGCGGTCTCGTCCAGCAGCGCATCGAGCTGGGCCACATCGCTCAGCTTGACCTTGAAGAACCAGCCGCTGTTGAGCGGGTCGGAGTTGGCGAGCGACGGGTCATTGCGCAGCGCTTCGTTGATTTCGACGATCTCGCCGGTCACCGGCATAAAAACGTCAGCGGCAGCCTTGACCGACTCCACCACGCCGGCCACATCGCCTTGGTTGAAGGAGGCACCGACTTCCGGCAGATCGACAAACACCACATCGCCCAGCGCGTCTTGCGCGTGAACGGTGATGCCGACCACGGCGGCATTGGTGTCGGTGATGTTGATCCATTCGTGGTCGCGGGAGAACTTGATCGTCATAGGAATACTCCAGTTTTGTAGGCGTGAATTGTGTTCAGGAGGGTGCGCAGGCACCACCCAGCAGCTACTTTAGCCGCGGAAATAGCGGGGAGGAACAAAAGGCATGGCCGCCACCTCGACCGGCACCGGTTTGCCGCGCACCATGGCATGCAGTTGCGTGCCGATCGCCGCCAGTGCCGGCGCCACGTAGGCCATGGCAATCGGTTGGTCGAACGTGGGGGCGAGCAGGCCGCTGGTGGTGACGCCGACGATCTGGCCATCGAGGCTGCGGATCTCGACCTGCTCACGCACGGGAATGCGCTCTTGCGCAATCAGGCCCACGCGCTTGCGGGCCAGGCTGGCAGGGTTGTCGATCTGGGCGAGCACCTTGTCGGCACCGGGGAAGCCGCCTGCGCGCGCGCCGCCAGTGCGGCGCACCTTCTGGATGGCCCAGTTCAGGCCGGCTTCGGGCGGGGTGGTGGTGGCATCCAAGTCGCTGCCGTAGAGGCAGAGACCGGCTTCCAGGCGCAGCGAGTTGCGGGCGCCCAGGCCAATCGGTTGCACCTCAGGCTGGGCAAGCAGCTTGCGCGCCAGGGCCTCGGCCTCATGGCTGGCTACCGAAATCTCAAAGCCATCCTCGCCGGTGTAGCCGCTGCGGGTGATAAAGCAGGCGATGCCGTCCACATCAAAGTCGCCACCAGTCATGAACACCAGTTGGTCCACACCGGGGGCCAGGCGGGCCAGCGCGGTGGCGGCCTGGGGGCCTTGCAGCGCCAGCAGGGCTTGGTCGGGCAGGGGCAGCACCTGGCAGCGCTGGCCGATGCGCTCCGTGATCAGGGCCATGTCGGCCACCTTGCAGGCGCCGTTGACGATGACAAACAGCTCCTGCTCGGAGACGCGGAAGAACATCAGGTCATCGACAATGCCGCCCTCGTCATTGAGCAGCAGGCCGTAGCGCTGCTTGCCAATGGCCAGGTCGATGACATCGACGGGCACCAGGGTTTCAAAGGCGGCAGCGGCATCGGGGCCGATCAGGCGCAGTTGACCCATGTGGGAGACATCGAACAGGCCGGCCGCCGTGCGGGTGTGCTTGTGCTCGGCGATCAGCCCCAGGGGGTATTGCACGGGCATGGAATAGCCGGCAAAGGGCACCATGCGTGCGCCCAGCTCGATATGCAGGGCGTTCAAAGGGGTGGACAGCAGGGCGGATGCGGTGGCGGACATGGATTCTCCAGGGCAAATAACAAGGCATGCAGCCGTTGCCGGTTGCATGCTGTTTGCCCTGCTGTCCGCTTTACCTGAGAGATTCACCCACCGCTTTGAGGCCAGGGGGCTTGCTCCTTCGGTGGATGGCGTCCAGGCGCCACCTCTCTCCAGCTGGGAACGCCGGCAGTCACATGCTGCGCGGCGGGGCCAGTCCTTTTGCCTGAGCGTTCGGCAGCTGCGTTTGCAGTAGCCTGCGCCTTCGGCGGCCGCGCTGCGCGTTGGTTGACAACGGGGGCGACTCTCTCCTGACTGCGGCGATTTTAGCGGCAACTGGCGGCTTGCGCCTGCAAAAGGGTCGGCCCACATGCAAAAAAGCCACCGGCGGGCGGTGGCTCAGCGATGCCAGTGGGCCGGATCAGCGGTAGACCAGATCGCGCAGCGCCAGCGATATGCCCGGCACATAGGTAATCACCATCAGGCACAGCAAGATCACCCCGACAAAGGGCAGCAGGTGTTTCATGATCTGGTCCAGCGATATTCGGGCCACCGTACAGGCGGCAAACAGGTTGACGCCAAAAGGCGGCGTGATCATGCCCAGCGCCAGGTTCACCACCATGATCAGGCCGAAATGCACCGGGTCGATGCCAAAGTGCATGGCCACGGGTGCCAGGATCGGGGCCAGCACAATGATGGCCGCGCTGGTCTCGATGAACATGCCGATGATGAACAACGCTGCATTCACGCCCAGCAGGAACATGGCCGGGCTTTGCAGCACTTCTTCGAGCCAGCGGCCAATCGCATCGGGCACGCCGGCGCGGGTGATCAGGAACGCAAACAGCCCGGCATTGGCAATGATGAACATGATGATCGACGAGGAGATCGCCGATTTGCGGAAGATCGCATACAGGTCGCGGATCTTGATCTCGCGGTAGATCAGTGTGCCCACCACCAGCGCATAGAACACGGCCACGGCCGAGGCTTCGGTGGGGGTGAAGACACCGCCATAGATGCCGCCCAGAATGATGACCGGCATCAAGAGCGCCCAGCCCGCCTGCAGCGAAGCCTTGCCAAAGCCCAAGCGGCCCTCGCCATCGTTCTTGCCCCAGCCCTTGTACTTGCAGTAGGCCCAGACAAAGAACATCAACACCGCGCTGATCAGCAGGCCCGGGCCAACGCCTGCGATGAACAGCTCGCCAATCGACACCTCGGCGCTGACGCCATAGAGAATCATCGGGATGGATGGCGGAATGATCACGCCCAGCTCGGCGCTGGTGGCCTGCAGTGCGGCGGCATAGCTCTTGGGGTAGCCGTGCTTGATGAGCGCCGGGATCAGGATGGCGCCAATGGCAAAGGTGGTGGCGACCGAGGAGCCGGAGACGGCGGCAAAGATCATGCAGGTGAGCACGCAGGTCATCGGCAGACCGCCCTGAATGCCGCCGACGATGCTTTTGGCAAACTCCACCAGGCGGCGCGAGATGCCGCCGGTCTCCATCAGGTTACCGGCCAGAATGAAAAACGGGATGGCGGCCAGCGGGAATTTGTTGATGGCGCCAAACATCTCTTTGACCGAGATGAGCATATTGGCATTGCTGGCCTGGATCCCCAGGATGGAGGCCAGACCGATGGAGACGGCAACGGAGACGGTGAGCGCAAAGCACAGCACCATCGTGGAAAGCATCACGGCGGTCATTGCGCGTTCTCCAGTTCAGTGTTTTGGGGTTCCAGCAGGTTGCCGATGACGCCGATGACGGCAAACAGGGCCCCGACCGGCACGGCCAGGTAGGCCCAGAACATGGACAGCGATTCGAGCCCGGCCATGGTCTGCACGCCGCCCCGGCGCGCATAGTCCCAGCCCCACCAGATCAGCACGGCCAGCAGCGCCAAGGTGGCAACGCAGACAAAGCCGCTGAGCAGGCGGCGCATGGCAGGCGGTGCCCAGCGCTTCAAGACATCGACGCTGACCATGGCGCCTTGGCGGAAGGCCATCGGAATGGCGAGGAAGACCATCCAGATGAGGCTGAAGCGAATCAGCACTTCGGTCCATTCGGCGGGCTGCTCCAGCACGAAGCGAGTGAGTATCTGGAACATGCCCAGCACGGATGCGATGGCCAGCATCAGGCAGGCGCCGGCCATGGCGATGCCCGATGTCCAGCGCTCAAAATTGAGAAAAGCGTTTTTCATGGTGACCGGGTGGACAGGCGCCTGCAGTGCCGCCTGGGATCCACCCTCCTTGCGCGTGTTGACACAACAGCGGCTGGCGCCCGTTGGGGCGTCAGCAGCAGTTGGGTACCAAAGTGGAAACTGTGATCAAGCACAACCGCGCCAGAGGGGCGCCGGCTCTACTTGAAACGCAGGGCTTACTGGAAGTTTCGGATGCGGTCGAGGTTGGCCTTGCCGAACTGCTTTTCGAAGTCGGCATTGGTCTTGGCCAAGGTGGCGACAAACTTGGCCTTGTCGACGTTCTCTACCACCTGCATGCCCTTGGCGCGCAGCTCGGCCACGCCGTTGGCGTCATCCTGGTCCACACGCGCGCGGTTGGCCTTGGTGGCAGCCTGGGCGGCTTGCACAAAGGCGGTCTTGTCTTCGGCGCTCAGCTTGTCGTAGGCGGCTTTGTTCATCACCAGAATGCAGGGCGAGTAGACGTGGCCCGTGAGGCTCAGGTGCTTTTGCACCTGGTCAAACTTGGCCGAGGTGATCACCGGCAGCGGGTTCTCCTGGCCATCGACCGTGCCCTGCTGCAGTGCGGTGAACACTTCGGGGAAGGCCATGGGCGTGGTGATGATGCCCAGGGCCTTGTAGGCCTGGATGTGGACCGGATTTTCCATGGTGCGGATCTTCAGCCCTTTGGTGTCATCGGGGCTGTTGATCGCGCGCTTGGAGTTGGTCATGTGGCGAAAGCCGTTCTCGGCCCAGGCCAGCGCCTTGAAGCCCTTGCTGTCGAACTTGGCCAGCAGCTCATTGCCGATGGGGCCATCGAGCACCGCGCGGGCATGGGCCTTGTCGCGGAACAGGAAGGGCACATCGAGGATCTTGGTCTCGGGCACAAAGTTGGGCACCGGTCCGCTGGAGCTGAAGGCCAGCTCTTGCGTGCCCAGCTGCACTGCTTCGATCGATTCGCGCTCGCCGCCCAAGGAGCCGTTGTAGAACGTTTGGACCTTGTAGCGGCCGCCCGTGCGCTGCTCCACCTCTTTGGCAAAGGTGTCAATGGCCACGCCTTGGTGCGAGTTCTGGGCGACGGAGATGCTGATGCGCATCGTCGTCTGCGCCAATGCGGGCCCGGCGGCCATCAAGCCCATCGCGACCCCGATACCCCAGGCCAATTTCTTCATCTGCATGACTTGTCTCCCCGGCTGTGCCGAATGGTTTTATAGGCGCCTGCGGATGCCCGCATGCGCTTTGCATTGTGGGCAAGGCTGGGCCATTCGGTATTGGGGTTTTTATGATGTCATGCGGTAAGTGGATTTCATACACAGCGCATATTTATCTAACTATCTGATAAATAATAAATATTTAGAAATTGCCTCATTTGCAAATGTCGCCCTTCCTGTCACCGTGTCGACAGAGTGGCTGCTTGAAACTCGCAGCGAAGGGACGGGCTTCAGGGATTGAGGGCCTGTAGCCGCTCCACCGTGCCGACATCGACCCAGCGGCCGTCATAGCGGCTGGCGCTGCAGCGGCCCGCCTGCATGGCGGCGCGCAGCTGCTGCACCAGCGGCATCTTGGTGCCCTGGGGGTTGCCAGCGGGGATGTCGCAGTAAGGCGCGCTGAACAGCGCTTTTTTCAGCAGCGCGACCGAGCAGTAGGTCAGGCGCGGGCGTGGGTCATCGGCGGCGGGGTTCTCGGCGCGGCCCTCGTCCGTCAGCACAAAATCGCCTTGGGGGTGGTGGGGCGCATTGGGCACCAGCCAGAGATGGGCCAGGTCATCGCTGTGCGCAAAGCGCTGGCGCAGGGTCTCGTCAAACGGAAAGTCGGGGATGAACACATCGCCCGAGACCAGCCAGAAGGCATCGTCCAGTGCAGGCAAGGCGCGGCTGATGCCGCCGCTGGTTTCGATACCGCCGCCAAAATCCAGATCCTCGCGGGAGTAGGCAATCTGCAGCCGCTTTGCACCTAGCTGCGCCTCAGCCGGGGCGGCGGGCCAGGCATCGGCCACCTGCTGGCCCAGCCAGCCGGTGTTGATGACCAGGCGCTGCACGCTGGCATGGGCCAGCTGCTCCATGCTGTGCTGCATCAGCGGTTTGCCCTGCACGGGCAGCAGGGGCTTGGGGGTGTGGTCGGTCAGCGGGCGCATGCGCTCGCCACGGCCGGCGGCCAGCACCATGGCCTGGGCGCGAAAATCAGGAGGAAATGACATGGTTGAGGGAAGCAATGGAGCGGGGCGACCCAGCGGCCAGGAGCGCGCTCAGCCTTTCCAGGTGAAGGGAAACTTCAGCTGCTTGAAAAAGCCATTGGGCACATAGTCGCCAAGCACGCCGTAATCGGTGGGCCAGACTTTGTCGCTTTTGACGGCGGTGCCAAACAGGTAATCCAGAAAGGCGAAGTGGGCGGCGTAGTTCTTGTCCAGCGCTTCGACGTCCTGGCTGTGGTGCCAGTGGTGGAAGTTGGGCGTGACGATGATATAGCGCAGCGGGCCCAGCCGCACGCTGACATTGGCATGGTTGAAGACCGCCTGGAAGCCGACGATGATGATGTAGGCATCGATCACCTCCTTGCTGAAGCCCAGCACATAGATGGGGGCGAGCACCAGGGTGCGGGTGATCAGCAGCTCCAGAATGTGCTGGCGCGAGCCGGCCAGCCAGTCCATGCTTTTGACGCTGTGGTGTACAGCATGGATGCGCCAGAGCAGGGGGACCTCATGGTAGGCGCGGTGCGTCCAGTACTGCACCAGATCGGCGACGAGGATGATCAAAAACAGCGCCACCCAGAAGTTGAGGTTGGCGACCCAGCCCCGGATGCCGTCATGCGCAGCCCAGCCAAAAAACTGGTGGACCATCAGGTTGGTGGCCAGCAGCACAAAGCCCACCACCATGTGGTTGACCAGAAAATGGTGAAAGTCGGTCTGCCACTCGGGGCGGAAGACCGGCTGGTCCTTGCGCAGCGCAAACAGCTTTTCAATGAAGATGAAAATCAGCGAGCTGCCCAGCAGATCCAGGATGAACCAGTCCAGCCCGATGTAGGGCGTATCGGTGGCAAACGTGCCCACGGGCACCTTGTTGCCGCCCAACAGCGCCGACAGCGCCACCAGGCCAAAGGCCGAGGCTGCCAGCCAGCGCACACGGCCCAGCACGATCAAGGCCACTGACAAGCCGCCGGCGATCACCATGCTCCAAAACAGCAGCTGGCGCATCAGATCGACGTTGTAGCTGCGGCGCAGCTCTGGCGTGGTGAGGTACTGCGGAAAGTGGAAAGCCAGTACCCCTAAAAAGCACATGGCCGCCAAGATCAGGGCAATCACCCCGGCCACCATGCCCTTGCCTGAGCGCAGCGCGCCATGGCTTTCAGACAGTTCGTTGAGTCGCTTAAACATAGCTGTTTATTGACCGGTCGTATGCGCTGATCTCCAACTCCTCAGCACTCGGAAGCGGTCTGTTGTTGTGGTTCCTGGGCGCCACTATGCCATGGGGCGGGCGCAAGGCGCGCTGGGAATGGGCTTGCAAATGCAATAGTTTTGTTACATAGAAGCCCGGTGCGCAATGCAACAGCCCCCATGGCAGCGGTAACTGCCTGGGGGCTGATGGAGAGAGGGGCTGCCGGTAAGCAGGCTCTGCCAGAAAGATGCTTCGGTAAAAGTGTTTCGATGCAGAAAGTATGCAGGCTTGGCTCGCAAAAAATATTTTGTTTTGCTGACCATTGCGCCTTAATATGGAAAAATATTCTGAATTTATGAATGGCGCAGAAAATCATGCTTCTTGATACCTTGGACCGCAAAATTCTCCGCCAGCTGCAACACAACAGCCGCGCCAGCCTGCAGGAGATTGGCCAGGCCGTGGGCTTGAGCGCATCGCCCTGCTGGGGCCGCATCAAAAAGATGGAAGAGGCTGGCGTGATCCAGGGCTACTCCGTGCGGCTGTCACCGCAGGCGCTGGGCTTGGGCGACACGGTGCTGGTGATGGTGACCTTGGACAGCCACAGCGACAACACGCTGGAGAAGTTTGGCGAGCTGCTCGCCACCATTCCCGAGGTGGTGGAGGCACATCTGGTATCGGGTGAGTACGACTACCTGCTGCGGGTGGTCGTCAAGGACACGCGAGACTATGAGCGGCTGCTGCGCGAGAAGCTCTACAAGATCAAGGGTATACGCCACAGCCAGTCGAGCTTTGTGCTGCGCACGCTCAAGCACGCGGATTTGCCGCTGGGGGTGTAGCAAGCCTGCCCCTTCGCATGCCCCGCGCACATCAAAAAGCCAACTTCAAGGAGTTGGCTTTTTTGCTGGCAGGTCGCTTGGCGCGTGCCCCGGCTTAGATCGGGGTCGCAGCAAGCGGCGGGTGCAGGAGCTTCTTGCTTACTTGGTCAGAATCAACTTGCCCAACTTGGTGGTCTGCAGGCGGTAGATGGCGCCGTTGTGGACAATGGACACCGCTTTGGCGCCTTGGAGCAGCTCGCTGCTCTCCAAGGCGGCCGAATGCGTGGCATGGCCTTGGGACACGCTGGCACTCTTGCTGGCGGCGGCGAGCGGGGTGGCGGGTTGGGCGATGGTTTGCATGGCAGTACTCACTGGGATAAAACTGAAGCAAATGATAACTATTCGCATTCCATGAGTCCAGTGTTTATTTGAAATCTCCCGGGCTAAAGGGTAAAAAACCACGGCGCTGGGACTTGCGCCGTGGCTGGTGGGGCGCTTTGCACGCCGACAGGGGCTGGAGATGGCTCAGGTAGGCTGCACGCCGGCATCCTGCAGCAGTTTTTTCCAGATCGGTAATTCACGGCGCCAGTCGTCCTGAAAGCGCGCTGGGCTGTCGTCGGTAAAAGGCACAAAGCCGGCCACCAGCACCCGGGCGTTTACGTCACGCGTCTGCAGGGCCTTGCGCACTTCGGCCCCCAGCTGCTCCACCACCGGCGCCGGGGTGCCGCCGGTCGCCGCTATCCCCAGCCAGCCGGAGATGGTGAAGGCCTCTTGCTTATGGCCTTGCTCGGCAAAGGTGGGGACATCGGGCAGGGCGGGTACGCGGTTGGGGCCGGTAAAGCTGATCGCGCGCAGCTTGCCGCTGTCGATATGCTGCTTGAGCGAGAGGATGCTGCCGATGCCCATCATCAGCTGGCCGCCCACGAGATCTTGCACCATGGGTGCCTCGCCCTTGTAGGCGATGTGGCTCATGTCTGCGCCTGTCATGTTGCTCAGGCTGGCGAGCACCATATGGCCTTGTGAGCCGATGCCGTAGCTGCCATACGAGAGCTTGCCTTTGTTGGCGCCGATGTAGGCAATCAACTCCTGCAGATTGCGCGCGGGGAGCTGGCTATTGGTTACCAGTACGATGGGTGCCCAGCAGATGCGCACCACAGGCACCATGTCCTTTTGCGGGTCGTAGGAGATCTTTTTGAACATGAACTGGTTGGACAGCATGGTGCTGGTCGTGCCCAGGGTGAGTGTGTGGCCATCGGCCGCCGCCTTGGCGACTGCATCGCAGGCCAACAAGCCCGCCGCACCCGGGCGGTTGTCAACAATGGCGGGCTGGCCCATCTGCTGGCCCAGCCGGTCGCTGACACTGCGGGCCAGCACATCGGTGGCGCCGCCTGGGGCGAACGGCACGATCACGCGCAGGGGCTTGGTTGGGAAGCTGGCCTTGTCAGCGGCCGCATGGGCGATGGGTGCCAGCGGCAGGCCGCTGGCGGCGGCTGCACTGGCAACGGCCAAGCGCAGCATCTGACGCCGGCGCAAGGGCGGGTGGGATGGGGATGGTGGGGTGCCGAACTTCTGCATCAATCGTTGTCTCCTCAATCTAGTAATAGTTGGGGGAGGCGCTGGTGATGGTCGGTTTGCCCGCCGCTGCTTCGGCCAGTACAGGTCGCCATGGCGCTTGTCCTGCAGTCCAGTTTAGGCAGCGCCGGCGCGCTTGTGGCGTCGCTTGGGCGTCACTGCGGGTAAATCGGGAGCCCTGCCTTGGCGGGCTGTGGGCGCATGAAAAAAGGGCTCCTGCTGGAGCCCTTGGCTGGGTGGTGGCGGTTTACTCGCCCACCTGGTCGGTGATAAAGCCGATCTTCTTCAAGTTGCTGCGCTGGGCAGCGGCCATGGCCTGGGCCACTTTTTCGTACTTCACATCGCGGGCGCCACGGATGTGCAGCTCGGGCTGGGGCTCCTTGCTGGCTTCGGCCTGCATGTTGGACTCCAGCTCCGCGTCGCTCACGGCCTTGCCGTTCCAGTTGTAAGTGCCATCGGTCAGGATGGCCAGCTGGATGGTGTCGGGCTTGGCGTCTTCCGGCGTGTTGACGGCGCGAGGCAGGTCGATGTTCACCGAGTGCTTCATCACCGGCACGGTGATGATGAAGATGATGAGCAGCACCAACATGACGTCTACCAGCGGCGTCATGTTGATCTCGTTCATGACCTCATCGGCATCGTCTTGCGTTCCAAAAGCCATGATCAGGCACCTTTCTTCAGCGGCGTGACCACCGCGCCAGGCTTGCTCGAATCAACATTCAGGCGGGTGCCGGTCACGAAGAAGGCGTGCAGGTCATGGGCGAAGCTGTTGAGGCGGTTGAGCACCGACTTGTTGCCACGCACCAGGGCGTTGTAGCCCAGCACCGCAGGAATGGCCACGGCCAGACCCAAGGCGGTCATGATCAGCGCTTCACCGATGGGGCCGGCGACCTTGTCGATGGAGGACTGGCCCGACATGCCGATGGCCACCAGCGCGTGGTAGATGCCCCAGACGGTACCAAACAGGCCGATGAACGGGGCGGTGGAGCCCACCGATGCCAGCACAGCCAGGCCGGATTGGGCGCGGGCAGTGAACTCATCGATGCCATTGCGCAGGCAGCGCGTGATCCAGTCGCTGACGTCCAGCGAGTCATGCAGGTGCTCGGCGGTCTTGCGGTGGTGGGCGGTGGCTTCGCGGCCCTCGATGGCCAATTGGCGGAAGGGGTTGTCACCCTGGTCGCCCAGCTTGCTCAGGCCGGCGGCGAAATCAGCGCTGTGCCAGAAATCCTGGGCATTGCGGGCGTATTTCTTGAAACGCATGATATCGATGGCCTTGATGACGATCACGATCCATGAGGCGAGTGACATGGCTACGAGAATGATCGCGACCGTCTTGGTCACGAAATCTCCCTGAGCCCAGACGTGGGCGATGCCGAATTGCGAGTCCATAACTGATCCTATTTCCGTACGATTTAATTGAGTTCCCACTTGATGGGCACGTTGACCCACATGGGCCGGGGAGTTCCGTTGGAGGTGCCTGCCTTGAAGCGCCACTTGCGCACCGTGTCGAGCGCAGACTGGTCCAGGCGGTCGTAACCGCTGGATTTTTTCAGCTGCAGCTCCTGGGGCTTGCCTTCTTCATCGATGAAGGCGCGCACGATCGTGGTGCCCGTCTCACCCATGCGGCGGCTGATGGCCGGGTACTGGGGTGCCGGGTTGTTCAGGTAGGCCGCATTGCTCGACGGTAGCTGGATCACCGGAGGCGGTGGCGGCGCTGGAGGTGCGGGCGGAGCCGGTGGTGGCGAAGGGGGCGCTGGCGGCGGTGCCTCGATGGGCGGTGCCGGCGGCTGGGCCTCCGTTGTGCCTGTTACCGCATTGGGCGCAGGCGTCGGATCCTTGATGGCTTGTGGCTTGGGCGCGGGTTTAGGCGCTGGCTTGGGTTTGGGTTGGGGGGCTGGCGCAGGTGGCGGTGGCTTGGGGGTGGGCGGCGGAGGCGGCGCAACCACAGGCATGACCTCGGGCGCAATCAGCTGCACCATCACTGGCTCTGGTTTGGGCAGCTCTAACGCCGCACTTTTGAGCAGGCCCGCTTGCAAGGCCCAAAGGCCTGCAACGTGCGCTGCCAGCACCGAACCCGTAACCACGATATTGCGCCCCAGTTTTTTGGAGGGGCTGTAAGGGTCTGGTGGAAGCATAAGGGCAATAAAAAATGCTGCAGCCCGAAGCCGCAGCACGGCAAATCAATGCGTTGGTGGCTTATTTCTGAAAGATCCACCAGAGAGAGGCAGCGACCAGAATCAGGCTGCCGAGGACAGCGGCGAAGAGTTCCATGCTTTGCTTTCCATGATGGCGGTGGCAAGCTGGACCGGGTGGACTGCTGCCTCATTGCGCAAGGCTGCAACCGGACGCGACGCGCTGCATTGTTCGACCACATCACGGGCGCAACCTTCGCAGCAGCCGCATTGCAGTCCAACACCCAGTTCAAACTGGATTTCATCGAACGACATGCCCGCATGCGCGTGGCGAGCGATCTCTTTGTCCGAGACTCTGCGGCAAACACAAACGATCATGGTCAGATGAGCAGCGTGGTGGCTGGCTAGTGAATAACTGATCGGAATTATAAATAAGAATTTGTCGCATTCGCAATAATCTCCTGACTGCAACAGGGGCTGCTGTCGGATATATCGCTTCTCCCCCTCTGAAGCCTGGGCCTGTTGATTCATTTTTATTGTTATGAATCAATAGTCTTTAAGAATAAACCAGATAGCTTTTGAAAACGAAAAATTGTGTGTATGCAGCGGCTGCAGCCGTGCCCGGGCGGCGACGGGGGTGCCAAAGGCATGGGTGCTGGTGCCACATGGGGCCAGCGGCAGCCGGGTGCAGGGGCCACCGGGGTGCAGGGGCCGTGCACAGCCACTGCTGGTGTGCAGCCTGAGCGGGAACCGACCAGCGAAAAAGCACGGGCGTAAAAAAACCAGCATGGTCTATGCTGGTTTTTTGTTGCAGCGCCAAGCGCTGGGCTGCCGGATGTCAGTGTGACTTACTTGACGTGCTTGCCGATCAGGCCGGCCATCTCGAACATCGACACTTGTGGCTTGCCAAACACCTTCTTGAGCTTGTCATCGGCGTTGATCATGCGCTTGTTGGCGGCGTCTTGCAGGTTGTGGGCCTTGATGTAGACCCACAGCTTGCTGATGATTTCCGTACGTGGCAATGGAGCGGTGCCCACCACAGCGCCCAGTTCGGGGCTAGGGGTCAACGGCTTCATGAAAGCTGCGTTCGGGGTGCGCTTCTTTGCAGGCGCTGCGGTCTTGGATGCGGTTGCCATGTTTTGGTTTCCTTGTGTCAATATCTCTATGCCAGCCAGAGTGTCCCTGCGCTGGTTACAGCCATGCTAACGGCAAAAAAACCGCTTTCCTAGGGAGCGCAGCATTTTTTTGCCTCGAAATGTTGCTTGTTTTAGCTTTGCTAACCTTTGTTCATACATCAAAGCTATCAAGCAGCCGGGTAGGGCGTTGATTCTTGTTGTTTTTGTACGTGGTCACACTGGCAGCATCGTACTGCGTCTTGCTACGGTGTCAATCGGGGTCGCGCTGCAAAACTGTCGGTGCTCTGCCACGGCGGGGCAGGGGAAGGGTGGTCAAGGCGAGGCTGCAGACGGCGATGGCGAAGGCCAGCAGTTGCAGCCCATTGAGCGATTCTCCCAAAAAGGCGACGCCAACCAGCGCGGTGGACAGCGGCAGCATCACCGTGAAAACGGCGCTTTGCGAGGCGGGCACGACTTGCAGCCCGGTCATCCACAGCCATACGGTGACCACGCAGGCCGCCAAGGCATAGCCCAGCAGCAGCAACCAGGTGGCGATGCCCACCTGGCCAAAGTCGAAGTGCCAGGCCAGGTACACACCAAACGGCAGGGTCAGCACAAAGCCCCAAAGGT
The DNA here is from genome assembly GCF_024809975.1 of Comamonas sp. BIGb0152. Taxonomy (GTDB): domain Bacteria; phylum Pseudomonadota; class Gammaproteobacteria; order Burkholderiales; family Burkholderiaceae_C; genus Comamonas. Next base: position 246,059 of record NZ_JANUDY010000008.1, read on the forward strand.
TGATCAGTGCGGCAATGCGCTTGGGGCTCAAGCTGCTGGTGAGTTTCTTGCCAATCACGGCATAGATGGCCTCGCAGAACACGGCGCCTACCAGCAGGAGCTGTCCGAGGCCTTGGTTGCCCTGACCAGGCGTGGCAGCCGCGCCAGGGTGTGCATCAGCGCTGGGCTTGGCAAAGGCCATCAGCGCAATACCCAGCACCGCCAGGCTGATGGCCACCATGACGCGCAGGCTGATGCGCTCCTTGAGCACCAGCCAACTGAGCAGTGCAATGGCCGCGGGGATGGTGGCCAGGGTGACGCTGGCGGTCACGGCGCTGGTCATGGACACGCCGGTGATCATGCACAGGGTAAAGAGGAAATTGCCAAAAAACGATTCCAGAAACAGCAGCCACTTGGCTCTGGCGGGCAAGGCTGCCTCTTGGGCGGGGCGCTTGAGCCATCCGATCATGGCGACCCCACCGATGCCAAAGCGCAGCCATGCCAGCAGCAGCACCGGAAAGGTGGCGGCCAAGGGTTTGGACAGGGCCACATAGGCGCCGACCAAGGACATGCTGAGCGCCAGGTAGAAGTAGGCCAGGGGTTTGCTGTGAATGCGCATGGATGAATGGGCAAGAAAAAGGTATCCGGCAGGCCGAGCAAGCGCAAGAAACCTGTCACATCCGCTTTGCACAATGGGCCCAGCCGCATCATGCCGCAATCGGCCCGGCTTGGCGCGCCACGCGGCCAAGCCGGGGTCGCGGTCGTGCCAGCGCCATGGGCGCAGAAGCGCGATGGCGGCTGGAGGTTGCGGCGGTGAAAATGAGCTCTCACATTGTGAAATATCACAATATTGCATTGCACCAATATTTCTCAATATGAGAAATTGCATTTCGTAATATGAACTCGTATTAATAGATGATTGATTTTTAATAAATTAAAATTACTCTTATATAAGACATAAGACAAAATAGTTGGGCAGGGCAGGCGTACAGTTAGTGCCATGGACAGACGGTATCTGTCCACCGGTTTTCGATTCCTTTGTTCATCCACTTTGACCCCCAGGAGCTCCCATGACTCAGAAACTGAACCAGCAACTCAGCCGTGACCAGCAAATTGCCGCCCTTGAACTGGACTGGGCGCAAAACCCCCGTTGGAAAGGCGTGAAGCGCGGTTACTCCGCTGCCGATGTGGTGCGTCTGCGCGGCAGCGTGCAGCCCGAGTACACCTTGGCCCAGCGTGGTGCGCAGGTGCTGTGGGACAAGATCAATGGCGGTGCCAAAAAGGGCTATGTGAATGCCTTCGGTGCCATCACGGCAGGCCAGGCCATGCAACAGGCCAAGGCGGGCCTGGAGGCGGTGTACCTCTCGGGCTGGCAGGTGGCGGCCGATGGCAACACCTCGGAGACCATGTATCCCGACCAGTCGCTCTACGCCTATGACTCGGTGCCCACCATGGTGCGCCGCATTAACAACACCTTCAAGCGCGCTGACGAGATCCAGTGGGCCAAGGGCGTGAACCCGGGCGACAAGGAGTTCATCGACTACTTCCTGCCCATCGTGGCCGATGCGGAAGCGGGCTTTGGCGGCGTGCTCAATGCTTTCGAGCTGATGAAGAACATGATTGCCTCGGGCGCTGCTGGCGTGCACTTTGAAGACCAGCTGGCTGCCGTCAAGAAATGCGGCCACATGGGTGGCAAGGTGCTGGTGCCCACGCATGAAGCCTGCGAGAAGCTGATTGCCGCCCGCTTTGCGGCTGATGTGATGGGCGTGCCCACGATTGTGCTGGCCCGCACCGATGCCGAAGCGGCCAACCTGATCACCAGCGACCACGACGCCAATGACAAGCCCTTCCTGGTGGGCGAGCGCACGCAAGAAGGCTTCTACCGCGTCAAGAACGGTCTGGAGCAGGCCATCAGCCGTGGCGTGGCCTACGCGCCCTACGCCGATCTGGTGTGGTGCGAGACCGGCACGCCGGACCTGGGCTTTGCCCGCGAATTTGCCCAGGCCGTGCATGCCTCAAGCCCAGGCAAGCTGCTGAGCTACAACTGCTCGCCATCGTTCAACTGGAAGAAGAACCTTGACGACGCGACGATTGCCAAGTTCCAGGACGAGCTGGCGGCGCTGGGCTACAAGTACCAGTTCATCACCTTGGCCGGTATCCACAGCAACTGGTACAACACCTTCAAGTTTGCCCACGCCTATGCCCGTGGCGAAGGTATGAAGCACTACGTGGAGATGATCCAGGAGCCCGAATTCGCCGCCCGCGAGCAAGGCTACACCTTTGTGTCGCACCAGCAAGAAGTGGGCGCAGGCTACTTCGACGATGTGACCACGGTGATCCAGGGCGGCTCGTCTAGCGTCAAGGCGCTGACGGGTTCGACCGAGGAAGAGCAGTTCCACTGATCGGCAGCTGGCATACCCGCCAAGGCGGCCTGCGGGCCGCCTTTTTGCTGGTTTTTCTGCGGGGCCCCGGCGCTGCGCTGGCCGCCGCCAGATAATGCCTGCTTGCGCATTTGCGCAGTTCCTCGATCACCGCCATGTCCAACTCCGTTGCCCCCGTCGCCCCCAAGATCTCCATCATCCATTGGCCTGCCAAGACGCTGGTCAACCCCGTTATCGGCAAACCCAGGCGCCCGATCAGCGGCGAGACCGAGTACCAGACCATGAATGTGTTTGAGGGCCTGGGCGGCAAGGTCAGCTCGGGCACCTGGCAGTCCACCGCTGGCCGCTTCAGCTCCAATGTACAGGGCTATATTGAGTTTTGCGTTATCGTCGAAGGCGACTGCCGCCTGGTGGACCCCGATGGCACGGTGCACCACTTTGGCGTGGGCGACCATTTCATCATGCCCGAGGGCTGGACGGGCCATTGGGAGGTGGATGCCTTTGTGAAAAAGGTCTACCTGGTGGCGGAGGCCTGAGTGCGGCCCAGCCCCGCCGCACCCCGCCCATAAAAAAACCGCTGTGGCCTTCAAAGGCGCACAGCGGTTTTGTTTTGCGGGAAGGAATTCGCTTAGGAATTACTTCTTGTCGTTGCCCAGCTGGGGCAGTGCATGGTTGCCGCTGGCGGTCAGCAGGCCGGTCTGGGTGTAGATGGCCAGCTTGTCGCGGGTGTCCATCAGGTCCAGGTTGCGCATGGTCAGCTGGCCAATGCGGTCGGCGGGGCTGAACGGCGCGTCTTCCACCTTTTCCATCGACAGGCGCTCGGGCTTGTAGGTCAGGTTGGCAGATTCGGTGTTCAAGAGCGAGTAGTCATTGCCACGGCGCAGCTCCAGGGTCACGGTGCCGGTGATGGCGCGGGCCACCCAGCGCTGGGCGGTTTCGCGCAGCATGATGGCTTGCGGGTCGAACCAGCGGCCTTGGTACAGCAGGCGGCCCAGGCGCAGACCGTTGATGCGGTACTGCTCGATGGTGTCCTCGTTGTGGATGCCGGTGACCAGGCGCTCGTAGGCGATGTGCAGCAGGGCCATGCCCGGGGCTTCGTAGATGCCGCGGCTCTTGGCTTCGATGATGCGGTTCTCGATCTGGTCGCTCATGCCCAGGCCGTGGCGGCCGCCGATGCGGTTGGCTTCCAGGAAGAAGGCGACCGGGTCTTCGATGCGCTGGCCGTTCAGGGCCACGGGGCGGCCTTCTTCGAAGGTGATGGAGACTTCCTCGGCCTTGACTTCAACCTCGGGCTTCCAGAATGCCACGCCCATGATCGGGTTGACGATGCGGATGCCGCTGTTCAGGAACTCCAGGTCCTTGGCTTCGTGGGTGGCGCCCAGCATGTTGGAGTCGGTCGAGTAGGCCTTCTCCGCGCTCATCTTGTAGCCAAAACCTTCCTTGGTCATGAAGGCCGACATTTCGGCGCGGCCGCCCAGCTCGTCGATGAAGGTCTGGTCCAGCCAGGGCTTGTAGATCTTCAGCGCCGGGTTGGTCAAGAGGCCGTAGCGGTAGAAACGCTCGATGTCATTGCCCTTGAAGGTCGAGCCATCGCCCCAGATGTTGACGTCGTCTTCCTTCATCGCGGCCACCAGCATGGTGCCGGTCACAGCGCGGCCCAGCGGCGTGGTGTTGAAGTAGGTGATGCCGCCGGTGGAGATGTGGAAGGCACCGGCCTGGATGGCGGCAATTCCTTCGTTGGCCAGCTGGCTGCGGCAGTCGATCAGGCGGGCCTTCTCAGCGCCGTATTCCATCGCCTTGCGCGGGATCTCGTCGTAATCGGACTCATCGGGCTGGCCCAGGTTGGCGGTGTAGGCATAGGGCAGGGCGCCCTTGTTCTTCATCCAGCGCAGGGCAGCGCTGGTGTCAAGGCCGCCAGAAAAGGCGATGCCGACCTTCTGGCCGACGGGAACGTGTTGCAGGATGGTTTCCATGGTGTTGCTTTTCTCTAAAAACAGGCACTGCTGCGGTTGTATCGGGAGGGGCCTGGGTAGGGCGACCGGCCTGAAAGATAAAACGTCTGCAGCGTTGGGGGTCTGCGCAGAACCGTGCCACAGAGAGGCGGGCCCGGCGCAAGCTCCGGAATCAGGCGTAGTGGCAGATGTAGTGGTAGGCCTCGGCCACGCGGATGTCGAACTTGCTGTTGGCCGGCACGCTGAACTTGTCGCCAGGGCCGGACTTTTGCCATTCATCGCTGCCGTCGAGCTTGTACTCGCAGGCGCCGGCAACGCATTCCATGATCTCGGCAGCTGCCGTGCCAAAGGTCAAGCTGGCTGCGAGCACCACGCCGACCGATTGCTTGGTGCCATCGGCCAGCTGGTAGCTGTGGCTGACGCACTTGCCATCAAAATAAACATTGGCCTTGGTGGTGAGGCGTACGCCGTCAATGCTCTCAGTGATCATGGAAGACAACAGGTAAAGAGGAAAACTGCCATTGTAGGCGAGCCCTTTGCCCGTCTCTCCAACATGGTGGGGCAGTTGAGCGGCGCGGCGGGCATAAAAAAGCAGCAGTGCGTCTGCACTGCTGCAGGTCGTTAAGCCTGGGCCAGTCGCCTGGCTGCGGGCTGGCGATGTGGTTTGGCTTAGCGCCAGTGGCCGCGGTGGCCGCCCCAGTAACCGCCCACGCCAATCTGCACCGAAGGCTGCAGCATGACGGGCGGCGGTGCATAGTACACCGGCGCCGGCGCGACATAGACGGGAGGCGGTGCCACATAAACCGGCTGCTGGTACACGGGCTGGCGGCTGACGACGACGCCCGGCTCGGGCATGGCGCTGGCATAGTCCTGCGCTGGCGGGCTGTCATAGGCCGGTGCGGCGGGCTGCACGCTCAGTGGCAGCCATTCGCCCGGTGCGGTGGCCGTGCGCGTGTTGTAGCGGCGGCCCGCGTATTCATACTCCACGTGGTAGCCATCGGGCTCGTTTTGCGTGGTGTACTGGTTGGCGCATTGGCGCACCGTCTGGTAGCTGGGGACGCCGCCTTCGAGCTGGTTGCCGATGGCTGAGCCGGCAATCAGGCCTGCGCCGGTAGCTGCCGCGCGGCCAAAGCCATGGCCCACGCCATTGCCCAGCAGACCACCGACGACGGCGCCGGTAAGCGCTCCAACACCGGAGTTGCGTTGGCCCGTGTAGACCTGCTGGTCATTGCAGACGGTTTGGGGCGTGCTGACCTGGCGGTAGGCTGGCGTGACCGACAGCACCTTGCCGTAAGGCTGCTCGCCCGCCGGCAGCGGCGGCTGCGCGCCGGGGGCTTGCTGCGGCAAAAAGGGATCAGACGACGGGGAATAACTTTGGGCCCAGACCGAGGGGCTGGCAGCGGCCAATGTGGACAGGGCGGCCAGCACGATCAGGCGGGCCGAGAGCAGTTGTGGCATACATGCCTCCAAAAAAGCATAAAAGCGGCTGGGTGTTCAACGCGCCAGTGCCAGGACTGGGCGACACGCTTTACACGGGTCAGCACAAATATCTAAGACCTGGTGGCCCGCATAAAGTTCAGCATGGCCGCATCCTGGCCCCGTCTTGTATCGGCCGCATGTGCATCGGTAAAGCCCAGGTGAATGCCGTCTGCGTCCCGTTGGATCAGGCGATCTTGCTGCGCCACAGCGCCTCGTCAAAGCCCACGGTGACCGAGCCATCGGCCCATTCCACCACTGGGCGCTTGATCACGCTGGGGTTGGCAATCATCAGCGCGCTGGCGCTTTCTGCGTCGGCCACCGCCTGCTGCACGGCAGGGTCCAGCTTGCGCCAGGTCGTGCCTTGGCGGTTGACCAGCTTTTCCCAGCTGGCCTGGGCGATCCAGTCGGGCAGATGGCTGGCGGGCACGCCGGCTTTCTTGAAATCGTGGAACTGGTGGCTTGCGCCCTGTGCATCCAGCCAGGTGCGGGCTTTTTTGACGGTGCTGCAGTTGGGGATGCCGTAGACGGCAATGGTGTGGTTACTCATGGGCGGCAATGATGACACAGCCGCAATTACGCGACAATCTGGCCCCATGCAAACCCGTTTCGACACCTTGGATCAGTGGCTGGCCCACTGCGAGCAGCTACATCCCAAAACCATTGACATGGGGCTGACCCGCGTCAAGGCCGTTGCAGAGCGCCTGGCGCTGCGCTTTGCCTGCCCGGTCATCACGGTGGCCGGCACCAATGGCAAGGGCTCGACCTGCGCCATGCTGGAGGCCGTGGCACTGGAGTCGGGCTACCGCCCCGGCGTGTTCACCTCGCCCCACCTGGTGCATTTTGAAGAGCGCTGCCGCGTGCACGGCGAGATTGTCGCCGCCGCTGATCTGCTGGCGCATTTTGAAGCTGTTGAACAAGCCCGCTTGCAGGCGCCAGAGATTTCGCTGAGCTATTTCGAATTCACCACCCTGGCTATCCTGCGCCTGCTGAGCCAGGCCAAACTGGATGTGGCCATTTTGGAAGTGGGCCTGGGCGGGCGGCTGGATGCCACCAATATCATCGACACGGACTGCGCGGTCATCACCAGCATCGACCTGGATCACATGGAGCTGCTGGGCCCCGACCGCGAATCGATTGGCCGCGAGAAGGCCGGCATCATGCGGCCGGGCAAGCCTGCGGTGGTCAGCGATCCGGTGCCACCGCAAAGCGTCATCGACTACGCCCAGAGCATTGGCGCCGACCTGTGGCGCTTTGGCCGCGATTTCAACTACGAAGGCGACAAGCAGCAGTGGAGCTGGGCGGGGCGCGGCCGGCGCTATGCCGGCATGGCCTATCCCGCGCTGCGCGGGGCCAACCAATTGGTCAATGCCTCCGGGGTGCTGGCGGCCTATGAAGCTTTGCGCCAGGTGCTGCCGGTCACGGCCCAGGCGGTGCGCAATGGGCTGGCCATGGTGGAGCTGCCCGGCCGTTTCCAGATCGTGCCCGGCCAGCCCGCGCTGGTGCTGGATGTCGCGCACAACCCCCATGCGATTGCCGCGCTAACGGCCAATCTGGATGCGATGGGCTACTTCCCCACCACCCATGCGGTGTTTGGCGCCATGCATGACAAGGACCTGACGCCGATGCTGCGCAAGCTCGCTCCCCTGGTGGAGCGCTGGTATTTCTGCGATCTGCCCACGGATCGTGCAGAAAAGGCGGTGGACCTGCAGTCCAAATGGAATGCCGTGCACCTGCTGTCCAACCAAAGCCGCGATGTGGCTACAGCTTGTTACCCCGACCCCATGGCCGCATTCCAAGCGGCCGTCGAGGCGGCAGGGCCCGCTGATAGAATCGTTGTTTTCGGCTCGTTCTACACGGTGGGCGGGGTCTTGAAGAATGGGGTGCCACGGCTCGATGCCAAGCACCTGACCTAACAGCGGCCCTTCAACGGCGCCGCTCCCAGCGACCTGTTTTCAAGCTCCACCTCCAATCGTCCATGGCAATTTTCAATCTTCGATGGCCCGGCAAAAAGCAGCAAGAAGCTGAGAGTCAGCGCGTTATTCGTGCGCCGCGCAGCAATCCTGCTGAAAGTGTGGATGCCATGCGCCGGCGTGCGCGCCACCGCCTGATTGGTGCCACGGTGCTGGTGCTGGCGGCCATCATCGGTTTTCCGATGCTGTTCGACACCCAGCCCCGCCCGGTGCCCGTCAATGCGTCGATCGAGATTCCTGACCGCGAGCGGGTAGCCGCCTTGGCCGTGCCGCCAGCGTCCAATGCAGCAACCCCGCACACCAGCCATGCGGGCAATGACAATGGCCTCGATGCGGGTGAAGAGATTGTGGGTGCGCGAAGCAACGCATCCAGCCCCGCTGCTTCGGCCCCGGTGGCCGCTGCGGCAGCAACAGCCGCCTCGGCCGCTGCCGCCGCAGCTGCAGCCAAACCAGCGGTGACGCCAGCCAAGCCTGCGGCCACGCCGGCCAAGCCCGAACCTGCGGCCAAGCCCGAGCCCAAGCCGGCGGCCAAACCTGAACCCAAACCCGACACCAAGCCAGAGCCCAAGCCGGAAGCCAAACCCAAAGAGGAGCCCAAGCCCAAGCCGGTGGAGCCCGCCAAGCCCAAGCGCGATGACGAGGCCGACCGCGTGCGCGCGATGATGGAGGGGCGTGCCTCTGCGGCCGCCGCGGCGGCCCCTGCTGCTGCTGCACCTGCCGCCAAGCCAGCGGCGGCAGCCGGCCGCTATGCCTTGCAAGTAGGGGCTTTTGCCGAAGAGAGCAAGGCTGCCGAGGTGCGGGCCAAGCTGCAGATGGCCGGGGTGGCAGCCTATACGCAGTCGATCAAGACGGCGTCCGGCACCCGCATTCGGGTGCGGGTTGGGCCCTTTAACAGCAAGGAAGAGGCCGATAGCGCCGCAGCCAAGGTGAGGGCGCAAGGCCTGCCCGCTGCCCTGCTGCCGCTGTAAAGCCCATAACTCGCCCGTCCCTTCACGCCGTGTCTTCCTCTCCCAGCGCCTTTGGGCCGCTCCGAAACCGCCCCGGCCAGCGACTGGGCCTGACCGACCTGCCCGGTGGACTGCGGGCGGGGTGTTGAGGTGGCGGCACTGGATTGGGTGTTTGTCGTGATCCTGCTGGGCTCGGTGCTGATCGGTGCTTGGCGCGGTCTGGTGTTCGAGGTGCTGTCGCTGATCAGCTGGGTGCTGGCATTTTTTGCGGCGCGCCTGTGGGGCGCCCAGGTGGGCATGTGGTTGCCAATGCAGGATGTCGACGAGGGCGTGCGCAGCGGCGCAGGCCTTGTGATCGTCTTCATTGCCGCCATCTTTGCCTTGGGCATGGTGATCTGGATGCTTGGCAAGCTGGTCAAGATGGTGGGCTTGCGCCCCTTTGACCGCGCGCTGGGCGGAATGTTTGGCGCGCTGCGCGGCCTGTTACTACTTGTACTTATCGCTCTGGTTTTTATGCTGACGCCGATGCGGGAATCGCAAATCTGGAACACTTCAGTCTTTGCACCTTATCTGGTGTCGGCAGTGTCAGTGTTGCGGCCATGGATGCCGCAAGAAATGGGAAGACATTGGTCTTCGCTGGTGGACCAGCTCACCGAGGCTGGTTCACGCATCGCGGCAGAGCCGCGTTAACGTTTTTGGAACGCTCAATATGTGTGGAATCGTCGGAGTCGTCAGTAGCACGCCGGTCAATCAATTGATCTATGACGCGCTGTTGCTGCTGCAACACCGTGGACAGGATGCGGCAGGCATTGCAACGCAGCAGGGACGCAAGTTCTTCATGCACAAGGCCAAGGGCATGGTCAAGGATGTGTTCCGTACCCGCAATATGCGGGCCTTGCCCGGCAATGTGGGTTTGGGCCAGGTGCGCTACCCCACGGCAGGCAATGCCTACAGCGAAGAGGAAGCCCAGCCGTTCTACGTGAATGCGCCTTTTGGCATTGTGCTGGTGCACAACGGCAACCTGACCAATGCGGTCGAGCTGCGCAAGGAGCTGTTCTCCACCGACCACCGCCACACCAATACCGACAGCGATTCGGAAGTGCTGCTCAATGTGTTTGCGCATGAGCTGGAGCGCGCCACCCACGGTGTGCCGCTGCAAAAAGAGGATGTGTTCAACGCCATCCGCGCGGTGCACAAGCGCGTGCAGGGCTCCTACGCGGTGATTGCGCTGATTGCCGGCCACGGCGTGGTCGCTTTCCGCGACCCCAATGGCATTCGCCCGCTGTGCATTGGCCGTGGCGCCGATGGCACCGTGATGGTGGCCAGCGAATCGGTGGCGCTTGAAGGCACGATGCAGCAGCTGGAGCGCGATGTTGCCCCGGGTGAGGCGGTCTTCATCAGCGACGATGGTTCGCTGACCTTTGCGCAATGCGCAGAAGCGCCGAGCCTGCACCCCTGCATTTTCGAGTTTGTCTACCTGGCCCGCCCGGATTCGGTGCTCGACGGCATGTCGGTCTACCAAGCCCGCCTGAACCTGGGTGAAACCCTGGCCAAGCGGGTCATCTCGATGGTGCCGCCCAACGAGATCGATGCGGTCATTCCGATCCCTGAATCGAGCCGTCCCAGCGCCATGCAGCTGGCCCAGCTGCTGGGCAAGCCTTACCGCGAAGGTTTTGTGAAGAACCGCTATGTGGGCCGCACTTTCATCATGCCGGGCCAGGGCGCGCGCAAAAAGTCGGTGCGCCAGAAGCTTAACGCCATCGGCAGCGAGTTCAAGGGCCGCAATGTGCTGCTGGTCGATGACTCCATCGTGCGCGGTACGACCTCCAAGGAAATCGTGCAGATGGCCCGCGATGCCGGCGCCAACAAGGTCTACCTGGCCAGCGCTGCGCCACCGGTGCGTTTCCCGAACGTTTACGGTATTGACATGCCGACGGCCAAGGAGCTGGTAGCCCATGACCGCAGCCTGGAAGAGATTCGCCAGTACATCGGCTGCGACGCGCTGATTTACCAGGATGTCGATGGCATGAAGAACGCGGTAGGCAAGCTCAACACGGGCGTGCATGGCTTTGAAGCCTCGTGCTTCGATGGCGTCTATGTCACCGGCATCACGCCCGAGGGCATCTCGCAGGTCAATGAAGGCCGTGTGGCGATCGAAGAGGATGATCTCGATACTTCGCGTCTGTCGCTGCGCAATGCCGATGTGACGGATGCGGCTTGATGGCGGCTTTGCTGCTGCTTGGGAATAAGAATGACTGATAAGAAATTGCCGCCGGGCTTGCATCCCGATACCTTGGCGGTTCGTGAGGCGGTGGAGCGCAGCCAATGGGGCGAACACAGCGAAGCCCTGTACCTGGCCAGCAGCTTTGTGCAGCCCAATGCCGAGACGGCGGCACGCCGCTTTGCCGCGCAGGAAGAAGGCTACACCTACACCCGCACGGGCAACCCCACGGTGACCAGCTTTGAGCGCCGACTGGCAGCGATGGAGGGCACCGAGTGCGCCATTGCCACGTCCACGGGCATGTCCGCGATCTTGCTGGTCGCCTTGACCGTGCTGAAGACCGGTGACCATGTGGTCTGCTCGCAGTCCATGTTCGGCTCGACCATCAAGCTGCTGGGCACCGAGATGGCACGCTTTGGCGTGGAGACCAGCTTTGTGTCGCAAACCGATGTGGACGCCTGGAAGGCGGCCATCCGCCCCAACACCCGGTTGCTGTTTGCCGAAACGCCGACCAACCCGCTCACCGATTTGTGCGATATCGCCGCGCTGGCTGAGCTGGCGCACGCGCATGGCGCCTTGCTGGCTGTGGACAACAGCTTTGCCACGCCCGTGCTGCAGCAGCCGGTCAAGCTCGGTGCGGATCTGGTGGTGCATTCGGGTACCAAGTTCCTGGACGGCCAAGGCCGCGTGATGGCAGGCGCTGTCTGCGGCACGGTCGCGCTGGTGGACAAGGTCATGGGCACCTTTTTGCGCAGCGGTGGTTTGAACCTCTCGCCGTTCAATGCCTGGGTGGTGATGAAGGGCATGGAAACCTTGTCGCTGCGCGTGAAGGCTGAAAGCGCCTCGGCGCTGGAGCTGGCCCGCTGGCTGGAAGGCCACCCCAAGGTGGCGCGGGTGTACTACCCTGGCTTGGAGAGCCACCCCCAGCATGCGCTGGCGATGCGCCAGCAAAATGGCATGGGCGGCGCTGTGCTGGCCTTCGATGTGGTGGGCCAGGGGGCCGAGCAGCTCCGTGCTAATGCCTTCCACGTGGTCGACAGCACCTTGCTGTGCTCGATCACCGCCAACCTCGGTGATGTGAAGACCACCATCACCCACCCTGCCAGCACCTCGCATGGCCGGCTGACCGAAGAGCAGCGCCAGTCCGCTGGCGTAGGCCAGGGCCTGGTTCGCATCTCCGTCGGCCTGGAACACCTGGATGATTTGAAAGCCGACCTGCTGCGCGGCCTGGACACCCTGACATGAGCACCAAAGTACGTACCCGTTTTGCCCCATCGCCCACCGGTTTCATCCACCTGGGCAATATCCGCTCGGCCCTCTACCCCTGGGCTTTTGCGCGTGCCAGCCAGGGCGATTTCATCCTGCGCATCGAAGACACGGACTTGGAGCGTTCCAACCAGGCATCGGTCGATGTGATTCTTGAAGGCATGGCCTGGTTGCAGCTGGACCCCAATGAGGGACCGTTCTACCAGATGCAGCGCATGGACCGCTACAAAGAGGTGCTGGCCACCTTGCTGGAAAAAGGCTATGTCTACCCCTGCTACATGCGCATGGAAGAGTTGGACGCACTGCGTGAAAAGCAGATGGCCAACAAGGAAAAGCCGCGCTATGACGGCACCTGGCGCCCGGAAGAGGGCAAGGTGTTGCCGCCGGTACCCGAGGGCGTCAAGCCCGTGCTGCGCTTCAAGACCCCGCTGACCGGCGTCGTGGCCTGGGAAGACAAGTGCAAGGGCCGCATCGAGTTCCAGAACACCGAGCTGGATGACCTGGTGATCGCCCGCCCCGATGGCACGCCCACCTACAACTTCTGCGTCTGCGTCGATGACATGGACATGGCCATCACCCACGTGATCCGGGGTGACGACCATGTCAACAACACGCCGCGCCAGATCCATATCTTTGAAGCGCTGGGTGCCGATGTGCCGGTGTTTGCCCATTTGCCCACCGTGCTCAACGAGCAAGGCGAGAAGATGAGCAAGCGCAATGGCGCCAAGCCGGTGACGCAGTACCGTGACGAAGGTTATCTGCCCGACGCCATGGTGAACTACCTGGCGCGCCTGGGTTGGAGCCATGGCGATGACGAGATTTTCTCGCGCCAGCAGTTCCTGGAGTGGTTCAACCTGGACCACCTGGGCCGCAGCGCGGGCCAGTTTGACGATGCCAAGCTGCGCTGGGTCAATGCCCAGCACATGAAGCTGACGCCCGATGACGAGCTGGCTGCCATGCTGACCCCGTTTCTGAAGAACTTGGGTCTGGACAGCATCACCGTGAGCGACGGTCGCCTGCCGCGCATCTGCGCGCTGTTCAAGGACCGCTGCGACACCTTGGTGGACCTGGCGCAATGGGCTCGCGTGTTCTACGAAGATGCCCAGCCCAGCGCCGAAGACCTGGCCACCCATGTGACGCCTGAGATCATTCCGGTGATCGATGCCTTGCTGCAGATGCTGCAGCAGAGCGATTGGAGCAAGGAGGCGATTGCTGCCTGCTTCAAGCAGGTGCTCAAGGAACACGGCATCAAGATGCCGCAACTGGCCATGCCGGTGCGTGTTTTGGCCGTCGGTACGGCCCACACACCGTCGGTCGATGCGGTGCTGGCATTACTCGGTCGTGAAAAAATTATCGAAAGACTGCAAAAGCGCTGAAATACGCCCTATAATTCGAGTCTTCGGTGAGCAGCAACAAGTAATTGTAAAGCTTGCCGATTTTGGGGGTATAGCTCAGCTGGGAGAGCGCTTGCATGGCATGCAAGAGGTCATCGGTTCGATCCCGTTTACCTCCACCAAGGATTATCAGAAGCGAGAAATCGGTTCTTAGGTTATGACCCTATCGTCTAGAGGCCTAGGACATCACCCTTTCACGGTGAGTACCGGGGTTCGAATCCCCGTAGGGTCGCCAAGTTTGAAGCGCTTGATGCTATATAATAGCTAGCAAAGCTTCCTGCCAGGAGTGGTAGTTCAGTTGGTTAGAATACCGGCCTGTCACGCCGGGGGTCGCGGGTTCGAGTCCCGTCCACTCCGCCAGTTTGGTTAGTCGCTCGACAAGAAGCGCCTTTGTTTAAAGAGGGCGCTTTTTTAATCGATTGCCGCAAGGCAAGTCCAGGTTTTGACCCTATCGTCTAGAGGCCTAGGACATCACCCTTTCACGGTGAGTACCGGGGTTCGAATCCCCGTAGGGTCGCCAAGTTTGAAGCGCTTGATGCTATACAATAGCTAGCAAAGCTTCCTGCCAGGAGTGGTAGTTCAGTTGGTTAGAATACCGGCCTGTCACGCCGGGGGTCGCGGGTTCGAGTCCCGTCCACTCCGCCA
>NZ_JANUDY010000009.1 GCF_024809975.1 Comamonas sp. BIGb0152
TCCGGCAGGATTCCTCTGAGTTGCTGAAGCGTGGTAACTCCAGTTTCCCAGACCTGTCCGGTTGAACAACCTATTGAAACATCACACCTAGGGAAGCGCTGCAAAACGCCCTGCCGTGGTCTGAGCGCGGGTTCGGGCGATCCGCGGCGTTGTCTTCGTTGGCAATCGCTACGGCTCGACGGCAAAAGACGCCTTGCGCATCATCCCGATCCGCGCCCATCCCGCTGGGCGAGGGTTTTGCAGAGCCTCCCTAGGCTGGCGGCCTTTTACTCGTTACAGTGTGGTTTGCCCAGATCAACGCAGGCGCAGAGCAGCATGGCTAATAGCGATTTTTTTGATGTCACCGGCCATATTGGCCAATTGTGGGTTTTTCCCATCAAATCCTGTGCCGGCATCGCCGTGCAAAGTGCGCGCCTGTTGGCGACGGGCCTGGAGCATGACCGGGCCTTCATGCTGGTCGACGGGCGGGGCGAATTCATCTCGCAGCGCGAGATCGCCCGCATGGTGCTGGTGCAACCCGCCATTGCCGACGGCGTGATGACGGTAACGGCCCCCGGCATGGCGGCGCTGGCCGTGGATATGGCATTTGCTGGCCCCGAGCGCACCGTACGCGTTTGGAGCGACCAGGTCTCGGCCCTGCAGGCGCCCGACGCAGTCAATGCCTGGTTCAGCGCGTTTTTGCAGACCGAGTGCACGCTGGTGCGCATGGCCCCGCAAGCCGTTCGCCTGGCCAGCAAGAACTGGACCGGCGGCGCCGATGCGCCCACGCAGTTTGCCGATGGCTTCCCTGTGCTGGTGGTCAGCCAGGCCTCGGTCGAAGAGCTCAACGCGCGCCTGACCCAGGCGGGCGAAGTGCCTGTGGTCACAGAGCGCTTTCGCGCCAATATCGTGGTCGACGGCTTTCAGTCCCATGACGAAGACCGGATCGAGAGCCTGTCGGTACAGCAAGGTGGCCCGGGCAGCCAGCAATGGGCCGATCTGCCGCTGGTCAAGCCCTGTGCGCGCTGTCCCATCCCCGATGTCGACCCGGCCACCGCCGACCGCGGCACCCGCGTGACCGATACCTTGCAGACCTACCGCCACGATGCGCGGCTGGATGGCGCTGTCACCTTTGGCATGAACGCCTATGTGCCTGCCGGCACCGGCGGCGTGCTGCGGGTGGGTGATGCGGTGGGCGGCGCTTTGCAGTTTGACTGAACGCAGCCAAGGGCGCTTCTGCACAACCCTCGTCCACGGAGATGGACGCGGATCGCCTGACTCCGCATGCAGACCAGGGCTGGGAGTTTTGCAGACGCGCCCTATTAATACGCCTGAATTCGCGATTGCGATGCAGTCGGCATAAAATGCCGGGTTTGTCCGAAAGAATAGAGAAAGCACTGCCATGAGCCTCAAATGCGGCATCGTCGGTTTGCCCAATGTTGGCAAGTCCACCCTTTTTAATGCGTTGACCAAGGCAGGTATTGCCGCCGAAAACTATCCTTTCTGCACGATCGAACCCAATACCGGCGTGGTGGAAGTGCCCGATCCGCGCCTGGACCAACTCTCGAAGATCGTCGAGCCCGAGCGCGTCGTTCCCGCCATCGTGGAGTTTGTTGATATCGCCGGCCTGGTGGCAGGTGCCTCCAAGGGCGAAGGCCTGGGCAACCAGTTCCTGGCCCACATCCGCGAGACGGATGCCATCGTCAACGTGGTGCGCTGCTTCGAAGACCCCAATGTGATCCACGTGGCCAACAAGGTCGACCCGATCGCCGATATCGAAGTCATCCAGACAGAGCTGTGCCTGGCCGACCTGGCCACCGTGGACAAGGCGCTGAACCGCTACAGCAAGGCCGCCAAGTCGGGCAACGACAAGGAAGCCGCCAAGGTGGTGTCCCTGCTGACCCCCATCCAGGCCGCGCTCGACCAAGGCAAGCCCGCCCGCATCGTGCCCGTGTCCAAGGAAGATGCACCGCTGCTCAAGCAGTTCTGCCTGATCACCGCCAAGCCCGCGATGTTTGTCGGAAATGTCAGCGAAGACGGCTTTGAGAACAACCCGCTGCTCGACAGCCTCAAGGCCTACGCCGAGGCCCAAGGTGCGCCCGTGGTCGCTATTTGCGCCAAGATCGAAGCAGAAATGTCCGAGATGGGCGACGAAGACCGCGACATGTTCCTGCAGGAAATGGGCCTGGAAGAGCCGGGCCTGAACCGCCTGATCCGCGCTGGCTTCACCCTCCTGGGTCTGCAAACCTACTTCACCGCTGGCGTGAAGGAAGTGCGTGCCTGGACCGTCCCCGTGGGTGCCACCGCCCCCCAGGCTGCAGGCGTCATCCACGGCGACTTCGAGCGCGGCTTTATCCGCGCCCAGACCATCGCCTTTGACGACTACATCCAGTACAAGGGTGAGCAAGGCGCCAAGGAAGCGGGCAAGATGCGCGCCGAAGGCAAGGAATACATCGTCAAGGATGGCGATGTGCTGAACTTCTTGTTCAACGTTTAAGTTCCAGGGCTGGGCACGCAGTGCCCGGCACATCATCTTCTCATTGCGGTGGGTCGGGCATGCATGCTGGCCCCTACGTAACGCTGGGCCTCAGGCGCAAAGGTTCAGAATTCGCGTCACCCGCGCCTGCACCTCCTCATCCCCCTCAAAACGCAGCACCCGGCAGGTGCGGCTTGCCAGCCAGGCTTCGTGGCGGGCGCGGCTGCGGCCAGGTAGCAGGCCTTGATCGTATTGGGCAGACCAAGCCAGAAAATCGGGATTGGCATGGCCATAGCGGGCGATTTCGCGTGCCTCGATGCGGGCCAGTCGCAGGTCGGTGGGGAGGCTGAGGAAGACCACCAGGTCGAAGCTGTCCTCTAATGCCGAGCCCCAGCCGCAGACTGAGCCGGACACCATGCTGCCGGGGTGCGGGGCCAAATAAGCCAGCAGACGCTGCAGCCGCTCTGCCGGATCTACCTTGTGCTGGAACGGCGGGTGGCTGGGCTTCCAGTAAAAATCATCCGCGTCGGCCCAGGCCATGCCGGTGCGAGCAGCCAGTGCCCGGCCCAGGGTGGAGGTGCCGGAGCCCGATGCGCCAACGATGTTGATGCGTTGATGCGCCAGTGGCGCCTGGGTGGTTGCTGCGGGGAACACGGTTTTAAGCACCGGGCCAGAAATGCAGGATGGTCATCGTCATCAGCAAGTAGCGCAAAAATTTGCCAATCGCCATATAGAACACACAGGGCCAGAACGGCAGGCGCAGCCAGCCGGCCACAGCGCACAGCGGATCGCCCACGATGGGCAGCCAGCTGAGCAGGCAGGCCTTGGCACCAAATTTGCGCAGCCAGATGCGGGCCATGCGCTGGTGGCGGCTTTGTTTGTTGGGGGGCGTGGCGGGGATGAGAGGGTTCGCGGGGGCTGCGCCATGGCCGGCATGGCGCAGGCGGCGGGCCTTGTACCAGGCGGTGCGCGCCAGCGCGCCCGTCCACCAACTGATGGCGCCGCCCAAGGTATTGCCGGCCGTGGCCACCAAGATGGCCTGCCAGAACAGATCGGGGTTGAGGTGTAGCAGGCCGGCCACAGCGGGTTCGGACCCAAGGGGCAGCAAGGTGGCCGAGATCAGGGCGACGATAAATACCGTGCTGAGCCCGAACTGCGGCAAGGCCAGCCATGCCAGCAACTGATGAATCCAAGCTTCCATGGCTGCCAGTGTAGCGGCTGGTGCCTGCGTGCCAGCGGCAGCGCGGGCCGGTGTCGTGTCAGCCAAGAGGCCGAAAAATCCCATATGGACAAGCCGTTGCGGCATTGTGGCCTGAGCGCTCACTGCAGCTGTCAGGCGCTGCCCAAGGGTGTCGCCTATTGCGGCACCATCGCTCAATTTTTGGGCATTCCTAAATGTCAAGCGGGTAGATTTGAGGTTTGCTGCTTTTTTAAGCAGTACAATCTGCCCCTTCCCCTCACCACAACAACCAGCACTTCGGTGGCGAAGTGCTCGCTTTTTGCATTCCATGTCCGTTCGCATCGGTCCCTATACTCTGGCCAACAATGTGTTTGTGGCGCCCATGGCGGGCGTGACAGACAGGCCCTTTCGCCAGCTGTGCAAGGCGCTGGGGGCGGGCTATGCAGTCAGCGAGATGGTGACCAGCCGCAAGGACCTGTGGGACAGCCTCAAGACCAGCCGCCGCGCCAACCATGCGGGCGAGCCCGGGCCAATCTCCGTGCAGATAGCAGGCACCGACGCGCCGATGATGGCCGAGGCGGCGGTCTACAACATTGAGCGCGGCGCGCAGATCATCGACATCAACATGGGTTGCCCGGCCAAGAAGGTCTGCAACAAGTGGGCAGGTTCTGCACTGATGCAAAACGAGCCGTTGGCGGTAGAGATTGCCGCTGCGGTGGTGGCGGCAGCTGCCCCCCATGGCGTGCCGGTCACCCTCAAGATGCGCACTGGCTGGAGCGATGACCACAAGAATGCCGTGCAGCTGGCGCGCCAGTTTGAGCAAGCGGGCATCCAGATGCTCACCGTGCATGGCCGCACGCGCGAGCAGGGCTACCGGGGCCTGGCCGAGTACGACACGATCCGTGCCGTCAAACAGGCCGTGTCGGTGCCCGTGGTGGCGAATGGTGATATCACCAGCCCCGCCAAGGCGCGCGATGTGCTGGCCTTGACCGGTGCGGATGCGGTGATGGTGGGACGGGCGGCCCAGGGCCGCCCCTGGATTTTTCGCGAGATCGTGCATTTTCTGCAGACCGGCGAGCTGCTGGCGCCGCCCTTGGTGGCGGAGCTGCGCAGGCACTTGCTGGAGCACCTGCAAGACCACTATGCGCTGTACGGCGAGAGCACGGGTGTGCGCTCGGCGCGCAAGCACATTGCCTGGTATGTGCGCGATCTGCCGGGGGGCGATGCGTTCAGGCGCGAGATGAATCTGATTGAAAACAGTGCGGCGCAATGGCAGGCCGTAGCCGATTACCTGTGGGCCCTGGGGCAGCAGATGGATCGGCTGCCGGGCATGGCGCCAGCACAAGAGGCCAGCGGGAGTGCGATGGCCCAAGCAACAACAACGAGTGATGACTTTGTATGAGTAAGACGACGATTGAGCAGTCCGTGCGGGACAGCCTGCAGACCTATTTTCAGGATCTGGAAGGCGAAGTGCCGGACCGTGTGTACGAGATGGTAGTCCGCATGGTGGAGCGCCCGATGCTGGAAGTGGTGATGAACCACGCCGACAACAACCAGTCGCGTGCGGCCGAATGGCTGGGCCTGAACCGCAACACCTTGCGCAAGAAGCTGGTCGAGCACAAGATGCTCTGATCCCCCAATGATTTCAGTGCTGCTTGCGCCCGCTGCGCAAGCGGCACAAGCCTGTTTCTATCTTTGAAGTGATTGACATGAAAGCCCTGATTTCCGTTTCCGACAAAACCGGTATTGTCGAGTTTGCCCAGGCCCTGCACGCGCTGGGTGTGCAACTGCTGTCCACGGGCGGCACCGCCAAGCTGCTGGCTGACAAGGGCCTGCCCGTGACCGAAGTGGCCGAGGTCACCCGCTTCCCCGAGATGCTCGACGGCCGCGTCAAGACCTTGCACCCGATGGTGCATGGCGGCCTGCTGGCCCGCCGTGATCTGCCCGAGCACATGGCTGCGCTCAAGGAGCACGGCATCGAGACCATCGACTTGCTGGTGGTGAACCTCTACCCGTTTGAAGCCACGGTCGCCAAAGCCGGCTGCACCCTGGCCGATGCCATCGAGAACATCGACATTGGCGGCCCGGCCATGGTGCGTTCTGCCGCCAAGAACTGGAACGATGTGGGCGTGATCACCGCCGCCGACCAGTACGACGCCGTGCTCGCCGAGCTCAAGGCCGCGGGCAAGCTGTCGCACAAGCTGCGCTTTGCGCTGTCGGTGGCGGCATTCAACCGCATCAGCCAGTACGACGGCGCCATCAGCAACTACCTGTCGTCGGTCACGTTCGAAGACGAGAAGCTGTCCGAAGAATACGTGCCTGAGCGCGCCGCCTTCCCCGGCCAGAGCAATGGCCAGTTCATCAAGATCCAGGACCTGCGCTATGGCGAAAACAGCCACCAGCAAGCGGCCTGGTACCGCGATCTGTACCCCGCACCTGGCTCGCTGGCCACGGGCGTGCAGCTGCAGGGCAAGGAGCTGAGCTACAACAACATCGCCGATGCCGATGCCGCCTGGGAATGCGTCAAGAGCTTCGACGTGCCTGCCTGCGTGATCGTCAAGCACGCCAACCCCTGCGGCGTGGCTGTGGGCGCAGATGCTTTCGAGGCCTACTCCAAGGCCTTCCAGACCGACCCGACCAGCGCTTTTGGCGGCATCATCGCCTTCAACCGCGCCGTCGACAAGGCGGCTGCCGAGGCCGTGTCCAAGCAGTTTGTCGAAGTGCTGATGGCCCCTGAGTTCAGCGCCGAGGCGCTGGAGGTCTTCAAGTCCAAGGTCAATGTGCGCCTGATGAAGATTGCACTGCCCGCTGGCGGCAACAGCGACTGGGAACAGGGCCGCAACGCCATTGAGTCCAAGCGCGTGGGCTCGGGCATCCTGCTGCAATCGGCCGACAACCACGAGCTGCAACTGGCGGATCTGAAGGTGGTGACCGTCAAGCAGCCGACCCCGCAAGAACTGCAAGACCTGCTGTTTGCCTGGAAGGTAGCCAAGTTCGTCAAGTCCAATGCCATCGTGTTCTGCAAGAACGGCATGACCATGGGCGTGGGCGCTGGCCAGATGTCGCGTCTGGATTCGGCACGTATCGCGTCGATCAAGGCCGAGGCGGCCAAGCTGTCGCTGCAGAACACCGTCGTGGCGTCGGATGCCTTCTTCCCGTTCCGTGACGGCCTGGATGTGGTGGTGGATGCCGGCGCAACCTGCGTGGCCCAGCCGGGTGGCTCGATGCGCGACCCGGAAGTGATTGCCGCTGCCGACGAGCGCGGCGTGGCCATGGTGTTCACCGGCGTGCGCCACTTCCGCCATTGATGGCCCGGGCAGCGCCTGCGAAGGCGCTGCTGCTCTTCACCAAGCGCCGCGAACCTAACCTGTTCGCCGGCCTGTTTTCAGCGTTGGCCCCCCGGCCGATTCCAGCATGAGCGATTCGCAGCACCAAGACCCCCCTCCCGCCCCCGATTCGGACACCGAACCACCGCGCCGCTCGCGCTGGCTGGGGGTACTCATCGTGGCATTTGCCCTGGTGGTGGGCCTGGGCATGTTCAATATCGGGCGGCTGATCATCCGCCCCAAGGCCGAGGTAACGGCCGCTGACCGCCTGATCGAGGCCAGCCCCCAGTTGCAAAAGGGGCGCGACCTGGTGACCCGCAGCAGCGACTGCATGCGCTGCCACACCATGGAGCTGGATGTCGTGGGTCCGGGGTTCAGAAACATTGCCAAGCGCTATGCGGGCCGCGATGATGCCGTGCCTTATCTGGCCGGCAAGATCCGCGAAGGCAGTGTGGGCGAATGGGGCCGCATCGTGATGCCGCGCCACCCACAGGTCACGCAGGAGCAGGCCGAGCTGATGGCCGCCTGGTTGATGGCGCTCAGCCCCGCGAAGACACCGGCGGCCAACCCACCCTGAATGCTGTCTGAATTTGCTGACCGGCCCGCTTGCAAAGCGGGCTTTTTTGTGCGCCGCCGCAATGCCCGTAGGCGGGGTCTGGAAAGGCCCTGCTTTGTAAAGCAAATCTGCGATACTGCAGCGACATAGACCTGAAGGAGGATGCATGAACTTTCCCGAATATGCTGGCCATGGCGCTGGCTTGACCGAGGCGCAAAGCCGAGGCCAATTCATCAAGGCCGCCTACAGCCATCTGGCGGTGGCCATTTTGGCTTTTGCCGTGCTGTCGTTTGGCCTGTACGCCAGCGGTGCATCGTTTGCCATGCTCAAAATGCTGGGTGTCAGCAAATGGGGCTGGTTGGCCGTCATGGGCGCCTTCATGGTGGTGGCCTGGTTGGCCACCAATGCGGCGGACAATTCGGAAAGCACCGGCGTGCAGTACCTGGCGCTGGGCGGCTTTGTGTTTGCCGAGTCGCTGATCTTTGCACCCATGCTGGCCATGGCCAGCATTGTGGCGCCGGGCTCCATCCAGGCCGCATCGATTGCGACCCTGGCCTTGGTGGCGGGCCTGACCTTCACCGCCTTCACCAGCAAAAAGGATTTTTCCTTCCTGGGTGGCTTCTTGAAGATTGCGGGCCTGGTGGCGATCGGCATCATTTTGGCCGGCGTGGTGTTCGGCTTCAAGCTGGGCATCTGGTTCTCGGGCGCGATGGTGCTGTTTGCCGGCGCTTGCGTGCTGTATGACACCTCGCAGATCATGCGCCACTACCCCGCAGACCGCCCCGCCGGCGCGGCCCTGCACCTGTTCGCATCGGTGGCCATGCTGTTTTGGTATGTGCTGCGCCTGATCATGCAACTGGGCGGCAGCGACGACTGATCGCCAGCGGCAGGCAACAAAAAACCTCGGCATGCCGAGGTTTTTTTTGTGCCCGCCAGATGGGGCAGGGGGCAAGGGCGACGCCTTACAAGGTCTTGAAGACTTCGCGGGCGGCCTCGATGGTGGCCTGGATGTCGGCATCGGTATGCGCGCTGCTGACAAAGCCGGCCTCGTACAGCGCTGGTGCAAAGTAGTGGCCCCGGGCGAGCATGCCGTGGAAGAATTTGTTGAACAGCGGCTTGTCGCTCTTCATCACGGCTTCGTAGTGGCTGGGCAGCTCGGGCAGCAGGAAAAAGCCAAACAGGCCGCCCTGGTGGTCGATGCTGAAGGGGACACCTGCCGCATCGGCTTCCGCCTTCAGGCCGGCCATCAGCTGGCCGGTCTTGGCATGCAGCGCTTCATGGAAGCCCGGTTGGCTGATCAGTGCCAGGGTCTGCAGGCCGCAGGCCGTGGCAATGGGGTTGCCTGACAAGGTACCGGCCTGGTAGACCGGGCCCAGCGGCGAGAGCTTTTCCATGATCTCGCGACGCGCACCAAAGGCGGCCATCGGCATGCCGCCGCCAATCACCTTGCCCAGCACGGTGATGTCGGGTTGGAAGCCGGGAATCTGCTGGGCGTACAGGCTTTGTGCGCTGCCCAGGGCCACGCGGAAGCCGGTCATCACCTCGTCGTAGATCAGCAAGGCGCCGTGCTGTTTGGTCAGCTCGCTGATGCGGCGGGTAAAGGCGGTGCTGGCGCGCACAAAGTTCATGTTGCCGGCAATCGGCTCCATGATCACGCAGGCGATCTGGTCGTCGTACTTGGCAAAGGCCTCTTCAAGCTGGGTAATGTCGTTGTATTCCAGCACGATGGTGTCCTGCACCACATGGCCGGGCACGCCCGCCGAGGATGAGGCACCAAAGGTGGCCAGACCCGAGCCGGCCTTGACCAGCAGCGCATCGGCATGGCCGTGGTAGCAGCCATTGAACTTGATGATCTTGTTGCGGCCGGTGTAACCACGGGCCAGGCGGATGGCGCTCATGCCCGCTTCGGTGCCGGAGCTGACCAGGCGCACCATGTCCATCGAAGGCATGAGCTTCAAGATGGCTTCGGACAGCGCAATCTCGCGCTCGGTGGGGGCGCCAAAAGAAAAGCCTTCCAGCAGCGCGGCCTGCACGGCGCTCAGCACCTGCGGGTGGCCATGGCCCAGAATCATCGGCCCCCAGGAGCCGATGTAGTCCACATACTGCTTGCCATTGGCATCGAACAGATGGGCACCTTGGGCGCGGGCGATGAAGGCGGGCGTGCCGCCTACGGCATTGAAGGCCCGCACGGGCGAGTTCACGCCGCCGGGGATGACCTGGCGTGCGCGTTCGAACAACTGGGCGTTTTTATCAATCGTCATATGGGCTCACAACTAGACTGGCCTTGGATTGTCGGCCAAGCGCCAGCGCGGGGCTGTCAAATCGGTATTCACTGCAGTGGATTGCGCAGGTTCTGGGTGCCGCCAGCCGTGTCGTCGGCGTCCTCTGCGTCTTGCTCGCTGCCGTCTTCGTCTTCCTCGTCATCGGCATGCACCCAGAAGAGGCGGTCGGGAATGGTCTTGCCCATGCCCGGGCGCAGACCGCCTTCGAGGCATTTGTCCAGGTAGGTCATGGCCTCGGCCGTGGCATCGCTGAGCGGCACCTCGGTGGCCAGCAAGGCGGTGAGCGCGGCGCTCAAGGTATCGCCGGCGCCGATGTACTCGGTCTCGAACAGCTCGAACTCGCCGCTGCCGTAGATGGTATCGGCTGAGGCGAGTACGTTTTCCACATGCTGGTCGTGGGTGGGGATGCCGGTGACCAGCACAAAGGGCACGCCATGCTCGGCGGCGGCTTTGGCAATGTCACGCGGGCTGGGGCGGTGCTCGGAGGTGCGGTCAGGCAGCAGCCAGCGCCACAGCAGGCCATAGGCGCCGACCAGCACGGTCACCTGGGGCAGCAGCAACTCCTGGTAGGCGTCCAGGTAGTCGTCGATCAGCTCGCTGTCCCACCAGGCCATGCCCGCCACATAGGCGACCACAGGCACATCGGGGTAGTCGTTGGTTACTTCCGCACACACTCGTACATTCTCGATGGAGCCTAGAAAGCCCAGTTTGATGGCGCGGATGGGGATGTCTTGCAACACGGTCTGGGCCTGCTGCTGCACGGCCTCATCGGACAGTGCATAGAAATCAATGGTGTCCAGCGTGTCGCGGATGAGCGCGCCGGTGACCACGGTACAGGGGTGGCCGCCCATGGATGCCACAGCCAGGCTGTCTGCATTGACACCGCCTGCGCCACTCGGATCATTGGCGTTAAAACACAGGATGCTGGCCGTATCGATGGTGGCTGCCAGCGTGCTTTCACTTGGAAAGGATTCTGGCTGGTTTGTCAAGGAGGATGTCATAGGTCAACGAGATAGGGCACATTGCGGCAGAAATCACCGATAAATCTGTGTTCAAAAGCTACAATCGTTGCATTCTATGTAAAGGCTCTGTAAGCTTTTCAAAATTAGGAGCAGGGACGACGGATGCAGTGTACGCGCTGTGGTGCAAAATGCACCCAAAGCACATGCGGATTCGTCGAAAGAAAAATTGCCATAGGGCGTATGTGTTCAATGCAAACGGGTGGGAGGGGCTTGTCAGCCTTGGCTGCCGCGTGCATTCACATTTCATGACATGCAATGAGGAGGGTGGCCGGTGACAGTTTCCGCAGATAACTTCAAGGTATTGGTGGTTGACGACAGCAATACCATTCGCAGAAGTGCCGAGATTTTTCTGAAGCAAGGCGGCTATGAAGTGCTGCTGGCTGAAGACGGTTTCGATGCCCTCTCCAAGATCAACGATTTCAAGCCGGACATGGTGTTTTGCGACATCCTGATGCCAAAACTGGACGGCTACCAAACCTGCGCCATCGTCAAGCGCAATGATGCTTTCGCATCGACACCCGTGGTCATGTTGTCGTCCAAGGACGGCGTCTTCGACAAGGCCCGGGGACGGATGGTGGGATGTGAAGACTACCTCACCAAGCCATTTACCAAAGATCAATTACTGGAAACCGTCGGACGTTTCGTTGCCGAGCGTTAAGGAGGGGTCGTGCCTATTCAAAAAGTTCTTATCGTTGATGACTCAAAAACCGAATTGATGTTTTTGAGTGATCTGCTTGTACGCCAGGGTATGGTGGTGCGCACTGCGCAAAACTCGGACGAAGCCATGCTGCGTCTGTCCGAAGAACGCCCTGATCTGATTTTGATGGACGTGGTGATGCCCGGACAGAACGGCTTTCAGCTGACGCGTCTGATCACACGCAGCCCGGAATATGCCGATATTCCGATCATCATGTGCACCAGCAAAAATCAGGAGACTGACCGCGTCTGGGGCATGCGCCAGGGCGCGCGTGGCTATGTGACCAAACCGGTGGATCCGGCCGAGCTCAAGGCCAAGATCGAGGCGCTGGGATAAGGCATGGCACAGCGCGAAGACTTGCGAGAGCTGCAAACCCGGCTGGCCGATCGTCTGAGCCAGGCACGCAACCAGACTGCGGTCGGTGCCTCCTGGCTGGCGGTCAAGATCAGCGGCAAGAACTTTCTGCTGCCTTTGAGCCAGTCCGGCGAAGTGCTGGGCTGGAGCGGGGTGGAGCCTGTACCCTACACCAAACCCTGGATGCTCGGCGTGACCAGCATCCGGGGTATTTTGTTGACGGTGGTGGACCTGGCCCGCATGCTGGGCATGCCGGCGGCCCGCAGTGAGCAGGTGTTTGCCAGTGCCTCGGTCGTCGCGCTCAACCCCATGATGGGCGTCAATGCTGCGCTGTTTGTCGAGCAGCTCGAAGGCTTGCGCGGCACCACGGATTTTTCGCGCTCCAAAGACACACCGGCCGATGCGCCGGAATTTTTTGGTGCGCTCTACACATCTGCCAACGGTGAGCAGTGGCAGGAGCTGAATTTGCAGCTTCTGGCCAATGCGCCCGATTTTCTCGATATCACGGTTTAGTGCGGGGCTTCCGCGGCGTCATCCTTTTCAGTATTTGTATGTTCAACAAACTATTCAAACGCAAAGAAGAAGCGGCAGACCCAGGTGTCAGCATCTTCCCAGATGGTGACCAGGTCATGCTGTCCGAAGGCTCCACCGGCGACGGTGCGTCTTCTGCGGCCAAGAGCGCTGGCGCTGCCAATGCTGCACAGGACGACTACATGGCGCAGTTGGTCGAAGGTGAGACCAGTGGCGACGATCTGGTGACCTTGCCGCTGCTGGGCACGGCGCCGGCGGCCAAGCACCAAAAAACGCTGCTGGCCGTGGTGGTCGGTGGTCTGGTGGTGTTCTTTGCGCTGGCGGTCTGGGCTATTTTGCAGTCGCGCACCACGGGCGGCCAGCTGGCTGCCACCAGCCAGGCCCTGACCCAGTCGCAGCGTTTGGCCAAGTCGGTGGGCCAGGCGGTGAATGGTAACGAACAGGCGTTTGCCGAAGTGGCCGAAGCCTCGTCGATTCTGAAAAAGAACATCGACGGCCTGAACGCCGGCTCGGACGATCCCAATATCAAGGCGCTGTCCGGCTCCTACGCCGAGGTGCTGGCGCCGCTGGTGGAAGCCTCTGACCGCACGGCCAGCAAGAGCGACTCGGTGGTCAAGCAAAAGGCCTCCCTGGTGGCCATGAGCAAGGACTTGCAGGCGATTCACCGCAACACCCAGACCCTGCTGGAGCTGAGCGAAGCGGTGGTGAGCCTGAAGCTGCAGCAAGCGGCACCGACGGCAGAAATCGCCGCGGCCAGCCAGTTGGCCATGCTGACCCAGCGTATCGGCAAGTCGGCCAACGACTTCCAAAGTGGCTCTGGCGCCAATGCCGAGGCCGTGTTCCTGCTGGGCAAAGACTTGAACACCTTCAAGGAAATCGTCTCCGGTCTGCTCAATGGCAGCCCTGAGCTGCGCCTGGGCGCTGCCCGCGATGGTGCGGTGCGTGACAAGCTGCTGGAGCTCTCGGCCCAGTACGACATCACCTTGAAGGACGGCTCCTCGGTGCTGAGCAACCTCAAGGGCATCTCGGAAGCGCGCGAGGCCGAAGTCTCGATCCAGTCGGCCAGCGATCCACTGCGCAAGGGCCTGGAAGCGCTGCAGGCCGACCTCAACAGCTGGTCGGACCGTATCTGGTTGTACCTGGTGGGCATTGTGCTGGCCGCGTTGCTGGTGGGCCTGGGTGGCTGGGGTCTGGTGCGTCTGCAGCTGGCGGACAGCTCGAACCGCCGCCGCGCTGCTGAATCGCTGCAGCAAGAAGCGACCCGCCAGGAGCAAGAGGCCAAGCGCCTCAACGATGCCAACCAGGCCGCCATTTTGCGCCTGATGAACGAGTTGCAGTCAGTCGCTGAAGGTGACCTGACCCAGGAAGCGACCGTGACCGAAGACATCACCGGCGCGATTGCCGACTCGGTGAACTACACGGTGGAAGAGCTGCGCATGCTGGTGGGCAGCGTGCAGAACACGGCAACCCGGGTGGCGCAAACCACCTCGACCGTGGATGCCACCTCGACCGAGCTGCTGGCCGCTTCGACCGAGCAACTGCGCGAGATTCGTGAAACCGGCAAGTCCATTTTGGACATGGCAACCCGTATTAACCTCGTGTCTTCCCAGGCGCAGGAATCGGCTTCGGTGGCGCGCAAATCGCTGATGGCTGCCGAGTCCGGTCTGCAGGCCGTGGATAACGCGATCGGCGGTATGAACTCCATCCGTGACCAGATCCAGGACACCTCCAAGCGGATCAAGCGCCTGGGCGAGTCGTCGCAGGAGATTGGTGAAATTACCGACCTGATCTCGGACATTACCGAGCAGACCAACGTGCTGGCGCTGAACGCAGCCATTCAGGCCGCATCGGCCGGTGAAGCCGGTCGTGGCTTCTCGGTGGTGGCCGAAGAAGTGCAGCGTCTGGCAGAACGCTCTGCCGACGCAACGCGCCAGATCTCGGTGCTGGTGAAGGCCATTCAGACCGACACCCAGGATGCCGTGGCCGCTATGGAACGCTCCACCCAGGGTGTGGTGGAAGGGGCCCGTCTGTCGGACAGCGCTGGTACCGCACTGAACGAAATTGACCGCGTGTCCCGCGAACTGGCCGATCTGATTCAACAGATTTCCCGTTCTGCGTCCGACGAAGCGGTGCAGGCCAACGAGGTGGCAGAGAATATCCAGCATATTTTTGCGGTGACGGAGCAGACCAGTGATGGCACCCGTGCCACGGCGCAGCAGGTGCGCGAGCTGTCTCAAATGGCCGAGGAATTGCGCCAGTCGGTGTCTCGGTTCAAGATCGCCTGACCGATGCCTGCTGTTTAATTTTGACCCGCAATCGGGGACTGTTGCATGTCTATAGCTATCGAAAATAAAGCGGAAAACGCACAGCCAACAGAAGAGAGGGATCTCGGGCCATTGGCATGGATCAATGACGAGGTGCGCCGGTCACTGGAATCCACGGTCAAGGCATTGCTGCGCTACAGCCGGGACGTAGAGACAGCCAAGGTCTCGGATCTGGAAGCCGTGGATAACACGGGTATCCGGGTTGCCAAACAGTACCTCCACCAGGTCAAGGGGGCCTTGCAGATGGTGGGGGTCGACCAGGCCGCTGAGCTGGTTGCGTTGATGGAGGTGGCCGCGCAGCGCTTTGCTGCAAAGCCCCATCTGTGTACCGAGAAATCGGTGGCCCTGATGGAGCGCACCTCGTTTGCCTTGCTGGAGTACCTCAGCCATGTGCTCAAGGGCCGCAGCGTCTCCTTTGTGGCACTGTTTCCCCAGTACAAGGAAATGCAGGCCTTCGTGGGCGTCGAGCGCGTTCACCCTGCCGATCTGTGGCATGGCGACCAGGCCCAGCGTGAGCCGCTGACGCCAGTCGTGGCCGCACTGCCGCTGGACCGCAGCGCGCGCCAGCGCCTGGACTCGGACATGCTGCAGATCATCAAGTCTGGCGACAGCCGTGCCGCGCAGGATTTGACCGCTGTCTGCCTGGGCCTGGCACAAGCCCAGAGCCAGCAGCCCGTGAAGATTTTCTGGAAAGTGGCGGCAGGCTTTTTCGATGCGATGGCCTACAAGCTGCTCAATGCGGACCTGTATGCCAAGCGCACCGCCTCGCGCGTCATCATGCAATTTGCCGCGCATGCCAAGGGCAGTGCCGAGGTAGACCGGGGCCTGCAGCATGAGCTCAGTTTTTTCTGCGCCATCGCCCAAGGGCCTGATGAAGCCAAGGCCGCGGTGTTGCAGGCCGTGCGCGTCAGCTTGCAGACCGAAGCGCTGCAAGGCGTCAACTACGGCCAGGAGCGTTTTGGCCTGTACGACCCGGCCGTGCTGGCGCAGGCGCGCAAGCGCCTGGAGTCGGCCGCCGAGCTGTGGTCGTCGCTGGCCGATGGCGACCGCTACAAGATCAAGCCCGTGGCCGACCAGTTCCACCTGATCCGCGAATCGCTGCACAAGCTCCATATCGGCGCCGACGAGCTGGGCGCGGCGCTGGGCCGCGTCACCGAGCGCTTGGTGGCTTCGGGCACGCCGCCGTCGACGCCGCTGGCCATGGAAGTGGCCACGGCGGTGCTGTACCTGCAGGCCAATCTGGAGTCGCTGGACGTCAAGCCCGCGCTGATGCGCGAGCGCGCTGACCGGCTGGCGCAGCGGCTGGACCATGTGCTGGCCGACCAGCCCCCCGAGCCGCTGGAGACCTGGGTCGAAGAGCTGTACCGACGGGTCAGCGACCACCAGACCATGGGCAGTGTGGTTGATGAGCTCCACTCCACCCTGGCCGAGGCGGAAAAGCACCTGGACCAGTATTTCCGCAACCCCGACGATGTCTCGATGCTGGGCACGGTCACCGGCGCCATGTCGCAGATGCGCGGCGTGCTGTCGGTGCTGGGCCTGGACCAGGCCGTGGCAGCCACCCAGCATTTGCGCACGGTGGTAGACCAGCTGGCCGCCGGCCAGGTGTCCGACGACGACAAACCCGTGGTGTTTGAAAAGCTGGGCAACAGCCTGGGCGCGCTGGGCTTTTTGCTCGACATGCTGGGCTACCAACGTACCCTGGCGCGCAAGCTCTTCATTTTTGATGCGACCAGCGGTGAGCTGCGTATCGTGATGGGCACCCAAAGTGCCGGTGATGTGGCACCCGCGCCTGCCGCACCGGTGCTGGCTGCGTCCCTGCAAGCGCCGGAAGAGCCCGAAGACGACTCCGTCTACTTTGCGCCCACCATTCCGGCCCCGCTGTTCGATGCCAGCCCCGCCCCGGCGCCCAAGGCCCCTGCCGTGTTGGCGCCCGATCTGCAGATTGTGGTGCCTGCGGCCCAGGCGGTCCCCGTGCTGGAAACCCAGGACGCGCTGGACGAGGAGCTGCTGGAGATTTTCCTGGAAGAAGCCCAGTCCGTGGTGCAGACGGGCGGACAGGCGCTGCAGTCCTTGCGCCGCGATCCGGCAGATGCCGAGGCCTTGACGACCTTGCGCCGCGCCTTCCACACCCTCAAGGGCAGCTCGCGCATGGTGGGCCTGGTCCAGTATGGCGATGCGGCCTGGTCGATGGAGCAGGTGCTCAACAGCTGGTTGACCGAGCACAAATCGGCCGATGCGCCGCTGCTGGCACTGAGTGCCGAGGCGCTTAGCGGGTTTGGCCGCTGGGCTGAAGATATTGGTGCGCAACGCCAATCCACTTGGAACCCCGATATTTTCCGCATCTCGGCCGACGCCATGCGTCTGGACGCCGTGCATATTCCGCTGGTCGTGCCCGCAGCGCCGGGCCACAGCGAGCCGGACCAGCCCTGGGTACACGATACGCAGCAAATGGCGCTGGAGGCCGATGCGCCCACCGCAGAGGCGGATGCCGAGCCAGAAGCGGACACCGACACGGGTGCAGACACCGTGCTGGTCGCTGCCGATGCGCTGGCTGAGCCCGGCGCGGTGGTGGACAGCGCGCAAGCGCTGGTCTGGCCTCTGGACGGCATTGACCTGAACCTGGAGCCCGTTGAGCCGGAGCCCGCCCAGGCGACGCCTTCGGGCCTGGTGCCGCTGGCCATGGCGCCCGAGAGCGCCGAAGAGGTGGACTTCTCCGAGTTTGCGCAGGCCATGGCCCATGCCCAGGCGCCCAGCGCAACCCCCGAAGTCGCCCAGCCCCTGGAACTGCAGGACAGCGCGCTGGACTTTGTCGCCATGGATGCGGCCCTGGAGTTTGTGGACGACGAGGCAACCGCCCAGCCGCTGCCTGCACCCACCCGCTTGCCGCTGGATCTGCCCTCGCTGGACCTGCCCAGCGAACCTGCGGTGGCGACCGAGTTCCACAGCGCATTTGCCGACAACATCGAGTTTGCAGACACGATGCTGCCCGATCTTGAGCCCCTGGCGCAGGCGCCGGAGCCGCTGAACGAGGTGTTGCTGGTGGTGCCCGATGATCTGGTGCTGCCCGAGGCGCTGCCCCTTGCCGACGACAGCACCGTAGCGCGTCTGGTTGCCGAACAAGTGCAAGTGCAGCCCGTTGCGGAGCCGGAGCCGGAGCCGGAGCCGGAGCCCGCCCCTGCACTGGCCGCCACCGACGCGCAAGCCGAGATCGAGGCCCCAGCCCCCGTTGAAGCTGAAACTGACGCTGAAGCTGAGATCGTGGCCACGAGCGACACAGAGGCCGAAACGGCCAATGCGCTGGGCGTGAGCACGGCGCTGTTCAATGTCTATTTGGCAGAGGCAGAAAACTGGTCGCACAACCTGGAGAAGGTGCTGTACAGCTGGGCCCAGGCGCCCAACCGCAACTTCCCCGAAGATGCGATTGCCTATGCCCATTCTCTGGCTGGCAGCTCCTCGACGGTGGGCTTTGGCTCGCTGTCCGAGCTGGCACGCGCACTGGAGCATGCGCTCTCGCACATCCACAATTTCTCCAACCCCGAAGTGGCCTGGCTCAACACCTGCCAGGCCGCAGGCTCGGAGATCCGCAAACTTCTGCACCAACTGGCCGCTGGCTTTGTCAAACCGGCCAGCGAGATCGTCGTGCAGGACCTGGTCGATATCGCCAACCAGGAGGTCAACTCGCAGCTGCACCCGCCCTATGGCATGGCCGATTTCGATGCCGAGCCCTCGGGTTTGGCCGAGCTGCGCGAGCGGGCATCCGATGTGGTGCAGCCGGTGCGTGCCTTTGTGCCAGCGCTAGCGTCCTCCACACCGGTTTTGCCAGACCTGCTGGAGCTGCGCAACGACGATGCCATCGAAGTCGTCGATGTCATCGACCCGGATCTGTTCCTGATCTTTGAAGAAGAAGCGCAGGAGCTGCTGCCCAAGTTGGGCGGCGCCTTGCGGGAGTGGTCGGCCGACCCGGACTACCTGCCGCCGCGCGGCGAAGTGCTGCGTCACCTGCACACCCTCAAGGGCAGTGCACGCCTGGCGGGAGCCATGCGCCTGGGCGAGATGTCGCACCGCATGGAATCCGAGGTGGAAGACATCGGCACGGAAAACCTGACCGGCCAGGACATCGACATCCTGCTCGCCCGTTACGACGGTCTGCAGCACGAGTTTGTCGGATTGCAAGAGCGTGGCAACCAGGTGTTGGCAGAAGGTGCTTTGCCCCAGCAGGTGCCTGCTGCGACCGAGATGGGTGAAGTGGTGGCCGAAGTGGCCGCCAGCACCCCCGCCGCGCTGGAGAGCGCTGACGCTCAACAGGCTGCTGCGCAAGCGGCCGATGCGGCCGACGCAGCCGCTGGCGTGCAGCACAAACCGCTGATGCTGCGCATGGCGCCGGTGCGCGCCGCTGCCGGCCAGTCGGTGCGTGTGCGCTCGCAGCTGCTCGACCGCCTGGTCAACGAGGCCGGCGAGGTGCTGATTGCCCGCTCGCGCCTGGACATGCGCCTGAGCAATATCCGCGCATCGATCAAGGACATGTCGAGCAACCTGGAGCGCTTGCGCACCTTGCTGCGCGACGTGGAGATGCAGGCCGAGTCGCAGATGCAGTCGCGCATGGCGCTCGCCAAGGATTCGGAATCGGGCTTTGACCCGCTGGAGTTCGACCGCTTCACCCGCGTGCAGGAACTCACCCGCATGATGGCCGAATCGGTCAACGACGTGGGCACCGTGCAGCGCAACTTGCAGCGCACGGCCGAAGGTGCCGAAGACGATCTGATTGCCCAGGGCCGCCAGGCCCGTGAGCTGCAGCGTGACCTGCTGCGCACGCGCATGGTGGAGTTCGACTCCATCTCCGAGCGCCTGTATGCCATCGTGCGCCAGATCTCCAAGGAGCTGGGCAAGCAGGTCAAGCTGGACATCACCGGCGCCTCGATCGAGATCGACCGGGGCGTGCTCGACCGGGTGACCCCCGCCTTCGAGCACTTGCTGCGCAACAGCGTGGCCCACGGCATTGAGCTGCCCGAAGTGCGCAAGGCCCAGGGCAAGCCAGCGGTGGGGGTTATCGCCATCGATGTGCGCCAGGAGGGCAACGATATTGCGGTCTCCATCCACGACGATGGCGCGGGCCTGCAGCTCGATGCCATCCGCAACAAGGCGCTGCAATCGGGCCTGATCGCGGCCGATGAGACGCTGGATGTGGACAAGGCAGCCCAGCTGATTTTTGCCCCCGGTTTCTCTACCGCCACCGAGGTCTCCGAGCTGTCGGGCCGTGGCATTGGCATGGACGTGGTGCGTACCGAGATCCAGTCCCTGGGTGGCCACATCGTGACCACGTCGGAGAAGAACAAGGGCACGCGCTTCCAGATGGTGATGCCGCTGACCACCGCCGTCACCCAGGTGGTGATGATGCGCGCCGGCGATATCAAGTTCGGCGTGCCGGCCAACCTGGTGGAGTATGTGCGGCGCGTCCCCAAGGCGCTGATCGAGCAAGCGCACAAGGACAGTGTCTACACCGACAACAACCAGGAATTGCCGTACTACTTTGCCGGTGCCTTGCTGCAGGGCAACCTGCGCAGCCAGGAAGAGCCGGAAAAGACCAGTGCCGTGGTGATTCTGCGCTCGGCCACCAAGCGCCTGGCGGTACACGTCGACGAAGTGCTGGGCAACCAGGAAGTCGTGGTCAAGAACCTCGGCCCCCAACTGGCGCGTCTGCCTGGCTTGGCCGGCATGTCGGTGCTGGCGTCCGGCGCCATTGTGCTGATCTACAACCCGGTGGCGCTCTACACCGTGTATGGCCAGCAGATTGCCGACCGCATTGCCGAGGCGGCCGTACACCCCGAGGTGGCCAAGGCACCCGTGCGCGAGCTGGCCGAGCAGGTGGTGCAGACGCCGTTGGTGCTGGTGGTCGACGACTCCATCACCGTGCGCCGCGTCACCCAGCGCTTGCTGCAGCGCGAAGGCTACCGTGTGGCGCTGGCGGCCGATGGCCTGCAGGCGCTGGACCGCTTGCGCGAGGAGCGCCCGGTCATGGTGCTGTCGGACATCGAGATGCCGCGTATGGATGGCTTCGAGCTGGTGCGAGAGATCCGTGCCGACGCAGCGATGAAGGACCTGCCGGTGGTGATGATCACCTCGCGCATTGCCGACAAGCACCGTGAGCATGCGGCCAGCCTGGGTGTGGACCATTACCTGGGCAAGCCCTATGCCGACGAAGTGCTGCTGTCGCTGGTGCGCCAGTGTGTGCTCGACGGCGAGATCAAGGCGGCAGACGCTGCTCCGTTGCAGTAAACGGCGTACCGCCACAGCGACGAGGGCTGCCCTAGGGCAGCCCTTTTTTTGTGCGTGCTGCGCAGCAAAAAGGCGGTCGGCCTGCCCGTACAATGGGCCTATGAGCGCTGCGACTGACACTTCCGGGACCCTGAACCTGACCCACCACTTTCTGATTGCGATGCCTGGCATGCAAGACGAAATGTTTGGCCGCAGCGTGGTCTATGTCTGTGAACACAGCGAAAAAGGTGCCTTGGGCATCATCATCAACAAGCCCTCGGACATCACCATGGGCAAGCTGTTCGACAAGGTCGATCTGCCGCTGCGCCGCGAAGACCTGGAGCTGGAGCCGGTCTTCCAGGGCGGGCCCGTGCACACCGAGCGCGGCTTTGTGCTGCATGACCGGATTGTGCTGGACGCCAGCGCCGGTGACGAATCAGCCTATTCCGCCACCCTGACCATTCCTGGCGGGCTGGAGATGACCACCTCGCGCGATGTGCTCGAAGCCCTGTCCACCGGCGCCGGGCCGCACCGCGTGCTGGTCTCGCTGGGCTATTCGACCTGGGGCGAAGGCCAGCTGGAATCGGAAATCACCGAGAACGCCTGGCTCACCGTGCATGCCGATGCGGGCGTTATTTTTGACACCCCTGTGGAAGAGCGCTACGACATGGCGCTGGCCCTGCTGGGCGTGCAGTCCTGGGCGCTGTCTGCCGCAGCCGGCCGCGCATGACGGATGCCGCCACCAAGCCCTTGCTGGCACAGGCGCAGGGTATGCAGAGCTTTCTGGCTTTTGACTTTGGCATGAAGCGCACCGGCGCCGCGTATGGCACGCGCATGCTGGGAACGGCCCGGCCGCTGCCCACCATCCATGCCGAGGGCAAGGCCCGCTTTACCCCGATGGATAGCCTGATCGCGCAGTGGCAACCCGAGGCGCTGGTGGTGGGCGTGCCCTACCACCCTGATGGCGCCGCCCACGAGAACACCGCCCATGCACTGCGTTTTGCGCGCCAGTTGCGCGGCCGCTTTGGCTTGCTGGTGTTTGAGGTGGATGAGCGCTACAGCACCACCGAGGCCCTGGCCAGCGGCGCGCGCGATGCCGATGCGGCCTCGGCCTGCATCATTCTTGAACAGTTCATGCGCAGCCTGGATGTGCCCGACCTGGATGCTGCCCCCTGAAGGCGGTTTTTTTCGAACACCCCCATGCACGCACTGATTCGCTCCCTCGTCGGCCTGTGGCGCCTTGCGCGCATGGGCCTGCACATCGTGCTAGGTGTCACCAAGATCTGGCTCACGTTTGGCCGCCTGGGCCATGAGGAGCGCAACCGGGCCGTAGAGCGCTGGGCCGGCCAGCTGCTCAAGATGAGTGGCATTGAGCTGCGCGTGCTGGGCGCCGTGCCCCAACAGGGCCCTTTGCTGCTGGTGGCCAACCACCTGTCCTGGCTGGATATTCCCGCCATCCATGCGGCCAAGCACTGCCGCTTTGTCTCCAAATCCGATGTCAAGGCCTGGCCCATCATCGGCAGCCTGGCCAGTGCAGCCGGTACCTTGTTCATTGAGCGCCATTCGCGCCGCGATGCGATGCGTACCGTCAGCCGCATGGAAGAGGCACTGCGCAAGGGCGATATTGTGGCGGTGTTCCCAGAGGGCACCACCGGCGATGGCCAGCAGTTGCTGCCTTTCCATGCCAACTTGCTGCAGTCGGCGATTGCGGCCGATGCGGCCGTGCAGCCGCTGGGCCTGTGCTTTTATGACAAGCAGACCGGGCGCATGAGCAGCGCCCCCAGCTATGTGGGTGACGAGAGCCTGATCGGCTCGATGTGGCGCACCGTGACGGCGCCGCCCCTGGTGGCCCAGCTGAACTATGGCGAGCCACAGACCCATGCAGGCCGCAACCGGCGCGATTGGTCGGCGGACCTGCAAGCGGCTGTTGACGCATTGCGCCAGGTGCAGCGCTGATGCGCTAGTGCGCCAACGGGGCGCGCCAGCGGCTCAGCGCGCCAGCGGCGCAAAGCAGACCAGGTGCTCGGGCTGGGCGCGCAGGCCAATGCTGTCACCCACGGCGTGCTGCAGCTGGCTGGAGACCTGGGCGTAGACCAGCTGCTGGCTGGGCAGCTGCAAGGTGTACAAATACTGCGATCCCCGGAACGATTTGCGCAGCAAGGTGGCGCGGTGGGGCGAGGCCGGGTCGAACACGACCTCGCTGGCGCGCAGCAGCACATCGCAGGCCTGCGGGGCCTCGGGTGTGGCAATGGCGCCCAAAGGGGTGTCCAGCTGCCAGCCCTGGCCTGCGGCCAGCGGGCTGGCGGGCAGCAAGCTGCCGTGGCCGATGAAGTTGGCCACAAAGCGGCTGGCGGGCTTTTGGAACAAGGTGCTTGCATCGGCCCACTGGTGCAGGTGGCCGCTTTCCATCACGCCGATCTGGTCGCCAATGGCAAAGGCTTCGAGCTGGTCGTGCGTGACGAACAGGGCAGTGGCCTGCGCGGCCTTGAGGATGTCGCGCAGCTCATGGGCCAGGCGCTCGCGCAGGTCCACATCGAGGTTGGAGAAGGGCTCATCGAGCAGCATCAGCTGGGGCTTGGGCGCCAGCGCCCGGGCCAGTGCCACACGTTGCTGCTGCCCGCCCGATAGCTCATGCGGGTAGCGCGCAGCACTGTTCTCCAGCCCCACCAAGGCCAGCACTTGCTGCACCCTGTGCTGCTGTGCCGCCTTGGGCAGGTGGTGGATTCCGAAAGACACATTCTTGCCCACCGTCAAATGCGGGAACAGCGCGTAATCCTGGAACACCATGCCGATGCGGCGCTTTTCAGGCGGCAGGCTGGCGCTGCTGCTGCTGACCACCTGGCCTTGCAGGCGGATCTCGCCGCCGCTGATGGGCTCCAGACCGGCGACGGCGCGCAACAAGGTGGTCTTGCCGCAGCCTGAGGGGCCGATCAGCACACCGATGTCGCCAGCTTGCAGTTGCAAAGACACCTGCGCCACGGCAGGCTGGGGGCGCCCGGCATAGCGCACATTCAGTTGGGAGACCTCAAGAAACATGGCTGCATTGTAGAGGGCCGATAGGCGAGGAGGGCTTAGTGCCGCCGCAGGTAGAATCGCCAGCTTTTGGTCCGTCAGTGATTCGCATTTGCAAAACCTTGCCCGCTTCCGTCGCCAGCTTCTGCTCGTAGCCATTGCCTTGGTGTTGGTGCTGCCGGTGCTCACTGTTTTCAGCGCCTGGCTGCCGGGCGCGGGCAATGATGCGGATGCCTTTGCCGTGGTGCGCGAGATGTTTGCGACGGTGCTGCCAGGCTATATTCGCACCACGGTGGCGCTGGGCCTGATGGTGGCACTGGGCTCGGCGGTGCTGGGCACCTTGTGCGCGGCAGCGGTGACACTGTTCGACTTTCGCGGTCGCAAGACCTTGGAGTGGTTGCTGCTGCTGCCGCTGGCCATGCCGGCCTATGTAACGGCCTATGCCTATACCGATTTTCTGCAGTTCAGTGGACCGCTGCAGGTGTGGATGCGCGCCAGCTTTGGGCTCGAAGGGCGGCTGCTGCCGGAGGTGCGCTCGCTGGGCGGCGCGGTGCTGGTGTTTGTGGTCTCGCTCTACCCCTATGTCTACCTGCTGGCCCGCACGGCCTTGAGCGAGCGCGCCGCGCACCTGATGGAGGCCGCGCGCCTGCTGGGCGCTTCGCTGCCGCGCCGCATCCAGACCGTGGCCTTGCCGATGGCGCGGCCTGCGGTGGTGGCCGGCGTTGCACTGGTGATGATGGAGACCTTGGCCGATTTTGGCGTGGTGAGTTACTTCGGCATCCAGACCTTTACTACCGGCATCTACAAAGCCTGGCTATCGATGGAAAACCGCAGTGCGGCAGCCCAGCTGGCGACGATGCTGCTGGTCTTGGTGCTGGTGGTGCTGCAGCTGGAGCTGCGCGCGCAGCGGCGCATGCGCTTTGTCACCAGCGGGGTGGGGCGGGCATCGTCTGCCGAGGCCCAGCCCCACCGCTTGCAAGGCGCGCGCTGCCTGGCCGCGTGGCTGGTCTGTGGCCTGCCGGTGCTGCTGGGTTTTGTGTTGCCCGTCCTGTTCATGCTGCGGCCGCTGGCGGCAGACTGGTCGGTGATTCCGCTGGAGCGCTTTGTGCAATGGGCCGGCAACAGCATCCGCTTTGGCACCATCACGGCGGTGCTGGCCGTGGCCATTGCCTCGCTGGCGGCCTACGCTGCGCGCCGCAGCCAGGACTGGGTCACCCGCACGACGGTGGGCCTCATCAGCCTGGGTTATGCCGTACCGGGCGCGGTGATTGTGGTGGGTTTGCTGCTGCCGGTCGGCTGGGTGCAGCAGTCGTTTCCGCAGTGGGGCTTTCCGGCCCTGATCACCGCGACCTCGACGGGCATTATCTGGGCCTACCTGGTGCGCTTTACCGCCATTGCGCTGCAGTCCTTGCAAAGTGGCTACACCCGCATTCCCAAAAGCCTGGACGAATCGGCGCGCATGCTGGGGGTTGGCAGTGCCGGCCTGGTGGCCCGGGTGCATGGGCCGCTGCTGCGCCGCTCGGCACTGACGGCCGCCCTGCTGGTGTTTGTTGATGTGATGAAGGAGCTGCCCGCCACCATGGTGCTGCGGCCTTTCAACAGCGACACCCTGGCCGTCGTCGCCTACCAGCTGGCGCGCGATGAACGGCTGGGCGAGGCGGCCCTGCCATCGCTGGCGCTGGTGCTGGTGGGCCTGGTGCCCGTCATCCTGCTGATCCGCACCATGCGGGTGTCTGCCAGCCGCTGACACCGCCTTTGGCGAGGTGTTGCGCAGGCTGCTCGCCCATGGGGGCGCAGCGGCCGTACTTGAGCGGCGACACATCTTTGGCCACACCTCGCCGGCCGCACTTCATCCCTCGTTTCCCGGGCCGTCGCCTGGCTGTGGCACTTTTGCCTGTTCCACCGTCCGTCTATTTCGCATTTGATCTAGATCAAATGTGCATTAGGGGTTTCCACCTAAACTGATTTTTTCGAAACATTAATTGACGATTGGTGTTTCCTTTTCCCAATGGCGGTGGTTGTTGCGATCACTGCAAGGGGGCGGTTGGCGCTGCGCCGGGGTGCGAGCTCCAGCTTCGGCCATTGTGCTTACCGCTCAACTCCCAATGCCGCCCAGCGGCCTCCATCGCGTGCAACCAACAACACCCGTTCTGGAAACAGACAACTGGGGCGTGGCCTATGGTGACAAGGTCATCCTCACCGGCCTGCAACTGCAGATCGCGCCGCGCGCCATCACGGCCTTGATGGGGCCGGTGGGCGGCGGCAAGTCCACCTTGCTGCGCAGCCTGGCCGGCCTCAATGACGAGAACCCGCGTTTTGTGCAATGGGGGCAGCTGCGCTATGCCGGCCAGCCCCTGGCGGGCGAGCACCGGCCGCACCTGGTGCGCCAGCATGTGCGGCTGATGCAGGCCAGCGTGCAGGACTCGCTCAGTGAGCTGCTGCAACTGGCCCATCCGCTGTCCGGTCTTGACCGGCGCGCCTGGTGCGAGGCCTACCTGGAGCGCATGGGGTTTGCCGATATCAAACCCATGCTGGCGCAGCCAGCCATCGAGCTGTCCCCGCTCTACCAACGCGCCATTGCCATCTTGCGCGAGGCAGCCGCTGAGCCGGCCTTGCTGATGTGCGACGAGCCCACCGCCGATCTGCAGGATTACGACAGCTACCTGCTGCTGGAGTTGCTCAAACGCCTTGCCCGGGAGCGGGCGGTGCTGCTGGTGACCCACAACCAGCGCCATGCCCACAAGGTGGCCGACCATGTGCTGCTGCTGGCGGGCGGGGCGGTGCAGGAGACCAGCCGTGCCGAGCCATTTTTCTCGGCCCCGTACTCTCCGGCCGGCCAGCAGTTTGTGCGCAGCGGCAGCTGTGCGGTGGTGGTGCCCGAGCTGTCGGTGCAGGAGGCCATGCAGGCCGAGCCTGCGCCTGCAGCGGCGGTGCCGGCACCTACGGCCGCCCAGGCGGCGCGCCAAAGCCAGCGTGCCGTCTTGCCCGATCTGGCCCTGGCCAACCCGGTGCTGGCCGCCGCGCACTATGTGCCCGGTGCGCGCGGGCCGCGTGGCTTTGCCTGGCTGGTGCCCGGCAAGCTGGCCGGCACGCCGCTGCCCGGTGTGGTCAACGACGTCGATGTCGACATGCAGGCCTTGAAGCGCTGTGGCGTCACCGTGCTGGTGTCGCTCACCGAGCAGGACATCGACCAAGCCGCGCTGGCCCGCCATGGCCTGCGCAATGTGCATCTGCCCGTGCATGACCGCGAGCCGCCCTCGGTATCGCAGTTGCAGATGCTGATGCTCAAGATGAAACGCCTGCTGCTGGACGGCGAGGTGTTGGCCGTGCACTGCCTGGCAGGCCTGGGCCGCACCGGCACCGTGCTGGCCGCCTGGCTGGTATTTGAAGGCATCACGGCCGAGGAAGCGCTGCGCCGTGTGCGCGTGATCGAGCCGCAGTACGTGCAGTCGGAGCGACAGGAAAACGCGCTCTCGGCTTACGAAGAAATGCTGCTGGAAAAAATGGGCTGAAACCGGCGACTGGCGCCGGCCCCTGTCATCAAACCCCTTTGAAGGAACACATTACATGTCCATGGATACCGTTTTGCAGAAAGTTGCCACCTTTGTGCCCGAATGCCTGGCCGCCGGCTATGTCGATGTGGCCACCGGCATGCTGCTGGCCATTCGCACGGTGGATTCGCACCCCCGTGAGGTGATCGACCTGGTGGCCGCTGCGACGGCCGACCTCTTCAACGGCCCCAATGTGTCGATGATCGAGCGCATGTTCAAGAAGTCGCGTGGCCTGCAAGACGATGGCCACCACTACTTCCAGGAGATCATCGTCAACAGCGACAACCTGATCCACATCTTCATGCGCGGCAAGACCAACCCCGAGTATGTGGCCGTGCTGGTGTGCCGGCGCACGGCCAACCTGGGCATGGCGCTGACCAAGGCGCGCATCATCATGCCCGAGCTCGAAGCCTCTCTGTAATAAGATCGGGGGCATGGCCCAAGACACGATCACCATCTACCACAACCCGCGCTGCAGCAACTCGCGCAGCGCGCTGGCGCTGTTGGAGGCGCAAGGCGTCCAGCCCCAGATCGTCGACTACCTGCATGCGCAGCTGGACGCCGCGCATCTGGGCGCGCTGATCGCCCAGCTGGGCCTGCCGGTGCGCGAGGTCATGCGCAGCAAGGACGCCCTCTACCAGGAACTGGGTCTGGGCCGCGAGGGCCTGAGCGATGCCGAGCTGATCGCGCAGATCGCTGCCCACCCCGCGCTGCTCAACCGGCCGATTGTGGTGAGCGCCAAGGGCGCGCGTTTGTGCCGTCCACCTGAGCGCGTGCTCGAACTGCTGTGATGGGCCTGGCGCGGACCCCCGCTGCGCAGCGGCCTTAGCCAGGGCCCAGACCATGCTGCGCGTGACCGTACTTTCTGGCCTGGGCCACACGATTGCGGTGATGGTGGCGCTGCTGATCTACACCCTGGTCACCCGCGCCGGGCACCAGCGCCGCCACCCCGCCTCGGCGATTGGCTGGGTGCTGGGCATGCTCACGTTTCCCTATCTGTTTTTGCCGCTGTTTTTGGTGTTTGGGCCGCGCAAGGCGGTGCGGCCGCCGGCGCATGCCGTTACGCCCAACGCTGGCCTGCGCCGCAGCACCGTGCCCCAGCAGGTGCCCGCCTGGGCCGGCCAGCTGCTGGCCAGCATGGAGCTGGATGCGGCCCAGCCCAATGCACAAGTGGTTTTTCACGAGGATGGGCTGCAGGCGCTGCAGCAGTTATTGCTGTTGATTGAGCAAGCCCGGCGCAGCCTGGACCTGAGCACCTATGTATTTGCCGATGATGTGGTGGGGCGCCAGATTGGCGCGGCGCTGCAGCAGGCGGCACAGCGCGGTGTCAAGGTGCGGCTGCTGATCGATGGCGTGGGCTGCTGGCGCTTGCTGCCTTCGCGGCTGCGCCAGTTGCGGCGCTCGGGGGTGCTGGTGCGCCGCTTTATGGTGCCCATGCTGCAGCCGATTCGCGGTGGCAGCAACCTGCGCAACCACCGCAAACTGGCGGTGGCTGATGGCGTGCATGTCTGGAGCGGAGGGCGCAACCTGGCCGACGAGTACTTTCTGCCCAGCAGCGCCGGGCACCCGGCCTGGGTGGACCTGAGCTTTAGCGTGCAGGGCGCCCTGGCCGGTGTGGTGACCGCGCAGTTTGAGGCCGACTGGCGCGCCGCACGGGGCCGGCGCCGCCCTATGTGGTTGTCGCCCGCGATGGCGCTGGGCGGGGGCGACCAGGCCTGGGCCCAGTGGCTGCCCAGCGGGCCCGACCATGCCGACGATACCCTGCATGCGCTGTACCTGGCCAGCGCCTTCCACGCGCAGCGCTCCATCACCTTGGTGAGCCCTTATTTTGTGCCCGACGATGCGCTGCTGGAGGCCTGGTGCCTGGCCTGCCGGCGGGGTGTGCGGCTGCGCATTGTGGTGCCCCAGTGCTCTAACCACCGCCTGGCGGACTGGGCCCGTGAGCGTGCCTTGCGCGCCTTGGTGCTGGCGGGGGCCGAGGTGTTCTGCTCACCGCATATGGTGCATGCCAAGGTGGTGATTGTGGACGACAGCATGGGGCTGTGCGGGTCGGCCAACCTGGATGGGCGCAGCCTGTTCTTGAACTACGAAGCCATGACCGCTTTCTACAGCGCCTCCGAGATTGCCTGGCTGCACCAATGGTGCAGCCAGCAGATGCAGCAAAGCAGTGCCTATGTCTACCGCCGGCCCAGCTGGTGGCGGGATGTGGGCGAGGGTCTGGTGCGCGCGGTGGCCTTCCAGCTGTAGGCGTGAGCGGCTTGGCGGTCCAGACCTGCTCGGACCCGTGAAACCAGGCCCTCGGGCTCTAAAAGAAAACCGCCCGAAGGCGGCTGGCATCATCGTTGAGCGCGTCGGCGTGAACGGGCCATGCCCCATCCCGCCATCAGGCCCGACAGGCCCAGCAATCCCCAGATACCGAGCGTGGGAACCGCCTTGGCAGCCACGGGTTGCGGCGGGGTGGCGGTCTTGATGGGGCCGAAGGCAGCACTGCACACCTCGGGCCCGACCAAGGTGCCACGCACTGCGACAGGGGTGACGCAGTAGTACAGATAGGCCTTGTCGTCGGCTGCTTGCGTGGTGTAGGCCACCGTGGCCGCTGCACCCAGCGTACTGCCCGATTGCAGCACCGTGCCCTGAGCGGCTTGGGTCAGGCTGGCATTGGCGCTGCGCACCCATTGGTAGCGCGTGCCCGCGCTGCTGCTGTCTTCCGGATCGGTTTCGGTGTCCGCATAGCTGTAGGTGCCTGTCAGTGTCTGGCCGACTTCGGGCTGGCCGCTGACGGCAGGGACGGCACTGGGTGCATCATTGGCGACGCAGGCATTGGCGCCCGAGATGGCCGCTGCAAAGCCCATGGCGGGGTTGCCGCTTTTGACATAGACCGTGATGGTGTTGGCCCCTGCCTGCCAATCGGGCGATGCCATGGCAATGCTGAGCCAGCGGTAGCTGCCAAAGCCGTTGTAGTTGAACTGGTTGGTGGTGCCCGCCTGGGGCAGGCCCCAGGTTCCCGCGCCCCGTGCCAGCTGCGA
Organism: Comamonas sp. BIGb0152; assembly: GCF_024809975.1. Lineage (GTDB taxonomy): Bacteria > Pseudomonadota > Gammaproteobacteria > Burkholderiales > Burkholderiaceae_C > Comamonas. The sequence continues at coordinate 30,572 of NZ_JANUDY010000009.1, forward strand.
TTGGCCGTTGATGAAGATATCCACCACCGAGTTGTCCGCGCTGTAAGTCATCGAGGGCTGAAAGCTGCCCAGAGAGACGCTGGGATCAAGATTGAACTCCACCTGGAACAGCGCATCGATATTGCCGTAGTTGGCCCCGTCGATGTAGGGCTGGCTACCCCAGGCATTCAGCCCAATCCATTGCGCAGCGCTGCTGTTGGCTGGCGTGCTGGTCCAGTTGGCATTGCGGTTGGTGACGATGGCTGCATCACCAAAGCTGCCCCAGTTGACCGGGCTGCTGCCCGCGTAGGCCTGCAGGTACTGGAAGCGCCAACGCCCGTCGATGGCAGGGTTGGCTGCGCTGGGCTGGCCGGTGTTGAGCTGCGCCAGCGAGTTGGGGCTGCAATCGATGGTGACAGGGGTTTGTGCTTGCACCTGCAGCGCGCAGAGCCCCAAGGTCGCTGCCAGAAGGGCATGGAGGGCCCATGGGCGACCTGGGTGTATTTGTCGATGGAGCATGGCGATTGGATTTAATAAATCAATTGATTTATGATTCTTTCAAATCCAATAGAAATTGTCTGTAGTCAATTCTGATCAATCTATAGCTGTTGAGAATTGTCCACAGAGTTGTGACATTTGCTACAGGTTCAGGAGCAAGCAGGCCGTCTGCCACCGCTCCGCTGCAACAAGGGCTGGGATGCATTGACAAGTAAACCTGACATTTGCTAAAGTCAGGTCTACTTTACATTTTCGCTTTCATCTTGACCATGCAACACGCACTGCCTCCCCCATACCCCAGCCCTTCCATGCGCGCCTACCTCATCCGCACCGCGTTGTGGATGGGCCTGTACTGCGCCATCCATGCACTGGTCATCGTGGGCGTTTTTGATGCCATCGTTGGCACCCCAGCGGCCTGGCTGCTGGCGCTGGCCGTTTCGCTGCCGATTGCGGCGCAGCTGCGCGCCTCCTTGCAGTGGATACAGGCGGCGGATGAATACCAGCGCGCGCAGGCCATTCGCAGCGTGGTGATTGCCTGCGGCCTGGTGCTGATGCTGTGCAGCGTCTGGGGGTTTGGCGAGAGCTATGCCGCAGCGCCCCATGCGCCGGCCTGGCTGGTGGTGCCGCTGTTCTGGCTGGTGTGGGCGCTGGTGACGTGCATCATGCGGGTGCGTGGCTGATGGACAACCATTTGCGCACGCTGCGCGCCAAGGCCCAGTGGACGCAGGCCGATCTGGCGCAGCGCCTGGGGGTGTCGCGCCAGGCGGTGAATGCGCTGGAGACGGGCAAGCACGATCCCTCGCTTGATCTGGCCTACCGCATCAGCGTGGTGTTCGCGCTGCCCGTCGAGGCGATCTTCTGCAACCCCTATCGCAGCGCCGAGGCCTGATTTTTTAACGGCCAAATGCTTGGCGCATCACTGATCTGGGTCATGGGTCTGCGCGGTGGCCGGCATCATCGGCATAGGCTGACAGGGTTTTATTTGCAATATTTCTGCTTTCGGTTGAAGCTAGAGAACATCTGCATAAACCTAGTCTTCTGTTCTATTTATGGCGGGTGACGGGTGGTTTGCAGAGCCTGCACGGGCGGGCGAGCCATGGCCATCGGGCTGCCATCTGGTCGGCAGATACGCCCTGGCTTGATCGCTCGCTTTCGCTTCGTTCATCGTCGACCTTTGTTTGAAAGCTACACCATGGCCAAATCTGACAGCAGCAGTAAAAGTGATAGCAAGGCTCGCCGCAAGGCGCCGCTGGTAACGCCCAGCGATCTGGCCGCTGGCGCCACCAAGGACATCAGCGCGGCGCTCAACGGCATCCTGGCGGACGTGTTTGCGCTCTACCTCAAAACCAAGAATTTCCATTGGCACATGAGTGGTCCGCATTTTCGCGATTACCACCTGCTGCTCGATGAACAGGCCGACCAGCTCTATGCGATGACCGACCCCATTGCCGAGCGCATCCGCAAGGTGGGTGGCACGACCTTGCGCTCCATTGGCCATATCGCGCGCTTGCAGCGCATCAGCGACAACGATGCCGACTATGTCGATCCGCTGGATATGCTGGCTGAACTGCGCGAGGACAACCAGCAGATGGCGGCCCGCCTGCGCGAGGCCCACAACGTAACGGACGAGCACCGCGACATTGCATCATCGAGCCTGCTGGAAAACTGGATCGATGAGACCGAGCGCCGCACCTGGTTCCTGTTTGAATCCAGCCGCAGCGCAGGCTGATTGAGCGCGCATGCTGCCCTCGGTGGCGTAAGCCCAGGGCAGCGTGGCGCTGGGCGTGCGCCGGTGTAGACGCTTACCGCTGGCGGCGTTGGTTCAACCAGGCCAGTGGGGCCAGCAGCAGCGACAGCAAGGCCAGGCCCCAGGGTGCCAGCGTGGGCACGGGGGTGGCGACTGCGGTGGGCGCTACAAACGCACGGCCGACGACGTCACCGGAGGCGATGAAGCGCATGGGGCCAGGGAATGGGCATTGGGCATCAGGGCACACCGTGGAAAAGGCTTTGCTGCGCAAAGCCACCGTGGCCTCGGGCTCCACGTTGGGAGGGTTGATGGCGATGGTGCCGCCGGCATCGGTCATGGCGCTTTGCAGATCCAGCGCCAGAACCTGCTTGCCCGTCATGTCGCTGGTATCAGCAGGCGCAAAAAAGATGAATTGGGCAGGCAGGGGCGACGGAGCTGCGCAGTTCGTACCATCGCAGGTATTGCTAAAGCTGGCGGCTGGAACGCCTTCCGTGCCGGTGGTGGCAATGCTGATCCGGCTGAAGGTGTTGGTTTCTGCATCGAACACATAGGAGCCAGAGGCAGTGCCTCCATCAACGAATGTCACATTCGTCAGGGTCCATTGCACCAAGGCGGCATGGGCTGCCGAGGCAAAGCCACCCACCGCCAGCGCCAATGCGCCCGCGCACAGTAATTTTTTCATCGGGGATTCTCAAGGGGATTGAATGCAAGCAAATGTATCAGAAATGTCAATGATTGATAAGTCCATCCCTGCCTGAGTGCGGGCGGTCTGAATGCCCATTCTTGCTCTGTCAGACGCCGCGCCGTCTTTGCAAAAAGCAGCAATAGGGTCTTTCTTGAGCCCCACAGATCTTGATACAGTCTGTGACTACTCCATTTTTTATGGTGCGTTTATGGAAACCCAGGAAAAAGTCACAATTCATACCCCCTTCGCCATCTCGCCCCGCGGGGCGGAAGTGCTGGCCACCGGCTGGAGCGTCAAGAAAGAATTCATTGGCGAGCCGGTGCACGACACCAATGGCCAAGAGATCGGCACCGTCGATGACGTGATCGTGGGCAAAGAGGACAGCCTGATTTTTGCGATCGTCGGGATCGGTGGCTTCATGGGCTTGGGCACCTATGACGTCGCCATTGAGTTCTCGCGCTTCAAGCTGGGTAAATATGGCTTGCTGCTGCCCGACGCGAGCAAGGAGACCTTGCAGGGTCTGCCGCAGTTTGTGTATCCCAAGGCAGCCGCTTAAGGCCTGCCGTCTTCCGCAGAGCGCCGGGTGCTGTGAAACGCAGCACCGGCGCTTTTGCCGTGCTGGTCTTTCTGTCGGGCTGCCCGCTTCCTGCCGGGAAATCCCAGCGAAGCAAACCTGCGGGCTGCCGCAGCCGCTGGCACATCCGCCAAGAATCTATTGACGATAAAAAGCCAGCTTGCGGTCAATGCCAGCCAGGGCTTAACTGACTGGCATTGGCCCGAAGGCGGCTCCATGGCGTCAGGACCTGCGCTGACGCCGGATCCCCAGCAAGGCGATCAGCGGTGTCAGGCTGACCAGTGCCCATGGTCCCAGGCCCGGCACGGGCGTTGGGGCTTGCTGCACCACGCGAGGGGTGACACGACCCACCGGGCTTGTGCATACCTGAAGCCCGGGGCTAGCGCCGGTTTGTGCGGCGGGCGTGACGCAGAAAAACACGTACTGGTTCAGATCGGCAGGCTGCAAGGTGTAGCTGACGGTTTGGCCAGCACCCCCGGTCGTGCCGCTGGCTACGACCGTGCCTTCACTGGAGCTGCCAATGCTGGGGTTGGCGCTGGTAACAAACTGGTAGCTGCTGCCCGTGCCGCTGGGGTCTTCCACATCGGCGTTGGTGTCGGCATAGGTATAGCTGCCCGTGACCGTCGAGCCGACCTGGGGTGTTCCTGAAATGGCTGGCTCGGCAGTCGGTACGATATTGGGTGGTGCGCGCTCGATCAGGGCCACCATGTGCTGGTACGCCGGATTCCGGTTGCGGAACAGGTCCATCGTGTAGGTGTTGGAGCGGTAGGACGTGCGCAGCGTCGGCAGACTGGCCTTCATGGCGTCGTACAAGGTGTTGTAGGCGGTGACAAACGCGGCTTGGTCAGTACCGCCATAGTCAAGGACGTTCTCGGAGGCTGGGCGCGAGGCTCCTGCGCTGATGTTGATGCTGCCGGCACTTCCATCGTAGTCGTTGCCAATCTCCCACAGCGCGTATTGCAATGCGCGCCGCTGCTCCGTGGTGCCGGTCTTGTAGTAGCTGAGGTAGTACTGGTCGAGCAGCCAGTAGACCGCCGCCTCGCCTGCGGCACCGGAGGGGCCTTTGATGGCGCTGGCGCCTGCTTGCGTGTCGAATTGAGCAGGATTGACTTTGTAGTCAAAGGGGGGTTGTGTGCTGTGGTCGATGCAAATCAAAAGCACCGGCAAGTCGCTGTACGGCGTGCCATCGGCGTCATAGGTCAAATCTTCTGATGTTCCAGAATAGATGTCGCTGTAGTTATAGAAAACGGGGCCTGATACAAACGCGGCCGTAGACAAACTGGGCAAGGCCATCGCAAGCGCTGCGACAAGGGTCAGAATCTGTTTTTGCATCATGCTTTCCATTCACATTTTGAGCCGCTAGCGCCTTGGCTTGTTATCCATGGCGGTGTAGTTTCTGGTCACGCGTGGCAGTAACCCAGGGCATATTTAATTCCATCGTCTGACTATTGAAATTCCCCATTGGATACTCGATAGACGGACTCTAAAAAGTAAGCAAAATATACAATGGTGGCCGGGGGCTTGGCCTTTGGTTTTTACGACAAGCGTTTGCTTTTATGGCGCTTAAAAGAGGTATTTAGCAAAATACCGATGAGATTTATATTGTTGACAATCCATTCAGTCGCCAAATAGTGATTTGAATAAAATAAAGCGATTAATCATCTTGCGGCCATAAATGCCAGGCATGCCCTGCAGAGGGCCAGCCCCGCTGCAGAGCCCTGGCTCAATGGGATGGACGCGGACCACCCGAGACCGCGTGCAGACCTCGGCAAGGATTTTTTTCAGAGGCTCCTTCAGATCGCTTGGCAAGTGATGCTTCTTCCACCGGATCAGGACAAGCCATGGCCAAAAAAACCGCTGAGCAAAAAGCCGCTGAGGAGCGGCGCTATATCGCCGCTTCAGGCGCTGCGAACGCAGCGGAACTGGAGCCATTTTTGACGGACCCCAACCAGGCGATACGGGCTGCCGCAGCGATGAACCCGGATGCGGACGCCGACATCCTGGATCGCTTTGCGAGTGACCGGTGCTGGGGCGTACGCATGGAGGTCGTGCACCACGCCAATGTCAGCCAAGCTACGCTTGTGAGATTGTTGGAGGCGGATGTGCGCAAGCGCGGCGTTGTACACCATGCAGCGCGTGCCAAGTTGGAAGCGCGCGGTGTGGTATTTGCTGCCGATGGTTTGCCACAAGCGTGAACGCAGGCCAGCGAGTGGTGGCCGGGCGGCGTGACGGCGTTGCGCGCTGAGTCTCGCGCTCAGAAATACCGCTGGGCATCTCCCATCCGAGTGCACGGGTCCACCGGTCTCGAAACGGGTTTTGTGGAATGCTCAGCGTTTGCCGCTGCGTTGGCTGTGAGTGGCTTGTCCACCTGGTTGGAGATGCTGTGCCGGCGTTGGCCACAGATCCGGTTCAAAACGGCCGTCGAAGGGGCTGAGCCAGAAGGGTTCTGCGGGGCTTGTACCGGGCCTGTGCTGGGCTTTTGGCTATCGCCGCTTCGTAATCTCTGCCGCCATGTACTGGTTCAGGTCGCGCAAATCCTTCACCCGCCAAGCAAACGCCGGCAGTTTTACGCCGTTGGCTTGCAGCGTTTTCGGAATCAAATCGCCATTGGGGCGCAGCACCACCGACGAGACGATGACGCCTGGGTAATCGCTGAGGCGCTTTTTGAACGCGGCCGTGGTGAGGTCAGGCGTAGGCGGCAGGCTTTTGTTTGCCAATGGGCCCGTGCCTTTGAGGTCTGTGCCATGGCACATGGCGCAGCGCTGAACAAAGATGCCTTTCCCATTGCTGTTTTCTGCCTGTGACCAGGTGGCATGGGCGCTGAGCATGAGTGCTAGCGAAATGACGATGGATTTTTGCATGGTGTGTGGAATTTTTTTTTGCCTCGGTATTTTGGAGCAGGCCAGAGGTATTCCACCGCATATTGGTCACGCCCCAGCCGTTTTTTCTGGGCGGGTTCAGGCCTCGGAGGCCTGCATGGGGTAGAAGTGCCGGCAGTCACGCCAGTCCTGTACAGGCTGGTCATCCACATAGGTGGTGGGCTTTGGGAGAAAACCTGAAAAGCAATCCGCTATTCCCAGCGCATCGGCGGTATTGCGGCAGTAGTCGGCGCCACCGGAGCTCCAGAGATACAAGACGGCCTCTTCTTGATGCAGGCGCCGTACCTGCGCAATCACCGATGGCATAGGAATTCTCTTGGACCCCACCGTGCGTACCAGGGTGTCGTCGACATCGATGAATATCACTTTCTTGTGCATATGCTGGGCCCCCATAGGGTTGATGGAGCAGTCATCGTAGACGAAGGCATGCCGTTGCAAAAGCTTGCTTGCTCGCGCTCGCAAACGCAGGTCCCACGTCAATCGTCGCTGCTCTCAATCATCTGTTGACGCCGGCTGATGCCGCCCGGCCGAACCCGCTGGGAACCCGCCCCAGCCGCTTGCGGAACATGGTCGAGAAGGCGCTGGGGCTGTCGTAGCCCAGCTCCAGTGCGACCTGGGTGACGGATTGGCCAGCCGATAAACGCGGCAGCGCAGCGAGCAGGCAGGCCTGCTGGCGCCAGGCGCCAAAGCTCATGCCCGTTTGCTGCCGAAAAAGCCGGTTAAAGCTGCGCAAGCTCTTGTGCAACTGCAGCGCCCAATCGTCTGGTGCTGTCTGGATGTTCGGCGACTGCAAAAACGCCTTGCATTGTTGGGCAAGGCGCACATCCTGCGGAATGGGGGCGAACAAGGGCATGGTGGGTGCCAAGCGCACTTCATGCAGCAGCAATTGCGCCAAGGCGCCATCGCGCCCCTGTTCGTCATACAGCGCCGGAATGGCCATCGACGCCAATAGCAACTGGTGCAGCAGCGGACTGATCACCAGGGCTTCGCAGTGCGTGCCTTCTCGCGGAGCGGCAGCAGGCTCGATGTAAAGGCTGCGGGTGCTGACGCCCTGCATGCGCACCCGGTGGGGCTTGCCGGCTGGAATCCATACACCGCTGTAGGGCGGGATGACCCAGGCCCCATCATCCGTCTCCACCGCCATCAAGCCGCTCATTCCATACAGCACCTGCGCGCGGCGATGGCTGTGGGTGTCCAGCAGGGTGCCGGGTTCGTAGTCGGTGCCGATGGCCAGCAGCGGCCGGGCCACGGTATCCACAGAAGCGAGAGGGACGTTGTGCATGGCTGGATTTTGGCCTAAACGCAAGGATGGTTGGCAATTTATCGAATGTCAGCCGCTGCGTATCTTTCTATCGTGGAGCTTTGCAACCTCTGATGGTCCTGATCCATGTATTTGCTGCTGTTGTGCTTTGGTGTTCTTGCCGGTGTGACCACCGTGCTGTTTGGTTTTGGCGGCGGCTTTGTCGTTGTGCCTGTGTTGTATTCGGTGCTGCTGGGCATGTATGGCGCCGACAGTGCGTTGGGGCGCGCCGCCATGCATATTGCAGTGGCCACCTCCACCTGCGTGATGATCTTTGGGGCAGGGCTGGCGAGCCTGCGGCACCACAAGGCAGGCACGGTGCCGTGGGGCCAGGTCAGGCCGCTGCTGGGCTATGTCGCCATCGGGGCCATACCGGGTGCCATCGCGGCGATGGTCTTGAGCGGAAGCTGGATTCGCTGGGCATTCATTTTTTACCTGGGACTGACGATTCTGGACAGCCTGTTTCGGTCCGGTTTCACCTGGAAGAATGCCGCACAGATGCGCCCATTGGCCAAACCTGTGGCCGCTGTGGCGGGGCTGTCGATGGGTGCGATCGCCGCCTTTCTGGGGGTGGGTGGCAGTGTGATGACCGTGCCCCTGATGCGCCGACGCGGTGCCAGCATGGCGGCGGCAACGGCCGCTGCCAACCCGCTGTCGCTGCCCATGGCCATCGTGGGCACTGGCACCTACGCGCTGCTGGCCTGGAACGCAGCCCCCTTGGGTGACTGGTATATCGGCTTCATCGATCTGCGGGCCTGTCTGGTGCTTGTTGCGGGCTCTTGGCTGGGTATCCAGGTGGCATCACGCTGGATTGGCAAGATCCCTGACAGCATCCATGCCAAAGCCTATATCGCCTTGCTGTGTGCGGTGCTGCTGGCGATGGCCGTCGTCTAGCAAAACCTGTGGCGGTTTGAGCCAATGCCGCTACCATGTGAACGAAGCTGCACCAGGTCGGTGGCTCGAGGTGGTGCAGTGCTTTCCATCAGGTTGGTGTTCCCAGCTTCAGGAGATCGCAAGTGGTGAAAATTTCCTCAGTGTTATTGGTGGGTATGGTTGTCTTGGCCGGCTGCGGATCTGCACCGTCGCAAACCCAAGCGCAAGCCGACCACGGGCGTTGCGCAGGCTACGGTTACGAGCCCGGCAGCGACCAGTTTGCCCGTTGCATGATGACCATCGATGTCGCGCGAGACAAGCGCGATGCCAAGGACCATCCCAGCGATGCCCGCATGAAAGCCTTGAGCATAGAGCGCAATGGCGATACGCGTTTTCCCATCTGCTCCGCAGGCGATATGGACAACAATTTGGACACCGCACATAACGCTTGGTATGGGCCGAACTGCCGGCAGCGATGAGCCATGGTCTCTGGCCGCTGATGAGATGAGCCCCGGTGGGGAGCTGCGCTATCTCGTCCATTTGGCATGGATCGGGCCCGGGTTTTTTGTCCTTTATCGAGCCCCTCCTTGGTCCCAGATACAGCTGTCTCAAACTGAGAGAGTACAAATCAGGATGTAAGCGCCTGCATCTCCTACGTCTGCGCAGAGGGTGGCGGCGGACACTGTCCATCAGTGCAATGCAAAGGCAAAACACTGATTCAAGAGGCGCTCCCGCTAGCGACAGAAGCACCTTATCCCTCACTCGATTTAAGGAATCATCATGTCTCAGCAACAACAGCAGAACACTGGTCAGCAGCAACCCGGACAAGACCAGAAAAAACCTGGCCAGCAGGACCAGCAAAGTCCTAATCAGAAGCAGCCAGACAGCAAGCAGCCAAACACGCAACCAAAGTGATGGTGCTTGCGTTGAATGAAACAACGGCCTAGGTCGTTTTCATGGCCCACCTTGGTGGGCTTTCTCATGCGTGGGATTGGCACCGATGCAAAAGCAAAGCGCCTCCCCGGCGCCACTATGGCACTGGGCAGGCAATCTTGTGGTTGGTGGTGCCCACATTCTGGGATGTGCCAGGCTTTCAATGCTGTTGGGTGGCACAGTAATTTGGAGTCTCGCAGTGCAGATAGCGCAGATCGCCATCGCCGTTCTTGGAGCTTCTACCGAGTATCACGTCGCCGGCAGGTGCTGAGCCCTTCCCGCGTTGGGCCTGCATCTTCGGCGTGCTCGCTCATCTTCTGGTTTTACGCCTCATGGAAGGCCAAGCGATGGGGGCGCTTTGCGGTCAGTGTGCTCTATGCGCCTGGCCAGGGTGACGGCGCGGTGGATTCCTGGGATTCGGCCCGCGTCCGGCAGCGCACAGGGCAAAAGCGGAACTTATGCGCTTGGCATCCAACCCCATCTCATTGATTTGCACAGAATCGCAAACCTGCACTGTCGAGTCCTACTCGACTCCCCCTAATGTTGATTCTCCCGGCCAACAACCCAGGTCCGAAAAATCAACATTGGGCGGCGGCCATGAGGCAGCGCCAGACTAACTCGGCGGAGGGTGGGGGTTCCGCCATGGTCCGGCGGCAAATACCTCGCTCTGGTGCCGCGCCGGAGCGGCGATAGCCTGGCGCTGGAGCCGGGGGAAGGCGGCGAAAAGAGCTCGTCAGAGCGCAAAAAAGGCTCCAAAAGGAGCCAGCAAAATTAGACAGAAATCGGTGGTTCATGTCCCCGCAATGTCCCCGGCGGGTTTTCAAAACAGTGAGCCACTTGATTTCATTGAGAAAAAATGGTCCCCCCGACAGGAATCGAACCTGTATCTAGCGCTTAGGAGGCACTCGTTCTATCCATTGAACTACAGGGAGGGGAGGCAAGACTATACGACGTTTTTAGGCGTCTCCCTCTGTACGCATCATGATTGATCATTGCTTCTCACTAGCTCAGTGATACGGGATTGATACCGTATCACTTGGAGGATCAAGGGCAATGGCAAGCGTCAGACAGTCAACGGGAAGTGGCGGGCACTCGTTCGTCGCAAGGGGTTCCCATCATATTGCAAAACCTTTACGGTGAAGGTGCAAGCCGTGACGTGGGCAACGCGCATCGAGGCGGATCTAGGCTCCGGGCGGGTGCCTGTGGGTGATGTCATACGAGGGGGATCGTTCACCGTCAACGCGCTGATACATGAGTACCGCAAGCTCATGGAGAAGACCCGACCCATCTCTGATAAATCCAACTCGCACTACATGCTCAAGACGCTTGACTTGCATCTTGGGTAACTCGATGCGCAACGTCTGAGCGTTGACGACTTGGTATGTCTCCCTGGCCAGCGTCCCGGGGCTCGGCCGGGTCAGCGGCGGGGTTTTGCGACTCGGCAGCTTGCATAGCCTCAGAAATCGCGGCCTGCGCAGCGGCAGCGCTGAGCTTGGGCTTTTCGTCCACCTTGGATTTCCTCTTCCCCCACGCAACTTCTGCGCTTGCGCAGCCGGGGGGGCGGGGTAGAAGCGGTTTCCCGGGGCTTCAGTGGATCGGGAGATTGCGTACTTTGTGCCGCTTTTTGGGCTTCTGCCTGCTTTTTAGCGGCATCTACTGCGCGCTGATAGCTTTAGTCTTCGCTTTTACCGCCTTGGCATCAACACCAAAGTCTTGCGCAATCATCAACAGACCTTCGTTTGCCTTGTCCTCTTCCATGCGCAGTACCGATGGCGCAATGCGCTTCATCAACATCGCATTCAGTGACGGCCGGGCCAGCTTCACTGCGGAGACGAAGGATAGCAAACGCTGGGAGGTGGCCCGTGAGCTAATCAACAGCGGCCTGCCGCCCGAGGCTCACATGGATTTCGCTGGCATCGTTATCACGGCAGTTGAGTGACCCAGTCGGCAACTCGCATCCCTTATCGATGGGTTGTGAGTACGTGGTAACCCTATCACTTGTTTCAGGGATTGACCATGCTTACAAAAAACTGCATATTTCCTTATTGACAAATTGTTAGCTTTGCTTTGGAGTTTGGAATGGAATTTTTCAAGAAATCAGTAGGAGTTGCGCTCGTCGCGCTTTCATCTATAGCTCATGCAGAATTCTCAGGTCACAAAATACAAATCAGGTATTTGTTCCCTGAACAGTCGACTCAATATGAAGCTCCCCAAACGGCTGTAGTAGGCGGAGGAGTCGAGTTTACCTCTGTCTGCGACGGTAACTTCAATGCCGATGTTTCCGCGTCATCCATAACTCTGGGATTTAATACCTCGTCAATTTGGAATAACACTTCATTCAATGGCCCAGAATTCTTTGATGTTGAAGGAACGATTCCAAAGATCTATGGTGTTACGGTAAATGAGTCTACATCCATGGTTGGGCTTGATGCGTCCAGAATATCCTTTGATGAGGACCATATTTGGGTCAATTGGAATGGGCTCAATTTTAATCCGTCAATGAAGGTTATTCTTGATGTGCAGTTTCAGCCACCCAAACCCGAGCCTGTCCCGGCAGTGAGTATTTCGAATGCTGGGGATGGAGCGCTTACAGTCAACTGGACTGCTCCGAATGACAACGGCTCGGCCGTCACAAAGTACACCGTTACGGGAGTTCCTGGCGGATCTTGCACAACAGAAGTTGTTCCGCCAGCGACCACGCCTGCTACAAGCTGCACGGTGACTGGCCTCACCAACGGTACGGCCTATAAATTTACCGTTGTAGCCACCAACGCGAATGGCGACAGCGTTGCTTCGCCCGAAAGCGCAGAAGCAGTGCCAAGTGCCGATCTCACGTTTGTTGGTGCCGGGCCAAATATCACGCTTGCTGGAGGCGTGGTTGCAGCTGCTTATTCTCAAACTCTACAGGTAACTGGCGGACTGCCTCCGTACACATTCTCCGTAACTGGCGAACTGCCTCCCGGCTTGGCACTCGACTCCGCAACCGGTGTCGTCTCTGGCACGCCTACGACGCCCGGCACGTATAGTTTTTCGGTCATGGCTATGGATAGCGCAGTGCAAGCTGAACTGGCGGCCAAGGCACTCCACGTTGCCGAGCAAACCTTCACGATCGTGGTTACCGCTGCGCCAGTGGTTCAAGCCACACCAACACCAGTGCCCGCCTTGGGCGGCGCCGGACTGCTGCTTCTCTCCGGAGTAGTGGCATGATCCATGGGACTCATGCGACGACGCAAATCGAACTGATCTAGAAGCCCTCCTCGGAGGGCTTTTTCTTGTCTGGCCCGCCTTTGAGCGGGCTTTTTTATTGTCCGAAAGAGGCGGCATGGACTTCACCCAATTATTCGAAGCCGCCAAGTCACAGCTGGGGTCTGCCCTTGCTCTGGCCGCCGTGGTTACCTACTTCATCTGAACAATGGTGGGGGCCTCGATGCCGCCGCCGGCAGCATGGGCGATGCAAGCACCGCGCTCGATGGCGATACTGGACTCGCTGTTCTTGATCTCCGAGCCAGCGTCAAAGAAGACGCAGCCAAGCTCGAATTCCTACGAGCTTATGCCATCCAGTGCGTCGGGGTTAAGGACCAAAACGAACAACTGAGCTTGCACCTGAGGTGAGGTTATGAAGTGATGCCTTTTATGCCTCAAAGCCGCTAACACCGCTGGTCTGCAATCCTGTGACATGCCGCTTTTCTTCGCTCCTTCATGGCGAACAGCAGCTGCAAGATCTGATTTCTGCTTTATTTGTTCAACAGCACCACTAATGCATGGGAATTACTTACGCTTGTCATGATTGAAAAACAATGTTACAAGCGAAGATCGGTTGATGCAACCGACGGGCAGAGTGCGACTACGGACTACAGAGCATATACATTAATAGGGTTATAAATTATATTTATTAAGGACCACGCCATGAAGTACTTAAACCTGAAACATCTAACTAGAACAGGGATCGCAGTGAGCATTCCTTTGCTGGGTGCTGGATCCTCGGCATGGGCACAAGCGACTAGCACTTGCGCCTTTTCATTGTCTTATGTACCTGCCATTGTTCCAGGATCTAGCGCATCAGCTGTTCCTAGTCTCACGTTCATAGGGATTGCTACATTGGGCCTTTTCATTGCTGGCATAGCTTGGCGCAATCGCAATAAGGCTGGCATGAACCGAATCCTGACCGTTGTAGGTTTAACCGCAGCAGCCTCTTTTATTGCCATTGGAGGCAGCCCTCTGGTCAACACTGTGCGCGCTGCAGGCCCTTTTGAGCTCAGTGCTCCTTCGGGCGGCACATTGGCAGAGGATGCTATTTCAATTCCATCTACTGACACCGCTCAGCCCCTTGTGGTTACCAATACTAGCGGGGTGCTCCTGCGCATAACTGCAGTGAGTAACCCAAATGAGGCCGGCACCTGCAGCGTGGGAACCCAACTTGCCCCTGGTGCGTCATGCACCGTCCTTCCCACTTGCAGTGGAGGTGAAGGCGGTGGAGGTGGTGGTATCGGTGGCGGGGGTGGCGGTATCGGTGGTGGAGGTGGCGGTATAGGTGGTGGGGGTGGTGGTATCGGTGGCGGAGGTGGTGGTATAGGCGGCGGTGGTGTGTAGATGTGACGTTTAGATGGAGGAATGGGTGCCGGCGATGGTCGTCTTGCCTGAGTCGGCGGTAAGCCCACAAATCTATACAGCCAGTTTTCAACGACCAGGTATGGCGTGGGTTCGTAATGGAATGGCTGTACAGGCCGCTGACTGACAGGCTGCCTACCGCTAGCGATCTACAAACGAAAATACTAAGCGGTATGGCTGGCGGCGCAAAAGGCGCAGTGCTTTCAGGTTAGATCTCGGTGTCGCTATGTCAGCACATCGCTGCATCACGAAGTCCTGGGCAGGCATAGCGTAGTGCCTTGCGTCCATCCTTGTGAATTCATACAAGATTCACTCTGAAAGGCAATACCTCGAGGATATTCGTTGATACGAATTAATACGGGTAATAGAATTTACCCCTAATTCTCCCCCTGAACTACGGAGAGTGACAGCCGCTTGTCGTAGAGGATTTGCCAAGCCCCGCGGACGATCTGCCAGTCTGCTGCGCCAGATGACTCCAGTTTTGGAATGGCTGGGATGCATGCGCTTGGCGACGCCAGAAGCTGCCGTTCCCCGGCACCGCTGGCGGACTGGCTCGTAAGCGGTTTCGGGCGGTCCTCTGACCTGGCCGGCTGCCGTCTTTGCTCTCTCGGTTTTAGGACTTCCCAGTGCTCGGCATTCCGGGTGGATGGTCGGCTGGACAGTCACCCTCCCGCATTGAGAAGCGCACAATTCACCGCATGCTCCCTGCTCATCCCTCCCAACGCCTCGCTTTGGCAACCCTGCAAGACAGCTGGCAACCGATGGGTTCCCTTCAACGGCTTTATGTCAGGGTGGGCAAAGAGCCAGAGCCCCGATCGGTGGCCGATGTCCAGGCCGTCAGCGGCCATGGTTTGGCAGGGGACCGGCATGCTTCCCTGTTGTCTCCCAGGCAGCTACTGATCGCCGGAGACGATGCCTACCGGCGCTGGGGCCTGGTTGAAGCGTCTCTCAGAGAGAATTTGCGGGTGGACTTCTCCACCAGTGGCCTTGCTTCAGGCGATCTGTTGCGGATTGGCAGCGATGTCGTGATTTGGATCACCTTCGTCTGTGAACCTTGTCGGCTGCTGGAGCGCAGGGCCCCGGGAAGCTTGTCAAAGATTGGGCGGGATCGGGGGATGCTCGCTCGCGTGTTAAGAGGCGGAATCATCCACAGCGGTGCAGAGATATCGGTGTGCCCTGCAATGGTGCCTGCGTTGAGTGACCATTGGCAGGAGCGCGTCATCCAGGTGGCCCGCGCTGTACCGGAGGGCGCATGGATCAGCTACCGGCAGCTGGCCGAGATGGCCGGGGTCCATACCGCCTACTGCAGGGCCTTTCCCAAAGTGCTGTCCCAGTTGCCAGAGCGCGTCGCAAAAAGGGTGGGCAGCCCGCAGCGTGCTGCGGGAGCTGCGCCGTGGTCTGGGGCGGGATTCTTCGGGATGGCCATGGATTGATTTTTCAACCAGCCAATTCCTGCCGGTCCACTCGCAAACATGCCCCCGCCGTTTCACAACTGCGGGGGCATGTTTTTGAGCGCTGCACGCGGTAGAAGTCGCCTCGCTCAGTCGTAGCGCAAGGTATAGATCAAATCCAGCGCACTGGTGGTTCCGGCTGATCCACGCAGCTGCAGGTTGCGGGTGAAGTCGTAGAAGATGTAGAGGGCGCCCAGGGTGCCGGCCAGGCCTGCTTCGTAGGTGACGTACAGATCCTGCGACAGGCGTTTGCCCACCGACAGGCTGGCGGAATCGCCGTCGGTGCCGCCAAAGCCGATTTCATCCAGGCCCAGGCTCTTGGCCACATTGCCGGTCAGGCTCTCGCCGGAGCCGCCGCTCAGCAAGGCGAGCGCGGCCTGCTGCATCAGCGCGCTGCTGGCGCCGCCGCCGGCAGGGTCGCGCCCCATCACCACCCAGGAAATCTTTTCCGCATCGGGCATCTCGGGGTTGGAATACAGGCGCACACGCGGTGCCTGGGCGGAGCCGCTGACCTGCACGCCCGCCTTGACGGCGATATTGGGGCGCAGCGCCAGAATATCGAGCGAGGGGTTGTTGTAGGGGCCGTTGAAGCGGATCAGGCCGGTTTCCACATTCAGCACCTGGCCCCAGGCGCGGTAGCGGCCTTCTTCGGTGCTGATGACACCGGTGATGCGCGGCATGCCTATGCCGGCGCCGCCGCTGCTTTGCACGTTGAGTGTGCCGGTCAGGCGGGTAGTGATGCCATAGCCTTGCAGCGCAAAGTCACGGCCCATGTCGAGCTTGACGTTCAGGATCAGCGGTTTGGCAGGCTCGACCCGACCGGCGGGGGCATCGAGCTTGGCCTGCGCGGCCTTGGCCGCTTCTTGCTTGGCCTTTTCGGCGGCGGCTGCGCGGCTGGCCTTGGTGCTCACCACCACATCGCTGCCCAGCTTGGGTGAGGACTCATCGGCCAGCATGATGCTGGCGCGGTCCACGGTCAGGTCGCCGGTGATGCTGAGCTGGCCTTGCTGCAGCTGGCTGCGCACCTGGCCGGAGATGCTGACCTGGCGGTCCGCGCGCACCAGCACCTGCAGGGCCTTGGCCTGGGTGCGGATGTCCATGCGGATGTCGGGCGCAGCGCCGTTTTGCGGCATGGTCCAGCTGATGGTGCCGGTGGCATCCAAGCTGCCGCCGCTGGTGGGTGCGGCGGTCAGGTTGCCGCTAAAGCCGGCGATGCGGGCACGGCTGCCTTCGCCGCCGTCAAAGTGCAGGCTTTGCAGCTCCAGCACATTGCCGTTGAGCTGTGCGCGCAGGCTGCCATTGCGCAGATCCACGCCATCCAGCTGCGACTGGATATGCATCTTGTCCGCGGTGATGGAGCCGCTCCAGCGCGGGTCTTGCAGATTGCCAGCCAGTTGCACATTGGCTGCCAGGCTGCCGGCCACGCGCCAGCCCGGTGGTGCAAAGCTGGCCCAGATGCCCAGGTCAGGCATTTGGGCCTGCACATTGCCCGCCAGTGGGGCATCGGGGGCTAGGGTGGCAGCCAGGTAGTTCTTGCCTTCGTACTGCAGCGCCGTTTGTACATCGGCTGTGAGCTGGCCGGCGTTGACGGAATCCCACTGCACGCGGCTGCGCACCTGGCGGTCTTGCACGGTCAGCTCGACCTTGGCGGTGCGGATGCGGGCTGTGATGGTCTGCCCTTCGGCCGAGAAAGCCTTGGACACCGCACCTTCCTTGCCGCTGGAGTGGAACGTGACGTTGGTGGGCGCGCTGCCTTGGGTGTGCAGCTGCAGATCGCCGCTGGCGCGCTCGACTTCGACCTTGGCGTTGAGGCCGTTTTGCGTGTTGACATCCCAGCGGCCCTGGACCACGAGGTCCGAATCGAGTGGGCTGTGCTTTTGCGCCTGGCTGGGGTCGGGCTTTTGAAAAGCGCGGATCCAGCGCACGGGCAGGCCCTGCAGGCTGCCGGTGCTTTGCAGCTGCACGGCCTGGTCGGCCCCTTGGCTGAACTGCAAGGGGTTCCACTGCAAGGTCACGGTGCCGGGCTTGGGCCCGGTCAGCTGCAGCTGGCTGCTGCCGGTGCTGGCGCGCAGCGGCTGCTTGCCGGCGGGCAGCTGCAGTTTGAAGTCCAATGGCTGCTGCAGCTGCAGCTGCCAGGGTTCTTTGTTGGGTGGCAGGCTGGCACGCGCCTGGAGCTTGCTCACGGCGCCGCTCCACTGCTTGGCCGCCGTGCTATTGGCGGCCAGGCTGACCTGGGCGGCCATCTGCTGCTCGCCATGCTGGGCTTGCGCACGCAGATCCAGTTGCACTTTCTTGAGGTTGCCAACCAGCGCCAGTTCGGTATCGCGCAGCTGCCACAGGTCAGCGGCATCGGCAGAGGTGCGTACGCTCAGCTGCGGGGTGCTGATGTTGGCATCCAGCGCAAAGGGCTGGCCGCCTAAGGGAATGCCCGCTGGCAGCTGGGCCAGCAGGCCCGCTTGCTGCAGCTGGCGCAGCGCATCGCCATAGCCGCCGCTAAAGCGCAGCTTGGCATCCAGGCTGCCCTGGGCCAGCATGCCTTCGGGCAGCGCCTGGGCCATGCCGGGCAGCTTGCGCAGCCACTGCAGCAACTGCTCGGCACTGCTCAGCCGCAGTGCGATATTGCCCTGGCCTTGCTGGGGCGCGGCCTGGGCTTTGGCATCCAGGTTGGCGCCGGGTGCCTGAACGGACAGCTCGCCCGCGCCACTGCGCTGGTCGATGTTGGCGCGGATCTGCTTGGCACTGATATGCGCGCCCAGCGCATCGATCTGCGCGCTTTGCAGCTGCAGCTCGGGGGCCTTCCACTGGCCCTTGGCCACGACGCGGTCAATCGGCAGGGTACTGCTGGCCGCGCTGGCCTTGGCCGGCGTGCGGCGGTCGGATGTGATGTTGGCATCAAATACAATCGCGTCGTTTTGCGACTGGGCCGACAGGGTGCCGGACAGCGGCGCGCTGTCGATGCGGGTATCGACCAGCGCCGGGTTGATGGCGCGTAGCGCGGCCTGGATGCCGGCATGCTGGTCCGTCAGACGGTAGTGGCCTTGGGCGCTCAGGCTGCCGCTGCCCAACTGGACTTCGCTGCCTTCGAGCACGTCCACCCGCTGGCCGTCAAACAGCGCATGGGTCTGGATGGCGCTGATGGGCAGGTGCTGGTGGTTCAGCGGGCCGGGCAGGGCGTTGCTGAGGTCGATCTGGATATCCAGCGGCACGGGCAGCAGGGCTGGCGGCGTTGCGGGCTTGGTATCTGATGTATCGGAACCTGCTGTCGCAGCGCTGCTGGTGGCCATCGGGTCCACGGGCACATCCACCAGCGCTGGCGCTGGATGGGCGGCATGGGTGTGGCTGATGCGTTCGGGCGCCGCTTCGCTGACCGCCAACTGGCCATTGAGCAAGGTGGTTGGCAGGCTGGGCAAAAAGGCAGCCAGGTTGATGCTTTGCAACTGGGCCTGCGCGGGGCCCAGCGGCCAGGGGCGCCAGGGGTAGACGGTGGCATCGACATTGGCCTGCATGGGGGCAGCGCCAGCCAGGGCCTGGGCCGAGCGGGCGGCCTGGGCCTTGGCGGCTTTTTCTTGTGCCGATGGTGCCTTGGCAGCGGCCTTTTTACGGGCGGCAGCGGGTGCTGGTGCGCTGGCAGCGGCGGGCTTGGGGGCCGCCGCTTCGAACTGGGGGTTGACCTGGGCCTGTACGCGCAAAGCGGCATCCAGGCCGGACAGGGTGCCGGTGACCTGCACGCCGGCATCGGCCAGGATGGCGGGCAGGGTCTCGGTGGCGGGCTGGTCCAGCCGGGCTTTCAGATCGGCGGCGATGTGCATGGGCGTGAGTGCATCTACATCGGCTTTGAGTTGCAGGCTGCTGTTGAAGGCCTCGACCTGGTCGATCTGCAGCTGGTGCTTGTCGGCGGCATACCGATAGTGGCCTTTGAGCTGTGTCACCGTGATGGGCTGCGGTGCGGCCCAGACGATTTCGTCCACGGCAAAGGGGACCTCCAGCACGCGCAAAGGCAGTGGCAGCTGCTCCAAAGGCTTGCTGGGTTCCTTGGGTTGTTCGATGCCCGAAGGCGTGATGGTGACTTTGGCGATATGGATGGGCGCCAGGCGCAGCTCGCGGTCCCAGATCTTGTCGAGGCTCCAGCCGATGCTGGCTTGCTCCACTTGCACGCTGATGGACGGGTTGCTCCACTGCAGCTGGCCGATGCTGCCGCCGCCGCGCAGGCTGCCGTTCACATCCTGCGCTTGCAATTGCATGTCAGCGGGCAAAAAGCGCTGGGCCAGGGCCAGGGTGCGCGCGAGCGAATCGTTTTGCCCGCTCCACCACCAGGCGCCGCCCAGCAGGGCAGCCAGCAGCAGGACCAGCGCAATGAGCAGCCACAGCAGGTAGCGCGCGGCGCGCCGCAGCCCGCTGCGCTTTTTGGGGGAGGAGGGGCCGGAGGGCGGAGAAGCCGGGGCCTGCGTTGCGCTGGCCGTTGGTGCAATAGCGTTTGTATCTGCCATGTTTAAAAGCTGTATCCCAAGCGCACGTGCAAGCGGAAGCGTTCGTCTTTCAAGCCATAGGCCACATCGGCCTGCAGCGCACCCACGGGGCTGCGCCAGCGCAGGCCCGTGCCAATGCCCCAGTAGGGCGACAAATCACCGGCCTTGTCGGCGACCGAGCCCACATCGGCAAACACGGCCGATTCCCAGGCGCTGATCTCGCCATTGCGCACGAGGGGGCGCTGGTATTCGACACTGCCCACATACATGTAGCGGCCGCCATAGACCTGGTCATCGGCCACGCGGGTGCCGATCTTCTTGTAGCCATAGCCACGCACGGTGGTGTCGCCGCCGGTGATGAACAGCTGGGTGGCGGGGATCACGGCCGAGTCCTTGGCCACGATGGCACCGCCCTCGGCGCGCAGCGCAATGCGGGCGCTGCGCGAGCTGCCGTTGGGCGCTGTCACCTTGCCCGCTGGCACAAAGCCCTGCCAGCGCAGCAAGCTGCGCACAAAGGGTTCGCGGTCGGGGGTGATGGTGTAGCCCGCGCCCAGCTCGGCGGCAATGCCGTAGCCGCGCGTGGGGTCGGTGTTGTTGTTGAAGTAGCGGCCCGTCCAGCCGTAGTTGATGCTCAAGGCACTGCTGGAGGGGATTCGTTCCTGGCCCTGCACGGACGAGAAGTCGTATTGCAGGAAGGCGCTGCGGTCGATGTGGTCTGTGCTCTTTTTGTGGCCGCCGCGCAGCTGCATGGAGTTGACGTTGAAGTCGCCATTGAGCTCGCGCTTGAGCTCCCCCGCGCCGAAATAGGCCCAGCCACTTTCCTTGGGCAGGTCGGTCCACTCGGTGGACAGCAGCTTCTTGTCGCGCTCGAAAGAGAACTTGCTCACCGCCCGCCAGCCCAGACCGGGTATCTTGTTATGGGTGTGGTCCAGGCTCAGGCGTGGGCCGGTGTCGGTGGACATACCGATACCAAACACCACTTTTTGCAGCTTGGCCTCGCGCACCTGGGCCACCACGGGCGCTTCCTTGGGGTTGGGCGCTTCGGTGTCCAGGGTCAGGAACACCGAGTCGTAGTAGCCACTGGTTGCCAGTCGGGTCTGGGCGTCCAGCATGTCGGCTTCGCTGTAGTTCTGGCCGGTGGGCAAGCGGCCAATGCGGGCAATGCCCTGGGCGTCGTAGCGCTCAGCGCCTTCTATACGCAGCGGGCCAAACTTGTACAGGGCACCACTGTCGTAGCCTACGGACAGCTTGGCCTGGTTGGTGTCGCCATCGATGTCGGCGCGGCTGTTGCTGATTTTTGCCGTGGGGTAGCGGTTGCGCTGCAGGCTGCGCAGGCCCTCTGACTTGGCTCCGTCCCAGCCTTTTTGGGTAAAGCCCTCGCCAGGCTGCAGATCCCAGTTGCGCTCAAAGCGGGCGCGACGGCTGGCGAAATTCTTTTCCTCTGTCACTTCGCCGCTGTAGTCCAGCTGCACCTCGGCGACCGTGGTCTGCGGGCCGGGCTCGACCTCGATCATCAGCTGGGGACGGGTCTGGCTGTTTTCTGTGGATATGCCGCTGTCCGCGGGTGCAGCGCCGGTGTCGTAGACATCGATCTTGATCTCGGGGCTGAAGTAGCCCAGGGTGCCCAGCAGCTCACGCACATTCTCATCAGCGCCGCCGAGCAGGCGCGTCATCTCGCTCATCTGCAGCCCGGGAAAGTTGCGGTAGCGCTTGAGCTCCACATACTGCTCCAGGTACTCCTGCACCTTCTTGGGCGCCTTGACGGTGATATCAAACGCGGGCTCGCTGCTGGCATGCGTCGCGGTGTCGTCCGCGTCGTCGGCCTTGGGGGTGCTGCTGCAGCCTGCCAGCAGGGCAGCAGTAAGAATAAAAAACGCCGGCAGGACCGGCGTCGTCAGACGTTGTCGCATGGTCACTTAGACAGCAAGCGCATGGTGTCCTCCAGCCCTTTGAGTGACAGGGGAAACATGCGGTCGCCTACGAGTTGTTGTATCAGGCTGATGCTTTGGCGGTATTGCCAAACGCCTTGGGGTTCCGGATTGATCCAGGCGTGCTTGGGAAAGGCGTGGGTCAATCGCTTAAGCCACTCGGCCCCAGGCTCCTCATTGTTGTACTCAACAGAGCCTCCGGCTTGTAGGACTTCGTATGGACTCATTGTGGCATCGCCCACAAAGATGAGTTTGTAATCTTTGTTGTATTTTCTGATGATGTCCCAGGTGGGGAATTTCTCAGCGTAACGGCGTTTATTGTTCTTCCACATGTAGTCGTAGACGCAATTGTGAAAATAATAAAACTCCAGGTGTTTGAACTCGCTTTTGACGGCGCTGAATAGTTCTTCGACCCGCTGGATGTGGTCGTCCATGGTGCCGCCCACGTCCATCAGCAGCAGCACCTTTACATGGTTATGGCGCTCGGGCACCATCTTGATATCCAGATAACCGGCATTGGCGGCGGTGGCGCGAATGGTGTCTGGCAGGTCCAGCTCCAGCTCATTGCCTTCGCGGGCAAAGCGGCGCAGACGGCGCAGCGCCACCTTGATATTGCGGGTGCCCAGCTCTTGCGTGTCGTCGTAATCGCGGTAGGCGCGCTGCTCCCACACTTTGACAGCGCTGCGGCTTTTGCCGGGGCCGCCAATGCGTACGCCCGCCGGGTTGTAGCCGCCATGGCCAAAGGGGCTGGTGCCGTTGGTGCCAATCCATTTGTTGCCGCCTTCGTGCCGGCCTTTTTGCTCTTCCAGGCGCTTTTTGAGCGTCTCCATCAGCTCGTCCCAGCCCATCGCCTCGATGGCGGCCTTTTGTTCGGCGCTCAGCTCTTTTTCCAGCACCTGCTTGAGCCAGTCTTCGGGCAGCTCCTTCTTCCAGTCGGTGAGCATTTCCATGCCCTTGAAGTAGGCGCCAAAGGCCTGGTCGAACTTGTCGAACAGCTTTTCATCCTTGACCAGGCAAAGGCGGGCCAGAAAATAAAAATCGTCCAGGCTCCAGGCATCCTCGGAGCGCGGCCCGGCCAGGCCCTTGTCCAGTGCTTCGAGCAGGGTGAGCAGCTCCTTGACCGACACCGGCAACTTGGCCGCGCGCAAGGTGTAGAAAAAGTCTATCAACATGGTTTGTAAACAATCCGTAACAGTTTGGCGCTAGCCTCTCCAGTCTAAAGGGTACTCAGAGGGCAAGCTGTCATGGTGATGATCAAAACGGACAAGGCACGCCAGGCTTTGCGTGATCGGGGCAGCCTGTCCGTGCAGGAGCGCCAGATTCTGATCTTGTGCGATGGCAACCGCTCGCGTCAAGAGATTGCGCGTTGGGTCGGGGACAGTGCCGGCAGCGTCTTGGATGCCTTGGTCACGGCGGGTTATCTGGCCATGCACCAGCCTCCGGCACCGCCGCCACCCCCACCACCTTCGCTTCCACCGCCAGTCGCAGCCCCTGCGTCGTTACAGGGGGTGCCCAGCGCGCCCAGTGCGCCCGTGTATGTCGAGCAAACCCGCGCCAGCCAGGGCAGCAAACGTTCGCTGGCGGGCTGCAAGATGTATGCGGTGGGCATTTTGCAGATGCAGCGCAGTGCCGACGCGATGGCGCTGGCCGTGCGGGTGCAGCAAGCGGGCGACGAGACCGAGCTGCTGCTGGGCCTGTTAGACATGGTCAGCTTTCTGGAGCAGATGACCAACACCGGCTATGCCGACAATGTCAAAACCCATTTGCGGCAGATTCTGCCGGAGCAGTACCTGGGCGTGCTGAACCTGCAAACGGCCTAAGCAGCCACGCAGCGAGTCAGTCAAACACTCGTCAGCGCGGCTGGTTCAGCAGGTACAGCAGCTGCGCCTTGGCCTCGGGCCATTCACCGGCGAGCATGCTGTAGAGCACGGTGTCGCGCACGGTGCCATCGCGGCGCGGTGCATGGTGGCGGATGACGCCATCCTTCTTGGCGCCCAGGCGCTCAATGGCGCGCTGGCTGGCAAAGTTGTAGTTGTCGGTACGCCAGCCGACCACGGCGGCGCCCAGCGTCTCAAAAGCGTGGGTCAGCAGCAGCAGCTTGCAGGTGGTGTTGACATGGCTGCGCTGCACGCTGCGGGCGTACCAGGTGTAGCCAATCTCCACCCGCTTCAGCGCCGGGACAATATCGTGGAAGCTGCTGGTGCCCAGCAGCTGGCCGCTGGCCTCGTCCACCACGGCAAAGGGCATGCGGCTGCCGGCCTCGCGCATGGCCAGCGCCTGCTCGATGTAAGCCCGGGTGTTCTCGGGCTCGGGCACCGAGGTGACGCGGATGTTCCACAACTCACCGTCTTGCGCGGCGGCGCGCAGGCCGGCCTCATGCGCCAAGGTCAGGGGGGTCAGCAGCACGCCTCGGGCGCGCAGTTCAATGGGTTCTACAAAGGCCATATGGCTCTTTCCGGTTGCTTGTTTTAGGAGTTTTTGTCGGCCCTGCGGCTGCGCCAGCGCCGGGCCAGTTGCAGGCCAACGCCACCGCCCAGGCCCACCAGCACAATGGCTGCGATGCTGCCAGCGCCATAGCCTTCGGAGAACAGCTCCCAGCCCAGCAGGCTGCCCAGGCCCCAGCCCAGTATGGCGCCCGCGACAAAGCCGACGGCGTCCGTCAGCCCTTCGATCAGCAATTGCTGTGGCGTGGCCATGGGCGCTTTAGCGGTTGCGCTGGTTCATGAAGACCAGCTTTTCGAACAGGCTCACATCCTGCTCGTTTTTCAACAGGGCACCCACCAGCGGCGGGATGGCGATCTTTTGGTCTGCGGTCTGCAGCACTTCTGGCGGAATGTCTTCGGCCACCAGCAGTTTGAGCCAGTCGATCAGCTCGCTGGTGGAGGGCTTTTTCTTCAGGCCGGGCAGGTTGCGGATATCGAAGAACACCCGCATCGCTGCGGACAGCAGCTCTTGCTTGAGGGTGGGAAAGTGCACTTCAACGATCTGCTGCATCGTCTCGGCATCCGGGAACTTGATGTAGTGGAAAAAGCAGCGACGCAGAAAAGCATCAGGCAGCTCTTTTTCGTTGTTCGAGGTGATAAAGACCAGCGGGCGGTGCTTGGCGCGGATCATCTGGCGCGTCTCGTAGCAGTAGAACTCCATGCGATCGATTTCACGCAAGAGGTCATTTGGGAACTCGATATCCGCCTTGTCAATCTCGTCGATCAGCAGGGCCACCGGCTGGTCGGCCGTGAAGGCCTGCCACAGCACGCCCTTGATGATGTAGTTGTTGATGTCCTTGACGCGGCCGGCGCTTTCGGGATCGGCGAGCTGGCTGTCACGCAAACGACTGACTGCATCGTATTCATACAAACCCTGCTGCGCCTTGGTGGTGGACTTGATATGCCACTGCAGCAGCGGCATGCCTAACGCCTGTGCGACTTCCTCCGCCAGCATGGTTTTCCCTGTCCCTGGTTCCCCCTTGACGAGAAGCGGTCTTTGAAGGGTAATGGCCGCATTGACCGCCAGCATGAGGTCAGTGGTCGCGACGTAGTTCTGTGTGCCTTGGAATTTCATGGAAGTGGATGCAGAATCGTGATGACGGGGCCGGTACAGCGTTGACTATAAACCCAGATCTCCGCAGCAAAGCGGCGGCCTGAACCACACGATTGTGCGCACAATGAATAAAAGATGGACCACGATATTTGCCTTGCTTGTCGCGTCAGCGACCGGCGCTGTCTGCGCGCAGGAGATCAAGGGTAATGCCAAGGCGGCTGAAGGCAAGGTAGCGATGTGCATTGGCTGCCACGGCATTGTGGGCTACAAGGCCAGCTTTCCCGAGGTCTACCAGGTGCCCAAGATATCGGGCCAGAGCGAGAAATACATTGATGCGGCCCTGCATGCCTACAAGAAGGGCGACCGCAAACATCCCACCATGCGCGCGATTGCCGATTCACTGAGTGAGCAGGATATTGCGGACCTGGCCGCCTACTACGCGCAGCACACCGTGGGCGAAACCCAGCTGGCAGACAAGCCGTCCAAGGTGCCCAGTGCCGAGGTGGCGGAGCTGCTGAAAAAAGGCACCTGCGTCAGCTGCCATGGCGACAACTTCTCCAAGCCGCTCGATCCTTCATACGCCAAGCTGGGTGGTCAGCACCCTGACTACCTCTACGCGGCGCTGAAGTCTTACACCGTTGAGAAAAACACCCGCATCGGCCGCAACCACCCGATCATGGTCGGCATGGCCAAGCAGCTGACCCATGCTGAGATGAAGGCGCTGGCCAACTACATCGGCAGCCTGGATGGCCCCCTGCAGGTGGTGCCCGAGTCGCGCTTTCGCAGCAAGCAGGCGGCCAATTAAAGCGGTTGGCGGCTAGGCGCTCAGTCTTTGGTGGCCTGGCGCTGCACGGCGGCCACATAGGCATTGCCGTCGGGCGGGCGGCCCGAGCGCTGGCTCTCCCACAGCATCGTTCCCAGGCACTCCATCGTCACATGGTGGGCATCATGCAGTGAGCCCAGGCGCTTGGCCAGCAGCTCCACCGCCTGGCGAATGCCACGCGGCTGGTCGATGCTGCACTGCTCGCTGATGGACAGGTGCATCGACAGGTGCAAAAACGGATTGGTCTTGTCCGGCGTCAGGTCGTAGTTGCGGGCAATGGCCGCATCCACATCGCTCAAATCTGCACGGTATTCCGGGTGCTCATCGATCCACAGCGCGGCCAGGGTTTCGATGGCCTCCATCGGCAGACCCGCCTGCTGCTTGGCATAAACAGCACAAAAAAATCGCCGAACATCGGCTTGGGAGGGGTTGAACATAGGGCGCAGAGCGTAGCACGCACGTAGCGGCTACGCTGGGCTGTGGTTAAGCCGCTATGGCTAGGCCGCAGTGGTTCAAGCGTGGCCGTTGAGCCAGAGGCTCAAATCTGGCTGTGCGGGTCTTCGGGCGGTGGCGGGTAGGGGCTGCTGGGGGCGTCCTTGGCTTCCTGTACTTGGTCCTGGCGTTCCTGGCGCTCGCGCATCATCTGCTCGACCAGCTGCTCGCGCCCTTGTTTGGCCACGGCCAGCATGGTTTCGCGGTCATGGTGGTGCTCGTACATCTTGTCCGACAGCTCGATGTTGTGCGCGCGGAACACGGTGACCACGTACTGCGCGTCTTCGGCGCTGTAGCCCATCAGCTCCAGGGCTTTCTCTGCCGTTTGCAGGCTGGAGTCAAACACCTCGCGGTCGACATGGTGCACACCCATGTCGCGCAGCGCATACCAGTGGGCTACATCCTTAGCCCGGGCGACGATCTTGAGATGCGGAAAATGCTGCTGCACCAGCCGCACGATCTGGTTGGTCTGCAGCTCATCATCCACCGCGATGACCATCACCTCGGCCTTTTCGGCACCCGCGATGCGCAGCAGATCTTGTCGCGTGGCATCGCCGTAGAACACCCGGTAACCAAAGTTCTGGGCCACCTGCAGCATCTCCACGCTGTGGTCCAGGATGACGGCCTTGATGCCCTGGCTCAGCAGCACGCGGGTGACGATCTGGCCGTAGCGGCCAAAGCCGGCGATCAGCACCGTGGCCTCTTGCTGCTCGCTCAGTTCTGCGGGGGTGTCAGCGCCTTTGCTCAGGTTGGCAAAGCGTGGCATCAGCCAGCGGTCCATCGCCGCCACGATGAGCGGCGTGGCCACCATCGAGATGGCGACCGAGCCGATCAGCAGGGAGGACTGCTGGGGCGTCAGGATGCGCTGCGCCTGGGCGGCGCTGAACACCACAAAGGCGAATTCACCACCCTGGGCCAGCAGCAAGGTGAAAAGCGGCCGCTCCTGCACGGGCATGCGCAGCACTTTGGCCAGGCCATAGATGACCACGGACTTGATCAGCAGGAACAGCAGCACCAGCACCAGCATGGTCAGCGGCGCCTGCAGGATGACGGAGAAATCGATGCTCATGCCCACTGCAATGAAAAACAGGCCCAAGAGCAAGCCCTTGAAGGGCTCGATATCGGTCTCCAGCTCGGCGCGGAACTCGCTATCCGCCAGCAGCACGCCGGCAAGAAAAGCGCCCAGCGCCATCGACAGGCCGATCTGCAGCATCAAAAAGGCAATGCCCACCACCAGCAGCAAGGCGGTGGCGGTGGATATCTCGCGCGACTCACTTTGCGCGATCCAGCGCAGCACCGGGCGCAACAGGTAGCGGCCCACCAGAATCACGGCCACGATGATGGCCAGGGTTTTGCCGATCTCCATCAGGATGTTGCCGTCGTTCTGCGCGGCCTGTTGGCCCACGGCCAGCAGCGGAATCAGCGCCAGGATGGGGATGGCGGCCACGTCCTGGAACAGCAAGATCGCAAAGCTGGTCTTGCCGCTGGTGGTGGACATTAAATTGCGCTCGGCAATGCTTTGCAGTGCGATCGCGGTGGACGACAGCGCCAGGCCCAGCGCGGCAACCAGTGCCAGATGCCAGTCATAGCCAAAGGCCAGGCCAGCCGTAAACAGGCCGGCCGTACACAGCACGACCTGGGCGGTGCCCACGCCAAAAATCGGCCGGCGCATGCTCCACAGCCGGCTGGGCTGCAGCTCCAGCCCGATCAGGAACAGCATCAGCACCACGCCAAATTCGGAAAAGTGCAGGATGTCCTGCACATTGCTGACCAGTTGCAGCCCGCTGGGCCCGATGAAGATGCCAGCCACCAGGTAGCCAATGATGGTGCCCAGGCCCAGCGCGCGCGATATCGGCACGGCGATGACGGCGGCGGCCAGGTAGAGGAAGGTGTAGGTAAGCCAGGCGGGAGCGTGTTCCATGCTTGCGGTTTGTTATGGATGTTTTGTGGTTGCGGAGCACAGATTACTTTTTTTTGCCGTGTCACGGTATTTTCTTGCAATGTTTTGCGGTTGGCGCTTGTGGGTATTGCCGCACTAGCTATCAAAAAATACTTGTATGGCACTGGCTGCGGCGCGCTTGGTGCTGGCGGGTCGGCGCGATAATCCTCGCTTTGCCCGTTTCCGGGCGAGCTTGCAGCGGACTGATCCGCTGCCCCAGGATGAACCATGGATTTGCATACTTGGATGGCGTATCTCGTAGCGGCTTGCATCATTGCCGTGTCCCCCGGATCGGGAGCGGTGTTGTCAATGAGCCACGGGCTGTCGTATGGCGTGCGCAAGACCAGCGCCACCATCCTGGGCCTGCAACTGGGCCTGCTGCTGATCTTGCTGATTGCCGGTGCTGGCGTGGGTTCGCTGCTGATCGCGTCCGAGACCGCCTTCAATGTCGTCAAGATCGTCGGCGCCTGTTACCTGATCTACATCGGCTTTGCGCAGTGGCGCGCCAAGGGCGGCATCATGGATGCCCAGACGGAAGAGCCCGCCAGCGGCAGCTGGCAAAAGCGGGCCTTGAGCGGTTTTCTGACCAATGCCACCAACCCCAAGGGCATCATCTTCATGGTGGCGGTGCTGCCCCAGTTCATGACGCCGGACCGCCCGCTGTGGCTGCAGCTGCTGATTCTGGCTGCCACCACCTTGGCGGTGGACACCATCGTCATGCACGGCTATGCCGGCAGCGCCAGTGTGCTGCGCCGCCTGCTGCGCGACAGCCGCGCCATGCGCATCCAGAACAAGGTGTTTGGCGGCCTGCTGATGCTGGTGGGCATGGGCCTGTTCTTCGTCAAGCGCACGCAAAGCGCGGCTTGAGCCCGAGATAGCCCAGGCTGGGGTAGCGGGGCTGGGGGGTGTTTACTGTGCTGGCGCGCCGTCCGGCATCGCAAAGCCGTTCTGGCGCCAGGCCTCGAACACTGTCACTGCCACCGCATTGGACAGGTTAAGGCTGCGCTGGCCTGTCACCATCGGCAGGCGCACCCGCTGGCTCGTAGGAAAGCTGTCGCGCACGGCGATCGGCAAACCCCGAGTCTCACAGCCAAACACCAGCCAGTCGCCGGGCTGAAAGCGCACATCAAACGCGGGGCTGCTGCCATGGGTGGTCATCGCAAACATGCGGTCGGGCGCGGGCTGTAGATGTTCGATAAATGCCTCCCAGCTGGCATGGCGCTGGGTGGCGGCGTACTCGTGGTAATCCAGCCCTGCGCGGCGCATCAAGCGGTCTTCCATCGAAAAGCCCAGCGGCTCGATCAGGTGCAAGCGGCTACCGGTATTGGCACACAGACGGATGACATTGCCGGTGTTGGGGGGGATTTCGGGTTCGACCAGGACGACGTTGAACATGGCAATTGCGCAAAAACAAGGGCGCCAGTGTAGCGGCCCCGCCAAACAACGGTGGCCTGCTGCGCTATTGGCCCGGCGCGGGCGTTCTGGCAAACACCAGGGCCTGCACTGCAGGCACGCCCTGCGCCTGCAGCAGCTGCGCCACGGCGCCCAGGGTGGCGCCGGTCGTCATCACATCGTCAATCAAGAGTGGGCACTTACCTAAATCACGCGCCTGCAGCCCTGGGCGCAGCGCAAAGGCGTGGCGCAGGTTGCGCAGCCGGGCAGCGCGGTCCAGGCCCGTTTGGGCGGGGGTGTCTACCAGCCGCTCCAGGTAACGCGGCGCCACAGCTGCCAGCCGCAGCCCGGCGGGGCCCTGGCGGCACAAGGCCTTGGCCAGCAGCAGTGCCTGGTTGTAGCCGCGCTCACGCATGCGGGCGGCAGACAGGGGGATCGGCAGGATGACGCTGGCCTGCTGCAGGCTCTCCAGCACGCCGGGGGTGCGCAGCAGCAATTGCGCCATGCGGTTTGCCCATGCCAGTTGCTGGTGAAATTTGAGCCGCAGCACCATGCCATCCCAAGGCGGGCTATAGTCCACGGCGGCATGGCAGCGCTGCAACAAAGGTGTATCGCGCAGGCAGCCGGCGCAGACTTGGCTGCTGGCTGGCAAGGGCAGGGCGCAGCGGCTGCAGCGACGCAGATCGGGCTGCCAGCACACCTGGGCGCAGGGCCCGCAGATCCAGTCACTGGGCCAGCTGCGGCAGACCAGGCACTGGCTGGGCACATGGTTCAGCAGCTGGGCCGCACGCTGCCACAGGCTGGGCCGGTGCTTGTCGGGTGTCGCTGCTGTCATTGCATTAATACCAATCAATAATCTGCGCGCCAAAGCGCAGGTGTTCCCCCATGGCTGAATTTACCGCACCTCCGTCGATTGACCCCAACGCTGCCCTTGGCTGGCAGCGCCGCGCGCCTGCGCACAGCCCCTGGCTGCACGAAGAAGTGGGCCGTCGCATGCAGGATCGCCTGCAATGGATTGTGCAAAAGCCCGAGGCCTGGTGCAGCTGGGAGCCCGTGTACGGCGGGCTGGAGGCGCACCAGCAGGTGGCAGAGCGCTACCCGGCCGCCGACATCCATATCGTGGAAAGCCGCCCGGCCCATGCCGCGCTGCTGCGCAGCCAGCTGGACAAACCCTGGTGGGCGCTGAGCCGCTGGCGCCAGGCCAAGCTGCACTGGGGCCTGCCTGCGGCCGGAAGTGTGCAGATGCTTTGGGCCAATATGGCCTTGCACCAGCACCCCAACCCGCAGCAGCTGTTGCAGACCTGGCACCAGAGTCTGGCGGTCAATGGCTTTGTGATGTTTTCTTGCTTCGGGCCCGATACCCTCAAAGAGCTGCGGGAGGCCTACGCCAGCCAGGGCTGGCCCGCTGCCAGCCATGAGTTCACCGACATGCACGACTGGGGCGACATGCTGGTGCAGGCCGGCTTTGCCGAGCCGGTGATGGACATGGAGCGCATCAGCTTGTCGTATTCAGGCGCCGCCCAATTGCGCGCCGAGCTGCGCGAGCTGGGCCGCAACCTGCACCCAGCCCGCTTTGGCGGCCTGCGCGGCCGCCAGTGGCGTGAGCAGCTGGACGCTTTGCTGGCCGCCAAGCTGGCCGATGCCCAAGAGCAAGGGCGCCTGGTGCTCTCCTTCGAGATCATCTACGGCCATGCCTTCAAACCCACACCGCGCATGAAAGTGCAGGGTGAGAGCAGCATCAGCGTGCAGGACATGCAGCAGATGCTGCGCCAGGGGCGCATGGGCTAGTACCGGAAGGCCTTGGCGGTTGGCGCTGATATACAACGCATCCGCAGGATCAGCAGGCGTCATGCCGCAGGTATTAACACATTCAGGCGCTGTCTAGTATTGGACAGTCGCTGTTGTGAATCTCCTATGATCCCGGGATTGCATGGGTTGCAATCTTGCGCGGTTGCGGCCATGCTCGCTGTAATGACAAAGTGGCATGGGTGCAAGCGGAGATGCACCCGGCGGTGTCTGCACCACGCGGTTGGATGGTTTCCCCAGCTATCCCAGCCTGCCCCTATAACGATGAGAAGATGAGAAGTAAGTGACAACTATGAAAAGTGATTCTCATAAGCTGGCTTCTTTGCTGCTGGTGATTGCATCCGGCCTCGCGTCCGCAGCGCATGCGGTGCAAAGTCTGCCGGGCGGCCCAGCGGTCGGGCAAATGAACCTGGCGCCCCCCGTCACCCGCATTGCCCAGGAGCAGCACACGCTGCACTGGATGATGCTCTGGATCTGCACCATCATCTTTGTCGGCGTGTTCGCGGTGATGTTCTATTCCATCTGGAAGCACCGCAAATCCAAAGGCGCCGTCCCCGCCACCTTCCATGAATCGGTCACGGTCGAAGTCACCTGGACCGTGCTGCCTTTCATCATCGTCATCCTGATGGCCTTGCCCGCGACCAAGGTGCTGGTCGCGCAAAAGGACACCACCAATGCCGACCTGACGATCAAGGTCACCGGCTACCAGTGGAAATGGGGCTATGACTACCTGACTGGCGAAGGCGAAGGCCTGGGCTTTATCTCCACCCTGGACAGCGGCCAGCGCGCCATGTCGAACAGCGGCGATGTCTCCAAGGCCCCCAATGACTACCTGCTGCGCGTGGACAAACCTTTGGTCGTGCCGGTCGACAAAAAGGTGCGCATCATCACCACCGCCGCCGATGTGATCCACTCGTTCATGGTGCCTGCCTTCGGTATCAAACAGGATGCGATTCCCGGCTTTGTGCGCGACACCTGGTTCCGCGCCGAGAAAACCGGCGACTACTACGGCCAGTGCGCCGAGCTCTGTGGCAAGGAACATGCCTACATGCCCATCCATGTGAAGGTGTTGTCGGCCAGTGATTACACCGCATGGGTGGCTGAGCAAAAGAAGCTGCTCGCC
Source organism: Comamonas sp. BIGb0152 (assembly GCF_024809975.1). GTDB lineage: Bacteria > Pseudomonadota > Gammaproteobacteria > Burkholderiales > Burkholderiaceae_C > Comamonas. The sequence continues at coordinate 63,605 of NZ_JANUDY010000009.1, forward strand.
GCCCAGGCCGATGACCCCAACAAGGTCTGGGAGCTGGCTGCGCTGGTGGCCCGGGGCGAGAAGGTCTATGCCGCCAACTGCGCCGCCTGCCACCAGGCCAACGGCAAGGGCGCAGGCCCCATCAAGGCCTTGGATGGCAGCCCCGTCGTGCTCGGCCCCACGGCCGACATGATGCACGCCGTGCTGGAAGGCCGCGCCAACGGCGCCATGCCGTCGTGGAAGCAGCTGAGCGATACCGACCTGGCAGCGGTCGTTACCTTTACCAAAAACCACTGGGGCAACAAGACCGGCACCATGGTGCAGCCGGCCCAGTTTGTGGCGGCGCGTACCGGCAAATTCCCAGAAGGCGGCGGCACGGCGGCCGCAGCGGGTGCTGCTGAAGCCGCCCCTGCACCCGCCGCAGCAGCGCCTGCCGATACAGCGGCGGCACCTGCTGTCCCTGCGGCCTCGGCGTCTAGTCCGGCCGCAGCCGCTGCTGCACCGGCAGAAGCGCCCGTCTCCCAAATCCTGTTTGCCAGCGGCAAGAGCGATCTCGACAGCCAGGCCCAAGATGCGGTGAAAAAGGCGGCTACGACCTTGGCTGGCCAAAGCGGCAAGGTGGCGTTGTCCGGTTTTGTCGATGGCACCGGCAATGCCGACCAGAATGCGGTGCTGGCCAAGGAGCGCGCCCAGGCAGTGGCCAAGCTGCTGGTAGCGCAAGGCGTGGCAGAAGCACGCATTGAGATGCGCAAACCCCAAGCCATTACCGCAGGTGAGGGCGCTGACAGCCAGGCGCGCCGTGTTGATATTCTTGCTGCACCCTAAAGCGTGCAAGCCCCAGAAGAGCCATCGGAGTCAAGATTTATGAGCGCTGTTCTCCCCACAGACCCCAGCCATAGCGACCACGGCCATGCAGCGCCGGGCCACGCTGACCACGCCCATGATGACCACCACCATGGCGCGCCCACGGGCTGGCGGCGCTGGGTGTTTGCCACCAACCACAAAGACATTGGCACGCTCTACCTGCTGTTCTCGTTCACGATGCTGATGGTGGGCGGCGTGCTGGCGCTGCTGATCCGCGCCGAGCTGTTCCAGCCGGGGCTGCAATTGGTCAACCCCGAGCTGTTCAACCAGCTGACGACGATGCACGGGCTGATCATGGTGTTCGGCGCGATCATGCCGGCCTTTGTCGGCTTTGCGAACTGGATGCTGCCGCTGCAGATTGGCGCCAGCGACATGGCCTTTGCGCGCATGAACAACTTCAGCTTCTGGCTGATGATTCCGGCCGGCCTGATGCTGGTGGGCTCGTTCTTTATGCCTGGCGGCGCGCCAGCTGCGGGCTGGACCTTGTATGCGCCGCTGACCCTGCAAATGGGTCCGTCGATGGACACCAGCATCTTTGCGATGCACATCATGGGCGCATCGTCCATCATGGGCTCGATCAACATCATCGTCACCATTCTGAACATGCGCGCGCCGGGCATGACCTTGATGAAGATGCCGATGTTCGCCTGGACCTGGCTGATCACCGCCTACCTGCTGATCGCCGTGATGCCGGTGCTGGCCGGCGCCATCACGATGACCTTGACGGACCGCCACTTCGGCACCAGCTTCTTCAACCCCGCTGGCGGTGGTGATCCGGTGATGTACCAGCATATCTTCTGGTTCTTCGGCCACCCCGAGGTCTACATCATGATCTTGCCGGCCTTTGGCATCATCAGCCAGATCGTGCCGGCCTTCAGCCGCAAGAAGCTGTTTGGCTATGCCTCAATGGTCTACGCGGTGGCGGCGATTGCGATCCTGTCCTTCATCGTCTGGGCGCACCATATGTTCACTACCGGCATGCCGGTGACGGGCCAGCTGTTCTTCATGTACGCGACCATGCTGATCTCGGTGCCGACGGCCGTGAAGATCTTCAACTGGGTGGCGACGATGTGGCGCGGCTCGATGACCTTCGAGACCCCCATGCTGTTCTCGGTGGGTTTTATCTTTGTGTTCACGATGGGCGGCTTTACCGGCCTGATCCTGTCGATGGCGCCGATCGATATCCAGCTGCAGGACACCTACTACGTGGTGGCCCACTTCCACTATGTGCTGGTAGCGGGTTCGCTGTTCTCGATGTTCGCCGGCTACTACTACTGGGCGCCCAAGTGGACCGGCGTGATGTACTCCGAAGCACGCGGCCGCATCCATTTCTGGGGCTCGCTGATCTTCTTCAATATCACCTTCTTCCCGATGCACTTTCTGGGCTTGGCCGGCATGCCACGCCGCTACGCCGACTACCCGATGCAGTTTGCCGATTTCAACATGATCGCCTCAATCGGTGCCTTCGGCTTTGGTTTCATGCAGGTGTACTTCTTCGCCTTTGTGGTCTGGCCTGCCATGCGCCACCGGGGCGAGAAAGCGCCCCAAAAGCCCTGGGAAGGTGCCGAAGGCCTGGAGTGGGAAGTTCCCTCCCCCGCGCCTTTCCACACCTTTGAGACCCCGCCCAAGCTGGACGCTACCGCCACCAAGGTGATTGGATGACCAGTCCGGCGCAGCGCAAGGCCAACCGGCGATTGGCATGGATTTTGGCGTCGATCGCAGTGGCGTTCTTTATCGGATTCTTGGTAAAAATGACGGTGCTCTAGCAGCACAGGGAGCAGCAGGTGAGCAGACACGCAGAAAACGCGAAGATGGTGGGAAAGCTGGCCGTGGTCGCCTTTGGCATGTTTGCCTTCGGCTATGCGCTGATCCCGCTGTACAAGCGCATCTGCGAGGTCACGGGCATCAATATTCTGGCGCTGACCGAGCGCGATGTGCCGGGCAATGGCACGGCGGGCAAGAACGTCAAGCTCAACAGCCAGATCGACGAGAGCCGCACCATCACCGTGGAGTTCGATGCGAATGCGCGCGGGCCCTGGAGCTTCAAGCCGGCGGTGCGCTCGATGCAGGTGCATCCCGGCGCGCTGAGCACGGTGATGTACGAGTTCCGCAATGAGCAGGACCACCGCATGTCGGCACAGGCGATTCCCAGCTATGCGCCCAAACAGGCGGCACCGTATTTCAACAAGCTGGAATGCTTTTGCTTTAACCAGTACACCCTGGAGCCCGGCGAGCAGCGCGAGTGGCCAGTGGCCTTTGTCATCGACCCCAAGCTGTCCAAGGATGTGACGACCATCACCTTGTCCTATACCTTCTTTGAGGTCGGTGGCCGTATCCCCGCAGCGCCTGCATCGACGGCGGTGCTGGTGCCTGCGGTCCCAGGCAGCCCGGTGCAAGCAGGGGCATCCTGATGGCCAGCGCGCCCGGCCCCCATCCGCCGCGCAAAGGCAATCTGTGGCGCACCGTCAAGGCCGTGGCCTGGTCCATGCTGGGGGTGCGCAAGAGTTCGGAATGGCAGGAGGATGGCGTGCAAGTCACGCCGTTGCAGGTGATCGCTGTAGGCTTGGTCGCGATTTTCCTGTTTGTCTTGGGGTTGATGGCCCTGGTGCAGTGGCTGGTTTGATGCCAGTATCGGCATCGTCGAAGAATGAATTAAACAACTATCAGGAGCAGCGATGAGTGCGACACCCCATGGCACCACACCGTACTACTATGTTCCGGCCGAGTCCCGCCACCCGGTGATGGCGGCCATTGGCCTGGGCTTTGTGATTGCCGGTGCAGGCAACTGGGTCAACGGCCACACCTGGGGCATGTACCTGCTCTTTGTCGGCATTGCCTGGTGGCTGTTTGTGCTCTACCAGTGGTTTGGCGATGCGATCCGCGAGAGCGAGCAGGGGCTGTACAGCCACCGCATCGACCTGTCCTACCGCTGGAGCATGAGCTGGTTCATCTTCTCGGAGGTGATGTTCTTTGGCGCCTTCTTCACCGCGCTGTGGTGGGCCCGGGCCCATTCGCTGCCAGCATTGGGCAGCTTGGACAATGCCATTCTCTGGCCCGACTTCAAGGCCGTCTGGCCGAGTGTGGAAATGGGCGCCACCGGCTCGCCGGCGGGCACGGTCGATCCGTTCCAGACCGTGGGCCCTTTCTGGCTGCCCACCATCAATACCGCTTTGCTGCTGACATCGGGTGTCACCCTGACCATTGCCCACCATGCACTGCAGGCCGATATGCGCCGCAAATGCATCCGCTTCATGTGGATGACTGTCGTGCTGGGCATCATCTTCCTGTGCGTACAGGGCTATGAGTACTACCACCTCTACACCGAACTGAACCTCAAGCTCAACTCCGGTGCTTACGGCTCCACCTTCTACATGCTCACGGGCTTCCACGGCCTGCATGTGTTTGTGGGCATGCTCATGCTGCTGGTCATTACCTTGCGTCTGCAAAAAGGCCATTTCACGGCCAAGAAGCATTTTGGCTTTGAAGGGGCAGCCTGGTACTGGCACTTTGTTGATGTGGTCTGGCTGGGCCTTTACGTCGTCGTCTACTGGATGTGAGAGCGACGGGCTTGGCGCGCTGTGGGTGCGCAGGCCCGACTCTTGGAAGAGGGTGCTTAAGCCCCCAGCGGAATGCCATGGGGCTGCAAGTAGCCCAGCTTCCAGGCCAGCAAGATGCCGGCAAACACCAACACGGATATCGCTATGCGCAAGGTCAGCGCCCAGGCCATGCGCTTGCTACCGGCTTCGGACTGGTTGCCGCGCAACATGAACAGCCCGGCAGCGGCCAGGCAGGCGAGTATCACCACAAAGGCGAGTGCGATGAGCAGGTGCATGGTGCTGTCCTCGGAAATTTTTAACGGCAGGGTATGTAGGCTGGCGATGTGTACCGCCGCATCCCGGTGCTTGCTGCCATTGTGCGGCAGCACTAAGCAGGGCACCATCGGCGGCCACCCCAATGCCATCCGCTTTTTGGTCGCAGATGCGGGTCGTGCTGGCTGCGGATATCGGCGCACGGTATAACCCACAGATGCCCGCTGTATCCGCCTCTCCCTCCGCCGTCGAACGCAATGAACGCCTGCGTTTTTTGCTGATCACCATAGCCGCAGCGGCCTCGATGCTGCTGACCGCCTCGCTGGGATTCTGGCAGCTGCGCCGCGCCGATCAGAAGCTGGCCTACCAGGCACAGCTGGATGCCCGTGCCGCCTTGCCGGCGCTGGACGGGGCCAGCTTGCTGCAGCCCATGGGCGAGGCCGAAAGGGCCAGCCTGCAGCACCGGCAGGTGGTACTGCGTGGTGAATGGTTGCCCGCGTACACCGTCTACCTGGACAACCGCCAGATGCAGGCGCGCCCCGGCTTCTATGTGCTGACGCCGCTGCGCTTGCTGGGCGAGGCAGCCCCAGGCCAGCCGCAGACCGTGCTGGTGCAGCGCGGCTGGGCACCCCGCAATTTTGAAGACCGGCTGACCTTGCCTGATGTGCAAACGCCTGCGGGTACTGTGCAAGTGCAGGGCCGCGTTGCGGGCCAGCCGGCACGGCTTTTCGAGCTGCCGACGCCCGCCGGTACCCCAGGGGTTTCCCGAATCCGGCAAAATCTCGATACCGACAGTTACGCGCAGGAGACAGGCCAGGCCCTGGCTGCGCTGACCGTGGTGCAGACGGGGCCGTCCAGTGATGGCCTTTTGCGCGACTGGTCCGTAGTAGGCAGCGGCGTGGAAAAGCATTATGGTTATGCATTTCAATGGTTTGGTCTGTGTAGCCTGATTGCGATCCTCTATGTCTGGTTCCAAATTGTCCGACGTGTCCTTCGACGCCGCCGCCACGCAGGCACCACCGCCCGCGGATGAGGCGCTGCTGGGCCTGACCGTGCATGGCTTGCCGCCTGCCGAGCAGGCCGAGGCGGCGCTGGAGGTGGCTGAGCGTTCGCGCAGCGGCCGCCTCAAGATGCTGCTGGTGCTGCTGGTCTGTGCGGCACCGGTGATTGCCTCCTACTTCACCTATTACGTGATCCGGCCCGAGGGGCGGCGCAATTTTGGCGAGCTGGTCAGCCAGCAACCGACGATTCCGGCCGCGCAGGTGCAAACCCTCGATGGCCAGCCCTTTGATCTGCAAAGCCTCAAGGGGCAGTGGTTGCTGCTGAGCGCCTCGGGCGCGGCCTGCGACGAGGTCTGCCAGAACAACCTCTACCTGCAGCGCCAGTTGCGCGAGAGCCTGGGCCGCGAAAAAGACCGGCTGGACTGGGTCTGGCTGGTCACCGATGACGGCGTGCCACCTCCGGCGCTGCGCGCCGCGATGGACCAGGCCACCGTGCTGCGGGTGCCCCAGGCGCTGGTGGCCCAGTGGCTGCAGCCGGCCGCCGGCCAGCAGCTGGGCGAACATTTGTATGTGGTGGACCCGCTGGGCCACTGGATGATGCGGTTTCCGGCCCGGCTTGACCGCTCCGATGCGGCCAAGGCGCGCAAGGATCTGGAGCGCTTGCTGCGTGCGTCGTCCAGTTGGGACCAGGAAGGGCGGTAGTGGATAGCTAGTATGACTTCGCAGGATTTGTATGATTTCGCGCCGCTGGCGCGGTTGTTGCTCACGGGCGCCATCATTGCGCTGGGGCCGATTGTCTGGATTTGGTGGCGCCACCGGGGTGCTACACCGCTCAAGCGCCTGCAGGTGCTGGCGGTATTGACCCTGTTCCTGTCTTTTGATCTGGTGATGTTTGGCGCATTTACGCGCTTGACCGATTCCGGCCTAGGCTGCCCCGACTGGCCGGGCTGCTACGGCAATGCCAGCCCGATCGGCGCGCATGCCGAGATTTCCGCCGCGCAAGCGGCCATGCCGACCGGGCCGGTCACGCATGGCAAGGCCTGGGTGGAGATGATCCACCGCTACCTGGCTACCGCCGTGGGCGGCCTGATCATTGTGCTGACCGCCAGCGCCTGGCTGCAGCGCAAACGTGCGGGGGCGCAGCCGATCAGCCCCTGGTGGCCCACGGTCACCCTGGTCTGGGTGCTGATCCAGGGCGCCTTTGGAGCGCTGACGGTGACCATGAAACTTTTCCCGGCGATCGTGACCCTGCACCTGCTGGGCGGCACGGTGCTGCTGATGCTATTAACCGTGCAGGCAACGCGCCACACGCAATTTGCCGATAATCTAGGGTTAGTCCCAGTGCCACGCCTGTTGCGCGGCATGGTCATGGTCACCGCGCTGCTGGTGTTTGCGCAGGTGACCTTGGGTGGCTGGGTCAGTACCAACTATGCGGTGCTGGCCTGCACTAGCTTTCCGATGTGCAATGGCGCTTGGTGGCCAGCAATGAACTTTGATGGCTTCCAGATCTGGCGCCCGCTGGGGTTCCTGGCCGACGGCGCGCACATTAGCTATGAAGCGCTGGTGGCCATCCACTACATGCACCGGCTGTTTGCCTATCTGGTGATCGCCGCCTTGCTGTGGCTGGGATGGACCTTGCGCACCGTGCCGCTGCTCAGGCAGCAGCGCCGCTGGCTGATTGGCCTGACGGTGCTGCAGTTTGCCACCGGGCTGTCGAATGTGGTGCTGGACTGGCCGATGCTGGCGGCCGTTTTGCACACCGGGGGCGCTGCCGCCATCATGGTGGTGCTGACCTGGATCTGGTGTACTGCAGGCCCCAAACCTGCCCGCAGTGCTGCGAGCTGATTACGCTGTATGGAACAAAGACTGAGTGCCCCGATGACCGAACTTGCCGCAACGCCCATGCCGAACCGCTTTGCACAGTTCTATGCATTGACCAAACCCAAGGTGGTGCAGCTGATTGTGTTTTGCGCGCTGATCGGCATGGTGCTGGCCGTGCCCGGTGTGCCCACTGTGGCCGAGTTGCTGCGCATGCTGGTGGCTTGCGTGGGCATCTGGCTGGTGGCAGGCGCTGCCGCCGCCTTCAACTGCCTGGTAGAGCAGGGCATTGATGCGCGGATGAAGCGCACGGCCTGGCGCCCCACCGCGCGTGGCGAGCTGTCCAATCGGCAGACCCTGCTGTTCTCGGCCACCCTGTGCATCGCCGGCTCGGCCATCCTGATCGTCTGGATCAATGCCATCACCATGTGGCTGACCTTTGCGACCTTTGTGGGCTATGCCGTCATCTACACGGTGATCCTCAAGCCCCTGACGCCGCAGAACATCGTGATCGGCGGTGCATCGGGCGCCATGCCGCCGGTGCTGGGCTGGGCGGCGATGACGGGCGATGTGTCGCCCCAGGCGCTGCTGCTGTTTTTGATCATCTTCCTGTGGACGCCTCCGCATTTTTGGGCGCTGGCGCTGTACCGGGTCGAGGACTACCGCAAGTCCGGTCTGCCGATGCTGCCGGTCACCCATGGGAACTATTACACCCGCGTGCAGGTCTTGCTCTACACCGTGGTCTTGTTTGCCGCCGGCCTGCTGCCCTTCATCATCCAGATGAGCTCCTGGATTTATCTGGTCGCCGCCGTGGTGCTGGGTGCCGGGTTCTTTGGCTATGCCTTTGCGCTGTGGCGCAATTACTCCGATGCGCTGGCACGCAAGACTTTCCGTTTCTCGCTCATCTACCTCAGCTTGCTGTTTGTGGCGCTGCTGGTGGACCACTATGTGACCTGGTAACTCTGCAATGAACAAGCGCAATGCTCTTCGCTGGCTGGCCGGCTCGGCCGTACTGGCCTCGACGGCTGGGGTCCTGACGGCCTGCAAATCCAAGGCCGATTTCAACGCCATTGACCTGACGGGCAGCAAAGAATACGGGCAGGATTTCTCCATGCCCGACCAGCATGGCCAACGCCGCAGCATGGCTGATTTCAAAGGCAAGGTGGTGCTGGTGTTCTTTGGCTTTACCCAGTGCCCCGATGTCTGCCCCACCACCTTGGGCGACCTGGCTGCCGTCAAGCAAAAGCTCGGCGCCAAGGGTGACAAGCTGCAGGTTATCTTTGCCTCGGTCGATCCATCGCGCGACACGCCCGAGATTCTGCAAGCCTACCTGGCCAACTTTGACCCCAGCTTTCTGGCGCTGCGCGGCAGCGACGAGGAAACGGCCAAGATGGCCAAGGACTTCAAGGTGTACTACAAGCGGGTCGACGGCCAGACCCCCGGCAGCTACACCATGGACCATACCGCTGGCGACTATATCTTTGACCCGGAAGGCCGCCTGCGCTTGTACAGCCGCTATGGCACGCCCGTCGATACGCTCGCCAAAGATATCGAACAGCTGATCGACGGCGCATAAGCGCTTAGACGCTTAAACGCTTAAAAGCGCTGAGCAAGGGCTCCGCTCACATCGACCAGATACGCGGGCGTTGCGCCGGCAGCCCCAACAGGCTGCTGCGCCAGTGGCCCCACACCGTCTTCCACAGTTGCATCGCTGGCTCCACCACCGGTGCCAGACTGCGCAGCACCAGCATGTGCTCGTTGGGGGCAGTCACCCCCGCCATCACTTCCGCAGGGGCGGCTTCTAAAAGCATCTGCGTGCTCTCCAGCAGCGCCTCGCGTTGCGCACGGGGTATCGGGGAGCCGCAGGCATAAATCAGGCTGGCCATGCAGCGCTGGCCCGCCAGTCCCAATTGGCCATTGAGCAGCAGGTCGTCGTCCGCCTGGATGCGGCCACGCTCCAGAAAATGCCCCGGCCAGGCAATGTGCTGCGAAAACACCCCTTCGACAAAAGGCTGGCTGGCCAGCGGCAAGCCCAGCGCAGTGATATCCCAGGTCAGCAACTGCGCATCGGGCGCCAGCTCCATCTGCAGCTCGTTCGCGGCCACGCAGGCGTTGTAGGCAATGGCTTCCAGCGGCAGCCATTCCAGCCGGGCACCGGCCTGCAGTTGCAGGCGGGTGCGCTGCAAGGCCGGCTGGCCATTGGTTTTGTAGAAGCGTGTCGCTCCTGGCGTGGTGACCAGCGCATGGGCCCCCGCACCTACCTCGACCGAGATATCCAGCACATCGCCACCCACCAGCCCGCCCGGTGGGTGCACCAGCACGTTGTGGCAAATGCCAGCGCCTTCGGGGTAAAGACTTTTGAGAATGCGCAGTGGGCCATCGTGGCTGAACTGCACGGAGGTCTTGCCCGCCTGCAGGGCGTAGCGCAGGTCGAGTTGGGCATGCCAGCTCATGGCCGTCGCGCGCAGCGGCCATGGCGTGGACGGCAAGGCCCTGGGGCCGAGAGGGGGTGCAGTTGGAATCCGAAAGACATGCCAGGGCTCTGCAAGCCACGTGCCAGGTTCTGCACCGCTCTGGGTTGTGGCATGTACCGATTTGGTGCGCAGGGGCCGCTGATGCTGCGTTGTGGTGCCGATGGCGATATGCCGGCACAGAAAGCGTGCAGCGGGCGCTGGCCTGCTGTGGTTGGCATGTGCCTTGCTTTGCTCTCGGTATGGAACTGACACCTCGCGAAAAAGACAAGCTGCTGATCTTTACCGCCGCCCTGCTGGCCGAGCGGCGCCTGGCACGGGGGCTCAAGCTCAACTACCCCGAAGCGGTAGCGCTGATCAGCGCCTTTGTGATGGAGGGCGCACGCGATGGCCGTACCGTTGCCCAGCTGATGAGCGCTGGCCGCACAGTGCTGACCCGCGCCGATGTGATGGATGGCATTCCCGAAATGATTGCCGATATCCAGATCGAGGCCACCTTCCCCGATGGCACCAAGCTCGTCACCGTGCATGAGCCGATTGTCTGAACCCCCCAATTCTTCTCGCGCACCCCAAGACCATGACCTTCAAGAAATTTTCTGCCGCTTTGGCCACCGCCGCTGCGGCCTTGCCCCTGTCTGCGCTCGCCCATGTGGGCGGCGATGGCGGCGGCCACCATGGCTTTCTGAGCAGCTTTGGCCATGCCTTTGCCCACCCCTTTACCGGTGCCGACCACATGGCCGCGATGTTGGCGGTAGGCGCCTGGAGCGCGCTGACCGTAACGCCCGCCTGGCGCGCACCGGCCGCCTTTGTGGCCCTGCTGGTGGCCGGTGCGCTGGCCGGCTTTGCGGGGCTGTGGGTGCCGGGTGTGGAGCCGATGATTGCCGCATCGGTGCTGGTGCTGGGCCTGTTGGTGGCGGTGCAAAAGCAGATGCCCTGGGTGCTGGCCGCTGCGCTGGCGGGCGTGTTTGCGTTTTTCCATGGGGCAGCCCATGGGTTTGAACTGGCGGCGGATACCGGCTGGGCCTCCGTGGGTGCCTTGGCGGGCATGGCGCTGGGCTCGGCCTTGCTGCATGTGGGTGGCATGGTGCTGGGCAAGGCCCTGATGCAGCGCCACCGCTGGCTGGCCAAGCTGGCAGGCGGGGCCACAGCGGCGTTGGGCGCGGTCATGCTGACCCGCCTGGCCTGAAAAGGGGCACGCGATGATCCCCGGTGAACTGCTGCTGGACGACGGCGAACATGTACTGAACCCCGGGCGCCGCACCACCACCGTGGTGGTGCACAACGCCAGCGACCGGCCCATCCAGGTGGGCTCGCACTACCACTTTGCCGAGACCAATGCCGGCCTGAGCTTCGACCGCCAGGCAGCCCATGGCATGCGCCTGCATATCGCCAGCGGCATGGCCGTGCGCTTTGAGCCCGGCCAGCAGCGCACCGTGGAGCTGGTGGACATTGGCGGCGACCGGCAGATCTATGGCTTTCGCGGCCTGGTGCAAGGGGCGCTGGAATGAGGCCCGGCACGCTGTGCCAGCGTTCTAAGACAGGAAGGTTCTGATGGCAACGATGGACAGACGCGCATACGCAGAAACCTATGGGCCCACGGTGGGTGACCGCCTGCGCCTGGCCGATACCGCGCTGATCGTGGAGGTGGAGCAGGACTTCACCTTGCGGGCCGGTGGCTATGGCGAAGAAGTGAAGTTTGGCGGTGGCAAGACCATCCGCGACGGCATGGCGCAAAGCCAGCGCAGCAGCGCGCAAGGCGCGATGGACACGGTGTTGACCAATGCGCTGATCATCGACCACTGGGGCATCGTCAAGGCGGACATTGGCCTCAAGGCCGGCCGCATTGCCGCGATTGGCAAGGCCGGCAACCCCGATACCCAGCCGGGCGTGGACATCACCATTGGCCCGGGCACCGAGATCATCAGCTGCGAAGGAAACATCGTCACCGCCGGCGGCATCGACACGCACATCCATTTCATCGCCCCCCAGCAAATCGAAGAAGCGCTGACCAGCGGCGTGACCACGATGATTGGTGGCGGCACCGGCCCGGCCACCGGCACCTTTGCGACGACCTGCACGCCCGGCGCCTGGAACATGGAGCGCATGCTGCAGGCGGCCGATGCCTTCCCGATGAACCTGGGCTTTTTGGGCAAGGGCAATGCCAGCCTGCCGCTGGCTTTGCATGAGCAGATTGATGCCGGCGCGATTGGCCTCAAGCTGCACGAGGACTGGGGCAGCACGCCCGCCGCCATCGACAACTGCCTGGATGTGGCCGAGCTGACCGACACCCAGGTGGCGATCCATACCGATACGCTCAACGAGAGCGGCTTTGTCGAAGACACGGTGGCGGCATTCAAGGGCCGCACCATCCACACCTTCCACACCGAAGGCGCGGGCGGCGGCCATGCGCCCGATATTTTGAAGGTGGTGGGCGAGGCCAATGTGCTGCCCAGCTCCACCAACCCGACGCGGCCCTACACGATCAACACCTTGGACGAGCATGTAGACATGCTGATGGTCTGCCACCACCTCGATGCAGGCATTGCCGAGGACCTGGCCTTTGCTGAAAGCCGCATCCGCAAGGAAACCATTGCGGCCGAAGACATCCTGCACGACATCGGCGCAATCAGCATGTTCAGCTCCGACAGCCAGGCCATGGGCCGGGTGGGCGAGGTGGTTTTGCGCACCTGGCAGACGGCGCACAAGATGAAGCAGCAGCGCGGCCCCTTGCCCGGCGACAGCGAGCGGCATGACAACTTTCGCATCAAGCGCTATATCGCCAAATACACCATCAACCCCGCTATTGCCCACGGCATCAGCCATGAGGTGGGCAGCCTGGAGGTGGGCAAATGGGCCGATATCGTCATCTGGAAGCCGGCCTTCTTTGGCGTTAAACCGGCCTGCATCCTCAAGGGCGGCTTTATTGCGATGGCCGCCATGGGCGACCCCAATGCCTCAATCCCGACGCCGCAGCCGGTGCACTACCGCCCGATGTTTGGCGCCTTTGGCGGGGCGATTGCCAAGACCTCGCTGACCTTTGTCTCGCAAGCGGGGCTGGCAGCGGGCATTGGCCAGCGCTTTGGCCTGGCCAAGACCTTGTCCGCCGTCAAAGGCATACGCGGCCTGCAAAAGCGGCATATGGTGCACAACGATCTGGCCCCGCGCATGGAGGTGGATGCCCAGACCTATGCGGTGCGCGCCGATGGCCAGCTGCTGACCTGCGAGCCAGCCAGCAGCCTGCCGATGGCCCAGCGTTATTTTCTGTTTTGAACCCGGATTGCGAAGTGGCAATGACATTGATTTTCAAGCGTGACCCCGTCACCGACGCGCGCGTGCTGGCCTTTTTGGAAGCGCACCTGAGCGACATGCGCCGCGTGTCGCCACCCGAGAGTGTGCATGCGCTCGACCCCGCGCAGCTGCGTGCGCCAGGCCTGCACCTGTGGACCGGCTGGACGGCTGGGCAGGAGCCGCACAACCTGGTGGCGACCTGCGCACTCAAGGTGCTGGATGCTGGCCATCTGGAGCTCAAATCGATGCGGGTGGATGCTGCCCACCGTGGCTCGGGTGCGGCCCAGCAGGTGCTGGACTATGTGCTGGGCCAGGCGAGGGCGATGGGCACTTCGCGCATCAGCCTGGAGACGGGTACCCAGGCCTTTTTTGCACCGGCACGCCGCTTTTACGAGCGCAATGGTTTTGTGCCTTGCCCGCCTTTTGGCAGCTACCAGCCTGATCCGCACAGCTGCTTCATGCGCTTGGAACTGGCTTAAGCGCTATGGCCATGCTGCAAATCTCCAAATGTTTGCCCGGCGGCCAAGACTTGGCACCGGCCCTGCGCAAGCGCGCGACGTCTGTCGAGCTGGACTGGGATGTGCGCCAGAAATCGCGCTTCTCCGCCACCGACAGCAGCGGCCGTGCGCTGGCGATTTTTCTGCCACGCGGCCAGGCCGTGCGCGGTGGCGATGTGCTGGTGGCCGAGGACGGCTCGCTGATCCTCGTGCGGGCTGCGCCGCAGAAAGTGCTGCACATCAGCGCTTGCGCGCAGCACGGTTCGGCCTTTGATTTGATGCGCGCGGCCTACCACCTGGGCAACCGCCATGTGCCGATCGAGCTGCAGCCAGACCACCTCAAGATCGAGCCCGACCATGTGCTGGCCGACATGCTGCGCAGCATGCACATGACCGTGGTCGAAGCCGAGCTGCCCTTTGAGCCCGAAGGCGGCGCCTATGGCGGCCATGTCACCAACGATGGCCACAGCCACCATGGTCATGGGCACAGCCATGACCACGGGCATGACCACGCCCATCCGCACCACCACGGATGAGCACCCAGCCCCTCAGTCTGTCGCCCGCCAGCTTTTTGCAGCTGATGTGGTTGGCCTCGCCTGCCTTGCCGATCGGTGGTTTCTCCTACTCGGAAGGCTTGGAAGCGGGTGTGAATGCCGCGTTGGTAGGTAACGAGGCGCAGGCGGCAGACTGGATTGCCGAGCAGCTGCAGCTGAGCCAGGCCCGAGGCGATATGGCGGTGCTGGCCCAGGCCATGTCGGCCTGGCACAGCGATGACCGCGCGCGCCTGGTAGCGCTCAACGCCTGGGTGCTGCAGACGCGCGAGAGCAGCGAGCTGCGCCTGCAGGCCGAGCAAATGGGACGCTCGCTGGTGGCCTGGTTGCACAACCGCCATGCCGACGATGCCGAGGCGCTGGCCCTGGTGAACTGGCTGGCAGCCCAGGATGCGAGCTACCCGCTGGCCTTTGCGCTGGCTGCGCACCTGGCGCGGGCGGGCGCGCGCGATGCGTTGCTGGCCTATGCCTTTGGCTGGGCCGAGAACATGGTGCAGGCCGCGATCAAATCGGTGCCGCTGGGCCAGAACGCCGGCCAGCGCATTTTGGCGCGGCTGGCGCAGGCGATACCGGGCGCGGCTGACCATGCGCTGGCGCTGCACGACGACCAGCGCCAGGCTTTTTCTCCGATGCTGGCCATTCTTTCGGCCCGGCATGAACACCAATATTCACGGCTTTTTCGATCATGAGCACTGCACTGCACCACATCCCCCACCGCAGCAAAAAGCTGCCCCCTTTGCGCGTGGGTATTGGCGGGCCCGTGGGCTCGGGCAAGACCACCATCTTGGAGATGCTGTGCAAGGCCATGCGCGACAAATGGGACCTGATCGCCATCACCAACGACATCTACACCAAGGAAGACCAGCGCCTGCTGACCGTCAGCGGCGCGCTGCCGGCCGAGCGCATCATGGGGGTGGAGACGGGCGGCTGCCCGCACACCGCTATCCGCGAGGATGCCTCCATCAACCTCGAAGCGATTGACCGCATGCTGGCCCAGTTTCCCGATGCCGATATCGTCTTTATCGAGTCGGGCGGTGACAACCTGGCCGCCACCTTCAGCCCCGAGCTGTCGGACCTGACCATCTATGTGATCGATGTGGCAGCCGGCGAGAAGATTCCGCGCAAGGGCGGCCCGGGCATCACCAAGAGTGATCTGTTTGTGATCAACAAGACCGATCTGGCGCCCTATGTCGGCGCCAACCTGGAGGTGATGCGCAGCGACACCGAGCGCATGCGCAGCAGCCCCAAGGGAATCAAGCCCTTTGTGATGACGAATCTCAAAACGCTGGACGGCCTGGACGAGGTGGTGGCCTTTATCGAAAAGCAGGGCCTGCTGCTGGGCTGAGTGCTGGCGGCGCGAAGCGCTATGCGGGTGGCGTATTCAGGCTGAATGCGGTGTCCGGGTGCTGGCGGCCCTGCTGGCTGATCCAGTCCAGCCAGTCCTGCGCGCTGATCTGCGCCCGGCCTTGCAGTGCCGGAGGCAGGGCCTCGTACACCAGCACATCGAACGGCTGCTGGCCGCCGCCGGTCAGGGCCAGCTCCAGGGTCAGCACCCGTTTGCCGTACTCGCCGATGTCCTGGGGCCAAATGCCTTCGATGCCGTCCATGGCCTGCTCCAGCGCATCGTTCAAGGGGTAGACCTCGGCCAGCACCTGGCCGCTGCCCTGCAATTGCAGGCCCGGGTACCAGCCCAGGTCATAGAGGGTGCCGGTCAGCAAGGTACGGCCCAGGCAGACGATGCCCGGCTGCAGCCGGGCAATGTCGTTCACGCCCCCGGCGCGCAAGGTGCCATACACGGCGACATGGCTTGCGCCGCAAGGCTGCCAGGGCGGTTGGGTGCAGGGGTGTTCCGGCGGCGGAGTGGGCATGGAGCGCTTTGGTAGATAAGGGGCTAGCTGGCCTGGGCCGGCCGGCCCGCCGCTTGCCGGGTCTTGGCGATCTCGCGGCTGGGCAGCGGGGTCTCGCCGGTGGCCATGCGCATCAGCAGGCAGTGCAGCATCTCGGTGGACAGGCCATGCAGCACCAGGCGGTGGCCAGCGCGCAAGGTGGACAGGGGCACCAGCGGGTGCTTGTTGTTGAGCATCACCAGATGCTCGGGCGAGGACAGGATCTTGGCCGCATAGATGGCGACGGTCTCATCGAGCTGCAGCGAATTGCTGGCGCGCCAGAAATCATTGTCGGTCAGCAGCAGCTGGTAGACGGGGGTGTAGACCTCGATGGCACTTTGCAGGTCAAGAATGTTGAGCCGGCCATGCGGCATCGCAGCCAGCTGTAGCGGCGGGTCACACAGCATGCCAAAGTCGGGCTCGGCCACCGGGCCCATGTGCTGGCCGTGGCTGCGCAAGGTGGTGTTGAGTCGGATGACAAAGTTGAACAGGTTCAGGTCGTGTTTCAAGAACAGCTCGTCCTTGATGTCATCGATCTGCATCGGTGCCAGCGGCTTCGTGGGCACGGGGGTGGGTGCATTGGCGCCGATAAAGCTCAGGATCTGCGAGCCCAGGTGGAAGTGCCGCATGATCAACCAGTTGGCCTCGGGTGAGACAAAGCGGTTCATGCTGAAGGCCAGCGTGCGGTGCAGCAGCTTGGAGTGCGCCCAGCGCTTGGGCAGCAGCACCTTGAGGATCTGGATCAAGATGATGCTGATGCGCGCCAGCGGGCGCACAAAGGGCAGCAGAAACTGGCGCGAGCGGCTGCTGGAATCCTTGAGCCAGGCGGCTTTGACATGGTCAGGCAGGGGTGTGCTGTCGTCCAGATAAAGCGCCAACCAGGGGTTGGGGTCGCGCTCGTCGTGGGGGATGTCGCGGAAATCGGTCATCGCGCGCTCTCCGTGGCCGTGGCATCCAGAATGTGCCGGAACTGCATCAGGTAGAGCGCTGCGGTATGGCGTGCGGTGGCCGCAATGGCAGCGGCTGCTTTGCCCGTCTCATCCAGCGCCATCACCATCTGCACGGCCAGCAGCCAGCGCTCCAGGTGGTCTTCGTCATTGGCGCCGTGGTATTCCAGAAAACGAAAGCACTCTGGGCCCAGCGCCAAGTGCTGGCGCAGCAGCGGCAGCAGGCTGGGCACAATGCGCTGGCCCGTGCCTTCGATGATGTAGATGGCGCCCAAGAGACCGATGGGGTTGGGGGTGGCTGCCAGGCTGTGCAGGTAGCTGTTGAGCGCTTCGCCGCCGGGGTTGCGGCGCAGCTGGTTGATATCGGTCTCGGTGCCACCAGCGTTCAAGTAGTCCTGGTGCAGGATCTTGAAGTCGTTCTGCTCCTCGCTGGCATGCACGCCCATCAACGCGGCCAGCTCGGCATAGGCCCCTGTGAGCGAAGCGGCACCTTCGCGCATCCAGAGGCTGCCTTCGCGCACCTGGGGCACCCACTGGCTCATCCAGCGCACATAGTCGGCCTGCTGTAGTTGGCCGCTGTGGATGCGGTGGACCAGCGGCGTGCGCCAGACCTGGGAGCGGTAGTCGTGCCAGATGCTGGCCAGCTCGGTCAGCAAGGGGGCCAGGCCCGTGGGGGCGGCGGCCGGGTCATGCGGCGGGGCAATCAGCGCGCTTTCAGGGGCCGCTGTGGCCTGGGGGGCGCGTTGGGCTGGGGCTGCGGCGCTGCGGGTGGTCGCCTGCGCAGCGGGTGTGGAGGGCTCCACCTCCAGCAGCATGTAGCCGGCAGTAAAGCGGCCGGACTCGGGCACAAAGCACAGCATCGTGTCGCCGGGTTTCAAGCGTTCGTGTTCGGTCTGCAGGTACTCGGCAAGCATCACAAATATCGAGGCGGCACCGGTATTGCCGCGCCAGGCCAGGTTGCTCCACCAGCGCTCGCGCGGAATCGACAGCTGCGCCTTGTTCAGCAGTTCATCCACCACGGGGATGAACTTCTCTGACGAGTAGTGGCACAGAAAGTGGTCAATGCCGCGCGCGGGCAGCCAGCCCTGGTGGGCGATGCGGGCGTACTCGTGGATGCAGACATCAAACAGGTGGGGCAGCAAGCGGATGTCCTGGCGCAAGGACAGCGCGCCAGCGGCCTCGGCCTCGGCCCAGGAGGGGAAATCCAAATGGCTGCGCTGGCGGTCATGCGTCAGCCCCAGCTGCATGCACACGGGGTAGTCGCCGGCAAAGCTGCGTTGGTGGGTCCAGCGCAGTTTCAGGCGCAGGTCGGGGCGTTGGGGCAGCGCGGCGCCTTGGCCCAGCAGCACGGCGCCGGCGCCATCGCTGAGCATCCAGCGCAAAAAGTGCGCGTCAAAATCGGTGTTGTAGCCCTGGCTCGCGTAGCGCGAGCGTTTGAAGAGCCTGGACGGCATCTCGCTGGCCACGGCCAGCGCATGGGCATGCGTGCCGTGCTCCACCGCCAGCGCCGCGCTTTGCAGCGCGCCCACGCTGGCCGCGCAGACGCCATGCACGCTGAGCAGCTCCATCGGCGGGGCGGCCATCTCGCCCTGGATCATGCTGGCAAAGCCGGGCATCAGCGCATCGCCGCCTGAGGAGCCACTGGCCAGAAAGCCGATATCAGCGATGGGGCGCGCAGCCTGCGCCAGCGCGGCCTCGATGGCGCCTTTTGCCATCTGGGCATTGCTGTAGGTGGTGCTGCCATCCGGGGCGATGGCGTAGTGGCGCTGCTGGATGCCGTTCTCCGCCAGGATGCGGCGCTTGAGGCGCTCGGACAGCCGGTTGAGCGGCGCCACATAGGCATCCATGCCATCGTTGGCAATGGGGGCGCCGGGCATGAAGTGACCGGCGGATTCGATATAGACCTGCGAGTAAGCGACTGGCATAGATGACTACTTTTTCTCCATAGGCGGCATCAGCGACCGGCTGCGTGCCGATCGGCGCACCAGCCCTCCAACAAAGACCCGTGCCATATAGGGCAACAGGCCCCCCTCATTGAGCCCCGGGTGGACCCGGTGTCGGTATACCTGGGCATGCAACTGTGTCAACGCGGACCAGTGGGCATGCGGGCACTCATGGTGGGCGGTGTGCAGGCCGATATTAAAGAGCAAGGGGTTGACCATGCCTTCAAAATTGCGCGCGTAGTTCAGCATGCCACCATCGGTATCGTTTTTTGGCTTGGGTGGCTTGCGGCCATCGGCATGGGCATGTTGCAGGTAGTTGGTGGCCAGCAGCCAGTGCAGGCCATGGAGCTGCGGCAGGATGACAAAGACCAGGGCCTTTTTCCAATCCAGCGCCAGCAGCCCCGCCCAGGTGCCCAGCCACAGCGCGTACTGGCCCATGCAGTAGCGAAAGGCGCCCGGGCTGCGCTGGCGCAGGCCCGCCAGCCAGCGGATGAACAGCGGGTACAGCACCCAGGCGGCCTGCAGCGGATGCAGCAGGTAGCCCCCGAGGTGGTTGCTGTCGCCGCCAAAGCGGTAGGTGCGGGCGATGTCCTGCTCGCCGTGTTTGTAACGGTGGTGGTTGCCCACATGGGCGGGCCAGAACACAAAGGTGGGGTGGCCCTGCAGGAGGGTCAAAGCGTAGTCGGTGGCGCGGTTGGCCCAGCGGCTGTGCGGCCCCGTCCACATGCGCAGATGGGTGTGGTTGTGGTGGATGACGCCGATGCCCAGGGTCAGGAACAGGCCCACGAGGTACAGCCACCAGACCAGGCCATGCTGCCACTGCCACGCGGCGATCAAGGGCAGGGCCAGCATGTACAGCAGCGACTGCCAATCGCGCCAATGGCGCAGCCGGGGCCACTTACGGGAGGCAGTAGGAGGCGGTGGCGGGCTGTCGTCGCGGGTCATGCCAAAGCGGTCAGGCAGCGGGGCGACCGGGCGCAGGGCGCGGCGGCAGTGGGTCTGCTTCGCTGCGCATCAGGCGGTCCATAAAGGCCAGCGCAAAGCCGTAGTTGCCTGCGGGCCGCGCATGGTGCAGGTGGTGGCGGCGGCTGGCGGCCAGCGGGTGGCGGGGCCCTACGCGCGGGAAGAAGTCGTAATTGGCATGGCCCACCGCATTGAGGAACAGGCTGAACACCGGCACCGAAGCCAGTGACCAGAAGGCAAAGTCATGCAGCAGCATGGGCAGCAGGATGACATTGCCCAGCATCATCGCCTCGATGGGGTGAAAGCTGTAGGTCGACCAGGGGGTGACCACGACCGAGCGGTGGTGGTCGCCATGGAAGCGCTTGAACCAGCGCGTGTGCAGCAGGCGGTGGTTGATCCAGAAATGCACATCGTTCCAGATCAACAGCACCCAGATCTCGATGGCAATTTGCCAGCCGCTGGGTGCCACGGCGAAATGCGCCCAGCCCAGTTGCACAAAGCCCCAGGGCACGACCATGCCCAGGCCAAACACGAGGATGGAATGGAAGGACTGGCGCCACTCGCGCCGCAACTGGTCGGGCTTGAGCGGCCGGGTATCGAGCACCCGGCCGATGCCGCGCCGCTGCAAAAAGCCGGTGAGGGCGGTCATGCCGAGGCCACCTGCCACATACAGCGCACTGAAAAACACCAGGCCCCAAGCCATCACCTGCCAGGCGCTGAGATCGGAGAAGACTTGGGCGGCGGTCATTGTGCGCGGATGTTTTGCTCTTGGATGATGGCGCCCAGCGCTTTCACATCGGCATCAATGCGGTTTTTCAGGCCTTCGGGCGAGCTGCCCACGGCTTGCCAGCCTTGCAAGGCCAGCTTCTGGCGCATCTCGGGGCTGCGCACAATTTCGCCTACGGCGAGGGCCAGCTTCTCGACATGGGCCTTGGGCATGGCCTTGGGGGCGGCCACGGCGTTCCAGATTTCCATGTCGTAGTTGGCAATGCCCAGCTCCTTGAGGCTGGGCAAGCCCGGCGCCAGTGGGCTGCGGGCGGCCGAGGTCACCCCGATGCCGCGCAGCTTGCCGGCCTGGATCTGGTTCATCGCCAGCGCCGGGGGCAGCATGGACAGCTGCAGATCGCCACCCTGGATGCCGTTGAACACCTGGGGGTAGCCGGGGTAGGGGATGTGTTCGGGCTTGATCTTGGCGCGGCTCTTGAGCAGTTCCATGCCCAGGTGGCCGATGGTGCCCACGCCGGGCGAGCCATAGCTCCAGCTGCTGCCCGCCTGGGTGGCGGCCTCAAAGAAGGCCTTGCCTTCAGGGGCTTTGGCGGGCGCGACGAGCACCAGCGGGGCTACGCCAATCAGGCCGACGGGCTGCAGGTCGGTCAGCGGGTTGTAGCGGATGGCCGGGTTGAGCATCTGGGCAATCGTCATATTGCCGTTGATCATCACGCTGAAGGTATAGCCATCGGTGGCGCGTGCCACGTACTCGGCGGCGATATTGCCACCGGCGCCTACTTTGTTTTCAACGATGATGGGCTGGCCCAGGGCTTTTTCCAGCGGTTCGGCCAGCGCGCGGGCCGTCAGGTCAGGCGACGAGCCCGCCGGAAAGCCCACGATCAGGTGCAGGGGTTTGCTGGGCCAATTGTCCGCAGCCAGAGTGCTGGTAGTGGCCAATGCGACCAGGGTGGCCACCATCAGGCGGCGAGGCAATTGAAGTGTCATAGGAGCTCCAGTTTCGCATGAACAGTGGCGGGAGGGTTCGTAATGCAATCGCCAAGTTTCATACAGGCCATAAAAAAACGCACAAGCCCGAAGGACTGTGCGTTTTTTATTGTATTTAATATAAATTAAATATCAATCTCTCATTTTGATTAATTATTTTCTATTTAGGCATATTCGGCCAAGGCCTTGCGCATTTTCTTCATCGCGGCCGATTCGATCTGGCGAATCCGCTCGGCGCTGACGCCATAGACGGCCGCCAGGTCGTGCAGGGTCATGCCGCCCGAACCATCGTCGTTCACCTTGAGCCAGCGCTCTTCCACAATGTGGCGGCTGCGCTCGTCCAGGGTGGCCAGCGCTTCCTGGATACCGTCGGTAGCCAGGTAGTCGCGCTGGCGCGATTCGATCATCGCGGTTGGTTCGTGCGAGGCATCGGCCAGGTAGGCAATCGGGCCATAGGCCTGCTCGCCGTCGTCGGAGGGGCTGGGGTCGAGCAAGATATCGCCGCCGGACAAACGGGTTTCCATCTCGATCACGTCTTCGCGCTTGACATTCAGGTGCGCGGCCATGGCGTCGATTTCGCTCTCGGTCAGCGTTTCGCGGTGCATGGTCCCGTCTTCCATGCCAGCGTCGGCCTTGAAGCCCTGCTTCATCGAGCGCAGGTTGAAGAACAGCTTGCGCTGGCTCTTGGTGGTCGCCACCTTGACCATGCGCCAGTTCTTCAGGATGTATTCGTGGATCTCGGCCTTGATCCAGTGCATGGCGTAGCTGACCAGGCGCACGCCCTGGTCCGGGTCAAAGCGCTTGACGGCCTTCATCAGGCCGACATTGCCTTCCTGGATCAGATCGCCGTGTGGCAGGCCGTAGCCCATGTACTGGCGCGCAATGGACACCACCAGGCGCAAGTGCGACAGCACCAAGCGGCCAGCGGCTTCGACATCGCCGTTTTCCTTGAGTTTTTTGGCGTATCCCAGCTCTTCCTCGGGGGTGAGCATGGGGATGCGGTTGGCCGCAGTGATGTACGCGTCCAGATTGCCCAGGGGTGGTACCAACGACCATGGGTTTGCAGGAGCCAATGCGGTAGAAATGGTGGCGGCTCCAGAATGAGTTGTCACGCTAGAAGTCCTTTCGTCTATGCGATACATAGTAACACCGGTAGGAGTCCCTTGAGGCTGTGGGAGTTCCCTCCAGCCGGTGCGGTATTTGCCGGTTTAAGATTCGGCTAAGAAACCGCATAATCGTTACCAGTAAAGAAAAGAATGCTCCTATTTTTGATAGTCTTCAAGTTTCTTTACGGTGCCGATGGCGGCGCGGCAAGCGGCTGTCTGACATCCGATTCCGCGTGATGGGCGGTTGGAGGCGGTGGCCTGTGGATAAGTTCCACACCGGCCCCGAAAAACATGGATAAATTACCAGTGTTGGGCCGCGCTGGATGCGGCTATTAAACTGCAGCATGTTTGATGAAAATCATGGAGTTGACGCATGAATACCTTGGCCATGGTGCCCGGCCCCGCAGGCAACTGCCTGGTGGCCTGGGCCAGCACAACGGTGGACAGCGAACGGGCCGCTCAGACGCTGGCGCAGGCAGGGGTCAAAGCCCGGCTCGCCGCTTGCGCCCAGGTGGAGAAAATCCATTCGCACTATTGGTGGGACGGTCAGTTGCAGCAGGGCGATGAATGGCGCATCACCTGGAAGACCACGCCGCAGCGCTTGCAGGCCTTGCAGCGCGAACTGCTGCCATTGCATCCCTATGCGCTGCCGCAGTGGCTATGGGGGGAAAGCCAGGCCAGCGCGGCGTATGCGGCCTGGGTGGGCGCCGAAGTCAGCGCGCCACTGCAGGCTTGAAAGCCGGTGGCGCTTCGCCAGAGGTATCAGACAGGAGTGACGGCCACCCCCTGGGCGCTCAGCGCTGCCAAGGCCTCGGTGTTGTCCGGGTGGGCATTGGTGATCAAGGTCTGCTGGGCCGAGGGGCAGGCCACCGCATAGCGGCTTCGTACCCCTATCTTGCTGTAGTCGGCCAGCACGAGCATGGACGAGGATTGCTCGGCCATCGCGGTGGCCAGGCTCGCTTCATGTTCGTTGCCAAAGGTGATGCCGTCTTGCGCACTGATGCCCACGGGTGAGAGCAGGGTGACATCGGCGCGGTAGCGGCGGATTTCGTTGAGGGTGACCTCGCCAAAGGTGCAGGGGATTTCCGGGTTGGTGTCACCGCCCAGCAGCACCACGCGCAGGGCATTGGCCGTGCCAGCCGTAGCCTGGGTGCCCGCCAGCTTGAGGGCGACGGTGATGGAGTTGGTGACCACGACCAGGCGACCGATCAGGCTGAGCTCTTCGGCCAGGATGGCCGTGGTGGTGCCGGCATCGACAAACACCATCTGGCCGGGCTGCAGGCGCTTGACCGCCGCCTTGGCGATGGCGCGCTTCTCTGCCACCCGCAGCGCCTGGCGTTGCACAAAAGGGGGCTCGTCCTGGGTGACGCGGGCCACGCCGCCGTGCACCCGCCGCACCAGGCCCATGGATTCGAGGGCCAGCAGGTCCTGGCGCACGGTTTCGCGTGAGACCTGCATGTCCTGGATGAGTCGGTCGGTGCTGAGCCGGTCGATGGAGGCGAGCAGCGACTGGATGCGGACAAAGCGGTCTTCTTGCAGCATGAATGCATTTCCTTGAAGGCGCAGGCGGTTGCGAGGCCTGCGCTATTTTGCAGTACACGCCGCCGCCAAAGCCAGGCCATGCTGGCCTTGACGGCAGCGTGCAGAGGGGGGCTGTGGGCCGCAGCGGCATGCGCTGCGGCGGCAGGCCGTTCAGCGCTGGCGGCGTGCGGCAGCAGCCAGGGCCAGGAACAGCAGCGATGCCAGCAGCAGCGCCAGCGGCTGGTTGGCCGGCACCGGACGGGCCGCTTGCGGCTGGGGCACCACCACATCGGCAGGCACGGCGACCAGCACCGGATCGACGATGGCGCCGTTGACCAGGCCGTCTTCGTCCAGCGGGCCGCCGTCGGTGACGGTGTAGTTGGCGATACCACCGGTGATGCTGGCCCCTGCGATATCGCTGACCACCCGTTGGCCGTCTGCATTCGTGTGGACCTTCATGACCCGGCTGTTGGCGGGCAAGGAGGCCGGCACGCTCAGGCGGACCTGGGCGCTGAAGCCGCTGTGCTCGCAGCCCGAGAGGCTGAATGACACCAGGCCGGTGGCTGCTTTAAGCCCGGCGGGCAGCAGGTCAGCAGGCACGGGGCTGATGCTGGCGTTGGACTGGTCGCAGCGGGTGGCGGCCTGGATGTTCAGATCCAGTGCGGGCAGTCCGCCACCCGGGGTTGGCAGCGTGGTATTGACCAGGTCTTGCACGGGCGGCTGGGGCTCGGGTGCCGGGTTGCCCAGCTCAAACGAGCCTGTCGTGCTCCAGTCGGACCAGTTCAGGTGGGTATCGCGCACCCGCACCCGCCAGTACCAGCGTTCATCCTGGCCCAGTTGCAGCACTTGCGGTGCCTGGCCCTGGAAGGGGTCAAAAGCCGAGCCCTTGCTGCCATCGGGCTGCACCAGCTGCGCATAGCACTGGCGGCCGCCTTGGCGCTCTGCGCCGCTGTCGCCGTCCTCATCCCACTTGTAGCTGCAGCTCCAGCGGTCACGCAGGCTGTTGCCGCCGGCAATGATGGCGGAGCGCAGCTTGCCGCGCGCGCTGCCGGCATCGACGTTCGGGTAGACGCGTTGGGGGTTGGCCAGCAATTGGCCCAGCGGCAGGCGGGCGATGTCGGCATCCTTTTGCGTGTTGACGCGCACCCCGTTCACAAAGGTCCAGTTTTCTCGGCGGGTGTCGTTGCCCCAGATGTCGTAGACAGGCTGGCCGGGGGCAAACTGCGGGTCTTTGGAGAGCTGCCACTGCGCTTCATACAGCGCTGGGCCAGCGCCTGTGCGGTAGGCTAGCTGCACGTTTGCGGGGTTGACCTGGCCGAGCTTGGCTTGCTCCAACGTGGGCTGGAAGGCCAGCGCTTGGCTGGTCACTTCGATGCTGTCGTCCGGTGTGGCACTGGTGGTGGAGGCACCCAGGTCGTAGCGCTTCCAGGTGAGGGCTGGGGTGGCGCTGCCAAAGCGGGCTTCCAAGGTGCCGTAGCCAAAGCTGAGCTTGGTGTTGGCGATGACGTCCA
The DNA here is from genome assembly GCF_024809975.1 of Comamonas sp. BIGb0152. GTDB lineage: Bacteria > Pseudomonadota > Gammaproteobacteria > Burkholderiales > Burkholderiaceae_C > Comamonas. Next base: position 89,473 of record NZ_JANUDY010000009.1, read on the forward strand.
GATCGCTGTCATCGCTTTGCTTGGCGCCTTCCAGCGCGCCGCTGCCCGAGGCCACATTCAGCCAGAGGTGGCGGCTGTTCATGGAGTTGCCACGCTCATAGAAATGCACATGGCCGTTGAGGTTGGCGGTGATGGCGCCGGTCGTGCGGCCATAGTCTTCCATCTGCGCGATGAAATCGCAGGTCGCCATCACCTCGCCCTGGCGCCATTTTTCGCTCAGGCAGGGGTGGTGGTTGAGCAGCACCATATACGGTTTTTTGTCTACGCGGGTCTGCGCCATCAGGCCGGTGAACCAGTTCAGATGCTCCTTCATGTAGTCGGCGCGGAACAGGCCCCGGCCATTGTCATAGCTGGTCCAGCCGCCGGTGTTGTGCATGGCCGAGGCGGGGTTGAAGTCGCTGCCGACAATGCGCATGCCCAGGTAGTCCAGGTGGTACCAGTGCAGCGGGTGCGTGAGCGATCCGTTGGCAGGCATGCGGTTGAAGTATTTGCGGTAGGTCTTGGCCCAGGTTTTCTCAGCACCTGCGCTGGCTTGTTCACCCCCAAAATACTCGTGGTTGCCGGGCGACGGAATCAGCGGCACATAGGCTGAGATGGCGGCCAGCGGGCCGAAGAACTGGTCCTTCCAGTTGCTGCGGCTGCCGCCCGAGCCGACCAGGTCGCCGGGCACCATAAAGCCGGCCAAAGTTTGCGCGCATTGGGCTGCAACGCCTGCGCAGTCGTTGTTGATGACGCCTTGTGTGATGTTTTTGAGGCGGTTGGCCAGGCCATCCTGGGTGTCCGAGACCACGGCGAACTTGGCGCTGGCAACGCCATCGCTCTCACGCGGCCAGGTCTTGAACTGGAAGGGACCTGCCAGCTTGGGTGCTGCGCTGGTGCCTGTGACCACCGCGTACTCATACAGCGTGTTCGATTGCAGGCCGGCGAGATCGGCAAAGAAGATGCTGGCGTCAGCAAAGTCGCCCACCGGGTTGATGGCGGGTGCCAAGGTGTAGGGCCCGGTGCTGCCGGCCTTGCGCCACCAGATGGTGGGCGCCGACTCGGTGGTCTCCAGCATCACGGCCATGTGGTCGGGGCCGGGGTTTTGCAGGCTGGGGCCCACGGTCAGTGCGGGTGCAGTGGCCGTGGTGGGCAGCTTGGCAGGGTCGAAGGGCTTGGGCGGCTCGGCGCTGGTTTGGGTCAGCACCACATCGTCAAGGCCCCAGTACCAGTTGTTGTCGGTGTTCAGGTAGCTAAAGCGCAGGCTGACTTTTTTGGCCGCTGCCGGGGCGCTGAAGGCCAGGCTCTCGGACTGGTTCAGGCGCGAGCTGCTGGTCTCCTGCAGCAAGGTCTGCACGCTGCTGTCATCAAACACGGCCTCGACCTTGATGCTCTCTTTTTTGGTAGAGCCTATTTGGAAATGGTTGAGAAAGGCGAGCGTGTAGCTCTTGCCCCCCGCCACTGCAATGCCGGGGCTTTCCATCACCGTGTTGAAGAACAGACCGCTGGTCGGGCGCAGGCCGTCGGACTCGGCGACCGCGATCTTGCCGCTGGCCTTGCTGAGCTTGGCGCGCTCGCCACCCGAAACCTGGGCCGTCCAGTAGGCGGGCGTCACAAACTTCCAGCCCAGCCAGGGCAGCTTGGCTGCTGCCGAGCGGCCACTGGTGGGCACCGTCTCCGCGTTTTCCAGGCGCAGGGTCCAGCCGGCGGGGCCGGTCGTGCCCAGACCGGTGGGTGCATCCGCGCCCGCCGCATCAAAATTCTCGCTAAAGACCACCGTTTGGGCCAGGGCCAGTCCGCTGACTGCCCAGAGCCCGGCCGCACATAGGTGCCGCAAGCTTGCTAATTTCATGAAACCTCCTGCCGTCAAGGCCGATGTGGTGAATGCATGTTTTCACCAGGAAGTGCAAAAAATAGCAAATTTGCATGAAACTACAATGACGCCGGCCAAGAAAAAGCCCTGCCGTTGTTGGCAGGGCTTGGGCAGCAGTGTCTTGCTGTGGGCCGCGATCAGGCCAGCAGTGCCTGGGCAAATTCCTTGGCGCTGAAGGTCTCCAGGTCTTCGACCTTTTCTCCGACACCAATGAAATACACGGGGATGGGGCGTTCTTGCGCAATGGCGGCCAGCACGCCGCCCTTGGCCGTGCCGTCGAGCTTGGTAACGATCAGGCCGGTCAGTTGCAAGGCATCGTCAAAGGCGCGCACCTGGTTCAGGGCGTTCTGCCCGGTGTTGCCATCGATGACCAGCAGCACCTGGTGCGGTGCGCTGGCATCGGCCTTGGTGACCACGCGCTTGATCTTCTTGAGCTCTTCCATCAGGTGCAGCTGGGTGGGCAGGCGGCCGGCGGTATCGACCAGCACGACATCCTTGCCACGGGCCTTGCCAGCGGTCACGGCATCAAAGCTGACGGCAGCCGGGTCGCCGCCTTCCTGGCTGATGATCTCGACCGTGTTGCGTGTGGCCCAAACCCCCAGTTGCTCACGCGCCGCAGCGCGGAAGGTGTCGGCAGCGGCCAGCAGCACGCTTTGTCCGGCATCGGCCAGGTGCTTGGTCAGCTTACCGATCGACGTGGTCTTGCCTGCGCCATTGACACCGGCCACCATGATGACCGTGGGGCTGTGCTCGCCAATGACCAGCGGTTTCTCTAGCGGCGCCAGCAGATCGGCCAGCGCGCTGGCCAGCAGGTCTTTGACGGCAGCCGGGTCGGTGGTCTTGCTGTCCTTGACGCGTTGCTTGAGGTCTTCGAGCAGATGCGTGGTCGCCTTGACGCCGGTATCGGCCATCAGCAGCGCCTCTTCCAGCTCTTCATAGAGCTGTTCATCGATCTGGGTGCCGGTGAACACCGTGGCAATGCTGGAGCCGGTTTTGCGCAGGCCGCTCTTCAAGCGGTTCATCCAGCTGTCGCGGCTGCTTGCAGGCTCGGGTGCTATAGTGATAGGAGCTACCGACGCCTGTGGAGCCTGCGTAGATGGGTTTTTTGGGGCGGTGTCCGCGGGCACCGATGCCGGAGCTGCGGCCTTGCCGCCCAGGCCCAGGCCGCGCAGCCAGCCCGCTTTGGCGGGCTCGGCAGCCACGGGGCTCTGCGGCTCTGCCGTCACCTTGGTGGGGTTTGGGGTCACGGGGGTCTGCAACGGCGCCTGTGGAGGCGCTGACACAGGCGCTGGCTCAGGCACCGACACGGGGGCGGGCTCTTGCCCTGCGGGCGGGAGGAGGGGGGCTGCGTCGGCAGCGGGAGATTTTTTCTTGAAAAAACTGAACATTGTGCGCTACGTAGAATCAGCCTATTTTATGAAACGTTCCACCATTTTGCTGGCCTTGATGGCCTCCCTGGGCGCTGGGGCTTCTTCGGCTCTCGCCGCGTCGCCATTGTCCACCCCTGCGATAGCCTCCAATTCTGCGGGTGCCCAGCAGTTCAAGCTGTCCAACGGCATGGACCTGATCGTACAGCCAGACAAGCGTGCCCCCACGGCAGTGCACATGGTCTGGGTGCGGGTGGGCTCGATGGACGAGGTGGATGGCCGCTCGGGCCTGGCCCATGCGCTGGAACACATGATGTTCAAGGGCACGCCTGCCGTGCCACCGGGAGATTTCTCGCGCAAGGTCGCGGCGCTGGGCGGGCAGGACAATGCCTTTACCAACCGCGACTATACCGGTTACTACCAGCAGATCCCTTCGGGCAAGCTCGAAGACGTGATGCGCCTGGAGTCGGACCGCTTTGCCAACAACCAGTGGCCCGACAGCGAGTTCAAAAAAGAGATCGAGGTCATCAAGGAAGAGCGGCGCATGCGCACCGATGACAACCCGCGCGCTAGCCTGATGGAGCAGCTCAATGCCGCAACCTGGCAGGCTTCGCCTTACCACCGTCCGGTGATCGGCTGGATGGGCGATCTGGACTCCATGCACCCCGATGATGCCCGCCAGTTCCACAAGGCCTGGTATGTGCCCGAGAACGCCGTGGTGGTGGTGGCCGGCGATGTGGATGTAGCGCAGGTTCGTGCGCTTGCCGAGAAATACTACGGCAGCATCCCCGCCCGTGCGCTGCCAGAGCGCAAGCCCCGGCCCGAGCCGCTGCAAAAGGGCGAGCGCCGGCTGGATTACAAGGCGCCTGCCGAGCAGGCCTATGTGTTGATGAGCTTCAAGGTGCCTGATCTGCGCAACCTGGTCGAGCCCCAGGACAGCGACAAGGATGCGATGGCGCTGTTGATGCTGGGCTCTGTGCTGAGCGGCTATGACGGTGCGCGCCTGGATCGCAACCTGACCCAGGGTGCGGGCCGCGTGGCCGATGCCGCCTTCAGCGGCGCCAGCGTGGTCAACCGGGGACCTTCCACCTTCTTGCTGGGTGGCGTGCCATCGCAAGGCAAAACCGCCAAGGATGTGGAGACCGCCTTGCGCGCCGAGGTGGCCCGCGTGGCCAAGGACGGCGTGGGCGAGGCCGAGCTGGCCCGGGTGCGTACCCAGTGGCAGGCCTCTACCGTCTATGAACGCGACTCGGTGTTTGGCCAGGCCAATGACCTGGGCTCCAACTGGGTGCTGGGCTTGCCGCTGGACGCCAATGACAAGCTGCTGGCATTGATGAAGACCGTGACGGCAGCGCAGGTGCAGGCGGTGGCTGCGCGCTATTTTGGCGATGACCAGATGACGGTGGGCACCTTGGTGCCCCAGCCACTGACCGATGCCGATCGCGCTGCGCAAAAACGCAGTGGCGCCGCAACCAAGGATGGCGCGGTTCACTGACCGCATTCCCCCGGATGGCTGGCGCGGTGCTTGCGCGCCCGCTCCCTATTGTTTTCACCAGGCCTTGCAAGCGTTTGCGCAGGGCCCTGGCTAGCAGAGATATCCATGCGAAACTTTTTTTGCAAAACACTGGTCGGCGGCGCAGCAGCCTTGCTGGCCTCTCATTCGGCCTGGGCCTTGCTGCCTATCGAGCATTGGACGCAGGACGGCGGCGCCCAGGTCTGGCTGGTCAACAGCCCCACCATCCCGATGGTGGATGTGCAGCTGAACTTTGATGCGGGCAGCCGGCGTGACCCGGCCGACCAGGCGGGGCTGGCGAATGCGGCTGCGCTGATGGCCTCCAAGGGCGTCAAGGCCCAGGCGGGTGCCCCTGCGCTGGACGAGAACGCCGTGGGCGAGGCCTGGGCCGATCTGGGTGCAAGCTTTGGGGCCGGTGCCAGCAATGATGCACTGACTTTTTCGCTGCGCTCCTTGAGCGATGCCAGTCTGCTGAACCGCGCGGCCGATCTGGCCGCCCGCCAGATGACCCAGCCCAGCTACGACGATGCCGTCTGGCAGCGCGAGCGCGAGCGCTGGAATGCCGCCATCAAGGAGGGCAATACCCGCCCCGCCGTCGTGGCCGGCCGCGCCTTCAACAAGGCTGTTTTTGGCAGCCATCCCTACGGTCTGCGTGCCACCGAAGAGACCCTGGCCCAGATCAATCCGGGCGTGATGCAGCAGTACCTGGCGCGTTCGGTAGATGCCTGCCGCGCCAAGGTGACCTTGGTTGGCGCGCTGGACAAGGCCCAGGCCGATGCCCTGGTCAAGCGCCTGCTGGCCCAGATGCCTGCCACACCCAAGGCGCAGTGCGCGGCACCCGCCGAGGTGCCGCCAGTGCCGCCGCTGGCCAAGGCCGATGAGATCAAGATTGCTTTTGACTCGGCCCAGGCCCAGGTGCTGCTGGGCCAGCCCGGCATCCGCCGTGCCGATCCGGATTTTCTGGCGGTGCTGGTGGGCAACCAGATTTTGGGCGGTGGTGGCTTTGCATCGCGGCTGATGGAAGAGGTGCGTGAAAAGCGTGGCCTGGTCTACGGCGTGTATTCCTCGTTCAACCCGGGGCTGGATGCGGGCGCTTTCCAGATCGGTTTGCAGACCCGGCCTGACCAGGCAGCCGAGGCACTGAAGGTGACGCGTGAGGTGCTGAGCCAGTTCATCGCCATGGGCCCGACCGACAAGGAGTTGCGCGATGCCAAGGACAACCTGATCGGCGGTTTTGCGCTGCGGGTGGACAGCAATGCCAAGCTCTTGGGCAATGTGACCAATATCGCCTGGAACGGCCTGCCACTGGACTACCTGGACCACTGGACCGACCGGGTCGAGGCGCTGAGCGTGGAGGATGTGCGCAAGGCCATGGCACGCATGGTGCAGCCGGACAAGCAAGTGACCGTCGTTTTGGGAGCAAAACCATAATGGGACGCAGTGCCATCAAAAGTGAAAGTGCGCTGCGCGCACTGGTGCAAAAAGCCGCAGCCGCTGCCCAGGCCGCAAGCGATGCGGCACCCGCCCGCAAGGGGGGCAGCAGCAATGCCGCCCGGGTGGCCGCGCCTGCTGCCGGTGAAATCCGCATCATTGGCGGCCAGTGGCGCCGCACCAAGCTGGCGGTCTTGACCCGCCCCGATCTGCGGCCCACCCCGGACCGTGTGCGCGAGACCTTGTTCAACTGGCTGGGGCAGGACCTGGCCGGTTGGCGCTGCCTCGATGCCTTTGCCGGTACCGGCGCGCTGGGGCTGGAGGCCGCGTCGCGCCATGCCACCTTGGTGCGCATGGTGGAGTCGGATGTGCAGCTGGCCGCACAGATCAAACAACTGGCCCAGAAGCTGGGCGCCACGCAAGTGGAGGTGAGCCGGGGCGATGCACTGGCTGCGCTGCAGGCCTACCCCGCGCACTGGGACCTGATCTTTCTCGATCCGCCATTCTCTGGCCAGCTGTTCCTGCCGGCGCTCAAGGCGGCGCAGGCCGCCGTGACCGCGCAGGGATTCATCTACCTGGAAGCGCCCGAGGCTTGGGGCGATGAGGCCTTGGCCGAGCTGGGCCTGGTGCGCTACCGCTACTTGAAGGCTGGCGCCGTGCACGCGCATCTGCTCAAGAAGGCCGAGGCCGCACCCGACTGAGCGGGAATGCCTGCCGGGTAGAGGGTGGTGGCAGAAATGGTTTATGCTGCGCTGCAATGTGCCAGGTGACTGGCACGACGATGATGCTTTGCAGGAGACAGACATGACACTGGCCATCTACCCAGGCACCTTTGATCCCATGACCCTGGGCCACGAAGACGTGGTGCGCAGGGCCTACCAGCTGTTTGGCAATGTGATTGTGGCGGTCGCCGAGGGCCACCACAAGAAGACCATGTTCTCGCTCAAGGAGCGCATGGACATGGCGCGCGAAGCCGTCAAGCACTACCCCAGCGTGCGGGTGGAGAGCTACTCGGGCCTGCTGCGTGATTTTGTCGTGGCTCAAGGCGGCAACGCGATTGTGCGCGGCTTGCGCGCGGTGACCGACTTTGACTACGAGTTCCAGCTCGCCGGCATGAACCGCTCATTGATGCCCGATGTGGAGGCTGTGTTCCTGACCCCCAGCACCCGCTACCAGTTCATCAGCAGCACCTTTGTGCGTGAGATTGCGATGCTCAGCGGCGAGGTCGACAAGTTTGTCTCGCCCTATGTGGCCCAGGAGCTGCAGCGCAAGGTGGCCGAGCGCAAGGCCCAGGAGGGCTGAGCTCGCGCTGGCGGCCGCTATGTGGTGCTAGTAGGCCAACCTGCCACCGGTTCCCTGTGACGACAACACGGTGCTCGCATGGCTGTCAATGGCATGGGGGCGCCGCACGATGTCATGCACATAGCGCAGCTTTTGCAAAGCGCCGGCCGACACGGCAAAGGGGTAGGCATCTTGCTGGCCCAGGCTGCGGTTGAGGCTGTTGAGCAGCAAGGTCACCGGCACCCACTGTGCGACCATGTGTTCAAAGCTGGGTGGTGGCTCGGTGAACGGGTCGCCAATGCTCACGGACTGGGCATCGGCGCTGCCGGTCATGGTCAGCCCGGTGTGGTAGCTCGCTGCGGTCTCCAGCACATCCACCATGTGCAGATAATGGGCCCAGGATTCTGCCCAATCCTCCCAAGGGTGGGCACTGGCATAGGCGCTGACATGGTGGGCGCTCCACTGCATGTACTGGGGCGGATTGGCGTAATAGAACTCCAAAGCCTGGGGATAGCTCTGGCGCTCATCGCCAAAGAGCTGGCGAAAGCTGTCAAGCTCGCCTCCATCGCGCACCAGCTTGTCCCAGAAGAAATGCCCCGATTCATGGCGCAGATGGCCTAGCAAGGTGCGGTAGGGCTCATACAGTGCCACACGGCGGCGAACGCGCTCATCGTCATCCGCTTCTGCAATATTGATGGTGATGATGCCGTTGGCATGGCCTGTGACCACGGGCGGTTGGTCCACCATGTCGGCAAGAAACTGGTAATGGGGTGTCCAGTGGGCGTGCTCAGGGTGCAGGCCCAGGCGCGCGAGCGTGTAGTAAAGCCGCCTTTTGGCGCTTTCCAGCTTTTGCCAGCGCAAGGTGTTACCAGCAACGGACAGATCGGGCAGCACCAGGGTTTGCCTGCAGGCACTGCAGAGGCTGTACGGCTCATGCGCGGGGATTGCAAAGTTGCAGACCTGGTACTGGTCCCGGTTGGCGCACATGCGGTAGAGCTGCGCGCTGGTGGAGGTCCGGGCGGTTATGCGCTGCCACTGCAGTGCTGGGGTGCCGGGCGCGGGGGCAAGCTGGTTGCCTTGCTCCATGGGAACCATCGCGCCCAAATCGCCACAATCGGGTAGGTAGGCCAGCGCTGCACCACAGTTCACACAGTGCACGCTTTCAAAAAAAACCAGATGACCGCATTGGTCGCAGTGGAACAGGCGCATGGGACTAGCTTACCTCATCGACAGGTGATTGACCATGCTTTGCCACCGGCGCTGGGCCCGCGTGCAAGCGGCGAAAAAAATGCCAGCCGGCATGTACCGGCTGGCATCTGGGTCTGAGGCCGCAGACGGCCTGGACTTATTGCTTGACGATCAGGCTGTTGCGCACTTCGGTCACGCCCTTGACGCCGCGTGCGATTTGACCAGCGCGGTCCTTCTCGGATTGCGACTTGGCGAAACCGGACAGCTGGACAATGCCGCCATCAATGGTCTTGACGTTGATGGAGCTCGCGGAGGTTTCCTTGTCTTCTGCCAGCTTGGCCTTGACCGCGGTGGTCACGGCGGAGCCATCGATGTATTCACCCACGGTTTCTTGCTTGCGGGCCACGGAGCAGCCAGTGGCCATCACCAGGGTTGCGCCAGCGAATGCAGCGATAGCGATAGTACGGGAGAGTTTCATTTTTTGTTTCCTCGCAAAGTGTTGTTGGGGTGCTTGAAAATCGATCGGCATCTGCACCGCACTTATCCGTTTTATGCCGATAGATACTTGAATTGAAATCAGTCGCGGCGGCGGGTTGCCATGATGACCAGGGTGGCCAAGGCGGCACCTGCAGCCATGGCGATCGCCATCGACTTGCCGGGTTGGTCAGACACGTACTCGGTTGCACGCTCCTGGGCACGGTAGAACTGCTCACGTGCACGGTGCGAGGAGTCTGCCGCTACACCGATGCTGCGCTCAGCCCAGTCTTGTGCACGCGAGGCGAGGTGGTCGATCGAATGGTTTTTTTCATGGCCGTATTCATCGATGGCACGCTCTGCCTTTTGGGCTGCAGACTTCACAGCGCGGCGGGTTTGGCTCACTGCCTTGTCAGCGCCTTCGAGCACGTCGTTAGCGGTCTCTTCCACTTTGTCCACAGCGTCCTTGGCAATTTTTTCGGTATCCATGAAATAGCCTCTTTCTATGATGTTCAATGAAGATGTTGCAGTGTACGTTGACCTGCACCTGCTTGATAAATGTATCCTTAGGTGCGCACCGGTTCAAGCGATGGTCGGCGGCTATTTTTTCAGCAGGCCCATCAGGAACGATGCCACGGCCAGCACAATGAAAATAACGAACAGGATCTTGGCAATGCCTACGGCGCTGGCCGCGATACCGCCAAATCCGAAGACGGCCGCAATCAGTGCAATGACCAGGAAGACAACAGCGTAATGCAGCATATTTTTCTCCTCATGTTGTTTGCTGTGCAAGAAGGTGCGAGCAATGACTGCATTCTGGAGGCTGTCGCGGGGCGGTCTTGCCAGTAGGTGCGAAGAACGGGTGTAGGACGGTTCTTGCGATTGCGGCGGGCGCGGCCCTGGGCCGCTGCCGCGCCAGCCTGGTGCCGCCCTCGCAGCATGCGCGAGGTGCCCGCGTAAGGGCCGCTGAGTGGCCTGGATGGAGGCCCTCAGCTTTGCGGCAGGTTGGCGGAGATGGTGGTGCCTTGCTGAGGGGCGGATGCGATGTGCAGACGCCCGCCACTGGCCTCGATGCGGTGGCGCATGCCCGCCAGGCCGTGCGAGTTGGGGTGGGCTTGGCTGGGGTCGAAGCCAACGCCGTCATCGCGCACCTGCACGAACACATGCTTGGGATGGTTTTGCAGGCTGATGAGCACATTGCTCGCATGGGCGTACTTGCCGATGTTGGTGAGCGATTCCTGGATCAGGCGGTAGATGCTCAGCTGCATGGCCTCGGGCACATTGATCTGCTCCAGACTCAGCTCTACAGCCACATTGCTGCTGTCGGAAAACTCTTTGCCCAGAATCTCTAGCGAGGCCGTCAAGCCGAGGTTGGACAGCGAGGAGGGGCGCAGGTTCTCAATGATGCTGCGCTTGAGGGCAATGCCGCTGTTGAGCGTTTCAATCAGGTGTTTGATGCGCTCCTGTACATCGGGTGCCGTCATGTCAATCTTGGATTTGAGGCGTGCCACATCGAGCTTGGCGGTCGTCAGCAAGGCGCCTAGCTCGTCGTGCAGCTCGCGGGCCAGGTGGGCGCGCTCGTCCTCACGCACTTGCTGCAAGTGGGTGGCCAGCTCTGCCAGGTTGGCGGTACGCTGGCGCACCTGTTTTTCCAGCTGGTCGCGCTCGTCCTCCAGCATTCTTTGCTCACGCAGCATGAGGCCGGTGATACGGTTGGACTGGCGCAGGTAGAGGTAAAAGGCCAGCAGACCCACCACGCTGACTACCGCGATACCCAGGCGCGCGAGTGTCAGGGATTTGAGAATCTCTGCCTCGTTGTGCATGCGCCTTTCGTTGCTGTGGATCACCAGCTCGTTGCTGAGCTTGCGCATGGTGTCCATCGTGGCCTGGGCTTCGGGGCTCTTGACCAAGAAGCGCCAGGCGGCCTCCATGCCTTCGCGCCTGAGCGCAATGCTGGTGTCCATCTGGTTCAGGCGTTTGGCCACTTCACGGCCCAGCATCGATGAGGTTTGCAGATCTTCGGGGAACACGCTGTAGATGGCGCGCAGTTCGTCAATCGCGTTGTTGACGTTGGTGGAGGCCTGCTGGTAAGCGACGAGGTTGCTGTCTTCGCCGCTCAGCAGGTAGCCGCGGGCATGGGTTTCTGCATCCACCACCTGCTGCATCAGCTTGTCCAAGGTGGTGCGGGTCTGGTAAGTGACCGTGAGGTTCTGCAGGGAGTCATGGGACCGGTAATAACCGGCCTCGTTGATACCGATCAGCACGGCAGCGGCCAAGAAGGCGGCTGGCAAACTGATGGCCCATTTGCGTAAGCGAGACCAACGCATGGAGCTTCCTTTTTTAGATGGTTTTTGGTTTATGCGAGTGATAATAGAGCAAACTTTGGGCAGCGCCTGCGTCTGGCAGGTGCTGCAGTTTGCGCTGCATGAGGGGATATATGATTAAAGTTGGTATCGTCGATGACCATGCGATTGTGCGCTCTGGCCTCAAGCAATTTCTGGCCGAGCATGTCGACTTGCGCGTGGTGGGTGAAGCCTCCAACGGCCGCGAAGCCATTGACCTGGTGCGCAAGGAGGAGATCGATGTTCTGATCATGGACTTGTCCATGCCCGGGCAAAGCGGTATCGACGCCTTGGCCATGCTGCGTGCCAAGGCACCGGACATGGGTATTCTTATTTTGAGCGGCTACCCTGAAGCCCACTACGCCATCAACCTGATCCGGCAGGGGGCCAGTGGTTACCTCAACAAAGAGTGTGATCCGGCCGAGATTGTGGAGGCGCTGCGCACCATCTCGCTGGGCAAGCGCTACCTGACGCCGTCGGTCGCTGATTTGCTGGCCCAGCAACTGCACCGCAAGGAAGATGCACCGCCCCATGAGCAGCTGTCCGAGCGGGAATTCCAGGTGTTTTTGAAATTGGCCCGGGGCGAGACGGCGGGCAATATTGCCGATCAGCTGTCGCTGAGCGTCAAGACGGTGAGCACCTACCGCACGCGCCTGATGGAAAAGATGGGCCTGGCATCGAACAGCGACCTGACCTATTACGCGCTCAAAAATGGCTTGATCGACTGACAGGGCCTGTGCCCCAGCACCAAGCGGCCTCAAAAGGCCGCTTTTTTGTGGCCGATGACGGGGTGGGAGAAAGGGCGTCACTGCAGCTGGGACGAACGCTCCATGCAGTAGTCAATCAGTGCATCGATGTCCTCGGATTTGTCGAACACGCGGTTGGCGCCCAACAAGGCGCAGCGTTCGCGCATGCTGGGGGTTGCATAGTTGCTCAGGATGACCAGGTGCTGGTGCGGGGCACGTTCCTGGAGCTTTTCCAAAACCCCCAGGCCGCTGCCTTCCAGCAAGAAGATATCCACCACGGCCAGGTCCCAATCCTCGCTGGGATTGCTGAGCCAGGAGGTGGCGTCAGACTCCGTGCTGGCATGCCCAACGGTCTCCACCTGGGCCAGATCTTCCAAAGTGGCTATCAGGTTATCGCGGATGGTCTTGTTGTCTTCAACCAGATAAGTTTTCAAACGGCGATGCATATACGGGTACACGTGTGTGTCTTACCGTAACAATGATAGCAACAAGCCATGTGAAAACCATCAGCCGGAGAGGAGGCTGCCGGTAGGACAAAGCCTCGAAGGTTTAATGTAGATCTATAAAGTCATACAAAAAATGACTAATAAACCGTTCTAGGCGGTGTGCAAGCGGCTGCACACCGGGCACAGCGGATTGCGTGCGACCTGCATGGTGTTCCATTCCATGTCTTTGAGCTCCAGCATCATCAAGCGGCCATCCAGGCTGTGCCCAATGCCGGCAATGAGCTTGAGCGCTTCGGCCGCTTGCATGGTACCAATAATGCCCACCAAGGGGGCAAAAACCCCCATGCTCGAACAGCTGGCTTCTTCAAAGGTCTCCTCGGGGGAGAACAGGCAGGCGTAGCAGGCGGCGCCATGGCGCCGCCTGTCGAACACGCTGATCTGGCCGTCAAAGCGGATGGCCGCACCGCTCACCAGGGGCTTGGCCTGCGCCACGCAGGCGGCATTGATGGCTTGGCGCGTGCGGTAGTTGTCTGTGCAGTCCAGCACCACGCTGGCATCGGCCACCAAGGTCTGCAGGCGCTGCTGGTCCACGCGCTCCTGCACGGTGCTGATCTGCACATGGGGATTGATCGCCAGCAAACTCGCTGCGCAGGAGCTGACCTTGGCCTGGCCCACGCGCTCGGTGGTGTGCGCAATCTGGCGTTGCAGATTGGTCAGGTCCACGCGGTCATCGTCCACCAGGGTAATGCGGCCCACGCCCGCCGATGCCAGGTACATGGCCGCTGGGCTGCCCAGGCCGCCCGCGCCCACCACCACGGCGTGTGCGGCCAAGATGGCCTCCTGGCCTTCGATACCGATCTCGTCCAGAAAAATATGGCGAGAGTAGCGCAGTAGTTGCTCGTCGTTCATGGGGCCTATTGTCGGAAAAAACAAAGGCCGCAGCAGGAAGTCTGCTTGCGGCCTTTTGGCAGAGCGGGAAGGCTTACTTCTTGGGCTCGGGGGTGGGCAGCTTGGTGTCGTCCGTGGAGGACGCGGGCTTGTCGGCCAGGCTGGCTTTGTCCTCGTCCTTTTTCTCGGCCGGGCGCTCGGTCTTGGTCTGGCTCACCTGCACGGGCTCACCCTTGAGTTGGTGCAGTGCTTGTTGCAATTGGAAATCTTTTTCCGAACCAAATTCCGGTGGGCGGCGCTCGGACGCGGGCTTCTTGCTTTCTTCGTCCAGGCGTTTCAGTGCCGCTTCGCGGGCTTTCTCGCGGGCTTCGTCCTTGACTTCAGGGCCTTGGCCGCTGGACAAGTGCTTTTCCAGATCCGCTTCGCGGGTGCGCAGGGCGGCAAACAAATCACCTTCGGCCGACTCGTCGACCATGATGTCCGGCACGATGCCCTTGGCCTGGATCGACTTGCCGCTTGGCGTGTAGTAACGCGCGGTGGTCAGCTTGATGCCGGTGTCCGGGCCCAATGGCCGCACGGTCTGCACCGAGCCCTTGCCAAAGGTCTGGGCGCCCATGATGGTGGCACGTTTGTGGTCTTGCAGGGCGCCCGAGACGATCTCGGAAGCCGATGCCGAGCCTTCGTTGACCAGCACGACCAGCGGAATGTTCTTGATGGCGGCAGGCAGCGAACGGATGGGGTCGCTGCCACGGCGCGCGTAGAACTCGGGCGAGGCGCGGAAGATGGCCTTGCTTTCGGCCAATTGGCCGTCCGTGGTCACCACGGTCACATTCGGCTGCAGGAAGGCGGCCGAGATGGCCACGGCTGCATCCAGCAGGCCGCCGGGATCATTGCGCAGATCCAGCACCAAGCCCTTCAGGTTCGGGTCTTGCTTGTACAGCTCGTCGACCTTGCGGACAAAATCGTCAACGGTGCGTTCCTGGAACTGCGAGACACGCACCCAGCCGTAGCCCGGCTCGACCATCTTGGCCTTGACGGACTGGGTTTTGATCTCGGTGCGGGTGATCGTGACGGGGAAGCTGCGGCTCTCGTCCTTGCGCAAGATGGTCAGCACCACCTTGGTATTGGGCTCGCCGCGCATGCGTTTGACGGCATCGTTGAGCGACAGGCCCTTGACTGCCGTGTCATCGATCTTGGTGATCAGGTCGTTGGTTTTGAGGCCGGCGATGTCGGCGGGCGATCCTTCGATCGGCGAGACAATGCGGATCAGGCCATCTTCCTGGGTGATCTCGATGCCGACACCGACGAACTTGCCGCTGGTGCCTTCCTGAAACTCGCGGAAAGACTTCTTGTCGAAGTACTGCGAGTGGGGGTCCAGGCCCGAGACCATGCCGGAGATAGCGTCGGTGATGAGCTTTTTGTCATCGGCTGGCTCGACATAGTCGGTCTTGATCAGGCCGAATACGGCAGACAGCTGCTGGATTTCTTCCAGCGGCATGGGCGACATGACGCCCCTTGCCACCGTCTGCAAAGACACGGTGGTGAGCGCGCCGGCGACCACGCCCAGTGAAACCCAGCCGGCAATCTTCAATTTTTGGCCCATATGCTTAGAACTTTCTATAGCGTGCCAATATACACCCAAGCGCCTGTGCTGACGTAGCAGTGCCCAGGATTCTGGCTGTTAAGACAACTATTTACCTTCGGTCGCTGTCCGCCGTTGCTGGTGGCCCAGATCGGAGTCCGGGCGCAGGGCTGGAGTTCCCGCTTTTTCTCAGGCCTGCGCGCCTCTGGGACAGCGGCAGGCCCTGGGTTTGCTCCAAGCGGGTGTGCTTATTGCTTATGCCTTGCCTTGCGAGGCCACGGCGGCAGCTGCCTTGGCGGCGGCTTCGGCATCGCCCAGGTAGTAATGGCGCAGCGGCTTCAAGTTGGCGTCCAGCTCATAGACCAGCGGAATGCCGTTGGGGATGTTCAGGTTCACGATGTCGTTGTCGGAGACGCCGTCGAGGAACTTCACCAGTGCGCGGATGGAGTTGCCATGGGCGGCAATCACCACCCGCTCACCGCGTTGGATGGCCGGCGCAATGGCCTCGTTCCAGAAAGGCACCACGCGATCGACCGTGTCCTTGAGGCATTCGGTCAGCGGCACGTGGTTTGCAGCGTCGGCATAGCGGCGGTCCGTCTTTTCGCTGCGCGGGTCGCCTGACTCCAATGCCGGCGGCGGCGTGTCATAGCTGCGGCGCCAGACCAGCACCTGCTCGTCGCCAAACTTCTTGGCTGTTTCTGCCTTGTTGAGGCCTTGCAGCGCGCCATAGTGGCGCTCGTTGAGCTGCCAGCACTTTTGCACCGGCAGCCAGGTGCGGTCCATCTCGTCGAGGGTGTGCCACAGGGTGCGGATGGCGCGCTTGAGCACGCTGGTATAGGCCACATCGAAGTCATAGCCCTCGGCCTTGAGCAACTGGCCGGCTTGCTTGGCTTGCGCCACGCCAGTGTCAGTCAAGTCCACATCGGTCCAGCCGGTGAAACGGTTTTCCAGGTTCCAGGTCGATTCACCATGGCGAATCAGTACAAGCTTGTACATGCAATCCTCGTGCGATAGTCAAAAATCGGTGCGTGCCGCTGGCGGGCCGGGTACAGGGCCGGGGGTCCGCTGCATTCACAATGGCGCCGATTGTAGAGGCAGGCTTAAATCCCAGGGGCTTGCAAAGCTTGCCCAGGCGCGCCGGCTGCCGTGCTAAAGGCTTTTATCGTGCAACGGCACGGAGGCCCTTTTAGAATGTGCGGCTGTTTGAGCATTTTTTGACAAGGGACTTGTGTGAACTTTCTGATCGACAACTGGTATCTGATCGTATTGGTACTGGGCTCGGGCGCGATGCTGATGATGCCTGCCATGAAGAGCATGGGCGGCGGCACGCTGACGCCGGCCAATGCCGTGGCGCTGATCAACCGCGAAAAAGCCGTGGTGGTGGATGTGTCTGATGCGCAGGAATTTGGCGCTGGTCACATCAGCAATGCCAAGAATGTTCCGCTGGACCAGCTCGAAGCGCAGCTGCCCAATGTCGTCAAGAACAAGGCCTTGCCGCTGATCCTCGTGTGTGCGCAGGGCCAGCGCTCGCAGCGTGCCGTGGCCGTGGCCAAGAAGCTGGGCTATGCCAATGTGCAAGCCCTGGCCGGTGGCATGAAGGGCTGGCGTGCAGCGAGCATGCCCCTCAAAAAGGCTTGATTTCTGGGGTTTCGGCCCCAGATGCAGCGTTTAGACATCAATGAATGGCTGCTGGCCTCTTGCAGGCCTCAGCCACAGGACACTTCCATGCAAGCTGTAAAGATGTACACCACCGCCTACTGCCCTTATTGCACGCGCGCCAAGCAAGTGCTGCAAGCCAAAGGGGTGGAGCAGATCGAAGAAATCCGGATCGACAGCGATCCCGAGCAGCGTGCCGTGATGATGGAGAGCACCGGGCGCCGCACCGTGCCGCAAATCTTCATTGGCGACACGCATGTAGGCGGCTGCGATGACCTGATTGCGCTAGACCAGCGCGGAGGGTTGGTGCCGCTGCTCCAATCCTGAGACCCTTCAGCGCGTTCGGCATGTCCCTCTACGCGGGGGACGGTGCATGTCGGCGCTGTCAATTTGCCATTGCATAATGGCAGGCTGCATGCGAGGGGCGCACACCGGGCGGCATCGCAGGCTCCATCCATTCCATTTTCTAGCGAAAGACAGACAACCATGGCGGATCAAGAAAATCCCGTGTTCCAAATTCAACGCGTGTACCTGAAGGACGCGTCGCTGGAACAACCCAACTCGCCAGCTATTTTGTTGGAGCAAACCCAGCCTAGCGTGGACATCCAGCTGGGTGTGGAAGCCACCCCCGTGGCCGATGGCATCTACGAAGTGGCCGTGACCGCCACCGTGCAGACCAAGATTGAAGACAAGACCGTGTTCCTGGTGGAAGCCAAGCAAGCCGGTATCTTTGAAATCCGTGGCATCCCGGAAGACCAGATGGGCGCCGTGATCGGCGTGGCTTGCCCACAGATCGTCTACCCTTACCTGCGCGGCAACGTGGCCGATATCGTGACCCGCGCTGGCTTCCCGCCTGTGCACCTGGCTGAAATCAACTTCCAGGCCATGTACGAACAGCAACAAGCCCAGGCCAATGGCGCTGGCGCAGGTGCCGCACTGGCGCAGTAATCGCTGCTGCGCTGCCCATAAGCATCTGTTCACGATCTAAGGCCTTGCAGTCTCGGTTGCAAGGCCTTTGTTGTATCTGCTGGGGAAGCAGTTGCAGGCAGCGCCACCGTTTGAGTTGATGTGAGAAGGGGTTGTGGCTATGAAAATCTTGGTGATTGGCGCTGGCGCCTGGGGAACGGCGTTGGCCATGCATGCGGCATCGCGCCACCAGGTGCAGCTCTGGGCCCGTGATGCCGAGCAGGCCCGGCACCTGCAAACCCGCCGTGAGAACCAGCGCTATTTGCCAGGCATCCGCTTGCCCGATGCGCTGGAGGTGTGCAGCGGCGATCTGCAAGCCCTGGTGGCCCAGGCCGAGCTGATTGTGCTGGGCACGCCGATGGCGGCACTGCGCAGTGGCCTGGCCATGCTGCGCGACTGCCAGGTGCCGGTGGCCTGGCTCAGCAAGGGCTTTGAAGCCGTGCCCGACGATGCCCCTGCCGGCAGCCATGGGCTGCTGGGCAACGAGGTCTGTGCCCAGGTGGCGCCGGCGCTGCATGCCGGCGTACTGAGCGGCCCCAGCTTTGCGCAAGAAGTAGCCCAGCACCAGCCTACCGCGTTGGTGGCGGCCAGCCGCCATGCCGATGTGCGCGAGGCGCTGGTAGCCGCCTTCCATGGCGACAATTTACGGGTCTATGCCAATGACGACATCAGCGGTGTCGAGGTGGGCGGCGCCGTCAAGAACGTGCTGGCCATTGCCACGGGCTTGTGTGACGGCCTGAACCTGGGGCTGAACGCCCGTGCGGCGCTGGTAACCCGAGGCCTGGCCGAGATGACGCGCCTGGGCGTGGCGCTGGGCGCGCAAACCGACACCTTTATGGGCCTGTCGGGTCTGGGTGATCTGGTGCTGACCGCTACCGGTGACCTGTCGCGCAACCGCAAGATCGGCCTGTTGCTGGCCCAGGGCCAGAGCCTGGCGCAGGCGGTGCAGTCGCTCGGCCATGTGGCCGAAGGCGTTTACAGCGCCCGCACCGTGCTGCAGCGCGCCCAGAAGCTGGGGGTAGACATGCCCATCACCGCCGCCGTGGTGGCCTTGCTCGATGGCAGCCTGTCGGCCCCCGATGTGGTGCAGGCGTTGATGGGGCGCGAGCCCCGCGCTGAATAAGCGGGGCCCTGAACAACGAGCTTCAGGACTTGGCCAGCAGGCCAATCAGCGCCGGCAGCATGGCATCGCCGTGCTGGGCTTGCACCTGGTCTTGCAAGGTCGTGGCGGCGGCATCGGCGATCAGGCTGGGCGCCTGCGCATCGTGGGCCATCGTGGTGTAGTAGCTCAAATCCTTGGCCGCGTTGGAGATGGAAAAGGCGATGCCCGAGGGGTCATCGGCCAGGATGAAGGATTGCAGACGGTCCAGTGCCACGCCTGCGCCGCCCCCAGTCGCTAGCACGCTGTGGAAGGCCTGCATGTCCATGCCCTGTTTGCGGGCGCAGGCAGTGGCCTCGGCCAGCAGGCTCATCTGGCCGACCGAGACAAAGTTGTGCAGCAGCTTCATGCGGTGGCCGTCGCCCAGCGCGCCCACATGGGTGACCTGGCTGGTGAAGGTGGCCAGCACCGGTTGCACCTGGGCCAGCACGGCCGCATCACCCCCTACCAGCAAGTTCAGCTGGCCATCATGGGCCTGTTTGGAGGTCTTGGTCATCGGTGCGTCGATGAACTGGCCGCCCGCCGCCTGCACGGCCTGGGCCATGCGCACGGTAGAAGCGGGCACCGCTGTGGAGCAGTCGATCACCACCGTGCCGGGGCGCAGCGCCGAGAGCAGGCCCTGCTCACCCGTCAGCACCGCCTCGACCTGGGGCGAGCCCGTCACGCACAAGATCACCACATCGCAGTGGCTGGCCAGCTCGGCCGGGCTTTGGCAGCTGCGGGTGCCCAGGCTCAGCAGCTCGGTGAGCGGTTGGTTGCCGGGGTGCTCCAGCACATAGAGTTGAAAGCCTTTGGCGGCAACGTTGCGGGCAATGCCGTGGCCCATCAGGCCGACCCCTATCAGGCCGACGACCGGCTGGGCTGTTTGCGATGGCATGGAAATCTCCTGGAGGTGGTTGCAAGTGGGTCAATAGCTCTAGCGTACCGCAAGCCTATTGCGCAGCGTCTGCGGCGGGATGGGATGCAGTCAAATGGGTGACCCCCTTTTGAGAGAGATGCCTCACTGCCCGGTGCGATGCCAAGGCTGCGCCTGGAGCGATGCAGACGCGCCGAGGTGTCGCCGGGATGGCAGATGCCATAGCGAGCCGGTTGCGGCCACAAAAAAGCCTCGTCCCACGATGGCGGGACGAGGCGGTGGTGCTCCAGCGCAGCGCTATCAGGGCTGGGCGCTGCCTTGCTGGCGCTTGCGGGCGGTGATGCCCAGGAACAGGAGGGTCAGCAGCGACAGTATCCCCAGGGCCCAGGGGCCCAAAGTGGGTACCTTCTGGGGCGTAGGGTCTCCAGGATTGGGCGGCTCGATCTCGGGCTCTTCCGTGATCTGGGCATCGGCCATGGCATCGCAACCGGTACTGGCATCGCAGACGGCGCCGGGGCCCGGCTCGATGCTGGACATGCTGAGCAGACTGCCCGATGCAGCTACCTGGCCCGACAAGTGGAAGACCAGCTCGGACCCGAGAGGCAGTGGAAAGCTGAAGGGCGCATTGTCCAGGTCGGTTGGGCAAACCGCGCCATTGGCCGCCGTGCAAGACCAGGCAGTGTTGCTCAGTGCCTCAGGCAGGACGCTGCTCAGGGTCACCAGACTGGCATCGGCGGGGCCGGGATTTTTCACGGTGATCGCGTAGTGCGCTGTCTCGCCCGGTTCAAACAGGGGCTTGTCGATGCTCGTCTCGATCGTCAACGAGGTCTGGCACAGAGAATCACCCGAGCGGATATGGGCCAGCAGGCCTGAACCCCAGCCCGCATCGGCCACGGCGAAGGTCAAGCTGTTGAGTCCTGTGGTCCAGGGGCCGTCCAGTGTGGCTACGCCGCCTTGTCCAGGGCCAAAGTTGGCGGGGGGCAGGGGCTGAAAAACGCCATTGATCGATACCCCCAGCATGCCGTCATCGGCGTAGTAGTCCATGCTCAGGCTCAGCGCGCTGGGCGGAATGCTGCTGGGCAGATTGAACTGCATGCGGTAGTAGTTGGTGATGGGGGGATTGAAGGGATAAGGCCGTGGGCGCGTGGTGGCGTTTGGCAACGGCGAGATCCAGTTGGTCTGACCGCCCAAGGAGGCGCCGGACACCCAGGCGGCTGGCAAGGCGGCCGTGGTGGGCACCCAGGTGGGCCTCCAGCTGGCACCTGGGCTGGGGCCCAACGCGCCGGTCGGATCGGATTGGGTGGAGGAGACCCACCACTGCGTATCCTCGCTGCCGTTAGGAATCAGCGCGCCCGCGTCAGAGTCATAGCCGGTATTCAGGATGGCGTTGTTCGCCTGGCAACTGAAGGTCGGAATTGAGGGCGCCACAGGCTGTGCGCTCGCCCATTGGCAGGCCAATAGGGTGACAGCCGTGGCCATCCATTTTGCAAACATATCAAATCTTTCTACAACTGAAGGAAGAACTTGAGTTTATTTGTATTAAAAAATAGAACTCAATAAAAATCTTCAATAATATTAAGAAGTGTATTTGTCTGTAAGGTATTGGCTGGGCTGTACAAGAGGCGTTTAGAGTTTTCAGCGCTCTGGCGGGGGAGCATAGTGAATACCCGCTGATCCACCGGCCCTGCTGCAGGCTGGGGCCTGGGCCTGATGGGGGGTGGTTCTGGGCCCACGGTGCTTTAACACCTGCATCAAGCTGTTTGGTTTAGCGCGATGCACAAATGTGTGCATAGAAAGCGACTGTGTATAGCGCCGCAGGAAGCACACGCCGCTTCGGCCAACCGAGCCCGGGGACCGGCGCCCAGGCGGGGCAGCGGGTGCCCCGCAGCCTTGCGGCTCAGGCTTGGCGCAACTCGGCCAGCACTTCCAGCGCGCGGTCGGTGCGCACATCGTGCTCGGCGGCCAGGCGCTTGGCCACTTGCTCCACCTCATCCCCCACAGCACCGGCCACCAGCGCAATATTGCGGGCATGCAAGGCCATATGGCCGCGCTGTATGCCTTCGGTCGCCAGGGCGCGCAGGGCGCCCAGGTTCTGCGCCAGGCCGACGGCCGCTGCAATCTCGCCCAGCTCCTGGGCCGATTTCACATCCATGATCTTGAGGGCCAGGCGTGCCAGCGGATGGGTTTTGGTCGCGCCACCCACCAGGCCCACGGGCATGGGCAGCTCGATGGTGCCGACCAGCGCGCCGGTGCTGTCTTTCTCCCAGGTGGTGAGCGAGGTGTAGCGCCCGTTGCGGCTGGCGTAAGCATGGGCGCCGGCCTCCACGGCACGCCAGTCGTTGCCGGTGGCGACGATGACCGGGTCGATGCCGTTCATGATGCCCTTGTTGTGGGTGGCTGCGCGGTAGGGGTCGATGGCGGCAAAGGTATAGGCATCGAGCACGCCTTCGATAATTTCTTCGCCGCTGCGCTCGGCGGTTGCCAAGGTCTGTGGCGTCAGGCGCACGCGGGCGCGGGCCAGGCGCAGATCGGCCAGGTTGGACAGAATGCGCAGCCGCACGGATCCGCCGGTGATCTGCTCGACCAGCGGCGAGACCGATTCGGCCATGGTGTTGACCGTGTTCGCCCCCATGGCGTCGCGCACATCCACGATCAGGTGCATGACCACCATGGGCCCCCGAGGGGATGCTGGGAAGACATGCACTTCGATGTCCTTGCAGCCGCCGCCCAGGCCGATCAGCACCTTGTCGCGGCTGTTGGCCAGCGCCAGGATCTGGTCGCGCGCCTGGTACAGCGCCAAGCGCACGCCGTAGGGGTCGCTGATGCCGACAATCTGCACCTGGGCACGCATCAGCGGCTGGGTGCTGGAGGTCTGAAAGCCGCCATCCTCACGCGCCAGTTTGGCCATGAACGAGGCCGCTGCGATGATTGAGGGCTCTTCGACGGCCAGCGGCACCAGCACATCGCGGCCATTGATCTGGAAATTGCCGGCCACGCCCATCGGCAACTCAAAGGTGCCGATCACGTTCTCGATCATGCCGTCGGCCAGGTTCAGCGGCAGCGCCCCTGGCTGGGCCAGCAGCGCATGCTCTTCTGGCGTCAACTGGCAGGCTTTGGCGATAAAGTCCCAGCGCTGGGCGGGGCTGAGGGCGCGGAACTGCGGTAGACGGGAATCGGTGGCCATGCTTGTCTCCTGATAATTTTTGAGTTGCTCGATACCAGCCACCAATCTACCTAAACTGTACCCATATAGACAGGTACAGTTTGCCGGGACAGTGCTGCTGCAATGCAGCATCCGACTTGGCCTATCGACGGAGCACACATGCCGAGAGCCTCGGGCCGCAAGGCCTCTATTGCAGAAAACCTCGCCGATATGCTGGGCCGGCAGATTGCCGACGGCGTGCTGCGCACCGGCGACAAACTGCCATCGCTGCGGGCCTTGGCGCAGCTGCATGGCTATGCCAAGAACACGGTGGTCGCGGCATTCGAGCTGCTGGTATCGCGCGGCCTGGTGCAAGCGCGTCGAGGCTCGGGCTTTTACGTGCTGGCCCAGCGCCCTGCGGCCTTGCCCGCAGGCGATGACAGCGCGCCACTGCAGCGCGCCATGGATGTCGTCTGGCTGATGCGCGAGCAGCTCAAGACTCGGCCCGATGCGCTGGCGCTGGGCGACGGTTTTCCGCCCGTGGACTGGCTGGCCGATATGCGGCTGGACCGCTACCACCAGAAAGTGGTGCGAACGGGACTGGGTGCGCTTTTTCGCTACGGCAGCCGCCTGGGCTATGCACCGCTGCGTGAGAGCCTGGTGCGCAAGCTGGGCATGTTCGGCCTGGAGGTATCACCCCAGCAGCTGCTGCTGACCCAGGGCGCCAACGACGCGCTGGACCTGGTCATCCGCCACTGGGTAGCGCCCGGCGCCACGGTGCTGGTGGACGACCCCGGCTACTACCTGCTGTTTGGCAAGCTCAAACTGGCCGGCGCCCGGGTGCTGGGCGTTCCGCGCCAGGCCGATGGGCCGGATGTGGCTGCGCTGGAGCGGCTGTTGCAAACCGAGCGGCCACGCCTGTTTTTTACCCAGTCGCTGGCGCACAACCCCACGGGCTCGGACCTGAGTGCGGCCAAGGCCCAGCGCATCTTGCAGCTGGCGAGCCAGCACCCGCTGCTGATCGTGGAGAACGACCCGCTGGCCGATTTCAAGCCAACCTCGGCCACGCGCCTGTCGGTGCAGGACCAGCTGGTGCGCACCATTTACATCGGCAGTTTTTCCAAGTCGTTTTCCGCAGCGCTGCGGGTGGGCTTCATCGCCTGCCACCCGGATCTGGCCAGTGACCTGGCCGATCTGCGCAGCCTCATCCATGTCAGTGGTTCGGAGTACTGCGAGCGCATGGTGGATGTGATGCTGCGCGAGGGCCAGTACGAGCGCCATCTGGTACGCCTGCGCGGGCGCCTGGGCCAGGCCACGGCGCAGGCGCTGGCCTGGATGGACCGCCAGGGCTGCGAGGTGTTTGCGCGCAGCGAGCAGTCGCTGTATCTCTGGGCGGCCTTTCCCGGCTGTGAGGATTCTGCGCAACTGGCCAGCGCGCTGCTGGCCCAGCAGGTGACGATGGCGCCGGGCCGGGTGTTCAGCCTCGACAGCAGCGCCGCCTCGCGCTGGTCCCGCTGCAATGTGGGGGCCATGCAGTCGCCGCGTCTGGATGCGGCGGTGGCGCAATGGCGCTTGTCAAAGGGCTAGTTACAGGCCCAGCTCCAGCGCCAGCAGTTCTTCGACCGTCTGGCGGCGGCGGATGAGCCGTGCCTTGCCGTCTTCGACCAGCACCTCGGCGGCCAGCGGGCGGCTGTTGTAGTTGCTGGACATCGAGGCGCCGTAGGCACCGGTGTCGTGGATCACCAGCAGGTCGCCCACTTGGGCATCGCCCAGCGGACGCGGCAGCACCACGCCTGCCTCGCCCTGGGTGAATACATCCCCCGATTCGCACAGCGGCCCGGCCACGACAGCCTCGCCCTGCACGGGCAGCACGCCTGCGCCACGGCGCTGCACATGCATAGCGTGGTAGCTGCCGTACATCGAAGGGCGCATCAGCTCGTTGAAGCCGGTATCGACCAGCACAAAGTGGTTGCTGCCGGCGTTCTTGGTGGCGCGCACCGTCCCCAGCAGCACGCCCGATTCGGCCACTAGGTAGCGGCCCGGCTCCAGCTCCAGCGCCAGGTGGTGGCCCACCAGTGCCTCGGCCTGTTTGCGTGCCGCATCCCAGAGCCCAAAGTAGTGCTGGGTGTCGATGGTGGCGTCGCCCTCTTTGTAGGGAATCGACAGACCGCCGCCGGCCGAGATGGCCTGCAGGCGGTGGCCGGCTTGCTGGGTGCGCTGCACCAGCTGCACCATGGCACCGCATACCTCTTGCAGATGGCCGTAGTCCACGCCTGAGCCGATGTGCATGTGCAGGCCCACCAGCTGCAGGCCGCGCTCGGCGATCACCGCCAGCGCCATGGTCAGGTCGCTGTGCCAGATGCCGTGCTTGCTGTGCTCGCCGCCGGTATTGGTCTTGTTGCTGTGGCCATGGCCAAAACCGGGGTTGATGCGCAGCCAGACCGCATGGCCGGGCGATGCCTGGCCCAGCTGGTGCAGCATGTCGATGGAGCCGGCATTGACGGGGATCTGGTGCTCGACCACGGTGGCCAAGGTGGCCTCGTCCATCACATCGGCGGTGAACACGATATCGGAGGGCTCGCCAAAACCGCCTTGGTAGCCGGCGGCCAGCGCCCGCAGAATCTCGCCGCGCGAGACCGCATCGACCTTGACGCCTTGCGCGCGCATCAGCTGCAGCACATGGATGTTGGAGCAGGCCTTCTGGGCAAAGCGCACGGTGTCGAAGGCCTGCAGCTCGGCAATGCGCTGGCGGATGGTGTCCGCGTCATACACCCACAAAGGGGTGTTGAAGTCATCGGCCAGCTGCCACAGCAGATCGGGGGAAAAAGGGTTGCTCATAGTCGGTGGCCCCAGCGGGGCGTGCAATCAGGGAAATCAGGGAAATCAGGGAAATCGGGGATACATGTAGCCAGTGTGCCTGGGGTGGGGTATTTGGTCTAATGCTTATTTATCGGAATGTCATTCATAATTGATATGTCATTCTTGTATTGCCGCCCACCCATGCCCCGTTCGCCAGCCCCCAATCCGCCAGCTTCCGATCCGCCCCAGGTCGCTAACCCGTCATCGCCACGCCTGCAGCACCGCCATATCGAGGTGTTCCGCGCCGTCATGCTGGCCGGTGGGGTGACTGGCGCCGCCGGCCTGCTGTTCAGCTCCCAGCCCACGGTCAGCCGCGATCTGGCACGTATGGAGCAGCTGCTGGGCTACCCGCTGTTTGAACGGGTGCAGGGGCGGCTGCGCCCCAACGCGCGGGCTCTGGCGCTGTGGGAAGAGGTGCAGCGCAGCTGGCAGGGGCTGGACCGGGTGATGGAGCGGGCAGTGGCACTGTCGCGCCCCCAGGCGGCGCGCATCAGTGTGCTCAGCATGCCGGCGCTCAGCCATGCGCTGCTGCCGGCGGCGCTGGCGTGCATGCAGCAGGCGCAGGGGCCGGTGGCGGTCAGCGTGGCCACGCAGGAATCGCCGTTGCTGCAGCAGTGGATGGCTGCGCAGCGCTATGACCTGGGCCTGACCGAGCAGGGCGAGGCACCCGCCGGCACGCGCGCCGTGGCGCTGCCGGCGGTGGACGAGGTGGCCGTGTTGCCCGCCGGCCACCCGCTGGCACGTAAGAGAAAGCTGCAGCCGGCCGACTTTGCCGGCCAGGCCTTTATCAGCCTGGCCGAGGGCGACCCGTATCGCGCCGAGATCGACCAGGTGTTTGCCCAGGCCGGTGTGGGCCGGCAGATGCTGCTGGACACGCACAGCGCCGTGGCGGTATGCGCCATGGTGCAAAACGGCCTGGGCCTGGCGATCGTCAACCCCTTCACCGCCCAGGCCTGCATGGGCCAGGGGCTGGTGCAGCGGCCACTGGCCTTCTCCATTCCTTTTCGTACCCAGGTGCTGCTGCCGCTGCACCGCGCTGCGGTGCCCGAGGTCGATGCCTTGGTGACAGCGCTGGCAGAGACGGTCGATGGCCTGCAGACCTACAATGCGCAGCACGCCGGATAGGCCGGCACGCTGACCGCCAGGAGAAAAATCCCCATGCCCGTTCCCCGCCTTCGCCCCGTTTTCCGCCCCGTACTTGCTGTCGCCTCTGGCTTGGCGCTGGCGCTGTTGTCCGGCTGTGCCAGCACGGGCAGCAAGAGCCCACAGGCCGCGCAAGCCCAGCCGCCCATCCAGGTCAAGGTGTTTGTCGCCGCCATGTTCGAGATCGGTGCCAACACGGGCGACCGGGCCGGCGAGTTCCAGCACTGGTATGAGCGCTACTTCCGCGATGCCAAGCCGATCCCGGTGGCGGGCGCTTTGGGCCCCGTGTTCTGCAATGCCGATGGCGTTTGCGGCAGTGTGCTGGGCATGGGCAAGGTCAATGCATCGGCCTCGATCCAGGCCATCGTGCTGAACCCGCAGTTCAATTTTGACCAGAGCTATTACGTGATCAGCGGCGTGGCCGGCACGCCGCCATCGCGCGGCACCATTGGCGATGTGACCTGGGGCAGCTGGCTGGTCGATTACGACCTGGGCCACCGCTGGGCCCCAGAAGAAGGCCAGCCCGGTGCGCCGGTGTTTGTTCCGCGCAAGGGCTATGAGGACTACCGCCGTTTTGCATTGAACCCGGCGCTGACCCAAGCCGCCTATGCGATGACACGCGCCGTGCCGCTGCAAGACAGTGACTCGGCCCAGCGCTACCGCATGCGCTACCCCGATGCCGCAGCGCGCAAGGCGCCCAGCGTGCATGTGGGCACGCACATGACGGGGGATACCTTCTTCCATGGCCCGGGCCTGTCCAAAGAGGCGCAGTACATCGCCAAGCTCTACGGTGCGGACGATTATGTCGCTACCGAAATGGAGGCTGCCGCCATTGCGCTGGTACTGAAGCGCAGCCATGGCACGGACCGGATTCTGAGCCTGCGCGGCTCCGTCAATTTTGACCAGGGCAACCCGCAGGAAACCACCCAGGCCCACCTGGACCCCAAGCCCGGTGACACCGCGGGCGGCTTTGCCGAGACGGTGGCCAATGTGGTGGCGGTGGGCGGTGTCTTTGTCGACACCGTGGTGAAGGACTGGCCGCAGTGGAAGGACGGCGTGCCGGTGCCGCGTTAGGTTGACTGGTTAAGCAAGGCCAGCACCACCAGCACTACCAGCACCACCAACGCAGCGCAGCGCGGGTGGTGCTTTTTTTCCGCTGCTTACTTCCAGGGCTGGGTCAGGATGGCTGCCAGGCTCTTGACGCCATCGAAGTAGTTGCCCAGGCGCATGTTCTCGTTCTTGCTGTGCTGGTTGTTGTCCGCATTCACCATGGGCACGATCACAAAAGGCACCTTCAGCGCCTGCACCGCTGCGCCGGTGGGCACCGTGCCACCCATCATGCGGATCTGCACGGGCGCCTGGCCCCAGGCCTGCTGCATGCCCTGGCGCAACCAGTCGCCAATAGGGGCGTTCAAATCGGTGCGCACGGCGCTGGATGAGGCCGATACACCGCCCATCTTCAGACTGGCGAGCTTGGGGTATTGGGCGCGCTGCTCGGCGCTGGGCTCGCCATCAATCAAGGTAAAGCCTTGGCCTTCGATATGCGTCTTGAGCAGCTGCAGCAGGCGCTCGGGTGGCGTTTCGGGTACCGTGCGCAGGTCCAGCTCGGCAATCGCCTGGGCGGGCACCACGGTGCGGGCCTTGGCGCCCACATCGGCGCTTTGCAGGCCGCGCACATTGAGCGAGGGGTACTGCATCGCTTCCTGGTAGTTGTTGCCCACCTTTTCGGCCTGCGCGATGCCCAGGCGCTTGCGCAGGGCGGCCTCGTCATCGGGCACGGCCTTCATCACCGCCTGGGTTGGGGCATCAAAGCTGATGCCATCGTAGTAGCCCTTGACGAGCACCCGGCCATCGGGCGCCTTCATCGAGGCCAGCAGCTGCGCCATCGTGAACGCAGGGTTGGCGGCGTAGTTGCCGTAGTGGCCGCTGTGCAGATCCTGGCTGGCGCCATAGACCGTGAAGGTGGCCTGGGCCACGCCCCGGTTGCCAAACACCAGGGTGGGGCGGTTGCTGGCATGCATGGGGCCGTCGAGCACCAGCAGGGCGTCGGCCTTCAAGGCCTCCAGGTGGGCATCGATGACGCCGCCCAAGGATGGAGAGCCCTTTTCTTCTTCCGAGTCGAGCAGGATCTTGATATTGGTGCTGGGTGCCAGGCCTTGCTGCTTGAGGGCGTCGATCGCCGCCATCAGCATGATGATGGGCGCCTTGTCGTCCGATGACGAACGGGCAAACACGCGCCATTCGGGGTTGGGCTGGGCGCCGTAGAGCTGGTCCAGCGCGATCTCTTTCCAGGAACCATCGGCCTGGCGCTCCTTGAGCACCGGCTTCCAGGGGCTCTCCTGCTGCCATTCGGCGGGGGTCACGGCCTGGCCATCCATGTGGGCGTAGAACAGCACCGTCTTGGTGGCACCGGGCACGGGCGGCAGGGTGGCCAGCACCATGGGCTTGCCCTGGTTGGGCAGCAGCTGGGTACTAAAGCCGCGCTTGTCCAGCGCCGCCTTGAACCACTGCGCATTTTTCTCGATATCGGCCGCCACATTCGAGTCATTGGGCAGCGCCAGCACCTCGATCCATTCGCGCAGGCTGGCGCTGCTGGCTTGGTGCACGGCGGCGTCCGATGGAGCAGCGGCCTGGGCCAGGCCGGCGGCGCACAGCGCGGCGCTGAGCAGGGTGAGGGTTGAGAATGTCATGCAGGGGCTCCGTCAGTGGTGGATGGACAGGTGGGATGGGCTGCAGTATCTCCGAGTGCGCGCTCGGCCATCTGCAGGCACAGCAAGCGATTGTCGCCAGGGCGCCAATCGCTCAGTGCGCGGGGCGCAGGCGCTCATGCTGCGCGATCAGCCCGGCAAACGATTGCTGCAACGCCTGCAGCGGTGGGGCATCTTGCGCCCAGCCCTCCAGCGCTTGCAGCGCAAGTGCGCCGGCCTCCAAGGTCGAAAGCTGGCCGGCGCGCGGCGCTTTGCGGATGCGGTAGCCGGCAGGCCCGGTGTCCGTCAGTGCCAGTCGGGGCAGCTGGGCCAGCAGGGGATTGGCATACAGCATCTTGCGGCTTTTGCGCCAGGTGCCATCGAGCAGCACCAGGCGCCGGACGCTCACTGGCGCATCGCACTCAGTCAGAGCGCTCAAGGCGGCTGGCTGGTCTGGCGTTTGCGGGTAGAGCAGCAGCGTTTGCTGCGCTGCCTCTGCACCCGGCCATGCGTCGTACAGCCACTGCTGCAGCTGCTGCGGGTCAAAG
The DNA here is from genome assembly GCF_024809975.1 of Comamonas sp. BIGb0152. Taxonomy (GTDB): domain Bacteria; phylum Pseudomonadota; class Gammaproteobacteria; order Burkholderiales; family Burkholderiaceae_C; genus Comamonas. The sequence goes on from NZ_JANUDY010000009.1 coordinate 119,599, forward strand.
GCCTCGCCCACCTCCAGCCGGCTGCCCGGCAGGCACAGGTGCAGCAGCCGGGCAGTGCCCTTGGCCTCTTGCCGCTCCAGCGGGTGCTGCAGGATCAGCACCTGGGTAGCGGCCAGCACGGGCTGCGCCAGCGCACAGATACAGGCGCTTTGCGGCCGCAGGCAGACAGGGCACATCGCGCGGGGAGAGAGGCAAGACACGTGGTAGGCAGCAGTGGTGGGCAGAATGCTATTGTGCTGCAGGGAAAAGCCTGCGCCGCTATGCTGGCGCCCCTATGACAATGCACATGCCCTTTTCTGCCCGCATCGACATGGGCCAGCCTTTGTCTGGCGAACGCGAGCGCCTGCGCCTGAACCTGACCGGCCCCGACAGGGTGCTGGAGGCGCACGATGCGCCATCGCTGCGCGCCTTGCTGGTGGCCGTGGAGCAGGCCGCGCGTGCCGGGGCCTGCTGCGTGGGTGGCCTGCGCTATGAGGCCGCCACGGCGCTGAACCCCTATTTGCCCACGCAAGCAGCGGCCAGTGGCGAGGCGCTGGCCTGGTTTGCGGTGTGGGATGCCCCCGGCGCCGAGGCGGCGCAGCCGCCCGATGCCGAAACGCCAGCGGTGCAAGTGCAATGGCGCAGCGCGCTGACCCGTCCCCAGTTCGATGCGCAGATGGCCCGCATCCATGCCGATATCCGCAACGGCGCTTATTACCAGATCAACTACACCCAGCAGCTGCAGGGCCGCAGCGCCTTGCCCGGCGGTGGCGATGTGGACGGCGCAGCGCTGTTTGCCGCCTTGCAGCAGGCCCAGCCCGGCGGCTATGCGCTGCACATCGACAAGGGCGACGAGCAGCTGCTGTCGGTATCGCCCGAGCTGTTTTTTGACTGGCACCAGCCGGCCAGCGGCGCGGGAGCTATTTTGACCCGGCCCATGAAGGGCACCGCCGCGCGGGGCAGCACCGCCCAGCAGGACGAGGCGCAGGCCCAGGCACTGCGTGCCTCGGCCAAGGAACGGGCCGAAAACGTGATGGTGGTCGACCTGCTGCGCAATGACCTGGCGCGTATTGCCGTATTGGGCAGCGTGCAGGTGCCCCAGCTGTTTGCGCTGCAGGCCTTGCCCACCGTCTGGCAGATGACCTCCGACGTGCAGGCCCGCCTGCCTCAGGGCACCGGGCTGGTCGATGTGATGCAGGCCTTGTTTCCCTGTGGCTCGGTCACTGGCGCGCCCAAGCGGGCGGCCATGCAGGCGATTGCCGAGTTGGAGACGGAGGCGCGCGGCTGGTACTGCGGCGCGCTGGGCGTAGTGCGCTCCGATGGCGCCGGTGGCATGCGTGCCACTTTTAACGTGCCCATCCGTACCGTGCGCTTGCGGGGTCCGCAGCTGCAATGCGGCATTGGCAGCGGCATTACGGCCGATGCCACTGCCGACGGCGAATGGGATGAATGGCGGCACAAGCGCGCTTTTCTGGAGCGGGCCAGCATGCCGTTTGCACTGATCGAGACGCTGGCGCTGGACGATGGCGTGCTGCGCCATGCCGCGCTGCACCTGGAGCGCATGGCGGGGGCCGCTGTGCATTTTGGCTACCGCTGGGATGTGCTGGCCGCGCAAGCGGCTTTAGACGCGTTGGCGCAATCACACCCGCAAGGCCTGTGGCGCCTGCGCCTGCTGCTCGATGCGCAGGGCGCTTTCCAGGCCGAGGCCTTTGCCTGCCCTGCATCCCCCGCCCAGGTGGTGCTGCAGTGGGCGCCTGCGCCGCTGGCCGAGGCCCAGGGCGAGTTTGTCCGCTTCAAAACCAGCCGCCGCGCGCACTACGAGCGCTGGACACCGCAAGACGCAACCGTGTTCGACACGCTGCTGTGGAACCAGGCCGGAGAGATCACCGAAACCACCCGAGGCAATATCGCCATGCAAATCGATGGGCGCTGGATCACCCCCGCGCTGCATTGCGGCCTGCTGCCCGGTGTGGGGCGCCGCCTGGCGCTGGAGGCGGGTCAGGTCGTGGAGGCGGTGGTGCCGCTGAGCGACGTGCCGCGCGTTGAGGCCTGGGCCTTTCTCAATAGCTTGCGTGGCTGGATACCGGCGCAGGTGCGGGGTGAGGTGCCGGTGTGGCCGCAGCCTGCAGTAGGTATCTGAGTCTGTTCAGCAGGCCTGTGCTTGCCGAAGCACGGCATGTCGCCACCGTGATGAATGGGCCAGATGCTCAGGGTTTTTGTGCCGCAGGCTACCATGGAGGCTGTTTAGCAACCCTTCGGATTTTATGCCCGGCAACCCGGACCCTGAGCCTCTCCCGTCTGCGACGACCCTGTCGCTGTCTCCCTGTTCTAGCCCCCACGCACCGCCTGCGGTGCCTCTGCCCTGTCAAGGGAGCACCGCATGATCGAGCTGCTCTCCGACCCGCAGATTTGGATTGGTCTCGTCACCCTGGTGGTGCTTGAGATCGTTCTGGGCATCGACAACCTCATCTTTATTGCAATCCTGGCCGACAAGTTGCCGCCCCACCAGCGGGACAGGGCACGGGTCATCGGCCTGTCCCTGGCCCTGGTGATGCGCCTGGGTCTGCTCACGGCCATCTCCTGGCTGGTGACGCTCACCCAACCGCTGTTTTCCGTCGGGCCGCTCAGTTTCTCGGGGCGCGATCTGATCTTGCTGCTGGGCGGCTTGTTCCTGCTGTTCAAGGCCACCACCGAGCTGCATGAGCGCATGGAAGGCGTGAGCCTCAGCAAATCCAGCAGCACGGTCTATGCCAGCTTCTCGGCCGTGGTGGCGCAGATTGTGGTGCTCGATGCGGTCTTCTCGCTCGATGCCGTGATCACCGCCGTGGGCATGGTCAACAACCTGGGTGTGATGATGGCCGCGGTCGTCATCTCGATCGGGGTGATGCTGTTTGCCTCCAAGCCGCTGACCCGCTTTGTGAACGCGCACCCAACGATTGTGATTCTTTGCCTGAGCTTCTTGCTGATGATCGGCTTCAGCCTGGTGGCCGAGGGCCTGGGCTTCCATGTGCCCAAGGGCTATCTGTATGCCGCCATTGGCTTTTCCATCCTGATCGAGACCTTCAACCAGGTGTCCTCGCGCAATGCGATCCGCCATGAGCAGCGGGTGCCGCTGCGCGAGCGCACGGCGCTCAAGGTGCTGTCGCTGATGGCCGGCCGTAGCGGTAATGCGCAGGTGGAGCACGACCATGGCGACCCGGCCACGGCGGAGGACGCGCTGACCTTTGGGCCCGAAGAGCGCAGCATGGTCAGCGGCGTGCTGGGGCTGGCTGACCGCAAGGTGCGTTCGATCATGACCCCCGTCTCCGATGTGGACTGGGTGGACCTGAACGACGATGCCCAGGCCATCCAGCGCTCGCTCAATGACAACCCGCACAGCCATTTGCCGGTCTGCCTGGGCCAGGTGGACCAGCTCCAGGGCGTGGCGCGTGCCAAGGACATGCTGATGGACCTGATGCAGCACGGCGCCATCCAGCCCACCACCATCCGCAAGCCGCTGATGGTGCCCGAAGGCGCGGGCGTGATTGCGCTGATCAATGACCTGCGCCAGTCCAAGGGCCATATGGTCATCGTCATCAACGAGTTCCATGTGATGAGCGGCGTGGTCACGCCGGTCGATGTGCTCGAAGCGATTGCGGGTGAGTTCCCGGACGAGGACGAGAGCTTCACCATCCAGGCGGTGGAGGGCGAGCCCGACACCTGGATTGCCAGCGGCGCGGCCGATGTGCACATGGTCCAGCAGCTGCTGGGATCCAGTGAGCTGGTCTCGTCTGCCGATGCCTTTACCACCTTGGGCGGCTTGCTCACCGAGTTCAATGGTGCGTTGCCCAAACAAGGCGATGTGGTGGTGATCGATGGCTGGCAGTTTGCGGTTACCGAGGCCACCGAGGGCGTGATGCGCAAGATCCGCATCGAAAAGGACCACAAGGGCCAGGGGCCGTTGGAGTACTGAACCGCCAGCGGGCGGCGGCTGAGCACTGCCCCACGATGAAAAAGGCCTGCCTTCTCGCAAGAGACGGCAGGCCTTTGTACTGCGTCGCGACCGAACCGCGAACCGCGCAGGCGCTTACAGCGAGCCCTTGTAGTAGGAGCCACGGTCCATGTCGACAATGTCCACGCTCAACTGCACCAGCATGCCCTCGGGGTGGGGCGTGAACTCGCGCAGCACGGTGGCAATGCGTTCGGACAGGTCGCGCTTCATCTCAGGCGTGCGGCCGGCCAGCAGGCGCAGCTCGGCATGCACAAAGCCGCGCAGGGCCGTAGGATCGGCGCCGATGACGAACTGCTCGGTGCGCACGGTGCGGCTCTTGAGGTCCTGCTCGTTTTGCACCTGGCCGCTGGCGATGACGGCCGCGTTGAGCGCGTCGAGCAGGTGGGCCTCGGGGAAGTTCTCGAGGTTGCTGGTGTATTCGATGACGAGATGCGGCATGGTGGTCTCCGTTGGAATGAAGGGCGGGGAAAAGGGGTTGGGGCAGCGGGTCGATCAGACCCGGCGGCTGTTAAACAGGCGTATAGGACAGCCGCACATAAATGGGTGCAAAGGCTTCCGCCTGGGTGATCTCGATCAGCGTTTCCTTGGCCAGCTCCAGCAGCGCGATAAAGGTCACCACCAGCACGGTGCTGCCTTTTTCCGGCTCAAAGATGTCCTCAAACTCCACAAAGCGCCGGCCTTGCAGGCGCTTGAGGATGGCGCTCATGTACTCGCGCACCGAGAGCTCTTCGCGCGTGATCTTGTGGGTCTGCACCAGCTTGGCGCGTTTGAGGATGTCGCGCCAGGCCTCTTGCAGCTCGGACATGTCCACATCCGGAAAACGCGGCTGCAGCGCCTGCTCGATGAAGACCTGGGCCTTGATAAAGTCGCGCCCGTACTGCGGCACAGCGCCCAGGCCCTGGGCGGCCAGCTTCATCTGCTCGTACTCCAGCAGGCGGCGCACCAATTCGGCACGGGGGTCTTCGGCTTCTTCGCCTTCGGCCTGCTTTTTGGGTGGCAGCAGCATGCGCGACTTGATCTCGATCAGCATCGCGGCCATCAGCAGGTATTCGGCGGCCAGCTCCAGGTTGCGGCTGCGGATCTCGTCGACATAGCTCAGGTACTGGCGGGTGACGCTCAGCATCGGGATGTCGAGGATGTTGAAGTTCTGCTTGCGGATCAGGTAGAGCAGCAAGTCCAGCGGGCCTTCAAAAGCCTCCAGGAACACCTCCAGCGCATCGGGCGGGATGTACAGGTCGGTGGGCATGGCGAACAGGGGCTCGCCGTACAGACGGGCGAGCGCAACCTGGTCCACCACATCGGGCATGGCACTGCTGGCAGAGGGGCTCAGGCCGTCCTCAGCCTTTGTCAGCTTGCCGGAAGTTGCCATGCACAGGGCTATTCATGATCGACAGGCGCTGCCAGCCAGGCGGCCGGCAACCTGCGCGGTGATCAATCGTGGTTGGTTTGGTACACGTAGGGCTTTTGCGCCACACGTGCGGTTTGGTACTCGGCTTGCTGCTGGCGGTCCAGGTCCTTGTCCCACAGCAGGGCGCGGCCTTCGAGTTGGCCTTCTTCCAGCTGCGGCTTGTCGGCTTTGAGCTTCAGCAGAAACTGGGTGGTGTCGGATTGGTAATCAGGGCGGCGAAAGAAAGACATAGCGTATATTTACCTCTTCCCTGGATTCTACCGAACCTGACCATGTCCTTCGTCACCAAACTTGCAATCGCCGCCTCTGCGCTGGCTGTTTCCGTGTTTATGGTGGGCTGCGACCAGCAGCGCATCAAGGAACTGGAGGAATTTGTCTCTACCGAGCAGGATGTGCGCGACCGTTTTGGCGAGCCCAACCAGATCTGGGACGAGGCGGACGGCTCGCACACCTTGGAATACACCCGCCAGCCCGCCGGTGCGCAGAACTACATGATCACCATTGGCAAGGACGGCAAGATGACCGCGCTGCGCCAGGTGCTGGCCCCCGCCTACTTTGCCAAGGTGCAGCCAGGCATGGACCAGCAAGAAATCCGCCGCCTGCTGGGCCAGCCGGCCAAGCGCACCAGCTACCCGCTGAAGAACGAAGCCGAATGGGACTGGGGCTGGATCGACCCGCCCAGCACCAAGATGCTGTTCACCGTGGTGTTCGATGCCCAGGGCAAAGTGGTGCGCAGCAACAGCACCTTGGTGGTGAATAGCCGCTGATCGCTGCTGGCCTGGTCGCGCAAGTGTTGCGGATATGCCTACACGTAACAGGCTGAATCTCTTTAAAATTCGGGTTTACACCTAGCGCTACCCGCGCTAGGCAGCCCCGCCGCACCATCCCTGCGCGGGCACGCAACTTGCTGTCAACCCGACATGTCCTCACCGCTATCCCGTCCCACCGCTCCCACCGGCCTCTCTGGCCCCGTGGCGGCTGCCCCTGCGCCGCTGGTCGTGCCCGCTATGCGCCATGGCCGTTTTGAAGATGCACAGGCGCTGTTCACCGGCTCGCTGTTTGTCTCCATCACCTTGGGGCTGTTTGCGCAGGCGGGCTTGCTGACGGGCAGCACGGCGGGTCTGGCCTTCTTGCTGCACTACGCGACGGGCTTGCCCTTCGGTGCCATTTTCTTTGCGATCAATCTGCCCTTTTACTGGTTTGCCTGGACGCGTATGGGGCCGGAGTTCACGATCAAGACCTTTATCTCGGTGGCCATGCTGGCCTTGCTGGTCGATATTGGTCCGCGTTTTATCCACATCGATTACATCAACCCCTTCTACGCCGCCATTGCCGGCGGCTTGCTGATGGGCACGGGCTGTTTGTTTCTCGCCCGCCACCGCTCCAGCCTGGGCGGCGCCACCATTGTCTCGCTCTACCTGCAGAACCGCTATGGCATCCGTGCCGGCAAGGTGCAGATGGTGATCGACTGCACTGTTGTGCTGCTGGCCCTGTGGATCGTGCCTTTCGAGCGGGTGGCCTACTCGGTGCTGGCAGCGGTCGTCATGAGCGTGTTCCTGTGGATCAGCCACCGGCCCGGCCGCTACGCTGGTAACTGACCGGGCCTGAGCCCGTGTGCGTCAGGGACTGCTCGGGATGGCGGTTTCTGGGGCCGCTGCAGGCCTTGCTGCCGGTGATGGCTGCGCTTGCAATGGCGGTGGCTCGGATGGCTGCTGTGGCGGGAAGGTCTCGCCCGGCCTGCGCTCCCGGTAACGCACCGTGATGCCGCTGTTGTCCGGTTCTTCCCCCGTCGCCATGTCATAGGCTTTGCCAACGCCTTTGCCCACCACCTTGACCGTGCCGACGGCGGCATCGGCCGCCAGGCCCACCGCCGTGGCGGTCACGCTGACGGCAGCGGCGCCCACGGCGACCACGCTGCAGCCGCCCAGCAGCAACGCGGAGGCGCAGTAAAAAGCCCCTGCGGCCAACGGACGCAAGGGCTTCAAGAGGGGGCGGTCAGCGGCCATGCAGATCAATGGATGCGCATGCCAGGCAAAGCGCCTGGGAAGGGCTCGAGCACATAGATGCCGGGGTGGGCTTTCTCATCGGCATGGCTGGCGGCCAGCACCATGCCTTCGGAGATGCCGAACTTCATCTTGCGGGGCGCCAGGTTGGCGACTAGCACGGTCAGCTTGCCTTGCAGCTGCTCAGGCGTGTACATGCTGCTGATGCCGCTGAACACATTGCGGGTCTTGGGGTTGCCGTCTTCGCCTTTTTCGCCCACATCCAGGGTCAGCTGCAGCAGCTTGGTCGAGCCTTCCACGGCCTTGCATTCCACAATCTTGGCAATGCGCAGGTCGATGCGGGCAAAGTCGTCGATGCCGATGGTCTCGGCCAGCGGCTCGCCGCCCGGTGCATTCGGGTCGACCACGGCTTCGGCCTTCTTCTCGGCCTTTTTGGCCTTGGCAGGCGCGGCAGCGGCGGCGGCCTTTTCCTGGCTGGCAGGGGTCTCAAACAGCGCTTCGAGCTGCAGCGGGTCCACGCGCTGCATCAAATGCTGGTACACACCAATTTGGTGGCCCGCGCCCAGCGGCTTGTCCACCTCGCTAAATTGCTCGGGCGGCACGATCAGGAAGTTCGCGACCTCGGCGGCCACACCCGGCAGCATGGGCTTGAGGTAGATGGTGAGGATGCGGAAGGCCTCGATACAGACCGTGCAGACATCGTGCAGGCGCGCCTGCATGTCGTCCTTCTTGGCCAGCTCCCAAGGCTTGTTGGCATCGACATAGCTGTTGACCTTGTCGCACAGCTGCATGATCTCGCGGGCGGCGCGGGCGGTGTCACGTGCCTCGTAGGCGGCCACGATGGCGTCCTTTTGCCCGCGCAGCACGGCCAGCAGTTCCTGGCCATCGGCGCTTACCTCACCCAGGCGGCCTTCAAAGCGCTTGCTGATAAAGCCGGCAGCGCGCGAGGCGATGTTCACGTACTTGCCGATCAGGTCGGAGTTGACGCGCAGCATGAAGTCTTCGGCAGTGAAGTCGATGTCCTCGTTCTTGCCATTGAGCTTGGCGCCCAGGTAGTAGCGCAGCCACTCGGGGTTCATCTTGAGGGCCAGGTACTTGAGCGGATCGAGGCCCGTGCCACGGCTCTTGCTCATCTTCTCGCCGTTGTTCACCGTCAGGAAGCCGTGCACACAGATCTTGGTGGGCGTCTTGCGACCGCTGAACTTCAGCATCGCCGGCCAGAACAAGGTGTGGAAGGTGATGATGTCCTTGCCGATGAAGTGGTACTGCTCCAGCGCAGGATCGGCCATGTAGGCGTCGTAGTCCTCGCCGCGCTTATTGAGCAGTTCCTTCAGCGAAGCCAGGTAGCCCACCGGCGCATCCAGCCAGACGTAGAAGTACTTGCCCGGCGCATCGGGAATCTCGATGCCGAAGTAGGGCGCATCGCGCGAGATGTCCCAGTCGTCCAGGCCTTCGCTGGTCGAGCCATCGGGGTTGGTGCGCACGCCAAACCATTCCTTGATCTTGGCGGCGACCTCGGGCTGCACATGCTGGCCGTCCTGGGTCCATTGGGTCAGGAACTCGACGGCGCGCGGGTCGGACAGCTTGAAGAAGAAATGCTCCGAGGTCTTCATCACCGGCTTGGCGCCGGAGAGGGCCGAGTAGGGGTTGATCAGATCGGTGGGCGCATAGACCGAGCTGCAGACCTCGCAGTTGTCACCGTACTGGTCCTTGGCGTGGCAGCGCGGGCATTCGCCCTTGATGAAACGGTCGGGCAGGAACATGTTCTTCTCAGGATCGAAGAACTGCTCGATGGTGCGCGTCTCGATAAAGCCGGCCTTTTTCAGGTCCAGGTAAATCTGCTTGGACAGCGCGTGGTTCTCGGGGCTGTCGGTGTTGCTCCAGTTGTCAAAACCGATATGGAAGCCATCGAGGTACTGCTTGCGGCCGGCGGCGATGTCGGCCACAAACTGCTGGGGCGTCTTGCCGGCTTTCTCGGCCGCAATCATGATGGGCGCGCCATGGGCGTCATCGGCACCGACAAAGTTGACCGCATTGCCCTGCATTCGCTGCGCACGCACCCAGGTATCGGCCTGGATGTATTCCATGATGTGGCCGATGTGGAAGTTGCCGTTCGCATACGGCAGGGCGGTGGTGACGAAAATCTTTCGTTGAGACATAGGGTTGCGGAACTTTCTAATCACAGAGAGGACGCAGGCCGGTGGCCGTTGCGGATTCTGGTCACGGGGAGGGCCAGCGCAGCCAGCCCTCGCGCCCGCGGGCGCTCCAGAACCGGGCAATTCTAGGCGCTTACGGGGCCTGTTGGCATGACCAGGGGATTGGATCCGGCCTGCGCGCCGCTGCCCCAGCCGAAAAAGGCGCAGACCTCGTCACTGCGCGCCATGGTGTCGGCCCGGCCCAGCGCCATCAGCGCCCGGGTGTAACCGGGCTCAAACAACAGGTAGCTGGCCAACGCTGCGCTGCCCACGTTCTGGCTGTGCACGGAGACGCCCACGGCGCCCAGCAGCGCCCGCACCGGGGTGGGAAGCTCCTGCAAATGGGCCAGCGCCATCGCGTCCAGCGATTGGGAGGGCGTAATCACCAGCAGGTCCAGCGGCCGCAAAGCACTGTGCGCGCGCTCAGCCTGCGGGATGAGGCTGAGCGTGTGGTTGATGCGCTGGGCCCGCTCCACATCGACCGACAACGCATCGAGAAAAATGGTGGACAGCGCATGGCCAGCCACCTGGGCCAGCGATGGAAACGGCGGATGCTCGCCCTGGGGCAGGTTCAGCACCTCGTGGGAGCGGCCCACGCCTACCACCACAATGCGTTTGGCGCCCAGGTGCACGGCGGGGGCCAGCGGCGCTGTCTGGCGCATGGCGCCATCGCCCAGGTAGTTGTACTGGCCGCGTATCTTCAGCTCGGTCGGGGCAAAGATGAAGGGGATGGAGGACGAGGCCATCAGGTGCTGGTGGGTGATGCGGTCCTGGATGGCGCGGCGCTGGGTGCGCGACCAGCTGGGCACATGCGGGCCCGCTTCATAGAAGGTGATGTGCTCGCCCGTGCTGTAGCTCGATGCGGTGATGGCCAGCGCCGCGAGCTGGCCGCTGCGCAGCAGGTGGGGAATCTTCTCCAGCGGCAGCTCCGCTTGCAGCAGCTCCAGCAGCGGCGCATTGTCCAGCAGGGAGCGCGGTTTGCCATGGCGCCAGCGGGTCAGCGCCCAGCCCAGGGTCAGGAGGCTCAGCCAGCGCGCGCCGCTGCGCATGACGCCAAAGGCATCGGCGCGGTAGACCTGGCTGGTGGAAAAATTGCGCCACACGCGCGAAAGGCGCTGCACGGCCAGGTCGAAGTGGTCGGCGCCGCAGGCCAGGCCCGCCGCATTGATGGCCCCGGCCGAGGTGCCGACCGCGATGGGGAAGGGCGTGGGCCCCTGGTCGGCCCCGGCGTTTTGCCGCAAGCGGGAGAGCGCCTGCAGCACCCCCACCTGGTAGGCGGCGCGTGCGCCACCGCCCGAGAGCACGATGGCCGTGGATGCGGTATGGGGGTTGTAGTGCAGAGCGGGCGGCATGGCCTGCACCATAGCCGAAAGTGGGGGGCCGCGCCAAGCAGGGCTGTCGCTGATTTCCAGGCTGCAACCCCAGCGGTCGCTGAAATCAGGCCTGTGCGGGGGCTTTTTTCAGCAAGGTGGCCAGCTCCAGGTTCTGCAGCACCACGATCTTCTGATCTCGGGCAAAAAGGCGGGCATTCTCGCTCAACTCGCCTTGCAGCAGTACATAGACGCTGGCTGCGCCCTTCTGGCTGGCGGCCTCGTGCAGCGCGCGCAGCGGCTCGATGCCATGCACCCCGGCCTTGCTGCGCTTGGTCTGCACCAAGGTGGATTGTCCCTGGCGCGCCAGTTGCAGGTCGGCATGGGCCTGTTGCAAAGGGGTCACGGTGTAGCCTTCTGCCTGCCAGGCGCGGGTCAGCCAGGCTTGCAGGTCGCGGCTGGGCATGGTGCTGGCTTGGGCCAGCAGCGCTTGCGTGGCAGCGGCATTGGGCTGGTTCCACTGGCGCTTGGCGGCCATGGCCCCGATCACCAAAAACGGCAGGCTGCCGGCGGCGCCTACAAAGCGGATGTCCTTGGGCAGCAGCGCCAGGCACAGCACCACGATGATGGCTCCGACCACCACACTGATCCACCACGACGAGCGCAGCAAGATCGCAAACACGGAGTTCTCGGCCATTTTCAGTTTCACGGGTGCAGGTCTTTCAAGAGGTGCAGAGGGCAAAGCCCAGATTGTCGCTGGTTCGCAAGGGCAAGCGCGGTTCGCTAGACTTATTGCTGCCTCAGGAATAGAAAACACGATGACAGTGACCGAAACCACGCTACTGGCCGCGCTGGCCAGCGTTCAAGACCCACACACGGGCAAAGATTTTGTCAGCACACGCGCTGTGCGCAACCTCCAGATCAACGGCGGCGATGTCGCCTTTGAGGTGGAGATGGGCTACCCCGCCAAAAGCCTGGTGCCCCAGCTGCGCAGCCAGTTCGTGGCAGCGGCCAAGACGGTGCCCGGCGTGGACAACGTCTCGGTGAGCATCAGCAACAAGGTGATCTCGCATGCAGTGCAGCGCGGCGTGCCGCTGCTGCCTGGCGTGAAGAACATCATTGCGGTGGCGTCGGGCAAGGGCGGTGTGGGCAAAAGCACCACCACCGCCAACCTGGCGCTGGCCTTGGCGGCCGAGGGCGCCACGGTGGGTGTGCTGGATGCCGATATCTACGGCCCCAGCCAGACCATGATGATGGGCGTGGAGGGCAAGCCCGAGAGCAGCGACGGCAAGACCATGGAGCCCAAGCTGAACCATGGCGTGCAGGTGATGTCGATCGGCCTGCTGGTGGACCAGGACCAGGCGATGATCTGGCGTGGCCCGATGGCCGTGCAGGCGCTCGAGCAAATGCTGCGCCAGACCAACTGGGCAGGCCTGGATTACCTGTTGATTGACATGCCACCGGGCACCGGCGATATCCAGCTGACCCTGAGCCAGCGGGTGCCGCTGACCGGCGCCGTGATTGTCACCACCCCGCAGGACATCGCTCTGTTGGATGCGCGCAAGGGCATCAAGATGTTCGAGAAGGTGGGCGTGCCCATTCTCGGCGTGATCGAGAACATGGCCATGCATGTCTGCACGAACTGCGGCCATGTGGAACACATCTTTGGCGCCGATGGCGGCAAGCACATGGCGGCCGACTACCAGCTCGACTACCTGGGCGCGCTGCCGCTGTCGATGCAGATCCGCGAGCAAGCGGACAGCGGCACCCCCACCGTGGTGGCCGCACCCGACAGCGAAGTGGCAGCCATCTACAAGCAGGTGGCACGCAGCATTGCCGTCAAGATTGCGCAGCAGGCGAAAGATTTTTCGTCGAAGTTCCCCACCATCAGCGTCAGCAGCAACACCTGATGAACCTGCTCGCTGCCATGCGATACCTGGCCGCGCTCCATGCGCATGGCCATTTCGCAAGGGCAGCCCAGGCCTGCCACATCACCCAGCCCACCCTGTCCAATGCGCTGCGCGCCTTGGAGGCGGAGTTTGGCGTGCCTATCGTGCGCCGGGGCCGGGTGTTTGCCGGCTTTACGCCCGAGGGTGAGCAGGTGTTGCAAACCGGTTTGGAGATGCTGCAAAGCGAGGCGCGCCTGCGCCAGCGCCTCTCGGCCCAGGCAGGGCAATTGCAAGGGCCCCTGCGCATGGCGGCGGTGCCTACTGCCATGCCGATGCTGCTGCGCTTTGCCAGCCTGCTGCGCCAGCAGCACCCGGGCCTGGTGCCTGCGCTGCATGCGATGAGTTCGCCCGACATTGAGCGTGGCCTGGAAGCGCTGAGCCTGGACCTGGCGCTGGGTTACAGCGACCGCATTGGCCGCAGTAGCACCCACTGCGTGCCGCAATACCAAGAGCATTACTACCTGCTGCAATCAGCACCGCCGCCCGCCTGTGTGGCCGACAGCTTGCAGGCTGCCGAACCCATGCCATGGGCGCAGGCCGCGCAGCAGCCGCTGTGCCTGCTGACCCCGGACATGCACAACCGCCAGATCGTGGACCGCAGCTTTGACAGCGTAGGCGTGGTGGTGCAGCCCGCCATGGAAACCAATTCTGTACAGGCCCTGTTGCAGGCCGTGGGCGAAGGGCAAATGGCCAGCATTGTGCCGGGCGCCGTGCTGGCCACCGTGCGCTACACGCCGGGCCTGCGCGCCTGGCCGCTGGTCGATCCGGTCGCCGAGAGCGCAGTGGCCTTTCTTTACCAGCAATCCCAGCAAGCCATGCCGGCGATCGAGGCAGCGCGCGCGGTGATGGCGCAGGCCGACTGGCAGGCGCAGTGCCGGCAGCATGCGGGCGCGTTGCAGGCGCGCTAGGTCGGCCACATAGGCATCTTGAATGCCGGCATTGCCGTATTGAATTTGACGCCGGGCTGCCAGCGCGTTGAAATGCAGGGCTACACCAAGCGCCCGCCATGCAAGAACAGAAAATCGCCTTCTACAAAGGCCCAGCCGGTGGCTGGGGCGCTTTGAACAGTGTCAAAAACACGCTGCTGCACCACGACATTGCCCTCAAGGGGGCCAAGACTCTGCTGTCCGCCAACCAGCCCGATGGCTTTGACTGCCCGGGCTGCGCCTGGCCGGACCGCAACCATGCCTCGACTTTCGAGTTCTGTGAGAACGGCGTCAAAGCCGTCGCGGCCGAGGCCACGGCCCGGCGCGCGGGGCCCGAGCTGTTTGCCCGCTACAGCGTGCGCGAGCTGGCCCAGCAAAGCGACTTTTGGCTGGAAGACCAGGGCCGGCTGACCCAGCCGATGGTCTACGACCCGGCCAGCGACCACTACCAGCCGATTGCCTGGGGCGATGCCTTTGCGCTGATCGCCCGGCACCTGAACGCGCTGCCCAGCCCGGACCAGGCGGTGTTCTACACCTCGGGCCGGGCCAGCAATGAGGCGGCCTTCCTCTACCAGCTGTTTGTGCGCGAGTACGGCACCAACAATTTCCCCGATTGCTCCAACATGTGCCATGAGCCCAGTGGCTCGGCCATGCGCGACCAGATCGGCGTGGGCAAGGGCACGGTGACCTTGGCCGATTTTGAAGAGGCCGATGCCATCTTCATCTTTGGCCAGAACCCGGGCACCAACCACCCGCGCATGCTGGGCGAGCTGCGCGAGGCGCACAAGCGCGGCGCGCGCATTGTCAGCTTCAACCCCTTGCGTGAGCGCGGCCTGGAGCGCTTTGCCGATCCGCAGGACAAGCTGGAGATGGCCACCCTGGGCTCCAGCCCCATCAGCACGCATTACTTCCAGCTGCGCGTGGGCGGTGATCTTGCGGCGCTGCGGGGCATGCTCAAGCATGTGCTGGAGCAGGAAGCTAGCCGTGGCGGTGTGCTCGACCATGGCTTTATCGCCGCCCACACCACCGGCTTTGAGGCGCTGGCGCAGAGCCTGCAGTCTGAAGACTGGGCGCTGCTGGCGCAGGAATCCGGCCTGAGCGAGGCGCAGATGCGTGCGGCTGCCGAGGTCTACCTGGGCGCGGACAAGGTGATTGCCTGCTGGGGCATGGGCATTACCCAGCATGCGCATTCGGTAGCGACCATCCAGATGATTGTGAACCTGCTGCTGCTGCGCGGCCATATCGGCCGGCCAGGAGCGGGGCCGTGCCCGGTGCGCGGCCACAGCAATGTGCAGGGCGACCGCAGCATGGGCATCTGGGAGAAGCCGCCTGCGGCCTTGCTCGACCGGTTGCAGGAGGTATATGGCTTTGCGCCGCCCCGCGCGCCCGGCATGGACACGGTCGACGCCATTGCCAGCATGCGCGATGGCCGGGCCCAGGTGTTTTTTGCGCTGGGCGGCAATTTTGCGGCGGCCACGCCCGATACCTACGAAACCTGGAAAGGCCTGCAGCGCTGCGCGCTGACCGTGCAGGTCACCACCAAGCTCAACCGCAGCCATGTGGTGCATGGCCGCCAGGCCTTGCTGCTGCCCTGCCT
The DNA here is from genome assembly GCF_024809975.1 of Comamonas sp. BIGb0152. Classification (GTDB taxonomy): domain Bacteria; phylum Pseudomonadota; class Gammaproteobacteria; order Burkholderiales; family Burkholderiaceae_C; genus Comamonas. Next base: position 134,957 of record NZ_JANUDY010000009.1, read on the forward strand.
GGGCCGCACCGAGATCGATCTGCAAAATGGCCAGCCCCAGGGGGTGACGGTTGAGGATTCGATGAGCATGGTGCACCTGTCGATGGGCATGAACCCGCCTGCGTCCGAACACCTGCTGTCCGAACCGGCGATCGTCGCCCGGCTGGCCCATGCGACCCTGGGCGCGCGCAGCCGGGTGAACTGGCTGGCGCTGGCCGCCGATTACGCGCTGATCCGCGACGAGATTGCCAAGGTGTTTCCCGATTTTGCGGACTTCAACCAGCGTGTGGCCGTGCCCGGTGGTTTTCGGCTGCGCAACACCGCCAGCGAGCGCATCTGGGCCACGGCCAGCGGCAAGGCCAGTTTCCACGCCCATGCGGTGCCGGTCGATACCCCCACCCATCGGGCGCGTGCGCGGCTGCGTGACCAACGCGTGTTCACCTTGCTCACCACCCGCTCCCACGACCAGTACAACACCACCATCTATGGCATGGACGACCGCTACCGGGGCGTGTTTGGCCAACGGCGGGTGGTGTTCATCCATGCCGATGACATCCGCGCGCTGGGCATGGCCGATGGGGACTGGGTGAATATCCGCACCGTCTGGGATGATGGCCAGCCGCGCCAGGTGGATGGCTTCAAGCTGGTGGCCTATGACATTCCGCGCGGCAACCTGGCCGCCTACTACCCTGAGACCAATCCGCTGGTGCCCCTGTCGGCCGTGGCAGCCCACGCCGGCACGCCGACGTCCAAATCCATCCCCGTGGTGCTGGAGCCCGGGCAGGCGCCGCTGTGAGTGCAGTGCGCCCCGTGGCGGCTGCCGCCCCGGCACTTTCGCCACTGGCGCTGCGCATGCTGCAGGCCTTGGCGCAGGAGCAGCAGGCGCGCGCAGGCCAGCCGGTACCGCTGGTGCGGCTGGCCAAACGGCTGGAGACAGCTGCCAGCAGCGTGCTGCGCGAGCTGGCCATGCTCAACCTGCTGCTGGCGCAGGCCGAGCAGGCCCCCTGGGTGGAGACGCAATCGGTAGACGGGCGCTGGATGCTGGCATTGACCGCGCCAGGCGCGGCGGCTGCATCGCAGATCGCACAGGCCTCATCGCCGTTGTAAGGCTTTGGGCTCAGGCCGCGACCGGGTGGCGGGCTTTGCGGGCTTGCTTGGTCTGGTACATGGCCAGGTCGGCCTGCTGCAAGGCGGTATCGGCATCGGTGCCCGGGGTGACCGCCACCAGGCCCACACTGGCACCGGTGTAGTTCAAGCGCACCCCCGTGCCCAGGCACAGCGCCTCCGCACGGGTGCTGGCAAACAAACGGGCCTGTGTCTCGCTCAGCGCGGGCGCAATGGGCTCGTGCAGAAACGGGCCCAGGCCGGTGAACACGAATTCGTCGCCACCCTGGCGCGCGATCAGGTCGGAGTCGCGCATGGCCTCGCGCATCTGGTTGGCCAGCAGCTGTAAGAAGCGGTCACCGGCCTCATGGCCATAACCATCGTTAATAGCCTTAAAGCCATCCATGTCGATCATGCCGACCAGCACATAGCGCGCCTGGCGCTGGGCAATGGCCTGCAGCTGGTCCAGCTGCTCGATCAGCGCGCGGCGGTTGGGCAGGCCGGTCAGGGCATCGGTGCGTGCCAGCCGCTGCAGCTCTTCGTTTTGCACCTGGATCTGGGTCAGCAGCTGCTCGCGCTCGACCTGCTGGCCCAGGAACTGGGCAAACAGGCGCATGACATCCTGGGTATCGCGCTGCAGCGGTTTGCGCGATGCGCTGGCGCCGCACAGCGTGCCGTAGAGCGCACCGTCCGAGAGGTGGACCGGTGTGCTGGCATAGGTCTGTATGCCCAGCGCCTGCGCGGCCTGTGAGTCGCCCCAGATCTGGCCGACATCGTCGGTGTAGAGGCAGTTCTCATCGATGGCGCGCTTGCACAAGGTGTCTTCCCAAGGCACGCTCAGGTTCTCGGGAATCTGCAGGCTTTGGGTATTGCGCGCAAACAGCACCTGCTGCACGCGCTGGCCCAGATCGATGCGGGTGAGGTAGGTGGATTCGAGATGGGTGACTTTTTGCAGCATCTCCAGCAGGGGGCGCGTCAGCTCCTCCAGACTGCGAGCTTTGGCAAACGTCTGGCCCAATTGTGAAATCAAGGCTTGCATAGGAGGGCTCGTTGAGAGATTGTTGTTTCATATCGTAACTCGCAATCGCGGTCCTGGGGATGATCTCTTTCAATGAAAGTCATAGCGGTAATCCGGTAAGGGCAGGGGATAAGCGCGCATCAGTTATGTTCGCTGCATGGAACACAATTTTTTTGCGCTGGGTTGGCGCCAACTGCTGCGTGACTGGCGGGCAGGTGAGCTGCGCTTGTTGTTGGTGGCGGTGGCGCTGGCCGTCGCAGCGCTCACCTCGGTGAGCTTTTTCTCGGACCGCCTGCAGGCGGGGTTGCAGCGCGATGCCAGCCAGCTGCTGGGCGGCGATGTGGTGGTGGTGAGCGACAACAGCACGCCGGCCGGCTTTGGCGACAAGGCCCAGGCCCTGGGTTTGAAAGGCGTGACTACGGTCACCTTCCCAACCATGGCCCGCGCCGACGATGCCGATGGCGGCGAATCGCGGTTAGTGGGCCTCAAGGCGGTGCAGGCGGGCTACCCTCTGCGGGGCAGCTTGCGCACGGCGCCGGCTGCCGGCCAGCCTGATGCGGCAACCCGGGACATTCCGGCTCCAGGCGAAGTCTGGGTCGATCCGAGCTTGCTCGAAGCGCTGGGCCTGCAAACGGGTTCAGTGCTCTGGCTGGGTGACAAGCGCTTCACCATTGGCCGGGTGCTGACCATCGAGCCCGACCGGGGCGCGGGTTTTCTGGGCTTTTCTCCTCGGGTGATGCTGGACTGGAGCGATCTGGCTGCCACCGGTTTGGTGCAGCCTGCCAGCCGTTTGCTCTACCGCTTCGCGGTGGCCGGCGAGCCCGCGGGCGCGGCGCAGTTTCTGCAATGGGCCGAGGCCGAAGTAGCCCAGCCCCAAAGCCATGGTGTGCGCATTGAGTCGCTGCAAAGCGGCCGGCCCGAGATGGAGCAAACGCTGGAGCGCGCGCAGAAGTTCCTGAACCTGGTGGCGCTCCTGGCTGCGCTGCTGTCGGCCGTGGCCGTGGCCTTGGCGGCCCGCACCTTTGCCAGTGCCCACCTCAATGGCGCGGCGCTGTTGCGGGTGCTGGGCCTGGCGCAGCGCGCCATTGCCGGCGCCTATGTGGTCGAGTTTGTCATCGTGGGCCTGGCGGCCAGCCTGCTGGGCGTGGCGCTGGGTTATGCGATGCACTATTTGTTTGTCTGGCTGATGGCCGGCTTGCTCGCGGTCACGCTGCCAGCGGCCAGCGGCTGGCCCCTGGTGATGGGCGTGGGCATGGGCATGACCTTGCTGCTGGCCTTTGGCCTGCCGCCGGTGCTGCAACTGGCCCAGGTGCCACCGCTGCGGGTGCTGCGCCGTGACCTGGGTGCGCTGCGCCCGGCCTCGGCATCGGTGCTGCTGCTCGGCGTACTGGGCTTTGCCGCCATGCTGCTGCTGGTCAGCGGCGATGCCAAGCTGGGCGGCATTGCCGTGGGCGGTTTTGCGGTGGCGATCGTGGTGTTTGCGCTGCTCAGCGCCGCCGCCATCACGCTGCTGCGCCGCGTGGTGAACGAGCGCACGGCGCCGCGCTGGTTGCTGCTGGCCACGCGCCAGGTCGCCGCCCGGCCCTGGTTTGCCGTGGTGCAGGTCAGCAGCCTGGCGGTGGGCCTGATGGCGCTGGTGTTGCTGGTGCTGCTGCGCACCGACCTGATCCAGACCTGGCGCCAAACCACGCCGCCTGATGCGATGAACCGCTTTGTCATCAATATCCAGCCCGACCAGGCCGAGGCCTTCCAGCAGCGGCTGCGCCAAGCGGGCATCGACAAATGGGACTGGTACCCGATGATTCGCGGCCGCCTCATCCAGATCAATGGCAAGGACGTGGGGCCGGGCGACTACACGGAAGACCGCGCCAAGCGCTTGGTGGACCGCGAGTTCAACATCTCCCACAGCGATGTGCTGCAGGAGCACAACCAGATCGTGCAGGGCCAGTGGAAGCCGGGCGAGGCGGGCGGCGTCAGCGTCGAAGAGGGCATTGCCGAGACCCTGGGCCTGAAGATGGGCGACCGCCTGCTGTTTGACATGGGCGGCGTGCCGCACGAGAGCACGATCACCAGCCTGCGCAAGGTGGACTGGGGATCGATGCGTGCGAATTTCTTTGTCATGTACCCGGTCGCCCAGATGGATGGGGTGGCCATTACCTACCTGGCCGCCTACCGCGCGCCCGAGACGGCGGGCTTTGACAATGCGCTGGTGCGCGAGTTTCCCAACATCACCAATGTGGACCTGCGCGCCACCGTGGCCCAGCTCCAGCAGGTGCTCAACCAGGTGATTCGCGCGGTGGAGTTCTTGTTTGGCTTTACCTTGGCCGCTGGCCTGGTGGTGCTGTTTGCGGCGATTACCGCCACGCGGGAAGAGCGTGCCCGCGAGTACGCGATCATGCGGGCCGTGGGTGCGCGCAGCCAGCTGCTGCGCCAGGTGCAGCGCGCGGAGCTGGCCGGGGTTGGCCTGCTGGCCGGTGTGCTGGCCAGCGTGGTGGCCATGGCCATTGGCTGGGCGCTGGCCCAGTTTGTGTTTGACTTTGCCTGGGTGCCGCGCTGGTGGGTGCCGCTGGCCGGTGGCGTTTGCGGTGCCATTCTGGCGCTGGTGGCGGGCTGGTGGGGCCTGCGCGAGGTGCTGCGCCGCCCGGTGGTGGTGACCTTGCGTGAAGCGGTTTGAGGGCGTTCAATAGCCGTTAATATCGCTGGCCCGGGCAGTGGGCGCTGTGCAGACAACGCGGCCACTGCCTGGTGTTCTGCCCCAGACCTGCGCCCACCCTGAGAGCTATGTATGCAAATCGACGAAAAACCCCCGTTTGACACCCCTTTTGAATGGATCGGCGGCGAAGGGCAGGTGCGGGTGCTGGTGGACCGCTTCTACGACCTGATGGACCTGGAGCCCGGCTACAAGGAGCTGCGTGACGCCCATGGCAGCACTTTGCAGGATGCGCGGGACAAGCTGTTTTGGTTTTTGTGCGGCTGGCTGGGCGGGCCCGACCATTACCAGCAGCGTTTTGGCCATCCGCGCTTGCGCATGCGCCATATGCCGTTCTCCATCGGCATTCTGGAGCGCGACCAGTGGCTGGCCTGCATGGACCAGGCCATGGGCGATATCGGGGTCGATGCCGCGCTGCGTGCCCGCCTCGCGCAGAGCTTTTTCCAGACGGCAGACTGGATGCGCAACCGCTAGCGATACTCTGCAGAACCGCCGCCCCATGGAATGGGCGCGGATCGCCCGAGACCGCGTTCAGACCACGGCAGGGCGTTGCCGCGATTGCCCAAGGTGCCCGCCGCAGGCAGCGCGGTGGTTACCCAATACCGCATTTATTGATTTCTGTCAGGGACAAGGTTCTCAAAATGCAACGTGAATCTTGGTTTGCATTCGCTATTGGGGCGCCGCAGCGGTTTGGCCCATAATCAAGCCACTAAAAACGAAGAGGGTGGAAGAGGGTTATGAATACCAACATGATGGTGGTCTCGGCGGTGATTGCAGCCTTGCTCGTATGGGGCGCGCTGGTCTACAACCGCTTGATGGCCTTGCGCAACCGCACCAGCAACGCCTTGGCGCAGATCGATGTGCAGCTCAAGCGGCGCTATGACCTGGTGCCCAACCTGGTGGCGGTGGCCAAGAAATACCTGGAGCACGAATCCCAGACCCTGGAGGCGGTGATCCGTGCGCGTGGCCAGGCGCAGGCGGCGGCCAGTGCGCTGCGCGCAGCCCCAGGTAAACCCGAGGTGGCCGATGCCATGGTGGCCGCAGAGGGTGCGCTGGGCGGCGCCTTGGGGCGTTTGATGGTGCTCACCGAGAGCTACCCCGACCTGAAGGCCGACAGCACCATGCGCTCGCTCAGCGAAGAGCTGGGCAGCACCGAAAACCGCATTGGCTATGCGCGCCAGGCCTATAACGACGAGGTGCTGCATTTCAACAACGCCTCCCGCGCCTTCCCCGCGATTGTGGTCGCCTCGATTCTGGGCTTTCATGCGATGCCCATGCTGCAGTCCACGCAAAGTGCCCAGGAGCGCGAAACCGTTCGCGTGCAGTTTTAAGCCGATGGTGGCGGCTGCCTACAGCGACGCTGACCGCCACGCCGGCATGCCGTGCTGCAACGCCGCAGCCGCACTTCCATGACATTCTGGGATTTCCAAGCCAGCGCCCGGCGCCGCACCTGGGGCTTGCTGGCCGCCTTTGCGCTGCTGGTGCTGGGCATTGCCGCTGGCGTGCACCTGGTGCTGGCGCTGGTGTTCTGGACGCCGGCACTGGTGGCCGTGGCCTTGACCAGCTTGCGGCTTGAACAGGTCGCCGTGCACTACCCGGCCGGTTTTTTGGCCACCAATATCGGCATCGTCAGCCTGATGGTGCTGGGCGGCGCCTGGATCAAGCGCAGCAACCTGCGCCAGGGTGGGCTGCATCTGGCCAAGCAACTGGGCGCGCGGGCGGCACGGCCGTCGGTATCGCATGCCGAGCAGCAGTACCTGAATATCGTTGACGAGCTGTGCATTGCCGCTGGTGCCCTGCGGCCCCAGGCGATGGTGCTGCCCCGTGATCAATCGCTCAACGCCTTTGCAGCGGCCTGGGAGGCCGAGGATGCGGTGATCGTGGTGTCCATGGGCACACTGGACTACCTCAGCCGCGATGAACTCAAGGGCGTGGTCGCGCACGAGCTGTCCCATCTGCACGAAGGGGATACCCGGCTGAACATGGAACTGGCCGGCTATGTGTTTGGCCTGGAGATGTTGTTCAACTACGGGCGCGACTGGGTTGAGCGCGGCGTATCGCTGTTTGGCAGGCCGCTGATGGCTGTGGGCTGGTTGGGCTGGCTCGCTGCCCAGGCGCTCAAGGCCACAGTGTCGCGCCAGCGCGAATACCTGGCAGATGCCCGGGCGGTGCAGTGGACGCGCAACCCCGACGGGCTGGGCCGCGTGCTGCGCAAAGCGCTGTGGCTGCAGGACTACCCATTGCAAGCCGATGCCTTGCAGCCGCAAGGCGCAGGCTCAGGGGCCTATTCACCATTGGTAGCGCACATGCTGCTGCTGGAGGTCCACAGCATCGAAGAATTGCATGATTTCTGGCACCTGGGTGGCGTGCCCTGGATGGCCAGCCACCCCAGCTTGGAAGCGCGGATTGCGCGCATCTATGGCGAGGACGAAGCACGGGAGCCGCTGCCGCTGCAGGATGCCGACCAGCGCTGGGTGAACCCGTTCAGTGCCCCGCTGCCACTGGCACAGTCCAAAACCAGCTAGGTTGGATGCTCAGCGCTTGGCCTTGGCGCTGCGGACCTGTGCCGCCCAGGACAGGACCTGCGCGGCCACCGGGTCGGGCGCTGGCGCAGCGGCGGCTTGCTGGGCGATGGCCTGCATCTCCAGCAGCGCATCGGCCACCTGGACGGCGCTGGTGGTCATCGATGCCGCGCGCAGCAGCACCACCAGGGCGCCGGCGCCCCCATCGACCGGGCGGGCCTGGACAAAGGCCAGCACCTCGTTCTTCTGCACCAGCCAGCTGTGCACCCGGCCTTTGAGCACCGGCATGCGGCCCGGCGAGCCCAGGCCCTTGCCATGCACCACGCGCACGCAGCGCAGGCCCTGGCGCTGGGCCTGGCGGATAAAAGCGCCCAGTGCCTCGCGTGCCTCATCGGTGCGAAAGCCATGCAGGTCGATCTGGCGCTGGATGGTCCAGCTGCCTGCGCGCAGCTTGTGCACCACATCGCGGCCAATGCCCTTGCGGCGAAAACTCAGCTGGTCATCGGTATCGAGCAAGGTGCTGGCGTCGAACTCGTCGCTCATGGCTTCGAGCAGCACGCGTTTTTCATCGGCCCAGTGCTGCAGCGGCAAGGGATCGGGCAGGGCGGGCTCGGCGGGCACCTGGTCGTTGCTCGGGAGGGGCCGCACGGCGCCCACGGTCTGGCGGAACAGCTGGCGGTCGCGCTCGGCCTGGCGCAGCGCCTGCTGCCGGGCCTGCTCCTGCCGCTGGCGCTGGGCCGCTTGCTCGGCCTGCAAGGCCGTCAGCGCCTTGCGCAGTTGCTTGAGCTCCCGCAGCGATGCGACGCTGCGGGTTTTGTCCTGTTTACTCACATCTCACCTTCCTCGGCCATCGACAGCGCTGCACCGGGCCCAACAATAATATGGTCCAGCACCCGCACATCGACCAAGGACAGGGCGGCCTTGAGACTGTGGGTCAGTTGCTTGTCGGCCTGGCTGGGCCGGACATGACCGCTGGGGTGATTGTGCGCCAGAATCACGGCCGCGCAATGGTGGTGGAGCGCGCGCACCACTACCTCGCGGGGGTAGACGCTGGCCTGGCCCAAGGTGCCCCGAAACAATTCTTCCAGCGCAATCAGCTGGTGCTGGCTGTCGAGAAACAGCACGGCAAACACCTCATGCTGCTTGTGGGCCAGGTGCAGTTGCACATAGGCTTTGACGGTGGCGGCGCTTTCCAGCATGGTGCGCTGCTGCAGCTGCTGGGCCATGGCCCGGCGGGCCAGCTCCAGCACCGCCATCAGCTCGGCCCGTTTTGCCGGGCCCAGGCCCTTGACCTGGGAAAGCTCGGCGCTGCTGGCTTGCAGCAGGCCGTTGATGCCGCCAAAGCTGCCGATGGCATCGGGCTGGCGCGGGGCCAGCAGCTCGGCCGCCCACTGCAGCACGCTTTTGCCGGCCATGCCGGTGCGCAGCAAGATGGCCAGCAGCTCGGCATCGGTCAGCGTGCCGGCTCCTTTGGCGAGCAGTTTTTCGCGCGGCTGGCAGTCGGTGGGGAGATCTTTGAGGGGCATGTGCTGCTTTCAGTCCGGCTGGCCCGGCAAGAGGTGGGCGCCAAACGGGCGGGGCAGGGGCGGTGCGTGCCATGCACAGGCAGGGGCAAGGCAGCAAAGAGGGGTGTTCATCGGCACTCCGGAAGGTTCGCTGTCGGCCGATGGCCAGATTAGGGTTTCATGCAGGGGTTACACCCTACAACCTACAATACGGCCCAGTTTATAGGGATTTGCATGACTACTCCGATGGCCCCCGTGACGCCGCTGCCTACCGATGCGCCAGTGGTACAACCCGGATCGTTTCTGACCTTGCACTACCGCCTGGCTGGCCCGGCGGGCGATGTGATCAACACCTTTGAAGGCAAGCCCGCGACCCTGTCCCTGGGCATGGGCGAGCTGTCGCCGTCGGTCGAGAACCTGCTTTTGGGCCTGCCCGAAGGCACGCACGCCACCTTCCATGTGCCCGCTGGCGAGGCTTTTGGTGAGCGCAACCCCGAGATGGTGCAGTGGGTGGCGCGCCGTTTGCTCAACGAGCTGGGCGACCCGATGGAGCAGTACAGCTTGGGCGATGTGGTGCAGTTCCCCACGCCCGATGGCAGCAACACCTACGCCGGTGTGGCCATGCAGGTGCGCGACGATGGCGCCGTGCAATTTGACTTCAACCACCCGCTGGCCAGCCAGCCGGTGACCTTTGAAGTCAAGCTGATCGGGGTGCTCTGAGCATGTTGCGGCCCCAGGAAATCGTATTGGCCGAGCCGCGCGGCTTTTGCGCGGGCGTCGATCGGGCCATCGAGATCGTCGAGCGGGCGATCGAGAAATTTGGCGCGCCGATTTATGTGCGCCACGAGATCGTGCACAACACCTATGTGGTCAACGACCTCAAGGCCAAGGGTGCGATCTTTATTGAAGAGCTGGACGATGTGCCGCCCGGTGCGACCCTGATCTTTTCGGCCCATGGCGTGAGCAAGGCCGTGCAGCGCGAGGCCGAGCGCCGTGGGTTCAGCATTTTTGATGCCACCTGCCCGCTGGTGACCAAGGTCCATGTGGAAGTGGCCAAGCTGGCCAAAGAGGGTTATGAGTTCATCATGATCGGCCACAAGGGCCACCCGGAAGTCGAAGGCACCATGGGCCAGCTCTCGGAAGGCATCCACCTGGTCGAGCAGGTGAGCGATGTGGCCCATGTCCACCCCAGCCAGACGGAAAAGCTGGCCGTGGTGACCCAGACCACGTTGAGTGTGGACGATGCCGCCGAGATCTCGGCCGCCGTCAAGCTGCGCTTTCCGCAGATCCGCGAGCCTAAGCAGCAAGATATTTGCTACGCCACGCAGAACCGCCAGGACGCCATCAAGGTGATGAGCCCCCAGGTCGATCTGGTGATCGTCGTGGGCAGCCCCACCAGCTCCAACAGCAACCGCCTGCGCGAGCTGGCCGTCAAGCTGGGCACGCCGGGCTATATGGTGGACAACGCCGATGAGCTGAAACCCGAGTGGTTTGACGGCATTGCCCGCGTCGGCCTCACGGCCGGTGCCTCGGCACCCGAGGTGCTGGTCAAGCAGGTGATCGAGCGCATCAAGATGCTGGGCGCCACCTCGGTGCGTAAGATGGATGGCATCGAGGAGACCGTCAAGTTTCCGCTGCCCAAGGGCCTGAAAATCGATGTCGGCGGCCTGGAGATTTCTGCACGATCTCCGGAGACGGGTCGCTGAACAAGGCCTTGCGGCCTGGCGGCCCGTCCCCTTCGCTGATCGCGGTGGGCAGACCCACCGCCTCCCCCCAGATATTTTCGGCATCCCGCAGCGGATGCCCACCCCCAAGAGGTTATTCATGCTTGATATTTTGTTGCTTCGCAAAGACCTGGACTCGGTCGTCGCCCGCCTGCAGACCCGCAAGAGCCCCCAGGCATTTCTGAATGTGGAAGCCTTCAAGGCCCTGGAAGCGGAACGCAAGACCATCCAGACGCGCACCGAAGAGCTGCAGAGCAAGCGCAACCAGCTGTCCAAGCAAATTGGCATGCTGATGGGCAAGGGCGAGAAAGACGCGGCTGAAGCTGCCAAGGCCGACGTGGCGGCGATGAAGACCGAGCTGGAGCAATCGGCCACCCGCCTGGACGAACTGCAGACCGAACTGCATGCGATGCTGGTGGCCCTGCCCAATCTGCCGCACGAGAGCGTGCCGGTGGGCGAGGACGAGTCGGCCAATGTGGAAGTGCGCCGCTGGGGCACGGCCCGCAGCTTTGATTTTGAGATCAAGGACCATGTCGATGTGGGCACGCCCCTGGGCCTGGATTTTGAGGCCGGCGTCAAGCTGACCGGCTCGCGCTTTACCGTGATGAAGGGCCCTATCGCCCGCCTGCACCGCGCGCTGGCGCAGTTCATGATCGACCTGCAGACCGAGCAGCATGGCTACACCGAGTGCTATGTGCCCTATATCGTCAACAGCGATTCGCTCAAGGGCACGGGCCAGCTGCCCAAGTTCGAGCAGGACCTGTTTGCCGCCAACAAGGGCGGCCAGGACGCCGAGGCCGTGCCTGATACCGCCGCGCTCTACCTGATCCCAACCTCCGAAGTGCCGCTGACCAACCTGGTGCGCGACGAGGTGCTGAGCGAAGACCAACTGCCCATCAAGCTGACGGCGCACAGCCCCTGCTTCCGCTCGGAAGCGGGCTCGGCCGGCCGCGACACCCGGGGCCTGATCCGCCAGCACCAGTTTGACAAGGTCGAGATGGTGCAGGTGGTGCACCCGGACAAGAGCTACGAGGCGCTGGAAGAGATGACGCGCCACGCCGAAGACGTGCTGCAGCGCCTGGGCCTGCCCTACCGCGTGCTGGCCCTGTCCACCGGTGACATGGGCTTTGGTGCTGCCAAGACCTATGACCTGGAAGTCTGGCTGCCGGCGCAGAACACCTACCGCGAAATCAGCTCGGTGAGCAACTGCGAAGCCTTCCAGGCCCGCCGCATGCAGGCCCGCTTCAAGAACGCGCAAGGCAAGAACGAGCTGGTCCACACCTTGAACGGCTCGGGCCTGGCCGTGGGCCGCACCCTGGTGGCCGTGCTGGAGAACTACCAGAATGCCGACGGCTCGGTGACCGTGCCGGAGGCACTGCAGCCCTATATGGGCGGTGTGGCCGTGCTGAAGGCCTAAGTTTTTAGGCCGCTCCTTCTCCAAAGCCGGTGCAGCGATGCACCGGCTTTTTTATGGGTGTGGTGTTGGGTTGAAGCGTGCCGCAGCGGCATCAATGCGGGGCAAGGCGCAGCAGCCCACCCAACTCATGCCAGCGCCAGGCGCGCCTCTCCCCATACGGGCATGAAAAAAAGGCGCGGGCGGGGTAACTGCGCCGTCCAGGCACTGTAGGTGCGCTGGGCGATCTGGTGCAGCTGGCGGATGTGCCGGGGCAATTGCGCCAGGATCTGCGCCTGGCTTTGCACGGCGGGGCCAGCGGCGCTGCGCAGCTCGGGTGCGCCTTCCTCGCACCAGTCACGCACGCTCTGGGCGGTGACCTCCAGATGGCCTTGGAATGCCCAGTGCGGCCCATGCACAAAGCCTTTGTTCAGACAGTGGCGGCCATACATGCTGCGGCGGGCGCCTGGCGGAATCTCAAAGCTGTCGTAGTGCCAGTTGAAGATGGTGGCCTCGGCGGGCAAGTCCATGCATGCCCGCGCTTGGGGGGTGACCCAGACGCGGCTCCAGCCGATGTTGGCGCAGGGGTTGCGCCATACGCGCGCGCCCATGGCACGGGCCAGCATCTGCGCGCCAAAGCAGTGGCCGAGCACGGGCACCTCCGCAGCCAGGGCGTTTTGCAGCAGGCAGCGTTCCTGCTCGATCCAGCGCAGCTGCTCATTGGCGCAATGGTTGCTGCCCAGCACGACGATGCCGCGGTAGTCACGCGCGCGCATCGCAGCGATGCCCTTGTCGCAGGGCGTTATCAACGCATACGGGATGCCGTGCTGCTGCAAATGGTCGAGCAACACGCCCGGGCCCTGCGAGGTTTCATGCTGGAGGATGGCGACAGGTTTCATGGCGGGAGGCTCGCGGTTCAAGCCCTGGGTAGAGAGGCCTCCACTGTAGAAAGCCTGGCATTGAGCGCACATCTAGACTGCGCGGGCCGCCATCAAGATGGCATCAAGCTGCCGCGACCTGCCTTGTGGTCTTTTCAGGCAGCGCTGCAGCGCCCCGGGGTCATCTTTATGATCGTCAGCAGGTGGCCCCAAGCCCTTGCGCCCGCACCCTGCCGGGCCGCAGAGATGGGCCCCAGCCCTATACAGAAAGCTGAGGTAAAGCATGTCGACCCAACCCTACCAACCGCCCAAAGTCTGGACCTGGGACAAAGGCAATGGAGGCGCCTTCGCCCATATCAACCGCCCCGAAGCGGGCGCCACGCACGACAAGGAACTGCCGGTGGGCAAGCACCCCTTGCAGCTGTATTCGCTGGGTACGCCCAATGGCGTCAAGGTGACGATCATGCTCGAAGAGCTGTTGGAGCTGGGCATTGCCGAGGCCGAGTACGACGCCTGGCTGATCAACATCGGTGAGGGCGACCAATTTGGCAGCGGCTTTGTCGATGTCAACCCCAACTCCAAGATTCCCGCGCTGCTGGACCGCAGTGGCAGCACGCCGGTGCGGGTGTTCGAGTCGGGCTCCATCCTCATGCACCTGGCCGAGAGGTTTGGCCAGTTCCTGCCCAAGGAGGGCGCAGCCCGTACCGAGGTGCTCAACTGGCTGTTCTGGCAGGTGGGCAGTGCGGCCTTTCTGGGCGGCGGTTTTGGCCACTTCTATGCCTATGCGCCAGAGAAGATGGCCTACCCGATCAACCGCTATGCGATGGAGGTCAAGCGCCAGCTCGATGTGCTCAACCGCCAGCTGGCCGAGCAGCACTTTATCGCTGGCAAGGACTACAGCATTGCCGACATCGCTGCCTGGCCTTGGTATGGCGCACTGATGAACAACGAGGTCTACAACGCGGCCGAGTTTCTGGATGTGGGCGCCTATGCCCATGTGCGCCGCTGGACCGATGAGATTGCGCAGCGCCCGGCGGTGCAACGCGGCCAGCGCGTCAACCGCATCCGGGGCGAGTCACCCATGCCCGAGCGGCACAGTGCGGCGGACTTCCAGCGCTAATGCCGCTAATGCCGGGCCCTGGCAGGCTTTGAGCCGATCAAGCGCGCAAGAAGTACCAGGCCGCCAGCACCAGGACCAATACGATGGCGAACACCGCCGTCCAGGTGCCCGAGCCTTGCACCTTGCCCGGCTCATGGCCGGCGGCCGCCCAGTTGGGCGCAGCCGGTCGCACGGCTGGCGGCGTGGCTGGGTGCTGGGCCAGGTTGCCCTCCACCCGCCACTGCTGCGGGTCCCCCGATTCAATCCGGTCCTTGGCCTCTTTGAGGCCCATGCCGGTGGCGTCCTTTAGCAGCTTGATGGCGACGATCTTGTCGCCCCGGGCCAGCGCTGCATCGATGGCGGCGCTCACCCCCAGGCTGCCGGCGGAAGAGGCGCTGTCATCGCCCCCATCCAGCTGGGTTTCCAGCGCATGCTTGGCCTCCGCCAGGCCCATGCCCGTTTCTTCGCGCAGCCGCTTGATGGCGGCAATCTTGTCGTGGTTGCGCCAAAGGGAGGCGATGTGGGCAGGGATGGGAGCGGTCATGGCGGAGGGGGGCGGGTGGCTGGAACTGCCTTTGTACCCCGTTTGCAGCGCGGCGGCCATAGGACGGCGACGCAAACCGCTGCCGTGGCCACCCGCGCGCACCAAGGCGGGGCTGCGTTCAGCCCGGTGTCCAGCCTTTGGGCACGCGCGGCTTGTCAATGCCGGCCAGGCTGCAGAGCACATCGGCCATGCCTGAGAAATCCAGGCCGCCATGCTGGCTGGCGCGCGCCAGGCTGTAAGACTCGTGCACGGCAGCGGCTACCGGCATGGGCACCTTGCTGGCATGGGCGGCGGCCACGACCAGCGACATGTCCTTGTGGGCCAGGTCAATGGTGAAGCCGGGCGTGGTGTCGCCCAGCAGCACCTTGTTGGCAAAGTTCATGCGCAGCTGGCCGTTGGTGGCCGAGGTGCCCAGCAGCACCTGCAAGGTCTTGGTGATATCGAGGCCAAAGCGCTGCGACAGCGCCAGCGCCTCGGCGTTCACCTGGGTGAGGGTGACGGCCAGGTAGTTGTTGACCAGCTTGGTGCGCCCGCCCGTGCCCACCGGCCCGCAGTGGTGGGTGGTCGTGCCCATCGCGTTCAGCAAGGGCTGCACGCGGGCCAGGTCGGCATCGCTGGCGCCCACCATGAAGAGGGATTCGCCCCGGTCGGCATGCTCGGCCAGGCGCCCCACCGGGGCATCCACCATCGACAGGCCTTTGGCAGCGGCCTGCTGGGCCAGCCGGTCGGTCGCCAGCGGGTCGATGGTGCTCATGTCCATCAAGATGCTGCCGGGCTGGGCATGGGCAAAGATGCCATCCTCGCCCAGCGCCGTTTGCTCCACCTCCACCGACGAGGGCAGCATGGTGACGATGATGCTGCAGTCGCGGGCCATCTCGCGCAGCCCCGCGCTTTGCGCGCCCATCGCTACCAGGTCATTGACTGCCGTCTGGTTCAGGTCATGGACCACCAGTGCAAAGCCTTTCTTGACCAGGTTGGCGGCCATGGGTTTTCCCATGCGGCCCAGTCCGATAAAACCGATCTTGTCTGCCATTCATGTCTCCTTGTTGGTATGCATCCATGATGGCAGGGGCGGGGCCCTGGCCCCTGTCAAACACAGGACATCAGCCCGGCAGTGCAAAGGCGGCCAGCACCTCCAGCACCGCAGCAGCGGCCGGGTTGTGGCTGCCGTCGCGGCGGTGCGCCACGGCCATCGGCCGCATCAGCCGGGGCGAGAGATGGCGCACCTGCACGCCGGGCAGCTGCAGCTGGTCCTCCACCTCTTCCAACGGCAGGATCACGGCACTCTGGCTGGCAGCAGCCAGGCTTTTGAGCGCGCCGGGGTAGCTCAGGGTGAGAAAAGGCCGGGGATGGTGGCCTGCCTGGCCAAACCAGCCGGCAATCAGCCCATGCATTTGTGTGGCCGGTGCAAACGAGGCCCAGCGCTTGTCGGCCAGCCAGTCTGGCGTCACCCGCTTGGGGGCCTTCCAGGCGGCGGGCAGCAGCACCACCATGGGGTCATTGCGCCAGGGCGTCAGCACGATCTCGGCGCTGCTGGGCTGGGGGCTGGCCACAATGGCCACATCCAGCGAGCCGGCGCGCAGGCGCTGCATCGCCTCGGCCGAGCCCACCGCTTCGAGCTTGACCTCCACCCCCGGGCTGCGCTGGCTCAGTTGCTCCAGCATCATCGGCAGCAGCCGGGTGCTGACCCCCGCCGACACGCCCACTTTGACCAGGCCCTCGCGGCCGCTGGCGCGGCGCTGCACCAGGTCGATCAGCTCATCGCTGGCGTCGAGCAGTTGGCGGCCATGGGCCACCAGCACCTCGCCCGCAGCGGTGAGCACCGCCTGGCGCCTGCCACGCAGCAGCAGGGCCGTGTCCATGCGCGCCTCCAGCTCCTTGATATGCAGGCTGATGGCTGGCGGGGATAGGTGCAGGGCCTGCGCGGCGGCGGCAAAGGTGCCCAGGTCGGCAATGGCAACCAAGGTTTGCACCTGGTCCAGGTTGAGGTTTCGCATCAGTTTTTCTGAAGTGAATGCATAGGAAATTCAACTTTACAGAAGTGTGGCCCAGGCCGAGCATCGGTGTCCATGCAAAACCCTCGACCTCTCCCTGCTTCCCCTGTCCATCCGACGCCAGCGCTGGCGGCCCCGCCGATGCCGGCCAGTAGGCCAGCCCGGTGGTGGCGCTGGTTGCTAGCCCTTAGCCAGCGCGCCGAGCAGCGCATCACAGAGAACTTCCGTGTGCCGCCCGGCGGTGGTTAGGTGGCGGAGTCGGGGGTCCAAGGCTGCAGTTGCCAGCCGTCATCGCTGAACGCCAGCCGCTGCGTCAGCGCCAGGGCGTCCAGCAGCAGCTCGTCATGCGAGACGACGACCAGGCAACCCGGGTAGCTGCGCAGCATCTGCTCCAGCGCCTGCAGCGAGGGGAGATCGAGGTGGTTGTCGGGCTCATCGAGCAGCAGCAACTGGGCGGGATCGTCGCGGTACAGCGCACAGGCCAGGGCGGCTTTGAGGCGCTCGCCACCGCTCAGCTGGCCGCTGGGCTGCAGGATATGCCGGGCATCCAGCCCCAGCTGCGCCAGGCGCATGCGCAGCACCCCTTCTGGCGTACGGCGATTGCACTGCTGCCATTGCGCCAGCACGCTGCGCTCTGGCTGCAGCCCACTTTGCTGCTGGTCCAGCATGGCCCTGGGCACATGCACTTGCCGTTGCCCCGCAGCGGGGGCCAGCTGGCCGGCCAGCATCTGCAGCAAACTGGATTTACCACAGCCATTGGGCCCCGTGATCGCTAGGCGCTGGCCGGCGCGCAACTGCAGGTGCAGCGGCTGCGCACCAGCCAGGCGCGGGGATCGCACCGCCTGCAGCTCGGCGACGATGGCGCTGCTGCTGCGGCTCCGCCCAAAGGCTTCGGGGGGCAGGTGCCAGTGGATGGGGCCGGCCTGCCAGTCGATGGCCTGGGCCGCTTCGCTGACGCGGGCGTTCAAGGCCTCGCGGGCAGCGGCATGCTGGGCGGCCAGTTTGCCCGATGATGCCTCCGAGCGCTGTTTGGCGCGGCCCAGCAGGATCTTGGCCTGGTTGGCCTGCTTGCCCTGTTGCTCGCCCCGGGCCAGCTTGCGCGCCTGGCGCTCTTGCTGGTCGCGCAGGGCGTGCTCGCTGCGCTTGCGCTCCTGCTTGCTGCGGGCCAGCGCATCCATCGCAAGTTGCGTGCGCTGCTGCTGTGCTTGCTGGTAGCCGCCGTAGGAGCCGCTGTACAGGCTCAGCCCCTGGCTGCTCAGCTCGGCAATGACCTCCATCTGCGCGAGCAGGCGCCGGTCATGGCTGATCAGCAGCAGGCCGCCCGGCCAGCGCTGCAAGCGCTGCGCCAGCGCGCGCCGGGCAGCCGCATCCAGGTGGTTGCTGGGCTCGTCCAAGATCAGAAAATCGGCCTGCGCCAGCTGGGCGCCCAGCAGCGCCACACGCATGGCCTGGCCGCCGCTCAATGTGCTGGCCGGGGTATCCGCGGGCAGGGCGGGCAAGCCGCTGTCTTGCAGCAGGGTCTGGAACTGCTGGCGCAGATCCCAGCGCTCGGCCAGCAGTGCAAAATCTTGCGGGTCACTGCTGCCTTGCTCGATGCGCTGCAAAGCGGCCAGCGCCGGCGCCAGGCCGGCCAGCGCGGCAATGCTTTGCTCTGGGTGCTGTAGCAGCAGGTTTTGCGGCAGGTAGTGGATGCGGCCTGCGCGGCTGATGCGGCCACTGGTCGGTTCGAGTTGGCCTGCCAGCAGCCGGGCCAGCACCGTTTTGCCCACGCCATTGCGGCCGACCAGGGCCGTGTGCTGGCGGTCAAAGCGGGCGTGGAGATCGGAGAAAAGCTGCCGGCCTTGGGGCAGCGAATAGGAGACGCCGTGCAGCGTCAAATGCGTGTCTGTCATACCAGTGCGATGTCATGGATGCCGAACATCCCCTGTACCGTGGCTTGCGAGCCTGCAGCGCTGGCGGTTGCAGCCGCTGCCATAAAGGGGCGGGACGTGTGGGGGCCGTCAGCAAAACCGTGTCTACGGTCGAGGACGGCGGCATCAATGGCGCATGGGTAGAGGATCTCGCACAGTGGGCAAGCTGGTGATTGTAGGCCGTATGCCAACAGGCGCAAAGCCCGGGCTTGGCGGGCCCCTGCGTGCTGGGCGGTTGGCCAGTGGGCCGCGCTGCAGATCAGCGCCCATCGGTGCTGGCAGCGAGCTGTTCTTGCAGCAGCTCCACAAAGGCACGCACCTTCACCGGGCGAAAGCGCGCGGCCGGGAACACGGCATGGATGCCGCCCGAGGGCAGCTTCCAATCGGGCAGCACCTGTACCAGGCGACCGCTTTGCAGGTCTTCGGCCACGGTGTAGTCGGGCAGCACCGACAGGCCTGCGCCATGGCGCACGGCTTCGCGCACGGCCATGGTGGCGTTGAGCGACAGCACCGAGGGCATGCCGACATTCTGGCGCTCCAGCGCGCTGCGCGAAAAGCTCCAGTGCAGCGGATCGCGCAGCGCGGTGTTGGCCACAAAGGGCAGGGTGCTCAACTGCTGCGGCACCTGGATGCCGGCCAGCTGGCTGCGCCAGGCGGGCGCGGCCACCAACAGCTGGCGAAAGCTGCCGATCTGGCGGGCCTGCAGGTGCAGCTCGGTGAGCCAGCCCACGCGGATGGCCAGCTCCACCTGGCCGTCCATCAGGTCCAAGGATTGGTCGCTGAGTGAGGCATCCACCTTGCACTGCGGGTAGCGGCGGCAGAACGCGGTGATCGCCGGCACGATGGCCGCGATGCCGTAGTCGAGCGGGGCCGTCAGCCGCAAGGTGCCCGACGGCGCCTGGGCCGACTGCGACAGTTCATCAAAGGCGTCTGCGGCCTCCTTGAGGATCAAAGCGCAGCGCTGGTAGAACACACGCCCCGCATCGGTGGGCACCACCTTGCGGGTGCTGCGGGCAAGCAGGCTGGTGCTGAAATCGGCCTCCAGCCGGGCCACCTGCTGGCTGACCACGGCCTTGGTGATGCCCAGGCGCTCTGCAGCGGCCGTGAAGCTGCCGGTCTCGACCACCGCACTGAAATACGCCAGGCGCTTGAGGTTGGCGTAGTTGCCAATACCGGCATCGTCGACATTGTTTGCTTTTTGCATACAGATTATCTGTTTGATCTCTATTTATTTGTCAATCGCAATTGCATACTATGGCGGCATTGCATTCGATACGGAATAGATATGAAACGCCTGTACTACCTCTTTGATCCCCTGTGCGGCTGGTGCTATGGCGCAGGCAAGGTCCTGGCGACGCTGGCGCAGCGCAGTGGCGAGCAGCTGCACATGCTGCCCAGCGGGCTTTTTTCGGGCGAGGGCGCCCGGCCCATGGATGCGGCCTTTGCCGCCTATGCCTGGAGCAATGACCAGCGCATTGAGCGCCTGACGGGCCAACCCTTCAGCGCGCTTTACCGCAGCCAGGTGCTGGACAACAGCCAACAGATGTTTGACAGTGGCCCGGCCACAGTGGCGTTGACCGCTGTCTCGCTGACGGCGCCGCAACGCGAGCCCGAAGCGCTCAAGGCCATCCAGCATGCACGCTATGTGGAGGGGGCCGACATCACGGCCATCCCTGTTTTGCTGGCGCTGCTGCGCGGCTTGGGCCTGGAGGATGCCGCCGCCCGGCTGGCGGCCCCCGATGTGGCGCTGATGGATGCCAACAGCGCGCGGGTGGCCCA
This sequence comes from Comamonas sp. BIGb0152, assembly GCF_024809975.1. GTDB lineage: Bacteria > Pseudomonadota > Gammaproteobacteria > Burkholderiales > Burkholderiaceae_C > Comamonas. The sequence continues at coordinate 155,116 of NZ_JANUDY010000009.1, forward strand.
GGCCCAGCAGCTGATGCGGCAGATGGGCGCGCAAGGCGTGCCCAGCTTTGTGCTGGCGCAAGATGGCCAGCAGCAGCTGCTGAACGCGAGTGCCGCTTTTTCCGACCCCGAGGCTTTTGTTGCCCAATGGCTGGCCGCCTGATGGGCCGACTGGAGAGACTGCATGACGAAGCGCAACCTGGACACCATTCGCGCCACCTATGAAGGCAGCGCCGAAGACAATGCCCGGCATCTGATGGCCGCGCTGGCACCCGATGTGCTGTGGATCGAGGCGGCTGGCTCGCCCTATGCCGGCCGCTATGTGGGCGCGGCGCAGATTGTGCAAGGCGTGTTTGCGCGCCTGAGCAGCGATTGGGCAGGCTTCAGCGTGCAGGTGCATACCTACCTGGCCGATGGCGACCGGGTCGCTGCCTTTGGCCGCTACACCGGCACCCACCGCGCCAGCGGCAAGGCCATGGAGGCGAGCTTCTCGCACCTCTACCAGCTGCGCGATGGCCTGATCATCCGCATGGAGCAGGTGGTGGACAGCTACCCCATGCAGCAGGCGGCCCAGCCGTAGCCACCATGCCGACACTAGAAGAACTGCGCCAGTTGCAGACGCTGCTGGCCTTGCTGCAAGCGGGCGACTGGCATGCCGCCCACGACGGCGTTCAGCGCCACCCAGGCCTGCTGGCCGCCTGGTTGCACGGCATGGTGCATTGGCAGGAAGGCGATCTGGAAGACGCTGAAAACTGGTACGAACGCGCGGGTAAGCGCTTTCGCCAGCGCGGCGGTTGGGACCAGGAGCTGGCCCAGCTGGAGGCGGCCATCGCCAATGCCATTGCGAATGCCATTGCGACTGCGACTGCGACTGCGACTGCGATTGCACCAAGCAGTGCCGCCAGCGCTGCTGCTGGCTGAATCACTGGGCCGCAGCATGGCCTGCGGCCCCTCACTGACCTCTTTCTTGAAGGAACCATGACCATGAAACAACGCTATTACGCCCTGTCCGCCTGTGCCCTGGCCGCCGCCCTGTTGGTGGGCTGCGAGCGCAGCAACACCGCATCGGCGCCTGCCGCTCCTGCTGCCAGCGCGCCCGAGGCGCAGCCAGCCGCAGAGGCGCAACAGGCGGCCCTGACCACCGAGGTCTTCAACCCTGGCGAGCAGGCCATCTTTGCCGTGTCGTCCGTGCTGGTGCAGGGCAAGACGGAGGTGGTGCTGATCGATGCACAGTTCTCCGCCGAGCAGGCACGCAAGCTGGTAGAAAAAATCAAGGCCACCGGCAAGCGCCTGACGACCATCTACATCAGCCATGGCGACCCGGATTTCTACTTTGGCCTGGATACCCTGCAGGCAGCCTTCCCCGAGGCCAAGATTGTGGCCACGCCCCAGACCATTGCGCATATCGAAGCCACCAAGGACGAGAAGCTCAAGGTCTGGGGCCCGAAGCTGGGCGAGAACGCGCCCATGCAACTGGTGGTGCCCCAGCCGCTGCAAGGCGATAGCCTGCAGGTCGATGGCCAGAGCCTGCAGCTGATTGGCCTGGATGGCCCCACGCCGGACCGTACCGTCGTGTGGATCCCGTCCATCAAGACGGTGGCTGGTGGCATTCCGGTGATGGCCGGTGAGCATGTGTGGATGGCCGATACCCAGACGGCCCAGTCCCATACCGACTGGCTGGCGATGCTCGCGCGTATCAAGGCGCTGGGTCCTGAGGTGGTGATCCCGGGCCACTTTGTGGGTGCGATGCCCGCAGGCACGGCGGCGGTGGGCTTTACCGCCGATTACATTCGCGCTTTTGACGAAGAGACGGCCAAGGCCCAGGATGGCGCTGCGCTGGAAGCGGCGATGAAGCAGCGCTTTCCCAACCTGGGCGGCCTGGAAAGCCTGGCCCTGAGCGCCAAGGTGGCCAAGGGCGAGATGCAGTGGCACTGATGGCGGGGCACCTGATGCCTGCCTGCCTGGGCGCATGGCGCTGAGGTTTCCGATGGGACTGCACCCCAGCCGGGATCGGCCATCCCGGCTGGGGTGCATTGCTTTGTGCCTACAATGCGTGTTTTGGCTGGAATCTCCAGCCCATTTGGCGTGCGCGCCAGATTCCAGGCCTTTATCCGTTGTTTGTTAATGCAGCACATTCGTAATTTTTCCATCATTGCCCATATTGACCATGGCAAATCGACCTTGGCAGACCGCCTGATCCAGTATTGCGGAGGTCTGGCCGAGCGTGACATGGAGGCGCAGGTGCTGGACTCGATGGACATCGAGAAAGAGCGCGGTATCACCATCAAGGCGCAAACCGCAGCCTTGAACTACAAGGCCAAGGACGGCAAGGTCTACAACCTCAACCTGATCGACACGCCCGGCCACGTGGACTTCTCCTATGAAGTCTCGCGTTCGCTGTCGGCCTGCGAAGGTGCGCTGCTGGTGGTCGACGCCTCGCAAGGGGTGGAAGCCCAGACCGTGGCCAATTGCTACACCGCGCTGGATTTGGGCGTGGAAGTGTTTGCCGTGCTCAACAAGATGGACCTGCCCAATGCAGATCCGGACAATGCCAAGGCCGAGATCGAGGACGTGATCGGCATTGATGCGACCGATGCCATTCCCTGCTCGGCCAAGACCGGCATGGGCATCGAAGAAATTCTGGAAGCCGTGGTGGCCAAGGTGCCACCGCCCAAGGGTGACCCCGACGCACCGCTGCGCGCGATGATTGTGGACAGCTGGTTCGATGCCTATGTGGGCGTCGTGATGCTGGTGCGCGTGGTCGATGGCCAGCTCAAGAAGAACGAGCGCTTCAAGATGATGGCCACCGGTGCCGCCTACGAAGCCAATACGCTGGGTGTCTTCACGCCCGCCAATGAACCGCGCGACAGCCTCAAGGCGGGCGAGGTGGGCTACATCATTGCCGGCATCAAGGAGCTGAAGGCGGCGAAGGTGGGCGACACGATCACGCTCGAAAAGAAGCTGCCCAACAACCTGGGCCCCGCCAGCGCACCGCTGCCGGGCTTCAAGGAAGTTAAATCGCAGGTGTTTGCCGGGCTCTACCCGACCGAAGCCTCTGAATATGACCAGCTGCGCGATGCGCTGGAAAAACTGCAGCTCAATGATGCGGCCCTGCAGTACGAGCCCGAAGTCTCGCAAGCGCTGGGCTTTGGCTTCCGCTGCGGTTTCCTGGGCTTGCTGCACATGGAGATCGTGCAGGAGCGCCTGGAGCGCGAGTTTGACCAGGACCTGATCACCACCGCGCCTAGCGTGGTCTACCAGGTGCTCAAGGCCGATGGCCAGATCATCGACGTCGAGAACCCCTCCAAGATGCCCGATGCTGGCCGTCTGGAAGAGGTGCGCGAGCCGATCGTGACCGTACACCTTTACATGCCCCAGGACTATGTCGGCCCGGTGATGACCCTGGCCAACCAAAAGCGCGGTGTGCAGATGGACATGGCCTACCATGGCCGCCAGGTGATGCTCACCTATGAGATGCCACTGGGCGAGATCGTGCTGGACTTCTTTGACAAGCTCAAATCGGTCTCGCGCGGCTATGCCTCGATGGACTACGAGTTCAAGGAATACCGCACCTCGGATGTGGTCAAGGTCGATATCTTGCTGAATGGTGAAAAGGTGGACGCACTGTCCATCATTGTTCACCGCTCGCAGTCGGTCTACCGGGGTCGCGCCGTGGTGGCCAAGATGCGTGAAATCATCAGCCGCCAGATGTTCGATGTGGCCATTCAGGCGGCGATTGGCGCCAACATCATCGCCCGCGAAACCGTCAAGGCGATGCGCAAGAACGTGTTGGCCAAGTGCTATGGCGGCGACGTATCGCGCAAGCGCAAGCTGCTGGAAAAGCAGAAGGCCGGTAAGAAGCGCATGAAGCAGATCGGCTCGGTGGAAGTGCCACAAGAGGCCTTCCTGGCGATCCTGCAGGTGGACGATTAAGAAAAGAAGCCCAGAACAAAGTTATGCAACTCCTGACAACACTGATTCTGGCCGCCTTTGTGGCCTATATGGGCGCCTGGTACAGCGGCGCAATCGAGGGCAATTTTGCCTTGCTGCTGTTTTTGGCCACGGTGATCACCGGTGCCTACTGGCTGGCAGAGCGCTTTTACTTTCTGCCCCGGCGCAAGGCCGCTGCCGTGCAGCTCGAGGCCTCGGCCCAAGAGCGGCGCCGGCAGCTCGATGCCCAAGGCATCCAGAAAGTCGATGGCGACGATCTGGAAGAGGGCAAGGCACGCCTGTTGATGCAACCTTGGTGGCTGGATTGGACCGCAGGTCTGTTCCCGGTCATCATCGTGGTGTTTATCCTGCGCTCCTTCCTGTTCGAGCCTTTCAAGATTCCGTCGGGCTCGATGATTCCGACCTTGCAGGTGGGCGACCTGATCCTGGTCAACAAGTTCACCTACGGCGTGCGCCTGCCGGTGATCAACAAAAAGATCAGCGAAGGCACGGCACCCAAGCGCGGCGACGTGATGGTGTTCCGCTACCCACCGCAGCCGAGCATGGACTACATCAAGCGTGTGGTGGGCGTGCCCGGCGACGAGGTGGCCTACATCAACAAGCGCCTGACGATCAATGGCAAGGCGGTGCCGACGACCAACCAGCCCGATTATTTCGAGCAGGACGCCATGCGCTACTTCAAGCAGATTGAAGAGCAGCTGGGCGACAAACCGCACCGCTCCATCATCAACCCCGATGTGCCCAACTTCGTGCAAGGCGTGACCGACTTCAAGTACAAGGACAACTGCCGCTACAGCGTCGAAGGCGTGACCTGCAAGGTGCCCGAAGGCCACTACTTCATGATGGGTGACAACCGCGACAATTCGTTGGATTCCCGTTACTGGGGCTTTGTGCCCGATGCCAATATTGTGGGCCGGGCCTTCTTTGTCTGGATGAATTTCGGTAACATCAAGCGCATCGGACCATTTAACTAAAAAAGTTTTCTAAGAGGGATTGACTATGCAGGCTATGAAACAAGCACCCAGGCACCGCCAGCGCGGCATGTCGTTCATCGGTGTGGTGCTCTGGGGTTTCATCATCGTGGCTTTGGCCATTGTGGGCAGCAAAGCAGTCCCAATCGTGATCGAGAACATGAACATCAAGAAGGCAGCCGTCAAAGCTGCCCGCCAAGGCACCACGGTGCAGGAAGTGCGTGCCATCTATGAGCGCTCGCAGGCGATTGATGACATGACATCGGTCAATGCCAATGATTTGGAAGTGACCAAAGACACGGACGGCAAGATTGTGGTGTCCTACAGCTACGAGCGGGACATCCCCTTGTACGGGCCGGCCTTTCTGGTCTTCCGTTTTAACGATAGTGTGAAGTAGGTGGAACCAGAACTTAGTCGATTGCAGGAACGCCTGCAGTATTCTTTTGCGAACGGTGCGTTGCTGCAGCGAGCGGTAACGCACCGTAGTTTTTGTGCGGATCACAATGAGCGCCTGGAGTTTTTAGGCGACTCGGTGCTGGGCCTGGCGGTATCAACGATGCTGTTCCAGCAGCTCAAAGGCACCCCGGAGGGTGAGCTCTCGCGCATGCGTGCCAACCTGGTCAAGCAAGACACCTTGCACCAGATTGCGCTGCGCCTGCAGCTGGCCAAGGTGCTGCGTCTGGGTGAAGGCGAGTCCAAATCAGGCGGGCGTGAGCGCCCCTCGATCCTGGCCGATGCGGTCGAGGCGATTATTGGAGCGGTTTACTTGGATGCTGGCTACACGCAGGCCGAGGCCATCGTGCATCATCTCTACGAGCGTGTGGAAATCTCGCAGCACATGCCTGCAGCCTCCAAGGACGCCAAGACAGCGCTGCAGGAGTGGCTGCAGGCGCGCAAGAAGTCGGTGCCGGAGTATGTGGTGACCGGCACAACCGGTGCTGCGCATGCGCAGACCTTCCATGTCGACTGCGTGGTTCCTGCCTTTCAGGCCCGCAGCGAAGGCGCAGGCGCCTCGCGCCGTGCTGCCGAGCAGGCGGCCGCCGCCATCATGTTGCAACAATTGCAGACCCAGCATCGCTAAGCTTTTATGACCTCCAAAAAATCCAATCCTTCAAGCGCTGCTGGCCAAGAACCTGCTGTGCTGCCTTCGGGCCAGTCCGTGTCCGACCTCGATGCCATGCTGGCTGCGGCCAAGCCGGGCACGACCGTCGCGCGTGTCAGCACGCCGGATGCTGCGCCCGCCGAGGCGCCCGCTGCACCCACCGGCCCGCAACGCTGCGGTCTGATCGCCATCGTCGGCAAGCCCAATGTGGGCAAGTCCACGTTGATGAATGCGCTGGTCGGCCAGAAGATCTCGATCACCTCGCGCAAGGCGCAGACTACGCGCCACCGCATCACCGGTATCCGCACGCAGGACAACACCCAGTTCGTGTTTGTCGATACGCCTGGTTTCCAGACCCGCCATTCGCGCGCATTGAACAAATCGCTCAACAAGACGGTGATGGGTGCCATCGGTGATGTGGACCTGATCTTGTTTGTTGTCGAAGCGGGCAGCTTCACCTTGGCCGATGCCAAGGTGCTGTCGCTGTTCAAGCCGGGCATTCCCACCCTGCTGATCGCCAACAAGCTGGACACCATCCACCGCCGCCATGAAATCGCGCCCTGGCTGCGTGACATGCAAGAGCGCCACCCGTTTGCCGAGTTTGTGCCGATGTCGGCCAAGAACAAGGGCGATATCGAACGGATGTTCGGTATCTGCGAGAAGTACCTGCCCGAGCAGGCCTGGTTCTACGGGCCAGAAGAGCTGACCGACCGCAGCGAGAAGTTTCTCGCCTCCGAGACCGTGCGGGAAAAGCTGTTCCGCTTTACCGGCGATGAGCTGCCCTACACCTCCACCGTGATCATCGACAAGTTTGAAGAAGAGCCGAGCAAGACGCATGGCCGCTTCATGCGCATTGCCGCCACCATCGTGGTCGAGCGCGACGGCCACAAGGCCATGGTGATCGGCGAGAAGGGCGAAAAGCTCAAGCGCATCAGCACCGAAGCGCGCCAGGAGCTGGAAAAGCTACTGAACGCCAAGGTGTTCCTGGAGGTCTGGGTCAAGGTCAAGTCCGGCTGGGCCGATGACGAGGCCCGCGTCAAGTCCTTCGGCTACGAGTAAGCGGCTCCGGCCTGGCCGCCCGGCCAGGCTGTGCTCTGCCACTTTCAACGTGGCGCACCGCAGGGGCTTGCGGGCCCGTGCAGCAGTGCCTGGCTTTGTGGGCTACCCTGAGACCTTAGTGATTTTTTAATCACGTACTGCAACGACCCCCGCCATGGCTGTCAAGCGCGTCAACGAAGAGCCTGCCTATATTCTTCACCGGTATGACTGGAGCGAGTCCAGCCTGGTGCTGGAGTGCTTTACCCGGCACCGTGGGCGGGTGGCCTTGGTCGCCAAAGGGGTCAAGAAACCCACGTCCAGTTTCCGGCCGGTGCTGCTGGCACTGCAGCCGCTGCGCCTGTCCTGGGGTATTGCGGGTGAAGGCGGCTCCGACATCCACACGCTCAAAAGTGCCGAATGGGTAGGCGGCCACACCATGCCCCTGGGCGGGGGGCTGCTGTCGGGCCTCTACCTCAATGAATTGCTGATGCGCCTGCTGGCGCGCGAAGACCCCTTTGCCAACCTGTTCGACATCTATGCGGGCGTCGTCCAGGTCTTGGCCACCGACCATGGCGAGGTGCTCGAACCCGTGTTGCGTGCCTTTGAACTGCTGCTGCTGCGCGAGCTGGGGCTTTTGCCATCGCTGTCGGTACAAACCCTGTCGCTGCAACCGCTCCAGGCCCAGGGCCGCTATGTGTTGGTGCCCGATGCCGGTTTGCGCGAGGCCCATGGCCAAGACAGGGCCGCGCTGGCCGGTGCACAATGGCAGGCTATAGAAGAGGCGCTGTCGGCTGCCAACGCGTATCCGGCCGTGCTCAGGGCTTGCGTGCTGTGTGCAGGTGAGCTAAAAGTTCAGTTGCGTACGCTGCTGCAACACCATTGTGGTCAGCCCGTGCTGCGCACCCGCCAGTTGATGATGGATATCCAATCACTATGACTACCCCTGTGAAAACCGCCCTGTCGATCAACCTCAACAAAGTGGCACTGGTGCGCAACACGCGCCATCTGGATATTCCCAGTGTCACGCGTGCCGCACGCCTGTGCCTGGAGGCCGGTGCCCAGGGCATCACCGTGCATCCCCGGCCGGACGAGCGCCACATCCGCCCGGACGATGTGCAGAGGCTGGCGGACGTGATCGCCACCTGGCCAGTCAAGCGCGAGTTCAACATTGAAGGCAATCCTTTCCATAACTTGATGGACTATGTGCGCCAGTTCCGCCCGCACCAGGCCACCTTTGTGCCCGATGGTGAAGACCAGTTCACCAGCGACCATGGCTGGAATTTTCCGCAAGATGCCGAGCGCCTACAGCCGCTGATTGCTGAGTGCAAGGCGCTGGGCGTGCGCGTGAGTTTGTTCATGGACCCGATCCCTGAGCAAATGGCCGCCGCCAAGGCCGTGGGCGCCGACCGGGTGGAGTTGTACACCGAGCCCTATGCCGCTGCCTTTGGCACGCCCGAGCAGGGCGCCCAACTGGCGCGCTACGCTGCAGCGGCCAAGGCGGCGCAGGCGGTGGGTTTGGGCGTCAATGCGGGCCATGACCTGAGCCTGCGCAACCTCACCGCCTTTGTGACCCATGTCCCTCAGGTGCTGGAAGTTTCGATCGGCCATGCCTTTGTGACCGATGCGCTGGAGATGGGCTACGCCGAGGCCGTGCGCGCCTACCGCCGCTCACTCGATGCCCGCGCCGATGGCGTGCTGCTCTAACGCTGGCCCAGGCCTGGTCAAAACATGATTTACGGCATTGGTACTGATATCTGCGATATCCGCCGCATTCGCTCCACCCTGGAACGCCAGGGCGAGCGCTTTGCCCACAAGGTGCTGGCCGAGGGCGAGCTGGCGGTTTGGCGCCGCCGCAGCGAGCGCTGGCCCGACCGGGGCGTGCGCTACATGGCCACGCGCTTTTCCGCCAAAGAGGCCTTCAGCAAGGCCGTGGGCCTGGGCATGCGCATGCCGATGACCTGGCGCAACTGCGAGATCATCAACCTGCCCAGCGGCAAGCCCGGCATACGGTTGCATGGCGAGCTGGCTACCTGGTTTGAGGCGCAAGGCCTGACGGCCCATATCACCGTGACCGATGAGGTCGATTACGCGGCCAGCTTTTGCGTGGTCGAAAAGCTTTAAATCCCGTCTTGCCGGGCCCTGCCCAGTGCGGCCCGTTTCTGATTTCTTTGCACCCTTCCCATGCACGCACCTCTGATCATTGATATCGCCGGCAAGGCCTTGACCGATGCCGACCGCGCCCGCCTGTCACACCCGCTGGTGGGCGGCATCATCTTGTTTGCCCGCAACTGGGACAACCGCTCGGCGCTGGTGCAGCTGTGCGCGCAGATCAAGGCCGTCAAGCCGGATTTGCTGATCTGTGTGGACCATGAGGGCGGGCGCGTGCAGCGCTTTCGCACGGATGGCTTCACGCATATCCCGCCCATGCGCCACTTTGGCCAGATGTGGATGGATGACGGCCAGGGCAGCCAACACCGCCCGGGCAGCGGCGCCATGCGGGCGATGAATGCGGCAACCGCGGCCGGCTTTGTGCTGGGCGCCGAGCTGCGCGCCTGCGCGGTGGATTTCAGCTTCACCCCAGTGCTGGATCTGGACTATGGCGAAAGCTCGGTCATCGGCGACCGCAGCTTTCACCGCGACCCGCGCGTGGTGGCGATGCTGGCCAAGAGCTTGATGCATGGCCTGCTGCAGGCGGGCATGGGCAACTGTGGCAAGCATTTCCCCGGACATGGTTTTGTCAAGGCCGACTCGCATGTCGACATCCCCGTTGATTCGCGGAGCTTGAGCGCGATTCTGGCCGAAGATGCCGCGCCCTATCCCTGGTTGAGCAGTGTGCTCACCGCCGTGATGCCGGCCCACGTCATCTATACCAAGGTAGACAAGCGCCCGGCTGGCTTTAGCGAGAAATGGCTCAAGGACGTGCTGCGCACGCGCCTGCGCTATGACGGCGCCATCTTCAGCGACGACCTGAGCATGGAGGGCGCGCGCCGCATCAACTGCGAGGTGATCAGCTACACCGAGGCGGCGCTGGCCGCCTTGTCTGCCGGCTGCGACATGGTGCTGCTGTGCAACCAGAGCCTGGGCCTGGGCGCGCATGTGGATGAGCTGCTGGATGGCATGGACGAGGCACTGCGCAGTGGCCGCTGGCAGCCCGATGAGGATTCGGAATCGCGCCGCCTGGCGCTGCTGCCCGAGACGGTGCCCCAGCCCTGGGATGAGCTGATGCGCCAGCCCGCCTACCAGGACGCGCTGGACCTGCTGGGCTAACGGCCGCAGCTGCCTGGGTTGGGGCCGTTTAAGCCCCGCCTCAGCCGCGTCCCCTAAATTGCTCTTTGACCCCCACAGATGGCAAAGAGCATATGCCCCTTCAGCACTCCTTGCGCCGCATGGCGCTGGCCAGCCGCGAGACCTTGGCGCTTGCGCGGCCCTATTTTGTCTCCGAGGACAAGCGCCGCGCCTGGAGCCTGTTGGCGGCGATCGTGGCGCTCAACCTGGCTGCCGTGTTCATGCTGGTGCAGATCAACGACTGGAACCGGCTGTTCTACGACGCGCTGCAAAACAAGCAGGCCGATGTGTTTTGGCACCAGCTCTGGCGCTTTCTGTGGCTGGCCCTGGTCTACATCGTCATTGCGGTCTACAAGTTCTACCTGACCCAGCTGCTGCAGTGGCACTGGCGGCGCTGGCTGACCGCGCACCTGCAGGGCCGCTGGCTGGCCAACCAGGCCTTCTACCGCATGGAGCTGGGGCGCTACGCGGGCGGGCTGCAGGCGCCGGACAACCCTGACCAGCGCATCCAGGAAGACATCAACCTGTTCAGCAGCTACAGCGTGGCGCTCAGCATGGGCCTGTTGAATGCCCTGGTCACCTTTGTCAGCTTTGTCGGCATTCTCTGGGGCCTGAGCGCCGCGATGGACCTGAGCCTGCCTGCGGCGCTGGGCGGCGGCAGCCTGCATATTCCTGGCTTTATGGTCTGGATGGCCGTGGTCTACTGCCTGGTGGGCAGCGCCATATCGCTGTGGCTGGGCAAGCCCCAGGTGCGGCTCAACAACCAGCAGCAGCGCCTGGAGGCCAACTACCGCCACCACATGATCCGGGTGCGCGAGCATGCCGAGGCGATTGCGATGGACGCAGGCGAGCGGGTGGAGGGTGAGCAGCTGCGCCTGCGCTTTGGCGATGTACTGGCCAACTACCTGCTGCTCATCAAGCAGCAAAAGCGCCTGGCCTGGTTCAGCAACTTCTTTGGCCAGGCCGCCGTGGTCTTTCCCTTCATCATTGCAGCGCCGCGCTTTTTCAGCGGTGCCATCCAGCTGGGCCAGCTGATGCAGATCGCCTCGGCCTTCAACCAGGTGCAGGATTCGCTCAGCTGGATCGTCAACAACTACAGCGATATTGCAGCATGGCGCGCCACCAGCCAGCGCCTGGCCAGCTTTGATGCGGGCCTGCGTGCGCAGGCCCAGCCGCAAGGCGCGGTACTGGAGGAGGGCGACCAGCTGCAAACCCAGGGCCTGCAGGTGGCGCTGCCCGATGGCCGGGTGGTCATCGACCATGCCGACTTGCAGATCGACCCTGGCCAGCAGCTGCTGATCAGTGGCCGCTCGGGCAGTGGCAAATCCACCTTGCTGCGCAGCCTGGCGGGCATCTGGCCCTTTGCCAGCGGGTGGGTGCAGCGGCCGATGGACAGCATGTTCATCGCCCAGCGGCCTTACTTCCCCGAGGGCAGTCTGCGCCAGGCGCTGGCCTATCCGCAGCCTGCTCTTGCCTATGGCGATGCGCAGCTGCAAGCGGCCCTGCGTGCAGCACAACTGGCGCCGCTGGTGGCGCGGCTCGACGAAACCGCTGCCTGGAATGCCGTGCTCTCGGGCGGCGAGCAGCAGCGCCTGGCCATTGCGCGGGTGCTGCTCAAACGGCCTGCCTGGGTGTTTGCCGACGAGGCGACCAGTGCGCTGGACCAAGCCACGGAGGCGCAGGTCTATGGGCAACTGCAGCAACTGGTGCGCGAGCGCGGTGGCGCCCTGGTATCGGTGGCCCACCGCGACAGTGTGCAGGCCTTCCACGGCCAGCGCTGGCAGTTGGACCCGGCGCAGCGTGCGGTGCTGCCAGGCACTGTCTCACCGTGATCGGCCCAGAAAAATGCCTGCACAAGGCAGGCATTCGAGTCTGGGGTTGCGGTGCAGTTTAGGCGACGGCGCCGACGCCCAGCAGGGCAATCACCAGGAAAATCACCGTGATGGCAATGAAGATGAAGAAAAGGATCTTGGCAATGCCCGCCGCGCCCGAGGCAACGCCGGTAAAGCCGAACACACCCGCCAGCAGCGAGATCACCGCAAAAATAATGGCCCACTTCAGCATCGAACACCTCCTGTTGTCATGTGATGCTTGATCTTAAACAGCGGCTCTGGGCGCCGCCGTGGGCCGAAGATGTAAGTAGAGGTAGGCTGGCGCTGACAGCCGCTGGCCGGGTGCCGCGTGCTCCCATCAAGGGACGGCGGGCGTATCTGCGGGTGCGGCGGGGCTGGCCGCAGGCGGCTGCTGGGGCGGTGGGTCATCGGTCCAGCGGCGCACCACCTTTTGGAAGATATGGGTGTTGGGGATCTGCAGTACCACGCTTTGGCTGCTGTCGGCCACAAAGTCTTCGAGGGTGGTGTAGAGCATGTTGATGTCCACCACCCGGCCCTTGGCGCCGGGCTTGTCCAGCCCGTCGAGCACCTCGATGTAGTCGCCCAGGCGGTAGGGGCGCACGGTGAAGATCAGCACCGCGCAGAAGAAGTTGGACAGCACGCTCCAGGCGGCAAAAAAGGCCACCGCGCCTACGGCTGCAAAGCCCGAGAAGGCCGTCCACAGCACGGTGGCGCTGACCCCCATGCGCTCCAGAATCAGCAGGCAGGTGCCGCCAATGATGAGCCAGCGCACGAGGCCCTTGATGGGCACGGCCAGCTCCAGCGGCCAGTGGTAGTGCTGGGCGATGCGGGTGATGAGCTTGCGGGTGACATAGTTGAGCGTGATGGCCAGCAGCAGGACCAGGGTGATCTGCATGGCGGGCACGATGATGTCCACCCATTCGGTGGCCCATTCGGGGATCAGGAGTTTGAGTCGGTTCATGGCGGGAGCGGGGAGCGCAGCGGGCGCCAGAGGGGCCCGTGCTTGGTGATCTTTTGATTATCGGCGAGGGGAGGCGCTGGGTTCAGGCCAATGGCCGCTGGCTTTCATGGGCGCGGCAGGCCTCATCGTGCCAATCGACCAGGGCCTGGATGTCGGCCGCCACCATGCCGGTCTGCCCCAGCTGCGCAATGAACTGGCAGGCGCTGTACTGCGCCGCCTGCTTGTCATAGGTGTGCGTCCAGTCGGCCCGGGCGGCCAGCTGGTTGCCGGCCACCGGCCAGCGGCGCACCTGGGGGCTGGGGCCGGACATGTCCATGCGCCAGGGCTTGCCAGTGACACGGGCGCGAAAGCACTGCTGCTGCAGGCACAAGCGCTGGTAGATCGGGTCTACCTGCAGGGCGGAGAACAAGGCCTGCACTGCACTGTCGCTGGGCAGCATGGTCTGGTGGGTCACGATGATGCGCAATCCCTTGGGTGTGCTGTAGATGCGCAGGCCCCAGTCCGGGTGCTGCTGGCTGAAGGCGGTCACGCGCTCCAGCGCTGCTTGGCGCGGATCGGCGCGCCCGGCCAGCTTTTGCCTTGCTGCCAGCCAGCGTTTGAGCCAGCGGGCGAGCACCAGGGCAGCGCCTGCCAGAACCACGGCAGCCACCAGGGCCGCGCCCAAGGCAAACAGCACGAAGCACACGGCCAGTGCCATGGCTGCCGTAATGAGCAGCAGCGCGGGGCTGGGCGGCGTGGGCGCTGGAGGGAAGTCCATGTCAGCGATGGCGACGTGGGGGGTGTTGAGGCAGTGCGCACCGTAGCTGTTGCGGGTCATCACCGTCTGGCCACGCTGCGCAAGAATCTCTTCTCGGATGGGGGTCTGGTCGTTCAGGCCGTATTCGCCCAGCCGCTCCATGCGCTGAAAGCGGGCATCCAGGTTGCGCCGCTGCGGAGCGTTGAACACCTGGTCGAGCGCGGCCTGGGCGCGCTCCTGGGCATGGGCTTGCGCGGCCTGTGCGCTCTGGTCGGACCAGCCCCAGCGTTGTACGGTGGCACCATGGCGGCGGCCGGTTTCATGGCGCAGGCGCGTTTGCGCCCAGTAGCGGGGTATTTGCATGCAGGCCAGTATATCGGCGGCAGGCGGGCATGAAAAAGCGGCATAGGCGCTTGGGACAGCCTATGCCGCTTGGCGCTGCTGGCAGGCCGAGGGCCTGCGGGGCGCGTTATTGCTCGCGGCGCAGCGCCGGGAACAAGATGATGTCGCGGATGCTGGCGCTGTCAGTCAGCAGCATCATGAAGCGGTCGATACCGATGCCGCAGCCGCCGGTGGGGGGCATGCCGTACTCCAGCGCACGCACAAAGTCGTGGTCGTAGTACATGGCTTCGTCATCGCCGCTATCCTTGGCAGCGACCTGGGCATTGAAGCGGGCGGCCTGGTCTTCGGCGTCGTTCAGCTCCGAGAAGCCATTGCCGAATTCGCGTCCGGTGATGTAGAGCTCAAAGCGCTCGGTCACTTCGGGGCGGTCATCGTTGGCGCGGGCCAGGGGGCTGATCTCGGTCGGGTGCTCCATGATGAAGGTGGGGTTCCAGAGCTTGTCTTCGACCGTTTCTTCGAAGTACAGCACCTGCAGGCTGGCCAGGGTGCGGCCCGCCAGCTTGTCCTTGTCTTCCTTCATGCCCAGCTTCTTCAAGGCATTGGTGAGCCATTCGCGGTTGCCCACGTTCTCGCCGGCATCGGTGTACTTGACGATGGCTTCGGTGATGGTCAGGCGCTCGAAGGGCTGGGTCAGGTCCACCGGCTTGCCGCCGTAGGTCAGCTCCAGGGTGCCCACGGCCTTCATCGCCGCATCGCGGATCAGCGCTTCGGTGTAGTCCATCAGGTCGCGGTAGTTCCAGTAGGCCGCGTAGAACTCCATCATCGTGAACTCGGGGTTGTGGCGCACCGACACCCCTTCGTTGCGGAAGTTGCGGTTGATCTCGAACACGCGCTCGAAGCCGCCCACGATCAGGCGCTTGAGGTAGAGCTCAGGCGCAATGCGCAGGTACATCTCCTGGTCCAGCGCATTGTGGTGGGTGATGAAGGGCTTGGCATTGGCACCACCGGGGATGGGGTGCAGCATCGGGGTTTCCACTTCCAGGAAGCCGTGCTCGACCATGAACTCACGGATGCCGGAGACCGCCTTGGAGCGGGCCACAAAGCGCTTGCGCGCTTCTTCATCGGTCATCAGGTCGACGTAGCGCTGGCGCACCTTCTGCTCCAGATCGGCCATGCCGTGGAACTTGTCGGGCATGGGGCGCAGGCTCTTGGTGAGCATGCGGATCTTGCTGACCTTGATCGACAATTCGCCGGTCTTGGTCTTCATCAGCAGGCCTTCGGCGCCGATGATGTCGCCCAGATCCCACTTCTTGAAGTCGGCATAGATCTCTTCACCGACGGTATCGCGGGTGACGTAGAGCTGGATGCGGCCGGTGGCATCTTGCACGGTGGCAAAGCTGGCCTTGCCCATGACGCGCTTGAGCATCATGCGCCCGCCCACGCTCACCGTGATGGCGGCGGCTTCCAGGTCGGTGGCATCCTTGTCCGCATGGGCGGCAATCAGCTCGGCTGCGCGGTCGGCGGGCTTGAAGTCATTGGGGAAAGCCACACCTTTGCCTTGGCGCTGTGCTTCGCGCAGGGCTTTGAGTTTTTCGCGGCGCTCGGCAATCAGTTGGTTTTCGTCCTGCGCAACCGGCGCGGTCTCGGGAGTGGTGTGGTTTTCAGACATGAAGAGGCCAGCATTGCGCTGGTGAACGGCCAAAACCTGCCATTTTAAGATTTTTCGCAGGCCCTGTGCCCGCAAAAGCCGTAGTGTCCGACTGCTGCGCCGCTTTTCGTCCCTGGCGGCCTGGGGGATTTGCCGGTCCAGGCGCTGCCCGGGGCCATAAAATATCCGCACCAAGCCCTTTGCCATTGGCTTGCCAGCTTCCTTTTACATAGCAGATCACATCGCAAACGGGATGGCCCCCGACTGGAAACACCCATGCTTTTTCAAATCCTGTCCCTGCTGCTCAATATCGCCGGTGGCCTGCTGACTGGCGCCTGCCTGCTGCGCTGGTACATGCAGTACCAGCGCGTGTCCTTCAACAACCCCCTGGGGCAGCTGGTGCTGGCGCTGACCAGCTGGATGGTGCTGCCCTTGCGCAGGATCACCAAGGGCCTGCCGGGTGGTGACTGGGCCAGCATCTTGGGCGCTTGGCTGGTGCAGCTGCTGCAGTTTGTGCTGCTGTGGCTGCTCTCGGGCGGCCTGGCATCGCTGGTGTCGGTGCTGGTGGTGGCCACTATTGGCGTGGTCAATATCGCCATTTCCACGATGGTGGTCATCACCCTGGTGCATGCGGTGCTGTCCTGGCTGGCCTCGGGCAATGCGGTGATGAACGCGCTGTTCTACCAGCTCACCGCCCCGCTGCTGCGCCCCTTGCGCAAGATCATTCCGCTGGTCGGCGGGGTCGATCTCTCGCCCATCGCGCTGTTGGTGGGCTTGCAGATCATCTCCATCATGCTGGCGCACTTGCAGTCGAGCTTGCTGATGGCCGTGTGATGCCGTAGTGGGCGCCAGCCAGGGCCCAGACGCAGAAAAACCGCCATAGGCGGTTTTCTTGGGGTTAGCGGCCCGGGCAGGCCGCAAGGCGCATCAGGAGACAGCGTCAGCCGGCAGGCGCTGCAGCATCGCCAGGCTGCTGGCAATGCGGTCGCGCAGCTCGCGGCGGTCCACGATCATGTCTACGCCACCCTTTTGCTGCAGGAACTCGGCGCGCTGGAAGCCTTCAGGCAGCTTCACACGCACGGTATTCTCGATCACGCGTGGGCCGGCAAAGCCGATCAGCGCCTTGGGTTCGGCCATGACGATATCGCCCATAAAGGCAAAACCGGCAGACACGCCACCCATGGTGGGGTCGGTCAGCACGCTGACGTAGGGCAGGCCCTTTTTGGCAAAGCGGGTCAAGGCGGCATTGGTCTTGGCCATTTGCATCAGGCTGAGCAGGCCTTCTTGCATGCGGGCGCCGCCGGTAGCGGTGAAGCACACAAAAGGCACTTTTTGCTCGATGGCGGTTTCGACGCCGCGCACAAAGCGCTCGCCAACGACCGAGCCCATGGATCCGCCCATGAATTCGAACTCGAAGCAGGCAACGACCAGGTTGATGCTCTTGACCGAGCCACCCATCACCACCAGCGCATCGGTCTCACCGGTGTTCTCCAGCGCTTCTTTGAGGCGCTCGGGGTACTTGCGGCTGTCCTTGAACTTGAGCGCATCGACGGGCAGCACTTCCTGGCCAATCTCGTAGCGGCCTTCGGCGTCGAGGAACTGGTTCAGGCGTGCACGCGCCGACATGCGGTGGTGGTGGCTGCACTTGGGGCAGACATTGAAGTTGTGCTCCAGGTCGGCCTTATACAGCACGGCTTCGCAGGCAGGGCACTTGATCCACAGGCCTTCGGGCATCTGGCGGCGATCGGCCGGGTCAGTGTGCTGGATCTTGGCGGGTAACAGTTTCTCTAGCCAGGACATGGTTGTTTTCCTTTGCTCTCGCACGCGTGGGGCTGCGCTCTGCGCAGCCCAGGAGGCGCATTATGCGTCAAGCGCCTTGCGGATGCCACGCAAAAAATCGGCGACCAGCGCCACGACCTTTTCGTGGGGCTGGTTTTCGATCAGCTGGATGATGCGGGTGCCGATCACGACAGCATCGGCCACTTTGCCGATGGCCTGTGCCGTCTGCGCATCGCGAATGCCAAAGCCCACGCCCACAGGGATGTGCACATGCTGGCGGATCAGCGGCAGCATGGCCTCGACCGCTGCGGTGTCGAGCGTGCCGGCACCGGTCACGCCCTTGAGCGAGACATAGTACACATAGCCACTGGCCACGCGCGCCACTTGCTGCATGCGCTCGGGGGTCGAGGTGGGCGCCAGCAGGAAGATGAGGTCCATGCCATGCGCACGCAGATCGGCCGCAAAGGCTTCGCATTCTTCGGGCGGGTAGTCTACCACCAGCAGGCCATCCACACCGGCAGCGGCCGCATCGCGCACAAAGGCGCCGCTGCCGTTGATCTGCTCATAGCGCTCAACCGGGTTGGCGTAACCCATCAGCACCACCGGCGTGATGTTGTCCTTCAGGCGGAACTCGGCCACCATGGCCAGCACCTGCTTCATGCCAATGCCCAGCGCCAGCGCTTTCTCGCCCGCCTTCTGGATGACGATGCCGTCGGCCATGGGGTCGGAAAAGGGCACGCCCAGCTCGATCACATCGGCACCGGCATCCACCATGCCGTGCATCAGCGCGGGGGTGATGTCGGCAAACGGGAAGCCGGCGGTGACATAGGGAATCAAGGCCTTGCGGCCGGCCAGCGTCAGCTGGTCGAAAGTTGCGGCAATACGGCTCATTTTGTATAGCTTCCCTTGACGGCCACACCGCGGCTGGAAGGTTGGGCGTAGAAGTCCACACCGGAGAGATCGGCCACGGTGCCAATGTCCTTGTCGCCACGGCCCGAGAGGCTGACGAGAATCGACTGGTCGGCGCGCATGGTTTTGGCCAGCTTCATCGCATAGGCCACGGCATGGCTGGATTCCAGCGCGGGGATGATGCCCTCGGTGTGGCACAGGTAGTGGAAGGCGTCGAGCGCTTCTTGGTCGGTGATGCCCACGTACTGGGCGCGGCCGATTTCCTGCAACCAGGCGTGCTCGGGGCCCACGCCGGGGTAGTCCAGGCCAGCGCTGATCGAATGGGTTTCGGTGATCTGGCCGTTGTCGTCCTGCAGGATGTAGGTGCGGTTGCCATGCAGCACGCCAGACGAGCCGCGCTGCAGCGACGCCGAGTGCTTGCCGCTGTCCAGGCCCTCGCCGGCGGCTTCGACGCCGATCAGGCGCGTGTTCTCGAAGGGGATATAGGGGTAGAAAATCCCCATGGCATTGCTGCCGCCGCCTACGCAGGCGATCACGGCATCGGGCTGCTCGGCAGCCATGTTCTGCTCCTTGAACAGCGCAGGCATCTGGGTCAGGCACTCATTGCCGATCACGCTTTGGAAATCGCGCACCATCATCGGATAGGGGTGGGGGCCCGCCACGGTGCCGATGATGTAGAAGGTGTTGTCCACGTTGGCCACCCAGTCGCGCATGGCTTCGTTGAGCGCGTCCTTGAGCGTTTTGCTGCCCGAATCGACGGGCACCACGGTGGCGCCCAGCAGCTTCATGCGGTAGACATTGGGGCTTTGGCGCCGCACGTCTTCGCTGCCCATGTAGACCACGCATTCGAGGCCATAGCGGGCGCAGATGGTGGCGGTGGCCACACCGTGCTGGCCGGCACCGGTCTCGGCAATGATGCGCGGCTTGCCCATGCGCTTGGCGAGCATGGCCTGGCCGATCACATTGTTGATCTTGTGGGCGCCGGTGTGGTTGAGGTCCTCGCGCTTGAGGTAGATCTGCGCGCCCCCCATCTCGCGCGACATGCGCGCTGCGTGGTAGACCGGCGACGGGCGGCCGACATAGTGGGCCAGCTCGTAGTGGAATTCGCGCATGAATTCCGGGTCGTGCTGGTACTTGGCATAGGCCTCGCGCAGCTCCACCAAGGCGTGGGTCAGGGTTTCGCTGGCAAAACTGCCACCGTAGGGGCCGAAATGGCCCGCGAGATCGGGTTGTTGGTATTCAAACATGGAAGGGATTCTTGGCAAGTAGTGTGTCGGCGGCGCGTACGGCAGCGACAAACTGTTGGATTTTTTCGGCGTCCTTGGTGCCCTTGATGGCCTTGCCATCGGCACCGGTCATCTCAACGCCGGAGCTGACATCCACCGCGAGCGAGATGCAGCGCGGTCTGACTTGCACAATGCCATCGGTCACGTTTGCAGGCGTGAGTCCACCAGACAAAACGAGATGAGAGGCTACGTTTGTTGGAAGCAGTGACCAATTGAATGCTTTGCCGCCGCCGCCGAATCCCTCGACATGGGCGTCGAGCAAGATGGCCTTGGCGTGTGAATAACGATGGGCATATTCTACGAGGTCAAACTGCAGTGCAGCGTCGCCTAGGGGTATGCGCGCAGCGCGCAAAAAGCTGCGCTCGCCGCCGCCGGTGGATGCCAGGCACTGTTCTGGGCTCTCGTCTCCGTGGAACTGCGCCATCGCGCCGGGCACCTGGGCGCAGGCCGCCATCACCTGGACAGGGGATTCATTGACAAACAGCAGCACCGGCGTCACAAAAGCGGGCAGGCGGCGTGCCAGCTCGGCGGCGCGCTTGACGCTCACGGCCCGGGGGCTGGCGGGGTAGAGCACAAAGCCGATGGCATCGGCCCCGGCGGCCACGGCCGCGTCCACATCTTGCTCGCGGGTCAGCCCGCAGATCTTGATGCGGGTGCGGCCCGCTGTGGCGTGGATGGCAGTCATGGGGGTCCTTGTTCAGGCAAACCAGTCGAAAGAGATGGCCTCGTTGGGCAGACCCCAGTGCGCGTCGTACTGGGGGCCCAAAAAGTACAGGCCATCGGGCGAGAAGGTGGGTGCAGCGATCTCGCGGCTGCGCGCTTCGAGCACCTCGTGCATCCATTCAGGCGGTTTGACGCCCTGGCCGATCACCACCAGGCAGCCCATGATGTTGCGAATCATGTGGTGCAAGAAGGCGCTGCCCTGGAAATCAAAACGCCAGTAGCAGGACGGCACCCCGTCGCGTGAGGCGCTGGGGCGCTGCGCACTGCGGCCGATCTGGATGGCGTACAAGGTCTTGACGGGCGACTTGGCCTGGCAGCCCGCTGCGCGAAAGGAGGAGAAATCATGCTCGCCCAGCAGGTACTGCGCGGCGCGCTCCATCGCTTCCAGATCCAGCGGCTGGAACACCCAGCCGACCCGGCCGTGCTCCACGCTGGGGCGCACCGGCGACTGCAGCAGCGCGTAGCCATAGCGTCGCGAGGTGGCGCAGGCGCGGCTGTGGAAGGCATCGGGCACGGTCCGGGCCCATTGGACGGCAATGTCCTTGGGCAAAAAGGTATTGGTGCCGCGCACCCAGGAGGGCTCGGCACGCTCGACCGGTGCGTCGAAATGCACGACCTGCATGAGGCCGTGGACACCGGCATCGGTGCGGCCAGCGCAGATGGTGGAGATGGGAGAGGCGGCAAAACGGCCCAGGGCCGCTTCAAGATGGTCTTGGACAGTGTTTCCACTGGGCTGGCTTTGCCAGCCCTGGTAGGCCTGTCCGTTATAGGTGATGCCCAGGGCGATTCGCATGGCGCCCATCATAACTGCTGGTGCCAGCGGGCCCGGCCATGAAAAAGCCCCGCAGTGCGGGGCTTGGAGCGGAGGCGATTGTTGCGCTCAGCGGCTTTGGTCCAGCAGACGCTGGGCTTGGGCCTTGACCGTGGCGCTGGACGATTCGGCCATGACTTCTTCAGCC
The DNA here is from genome assembly GCF_024809975.1 of Comamonas sp. BIGb0152. Lineage (GTDB taxonomy): Bacteria > Pseudomonadota > Gammaproteobacteria > Burkholderiales > Burkholderiaceae_C > Comamonas. The sequence continues at coordinate 176,638 of NZ_JANUDY010000009.1, forward strand.
AGCGAACGGGCGCCTTCCTTGTCGCCGATGGCCAGGAATTCCTGGGCCAAGGTCAGCTTGGTGGCCAGCGGATCGCTGTCATCGATCTCCAGGCCGGCCATGTCGTCGGCCAAGGTCACCGGGTGGGTATGGTCGGGCTCGCCGGAGCCAGGCAGGTCCAGTGCCAGCGAGGTCATGTCGAAGTCCATGGTCGGCGCACGCTTGTCACCGATGGGCATCTGGGCCGTGCTCTGGTTGTCGAAATCGCTGAGCTGGAAATCCAAGGAGCCAGGCTGGGTCTCCAGGCTCTGGGCAGCTTCGGGCGCAGGGCCGGGGGACAGCTCCGACGGAATGCTCAGTGCTTCTGCCAGCTGGCGGTCGAAATCTTCCATCGACATCGAAGGCTTGGCCGCAGCCGGTGCCAGGGCCTCAAAGGCCAGGCCCGCATCGGCCACCGGGGCGGGTGGCGCTGCAACGGGTGCCGCTGGGGCCGGAGCCTGGTAGCGTGCCGCTGCATCCGGGGTCTCGGTCAACTGGCTGCTCATCGCAAAATCCAGACCCGTGGAGGGGCTGAATGCGCTGGCAGGGTCGGCCGCTGCCATCGTGGTGGGCGGCAGGGTGTTCTCGAACGGGATCGGCTCGGCACGTGCGGCGGCGGCTGCGGCGGCCAGTGCTGCAGGCGTGACGATCTCGGCCGATGGCACGGTAGCCGTGTTGTTCTGGTAGATCGGGTTGGCCGCATCCAGCTCTTGGCCCAGGGCTGCGATGCGCAACCAATCGGGGCCGGTGCCGCCGGTCAGTTGGCGCGCATCCTTGGCAATGCTCTCCAGCGCCAGGCGGTCCTTGCGCTTGGCGTAGATCTCGGCCAGCTTGGCATGCAGGGCGCTGCGGGTAGGGCTGGTGCGCAGCGCTTCCTTGAGGATTTCTTCGGCCTGCAGATCGCGGCCATAGGCCAGGTAGACGTCGGCCTCGGCCACGGGGTCCACATCGCCGGCATCGAGCTGGCTGGGGGTGTAGGCCAGCGAGGAGTTGCCGGTGGTCATGGCGCTGACCGAGGTGTCGATGTGCTGGCCGCCGCTGGCGCCAAAGAAGGAGTCTTGCGCTAGGCTGCTCTCCAGCACCGAGTCGGTGGCTGCGTCCACGCCTTCTTTGCGCTTTTTGCTGCGGTACCACAGACCGCCCAGCAGGGCCAGGATGGCCAGACCGCCAGCGGCTGGCAGCAAGGGGTTGGCCAGCAGGTCGTCGACAAAGCTGGGCTCTTCGACAGGCGCAGGTGCGGGTTTGGGGACGGGCTTGGGTGCCACAGCCGGCGCTGCAACAGGCGCAGCGGCGTCGCCGGAACTGGCCGCAGCTGCAGCAGGCGCTGCAACAGGTGCAGGCGTGGCAGCAGTCACGGCCGGTGTAGCGGGGGCTGCAGCGGGCGCAGGGGTGGCTGCGGGTGCTGCGGCGGCAGGTGCTGGTGTATTGCCCGAGGCAGGCACGGTGGCCGTCGCGGCAGGCTTGCTGTCGGCTGGGCTGGTAGACGAGGCTGCAGCAGCGGCGCTGCCTGCAGCGGCTTGCTTGAGCTTGTTCAGCTCTTCGATGTTCTTGTTCAGCTCGGAGGTGCGCTCCTGAGCGGCATTGGCCTGCTGGGCACTGGCGACGCTGGCTTCTGCAGACTTGCTGCCCTTGGCGGCTTCCTTGCTCAGCTTGAGCTGGTCGGGGGCTACGCTTTGGGGTTTCTTGTCGTCAACCGATGCCTCGACCTTGCCGCTGGCTGCGCGCGTGTCGGTGGCGACCTGGGCCGGCGCTGCCTTGGCGGCGAGCTGGCTGCGGTAGCTGTTGAAGTCGCGGCTTTGCGCGGCCACCATCTGGCGGGCCTGGCGTGGCGAGACGGCGCGCGCTTGTTCAGCGGACGGCATGGTCAGGTTGACGCCGGCCTTCATGCGGTTGACGTTGCCGCCAACAAAAGCGTGCGGGTTGCTTTGCACCACGGCGACCAGCATCTGGTCCAGCGAGATATCGGCCGGCTTGTTCTGTGCAGCGATGCGGCCCAGCGTGTCACCACGTTGGGTACGCACGGTGTCGCCGCCGGCGTTGTTGGAGGCGCTGGCTGGCACATTGGCGCGCGGCGCAGGGCGGGGCGCGGCAGCCGCGCTGCGGGCGGCTGGGGCCGGTGCTGGCGTGGCCGATGCCAGGGGCTCTTCGATCACGCGCACAGGGGGTGCGGGTGGGCGGGCTGCGGGGCTGGCCGCAGCGCTGATTTGTGGGGCGATGGTGACGGCGGCTTCGGCCTTGCGCAGGTTGGGCGGGTCAAACAGCATGGTGTAGCTGCGCACGACCTGGCCCGAGTTCCAGTTGGCATCAATCACATAGTCGACAAAGGGGTCGTTGACCGGGCGCTGGGTGGTCAACACGATCACCGCCGTGCCGTTGGCGCGGCGCTGCAATTGGGCGCGCACGGAGCTGGCCGTGCCGGAGTAGTCCATGCCTTGGGTGCGGAAAACAGCGGACGATGCCGTCTTGACCTGCAAGGTGTCGGCCTCGGCGTCGTTGATCTGCGGAACTTCAATTTCCGCGCGCAGGGGCTCGCCCAGCGCGGACTTCACATTGATCTTGCCCAGCGCGAGTGCCGCTGCCTCCCCTGTGTACAGTCCAAAGGCTGCCATGGCGGCGGCAAGCGCAGTGATTTTCCAGCGATGCATAGTGCTATTTGATTGAATAATTGTAGAAGCGTGCGGGGTTGTTTTTGTACCCATGAGAAAGCCCTCCCCCTAAGACGCGAAATTGGTAATTATCAGTAAAAAGCACCTTAACAGTAATGTCTTGGGGTGACAAGTTAAGGAATGGGCTTCTTTTTTGATCGGACGCTCGGGGCCGGGCTGGCTCGCCGGATTGTTGCTCTGGAGCAACTTTTTAGCGGCTGGGCACAGGGCAGAGCCGCATCGGCCGTACTGCCAAAACGCCATGAAAAACACCTTCCGGCTGCTGTGTGCAGGGCCGGAAGGTGTGGTATTTCAGTCGCTTGATCAGGCGGCCAGCAAGATGCGCAGCATGCGGCGCAGCGGCTCGGCAGCGCCCCACAGCAGCTGGTCGCCGATCACGAAGGCGGAGACGTATTCCGGGCCCATGTTCAGCTTGCGCACCCGGCCCACGGCCACTTCCAGACCACCGGTGACGGCAGCGGGGGTCAGCTCCTTGACGGTCACGGCGCGCTCGTTGGGCACCCACTTGACCCAGTCGTTGCCGCCCTTGATCAAGGCCTCGATCTCGGCCAGCGGCAGGTCCTTGTTCAGCTTCAAGGTCAGCGCCAGACTGTGGCAGCGCATGGCGCCAATGCGCACGCACAGGCCGTCGACGGGGATGGTGGCATCGGTGCCCAGGATCTTGTTGACCTCCGCCTGGCCTTTCCACTCTTCCTTGGACTGGCCGTTGTCCAGCTGGGCGTCGATCCAGGGGATCAGGCCGCCGGCCAGTGGCGCGCCAAAGAACTCGGTGGGCACATCGCTGCGGATGGTTTGGGCCACCTTGCGGTCGATTTCCAAAATGGCGGAGGCAGGCGTGGCCAGTTCATCGGCCACGGCAGCATGCACCACGCCCATGCCCTTGAGCAGCTCACGCATGTGGTTGGCACCGCCACCGGAGGCGGCCTGGTAGGTCATCGACGAGACCCAGTCGACCAGACCTGCGTTGAACAGGCCCGACAGGCCCATCAGCAAGATGGAGTTAGTGCAGTTGCCGCCAATCCAGTTCTTGCCGCCAGCGGCCAGCTTGCGCTGGATCAGGGCGTCATTGACGGGGTCGAGCACGATGACGGCATCGTCTTGCATGCGCAAGGACGAGGCTGCATCAATCCAGTGTCCATTCCAGCCGGCAGCCCGGATCTTGGGGAAGACGTCCTTGGTGTAGTCGCCGCCTTGGCAGGTGATGATGATGTCGCACTTGGACAGCTCGGCAATGTCGTTGGCATCCTTGAGCTGGGTGTGCACGGTCGCCATGGCTGGGGCCTTGCCGCCTGCGTTGGAGGTGGAGAAAAACACCGGCTCGATCAGCGCGAAGTCACCCTCGGCCTGCATACGGTCCATCAACACCGAGCCGACCATGCCGCGCCAGCCCACCAAACCTACCAATTGCTTGCTCATAAAACGCCCTTGTGTACCTAAAGGAAATACCACGGGGGCTGAGGGCCTGGCTCGTCGGCCAGGGGGGAGGCGCACGACGAACCAGGCTGGATCAGCCGGTAATCTTCGTGGTGGTTGTGAATGTGTATGCGTGCGCAACCATACCCGCCTCAATGGGGGTGGTGGTCTTCAGCCAAGAAACAGGGCAGTGCGCAAACATAGGGAGCTATTCTAGCGTCAAAAAAAGAAAATGGGCAAGAATATTTTATAAATTTCAAGTGCTGGCGCATCGAAGCGTATGTATATATGTCATTGAAAACTATTTTTCGTCAATTTTATAAGTTTTGATTCGTCGAAATGACTATTGGTGAAGCCTTGGCGCAGTTCCGTCGTCGTTTTGCCGTTCCATGCCCGCTGGGGTGGCTGTGTGTGCGTGCTGGCAGGGTATCGGCAGGCGCAAAAAAGCGGCCCGCAGGCCGCTCGTCGAGGGTGGGGGGATGGGGCTGTTTACAGCGCGGCCACCACGGCATCGCCCATTTGCTGGGTGCCCACCTTGGTCGTGCCTTCGCTGTAGATGTCTGGCGTGCGCAGGCCTTGGGCCAGCACCTTCTGCACGGCAGCTTCAATCTTCAGGGCAGCGGCTTCCTGGCCCAGGCTGAAGCGCAGCATCATCGCGGCCGATAGGATGGTTGCCAACGGGTTGGCCACGCCCTTGCCGGCGATGTCGGGGGCCGAGCCGTGGCTGGGCTCGTACAGGCCTTGCTTTTTGTCGTTCAGGCTGGCCGAAGGCAGCATGCCGATCGAGCCGGTCAGCATCGAGGCTTCGTCGCTCAGGATGTCGCCAAACATATTGCCGGTGACGACCACGTCAAAACGCTTGGGTTCCTTGACCAGCTGCATCGCGGCGTTGTCGACATACATGTGGTCCAGCTGCACATCAGGGTACTGCTTGCCCACTTCGGTCATCACGTCCTTCCACAGCTGGAAAGTCTCCAGCACATTGGCCTTGTCCACGCTGGTCACGCGCTTGCTGCGCTTTTGGGCGGCCTGGAAGGCCACATGGCCGATGCGCTCGATCTCGGGGCGGCTGTAGCGCATGGTGTCGAAGGCTTCTTCGGCGCCGGGGAAGTGGCCGTCCGGGGCGCTGCGGCGGCCGCGTGGCTGGCCAAAGTAGATGTCGCCGGTCAGCTCGCGGATGATGAGGATATCGAGACCGGATACCAGCTCGGGCTTGAGGCTGGAGGCATGGGTCAGCTCCTTGTAGCAGATGGCGGGACGGAAGTTGGCGAACAGGCCCAGCGCCTTGCGCAGGCCCAGAATGGCTTGCTCGGGGCGCAGCGCGCGCTCCAAGGTGTCGTACTTCCAGTCGCCCACGGCGCCGAACAGGATGGCGTCCGAGGCTTGTGCCAGCGCCAGGGTGGCCGGTGGCAGCGGGTGGCCGGAGGCCTCGTAGGCGGCGCCGCCCACGGGGGCGCTTTGCAGCTCCAGGTTCAGCTTGAGGGCATCGAGCACCTTGACAGCTTCTGCAACGATTTCTGGGCCAATGCCGTCTCCGGGCAACACTGCGATTTTCATGGTTTTTCTCACTGAGGGATAGCGGCCTGCGCCCAGGCTAGGCGCGCAGGAGGGAAAGGGGCGTGTCCAGGCTCAGGCCTTGGCCTGCACCAGGCTGTGGGCCAGCCAGGGCTTGGTGGCCAGGCGGTTGGCTTCGTAGGCCTGGATCTTGTCCTTGTGGTGCAGGGTCAGGCCGATGTCGTCAAAGCCATTGAGCAGGCAGTACTTGCGAAAGGCGATGACATCAAAGGGAATGGCCTCGCCACCGGGGCGCAGGATGACCTGCTGGTCCAGGTCGATGGTGAGGCTGTAGCCCGGGTTCACCGCGACTTCGTTGAACAGCAGGTCCACCGTGGCCTCGGGCAGCACGATGGGCAGCAGGCCATTCTTGAAGCAGTTGTTGAAGAAGATATCGGCAAAGCTGGGCGCCAGGATGGCACGGAAGCCAAACTGGTCGAGTGCCCAAGGGGCGTGCTCACGGCTGGAGCCGCAGCCAAAGTTCTTGCGCGCGATCAGGATGCTGGCGCCCTGGTAGCGGCTGTGGTTGAGCACAAAATCCGGGTTGGGCTTGCGGGCCGATTCGGGCACGCCCGGCTGGCCGGGTTGGTCCAGGTAGCGCCATTCGTCGAAGGCGTTGACGCCAAAGCCGGTCTTCTTGATCGACTTCAGAAACTGCTTGGGGATGATGGCGTCGGTGTCGACGTTCTCGCGGTCCATGGGAGCGACCAGGCCCTGGTGAATGGTGAATTTTTGCATGTGAGAAGCCTCCATTGTGGAGAGGTGGGGCTGGCAGCGGGCGGCTAGGCTTGGGGCTGCCAGGCCCCGACATCGATGGGACGGATTACCGCGAGGCGCGTGAAATGGCGTTGCCGGCACCTTGCACATCCTGGCCAATGCCATGGATGGTGTTGCAGCCCGAGAGCAGTGCGGCCAAGGCCACGGTGATCAGTGCAAAACGGGTTTTCATCACGTGTATTCCTGCTGAGGGCCGCGATCAGGAGAAGCGGCGAATGTCGACAAAATGGCCGTGCACGGCAGCGGCTGCGGCCATGGCGGGGCTGACCAGGTGGGTGCGGCCACCAGCGCCCTGGCGCCCTTCAAAGTTGCGGTTGCTGGTCGATGCGCAGCGCTCACCGGGCTCCAGGCGGTCAGCGTTCATCGCCAGGCACATGGAGCAGCCCGGTTCGCGCCACTCAAAGCCGGCGGCGGTAAAGATCTGGTCCAGGCCTTCGGCCTCGGCCTGGGCCTTGACCAGGCCGGAGCCGGGAACCACCATCGCCAGCTTCACATTCTTGGCCACTTTCTGGCCCAGCTTCTTGACGACGGCAGCGGCCTCGCGCATGTCCTCGATGCGGCTGTTGGTGCAGCTGCCGATGAACACCTTGTCGATGAAGATGTCATTGATCGGCTTGCCGGGCTCCAGGTTCATGTAGGTCAGCGCGCGTTCGATGGCGCCGCGCTTGTTCGGGTCTTTTTCCTTGTCCGGATCGGGCACGGTCGCATCCACACCCAGCACCATCTCGGGGCTGGTACCCCAGGTGACCTGGGGCACGATGTCTTCAGCGCGCAAGGTGACCACGGTGTCGAACTTGGCATCCACATCGGAGTGCAAGGTCTTCCAGTAGCTGACGGCCTGTTCCCATTCCACGCCGGTGGGTGCCAGCGGGCGGCCCTTGACGTAGTCGATGGTCTTGCTGTCCACGGCGACGAGGCCTGCGCGGGCGCCGGCTTCAATCGCCATGTTGCAGACCGTCATGCGGCCTTCCACGGACAGGTCCCGGATGGCCGAGCCGGCAAACTCGATGGTGTAGCCGGTGCCGCCTGCCGTGCCGATGCGGCCGATGATGGCCAGCACGATGTCCTTGGCGGTCACGCCCGGGGCCACCTTGCCGTCCACCTTGATCAGCATGTTCTTGGCCTTCTTGGCCAGCAGGGTCTGGGTGGCCATCACGTGCTCGACTTCCGAGGTGCCGATGCCGTGCGCCAGCGCGCCAAAGGCGCCATGGGTGCTGGTGTGGCTGTCGCCGCAAACCACTGTCATGCCCGGCAGGGTGGCACCTTGCTCGGGGCCCATCACGTGGACGATGCCCTGGCCCTTGTCCATGAAGGGGAAGAAGGCGGCCGCGCCGAATTCGCCAATGTTGTGGTTCAGGGTGACGATCTGCTCTTTGCTGATCGGGTCTTCGATGCCGTCATAGCCGCGCTCCCAGCCGGTGGTGGGGGTGTTGTGGTCGGCCGTCGCCACCACCGAGCTGACGCGCCAGAGCTTGCGGCCGGCCATGCGCAGACCTTCGAATGCCTGGGGGCTGGTGACTTCGTGCACCAGGTGGCGGTCGATATACAGCACAGCGGTGCCATCCTCCTCGGTGTGGATGGTGTGCTCGTCAAAAATCTTGTCGTAGAGGGTGCGTCCGGTCATCGTGGTTCTCTTTGGGTCAAGGGTCTCATCAAGGGGCTAAATATCAAAGATGGGCAAAGGTCTGGGTCTGCAGATGGGCTGCCAGCGCGGTCTCCTGGCCGCCGGGGGCCAGTGCTCCCTCGGCGGGCCGGGGGCTGAGGTGCTCCACCAGCAGGCGCGCGGTCACCGGCAGCGCATCAAAATCGCGGGCCATCAACCGCAGCTCGCGGTGGGCCCAGGCATCGGCCAGGCGGATGCCGCGCAGGTTGCCCACGCCGTGCATCAGTGCAAAGGCGCGGTCGGGCAGCAGGCCAATGCCCAGCCCGTTGTCGATCATGCGGCACATAGCATCAAGGCTGGTGACCTGGATGCGCTGGCGCAGCGGGCGGCGCAGCTGGGCCGATGCCGAGCGCATCGCCTGGCTGATGCTGCTGCCCGATTGCAGGCCGACGATGTCCCATTCCAGCGCTTCTTCAAAGCTGATGGTGTTGCGTTGGGCAAGCGCGTGGCCCAGGGGCACTACCAGCATCAGGTGGTCGCTGCGGTAGGGGCGCGACTGCAGATCCATCTCGGCGGTGTTGGGGACCGTGTCCGGGTTGCAGATGCCCAGGTCGGCCGTGCCTTCGTGCACGGCTTGGATCACCTCGGCGCTCAAATGCTCCTGCAGGTCAATCTTGATCTGGCTGTGCGCACGCGCAAAGCTGCCCAGGTCCTCAGGCAGAAACTGCACGATCGCGGAGATATTGGCATGGATGCGTACATGGCCGCGCACGCCGTCGGCGTACTCGCTCAGCTCACCTTGCATGCGCTCCAGGCCAAACAGCACATTGCGCGCATGGTGCAGCAGGCTCTCGCCGGCGGGGGTCAGGGTGACGCCTCGGCTGTGGCGGTAGAGCAGCTGGGTATCGACCGCCGTTTCCAGGTCCGACAGGCGCTTGCTGACCGCCGATGCTGCGATGAACTCCCGCTCCGCCGCCCGGCCAATGCTGCCCAGCTCGCAAACGGCTACAAACAGCTGGAGCGAGGTCAGGTCAATGCGGCGCGCAAAACTGCGCTCTGAGCTTTTCATGGCGGGGGAGGTATCGTATTTTTAGAAATCAAATGCGATTTTAGCGGCAAATGGCAGGTTTGGTATCGTGGATTGCGATGGCTGATATGTCATTTGCATGAAAAGTCTGGCTTTGCGAGCCGCTGCGGGGGTAGGGCTAGGGACGCCATGGGCCTGGTCAATATGTAGGTTTTTGTAAGGCTTTGACCCCGTTGGAGCGGCTCACTACGATTGAGCAGCTGTCGCACGCTGCGATGTTCAAAAAACGGAATCACCATGTCACCTCGCACTTCTTCCTTCGGCCTGTTCAACGCGCCCCGTTGTGGTTTGGCTGCCGTCGCCATCGCGGTCGCGGCTTTGCTGTCCGCTTGCTCTCCAGACGCCGGGCAGAGCGCGCCTCAGGCAGAGGCCCGCATGGTGCATGCAGCGCCGGCACCCGCCGCAGCGCCGCCCCCCGCACGTGCGATGGCCAAGATGGCCAGCATGGAAACGGCACCTGCTGCCTTTGACGTGGCTGCTGCAGGGGGTGGACAGGGCCGCGCTGCTGCCGCCGACCAGCGCTTTTTAGCCATCAGCCACCGCATGCAGGTGGAGGCACCGGCGGCTGATTTGGCAGATTTGTGGGCCGCCGTCAAAAGCCGCTGCGAGGCGCTGGATTGCTATGTGGAAACCTCAGACCTGCGGCGCGAAACCCCGCAGTCCTCGGCAGAGGCGTTTTTGACGATGCGCGTGGCCCCGCGTGACTTTGGCCCGCTCACCGATGCGCTGGGCGCAGGGGCCCGGGTGCTGAACCACCAGACCACGACCGAGGACAAGAGCTTTGAGGTGGTCGATGTGGAGGCGCAGATCAAGAACCGCAGCGAATACCGCGACAGCCTGCGCGCGCTGCTGCTGGAGAAGAATGTCAAACGCACATTGCAGGACCTGATGGCCATCCGGGACATGCTGTCGCAGGTGCAAGCCGAGATCGATGCGGCCAGCAGCCACCGTGCGCTGCTGGAGCGCGATACTGCCAAGCAGCTGGTGCAGATGCGTTTCCAGCCTACCCGGGCCATGGTCAGCAGCGGCTCCTACAGCCCCTGGCAACAAACCTGGCAGCGCAGCTGGGATGGCTTGACCCGCAGTGTGCAGGCGCTGATTTTGACGACAGCGCAGTGGCTGCCTTGGTTGCTGGCGCTCGCCTTGGTGGTGTTGTTGCCACTGAGAATGCTGATCAAGCGTTGGCTGCGCCGCAGCACGGCCCGGGCACCCATCGAGCCAAAGCCCGCATCGCAGGACAGCCAAGGCTGAGACCGCAAGCCGCCATGAAAAAAGCACCAGCGATGCGGGTGCTTGGCTTACGAGGAGGCCGACCGCATCGGGGCGATGCGGCGGCCCTCGTTATCAGGTGAACAGGTTCTTCAGGCGGTCTGTCCAGGACTGGTTGTTGGGCGTGTGCTTGGCGCCACCTTTTTTCAGCGATTCATCGAGCTCCTTGAGCAGCTTGCGCTGGTGCTCGGTGAGCTTGACGGGCGTCTCCACAACGATGTGCACATACAGATCGCCCGGATAGCTGGCGCGCACGCCCTTGATGCCCTTGCCGCGCAGGCGGAACTGCTTGCCGGTCTGGGTGCCCTCGGGGATATCGATGGCCGCCTTGCCGCTGAGGGTGGGCACCTCGATCTCGCCGCCCAGGGCGGCGGTCACCATGCTGACCGGCACTTCGCAGTGCAGGTCGTCGCCGTCGCGCTCGAACACCTCGTGCTTGCGCACGCGGATCTCGATGTACAGATCGCCGGGCGGTCCGCCATTCTGGCCGGGCTCGCCATCGCCGGTGGAGCGGATACGCATGCCGTCGTCGATGCCGGCAGGAATGCTCACTTCCAGTGTCTTTTGCGACTTGGTGCGGCCCTGGCCATGGCAGGCGGTGCAGGGCTCGGGGATGATCTTGCCGGTGCCTCGGCAGTGCGGACAGGTTTGCTGCACGGCAAAAAAACCTTGGCGCATCTGCACCTGGCCGCTGCCGTGGCAGGTGCTGCAGGTCTTGACCTGGGTGCCGGGCTTGGCGCCGTTGCCGTGGCAGGTGTCGCACTCGTCCCAAGAGGGGATCTTGATCTGTGCGTTCTTGCCTGCGGCGGCTTCTTCCAGGCTGATGTCCATCGCGTAGGACAGGTCGTTGCCCCGGTAGACCTGGGGGCCACCGCCGCCACGGCGGGCGCCGCCAAACATCTCACCAAAGATGTCGCCAAACGATTCGGCAAAACCACCGAAGCCCTCGCCGCCCATGCCTGAGCGCATGTTGGGATCGACGCCGGCGTGGCCGTACTGGTCGTAAGCGCCCCGCTTTTGGCTGTCGGAGAGCATTTCGTAGGCTTCTTTGCACTCCTTGAACTTCTCTTCCGCTTCTTTGGATGCATCGCCCTGGTTGCGGTCAGGGTGGTACTTCATGGCCATCTTGCGGTAGGCCGTCTTGATTTCGACTTCCGTGGCAGATTTGCTCAGGCCAAGGACTTCGTAGTAATCGCGTTTGGACATGGTGTTCTTGAATTCTGTGGGTGATTAACCAGCGGCGTTGAGATACGCCCGGGCATGGAGGCCCACAAAGCTGCGGCCCGGATTGTCGCCGTCAATCCATTGCTGCGGCGCAAAGAGCTCAAACAAGCCCACCTTGAACAAGGTGGGGATCGCCATCTTCAGCTCTTCTTCAACGGCGCCGCGCTCGCCGGCATTGTAGAGCGCGATGTTGTAGAGCATGGTGGCGACGGTGCCGGTCTGTACCCGGCTGCCGTCCTTGAGCGTGACAGCGGGCAGGGCGGCCGCGCCATCGGTGATCTTCTGGTTGACACGGCTGAGCTCTGCAACATGCAGTGCGTCGGTCGCAGGTGCTGTGGTGAAGGTCATCGTGTCCCTTTGGATGCTTGCATAAAACGGGGCAGGGTGTCAGCACTTGGCCAACCACCGCTACCAGCGACAGCGCAATAGCGATTCTGTAGAAAAGCCATGCCGGAGTGCGGCGATGCGGACTCCGGCATGGGGTGTGACAGTCGGCTACTGGCCTGTCAGGAAGGGCTTAGTCCTTCTTGACTTCCTTGACTTCGGCATCGACGACATTGTCGTCGGCCGCTGCAGCGCCGCCCGCGCCAGCTGCTGCACCAGCAGCACCCGCCTGTGCGGCCTGGGCGTCGGCATACACCTTTTCGCCCAGCTTCTGGCTAGCAGTCATCAAGGCCGTGGTCTTGGCTTCGATGGCGTCCTTGTCCTCGGTCTTCAGCGCTTCTTCCAGTTCTTGGACAGCGCTGTCAATGGCCGACTTCTCGGTGGCATCGAGCTTGTCACCATGCTCGCCCAAGCTCTTCTTGACGCTGTGCACTGCCGCTTCACCTTGGTTGCGGGCCTGCACCAGCTCCAGCTTCTTCTTGTCGTCAGCAGCGTTCAGCTCAGCATCCTTGACCATCTTCTGGATCTCGTCTTCCGACAGACCCGAGCTGGCCTTGATGGTGATCTTGTTTTCCTTGCCGGTGCCCTTGTCCTTGGCAGAGACGTTCAAGATACCGTTGGCATCGATGTCGAAGGCCACCTCGATCTGGGGCGTGCCACGGGGTGCGGCTGGAATGCCTTCCAGGTTGAACTCGCCCAGCAGCTTGTTGGCGCTGGCGATTTCACGCTCGCCCTGGAACACCTTGATGGTCACGGCAGGCTGGTTGTCCTCGGCGGTCGAGTAGGTCTGCGCGAACTTGGTCGGGATCGTGGTGTTCTTCGTGATCATCTTGGTCATCACGCCGCCCAGGGTTTCGATACCCAGAGACAGAGGCGTCACGTCCAGCAGCAGCACATCAGAGCGGTCACCGCCCAGCACCTGGCCTTGGATGGCAGCGCCCACGGCCACGGCTTCGTCGGGGTTCACGTCCTTGCGTGGCTCCTTGCCGAAGAATTCCTTGACCTTCTCTTGCACCTTGGGCATACGGCTCATGCCGCCGACCAGGATCACGTCGTCGATGTCGGCCACAGCGATGCCTGCATCCTTGATCGCGGTGCGGCAAGGGGCAATGGTGCGCTCGATCAACTCGTCCACCAGGCTTTCGAGCTTGGCGCGGGTGAGGCGGATGTTCAGGTGCTTGGGGCCCGAAGCGTCTGCCGTGATGTAGGGCAGGTTGATGTCAGTGGCCGCCGAGCTGGACAGCTCGATCTTGGCCTTTTCAGCGGCTTCCTTCAGGCGCTGCAGTGCCAGCACGTCCTTGGACAGGTCAACGCCTTGTTCCTTCTTGAACTCGGTGATGATGTACTCGATCACGCGCTGGTCAAAGTCTTCACCGCCCAGGAAGGTGTCGCCATTGGTCGACAGCACTTCGAACTGCTTTTCGCCGTCCACATCAGCGATTTCGATGATGGACACGTCGAAGGTACCGCCGCCCAGGTCGTACACGGCGATCTTGCGGTCACCCTTGCCACCCTTGTCCAGGCCAAAGGCCAGGGCTGCAGCGGTAGGCTCGTTGATGATGCGCTTGACTTCCAGACCGGCGATACGGCCGGCATCCTTGGTGGCTTGGCGCTGCGCATCATTGAAGTACGCAGGCACGGTGATCACGGCCTCGGTCACGGGCTCGCCCAGGAAGTCCTCGGCGGTCTTCTTCATCTTGCGCAGCACTTCTGCGGAGATCTGTGGCGCGGCCAGCTTTTGGTCACGCACTTGCACCCAGGCGTCGCCGTTGTCGGCCTTGACGATCTGGAAAGGCATCAGGTCGATGTCCTTTTGCACTTCCTTCTCGTCGAACTTGCGGCCGATCAGACGCTTGGCAGCGTAAATCGTGTTGCGGGGGTTGGTCACCGCCTGGCGCTTGGCCGAGGCACCGACCAGAATCTCACCGTCTTCCTGGTAAGCGACGATCGATGGCGTGGTGCGCGCACCTTCGCTGTTTTCGATCACGCGGGTGGTGTTGCCTTCCATCACGGCCACGCAGCTGTTGGTCGTGCCCAAATCAATACCGATAATCTTTCCCATTTCTCTACTCCTGTATTTGTTGAGGCGGCTGAGCGCCCTCGTTGACTGTTATCTGTGGCTTTTTTGCCGTTGTTCAAGTGCGTAGCACAAAAAAGCCGGGAGCTGTGTTTATGACGCTGCGGCCACGGTCACCAGGGCCGGACGCAGTACGCGATCGGCAATGGCATAGCCCTTTTGCAGCACCGCTACCACGGTGTTGGGCTCCTGCGCCGCTGGCACGGCAGAGATCGCCTGGTGGTGGTGGGGATCGAACTTGTCGCCGGCTGCCGGGTTGATGGCCAGCACCTTGTTGCGCTCCAGTGCGGAGACCAGCTGGCGCAAGGTGGCGTCCGAGCCTTCGCGTAACTGCTCGGGGCTGGCATTCTGGATCGCCAGTGCGGCGTCCAGGCTGTCGACCACGGGCAGCAAGCTTTCGGCAAAGCTTTCGACGCCGAACTTGCGGGCCTTGGCGACTTCGTCATCGGCGCGGCGGCGGGCGTTTTCAACTTCTGCCTTGGCGCGCAGGTACTGGTCGGCCAAATCGGCGTTCTTGGCCTTCAACTCCGCCAGCTCTGCTTCCAGTTGCGACTGGTTGGCAGCGGCAGCGGCTTCCAGCTCTTCGGCGGACATGGGGTTTTGGCCTTCGGGGTGGAGGTTGTCTGACATTGTGCGGTTCGTATTTCGTTAACAAAAATGGCTCTTGTCGCCGCACGTTGGGGCATTTCCTTGCATTTCAAGGGGCTTATGGGTGTGGCGGTTTTTGCAGCCAAAACGGCATGCCGACAGGCTTGCTCGGCAATGCCATTTGACGGTTTTCCCATTCATTCGTATAATCTCGGGTTTCCCTTGCCACACCGTGTCTGTCTTTTCATTGAAAGGCATCAGCGGGTGGCGAAATCCACAAGGAGTTTGCATGCGTCATTACGAGATCGTGCTGCTGATCCACCCCGATCAGAGCGAACAAGTTCCAGCTATGCTGGAGCGTTACAAGGGCATGATTACCGCCGGCGGCGGTAAGATCCACCGCGTTGAAGACTGGGGCCGCCGTCAACTGGCCTACATGATCAACAAGCTGGCCAAGGCCCACTATCTGTGCCTGAATATCGAAGCCGACCAGGCTGTGATGGCTGAACTGGAACACGCGTTCAAGTTCAACGACGCTGTGCTGCGCCAACTGACTGTGCAGAAGAAGAAGGCTGACACCGCTCCTTCCGCCATGATGAAGACCGTGGAACGCGAAGAAGCGCGCAAGGCCAACCAGGCTGAGCACGCCGCTGCAGAGCGTTAATCACACAGGAGGTGGAGAACCGCGTACTTGTCACCGCCGTCATCGCTGAAATCAAGATTTTGCGATACACACCGGCTGGGCTGCCTGCTGTAGATGTCGTGTTGGAGCACCGCTCCACCCAGACCGAAGCAGACCAACCCCGACAAGTCAATGCCGTGCTCAAGGCGATTGCCTTTGGTGCACTGGCAGAGCGAATCGCTCGGCAGGCTGTAGGAAGCACCTGGACATTCCAGGGCTTTTTGGCCACACCGCGCAACAGCAAATCGCTGGTTCTGCACATCCAGGATATTCAACAAGATACTTATTGAGAGGTCCGAAAATGGCCACGTTCAAGAAATTCAACAAAGACAAGCGCCCTAAGCGCAACACCCAGTCGCTGCTGTTCAAGCGCAAGCGTTTCTGCCGCTTCACCGTGGCTGGCGTCGAAGAAATCGACTACAAGGATGTCGACACCCTGCGTGACTTCGTTGCTGAAAACGGCAAGATCATCCCCGCACGCCTGACCGGCACGCGCGCCATTTACCAGCGTCAGCTGAACACTGCCATCAAGCGCGCGCGCTTCCTGGCCATGGTTCCGTACTCTGACCAGCACAAGATCTAAGGAGCACGAACATGCAAATTATTCTGCTCGACAAGGTCGTCAATCTGGGCAACCTGGGTGAAATCGTGAAGGTCAAGGACGGTTACGCACGTAACTTCCTGATCCCTTCGGGCCGTGCACGCCGCGCTACCGAAGCAGCCAAGGCTGAGTTCGAAGCCAAGCGCGCTGAGCTGGAAAAGGCTGCTGCTGAAAAGCTGGCCGCTGCCCAGGCACAAGGCGAGAAGCTGTCCGGCCAGACCGTGAAGCTGACCCAAAAGGCAGGTGTCGATGGCCGTCTGTTCGGCTCCGTCACCAACCAGGACATCGCTGATGAACTGACCAAGATGGGTTTCCAAGTGGTCAAGTCGCAAGTGCGTCTGCCTAACGGTCCTATCAAGACCGTGAGCGAGACCGCTGTGGAAGTGGCGCTGCACACCGACGTGGTGGTGGAAGTGAATGTGTCCGTCTACGGCGAACACGTTTAATTTCTCACGCTCTGCGTTGACAAGCCGCCTTCGGGCGGCTTTTTCGTTTTCCGCTTCGCCCAGGGCTGCAGGCTTGCAGGTTTTTGGCCCGCCTGTCAGCCTTGCGCGGCAACTGCGCTATTCTTGCGGATTGCTGCCAGCCAGGCCAGCGTTTGCTAATTTGGATTCCCCATGTCAGAGACCTTCCCCCCTTTGGATGACACTGCTTTCATCACGCCCGACAAGCAGGTGGCGCAGCTGCGCATACCGCCGCATTCGATCGAATCGGAGTCCAGCGTTCTGGGTGGTTTGCTGCTGGACAACAATGCCTGGGACCGGGTGGGCGACGTGCTGGCGGAGGACAATTTCTACCGCCACGAGCACAAGCTGATTTTTGCGGCGATGGCGAGCATGATCAATGCGGGCAAGCCCGCCGATGTGATCACCGTCTACGAGCACCTGCAAAGCATCGGCAAGGCCGAGGAAGTGGGGGGCCTGGCCTACCTGAACCAGCTGGCCCAGTACGTGCCCAGCGCCACCAATATCCGCCGCTATGGCGAGATCGTGCGTGAGCGTTCGATTCTGCGCAAGCTGGTCACCGCCAGCGACGAGATCGCCACCAATGCCTTCAACCAGCAAGGCAAGACGGTGGACCGCATCCTGGATGAGGCCGAGCAGAAGATCTTCGCGATTGGCGAGGAAGGCTCGCGCATGAAGCAGGGCTTCCAGTCGCTGGACAAGCTGGTGGTGGATTTGCTCGACCGGGTGCAGGAGATGGCGGACAACCCGGTTGATGTGACCGGCGTGCCCACCGGCTTTGCCGACCTGGACCGCATGACCAGCGGCCTGCAGGCGGGTGACCTGGTGGTGCTGGCCGCGCGCCCCTCGATGGGCAAGACCTCGTTTGCGGTGAATATTGCCGAGCACGTGGCGCTCAATGAAGGCCTGCCGGTCGCCATCTTCTCGATGGAAATGGGCGCCGCCCAATTGGCGGTGCGTATCGTGGGCTCGATCGGCCGGGTGAACCAGGGCAATCTGCGCACCGGCAAGCTGACCGATGAGGAGTGGCCGCGTTTGTCCGAGGCCATTGAGCGCCTGCGCACGGTATCGCTGCATATTGATGAGACCCCGGGGCTGACGCCTTCCGAGCTGCGTGCCAACTCGCGTCGTCTGGCGCGCCAGTGCGGAAAAATGGGTTTGATCGTGGTCGACTACTTGCAGCTGATGAGCGGCTCCGGGTCTGCGGCCAGTTCGGACAACCGGGCCACCGAGCTGGGCGAAATCTCGCGGGGTCTGAAGATGCTGGCCAAGGAGCTGCAATGCCCGGTGATTGCGCTGTCGCAGCTCAACCGCTCGGTCGAACAGCGCACCGACAAGCGCCCGATGATGTCCGACTTGCGGGAGTCGGGCGCCATCGAGCAGGATGCGGACATCATCATGTTCATCTACCGCGACGACTACTACAACAAAGAGAGCAACGAGCCCAATGTGGCCGAGGTCATCATCGGCAAGCAGCGTAACGGCCCGACCGGCACGGTCAAGCTGTTCTTCCAGAAGAACCAGACCCGTTTTGAAAACCTGGCCGTGGGCGGTGACGACTATTGAGGCTGGGGCGCTGAACGCAGGCGCTCAGTCCTGCTGCCCCTGGCTTTGCTGGATCACCCACTGCCCAAAGGCCTGCAATGCCTGCGAGGGCTCGCGGTAGGTGGGGTAGCTGAACCAGTAGCTTTGCGTGCCCGGCAAGGTCTGGCTGTGTGCGGGCACCACCTGGCCGGCATCCAGCGCGGGCTGTACCAGCACCTCGGGCACCAGGCCCACGCCCAGGCCTGCGGCCGCCGCCATGATCACCATGGAGAACAGCTCATAGCGTGGGCCGCGCGAGGCCTGCACCGAGTAATCCCAGCCCAGGCCGTTGTACCAGTCGCGCCAGGCAGCGGGCCGGCTCTCCAGACCGATGTGTACCAGCTGCTGCCAGTCCTCCTGCGTCGTCAGTGCATGCTGCGCGGCAAAGGCGGGGCTGCAGACGGGGATGCAGGCGCCGTCGCGGGCAATGCGCTCTCCCTGGGTTTTGGACCAGAGGCCGTCACCGGAATAGATGGCGCCGTCAAAGCCGCTTTCCTCGAAGGCAAAGGGCTCGGAACGCACCGACAGATGGACATGGATGTCCGGGTGCTGCTGGGCAAAGGCCGGCAGCCGGGGCACCAGCCATTGCGTGGCAAAGCTGGATACCACCGCAAGGTGGATGGCATAGCCCTGGGCGCGGCTGTTGGCGATCTCTTGCGTGTCGCGCTCCAGGCCATTGAGGTGTACGCGCACCCGCTGCGCATATCGTTTACCCGCATCCGTCAGCATGACCCGGCGTTTGTGGCGCACGAAGAGCGGCACCCCCAAACGGTCTTCCAGTGCTGCCACATGGCGGCTGACGGCACTGGCCGTCAGTGCTAACTCGTTGGCAGCACGGGAGAAATTGCCATGCCGGGCAGAGGCTTCAAAAGCCATCAAGAGGCCGATATTGGGAATCGCGTTGCGCATGGGTGGGGACTTTGTTCAAAAAACGCAATATGTCTCACCATTTTCGCATTTTGTTGTTCCTGATAGTTCACATAGTATTTTTAAGTTTGCCGCTTTGGCGCGGTGCTGCCGTGTCATGAAGGGGGTGTACAAATGCCTGTACATGCCCCTTGATGCGCAGAGAGTTTGGGGCTCCGCTGGAGCCGCCCCCTCATGGTCCGGGCCCGGGCGACGGGCTGGACAGTTTCTGTTGTGCTAGTGACTAGGAAAGACGAGCGATGACGCAATCCACCAACCGTTTGAACGATATTTTGAAGGCGCTTGCGCTCGACCTGAAGCCTCTCGCAGGCCAGGACATCACCAGCCGCTCGCCTGCCGACGGTGCCACCTTGGCCGTACTCAAGGCCCACAGCGCGCAGCAGGCGCAAGACGCCATTGCCGCCGCCCACCAGGCTTACCTGCAGTGGCGCACCGTGCCCGCGCCAGTGCGTGGTGAGCTGGTGCGCCGCCTGGGGCAAACCTTGCGCCAGCACAAGGCCGCACTGGGCGCGCTGGTCTCGCTGGAGGCTGGCAAGATTACGTCGGAAGGCCTGGGCGAAGTCCAGGAGATGATCGACATCTGCGACTTTGCCGTCGGTCTGTCGCGCCAGCTCCATGGTCTGACGATTGCCAGCGAGCGCCCCGGCCACCGCATGATGGAAACCTGGCACCCGATGGGTGTCGTGGGCATCATCTCGGCCTTCAACTTCCCGGTAGCGGTGTGGTGCTGGAACAGTGCGCTGGCCCTGGTCTGCGGCGATGCCGTGGTGTGGAAGCCCTCCGAGAAAACGCCGCTGACGGCCGTGGCCTGCCAGCACCTGCTGGAGCAAACCATTGCCGCCTTCAACCAAGAGCAGCCTGGTGCCGTGCCCGAAGGCCTGGCGCAGCTGCTGATTGGTGCCCGCGAAGTGGGCGAAGTGCTGGTGGACAGCCCCCTGGTTCCGGTGGTGAGCGCCACCGGTTCGACCCGCATGGGCCGCCAGGTGGGGGTGAAGGTGGCCGAGCGTTTTGGCCGCTCCATCTTGGAGCTGGGTGGCAACAACGCGATGATCGTTACGCCATCGGCGGACCTGGAACTGGCCGCCCGCGCCATCACCTTTGCCGCCGTGGGTACCGCCGGCCAGCGCTGCACCACTCTGCGCCGCTTGATCGTGCACAAATCGGTGGCCGAGCAGCTGGTGGCGCGCCTGGAAAAGATCTACGGCAGTGTCACCGTGGGTGACCCGCTGACCGATGGCACCTTGGTGGGCCCGCTGATCGACAAGGCCTCGTTCGACGGCATGCAGGCCGCACTGGCCCAGGCCAAGCAAGAGGGCGGCACCGTCATCGGCGGCCAGCGCGAACGCGAAGACCTGGGCCAGGACGCTTACTATGTGCGCCCAGCTTTGGTGAAGATGCCTGCCCAGACCAAGGTGATGGAGCACGAAACCTTTGCTCCTATCTTGTACATCGTCACCTACGAAGGCAGTGCTGAAGACGCGATCGCGGTGCAGAACGCCGTGCCCCAGGGCCTGTCGTCCGCTATCTTCACCAGCGACCTGCGTGACGCCGAGCGCTTTATGTCGCCCGCCGGCAGCGACTGTGGGATTGCCAACGTCAACATCGGTACCTCGGGTGCCGAAATCGGTGGTGCTTTTGGTGGCGAGAAGGAAACCGGCGGTGGCCGCGAATCCGGCTCGGACGCCTGGAAGGGCTATATGCGCCGTGCCACCAACACCATCAACTACAGTGGCGCGCTGCCACTGGCGCAAGGCGTGCGCTTTGACGTGTGATGACCGGGCACCCGCAGCTGGGTGCCGTGGGCCTGTCGCCCGCTGCCCAGCCTTGCAGTGCCCCCAACCGGGGCGGCCGCTGCGCCGCCTGGTGTGTGCTGCCAGCGCAAGCCACTGATATGCCTGTGCTCTGCGCGGCCGCCTACCCAGACAGGGGCTCTGCGCTCCTGTCTGCAACCTCACCAGCATCCACCAAGGGCTGGCCTGCGATCGCTGCAGGCCAGCCCTTGGTGCATGTGATGCTGCAGATTTTTTCTGCGCTGCGCAGCCGTTTGCTGTGCTGGCGCAATGCGCAGCCAGGTCAGATGGGGCCCAATCCCCCACTTTTGGCGCATTGATGACAAATACAAAGGAGACAAGACATGGCAGATAAGCAACAAGCACGTACCGGAGGCCAGCTGGTGGTGGACCAGCTGCTGATCCACGGCGTGCAGCAGATTTTTACCGTGCCCGGCGAGAGCTTTTTGGCGGTGCTCGATGCGCTGTATGACGCGCCCATCGAAACGACCATTTGCCGCCAGGAGGGCGGTGCGGCCATGATGGCCGAAGCCCAGGGCAAGCTCAGCGGCCAGCCCGGCATCTGCATGGTCACGCGCGGCCCCGGTGCCACCAATGCCTCAGCCGGCCTGCACATCGCCATGCAGGACTCGACGCCGATGATTTTGTTTGTCGGCCAGATCGAGCGCTCGGCACGCGGCCGCGAGGCTTTCCAGGAGCTGGACTACCGGGCCGTGTTTGGCAGCATGGTGAAGTGGGCGACCGAGATTGATGATGCGGCGCGCATTCCCGAGACCATTGCCCGCGCCTTTGCGGTGGCCACCAGCGGCCGTCCCGGCCCGGTGGTGATTGCGCTGCCAGAAGACATGCTCCGCGATGCTGTGACCGTGCCCGATGCCCGCCGCTACCAGCCTGCGCCCGCCCACGCGGCCGATGCCGATGTGGCCGCCGTCGTGGCTCAGCTGGCCGCCGCGCAGAACCCCATCATCATTGCCGGTGGCTCGCGCTGGAATGCGCAGGCCCATGCGGATATCGCCGCCTTTGCCGCCGCCCATGCGGTGCCGGTGGCCTGCTCCTTCCGCCGCCAGATGGTGTTCCCCGCCCACCATGCCAACTACGCGGGCGATGTGGGTCTGGGGGTGAATCCCAAGCTGATCGCCCGCATCAAGCAGGCTGATCTGGTGGTGCTGCTGGGCGGCCGCATGTCCGAGGTGCCATCGCAGGGCTACAGCCTGCTGGGCATTCCGGCCAGCAGCGGCCAGCGGCTCATCCATGTCCATCCCGACCCCGATGAGCTGGGCCGGGTCTACCAGGCGGACCTGGCGATGGTGGCTGCACCCGATTCCTTCTGCGCCGCGCTGGCACGCCTACCCGCCGCAGCGCCCCGCCCCGAGCGCCAGGCGCTGGTGCAGCAGGCCCATGCCGACTACCTGGCCTGGAGCGACCCCGCACCCATCCAAGTGCCCGGCGCGCTGCAGATGGGCCAGCTGATGGCGCATGTGCGCGAGGTGCTGCCGGCAGACACGGTCTGGTGCAATGGCGCGGGCAACTTTGCCACCTGGGTGCACCGCTTCTGGCCTTTTACCCACTACGGCAGCCAGCTGGCCCCCACCAGCGGCAGCATGGGCTATGGCCTGCCGGCAGCAGTGGGCGCCAAACGCTGGGACAAGCAGCGCACGGTGGTTTGTATTGCGGGCGATGGGGACTTTCTGATGCATGGCCAGGAGTTTGCGACTGCCGTGCAGTACCAGCTGCCCCTCATCGTGCTGCTGATCGACAACGGCATGTACGGCACCATCCGCATGCACCAAGAGCGCGACTACCCCAACCGGGTCAGCGCCACCGAGCTGCGCAACCCCGACTTTGTCGCCTACGCCAAAGCCTTTGGCGGCAATGCTGCGCTCGTCGAGAAGACCGAAGATTTTGCCCCCGCGCTGGCAGCCATGCGCAGCTGGGCTGAGCAGCACCAGCTGCCGGTGATCCTGCACTGCAAGCTGGATCAGCAGGCGATTACCCCGGCGCGCAGCCTGGACCAGATCCGAGGCACCGGCGTTTAAGCCCTCAGCGGTCCGATAGCGGCAGCGCAAAAAAAAGGCACCGAGCAAAACCCGGTGCCTTTTGTGCTTGTGCGCTGGCGGAGGCTGTGAAGCCCCCGCTGCGGCCTAGCGCGGTTTACAGTACATCGCTGGCAAAGTCGGCCAGGCGCGAGCGCTCGCCGCGTGCCAAGGTGATGTGGCCGCTGTGTGGCCAGCCCTTGAAGCGGTCCACCACATAGGTCAGGCCCGAGGAGCCTTCGGTCAAGTAGGGCGTATCGATCTGGGCCAGGTTACCCATGCAGATGATCTTGGTGCCCGGGCCGGCGCGGGTGATCAAGGTCTTCATCTGCTTGGGCGTCAGGTTTTGCGCCTCGTCGATGATCACGTACTTGTTCAAGAAGGTGCGGCCACGCATGAAGTTCATGCTCTTGATCTTGATGCGGCTGCGGATCAGGTCATTGGTGGCAGAGCGCCCCCATTCACCCGGGTTGCCGCCGTCGCCCTTGGCCAGGAATTCCAGGTTGTCGTCCAGCGCGCCCATCCAGGGGCCCATCTTCTCTTCTTCGGTGCCGGGCAGAAAGCCGATGTCCTCGCCCACGCTGACCGTCGCGCGGGTCATGATGATCTCGGTGTAGCGGCGCTCGTCGAGCACCTGGTTCAGGCCAGCGGCCAGGGCCATCAAGGTCTTGCCGGTACCTGCGGTGCCGGCCAAGGTGACAAAGTCCACATCCGGGTCCATCAGCAGGTTCATCGCGAAGTTCTGCTCGCGGTTGCGCGTGGTCACGCCCCACACATTGTTCTTCTGGTGGCCGTAGTCCTTGAGGGTCTCCAGCACCGCCGTCTTGTCGCGGATCTCGATCACGCGGGCAAACAGGCTGTTCTCGCCCGGTGCCTCGTAGTAGACGAACTGGTTGATGTGCAGTTGCTGGGTGATGGCACCACTGATGCGGTAGCAGGTGGAGGCGCCCGACTGCCAGCTCTCGACCTTCTTGCCGACCTTGGCCCAGAAATCCAGCGGCAGCTGCAGCATGCCGGTGTAGAGCAGGTCGCCGTCTTCCAAGGTCTTGTCGTTCTGGTAGTCCTCGGCTTCCAGGCCCAGCGCACGCGCCTTGACGCGCATGTTGATGTCCTTGGACACCAGCACCACGGGGCGATCGGGATGGCGCTGGCGCAGGGCCTCGACCACCCCCAGAATCTGGTTGTCGGCCTTGCCCTGGGGCAGGCTCGCGGGCAGCTGGTAGTTCAGCGGCTCGGTCTGGAAGAACAGGCAGCCGCTGGCGCCTTTTTGGCCGGTGGCATCCAGGCGAATGCCCTGGGCCAGATGGGCCTCTTGGCTGGCGACCAGCGCATCAAGCGTGCGGCTGGCCTGGCGGCCATTGCGGGCCACTTCGGTCATGCCCTTCTTGTGGCCATCGAGCTCTTCGAGCACGATCATCGGCAGGTAGATGTCGTGCTCTTCAAAGCGGAACAGGCTGCTGGGGTCATGCAGCAGCACATTGGTATCCAGCACAAACAGCTTGGCTTTGCCGCTGCGTGGCTTGGTGGCCTTGGCAGGCTTGCTGTCGGTGATGGAGATGACATCGGCTACAGCAGGGCTGCGCGCAGGCGGGGCGGGCTGTACCGGAGCCGTCTGTGGTTTGGCGCTGGCGGCGACTGGGGCGACAGCAGCAACGGGGGCAGCGGCCCTTTTGCTGCGAGCGGCCTTGGGTGCTGGCGCCGCTGCTTGCGCACGGCGTTGCACCGCAGGGGCGGCTACCGGCGATGCCATGTCGATGTCCAGGAGGTCGTTATCAAGCGGTTCATCGCGCGCAGTGCCCGCAGATGCACGGGATTTGGCGCTGGTCTTGGCGGAAAAGTCGCCAGTCGAAAGCTGGCTGCCACGGCGGGTAGGTGCGGGAGGCAAGGGCATGGAGCTCGGGGCCTTTATCTAAACACTCGCCAAGTGGGCGAACTCACTCTGGATGTGCGCCAGCACCATGCAAAAAAGGCTATCTCGCAAGCAAGACAGCCTTTTTGGGTGGGGGATGGCGGAACAATCCAGACTCAAATGCATGGGCCCATTATGCACACTCTCAGCGGCGCGAAACCGGCAATCGCCGTCACAGAGCGCAGTGACGGTGCGCCAAGGCGCAAACGGCAACGGCGCGCATCCGCAGACAGCGCGCCGCCACCAAGCTACCGCCAGTTCGAGATCAGGCAGCCTTCTTCTGAGCTGCCTTCATCGACTTGACAGCCTTGAGCACTTCTTCCACATGGCCCAGCACCTTCAGGCCGCGCCATTCCTGGACCAGCATGCCATCGGGGCCGACCAGGAAGGTCGAGCGCTCGATGCCCTTGACCTTCTTGCCGTACATGATCTTGTTCTTGACCACGCCGAACATGTGGCAGAGTTTTTCTTCGGTGTCAGCGATCAGCTCGAACGGGAGTTCCAGCTTTTCCTTGAAGTCATCGTGCGACTTCATGTTGTCGCGCGACACGCCGAAGACGGCTGCACCGGCCTTGACGAAATCCGCGTATTTATCGCGGAATTGCATGGCTTCGGTGGTACAACCGGGGGTGTTATCCTTGGGGTAGAAGTACAGCACCAGAATTTGCCCCTGATGCGACGTGTTGGAAACCTTGAGGCCTCCCGTCGCTTGTGCATCAAATTCTGGCAAGGGTTTGTTGACAACAACAGCCATAGCTCTCTATTTTCTCCGGAGTAATCGCAAAAAGGCCGCAGGAATCAAAGTATTCATCTAGTTGTTATTCAGGCCCGCGGCCGCAAGCGACTATTTTAACCCGAATCGAAATATTTATCGAGCCCCTTCGATAAACACAGGCTATCGAATGTGGTTATAGCCCCTCAGGTTCCACTAACGCAGCAAGTAACACTTTGCGTCCTTCCCCCGCCAAGACGTTGTAGGTACGGCATGCAGCAGGCGTGTCCATGGTCTCGAAACCAATGCGCTTGGCGATCAAGGGGGCCAGCCAGGCGGGCGAAGGAAAACGTAACCGATTGCCACTGCCGAAAATTATCGTTTCCACCTCAGCCTCCGCTAATTGGGCAAAATGGGCAGGGCCCAGGTCTTCGAAACGGGCACAGTCCCAAGCCTGGAGGCTGCCATTGGAGCGCACCACCAGGCTGTGGGTGTAGCGCTGCTGGTCTACCGCCAACCAACCGGGGCCATAGCCTGTGATGGTCAGGGTGTCGGATTTATCGGGCTGGAACTTCATGACGGGGAGCTTTCGGCAAACGGGACAAGGACACAGGATGGCCCGGTGCGGTAGACGCAGGGAGCCACTACAGGGCGATCAACGCAAGGATCTGTGGTCAAATTATAGTTTTCACCTAGTTGGATTGTGGGTTCGAGGTGTTGGCATGGGTGCCTGCCGGCTGCAATCCCTTGTTTTCAGAGGTAGTGGGTTCTGTCATGAAGACGATTCAAAAATCCGCCAAGCTGGCCAATGTGTGTTACGACATTCGAGGGCCGATCATGGATGCGGCGAAGCGGATGGAGGACGAAGGACAGAAGATCACCAAGCTCAACATCGGCAACCTGGCGGTGTTCGGCTTTGATGCCCCTGAAGAGGTGCAGCTGGACATGATCCGCAATCTGCCCAACTCGGCAGGCTACTCCGACAGCAAGGGTATTTTTGCGGCGCGCAAGGCGGTGATGCATGAAACCCAGCGCCTGGGCGTCAAGGGCGTGGGCCTCGATGACATCTACCTGGGCAATGGCGCATCTGAGCTGATCAGCTTGGCCACCAATGCGCTGCTGGACACCGGCGACGAAATGCTGCTGCCCGCACCCGATTACCCGCTGTGGACGGCGGCGACCAGCCTGTCGGGCGGCACGCCGGTGCACTACCTCTGTGACGAGGAAAACGGCTGGATGCCCAACCTGGCTGACATCCGCGCCAAGATCACGCCCCGCACCAAGGGCATCGTGGTGATCAACCCCAACAACCCCACGGGCGCCTTGTACTCGGATGCGCTGCTGCGCGAGATGGTGCAGATCGCCCGCGAGCATGGCCTGGTCATCTTTGCCGATGAAGTCTATGACAAGGTGCTGTATGACGATGCCAAGCACACGCCCCTGGCGGCGCTGTCGCAGGATGTGTTGACCATCACCTTCAACTCCCTGTCCAAGGCCTACCGCAGCTGCGGTTACCGTGCGGGCTGGATGGTGATCTCTGGTGACAAGAGCGGTGCGAGCGACTATATCGAGGGCTTGAACATGCTCTCGAACATGCGCTTGTGCGCCAATGTGCCTGGCCAGTGGGCCGTGCAAACCGCCTTGGGCGGGCATCAGAGCATCGACGAGCTGGTGCAAGAGGGTGGCCGTCTGCGCAGACAGCGCGACCTGGCCTGGGAGCTGATCAATGCCATTCCCGGCGTCAGCTGCGTCAAGCCTCAAGGCGCGCTGTACATGTTCCCCAAACTCGATCCTGCGGTCTACCCGATCGCGGACGACCAGGAGTTCTTCCTGCAGGTGCTCAAGGAGACCCGCGTCATGCTGGTCCAGGGCACCGGCTTCAACTGGCCCCGGCCTGACCACTTCCGCATCGTGTTCCTGCCCCATGAGGCGGACCTGCGCGAAGCGATCAACCGCCTGGCCGCTTTCCTGGCCAGGTACCGCCTTCGCCACGGCACTGACCAGCTTGCACAGGCCCACAAGGTCGATATCAAGCTGGTCAAGGGCAAGGCAGAAAAATCTGCTGCCTGAGTCGGCACTTTTCCGATCTGACAACGACAGGCGTCCGGCTGGACGCCTTGTTAGTTATTAAACGTACACAAGAGAATTTATGAAACCGATCCAAGTAGGCTTGTTGGGCATCGGCACCGTCGGTAGCGGTGTCTTCAACGTGTTGCAACGTAACCATGACGAAATTCGCCGCCGCGCTGGCCGCGATATTGCGGTGACCATGGTGGCCGATCTGGACGAAGCCCGTGCACGCGCGGTGGTGGGTGACCAGGTCAAGGTGGTCAAGGATGCCCGCGAGGTGATCGCCAATCCCGAGATCGATGTGGTCATCGAGCTCATCGGTGGCTACGGCATTGCCAAGGCCCTGGTGCTGGAAGCGATTGCCGCCGGCAAGCATGTGGTAACGGCCAACAAGGCCTTGCTGGCCGTGCATGGCTCGGAGATTTTCAAGGCCGCCGCCGACAAGGGCGTGATGGTGGCCTACGAAGCGGCTGTGGCCGGTGGCATCCCCATCATCAAGGCGCTGCGCGAAGGCCTGACCGCCAACCAGATTCAGTGGATTGCCGGCATCATCAACGGTACAACCAATTTCATCCTCTCGGAGATGCGCGACAAGGGCCTGGACTTTGACGTGGTGCTCAAAGAGGCGCAGCGCCTGGGCTACGCCGAGGCCGACCCCACCTTTGACATCGAAGGTGTGGATGCTGCCCACAAGGCCACCTTGATGAGCGCCATCGCCTTTGGCGTGCCGGTGCAGTTCGACAAGGCCTATGTCGAGGGCATCACCAAGCTGTCGTCGGTTGATATCCGCTACGCCGAGCAACTGGGCTACCGCATCAAGCTGCTGGGCATCACCAAGCGCACCGACAAGGGTATCGAGCTGCGGGTACACCCTTCGCTGGTGCCCTCCAAGCGCCTGATCGCCAATGTGGAAGGCGCGATGAATGCCGTGGTGGTGCACGGTGATGCCGTCGGCACCACCTTGTACTACGGCAAGGGCGCCGGCTCGGAGCCCACGGCCTCGGCTGTGATTGCCGACCTGGTGGACATTGCCCGCCTGGAGGGCGCCGATGTAGCCCACCGCGTGCCGCCGCTGGCCTTCCAGAGCAGCACCTTGCGCGAAGCCGGTCAGGAACTGCCCGTGCTGCCGATGGCCGATATCACCACCAGCTACTACCTGCGCATGCGCGTGGCCGATGAGGCCGGCGTGCTGGCCAAGGTGACCGGCATTCTGGCAGGTGCCAGCATCAGCATTGATGCGGTGCTGCAGCGCGAAGCCGACGAAGTCGGTGGCGAAGGCTCGACCCAGACCGACTTGATCATCCTCACGCACGACACGCGCGAAGGCAATATGAACAAGGCGCTGGCTGAAATCCAGGGCCTGCCCACCGTGCTGGCCCCCATCACCCGCATCCGCAAGGAAGAGCTGAACTGAGCACCTGCTGATACTCCGCGCTAGCGTCTACCGCCAGTGGCCCACCCGGCCCTGGCGGTTTTTCATTGGTGCACCACTCTGTTACTTTTTCACAATGGCTTAGCCCATTATTTTTACCAATAATGGCCGCTGACAAAGGCCGCCCGCGAACCTCCGTTCTCGGAGCGCAGCCTATCCATAACAAAGTCAGGGAGTTGCACTATGTCGGAAACCGACAAGAAATGGCTGGCGCTTGCCAAGCGCTGGGGGGTGTTGTTTGGTATTCCACTGCTGATGCTGGCCATCGGCATCTGGCAGTGGACGCGGGCCGATACGCCGATCAGCGATGTGGGCGCCAAGATTGCCGAGTACCAGCAGGTGGTGCGCGAGCTCGATGCCATTGAGGCGCAAACGCCGGGGCGCGCGACTGTCAAGGACAGCGAGGGCAAGGAATACCCCGTCAGGCTGGTGAAAAAAGAATACCTGCTGGCCATCCAGGACCTGCAGAACCAGGGCCTGAACGTCACCACCCGCAACCTGCAGCCCCTGCTGGCGGGCAGCACCATCGCCTTCAGCGTGCTGGCGCTGCTGTGGTCGGCGCTGGGCCTGGTCTACCAGCGGGGCATGGGTGCCAAGGCGATGCAGTCGCGCGAGCAACTGCTGGCCACCTTCCAAAAAGGCCGCAAGCTGCTGCCCATGTACATGGTAGTCATGGTGCTGCTGCTGTTTGGTGCGGCGATACCGCTGCTGGTCTACGAGATGATGCCCATCCTGCGCCACCGCAACTACAGCAAGGGGGACATGAAGCTCATGTTCATCCTCGGCGGCCTGGCGCTGTTTTTGCTGTACTCGGGCGGCAAGGTGCTGATCGATGTCTGGAAGGCCTCGCGCAAACCGCTGGAGAACGAACCCATCGAGGTCATGGGCCAGACCGTCAGCCGCCCACAAGCGCCTGGGCTGTGGGCTTTTGTCGACAGCGTGGCCGCCAAGACGGGTGCCGGCATGCCCGACACCTTGGTGGTCGGCCTGAACGAAGGCTTTTTTGTCACCGAGCACCCGGTGCAACTGGCCAATGGCAGCTTGCTGCCGCAAGGCCGGGTGCTCTACCTGCCCTTGCCCTATATGGCCTTTCTGAATGCGGGCGAGGTAGCGGCCGTCATCGGCCACGAGCTGGGCCATTTCATTGGCGAAGACACGCTCTACAGCCAGCGCTTCTCGCCCATCTACAGCGCGGCCATCCACCACCTGGTGGCCATCAGCGGCGGTGAGCGGCATGAGGAGTCGTGGATGGACATCCTGCGCCGTCCGGCCACCTTGTTTGGCGAGATGTTTCTCGACAGCTTCCACGAAGCGGTGCGCTACTGGAGCCGCAAGCGTGAACTGGCCGCCGATGCGGTGGGCGCGCAGGTGGTGAGCCCGCAGGCCGTCGCTGCATCGCTGCTGCGCATCAGTGCGCTGGCGCCGCATGTGGACGAGGCCTTGCAGGCCAATTGGGACCGGGGCGAGACGGTGGAGGGCGGGGTGCTGGGCCATGTGCGGCAACTGGTCGCCGCCCAAGGCATGGCCGACCCCAGTGAGCACCTGGACCAGCGCCAGGCCCACCCCACCGACACCCACCCCGAACTGGCCGAGCGGCTGGCGGCGCTGGGCGTGGCGATCAGCCCCGAGCTGTTGGCCCGCGCGATGGACGCGCAGGGCAGCCAGCTGCTGCAGGAGTTTGGGCTGGAGCAGGGCGCGCCCGTTTCTGCCGGCCACAGCAGCAGCCACCAAGCCCAGCCGGCTGCGGCGCTGGATATGAATGCCGCCTTGCAAAACGAGCTGAGCAGCGCAGCAGCGGCCAATCGCAGTGCCAAGCTGCTGGAGCTGCGCCGCATTGCGGGCCTGGCGAAGGACGAGGTGGTGATCTACGAGCGCTCAGCTTTCATGGTGGGGCTGTTTGTGTTCTTGGCCTTGGCCTGCGCGGTTGGGGCATTTTTTGTATTCCAGGCCCAGCTGCACATGGCGGTGGCCGCAGGCCTGCTGGCGGCTGCCTTGGGCTGTGCCTGGTTCGCCAAAGTGTTCTGGCAGGACAGCCAAAGCCCGGCGATGCGGCTGCAGCCGGGCGGTGTGCAGTTGTTCAAGGCGCCAGCGGCGCTGGCCTGGTCGGCGATTGATGATTTTCAGTTCAGCCAGGGCAACCATATGTTGACCGTGACCATGGTGCTGGAGGACGGTGTGCAGCCCCCGGCGATGGGCGTGGGCAAGCGGCGGGCCCAGTTCCGCAAGAAAAAGCAGCGCCTGGCCGTCATGCTCAAGGGCGTCAAGAAGATGAAGAACCAGGCCTTTGTCGAGCTGCTGGTGGACCACTGGCGCGCCTACCACGCCCGCCAGGAGCTGCAGCGCATGGGCGAGCAGGTCTGATCCTCGCTTTCCATCGCTGAGCCCCGGACGGTGTCCGGGGTTTTTTTACGCCGGGTGGCGCTGGGACCCCTGGCATTCCTGCGCAAGCTGTGCCGGTACTGGCGGCTGCTGGATAATAGGTAGTTGCCCCTTGCCCGTGCGCGGGCGTTGTCCACTTATTTCGCACCCTCCATGCTGTATCTTTCTACGCGCGGCCATGCCGAACAAAAACGTTTTTGCGACATTTTGCTCGAGGGCCTGGCCCCTGATGGCGGCCTGTACATGCCCGTGCACTACCCGCAGATCGACGATGCCCAACTGAGCCACCTGCGCGAAACGCTCAACAGCCAAGGCTATGCGGCCCTGGCCTTCGAGATCCTGTCGCTGTATATCGATGACATCCCGGCCGACGACCTGCGTGCGCTGTGCGCCAAGACCTATACCGCAGAGGTGTTCGGCTCGGCGGCCATTGTTCCAGTGCGCCCGCTCGATGGCTCGCTGATGATCGAGGCCCTCTCCAATGGCCCGACCCTGGCCTTCAAGGACATGGCCATGCAGCTGCTGGGCAACCTGTTCGAGTACGAGCTGGCCCGCCGTGGCGAAGAGCTCAATATTCTGGGTGCCACCAGCGGTGACACCGGCAGCGCGGCGGAATACGCCATGCGTGGCAAAAAGGGCGTGCGCGTGTTCATGACCAGCCCGCACGGCCGCATGAGCCCCTTCCAGCAAGCGCAGATGTTCAGCCTGCAGGATGAGAACATCCACAACATCGCCATCGAAGGCGTGTTTGACGACTGCCAGGACATCGTCAAGGCGGTCAGTAATGACCATGCCTTCAAGGCGCAGTACAAGATTGGTACGGTCAACTCCATCAACTGGGCCCGCTTGCTGGCCCAGGTGGTGTACTACTTTGCCGGCTATCTGCAGGCCACCACGCGCAACAGCGAAAAAGTGAGCTTCACGGTGCCCAGCGGCAACTTCGGCAATGTCTGCGCCGGCCATGTGGCCCGCCAGATGGGCCTGCCGATTGCCAAGCTGGTGGTGGCCACCAACGAGAACGATGTGCTGGATGAATTCTTCCGCACCGGTGTCTACCAAGTGCGCGGCGCCGCCCACACTTTCGAGACCTCCAGCCCCTCGATGGACATCTCCAAGGCCAGCAACTTCGAGCGCTTTGTGTTCGACCTGGTCGGCCGCGACGGCGCCCGCCTGCAGCAGCTGTTCGCGCAAGGCGTGGCCCAAGAAGGCCGCTTTGACCTGCAGGCCGACCCGGCCTTCAAGGATGCTGCCGGCCGCTACGGCTTTGTCAGCGGCAAGAGCACACATGCCGACCGCCTGGCCACCATCCAGGACACCTACCAGCGCTTTGGCCAGATGATCGACACCCACACCGCCGATGGCGTGAAGGTGGCGCGTGAGCACCTGGGGGCCGAACCGATGATCGTGCTGGAGACGGCCTTGCCAATCAAGTTTGCCGCCACCATCGAAGAGGCCCTGGGCCGCTTGCCCGAGCGCCCTGCCAAGTTTGACGGCATCGAAGACCTGCCCAAGCGCGTGGTGGTGATGCCCGCCGATGTGGACCAGGTCAAGACCTACATCAAGGACCACTGCCACTGAGCAGCGTCATCTGCGCTTGCAGCCCTTGGTTGGGTTGCAGGTGCGGGCCGGTGGATCATCAAGGAGGCGGGTATGCAGGTGCTGTGTTTTGCGGGCTATTCCGGCAGTGGCAAGACGACCCTGATCGAGCAGCTCATCCCCGTGCTGATCGCGCACGGCCAGCGGGTGTCGGTCATCAAGCATGCCCACCACCGCTTTGATATCGACACGCCTGGCAAGGACACCTGGCGCCACCGCCAGGCCGGGGCCTATGAGGTGCTGGCCGCCTCCGACCAGCGCGTGGTGCTGATGCGCGAGCTGCCACAAGCGCAGGAGCCCGATGTGCATGCGCTGATTGCCCAGCTCGACAGCCGGGTGGACTGGGTGCTGGTGGAGGGCTTCAAGAACTGTGATCTGCCCAAGCTGGAGGTGCTGGCCAATACGCCAGAGCCAGCGGGCAAGCCGCTGCTGTACCCGCAGGATGCGGCCGTACAGGCCGTCGTGCATTCTGCGGCCAGGGTACTGAACCCTCCCCCTGGCTTGCCCCTGTTGCCGCGTGATGAACCGGTGGTGGTCGCCCAGTGGCTGCTGGCCCACAGCGCCCGCTTTGCCTATACGCCGCCCTGTGTGTTTGCCATCGACAGCGCCGGCTGAGGCTGGCGCACCGATGCTCGGCCAGCACGGATGCGGCCGACAACTGAAGAAATGATTGCGATGAATACCCCGCCCCGTCCCCCTCTGAAATCACTCGATGCCGCCCTGGCTGAGCTGCTGGCCCAAGGCCAGCCACTGCCGGGCAGCGAGCTGCTGGATACCTTTGATGCCGATGGCCGCGTGCTGGCCGAGGATTTGGTCGCCGCGCTGCAGGTGCCGCCTTTTGACAACAGCGCGATGGACGGCTATGCGCTGCGCGCCGCTGACCTGAGCGGGCCGGAGCTGGCCTTGCCGGTGAGCCAGCGCATTGCAGCGGGCAGCATCGGCGAGCCGCTGGCCGCCGGCACCGCAGCGCGCATCTTTACCGGCGCTGCAGTGCCCCTGGGTGCTGACGCCGTGGTGATGCAAGAGGAATGCACGCTGCTGGAAGATGGCCGGGTGCAGATCAACGCCGCCGTCAAACCTGGGCAAAACATCCGCAAAAGCGGGGAAGACATGCAACGGGGCAGCACCGTGCTGACGGCAGGCAAACGCCTGGGCCCGGCCGAGCTGGGCCTGGCGGCCAGCATGGGCTGCGCCCGCCTGGCGGTGGCCCGTCGCCCGCGCGTGGCCTTGTTCTCCACCGGCGATGAGCTGGTCATTCCCGGCGATGTGGCGCCCCAAGATCTGCCGGCGGGCAGCATCTACAACAGCAACCGTTTCTTTTTGCGCGCCATGCTGCAGCGCCTGGGTTGCGAGGTGCAGGACCTGGGCATCGTGCCCGACAGCTATGAGGCCACCGTGGCCGCGTTGCAGGCGGCGGCAGAGAACAGCGATCTGGTGCTGACGAGTGGCGGCGTATCGGTGGGGGAGGAAGACCATGTCAAGCCTGCAGTGCAAGCCTTGGGCAGCCTGGATCTGTGGGCCATTGCCATCAAGCCGGGCAAGCCCTTCGCCTATGGGCGCGTGGGCCAGGCGCATTTCATCGGCCTGCCAGGCAACCCGGTCTCCAGCTTTGTGACCTTTGCGCTGCTGGTGCGGCCCTTCTTGCTGTGTCTGCAAGGCGTGCAGGCGCATGCGCCGCAGGCGGTGGACATGCGCGCCGATTTTGACTGGCCGCGTGCCGACAAGCGCCGCGAATTTTTGCGGGTGCGCGTCAATGCGCAAGGCGGGCTGGACCGCTTTGCCAACCAGGGCTCGGGCGTGCTGACCTCGGCCGTCTGGGCCGATGGCCTGGTCGACAACCCGGCCGGCCAGACCATTGCGCAGGGCGACACCGTGCGCTTTGTGCCTTTTGCCCAGCTGCTGGGTTGAGCGGGGGGATGCGATGACTTTGAAAACCGTACAACTGCGCTATTTCGCGGGCATCCGTGAGGCCATTGGCCGTGGCAGCGAGGCCTTTGCCACCGATGCGGCCACGGTGGCCGAGCTGCGCGATGCCTTGCTGGCGCGGGGCGAGCCCTATGCCAGCTGCCTGGCGCGGGGCCGGGCCGTGCGCACCGCCGTCAACCAGGTGCTCAGTGAAGAGAGCGCACCGCTGGAGGCGGGCTGCGAGGTGGCCTTTTTCCCGCCGGTGACGGGCGGTTAAACCGCGTCGTCTTCGGGCGGGCTGGGCAGCAGCAGCTCGGGCGCCCGCCACTCCAGCAGCTCCGCCAGGCGCAGCACCACCCAGCGTGCTTCTTCCGGGCTGACCCCTGCACCTTCGGCCTGCAGGCCGGCATACATGGTCTGCAAAATGGCGCTCTCGGAGGGCGCACTTTGGTGGTAGAGAATTTGCGCCTGCTCCACCAGCATCTGCGCCAAATCCTCGCAGAGTTCGTAGCGCTGGGCGATCTCGGTCAGCGGCTGGCGCAAGCGCTGCTGGCGGCCCTGGAACAGGGCGATGAACGAGTCAGGGATGAATATCTGGCTGCCGTCTTGCATGGCGTTCCGTGTGGTGTGGCTTGTGGCTTGGCGGCGTTTCAGGGCGTAAAGCGCTTTTCAAAGCGGGCCACATCTTCCAGCAGCTCAAAGGTCACCACCTGGCCCATTTTGCGGTCGGTTTCACGGCAGGCGGCATACACGCTGGTCTTGCCCACCAGGTCCATCGCGGGGATGTCGATGATCGCATAAGGGTAGGGCACGAATACATGGTGCTCGAACACAATGCGGTGCAGGTTGCGGGGATTGGGGTAGAGCAGGAAGCCGTGGGCTTGCAGGGTCTGGCTGGGCATGGAAACCATTCAAAGAGAAAACGGGTCTTGCAAAACGGCGGGTCTGTGGCTGGGCTTGTGCTGAGCCAGAGGCAGCCATGCTGCAAAGGCTCTAGTGTGCCGCAATCGCGGCCTGGGCGTAGGCTGCCATGGTTTGTCGGCATGGCCGGGTGGGCATGCTAGGCTTGGGTTTTTCCGCTTTTTCGCTGAGAGCCCGTCCATGATGCACACCCATATTGCCGTACAGACTGCTGACTTTGATGTGAGCCAGGAGTTGGGGCTGCTGCGGGCGGCGGACGGTCGCATTGGCGCGGTCTGCAGCTTTGTGGGTACCGTGCGCGACCGCAATGAAGGCAGCCAGGTGGCGACCATGGAGCTGGAGCACTACCCGGGCATGACGGAAAAATCGATCGCCCAGATGGTGGAGGCCGCCAGCCAGCGCTTTGACATCTTTGGCGCCCGCATCATCCACCGCGTGGGGCTGCTTGCGCCGGGTGACCAGATTGTGCTGGTTGCCGTGTCCTCGGCCCACCGGGGCGAGAGCTTCCAGGCCTGCGAGTTTTTGATGGACTACCTCAAGACCGAAGCGCCGTTCTGGAAGAAGGAAGACACGCCCCAAGGCGCGCGCTGGGTCGATGCACGCGTCAGCGACGAGGCGGCGATGGCGCGTTGGGGCCTGCCCAAGCGTCAAAGCTAACTAGGGGCCTCATTGCAGCGGTCTTGACCAGGCGCAAGCTTTTTTAGCCCCGTTGCTGCTGCAATGGATGCGGGGAGCGTGGCTGCGTTTGTGCGATGTCCGCATGGCGTAGGAGACGGCGCACAGCATTTGGCGATGCGGGCCGACAGAGCCTATATGTGCAGCGAGGTTCTTGAAAATACGCCAGTCAGCGCAAAATATTCCCCAGTAACAATTGTTGAGTGGGGAACATTCATGCGAATCGACAAACTGACAACCAAATTTCAAGAAGCCCTGGCCGACGCGCAATCGCTGGCCCTGGGCAATGACAACGCCTACATCGAACCGGTCCATGTGCTGGCCGCCATGCTGCGCCAACCCGAGGGCCCTAAATCGCTGCTGGCGCGGGCGGGTGCCAATGCCACGGCGATGAGCACGGCGGCAGAAAACGCGATCAAGCGCCTGCCGCAGGTGCAAGGCCAGGACCAGGTGACGGTCGGCCCGGATCTGCAGCGCATGCTGCAAGCCACCGAGAAGGAGGCCATCAAGCGCGGCGACCAGTTCTATGCCGCTGAGCTGTTTTTGCTGGCGCTGACCGACGACAAAGGTGAAGCAGGACGCATCGTCAAAGAAGGTGGTTTGAGCCGCAAGGCGCTGGAGTCCGCCATCGATGCGGTGCGCGGCGGCCAATCGATGGACAGCGCCGATGGCGAGAGCCAGCGCGAGGCGTTGAAGAAATACACCTTGGACCTGACTGAGCGCGCCAAGCTGGGCAAGCTCGACCCGGTCATCGGCCGCGATGACGAGATCCGCCGCACCATCCAGGTGCTGCAGCGCCGCAGCAAGAACAACCCGGTGTTGATCGGCGAGCCCGGCGTGGGCAAGACGGCCATCGTTGAAGGCCTGGCCCAGCGCATTGTGGCTGGCGAGGTGCCTGACACCCTGCGCGACAAAAAGGTGCTGGTGCTGGACATGGCCGGCCTGCTGGCCGGTGCCAAGTACCGTGGCGATTTTGAAGAGCGCCTCAAATCCGTGCTCAAGGAAGTGGCGCAGGAAGAGGGCCGCGTGATTCTCTTCATCGACGAGATCCATACCATGGTGGGTGCCGGCAAGGCCGAGGGCGCGATGGATGCGGGCAATATGCTCAAGCCTGCGCTGTCGCGCGGCGAGCTGCACTGCATCGGCGCCACCACCTTGGACGAGTACCGCAAGTACATCGAAAAGGATGCGGCGCTGGAGCGGCGCTTCCAGAAAGTGCTGGTCAACGAGCCTTCGGTGGAAGACACCATCGCCATCCTGCGCGGTCTGCAAGAAAAGTACGAGGCCCACCATGGCGTGGACATCACCGACCCGGCCATTGTGGCGGCGGCCGAGCTGTCGGCGCGCTACATCACCGACCGTTTTCTGCCCGACAAAGCCATCGACCTGATCGACGAGGCAGCGGCCAAGATCAAGATCGAGATCGACTCCAAGCCCGAGGTCATGGACAAGCTGGAGCGCCGCATGATCCAGCTGAAGATTGAGCGCGAGGCGATGAAGAAGGAAAAGGACGAGGCTTCGCAAAAGCGTTTGTCGCTGATCGAAGAGGACCTGTCCAAGATCGAGCGCGAATACGCTGACATGGAAGAGATCTGGAAGGCCGAAAAGGCCGATGCGATGGGCTCCGAGCAGCTGCGCAAAGAGCTGGAGCAGGTGCGCTTCCAGATCCAGGAGGCCACGCGCAGCGGTGACTTCAACAAGGTGGCCGAGCTGCAGTACGGCAAGCTGCCCGCGCTGGAGAAGCAACTGGCCGAAGTGCAGGCCGATGAGAACAGCGAAGGCGCCAAGACCAAGGGCCACAAGCTGCTGCGCACCCATGTGGGCGCCGAAGAGATTGCCGAGGTGGTCAGCCGCGCCACGGGTATTCCTGTGTCCAAGATGATGCAGGGCGAGCGCGACAAGCTCTTGCGCATGGAGGACAAACTCCATGAGCGCGTGGTGGGCCAGGACGAGGCGATTTCTGCCGTCTCCAATGCCATCCGCCGCTCACGCTCGGGCCTGTCGGACCCGAACCGGCCAACGGGCTCCTTCCTGTTCCTGGGCCCCACGGGCGTGGGCAAGACCGAGCTGTGCAAGGCACTGGCGGGCTTCTTGTTTGACAGCGAAGACCACCTGATCCGCATCGACATGAGCGAGTTCATGGAGAAGCACTCGGTCTCGCGCCTCATCGGTGCGCCTCCGGGCTATGTGGGCTATGACGAAGGTGGTTACCTGACCGAGGCCGTGCGCCGCAAGCCTTACAGTGTGATCTTGCTGGACGAGGTGGAAAAGGCCCACCCCGATGTGTTCAACATCCTGCTGCAGGTGCTCGACGACGGTCGCCTGACCGATGGCCAGGGCCGCACGGTGGACTTCAAGAACACGGTGATCGTGATGACCAGCAACATTGGCTCGCAGCTGATTCAAGCCATGGTGGGCGAATCGTATGAGGATGTCAAAGACGCGGTATGGGGGGAGCTCAAGAACTATTTCCGTCCCGAGTTCCTCAACCGCATCGATGAGACGGTGGTCTTCCACGGGCTGGATGCCAAGCACATCGAGTCGATCGCGCGCATTCAGCTGCACCAGCTCGAAGCCCGTCTGGCCAAGATGGACCTGCACCTGCAGGTCTCCGATGCGGCCATGGCCGAGCTGGCCAAGGTGGGCTTCGATCCGGTGTTTGGTGCCCGTCCGCTCAAGCGGGCGATTCAGCAGCGCATCGAAAACCCGCTGTCCCGGCTGCTGTTGGAGGGCTACTACCCCCCCAAGAGCCTTATTCCGGTGACGGTGGACCCGGTGCAGGCGCCCGGCGAGTTCCATTTCGGACGGGGTGCCGCAGCAGCCCAGTAAGGCGGGAGTGGCCATGCAGTAACCATGCATGGCCAGCTCTCTTTACGCTGCGATATGCTTGTTGACACTGCCAGGGCTTGAAAAACTCAGGCATCGGCATAACATGGGTAGCAAGCGCTGTAATACAGCGATGAAAGGAAGTGCGTTGAACGAGTTGTTGGCAACCGTGGTGAGCTGGACTTTGCGAATTGTCATGGTCTTGGCAGGTCTGGTGTTTTTCGTCAGTCTCATGGTGGTGGCTGCCATTGCTGCCTTGCTATGGACGCTGCGCCTGCTCTGGGCCAAGATGACCGGCAAACCTATCGTTCCGTTCGCCTTCAAGATGAACCCGGCCACCGGCTGGACCACCGTTTACCGCAGCACCGCGCGCTGGTCGGCCAACAAGGGCGCTCGCAGCGCTGAGGCGGCGAGCAATCCTTCTGGCATGCGCTCGGCCGTAATCGATGTGACGGATGTGGAGCCGCGTGAAATCCGCTCACAACACTGACTGACCTGACACAGGCTGCGGCCTGCGGTTGTGCAAAGCCCGGTTGTGCCTGATGCAGACCGGGTTTTTTTATGGGGCCTTGAGTTATGGATGTGAGCGAGTTGCACAGCCGGTTTGCGGCCATGCGCGCCGCCAGCCGCGCGCAGGCCGATACGCCGCTGCTGCTGCGGCGCGAGCGTTTGCTGCGCCTGCAAAAGCTGCTGCTGGACAACGAAGAGCGCCTGTGCGCCAGCGTGCAGGCGGATTTTGGTCAGCGCTCGGCGCGGGTCACCACGCTCACCGAGTTGATGCCGCTGCACAGCCAGTTGCGCCAGGCGCTGGGGCAAATGCGGCGCTGGGCGGCCGCCCAGCGGGTGGCCACGCCTTTGCAGCTGTGGCCTGCCCGGGCCTGGCTGCAGCCAATGCCTTTGGGCGTGGTGGGCGTGATTGCCCCTTGGAACTACCCCTTGCTGCTGGCCTTGGGTCCTGCCATCAGTGCGCTGGCTGCGGGCAACCGCGTGCTCATCAAACCCAGTGAGTACACGCCCGAGACCATGGCCCTGCTGGCCGCGCTGGTACCCAGTTACTTTGGCGATGATGAGCTGGCGGTACTTGCCGGCGATGCCAGCGCCTCTGCCGAGCTGGCCTCGTTGCCGCTCGATCACCTGCTGTTCACCGGCTCCACGGCGACGGGCCGCAAGGTGGCGCTGGCGGCGGCCAACCAGCTGGTGCCGACGACGCTGGAGCTGGGTGGCAAATCCCCTTGCCTGCTGGAACAAAGCTGCGACATCCAGGATGCCGCACGCAAGATTGCCCATGCCAAGCTCTTGAATGCGGGCCAGACCTGCATTGCCCCCGACTACGTCTTGCTGCCCCGCAGCAGCACTGCGGCCTTTGTTGATGCCTATGCCCAGGCTGTGCAGGCCCTGTACCCGCAGCAGCAAGGCAACCCCGATTACACCTCACTCATCCACGCCGCCCATGCCAGCCGGGTGCTGGGCATGCTGGCGCAGGCTGAGCAAGCGGGGGCGCAGGTGATCCGCTTGGCAGGCGGTGGGGACGCGGTGTCGCAAAGCCGTATCGGCGATGGCATCAGCCGCCAGTTAGCGCCCGCCTTGGTGCTGGGCGTGACGGCGCAGATGCAGCTGATGCAGGAAGAGATATTTGGCCCGGTGCTGCCGGTGCTGCAGTACGACGACCGCGAGGAGGCGATTGCGGCGATCAACCAGGGCGAGACGCCGCTGGCCTTTTACTGGTTTGGGCAGGACCGCCGGCAGGGCCTGGACACGGCGCAGCGGGTGCGGGCCGCCGGCATGTGCATGAATGACTGCCTGCTGCAGTTTGCCCATGCGAATTTGCCCTTTGGCGGTTGGGGGCACAGTGGCTGGGGCGCCATGCATGGCCACCACGGTTTCATGCGCTTTTCGCATGCCAAGCCGGTGCTGCGCCAGGGTGCCTGGTCTGCTGCGGCATGGCTGTATCCGCCCTATGGCCGGCGCTTTGATGCGCTGATGCGGCTACTTTACCGCCGAATAAAGCGCTAACTATTTGATTTCTATCGGGGGGAGGCGCTAGGGTAAACGCCTAGCGCAAATGTCTGCATTTGCAAACCCCTGCACAAATTGACCTACAAGGCCATTGTGGGGCTACCCAAATGATGTCAAGAGTGAGACAATGGCCGGCTTTCGCGCACCATATCTCTGCAGCGCGCTGTTCACGCGCTGACTCTTCCATATGCCCTTAAAAAAGCCATCAGCAATGCACGGTTGCTTGCTGATGCTGCGTGAGCCATGGTGTGTTGCAAGTGGATGGATGTTGAGCCTCAGGGTGCTCCATCAAAACACTTGACACCCGGCCGGGCGTGATGGTCGCAGTGTACGACGAGATATACGTGCTTTTTGGTTAATTCATTGATTTTTGTT
The DNA here is from genome assembly GCF_024809975.1 of Comamonas sp. BIGb0152. GTDB lineage: Bacteria > Pseudomonadota > Gammaproteobacteria > Burkholderiales > Burkholderiaceae_C > Comamonas. The sequence goes on from NZ_JANUDY010000009.1 coordinate 218,195, forward strand.
TTCGGTTATCCATGTCTGAAACTATCCAGGTTCGTCCCGCAACTCTTCGTGATGCCAAAGCCATTGCCCAAATCCACGCTGCCGCTTCTGTTGAAAGCTATCGCGGCGTTTTGCCCGATGACCAGCTGAAATCTATCTCCTCCGTCGAGAAGCGCCAGGCCTATTGGCGCGAAGCCATTGAGTACTGCGAGCCCCAAGTCCAGGTGGCCGTCGAGAACGACAAGATTGTCGGTTTCATCGGTTTTGACCGTTCGCGCGATGCCAAGACCCGTCCTACCACGGGCGAAATCTGGGCCATCTATGCTGCGCCTACCCACTGGGACCAGGGCGTGGGCGTGGCGCTGTGGGATGCCGCCCGCGACGGCCTGTCCGAAGAGGGTTGCACCTCGGTGACGGCCTGGGTGCCGCTGCGCAATGAGCGTGCACTGCGTTTCCATGAGTCCGCCGGTTTCAAGCGCGAAATGTCGACCGCTAAGACGGCGACCGTCGGTGCCATCAAGATCGAAGAAGTGCGCATGCAGCGCTCCTTGATGAACCGCTGATTCTTGCAGGCCGGACGCGCTTGGCACCTGCTGCGGCAGGGCGAGCAGTGTCTTGCTCTCAAGAGGCCGTCTTGGACGGCCTCTTTGTTTTTTTCCCTTTGGCAGCGGCCCGGTGCTGGTCTGCCCCAGAAAGCATTTGTATGACCACTGCCCAACCAGAGCGTTTCGCCACCATCCACTGGGAGGAAGGCGGCGAGCCCCGCAGCGCCCGCTGGCGCTGCGAGCGCGGCACTGCGCCTTCCGCCCGCGTCGTGCTGGCCGATGACACCATGCCGGCAGATGTGGCCTACCGCCTGGCTTGTGAAGGCACGGCGCTGCTCTGGCGCGGAGATTTCCAGAACGCCCGCATGCTGCTGCAGTCGCTGGCCCGCCGCCTGGACAAGACGGGCGAGCGCAAGGCCAAGAAAAAGCCGGCCGCCCCTTCTGCTTCCGGCATGCCCACGCCGCAGGTGGCATTGCCCTTTCACCAGCAGCGCCACCTGCAAGCCCAGCGCGCCCGCGTGCTGTCGATGGTGCTGATCGAGTTGGATGCGCAGTACGAGATTGCCTTGCGCCGCGCACCGGAGGTGCAGGCTCCCTGTACCGACGCCTGGGGCGCGCCCCAGGGCGATGGGGCGCAGGTCGTGTCCCTGCGTGAGCTGCAGGCCCTGGTGGGCGCCCATGAGTGGCGCAAGAAAGGCGTGGAAATCCCTGCGCTGGCCAAGCTGGCGCCCAAGGGCTATGACCGCATTCATCCGCATTACGGTGTGTTCTCGCCGGTGCGGGGCGAATATGTCGACCTGATCGCACAGGCGCCGCTGCCTACCGCACTGGCCAAGAAGTCGCTGGCCTATGACATTGGCACCGGTACTGGCGTCATCGCCGCCGTGCTGGCACGCCGGGGCATCCAAAAGATTGTGGCGACCGATACCGATCCGCGTGCACTGATTTGTGCGCGTGAGAACCTGGAGCGCTTGGGCGTGGACCAGAAGGTGGAGCTGGCGCAGACTGATCTGTTCCCTGAAGGCAAGGCCGCCTTGGTGGTCTGCAACCCACCCTGGGTGCCTGCCAAGCCCAGTGCGCCGGTCGAGCGTGCCGTGTATGACGAGGGCAGCCGCATGCTGCGCGGTTTTCTGGCCGGCGTCTCCGCCCACCTGGCACCGGGTGGCGAAGCCTGGTTGATCCTGTCCGACTTTGCCGAGCACCTGGGGCTGCGCAGCCGTGAAGAGCTGCTCAGCTGGATCGCCGAGGCTGGCTTGCAGGTGGTGGGCAAAAACCAAATCCGCCCGCGCCACGCCAAGGCGCAAGACTCCGCTAACCCGCTACACCAGGCCCGCGCGGCCGAGATGACGACTTTGTGGCGTCTGCAGGTGGGTTGGTAATGGTCAGCGAGCAGGCGGTGCGGCCCGCTTCGCTGCCATCCATGATTGACTGCTGAACGGGGCGACAGATGCGATTGCTGCTGGCGCCCATGGAGGGCCTGCTTGATTTTGTGCTGCGGGATGTGCTCACCAGCCTGGGCGGTGCGGACCGCTGCGTGTCGGAGTTCATCCGCATCACCGGCAGCCTGCTGCCCGACAAGGTGTACTTGCGCACCATGCCCGAGTTGCGCAACGGCAGCTGCACTGCGGCCGGCACCCCGGTGCGCGCCCAGCTGCTGGGCAGCGATGCGGCCAGCATGGCGGCCAATGCCGCGCAGCTGGCGGCCTTGTCGCCCGAGGGCATTGATCTGAACTTTGGCTGCCCCGCCAAGGTGGTCAACCGCCATGGCGGCGGCGCCGCGCTGCTGCAGGATCCAGCGGCCATCCATGCGGTGGTCAGTGCTGTGCGCGCTGCAGTCCCTGCAGCCATGCCGGTGTCGGCCAAGATGCGCCTGGGCTTCAACGACCGGGCGCTGATGCTGGACTGCGCGTTGGCGATGCAGGAGGCCGGTGCCTGCGAGCTGGTGGTGCATGGCCGCACCAAGCTCGATGGCTACCGCCCGCCCGCTTACTGGGACCAGATTGCGCGCATCCGCGAGGCCGTCACCATCCCCGTCGTGGCCAATGGCGAAATCTGGACGGTGGAGGATGCCTTGCGCTGCCAGGCCGAATCGGGCTGCCAGGACCTGATGCTGGGGCGCGGCATTGTCGCCGACCCGGGCCTGGCCTGGCGCATACGCAAGGCCGTGGCCGAGCGCGATGGCCTGCCTATGCCAGATGGCCTGCACGATGTGCAATGGCCGGACCTGGTGCCTGCGCTGCTGCGTTTTTGGCAGCTGGTCTGCGACGACCTGGAGCCCCGCCAGCGCGCGGGGCGTTTGAAGCAGTGGCTGAACCTGATGCGCCGGGCCTTCCCTGAGGCGGAGGCCGCCTACCAGCATGTGCGGGTGATGACGGACCAGGGCGCGATCACGCTGTGGCTTGATGCGCTGCAGCAGCAAACCAGGGCTGGCGCCAACGCTAGCACCGCATCACAGCAGTGAATCGGGGGTGAAGGGGCTGATGATCTTGAGCATCAGCCGCAGCGGCAGGCTGGCATCGGGCTCGGTGCGCTGGTCTTGCAGCCGGGTGTTTTGCGGTGCCTCCCACAGCAGCTTGCCGTCTTTCAGCACCACATGCCAGGCGGCACTCTCCAGCCCTTTTTCAATCATGCCCGCCGCCTGGCCTGAGAGCTTGCGGCTGCGCACCAGCACCGCGATTTCGGTGTTCTGCAGTTTGGAGCGCTGGTCCAGGTTCATGGACCCGACCACCAGCAGCTGGCCATCGAGCACCAGCACCTTGCTGTGCAGCATCACGCGGCGGCCTTCGCGAAAACTGTTCTGCCCACTGCCCAGGCCAAAGGCGGCGCGCAGGTCGCTCTCATCACTGACCAGCTCATACAGCTCCACGCCGTCGCGCAGCAATTCCTCGCGGTAGCGCGCATAGCCAATGTGGGCAATCGGCGCATCGTTGGACGACAGCGAGTTGGTCAAAATGCGCACGCGCACGCCTCTTTGCACCGCATCCTTGAAAGCCTGGCGCATCGATTCACCGGGCACAAAGTAGGGCGAGACGATGAGCAAATCCTTCTTGGCGTAGGCGAGCAACTGCACCAGGCCATCCACCACCGAATCGGCGCTGGGACTGTGGCCGGGGTGGCGGGTTTCGGCCAGTGCGCGCAGCTGGTTCAGGCGCTTGTTGTCCAGCATGCCGGGCGCTGCGCTGAGTGGGTTGGTTTGCCCATCCGAATCGACCGCCGGTATCTTGCTGGGCGCATCGGCCAGCACCACCGAATGGGCCCAGACCAGCGGCACGGTGCGCAAGTCAACGGGCTGCATGTCCCAGGCGCGCTCGCGCTGCTCGGGGCTGATGGCGCCATCTGGGCGCGGCTCCCCATCGGGCGGAGAGGGCCGCGCGCCGCCGCTTGCCGCCTGCGCAGTCTGCGCGGCTGGCGCGGCGGAGGTTTCTGCCGTGTCGTCGCCATTGCTTTGTTGGGCGCGGGCCTGGTAGCTCTTTTGCATGTCTTCCAGCGCCTGCTTGCTGATCAGCGACTGCACCGGATATGCGCGCTCGTTGTTCCAGTAGCTGTCAAAGCTGCCGGACAGGTCCTGCACGGCCGGACCCATGATGAGCACATCGGTGTCCAGGAAGTTGGAGCTCTCGTCATTGTCGAAGTAGGCATCGCCCAGGTTGCGCCCGCCCATGATGCCCATCACGTTATCGGCCAGGAACAGCTTGTTGTGCATGCGCTGCTGGGCGCGCTGGAAATCGGTCGCGGCATTCCACATGCGGCTGATGGGCGAGTCGCGGTCGCCGGGCAGCGGGTTGAACATGCGCATCTCGATATTGGGCTCAAAGGCCAGGCGCATCACCTGCGCATTGCGGCCCGTGCCATGGAAGTCATCGAGCAATACCCGCACCCGCACCCCCCGGCGCGCCGCATTCACGACGCCTTCAAGCAAACGCGCGGTGCTGGCATCGGCATGGATGGCGTAGTACTGCACATCCAACGTATGTTTAGCGCCTTGCACCAGGGCCAGGCGTGCACCATAGGCCGCCTGCGCGCCGGCCAGTATCTCAAAACCCGATACACCCGACCCCGCCTTGCTCTCCGCCTTTTGGCGCTGCTGGCTGATCTGCACCAGGGCGCTGCTGGCCGCTGGCGGCTGGGCCAATGAGACAGGCCGGTCGACCTGGGTGGGGAGCTTGCTGGCGCAGCCGCCCAGCAGCAAGGCCGCGCACAGCACTGCCAGGCGGCGCTGCAGCTTGCGCATGACGGGGGTCTCAAGTGTGGTCAACAGAGACGGGGCAGAGGTCATCGGAGCAGTCGGCATGGCGGCGGGTTCTATCAGTGGGCTGGCGCTATTGTGCGTGAGCGCGGACGGTTGCGCAGAGCGGGCCACTGCATTGGCGGCGCTGTCGTACAGCCGCACCCCTGCATGCGTCGTGGCGCCGCAACGCATGGCCAGGCTGCTGGCGCGGGCTACCAGGGTTTGTGCGCGGGCCATGGCAGGGGGTACTTCGCTACGATAGAAAATTCAATTCCGTAGCGATTTATTGATAGTGAAAGGAACTGATCCCATGCGCAAATCACTGGGCTTTTACACGCTGCTATTGCTGCTGCTGGCCATCGCGGTGCCGCCCGAGAGCGCCTGGGCAGCGCGCAAAAAGAAGACCGAGGCGGCACAGGCGACCAGCAAGCCGGCCAAAGTCAAGGTCAAACGCCAGCGCAGCAGCAGCGCAGAAACCCCTGCCCAGCGTGACCGGCGCTTGAGCCGTGAATGCAAGGGCCTGCCCAATGCGGGGGCCTGCCTGGGCTATGCCAACTAGGGGCGCCGTTCAGAACAAGCCGTGGCCCTGGATGCGTGCGAGAACGCGCAGATCAGCGCCCACGGATTGGATGCTGCGGATGTCCAAGGCCGCTGCCTGGGCCAGCCGCTGCAGTGCCATGCCGCCAAACGCCGGCAGCCCTTGGCCGACCAGCTTGGGCGCCAGGTACAGTAAGCACTCATCGACCAGACCCGCCTGCAGCAGCGCACCATTCAAGATGCCACCGGCCTCCACATGCAGCTCGTTGACCTCCCGTGCGCCCAGGTCTTGCATCAGCGCGCCCAGATCAATGCGCGTCTTGCAGCCTGCCATCTGTGGTGCCTGGGTGGGCAGCTGAATGACGGTGGCGCCAGCGGCCTCCAGCGCCGCCTGGCCTGCGGTATCGCGGCTGTTGGTGTAGATCAGCACTTCGCGTGCTGCCGCAAAAATGCGGGCCTGCGGGGGCGTGCGCAGCTGGCTGTCCAGGACCACCAGGCGGGGTTGCCGAGGCGTCTCCACATAGCGCACATCCAGCGCCGGGTCATCGGCCAGCACGGTGCCCACGCCGGTCAGGATGGCGCAGGCCCTGGCCCGCCATTGGTGGCCATCGGCGCGGGCTGCCTCGCCGGTGATCCATTGGCTGCTGCCGTCGGGCAAGGCGGTAGCACCATCGAGCGACATGGCGGCCTTGAGCCGCACCCAGGGCTGCTTGCGCACCATGCGGCTGAAAAAGCCAATGTTCAACTCCCTGGATGCCTCCGCCCCGTCCTCGGGCGCGCAGACCACCACCTCGACCCCGGCGGCGCGCAGGCGGGCAAAGCCCATGCCGGCCACCAAGGGGTTGGGGTCAGTGATGGCGGCCACCACTTTGGCGACCCCTGCCGCTGCCAGCGCATCGCAGCAAGGGCCCGTGCGGCCTTGGTGCGCGCAGGGCTCCAGCGTCACATAGGCCGTAGCGCCTGACGTGCTGTGGCCACGGGCTGCCGCATCACGCAGGGCCATGATTTCGGCATGCGGGCCGCCCGCGCGCTGGGTGTGGCCCTGGCCGATGACCTGGCCATCAGCGCCGACCAGGACACAGCCGACGCGGGGATTGGGGGAGGTAATGAACAGGGCGCTGGCAGCCAGATCCAGCGCGGTTTGCATCGGTTGATCAGTCATGGAGTCTTGTCGCAATAGGGCCTGTACCTAGTCGCATGGCGGTCCATGGTGGACAGGCCTGGCGATTATCGGCGCAACACCGCGCCCTGTCTGTGCTGTCCTGTTATGCAGTCCTGCCGGATTTAATTTTTCAATGGCCCAAACCTTTACCGCAGCGTCAAAAAAATAAACAATGAAAAATATGAATTCAATTGTATTAATTGATTTATTCAGGCGCAGACCCTTGCAATGCCACAGGGGGTTGACCGCGGTGGAGCTGCTGGTCGTCATCGCCCTGCTGGCCATTATTGCCAGCCTGGCGGTGCACAGTTTCAGTGGGCTGCTGCAGCGCTGGCGTGTGCGGCAATCGCTGGAGGCCATGCATTCAGCGATCTTTCTGGCGCGCTCTGAAGCCATCAAGCGCAGCGGCCGGGTCGCACTGCAAAGGATCGTTGGCAGCGAGCATTGCCAGGCGCAGGCCGGCACGCGTGACTGGAGCTGCGGCTGGCAGGTTTGTGTCCATGAAGTGGGCCAGCAGCTGTGTGCGCAAAGCGCCCCGGTGCTGCAGCGGTTTGAGGCACCGCCGGGCCTGCAGGTGCTGCGCAGCAGCACGGGCGAAGGTATCCGTTTTGACCGCTGGGGCATGCCAACGGCGGGTTTCAGCTTCTCGCTGACGCCAGAGGGCAAAACCCTGGACGATGCCGCTGCCAAAGGCCTGTGTGCCAGCCGGGGTGGCCGCGTCCGGGTGGTCAACGATCCACCTTGTGCGCTGCGGAGTTGAGCCAGGCCATGCACCGCCCATCCCACCCCTCTCCCTCCTATGCGCGCGGCATCAGCTTGCTGGAGTCGCTGGTGGCCATGGTGGTGCTGGTGATCGGTGTTTTGGCCATGCTGGCCTGGCAGATGCGAACCCTTGCCGATACGCAGACCAGCACCCGGCGTGTGCAGGCCATACGCCTGATCGAAGACCTGGGCGAGCGCATTCGCGCCAACCCCCATGCCTGGGAGCAGCTGGAGCGCTATGTCAGCGACTGGCAGGGCGCGGCGCCTGGGCCGCTGGCCAAGCCTTGCGACAGCCAGGCTTGCAATGCACGCGAATTGGCCGACTACGAGCTGGCACAGTGGCGCCTGCAGGTCGAGCGCAGCCTGCCGCTGGCCCAATCCCGGCTGTTTCTGGCACCCGGCGAAAACCTGGCGGCCAACCGGCGCCAGCTGGGGGTGATGATCCGATGGCGCGAGAGCACGCATGGCCTCGCGGGCACCGGCGACCCGGGGCTGTACTTTGACCCCGTCGATGCCACCAAGCGTGTGGGCGACGGGGCTGGCGCCCAGGCGGCCGATGAACGCGGCGGTGAGGTGGTCTGCCAGGATGAGGATGGCGATCTGCGCTACACCTGCCATATGCAGTACCTGGCCTTGAATGCGCGCTGCAGCGCAGAGCGCATGGGCAGCGCCGTGCACTACCACTGTGGGGGCGCCTGATATGCCGGGTGCTATGCCTGTTGTCTTGCGCCCTCTGGCGGTGGGCGTGCGCCGCCAGCAAGGCTTCAGCTTGGTGGAGCTGATGGTGGGCATGGTGCTGGGCTTGGTGGTGATGGCTGCGGCGGGCATGGCTTTGCTGGCCTCCCGCAGTGTGGCGGCCACCGTCAGCGATGCCAGCCATTTGCAGCAGCAAGCCAGCTATGCTTTGCGTGTCATCGGTTTGGAGCTGCGCCAATCGGGCAGCCTCTACCTCAATTTGCAGCTGCCAGCCAGCAGCGATGCTTCGCACAGCGCTGCCTTGACACCTGCCGCGTTCGAAACAGCTGCCGCCGGGGTGGGCACAGCACGCGGCTATGCGCCCGACACCCATGCCTTGCGGGGCAGCGACGACAGCTTGGCAACCGGCCGCCGCCGCTACAAAGAGCCGGTCTTTACCCAGTCTGGCCTGGCGGGGCAATCGCGCAACTGCCTGGGCGGGCCCGCGGATGCCAATACAGATCTGCGCCTGGAGTCGCGCTTCAGTCTGCGCGGCCATGTGCTGCGCTGCGGTGGCAACGATACCGCTGCCTCGCCCCAGCCCCTGATCGAGAACGTTGCGGCACTGCGCATGCGCTATTTGCGCATGCATGCCGGGGGCGCGGGCGGCCAGCCGCAGATGCAGTATGTGGATGCCCAGCAAGCTGGCAGCGATTGGTCGCAGGTGGTGGCCGTGGAGGTGTGCCTGGTGCTGTTTGGCACGCTGCCCGGCCCGCTGCCTGCGGGCAGTGGCTACGTGGGCTGCGATGGCCAATGGGTGGACATTGCAGACCTGGCAACCCCGCGCAAGGGCCGCATGCACCGCGTCTTTCGCAACCTGTTCCAGCTGCGCAGCCAGGGCAGCCTATGACAGGCGCTGGCCGTTTTCTCCCTGGCAGCAGGCCGCGCCGCGCTCGGGGTGCGGCCTTGCTGACGGTGCTTGTCTTCAGCATGCTGTCCCTGCTGTTGGCCTTGTGGTCGGCGCGCACGGCCTGGTATGCAGAGCTGGTGGTGGGCAACGATGCCGATTACCAGCGTGCGTTCGAGGCGGCGCAGGCCCTGCTGCTGGATGCCGAGCTGGACATCCGCGCCGAGCGTGCCGATGGGCGGCCCTGCGACCATGGTGGTTTGCCCCGCGCCGCAGCGCCCGGGGTGTGCCGCAGCGGCGGCACCGCCAGGGTGCCGTTGGAGAATGCCGACTTGCCGGCCTTTCTAGCCGCACTCAGTGCCCAGCCGCAGCGCTGCATGGATGCGCTGTGCGCCAAGCGCGTGGGGCGCCAGGATATTTGGAACGCTCCTGCCGCTGGCGCTGCGGCCAGGCGCGCGGGCGAGCAAGACCTGTTCGCGCTGATACGGGGCGGAACGGGCGCGCGTTTCGGCCAGTACACCGGCGCGCAATTGGGCGATGCGGAGCATCCGGCCCATCCCATCCTGGCCGAACGGGCGCAGGCCGAGGCAGGCGGTTGGTACTGGATCGAGGTCATTCCCTATATCGACAGCAAGCCTGGCCTGATCAGCAATGCGCCCTCGCAGCAACTGGAGCTGGTGGGCCTGACACCGCATGTGGTCTACCGCATCACGGCGGTGGCTTTTGGCCGCAAGCCGGACACCCTGGTGGTGCTGGAGCAAGGCTACGCCCGGCCCAAACGCAAGGACTGAGAGGTAGGTAGGCATGGATGGCATCAAAGCGGATATGGATGGGCGGCGGAGGCGGCAAGCACCGCGCCGCCTGGCCGCAGCGCGACAGATAGCGCTGGCCTGCACGGCGCTGCTGCCCGCCGCTGCCTGGGCCCTGGAGCTGGCCACCGCGCCTGCGGGCGCTGCTGCCTACGCGGTGGCGCCCAATGTCATCCTCTCCATCGATGACTCGGCGGCAATGCAGCGGCGCATGGGCAATGCCGAGCCAGGCCTGGCCGCCATCACCGAGCCGGATGGCGATGGCGCCTGGGATGCGCGGGCGCAGCGCATCGCCGTGCTGCGGCATGCGCTCAAGGAGGTGTTGGGTGATGGGCAACAGCTGCCTGATGGCGCGATACGCCTGGCCTGGCAAGCCATGTGGAACCATGGCGCAGCACCCGGGGCTGGGCCTGGCGGCACCGTGCAAAGCCAGCGCCGCAGGCCCGGGGCCAGCTCGGTCAACAGCCCGCGCCTGGCCACCAATGGCATGCAGGCCCTGCAGGGCAGTACCGCGCAGATAGGCAGCCATCGCCAGCATTTTTTGGCCTTTGCCGACTCGCTCCGGGCCGGCCACAGCAGCGACTTGCACCATTTGTTGGGCCAGGCCGATGCCTATCTGCGCCGGCCCCTCAGCCCCCAAGGGCCCTGGTCCAGCGAACCCGGTGCAGCCACCGCAGCCAGCAGCAGCTACCTGGGCTGCCGTCGCAACTACCACATCGTGCTGGCGGGCAGCCGCTGGTCCGGCCCGGCCTCGGGGGGCGCGCAGGATGACCACCACGTTGCCAAGACGCTGCCCGACGGCCGTGTCTATGGCGGGGGCAGCGCCGCGCACCGGGCTGCCACCCAGCTCTACAGCGATACGGTCGCCAGCACCTTGGCGGACTGGGCCTTTCACAGCTGGGCCGATCCCTTGCAGCGCGCAGGCCTGCGTGGCAGCCTGGCGCCGGAGGCTGATTACCTGCATGCGCCGCCGCGCGAGCGCTTTGGCGATGGCAGGGGCCAGGCCGCCGTGCTGGAGCGTTACTGGAACCCGCGCTACAACCCGGCCACCTGGCCGCATATGGTGACCTATGTGATCGGCATCGGCCAGGAGGCCAGCGCCTGGCCCGGTGCGCCGCACATCCTGCCACCCACGCAGCAGCTGCCCATGGGCTATGACGGCAGCTTTGCGGCGCTGGCCAGAGGCGATGCTGCCTGGCCCGATATGCAGGCGCTGGGCGAAGGGGTTCGGGCGCTGGATTTGTGGCATGCAGCGCTCAACGGGCGGGGCCGTTTTTATGCCGCGATGCGCGGGCTCGATGTGGCAGCCGCCCTGCGCCATATCCTGCGTGAGATACAGGCCCAGAATGCCGACGGCACGCTTGGCGCTGGCAGGGCCAGCACGGGCGCTGTCAGTGCCAGCCAGGCGATCGCGCAAGACGCCCTGCTGTTCACGGCCAGCTATGCCCCGGACCGGGCCTGGTCGGGCGCCATCGAGGCCCAGGCCATGGGACCAGATGGCCGCTTGCAGCCCGCGCCCGGTTGGGGCGGGAGGAGCACCGCCGACCAGCTCGATGCCATGGCCTGGTCGCAGCGCGTGGTGCTCAGTTGGGGAGATACGCAGCAGCGGGGCGTTCCTTTGCGCTGGGCGGCCGATGAGATCCACTGGAGCGCCGCGCACAAGCAGACTTTGCAGGGCAACGCTGGCGATGACGAGGCGGCCGCGAGCGCTGCGCAGCGGCTCAATTACCTGCGCGGCGAGCGCCGCCATGAGATCCAGCATGGCGGCAGCCTGCGCAACCGGCATTCCCGCCAGGGCGATATCGTGCACTCGCAGATCTGGTACCAAGGCAAGCCTGCTGCGCGCTACAGCGATGCCAGCTACCTGGACTTTGTGCTGCGCCACCAGCACCGCCTGCCCATGCTCTATGTGGGCGGCAATGACGGCATGCTGCATGGCTTTTCGGCCCAGACGGGCGAAGAAAAAATGGCCTATGTGCCCCGGGGCGTGATCCCCAGCCTGCGGGGCCTGACCAGCCCGACCTATGACAGCCAGCACCGCTATTTTGTCGATGGCTCGCCACTGGCAGGCGACGCCAACCTGGGCAGCGCCAGCAGCCCGCGCTGGCGCACGCTGCTGGCGGGCACCCTGGGCGCCGGCGGCAAAGGCTATTTTGTGCTGGATGTGACCGAGCCCGAAACGGCGTTTTCCGAATCCCAGGCCGCCGAGCTGGTGCTGATGGACAGAAGCTGGCACGCGCAGGAATCAGCGCCTGCATGTGAGGCAGCGGCAGGTGCAGCACAGCGCGCTTGCGCGCGTCTGGCCGAGGCCTACCCCGACATCGGCCATATCACCGCCAGCCCGTCGCGCGACGATATCGACCCCCAGCGCAGCACGCAGATTGCGCAGCTCAACAACGGCCGCTGGGCGCTGGTGCTGGGCAATGGCTACAACAGCGCCCTTGGGCGCCCCGTGCTGCTGGTCCAGTACCTCGATGGCGAGCATGAGCTCTTGCGCTTGGTGGCGACTGGCAGTACCTCGGCGCAGGCCTGCAGGCAACAGACCGCGCCCAGTCCGCAATGCCGCCAGGTGCAGGACAACGGCCTGTCTGCTCCGCGTCTGGTCGATATCAATGGCGATGGCCGCCCCGATGTGGCTTATGCCGGCGACAACCAGGGCAATCTCTGGAAGTTTTTGATGACCTCCGACCAGGACCGCGAATGGGGTGTGGCGCAATGGGGCGCGCTGGCGGCCACGACCAGCCACCAATCGACCACCGGCGTGCCGCTGTACCAGGCGCGGGGTGGCCAGCGCAGCACGCCTGGGCAGCGCACATGGCCGCAGCCCATCAGCACCGCGCCCCTGGTACGCAGCAATGACCGTTTGCGCACGCAGCAGCATGCGGAAGGCGAGCGCCGGGTGCCGGTGGGCGGTTTGATGGTGGCCTTTGGCACCGGCCGCAACATCGCCCGCCTCGATCCGCAGGATGACAGCGTGCAGAGCCTGTATGCCGTGCTCGATACCAGCCGCTACAAGCGGGTGGGCGAAGGCGGCAGCCGGGTGGAAGTCTGCGCCTCGGCGGCGGATCCCCTGTGCCAGTCGGTGCTGGGCAGCGATGCCGATCTGCCCGGGCCGGTGGCGCAAAGCCAGTTGCTGCAGCGCCGTGTCAGCGCCAGCCCTGTGCATGCCCGCAGCAGCGACCGACGCATGTTCTGGACGATGGAAGAAAGCGAGGCTGCCGATGCGCTGGATTGGAACCGGCACCGAGGCTGGTACCTGGACCTGCCCGATGCCGGAGAACGCCTGCTGCAACCGCTGGGCTTTTACAGCGGCAGCAACCTGCTGGCCGTGGTCAGCCAGGTGCCTGCGCGGGCAGCAGCTGGCATGCAGAGCCCGGCCAGCTGCGAGCCGGTTGAGGGCAGCGCAGCGCGCCGCTATTTCAGCCTGATCAACATCATCGATGGCCTGCGGCCCCGCCTCCAGATTCTGGATGCCGATGGCGACGGCGTGTTTGATCCACAGGCGGATGGCCATGCCTCGCGCATGCGTTTGGGCGCAAGGCCGCCATCGATGATCAGGGTGCGCGATGACGAGGGCCAGCAGCGCATGTGGATCGATGGCAGCGCCCAGCGCGAGCCGCCTGAAGTGCCGGTACGGCCCACCTGGCGCCAGGCACGATGAAAGGACAGGTATGGGAAAAAGCCCCTGCAGTAAAAGCGCCGGTTTTACGCTGGTGGAGTTGTTGATCGTGCTGGCCATCGTCGGCATTCTGAGCGCGCTGGCGCTGCCCAGCTACAGCGAATATGTGCGCCGGGGCCACCGGGCAGAAGCCCGGGCCGGGCTCTGGCATGCGGCCCAATGGCTGGAGCGTGCTGCGACGGCCAATGGCGTCTATCCGCTGGATCTGCCTGCGGCGCTGACCTGGCAGGATGCGGCTGACAAGCGCTACACCATCGGCTTTGCGGCCGACAACAGCCCGGCGCGCTACACCCTGGTGGCCACGCGCCGGCCCGGCGGCCAGGCCCGGGATCGCTGCGGTGACTACACCCTCAGCCATGATGGCCAAGCCGGCAACCTGGCGCTGGCCGCTGGCAGCAGTGCCGGCGGTTGCTGGCGCCGATGAGTCAACACCCCGCGCAACAACGCGGCGCAACTGCCGTCGCTTACTGGGCGCTCCAGCGGTCGTTCCAGCTGCGCAGCTCCTGCATGTCGCGCCGGTCTTTTTTGGTGGGCCGGCCCGCCTGCAGGCTGTTGGCAGGCTCGGGCGCCAGGCGGCGCTGCTCGCTCAGCACTTCGCGCTGGCGGATGCTCTCGGGTGTTTCTTCGTACATCTGCTGCGCCATGGGGGCGGGCCCCCGGGTGGCAGCCATTGCCCGCACGGCTACGGTGCGGGGCGTCTGGGCCTGCAGCAGCTCAATGGTGTCCTGGGCGCGTACCTCTTTGGCAGGTTTGGCAACCGTGCCATTGACTTTGACATGGCCCTTGTGAATGGCTTCCACGGCGAGGGCGCGGGTTTTGTAAAAACGGGCGCACCACAGCCATTTGTCGATACGCATGGATGGGGACGGGTCGGTCTCAGTGTGGGGCATCTTCAGCGATGGGTAAGGCACTCGGTCTGAACTCTACTACAGCATCGAAGCCTTGGACAAGACCCTGGTGCAGGCGGTTGTGCAGTGACAGCTGGGCACCCAAGGCCGTCACGATCGAGTGGCAAATGGCCAGGCCCAGGCCGGAGCCATCCCGGAGATTGCCGCTGACAAAGGGCTCGGTCAGCCGTGTCTGCATCTCGGCGCTGACCCCCGGCCCCCAGTCGCTGATGCGCAAGGTGGCCGTAGCGCCTTGCTGCGCCAGCTGCAGCAGCAGCGGCGCCTGGGGCGGCGAGTGCTGGATGGCGTTGTGCAGCAGGTTGCGCACCAGCTCGCGCAGCATCCAGGGGTGGGCAGGGAGCTGCAGCTCTTCGCTTTGCAGCTCGAACTGCAGGCTTTTTTGGGCGAGCAGCGGCGACAGCTCGATCACCATGTCCCGCACGATCTCGCTGAGGTTGACGGTCTGGGTGTGCTCGGACTGGTGCAGCTGCTCGACCTTGGCCAGCGACAGCATCTGGTTGGCCAGCACCGTGGCGCGGTCGACCGTTGCGGCAATCTCGCGCAGCGCCTGCTCGGGCTCGACATCGCCCCGCTGGGCCGATTGCACCTGTACCTTGAGCACGGCCAGGGGCGTGCGCAGCTGGTGCGAGGCATCGCGCACAAAGCGCTTTTGGTGCTGCACCAGGTGGGCCAGCCGCGCCATCACGCGGTTGGTCGCGTCCACCAGCGGCAGCATCTCCGACGGGGTGTCGATGGGCGGTTTGAGGGGTTCGAGCATCTGGTCGCTGCGGGCGTTGAGCTGGTCGCTCAGCTGCAGGATGGGCAAGGTAGCACGCCGCACTACGACCACCACCACCACCGCAATGCAGCCGAACAGCAGTGCCTGCTGCACCAGGGTGCCCCAGAGAATGTCGCGGGCCAGAGACTCACGGATCTCCAAGGTTTCTGCCACCTGGATCAGCGCCATGCCACGGCCGGTGGCGCTGGCGACGGGCTGCAGCAGGGCGGCCATGCGCACCGGCATGCCCCGGAACTCGGCATTGTAGAAATCCACCAGCGCCGCATAGGGCGGCTGCTGGGCGATGCGCCCGCGCCAGATCGGCAGCTCGGCAAAGCCGCCGATGAGCTCGCCGCTCATGTTGGAGACGCGGTAGAACAAGCGTGACTGGTTGTCGGCTTCGAAGGCCTCTAGCGCCGAGTAGGGCACGGCGGAGTCGACGATGGCCAGGTCGTCGTAGCCGGACACCGTCAGCTGCTCGCCAATCACCTTGGCCGATGCCAGCAGGCTGCGGTCATAGGCGGTGTTGACGGCCTGCAAGGACTGGCGGTAGAGGCTGCTGGTGTTGTAGATGATGAAGACCACCACCGGCAGCAAAATGCCCAGCAGCAGGCTGCGGCGCAGCGAACGGATGCGCGGCGCCTGCCCGGGGGCCCGGCCCGGGGCCTTGGGCGATTTACGCCACATCGGGTGTGCCGGGTTTGAGCAGGTAGCCCAGGCCGCGCAAGGTCATCAGCTGCATGCTGGTGGGCGCCAGTTTTTTGCGCAAGCGGTAGGCTACCACTTCCACCGCTTCGAGCTGCACATCGCTCTCCCCGGCAAAGACGGCGCTGAAGAGGCGTTCCTTGGTCACCGCCTGGCCCATGGACTGGCTCAGCACCCGCAAGAAGGCCACCTCGCGCGGTGTCAGCTCGAACAAGCTGCCTTGCCAGTAAAACGATTCGGAGGCCTTGTCGTAGCGCAGCGCCATGCCCGGGGGCGCCGCCGGCGCGCTGGTCTCGCCCGCCTGGGGCTGGGCGCGCCGCACCAGCGCGCGGATGCGTGCTTCGAGCTCATCGAGATCAAAGGGCTTGGCCAGGTAGTCGTCGGCGCCCGAGTTCAGGCCCAGAATGCGGTCGCCCACGGTGCCGCGTGCCGTCAGTATCAAGGTGGGGGTGCCCAGGCCTTCGCTGCGCGCTTTGGCGATGATCTCCAGCCCGTCCATCGTGGGCAGGCTCAGATCCAGCACCACCACATCGGGCGCCAGCTTGCGCCAGGCTGGCAGGGCTGCGCCGCCATCGGTGATGGGGGTCACTTCCATGCCGCGCCGGCGCAAAGTGCGCTGCAAGGTGGTCTGCATGGTGGGGTCGTCTTCGATCAGCAAGAGGTGCATGGCCGAAGTTTGCACCAATTGGCGGGCCGCCCGAGGCCTGGTGTTTTCCCTAGATATCGGACAGCTGGCTGACAGCCATTTGACAGCTAGGGCGGCGATGATTCAAGCACTAACAACACAATCAGGAGACAAGCATGCGCCGTGATGCATTCCTCAAATCCATGCTGGCTTTGGCCGCTGCCGGTACCTTGCCGATGCAGGCCCAAGCGGCTACCAACCTCAAGATGCTGCTGCCCGCCAACCCCGGTGGCGGCTGGGACACCACCGGCCGCGCGCTGGGCAAAGCCTTGCAGGATGCGGGTGTGGCGGGCTCGGTGACCTATGACAACAAGGGTGGTGCGGCCGGCGCCATTGGCCTGGCCCAGTTCGTCAACGGCAGCAAGGGCGATCCCAACGCGATGATGGTGATGGGTGCGGTCATGCTGGGCGGCATCATCACCGGCAAGCCGCCGGTCGATCTGAACCAGGCCACGCCGCTGGCGCGCCTGACCAGCGAATACAACGTGTTCGTGCTGCCTGCCAACTCGCCCTACAAGAACATGGCCGAGGTGGTAGCACAGCTCAAGAAGGACCCGGGCTCGATCAAATGGGGCGGCGGCTCGCGCGGCTCCACCGAGCACATTGCTGCGGCCATGATTGCCCGTGCCGTGGGTGTGGACCCGGCCAAGATCAACTACGTGGCCTTCCGGGGCGGCGGTGAGGCGATTGCCGCCGTGCTGGGCGGCAACGTCACCGTTGGCGGCAGCGGCTTTAGCGAGTTTGCCGAGTACATTGCCACCGGCAAGATGCGCCCGATCGCGGTAACCTCGGCCCAGCGCCTGGAGGGCTCGAGCGTGCCCACGCTCAAGGAGCAGGGCATTGATGTGGAAATCGGCAACTGGCGCGGCGTTTATGGCGCGCCTGGCATCTCGGCCGACCAGCGCGCGCAGCTGATCGGCATGCTGGAAAAGGCCACCAAGAGCAACAGCTGGGCCGAATCGATGAAGAAGAACGACTGGACCTCGGCCTGGTTGGCTGGCGATGCGTTCAGCCAGTTCGTCACCGCCGAGTTCGCCAATCTCAAAGACACCATGACCCGCGCAGGCATGGTCTAAGCGCGGCAGGCATGGCCCTTGGCGGCCATGCCCCGCGCGTTGCGCTCCCTGTAACTACCCGCCTGAGGTACCGGCTTGGCCCGGTGCCTGGCTGGGCTGTTGCCGCCCGCAGGGCGGCGAGGGACGCCACGGACATCTTTTCAGGAGTTTCGACATGAGCAACACCGCAGATTCTTCGGGGCCGGGCGCCAAAGGCGCAGCTGCGCCGGCGCAGGAGGCCGCGTTTGAGCAGGCCCACACGCCGCGCACCACCTCCCAGCTGCTGGTCGGCATTGCCGTTTTGGTGATCGCCGGGCTGCTGTCCTGGGGGGCTGTGCACATTCCTTCGCAAGCCGGTTACAGCGGCGTGGGGCCTGATTTTCTGCCCTGGCTGTCGGCCAGTGTGCTGGGCCTGTGCGGTATCTGGCTGTGCTGGGAGGCGCTGAGCGGTGGCTTTCACCACCTGGATGCGCCCGATGGCGCGCAAAAAGGTGACTGGGGTGCGCTCACCTGGGTGTGCGCGGGGCTGCTGAGCAGCGCGGCGCTGATCACCAGCTTGGGCTTCATCCTCAGCTGCAGCTTGTGCTATGTGCTGGCCACGCAAGGGCTGCGCCGTGCCACTGGCCAAACCCATGCGGGCTCCTTCAAGACCATGGGCAAGGACCTGGCGACGGGCTTGCTGATTTCTGCGCCCGTGTTCTGGGCCTTTACCCAGTTCCTGGCCATCAATTTGCCCGGGCTGACCGAGACAGGGTGGCTGTGATGGATATTTTCAATGCACTGATTCAAGGCTTCATGACGGCGGCCACGCCGGTGAACCTGCTCTGGGCGCTGGTAGGCTGCGCCTTGGGCACAGCGGTGGGCGTGCTGCCCGGCATCGGCCCCGCCGTGGCGGTGGCCATGCTGCTGCCAATCACGGCCAAGGTCGAAGTGACCGCGTCGATGATCTTCTTTGCCGGCATCTACTACGGCGCCATGTATGGCGGCTCCACCACCTCGATCCTGCTCAACACCCCGGGTGAGACGGCAAGCATGGTGACGGCGATGGAGGGCAACAAGATGGCCAAGAGCGGGCGCGCCGGCGCGGCCTTGGCGACCTCGGCCATCGGCTCTTTTGTCGCCGGCACGATTGCCACCGTGGTGGTCACCTTGTTTGCCCCGGCCGTGGCCGAGTTTGCCGTGCGCCTGGGCCCGCCTGAGTACTTCATGCTGATGGTGCTGGCCTTTACCACCGTGAGTGCGGTGCTGGGCAAAAGCAGCCTGCGCGGGTTGACCGCCTTGTTCCTGGGCCTGGCCGTGGGCTGCATCGGCATGGACCAGATCACCGGTGCTGCGCGCTACACCATGGGCAAGCCCGAGCTGCTCGATGGCATCGACATCGTGCTGGTAGCGGTGGGCCTGTTTGCGGTAGCCGAGGTGCTGTACTTTGCGCTGTACGAGGCCAAGACCCGCGACACCCAGAACACCATGGGCCGCGTACACATGACGCGCCGTGACTGGAAGCGCTCGGTGCCCGCCTGGATCCGTGGCACGATCATTGGTACGCCGTTTGGCTGCATCCCTGCCGGCGGCACGGAGATACCGACCTTTTTGAGCTACGCGGCCGAGAAAAAGCTGGCCAAGGGCGAGGACAAGGCCGAGTTTGGCAGCACCGGTGCCATCGAAGGCGTGGCCGGCCCCGAGGCGGCCAACAATGCCACGGTGACGGCGGCGCTGATTCCCTTGCTGACCCTGGGCATTCCCACCAGCAATACCACCGCCGTCTTGCTCGGCGCGTTCCAGAACTACGGCATCAACCCCGGCCCGCAGCTGTTTACCAGCTCGGCCACGCTGGTATGGGCGCTGATTGCCTCGCTCTATATCGGCAATGTGATGCTGCTGGTGCTGAACCTGCCGATGGTGGGCATGTGGGTCAAGCTGCTCAAGATCCCCAAGCCGCAGCTGTATGCCGGCATTCTGATCTTCGCCACCGTCGGCGCCTATGGCATGCGCCAGAGCACTTTCGATCTGTTCCTGCTGCTGGGCATTGGCGTGCTGGGCGTGGTGATGCGGCGCTTTGACTTCCCCACCGCGCCGGTGGTGGTGGGCATGATCCTGGGCCCGCTGGCCGAGGCGCAGATGCGCAATGCGGTTGCCATTGGCGAAGGCAGCTGGACCATCTTCCTGCAGCGCCCCATGTCGCTGACCCTGATCATCATCGTGCTGGCCGTGCTCATCGTGCCCCGGGTGCTGAAATGGATGGGCAACCGCAAGGCGGCGCAGACAGCGGCAGCCTGATCCGCATCGGATTCAACGCATCCTTCTCTTGGCACCCTGCGGGGTGCCTTTTTTTGCGTTTTTTGGGGGCCAGTCGTTCCAGTGCTGCAACAGTGTATTGCCCATTTGCGGGCTAGGCAGTGGCTCGCCCATGGCCTAACATCCCAGGATCAAAAACTGGCGCTGCCACGGCAGCATGTGAACGGCTTGTATTCATGGATTTCATTGTTGCCCTGGTGCGCGAATACGGTGTTGGCATCGTCTTTCTCAATGTGCTGATCGAGCAGTTGGGCGCGCCCATCCCCGCCTATCCGGTGCTAATGGTCACCGGGGCCATCCATGGCCATTCGCTGGCCCAGCAGTGGCTGCTGATTGCTGTGGCGGTGCTGGCGGCACTGATCGCAGATGGCGTCTGGTATGCGCTGGGGCGGCGCTATGGTCGGCGGGTGCTGGCCAGGGTCTGCAAGATTTCGCTCTCGCCCGATTCCTGCGTGCAGAACACCGAGTCGCTCTACGGGCGCTGGGGCGCCAAGTCGCTGCTGATTGCCAAGTTTGTGCCCGGCTTTGCATCGATTGCCAGCGCGCTGGCAGGGGCCGTGGGCACATCGCCCGCACGCTTTGTGCTGTTTGATGGCCTGGGGGCTTTGTTATGGGTGGGCTCGGCGGTGCTGCTGGGCGGCCTGTTCAGCTCCACTGTGGAAGACCTGCTGGCCGTGCTCGCGCAATTGGGCCAGTGGGGCTTGCTGCTGCTGGGGCTGGCGTTTGCCGTTTTTATTGCGCGGCGCTGGTGGAGCCGGCGCCAGATGATCCGCTCATTGCGGATGGAGCGGCTGACGGTCGATGAGCTCAATGGCATGCTGGACAGCGGCGATCTGCCCGTCATCCTGGATGTGCGTGCGGCTGCTGCATTTGCGGCCTCGCACATCCCCGGCGCGCACTCCTATGACCCGCATGCCAAGGGTGCGCGACTGCCGGCTATCGATCCTGAGGCCTCGGTGATCGTCTACTGCGCCTGCCCCAACGAGGTATCGGCTGCGCGCATTGCCCAGCTGCTGCGCCGCGCGGGGGTCGCCCGGGTGCGGCCGCTGCTGGGCGGTATCGATGCCTGGATGGATGCGGGCTACCAGGTGCATGGCGGCGCCGCCGCTACCCCTGCTTTATAGGCAGAGAAAGGCCAGCGCAGCGATGGCGGTGGGCAGCAAGGCACCCAGCAGCAAGCCGCCAATGCTGATGGAGGCATTGCTGAAACCCTGCTTGAGCAAAGCCACGCCAGCGGGGTTGGGGGCATTGGCGATCACGGTCAAGCCGCCACCCGCCACGGCGCCGGCCATCAGCATGTACTTGGCCGCATCGCTCATGCCCTCGATCTGGGAGCCCAGGTAGGTGAGGGCGGCATTGTCGGTAATGGCCGTCAGGCCCAGCGCACCAAAGAACAGCACCAGCGGTGACATGCTGGCCACCAGCGGCTGCAGCCACCAGCTTTGCAGACCGCCCAGCACCACCAGACCGGCCAGGAAAAAGCCCACCAGCAGCGCCTCTTTGAGAATCAGCGGGCTTTGGTATTGGGCATAGGCATGGGTGTAGCCCAGAAACATCAGGAACACCGCCAGGAAGAGCACCGGGTGGTGGGCCAGCACGACCACGGCTGCCAGCAAGGCCGCATGCACGGCCACCACGCCAAAAGGCACGCGAGCCTGCGCCTGCGTGGTCTGCGGCATGTCGACCAGATGGCGGCGCATGAACCAGGTGGCAATGCTGGCATTGATCAGCACCGCAATCACGGCTTTCCAGCCAAACTGGCTGAGCATAAAGGCGCTGTCCCAGCCCCAGGTTGCTGCCACCATCAGCACCGGCGGCGCGGCGTAGGAGGTGAGGGTGCCGCCAATGGAGATATTGACGAACAGCACGCCCAAGGCCAGGTACTTGATACGGGTGGGCATCTGCTGCGTAAACACCAGCGGTGCCAGGGTCAGCGCGGCAATCGTCATCGCTGCAGGCTCGGTGATCAGCGAGCCCATCAGCGGCACGGCGGCCAGGCCCAGCCAGGCCAGGCTCAGGGCTACGGGCAGCGGCGTGGCACCGGCCATGGCCGCCAGCAGGCGCTGCACCGTCAGCACAATCGGCCGCGATGCCGCCATCACCATGACGACAAAAACAAACAGGGGTTCGGTGTAGTTGCGCGATTCGGCGTAGTCAACGGCCTGTGCCGGGCCGCTGGCCAAGGCCATGACTGCGATCAGCACCATGGCCCAGAAGCCAAAGACAATCTCGACCTCGCCCAGCAGATGGAAAACGCCGGCATGGCGTGGGTAGCGGTGCGAGAGGCGCTCGAATTGCTTGGCCAAAAAAGTGTGGAGCAGCGCGATGGCAAAAATGCCAGCCGCCAGATACTCAATGGAAAACATGGTGTGCTTTCAACAGAAGCATGCAAAGGTTTGCAAGCAACCAGACGCAGACTATCGTGCCAGCGTCCCGTATGCAAGCCTTTGCAGGCAACAGGGTTCCAGCGAGGCGGCCCGACCTTCGCTTACAACCTGCCGCTACACCCTATGTGACGACACCCAAGCCTTCCATTTTACAAAAAAATAATCAGATATGGGTTTTCAATGTCTTTTAGCAGGCCCGGAACGGGCATGGGGCAGGCCGTGCGCAGGCACTGTGAAGGCGCTGGGAAGGCAGTGGGCCGGCATCAGGACGGCGGGTTGCGCCGTTTGCTTCTGAGCCACAGCGCCGCGATCAGCGAGAACAGCACGATCACGCCAACCAGCAGCCAAAAGCCCAGGGGGTCCTGGCTGAGCGGAATGCCGCCGACATTCATGCCAAACAGGCCGGCCATCATGTTCACCGGCAGGGCCAGCACGGTGATCATGGTTAAGGTGTAGAGCGAGCGGTTGGTGTCCTCGTTGGTGCCGGCGGCGATCTCTTCTTGCAGCAGCTTGATGCGCTCTTCGAGCGACTGCATGTCGCGCAAAAAGACGGAGAACTCCTCGCTGGCCGCGCGCAGTGCATGCAGGTCCTCGTCGCGCATCCACTGCGGTGGCGTTTGCAGCAGGCGGAACATGGCCGATGGCTCGGGCGCGAGCAGGCGCTTCAAGCGCACCAGCAGGCGGCGCAACACGCCCAGCTGGCGGGGCCGCATGTGGGTGCGGCCGCTCAGCATGGTGTCTTCGACCTGGTCCACGCGCTGGGTCACATCGCGCACGATGCGTACCAGCACATCGGCTTGGGCGCGCAGCAAGCGCTCCAGCAGCTGGGGGCTGGATTCGGGCGTATCGCCCTGGCGTATTTGCTGGCGCAGCGCATCGACCGAGCGCAGCGGGTGGGCCCGCGCCGAGATCACCCACTGCGGCGAGGCCTGGATCCACATGGTGTGGATGTCGCTGGATTCGAAATGGAAATCGAAGTCGATGTCATTGATGACGGCCAGTAGCGCGTCATCCATGCGCTCGATGCGGGTGGAGGCCAGGCCATCGCGCATGGCCTCGAAGTACTGCTCATCGAGCGCCGCATACTGCTGCAGCCAGCGCAGGCAGTGGGCATGGGAGAGGTTGAAATGCAGCCAGACAAAGCCGCTGCTGCTGGGCGGCGCGGCCAGCCAGGCCTGCGCCTGCTCGGCCGTCAGCGCGGTAGCCGGGCCAGCGCCGTCAAAGGCATAGCCCCAGATGAGGCCGCTGTTGTCATGGGGGGAGACCAGCGGAGCCGTATCGGCCCCCCGCGGCAAGGGTTCAGTCAAGATAGCACTCCGCGAACGGGCGGTAGCCCCTCGCCAAACCCCTTATTTTTGAGTGCGATAGTGACGTTTTAATGACAAGGCCATGACCTGCGCTGGGGCCCGCGCTCAGTCAGGCATCGAACAGTGGCCGCCGCTGGCATGCTGGCCCGAGCCGGCCGCAATCAGTGGCGCCTCGTAGCGCAGGTCAACGGGTTTGCTGTGGGCGTAGTCCCAGGCGATAAAGGCAACCAGCAGCACCCAGAACGTGCTGCGCAAAATGGTGGTGTTCATGTGTGGCTCCTGCGCTTAAAAACCAAAGTGGCGGCGAATGCGCAGCCCGTAAATGGTGCCAACAAAGGCGAGCGGCACCCAGATCCAGCCATGGATGCTGCCGGTGCTGATGCCCGAGAGCATCGCGCCCACATTGCAGCCAAAGGCCAGGCGCGAGCTATAGCCCAGCACCAGACCGGCCACCAGGGCCACCAGCCACTGCGTGCCCGTCAGCGCCTTGGCGGCGGCGGGCTTGCCCGCAGCAATCCACAGCGCACCGGCCAGAATGCCGATATTGGTGATGCTGGTGATGTCCAGCAGCACCGTCTCTTGCAGGCGCTGGGCATTGCCCGGCTGGCTCCAGAACCAGTTGCCCGCCAGGTCCACCATGCCGGCGCCGCTAGCCACCTTGGCGGCCCAGAGGCCAAAGCCATAGACCACCCCCCAAGGCTGGCCGGCGATCACCAAATTCAAAGTTGCAAATATGGCCAGGCCAATCGCGCCCATCACCCATTTGCGTTGCCACAGGCCAGGCGTGCTGCGCTGCTGGGCGCTGTCGGCCTTGGCGTTGGCCTTGTCGCAATAGGCCTTCACCGCCCAGCCGATCACGGCCAGCGCCGCCAAGGTGGCAAGCAGGGCCGGCAGCCAGCCCCAGGTGCTGACCAGGCCCACGGCTGGCATGCGGCCCAGGTCCAGCCACCAGCCCAGGTGCAGCGATCCCAGAAAACTGCCGATCGCAAACATCGGCAAGATGGCCGTGTTCATCGGGATACCCATGCCCGCCTTGTACAAGGTGCCGCTGCCGCAGCCGTCAGCAATCTGCATGCACAGGCCAAACACAAAGGCCCCCACCAGCAGGCTGATGCTGGGCGGGCCCAAAGCCGCCGTCAGCTCCGGGTAGTGGCCCAGCAGTGGCATGGCCATGGCGGCGGCCAGCGCCAGCAGCAGCAGCTGGCCAAAAACGCCGCGCGGATCCTTATCTTCCACCAGCATGCGCCAGCCGGTGGTAAAGCCGAAGCGCTGCCCCGCCAAGATGGCACCCAGGCCAATACCCACCAGGAACAGCGCCGCCTGGCGCAGCGATACCGACCACAGCAGCCAGCCGAAAAAGGCCGCCATCAGGATCGACAAGGGAAGTCGTTTCATCACGATCACCGTTGAGAGTCAATACAACAAAAAGCTGCCAGCGCTTCTGCAGAAGTGCTGGCAGCCCAAGAATCGGTTCAGATTTACTTGAACTTGCGCTGCCACCATTGTTTGGCGTCATAGGCCAACGCCTCGGCGCGGCTCGGCTGGTTCTCCATCGCTGGCGCATCGGCCTGCTGGGTCCAGTCCACCATCGAGCCGGCATACAGCTTGACATTGGGCAGGCCGGCCATCTCGCTCAGGCCAAACCAGTCGGTTGCAGCCCAGTGGCCGGTATTGCAAAAGGCGACGGTGTCCTGGCCCTCCTTGCGGCTGACCTTCTGGGCAATTTGCCGGGCAGTGGCCGGGTCGACAAACTCGGCCGTGCCCTTGACAAACCACTGGTTGAAATCGAGCTGCTGCGCGCCGGGCAAAGTGCCCGAGAGCTTGGCCGCAGGCGCCCGGGTCTGGCCCTGGTAGAAGGCATCGGGCCGGGAATCGACCAGCGCGGCATTGCTCAGGTCCACATGGGAGCGCACCTGGTCGCGCGTGGCGATCAGGCTCTCGTCCAGCGCGGGCTGGTAGCTGCTGGCGGGCACCTGGGGCACCTCGGTGCTGACAGGCTTGCCCTCGGCCACCCAGGTCTTCATGCCGCCATTGACGATGGACAGGTCCTTGAGACCCAGCACCTTCAGGCTCCAGTAGACACGGGCCATCGCGCCAAAATCGGTGGCGTCGGCACCGGTCGACACCACCACGGCATGCGTGGCCGGGGTCAGGCCCAGCGATTGCACCAGCGCAGTGAGTTGGGGCAGATCGGGCAGCTCGCCGGGGTTGGTAGCCGGGCCGCGCCACTTGCCATAAGGCGCATTGAGGGCGCCCGGGATATGGCCTTGGGCATAGAGCTTGGGCTCGCGGATATCGATGACCACGGGCGCGGCTGCGCTTTGCTGGGCCGCCGCCAGCTCGGCAGGGCGCAAAAGCGGCTGGGCGGCATGGGCTGCAGTCAGCCAGGTGCTGGCAATCAGGGCACTGGCCACAGCCAGCTGGCGAAGGGTTGTCATGGCAATAGCGTCTCGATAGCAATCAATGGGCACTATTGTCCTGCGATTGCGGGCGGCGATCTCGCCATGTGGAAGATTGAATATATGGCGGTAAGGTTATATACCGCTCAGGAATATGGAGCGCACAAGTGGCTCCTCCACGGGCCTACAGCCAGAGCCCGGCGCGAAAGCCCCGTGCCGCGTAATAGGACTGCACACCGTTGTGGTAAGTGAACACCCGGTCATAGCGCCGGTCGCCAAACAGTGCACCGCCCAGGCTGCGCATCTCTGGCGGCGTGGCCAGCCAGCTGGAGGTTTTGCAGTCGAATGTGCCCAAGGTCTGCAGATGGCGGTACTGCGCCTCGTCGAGCAGCTGCACGCCCATGGCGGCGGCCATGCCCTGCGCACTGCCGGCCGGCTTGTTCTCCTTGCGCTCGGCAAGGGCCTGCGCGTCAAAGCACAGGCTGCGCCGCCCCGGGGGGCTTTCTGCGGCGCAATCGGCATACAGCAGCTGGCCGCTGGCGCTGTCGTGCAAGATCACATCGGGCTCGCCGCCGGTGGCCTCCATCTGCGCCAGCGCCTTCTGGGCGGCAGTGTTTTTTTCCAGGCGCTGTTGCACCTGGGCCCAGTCCAGCGCCGGGTGGCGTGCTTCGTGGGCCTCAAAGCGGGCTTTCAGCACGGCCATCATGGCCTGCAGTTCAGTCTTGTTCATGGCAGTCAAATCCTTGTCAAGCGGCTGCCACTTTTGCGCACTTCTACAATCGGTGCAAGCTTTTTTAAGGATTACCCAACGGCGGCACCCAGCCGCCGTCACGCATTATGGATATTGTTGTCAACGAAGAACTCAAGGCCTACATCGACCCGCTGACCCCCGACGAGCATGCCTCGCTGGAGCGCAGCATCTTGGCCGAAGGCTGCCGCGATGCGCTGGTGCTGTGGGGCAATGTGCTGGTCGACGGGCACAACCGCTACGGCATTTGCCAAAAGCATGGCCTGCCCTTCAACACGGTGCAGAACACCCAGTTCCAGTCCATGCAGGATGTTTACCTGTGGATGATTGACCAGCACCTGGGGCGCCGCAGTGTCTCGGATTTCCAGCGCGGTGTGCTGGCCCTGCGCAAGCGCGAGATTCTGGAGCACCGCAAGCTGGAGAAGGCCCACCCGGTGGCTGCACAGGCGGATGAAGGCGAAGCGCTTGCCGTCAGCAATGCCGACGAGGCTTTCTCGCCCGTCGATGCGGCCGAGCTGGAAAAGGTAGCTACCCGTGAGGCGATTGCCAAAGCTGCCCGGCTGTCGAGCAGCCAGGTGGCACAGATCGAGAAGATCCAGAAAAGCGCTGCCCCTGCGCTGGTGGAGGCCTTGAAGGCCGGCGACATCTCCATCAATGCCGCCGCCGTGGTGGCCAGCCTGCCGCATGAAGAACAGCAGGCCGCCGCGCAAGGCGGCAAGGATGGCTTGAAGCAGGTGGTCAAGCAGGTGCGTGATGCCAAGCGCAAACCCAAGGACGAGGCGCCCGAGGCCGAAGCCCCGCAAAGCGCACCGTCGGCCGCGCACGGTGCCGAGGCGGTGGATGCTGCGCTCGACAAAGCCCAGCAGCAGATCAGCGATTTGCGTGCCCGCGTCCAAGAACTGGAGCTGGAAAACGCCCAGTTGCGCCTGCAGCTGGCTGCTGCAGCCTCGCAGGACCTGCCGGTACCCGACGAGGCCTAAGCCTCGGCAGGCCGGCCCTTGCCTCAGCCCAGCGGCGGGCGGCTGGCCGGCTTGCGCAGCTGGCGCTGGCGGGCCCGCTGGGCGCGGGGGCGCGGCGCATCGGCACGCTGGCAGGCCAGGCGGTACTGCAGCAAGGTGGCCTCGGCCGCTTGCAGCAATGCCAACGGCAGGCGCTGCGCTTCTTCCGATGGGTGTGCTGCGCTGGCGGGCAGGTCGCACTGGCCTGCCAGCAAGGCCAGGCCCTGGCCCACATGCTCG
This sequence comes from Comamonas sp. BIGb0152, assembly GCF_024809975.1. Classification (GTDB taxonomy): domain Bacteria; phylum Pseudomonadota; class Gammaproteobacteria; order Burkholderiales; family Burkholderiaceae_C; genus Comamonas. Next base: position 245,962 of record NZ_JANUDY010000009.1, read on the forward strand.
GCCGTGTAGACATGGAATTGCCCGGCCTCGACGGCCTGCACCACGCGCTCGGCCAGCATCAGGTGGCGCTGGTTACGGGCGGGAATCAGCACGCCATGGCTGCCGTCCAGCCCCTGCGCGGCGCAAAGGTCAAACCAGCCTTCGATCTTTTCATTGAGGCCGCCCACGGGCAATACCTCGCCATGCTGGTTGAGCGCGCCCGTCACCGCAATGCTCTGGCGCAGCGGCATGCCCGACAGCGATGACAGCAGCGCATACAGCTCGGCGCAGCTGGCCGAATCGCCTTCGACACCGCTGTACTCTTGCTCAAACACCACCGAGGCATTGAGCGCCAGCGGCGCCAGGTGGCCAAACAGCGCTGTCAGATAGCCTTGCAAAATCAGCACGCCCTTGTCGTGGATGGGGCCGGACATGGCCACCTCGCGCTCGATGTTCATCACCCCTTCCTGGCCCGCATGGCTGCGCGCGGTGATACGCGCCGGCAGGCCAAAGCGGTGGTCGCCGGTGTCGATCTGCGACAGCCCATTGATCTGGCCGACCTGGCTGCCGGCAAAGGCGATCACATGCTCGCCCTCGCTGATGGCGGCATGCAGGTCCTGCTCCATGGCGTTGTGGCGCAGGCGCTGCGCGGCCAGCGCGGCCTCGACATCGGCCGCTTGCACCAGGCGGTCCTGGCCCGATTGCTGACCTGATTGCCGGGCGAGTTGAGCGCTTTCGAGCAGCAAGGCTTCGAGCTGGTTCAAGCGACCGCTTTGGCGCTGTTGGTCGTCTGCCTCGCGGTGGGATTGCTCCAGCAGCCGGGCAACGGCGCTGGCATCGCAGTGCGGCAGCTGGTAGAGCTTGCAGCGCTGCGCCATCAGCGCGGCGGTGGCGCGGTAGGTGGCGGTGGATGCCTTGAACTGCTCGGCAAAATCGACCTTGACACGAAAGCGCCGGGCCATGTCCGGGTCGCTTTCCTGCAGCTGGTAGTAGGCCTCTTCGGAGCCGACCAGCACGAGCTTGAAGTTCAGGGGCAGCAGCTCGGGCAGCATGGCGCCACTGCTGCTGGGGCCATGGGCGGCGTGCACATCTTCGATGCGCAACTGGCGCGTGCGCAGCACCCGGCGCAAGGCCTGCCAGCTGCCTTCGTCACCCAGCAGATCGCGCAGGTGCAGCATCAAAAATCCGCCATCGGCGCGCAGCACGCTGCCGGCGCGGATGCAGGAGAAATCGCTGCGCCGTTCGTCGTCCTCCGGCGGGTCGATGGTGCCAAACAGGTTGCGCAGGCTGGGCTGGTCCTCCAGCACCACGGGGGCGTGGGCCTCGCCATGGTGGTCCACGATCAGGTTGAGCTGGCTGAGCGCGCGCAGCGCCTTGCGCTTGGCCTCCCGCATGGCGCGGGCATCGTCGCGTGCGTCCTGGCTTTCGCCTTCGCCCTCAATGCTGTCGGTCTGGTCCAGCAGCGCTTCGGCATCCTGGGCAATGCTGCCCGGCACCCACAGCGCCATGTTCTTGAGCCATTCGGCCTGCATCTGGGACAGCCAGCGCTGCAAGGTGGCCAAATGCTCAGGGCTGGGCGTGAGTCCATCGAGCACCTGCGCGGCCGCTGCCTGCCACAGTGGGGTGGCCAGGGATTGGTAGAACAGGTTGAGCGCCGCATCACGCGCCATCTGTGCCTGCCGCACCTGGCCACGGAACTGTGCCAACTGCAAACGCAGCTGGTATTCCAGATCGTCGGTAGGCGAAGCGTTGGGGGCGGCATCTGCGGCATCTGGCTCCGGGCCTTCGCCGGGCGAGAGCAGCAGCGCCGGGTCCGCCGTGTCGGTATCGGCAAGGTCTTGCAGGGCTAGCGGCAGATCATCAGGGTCTGCCAGGGTCTGACCCTGCAGAGGCTCCGTCGGAGCCAATGCGCCCGGCTCGTCTGCGCGCTGCTGCCCGGCGCCTGTGCCGGCGGGGGCGCTGTCCTGGCTCTCCACCACCAGTTGGCCCTCTTCACGGCGGATGCGCAGGCCTGCGCTGTGGGCCCAGTCGTGCAACGTGCCAAATGCGGCTTCTTCGGCCTGGCGGGCCTGGTTGTACAACTGCTCGATCTGGCTGCGGTGCTGCTCTTGCTGCACGGCCTTGTCCAACTGCTCGGGCAGCTTGTCAATCAGGGCCTCGATGCGGCGGCGCAGGCTGCGGCCCTGGCCAGCGGGCAGGCGCAGGGCCTGGGGGCGCTCAGGCACGGCGAAGTTGTGCACAAAGGCGATATCTTGCGCGGCAGGCCGGCGCAGCGCCTCGGTCTGCATGGCCTGGCGCAGCAAGGAGGTGCGGCCGCTGCCTTCTTCGCCCAGCACAAACAGGTGGTAGTCGGGCGGGTCCATCGCCAGGCCAAACTCGGCCGCCGCCTGCGCGCGCTGCTGGCCGATCCAAGAGAAGGGCTCTTGCACCAGCTCGGCGGTGCTGGCAAAGCCCAGCTGGGCCGGGTCAATGCGCAGGCGCAGTTGCCGGGCCTGCAGCAGCTCGGCGCACAGCAGGGAAGGACGAGGTTCGGGAGGGGTCAGGGGCGTGTCGGACAAGGGAATCTTTGTTGTGGGTAGGGCTGGCGGCGCGGGGCAGGCGCCAGGGGCCTTGTGGTGGGTCAATGCGGGATATCGGGGCAGGCGGAGATGGGCGCGCTATAGCGCCAGCCGCATGATGTGCTGCGGGCCGTAGCCGCCGCCCAGGTACAGCTCGCCGGTGTCTTCAAAGCCGCACTGGCGGTACAGCGGAATGGCGGCCTCGTTCTTGCAGTTCACCGTCAAAAAAACAGCGGCGGCGGCCATGTGCTGGGCGCGCAGGTAATCGGGCAGCGCCTGCAGGCTGCGCTTGGCCAGGCCCAGGCCCTGAAAGCGCTGGTCGATAAAGAAGCTGCGCAGGCCCACGCTGTCCGCCGAGGCAAAGGGGTAGTGCTGGGCGTAATCCTGGTCGATCAGGAAAAAGCCGGCAATCTGCTCGCCATGCCCAATCAGGTGGGCGCCGAGCCGGGGGTGGAGTTCTGCCAGGGTTTGCACGATCGGGGCCACATAGGGTTGCTGCGCTTCGTGCAGGGACAGGCCCAGCACGCGTTCGCGCTGCTCGGGCCGGTAGGGGGAGAGGAGGGGCATGGTGCGGCGATCGGTCAGGGTCTATCTTTGCTCAGCCGGCTGGTTGCCGGTGTCCCAGCCCTGCAGGTGCTGCAGGGCCAGCGTGCGCAAGGCGGCTATCCAGCTGGGCTGGTCGTTCAAACAGGCAATGTAGTCGAACTGCTGGCCGCCGGCATGCACAAAGGCTTCGCGCACCTCCTGGTTGATTTCTTCCAGGGTCTCCAGGCAATCGGCGGGGAAGCCCGGGCACATCACCTGCACATGGCGCAGGCCTTGCTGGGCCAGCGCGATCAGGCTGGGTTCGGTATAGGGCTCCAGCCATTTGGCCTTGCCAAAGCGCGACTGGAAGGTGAGCAGGTACTCGCTCTGGGCCAGCCCCAGCTCGGCGGCCAGCAGCTGGGCCGTCTCCTGCGACTGCTGCTGGTAGGGGTCGCCCAGGCGCACATTGCGCTCGGGGATGCCATGGAAGCTCATCACCAGCTTGGGTGCCCGGCCGTCGATCTGCCACTGCTTGCGCACGCTCTGGGCCAAAGCCTTGATGTAGCCCGGGTCGCGGTGGTAGCTGCGCACAAAGCGGATCTCGGGGATATCGCGCGCGCGGGCGCACCAGGCATTGACGGCATCGACCACGCTGGCGGTGGTGGTGGCTGAGTACTGCGGATAGAGCGGCAGCACCAGCACGCGGCGCACGCCCTCGGCCTTGAAGGCATCGAGCTGGCTGGCGATCGAGGGGTTGCCATAGCGCATCGCCGGCCGCACCAGCACCTGGTGGCCCGCTTCGCCCAGGCTGCCGCGCAGCAGCTTGGCCTGCTTGTCGGTCCAGACGGCCAGCGGCGAGCCTTCGGGCATCCAGACGCTGCGGTATTTGGCGGCCGACTTGGCCGGCCGGGTGCGCAGAATCACCCCATGCAGGATCGGTTTCCAGACCAGGGCCGGGATCTCGACGACGCGCTGGTCGCTCAGAAACTCGGCCAGGTAGCGGCGGGTGGCCGCCGTGGTGGGGGCATCGGGTGTGCCCAGGTTGCACAGCAGGATGCCGGTTCGGTCAGGAAGGGGTTGGCCAAGAGGCTCGGGTCGGAAGCGTGAAACCATGGCCAAGATTGTCGCAGCTTGGCGACTGGCCGCGGCGCATACCCCTGGGCGCAGCGGGCCCGCGCGCGCTTGTCGGGCAGCGGACGGCAGTGGCACACCAAGCCGCAGTGATCCGCTATGCTGGGCGCCATGCTTGATCTCTCCCGAATCCGTGCCATCAGCCTTGACCTGGATGACACCCTGTGGCCCGTGCTGCCCACCTTGAAGGCGGCGGAGGCCGCACAGCACGCCTTTTTGCTGGCGCATGCCCCTGCAACGGCCGCGCTGCTGCAAGACCCGGCCCATGCCCAGCGCATTCGCCAGTCGGTGCGCGATGATTTTGTGCACCTGGCCCACGACATGACGCACTTCCGCCAGCAGTTCATCCGGCGCGCACTGCAGCAAAGCGGCGGCGATGAGGCGCTGGTCGATGCGGTCTTTGCGCAGTTTTTTGCGGCCCGCAACCAAGTGACCTGGTTTGCCGAGGTTGAAGATGCGCTGGTCTGGCTGTCGTCACGCTACCCGCTGGTCGCTGTCTCCAATGGCAACGCGCAGCTGAACCTAGTGGGCCTGTCGCCCTGGTTTGTTGCCAGCACCAGCGCCCGTGAGGTAGGGGTGGCCAAGCCCGACCCCCGCATCTTTGCCGCTGCAGCCCAACGCGCAGGCGTTGAGCTCGGCGCGTTTTTGCATGTGGGCGATGACGCAGAGCTGGATGTGCAAGGCGCCTTGGCCTGCGGCATGCAAGCGGCCTGGGTGCAGCGCCAGGAGCTGGACCACCACCAGCGCGTAGACGCTACAGCGGCCCTGCGCTGGCCCCTGGGCAGCCAGCCGCCCCATGCGCTGGTGCGCAATCTGACGGAGCTGTGCCAGCTGCTGGGGCGGCCACCCGCCTAAAGCTTGCACACGGGCTGGCGAGCGGGCAAAGCGCCTGGTGCGGTGGCTTCGGGCAGTTGCAGCACCACCTGTACCCGGGTGCCATCGAGACCGGACTGCACATCCAGCTGGGCACCAATGCGTTGCGCGCGGGCCGCCATGCTGCGCATGCCGACCGACAGCCCGGCGCGCTGCACCGCCTCCACATCAAAGCCCACGCCATCGTCGCTGATGCGCAAGCGCAGGCACGCAGGCTGCAACGGGGTCTCGGTGTCGATCTCGACCAGCAGATGGCGTGCACGGCTGTGTTTGATCACGTTGGATAGCGCCTCTTCCAGGAGCCGGGTCAGGCCCATGCACTGCAAGGTGCTGGGGCGGTGCCCGGCTGGCCACTGGGGCGCAACCCGCCAATGCGACATGACATGGAGCTCTTCGAGGATAAGGGTAAAGCGGTGGCGCAGCGGCGCCGCCCATTGCACGGGCGTCTGGGGCACGGTGGCCCCGGCGCTGGAGCCATGGTCGATCACCTGGCGCAGGTCGTCGCGCATATGTTTGAACAGCGACAGCACCCGGGCATGGGGCAGACCGTTGGGGGATTGCTCCACCAAGGCCAAGCCGCGTACCAGGCTGCCGCCCAGGCCATCGTGCAAATCATGCGCAATCTGCACCCGCTCCTGCAGTTTGGCATGCTCCAGGGCCTGAACATGTTCACGCGCCAGCACTTGCTCCAGCTCGCGGCGCGCCTGGGCCACGCGGGTCTCCAGCTCGTCGTTGAAGCGCTCGATACGCCGCATGCCAGTCGCCAGTCGCCCGCCTACCAACAGCGCCATCAGCAGCGTTGCGACCGGGCCCATGACCGCGCCCCAGCTCTCGTGGGCCTGCCAGCCTTGGGTAATCAGCAGGATATCGTGCACGCCCACCACAATGACCAGCAGCCAGCACAGCGCCAGCAGCATGTGCTGGGGGTCGCGTACCCCTGGCCTGGGGCGCCAGGCATGCCACTGAAATTGCAGGCAACAGACCATCATCGCCAGCGCAAAACCCATCCAGACCACCGTAAACACGGCAGAGGCCGCCGAGGACGGAGCCAGCACCGTGGCCAGCACAGCGGTGGCAGCCAGGCCTTGCAGCAGCCACTCCGTGCGGGGCAGATGCTGGCTGCCAAAACGCCAGGTGAACTTGCAAAATGCCAGCACATAGATCACAAACAGCACAATATTGAGCCGCGACATGGCCAGGGTGCTTGGAAAAGGCCAGGGCGAGGTGACGAGCACGGTGGTGAGGTAGGCTGCCCAGCTGAGCGACACCAGGGCATACCAGCCAAACGCCTGCTCGCGCCGGCGCAGCAGCCACACCACCGAGAACAGGGCGCCTGCGGCCACGGCCATGCCCGCAGTCAGCTCGTACACGGTGCGCTGGCGCCAATGGTTGCGCGCGCTGATGGCCGCTACCTCGTCTGCAGGCCCCAGCCGGATCTGGCCTAGCCCCGGTGCTAGCGCAGACAGCCCCACCACGCCGATCCACAGCGTATTGGATCCATTTTGCAAAGTGTCTGCGGGCAGCAGCCACCAGCGTGGCATGTTCCAGCTGCGGGACAGGGGCTCTTGCAAGGCCGCATCCCGCCAGAGCAGGCTGGCGTTGACGAATACCTCTGCGGCCATGCTGGCGCCATCCATGCCCAAGGCCAGGGGCGCTTGCAGGCTATCGTCCGGCGTGCATCCCGGTGTCCAGTCAATGCGGTACCAGACTGTTCCGCTGTGGCCGGGCCAGCGCAAGGCCCAGTTGTCGGGCAGCGCTACGTCTACCCAGCCTTGTGTGGGCCGCTCCCTGTTGTCCGCGCCTGCGGCGGCAGGGGCCGCCTGCACCGACTGTATCTGGGGTGCGCAACGGGGCTGGGCCCGGGCGGTGCTGGCCAGGCTCAGCCATGCCAGCAGCAAGAGCAGACACCAGGGCCTGGCGAGCGGGATAGCGGCCTTCATTGCCCGGTCTGCCGGGCCCGGCGCAAGCTATTTCTGTAATTCAATGTAAACGATTGCGCAGTCATGGGCGGCCATGGTATGCCAAGCCAGGTTGGTATGCACTGTCACTTTTCCAGGATTCTTATGCGCAATTGACGCAAATTGGCCGTTGGGCAGTGCAGCAAAGCCCATCGAAGATTGCTGCATGCAGTGCAGTTATGAGCTGTATGGCTGAGTATTTATCATTTTTTCCGATCTTCTTATGCTGACGGTTTGGATGCGTACTGCAAGGAGTGATGAATGGCCCAAGTGATTCGTTTGACAGCAGCCGGTGGCCCGGAAGGCATGCAACTGCAAGAGGTGGCTGCCACCGCGCCCGGGCCGGGGCAGGTCTGGCTGGCGCAGGAGGCAATGGGTGTGAACCCGCTCGATGTGCTGCAGCGCAAGGGCATCGCGCCGATCCCGCTGCCGTCGGGCCTGGGGTTGGAGGGCGCTGGCCGGGTGCTGGCGCTGGGCGCCGGGGTCGACCAGTTTGCCGTGGGCGACCGGGTGGCCTATGCCACCGGCCCCCTGGGCGCCTATGCCAGCGAGCGGCTCTACCCGGCCGAGCGCCTGGTCAAGCTGCCCGAAGGCATCAGTGCTGAGCAGGCTGCCGCCGTCTTGTTCAAAGGCATTACGGCGCAGTACCTGCTGACGAGCACCTATGCGGTGGGGCCGGGTACCACCGTGCTGCTCTACGGTGCATCGGGCGGCGTGGGGCAGTTGATGGCGTCCTGGGCCAAGCACCTGGGGGCCACCGTCATCGGCGTGGTGTCCAAACCGCAAAGCCAGGCCCGGGCGCTGGCCGCCGGTTGCGACCAGGCGCTGGTGTTCGATCCCCTGACCCTGGCGGCCCAACTGCGTGCTGCTACCGGCGGGCGCATGGCCGATGTGGTCTACGACGGCCTGGGCAAGCTGTCCTTTGCCGCATCGCTGGACTGCCTGCGCCCCCGTGGGCTGATGGTCTCCTTCGGCGCCACCACCGGCGCGCCCCCCGCTGTCGAGATGGCCACCCTCAATGCCAAGGGCTCGCTTTACATCACCCGCCCCTCGCTGGCCGCACACACCGCAACGGCAGCCGAGTACCAGCAGCGCGCCACCGCCGTGCTGCAGGCAGTGGCGCAGGGCGTCATCCAACCCGCCATTGGCCGGCGCTATGCGCTGGCGGATGTGGCTGCCGCCCATGCCGATTTGGAGGCGGGCCGGACTCAGGGGGCGGTGGTGTTGCTGCCTTGAAATAGCGCCGCCGCCTTCACTTGCCGTATACGTTGGCATGAGGTGTAGAACCCTATCGAAATTGTTAAATTAGTAGTTATGAACTATCATTTTTCAATTTTTGATAGGAGTCCGCATGTCAGGAAAGCCAGCAGCGCGCATCGATGA
>NZ_JANUDY010000010.1 GCF_024809975.1 Comamonas sp. BIGb0152
AGCAAAGCTTCCTGCCAGGAGTGGTAGTTCAGTTGGTTAGAATACCGGCCTGTCACGCCGGGGGTCGCGGGTTCGAGTCCCGTCCACTCCGCCAGATTCCGAAAGCCTTCTTGTCATGCGGCAAGAAGGCTTTTTTCATGGCTGCTGCATGTCTGCCGCACAGAAAAAGCCGATCGCTGGGTTGCCCAGCAGATCGGCTTTTTGCCTGCAAGGCCCGCAGGCCCCGGGATTACTTGGGTGCCAGGCGAATGGCGCCATCGAGGCGAATCACCTCGCCGTTGAGCATGTCGTTCTCTACGATATGTTTGACCAGCTTGGCATAGTCCTCGGGGGTGCCCAGGCGGCTGGGGAAGGGCACGCCCGCTGCCAGTGCGTCCTGCACTTCCTGGGGCATGCCAAACAGCATGGGGGTGCCAAAAATGCCGGGGGCAATGGTCATGTTGCGGATGCCGCTGCGCGCCAGATCGCGGGCAATCGGCAAGGTCATGCCCACTACGCCACCCTTGGAGGCGGCGTAGGCGGCCTGGCCGATTTGGCCGTCATAGGCAGCCACGCTGGCCGTCGAGATCAGCACGCCGCGCTCGCCAGTGGCTTCGGGTTCGTTGTGGCCCATGGCTTCGGCGCAGAGGCGGATCATGTTGAAGCTGCCGATCAGGTTGACCGTGATGGTCTTGCTGAACACCTCCAGCGAATGGGCGCCCTTTTTGCCGACAGTCTTTTCTGCCGGTGCAATGCCTGCGCAGTTCACCAGGCCAAACAGCTTGCCCAGCGATACGGCCTTGCTCACCACAGCCTGGGCTTGCTCGGCGTTCGACACGTCGCATTGCACAAACGCGCCACCCAGCGCTTGCGCCAGTGCCTGGCCTTTTTCGGCCTGCATGTCGGCGATGACGACGGTCGCGCCTTCTCGCGCCAGCATGCGTGCCGTGCCTTCTCCCAGGCCCGATGCGCCGCCTGTGACGATAAATACCTTGTTGGCGATGTCCATCGCTGTGTCTCCTGCTTGTTGAATCAGGCCATCTTAGCTGAGCCAGCCCCTGCGAGCGGGCACAAAAAAAGCCCGCGAACGGGCTTTTAGTGACAGAGTAGGGGTGCTTATTGGAAGCCTGCGCGGTCCAGCATTTGCTGGACCTTGGCCATGTTGCTGCCCACGGCGCTGATGGGGATGGTTTCGCTCTTGAAGGGCTTGTCCTGGGTCATGGCCTTGAGCGCAGGGTTGTCGGTCTGCACATTCTTGGCGGCGGGCCACTCGTTGTTGCCGTTGGCGAAATAGGTCTGGGCTTCCGGGCTGGCCAGGTACTCCAGGAACTTGACGGCGTTGTCCTTGTTCTTGCTGTACTTGGCGACTGCGCCACCGGCGATGTTCAGGTGCGTACCCCAGCTGCTTTGGTTGGGAAACACCACGCTGACCTTGTTGGCGACTGCGACATCGTCGGGGTTGCTGGAGCGCATCAGGCGCGCGAAGTAGTAGCTGTTGGTGACGGCGATATCGCATTCACCGGCAGCGACGGCCTTGATCTGGTCGGTGTCACCGCCCTTGGGTGGGCGTGCCAGGTTGTCCTTGACGCCTTGCAGCCACTGCTGGGCCTTGGCTTCGCCAATGTGCTCGGTCACCGCGCCAAACAAGCTCAGGTTGTAGGGGTGCGAAGCCGAGCGGATGCAGATCTTGCCCTTGTTCTTGGGGTCGGCCAGCTTCTCATAGCTGTCCACGTCTTCGGCGTTCACTTTGGCCTTGTTGTAGGCAATGACGCGGGCGCGGGTCGACAGGCCGAACCAGGTGATGCCACCATCGGCTTCCGGTTGGGCACGCAGGTTGGCAGGGATCACCTCTTCGAGCTTGGCCGAGCGGATCGGCAGGAAGAGCTTGTCTTTTTCGCCGCGATAAAGGCGTGCGGCATCGACCATCAGCACCACGTCGGCGGGGGAGGCGGCGCCTTCAGCTTTCAGGCGGGCCACAATGCCTGCGTCGTCAGAGTCCACGCGGTTGATCTTGATGCCAGTCGCTTTTGTAAAGTTGTTATAGAGCGCTTCATCGGTCGCGTAGTGGCGGGCAGAGTACAGGTTGACCACTTCCTGGGCGTGTGCAGTTGCGGCAGTGGCTGCCGTGATGGCGCAAGCCAGTGCAAGGATTTTGAAAGAATGCATAGGGCAAGACGTCTCTGTAAAGTTGGATGTGCGATCTTAATTGAAACAAGAATTGTTTCTATTTAAACCATTGCAGCGCCTGTGCTTATTCAGAGGGTCTTAAGTGCCGGCCTGTTAAGAGCCACTTGCAGGTATCGGCGGTAGACAAAAAAAAGCCCGGCAAGGCCGGGCTTTAAAAGGATCCAAGAAACCAGGTTTCGAAAAGATCCAAGGAGACAACTGGGTGCACTGAATGCATCAATGCAATAGGTGTATTCTAGGGTTTACCCTTGTCTTTGTCCAGAGGCTGGGCCCAAATTTGACCAAACTGTAGGTCTTGGGCCACACACCGCCTCCGTTCACAGGCCTGAATTAACGGCGTTTGGCGGTAGCAGCGCTGACGTTGCCTGCAGCCTTGACGGCGTTGTTGGTGATGGTGTTGAAGTTGGTTTCTGCCACTTCACCCGCTTGCTTGACAGCCTTTTGCACGGAGTCATAAGCGTTGTTGGCGGCAGCCACAGCGGTCTTCATCACAGCGACGGCGCTTTCGGAGCCGGCAGGTGCATTCTTGGCCGCGGTGTCGACAAATTCGTTGAACTTGGATTGGGCTTCAACGGCCTTGTTCTCGAAAGCCTTGCTGAATTCCAGGCTGGTGGCAGCAGCGATTTCGTACAGGTGGCGGCTGTAAGCGGCGGTCTTTTCAGCCATGGGCTGCAGCAAGCCGCTTTGCACGCTCATCAGGTCTTGGGCGTTCTTGGCATCCAGCACGGCCGAGGTGTTGGCCGATACGTCGGACAGGGCAGCGCGCGTAGCGGCCACGTTCAGCTCCACCAGCTTTTCCACGCCTTCGAAGGCCTTGTTGGTCAGGCCCAGCAGGGTTTCCAGATTTGCCTTGTGTGCAGCCAGGATTTGGTCAGGGGTCAATGCCATGTTCATACTCCGTCTCGAAAGAAGTTGTGAAGGTACAAGTCCGGGCACGGTACGTGTTCCGGATAGTTGTGCATTGCTCAGAAATTTGCTGCACTGCACAATGACTCTATTGTTGGGCATCTGCGCGTCTTTTGCAAGCCTTTTTTGTGCAGTGCAGCAAAAAAGGCTTTCTGGTTTGATTTCAATCACCTACCATTGTTTTGTTGGTTGATAACGCAACAAATCCAGGCACCATTCAGCCAGGCCGTCAACGAGTCATCTGCAGTTGTAGTGCAGCCATGTGACAGCGCGATGGCAGCCGATGCAGGGGCCTGTCCCCAACGATGCATGGCGGTGCTGGCGCTCGCCAGCCGCCCACCTAAAATGCCTCCCAACTCTGTGACCAGGATCGCCACGATGTCTTCCCAGCAGCACTCCGAGCGGCCCCAGCCGCAGACCCGTTCTGCCTACGCGCAGTTTGTGCGTGTCACCACGCGCTGGTCGGACAACGATGCCTACGGGCATGTGAACAACGTCGTCTACTACAGCTGGTTCGATACCGCCGTCAACCGCCTGCTGATCGACAAGGGGGTGCTCGATATTGAAGCGAGCCCCTGTATTGGCCTGGTGGTGGAGACCCAGTGCCATTATTTTGCGCCGGTGTCCTATCCGCAGGATGTGGATGTCGGTGTGCGTGTGGCGCACCTCGGTCAAAGCAGTGTGCGCTATGAACTGGCGATCTTTGTGGCAGGCGAATCGCAAAGCGCCGCCTGTGGCCATTTTGTGCATGTGTATGTGGACCGCAGCAGCCGCCGCCCCGTGGCGCTGCCCCCGGCCACACGTGAGGCGCTGCAGGCCTTGCAGGTGTCCTAAAGGCCCTTGCCCTGCCTTGCAACAGGGCAGCGGGCAATCGCCTACACTTGCCGCTGTTGCGACCTTATGAAAAAGGCGCGGGGTTGAAAAGATGAGACATGGCGTCTGCCTGTGGCGGCTGGTTGGCTGCTGCGGGTGCTGGCGCGCAACCCTGTGCTGCCAACCATGATTATCCAAAGTCTGCTGGACACTGACCTGTACAAGTTCACCATGATGCAGGTAGTGCTGCACCATTTTCCGGGGGCACAGGTGGAATACAAATTCCGCTGCCGCAACCCCGGTGTGCAACTGGCACCTTATGTGCAAGAGATTCGCGCAGAAATCCAGCACCTGTGCAGCCTGCGCTTTGCCGATGACGAATTGGCCTACCTGCAGTCGCTGCGCTTTATCAAAAGTGATTTCATTGATTTTCTGCGGCTCTACCAGCTCAAGGAAAAATACATCACGGTCAGCCCCTTGCCTGGTGGCGAGATCGACATCACCATCACCGGCCCCTGGCTGCACACCGTGCTGTTCGAGATTCCGGTGTTGGCCATCGTCAACGAGGTCTACTTTCGCAACACCCAGCCCGAGCCCGACTGGGCCGAAGGGCGCCGGCGTTTGTCGGCCAAGATCACCGCCATGCGTGAGCCGGGGCTGGAGGCGCTGAAGATCGCGGACTACGGAACGCGCCGGCGCTTCAGCCATCGCTGGCAGCGCGAGGTGCTGGGCAGCCTGGTAGGCGGCTTGGGTGTGGCCACCCACCCGGCCTTGCCTGGTGAGCGGCGCGGCCAGTTGGCCGGTACCAGCAACACCTTGTTTGCCCAACAGCTGGGCTTGACGCCCCTGGGCACCATGGCCCATGAATACCTGCAGGCCTGCCAAGCGCTGGGCCCGCGTCTGCGCGAGAGCCAGATCTACGGCTTTGACATGTGGGCCAAGGAGTACCGGGGCGATCTGGGCATTGCGCTGTCCGATGTCTATGGCATGGATGCCTTCCTGCGCGACTTTGACCTGTACTTTTGCAAGCTCTTTGATGGCGCGCGGCATGACAGCGGCGACCCTTTTCTGTGGGGCGAGCGCCTGATTGCCCACTACAAGCTGCACAAGGTCGATCCCCTGACCAAGATTTTGATCTTCAGCGATGCGCTGACGATACCGCGCACGATTGCGCTGTTTCAGCGCTTCCAAGGCCGCTGCCAACTGGCCTTTGGAGTGGGCACCAATCTGACCAATGACCTGGGCTACGAGCCGCTGCAGATCGTCATCAAGATGACCCGCTGCAACGGCCAGCCGGTGGCCAAGATCTCGGACACGCCGGGCAAAAGCATGTGCGACGACGAGAAGTACCTGGCCTATCTGCGCCAGGTGTTCAATCTGTCGCCCAGCCAGCATGTGCCGCCCCAGGGCGTGGCCCCCGCGCCTGCACGTGCGGGTTAATCGGGATAGCGGCGGCTCTGCTGGAGAGGCCTTTCCCCTTGGCTGCTGACTAAAATCACCGGGCTGCGTGAGCCCCGGTGTGTGCCGGGCTGCCAAGCATGGAAAAGCACAAACACAAGGAGCAGGCGATGGCGCAGTTAGGGCAGCGATGTGGGGGCTGGAATCGAGGCTGGGGCAGGGCAGTGCTTGCCGCTTTGCTGGCGGTGCCAGGATGGGCCAGCGCGGCCACGCTCAATGGTGCTGACCTGTCGCTGCTGTGGGGCGTGCCGTTTGCTGGCATCTTGCTGTCGATCGCGCTGATGCCCTTGTTTCTGCCCCGCTTTTGGCACCACCATTTTGGCAAGGTGGCTGCTTTTTGGGCGCTGGCATTTTTGCTGCCGTTTGCGGCGGTGTTCGGCCCCGGGCTGGCCGTCGGTAGCCTGGCCCATGCGCTGGTGGCCGAATACATTCCCTTTGTGATCTTGCTCACCGCCTTGTTCACCGTCTCGGGCGGTATCTACATTCGCGGCAATCTGCATGGCGCGCCCGGTTTGAACACGGCCATCTTGGCGATTGGCGCCGTGCTGGCCAGCTTCATGGGCACCACCGGCGCCTCCATGCTGCTCATCCGCCCCCTGATCCGCGCCAATGATGCGCGCAGAAGTTGCGCGCATGTGGTGGTGTTCTTTATCTTCATCGTCTCCAACGCCGGGGGCTCGCTCACGCCGCTGGGCGATCCGCCGCTGTTCCTGGGATTTTTGAAGGGCGTGGATTTCTTCTGGACCGTGCGCCATATCTTTGCCGAAACCTTTTTCCTGGTGGCCTCGCTGCTGGTGATCTTCTATTTGCTGGACCGCTACATGCTGCGCTTTGATACGCCGATGCCGCACAGCGACCCCACGCCCGACACCCATGGCCTGGGCTTTGAGGGCAAGATCAATTTTGTGCTGCTGGGCGCGGTGATTGCACTGGTGCTGATGAGCGGGTTTTGGAAGTCCGATATCCAATGGGAAGTGGCTGGTGTGGTGGTGGGCCTGCCATCCGTTTTGCGCGACCTGGGGCTGATCATGGTGGCCGTGCTGTCCTTCAAGCTCACGCCGGCCTCTGCCCACGCGGCCAACCAGTTTGACTGGGGCCCGATGCAGGAAGTGGCCAAGCTGTTTGCCGGCATTTTCCTGACTATCATCCCCGTCATCGCGATGCTGCAGGCGGGCACCAACGGGCCTTTTGCTGCCGTGGTGCGCGCGGTGACCCGGCCCGATGGAACGCCCGACCCGGCGATGTACTTCTGGGCGACAGGCCTGCTCAGCAGCTTTTTGGACAATGCGCCCACCTACCTGGTGTTCTTCAATACTGCCGGGGCTGATCCGCAGGTGTTGATGACCTCGATGGGCAGCACCTTGGCGGCTATTTCTGCGGGTGCGGTCTTCATGGGTGCCAATACCTATATCGGCAATGCCCCCAATATGATGGTCAAGGCCATTGCCGAAAGCCGTGGGGTGCGCATGCCCAGCTTCTTTGGCTACATGGCCTGGTCCTGCGCCATCCTGGTGCCGCTGTTTGTCGTGATGACTTTTATCTGGTTCCGCTGAACCCCCGAGGAAACTGCCGATGTCCCGCCCGAAAATTCTGATTGCCCGCGCCATTTCTCCCGAAGTGGTCACTGTGCTGGAGCAGCACTTCGACGTCCGCGCCAACCAAGACGATGTGGCCTGGTCGCCCAGCGAGCTGGCCGAGCGCCTGCAAGGTATGGATGGCGTGCTGACCACTGGCTCGCAACGCATTGATGCGGCCTTGCTGGCCGCCTGCCCGCAGCTGCAGATTTGCGCCAATATGGCCGTGGGCTACAACAACTTTGACGTGGCCGCGATGACGGCGGCCGGCGTGCAAGCCACCAATGCGCCCGATGTGCTGACCGAGACCACCGCCGATTTCGGCTTTGCGCTGCTGATGGCCACGGCCCGCCGCATCACCGAGAGCGAGCATTTTCTGCGCGCCGGCCAGTGGAAGGACTGGCGCTACGACCTGTTTGCCGGTGCCGAGGTGCATGGCAGCACCTTGGGCATTTTGGGCATGGGCCGCATTGGCCAGGCCATTGCCCGGCGCGGCGCCCATGGCTTTGGCATGCAGGTGGTGTACCACAACCGCTCGCGGCTCAGCCCCGCGTTGGAGGCCGATTGCAAGGCCCGCTATGTGGGCAAGCAAGAGCTGCTGAGCACCGCCGACCACCTGGTGCTGGTTGTGCCCTACACCCCTGAAGCCCACCACACGATCGGCGCGGCCGAGATCGCCAGCATGAAGCCGACTGCCACGCTGATCAATATCGCGCGCGGCGGTATCGTCGATGATGTGGCGCTGGCCAAGGCCTTGGCGAACCAAACCATCGCCGCTGCCGGCCTGGATGTGTTTGAGGGCGAGCCTGCGGTACACCCCGACCTGCTGGCACTGTCCAACGTGGTGCTGACGCCGCATATCGCCAGCTCCACCATGGGCACGCGCCGGGCCATGGCCCAGCTGGCGGCGGACAACCTGATCGCCTACCTGGGCGGCCAGGCGCCGGTCACGCCGGTCAATACCCTGGCGCAAAGCCGTCGCAGCCCCGATTGAACCAAAATATTTCAATAAACATAGCTGTTTGTGCCCAGCAGATGGGCGTAAGCAGCTATTATTTTTGCAGTCTTCTCAACAACGGGGAATGGTTGTGAATCTGGATCTGGATCGCTCGCTGCTCAGCCTGGTGCTGCTGGCTTTGCTGTTGCTGGCGGCCTTGGCCAACTTGCTGATCTTGTGGCTGCGCCGGCCCAAGCTAGACCTGGGCGATGCCTGGTTGCAGCAGCAGGAGCGCCAGGCCCGCGACCAGCAGCAGACGGTGCAGGCCCTGGCGCGCAGCGAAGGCGCGCTCAGCCACTTGTCGCAACACCTCAGCCTGCAACTGCGCGAGCTGAACCAGGGCAGCCAGGATGTGATGGGCGAGTTCCGCGAATCGCTGGAAGCGCGCATGGCGCAGAGCCTGGCCGAATCCCGCCTGGGGCGCCAGGAGCTGACGCAGGCGCTGGCCGGGTTCGAGACCCAGCTGGCCCAGCGCCTGGCCCACCTCGATGCCGCCATCAACCAGCGCCTGTCGGTGCTCGATACCTCGCTGACCCAGAGGGTCGATGCGCTCACCCGTGCCAACCACCACAGCCTGACCACGCTCAAGACCGATGTGCAGTCGCACCTGGCGGGCCTGCAGGACGGGGTAGGGCGCCAGCTCGCGCAGCTGCTGCAGTCAAACCAGCAGCAGGCCGAGCAGCTGCGCGGCACGCTCAATGAGCGCCTGGCCAGCATCCAGAGCGACAACGCCAGCAAGCTCGAAGAGATGCGCAAGACGGTGGATGAAAAACTGCATGCCACCTTGGAGCAGCGCCTGGGTGAATCCTTCAAGCTGGTCAGCGACCGCCTGGAGCAGGTGCACAAGGGCCTGGGCGAGATGCAGACCCTGGCCGGCAGCGTGGGCGACCTCAAGCGTGTGATGACCAATGTCAAATCACGCGGCACCTGGGGCGAGCTGCAGCTGGGCATGATCATCGACAACGTGCTGACCGCCCAGCAGTACGCGAAGAACGTCAAGACCGTGCCGGGCAGCGATGAGATGGTGGAGTTCGCCATTCGCCTGCCGGGCCACAGCGACGACAAGCCGGTGTGGTTGCCCATCGATTCCAAGTACCCGGTGGAGCACTACCAGCGCCTGATGGATGCGCAAGAGAGCATGGACAAGGCGGCGATCCAGTCGGCCAGCCTCGGCTTCGAGAACTCGATCCGCCTGGAAGCCAAAAAGATCTACAGCAAGTATGTGTCTCCCCCCAATACCACCGATTTTGCGGTGCTCTACCTGCCCACCGAAGGCCTGTTTGCCGAGGTGATGCGCCGGCCGGGTTTGGTGGAAGCCTTGCAAAACGACTGCCGGGTGATGGTCTCCGGGCCTGCCAATCTGGCGGCGATGCTCAGCAGCCTGCAGATGGGTTTCAAGACCCTGGCCATCGAAAAGCGCAGCTCCGAGGTGTGGGCGGTGCTGGGCCAGGTCAAGACGGAGTTCTACAAATTTGGCGAGGTGGTGGAGGCCACGCGCAAATCGCTGGACCAGGCGGCCAAGAAGTTCGAGCAGGTCGATGTGCGCACGCGGGCGATCAAAAAACGGCTCTCGCATGTGCATGAGACGCCGAGCGCCGGCGAGAGGGCTCCATTGACCACGGATACGGACGAAGGCGACAGCGCAGCCGCCCTGCCTTAGCAGACAATGCAGGCCAAGCAAGCGCCAAGTGCCCAAGGTGCTGAGAGGAACGCGTGAATCGCGAGTTGATACGGCTGATCATCGGCCAGTTTTTTGTCCATACCTGCATGACAGGCACGCGCTTGGCAGCCCCGCTGCTGGCTCTGCGCGATGGCTACACCCCCGGCGCGGTGGGGTTCTTGCTCAGTCTTTTTGCGCTGACCCAGGTGTTTCTGGCGCTGCCGGCGGGCCGCTACGCCGACCGCCATGGCTTTAAGAAACCCATGCTGGCGGCGATTGCGCTGGCCTTGGTGGGCACCGCCATCGGTGTGGCCTTTCCCCGCTTTGAGGTGCTGTGCGTATCGGCGCTGCTGACGGGTGCCGGCTGCGGCATCTCCATCATCGCGCTGCAGCGCCATGCTGGCCGCGTCGCCCATGAGGCCAGTGAGCTGCGCCAGATCTTCAGCTGGCTGTCGCTGGGCCCGGCGATTGCCAATTTTCTGGGGCCCATGGTGACCGGGCTGATCATCGACCACTCCACCGGACAGGCGGGCAACAACCTGTCTTACCGCATCGCTTTTGCGGTGCTGGCGTTGTTCTCGGTGGTGGCCTGGTGGTGTGTGCGCAGCGCCCAGGAGGTGGCGCCGGCGCCCCCCAAGAGCAATGGCCAGCCGCACCATGCCTGGGACCTGCTGCGCGAGCAGTCCTTCCGGCGCTTGCTGATCGTCAACTGGCTGGTCGCGTCTTGCTGGGATGTACACACCTTTGTCGTGCCCCTGCTGGGCCATGACCGGGGGCTGTCGGCTTCCGAGATCGGTGCCGTGCTCGGTGTGTTTGCGCTGGCCGCCTTTGTCATTCGGGTGCTGTTGCCCGTTATCTCGCGCCATCTGCGCGAGATGACCGTGGTGATGGCCGCCATGGTGCTGACGGCCGCCATCTTTGCCATTTACCCGCTGATGCCCAATGCCTGGGCCATGGCCTTTTGCTCCGCCCTGCTGGGTATCGGCCTGGGCAGTGTGCAGCCCATGGCCATGAGCATGCTCCACCAGATCACCCCGGAAGAGCGCCACGGCGAAGCCGTGGGCTTGCGCCTGATGCTGATCAATGGCTCCAGCGTGTGCATGCCGCTGATGTTTGGTGCCGCAGGGGCGGCCATCGGTGTTGGAGGGGTTTTCTGGGTGATGGGCGCGCTGGTCGGGGCGGGCTCGCGCATGGCCTGGGTGCTGGGCAAAACACCGCTGCCCACGTTCAGGACCTTGGACGGCGCAGCGGTGCGGCCGGTGGCGGGCCCGGAGCAGGCCGAAAAGCCGGCACAGCCGCCTCGCCATCCATGATGTCTGCAGCGCTGGCGTTCTGTGCGTTGGCATCTGGGCCGGAGCGGCGGCACAAGCGGCTAAACTGCAGGGCTTGAATGGGGGATTGAAGCATGATGGATGGATTGGTATCCGGGCGCGTACTGGGCCAGCCGGTGGAGCGCAGCAGTAAAACCGGCAAGCCCTATGCGCTGGCCAAGGTGCGTGCCAATGCCGGCGCGGGCGATGGCGAGATGCTGATTGTCAACGTCATCGCTTTTGACGATGCGCCGGTCGCTGCGCTCCTGGGACTGGGCGATGGCGACAGTATCTGCCTGTCGGGCAGCCTGACGCCCAAGGTCTGGGTGGACCGCGATGGCGTGACCCGCCCCAGTGTCGACATGGTGGCCCACCAGGTCCTCACGGCCTATGCCGTGGCGCGCAAGCGCGGCCTGGCTGGCGATGCCGACTTTGACGCGGCACCCTGAGGCAGCGGTGGTGGTATCGGGTACATGCGTCGCTGCCGTCTGCGGCAGGGTTTGCGGACACGTACAATCTGGCGCAGCATGACTCCATCCTCTCCCGCATCTTCTCCAGCTGCATTGCGCGGCCTGTTCATCAGCTTCGAAGGCATCGACGGTGCCGGTAAATCCTCGCACATCCAAGGCCTGCACGATGCCTTTTTGGCCGCAGGCCGCCAGGTGGTGTGCACGCGCGAGCCCGGGGGCACACCGCTGGCTGAAAAGCTGCGCGCACTGTTCTTGCAGGAACCCATGGATGCCTTGACCGAGGCCTTGTTGGTGTTTGCCGGCCGGCGCGACCACCTGCAGCAGGTGATCGAGCCGGCACTGGCGCGCGGTGATGTGGTGCTGTGTGACCGTTTCACCGATGCCACCTTTGCCTACCAGGGCGCCGGGCGCGGCTTTGACCGGCAGGTGCTGTCGGTGCTGGAGCATATGGTGCAGGCCCGGCCCGAGCTGGGCGAAGGCGTGCTGCGCCAGCCGGACCTGACGATCTGGTTTGACCTGCCCACGGACGTAGCCGCCGAGCGCCTGGCCGGTGCCCGCGCGCCCGACCGGTTTGAAGCCGAACCCCAGCAATTTTTTGCCCGGGTGGCGGCCGGTTACGCCGAACGCGCCCAGGCGCAGCCCGAGAGATTCGCGCGCATCGATTCTCACCAGTCCAAGCCGGCGGTATGGCAGGCGGTGCGCCAGGCCGTTGAGGCCCATGGCTGGCTGGCGGCCGGCCAGGTGGGAGGCTGACATGGCCACCGCCAAGAACACCGCTGCGGCCGAGGCCGCTACACTGGCGCCCGCGCCCACCGCCCCCTGGATTGCCCGGCAGCGCGAGCTGTTGCTGGCCCAGCGCGGCCATGCCTGGCTGCTGCAAGGCCCCTCGGGCCTGGGCCAGTTTTCGCTGGCTATGGGCCTGGTGCGTGCCTGGCTCTGCGATGCGCCGACGCCGCAAGGCGCCTGTGGCCAGTGCGCCAGCTGCCATGCGATCGATGTGCATGCCCATACGGACCTGTGTGTGCTGATGCCCGAGACCGAAATGCTGGCACTGGGCTGGCCGCTGCCGGAAAAAGCCCAGGCCGATATCGACGACAAGAAGCGCAAGCCGAGCCAGGAGATCCGGGTGGACGCGATGCGCGATGCGGTGGAGTTCACCCAGCGGACCTCGGGCCGGGGCAAGGGCAAGGCGGTGTTGGTGTTCCCGGCGGAAAAAATGAATGCCGTCACCGCCAATGCGCTGCTCAAAACCCTGGAGGAGCCACCGGGCGATGCCCGTTTTGTGCTGGCCACCGAGGCCGCGCACCAGCTGCTGCCCACCATCCGCAGCCGCTGCCTGGCCCACACCATGCAATGGCCCGATGCACAGTCGGCGCGCGCCTGGCTGCTGGCGCAGTCGGTGCCGCAAGACCAGGTGGATGCGCTGCTGCAAGCCGCGGGTGGCCGCCCTGACGATGCGCTGGCGCAAATGCAGGCCGGCCGCTCGCCCCAGGTCTGGAAAAAACTGCCCAAGGATTTGGCCAATGGCCAGCCCGGTGCGCTGGCCAGCCTGTCCGCGCCCGAGGTGGTCGACGCCTTGCAAAAGCTTTGCCACGATTTGCTGATGCTGCGTGTGGGGGCGGCGCCACGATTTTTTGATGCCGCTGATCTGCCGGCACCCCCTGCGCTGGCCGTGCTGGCGCGATGGAGCAAGGCCTTGATGCAGTCGATGCGCACGGCCACGCACCCTTTCAACCAGGGGCTGATGCTCGAGGCCCTGGTCGCGCAGGCGGCCAGCGTGCTGCAGTCACGGCGCTGAGCCGGCTCCATCGGCCGGTGTAACAGGGCCGCTAACTGGCCTTTGTTTGCGCTGGCATCTGCAAATTGACTGCAAAATTTGGTTATCCTTAGAATCTATGAACAGTCCTACCCCCGCACCGGGCACGGCCAGTGCTCGCCCCAGCGTGTTGCAACTGGCCATCAAGGAAAAGGCCGCGCTGTATGCGGCCTACATCCCCTTGTTCAAGGAAGGTGGCATCTTTGTACCCACGCCCAAGGACTATGCGCTGGGCGATGATGTCTACCTGCTACTGACCCTGCCGCAGGATCCGCAGCGCTACCCCATCGCCGGCAAGGTCGGCTGGGTCACGCCGGCGGGTGCGGGCGGCAACCGCACCCAGGGGATTGGCGTGCGCTTTCCCAAAGACCCCAAAACCGATGAATTGCGTTACAAGATTGAACAGATCTTGGGCACAGCCTTGCAGGCTGACCGCGCAACCCAGACGATTTAGGCCCCGGCTTGGTGCCTTGTCTTGCCCCGATGTCCGAGCCGGGCTGACAGGGTTTTACAGTGGTGGGCGGCGGCAGCGCAGCCAGAGCGCGGACAATGGCAGCAGTTTTTGTATTTGGACTGCGGCGCTTTGCCCGACTGCAGCGTTCACGACCGATGTTCACCGACTCCCACTGCCACCTCAACTTTCCCGAGCTCGTTCAGGACTTGCCCGCCATCCGCGCCAAGATGGACGAGGCGCGGGTGACCCGCGCGCTGTGCATCAGCTGCACGATGGAGGAGTTCCCCGACGTGCATGCGCTGGCGATGCGCTATGACAACTTCTGGTGCAGCGTGGGCGTGCACCCGGATACCGAAGGGCTGACGGAGCCTTCCGTGCAGGACCTGGTGGAGCGCGCGGCGCTGCCCCGGGTGGTGGCCATTGGCGAGACTGGGCTGGACTACTACGGCATGGAAGACCGCAAGGGCGGGCGCACGATTGCCGATCTGGAATGGCAGCGCGAGCGCTTTCGCACCCATATCCGTGCCGCCCAGCAGGTGCGTAAACCGTTGGTGATCCACACCCGCAGCGCATCTGACGACACCTTGCGGCTGCTGCGCGAAGAGGGCGAGACCGGTGGCACGAATGCCGCAGGCGGTGTGTTCCACTGCTTTACCGAGAGCATGGAAGTTGCCCGCGCAGCGCTGGACCTGGGTTTTTACATCTCTTTTTCCGGCATCATCACCTTCAAGAAGGCCCAGGATCTGCGCGATGTGGCCGCCTTTGTGCCCGAAGACCGTTTGCTCATCGAGACCGACAGCCCCTACCTGGCGCCGGTTCCCTTTCGGGGCAAGACCAATATCCCCGCCTATGTGCCGCATGTGGCCGCGCAGATTGCCCAGGTGCGCGGCACCAGCGTGGAAGCGGTGGCCGAAGCCACCAACCGCAATTTCGATCGACTCTTCAGCGGAGTGCTGTCATGAAGCTGCCTGCTAGCCCTGGTTCTTTGTCTGTGCTTCGCGCGGCCTGCGCGGCGGCCTTGTGGCTGGCCTGCGCGGCCGCCCAGGCGGGCTCTTATGACGATTTCTTCACCCGCATCATCCGCGACGATGCCAAGGGCATCGAGGCGCTGGTGCAACGCGGCTTTGACCCCAATACCGTCAGCGAGAAGGGTGAGACGGGCCTGACCCAGGCCTTCAAGCTCGACTCCTACCGCGCTGCCAAGGGCATGATTGCGCTGCCTGCGACCCAGGTGAACCTGGCCAATGCCAAGGGCGAGACACCGCTGATGATGGCGGCCATCAAAGGCCAGGTCGATCTGGCCAAGGCCTTGATTGCCCGGGGCGCCGATGTGAACCGTGAGGGCTGGACGCCGCTGCACTACGCGGTATCAGCCCCCAGCGAAGACGGCTCGGATCTGCAGATGGTGGCGCTGCTGCTGGAGCAACATGCCTATATCGATGCCGCATCGCCCAATGGCACGACGCCGTTGATGATGGCGGCGCAATACGGCACGCGCAGCGCCGTGCAGTTGCTGATCAAAGAGGGCGCCGACCCCAGGCTGAAAAACCAGCAAGGCCTGACGGCCAGTGATTTTGCCAGCCGCGCCGACCGCTCGGAAGTGGTGGCCTGGCTGAGCCAGGCCGGCGCCGCAGCGCCAGGGGCGGGTGCAAGCGCGGGGGCAGCAACTGCAAGCAGCACGGCCGTGCCCAAGCCGCAGCCCGGCACCTATGTGCCGCAGAAACCGGCGTTCCCCCAGGAAGGCCGGCGCAAGATCCAGAGCAATTGGTAATGCGGCCGATAGCGCTGCGGGTCGGGCGCTTTCAGCAGTGGGCTGCAGGGGCTTGACATTCACACCATGGCAATCTTTAGAGTGGCTGCCATGGATAGAAAGACCCCCGCCATGCGCACCCAGACCTCCTCCTCTCCCCCACTTTTGCAACTGCCGATTGAGGGCATGACCTGCGCCTCCTGCGTCGGCCGTGTCGAGCGCGCACTCCAGGCCGTGCCTGGGGTGCAAAGCGCCCATGTCAATCTGGCCACCGAGCAGGCCAGCCTGCAGTTGGGCGACCAGGCGCCAGCCGCGCAGGTGCTGGCCCAGGCCGTGGCCGCCGTCAACAAGGCTGGCTACAGCGTGCCTGCGCAGTCCTTGGTGTTGCAGATTGAGGGCATGACCTGCGCGTCTTGCGTCGGCCGGGTCGAGCGTGCGCTGCAGGCCGTGCCTGGTGTGCAGACGGCAGCGGTGAACCTGGCGACCGAGCGGGCCACACTGCAGCTGCAGGGCGGGGTGAGCGCCGAGCAACTGCTGGCCGCCGTGGCCAAGGCCGGCTATGCCGCCCGCCCGCTGCCCCAGGCGGCTGAGGCCGGCGCGGCTGCCGATGCCCATGACGCCCAGGCCCAGCGCCAGCAGCAGGCCCAGCAAAGCCTGCAGCGTGATTTGCTGCTGGCGGCCGTGCTGGCGGCCCCTGTGTTTGTGCTGGAGATGGGCGGCCATATGCTGCCGGGCTTTCACCACTGGGTGGCCCAGTGGCTGCCCCAGCAGAGCAATTGGCTGCTGCAGTGGCTGCTGACCAGCCTGGTGCTGGCGGGCCCTGGACGCCGCTTTTTCCGCCTGGGGCTGCCGGCGCTGCTGCGGGCAGCGCCCGATATGAATTCGCTGGTGGCGGTGGGCACTTTGTCGGCCTATCTCTACTCGCTGGTGGCCACCTTCGCGCCCACGGCTTTGCCAGCCGGCACCGTGCATGTCTATTTCGAAGCGGCCGCGGTGATCGTGGTGCTGATCTTGCTGGGCCGCTGGATGGAGGCGCGTGCCAAGGGCAATACCTCGGCAGCGATCAAGCGCCTGGTGCAGCTGCAGGCCAAGACGGCCTGGGTGATGCGCGATGGCGATTGGAAGTCGCTGGCCATTGCGCTGGTACAGCCGGGGGATGCCGTGCAGGTGCGCCCGGGCGAGCGCATTCCAGTCGATGGGCGGGTGACCGATGGCCAGAGTTATGTCGATGAATCAATGATCAGCGGCGAGCCCGTGCCAGTGCACAAAACCACGGGCGCACAGGTGGTCGGCGGCACCATCAACCAAAAGGGCGCCTTGACCTTGGAGGCCACCGAGGTGGGCGGCAACACGGTGCTGGCGCAGATCATTCGCATGGTCGAGCAAGCCCAGGGCGGCAAGCTGCCGATCCAGGCCGTAGTCGACAAGGTGACCATGTGGTTTGTGCCGGCGGTCATGGCCGCTGCGCTGCTGACCTTTGTGCTCTGGCTGCTGCTGGGCCCAACGCCAGCGCTGAGCCTGGCGCTGGTCAATGCGGTCGCTGTGCTGATCATTGCCTGCCCTTGTGCGATGGGCCTGGCCACGCCGACCTCGATCATGGTGGCCACCGGCCGTGCGGCCCAGCTGGGCGTACTGTTCCGCAAAGGTGAGGCCCTGCAGTTGCTCAAGGACGCCCAGGTCGTCGCCGTGGACAAGACCGGCACCTTGACCGAAGGCCGGCCCGCGCTGACCGACCTGGTGCTGGCACCGGGCTTTGAGCGCGCAGCCGTGCTGGCGGCGGTGGCTGCGGTCGAGAGCCAGTCCGAACACCCGATTGCGCAGGCCATTGTGCAGGCCGCCCAGGCCGAAGGCCTGCAGATACCGCCGCTGGCCGGCTTTGAATCGCTCACCGGCTTTGGCGTGCGCGCCGATGTCGCGGGCGTGCGGGTAGACGTGGGCGCGGACCGCCTGATGGCGCAGCTGGGTGCCGATGTGGCGGTGTTCGGGGAGGACGCTGCCCGCCTGGGCGCCGAAGGCAAGACGCCGCTGTATGCCGCTCTCAACGGCCAGCTGGCTGCGATGATTGCCGTGGCCGACCCGATCAAGCCCACGACGCGGGCGGCCATTGATGGCCTGCATGCCATGGGGCTCAAGGTGGCGATGATCACGGGCGACAACCGCCGCACCGGCGAGGCGATTGCCCAACAACTGGGCATTGACGAGGTGGTGGCCGAGGTGCTGCCCGATGGCAAGGTGGCCGCTGTCAAGCGGCTGCGGGCCACGCATGGCGCGCTGGCCTATGTGGGCGATGGCATCAACGATGCGCCTGCCTTGGCCGAGGCCGATGTGGGCATTGCCGTGGGCTCGGGCACCGATATCGCCATCGAGTCGGCCGATGTGGTGCTGATGGGCGGCGACCTGCGCGGTGTCGTCACCGCCATCGGCCTGTCGCGCGCTGCCATGCGCAATATCCACCAAAACCTGTTCTGGGCCTTTGCCTACAACGTGGCGCTGATACCGGTGGCGGCGGGCCTGCTGTACCCCGTCAACGGCACCTTGCTGTCGCCGGTGTTTGCGGCGGGGGCCATGGCGCTGTCGAGTGTGTTTGTGCTGGCCAATGCGCTGCGGCTCAAGCGTTTTAAAGTTTGAGGTGATGAAAGGAATGGCGCTTCCCTTTGTTCTGATGTAATACCAGACATGACTGACAACGTTCATCCTATTGCCATCTACTCTGGGCCGCAGGGCATGGTGGATGTGCGGGTACAAGGCGATACCGTCTGGCTCAGCCAAGAGCAGATGACTCAGCTTTTTGGTCGAGAGCGCTCTGTGATCACGAAACACATCCGCAATGTGTTCAAGGAGGGGGAGTTGGCGGAGGAAAGCAATGTGCAAAATTTGCACATTGCTCATTCCGACAAGCCAGTGCGCTTTTACAACTTGGATGTCATCATCTCTGTCGGGTACCGTGTCAAGTCGCAAGAAGGCGTGCATTTTCGCAGGTGGGCGACGGGCGTGCTTCATGAGCATCTCACGCGCGGCTATACCCTTCATCGCCACAGATTGGAAGCAAACGCCATAGAGCTGCACGCGGCACTAGAGCTGGTGCGCAAGGCAGCACAGATGCCTGAACTGACGGCTGAAACCGGCCGCGGCCTCTTAGATATCGTGACGCGCTACACCCATACCTTCTTATGGCTACAGCGCTACGATGAAGGATTGCTAGCCGAGCCGCTTGCTCAGCAGGGCGGTCGGCTGCCCACCGTTGATGAGGCTTGGGCGGCGCTTGGCAGCCTCAAAGCGAATTTAGTGCTACGAGGAGAGGCCACCGAGCTATTTGCGAAAGAGCGGGACGACGGATTAGCTGCTCTGTTGGGCAATCTGGACCAAAGCATCTTTGGCGAACCCGCCTATCCCAGTGTGGAAGCCAAAGCGGCACATTTGCTGTATTTCGTGATCAAGAATCATCCATTTGCGGATGGAAACAAGCGAAGCGGTGCATTTTTATTTGTCGAATTTCTGCATCGCAACGGACGCTTGCTAGGCCCTGATGGTCAGCCTGTGATCAATGATGTGGGTTTAGCAGCCCTGGCACTTTTGGTGGCTGAATCCGACCCTACGCAAAAGGACGTCCTGATTCGTCTGATCATGCATATGTTGGCAAAAGGGAATGTCGCTTGATGGATTGAGCATTGCGTCTCCGCTCAATGAACGGAAGCAAAAAGCCCCGCAGGCTCCAAGCCTGCAGGGCTTTTGTTCAAGCGCAAAGGCTTAGACCTGGTCTGCCGACAAGCCAGCCGTCTGGCTGAAGCCACCGTCCACATAGGTGATCTCGGCAGTCACGCCCGAGGCCAGATCGCTCAGCAAGAAGGCGGCGACATTGCCCACGTCTTCGATGGTCACATTGCGGCGCAGGGGCGAGGCATCGGCCACACGGCCGAGCAGCTTGCCAAAGTCCTTGATGCCCGAGGCGGCCAGGGTCTTGATCGGGCCGGCGGAGATGCCGTTGGCGCGGATGGCGCGGCCGTCTTCGGTGCGGCCCACGGCTTCTGCCAGGTAGCGCACCGAGGCTTCGAGCGATGCCTTGGCCAGGCCCATGGTGTTGTAGTTGGGGATGGAGCGCAGGGCGCCCAGGTAAGACAGGGTCAGCAGGGACGACTTGTCATTGAGGTAAGGCATGGCGGCCTTGGCCAGCGCAGGGAAGCTGTAGGCGCTGATGTCATGCGCAATGCGGAAGCCTTCGCGCGACAGACCATCGAGGAAATTGCCGGCAATCGCCTCGCGCGGTGCAAAACCGATGGAATGCACAAAACCGTCGAACTTGCCCCAGGTGGCGGCCAGGTCGGCAAACATTTTTTCAATCTGGGCGTCGTCGGCCACATCGCAGTCAAACACCAGCTTGGAGTCAAACTCGGCGGCGAACTCGCTGATACGGTCCTTGAAGCGTTCACCCACGTAGCTGAAAGCCAGCTCGGCGCCTTGCTGGTGGCAGGCCTTGGCAATGCCATAAGCGATAGAGCGGTTGGACAGCACGCCCGTGATCAGCAGTTTCTTGCCGGTCAGAAATCCCATTGTTGTTCTCCTGATGAGTTCCAGGCCATACAGAAATGGCCAAAAAAGAGGTGGGCACCGGCGCCAAGCGTTTCTCGGGGGTAAACGCTTGCACAGGTGGCCAGCTAGGGCAGAATTGTCGCATGCGATTCTGCCTTCCGCTGATTTTGTGTGCTGCTGCGGCAGCACCTGCATGGGCCAGCCATGCCTACGCCCTGTGGGGCGAGCCGCGCTACGCGGCGGATTTCAAGCATTTTGCCTATGCCAATCCCGATGCGCCCAAGGGCGGCGAGCTGCGCCTGGTCAGTGCACTGCGCTACTCCACCTTTGACAAATACAACCCTTTCACGATCAAAGGCTCGCCCCCGGCCTATCTGACCGAGATGCTGTTTGACAGCCTGCTGGTGGCCAGCCTGGACGAGACGGCAACCGGTTATGGCCTGCTGGCGGAGGACATCGATGTGGCCGGCGATGGCATGTCGGTGACTTTCAAAATACGGCCAGCGGCGCGCTTTCACAACGGCAAGCCGGTGCAGGCCCAGGATGTGAAGCACAGCTATGAGGCGCTGATCAGCCAGAACGCCAACCCCGGCTACAAGACTTTGCTCGCTGATGTCGATGGCTGCGATGTGATCGATGCGCGCACCGTGCGCTTTCGCTTCAAAAAGCCCAACCGCGATCTGCCGCTGACGGTGGGTGGCTTGCCGGTCTTCAGCCGCGACTGGGGCCTGGGGCCCGATGGCAAGCCCAAGCCTTTTGACCAGGTGGTGACCGATATGCCCATTGGCAGCGGCCCCTACAAGATCGGCCCGGTCAACTTTGGCCGCGACATCACCTATGTGCGCGACCCCAGCTACTGGGGCAAGGACCTGCCGGTGCGGCTGGGCAGCGCCAATTTTGAGCGGATCACGATCAAGATCTACAAGGACAACACGGCCAAGCTGGAGGCGCTCAAGGCTGGCGAGTTTGATGTGATGCGGTTTTTTAGCGCTGGTGACTGGGCGCGGCGCCTGTATGGCAAGCGCTTTGACCGGGGTGAGCTGCGCAAGGGGGACTTTGCCAACAAGCTGCCGTCCGGCTTTCAGAGCTATTTTCTCAACCTGCGCCGCCCGGTGCTGCAGGATGTGCGCGTGCGCGAGGCCCTGGGCCTGGCCTTTGACTACGAGTGGATGCAGCGCCAGCTTTTTTATGGCGCCTATGAGCGGGTGCATGGCCTGTTTGGCAACACGGTCTGCGAAACGCATGGCAGCCCCAGCGATGCCGAGCTGGCCTTGCTCAAGCCCTTTGAGAAAGACCTGCCCGCCGGCACCCTGGGGCCCCTGCAAGACCCGCCCCGTACCGACCAGGGCAGCAGCCTGCGCGACAACCTGCGCAAGGCGCAGGCCCTGTTGGCGGATGCGGGCTGGAAGGTGGACACGAATGGCGTGCTGCGCAATGCCAAGGGGCAGGCGCTGGAGCTGG
This sequence comes from Comamonas sp. BIGb0152, assembly GCF_024809975.1. Taxonomy (GTDB): domain Bacteria; phylum Pseudomonadota; class Gammaproteobacteria; order Burkholderiales; family Burkholderiaceae_C; genus Comamonas. The sequence goes on from NZ_JANUDY010000010.1 coordinate 21,363, forward strand.
AGTTTCTTGACAGCAATGAAGGCGGCATACGTACCGTGTCGACCTGGATGCGCAATCTGGAAAAGCTGGGCATCAAGCTGCGGCTGCGGGTGGCCGATTACGCGCTCTACCAGCAGCGGGTCGACAAGTTCGACTTTGACCTGATCTCGGTGAATGTGCCGGGCACCAATATCCCGGGCCAGGAATACGCCGAGCTGTTTGGCAGCGCTGCGGCCGACCAGGATAGCTCGGGCAATTTCATCGGCCTCAAGAGCCCGGCGGTCGACGCGATGATTGCCAAGATGGCCAGCGCCAAGAGCGAGCAGGAGCTGCTGCCCGCCTGCCATGCGCTGGAGCGCATCATCGTCGCCGGCCACTACCTGATTCCGCAGTGGTATGCCGCCAGCCACCGGGTGGTGTATGACGCCTGGCGCCTGGTCGAGCCGCCGCAGGTGCCCGCCTATGTGCCAGGAGAGACCTGGCTGATGTACTACTGGTGGGCGCGCATGCCGCCGCTTACCGCCGCAACGGCCAAGCCTTGAACCCGCCCGATGCCGTGCCTGGCCGTTATATGATCCTTCTCACCGCCCCAGCGCGCCTGCCGCGCTGCCCAGGCATTTTCTGCCACAGTGCCACGGCGCTTGCCCGCCCGTGCTGACATTGGAGCCCGCCCCGCATGTTTGCCTACATCCTCAAACGTTTGCTGCTGATGATTCCCACCTTGTTTGGGGTCTTGCTGCTGACCTTTGTGGTGATCCAGTTTGTGCCCGGTGGCCCGGTTGAGCAGTATCTGGTTGAGGCCAAGGCCGGTGGCAACCGCGGCGCCGAAGGCGCTGGCATGGCCTACCGGGGCGCGCAAGGCATTGACCCCAAACGGCTTGAAGAGATCAAGGCCTTGTACGGCTTTGACAAGCCACCGGCCGAGCGCTTTGTGCAGATGCTGGGCCAGTTCGCCCGCTTCGATTTGGGGAACAGCTTTTTTCAGAACAAAAGCGTCTGGCAGCTGATCAAGGACAAGCTGCCCGTCTCCATCAGCCTGGGGCTGTGGACCTTTTTCATCAGCTACCTGATTGCAGTGCCACTGGGCATTGCCAAGGCGGTGCGTGCGGGCAGCCGTTTTGACATGGTCACCACGGTGATCGTGCTGGTGGGTTATGCGATACCGGGCTTTGTGCTGGGCGTCGCCCTCTTGGTGATCTTTGGCGGGCAGCTGCAGTGGTTCCCGCTGCGCGGGCTGACCTCGTCGGGCTGGGAAGAGATGGGCTGGGCCGCCAAGCTGGTGGACTATCTCTGGCATATCACCTTGCCGGTGACGGCGATGGTGGCCGGCAGCTTTGCGGTGACTGCCATGCTCACCAAGAACGCTTTTCTGGAAGAGATCCGCAAGCAGTATGTGGTGACGGCCAAGGCCAAGGGCCTGAGCGAGCGCCAGGTGCTGTGGCGCCATGTGTTGCGCAATGCCTTGCTGCCGATTGTCACGGGCTTTCCCGCCGCGTTCATTGGCGCCTTCTTCACGGGGGCCTTGCTGATCGAGACCCTGTTCTCACTCGATGGCCTGGGGCTGCTGGGCTATGAAAGCGTGATTCGGCGCGACTACCCCGTTGTGCTGGGTACTTTGTACCTGTTCACCCTCATTGGCTTGCTCACCAAGCTGGTCAGCGACCTGTGCTACGTGTGGGTGGACCCCCGCGTGAAGTTTGACTGATGTGCACGCGCACGCAGCCTGTCCATCCGCTCTGCCTGGCCGATCCGGGCAGGGCCTTCCATCTTCCCGTTGCCCGGCGTTCGGGCCCAGGTTTTCACGATGACTGAACCCCACCGTCCTGCAGCCATCGGCCGCTCCCCGGCCGCCCGGGCCTGGTCGCGCTTCAAGCGCAATCGTCTGGGGCTGTACAGCCTGGTTATTTTTTCTGCGTTGGTGGTGCTCAGTCTGTTTGCCGAGGTGCTCAGCAACGACAAGCCCTTGGTCGTGCGCTATGAGGGGCGCACCTATTGGCCGCTGCTCCAGGACTACCCTGAAACCCAGTTCGGCGGGGATTTCCATACGCCCACCGACTATCTCGACCCCTTTATCCAGCAGCAATTGCGCAAAGAGGGCAACTGGCTGGTTTTTCCTCCCAACCATTACGGCCCCAACACCATCAACTACTTTGCCAAATCACCCACGCCGTCGGCCCCATCGCCTGACAACTGGCTGGGGACCGATGACCGAGGGCGTGATCTGCTGGCCCAGCTGCTCTATGGCTTTCGGGTGAGTGTGCTGTTTGGCCTGGCGCTGACGGCGGTGGGCACGGTGATGGGCGTGTTGGCTGGTGCCATACAGGGCTTTTTTGGCGGCAAGGTGGATCTGGTGTTCCAGCGCTTCACGGAGATCTGGAGCGCCATGCCGACCTTGTACCTGCTGATCATCTTCAGCGCGGTGCTGGCACCCAGTGCCGCCCTGTTGCTGGTGCTGCTGAGTCTGTTTGGCTGGATGGCACTGGCCGACTATGTGCGGGTGGAGTTTTTGCGCAACCGCCAGATGGACTATGTCAAATCCGCGCGGGCGCTGGGCGTACCGAGCTGGAAAATCATGTGGCGCCACATCCTGCCCAACAGCATGACGCCGGTGGTCACCTTTTTGCCGTTTCAGATGAGTGCCGCGATCCTGACCCTGACGTCGCTGGATTTTCTGGGTCTGGGCGTGCCCCCTGGCACCCCCAGCCTCGGTGAGCTGCTGAGCCAGGGCAAGAACAGCATCGATGCCTGGTGGATATCGCTGTCGACCTTTGCGGTGTTGGTGATCACCTTGCTGCTGCTCACCTTCATGGGCGATGCGCTGCGCGATGCACTCGACCCCAGAAAGCAGCTGAACACCGCCGCTGGCGCAGCGCCAGTGCCAGCCGCAACCCCGCTGGCGGCTACCGATGCCAAGGAGCAACCGCATGCTTGAGAGCCCGCAAATCCCTGCTGCTATGCCGGCGCCGCTGCTGCAGGTGCGCCACCTGCATGTGGGCTTTGGCGGCCAGGATGTCGTCAAGGACCTGAGTTTTTCCATCTCTGCGGGCGAGAAGCTGGCGCTGGTGGGGGAGTCCGGCTCGGGCAAGACGGTCACGGCGCTGTCGCTGCTGCGCCTGGTGGGCGATGCCCAGCTGCGTGGCGAGGCGCTGATGGGCGGGCGCAACCTGCTGCAGATCTCCGAGCGCGAGATGCGTGCGGTACGCGGCGATGAGATTGCCGTTATTTTTCAAGAGCCCATGACGGCGCTGAACCCGCTGATGACCATGGGCGCGCAGATTGCCGAGGTCTTGCAGCTCAAGCAGGGCCTGGGCGACAAGGCGGCCTGGGAGCAGGCGGTGGCGCTGTTGGCGACGACTGGTATCCCCGAGCCCGAGCGGCGTGCCGGCAGCTACCCGCACCAGCTCAGCGGTGGCCAGCGCCAGCGCGCCATGATTGCCATGGCGCTGGCCTGCCGGCCCAAGCTGCTGATAGCCGATGAACCCACGACGGCGCTGGATGTGAGCTTGCGTGGCCAGATACTGGAACTGCTCAGCGACCTGCAGCGCCAGACCGGCATGGCCGTGCTGATGATCACCCATGACTTGCCGCTGGTGCGCCATTTTGCGGACCGGGTGGCCGTGATGGAAAAAGGCCGCCTGGTGGAGCTGGGGCCGGTTGCCGAGGTGTTTGCCGACCCCCAGCATGCCTACACCCAAAAACTGCTGGCCAGCACGCCCCAGCGCCAGGTGGTGGCACGCCAGCCCGAGGCACCACCGGTGCTGCAAACGCGGGATTTGCGCGTGGCCTATGCCACGCCGCTGCCGGGGATTGCGGGCTGGTTTCGCAAAGGGCGGTTTGAGGCACTGCGTGGCGCCAGCATGGTGCTGGGCCAGGGCCAAACTTTGGGCGTGATTGGTGAGTCGGGCTCGGGCAAGTCGACCTTGGCCCAGGCTATCTTGGGCCTGCTGCCCAGCCAGGGCGAGCTGCGCATAGGCCAGCAAAGCTGGCAGCTGCCGGCGCAGCGCAACAGCGCCGCCAACCAGCGGCTGCGCCGCAAGGTGCAGGTGGTTTTCCAGGATCCGTTTTCGTCGCTGTCGCCCCGCATGACGGTGCAAGAGATGGTGGGCGAAGGCCTGCAATTGGCCCAGCCCGGCCTGGCCGCCGCCGATCTGCAGCAGCAGGTGCTGGCCTTGCTGCAGGAAGTGGGCATGACCGAGGCGCAGTTCCCCGGCCTGCTGGAGCGCTATCCGCATGAATTTTCTGGCGGCCAGCGCCAGCGCCTGGCCATTGCCCGGGCACTGATCGTGGACCCCGAGATCCTCGTGCTGGACGAGCCCACCAGTGCGCTGGATGTCACCATCCAGCACCAGGTGCTGGCCTTGCTGCAGCGCCTGCAAAGGGAGCGCGGCCTGAGCTACTTGCTGATCACCCACGATGTGGCGGTGATCCGGGCCATGGCGCATGAAGTGTTGGTGATGAAGGACGGCGAGGTGGTGGAGAGCGGCGAAGTCATGCAGGTGCTTGACGCCCCGCGCCAGCCCTACACGCAGCGCCTGATGTCGGCCAGCCTGGAGCTGGGCTGATATTGCAGCCGGGGGCGCAGAGACTTTTTCTGCCGCAGGCGTGCAAGCGCTGCCTGCGGTATCAACCTGGAATTCCATGACAGAACTGCTGACAGTGACCGGTTTGGGCAAACGCTTTGGCGGTGTGCAGGCGGTGGACGATGTGGGCTTTGCGCTGCGCAAGGGCGAAGTGCTGGCCTTGATTGGCCCCAATGGTGCGGGCAAGACGACCACCTTCAACATGCTGGGCGGCCAGCTGGTGCCCGATGCCGGCAGCATGCTGCTGAACGGCACAGCCTTGGGCGGCAAGCTGCCCCGCGAGATCTGGCGGCTGGGGGTCGGGCGCACGTTTCAGATTGCCGAGACCTTCTCCTCGCTGACGGTGGCTGAGAACGTGCAGATGGCCTTGCTGTCGGCTGCGGGCCGTGTTTTTCGCCTGTGGCAAAAGGCGGCAGCTTTTGAGCGTGAGCAGGCCCTGGCCTTGTTGGCGCTGGTTGGCATGCAGGACCAGGCAGACCGCGCTTGCAGTGCGCTGGCCTATGGCGATGTCAAGCGGGTGGAGCTGGCCATCGCCATGGCGCACGAGCCGGTATTGCTGCTGATGGATGAGCCGACCGCCGGCATGGCCCAGGCCGAGCGCCTGCAGTTGATGGCTTTGACCCGGCGCCTGGCCAAGCAGCGCGACATGGCCGTGCTGTTTACCGAGCACAGCATGGATGTGGTGTTTGCCTACGCCGACCGCATCATCGTGCTGGCTCGGGGGCGCTTGATTGCCGAAGGCTCGCCCGAAGAAGTACGGCGTAACCCGGAGGTGCAGGCGGTGTATTTGGGCAAGGGCACGACCTATGAGAGTTTGGAGCAGAGCCTATGACAGTACAGACGCGTGAATCCGCCGCTGAGCTGCTGCAGGTGCGCCAGTTGAATGCCTGGTATGGCGAGGCCCATATCCTGTTCGATGTGGCGCTGGAAGTGCGGCGCGGTGAGGTGGTGGCCTTGATGGGGCGCAATGGGGCGGGTAAATCGACCACGCTCAAGGCCATCATGGGCCTGGTGGAGCGGCGCCAGGGTGAGGTGTCGTTCATGGGCCAGGCCATTGCGCAGGCAGACCCTTGGCAAATCGCCCGCATGGGCCTGGGCTATGTGCCTGAGGACCGGCGTATCTTCAGCGATCTGACGGTGTTGGAGAACCTGGAAGTAGGGCGCCAGCCCGCGCGCCGCTGGGCCGATGGCAGCGCCGCCAGCCACTGGACGGTGGAAGAGCTGCTGGCGTTCTTCCCCAATCTGGCGGCGATGCCGCAGCGCCCGGGCGGCCAGATGAGCGGGGGGGAGCAGCAGATGCTGACCGTTGCCCGCACCTTGATGGGCAACCCCTACCTGGTGCTGCTCGATGAACCTTCGGAAGGCGTGGCCCCGGTGATCGTCGAGCAGATGGTGCAGATGATGCTGCAGCTCAAGCGCCGGGGGGTGAGCATTTTGCTGTGTGAGCAAAACCTGCATTTCGCCCGCCTGGTCAGCGACCGCGCCTATGTGCTGGAAAAAGGCGCCATCCAGTTTGCCGGCAGCATGCAGGCCCTGGTCGAGCAGGAGCAGGCGGGAGCCAAGCTGATCGGCGTGTGACCGCGCCTGACCGGCTTGGCCGGCGCGGCTTACCAGTGGCCGGTGGGGTTGATGCCGTCCTGCATGACCCAGTGGATACGCGCCGCCTCGACACCCATCAGTGCTGCCTGGTGCACCAGGCGGTCGGTGGTCTTGCCGTCGAGCACCGGCTGGCGCGAGAGCAGCTTGAAGGAATCGGTGGTGTCGCCCATGAGCATGGCCCAGCGGTAATCGGGGTCGATGGCCACCACATGGTAGCCCTCATGGAAGGGGCCTTTGAAGGAGGCCTTCATCGCGCCAAAGTGGGGCGCACCGACAAAGCGGGCAATGCCATGGCTCTCCACCCAGCGGTGGGTGCCGGCATGAAAGCCGCGGTTGATGATTCCCAGGCTGCCATCGCTCAGCAGTTCGTATTCGACGCGTGAGCGTGTCAGTGGCTTGCCAAGGCCCCGCTCTATCCGGGCAATCTCATACCAGTCGCCGGCAAAGCGCTCGGCGTCGAAATCGTCCACCGGTTCAATCAAGCCGACGGGAACTACCTTGTTTTTGGCCTGGCTGCTGGTCCACCAGTACACCGCCACCGCAGCGACACCTGCGGCAAGCGCTAGCCAACGCGTGTGCTGGGGTTGCCGTTGTTGGTGATCGAGCTTGTGCATAAGAAATTCATCCTTGTTTTGTTCTCTGTGAATGCTAACGAGATAGGCGTAATTTACAAGCTTGTAGCCCGCATCAAATGTAAGCAAAGCGCCTGATTTTGGGGGGCGCCTTGCAGCGTGCATGCCTAATTTCACACGAATGCAGCGGATTTAGCTGGTATTTTTTACCTGCTCCTTCGGCATCTGTGGCCTAATGTCGGTTTTGTTTATCGCGAGGTCCCAGGATGGGCAACAAAATCGTTACGGAAGCTGACCGCAAGTTCACCCCTCAACCCACCTTGCCTAACGGCAAGAGCCTGCCTACGGCTGGCCGTGGTCAACAGGCTAGCCGTGCCCGTGGCACTGCTACCCGTTCGAAGAAGAACCCAGGCAAGCGCACGCACAAGGGCGGTTAATACCGCCTACCGGTTTTGCCCCGTCCGCATGCCGCGCTTGCCACGATCAGGCGCGGCATGCGGATGGAGCTTTTTCGGTCAAGACAAGCCCGCATCAGCGGGCTTTTTTGCGTCTGCCTTTTGCTGCCTGTGGCTACCTGTTTGGGGGCCTGTTTTGGCCTCTGGCTTCAGGCGGGGTGAGGCATCAGCGATGCTGCAGCCGGCGGCGCAGCTCCAGCACCTCTTCCATCAGGTCGACAGTCAGGGCCGCGAGTTGGGGGTCGGCCTCATAGGTGTGCTCAAGCTGGGCGACGCGGCGCGCACGCACAATACAGGTGGCTGCAAAGCGCCAGCTGTCTATGGCGCCGGCCCTGCGGGTGCCCGTGCTGGGGGTGAGCACGCCCTCCAGCACCCGCTCCTGCACCCAGGCCACATTGCGTTGGCAGGCCTGGGCAAGGGTGGCCGCGTCCAGGCTGTCGTCGTCCATGATCTCAAGCATGGTGGTATGAACCGTCGTGTAGTGGGGCATCTTCACACTCCTTGGCGGGGCTGAAACTGGGGGAAAGCCTTGGCAAAGGCTTGGTAAGCGGCGCGCTCCTGGTCGGTGGTGGCGGGCGGAATGTGCAGTTGCAGCTCCAGGTACAGGTCGCCTGGGGTGGCCGCAGGCAAGCCCTTGCCTTTGACGCGCAGCTTGCGCCCGGCCGACCAGCCTGCCGGAATGCTGACCTCCAAGGTGCCGGCGGGGGTGTGGATCTCGGCGCTGCCGCCCAGTGCCGCTTCCCAGGGTGTCACCGCCATCGGCATGTAGACATCCTTGCCTTCGGCGCGCCAGCGCTTGTCGGGGCGGAAGTGGACCTCCAGCAGCAGATCGCCGGCAGCGCCGCCCTGGTAGCCGGGTCCGCCCTGGCCGGCCAGGCGGATCATCTGCCCTTCGCGCACCCCTGCGGGGATTTTGACCTGTAGCTGGCGCTCCTGCTGGCGAAGGCTGCCGTCATCGTTGAAAGACTGGCCGTGCAAGCTCAGCGTTTTTTCGGTGCCCTGGTAGCTGTCCATCAGGTCCAGCTCGATGCTGGCATGCTGGTCCTCGCCCCGGATGGGCGCCTGCGCACCTGCCGAACGTGATCCATGGCGCTGCGCGCGTGCCGCGTCGCCAAACATCTCGCGGAAGAAGTCGCTGTAATCGGCATCGCCCCCCATGCTCTGGCGGCGAAACTGGAAATCACGGCTGTCAAAGCCTTCGGCGTTGCGGAAAGGGTTGCCTGCACCTGCGGAAAAACCACGCGGTGCATTCAGCATGTCGTCGTATTCGGCGCGCTTTTCAGCGTCGGACAGCACGGCATTGGCTTCGTTGACCTCGGCCATGCGCTGCTGGGCGTCTTTCTCCTTGCTCAGGTCCGGGTGGTATTTGCGGGCGAGCTTGCGAAACGCTTTTTTGATGTCGTCTGCGCTGGCCTTTTTATCTACGCCCAGCACGTCGTAATAAGTCTTGGTATCCATGCCTGCTCCCAATGGTTTGGCAGCTTGCTGTTTTACAGGCAACTGCCCGATGGCTAATAACTCCTTGGAACTTAGTTGCTTTTGGCGCTGATTCAAGTCAGAGAAGCGCGTATTTGCAAATGCCCCGGGGCCTGCTGGGCCGGCCAAAGATGGTAAAAATACAGCTTTCTTCTTGGAATGGGCTCTGTATGACCGAGGCTGCAACTGCGCCCTGGCTGGTGGTGTGTTTGTGCGCGCAGTGGTGTGGTACCTGTAACCAGTACCAGTCGATTTTTGACGCGCTGGCCAAAGCCTGGCCGGGCATGGCCTTTGTGTGGCTGGATGTGGAAGACGAGGAGGAGGCGCTGGGAGAGTTGGACATCACGACCTTCCCCACGGTATTGCTGGGCAAGGGAGACGAGGCCTTGTTTTTGGGCCCGGTGTTGCCCCAGCCCGGTGTGCTGCAGCGCATGCTGGAGCGGTTTTCGCAGGGGGATGCCCAGCCCTTGCCTGCGCAAGATGATGCCCATGCCTTGCTGCAACGGGCCACTTGCCTGTTGCGGGCCCGAGGCGCGCAGGCTTAGTCGTAAACACGCCTAAAAGGCCTGGGACCTGATTGCAGCGTTACTGGTTTGCCCCTATAATAGATGTCTACACGACCAACCGGGCGGTGCCAACCGCCCGTTTTTTTTGGTCGCATGTTTTTCAGCTCGATGCTGTGGAATGTGTAACATTCCGTGGTTCTCGGGTTTTTTGTATTTGCGGGATATATAGCACACGTGAGCTTGCAAGAAACCACCCTACAAACGGTGAGCGGCCTGGGCTACGACTTGGTGGAGATCGAACGCTCTGCCAGTGGCCTTTTGCGCATCACCATCGACTTGCCCTGGAGCGCGGATGCTGTCCGCCCGGAAGGGGTGCCAGAGCAGTTTGTCACGGTGGAGGATTGCGAGAAGGTCACGCGCCAGCTGCAGTTTGCGTTGGAAGTCGATGGCGTGGAATACAAGCGCCTGGAAGTGTCCTCGCCCGGTATCGACCGTCCATTGCGCCATGAGCAGGATTTCATCCGTTTTGCGGGTGCGATGGTTGATCTGACCTTGAAGGAGCCCATTGGTGCTGCCGCTGAAGGCACGGCCATCAGTGCCAACCGAAAGAAATTCCGAGGCACGCTGGAGCGCACCGAAGCAGGGGGCTGGCAGATCGTCTGGAGCGATGCGCCCGCTGTCAAGCCTGGCGCTCGCGTGAGCAAGAAGCGTCCGCCCGCACCGCTGCAAAGCCTGGGTTTTACGCTCGATGAATTGCGTGAGGCGCGTTTGGCGCCGATCGTGAGCTTCAAGGGCAGGGCTGCAGCGGATAACGCTGGCGAGGCGCAAGCCTGATTTGCCCAGCGCATGGTGGCGCCGATGATGCCGCCTTCTGGTTAAAGATTGAAATAGGAGAGTCATCGCATGAATCGCGAATTGTTGATGCTGGTGGATGCCATCGCGCGCGAAAAGAACGTAGAGCGCGATGTGGTGTTTGGCGCTGTGGAATCTGCCCTGGCCCAGGCTACGAAAAAGCTGTACCCCGGCGAAGTGGATGTGCGTGTGGCTATCGATCTCGATACCGGCGATTACGACACTTTCCGTCGCTGGTTGGTGGTGCCCGATGATGCGGGTCTGCAAAATCCTGATGCCGAAGAGATGCTGATGGATGCCATCGACCGCAAGGAAGATGTGCAGGTTGGCGATTACATCGAAGAGCAGATCGAGTCTGTGCCGATTGGCCGTATTGGTGCCATGGCAGCCAAGCAGGTCATCTTGCAAAAGATCCGTGATGCCGAGCGCGAGATGCTGCTCAATGACTTCATGGCACGCGGCGACAAGATCTTCAACGGCACCGTCAAGCGCATGGACAAGGGCGACATCATTGTCGAGTCCGGCCGCGTGGAAGGCCGACTCAAGCGCGGTGAAATGATTCCGAAGGAAAATCTGCGCAATGGTGATCGGGTTCGCGCCATGATCATGGATGTGGATCTGACTTTGCGCGGCGCTCCTATTTTGCTCTCGCGCTCTGCGCCCGAGTTCATGGTTGAGCTGTTCCGCAACGAAGTGCCTGAGATCGAGCAAGGCCTGTTGGAGATCAAGAGCTGCGCCCGTGATCCAGGCAGCCGCGCCAAGATTGCCGTGCTCAGCCACGACAAGCGCATTGACCCCATCGGCACCTGCGTTGGTGTGCGCGGCAGCCGCGTGAACGTGGTGACCAATGAGCTCGCTGGCGAGCGTGTGGACATCGTGCTGTGGTCGGAAGACCCGGCCCAGTTCGTGATTGGTGCGCTGGCCCCGGCCAATGTGTCCTCGATCGTGGTGGACGAAGAAAAGCATGCCATGGACGTGGTGGTGGACGAGGAAAACCTCGCTATCGCCATTGGCCGTGGTGGCCAGAACGTGCGTCTGGCCTCTGACCTGACCGGTTGGAAGATCAACATCATGGACGCCGCCGAATCGGCGCAAAAGCAGGAAGAGGAAACCACCACTTCCCGCAAGCTGTTCATGGAAAAGCTGGATGTCGACGAAGAAATCGCCGACATCTTGATTGAAGAAGGTTTCTCCAGCCTGGAAGAAGTGGCCTATGTGCCGCTGCAGGAAATGCTGGAAATCGAGAGCTTCGATGAAGAAACGGTCAATGAACTGCGTACGCGCGCTAAAGATGCGTTGCTGACGATGGAAATTGTCCACGAAGAGAGTGTTGCCCGTGTTTCCCAAGAGTTGCGTGATCTTGAAGGGATGACGCCTGAGTTGGTAGCCCAGCTGGAAGCTGGTGGAATCCACACGCGTGACGACCTGGCCGATTTGGCCATTGATGAATTGACCGAGCTGACCGGACAGTCTGCCGATGACGCAAAAGCCTTGATCATGAAGGCCCGCGAACATTGGTTTGATGGACAGGAATAAGGTCAGGAGGCACGGAACAAGATATGTCGAGTAATACTGTCGCCGAGTTCGCTGTTGAACTCAAAAAATCACCGGATACATTGCTGGAGCAACTGCAAGCCGCAGGCGTGTCCAAGCACGATGCATCCGATGCACTGACCGAAACGGACAAACAAGCGCTGTTGTCCCATCTGCAAGCCGCTCATGGCGCTGCCGACCGCAAGAAGATCACATTGACCAAGAAATCCACTAGCGAGATCAAACAAGCCGATGCCACGGGCAGGGCGCGCACTATCCAGGTGGAAGTGCGTAAAAAGCGCACTTTCGTCAAGCGCGACGATGTGGCTGAACCCGATTCCGACGAAGCCGTCAAGCACGCCGAGGCCAAGCAAAAGGAAGCCGAGCACAAGGCTGAGCTGGTCAAGCGCGAAGAAGAGGCCCGCAACGAAGCAGACCAGATCAGCAAGGAAGAAGCTGACCTGGTACAGCAGCGTGCTGACCGCAATGAGCGCGAAGACCGCGAGCGCAAGGAGCGCGAAGCCGAAGAGCGTGCTGCCGCCTATGTAGTCAAGACGCAAGAGCGCAAGGCCCAGGAAGTGGCAGAGCAGGCAGAAGTCGCCCGCCGCCACGCCCAGGATCTGGCTGCCCGCAATGAAGCCCAGGCCGAGGCCAAGAAAAAGGCCGAGGACGAGTCCAAGGCCCGTGAGGCTGAAGAGACTGCGCGCGCCGTCGATCTGGTCGAGCGCCGCCGCAAGGCCTTGGCAGAAGCCGAAGCGATCCGCGCCATGATGAATGCACCCAAGAAGGTGCTGGTGGCCAAGAAGCCTTCGGAAGAGAAAAAAGAAGTCAAGCCAGCGGATGCCAAAAAAGGCACCTTGCACAAGCCCGCTACCACCGGTACAGGCACTGGCGCGGCCAAGCCTGCTGCTGGCGCGCCTGGCAACAAGGAAGTCAAGTCCGCCAAGCTGTCTTCGAGCTGGAGCAACCAGAACGACAGCAACGGTAAGAAAAAGGAACTCAAGACGCGTGGTGATTCCTCCGGTGGCGTGGCCAACCGGGGTAACAACTGGCGTTCCGGTCCCCGTGGCCGCCGTGGCAACGACCGCAATGATCACCGTGGCGCGCAGTCTGCCGCACCGGTGGAAGCGCGTATCCTCGATGTGTATGTGCCTGAAACCATCACCGTGTCCGAGCTGGCACACAAGATGGCGATCAAGGCATCCGAGGTCATCAAGGCGTTGATGAAGATGGGCCAGATGGTCACCATCAACCAGCCACTGGACCAGGACACCGCGATGATCGTCGTGGAAGAAATGGGCCACAAGGCACATGTCGCCGCGCTGGATGATCCAGAAGCCTTCACGCTGGAAGAAGAATCGCAGTCCGAATCCGAAGCGCTGTCACGCGCTCCGGTGGTGACCGTGATGGGCCACGTTGACCACGGTAAGACCTCGCTGCTGGATTACATCCGCCGCAGCAAGGTGGCCGCTGGTGAAGCCGGTGGTATTACCCAGCACATCGGTGCTTACCACGTTGAGACGCCTCGCGGCATGATCACCTTCCTGGACACCCCCGGTCACGAGGCCTTCACGGCCATGCGTGCCCGTGGTGCACAGTCCACGGACATCGTGATTCTGGTGGCAGCGGCCGATGACGGCGTGATGCCCCAGACCAAGGAAGCGATCAAGCATGCCCGCGCTGCAGGTGTGCCTATCGTGGTGGCTATTACCAAGGCCGACAAGCCCGATGCCAATCCAGAGCGCGTCAAGCAAGAGCTGGTGGTCGAGCAGGTGGTGCCGGAAGAATACGGTGGTGATTCGCCCTTCGTGGCCGTGTCCTCCAAGACCGGTCAAGGCATTGACGAGCTGCTCGAACAAGTGCTGCTGCAGGCCGAAGTGCTGGAACTCAAGGCGCCGGTGGAAGCCAATGCCAAGGGTCTGGTGATCGAAGCCCAGCTGGACAAGGGCCGCGGCCCAGTGGCCACGGTGCTGGTGCAGTCCGGTACCTTGAAGGTCGGCGATATCGTGCTGGCAGGTCAGACCTATGGCCGCGTACGTGCCATGGTCGACGAAGACGGCAAGGTCGCCAAGCAAGCTGGTCCTTCGCTGCCCGTCGAGATCCAAGGTCTGTCGGATGTGCCGCAAGCCGGTGATGATTTCATGGTGCTGCCCGATGAGCGCCGTGCCCGTGAAATCGCCACCTACCGTGCTGGCAAGTTCCGCAACACCAAGCTGGCCCGCCAACAAGCAGCCAAGCTGGAAAACATGTTTGCCGAAATGGGTGCCGGAAGCGTTCAGTCGCTGCCGATCATCATCAAGGCCGATACCCAGGGTTCGCAAGAAGCACTGGCGACCTCGCTGCTCAAGCTCTCGACCGAAGAGGTCAAGGTGCAGATGGTCTACACCGGTGTGGGTGGTATCAGCGAGTCCGACATCAATCTGGCCCTGGCTTCCAAGGCGATTGTGATTGGCTTCAACGTGCGTGCCGATGCGCAAGCGCGTAAGACTGCCGAGAGCAATGATGTCGATATCCGCTACTACAACATCATCTACGACGCGGTCGATGAGCTGAAGGCAGCCATGTCCGGCATGCTGGCACCCGAGCAGCGCGAAGAGATCATCGGTATGGCCGAGATCCGCACCGTGTTCGTGGCCTCCAAGATCGGTACGGTTGCAGGTTCGTACATCACCCAGGGTCACGTCACCCGCAACGCACACTTCCGTCTGCTGCGCGACAACGTGGTTATCTACACGGGTCAGATCGATTCGCTGCGCCGCTTGAAGGATGACGTCAAAGAAGTCAAGGAAGGCTTCGAGTGCGGTATCAAGCTCAAGAACTACAACGACATCAAAGAAGGTGATATGTTGGAAGTCTTTGAGATCAAGGAAATCGCTCGTACGCTGTAATTTCCGATGGCAACTCGTAAGAAAACCGCTGCGCCAAACCGCAGCTTCAAAGTCTCCGACCAGATCCAGCGGGATCTGTCGGAGCTGATTGCCCGCGAACTGAAGGACCCACGTGTGGGCATGGTGACCCTGCAAGCCGTTGAGGTGACGCCGGATTACGCCCATGCGAAGGTCTACTTCAGCTTGCTGATTGGCGACCCCGACCAGACCCAGGAAGCCCTGAACCAGGCTGCTGGTTTCTTGCGCAATGGCCTGTTCAAGCGCCTGCATATCCACACCGTGCCGACCTTGCATTTCATCTACGACCGCACCACCGAGCGTGCAGCCGATATGAATGCCTTGATCGCCAAGGCCGTGGCATCGCGCGGACCCGAGGAAGGCTGAGCCCATGAACGCCCCTCGCACACGGGTGCAGCGGCGCCCTGTGCACGGGGTGTTTCTGCTCGACAAACCCATTGGCCTGTCCAGTAACGACGCTTTGCAAAAAGTGAAGTGGCTGCTGCGCGCCGAAAAAGCCGGACACACCGGCACGCTCGATCCTTTGGCGACCGGCGTGTTGCCGCTGTGTTTTGGCGCTGCCACCAAGTTCAGCCAGCTGCAACTGGATGCTCCCAAGACCTACGAGGCCTTGGTGCATCTGGGCGCGACCACCACCACCGGCGATGCCGAGGGTGAGGTGCTGCAGACCTGGGATGTGGACCATGCGCTGCTGACCCCCGAGAAGCTGGAGGCCGTGGCCGCACAGTTCAGGGGTGATATCAGCCAGGTGCCGCCCATGTACAGCGCGCTCAAACGCGATGGCAAGGCCCTCTATGAATATGCCCGTGCCGGCATCACGCTTGAGCGTGAGCCGCGTGCCGTGACCATCTTGCACCTGTCCCTGTCATGGGTGCAGGAGGAGACCGCCTTCACCGCGCTCAAGATGACCGTGCGCTGCAGCAAGGGCACCTATGTGCGGACCTTGGCCGAAGACATCGGCCAGGCCCTGGGCTATGGCGCGCATTTGCGCAGCCTGCGCCGCATTGAGACGGGTGGTATTGGTCTGGACCGATGCATATCGCTGCAGGCCCTGGAAGCCACGCCCGATGACCAACGCCTGCACTATGTATTGCCGGTCGATACCTTGCTGGCCGCGCATACCCGTGTCACGCTCGATGGTGACAATGCGGGCAGATTTCTGTCCGGCTTGCGCCGACGGGGTGAATGGGCCGATGCCCATGCCGTGGCCGTTTATGGAGAGGAGCCTCCTGCGCTTTTGGGTGTTGCACACATCCGGGCGCGCGAGCTCATCCCCGACCGCCTCTTAAGCCCCATCGAGATTCAACAAATTTTGGAAGGAACGCCGCGCCCACAAGCCAGCGGCATTTTGGAAACATCATGAGCAAACAAATCCGCAATATTGCGATCATCGCCCACGTTGACCATGGCAAGACCACCATGGTGGACCAGCTGCTGCGCCAGTCTGGAACCTTCGCTGAACACGAAAAAGTCGTGGACACCGTGATGGACAACAATGCCATCGAACGTGAGCGCGGCATCACGATTTTGGCCAAGAACTGCGCCGTGTCCTGGAACGGCACCCACATCAACATTCTTGACACCCCCGGTCACGCGGACTTCGGCGGTGAAGTGGAGCGCGCGCTGTCCATGGTGGACGGTGTGGTGCTGCTGATCGATGCGCAAGAAGGCCCCATGCCCCAAACGCGTTTCGTGACCAAGAAGGCCCTGGCCCTGGGTCTCAAGCCCATCGTCGTGGTCAACAAGGTGGACAAGCCCGGTGCCAACCCCGACAAGGTCGTGAACGCTGCGTTCGACCTGTTCGACAAGCTGGGCGCTACCGATGAACAGCTGGACTTCCCCGTGGTGTATGCCTCGGGCATCAACGGCTGGTCTTCCAAGGTCGAAGGTGAGCCAGGCGCGCAATGGGGCCCCGACATGTCGGCCCTGTTCGAAACCGTGCTGGAACACGTGCCCGCCGTGCAAGGCGATGCCTCGGCACCGCTGCAAATGCAAGTCTCGGCACTGGACTATTCCACCTTCGTGGGCCGTATCGGCGTGGGCCGTATCACCCAAGGCACGCTCAAGCCCGGTCAGCAAGTGGCTGTCATGGCTGGCCCGGACGGCAAGAGCTACAACGGCAAGATCAACCAGGTCCACACCTTCCAAGGTATTGACCGCGTGCAGGCCACCGAAGCCGGCCCGTCCGAGATCGTGCTGATCAGCGGTATCGAAAACATCGGTATCGGTGAGACCGTGACCGATCCGACCAATCCACAGCCTCTGCCGATGCTCAAGATTGACGAGCCTACGCTGACCATGAACTTCTGCGTGAACACCTCGCCGCTGGCAGGTCGTGAAGGCAAGTACGTGACCAGCCGCCAGATCTGGGACCGTCTGCAAAAGGAGCTGCGCTCCAACGTGGCCCTGCGCGTCAAGGAAACCGACGAAGACGGTATCTTTGAAGTGGCTGGCCGTGGTGAACTGCACCTGACCATTCTGCTGGAAGAAATGCGCCGCGAAGGTTACGAGCTGGCCGTGTCCAAGCCACGCGTTGTGATGCAAATGATCGACGGCGTGCGCAACGAGCCTATCGAGCTGGTGACGGCCGACATCGAAGAAGGCCACCAAGGCGGCGTGATGCAAGCCCTGGGCGAGCGCAAGGGCGAGCTGGTGAACATGGAACCCGATGGCCGCGGTCGCGTCCGTCTGGAATACCGTATTCCTGCCCGTGGTCTGATCGGTTTCACCAACGAGTTCCTGAACTTGACCCGTGGTTCCGGCCTGATCGCCAACATCTTCGACAGCTACGAGCCGCACAAGGGCGAAATCGGTGGCCGCAAGAACGGCGTGCTGATCTCCATGGACGACGGTGAAATCTTCACCTACGCCCTGGGCAAGCTGGACGACCGTGGCCGCATGTTTGTGAAGCCTAACGATCCTGTGTATGAAGGCATGATTGTTGGTATCCACAGCCGTGACAACGACCTGGTCGTGAACGCCACCCGTACCAAGCAGCTGACCAACTTCCGCGTGAGCGGCAAGGAAGACGCGATCAAGATCACGCCTCCTATCGAGCTGTCGCTGGAATACGGCGTTGAGTTCATCGAAGAAGACGAACTGCTGGAAATCACCCCCACCAGCCTGCGCGTGCGCAAGCGCCACCTGAAGGAACACGACCGCAAGCGCGCAACGCGCGAAAACGCATAATCTGCGCTGCGTCGTTTTCCAAAACCAGCAAAGGCCGCATCTGCGGCCTTTTTTGCGTCCCTGGCTAAGCGCAGGGACCACTGATGGCCGGCAGCAACCTGATGAGCGCCACCGCCAGAATCAGGGTTTGAGTTGGAGCAGCAGCTCCTTTAAGCGCTGGGCCGTGGCTACGGGTTGGCGTTGGTTCAAGGCCAGCGCAATGCCGATCTGGGGCAGGTGCTGGGTGTCGGCCAACTCTCGGAACACGACCCCCGGCGTGGAAGCCTTGGCCACCACGGCGGGCACCAGGGCCACGCCCAGGCCAGCGCCTACCAGGCTGACCAGGGTCTGGGCCTGCACCGCATGCTGCTTGATTTGCGGCATAAAGCCGGCGTTTTGGCAGGCCAGTACCACCAGCGCATGCAGGCCCGGCACCTCGCTGGGGCGGTAGTTCACAAAAGGCTGGTCGGCCAGGTCGATCAGCTGCAGCACCTCCTTGATCTGCAGCGGGTTGCCTGCGGGCAGGGCGGCAATCAGGCGATCGGGCTCGACGGGGGTGATGGACAGGTCGGTGGCTTGCGTGACCGGGTAGCGCAGCAGGCCGGCGTCAAAATCACCGCTGGCCACCTGGGCACAAATCTCGCGCGTGGTGGACTCTGTCAGCACCAGGTCAATGGCGGGGTAGGCAGCCCGAAAGGTCTGCACCAGCTGCGGAATCAGCGAGAAGGTGGCCGAGCCGATAAAGCCGATGTGCAGGCGCCCCAGCTCTCCGCTGGCGGTGGCTTGCGACACGGCTTGCACCTGGCGCGCGTGGTAGAGCGCGAGTTTGGCGCTTTCCAAGGCGGCCCGGCCTGCCCCGGAGAGCACGGTGCCGCGCCGGTCCCGCTCAAACAGTTGCACACCCAGGTCTTCTTCCAGTTTGCGGATGGACTGCGACAGCGGCGGCTGCGACATATGCAGCTGCTCGGCCGCCTGGCGGTAGTTCAGGGTTTGCGCCAGGGTGACGAAGTGGCGCAGCTGGCGTAAGTCCATTGATATCTCCTGTGTATCAGTACCTGTCAATTGCGACATAGACACAGTTGTGAAACATATCAAATAATGCCATTCATCGCTATCACCACAACGACGGAGACAAGCCTTGAGTGCATTGACAGGCCTGCGGGTGCTGGACTTATCCAGCGTAATTTTTGGGCCGCTGGCCAGCCAGGTGCTGGCCGATTACGGGGCCGAGGTGATCAAGATCGAGCCTCCGGCGGGGGATTCGACGCGCTATACCGGTCCGGCGGTGGAGGCCGGCATGTCGGCGCTGTTCATGGGCTCCAACCGCAGCAAGAAAAGCGTGGTGCTGGACTTAAAAGCGCCCGAGGCCCAGGCGGCACTGCATGCGCTGTTGCAGACCACGGACGTGTTCATGCACAGCATGCGCCCGCAAAAACTCGCCAAGCTGGGCCTGGATCCGGTGCGCCTGCGCGCCCTGTACCCACGCCTCATCTACGTGGGCCTGCATGGTTTTGGTGAGGACGGCCCCTATGCCGGCCTGCCCGCGTATGACGATGTGATCCAGGGCATGAGCGGCCTGGCCGACCTGATGGAGCGCCAGACCGGCGAAGCCCGCTACCTGCCCACGATTGCCGCCGACAAGACCTGTGGCTTGGTGGCAGCGCATGCGGTGATGGCAGCGCTGTTCCAGCGCGAGCGCACGGGGGAGGGCAGTTTTGTCGAGGTGCCGATGTACGAAACCATGGTCGGCTTCAACCTGGTCGAGCATTTCTACGGCATGCATTTTGAGCCCGCGCTCAGCGGTGCAGGCTACCCGCGCGTGATGGCGCCCTGGCGCAAGCCCTACAAAACGCTGGACGGCCATGTCTGCATGATGCCCTACACCGATGGGCACTGGCGGCGCTTTTTTGCGGCGGTGGGCCAGCCGGAGCTGGCGCAGGACGAGCGCTTTGCCACCCAGGCCATGCGCACCCGCAACATTGCGTTGCTGCTAGAGACGATGAGCGGCCATGTCGCGCAAAAGGACACCGCCTACTGGCTGGCGACCTGCGCGCAGCTGGAGATTCCGGCCGCGCCGGTCGCCCGCATGGACGACCTGCCGCGCGACCCGCACCTGCAGGCCACGGGCTTTTTTGTGGAGAAGCAAGACGCTGCCATGGGCACCGTGCGTTTTCCGCGCTCTTCGGTGCGCATTGATGGCGCGCAGGCCCCCATTGGCATGCCGCCGCGTTTGGGCGAGCACACCCAGCAGCTGCTGCGCGAGGCCGGTTGGGACGATGCCCGCATTGCCGCCTTGCAGTCCTCCATCGCTGAATGAACCGCTGAAAGTAAACACCATGACCGCCAATAACTGGATTTCCTCCACCGACAACCGGGCCGCTGCGCTGGCAGGCACACCCCGCATGGGCCAGGGCTTTGTCTGGCAGGACCTGCAGGTCGGCCAGCAGCTGCGCACCTTTCGCCGCACGGTGACGGAGACCGACCTGGTCAACTTCATCAACACCACCGGCATGCTTGAAGCCATCTTTATCGAAGACGGCTACGACGGCGGTGCCATCCGGGGCCGGCCGGTGCCCGGTGCACTCACCTATACCTTGATCGAAGGTTTCATCCTGCAAAGCATGATCCAGGGCACGGGCCTGGCGATGCTGGAGCTGCACCAGAAGATTTTGGCCCCGGTGGTAGTGGGCGACACGATTGAAGCCTTGGTGGAAGTGACCGATATCAAGCCGACCAGCAAGGGCGGGCGCGCGGTGGTCACCTCGCGCATCGAGGTCTACAACCAGCGCCAGGAACAGGTGATGGTTTACACCGCAGTGCGCTTGCTGGCAGGGCGCGAAGCCTAGCCATTAAGCCGCTGCAAAGTGCCGCCCCCATGGGCTGCGCCGGATGAGAGAAAAAATACAGGAGACAACGATGACATATGTTTTTTTACGCCGTTCGGCGCTGCTGGCAGTAGCAGCGGCAGCTGTTTGTGGCATTGTGCAGGCGCAAGACGCCTGGCCCAGCAGGCCCATCACCTTGGTCGTGCCATTCCCGCCCGGCGGGCCGACGGACATGGTGGCGCGGGTGCTGGCCCAGCAGGTCGGCCAGCAGCTGGGGCAGACCATCATTGTCGACAACCGGCCGGGTGCCAACGGCAATATCGGCAATGCGCTGGTGGCCAAGGCGGCGGCCGATGGCTATACGGTGCTCTACAACACCTCGTCGATTGCGCTCAGCCCTTCGCTGTACAAAAAGCTCAGCTATGACGTGGCCAAGGACCTGCGCCCGGTAGCGCTGACCGCCGTGGTGCCGCTGGGCTTGGTGGTCAACCCCAAGGTGCCCGTCAACACCGTGCAAGAGTTTGTGCAATACGCGCAGGACCACAAAGGCAAGCTCTCCTACGGCTCGGCTGGCAATGGCAATGTGACCCACCTGGCTGCTTTCCAAGTGGTGCAGCACTACCGCATCGACGCCGCCCATGTGCCCTACAAAGGCAGCGCCCCGGCCGATGTGGACCTGGTAGCGGGCCAGATCGAGTTCATGACCGACACCATCAACTCGGTGGCGCCCTTTATCAAAGACGGCAAGCTCAAGCTCCTGGCCGTCAGCACCGCCAAGCGCATCGAGAATTTTCCGAACGCGCCTACCTTGGCAGAAAGCGGCATGACCGGCTTTGAGGCCGGTGCCTGGCAGGGCGTGATGGTGCCCGCCAAAACGCCCGATGCGGTGGTGGCGCGCCTGAACGCCGAGATACTGAAGGCGCTCAAAGACCCGGGCGTGCTGGAAAAACTGCGTGTGCAGGGCACCGAGCCCTTGGGATCCACCCCGCAGGCCTATGGCGACTATATCCAGAGCGAAATCAAGCGCTGGGCCGGCGTGGTCAAGAGCACGGGCGTGTCCCTGGATTGAACGAAAGCGAAGACCATGACGATTCTCAATGGACTGGCGCTGACGCGCATCCCGCCCGAAGGCGAGGCCTTGCGCGCCGAGGTGCGCGCCTTTTTGCAAGAGGCGGTCAAGGACATACCCGCCCATATCCGCGCCAAATCCTGGAGTGGTTATGACCCCGCCTTCAGCCGCAAGCTGGGCGAGCGAGGCTGGCTGGGCATGACCTTCCCCAAGGCCTACGGCGGCCATGAACAAGGCGCTTTTGCGCGCTATGTGGTGGTCGAGGAGCTGCTGAATTTTGGCGCCCCGGTCGGGTCGCACTGGATTGCCGAGCGCCAGAGCGCGCCCTTGATTTTGAAATACGGCACCGAGGCGCAAAAACAGCGCTATGTGCCGCCGGTGGCGCGGGGCGAGCGTTTTTTTTGCATCGGCATGAGCGAGCCCAATGCTGGCTCCGACCTGGCCAGCGTGCGCACCCGCGCCGTGCCCAACGATGCCGGCTGGCTGCTGAACGGCCAGAAGATCTGGACCACCAACGCCCAGCACTGCCAGTACATGATTGCGCTGGTGCGCACCTCGGGCGAGCCGGCGGATCGCCAGAAAGGGCTGTCGCAGCTGATTGTGGACCTGAGCCTGCCGGGCGTGACGGTGAGGCCTATCGAAGACATGTCGGGCGACCGCCATTTTTGCGAGGTGTTTTTTGACAATGTGCAGCTGGCCCCCGATGCGCTGGTGGGTGCCGAAGGCCAGGGCTGGGAGCAGGTGACGGCCGAGCTGGCCTATGAGCGCAGCGGGCCCGAGCGCCTGTTCTCGTCCGTGGTGCTGCTGGACCAGTGGCTGGCCTTTTTGCGCAGCGAAGCAGCGCCGCGCACGGAATCCATCAAGCTTGCCGGCCAGATCCTGACCCGCCTGGCGCCACTGCGGGCGCTGTCGGTGGCCGTGCAAGACAAGCTGGTGCAAGGCCAAAGCCCGATTGTGGAAGCCGCGCTGGTCAAGGACCAGGGGACGGTGCTGGAGCAGTTCATTCCCACCGCGATTGCCGATGACCTGATGGCGCGCGAAGGCGAGGGCGAGGGCGAGGCAGTGCCGCATGCGCTGCTGCTGACCCTGAACTACCTCACCCTGGTGTCGCCCTGCTACACGCTGCGTGGCGGCACCCGCAGCATTCTGCGCGGCATGATTGCCCGTGGCCTGGGCCTGCGTTGAGCGCTTGGAGAACTTGATGGACCATTTGATTACCGAAGCCCTGCACGATGTGCTGACCGGGCAATGCACGCCTGCCGTGGTGCGCGCGATTGAGCATGAAGCGGCAACCGGCCAGAGCCCGGCGCCTGCGGCCGCTGCGCTGTGGCAGCAGATTGAGGACACCGGCTTTGCCGACCTGCTGCTGAGCGAAGACGCAGGGGGCGCAGGCCTGGCGCTGCGCGATGCCTTTGCCGTCTGGGATTTGCTGGGCCAGCACGCGATGCCGCTGCCGCTGGCGGAAACCATGCTGGCGCGGGCGTGGTTGTCGGCCGCCGGCGTGGCGCTGCCGCCGGGTGCCATTGCGTTGGCGCCGCAGCTGGCGGCTGCAGAGGGGGGCGTGCGGGCCACGGGCGTGCGCGGTGCCCGTGTGGCGCAATGGGTGCTGGGCCAGCAGGGGGCGGATTGGCTGCTGTTGCCGGTGGCCGCTGCGCAGGCCAGTGCCAGTATTTTTGTGCTGGATGCAGATCTGCACTGGCCCGAAGCAGCGTTGGCATCGGCCACGCGGGCGCCCGCAGCTGCCTCCTTGCTGGTGGCGCAGGCCGGGTTGGTGTCCGCCTTGCTTGCCGGCAGCCTGCTCACGGTGTTTGAGAGCACCTTAAATTTTGCCAACGAACGCCAGCAGTTTGGCCGGCCGATTGGCAAGTTCCAGGCCATCCAGCATGAGCTGGCGGTGATGGCCGAGCATGTGAGTGCGGCGCGCATGGCAGCCCAGATTGCCTGCGAGGCCGATGGGGCGGCAGCGGATCCGCTCAAGGTGGCGGTGGGCAAGGCGCGCAGCAGCGAGGCGGCTGTGGAGGTGGCATCGCTGGCGCATTCCATCCACGGCGCGATTGGCTTTACCACCGAGTTTGATTTGCAGCTGCATACCCGCCGCCTGCACCTGTGGCGCCAGACAGCGGGCAGCGAGAGCTATTGGCAGCTGCAGGCCGGCCAAGCGCTGCTGGCGGCCAATGGCATGGCCCTGGATGTCATCCGCCAGATAACGGACAGCAGCGCGGCCGTAGCCTGATTTGGCACCTGTTTGACCGCAGCCAGCGCCGTTTTTCGGCTATGGTGGCGGTTGTTTTTTAGAAGAACCAGGAGTCATTCTTATGTCGGTCTACACCGAAGATGTGCAAAGCGAAGTGCGCGGCCAAGTGGGCTTTATCACGCTCAATCGGCCCAAGGCGCTCAATGCCTTGTCGCTGGCAATGGTGCGCGAGCTGCGCGATGTGCTGCTGCGCTGGCAAAAGGATGCGCAGGTGCTGGCCGTCGCCATCCGGGGCAGCAACAAAGAGGGTGTGTTTGGCGCCTTTTGCGCTGGCGGCGACATCCGCTTTTTGCATGCGGCTGGCATGGCTGGCAACCCCGAGCTGGAGGATTTCTTCACCGAGGAATACGCGCTCAACCACCTGATCCACCATTTCGGCAAGCCCTATATCGCCTTCATGGACGGCATCGTGATGGGCGGCGGCATGGGCATTAGCCAGGGCGCAAGCCTGCGCATCGTCACCGAGCGCACCAAGATGGCCATGCCCGAGACCGCCATTGGCCTGTTCCCCGATGTGGGCGGCGGCTACTTTCTCTCGCGCTGCCCCGGCCATGTGGGGGAGTACCTCGGCCTCACCGGCCAGATGATTGGCGCAGCCGATGCGCTGGCCTACCAGCTGGCCGATGGCTACTTGGAGAGCGCGCAGCAGCAGGCGCTGTGGGAGGGGCTGGCCGATGGCAGTTTTGCCAACGGCCAGGCCGTCGAAGCCTTTGTGCGGTCGGGTTTGGCCAGCGCACCAGAGCGCGCAGCCAACCCCGATGCGGAGATTGCCCAGTACTTTGGCCTGGCCGATGTGCCGGCCATCATCGCCGCGCTGGAGGGTGGCAGCAGCGACTTTGCCCGGGCCACGGCCGAGACCCTGCGCAAGCGCTCGCCGCTGATGCTGTTTGTCGTGCTAGAGCAAATCCGCCGTGCACGCGGCCAGGGCCTGGCCGACGACCTGCGCATGGAGCGCGACCTGGTACGCCACTGCTTTTATCTGCGTCCCGATCGCAAGAGCGAAACGCTGGAAGGCATCCGCGCGCTGGCGGTGGACAAGGACCACCACCCGAAGTGGAGTCCCGCGCGCATCGAAGACGTGAACCTGCAGGAAGTGGCGCAGATGTTTGCCAGCCCCTGGCCGGTAGAGGCCCATCCGCTGCTGGCGTTGGACTGAGCCTGCTGCCAAGGCAAGCCGCTACGTGAATGCGTAGGCGCTTGCCGCCCATCAATAAGGGGGGGGGAGTGGGTGTGCTATACCTGAACGTCTGATCGTCAAGGTATCCATGAAAGGCAAGACCATGAAGCATGCAGACTCCCCGGCCTCCTCGGTTCGCGTTGAGGCGAATATCGGCGACGGCTTTTGGCGCAAGGGCCCCCAAGACAGCCTGCCACCACCGGACATGATGGGCGCCTACATGCGCAACCGGCCGGTGCTGGGCGCGCCAGTGCAGGGGCGCAAGGCCTGGATCATCGGCAGCGGCATTGCAGGGCTGGCAGCGGCTTTCTACATGATCCGCGATGGTGGTATGGCCGGCGAAGACATCACCATTTTGGACACCCTCGATGTGGCCGGCGGCTCGCTCGATGGCGCGGGCAATGCCGAGCAAGGCTATATCGTGCGCGGTGGCCGCGAGATGAACTGGAACTACGACAACTTCTGGGACCTGTTCCAGGATGTGCCAGCGCTGGAGCTGCCCGAGGGCTACAGCGTGCTCGATGAGTACCGCCACGTCAACGACAACGACCCCAACTGGTCCAAGGCCCGGCTGATGCACCAGCAGGGCAAGATTCGCGATTTCTCCACCTTGGGCTTAAGCAAGGCCCACCAGTGGGAGATCGTCAAGCTGCTGCTCAAGCGCAAGGAGGAGCTGGACGATGTGACGATCGAGGCCTACTTCAGCGAGAGCTTTTTGCAGACCAATTTCTGGTTCCTCTGGCGCTCGATGTTCGCCTTCGAGAACTGGCAAAGCCTGCTGGAGATGAAGCTGTACATGCACCGCTTCCTCGATGCCATTGATGGCTTGACGGACATGTCGGCGCTGGTGTTCCCCAAGTACAACCAGTACGACAGCTTTGTGGTGCCCCTGACGCGCATGCTCAAGGACAAGGGCGTCAAGGTGCAGTTCAACACCCGCGCTTACGACCTGGACATGCGCGAAGAAGCGGGCAGCCGCACGGTGACGGCCATCCGCTGCAAATCAGCAGGCCAGGATGTGCAGATTGCGCTGGGCCCGCATGATGTTGTGTTTGCGCTGACTGGCTCAATGACCGAGGGCACGGCCTATGGCGATCTGGACACGGCGCCGGTGCTGGCGCGTGGCAATGAGGAGCCGGGCGAGGACAGCGACTGGACCTTGTGGAAGCGCCTGGCGGCCAAGTCGCCAGTGTTTGGCAGGCCAGAGAAGTTCTATGGCGATGTGAAAGGCTCGATGTGGGAGTCGGCCACCTTGACCTGCAAAGCCTCGCCGCTGATCGACAAGCTCAAGGAGCTGTCTGTCAACGACCCGTACTCGGGCAAGACGGTGACGGGCGGCATCATCACCTTCACCGATTCGAACTGGGTGATGAGCTTTACCTGCAACCGCCAGCCGCACTTTCCTGACCAGCCCGGCGATGTGCTGGTGCTGTGGGTATATGCGTTGCTGATGGACAAAAAGGGCAACCATGTGCCCAAGACCATGCCCGAATGCACCGGCCGTGAGATTTTGGCTGAGCTGTGCTACCACCTGGGCATTGCCGACCAGATCGATGCCGTAGCCGCCAACACCAAGGTGCGCCTAGCCTTGATGCCTTACATCACCGCCCAGTTCATGCCCCGCGCCGCCGGCGACCGGCCCCATGTGGTGCCCGAGGGTTGCACCAATCTGGCCTTGGTCGGCCAGTTTGTCGAGACCAGCAACGACATCATCTTCACGATGGAAAGCTCGGTCCGCACCGCGCGCATTGGCGTCTACACCTTGCTGGGCCTGCCCAAGCAGGTGCCCGACATCAGCCCCACGCAGTACGACATCCGCAACATCATCAAGGGCGCGCGGGCGCTGAACGGCAACCAGCCTTTTGTTGGCGAGCGTTTGCTGCACCGGGTGCTGGGCAAGACCTATTTCGCCCACATTCTGCCGCCCCTGCCCGAGACGGAAGACACCCTGCGCGAGCGTGCTGAATCGGAGTTGGCCCAGTTGCTGGGCAAGGGCGGCCAGGCCTTGGCCAAGGCGTCTGCTTGGTTGGAGCGCTACAGTAGCGGCCTGCGCG
The DNA here is from genome assembly GCF_024809975.1 of Comamonas sp. BIGb0152. GTDB lineage: Bacteria > Pseudomonadota > Gammaproteobacteria > Burkholderiales > Burkholderiaceae_C > Comamonas. The sequence goes on from NZ_JANUDY010000010.1 coordinate 48,368, forward strand.
ACAAATCCAAATAAAAACAGCGCCTGGTGCGGCGCTGAAACGCAAAGAGGTGACCATTTGGCCACCTCTTGTTGTTGGAGGGAAAAGCTCGCTGGCCTTAGCCGATCAAGGCTTTGCCAGCTTCCAGACACCGCCGCCCATGCCATCGCCGCGCTTGTCGCCGGCCTGGCTGTCCTTGGCAAAGTAGTACAGCGGCCAGCCTTTGTAGGCCCATTGCTGGGTGTTGTCCGTGCGCTGCACGATGCTGAAATCGCCAATCGGCTTGGCGCCGGAGGCCACGGGCAGCGGGGGCCAATTGGTGGCGCATTGCTGGTAGCAGGCCGAAGCGCCGCTGCCAGCAGTGTCCTTGGTGAAGGTGTAGAGCGTGCGGCCATCCGGGCCTACGAGCACGCCATCTGCGGATCGCACGGGTGTGCTAGGTGCCGCTTCCTTATGGCTGGCGGTGCCACAGGCGGTCAAAAGAACCGCAGACAGCGGAATGGCCAGTACAGCAAGTTTGGAGAACATAGACGGCACCCAGGTTGGTTGGTAGTGCCATCAATATAGGTGTGGCGGCGGGGCTGGCATGTCGGACAGATGCCCATCCTGGGCGGCCTGGCCTGGCCAAGCCGCGGCCGACGGCCACCGCTGTGCTTCAGCGGCGCTGGTGGGGGCCCGGCTGCTTGGCGGCCAGCAGCAGCAGGCTGCCCACCAACACAAAGCCCAGTGCAATGGCTGCGGCATACAGCGCAACGCCCGCCGGCCCACCCACGTTGGCCGGGTTCAAGAAGGGGTAGGGGAACCAGCCCGTTTGCTGGCCGCGCAGCAAGCTGTAGACCAGATACAGCGCTGGCACCACCAATGCCTTGCTGAGGGCCTTGCGTGCCAGGGGCGAAGGCGGTGGGGCCAGCAGCCAATCAAGCACCACGGCTACAGGCATCAGGTAGTGCAGCACCGTGTTGATCCAGGACTGCATCAGGCCGACATCCAGGTCGCGGAGCAGCAAGGCAAACACCAGGCCGACAATGGCCATCTGGACGGCCGATGCATAGCGCAGCAGGCTCAACCAGGGGCGTTCGCTGTGGGTGGGGACGCAGGCGCTGACCAGCAGCACCAGCGCTGCGAACAGATTGGACAGCACCGTGAAGTAGCTGAAGAAATTGGCGAGACTGAAGCCGTTGGCGGCATGCAGGGCCAGCTGTTGGCCAATGGCTGCCAGCACCAGGACGGCTAGGCAAAGGCGTGCGAGCCGCAGCAATGTGTGCATGGCGGGGTCTCCAGTCAGGAATGAGCCGCCATCTTAGAGCCTGTGCATGCCTTTGCCCAGGCGCTGGCCCCAAGCTGCAACGGCCATCAGCGGTTGTGCACCTTCATCGCGCGCTCCACTTCGCGCTTGCCTTCGCGGTCCTTGATCACGTCGCGCTTGTCATGCTCGGCCTTGCCCTTGGCCAGCGCAATATCGCATTTGGCCAAGCCATTTTTCCAGTGCAGGTTGATGGGAACCAGGGTGTAGCCCTTTTGCTCGACCTTGCCGATCAGGCGCTTGATCTCGTCCTTTTTCATCAAGAGCTTCTTGATGCGCGCAGCATCAGGGCTGACATGGGTGGAGGCGGTCTTGAGCGGGTTGATCTGGCAGCCCATCAAATAGAGCTCACCGTTCTTGACCAGCACATAGCCATCGGTCAGCTGCACCTTGCCTTCGCGCAGCGCCTTCACCTCCCAGCCGTGCAGTACCATGCCGGCCTCAAAGCGTTCCTCAAAGAAATAGTTGAATGCAGCCTTCTTGTTATCGGCTATGCGGCTGTTGGTGTTGTTCGTCTTCGACATAATTGCAATATTAGGGGCAAAACGGCTTTCCCAAGCCCTTAGGGCTGCTGGATGCAGCGCTTTTTGTTCTGGTCTATGATTTTATGAATGTTTCGGGCCGCCGCCTTCCTTTGCGTTCCTTGCGGCCCTTTTCCCTGTCTGCATGAAAACTGTCAACAAGTCCGTCCTGATCTGGTACAGCCCCCAGGAGATGTTCGATCTCGTGGCCGATGTGCCGCGCTACCCAGATTTTCTGCCCTGGTGCGACCATGCGCGCGTGCTGGAGCCGCATGCCGATGGCGTGACCGCCGAGGTGGGTATTGCGTTGGCCGGCATCAAAAAGTCATTCGTCACCCGCAACACCTATGACCCGGGCAAGCGCCTGCAGATGGCCTTGGTCAAAGGGCCATTCTCGCAGTTGCAAGGGGATTGGCGCTTTGAGCCGGTGGGCGATGGCAGCCAGCGCGCCTGCAAGGTGTCGCTGAGCCTGAGCTATGGTTTTGACAGCATGGCGCTGGCCGCTGTGGTGGGCCCCATTTTTGACAAGATCGCCGCCACGATGATGGATGCCTTTATCCAGCGGGCCGAGAAGATCTATGGCTGATGCAGCGCCTGCAGTCGAGCCTGCCGCCGAGCTGATACAGATCGAGGTGGTATGGGCCCAGAACGGCCAGCCCCAAACGCTGCAGCTGCAGCTGCCAGCCGGTGCGAGCCTGGCCCAGGCCCTGGCCGCTGCCAGCGCGCAAACCGGCCAGGTGTTTGAGGGTGCGCAGGATGCGGGTGTCTGGGGGCGGATACGACCGCGCAGCCAGCTGCTTGCCGATGGCGACCGCGTGGAGCTGTACCAGCCGCTCAAGGTCGACCCGAAAAAAGCGCGGCGCGAACGCTTTGCCAAGCAGGGTGCCCGTGGCACCGGCCTGTTTGCCAGGCGCAGGCCGCAGTCCAAAGCCGGCTACGGCGCCTGATCGGCGGCATCGCAGCATGAAAAAAGCCAAGCAGATGCTTGGCTTTTTGGCGTGTGGCACCTGCGATCAGCAGTTGTTGAAGATCACCTCATCGGTGCGCTTGATCTCGGCAGCGCGCTGCTCGGCATTCTGGAACACCATCTCACCCTTTTCATTCGGTGCGCGCACGGCCTTGCCGGTGTCGTACATCGATTTGGCTTGCTGCGCGCGTTTGCAGTTGTCGGCCTTGGCTGCTGCTTGTTTGGCTTTTTCAGCGGCTTCGGCATCGGCCTTGGTTTTGGCGTCTGCCGCCTTCTTGGCTTCCAGCTCTCTGTCTTTGCCGGTGGGGGCCTTGGCAGCGGGTGCGCCGCTAGCAGGGGCGGGTGCAGCAGCTTGGCCAGGGGTTGCTGCGCCATCGCCAGCATCGCCATCCTGCGGGGCAGGCGCTGCATCGCGCAGAGCGGGGCCGGTGCCCGAGGATTGCACGCCCTTGAGCGAGCCATAGCCCTTGGGGCGTTTGATGATATTTTTCTCCGGCACTTCCAATCCCGGCGGGCGGTCGCTGAAGACCTTGCGGCCATCTTTGTCGACCCACTGCCATTGGGCCAACGCCGGCGCGCCAATGCCCATGGCGACCGAGAGAAGGAGGAGCTTGATGAGTTTCATAGAAAGCGAGTGTAGCTTGCCGATAGCATCTGCAGACGAAGTTGTTGGTTGGCGATAACAGCCCAAGGCCCAAGGTCTGTAATACAGGTGCCCTGCAAGCTGTTTACAAAAGACGGTAGAATCTTTCTTTTGGAGCTTTCACAATGCGCCTGATCGGAAAAGCGCTCACCTTCGACGATGTGTTGTTGGTACCCGCATACTCCCAAGTCCTGCCCAAGGACGTCTCTCTCGCCACCCAATTCTCCCGCAATATCCGCCTGAACCTGCCCCTGGTGTCTGCCGCCATGGACACGGTAACTGAAGCCAGGCTGGCCATTGCTATTGCCCAAGAGGGCGGTATTGGTGTGATCCACAAGAACATGACTGCCGAGCAGCAAGCTGCCGAGGTCTCCAAGGTCAAGCGCCATGAGTCGGGCGTTGTGCACGACCCGGTGGTGATCACGCCGGATCACACGGTGCTGCAGATCATGCAGCTGTCCGAAGAGCGGGGCATCTCTGGCTTCCCGGTCTGCGACGGCGGCAAAGTGGTGGGCATTGTGACCAGCCGCGATCTGCGCTTCGAGACCCGCTACGACGTCAAGGCGCGCGACATCATGACGCCGCGCGACAAGCTGGTGACCGTCAATGAAAAAGACGACACCACGCCTGCCGCAGCCAAGGCTTTGCTCAACAAGCACAAGCTTGAACGCATTCTGGTGGTGAACGATGCCTTTGAACTCAAGGGTCTGATCACCGTCAAGGACATCACCAAGCAAACGACCTTCCCCAATGCTGCACGCGACCGCGCTGGCCGTCTGCGCGTGGCTGCGGCCGTGGGCGTGGGCGCTGGTACCGAAGAGCGTGTGGACCTGCTGGTCAAGGCCGGCGTGGACGCGCTGGTGGTGGACACCGCCCACGGCCACAGCCGTGGCGTGATCGAGCGCGTGCGCTGGGTCAAGCAAAACTACCCGCAAGTCGATGTGATCGGCGGCAATATCGCCACCGGTGCAGCCGCACTGGCGCTGGTTGAGGCGGGTGCGGATGCGGTCAAGGTCGGTATCGGCCCGGGCTCCATCTGTACCACCCGTATCGTGGCCGGTGTGGGCGTGCCCCAGATCATGGCTGTGGACAGCGTGGCCCAGGCCCTGCAAGGCACGGGCGTGCCTTTGATTGCCGACGGCGGTATCCGCTTCTCGGGCGATATCTCCAAGGCCCTGGCCGCTGGCGCATCCACCATCATGATGGGCGGCATGTTTGCCGGTACCGAAGAAGCGCCTGGCGAAGTGATTCTGTACCAAGGCCGCTCCTACAAAAGCTACCGCGGCATGGGCTCGATCGGCGCGATGCAGCAAGGCTCGGCCGACCGCTACTTCCAGGAGTCGAGCACCGGCAATCCCAATGCGGACAAGCTGGTGCCCGAAGGCATTGAAGGCCGCGTGCCCTACAAGGGCTCGATGGTCGCCATCGTCTTCCAAATGGCAGGCGGCGTGCGTGCATCCATGGGCTACTGCGGTTGCGCATCGATTGCCGAGATGAACGAGAAGGCCGAGTTTGTGGAAATTACCGCAGCCGGTATCCGTGAATCGCACGTGCATGATGTGCAGATCACCAAGGAAGCGCCGAACTACCGCGCTGACTGATGGTCTTGAAAATGGCTGCCGCTGGCAGCCATTTTTTCGATATCCGTACCCCGCAGCCATAGCGAAGGAATGCCGATGAAGCTTGCAGAAGCCCTGTTGCTCAGAGCCGACCACAAGAAAAAGCTGCTGTCCCTGCGTGAGCGCATTGCGCGCAATGCCATCGTGCAAGAGGGAGAAGAGCCCAAGGAGCGGGTTGAAGACCTGCTGGCCGAGGCCAATGCCACCTTGCTCGCGCAGCAGCAGCTGGTGCGCAGCATCAACACCGCCAATGAAACGGCCCGGTTGGCCGATGGCCGCCTGTTAGCCGATATTTTGGCCGAACGCGATACCCTCGTCGCCCAGCATTCGCTGCTGGTCGCCACCATCGCGGCCACCCACAAGGATGTGGACCGCTACAGCCAACGCGAGATCAAATGGCTGCCGCAGATCAATGTGGCCAGCTTGCAAAAGCAGGCCGATGACCTCTCGCGCCGCATCCGCGAGACCAATGTGGTGCTGCAATCGGCCAATTGGCAGATCGATGTGGCGGCATAGCCGTTCACTGACCCAGCAAGGGATCGCTATCTAGTTTTTGGAGCGCCACGGGCGAGTGCAAAGACCCCGGCTGGGAGCCAGGGGGTTGAAAATATTCTGGGTCCCATCGTTGCGCAGAGGGCAGCGCAAAACGTGTTCACGCACGGCTTACCCATCAGCCCGGAACCACGCACCCTGCACCTTTGACAGCGTATACCTCACTACCTTGCACTGACGCGGCGCTCCTCCTTTCGAGGCGAGAACACAACCCTTGATGCGTTGTTGCTTGCCTTGTCGTACTTCAGTACTGCCTGCGGCTGTGCGCCTAGCCTCAACCGCAAACCTTTGGTTTGCTGGGCTGTGTTCTCACCTCTTGTTCCCAGCTATTGGCATAAAACTGGTCTGAATGATAGAATCTGGTCTGAATTGATGTTCAGGCCAGATTTTTTTGTCACCCACTTCCATGCACAGCGTCGGTATCTACGAAGCCAAAACCCGTTTTTCTGCCCTGGTCGAGCTGGTCGAGCAGGGCGAAGAAGTGCGCATCACGCGCCACGGCAAAGAGGTGGTGCGCATGCTGCCGATGCGGCGCAAGCCAGTGATCACCGATGAGCAGATCGCCCGCGAGCTGGCGCAGATGGCGGCTTTGCAAGCCAGCATTGCGCCAGCGCCGCAAGCGGATTCGGTCGCAACACTGCGCCGCCGTGGCAGGAGCGCTGCATGAGCGCCGCCTTTAGCGCCTTTGTGCTCGACGCCTCGGTCACCGCCGCCTGGCTGCTGCCCGAAGCGGCCAGCGCCCACACCCAGCGCCTCTACGCCCGCATTCGCCGCCATGAGGTCGACCCGCAAGCCCCCAACCTCTGGCTGTGGGAGTGCAGCAACCTGATTGCCACCGGTGCCAACAGCAGCCGCATCCCGCTGGGCAGTGTCGAAGGCCTATGGGGCGTGCTCGATGCGATACGCCACCGGGTAGAGCTGCATGAGCTGGCGCCCGCCCAGCACAAGGCCGTGCTGGATGTGGCGCTGACCACCGGCTTGCCTGTGTACGATGCCGCCTATCTGTGGCTGGCGCAGTCGCTGCGCTTGCCCCTGGCCAGTTTTGATGCCGCGCAAGTGGCAGCAGCCCGCCAATGCGGTATCCCCGTGCTGGCGGCCGAAGATTTTTGACCCCTTCACCCCCCGTTTTTCCTCCATCCAAACCCAACGATCCTGCTATGCAACACGACAAGATCCTCATCCTTGACTTCGGCTCCCAAGTCACCCAACTGATCGCCCGCCGCGTGCGCGAAGCCCATGTCTACTGCGAAGTGCATCCCTGCGATGTGAGCAGCGACTGGGTGCGCGAGTTTGCCGCTGACGGCAAGCTCAAGGGCGTGATCCTGTCTGGCAGCCATGCCAGCGTGTACGAGGTGGATGACCGTGCCCCCGACGCCGTGTTTGAGCTGGGCATCCCCGTGCTGGGCATCTGCTACGGCATGCAGACCATGGCCACCCAGCTGGGCGGCAAGGTCGAAGGCTCCAACAGCCGTGAGTTTGGCTACGCCGAAGTGCGCGCCCATGGCCACACCGAACTGCTCAAGGGCATCGAAGACTTCGTCACCCCCGAAGGCCACGGCATGCTCAAGGTCTGGATGAGCCACGGCGACAAGGTCACCGCGCTGCCGCCAGGCTTCAAGGTCATGGCCTCGACGCCATCCTGCCCCATCGCCGGCATGGCTGATGAGGCACGCCGCTACTACGCCGTGCAGTTCCACCCCGAGGTGACGCACACGGTGCAAGGCCAGGCCTTGCTCAACCGCTTTGTGCTTGACATCTGCGGCACAAACGCTGATTGGATCATGGGCGACTACATCGAAGAAGCCGTTGCCAAGATCCGCGAGCAAGTCGGTGAAGAAGAGGTGATTCTGGGTCTGTCCGGCGGTGTGGATTCGTCTGTGGCTGCTGCGCTGATCCACCGCGCCATTGGCGACCAGCTGACCTGCGTGTTTGTGGACCACGGCCTGCTGCGCCTCAACGAAGGCGACATGGTCATGGAGATGTTCGAAGGCAAGCTGCACGCCAAGGTCATCCGCGTGGATGCCGCCGACCTGTTCCTCGGCAAACTCGCTGGCGTGAACGAGCCAGAAGCCAAGCGCAAGATCATCGGTGGCCTGTTTGTGGATGTGTTCAAGGCCGAGGCCTCCAAGCTCAAGGCTGCAAACGCCGGCTCCAAGGGAGCCACCTTCCTGGCCCAAGGCACGATTTACCCCGACGTGATCGAGTCCGGCGGTGCTAAGTCTAAGAAGGCCGTGGTCATCAAGAGCCACCACAACGTGGGCGGTCTGCCAGAGCAACTGGGCTTGAAGCTGCTCGAACCCCTGCGCGACCTGTTCAAGGACGAAGTGCGCGAGCTGGGCGTGGCCCTGGGCCTGCCGCGTGGCATGGTCTACCGCCACCCCTTCCCCGGTCCAGGCCTGGGTGTGCGCATCCTGGGTGAAGTGAAAAAGGAATACGCCGACCTGCTGCGCCGCGCCGACGCCATCTTCATCGAAGAGCTGAACAACTGGGTGGACGACGCCACTGGTAAGAGCTGGTACGACCTGACCAGCCAGGCTTTCACCGTCTTCCTGCCCGTCAAGAGCGTGGGCGTCATGGGCGATGGCCGCACCTACGACTACGTCGTGGCGCTGCGCGCGGTGCAGACCAGCGACTTTATGACGGCCGACTGGGCTGAGCTGCCTTATGGTTTGCTCAAGCGGGTGTCGAACCGGATCATCAATGAAGTGCGCGGGATCAATCGCGTTACTTATGATGTGTCTAGCAAGCCGCCTGCGACGATTGAGTGGGAATGAGCTGGCTGTAGAAAATAGCCAGAACTAGCTGGAAGGCATTCCATTCTGAGCCCGCTGCAATAGCGGGCTTTTTTGCGTCCGTCAGGCATATCCTTCCGCCGTCCAGCAACAGATCCAAGACAGGATTGGCGAGAACATCTGCTAGCCCATGGAGAGGCGATCAACTTGGGCGCCGACGCTTCCAGCCGAGGAGCGCAACCATAGCTGAAAGAACGAAGGTAGCCCAGGTTCCGAGTGATGGAACTGGCTTGGGTGCTGCCGGTGCCTGCGCGGCGGTGACTTCTATCGTGAATGACTTGGTATCGCTGAGCGCAGTGGGACTGCTGGAATCGCTGGCAGAGATCTCCACCGTGAAAGTGCCGCTCTCGGTGGGCTTGCCGGATATGACGCCTGTCACTGGGTCAAGAACCAGTCCAGCCGGAAGGTTGCTTGCGCTCCAAGTCAAAGGAGCGAGTCCACCAGTTGCCTCTACCGTAAATGGAGCATAGTCTTTGCCCTGCATTCCTGGTGGCAGACTTGCCGTAGCGATAGAAACCGGCGGAATTACCTGGGCTGCAGTGCCGGCAGTCAAATCATCAAAGCCAAAGAAATCGTCTGCGTTACTATTGTTAAATACAACAGAGACAAATGGGTTTTCTGTATCTATGAGGCCATAATAAAATACTGAGCCATCTGCGGCAGGATTGCGGTGGGGGACGGAAACTGTGCTGGATGTGCCATCTGAATAGGTGATGCTCAATTGTCCACCGAAATCAGATATATCTGTCGCATAGAATCCAAATGCCGTCTGCGGTAACGAGAAGCTGATAGTGAAGTTGGTATTGGTTTCTATGTAGTTCGAGCCAGACGTAGCAAATCTGCCCGCTCCTGAAGTGCTGTTGATCGATGCTGACCCAGAGAGGGTAGCGGTTCCGGATGCGCCCATGTTCACTGAAAACGGTGCAGTTGTACCTGTACCGATCGAGTCAAAATTCTCGGTATTTGCTCCATTCAGTCGTGCAACAAATGCATCACGTGCTGCATCGGACTGGGGGCGGGATGCGACGGAGGATCCATTAACAGCATCTTCTCCAAAAAATGTCTCTACTGCGGCATTGGTCAAACCTGATGAAATCAATCCAGCTGAGAGAATGCCGACCCTTAAAACATTAACAAAATGCATTGCATAGCCTCTTGTGCAAAAGCTGACATTTGATACAAGAGCCTTTTTGATCGCAATCCCCAAAACTAGTGATTTTATGGAGGGAGCTCGATGAGCAAAGCATTCAAGGGGAGATGTCGAGACTTCGTAACGCCAATAAATTGCTGGGTTTTGTTTGGAATGGCAATGAGATCCGGCCGTGTGCGAGTTAGGAGGGGGCGTTGTCTTGCGCCACCTTCGCCAACCACTCCCTCGGCGACACCCCCACCTTCCCCGTAAACGCCCGCGATAGCGCAGACGGATTCGCATACCCCAATTCCTCGGCCAGCACCTTGATCGAGCGCCTCTCGCGCAACCCGCTTTGCGCCAGTGCCACGCGCCAGCCCGTCAAATAGTCCGCCGGGGTTTGGCCCACCAGATCGCGGAAGGTGTTGGCGAAGGCTGTGCGGGACATGCCCGCCTGTTCGGCCATGCGCTCTAGGGTCCATGCGTCGCCCGGCGCATCGTGCATGGCCACCAGTGCGCGCGCCAAGCGCGCATCGGACATGCCATTGACGAGGCCCGGGTGTACACCTGCTTCATGGGGGTGATCCAGCAGCCAGCGCAGCAACTGGATCACCACCACCTCGAACAGCCTGTTGACCAGCAGCCGATGGCCACAGTGCAGGTGATCGGTTTCGGACAGCAGCAGCTGCAAGGCCATATCCATGCCCGGCACCTGCGCTAGCGGCAAGGCCACTAACGGCGGCAGTGAGCGGGCCAAGGGGTTGCTGGCACCCCCTTCGAAAACCAGGCGCGCGCAACTGAGGTCTGCCCCTTCAACGGGTGGGTTGTGGAAGCGGTGGGTGAACGGCGTAGGGTAGAGCAGCACGGTGGGCTGATCAAAGCGCAGCGTTTGCGGTACATCGCGGGCGCCCGGGTGGCTCACTTCCAGCGCACCACGGCGCAGCACATGCAGGTAGCCAAAGCCTTCGCCCGCATCAAAGTGGGTCAGGCCGCACAGGGCGCCGGAGTGGTGAAGTTGCGCCTTCACACGAAAGCGCTCCAGGATGCCGGAGAGGCGGTCTAGGGGTGCAGGGGATTGCATCTGTACGAATTGGTTGTATTTGTGAATTAATTAATCCAAATTATACAATTTGGCCGCGCATACTGGCTCTGTGTTCCAACCCCTTCAGGAGTTCTTTATGTCCCGCGTTTCTACCGACAACACCCCCGCTGCCAGCCAAGCCGTGCTGGCCCAGATCCAGAACGCCTTTGGCGCCACGCCGAATATGTTCAAGGTGGTGGCTAACTCTCCTGCCGCCTTGCAAAGCATGTGGGCCGCCTTTGGTGCCTTGGGCAAAGGCAGCCTGGGCACCAGGCTCGGCGAGCAGATCGCGGTGGCCATTGCCAACTACAACCGCTGTGAATACTGCTTGGCCGCGCACACGGTGCTGGGCCAAAAGGCGGGTGCCAGCTTGGCCGACATGTCTGCCGCCCAAATCGGCCAATCCGCTGATGCCAAAACTGCTGCCGCCTTGGCCTTTGCCTTGAAGGTTGTGGCGCAACGTGCACAGATCAGCGAGGCCGACGTTGCAGCCCTGCGCAACGCTGGTTTTGGTGACGAACAGGTTGTGGAAATCATTGCGCATGTGGCCTTGAACCTGTTTACCAACTACATCAATGTTGCCTTGGATGTGCCGGTGGACTTTCCGAAGGTTGCCCTGAAGTAACCCCGCATATGTGCTGGCCACGGGCACATGGCTGCCAAGGAACTGCTCAATGAAAATCGCTGTTTTTGATACCTATGTGCTGCGGCCCGATGGTCGGCGGATGCATTTCGATATCCTTGTCCGGGACCAGAGCCCGGATAAGGATGTGGATGCCGTGCTTGCGCATGGCCGCCGCTATCTGGCGGCCAAACAGCTGCCGGCTGACTCCTTGACCGCGCAGGAATGCCGCTTCTGCCATGTCGAATCGGCGTCGCCATCGGTGGAGGAGGAGATGGCGCGCACAGGCTTTGCCATTATCGAACTGCAGAACTGTGATTGATCTGCTGGCAGGTTCCCAGGCACCAGACAAGGCATAGGCGCGCGCACTGGAACCCTGTCGAAAACGTCCACCCGGCATGGCCCACATGGCGCTGAAGACAGGCCGAATCCGCCGATGACTTTTGCGGCCATCTGTCTCGTCTGGTGCAAGCCGAGAGGACTTGTTGGTGGCGCTGTCTGACCACCACGACATGGCTCTTGCGGATAGGGCTTCGGTCGTGCGGGTGGGCAGGAGATTTCTTGGACCCCGTGCAAGCTCGGACGGCTATGGCTGGCCCGCGATTGCCGCGGGGCGCAGCGCCAGAGTTAGGCGCATAACGCAAGCGCCTAAGTCCATCCCGTCGGTGTGCGGGATTTTTTTCGCCCGCTCAGATGGCATCGATGTGAAGCGGGGCGATACGACGCCATCGGAAAGGGGTGGGCTGTAGTGAGTGACATGGGCGCGGCCTAAGTCCAAGCATGGGGTAGCAGTGAATGAGTTATTAATTAAATCTTTATTCTTATCAATAGCTTTTTTGCTTGGTCCCGGGTTTTGGACGCTGAATTTGGCATCTGAAATACATGCTTGTGGATCAGAAAATCACTATTTTTGGGGATGGCGTAAATAGTGATTACACACTAAAGTACGCGCACGTGTATTTGCAACAAAATGATGCGGGCGCAACATTTTGCGATGCACTTTATCAACCGCAACCCCTCTATGCGCACACCCAGCCTCTTACGCTTCGCATCTGCAGCAAAACGCAGTGCCTCCCCTGCCTCTTCAGAAGGTCGGAAACGGCCTGGTCTGTGGCTGCTCGGCCTTGTAGCCATGATGGGTGCCAGTTCAGCCCAGGCGCAAAGCTGTGCCGTAGGCGAGACGCCTGCGGCCTTCGGATTCACGGGCGGGGAGCAGACCGTCACGGTGCCTGCCGGTGTTTTTAGCCTCACGGCCTACCTCAGCGGAGCGCAAGGCGGCCCAGGCCGCAGCGGAGCGGGCAGCATTGGAGGCAGCCCTAACTCGCCTGGCGGCAGTGGCGGACTTGGCGGACGTGTGCGAGGTACTCTTGCAGTTACTCCCGGTTCCACCTTGTCCGTCTGGGTGGGTGGGCAGGCGTCGCAGGCCGTCAACCCTGGCGGTGTGGGGCAAGGCGTCGACGGAATTGGCGGTGGAGCGACAGACCTTCGCGTTAGTGGCAATGCCATCGGAAACCGGGTTGCCATTGCTGGCGGCGGTGGTGGTGGTGGCAATGCGGGCTGGAGCACCGCCAATGTCATTGCCGGTGGCAGCGGCGGTGTGGGTGGAGGTGGAACAGGCGGCGCAGGTGCCACGGTACCTGGTGGCGCAGGCCCCTTTGGTGGCGGGGGCGGCGCGGTAGGTACCGGCGGTGCGGCTGGTGCCGGATGCGGATCATTCCCTGCGACGCAAGGCAACGCCGCGAACGGCGATGGCGGCGACGCGTTCAACTTCTCTGGTTCTTTCGTCGGTTCCGGTTTTGGTGGCGGTGGTGGTGGCGGTGCCACTATCGGCGCAGGCGGCGGTGGTGCTGGCGTAGGTACTACGAGTTGCCAGCAAAACTGGAATGGCGGCGGCGGGGGCGGGGCGGGTGGCTCCTCCGGGGCCACGGGTTTGACGGCTGTCACCATCAACAATGGGGTTCAGGCCGGAAACGGGGCGGCGCTTCTTTGTTTTGCACCAAGTACATTCTCTGTAGGCGGCACAGCTACGGGGCAGACTGGCAATGTTTCATTGCAGCTCAATGCAAGCAACCCCGCCAGCACCCAGAGCTTCGTGGTGCCTCAAGCCGCTAGCAACTACAACTTTGGCACGCAATTGCCACAAGGTGCCAACTGGAGTATCAGCGTCTTAAGTGCGCCTGCAGGGCAACTGTGTAGCGTGGCCTCTGCATCCGGTACTGCCATTAACAGCAATGTGGCCAATGCCAATCTGAGCTGTGTGACCGTAGCCGTCGGCGTCAATCCGGCAAGCTTGCCCAACGGCGCGTTGAATAGCCCATACTCGCAGACCTTGACGGCAACGAGCGCCAATGGTGGCACTGGCCCTTACAGCTTCTCGGTATCGGCAGGTGCAATGCCAGCTGGACTGACGCTTTCCTCTGCAGGCGCGCTGTCCGGTGCGCCAACGGCGGCAGGTTCGTTTAATTTCACTGCGCAAGCGACTTCCAACAATGGCTTTATTGGCGCGCGTTCTTATACGCTCACCATCGCCCAAGGCAGTCAAGCTATCAGCGGCTTTGCTGCAACTCCCAGTAGCCCTGTCTATGCTCCAGGCGGCACGTTCACCGTCAGTGCGTCTGGCGGCGCTTCTGGTAACCCCGTGGTGTTCAGCTCGACTGCGCCCGGTGTTTGTACCGTCGCTGGCAGCACCGTGACTATGGCGGCCAGCGGCGTTTGCGCGCTGCAAGCCAACCAGGCGGGCAATGCCAACTACAGTGCAGCCAGTCAGGCCGCATTGAGCGTCACTATCGGCAAAGCCGCACAAACCATTACTGCCTTTTATGCGACGCCTGCCAGCCCGGTGTATAGCACCGGTGGTTCGTTCTCGGTGGCGGCCAGTGGCGGCGCCTCCGGTCTGCCGGTGGTCTTCAGCGTGGCTGCATCCAGCAGTGCGGTGTGTTCCATCAGTGGCAATACCGTCTCCATCTTAGGCAGCGGCGTCTGTGCCCTGCTTGCAAACCAGGCTGGCAATGCCAACTACAACGCTGCCACTGAGGCGACTTTGAATGTCACCATCGCCAAGGCCGCACAAATGATTTCCGCGATAGATGTGACACCCGCCACCCCTGCCTACAGCGAGAACGGTAGCTTCACGGTGGCGGCTACCGGCGGTGCCTCGGGTCTGCCTGTGACCTTCAGCGTTGCACCGTCCAGTGCAGCGGTCTGCACTTCGGGCGGAGCCAATGGCTCGGTTATCACCATGGTGGCTGCGGGGGTCTGCACGGTTCAAGCCGGCCAAGCGGGCAATGACAACTACCAGGCAGCGCCACAGACGCAGCGGGATGTGACTATCGGCAAAGGTACGCAGGTGATTAGCTTTACCTCCAGCATCCCTGCGACGCCCAAGGTCGGTGGTTCCTACACGGCGGCAGCCACTGGTGGTCAATCCGGCAATGCGGTGACTTTCGCGGTCGATGCTGCAAGTGCTGCTGTCTGCAGCGCGACTGCGGGCGTGGTGGCGTTCAACGGCGTGGGCAGCTGTGTGATCAATGCCAACCAGTTGGGCAATGCCAACTTTGATGCGGCTGAGCAGGTGCAGCAGACTATTGTGGTCGGCCAAGGAGGCTCGTCGATCACCATCTCGTCCAGCCTCAATCCTTCGCAGCCTGGTCAGAACGTGACCTTTGGCGTTGCGGTGGCTTTTGATGCGGCCAAGCGTGCTGCACTGCAGACCAAGGCGGCGCCTGTGCCAACGGGCAGCATGGAGGTGTTTGACGGCGCCACCTCGCTGGGGGTTGCCCCCTTGGTGGATGGCGCAGCCAGCCTGACCACGAACAAGCTGTATGCGTTGGGAGCGCACGAGATAGTGGTTCGCTACAGCGGCGATGCCAATTACCCTGCCGAAGACAGCCAGGTCTTTGTGCAGACGATCGTAGCGCCCACACCGGTGCCTACCTTTAGCGAATGGGGCATCCTGCTGGCCTCCGGCTTGCTGGCTGCGTTGGGCATGTTGGGTGTGGCACGCATGGGCCGCCGCCGGGTGTAAGCGTTCGGGTTCACGCCATCCCTAGCCGCCTCCGGGCGGCTTTTTACTGCGTGGCTAGGGCTTGGCCTTACCACCTTGTCCCGGATTGCGGCGGCTTACCAGCGGGTGGGCCGCGATCCGGCCGCGCTGCGCCTGTTGCCCGTGAGCAAAACCAAGCCCGAGTCCAGCTTGCGCCTGGCCTATGCCGCTGGTTGCCGCATGCTGGGTGAGAACAAGCCGCAAGAGGCCTATGGCAAATGGGAGGCGATGCAGGATTTACCCGATCTGCAGTGATCGGTTATCGGTCACCTGCAAACCAACAAGGCCAAGCTGGTGGCGCATTTTGCAACCGAGTTCCAGGCGCTGGACAGCCTGCGTGTGGCCCTAGCGCTGGAGCAGCGCCTGCAGGCAGAAGAGCGCAGCTTGGATGTCTTCCTGCAAATCAATACATCAGGCGAGTCGAGCAAGTACGGCCTGCCTCCCGAGGGGGCTGCTGCATTCGTCAAAGTGCTGCCCGTTTGCTCTGCGCTGCGTGTGCGCGGCTGATGACCTTGGCTCTTTTTCTGCCAAGGCCGATCCTCTGCGCCGGTGCTTTGTACGCCTGCCTGGTTTGCGCCATCAGCTGCCGGCCGGCATTGACCTGGAGGAATTGTCGATGGGCATGTCGGGGATGACGAGATGGCGGTGCAGGAGGGCGCCACGCCGTGCGAGGGCAGGGGATTCTTAGCGCCCGTGCCATGCCGAACAACTATTACTGCCCTATGGCTGTTGAGCTGCAGGCGGGCTGATGTGGAGGTAGGTCAGCATGCAAGTCCCGACCACGTTGAACCGGGGTGGAATGAGGGCGCAATTACCCAGTTTCAGGGATAGGAGAAAAACACAAAAAGTAACATAATGATCAATTGTTCACATTTTGATTGCTTCTGATGTTGTCTTTGTTCGCTGCTTTGCCTTCCTGCTCCAGACCTGGGTGGGCCCGCGCCGTGCCGCTGGCTTTGTCGTTGGCGTTGGCTACTTCCATGGCCAGTGCGCAGAGCATTGATACGGTTCCAGACTGGGATGGCATCAGATTTATCAACTCCTTCGGTGTGCCAAACACGGCAACCTATGGGCAAACAATCACCGCGCCCGCGACTCCGGCGACGTTGCGTGCATTTGATGTTCGTATCAATCCGCAGGGCATCGCGGTTCCATTCAAGTTCTACGTCTATGAGTGGGATTCAGTCAACAAGCGCGCCACAAGTGGACAGTTGTACGCAAGTGCCGTGCAAACGATGCAAGCCGTCGATGAGTTTCAAACCTATGGTGTATCCGGCTTGAACATTTCTCTGGAGCCTGGCAAGCAGTATGTTCTTTTTGCCAGCGTGTCTGAAACCTCGGGTCCCAATTCCAACACCTTTTGGGCAAGCGTAGCCGACGGTTCATACGCAGGCGGGCGCTTCGTGTATCTCAATAACGGTCCAGATGTTTCAAGCTGGATCACGGCGAATTGGAACGAGATTTCCAGCGATTTGGCGTTTACTGCTGACATTGAGTTTCAGGGGCTGCCCGTTGCCCCCAATCTGACGATTGCCTCCGTGGGCGACGGTCAGGCCAGTTTTGGCCTCAGCTTGTCTGACTCCGGCTCGGCCCCCTTGCAGCAGTACAGCATTAGCTGCGAGCCGCAAGGCGATGCAGTAGGCGCCAGTGCCAGTGGTGCGAGCAGCCCCTTGGCGGTGACCGGTTTGACCAATGGCACTGCCTACGACTGCACCGCCACAGCAACCAATACCGATGGACTCACCGGTCCTGAGTCGAGCGTGGTCACTGTTACGCCAAAGGCCGCGCCGGTGGCGCCAAAGCCGGTGCCAACGCTGAGCCAGTGGAGCACCTTGCTGGTTTCAGGTGTGTTGGCAGCCATGGCTATGTTGGGAATGGCGCGCGCAGGTCGCCGCCGGGGTTAAGCGCTCTTGGGGCTTAGTCCACCGATGCCAGCCGCCTCCGGGCGGCTTTCTTTTTGCTGCATGGCGCCATCGTGGCAAAGGCGAGTCCCGCCCTCAGGCGCAGAAGGCAGGCATGATCGGCCCAGGCAGCGGCCGCTATGCAGTGCCTTGCTGGCAGGCGCTGGCCCCAACCCCTTTTGTTTTGTATGATGAATGATTCTGCACCACCACCGATTGCCATGTCTTTATCGTCACAACCCGGCAGCAGTCTGCACCACCAGGTGATGGACAGCCTGGGGCGGCTGATTGCCAGCCCCGAGTACGGGCCCGGGGCCACCTTGCCCAATGAAGAGGTGCTGTGCGAGCGGCTGGGGGTGAGCCGCACGGCGGTACGGGAGGCGATCAAGGCCATCAGCGCCAAGGGCATGCTGGAGGCGCGGCCCCGCACCGGCACCCGCGTGCGGCCGCAGGAGCAATGGAGCTTGTTTGATGCCGATGTGCTGGGCTGGCTGTGCAGCCAGGGGGTGGACCAGGAGCTGGGTCGGCATTTGATGGTGATGCGTGGCATTCTGGAGCCGGCTGCTGCATCCTTGGCGGCGCGCATGCACAGCGATGCCCAGTTGCAGGCGCTGCAGCAGGCCTTTGCGGCGATGGAGGCCGCAACCTCCATCGATGAATGGGTGGTCGCTGATCTGGCCTACCACCAGAGCATCTTGCAGGCCACCGGCAACCCCTTGCTGATCTCGCTGGGCGGCATTGTGGCCTCGGCGCTGGAGTCGCTGCTCACCGTCAACGCCCAGCAGGCCGGGCAGTTTAACGATGGCCTGCTCATGCATGGCAAGGTGCTGGCGGCGATTGAGCGGCGCAGTGCCGACGATGCGCAGCTGTGGATGCGCGCGCTGCTGGCCGACACGATTGCGCGCTGGGGTGCGCCGGCCTAAGGCGCATTCTCGTGCTGTCTCCTTCGTTGCACGGATGGCCAAATTCCTAGGGTTTGCTCTGATTTAATCATCATACAAATAAACCGATGATGGCGACTTCTGAAATTCTCAAGGTCGCCATTCCATGTCTCGTTCGCTGTTTGATCTGTCCGGCCGTACGGCGCTGATTACCGGTTCCTCGCGCGGCATTGGGCTGGCGCTGGCCCAAGGGCTGGCGGAATCGGGGGCCACCGTGGTGGTCAACAGCCGCCAGCAGGCAGCGGTGGATGCGGCCGTGGCGCAGCTGCAAGGTCTGGGCCTGAAGGTGCAGGGGGCGGCCTTTGATGTGGCCGACCAGGCAGCGGTGGAAGCCGCTTTTGCCGCATTTGATGCCCAGGGCCTGGCCATCGATATCGTGGTCAACAATGCCGGTATCCAGCACCGCGAGCCCTTGCTCGATGTGTCGCTGGAGGACTGGAACCGGGTCATCAACACCAACCTGACCGCTGCGTTTGTGGTGGGCCGCACGGCAGCGCGCCGCATGATCGAGCGCGGGACGGGCGGCAAGATCATCAACATCGGCTCGCTCACCAGCGAGGCCGCACGCGCCACCGTCGCGCCGTACACGGTGGCCAAGGGCGGCATCAAGATGCTCTCCAAGGCCATGGCGGCTGAGTGGGCCATGCATGGCATCCAGGCCAACTCGATCGGCCCGGGCTATATCCTCACCGACATGAACGAGGCGCTGGTCAACAATGTCGCGTTCGATGCCTGGGTCAAGGCCAGCAACCCCACGCAGCGCTGGGGCCGGCCCGATGAGCTGGTGGGCACGGCCATTTACCTGGCCTCGGGTGCGTCCAACTATGTCAACGGTCAGATCATCTATGTCGATGGCGGCTGGTTGGCGGTGCTGTAAGCGGGCGCGGCAATGAGCACTTTGATAACAGACGTCAAAGTCATCGCGACGGCGCCAGAGGGCATCAACCTCCTGGTCGTCAAGATCGAGACCAACCAGCCCGGCCTCTACGGCCTGGGCTGTGCCACCTTTGCCTACCGCCATTTGGCAGTGCAATGCCTGGTCGAGCAATACCTGCGGCCGCTCTTGATAGGGCGCGATGCCAGCCAGATTGAAGAGCTGTGGCAGCTGATGCACCAGAACGCCTATTGGCGCAACGGCCCCATCGAGAACAATGCCATCTCGGGTGTGGACATGGCGCTGTGGGATATCAAGGGCAAGCAGGCCGGCATGCCGCTGTACCAGCTGCTGGGCGGCAAGCTGCGCGAGGGCGTGCCCATCTACCGCCATGCCGATGGGCGTGATCTGGCTGAGCTGTGCGACAACATCCAGAAGTACCGCGAGCAGGGCATCACCCATATCCGCTGCCAAAGCGGCGGCTATGGCGGTGGCGGTTTTGGCGCGGCACCCGGCACCGCGCCGCAGGGTGCCGCCGATGGCATCTACCTGGATGCGCGCAAGTACATGCGCGAGACGCTCAAGATGTTTGACGCCATCCGCAGCCGCATCGGTTTTGAGGTGGAGCTGTGCCATGACGTGCATGAGCGCCTCAAGCCCGCCGACGCGATCCGCTTTGCGCAGGCGCTGGAGCCGTTTGAGCTGTTCTTTCTGGAAGACGCGATTGCGCTGGAAGAGGGCGATTGGCTGCGCCAGCTGCGCGACAAGACCAATGTGCCGCTGGCCCAGGGCGAGCTGTTCAACCACCCCTTTGAGTGGCGCGGCATCATCGCCGAGCGGCTGATTGACTTTATCCGCGTGCACCTGAGCCAGGTGGGCGGCATCACCCCGGCGCGCAAGCTGCAGATATTTGCCGAGCAGTACGGCGTGCGCACGGCCTGGCATGGGCCGGGCGATATGTCGCCGCTGGCGCATGCGGCCAATATCCATATCGACCTGGCCTCGCGCAATTTTGGCGTGCAGGAATGGTCGGGCACCGAGCCGCCCAATTTTGTGATCCAGGAGCTCAAGGGCCCGCGCGATGCGCTGCTGGCCGTGTTCCCCGGTTTGCCCAGCTTCCGCAATGGCCATGTCTACGCCAATGACCTGCCCGGCCTGGGCGTGGACATTGACGAGCGCGAAGCCGCCAAGTACCCCTGCAGCAGCGCGGTGACCACCTGGACGCAGACGCGCCTGGCCGATGGGAGCCTGCAGACCCCCTGATTCCCAGCATGCCGGGCCAGCAGCGCCGGCTTTTTTCGATTGACAACAAAGACGGAGACAGACAGATGAGCATCCACTTCCCACTGCGCCGCACTGTGCTGGCCACCCTGGCGGCATCGGCAATGGGCGTTGGCGCGGCCTATGCCGAAGTCAAGGCCCGCGTCGGCCACGCCATGCCCGAGAGCCACCCGCAAGCGATTGCGATGAACAAGTTCGCCGAGCTTGCCTCCACCTACACCAATGGCAATGTCAAGGTGCAGGCCTACCATAGCGCCGTGCTGGGCAGCGATGAGAAGCAGCTGCAAGCCGTGCAATCGGGCACGCAAGATCTGTACATCGGTACCCTGGCGCCGCTGTCCTCGCGGGTCAAGGAAGTGCAGGTCTGGGATCTGCCCTTTATGTTCCGCAACTCGGCCGAGGTCTATGCGGTGCTCGATGGCGCCTCGTCCAAAAAGATTTTTGAGAAGATCGCGCCGGCCAACCTGGTGGGCCTGACCTGGACCGGCATGGGCTTTCGCAACCTCTCCAACAGCAAGCACCGCGTGGCCAAGCCCGAGGATGTGAGCGGCCTCAAGATCCGTGTGATGACCAACCCAGTCGCCCTGGATACCTGGAAGACCCTGGGCGCCAATGCCACCCCGATGGCCTTTGCCGAGGTGTTCCCGGCGCTGGAGATCAAGGCGCTGGACGGCCAGGAGAACCCCCTGCAGCACATGTGGGCGAACAAGATGCAGGAAGTGCAGAAGTTCATCACCATCACCAACCATGTCTACACGCCCTCGGCGCTGGTGGCGTCCAAGAAGTTCTGGGATGGCCTCTCGCCTGCCGATAAGGCCGGTGTGCAAAAGGCTGCGACTGAGGCCGGCCTGCTGCAGCGCAAGCTGCTCGACGAAGGCGACAGCGAAGCCATCGAGAACTTCAAAAAGGCCGGCGTAACGGTCGACAGCATGCCGGCTGCCGAGCTGGCGCGCATGCAGGACAAGGTCAAGCCCGTGCTGGCCAAGTTCTCGCCGCAGATTGGCGACGAGTTCGTCAAAGGCTTCTTCGCCGAGATCGAGCAGGCACGCAAGGCCAAGTAAGGCAAAGGGGCCGCTGCTGGGACAGGCGCGGCCCGCTTTCTTCTTTGACTTTTTAAAAAGTGCTGGCGGCGCCCGATGGCGCGGCGCTGCCGGCATAGACATACAAGCATTCAGGTGGTGGCAGGGCGCAAGGCCCGGCTACCGGGAAAGGTGTTGCCATGGGCAAGGTACTCAAAAGGCTCGCTGACGGGCTGATCCGCGCGTTGGAAATCGTCATGGTGCTGTGCATGCTCGTCATGCTGGTGATGGTGTTTGGCAATGTGATGCTGCGGCTGTTCTTCAATACCGGCATCGATCTGTCCGAAGAGGTGCCGCGCTTTGCCTTTGTGTGGATGACCTTTCTGGGCGCCATCGTGGGCATGCGCAAGCGCGCCCACCTGGGCGTGGATTTGATGGTGCAGCTGCTGCCCGTGGCCGGCCGCCGCGTGTGCTGGGGCCTGAGCCAGGCCATCATGCTGGTCTGCTGCGTCTACATCGTCTACGGCACCTGGCTGCAGCACGACATCATCGCGGGCAATGCCTCGCCGGTGGCGCAGCTGAGCATGCTCTGGGTCTACGGCGTGAGTTACTTCACGGGCGCGGCCATTGGGCTGATTTGCCTGTCGAACCTGGTGCGGCTCTTGATGGGGCGTGTGCCAGACCATGAACTCATCGACGTGCAGGAAGAGGGCATGGAAGAAGCCCGCGAGGCCGAGCACGCCATGCAAGCGCAGACCGGTGCACAAGGAGGTCGCGCATGACCATCTTCATTTTTATCTCGTCGCTGCTGGGCCTGATGGCCCTGGGCATGCCCGTGGCCTTTGCCTTGATTGGCTGTGGCCTGGCGCTGATGTACTACATGGGCTTTACCGATCCGCAGATCGTGGTGCAGAATATGTGGGATGGCGCCAATAGCTTTCCGCTGTTGGCCGTGCCCTTCTTCATGCTGGCTGGCGAATTCATGAACGCTGGCGGCATGACGCGGCGCATCATCCAGATGGCGATGGCCTGGATTGGCCACATCCGTGGCGGCCTGGGCTATGTGGCCGTGGGCGCTGCAGTCATCATGGCTTCGCTCTCGGGCTCGGCCGTGGCCGATACCGCTGCGCTGGCTGCCGTGCTGGTGCCGATGATGCGCAAGGCCGGCTATGACGTGAACCGCTCCTGCGGCCTGATCGCCAGCGGCGGCATCATTGCGCCGGTGATTCCGCCATCGATCGCGATGATTCTGTATGGCGTGACCGGTGGCGTGTCCATCACCAAGCTGTTCATCGCCGGCATTGTGCCGGGCCTGTTGATGGGTGTGGCGATCTTGCTGGCCTGGCGCTGGTGCATTGGCCGCGACCCGATCGTGACCGAGCCCAAACGTTCCACCGCCGAGCGCCTCGCTGCCACGCGCCAATCGCTGTGGGCGCTGGTGTTGCCGGTGGTCATCATTGGCGGCTTGAAGTTCGGCTGGTTCACCCCCACCGAAGCCGCTGTGATTGCCGCGATGTACTCGCTCGTGGTGGGCATGTTTGTCTACCGCGAGATCAAGCTGAAGCAGCTGTTCGCGCTGATCTACCGCGCAGCAGAAACCACCGCCATCATCATGTTCCTGGTGTCGGCCGCTGGTGTGTCGGCCTGGCTGATCACCACCGCGAACATTCCGCAGCAGCTGGCTACCCTGGTTGAGCCGCTGATGGACAACAAGATGCTGCTGACCTTTGCGCTGATGGTGCTGGTGCTGCTGGTGGGCACGGCGCTGGATTTCACGCCCACGGTGCTGATCATGACGCCCGTGCTGATGCCCGTGCTCAAGCAGGCGGGCATTGACCCGGTCTACTTCGGTGTGCTGTTCATCATGAACAACGCCATCGGCCTGGTCACCCCTCCCGTGGGCACCGTGCTCAATGTCGTCTGCGGGGTGGCCAAGATACCGATGAGTGGCGCCATCAAGGGGGTGATTCCCTTCATGGTGGCCCAGACGATCGTGATGTTCTTGCTGGTGGTGTTCCCGCAGATCGTCATGTGGCCGCTGGAGATGATGAGCCGCTAAGCCCAACCCTCTCTACCAAACCCCATCCATTGAAGAGCCCCCGGGCGCTTGCCAACGCCAGTGCGAATGCAAGTGCCGGGGCGGGCTTTGCCCAAAAAAGACCAGGAGCCGACCATGAAACTGACACCACGCCGCCGCCTTTTTGCAGGCCTTGCCTGCGCCACTTTGTTGATGCTGGGCCTGGCGCCCGCGCAGGCCCAAGAGGGCAAGCGTGCACGCCTGGGCCATTCTTTTGCTGATTCGCACCCGCGCGCCATCGCCATGAAGCAGTTCGCTGCCGATGTCGCCAAATCCACCGATGGCAAGGTACAGATCGATGTCTACAGCAGCGCCACCCTGGGCAGCGAAGACAAGATGCTGATTGCAGTGCAAAGCGGCACGCAGGACTTGTACATGGGCGCGCTCTCGCCCATCGCGGCGCGCAAGAAGGCGCTGCAGATTTTTGATTTTCCGTTTCTGTTTGCCAGCGATGCCGAGGCCGCCCATGTGCTCGATGGCCCCATTGGCCGCCAGATGCTTGACGGCATTGCCGACATGAAGATGCGCGGCTTGGTCTGGGCGGGGGGAGCCTTCCGCAATATGTCCAACAGCAAGCGGCCGCTGGCGACGATGGCCGACATGAAGGGCCTGCGCGTGCGCGTGATGCAAAGCCCGATGGCGCTGGCCAGCTTCAACGCCATGGGCATGAACGCCGTGCCCATGGCCTTCTCCGAGGTCTACCCCGCGCTGGAGATCAAGGCGCTGGACGGCTATGAGCACCCGGTGGTCGACATGTATGCCAACAAGATGTACGAGGTGCAAAAGTACCTGACCATCACCAACCATGTCTATACCCCCGTCGCGCTGATCGCATCGGACAAATGGTGGGCGGGCCTGACCCCTGCGCAGCAGCAGGCCGTGCAGCAAGCCGCCGAGAAGGCCCGTACCTTGCAGCGCCGCGAAGAGCTGCGCCAGGCCGGCGAGGTGGTGGCCGAGCTCAAGTCGCACGGCATGCAGGTGGGCGAGATGCCCGCCGCCGAGCTGGAAAAGATCCGCGCGGCCGTGCAGCCGGTGATCGACAAGAACCAGGCGACCGTGGGCGTGGAGTTTGCCCAGTCGTTTTATGCGGCGCTGGCCAGCTACCGCAAGACCAAGCCTTAATTGAATCTCTTATCCAAGCCAACTAGGAACTTCTGACATGGAAGCGCTTGTTATCCACGCACCCGGCGATCTGCGCGTGCAATCCGTCCCCGTGCCTGCGCCCGGGCCTGGCCAGATGTTGGTGCGGGTGCGCTGCGGCGGCATCTGCGGATCCGATCTGCATTACTACCAGCACGGCGGCTTTGGCACCGTGCGCATCAAAGAGCCGATGGTGCTGGGCCATGAGGTCTCCGGCGTCATCGAAACGCTAGGCGCCGATGTGACAGGATTCACTGCCGGCCAGCGCATCGCAGTCAGCCCCAGCTGGCCTTGCGGCCAGTGCCGCTTTTGCCAGATGGGCCTGCAAAACCACTGCCTGGACATGCGCTACTACGGCAGCGCCATGCGCACGCCCCATGTGCAAGGGGCGTTTCGCCAGCAAATCGTTATCGAGGCGCACCAGGCCCATTTGCTGGCCGCGCAGGTCAGCGATGCCGAAGGCGCAATGGCCGAGCCGCTGGCCGTGGCGCTGCATGGTGTGCAGCGCGCAGGCCCGCTGCTGGGTCGCCAGGTGCTGGTCACAGGCTGCGGCCCGATTGGGGCGCTGGCCATCATCGCCGCGCGCCGTGCAGGCGCCGCGCACATTGTGGCCACCGACATGAGCGCGCACCCGCTGGCCAAGGCCTTGCAGGTGGGCGCCGATGAGGTCGTGCATGTGGGTGAGTCGCCCGAGGCCCTGGCCCGTTATGCGGCAGACAAGGGCCAGTTCGATGTGCTGTTCGAAGCCAGCGGCAACCCCCATGCCCTGCGCAGCGCGTTCGATGTGCTGCGCCCGCGCGCCACCATCGTGCAGCTGGGCCTGGCCGGCGCCGAGATGACTTTGCCGATCAACACCTTGGTGGCCAAGGAGTTCGACTGGCGCGGTTCCTTCCGCTTCCATGAGGAGTTTGCGACCGCCGTGGCCCTGCTCAACAAAGGCTTGGTGGATGTGAAACCGCTGATCTCCGCCACCTTGTCCTACCGCGATTCGGCCCGCGCCTTTGCACTGGCGGCAGACCGCTCGCAGGCGATGAAGGTGCTGCTGGACTTCGAGTGATCCAGACCGCACCTGCTGATTTCCTACCCCATCCTTCTCTGTTCTTCCCATGAAAATCGTCAAGCTCACCACCTTTATCGTGCCACCCCGCTGGTGCTTTCTCAAGATCGAAACCGACGAAGGCATCGTCGGCTGGGGCGAGCCGGTGGTCGAAGGCCGGGCCCATACCGTGGCCGCTGCCGTCGAAGAACTCTCCGACTACCTGATCGGTCGCGACCCGCGCAATGTGCAGGACCTGTGGAACGTCATGTACCGGGGCGGCTTCTACCGCGGCGGCCCGGTGATGATGAGCGCCATTGCGGGCGTTGACCAGGCGCTGTGGGACATCAAGGGCAAGGCGCTGGGCGTGCCGGTGTATGAGCTGCTGGGCGGCAAGGTGCGTGACCGCATCCGTGTCTACTCCTGGATCGGTGGTGACCGCCCGGCAGACACCGCAGCGCAGGCGCAAGCCGCTGTGGCGCGGGGCTTTACCGCCGTCAAGATGAATGGCACCGAGGAGATGCAGTACATCGACAGCCATGCCAAGGTGGAGCAGGCGGTGGCCAATGTGGCGATGATCCGCGAGGCCGTGGGTAAAAATATCGGCATTGGTGTGGACTTCCATGGCCGGGTGCACAAGCCCATGGCCAAGGTGCTGATGCGCGAGTTGCGCGATTTCAACCTGATGTTCATCGAGGAGCCCGTGCTCAGCGAGCACCTGGAGGTGATTCCCGAGCTGGCCGCCATTGGCGCAGCGCCCATCGCGCTGGGCGAGCGCCTCTACTCGCGCTGGGATTTCAAGCGCGTGTTTGCCCAAGGCGGTGTCGACATCATTCAGCCCGACCCCTCGCATGCCGGCGGCATCACCGAGACCTGCAAGATCGCCGCGATGGCCGAGGCCTACGACGTAGCCGTTGCGCTGCACTGCCCGCTGGGCCCGATTGCGCTGGCCGCCAACCTGCAGATTGATGCGGTTTGCTACAACGCCTTCATCCAGGAGCAAAGCCTGGGCATCCACTACAACCAGGGCAATGACCTGCTGGACTACGTCCACAACCGCGACGCCTTCCACTACCAGGACGGCTATGTCGCCATGCCCGGCGGCCCGGGCTTGGGTATCGAGGTGAACGAGGCCTATGTGGTGGATCGCGCCAAAGAGGGCCACCGCTGGCGCAACCCCATCTGGCGCCATGCGGATGGGAGTGTGGCGGAGTGGTGATCTGAGGTGCCCCAGACCCTGGTGTGCTTACGGGCTGCCAGTTGGAGCGCTGGTGGAGGTTTATGCAACACCGCCATTGGCGCGCAGCACCTGGCCGTTGATCCAGCCGGAGTCCTTGCTGGCCAGAAAGGCGACCACGGCAGCGATGTCCTCGGGCTCGCCCAGGCGCTCTAGCGGGGGCATCTTGGCAAAGTGTTCAATTTGCGCTTCGCTCTTGCCAGCAAAGAACAGCTCGGTGGCCACGGGGCCGGGGGCTACCGCGTTGACGGTGATCTGGCGGCCGCGCAGCTCTTTGGCGAACACGCGGGTAAAGGCCTCCACTGCGGCCTTGCTGCCGTTGTAGATGGCGTAGCCGGGTAGGTTCAGGGCCAGCGCGGTGGTCGAGAGGTTGATGATGCGCCCGCCTGCGTTGAGGCGCGTGGCTGCTTCGCGCAGGGTGTTGAAGACGCCCTGGGTGTTGATGGCAAAGGTCTTGGCAAACAGCGCGTCGCTGGTGTCGGCCAGGGCGCTGGTGCTCAGCACGCCGGCATTGTTGACGAGCACATCAATCTTGCCCAGCTGCTGCTCCACTGTGCTGAACAGCGCCGCGACCTGGTCGGCCTGCGAGATATCGGCGCGCACAGCGATGGCCTGGCCGCCTTCGCTGACCAAGGCCTGGGCGAGTGCCTCGGCTTCCTGGGCCTGGTGGGCATAGTTGATGGCGATGGCATGGCCGTCTTGTGCCAGGCGCCGGGCAATGGTGGCACCGATGCCGCGCGATGCGCCGGTGATCAGGGCAATGGAGGTGGATTGCTTCATGTCTGCTCTCAGTTGGGGAGGGAATGCCTGGATTTTTCACTATTCCACTGCAAAGATCATTGCCGTGATTTGAATTTTATAATTCGGTTTACTTTAACAATGGATGCCGCTACAGCGGCCATCCCCGCCGCTGATGGACCGCTTCCAGGAAATGCAGGTATTTGTGCGCGTTGCCGATCGCAGCAGCTTTGCCCAGGCCTCGGATGATTTGCAGATTCCGCGTGCCACCGTGACCAACCTGGTCCAGAGATTGGAGGCCCGGGTGGGCGCGCGCCTGCTGGACCGCACCACGCGCCAGGTGCGGTTGACCTCGGAAGGGGAGGACTATTACCGCCGCTGCACCCGGCTGCTGGCCGATCTGCAGGAAGCGGAGACGGCCTTTCGCCATGCACCCCCGCAGGGCTTGCTGCGGGTCAACCTGCAGGGCACCTTGGCGCGCTTTTTTGTGATGTCCCATCTGGGCGACTTTGCCCAGCAGTACCCCGGGGTGCAGCTGCACATGGCCGAGGACGACCGGCTGGTGGACCTGGTGCGCGAAGGGGTGGACTGCGTGCTACGCGCCGGCAGCCTGCAAAGCTCGACGCTGATTGGGCGCCAGGTCGCGTCGCTGCGCCAGGTCACCGTCGTCAGCCGCCGCTACGCCGAGCGCCATGGCCTGCCGCAGTCGCTGGATGAGCTGGCCCAACATGCCGCCGTGGCCTATGTCTCCAGCGCCACGGGCCGCCCGGTGGCGCTGGAGTTTTGCGTGGGCAAACAGGTGGTCGAGCGGCGGCTCAAGCCCAGCATCACCGTCAACGGTGCTGATCTGTACACCGGCGCGGCCATGGCGGGCTTGGGGCTGGTGCAGGTGCCGCGCTACCGCATTGCGCAGGCGCTGGACGCGGGGGATCTGCTGGAGGTCCTGCCCGATCTGCCTCCACCTCCTATGCCGGTGTCCGTACTCCATCCCTACAGCCGCCAGCCTTCGGCACGGCTGCGGGTGTTTATTGACTGGCTGGCAGAGCGCTTTGCGCAGGTGGGCTAAGAGTCGCGAACACAACCCTTGATACGTCGTTGCCCTGCCTTGTCGTACTACTGTACTGCCTGCGGCAGGACGCCTAGTCGGGGACGACTAGTCTCAACCGCAAACCTGCGGTTTGCTGGGTCGTGTTAGCGCCTCTAAGCACCCTTTGCAAAGCTCCCTGCGTTGGCCCGCCCCCACGGCTGAGGGCGCTGGATAAAGGCTTGATAAATGGTTGAAGCTGGCGGAAAAGCGTACACCCCGCCATCGCCCTGAGAAGAGAATTATCGGCACGATGAAATCGATTGAATTTAATATGTAAGCAATTATAACTAATTGCTTTTGTTTATTGACAGCACAATTGATTTGAATCTTAATGCAATATGCCTTTTATAGGCCACCTTGCTTGAACCATTTTTTCGAAATGATTATTTGCCTTCGTGATTATCATTGGCGTGAACAATGCATTGATATGCCCAATTCCGTACCAAGCCAATTGATATTCAAGGGCATCAAGCGGCAGTAAATCCCAAAATAATATACCCATGATTTTCTATTGACCGCCAAACCACTGCTTTCCCATCCATGGCCCGGGTGGGCCTGGTTGAATGCATCGCTGATGTATCGCATTGCTCAGTTCTGGGGCTGGCAGGCTTGATAAAAATAAGGCAAATGTTCTTTAATCTTGATGGCTTCCGGGGTCCTCGCGCGTAGCGCAGGGAATGAGGGAGATACGGGTTTTGCCAGCTCTGAAAATCATAAGCCGGGGTATCGTTTTTATCGTTTTACACTGAAGCTGAGGCAGGCCGCTGCCAAGCCGTTCTAGAGATTGATTTCCAGGTATTTTGCGTTGTGAAATTAAATTTCCATTAGAAAGGAGTGTAATCAAAAATACCAAATACCCCATGCCATGCATGCGTTGTCACGGTATTTTTGATGGGAGATTATGAAAGCCACGACCCGTTTACCCAGCAGAGAAGCCCTGTGCGCAAGGCATCTCATCACGGCAGCTTTATTAGTCTCAGCCATGGGGGGCGCACAGGCGCAGGATTTTTTAGCGAATAAGAAATTCTCACCTACCAATATCCCGGCCAACAGCCAGTCCACCCTCACTTTTGATTTTTTTAACACCAGCGGTGGCGCGCTGGATGCAGCGGTCACGGACACGCTCCCAGAGACGGCGCCCCCTGGGCAGCTGTGGTTCTCGCCAGCCGATTTGGCGCTCGCCACGCTCTCTGGCCCCGGCTGCACCGGTGGCGCCCTGGCGCTTTCCGATTTTTTGGATGCCCCTGCTGGCACGAAAGCCCAGACGCTGTCCGTGTCAGGGCTGAACCTGCCCTTCTCGCCCGGCAGCACGGACCCGGCTTGTCAGCTGTCTATCCCCGTGCGCTCGGGCGATGTGAGCGAAGACAGCAACCTCATCAACAGCGTCCCCCAAGGCGGCGCCTACGCCATGGGCGGATCCAATCGCTTGGAGTCCGATCCTTTTTCTGCGACCTTGCGGGTGCGTGCGCCGACCAGCCCCTTTGCCGTCGGCAAGAGCTTTGCGCCAGCCACCATCCCTGCAGGCGGGCGGAGCACCTTGACCATTACGGTCAAAAACAATGAGCCTGAGGCCAAGAGCAATGTGGGCTTTACGGATGCGCTGGTGGCCGGGTTAACGCTGCTGGAGACGCCCACGTTCAGCGGCAGCTGCGGCCCTGCCACCACCCCCAGCGCCATGGGCTCTTCATCGCTCAGCGTGGCGGGGGCGACGGTGGCGCCAGGGGGCACTTGCACGGTGACGGCCTTGGTCGAGGCCAGCGCGGCAGCCAGCGGCGCACTGGTGAACACGATCCCTGCGGGTGCCGTCAGTGATGGCAGCAGCTCCAATGTGGTCCCCGCCCAGAGCACGCTGTATGTGCGCAGCCAGATCAAGATGACCAAGGCCTTCATGAACGGCACCAGTGCCAAAACCAACCTGCTGCCCCAGCCCGCTAACCTGCATGGCCGGTTGTTCACGACGGGGGCGGCATCGGCCGTGGTGGGCCAGGCGGTGCCGGTGAGGGTGTATTTCAGCAACCCGATGCCGCGCGTTTTGACCGGCGGCGACCTGACAGACACGCTGCCAGCCGATGTGGTGGCGGTGGCCAGTGAGGTGGGGGGGACCTGCGGATGGCCGACACCCAAACCCAGCCTGGCCGCCAATGCGACCACCGTGGCGCTAAACGGCTTTACGGTGCCGGCAGCCAACCTCAGCCGTGGCTCGCTGGGGAGTTGCTATGTCGAATTTTGGGTCAAGGCGACCTCGGCCTTGGGCAACACCACGAACGCGCTGAACACCAGCGATGTGGGCTTTGACGGCATCACGGGAGCAGATATCGATGCGGCCACCTCTGCAGACCTGTCCGTCACCGCATCGGGCAGCGGCGGAGCCGTGACCTTGAGCAAGACCTTCTTCAACGATGCGCGCACCGCAAGCCATACCGGCACCACGGGAGGCTTGCAGGTTGCCAAAGGTGAAGCGTTCTGGATGCGGGTGAACGTGTTCAACCGTCTTTACGACACGACCTACAGCCAGGTGGTGGTGTCGGATCTGCTGCCCAATGGCGTCAGGGCGGTGCAGCCCTTGGAGGCCTTGGTCCAGACCAACCCCGATGGAGAAACAGCGGCCGCCAGCTGCGCGGTCAATGGCACCGTCTCTGTCGTCGACGAGGCGGGCCGAGACAGGGTCCGCTTCAGTGGCGCCAGCGTACCTGGCGCGGTAGGCGCGGCGGCCTCCAACGCCAGCCTGAACCAGGGTTGCTTTTATTGGATCAAGCTCGTCAGCAACCAGTCTGGCGGTTACCAGAACACGATTGGGGCGAACACGGTGACGACGGAGCAAGGGGTGTCGAACCCCAGCGCCGTCAACGCCCGGGTGGCCGTGACCGGCGATTTCAGCGCGAGCAAGCGCTTTACCCCCAACCAGATTGGCGCCAATGGCGGCGCCAAGACGCGGCTGGTCCTGCGCTTCGATAACAGCACAGGGGCGACGCCCATCACGAATCTGGCCGTGACGGACGCGCTGCCCGGCAGTGCTGCCTTTGGTTACCTTCAAAACAGCCAGGTGATGGCCAACACTTGCGCGGCGGCGGTCAGCATCACGCCTGGCGCAGCCAATAGCTCGGACAGGATTGACGTTACCGGGGGCACCGTAGCGGCGGGTGGTGCATGCCAGATCGAGGTGGAGCTGACGCACAACGGCGGCAACCCTTTGAACTTTGGCAAGGTGACCAACCGCATCCCGGCCAATGCCATTACCAACGACCAAAACCAAACCAATCCGCTGGAGCTGACGGCAGAGTTGTCCCAGTCGAACATGGGCATCTCCGTCGTCAAGAGCTTTCCCGTGAGTAGCGCGTTTGGTGGCCAGTCTGTGCCGTTGACCTTGCATTTCGCCGCGACGAGCAGCAGCAGCCTGCCGCAAGGCAACATCTCGATCACCGACCATCTACCAGCCGGAATGCTGATTGCCTCCGACCCCAACTTGGCCACGACCTGCAAAAAAGAGGATGGGTCTGCAGCCACCCACCTGACGATGCCTCCGGGGCATGACGCATTTACGTTCTCTGGCTTTTACTTCAGTGCCTATGGAGGTGGCCAAGACAGTTGTGACATGACCATCGATGTGTTTCTGTCATCGACCGGCAACAAGGTGAACAGCATTCCTGCCGGAGCGATCACCACGGACGCTGGAACCACGAACGCATCGGCCACGGAAGCCTCGCTGTCCGCCTTGGTCAACACCGCCGTGCAGATTGCGTTCGCGCCCAAGTCGATCAAAGCCCGTGAAACCAGCACGCTGACCTTGAGCGTGATCAATGTGGGGACCGGCCCGAGAACAGGCTTTGAGCTGACCAATACATTGCCTGCAGGCCTGGCGATTGCCCCCACGCCCAGTGCATTTACCAGCTGCAGCAACGGCGCCATCACCGCGGTGCCGGGCGGCAAGGCCCTCTCCATCACGGGTGCGGATGTAGAGGCCAACGCGAGCTGCGCGATCAGCGTGAAGGTCACCGCCATGGCGGGCACGTATGTGAACGATGCAGACGATCTCAGGGGATCGGCGTATCTCGATACCTCGCCCGCCAAGGACATACTGACCGTCGAGGACGATGGCACCGTGCCACCGAACCCGGGCTCAGGTGCAAGGCCAGTGGCGAGTCTGAACGGGCTGTCCATCGTGGCACTGAGCCTGATGGTGCTGGTCTGGGTGGGGCGAAACCGCCTAAGGGTTCGGCAATGAGGCTTCCACCTGGCACCTTCGGGTGCGCTTCAGATGCACTGCGTGGAGCCATTGCGGGCAGCGGTTGGCTGGCAACGCTGGTCGCCATCGCAGGCCTGCCCTTGGCCGCTGTGGCGCAGCAACGGCCGCTAGCCGAGGAGGGCGCCACCGGCGGCTGGGCTGTTCAGCTCACGCCCTATGTCTGGGCCAGTGGTGTGGGTGGTGATCTGCGGCCTTTTCGGGGCGGCAGTGTGGTATCGATGGACAAGTCATTTCCCGAGGTGATGAAGGACCTGGATGCCGCCTTCTTTTTGACCGGCTATGCCCGCAAGGATCGCCTGGTACTGCTGGGCGATATCAGCTATTCGTCCAGTTCGCGCTCGGGCAAGTTGCCGCTGGGCCTGCCGGCATCGGGCAGCTTCCGCCAGGCCTCTGCCACTTTGGCAGCGGGTTACCGCGCTGTCTCCAGCCCCGATATCAACCTGGATCTGCTGGCGGGCCTGCGCGCCTGGAGCGTCAAGGCCTCCGTCGATGTGGCCGGCGGCCTGGTGCAGACCTCGCCTGAGAAGCGCTTTGTCGATCCCGTCCTCGGCCTGCGTGCCCATATCCCCCTCGCACCGCGCTGGTCGGCTATGGCCTATGGCGATGTGGGCGGCTTTGGCGTGGGCTCGCGGGCCACGCACCAGGTCGCTGCCACCGTCAACTACCAGTGGCGTGAGCAGGCCTTTGTGTCTTTGGGCTACCGGGTGCTGACCCTGGATTACCGCCGGGGCGGCACGCGCATCGATGTGACGATGGCCGGCCCGCTGTTGGGCGCCACCTGGCGCTTTTGAGGACTGCGCATAAAAAAACAGGCACACAGCCTTGGGAGCGGTGTGCCTGTTGACTGGCTTGCCTATGGGCTGGGTGGCCTGCCGAAGCAGGCCCAGGCCTTAGCGGCTCGAGCGGGTCGCAATACCGGCCACCACATGGGCCGGCGCTTCGGTGTAGCGCTTGAACTCCATCGTGTAGGTGGCGCGGCCCTGCGTCATCGAGCGCAGCTGCGTCGCATAGCCAAACATCTCGGACAAGGGGACCTCGGCCTTGATGCTCTTGCCGCCACCGGCGATGTCATCCATGCCTTGCACCATGCCCCGGCGCGATGACAGGTCGCCCATCACCGTGCCGGCATAGTCCTCGGGTGTTTCCACCTCGACGGCCATCATCGGCTCCAGGATCACCGGGCTGGCCTTCTTCATGCCTTCCTTGAAGCCAAAGATGGCCGCCATCTTGAAGGCCTGCTCGGACGAGTCCACATCGTGGTACGAACCAAAGGTCAGGCGCACGCGCACGTCCACCACCGGGTAGCCGGCCAGCACGCCGGCCGCGAGCGCCTCACGCACGCCTTTCTCCACGGCCGGGATGTACTCGCGCGGCACCACACCGCCCTTGATCTCGTCGACAAAGGCAAAGCCGTCGCCGGACGCCATCGGCTCCAGGGTGAACACCACATGGCCGTACTGGCCCTTGCCGCCCGACTGGCGCACAAACTTGCCGTCCACATCCTTGACCGTGTTGCGGATGGTCTCGCGGTAGGCCACCTGGGGCTTGCCCACATTGGCCTCCACATTGAACTCGCGCTTCATGCGGTCGACGATGATCTCCAGATGCAGCTCGCCCATGCCGGCGATGATGGTCTGGCCCGATTCCTCATCGGTGCGCACGCGGAACGAGGGGTCCTCAGCGGCCAGGCGTGACAGGGCCATGCCCATCTTTTCCTGGTCGGCCTTGGTCTTGGGCTCGATCGCTTGCGCAATGACGGGCTCAGGGAAGGACATGCGCTCCAAAATAATCGGCGCGCTCGGGTCGCTCAAGGTCTCACCGGTCGTCACCTCCTTGAGGCCCACACAGGCGGCAATGTCACCGGCGCGGATCTCGTCGATTTCCTGGCGCTCATTGGCATGCATCTGCACGATGCGGCCAATGCGCTCCTTGCGGCCCCGGATCGGGTTGTAGACCAGGTCGCCCTTGCTGAGCACGCCCGAGTAGACGCGCACAAAGGTCAGCTGGCCCACAAACGGGTCGGTCATCAGCTTGAAGGCGAGGGCAGAGAACTTCTCGCCATCGTCAGCACGGCGTGTCAGCAACTCGCCGTCTTCGTCGTCCTCGCTGTGGCCGGTCACCGCAGGCACATCCAGCGGCGAAGGCATGAGCTCGACCACGGCGTCCAGCAAACGCTGCACACCCTTGTTCTTGAAGGCCGAGCCGCACAGCATGGGCTGGATCTCGGTCGCAATCGTGCGCAGGCGCAAGCCGGCCACAATGTCGGCCTCGGGCAGATCCCCTTCGCTCAGGTACTTGTCGGTCAGCGCTTCGCTGGCTTCGGCTGCCGCTTCCACCATCTTGGTACGCCATTCCTGCGCCGATGCCTGCAGCTCGGCGGGAATCTCCCGGTACTCGAACTGCATGCCCTGCGAGGCCTCGTCCCAGATGATGGCCTTCATCTTGATCAGGTCAACCACACCCGAGAACTCGGCCTCGGCACCAATCGGTATCACGATGGGCACGGGGTTGGCCTTCAAGCGGTCCACCATCATCTGGCGCACACGGAAGAAGTCCGCACCGACGCGGTCCATCTTGTTGACGAAGGCCAGGCGCGGCACCTTGTACTTGTTGGCCTGGCGCCAGACGGTTTCGGACTGCGGCTGCACGCCGCCCACCGAGTCATAGACCATGACGGCGCCGTCGAGCACGCGCATGGAGCGCTCGACCTCGATCGTGAAGTCCACGTGACCGGGCGTGTCGATGATGTTGATGCGGTGCGCAGCAAAGTTGCGTTCCATGCCCGACCAGAAGGCCGTTGTCGCAGCCGAGGTGATCGTGATGCCGCGCTCTTGCTCCTGGGCCATCCAGTCCATCGTGGCAGCGCCATCATGGACTTCGCCCAGCTTGTGGCTCACCCCGGTATAGAACAGGATGCGCTCGGTCGTCGTGGTTTTTCCGGCATCGATGTGCGCAGAGATGCCGATGTTGCGATAGCGTTCTATGGGGGTATGGCGGGCCATGTTGACCTCCTTGGGTCGAGTGATTCAGCCGGATTCAGCTGCATGTTGCAGCCCTGTGCGCTCCCACGTTGCGACATCCGGCAGCCTCACAGAGGCACCGGCACAGGGCCAGAAAACAGCAATATTAATAGTACGAAGACAGTCGTACTGTCGTCATGGGTATTGCCCGATTGGGGACAATAGCGCCAGTCTTGCTGCCAGGCGTGCAGACGCAGGCAGAATGGCGCCCTTTGAACTGGCCTGGCAGGCCGATGCACGCGCCCCGTTGGCGCATGGACCCCGGATGATCCCTCACCACCCTGAAGCTGCGCAAATCCATTTGGAAAATGTGCTCACCGCCCTGGGCAACCCCACGCGCCTGGCGGTAGTGCGTGTGTTGGCCGATGGCCAGGAGCGCAGCTGCACGGCGCTCTTGCGCGACCAGACCAAGTCCACCATGACGCACCATTGGCGCGTGCTGCGCAGCAGCGGCGTGATCTGGCAGCGCCCCGTGGGGCGCGAGAACCTGCTGTCGCTGCGGCGCGAGGACCTCGATGCCCGCTTTCCCGGTTTGCTGGACGCGATACTCTCGGCCACGACAAGCGATGCGTTGACGGACGCCAGCACCGCCTGGGGCGAGCGCAGCTAAGCGCTGCCGGCCACACCAGTCATCGCCTGCAGCAGGCGGGTATTTTTGTTTTTTGATGGATGGAGAAGCGCAGCATGCAAGACGCCAAGGCGCTGGTACTTTTTTCGGGTGGACAGGATTCCACCGTTTGTCTGGCTTGGGCTTTGAGCCGCTATGCCCAGGTCGAAACCATTGGCTTTGACTACGGCCAGAACCACCGGGTGGAGCTGGACTGCCGTGGCACCGTGCTCGCCAACCTGCGTGCGCAGTTCCCGCAGTGGGCGGCGAAGCTGGGCGATGACCACCTGCTCAATATCGATGTGCTCGGCCAGATCAGCGATACGGCCTTGACCAGCGATGCCGCGCTGGCCTACCAGGCCGATGGCCTGCCCAATACCTTTGTGCCGGCCCGCAACCTGGTGTTCTTGACCCTCGCCTCTGCCGTGGCCTACCGCCGCCAGTGCCAGGTGCTGGTGGGCGGCATGTGCGAGACCGATTTCTCCGGCTACCCCGATTGCCGCGACAACACCATGAAGGCCATGCAGGTGGCACTGAGCCTGGGTCTGGGCCGGCAGCTGGTGGTAGAGACGCCTTTAATGTGGATCGACAAGGCCGCGACTTGGCAGCTGGCGCAGGATTTGGGCGGCGACGCTTTGACGGCCTTGGTGCAAGAAGACACCCACACCTGCTACAAGGGCGACCGCAGCCAGCGCCACGACTGGGGCTATGGCTGCGGTGAATGCCCGGCTTGCGCGCTAAGAGCGCAAGGCTTTGCCCGCTGGAAGAGGGGCTAATACAACCCTTGATACAGCGTTACAGAGCCTTGTCGTACTTTGGGTACTGCCAGCGGCTCTGCGCCTCGTCTCACCCTTGAAAACCAGGCCTTAGCGCTGCGCCACCAGTGGCGCCTTGCGGTTGGCCATCGCCCGCGCAAACAGCGCCATAAAGCGGGGCGCCACCTTGGCGATGTGGTAGGCCTTGCCGGTCTCCAGCGCAGCCTGGGCATAGCGCTGGCGCCGGGCTGGGTCACCGCGCAGCTGCCGTATCGCCTCGATCCAGTCGTCGTCGTTGTCGGGCAGCAAGAGGCCGTTGACGTTGTGGGTGATCAGCTCGGGCGCAAAGCCCCAGTTGGAGCCGATCACACACCCACCGCGCGCCAGGATCTCCATCAAACCCCAGTTGGCCACGCCATAGCGCAGCGGGTAGAGGAAGAGATCGACCTCGGCCAGCAGCGCCGAGAACTGCGCATAGGGCAGGTGGCCGGGGAACTCAATCACCTCGGCGGCCGGGTAGACCTTGAGCAGGTGGTCGCGAAAGCTCTCCACCTTGCCGCCATAACGCCGCTCCACCCATTGCTGCTCATAGCCATAGGTGGAGGCCTTGGCATCGCCAATGGCGATAAAGCGGGTGTTGTGGCCATCACCGCCGCGCACCATGCGGTCCACCAGCCGGATATAGGTCTCAAAGCCTTTGGCACTCGACAGGTCACGCGCCGAGAACGCGATGGTGAAAGGCTTTTTAGTATCGTTCGCGGCATCGCTGGCCGCGCCAAAATTGCGCAGCGGCGGCTGGATGTCAAAGCCCTCGAACTGCACCGCAATCCGCTCCTGCAGCAGCGGCGGGAACATCGAGCGCGCATAGGCGCTGGGCACGATGGTCAGGTCGCTGCACAGCACCTGGTGGAAGCTCAGCATCTCGGTATTGCGGTCCCCCAGCCGCTGGGCCTGGTCGGGCGGGTAGGCGGCATCCCAGCCATGCGCCAGGTAGCTGGGGAACTCGATATAGCTGACGATGGCCGCCTCCAGCTCGCCATACAGCCAGTTGGGCGCGCCCCACAGCGAATGGGCCACCACCACATCGATCTTGCGGCCCTGCGCGGCCTCAAAGTCTTCCAGCGCCTTGAGCACGCCCCGGCAGATGCGCGCCGAGCGCTCGACCTTGTCCGAGTAGTAGTAGCTCTGGGGGCCAACGATCAGCCCATCGGGCTGGAAGGACAGCAGGTGGTCGCAGTGCTTGTCGTGGTTGGCCTTGTGGCCCGGCGTGGTCATGAACCAGGCGTCTGCCAGGCCCTGGGCACGCAGGTGGCTGCACAGTAGGCTGTACTGGCTCGGGTAGACCGCGCCTACAAAAACAATCAGGGGTTTGTCGTTCATGGGGGGCAAGGGATCGGCTTAAGAGGGAACACCTGGCAGGTCGTCGCTGGCAGCGGCGCTGATGGGAGACAGCGGCACCAGCGGCTCGCCATCCGAGATCTGGTACTTGCGCATCTTCTCCCACAGCACCTTGCGGCTGATGCCCAGCTGCTGGGCGGTGTTCTGGCGCTTCCAGCTGTTGGCATGCAGGGCCTCGATGATGCGGTTGCGCTCTTCCTGGTCCCAGTTGCCGCGCTCGGCCAGCAGCGGGCCGGCCGCAAGGGTCTCGATCGGGAAAGTGGCTGCCGACAGGCTTTGGGCCTGCAGCAGCAGGCGCTCGGTGGCACCGCCGGCATGCCAGTCCTGGGTCTGGCGGGCGGCCACACCGATGCGCTCGCTCAGGTTGCGCAGCTCGCGCACATTGCCGGGAAAGTACATCTGCGCCACGGCATCGAGGATGAACATCGGCGGCCCGCCCAGCCGCTCCATCATCTCCTCGCCCACCACCTTGCGCAAAATGCTGTTGAAGATGGCCAGCTTGTCGGCCTCGCCACGCTCTTCGAGGCTGGGCAACTGCAGCTCGATCACCGCCAGACGAAAGAACAGATCGGCCCGGAACTTGCCCGCATGCACCAGCTCGCGCAGCGATTTGTTGGTGGCCGCCACCAGGCGGAAATCCAAGGTCACGGGCGAGGTCGCGCCCAGCCGGGTGACGGTGCGCTCTTCCAGCACCCGCAGCAGCTTGACCTGCTGGTACAGCGGCAGGTCGGCGATCTCATCGAGAAACAAGGTGCCGCCATTGGCCTGCTCAAAAAAGCCCTTGTGCGCAGTGACGGCGCCAGTGAACGAGCCCTTGGCATGGCCAAAAAACAGCGACTCGAACAGGCCATCCGGAATGGCCCCGCAGTTGACCACCACAAACGGCCCCTGGCCGTAGTGCGTATTGCGCTCGTGCAGGCGTTCGGCAATGCGTTCCTTGCCGGTGCCCGTCTCGCCAAAGATCAGCACGCTGTGCTCGCAATCGGCAAAGGTGTCTACATCGCGCAGCAGGTGCAGCATGCACTCGGCCTCGGCGATGATGTCATCTCCCCGAGGCTGCCTTTGCTTGGTGCTTTGCAGGCGCCGCACAATGCGCACCAGCATGGCCCGCAGCTCGGCGCCGGTAAAGTCAAAGGGCAACACATGCGAGTACTCGGTGGCATAGCTGCCCGGGCCTTCGCCACGCGGCTTGGCGCTGACCCACAGCACCGGCATGCCGCCAAAATTGCTTTCCATCCCCTGGCGCGTGAAGCGCGCACCTTCCAGCACCGAGACACTCACCACCGCAATGGCATTGCCGCCTTGCGCCACCACGGGCGACAGGTTCAGCCCATCGGCACGCACCACATCCACATCCAGATTGACCATGCAGCGCTCCACCCGCTCTGCGATATCTGCTTGGCCTTCCCAGACGTAGATGACCAAATCGTTCTGATTCACGTTCTATTCCCTCTTGTTTTCATAGCGCTGCGCTCTCTCCTGTCTTCATTGCACCAATTGCGCGGTGTCGCACTGGATGCCCAGCAGATCCACGCTGGCGCGGCCCAGCTCAATGCCCAGGCCCTGCAGCAGCAGGTCCAGCACACCGCCAATGGAGTTGAGCAGCGGCGCGAGCAAGGCGCTCACCACCGTGACCACCACATTGAGCAGTGCATTGAGTCCCCCCAGCAAGCCGCCCAGCAGCCCCCCGAGCAAGCCGCCCAGCACGCCGTAGTACTCGGCGTTCTGTACATCCCCCACCAACGCGGGCACCTGCTTCAACAAATTGCTGACGGTTGTGCCCAGGCGCAGCCCGTTGGGGCCACTCATCCGCTCCTCATTCACCTGCATGCCGACCAGGCATTCATCCACGCCGGTGCTGTTGTAGGGGCAGGCCTGTGCGTTGGGCGCCGACGAGTAGGTGGCACCTTGCAGCAGCGAGGTGGAGAGCTTGCTTTGCACCCGCAGCCCGCCCAGCAGATTGAGCAGGTTCAAGTCCACCAGCTCGGTTTTTTGGCAGACGCCATTGGCATTGAGCTGGCCAATGCAGACATCACCAATCGCAGAGCGCACGGAGATATTGGCGCGGCGGTCGTTTCTGGCGGCGGTGCACTGGATGGCTTCCAAGGTACCGGTGCTGCGCACCAGATCGACCTGAATAGGGATGTGCACCCGGATGCCCAGCAGATTGCCCAGCAGTGCGGTCAGCAGGCCGGGGGTGCTGACATTCTTTTGCTCGCCGATGTTGACGGTCAGCCGCACCTGAGCGCTGCGCGCCTTGGTCTGGCCATTGGCCGGGCCGATGGCGTTGCGGGGTGGCTCGACCACGGTGAGGTTGGCATTCAGAATGCCGGGCAGCGTCAGGCCCAGCGCCACGCTGTTGGTGCCGTTGGCAGCAACCAGATGGGTGCGCACCAGGTCACCCAGGCCAATGGCGGCATCCAGCCCCGCACCGATGGGCGAGGCAGCGCCGCCTGCAGAGATGACGGCCAGCAGGCCCTTGTCGCCGCCCAGCGGCAGCTTGATGTTGGCAAGCTGGAAGGCAGCCAGGTAGGCGCGCAGATCCACCAGGGCCGCAATGTTGACCCCGGCATTGAGCAGGCTGTCGCTGCCGGCATTGATCGCCGCGTCGATCAGATCGATCACCGAGGCATTCACATTGGCCAGGTCGTTGGGGGTGAGCAGCGCCAGGTCATTGACGCCAATCGGCAGGCCCAGCACTTTCAGCAGGCCCGATGGTGTGATCTTGGCATTGGCGATGCCGTCCTTGTCGAGGATGGTCAGCCGCTCAATGTCCAGCCCCACCAGCGCGGTGATGCGCCCGAGCAGGCCATTGTTGTTGAAGCGCAGCAGCTGCGAGCCAATCGAGAACGCCGCCACCGGCTCGCTTTCTTTGGCGGCCGTAGCGCTGGCCGCCACCAGGCGCGAGCCCACAAAGGGCAGCAGTTGCAATACCTCCCCTTGCAGCTGCACGCGTACGGCATTGAGCGGGCTGCTGGCCAAGCCAAAGCGCAGCGCATCGGCCTTGCTGCTGTCCCAGTGGCCGCAGTCGATGCGGCGCTGTTCGTTGTCCAGCGACAGCCGCAGCTGGGTGGTCACGCTTTGGTTGGCTGCGGCCTGGCCCAGCCCGCAGGTAGCGGCATTGCCATAAGTGATGGCGTTGACGGCTTCCAACGCGGCGATGTCGGCGATGCGCTGCAGATCGCGCTTGGCGTAGTACATATAGCCAATCTGCACGGTGCCCAGCAGGGTGACCAGCACGGCGGCCATCAGTGCAAACTGCACCAGCACCGCGCCGCGCTGTGCCAGGGGGACGGGGTGGGTGGGGGTTCGGAGTGAACAGGCGAACATGGCGTTAATCCTCCTCACAGCAGCGATGCAAAGTGCACCACGCTTTTTTCATAGAGCTGGCTGGGCTCTGTGATCCACTGGCCCGGCGTGCCAAATAGCGGAACGAGCTGGTAGCGCAGCTCAAACGAGGCACTGCCCGTGCCGCTGCTAGGGCAGGCCGCTTGCCATTGGATGGGGCTGACGGTGAGTTGGTCGGCCACCGTGCCGGGGACGTCACTGCGCTCCAGGCTGGCGCGTACCGATTGCGCCACCCGCAGCTGGATGGTCGCCCGGTTGGCTGCTGCCTGCGTGGGGTGGCAGGGATCACTGACCCCCACGGCCAACACGCCCAAAATGGCCCGGGCGCCATCGCCAGCGGCCCGCGTCAGCGACTGCTGCGCCTGGAAGGCCCGCCAGTACACCGTCAGGCCCAAAAGCATCACGAGCATGAACACCGCAATCAGCGCGAACTCGATGGCGGCCACGCCGCGCTGGCGCAGCGGCTGGGCGCTGTGGCTGTGGACCAGGCAGAGGCGCTTCACAGCATCCTCCTGTCCACCAGCAAGCTGGCCTGGGCCTGCAGGCTGGCCGGCAGCACCAGGCCTAGCCCGGGGATGGCCGGGGCAATGGCGCCTTGGCGGTAGTTGTCGATGCGGTAGCTGACCAGCACCAGGCAGGGCGTATCGACGGTGCAGTCCAGCGCGGGGTTCAGCGCAGTGTCCTGGTTGCAAGCGGTATCTGCCAGGTGGCAGAGCGTGAAGTCAATATCGCCCTCGGCCGGCCGCAAACCCGGCGGCAGCCAGCTGAGCGCATTGGCCGTGGTGCGGCGCGCCTGCAGGCTGCGAAAGGCCCAGGTGGGCGGGTTGTTGCCGATGATGGTGGAGCTGGGGTAGCGCAGCGCCGCTCTGGCGCCTTCCTCGACCGCGTACTGCATCGACTGGCGCACCAAAAACGTCAGTCCGTAGCAGACGATGCCATACAGCAGCGCAAAAAACACCGGGAAGATGATGGCCCACTCGAGCGCATACACCCCACGCTGTTGGCGCGAGCGCCTGCAGCGGTGCTGAGGGGGGGGGCGGTGCGGACGCATATCTGGCTCCTGGGCGCGGCGCTTACTGCTTCACATCCAGGCCGGTGTCAAAGCGCTCGGGGATCTTGGTCTCAAAGCTCTTGAGGTAGCGCAGGTAGCTGCGGCTGGCTTGTTCACCATCGATGGGGCGTGGATGCACACCAGGCGATGCGGCCTGCAGTGCCAGCAGCCGTTCAGTAGCGTTACCAATGACGATTGGCCGACTGCGCCAGATGACCGGGTTCTCCAGCGAAGGGTTGCTGTTTTCAGTAGCGAGCGGGATATAAGGCTGCGTTGCGGGAGAGGCGCGCTCGGCGATCTCCACAATGGGCGCTTGCCGCGTCGCTTCAAGGCTGGGAATATCGACTTCTACCGACGCAACGGCTCGGCTGGTCTCGGCCCGGGCAGCCACGCCAGCCAAGCCGGTCGACACGGCCAAGCCGAGCAGCAGCACGGAACGCCAGAGGGGGAGAGAAGAGGGTTGCAACATGGTGGACTCCTGGTTCTGGGGCGGCTAGGGCGCGATCTTGCGGGCCGGGCTGGCCTCGGGGCTGTCGCTGCCAACGGCGATGCTGCGCAGGGCGGTGGGTACAGCGGGCGTGGGTTCTGCCACGGCGACTTCTGCCGCCGTCGCGGGCACGGGGACTGCGGGCAGCGCCTGGCTGCCCACCAAGGGTGCAGCGGCTGGCGCTAACTCGCCGCCACTGCGCCGGCGCATGGCGGCCTGCACGGTCTGCAGTTGGGCCTGCAAGGTTTGC
Source organism: Comamonas sp. BIGb0152 (assembly GCF_024809975.1). Classification (GTDB taxonomy): domain Bacteria; phylum Pseudomonadota; class Gammaproteobacteria; order Burkholderiales; family Burkholderiaceae_C; genus Comamonas. The sequence goes on from NZ_JANUDY010000010.1 coordinate 92,108, forward strand.
ATCGAGTTCGCATCGATCAAGGCAGGCACATTTTTGGCAGCGGGCTGGCCCAGGCGCTGCAGCAGTTGCGAGGCCTGCGCCTTTTGCTCGCTGGCCAGCAGATAGAGCGCCAGGTTCAGTTGCACCCGCGCATTGGCCGGGGCCAGCTGCGCCGCCTGCAGCACCGGCAGGTGGGCGGCTTCTGTCTGGCCGTCCAGCATCTGGGCATAGGCCAGGTCGCTCAGCACATCGGCATCGATGGGGTTGATCTGGCGCGCCATCTCCAGCTGCGCAATGGCGTTGGGGTATTGGCCCTGGCTGGCATACAGCAGGCCCAGGCCGCGCCGCGCGCGTGCCACCGTGCTGCTATCGGCATCGGCCAACAGCGCCTGGTAGCCTTGCTCGGCTAACGGCCCCTGGCCGGTGTTGCGCAGTGCATCGGCACGCATCAGGCGGATCTGCGGCTGGCTGCCATATTGGCGCTCAAAGGCCTGGGTGTGGGCCAGCGATGCATACCATTGGTTGGCCTGCTGCATTTGGCGAATCAGGTTCAGGTAGGTCTGCTGCGGGTCAATCTGGGTCAGCTGCGCGGCTTTTTCCATTTGCTGCTGGGCCTGGGCGGCGGTGCTTTGCTCGGCCGCGCCATAGCCTTTGGGGCCTTTGGCCGCGCAGCCAGCCAGCAGCAGGGCAGCCAGCACCAGCAGCGGTACGGCAAAGCGTCGGGATGGGGTGTGTGTTGCATGGCGCATGGTTATTTCCCTCCCATGTTCGACAGAGAACGGATCACGGCGGTAAAGCCGGGCCCTGCGGTGATCACGATCAACGCAGGCAACAGGGTCAACACCATTACGCCGGTCATCTTGACGGTGATGGTGCCGATCTTTTCCTTGAAATTGGCCTGGCGTTTTTCGCGCAGCCGAACGCTGAACTCGCGCAGCGGCTCCTGCACCGCGCCGCCATGCCGGTCCACCTGCACCAGCAGATTGACCACGGCGCTCATATCGTCATCAGCCCCCAGCATGGCCAGGCGCTGCAGCGATTGCTCGCGTGTGCGGCCCGAGCTGTAGAGCCGGTTGGCCAGGCCCAGCTCGGCGCTCAGCACCCGCAGCACACTGCCAAACTCGGTCGCCAGAATATGCAGGCTTTGGTCAATGCTCAGACCCACGCCTTGCAGCAGGCGCAGCAGGTCAACAAACAGCGGTAGTTCTTCGACGACCTGCTTGCGGCGTGTCGTCGCCTTGGAGCGCAGGATCCACTTGGGCAGCATCAGACCCAAACCAAAGGCTACAAATGCATAGACCAACGCCATAACGCCCTGGGGCTGCAGCAGCAACAACAACAAGGCGGGCAGTACCAGACACAGAACGATACGGCTGGCGACAAACACCAGGCCACCACGCGCCATCTCGATGCCTGCTTGCTCCATCAGCTTGCGGTCCTCATCGGCAAACAAGGCCTTGGCCAGGCTAGTGTCCAGCCAGGCAGGGGGCTTGAGGCGTTCGAGCACCTGCCGGGCTGTTTCCTGTTCGGCCTGGGCAGCGGCAGACTGAGACGGCTGGGTCTGCAAGCCGGGCATCGGAAAAGGCTGGATCACCGCCGCCGTCGCTTCGCGCTGCTGCAGCAATTGCGCCACGCGCTGCTCGGCCCGCGCGGTGCGCTGCTGGCGCCACAGCAAGCCAGCCGCCAGCAGCGCCAGGCCCAATGCGCCAAGCGCCAAGCTGAGCATCCACAGTTGCTGGGCGGTCATGGCTGCTCCTTGCCGGGGTGCTGCAATAGCCGCTGCCGCTCTGCAAAGGCGAGTCGGTGGCGTTCAAGGCGTATCTGCAAAGGCATGGGCGGGTCTCCTTATCGCAAACGTGCCAGCCGGTACAGCAGGAAGGATCCAAATATCTCCAGTCCTGCAGCCGCAAAGATCATTTTTTGGCCGGTGCCGTCATTCCACATGCGCATGAAGTAGCCCTGGTTGAGCAGCATGATCAAGGTGCCAACGATGATGGGCAGCAGCGCCAACACCCAGGCAGACAGCCGCACTTCGGCCGACAGCGCATGCAGTTCGCGTTCGGCAGATTGGCGGTCTCGGATGTAGGCGGACACGCGTTCGAGCACCTGGTCGACCCGGCCGCCATAGCGGGTGCTCATGCGGAACACGGCAGCCAGCAGGCCAAACTCCGGCAATTTCCAGGTGCGCTCCAACTGCGCCATCGCCTGGCCCAGGTCGGGCGATACGCTGAGCGAGGCGTTCACATGCAGCAGGGCCGCGCCCAGCGGCTCAGGCACATTGCCGCTGGCAAATTGAAACGCGGCGTGGGGGGAGTTGCCGATGGAGATAAGCCGCACCATGTTGTCCAGAAATCCGGGCAACTGCGAGAGCATCTTGGCGCGGCGCTTGCTGACCCGGTGCCAAATGGCGAACCAGACCAACACGGCATAGACCAGCAGCACCAGGCTGCCCATCACTGCACCGCCTTGCAGGCTGGCGAGCAGGACCAGGCCCAGCCCGATGGCCGCCCAGAGCACCAGCACGCGGGGGGCAAGCCCCCAGGCGCCATAGCCCAGGTGGTCATACAGCCACTGGCGCAGGTTGGAGCTGGCGGGCATCGCGCCAGGCATGCGGGGCGGCAAGGCCATGCCCGGCAGCGGGGCAGGTGCAGCGGCCAGCAGGTCGCGCTGGATATCGCGGCTGCGCTGCATATGGCCGGCAATGGATTGGCGGGCCTGCTGCTGCTGGGCACGCGAGAACAACCACAGCGCCAACGCCAGCAGGCCGCAGGCGAGCGCGCCGATGACCAGGACGGCGGGGTGCAGGTTCATCGCGGCCCTCCGCTGCCGCTGGCTTGCTGGCCCCGCCACCAGGCCAGCAATTTGGGCGAATGCGGCGAGATGCCCATGGAGACCCACTGGTCCTGCTCCTGGCCATCGGGGCCGGTCTGGGCCTCGTAGCGGTACAGCTCCTGGGTGGAGATCATGTTGTCGGTCATGCCGGTCACCTCCGTCAATGACAGCAGGCGGCGCCGGCCATTGGAGAGGCGGCCGATCTGCACGATAAAGTCCACCGCATTGGCAATCTGGCGGCGCAGGCTCACCTCGCTGCCCTGAAACCCGGCAAAGCCGGCCAGCATCTCGGCGCGGTACAGGCATTCGCGTGGTGAGCTGGCATGGATGGTGCCCATGGAGCCGTCGTGACCGGTGTTCATGGCCTGGAGCAGCTCCAGCACTTCGCCGCTGCGCACTTCGCCCACGATGATGCGGTCGGGCCGCATGCGCAGGCTGTTCACCAGCAGATCGCGGATGCTGACATGGCCGGAGCCGTCAAAGCTGCCCGGCCGGCTCTCCAGCCGCACCACGTGGTTGTGGTTGAGTGACAGCTCCGCCGTATCCTCGATGGTCACAATGCGCTCGGTGCTGGGTATGAAGCTGGCCAGTGCGTTGAGCAGCGAGGTCTTGCCCGAGCTGGTGCCGCCGCTCACCAAAATATTGCAGCGTGCCTTGACGGCCATCTCCAGGATGCGGCAAATGTCCTCGTTAAAGCTGCCCAGTTGCACCAGGTCTTTGGGGGTCAGCGGGTCCTTGCGGAACTTGCGGATCGAGACGGTGGGGCCGTCGATGGCCAGCGGCGCGATGATCACATTGATGCGGCCACCATCGGGTAGGCGGGCATCGACCATGGGGCTGGATTCATCCAGGCGCCGCCCCAGCGGCGCGAGGATGCGGCGCACGATGCGCAGCACATGCTCGTCGTCCTTGAAATGCGAGGTCTCGCGCTCCAGCAGGCCGCCGCGCGAGACATAGATGTCCTGGTAACCATTGATCAGCACATCCTCGACCCGGGGGTCTTCCAGCAGCGGCTGCAGCGGCCCCAAGCCGGTCAGCTCGCGGCTGAGCGCCTCGGACACCTGGCGCGCTTCCTGCTCGTTCACCGGCACCGCATGCAGGCGGATAAAGCTGTCCAGCTCCAGCTTGACAAACTGTGCAATCGCTGCCTGTGACCAGCGGCCAAATTCCGCGCCCAGCTCCTCGATGCGGCTGAGCAGGTGCTCGTAGGCATGGTGCTTGAGGTCGGCGAGCAACTGGCCGTGCGCCTGTGCATCGGCAGCAGCGGGGGCGGTAGAGGTGTAGTCCGTGGTCGTCATGGTGTGTTCAATGGCCGCGCAGGCGCTGGAGAAGGTGTTGCAATGGCCCGGCCGAGGCACGGGGGCCGGCGGCTTGCTGCGGGTGGTGCTGGTTCAGCAGCAGCTGGGCCAGCTGGCACACCGCCTTCACATAGGGCTCGCTGTTGCGCTGCCACTGCAGCAGCTGGCCTCGGTTGACCTCTTGCATCAAAGGGCGCCGCCGCTCAGGAATGGGGGCCAGCAGCGGCAGTTGCAGCTGGGCCGCAATATGGGCAGCCGCCAGCTCCAGCCTGCTGTCATGGCGGTTGACGATCAAGGCGATGCGCTCTTGGGCGATGCCGATGGCCTGCAACTGCTGCAGCAGCTCGGCGCTCCAGACCACGCTGGCCACGCTCTGGTCGCAGACCAGCCAGATCTGGTCAGCCTGGGGCAGCACCTCGGCCATCACGGGCAAGGGGGTGTCGGCGCCCAGGTCCAGCACCAGGTGGTCAAAGTACTGGGCCAAGCGCTGCAGCAGCGCATCAATCTCGCCGGGCTGGGGCGCAGCGCTGTGGCGGGGCATGGTCAGCAACCGCAGCCCACTGGGGTGGCGCGACAGCGCACTGGCGGCCATGCGCTTGTCCAGGCGACGCTGCTGGCGCAGCGCATCGGCCAGGCTGAACTCGCCCGGGGTGTTGAGGTAAATCGCGCAGTCCCCGCCGCTGGCCCCCATGTCCAGCAGCACGCTGTGCAGGGTCTGGGCATCGTCAGGGGCCTGGGCGGCAGCGCCCCGGGCCGCGCGCGCCGGTGCCAGGCGCTCTTGCAGCTGCCAGGCCAGGTGCGAGGCCAGCAGGCTGCAGCCCAAGCCGGCGCGGGCCGAGAGCAGCGCAGTGATGGGCGCGGCATCGGCGTGGCGCTGGTCCACGGCCGCCGGGCGTGCCAGCAATTGGCCGATCACGCGCTGGGCGGCATCCATGGGGGCGTCCAGGTCCAGAAAATCCTGCACCCCGGCGCGCAGCGCTGCCAGCAGGCATTGGGCGTCTTGTGCATGGCCAATGGCCAGGCGCGGTATGTGCGGAAAGGCCTGCTGCAGCTGGGCCACCAGCGCCGTGGCTGCCTCGACATTGGCGCTGTCGAACTGCACCAGCACGGCTTGGGGCTGCAGCTGCTGCACCTGTTCGGCCACGGTATACAGGCTTTGCGCCAGGTGGGGCTGGGCGCCGGCCAGCAGGCGCTGCATCCAGACCAGGGCCAATGCGCCTTGGGGCTGGGGGGCTTGCACCAGCAGCAGCGGCACGCTGGCCATCGCTTCGGGGGCCTGCGCGCCGGCGCTGGGCACGGGGCCCAGGCTGGGTGGCACGGCGCGCAAAGCGGGGCGCTCAGTAGCGTCGGCCTGCCCCTGTACGGGCGGCTGCTGCAGCGGCTTGGCCTGCCCAGGCCGGGGCGTGAGCAGGTCGGCCAGCGACGGGCTCTCGGCCGCCGGGCCGGCGCTGTGGGGGGCGAGGGAATCCTTGTTCATGGCATCAGTACGAAAAGCCGGGCAATGGGGAGTCTGCGTAGGGCGCACCTACGGCATAAGGCGCCCAGACGCGGCCGGCATTGGGCAGCTCCTGCTGCGCGCCGGGCAGCAAGGCCTCCAGGTTGGTGCCGGCTGGCAGCGGTTGCACCAGGCGCGGGGTGACGATGATCACCAGCTCGGTCTCTTCCTGGGAGTAGTCCAGGTTCTTGAAGAAGGTGCCCAAAATGGGCAGGTCGCCAAGCAAGGGCACCTTTTTGACGTTGGACAAGGTGGAGCGGCTGACCAGGCCGCCAATGACAAAACTCTCGCCATCGGCCAGCTCGACAAAGGTGTCAGCACGGCGGGTGCGCAGGGCTGGCACCGAGATGTCGTTGATGGTCACGCCCTGGGTGTAGTCCAGGTCGCTGGCCTCGGGCGCGACTTTGAGCGCAATGCGTTCATTGGACAGGATGGTGGGCGTCAGCTGCAGCTTGACGCCAAACTCCTTGTACTGGATGGAGATATTGTTGCTGCCGCCGCTGGGCACGGGGATGGGGATCTCGCCACCGGCCAGAAAGCTGGCGGTCTGGCCGCTGTGGGCCACCAAGGTGGGCTTGGCCAGCACGCGCGCCAGGCCATTGCCCTCCAAAAAAACCAGCTGCGCGGTGATGCCCCGGCCGCTAAAGGCCCGGCCAAACCCCAGCACCAGGTTCATCGCGCTGGCAATGGCCGTGGTGCCGCCGTCGCTGCCGCCGTTACCGCTACCTGAGGAGCCTCCGCTGCTGCTGCCATTGCTGCCGGGGGTGTAGACGCCGAACTGGAAGCCATGGTCATTGGCGCCGCCGCTGTTGAGCTGCACGCCTGCGCGGCGCATGGCGGATTTCTTGAACTCCACCACCTGTACATCGACCTGCACGGTGTTGCTGCGCACATCCACTTGGGAGCGGTCGGCCAGAGGGGTGCCCTTGGGGGCTGTCAGGGCCAGCTCGTTCAGCGCCTGCGCATGGGCGGGCAAGGAGCGCAGGCGGCGCTCCAGCAGCAAACGCGGGCCGCTGACCACCACGTTCCAGGTCTGGGGTTCGCCCTGGCTGGGCCAGACCATCAAGGTGGTGCCGCCAGCCGCCTTGGGCGTCAGCAGCAGCTCGGCAGCGCGGGCAGGCCGGGCTGCAGAAGCTTTGGCCGCTGGCCGGCCGGTCTGCGGCAGCTCGCCCAGGACCTGCACATCCAGTACGGCGGGGTCGCCGATGGCAATGCGGGCAATGGCGATGCCGGGCTTGAACAGCTGCTGCTGGCCCTGGACCAGGGCCAGGGGCTGCGCCGTGCCGGCGGCGGGCGCAAGCACCTGGGCTGGGGCCTGGGCCTGCACAGCCAGGCTGCAGGCCAGCAGGGGGAGGCAGGCGGCAGATGCAAGTGCTGGTGTTCTCATGGTCGTTTCCCTCGTCTGTCTCGTTTTGTTCGCTGGGCCTTCAGACCTTCAGGCGTCTGTAGGGGCGCAGCAAGCTGCGCGCTATCGTCAGTAGCGCACGGTCTGCACGCTGGCGCCCTGGTACACCTCCACCGTGCGCGGTCGGGCCACGGGCGCGGTGGGCGCCGGGGCGCTTGCCACCGTCGCTGCGGGTGGCCGGCGGGCAGGCTTGCTGTCGGCGCCGGTGGCCAGGTCCTTGAAGCGCAGGCCGGCAAAGGAGCGGTCCATGTCCTGCAGCTGCTCGCCCTTGGCCAGCTTGCCGGCGGCAGGCTGGAGTGCGGTGGGCAGCGCGGCAAACAGGGCCGGGTCCGGCACACGGCTGTCATCGGGGTGGCGCAAGGCCAAGGTCAGCTGGCCATAGCGCTCGGCCAGCGTCAGGCGTTCGACATCGGCCAGCGGCACGGCCAGCACGGCGGTCGCCGCATTGCGGCCATCCTGCGTATTGCGCCGGGCAGCATTGTTGGAATTGCTGCCGGTTTTGGCGGCCTCTTGCTCTTCTTGCTGGCGCTGGGCCGGGGTGAGGGGTGGGTTCTCGACGCTGGCCGCACCATAGGCCAGCACACGGCTGCGCGCCATCAGCAGGCGGGTCTGGGTGTCCACCTGGGCCTCATCGGTCTTGCCATCCAAGGTAAAGAACACATCGACAAAGTCACCCGGGCGCACATGGTGGCCAGCGGCCATGGGCTCTTTGACGGCCACAGACACGGCCCGTTGCCCTGGCTCCACCTGCAATGCCAGGCCGCTGATCAGCTGCTGCTCAAACAGCGGCGCATCGGCCGCCAAGGCCATCGTGGTGGTGCGGCCCTGCACCTGGTCGGTGCTGGAGAAGCTGGACGCCACGGCAACTGGCAGTTGCGCGAGCTTGGTATCGCCGTCAACCAGGCGCTGGCCTGCGGCCAGGGGCTTGGCGGCCACCACGACTGGGAAAGTGGGGGCCGCCTGTTCTGCGGCGCTACTGGGCGCGGTGATTGGTGCAGCAGGCCGGTTGGCCGACTGGCGGCCCAGCAGCAAGGCGCCCAGGCCCAGGGCCAAGGCTAATACCAGCAGCAGGCCGGCAAGTATCTTGGTGGCGTTCATGGTCGAGGGCTCCTTGGCGTTGAATGCGGCATGTGCTTTGCTGTCGCGGCAGCGCGTGCTGCCGAGGGGGCGACAGCAAAGCACATGAAAAAGGGCGGAGGGTTGAGGCGCATGCGTGTCGTCCTTAGCCGTGCAGAGGGCCTGTGTTGCGCAGCAGCAGCACGATGGCAACCAGGGCCATATAGCCGGCGTAAGGAATGCTGCGCACTGGGCCGCGTGCCGGCTGGCCTGTTGCGGTAGTTTCTGCGCCGGTGGCAGTGGCGGGTTGCAGCAGCGGTGCCCAGCGCAGCGGCAGCCTAGCCTGCAGCATGGCCCCTTGGGGGCTGCGAGCCAGACTGCGCCAGCCCAGCACCGCCATGCCATGCAGACCGGCCAGCAAGCTGGCACCCAGCCAGATCACCAGCAGATGGGCGGACAGCCCAAACCAGAGACCGGCCACTGCGGCAAACTTGACATCGCCCGCACCCATCCAGCGGATGGCATAGAGCGGCAGCAAGGCGGCAAACGCGACCGCCATCCCCGCCAGCCCTTGCCAGGCCAGCAGATCCAGCGGTTGCGCACCCCCGAACAGCGCTACCAGACCCGTTCCCAGGCCCAGCAGCACCATCCAGTTGCGCACCTTGCGGCTGCGCAGGTCCATGACGGCTATGGCGATAAGCCATAGCAGCAGGAGCCAGGTGAAGGCAGTGGTTGCCACGGCTGATCGCTCAGGGTGCGCTCACTCCGGACAGCGCGTCGCTGATATAGCCAAACAAGGTGTTCAGACTGCCTCCCATGGTGGTCAGCACTGCGATGATGGCCACTGAGATCAGCCCCGCAATCAACCCATACTCAATGGCGGTCGCGCCTTCTTCATCGTTCCAGAAGTTTTTGATGATGTTGGTCATGATGCTCTCCATTTACATAGCCCAGCTGAAAAACAGTGGCAGGCGTGGGCAAGCGCCTGTCGCTGTGGAAACCTGTACCTCGTCTGCCGCTACCAGCGCAGCGCGCTGGCAGCACCGGGGCTTGGCAGCTGTTTGAGTAGCTGCGTGTCCCAGCGGTGGTCCAGGCGCAGCGGCAGGCGCTGCGCCGTCAAAACAGGGGGGGCGGGGTAGGGGGGGCTGGGCCGGGCAGGGGCTGCGCGGCTGCTGGCCAGGGGCGCAGTGCCAGGGCTGTAAAGGGGACGCTGCGCCGTGGCAGGCGCGGGGGCATGGGGAGCGTGCTGGGCAAAGAGCTGGTCCAGCCAGTGTTCGGGCAAGTCGCGGGGCAGCAACTGGCCGGTGGTGCGGGTCAGGCGCAATTCGTTGATGCGCTGGTCATACATGGCGTCGGCGGCGTCCAGCATCAAACGCTGCACATCGAGCTGGGCATCGAGCACCTGCGACAGGTTGCCCCGGCCCACTTCCATCAGGCGCCGGTAACCGTCAAAGGCGGCGCTGGCTTCGCGCACGGCATCGCGCAGCTGCACTTCGCGCTCGCGCCCAGCCTGCCAGCGGCCCCAGGCGGACGAGGCGGCCTCATGCACCTGGCGGCGCACCGCCTCTTGCTGGGCCTGCTGGGCTTGCAGCTCGCTGATGGCCTTGAGGATGCGGTCGCGCAGCTCAAAGCCATTGCCAAAGTTCCAGTTCAGCTCCACCCCGTAGCGCGTGCCTTCGGTGTAGAGCACGCTCTTGGGGTCGCGGGTGTGCGATACCACGGCAGCCACGGTGGGCCAGCGCTGGGCCTTGCTGCGGTCGACCTCGGCCTGGGCGCGCTCGATCAGGTGTCCGATTTCGCGCAGCTCGGCGCTTTGGTCTTCGGCCGCCATCAGCGCGGCTTGCTCGTTGCTGGGCACCCAGAACGTCGGCACCTGGGGCGCGGGCAGCCAGGCGAGGCTGGGGATGTAGTTGAAGTAACGGGTAAAGCGGGCCTGCGCATCGATGCGCTGGGCCTGCAACGCATTTTGCTGGGCCAGCGCGCTGGCGCGGCGCGAGGCTGCCTGGCGCAAATCATTGCGGCCTACTGCGCCCAGCTCGGCGCGGCGCTCTTCGACCCTGGCCAGATGGCCGATGATGTCGGCGGATTCGGCGGCGATGCGGGACTTGGTCTCAAAGCGGTGCAGCTCCAAGAGTGCCGACAGGGCTTCGAGCAGCACGTTTTGGCGTGTGGTGTAGAGGGCACTGCCTTGCGCCGCTTCCATCGACTGCGCCGACTGGATGCCGGCACTGATGGCGCCGCCATCGAGCAGGTTCATGCGCACTTCGGCATTCACCGCCGTGTATGAGCTGCGCCGCCCGCCCTGGGGCAGGGCCGCATTGCCGGCCGAGGTGCCCAGCTTGAACGTGGGCCAGCGTGCGCCTTCGGCCGTATGGGTGTCGTAGCCCGCAGATTCAACCGCGGCGCGTGCCTTGCGCACATCGGGGTGCTCGCTCAGCATGGTGTAGAGCGCGCCCAGCAACTGCTGCTGTGCCGATTTGCCTGCCAAGGTGCTGGGGGTGAGCTTGGGTGCCAGCTGCAGAGAGGGGCCGGCGGGGGCAGAGCGGGCGGCGGCTGGCGCTGCATCCGCATGGCCCGGGGCATCGGCGCGCTGCACGCGCAGCGGCATCTCCAGCACCGGCATGGTATCGGCCTGCTCGGTGCCGGGCAGGGGCGCCGTGCCGTCAGAAAAGCCCTGGGCCTGCAGCTCGCCGCTGGACACGGCCAGCGCCAGCGCGCACAGCAGGCTGCGGACCGAGGGGCCTGCAGCGCCGGGGCGGGGTGGGGGGGCAAAGAGGTGCATGTGCATCGCTCAAGGCTCCCGGAAGGCTTCGCTCTGGATATGCAGCACGGGGCGCAGCAAGTACCAGATAAAGGGTTCGCGCCCCAGCAACAGATCGAGCTCGGCCTGCATGCCGGTGGTGATGCGGTTGTCCGCACGGCCCACCCAGGGCTGGGCCAGGCTGGCCTGGATGCGGAAATACGAGGGCGAATCGGGCACGTTCGGGTCGTGGTCGGCATCGGCCGATACCAAGGTGACCTTGCCGGGCACAAAGCCGTAGCGCAGGTAGTCGTAAGCGCTGACCTTGGCCTTGGTGGCCTGGCCGGCGCGCACATAGCCCCGGTCGGCCGGGTTCAGGCGCGCCTCGACGATGACCTCGTCCTTGTCAGGCACCACCTCCAAAATGGCCTCGCCGGGCTTGACCACCCAACCAGCGCCCGAGCTGCGCAGCCCTTTGACGACGCCGTCGGTCGGGGCCAGCACCACCGTGCGGCTGCGCTGGTTGCGGGCGCGGGCCAGGTCCTCGGTCAGGCTGAGCAGTTCGCGCTCGGTCTGGGCCAGCTCTTCGGAGGCACGGCGCCGGAACGCGCCCTGGGTTTCGAGGATCTTGGCCTGGGCCTGCTCGACCTTGGCGCGGTTGCTGACCAGGCTTTGCGTAGCGGCGGCCAGATCGGTGCGCACCAGGGTGAGGGCGCGCTGCTTGTCCAGCACTTCGAGCTGGCCGATCAGCTGCTCGGCAGCCAGTTGCCGGGCGATGGCCGCTTCTTGCTCATGCAGGGCCAGGCTGCTGCGCAGCCCATCGATGCGGGCCTGGCTTTGGGCCACATCGCCCCGGGCCTGCAGCAGCATGGCCTGGCTGGATGCCAGGCTGCCCTGGTACTCCAGCGCGCGTGAGGAGAAAGCCCCCAGCTCGGCGCGCACGATCTTGCTCTCCAGATCGCGGGGGAAATCTGTCGCCTTGAGGGCCTGGCCCTGGCTCTCGGCCGTCAGGCGGGTGCGGCTGGCCTGGGCGGTGGCGTTGCGGGCCGTCAACTGCTCCAGGTTCAGGCTGCTGCCGCCCAGGTCAATCTCCAGCAGGGGCTCGCCCCGGCGGACTTCTTGGCCTTCCTTGATGTGCACGGTGGTGACAATGCCGCCTTCCAGATGTTGCACCGTCTGCACCCGGTCCGAGGGGATGACCTGGCCGCTGGCGACCACGACGTTCTCCACCGGGTAAAACAGGCCCACCATGACCAGCACCCCCAGGGCCGCCAGCAACAGACGGCGCTGGTTGCGGCCGGGCCGGGGCGTGCCGGGGGCGGCTGCGGGCTCCAGGTTTTGCAGCACCTGGGGCAGCTGGTGCAGTGCGCGGGGGGCGTTCATGATGCCAGCTCCTCACGCAGGGCCGGGCCGGCGGGCGCCGAGGGCGCTGCCTGCGCTGCGGCGGCGTTGGCTGCGGGCTTGCTGCTGACGCCAAAAAGCAAGGGCAGCATCTGCTCGGGCTTGCCCTGGTCCACCTGGCCGTCGCCGCGCACATGGTAGATGTGCTGGGCGAGCGAGGCCACCCGCAGCGAATGGGTGACGATGATGACGGTGTGCTTGCTGGCAATCTGGCGCAAGGTTTGCAGCAGGGTCGTTTCGCTCTCGAAATCCAGGTCGTTGCTTGGCTCATCGAGGATGAGCACCGAGGGGTTGCGCAAAAACAGCTGGGCCAGGCCCAGTTTGCGCAGCTCGCCGGCCGACAGGCCTGCACCCCCTTCACCCAGCACGGTTTGGTAGCCCTGGGGCAGGCGGCTGATAAAGCCGTGTGCACCCGACAGCTGGCAGGCGGCGAGGATCTGGCCGTCATCGGCATCGGGGCTGACCATGCGCAGAATATCTACGATGGGGCCGCTGAACCAGTAGGTTTGTTGGGCGAGGCAGCCCACCCAGCGGCCCAGGTCGTTGCGCGGGAACTGCGCCATGTCGTACTCGTCGATCGAGATCGTGCCCTGGGTGGGCTGGTACAGGCCGGCAAGCAGCTTGGCCAAGGTGGATTTGCCCGCGCCATTGCGGCCCAGGATGGCATGGATGCCGCCCGGTCCGATCTGCAGCGAGACCTGGTCCAGCGCCAGATGGCCCGAAGGGTACTGGAAGCTGGCCTGCTCCAGACGGAACACACCACGCGGGCGGGGCAGGGCGATGCGCTGGCTCTCGGGCTCCAGCGGTTCTTGCAAGACCGCTTGCAGGCGGGCGGTGGCCTCGTTGGCGCGGGCCAGCGAGCGCCAGTTGCTGGCCAGCTGGGCAATCGGGCCCAGGGCCTTGCCCGACAGCAGGTTCACCGCCATCAGGCTGCCGATGCTCATCCACTGCGCATTGATGGCCAAGGCACCCACAGTGATGACGGCCACCGAGAACAGGGTCAGCAACACATGGCTGCTTTCCTTGGCGTTCTCCATCTCGCCGTTTTTCTCAAAGCTCTCTGCCAACCAGCGGTCGTAACCCGATTGCCAGGCCTGCTGGGCGGCGGCGTCGTAGCCCAGCACTTTGAGCGTGGCGCGGGCATTGCAGATCTCCGCCGTGCCCCGGTCGAGCTGGCGCGCCTGCTCCACTTCTTCCACCCGGCCACTGCGCACCTCGTCAGCCCACCACCAGGCCAGCACGCCTAGAACAAGCATGGCGACGACAATCACCGGCAGCACGGGCCAGGCGATGATGCCGATGACCACCAGCGCCAGCAGCGCCATCGGCAAATCCAGCACCGACGAGGCCACCCCGCCGGAGATGCAGGAGCGCATGGAGCCCACATCGCGGAACAATTGCAGCCACTGGGTGGATGAGCGCTGCTCCAGGCTGAGCAGCGGGTGACCGAGCATGGCGCGCATCAGGCTTTGCGAGACCTCGCGGTCAATCGTGGCGCCGGCTTCGCGCAGGGCTCGGGCACGCCTGCGGCGCAGGTACAGCTCTAGTGCCAACATGCACAGCACGCCGGCGACCATGGCCGTGAGCGTGGCAATGCCGCCACGCGAGATGACGCGGTTGTAGACCTGCAGCAAGAAGATGGAGGGCAACAGGCCCAGCAAGCTGATGGGCAGTGACAGCCAGGCGGCCTGGTGCAAATGGCCTTTGGCATGGGTAAAGGAGGTCGCGATGGCAGAGGCGAACGGGCTGGCCGTTGCCGCTTCGGCCTCCTGGGCCTGCACCGAGGCATCGGTGCGGGGCACCAATGCACGGGGTAACAGGTATTCAATCATGATGGTCTCTCCCAATTCCACTCAGCAACGTTACAGTTCCGCTGCGCAACAAACCTATTTTTTTTATTGATTTTTGTTATTAACTCAAAAACACAAACTCTTGCTGCATAGGCATTTTTGCCATTCTGCTTTGATTTTCATCAAACATATCCCGAATGAACGATCGTAAGAAATTGTATTTTTTTATGACAAATCTAATTTGGGCAGTTAGTAAATATAGTGCTGGTATAAAAAATCATTCAACAAAGCTATTGGGATTAATTGCCGTGTTGAAACTGTTTAAATGTTCAACAAAATAAATAAATTGCCATTCAGAAATCTAATAGTTGCGGTACAAAAATACTCTGAATCCATTGGTACACACACCAGTTGCTGGCCTGCTGCGGGTCTGCAAGCGCAAAGCGCTCGATAAATGCCGTGCTGGCCCGGGTGTCGGGCGGCAGAAACATGGCGGTTTCCGGGCGAATTCTTTGCGGCAAGCTGGCCTGCAGCGGCTGGCGCAGCGATGCGAGCCAGCTGCTGCTTTGCAGGTGGCGGCGGGCGCCCGCCAAGCCGGGCTGCAAAGCCAACTCGGCCACGGCAATCACCGTCCAATCCGGCTCCGGCGCGGGCACGCCCCCGTGTGCCAGCAGGTGCCACTGCAGCCAGTGGCGTGTCATCGCCTCCAACGGGGCGAAGTCTTGTGCGGCAATACCGGCGTCTGCTTGCGTTGGGTCCAGGCCAGGGGCTGGGCTGGCGCTGCCCGCTGCCAGGCTGTCCGCATAGGCCGCTTGCGCCACCAGGTGCCAGGCGGCAGCCGGATCAGCGCGGGCGATGGGCTGCAAGGGCGGGCTTTGCCGCCCCGCACTTTGCCTGGCCAGTTGCGCCAGCAGTGGCAGCACGGGGTCTGCCCGCTCGCCACGCTGGTGCTGTGCGTAGCGGGCCAGGACCAGCAGGCACAGTGCATGGGTCAGCGGCTGGGCCTGGGACGCCAGTGGCGACTGCGGCGGCTGCGGCTCGATCTGCTGGCACAGCTGCTGGGCGGCCCTGGCCAGCAACTGCGCCAGCCCCCGCTGCGCCGCCGCCGCCTGGCCCAGGTGCTGCTGCACCAGCAGCAGGGCATAGAGCCGGGCACACAAGGCCTGCACATGTGCGCTGTCCCCTTGGCTCTGGGCTGGTACCGGCGCTGCCAGCGCCTGCAGCACCACCAGGCTGGCCTCGGCATGTGCCTCAGCGGTAGCGGCATCGCTGCGGGGAAGGCTGGCGAGCTGGCCCTCGCTGCTCAAAAACAGCCCCTGGAGCTGGAGCAACCAGTGGGGGCGGGGCGTGCGCGCAGCGCGCAGCGCGAGGCTGCGTTCCACGGCGGTCTGCGCCGAGCTTGCCGCCAAGCCGGCCTGGGGCGCCAGCAGCTGGACGGACTCCAGACTCTCGTCTGCGACCGCCCAGGCCGATGCCGCCTGCCGGTGGCTGGCAGAAACGGGCACGCTATCCATCGCGCTGATCTCCAAGGGCCAGTCGACGCGCAGCTCCAGGCAATCGAGGCGGCGGCTCCAGGCCCACTGCCGCACCTGGGTGGTGCCCGCGCGCCAGGCCGCGGCCAGCGTGGGGCGGCGCACATAAAAGGTGGCTGCAGGCTCGCCCGGCGTTGATACGCTCATCAGCAAGATGCAGTCGGAGAAGGGCTCGGGCAAGGGGCTCAGGCGTGTCTTGAGGTAGTCCAGGCCCAGGGCCATCTGCTGGGCCAGACCGAGCTCCTTGCGCTGCGGGGATGCTTGTTGCGCCAACACAGGCCCTCCTGGGTGCGGGGTCAGACGAACGGCGGGGATGGGGGGCTGCGCGCCGCGCAGGCGGCCCGCAATCAACGGTATTCCAGCTCCACCCGGCGGTTGCGCTGGTGGGCCTCTTCGCTCTGGCCGGGGTCGGCCAGCCGCTCTTTGCCGTAACTGACGGCCTCGGTGCGTGCAGGATCAACGCCCAGAGTCTGCAAGCTGCTGCGCACCGACTCAGCGCGCTTTTGGCCCAGCGCCAGGTTGTACTCGATGCCGCCGCGCGCATCGGTGTGGCCCTGCAGGGTCAGTGACTGGCCGGGGTGGCTGCGCATCCAGCGCGCATGGCTCTCCAGAATGGGGCGGTCGGCGGGGCGCACGCTGTAGTCATCGAAGTCGAAATACACCACATGGGCGGTATCGGCAGGGCCTTTTTTGCCGGGCTGCGCGCTGGCCACCACGGGGGCCACGCCGGATTGGGCCGGTTCTGCGGCCGGTTTGGCCAGCGCGTAATGGTGTTCTGCGCGCTTGGAGCTGGTTGCGCTGGTGCCGCAGGCGGTCAAGCCGAAGGCCAGCCCTGCAGCGAGGCAAAGGGGTAGAAGTTTCAACATGGCAATCCTTGGTTGGGCCCCGCGCTTGCCTGTTGCCAGGCAAGCGCTGCGGACCCAGGGGCAGAAGGGGGTCACTGATCAGCGCTTGGCGCGCCTTGCATCAGGCCAATTGGTGGTGCAGCAGGTCTTGGGGCAGCACGCTGTGTGCATCGCCGCTGGCCAGGCTGCTGATGGACGTGGCCACCGGCTGCAAGGCCGAGCCGGCAGTGCTGGCCACAAAGTGCGGGGCCGCCGTGCCGCCGAGCAATCCACCCAGCAGACCCTGGCCGCCGAGCAAACCGCCCACCAGACCGTGGTCGCCGGTAATGCCCGAGAGCAGGCCCGTGTTGCCACCCAGCAGGCCACCGACCAGCCCGCCGTCACCCAGCAAACCGGTGACCAGGCCACCTTCGCCGGTCAGGCCGCCGAGCACGCCACCTGCCGTGCCGGAGGTGCCGAGCACAGCGCCCAGCACGCCTTGGTCCCCCAGCAGGCTGTCGACCGCGCCGCCCAGGCCGGCTGCTCCGCCGCCCGAAGTGACGCCACCCAGGCCCGCAACGACGTCGTGCACAGCGGAGACGACGGGCTCCAGCGCCTGGCCCGGCTCCTGGGTCAGCGCGTTGACGGCCGAGGTGACCACACCGAGTGGGCCGCTGCTGGTGCTGGTCAGGTTCTCGACCACGCTGGTGACGGGCGCCAGGGCGCCGCTTTGCGGATCCAGCAAGGCATCGACCACCGTATTGACCGGTTCGGCCACGGTGCTGCCTACCAGGTTGTCCACCAGGGTCTGGACACCGGTCACGACGCCGCTGCCATCGGTGCCGCCGGAGCCTGCGCCCAGCAGACCGCCGAGCAGGCCGCCTTCGCCGGTGAGACCACCGAGCAAGCCACCGTTGCCGCCGACTGCGCCACCGACGATGCCGCCGAGCAGGCCGCCGTCACCAGTCAGCCCACCGAGCAAGCCGCCATTTCCGCCAACGACCCCGCCGAGCAGGCCGCCGTCACCGGTCAGGCCGCCCAGCAGGCCGCCTTCACCCGTAAGCCCGCCCAGCAAGCCGCCGACCGCACCATCCGAGCCACCGCCGCTCAGCCCTGCAACGACATCGTGCACAGCAGCAACGACTGGCTCCAGCGCCTGGCCGGGTATCTGGGTCAAACCGTTGACAGCGGAGGTCACCACACCGAGTGGGCCATTGCTGGTGTTGGTCAGGCTCTCGACCACGCTGGTGACGGGTGCCAGCACACCGCTTTGCGGATCCAGCAAGGTATCGACCACCGCACTGACCGGTGCTGCCACCGTGTTGCCGACCAGGTCGCCCACCAGGTTTTGCGCCGTGCTCACCACACCGCTGCCATCTGCGCCGCCCGAGCCGCTGCCCAGCAGCCCGCCGAGCAAACCACCGTCACCGGTCAGTCCACCCAACAGTCCGCCGTTGCCGCCGAGCAGGCCACCGTCACCGGTCAGGCCTCCCAGCAGACCGCCTTCACCGGTGAGGCCACCGAGCAAGCCGCCTTCGGAGCCGAGTACGCCGCCCAGCAGACCGCCTTCACCCGTCAAGCCGCCGAGCAGGCCGCCGTTGCCGCCGAGCACACCGCCCAAGAGGCCATCGTCACCGGTCAGGCCGCCCAGCAGGCCGCCTTCCGAACCCAGCACACCGCCGAGCAGCCCGCCTTCACCGGTCAGACCACCGAGCAAACCGCCGTTGCCGCCTGTGAGCCCACCCAGCACGCCGCCGACCACGGAGCCAATCAGGCCGCCGCCCAATCCTCCGCCGATACCGCCGCCAACACCGCCTTCACCGAGGTTGCCCAGGCCGGCAATCAGCTCATTCAAGGTGCCAATCACAGGTTGCAGGCCCTGGCCTTCGACCTGGGTCAGGCCGCTGACCAGCGCGGTCAGCACGCCCAGCGGGCCGCCTTCGACCGAGGTCAGGCCTTCCAGCACGGAGGTCACGGTGGAGAGGGTGCCGGTGCCGGGGTTGAGCAGGCTGTCCAGCAGCTGGCCGACGGGCTCGGCCACGGTGCCGCCCAGCAGGTTGTCCACCACGTCTTGTGCCGTGGTGACCAGGCCGCCATCGGTGGCGCCGCCACCGGGGACCAGGCCGCCCAGCACACCGCCAACAATGCCGCCGATCAGACCACCGTCCAGACCACCGCCCAGTCCGCCTTCGCCCAGGCTGCCCAGACCGGCAATCAGCTCGTTCAAGGTGCCGATGACCGGCTGCAGTGCCTGGCCTTCGACCTGGGTCAGACCGCTGACCAGTGCGGTCAGCACACCCAGGGGCCCGCCATCGACGCTGGTCAGGCCTTCGAGCACGCTGGTCACCGTTGCGAGGGTGCCGGTGCCGGGGTTGAGCAGGCTGTCCAGCAACTGGCCGACGGGCTCGGCCACGGTGCCGCCCAGCAGGCTGTCCACCACGTCTTGTGCCGTAGTGACCAGGCCGCCATCGGTGGCGCCGCCACCGGGCACCAAGCCGCCCAGCACGCCGCCGACGATGCTGCCGATCAGGCCGCCGCCCAGACCACCTTCACCCACATTGCCCAAGCCGGCAATCAGCTCGTTCAAGGTGCCGATGACGGGCTGCAGTGCCTGGCCTTCTACCTGGGTCAGGCCATTGACCAGCGCGGTCAGCACACCGAGCGGGCCGCCGTTGACCGAGGTCAAACCTTCAAGCACCGAGGTCACGGTAGAGAGGGTACCGGTGCCGGGGTTGAGCAGGCTATCGAGCAGCTGGCCCACCGGCTCGGCAACCGTGCCGCCCAGCAAACCATCGACCACGTCCTGCACGCTGGTGACCAGGCCACCATCGGTAGCACCGCCTCCAGGGATCAGGCCCCCCAGCACGTTCTCGACGATGGCGCCGATCAGGCCGCCGCCCAGACCCCCTTCGCCCACATTGCCCAAGCCAGCAATCAGGTCGTTCAAGGTGCCGATCAGTGGTTGCAGCGCCTGGCCCTCCACTTGGGTCAGCCCATTGACCAACGCGGTCAGCACACCCAGGGGGCCGCCATCCACGCTGGTGAGGCCTTCGAGCAAACCGGTGACGGTGGCGAGCGTGCCATCGGTCGGGTTGAGCAGGCTGTCGATCAGCTGGCCCACGGGCTCGGCCACGGTGCCGCCCAGCAAACCGTCTACCACCTCTTGCACGCTGGTCACGATGCCGGGGCCGTCGGTTCCACCGGGTGGCTGGCCGGAGCCGCCGCCCAGCAAGCCGCCCAGCAATCCACCGACCCCTGCCAGCAGATCGCCCAGCACGCTGTTTTCACCCAGCAGGCCACCCAGCACCTGGTTCACCAAGCCGGGGATGCCTTCGGTGGCACCAGGCTCGCCCAGGCCCTGGATCAGGCTATTGAGCGTGGCCACCAAAGGCTCCAAGCCTTGGCCGGGAATATTGACCAGACCATCGACCAGCTCGGTCAGCACACCCAGGGCGCCGCCGTTGGTATTGGTCAGCTGCTCCAGCACGTTGGTCACTACCGCCAGGGTTCCCGTGGACGGGTTGATCAGCGAATTCACCAGGTCCGTGATGGGCGCCACCAAGGTGCCACCCCCCAGGCTCGCCAACACATCCTCCACCGAGGTGATCAGGCCATGGCCATCCGTGGGATCGGTGGGGTTGGTGGGATCCGTGGGGTTGGTCGGATTGGTCGGATTAGTCGGGTCCGTAGGGTTGGTTGGGTTAGTCGGATTAGTGGGGTCCGTTGGATTCGTAGGATTAGTCGGATTGGTGGGATCCGTTGGATTCGTAGGGTTGGTCGGATTGGTGGGATCCGTTGGATTCGTAGGGTTGGTCGGATTGGTGGGATCCGTTGGATTCGTAGGGTTAGTCGGATTGGTTGGGTCCGTTGGATTCGTAGGATTCGTCGGATTGGTGGGGTCCGTTGGATTCGTAGGATTAGTCGGATTGGTGGGATCCGTTGGATTCGTAGGGTTGGTCGGATTGGTGGGATCCGTTGGATTCGTAGGGTTGGTCGGATTGGTGGGATCCGTTGGATTCGTAGGGTTAGTCGGATTGGTTGGATTCGTTGGATCCGTGGGGTTAGTCGGATTCGTAGGATTCGTCGGATTCGTAGGATTCGTAGGATTCGTAGGATTCGTAGGATTCGTAGGATTCGTAGGATTGGTGGGGTTCGTAGGGTTCGTAGGGTTGGTGGGGTTCGTAGGGTTGGTCGGATTGGTCGGATCCGTAGGGTTCGTAGGATTAGTGGGATCCGTAGGGTTCGTCGGATTGGTGGGATCCGTTGGGTTCGTAGGATTGGTCGGATCCGTGGGGTTCGTAGGATTTGTCGGATTGGTGGGGTCGGTAGGGTTCGTCGGGGTGATGGGCGGGCTGCGGTCGTCGTCGTCATCACTGTCCAGCGCTGAAGCGATCAGCGCTGCGCCGCCCACGCCCACCAGGCCGGCGAGCAGAAAATCACCCAGGGTGGAGCCGCCCGCCTCGGCCGATTCCTGTGTCACCACCAAGCCGAGTGCGTCGGTGTCGTCGCCAGCAGGGGCAACATCCACCTTGCCGGACGCAAGATCCAGGGCCATGGCTCCCGTGCCATCCGCACCGGCCTGGTAGCCCAGGGTGGCCTCGGTGCCACCGGCAAAGGTGCCGACCAGTTTTTGACCACCACTGCCGGTGAACTGCGCCTGGGCGCTGCCATCGGCGGGGACGATGATCTTGTCGCCCATCTGCAAAGCCGTACCGGCCGGGGCGGCCATGGTCTGGCCGTCGCGCACGATCTGCACACCGGCCGAGGCCTGGGACAGGGTGGCGGGTGTGCCCTTGGCCGAAGCGGCCATCGCTGCTGCGCCGCCGGTGTTGGCTGCCATGCCATGGGCGACCGAAGCGGTAGCGGCGTTGCTGGTGGGGAGTGCGGTAGAGGTGGTCATGTTCTCTGTCCTGTTGGAGAGGGGAATATCAAACGCAAGGGCTCCGACTTGCGTCACGAGGCTTTTCTGAGGGAAGCCTGTGCAACATGCATGCCATATTTTTGTTTTTTATCTGGCTTGTTTTGGTATTTCATAAGATGTTGAAATGCAAAGGTATTTTTTAAATAATAACCAGCGGTGCCGCTTCAGAAACTATGGTGTGAGCCCATAGGCAAGCTATGTGCAATGCTGTTACCCCGAGCGTTACGTAACGTTCTGGGTTTATGGCGGAGCAAGCCGGTACATATTGGGTGTTTTGTGGGTGCATAGGATTTAAATCATGAATTCAGCGATGCCATAAAAATTTACATAAATAATCAGGTGCCGGGCTCGCATACTATTTCTGCTGTCCGCTGCGGTCGTTCTATTTTTCAAATCGCTGATCGGGCAGTCCTGTCTGCCCGGCCGTTGCCTGCCTTTCTTCTGTTTCCATGACCTTTAAAAAGCCCTCTATGTGCCTTGCGTCTCGTCACTTTTCTCGCCCCTTTGGGTTATTGCAGGCAGGTTTGCCCAGATGGGTAGCGGCAATATGCGCGGGCGGCTCGGCCGTTTTGCTGGCGCTGCCCGCTTATGCCGGCAGCGATCTGGATGCGGTTGCGCAGCTTCTGGAGCAGGGGCAGACCGAGCAGGCGGCGCTGCAGGCCGACCAGTTTTTGCAACTGAACCCGGCCGACGCCGAGATGCGTTTTTTGCGCGGGGTGATTGCCACCGAGCAAAAGCAGCAAACACAGGCCATCCAAATCTTTTCTGCACTGGCTCGCGATTACCCGGCCATGCCCGAGCCCTATAACAACCTGGCCGTGCTGTATGCCGCCCAAGGCCAGGACCGCAAGGCGGTCGATGCGCTGGAGCAGGCGATCCGGGCCCAGCCGGGCTATGCCACGGCCCATGAGAACCTGGGTGACTTGTATGCCCGCATGGCCAGCCAGTCCTACGGCAAGGCCTTGGAGCTGGACAGCGCGCGCCAGGGCATTGCGCCTAAGCAGGCCTTGATAGCCCAGATGGCAGCGGGCAAGGCGGGCGCAGCTGTGCCGGTGGCGGCCTTGCCGACGGCAACGGCAGTGCCAGTGCCCGCAGCGGCACCGGTACCCGTCTTGGCGCCCGTGCAGCCCGCCGCCCGGGTGCGTGCGCCCGAGCCGGCCATGGTTGCGCCCGCTGCGGAGCGCATCTCATCGGCCACGCCGCTGCAGCTGGCTGCTGCGGAGGCTGCCCGATCAGCCGCCAGCGCAAGCCTGGCAGCGGATGCAGCGCCTGCCGCAAAAGCCACACCGTCGCTCGATGCCTCCCCTGCAGCGGTGGAAGCGGCGGTGCAGGCCTGGGCCAAGGCTTGGGCCCAGCAGGACATGGCTAGCTACCTGGCCGCCTACAGCCCTGTCTTCAAGCCAGCCGATGGCAGCAGCCTGGCGGCATGGACGCAATCGCGCCGCCAGCGCATCGAGGGCAAGCGCGAGATCAGCGTGTCGCTCAGCGACCTGCAGGTGGTGGTGGACGGCGAGCGCGCCACGGCCCGGTTCGTGCAGGCCTATGCGGCTGGCGCTTTGAAGAGCAACTCCCGCAAGACCTTGGTGCTGCAGCCAGACCAAGGCCAGTGGCGCATTGTGAGCGAGACGGTAGGGCGCTAGTTAAAGACGAACGCAGGCGCCTGTCCCAGAGGAGCAGGCGCCTGCGTGGCGGTGGTGCTGGCGGGCTAGCCGCTGGGCCAAGCTTTATCGGGCCTGAGAGAGGCTGGAGAAATTCACCGCTGCGCTGATGGTGATCAGCAGCTGGCTGGCAATGCGGCAATCGGTCACCGGGCTATGCCGGGCGTCCGGGCAAAGCATGGCCTGGGCATGGCGTTGGCGGCTGGCCTGTGCCTGGGCTGTTTTTGGCCACACCATGCGCTGGTAGCAGGTTTTGAACAGCGACTGCATGCCCGACAGGAACTGGCTGCGCTGCGTGTGGCTGGAGAACGTGGCATGGCCCTGCTGCAAGGAACACTCCATCAGCGCTGCCGACACCCAGGGCTCGGGGTGCATCTTGCTGTGCTCCTGGTCCAGCGCCAGGGCCTGCAATTGCAGCCAGGCAGCATGCAGCCATTGGTTGTCAGTGCCGGGTGCGGTGCTGTGTGCCGTCTGCCCCTCGGGCGACGGGTGCTGGCCGCTTTTTTGCAGGCTTTGCAGTGCCAGCTGGGCCCAGGGCGCGGTGGCGCTACCGGCCTTGCTGGCTTTGCCATGCAGCTGCTGGGACAGCAGGCCGATGAGGTCGCGCAGCGGCGCAGCGCAGCCGGCACCTGGGTAGAGCTGGACATACTGCACAAGCACGATCAGGCTCATGGCCTTGAGCAACTCGCTGCCGCATTCATGCAGGCTCCAGCGCTGCATCTGCTCGGCCTGGTAAGCCATGGCGCGGTGGACGGTCATGGACGAGGCTTCGCTCGGCCCGGTCTGGCGCTGGGTGAGCAGCAAGGCGTAGGTGATGCCCAGGTGGTCGATCAAGGTGCTGGCCTCGGGCCAGCTGCCGTCTTCGCTCTGGCTTTGGGCCAGCAGCGCTTGCGTGGCCTGGTAAATGGCCGGCGCCGCGCTGCTGTGGCCATGCCGGGGCGCCGAGGGGTGGTGGCGCGGCAGGGTACGCATCTCCCCCAGCGCGCTGATATGCAGACCTTCGAGCACCAACTGCCAGCGGCTGTCGTCATCGAGCGCGACGGGGTCGCTCAACTGCTCCAGGCGGCTGAGCGCGCGGGTCATGCGCTGGCTCAGCCTGGCCAGCATCTGGTCGCGCTCCTGCGCGTTGCCCGCCAGGCTCCAGGATTGGCGCAGATCCGCCAGGGCCTGCTGGGGATCGTGGCCGGGCAGGGGCAGCACGCCGGTGGCCCAATCGATGCGCAGCTCCACGCCCGTGGCGCTATAGGCCCAGGCCCATTGCCGGATACGGGCGGCACCTTCCAGCCAGGCCTCTTCGATGCTGGCCTGCCGGGTGCTGAAGCTGGTGATGGGCAGGTGCTGGGCCGTCATGGTGAACAGCATCAGGTAGCCGTCATAGGGCATAGGCAGCGCAGCGGCCTGCTGGGCCACAAAGCGCGCTGCCAGGTTCAGCTGGTGGGCGAGGCCCGGGGAGCCCTGTGCCTCCATGCACAGGTGGCGCTCATGCGGCACGCTGTGCAGCGGCTCCAAGGGCTCCAGGCCATGCAGTGCGGTGGGATGTGTCATGCGGGTCTCCGGTTAGAGCGTTGGCCTTGCGGGCAGTGCTGCGATGGCCTTGCGTTATTCAATGCAACAGCCATGCCATGACCGATAGCCAAAGCAGTGGCCGCTCCGGATAGCAGAAGTGCATTGTTTTTGAAGAGTATTTTTTTGCGGATACCGCGCGACCAAGCGGCAGCAGGGGGCTTGCAGGGCCAGGTGTTACGGACTTGTTACGTAACGTTTGGGCTTTGTTTCGGGAGCGGTGGCACGGCGGCGGCTGGGGCGCTTGCAGCGCCTGGGTCTGTATAATCGGCCGGCTTTTACCGCGCGCTTGGCACAGCCGCCGGCCGCCGCCTGGCAAGCCAGCGGCAAGCAAGATGTCTGGCTGCTTGGTGCAGCGTTGATCCACTGCAACGAGAAAATCCCCATGCAACGTGCTTTTCCAGTGCGCTCTTCCCTGCGGGCTCTGGTGCCTGTCTTTTTTCGCCAGCGCTGGGCCGCTGTCTGCGTGGGCATGCTGATTGGCGGTGGGGTGGCCCTGCCGGGGCAGGCGGCGCCCACATCGCCCGCCGTGGCCGAAGTGGCCCAGCTGCTGCAGCAAGGCAAGGCCGCACAAGCTGCGCAGCAGGCCGATGCCTACCTGCGCAAGCAACCCGCCGATGTGGAAATGCGTTTTTTGCGCGGGGTGATTGCCACCGAGCAAAAGCAAAATGCCCAGGCGATCAAGATCTTCCAGGCGCTGACACGCGATTACCCGGGCATGCCCGAGCCGTACAACAACCTGGCGGTGCTGTACGCCGCCGATGGCCAGGAGCGCAAGGCGGCGCAGGTGCTGGAGCAATCGATGCGCACCAACCCCAGCTACACCACGGCGCATGAGAACCTGGGCGACCTTTATGCCCGCATGGCCAGCGATGCCTATGCCAAGGCGCTGCAGCTTGAAGGCGCGCCCAAGCAGGCGGCGCCCAAGCTGGCCCTGATCACCCAGATTGTTCCGGCCTCGCTGGCCAATGGCAAAAATGCCTTGGTGCAGGCCCGGGCCGATGTGGCGCCCACGCCGGTGCCAACGCCTTCTCCAGCGCCTGCAGCCGTCGCCACGCCCACGCCCACGCCAGCCGCTGCAGTGCCTGCGGCCAGCCCGCCCGCAGCTGCAACGGTTGCAACTGCGCCCGCGCCCGCAGTCGTCGCCCAGGCGGCAGCTGTGCCCGCGCCCGCACCCAAGGCGGCGCCAACACCAGCGCCAACACCCACGCCCGTCCCCGTCCCCGCGCCTGCTCCGCAGCCCAAGCCGTCGGCGACGCCCGCACCAGGCGCTGCCAGCCGTCCCGCACCAGCACCAGCCGCGCCAGCGCCTGCCGCCGCCGAGCCTGCCAAGGCCGTGGCCGCCGCCCCCGCTGCCAAACCAGCAGCCCCCGTGGCCGAGACCAAGCCCAAACCGCCGCGCGATACCGCCAAGGCCGATGTGGAGCGCGCCGTCAACACCTGGGCCCAGGCCTGGGAGAAGCAGGACATGCCCGGCTACCTGGCCGCCTACAGCGACCATTTCAGCCCGGCCGGTGGCGGCAGCCTCAGCAACTGGAAGGAAGAGCGGCGCCAGCGCATTGTGGGCAAGCAGGCCATTGTGGTGAATGTGCGCAACCTGCAGATCAGTGTGGATGGCGACCAGGCCACGGCCAAGTTCCGCCAGTACTATGCGGCCGGCGCACTCAAGACGACGACCCGCAAGACCTTGGCCATGCGCCTGGAAAAAGGCCATTGGCGCATCGTGCGCGAGACCACTGGAGGCTGAGCGGTGGCCAATCCACAGGCTATGATCGGCGCTGGTCCGCACCGACGTCAGTAGAAGGAATCACAGGCAATGCCTTTTTGCAAGCAGTTTTGGCGCTCCGGGGCCAGTGCAGCCTTGGTAGTGGCCGCCGGTACGGCGCTGGCCGCGGGCAGCCCGCCAGCGCCCCGAGCTGCTGCGCAAACCCATGCAGCGGGCGCCAGCAAAGCCCGCCAACCCGATGCCGAAGAGCGCCTGGTGCAGATCATTGCGCTGGTGCAGCGCCAGCAGCTGGACCAGGCCTTGAAGGCCGCCGCCAGCCTGACGGCCGATGTGCCGCATTTTCAGGCGGCGCAGCTGGTGTACGCGGATCTGCTGCGTTTTCGCTCTGGCCAGCCGGGCGCGTTGACGCCCGCTACGCTGGCACAGCGTGCCATGCTGCTGCCCGTTAAACATGCCCTGGTGCCGCAAGCGGATGCGCCTGCCGTGGCCAACCCCGTCGCCAGCGCCCAAGGTGTGCAAACCCTGGAGCAGCTCCAAGGCCTGCAAGACGAGATCCGCCGGCGTATGCACGGCGCCCAATCGCTGCCTGGCGCTGGCCAGGTTCCGTCGGAGTTTCTGTCGCTGTCGCCCACGGTGCGCCAGGTCATTGCCATCGATGCCAGCCAGTCGCGCCTGTATCTGCTGCGCCATGACAATGGCCGCCTGCAGCTGGTGGACAGTTTTTATGTCTCGGTCGGCAAGCTGGGCGTGGGCAAGCTCGAAGAGGGCGACCAGCGCACACCGGAAGGCATTTATTTCATTGGCCGGCAGATTGCCGGCCCGCGCCTGCCGGAGTTTTATGGCAAAGGCGCGCTGACCCTGAACTACCCCAATGACTGGGACAAGGCCATGGGCCGCTCGGGCAGCGGTATCTGGCTGCATGGCGCGCCGCCCGACCAGTTTGCACGCCTGCCCCAGGCCAGTGATGGCTGCGTGGTGCTGGCCAACCCCGACCTGATTGCGCTGATGCGTACGGTGGACAAGCAAACGCCGGTGCTGATCCGCGAGCAGCTGCAGTGGGTGGCGCAAAGCGATACGCAGCACCGCCAGAACACCGAATCTTTTACGGCTGTCGTCCAGCAGTGGCACCAGGCCTGGTTGCAGGACGATCCCCAGCAGGCGCTGCAGCTGGCTACGCCGCAATGGACGGCCTCGCCCGAAGGCCAGGCCTGGCAGACGCGCATGGCCGCGCTCTTCAAAGGCCGCAGCGTGGAACTGCAGGAGGTCTCCACCTACGGCTGGAAGGACGACAAGGGCGAGATCCGCGTGGCCAACCTCAAGCTCAAAAGCCGCGAGCAGGCGCAGCCGCTGTCACTGCGCCAGTACTGGCGCAAGGTGGGCAAGGACTGGCGGCTGTTCTCCGAAGACCTGCAAAGCCAAAGCTGATCTGCCCATGCAAAAGGCCCAAACCGAGGTTTGGGCCTTTGCTTTTGCGGGGAGCCTGGCGGCAGTTGCCAGGCCCTTGAGCGGACTCAGCGCGGTGGCTGGGTGTCCGGGTCGTCCAGCAGCTGCTGGCGCAGCTTCTGGTCTTCGGTCATCTCAAACCACATGGCGTTGAGTACCGCAAAGGCGGCGGCCAGCGGCAGGCCGAGAATCCAGGAGAAATACCACATTTTCAGTTCCTTTCTTGGTGCGGCTGTGCTTAGTAAGCGTGGCCGTTGCCGTCGTTGATGTCCTTGGCATTGACCTTGCCCCAGAGCACCGAGTAGACCCAGCTGGTGTAGGCAATGATCAGCGGAATGAAGATAACGGTGCAGACCAGCATGATGAACAAAGTCATATGGCTGGAGGACGAATCCCAGACCGTGAGGCTAAAGCGCGGATCGACCGAGGAGGGCAGGATCATCGGGAACATGGAGGCACCCACCGTCAGGATGATGCCGGCAATGCCCAGGCCGCTGGTGATCATGGCCAGACCTTCTTTGCGGGCGCGGATCAGCACGGCAGCGATCAGGCAGCCCAGCACGCCGAGGATGGGTGCGGCCATGGTCCAGGGGTACTGCTGGTAGTTCTGCATCCAGGCGCCGGGCGCGTGGGCGGCGGTCTTGAACAGCGGGTTGGAGGGGCCGGTGGTGTTCAGCACCGAGGTGATGCGGTAGCCATCGACAAACTTCCACAGCACGATGCCGGCCAGCACAAACAGCACGGCAGTGACGACGGCCGAGATGCTGCCCACGCTGCGGGCGCGGGCGGCGATGGCGCCTTCGGTCTTGATGCACAGCCAGGCAGCGCCATGCATCAGCAGCATGCTGACGGAGATGAGGCCGGCCAGGATGGCGAAGGGGTTGAGCAGGCCAAAGAAGCTGCCGTCGTAGTGGATGTACAGCTCAGGCGTGAGGCGGAAGGGCACGCCCTGCAGCACATTGCCCATGGCCACGCCGCAGATCAGCGCAGGGATAAAGCTGCCGGCAAACAGCGCCCAATCCCAGCGGCTACGCCAGGCGGGTGACTCGTTCTTGCTGCGGTACTTGAAGGCGACCGGGCGCAGGATCAGGCCGATCAGGATCACGAACATGGCCAGGTAAAAGCCCGAGAAGGACACCGCATACAGCTGTGGCCAGGCGGCAAAGATGGCGCCACCGCCCAGCACCAGCCAGACCTGGTTGCCTTCCCAGGTGGGGCCCACGGCGTTGATGATGACGCGGCGTTCCAGATCGTTCTTGCCCAGAAAGGGCAGCAGCATGCCGGTGCCCAGGTCAAAGCCGTCCATCACGGCAAAGCCGATGAGCAGCACGCCCAGCAGGACCCACCAGATGACACGCAGGGTGTCGTAGTTCAAAAGTGTATGCAAGATCATGGTGTTACTTTCCCGAAGAGGTAGGTTGTGCCGTGGCGATCGAGGCATAGCTCAGTGGCTGGGGATCGCGCTGCTCGGGCTCCAGCTCTGGGCCTTTTTGGATGGCCTTGAGCATGAGCTTCATCTCGATGACCAGCAGCACCGTGTACAGCGCCACAAAACCAAGGATGGTGATCAGCAAGGTGGTCACGCCCAGGTTGGAGGCGGCCACGGCCGTGGGCAGCACGCCTTCAATGATCCAGGGCTGGCGGCCAAACTCGGCGACGAACCAGCCGCACTCAATGGCCACCCAGGGCAACGGGATGGACCACACGGCCACCCACAGCAGCCAGCGGCGGTTTTCCAGCTGGTGGCGCGAGGCGAGGTAGAAGAACACGGCCGTCAACACGATGAAGAACATGCCAAGCGCGACCATGATGCGGAAGGTCCAGAACAGCGGCGCGACTTGCGGGATGGTGTCCGACGCCGCCTTGGCGATCTGTTCGTCGGTGGCCTGGCGCGGGTCGTCCACATAGCGCTTGAGCAGCAGCGCGTAGCCCAGCGATTGGCCATTGGCCTCGAATTGCTCGCGCAGCTCGGGCGAGATGGTCGTGGTCGAGCCGGCGTCGCGGATTTTCTCCAGCGCATCATAGGCCTTGATACCGTCGCGGATCAGCACCTCGGCATGCTTGACCAGGTCGTTGATGCCCTGCAACTCGGTATCGAGCGAGCGGGTGCCAATCAGGCCCATGGCCCATGGGATGTGGATGGCGTAATGGGTCTCGCGCGCTTCCTGGTCGGGAAAGCCAAAGGCGGTGAAGGCGGCGGGCGCAGGCTCGGTCTCCCACATGGCTTCAATCGCGGCGAGCTTCATCTTCTGGTGTTCACCCGACAGGTAGCCGGACTCGTCACCCAGCACCACCACCGACAGCGAACCGGCCAGGCCAAAGGCGGCGGCCACGGTCATCGAGCGCTTGGCCAAGGCCACATGGCGGCCCTTGAGCAGGTACCAGGCAGACACGCCCAGCACAAAGATGGAGGCGCAGACATAGCCGGCCGACACGGTGTGCACAAACTTGGCCTGGGCCACCGGGTTGCTCAGCACGGCAGCGAAGTCATTGACTTCCATGCGCATGGTCTGCGGATTGAAGACGGCGCCCACGGGGTTTTGCATCCAGCCATTGGCGATCAGAATCCACAGCGCCGACAGGTTGGTGCCGATGGCAGTCAGCCAGGTCACCATCAAGTGCTTGACCGGCGAGAGCTTGTCCCAGCCAAAGAAGAACAGGCCGACAAAGGTGGCTTCGAGGAAGAAGGCCATCAGCCCCTCGATCGCCAGCGGCGCGCCAAAGATGTCGCCTACGTAGTGGCTGTAGTAGCTCCAGTTCATGCCGAACTGGAACTCCATCACCAGGCCGGTGGCCACCCCGATGGCGAAGTTGATCCCGAACAGAACGCCCCAGAACTTGGTCATCTGGCGCCAGATGACGCGCCGGGTCATCACATAGACCGTCTCCATGATGGCGATCAGGATAGACAGCCCCAGGGTCAGGGGAACGAAGAGAAAGTGGTACAGGGCGGTGAGTGCAAACTGCAATCTTGATAGCCCGACGATGTCGAGATCCATGAAATGGTCCTTCCGTGTTGTAAGTGCTCGATCTGGTAGAAAAACTGCGTGGGTTCCAAACTGACAATCAGTGCTGAGTGGCGGTCTCCGTCGGTGTCTAGCCCGGTCGCAGTCGCTGCAGCAGGGCGTCAAACTCCGTCGTGCCTTTGCGTGCCTGCACCAGGCCTCCTAGCAAGGGGTTTATCCAAACAATGCGGTCGGCGTGGCGCGCCTCACGCTGCAAATGGCTGGCCATCACGATGGCGCCGTGGCCGCGCTGGGCATGCCAGTGCCCGATGGCGGTCATCACCTGCTTGGCCGTCTGGCGGTCCAGGCCTTCAGTCGGTTCATCCAGCAAACGCAAAGGCGCTGGGTGCAGCATCAGCCGGGCAAGGGCCAGGCGGCGCGATTCGCCACCCGAGAGGCCGGCGCCCTGGCTGCCCAGCACGGTGTTCAGTTGCTGGGGCAGTGCGCGGATGACATCGGCCAATGCTGCGGTTTGCAGTGCGGCCCATAGCGCGTCATCGCTGGCGTCGGGGCGGCCCAGGCGCAGGTTGTCGGCCAGGCTGGCCTGGAACAGCTCGGTACGCTGGGGCAGGCTGGCGCAAGGCTGGCGCAGCACCTGGCCGGCGCTGGGGAGCAGGTCACCGCCGATCAGCGCCATCAGGCTGGATTTGCCCGCGCCGCTGGGCCCTGCCAGGACCAGCCATTCACCGTCTGCCACTTGCAGATCGAGGTGCTGCAGCAGGGGCGCAGCGCTGCCCGGGTGTTGGAGGCTGACCGCCTGCATATCTACGGCCAAGCCTGCGGCGGGCGCAGGGCCTTCAAGGGGTTGGGGGGCGGGTGCGGCCTGCAGCTGCGGCGCAATGCGGCGTGCGGCCAGCAAGGTGCGGCCAGCCTCAATAGCGCCGCGACGGAGCTGGGTCAGGGGCTCGAGCGCGGCGAGCAGCAGCAAGGTGGCCAGTGCGGCAATGGGCGCACCGATCTCCGCCTTCTGCGCCAGCCAGGCCGCGCAAAGCAAGGCCACAGCGGTAGCGAGGTGGCCGACCATCGCCATCGCGATGGCCACATTGGATTCGAGCCGGTTCAGCCGGATATCGGCCGCAAACTGCTGGCGCTCTGCGGCGGCAATGCGCGCCATCTGGCGCGGCAGGCTGCCAGCCATCACCAGCTCGGTCTGAGCGCCTACGGCATCAATCACCGCAGCGCGCAGTTGCTCACCCGCAAAACTGCGGCGCAGCGCGGTCATAAAGCCATAGCGAACACACCAGGCCACACAAGCCAGGCCACCGGCGAGCACCATGGCCCCTACGAGCAGGCCGCTTTGCCAGTTCAAGAAGATGCCCAAGGCCAGCGCAGTCACGCAGGCGCTGACCAGCAGCGAGACGGCAGGGGTCAGCAGCCGCAGGTAGACGGCATCGAGCGCATCGATATCGGCCGTGAGGCGGTGCAGCAAGCGAGCAGGGCGCTGGCGCAGTGCCAATGCCGTGTCCGCCGCAGCCAGGCGCGAGAACAGCTGCACGCGCAGGGCAGCGAGCACGCGCAAGGTGGCGTCGTGGGTGACGACCCGCTCGCTGTAGCGCGCGCCGGTGCGCAGCATCGAGAAAAAGCGCACACCGGCACCGGGTGCAAACACATCAAACACCACAGCGGTGGCGGTGGACAGCCCCGCCACATAGCTCGCCGTCAAAAACCAGCCCGACAAACCCAGCAGCGACATGCCGGCGCACACGGTGATGGCCGCCAGCAAGCTGCCCAGCAGCATGCGTCGGCGGTAAGGCGATTGCGCAAACAGCTGCACGATGGGGCGCAGTGCGTTCCAGGCTTTCATGCGCGGCTCCCGGCTGCAACTGCGTGTGCGGTGTGCACGGCGGGCTGGCTGCCGTCGAGCGACAGTACCCGGTCCATGCAGGCGGCGAGCAGCGGATCATGGGTAGCGACCACCAAGGTGGCGCCCCTCGCTGCCAAAGCCAGCAGGCCCTGGCGCACAAACTGGGCAGTCTCGGCATCCAAATGCGCGGTGGGTTCATCGGCCAGAATCAGCCGGCAACCGGGTGTGGCGGCGGCGCGTGCCAAGGTCAGCCGCAAGGCCTCGCCCCCCGACAGGCCCAGGCCGCCATCGCCCACCACGGTGTTGCCACGCAAGGCCAAAACGGGGCCCAAAGCAGCGCTCTGCACCGCTTGCTCCAGCGCGGCATCGTCAATATCTCGGCCCAGGCGGATGTTGTCCATCAGGCTGGCGGCCAGCACATGGGGCTTTTGCGCGACCCAGGCCATGCTGCTGCGCAGGCTGTCGGCATGCACCGCATCCATGGGCAGGCCATCGATATGGATGCTGCCAGCGCTGGGGGCCGCCAGACCGGCAATCAGCGCCATCACCGTGGATTTGCCGCTGCCGCTTTCACCCCACAGGGCCACCCGTTCGCCGGGTTCAATCCTGGCGGTCAAAGCGTTGACCACCAAGGGGCTGTCGGCGCTGTACTGAAAGCTGAGGCAGTCGATGGTCAGCGCTGCAGCCGCTGCATTATGGGCGCTGGCCATGCGGCCTTGACTGCCATCGCCACCCCCCAACAACTGCGGGCCGGGCTGCTGCAGCGCTTGCAAAGCTTGCTCGGCTGCCACGCCGGCAGCCTTGTCGTGCCACACGGCAGACAGCTCGCGCAGCGGTTCAAAAAACGCCGGGGCCAGCAGCAACACAAACATCGCCTGGGCGAGGCCCAAGCTACCGCCCCAGCTGCCAAACGGAATTTGGCCCAGCAAGTGAAAACCGACATACACAGCGACCAGGGCGACGCCCAGCGCAGAAAACAGCTCCAGCACCGCAGAGGACAGAAAAGCAATCTTGAGCACCGCCATGGTATTGGCGCGCAACTGGTCGGCCGTATTGGACAGCTGTTGGGCCACCTGGGCCACGGCACCCAGGCCCCGAATACTGGCCAGGCCCTGCAGCCGGTCGAGCAAAAACTGGTTGAGGTTGCCAACATCCTGCAAATGCTTTTTGCTGGCCGCCTCGGCCCGCCAGCCCACCAGCGCCATAAAGATCGGAATCAGCGGCGCAGCCACCAGCAGCACCAGGCCCGCCACCCAGGACAGGCTGAACACGCAGACCAGGATGACCAGCGGCACCACCATCACCTTGGCACGCGCCGTGGTGTAACGGGCGAAGTAGGGCGTGATGTGGTCGGCCTGCTCATTGAGCACACTGGCCGCCAGCCCTGCCGATGGGCGCAGTGGGTGCAAGGGCGAGTGCTGGGCCAATGCCTGCAGCGCTTGCTGCCGCAATTGCTGCGTATGGGCACGGGCCGCTGCAAAAGCACGGCGCAGACCATAGCCATCGACCAAAGCCCGCAGCAAGCCCAGCGCCAAAAACAAGACACAAGCCTGCAGCAGCTGCACCCAGGCCGCCTGCCGGTGAATCGCCTCAATGCCCCAGGCAATCACGGCCGCCTGAGGCAGCCACAGCAGGGTCGCGATCACCTGCCACCAGGCGCCCTGGGCAGAAGGGCGCGTCGCCACAGCGGGGCGGCTGGGGGATGGGGTGGCGCTGGAGGGAGGCATGGGGATGTTTTCTAATTTTCAGAAATTCTTGAAAGTATTGTATATCCAAGATACTCATTAATTCAATTTATCGAATACCTGATAAGAACAACATTCATCGAAGGACTTGCGCTGGTCTGCCCATGCAAGGACGCAGATCGCTATAAATTTAAGAGCAACGAAGCTATAGAAATCTGGGGAATTCAGCTGTTTCACCAAATCCAAGAGCCTTCAGTCCTGGTCGCAGCAAGGTGTTTCGAGCCCGCTTTGCCAAGAGCTTGAGCCGATTGTGTTGCCTAGAGTGTGAACAGAGCTTGCTGTAAGTCAAGAACCGCACGGGTTCTCCCTAGGTGGTGTGCGAGGGGGATGGGGGGCGTTGTTTGGGGGCGACTGGGAGATCCCATTTCTATAGCAGTTGCTCAACCGCAGGCCGCTTTGAGGCGAGCGACATCAACGCTGAATCAGCGGGTATCGCCGCTCCCAACAAATGGCATCCGAAATCTCAGGCTGCTGAGCGGAGTCGACTGTCGCAGGTCCTTGTCCTGCAAACCGTACGCAAGCCAAGCAAGAGGTGTGAATGCATAGAACTCCTTCGCCTAGCGCAAAGGCCGCCTATAGCAAATTCCAGTACCGGTTCTTTGCAAGCGCTGCTTCAGACATCCGCTGTCACTCCAAAACAAGCATGAAGCCTGCGCCGTGGTGGTATGTGATAACCATCCTCGCTTATAAGCAAAGCGATCAAAGCGCACTTTTATTTCAGATGGCAAGTTCTATAAGCGTATAAAAATATAGTCAAAATAAATAGCTATCAAATATTTTGCATTGATTGTTTAAAAGCATTAGGATGTTGTCTGTGGGTATAGTGGGTTGGATGTTGGGTGGCTAGCCTGCTCAGCGACTCATTATTTCAGGATGATGCTGAAATTACTCAAAATTTGAATAGCTGTTTCTCTGTTGGGACTTACAGGGTCCGGCTGTATAAGGCAGTCGACACCGTTGATATTTGTCAATCCAATTTCTCTAAATAAATACAAGGGAGAGTGTATGAGTAAAGTGATGATGCATTTCTGCGCTTTCATGCTATTGGCATTTACCATGCGCAGTGGTGTTGCTCAAGAAGTAATACCAGACCTCTATAAAGATCCAGGTCTTTATCCCAATCGCGATTACGTGAACCAAAACGTTAGCGAGAATATCGACCCATTCACTGGGTCGTTGCAACGGCAGTACGTTGATCTGCATATTCCTGGGAATGGTGGTTTTGATCTAAAGGTGATCAGATCCTACAACAGCTCTTCTGTAGAGCCTCTCAACCCCGCAGCCTATGATTCCTCGTCTGGGGCAGGGGTGGGATGGAGTATCCACTTTGGAAGAGTTCTCAAAAATAAAGATACGACTATTTGCTTCAATAAGAATACGCAAACAGTGGCCGATAATCCTGTTTTGGAACTGCCCGATGGTAGTCGTCAGCTCCTGGCATTCACCGGCAGCGCTTCTCCCCTGATGCTGACGACCCAGCGATGGAGGGCAGATTGCATCAACAGTGGCGGGCTGAGGGTCTTTTCTCCAGATGGGGTCCAGTATGAAATGACCCATCTTGTGAATATGACTGGTGGAGTTAATCCCATATTTGCATGGTTCACTACAAAAATCATTAATAGAAACGGAAACAATGCGACTATCAAATACAAGGCCAGCGCATCATCGGAGATTTCCAGTATTGTTACCAATGATGGGCGCAACATAGCCTTCACTTATGCAGATAGCGGCGCTAGGACTCCGAGATTGAGTCAAATCCGTAGTGCAGGCCAAACATGGAATTATGCATACCAGGCTATTCCTAATGTACTTTACAGCTATTTTTTGACATCGGTTACGCGTCCGGATGGCACTGCTTGGAAGTATGCATATAATGGTAATCTAAATAACTTGCCTGGTAGTCATGTAATGAAAAATGTCACTTATCCGCAAGGTGGCATCATTAAGTACACCTACGATTTTGTATATTTTGACAACCAGGCGAACCCTTTAAGTCGGTCAACGGTTGTCAAAAGTAAAAGCAGCAGTAATGGTGGTAATTGGAGTTTTGCATATACACCAGGCGGTCTAAACAAATACGATACGACTACGGCTACCACACCCACAGGAAGCATCGTCTACCAACACGTAGGCCCCAATTACTCCAGCTCTGGCACTGTCTGGATGGTAGGTTTGCTTATATCAAAAAAAACGGGTAATACGCAAACGGAAACCTATGCCTGGGATAAGCAAAAGATATCTAGCGAAAACTATTTTCGTCCGGGTGCCTTTGTCACAAAGGTCGACTCTGGAGAAACCAATGCACCCATTCTGACAAAGAAAACGACTGTACGCGATGGCGCAACCTATGCCATGACCAACAGCCAATTTGATAGCTATGGCAACCCAAGAACCGTTGTTGAGTCCGGTACGTCAGGTGGGAGCAAGACCACCAATATTAGCTACTATGTCAACACCTCCAAATGGATCATCAATAGACCTCAAAATGAAAGCTTCTCTGGTAGCGCAATAAGCCGTGTATTTGATGGCAATGGCAATATGACATCGATTACTGAAGATGGAATCACTACTAGCTACCGTTATGATGCCCAGGGGAATATGATTGCTAAAACTTTGCCGCGATCCCAAGTCCATAGCTACTCCAGTTTCAAACGCGGTATTTCACAATCTGAAAGTCAACCAGAGAGCATTTCCATCACGCGACAAGTGGATGATGCTGGCAATGTCACATTGGAAACCAATGGAGATGGGCGTTCGACCAAGATGAAATACGATGGTTTGAATAGGATCACATCCATCGATTACCCCGCAGGTAGCTCCGTTTCGGTGGCCTATACGGCGACCACCAAAACGGCTACTCGGGGGGCTTTGGTTGAGCGAACTGTGTACAACGGCTTTGGTCAAGCAACAAGTGTGACTTTGGGTGGAATTGCCCGTAAATTCACGGTGGATGTGCTTGGTCGCCGCACCTTCGAGTCCGATCCAGATTCGAATGCTGGTACCACTTACCAGTTCGATATATTGAATCGTGTGACTCGTATTTCTAATGCGGACAACACCAATAGTAGCATTAGCTATGGTGCGGGTTCAAAACGGGTTACGGATGAGCGTGGCAAAGTCAGCATCTATACCTATCGAGCCTATAGCAATCCCGATCAACAGTTTTTGATGGGGGTCTCAGCACCTGAAGCCTCTGCTAGCGTCGTCATTACTAGAAATAGCAAAGACATGATTGCATCTGCGACGCAGGCAGGCTTGACTCGTAGCTATAAATACAATAGCAATTACTACCTGGAATCTATTACCAATCCGGAAACCGGAGTGACCAAGTATGGACGTGATGCAGCTGGGAATATGACCTCCAGCTCGGTTGGGTCCTCGGCAACTACCCGCTATGCCTATGATGCTCAAAATAGACTGACATCTATTAGCTATCCGAGCGGAACGCCAAACGTTAGCCAGACTTATAGCAAAACTCATCGGCTTTTGACTGCAAGTTCCTCCACAGGAAATCGTATCTATACCTACGATGCGAATGGGAATATGAGCAGCGAAACGCTTGTGGTGGATGGGCAGACCTTCAAGGCCTCATACACCTATAACGCGCTGGATCAACTAGCTTCGATCTCCTA
Organism: Comamonas sp. BIGb0152; assembly: GCF_024809975.1. Lineage (GTDB taxonomy): Bacteria > Pseudomonadota > Gammaproteobacteria > Burkholderiales > Burkholderiaceae_C > Comamonas. Next base: position 129,957 of record NZ_JANUDY010000010.1, read on the forward strand.
TCCATCCGGTACAACGGTGAGTTATTCACCTAATGTGCTGGGTCGGCCTACACAAGTCTCTGGTTATGTTCGTAACGTCAATTATTGGCCTTCAGGTCAGATCAGGCAGATGAACTATTCAAATGGCACCAGCACCGAGTATAATCAAAACTCTCGCTTGTGGCCCAGTACGTTCACGACGCGTAGAGGGGGCGGGGCGCAATATAACAATAACTCCTACAGCTACGATGGCGTGGGTAATCTGACCTCCATCTGCGATTCGGCGGATGCTGACTACAACCGAACATTGGGCTATGACGATATCAATCGACTGGTTACTTCCAATGGTTCATGGGGCTCAGGATCGGTCACTTATGGGGGTAATGGAAATATTACTAGTCAAAAATTTGGCAGCTCAACACGTAGCTATAACTACGATAGCAATAACAAGCTGACGAGCACGAAAAATGCGGGTGCAGATTTTTACTATAGCTACGACGCTTATGGAAATATTGTTGTTGGCGATAATAAAAAATACACCTATGACAATGCATCTAATTTGATATGCGTGGATTGCGATAGTCAAGCTTCTAAGGTGGTGTATGCCTATGATGCACAAAACAATAGGTCTTCTATTGTCAAATCAGGCGTCAAAAGCTATGAATTTTACAATTCCAGCCATAATTTGCTGGTTGAATATTCACCTGCGGAACTACACAAAGCCACTGAGTATATATATTTGGGTGGTAAGCGTGTAGCTCAGCGTGTTTTTCAATCGAAAAAGTAGTGAGGGGGAGTTATGAATAAAAATACATATGCAAAGCAACGTCCACTGAAAACAAGTATTTTTCATTTTTATAAATTCGCGGTTTTTATTCTATTGCTTTTGGGTATGGGTAATTTTGCCCGTGCTCAGGATGACTCTCAATTGTTTATGACGGGTATACAGCCTAGCATGGTCGAGGGAGATATCTATCGATTTCAGATTGGCTATCGAAATACCGGAACTACCACTTGGTCCGCAGGCCAGGGCTATGTGTTGGCATCTCCCCAAAATAACTGGGATGCAGGGCCTATCTCCATAAAGCCCGGTGAGCCCATTCCGCCGGGTAGAGAGTTCAGTACTTATGTTACGGTAACCGCTCCGCCTTGTTGCAATACACGCCTTGATTGGCAAATGAGAAAGGGGCGTCAAGAATGGTTTGGCTCTACAGCATTCTGGGAGAAGGATAATTACTCTACGGGTACTTTCATTCAGATAACCCGAAAACCACAAATCCCTAATCGAGCGAGTTTTCATTCCCAAGACGTGCCACTTCAGATGGTAGGAGGGCAGACGTATACGATTTCGGTGACGATGAAGAACACTGGAACGGCTACTTGGAATGAAGCGGGTCAGTATCATCTGGGTTTGCTAAACTCAGCAAATCCTACAGTTTGGGGCGTAAGTCGTGTTCCGGTTAAAGGCTCTGTAGCGCCAGGCCGACTCCATACTTTTACATTCGATATCACTGCCCCTTCCACACCGGGAACGCATAAACTTATTTGGAAGATGCTACAAACCGGTGTTGAGTGGTTTGGCAGCTCAAGCTGGACTCTCGATATTGATGTCTCACCGCCTGAGCCTAACAGTGCATCATTTTTATCGCAAAGTGTGCCAGTGAACATGGTTAGAGGGCGGCAATACACTGCATCAGTGACCATGAAGAATACAGGAGCGCAAATATGGTCTGAGGGTGCACAGTACCGGCTTGGCTCTCAAAATCCCCAAGACAATGCCAACTGGGGTTTGGGCAGGGTGCAGCTAACGGAATCCGTAGCTCCGGGGCAGTCTTATACATTCAGTTTTCCCATCAATGCCCCCACTACCCTTGGTATCCATTATTTTCAGTGGCAGATGGTGCAAGACGGTGTTGAATGGTTTGGTTCAAAATCAACAAATCTCGCAATCGATGTTGCTGATCCGGTACCGAACGATGCAGAATTTGTATCGCAAACCATCCCTGAAAATATGGTGGCAGGGCAGCCATACCTCGCATCTGTGACTATGGTAAATACGGGTACTGCCACCTGGTCTGAGGATGATGGGTATCGGTTAGGTTCACAAGCGCCACAGGATAATGCTCTCTGGGGACCATCCAGAATCTTTATCGCTAAGCCTGTGTTACCTGGAGAGCAGTACACATTCAGTTTTCCGATCATGGCACCTATGCCTGTCGGAACTTTCTCCTTCCAGTGGCAAATGGTACAAGATGGTGTTCAGTGGTTCGGCAGCAAGTCCGACGAGTTGAAAATACCACTCCTGGCTCCTGTACCCAATAGCGCTGCGTTTGTATCGCAAAGCGTGCCAGAAAAAATGGTCGCAGGACAGCAATACAGTGCATCGGTAACGATGAAGAATACCGGCACCGCAACTTGGGCAGAGGCTGATGCATTTCGCCTCGGCTCTCAGAGTGCTCAAGATGATATTTGGGGCGTATCAAGAATATCCCCAACCAATTCCGTCGCGGCAGGTGAGCAGTACACGTTCAATTTTCAGATTACAGCACCAGCCATGCCTAATACTTATGGCTTCCAATGGCAAATGGTACAGGGCGATGCTGCCTGGTTTGGGGGTAAATCTGATAATAGGGAGATCGTTGTAGCTGCACCAGCCGGTAGCAACAGTGCCATTTTTGTTGCACAAAATGTCCCTGGTAGCATGATTGCGGGCGAGAGTCACCAAGCGCTGGTCACCATGCGCAACACAGGTACTACCACGTGGACGAGCGGTAACGGTTATCAATTGAGGGCGCAGAACCCAGCGGACAACAATATATGGAATGCGGGCCCGGTTGCGCTCAATGGCACAGTACCGCCCGGGCTGGAGTACACCTTCTCCTTCCCGATCACAGCGCCTACAGAGCCGGCAAGCTATAACTTCCAGTGGCAAATGGCACAGGGTACGCAGTGGTTCGGCGCTGCATCTACGAACACGGTTGTTCCCATCTTGGAGTCCACTGGAGACGATGGCGCTGACTTTGTCTCGCAAAGCCTGCCTGCGACAACCATGACGACTGGGCAAAGCTACACAGTGTCCGTCACGATGAAAAACACCGGCACTTCTACTTGGTCCGCTGGTGACATGTACCACCTGGGTGCGCAGAACCCGCAAGACCCTGTTAACACCATCTGGACGGGTACAGGTCGGGTGTCACTGGATACCCCTGTAGCCCCCGGCGAGGAATACAGCTTTAGCTTCCCTGTCACAGCGCCCGCCAATCCTGGCACCTACAACTTCCAATGGAAGATGCTCCGTGGCGATGCAGCTTGGTTTGGCGCACAGACGACCAACATCGCGGTGCCTGTCGTCGCAGCAACCATCACGGAAACGATCACGTTTTTCCACAACGATGTCTCCGGCTCCCCCATGCTGGCCACTGATGCCAGCGGCAACCTGCTCTGGAACGAAAGCTATTTGCCTTATGGGGAGCGCCTTAACGACATTGATGGCAGCGACAATACCCTGTGGTTTACGGGTAAGCCGCATGATAGTGATACGGGTTTGTCATACATGGGGGCGCGGTACTACAATCCTGTGTTGGGGCGGTTTATGGGTATCGATCCTGTGGGATTTGATGCTGATAATTTACATAGCTTTAATCGCTATGCCTATGCTAATAATAATCCTCATAAATATGTAGACCCGGATGGGAGAGCATCTGTAATTGCGATCGTTGGGGTTGTGCTGTTATCCGGAGGGGCTTCATATGCGCTTGCTCCTCCTAGTAGGCAGCAGGAGATGCGAGATTCGTTAAGTCGGCTTGGGCGTGCTTTTAGTGGGGTCTTTAATTCTTCTTCAAATTCATCTGCATCGGGTACAAATGCGCCTACCAATGGAGGTGGCGCTAATGGTAACAAACCGAGCCTGCTAGACCCCAAAGGAGAGCAGCATATTTTAGATGGTGACAAAACGGGTGGAGGTCATCGCCCCGGAACTGGAAAACCAAACAAAAGCGAGTTTCCTACTGGCTGGTCAGATGACAGAATTAAAGGAGAGATATCAGATGTGGCTACGGACCCGGCTTCAACAAGACTCCCTGGTCGTAGAGGTCGCGAGGTTGTGCGTGGGACTCGCGGCGGTATTGACATTGAGGTCATTGTTGAACCAAATGGAAGAATTGTTACTGGATACCCAACAAACGTACCGCGTAATCCGCCATAAGGTGCAATATGCCTGATTTTAAAAATATTGAATATCTATTGTCGCAGCTGATGCTGGAGGCGCAATTGGTCTTCTCAGATGTTGAAATGAGCGAGGTTCAGAGATTTATTGCCGTAGGAGAGTATGGTCTTGCTTTAGAGACAATAGTAGATATTTACTTTGAAGAGAAAAAGGTTGCTTCAATGCGAGCTATTAACATAATTGAAAGTCTTGCTTATGCGATGTCAATGGATCCAATTTCATTATTGCGAGGTATTTCTAAATAGCTTTATTTGTCGCATCCCTGACGATTGAAACTATAGATACCGCTAGTCGCTGTTCATGGCTCGCGAGGTGCTGCGCGAGCTTATACAGTAGGAGTCGCTAACATCACTACCCAAAAGACCCGCATGCAGCAGCTATGCTTCATGTACCCATGGCAAGACAACCCGTTAGCAAAGAACTGTGGCTGCAGTTGCAGCCCCTGATACCCACCTTCACTCCATCCACCAAAGGTGGCGCACGCAAGCTCGCGGTGAGCGATGAGGCCGCCCTCAATGGCATCTTGTTTGTGCTGCATACCGGTATTCCCTGGGCTGACCTCCCACAATCGCTTGGCTATGGCAGTGGCATGACTTGCTGGCGGCGACTTCGGGATTGGAGCGCAGCAGGGGTTTGGCAGAGGTTGCATCAGTCCATGCTGATACGTTTGCGTGAACACGACCAGATTGATTGGAGCCGGGCGAGCATTGATGGCTCTTCGGTGCCAAGCCCCCGGGGGGCCAGGAAACGGGTCAAAACCCCACCGATAGAGGAAAACTCGGCTCCAAACGACACCTCGTCGTAGACGCCAGAGGCATCCCGCTGGTAGTTCTTGTCAGCGGTGCGAACAGACATGACTCCATGGTGTTCGAGCGGTGCGTGGACGCGATCCCTGGCATTGCAGGCCTGCAGGGCCCGGCTCGCAAGCGACCAGCGAAGTTGCATGCAGACAAAGGCTATGACTACAAACGCTGCCGTGCCCATCTGAGGCAGCGAGGCATATCCAGCCGTATTGCCAGGCGCGGCATTGAAAGCAGCGAAAGGCTGGGAAAGCATCGCTGGGTGGTGGAGAGAACGCACGGATGGTTTGCTGGCTTTGGCAAGCTGCGAATCCGCTTTGAAAGGCGTCTGGACATCCACGAAGCGTTTTTGAAACTGGCAGCCGCGATCATCTGCGCACGCTTCGTAGATAGGTGGTGTTAGCGACTCTTAAAAGCCTTGTGCGCCTGCGTACGTTCGGCTGGCTTGAGCGCGTTGAGATTGCCTACGCCGTGCCTGCGCAGGCACCGGTCCAGGCCCGAGCGCGATACCGTGCTGCAGATGAACTCGCGGGTGACGGCTAGCAAGTCATCGAGGGGCAGCAATAAGGCTCGGCGAAGATGTACCACCACAATTTCTTGCGCGGGTGTGAGTTGTGTTTGTAAGCGATGGGCGGTGTGAGAGGGGTCTTGCACGCTTTCGCGCTTCTTCCATTTGTAGACCGTCTGTTCGGTCATGCCAAAACGCTGGGCCAGTACGATGGCGGTCTCATCGCTGGCAGCGATCTGGGCACGCACTGCTGGGGTGGTGCGTGCATTCTTGTGCAGAGCTCTTTACATGACAGGCTCCCGGTGGACTGCACTGACTGTACAAGCTCGCGCTACACCTCGCGAGCCATGAATAGCGGATAGCGGTTTTTGTCTATGCAATCATCAGGGATGTGACAACTAACAAAAAGTGATAAATAAGAATTGATTTTCATGCATAAAAAAATACTTTTCAACTATGGCGACGCTGAGTCCGATGAATTAAGTTTGGAAAGCATCTGGGTGATTCCTGTAGACAGAGGTTTTAAGATTGATAATATTCCATTTTATGTTAGAGGAATTGCATTGAATGATATTGTCAGTGCGAAAAATGATGAGGATGGAGTTCTTAATTATGTGAGTATAATCCAAGCTTCTGGGCATAGTACTATTCGACTATGGTTCTCCGAAAATCATAAAAAGGATATTCTGTTGATGAGGAATATTCTTCGGGTTAGAGGTTGCGAATCCGAGCAGAGCGAACTTTCTCGATTAGTGGCTGTGGATATTCCTCCGTCGGTCTGCTATGAGGGTGTTCGTGCTATCTTGGATGAGCAGGAAAAGCTGGGTGTATTCGAGTATGAGGAAGCATGCTTGGGATTCCTGTAGACTTATTGATTAATAGATGTCTTTTTTAGATTAAAAGCCCTCTATTTTTAACGAGAGAATAAAATTTTAATTTTCGAAAACCCTTTTTATTAAAGGGCAAAAGAATGATGGGTTAACACTGGCTGTCTCATCGCTGGCAGCGATCTGGGCGCACACTGCTGGGGTGGTGCAGGAATTCTTGTGCAGGGCTATTTGTATGACAGGGTCCCGGTGGGCTGAACTGACTGTGCAAGCTCGCGCAGAACTTCGCTCGCCATGGACAGCGGATAGCGATTTTTATCTATGCAACCTTCCAGGATTCGACATTGAGCGCTATGCTTCATTGGATTGGAATAGGTGTTTCAATTTAAACAATGCGCCTATGTCAAATCGTATTGACCTCATGAAAAAATCACTGATTTTATAAAATGAAATACGTTTGTAATTTTATTTATACGAATTCTTCCCCTGATGCTGTGTTGTTGGTGTTGGAGCCTTGGGGGGAAGAGGTGTTGCTTGCTTCTGGGGGGAGTGCGGAAGTGATTGGAGAAGGTGGTTTGGCTGGTTCCGCTTTCGAGCTTGAGCAGTTAGATGATCGATTGATTGTGTATGCATGGCCGGATTCGGTAGCTTCAATCAGTATCTTATAGTCATTTTCGGATATTTTCGCTCTATGCGTTTATTTGCATGGAATTTTATACAATATCTAATCAAATGATTGAGTATATTGGGGGTTTCTTAAGAATTTATTGACGGAAAATTTTAGCTTAACTGTGCAAGGAAAACTTTTATGCCTGATAAAAAATGGAAGACGCTCATTTTAAGTGATGTTAACTATCAAAGCTTATTAGCGGAAGTTAGTTATGACGGCCAATTTTTATTGCTTTTTGACCGTGAGCAGGGGCATAACTGCGTCTGCATAACGTTCCCACAAGACGATGGAATGTTAGGTGTGAGAATATCCCTGTCTGAGTTCGTTGCCCAGCTAAAAACTTCTGCAGAAAATTTGTATCGCTGATATTTTTGCTTTGAAGTCATTCAATCAATTATTTAATATTTTGATTTCGATGGAGTTATATCGCTGCTGAAGCAGGCAAGTGGATGGGCCAACAATGGACCTACTATCGGCGCAAGTTATTTTGGTCGCGCGATGCTCTGCTGCCAACAACAGAGGTACATAATTATGCGATTACTTGAATTTGACACTGAAGGCCTATATTCTATTCAAGGCTTGCTTCGCCAAGGAATAGTTGGCTACGCCACTGACACTCCTACGCCGCGCGGTATATCAACTATTTGGCTTTTCCTTGCTAATGATTCCATACTGAAAATCTATACAACGATGCACGATACGGTGGGTTGGAATGAGGTCGGTACCCTTGTTTTTCGACTTGTTGAAAAAGATGAAAATGTGCCCGAAATATTGCCATTGCCGCAAGCCTGGAGGGACATAACGGTTATCGAAAAAATGCTAGTGATGGACGATTATTTCACGGCAGAAAGTGGACTTCAGATCAGCAATGGCTTAGGTGAAGCATTCACCATCGTTTGCTCTGCAAACGTATATCAAATTGAAGTCGCGGCACCTTTTTTTCATGGAGATTTTTTGCCTGAGTATGAGGTATACCATTGCAAATGCCTGTCCTTATGATGTAAATCTCTCAGTGGATTCGAGCTGCTTTATGAAGTGATAAGCGCATGAGTGAATGGAGCCTGGGTGCCATATTTAAGAAGAAGCTACAGCGCATGCGTAAGACGATGCAGATCACAGGTATCTATTTAATGGTGTGCAGGGACTATCAGCTTTCTGATATTTCGATTTCGATAGTAGGATTGAAATACGATGTCTGCATCCAATTTACAAATAATCAATTTGCGATCAATCGGATCGATTGAGTTGACCCCGCGCTCGACGGTGTGTTTGCTGGTCATTGACGCTGTATCTCCTGCCATGGATTTCGAAGGTTTGGTGCGAGCCCTTATCCCCGCAGGATGTCAATACTTTATGATCTTAGGTCATGCAGCGGAGGACGTGCATGAGGCTTTGGATCATGCTATTGAAGATTGTGATTTAGGGTATTATGGTACGCCTACTGCTGTACACAACGATGAATCCGCTGATGACGTAGCATCTTTTTTGATTAATGCAGCGATTCCAGGTCAAGCAAATGTGCGTTGCGTAGTTGGCTACGACAAAGAAGACGATGCAGTGCGTGAAATCCTGAAGAAATTGCGTATTGAATCTTCGAGGAAAAAGTGATTATTTAATTCAACGCCATCAAAAGGGGTATGCGCCATGTCCTCGTTGAGTGGTCTGCATGGTTTCAACGACTGTTAAGATCATCGCTTAACGAGCAGTTTGATATTTTCCAAAATTATCATTCAATAGATATTCAGATGACATCTAGCATAGATATATCTAAGGATACGCGAAGTGAAAATGGTTTTGTCTACGAAATAGATATCGACGCGCATCGAGAGGTGGTCCCACTCATCACCACCAGATGGTCTCCTGAGGCCTACAAAAAGCAATGGGTGGAGGCGCTTAAATTTCTTGTTGCATCCCGTTCGAGCCGATGTGCTCTTATCATATGCATTCAGCCGGAATCTGATAGTTATGGAATTACTTATTGGGCCTTGTTCAGAGAGGGTGATTTTGTTTATTTTCAAGAAAGGTTTATTCGTGAAAATTATCGAAGATTTCTCATTTCACCCAGCATGGTAGAGAGATATATGCCCGATAGGATGGAAGGTGCTTTCGAAGAGTACAGCAAAGTATCAGAGTGGATTTTGCCAATTTCATATTCAGAGGTTTCTGTTGTCTGTAAACGATGAGTATTTTGAAAATCATCATTTGTAAGCTAGATTGTTTGTGTAGCTGTGTCAGCGCAGAGCAAACCCTTGCGATATGAGAAATCGTCGGCAGCACCAAGGTCTAGCTACAATGGACGTTTACAGCTCCCATCATCTATAACGGGCATAAAAGTGATAGTGGCATGTTGGATTTCAAAATTAACCATATTTACATCGACGCCTTGTGCCTCAAAAAGCTTTTTTGCTTTTGATAAATTTCCTTTTCGGGCTGTGACAACAATACGGTTAATTTTGTAATCAATTTGCGATCCGGTGATGTATTGGTTGCTATTAAATTTGTTGATAACCTGGTTGTGAAACCTCTCCAGCTCCGCAATACCATATTTGACATAAGCAATACGCAGATTTTTCTGAATATCTTCATTCAACGCTATTGGTGATGTCAGGCCGAGCACCAATTTACCATCGCTGCCCAGCCACATGCCGGCGTATTTGTCGCCAGCCGCTTTAAAAATAGCAGCGCATTGGCTTTCTGTCGGGGCGAGTGTGTTGAAAGCGTTTGCGGCGGAATGGGCGACGAGTAGTGGGAAGGCAATGGCTAAGAAAACTCTAATCATGTGAATCCACCTGCTGATCGGTAGTGCCTGTGTCCCCAACAGCGCCCAAGCCATCCCCACGCCCCTTCTGCTCCAACTTCTGCAACACCCAGTGGATATGGCTGCGCAGCGCATACAGCTCATCCGCATACGACAGCGGCACGGTGATCTTCTCCACCTTGCGGCTGAGCTCCAGCAGTTCGGCCTTTATGCCATCGCGGTCGGGGTTGGGCTGCTCCATGTCGTGCTCGATGGCGCGCAGCTGGCCGTACCACTTGAAAACGCGGGAGCGCACGCGGAACTGGTAGAGGGGCGGCACCACACGGGACAGCGGCAGCATAAAGGCCAGCAACACGCCCAGCACCAGCCACATGCGCTCGACCAGGTTGGCCAGCCAGAAGGGCAGGTAGCGCTGCAGCAAGGGGGCGGGCTCGTTGATGGCGCGTACGCCTTCGGGGGCGACGGCCAGCTCGCTGCTGCGGGTGTTGGGAAAATCACGCGCCCGGTTGAACCAGCCGGCCTGGCTGTGGATGCCCTGCGAGGCCTGGGCGAAGAGCTGCTTGATGGCAGGGTGGGTGTCATCGCGGGCCAGCAGCGAGGTGGTGGAGGCCAGCAGGTGCACGTTTTGCGGCGGCAGATTGGCAGCGAGGTCCACAATGCCGCGCGGCAAGGTGACAGGGCTCAAGAACCTGAACTTGCGGCCATAGGCCTCGTTTTGCGGAAAATCCATCAGCTGCACGCCGGGGGTTTTCAGCAGCATCTGCACCATCGGTGATTCGGGCGCGGATACCAGGACCAGCGCGTCGATCTTGCCGGCCAGGAACTCGACGGTGGCGGGGGTCTCGGCCAGGTGTGACAGCCGCAATTGTTGGAGGCTGAGGTGGTTGGCTTCCAGCAGCTGGTTGAAGAGGTTGGGCACGCCGCTGCCGGCAGTGCCAACATTGATGCGCCAGCCCGCCAGCTGGGTGAGATTGCTCAGGTGCTGGCGCTTGGACAGGCGCTGGGCGGAGTCTGTGCGGTAGAACAGCCAGACGGGTTCGACAAACAGTGCGCCCAGCGATGTCAGATTCTCTTGGTCTTCTTCGGTCAGCTCGGCGGTGCCGCCTTGCACAAAGGCCAGATCGACTTTGCCATCGCGCAGCAACTGCAGGTTGTCGAAGGAGCCTTCGCTGCCCACCAGTTCGACGCGGATTCTGTTTTTGGCCAGGGTGTTGCGGTACTGCTCGCCAAAGCTGGCGTAGGCGCTTTGGGCGGGGCCGGTGGCCAGCTTGACCTGCGAGGGCGGGTTGGGCTTGAGCCACCAGTAGGCCGACACGATCAACGCGACAGCCAGGATGACCAGCGGGCCGCCGGAGACCACGGCATCGCGGATATTGAGCACCAGGGTGATCAGGGTTTGGCGCAGCCCGTAGGCTTTCTGGCGCATGGACGTGGAGCGGTCACCCATGGTGTGTGGTGGGCTGCCGGGGCAGCGCTGTTGGAATGGCTCTTACTGTAAATCAGCAGCGCTGGGCAGATGCACCGCTTTGTGGTTATCTCCGGCTTCGATTTGTAAACGATTGGCATGCAGCACGGCCTGCAAGGTGGCCTGGGCCACGGCCTCGGCGGCCATCGTTGCCAGCACCATCATGCCCAGGCTGCGCCCTGCAGCGCCGGTGCCCAGGCAAAACAAGGTATCGCCATCGGACATGGTATGCACCGGGTTGATGGCGCGCGCCAGCCCATCGTGGCCCACGGTGGCCAGGCGGCTGGCCTGCGCCTTGGTGATGACCGCATCGGTGGCGATGACGCCAATGGTGGTGTTGGTGCCCGCCAGCAGGGGCTGGGGCGGCTCGCCGCGCAGCAGGGCGCGGCGCGTGTCGATAAGGCCGCTGCCATCGCGGGTGCGTGCACCGGCCACCACTTGGGCGGTGTCTGGGTCCAGCACATCGCCCAGCGCATTGCAGGCAATGATGGCACCGACTGTGACGCCATCGATGGTGACCGAGGCGGTGCCAATGCCACCTTTCATGGCCCGCTGGATGCCAAAGATCTTGCCCACCGCAGCGCCCGCGCCTGCGCCCACATTGCCCTGCGCGGGCATGGCGCTGCTGGCAGCCTGGCAGGCGGCATAGCCGGCCTGGGCATCGGGGCGGATGCGCATATCGCCCACCAGCACATCAAACAGCACGGCGGCGGGCACCAGCGGAATGCGGCCTACCGAAATATCAAGGCCCACACCTTGCTCTTCCAGCCAGCGCATCGCGCCGCTGGCCGCATCCAGCCCCCAGGCGCTGCCACCCGCCAGCATGATGGCGTGTACGCGCTCGACCAGGTTGGTGGGGTGGAGCAGATCGGTTTCGCGGGTGCCGGGTGCGGCGCCGCGCACATCAACGCCGCCCACCGCCCCGGCCTTGGCCAGGATGGCCGTGCAGCCGGTGGGGCGGCGGCTGTCGGTGAAGTGGCCCACTTCGATGCCTTGGACCAAGGTGATGGAGCCGGCCGGAGCCATGGGGAGGGTTTGGGAGGACATGGCCCGATTGTGGGCCAACTGGGCTTGTCGCTGTGGAGGCAAAGACAGCGGGCTGTCAAACAGGTGTCTGACAGCCCGCAAAGAGGGAGAGGCAGCAGCGCCTGCCGATCAGGGCCGGATGACGATCTGCGGGCTGATGACAATGGCCTCGGGCCGGCGCGGTGCCACCAGCACCGGGGCGGCATAGACGGGCTGCGGCGCGTAATAGGCCGCCGGGCGGTCATGGCAGCGGCGCTTTTCCTTGTACTCGCCATTGCGCTTCCATTTGCGCTCTACCTTGCAGTTGCCGTCCCAGAACTGTTCCTTGTGTTCCTTGCGGTGGTGGTGGCGTCCGTGGCCATCACCATGGGCCCAGCTGGCATCGGCCAGGCAGGACAGCGCCAACGCAGTGAGCAGTGGGGTCAACAAACGGTTCATGGCAGGGTCGGGGGCAGTGGAGGATGCTGGCAGCTTAGCGGAAAATCCTGTATCAAAAGATGAGCAATGGTTGCTTTGTACATCAGCCATAGCGGCTGTTTTGATGGTGTAAATCTATGGTGATGGCTGCTACGATTTTTCCATCTGTAAGCACCCGTTGCCGCGCTGGCGTCGGGTGCTGTACAGCATCAGGCGTTGACGGTGGTCTGCTGCTGCTCGCCGAGGCCTTCAATGCCCAAGCGCATCGTTTGGCCGGCCTTCAGGTAGACAGGATGGGGCTTGATGCCCAGGCCCACGCCGGGCGGGGTGCCGGTGGAGATGATGTCGCCGGGCTGCAGGCTCATGCACTGGCTGACATAGGCGACGATCTGCGCGACGGTAAAGATCATCGTCTTGGTGTTGCCGTTCTGGAAGCGCTTGCCATCCACATCCAGCCACATGGACAGGTTTTGTGGGTCTGGCACTTCATCGCGGGTCACCAGCCAGGGGCCGATGGGACCAAAGGTGTCAAAGCCCTTGCCCTTGTCCCAGGTGCCACCGCGCTCGATTTGCCATTCGCGCTCTGAGACATCATTGACCACGCAGTAGCCGGCGACATGCTCCAGCGCTTGCGCTTCGGTGATGTATTTGGCGGCCTTGCCGATGACCACGCCCAGCTCGACTTCCCAGTCGGTCTTGGTAGATCCACGGGGGATCTCGACCGCATCGTTGGGGCCGCAGATGGCGCTGGTCCATTTGTTGAAGATCACCGGCTCGGTGGGGATGGCGGCGCCCGATTCGGCCGCATGGTCGGCGTAGTTGAGGCCGATGCAGATGAACTTGCCCACGCGCGCCACACAAGGGCCGATGCGTGGCTGGCCGGGAACTGCTGGCAGCGTGGCTGGGTCGATCGCGCGCAAGCGGGCCAGTGCGGCGTCGCCCAGTTGCGCGCCTTCGATATCGCTCAGCACGCCCGACAGGTCGCGCAAGGTGTTGCTGCTGTCGAGCAGGCCGGGCTTTTCCTGGCCCACCGGGCCGTAACGCAGTAGTTTCATGTCATCTCCAAAGGGTCAAATTGCATGCAGGCGCCAGTCTAGGTGCCTGCAGGTATGGATGCTGTCGCGCAGCGGTAAAAGTGGGGGGCAGGCGGGCTTTAGTTGGACCAGCCGCCATCAATCACATGGGCCTGGCCGGTGGTAAAGGCCGCCTCGTCCGATGCCAGGTAGGCCACCAGTGCGGCAATCTCTTCGGGTTTGCCGACGCGGCCCATCGGTTGGCGGGCCACAAAGGCGGCGCGTACCGCGTCCACCGACAGCCCATCGTGCTGGGCCTGCGCGGCAATGCGCTGGCCCAGTGATGGCGAATCGACCGTGCCCGGGCAGATGGCATTGCAGCGCACGCCCCGGGTGCAGTAATCGGCAGCGATGGACTTGGTCATGCCGATGACCGCTGCCTTGGAGGCACTGTAGGCAAAGCGGTTGGGCACGCCCTTGATGCTGGAGGCGGCTGACGACATATTGATGATGCTGCCCCGGCCGAGCTGCAGCATGCCGGGCAAAAAGGCGCGGATGCTGCGGTACATGGCTTTGACATTGAGGTCAAAGGCCAGGTCCCAGTCGTCTTCGCTGCATTCAAGCACGCTGCCGGCATGCACAAAGCCTGCGCAGTTAAACAGAATGTCGATGGGCCCGAGCACCTCGGCCAGCGTTTGCACCTGCACGCTGTCGCGCACATCCAGCTGGCGCGCATCCAGCCCCGAGCCCGCCAGCGGGCCGATATGGATGTCGGTGGCAATCACGCGGGCGCCTTCGGCGGCCAGGCGCTCGGCGCTGGCGCGGCCAATGCCTTGGGCGGCTGCGGTAACCAGCGCCACCTTGCCTGCCAGGCGGCCGCTGCGCACGGAAGAAATTGTCATGGAGTCATTCCTGTGAAAGATGCCGGGCGCGCCACGGGGCAGCACGCCAGGCGGGGGGGTAAAAGCCGGAGGTGTTTAGAAATGCCCGTCGTGGGCCAGCTTGGCCGGGCTGGCTGCTGCGCTGGGTAAGGCGTCGGGTAAGGCGCTGGATTCTGTTGCCGCTGGCTGCGCGCGCCGGCCGTATTTGCGGGCCCACATGGCCGTCAGAATCGGCACAAGGATGGCGGTCAAGAGGCAGGCCGTGGCGGTAATCGCGGTGGCGGAATCGGCCATGGACTTGAGCTCGGGCACCATGCTGCCGATGATTTGCGGATTGGCGACCGCCGCGCCGGCGGTGGATGAGGCAGCAAGCCCTGCGGTGCCATTGCCCCCGCCGATAAATTTGTCCGCCAGGATCAGCGGGATGCCGGTGACGATGATGACGGCCACGCCGACAAACACACCGGTAAAGCCGCTCTTGGCAATAACGCCCAGGTCAATCGAGCAGCCCAGCGCAAAGCCGAAGAAGGGGATCAGCGGGTGTACGCAGCGGCCAAAGAACTCGCGCAGCTTGGGATCCAGGTTGCCCAGCGCAAAGCCGATCAAAAACGGCAGCACTGCGCCGGCAAACAAACGCGGCTCAAACACCGCCACGCCGGTGGCGCCCAGGATCAGCATGCTGACCAGCGGGCCCGACTCGATGGAGGTGAGCACAAAGGCACCGGCTTCCTCTTGCGTGCCGTACTGCTGCATCAGCGCGGCATACAGCCCGCCATTGGTCATGTCCATCGCGGTGACCAGGGCCAGCACCGACAGACCGGTGAACAGCCCAGTCTGGATGCCGCCGGCGGGCAAAAAGCGCGTGGCCACCATCGCCACCACCCAGGCCACCAGGATTTTGGTCAGCACCAGGGTGCCTGATTTTTTGAGCACCACGCCCGTCGCCTTGAGGTTGATCGTCGCCCCCATGCAAAAGAACCAGACCGCCAGGATGGGCACGGTCCCCGTCATCAGCCCGTTGGTGAACGAGCCAAAGTATTTGCCGGCGTCCGCCGCAAAGGTGTGCACGCAGGCACCCAGCAGCAGGGGAATCAGCATGAGCCCGCCGGGCACACGCTCAATGGTTTTCTGGATTTCCATGTCTCGCTCCTCACACTTTGGTGATGCATTTGTTATCGGTTGTAGAGGTGTTGTCCGATGACTACCGAAGCAACCGGGACAGTGTTCCATAAATTTAAAATCTGAAAATAGCTGGTAAACCCTTTGTCTAATTCCATTCATAAAAATTTACGGAACAGTGTTCTGAAAAAATCGGACTGTGTTTCAATAGAGGCCATACCTCTTGGCAGCCCGGCTTTTCGCTGGCTGCTTTTGTGTTCCCTCCAAGCCCCGATCCATGTCCTATTCCCCGATTGCCCCAGCGCCTGCCGCATCAGCGTCCATCCCCCACCACCCCTTTGGTCTGCAGGGCCGGGTAGCCTTGGTCACAGGCTGCAATACCGGCATTGGGGCGGGCATTGCGGTAGCGCTGGCGCAGGCGGGGGCCGATATCGTCGGCCTCAACCGCAGCGATGCCAGCCAGACGGCTGCCCAGGTGCAGGCCTTGGGCCGGCGTTTTATCGCTGTGCAGGCGGATCTATCCCGCACGGCAGCCATTGCCGATGTGCTGGCGCAGGTGCTGGCAGCCTGTGGCCAGGTTGACATCCTCGTGAACAACGCCGGCATCATCCGCCGTGCGGATGCGCTGGATTTCAGCGAGGACGACTGGGATGCGGTGATGAACACCAACCTCAAAAGCCTGTTCTTTCTGTCGCAGGCCGTTGCGCGCCACATGCTGGAGAGCGCCGCGCAGCAGGGCGCGCAGTGGCAGGGCGGCAAGATCATCCACATTGCATCGCTGCTGTCGTTCCAGGGCGGGGTGCGGGTGCCGTCGTACACAGCGGCAAAAAGCGGGGTGCTGGGCTTGACCCGCTTGATGGCCAATGAGTGGGCCAGCAAAGGCATCAATGTGAATGCGATTGCGCCTGGCTATATCGAGACCAATAACACCGAGGCGCTGCGCCAGGATGCGGGCCGCGCCGATGCGATCTTGCAGCGCATCCCGGCGGGCCGCTGGGGCCAGCCGGCCGACCTGGGCGGGGCGGCGGTGTTTTTGGCTTCCAGCGCGGCCAATTATGTGCATGGCCATACCGTGGCCGTGGATGGCGGCTGGCTGGCCCGATAATCGAGGCCATCCAGCACAGCAACCCTAGAAGGACGGACCGATGAGCGAGAGCCCCGCAGCCATGGACAAGACCGATACCGTCGCCGCGGTGGAGAAGGCTTTTGCCATTTTGGAATGCCTGGGCAACCAGCGCGATGTCAGCGTGACGGCGCTGGCCCAGCAGCTGTCGCTGTCCAAGTCATCGGTACACCGGCTGCTGCAAACCTTGAAGGCGCTGGGCTATGTGGCGCAGGATGGCGAATCGGAGCTGTACCGCGCCACCTTGCGGCTGTTTGAGCTGGGCGGCAAGGCGCTGGAGAACACCGACTTGGTGCGCGAGGCCGATGAGGACATGCGCCACCTGGGGGCGCTGACCCGCGAGACCATCCACCTGGGCGCGCTCGATGAAGACGCCATCATCTACATCCACAAGATCGAATCGGATTTTGGGCTGCGCATGCAGTCGCGCATTGGCCGGCGCAAGCCCTTGCACAGCACTGCCATCGGCAAGGTGCTGCTGGCCTTTATGCCTGCTGATCAGGCCCGGGAGCTGTTGTCGTCGCAGCCGCTCAAGCTGTTCACGCCCCGTACTTTGAACTCGGTAGATGCGGTGATGGACATCCTCCCCCGGGTGCGTGCGCAAGAAGTGGCCGAAGACGACGAGGAGGCCGAGCCCGGCCTGCGCTGCATTGCGGTGCCGGTGTTTGACCGCTTTGGCCATGTGATCGCGGCGCTGTCGGTGTCCTTCCCCATCATGCGCTGCGGTGCGGACACGCCGCACTACTACCGCAGCTTGCTGAAAGGCGCGAGTGCTGCGATCTCGCAAAAGATGGGCTGGCATGCGCCGCAAGCTGAACCAGGCGAGCAGGGCAGCGCCAGCGGCAGCCACGAGCAGCTTTAAAGGGGCAAGCGCAGGCCTTTGTCAGGCGGGCGCCAGAACAAAGTCGCAGGGGTCAAAGCGTGCGCTGGTATCCATGCGGACCTGGCGCAGGGCGGTGGTCTGCTGGTGTGCGTCATACAGCACCTCGGCGGCATAGTTGATCAGCAGGCTGCGGCGGTGCGCACCGCTGGGGTTGAGGCTGGCGGCATGCAGCAGATCGACATCAAACACCAGAATATCGCCGGCCTGGCCGCAGATTTGTACCGCTTGGGATTCGTCATGCGCGCTGCGCGCCGCTTCTTCGGCGCTGGGCCGGTGGCTGGCCGGGACCAAGCGGGTGGCGCCGTTCTCCGGCCCAAAGTCATCCAAAAACGCCAGTGCACCCACGGTGTCGCCCGGCCGTTGGTTGGACAAGTCGCGGTGCAGGCGCTGGTAGCCGCCACCGCCAACGGGCTCGCGTCCCTCCACCTGCGACAGAAAAAAGCGCTCCCCGATCAGCACACCCGCAGCGGCCAGCAGCTGCGGCAGCTGGCAAACGGCCAGCATCTGGGCGTTGTCATCGACCAGCGCATGGCGCCAGTCCCAGCCCCGGGGCACGGGCCAGTGGCTGGTGATGCCGGCATCAAATACCGCGCGCAAA
Organism: Comamonas sp. BIGb0152; assembly: GCF_024809975.1. Classification (GTDB taxonomy): domain Bacteria; phylum Pseudomonadota; class Gammaproteobacteria; order Burkholderiales; family Burkholderiaceae_C; genus Comamonas. The sequence goes on from NZ_JANUDY010000010.1 coordinate 148,249, forward strand.
CCGGGCAGCCATGCGGCCGGAATGGCCTGGCGCAGCAGCACATAGCCGTCTTGCTGGAGCTGTTCGCGTGGGCCCATGGTCTGCCTTTCAAGCTGCGGGGTGGGGTTGTGGGGAGGCAGCGGGCAGTATAGCCAGCGGGGGCGAGGTGTTGCCATGGGTACCCGGCGCGCGCAGCGGCAGCGATTCGGCCATGCAGTCGATAAACACCCGCAGCTTGGGTGCCAGCTGTTTGCTCGATGGCCACAGCAGCCGAAAGCAGCCTTCGTGGACCACATGCGCATCCAGCACAGTCAGCAGCTGGCCGCGTGCGATGGCATCGCGCACCATAAAGTCGGGCAGGCAGGTAATGCCTAGGCCCGCAATGGCCGCTTCCATCAGGGCCGATGTGGTGGTGCAGACCATCGACGTGGGCAAGCTCCAGGCGGCGGCGCCCGGCTCGGCGCGCAGCGGCCAGGCTTCAAGCTTGCCGTTGCTGGGAAAGCGGTGCTGCAAACAGGCATGCGCCGCCAAATCGCCGGGTTGCTGGGGGGTGCCGCGCGCTGCCAGGTAGCCGGGCGCGGCCACCAGCTGCAGCGCAAAACTGCCCAGCACCCGCGATACCAGGCGTGAATCAGCGGGCTCGCCTGTGCGCATCACCACATCAAAGCCCTCGTCGATCACATCGACCAGCCGGTCGCTAAAATCCAGATCCAGGGTGATGGCCGGGTAGCGCTGCATAAAGGCCGTGAGCGCGGGCATGACCAGCGCATCCACCTGCGGCAGGCTCACCCGCAAGCGCCCGCGTGGGGACTGCCAAGTCTCGGACAGCTCCAGCTCTGCGGCCTCCACCTCGCACAGAATGCGGCGGCAGCGCTCCAAAAACAAGGCGCCTTCGGCCGTCAAGGTGATGCTGCGGGTGCTGCGGTGGAACAGGCGCACGCCCAGGCGCGTCTCCAGCCGGCATATGCTTTTGCCCACGGCTGATGCGGAGACGCCGAGCATGCGCCCGGCTGCAGAAAAGCTGCGCGTATCGGCAGCCTGTACAAAAAAGGCGATGCCACTCAATGCGTCCATGGCGCTCCTATTGCAGACAATTTGTCCGATATGTTTTGAACTTCGGCATTATTGTCTTGCAAGGCCAATCCCTGCACCATGGCGGCTCATTGGTTTTCTCCCGCCGCAGGTCACCCGATCAGCGCGGATTTGTACAAAGGCTTTCGCCGTTCCGCCATGCCAGATGCTTCTTCACTCTCCCACCCCCATCGCCCCGGTATGGGCAGCTCCTGCCCACCCCACACCGGCGGCTTGCCCATTGCATCGCTGCTGGCGCTTGCGCTGGCGGGTTTTGTCACCATCTTGACGGAGGCCTTGCCGGCCGGCTTGCTGCCGCAGATCAGTGCGGGGCTGGGCGTGTCGCAGGCCATGGCCGGGCAGCTGGTCAGCCTGTATGCCATTGGCTCCTTGGTGGCGGCGATCCCGTTGACGGCGGCCACCCAGCGCATGCGCCGCAAGCCCTTGCTGCTGGCGGCATTGGCCGGCTTTGTGCTGGCCAATACGGTTACCACGGTGTCGGGCAGCTATGCACTCACCTTGCTGGCCCGTTTTGTGGCTGGTGTGGCTGCCGGCCTGCTATGGGCCCTGCTAGCGGGCTATGCCACCCGCATGGTAAGCCCGCAGCAAAGCGGGCGCGCCATTGCGATTGCCATGCTGGGCGCACCGCTGGCGCTGTCTTTGGGCCTGCCGCTGGGCACCTGGCTGGGGCAGCACTTGGGCTGGCGCCTGTGTTTTGGCAGCATGAGCGTGCTGGCGCTGTTGCTGATGGGCTGGGTGCAGCTGCGCCTGCCTGATTTTGCCGGACAGCCTGCAGGGCAGTCCTTCAAGCTGCGCCAGGTGTTCCGCCTGCCAGGTGTGCGGCCGGTGCTGCTGGTGGTGCTGACCTATGTGCTGGCGCACAACCTGCTCTACACCTACATAGCCCCTTTGCTGGCACAGGCCGGCCTGGCCACGCAGGTAGACAGGGTGCTGCTGGTGTTTGGCCTGCTGTCGGTGCTGAGCATCTGGATCACGGGCGTGCTGATAGACCGGCATTTGCGCACGCTGACTTTGGCGAGCACGGGGCTGTTTTTGCTGGGCGCGCTGCTGCTGGCGCTGGCCATGGGCTCACCCACTGTCGTCTACCTGGCAGTGGCCGCCTGGGGCCTTGGTTTTGGTGGGGCCGCCACCTTGTTGCAAACGGCCTTGGCCAAGAGCGCCGGCGCGGCGGCCGATGTGGCCCAGTCCATGCTGGTGACCTCCTGGAACCTCGCGATTGCCGGCGGCGGCATGGCCGGTGGCCTGTTATTGGCCCACTGGGGGGTGGGCGCCTTCTCACCCGCTGTATTGGCGCTGCTGGTACTGAGCCTGGCGGTGGTGCTGGCAGCAAAGCGCCACGGCTTTGCCGCTGAAAAGCGCTGACGGGCAAAGCAAGGGCAGGTGCTGAAGACCTGGAGTTCAGCGCCTGGGTGGCGGCCTACCAGCTTCAGAATTTGGCCGTCAAGGTCGCTGCCCCGCCTGGCATGCAATGGCATGGGGCAGCTGCGTATCCAGCCCACAGCTCGGGTCGCGCTTGAGAGGGCCGCTATCTGCGCGTAGGATGCGTATTCCCTCTCGCAGGTGTTCAAAGGTGAAAGCAGGGGGCAACTTTTAAGACTACGGAGTTAAATCATGAGCGACAAACCTACTATCGTCTTGGTCCATGGCTTCTGGGGCGGTGCGGCGCACTGGAGCAAGGTGATCGTTGAACTTTCGCGCAAGGGCTATACCAAGCTGCGCGCGGTTGAGCTGCCGTTGACCTCGCTGGCCGACGATGTGGAGCGCACGCGCAAGATGGTCGCTCAACAGTCTGGCCCGGTCCTGCTCGTCGGACATTCCTACGGCGGCGCCGTCATCAGCGAAGCAGGCAATCTGGGCAACGTGGTCGGCTTGGTGTATATCGCCGCCTTCGCGCCTGACGCAGGCGAGAGCCCAGGCAGCATCAGCCAAGCCCATCCGCCTGCCGCTATTGCCAATCTTGCGCCCGACAGTGATGGTTACCTGTGGGCCCAGTATGAGAAGTTTCACGAAAGCTTTTGCCAGGACCTGACCGCAGACGAAGCCCTGGTCATGGCGGTAACGCAGAAAGCGCCACTGGCCAGCACCTTTGGCGACAACATCACGGCACCCGCGTGGAAGAACAAGCCCAGCTGGTATCAGATTTCTAGCGAAGATCGGATGATTCATCCGGAAAACCAAAAGATGATGTCAGCGCGGATGAACCCGCGAAAGGTCCTCAGCTTGGACGCAAGCCATGCGTCACTCGCGTCCAGGGCGGCCGATGTGGCGGCCTTGATAGACGAGGCGGCCACCGAGCTGAGCAAACACTAGGGATAGGCTCCGGGCCATGCGCCCGCGCAAAAACGCCCCCACAGCGTTTGCTGAAGGGGCGTGGCGGGGAGAAAAGGTGCCTGCGTTACACAGAACCCTGAGACCGCACTTTGCGGGCCCCAAAGGCCGCCAGCAATCCGCCCAATGCCAACAAGGCCCACGGCGCATCTGCGGGCACCGGGGTAGGCGCTGCCGGCTCGGGCGTGACTGGTTTGACCACGTTGATGCTGGCTGACGCCGCACACTGCGCGGCACCCGCACCACCAGACGCTGCAGAGCACTGTGTGGTCGTGGCGTCCGGCGTAGCTTGGACCGTGTTGGTCAGTGACCCTGGCGTTGCAGTGGCGTTCACGCTGGCTTGGAGGGTGAACGTCAGTTGTCCGCCAGTGCCTCCCGTTAGCGCGGCGGGTGGCAAAGCCAGATTGCTGAGGTTGAGAGGACCTGTGCCGCTGCTGGGGACGGGGCAGCTCGCGCCATTGGCTGCCGTGCAGGCCCAGGCGTTCAGTGTGATATCAGCGGGCGGGGTGTCCGTCAGTTGCGAAACGCTGGCCTGCTGCGAGCCTTGGTTGGTCAGCACAATGTCGTAGCTGAAGGTGCCGCCCACGTTGACTTGGCTCGCACTGGCGGTTTTGGTGATGTCGACCGTGGTGGGGTTGCACACGGCCTTGGGCTCAGCCTGCACCAGCAAGCCCGTCACCCAGCCATAGTCCAGAACCTGAAAAACGATTTCGTTCAGACCGGGCTTCCAGTCCTGCGTCAATGTGCGCGAGACGGGCGGCGTTGAAAATGCCGAGCCCGGGCTGATGACGGGGTCATACGTGCTTTGGGCAACGCCGTTGACGTAGATTTCCGTCGCGACATCGTCAACCAGGTAGGACAACTGAACCGACAGATCCGCTGGATTGACCGCAGGGTCCAAATTGAACTGGTACCGGTAGTAGCCCCAGCGTTGGCTGGCTGCCCTGTTAAAACCAAGCGGGGAAACCCAATTGGCATTGTTGTAGGGCGACGTGCTCCAGGGTGATGTCCAATAAACAGTGAGCGGTGTCCAAGCGGCGGGCGATATGGCGCTCAGCGCGACGGCTGGGTTACTGACTGGACTGCCAGCAAACGCAAATTTCCAAGATGGCTCTGCCGAATCTTGAGCTAAAGCGCCACCGGTTGATGCGTCATGTCCCGTGCTGAATGCCGCCGATGACGAACTGCATGACACCGTGGGCAGCGCCGCCTGCGCCTGCACGCCAAAGGACGACAGCAGCCCCGCCAATGCGATGAACAGCCCAGTCGCCGTAGGGAGCATGGCTGCGCGGACACCCTTTAACCGGGGCATGTTTGAAGAAATGTGGGACTTCACAATATGACTTTCTGTTGGGATACCTACGCGAGGCGCAGCTGGACTGACAAAAGCGGTACGCATGACGTATCGGCCGGAATTCTAGGCTTATAAGATCTGTAAAAATGCGCTGTAAACTTTGTTGGCACTCTGCCAGTTATTGTAACTATAGTTACAAAATGAGTCTATTATTTATCGGCATCCTCGGGAGAGGCCTTGTCCATCTCCAATGGACAGACGGGAGGCTTGGGCGTGTTGCGCATTCGGCTCTATCTATAGCCGCAAAAGACTATGCAATGCATGGCCCGGGACGCATGTACCCGGCGGCAGGCAGTTTTGCGCACGGTTTGTAGCGGGGTCGCGTTGGAATGGGGCGATAGCCCTGCTGGCGCGCGGTGGTCTTGTAGCAGGCTGCGCGTCGAGAAATAGGTTGACCCGTCCCAGGCTTGGATGGCGGGCCTCCAGGGGGCCCCTCAGGCCGGCAACTCAATCACCGCCCGCAACCCGCCTTGGCTGCGGTTGTGCAGCTTCAACTCCCCACCATGCGCCCTCACGCAAGAGCGGGCAATCGCCAGCCCCAGCCCAAAGCCGCCGGTCTCGCCATTGCGGGCCACCTCCAGCCGGCTAAAGGGGCGAAAGGCCTGCTCCATGTCCTGGGGCGCAATGCCGGGGCCTTGGTCTTCGATCTCCATGCGCAGGCTGCGCGCTGCGCTCTGGTCTGCGGCACCGGTTACCGCCAAGCGGACCTGCACACGGCCGTAGCGCGCGGCATTGTCGATCAGGTTGGCCAAGGCGCGCTTGAGGTGCGCCGGGCGGCAGCGGTAGCTGATGGGGGGTGGGGGGCTCCAGTCCACCTGGCGGCCCAGGCTGCGCTGCTGCTCCACCACCTCGCCCACCAAGGCATCCAGGGCCACATGCTGGGTGGTCTCGCGCATGGCGTCGTCCTGGGCAAAGTGCAGGATTTCTTCGACCATGCTGTGCATCTCGTTGATGGTGGTCACCATGGCTTGGCGCAGCTCTTCGTCGTCGACCAACTCGGCGCGGATGCGCAAGGAGGTAAGGGGCGTGCGCAGGTCATGGCCGATGGCGGCGACCATGCGGGTGCGGTCGTTGACGACGCCGAGCAGGCGGTCTTGCATCTCGTTGAAGGCGTCGATGATTTCGCGCACGCCTTCGGGGCCCGAGAGCGGCAGATGGGCCGAGCGCTCGCCCCGGCTGATGCGCTGGGCCGCATCGGTGAGCATGCGCAAGGGCTGCATGATGCGGCGGCCAAACAGCACGGCAATGACGATGATGGGCAGTACCCCCACTGGGATGGAGAAGCTCAGCACCCGGCTCCAGTGGCTGAGCAGCATGGTCGGCAGGTGCCAGCTGCTCAGCCACTGGCCATCGGGCAGACGCACATCCACATGCAGCATCCAGCTGCCATCTTCTTCAAAGGCCGGGCTCAGCAGGGCGAGGATGTCCTGGTCCACATCGCCGGCCTGGCTGGCGGCCAAGGGCGAGCGCATGCGCAGGTGGACGCGCAGGGGCGCGTCTGCTGCTCCAGCACTGGCCTCCAACCCCAGGCGTTGCTGCAGGCTGGCCGTTATCTTGGCCTCTTGCTCGGACATGGGCTGGCCATCATCAAAGGGCTGGGGCCGGATGCGGAACTGGGAATCGGGCAGGCTGATGCTCTGCACCAGCCGCTGGGCCGACGCGGGGCTGCTCTCTATTGCACGGTAGGCGGTGGCAACCCGGGTTTCGATGGTGTGGGCCGACAGCGGGTGGACTTCGTCACTGTCATGGCGCAGCCAGGTGAGCACCAGCACGGCGACCAGGTGGGCCACGATCAAGGCCAGCAGCAACAGGGCCAGCAACTGGCCGGCCAGGGTGCGTGGCAGCAGTTTCATGGCGCGAGCGTGATGCTTCTGGCCGCCAGCAGATAACCATCACCGCGCACGGTTTTGAGCATGCGCGGTTGGCGCGGGTCGGATTCAAGCTTTTTGCGCAGGCGGCTGATCTGGGTGTCGATGCTGCGGTCAAAAAAGGCCGCACCTTCGCGCTGGGTCAGGTCCATCAGCTGCTGGCGGCTGAGCACGCGGTTGGGGTTCTCCAGCAGCGCGCGCAGCAGGTGGAACTCGGCGGTGGTCAGGGGCACGGGGCTCAGGCTGGGGTCGTGCAGCTCGCGGGTGGTCAGGTCAAAAGACCAGCCTTCGAACGCGTAGCGTTTCTCGGTCCCCGCCTCGGGCGCTGTCGCGCTTGCCAGCGCCGCATCATCGGCCCGCCGCCGGGCGCCGCGCCGCAGCACGCTGCGCACCCGCGCCACCAGCTCGCGCGGGTCAAAGGGCTTGAGCACATAGTCGTCCGCACCAATCTCCAGGCCCGCCACCCGGTCGGCCTGGTCGGTCATGGCCGTCAGCAAGATGACCGGGGTGCCAATGTGTTCAGTCACAAAACCGCAGAGGGACAGGCCATCTTCGCCGGGCAGCATGACGTCGAGAATGATGAGGTCATAGCTGCGCTCCTTGAGCAGCTGCCGCATGGCCAGGCCATCGCAGGCGGTGTCGACATCGAAGTCGTAGCGGCGCATGAAGGTGGCAAGAGGGTCGCGGATGCTCTGGTGGTCATCGACGATCAAGATGCTGCGTCGCACGTTCATGGAAATACAGGTGGTGACAAATGAGATTACTTCTTATTATCGCCAGCCGTCGCCGTGTGACGCTGGTGCATGGTCAATCCCGCACCTTGCCGCGCTGAGCCTTGACGCCGGCGCGCAGGCTTTTGCTCTGCAACCGGCGCTGCTGCGAGCCCCAGGTGGGCTTGGTGGCGCGGCGCTTGCGCGGCACGGTCGCCGCGCTGGCCACCAGGGCGTTGAGGCGTTCGAGCGCATCCCAGAGGTTTTGCTCCTGCGTGCGGTAGCTTTGGGCCTTGATGACGACCACGCCATCTTGGGTGATGCGCGAATCGGCCAGGGCCAGCAAACGGGTCTGCACGTCTTCGGGCAAACGGGATGCCCGGATGTCAAAGCGCAAATGGATGGCGCAGCTGACCTTGTTGACGTTCTGGCCACCGGGCCCCTGGGCGCGGATGGCCGTCCACTGCACATCGGCTTCATGCATGGTCAAGGTGGAGGCGAGCGGCGTGGTCATGGCAAAGGCGTGGGGGAGGCGGGTTTCACAGTGCTGTCGCGCAGGGCTGGCATAAGAGAGGCGGCAGGCCGCCATTTTCCAGGAGGCAGAGCGCATGGCTCAACAATTCGCCAGCTCAACTCTTGTATAAGACTTAAAAAGCAGCGACAATCCTGTGTGTTGAATTCCGTATTGTGATATTGCATTGCAGCATTCGAGGGGCATTCCCTGGGATGGCGGGCAAGCGGTACATGAGGGAGTTTACGCGGGCGCGCCAAGGGCCAAGTAGACAGGGCCAGCTAGGCGCGACGCACATCAGAACTTTTGCCACTAGAAAGACCAGATGACTACCCAGCAACCCACCATCATCTATACCCTGACCGACGAAGCGCCTCGCCTGGCGACCGCGGCGTTTTTGCCGATTGTGCGCAGCTTTGCAGGCGCCGCTGGCATCAATGTGGCCGATAGTGATATTTCGCTGGCAGCCCGCATTCTGGGTGAATTCCCCGAGTTCCTGACCGAAGCGCAGCGCGTGCCTAACAACCTGGCCGAATTGGGCAAGCTGACCCTGACGCCAGATGCCAACATCATCAAGCTGCCTAATATTTCGGCATCCGTGGGCCAGTTGCAAGAAGCCATCAAGGAGCTGCAAGACCATGGCTACCAGCTGCCCGACTACCCGGACAACCCCACGAGCGATGCTGAAAAAGACATCAAGGCCCGTTACAGCAAGTGCATCGGCTCGGCCGTGAACCCGGTGCTGCGCGAAGGCAACTCTGACCGCCGCGCACCGTTGGCTGTGAAGAACTTCGCCAAGAAGCACCCCCATTCGATGGGCGAGTGGAAGCAGTGGTCGCAAACCCATGTGTCGCACATGGAAGAGGGCGATTTCTACCACGGCGAAAAGTCCATGACCTTGGACAAGGCACGCGAAGTCAAGATGGTGCTGGAGACCCAATCCGGCAAGACCGTGGTGCTCAAGGACAAGGTCAAGCTGCAGGACGCAGAAGTGGTGGACTCGATGTTCATGAGCAAGAAGGCCTTGCTGGCTTTCTATGAAAAGGAAATCGAAGACTGCAAGCAGTCCGGCATCCTGTTCTCGCTGCACGTCAAGGCCACGATGATGAAGGTGTCCCACCCCATCGTGTTCGGCCACTGCGTGCGTATCTTCTACAAGGAAGCCTTCGAAAAGCACGGCAAGCTGTTCGAGCAGCTGGGCGTGAACGTGAACAACGGCATGGCCAATCTGTACGAGAAGATTGAAACCCTGCCCGCCTCGCAGCGCGAAGAAATCATCCGCGACCTGCACAAGTGCCAGGAAGGCCGCCCCGCGCTGGCCATGGTGGACTCTGCCAAGGGCATCACCAACTTCCATTCGCCCAACGATGTGATCGTGGACGCATCGATGCCCGCGATGATCCGCACCGGCGGCAAGATGTGGGGCGCCGATGGCAAGCCTTACGACTGCAAGGCCGTGATGCCCGAGTCCACCTTTGCCCGCATTTACCAGGAAGTAATCAACTTCTGCAAGTGGCACGGCAACTTTGACCCCAAGACCATGGGCACCGTGCCCAACGTGGGCTTGATGGCGCAAAAGGCTGAGGAATACGGCTCGCATGACAAGACCTTCGAGATCAGCGAAGACGGCGTGGCCAACATTGTGGACACCGCTACCGGCGAAGTGCTGATGAGCCAGAACGTGGAGCAGGGCGATATCTGGCGCATGTGCCAGGTCAAGGACGCGCCGATTCGCGACTGGGTCAAGCTGGCCGTCACCCGCGCCCGCAACTCCGGCATGCCTGCGGTGTTCTGGCTGGATCCGTACCGCCCGCACGAAGCCGAGCTGATCAAGAAAGTGCAAACCTACTTGAAGGACTACGACACCAACGGCCTGGACATCCACATCCTGTCGCAAGTGCGCGCCATGCGCTTCACCCTGGAGCGTGCAGCGCGTGGCCTGGACACCATCTCGGTGACCGGCAACATCCTGCGTGACTACCTGACCGACCTGTTCCCGATCCTGGAGCTGGGCACCTCGGCCAAGATGCTGTCGGTGGTGCCACTGATGCAAGGCGGCGGTCTGTACGAAACCGGCGCCGGCGGCTCGGCCCCCAAGCACGTCGAGCAGCTGGTGGAAGAGAACCACCTGCGCTGGGATTCGCTGGGCGAGTTTCTGGCGCTGGCCGTGTCCTTCGAAGAGCTGGGCATCAAGAACAACAACGAGCGCGCCAAGCTGCTGGCCCAAACCCTGGACCAGGCCACCGGCAAGCTGCTCGACGAGAACAAGTCGCCATCGCGCCGCACCGGTGAACTGGACAACCGGGGCTCGCAGTTCTACATCGCCCTGTACTGGGCCCAGGCCCTGGCCGCCCAAACGGCGGATGCCGAACTGGCCGCCAAGTTTGCACCGCTGGCCAAGAGCCTGACCGAGAACGAAGCCAAGATCGTGGCCGAGTTCAAGGACGTGCAAGGCAAGCCTGCCGACATCGGCGGCTACTACCAGCCTGACGTTGCCAAGCTGGACGCCGTGATGCGCCCCAGCAGCACCTTCAACGCAGCAGTGGCTGCACTGGGCTGATAAGGCCCGCGCCCGGGCAGACTGACGTCGCCCAGGCTGTTTGTATAGAACCGGTAGACCCGTGAGGGCTGCCGGTTTTTTTGTGCCTGCTTGGGGCTGATGCTCCAACGGTAAGTGCTGTGCCCCGCTTCTTGGTCTTTGCGGACAAAATAGTCAAGAGAAAATCCCGCTTTCCAGGCGTAAAGATATGATCATTGAATTAACCAAAAATTGATTTTTTGGTTAAAATATTGACCAAATGAATTTGTCCGAAACCCAGCCACTTCTCGAACGCCAATTGCTTCTGCAGTTGGGTGATCGATTGCGGCGCCTGCGCAAATCACAGGGGCTGGGAACCGTGGAGATGGCTGAGCGCGCAGGAATGACGCGCAATACTTTGCGGGCGATCGAGACCGGTGACCCGGCGCCAACGATGGGCAGCTATTTGCGTGTCATGTCGGCTTTGGGCGTGAGCGGGGACTTGGCGTTGCTGGCGGGTGATAGCTTGCATTTCGCACCCCTTGGTTCTGCAGGCGCACGCTCTGTTCGGCCTGCGCCGGTTGTGGAGGTCCGCATCTCTGCAGATGCCACAAGGCATCAGCTGCAGGATCTGCAAAGCCTGGCCTTGCATGATCAAGCGGTTCGCTTGGCCAAGGCCCAACCCGAGGTGCTGGAGCTGGCGCAGCAGACGCTGGCGCGTTGGCTGCTCAAAGCCGATTCACGCTCGGCGCCTCTGTGGCGCGAATGGGCTGAAATCTTGAAAACCAGGTCATGGCGCAAAGTGCTGGGCAAGACCAGACACGCTCAGCAGCTGCGGCAAGCGTCGCCCTTGGTCACTGCGCTGCCAGCCGAAGTGCGCCAGCGTATCCTGGCCCAGGCCAGCGCCCTCAAGCAAGGGGTTGTGCTTGGGCACACACCACAGCTGCCCGTCACCGAGGACGATTCATGACCCGAGAGGAACTGGAGCACCTCATTCGCGCCAGCGCAGATATCACCGACCAGTATGAGTTCGTCATCATTGGTAGCCAATCCATGCTGGGCGCAGTTCCTCACCCTGAAGAGGTGTTCACCGTCTCCATGGAGGCGGACATCTACCCGCTGCAGGCGCCCCATCTGGCAGACAAGATCGATGGGGCCATCGGCGAGGGTTCGCAGTTTCACCAAACCTATGGCTACTATGCCCAGGGCGTCGGTCCTGAGACAGCGGTATTGCCCAGCGGCTGGATGCTGCGGCTGCACCGTGTGCAAAACAGCAATACCCACGATCGGATTGGCTACTGCCTTGATCTGCGCGATCTCTTTTTAGCCAAGGCCGCAGCGGGGCGCGAGAAAGACCGCGCGTTTTGCATGGCACTGCTGCAGCATGGCTATGTAGTACCCGCCGCTTTGCTTGGGCTGGTGGGCGATATGCCGTTGGATGACAAGGCGCAGAAGACACTGCGTGCCACCATCCGCCGCTGGGCCAAGGTGTTGCGCGACGATGGTCATCCTATCGCTCAGGGCTGAGGAGCAAGGCCCCTTGGCAGCTGCCCAAGGCTGATCAGCTCCTCTGTGGAGTGCACTGCGTCCCGCAATGGCTTTGGGGCCATGGGCGGGTCAAACCAGGGCATTGCTTGGTTTTGTGCCTGATACCTTGGTATAGCAGTCCCATCCTAATGGCACCGGCTTGCATCCCAAAGATCACTGGCGATCCGCGCGTCAGCCTGCGAGAATTCTTTTTGTCGTCGCGAGAGCATTGTTTTCTCGCCCTCCACCCCAACAAACCTCAGCCCATGTGCCGGCCCGGCGATTGCCGCCGATGTTCCCTTCAGTTGCTGAAGGCTTGGTCGAGATAGGCCCGGTTAACCAGGAGAAGAAAACATGGACCCCGAACCTGATCCTTCTATGCGCTGCTGCAAGCGCCCAACCCATTTGCAGCCCACTCCAGTCACCACCCATCGGGCACTCGCTCCGAGGTCATCGCGCATCTAGATGCATGAGAGGCCTTGGCGGCAGGCTGCCCCAAGGAGAATCTCATGCTGTTCTTCCACTCCCGCTCCCTCCCACTTTTGCAGCGCGTCATCCGGGCCGCTGTGGTTTCCCGCTCGCCGTCTGCGCTGTCGGCCTTTTTGGCCTCGCACGGCGACAAGCCCTTTGCCCAGGCGCTTTCGGGCCTCTCAGGCCCTGTCATGGCCGAGGCGCTGTCCCTGTTGACGGCCCAGGACCGCGTTCGGCTGCTGCCCCAATTGAGCCGGGTGGCGCGCAACCGCCTGCACCAGCTCGACCGGGGCGATAGGCCCGCAGCCTCTCGCACGGCCAGCCGCTCCCGTGCGCTGTGCTGGCTGATGGGGCCGCGCGCAGATGTGCCCGCAGCGGCCATCCCCTGTGATCTCCATCGACTGCCGCTGACACCAGCGTCTGCCAAGCGCAGCGCCTGAGGCCGCTCTTCGCTCTTTTCACCATGCTGCCCCGCCAGCCCATGACGCACCTAGTCTGCGTCCTGGGCGGAGCCGGGGCGCCCAGACAAGGCTGCACCATGCCGCATACCCACTGCGTTCCGCCAGGCGGATCGTTTCCATCCGCCCAACTGCCCCTCCATACCTTGGTCTGGAGTCGGCCTGCGCGCCGACCTTGTCGCGTGCTGCCGCAGGCACCCCGCTCCTGGTCGCGCTATGAGCGGCTGTCATTCTCGATGCTGGGCCTCACCTGGGGCATCCTGGTTCTGGCCGTGGCGGCTTTGCATGTGGGCAATTACGACCGGGAGACCAAGACCTCGTCCACCTCGGGCTCGCATTCGGGCTTTTATGAAAGCGCGCGTGCGATCAAGTCCGATATGCCACCACCCCAGCTGCAGACCCCGCAAGGATCGCCCCCATGAACCTCCACCAACGACCCGATCTTTCTCCCCCTGCCGCAGACGCACGCCCTGATGCCATGCCCGCCTGGCTGCGGATCAGCGCCGACGAGTCCGGCAAGCTGGCCGGGCTCCTGCAAAGCCTGAGCATCGACCTGAACCACAGCTTGCAAGGCAATCTGAGCCACGACGGCGATCGCAGCTACTTTGCGATCACCTTTTTGGGCATGGAGCAGGGGCGCAAGCAGGCCAGCCGCGTCGTGTTGGTTGTCGGCCGTGGCATGGCCTTGTCGCTGGAGCCCAGCCCGGCGCCACAGGCCTTGGAGATGGCGCAGAGCCGGTTAGGGCGCCAGGGGCACGCGGCGGGCGCATTCGAGAGCTTTGCAGTGATTTTGCAGGCGATCAATGATGCCTGCGATGAGCTGCTGGACGCGCTCAACAGCGATTTGGGCCGGGTCTTGGTGCAGACCAATTCCGTGCTCAATAGCCTGGAGGCGCGGGATCGCGATTTCGGCGTCAGCGATGTGGTCTCGGCCCAGCTTGATTTGGGTGAGGTCGAAGAGCTGCTGTCGGACTGCATCGAGAGCCAGTTGCAGCTTGCACTGGCTGCCCGCCATGTGCTGTCACGCCTGCCTGCCAGCGATGCGCAGCTCCAGCCGCTGTTTGCCAGCTTGATCGAGGACATCGAGGCCGTCGAGGACCATGTGAGCTTTGTGCATGACCGGGTGCGGCTGCTGCAGGCGACCAACAACATGGCGCTGAACGTCAAGCAGAACCAGATCGTCAAGGTCTTCTCCGTGGTGACGGCCGTGTTCCTGCCTGCGATGCTGATCTCCACCTACTACAGCATGAATGTGGCCAGGATGCCGATTCTGGAGTGGCAGTACGGCGAGCCCATCACCATCGTGCTGACGGCGGTGCTGGCGCTGTTGCCGCTGCTCTACGTCAAACACCGAGGCTGGCTGCGCTAAACCGCGCGATGGCCATTGCCAAGCCAGGCCAGGCCAGGCCGGGCCGGGCCGGGCCAGTCCGGGCTGCCAACGACTGGCGCTGCCAAGTTGCCCTTATGGCTTACCCCCTTCACAAGAGATACTCCGATGCCGCATCCCATTGACCAAACCAAGACCACGTACACGACGCTCTCCCGCAACCTGGAGGGTCTCGTCTGGAATGCCGATCTGACACTGCAGGACGCGAGCCAGGCGGCCATGCAGCGCCGCCAGGCCATCAACGAGGCACGTGCCAACCGCCCACGCACAGCGCAGATCGAGCGCGAAATCATGATCGCCGTGGTGGTGCTGTACGCGCTCATTATGGGCAGCTTTGCAGCGCTGCATGTTTACGGTGGCTATGTGATGGCAGCGCAAGACAAACCCTCAGCACTGGCTGAGCCAGCCGAGCCCGCCGAGCAGCGCGGTCCCGTGGTGCTGGCGACCCCGGCGGAGCAACCATGAACTCGGCGCATATCAATGCCAATATCGCTGGCGGTCTGATGGATGCGCGCCTGGCCCAAGCTGGCTGGCTGCGGCTGAGCAGCGCACAGCGCGATTCCTTGGAGGCCGTGCAGCGCCTACAGGGCCTCGATCTGTGCACCCGGCGCGGTAGGGCGGCGCTGGAAGAGGGCGATTTTGTCGTGATTCCTGTGGAACTGGTGATTTGCCAGGATGGCGAGTTTCTCGAAACCACCGTGGTCTTCGCCCTGGGCAAGCAGGTGTTGATCAGCGTGGAGCAAGGCCTGCGTTTAGATGCGTTGGACCAGGCCGGTGAGCAGCTGTTTGCGGCCATGGGCGACGGTTGTGCGCTCGACCCCTGCGCGATGCTGTTTTGCATGCTCGAAGCGCTCAATGACGCCGCCCATGGGACCATACGCGATATCGCCGCGCGCCTGGATGAACGCAGCGATGCCGTGGCCGCCGCCAGTGGCGGCTTTGATACGGCCAAGCGCCAGGCCGGCGTGGCCGATATTGCCGACACGGCCATCGCGCTGGGTGAGGCGGAAGAGCTGGTGGCCAAAACGGTTGAGGGCCAGTTGATGCTGGCGCGCGCAGGCCGCTGGCTGCGCCGGGCCGCGGGCGATGCGCGCTTTGCCCAGCGCCTGCCGGTGCTGCTGGCCGATATCCACAGCCTGCGCCGTTATGCCCGCTTCCAGCACGACAAGATCCGCAACCTGCAGCAGTCGCTGATGACCACCTTGGACATCAAGCAAAACCAGGTGATCAAGGTGTTTACCGTCGTCACCGCCGTCTTCACGCCGCCGACCTTGGTGGCTGCGTTCTATGGGCAGAACTTTGCCTATATGCCGGAGCTGGAGTTGCCCTGGGGGGAGTGGATGGTGATGGCGCTGACGGGCCTGTTCGCCTTGATGCCCCTGGCCTACATCAAACGCAAGGGCTGGATGCGATGAACCCGATCCCAGAGTTGTCTGCCTGGCGTCGACTGCATGCCAGCAGCCCCGAGGCGCTGCAAGCGCTTGGCCAGCACCATGGCATGGACCTGGTGCCCCAGATGGCGGCGCGGCCAGGCGCTGCCCTGCGCATCCGTTGTGCCCGCGTGCAAGAGGGGCAGGTGCTGGTTGCCGACCTGCTTTGGTGCGCGTCTGGCGATGCCCAGTGCTTGTACACGGTGGAAACCGGCTACCCCATGCTGCGCCCGGGCCAGGCGCTGGAGCGCATTCAAGCCCAGGGCTTGTCGCCCGACAGCGCCCAGGCCATCGCACTCGTGCTGCTGCACCAGCTGCTGGCCCAGGCCAGCCTGGTGCTCGATCGCATCGACGAGGGCCTTGCGGTCTCCATGCAATCGCTGCGGGCCTTTCAGCTGGCGGTTGGCACCCAGGGCACGCGTGGTGCGCAAGACCTGACCGATGTTGACAGCCATCTGTCCATGCTCAACCGCCCGCTGTCGGTAGTGCTGCAGTCGCTGGACGACCTGGCGCGGGCGGCGTCACACCTTCGCCGTGTTGCCTGGCGCGGGCCCGTGGGGGACCGGCTCCCGGTCGATGGCTTGCTCGCTGAGATTGAAGGCGTGCAGCGCAGAGGGCGCTTCATGCTGGAGCGCCAGCGCTTCCATCGCCGCGCGGCCGAGGAGACTGTGGCCACCAGCGACCTGAATGTCACCAAGGTCTTCAGTGTGCTCTGGGCGGCTTTTATTCCGGGCACGGCCTTGATCAACTGGTACGGGCAGAACTTCCGCGTGATGCCCGAGCTGTCCTGGGAGGGCTCGCTGTGGATGCAGCTGCTCGCCGTGCTGGTGCTCACGGCCATACCGGTCTGGATGGTCAAGCAATCGGGCAGCTTGCGCTGAATGCAGGTGCTTTTGACTGAAGGGCGTCACAGGGCGGTGCGGGCATGGCCTCAGCGGCCCGCTGTTCTGGATGCCTGTCCCTGAGTCCTTGGGTTGTTTTTTGCACCAATGCTTTGTTGCCCGCTTGCCCTTTATCTTTCACCTGCCTATCTTCAGCTACCGGGCCCAGCCATGTACCTCTTAGCCATGCCATTTCCGTTTCTTGATTTCATTGCCCCGGGCTCGGCAGCGTCGCCCCGGCCCCAGCCGCGACCGAGTGGGCCTGGCCTGCTGGTCAGTTGCGCAGCAGCCCTGGCCGCGTGGCTGGCGGCGCCTGTCCATGCCCAGACCGCCGTGCGCCTGTATGGCACGGTCGATACCGCCATGGCCTGGACCCGGGAGAGTGGCACCGCGACGGTCAAGGGCCTGCTGAGCGGCGGCCAATCGGACTCACTGTGGGGCTTGCAGGGGCGCGAGATGCTGGGCGGCGGCAGCTACGCCGCCTTTGTGCTGGAGGGCGGTATCGACACAGTCCATGGCGCGCCAGACGATCCAGCACGACCGTTCAACTACCAGTCCTGGGTGGGGCTGGGGCATCCCAGCCTGGGGGAGCTGCGGCTGGGGCGCCAATACACCGTAGGCCAGGCCTTTGTCAGTCTGATCGAGGTGGGGTCGTGGAAGGATTTCGGCCTGGGGGCGCTGATGCGCGCCTCGGACAACTACCAGGTGCCCCGGCAATTGAGCTGGCGCAGCCCGCAGTGGGGCGGTGTGCAACTGGGAGCCAGTTACAGCTTGGACAGCGCAGACGCGGGCGCAAGCGCCGGCGCCGCCAGTGCATCCCACAAGCTCTATGGCCTGGCGCTGCGCTACGAAGACGGCCCCTGGCTGCTGGCTGCGAGCTGGGAGCAGGCCAGCAGCGTGCGCCTGCCGGGGATGGGCGACCAGCGCCCCAGTGCTGCGCAGCTGGGTGCCAGCTACAACTTTGGCTTTGCACGCTTGGCCGCTGGCTGGAGCCGCCAGCGCAATGGCTTTGTCGGGCGCAATGGCGGTGATGGCCCTGTCGAGCTGCAGGCGGCAGGCCTCCAAGGGCTGGGGCCGATCGAGTTTGTGGATGGCGGCCGCCTGGATGCCCTCTATGTGGGGGCGTCCATTCCCGCTGGCCCGGGAGAGCTGCAGCTGCAATGGTCCCAGGCGCGGCCCAACTGGGCATGGCAGGGCAGTGGCGCAAGCGCCAAAACCAGCCAGGTGATGTCTCTGGGCTACATCCACCCGCTGTCGCTGCGCACCAGCCTGTATGCTTTTGTGGCCCATGGCCGGGCCTATGCACTGGATGCGGCCGTGGATGCGACGCAGCCCACCGTGAGCCGCATGGCTTTTGGAGTGAATACCCGTTTCTGATGCGGCCCGCCTTTGCCACGATGGCGGGCCCGGGGCGCCGCTTGCCGTGTTAGCCTTTTGCGATCCATGCACCCCGCATTCACTATTTTTTGACGGAACTTGATGAAGACCCAGCCCCTGCCAACACCGCGCTGGCGCAGCCGAGGCGCCCATTTGACGGCCATGGTGCTTGCCATTGCCGTGCTGTTTCTGATCGATACCACCACCCGCTACGAAGTGGCGGTGTCGGTGTTCTACACCGTGGTCATCCTGGCCATGGCGCATGTGCTGGCCGAGCGTGGGCTCATGCGCTTGACAGGGGCTTGTATCGGCCTGACCTGGCTGAGCTTTTTCATCACCACCGATGGCGACTACCGCGCAGGCCTGATCAATATGCTCATCAGCACGGTGGCCATCTTGATCACCGGCTACCTCGCCTACAAAGCAGAGGCGGCACGCGTAGCGGCCCATGATGCCCAGGAGCGCCTGCAACGCCTCTCGCGCATCCACAGCCTGGAGGGCTTGACGACCTCGATTGCGCATGAAATCAACCAGCCCCTGGCCGCCATCGTCACCAGCGGCCATGCCTGCCGGCGCTGGATGGAGCAGGAGCCGCCCAACCTGGACAAGGCCAGGCAGGCGGTGCATCGCATTCTGGGTGATGCGGACCGGGCCAGCGGCATCATTGGCCGGGTGCGCAATCTCACCAAAGGTGCGCCTGCCTGCACCCGTCCTTTTGTGTTCAACGCAGCCGTGCGGGAGGTGCTGGCGCTGTCGCAGGCAGAGCTGCAGCGCCAGTCGATCGCGCTGCGTGCCGACCTGGCAGACGCGCTGCCCCTGGCGCTGGCAGACAGCGTGCAGATTCAGCAAGTCGTCGCCAACCTGCTGCGCAATGCGATGGAGGCCAGCGCTGCAGTGGACGTCCCGCGCCGCACCATCCTGCTCGAAACACTTCTGGTGGATGACAAGATCGTCCTGCGGGTATCGGACAGGGGCGCGGGCCTGCCAGCCGGGGCGCAGGAGAAGGTGTTTGAAGCCTTCTGGACCACCAAGCACGAGGGAATGGGCGTGGGCCTGAGCATCAGCCGCAGCATGGTGGAAGCCAATGGCGGCCACATCTGGGCCGAGCCCCGTGCCCAGGGTGGTGCGGTGTTTGCGTTCAGCGTGCCGGTGGCACAAGAGGAGGCCGCAGCATGAGCGAGGCCGCCATGGTGTACGTGGTCGATGACGACAACTCGGTGCGCGCCGCGCTGGAGGATTTGCTCGCCTCCGTTGGTCTGCAGGTGCGGGCCTTTGCGTCCACCGCCGAGTTGCTTGCCCAGCCGCTGGCCGATGCGCCTGCCTGCCTGGTGCTGGATGTGCGCATGCCTGGGCAAAGCGGCATGGAGTTTCAGCGCCAGATGCAGTCGCTGGGCCTGCATCTGCCGGTGGTGTTCATCACCGGCCATGGCGATATTCCGATGGGGGTCAAAGCCATTAAGAGCGGTGCCATCGACTTTCTGGCCAAACCCTTTCGGGACCAGGACCTGCTCGATGCGATCCACCAAGGCATTGAACAAAACCGTGCCTGGCGCCTGCAGCAGGCCGCCCGGGCGGAGATCCAGGGCCGTTGGCAGACACTCAATGACGGCGAGCGCGAGGTAGTGCGCCTGGTGGTGCAAGGGCTGTTGAACAAACAAATTGCACACCAATTGCAGCTGAGCGAAGTCACCGTGAAAGTGCGCCGGGGCCATGCCATGCGCAAGCTGCAGCTGACATCGCTGGCCGACCTGGTTCGCCTGACCGAAAAACTGGGGCTGTAAATCGGCCGGCCTGCCTGTGGCACCGCGCGGGCTTGCACCAAGCCCTTGGGCTGGGAGCCAGCGGTGCTTACGCCATGTTGACGGCAGGGGTGTTTCTTTGCGATGCGTTGCTATCTAATTGATAGCTTTAATCCCATATGTGTGATGCTAAAATGCCGCTTTTTGCTTGTAAAAAATGTGCCAGGGTGTAGGCGGTGCCTGTGGCCTCCCCCAGCAGTGGCGGTTTGGTCTTAATATGCTGCACCTGCCTTTGCTGCATCGCCGCATTGCTGTGGCCTGCGGGCCCCTTGCAGGAGCGCGGTAGGCCGTTGAAAGCGCGGCCATCGCAGGCATTGCAGCCGTGCCCACCACAGGCCCGGGCGTAGGCCCTGTGCGGCTTGGAATTTATCGACAGAACTGAGAAAGATCAGCAGGGGTGCCGCCCGCCGGTGAGCGCCCCCGCTTGAGCAACACATTACATGCTGGTTCCTTTTTTGATCATGCTGCGCGAGGGCATTGAAGCCGCGCTGATCGTTGGCATCATTGCCAGTTTCCTCCGCCACACGGGCCGTGCGCGCCTGATGCCCGCTGTCTGGGCCGGGGTGTTTCTGGCGCTGGGGCTGTCGCTTTTCGTCGGCGCTGGCCTGCAGTGGATGGCGGCCGAGTTTCCGCAAAAGCAGCAGGAGCTGTTTGAAGGCCTGGTCGGCTTTATCGCGGTGGGCATGCTCACCGGCATGGTCTTCTGGATGCGCAAGGCCTCCCGCTCGATCAAGGGCGAGTTGCAGGCCTCCGTCGACAAGGCGCTCAGCACCTCGGGCAGCGCCAGTTGGGCGCTGATCGGCATGGTCTTTTTGGCTGTGGCCCGCGAAGGGGTCGAGTCCGTCTTTTTCTTGCTGGCCATCTTCCAGCAAAGCTCGGGCTGGAGCGCGGCTGCCGGCGCCTTCCTGGGCGTGGCGCTGTCGGTGCTGCTGGGCATCGGTCTGTACAAGGGCGGCGTGCGCATCAATCTGCGCCAGTTCTTCCGCTACACCGGCATCTTCATCTTGGTGGTGGCCGCGGGCCTGCTGGCGGGCGCGGTGCGCCGCCTGCACGAGGCCGGTATTTGGAACCACCTGCAGCAAGTGGTGTTCGACAGCAGTGGCGTGCTGCCCGAAGACAGCCCACTGGGTGTGATTTTGGGTGGCTTGCTGGGTTATATGCATGCGCCGGTCGTCGGCGAAGTGCTGGCCTGGGCGCTGTACCTGATGGTCACCTTGCTGATGTTTTTCTGGCCGGTCAAAGCCGCGCCTGGTGCCGCAGCCGTTTCCGCCCCTCAAGTGCCCGCCGCAGCGCGGACCAGCCCTGATTCTGCAGAGTCTGCACCCCGCCTGGGTCCCGTGGTGCTGGGCAGCCTCGTCGTTTTCGTGCTCGGTGCTGCCGCCTTTTGGCAGGCATCGACTGCCCCGCATGCCCGCATCGCGGGTGGCGGCGGCGATCCCGCAGCCGATGGCGTACCGGTGGTAACCATCGAGATCAACCAGGGCACCTGCACCCCCAACGCGGTCACCGTACCTGCAGGCAAGGTGATTTTTCGCATTGTCAACCAGTCGCAGCGCGCGCTGGAGTGGGAAATTCTGGACGGCGTGATGGTGCTCGAAGAGCGCGAGAACATTCTGCCCGGCATGACCCAGCAGCTCAGCGCCCGCCTGGCGCCCGGCAGCTATGAGATGACCTGCGGCCTGCTCAATGCCGCGCGCGGCAGCTTGACGGTGACGACGACCGAGGCCTTCAAGGCCGAGGCGGCCAAGCCGCCCGTTACCGCATTCTTGGGCGCTTTGGCTGAGTACCAGGTCTATATGCTGACCGAGGTGGCCAGCCTGCAAGAGATGGTGGATGCCTTGCAGCAGCGCCTGGCGCAGCCGGCAGACGGCACGGCCGCGCCCGCCGATGGCTACCCGGCCGATGCGCTGCAACTGGCGGCGCTGGCGCGCGGCCAATACCAAAAGCTGGCACCGCTGGCGGTGCAGTACGGCGATTTGAACGCCCGCATCGATGCGCGTGCCGCGGACTTTGCCTTGCGCGACAAGGACCCGGCCTTTGTCGGCTTGCAGCGCATTGCGGCAGGCCTGCAAGCGGGCGAGGCCTCAGATCAGCTGCTGCCGCTGGCCACCAGCCTGCAGCAGGATGTGCAGCAACTGGCCCAGCGCCTGGGCGATGTGGCCCTGCAACCCCAGAGCATTGCCGCAGCGGCTGCCAAGGCGCTGGAGCGGGCCTCCACCCTGATCCCGGGCGAGGCGACCACGGCCGAGCAGGGCCGGGCGGTGCTGCAGTTTGTCTATGGCAGCTGGGCAGCGGCCAACAAGGCCCAGCAGGTGCTAAGCCCCGTGCTGGCCCATGCCAATCCGGGCTTGAACCAGCAGCTGCAGGACAGCCTGGCCAAGCTGCGCCAGCGCCTCGATGACCTGGGCGTGCCCGCCGATGACAGCCAGGCCGCTGATATTGCCGGCGTGGCGCTGAACCCGGTGCAGTGCCAGAACCTGGCCCAAGCGCTTTACCAGGTATCGCAAAGCATGGCCAAGGTCAATGCAGCGCTGGGCTTGCAGCCCTAAACTTTTCGCCTTCTATTTCTACAAATAACACACAGAAAGCAGCGCATGTCTTTTTTTAAAAACAGGAACGCGTCTCAATCCATCGCGCCAGAGGGTACCGACCCCAGCAGGCGGCGCTGGCTGGGTGAGGCCGCTGGCGTAATGGGCGCCGGCGTGCTGGCGGGCATGCCCGCGCGCCAGGCATTGGCTGCCGAGGACGCCTCTCCCGGCAATACCCAGGTGGCAGACGCACCGCACAGCAGCGTTACGCAGCAGCGCGTGCCGTTCTATGGCAAACACCAGGCCGGTATCGTCACCCCCCGGCCGCTGGCGGGCATGGTGGTCAGCTTTGATGTTTTGGCCAGCAACGCGGCGGAGCTGGAGCGGCTCTTTAAGACCCTGACCGAGCGCATCCGCTTTCTGACCCAAGGCGGTCTGCAGCCCACGCTGGACCCCAAGCTGCCGCCAGCAGGCTCCGGCATTCTGGGCCCCGATGTGCAGCCCGATGCCTTGACCGTGACGGTCGGCGTGGGCCGCAGCCTGTTTGATGCGCGCTTTGGCCTGAAAGACCTGGCGCCCAAGCGGCTGACCGCCATGCAGCAGCACCCCAACGATGCGCTGCAGGCCGCTTTGTGCCATGGCGATTTGTCGATCCAGTTTTGCGCCAACACGCCCGATACCAATATCCACGCGCTGCGCGACATCATCAAGAACCTGCCCGATTTGCTGGTGGTGCGCTGGAAGCAGGAGGGCTCGGTGCCGCCCATCCCCGCTGCCGTGGGCCAACCGGCAGAGAGCGCGCGTAACTTTCTAGGTTTCCGCGATGGCTCGGCCAACCCCCAGTCCGATGATGACGCGATGATGCGCCGCATTGTCTGGGTGCAGCCCGGGTCGGACGAGCCCGCCTGGGCCGCTGGCGGCAGCTACCAGGTGGTGCGCATCATTCGCAATTTTGTCGAGCGCTGGGACCGCACGCCCCTGGGCGAGCAAGAGGCCATCATGGGCCGCGACAAGGACAGTGGTGCGCCGCTGGACGCCCGCACAAAGACCGAGCACGACACGCCGGACTATGCGGCCGATGCCGAGGGCAAAAAGACGCCGATGGATGCCCATATCCGCCTGGCCAACCCGCGCACGCATGCCAGCGAAGCCAACCTGATTTTGCGCCGCCCGTTCAACTACTCGAATGGCGTGACCAAGTCGGGTCAGCTGGAGATGGGCCTGCTGTTCATCTGCTACCAGGCCGACCTGGACAAGGGCTTTGTCACCGTGCAAAAACGGCTGGATGGCGAGCCGCTCGAAGAATATATCAAGCCGATTGGCGGGGGCTTTTTCTACGCCCTGCCAGGCGTCGCCGATGCCCATGACTGGCTGGGCCGCAGCCTGCTGGCCGCTGCCGCCAAGGCCTGATTCAAGTTCCTAAGCAGCCACTGGTGTCTGTACTGCAAAGCCTGGGCGGCAACCCACCTTCGATGGGATGTTGCCGGTAGGGCTTGGGTGATCGGGTACTGGAAGCCAAAAATTATCAATCTAACAGTCTAGGAGTTCTCGTATGTTTATGCGTCGCCAATTTTTGCAAGGCCTGGTGCTGGCCGGCAGTGCCAGCCTCGTCCCCTTGTCCAGCTGGGCGGCAGAGGGCGTGTCTGCGCTGGAGCTGGTCAAGCCCCTGGCGGAGTACAAGCTCTACGTCAACACCAACCTGCGCGAGCTGGTCAAAGGCGTGCAGGCCTTTACCGACGCGGTCAAGGCCGGCAAGGTCGAAGAGGCCAAGAAGATGTATGCCCAGGTGCGCCGCCCTTATGAGCGCATCGAGCCGATTGCCGAGCTGTTTGCCGACTTGGACAAGAGCATGGATTCGCGCGCAGACGACCATGAAAAGGCCGAGAAGGATCCCGGTTTTACCGGCTTCCACCGCATCGAGTACGGCCTGTGGGTGGAGAAAAGCACCAAGGGCCTGACCCCCTTTGCCGACAAGCTGCTGGCCGATGCCAAGGAGTTGCAAAAGCGCGTGGGGGGCCTGACCTTCCCGCCAGAAAAGGTGGTGGGCGGCGCGGCCGTGTTGATGGAAGAGGTGGCTGCCACCAAGATCTCGGGCGAGGAAGAGCGCTACAGCCACACCGATCTGGACGACTTCCAGGCCAACTTTGAAGGTGCGGACAAGATTTTTGAGCTGCTGCGCCCCCTGGTCGAGAAAAAGGACAAGGCCTTTGTCGACAAGACCGCTGCCAACTTCAAGACCGTGTTCGATATTTTGGCCAAGTACCGCAAGCCCGATGGCAGCTTTGAGCTGTACACCAAGTTGGGCGAGGGGGACCGCAAGATTCTGGCGGGCCGCGTCAACACCTTGGCAGAAGACCTGTCCAAGCTGCGCGGCATGCTCGGCCTGAACTGATCTGGGTGCCACAGGGCTGGGGAGCACTACCAGCTCTGCTATTTTGAAAGCCGCTCATCGCTGATGGGCGTGTAGGGTGCCGTGTTGTTTGCGACTGGATGCCTCAAACAAGGCGACAGAGCGACGAATTGCCATGTGTTGGTGAAACTCGTGGTGTCTTGCCACTCGAAAAGCGCCCGGTGATCCCGGGCGTTTCGCGTTGTTGTAGCTTCTGATGGATCTTGAAGATATTCTCACTGCATGCAAATTGAGAGCCCTCGAGGGCGTGGTTGCTCAGACTGGCAAGCTGGCGGATCGGTTAATGCGGACAGCCGGCCTGCATGCCCGGGAGTGCCCTGTGTGCGTTCGGGCTGGATGCGTCTTGGAATGTAAATTGAAAACAACCAAAAATATTGCTGGTCATGCTTTGTTTACACATTTTTGAATAATCACATTTCTTCATAGTCAAGATTTTGCATGCGGATTATTTTCTTTAACCATGTCAATGAGTGCGCGTAAAGCTGTAGATATCTGTCGATGTCCAGAATAGCAAAGGCACAGTCCAGGAAATGGCGGGCACCAGTCTTCTAATAGCCGAATGAGCCTGCCATCCTTTAGCGCATGTTGTACCAGGTGGTCTGGTACAAATGCGATACCCACGCCATCCATTGCAGCTTCGACCATCAGAGACTGGTCGGTAAGGGTCAGAGGTCCTTTCACATCAATGACTTCGCTCGCTCCGTGTCGTTCAAACTCCCACCGATAGATCTTGCCGCTTTCAAAGCGAAACCGAACACAGGAGTGGCGGTAGAGATCCTGAGGAACTTGGGGGCATCCATGCTCAGCCACGTACTGTGGTGATGCAACCGCAGCAAAGCGCACATCTCCGCCCAAAGGTACAGAAATCATATCCTTGGGCACCGCTTCGGCAAGACGGATACCTGCGTCAAAACCCTCTCCGATGATGTCGCTCAATCGCCCGTCGCTCACTATATCTAATTGAACCTCGGGGTACATTTTCAAAAACTGCGCAAGGATAGGCAGCAAAATTATGCGTATTGCTCCCTCACTGGCATTGATTCTCACCGTACCTCTGGGCATCTGCCGAAGCTGATCTACGTCACGTAGTGCATCTTCAATGGCTGTCATTGCTGGGCGTAACTTCGCAGCTAGCCGTTCACCCGCTTCAGTAAGCGAGACACTGCGAGTGGTGCGATTGACCAGTCGAACCCCTAAGCGCTGCTCCATCCCTTTTACGGAATGGCTTACGGCAGAAGGCGTAATGTCAAGATCTATAGCCGCCCCCCGAAAGCTCTCACGAGATGCCACTGCAAGAAATACTGCAAATGCAAAAAAATCTCCGTTCTTGGGTCGGTGTGCATTTTCCATTTCAATTGATGTCTCGCTAAAAATATGAATTTGTTTTCAATAAAATCTGAATTCGTTCAACTGAGATATTGAGCTTGCAAATAAGTGCTGAGAGAAATAAATCCTCTGATTGGTCGAGTCTGAAGAAAGCGGTTTACTCGCCCAAAACTAAAAACTCAATGCCGCCAATGTGATTGATAAGCTCATTGATTAGATCGACAACAGTGTTCAAGCGAGTACCCCCTGAATAGTCTGAGTCTAATTGCCGGCCAGTCTAACTCAGAGTCTCTCCCCCTTGCTCAAAGCTGAGGGACGGAATTTCTGATTGATGAATTGACCTCACTTAGCTGTAAAGCCAGGGCTTATTGTTCATTTATAAATGGATTTTTACACTCGTGTCATCACTTCAAAGGAACACGAATGTCTCAAAAAATCTTGATCACTGGTGCTAGCTCGGGCTTCGGACGAGGCGCTGCCATCGAGCTGGCACGTCTGGGTCATACAGTCGTTGCAGCTGCCGAAACCTGGCCACAAGTGCGCACCTTGCGTGAAGATGCAAAGACGGCGGGAGTCAGTTTGGACGTCATCAAGTTGAACTTGCTCGATCCCATCGATATCGCCCATGCAGGCTCGTTTGATCCAGATGTACTGGTCTTGAACGCGGGTGTTATGGAGGGCGGCTCCGTCGTCGACATTCCAATGCAAAGGGTGCGGGAGTCTTTCGATATCAACGTATTTGGACACCTGGAGCTTGTACAGGCCATCGTGCCGAAAATGGTGGCTCGCAAGTCAGGCAAGATCGTCTGGACATCTTCGATGGGCGGCATTCTGGTTGTGCCGTTCCTGGGTATCTATTGCGCCACCAAACACGCCATCGAGGCCATTGCAGGCTCTATGAAGGCAGAGCTTGAGCCCCATGGCGTGAAGGTCGCCACTGTCAATCCGGGCGTTTTTGGTACTGGGTTCAATGACACCGGTGCGGAGAGCTACGTACAGTGGTATGACGAAAAAGCCGCCGTGGTTCCCATGCCTGATTTCAGTGGCAGTTTGGTGGGCCAAGCAGATCCTCAAGAGAGGATCGACGCAATGGTCGAGATCATTCCGGCTGACAAGCACCTTTATCGCACCATGCGCCCAATTGCGACCATCGAAGCCGCTAAGAAGTGGCAAGAAACTGAATGGACTCAGGATGTCTGAGATCACGCTAGACCATGCCAATCGGATCCTGGCGCAAGGCCGTGTAGCCGCTCAAAAAAATGGCTTGAATGCAGTATTCGCGATCATGGATACGGGCGCGCACCTCGTGGCCTTTTCCAGGATGGACGGTGCCTGGCTCGCGTCCAATGAGCTGTCGATCGCCAAGGCTCGTACAGCAGTCATGTTCCAAGCACCATCCGAATTTCTCAACCCCCCATTGCAGATCGGCCAGCCCCTTGCCCACTTTGACCACGTTCACAGCGGAGGCCTGTTGCTGATGGGTGGAGGCCTGCCGCTCTTCAATGAGGATGGTCTTTTGATTGGCTCCATCGGAGTCTCTGGAGGGACCCCCGAGCAAGATGCGGCCTTGGCGCGTGCTGCAGTCACCGCTTAGGCAAATAGAGAAGGCCCTTGGCCGCTGCCAATCGCAGAACCATGGCCAACGAGCGGCTCTATATGGATAAAGGGATCGAGTAAAAGACACTTCGCAGTGTCATGCAGGCCGGGACGGCCTGCACCTCTGAAGGGAGGCAATGATTCAAAGCTATTTGAATGCTGAGCGCGTAAGTGCGACCATACTGGTAATTATTGGCCTGCTGGCTATCTGCATCGCCGCATGGGGTTGGCGCAATGGTGCATTTTGGAGAGGAGCTGCCATTGCAATGCTTGCAATGGCAGTCATTCAAATTAGCGTAGGCGCAACAATTCTTGTGACGAGCCCAAAACAGGCACAAAGCATGGCAAGGTTAATAGTCGTGCAAAAGTCTTTGGCGGTTAAGGATGAAATATCAAGAATGCAAAGCACGTTGAAAGGCTTTTCAATTTATCTAAGTTTTGAGCTGGGATTATTTTTGATTGGATTGTTTATATTTTTTATAGCATCAAGCGATGGCTTTTGGCGTGGATTTGCTATCGCACTTTTGATTCAGGCAGCCGTGGTGCTGGCGTCAGATTTCTTGGCCGTCCGGCGAGCGTACGCATATTTGACCTGGCTAAATAAAATATAAAAATAGCAAAGTATGAGGAATACTCCCTCTCATGATCACTGTTTGCAAGATATAAGTGCTTTAGAGCCACGAGCAAGAAGAAGGTGGTCTAAGCAAGAAAAATTGGCGATCATTCAGCAAACCTATGCTGCTGGGCAATCTGTATCAATGGTGGCGAGTCATTATGGTATCAATACAAATTTGCTGTTTCTGTGGCGCAGGCAGTATGAGCAAGGTCTGCTCATACCCCTTAAGCCAGGCGAACAAGGTGTTGCGTTAGAGCTGTTCACCGATGTTTTACGGCAGTTGCGTGAGCTGCAGCAGCTGCTAGGAAAAAAGAGCCAAGAGGCAGAGATATTGAAGCTCACACTGGAGTATGACCGACAAGCGCGTATGAGAATGCTCGGCGCTCGAATTGGGATGCTTCAGAGCAAGCATGGGTGAAGGAGTGATATATGCCTATGTCCTTGTAATAGCACCCAACAAGTCGCAGGCGCTGTAGCGCCCTGCGGAGCGGTTTTTATCGGCGCAGCCCCCCGGGATTGGCCGACAATGGCGGCTGCATTTTGAACCGCTAGCGCTATGAACGACACCACCACCAGCCCCGATGCGGGCGAGACCGACTGGGCTGCCTGGAGCCGAGAAGCCGTCGAGACCATGATGGCCCGCAATACCGAATGGCCACGCCAGTTTGGCCTGCTCGCTGCGCCCCAGTACCACTGGGATTTGCAGAACGCCAGCCTGGTGTTGCAGGGGCCGCTGCACGCGGTGCAGGGCACCGTCTGCCTGGTGGGCACCAGCAGCCAGAGCGATGGCAGCTTTGTGTGGAGCTGGGCCAATGCCGACATCCCTGCCCAGCATGGCCAGGCGCTGGAGGTCGTGCATGACTTTGGCCGCGAGCACCAACTGGCCTTGTTGACCACCGCGCGCATTCCTGGTGGCCGGCCTGAGGCGACAGAATGCCTCTGCATTGCCGCCCGCCTGCAGCGCGCCATCGGTACCTTTGTCGACCAGCAAGGCGATATCACGCTGTACTTCAGCATCCTGCATCTGCAGGTCGCGCCGGCGGTGGACCAAGCCTTGCAGTAAGCGCAGCTTTCCGCATCAAAGCTGCGGCGCCGACTGGCCCTCCGCGGGGCAGATAAGCCCCAGGCTGCAACCAAAGGGGTCCAGCAGCATGGCGGCGCTTGCCCCCAGGCTGGTGGTGATCGGCCCACGGTACAGCTGTGCACCGTGGGCCTGCAGGCGCTCAACGGCGGCGTCCAGGTCAGCCACCTCCCAGTACACCGTCGTACCGCCGACGCCACCCGGGCATTTGCCATCGACCGGGTGAAAGCCGATCAACAAGCCCGGCCCCTGCACAAACGCATAGTGCGCGTTCTCTTGCTGTACCTCAGCGCCCAGGAGCTGCGCATACCAAGTGGCCGCTGCATCGATATCGGCGACAAACAACACGACGGACTCCAGCTTTTTGAACAAGGCCATTCCTTTGCGATGGGTGGGGAGGGTGGGCGATTGTGGCATGGGATAGTGGTGCGCTGGCGGGTGGTGGCCGGCGCTTGCCCCTTAACCCGGAAATGGTTATGGAGACAGCCAGCGACGCCAAGTCATTTCATGTAACTACAATAGTTGCATGAAACACAACAGCCAGTTTTCCGATGTTCTGCATGTGCTGCTGCACCTGGCAGAGGCGCAGACGCCGCTGACCTCCGAGGTGCTGGCGCAAACCATGGACACCAACCCCGTGGTGCTGCGGCGCCTGATGGCCGGCTTGCGCGATGCCGGCATGGTCTCGTCCGGCAAAGGCCATGGGGGTGGCTGGCTGATTGCAGCCGGCTGGGGCGAGACAACATTGCGCGACATCCACCAGGCGCTGGGCGCACCGGCGCTGGTGTCGCTGGGCTTTCGCGAGGACCACCCCGAATGCCTGGTTGCGCAGGTGGTCAACCACTCGCTGCGCAGCGCCATGCAGGAGGCCGAGGCCTCGCTGCTTGAGAAGTTAGGCGCGGTCACGCTGGCGCAGCTGTCCGCCCAGATCGGTACCTCCTTGCGGGCGCACCGGCTGGCCAAAACATCCACTTCGTACCGTATAGAGGACCACCATGGACATTCACACTGATTTCGCCGTCATTGGCGGCAGCTACGCCGGCATGTCGGCCGCCTTGCAACTGGCCCGCGCGCGGCGCCAGGTTACCGTCATCGACGCGGGTGTGCGCCGCAACCGCTCTGTAGACGAAGCGGGCAGTACCTCGCATGGCTTTTTGTCACGCGACGGTGTGGCCCCTGCCCAGCTGTGGCGAGAGGCGCGCGCGCAATTGCTGCAGTACCCGACCGTGCGCTGGATCGAGGGCCAGGCCGAGCAGGCCCGTGTATTGCCCAGCGGCGAGCTGGCTTTTGAAGTGGCCGGCCAGTTGCTGGTGGCGCGCCGCGTGGTGCTGGCAACGGGGGTACGTGATGCGCTGCCTGCCGTGCCGGGCCTGGCAGAGCGCTGGGGCAAAAGCGTGTTCCATTGCCCTTATTGCCATGGTTATGAGGTGGGTGGCGGCGCGATCGGCGTGATTGCCGCATCGCCGCTGGCCCACCACCATGGGCTGATGCTGCCCGACTGGGGGCCAACCACCTTGTTCCTCAACGGCGCCTACGTGCCCAGCGAGAGTGATTTGGCCGATTTTGCAAGGCGTGGCACCCAGATCGAGGCCACGCCGGTGCTGCGCATCGACGGTTTTGCCGATGTGGTGCTGGCCGATGGCAGAACGGTCCCCCTGCAAGGCCTGTTCACCCAGCCACGTACCTCGCCCGCCAGCCCCGTGGCTCAGCAGCTGGGCTGCACGCTGGCCGATGGCCCCATGGGGCCCTATGTGCAGGTCGATGCCATGCAGCAAACCAGCGTGGCCAACGTGTTCGCCTGCGGCGATGGCGCGCGTGCAGCGGGCAGCATTGCGCTGGCGGTGGCCGATGGCGCGATGGCAGGCGTGGCCGCACACCGCGCGTCCATGCTTTGAGCGAATGGCTGGATGCAGAAAACGCCCCTCGGGGCGTTTTTTCATGCGCAGCTGAGCCGTCCAAGGCGATCAGCTGGGCTTCCAGCCTTCTGGCACCCGGGGCCGCTCGATCTTGGCCAGCTCGCAGACCACATCGGCGATGCCGGAAAAATCGATACCGCCAAACTGGCTGGCACGGGCCAGGCTGAAGGATTCATGCACGGCAGCGGCGACCGGCATGGGCACGCGGGCGGCATGCGCAGCGCTGACGACCAGCGACAAATCCTTGTGGGCCAGATCGATGGTGAAACCCGGCGAGGTATCGCCCGCCAGCACCTTGTTGGGAAAGTTCATGCGCAGCTGGCCATTGGTGGCTGAGGTGCCGTAGAGGACCTGCAGGGTTTTGCTGATATCGAGCCCAAAGCGCTGCGACAGGGCCAGCGCCTCGGCATTGACCTGGCACAAGGTGATGGCCACATAGTTGTTGACCAGCTTGGTGCGCCCGCCCGCGCCCACAGGGCCGCAGTGGTAGGTAGTGGTGCCCATGGCATCCAGCAGTGGTTTGACCTTGGCGAAATCGGCATCGCTGGCGCCGACCATGAACAGGCTCTCTCCCCGGTCAGCATGTTCGGCCAGGCGGCCCACGGGCGCATCGACCACGGTCATCTGGCGGCCAGCGGCGGCCTTGCTCAGGCGGTCTGTCGCCAGCGGGTCGATGGTGCTCATATCGAGCAGGATGGTGCCCGGCAGCGCATTGGCAAAGATGCCATCAGCGCCCTGGGCGATCTGCTCGACCTCGACCGAGGAGGGCAGCATGGTGATCACTACTGTGCAGCGGCGTGCAATATCGGGCACCGTCGCAGCTTCTGCGCCCAGTGCCACCAGCGCCTCTACGGCCTGGGGGTTGAGGTCGGCCACCAAGAGGCTGAAGCCTTTTTTCTGCAGATTGGCGGCCATGGAGCGGCCCATGCGTCCCAGGCCGATAAAACCGATGCTGTCTGTCATGCTGAGGGTCTCCTGCGGATGTATCAAGATTGGCACGTTGGAAAAGTGGAAGACGGCTTAGTACGCGATGTAGGCGGTCTTGGTGCTGGTATAGAAATCCACCGCATAGCGCCCCTGCTCGCGCGGGCCGTAGCTGGAGGCCCGTGTGCCGCCAAAGGGCACGTGGTAGTCGAGCCCGGCGGTAGGCAGGTTGACCATGGCCAGCCCGCTGCGCACATGCAGGCGGAAATGGTTGGCCGCGCGCAGCGACGTGGTGCAGATGCCGGCCGAGAGGCCGTAGCGCGTGTCATTGGCCGTCGCCAGCGCCTCGTCGTAATCAGCGACCTTGATGACGCTGGCCACCGGGCCAAAGATCTCTTCTTGGTTGATGCGCATGGCGTTGTTGCTGCGGGTGAGCAGGGCCGGCCGCACAAAGTAGCCGGGGGAGGCTGCCTCCACGGGCGTGCCACCTTCGACCAGTTCAGCGCCTTCGCGCTTGCCCAGGTCCAGGTAGTGCTGGATCTTGTCGAACTGCGACTGGTTGATGACCGGGCCGATCTGCGTGGCCTTGTCCAGGCTGTTGCCGACCACCAGTGCGCGCATGCGCGCCGTCAGCGCGTCGACAAAACGGTCATGCACCCGCTCGGTCACGATCAGCCGGCTGGAGGCCGTGCAGCGCTGGCCAGCCGAGAAGAAGGCGCCGTTGAGCGCGCATTCCACCGCCACATCCAGATCGGCATCGTCGAGCACCACCAGCGGGTTCTTGCCGCCCATCTCCAGCTGCAGGCGGATCATCTCGCCAATGGCGGTCTGCGCAATGCTCTGGCCCACATGCACGCTGCCGGTAAACGACACGGCATCCACGCCACTCAGCAGCCCTTGCGCGGCATGCTTGCCGCTGCCGTTGACCAGGTTGGCCACGCCGGGCGGCAGGCCTTGCTCGTCCAGAATGCGGAACAGCGCATGGGCTACGCCAGGTGTGTATTCCGAGGGTTTGAGCACCACCGTGTTGCCAAAGGCCAGAGCGGGGGCCAACTTCCAAGCCGGAATGGCGATGGGAAAGTTCCAGGGCGTGATCAGGCTCACCACGCCCAGCGCATGGCGGCTGATCTGCACACCGATGTCCGGGCGCACGGAGGGCAGACTCTCGCCGCCATAGCGCAGGCATTCGCCGGCAAAGAACTGGAAGATCTGCGCGGCGCGCACCACCTCGCCCAGGCCTTCGGCCAGGGTTTTGCCTGCCTCGCGCGAGACCAGCAGGCCCAGGCTCTCCTTTTGCGCGAACATCTGGTTGGCCACGCGCTGCAAGAAGTCCGAGCGCATCTGCGTCGTCGTGTGCTGCCAGCCGTCAAAGGCGGCGCGCGCGGCTGCCACGGCCTGCTGCATTTGCTCGGCGTCGGCGGCAGCGTAGTCGCCCACCAGCTCCCGCGTGTCGGAGGGGTTCCAGCTTTGGAGGGTGCTGGCGCCGCCCAGCCATTGGCCGTTGATCAGGTTCTCGTTCATGTCTCACTCTCAGGTAGGTCGCGCTGCGCACTTGCGGGGTGCGCAGCGCAGGCAGTCGGCAGGTAGGCCGGGCGTTAGCCGGCTGGCTTGAGCAGCGGGCAGGCGCCTTCTTTGGAAGGTGCGTAGGCCTTGTCGCCCGGGATGGTGCTGACCACCTTGTAGTAGTCCCAGGGCTTGGTCGATTCGGCTGGTTTTTTCACCTGCATCAGGTACATGTCATGCACCATGGCGCCGTCGGCGCGGATGTAGCCCTTGGCAAACATGTCGTCGATGGGCAGCGATTTGAGCGCGGCCATCACCTGGTCGGGCTCGGTGGTACCGGCCTTTTGCACGGCCTTCAGGTAAGTGGTCGTGGCCGAGTAGTCGCCCGCCTGGAAGGTGGTGGGCATCTTCTTGTTCTTGTCGTAGAAGCGCTGGGAGAAGGCGCGTGAGCCTTCGCTCATGTCCCAGTACCAGCCTTCGGTCAGGTACATGCCGCCGGTGGTGCCCAGGCCCAGGCTGTGGATGTCGGTGATAAAGGCCATCAGCACCGCCACGTTCATTTTCTTGTCGATGCCAAATTCTTTGGCGGTCTTGATGGCGTTGATGGTGTCGCCACCGCCATTGGCCAGGCCCATGACCTTGGCGCCCGAGCTTTGCGCCTTCATCACATAGGACGAGAAATCGGAGGTGCTGAGCGGGTGGCGGACGGCGCCCACCACCGTGCCGCCGGTTTGTTTGACGACGGCCATCGCCGCCTGCTCCATCGAGTGGCCGAAGGCGTAGTCCGAGGTGAGGAAGTACCAGTCTTTGTAGCCCTGGCCCACCAGCGCGGCGGCCGTGCCGCGCGCCTGGGCAGAGGTGGAGTAGGTGTAGCGCACCATATAGGGCTGGCAGGCCTCTTCGGTCAGCGAGTCAGCGCCTGCACCCGCGCTGATGAAGACCTTTTTCTTGTCCTTGGACAGGTTGCTGATCGCCAGCGACACGGCGGAGTTGGAGCCGCCGATGATCAGGTCCACGTTGTCGCTGTCCCACCATTGGCGTGCCTTGGATGCGGCGATGTCGGCCTTGTTCTGGTGGTCGGCCGAGATGATCTCGATCTTGCGCCCCAGCACCTCGCCGCCAAAATCGGCCACCGCCATGCGGACGGCATCCAGCCCACCGGGCCCGTCAAAGTCCGAGTACAGGCCCGACATGTCGGTGATGAAGGCGATCTTGACCTTGTCGGGTGCGGCCTGCGCGCCGCTGGCGAGCAGGGCGGTGACCGCCAGTGCGGCTGCAGTAAGGGGCCCGTGTGCTTTTTTCATGCTTGTGTCTCCTGGAGTGATGGACGGGGGTCGGCAGTGCTCTTGGCGGCCCTGCTCGACAACGGAACTAGCGCAGTACAAAGGGGTTGCTGGTGGTCGCTCCACTGTTGATCCAGACCGACTTGGTCTGCAGGTATTCGTAGATCGCGCTCTGGCCGTTTTCGCGACCCAGGCCCGAATCCTTGTAGCCGCCAAAGGGGGCCATAAAGCTCACGGCGCGGTAGGTGTTGACCCAGACCGTGCCGGCCTGCAGGCGCTCGGACATGCGCAGCGCGCGGCCAATATCGCTGGTCCAGACGGCAGCGGCCAGGCCAAAGCGCACATCGTTGGCAATGCGCAGCGCATCGGCCTCGTCGTCAAAGGGGATCACCGACAGCACCGGGCCAAACACCTCTTCTTGCGCAATGCGCATGCCGTTGTGCACCTGGGTGAGGATGGTGGGCTCGATAAACCAGCCCTTGCCACATTCGGCGCGGCTGGCCTTGCTGCCGCCCAGCACCACCTGGGCGCCTTCGGCCTTGGCGATGTCGATGTAGGACAGCACTTTTTCGTACTGGGGCAGGGTGGTGACCGGGCCGACCTGGGTTTCCAGGCTCATCGGGTCGCCCATGCGGGCCGTCGCGGCAAAGGCCACCAGGCGCTCAACAAAGGCATCGTGGATGCTGCGCTGAACCAGGAGGCGCGAGCCAGCGATGCAGGTTTGCCCCGTGGCGGCAAAGATGCCCGAGATGGCGCCATACATGGCCTGCTCCAGGTCGGCATCGGCAAACACGATATTGGGCGATTTGCCACCCAGTTCCATCGAGGCATGTTTGAGCTGCCCGGCTGCCGCCTGGTTGATGGCGCGGCCCGTGACATCGGAGCCGGTAAAGCTCAGCTTGGCGACCAGCGGGTGTTCTACTAGCGCGCTGCCCACCTGCGCCCCGTAGCCGGTGACCACGTTGAACACCCCGGGCGGAAAGCCCGCCTCGTTGAACAGCTCGGCAAACTCCAAGGTCGAGGCGGAGGTGAACTCGGAGGGTTTGACGACCACGGTGCAGCCCGCCGCCAGCGCGGGCGCAATCTTCCAGGCCAGCAAGAAGAGCGGCGAGTTCCAAGGCGTGATGGCGGCCACCACGCCCAGTGGCTCATGGCGGGTAAAGGCAAAGTAGCCTTTTTTGTCCAGCGGCAGGGTGGCCCCTTGCACCTTGTCAGCCAACCCTCCGTAGTAGTAGAACCACTGCGGTATGTACTGCAGCTGGGCACGCATCTCGGCAAACAGTTTGCCGTTGTCCATCACCTCGGTGCGGGCCAGCTTGTCGGCATCGCGCTCGATCAGCGCTGCGAGCTTGCGCAGCAGCGCGCCGCGTTCGGTGGCGCTCAGCTGCGGCCAGGCGCCGCTGCTGAACGCGGTGTGCGCCGCTTGCACTGCTGCATCCACATCGGCGGCATTGCCATCGGGAATCTCCGCCCAGGCCTCACCCGTGTACGGGTTGAGGCTGGCAATCCATTGGCCGCTGGTGGGC
Organism: Comamonas sp. BIGb0152; assembly: GCF_024809975.1. GTDB lineage: Bacteria > Pseudomonadota > Gammaproteobacteria > Burkholderiales > Burkholderiaceae_C > Comamonas. Next base: position 184,648 of record NZ_JANUDY010000010.1, read on the forward strand.
GGCTGGGCCTGGCCGGCAATCTGAAGGGAGTAGCGTTTCATGGCAGGTGGGGCAAGAAAGGGGCTGCGGGGCGAGGGCGCCGCAGCGCCGGATGGTGCGGGAAAGCGCAAGGGGCGCCGACCAGGCCATGCCTGGCAGCAGACGGCAGCGCGTTAGAACGGCTGCAGGCCCAGTGCGCTGCGAAAGCGGTTCTTGATAAAGGGGCCATCGCGCGGCGGCAGCGCGCGGGGCGGCTCATCGGCATGGATCAGCGCTTGCACAAAGGTGGTGGCCTGGCGGGCGTTGATGTGCTGGGCCAGCGCATCGGCCTCGTCCACCGTGCGCAGTTGCTGCACCTGGGCAATGCCAAAGCCGCGTGCCACGGCTACCAGATCGGTGCCCAGGCTGCTATGGCTTTTTTGCATGCCGGTTTCGCCATAGTGGCCGTTGTCCAGCACCACAATGCTCAGGTTGGCAGGTGATTTGGCTGCAATCGTGGCCAGGCTGCCAATGCCCATCATCTGCTCGCCGTCACCGGTGATGACCACCACCGGGCGCGTAGGCTGGGCCAGCGCGATGCCCAGCGCCACAGACGAGGCACCACCCATGGCGCCCCACAGGTAGTAGTTGTGGTCGCGGTCGCCAGCGGCAAACACATCGTAGGAGGCGGAGCCGAGGCCGGTGACGACCAGGGCCTCAGGGGTCTGTGCCAGCAGCCGGGCCACAAAAAGGCGGCGGTCCATGGCCGATGAGGTGTGGGCTGTCTGCATCAGTTTCTCTCCCATTTCTTGCGGCCGATTACGTCTTGGCCAATCAACACGGCGATGCGGGCACCGGCCAGGAAGGCGCCATCGAGCGCAGCACTGACGACTTCGTGCGCGTCTTCGGGGCGGCGCACCCGCATCACATGGATGCCCATCAGCTCCATCGCCGCTTGGGTGGCGCGGCCCATGGGCGCTTGCCAGGGGTTGAACTCGGCGTACTCACCGCGCATCGTGACGATGGTGAGAAAGGGGATGTCGGCTGCGCTCAGCAGCGAGAACATATTGATGCAGTTGCCGACGCCGCTGCTTTGCATCAGCAGCACCGCGCGCTGGCCGCCCAGCCAGGCGCCGGCCGCAACCGCCACGCCTTCTTCTTCGGTGGTCAGCGCGACATCGGTGATCTCGGGATCGGCGATGGCGCTCTTGATGACATAGGAATGGCCGGCGTCGGGCACATAGGCCACTTGCTGAATGCCGGCCTCCTTGAGGGCCTGAAATATATCTTTTTGCCAGGGCGGTGGGTTGGGGTTGGCGTTCATCTGCTTTCCGTTTTGTGAACCAGTGAAGGCATCATAAAATGTGATCAAGTGATTTGAATAATCACAATTTTTGATATCTGTATTACCTAATCTGATCGAAGGTGCAGCATGGATTTCAAGCAGCTCAAAGCCTTTTTGACCGTGGCCGACACCGGCAGCGTGACCCGTGCATCGGAGTTGTTGCATGTGGTGCAGCCGGCCGTATCGCGCCAGTTGAAGCTGCTGGAGGAAGACCTGGGCTGCGCGCTGTTTGAGCGCGAGCGCCACGGCATGGTGCTGACTGAGCAGGGCCACGAGCTGGCGAGCTACGCACGCCGCGCCTTTGGCGAGCTGGAGAAAGCCCGGCTGCAGCTGGCTGGCACGCAAGAGGAGGTGACCGGGCTGGTGACGATTGGCCTGCTGCCCAGCACCTGCGATGTGGTATCGAGCGCGCTGGTGGCAGCGCTTGCCAGCCGCTACCCGGGCATCAAGCTGCGTTTGACGGTGGCCTATGCCGGCACGCTCAGGCAATGGCTGGCCAATGGCCAGGTCGATGTGGCCCTGCTGTACGCGGCAGAGAAGCACCCCGATCTGGTGCTGGAGCCGCTGATCGAAGAGGAGTTATGGGGCCTGGGCCCCAAGGGCTGCGGCATGGCAGGCGCTGCCTCGGTGCGCATGGCAGAGATGGCGAGCCGGGCGCTGGTGCTGCCCAGCAACCCGCATGGCATCCGCTTGCTGGTGGAGCATGCCTGCGCGCTGGAGAACCTGCAGCTCAATATCTGCGTGGAGACCGATGCGCTGCCGGTGCAGCGCAGCGTGGTGATCGATGGCCTGGGTTACACCATCCTGCCGCCGATTGCGGTGGTGAACGACCTGGCCGCGGGCCGGCTGGAGGGCGCGCCCTTGACCGAGCCTGAGCTCAAGCGGGTGATTGCGCTGGCCCATGCCACTAACCGCAGCATGACCAAGCCAGTGCGCGCCACCGTGGCGGTGCTGCGCCAGATTCTGCAAGAGGCCGTGGCCTCAGGCGGCTGGCCCAGTGGCAAATGGCTGGCCAGTGCACCGGCCAGCACGCCGGCTTAGTAGTCCGCCATAAAAATGCCCGCCGGCCCCTGCAGCAGGGACGGGCGGGCAGTACTGCCGCACAAGGCTCGCGCCTTGCGGTTTTACTTCAGGTCAAAGCGGTCCAGCTCCATCACCTTGGTCCAGGCGGCGGTAAAGTCCTTGACCATTTTTTCTTTGGCACCGGCTTGGGCATAGACCTCGGCCACAGCGCGCAAGATCGCGTTGGAGCCAAAGACCAGGTCGACACGGCTGGCGGTCCAGCGCTGGGCACCGCTCTTGCGGTCCAGGCCCACAAAGCTGCCATCTTCCTGGGGCTTCCACTGGGTGCCCATGTCCAGCAGGTTGATGAAGAAATCATTGCTCAGTGCGCCGGGGTTGGCAGTCAGCACCCCTTGCGGGTTGCCAGCGGTGTTGATGTTGATGGCGCGCAGGCCACCGACCAGCACCGTCAGCTCCGGGGCGCTCAAGGTCAGCAGCTGGGCCTTGTCGATCAGCAGCGCCTCGGCCGGCGCGGCAAAGCGGCCTTGCAGGTGGTTGCGGAAACCATCGGCCTTGGGCTCCAGGTACTGGAAGGACGCGGCATCGGTCTGCTCGGCCGTGGCATCGCTGCGGCCGGGGTGGAAGGGCAGGGTGGTGGGCACGCCCGCATCGGCGGCGGCCTTTTCGACGCCGGCATTGCCGGCCAGCACGATCAAATCGGCCAGCGAGATGCGCTTGTCGCCATCGGCTGCCTTGTTGAAGGCGCGCTGGATACCTTCGAGCACCGCCAGCACCTTGGCCAGTTGCGCGGGCTGGTTGGCTTCCCAGTCCTTTTGCGGGGCCAGGCGGATGCGGGCACCATTGGCGCCGCCGCGCATGTCCGAGCCCCGGTAGGTGGAGGCCGAGGCCCAGGCTGTGCCGACCAACTCCTGCACCGTCAGGCCCGAGGCCAGCACTTGCGCCTTGAGGCTGGCGACGTCATCGGCGTTGACCAGGGGGTGCGTCACGGCGGGGAGCGGGTCTTGCCAGACCAGCTCTTCCTTGGGCACTTCCGGGCCCAGGTAGCGGCTGCGCGGGCCCATGTCGCGGTGGGTCAGCTTGAACCAGGCGCGGGCAAAGGCTTCGGCAAAGGCCTGGGGATTTTCCAGAAAGCGGCGCGAGATTTTTTCGTAAGCCGGGTCCTGGCGCAGCGACAGATCGGTGGTCAGCATGGTGGGCTTTTTGTTCGGGCCACCATGCGCATCGGGGATGACATCGGGCGCATCCTTGGCCACCCATTGGATGGCGCCGGCCGGGCTTTTCTCTTGCACCCATTCGTACTTGAACAGGTTCTCGAAGAAGAAGTTGCTCCACTGGGCAGGGGTCTGCGTCCAGGTCACTTCCAGGCCGGAGGTGATGGCATCGCGCCCGCTGCCGGAGGCGTAGCTGCTGGTCCAGCCCAGGCCCTGGGCTTCGATGCCATCGGCCTCGGGCTCGGCGCCCACATGGCTGGCTTCGCCAGCGCCATGGGTCTTGCCAAAGGTGTGGCCGCCGGCGATCAGCGCCACGGTTTCTTCGTCGTCCATGGCCATGCGGGCAAAGGTATCGCGGATGTCGCGGGCGGCTGAGATCGGGTCGCCATTGCCGTCCGGGCCTTCGGGGTTCACATAGATCAGGCCCATCTGCACGGCGGCGAGCGGGTTTTCCAGATCGCGGTCACCGCTGTAACGGCTGTTGGGCTTGTCGCTGGAGGCCAGCCATTCCTTCTCGGCACCCCAGTACACGTCTTGGTCGGGTGCCCAGGTGTCGACCCGGCCACCGGCAAAGCCAAAGGTGCGAAAGCCCATGGTTTCCAGTGCGACGTTGCCGCAGAGGATCATCAGATCGCCCCAGGACAGCTGGTTGCCGTATTTTTGCTTGATGGGCCAGAGCAGGCGGCGCGACTTGTCGATATTGACGTTGTCGGGCCAGCTGTTGAGCGGTGCAAAACGCTGCTGGGCGCGGCCCGCGCCGCCACGGCCATCTTGCACGCGGTAGGTGCCTGCCGCATGCCAGGCCATGCGGATGAACTGCGGGCCGTAGTGGCCAAAGTCGGCCGGCCACCAGTCTTGCGAGTCGGTCATCACGGCGCGCAGATCGCGCTTGACGGCCTCGTAATCGAGCTTGTTGAATGCTTCGGCGTAATCGTAGTTTTCACCCAAGGGGTTGTTGGCCGGGTGGTGCTGGCTGAGCAGGTCTACACGCAACTGGTTGGGCCACCAGCTTTGGCTGGTCGTGCCATTGCCTTGGGCGGCCGTTTCGCTGTTGCGCTGGGGGGCTGCACTGTGAAAGGGGCACTTGGATTCAGTGGTCATGGGGGTTCTCCGGTTCAAGCTGACAGGGCGCCAGATACCAGGCGGTATCCGATGGGAGGAAATTCCGATGGATGTGTCGGTTTCCATGTTTTTTGATTATGAATGCCGCTCGCCTGTCCCAGCCGCCTGCACTGATTGAATATCCGCAACTCGATGATTAAGAAAAACCAATCAGCAGCCAGGGCGACCGCGTTGAGGGGATGCAAGCACTGCGTTTGGAAGGGCAGACAGGCGCCATTACAGCATCGGATGCCGGATCGCTGCCGTCAGACAATGCCTACAAGCAAGTCTCCCCTGCGAGGCAAGCGCAGGCGGGCCCCTCAGCCTGCGCGGTGCTCAGCGGTGTACGTTTTTCACCAAGGTGCTTTTGCCAAACAGGCTTTGCACCAGGTCCACCACCAGCTCGGCGGTCTGGTTGCGCAGGTCGAGTGCGGGGTTCAGCTCGACGATGTCGATCGAGCCGAGCAGGCCGGTGTCGGCAATCATCTCCATGCACAGCTGGGCTTCGCGGTAGTTGGGGCCGCCGCGCACGGTGGTGCCGGTGCCTGGGGCAATCTCGGGGTCGAGAAAGTCCACATCAAAGCTCAGGTGCAGATGGGTTTGGCTGGGATCACAGCCAGCCAGCGGCGCCAGGGCGCGCAGCATGGTTTCGCGCATGCCCAGCTCGTCGATGGCGCGCATGTCGAACACATCGATGTTGTGGGTTTTGATCAAATGCTTTTCTTGCGCATCCACGCTGCGCAGCCCGATCTGGCACAGCGATTGCGGCCCCAGCGCTGGCGCAAAGCCGGCCAGGTGCGTCAGCTCGCGCGGGCCCAGGCCTGAGAGGCTGGCCACCGGGATGCCGTGGATATTGCCCGAAGGCGAGGTCTCGGGCGTGTTGAAGTCGGCATGGGCATCGAGCCATAGCACATAAAGGCGCTTGCCCGTATCACGGCAATGGCGTGCCACGGCGCTGATCGAGCCGACCGCCAGGCTGTGGTCGCCGCCCAGCATCAAAGGCATACGGCCGGCTGCCAGCTCGCCGTGCACGGCGTCGTGCACCGCCTGGTTCCAGGCGACGGCTTCGCCAAAGTTGCGCAGATCGCCATGGCGCGCATCGCGCGGCTTGCGCTGGTTGGCGGGGCCCGACAGGTTGCCCAGGTCGCGCACCTCGCAGCCCAGCTCCGCCAAGGCCGGCCCCAACTGGGCCACGCGCAAGGCGTCGGGCCCCATGGCCGCGCCCAGGCGGCCTGCGCCGATATCGGTGGGCACGCCGATGAGGCTGAGGGCGGTGGAGGGCGAGCGAAGGAGGTCAGGCTGGGATGGCATGGCAGTGGGTTGGGGCTAGGTCGTGATGGGGGGCTTCGGGCTGCAATAGCAGCTCGAACAGGTTTTTGGGATTGCGCAATTGTGGCAGCAGGGCCAGCGGTTGCAACAGCTGGTGTTGCTGGGCCAGGGCGTGCATATACCGCAAGGCGGTGTAGTCTTCCAGCGCAAAGCCGACGGAGTCGAACACCGTTATGTCGTCCTCGTGCAGGCGGCCGGCTCGCTCGCCGCGCAGCACCTGCCAGAGCTCGGTCACGGCAAAGTCTTCGGGCATGTGCTGGATCTCGCCTTCGATACGGCTTTGCGGTGCAAATTCGACGAAGACCTTGGCGTCCAGCAGGATGGCAGCATCGAGCTCGGTTTTGCCAGGGCAGTCGCCGCCGACGGCGTTCAGGTGCATGCCAGGCTGCACCATGGCGCGGCTGACGATGGTGGCATTGGCCTTGTCTGCGGTGACGGTGGTGACAATATCGGCGCCTTGCACGGCTTCAGCTGCACTGCTGCAGCGCTGCAGTTGCACGCCAGGTAGCTGCGTTCTTAAGTTGTGGATGAGCTTGTCAGTAGCGGCGGGGTCGATGTCAAACAGGCGCAGGGACTGGATGCCCAGCAGGCCGACAAAGGCCAGGGCCTGGAATTCGCTCTGCGAGCCATTGCCGATCAGCGCCATGCTGCGGCTGCTGCGCCGGGCCAGCAGCTTGGCGGCCATCACCGAAGTGGCGGCAGTGCGCAAAGCGGTGGTCAAGGTCAGCTCGCTGAGCAAGATGGGCGCGCCGGTGTCGGCCCGCATCAAGGCACCAAAAGCCATGATCGACGGAATGCCCCGCTGCGGGTTTTTGGGGTGGCCGTTGACATACTTGAACGCAAAGTGGCTGGCATCGGCCACGGGCATCAGCTCCATCACGCCGTCGGGTGTGTGCTGGGCCAGGCGCGCGGTCTTGTCAAAATCTTCCCAACGCGAAAAATCCTTCTCCAAAGCGCTGACCAGGCCGCGCAGCAGGTCCGTCAGGCCCACACGCTGGACCAGCAGGGCGGCGGCGTCGGTGCTCAGAAAGTCGACTTGTCCGGGGTGGTTCGTCATTTTTTGCTCCTTTTGATTTTTGCGCTGGCTGCAGAACCGAGGCTGTGCAGCAGCAGTTACAAGCAGTGTCTGCGCAAGCAGTCATAAAGCAAAGTGCCAAAAGTGGTAGAAAATGACAGGATTCAGAGCAATTAGTCAGGCTGTATTGTGCATATCGATAATATTGACCAGGCCTTAATCAGCCTGCTGCGCCAGAATGCCCGCGAGAGCGTGGCTACCTTGGCGGGCAAACTGGGCGTGTCGCGCGGCACCGTTACCAACCGCATGGACCGGTTGGAGCGCGACGGCCTGATCGTGGGCTACAGCGTGCGCCTGCGCCCCGATGTGCAGCCCGATGTGCTGCGCGCCTGGATGAGCATCGAGATCACGGGCAATGACACGCGCCGCGTGATGGCGTCCTTGCTGGGCGAGCCCGGCGTGGCTGCACTGCATAGCACCAATGGCCGCTGGGATGTGCTGGCGGAGCTGCAAGTGGCCAGTCTGGAGGCGCTGTCCCAGGTGCTTGAACGCATCCGGTTGATCAAGGGCATCAGCAACAGCGAGACCAGCATCCATCTAGAGAGCTTTCGCGTGTCCTGACAGCGCCGCGCTGCGCTGCGCCGCAGTGCATGGCTTATCGGCGAGGGGCGCGCAAAAATGCCAGCGCTTGCTGCAGCTGTAGGCCGGCATTCTCTGTGAGCACCGCATCATGGGCGAGCACCAGGCGTTCGACCGGCCAGGCACAGAGGGCGCTGGCAGATGCGCTGGCCGCCGCCCGGTCCTTGATGGCAAAGCGCAGCGCGCGCGGCATCGCCAGGCGGCTGCGTGTGCCGTTCAAGCTGTTGAAGAGGCGCGCGGACAGCGACAAATCCTGCGGGTAGTACTGCAGCAAGTCGGTGACGATCAGGCTGGCGCTGGGCTGGTGCAGCCAGACGCATTCGTTGAGAATGGGAATGCCGGTAAAAAACTGCATCGCCAGGGCGGGCTGCCAGGCGGCGGGCAGGGCTTGGTCCAGGCTGTGCAGCTGGGGCAGGTCCGGGCGTTTGGCGGCCAGGCCCGGCGCACCCCACAGCTCAGCCTGCGGGTAATGCGCCTGCCAGTCGCCAGCAAACAGGTGGTGCATGCGGTTGGGGGCGACGATCCAGCGCACGGTGCCCAGCGCATCGAGGGCCGCACGCAGCGCAGGCGAGGGTGCAATGGGCGAGTGCAGCCACAGCGTGCCGTCAGGCAGGCGTACAACAGCCATACGGCTGCGCACCGGCAGCCCATGCACACTGATGTGTTGGCGAGCACTCCAAAGGTCGGGGGCAATGGCTTCAAGCATGGTAGTGAGGGCTGCAGAGGGTGGAATGCCATGGATTGCCATTGTGAATCGGGCGCCTGGGTGCAAAAAGTCTGGCGATGGTCAACAATGGCAGGCAACTTTATGAGGGATCGTACATGCACTATGACGTGGTGATTGTGGGCGGCGGTGCAGGTGGGCTGGAGCTGGCCGCACAGCTGGGGCGCAAGCTTGGCGCGCGCGAAGGGCGCGAGCGTGTGTTGCTGGTGGACAAAATGCCCTTCCATATCTGGAAGCCGACCCTGCACGAGGTGGCAGCGGGCACGCTCGACGCGCACCAGGAAGGCCTGTCTTACACCGTGCTGGCGCGGCGCAACCATTTCAGCTTTGCCATGGGCGAGTTCATGGGGCTGGATGCGGCCAAGCAAAGCATTGTGCTGGCACCGGTCATCAACGATGCGGGCAAGCAGGTGGTGCCCGAGCGCGTCATCAGCTACCAGCACTTGGTGCTGGCCATGGGCAGTGGCTCCAATTCCTTTGGCACGCCAGGTATCGAGCATGCCTATCTGCTGGAGAGCGTGCGGGATGCGCAGCGCTTCCATGCCGACTGGCTTGGCGCCTGCGCCCATGCCTCGTATGCCGAGCCGCGTTCGCTGGCTGTCGCCATTGTGGGTGCCGGTGCCACGGGGGTGGAGCTGTCGGCCGAGCTGATCGAGGCGCACCAGATGCTGCTCGAGAGCCTGTCGGACAGCCAGCGCTTCCGGCTCGATATCAGCCTGATCGAGGGCGGTGAGCGGATCTTGGGCGGCCTGCCACCACGCATCTCGGAGCAGGCCAAGGTGGCCTTGGAGCGCAAGGGCGTGCGGGTGATGACGGGCACGCGCGTGCAGTCGCTGGCGCAGGGCCAGGTGATCACCTCCAACGGCGAGGTGCCAGCGGGTCTGATCGTCTGGGCCGCCGGCATCAAGGCAGCGGACAGCAATGCGCGCCTGGGGCTGGAGGTGAACCGCATCAACCAGTTTGTGGTGGACGACCATTTGCGCACCAGTGCCGGCCGCATTTATGCGATGGGCGATTGCGCAGCCGCCACCTGGACGGAGGGCAAGACCGTGCCGGCGCGCGCCCAGGCGGCCCACCAGCAGGGCAGCTATTTGTGCAAGCTGCTGTTTGCCGCGCTCAAGGAGCGCTCGTTCGACGAGGTGTTTGTTTACCAGGACTTTGGCTCGCTGGTCTCGTTGGGCGACAACAAGGGCGTGGGCAATCTAATGGGCGGCTTGTCGGGCAAGAACTTCTTTGTGCAAGGCCTGATTGCCAAGTGGATGTATATGTCTTTGCACCTGATGCACCACCGCGCCATTTTGGGAACCGGCAAGACGGCGGTGCTGGCGCTGGCCCGATTGCTGCAGCAGCGCGTGTCGGGCCGCATGAAGCTGCATTGAAAGAACTTTGCTCGGCAGTGCCGAGCAAGTTTTTGTGCTGGGTTTAGATATCGTCCGGGCCCAGCACGATATCGAGTGAGCTGCCACCGGCCAGCAGCTTTTGCACCAGCTCGGCGGATGAATCAGCGCCGTACTTGCGCATCAGCCGGGTGCGGTAGATCTCTACCGTGCGGTGGCTGATGCCCAGGCAGCGGCCAATCTCCTTGCTGGTCATGCCTTCCAGGAGGTGCGCGGCCACCTCGCGCTCGCGGGCCGTCAGCTCGGCACGCACCGGGCGCAGCGCGCTCAGGTCCTCAAAGCTCCAGACGCCGCCTTCATGCGGGTCCTCGCGGTTGAAGGCGCGGCCCATCACATGGCACCAGAACATCTCGCCGTTGGCGCGCTTCATGATGCGGTTGTCGGAGTAGAGACCGTGGGTGCCCATGATGGGGGCGATGCGCCGGCCCAGGCGTTCAAACTCATCGGCGCTGGGGTAGAGGATCTGGAAGGACTGGCCCATCATCAGCTCGCGCGAGGTGCGGAACATGTCGCAGACCTGCTCGTTGCAGTCGATCATGACCCGCCGGTGGGACACCACCAGGCCCACAGGCGCCATTTCAAAGGCTTGTCGGTAGTCGAGTGGTGTCACTGCCATGGCAAAAATTGTCCCCTTTACGAAATACTACGTATCCTAATACGTAGTATGCTTGATTGGCGAAACAAGCCCTTCTTATCAGGAGACAAGTGTGAATAAGATCTACCCCAGTGCTGCAGACGCGCTCAAAGGCGTGGTGGCGGACAAGCAGTTAATGGCCGTGGGCGGCTTTGGCCTTTGCGGGATTCCCGAGGCCTTGATCGAAGCGCTGCGTGACAGCGGCGTCAAGGACCTCACCGTGGCATCGAACAATGCCGGCGTGGACGGTTTTGGCCTGGGCAAGCTGCTGGAGACGCGCCAGATCAAGAAGATGATCGCGTCCTATGTGGGCGAGAACAAAGAGTTCGAGCGCCAGTACCTGGCCGGCGAGCTGGAGCTGGAATTTACCCCCCAAGGCACCCTGGCCGAGAAGATGCGCGCTGGCGGTGCCGGCATCCCCGCTTTCTTCACCAAGACCGGTGTGGGCACGCAAGTGGCCGAGGGCAAGGAGCTGCGCGAGTTTGATGGCGAGACCTATGTGATGGAGCGCGCCATCGTGGCCGATGTGTCCCTGGTCAAGGCCTGGCGCGCCGACAAGAGCGGCAACCTGCAGTTCCGCCTGACGGCACGCAACTTCAACCCGGCAGCAGCGACCTGCGGCAAGGTCTGTATCGTCGAGGTCGAAGAGATTGTCGAAGTCGGTGATTTGAAGCCCGACGAGATCCATCTGCCGGGTATCTATGTGCACCGCCTGGTGCTCAACGCCACCCCCGAGAAGCGCATCGAAAAGCGCACCATTACCGAGAAGCAGTAAGGAGCCTGTCATGCCTTGGACCCAAGACCAAATGGCCGCACGCGCGGCGCAAGAGCTGGAAGACGGCTTCTATGTGAATCTCGGTATCGGCATTCCTACGCTGGTGGCCAACCACACCGGTGACAAGGAAGTGTGGCTGCAATCGGAAAACGGCATGCTCGGCATTGGCCCTTTCCCGACGGAAGAGGCGATCGATGCCGACCTGATCAATGCGGGTAAGCAAACGGTGACCACGATTGCCGGCTCGTCCATCTTCAGCTCGGACCAGTCCTTTGCGATGATCCGTGGCGGCAAGATCAACCTGTCCATCCTGGGTGCCATGCAGGTGTCTGAAAAGGGCGACCTGGCCAATTGGATGATTCCGGGCAAGATGGTCAAGGGCATGGGTGGCGCGATGGACCTGGTGGCCGGCGTCAAGCGCGTGATTGTGCTGATGGAGCATGTGGCACGCAAGAAAGACGGCACCACCGATCTGAAGATTCTGCCCAACTGCACCCTGCCATTGACCGGCGTGGGCGTGGTGGACCGCATCATCACCGACCTGGGCGTGTTTGATGTGACCCCCGAAGGCCTGAAGGTGGTGGAGCTGGCGCCCGAAGTCAGCTTTGACGAGGTGCAGTCCAAAACGGGTGCGACCTTGGTCAAATAAACAAGCGCAAAAAGCTTGATCCAATCAGCCCGCCCACGCTTTGTTGGCGGGCTTTTTTGTGCGCAGGCGAAAGCTGTCGCTTTCCCCATTGTCTGGCGCGGGGGCTGGCGACATACTGGTGGTTGTACTCTTCCAAAATGCACGCCATGAACGCCCCTTACACGCCCGCCGCGCTGTCCCACCCCTTGTTTACCCAGCCCGATGTGCTGCGCATGCGCGAGGACATGGCCTTGGCCTTGCGGGCCGCTGCGCACTATGGCTTGGGGGAGGGGGTGTGCAACCACTTCAGCATGGCGCTGCCTGACGGGCAGCATTTTTTATTGAACCCGCGCGGGCTTATGTGGAGCGAGGTGCAGGCCGACGATGTGGTGATGGTTGATGCCCAGGGCGCGGTGGTGGCCGGTGGCCATGTGGTCGAGCCCACGGCGATGTTCATCCATGCGGCGGTACACCGCATCGCTCGCAAAACCTGCGTGCTGCACACCCACATGCCCTATGCCAGCGCCTTGACCTTGACGACGCAGCGCGCGCTGGACACCACCTTGAGCCAGAATGCAATGCGCTTTCATGGCCGGCTGGCCATCGACGCGCAGTACAACGGCTTTGCGCTGGACGAGCGCGAGGGCGAGCGCATTGCCAACGCGATGCAAGGCGCGGACATCAGTTTTTTGGGCAACCACGGCATCATCGTCTGCGGCGAGCGCATGGACTATGCCTTCGACGATCTGTACTACCTGGAGCGTGCCTGCCAGGCGCAGGTGCTGGCACAATCCACCGGGTTCGCCCTGGCACCCTGCGATCCGGCTTTGGCCGCCACAGTGGCCGAGCAGGCCAATGGCGAGCGTCTGCAATCGACGCTGTTTTTTGAGGCATTGCGCCGCCAATTGCCCTAAGAAGCCTGCCTGGGTTGCCGTACTTTGTGGAGATTTGGATGACTGAGAGACATTGGGTGCGCTGCACCCACGACCGGCATGCGCCGGCTATTTTGGCGATCCTGAATGACGCCATCGTCAACAGCACAGCGCTGTATGACTACCAACCCCGTAGTCTAGAGAACATGCGCACCTGGTTTGATGCCAAGGTCAAAGGCGGCTACCCGGTGATTGGTCTGGAAGACGCAGAAGGACAATTGCTGGGCTTTGCCAGCTATGGCGCGTTCCGGGCCTACCCGGCCTACAAATACACGATGGAGCATTCGGTGTACATCCGCGAGGACCAGCGCGGCAAAGGCCTGGGCTTGCAGCTGATGCAGGCGGTGATCGATGAGGCGAGAGCGCAGGATGTGCATGCCTTGGTCGGTGCCATTGATGCGGCCAATGCCGGCTCGATTGCCTTGCATGAGCGGCTGGGCTTCAAGTCAGTCGGCCTGCTGCCCCAGGTGGGGTTCAAGTTTGGCCGCTGGTTGGATCTGGCTTTTTACCAGCTGCTGCTGCAAACGCCCGCCCACCCAGTCGACGGCTGAATACTGTCGGGTGCGGGTACATGGGATAATCCGCTCTTTCGCGCAGCGCAGGCCGGTTCGCACCGGTTTGCGATGGCTGTATCGAGGCTCGATCACTCTGCGTAGTTGCCGTGCCAGCGCTCGTCGCTGGATCAGGGATGCGCTGCAAAACCCTCGCCCAATGGGCGTTTTGCAAAGGGACCCGAGGCACTTGCCCTGATCTTTTGACTGGCGCTTTGCCGCCAGCGTCTGCCTTATGTCCCATCGCCAGCCTGTTCGCATCAGCGACATTGACAAGTTCGACACCATTGTCGACGCCCGCTCCCCCGCTGAATTTGCCCTTGACCGCATTCCGGGGGCGATCAACTGCCCGGTGCTGAGCAACGAAGAGCGTGCCCAGATCGGCACCATCTACAAGCAGGTCAGCCCCTTTGAGGCCAAGCGCCTGGGCGCCGCCTACGTGAGCGCCAACCTGGCACGCCACCTGCGCGACACCTTTCATGACCGACCCGCCAACTGGAAGCCGCTGGTCTACTGCTGGCGCGGTGGCCTGCGCAGCGGCTCGATGGTGACCTGGTTGCGCCTGGTGGGCTGGGATGCGCAGCAACTGGCTGGCGGCTACAAAGGCTTTCGGGGCCATGTGATCGAGCGGCTGGAGTCGCTCGTGCCGCAGCTGCGCTTGCAGGTGCTGTGCGGTGCCACCGGCAGTGCCAAGACCCGGGTGCTGCATGCGCTGGCAGAGCAAGGTGCGCAGGTGATTGACCTGGAAGGTTACGCCAGCCACAAGGGCTCACTGCTGGGCCATTTGCCCGGGGTGGAGCAGCCCAGCCAGAAGCATTTCGAGACCTTGCTGGCCACGCAGATAGCGCAGTTCGACCTGAGCTGGCCGGTGTACATCGAAGGCGAGAGCGCCAAGATCGGGCGAATCTCTGTGCCGCTGGCGCTGGTGGAGCATATGCGCCAGGCCCCGATTATCGAGATCGAGGCCTCAGCACAGGCGCGGCTGGCATATTTGCTGCGTGACTACGCCTATCTGGGCGCGGATGCCGGGCTGCTGGCCACCAAGCTTGGTTATCTCAAGGAGCTGCAAGGCAAGGAGGTCGTGGGCCGCTGGCAGGGCTGGGCAGCGCAGGGGGCGCTGGAGCCCTTGTTTTCTGAGTTGATGGCCTTGCACTACGACCCGCATTACGAGCGCAGCCAAGCGCGCAATTTTGCGCAATGGGCGGGGCGCCAGAGCCTGGCGACCGAGGAGCTATCGGACGAGCGCATTGGCCAGTTGGCCGCGCAGATCAGGCAGCAGTCTGTGTAAGCCTGGTGGGCCGTCAGAATGTGGGCAGCCCCAGCCGCTGCCCCAGCGGCGAATACAACAGGCATAGCGCCACCAGGTTGAGCACCACGGTCAGCCAGAACACCTGCAGAAACGGCTGCTTGCTGGATTTGTGGCGCAGCCAGCGCTGGGCCAGCAAGGCGCCCGGCCAGCCGCCCAGCAAACCCAGCAGCCACAGGTGCTTTTCAGGGGTGCGCCAATGCCCTCGCTGTGCGGCAGCCTTGTCCCAGGCGTACCAGGCAAAAGTGACCACCGAGGCTAGCGCATACCAGCCCGCAGCCCGCCAGGTGGAGCCAAAACCCAGGCCCAGCACCAGCAGCAGGCACGCCAATCCGGGAATAAACAGCAGCTCAGCGGCGCCGGCTGGGCGAGATTTTCCCGTGGCGACAGGCGGGCGCTGAGGGCGCGGCGCTGCGGCGCCGGGGCGTGGTTGGGGCGACGGGTGCGCTGCAGCACCTGGTGGCTGAACGCCCAGCACGCGGGCGCGGCTGGCCCGTGGTTTGTCGCCTGCAGGTTTTTCCAGCACATAGCTCAGGCGCTGCTTGGCCTGGGGGCGCACCACGGTGTTGCGGTCAAAAGCAGAGATATGTACAAACACCTGCTGCCCACCGCCATCGGGGGCGATAAAGCCAAAGCCGCGCTCGTCGTTCCAGGATTGCAGGGTGCCTTCAAACAGCATAGGCCTCCAGCTGCTTTGCGGCTTCTTCCCATTGCTGCTCGCTGAATACCGCCACGCCTGCCTGGCGCAGCAGGCTGCAGGCCAGGCCCTCGCCGGGCACGGTGTGGCCGGCAAATTGCCCGTCATAGACCTGGCTGGAGCCGCAGGTCGGGCTGAACTCTTTGAGCACGGCTACCCGAATGCCATGGCGCTGCACCAGTTGCAGTGCCAGTTGCGCGCCATGCACAAAGGCAGCGGTCACATCGTTGCCTGCGCTGTCGCGTACCTGGGCGGCATGGCGCAGCACCGCCATGCTGGTGCCGCCCACGATCTCTGCGGGCAGCCTGGGCGTGGGCAGGCCTGCAGCCGTCTCCGGGCAAAGGCTGACCACTTGCTGCTGTGCCAGCCAACGGTCGAGCACCGCGTGCTGCGCGCCTTTGTGGCTGCCGTCATAGCGCACGGGCTGGCCAAGCAGGCAACCGCTGACCAGCACCTTGGGGAGAGGGGGTTTTAGCATGCCAGAACCTCCATCTGCTGGGCCTGTTCGCTAGCGTCGCAGCGGAGCCTGTTGCCGATGAACTGCAGCTCCAGCCCATTGGCAAATTGCAGATGCAGGCTGAGCGCCTCTGCCTGGTAGTCGCTGGGCACCGCCAGCGTGCGGAGCTGTTGCTGGCCCATGCGCAGCATGCCACCAACCAGCAGCCCGAAGGCTTGCGATTCGTCGGAGAGTGTTGGCGGGCAGGGGCTTAGGACCAGGCGCAGGCCATTGCTGTAGCTGCGCTGGGTCTCGCTTGCCTGACGCTCGCTGATCAGCGCGGCTGAAAAAGCGATGCTGCAGCCCTGTGCAGTGCGGTGGATGCGGCTGATTTCGGAGTCGGCAAATTCAAACTGGCGAGGCATGCCAGGATTGTCGCAGACCCAGGGGAGGGCCTGCGCTAGATCTGAACCAGTCATGCAGCCCCAGTCTGCGCCAGGCAGTCGCCCAGCCAGGGCATGGCCGATGCGGTCCAGATCTGCCGCTGCGGCGGCAGCTGTGCGCGTTCCTCCACACAGCCTAGGCGGATCACGACAAACTCCGGGTTCTGGGCGGCGCAACCATACAGCGCCGTTCCGCAAACGGGGCAGAAGACCTGGTCGCGGCGTTGGCCGCTTTGCGCGGTCTTGGTATAGGTCTGTACGGCGCCTTGCAGCGAGAAATCAGCGATTGCGGCTTTGACAATTGCCCGCATCGGTGCGCCGGACAGCACCTGGCAGTCGGTGCAATGGCATACGCTGACTTGGGCGGGATCGATCAAGGCGGTAAAGCGAACCGCTTGGCAGTGGCATGTGCCGTGGATGCGCATGGCGAAACCTTGGTGGCAGTGGGAGGGGCTGCTGCCTTTGTACTGCATCGCGCCAGATCCCGCAAAGCGCTGCCTGCGGCGCATGTGGGGCCTTGGTGGCATGACTCTTGCATAACTGTTAACAAGCGAAAGCCGGACCTGTTTCGTGCTGCCTGTAGGAATATCTTTACAGTCTCTGGTGCAGTAACTATGGTTGCATATAGAAACAACCAAGGGTTCTGTGTGAAAGCTTGATGAATTGCTTGAAATCAATAAAAACAACTGGTTATGGAGTACTCGACTCTGAGCTTGTGCATAATTTCGCAAAATTCCAAGGGAAAACCCAGATATTTTTGAGAATAACTGGCTTGGATTTTGTTACATATTTATGAATTGTCTTCAAAATAAACCGTGCTAAAGTCGCCCGCTATGTCACCGAAATGGATTTGCACCCTCATCGTCGCCGCGGCTGCCAGCGTGCATGCTGCCCCCGAGAGCGATCACAAAGCCTCCGATCTGGATTTGCTGCTTGGCATTGGCCAAAGCAGTCTGTCCAAGCTCGACTCGGTGCATCACCAGGTCAAAGACCAGGCGAATGTGCTGATCAGCAATGCCTTGGGTCTGATTGGCGTGCCCTACCGTCGCGGTGGTAACAGTGCCGAGACCGGGTTTGACTGCAGTGGTCTGGTACGCGCTGTGTATGCGGAAAGCTGGGGCAAGATCCTTCCCCGCCGCGCAGAGGAGCAGGCTGCGGCCACCGACAAGATTGAAAAGGCGGAACTCAAGCCCGGTGATCTGGTGTTCTTTAACACCATGCGCCGGGCTTTTAGCCATGTGGGGATCTACATGGGAGACGGCAAGTTCATCCATTCACCCCGCACCGGCAAGACGGTCCGCGTCGAGAGCATGGAAATCGCCTACTGGGAAAAACGCTTTGACGGGGCCCGCCGCGTGGAGCTGAGCGAAGAGGCGCGTAGCATGCTGATGCAACAGGTCAACCTGGATGGCGCTGAGGCGCAGGATTTGATCGGGCGTGTGATGTCCAAGGCCAGCATGCGGGTGAACTGAACCCCAGCCAGCGCCCACCGCGAAACAAAAGCTTCCCCCTGGGAAGCTTTTTTGTTGGCCGCAGGCTGGGCAAGAAACACAGCTGACAAAAAGGGCTGCCCATGGGCAGCCCTTGATGACGCACCCAACCTGGGTGCAGGCCTGGCAGGCCTTACTTGATCAGCTGCAAAATATCGCGAAAGTCTTCGTGCTCGCAGCTGCGCAGCCATTCGAACACCACCATCTCCGTGGTGACCAGCTCAGCGCCAGCGCCGGCCAGGCGGTCAAAGGCGGCATCGCGGTTGCGCTCGGTGCGGCTGCTGCAGGCATCGGTGACGACGCAGACATCGAACTCATCTTCGAGCAATTCCAGCGCGGTTTGCAGCAAGCAGACATGGGCTTCGCAGCCGGCAATGATGATGCTGTTGCGCTCGGCCGCCGCTTGCGGGGGCTTTTGCAGATGCTTGGGAAGGCTGCGGGCATTGCCGCCTTGGGGCTTGGCAGGGGGGCGCAGCCATTCGTTCAGCCCTTCTGGCACGGCGCTGAAAAACATCTTGGCCAAGGTCTTGTCGCACAGCCCGCGCAGCTCTGCTGCATTGGGGCCGAGCTTGCTCGGGTTCTGCTCGGTGCCGAACACGGGCACCTGCAGTTGTTGGGCAATCTTTGCCAGGAGGGTGGCGTTTTTCAACACCTGCGCGCCATCAAAAATGGCGGGCATCAGTTTTTCCTGGTAGTCGACCAGCACGAGCTGGGATTCTTCAAAATCTAAAAGCATGTGGCATTTTAACCGTGACGGTGCCCGGCCGCTGGCGCGGCATGGCGGGTTGCGAAGGGGTTAGGCCAAATTCATCTGGCGGCAGCCCAGCCAGCGTGCTGCCGCAGGATGCCGCATGCTGTGGCGCCAGGCTCAGCGCTTGTCCTGGTCCAGTGGCGGCGCATAGGCCGCTGGCAGCGCAATGCCGGCCTCATGCGCCACGCGCACGCAGTCGCGCAGATGCTGCTCGCCCAGATAGCGCAGTGTGGCGTAGCCCAGCGCAGCAGAAACGGCCTGCCCCGCAATGGGCACATATTTGCTGGCCTGCTGCACGGTCAGGCGCATGCCCAGGGCCTTGGCGCCGCGCATGATGACATCCTTGGTGATTAGCTTGCCGATCAGCACGCCGCCCAGCATGTTGACGGTGTTTTGCACCTTGGCACGCTTGGCCGGGGCGAGGCGGGCAATTTGCGCGTCGCTCAGGCCGAAATGGTTGCTGATCTGCGGAATAAGCCTTGACAGCAGGGCTGCGTCAACGGCCATGTCCAGCCCCGGCACCGGTGTGGCACTGGCCAGTGCGGCCACCAGCGCCTTGCGGTGTAGCAGCTTGAGGGACTGCTCTACCGCCTCCAGCAGTGCCGGGTTGCCTGTTTGGGCAGCCAGTTGCAGTGCAGACAGGGGGCGGGGTTTGCGTCCAAGTTTCATGGGTGTGGAAGAGGGGAGTAAAAGTAAGAGGACTGTCTGCGCCAGCGGGCCGCCCCGGCTGGCGCAGGACGCCTGGCGCTTAGCGCTTGCGGATCAGACCGTAGAGCGCCAGCAAAATGATGGCGCCCACGACAGAGGCGATCCAGCCGGCTGCTTCGCCCTGTTGGTACCAGCCCATGGCCACGCCAGCGTAGCCGGCCAGCAGCGAGCCGGCAATGCCCAGCAGGATGGTCATGATCCAGCCCATCTTGTCGTCACCGGGCTTGATGGCGCGTGCAATCAGGCCAATGATCAGGCCTACAAAAATGGTTCCAATGATCGACATCTGTTTTTTCTCCGTTGAGCTGCGAACGCCAGCGCCTCGGGTTGAGGCGGGCCTGGTCAATACGCCCTGAAGCGTACCAAGGCACTTTAAGGGCGTTTGTAGGAGAAGGCTTGAAATACAGCAGCTTTACGCCATAAACAACGGTGAACTGCGGCTGTCATGCCCATGAAAAAAGCAGCCAGCGCCGCGAAGGGCGAAGGCTGCCTGGGGCAGGCCTGGGCCTTGCAGGGCTCAGGCCAGGCTTAGGGGCTGGTTACGCCACGACTTTGGCAATCGATGCGCAGACGTGCTCGATGTTCTTGCTGTTGAGCGCGGCCACGCACATGCGGCCGGTGTCCGTGCCGTACACGCCAAATTCGGAGCGCAGGCGCACCATCTGGTCCTTGCTCAGGCCGGAGTACGAGAACATGCCGATCTGGGTGGTGATAAAGCCCATGTCCTGCTTGACGCCGGCGGCCTTGAGGCCGTCGACCAGCTTTTGGCGCATTTCCTTGATGCGCACGCGCATCTCGCCCAGCTCTTTTTCCCACAGCGCGCGCAGCTCGGGGTTGTTCAGCACGGCTGCCACCACGGCGCCGCCGTGGGTCGGTGGGTTGGAGTAGTTGGTGCGGATGACGACCTTGAGCTGGCTCAGCACGCGGCTGGCTTCTTCCTTGTCGGTGGCCACCACGGACAGCGCGCCCACGCGCTCACCGTAGAGCGAGAAGCTCTTGGAGAACGAGGTCGAGACAAAAATGTTCAGGCCTGCGGCAATGAACTTGCCGATCACAGCGCCGTCTTCGCTGATGCCGTGGCCAAAGCCTTGGTAAGCCATGTCCAGGAAAGCGACCAGGTTCTTGGCCTTGACCACTTCAATGACCTTGTCCCACTGGGCGGCGGTGATGTCGTAGCCGGTAGGGTTGTGGCAGCAGGCGTGCAGCACCACCACGGTGCCAGCGGCGGCGGCGTTCAGGTCGGCGATCATGCCGTCGAAATCGATGGCGCGGTTCGCTGCGTCGTAGTAGCGGTAGTTGCCCACTTCAAAACCGGCGTTCTGGAAGATGGCGCGGTGGTTTTCCCAGCTGGGGTCGGAAATCAGCACCTTGGCTTGGGGGTTGAGGCGCTTCAAGAAGTCTGCGCCGATCTTCAGGCCGCCGGTGCCGCCCACGGCTTGCACGGTGGCCACGCGGCCGGAGGCGACGACTTCGGAGTCAGCGCCGAACACCAGTGCCTTGACGGCGCTGTCATAGGCGGCAATACCGTCGATAGGCAGGTAGCCACGCGGGGTGGGCTTGTCCATCATGGCTTTCTCAGCGGCCTGCACGCACTGCAGCAGCGGCAGCTTGCCGTTGTCGTCGAAATACACGCCCACGCCCAGGTTCACTTTGCTGGGGTTGGTGTCGGCTGCATACTGCTCGTTGAGACCCAGGATGGGGTCGCGTGGGGCCATTTCGACGGAAGAGAAAAGAGACATGTTGAGTCCTTGGTAGGTGGAAATCTGGCTTTGCATCCCCAAATGCCAAACAAGAGGCCATCGCCTCAATCGCAAATTTGCAGTACGCTTTGGGGTTAACCCCGTATTCTAGCGACGCCCGCTCGCGCGTGGCATACCCGACCTATGCACGAAGTCACTCCAGAGGCACCCCGCGAGGGGGAATTCATCCAATACCCGGGCTCGGCCTTTACCTTGTTCCAGCCTTATCCGCCGGCAGGCGACCAGCCAGCAGCCATCGATGCGCTCGTGGAAGGCATTGATGACGGTGAGGCTTTTCAGACCTTGCTGGGCGTGACGGGCTCGGGCAAGACCTTCACGATGGCCAATGTGATTGCTCGCACCGGGCGCCCTGCCATCGTGTTTGCGCCCAACAAGACCTTGGCGGCGCAGCTGTACAGCGAATTCCGCGAGTTCTTCCCCAAGAACGCGGTGGAGTACTTCGTCAGCTACTACGACTACTACCAGCCCGAGGCCTATGTGCCCCAGCGCGACCTGTTCATCGAAAAGGACAGCGCCATCAACGAGCACATCGAGCAGATGCGCTTGTCGGCCACCAAGAGCGTGCTGGAGCGGCGCGACACCATTGTGGTCGCCACCGTCTCGGCCATCTACGGTATCGGCTCGCCGGAGTCCTATACCAAGATGCGCTTTATCTTGCGGGTGGGCGATGAGCTGAACCAGCGCGATGCGATCGCGCAACTGGTGCGCATGCAGTACAAGCGCAATGACGCCGATTTCTCGCGCGGCACCTTCCGGGTGCGGGGCGACACCATTGACGTGTTTCCGTCGGAGCACAGTGAGATGGCGGTGCGCATCGAGCTGTTTGACGACGAGGTCGAGAGCCTGCAGCTGTTTGACCCGCTGACCGGCCGCGTGCGCCAGAAGGTGCCGCGCTTCACCATCTACCCCAGCAGCCACTATGTCACCCCGCGCGACCAGGTGCTGCTGGCCATCGAGACCATCAAGGAAGAGTTGGCATTGCGCCTTAAACACCTGGTGGGGGAGGGCAAACTGGTCGAAGCCCAGCGCCTGGAGCAGCGCACCCGCTTTGACCTGGAGATGCTGACCGAGGTGGGCCACTGCAAGGGCATTGAGAATTACAGCCGCCACCTGTCGGGGGCCATGCCCGGTGACCCGCCCCCGACCATGACGGACTACATGCCCAAGGACGCGCTGATGTTTCTCGATGAGAGCCACCAGATGATCGGCCAGCTGAACGCCATGTACAACGGCGACAAGGCGCGCAAGACCACCTTGGTGGAGTACGGTTTTCGCCTGCCCAGCGCGCTGGACAACCGCCCCTTGAAGTTTGTGGAGTTTGAGCAGCGCATGCGCCAGGTGGTGTTTGTCTCTGCCACGCCGGCCGACTATGAGAAAACCCATGCCGGCAAGGTCGTTGAGCAGGTGGTGCGCCCCACCGGCCTGGTCGACCCCGAGGTGGAAGTGCGGCCTGCCACCCACCAGGTGGATGACGTGCTGCAGGAAATCCATTTGCGCACCAAGGTCCATGAGCGGGTGCTGATCACCACCTTGACCAAGCGCATGGCCGAGCAGCTGACCGAATACCTCAGCGACAACGGCGTGAAGGTGCGCTACCTGCACTCGGATGTGGATACCGTGGAGCGCGTCGAGATCATCCGCGACCTGCGCCTGGGCACCTTTGATGTGCTGGTCGGCATCAACTTGCTGCGCGAAGGCCTGGATATTCCCGAGGTGTCATTGGTCGCGATTCTGGACGCGGACAAGGAAGGCTTTTTGCGCGCCGAACGCAGCCTGATCCAAACGATTGGCCGCGCGGCACGCAATGTGAACGGCAAGGCCATCTTGTATGCGGACCGCGTCACCGACTCGATGCGCCGCGCGATGGACGAAACCAGCCGCCGCCGTGAAAAGCAAATGGCCTTCAATGAGGCCCATGGCATTGTGCCGCGCACGATTGTCAAGCAAGTGCGCGATTTGATAGACGGCGTCTACAGCACCAAGGCCAGCGACGACATGGACCGGGCAGAAAAGGTGGCCATGAGCCGCGCCCAGGTCGAGGACATGTCGGAAAAGGAAATTGCCAAGGAAATCAAACGCCTGGAAAAACAGATGCTGGAAGCGGCGCGCAACCTCGAATTCGAGGCAGCAGCCCAGGCACGCGACCAATTAACCATCTTGAAACAAAGGGCTTTTGGCGGGGCCTCTCCAGAGGCAGGGAATACCCGTGGGCTCTAGGGATGTCAGCTTCTGTAAGTAATCTTTGCTTACCCGAGCGAGTTCAGGGGGCTTTGTGCTATACTGACACAAATTACTCAACAACAAGAATAAAGCCTATCGATGAATGGGACCTACCCTGCTTGCAGGGTGGAGCGACAGGCTACGACGATGTCATTGCGGGTGGCTTGCTTGCATTGGGCGTCTATGGTTATCAAGCCTGACCTCTAAGGAACGATTATGCGTCTCACCACCAAAGGCCGATTTGCAGTGACTGCAATGATTGATCTGGCTTTGCGCCAGAACAATGGCCCGGTAACTTTGGCTGCGATCAGCCAGCGTCAGCAGATTTCACTGTCCTATCTGGAACAGCTGTTTGGCAAGCTGCGCCGCCATGAGCTGGTGGAATCCACACGTGGCCCCGGTGGCGGTTACACCTTGGCCCGCAAAGCAGCTGAGATCACAGTTGCAGACATTATTGTGTCGGTAGATGAACCTATTGACGCCACGCAGTGCGGCGGCAAGGAAAACTGTATGGGTGAGGCAGGTCGCTGCATGACCCACGAACTCTGGGCATCGCTGAACCAGCGCATGGTCGAGTTTCTGGATTCGGTCACCTTGCAAAAGCTGGTCGATGACCAACTGGCCAAGGGCATCCAGATCGAAGACAAGCCGATCGTGCGCCGCGCGATCTCGACCACCCCCGTGGTCAAGCCTATCCGTGTGACCGCACCGAACTCGGTGTTTGCACTGGGCAATGTGTTTGCCAAATCCTGATTGTTGATGCGGCGCTGGTCGCCGCATCCCCGGCACCTCGCTGGTGCCGGTGGGCTTCGCTGCGCCTCGAACGGGAGGCGGGCGAGTTCATGAAGTGATTGCGTTTTTGTGTTTTTTTGCGGGTGCCCTGTGGCACACGCCAGTAGAGCCAGATATGGACACCACCCCACATTTCCCCATTTACCTCGATTACGGCGCTACCACGCCCGTTGACCCGCGTGTGGTCGCCGCGATGATCCCTTGGTTGTCTGAGAACTACGGCAACCCTGCATCTCGCAGCCACGCCTGGGGCTGGACGGCGGAAGAGGCGGTTGAGAAAGCGCGCGTGCAAGTTGCCGAGCTGATCAACGCCGATCCGCGTGAAATCGTTTGGACCAGTGGTGCCACCGAATCGGACAACCTGGCGCTCAAAGGCGCTGCCCAGTTCTACAAGGGCAAGGGCAAGCACCTGATCACCGTGAAGACCGAGCACAAGGCCGTGCTCGATACCATGCGTGCGCTGGAGCGAGAAGGTTTCGAAGTCACCTACCTGGATGTCAAGGAAGATGGCTTGCTGGATCTGGAGGTGTTCAAGGCGGCGATTCGCCCCGACACCATCGTCGTCAGCGTCATGTTCGTGAATAACGAAACCGGCGTGATCCAGGACATCGAGACCATCGGGAACATCTGCCGCGACAAGGGCATCATTTTCCACGTGGATGCAGCGCAAGCCACCGGCAAGGTCGAGATCGACATCACCGCGCTCAAGGTTGACCTGATGAGCCTGGCCTCGCACAAGACCTATGGCCCCAAGGGCATCGGCGCGCTGTACGTGCGCCGCAAGCCACGCGTTCGCATCGAAGCACAGATGCACGGCGGCGGCCATGAGCGTGGCATGCGCTCGGGCACCCTGGCGACGCACCAGATCGTGGGCATGGGCGAGGCTTTCCGCATCGCCAAGGAAGACATGGCCAAGGACTACGCCCACGCCAAGGCGCTGCAGCAGCGCATGCTGGACGGCCTGATGGACATCGAGCAGGTGTTTGTCAATGGTGACCTGAACCACCGCGTGCCGCACAACCTGAACATCAGCTTCAACTTCGTCGAAGGCGAATCGCTGATCATGGGCATCAAGGGCTTGGCTGTGTCTTCGGGTTCGGCCTGCACCTCGGCCAGCCTGGAGCCCAGCTATGTGCTGCGTGCCCTGGGTCGCAGCGATGAGCTGGCACACAGCAGCCTGCGCATGACCTTTGGCCGTTTCACGACCAATGAAGACATCGACTACGCCGTGGCATCGATCCGTGAGAACGTGACCAAGCTGCGTGAGTTGAGCCCCCTGTGGGAAATGTACAAAGACGGTGTGGATCTGAGCACCATCCAGTGGGCTGCCCACTAATCCGGCGCAGCCGCTAACTGTAAAGAGGTACCAAGATGGCATATTCTGACAAAGTGATTGATCATTATGAGAACCCCCGCAATGTGGGCTCTTTTGACAAAGGTGATGAATCGGTAGGCACCGGCATGGTCGGCGCACCAGCCTGCGGCGACGTGATGAAGCTGCAGATCAAGGTGAATGCGGACACTGGCGTGATCGAAGACGCACGCTTCAAGACCTATGGCTGCGGCTCGGCGATTGCCTCGTCGTCGCTGGTGACCGAATGGGTCAAGGGCAAGACGCTGGACGAAGCCGCTGCGCTCAAGAACGCACAGATCGCTGAAGAGCTGGCACTGCCGCCCGTCAAGATTCACTGCTCCATCCTGGCTGAAGACGCCATCAAGGCCGCAGTGAATGACTACAAGGCCAAGCACAGCGCCAAGGCGGAGGCTTAAAGCGCCATGGCTGTCACGCTTTCTGAGTCGGCTGCTCGCCACATCAACCGCTACCTCTCGCGCCGTGGCCACGGGGTGGGGGTGCGCTTGGGCGTGAAGACCACCGGCTGCTCGGGCCTGGCTTACAAGCTGGAGTACGTGGACGAGGCAGCGCCCGAGGACGTGGTGTTTGAAGACCATGGTGTCAAGGTGCTGGTCGATCCCAAAAGCATGGCTTACATCGACGGCACGGAGCTGGACTTTGTACGCGAAGGCCTCAACGAGGGCTTCAAGTTCCATAACCCCAACGAGCGTGATCGTTGTGGTTGTGGCGAGAGCTTCAGAATCTGAGGCCCTGTATTCAGGCGCCCATTCCGCTGCCCTAGGCGGCGGTCATGGCCTTGTTTGTCGGCATCGGCGATGCCAAAACTGCAAACCGCCTGCGCTTTTGCCAGGCGGTTTTTTCATGATGAATCTGCAATCCAACGATTTCGAACTGTTTGGCGTGCCCGCTCAGTTTGTACAAGACCCGCAGCAATTGGCTGAGCACTGGAAGGCCTTGCAAAAGCAGGCCCACCCGGACCGCTTTGCCTCGCAGGGTGCCGCTGCGCAGCGCGTAGCGATGCAGTGGTCGGTGCGCATCAATGAGGCCTACCAGCGCTTGAAGGACCCACTCAAACGCGCCGCCTACTTGTGCGAGATGCACGATGCCCCCATACGCGCGGAAGACAACACCGCCATGCCGGCCGCTTTTCTGATGGAGCAGATGGAGTGGCGCGAGGCGCTGGAAGAGGCGCAGACCGCTGCCGACATCGATGCGCTCGGTGACCAGGTGCTGCGCTCGCGCCGCGCGCTGCTGGAGCGCTGCCAGCAGTTGCTGGATGTGGAGGGCGACTACCTGCAAGCTGCCCAGCAGGTGAGAGCCCTCATGTTTGTTGCGCGATTTAGCGGCGACATCGACCGCCGCCGCGAGCAACTGGGACAATAGGCTTTTGACCGAAGCAGGGTCGCCCACAGGGCGGCACAGCATGCTTTGGCGATCCCCCTGATGAGACCGCTGCCCCGCACCCAGTGCGGGTTGTAGGCAAGAGAACACAAGATAGACCGCATCCATGGCATTGCTCCAAATTTCAGAACCTGGCCAATCCCCCGATCCTCACCAACGCCGTATTGCGGTGGGCATTGATTTGGGCACCACGCATTCTTTGGTGGCTGCGGTGCGCAATGGCGTGGCCGAGTGTTTGCCTGATGACGAGGGTCGGGTGCTGCTGCCATCGGTGGTGCACTACCACGCCAATGGCAAGCGCGATATTGGCTATGCCGCTCTGGCCCATCCGGGCCAGGATGCCGCCAATACCATTGCGTCTGCCAAGCGCCTGATGGGCCGTGCGCTCAGCGACATCCATGCGCCCGAGCAACTGGCATACGAGCTGGTGCAGCCCGATGGCGGCGGCATGGTGGCCATCAACACGGTGGCCGGCCTCAAGACCCCGGTGGAGATCAGTGCAGAGATTCTGGCCACTTTGCGCTACCAGGCAGAGGACACCTTCGACAACGACTTGTACGGCGCCGTGATCACCGTGCCGGCCTATTTTGACGATGCGCAGCGCCAGGCGACCAAGGATGCAGCCCAGCTGGCCGGCATCAAGCTGCTGCGCCTGATCAACGAGCCCACCGCCGCTGCGATTGCCTATGGTCTGGACAATGCCGCAGAAGGCATCTATGCCGTCTATGACCTGGGTGGCGGCACGTTCGACATCTCTGTGCTGCGCCTGACGCGCGGTGTGTTCGAAGTCATCGCCACGGGTGGCGATTCTGCCCTTGGCGGGGACGACTATGACGCTGCCTTGGGCCAGTGGGTGCTCAGCCAGACCGGTGGCGCCGTCAGCACGCCGCAAGACAAGGCCATGCTGCGCCTGGCCGCCAAGGCCGCGAAAGAGGCATTGACCGGCGCCGAGACGGTGACTTTTTCTGCGCAGCTGTCCGGCCAGGCAATTTCTCTCGATCTGAGCCGTGCCGATTTTGATGCCGCCACCCAGGCCTTGACCACACGCACCTTGTCAGCAGTGCGCCGCGCTTTGGCCGATGCGCAGCTGGCCAAGGACGAGGTGCAAGGCGTCGTGATGGTGGGCGGCTCCACGCGCATGCCCCAGGTGCAGGCCGCAGTGGGCGCCTTTTTCGGCAAAACGCCACTCACCAATCTGAACCCGGATGAAGTGGTGGCCCTGGGCGCCTCCATCCAGGCCAACCAGCTCGCGGGCAATGACACCAATGGCGATCTGCTGCTGCTTGATGTGATTCCGCTGTCACTGGGTATTGAGACCATGGGTGGCCTGGTTGAGCGCATCGTCAGCCGCAACGAGACCATTCCGACCGCGCGTGGCCAGGACTTCACCACCTATAAAGACGGCCAGACGGCCTTGGCCATCCATGTGGTGCAGGGCGAGCGCGACCTGGTGGCAGACTGCCGCAGCCTGGCGCGCTTTGAGTTGCGGGGCATCCCCCCGATGGCCGCAGGCGCAGCGCGGATCCGCGTGTCCTTCACCATCGATGCCGACGGCCTGCTCAGCGTGGCTGCGCAAGAGCTGGTCAGTGGTGTGGAAGCCCGCATCGATGTCAAACCCTCGTACGGTCTCTCGGATGACCAGGTCGCCAACATGCTGCGAGACAGCTTCAGCACCGCGCAGGCCGATATGCAGGCGCGTGCGCTGGTGGAGGCACGGGTGGATGGCGATCGGTTGCTGATCGCCACCCAAAGCGCCTTGGATGCCGATGGCGACTTGCTGGCTGACGCTGAGCGCAGCCAGGTCGATACCCTGATGGACCAGTTGCGCCATGCGCTGTCCAGCAGCGAAAGCGCAGCCGATATCGAGGCCCGCACCGACGCCTTGGCCAAAGGCACCGAGGGCTTTGCCGCCGAACGCATGAACCGTGGAATCCGCCAGGCCCTGGCCGGCAAGAACGTGCAATCCATTTAACCGACCCCACAAGAAAAACGACGCTCCCATGCCCATCATCAAAATCCTGCCCCATGCCGAATACTGTCCCAACGGCGCCGAAATCAAGGCGTCCACGGGGACATCCATCTGCGAAGCGCTTTTGGAAAACGGCATCAACATCGAGCACGCCTGCGACATGAGCCGCGCGTGCACCACCTGCCACGTGATCGTGCGCCAGGGCTTCGACTCGATGGCACCTTCCGAGGAGGAAGAGGACGATCTGCTGGACCGTGCCTGGGGTCTGGAGCCGCAGTCGCGCCTGTCTTGCCAGGCCATCGTCGAGCGCGATGATGTGACAGTGGAGATCCCCAAGTACTCGATCAACCACGCCAAGGAAAACCACTGAGGCCTTGCGCACTGCAAGCAGTGCGTTGCGGGCTTTTAGAATCGGTGTTTTGAGTTGGGGGAATCGTAGATGTCGCGCCAAATTGTTCTGGATACGGAAACCACGGGTCTATCGGCGGTGGATGGAGACCGGGTGATCGAGCTGGGCTGTGTGGAGCTGCTCAACCGCAAGCTCACCGGCAACAACCTGCACCTGTACTTCAATGCCGACCGAGACAGCCATGAAGACGCGTTGCGCGTGCACGGCATCACCACCGAATTCTTGGCCGATAAGCCGCGTTTCCATGAGAAGGCCGAGCACATCCGCGAGTACCTGCAGGGTGCGGAGCTGATCATCCACAACGCGCCCTTTGACATGGGCTTTTTGAACAAAGAGTTCGAGCGCGTGGGCATGCCCAGCCTCAGCAGCATGGTCAGTGGTGTTATCGACAGCTTGCTGATGGCTCGGGATATCTTCCCTGGCAAGCGCAACTCGCTCGATGCCCTGTGTGACCGCCTGGAAGTGGACAACTCCGGCCGCGATCTGCACGGTGCCTTGCTCGATGCCGAGCTGTTGGCCGATGTGTATATCAACATGACACGCGGTCAGGAGCAGCTGCTGTCGTCGGACAGCATGGCATCGAACAATAAGTCTTCCTCGGCCCTGGTCGCCAAGCGGGTGGATTTTAGCCAGTTTGACCTGCCCGTCATTGCGGCATCAGAGATGGAGTTGGCGGCGCACGAAGACACGCTCGCGCAGATTGACAAGTCCAGCGGTGGCAAAACTATTTGGAGAAAAATAGCCTGAACTTGGTGGCCTGCAAAAATTTGCTGTCATAATAGAGGGCTTGACGACAAGCACTTATGGGTGATTAGCTCAGCGGTAGAGCACTGCCTTCACACGGCAGGGGTCACATGTTCGATCCATGTATCACCCACCAAAGTTTGTTGTTATGGTGTGCTTTCGGGCATGCTTGGGGTGATTAGCTCAGCGGTAGAGCACTGCCTTCACACGGCAGGGGTCACATGTTCGATCCATGTATCACCCACCACAATTTAGTTTCGGTATGCCTCTTTGGGCGTGCCTGGGGTGATTAGCTCAGCGGTAGAGCACTGCCTTCACACGGCAGGGGTCACATGTTCGATCCATGTATCACCCACCAACCAACAAACCTCTTGAATGTTTCGTTCAAGAGGTTTTTTGTTGTCTGCGGCGTGGCTGCTGGCCGCCTGGCTTGAATGTCGCTGCCAGGTAAATGTCCTGCGCCGATGCGCTGCAGCGCTTTATCTGGCCTAGGATGGCAAACCTTGATCACTTGCTGGGGCTTGCATGGCTGTGCGTACGGTTGCTGCTTGTATTTTCTTGTCCACCTTGCAGGCGGGGAGCGGCTTAGCAGCCCCAAGCCCGCAGGCTTGCCAAGCACAGGCGTCCGAGCGCTGTTATCTGGCCTTCGATCTGCCGGGCCAAGCGGGCCGCATGCATTTTTATGCGTCGCAGACCCAGGCATCGGCGGCGCTGCGGTCGGTATTGCTGATCCTGCATGGCCACCCGCGCGATGCCAACCGCAGCTTCAACGCCGCCCTGGATGCCGCGCGCCGGGCAGGGCGGCTGGACGACACCCTCGTCATTGCGCCGCTCTACCAGGTGGCCAGCGACCAGGCGCAGCGCTGCAGCACCCCGGGCACGCCGTTGGCAGAGGCGGGCGATGCGCTGTGGAGTTGCAGCAGCTGGCTGGCGGGGCAAAACTCTCAA
The DNA here is from genome assembly GCF_024809975.1 of Comamonas sp. BIGb0152. GTDB lineage: Bacteria > Pseudomonadota > Gammaproteobacteria > Burkholderiales > Burkholderiaceae_C > Comamonas. The sequence continues at coordinate 215,338 of NZ_JANUDY010000010.1, forward strand.
GCGGGCCCTGACCGGCCTGCCATCAATGCGATTGCAGCGCTCGATGCCCTGGTGGCGCATATCCATGCGCGCTGGCCCAGCGTGCAGCGCATCACGCTGGCGGGCTTTTCTGCAGGTGGGCAAATGCTCCAGCGCAGCATTGGCTTTGCCAAAGAGCCGCCTGGCGGTGTGTCGCTGCGCTATGTGGTCGCCGACCCGGGCACCTGGCTGTACTTCGATCCGCTGCGCCCGCAGCCGCAGATCGGCGGTGCAGATGCGGACTGGGCGCAGTGCAGCGATGGCGCCTGCCAGTTCCGCATGCGGCTGCCGGAGCAGGCATCTTGCTCCGGCTACAACGATTGGAAATACGGCACCCAGGCCCTGCCGGCCTACCTGGCGGCAACGGCGGCGCAGGCGCGTGAACGTTACCGGCAGGCAGATATCACTTATCTGGAAGGCGCACTCGACAACCATGCCGGCAAAGGCACCAGCTATGGCGCGCTGGATAAGTCATGCGCGGCGATGCTGCAAGGGCCTTTTCGCAGGCAGCGGGGCGAGGCCTATGCCGCCTATGCGGCCCAGGTACTGCAACCGCCGCGCCCGCAGCGGCTCTACACCGTGCCCGGCTGTGCGCATGATGTGGCCTGCGTGCTGCCCTCTGATGCAGCGCGGTCGGTCTTGTTCGGCCCCAGGCCTTGATTCAGGCCGGCGGCGGCCGGCTGCACAAATAGCCGTCCAGCATGTCGACAATGGCTTGCTCGACCTGCGGGGCCGGGCGCGGTGCGCCGGGTGGGATGACTGCCGCGTGAATCAGTGATTCCATGGTTTGCAGCAGCATCCAGGTGGCCAACTCCCGGTCGGTGGGCACGATCTCGTCGCGGTGCTCTTCCAGCAGTTGCCGTATGCGCTGCCAGATGCTTTGGTCGGCCGGGCTTTGGTCTGCGGGTGCGTCAAAGAACGGGAACTCCTTCTCCAGCACGCGATGCAGCTCAGGTGCGACCTGGTGGGCTGCCAGCCAGGCATGCACGATGGCGGCCAGCTTGTCCCGCAAGCCCCGGGGATATGTGCCTGCCAGCGCGGTCTCCACGGCAGCCTGCATTTCCATGGCGTGCCGCTCGTGCAAGGCGGTGAGCAGGGAGTCTTTGTTGGGGAAATACTGGTACACGGAGCCGACACTGACGCCAGCGCGCTCGGCAACCAGGTTGGTATTGGTTCCGGCGTAGCCGCGCTCGGTCAAAACGCGAGCCGTGGCTTCGAGAATGGCGTCCACCAAAGCCCGTGAGCGGCTCTGGCGTGGGATGCGGCGCGGTTGTGGCAAAGAGGGCATGGGACAGTCGGAACGCGAGTTTTCAATGCGAGCAATGACTCATATTATTCCAGATATCGAGCAAATGCTCATGTTTGGAGTGATGGATGTCTTCTCGTTCTCGGGCTGCGACCACTGGTGCGACGCCGTCGCCTGCCGCTGCCCATGTCTTTCTCCGCCTGCTGCCGATCACATTGGCGGTGTTCATCGGATTTCTCAGCATCGGCTTGCCGCTGCCCATCTTGCCGTTGCATGTGTCCCACGATTTGGGCATGAGCCCCTTGGTGGTCGGCGCCGTCATCGGCACCCAGTTTGCAGCAGCCCTGCTCACGCGTGCCTGGGCCGGCAACCTGGCTGACATGCGCGGCGCCAAGCAGGCTGTGCTAGGCGGTCTGCTTGTGGCCTCCTGCGCGGGTGCCGCTTACCTTGCATCTTGGGCCTGGGTTACGGTGCCCAGCACCTCCCTCTGGATTTTGCTGTTGGGGCGTGTGCTGCTGGGCTGCGGCGAAAGCCTGATTGTGACGGGCGCGCTGAGCTGGGGCGTCGGGCTCGTCGGGCCGCAGCACGCTGGCAAAGTGATGGCATGGATCGGCATAGCCATGTATGGGGCCTACGCCGTCGGCGCCCCCATCGGGATCGCCGTGCAGGCGGGGTATGGGTTTGCGGGCATTGGCGTAGCCACTGCCATTTTTCCCCTGCTGGCGCTGGCACTGGTGCTGCAGGTGCGGGCAATTGCCCCCACGGCGGTCCGCCGCACGCCGTTCTACCAGGTGTTGGGCGTCGTCTGGACGGCGGGCCTGGGTTTGGCGCTGTGCAGTGTCGGCTTTGGCGTTATCACGGCCTTCATCGCCTTGCTGTTCGCTGCCCATGGCTGGGGCCATGCGTCGCTGGCCTTCAGCGCGTTCGGGCTGGCCTTTATCGCCGCCCGCATCTTCTTGGGGCATCTGCCCGACCAGCTCGGCGGTGCCCGTGTGGCCTTGGTCTGTGTGCTGATCGAGGCGCTGGGGCAACTGCTCATCTGGAGCGCAGCGACGCCTGTGGTGGCCTATGCCGGAGCGGCATTGACGGGCCTGGGCTATTCGCTGGCCTTTCCCGGGTTCGGCGTGGAGGCCATGCGCCGCGCGCCGCCACAAAGCCGGGGCGTAGCGATGGGTGCCTATGTGGCCTTCCTGGATATATCGCTAGGGATCACCGGGCCGCTGCTGGGCGCCGTTGCGCTGGCCTGGGGCGTGGAGATGGTCTACCTTGCTGGGGCCCTGGCGGTGGCGCTGTCCGCCCTGGTGGCCATGCGGCTGCTGATGGGTACCGCCCGGGGAGCGGGCCATGCTTGATACCCGCCACAAGCCCGCCACGGCCAGGATGGTAGCCACCGTGCAGCGCGTGCAGCGCATCACGCCCCATATGCAAAGGATTACGCTGGGCGGCGCGGAGATCGCAGATTTTGTGGCCTCCGAAGCCGCAGGCGAAGCAGCACCATGGGTCAAGCTGTTTTTGCCTTGCGGCCAGGGCCGCGCCTACACCCTCCAAGACCTCAATCCCGTAGCGGGAACGTTGAGCCTGGATTTTGTGCTGCACGCCCAGGAAGGCCAGGCCGGCCCCGCCGCCACCTGGGCGCAGCGGGCCCTGGTGGGAGAGCGGGTTGGCGTTGCCGGACCGCGCAGCGGCGGTGTTGAGCTTCCCGCGCAGGCCCGCTGGATCCTGCTGGCCGGTGATGCCACGGCCTTGCCGGCTATCCAAAGCATTGCCAGCCGCTTGCCGGCAGGCATCCAAGCCAAGGCGTATATCGAGGTGTTTTCCGAGAAAGACCAGCAGCCCATCCCCAGCTTGGCGAGCTTGCGGCTGCAGTGGATGAATGCACAATCCGAGCCGGGTCTTGCCTTGTGCCAGTCGCTTTTGTACCGCCCCTTGCCCGCCGGGCCAGGCTATATCTGGATGGCGGGTGAATCCGCCGCCATGCGCAGACTGCGGCTTCACTATCTCCAGGAGCGGGAATTGCCCCGCAGCAGCGTGAGTGCAAAAGGGTATTGGAAGTCGGGGGAGAGTGACCACCGAGACACATGACGCTGACAGGGGCAGTGTGCCGGGGCCAGATCAGCCGCGCGGCGCGCTGGCCTTGGCCGCAGAGCCCCAGCGCGCTGCGGTGCAAGCAGTCCCCGGCTCGTGCGCCGCTCAGCGCGGGGCGCTTGCAGGGCTGGGTGCCACCAGCGCAGGCGTGGCGGGGATGGCCAGCGCTGGTGCTTCGTTGGCCAGCATGCTGCGGTCCAGCGCTTGGATGTCGTTCAAGCTCAGGGTGCCGGCGGCCTGCTTGAGCTTGAGCTGGCCCAGCAAGGCGTTGTAGCGTGCCAGCGCCAGATCGCGCTTGGTTTGGTAGAGCTGGCTTTGGGCGTTGAGCACATCGATGTTGATGCGTACACCCACCTGGTAGCCGGTCAGGTTGGCGTCGAGTGCCAACTGGCTCGATGCCTCGGCTGCTTCCAGCGCCTGGACCTGGCTGGCGCTGGACTGCAGGCCAAAAAACGCGCTGCGCACATTTTGGGCCACTGTGCGGCGGGCATTGTCCAGGTCCGCCTCGGCCTTGGTCTCCAGGGCCAGGGTTTCCTTGACCCGGTTTTGCACCGAGAAACCGGCAAACAGCGGCACATTGAGCACCACGCCCACGGTGGCCTGGTTGGCGTTGTAGCCATGGGTGGGCATCGTCACGCTGCCCTTGGGGTAGAGCTGGCGGCCCACCGTGGCCTGCAGATCGACGGTGGGCAAATGGCCGGTTTCGGCTTTCTTGGTGTCGAGCCGGGCATTGCTGGTGGCCAGCTGGGCGATGCGGATTTGGGGCTGCTCGCTTTGTGCCTGGTCCACCCACATGAGCACATTGTCCGGCGTGGTGGCGGGCAGCACCACCGGTTGCTTCAGGGGCCAGGGCTTGTTGCCAGGCGTGCCCACGGTGTTGTCCAGCGCCAGGCGTTTGACGGTGAGGTCGTTGTCGGCGGCAATCTCTTGCGCGCGCACCAGGTCAAAACGGGCCTCGGCTTCGCGCGAATCGGTGATGGTCGCGGTGCCGACATCGAAGTTGCGCTTGGCAGCGGCCAGTTGCTCTTTCACAGCGGCTTTCTGTGCGCTGACAAACACGGTGCTGTCCTGCGCAGCCAGCACATCGAAATAGGCCTGGGCCACCCGTACCAGCAAATCCTGGCTGGCGGCATCGAGCTGCAGCCGGGCGATATCGCCGCCCAGCCGGCCTTGCTCCAGCGCAATGCGGTTGGCCGGGCGGTAGAGCGGCTGGCTGGCCGTGATGCCGATCTGGTGGTTGGGGCCATTGAGCCGCAGCTCCGGGTTGCTGATGGCCGTGTGGCTGTACTGCGACTGGGCCTGCAGCCCCACCTGGGGCAGCAAACCCGCACGGGCCTGCTCGCCCCGGGAGATGGCCGCATCCAGGTTGGCGCGGGCCGATTGCCACTGCGCGTCATAGCCGCTGGCTTGCTCCACCATCTGCATGAGGCTTTGGGCCTGGGCCGGCAGCAGGGCCAGGCCCAGCAGCGCCGCAGCGGCTGCGGCGCAGGTTGTTCTCAGACGAGGCAGGGCAGGGGCTTGGCGCATGGTGCAGAAGGGGGTGGTTTGTGGAGCGGGAGAAAGGGCAGTTGCCGACTGCCGTGCTGGCAGCGGCGCTGGCCGGCGATCAGTAACGGGGCACCGAGGGGTCGTGCTCGGCACTCCACAGATCGATGCCGCCGGTCAGGTTGCTGACCTGGCTGTAGCCCTGGCGCTCCAGGAACACGGCGACCTGCATGCTGCGCATGCCGTGGTGGCACAGGCAGGCGATCGGACGGTCTTCGTCGAGCAGGTTCAGCGAGGCAGGAATCTGCTGCATCGGAATGTTCAGCAGCTCGAAACCTTCGGGCTTGACCGAGGCAGTCTGTAGCTCCCAGGGCTCGCGCACATCCAGCACCAGCGGGTTTTGGTCCGCATGCTGGGCCAGCCATTCATTGAGTTGCGCGGGGCGGATTTGCTCCATACATCACTTTCTGCAGCGCAGCCGGCCCAGGCCGCCGCGCTGCGGGGGTCATCAGAACTTGAAACGGGGTGCCTCGGCAAAGCCCTTGAGGCGTGCCACGACGGTGTCCCAGGGCTGGGTGATCGTCAGCTTGCCCTGCGTGCGGGTGTAGACGGTGGTGCGCATCATGGGCTCGGTGCCCACAAAGGCGATCAGGCGACCGCCTTCCTTGAGCTTGTCGAGCAATGCGGGAGGCACTTCATAGACCGAGCCGCTGAGCACGATCACGTCATAGCTGCCGCCGATGGCCTGGGCGTTGGAGCCGTCTTCCAGCACCACATCGACATTCTTGATCTGGGCGCGGTGCAGGTTGGCGCGGGCCAGCTCGACCAGCGCAGGTTCAATCTCCAGCGAGGTGACCTGCTTGGCCAGGCGCGACATCAGCGCGGCCATGTAGCCCGAGCCGGTGCCGATTTCCAGCACATTTTCATGGGGCTGGAGCTTCAGGTCCTGCAGCACGCGCGCTTCGACGCGGGGAGGCAGCATGCAGTGGCCGTTGACCACGGCTTCTTCGCCGTCATCGCCCAGCAAGGGCAGCTGGATGTCCATGAACGCCATATCCTGCAGGCCATCGGGCACAAACTCTTCGCGGCGCAGGGTGCCGATCAGTGCCAGCACCTGTTGGTCGCCCAGGCTCCAGGGGCGAACCTGCTGTTCGACCATGTTGTAGCGTGCTGCGCGGTATTTATCATCCGTGCTGGGGGACATGTTCAGTGGCAAACTCATTGCAGACTCCGGTTGGCTTGTTGGGGTGGGGCAAGAAAAAACCCCCTATTTTAGGCCGCTTAGGGTTCCATAGCGGGGCGCCGCCATTTTTGGGCGAGCCAATTTGATAAATCATCCAGGTAGCAGTAGACAACGGGCACGACGACCAAGGTCAGCAGCGACGAGGTGATGACCCCGCCAATCACCGCCTGGCCCAGCGGCGCGCGCTGCTCGGCGCCTTCGCTCATCGCAAACGCCAGCGGCACCATGCCAAAAACCATGGCCAAGGTGGTCATCAAAATAGGGCGCAGCCGCACCTGGGCCGCCAGCAGCAGGGCCTGCTCGCGGGGCAGGCCGGGCACCGTCTGGCCGTCTTCGCCGGGCTGGGGCTGGCGGGCGCGTATGGCAAAGTCCACCAGCAAGATCGCATTCTTGGTGACCAGGCCCATCAGCAAGATGACGCCGATGATGGAGAACATGGACAAGGTGGTGCCAAACATCATCAAGGTCAGCACCACGCCGATCAAGGTGAGCGGCAGCGAGGTCATCAGCGCCAGAGGCTGCAAAAAGCTGCGGAACTGGCTGGCCAGGATCATGTAGATGAAGATGACCGCCAGCGCCAGGGCCGAGAGCGCGTAGCCAAAGGATTCCTGCATGTTCTTGGTGCTGCCGGCAAATTCATAGCGGTAGCCCGGCGGGAAGGTGGTTTGCTCCAGCACCGCGCGGATGTCGGCCGCCACCTCGCCAGCGCTGCGCTGGTTGGCGTTGGCATTAAACGCCACCTCGCGGTTCATCGCACGGCGGTTGATGCGGTTGGGGCCGGTGGTTTCGGTCAAGCTGGCCAGCTGGCTCAGGCGCACCGTATGGGGCTGGCCATTGGCGCCCGTCGCGGTCAAGGGCAACTGGGCCAGCATCTGCGGGTTCTCGCGCGCCTCGGGCGCCAGGCGCACCCGCACGTCATAGGTCTGGTTGTCGCCCGCGCGCCAGTTGCCCACGGTGTCGCCTTCGACCAGGGTGCGCAAGGCGGTGGCGACCTGGCCCATGGGCAGGCCCAGGTCCGATGCGGCATCGCGGTTGAACTGCAGCTGCACAATCGGCTCGCGTTCCAGCACGCTGCTGTCCAGGTCCACCAGACCCGGAATGCTGCGCAGGCGCTCGCTCACCTGGCGGGCCAGGCGCTCCAGCTCTTGCAGATCTGGGCCTTGCAGTGAGAACTCCACCTGCTTTTGGCCGCCCACCGCTTCGAGCAGGCCCACATGGGTGACCTGGATGCCTGCGATCTGGTTCAGCTGGGCACGCAGGCTGGCCGATATCTGCTGCACATCCTGGCTGCGCTCGCTGCGGTCTACCAGGCGCACATACATGCTGGCGTAGTTCTTGCCATTGGCATTGCCGGTGTTGATGGTTGTCAGGGTGTAGCGCACGGCCGGGTTGGCGCGCACCACGGCTTCGACCTGGCGGGCCCGGGCCTCGGTGGCCTCCACCGAGGCACCGACGGGCACGTTGAAGCGGATCTGGGTCTCGGAGAAATCAGCGCGCGGCACAAACTCGGTGCCCAGCAAGGGCAGCAGCAATAGGCTGAGGATGAAAATCGCCACGGCCACCAGCAGGCTGGTCAAACGGTGGCGCAGCGCCCAGGCCAGCAGGCGCTGGTAGCCCGCGCTCAGCTGCTCGGTGGCGGCCTCAAACGCGGCCAGTGCCCGGCCCAAAGCCTGTGCGATTTTGTTGGACGAGCGCTTGCCATCCTTGTGCACGCTGGGGTCATGCCAGACGCTGGAGAGCATCGGGTCCAGGGTAAAGCTGACAAACATCGACAGCAGCACGGCCACCACGATGGTCAGGCCAAACTCATGGAAAAACTTGCCGATGATGCCGCCCATAAAGCCAATGGGCAGGAATACCGCCACGATCGACAAGGTGGTGGCCAGGACGGCCAGGCCAATCTCCTGCGTGCCCTCCAGCGCTGCGCGGTAGGCGGATTTGCCCATTTGCAGATGGCGCACGATGTTCTCCCGCACGACGATGGCGTCATCGATCAGCAGGCCCACGCACAGCGACAAGGCCATCAAGGTCACCATATTGATGGTGAAGCCAAAGGCGTACATGAAAAAGAAGGTGCCGATGATGGAGATCGGCAAGGTCAGGCCGGTGATGACCGTCGAGCGCCAGGAGTGCAGAAACAGAAACACGATCAGCACGGTGAGCACGGCGCCCTCGACCAGGGTTTCGCGCACATTGTCCACGGCCACGCGGATGGGCCGCGATGCATCGGCAATCGGCTCCAGCCGCAGGCCGGGTGGCAGCTCGGGCGTGATCTCGGCCACCGCGCGGCGCAGGCCATCGACCACCTCGATGGTGTTTTCCTCCTGCGATTTTTGGATCGACAGCAGCAGGGTGCGTGTGCCGTTGTACAAGGCCAGGTTTTTCAGCTCTTGCGCGCCATCCTGCACCCGGGCGACCTGGTGCAGGTAGATGGGCGCGCCGTTGCGGCGGGCGACGATGATCTGGTTGAAGTCCTCGGGCCGCTTCATGCGCGAGTCGATCTGCACCAGCCGGTCCTGCTCGCGCGAGCGCACCGAGCCCAGGGGCAAATCCTGGTTCTCGCGGCGCACGGCGTCGGCCACCTCGCTGGCCGAGATGGACAGCGCCTCCATCTGCTGGGGGTTCAGGTAGACATTGATCTCGCGCGGCGTGCCGCCCACCAGGCTCACGGCGCCGACGCCGCGCACATTCTCCAGCCGCTTTTTCAGCACCTGGTCGGCCCAGGAGGTCATCGCAATCGCGCTGGGCGGCGTGCCCAGGCTGGGATCCGGCAGCAGGGCCAGCGACCAGACGGCCGCGTCGGCCGGGTCAAAGCGGATCACGCGCGGGTCTTTGACCTCGTCGCGCAGCAAGGGGCGCACGGCGGCGATCTTCTCGCGCACATCCTCGGCGGCACGGCGCCCATCCACCGAGATCTGGAACTCCATGATGATGACGGCCGTGCCCGCGTAGCTGCGCGAGGTGAGCGCACTGATACCGGCGACCGCATTGACGGCTTCCTCAATCTTCTTGGTGACTTCGCTCTCGACGATCTCGGGCGCAGCGCCCGGGTAATCAACCGTGATGACCACCACCGGAAAGTCGATATTGGGGAACTGGTCCACCTTGAGGCGCTGCAGCGAAAACAGGCCCAGCACCACCAGCGCGGCCATCATCATCGTGGCCAGCACCGGGTTGTTCAGGCTGAGGCGGGTGAACCACATGGATCAGGACGCGGGCGATGCGGCTGTGGCGGGTGCCGGTGGGGCTGCGGGCGCGGGTGCCAGCCTGACGGGCGTGGCTTCGCGCAGCTGGCCCACCTGGCCGCCCAGAATGCGCTGGCCGGCCTGCAGGCCTTGGGTCACTGCCACCCAGGTTGTGCCATCGCGCTGGCTGCGTGCACCCAGCACCACGGGCTGGTGCTGCACCCGCAGCGATTCGCCCGATCCGCCTTGGGGGCTGAGCAGCTGCACATAGGGCTCGGGCTTGTCGGTCCGCACAGCGGCCAGCGGCACGGCGAGCGCCTGCAACGCAGCAGTGGCGAGCTGGCCTTGCAGGTACAGGCCTTGGCGCAGCGCCGGAGCAGCAGAGCCTGCCGCTGGCGGGGTGATGCGCAAATACACCGTCACGCTGCGGTTGTTGGTATCGGCTTGGGGGTTGATGCGCACCACCTGGGCGCTGATGGGCTGGCCGCTGCCATCCACCTGCAACTGCGCCGTCTGGCCCAGGCGCAGCTGCAGTGAATCGGCCGCCGGCAACTGGGCCTGCAGCTCCAGCTCGCGCAGATCCACCACCTCCAGCACATTGGCATCCGGCCCCACCTTTTCGCCATTGCTCACCCATTTGCGCGCGACCTGGCCCTGGATGGGGCTGCGCAGCACCGTGTCGCTGAGGTTTTTCTTCAGCACATCGGCGGCCGAGCGCGCGGCCTGGTAGTTGGACTGTGCGGCCTGCCATTGCGACTGGGAGGACGCCAGCGCGGTGGAAGAGATAAAGCCCTGGTCGGCAAGGGCGCGGTTGTTGTCGTACTGGCGCTGCTGGATATCTTGCTGCGCGCGGGCCGCATCGGCTTGCTGCTGGGCCTGGGCCAGGCGTGCCTGGCTTTCAGTGCTGTCCACCCGGGCGACGACCTGGCCGGCCTGCACCGGGTCACCTTCGCGCAGTTGCAGCTGCTGCAGCTCGCCGGCAATGCGTGCTTTGATGGTGGCGCTGTGCAGCGCCTGCACCGTGCCGCTGATGGGCAGGCTCAGCGCCAGGGTCTGGGTTGCCACCGTCAGGGCGTCGCTCGCCGCCAGCTGGTAAACGGCCTGCGCCTTGGCCTGCTCGGCCTGGGCCAAGGCCGCTTTCCGGTGCTGCTGCGTTGTCCAGCCGCGCCACAGGCCGCTGGCCAGCAGCACGGCGACCACGGCAGCGGCCAGCCAGGGCAGGGCGCGCTTCATGCGGCAGCTCCTGGGGGCTTGCAGCCCAGGCCGTGCATCAGCGCATCGGCCTGCAGGCGCAAAAAGCGGGGGATATCAAAGTCGGGGTCGGGCAGGCAGATGCCGCCGGTGCTTTTGACGCTGGCACAAAAGATCAGCGGGGCCAGCACCAAGGTCACGCCATAGTCCAGATCGATGGGCGCCAGCTCGCCGCGCGCCATGCCCCGGCGCAGCACGCGCTCAATCAGCCGGTTACCTGGCAGCACCACTTCCTGGCGGTAAAACGCGGCGATCTCGGGAAAGTTATGCGCCTCGGCCATCACCAGGTGCGGCAGGCCGCAGGCCTTGGTCGAGCCAATGCGCTGCCACCACACCTCGTAGCAGTAGTGGATCAAGGTGGCGGTGTTGTGCTCGTAGCTGTCCAGCTCCAGATCCCATTCAGCAAAGCGGCTGCTGAGCACATGGCGCACCACGGCCTGGAACAGCTCTTGTTTGCTGGGGAAGTACAGGAAGAGCGTGCCCTTGGAGACCCCTGCCAGGCGGGCCACCTCTTCGACCTTGGTGGCGGCATAGCCTTTGGTAACAAATAAATCCAAGGCTGCATCCAGCAGCTCGCCCGGCCGCGCCTCTTTGCGGCGGCTGCGACGGGGCGCGGGCGTGGCCGGTACAGGTTCAGAGGGAGCGAGGGGCACGGTGGGCGACGCAATCAAAATTAATGACCAATGGGTTAGTAATGTAGGTGGCTCCCTGCGGCAAGTCAAGCCAAGGCCGCAAAACAAATAGCGCCAGCATTGGCACAGGCCTGTCTTTTTCTCTGTTAAAAATGGAGCCAGCAAACGGCTTTTAACCAGCCGTTTGGCCTCCATGTCCTGCCCCTTTCTAGCCGGAGTTCCGATGTCCCATGAAAACCCGTCCCCTGTGGAAAAGATCTATCTTGCCGGTGGTTGCTTTTGGTGTACCGAAGCCGTTTTCGGGCGCGTGCGCGGGGTAGTGAAGGTGAGCAGTGGCTACGCCAACGGCCAGATCGCCAACCCGACTTATGAGCAGGTGTGCAGTGGCACCACGGGCCACGCCGAATGCGTGGAGCTGAGTTTTGAGCCGCAGGTGCTGCCGCTGGACAAGGTGCTGCACATCTTTTTTGCCACCCACGACCCCACCACGCTCAACCGCCAGGGCAATGATGTGGGCACGCAGTACCGCAGCGGTATCTACACCACCACGCCCGAGCAGCTGGCCCAGGCACGGGCCTTTGTCGACAAGCTCAATGCCTCGGGCCAACTGGGAGCGCCCGTGGTCACCGAAGTCGAGCCGCTGCAGCATTTCTGGAACGCCGAGGCCTACCACCAGGATTACTTTGACAACAACCCGCGCCAGCCTTATTGCACCTATGTGGTGGCGCCCAAGGTCGACAAGCTGGAAACCCGGTTTGCAGACTGGTTGAAGTAGGGCCGCTGAGGCCAGCGGCACCGGTGATGGGCATAATGCAACCCAATTGCATCAAAGCCATTCATCTCCTAGCCACCGATGTCCCCTCGCACTCCCTCTTCTGCCACTGCCCCTTTGAGCGTGCAGTCCCTGCCGCCCGGCATGCGTGCCACGCGTGCCACCAAGGCCTTGTTGGGCTTGGTGAGCGGCCAGCCGGGCCTGCAATGGTCGGTGGCCGAGGTTCAGGCCCGGCTGCAGAAGATGGGTGTGGATGTGAACCGCGTGACCGCCTACCGCCTGCTCGATCGCCTGGCCGCTGCCGGCAAGCTGGTCAAAAGCGTGGATGCTGAACGCCTGACGCGCTATGCCTGGCGTGCGGATACCAATGAGCCTTTGCAGGTGCGCTATGAGTGCACCGACTGCCATTCGGTGCAAAGCCTGCAGGAGCGTGCCGGTGACGCCGCCACTGCACAGGTCAACCAGGCGATGGCCCAGTACCTGCAGGTGCTGCAAGAGCAGGGCCTGGCCCCTGCGCAGACGGAATTGCGTCTGCAGGGCCTGTGTGCCGACTGCAAGCACGGTCACCAGGACAAGGCTTAGGCCTCAGGCCTCAAGGCCGCTTGCCACCAATCAGCCCCGTTGAGAGCATGGTGCCGCCAATGATGATGGCCCCGCAGCCCAGCATCCAGGCGGTGATGGGTTCTGCCAGGAACCAGTTGCCGTAGACCAGCGCAAACACCGGTGCCAGAAAAGTCACAGCAATTGCGCGGCTCGGGCCTGCCGTCTGGATGATGTGGAAATACAGGATATAGGCCACGCTGGTACACAGCAGGGCCAGCGCCGCAATAGCCAGCCAGGAAGACCAGGACGGCATCTGGCTGGGCCACATGGCGATGGTGGGAAGGAGCAGGCACAGGCTGGCACCGACCATGCTGCCGGTGGCAGTGGCCAGCGGCGGCACACCCACCAGATAGCGTTTGGCAAAGCTGGCGGCCACGCCATAGCTCAGCGAGGCGCAGAGGCAGGCGGCCATTGCGGCGTAGGCACTCCAGTCGGTGGCCGTTGCACTGGCGGGCTTGTCGTGCAAGGCGAGCAGGGCCACGCCGGTAAACCCCATCATCAGGCCCAGCACGCGCAGGGCGGTGATGCGGTCGCCCAGCCATAGCCAGGCAATGATGGCGCCAAAAAGCGGTGTCGAGGCATTGAGCACCGATGCCATGCCGGTGGGCATGTGCACCACGGCAAAGGCGAACAAGGAAAACGGGATGGCCGAGTTGATGATGCCGGAGAACAACACCGGCTTCCAGTGCTTGCGCAGCGCGGGCCACTCGCCCCGCACCAGCATCAGCGGCAGCAAAAAGAGCGAGGCCAGAATCACCCGCAGCCCTGCGGTGGGGATGGCGCCAAACTGCGCAGCGCCCAGGCGCATGAACAGGAAGGACGCGCCCCACAGCACGGCCAGCAGCACAAAGGCAGGCAGCCAGGGGCCAAAGCCCGGTGAGGCCGACACGAGAGGGGGGATGGAGGCGGTGGCAGTGTGGTGGTTGGGGCGCATAAATTCTTGCAAGGGCAGAGCGCATGCTAGCGGTGTCTGGCCAGGGCATTGGTGACATTCTTGCGGTGCATTGATGCGTATCCCGGGTAGCGGGCAGCCCACACGGCCATCGGGTGTCTGGCAGCGGCTAATTGTGCCCCTATGCATACGCTGCAGAGGTCCCGGCATGGACAACTGGCCAGGCCCATCGCGGAGCGTGCCTACAATAGCGGTCTCGCAGCGAAGGCTGGGCCTCTGGTGGAGGCCGTTTGCAGGCCTGTTTTGCAGTAACAACAAGGTGAGTTCTGTGCCGATTTCTTCCGCAATCTTCAAAGCCTATGACATCCGCGGCGTCGTGCCGAGCACGCTCAACGAGAGCGTGGCGCTGAAGCTGGGCCGGGCCTTTGGCCAACATGCGATTGCCGCTGGCGAGCTGGTGGTGGCCGTGGGCCGCGACGGCCGGCTCTCTGGGGATGCGCTCAGCCGCGCGCTGATGCAGGGGCTGGTGGAGGCGGGCATCGAGGTGATCGATGTGGGCCGGGTGACCACGCCCATGCTGTACTTTGCGGCCAGCACGCTGTGCCACAGCGGCATCCAGGTGACGGGCAGCCACAACCCCAAGGATTACAACGGCTTCAAGATGGTGTTGGCCGGCCGCGCCATCTATGGCGACGAGATCCAGAAGCTGCGCCAGATCATCGAAAAGGAGTGCTGGCGCTTCCAAGGCGGTGGCAAGCTGCGCCAAGAGGATGTGACGGCGGCCTATGTCGAGCGCATCGTGTCCGACATCAAGCTGGCCCGCCCGATGAAAATCGTGGTGGACAGCGGCAACGGCATTGCCGGCGCCACGGCACCGAGCATTTTCCGCGCGCTGGGTTGCGAGGTGACCGAGCTGTTCTCCGAGGTGGATGGCAACTTTCCCAACCACCACCCCGACCCGAGCAAGCCCGAGAACCTGCAGGACCTGATCGAGGCGCTGCAAGCCGGTGATGCCGAGCTGGGCCTGGCCTTTGACGGCGACGGCGACCGCTTGGGCATTGTGACCAAGGACGGCCAGAATATTTACCCCGACCGCCAGATGATGCTGTTTGCCCAGGACGTGCTCTCGCGCGTGCCCGGTGGCGAGATCGTCTATGACGTCAAGTGCTCTCAGCGCCTGGCGCCGGCCATCGAGGCGGCCGGCGGCAAACCGGTGATGTACAAGACCGGCCATTCGCTCATCAAGGCCCGCATGCGCGAGACCAACGCGCCCCTGGGCGGCGAGATGAGCGGCCATATCTTCTTCAAGGAGCGCTGGTATGGCTTTGATGACGGCACCTATGCCGGCTGCCGTTTGCTGGAGATTCTGAGCAAGGCCCAAAACCCTTGTGCCTTGCTCCACGCGCTGCCCAGCAGCTACAGCACGCCTGAGCTCAATGTGGAATGCCAGGAAGGCGAGCCACACAAGCTGAGCGCCCAACTCCAGGAAATGGCCGCCGAGACCTTTAGCGCGCCCGCGCAGATCAACACCATTGATGGCCTGCGCGTGGATTGGCCCGATGGCTTTGGCCTGATCCGTGCCAGCAACACCACGCCGGTGCTGGTGCTGCGCTTTGAAGGCCACACCCAGGCGGCCCTGCACCGCATCCAAAACGAGATGAAGGCGCTGCTGCTCAAGGTCAAGCCCGATGCCGTCATCGGCAGTGCGTCGCACTAAATCGCGTCCGCATCCATGGGTCTGAGCCTGACGCTCTATGGCTGGGTCGCACGGCTTGCCCGCCCGCTGGTGCGGCGCAAGCTGGCGCGCCGCGCGCTGCGAGAGCCCGGCTATGCGCAGGCGGTGGAGCAGCGCTTTGGCGATTACGGCGATTTGCCGCGCTACCAGGCCGTGCCCGAGATGCCGCTGGTCTGGATCCATGCGGTGTCGCTGGGCGAGACGCGTGCTGCGGCCATCTTGCTGCGCGAGCTGCGGCTGCAGATTCCGGCCTTGCGCCTGCTGCTGACCAATGGCACGGCCACGGGCCGCGAAGAGGGGCAAAAACTGCTGCTGCCCGGAGATATCCAAGTCTGGCAGCCCTGGGATGACCGGGCCAGTGTGAATGCTTTTTTGCGCCATTTCCGGCCCTCCATCGGTATCTTGATGGAGACGGAGATGTGGCCGGGTCTGGCCGCTGGCTGCCAGCGCGAGCGCGTGCCGCTGGTACTGGCCAATGCCCGGCTCAATGACAAATCGCTGCGCGGCGCCCAGCGCCTGGCCTGGCTCGCGCGCCCAGCCTACCGCAGCCTGCGCTCGGTGATCGCCCAGACCGAGGCCGATGCCAGCCGCTTGCGCGCGGCTGGGGCCGAGGTGACTGCGGTGCTGGGCAATCTCAAATTCGATGTCGAGCCCGATGCCGGGCAACTGGCCCAAGGCCAGGCCTGGCACCAGGCGGCGGGCAAGCCGGTGGTGATGCTGGCCAGCAGCCGCGAGGGCGAGGAGGCGCTGTGGCTGCAAGCGCTGGCGCAGTTGGGCAGCAAAAATGCGGAAGCTGTGGCAAGGGTGCAATGGCTGCTGGTGCCGCGCCACCCGCAGCGTTTTGACGAGATTGTGCAGCTGCTGCAGGACGCCGGTTTGCAGGTATCGCGCCGCAGCCAGTGGCAGCACGGGCCGCAGTCCGCCGATGTCTGGCTGGGCGACAGCATGGGCGAGATGCAGCTGTACTACGGCCTGGCCGATGTGGCCTTGCTGGGCGGCAGCTTTGCGCCGTTGGGCGGCCAGAACCTGATTGAGGCTGCCGCTTGCGGCTGCCCGGTCGTCATGGGGCCGCATACCTTTAATTTTGCGCAGGCGGCGGACAGCAGCGTGCAGGCCGGTGCCGGGCTGCGCGTGCCAGGCATGGATGAGGGCCTGCAGCAGGCCGTGGCCCTTGCCAGCGATACGAGCCGCCACAGCCGCATGCGCCGCGCGGCACTGCAGTTTGCACAGGCGCACCGGGGCGCAGCCAAGACCACGGCGCAGCTGGTAGCGGCGGTGCTGGAGTCGACCGAGGGCTTTGTCAACTCCAGCTTCGAGGCCTCGCTTTTCGACGAGGATTCTGTCTAAACCGCTTTCGGGCTGGCGTTCAGGCTTTGGGGCGGGTGGCAAAGGCCAGCACAAAGGTCAGTGCCAAGGTCGGCAAGGCCGATCCCGCTTGCGGCGCCCAGGCGGCCAGGCTGTGGTAGAGCGCAATGCCCCCCAGCCACAGGGCCAGCGGCAGCAGGTGCACGCCCGCCTGCGGGTGGGCGGGCTGGTAGCCACCCCAGGACAGCCGGCCCAGGATGACACCAAACAACGGCACAAAGATGGAGCTGAGGAGCAGCAAAAAGGGCTCCAGGCTGTGCATGGGCAGCACCATGGCGAGGCCGGTGCTGGCCACCGCCATCACAATGCCCCAGGTACGCACACGCCAGGCGGGCAGCAGGCTGTGGGCCGATACCGCTCCCGAGTAGGCATCGCCATAGGCGTTGTCCACCTCGTCGAGCAGCACCAGCGACAGCGCAATCAAGCCGCCTTGGGCCAGCAGCAAGGCGGCCACCAGGTCGGTGCTGGGCAGCACCAGGGCCACCAGCACGCCCAGCGCATAGCACCAGATATTGGCAATGCCAAAACCGATCCAGGTGCCGGCCATGGCGCTGCGGCTGTTGCGCCCGTAGCGGGCATAGTCGGCCACCAGGGGCAGCCAGGAGATGGGCATGGCCACGACCAGGTCCAGCGCGGGCATCACGCCCATGCCGCCTGCGCCTGGCCGGCTCCACAGTGCAGGCAGGCCTTGCTGCACGGCCATGCCGACAAACTGCCAGCTCAGCCACAGCAGCGACAGCACCACCAGCGGCAGGGCGATGCGCGAGATGAGCTGGCGCACCAAGCGCACCATGGAGCCGGTCATCAGCGCCACCAGCAGGCCGCCCCAGAGCAAGGTGGCCAGCCAGGGCCAGTACGAAGCCTGCATGCCGCCGGCCTGGCGACCAATGGCGACGGTGGATTCGCGCATCACCACCAGCTCGAAGGCACCCCAGCCCAGCAGCTGCACGATATTGAGCAACACTGGCAGCTTGGCAAAGTGGCGGCCATAGACATGGTGGATCAGCCCCGCGCTGGACAGCCCCGTATCGCAGCCTATTTTGCCGACCCAGGCCAGCAGGCCGGCTCCGACGACTGAGCCGCCCACAATGGCCAGCAGGGCCTGCTCGGTAGACAGCGCGGGCATCAGATAGGCGCCTACCTGCATGACCAGCAGGCCCACCCCGAGGCTGAACCACAGCGAGGCCAGGTGCCAGCCATTGAAAACGCGCTCCTGCAGAGCGACGGGACGGAGTGCGAGGTTGGGTGAGGGAGCAGTGTTGGCAGTCATGGCCTGTTATTTTTTTGGAATTTTTTGAAGCGGCGGCAGCGCGCCGCAGCCGGGGTATTTACAAGTGCGGCTATTGTGCCTCTGCCTCAAAGCCCTGAGCCGGTGATTACAATCGCCAGCGAGATGACGATACACACGGATCCCTCCACCTGGATGCGCGATGGCCTGAGCCCCAGTTGCGTGGTGCTGCCTTCGCGGGGCGACGGCCGTTTGCTGGACTACCTGGCCCAGCGCCTGCCCATGGTGAGCCATGCGCAGTGGCAGGCACGCTTGCAAGCCGGCGAGGTGGTGGATGCGCAGCGCCAGGCCCTGCGGCCCGAGCAGGCCTTTGTGCCCGGCTTGCGCGTGTATTACTGGCGCAGTGTGGGTGCGGAGCCGCACATTCCGTTTGACGCCCACATCCTGTACGAAGACGAACGCTTGCTGCTGGTCGACAAACCGCACTTTCTGCCGGTGCTGCCCACCGGCAAGTATGTGCAAAATTCGCTGCTGGTGCGGCTGAAGAACGCAACGGGCAATGCCCAGCTGTCGCCGCTGCACCGCATTGACAGGGACACGGCGGGCCTGCTGCTGATGTCCAAGGATGCCGCCACCCGGGGCGTTTACCAAGCGCTGTTCCGGGACCGCGCCATGGACAAGCGCTATGAGGCGGTTGCCCCCTGGCGGGCCGATCTGGATTTTCCGCGCGAGCACCGCAGCCGCCTGCAAGAGAGTGAGCGGTTTTTTCTGATGCAGGAGGTGGCTGGTGCGCCCAACAGCCACAGCCATATCGACCTGGTGGAGGTGCAAGGCGCCTGGGCGCGCTATGCCCTCCAACCGGTCAGCGGCAAGCGCCACCAGCTGCGCGTGCACATGGCGGCCTTGGGGCTGCCGATCCGCAATGATGCCTTCTACCCCGAGGTGAATGACCCGCCGGAGGGCGACTTTTCACGGCCCTTGCAGCTGCTGGCCCGGGAGCTGCGGTTCCGCGACCCGGTGACCGGCCAGCTCCATGACTTTCGCAGCCAGCGCCAGTTGCTGCCGTTGGTGGGCTAGACAAAGCAAAGCCGCCTTGAAGGCGGCTTGGTAGCGTAGATCGTGTAGAGCGTGCAGGGCGCGCAAGGCAAGCGCGTGGCGCGACAGTGATGGGTTAGCGGCTCAGCGTGCCCATGGCTTCGCCCAGCTGCACCGGCTTGCCCGCCGCCCAGTCGGCGTTAAAGGCGCTCTTGCCTTCGGGCAGCAGCAGCACAATGGTCGAGCCCAGCAGGAAGCGGCCCATCTCATCGCCTTGCTCCAGCACGATGGGCTGGGTCTGGTAGTCCCAGCTGCGTACCTTGCGCGAGCGGGGCGGGTTCACCTGGCCATGCCAGGTGGTGTACATGCTGCCCACAATGGTGGCACCCACCAGCACCATTACGACCGGACCGATACGCGATTCAAACACGCAGACCACGCGCTCGTTGCGCGCAAACAGCCCGGGCACGCCGCGCGCGGTGAGCGGGTTGACCGAGAACAGATCACCTGGCACATAGACCATCTTTTGCAGCTTGGCACGCAAGGGCATGTGGATGCGGTGGTAGTCGCGCGGGCTCAGGTAGATGGTGGCGAACTGGCCGTTGTTGAACTGCGCGGCCAGCTGGGCGTCGCCCCCCAGCAAGGCCGTGGTGCTGTAGCTGTGGCCCTTGGCCTGGAAGATTTGGTCCTGCGCAATCGCGCCGCACTGGCTGATGGCACCATCGACCGGGCAGACCAGATCGGCCTGGGCCATGGGCCGCGCGCCGTCCCGCAATTCGCGGGTGAAGAAGGCGTTGAAGCTTGGGTACTGCGCGATATCGGGCTGCGCCGCTTCGTCCATATTGACCTGGTAGCGGGCCACGAACCAGCGGATGAAGGCCGTGGTCGCGCCCCCCAGCTCGGCCGATGCCAGTTTGCCGGCCGTCGCGGTCATCCATTTCTTGGGCAGCAAGTATTGGGGCAAAACAGCAAATCGATCGCGCATGGTCTGGGCCGTCACAGTAAACCGACGATTCTATCGATACTGTGTCCAGTGCATGACAAACTGCGCGCTGAAATGCAGCTTTTGTCGGCCATATGCTGACAATTTGTCGCCAATTTCCTGGCTTTGATGGCTATACCGCCAGCAAGGGCGACAGCGGCAGCGGCACTTGTAGGTCTGCGCCTGTTTATGATGGCGGACTGCACCGTTTTTGCCCCACGCTGTCGCTCCTGCCATGTCCCAAGCACGCCCCCCATCGCCCCCTGGTACCGCCCCCGAAGGAGTGGGCAGCCGCCGCGCGCGCTTGCAGCTGTGGTTGCGCAATTTCCTGCCCTCTGCTGCGCATGTCAATGGGCGGGAGCTGGCGCGCATGGTGCTGGGGGCCATTGCCATTCTGTGGCTGACGGGTATGGCCAGTCACCAATGGGGCAGCCATGACCACACACCCTGGCTGTTTGCAGCCATGGGTGCCAGCGCCTTGCTACTGATCGGTACCCCGTCCAGCCCCATGGCGCAGCCCTGGCCGGTGATTGGCGGCTCGCTGTTGTCGGGCCTGGCGGGTTGGTTGTCGCTGCTGGTGTTTGCCGACCCGCTGGTGGCGGCGGCCGTGGGCGTGGGCCTGGCCATCATGGTGATGGTGGTGCTGCGCTGTTTGCACCCGCCCGGCGCAGCCTTGGCCATGTGGATGGCGATCCAGGGCATGCACGATGTCTCGGTGCTGCTCTACCCGGTGGCGCTGAACCTGGTCATCTTGGTGCTACTGGCCACGGCCTACAACCGCATGACGGGCAAGCGCTACCCGGCGCCGCAGCACAGCCAAAAAGCGCAGCAGGCGCAGGCATCGCGCTCGGCCAGCGCGCGCATGGAAGGCAGTGATATCGATGAGGCGCTGGCGCGCTTCAACGGCGTGCTCGATGTCAGCCGTGCCGATCTGGAGGCGCTGCTGCAAGGTGCGAGCCAGGCGGCCTTCAAGCGAACCCTGGGCAACCTGCGCTGCGAAGACATCATGGCCCACCCGGTGCATGCGACCCGTGCGGAAAGCACCGTCAAGGATGCCTGGAGCCTTATGCAGGAGCACGGGGTCAAGGCCTTGCCGGTGGTGGACGATGGCCTGCAGGTGGTGGGCATCGTGACCTCGACCGACCTGCTTAACCATGCACTGGCGGCCGGGCCCGAGGGGCTGAGCAGCAAACTCAAGCACTGGGTGCTGCGCAAGAAAAATACCGGTCAGTTGGTGGGTGATCTGATGACGACCGAGGTCTCCAAGGTGGGCAGCTATGACCGCATGGTGGACTTGATCGCCATTTTCTCGCGTGGCAAACGGCACCATGTGCCGGTGGTCAATGGACAGGGCAAGCTGGTGGGCATCATCAGCCAAACCGATCTGGTGCGCGAGATGGCGGCAGCGCTGTCGTTGTCGCAAGAAGATGCCTAGGTGTTGATTTGCAATAGGTTGTTCAAGGCAAGTCGGGATGCTGGAGACTTGTAGCCCAGGGCTGAGTGCGGTCTTCGGGCGTTGTAA
>NZ_JANUDY010000011.1 GCF_024809975.1 Comamonas sp. BIGb0152
TTAGGCTGCCAGCCGTCAAAGCGTCGCTGCAGAATGTTGGCGGCCACCGGCAGTCGGTGATCAGAATCGGTGGTGACCACATACGCCCGGCGGTACACCGGACGCAGCCCTTGGCGCTGAAGACTTTGGCGCACCCGCTCGGCGCTTACGCATTCGCCGTGCTGGCGAAGTTGCTGCGTGATACGCGGGCGACCATAGCTGCGGCGGCTGTCGCGGTGAATGACCCTCACCTTGGCATCCAGAGCCTGATTGGCCAAAGCCCGTGCGCTGGGCGCTCGCACGCGCCATTGACAGTATCCTGATCGCGATACCGACAGCACCCGGCATAGCCGGCTCACCGTGTACTCGTCGCGATAATGCTCGATCCAGGCGTACTTCATCGCGACACCTTTGCAAAGTACGCCGTCGCTTTTCGCAATATTTCCACGTCCAGTTTCGCGTCGGCCAACTCCCGGCGCAGTCGACTGTTTTCGGCCTCCAGCTCGCTCACGGGCCGGCGCGTGGGCACCGCTGCAGAGCCCAACGCCACGTCAGGTACGTTTTTAGCAGCGGCGACAGAACGTCGCATCCAGTTGCCCAGTGTCGCCACTGGAACACCTAATCGGCGCGCCGCTTCATGGCCGCCAACCGATTCGGACAGCCTGGCCGCCTCGACTTTGAATTCATCCGTGTACTGCCGCCTGGGCAGTTTGCTACTTTGCATCTCGATTCTCCATACAGCTGAAGTTACCAACTTTTTGCTGTACGTGAAATCGAGGCAGGGTCACTATGAGGTTTGACCGAACGCACGCGATGAGGCCATGAGAGGCAGCAACCGCTGCATATCTGTCATTCACCGGCAAGCATTAGCCAACTTCGCCCCACAGCGTTCATCAGATATTTATGCCTGTCGCACCAGAGGAACAACCTCCGCGCCAAAACGCAGCCGGTCAAGGTAGTTAGCCCACGCCTGTACTTGGTCAAACCGCTTTTTCAGATACTGAGTCCGGTTATAGCTGCGCCCATTGGAGTCTTTGACCGCGTGAGCCAGATTGGCTTCGATAGCCAAAGGATCAAGATCTAACTGGTCAACCAACATCGTCCGCGCACTGGCTCGAAAGCCATGCCATGACTGCTCAGTTCCGAACCCTAGCGAATACAGAGCACTTCGAACAGAGTTATCGGACATCGGCCTTTCATGATCACGCTGCCCTGGGAATACATAGGTGCCACGCCCCGTCAGCGCTTGCAAGTTTCGCAACAGCTCTACAGCCTGCGTCGGTAGCGGAACCACATGTGGCTCTCCCTGTTCCTTTTCTACCTTCGTGCGCTTCATTTTCATGCTGGGAATTGTCCAAAGCGCGGCATCAAGGTCCACTTCTGCCCATTCCATCGTGCGAAGGTTTCCTGGACGTTGGTATAGCAAAGGTGCCAGCAAAAGCGCCGTTCGCACGGTGTGACTGCCTTTGTAGACATGCATTGCACGCAGCAATTCACCAAACCGCTTTGGCTCAACAATTGCAGGGAAATTTGTTCCCCGGTACGGCGTCAGTCGGTTCTTCAATCCGACGGTGATATCGCGCTGGGTGTTCCCCGCTGTGGGCAACTAGTAGCGCCAAATCTGACGGCACAGCATCAATGCACGATCTGCTGTTTCCAAGGCCCCCCGCTCTTCAATTTTTTGCAGTGTCGCAAGCAGCTCCATTGGCTCAATGCTGGCCATTTGCCGATCACCAATCCAGGGGAAGAGATCACGCTCCAATTGACGCTTCGTACGCCCTGCGTGGGTTTCACTCCATTGATCAACCTGCCTGCCATGCCATTCGAGGGCAATGGCCTGAAAGGTATCTCCACCACTTCGGGAGCCCTTCAGTTTTTCAAGCTTGCGTTCTTGAACAGGATCAATGCCATCTGCCTTTTTCAACTTGGCGATATCGCGAGCCTTGCGCGCATCAGCCAGGCTCTGAGCAGGATAGCTCCCCAGCGCCATCCGCCCCTCCTTGCCATCAAAGTACGTTTTCCAGAACCAGCGCTTGGAACCCGATGGACTGACCTCAAGGTACAGGCCAAGCGAATCGGTGAAGCGCGCTCGCTTCTTATCTGGTGGGCAGGTAGCGTTTTTGCATTGCTTATCGGTCAACATGTCCAAGGCTCCAAACGGGGAACAGACGAACCGGGGAACAATCCCCGTTACGCACACTTTACAGGTATTTGTTCCCCGATACGTTCCCCGGTCAGCGCTTGGCTGCCATGGGACACCATTGGACTAGATTAGACCGCAAGCCATTGATTCAATAAAGAAAAAAGGCGCTCACTGGATTTCAGTGAACGCCTTTGGACAGTATGGTGGTGGAGCTGGCGGGAATTGAACCCGCGTCCGTCAGCCTTCGTCGAGCAGATCTACATGTTTAGTGTTCTGATTTGAATCTCGCCCGAAATGCCGCGCAGACACACGCTGCATCGCAAGCCAGTACCCTTAGATCTTGTCATCTACCAAGGTACCCGGTAGACGACCAGCTGATGAAAATTCCCTTGCAGCCTGGAGGTATTGCTACCCCCTTGCCCAGCCCATCAACATGCTGTTGCAAGGCTCACCGGATTTAAGCGGCGAGTGCGAAACGTTCGTCGTTTGCAGTTAGTTTTTTGAACGGAGATTTACGAGCGTCATTCAAGCTCGACATGCACCACACCGATCCCGAACCCACGTCGAAACCAGGACAGCCCCATGCTCGCTATTTTAGGCCAGATTCAGCCGTTTCAAGAGCTCGTGTGGAGAATTGATGACATCATCTGCCTCCCAATGCGCAACCGACTGCTTTTCGCCCAGGTAGCCATAGACGGCAGCGACGGTGTGCATGCCAGCAGCCCGGCCCGCGATGATGTCGCGCTCGTCGTCACCGACATAGACGCAGTCCTGCGGATCGACGCCGATCCGGCGCGCCGCTTCAAACAGCGGCTCGGGGTGGGGTTTGGCATGCGGGGTGGTATCGCCACTGACAACAGCACCAGCGCTGGCAAACAAGGCCATCTGGCGCGACAGCGGCTCGGTAAAGCGCTTGGATTTGTTGGTCACCACGCCCCAGTGCAGCTGCTGCGCCACAATGCGGGCCAGCATGTCGGCCACACCGTCAAACACGGTGGTGTCCTGGGTCATGCGGCGCTCGTAGTTCTGAAAGAACTCTTCGCGCATGGCGGGGAACTCGGCATCTTCGGGCTGCATGCCAAAGGCCACCCGCAGCATACCCCGCGCGCCCGAGCCGGCAAACGGCCGGTAATCGGCCATCGGCAACGACGGCAGGCCCCTTGCCACCCGCATCTGGTCAGCGGCGGCGCCCAGGTCAGGGGCGCTGTCAATCAGGGTTCCGTCTAGGTCGAACAGAATGGCGCGTATGGATCTTTGCATCAGCCGGGCTTTCGGGTGGCGATCATGTAGTTGACGCTGGTGTCTTCATTGAGCCAGTAACGTTGCGTCAGCGGATTGAACTGCAGGCCCTTGCTATGGTGCTGCACCAAGCCGGCGCTGCGGCAGTAGTGGGCGAGCTCTGAGGGGCGGATGAACTTGGCAAACTCGTGCGTGCCCTTGGGCAGCATCTGCAGGATGTACTCGGCGCCGACAATCGCCAGCGCAAAGGCCTTGGCATTGCGGTTGATGGTGGAGAAAAACACCCAGCCGCCGGGCTTGACCAGGTCATGGCAAGCCTGCACCACCGATGCCGGATCGGGCACGTGCTCAAGCATCTCCATGCAGGTGACAGTATCGAAGCTCTCGGGCTGCAGCTGGGCCAGGGTCTCGACGGCGATTTCCTGGTAAGTGATATTAGGGGTTTGCGCCTCCAGTGCATGGAGCTGGGCCACACGCAAGGCCTTGGTGGCCAAGTCGATTCCGGTAACGGTCGCTCCCTTGCGCGCCATCGAATCACTCAGAATGCCGCCGCCGCAGCCGACATCCAGCACTTTCTGACCGCTCAAAGGGCTGATGGCATTGATCCACTCCAATCGCAGCGGGTTGATTTGGTGCAGCGGTTTGAAGTCACTGTCCGGATCCCACCAGTGCATGGCGAGTTCGGAAAACTTGGCCAATTCGGCCGGATCGGCATTCACAGTCTGGTTCATGGCCTGATTGTCCACCATCTGCGGGCGCATTCAGGCATAAAAAAAGCCCCACGAATGGGGCTTTTTTGCGAATGGGCAGAAGAATTACTTCTGGGTGCCCACCACTTCGATTTCCACGCGACGGTTCTTGGCGCGGCCAGCTGCAGTCTTGTTGTCTGCCACTGGTTGCTTTTCGCCCTTGCCTTCGGTGTACACGCGGCTCTTGTCGATGCCCTTGGACACCAGGTAAGCCTTCACAGCTTCAGCGCGACGCACGGACAGCTTCTGGTTGTAAGCATCAGAGCCGATGGAGTCGGTGTGACCCACAGCGATGATGACTTCCAGGTTGATGTTCTTCACCTTGGAAGCCACATCGTCCAGCTTAGCCTTGCCTTCTGGCTTCAGCACCGACTTGTCGAAGTCGAAGAATGCATCAGCAGCGTAGGTAACCTTCTGGATTTGAGCCACAGGAGGAGCGACTGGAGCAGGTGCTGGAGTAGCTGGGGCAGCAGTAGGTGCTGGTGCAGGAGCTTCAGCAGCCTTCACCAAAGCGCCGTCGCAGCCTTCAGCAGCAGTAGCAGGGGTCCAGTTAGCATCACGCCAGCACAGTTCGTTGGTACCGTTCTTCCAGACCAGCTCACCGCTGCCGTTTTGCCAGTTGTCAACTACTTTGCCGCCGTCAGCAGCCTTAATTTGTGCTCCAGCGGCGGTTGCAAGCGCTGCAGAGGCAAACAACATCGCCACTTTGTTCAGTTTCTTCATGGTTCTCCTCTTGGGGAAAAAGCCGCAGCCGCGCTGCGAATCAAGACGTCGTCAGTGACCATCACCAAAAACGTTCTTACTTATTGTGCCATAGGCGTACCGGATCGCCATAGTTATCTGTAGCGCCAACGGTAAGACAAAAGCGCATTGGGCCTAGAATGTTGCCGACATGCAACATCAGCTTGCGCCTAAAATGCCTCTTGTACTTCGCCACCTATGCCAGCACTATGACCCAGTTTGCTAAAGAAACATTGCCGATCAGCCTGGAAGAGGAAATGCGCCGCAGCTACCTCGATTACGCGATGAGCGTGATCGTGGGCCGTGCGCTGCCAGATGCCCGCGACGGCATGAAACCGGTGCACCGCCGGGTTCTGTATGCGATGCATGAGCTGAACAACGATTGGAACCGCCCTTATAAGAAGAGCGCGCGTATCGTGGGTGACGTGATTGGTAAATACCACCCACACGGCGACAGTGCGGTGTACGACACCATCGTGCGCATGGCCCAGGATTTCTCGCTGCGCCATATGCTGGTGGATGGCCAGGGCAACTTCGGATCGGTGGACGGTGACAGCGCGGCAGCCATGCGTTATACCGAAATCCGCTTGTCCAAGATCGCCCACGAGATGCTGGCCGATATCGACAAGGAAACGGTCGACTTCGGGCCCAACTATGACGGCTCGGAAAGCGAACCGCTGGTGCTGCCGGCGCGCGTGCCCAATTTGCTGATCAATGGATCGGCCGGTATCGCGGTGGGTATGGCCACCAATATTCCGCCGCACAATCTGAACGAAGTGGTGGATGCCTGCCTGCACCTGCTGCACCACCCCGATGCCACGGTCGATGACCTGATGGAGATCGTGCCTGCGCCAGACTTCCCCACGGCCGGCATCATCTACGGCATCAATGGCGTCAAGGAAGGCTACCGCACCGGCCGAGGCAAGGTGGTGATGCGCGCCAGGGTTCACTTCGAAGATATCGACAAGGGCCAGCGCCAGTCCATCATCGTTGATGAGCTGCCCTACCAGGTCAACAAGAAGACCTTGCAAGAGCGCATGGCCGAGCTGGTGCATGAGAAGAAGATCGAAGGCATCAGCCATATCCAGGATGAGTCGGACAAATCCGGCATGCGCCTGGTCATCGAGCTCAAGCGCGGTGAAGTGCCTGAGGTCGTACTGAACAACCTGTACAAGCAAACCCAGTTGCAGGACACCTTTGGCATGAACATGGTGGCCCTGATCAATGGCCAGCCCAAGCTCTGCAATCTGAAGGACCTGATCAAGGTGTTCCTGGAACACCGCCGCGAAGTGGTCACGCGCCGCACCGTGTTTGAGCTGCGCAAGGCACGCGACCGGGGCCATGTGCTCGAAGGCCTGGCCGTAGCCCTGGCCAACATCGATGACTTCATCGCCATCATCCGCAACGCCCCGACCCCCCCGGTCGCCAAGGCCGAGCTGATGACGCGCAGTTGGGACAGCAAGCTGGTGCGCGAGATGCTCACCCGCACCCGCACCGATGGCGGCGTGATCAGTGCCGATGACTACCGCCCCGAAGGTCTGGAAGTGGAATTCGGCATGCAGCAGGACGGCCTCTACCGCCTGTCCGAAACGCAGGCGCAGGAAATCCTGCAAATGCGTCTGCAGCGCTTGACCGGCCTTGAGCAAGACAAGATCGTTGCCGAATACAAAGAGATCATGGCGGTCATCGAAGACCTGCTCGATATCCTGGCCAAGCCAGAGCGCGTCTCCACCATCATTGGCGAAGAGCTGGTCACCATCAAGACCGAGTTCGGCCAGACCAAGCTGGGCGCACGCCGCAGCCAGGTGGAGTACAGCGCACAAGACCTGTCCACCGAAGACCTGATCACCCCCACCGACATGGTGGTGACCCTGTCGCACACCGGCTATATCAAGAGCCAGCCGCTGAGCGAGTACCGCTCGCAAAAGCGCGGCGGGCGCGGCAAGCAGGCCACGGCGACTAAGGAAGACGACTGGATCGACCAGCTTTTTATCGCCAACACGCACGACTACCTGCTGTGCTTCTCCAACCGGGGCCGCCTGTACTGGCTCAAGGTCTGGGAAGTGCCCGCTGGCTCGCGCGGCTCGCGCGGCCGCCCTATCGTCAACATGTTCCCACTGCAAGACGACGAGAAGATCAACGTGGTCCTGCCCCTCACCGGCGAATACCGTAGCTTCCCGGCCGATCACTATGTCTTCATGGCCACCCGCATGGGTACCGTCAAGAAGACCTCGCTGGACGAGTTCAGCAACCCGCGCAAGGCCGGCATTATTGCCGTGGGCCTGGACGATGGTGATGTGCTGATTGGCGCAGCGCTGACTGCCGGCCGCCACGATGTGATGCTGTTCAGCGATGGCGGCAAGGCCGTGCGCTTTGACGAAAACGATGTGCGCCCCATGGGCCGCAATGCACGCGGTGTGCGCGGCATGAACATCGACGACAGCCAGAACCTGATCGCCATGCTGGTGGCCGAGCAGCACCCCGCCGAAGTCGAAGCCCGCAAGGCCAAGGACGCGCTGGACAACCTGCAGATCCGCGACAAGGAACTGCAAGATGCCCAAGCACCGGCCGCCGATATCGAGGCCGTGCAAAAGCAAATCGAAGAGGCACGTGCCGCATTGGAAGCCGCCGACCTGGCTGCCATTACCGCACTGGGCGAGCAGCCCCGCGAGACCCTGCACAGCGTGCTGACCGCGACCGAGAACGGCTACGGCAAGCGCACCTCGATCATGGAGTACACCCGCCACGGCCGTGGCACCAAGGGCATGATTGCGATCCAGCAATCCGAACGCAATGGCAAGGTGGTCGCCGCCACCTTGGTGAGCCCGGACGACCAGATCATGCTGATCACCGACACCGGTGTGCTGGTACGCACCCGCGTCGCCGAGATCCGTGAGATGGGCCGCGCCACGCAAGGCGTCACCCTGATCGGCCTGGATGCCGGCGCCAAGCTCAGCGGTTTGCAGCGCATTGTGGAGAACGATGCACAGGCCGACGAGAACGCAGAAGGCGCAGAGGCTGCAGATGGCGCGGAAGGCGCGGAAGGTGCAGACGGTGCAAACAGCACGGGCAACACCGACAGCACCGATACCCAGAACCCCGCAGACGGCGCCTAAGCCCTACCGAAAAAGCCATGTTGCGACATGGCTTTTTCCTGCCCATTTTTGCTCTCATTTTTATAGCTATCACTGCTCGCCGTGCGAGCCAACAAGGCCTTCCATGCAACGCCCCTATAACTTCTCGGCCGGCCCGGCCGCCATCCCCGAAGACGTGCTGCAGCAAGCGGCCAGCGAGATGCTGGACTGGCGCGGCAGCGGCATGAGCGTGATGGAGATGAGCCACCGAGGCAAGGAGTTCATCTCGATCTGCGAGAAGGCCGAGGCAGATTTCCGCCAGCTGCTGGCTGTGCCCGCCAACTTCCACATCTTGTTCATGCAAGGCGGCGGTCTGGCCGAGAACGCCATCGTGCCGCTGAACCTGTCGCAAGGCGGCGCAGTGGATTTTGTCGTGACCGGCAGCTGGAGCCAGAAGTCCACCAAGGAAGCAGGCAAGTTCTGCGACGCCGCCGTGGCCGCGAGCGACGAAGCCCAGGGCTTTACCCATATCCCCGACGCTGCCAGCTGGAAGTTGCGCAGCGACGCACGCTATGTGCACATCTGCAGCAACGAAACCATCAATGGCGTGGAGTTCCAGCAGCTGCCGGATCTGGCCAGCCTGGGCAGCCAGGCGCCGCTGGTGATCGATTTCTCGTCGCATGTGGCATCGCGCAGCGTGGACTGGAGCCGTGTAGGCCTGGCCTTTGGCGGCGCACAGAAAAACCTGGGCCCCGCGGGCCTGACCTTGGTGGTCGTGCGCGATGATTTGCTCGGCCATGCGATGGCCATGTGCCCCAGCGCCTTCAACTACCGCCTGGTGGCAGACAACCAATCGATGTACAACACGCCGCCCACCTGGGGCATCTACATCGCCGGCCTGACCTTCGAATGGATCCTGCGCCAGCAAGAAGGTGCCGCCAGCGGCGTTGCCGCACTGGAGGCGCGCAACATCGCCAAGGCCGAGCTGCTCTACCAGGCCATTGATGGCTCCCAGCTCTACGAAAACCGCGTGGCGCGCGACTGCCGCTCGCGCATGAACATTCCGTTCTTCCTCAAGGATGAAACCCGCAACCAGGCTTTTCTGGAGGGGGCCAAGGCGCGCGGCCTGTTGCAGCTCAAAGGCCACAAGTCGGTGGGCGGCATGCGTGCCAGCATCTACAACGCCATGCCGATGGCAGGCGTGCAGGCGCTGGTCGGCTACATGCAAAGTTTTGAAAAACAAAGCTGATACCCTGCGCCCAGGTTGTACCCTGGAAACACTCTTACGTTATTCTTACCGGCTGGCAGCTTTCTCCCCAATAGCTGCCCGCACCGCACCCAGACAACCATGAGCACTCCACCCCAAGCGTCCCCCGAACTCGCCGTGCTGCGTGTCCAGATCGACAATCTCGACACGCAGCTGCTGACTTTGCTGAACCAGCGCGCCCTGGTCGCCGAACGTGTGGGCGAGCTGAAAAAACGCGAAGGCACGCCCTTTTTCCGGCCAGACCGTGTCGCCCAGGTCATCCAGAAAATCGAGAACGCCAACCCCGGCCCTTTGAAGGCCGCCCATGTCTCGGCCATCTGGCGCGAGATCATGTCTGCCTGCCTGGCCTTGGAGTCACCCCAGCGCGTGGCCATACTGGGCCCGGCTGGCACCTTCTGCGAAGAGGCCGCCATCCAGTATTTCGGTGGTGCCGCCGATATCCAGTACTGCAACAGTTTTGAAGAGGTCTTCCACTCCACCGCCTCGGGCAGTGCCCAGTTTGGCGTGGTTGGGGTGGAGAACTCCAACGAAGGCGTGGTCACCCGTTCGCTGGACATGTTCCTGCACACGCCCTGCCATGTGGTGGGCGAGGTGAGCCTGCTGATCCGGCACAACCTGATGCGCACCACAAACTCGCTTGAAGGCGTTGACGTGGTGGCCGCGCATCCGCAGGCGCTGGCCCAATGCCAAGGCTGGCTGTCCAAACACCTGCCCCATGCCGAGCGCCGCCCGGTTGAGAGCAATGCCGAGGGCGCGCGCCTGGCAGCCCTGCACCCCAATATTGCCGGCATCGCCAGCGAGCGCGCTGCGCAGCAATATGGCCTGCACATCATCAGCCACGCCATTCAGGACGACGCCTACAACCGCACGCGCTTTGCCATCATCTGCCTGCCGCACACGCTGGCCACGCCCGAGCCCACGGGCAAGGACTGCACCAGCCTGGTCGTCTCGGTGCCTAACCGCCCCGGCGCCGTGCATGAGCTGCTGATGCCGCTGAGCAAGCACGGCGTGTCAATGACGCGTTTCGAATCCCGCCCGGCCCGCACCGGCCAGTGGGAATACTATTTCTATATTGATCTGGACGGCCACCCGTCGCAGCCCCATGTGGCCAAGGCCCTCGAAGAGCTGCGCGCGCTGTGTGCGTTCTACAAGGTGCTCGGCGCCTATCCAGTCGGGGGTTGAATCGGTGAAAAAGTTTGAACATATGGCGCTGATCGGCTGCGGGCTGATGGGCGGCTCATTTGCCCTTGCAGCCAAACGGGCGGGGCTGGTCAAACGCATTGTGGGCTACAGCAAGTCGCCGTCCACCACCAGCCGTGCGCGCCAGATGGGCGTCATCGATGAGGAAGCCAGCTCGGCCTTGCAGGCCGTCTCGGGTGCCGATCTGGTGCTGCTGGCCATCCCGGTGGCATCCACCGAGTCCACCCTGACCAACATCAAGCACCTGATCAACCCTGACACCCTGGTGATGGATGTGGGCTCGACCAAGATGGATGTGGTGGCCGCTGCGCGCCGCGCGCTGCGTGACCGCTTTGGCTGCTTTGTGCCCGCCCACCCCATCACCGGCAAGGAAGTCTTCGGCGTGGACCATGCCGATGTGAACCTCTACCGCGACGCACAGGTGGTGCTCACCCCCACCGAGCTGACCAAGGTGGCCCAGCTGCGCCAGGCCGAAGCCATCTGGAAGGCCATTGGCAGCCATGTGACCAGCATGGCGCCCGAGCAGCATGATGCGGCGCTGGCCGCCAGCAGCCACGCGCCCCACCTGGTGGCCATGGCCTATATCAACTCGCTGTTGTCGCAAGACGGTGCGCACCGCATGCTGTCCCTGGCCGGCCCGGGCTTTCGTGATTTCACCCGCATCGCAGCGGCCGAGCCGCAGATGTGGCGCGATATCTTCCTGGCCAATCGCAGCGAAATCCTCAAGCAAAT
Organism: Comamonas sp. BIGb0152; assembly: GCF_024809975.1. GTDB lineage: Bacteria > Pseudomonadota > Gammaproteobacteria > Burkholderiales > Burkholderiaceae_C > Comamonas. Next base: position 11,125 of record NZ_JANUDY010000011.1, read on the forward strand.
CCAGTCGCTGCAGCACATGCTGGGCAACTACGAGGCCGCCCTGCTGACCGACGACCAGGCCAAGCTGGAGCAACTGCTGCGCGAAGCCAGCGGCACCCGCTCGCAGTGGAAGCAGGGCAAGCTCTACACCGCCGAGTCGCTGTCCAAGCACAAAACCCCTGCAGCCTAGATCGCTACCCAGACCGGGGGACCGATAATAGCCAGTGGCGCTGCCTGATGACAGAGGCAGCGCCACCTTCTTTTTGCGACCACCGCGCCGCCTGCTGCAGGCCTGGCGCCACCACCCCACAGCAGAGCCCGCCATGTTCTCCACCGCATTTCTCGATATCCCCGCCTTGCAAAGCGCCCATGGTGAAGTGCAGCTACCCGGCTCCAAGAGCATCTCCAACCGTGTGCTGCTTTTGGCCGCGCTGAGCGCGGGCACCACCACCATCCACGACCTGCTGGACTCCGATGACACCCAGGTCATGCTCCGGGCCCTGGAGCAGCTGGGTTGCGCGGTGGTGCGCAGCACCGATCCGGCCCATCTCAACAGCTACCACATCACCGGTATCGCAGGCCAGCTGACGCCGGCGCTCGCAGCCCGCAGCACCGCGCTGTTCCTGGGCAATGCCGGCACCGCCATGCGCCCGCTCACCGCAGCGCTGGCCTTGCTGGGTGGCCATTTTGAGATGAGTGGCGTGCCGCGCATGCACGAACGCCCCATTGGCGATCTGGTCGATGCGTTGCGCCAGTTGGGCTGCAAGATCGACTATCTGGGCAACGACGGTTTTCCGCCGCTGCGCATCCAGCCGATAACGGCCGCGCAGCTGCACCTGAACACGCCCATCACCGTGCGCGGCGATGTCTCCAGCCAGTTCCTCACCGCGCTGCTGATGGCGCTGCCCCTGGTCGCCACCCAGCAGGACATCGTGATCGAAGTGGCAGGCGAGCTGATCTCCAAGCCCTATATCCACATTACCCTGGAGCTGCTCAAGCGCTTTGGCATCCCCATCAAGAACGAGCAGTGGCAGCGCTTTACCGTGCTCGCTGGCAGCCGTTACCAGTCCCCGCACGAGATCCATGTCGAGGCCGATGCCTCCTCGGCCAGCTACTTCATCGCGCTGGGCGCCATTGCCGCGAGCAAGGGCAGCAAGCCCAATGCGCAAGGCGGCACCTCCAGTGTGGACCGGGTCGTCAAGGTCATGGGCGTGGGCGCGCAATCCATCCAGGGCGACATCCGCTTTGTCGATGCCGCACGCGCCATGGGCGCCGCCATCACCAGCGGCCCCAACTGGCTGGAGATCCGCCGGGGCGCCTGGCCGCTGCAGGCCATCGACATGGACTGCAACCACATCCCCGATGCGGCCATGACCCTGGCCGCTATGGCGCTGTATGCCAATGGCACCACCACCTTGCGCAACATCGCCAGCTGGCGTGTCAAGGAAACCGACCGCCTGACCGCGATGGCCATCGAGCTGCGCAAGCTCGGCGCCGTAGTGGTGGAAGGCGCGGACTACCTGACCATCACCCCACCCGCCAACCGCGAGGCCTGGAAGCCCGCCAGCATCCACACCTATGACGACCACCGCGTGGCCATGTGCTTCTCGCTGGCTGCGTTCAACCCGGCCGGCCTGCCGGTGCGCATTGAAGACCCCAAGTGCGTGGCCAAAACCTTCCCCGGTTATTTCGAGGCCATGTTCTCGGCCGTGCGTGCGGTGCCTGGCTCCGTGCCGGTGATCTGCATCGATGGGCCCACCGCCTCGGGCAAAGGCACCGTGGCCGCAGCCGTGGCCGAGCAGCTGGGCTACCACCTGCTCGACTCGGGCGCGCTCTACCGCATCACCGGCCTGGCCGCCACCCGCGCCGGCATTCCCATCGATGCCGAGCATGCCAGCCAGATCGCCGCGCTGATTGCGCAGCTCGACATCCAGTTTGGCGCCAACCAGCAAGTGCGGCTTGACGGCGAAGACATCAGCCTGGCCATCCGCAGCGAAGAGGCCGGCATGAACGCCTCGCTGGTCTCTGCGCTGCCCGCCGTGCGCCAGGCGCTGGTGCAGGCCCAGCATGATTTTCGCCAGCTGCCCGGCCTCGTCGCTGACGGCCGCGACATGGGCACGGTGATTTTCCCGCTCGCCCCTTTGAAGGTCTATCTGACGGCCAGCGCGGCCAAGCGCGCCGAGCGCCGCCATAAACAGTTGATTGAAAAAGGAATACCGGCTACAATAGCCGACCTTCGTGCTGACTTGGAGGCGCGTGATGCGCGCGATATGAACCGCGCCACCGCCCCCTTGCACGCAGCGCAGGATGCATTCTTGCTGGACAACTCCGAGATGAGCGTGGACAACGCGGTCGCTCAGGTGCTGTCCTGGTGGGAAAAGCGACAGCCGTTTGGCAAAGAGCAGGCCTGAGGCGCCCAGCGCACCTTGAGCCTGTCTTCCCAGCGGTGTTACCCGCCCCTGCAACCTTCTACTGGTGGATCTAACCGCCATGGGTTGCCGGGTTGTTTAACTTTGAACCCCGTGGTGTCACAACCACACAACCTGCACGGCCAGCCATAAAAACGTCAGCAACAGTGCTGCCGGAAACCTGCCCGTGTCTAAGGAAATACATGTCTGAATCTTTTGCCGCCCTTTTTGAAGAGTCGTTGACACGCACCGAAATGCGTCCTGGCGAAGTGATCACTGCTGAAGTCGTGCGCGTTGAGCACAACTTCGTGGTGGTGAACGCCGGCCTGAAGTCCGAAGCCTATGTGCCAATCGACGAATTCAAGAACGACCAGGGCGAAATCGAAGTCCAAGTGGGCGACTTCGTGTCCGTGGCTATCGGTTCCATCGAAAACGGCTACGGCGACACCATCCTGTCGCGCGACACCGCCAAGCGTCTGGCTTCCTGGCTGGCCCTGGAAAAGGCGCTGGAATCGGGCGAGTTCGTGACCGGCACCACCTCCGGCAAGGTCAAGGGCGGCCTGACCGTTCTGGTCAACGGCATCCGCGCGTTCCTGCCAGGCTCGCTGATCGACACCCGTCCGATCAAGGACCTGACCCCTTACGAAAACAAGACCCTGGAATTCAAGGTCATCAAGCTCGACCGCAAGCGCAACAACGTGGTGCTGAGCCGCCGCGCTGTGGTGGAAGCCTCGATGGGCGAAGAGCGCGCCAAGCTGATGGAAACCCTCAAGGAAGGCTCCATCGTTCAAGGCGTGGTCAAGAACATCACCGAATACGGTGCGTTCGTGGACCTGGGCGGTATCGACGGCCTGCTGCACATCACCGACATGGCATGGCGCCGCGTGCGTCACCCATCCGAAGTGGTGACCGCTGGCCAAGAAATCACTGCCAAGATCCTGAAGTTCGACACCGAAAAGAACCGTGTCTCGCTGGGTCTGAAGCAAATGGGCGACGATCCATGGATGGGCGTTTCGCGCCGTTATCCATCGAGCACCCGTCTGTTCGGCAAGGTCACCAACATTGCTGACTACGGCGCATTCGTGGAACTGGAACCAGGCATCGAAGGTCTGGTGCACGTGTCCGAAATGGACTGGACCAACAAGAACGTTGCTCCTTCCAAGCTCGTGACCCTGGGCGACGAAGTCGAAGTCATGGTTCTGGAAATCGACGAAGACAAGCGTCGCATCTCCCTGGGCATGAAGCAGTGCAAGGCCAACCCATGGCAAGAATTCGCGCAGAACACCAAGCGTGGTGACCGCGTCAAGGGCCCGATCAAGTCGATCACCGACTTCGGCGTGTTCGTGGGCCTGGCCTCCGGCATCGACGGTCTGGTTCACCTGTCTGACCTGTCGTGGAACGAAACCGGCGAAGCCGCTGTTCGTAACTACAAAAAGGGCCAGGAAGTGGAAGCCATCGTGCTGGCCGTGGACGTGGACCGTGAGCGTATCTCGTTGGGCATCAAGCAGCTCGACAGCGATGCATTCACCACGTTCGCTACCGTGAACGACAAGGGCCAGATCGTGACCGGCAAGGTCAAGACCGTGGACGCCAAGGGCGCTGAAATCGACCTGGGCGACGACATCGTCGGCTACCTGCGTGCTTCCGAAATCTCGGTGGACCGCGTGGAAGACGCCCGTTCCGTGCTGAAGGAAGGTGATGAAGTTACCGCCGTGGTGACCAATGTGGATCGCAAGAGCCGCAGCATCTCCCTGTCCATCAAGCAAAAGGACCACGCTGAGCAGCAAGAAGCCATGTCTTCGCTGTCGCAGCAATCGTCCAAGGAAAATGCTGGTACCACCAGCCTGGGCGCACTGCTGCGCGCCAAGCTGGACGCCGACAAGTAATTGACGGCCCCGCTACCGACCCATGCCTTGCCCGTCTTGGTATAGTCGGTAGCTTGCAGACAAGGTGGGCGCCCAGTGCGCCCACCAATGCTTTGATTATTTGATTCACGAAGATTCCACATTCGTATGACCCGATCCGATCTGATTGAAGAGCTTGCCGCTCGATTCCACCAGCTGACGCAGCGGGATGCGGAGCAGGCCGTCAAAACGATTCTGGAGGCCATCGAAGACTCCCTGGTACGCGGACAACGCATCGAAATCCGTGGCTTTGGCAGCTTCACCATTACCCATCGCCAACCGCGCCTGGGCCGCAACCCCCGCAGCGGTGAAGCCGTGCAGGTGCCCGCCAAACGCGTCACCCACTTCAAGCCCGGCAAGGCCTTGCGCGAATCGGTGGACGACCCGAGCAATATCCTGACCTCGGCAGCAAGCCCCAAGAACAACGACGAATAAAGCGCTGGCTGCGGCGGCCGCCTACGGGTGCAGCGGCCCCTGCTTCTGGTTGACCAACGAACGCTCCACTGTGGAGCGTTTTTTCATGGCCTGGCGGGCCAGCACCCCTCTGCCGTCCCCTGCCCGGCGCTTGTCGGCATACCTGTGTGACAAGCTGGGAGCCGGGGCACGCGCTATGCTGCGCAATCTTTGCGTTGGCACCATGCAGCAGCCCCCACCACCAGACACCTCCTTCCCACAACCGCCCAACCGGCGCCAATGGCTGCAAGGCCTGGGCGCGCTTGGGCTGGCCGCCAACTTTGGCACCACGGCCCATGCGCAAACGCTTGCCATGGCCCCCTGGCCGGTGTCCGAGCAGTTGTTTGGCCTGGGCGTCGCCAGTGGCGAGCCCGATGCCAGCAGCGTCGTGCTGTGGACGCGCTTGCTGCCCAGCAGCCATGCGCCGCTGCTGCGCCCACAGACGGTGCACTGGGAGCTGGCCCATGACGCCCAGTTCCACCAGATCGTGCGCCAGGGCGAGGCCATGGCCACGCCCGATGGCGGCCACAGCGTGCATGTGCTGGCCCAGGGCTTGGAGGCTGAGCGCTGGTACTACTACCGCTTTCACTGCCAGGGCCAGACCAGCGCCACCGGCCGCACCCGCACCGCCCCCGCCGCAGGCGCTGCCGTCGCACAGCTGCGCCTGGTCTATGCCTCCTGCCAGCGCTGGGAGCATGGCTACTACGCCGCCTGGCGCCATGCCCGGGAGGACGATCCCGACCTGGTGGTCTTTCTGGGCGACTACATCTACGAATACGCCTCACCCAAATCCCCCGCCAAGCAAAAGCGCAGCCAGCTCGCTCGCCTGCAACCGCTGGCCTATCCCGTCAGTTTGCAGGACTACCGCGACCGCTATGCGCTGCACAAAAGCGATCCGGACCTGCAGGCCATGCATGCCCATTGCCCCTGGCTTGTGACCTGGGACGACCATGAGGTGGAAGACAACTATGTGGGCGACTATGGCGTGGGCAAGGTCCAGGCCTTTGCTGCCAAGCGCCTGGCGGCTTACCAGGCGTTTTACGAGAACATGCCACTGCGCGCCTCGATCGCCTACAAGCAGGCCGGGCTGGCCATGCCAGCGGCCGGTACCCCGCTGTACCGCCAGCAAAGCTGGGGCGCATTGGCCGAGCTATGGGTGCTGGATGCGCGCCAGTACCGCGACCTCCAGGCCTGCCGTGCGCCCATGGGCAAAAGCCCGGCCTCCGTCAAGGCCGCAGACTGCGCCGATCTGGCAAGCGACCGCCGCAGTTTTCTGGGCTGGAGCCAAGAGCGCTGGCTGGCTGGCCAGCTGGCGGGCAACAGCGCGGCAAAGCCTGAGAGCCGGCGCTGGAGCGTCATCTGCCAACAAACCCTGTTTGCAGAGCGCGCCTTTCCAAGTGGCCGCACCAGTGCCGACACTTGGGACGGCTACCCCGCCGCACGCCAGCGCCTGCTGCGCGCCATTGGCCAAGCGCAGTTGCGTAACACCGTGCTGCTGGGCGGCGACATCCACCAGAACTATGTCTGCCGCATCCATGACCCGGAGGCCGCCAAGCCCGAGCAGGTGTTGGCCAGCGAATTCTGCGGCACCTCGATCAGCGCACACTCTGGCACCACCCAGGCCCGGGTCGATGCCATCGTCGCCCACAACCCCCATGTGCTACTGGCCCGCTGCGATGAACGCGGCTATGGCCTGTGCGACATCAGCCCCAAACTCTGGACCACCCAGCTGCGCGTCGTCAACCAACCGCAGTATGCGGACAGTGCCGCGCACACCTTGGCCCGCTTTGTGGTGGAGGACCAGGTGGCCGGCCCCCAGTGGGCCTGATCTCTGCAGCGCTGCAGCGGGCCCGGGCGGCCTACATTCTGCAATCGAATACCGGCGCCGTCCGCTACGCCTGCGGCAGCAAAGCGGTTAGCATGCCAAACATTGCCGCCACAACAAGGAGATTGCCATGCCACGACTGTCCCCGGAGTCACGCACCCGCCGCCCGCATCTGCCATCCTCCAGCACCCCGGCCACTCGCTGGTCACTGTCTTTGGCAGCCGTTGCCACGGCGGCCTTGCTGGCCGCCTGCAGCAGCCCGCCCAGCCTGCAATACCAGCCCCCGGCAGCGGCCGATCAACCCGAAGGCAGCTCCGGCTGGACCGACAAGCCAGGCTGGGCCACCGAGCAATTCGCCGTCGCTGCCGCCAACCCCTTGGCCACCGATGCCGGCTACCAGGTGCTGCAGGCGGGCGGCTCGGCCATTGATGCGGCCATTGCCGTGCAGCTGGTGCTGGGCCTGGTTGAGCCGCAATCGAGTGGCATTGGTGGCGGCGCATTTTTGCTGCATGCGCAGGGCAGCAAGGTCGAGGCCTATGACGGCCGTGAAGTCGCCCCCATGGCGGCCGACGAAAACCTGTTCATGCAGGGCGGCAAGCCCATGGCCTTCCATGAGGCCGTTGTGGGCGGTCGCTCAGTGGGCGTGCCCGGCGCCATCCGCATGCTGGAGATGGCGCACAAGGAGCATGGCAAACTGCCCTGGGCCAGCTTGTTTGCGCCAGCGATTCGCCTCGCTACCGACGGCTTCAAGGTCAGTGCGCGCCTGAACGCCCTTACCGCACAAGAGAAATTTCTGGGCCAGGACCCGGTTGCCAGCGGCTATTTTCTGGATGCCAGCGGCAAGCCCTGGCCGGTAGGCCATCTGCTCAAGAACCCCGAGTACGCCGCCGTGCTGCAGGGCATCGCCCAGCACGGCTCCAAGGCCTTGCTGGAAGGCCCGGTGGCCGAGGCCATGGTGCGCAAGGTGCAAGGCCATGCCAGCAACCCTGGCAAGCTCAGCATGGCCGACCTGGCCGCTTACCAACCCATCAAGCGTCAGGCCCTGTGCAGCGATTACTCGCCCAGCGCAGCAGGCGCGCCCGCCAGCCAGCCCGCATCCACCCGCAGCTACCGCCTCTGCGGCTTTCCGCCCCCCAGCTCAGGCGGCATCGCGGTGGCGCAAATCCTGGGCATCTTGGGCAACACCCCCGCAGGCCAGATGGGCCTGGGCACGGACGGCTTGCCCCAGGCCGACTGGCTGCACCTGTATGCAGAGGCCTCGCGCCTGGCCTTTGCCGACCGCAACCAGTATGTGGCTGACCCCGCATTTGTCGGCGCACCGGCAGGCGATTGGTCCAGCCTGCTACGCTCGGACTACCTGGCCCAGCGGGCCCGGCTGATTGGCGCGCGCAGCATGCAGCAAGCCCAGCCTGGCCGGCCCGGCAGCGTACAAATGGCCTATGCCAGCCAGCCCTACCAGCAGGAGTACGGCACCAGCCATATCAGCATCGTCGACCGCTACGGCAATGCGATTGCGATGACTACCACCATCGAAGACCAGTTCGGCTCACGCCAGATGGTCAACACTGGCCGGGGCCTGGCCGGCGGCTTTTTGCTCAACAACGAGCTGACCGATTTCAGCCTGGCGCCGCGTGATGCGCAAGGCCAGCCCATCGCCAACCGGGTCGAGCCGGGCAAGCGCCCACGCTCGTCGATGGCGCCCACCCTGGTGTTTGACAAGGCCACGGATCGCCTGGTCATCAGCGCCGGCAGCCCGGGCGGTGCCTGGATCATCCACTACACCACCAAGACCTTGTACGGCATGCTCAACTGGGGCCTGATGCCGCAGCAGGCCATCAACCTGCCCAACTTCGGCAGCCTCAACGGCCCCACCGTGCTGGAGGAAAAGCGCTTCCCCGCCGCCACCGTGCAGGCCCTGCAGGCGCGGGGCGCCGAGGTCAAGGAGCAGAACCTCACCAGCGGTCTGCAGGCCATCTCGCGCGGCGAGGCGCATGGTAAATCCTGGTGGTTTGGAGGGGCCGACCCGCGCCGCGAAGGCGTGGTGATGGGCCAATAGCCAACCTTTGGCGTTAACAACACACGAGCCGCTTGCGGCTCGTTTCTATTTGCACACCCCTTTTTGCGAACCTGGCCACCCACAGGCTGGAGTTCTTCTGGTTTCAAAAAATGAATCCCCAGAGATTTTTTGCAGGTAAGATATTTTCAGAAATTTTCACCTACAAGAACTTTATCACTCCATTCATTAAATAAATATTTGAACCCAATGCCCGCATTCAGAATCCAGGCCGTCAAATGTGTTATTTCGTCAATTTGAATACCGTGTTCATCACCCCACCCATCGGTTAAACCATGAAGCCCTTGAAGCATTTATTCCTCTTTTTAGGCACTGCCTTTTTAATCACAGCCTGTGTCAAAACGGACAAGCCTACTGCAGCTCCAACTGGAGAGAGCGAAATCAGACAAAAAATTGCCACGCTATACGCGACCTACGAAGACTACCGCGAGGCGCTTTACAGCCAACCCATAGCCAGCAACCTGTTTTCAGCGGATCTGACAAGGCTGTTGCAGCAAGCGGTGGACCTCTCCAAGGCCGACATAGAGCGCGTGGCGAAAAGCGAATACCCGACAGACAAGCCGGCATTGCTGGAGGGATCCATGTTCACCAGCCTGTACGAGGGGAAAACCAGTTACACCATTACATCCATGGATATCGCACAAAGCGTCAACCCACTGGGTATGCAGGCAGATGTACGGGTTGAACTGGAAAATACGAGTGTATCCCCCACAATCACCTGGACGGATTCCATCCATCTGGTCCATGCAGATGACAGTGGGTGGCGGGTTGCCAATATCACTTTCTTCAAAGAGATAGCGCATACGCCCGACCTGGTATCGGGCTTGCAGGCGTTTATTGCCGCCAACCCACAAGCTAAACCAAGGCCCCAATAAACTGACTGAAATACCAGGGCCTTATTCATTTTAGATGGCCTGCGGCAACACCTGCTCACAGCTACTGGTGCTGCGCGTTGCCGGCCTCAGCAAGTGCCCTCTACAATGCACGCTCCACGAACCGTGCAGCGACAAGCAAATAGACAAGCTGTACCTGTCCAGATTCATACACCAGAGGGGAAATACATGAAAAAACTAGGCATCGGCATTGCCGCAGCCGTGGCCGTGTTGGTCGCCGGTGGCGCAGCCACGGGCTACATGGTCGGCAACAACATCGAGCAAGGTTTTGCGACCGCCGCCAAGGAGTGGAGCAAGCCGCCTCTGCTGGTGCAGGTGCAGGATTACCAAAAGGGCATTTTCTCGTCGACCGCCCAAACCCTGTGGACCGTGGACACCGGCGAAGAAAAGCTGCAGTTCACCGCCCAACATGCCATCAGCCACGGCCCACTGCCCCTTGCGCACCTGGCAGAAATCGTCTCCACCTTTGCCATCAACCCCGATGCGCCCCCCGAGTGGGTAGTGGCTTTCAAGGACAAGGCGCCTCTCGTCTGGAAGAGCAAGCTGGGCTGGTCCAAGAACACCCAAAACGAGGTGACATCGCCCGCCTTCAATGGCGAGTTCGGTGGTGACAAGCTCGCCTTTGGCGGCTTCAAATCGGACTTCGAGATGTCCTCCGATTTCAGCCGCATCAAGGGCGATGCCTCCATGCCCAGCCTGCTGATGCAGACCAAGCCCGGTGAAGACGACGACGGCCAGGCCTCCGAGATGCTGATGAGTGGCAACACCATGCGCTTTGACATGCACCAGCCTGCTGGCCAGGAATTCATGGTGGGCAGCCTCCAATGGGCGCTTGCCAGCCTCAAGGTCACGCCCAAGAACGGCGATACCCCGGCTGAAATGGCCGACCTGAAGATGGTGGCCGACACCCAGCTGGCAGGTGACGTGGTCAACACCACCATCAATACCTCGGTCAAATCCTTTGTGCAAAAGGACCACAAGATCGACGATATCGCCGTTGACCTGGGCCTGCACAACCTGGACGCCGGCTGGCTGAACCGCTTCACCAAGGAATCCCAGCAGATCCAGGGCGACCCGCAGGCCATGCAAACACTGTTGATGCAAGGCATGCAGCAGCTGCTGGCACGCAAGCCTGAGCTGGAGGTCAAACGCATCAGCTGGCGCACGGCTGAAGGCACGGCCGAGGTGGCAGCCTCCCTGGCCTACCAGGGTGATGCCAGCAAGCCACTCAACCCGATGATGGACTTCAAGGCGCAGCTGCGCCTCGATATGCCCAAGCCTGTGCTGCAGTCCCTGTACGCCAGCAAGGTGCGCGAGACCTACCTGCAGGAAAACGAGGGCGCCGAGATTGACGAAAAGCAGCTCGCCAGCTTCGTGCAAGAAGATGTGGCCACCCGCCTGAGCGGCTTGGTGCAAGCGGGTTTGCTGGTCGAGAGCGGCGACCGCATGAGCTCGAAGCTGCAGTGGGAACAAGGCCAGCTGCAGGCCAATGGCAAGCCGCTGGACCAAAACGGCATGATGGGCCTGCTGTCCGCCATGCCCTAAGCCACAACGCTGGCCACTAGCACCTAAAAAAACCAAGCCCGCCATCTCGACGATGGCGGGCTTTTTTGTATGCGTTGCGCCAAGCCAGCGGCAAGCCGCCAGCAGCCAGCTACTCCACGAACTCTTCCTCGCCCGTCAGGCTTTGCTGGCGCAGCTCATCGTCCTGGCGCAGGTAGGACTTGATCAGGTCAAAGAAGCTGTCGTAGAAGGTGGCCGAGCTGACGGTTTCGCTGCCGACCTTGACCATGGAATCGTTGCCGGCAGAAAAAGGCAGAGACAGCGAACCTAAAGCGCCCACGCCGACGCTGGCCGAGTTGCTGCTTTTCTTGAGGTTGTAGGTGTCCTTGAGCGCGGAGACAAAGCCCAGCGTCACCTTGCCGTCTTTGCTGTCGGCCGCGCAGACCACGCGGATGGTGATGATCTGGTGGTTGTCGGTGGCGGGCTGGAAGCTTTTTTGCCCCTCCACCTCTTTGCCCTTGGAGACATTGATCAGATAACCTTGGCTCAGCAGCGCACGGCGTGCCGCCTCGCAAGCGCGCTCAGGCGGTGCATCAAACAGGCGCGAATAGGTCGATGACGAGCCAAAGGTTTCATGGGCTACCACGTTGTAGCGGTGGTTGTCGGTATCACGGTCCAGGCTGCCGCAACCCGATACCGCCAGCGCCAAGGCCGCCACCAAGGACCAACCCACGAACGAGCGCTGAGGTTTGCAGCTGGTGGATGCAGCCAGTAAAAGTAGGTCTGAATGCTTGCCCAACATGAACGAAACGAACTCCCGAAACAACAAGATGACCTGGATGACAGGGATGCAGGCCAAGCCGGACCACTGTAAGGGATGCAGCGGGCGCAGCATGTCAGCCAACGCCTGTATAGCATGCCCCCTGCGAGGGGCGAAGAGGCATGCTACCAGCCGTGTCGCTCAGCGCAAACAGCGCCTGTCTGGTTTACCAAATTTTGCATATTATGCGCGGCATTTGCCCAGGATGGAAAAGCACAAGGCGCTATGCTTTTAAAAGCAGCTTTACTCCATGCCATCCTAGCCATGCCCACATCTAACCCAGCCCGCCATTCCAACTCCACCATGCTGCAGCGCCGCCGCCTGCTCCAGGCAGGCAGTGGCCTGGTGCTGCTGCCCTGGCTGCACAGCGCAAGCGCTGCGGCAACCGACGGCTGGCCTGCGGACTCCCGCGTTCCCGGCGGCGTCGCGCGCCTGTCGCTAGGCCCCGCTGCCGAACGGCCCCAAGCCTTCGCGGGCGATATTCCACTGCTGGTGTTGGGCGACGCCATCGAATGGACGGCCCTGGTCGGCATACCGCTGTCGGCCACCCCCGGCCCGGCCGAGATCAAGCTGCAGACGGCGGCAGGCCCGCGCAGCATCCCCTACACCGTGCGCGACAAAAAATACAGCGAGCAGCGCCTCAAGGTGGCGCCCAAGACGGTGGATCTGTCTGCCGCCGACAACGCCCGCTACGAGCGCGAGCGCGACCACCAGCAACAGGTGATGGCCACCTTCAGCACACCCCTGCCTGCACAGATGCAGCTGCCGGTGCCAGTGCCCGGCAGGCGCTCCAGCTCTTTTGGACTGCGCCGGGTGTTCAACGGCCAGTCACGCAATCCGCACAGTGGCATGGACATCGCAGCAGGCACAGGCACGCCGGTCAAGGCGCCGCTGGGCGGCACCATCATCGATGTGGGCGACTACTTCTTCAACGGCCACACCATCTGGATGGACCATGGCGGCGGCTTTCTCACCATGTACTGCCACCTGAGCGCCACCCAGGTGCGCGAAGGCCAGAGCGTGCGCGCTGGCGAGGCGATTGGCAAGGTGGGCGCCACCGGCCGCGTGACCGGCCCCCACCTGCACTGGGGGGTGATGCTCAACCGCAGCATGGTGGACCCCGCTCTGTTCCTGCCCGCCTGATAGCCGACTGAAGAACACCTGTGGTTATCCCATATATCTGTGGGTCAGCATGTGGACAAGGCTCTGGACAAGATGGCAAGTCTTTGAGTCACTTCAATAATTTTCATGCGCCTAAGATTTAGGCAGTCACTGCCGTAACAGCAGCAATGAACGGGCAGTCAAGCGCCAAGCTTGGCCTACACCGGCACCTGCGGGCAGCCCCTAACATGGCAAGCTAAGTTTGCTTTCACCCACTGCAGCGCGCCCACGCGCTGCCTCGAACAAGGAAAAACAGCATATGCAACGTTGGAAACTGATGAGCCTCAGCGCAGCTGCTGCCATGGCCCTGGCCGCCTGCAGCAGCACCCCATCATCCACCACCACCACGACGCCGGCCACGGGCAGCGTCGCACCCGCCATGAACGCCTCCGCTGCCGACCAAACCCTGCAGGCCTACCACTGGGATCTGGAGCGCGCCGAAGACCAGGCCGGTCGCGCCCTGCCTGCCTTCACCGCCTTGGCACCCAAGAAGGTGCTGCGCCTGGGCTTCAGCGGCGATGCCAAAACGGCGCACCGCGTGAGCATCGGCAACCTCTGCAATGTCATGGGTGCGGGCTACCAACTCGATGGCGACAAGATCAGCATCACCAACCCCATCGGCACGATGATGGCATGTGAGCCTCCACTGATGCAGCTGGAGCAGGCCGTCAGCGCCCAGATCACGCGCGCCGAGAGCCTGCGGATCACGCAAGACAACAACGCGCCGCGCCTGACCCTGCAATTCAATGACGGCAGCCGCTGGCTGCTGAAGTCAGTGCCCACCAACGCTACCAAGTACGGCAGCGCAGGCGAGACCATGTTCTACGAAGTGGGCCCACAAACCAAGCCTTGCAGCCACGGTGTGGCCAAGGGCGTGCAATGCCTGCAGGTGCGCGAACTGCGTTATGACAGCAACGGCCGCAAGACGGTGACCGGCGACTGGCAGCACTTCTACGGCAATATTGAAGGCTACCAACACACGCCCGGCTACAGCAATGTGCTGCGCCTCAAGCGCTACACCATTGCCAACCCGCCTGCAGATGCGTCGCGCTACGCCTATGTGCTGGATATGACCGTGGAGACCGCCAAGGCGCCTTGATAAAGGCCCGGTGGGCACCAGCGCGCCCACCGATGTGAGGCGCCTCCATCCTGCCCCTGCCCCAGTCCGAAAACGCCCAGCCCCCCGTTGCCGCCCAAGCGCAGTGACGGGGGGTTTGTTTTTTCTGGGCACGGCGCTAGCGCGGGATCGGGCCGCAGATCGTACCGAATCCCGTACACGGCATTGCGCTCAGCAGGCTCTGCAAAACCCTCGCCCATGGGAGGGACGCGGATCGGGATACGCGGCAAGGCGTCTTTTGAAGGCGAGCTGTCGCCATTGCCGAGCAAGACAGCGCAGCGGATCGCCCGAGCCCGCATTCAGACCACGGCAGGGAGTTTTGCAGAGGGTCCCGCAGGTCTTGGTTCACCAAGGCCTGCGCAGCTATCCCGCGCTTTTGGGCAAGGCCTGCCTGCCGCATGGATAAGCCCAACTCTTATATAAGAGTTGATTCGCCATGGCAGAATGGCGCCACAACTACCCACAACCATTCAGCGGTTGCAGCAGCTGGGCCTTTGCAAGCTGCGCACTCCCCCATGCCAGCGACTACCAACTCTGCCCCTCCGCCGCTGCTGCGCGACCAGCACAGCGGCTTTCTTGTTTTCCTGATCGCGCGGGTCTTTGCCGTGGGTGCCACCCAGATCCAGGCGGTGGTGGTGGCCTGGCAGGTCTATGACCTCACGCGCAACCCCATGGCCCTGGCCTTTGTCGGGTTGGCCCAGTTCATTCCGATGCTGCTGCTGCTCTTGCCCGCTGGCGAGCTGATCGACCGCCTGCCCCGCAAGAAAGTGCTGGCCACCAGTTGGGCCTTGGGCAGTGTCTGCAGCGCACTGCTGCTGTGGCTGTCTGGCCATGGCAATGCTGGCGTGGCGGGCATCTATGCGGTGCTGGTGCTGTATGGCGCCACCCGCGCTTTCTCGGGCCCGGCGCTGCAAAGCCTGTTGCCGCAGTTGGTGCCGCTGGCCCTGCTGCCCAAAGCCATTGCCACCAACAGCGTGGTGATGCGCTGCTCAGCCATTGGCGCGCCCATGTTGGGCGGCTTTTTGTATGCCGCCGGCGGGGCGGTATGGACCTACGGTGTGTGCATGCTGGCCTTTGCGGTTGGCACGGCACTGCTGCTGCGCGTCAAGGTGCTGTATGCAGCGCCCAAAGTGGCGACTGAGCCGGGAGCCCCGCGCGATTCCATCTGGCAGCGCTTTGGCGCGGGCATCCGCTTTATCTTTGGCCGCCCTATGGTCTTGGGTACCATCTCGCTCGACCTGTTTGCCGTACTGCTAGGCGGCGTGGTGGCGCTGCTGCCCATCTATGCCCATGAAGTGCTGCACACCGGCCCCGAAGGCCTGGGCCTGCTGCGCAGCGCCATGGCGATGGGCGAAGTCTGCGCGGGCCTGTACCTGAGCAGCCGCCCCTTTGGCACCCAAGTGGGCCGGCGCATGATGCTGGCCGTGGCGGTGTTTGGCCTCGCCAACCTGGTGTTCTCGCTGTCGCACTGGCTGTGGCTGTCCTGCCTGGCCCTGGCCGTGGCGGGCGCGGCCGATATGGTGAGCGTCTATGTGCGCGGCTCGCTGCTGCAATTTGCCACGCCCGACAACATGCGCGGCCGCGTCAATGCGGTCAACATGCTGTTCATCGGCTCGTCCAATGAGCTGGGCGAGTTCCGCGCGGGCAGCAGTGCCGCCTTGCTGGGTGCCGTGCCCGCTGCGGTGGCTGGCGGACTGTGCTCGCTCTTGGTGGTGGGGCTGTGGACGCGGCTCTTCCCTAGCTTGTGGAAGGTGAACCGCTTCGAAGACGCGCAGCAGCAGTCTGCAGGCCGATAAGCCCGGGCCGTCCACACGCTTTTCAAAAGGCAGTCAGAGGGCATTCACCGGCAGTTTGAGAAAACGCCGGCCCTGCGCATCGGCATCGGGCAGGCGGCCCGCGCGGATGTTGACCTGCACCGAGGGCAGCATCAGCTGCGGCATGCCCAAGGTCGCATCACGCGCTTCGCGCATCGCCACAAAGGCCGCCTCGTTCACGCCATCGTGCACATGGATGTTGTGCGCACGCTGCTCAGCCACCGTGCTGCACCAGGCAGCGGTGCGCCATGCAGGCGGGTAATCGTGGCAGACATACAGCACCGTCTGCGGCGGGTGGGCCAGCAGGCGGCTGATGGAGCGGTAAAGCGCGCGCGCATCGCCGCCGGGAAAATCACAGCGCGCCGTTCCCACATCGGGCATGAACAAGGTATCGCCCACAAAAATGGCAGCCACGGCGCCGGCCGCTTCCACGGCATAGGCCAAGTCGACGGGCGTGTGGCCGGGAACGCCCAGGGCTCTGATGCGCGTGGCACCCAGCACCAGCACGTCGCCATCACAGAGCAAACGGTCAAAGTCGGCCCCTTGGGGCGCGATGCAGTCGTCCATGCCATAGATGCCGCCAAACACCTTTTGCACGGTGGTGATCTGCTGGCCAATCACAACTGGCGCAGCCGTCCCTGCTGCGCCTGCTGGCACTTGCGCACGCAGCCATTGGGCTGCCGACAGGTGGTCGGCGTGGGCATGGGTCTCCAGCACCCAGCGCAAATCCAGCTGCTGGGCTTGCAGATAATCGACGATGCGCTGGGCCGACAGGGTGCTGCTGCGGCCACTCTTGGCATCGAAGTCCCAGACCGGGTCTACCACCGCAGCCTCGCGGCTGGCCACATCGTGCAGCACATAGCTGACGGTGCTGGTCACCGCATCGAAAAATGCCTGAACACCAAAGGAAGCTGCGGAGGCCATAATCAAAACACCTTCACAAGAGAATATATTTTTTAATATAGTGAAAATCAACTTGATAATCAATATCAATATACAAAAACTTACCCCGGAGCCGCTAGCTCCACGCCCCTCCGCTTCCGCAATCGCTGCGCCAAAGCCCCAAGGGAGGCTCCGCAAAACCCTCGCCCCATGGCATGCACGCGGATTGGGATGGGCCGCAAGGCGTCTTTTACAGTCAATAGCAGGCTATTGACAAAGAAGACAACACAGCGCCTTGCCCAATTCCGCGTTCAGACCACGGCAGGGCGTTTTGCAGAGCCTCCCCAGCCGTTGCCGCCCTCAGGCGGGCCAACGCGGATCGCTTGCCGCTGCGCTGCCGCTTGAGCCAAGGAGATTTATGAATCGGCGACACAGCAGGGCATGGTGCAGCCCGCCTTGTCGCAGACACCGGCGCGATGGCAAGAATACCGTTGACCAGCGCGCAGATGCGGGCCTGCTGGCACGGCTGCAGACGCAAAATACCCCATACTGCCAGCGCCCTCAAGCACGGCGTCCTCTCACCGCCACCGAAAGCCTCTTATGTCCATCGCTCTGTCTGCCTTCACGCCTTTGGCGGCCCTGCTGGGCGGCGCCTTGATTGGCCTGGCCGCCGTGCTGCTGGTGCTGTTCAATGGTTGCATTGCCGGTATCAGCGGCATCGTCGCTGCCCTGCTGCCGCCGCGCCCGCAGGGCGGCACCTGGCGGCTGGCCTTTGTCGCCGGCTTGCTGGCCGCGCCCTGGCTTTACCGCCTGTTTACACCCCTGCCTGCCGCCAGCAGCCCGGCCAGTTGGCCCCTGCTGGTGCTCGCTGGCCTGCTGGTGGGCATTGGCACGCGCCTGGGCTCGGGCTGCACCAGCGGGCATGGGGTCTGCGGGCTCTCCCGCCTGTCGCGGCGCTCCCTGGTCGCCACTTTGACCTTTATGGCCTGCGCTTTTGCCACTGTGTTTGTGCTTCGCCACGTGCTTTGAGGAGGCTGTCATGACCGTTGTGATCGCTGCCATCGCGGGTCTGCTGTTCGGCCTGGGCCTGCTGGTGTCCGGCATGGCCGATCCCCACAAGGTGCTGGGATTTCTGGATCTGGCAGGGGCCTGGGACCCCTCATTGGCTCTGGTGATGGGCGGGGCCATCGCCGTGGCTCTGCCAGGTTTTGCCCTGGCCCGCCAACGCGGGCGCAGCCTGTTGGGCGAGCCCATGCCACTGCCGCCAGGCAAGCTGGTGGATGCGCCACTGTGCATCGGCTCGGCGCTGTTCGGCATAGGCTGGGGGCTGGCCGGTTACTGCCCCGGGCCGGCACTGGTCGGCATCGCGGCGGGCATACAATCGGCCGCCATTTTCAGCGCGGCCATGATGGTGGGTATGGTGCTCTTCGGGCTATGGCGCAAGCAGCAACCACCAAGCACTATAAAATAAATAGCAAACATCCCCTCATGATGGGCAACTGGCCCTTCCATCCCCATGCCTCTTGCCATTGACCCCGCCTTTGCCCATGCACACCCCCAGGACTGCCCCCTGCCCGTGCTCTGGCGCGACGAGCACCTGGTTGCCATCTACAAGCCTGCCCAATGGCTGGTGCACCGCACCGGACTGGATGCCGGCGAGACGCGCTTTGTCGTGCAGACCCTGCGCGACCAGATTGGCCAGCATGTCTTTCCGCTGCACCGGCTGGACAAAGGCACCTGCGGTGTGCTGCTGCTGGCCCTGCATGCAGAAGCCGCCAGCCGCACGCGCATGCAGTTTGAAAACCACCAGCTTCACAAACGCTACCTGGCCATGGTGCGCGGCTGGGCACCTGTGCACTGTGATGTGGACCACGCGCTGCGCCCGGATGACGCGCCAGCAGATGCGCCGGCCCAGCCTGCGCAAACCCGCTTTGCACGCCTGGCCAGCATGGCACACCCCGAGGCCTACGACAGCCGCTTTGCAGGCACGCGCCTGTCCTTGGTGCTGGCCGAGCCGCACACCGGGCGCCGCCACCAAATCCGCCGCCATCTCAAGCACATCGCCCACCCCATCATTGGCGATGCCACCCATGGCAAGGGCCCGCTGAACCGCTGGTGGGCCGAGCTCCTGGGCCTGCAGCGGCTGTGGCTGCATGCCTGGTCGCTGTCGCTGCAGCACCCTTACACGCAGGCGCCTTTGCATATTGACAGCGGCCTGCTGCTGCCCAACACAGCAGCTACAGCACCCGCAGCAGCGGCCCGCGAGGCGGAACCACACCCCAGCCTGCAGCAATGGCAGGCGCTGCTGCGCAGCCCGCATTGGTCGCGTGATTGACAAGCGGGGGTTGCGCACAGCGCCACCACTGCAAGACCAGAGGCGCACCTAGTTTTTCAAATACGCGCACACTCGCCCCGTGCAAAATCAACAAACAACATCTTCTCCCGCCAGCCGCGCTGCTGCACCAAGTCCAACGCTCAGCCCCGCCGTCTTGCTGCTGATGGCAACGGCCTGCGGCCTGTGCGCAGGGGCCAATTACTTCAACCAACCACTGCTCAACTCCATCGCGCACGCGCTGCAGGTGAGCGAAAGTACGGCCGGCATTCTGGTCACCTGTGCGCAGGTGTCTTATGCCATCGGCCTGCTGTTTCTGGTGCCGCTGGGCGATATGCTCGAGCGCCGCAAACTGACCGTGGGCCTGATGCTGCTCGCAGCGATCGGCCTGCTGGTCAGCGGCTTTGCCGAGTGGATGCCCTCGCCCTTCACGGCCCTGGTACTGGGCACCCTGGTCACCGGCCTGTTCTCAGTGGCCGCGCAGGTGCTGGTGCCCATGGCCGCCAGCCTGGCCCCGCGTGAGTCGAGCGGCCGCGCCGTCGGCCTGGTGATGAGCGGCCTGCTCACCGGCATTTTGCTCTCGCGCACCGTCGCCGGACTCCTGTCGGCCGTGGGCGGATGGAGCCTGGTCTACAAGGCGGGCGGCATCGCCATGGTGCTGGTGGCGCTGGCCCTGTACCGGGTGCTGCCCAAAGTAGCGCACAGCGGCCCACGCCTGCCCTATGGCCAGGTGCTGGGCAGCATGGCCACCTTGGTACGCACGCAGCCCCGCCTGCGCACCCGCACCTTGCTGGGGGGCCTCGCCTTTGCATCGGTCAGCGTGCTGTTCTCGACGATGGCCCTGATGCTCGGCGGCCCCGAGCACGGCCTGAGCGATTCGTCCATCGGCCTCATTGGCCTGTCGGGTGTGGCCGGCGCCTTAATGGCCAATGCTGCAGGCCGCCTGGTAGACAAGGGCCTGGAGCGCCCGACCACCGCCTTCTCGGTGCTGCTGTTGGTCGTCAACTGGGCGCTGCTGTGGTACAGCCAGCATTCGGTGTTCCTGTTCATCGTCGGCATGCTGGTGATTGAGCTGGCACTGCAAGGCACCCACATCTGCAACCAGAACGTCATCTACCGCCTGGCACCCGAGGCGCGCTCGCGCATCAATGCCTGCTATATGACGGGCTACTTCATCGGCGCATCGGCAGGCTCGGCCATCGGCGCCTGGGCCTGGCACCACGGCGGCTGGACGGGTGCCTGCATCGCTGGTGCGGTGTTGGCATTGTTCAATGTGGCGGCCTTGCTGGCTGACCGCAGGCTATCCCATCCGAGCGCGCCCACCACCGCCGGCGCGGCATAGGGGCATCTACCCGGGGCTGCCCGCCGGGGGCTACCCCCTGGCGCTGTCGCGCACACGCCCAGGGCGGCAAGGAGGACAATGGTAGGCTTGCATCTGCGCCGCTCTTGGCAAGCCGCATCCCCGGCTTGCCAACAGACAGCGGCACGCACTGATACGAGCCAGACCATGTACGTCGACCAACACAACGCCCCCAACATCAACCAGCTCACCGCATTCCGTCGCGATCTGCACATGCACCCCGAGCTGAAGTACGAAGAAAACCGCACTGCCGACAAGATCGCAGCCTATCTGACGGCGCTGGGCATTCCCATGGTGCGCGGCCTGGGCACCACCGGCATCGTGGCCAGCATCTACGGCCGGGGGCGCGATGCCGCCAACCCGGGGCCGGCCATTGGCATCCGTGCCGATATGGATGCGCTGCCGGTGCAGGAGACCAACCAGTTTGGCCACATCAGCCAGTACCCGGGCCGCATGCATGCCTGCGGCCACGACGGCCACACGACGATGGTGATGGGCGCGGCCGAGCTGCTGGCTGGCCAGCGTGATTTCGACGGCACGGTACACCTGATCTTTCAACCTGGTGAAGAAGGCGGCGCTGGTGCCCGCGCGATGATGCAAGACGGCCTGTTCACGCAGTTCCCCTGCCAGGCCGTGTTTGCGCTGCACAACTGGCCGGCCCTGCCGCAAGGCCAAATGGGGGTGCGTGTGGGGCCGATCATGGCGGCTGCGTTGCGCTTTGAGATTGTGGTGCGCGGCCGGGGCGGCCATGCCGCACTGCCCCACACCACGGTGGACCCGATCCCCGTGGCCTGCTCCATCGTTGGCCAGTTGCAAACCCTGGTCTCGCGTGGCACCGATCCGCTCGACGCCGCCGTGCTGACCGTGGGCAAGATCGAGTCGGGTACGGTGGAGAACATCATCCCCGACGAGGCGCGCATCTATGGCACCTGCCGCAACCTGACCCTGGCCTCCCAGCAGTTCCTCATCGATGGGCTGCACCGCGTCTCCAGCCACATCGCCGAGGCCCACTTTGCCAGCGCCGAGGTCATCATCAAACCCGGCTACCCCAACACCACCAACCACCGCAAGGAGGCGCTGTTCATGGGCGAGGTGATGCGCGAGGTGGTCGGCAACAGCCACGCCCACACCGATGTGCTGCCCGCGATGACGGCCGAGGACTTTGGCTTCATGCTCGAAGAAGTGCCCGGCGCCTATGGCTGGATCGGCAATGGCACAGACGGCCAACCCGGCGTGGGGCTGCACAACCCAGGCTATGATTTCAACGACAACAACATCGCGCTAGGCGCCAAGTTCTGGGACCGTCTGGCACGCCGCTGGTTCGATACCCAGGCGCTGCGCTAAGCGCTCACTGCCGCATGGGCTGCTTGCCCATGCGCAAGCCCCTGCCGCCTGATCTGGAGCCCCGTTTGCAGCGCATATCTACCCTCTCGCACCTTCCTCAGCGGCTCGCCCGCGCCAAGCGGCACTTGCCCCAGCTGCTGCTGGGGCTGGCCTTGCTCGCCGGCGGGCACGCCGCCCAGGCACGCACCGCAGCGGCATCCGCGCCTACGCCCGCACCCAAGCTGGCACCTACCAGCAACCCGGCTTGCCCTGCCCCACCGGTTACTGACCCGGCGGTGTACGAGGCCCAGGCGCGCAAGCCGCAGCCTGACAGGGGCGTGCTCTGGGAGCTGCGCCGTGGCCAAGAGGTAGCCTACCTCTGGGGCAGCATCCATGTGGGCCAGTTGTCCTGGATTTTTCCGGGCCCGCGCACCACGCAGGCGCTGCGCAGCGCACCGGCGATTGCGTTGGAGCTGGACCCGGTGGACCCCGCCACCCTGCAAGCCTTGACCCAGGCCATGCGCGAAGACAGCGACCGGCAAAAACTGGTCATGCGCCAGCACCCAGAGCTGCTCAGCCGCATGGGCCAGATGGCGACCGCATCCTGTGTGGACATGACCGCCTGGCAGACCCATGCTGCAACCTTGGCCCGGTTGATCACGCTGAGCATGCAGGATGTGGCGCGCAGCGGCTACCTTGCCGCCTACGGCATTGACCTGAACCTGGCCGCGATGGCGCATGCGGTGGGCAAGCCCGTCAAAGCCATCGAGACCGCACAAGAACAACTGGCAGCCATCGGCCTGGGCGGCAATGGCGTGCCAGCGCAGCTGGCCACGCCCGATGACATCCGCAAGGCGCTCGATGACATCGACAGCGGCAAGGGCCGCCAGGTGGCACTGGACCTGGCCCGGTACTGGGAAACTGGTGACCTGCCCGCGCTGGAGCAGTTGCTGCGCGACTGCCAGTGCCTGGGCGACATGGGCATGAAAACAGCGCTGCTCGATGACCGCAACCAGCGCATGGCTGAGCGGTTGCCGGCGCTGATAGCGGCCAATCCCCAGCTCTTCATCGCCGTCGGCCTGCTGCACATGGTGGGCGACAACAACCTGCTGGGGCTGCTGCAAAAGCAGGGCTTTACGGTGCGGCAATTGACTGGCAAAGGCGCCGATGCGGCCAACCCTAGCAGTCGCACTGCTTCTGATGACAAGCCGGCAACCGCGCCATAAAAAACGCCGCCTGCGTTGCGGCAGGCGGCGTACAAAAAGGCGGGCAAGCCCGCTGGATTACAGCGTGATTAGCCCGTGATTACAACGAGTTATGGCTGTGCGCAGCCAGCATGCCGGCATAGGGCTCCAGCACCCACTTCTGTTCAGCGGCATCGGGCGCCTGCGCCGCACTGGCTTGCACCACCTGGCCGTGCTCGGCACACAACTGCGCCATCGCGGTCGGGCTGATCAGGCCCTCACGCAGCAACAAGCCGGTCATCGCGACCAGCAAGCCGTTGTGTTGCACCAGCAGGTCTTGCGCACGCAGCATCTGCGCTTGCAGCAAGGCTTCGATACCGTCATTGCTGGGCGCCACCTCGGTATTGGTGTTATCGCCCGGCTCCTGGGACACATCGGTGCGCGACAGACGTGCACCAAAACCCAGGTGGCGCAGGTAGCGTGCCGCATCCGCCGTAGCCTGCAAAATGTCCTGCTCGGCACCCGTGGTACAGGCCTCCTGGCCAAACACATGGCGCTCGGCCGCGCGGCCTGCCAGGCCCACGCAGACCATGTCCAGCATATTGCGCTGCGAGGTCGCCTGCAGCTCGGTAAAGCTGTTGTAGCCGCCCTCGAAGGTGGCGATATTGATCTTCAGCTCCTGCGGCGTGCGGCCAAACAGCAGCGCATAGACGAGGCCATGTCCGGCTTCATGCACCGCCAGCAGCGCGCGAAAATCCACGCTGGTGCGCAGCTTGACCTTGTTCAGATCCAGCGGCACGGCAAAGCACTGCTGGCGCGGCCCGTCTTGCAGATCACACCGAATCTGCAAATGTGCAGCACCAGCGGCCATTTGCACCTGTAACTGCTGGCCCGCCTGCGCGCCCTGCTCCAGCGCCCACAGCGCCGCATCCACCAGCGCACTCGACAAGATCGTGTGCACCGACGAGAACAAGGGCCGCGTCCCCTGCGTAGGAAACACGGCATTCTGGTAGATCTGCGCCAGCACATCGTGGCCGATGACAAAGCGCAGCCCGCAGTTGGCTTCAATCCCCTGCACATAGTTGTGCACCGTCATGGCAATCAGCTGCTCGTAGGCCGAGCGGCTGAACGACGGGTAGATCACATGCTGGTTGCCCAGCCGGGCGATCTGCTCGGGCTTGAAGCGTTCGGCCAAAGCCCGCTTGACATCGATCAGCGACAACCGGCTGGTGAGCCGGTGAAAAATGTCGGCATCGGTATCGCAGTCCTCGACGCGGCTGGCCGTTTCCGTGTACATCTCATCGAGGTTGCCACAGACAAAGACCAGCAGCCGGCTGTAATCGGTCTCCCAGGATTGCTGGGAGCTGCGAAACTGGACCAGCAGTTGGTGAATGTAGTCATTGCTCCACTGCATGATCTCCAGCAAGGGCGCATCGAGCTTGAGGCTGCGCTTGAGTGCCTGGGCATCCCAAGCATCGATCTTGTAGCGCATCTTCTGCTTTTTGTGCCGCTCCTGCGGGTCGTCCTCTTCGGCCCGCTCGGCGTCATACAGCGCGTCCGCCAGCTTGCGCTCTATGCTGTGCAGCTCCGACAAGGCCGGCGGCAGCTTGCCGTCCGACAACAAGGCCCAGACATCCTGGTAGCGCTCGACCTTGCTGTCATCGCCACGGCTGCTCACGGTGCGGTAACGCTGGAACTCATCGAGCACCAGAATGCCGGGCGCGCCTTCCACCAGCCCGGCACTCTCGAGCGTGCCGGAGATGGTTGACGCGCCATAGCTGTCACCGTTTTGGCTGAATCCGTCCATCTGGACTTCGACAAAGCGATCATAAAAACCCAGCAGCTGCGCCAGGCGGCGCGTCAGCTGGGTCTTGCCCGTGCCTGTCAATCCCCACAGGCACACGATCACGGGGCGGGTAATGAGCTGGGGCATCACGTACCAGGCGCGCACAGCGCCCGTCACACGGTCAATCACGTCATCAATACCGATCAATTCGGTTTTCAGCTGGGCCGCAATGGCCTGCAGGTTTTGTTGACGCTCATGCATCTGAACGCGAAGCAATAGCTCCGGGGAGGTTTTCATTTCTTTCATGTTGTGCTGTCTCTTCATCCTGCGCATCGACTCAATCCCCTGGGTCGGCTTTGCGCGTCATCTGCTGCAGGGCCATCCGGTCGGCACGGCGCTGGGCGCCTTGGCTGCGGATGTGCTTGCCCGCAGCGCCGGACAGACGCCGCTGGGCCATGGCTTTGGCAACAGGGTTGAAAGGAGTGGCATCGGCCACAATCAGCAGCGCGATAGGCTGCTTCATGCGGCGCAAGGCCTTGACCCGGCCCTCTTCAAAGGCACGGGAAACCGTTTTTGCACTCATCTGTGCGGTTCCTCAGGGGCTTGGCGCGCCTTCAGCCAAAGGCCGGCGCAACAAAGCCCCAAAACAAAAAGCCCCGGCGAAGTAGCCAGGGCTTTTGTCGATTCCGGCTGCAGGCGTGCAGGCGGCAATCTAGGCCGAGGCTAAACCATATAAACATGGTTTAGCCGGGGCAGAAACCGTGTTCAGTGGAGAGGGTTGAACATGAAACAGGACATAGCAAAAACTCCCAATGGTGCGCTGCAGAAGGTCATTCGTTACTGCAGCGATAAGAAGACGAAGGCTGGACTATAGCGGAAAGTTCTTAACTACGCAAGCCCCATATACAGCCTGTTGCATAAAACTAACCGGCAACCGCTGGCTTCCGCCTCTTTTGCGCGGCTTTTTGCGCATAAAACGCAGCAACACGCCAACGGTAGTCAAAACCGCCGCTGGCGCGCCTTGTGGATCAGTAGCGCTTGCGGCCCGCCTTGCGATGCTTGGCATGCTCAGCCTTCTTGGCTTGTTGCAAGGCCTCGGCCGCCTCGCCTGCTGCGCGCCACTGCTCAAACTCTGCAGGGGTCTCCACGGTGATGCGGCCCAGCATTTGGGTGCGAAAGTCGGTAATCAGCAGCTCGGCCGCCTTTTGCATGTTGATGCGCCCACCGCCCATCACCGCGCCGCGCTTTTTGCCAATCAAGGTCAGCAGCTCGTCATCGCCCAGCGCGGCCAGCTCGGCGTCATCCAGGCCCAGCTTGTAGCGCTCGTCCAATTGGCGGGGGTAGTGCTTTTGCAGGTACAGCAGCAGCTCCAGCGCCACCAGCTCATCGTCATAGGCGTTGCGCCCGACCGAGCCGCAAACGGCCAGCTTGTAGCCTGACTCCGGCACGATGATTTTGGGCCAGAGCATGCCGGGCGTGTCCCAGAGGTAGAAGTCGTCGGCCAGCACAATGCGCTGCTCGTCCTTGGTCACCCCCGCCTCATCACCCGCCTTGGCCTGGCTCTTGCCGCTCATGCTGTTGATCAAGGTGGACTTGCCCACATTGGGCACGCCGCAGATCAATACCCGCATGGGCTTGGCCATGCCGCCGCGCCCAGGGGCCAATTGGCGGCAGGCCTCCACCAGGCGCTTGGCGGGCGCCGGCTCGCTCGCATCCAGCGGCAAGGCCTTGGTCTCGAACTGCGCCTCATACCATGCCACCCACAGCGCCGTGCGGCTGGCGTCGGCCATGTCTTGCTTGTTGATGATCTTGAGGGTGGGCTTGTGGCCGGTCAGCTCCGTCAGCGCTGGATTGGCGCTTGAGCCGGGCATGCGCGCATCCAGCACCTCGATGACCACATCGATGTCTTTGATGCGCTCGGCAATCAGCTTGCGCGTCAGGTGCATATGCCCGGGGAACCATTGGATACTCATACTCGTGCTTTCGGGGGGAATGGCAGATGGGCATTGCGCACACGCTTGCGCTGTGCCGGATAATGCTGCCATGTCTTCTATATCTCAACGCCAGTGGGATGCGCAGCGCAAATCCGATCAGGACCTGCTCATCAAAGGCATCATCTTGGTCTTGATAGGGCTGGTGATTGTGGTCTCGCCCTATGTCGCTCAGGGCGATATTGTGCAGGGAGTTTTTGCCAAGGCGCCCGCAGTCGGTTGGTTTTCCCTGGTATTGGGCGCGGCTTTTGTGCTGCGCTTTGGCCTGCGCCGCAAGGCCGTGCCGCCTCGGCCTGCGCAGTGAACCCTGCTGCTGCCCCTGCGCCACTGGGCAGTTTGCGTGAGGCGCGCCAGTGCTTTGCCGCACTGCAGGCCAGCGCCAGCGCCCGGCAAATCGTTCTGCGCGAACCCCCAACCGCCCCCACCACCTGCTGTGGCCGGGGCTGCAATGGCTGCGTCTGGGAAGGTTTTTTTGCCGCGGCGATGTACTGGCAGGAATGCGCGCTGGAGGCGCTGAAGCCCTAAGCCTCTGCCTCCGCGCTGCACAAGCTCAAGTAGATTGCGCCTGGGCGGGCTCGGCTTGCACGGGCGGCAAGGTCTCCTCACGCGCCAGCAACTGGCGGATCTGCACGGCATCCTGCTGCAGCTGGCTGGCCAGAATGCGCGCGGTAGCCAGCCGCCGCATCAGCCAGGGAATGAGCTGGTCGCGGTCCTCGGGACCAGGCACGCGCTCGGGTGCGGGCATCTTGGCCGGGCGCTGGGCATCGCCTTCAGCGGCGGCTGGCAACGGGGGCGATTGCAGCAAACAGGCATCGATGCTGGCAGCGGTGTCTTTGAGCTGCTGCACGGCAAACGGCGACGGTGTTTGGCCCCGGCGCATCATCAGCATGATCTTGACCGAGGACATCTGGCCTAGCAGCTGGTAGCAATGGGCCTGGAACAGCTCCAGCGCCTGCAGAGGCGGCTGCACCGCGCGCGGCTCTTTCAGTGAGCGGTCAACGGCCTGGATCAGCGCGGACAGGCTGTCATAAGCCTCGCGCCGCGCCAGGCGCCAGGCCAGCTCGGGCGCATTGTCTACCGCCTGCAGCTGGTCCACCGCCAAGGAGGTACTGGCATGCGCAGCCTGGGCCTTCAGCACCCGCTGCACCAGCGCCGGCAGCTGCGAGCGCTCCCAGGACGGCAGCACATAGGCAAAGGCCCAGGCAATGCCGGTGCCGATCAAGGTGTCGACGACACGCTCGAACATATGGAAGGTGGTGCTGCCCCCAGCATGCAACATATGCGCCTGCACCAGACCCAGCACCGTGGCGCCCATCGCGGTAAACAGGTAGCGGCGCAGCGCAAAGCCGTGCGAGACGCCCTGGGCCAAGGTCAGGCACAGAATCAGGCCCAGTGGCGACAGGTGCGCCGACAAAATCGCCAAGGCCGCCACGCAGCCCAGCAAGGTGCCCAGCACCCGGATCGTGCGCCGCTCCAGGGTTTGCGCCAGGCTGCCGCGCAGCACCACCACGATCGTCAGCAGCACCCAGTAGGCATGGGCATTCCAGGGCAGCATCTGCACCACCAGGTAGCCCACCGCAATGGCCAGCGCCGCGCGGATGGCGTGGCGCAGCGGCGGCGCATCCCAGCTCATCAGGCCCTTGAACGGCGTCCAGGACCAGGCAGTGGGGCTGACAAACATTTGCCAGCTGGCCCGCACCACGGCCAGATCGGGCTCCACCTCGTCGCGCCCCAGGCCGACGAGGCGGCTTACCTCTGCATGGATGCGCACGATGCGCTCACTCAGCTCACGCGACAGCGCCTGGGGCGATACATCCGTGTCGTAGTGGTCGGGCAGCGTTTCTTCGAGCCGTTGCACCGGCAGCTTGCTGGCCATCTGCATGGGGCGCAGCAAGGCATCCAGGTTGCTCATCGGGCGGGGCTTGCGGCCCAGCAGCAGGCTATCGGCCAGGTGCACCAGCTCCATGGCCAAGGCGCGCAGCGTGGCCTGCTGAGCCAGCAGCATGGGCGCCTGCTCGGGTGCCTTGCGCAAATGCTCCAGGTCCAGCTCGCAGGCCAGCAGATGGTCGCGGATCTCCAGCATCTGCAGCAGCATGCCGGCCAGGCGCTGGCGGCGGGGGGTGCGCGGGCTCTCCAGCACAATGTCGCGGGCGGCTTGCAACTGGTCGGCAAAGGCCGCATGCCGGGCCATCAGCTGGCCCATGTGCTGCTGGGGCTGGCCCGAGCGCGAGAACTTGCCAAAATTGCGGTCGGCCAGGTTGTCACCATAGGCTTCGCCATCCACCGTCTCGCCGTCCAGCCCCACATGGCGGGCCGCCTCTGGCAGCACCATGCGCGCCTGCTCCAGCATCAAGGCGGCAAGCGACAAGACGGTATCGGCAATAAACTGCACGCGGTAGCGAAAGTTCAGCAAGGTGTTGGCGATGACCGCATACACCAAGAACATGCCGGCACCAATGCTGAAAAACAGGGTGGATTCGGCCGCCGCTGCCAGCAGCTGCCCTTCGGCCGGCTTGGGCACCGACATACCCAGCACCATGGCCAGCACCACGGCAATCGCAATCGGCGCGCCGCGCTTGCCCCAGGCCATCCACAAAAAGCCCAGAAAAGTGGACATCACGGCCACCACGCCCAGCAGCACCAGGTGCTGGTGCAGCAACTGCACCAGAAAGAACAGCGGCGCGCCCAGCACCGGCGCGGGCAGCATGCGCCAGAACTTGCCCCGGCGCGGCGCGGGATTATCCACAATGATGGTGACAATCACCCCGACCGACGCGGCCGCCGCATGCTGCGTGCCCCAGATCAGCTGCACCAGGGTGGTGACGAGAAAAAGGCCCAGCGCCACTTCCAGCCCATTGAGCACATAGTGGTTGAGCAGGCCACGCTTGAAGGTGCGCCAACTGCGGTCGGAAGAGAAATGCGCCATGGGACAACAATACGAGAATTCAACGCCGAGGAATGTCGGACAAATGATAGCGACCCAGGTTAGCTATCAAAACAGAAGCACTGAGCGGCTTGCAATCTCTTGCATTCTCCCCCAGCGCACTGCAGTCTGTCAGCAACAAAAAAGCCCGCAGTGGCGGGCTATGGGGTCTGGGGCTCTCTTAAGAAACGACCAGGTGCTCGGGTGACATGTAGCACTGGCGCCATTCCTCGAACGGCACCGTGTCGGCTGCTTCCATGTCTTTTTGCGCCTGGATCGACTTGGCTGCCAGTTCCTGGTACTTGGCGGTCAGCGCGTCGTTCCAGGGCCGGGCCAAGGTCTGCGCGCGGGCCCATTGCGACTGGGCCGCACCAAAGGCCTTGAACGAGGTGCCGAACTGCTCGCTCACCACCGCCAGCACCTGTGCCGACGGCGTCTGCGCCGGGTTGGCCAACAGCGCTTGGGACTGCGCCAGCGCCTGGCTGTAGTCTTGCGTGCCATGGGCCTGGTCAAGGGCAGCGGCTATCGGTTGGCAGGCTTGCAGAATCTCCTGCGCCCATTCGGTCAGCCGCACTTCCTTGCCCTGGCGCTGCAAATTCAGGCCGGGCTCGCGGCCGCGCTCGGCCACCATGTGCTGGTTGTGCTTCATCTCGGCAATCTCGGCGGGCGAATCAGGCGGGCTGTCGCTCAGCAGGCAGTGCAGCAAAAACACATCCAGCAAACGCATGGTCGATGCCGAGATGCCCATGCTGTCAAAGGGATTGATATCCATCAAACGCACTTCGACGTACTCAACGCCGCGCTCGCGCAGCGCATGCAGCGGGCGCTCGCCGCGCTGCACGGTGCGCTTGGGGCGGATGGTGCCGTAGAACTCGTTCTCGATCTGCAGCAAGCTCGTGCCCAGCTGGTTGTACTCGCCGCCGGGGTTGAGGATGCCCACCTTTTCATAGGCGGGGTAAGGCTGGGTCAAGGCGCCGTAGAGCGAATCGGCATAGCCTTTGAGATCGTTGTAGCTGACGCTGATGGAAGCCTGCGCATCGCTTTGGTAGCCCAGGCGGCCCATGCGCAGCGAGGTGGCGTGGGGCAGGTGCAGGGCACCCTGGCCATCGCCCAGCGGCTGCAGCTGGTGCGGGCGGCCCTGCACAAAACAGGGACACAGCACCGGCGACGCGCCAAACAGGTACAGCAGCAAAAAGGCCTGGCGGCGGAAATTGCGGATCAGCCCAAAGTAGGCCTCGCTGCTGACGCCTGGCAGCGACCAGTTGTAGTGGATGCCCGAGATGGTCTGCATGCGCCGGCCATAGCGGTGGCCCAGGCCCATGCGGTAAATGCTTTTGGAGCGGCCGATGTGCGAGGTGCCAAAGCGCCCCAGCGGAATATTCTCGTCAGACGGCAGGGAGCAAGGCATGCTCGAAATCCACAGCCGCTCGTCGTTGGCCTGCAGCACCTGGTAGACATACTGGTGCACCTCGGCCAGCTCATCGAGGCAGGCCTGCACGCCCTGGTGCACGCCGGTGATGATCTCGATCTGCGACTCGCTGAAATCGGTGGTGATGCTGCTGTGCGTCAGCGCCGAGCCCAAAGCAGCCGGGTGCGGCGTGAGGGCCAGCGCGCCCTCATCGGTCACGCGCAAGCCTTCTTTCTCAATGCCGCGCCCCATCTGAAGCAGGCGCTGCGCGCCAATCGCATCAATGCGTTGTTGGATATGGTTCATCTGCGTTGTTCTTGTCTAAGCCGGGCTGCACGATAGCAGGTTGCCCGGCGACTGGCAGAGTATTGCACGCTCAGCCCGACCGGCTTTCGGGATTTAACCCAGGGCCCAAAGCAAGGCCTGGCCAGTCATAGTAAGAAGCTGTTGCAAACGCGGTTTCTGTTGCTTTATGTACCAGCTCAGTGCAGTTTCTGCTGCGCCTTGCGGATTTCCAGATCGCCCTGCACAAAGCCATTGTCCGGCACGATATCGCCCCGGCGGTCGGTCAGCTCGGCCCACTGCTGGGACAGGTGCAGGTCCATCTCTTCCAGCGGCACGTTGTCGGCGCTCAGGTGTATGCCGCGCGTCATGGTGATGTGCGAGGCCTCAAAACTGCCGGCCCCTGCGCACAGGATGGTGCGGCTGGGCGCGCTCTCGTGCACCAGCGCCAGCATGGCCGGGCTGACCAGCTCGGGCCGCAGCGCACGCAGCATCTCGGGCACCATCAGGCCATCGGTCATGCGCGTGGCCGCCGTGGGCGCCAGCGCATTCACATGGATGTTGTACTTGGCCCCTTCCAAGGCCAGGGTCTGCATCAAGCCCACCAAGGCCATCTTGGCAGCGGCATAGTTGCTTTGGCCAAAATTGCCAAACAGGCCCGATGACGAGGTGGTCACCAGAATGCGGCCATAGTTAGCCGCCTGCATCCACGGCCACACCGCTTTGCAGCAGTGCACGCTGCCCATCAGATGCACTTCCAGCACCGCGCGGAAATCGTCCAGCTCCATCTTGGCAAAGCTCTTGTCACGCAAGGTGCCGGCGTTGTTGACCAGCACATCCACCTGGCCCCAGTGCTCGATCACCTGGGCCACCATGGCTTGCACGGCCGGCCAGTCGGTTACCGAGGCATGGCTGGCCATGGCCGTGCCGCCCAGTGCCTCGATCTCGCGCACCACCATCTCGGCCGCCGAGGAGTTGCCTTGGCCATCCACCGCGCCGCCCGGGTCGTTGACCAGCACCTTGGCCCCGCGCCGGGCCAGCGCCAATGCATGTTCACGCCCCAGCCCGCCGCCGGCCCCCGTCACAATCGCCACCTTGTCGCTGAAATCCAGACCCATACGTTCGCACCTTATGAAAAGCGGGCTGATAGCCCCTGATGCCTTCGAACTGTACGTGTTCACATTTGCTTTGCGCGGCGCTTGGGCGACAGACGCAGGCGGGACATGGCCGGCGCTGGCCTAGGGTTATCCCGAAAATGGCTGAACAACCATGTGGATAACTTACGCTCACCCGCTTTTTAACCCGCTAAGCCCATGTTTTTATTAGCCGCGTGTTACATTGCCCGCAATTTCAGCAAATCCGGTCCCATGCGGGTTGTCCAGCAGCAGTGCTTACCACAGCTTGCGGGGCCGCTATGCTTTTGATATTTACTGCGGAAGCCAGACGGCCATGACGCCTTCGCCCGTCGGTTCATTGGCAGCTTACTTATTACATCCCATGCCCATCACCCCCGAGCTCTACAACGCCCAGATCGACAACGAAGACATCCAGGTCGATGCCTGGGCAGACACGCCACTGCTGCAATCGCTGGAAGAAGGCGGCGTGGACTGGCCCAGCTCCTGCCGCAATGGCACCTGCCGCACCTGCGTGGGCCGGCTCAAATCGGGCAGCGTGCACTATGAGATCGAATGGCCCGGGCTCAGCCCCGAGGACAAAGAGGCCGGCTGCATCCTGCCTTGCGTGGCTTACCCGGATGGCAATGTGGTGCTGATGCGCGGCGAGTATTGAGGCTGCGGAAGCGGGTAAACAGCACCCTCTAGGCGGCAATTGACCCGGCACGCCAGTCCCCAGAACGGCCAAAGCGCCCCAGCCGGGGAGCAGCTGGTCTAAAATTGGGGTTTTTACTGTCTGAGGCGCCGCATCGCTGCGCCGTGACACGACACCCGTTCTTTAAAGGCATTCCATGAGCAGCCCCCTGACTCCAGCACCGATCTCTGCGGTGGAGGACATTGTTGCCGAGATGCGCGCTGGCCGCATGGTCGTTCTGGTCGATGAAGCCGACCGCGAGAACGAAGGCGACCTGGTGCTGGCCTCCGACCATGTCACACCGGAAGCCATCAACTTCATGGCCAAGTGGGGCCGGGGCCTCATCTGCCTGACCCTGACCCGCGAGCGCTGCGAGCGCCTGCAACTGCGCCAGATGACCGCCAACAACGGCGCGCCGCTGTCCACCGCGTTCACCGTCTCCATCGAGGCCGCCGAGGGCGTGACCACCGGCATCTCCGCCGCAGACCGCGCCCGCACCGTGCAGGCCGCCGTCGCGCCTGATGCCCAGGCCCACGACCTGGTGCAACCCGGCCATATCTTCCCCTTGCAAGCGGTCGATGGCGGCGTGCTGATGCGCGCCGGCCATACCGAAGCCGGTTGCGACCTGGCGCGCCTGGCTGGCTGCTCGCCCTCTTCCGTCATCTGCGAGGTGATGAAAGACGACGGCACCATGGCCCGCCTGCCCGATCTGCAGCTGTTCTGCGCTGAGCACGGCATCAAGATTGGCACCATTGCCGACCTGATTGAATACCGCAGCCGCCACGAATCGCTGGTCGAGCGCATCAGCAGCCGCCCGCTGCAAACGGCGCATGGCGAATTTACCGCCCACCTCTACCAGGACCACGCCAGCCACGCGGTGCACATGGCGCTGGTCAAAGGCAGCGTGCAGGCCGAGAGCGATGTGCCGGTGCGCGTGCATGAGCCACTGTCGGTGATGGACCTGCTGGAAACCGGCCGTGCCATGCACAGCTGGACCTTGGACGCCAGCCTGGCCTACCTGCAGCAGCAAGACTGCGGCGTGGCCGTGCTGCTCAACTGCAATGAAAGCGCCGCGCAACTGGTCAGCCAGTTCGATGGCAAGGCCCGCGCCGCACAAGCGCCCGAGCGCGGCCGCATGGACCTGCGCACCTATGGCATTGGTGCCCAGATCCTGCGCGACTGCGGCGTGCAAAAAATGCGCCTGATGGGCGCGCCCCGCCGCCTGCCCAGCATGGCGGGCTACGGGCTCGAGATCACCGGATATATCAGCAAGGAATAACAAGCATGTTTGGAGCAGAAAAAGGCAACGCAGCAAACTTGGATGGCAGCGCGCTCGCCATCGGTATTGTGCAGGCCCGGTTCAATGCAAGCATCACCGACAGCCTGGCCCAGGCCTGCCTGCAAGAGCTGGCCGCCATGGGCGTGCAAGCCGAAAACATTCGCCATGTCCAGGTCCCCGGCGCTCTTGAAGTGCCGATTGCCCTGCAAGCCATGGCCGAATCCGAGGAATTTGACGCGCTGATCGCCCTGGGCTGCATCATCCGCGGCGAAACCTACCACTTTGAGCTGGTGGCCAACGAATCGGGCGCCGGCGTTACACGCATTGGCCTGGATTTCCAGATCCCGATCGCCAATGCCATCCTCACCACTGAAGACGAAGCCCAGGCCATCGCTCGCCAAACCGACAAGGGGCGCGATGCCGCCATCGTCGCTGTCGAGATGGCCAATCTGCTGAAAACACTATGAACGAAAACGACCAGAGCGAGTCCTCCTCCAGCCAGCGCCCGCCGCGCCAGACCCGCAAGGGACTGACCTCCACCGGCGCACGCAAAGCTGCCTCCAAGTCCACCCGCAGCCGCTCGCGTGAGTTCGCGCTGCAGGCGCTCTACCAGTACATCCTGAGCGGCAACAGCGCCACCGAGATCGACCTGTTCACGCGCGAGCTGGCCGGCTTTCACAAGGCCGATGCCGCCCATTACGATGCGCTGCTGCATGGTTGCATCGAGAGCGCCGAACAGCTCAATGCCCAGATCACGCCCCATCTTGACCGCAAGATGAACGAGCTCTCGCCCATCGAGCATGCCTGCATGTGGATTGGCGTCTATGAATTCCAGCACTGCCTGGATGTGCCATGGCGCGTGGTCATCAACGAAAGCATCGAGCTGGCCAAGGAGTTTGGCGGCACCGATGGCTACAAGTATGTGAACGCCGTGCTCAACGCCCTGGCCCCCAGCTTGCGCGCTGCCGAAGTGAACGCTGACCGCAACAACGCGGCCTGATGCGGCCCACACCGATGCCCATGCCTGCGCGCTGGCATCGGTTTTTTCTAAGGGCTTCGCAGCCGCCAGTTATACTTTTGATAGCACGCCGTGCTTGCCCATGTGCCACCAACGCCATGGGAGACCTCTGATCCGAGCTGAAGACCATGAAAATCGCCACCCGAGCCCAGCGCATTGAGCCGTTTTATGTGATGGAGGTCGCCAAGGCCGCCCAGGCACTGGCGGCCCAGGTGGCGGGCAGCGCGGAGCCGATGATCTTCCTCAATATCGGCGAGCCCGATTTCACCGCCCCGCCGCTGGTGCAGCAAGCGGCTGAGCGCGCCATCCGCGAAGGCCGCACCCAATACACACCGGCGCTGGGCATCGAACCTTTGCGCCAAGCCTTGTCCGACTGGTATGCCCAGCGCTTTGGCGTGGATGTGCCAGCGCGCCGCATCGTCATCACCGCAGGCGCATCGGCCGCCTTGCAGCTGGTCTGCCTGTCGCTGATTGATGCCGGTGACGAAATTTTGATGCCCGACCCCAGCTACCCCTGCAACCGCCACTTTGTCAGTGCGGCAGAAGGCCGGGCCGTGCTGCTGCCCACCACCGCCGATGAACGCTTTCAGCTCAGCGCCGACAAGGTGCAAGCCGCCTGGGGCGACAAGACCCGTGGCGTGCTGCTGGCCTCGCCCTCCAACCCCACGGGCAGCTCGATTGCGCCGCAAGAGCTGCGCCGCATCCACGAGGTGGTCAAGGCCCATGACGGCCTGACCATCATCGACGAGATCTACCTGGGCCTGTCCCATGACGATGCCTACGGCCAGACGGCGTTGGCCATCGATGACAACATCATCTCGATCAACAGTTTTAGCAAGTACTTCAATATGACCGGCTGGCGCCTGGGCTGGGCCGTGGTGCCCGAAGCCTTGGTGCCGGTGGTCGAGCGCGTAGCGCAGAACCTGTTCATCTGCGCCAGCACCATTGCCCAACACGCGGCGCTGGCCTGTTTTGCGCCCGAGAGCCTGGCCGAGTACGAGCGCCGCCGCGCCGAGTTCAAAGCCCGGCGCGATTACTTCATCCCCGCACTCGAAGCGCTGGGCCTGCCCGTTCCGGTGGTGCCCGATGGCGCCTTCTACGCCTGGGCTGATTGCACGCAGGCCGCCAAAAAGCTCGGTGTCGAAGGCTCCTGGGACTTTGCCTATGCGGTGATGGAGCGCGCCCATCTGGCCATCACGCCGGGGCGCGACTTTGGCAGCCACGACACCGGCCGCTTTGTGCGCTTTTCCACCGCCAACTCGATGGCGCAGTTGCAAGAAGCCATCGCCCGGCTGCGCCAACTGCTGGCTTGATGATGAACATGCCCATGCTCCGCGCCCTTCCCATGCAACCAGCGGAAAAGCGCATGTTGGCCTTGTTTCAAAGCTATCAATTTGACCTAAAGGGCTATCTCCATGGCCTATGAGTTCCCGATCCGCATTTACTGGGAAGATACCGACGCTGGCGGCATCGTGTTCTATGCCAACTACCTCAAGTTCATGGAACGGGGCCGCACCGAATGGCTGCGCTCGCTGGGACTGGAGCAGCAACGCCTGCGCGAACAGGTCGGTGGTATGTTCGTGGTCAGCGAAGCAAATATCAAATATTTACAACCTGCACGCCTGGATGATGAACTCATCGTCACCGCAGAACTCCAAGCTGCGGGGCGTGCCTCGATGCAAATCGCACAGCAGGTGCTCTTAAAACCGAAGCAACCAACAGATACACCTCAACTGCTGTGTGAGGGCACAATCCGTATCGGCTGGGTCGACGCTGTCAGCATGCGCCCGGCAAGAATTCCTCAATCCCTGATCCAAACCATCTCATGAATTCCCAAGAAATGTCCATTGCCAGCCTGGTATTGCATGCCAGCTGGGTGGTGCAACTCGTGATGTTGATCCTGGTGGCCGCCTCGGTCGCCTGCTGGGCAACGATCCTGCGCAAGGTCGGCATGCTCAAAGCCATCAAGAACAAGAATGAGAGCTTCGAGAGCGACTTCTGGTCCGGCTCCAGCCTCAACGAGCTGTTCCAAAATGCGATGCACAACGTCAAAGCCTGCGGCCCGATGGAACGCATCTTTGCCAGCGGCATGCGCGAGTACCAAAAACTGCGCGAACGCCACATCACCAACCCCGACACCTTGCTCGACGGCACGCGCCGCGCCATGCGCGCCAGCTTCCAGCGCGAGATGGACGAGATCGAATCGGGCCTGTCGCTGCTGGGCACCATCGGCTCGGTCTCGCCCTATGTCGGTCTGTTCGGCACGGTCTGGGGCGTGATGCACGCCTTTACCGGCTTTGCCAACATGGAGCAGATCACCTTGGCCACCGTGGCGCCCGGCATTGCAGAAGCCCTGGTGGCCACCGCCATGGGCCTGTTTGCCGCCATTCCCGCCGTGACCGCCTACAACCGCTTCTCCAGCGGCATTGACCGCATCGCCAGCCAGCAAGAGACCTTCATCGAAGAGTTCTCCAACATCCTGCAGCGCAATCTGGGTGCCCAGCCGCTGCACGCTGCGCACTAAACACAAAGGAAACAGCCATGCCGGCCGTCGCCTCTCGCGGAAAACGCAACCGCCGCACCGTCAACGAAATCAACATGGTGCCCTTCATCGACGTGATGCTGGTGCTGCTGATCATCTTCATGGTCACCGCCCCCATGCTGACACCGGGGGCCATCAACCTGCCCAAGGCAGGCAAGAGCGAGCGCCCCCCGACCAAGAACATCGCCCATGTCCTGCTGGACAAGGACGGCTCCGTCAAGCTGATGGTGGGCAACCGCACGCAAGCAGTGGCCGCTGGCGACCTGGCCGATGTGGCCAAGTCCTGGCAAGCCGACAATCCCCCAGACGACAGCGCCATGCTCATCGTGGCCGACAAGGACCTGAGCTACCAGAAGGTCATCGACGCCATGTCGACCCTGCAGAAGGCCGGCGTTAAACGCGTGGCCTTGCAAGTGGCGGGCGGCAGCCAGTAAGAAAAGTGTCCATGTCTCCTCGTCAAGAGCGCGATCAGCTTGCCCCTCCCAAACCTCCGTCGCGCACCAAGTCCTGGACCGTGGCGGCCGTGGCCCACCTGCTGGTGGTCATCGCCTTGCTGTGGACCGTGCGCAACCCGCGTGACAGCGACCAGCCCTCGGTCGAGGCCGAGTTGTGGGCACCCACCAATGAGCAGGCCGCGCCCGCGCCGCTGACGCCACCGCCGCCTCCGCCACCCGTGGCACCGCCGCCCCCGGCCCCTGTGCCACCGCCTCCTCCGCCTGCGCCCGCCCCGGTGGTGACGACGCCCAAGCCGGCAGCCGCAGTGCCGGATGACGACGACCAGGAGGCCGAGATCGCCCTGCGCAAGAAAAAAGAGCAGGAAGCCAAACAGCGCGAGCAAAAGGAGCGCGAGCTGGCCCAGCGCAAGGAAGCCGATCGCAAGAAGCAGGCTGAACAGGACAAGAAGGACCGCCTGGAAGAAGAGCGCCAGGAACGCCTGCAAAAGGACAAAGACGCCCGCGAAAAAGCCGACAAAGCGGAAAAAGACCGCAAGGACGCCGAGCGCAAGAAGCAGGCCGAGCAAGACAAGAAAGACCGTCTGCAAAAAGACAAGGACGCCCGCGAGAAAGCCGAGAAAGACAAGGCCGAGCGCGAAAAGGCTGAGAAGGCCAAGGCGGAAGCCGATGCCAAAGCCAAGGCTGCTGCAGATGCGAAAGCCAAAGCAGCAGCAGACGCCAAGGCCAAGGCCGCTGCAGACGCCAAAGCCAAGGCAGCCGCTGATGCCAAGGCCGCCGAAGCCCAGCGCCAGGCCAATATTGCGCGCATGGCCGGTATGGCAGGCGCTGCGGGTGCCGCCGGCAGCAGCCAAGGCGGCTCACCCTCGGGCACCGCATCCGGCCAGGGTGGCCCATCTGCCGGCTATGGCGGCAAGGTCGCTGCCAAGGTACGCCCCAATATCACCTTCCCCGATGACATCCAGGGCAACCCGCGTGCCGAGCTGGAAGTGCGCGCCGCGCCCGACGGCACCATTGTCGGCGTGCGCGTCACCAAGTCCAGCGGCAACAAGGCCTGGGATGATGCCGTGGTCCGCGCGATGCACAAGACCGAAACCCTGCCCCGCGACACCGATGGCCGGGTGCCGCCCAGCCTGGTGATTGGCTTCCGGCCCAAGGACTAAGAGCCATCCGCCTTCCCAAAAAAAAATGCCCTCGGCCACATCGGCCGAGGGCATTTGTCTTTGTGACAAGGCAGCGGGCTGCTGCCTCAGCTAACCATATACCCGCCATCGACCGGCAAAATCACCCCGGTCATAAAGCTGGCAGCCGGTGTACACAGGAAAACCGCCGCCTGCGCCACATCCTTGGGCGTGCCCCAGCGCCCCAGCGGCGTGCGTGCCAGGATGGGGCCCGCGCGGGCCGGGTCGTCTTGCAAGGCCTGGGTCAACGGCGTGGCAATCCAGCCCGGCGCAATGGCGTTGACACGGATGCCATCGGCCGCATAGGCAATCGCCAAGGACTTGGTCAGCTGGCCAATGCCACCTTTGCTGGCCGCGTAACCCGGCACCAGGCCGCCACCAAAAAAGGTCAGCATCGACGCGGTGTTGACGATGCAGCCGCGCCGGGCGCGCAGCTTGTCACGCGTGGCCGTGCAGACCCGCATGGTGCCCGTCAGGTTCACCTCCAGCACGCGCTGAAAGACCTCCACATCGTGCTCCAACCCACGCTTGATGATGCCCGCGCAGTTGAAGACGATGTCG
Organism: Comamonas sp. BIGb0152; assembly: GCF_024809975.1. Classification (GTDB taxonomy): domain Bacteria; phylum Pseudomonadota; class Gammaproteobacteria; order Burkholderiales; family Burkholderiaceae_C; genus Comamonas. Next base: position 51,386 of record NZ_JANUDY010000011.1, read on the forward strand.
AGTGCATCCAGATCGGCGAGCACGCCATCGAGATCGGCCTGGCGGGTCACATCGGCCTGGCGCATCTCCACCCCGGCATCCAAGCTGCCATCGCCCTCGCCCAGGCCCAGCGCAACCACGCGCGCGCCCAGCGCAGACAAATGGTTGGCGATCACGGCGCCGATGCCTTGGGTGGCGCCGGCCACCAGGGCGGTCTTGCCTGTCAACAGGTCTTTCTGATAGGTCGTACTCATCACTCGCATCACTCGTTTTGGGCTCAGTTCTTCATGTCCAGCAGCTTGATCAGGTCGGCGAAATAGGTCGCGTCCTTCATCATCTGGTTGCGGAAACCCTGGTCATCGGCATAGACAAAGCCCAGGTTCTGTTTGGCCAGCACTTCCTGGAAGGCGGGCTCATCCACCGTCTTCTTGGCAGCGGCCTTGAGGTAGCTCAGCACATCGGCTGGCAGCTTCTTGGGCCCGGCAATGCCGCGCCAGGTGCCAATGCTCAGGTCAATGCCCTTTTCCTTCAAGGTGGGCACCTTGTCAAAGTTCTTCACCCGCTGGTCGGCCATCACGGTCAGCATCTTGAGCTTGCCCGCCTGCAGCTGCTGGGCCACTTCGGCCGGGCTCACGGCCACGGCATCCACGTGCCCGCCCATCAGCGCCAGCACGGCCGGGCCCGCACCCTGGAACGGAATATGGTTGAACTGGATGCCGGTCTTGTCGCCCAGCGCCGTCGCCGCAAAGTGCCAGATGGAACCATTGCCGGCATTGCCCACGCCCATCTTGCCGGGGTCTTTCTTGGAGGCAGCGAGGAACTCTTCGATCGTGTTCCAGGGCGCATCGGCGCGCACCGTGATGGCGGCCGGGTCGGCGTTGAACTGGATGATGGGCTGCACATCGTCGTAGGAGAACTTGGCCAGGCCCATGGGCTTGAGGGTCACCAGCTCCACCGTCACCACGGCCAGCTTGTAGCCATCGGGGCGGGCATTGATCATGTCGGTCCAGCCAATGGCGCCGCTGGCACCGGGCTTGTTGATGACCACCACACTTTGGGGAATGTGCTTGCGCGCCGCCTCGCCAAATGCGCGGGCCACGCCATCGGTGCCACCGCCGGGCTGAAAGGGCACGATCAGCTCGATCTGGCGCGCCGGGAAATCAGCAGCCGCTGCAACATTGCCCAGCGCCATCAATACCGCGCTGGCACCCGCCGCAACCAGGCCGATGGCGCCTCGGCGCGTTTTGCTCATGTTCATACCGTCTCCTCTGTTTTTACTTCGTCGTGCAGTTTCAATAGGTCGCACGTCCACCAGATACATCAAACACCGCCCCAGTGCTGAACGAGCAGGCGTCCGACGCCAGCCACAGCACCTGGGCTGCAATCTCCTCGGGCTCACCCAGGCGGCCCATCGGGCTTTTGGCAATCATCGTGGCCACATGCGCCGGCGCCATCTGCTCCAAAATGGGCGTGCGCACCGCCGCCGGTGCCACCGCATTGACCAGCACACCGCTGCCCGCCAGCTCCTTGCCCAGCGATTTGGTCAGCGCCAGCACCCCGGCCTTGGCCGCGCTGTAGGCCGACGCATTGGGCGTGCCCTCCTTGCCAGCCAGCGATGCAATGTTCACCACCCGGCCATAGGCCTGGCGGCGCAATACCGGCACCACCGCTTTGCAGACGTTGTAGACACCGACCAGGTTGATGTCAATCACCCGTTGCCAGACGGCATCGTCAAAGGCATCGAGCGCCATCGTGGGCCCGGTGATGCCGGCGCTGTTGATCAGCATGTCGACCCTGCCCAGTCGCGCCAAGGTTTGCGCCAGCGCCGCCTGGATGCTGGCCGGCTCGGTCACATCGACCGGGCAGAACAGCGCATCGCCAGCATCTGCTGCGCCAGGCGCCTGCAGATCCCAGACCGCCACCTTGGCGCCCGAGTGCTGCAAGGCTTGCACCAGGCTGGCTCCAATGCCGCTGGCGCCACCGGTCACCACGGCCACCCGGCCGCCAAAGTGGTAGCTGCAATCGGCCATGTCAGCGGATGAACTGGTTGGTGTAGTCCGCACCCAGGCCCACCGCCTCGAAGTGCTTGCGGCACATCTCTATCTTGGTGAACACATCCTCAAAGCCCATGCCCTTGCCCCAGGGGTCGGTGTAATACATGACACCGTTAACCTGGAAATAGGTGATCATCTCCTCGCAGTCCTCGGGCACATACAAGGTGTGGGTCTCGCCGGGCGGCTCAAAGACATAGCTGCCCTCCTTGGCCCACCAGTCGTGCTCCAGGTATTTCCAGCGGCCTTTAAGCACAAAGCCGTGCACCGCCTGGGGGTGGCGGTGGCGGCTGAGCACCCCCGATTTGCGCACCTTGAGCAGGTTCATCCAGTAGCCCTGGCTGGCGTTCAGGCACAGCGGGCGGAACCAGACGTTCTCGGCCTGGGGCACCCAAAGCCGCTCATCGGTCGGGATGGCACTCTCCACCACGATCTCGGGCAGTGCATCGGGTGGGTTGGGATACTGGTAAGGCATCAACGGGGTCTGGTCAGGGCTATCTACAGGCATTTATCCACCATATGGACTAAAGTTCATAATATGGATAATTGTAGAGACTGCCCATCCCTGCGGTGCCCAGACAAACCCGAAGCCCTGGTCCCCCAAGACATCTTGGCGACAGACCGGCAGCACCCGCACAGCAGTCAACACGCACAAAAAAGCCCGGCATAGGAGCCGGGCTGTGTACGGGGATCACGGGCGGGGGATCAGGAATCGACCCAGCTCACCATGCCGCTGAAGGCGGTCACCAGCACGATGATGCCAAACACAATGCGGTACCAGGCAAAGGGCACAAAGCTGTTGGAGGCGATGTAGCGCAGCAGCCAGCGCACACACAACCAGGCGCTGATGAAGGAGAAGACGAGGCCCGTGGCAAACATGGGAATGTCGGCCATCGACAGCAGCGCGCGCTCCTTGTAGAGGCTGTAGACGCCGGCACCGATCAGGGTGGGAATCGCGAGGAAGAACGAAAAATCAGTCGCCGCCTGGCGCGACAGACCCATCAGCATGCCGCCGATGATGGTCGAGCCACTGCGGCTGGTACCCGGAATCATCGCCAGGCACTGCACCAGACCGACCTTGAGCGCATCGAGCGGCGTCATCTCATCGACAGTCTGCACCCGCACATGGGCGGACTGGCGCTTTTCCGCCCAGAGAATCACAAAGCCGCCCAGGATAAAGGTGGTAGCAACCACCACCGGCGTGAACAAATGCGCCTTGATGTACTTGCCAAACAGCAGGCCCAGCACCACCGCCGGCAAAAAACCAATCAAGACATTGAGCGCAAAGCGCTGCGCCTGGCGGCTGGACGGCAGTGCCACCACCGTGGCGCGGATTTTTTGCCAGTACACCAGGATCACCGCAAAGATGGCGCCGGTCTGGATCGCAATGTCGAACACCTTGGCCTTGGCATCGTCAAAGCCCAGCAGGCTGCCGGCCAAAATCAAATGGCCTGTGGATGAAATGGGCAAAAACTCCGTCAGCCCCTCCACGACGCCCATGATGGCGGCTTTGATCAATAGCAAGGTGTCCACAACAGTCTTTCAAAAAATCGGTCTGCCCGATTATCCAGCGGCCCACGACGCGCCGCAGGGCTGGGCCGGAACGCGCACGAAAATTTACACAATGCAGCGCCGGGGGCGTCACCCGCTGTGCTGCGCGCCCAGCTAGCCAGCAGGCAGTGCCACCAGTTGCACGGCATCGCCTGCCTCCAGCAGCGGCTCGTAATGCGCCACCACCAGATAGCGCCCCTGCGCGGCCAACAGCGGCGCTGCCGTTTGCAAGGCTTGGCGCAAAAAGCCCAGCGCCGGTTTGTCCAGCCCCGAGGTCGGCTCATCGAGCAGCACCAGCCTGGCACCGCTGGCCAGGCCCAGCGCCATCACCAGCTTGCGCAAACTGCCGGTAGACAGCGCCAGCAAAGGCTTGGCCATGTGGGGCGTCAAATCGAAGCCCGCTTGCCACTGTGAAAACCAGGACTCATCCCATCCGGGGTAGTGGCCTCGCAGCTGTGCGATCCAATCGGCCACCACCGTGTTGCTGGGCGGCATGGTCTGGGCCAGGCGCGGCTCGTGCCAGAACACATCACCGCCCCTTTGCAGCGCCTGGGTCGTCTGCCCATCAACCAGCAAGCTGCCGCCACGGGCCTGCAGCTGCCCGGCCAGCAACTGCAAGGCCGTGGTTTTGCCCAGACTCAGGCCGTCAACCAGCTGCACCAGGCCCGGCGCCGCCTGCCATTGCCAGCCCGGCAACAGCGGCAAGCCCTGCGGGTGGGCAAAATCCAAAGCATTCCATTGCAGGCTCATGGTGAAGGGTCGGTAGGGGTTGCTGAACTCCTAAAAACATAGCATAAAATCGCTGCCTACCGATGAAAGCCCCGCCCATGCTCGACTATTTGGACTTTGACACCAGCGATGACGGCGAAGGCTGCACCAGCCTGGATGCCATGGCCTACACCAGCGCCGCGCACTGGCCAGCGCTGTCTGCAGAAGTCAGGCAGGTGCTGGCCTGGTGCAGCGACGCATTTGGCAGCCCAGGCCCCTTGGACGAAGGCCATGCCTGGGACCTGGACCTGCAACTGCAAAGCGGCGCAGGCGATGCACTGGCCCTGCTGTGGGATGCACAGCAACGCCAGCTGCTGGCGCCCCAGGCAGCGCAGCAAACTGCGCTGCAACTGAGCCTGACCCTCAGCGGCCCCGACCCCTTTGCCCAGCAGGTGGCCGCGCAGTTTCTGGGCGATACCGAATAGCGAATAGCAAATGGCGAATAGCCGGTCGACCGTGGCCAGCTATGCGGCCAGCATCAGGTCCAGGTTCTGTACCGCCGCACCGGATGCCCCTTTGCCCAGGTTGTCAAAAACCGCAGACAGCAACACCTGACCGTGCGCCGCGTTGTGAAAAACGCTGAGTTGCATGTCGTTGCTGCCATTCAGTATCTGTGGATCCAGGTGTTCCAGGGCCTGAGATTCCTCCAGCGACAAGACCTGCACCTGCGGCGCCTGCGCATAGTGGCGTGCCAGGCAGGCCTGCAGCGCGGCGGCATCCACCCCAGGCGGCAGCATGCGCAATGCCAACGGCACGGTCAGCACAATGCCCTGGCGATACGCGCCATAGGCCGGCACAAACAGGGGGTGCGCGCCCAGGCCCGCGTGCAACTGCATCTCCGGCGCATGTTTGTGCGCCAGCTCCAGACCGTAGATCTGGAAGGCCAGCGGCTTGGCACCGCCGCCGCCTTCATGCGCCTCGACCCCCGCGCGTCCGCGCCCGGAGTAGCCGGATACCGCATGCACGCTGACCGGGTAGCTGGCAGGCAGCAGCCCCGCCTGCACCAGGGGCAGCAGCAAGCCGATGGCACCGGTCGGGTAGCAGCCAGGGTTGCTGACCCGGCTTGCCTTGGCAATGCGATCCGCCTGCGCTACCGACATTTCCGGAAAGCCATAGACCCAATCGGCATGTGTGCGGTGCGCAGAACTGGCATCGATCACCCGTACCGCAGGATTGACGATGGCCTGCACCGCCTCGCGCGCCGCCGCGTCCGGCAGGCAGAGGATGGCGATATCGCAGGCATTGATGGCTTCGGCCCGGCGTCTGGCGTCCTTGCGCTCTGCCGCAGGCAAGGTCACGAGGCTGATATCGGACCGCCCGCGCAGCCGCTCATGGATTTGCAAACCCGTGGTGCCCTGGTCGCCGTCAATAAAAACAAGAGGAGTGCGCATATGCAGATGACTTTCGTGAATTGGGGCGCTTGCCCATGGATCGATCCGCTATGTTCCCCCGAGCACTAAAATAATGAAAGTTGAATTTCATAAATCTGAGATTCAGGTTTTCTGTACTAGGAGTTGCGATGCGAGAGATCAGCCTGGACCGTTTGCGCACCTTGGTGGCCATTGCCGACCAGGGCTCGTTCATCCGCGCAGCGCATAGCTTGCACCTGGCACCACCTACGGTCAGCCTGCATATTGCCGAACTGGAAGAGCGCATTGGCGCGCCGCTTCTGTCGCGCAAGCGTGGGCATGTCCGGCCCTCGGCCATTGGGGAAGTGCTGGTCGCACGCGCGCGCCGCCTGCTGGACGAAGCCGAGCTGGCCTTGAGCGACATCCAGCGCCAGGTGCAAGGGCTGGAAGGGCGCGTGCGGCTGGGCGCATCAACCGGGGTGATCGCGCATCTGCTGCCCCAGGCGCTGGCGGTGCTGCGCGATCAGCATCCGGGCATCGACATCCAGATCAGCGTCCAGACCTCGGAGGAGACCCTGGCGCGCCTGGTGGACGGCCGCTTGGACATTGGTGTCACCGCCCTGCCCCAACCTGCCGTGGCAGGCCTGGTGATCAAGCCCTGGCGCCGCGATCCTGTGATGGCCTTTGTGCCCGCAGACTGGAAGTGCCCGGCCCGCATCACGCCGCAGTGGCTTGCCGGCCAGCCGCTCATCCTCAACGATGCCAGCACGCGCCTGTCACGCCAGACCAGCGAATGGTTTGCCACCGACGGCCACCACCCGGTGCCGCGCATTGCGCTGAACTACAACGATGCCATCAAGAGCCTGGTCGCCGCAGGCTATGGCGCAACCCTGCTGCCGCACGAGGCCAGCGCCCCGCCGCCGGATGCGCGCATTGCGATGCGCCCGCTGCGCCCTGCGCTGTGGCGCCGGCTGGGCATCGCCCACCGCGCAGGCTACGTCGAGCCCTCCACGCAACATGTACTGGATGTGCTGTGGCGTCTGCGCCTGGTGTGAGCGCTGCCGCTGCCCGCCAGGGATCCTCTGCACAACCCTCGCCCAATGGGAGGGGCGCGGGTGGGGATGAGACGCAAGGCGTCTTTTGCAGTCAATAGCGGGCTATGGACAAGAAAGACAACGCAGCGGATCGCCCGAGACCGCGTTCAGGCCACGGCAGGGAGTTTTGTAGAGGGTCCCTAAAACAGCCACCAGCCGCACAAGGCTGCGCCCAACACCACCCACAGCGGTGAAAGCCGGGCAAACACCAGCAACCCGAATGCGGCCAACGCCAGGCCAAAATCCAGTCTGGAATGGATGGCGCTGGTCCACACCGGGTCGTACAGCGCCGCCAGCAGCACACCCACCACCGAGGCGTTGATGCCCGCCATCACCCGCTGCACCGCAGCCCTCTGGCGCAGAGACTCCCAGTGCGGCAGGGCGCCCGCTACCAGCAGCAAGCCCGGCAGAAAAATAGCCACCAACAAGGCCAGGCCCGCCCACCAGCCGCCCAGCGGTGCGGGCATGGCAATCCCCAGGTAGGCGGCAAAGGTGAACAGGGGGCCCGGCACGGCCTGCGCGGCGCCGTAGCCGGCCAGCAGCACGTCGTTCGACACCAGCCCGCCAGGCACCAGGCCCGCCTGCAGCAAAGGCAGCACCACATGGCCACCGCCAAACACCAGCGCACCGGCCTGGTAGAACTGGCTCAAGAGGGCCAGCACCGAGCCCCCATAGGTGGCAATGGCCCAGGGGCTGAGCGCCAGCAAAACGGCATAGACCACCAGCAAGCACGACCCCATTTTCTTGCTGACCCCATAGTGCTGGTGCTGCGCCGAGGGAAGCGGGCCCAGCTTCAGCGCCCAGCGGCCCAGCGCCCCGCCCAGGATGATGGCCGCCAGCTGCCCATAGCTGGAGGGCACGGCCAGTACCAGCAAGGCGGCAGCTATCGCCCAAGCGGCACGCAACCGGTCCGGGCACAGCACCCGCGCCATGCCCCATACCGCCTGGGCCACGACGGCAACCGCCACCACCTTGAGGCCATGCAGCGCCCCCGATGCCGCCAGGCCCGCCCACTGCGACAGGCCGGCGGCCAACAGCATCAGCGCCAGGGCCGATGGCAGGGTGAAACCCAGCCAGGCCGCCAGCGCCCCCCACCAACCCGCACGGCCCAGGCCCAAGGCCATGCCCACCTGGCTGCTGGCCGGGCCGGGCAAAAATTGGCACAGTGCCACCAAATCCGCATACGAGCGCTCATCGATCCAGCGCCGCCGCAACACAAACTCGGTATGGAAGTAGCCCAGGTGCGCCACCGGCCCACCAAACGAGGTCAGGCCCAGCTTCAAAAAGGCAGCCAACACCTCCAGCGCAGAGCCCTGGGGCGGCGGCGCATCGGGGGCCGTGGGTAGGGAGGGCTCAGGCGGACGGGGGTGGGTGTTCATAAGGGGCGCTGCTCGGCGGTGGATGGCCTGGAGCATAAGCGGCATTGGCGGCAGATCCAAGCCCCACAGGCTTCAACCCGGCCGCGCACCCCCCTGCTGCAACGGCATGGGCTGCCGCGCCAACCGCATGCGCCCCAGGTTCATCAGCCCCATGCCCACAATGGCCGCGCTGCCGCCGCGCAGCAAGGATGCAGTCACCGGCTCGCCCAGCCACAGACTGGACAGCAGCATGCCAAACAAGGGCACCAGCGACATATAGGCTGCCGCTGCCCCGGCACCCAGTTCCTGCACCCCTTTCAGGTACCAGGCGTAAGCCAGCGCGGTGGCACCCAGGGCCAGCGCGATCAAGCTGTACCAGGCATCGGCCCGCACATCGGTCAGGCCTGCCCATGCGGCCGGCCCTTCGACCACCAGGCTGACCACCAGCAGCAATAGCGCGCCAATGCTGGCGGTTGCAGCTGTTGTGGTCAGCGCATCGACGTGGCTCAGCACCAAGCGGCCCAGCAAGGTATAGGCCACCCAACATGCAGCGCAGCCCAGTAACAGCCATTCACCCGCACCCGATGTGCTGCCGAACCCCAACGCCCAGCTGCCACCGCTCAGCGCATACAGGGTGCCGCTGACCGCAAGCCCCAGGCCCAGGCAAATGGGCAGATTCATGCGCTCGCGAAACAGCAGCACCGCGAACAGCATGGTCAACACTGGGTTGAGCGCCACCACCATGGCCGCCTTGCCCGCAGGCACCGTTTTAAGCGCCAGCAAGAAGAAGACGGAATAGCCCAGTACGCCCACCGCAGCAGCCGCCGCCAGGCCCAGCCACTGGCACCCCACCAGGCTGCGCAAACGGCCCATGCGCCCGGTGCGCGCGAGCCACAACAGCAGCACAGCACTGGCCAGCAAAAAGCGCAGGCTGGCAGCTGCCAGCGGTGGCATGGCTTGCGCCACAACGCGGCCCCAGGGCCAGGAGGCTCCCCACAGGGCCGCCATACCAATGAGACCCAGATGGGTGGAATATCGTGTGGTGTTCATGCGGCGCTACTATCTGCTAATCTAGATGAATGGTCGAATGAGAAAATACTCATACCTCTCCGGCCTGACCGAACCATGACCTTTACCCAACTCCAAGTCTTCGCAGCACTCGCCCAGGCCGGGAGCTTCTCGCGTGCGGCGGCGGTGCTCGGCATCTCGCAAAGCGGCGTCAGCCACGCCATCAAACAGCTCGAAACCACTTTGAGCCTGAGCCTGTTCAGCCGCGATGGTGCGGCGGTCACTCTCACCGAGGTGGGCAGCCGCCTGCTGGTGCGCGCCCAGGACATTCTTCAACAACAAGAAGCACTGCAGCAGGAAGCACAGGCAGAGCGCGGCATCGCACGCGGACGCCTGCGCATTGCCTCCTTTGGCGCGACCTCGTCCCTGCGCCTGCTGCCCCAGCTGCTGGCGCGATTTCGCCAAGCCCATCCGCATGTCGAGGTGCATATCGACGAGGCGGTGGACAGCGTCGTGCTGCAATGGCTGCTGGAGCGCCGGGTGGAGCTGGGCTTTGTGGTGGTGCCCGATGAGCGTTTTGATACGGTGCCGCTTCTCGAAGACGAGCTGGTGGCGGTGCTGCCCGCCGCCCACCCGTTGGCCAGCCAGACCAGCGTCAACGCCATGGATTTTCATGGCCAGCCTTTTATCCGCACATCGGCGGGCTCCGGGCCCCGGGTGGACGCGTTCTTGGCCGAGAAAGGCGCCGTTCCCAACACCTTGTACCGGTTTGAGCAGCTCAGCTCCATGATGGGCTTTGTCGCGCAAGGCGATGCGCTGACGATTGCTGCGCGCCTGGCGCTGCCAGCACCGCCTGCAGGTGTTATCTACCGCCGGCTGACACCGCGCAGCCACCGCAAAATCGCGCTGGCCGCGCTGCGCTTTGACAAGCTATCCCCTGCAGCAGCCGCCTTTGTCGACGTCAGCAAAAAGGCCCGCAAGAGCCTGGTGATGGACTGAACAGCGTGCAGCGCTGCAGCACCTGCCGTGGTGCATCGGGCATCAGTCGCCAGACGCCCGTGTCACTCCCCGCTGAGCGCCACCACCACCGCCGAGGGCTCCACCGTCACCTGCACCGCAGACCGTGCACGCAGCGACGATGCCTCGCGGCTGAAGCCCACCAGCTGCACACCCGATGTCAGGCGCACCGCCAGCTCTTGCACAGCGCCGCCCCGGGTGGCGCGGGTGACCGTGCCACGCCAGCCATTGGCGCTTGGCGCTGCCTCGCAAGCCGCTGCTGCTGCAGGCTGCACGGTCACCGCCGTAGCCTTGCACATGGCCAGCACCGGTAAGCCCTGGCGCAGGCCGAGCAGCTGCGCGCTCTCGTCGGTGATGTGGGAATGCAGCACAAACTGCGCGCCCACCTCGGCGCCCTGCAACTGCACCCGCACCAGCGGGCCGCTGCGGCTGAGCTGGGCCACCACGCAGGGCCATTGGTTGCGCATGCTGGTCATCACCTGCAAGCGCGCCAAGGTGGTGGCCACCGAGATGCCCGCGCCTGTGCGTGCCTGGCTGTCTGCCGGGGGTGGCCGCTGCCGTGCCTGCTCCAGCTGCACATGCAGTTGCTCGCGGGCATGGCCCATGGCGTCAGCCGCCTCCAGCAGCAGCAGCGCATCTGCGGTGAGCTGCGCGCCGCCACCACCTTTGCCGCCCACGCTGCGCTGCACCAGCGCTACCCCCGCCAAGTTGGACAAGGTATCCAAGGCCTGCCAGGCCGCCTTGTAGCTGATGCCCACGCGGCGCGCGGCCTCCGAGATGGAGCCGCATGCCTGGATGTGGCGCAGCACTTCAATGCGGCGGTCAGAGCGCTTTTCGGCGAGCGCGGCGGCGAGCGATGCTTGGGGAATCATGGCGCGAATCTTCGCATGCTTTGCGCCAGCGCGCCCGCAGTCAGGCAGTCAGGCAGCCCGAAGCTTCAGGCGCCTGAACGCCTCGGCGCTGAACCCTGCCGGCCCCCGCCATTTGCCAAGCCAAAACAATGTTCGCTACACTCTCGCTATTCATTAACAGAATAGCGATCAGATAACTGCCATGACCCACTTCCGTTTTGCGCCCCTCGCTCTGACCTTGTTCGCAGCCTTCGCCGCCAGCGCCCATGCGGGCGAAGTCTCGGTAGCCGTGGCCGCCAACTTCACCGCACCCATGCAAAAGATTGCTGCCGAGTTCGAGAAGGACAGCGGCCACAAGGCGGTGCTGTCGTTTGGTGCCACCGGCAAGTTCTATGCCCAGATCAACAACGGCGCGCCCTTTGGGATTTTGCTGGCCGCCGATGACACAACACCTGCCAAGCTGGCCCAAGAAGGCAAAGCTGTCGCCGCCAGCCGCTTCACCTACGCCATCGGCCAGCTGGTGCTGTGGAGCAAGCAAGCGGGCTATGTCGATGACAAAGGCGCCGTGCTCAAGACCGGTGACTACCGCCATATAGCGATCGCCAACCCCAAGCTGGCACCCTATGGCCTGGCCGCGATGGAAACCTTGAAAAACCTGGGCCTGACCGACCAGGTGACGCCAAAAATCGTGCAGGGCGAGAACATTGGCCAGACCTACCAGTTCGCCGCCAGCGGCAATGCCCAGCTGGGTTTTGTGGCCCTGTCGCAGGTGATGGAAGACGGCAAGCTGCGCGAAGGCTCGGCCTGGGTCGTTCCGTCGACCATGCACGAGCCCATCCGCCAGGAGGCCATCGTGCTCAACAGCGCCAAGGACAATGCGGCCGCCACCGCACTGATGGACTACCTCAAGGGGGAGAAGGCGCGCACCATCATCAAGTCCTACGGCTACGCGTTCTAATTAGCGATTCCCTCCAACGATGGCCGGTGTTGGCTAGTCGGGCGCATAAGGCCCGGCCTCTCCTCGGCCATCGACTTCAGCGCGTTGCCCCGGCCCATGATTCCCCTTGCCTGGCCCGCGCTGTGCGTGCACGATGTGCGCAGCCTTTCCCTTTTTCCTGACCCCTAGCCACGACCCCGCCTGCCGTGAGTACCTCCATCCTCAGCCCCGACGATTGGGCCGCCATTTGGCTGACGCTAGAGCTGGCCAGCCTCACAACCATCCTGTTGCTGGTCCTGGCCACGCCATTGGCCTGGTGGCTGGCGCATACGCCATCGCGCTGGCGCGGCCCCATTGGAGCGGTGGTGACCTTGCCCTTGGTGCTGCCGCCCACGGTGATCGGTTTTTATTTGCTGGTCACGATGGGGCCGAATGGGCCGCTGGGCCAGCTCAGCAACGCACTGGGCCTAGGCTATCTGCCCTTCACCTTTGCCGGGCTGGTGGTGGGCTCGCTGGTGTACTCACTGCCCTTTGCGGTGCAGCCGCTGCAGCGGGCGTTTGAGGCTCTGGGCCCACGACCGCTTGAGGTAGCAGCCACCCTGGGCGCCAGCCGCCTCGACAGCTTTTTCAGCGTGGCCTTGCCGCTGGCGCGGCCCGGCTTTGTCACCGCCGCCGTGCTGACCTTTGCCCACACCGTGGGCGAATTCGGCATCGTGCTGATGCTCGGGGGCAATATCCCCGGCCAAACCCGCGTGGTCTCGGTGCAAATCTACGACCATGTCGAAGCCATGGAATATGCGCAGGCGCACTGGCTGGCCGGCGGCATGGTGGTGTTTGCCTTTGTGGTGCTGGTGGCGCTGCAATGGCTGCAGCCCCGCGACAAGAACAACGCGAGCCCCCTATGACGCAAGCCCAGAACGCTAACGACGGCATCCACGCGCGCCTGCAGCTGCAGCGCGCCGCGTTCCAACTGCAGGTCGATCTGCAGCTGCCCGGCCAGGGCGTCACCGCGCTGTTTGGCCCCTCGGGCTGCGGCAAGACCAGCTGCCTGCGCGCCATGGCCGGGCTCGAGCGTGCCCAGGGCCGTGTCACGGTCAATGGCGAGCGCTGGCAGGATGACGCTGAGGGCCACTGGCTGCCCACGCACCAGCGGGCGCTGGGCTATGTCTTTCAGGAGGCGAGCCTGTTCCCGCACCTGAGCGCGCATGACAACATCCGCTATGGCCTGCGCCGCACACCGGCTGCACGCCAGCGCGTGCCACTGGAGCACCTGGTGGAGCTGTTGGGCATCGGCCCGCTGCTGGCGCGCAAGCCCGCCACCTTGTCGGGCGGCGAGCGCCAGCGGGTGGCCATTGCCCGCGCCCTGGCCACCAGCCCGCGCGTGCTGCTGATGGACGAGCCCCTGGCCGCACTGGACGCCGAGCGCAAGGCCGAGGTGCTGCCCTACCTGGACCAGCTCAGCGCACAGCTCAAGCTGCCGATTCTCTATGTCAGCCATTCGATCGATGAAGTGGGCCGGCTGGCCGACCAAGTGGTGCTGCTGCAGGCGGGGCAGGTAGTGGCGCAGGGCCCGGTGGCCGAGCTGCTCACGCAGCTGGACGCCCCGCTGGCCCAGGCACTGCCTGACGCGCAGCAAGCCAGCATCCTCGAAGGCCAGGTCTGCGGCCACGATACGCAAGACCACCTCTGGTCGCTGCAGATAAGCGGCCAACCCCAACTGCAGCTGCACTGGACCCAGGCCAATGCCCACTACCAGCAAGGTGAGCGCGTGCGCCTGCGGGTGCTGGCGCGTGATGTCAGCCTGTCGCTGGCGCCGCAGACGGGCAGCTCGATCCTCAATAGCCTGCCAGCCGTGGTGGCTGCCGTGCAGGCCAGCAGCCCGGGCCAAGTGCTGGTGCAGCTGCGTCTGGCGCACGGCGCGGCCGATGGCCTGCCACATCTGCTGGCCCTCGTCTCGGCCCGCTCGGCACGCCTGCTGCAACTGGCACCCGGCTTGCCGCTGCATGCCCAGCTCAAGGGCGTGGCGGTATTGCGCTGATCGCTGCGGCCCTGGGGGAACGCCCCAAAAACAAAAAAGCCCGGACGCATCCGGGCTTTGTCGTGTCTGCTTGGGCCGCTTAAGGGGCCAGCACCACTTCCACGCGGCGGGCTTGGGCATTGTTGCCAGCGTTCTCGACAGCCTCTGGCTTCTTCAGCTCCAGCTTGTCTTCGGTCAGGCCCAGGGCCAGCAGCGCATCGCGCACGGCAAAGGCGCGCAGCTTGGCCAGCTCGGCGTTCTTGTCGGCGTCGCCAGTGGCGTCGGTGTAGCCCGAGATGACAGCGCGCTGGCCGCCCTTGACGCCAGCGATCACGTCCACCAGCGCTTCGTTGGCGCCTGGTGCCAGCTCTGCCTTGGCCGTGGCGAAGTAGAACTTGACCACACCGTTTTCGATGACCACTGCAGCAGCATCGTCGGCAATCACGGCGGCGCCATTGGCACCAGCGGCACCAGCGGCACCAGCGGCATTGGCGGCTTGCGCAGCAGCGGCAGCACGGGCAGCAGCAACGGCGGGGTCGGTACCGCCCAGCACGGCACCACCTGTGGCGCCGGTCTGCACCACGGCCGTGGTTGCGCCGGCCTTGCCGGACTTGGCGCCGTGCAGGCCTTTATAGGCACCGAACCACACAACACCCAACACCACCAAAGTGACCAGGGCAAAAACAAGGCCCAAGGCAAAGCGCTCATCACCGTCGTTATTTTGCGAAGAACTCACGATCAGACTCCAGGCACCCGTGGTGCATAAAAAGAGAAAAAGAAAATGTTTTTGATGGAATGCTGTGGCCGCGCAGGCCCGGCATTCCCCCATTGCCAGATACGCGCGAGATTGTACCTTGCAGCGCAGCAGCTGCGCCTCGAATGCCCCGCGCCATCCCGCGCAACGCCCCCGCTCGCCATGCGGGTCTGACCGGTAGGCAGCCGCCGCGCGTTGCCTGAAAATAGATAGCAGCTGATGCCCACACCATGCCGCTTTACTAGTAATTACCCTCTATTTCGCCGCTTTCGAAGAAAAAAGTTTTTATCCTTGCGCTTCTTCGCAACATTGGCGCAGCAATTTGTCTAGGGAAAGGCATAGTTATTCGTAAAATCAGTGCTTTTCGAAAATGTGCATTTGCTTACCAGCAATGAGCACGTATTACAGGACTAGCCAACCATTGGAGACACCATGCAGGCTTTACTCGCTCTATCCAGAGCTATAGACAGGCTCAACGCCTTTGTCGGCAAATACTCAATCTGGCTCATCTTTGCCGCCACCCTCATCAGCGCGGCCAACGCCATCGTTCGCAAGGCCTTTGACGCCAGCTCCAACGCCTTTCTCGAAGTGCAGTGGTACCTGTTCGCCTGGTCCTTTTTGCTGGCCGCTGGCTACACCTTGCTGCACCGTGAA
This sequence comes from Comamonas sp. BIGb0152, assembly GCF_024809975.1. Lineage (GTDB taxonomy): Bacteria > Pseudomonadota > Gammaproteobacteria > Burkholderiales > Burkholderiaceae_C > Comamonas. The sequence continues at coordinate 66,774 of NZ_JANUDY010000011.1, forward strand.
CATGTGCGCATCGACGTCATCAACTCGCGCCTGTCCAAGAACAAGCAGGTCTGGATCGACATCATTGGCTTTGCGCTGTTCCTGACACCGCTGTGCATCACCATCCTGTGGCTGAGCATGCCGGTGGTGATCCAGATGTACCAGTCCGGCGAAGTCTCGGGCAACTCCGGTGGCTTGATCCGCTGGCCGGTGTGGGCAGCCATTCCCGTGGGCATCACCTTGCTGATGCTCCAGGGCCTGTCCGAGCTGGTCAAGCGCATCGCCTTCCTCACAGGCGATGGCCCCGACCCGATGGGCAAACTCAGCGACAAGAGCGCCGAAGAAGAGCTGGCCGAGGCCCTGCGTGCCGAAGCTGAAATCAAGCAGGCCCAAGCCGCTGCAGCCCAGGCTGCCGCGCGCCAAGCCTGACGGTAGCCAGAGGATCTCAAGATGGAATTTATTGCTACCAATTACGCCCCGATCATGTTCGCGGGCCTGATCGTCTTCTTGCTGCTGGGTTTTCCTGTGGCGTTTAGCCTGGGCGCTGCCGGCCTGATGTTCGGCTTTATCGGCATCGAGCTCAATGTCTTCCCCTCGTCGGTGATGGCCTGGCTGCCCCAGCGGCTGATTGGCATCATGGCCAATGACACCTTGCTGGCGGTGCCCTTCTTTACCCTGATGGGGCTGATACTGGAGCGCAGCGGCATGGCCGAGGACCTGCTTGACACCGTCGGTCAGGTCTTTGGCCCGATCCGCGGCGGTTTGGCGCTGGCCGTGATTTTTGTCGGTGCGCTGCTGGCCGCCACCACCGGTGTGGTGGCCGCCTCGGTGATCTCCATGGGCCTGATCTCGCTGCCCATCATGCTGCGCTATGGCTATGACCGGCGCCTGGCATCGGGCGTGATTGCTGCATCGGGCACCCTGGCCCAGATCATTCCGCCGTCGCTGGTATTGATCTTGATGGCCGACCAGCTGGGCAAGAGCGTGGGCGAGATGTACAAAGGCGCCTTTATTCCCGGCTTCATGCTGATGGGTCTGTACGTGCTGTGGGTGGCATTTTTGGCCATCTTCAAGCCCAAGCTGGTGCCCGCCTTGCCGGTGGAAGCCCGCATTTACCGCGAAGCCAATGGCAATGCCGGCTACACCTCCCTGGTGGTCGTGGTCGGTCTGTCGACCATTGTGGCGATCTTTCTGGCCAACCACATGGCCAACATCCACACCTGGTGGGAAGGCACGCTGGTCACCGATGTGGCCACCGACGAGAAGATTGTCACAGCCATGTGCGGCGGCACCTTCATCGCCTTTGTGATCGCCTCGATCAACCGCATCTTCAAGCTGGGGCTGCTGTCCAAGCTGGCTGAGCGTGTGACCTTCGTGCTGATCCCCCCGCTGCTGCTGATCTTCCTGGTGCTGGGCACCATCTTCCTGGGTATTGCCACGCCGACCGAAGGCGGTGCCATGGGTGCCATGGCCGCGCTGATCATGGGCTTTGCCCGCAAGCGCCTCAACATGACGTTGCTCAAGCAGGCGCTGGGCTCGACCACCAAGCTGGCCAGCTTTGTGATGTTCATCATCATTGGCGCAACCACCTTCAGCCTGGTGTTCCAGGCCGCCGACGGCCCCAAGTGGGTGGAGCATCTGCTGACCAGCCTGCCAGGCGGCCAGACCGGCTTTCTGATCGCGGTCAACGTGATGATCTTCTTCCTGGCCTTCTTCCTGGATTACTTTGAACTGTCGTTCATCGTCGTGCCCTTGCTGGGCCCGGTGGCCGAGAAGATGGGCATCGACCTGATCTGGTTTGGCGTGCTGCTCGCCGTCAATATGCAGACCTCGTTCATGCACCCGCCATTTGGTTTTGCGCTGTTCTTCCTGCGCTCGGTGGCACCCGATAAGCAGTATGTGGACCGGGTCACCCACAAGGTGATCGAGCCAGTGACCACGATGCAGATCTACAAGGGCGCTGTGCCGTTTGTGCTGATCCAGCTCGTGATGGTCGGTGTACTGATCGCCTTCCCTGGCATCGTCACCGGGGCATTGGACAAACCTGTCGTCGTGGATATGCAAAAGATCAACGCGCAAATGATGGACCAGCTCGGCGATGCGAATGGCGGCTACGGCGCGGACAACCCCTTTGCCAGCCCCGACAGCAGCGATACGCCCGCAGACGCTGATGCACAGCCTGCCCCCGCTGCAGAGGGCTATGGCTCGGACGACCCGGCCAAGGCCTTGCAGGACTCGCTGGGCACGCCCCCTGCAGAGACCAAGTAAGGGCGCCTGCAGCCCCTCACTACCAAACCCCGGCTTGCCGGGGTTTTTTTATGGCTGTCTGCCGCCCGGCCAGCACAGCACACAGCGCGCCGTCAAGGACCACATCGGCATGCGAAAGCGCAGACTCCGGTCATCAAGAGCCCCGCACCTACTGGCATCGCAGTTCAGGTACTGACAGACGCAAAAAAGCCGCAGCAAGCTGCGGCTCCCGGACTGTGCAGCCAAGCCCCAATGGCCTGGCGCTTCCCTCGATCAGGGCAGTTTGGCCTGGGCCATGTACTGGTTGAACGGGTACTCGGAGAAGCGGTTCCACAGAATCTGGTCCTTCTGGAAAGCGCGCATGTCCTGGTGGATCTTCTTGAACTCGGGCGACTTGGCTTCGTGCTCGGCAAACACTTCCATCGATGCCTTGAAGCCGGCATCCATCAGCTCTTTGGAGAAAGGCTTGAGCTGGGTCTTGTTGGCGACCAGCTTCTTGAGCGCGATGGGGTTGAGCACCTGGTACTTGGCGGTCATGTCGGCAGCGGCCACACGGGTGGCGGCGTCCAGGATGGCCTTGTTCTCGGGCGACAGCGTGTTGTACTTCTTGATGTTGATGAAGAACTCCAGATCGGCCGAACCTTCCCACCAACCGGGGTAGTAGTAGAACGGAGCCACCTTGTTGAAGCCCAGCTTTTCATCGTCGTAAGGACCGACGAACTCCACCGCATCCAGCGTGCCTTTTTCCAGCGCCTGGTAGACATCGCCTGCAGGCATGTTCTGACCCACCACGCCCAGCTTGGCCATGGCCTCACCGAACACGCCACCGCCCATGCGCATCTTCAGGCCCTTCAGGTCGGCAACGGTTTTGATTTCCTTGCGGTACCAGCCGCCCATCTGGGTGGTCGTGTTGCCAGCCGATGCGGTCTTGAAGTTGTATTTTTCAAAGAAGGCATCGAGCAGCTTGCGGCCGTTGGCATGGTCTTTCCAGCCCGCCATCTGCAAGGTGGTCAGACCAAACGGCACCGCGCAGCTGAACGCAAAGATCGGGTCCTTGCCGGTGAAGTAGTAGGCTGCCGTCTGGGCCATGTCGATGGTGTCGGCCTGCAAGGCATCGACCACACCGAAAGCGGGCATCAGCTCGCCTGCAGGGTGAACCGAGATTTCAAACTTGCCGCCCGACATGGCCTTGACCGCTGCGGACAGCTTCTCGGCGCTGCCGAAGATGGTGTCCAGCGACTTGGGAAAGCTCGAAGCCAGGCGCCAGCGCACTGCTGCCTGTGCATGCACCGCTGGCGCTACACCTGCAGCCAGAACACCGGCAATGCCGGCATTTTTGATAAGCGAACGACGATCCATGTATGTCTCCAATTATTTGTAGAAAGTAAAGGTAGCTATCGTGCCATAGGCGCAAGCCGCTTTGAGCATTGCAAATTGTAGAAATGGTTGCAGAAGTGACTTCAGGGGGTTTTCCCCAGAGTCAGGCAAAGGATTTTGTCCGCATTGCGCCACAGCGTGATCCGATGCAGCAAGGCCCACCCTCAACGCGACGCCCAACAGCGAAAAAGCCCGGACACAAAGGGCCGGGCTTTTGAGAGGTTCCAGGGCAGAGCCTGGCAGCACATCAGGCCGCAGCGCTCTGGCCAGCAGCCGCCTCAGAGACTGCAAAACGCTCGCGGATGCTGCGCTCAATGCCAGCAGCATCCAAGCCCTGCATGGCCATCAGCTTGACCGGGTCGCCATGCTCGATAAAGGCGTCAGGCAGGCCCAGCTGCAGCACGGGCACATCGATGTGCAACTGCTGCAGCGCTTCCAGCACCGCACTGCCGGCGCCGCCCATCATGCAACCGTCTTCCACGGTCACCAGGGCCTCATGGCTTTGGGCGATCTGCTGGAGCAGTTCAGTATCGAGCGGCTTGGCCCAGCGCATGTTCGCCACGGTGGCGTTGAGGGCCTCGCCCGCTTGCAGCGCCGGGTACAGCAAGCTGCCAAAGGCCAGAATGGCGATGCGCGGGCGGCCAGCCACGGCAGGCTGCGCCTGGCGGCGGATCTCGCCCTTGCCAAAAGGCAGGGCTTCCAGCGATTCGAGCGGCGCCACACCGGCACCGGCGCCGCGCGGGTAGCGCACCGTCACGGGGTGGTTCTGGGCAAAAGCGGTGCTCAGCAGCTGGCGGCATTCGCGCTCGTCGGCCGGGCAGGCCACGCTCATGTTGGGGATGGCGCGGGTGAAGGCAATGTCGTAGTTGCCGGCATGGGTGGCGCCATCGGCACCGACCAGGCCAGCGCGATCAAGCGCAAACACCACGGGCAGGTTTTGCAGCGCCACATCGTGGATCAGCTGGTCATAGCCGCGCTGCAAAAAGGTGGAGTAGATGGCCACGACCGGCTTGAGCCCTTCGCAGGCCAGGCCAGCGGCGAAGGTCACGCTGTGCTGCTCGGCAATGCCCACATCGAAATAGCGCTTGGGGAAACGCTTTTCAAACTCGACCATGCCCGAGCCTTCGCGCATGGCGGGAGTGATCGCGACCAGGCGCTGGTCCTGGGCGGCCATATCACACAGCCAATGGCCAAACACCTGGGTGAAGGTGGGCTTGGGCGGCGTGGCCGGCTTGACCAGACCAATGGCCGGGTCGAACTTGCCGGGGCCGTGGTAGGCGACCGGATCGGCCTCGGCCAGCTTGTAGCCCTGGCCCTTTTTGGTGACCACATGCAGAAACTGCGGGCCCTTGAGCTGGCGGATGTTCTCCAAGGTGGGGATCAGCGAATCGAGGTCATGGCCGTCGATGGGGCCAATGTAGTTGAAGCCAAAGTTCTCGAACAAGGTCGCGGGCACCACCATACCCTTGGCCTGCTGCTCCAGGCGCTTGGCCAGCTCCAACAGCGGCGGCACCTGCTTGAGCACGCTCTTGCCCACGCCCCGCGCCTTGGCGTAGAACTGGCCGCTCATCAGCTGCGCCAGGTAGCGGTTGAGCGCGCCTACGGGCGGGCTGATGCTCATGTCGTTGTCGTTCAAGATCACCAGCAGATTGGCATCGCTGACACCGGCATTGTTCAGGGCCTCAAAGGCCATGCCGGCGGTCATCGCGCCATCGCCAATGATGGCCACGGCCTGGTGGTCGCTGCCCTTGATCTTGAAGGCCTCGGCCATGCCCAAGGCCGCCGAGATGCTGGTCGACGAGTGGGCGGTGCCAAAGGCGTCGTATTCACTCTCACTGCGCAGCGGGAAGCCCGAGATACCGCCCCACTGGCGCAGGCCGTGCATGCGGTCGCGCCGGCCGGTCAGAATCTTGTGCGGATAGGTTTGGTGGCCCACATCCCAGACAAAGCGGTCTTGCGGCGTTTCGTAGACGGCGTGCAGCGCGATCGTCAGCTCCACGGTGCCCAGGTTGGAGCTGAGGTGGCCGCCGGTTTTGGACACGCTTTCGAGCACAAACTCCCGCAGCTCACGCGCCAGGGTCTTGAGCTCGGCGCGCGACATCTTGCGCAGATCCGCCGGATCGTTGACGGTGGCTAGCAGGGGAAAGGTCTTCGTGGACATACTTTGGTTTGGATCACTTGCTACGCATACTTAGAGAGCATCCGCGCAGTTTTTTACTTGAATTGCAAGGGGCTATGTTAGCGCTTTGGGGCCAGAAGACTGGTCTAAAGGCGCATTTGGCCTACTCAGTGGCTGCGGCGCACGACCATGTCCGCCAAGGCCGCCAACGCGGCCGTCTGGGGCAAACCACTGCCGGCCAGCGCCTGCTGGGCCTCGGCCAGCAGCTCATGGGCATAGTCACGCGCCGGTTGCAGCCCCATCAGCGATACATAGGTGGGCTTGTCGTTGTCGGCATCCTTGCCGGCCGTCTTGCCCAGGGTGGCAGAGTCGGCCACCACGTCCAGCACATCGTCAATCACCTGGAAAGCCAACCCCAGGGCCGCACCGTATTGCTGCAGCGCCAGCAGCGCCGCACCCTGGATACCGGCGCAGGTAGCGCCCATCTCGACACTGGCTTGCAGCAGCGCGCCGGTCTTGAGCTTGTGCATCTGCTGGAGCTGCTCGCGGCTGAGCTGCTTGCCCACGCTGGCCAGATCAATGGCCTGGCCACCGGCCATGCCGCTGTAACCGGCTGCCAAAGCCAGCTGGCGGCACAGGCGCGCCTGCACGGCGTCGGGGATGGCACTGCCCTCGGGCACCAACAGCTCAAAAGCCAGCGCTTGCAGCGCATCACCGGCCAGCAAGGCCTGGGCCTGGCCAAACTGCACATGGACCGTGGGCTTGCCACGGCGCAGCACATCGTTGTCCATGCAGGGCATGTCGTCATGCACCAGCGAGTAGGCGTGGATCAGCTCCACCGCGCAGCCTGCGCGCAAGGCGGCCTCCGCTTGGGGCGCATCCAGGTTGCCGGCAGCCTGGGCCGCTGCCAGCACCAGCAAGGGGCGCAGGCGCTTGCCGCCATCCAGCACCGCGTAGCGCATGGGCTCGCCAAGGTTGGCCGGGGCATCGGCGGCGATCCATTGCGTGAGGGCGTCCTCGACGCGGGCCAGTTCCTGGTTGCACCAGAGTGCAAAATTATCGTGCGTTGATGTCATTGTTAGCGCTTATTCCTCGCTGGCCCAGGGCTTGGGCTGCCCCTCATCCAGTACTTTGATCTGGTCCTGCACCGCTTCGAGCTTGCCCCGGCAAAATGCCAGCAGCACGGCGCCACGCTGGTAGGCAGCCAACATATCGCCCAGGGGCAGCTGGCCCGACTCAATGCGCGCCACCAGGCCTTCGAGCTCCTGCAGCGCACTTTCGTAGTTGTCGGGTTCGGGCAGGTCTGGCGTGGCAGTGGTCTTGGAAGCGGTGGCCTTAGGCATGGGCAAAGCGGGCAAACGGGTTGCCCAGGTGCATGGATAAAGCCATGATTTTAGGCGCAGGACAAGCCACCGCGGGCGCAGGCCCGGCCGGCCAGCACCTGCAACCCGGCTGGCCACACGCTATTCCCACAGAAAATCCCCGCCATCTGTCGCAAAGCAAGACGCTGCAGCTATCAATTTGATAATATTGCCGCTCTATGGATGCGACAGACAGACGGCGCCAAGCCCGTGGGGCCACCCGCCAATTCACGCATGAACAGAACGGGAATAACCCCACTGGGTATAATCCCATTTTTCGCGAAACCGGCCATCCTTTGTTGTTGCTGCCGGTTTTATTTTTTTCTCAGCGTGCGCACGCGCACCCTCCCTGTGGGGAGTCTTTAGGTCAGGTCACCCATGTCTGATTTAAGTCTTCAACTGCAGCAGGCCGCAAGCCAACTTCCAGTTTCAAGCTACTTCGATCCCGCACTGTTCCAGCGCGAGATGCAAACCATCTTCCAGCACGGCCCCAAATACGTGGGCCACCAGCTGGCGATTCCCGAGATTGGCGACTACTACGCCCTTCCCCATGAGAAGGAAGGGCGTGCGCTGGTGCGCAATGCCGCAGGCCAGGCCGAGTTGATCTCCAACGTCTGCCGCCACCGCCAGGCGGTGATGCTCAAGGGCCGGGGCTCGCTCAACCAGCAGCAAAAAGGCAGCGCCGGCGGCAACATCGTCTGCCCCCTGCACCGCTGGACCTACAGCCCCAGCGGCGAGCTGCTGGGCGCCCCGCATTTTGCGCAGGATCCTTGCCTCAACCTCAACAACTACAAGCTGCAGGAGTGGAATGGCCTGCTGTTTGAGGACAATGGCCGCAACATCCAGGCCGATCTGGCCAACATGGGCCCGGCTGCAGCCTTGAGTTTTGATGGTTTTGTGCTCAACCATGTGGAAATGCATGAGTGCAACTACAACTGGAAGACCTTCATCGAGGTCTACCTGGAGGACTACCATGTCGGCCCCTTCCACCCCGGCCTGGGCAATTTCGTCACCTGCGACGATCTGAAGTGGGAGTTCGCCAAAGAGTACTCGGTGCAGACCGTGGGCGTGGCGCCCACCTTTGCCAAGCCGGGTTCGGACATCTACAAGACCTGGCACGAGGTGCTGCTGAACTTCCGAGGCGGCAAGATGCCCGAGCACGGCGCGATCTGGCTGACCTACTACCCCCACATCATGGTGGAGTGGTACCCGCATGTGCTGACGGTCTCGACCCTGCACCCGCTGAGCGTGGACAAGACCATGAACGTGGTGGAGTTCTACTACCCCGAGGAAATCAGCGCCTTCGAACCGGAGTTTGTACAGGCCCAGCGTGCCGCCTATATGGAAACGGCCATCGAGGACGACGAGATCGCCGAGCGCATGGACGCCGGCCGCAAGGCCTTGTTCGAGCGCGGCGACAACGAAGTGGGCCCCTATCAGAGTCCTATGGAGGACGGCATGCAGCACTTCCATGAGTGGTATCGGGGTATGATGCAGCCCGCCGTTCCAGACAAGTGATCTGGCGGTCAGGCACTTCCAGTTAGCTCGACCTATAGCTGCTAGCGCTTTGCGATAGCAGCTTTTTCTATTAAAGATCTCCCATGCAAGCCCTGTGGATGGTGGCCGCTGCGTTCATGTTTGCACTCATGGGCGTGTGCATCAAGTTCGCCTCTGTGTATTTCAATGCGGCCGAGATCGTGTTCTACCGGGGCATCATCAGCATGGCGCTGATCTGGTGGCTCACCCGGCGCCAGCATATTTCACTCACCACCCGCTACCCCAAGATGCATGCCTGGCGCAGCTGCATCGGTGTGACGTCGATGGGCATGTGGTTCTATGCCATTGGCAAACTGCCCCTGGCCACGGCCATGACCTTGAACTACATGAGCAGCCTCTGGGTGGCCGCCTTTGTCGTGGGCAGCGCCTTGCTCAACTGGCGGCCCAAGGCCGAGGGCGACCAGCCCGCGCTGAATATTCCGCTGGTGCTGACGGTGATCAGCGGCTTTTGCGGCGTGATCCTGATGCTGCGCCCCAATATCGAGGCCGACCAGATGTTCGCCGGCATGGTGGGGCTGATGTCCGGGCTGATTTCCGCCTTTGCCTATATGCAGGTCGTGGCCCTGTCGCGCATGGGCGAGCCCGAGCAGCGCGTGGTCTTCTACTTTGCGGTGGGTTCGGCCATTGCTGGCGGGCTGGCCACCTTGTTTGTCGGCACGTCCCGCTTTCCGGGCTGGCCTGCGCTGTGGCTGATCCCCGTGGGCATTTTGGCCGCCGGCGCACAGTTGGCGATGACGCGTGCTTACGGCTCGGCCACCACGCGCCGCGCTACCTTGGTGGTGGCCAACCTGCAGTATTCGGGCATTGTGTTTGCAGGCCTGTTCAGCATCGTCGTCTTTGGTGACCAGATCCCGGCCATTGGCTGGATGGGCATGGCCTTGATCGTTGGCAGCGGCATTGTGGCCACCGTGCTGCGCAAGCGCTAGGTAGTGCGACAGGTAGTGCGACAGGTAGTGCGCGAGGTAGTGCGCCAAGCCTTGCGCTGGCAGCGGCAGGCCCGGCACTGCCACATAATGGTTGGCAGTCTTTTCTCTGGAGCACCCTGCCATGGCCACCACACCCCTCACAGCCACTTACTCCCCCCTGATCACCGTCGCCCAACTGCAGGCGCTGCAGCAGTCCAGCCCGCTGCAGCTGATGGTGTTTGACTGCAGTTTTGAACTGGCCCAACCGGCCGCAGGTGCCGCGCAGTTTGCCCAGGCGCATATTGCCGGCGCCATCTACGCCAATCTGGACAAGGACCTGAGCGCCCCCCATGGCGCCCTCAGCCATGGCCAGACCATTACAGCCACGGACCTGGGCGATCCCGCATCCGGCGGCCGCCACCCGCTGCCCAGCCGCGAGCGCTTTGCCGTGTGGTTGTCGCAGGTGGGCTTTCGCAATGACATGCAGGCGGTGGTCTATGACCGCAATGGCGTGAACTATGCCGGCCGGCTGTGGTGGATGCTCAAGTGGGCCGGCCATGACGCCGTCGCCGTGCTCGATGGCGGCTTGCAGGCCTGGCAGGCAGCGGGTGGCGCCATCGAAGCGGGTGAATCTGCCAGCCACTTCCAGAGCAATTTCGAGCTGCGCCCTGCGCTGCGCACGCTCAAGACCGCTGCGCAGGTGCAGCAGGCATTGGGCGCGCAGCAAACCGTGGTTGATGCCCGTGCCCCAGCCCGCTACCGCGGCGAGGTCGAGCCCCTGGACCCCGTGGCAGGCCATATCCCCGGCGCGCTCAACCGCCTGTTCACCACCAATATCGGGCCCGATGGCCGCTTCAAGCCTGCGGCCGAGCTGCGCGCCGAGTTTGATGCGCTGCTCGCCGGGCATGACCCGCAGACGGTGGTGCACCAGTGCGGCAGCGGCGTCAGCGCCCTGCCCAACCTGATCGCGATGGAGATTGCCGGCTATGCGCCCACGGCGCTGTTTGCCGGCAGCTGGAGCGAGTGGTGCAGCGACCCATCGCGCCCGGTGGAAAAGGGCTGATGGGCCGGCGCTGAATGGGTGGTCTGACCGCCCTTCAGCGAGCGGTCAGCCCCTCCTGGCCCAGGCTTACTGGCTGCCCCAGACGTAGTAGGCAACACCCTCGAACAGGAACTGCGGATAGGTCGCCACCACAAAATCACGCTCGACCGGATTGGTGGTGTAGAAGTGCGCGCCCGTGAGGGTATTGTAGAAACGGTACATGGGTACCGAGCCCTCGCCAGCTGCCTGGCGGGCATACCAGGCAGTCCCTTCCACATTGAACTGCGGATAGGTCGCAATCACAAAGGCCCGTTCTTCGGGATTGATGGTGAAGAAGTGCGAGCCGGTCGTGGTGTTGTAGAAACGGTAGACCGCCTGGGGCGCTGCAGCGGTCTGCGTGGATGCATAAAAACCGATGTTCTCGTACTGGTACACGGGATTGCCTTGAATCACCGCATCGCGCTCCTGCGCACTGGCGGTGAAAAAATGCGTGCCGTTCTGGGTGTTGTAGAAGCGGTAGACCGGCATGCGGCCCGCGACCGGGGTTTGCGTGCCGCCCGCATCCACCAGCCACTTGCGCAAGGCCGGCATCACACTGTTCAAGCTGGGGTAGAAGCTGTAGGCACCGGCCCCATTGGCGCGGCAGCTGGCCTCGGAAGCACCCGTCAACACCCCGGTGACAGCGCCGTTATGGAACAGCGGTGAGCCACTGCTGCCCTGCTGGGTCAGGCCCATGCTCCAGCGCACATAGTAGTAATTGCCGGTGCTGGGGGCAAAGCTGCAAAACACGTTCTTGCTGTCCAAGCTGCAATCGTAGCGGGAGGACATGGCACCAAAGCTGATCTTCTGCAAGCCACCGCTGGGGTGATGCACGCCCACTACCACGCTGTTGTCCGGCACGATGCTGCTGTCCCAGCCCAGGAACACGGCGCCAGCAGGCGGCGCATCGTTGAGTTTGAGCAAGGTCACATCGGGGTTGGCGCTGGTGTAGAGCAGCTGCGCACCATTGCGCAGGTTCACGCTGCTAGGCGAGAGGCTGTTGCTGGCGCAGCGGGTGGAGGTGTAGAACCAGTCGGTCTCCAGCGCCGAGGCCAGGGTCTGGGTCGACATGCAGTGTGCGGCCGTCAGGAAGTACGGCGTTTTGGAGCCCTGGGCATCGTTGAGCAGGCTGCCGGTGCACAGGCCGTAGTAGTAGCTGCCGTCCGCAAAGCGCTGGGTGACATAGGCCATGCGGGCCACGCCCTTGCGCTCAGTGGTGGCCTGGCTGTAGCAATTCACATCCAGGTGGCATTCGACCGGATTGCCGACGGGCATGGCCTTGCTGTCGGCTTGTTCTTCGCCCGCTTCCAAGCGGTCCAAAGGCAGCGACAGGTTTTGGTAGATGTGCATCAGCTGCGGCAGCGAGACCTTGAGCTGCTCGGGCGCCGTGCCCGGGGGCAGTTCGATCTCCAAAGTCACCTGCTCGCCCGAGCTGCTGGGCGCCCACCAAGTGCGTCCCGCTTCGCTGTCATCGCCCGCATCGCGGTTGGCCTGCAATATCTGCATGACGCGCTGGCCAGCAATCTCGAACACCGCCGCAGGCTGGTGCTCGGTATAAAGCCGCAGCATGGCGCTACCGGGTAGTTGCTCCACCAGCAAACCCAGGCGCAGGGCCTCGGCGCCGCCGGAGCGCAGGCTCAAGGCTGCCACTGCGCCGCCCTTGGCCGATGTCTGCCATTGCAGCAGCTGCGCCGTTTGCGCGCTGGACCGGGCTTGCTGCACGGCGCGCGATGCGCCAATGATCTGCACCGGCATCTCGGGGGCCGACTTGAGGCCTGTCCACTCGCCCAGGTCGATCGCCACGGGCCGGACGGCCAAGCCGGCTTCCATGCTCTTGGTACGCACAAATTCCAAGGGCACACCGGCTGGCTGCTCCAGCGCAGGCACCTTGAACACCGGCTCGGCTGCTACCGCCCCCGCCAGGGAGCCCCAAGCGACCAGCCCGGCCACCCCCATTTTTGCCATCCATCCCATGCCTACTACCCCTTCCGTGCCATCCATACAAAACGAAACATTCTAAGATTAATTTTATAAATCGATGGCGGAAGTTCTGTGTCAATCCTTATGGGCAGCAGATCTGTGGGGACGGCGCATCAATGCCCGGCCGACTTGGAAAACAGGTTGATCACCAGCACACCGGCAATGATCAAGCCCATGCCCGCCATGGCCCCGGCATCGAGCTTTTGCCCATGCAAGGCCCAGGCGATCAGCGAGATCAGCACAATGCCCACGCCCGACCAGATGGCATAGGCAATGCCGGTGGGCACGGTTTTCAAGGTTTGCGCCAGCAGGTAGAACGACAGCACATAGCCGACGCCACAAATCAGACTGGGCACCAGCCGGGTAAAGCCTTCGGAGGACTTCATCGCCGTGGTGGCCATCACTTCCAGCGCAATGGCGCCGCCCAGGTAGACATAAGCATTCATCACAATTCCCGTTGGTTTGGCATCCATGGTTGAAAAGTACCGGGGTGCGCGCCGGCAAAACACGAAGGCCAGCGCAACACCCACGGCAAACGGCAAAGGCCCCGGCTTTCCACCAGGGCCTCGTCAAGCCAGCAGGCTTGCCATCGCCTGGCTGCAGCGGTGCCGGCCTGCGCCGGGCGCATGTCAACCGGTGTTGCGCAGTGCCGCCGCAATGCCGTTGATGGAGATATGGATACCGGTTTTTACCCGCTCATTGTCCTCGCCATTGCGCCAGCGCCGGATCAGCTCGACCTGCAGATGGTGCAAAGGATCGATGTAGGGGAAGCGGTGGCGGATCGAACGCTCCAGCGCCGGGTTGTTGGCCAGGCGATTGGCCTCGCCGGTGATCAGGGCCAGTGCCTCGGCGGTGCTCTTCCACTCCACCTCGATGGACTGGAACACGCGCTTGCGCAAACGGGTGTCTGCCACCAGCTCGCTGTAGCGCAGCGCCAGCGCCATATCGCTCTTGGCCAGCACCATGTCCATGTTGGACAGGAGGGTGCGGAAAAACGGCCACTGGCGGTACATCTTCTGCAGCAAGGCCCATTGCTGCTTGGCGGTCTTGCCCTCCTGGTTCACAAAGGCCTGCACGGCCGAGCCAAAGCCGTACCAGCCCGGCAAGGTCAGGCGGCACTGGCCCCAGCTAAAGCCCCAAGGAATGGCGCGCAAATCCTCGATGCGCTGGCTGGCCTTGCGCGATGCGGGACGCGAGCCGATGTTCAGCTCAGCAATCTCGCGGATCGGGGTGGAGCTGAAAAAGTAGCTCTCAAAGCCCTTGGTGCCATAGACCAGATCGCGGTAGGCCGACATGCTGGCCGCAGACAAGTCAGCGGCCGCCTCCAAAAACGCCTGGCTGGCGGGCTTGGTGGGCTGCAGCAAGGTGGCTTCCAAGGTGGCAGCCACCAGGGTTTCCAGGTTGCGCCGGCCAATCTCGGGGTTGGCGTACTTGGAGGCAATGACTTCGCCCTGCTCGGTGAGGCGAATCTGGCCACGCACGGTGCCTGGCGGCTGGGCCAGAATCGCCTGGTAGCTGGGGCCGCCCCCGCGCCCCACCGTGCCGCCCCGGCCATGGAACAGGCGCAGCTGCACCGGATTGGGCTGGCTCAGCTCGTCAAACAAGGCTACCAGCGCCAGCTCGGCCTGGTACAGCTCCCAGTTGCTGGTGAAGATGCCGCCATCCTTGTTGCTGTCGCTGTAGCCCAGCATGATGTCCTGCTCGGCACCGCTGCGCTGGATCAGCGCGGCAATATGGGGCAGCGCATAGTACTCGCGCATGATGCTGGCCGCATGGCGCAGGTCGTCAATGGTCTCGAACAAGGGGCTGACGATCAAGGTAGCGCGCGACTGGCCATCGTTGATCCGGCCATTGAGCAGCCCCACCTCTTTTTGCAGCAGCAGCACTTCGAGCAGGTCGCTCACCGATTCGGTGTGGCTGATGATGTAGTGGCGGATGGCTTCGTGGCCATAGAGCTGCACCGACAGGCGCGCGCGCTCAAAGATCGCCATCTCGCTTTGGCAGCGCTCGCTGTAGGCGGCGCCCACCACCCGCAGCGGGCGGGCATCGCTCAGCAGCAGCAGCAGCAGCTCGCGCTTGGCCGCTTCGTTCAGCTGGCTGTAGTCGGCCTGCAGCCCAGCCGTGGCCAGCAGCTCGGCAACCACCGCCTCGTGCTGGTCTGAGCTTTGGCGCAGATCGACGGTGGCCAGATGGAAACCAAACACCTGCACCGCACGGATCAGCGGTGACAGGCGCTGCTCGACCAGCGCGCGGCCATGGTTGTCGCGCAGCGAGTCCTCGATGACGCGCAGATCGGCCAGGAACTCTTCGCTGGTGGCATAGGGGTTTTGCGGTGCCACGGCGTGGCGGGCCGCTTCACCGCCACTGAGGTTTTTCAAGGTGGCGGCCAGGCGCGCATACACGCCGATCAGCGCGCGGCGGTAGGGCTCGTCCTCGCGGTGCTGGCTGGTATCGGGCGAGCGCGCTGCCAGCGCCTGCAAGGCGGCGGTATTGCCCGCCAGGCGCTGGGACATCGACAGCTCGCCGCCCAGGTAGTGCACCTCGGTCAGGTAGTGGCGCAGCACCAGGTCGGACTGGCGGCGCAGGGCTTCCTGCAGGCTCTTGGCGGTGACATTGGGGTTGCCATCGCGGTCGCCCCCAATCCACTGGCCCATGCGCAAAAAGGTGGCCAGGTCGCGCTCGCCCAGCTCACGCTCCAGCGCGGCGTAGAGCTTGGGGATCTCGGTGAGGAAGGTGGCCTGGTAGTAGCTCAGCGCGTTGTCAATCTCGTCCTCGACGGTGAGCTTGGAGTAGCGCAGCAAACGCGTCTGCCACAGCTGGGTGACCTGGGCGCTCAGCTGCAGCTCGTTGTCGGCCAGCTGGCGCGGGGTCAGGGTGTCCTTGCTGCTGTTGAAGAGCTGGGCGCGCTGGGCGATGTCATCACGCGCCACCAGCAAGGCGGCAATCGCGCGCTCGGCATCCAGAATGCTCTTGCGCTGCACCTCGGTGGGGTGGGCGGTGAGCACCGGCGAGATCAGGCTGTGCGCCAGGGTCTGGGCCACCGCCTTGACGGGAATGCCCGCCCAGCGCAGGCGTGCCAACGCCACCTCAATGCTGCCCTCTTGCGTGTTGCCGGCGCGCTCGTGGATCTCGCGGCGGCGGATATGGTGGCGGTCTTCGGCCAGGTTGGCCAGGTGCGAGAAATAGGTGAAGGCGCGGATCACGCTGACCGTCTGGTCGCCCGACAAGCCCTTGAGCAAGGATTTGAGCGATTTCTCCGCATCCTGGTCGTCATTGCGGCGGTAGGCCACCGACAGCTGGCGCACCTGCTCAATCAGATCGAACGCGGCCTGGCCTTCCTGCTCGCGAATGACATCGCCCAGAATCCGGCCCAAAAGCCGGATGTCGTCCATCAAGGGCTGGTCCTTGTCCGCGCGGCGGGCAAGGGCCTGGGTGGCGGCGGGGCCGCTCGCCTTGGTTTTGCGCGCCGGGGGTTTGGTGACTGCGGAAGTGTCTTTTTTGCTGGCAGTGGTCATGGGCGAAGGGCAAAGTAGCAAAGGGGCTGAACGATTGATGCCGCTCAATGTCGCACTGCGCCAACAGCGGCGCTGCACATGCTAGCATCAGCCGCCTGTTGTGAACCGCTTGTTGACCACGTAAGGTGTCTGGCCGTCTGAAGGGCCGGGTCTGGCGTGGCCCCTTATTCCATGAGCTCCTTGTCCCTGACCATCGCCACGCGCGAAAGCCAGCTTGCCCTGTGGCAGGCTGAACATGTGCAACATATCCTGCAGCGCCTGGGCCACCAGGTCCAGCTGCTGGGCATGACCACCTTGGGCGACCAGATCCTGGACCGCACCCTGTCCAAAGTGGGCGGCAAGGGCCTGTTTGTCAAAGAGCTGGAGACCGCGCTGGAGACGGGCCGCGCCGACCTGGCCGTGCATTCGCTCAAGGATGTGCCCATGGAGCTGCCCCCGGGTTTTGCGCTGGCAGCCGTGCTCGAACGCGAGGACCCGCGTGATGCCTGGGTCTCCAACCACTACGCCAGCCTGCAGGATCTGCCCCAAGGCGCCGTGGTCGGCACCTCCAGCCTGCGCCGCCAGGTGCTGCTGCGCGCGCTGCGGCCTGATCTGGATATCCAGCCGCTGCGCGGCAATGTCAACACCCGGCTGCGCAAGCTTGACGAAGGCCAGTACGACGGCATTGTGCTGGCCGCCGCCGGCCTCAAGCGCCTGGCGCTGGAGGCGCGCATCCGCCATGCCTTCGAGACCGACACCATGCTGCCCGCTGCCGGCCAAGGCGCGCTGGGCATTGAAGTGCGCAGCGACCGCCAAGACCTGCTGGACCTGTTTGCCAACCTGGCCCATGGCCGCACCTGGCAGACCGTGACGGCCGAGCGCGCCGTCAGCCGCTGCATGGGTGGCAGCTGCTCGATGCCGCTGGCGGCACACGGCGAATGGCAAGATGGCGGGCTGTGGCTGCGTGCCGCCTGGGGCGATGAGGCCAACCCGGCTGCGCCGCTGGTTTGTGCCCAAGCACGCGCCCCCGTCACCGACCTCGCCAGCGCCGATGCGCTGGGCCAGCACGTGGCCTTGCTGCTGCAGCAAGCCGGTGCGCAGGTGCGCCGCTGAGGCAGCCACCCGCCATGGGCCACCACAGCCGCACCCTCATCATCACCCGCCCACAGCCCGAAGCGGCGGACTGGGTGGCCCAACTGGGCGCACGGGGGCTGGCGGCACAGGCCCTGCCCTTGATCGAGATTGCAGCCGCTGAGACCCCTGCCCACCAAGCGGCCAGCGCGCAGGCCCGCCAGCACTGGCAGCACTATGGCGCGCTGATGCTGGTGAGCGCCAATGCCGCACGGTTTTTTCTGACCCCCCCGCTGGTGCAGGCCCTGGGCCAGCAGCCGCGCAGCGCCCCCCACACCCGGCTTTGGTGCCCGGGCCCGGGCACGGCGCAGGCGGCACGGGCGCTGGGCGTACCCGCCGATCTGATCGACCAACCCGCCGCCGATGCCCCGCAGTTCGACTCCGAATCGCTGTGGACCGAGGTGGCGAGCCAGGCACCGGCCATGGCCGGCCTGGGCAAGCGCGTGCTGGTGGTGCGCGGCGCCAGCGCCAACACCCCCGTCGACCAGCTGCTCCAAGGCTCAGGCCGCGAATGGCTGGCCCAGCAGCTGCAGGCGGCCGGCGTCGCCGTGGATTTTGTCGGCGTCTACGAGCGCCGCGCGCCCGCTTGGACGGCTGCGCAACTCGCCCAGGCGGCGCAGGCGCTAGCCGACGGCAGCATCTGGCTGTTCAGCAGCTCGGAGGCAGTGATGCATTTACGCAACAAATTCAGCGCCACCGAGCTGGGCCAGGCCCATGCCCTCTGCACCCATGCGCGCATTGCCCAAGCGGCCCGGGCTGCGGGCTTTGTCTACGTCAAACAATGTCGGCCAGCCCTGGCAGACGTTGTAGCGTCGTTAGAATCGGGCCTATGACGCTGCCAGAGCACGCACCGAACCCCACGCCAGTCCACCCGGCATCCGCCGCCAGCCCGATCCACCCGGCTGGCAGCCGCATGCCGCAAGCCTGGGTCTGGACGTCGGTCGCACTGGGCATCGCGGCCACCATCGCGGTGGTCAGCGCCGTCATGCTTTGGCAACGGCTCAACAACATCCAGCAGCAACTGGCACTGCAAAGTGCCGACTCTCGTGGCCAGGCGGTAGAAGCCCGCACCCTGGCCCGCCAGGCCGAGGATGTCTCGCGCGATACCGCATCGCGCATGTCCGTCATGGAGGCGCGCGTGGGCGAAGTGGCCCTGCAGCGTGGCCAGCTCGAAGAGCTGGTGCACAGCCTCTCGCGCAACCGCGACGACACCATGGTGGGCGACATCGAAAGCGCCATCCGCTTTGCCATGCAGCAAAGCCAGCTCAGCGGCAGCCCCGACCCACTGGTCAGCGCCCTCAAGATCGCACAGCAGCGCGTGACCGTCTCCGCCCAGCCGCGCCTGGCACCGCTGCAGCGCGCCATCGCCCGTGATCTGGACCGGATCGCTGCGAGCAAATCACTCGACACCGCCGGGCTGCTGGCCCGCATGGATGATTTGATGCGCCAGGTCGATGATCTGCCGCTGCAAAACGATGTGCTCGATAAAAACGCACGCCGCAGCACGCCCGCCCGCAGCCGAGGCGACCAGCCTGCGGCCGCAGCAGCAACGGCCAATGCCAATGCCGCAGCGGACGACAGTGCGGCCCCGAGTTGGTGGCTCTCCGCGCTGTCCACCGCCTGGAGCGTGGTGCATGAAGAGGCCCGCAGCCTGGTGCGCGTGCGCCGCATTGATTACCCCGACGCCGCCCTGCTTTCGCCCACCCAGGCCTTTTTTGTGCGCGAGAACCTCAAGCTGCGCATCATGAATGCCCGCATGTCCTTGCTGGGGCGGCAAATGACCGCCTCGCGCAACGACTTGGCATCCGCCGCCGATACGGTGCACAAGTACTTCGATACCACCTCGCGCCGAGGCCAGCAGGCCGCCCAGCAGCTGATCGGGCTGCAGCAGGCCATGCAGGATGTGGAAGTGCCGCGCGCCAACGACACCCTGGCCGCCTTGGTCACTGCAGCGGCAGGGCGCTAAGCGATGAGAGCCGCACTTTGGCTGATTGGCCTGTTTGCCGTGGCGGTGGCCGCTGCACTGTTTGCCGGCAGCAACCAGGGCAGCGTCACCCTGCACTGGCCGCCCTACCGCATCGATTTCTCGCTGAACATGGTCGTCGTGCTGCTGCTGCTGGCCTTTGTGCTCATCTATGGGGCCTTGCGCGGTGTCAGCGCCATGTTTGAGCTGCCCCGCCAGGCCAAGCGCTGGCGTGTGCAGCAAAAAGAACGCGCCATGCACGGCGCAGCGCTGGACGCCGTGACCCAGCTGCAAGCGGGCCGCTTTGTGCGCGCCCGCAAGGCTGCGCTGTCAGCACTGGCGCAAGAGCAGGCCTTGCAGGACAGTGGCGCCGCCATTCCCCATGGCCTGCAATTGCGCGTGCTGGGCCATGTGCTGGCGGCCGAAAGCTCGCACGCGCTGCAGGACCAGACCCAGCGCGACCAGCACTGGGAATCGGCCATGCAGGAAGCGGCCAGCGCCCCGGCCAGAAACATGCCCGAGCTGGCAGAAGGCACCCAGTTGCGCGCCGCCCAGTGGGCGCTGGACGACCACAACGCCCACAGCGCCATCGAGCAGCTCGCCGGCCTGCCCCAAGGCGCAGCGCGCCGCACCTTGGCGCTGCGCCTCAAGCTCAAGGCTGCGCGCCAGCTGCGCCAGGCTTTGACCGCGCTGGATACGGCCCGCCTGCTGGCCAAGCACCGGGCCTTTTCGGCCGCTGCGGCGCAGAGCATCATCAAGGGCCTGGCGATGGAGTTGATCAACGATGCCCATGACCCCGAGCAGCTGACGCAGGCCTGGCGCAACCTCGATAGCACCGAGCGCCAACTGCCTGAAGTCGGCATCCATGCGGCCCGCCGCCTGCAGCAGCTGGGCGGCAGCCCGCAGCAGATGCGCGAATGGCTGCTGCCCGCCTGGGAGCGCTAC
The DNA here is from genome assembly GCF_024809975.1 of Comamonas sp. BIGb0152. GTDB lineage: Bacteria > Pseudomonadota > Gammaproteobacteria > Burkholderiales > Burkholderiaceae_C > Comamonas. The sequence goes on from NZ_JANUDY010000011.1 coordinate 86,913, forward strand.
ACCAATAGCAACAACGGACTGCCCAGCTTGCAGGCCGAGCGCCTGGTGCGCGTGCTCGAAGACAGCCTGGGCGAGCTCGATGCCAGCTGGCTGGCCCGCATCGAGGTGGCCCAGCAGCGGCGCCCGCACGACGCCTACCTGCAGTACCTGGCCGGCTGCGCCTGCCTGCAGCGCCAGCTGTGGGGCAAGGCCCAGCAGTGGCTGCAGCAGGCCGCACCCGCGCTGCAAGAGGAGGCCCTGCGCCGCCGCGCCTGGCAACACCTGGCCCGGCAGGCGGAGTTCCGGGGCGACAGTGCGGCAGCCGCGCTGGCCTGGAAGCAGGCCGCCTTGGCTGGCGATCTGCGCTGAGCCCTGCTCCGTGCGCGCAGCGCCTGCAGCCACGCGGCGCCATCCTACAGCGGCTGGGCATTTGCTTATGTGCATTGGTTCTGGAACTTGGCATGCCGCCGTCGATCAATTCAATTAATTTGAATTTCGCCATCAATTGCGCTGAACTTATGGCGCGCCACCTGCTCCTACACTCGCTTCAAACCTCACCGCTGCATCCATGGCTGCAGCGTTTTTTATGGCTACCACGACCAATAACACCCGCTACACCGGCACCGCCATTGCACTGCACTGGATTCTGGCCCTGGCCCTGATCGGCATCTTTGCCTTTGGCCTGTACATGACCAGCCTGCCTTTCTCGCCCACCAAGCTGAAGTATTTCAACTGGCACAAATGGGCAGGCATGACGATCTTGATTCTGTCGGCCCTGCGCATCTTGTGGCGCTTTACCCACCGCCCCCCGGCTTTGCCTGAGGCCACCGCGCGTGCCATGCCCGCCTGGCAGCATGTGGCCCACCACGGCGTACACCACCTGATGTATGCGCTGTTCTTTGCGGTGCCGCTGATGGGCTGGATCTACAGTTCGGCCGCCGGCTTCCCCATCGTGCTGTTTGGCGTCATTCCCCTGCCCGATCTGGTGAGTCGCAGCCCCGAGCTGGCAGAGACGCTCAAGCCCTGGCATGCTTATCTGGCTTACAGCTTGGCTGCTTTGGTGGTCATGCATGTGGCCGCCTTGCTCAAGCACCAGCTGATTGACCGTGATGGCCTGCTCTCCCGCATGCTGCCCGGCCGCGTTTCCTAATCAATGTGTTCCGTTTTTTTACTGGAGTCTGATCTGATGTCCAAGCTCTCCCCCTCCGCGCTGATCGCCACCGCACTGGCTGCCGTCGCCTTTGCCTCCCCCGTGCTGGCCCAGCAAGCGCTGGTGCCCGCGCAAAGCGCCGTCAACTTCGAAGCCAAGCAAATGGGCGTGCCGATCAAGGGCCACTTCCAGAAGTTTGATGCCAAGATCGCCTTTGACGCAGCCAAGCCCGAGGCCAGCAAGATCCATTTCACGGTCGATACCGGCAGCGCCACGATGGGCGTCAAGGAAACCGATGCCGAGCTGCCCAAGGCCGAGTGGTTCAATGCCGCCAAGTTCCCGCAAGCCACGTTTGACTCCACCGCCGTTAAGGCGCTGGGCGGCGGCAAGTTCCAGGTCGATGGCACCCTGACCATCAAGGGCAATGTCCAAAAGGTCAGCCTGCCCGTTACGCTGACCCAATCGGGCACGACCACTACCGCAGTGGGCACCCTGCCGCTCAAGCGTCTGACCTACGCCATTGGTGATGGCGACTGGAAGGACACCTCGATGGTGGCGGATGAAGTGCAGGTGCAGTTCAAGCTGGCCCTGACCGGTGTCGGCAAGATCTAAGCCCTGTTTGTTTTCCCTGTTCTCAGCTCTTTCAACGCTTTTCCTAGGAGATTCCTGATGCGCACTTCCCTGTTGGCCCTGGCCGCTGCTTCCCTGTTTGCCGGTGCTGTGCACGCGGCGCCAGCCACCTACGCGATCGACCCCACGCACACCTTTGCGACCTTTGAAATCGACCACAACGGCGCCAGCACCAACCGTGCCCGCTTCGACAAAAAAGAAGGCAGCTTGACCCTGGACCGCGCTGGCAAGACCGGCTCGGTGGACATCAGCATCGACATCGCCTCGGTCAACTCCGGCACGCCAGGCTTTGACAAGCACCTGCAAAGCAAGGACATCTTCAACGTGGCCGAGCACCCCAAGGCCCGTTTCCAGTCCACCAAGTTCGTGTTTGATGGCGACAAGCTGGCCTCCGTTGAAGGCAACATGACCTTGCTGGGCAAGACCCAACCGGTCACCTTCAAGGCCAACAAGTTCAGCTGCTACCCCAACAAGATGCTGCAAGACCGCGAAGTCTGCGGTGGCGACTTTGAAACCACGTTTGACCGTACCGCCTTCGGCCTGGACTATGGCGTGAACTGGGGCGCTGCCAAGAATGTGCGCCTGGTGGTGCAGATCGAAGCTGTGAAGCAATAAACCCCCTGCATCGCAAAAACTGCCAGCGGCCGATTGACGGCAGCTGGCAGTTTTTTTATGCCCGCCGCTGGCGCTGGCGGCAAGCCCGGCAGCGGGCACAAGCCCACGCAGGGCGATCACGGCTGCAGGCGGGCTAAAATCAGCCTATTCATCCCAAGCTATCCAACGGCATCTCGATCTGTGGTGCCGTTTTCCATTGATCACACCATGAGCGACACTACCAGCCAACCGATCTCCCAACCAGGTCTCGATAGCCTGTCCAAGTCTTTTGAGCCCTCGGCCATTGAAGCCCAATGGGGCCCCGAATGGGAAAAGCGCGGCTACGGCAATGCCGGCTATCGCGGCACCGGTGCGCCGAATGCGGAATCGGTGGCTGAGCAGCGCAACTTCTCGATCCAGCTGCCGCCACCCAATGTGACCGGCACCTTGCACATGGGCCATGCGTTCAACCAGACGATCATGGATTCGCTCACCCGCTACCACCGCATGAAGGGCTACAACACGGCCTGGATTCCGGGCACGGACCATGCCGGTATCGCTACGCAGATCGTGGTGGAGCGCCAGCTGCAGGCGGCCGGCCAAAGCCGCTATGACCTGGGCCGCGAGAACTTTGTCGCCAAGGTCTGGGAATGGAAGGAGCAGTCGGGCAACACCATCACCACGCAGATGCGCCGCATGGGCGATACGGTGGACTGGAGCCGCGAGTACTTCACCATGGACGATAAGCTCTCCAAGGTGGTGACCGAGACCTTCGTCAAGCTCTACCAGCAAGGCCTGATCTACCGTGGCAAACGCCTGGTGAACTGGGACCCGGTGCTGCAATCGGCCGTGTCTGACCTGGAAGTGGAAAACCAGGAAAAAGACGGCTCGCTGTGGCACATTGCCTACCCGCTGACCAGCGGCGAAGGCCAGCTGGTGGTGGCCACCACCCGCCCCGAGACCATGCTGGGCGACGTGGCCGTGATGGTGCACCCCGAAGACACGCGCTACCAGCACCTGATCGGCCAGACCGTGACCCTGCCACTGGTGGGCCGCCAGATCCCGATCATTGCCGACGACTATGTGGACCGCGAGTTCGGCACGGGCGTGGTCAAGGTCACGCCTGCGCATGACCAGAACGACTACCAAGTGGGCCAGCGCCACAAGCTGCCGATGATCGTGGTGCTGACTCTGGAAGCCAAGATCAACGACGAAGCGCCCGAGAAATACCGTGGCATGGACCGCTTTGTGGCGCGCAAGGCCATCGTGGCCGATCTGGAAGCCCAGGGCCTGCTGATCGAGACCAAGAAGCACAAGCTGATGGTGCCCATCTGCGACCGCACCGGCCAAGTGATCGAGCCCATGCTGACCGACCAGTGGTTCATCGCGATGAGCAAGGTCAGCGACCAGGACCCGACTGGCAAGAGCATTGCGCAAAAGGCCATCGACGCGGTCGCCAGCGGCGATGTGCAGTTTGTGCCCGAGAACTGGGTCAACACCTACAACCAGTGGATGAACAACATCCAGGACTGGTGCATCTCGCGCCAGCTGTGGTGGGGCCACCAGATTCCCGCCTGGTATGACGAAGAAGGCAATATCTACGTGGCCAAGAGCGAGGCCGAAGCCCAGGCGCAAGCGCCCGGCAAGGTACTGCGCCGCGACGCCGATGTGCTGGACACCTGGTACTCCTCGGCGATGGTACCGTTCAGCACCATGGGCTGGCCCGAGCAAGGCGATGCTGCCGACGACGACTTCAACCTCTACCTGCCCTCCTCGGTGCTGGTGACGGGTTACGACATCATCTTCTTCTGGGTCGCCCGGATGATCATGATGAGCACGCACTTCACCGGGCGCGTGCCGTTCAAGCATGTCTACATCCACGGCCTGGTGCGCGATGCGCAAGGCAAGAAGATGTCCAAGTCCGAAGGCAATGTGCTCGACCCCGTTGACCTGATCGATGGCATTGCACTCGAACCCCTGCTGGACAAGCGCAGCGTGGGCCTGCGCAAGCCCGAGACGGCACCCCAGGTGCGCAAGAACACGCAAAAGGAATTCCCCGAAGGCATTCCCGCCTACGGTGCCGATGCGCTGCGCTTTACCTTTGCCGCGCTGGCATCGCTGGGCCGCTCGATCAACTTTGACAGCAAGCGCTGCGAGGGCTACCGAAACTTCTGCAACAAGCTCTGGAACGCTTCGCGCTTTGTGCTGATGAACTGTGAAGGCCATGACTGCGGCCTGCTGGAACACAGCCAGGACCAGTGCGCCAGCGGCGACTACCTGCAGTTCAGCCAGCCCGATCGCTGGATCGTCTCGCAGCTGCAAAAGGTCGAGGCCGAGGTGGCCAAGGGCTTTGCCGAGTTCCGCCTGGACAACGTGGCCAACACGCTCTATGACTTTGTCTGGAACGAGTTCTGTGACTGGTACCTGGAAATCGCCAAGGTGCAGATCCAGACTGGCAACGAAGCCCAGCAGCGCGCCACCCGCCGCACCCTGATCCGCACCCTGGAAACCATTCTGCGCCTGGCCCACCCGATCATTCCGTTTGTGACCGAGGAGCTGTGGCAAAAGGTGGCCCCGGTGGCCGGCCGTGCCGGCGCATCGGTGGCGATTGCCGCCTACCCGCAAGCCCAGCCCGAGAAGATCGATAACGCGGCGGTGGAGTACGTTGCCCGCATCAAGCAGATGGTGGATGCCTGCCGCGCGCTGCGCGGTGAAATGGCCGTCTCGCCCGCCCAGCGCGTGCCCTTGCTGACGGTGGCCGGCTCGGCCGAAGGCGCTGCCTTCCTGCGTGCCAATGCCGATGTGCTCAAGAACCTGGCCAAGCTGAGCGAGGTCAAGGTGTTTGACGACGAAGCCACCTGGGCAGCCGAAGCACAGCATGCGCCGGTATCGGTGGTGGGCGATGCACGCCTGGCGCTGTTTGTGGAAGTGGACGTGGAGGCCGAGAAGCTGCGCCTGGGCAAGGAGATCAAGCGCCTGGAGGGCGAGATCACCAAGGCCAACGCCAAGCTGTCGAATGAAGCCTTCTGCGCCAAGGCGCCCGCTGCGGTGCTGGACCAGGAGAAAAAGCGCATGGCCGATTTCGGCGCCTCGGTGAGCAAGCTGCAAGAGCAGCTCCAGCGCCTGGGCTGATCCCGCCTGGGCCGGGCAGAAATCAGCACATAATGCCCGATGACCCTGCACACAAAGGCGCAGCTTGCTGCGCCTTTGTCACACCCGAGTCCTGGAAACCAAGTATTTATGACTACACCGACCCGTGTCCGCAAAGCCGTATTCCCCGTCGCTGGCCTGGGGACCCGTTTTCTGCCCGCCACCAAGGCATCGCCCAAGGAAATGCTGCCAGTGGTGGACAAACCGCTGATCCAGTACGCCGTGGAAGAGGCCTACGAGGCCGGCATCCGGGACATGATCTTTGTCACCGGCCGCAGCAAGCGCGCGATCGAAGACCACTTCGACACCGCCTATGAACTGGAAAATGAGCTGGAAAATGCCGGCAAGCAAGCCATGCTGGACCTGGTGCGCAGTGTTAGCCCCGACGACATGAACTGCCTGTTTGTGCGCCAGCCGCGCTCCCTGGGCCTGGGCCATGCCGTGCTCTGCGCCGAGCCACTGGTGGGCAATGAGCCCTTTGCGGTGCTGTTGGCCGATGATTTGATGACCGGCGTGCCCGGTGGCCCCGGCGTGATGGCGCAAATGACCGCCGCCTTCTCCAAGCAAGGCCGCTCGCTGCTCGCCGTGCAAGAGGTGCCGCTGGAGCACACCAAGCGCTACGGCATCGTCAAGGGCGAGTCGGCAGGCGGCCCCTTGATGCGCATTGACGAAATTGTGGAGAAGCCCTCCCCCGAGAAAGCGCCCTCCCGCATGGGCGTGGCCGGCCGCTATGTGCTCACCCCCGGCATTTTTGACGAAATTCGCAACCAGCCCAAGGGCGTGGGCGGCGAGATCCAGCTCACCGATGCCATCGAGCGGCTGATGCACAGCGAGACGGTCTACGCCTACCAGTACAGCGGCAAGCGCTATGACTGCGGCAGCAAGGAAGGTTTTTTGCAGGCCACCGTGGAGCTGGCCCTGCAGCACCCCGATGTGGGCGATGACTTCCGGGCCTTTTTGAAGAACCTGCAGTTCTGATCGCCTGCGCGGTTTAAACCACTGCACCCCAAAAAACCAAGGCCTGCAATACGCAGGCCTTGGTTTTTACAGCGCCACTCAGCGCAGGCGCAAGTTATAGCGGCCTCAGCGGCGGCGCAGGATGTGGATGAACTCCTCACCCAGCGTCTGCTGCTCTACCAGCTCATTGCCGGTTTGTTTGGCAAAGGCCTGAAAATCCCGGATCGAGCCGGTATCCGTTGCCACCACCTTGAGCAGTTGCCCGCTCTGCATGGTAGCCAAGGCCTTCTTGGCTTTCAAAATCGGCAGCGGGCAATTGAGCCCCCGGGTATCCACTTCCTGGTCAATATCCATGGTGTTCATTCGTTATTGATGCCCGGCCCTGCTTAGCCCAGGCGGGGCGCCACCACAAAGCGGGCATCCTCTTCCCAGTAATTCACCGGCCACTTGGCCGGATCGGGATCGGGGTTCTGGTTGTTGGGGCGGAAGGCGCCAAACCGCACCGGCTCGCCCTTGCTTTTGACCCATTCGGCCATCGCATACCCCGTGCCCGATGGCCAGCACAGCACATCCTGCGCGGTCTTCCACTGGTACTCCACCAGCTCGGGCGACAGGCGCACGTCCTCGGGCTGGCCCGCTACGCGCACATGGTAGGCAATCAGCACCTGGTTCATGCGCAAAAACTCCCAGCAGCCAATCAGGCGCAGGGCCTTGGTCTGCAGGCCGGTTTCTTCCAGCACTTCACGGGCAATGCCAGCCTCGGGCGATTCACCCGCTTCCATAAAGCCGGTGATCAGGCCAAACATGCCCGGTTGCCACAGCGCATTGCGCGCCAGCAGCACCTGGCCCTGGTCGTTCTCAACTACGGCGGCCAGCACGGGCGTGGGATTGCCCCAGTGCGTCCAGCCGCATTCGGGGCAGCGCAGCCGGCTGACATCGCCGCTGTCCTCGGCCACCACCATCCATTGCAGCGCCGTGGCGCAGTTCAGGCAAAATTTTGTTTCGTATTGCATAGGGCTTTCATGCCGGCAGCCGAGCGCCAGTGGCTCGGCGCTGCGCGTTCAGGCGGGAAACACGCCGGTGGACAGATAGCGGTCCCCCCGGTCGCAGACGACAAACACAATGGTAGCGTTGCGTTCGCGGCGCGCAATTTCCTGGGCGACATGGCAGGCGCCCGCCGCGGAGATACCGGCAAAAATGCCTTCCTCACGGGCCAGCCTGCGGGCCATGTCCTCGGCATCGTTCTGGGTCACATACACCATCTCGTCGACGGCGCTTGGGTCATAAATCTTGGGCAGGTATTCTTCCGGCCACTTGCGGATGCCGGGGATGCGCGAGCCCTCAGTGGGTTGGGCGCCGATGATGCGCACGGCCGGGTTCTTTTCCTTGAGATAACGCGAGACGCCGGTGATCGTGCCGGTCGTGCCCATGGCACTGACAAAGTGGGTAATCTTGCCGCCCGTCTGCTCCCACAGTTCAGGGCCGGTGGTCTCGTAGTGGGCGCGCGGGTTGTCCGGGTTGGCAAACTGGTCCAGCACAATGCCCTTGCCTTCGGCCACCATCTTGTCGGCCAGGTCGCGGGCATATTCCATGCCGCCGCTCTTGGGCGTCAAGATTAGCTGTGCGCCATAGGCCTTCATGGTCTGCGCACGCTCGATAGACAGGTCCTCCGGCATGATCAGCACCATGCGGTAGCCTTTGATGGCAGCGGCCATCGCCAGCGCAATACCGGTGTTGCCCGAAGTCGCCTCAATCAAGGTGTCACCGGGCTTGATCTCGCCACGCTCTTGCGCCCGCTGGATCATCGACACTGCCGGCCGATCCTTGACCGAGCCGGCCGGGTTGTTGCCTTCGAGCTTGCCCAGCACCACATTGCCATGCGCGTCGTTGTAGTCCGCACCAATGCGTTGCAGGGCCACCAACGGGGTCTTGCCGATGGCATCTTCAATCGTTGGGTATTTTTTGGGGCTCATTATTTGTGCCATAATTGCGAGCTGCGATACAGACACAGCCCGGGTGGTGAAATTGGTAGACGCAGGGGACTCAAAATCCCCCGCCGCAAGGCGTGCCGGTTCGATTCCGGCCCCGGGCACCACACTCAAAGCCGTTAAGTTTAAACAACTTAGCGGCTTTTTCTTTGTCTGTGTGCGATCCCAATAAACCGTGGCGTTCCATAAAAACGAACTCGCGTTTCATAAAAAACATAGCAGCCGACATTCTAACCATGGGCCAAGCCCCTTGTTACGTTGGTGTTGGGCGGTCCGCCGCAGCCACGGTGCCCTCCTTCCAACGCAGCCTGCCTCCCGCCCCCCGGCCAGCGTATTTATCCATCTCGTGGCCCCAGCAACGCAAAAAAGAGCCTCCCCGGCACCAGATGGCGCCAGGGAGGCTCTTTGCATAAAAGATCAAGGGGCGGCGCAGGCTTTGTCGCCTTCATCACCACCAAGCCGGCGCTCGGTATTGACCTGGCTGCACAGCGCAGCTACTTCCGCGTCTCGCCGCCTAAGATCGCCTCCGAGTTCTGCGACCACGCCGAGGCCTTCTGCAAGCTGGCGGTCGAGGGCTGCGGCTTGATCTGCAAGATCGCTGCGGGCAGCGGCGTCGGCCTGGGCTTGCGCGCGATAAGTGGCGGCTCTGCGGTCGGCGCTGCGCTGCAGCCGCTCAGCACGGGCAAGCTCAGCACGCACATCCACATCAATGCCAGTCTTAAAGGCTGCCAGCTTGTCAGCGTTGTAGATCGTATCTTGGGCATGTTTGCTCTCCAATTGGGCGGTTTGGGCTTCGTCTTTGCGGGCACCCTCAGCCCGTGCGGCCAGATCTCGCGCCTGGTCTGCGCGCAGCTCTGCAAGGCGGATATTTGTTTGCCAGCCTTTGACCGCCCATCCAGCCGAGAAAGCCAGCGCGGCAATGGTGGCCACCAGGATCAGCTTGATCTGCATGGTCATAAGCCCGCCTCGCAGATCTCGCCGTTGGCATCGCCCCGGCTCTGCAGGCCAGGCAGCACCGCCGACACACCGTTGACCGTGCCCCGGTTCCAGCGCAGGTTTTCTCGGCAGGCACCCACCACATCCCCCGCATTGGCCTTGCGCAGCAGGGTCGATCCCGCCAAAGCGGCCTCGCCTTTGTTGTGGATGAAGTCGATAAACACCGCCTGCTGCAGCGCCGTGTACTGCTCCCAAAAACGAAAAAGCCGCTTTGCAGCGGCTTCTGATGCCCGGTAGCTGGACTTTTCAAGCCCATAGCATTCAGCCGATGAGTAATAGCGCTCGGCCACCACTGCAGGCCCGGTGATTCCATTACAAACCGTCAGCGGCGCCCCTTTGCCCAGCTGGTCAAAATAGGGCCTGCCGATGTGGCGATAGCTGCTTTCGTAATAGCTGCCCATGACCATCGCGATCTTGGCGGCATCCGAAGTACCGGTGTCAGCCGCAACTGCCTGGATGTAGTGGCTTTGCTCGGCCATCGCTTGGGCGGCAACCTGGTCGCGCTCAGCCACCATATAGCCGCCACCGCCTGCCACAAGCGCAGCCAAGGCCATCAGCCCCACCCGCAGTGCATTGGGCACGCGGCTCATGGCGCCGTCCTGGGCGTCTCGCTCGGATGCTGGTATTCATCGAGCGTCATGTTGACCGTCTGCTTGTGCGGCGCCATCCACCCCCAGCGCTCGAAAGCCGGGCGCCAGAGCTTTTTCCAGAACCACTCACAAATCAATAATGAGGTGTAGAGCGCCGCCACGATGGAGGCAATAGTGCCCCAGGGAATGGCGTTCACCCAGTGCCAGGTCTGCGCACTGGCGTTGACGGTGGCAGCCTGGGCCAGCTTGTCCGCCACATCGGTCTGCGCTGCCGTGGCCAAGGTGACAGCACTGGTCGCCTTAGCAATCGGCATGCTGATATCTGTGCTTTGCATCAGGCCTCCTAAAAATAAAAAAAACCCGCCGAAGCGGGTCATGGGTGGTACAGCCAGGTCAAACGCACTTTGCCGCGCGGTCAATGGCTGCGATCAAGCGGGCCGCCAGGCGGCCCGTCGCGCCTTGGCTGCGATGGATATGGTCGTCCTGCAGGTCCCCTTCGCCTTGGTACTCCTGATCCCAACCCGCATGGATGACGCACTGTGCATCCGCCACTTCGCGCATTACTTGCTGGAAGGCCAGAAGATTGGCATCTTGCCCAGGGTCATAGTAACCACTGGGAATAGGCACAAGGCCTGTGAATACGGGAACGGCGCCCCCACTGCGAATGACCACCAGCGCATCGAGCAGTTGCTGCCGGTAGGCCTCTGGCGATAGATAACCGTAAGAGTCATTCAGGCCAAGGCCAAGCACTATTACCTGCGCCTGGTGCGGCGCATCCTTGAACGCGGGCTGCGGACCTGCGGGATACATGTCGAGAGGCGCACCAGGAAACGGCTCCTGGTAGCCCTGCATGAAGTCCGCCATCCGCAGACCGCAAGCATTGCGATCTGTCAGCGCCCATTGAGGACGCTGCATGCGCATCTGCATCGCTGGCGTGCTCTCGCAGCCCCAGCCAAATAGAATGCTGTCCCCGTTTAGCTCTACTGATAAGGGACAGCAGCGTACGCAAAATTTGCGCAGGATTTTGCAGAGTAGTTCTTTAAATTTCATGTGTGGTTCCTTCATAGCAGATGAATAGTCAGACACTTCACATTTCCACCATTCCTCACTTTGAAATTAACGCCAACATAGAACTGCTCAATTATTGAGCAATATATTGATGAGCTCTATCGTTTTGAAGCTCTACAAAATCAGCATAAGGTGCTACATTTTCAACCATCACAGCACTCGGAATCAGAAGTTGCCAAAATACCCAAATCTCTTACAAATTAGAAATTAAGTGCAGCCAGCCCCGAATAATCACACCGCACTACAAAGCACCCAAGTAGATAAACAAAAAAAGCCTAAGGCAAACATAATCAGTAAAACTCCACTAATTGCCAAGAAATATCAGTATTCACATTTGCCGAAGAACCACTTCTCATACGAGTCGCTTGAATCTGAGACGCATTTATTAGGTCTATACGTGGCTGATCAGCTGCATTATTTGGACTAGCAGTCCCAGCGCTGCAAGTCCAACCGGTAGTAATAAGCAAGGATTTGCTAGGATTTACCGGTGTTATATTCGCTACAACAGTAGGCGAGTTTGAACTCCAGCTAAATGTAATAGTTCCACGCTGAACACTTTTTACGCCACCCAAAAGCAAAGAATTTAAAGATGCCATGTTTATTACTCCTTAACCCAAAGTCCAAGCGTCTTCCCAGATATATTCCAGGGTTACAAAAGGAAGGCGACCATTGTCAAAAATGACATTCTCCGCCACATTATTAACAGTTACATTGACTCGGGGCCGCATCAAGGTGAATAAAGCATTACCCCAAGTCCCATGCAGGTTGTGAAGCCGGATGCGTGTGCCAATCTCAGGGCGATCAGGCAGCACGCGCGAGTAGGCACTTACCGTGTAAAGCGAATAGCTGGTACTACCTTGGAGCATCTGTCCGTTGTTCCCCACAGCAGAATGCTCCGTCCGCCAAATATCGTGATCACGGAGCGTGACCGTCCCCCGCTTGCCGTTGATTTGGTTAACTACGCTGTCAGTGATCCCATAGCCGGCCAGGGTGGTGGCAGCCTCAGCCAAACCAGCCACAACACCTGTTCGCCCGTTGACGGATGCTACGGGGCCTACCTTGATGGCTTCGAGGGCTTCGCTCACATCATTGACTGCGTGATCCACAGCAATGCGGCTGGCATTGGCATTGCTGGCAGATTGCTCCGCAGCAGCCGCAGCATCCTGTGCCTCTTGTGCTTTGGTCTGTGCCCATTCGGCATTGGTATTAACCTGCCCTAATGTGGTATTGAACGCCACCCGCTGCGGCTCATATGAAGCCGCCAGCGCAAAGGCCTTGGTGCTGAAACTCACACGGTCATCCGTGGGCTGTGGCGCTGGGGGATAGGCGGGAATAGGGGTTAGAACGACTAAAGGCATCACACCTCCTCAAGTTGAATTGCAAACATCGAGTAGTCGTGGTACTCGATAGCGACTGACCAATCCTTGGCGATACCAAATACGTTCAGAGCCTCAATGTCTTGAGAGCCCAGGAACAGAATGGGCTTGGCCCGGTTCTTGGTCATGTAGTTTTTGATGGCCATGATTTCTGCGCGCCGGATGGGCACAGACATATCCGCCCATCCGATGTAGGTGCGCTCGACCAGCACACGGTTGCCGAACTCATCGAGCTCTTTGCGGGAAAAATCCTGGATACCCACCGAGGCCCCGATCTCGACACCCAGGCCCCACTCCTTGGCATTGCCGAGGATGAGGTTGCCGACCTCCATATCGGTCGTACCGACGAAGTCCACCAGCACATCCGCTTGCGGGAATGCCGGCAGCCCGGTAAAGAGGCCCAGCACACCCGTTGGTGTCCACTCGCCAAAGTGCCATTCCCACCAATCGGCGGTCTCTGGCGCAAGGCCAACGGTGAGCGCCTTGTCATAGACGGTGCCGTAAGTCGGGTCCAGCACGCGCACCCGAACGGAGTGCACATCGGTCATGCCCATGGCACATACGGCATCCACCGCACGCCCAAATCGGAAGCGGTAGGACGCCGTCGCATTGAACTTGGAGCTCTGCGACGTGCGCCCATTAAAAAGGGCCCACGTATTGGTGGGCCCGACTTTGATCCAGAGCGTTGGGTTGTCCGGCGGCGGAATGCTGTCGTTGATATCCGCCCCGGCTTGGTAGACCAGATGCTGGTAGCGCACCCTAGCACCTGCGGGCCAGGCGCCGGCCGCCCAGGCCGCAGCTGTGTCTTCCACGGGCGGTTGCGCAACGATCACGCCATCGCTGATCTCCAGCGGGCTGACGGTTCTCAATCCTGTCATGCGTTTTCCTCCTGTGTACGTGTTGCAGGCATTCCATCGGCATCCCACATGCGCAGCGTCTTGTTGAGTTGCTGCACGGCAGGCACGACGACCGTGGCCTCGGCCTTGCGGTTGGCGTCGTGGTTGTCGAGTGCCAAGCGCAGGGCCCGCACTTCCGCCACCAACACCGGGTTGTCGCTCGAAGCCTGCAGCGCGCTGAGCAAAGCAGTGTTGCCACTCGCCTGGACCACGCGCCCTGCAGTCGCAGCGCCCACCTCTGCGGTTTTCACATCGCCGATATCGACGCCGTATTTATTGGCCAGGAAGTTCCTCGTATCGGCCAACGATGCCAGCCAGGCCGACTGCTTGAGCAAGACATCGGCCTGAGACATTGCACTGGCTTTTGCTAGCTCTTCCAGCGCCTGGATGATCGAAGGCAGTTCTGCGGCGGCGTCCTGGTCTCCAGATCTGGCTTGAGCAGTCTTGATTGCGAACATGGACTCGTAGTACGCAGCACCCTTGTCTTCTGTCGCACCCAGCAACTCTCCACGCAGGCGCTTCATCTCATTGCTCATGGTGTCAATCAACTTGGACCACTCATCCCTCAGCTTTTCAGCAGCCTTCGCTGCGGCTTCCGCTGCCGAAGTCGACGATTCATAGGCTTTGGTGACCTGCTGAACAGCAGGGCGATAGGTGGACATCTTTGGAATGACGCCACCGACGTCATTACCAATATCGCGAATGAGCGCAATCGTGTCGTCCATCATGGACTTGAACGCTTCATCACTCAAAAGCGCTTTCAGCGCTGCTGCTGCAGCCCTGGCGTTGGCCATCATCGAATCAATCGCTGCACCACTCACCAAGCCCGACACAGCGGAGCCCGTCATCGCCGCAGTCACCACTGGTGTGATGACGCCATCAATGATGGAAGACATGATGGTATTGATCGCCTGCCCATAAATGGCTTGCTCAAAGCCGACAGCAATCGTGTCTGCCAACCATTCTCCGGCTTGTGCACCCCGACCCTCGTTGATCTCGTTGATGAAGCCATCGACCAGGCCATCCATGGACAGCCCCAACGTTGACAGCGTCTCCTCGCGGATCTGCTGAATCTCCTGCAGCTTCGCAACAAGCGCGTTAGTGCCGTCCTCCAAGCTCGCAGTTACCGCATCAACGCCATTGGCAAAATCATCCGCAAACTGCAGCAGCCAAGCGAGCAACTCCTCGTCCTTGTCCGCAATCGCTTTGTCAACCAGGGCGCGGTACTTCTTCTTTGCATCCACATCGCCAACACGCAGGTCCAGCTCGCGCTCTTCCATACCGTCGTTGGCCACCTTGGTCGCACGGCTTCGCTTCTCGTCATCGCTGTAATACAGATCGTAATAAGTGCTTGCGGCCTGTGTCAGCGCATCCATGCTGCCAACCGCATCCACCAGCTTGCTGGCCCAGTCACCTGCAGAGAGCGAACCCTCCAGCAACGTGGAGCCAAACAGTTCAAAGATCTGGTTGACGCCGACCAGGCTGGATGACATGCGGGTCAAGGCATCAACTGCCGTCTCACCCGTGCGCACATACTCGCTCATCACGAAGATCTGCTCGGTAACCGTCTCCGTCACCTGGCGGCCGACACGAGCCCATTGCTCGGTGTCACCATCGCCGGCAACTTGCACGTTGTCCCACACCATGCGGGTCACTTCGCTGGTCTGCTCCTGCCAGCTGCCGAGCACACTGCGTGCCAGCTCTTCATTGGCCTGCGCGAGCGCCTGCTGGATCTTGGCCGATGCTTCCTCTTGCGACAGGCCCGTCAACTGCAAGCCCTTGCCGCCCGTGTCCGGATGGATCTCATCCAGCCCCAGCGCCACCTTCATGGCCCGGATTGCGTCTCCATTCAGCCCCAGGGTATCGGCCTTTTTGGCCGTGTCCTCCCGCATGTCCTTGAAGGCATCCTGCAGCACCTTGATGGGGCCTTTGGAGCCTTCAATGGCTGTACCGTAGTTCTCTTTGAGCATCTCGACGCGCGAATACAGCTGCTGCAGTTGGCGCTCGCGGTAGCCGTTCTCCTTCGCATCCGGATTCGCAGCGATCTGCCCTTGAAGCGTTTCGATCTGCGCATTGGCCTTCTCGATCTCCTTCTCGGCTGCCAGGTAACGGTACTTGGGTCCACCAAACAGGCTGCCACTTTCGCGCATCAGCTGGTAGCCATACATGTCACCACCAAGCTCACCCATGAGGCCGCTACCGACCTGCTTTTCTTCCTTGAACATGCCGCCCAGGTAGGCGGCAGCCATGACCACGGCAGCCATCGTGCCCACTGTGCCCCAAGTGCCCATGGCAGTGCTGCCGGGCGCCGCGGCCCCCACGCCTCCCGCCACTGGCGTGGTCACTGCACCTGAAGCTTGAATTCCAGCAGCGCTCCACGGGGCACTTCCACCCAAACCAACCATATTGGCCACATAGCGTGACCCTTGGCCAAGAAGTCCTTCACCGGTATAAAGGTTGTAGCCTGATGATCCCGCGCTTAGCAAGTTTGTCAGGCCACCACCGCTTGCTCCGGAACCTGCCCCTCCACCAAACAAGCCAGCGAGCCAACCGACTCCGCTGTTAATCATGCCTGTGATATTCGCGCCAATGTTCATCACAAACTTCTGCGCGAATGCCTTGTACAAAGCATCAGAAATGGAAGTCAGTACGGTCGTCTTCAAAGACTTGCCCAAGTTCTTCAGACCCTGAGCGCCGTTATTGAGAAAGTCGGCGAATCCCTGGCGGACGACATCTCCATACTTGCTCGCTTGCTGCGTAACGTATTGATCCTGAATGCGCGCCAACTCCGTCTGCAGCTTAGTCTCCGCGGCGATTCGCGCCTGGGAGATCAGATCAGCCTCGTTGATCGCGTTCTGTTCTCCGTTGGAATCGTAAGAATTCTTCTTGATCTGCTCAATCTCACGCGCAAGCTGCAGCTCCGCCTTTCGCACAGCCAGCAGTTTCTGGCGTTGGCTCTCTTCCACGCCCAGCAGGGACATGCTGTACTGCTGCAGTTGGTATTCTTCTTGGGCAGTTTTAAGCTGTTCAGCGTACTTGCTGTTGGCCTCCAGGTATGCACCCTCTTTCAGCGATTTCACATAGCGCTCGTGCTCGCTGGCCAGCTTTTCCAAGTTATCGATGACCTCTGGCTTCCAAGGCACCCCACTTTTACTATCGGCCTCTGACCTTGCGTTCTCCATCGCCTTTTCAGCGACGGCAATCTTGGATTTCCCGAAGCTGGCATTCGCCTCTTCCTGCTTGTTCGCCAGTTCGCCGACTGCACTAGCCGACTTTTTCACATCCTCTATATATTTGAGATAGCTCTTGCTCGCTTCATCCTGAACCTGGATTTGCTTTTCCAGTTCAACCCGACCTTGTTGGGCTGTCTGGTAGCGCTGGGCCTCGACCAGTTGCCCCTCCAAGTTAGCCTTGGTTCGCCGATCTGTTGCGTCAGCAATTTCGGCTTGAAGGTCGCCGACCAATTTATCTGCATTTCCTGTTTCTTGAGCGCCCTCCGCACGCTGCTGCAAGCGCTTGATCAGGTCCTCTTCAGCTTGAGTGCGAGCACGAATGTCAGCGATCGCCTTATCTTGCTGACTAGGACCGCTAGCGACACTGCCCTGACTCTCATACCCTTTGAGAACCGAAGCTTTCATCTCATCGCTGAGTGGAGATCCAAGTCTCTTCTCCCAGTCTTTGATCTCAAGTTGAGCCTTCTGAGCGGTAGTGCCAAACTGTCTCAGCCATTCGACGTTCTCCGCAATCACACCACCATAGATCTTGACTGGCTCGGGATTCCATGCGGCGGGGTTGGGTGCGTTATCACCGTATTGTTCGGTATTGATCATCCCCATGACGATCTCACGCTGACGCTCCAGATTTGCAATTTGCGTGTTGACAATGGCGATGTCATCACGGAAATAAAGATCCTTGAACCAGCTCCCGCTGTGAGCCGCTAGCTGCTCTTTGAGGGCCTTCAGTTTGGTCTCGTACTCTATTAACGCCGTTTCGGGATTATTGAGCTTATCGCCTCCCATCCACGCGCCTGCAATATCGCCCTTAGCCAACTGAGCCAACGTATTCACTAAGCGAACTGCGACGGTTGTAGTGGCCGCCATGAGCGCAATGATTGCCTCGAAGGCCTGCTTAGTTTCAGCAGAGGACAGGGTATTGGATAGTGCATTTACGCTATCCCTCAGCCCGTCAATATTCCCCCCCTCCCCAATCATCAGATCAGTTA
Organism: Comamonas sp. BIGb0152; assembly: GCF_024809975.1. Lineage (GTDB taxonomy): Bacteria > Pseudomonadota > Gammaproteobacteria > Burkholderiales > Burkholderiaceae_C > Comamonas. Next base: position 104,509 of record NZ_JANUDY010000011.1, read on the forward strand.
ATGTGTTCTTTAGGTTTTCCAGCGCGCCACCCAAGGTATCCCTTGCTGCAGCTGCTGCACCACCGTATGACGCTTGAAGGGCATCCAAGACAACAGCTTGAGCCGCACTGACCTGGCCAGTGGCCTCCAACTGTGCCACCATTTCCTTTTGTTGATCGGTGAAACGGACACCCTGCTGTGCCAGCGCTTTGAGGCCTTCAGAAGGGGTATTCAACGCCTGGCCAATGGTCTCTGCAGAGCTGGTCACCGACGTACCCATCCGCGAGGACATATCCATCACGGCTTGCATGGCCTGCGGGAACTGCTGCCCGACCACATTGGAATAGTCCAACAGGCGCGTTTGCGCCTGGGTGATCTCTCCGGTAGAGAAGACGCTCGACTTCGACAGCGATGCAGCCATGCCGTTGAGTCGCTCCTGCGACCAGCCCGCGGTTTCGCCGGTGGACTTCAACACGGCGGCAAGCTGGGCCTGCTGCTTCTCCGCGTTGATGGTTTCCGTGATGAACTTGCCAAAGAACGCGGGGGCCCCTTGCGCCAGGAGACCGAACACCACCTTGGTGGACTCGGCCCAGCGCTTGGCTGAGCCGTTGGCACTCTCTTGCTCCTTCTGCACATTTGCCAGATCCTGGGTGTAGGTACTCAGGGCAAGCTGGCTCGTTTGCCGCAGCTGCACAAAGGTTTCGGAAAAGCGCTGGGTATCCCGGATCCCAACCTGGATCACCGATGACTGGCTCTGAAAGGCCGAGGTCATCAGCTGAAACGATTGTGCGGAATGACTAGAGCCGGCCTCAACCGAACTCCAGAAGTTCTGAATGCTGTTGATGGCCTCATGGACACCCAACTGGAGGTCCGAGAGGTCAACACCAATCTTGATATTTTTTTCTAGATCAGCCATAGCAGCACCAATAGAAATGGCCCGCCGAGGCGAGCGTAGAAAAAGAGAAGCCCACCGAGGTGGGCTATTTCTGGCGGGATCGCTCCTGTGCTTCCCTGCGCGTTTGCAACGCTTCAAGCGCGCCACGCTCCAGCAAGCCCACTTCACGCATCACCTGGTTGCGCTTGCGCTTTTTGATGCCCTCGGCATCCAGCCAGGTGTAGATCACGTTGTAGTCCAGGGCGTAGATACCGCCCATGCCTGCGCGCCACTGGCTGGCGTTGTCGATGAAACAGCGGTAGGCCAGTTCATGGTCGGGGTAGCACACCAGGGGCTCGCGTTCCTTGATCATCTCGGAAGGAAAGCCCATGGCCACCAGTTGCTGGGGACTGGACCGTTCGCCAAACAGCGCACGGCCCAGCTCCATCAGTTTTTTGTCTTGGCGCCCGAGTGAGCCTGGAAGAAGCCAGTCACGATCGCGCCAAAGGCGAAGGCATGGGTCACAAAGAACTGCGTGATGTTCTCGACGCTGAATTCATCACTGAACTCCCAGGCCGACACAATCTTCATCACCAGCTTGGCCTGGTCGACCCGCATGTCCTTCTCTTGCTCATCGCTGAGAGGGGCCTCGGCCGTCGCCTTGTACTTGTCCTGCAAGGCAGTGAATTCGGCGGACAGCGCCTTCATGGCCTCGGTGTCATGGAAGCGAAAGGTCAGGCCCAGGGGCTGCGGACCTTTGCCTGCAACGGGCACATCGGCAGTGCCTTTGAAGGTGGGAGTAGGTGCAAACGATGCGAGAGACTTCGCCATGATGAATTTCCTTCTTCTAAAACAAAAAAAGCCCGTACAGGTGCTACCTGACGGGCATAGAAAACCCGCCTTGATCTTTCAAGACGGGTGGGGCGACCTTTACTTGTAGGTCTTGATGGGGCGCAGCATGGACAGGGTCAGCTTGCCGGTGGTCACTGCGTTGGAGGCCACCACGGGGGTTTCCTGCACACTGATGTAGCCATAGGCGTAGCTGATCGAGCCGCCGTTAGGCAGGGCCATGCGGATGGCCACCAGGCGGTTGGCGCGCGAGGCATTCACCGCCGCCTTGTAGCCCGGCAAGGTAGGATCCCAGCCGAAGGTCAGCTCCCAGCTCATTGCCGAGCGGGTCGTGGGGATCTTGATGCCGTACTTTTGCGACAGCGGCGCGAATTCGGCGTACTGCTGCTCACCACCGGTGGGGCTGATTTCGCTGACCTGCTGCAGCTCGGTCCAGCCGGTGATGGCACGGACGGTGCCGGCGCTCGAGCCGCCGGGGAACTGGATCAAATCGGTGGTGTCCTCGTCTTCCAGCGTGATGGCACCCGTGGTGGCCGAGCCCACTCGCAAGATGGAGTCGTTCATATCCTCCCAGCCGGTGTTGAGCAGGAAAGGGTCCTTAGCGCTCAGGCCATGGGCCGCGGCTGCAATTACAGGAGGCGCTGCATTGGAGATGGTGGTCACCGAGACAGGAGCGCCAAATCCCGTCGAGATTGCGAAGCGGGTGCCGGTCGATACTTCATAAGCCATGGTTGGGCCTTTCAAAAAAAAGAAAAATCCGTCAGCTGCATCGCAGCGCGGATCGGTTTCGCCCTCGTCGGGCACAAAAAAACCGCCTCTCGGCGGTATGCGGTGGTTTGAAGAGTCCCCACCACCCTTGACCGTTGACGGAACAAGGACTGCATGGGCTCTGTCTTGAATAATCGCAAGCGCTAGGCTGCTGGTGCATCGCTCAGGCCTGCGCAGCGCCTGCCCTGCGATAACTAAAAGGGCCAGCGCAATGGCCGGCCCCGGCATGGATGCCCCATCAGACAACCCTTGTGGGCTGGGGCTGCTGTTCGCTTCTTCAAGCACTGGGAAGCTCTCAGCAGGAGATACCGCACCGTCAAACCACTCGGGTGCGGGCCGCGCTTGTTGCAGCTGACATGAAAAAACCCGCATGAGGCGGGCAAAGACGTTGAGATGACAAGACTGCTGAACACCAAGCCAGAACGTAAGAATCCGGTGGTGGAGGCCGGCGGCCTACAGCGCATACTCCAAGCCCTGCTTGAGAAACAGCGGCCAGCAAACATATCCAAAAGCCAGAAACGCAAAAGCCCCGCACTGGGCGAGGCTTGGAGGGCTGGCGGCATAGCTCCGCCATCTAAGACCTTGCAATGCCGCAACAGCATTGCAAGTGGTTCAGGGTTGAGGCGGTTAGCGGGTGCCGCTTTTGCGTCTTTCGCATCACTGTCTAAACGATTACGAGAATACCACAGTTTCAGCCCGGCTGCAACAACTTATTCAAGTTATTGCTGTGTGTTCTTTTGCAGTCCATCACATAGTCGATGAGGAACTGCACGTCCTTGCGGCTGGGCTCTTTGGCCAGCATCGCGCCCTTGCATTTGAGGCACTTGTAGGTCTTGCCCTCCTTGGCCGTCAGGCCCGTTCCCTGGCATGGCTTGCACTTCTGGTCCAACAACCAGGCCATGGCCTCAAGGGCAGCATCCTGAGGATCGGCCAGCTTCTTGGCTCCTGCGTACTCGACTAAGGCCGTGTACATGCGCTCCATATCCACCCTGCTGGGTTTGGTGATGATCCGCAGGTAATGCAAGGCAACATTGGCTTTGCTCATCCCGCTGGCTCTGATCAGGTCCACCTGCCCGATGCGGTGCGACTCGTCCGACAGATCGCGGGAACGTATCGCGGCCGTGTATCGCTCTGCTGTATTGCTCATGCTTGCTCCTTCAATGGCTTCGTGTTGGCTGGGTTCAGTCGGGGTCTGCATGCGCAGAGGTATAAGTCGGTGCAGCTTCCTGGCGCAATCCGCTCGCCTTGGATGGGGGTCAAGACCATGCCTGCCTCCCATCGGTGTCCACCGCCTCACGCGCAAAACGGACCGTGGTCGGATTGACCCTCTCGCCTGCCTTGACGCGCTTGAGGATCGCGTGTGCCCATCCCTTGCCTGCTTGCGCCTGCCCGCGTTGGAGCTGCGGCACCAAACGCTTGAGCTGTTCGGCAACGACGGCTTGCGATGCTGGGGGAGCGGGCAGTTGCCGGGCCTGGGACACGGGTGCCTTGCGCGCCAGATCACGGAACTGAAACACGGTGGGTGGCTTGACCAGATCCAGGTGCGTCAATGCATGGGCAATGCCCTCCGGAAATCGCTCGAAGCCCGCCAGCTCATGCGCCCAATCGGACTTGACGGCATTGAGGTCCAACCCCTCCCATCGGCCCAGAAAGTCGCGCCCATACACCAAGGTGAGCTTGGTGAAAATCTTGTCTATCCATGCAACTGGCAAGCTCATGCTTCACTCCCGATACTTTTCTGTGGCCGCTCAATGCGCCTGGCCGCGACCTCAATGGCCCGGCTTTTGAAAAAATCGGCGGGCGATGCTTCTGGCGCTTGCCGGGCAATGGACGGAACCGCCTCCTGGGCTCGCTCTCGCATGCTGCGCTGGTAGCTGGTCTCGCCGCAGTGCTGCTGCGCCCCATAAGCAGATCGCGCGGTAGGCTTGCGGACTTCACAGCGGCGAACCCAGTTGCGCCAGGTCGCCAGCCAGTCCAGCTTTTTGGCGTCTACACCGGCCTTGGCATGCCAGAAGTCGGCAAACACCTCGGCCTGCGTACGCACATCTTCTTCCGTCAGATCTGGCCTTGCTTGCAGCGCCCAGTCACACCAGGTCTTCTGCAAAACCCAGCCATCCGCAAGGCGCGTGGCAGCTTTTGCCTTGTGGGATTGCCCAGCCGCTGCAGCGTGACCAACACCAGGGCCCGTCTTTGCCTTCACTGCTTTTTCTTCATGGGGTTCTTGGTCTGCTTCTGTATCTGCTTCTGTATCTGCATCTGTCTCTCCCTCTGTACGCGTGACATCGCCCTCCATCACGCGTGACCGATCCGTCTCGGGCTGCAAAGGGGCAGCCTCCTTGGCTTTGGCGCGCTGGCGGCGCTTGCGGTCGGCGGCCGTGGGATCACTGTCACTGCGCATCTGGCGTGTGTTCCAACGCAAGGGTTGCAGGCTCTCCTGGTCGATCAAACCCACCTCGGCCAGGCGGCGACCCACCTCTTCCAAGGTTCGGGTGTCAATACCCATCTTGACGGCCACCTTGCGCATCATCAAAGGGCCGGCATCATCCAAAACACCTCGGCCCTTGAGACACAGCAGCGCCATGAAATGCCAGCGGTCCTCAAAGGCAAGCAGGCGCAGCTTCTCGTCATCAACCATCTCCGTGTAGGCACGAAACCAAGGCAGCTGCATGCTCATACGGCCTCCCATACGCGGTAGCCGTCGCGCAGCAGGTCGGCCTGCTCGAACTGCACGACCTGGGTAAGACCGCTTCGCTCAAGCTCGGGCAAGCGGCGGCAGATTTGCTCGACCGTCATCCCGGTGCACTGCGCCATCTCGCCGGCGGTCAGCGATTTCTCATCGCGCAGCGCCGCCATGATTCGGGTGGCATGCTTGCCAGCAAACCTGGCCGAGCGCTGCATAGCGCTCAGACTGCTCATGGGATCATTGGCTCGGACCTTGTTGATCACAGTGCTCCTTTCAAAATGCGTTGGGTCTTGGTGTGTGAGGCCTCGGCCTGGGCCCCGCTCTCAATGAAGTAGCCGAGGTATCTGGGATTGCGATCAACGGTCTTGGAGACACGCTTCTGGCTGAATGTGGAGGCGATGGATTGCAACGGACGGCTGAAGGCATTGGGAGCCTGCCCGCCACCTGAAGCAAAGGCACCTGCAGGCAGCACCCTTTCGCTGCCAACAGCACAACGCTCCGAGCTATCGCAGCAGCCAGCCCCGGTATTGGCCCTCTGGCCCCCTACGTCATGCAGCCCCACATCTGTGATGGCCGGTCGGCCACTGTTGGGTTTTGCGATGTGGCAGCAGGTATCGTCCAACCCTTTGTTCCCGGAGTTGTCGATGATCGGCATGGTCTGCACCGCAGCACCGACGGTGCCGCCCAGAACCTCGATGGCTTGTGACTTGCGTATGGACATGCAATAATTTAACCATAGTTCAGGCAAAAAAGCAACCATAGTTTAGGAAATTTCGGCGATGATTTAAACCATGGTTGACTACAAAGACCGCCTGGTTCAGGCGATGACTACTGCAGAGATGAAAACAGCCGATCTGGCAGACCGGCTGGGCGTGTCCTATCAGGCCATCAAGAAGGTTCTGGATGGCAACACCAAGGCCCTCACGGCGGAGAACAGCGCACGGGCAGCGCAGCTGCTCAATGTGTCGTCCGACTGGCTGGCGCTGGGCGAAGGCACGATGTCGCGCTCAAATGCTGTGACGCCTTACAGAGACCTCTCTCCTGCCCCGATTCCTGGGCGCCCTACCATCGCCGTGCCCGTGCTGTCCAACAGCGCATCAATGGGCTCAGGGTCAGAGCTGCTGGAGCACGACGTATTGACCGGCGACCTGAAGCTTTCCCAGGAGTGGGTAACGCAGCGGGTCAAGCCCTCCAGCGTGCAGGCGCTGCGCTTCATCCATGGCTATGGCGACTCCATGAAAGGTACCTTCAACGATGGGGATATCTTGCTTGTCGACACGGCTATTCGTCTGGTCGACATCGACGGGGTCTATGTCCTGTGCGCCCATGACCGGCTTTTTGTAAAACGTGTGCGGCAACGCTGGGATGGACAGTTCGAGATCAGCAGTGACAACCCCAGCATCAAAACCTCGGATTTGCTCGACGGTCGAGAGCAATTGGATGTGCGCGGACGTGTGCTGTGGGCCTGGAACGGACAGAAGCTCTGAACAGTATCGAGTGCGGTCGCTGCAGTTCGCACCGACACCGTGAATCCACCATCAGGCCGCCATCCTGGGCGCCTGCTGAAGAGAAGGCGGCGACCATCGCCGCCTCATGAGCCACCGCATGGGCTGGGCACAGGGCTACTCCGTAGTAAATGAACCATAGTTAAAAATACAACATAGACTAAAGTTCATTTCTCTTATGAACCATGGTTTATCTGACAGCGAATGAAGCGATCTGGCCTGCTGACGGTTGACCGACATGCCCCTCCAACGGACGCCCGTTGAGAAAAATATCTAATACCCCGATCATGCTTTCTCAACGGCGCAAGATGCCGCGCCTGCAAGCGCTGACACCACAGCATCAAAGCCAAAAGTGGGAAATTATGATATCTAAAGTACTCATTTTATAAAAAATGATATTTTTAGTACTCTAAATTAGGCTGCGGTTGTTTGTCTGATCATCCTCTTCGGATTGCTGCTTGAGACGGTCTGCAGCTATCCAGAGGCCTTGAGCGACCGGCTCTGCCACCCGCGCCTCAAAGCCACGCCCTTTGCCGTTGAAAGACCTTCCCGGAGAACGGGGTGGAACGAAGCGCTGGCCGACATTATTTTCAGGAGGCGCCGGGGCTGCAGGCACCGGAGACGCAGCAGCGCCAGCGGCAATTGAACAACTCAACTCCGGGTTCGAGATAGTCGCAGACTGCGGCCGCGAAGCCCAAAAGTTGCTTTTTCCTGGCGTGACGGGAGATGGGCGGGGATCGGCTCCGTCAGCATGCGACGGGGCGGAACAACAGACATTTCCTTAAGCAGAGGCGATGCCCACAAAGAAACATACTGTCGCATCCAACAACAATGAATGTTAGATTAAGTTACAAATATATTGGAATGCCTGCTATTCGACAGCGCCCGCGTTCGCGCGCCATCCCTTGCCAGGTCCGGCAGGCTGCCCGCCAGGAACAGCGTTGCAGCCTGCGGTTTGCAGTCGGTGCAGACGATGATGCACTCTGGGCTGAACCAGCTTAAAGGGAACAGCGCAGTCAGCAGCGGTTTCGCGGGGGTCGCTTAAAGGCGGTCATTGGCCCTAGCCAGCCCCGAACCAGGGGTAGACGGCATTGACGCATAAGCGCACACCCCAGGCTAAAAAAGCCAACGCTACAAGAAGCAGTGCTGGGCTTAGACCTTTTGGGTAAATGCGATAGCCGGTTTAAAGTCCGCCTGCATTATTATCCCCACCCGATTTAGCACGGCCACCCATTTGCTCATCATAGAACTGGCCCAGACCCAGACTGCCCACATCACGTCGCAAATGGATATCGTAGATAAAAATCTTGTTGAATACCCGGTCCAGGCGCACATACTGGTAGGTCGCCACCGTGGTTTCATTGACCACGAGCTTGATGGGATCCGTTCTGTACACGCCAAAATGGCTGGTCGGCTTGAGTTTTATCTTCGAAAACGGCTCTGACGACAAATACACGTAGACAGGGGTGTACATTGAGTAAATATTGTCTTTGCGAATTAGGGGCGGCAAATACTATTCACCACCCATTACCTGCGCCGCCATGAAAACTTCTGCCCCTATTTATCTTTGGGGGCACGAACGGTATTTTACAGAACGGCGACAGCGATTAACTCTGCGCTAACACTTAGCTATAATTGATAGCTATATCATATTCGATTAAATCTATTTGTGCTTAGCTATAACTGGGAGTTTGCAGTTGTTTGCTATTCGCGAAAGATGCGGGGGTTTTTCTGTTTGCAGGCTTGAATGGGGCGCCGCCGGAGCAGCGCCTATGGCGATGCGGGGCGCTTCCAGCACCCCGGGTTTCTACAGCGCAACATCTGCCATATTTTTTTACAGTGCCCGGGAAACGATGAAATCTGCATCATCTAGCTTGAAAGCACCTATATTGATGAATAGTTAGCTTAAAAATTCATAGCATTTTTTAAGGTTAAGGTGGCAATTTGCGCCACAATACTGCAGTTGTATTGCTCTGCTGCCAGGCGCTGGCATGCCCCGGTTGTTGTAGTTCATGGCCTGCCCTCCTCCCCGTTCCGCCAAGCGCCCTGCTAAAAAGAAAAAAGCATCCAAGTCCGCCCCCGGGCTGCTGCGCAGCTTCTTGCGCGGGTTGGTCGGCAAAGGGGCCATTGCCACCTACAGTGCCGTCGCAGCGCTGGCATCGGCGGCCTATGTGCCGCAGCTCGACCAGGCCCGCCAATGGGCCATCAGCAGCAGCAGCCAATGGCTGCAGCGCCAGGCACCGGTGCAAACCGCGCAGCACTGGCTGGAGCGCATCCAAGACAGCGCTGCAGACTGGCAGGGGCGTTTTATAGAGATTGCCCGGCAAAGCCGGGGCGGCGGTGCAGACGCCGGTGCCGCGCACTCAGGCCTGCCACCCGTTCCCGCCTCACCGGCTACCGCCCAGCCCAACGCCAGCCGGGCCAGCAGCGACAAGGCCAACCAGGGATTTGCCGAGTGCGCCGAGCAGTTGCCCGCCAGTGCCCCGCTCAGCGCAGCCAGCGTAGGTCGCAACTGGATGCCCGTGACGCTGTGCTCCACCGGCTTTGCGGTGCTGTACTCGGGGCTGTCCAAAACCCCCATCGTGACGGTAGAGCGCCTGAGCCGCCAGCGGCTGCAAAGCGCAGCCGGCTTGCAGCGCACCGACCGCTTCTATGCAGATGCGCGCCTGCGCGCCGCCTACAAGGCCGAGTTGGCTGACTACCAAGCCAGCGGCTATGACCGTGGCCACATGGCGCCTGCGGCCGACCAAAGCACGGCCAACGGCATGGCGCAGTCGTTTGCACTGTCCAACATGGTGCCGCAGGACCCAACGCACAACCGCCAGGTTTGGTCCAAGCTGGAAGCGGATGTGCGCAAGTACGCCAAGCGCGCGCGCGGCAATGTGTTTGTCTACACCGGCCCGCTGTTCGAAGGCCAGACCCCTACTACCATTGGCCGCAACCAGGTCTGGGTGCCCAGCCATTTGTACAAGCTGGTGTTTGATGAGCAGCAGCAGCGCGCCTGGGCCTGGGTGCTGCCCAACCGGGCCGATGTGCAACTGGGCGCGCCGATGAGCTACGCCCAGTTTGTGCAGCGGACGGGGCGCAATTTTCTGCCCCATCTGCACTGAGCGCCCTCGCCGGAAGCTTTAAGCGTCGGGCTTCATCCAGTCGGCATGCCAGCCGCCACCCAGTTCCTGGATCAGCTGCGCCGCCGCCAGCTGCTGGTTCAGCTGCAGCTGGATCAGCGCCCGGCGCGCGGACAGGGCCGTGGCCTGGGCCGTCACCACATCGGTGTACGGCACCTGGCCTTGCTTGTAGCGGTTGAGCATTTGCTGCTCCACCTTCTCGGCCGAATCCAGGCTTTGCGCCAGCAAGGGCCGCTGGGCGTTGAGGGCTGCCACATTGCTCAGCACATCCTCGACCGCCTGGAAGGCCGACAGCACCGACTGGCGGTAGCTCGCGCTGCGGGCTGCGTGGGCAGCGCGGGCAGAATCCACCTGCGCCGTCGTGGCCCCGGCGTTAAAGATGCTTTGGCTCAGCGATGCGCCCAAGGACCACAGCAGGCCCGAGGCGCTGAACAGGTTGCCAATGTTCGATCCGGAGCGGTTCAAGGAGCCACTCAGGCTCAGGCTCGGGTAGTAGGCGGCCTGGGCCACGCCGATCTGGGCATTGGCAGCGGCTACGGCGCGCTCGGCCGCAGCAATATCGGGCCGGCGCTCCAGCAAGGTGGAGGGCACAACGCCCGGGACTTGCGGCACGGTCACATTCCAGGCCGCTGGCGGCAGATCAAACTGCGCCGGGGCCTGGCCAGTGAGCACGGCAATCGCATGCTCCGAGGTCTGGCGCGACTGGCGGAGGGACTCCACACTGGCCTGGGTATTCGTCAAGGTGGTCTGCGCCTGCAACACGGCAGTGCGCGCCTCCACCCCCACGGCGTAGCGGTTTTGCACAATCTGCAAGCTGCGCTGGTAGCCCTCGATCGATTGCTGCAGGATCTGCATCTCGGCATCGGCCTCACGCAACCTGAAGTAGTTCTGCACCAGGCTGCCGACGGCCGACAGCCGCGCAGCGGCCAGATCGGCCTCGCTGGCCTGGGCACTGCTTTGGGCCGCGCTGACCGACTCGCGCAGCCGGCCCCACAGATCCGCATCCCAGGCAGCGCTGATACCCAGCGATGCGTTGCCGTTGCCGCTGGACTGGCTACCACCCTGGCGCGTCTGGCCCAGCGTGCCGTTGACCGTGGGCATCAAACCGGCCTGCTCCACCCGCAAGGCCGCCTGGGCCTGCTGCACAGCGGCAGCGGCCGCTGCAATGTTCTGGTTGTTGATCTGCACCTGCGCGGCCAACTGGTTGAGCGGCTCGTCGCCAAACAGCGTCCACCAGTCGCCCCGGTCCACCCCATCATTGGGCTGGGCGCTTTGCCACAGCGCGCCGGCTTCCTTGAAGCTGGCCGGCGCCGGCGTTGCGGGCACCTGGTAGACGGGCGCGACGGAGCAGGCGCTCAGCAGGCCTGCGCAGCACAGCGCCACAGCCAGGCTGCGCAGCATGGGCGCGCGAAGAGGGGTGGAGAATTCAAAAGATTGCGTCATGGCTTATCCGTGTTCCGGTGTGGGCGCGCCATCGGTGGGGGCACGGCCCAGGTCGCGCTCGTTGGGCGCGCGGCGGCGTAGTTTGTCCAGCAGCACATAGACCACCGGCGTGGTGACCAGGGTCAGCAGCTGGCTGGCCAGCAGGCCGCCGATGATGGCAATGCCCAGCGGCTGGCGCAGCTCCGAGCCCTGGCCAAAGCCAATGGCCAGTGGCAAGGCCCCCAGTGCAGCGGCCAAGGTGGTCATCAGGATGGGACGAAAGCGCAGCAGGCAGGCCTCGCGCACCGCATCGATGGCAGACAGCCCGCGCGATCGCTCGGCCTCCAGCGCAAAGTCAATGATCAAGATGGCGTTTTTCTTCACGATGCCAATGAGCAGGAAGACTCCAATGAGCGCAATCACCGTGAACTGCATGTCAAACAGCATCAGCGCAATCACCGCGCCCACCCCCGCCGATGGCAAGGTGGACAGCACGGTGATCGGATGCACCAGGCTTTCATAGAGCATGCCCAGCACAATGTAGATCACCACAATGGCCGCCAGGATCAGGTACAGCTGCTGGTTTTGCGATTTCTGAAAGCTCAGCGCCGTGCCCTGGAAACTGCCGCGCACATTGATCGGCATGGCGATATCGGCCTCGGCCTGGGCAATCACCTGCTGGGCTTCGCCCAAGGCCACGCCATCGTCCAGATTGAAGGAAATGGTGGTGGACAGCTCGCCGTCTTGGTGGTTCACGCTGGTGGGCGCGGGGCGCTCCACCACCTTGGCAAAGCTCGACAGCGGCACCATGGTCGCCACCGCTGTGCTGATCACGCTGCCGGTCGATGCACTGCGCTGCGCCGGGTTGGCTGCCGTGCCTTCGGTGCCGCTCAGGTTGGATGGCACATAGATATCCTGCAACGCCGGTGGCCCGCGCGTGTACTCCGGCGCCCATTCCATGATCACCGAGTACTGGTTCAGATCGCTGTAGATGGTGGCCACCGAGCGCTGGCCAAAGGCGTTGTAGAGGGCATTGTTGATGGACTTGGCGTTCACCCCCAGGCGCGCGGCCGCCTGCTTGTCCACCTCGACATAGACCTCGACGCCGCTCTCCGACTGGTCGGTGTCCACATCCTGCAGCAAGGGCTCCTCTTTCAAACGCTCGGCCAAGCGCGTGGCCCATTTCTTCATGTCGGCGGTGTTGTCGCTCTTGATGGTGTACTGGTAGGTGGAGTTGGACGAGCGCCCGCCCATGCGCAAATCCTGCACCGGGTTCAGAAACACGCGCAGCCCGGTGATCTGCGCCAGCTGCGGCCGCAGCCGCGCCACCACCTGCAAGCTGGTCACATCGCGCTCGCTCACTGGCTTGAGGTTGATAAACACAAAGCCCCCGCCCGAACGGCTGCCGCCAGCAAAGCCAATCACTGTGTCGATGGCCGGGTCCTGCTGGATGATGGCCAGCGCCTCTTTGAGCTTGCCGGCCATCGCCGTAGACGAGATGCTCTGGTCAGCGCGCAGGCCGCCCGCCAGCTGGCCGTTGTCCTGCTGGGGGAAGAAGCCCTTTTGCACATGCATGAACAAGTAGCCATTCATCGCGATGACGATCACCAAGATCAGCATGACCACCGTCTTGGCATGCAAGGCCCAATCCAGGCAGCGCTCGTACACCCGCAGCATGGCGTTGTAACTACCCTCCAGCGCGCGGGCAAAACGGCCGCGTGGTGCCGTCTCAATGGCATCTTCATTGCGCAAAAACCAGGCGCACATCATCGGCGTGGTGGTGAGCGATATCACCAAGGAGATCATCACCGCCACCGACAAGGTGACCGCAAACTCCTTGAACAAACGGCCGATCTGGCCTTCCATGAACAGCAGCGGGATGAACACCGCCACCAAAGACAGGCTGATGGACAGCACGGTAAAACCCACCTCACGCGCGCCCTGCAGCGCGGCGGCCATTTTGTCCATGCCCTGTTCAATGTGGCGGCTGGTGTTCTCCAGCACCACAATCGCATCGTCCACCACAAAGCCGGTGGCCACCGTCAGCGCCATCAGACTCAGGTTGTTCAGGCTATAGCCCAGCAGGTACATCAGCCCGAAGGTGCCCAGCAGGGACACCACGGTGGCCACTGCCGGTATCACCGTGGCCCGTGCCTTGCGGATAAAGGCGCCCACCACCAGCACCACCAGCACAACGGACACCATCAAGGTCGTCTCGATCTCGCGCAGCGACGAGCGGATGGAGTTGGTGCTGTCGCTGGCCACTTGGATCTTCACATCCTTGGGCAGTTGGGCCTGCAGCTCGGGCAGCAGCTTGCGCACGTTGTCCACGGTGTTGATGATGTTGGCGCCGGGCTGGCGCGTGATCAGCACCAAAATGGCCGGCTGGCCGTTGAACAGGCCCATGGTGTAGACATTGGCCGGGCCGTCGATGACCCGCGCCACATCGCCCAGTTTGACGGCCGCACCATCGCGCCAGCCCACCACCAGGCCCTGGTACCAGCTGGCCTTGCGCTCCGGTGCTGGGGTGTAGATCTGCAGGCGGTTGCCGCCACTCTCGATGGCGCCCTTGGGCCGGTTGGCATTGGCGGCCTGGATGGCGGCGCGCACATCTTCGGTGGCAATGCCGTAGTGGCTTAAGGCCTGGGGCAACAACTCCACCCGCACGGCGGGCAGCGAGCCGCCGCCAATTTCCACATCGCCTACACCATCGACCTGGGAGATGCGCTGGCTCACGACGTTGGAGACCTCGTCATACAGCTCGCCCGGCGTGCGCGTGGGCGAGGTCATCGCCAAGATGATGATCGGCGAATCCGACGGGTTCATCTTGCGGTAGGTCGGGTTGCTGCGCAGGTCTGATGGCAGATCGCTGCGCGCGGCATTGATGGCGGCCTGCACCTCGCGCGCAGCACCGTTGATGTCGCGGTTCAGGTCAAACTGCAAGGTCACATTGGCCGAGCCGGTGGAGCTGCGCGAGGTCATCTCGTTAACCCCGGCAATCACACCCAGATGGCGCTCCAGCGGCGTGGCCACGCTGGAGGCCATGTTCTCCGGGCTCGCGCCCGAGAGGCTGGCCGAGACCGAAATCACCGGGTAATCCACCTGCGGCAGCGGCGCCACTGGCAGCGCAAAGAACGCTGCAATACCCGCCAGCGCGATGCCGATGGTCAGCAAGACCGTGGCCACCGGCCGTTTGACAAAGGGCTGGGACAGGTTCATGCCTGCACCTCGGCGGGGCCGTTGCCGTTGCCGTCAGGGTGTTGGCGGCGGCCGATGCGCGCACCGATGCGGTCAAACACCAGGTAGATCACCGGCGTGGTGAACAAGGTCAGCAGCTGGCTGAGCATCAGCCCACCAAAAATGGCCAGGCCCAGCGGGCGGCGCAGCTCGGCACCCTCGCCCCAGCCAAACATCAGCGGCAGCGCGGCAAACAGCGCAGCCAAGGTGGTCATCAAGATCGGCCGAAAGCGCAGCAAGGCTGCCTGGTGGATGGCCTCTTGCGGCGCCATGCCCTGGTTGCGCTCGGCATCGATGGCAAAGTCGATCATCATGATCGCGTTCTTCTTGACGATGCCAATCAGCAAGATGATGCCGATGATGCCGATCACGCCCAGGTCGTTGCCACTGATCATCAAGGCCAGCAAGGCGCCCACCCCAGCGGACGGCAAGGTCGAGAGAATGGTGAGCGGGTGCACATAGCTCTCATACAGCACACCCAGCACAATGTAGACGCAGACCAGCGCGGCCAGAATCAACACCAGCTGGCTGGTGAGCGAGTTTTGGTAAGCGGCAGCCGCGCCCATGAACTCCATGGTCAGCGACGCGGGCATGCCGATATCTTTGGCCGCCTGCTTGATGGCATCGACCGCATGGCCCAGCGACACGCCGGGCGCCGTGTCAAAGCCCAAGGTGGCGGCCGGGTACTGCGATACACGGGTGACCTGCAGCGGCGCCATTTGCTCCTCAATGCTGGCAATGGCCGACAGCGGTGTGGCACCGGTGCTGCTGGCGCTGATGGCCAGGTTACCCAAGGTCTGCACGCTGTTGAGCTGGTCTTGCTGCGCCTCCAGAATCACGCGGTACTGGTTGGTCTCCGTAAAGATGGTCGAGACAATGCGCTGGCCAAAGGCGCTGTACAGGGTGTCATCAATGCTGCTGGCGCTGATGCCCAGGCGCGATGCGGTATCGCGGTCCACATTCACAAAAGCAGACAGGCCCTGGCGCCCGGCATCGCTGGTGGCATTGCGCACCTCGCCCAGGTTCTGCAGCTGGGTGACGAGCTTTTGCGTCCACTGGTTGACCTGATCGGTGTTCACCCCGCCAATCGACAAGCGGTATTCGGTGGGGCCGGTCTGCGAGTCAATGGTCAGATCCTGCGCCGGCTGCAGGAAGATCTGCACACCGGCTATCTGCGCCACCCGCTCGCGCAGGCGCTGCATCACCTCGTCCTGCGCATCATGCGGGCGGGTCAGGTTGATCGACAGGCTGCCGGTGTTGAGCATGGTGTTGTTGGCCGCATCCACCCCCACCACCGAGCTGACCGAGGCTACATCCTTGTCCTGCAAGATGGCGCTCACGGCCTGCTGCTGCAGCTGGCTCATGCGGGCAAAGGACACCTCTTGCGCCGCCTCAATCTGGGCCTTGAGCTGGCCGGTGTCCTGCGTCGGGAACAGGCCTTTGGGAATGGCCAGGTACAGCAGCGCCGTCAGCACCACGGTGGCCACCGCCACCACCAAGGTCAGCGCCTGGTGGCGAAACACCCAGTGCAGGCCCCGGTCGTAGTGGTGGATCACCTTGTCAAAACCGCGCTGCACCGAGGCAGCCCAGCCGCGCGTATGCGCCGTCGTGTCCTCTTGCTTGAGCCAGCGCGCCGACATCATCGGCACCAAGGTGAGCGATACCACGGCCGAGATCAGGATGGTGATGGCCAGGGTCACGGCAAATTCGCGGAACAATCGGCCCACGATGTCGCCCATGAAGAGCAGCGGAATCAGCACCGCGATCAGCGAGACGGTGAGCGAGATGATGGTGAAGCCGATTTGCGCCGCGCCTTTGAGGGCGGCGGCCATTGGCGCCTCGCCCTTTTCGATATAGCGGGCTATGTTCTCGATCATCACGATGGCATCGTCCACCACAAAGCCGGTGGCAATGGTCAAGGCCATCAGGCTCAGGTTGTTCAGGCTGTAGCCCAGCAGGTACATGGCCCCGCAACTGCCGATCAGCGAGATCGGCACGGCCAGGCTGGCAATCACCGTCGCGCGCAGGCTGTGCAAAAAGAAGAAGATCACCAGCACCACCATCACCACGGCCAGCGCCAGCTCCATCTGCACATGCTCGACCGACGCGCGGATGCCGGTGGTGCGGTCGGTCAGTACCTTGACCTCGACCGACGCGGGCAAGGAGGCGGTGAGCTCGGGCAGGCGCTGCTTGATGGCATCGACCGTGGCAATCACATTGGCACCCGGCTGGCGCTGCACGTTCAAGATGATGGCCGGGGTCTCGTCGACCCAGGCCGCAAGCCGGTCGTTCTCGGCACTGGCCACCACGCGCGCCACATCCTTCATCAGCACCGGGGCATTGCCTTTCCAGGCGACTACCAGGTTCATGTAGTCGTCCGTGGTCAGCAGCTGGTCATTGCTGTTGATCGAGTAGGAGCGCTTGGGGCCATCAAAGCTGCCCTTGGCGCTGTTGGAATTGGCATTGCTGATGGCAGTGCGCAAGCTGCTCAGGGTGATGCCATTGGCGGCCAGCGCCTGGGTGTTGGCCTGTATGCGCATGGCAGGCTTTTGTCCGCCTTCCAGACTGACCAGACCGACCCCTGCGACCTGGCTGATCTTTTGCGCCAGGCGGGTGTTGACGATGTTCTGCACCTCGGTGAGCGGCAGCTCCTTGGAGGTGATGGCCAGGCTCATCACCGGCGTATCGGCCGGGTTGACCTTGGCATACACGGGCGGCGCGGGCAGATCGGCCGGCAGCAGCGCGCTGCTGGCATTGATCGCCGCCTGCACCTCTTGCTCGGCCACATCCAGCGACAGGCCCAGCTGGAACTGCAGGGTGACGATCGAGACGCCGGCTGCGCTGTTCGAGGACATGCGGTCCAGCCCGGACATCTGGCCGAGCTGGCGCTCCAGCGGCGCGGTCACCGTGCGGCTCATCACCTCGGGGCTGGCCCCCGGGTACAGGGTCTGCACCTGGATCGTCGGGTAGTCGACCTCAGGCAGCGCCGACAGCGGCAGCAGCCGAAAGCCCACCAGGCCTGTCAGCACAATGGCCAGCATCAGCAAGGCCGTGGCTACCGGCCGCTGGATAAAGGGACGGGAAGGACTCATCGCTCAGCCCGCCTTATGGGTTGGCACGCTGGCCGGGCTGCACGGTGGCCGCGGGCGCCATGCCCTTGGGCAGCTCCTCGGGCTTGGTGGTGGTAGCGCCTTGGCCGGAAGGCTGGCCTGAAGAAGGAGAAGAGGAAGAGGATGAAGAAGTGGACGCGCCTGCAGCCGGCTCCTGAGTGGCCGCAGGGGCTGCATGGCTGGGCTGGCCAGCATTGGGCTCGACCGATGCACCGCCACCGTTTGCCGCATTGCCCGCAGCCGCAGCTGGCGCCGCCGTGCCGGCAGCCGCGGGGCCCGCACCGGCTGCACGGCCTTCGCCATTGCCGCGTCGGCCACCACCGTCACGCGTGCCGCGCCGGCCGCTGCTGGCGCCCTGGGCCTGTGTCGGCGTGTCGCCTTGCAAGGCCACCACAGCGCCGTCCTTCAAGCGGTCGGCGCCCTCGGTCACCACCAGCTCGCCCTCCTTGAGGCCGGAGTTGATGGCGATCCACTCCACCGTGCTCATGCCCCGGATGACGGTGCGCTGGGTGACCGTGCGATCCGAATTAATCACATAGACAAAATCGCCATTGCCGCCGGTGCGGATGGCGGTCACCGGCACCACCAGCGCGCTTTCGTCTTTCAACGTCAAACGGGTGTTCACAAACTGGTTGGGGAAGAGCGCGCCATCGGTATTTTGGAACCGGGCCTTGGCCTTGACGGTGCCGGTGGCGGTGTCCACCAGGTTGTCCAAAGTCAGAAAAACGCCCTGGGCCAGGGTCTTGTTGCCAGCGCGGTCCAGCGCCACCACTTGCAGCCGGGCATCGGTTTTTTGTGCGCCCATGACCGAGGGGATATGGTCTTGCGGCACGGTAAAGCTCACATCGATCGGCGCGATCTTGGTGATGACGGCGATGCCGGTGGTGCCACCGGCGCTGACGTAGTTGCCTGGGTCGGTGCTGCGCAGACCGATACGGCCATCGATGGGCGAGGTGATGCTGGCATAACCCAGGTTGAGCTGGGCCGTCTGCACCTGGGCCTGGTCGGCAACCACCGTGCCTTCAAGCTGCTTGGCCAACGCGGCCTGCGTGTCCAGATCTTGGCGGGCAATCGAATCCTGGTCCCACAGGGTTTGGTAGCGCTTCAGCGTCACCCGCGCCGCATCCAACTGCGCCTGGTCGCGCGCCAACTGGCCCTTGGCCTGCTGCAAGGCCTGCTCAAACGGGCGGGGATCGATCTGGGCGAGCTTCTGGCCCTTCTTGACCATCTGGCCTTCGGTGAACAGCACATCGCGCAAAACGCCAGAGACCTGGGTGGTCAAGGTCACGGTGGTGGTGGGCACCACGGTGCCCATGGCCGTCAGGGTGACGGGCAAGGTTTCGCGGCGTACGGCAGCGCTGCCGACGGTGACGGCCATGGCGCGCATCGCAGCACCGCCACCCATGCCCGGAGGGCCTCCCATACCGGGCGGGCCGCCGGCCATGCCCATGGGGGTTTTCTTGCTCTGCACCAGGTACCAAGCCCCGCCCGCCAACGCTGCCACCAGCGCAATCGCAATCGCTGAGCCCAGCCAGCGGCTGCGCCGCTTGGGCGCTGCTGCACCGCTTGGATCAGACAAGGGCTGCGTGGCACCCGGGGCTGTTGGGTGGGAGGGACGGGTTGAATTATTGGAGTTATGGTCCATGGCAGCAATCGGTCAGAGGTGTATTACAGCGGCGTGGGGCGAAACTCCACCATCGGCAGCGGCCTGTAAAGAATGACCGCATCCTAGTGCAGCCATGTTGCACCAGGCCTGTACCGACTGCGAAGATAAGTAAACACCTCCACCGCCAGCCCCTGAGTCTACTGAGATTCGCTGGCAGCAGGCTGGTTGCAAGACTGTTGGGAGCCCAGGTTTTTGCAGCTTTTGGCGGGCTGCAACCTCGTGCTGGCTGCGCCGCTTTGCGCGGCCGAAACCCAATGCGCAGACGCCCACGCTAAGCCTGCGCAGCCCGCCTCTCAGCGCCTGCGCACAAAGGCAGAGCCCCCAAAACTGCGGCAGCGCCCCTTGTCCCCAATGCACGGGCACAATGCTGTGGAAAGCTGTGAAGAAGCTTGTAGATAAGCCAGTCAGGCGATTGATTCACAAAGACAATGCCGATGCTGCCCAAAATTGAGGCATGCAGCCCGGCCGCGCTGCTTTTAGCCCCTTTATCTCGCTCGCCGGGGGCCTTAGGGGCCTGCAGCCCGCCGTTTGGCTAGGCGGAAAGCCGGTTTTCAGGCCTGGGCCAGCTTGTCCCCAGTCCGTGGGCACAATCTTGTGGAAAGCTCTGTGCACAGCTGTAGATAAGCCTGCCAAGCCCTTGAAACCATGAGACAAAGAAATCCATGATGAAAAAAAAGGCAGCCTGCAAGGCTGCCTGGGCTCACGCTGCGAGGCGTTGGCGTGCGGGGATCAGGCATCGTTGCGCTTGATCAGTTGCAAACCCTGCTCGGTAATGCTGATATGGCCATCGCGCTGCACCACCATGCCGCGCTCCAGCAAGCGCTTGGAGACGTGGTCATGCAAAGCATCTTCCAAAGAAATCGATTGGCCCAGCTCCAGCTTTTTCAGCACCGCCAACTCATCGACCGTGGGTTCAAACACGGGGGCGTGGTAAGTGGTGTGGGTATGGGCAGCGTTTGTAGACAACATGGCAACTCCTTGTATGGTTGCGATGCGTGCGTGTAGGCCTCGGGTTGCGCTCGGGGTCTGCGCGTTGGCGCATCTGGTAAATGAATGCCACGAAGCGTAAGACCGATTTTGGCAAGCGCCTGTAGGCGAATACCGCTAGCCTATCGCCCGCAGACGCCGCATTGCATAACTTTACGCCGCCGCTGCGCAGGCTTTACAGCCCACCGCAACCCAACCCAGCACAAGCCGTTTAGCGGGTAGGCCAGCTTCCCAACTGGTAGGCGCTGTCCCAGAACATCCATTCCAGCTCAGCGCTGTAGCGGTAGGCCTCGGCCATGCGCGTGCGGGTGGCGCTGTCTGCGGCCTCGGCCACACGGTCAATCGTGGCGATGACGGCGCGCACGGCGGCATGGAATTCCTCACTCGCATAGGTGTCCACCCAGGCCTGATAAGGGTTGCCGGGCTGTGAGCGGGTATGGATGTCGCGCCCCACTTCGGCATAGATCCAAAAACAGGGCAACAAACCGGCCAGCGCGACCGGGTAGCTTTCCGACCAGCTGTTGGCCAGCAAAAAGCTGGTGTAGTGGTGGCAGGCCGGCGTCAGCGGCGTGGCGGCAAAGTCTTGCGCCGAGATGCCGAAATCACGCATAAAGCCATCGTGCAGCTTGCGCTCTTCGACCACAGCCTCGTTCGCCGCATTGGCAAACTGCACCACGCCTTCTGCCTGGTCGGCCTTGGCAGCTGCCACCGCCAGCGCGCGGCCATAGGCCACCAGGTAATGCGCATCCTGGATCATGTAATGGCGAAAGCGCTCGACCGACAAGCTGCCTGCGGCCAGCTCGCGGTTGAAAGGGTGGTCCAGGGTGCGCTGGTACAGCGCTTGGTTGGCTTGCCACAGGGCCTGGCAGAACGACATGGAAACTCCTAGGGGGATCTTGGACAAGCGCTGATTGTCGGCCAGGGCTGCCAGGGTTTGCACGAACCAACCCCACAGGCGGCAGGACATGCCTGCAATACATAACCGGCTACGATCTGACAGTGCCCCGCGCTCAACTGCGCACCGAACCTGCACTGCCTATGCCCAACTCCGAACCGACGTTGACTACCGCCCAACAGCAAGCGCTGCAAGCCGCACAGCGCCATGGCGGGCAGGTGCGCGAGCACTCACCCCCGACTACCGCCATCCATGTGCACTTTCACCCCGATTGGTTGGTGCAGGGCACAGGCCTGCTGGCGCTGCTGTGCCAGCAAGGGCGCTACCTGTCGCAGTTTGAAAGCGGCAGCAGCAATGGCAGCTACAGCCCCGAGCCCCAGGGCGAACGCTGGCAGTGGGAGGACCAGCGGTTTGCGGGCGCTTACAACCAGGCCACGCCAGGCGAGCGGCCGGTGTACGGCGCCGTCGATCTGGGACCTTTGGGCCACCCCGGCCACCACGGTTATGGGGCGGCACCGCGTTTTGGATCGGCCTACTTGCAATTGCACAGCGCCGCCGCCGCGCGCAGCAGCTTCTGCGACCCCGACAGCTTTTGGCAACCCCGCCATACGGGGCTATGGCAGCAGATGGATTGGCAGCAGCTGCAATGCCTGCAACTGGCCGACCCGCTGGACCACTATGTGGAAGCGCAAGTGCATGGTGGCTTGCTGCTGGCGCGCGACGTGGCTGCTATCTGGCTGGATCCCTGCTACACCGACAGCCCTCTCGCGCAGGCCGTGCAGAACTGCGGCCTGGTGCTGCGCTTTCACCCGGGCTACCGCTTGCATGCCGGGCAGTTGGCGCAAGCCAGCCTGTACCGGGGCGCCGAGGTGGCCGAGGTGCTGGCCGATATGCTGGAGCACGCGCCGGGCTGTCTGACCCCCGCCGACGTAGGCCAGGCCCAGGCCTGCGGCCGCTACCCCGCCCCACTGCTGAAAAAAGCCTGGCATTGCCTGGCCCAGCTGGGCCGAGCGCAGGGTTTGGGAACCTCTGCCAAACTCCCTGCCTCGGCCTGAACGCGGACTTGGGCGATCCGCATCCATGCCATTGGGCGAGGGTCATGCAGAGCCTCCCTTGCGCCGTATCACCGATAATCGCTGCTTTTGTCGGCGCAGGTACTCCCCGCAGTGCCTGGCCATCTTCCGGATCCGCATGTCTTCTCCCGCTCCCACCCACCTGTTTGATACCGTCATCATTGGCGCAGGCGCTGCCGGCCTGTTTTGTGCGGCGCAGGCCGGCCAGCGTGGGCTCAAGGTGCTGCTGATCGACCATGCGGCCAAGGTAGCGGAAAAGATCCGTATCTCGGGCGGCGGCCGCAGCAACTTCAGCAACCGCGATCTGGATGTGCGCCAGCCCCACCGGCATTTTGTCGGCCAGAACCCGCAGTTTTGCCGCTCGGCGCTGTCGCGCTTTGGCCCGGCAGATTTTGTGGCCCTGGTCGACAAGCACGGTATCGCGTACCACGAAAAGCACAAGGGCCAGCTGTTTGCCGACAACTCGGCCGAAGACATCATTGCCATGCTGATGGCCGAGTGCCGCGCGGGCCAGGTGACCCACTGGCAGCCTTGTGCGGTGAGCGCCGTCACGGCTTTGGACGCAGACCCCCAAGGCTGCCGCTACGAAGTGGCCACCGCCCAGGGCCGCGTGCACTGCCGCCACCTGGTGATTGCCACCGGCGGCCTGTCCATCCCCAAGATTGGTGCCACGGACCTGGGTTACCGCCTGGCCCAGCAGTTTGGGCTGGCGCTGGTGCCGCGTGTGCCCGGCCTCGTGCCGATGACTTTCGATGGCAGCGCCTGGGCACCCTATGCCCAACTGGCGGGACTGGCCTTGCCGGTGGTGATTGGCACCGGCAGCAAAAAAGACCGCATGACCTTCCATGAAGACCTGCTGTTCACCCACCGAGGTCTGTCCGGGCCGGCGATCTTGCAGATCTCCAGCTACTGGACACCAGGCACCCCCATCGACATCAACCTGCTACCCGATGTCGACGTGGCCGCGCACCTTCTGGGGGTCAAGCAGCATTCGCGCAAGCTGATCGCCAATGAACTGGCCGGCCTGGTGCCCGCCCGCCTGGCCGATGCCTGGGTTGCCCAGGATGCCGACTGGCAGCGCCCCGTGGCGGAGGCCAGCGACAAGGCCTTGCAGCGCCTGGCCGAGCGCCTGACACGCTGGGAGCTGACGCCCACCGGTACCGAGGGCTACAAGAAGGCGGAGGTCACCGTCGGCGGTGTGGACACCCGGGAGCTGTCCCAGCAGACCATGGAGGCCAAACGTGCGCCAGGCCTGTACTGCATTGGCGAAGTGGTGGACATCACCGGTTGGCTGGGCGGCTACAACTTCCAGTGGGCCTGGGCCAGCGCAGCAGCCTGCGCTGCGGGGATGGCGCAAAGCCAATAGCAGCCCCAGCCCCGAGCAAGCCCAATACCTTGGTGTTTTGGAACCACAGCGCGAGGCTGGCATGCGGCTTGCCGCCAGCGGCCCTCTTGCCATTGGCTGAAAATCTGGTTATAATCCCACGACTTTGCTGGCAAAGCCCTGTCTGCCAATACTAGTCAATATGACAGGGCAAAACCGCCATTCAAGGCTTTGGGGCCCGATCTTTCCCAAAACCCGCTGTTGGCACCAATTGAAATATTAGCTAATGACGACTATCCGTGTAAAAGAAAACGAACCCTTTGACGTTGCACTGCGCCGCTTCAAGCGCACGATCGAAAAACTGGGCCTGCTGACCGACCTGCGCGCTCGCGAGTTCTACGAAAAGCCAACGGCTGAGCGTAAGCGCAAGAAGGCTGCTGCCGTCAAGCGCCACTACAAGCGCGTTCGCAGCATGCAGCTGCCCAAAAAGCTGTACTAATTGCAGCGTTCACACGCCCGGAGCAACTAGCCCAGGCTGTGACACCACCCGCGCTCGGGACGCCAGGCGCGGGTTTTTTATTTTCTGGCCACGGCCAGCATTGTTAGGCAGACCGCTGCTTGCTCGGACGGCCTGCCACCAGGAGCCTGTTATGAGCTTGAAAGCACAAATCACCGAAGACATGAAGAACGCGATGCGCGCCAAGGACACGGAACGCCTGGGCACCATCCGTTTGCTGCAAGCCGCGATGAAGCAAAAAGAAGTCGATGAGCGCGTCGAGCTCGATGACGCCATGGTGATCGCCATCGTCGACAAGATGATCAAGCAGCGCAAGGACAGCATTGCCGCTTTTGAAAGCGCCAATCGCCAGGATCTGGCCGACAAGGAAAAGTCCGAGATCGAGGTCATCAAGGCCTACCTGCCAGAGCGCATGTCCGCCGAAGAAGTGACTGCCGCCGTCAAGGCCATCGTGGCGGAGCTGGGCGCCGCCGGCCCGGGCGACATGGGCAAGGTCATGGGCGCGGTCAAAACCCAGCTGGCTGGCAAGGCCGACATGGGCCAGGTCTCTGCTGCCGTGAAGGCGGCACTGGCCCCCTGATCGCAGGGGGCCGAGGCCCTCTGGGACCCCGAATCGAAGCAAAGCCACTGCAGCATCTGGCGGCAGTGGCTTTTTTGCGGGCGGCAGTTGCGTGTTGCGCTTAGGTCAAGCTGCGCTGGCGCGCGCTGCGCAAGCCCAGCGCTGCGGCCAGGGCCAGCAGCAAGGACATCAGCAGTTGCCCACCCATGGACACCGTCGGCACGGGCACTGGCACCGCCTCGGGCTCGGGCGGGGGCACCGGCGGATCCACATCAATGGCATTGCGGATCACCTCGTCCTCATCCTCACTGCTGCACGCTGCCTCGCTGCTGCACTGGGCGGCATCGCGCACCCGGGCCAGGTTACGGATACGGGCTGGCGCCGTGGCAGTCACCTGGGCCAGCACTGCATAGCCGATGGACTCGCCCCCTGCCAGGGTCACCCCGGTGCAGCCTGAGGGACTGCAAACACCGGCCGCGCTATGGGCTCCCACCTCGGTCGCGCTGATCTCGGTCACCACCATGCCGGTGGGCACATCCTCCCACTGCAGCTGCACCGGCATTCCGCCCTGGTTGCTGAGGGTGACCAAGTAGCGGGTGCGGGTGCCTTCCAGTACCTGGTCCACGCCATTGCTTTTGTGCACCGTGATTTGGGCTGGCGCCAGCACCTCGGTGCGTGCCTGGGCGCAGCTCTCGGCGGGCAGGCATGCAGCGCCAGGAACGGGGGGCTCACGGCCTCCCAGCGGATCGATGGCGGCATGGTTGGTGATGGTGCCTGCCACAGCCGGCGCGGTGGCATGCAAGGTATAGGCCGCGCTTGCACCCTGCTCCAGTGCCGCATCCAGCACCACCTCGCACAGCAAGGGCGAACCGGTGCATGCCACCGATGCCACACCCGCACCAGCCGTTGCACCGGTCAAGCGCATGCCATCCGGCAAGGCCTCGGCCACAATCAGCGTTTGCCCGGCTGCAGCAGCGGTCTGGCCGCTGTTGCCAATGCGGAAGTGGTAGTCCAACGCCTGGCCGGCTTCCACGGTATTCGCAGCCGTCTTGGTCAGGCTCAAATGCACAGGCGTGCGCAAACTGTCGGTATCGGTGGCCACGCAAGGGGCCGCGGCGTTGCAGTGGGCACCGGTCAGCGTGGCCGTGTTGCGCACCACCGCATCAGCGCGCCCCTCCACCAGCGCGGTGACCCGTGCCTGCACCTGGTAGCTGACACTGGCCTGCGCAGCAACGGTAATGCCCGTGCAGCCCATCGGGGCCTCCAGGCGGCAGCTGCCCGCATCACTGGGCGGGCTTGCCCCCAGCGGCGTGATGGCCTCAATCTCCATGCCTTCGGGGCTGTCCAGCCAGGCCAGGTCCGTGGCGGGCATGCCGCCGCTGTTGCGGATGCTGACGGTGTAGGTGCTGCGGGCCCCTTCGCTCAGCGCATCGACGCCATTACCTTTGCTGATGCTGAGCGCGGCGGGCAGCGCAATGGCGTCCCGGTCCTCTGCGCTGCAGCTGTTGCCGCCCGTGCAGCTGGCACCGCTGAGGGTGACCGCATTGCGGGCGTTGTCCGGGCCCACTTCGCCGATCACCGTGGCCTGCACCGCGTACACAATGGCATCCCCCGCCGCCACCGTGATATCCGAGCAGCCACTGACCGTGCACAGGCCCGCCTCGCTGTTGGCGCCCACCGTGGTGGCCGCGATGCGGTCAATGCGCAGGCCCACCGGGCTTTCTGCCCAGCGCAGGCCCGCGGCCACGCTGCCGCCGGTATTGCGCAGCAGCACCTGGTAGACGGTACTGCCACCCTGGGCCAGTACATCCACCCCATTGCTCTTGCTGATATGCATGTTGGCGGCAGCGACGACCAGATCGGTATCCGTGCTCGCGCAGCCGGCCACCGACTCGCTGGTGCAGGTGCCGCCGCGCACCACCGCCTTGTTGCTGACCGAGGCGCCGGCTGCCACCGCAGCCAGCACCCGGGCGGTGACGAAATACTGAATCGATTGCCCTGCTGCCAAGCTGATGCCGCTGCAACCCGAGGTGGTGCAGGCACCTGCCAGGCTGCCAGCGCCCACGCTGCCCGCACGGATGCCCGTGACGGTCAGGCCGACGGGCGTATCCGCCCAGCTCAGCCCCGAGAATGCAGTCGCCGCACTGTTGCTCAAGGTCACGGTGTAAGTGGTCTCGGCGCCCACCGTGAGGCGGTCAACCCCATTGGTCTTGACCACGCTGACCGAGTCGGCCGCGACGACCAGATCGGTGTCGGTACTGGTGCAGCTGCTGGGGCTGCCACTGCTGCAATTGGCCCCATCCACCGAGGCGGTGTTCGATGCCATCGATCCCACCGGCCCGGTCACCTCGGCCTCCACGCGGTAGGTGATGGACGCACCAGGCGCAAGCACCATAGCGCTGCAGCCGTTGCTGTCGCAGACCCCGGCATCGCTGCCCGCGCCCACCGCAGCGGCCTGGATACCCAGCACGCGCACACCGTCTGGCCTGTCCAGCCAGGACACATCGCTGGCCACCGAGCCGCCCGCATTGCTCACCGTCACGGTGTAGACCGCGCTGGCGCCCGCCGTCAGCGCCGCGACCTGGTTGGTCTTTTGCACGCTCAGGGAGGCAGGCGTGCTTACCGCCTCCTGGTTGTAGGCCACAAAGGCAATGTCAGAGTCACCGCTGAGCGTTTGCACAAAACCGGCCACCCGCGCCATGTTCTCAGGCGTGATGCCGAAGTCGGCGAAATGGTAGGCGCGCA
This sequence comes from Comamonas sp. BIGb0152, assembly GCF_024809975.1. Lineage (GTDB taxonomy): Bacteria > Pseudomonadota > Gammaproteobacteria > Burkholderiales > Burkholderiaceae_C > Comamonas. The sequence continues at coordinate 131,830 of NZ_JANUDY010000011.1, forward strand.
TGCGCAGATCGCGGCTGCCATCGCCTACCGTGGACTTGGTGTGGTTGGGGTTCCAGAACTGCCAGTTCTGCCGGGCTACGACTGGCACGCTGCTCAGCGTGATGGTGACGGTATTGCCCACCACTGCGCCGGTGTCGTCAATAAAGTAGAACTGGTCTGACCTGCTCGATGGCTGGCCCACCTGGGTGACCAGCACATCGGGCACCGCATCCGTGGTGGACTCGGGATTGCCCACGCTGGCATTGAAGCGCAGCGAACCCGCAGGGATATTGAACAAGGCGGTGCTCAGGTCCAGGCCATGCACGCCGTCGGACAAGTACGACGCCCGCGTCTTGGAGACGTCGTAGCTGCCGCTTTGGGCAATGGCATTGAGCCCGCCAGTGGCCGGCAGTGAGCTGGGGTTGGGCGTAAAGGCCTGGAACACCGCTGCCTGGAAGGCCCCAGTCAACACGGCATCGTTGACCCCGGTCGAGTAGCGCACGCCACCGGCGGTGAACGCCAACAAATCATTGCGCCCATTGGCCGCCGCTGCGGTGGCGGCATTGCTGGTCGTCGCCGTCCAGCTGTTGCTGTTGAAGCTGCCCCAGACGGCACCCACATTGTCCGCGGCATGGGCGCAAGCCAGCCCTACCAGACAACCCAGCCCCACCGTCGCGCGCACCAGCCTGTCACCCAGTGCCATCCCATTAACTGAACCCATCACACCTTTACCAATCTTGTTGAAACCACGGTCACTGACGTACCAAAGCCCTGCCTGCCTGCGCAGCAACAGGGCCTGTACTCATCAGAGGAAATTCAAAAAATATATTAACTTAATCAATTATCAAAACCAAGCCTTCGATTCCATGTATTCACTTTGGTTAACAAAGCGTGAAACCACCCTTCATCGCAACACGGACCAGAGTCATAATTTCAATATGTGATATTTGTATCATTTTATTTCACAATCGGTATACCACCAAGCCACAGGTGTATCCCCCCTCAGGACCGATCACTTTGCGGCCTGGGCTTCCACTGACCGGTCGGCACTTGACAGGACCGGTGCATCTTCCTGATGCCATGTGTAGCCACAGGCCAATACCGCCCGGAATGGGACGCCTAAGTGCAGGAATTAGTAACGAATACCAGCAAAATCTCGCATCTTGCCATCCTGCTTTTACAATGCCCGGTTGACCGTCGGTCTCAACGACATGTTGCTATGTCTTTGCGTGCCGTACCGCCTAGTTTCACTTCCTATGAAAACACCCATGCGACTGATCTCCAAAAGCATTACAGCTGCGCTGATATCTTGCGCCGTCTCCGCAGGTTGGGCTGCCAACACGATTGCCCCACAGAACGGAAACTGGATCATTGCCGAGGAATTGGGCGGCAAGCCCGGCCGCGGCATGGGCATTGATGTCCAAGACGGCATCTTCCTGATGCAGCTGTACAACTACAACAAAGACGGCAGTGCCACCTTCCACATGGCAACAGGCGCAGTGGTTGACAACAAGGTGGACGCACCCCTCAAAAAGTACAAGGATGGACCTTACTTTGGAAGCGGCCGCCGCGATGGCGTGGAAGCTGGAAATGCCGGCAATGTGAAGATTGAATTCACCAGCCGCACTACCGCTACCATCCAGCTCCCAGGCGAAGAGCCCAAGCTGATGCAACGCTTCAACTACGAAAGCACGCCAGAGGACCAATGGTCCGACCCCGCCTTTGTCGAGCGCTGGGCCATGGTGACGATGGATGCGGATGGCAAACCCACCTCGACCTTCTTTGCCGATACGGCCATTGGCACCCAAATGGCCATGGTCCCAAACATGGCTGCAGGCTGGCCTTACAAATCCAGCAGCAAATTTACCGTGCATACGCTGGACCTGGCTACGCCCAACAAACATGGCTTCATGGAATGCGAGTACCTGGGCTCGAACATGGAATTCAGCTGCGTCGGCGAACAAGTGGACACCAGCTCGGGAAGTGCCGTGCGCAAGCCCATCAGCCTGGTCATGCAGCGCAGCATCGACGACCTGCAAGGCACGATGACGCTTGACGGTAGCGACACCAAGGTGATGGGCGCTCGGGTGGAGCAAACGGCGTACGCGATCGAAGAAAACAAGGTCGTCACGCGCGCTTATTTCCGCCGCAACTCTCTGCCCGAAGCCGGCACCTGGATTATCAGCAGCGAAGTCACCGGCAAAGCGGGCCGAGGCATCTCCCTGGACCTGCAAAAGCCGGTCGGCAGCAAGCACCTGCTGTTCATGCCCATCTACAACTACGATGAAAAGGGCAATGCGACTTTCCATATCGGCATGGCCACCCATAGCCCCAGCTCGGTCAACCCATCTTTGCCTGCCATCCCGGTGATGAAGTACAAGGGCGGACGTTATCTGGGCGGCCCTGCGCAAGATGGCGTAGAAGACGTGTATGTTGGACCTGAACAGATCACCTTCAACACCACCGTGACCGGCCTGGTTCAGTTCCCCAAAGAAGACCCCATGGCCTTCAAGCGCTTTTACTTCGGGATCAACCAGGACAGCGTGGACAGTCTCGTTGGCACCTGGGCACTGGTGCCGCATGCTGGCGCCGTCAAGCACCGCATTCTCAACCTGAAGAAAACCTCCAGCGGTGTGGTCGAAGACAAGGATGCGGGCTACACCTGCACGGTGTCTTACTGGCTGGATCTGCGCTTTGTCTGCGAACCTAAGACAGTCACCTCTGACCAGCAGCGCATTCGCCTGGGCGCCGGTTTTTATGGTGCGGCCCGCGCTATTTTGGGCGATGGCGGCTCCCTGCCTAACAGCTCTCCCGAGTTGACCGCTATCCGTATTGCTGACGGCCAGGGCAACCTCGTGCAAGGCGGCCCCCTCTACCCCGTCGACGACGAAGGCAGCAACCCCGGCAACGGCGAGGCAATAGCGCCTACCGCCCAAATCGGCACGGTGACCGGCGCAGTGGAAGGCGGCACCGTGACCTTGGAAGGCAGCGGCAAGGCTGCGGCCGGCAAGCGCCTGACATACAAGTGGACGCTGAGCTCTGCCCCTGCAGGCAGCGAGGCACAACTGAAGTCTGCCGACACCATCAGCCCCAGCTTTGTCGCCGACAAAGCTGGCAGCTATGTGATCACGCTCGTGGTCAATGATGGCAGCAAGGACAGTGCGGCAGCCAAGGTGACGGTAACCGTCATGCCCAAGGACGGCATCCAGCTGCTGCGCGACGATGACTCCTCCGCGTCGGGCCAGGCGCTGAGCTGGCCATACACCGCTTCGTCGGAGATCAGCGCCAGCGTAGCTTGCGTGGGTGCTTGCGATAACACCTACAAGATTGCGCAGTACAAGCTCCAAGTCAATGGCGCGGATTACACGATTGCCGACCTCAAAGCGACCAACCTGACCTCGGGGTCCAGCATCAAAGCGTCTTTTGAAGGTCTGACTGAAGGCCAAGTGGTCACTTCGGACAAACCTGTATCCTTTGCGCTGCGCAGCACCTATACCAATGGCAAGACGGTTAATCTGAAGTTCAGCTTCACGATCAAGGAAACCGGTGAGGCCTTCATCTACACCAACACCTTTAGAACCAATTGAGGTCTGGTGGCGGGACATCCATGGCACGGTGACATCCGCGCCTAGCCCCGCCAGCAACCCGGCCTTCTGCCCAGCGGCGGAAGGCTTTTTTTTGCCCAGCTTCTTCGCAACCGGGACAGCCCAGAGCACCGGGTCTAGCCCGGATGTGGTACATACGGCAAACACCGCTGTCCCTACACGGCTTGCCAGCTGCTACCGCAACTGCGGCAAGATACGCCGAGCCCTGCGCTCAACCCCCGGCCTGCCGACGCTTTCGCTTTCGCTTTCCTGAGTCATGCACCACAACGACGCTTCCGCTCCCCCGAACACACCACCGAGCACGCCCCCCGCCCCCTCCACCCTGCCGCTGGCCGGCCTGCGCGTGGTCGAATTCAGCCACATGGTGATGGGACCCACCTGCGGTTTGGTGCTGGCCGATCTGGGCGCTGAGGTCATCAAGGTTGAGCCGGTTGAGGGCGATCGCACCCGCCATCTGCTGGGCGCGGGCGCCGGCTTTTTCCCGATGTTCAACCGCAACAAGAAGAGCGTGGCCATCGATCTGCGCCAGGCCTCGGGGCTGGAGGCGGCGATCCGCCTGGCCAGCACGGCCGATATCGTGGTGCAGAACTTCAAGCCCGGCGTGATGCGCAAGTACGGGCTGGACTACCGCGCGCTGTCCCAGCTCAACCCGCGCCTGATCTATGTAAACCACACCGGCTTTCTGCCCGGCCCTTACGAGCACCGCACCGCGCTGGATGAGGTGGTGCAGATGATGGGCGGCCTGGCTTATATGACCGGCCGCCCCGGCGACCCGCTGCGCGCGGGCACCAGCGTGAATGACATCATGGGCGGCATGTTCGGTGCCATAGGTGCCATGGCCGCACTGATGCAGCGTGCCCAGACCGGCCGGGGCCAGGAGATCGATTCGGCGCTGTTCGAGAACAATGTGTTCCTGGTGGGCCAGCACATGATGCAGTTCGCGGTGACCGGCCAGGCCGCCGAGCCCATGCCCAACCGCATCTCGGCCTGGTCGGTGTATGACGTGTTCACCGTGCAGGATGGCGCCCAGATCTTTCTGGCAGCGGTGAGCGATGCGCAGTGGAGCACCCTGTGCAAGGCCTTTGGCTGGGGCGATCTGCTGGCCCACCCCGGCTACACCAGCAACAACGAGCGGGTGCGCCTGCGCCCCCAGTTGCTGCCCGAGCTGCGCCAGCGCTTTGCCACCATGACTGCGGCGCACATTGGCCAGGTATTTGAGGACAACGGCCTGCCCTATGCCCCGATCAGCAAGCCCGAAGAACTGCTGGACGACCCGCATCTGCTGGCCAGCGGCGGCCTGGCCCCTGTGCGCTTGAGCGATGGGGAACGCGCCGGACAAATGGCACCTACCACCTTGCTGCCGCTGCGCATGGCCGGTGAGCGCCTGGGCGTGCGCATGGACCCGCCTCAACTGGGCCAGCACACGCAGGAGCTGCTGCGCAGCCTGGGCTATGGCGACGACAGCATTGCGGCGTTGCGCGACAGCCAGGCCATTGCGGGTTAAGAATGGGTCCACGGCCCAGGCCCAAATGTGAAAATCCCTCAACCCGGGCCATTGCGGCAGTCTGTCCTACATGGCTGCCGCCAACGCCAGCCTACGCTGTGGCTCTTTGCTGCGGGGCAGGGCCTGCCCCAAGAGACTTGGAACAGATGGTAAGGCTTGCGAAACTTGCAGCCCATCGCCCACTCCAAGCCCGGCAACCCGGGCACCCAGGCCTTCGGCAGGATGCCCTCCGTGACTGTTTTGAAAAGGAATTTTGATGAAAAAAATGCGCATGCTGGCCACCGCCGCCTTGATCGCCGCCACCCCCTTTGTAGCCTCTACTGCCATGGCCCAAAACACCACGCCTGCCACTGTCGACAAACGCCCCAGCCTGAACCTGGATGCAGAAGCCACCACCCGCGTGCCTGAAGACACGGCCTGGGCGCAGTTCAGCGTCGAGAAGGAATCCAAGGACCAGGCCCAGGCCCAGCAACTGGGCAAGACGGCGCTGGCCGATGTGCTGGCCACCGCCAAGAAGTCCCAGGTCCTGCAGGTCACGACCGAGAACCTGTTCACCACCCCGGTCTACAACAAGGACGGCAAGGTCACCAGCTGGCGCACCCAGTTCAATGTGCAGCTGGAGTCGACGGACACCGCCGTGCTCGGCCAGACCATGGCAGCACTGATGGACAAGGCCCGCCTGAGCGGATCGGGCTTCCGCCTGTCGGATGCGGCGCGCAACAAGGCGCAAGACCAGCTGATTGCCGAGGCGGTCAAAAACTTCAACGCCAAGGCCAAGGTCACCGCCAATGCCATGGGTTACGCGCAGTACGAGTACGACACCATCAATCTGAGCCAAAGTGGCAGCAGCCAGCCGATGCCCCGCATGGGCCGGGGCGTGGCCATGATGAGCAAGATGGAAGACAGCAGCGCCCCCGTGGGCCTGGAGCCCGGCTACACCACCGTGTCGGTCAGCATGTCGGGCGCAGTGCGTTTGATCAAGTAAGCGGCGCCTGAAGTGCGCAGTTGACCAACGCTCACCCCAACCCAGGCCAGGTGATGGCAGCGAAACCATTCCCTGGCTTTTTTGCGCCCTTCCCCCGCAAGTGATTAACCACTTGCCACCGTCGACCAATCCCACAAGCCGTAAACATTTGTAGCAATATGGGCGCCGTAGCCATCCCGGCTAGCAGGAGTGAATCATGTCCCGTACTGTTCGCCCTTGGCTGCAGCGCAGCCCGCTCTTTCGATCCTCTTTGCTGGCCGGCGCCCTGGTGCTGCTGGGCAGCCCGCCGGCACAGGCGGCCAGCGATTTCACCCCTTTGCCGGGTACCTGGATCGTCAGCGCCGAGCAAGACGGCAAGCCGGGTCGGGGCATGGCCATCGATGTGCAGGATGGCGTGCTGGTGATGCAGGTCTACAACTACGGGGCCAATGGCAATGCGACTTTCCATCTGGCCGTCGGCAGCATCGATGGCAACCAGGTGGCCGCCCCGCTCAAAAGCTACCGGGGTGGGCGCTATTTCGGCAGCGGGCCTTTGTCAGGCGTCGAGGATGGCGATGCTGGCGAGGTCCGCATTGAATTCACCAGCGCCACCCAGGCACAGCTGCGCTTTCCCGGCGAGCCTACGGTGGCGATACAGCGCTTCCGCTTCGACAACACCGCGCCCTCCGCCTTACCGGGTGCCTACTGGCTGTTGTCCATGCAAGACAGCACCGGCAGGGCGGTCTCATCGGCCCTCGCACTCAGCGGGGTGGACAGCACCAGTCCCTACCTGATCATGGCCTTGGCCGATGGCACGCAAATCCCGACAACATGTAGCTACAGCCCGACCTTGCAAGGCTTTAACTGCAGCAACGGCAGTGCCACGCCCGCCGTCAGGCTGCAGTTCCAGACGGTGCTGCACCAGTTGAGCGGCTCGGCGCAGTTGGACGGCAGCAGCTACCAGCTGGTGGGGCAGCGCCTGCTCAGCCCGGATGGCTATGACTCCCTGGTGTTCAGCGAAACCACGCCCGTGCCCGCCAGCGGCACCTGGATCGTGACCGGCGAGAAAAATGGCCAGCCCGGACGCGGCATGGCCATCGATGTGCAGACCGGCACCCTGGTCATGCAGGTCTACAACTACCAGGCCGATGGCCATGCCACCTTCCACCTGGGCGTGGGCGCCTTTGCCAATGGCCAGGCCAGCGCGCCGCTTAAAAGCTACCAGGGCGGCCGCTACTTTGGCAGCGGCCCGCGCAGTGGTACCGAGGCTTCCAGCGCTGGCGAGGTGTTTCTGGATTTCAGCTCGCCCACACGCGGCCATATCCGTTTTCCGGGTGAAGGGGCGGTGGCCATCGAGCGCTTTGTGTTCGCGCCCGTCGCGCCAGACCCTGCCAGCCTGCTGGGCAACTGGACCTTCCACGACACCACCAACAAGGAGACCGCGCATGTAGCGCTGACCCAGGTCGATGGCACGGCCGCCACCACGGCTGGCGGCGGCGTGCGCTGCAGCTTTCTGAACCCGGCCACTGCCCAAGTGCGCTGTGTGGAGACCTTCACGATCTCCGGCCGGGGCAGTGTCTACCTCAAGGACTACCGCTTTGTGCTGCAGACCGATATGGGCTCGGGCAAGGCTTTGAAAGCAGGTGAGCTGGCGCGCAGCGATGCACTGCCCGATGACAGCAGCACCCAGAAAAACTCCCTGCTGGCGCTGCGCACGGCCGACCGCCGAGGCATGAAGCGGGGCCTGGGTACGGCTTTCTAGCCCGGTGGCTGCGTGCGTCTCAGGCGCGCATCAGAATCAGCACCACACCGGCCACGGTCAGCACCGCGCCGGCCATGGCACCCAGGGTGGGCGGCACCCGGGTCTTCCACCACAGCAGCGGCAGCAGCAGGATGGGCGAGACGGAAGACAGCATGCCCACCAGGCCGGCGCTGCCATATTTGAGGGCGGCCAGAATCAAGGTCATGCCCATGGCCATCGACAGGAAAGCGCTGCCCGCCAGCAGCAACCAGTCACGGCGCTCCATCATGGCGGTCAGCCGCGCGGGCTTCCAGCCCACTAGCAGCAGCACCGCATGAAAGCCAAAACCCGCCGCCATGCGCACGGCCGATGCGGCCACCGGGTCCACATCCGGGCCCATCACCGGCTTGACCACCAAGGTGCCCAGCGCCTGGCCCAAGGCCGCAATCAGACCCAGACCCACGCCAATGCCCAACCGGCCACGCGTGGCCTCTAGGCTCGACTCGTTGCCTGCACGCTTGCCAAAGGCAATGGCGCACATCACGCCGCTCAGCACCAGCGCGCAACCCAGCATGGCGACGGCGCCCATGCGCTCGCCCAAGAACAAGGCCGCCAGCACGGCCGACATCATCGAATGCGTGGCAAACAAAATGCCCGAGCGGCGCGGGCCCAGCCGGTTCATGCAGGCGAACAGCACCGTGTCGCCAATGAAGATGCCGATAAAGCCCGACAGCACCAGCACGCTGACCAAGGCCAGGTTCAGGCTGCCCCAGGTGCCCGCCGCTGTGGCCCAGCCGCCCAGCATCACGGTGGCAAACACCATGCGCCAGCGGGTAAAGGCAAAGGCCCCCATCTTGCGTGCAACAGGGGCCGAGAACAGCGCAGCCATCGCCCAACAGGCGGCAGCCAATACGGCCAGGGACTCAGGGGGAAAAGGAAAAGGCGACACGGCAGACTGCAAAATGAGGCGCCAGCGGTGCAGGCTGTCTCGCACCATGCTGCGCAGCCGCTCCAACAGCGCTAGGATGCCATCCAGACACCCCAGCCCCGGCACCCAGGTGCAAGGACGAGCGATTGTAGAGCCCAGCCATGGCCTTTGCGAGCGCGGCCAGTCACCCGGGCGGCCAACATCCCTATTCACCAGAATTTCAGGACCAGCATGAGCAAGAAACTACGTATCGCGGTATTGGCGGGCGACGGCATTGGCAAGGAAGTGATGCCCGAGGGCATCCGCGTGCTGGAGGCCGCCGCCAAGCGCTTTGACCTGCCGCTGGAGATGCAGCATTTTGACTGGGCGCATTGCGACTACTTTGCCACCCACGGCCAGATGATGCCCGACGACTGGAAGGCCCAGTTGCAAGGCTTTGACGCCATCCTGTTTGGCGCGGTGGGCTGGCCCGCCACCGTGCCCGACCATGTCTCGCTCTGGGGCTCGCTGCTCAAGTTCCGCCGCGAGTTCGACCAGTACGTGAACCTGCGCCCGGTGCGTTTGTTTGAAGGCGTGCCCTGCCCACTGGCCGGCCGCAAGCCCGGTGATATCGACTACTACGTGGTGCGCGAGAACACCGAGGGCGAATACACCGCGCTGGGCGGCATCATGTTCGAAGGCACGGACCGCGAGATGGTGCTGCAAGAGTCCGTGTTCACCCGCAAGGGCGCCGACCGCCTGCTGAAATTTGCCTTTGACCTGGCCCAAAGCCGCAGCAAAAAGCATGTGACCCTGGCCACCAAGTCCAACGGCATTGCCATCAGCATGCCCTGGTGGGACAAGTGCGCCGAGGCCATGGCCAAGAACTACCCCGATGTAGTGCTGGACAAGCAGCACATCGACATCCTGACCGCCCGCTTTGTGCTGCAGCCGGGCCGCTTCGATGTGGTGGCTGCCACCAACCTGTTTGGCGACATCCTGAGCGACCTGGGCCCTGCCACTACCGGCACCATTGGCCTGGCACCTTCTGCCAACCTCAACCCCGAGCGCGACTTCCCCTCGCTGTTTGAGCCGGTGCATGGCTCGGCGCCCGATATCTATGGCCAGAACATTGCCAACCCGATCGCGATGATCTGGTCGGTCGCGCTGATGCTGGACTTCCTGGGTGACGGCAAGGGCGCCTGGCGCAGCGCCCACGATGCCATCGTCGAGGCCATCAGCCAGACGATTCTGAGCGGCCCGCGCACGCCCGACCTGGGTGGCCAGGGCAAGACGCCGGATGTGGGCAAGGCGATTGCGCAGCTGCTGGACTGAGCGCCTGGCGCTCCAGGCAACGGTCACAGCGCTGGCCAGCGTGCTGCTGGCCTGGGCGCCGCTGGCGCATGCACGGGGCTACACGCCCCAGGGCCGCTGCGGCGGCTATGAAAAAGTCAGCATCGCCAGCCCGACCGGCAGCTGCGTGGCCCTGGTCGCCGATGAGCGCGAGGGCCTGCGCGCGCCGCGCCGGCTGCTGGAGATCAGCCCCGGGCGCCTGTGGATCATCGACATGGGCAGCTGGGTGCCACGCCAGGGCCGGCTGCTGGAGCTGCGCTTGCCAGCGCAGCCGTCTGCCACCCCCGCACAGCGCCCCCAGGTCCACGTGCTGGCCGACAAGCTCGACCGCCCGCTGGCCCTGGTGCGCGGGCCCGATGCGCAGATCTATATTGGCGAGGCAGGCCGTATCTGGCGCACACCCGTGCCCGCTGCAGGCCAGGCGATCCAGGCGCAGACCGTTCTGGACCAGCTGCCCGACGACGGTGCCCACCCGCTCAAGGAAATCACGTTCGGGCCCGATGGCAGCCTCTACGTCAACATAGGCTCGGTCAGCGACCGCTGCCAAGACGCGCAGGGCGCGCTGCCCTACCCCTGCCCCGAGCGCGGCGCGATGCAGTTCCGGGGCGCGGTCTGGCGCGCGGTATTGCGCAACCCCGCTGTAAAAGGGCAGTCGCCGGTGCAGCAGTTTGCGCCCTTTGCGCTGGGCCTGCGCAATTCTGTGGCACTTGCCACCCTACCCGACGGCCCCGCTGCCGGCAGCCTGTGGCAGGCCGAAAACAACATCGACTACCGCGACAAGAACGAGCCCCCCGAAGAGCTCAACGAGCTGGTGGAAGGCGCCGACTATGGCTGGCCTTATTGCCTGGGCCAGCAGCGCCTGGCACGCGGCTATGAGCAACGCGCCCGCTGCACGGCCACCAAGACACCCCATATGCGCTGGCCCGCCCACACCGCACCACTGCATTTGCTCGCCACCCCGCTGGCCAGCCCCTTCAACGGCCAGCTGCTGGCGGCCTGGCACGGCCCACAAGGCCATCGCGTGGTGGGCTTTGCCCGCCAGAAAGACGGCAAACCCGGTGGCCAACCCGTGGAATGGCTCACTGGATGGACAGCAGACGGCAAAACCCGCCCGCTGGGCCGCCCCACCGGCCTGGCACTGAACCATGCAGGCCAGCTGATGGTGGTTGAAGACTACAACCGCAGCTTGCTGATGCTGCTGCCCGATACCGCAGCAACGGCCGCTCCAGCACCCCAGCGCTGAACACCCGTCCAGCAAGGCTGCCGCGCGGGCGACATCCAGCCCTGCCTTCGGGCTTGCCGATCCTGCGCCCAGGCCTATCATCGGCACTCACTCATCCCTTGTTGCGCAGGCCTCTGACGGGCGCCTCGCGGCCAACGCGTCATGACAGCGCTCAACCCCTCCCTGCCTCCGGGCCCTACGCCGCCGAGCGGCCTGTATTTTGGCTGGGTGATCGTCGCAGCTTCCACCCTCCTCACTCTGCTCACGGTGGGCATGCGCATGGGGATCGGTCCCTTCATCGTGCCGCTGTCGCAAGACCTGGGTTTCAGCCGCAGCCTGCTGTCCTCCATCATCGCCATTGGCATGCTGTGCTATGGCCTGGGCATGCCCCTGGCCGGCTGGCTGGTAGCGCGCCATGGCACGCGGCGGGTATTGCTGCTGGGCACCGTCATCGTGGTGCTCTCCAGCATCTGGGCCGTCAACGCCCGCACGCCCTGGCTGTTCTTCTGGTCTTACGGCGTGGCACTGTCCTTGGGCCTGGCCTTCACCAGCCCGGTGGCGGTCACGCCCATGATCAGCAGCTGGTTCACGCGCCAGCGCGGCATGGCACTGTTCTTTCTGTCCACCGGCTCCATGGCCGGCATTGCGGTGATGACGCCGGTCTTCACCTTCACGATTGCGCGCTGGGGCTGGCAGCACACCCTGCTGGGCTTTGCGCTGGTGTTTGCGCTGATCGTCACGGCCATGGCGCTGTGGGTGGTGCGCGACGATGCGCCTGAGCACACCGACCTGACCCCCGCCGAGCAGGCGGCCCGCCAGGAGCGCCTGCGCGCGATGGCCGGCCAGCCGGCCGCGCCCAGCTTGCGCTTTGCGCAAGCCGTTGCCACGGCACCTTTTTGGCAGATCTTTCTGGGCCTGTTTGCCTGCGGCTTCAGCATGAACCTGCTGGGCACCCATGGCGTGCCCATGCTGATGGACCATGGCTTTGATGCCGGCAGCAGCGCAGGCGGCATCGGCTTGATTGGCCTGGTCGCCATCTTCAGCACCCTGGGCCTGGGCAAGCTGTCCGACATGGTGCCGCGCCGCTATATCCTGGCCGTCATCTACCTGGTGCGCGGACTGGGCTTTGTCGGGCTCGTTGCCGTCATCCACCACTGGCAGCTCTATGCCGTGGCCGCCCTGGGCGGCATTGTCTGGGCCGGCTCGATTGCCGCATCCTCGGCCATTCTGGGTGATCTCTACGGCATCAAGCTGGTCGGCATGCTCTATGGCTGCGCCTACCTGGGCCACCAAATTGGCGCGATGATCAGCAGCTGGCTGGGCGGCTGGGCCTACGAGCAGTTCGGCACCCATTGGATTGCCTTTGGCGCTGCCGCCGTGCTGCTGGTGCTGGCCGCCGGGGTGTCGCTGCTGCTGCCCAGCAAGCTGGCAGCCACGACGCACTGATGCGGCCGCCCCGGACCGAGAACGGTATCAGTCGATCTTCAGCTTGGTGGCCTGCGCCACGTCGGCCCAGCGCTTGATTTCGCTGTTGAAAAAGCGCTGAAAGCTGGCCGGCGAGTTGGGCGCCGGCGGCTGCATAAAGCCGTTGGCTTGGTACTTGGCGCGCACATCGGGGTTGGTATTCAGCGCCCGGTTGATGGCCTTGTTGACGGACTCCACCACCTGTGCCGGTGTGCCGGCGGGCGCAAACACGCCAAACCAGGCGGCCACCTCAAAGCCGGGCACGCCGGATTCGGCCACGGTGGGGATGTCTGCCGCAAAATCGACGCGCTCGGCCGTGGTCACCGCCAAACCCTTGAGCTTGCCCGCACGGATCTGCGCCAGCAGCGGCGGCAGGTTGTCCATCATCGAATCCACCTGGCCACCCAGCAAGTCCGACACGGCCGGGCCGCTGCCGCGGTAGGGCACATGCAAGATGCTGGTTCCCGTCTTGAGCTTGAACAGCTCACAGCCCAGATGGGCCGACGAGCCACTGCCCGGCGACGCACAGCTCAGCTTGTCCGGGTGTTGCTTGCCGTAGGCGATGTACTCGGCCACCGAGTTGACCGGCAGCTTGGCGCTCACCGCCAGAATATTGGGCACCACATTGAGCTGAGCCACGGGCACCAGGTCCTTGCCGGCATCAAAGCCCAGCTTGGTGTAGAGGCCCTGGTTGATCGCTGTGGAGATAGAGCCCACAAACAAGGTATAGCCATCGGCCGGCGCGCGCACCACATACTCGGCACCGATATTGCTGTTGGCGCCCGGGCGGTTTTCCACGATAAAGGTCTGGCCCAGGTCCTTGCCCAGCGCGTCGGCCATCAGCCGCGCACCAATGTCGGTGGCGCCGCCGGGTGCATAGCCCACCACCAGCTTGACGGGCTTGCTGGGGTAGCCGGCGCCTTGTGCATGTGCTGCAGGCAACACCGCCAATGCGGCGGCCACGGCCAGTACGGCCTTGCTTGGTTTCATCATTTTTTGTCTCCTTGATTGCAAACGAAGGCTGCGCTTCCCGCTTCTAGCTTTTAGCGTTGGCTTGAGCTTTGGCCCTGGCGCAGCGAAAAATCTCCCTGGACCCGCAGCCAGTCGGGTGTCAGCTCCTGCGGGCGGTTCACGCCCAGCAAGGCCAGGTTGGTCATCAGCTCCTGGCGGAACAGCTGCACCGCGTGCGCAATGCCCGCCTCGCCAGCCACGGCCGCGCCAAACAGCTGCGGCCGGCCGGTAAAGACCAGATCGGCGCCCAGCGCCATGGCCTTGAGCACATCGCTGCCCCGGCGAAAGCCGCCATCGATAAACACCGGATAGCCGGCCGGCACGGCCTGCCGAATCTCGGGCAGCGCCTGCAAAGGCGAGATGCAGGCGTCGAGCTGGCGCCCGCCATGGGTGGAGACGATGACGGCATCAGCGCCGTGGGCAACGGCCTGCCTGGCGTCATCCGGGTGCATCACGCCTTTGAGCACCAGCTTGCCCTTCCAGGCGGCGCGTATCTGGTCAATGCAGTCCCAGTCGAGCTGGTCGCGCTCGCCCCGAAAGCCGTTGGGCGGGTCGGCGGTGATGGCCGGCCCGGCCTCATGGGCCAGGTTGGCAAAGCGGGGCACGCCCTGGCTCAACACCGTGCGCAGGAACACATCGCAGCTCCAGCGCGGGTGGCACAGGCCGTCGAGCAGCAGGCGCCAACTGGGGCGAAACGGCACGGTAAAGCGCAGGCGCTGAAGGTTCTCGCGGTTGGCGCCCACGCAGGTATCAATCGTGATCACCAGCACGGGCACCTGCGCCCTTTCCAGGCGCTGCAGCAGCGGCAGAATGCGCGCCATATTGCCCGGCAGGTAGGCCTGGTACCAACAGCGCTGGCCATGGACGCTTTGCAGCTGCTCCAGCGGCACGGTCGATGCGCCGCTGATGATAAAGGGCAGCGCCTGCGCCTGCGCCACCTTGGCCAGCGCGGCATCGCAGTCCTTCATCACAATGGCGGCAAAGCCGGTGGGCGCAAAGCCCATGGGCAGCGAATAGGTCTGTCCCCACAAGCTGGTGGCCGTGCTGCGCTGGGCCACATGGCGCAGGCCACGCGGCACAAAGCCTAGGCGCGAGAAGGCCTGCAGGCTTTCTTGCAGCGATACGCCGTCTTCCGTGCCGCCGCAGACATAGCCGCGCACACAGGCGGGCATGCGCCGGCGGGCAGCGCGTTCCAGATCGGCAATCGAGAGGTAGTGGTGCAGCGCGGCCATGGTGCGCGGTCTCCGTGGTTGTTTCTTCTTCAAGCCACGCATTGTTGACAGCACCCCGGCCCGGGGCAAACGAAATTAAATGATCGGGCTATTCCAAAAGCTCATGCGGTCGGCGGGCTGGCACTGGCCTGCGCCAGCACCCAATCGACAAAATGGCGGATCTTGGGCAAGGCCGCGCAATGGCTGGCATAGGCCACGTGGTAGGCGCCGTCGCTGGGCTGCACAAAAGACCAGGGCAGCACCAGCCTGCCCCGGGCCAGCGCCTGCTCGGCAAACATGCGCGGCATGATGGCCACGCCAATGCCCTCTTGCGCAGCCTGCAAGCACATCGAGAAGGTGTCAAAGCGCGGGCCCCGGTAGGCATCGGCCGGCACAAAGCCCTGGCAGGCAAACCAGTCGCGCCAGATCTCGGGGCGGGAGGAGCACTGGACCATTGGCAACTGCTCCAGATCGGTGAGCGACGCCAGGCCATGGGCGGGCAGGATCTCCGGCGCACAGACCACCGCCACACCGGCCTCGAACAGGCGATGGCAATCCGCGCCCGGCAGGCTGCCTTCGCCATAAAACAGCGAGATATCAATGCGCGACTGCATCAGGTCAAAAGGCCGCGCATCGCCCTTGGTGACGACCTGGATATGCGGGTAGGCCTGCATGAACTGCCGCAAACGCGGAATCAGCCAGGTGATGCCAAAGGTGGGCTGCACGGCAATCGTCAGGGTTTCGTCCGCCTCGCCATAGCCCATCACATAGCGGGCCGAGGCATCGACCTGGTTCAGGATGCTGCGCACCTCGCCCAGGTACATGCGCCCAGCAGGGGTCAGCGCCAGCCCACGCGCCGAGCGGTGGAACAGCGCCTGGCAGACGGTGGCCTCGAGCTGCGCAATCTGCTTGCTGATCGCGCTTTGGGTCAGAAACAAATCCTGGGCCGCCAGGGTAAAGCTCATGTGGCGCGCTACGGCCTCAAAGCACTGCAAGGCCATCATCGACGGCATAACGCGTTTTTGCATATCAGGCGGCTCCCTTGCGCGGCGACTGCAGGGCCAGCTGCTGGTCGAGGATGCTGCCCAGGTGCTGCAGCAGCACGCGGGCCTGGGCCTCCGGGCGGCGCTGGCTGACCAGGATCAGCGGTGCCACCAGGCCGGGCGCAGCAGTCAACCGCCGGTAGGCCAGCCCATCGCTGCGCAGGTGCTGCATAGAGGCCGGCACAATGCTCAGGCCCAGGCCCGCAGCCACCAGGCTCAGGGTGGCCGTCAGTCGCGGGGCCTCTTGCACCACCTGGGGATGAAAGCCCGCACCCACGCAGGCGGCCACAATGCCATCGTGCAGACCCGGGCCCGCAGGCCGCTTGTATAGCACCAGCGGCTGGCCCCGCAGCTGGGCCAACGGCAAGGCGCGCTTGGATTGCATCAGCGCATGCCCGGCCGGCCCGGCCACCACCATGGGCTCGCTCAGCAAATGCCGG
The DNA here is from genome assembly GCF_024809975.1 of Comamonas sp. BIGb0152. Classification (GTDB taxonomy): domain Bacteria; phylum Pseudomonadota; class Gammaproteobacteria; order Burkholderiales; family Burkholderiaceae_C; genus Comamonas. Next base: position 148,274 of record NZ_JANUDY010000011.1, read on the forward strand.
CTGTGCAGGCTGGGCTGCGCCTCCCAGGCCGAGCGCACCAGGGCCGCATGCAGGCGCTGCGCCAGCAAGGCCTCCAGCAATTCACCCGAGCCGGCCTCTTCCAGCGTGACCTTCACACGCGGCCACTGGGCACGGAAGGCCCGCAGCACCTGGGCCACCAAGGGGTGCAAGGCTGCCGAGCTGGTAAAGCCGATGGCCACATGGCCACGCCCGCCCTGGGCGGCATCCTGCACCAGGGCGGCCATCGCCTCGACCTTGGCCAGCACAATGCGTGCCTCTTGCACCAGCGCCAGGCCAGCGGCGGTGGGCCGCATGCCACGCGGCAGGCGCTCCATCAAGGCAGTCCCCATCTCCGCCTCCAGCTGCTGCAGCAAACGCGTCAGCGGCGGCTGCTGCATGCCCAGCTGCTGCGCAGCCCGGGTCAGGTTGCAGCATTCGGCAATGCAGACCAAGGCCCGCAAATGTCTCAGCTCCATCTAGCAATACCTCAAAAGTATGGATAAGGTTTTTATAGCGCATTTGTCAGCATGGGTAAAGCGCACTACAGTGCCCTGCACCACACAAGGAGAACCCCATGACCTGGTCCGCCCAGCAGTACAGCCAGTTTGAAGCCGAACGCACCCGCCCCGTGCGCGACCTGGTAGCCGCCATTCCGAACACGGAGGTACAGACCGCCATTGACCTGGGCTGCGGCCCCGGCAACTCCACCGAGGTGCTGCAAGCCCGCTACCCCGGCGCCGCCGTGACGGGCCTGGACAACGACGAAGACATGCTGCGCGCTGCCCGCGAGCGCCTGCCGCAAACGGCGTTTGCACTGGCCGATATCGGCCACTGGCAAGCGGCGCCAGCCGTCGATGTGATTCTGGCCAATGCCAGCCTGCAATGGCTGCCCGACCACGCCCGCCTCTACCCGCATTTGCTGCAGCAGTTGCGCGCTGGCGGCAGCCTGGCGGTGCAGACGCCCGACAACCTGCAAGAGCCTGCGCATGTATTGGCGCGCGAGGTGGCGGCACAAGGCCCCTGGGCTTCGCGCATCGGCGCGGTGCGCCACCCGGACCGGCACAGCATTGACTGGTATTACGCGCTGCTGCAGCCGCTGTGCAGCCGGGTCGATGCCTGGCGCACGACCTATATGCATCCTTTGGCCAACCACCAGGCGGTGGTGGAATGGTTCAAAGGCTCGGCGCTGCGCCCTTTTCTGGCCCAGCTCGATGCGCAAGAGCAGGCGCAGTACCTGGCGGACTACCTGGCCGCCATCCGCCAGGCCTATCCGGCGCTGCCCAGCGGCACGGTACTGCTGCCCTTTCCTCGGATCTTTATCGTGGCGACCCGTTAATCCAGTCCTTGGGCCTTGGGCCTCAGGCCTTGGGCAACTGCGGCGGCGTTACCAGGTCATCCAGGCTCAAGCCCTTCTCGCGCAGCAGCGCTTCAAGCAGGGGCTTGAGTTGGCCCAGGCTCTCGTCCACCGCTTCGCGCACGGTGTCGACCACCACCTGAGTGCTGCGCTCGATCTCGATGTTCAGGCGGTCGCCAGCGCGCTTGCTGCCAAACACGGTCATGCGCAAGGTCTCGGGGATCAGCCAGACTTCGAACCAGCCCTCTTGCCGGTTCACCTCGGCGACGGTCAGGCTGGCGCCATTGATGGCGATGTAGCCCTTGGCAAACACATAGCGGCGGAAGGCCTCGGGCACCGCCACGCGCATCACATGGTTGTTGTCGAACTGGCGCACCTGCGCCAGGGTGCCAGTAAAGTCCACATGGCCTGACAGCGGGTGGCCACCAATCTCGGCGCCATCCTTGGCGGCGCGCTCCACGTTGACGGGCGAATCCAGTTCCAGCGCGCCCAAGGTGGTGATGTTCAGGCTTTGCTGCATCACATCAAAGCGTGCGTGCGTGGCATCCACCAGCTCGGTCACCGTCAGGCATACGCCGTCGTGCGACACGCTGGCCCCTATGGCCAGGTCTTCGCAGAAGCCATCGGGAAAGGCCACGGTAAAGCTCCGCAGCCCCGGTTGGTCGTCGATGGCGCTGATGCGCGCCACTGCTTGAATAATGCCGGTAAACACAGCCCACTCCTTACAGCGCTGGCAAGCCTGGGCCAGCGGCTGACACAAAAAAATAAAACCCGCCCGCCGCCCGTCGATTGGATGGCTGTGAGCGGGCTGGACGCTAGTCAGCGGCGAGGGATCAGGACCCTGCCACCTTCATGCGGTTGATCAGGATACTGCCCAAAGTCTTGGAGCCGGCGTTGTACGCATCGGCGCCCACTGCCTCAATGCCCTTGAACATGTCCTTGAGGTTGCCGGCGATAGTGATTTCTTCCACCGGGAAGGCAATCTTGCCGTTCTCGACCCAGAAGCCACTGGCGCCACGCGAGTAATCGCCGGTGACCGGGTTCACGCCCTGGCCCATCAGCTCGATCACAAACAGGCCCGTGCCCAGCTTTTGCAGCATGGCGTCCAGGTCGTCCGAAGGGCGCGTCTTGGTCGAGTAGAAGTGCAGGTTGTGCGCGCCGCCGGCATTGCCAGTGGTGTGCATGCTCAGCTTGCGGGCCGAATAGGTGGACAGGAAATAGCCGGCCACCTTGCCGTCCTCGATCACCGAGCGCTTGGATACGCGCACGCCTTCATCGTCATAAGGCGCGCTGCCCTTGCCGCCGATGATGAACGGGTCTTCCACCAGCTGGATGTGCTTGGGGAAGACCTTCTTGCCCAGCGAATGCAGCAAAAAGGAGCTGCGGCGGTACAGGGCGCCACCGCTGATGGCCTGCACCAGCGAGCCCACGAGGCCTGCGGCCAGCGGTGCATCGAACAGCACCGGGCATTCGGTGGTGGGGATCTTGCGTGCGCCCAGGCGCGACAGCGCCCGCTCTGCGGCATAGCGGCCTACCACCGCCGGATCGGCCAGATCGCCCGCATGGCGCATGCTGCTGTACCAGGCATCGCGCTGCATATCGGCACCCTTGCCAGCGATGGGCGCCACCGACAGGCTGTGGCGCGAGCTGGCATAGCCACCGGCAAAGCCGTTGGTGTGGGCGCTGTAGAAATGGCTTTGCTGGGCCGATACACCGGCGCCTTCGCTGTTGCTGATGCGCTTGTCGGTGGCAAAAGCTGCGGCCTCGCATTGCAGGGCCAATTGGGCCGCTGCTTCGCTGTCAATGGCCCAAGGATGGAATAGCTCCAGGTCACGGTGCTCGGCTACTGGCACAATGTCGGCTGCGTCGGGCAGGCCTGCGATCGGGTCCTCGGCGGTGAAGCGTGCAATGTCATAGGCCGCCTGCACGGTGCGCTGCACTGCTTGGGCAGAAAAGTCGGAGGTACTGGCATTGCCACGGCGTTTGCCCAGATAGACTGTCACCCCCAGTGATTTGTCCCGGTTGCGCTCCACCGTCTCCAGCTCGCCTTTGCGCACACTGACCGACAGACCGGAGCCTTCGGAGGCATCGGCCCCGGCATCACTGGCCCCCAGTTTTTTGGCATGCGAGAGCGCCTGCTCGACTAGATCTTTGAAAAATGCGCGGCTGTAGCTAAAGCCGGACTCAGCCTTGGCATCGCCTTGGCTGTTAGAGCTGGATACGGATTTTTTCATACTGCCCGCTATGATACTGATAACCGCCATCGCCCAGGCACTGCGCCGGGCGATGGCCTTTTGAACAAAAGCATTTAACCATGTCACGCAAACCCAAAAAAGGCTATTTCGTACGCGGCAAGTTCGTGGCCGAAGGCAGCGAACTCGATATCGAGCTGAAGGCCGAACTCAAAGGCACCACCGAGTCGAGCAAATCCGACCTGAAAAAGGAGATGGATGGCCTGCAAGACCTGGGCAAAGAACTGCTGACCTTGCGCAGCGACCTCTTCAAGCGGCTGGAGCTGCCAGAGATCCTGGCCACTGCCCTGGCCGAGGCCAAGCGCATCACCAATTTTGAAGGCAAGCGCCGCCAGATGCAGTTCATCGGCAAGCTGATGCGCAAGCTCGATGAGAAAGAGCTCGCCGCTGTCAACGCCGCCCTGGCCGAGCAAAAAGAAGGCTCCAGCCTGGAAAAAGGCCTGCTGCATGCGGCAGAGCAGTGGCGCGATCGCATGATCGTCAGCGACGACGCGGTCGCCCAATGGATCAACGAAGCCCCCGATACCGACATCCAGCAGCTGCGCTCGCTGGTGCGCCAGGCCCGCAAGGATCTGCCCAGCGCGCATGACGCGAATGTGCAGGAATCCACCGGCCTGGCCGCCCGCAAAGGCCGGGCCTACCGCGAGCTGTTCCAGCTGGTGCGCGACCACGTGATGGCCTCGCACGGTGCCAGCCGCAGCGCTGCCGATGCCGAAGACGGCGACGATGAAGACGACCAGGCTTAACCACAGCCAAGCAAGGCAAGCAACCCCATGAGCGCAAGCTACGACACCGTCAAGATTGGCCTGGTCTCCATCAGCGACCGCGCCAGCACTGGCGTCTATGAAGACAAGGGCCTGCCCGCACTGCAAGACTGGCTGGGCCGCGCCCTGCGCAACCCCGTGCAGTACGAGACCCGATTGATTGCCGACGAGCAGGCGCTGATCAGCCAGACCCTGGTGGCGCTGGTGGACGCTGGGTGCGCGCTGGTGCTGACCACCGGCGGCACGGGCCCCGCCTTGCGCGATGTAACGCCCGAGGCCACCCTCGCCGTGGCCGACAAGCTGATGCCCGGCTTTGGCGAGCAAATGCGCCAGATCAGCCTGCAGTTTGTGCCCACCGCGATTCTGTCGCGCCAGGTGGCCGTCATCCGGGGCAGCAGCCTCATCATCAACCTGCCCGGCCAGCCCAAGGCGATTGCCCAAACCCTGGAAGGCCTGAAGGACGCAGACGGCCAGCAGCAGGTGCCCGGCATCTTTGCGGCAGTGCCCTACTGCATCGACCTGATCGGCGGCCCCTATCTGCAGACCGTGGAAGCTGTTTGCAAAGCCTTCCGCCCCAAAGGCGCCGAACGCCCCAGCGCGGGCTAGGCGCTCCAGACAGCAAAGATCACCAACCAAGAGCGCGAAATGTGTACACAGTTTCGCGCTCTTTGCATTTCAGGCGGCCAATGCCCCAGGTCTTTTAAGCTGCGCAGCCAGCCAGCACGGGCAACCGCATTTTTTGGTTAAATGCTTGCTTGCCGCTTTGCCGCTCAGGTCTTCTGGGCGGCCAGTGCTTCTTCATTTCGGCGCCCTCGCCCCCACCCGCCTGTTCCTCCATCCAAGCCTTTGGCCAGCACGGCCAAGCAGCGCTTGCTGCGATTGCGGCCTGGGGCAGCGCGCCCAGCGCCCCATGCAAAAGTCACCCGTTACGCTCACCCTGCTGTTCGCCCTGTGCACCATGATTGGTCCACTGGGCATCGATACCTACCTGCCCTCCTTCCATGCCATTGGGCAGGAATTTGGTGCATCACCCATAGCGGTGCAGCAGACCCTGAGCGTCTATGTCTTTGCGATGGCGACCACCATGCTGTTCTACGGCACGCTCAGCGACACCTTTGGCCGCCGCCGGGTGCTGCTGGTCTCCGCCCTGGGCTACTGCGTCACCTCGCTGGCAGCGGCCTTTGCCGCATCCATCGAATCGCTGGTGCTGATGCGCCTGGTGCAAGGCCTGTGCGCCGGCTCGGGCATGGTGATCGTGCGTGCCATGGTGCAAGACCAGCACCAAGGGGCCGAGGCGCAGCGCATGATGGCGCTCGTCATGATGGTGTTTGGCCTGGCCCCAGCCCTGGCGCCCGTGCTGGGTGGCTGGCTGCAAAGCCATGGCGGCTGGCGCTACAGCTTCTATTTTCTGTCCGCCTTTGGCGCCGTGCTGGCACTGCTGATCTGGCGCCAACTGCCCGAGACCCTGCCGCCCGAGCGCCGCACGCCGTTAAAGCTCAAGGTCATCGCCGGCAACTACCTGCAGGCGCTGCGCAACCGCAAGTTCCGCACCATGCTCATCGGCCTGGCGCTGATGGCTGGCGCCAACTCCATCTACATCAGCTCAGCGGCTGAGTTTGTGATGACCATCCTGGGCATGGACGAAACCTCGCTGGGCTGGCTGTTCATCCCGCTGATCGCCGGCACCATGCTGGGCTCGGCCGTCTCCAGCATCTTTGCCCGCCGCATTCCGCCCACCGTGCAAAAGCGCATCGGCTACGCCTGCCTGCTCATCGCCTGCGCCTGCAACCTGCTCTACAACAGCCTGACCCAGCAGCCCACTGTGCCCTGGGCCGTCCTGCCGATCACGCTCTACACCTTTGGCATCTCCCAGCTGATGCCCATCCTGACCCTGGAAGCCATGGGCCAGTTCCCCCAGATGCGCGGCCTGGCCTCGTCGCTGCAGGGCTTTAGCCAGATGATGGTCTTCACCATCATCTCCGCCCTGGTTGCCCCCCAGCTCTTTCATAGCGGCCTGATGCTGGCGCTAGGGCTGGCGGTGACGGTGCTGTTGGGGATGGCGGTGTTTGCCTGGGCTTCGCGCATGCCGGATACGCGGGGGGTTGGGCAGGCGGTTTGAGCGCGTATGGATGACCAGGGTCGCGCTTGGCCGGTCCTAGAGCACTTCAGGTTGCTGCTGTTCCCGAGGCCCGCCAAGCATTCAAACCTCGATCAGTTACCCCGGTAGCTTGAGAAGCCATAAGGGCTCAGCAGCAAGGGGATGTGGTAGTGCGGGACCGAGCCGTCTGCCTTGAAGATCACTGGGATTTCCGGGAAGAAGGTGGAGGTGTTTTGTTTGTTGAACCACTCCTCGGTCTGGAAGGTGACGCGGTAGCTGCCTTTGTCCATGGTGGACTCGGAGGGGTAGAGTGCGGCAATACGTCCTTGGGCGTTGGTGACGCCTTCATTGATTTGCACCCACTTGTCATTGACCTTCTTTTCCAGCTTCACGTTCACACCCGCTGACGGCAGGCCGTCTTGCAAGTTCAGCACATGAACGCTCAAAGGGTTCTGCGCGGCCAGCGCGGAGGTGGCGATGGCGGCGTTCAGCAGCAGGCCGGTGAGAAGCAGTTTGGTTTTTTGCATGAAAACTCCTGGGTTTAGGTCAATGAACAAGAAATTGAAGTAATAAAGGCAGTCACTTGGCGGTGCCCAGCACTTTGTCGATGGCTTCCAAGGCGCAAGCCTCGTCAAAGACGGAGCCCCCTGCGCCACCCACGCCGATCGCGCCGATGACTTCGTCGCCCACTTTGACGGGCACGCCGCCGCCGATCAGCAAGAGGCTGTCAATCGTGTTCAGATTGTTGGATTCGGGGTTCTTGCGGGCGTTTTCCGCAAAAATGCGCGAAGGTGTCTTGGTTGAAAGCGCAGTGAATGCCTTCTTGATCGCAGCGTCGGTGTTATGCGGGCCGACCCGGTCGTCGCGCTGCAAAGACAGCAGATGGCCACCCCGGTCAATCACGGCGGCCACGGCCACACGGCCTTGTGCGTGGCAGGCCGACATGGTTGCCTCCACCAAAGCATTTGCCAAAGGGAGAGACATATTGCTTTGCTGCAGTGGCGCAGGCGGGGCGGCAAAGGCATGGACTGCGGTCATCAGAAGAACACCGCACACGGGTGTGGTGGAAAGCCATTGCATTTTGGTCATCCTGCATTCGAATTGTTTAGCGATTAGCGGGCATTTTGCGCAGGGCGCTTAACACCAAGATGGCAGCTTCATTACATTTTTTTAATGTTCCAGCCTCTATTTATGGTTATGATTTCTGGATTTTAAAAACGCAGCATTAATACTAATAAATTTATGCGCATATTAATCATTGAAGACGAAACAAAATCGGCAGAATACCTGAAGAAGGGTCTCCGAGATTCAGGCTATCAGGTCGAGGTGGCCCACGATGGTATTGATGGCCTGTTCATCGCCCAATCCAGCGACTTTGATCTACTGATCCTGGATGTCATGCTGCCCGGCATGGATGGCTGGGGTGTGATCCGCCGCTTTCGCGAGCGCAGCCAGGTTCCCGTGCTTTTTTTGACGGCGCGAGATTCCGTGGAGGACCGCGTCAAAGGCCTGGAGCTGGGCGCTGATGACTACCTGATCAAACCTTTTTCCTACGCCGAGCTTTTGGCGCGGGTGCGTACCCTGCTGCGCAGAACCCCGATGCGCCAGCAAGACATTGTTGCGCTGGCCGATCTGGAGGTGGACATTCGCAAACGCCGGGCCACGCGCGGCGGCCAGCGCATTGACCTGACGAACAAAGAGTTTGCCCTGCTGCAATTGCTGCTGCAGCACAAGGGGGAGGTGATGTCGCGCAGCCAGATTGCCTCCCAGGTCTGGGACATGAACTTCGACAGCGACACGAATGTGGTGGATGTGGCCATCCGCCGCCTGCGCGCCAAGATTGATGATGCGTTTGCAGTCAAGCTCATCCAAACCGTGCGCGGAATGGGTTACCGCATGGAGGACCCACTGCCGTGACAGGCCAAAAATATGCCAGCCTGCGGTTACGACTCGCCTTGCTGTTTGCATTGGCAAGTGCAGTTTTGTTTGCCTTGATGGGGGCTTATGTTTTCAACGCGCTGGAAAGAGAAGTCGCCTACCGCGATGACATGGCCTTGCTTGGGCGAATTGATCGCATCAAAAACATTATCAAAGACAATAACAACATCGATTTATTAAAAAAGCAGCCCAAGATTTATTCCAATATGCTGGGCAACAAAGACAATGCGCTATGGATTATGGATGGCAGCGGTGCGCTTTTGATTGAGGTGAACCCGGAAAACCTGCCGACACCGGTCATCTCCGAACTCAATCCCCTTCCCTTGTTCACCACCGCAGGCGCAAAAACAGCGCGCATGGCCTGGAAGCGGATCAACAACGGAGATTCGGACCTGTTTATCATCGCCAGCAAATTACTGGCCGAGCGAGAGCAGATGATGGCCGCTTATCGCTGGAACCTGGGCGCGGCGTGGATGGTCGGTGTGCTTCTGGCTTTTGCTGTCGGCTGGGAAGTGGTGCGCCGTGGGCTTTTCCCCTTGCACCGGCTCAGCCAGCAAGCGGCCGCTGTCAGCCCCCAGCATCTGGGCCTGCGTCTGGATGAACAAAAACAGCCCCAAGAGCTGCAAGCCTTGACGGCTGCCTTGAACTTGATGCTTGCACGGCTTGAGCAAGGCTATGCAAAACTGGGCCAGTTTTCGGAAGACTTGGCCCATGAGATGCGGACACCGCTGAACAATCTCATGCTTCAAAACCAGTTGGCCTTGAGCCAGCCCCGAACGTTTGACGACTATGCGCAGTTGCTTGACTCCCAGCAGGAGGAATACGAGCGTTTGGCGCGGATGATCGACAACATGCTGTTTCTGGCCCGCGCAGAAAAGCAAGACGCGGCCTTGCAGTTGGAGTCGGTGGATTTGGAAAAATTATTCCAACAGCTTTCTGGCTACTTCGAGGGAATGGCCCAAGAGCGGGGAATTCGGATCGAGGCCACCGCCCACGGCCATCTGAGCGCGGACAGCAGCCTGGTACGCCGTGCGTTGGCCAATCTTCTGGCAAACGCGATTCGCTACGGGGAGGCGGATACCGTCGTCACATTGCGCTGCAACACGCCTTCCCCGAAGTGGCTGGATATTGAGGTGCTGAATCAAGGGGCGCCCATCGCAGAAGAACACCTCCCCCGGATATTTGACCGTTTCTACCGCTGTGATGCATCCCGCTCCCACCCCGATGATTCAGGCGGCCTGGGCCTGGCCATTGTCCAGTCGATCATGCATATGCATGGTGGTGAAGTGGTGGTCAGCAGCACGGATGCGGGCACCCAGTTCAGCCTTCGCTTTCCCAGACGGGATTAGCGCCGGAGCGGTGCACACCCGCTGTCAGCAGCGTGGCCGCAAGCAGCGTCGGCCATGGCAATTGCAATGCAATAGCACCACCGCGAGGCATGCGGACCGTCCCCACTTCTCCTAAAAAAACCGCCAGGGCGCCCTAAGACACCCTGGCGGTCAACTACCGCTCAAAAGCTAAAGATCAGACCAGCGCCTTGCGCTTGCGGCGCCAGGCCAGCAAGCCCATGCCGCCTGAGAGCAGTGCCAGCGCGGCGTGCCCCAAAGTTGGCACCGGGGTTGCAGTCGCGCCCGGCGTGCCAGGGCTGCCTGGGTCATCCGCCAACAGCGCCACACCACCTGGATCGCGAATAACGCCGTTGGCCAGCAGATCGTCGTCGCCGGTCTGGCCGTCGGTCAAAGTCAGCACGACCTTGTTGCCGCTGATCGTGGCGTTGGGGTAGGCATACCAGTGGTCCTGTTTGTTGTCGGTGGTCTTACCGTACTTGTAGTACTTGGCATTCGCGGGCAGCGCCTGGGGGTAGGTCATCTCCACCGTGGCGCTCTGCCCTGGCTGGCCGCCGTTCAGCTGCAGGCTCACCACGCCGAAGGGAAAGCTCACCCCCTTGGGCGGTGCGGCAGCCGGGCTGACGGCAACGGCTTGCGCGGCATCAAAGGCCCACAGGCCCGTGCCACCGCCGCGCACGGTGGCTTGCATCTCGCCTTCCTTGCCGATAGGCGTCAGGGAGGCGCTGGCGGGCTTGGCGGCAAAGTCAAAGCGAAGCTGGCATTGCGCGGCAATTGTGCCGGTGGTGTAGGCCGTGTTATCGGCGTTCCATTGCCCAGCCGGGCAGGTGCTGTCTACCGACAGGCCCACCAGCTGGTAGCCCGGTTGCGGCAGCACCGTGCAGGTGCTGGTCTGGCCGGGTACGGCGCTGCTGCAGGCTACATTGCCGGCAGCGGGCGCATTGGGCGTGCCCACCACACCATCGCTGCCGTCGCCCACCACCAAGGTCACAGGCTTGCCCATGATCACATAGCTGTAGGTGCCATCCATCTGGTGGCGGTAGCCGGGCATGACGATAGCCGTGCCAGCGCTGCTGAAGCTCAGCGCCCCATTGCCATTGCGCACGGCGGTAGCCGTGCCACCCAGGTACACCAACTCATTGGCCACGGCCTCGGTCTGCGTGCGGATCTGGGTGGTCAAATTCAAGCCCAGGCTCAGCGGCTCGTTCAAGGCCAGTGCGGCGGTCTGCGGCTTGGCGGCGATCTCCACGGGGAAGTTGCTGGCCAGGTAGGCATGGTCGGTGGTGATGCCGTTGGTGCCCCAGCTGTAGTACTTGTAGAACGTAGCCGCGTCATTCACGGTCCAGGGCCAGAAGCTCACGCCCCGGTGCTTGGCCGCCTCCATCGTGCTTTGGCGGATGGCGGCAAAGCTGGGGTTGAAGGTGGAAGAGTTGGCCTGCGTGGCCTCCAGCACATTGCGCACGCTGGCCGGTACGTCGGCACTGTCGGCAATGCTGTTGAGGAAGCCACCGGTCAGCTCAGGCATTTGCTCGCCGCTGCGCTTGAGTTGATCGGCCATGAAGGAGATGGCGACGGACTGGTCCGCCACGCCCTCTTCGGCCATTTCCTTTTTGAGCTGGGCAATGATGCGCGGGTTGCTGCTCTTGAGCTCGATCACATGGGTGATGGGATCGTTCTTGAACGCCTTGAAGTACTCGCGCATGGTGGGCACCTGGTAGCCCTTGGTCTTGGTGGTCAGGGCCTTGACCTGCGCCAGCGTCATGCCCTCGACATTGCCGGTCCCACTGGTGGTGCGGTTGACGGTGTCGTCATGCATGATGACCAGGTGGTCATCGGTGGTGATGTAGATATCGTTTTCCACCGCATCGGCACCGGCTGCGACCGCCGCACGGGCGCTTTCCAGCGTGTTTTCGTCCTCGCGGCTGGGCATGCCGCGGTGGCCAATCACCAGGGGCTTGCGCAGCAAGGTGTTGGCCGGCAGCTTGCGCAGCACATCGGCATAGGCGGCGCTGTTGCGCGAGACCACGCCGTTGACGCCGCTCACCAGCACCTGGGCAGCTTGCTCGGGCGTTGTGGCCTCGGCATTGCTCCACACCGTGATCAGCAGGCGCTGCAGGTGGGACACCAACGCGCGGCTGGTCAGGCTCTCGGGCAGGATGGCGATCTTGGCACCCGCGCGGTTGGTGTCACCGACGATGGTCAGCAGATCGGCTGGGGAGGTCGTCAGCTTGCGCTCGCTGAAATCCACCGCCGTGCGCAGCTTGGGCAGGGCGACGCGGGCCTGCTTGAGCAGCGTTACATCGCTGGACATCAGGGTCAGATCGGCCAGGTTGTGCACCTGGTCGGAGAAGCTCAGCAAGGCATTCAAGGTGGCTTCATCCTGGATGCGCAGCAGTGGGATGGTGTTGCGCTTGGCCTGGGCGTAGTAGGCCTGGAGCGTGCCCACGGCGGCACCGCTGGCGTCGCGCAGGTTGAGGGCGCTGTCCAGCGTCCACAGCGCGTTGCTAGCGCCAGTGCCCTCGACCGATGGCAGGCCTTCTGCGGCCTGCACCAAGGTGGGCGCCATCGCTGCCGGTGTGCCGGTGTCCTGCACGGCCACGGGCATGTCCAGGTCGGGCAGTGGCGTGATTTGCTCGGTCACCTTGATGCTCTTGACCCGCATGATCAGGCCTGCCGTCTGCATGCCGATGCCGCCCTTGGCCAGCTCGGCGCTCAGGATGGTGTCATGCTGCAAGGCACCGTTGAGGTACTGGCGCACCCGGTTGCCGTGCACCACCACGCTGGCCGTATAGGTCTTGGTCTGGTCAATGGCTTCGCTGAAGGGCTTGGTCGCTTGCACCGACCAGGCACCCGCATTGCGGTATGCGAACTCGGTGCCATTGTTGGCGGTGGCTGCCTGGCGAATGGCGAACTGGTAGTAAGGCTCATGCGCCGGGGTGTTGGTAGCCGCGGAGCTGCGGTACATCACGCTGCCCCAACGCGCGGTGTTGTTGGGCTGCTCGAAGCTGAACTCCATGTCCACCCGGTAGTTGGACAGCGATTCCAGGCTTTGCGGCAACAGCACAGCCGTCATCGCCGTGCTGTCGGCCTTGCCATTGATCAGCAGATTGCCGGTGTTCGCATCGATCGAGACCGTGCCCTTGTTCCAGCTCGCGGTGCGCCAGCCTGCGGGCAAGCCAACGGCCGCTTTGTTGCTGAAGACATGGTCGGCATAGACCTGGCCTTGGGGATCGGCCACGGCCAGCTTAGCCTCCAGTGCCTGGCGGGCCTGTGCCTGCAAACCCAGGTCTGCGGCTGCGGTGGTTTGTGTCGTGAGGATGAGCAAAGAGGCCAGGGCGGCCACAAGGGGTAAGCGTCGCATAGGGTTCCCAACAGAAAGGCGGGAGTGTTGCAACGATAGGTGACATCCTGATGAAGAAAATTTGACATTCCCGCTCTGAGAACAGCATGCCCTCTAGACAGAAAAAACTTAGTGTTATTTGGTGTGTATTTGTATTTATCAAATTACTAAATATTGCCCACCCACCGCTGGCCGGTAACGTGGGTGACAAGCATGGCGCACTGGCGCCGCTGGCCCCTTGGCGCTGGGCGGCTTCTGCTCTTAGCATGGGTCTTCCTGCACCTACCTACCCATAACAAAGGAGTCAACATGTCCAAGCCCTCTTCTCTGCGCTTTCGTCTGCCCGCACTCAGCGCCTGCGCGCTGGCCTGCTGCGCGCTCAGCAGCGCCGCCCATGCGCAAGAGCCGGTGCGCCTGGGTTTTCTCACCGACATGTCCAGCCAGTACTCGGACGGCGATGGCAAAGGCGGCGTGACCGCCATCCAGATGGCCATCGAAGACTTTGGCGGCAAGCTGCTGGGCCGGCCCATTGAGCTGCTGTCGGCCGACCACCAGAACAAGGCCGATATCGCCTCCACCAAATCGCGCGAATGGGTAGACACCCAGGATGTGCAGCTGCTGATTGCCGGCACCAACACGGCGACCGCCTTGGCCATGGGCCAGGTGGCCAATGAGAAAAAACGCGTGCTGCTGATCAACGGTGCCTATTCATCGAACCTGACCGGCAGCCAATGCTCCCCCTACTGGGTGCACTACAACAGCGACACCACCGCCATTGCGCGCGGCACGGGCCGGGCGGTGTCCGAGCAAGGCGCCAAGACCTGGGCGCTCTTGGTGGCCGACTACACCTTTGGCCACACCTTGGAAGCCGATGTGACCCAAGTCGTGCAGGCCCAAGGCGGCCAGATCGTCAAATCGGTGCGCGCGCCCTTCCATGCCAACGATTTCTCGTCCTACCTGGTACAGGTGCAGGCCAGCAAGGCCGAGATTCTGGGCTTTGCCAATGCCGGCGGCGACTTCATGAACGCGCTCAAGGCCGCGCGTGAGTTTGGCATCACCCCCAAGATGAAACCCGTCGCACTGATGGTGTTTGCCAACGAGGTCGAGAGCCTGGGCCTCAAGCTGGCCGGTGGCCTGATGTTTACCGACAGCTGGTACTGGGACCGCTCGCCCGAGGCACGCACCTGGACGGACCGCTTCTACGCCCGCACCAAGAAGATGCCCACCTCCCTGCAGGCCTCCGATTACTCGTCGGCCATGAGCTACTTCAAGGCTGTGGAAAAAGCCCAGAGCCTGGATGCCGACAAGGTGATGCAGACGCTCAAGTCCATGCCGCTGAACGACATGTTCGGCAAGGGCAAGATTGAACCCAATGGCCGCTATGTGCACGACATGTACCTGCTGCAGGTCAAGACCCCGCAGGAATCCAAGGGCAAGCATGACTCCTTCAAGCTGATCAAGGCGCTGCCGGGCGACACGCTGTTTGCCAGCAAGCAAGAGGCGCAGTGCCCGATCTGGAAGTAAGCGCCGCGACCACGACCCTGGATACGTCGTTGTGAAGCCTTGTCGTACGCTTGTACTGCCTGCGGCTTCACGCCTAGTTGGGGACGCCTAGTCGGGGGCGCCTAGTCGGGGGCGCCAAGTCTCAACCGCAAACCTGCAGTTTGCTGGGCCGTGCCAGCGGCTGACATGCAGCGATGTGCGCAACCAGCCATAACGCTGCGCCAATCCTCGTCAGGGTTTGAGGGATAAGGGTTAGCCCTATATTTCAGGGCTATCTCGCCTTTTGCCGGGGCCTGGCCAGACGGGGGCGCATGCGTTGCGCCCAAGCTGGCAGGACTCTTGCTTGCCCTCTTGCCATGACCCGATACCGACTTTCCGCCAGCGCCGGCTTTGCGCGCGTGAGCCAGCTCACGACTGATAAATTCCGCTGGGCCCTCAAGTCCGGCTCCTCCGGCCATTCCTGGCTGGAGGATGGCATTGCAATGGCCGTCGGCATTTTGCTGATCTCCACCGCCTTGGTGCTGTACAAAAGCGCCGGCCTGCTGAGCGGCGGCATTGCAGGTATTGCCCTGCTGGGGCACTACGCCACGGGCACCGATCTGGGCCTGCTGTTTTTCTGCCTGAACCTGCCGTTTTACTGGCTCGCCGCCAAGCGCATGGGCACGGCCTTTGTGGTCAAGACCTTTATCAGCGTCGTCGCCACCTCCTGGCTCACCGAGCTGCTGCCCGGCCTGCTGTCCATCTCTTATGTATCGCAGCCCCTAGCCGGCATTCTGGGTGGCGTTCTGCTGGGCACCGGCTTTTTGATTCTGTTCCGCCACCGGGTCAGCCTGGGCGGCTTTGGCATTCTGGTGCTGTACCTGCAGGAGCGCCATGGCTGGTCGGCCGGCAAGCTGCAGATGGGCCTGGACTGCATCATCGTCGCGTTCGCGCTGTGGCTGGTGCCAGCGGTGTCGGTGGCCTGGTCGATTGCCGGTGCGGTGATCCTGAACCTGATCGTGGCGATGAACCACCGCAAAGACCGCTATATCGCGGTCTGATCTCTCGGCCTAAATGCCGTCAAACCCGCGCATCTGCGCCCAGTCGGCAAAGGGCGCACGTTCGGCGCGCAGGGTGTTGATGGGTGCGGCCAGGTCTTCATAGCCCAGCGCAATGCCGTAGGCCACCCGGTAGGGTTCGGGCGCCTTCAGCACCCGCTCCACCGTATCGCCATAACGGCGCCAGTAGCCTTGGGCGCAGGTGGCCAGGCCGCGCTCGGTGGCCAGCAGCATGAGGGACTGCAGATAAATGCCCAGGTCCACCCACTGCGCATAACCCATGCGCTCGTCGGCAAACACCAGCAGGCCCACGGGGGCATCAAAAAATCGGCCGTTCTTGGCCAGCTGCTCTAGGCGCGCGGTCTTGTCTTCGCGGGGGATCTCAATCGTCTTGTACAGGTCCTCGCCGTTCTTGAAGCGGCGGCTGCGATAAGGCTCCCACAGGTTGGGCGGGTAGGTGTAGTTGTTGCCGCCTTCGGGCAGCGGCTGCGCGCTGCCAATGGCATCGGTCAGCGCTTGCAAGGCATCGCCTGCCAGCGCCACCACCCGCCAGGGCTGCAGGTTGCCACCTGATGCCGCCTGCGCCGCGTCGGCAATCAGGCTGCGCACCTCCAGGGCAGGCGGGGCTTTGGGCAAAAAGGAGCGCACCGAGCGGCGCTCTTTCATGGCTTGCGTGACGTTCATGGCAAAGGGCTTTCTGGCGTTGAAAGGGGCTGGCACATTGCAGCACGCAGTTTAGTGCAGCGCAGCAAAAGCAGCTGACACCGATGCGCCAAGGCGGCCACACGCGCTGTGGTCGCCTTGGCTATCGCTATCGATCTCGATCTCTTAGCGCCTTCCAATCCCTCACCGCCTTACCGCGCCGTGGTGTCGCTGGCGATCGGGATGTAGAAATCGCCCCCAGCCCGGTTGAACTCCGCCGCCTTGGCCTGCATGCCCACGGCAATGCCCTGCTCCGCTGCCACCCCCTGGTTCTTGGCAAACTCGCGCACTTCCTGCGTGATCTTCATCGAGCAGAACTTGGGCCCGCACATGGAGCAGAAATGCGCCACCTTGGCACTGTCCTTGGGCAGCGTTTCGTCGTGGAAGGCACGGGCCGTGTCCGGATCCAGCCCCAGGTTGAACTGGTCTTCCCAGCGGAAGTCAAAACGCGCCTGGCTCAGTGCATCGTCACGCGCCCGGGCGCCTGGGTGGCCCTTGGCCACATCGGCCGCATGGGCGGCGATCTTGTAGGCAATGATGCCCTGCTTGACGTCATCGCGGTCAGGCAGGCCCAGGTGCTCCTTGGGCGTGACATAGCACAGCATGGCGGTGCCAAACCAGCCAATCATGGCCGCACCAATGGCGCTGGCGATATGGTCGTAGCCCGGTGCGATGTCGATGGTCAGCGGGCCCAAGGTGTAGAACGGCGCCTCATGGCAGTGCTTGAGCTGCTCGGTCATATTGGCCTGGATCATGTGCATGGGCACATGGCCGGGGCCTTCGATCATGGTCTGCACATCGTGCTTCCAGGCCAGCTGGGTCAGCTCGCCCAAGGTGGCCAGCTCGGCAAACTGCGCTTCATCATTGGCATCCGATGCGCAGCCCGGGCGCAGGCCGTCGCCCAGCGAGAAGCTCACGTCGTACTGCTTCATGATGTCGCAGATATCCTCGAAGTGTTCGTACAGAAAGCTTTCGCGGTGGTGGGCCATGCACCACTTGGCCATGATGGAGCCGCCACGCGAGACGATGCCCGTGCGGCGCTGGGCCGTGAGGTGGATATAGGCCAGGCGCACGCCGGCGTGGATGGTGAAGTAGTCCACGCCCTGCTCGGCCTGCTCCACCAAGGTGTCGCGAAAGATGGGCCAGGTCAGGTCCTCGGCCACGCCGCCCACCTTCTCCAGCGCCTGGTAGATGGGCACGGTGCCAATGGGCACGGGCGAGTTGCGCACGATCCAGTCGCGTGTGGTGTGGATGTTCTTGCCCGTAGACAGGTCCATCACATTGTCGGCACCCCAGCGGATGGCCCAGACCAGTTTTTCCACCTCTTCCTCAATGCTCGATGTCACGGCAGAGTTGCCGATGTTGGCATTGATCTTGACCTTGAAGTTGCGGCCAATGGCCATCGGCTCGATCTCGGGGTGGTTGATATTGGCGGGGATGATGGCGCGGCCCCGCGCCACCTCGTCGCGCACAAACTCCGGGGTGATGATCTTGGGGATGGCCGCGCCCAGGCTGTTGCCGGCCAGGCGTGCCTCGCGCGCGGCATCCCGCTGGTACTCGGCCATCCATTCGCGGCGGCCGTTCTCGCGCAGGGCCACATACTCCATCTCGGGGGTGATGATGCCCCGGCGGGCGTAGTGCATCTGGGTCACATTGGCGCCGCTCTTGGCGCGGCGCGGCTGGCGCTGCAAGGCAGCGGCCTCGGCACGCAGCTGGGCCACACGCAGGTCCTCTTCGCCGCGCTTGCCGCCGTCATCCAAGGCCACGCGCTGGCGCCCCACATAGTATTGGCTGTCGCCGCGCGCAGCGATCCATTCGGCGCGCAAAGCCGGCAGGCCCTGGCGCACGTCAATGGCCACGGCCGGGTCGGTGTAGGGGCCCGAGGTGTCGTAGACGCTGACCTGCTCGCCGTAGGTGAGCGCAATATCGCGTACCGGCACCTGCAGCTGCGGGTGGATGGCGCCGCTCAGATAGGACTTGGTCGATGCCGGAAAAGGCTGGCGCGATTGGGCCAGCAACTCGGTAAAGCGGGCGGCATCGGGGGCATCGCCTGCGGCGGGGGTAAACAGGGACTCAGGTGCGTTCATGGCTGTCTCCTCAAAGCGGTTGATTTCATCGAACGCTCCGAGACCTGCCGGCCCTGCTCTGCATGCACCAGGCCAGGCATTGCTGCTTGGCCGCACCATCCCCATGCTCTGCACACCGGCCCGGCCGTGCTGTGCGCTGCGCCGTCGGCCCCTTTGGGGGCGATGGCGGCACCTGCTGCGCGCTGACAGGTGCTGCCCCAAAAAGACAAAACCCCAGTGCGCGAGGCGCCTGGGGTGTGCGTTGCCTAGGCTTGCAGGCGCGTGCCATGCAACGCTGCCTGCCCACCAAGGGCTGTGCTTCAGGGTCCCGCTCTTCTTCCGCCGGCATGAACCGGATCAAGTTCGTCGGGTTCACCGCAGCAGCTGCCGATTCGTATCAATCAACAGCCCTTTGGCATCTCAGCGCTTATGCACACCCCGGAGCTGCGTGGAGTATAGCGGTTTCAGGCCCTGCTGCGCCAGCCCCCGCCGCCCGGATGCTGCCGCAGGGCGGGCCTGCGCTGGTGCTTACCCCAGTAGGCGCACGCCATGCAGCCTGCAACCATCGGGGCGCAGCAGCCCACGGGTGCGCCGCACCTGGCCGTCGCGCTGTACGCATGTCTATATGAACAAGGAGACCTTCCGATGAAAGTTCCTGCAATGCCCTCTTTGCGTTCTGCGCTGCCGCACCGGCGACGAGCGGTTGCGGCCGCTGCCGCCGGCTGCGTGCTGGCCCTGTTTGCCCAGGGTGCGCTGGCGCAAGACAAGGTCCGGATCGGCTTTATCACCGACATGTCCAGCGTCTATGCCGACGTCGATGGCAAGGGCGGCGCCCTGGCGCTGCAGATGGCGATGGACGACTTTGGCGGCAAGCTGCTGGGCAAACCACTGGAGCTGATGGTGGCCGACCACCAGAACAAAGCGGACGTGGCGGCTTCGAAAGCCCGAGAGTGGTTTGACCAGCGTGATATGCAGATGCTGGTGGGTGGCACCACCTCCAGCACCGGCCTGGCGATGGCCAAGGTGGCCGAAGAGAAAAAGCGCCTCATTATCGTGAATGGCTCGGGCACATCGGCCCTCACCAACGACCAGTGCAGCCCCTACACCGTGCACTACGCCTATGACACCGTCGCACTGGCCAAGGGCACCGGCGGCGCCATTGTGGGCCTGGGAGACAAGGACTGGTTCTTTCTGACGGCCGACTATGCCTTTGGCCATGCACTGGAGGCCGATACCACCAAGGTGATCAAGGCGGCGGGCGGCCGCGTGATTGGGGCCGTGCGGCACCCGATCAATGCCTCGGATTTCTCCTCCTTCCTGCTGCAGGCCCAAAGCTCCAAGGCACAGATTCTGGCCATGGCCAATGCAGGCGGTGACACCATCAACACCATCAAGGCCGCGCGGGAGTTTGGCGTCACCAAAACCATGAAGCTGGCTGGCATGCTGCTGTTCAGCTCGGACATCCACAGCCTGGGGCTCAAGCAGACCGAAGGGCTGATGTTCACCGACAGCTGGCATTGGGACTTGAACCCCGAGAGCCGCAAGTTCTCTGAGCGCTTCTTCGAGAAATTCAAGAAGATGCCGACCTCGCTGCAGGCGGCAGATTACTCCGCGATGATGACCTACCTGAAGACGGCGGACAAGATCAAATCCACCGATTCGGACAAAGTGATGGCCGCCCTCAAGGCCGAGCCCTTGTCTGACTTTTATGCCAAGGGCATCGTCCGGCCCGATGGCCGCTACGCCCATGACATGTACCTGATGCAGGTGAAAGCGCCTGCCGAATCCAAGGGCGCCTGGGATTACTTCAAGGTGCTCAAGACGCTGAGCCCCGACGAGGTCTGGACGACCAAAGCCGAGTCCACTTGCAAGCTCTGGAAGTAGATTTCCCCTCTTCCCGGCAAAAAACAAAGGCCCGCGCAATGCGGGCCTTTGACTTGGAGGAGGTCTGCGACCTTCCGCTATTTCTTCTTGCGGTCGATGAAGGCGATCAACTCGCCCATGATGCCGCGGCGGAACGCCAGCACACAGATCACAAAAATCAGGCCGGTCACAATGGTCACCGACTCGCCCAAGGTATTGAACCATTCGACGCCGGTCAGGCGCGACAGCCAGGTGCCGATATCGCCGATCTTGTTCTCCAAGGCAACGATCACGGCCGAGCCGACGATCGGGCCGGACAGCAGACCCAGGCCGCCGACCAGGGTCATCAGGATGACCTGGCCGGATGCCGTCCAGTGCACGTCCGTCAGGGTGGCAAAACCCAGCACCACGGTCTTGAGCGAACCTGCCAGCCCGGCCAGTGCGGCAGAGATGACAAAGGCCAGCAGCTTGAAGCGGTCCACGTCATAGCCCAGCGAGATGGCGCGTGGCTCGTTTTCCTTCAAGGCCTTGAGCACCTGCCCAAAGGGCGAATGCACGGTGCGCATGATCAGCAGGAAGGCCAACACCACGATGGCCAGGGCCACGTAGTACATGGTCCAGTCGCTCTCCAGGCTCAGCACGCCGAACAGCTTGCCGCGCGGCACCGCTTGCAGGCCGTCTTCACCACCGGTAAAGGGCATTTGCAGGCAGGCAAAGAACAGCATCTGCGCCAGCGCCAAGGTAATCATCGAGAAATAAATACCCTGGCGGCGGATGGCCAGCCAACCGAACACCACGCCCAGTGCGGCACCAAAGGCCACACCCAGCAAGATGCCCAGCTCCGGCGTCAGATGCCAGACCTTGATCGCATGGCCGGTGATGTAGGCCGCACCGCCAAAGAAGGCGGCGTGACCGAAGGACAGCAGACCGGTGTAGCCCAGCAGCAGGTTGAACGCACAGGCGAACAGCGCGAAGCACATCAGCTTCATCACGAACACGGGGTAGGCCCCCATGAACGGTGCAGCAATCATGCCGAGCAGCAGCAGCCCATAACCCAGTTTGGCAAACTTCTTGGAATTCATCCCCTCACCTCACTTCGCTTTGCCAAACAGGCCAGCCGGGCGCACCAGCAGCACGATGACCATGATCACGAACACGACCGTGGCCGAAGCTTCCGGGTAGAAAACCTTGGTCAGCCCTTCGATCACGCCCAAGCCCAAGCCGGTGACGATGGCCCCCATGATGGAGCCCATGCCGCCGATCACCACCACGGCAAACACCGTGATGATCAGGTTCTGGCCCATCAGTGGCGTGACCTGGTAGACCGGCGCTGCCAGCACACCGGCAAAGGCGGCCAGGCCTACACCAAAGGCATAGGTCAGCATGATCATCAGCGGCACGTTGACGCCAAAGGCCTCCACCAGACGCGGGTTCTCGGTGCCGGCACGCAGGTAGGCGCCCAGGCGGGTTTTTTCGATCACGAACCAGGTCGCAAAGCAGACCACCAAGGACGCCACCACCACCCACATGCGGTAGTTGGGCAGCAGCATCACGCCGACATTGGTGGCGCCTTCGAGCAGCTCGGGCGTGTCATAGCCCAGGCCCGACACCCCGTAGATCGAGCGGAACACGCCCTCGATCAGCAAGGACAGACCCAGGGTCAGCAGCAGGCCATAGAGGTGGTCGAGCTTGTAGATATGGCGCAGCAAAAACCGCTCGATCAGCACCCCGATGATGCCCACCAGAATCGGCGACAAGAGCAGCATGACCCAGTAGTTGATCCCGAAGTAGGACCCCGCCATCCAGGTGAACATGGCGCCCAGCATGAACAATGCGCCGTGGGCGAAATTGATCACGTTGAGCAGGCCAAAGATCACGGCCAATCCCAGACTGAGAATGGCATAGAACGAGCCATTGACCAGACCCAGCAACAGCTGGCTCATCAAGGCCGGTAGTGAAATACCAAAGATTTCCATGAAAAGCTCACGAATCGGTGAATGAACACAACACGCCTGGCATCAGGCTGCTGCTGCCACCGGCACCCCATCCACCAGGCGTGGGCAGGGGCCGCAGCAGGCAGCCATGGCGCAGCTTAGGCGTGAGCGGTGCTTACTTCCAGAGCGCGCACTTGGATTCGGCCTTGGTCGTCCAGACCTGGTCCGCAGGCAAGGTGGACAGGACCTTCAGGTAATCCCAGGGCTTCTTGGATTCGGCAGGCGACTTGGCTTCCACCAGGTACATGTCGTGGGCGTAGCGGCCATCAGGGCGGATGACACCCTTGCCGTAGAAGTCGTTGAGCGGCGTGCTCTTGAGGTAGGCCATGACCTTATCGGCATCGGTGGTCTTGACCGCCTCGACCGCCTTCAGGTAGTTCATCGTGGCCGAGTAGTCCGCCGCATGCAGATCGGTAGGCATGCGCTTGGTCTTGGCGAAGAACTTGTCGGCAAACTTGCGCGTGTCGTCGTTCAGATCCCAGTACCAGCTGGTGGTGTGCAGCAGGCCTTCGGTGTTCTTCAAGCCCATGCTGTGGATATCCGAGAGGAACACCAGCAAACCGGCGGTCTTCATGGTCTTGTTGATGCCGAACTCACGCGCTGCCTTGATGGCATTGATGGTGTCGCCACCCGCATTGGCCAAGCCCAGGATCTGGGCCTTGGAGCTTTGCGCCTGCAGCAGGAAGGACGAGAAGTCAGACGCATTGAGTGGGTGGCGCACCGAGCCCAGCACCTGGCCGCCCTTGGCCTTGATGACGGCCGTGGTATCGGATTCGAGCGAATGGCCAAAAGCATAGTCAGCCGTCAGGAAGAACCAGGACTTGCCACCCCGGTCTACCACCGCACCGCCCGTGCCCTTGGCCAAGGCCACGGTGTCGTAGGCATAGTGCACGGTGTAGGGGCTGCACTGCTCATTGGTCAGTGCAGAAGAGCCGGCACCGCTGTTGAAGTAAACGCGCTTTTTCTCTTGGGCCACCTTGGCAGCGGCCAGTGCCGTGCCAGAGTTGGTGCCGCCAAACAGCATGGTGACGCCTGCGGTATCGATCCACTCACGCGCCTTGGAAGCAGCGATGTCGGCCTTGTTCTGGTGGTCGGCCGAGACCATCTCGATGGGCTGGCCCAACAGCTTGCCGCCGAAGTCATCGATGGCCATCTGGATGGCGACCGCGCCGTTTTTGCCTTCCACATCGGCGTAGAGGCTGGACATGTCCGTGATGAAGCCGATCTTCACCTTTTCTTGTGCCTGTGCTGCGCCTGCGGACAGAGCGGCCAAACATGCCACCTGGGCAAGGGCTTTGAGCTTTGCTTTCATCTTGTCTCCTAAAAAATATCTGTTTTCAATACATGGCGGCAGTCTTCGCTGCGCCAGGGTTGCAAAAAATTGGGACTAGACCCCCAGCAAGGTGTTGAGCAAAGGCATCTTGCCTTCGAGTTCATTGGAGCTGAACTGCTCGACGATCTGGCCGTGCTCCATCACATAAAGACGGTCGGCCAGCGGCGCGGCAAAGCGGAAGTTCTGCTCCACCATCACGACGGTATAGCCCTTGGCGCGCAGGCTCACGATCATGCGGGCCAGCGCCTGCACGATGACGGGCGCCAGGCCTTCGGAGATTTCATCGAGCAGCAGCAGCTTGGCACCGGTGCGCAAAATGCGCGCCACGGCCAGCATCTGCTGCTCGCCGCCCGACAGGCGCGTGCCCGGGCTGTGGCGGCGTTCTGCCAGGTTGGGGAACATCTCGTAGATCTCTTCGACCGACATGCCGGGCGAGCCGGTTTTCAGCTCCGGCGGCAGCATCAGGTTTTCTTCGCAGGAGAGGCTGGCAAAGATGCCGCGCTCTTCCGGGCAATAACCCAGGCCCAAATGCGCAATCTTGTGCGTAGGCATCTGGATGGTTTCAACGCCATGGATCTTGATCGAGCCCTTGCGCGAACCCGTCAGGCCCATCACGGCGCGCATGGTCGATGTGCGGCCCGCGCCATTGCGGCCCAGCAGGGTCACCACTTCGCCGGGCATCACGCGCATGTTCACGCCATGCAGCACATGGGATTCGCCATACCAGGCGTGCAGATCGCTGATCTCCAGTGCAGGCACTCCGTTTTTTTCACTCATGTCAGTGCGCTCCCTGCAGCTGTCCGTCGGTCGTTCCCATATACGCTTCCATCACCTGGGGGTTTTGCGACACCGTCTGGTAGTCGCCCTCTGCCAGGATCGCCCCGCGCTGCAGCACCGTGATGCGGTCTGCAATCGTGGAGATGACCTTCATGTTGTGTTCGACCATCAAGATGGTGCGGCCGGCCGATACCTTCTTGATCAGCTGGGTGACGCGCTCGACGTCTTCATGGCCCATGCCCTGCGTGGGCTCATCGAGCAGCATCAGCTCGGGCTCCATCGCCAAGGTGGTGGCAATTTCCAGTGCCCGCTTCTGGCCGTAAGGCAGGTTCAAGGTGATCTCGTCGGCCAGATGGGCCAGGCCCACCTCTTCGAGCAAGGCCACGGCGCGGCCGTTGAGCTTGTCCAGGCTGCGCTCGCTGCTCCAGAAATGGAAGGACGTGCCCAGCTTGCGCTGCAAGGCGATACGCACGTTCTCCATCAGGCTCAGGTGCGGGAACACCGCCGAGATCTGGAACGAGCGGATCACCCCTCTGCGGGCGATCTGCGCTGGCTCCTCACTGGTGATATCCGTTCCGTTGAAATGGATGATGCCCTTGGTGGGCGTCAGAAACTTGGTGAGCAGGTTGAAGCATGTCGTCTTGCCGGCACCGTTAGGGCCGATCAGCGCATGGATCGAGCCCCGCTGCACCGACAGGTTGACATTGCTGACTGCTGTAAATCCCCGAAATTCTTTGGTGAGATCTCGGGTTTGAAGAATGACATCACTCATGGGCACGGCACCGCTTCGCTGGAAAAAAGCGCGGCGCCTATTCCAGGTTGGAAATGCACGCCGCTTCGATGCTGCCAATACTAGGAAAGAATACTGCAATGCAACACTGGGGAAAGCCTGTAGGTGTGGCTGCGTACACGTTTACCCGTGGCGTTTATGCGCTCTCTTTTTGATAGTCACCTGAGGGACAAGCGGTCGTCTTTTTGTCATCTAAATCAAGCAGGGACGACAATTGAGCGCCCCGCAAGCGCAGCTTTGACATGCGCTGTGCAGTGCCTATGCAGCCGGACGCATCCAGACGCTATTGCTGCCTTGGTGACACCAGACGCTTATTGCAGACGGTGTTTGCTGGCTTCCGGCAGCAGCAAGGGCAGCACGTCAATGCCCTCTTCGACCAGGGCACGCTGCTCATCGGGGGTGGCGGTGCCCCGTATCGGGCGCGCATCGACCTCGCCCTCATGCATCTGCCGGGCCAAGTCGGCAAAGCCGCTGCCGACATCATCGGTGTTGGCCACCACCTGGCGTGACAGCTCCAGCCAGGCCTGCTGCAGGCGCTGGGCATCGCTGAGAGGGGTGCTCGCTGCCTGGGATGACGGGGATGAAGCCACCGCCCTTCCGGGCTGTGCAGCTGCAGCAGACGCGGTGGGCGCAGCAGGCACCGGCTGGGCCAGGGTATTGGATTTGCGCGCCAGATGCGGCGCACTCAGGCCTTTGACGATCTCGTGCGAATTGCACATCGGGCAGCTGAGCCAGCCCTGGCTCTTTTGCTGCTCGAACGCGGCGTCCGACGCGAACCAGCCTTCAAAGATATGGTCCAGCGGGCAGCGCAGGTTGAAGACCTTCATGGTGTGAGAACCTGTGAACGTCCTTAGCCTTTTGCACGCACCTTGCGCAGCAGGTACTGGTAGGCAAAGCCGGGGAAGGCAAAGGTCAGGAACAAGGTGCCGGTAACGGCATAGAACTCCCAGCCTTGGCTGCTGCGCTGGCCGCCCCGGCCTTCAAGCAGCATCGCAAAGGCGCCGATCAGAAAATAGAGCAGCACCAGCTCAACCAGGCGAATCCACAGCGCCTTGCCGTCATCGCCGCCCTGCCCGCACACCGGCCCAGCGGCCAGGATGCGGTGGTTCAGAAATGGCAGATTGGCCGCAACAAAGCCCGCCACGATCACCAGCCAAATGGATGCAGTGATAGACATGCGGGCTTTGCAGGGCCTGAGCGCGGGCGTTTAGCTGGCCAGCGCGCGCAGCACGGCGTCAGAGCACAGCTTCATCAAGCCGCCAGGCATGATGCCCAGGATCAGCACCAGCGCGCCATTGACGACCAGCACCGCACGCACGTCCAACGGTGCATGCACCTTGGCAGCCGTGATGGGCTTGTCAAAGTACATGACCTTGACCACACGCAGGTAGTAGAAGGCGCCGATCAGCGACATAACCACGGCAAACACGGCCAGCGCAATGTACAGGCCGCTGCCCGATGCCACCAGTGCCTGCAGCACAGCCAGCTTCGAGTAAAAGCCCACCAGCGGAGGAATACCGGCCATCGAGAACAGGCAGATCGCCATCACACCAGCGTACAGCGGGCTGCGCTGGTTCAGGCCGGCAAAGTCGGCAATCTCTTCGCTCTCAAAGCCTTCGCGGGCCAGCAGCAGGATCACACCGAAGGTGGCCAAGGTGGTCAGCACATAGCTCACCACATAGAACATCGATGCGCTGTAGGCGTTGCCAGCGGTGGCGGCTTCGACATTGCCATTGACCACGCCGGACATCAGGCCCAGCAGCACAAAACCCATTTGCGAGATGGTCGAGTAGGCCAGCATGCGCTTGATATTGGTCTGGGCGATAGCGGCCAGGTTACCAATCAGCAGCGACAGGATGGCGAGCACGCCCAGCATCTGTTGCCAGTCAAAGGCCAGCGGCAGCAGGCCATCGACCAGCAGGCGGATCACGATGGCAAAGGCTGCCAGCTTGGGCGCGCCGCCCACGATCATGGTGATGGCCGTGGGTGCGCCTTGGTAGACGTCAGGCACCCACATGTGGAAAGGCACCACACCCAGCTTGAACGCCAGGCCAGCGACCACAAACACCAGACCGAAGACCAGCACCTGGTGGCGGATCAGGCCGGAGTTCACCGCCTTGAACACTTCACCGATGTCGAGCGAGCCGGTCGCACCGTAGATCATGGACAGGCCGTACAGCAAGAAGCCCGACGCCATGGCCCCCAGCACGAAGTACTTCATGCCCGCTTCCACCGCAGCGGAGTTGTCACGGCGCAGGCAGACCAGGGCGTAGCTCGACAGGGTCAGCAGCTCCAGGCCCAGGTAGATGATCAGGAAGTTGTTGCCCGAGATCATCACGTTCATGCCCAGCAAAGCCAGCAGCGACAGGATGAAGTACTCGCCGCCCTTGAGCATGCCACGGTCACGCGAGTAGCCACGGCCATAAACCAGGGTCACCGCCATCGCGATGGCAGCAGCGCACTTGAGCCAGTTGCCCATGGCGTCGGAGACGACCATGTTGCCAAAGGCGTAGAAGGTATTGCCATTGCTGGCGTAAATACCGGTGATGACCGCCACGACCCCGAGGGTCAGCAGCGACAGCACGTAGGTGAGCGTGCGGCCGGGGCTCTTGACGCCCAGGTCCACGAGGGTGATGACGCAGGCCATCACCAACAGCACGATTTCAGGATAGATAGCCAGCCAGCTGATGTTATCAATCATCTCAAGTCTCTCAATTCTGTCTGACCATCACAGCTTGGACACAGCGACATGCTTGAGCAGGTCGGCCACCGAGGCACCCATCACATCAGTGAACGGTGCGGGGTAGATACCCATGATCAGCACGGCAGCGGCCAAGATGCCCAGGATAAGGAATTCGCGGCAACCGATGTCCTTGAGCTCGCGCACATGGTCATTGGCGATGGGGCCGAAGTACACGCGCTTGTACATCCACAGCGTGTAGGCAGCACCCAGAATCAGTGCCGTGGCAGACAGCACACCAATCCAGAAGTTGAACTTGGTAGCGCCCAGAATCACCATCCACTCGCCGATGAAACCGGCGGTGCCTGGCAGGCCGCAGTTGGCCATCGCAAACAGCAGCGAGAAAGCGGCAAACTTGGGCATGGTGTTGACCACACCGCCGTAGGCTGCGATGTCACGCGAATGCACGCGGTCGTACAGCACGCCGATACACAGGAACATGGCACCCGACACAAAGCCGTGGGCAATCATCTGCACCAGGCCACCCATGACACCGATGTCATTGAAGATGAAGAAGCCCAGGGTCACAAAGCCCATGTGTGCGACGGACGAATAAGCCACCAGCTTTTTCATGTCCTTTTGCACAATCGCCACCAGGCCCACATAGATCACAGCGATCAGCGACAAGGTGATGATCAGCCAGGCCCACTCATGCGCCGCATCGGGAGCGATGGGCATCGAGAAGCGCAGGAAACCATAGGCGCCCAGCTTCAGCATGATCGCAGCCAGCACGGCAGAGCCACCGGTAGGTGCTTCGACGTGAACGTCGGGCAGCCAGGTGTGGAACGGGAACATCGGCACCTTCACCGCAAAGGCCGCGAAGAAGGCAAAGAAGATCAAGGTCTGCTCAGTCATCGACAGCTGCAGCTGGTGCCAGGCCAAGATCTCGAAGCTGCCCGCCTTGGTGTACAGGTACAGCAGCGCGATCAAGGTCAGCAACGAACCCATCAAGGTGTACAGGAAGAACTTGAACGCCGCATAGATGCGGTTCGGTCCGCCCCAGATACCGATGATCAGGTACATCGGGATCAGGGTTGCTTCAAAGAACACGTAGAACAGCAGGCCGTCCAGTGCGGAGAACACACCGATCATCAGACCCGACAGAATCAGGAACGCGCCCATGTACTGGTTCACGCGCTCGGTGATCGACTCCCAGGACGCCAGCACCACGATGACCGTGATGAAGGCCGTCAGCGGCACAAACCAGAAGGAGATGCCATCAACACCCAGGTAGTAGTTGATACCAAAGCGCGGAATCCAGGATGCCTTCTCGACGAACTGCATCGCCGAGGTGCCCAGCTGGAAGCCGGTGTACAAAGGCAGCGTAACCAGCAGCCCGATCAGCGCACCGACCAGTGCGATCCAGCGCACCATCTTGGCCTGCTCTTGCTTGCCAAAGGCCAGCAAGGCAGCACCAAAGACGATGGGCGTCCAAATTGCAAGACTCAACAATCCCATTTTTCTTCTTCCTTACTTGTTGAGCAGCACGAAGTACGTCATGGCCAGGAAGATACCCAGAATCATGACCAATGCGTAGTGGTACACATAACCCGTCTGCAGCCAGCGCACCAGTGCGGAGATGCGGCCAACCACCTTCCAGGAACCGTTGACAATCAGGCCATCGATCAGGCCCTGGTCGCCCACCTTCCAGAACACACCGCCCAGCACGCGCGAGCCGCGGGCAAAGATGTTCTCGTAGACCCAGTCCACACCGTACTTGCCTTCCAGCACCTGGTACAGGCCAATCTTTTCGCTGATGCGCTTGATGGCAGCAGGAATCTGGGGCATGACCATGTAGAACACATAGGAGGTCACCACACCGGCCAGGGCCAGCCAGAACGGCGCGGCGGTAAAGCCGTGCAGTGCCATCGGAATCCAGCCATGGATCTTCTCGGCCAGCTCGGCCATTGCGCCGTGCTTGCTGCCATCCACATAGATGACGCCCTTGAAGAAATCACCGAACAGCATCGGCATCAGCGCAATCGCACCGATCACCACCGAAGGGATCGCCAGCAGCACCAGCGGCAGGGTCACCACCCAAGGCGACTCATGCGGCTTGGCATCGTGGCCATGGCCATGGTGGTCGTCGTGCGCGTGGTGGTCATCGTGGTGGGCATCGGGGTTCTGGTCGTAGCGCTCTTTACCGTGGAACACGATGAAGTACAGGCGGAACGAGTAGAACGCGGTGATGAACACACCGGCCAGCACGGCAAAGTTGGCAAAGCCGGCAGCAGGCAGGTTGGAGGCGTGCACCGCTTCGATGATCGCGTCCTTCGAGTAGAAGCCCGAGAAGAACGGCGTACCAATCAGCGCCAGATTACCCAGCAGGAAAGTGATCCAGGTGATGGGCATGTACTTGCGCACGCCACCCATCCAGCGGATGTCCTGGTTGTGGTGCATGCCCATGATGACCGAGCCAGCGCCAAGGAACAGCAGTGCCTTGAAGAACGCATGCGTCATCAGGTGGAACACGGACACCGAGTAGGCCGACACGCCCAGCGCGATGGTCATGTAACCCAGCTGCGACAAGGTGGAGTACGCGATCACGCGCTTGATGTCGTTCTGGATGATGCCCAGGATACCCATGAACAGCGCGGTGATCGAGCCAATCACGAGGATGAAGTTCAGCGCCGTATCGGACAGCTCATAGAGCGGCGACATGCGCGAGACCATGAAGATACCGGCGGTCACCATGGTGGCCGCGTGGATCAGTGCCGAGATGGGGGTAGGACCTTCCATCGAGTCAGGCAGCCAGGCGTGCAGCGGGAACTGGGCCGACTTGCCCATCGCACCGATGAACAGGCAGATGCAGATCACCGTCATCAGCGACCAGGTGGAGCCTGGCAGGGTCATGCCGCTCAGCTCATTGGTCTTGGCGAAGATCTCGGTGTAGTTCAAGGTGCCGGTGTAGGCAGCGATCAGGCCGATGCCCAGGATGAAGCCAAAGTCACCGACACGGTTGACCACAAAGGCCTTCATGTTGGCGAAGATCGCCGTTTCCTTCTTGAAGTAGAAACCGATCAGCAGGTACGACACCAGGCCCACCGCTTCCCAGCCGAAGAACAGCTGCAGCAAGTTGTTGCTCATCACCAGCATCAGCATGGAGAAGGTGAACAGCGAGATGTACGAGAAGAAGCGGTCATAGCCTTCGTCTTCTTCCATGTAGCCCATCGTGTAGATGTGCACCATCAGCGACACAAAGGTCACCACGCACATCATCATCGCGGTGATGGAGTCGATCAGGAAACCGATCTCCATCTTCAGCGACCCGACGGTCATCCAGGTGTAGAGCGTCTGGTTGAAGGTGGCACCTTCAAACACAACGCTCTGGAACGTCATCGCAGAGATGACGAAGGCAATGAACACACCCAGGATGGTGAGCGTGCGGCTGCCAACGCGGCCGATGCGGTTACCACCCAGGGCGGTACCGAAAATGCCTGCCAGCAAAGATCCTGCCAGGGGCGCCAGAGGCACCGCCAACAGTGTTGAAGCAGAAAGGGTTTGACTCATTCTTCTTAACCTTGCAAGTATGGGTGCCTCAACCCTTCAGGGAGTTGAGATCTTCCGCATCAATGGTGGATTTGTTACGGAACAGCAACACCAAGATTGCCAACCCAATTGCCGACTCCGCCGCCGCAACGGTCAGGATGAAGAACACGAAAATCTGGCCGTGCATGTCTCCCAGATAGTGGGAGAAGGCAACAAAGTTCGTATTCACCGCCAGCAGCATCAATTCGATGGCCATCAGCAGCACGATCAGGTTGCGGCGGTTCATGAAGATACCGACCACGGACAGCGCGAACAGCATCGCGCCCAACGTCAGAAAATGACCCAGTGTGAGCGTCATACCTTCTTCTCCTCGGCATCAGCAGCAGGCGGCACCACGGGTGCAGCGGGCTTGCTGGCCTCGACTTTGACCAATTGCAGACGATCTGCAGCACGTACGCGCACTTGCAGCGAGGCATCGATGGCCTTGGAATCCTTGCGCTGGCGCAGGGTCAGGGCAATCGCGGCAATCATCGCCACCAGCAAGATGACCGCAGCCACTTGCACCGGGAACAGATACTCGGTGTAGAGCATGGTGCCCAGCGCCTTGACGTTGCTGTAAGGCACCACCTTGCCGGCCGCATCCACCACCGCAGGAATGGCCTTGGGCGCATCAATGGCGCTGAAGCCACCGATCAACACCACACCCA
The DNA here is from genome assembly GCF_024809975.1 of Comamonas sp. BIGb0152. Classification (GTDB taxonomy): domain Bacteria; phylum Pseudomonadota; class Gammaproteobacteria; order Burkholderiales; family Burkholderiaceae_C; genus Comamonas. The sequence goes on from NZ_JANUDY010000011.1 coordinate 180,367, forward strand.
TTTCAAAGGCAACGATGGCAAAAATCACCGCCGCCAGCGGGAAGTTCTTCCAGAAGTTCTTGCGCAGTTGGTCGATGCGGATATCCAGCATCATCACCACGAACAAGAACAGCACCATGACAGCGCCCAGGTAGACCATCACCAGCACGATGGCCAGGAACTCAGCCTTGAGCAGCAACCAGATACCGGCTGCCTGAGAGAAAGCCAACATCAGGTGCAGCACAGCGTGCACCGGATTTGGGGAAGTGACCACTCGGAATGCCGCATACAGCAGCACTACCGAGAACAGATAGAAAAAACCAGTTGTGACATCCATGTGGGGCTCTTTTCGATCAGTCTCCAAGTGCCGCGTTAGCGGTACTTTGCGTCCGCAGCCTTGGCTGCAGCAATTTCAGGTTCGTAACGGTCGCCCACGGCCAGCAGCATTTCCTTGGTGAAGTACAGGTCGCCGCGCTTTTCTCCGTGGTATTCCAGAATCTGGGTTTCCACGATGGAGTCAACCGGGCAGCTCTCTTCACAGAAGCCACAGAAAATGCACTTGGTCAGGTCGATGTCGTAGCGGGTGGTGCGGCGCGAGCCGTCCTCACGCACATCCGACTCGATCGTGATCGCCATGGCGGGGCATACGGCTTCGCACAGCTTGCAGGCAATGCAACGCTCTTCGCCGTTTTCATAACGGCGCAGCGCGTGCAGGCCACGGAAGCGGGGAGACAAAGGCGTCTTCTCTTCCGGGAACTGGACCGTGATCTTGCGCGCAAAGGTGTAGCGGCCGGTCAGGGCCATACCCTTCATCAACTCCCAGAGCATGAAGCTCTTGAAGAAATCCTTCACCGAGAAAGAGCGGGGAGAAACTGCAGTAGTCATGTTGTATTCCTCCGCTTATTTCCAGATGTTCCATGGCGACAGCAACCAGCCGCCGACAAAGACCAGGTACACCAGAGTCACGGGGATGAAGATCTTCCAGCCCAGACGCATGATCTGGTCATAGCGGAAACGTGGGAAAGTAGCGCGAATCCAGATGAACATCGACACCACCAAGAAGGTCTTGGCCGCCAGCCAGATCCAGCCTGGGATGAAGGACAGGAAATCAAACGGTGGCAACCAGCCGCCCAGGAACATGATCACGGCCAGAATCGACACCAGCCACATGCTCGCGTACTCGGCCAGGAAGAACACGGCAAAGCCCATGCCCGAATATTCCACCATGTGACCGGCGACGATTTCCGCTTCGCCTTCGACCACGTCGAAGGGGTGGCGGTTGGTCTCAGCCACGGCCGAGATCAGGTAGACGATGAACATCGGGAACAGTGGCAGCCAGTTCCAGGACAGGATGCTGGCACCGGACGATGCCATCATGCCCTTGCCCTGGGCCAGCACGATCTCGGTCAGGTTCATGCTGCCGGTGACCATGATGACCACCAGGAAACAGAAGCCCATCGCGATTTCATAGCTCACCATCTGGGCCGATGCGCGCAGCGCACCCAGGAAGGCGTACTTGGAGTTCGATGCCCAGCCGGCGATGATCACGCCATAGACTTCGATCGAGGTAATCGCCATCACCAGCAGCAGGCCCACGTTCACGTTGGCCAGCGCCACATCGGGGCCGAAGGGGATCACCACCCAGGCGGCCAGCGCAGGCATGATCGCCATGATGGGGCCCAGGCGGTAGAGACCGGAGCTCGCTGCCGTAGGCGTGATGATTTCCTTGGTCATCAGCTTGAGGCCATCGGCCAAAGGCTGGAGCAGACCGAAAGGGCCGACCCGGTTAGGGCCGTAACGCACCTGCATGAAGCCCAGGAGCTTGCGCTCCCACAAGGTCAGGTAGGCGACGGCGCCCATCAGCGGCAAAACAATGCACAGGATCTTGATCAGGTTCCAGAGTACCGGCCAGACCAGGGTCGCCCACCAGTCCGCTGCGATCAGGGTCAGACCGCCGTTGTAAATTGCGTCGATCATGCTGCCACCACCTCCGAGGATTGGCGGGCATCCGCCGTCATTTGCAACGAAGGCGCGCGACGCACGATGCCATCGAGTTGGTAGATGCTGGCAACCACCGGCTCCTGGCCTGCAGGTGCCGACACTGCCATGTTGGTCTTGGTGCTGTTGGACAGCAGCTCGGCAGGCACCTGGCCTTGCGAGCCCGTGGCCACGGCCAGCACATCCTGCGAGGAATCAAAGTCCATGCCTGCCGCATCCAGCAGATTGCCCAGCACGCGCAGCACCTTCCAACCGGGACGGGTATCGCCCAGCGGCTTGACCACCGCGTGGAAGCTCTGCACACGGCCTTCGGCATTCACGAACGAGCCCGAGGTCTCGGTGAACGGCGCGATCGGCAGCATGACATCGGCGATGTCCATGTTGGCCTTGAAGGGGCTCAGGCTCACCACCATCTCGCAGCCCTGCAGCGCCTGGCTGCCAGCAGCCGTGTCAAATGCCGGTTCGCAGTTGAGCAAGATCGCTGCCTTGATGCCGCCAGCGAGCATCTCGCCGGCATGCATGCCATGGGCCTGGGGCACCGCACCCACCCACTGCGCGCCCACGGTGTTGGCCGCTTCGGTCAGGAAGCCAACCGTGGCACCCGTCTGCGCGCCAATCCAGTTGGCAATCGACAGCAAGGTGCTGGCTTGCGCATGGTGTGCCACCGCATTGCCCAGCAAGATCGCCTTTTGCTCGCCGTTTTGCAGCGCGCGGGCAATCTCGATGGACTCAGGCGTCACCGTACCGGCATTGTTAGGCGCCTCAATACCCTTGGACTGGGCAATGGCCGCTGCCACCGAGGACAGCGCATAGGCCCACTGCGCAGCAGGCGCGATGACCTGGTGTGCCAGCGGAATCGCCAGATCAAAAGCCTTGGACTGGACAGCGGTCACCACCGCGCCCTTGCGGGCGGCCTGGCGGATACGCTGGGCAAACAGCGGATGCTCCTTGCGCACGTTCGAGCCCACGATCAAGACCGTGTTCAGGTCCGACAGCGACGCGACCGAGCGGCCCAGCCAGCGCACACCGTCCGCCTTGGCGAAATCGGCATTGCGCAGGCGGTAGTCCACGTTCTGGCTGCCCAGCGAGCGCAGCAGTTCACCGGACAGGAACAGCTCTTCGAGCGTGCTGTGCGGGCTGACCAGGGCACCCAGGGCGCTGGCGCCATGGTCGCGCTGCACGCTCTTGATGCCATTGGCCACGTATTCCAGCGCAGCTTGCCAGCTCACTTCGAGCCACTGGCCGCCTTGCTTGATCATCGGCGCCTTCAGGCGCTCTTCACCGTTGAGCGCTTCGTAGGAGAAGCGGTCACGGTCGGCAATCCAGCATTCGTTGACGGCATCGTTCTCGAAAGGCACAACGCGCATCACCTTGTTGTTCTTGACCTGAACGATCAAGTTGGCACCGGTGGAATCGTGCGGCGAGACCGACTTGCGGCGCGACAGCTCCCAGGTACGGGCGCTGTAGCGGAAAGGCTTGCTCGTGAGCGCGCCCACGGGGCAGATGTCGATCATGTTGCCCGACAGCTCGGAGTCCACCGTATCGCCCACCACGGTGGTGATCTCAGCGTGCTCGCCGCGGTTGACCATGCCCAGCTCCATGATGCCCGAGACTTCTTGCCCGAAGCGCACACAGCGGGTGCAGTGGATGCAACGGCTCATCTCTTCCATGGAGATCAGCGGGCCCACGTTCTTGTGGAACACCACGCGCTTTTCTTCTTCGTAGCGCGAGCTGCTGGCACCGTAGCCCACCGCCAAGTCCTGCAACTGGCATTCACCGCCTTGGTCGCAGATCGGGCAGTCCAGCGGGTGGTTGATGAGCAGGAACTCCATCACCGATTGCTGGGCCTTGATGGCCTTGTCCGAGGTGGTACGCACAATCATGCCCTGCGTCACCGGCGTGGCGCATGCGGGCATGGCCTTGGGCGCCTTCTCGACGTCTACCAGGCACATGCGGCAGTTGGCCGCGATCGACAGTTTCTTGTGGTAGCAGAAGTGAGGGATGTACTTGCCCGCCGCATCAGCCGCGTGCATGACCATGCTGCCTTCCGCGACCTCGACCTTCTGGCCGTCTATTTCAATTTCAACCATATGCTCACTCGCGATCAGGAAGAAGCAGCGGTCTGCTTTTCAGCAGCGTTGATCTTTGCTTCGAATTCATGGCGGAAATGCTTGATCATTGCGCGCACCGGCATCGCAGCCGCATCGCCCAATGCGCAAATCGTGCGCCCCATGATGTTGCCGGCTACCGAATCCAGCTTCTCCAAATCCTCGGCGCGGCCGTGGCCGTGCTGGATGCGGTCGACCATGCGCCACAGCCAGCCCGTGCCTTCGCGGCAAGGGGTGCACTGTCCGCAGGACTCGTGCTGGTAGAAGTAGGACAGGCGCAGCAGGCTCTCGACCATGTCGCGCGAGTCGTCCATCACGATGACGGCGCCCGAGCCCAGCATCGAGCCGGCCTTGGAGATGGAGTCATAGTCCATCGTGCAGGCCATCATGATGTCGGCAGGCAGCACAGGGGCCGACGATCCACCAGGGATCACGGCCTTGAGCTTGCGACCGGTGCGCACACCGCCCGCCAGCTCCAGCAAGGTGGAGAACGGCGTGCCCATCGGAACTTCGTAGTTGCCGGGCTTGTTCACATCACCGCTGACCGAGAAGATCTTGGTGCCGCCGTTGTTGGGCTTGCCGCATTCCAGGTAAGCCTGGCCACCGTTGCGGATGATCCAGGGGACGGCCGCAAAGGTTTCGGTGTTGTTGATCGTCGTGGGCTTGCCATACAGACCAAAGCTGGCCGGGAATGGCGGCTTGAAGCGGGGCTGGCCCTTCTTGCCTTCGAGCGATTCGAGCAAGGCGGTTTCTTCGCCGCAGATGTAGGCGCCAAAACCATGGTGGGCATGCAGCTCGAAGCTGAAGTTGCTGCCCATGATGTTGTCACCCAGGTAGCCTGCAGCACGCGCCTCTTCCAGCGCCGCTTCAAAGCGTTCGTAGACCTGGAAGATTTCGCCGTGGATGTAGTTGTAACCCAGCGAGATGCCCATCGCATACGCGGCGATGGCCATGCCTTCGATCACGATATGCGGGTTGAACATCAGGATGTCGCGGTCCTTGCAGGTACCCGGCTCGCCCTCGTCCGAATTGCACACCAGGTGCTTTTGGCCGGGGAAGTTGCGGGGCATGAAGCTCCACTTCAGACCCGTCGGGAAACCCGCGCCGCCACGGCCACGCAGGCCCGACTCTTTCATCGTGGCAATGACCTGGTCCTGGGTCAGACCCTCGCCACCATCCTTGCCCAGCAGCTTGCGCAGGGCCTGGTAGCCGCCGCGTGCTTCGTAGTCTTTGATCGACCAGTTCGTGCCATCCAGACCTGCATAGATCTGGGGTTCGATGTGGCGATCGTGAAAGCAGGTTTCCACGCCGGTGGCCTGGAACTGCGACAGAATTTGAGCAGCTGTAGTCACTTGGTGTCCTCCGCTGTCCGCAGGCCGGTCAGCAGCTGATCGAGCTTTTCGTTGTCCATGAAACTGCACATATGGCGGTCATTGACCAGCAGCACCGGCGCATCGGCGCAGGCGCCCAGGCATTCGGACTGTTCGATGGTGAACACGCCATCGGCGGTGGTATCACCCATCTTGATGCCCAGCTTGTCTTCTAGGTGCTTGAGCGCCTCGCGGCCACGGCGCAGCTGGCAAGGCAGGTTGGTGCACACGCTCAACTTGTACTTGCCCACCGAGTGCTGGTTGTACATGTTGTAGAAGGTGGTCACTTCATGCACGGCGATTTCGGGCATCTCCAGGTACTCGGCGATCACCGCCTCGCTCTCCTGGCTTACCCAGCCTTGCTCCTGCTGCACGATAGACAGGCAAGCCATCACGGCCGACTGCTTCTGCTCTGCCGGATACTTGGCAACTTCGCGGGCAAAGCGTGCTTTTGTTGCTTCGGTAATCATCGGTCAACGTCTCCAAACACGATGTCCAAGGTGCTCAGCACCATCACGGCATCGGCCAGCATATGGCCACGGCTCATTTCATCGAGCGCCGAGAGATGCACAAATCCTGGTGGACGAATCTTCAGGCGGTAAGGCTTGTTGGCACCGTCGCTGATCAGGTAGATGCCGAATTCGCCCTTGGGGTGTTCCACCGATGCGTAAGCCTCGCCCTCAGGCACTTTGAAGCCTTCGGTGAACAGCTTGAAGTGGTGGATCAGCTCTTCCATGTTGGACTTCATGGCTTCGCGATCGGGAGGTGCCACCTTGTGGTTGTCGGTGATCACTGGGCCGGGGTTGACACGCAGCCAGTCCACGCACTGCTTGATGATGCGGTTGGACTCGCGCATCTCGGCGATGCGCACCAGGTAGCGGTCATAGCAGTCGCCGGTCTTGCCCACGGGGATGTCGAAATCCATGCGGTCATAGACTTCATAGGGCTGCGACTTGCGCATGTCCCAGGCCAGGCCCGAGCCGCGCAGCATCGGGCCCGTCAGGCCCAGGTTCATCGCGCGGTCGATATCAACCACGCCGATGCCCACATTGCGCTGCTTCCAGATGCGGTTGTCGGTCAGAAGGGTTTCGTACTCGTCCACGCACTTGGGGAAACGTGCGCTGAAGTCGTCGATGAAGTCCAGCATCGAGCCTTGGCGGTTGCGGTTCATCTGCTCGATGGACTTGGCATTGCGCACCTTGCTGGCCTTGTACTGCGGCATGCTGTCGGGCAGGTCGCGGTACACGCCACCGGGACGGAAGTACGCCGCGTGCATGCGCGCGCCGGAGACGGCCTCGTACATGTCCATCAGGTCTTCACGTTCGCGGAAGCTGTAGATCAGGATGGTGGAGCTGCCGCCGTCATTGCCCGAAGAGCCCAGCCACATCAAGTGGTTCATGATGCGGGTGATTTCGGAGAACAGCACGCGGATGTATTGCGCGCGGATCGGCACTTCCAGGCCCAGCAGCTTTTCAATGGCCAGGCAGTAGGCATGCTCGTTGCTCATCATCGAGCAGTAATCCAGCCGGTCCATGTAGGGCAGCGACTGGATGAAGGTCTTGCTTTCCGCCAGCTTCTCGGTGGCGCGGTGCAGCAGGCCGATATGCGGGTCTGCACGTTGCACCACTTCACCATCGAGCTCCAGCACAAGACGCAGCACGCCGTGTGCTGCAGGATGCTGGGGACCGAAGTTGAGTGTGTAGTTTTTGATTTCAGCCATGGTTCTTCATCGTGAGGACAGAGCGCCTCAGTGCAGGCCTCCGTAATGGTCTTCACGAATAATGCGGGGCGTGATCTCGCGCGGCTCGATCGACACGGGCTCGTAGATCACACGGCCTTGCTCGGCGTCGTAGCGCATTTCCACATGTCCCGACAGCGGGAAATCCTTGCGGAAAGGGTGGCCGATAAAGCCGTAATCGGTCAGGATGCGGCGCAGGTCGTCATGGCCTTCAAAGACGATGCCGAACAGGTCAAAGGCTTCGCGCTCCAGCCAGTTGGCCGAGGCCCAGAGCTGGCTGAGGGTGTCGAGCACCGGGAAGTCATCGTCCTGGCAGAACACACGTACGCGCACGCGCTGGTTCAGGCTGATCGACAGCAGGTGCGAGACCACTGCAAAGCGCGGGCCATCAGTACCCACGTCCTTGTAGGCGGAGTAATCCACGCCGCACAGGTCCATCAGCATCTCGAACTTGCACTCGGGTGCATCGCGCAGCAGCTCCATGGCCTGCAGGTAGTTCGGGGCCGAGACTTCGACAGTCACTTCGCCCAGCGCCAGGGTCACCGAGCGCGCCTTGTCGCCCAGCACGCGGGCGATCGTCTCTTGCAGCACGCTAGGCTGTATCAGTTCTACACTCATCACAACTCCTAAGCGCGCGCAATGGTATGGGTGCGGCGGATTTTCTGCTGCAGCTGGATGATGCCGTAGATCAGCGCCTCTGCCGTGGGCGGGCAGCCGGGCACATAGACATCCACGGGAACAATGCGGTCGCAGCCACGCACCACCGAGTAGCTGTAGTGGTAGTAACCACCACCGTTGGCGCAGGATCCCATCGAGATCACCCAACGCGGCTCGGCCATCTGGTCGTAAACCTTGCGCATAGCGGGCGCCATCTTGTTGCACAAGGTGCCCGCCACAATCATCAAGTCAGCCTGGCGCGGGCTGGCACGAAAGACTTCGGCGCCGAAACGGCCGATGTCATAACGCGCAGCGGCCGCGTGCATCATCTCGACGGCGCAGCATGCCAAACCAAACGTCATGGGCCAGATCGACCCAGTCTTGGCCCAGTTCACCACCGAGTCATAGCTCGTGGTGACGAAGCCCTTCTCCAACACACCTTCAATCATCGTGTACCTTTTTGATTTCCGGTTATTCCCAGGTCAGCGCGCCCTTTTTCCATTCGTAGGCGAAACCCACCACCAGAATGGCCAAGAACACGAGAACCGCGATAAAACCTGGCATTCCCACTTCATGCAGCGAGACCGCCCACGGGAAGAGGAACGCAATTTCCAAGTCGAAGAGAATGAAAAGAATGGCGACGAGGTAGTAGCGCACATCGAATTTCATGCGCGCGTCTTCAAAGGCCTCAAAGCCGCATTCGTATGGGGAGTTTTTCGCCGCGTTCGGGCGATTGGGTCCGAGGATGTAGCCTATGACCAGTGGGCCAAGGCCAACGCCCGCACCCACCAGGATAAACAAAAGGACCGGGAGGTATTGCTCGATGCTCATCTTGATGTCTACTCACCGCAGGAGCCAACCCAGGTAAGCACAAGACGCGACCCAGGCAGGCCTTTTATTGTGTTGGTGCCGTCGGCGAGACTCGAACTCGCACAGCTTTCGCCACTACCCCCTCAAGATAGCGTGTCTACCAATTTCACCACGACGGCTGATTTGACTTGCCTGGCAAGCATCGATTGCTTTTGAAACAATCTGCTTACCAGACAGACTCAGATTCTACTCTGGAAAAACCCTGATAACAGGCATTCCATCCAAATAGTTGAGTTATTTGGCGGCTGGCTCAGCAGGAGCAGCAGCAGGCACAGAGGCGTCCGCAGCAGGTGCTGCCGGGCTGGCCGCAGGCACCGAAGCATCAGCAGCTGCCGGTGCAGCGGCCGGCGCCACAGGCGCTGCAGCAGGCGCAGGCGTGGATGCAGGAGGAATGGTCGCATCCACCGGTGCGCTCGACTGCGGAATCGTCGCTGCCGGGCTTTCCAGCACGCTGCCGGCCGTCGAAGGACGGAGGTTGCTGAGGTAGGCCAGGCCCAAGGTCGTGGCAAAGAACACCGCCGCCAGCACACCCGTGCTGCGCGACAGGAAGTTGGCGCTACCCGAAGCACCAAACAGGCTGCCTGCGCTGCTACCGCCACCAAAGGCCGCACCCGCATCCGCACCCTTGCCATGCTGCACCAGCACCAGGCCAATCATGACCAATGCCGCCAGCATCTGAATCGTCAACAGAATCGTTACCATCATCTACCCTTTTATCAAAACTTGGTCGTCGCCACCGGCTTGCGCATCAAGCAGCGGCGGCAATAATTTTCAGAAAATCCTGGGCCTTCAAAGAGGCACCACCGATCAATCCACCATCAATATCGGGCTGCGCCAGCAATTGCTCGGCGTTGCCCGCATTCATGCTGCCACCATACAGCACCTGCACCTTGGCCGCCTGCGTGCTGGCCGCTGCCAATTGTGCGCGCAACACGGCATGCACCGCCTGCGCCTGCTCGGGGCTCGCCGTTTTTCCGGTGCCAATGGCCCAGACCGGCTCATAGGCCACGACGATTTCGGTCACACAGGCACCGACGGTGTGGATCACCGCCGCCAGCTGGCGCTTGACCACGGCCTCGGTTTGCCCGGCATCGCGCTCGGCCAAGGTCTCGCCCACGCAGACAATCGGCGTGATGCCGGCAGCCAGCGCCTTTTGCGCCTTGGCCGCCACCAGGGCATCGGTTTCACCATGGTATTGGCGGCGCTCGGAGTGGCCAACCAGCACATAGCGCACGCCAAAATCGCGCAGCATCGGGGCCGACACCTCACCCGTGTAGGCACCCGCATCGTGTGCTGACACATCCTGCGCGGCCAGCGCGATGGCCGAGCCCTGCAGCAAAGACTGCACCTGACCCACATAGACAGCAGGCACGGCCACGGCCACGTCGCAGCCGGGTTGGCCCAGGCCTTGCAGCAGCTCGGCCAGCAGGGCCTGGTTGGCAGCCAGGCTGCCGTTCATCTTCCAGTTTCCAGCAATCAGTTTTTTCACAATTGATCCCAGGTCAGCACGATCTTGCCGATATGTTGGTTGGATTCCATCAGCGCATGGGCCTGACTGGCATGTGCGGCCGTGAATTGGCTGTGAATGATGGGACGCACCTTGCCAGACGCCAACAGCGGCCAGACCTTGGCTTGCAAGGCCTTGGCGATCGCCGCCTTGAAGGCCACCGGACGCGGACGCAGGGTCGAGCCCGTGATCTGCAGACGGCGACGCAGCACCAGACCGGCATTGAACTCAGCCTTGGTGCCGCCTTGCACGGCAATGATGACCAGGCGGCCGTCTTCGGCCAAGGCCTCGACCTCGCGGGCCACATAGTCACCCGCCACCATGTCCAAAATCACGTCTACACCCTTGCCAGCGGTAATGCGCGCCACTTCGGCCACAAAATCCTGGCTGCGGTAGTTGATAGCTTCGTCAGCGCCCAACGCCAGGCAGGCCTGGCATTTCTCGTCCGATCCCGCCGTCACGATCACCTTGGCACCAAAGGCCTTGGCCAGCTGGATCGCTGTCACGCCAATGCCGCTGCTGCCACCCTGGATCAGCAAGGTCTCGCCGGGCTGCAGCGCACCCCGGTCAAACACATTGCTCCAGACCGTGAAGAAGGTCTCAGGCAGGCAAGCCGCCTCCACATCCGACAGGCCTTCAGGCACAGGCAGGCACTGGGCTACGGGCGCCACGCAGTATTCCGCGTAACCGCCGCCCGCCACCAGCGCGCATACGCGGTCGCCCAGCTTCAGGCCCTGCTCGGCCATGGCCGCCGCATCGCCCGCTACCACCACACCCGCCACTTCCAGACCGGGAAGGTCCGAGGCACCAGGGGGCGGCGCGTAATGGCCCTTGCGCTGAATCACATCGGGGCGGTTCACACCGCTGGCAACCACGCGAATGCACAGCTCGCCCTGCCCCGCTTCGGGCACGGGACGCACTCCCAGCTTCAACACCTGCGGATCACCAAAGGCGGTGATCTCGACTGCACGCATCTTGTCCACGCTTGTTTCCTCAGCAAATCACAATTCGCACGCTCATTGAGCAGAAAAACGCACCCAGCGTCCAAAAGACATCTGGGTGCGTACAGCCGATTATTGCTGTTGTTGCTGCTGCTGGTCGTTGTTGTCGCCTTCAACGCGTGGCTCGCGGGGTTCGCGGTGCTGGCGCGGAGCGCGATCACCACGGTCGCCACGGTCACCGCGTGGTTCGCGCGAATCGCGTGGCTCACGCTCAGGCATACCGGCTGGACGGTCCAGCAAGGCCTTCATCGACAGCTTGACACGGCCCTTTTCGTCCGTCTCCAGCACCTTGACCTTGACGACCTGGCCTTCGCTCAGGTAGTCGGTCACCTTTTCCACGCGCTCGTGGGCGATCTGGCTGATGTGCAGCAGACCATCCTTGCCGGGCAGCAGGTTCACCAGTGCACCGAATTCCAGGATCTTGACGATCGGGCCTTCGTAGATCTTGCCGATTTCGACTTCAGCAGTGATCTCTTCGATGCGGCGCTTGGCTTCGTCGGCCTTGGCGGCGTCGGTCGCGGCGATGGTGATGGTTCCATCTTCCTCGATGTTGATCTGGGTGCCGGTCTCTTCGGTCAGCGCACGGATGGTGGAGCCACCCTTGCCGATCACGTCACGGATCTTCTCGGGGTTGATCTTCATCGTGTACAGCTTGGGCGCAAACGACGAAACTTCTGCCTTGGCTTCGCCCATGGCTTCTTGCATCTTGCCCAGGATGTGCATGCGCGCTTCCTTGGCTTGCGCCAGTGCCACTTGCATGATTTCCTTGGTGATGCCCTGGATCTTGATGTCCATCTGCAGCGCGGTGATACCGTTGGTCGTACCGGCTACCTTGAAGTCCATGTCACCCAGATGATCTTCGTCACCCAGGATGTCGGTCAGCACGGCAAACTTGTTGTCTTCCTTGATCAGACCCATGGCGATACCGGCCACGTGGGCCTTCATCGGTACGCCAGCGTCCATCATCGACAGACAGCCGCCGCAGACCGAAGCCATCGACGAAGAACCGTTGGATTCGGTGATTTCCGACACCACACGGATCGTGTAGGGGAACTCTTCCTTCGATGGCAGGCAAGCGGCCAGAGCGCGCTTGGCCAGACGGCCGTGGCCGATTTCGCGGCGCTTGGTCGAACCCATGCGGCCCACTTCGCCGGTGGCAAAGGGAGGCATGTTGTAGTGGAACAGGAAGCGGTCTTCAAACTCGCCAGCCAGGGCGTCGATACGCTGTGCATCGCGCTCGGTGCCCAGGGTGGAGATCACCAGCGCCTGGGTTTCACCACGGGTGAACAGGGCCGAGCCGTGGGTACGGGGCAGCAAGGACGTGCTGATCTCGATAGGACGCACGGTGCGGGTGTCGCGGCCGTCGATACGGGGCTCACCGGCCAGAATCTGCGAACGCACGATACCGGCTTCAATGTCGAACAGCATGCCGTCAACCTTGACGCCGTCAAAGGCCACGCCTTGCTCAGCCAGGCCAGCCTTCACAGCGGCATAGGCTTGGCGGCAAGCCAGGGTACGGGCTTGCTTGTTGCGCATTTGGTAGGCTTCGCGCAGGGCGGCTTCACCCAAAGCGCCAACCTTGGCGATCAGGGCTTCGTCCTTGGCAGGTGCGGTCCAGTCCCAGGTGGGCTTGCCGGCTTCGCGCACCAGCTCATGGATCACATTGATGGCCACTTGGCTTTGCTCATGGCCATAGACCACGGCGCCCAGCATCACTTCTTCAGGCAGTTGTTGTGCTTCGGACTCCACCATCAGCACAGCGGCTTCGGTGCCAGCCACCACCAGATCCATCAGCGAATCCTTGCGCTGGGTCTGGCCGGGGTTGAGCACGTATTCGCCGTTGATATAACCCACGCGGGCAGCGCCGATAGGGCCATTGAAAGGAATGCCCGAGATCGACAGTGCAGCGGACACGGCGATCAACGCAGCGATGTCGGCATCCACTTCTGGGTTCAGCGAGATGGTGTGGATGACCACATGCACGTCGTTGAAGAAACCTTCGGGGAACAGCGGACGGATCGGGCGGTCGATCAGGCGGCTGGTCAGGGTTTCGTGTTCGCTGGGCTTGGCTTCGCGCTTGAAGAAGCTGCCGGGGATCTTGCCTGCGGCGTAGGTCTTCTCAATGTAGTCCACGGTCAGCGGGAAAAAGTCCTGACCGGTCTTGGCGATCTTGGAGCCCACCACCGTGGCCAGCACGACGGTGTCGTCGATGTTGACCAGCACCGCGCCCGAGGCTTGGCGCGCGATTTCACCCGTTTCCATGGTGACCGTGTGCTGGCCCCACTGGAAAGTCTTGGTGACTTTATTGAATATGGACATAGATTGCTCCTGGTTAAACAGCCAAAAACCTGTCGGTCTTCAGCAGGAGCCGGCATTCAGAACACGATGCCATTCCAGGGAGGTTGAGGTGTTCAACCAGCGGCTCAGCCCCCTTGGAATGACACAGCTTCGCTCTGTTTGCGCGGCGTTGAAGTAAAAAACGCCTGAGCTAGCGGACTAACTCAGGCGTCTCCATCTCACCCTGGGCTTACTTACGCAGGCCCAGCTTAGCGATCAGTGCAGTGTAACGGTCAGCGTCCTTGGACTTGAGGTAGTCCAACAGCTTACGACGACGGCTCACCATGCGCAGCAGGCCGCGACGACCGTGGTGGTCCTTGGCGTGCGTCTTGAAGTGAGGGGTCAGTTCGTTGATACGAGCGGTCAGCAAGCCCACTTGGACTTCTGGGCTGCCAGTATCGGTAGCGGAACGTGCGTTGGCCTTTACAACTTCGGCCTTGATAGATGCGGCGATCATGTGTTTTCCTTATAAGGAACACCGGCTTGCGCTGGTATTCTGGTTACTTGCGTCGCAGCCGGAAAAGCTTGCGACGTGCGTCTTGCACCATGCAAAACCCTGCAATTATACCCAAGTTCTAAACTATGGGGTTTAGGCCCAAAACCGCACCAGCGCCGATGCCGCCGCGCCCAGTACCACCACCAGCAAAAACGGCGCCCGCAGCGCCAGCGCGATGATGGCCACGGCCAGCGCAGCCAGGCGGGCATCCAGCACCAGTTGCTGGCCGCTGACGAGGGTGTTCATGGCAGTCAGCGCCGCCAGCAGCGCAATCGTCAGCGCGCCCGCCACCCGGGCCATGCGTGGGTGGCGCAGCCAATGGGCCGGTACGCTGTAACCCAGCAGCTTGGTGCCATAGGTCACGGCGCTGGCCAGCAGCACCCATATCCACCAGTGGTTGCCCACGTCAGCCATGGCATTCATCGTGCGGCCTCCTGCGCGCTGGCGCCCTGCCCGGCTGGGCCGCTGCTGCGCGATCCATAGCCCCAGGCGGCGCCCACCAGCGCCGCAATCAAGATCGGCACCCCCGGCGCCACCCAGGGCACCGCCAGCATCGCAATACTGGCAGCCACCACCGCCAACGCTATCGGCTCCTTGTGCGTCAGGCGCGGCCACAGCAGGCCCATAAAGGCGGCTACGGCTGCGCCGTCGAGCCCCCAGCGCCCCGGGTCACCCAAGGCATTGCCCAGCAAGGCGCCAGCAGCGGTGAACAGGTTCCAGAGCAGGTAAACGCCCACGCCAGCGGTCCAAAAGCCGCGCTTTTGCTCGGCTTTGTCGCTTTGCCCCAAGGCTGTGGCCGCGGATTCATCAATCGTTAACTGCGCCGACAGCAGGCGCGCCAGGCCGCGCGGGCCCAGCAAGGCCGCCATCTGCATGCCGTAGACCGCATTGCGCACGCCCAGCAGGCTGGCCGCGCCCAGGGCCGCTGCGCCAGCACCGCCGCCGGCCACCACGCCGACAAAGGCAAACTGCGAGCCGCCGGTGAACATCAGCAAGCTCAAAGCGCAGGTCTGCCAAACCGACAGGCCCGCAGCCACGCCCAGCGCGCCAAAGGAGATGCCATACAAACCGGTGGCAATGCTGATCGACACGCCCATGCGTACGGCGGGCGACGACCACATGCCTGAACTGTTAGAAGCCATGGGCGGCGATTGTAGAGGCTGTTGCGCGGCGCGCAGGCCAGTTGCGCACTGTCGGGACGCATGGGGAACAGCGCCCACAAAAAAGCCCGCAGGGACTTTGTCCTTGCGGGCCCAGGGCGCCGGTATGGGGCTGAGCCAGGCGCTCAAACGCTTTGCAGCCCGGCGCTGTCAATGCCGCGCGCCGCCTCTTTCGCCGTCTCGCGGGCCGAGGCCAGCGCCGGCACGCAAACGCCGGCCACCAGGTGGATCAGCGCCTCGGGCACCGCGTTGTAGGCGCCGCGCGGGCCCAGAATATTGATGGAGCCCAGCACCTCGCCGCCGTGCCAGATGGGAATGTTCAGCACCGCATGCAGGCCCCGGGCAACCAGGTCCTCGGCCTCAGAGAAGACGCTGCGGATGTCCGCCTCATCCCGGCCGATATACGGCAGGCCCTGGTCCAGCACCCGGGCCGACCAGGGGCCCTTGCCGGTGGCCTTGAAGCCGCCCAGCGGGCTGATGGCCTCGTCGGACGAGTAGATGCGGCGCATCAGCTTGTCCTGCTGCAGGTAGACCAGGCCGGTGAGCAGGCCATAGCCAAACAGCTGCTGGCAGGCTTCGGCAATGGCCGCCCAGTGGCGCTCGGCATCTGCCGTCTGGCCCAGGCTGTGCGCCAGGCGGCCCAGGACGTGGGTTGTGCTCATTGCTGAATCCCCTCCAGCGATACGCCGTGGGTGTTCTTGCCAAACAGCAAGATGCCCATGCCACCCACAAACAGCACGCCGGTCATCATCGCAAACACCCCGCCAAAGCCCAGCACCGGGTAGGCAGCACCCACGATGGTGGGCGAGGCAATCGCGCCAATACGTGCCAGCGCCGAGGCGGTGCCCATGCCGGTGGCGCGGATCGATGTCGGGTAGATCTCCGAGGTGTAGGTGTACTGGCCGGCAATCACGCCGTTCATGCCGAAGGACAGCAGCATGCTCAGCAAGATGATTTCCTGGTCGCTACTGGCAAAGGCCAGGCCCAGCGCGGACAGACAAGACACCAGCATATAGGCCAGGATGGTGTATTTGCGGCCAATCTTGTCATTGAAGTAAGCGGCAGAGTAGTAGCCCGGAATCTGCGCCAGGTAGATCAGGATGGTGAAGGAGAAGCTCTTGGTCACCGCAAAACCGCGCGCCACCAGCAGGCTGGGAATCCAGACCAGGAAGGCGTAGT
Organism: Comamonas sp. BIGb0152; assembly: GCF_024809975.1. Classification (GTDB taxonomy): domain Bacteria; phylum Pseudomonadota; class Gammaproteobacteria; order Burkholderiales; family Burkholderiaceae_C; genus Comamonas. The sequence goes on from NZ_JANUDY010000011.1 coordinate 196,767, forward strand.
AGCAGAACATCACCGTGATCCAGAAGACCCAAACCACCAGGCTGGTCTGCAAGTACTGGGGCTTGACCAGCATGGCCAGCTTGGCCCAGGCGCCTTGCACGGCGCTGTCAGCCGCCTTGGCCGCCAGGCTCATCTTCACCGGCTCGGGCAGTGGCTTGCCGCTGCTGCGCAGCACCTGCGCTTCAATCTCTGTACAGATCCGGCTGGCCTCTTCATGGCGGCCCACCTCTTCCAACCAGCGGGGGGATTCAAACAGCGCGCGGCGCATCCACAGCAAAAACACCACGGGCACCGAGGCGATGACCATGATCCAGCGCCAGCCGTCGTCACTCATCGGCACGATGAAGTAGCCCAGCAATGCCGACATCACAAAACCAAAGGAGAAGAAGCCTGCCAGCGCACCGGTAAAGCGGCCCCGGTAGCGGCTGCTGACAAACTCCGCCAGGTAAGGCGCCACGATGGCGCCCTCGGCCCCCATGCCCACGCCGGCAATCATGCGCAAAATGTAGAACTCATGGAAGTTGGTGGCAAAGGCATTGATGAAGGTGGCCACGCAAAACAGCACCAGGGCCCACATCATCACGACCTTGCGGCCAAAGCGGTCGCCCAGCATGCCCGAGAGCAGCGCGCCCACCAAAAAGCCGACATAGGTGCTGCTGGCAATCCAGCCCGCCTGCAGGCCGGTGAGCCCCCACTGCTCGCGCAAGGAGGGCAGGATAAAGGCGATGATGCCGGCATCCAGCGCCTCAAAGGCCAGGCCCAGGCCGCCAATGATGAGCAGGGTGAAATGAAAGCGGCTGAAAGGCAGCCGTTCCAGACGTTCCGAAGCGTTATACATATTGTTGTTCTCGCGCAGGGGGTTTAGCAGGCGTTTTTGTGGATGAAGCCGTCACGCATGATCAGCTTGATCGCCGCGTCATGCTGGGTCAGCACCGAGACATCTTCCAGCGGGTTGCCATCGACCAGCAGCAAGTCCGCATAGGCGTTCTCCACCACTTCGCCCAGCAGGCCTTCGTGGTTCAGGATCTCGGCACCGATCAAGGTCGCTTGCTGCACCACCTTGGCGTGGCCCAGCACCTTGGCGCGCAGCACCAGCTCGTCCGATTGCATGTAGTGCGTCTCGCCCAGCAAATCGCTGCCAAAACCCATCTTCACGCCAGCGGCGTCCAGCACTTCCAGCGCCTTGAGGCCGTTGGTGCGCACCTTGGCAATCTTTTGCACGGATTCATCGGGCAGGCCGTACTTGGCGCCGTCATTGGCCAGGCCTTCGTAGGTGATCAGGGTTGGCACCATGTAGGCACCCTTTTCCTGCATCAGCTTGGCAGTGGGTTCATCGACCAGGTTGCCGTGCTCGATGGTGCGCACGCCGCACTGGATGGCACGGGTGATGGCCTGGGGCGTATAGGCATGGGCCATCACATAGGTGTTGGCATTGTGGGCCTCTTCGACGATGGCGGTCAGCTCCGACACCGAAAATCCCAGGTTGTTGATGGGATCGTTGGGCGAGGCCACGCCGCCCGATGCCATCACCTTGATCTGGGTGGCGCCCTTCAAAATCTCTTCGCGCACCGCCAGGCGGCAGGCATCGACGCCATCCACCACCTTGCCGATATTGCCGATCTTGTAGGCGCAGGAGCAGGGATCGAGCGTGTCATTGCGCGCCCGAAAATCGCCATGGCCGCCGGTTTGCGACAGCGCCTTGCCAGCGCAAAACAGGCGCGGGCCAGCCACCTGGCGGGTACGCACCCCTTCAGAAAGCGCCCAGTCCGCCCCGCCCGCATCGCGCACCGAGGTAAAACCCCGGTCGATCATGCCCTTCATGATGGGCAGCGCGCGCAGCAGCGCCAGCGCATTGGGCAAATTGGCAACCGCACCCAGGTTGAAGCCCGAGGCCATCACATGCACATGGCAGTCGATCAGGCCGGGCATCAAGGTCATCCCCTTGGCGTCGATGACGGCGGCATCCGCCACCTCGAAGTCTTCGGCGCTGATTTTCTCGATCAGACCGTTGCGCACCAAAATGGTATGAGTAGAAGTCAATACAAGATTCCGGGTGTCGAGAATCTTGGCATTGCGGATCAGGGTGGATTGCATAATCAGTTCTGGCGTTCACAGCGCCACGGTTGCCTCTAATGCCCCGAACTGTAGCCAAGCTGCAACAATTTGTGGCAGCGACTTGGCCTGATGCATCTGCCAATTTTTTCTACCATCATGAGTGGAGCTCATACCCCATGCGCAGACGCTGCCCCACCATCTCCGAGCTGAATGCGTTTTTGCTCTCGGCGCAGCACCTGTCGTTTTCCAAGGCCGCCAAGGAGCTGTTTGTCACGCAAAGCGCCATCAGCCGCCATATTGCAGGCCTGGAGGCCTACCTGGGCCATCCACTGTTCATACGCCGCAGCCACGGGCTGGCGCTGACCCATATCGGCGAGAACTACCTCAAGCTCGTGCGGCCAGCGATGGAATCCCTGGAGCGGGCCACCACCCAGGTCATCTCCACCGCGCAGAACGCCCACCTGCTCAGTCTGTCGGTGGCACCCACCTTTGCGGCCAATTGGCTGTTCCCCCGGCTGCAGAGCTTTCGTGCCCGCAACCCGCACATCGCCATCCATTTTGTGCGCTACAGCACCACCGACAGCGCCGAGACCGGCGATGGCTTCGATGCCTCCATCCAATACGGCTACGGCGACTGGCCGATTGCCGATGCCCAGTACCTGATCGGGCGCGAGACCAGCATCGTCTGCTCGCCCAGCTACCTGGCGCAGCACCCTATCCAGCACTTCAGCGATCTCAAACAGTGCAGCCTGTTGCAGCATATCGAGCTGCCCACCTCCTGGGATGACTGGTTCACCGCCTATGCCGGCCCTTATGAAAGCGCGCGCATCGGGCCGGGCTTCAACCTCTTTACGCTCATCATCCAGGCCGCTGTCTCAGGCCTGGGCGTGGCCCTGGTGCCCAGCTGCCTGATCCAGGAATCACTGGAGACCCACAAACTCGTCGAGCCCCTGGGCCAGCGCTTTGAAAGCCCCCTGGGCTACTACCTCTGCGCCCCCACCTGGCGCAGCGATATGGAAAGCTACCAGCGCTTTGGCGAATGGCTGCAACTGGAATGCCGCCACCCTCCTACAGCCACTTGATCTGCAGCGGCAGCGCAGCCGCATGCCCTTGCTTCTATGCTGGACTCTCGCGCTGACCGAAGGAGTCCCCCCGTGAAGACCAAGCACTCTGCATTCAACAAAATTGCCCGTTCGGTGGCCAAGTTCAGTGGCCGTCCCATTTGCTTTGTCGTGGCCGCCGTGGTGATTTTGCTGTGGGCCCTCAGCGGCCCCTTCTTCCACTTCAACGACACCTGGCAGCTGGTCATCAATACCGGCACCACCATCGTCACCTTCTTGATGGTGTTCCTGATCCAGTCCACCCAGAACAGCGACACCGAGGCCATGCAGATCAAGCTCGATGAGCTGATCCGTGCCATCGAGCCAGCCCGCAATCGCATGCTCTCGCTCGAACAGCTGGATGAAGAAGAGCTGGACGTGCTGCGCAAGGAATTCGACATTCTGGCCGAGAAGGCCCGCCAGGAAGAGGACGACAACACAGCCCGCTGACCCTCCGTCAAGCCTGCACAGGCAAGCGCAGGCGCACCGCCCATGTCAGCGCTTGTGTTTGTTTTTAGCCCCACCCTGGCGCGCCTTGAAGCGCGGATTGGACTTGCAGATCACATAGATGCGACCCCGGCGTTTGACCACCTGGCAATCACGGTGGCGCTTTTTGGCTTCTTTGAGCGAGGACAGGACTTGCATGCAGAGCTTCTCCAAAACAGGAACAGAAGCAAAAATGATAATGCATTCTCATTATCATTTCAAGCACCCCGGCACTGACCCATGCAGAGCCCCCATCCCGAAGCCCGTTCAGGACTCGCCCACGCTCCCCGTCACCGGCAACACAATGCCGGAGATATAGCTGGAGCAGACCTGGGAAGCCAGAAACACATAGGCCGGGGCCAGTTCCTCGGGCTGGGCGGGCCGGCCCATCTGGGTGTCGGCACCAAACTGGCGCAGGTCCTCGCCGCTTTTGTCGGCAGGGTTCAGCGGAGTCCACACCGGGCCCGGGGCGACGGCGTTCACCCGTATGCCGCGTTCCATCAGGTTCTGGGCCAGCGCCTTGGTAAAGGCATGGATGGCGCCCTTGGTGGCAGAGTAATCGAGCAACTGTTTGCTGCCGCGCAGGCCGGTGACCGAGCCGGTGTTCACAATCGCATCGCCGCGCTGCAGATAGGGGATGGCGGCCTTGACCATGTGGAAGTAGCCAAAGATATTGGTGCGAAAGGTCTCGTCCAGCCGCTCGGTGTTCAGGTCCTCAATATCGGCCGCATGCTGCTGGAACGCGGCATTGTTGACCAGCACATTGAGCGCACCAAACTTCTTGAGCACCTGCTTGACGGCCTTCTCGCAAAACTGCGGATCCTGCACATTGCCGGATATCGCCAGGCTCTGCCGGCCCTCGTCTTCAATCAGGCGGCAGGTCTGCTTGGCATCGTCATGCTCATTCAAGTACAGGATCGCCACATTGGCACCTTCGCGCGCAAACAGCACCGCCACCGCGCGGCCAATGCCCGAATCGCCACCGGTGATGACCGCTGTCTTGCCCTCCAGCTTGCCGCTGCCCTGGTAGTTTTCTGCCAGGTACAGCGGCTGCAGATCAAGGGCTTTCTCCTGCCCGGGCTTGGCCAGCTTTTTGGCGGGCATCGGCGGTGTGGGCACGGCATGGCCCGGCCCCGGTGCCGTCTTTTTGCGGCTTTTTTCGTCTTGGCTGCCTTTGGTTTTTTTGGGCGCCTTGGCCGCCTTGTCCCGGGCATCGTTTTTGGTTTGCTGCTGCTGAATGCGCTGCTGCGCAGCCACCACCTCGTCTACCGACCGCTTGTCGGCCCTAGGCTGCGTAGATGGCTTTTTGGTTTTGCGGGGGGATGGACTCATGCTGGCACTCCTTGGATATTGAACATTGAAAACGAAACAACCTGGCGCCATCGACAGGGCGCCATGGCAAACCGCTGCCACACCGTGCATGGCCGACCTACATGCGCTTACCCGCTGACAAGCTTGTCCGACATACGGGCGCTGCGCGGCGCAGTAAAAACAAAGGCAGAAAGGAGGCTGTCATGCCCACCCCCACCACGCCCCCCGAGCCACCGGTGGCACCACCGCCGCCAGATCTGCCCAAGCCCGAGCCCATCGATCCGCCCGACAGCACCTTGCCGATTGAGGAGCCAGGCAACGAACCGCCGGTCAAAGACCCAGAGCCGGTATAGGCAGTCACGCCAACAGGCCAGCACACCGCGAGGTGGCTGGCCTGTTCTGCATCCCTACTTCTTCTTGGCAGCTGCATTGCGTTTGCGGGTAGCGGCAGCCTTTTTGGCCGATGCTGAGCGCGCCTCGGGGCTGCGGCTGGCAGCCGCCTTTTTGGCCGCTGCCGAGCGCAAGGCTGACAGCCGCGACCCCGGCCCTGTCGCCTTGCCACGGCCCGATCCCGAGAGCTTGCCGCCACCGGTTTCCTTGTTCACCGTGGCCCAGGCGCGCGCAGCGGCCTCGTCTTCCGACACGCCCTTTTTCTCGTAGCTTTTCTCGATATGGCGGGCCATGCGTTTTTGCTTATCGGTATAAGCGGACTTGTCTCCTTGGGGCATCACAGAACTCCTTGGGCTGGTGCGAATGGATGGGGTGTGTAGGTCTGGGCTTTACTGCGAGGGATCGCCATCAGCAGGCGGCCCGCCGCCGCCGGGCTGCGGCTTTTTGGGGGTGGTGGGTACGGGTTTTTGCGCCTGGGGCAACGCAAACGCCATCGGCATGGACTGCATCGTGTGCATGGCATCCTCCTGAAACGGGTTGGAGCTTTCAGCGTAGCGCTGCCGACAAGCCCACCATGTGGGAGAAATGCTTTGCTGTACCTTGTTCCGCTTCACACATGGCGTAACGGCGATGCACGTACCCCCGCGCGCTACCGAGGCCTACACACGGCTGTGTCATCGCTTGCCACACTGGGCTTTTGCAGGCGCGGCCCATGCCGCAGCAGGAGAACGACCATGCCCCAGCCCTATGAACCCAGCCATTCGCCGCAGCCTCCCATTCCAGGCCAGCCGCAGCCGGCACCCTATGAGCCCAGCCCCCTGCACCCCTACCCCGGCAACCCGCAGCACCCCTACCCGAGCGAGCCGGTGCACCCTTACCCCGGCAACCCCGAGCACCCCTACCCGGGCACGCAGCCAGAGCCGGCGCCCGATACGACGACCGGCCAGTGAATCTGCGTAGCGGGAGGTCAACGCCGCTCTTGCAGCGGCAGCGGGTTTATTTCTGCGTGGCCTGCAACAGGTCCAACCGGCGTTGCACCTGGTCGGCCAGCCCCGTATCACCCAGCGCCCGGGCCAAGCGCTGCTGGTTGATCAACCAGGCCATCACCGCCCGGCGCCAGCCCTGGGCAGAGGCGGTATCCACCGCCTGCGTGACCACGGCCATGGGCACCGGCCCGCGCACCGCCAGCACCCCGGCCGCAACCAGGCGCGAGAGCGGATCTTCTATCGCAGCCAGCGCAGCGGCCGCCTGCTCGGGCGCCAGGGGCGTCACCGCTTGCTGGGCCTTGGGCAGCAGGGCCACATCGCCCGCCGCCAGTTGCCCACGCAGATAGCGGGCATAGGCCTGTTCATCGGCCGCAGCATCCTGCGCCACCGCATCAAAACCAAGGCAAGGCGCAGCATCGAGCGCCGCCACCTGCGCGGCGCAGCGCGCCAGCTCCAGCCGGGCCAGCAAATCAGGCCGTGCCGTGCGGCTGACCTCATCGCGCGCACGCCGCCATTCGGCATCCGCCACCCGGCTGTTGCCGGACAGGTAGGCATCGGTGGCACGCTCGGCAGCGCCTTGTTCGTTGATGGCCCAGTCGGGCGCCTTTTTGCCGCTGGCGCAGCCGCCCAGTACAGTGGCGACCAGCAGCGCTGCGGCCCAGCGGGTGGTGATGGCAATAGAGGCGGTCATGGCAGTCGCACCTCGGCATCCTTTTTGGCAAACGGCCATTTGCGGTTCAGCTCGGTCAGCATGCCTTCTACCTTGCGCAGATTGGCCTCCACATCGGCACGCAAATCGCCCAGCTGGTTCGTGGCGTCCTTGGCATTGGCGCCCACGGCCTGGGCCTCCACCAGTACGGCATCCACCTTTTTCAGGCTGCCGCGCACATCACCCAGCACGGCATTGAGCTGCTGCACCGTGGCCCGCACCTCGGGCATCACGCCATCGGCACCAAACACCTGTTTGTCGGCATTCTTGGCCAGGCCATCCAGGCGCGCCAGCAGCTGGTTGGTGCGGTCCAGGGTCTGCGATATCTTGCGGGCCTCGGCGTCACCACCCATCACCACGCCCAGCGCGCCGCTGGGGCCGTTGAGCTTGGTGCTCAGGTCGCGCAGCTGCTCCAAGGTGTTGCCCAGCGCCGAGCCGGCCGAGGTCATCATGTTCAGGTTCTCCAGCAGCTGGCGGGCATTGCTCATCAGTTGCGGCAGCTCGGCCGTGGCATCGCCCGACAGCACCGCGCGCACAGCGCCATTTTCGAGCTGCGGGTCACTCAAGATGCCCGAGTAGGCCTTGATTGTCGTGCCGCCCACCAGGCCCTTGACCAGGGTGAACACGCTGCTGCTGCGCAGCCAGTGCGCATCTTTTTCGGGCACGTTCACATGGATGCGCACCGTGCCATCGGGGGCCAGCTCAATCTTGCTGACCTTGCCGATCGCAAAGCCGGAGAAGGTCATGTCCAGGCCGATGGACACGCCCTCGGAGTCATCGGCCGTCAGAATCAGCGACTGCTTGGGCTCAAACACGCCGCGCGCATACATCAGATAAAAGGCCGAGCCCAGGATCAGCAGCAAGGTAAACAGCAGCAACGCCCCGGCCTTGCGCTCCAAGTGGGGCACCGGCGTCAGGCCGTCCACCGCCACGCCATCTACCACGGCCGAACGCCGCGCAGAGGCGGCAGAAGACGGTGGCGCGGGGCGGTCAGCAGAGTCGTGGGGTTCGGGTATTTGCATGTACCGCGATCTTACCCGGGCTGGCTGTCAGCATCAAAAAAAAGCTGCAGTGGCTTGTTTTCAAAGGCAGACACGCACGGAGGGGCCCGCTCGCCCCGTGCGGGCCCTGCCGCTGTTACACATAGCGCAGGCGCAAACTCTTATACTGTACATATATACAGTTATTTGCCATGCATAAACTCGATGCCCTGTCCCTGCCGCCCACGGTCACCGCCCAGCTCTGGCGCGGTGACCACCTGGTGCGCGCGCCGATGGCCGGCATCCCCACCGGCTGGGATGCGCTCGATGCCCAGCTGCCTGGCAAGGGCTGGCCCAGCCAGTGCCTGACCGAAGTGCTGCAGCCCCAGGCCGGTACCTTGGAATGGCGTTTGACCGGCATGGCCTTGCGCCAGCAATGCCAGCCGCACAAACCCGTCATCGCGCTGGGCCCGCCGCTGCCGCCCCATGCCAGCGGGCTGGCCCAATGCGGCCTGGCGCCGGCGCAGCTGGTGTGGATCCACAGCAGCCGCCCGCAAGACCAGCTCTGGGCGCTGGAGCAGCTGCTCAAGGCCAATGCCGCAGCGGCCGTGCTGGCCTGGCTGCCCCAGGTGCAGCCCGAGCAGATACGCCGCCTGCAGATCAGCGCCCAGCAGTTTGAAGGCCTGGTCTTTATTTTTCGGCCCGAGAGCAGCCGCCACCAGGCGTCGGCCGCACCGCTGCGGCTTTTGGTGCGCAGCAGCCAGCCCTGGTCGCTGCAGCTGGAGCTGCTCAAACGCCGGGGCCCGGCGCACAGCGGCCTGCTGGAGCTGCCCGCCATACCGCCCAGCCTGCAAGCGGTGCTGCCCGCCCGCCTGCTGCCCGGCAACGCGCCGCTCTCGCCCATCGCCCTCCCCATCTCCGCAACCACCTCCGCCATCCACTTGCCAGACCATGACACCGATCTGGGCCGCTCTGCTGCCCCACCTTCCCCGCCCAGCCGCCAGCGCGCACGCCCCGCCAGCTTGCAGCACTGAGGCCGCCAGCCCCATGCCATCGGCCAATGTGCCGGGCCTGGCGCTGTGGGCGCAGCAGTTCACGCCGCGCCTGGCCTGCGTGCCCTCGGACAGTGTGTTTGGCGATGCGCTGGTGCTGGAGCTATCCGCCAGCGAGCGCCTGTTTGGCGGGCGCCAGCAACTGGCCCGGCGCCTGCTGCGCGAGAGCCGGCAGCTGGGCGTGCAGGCCATCAGCTGGGCCCCTACCAGCCTGGCCGCCATTGCGCTAGCGCGCTGCGGCATCCGCCACGGCATGGGCCAGCCGCTGGCCCAGGTGCTGGCGCCCTTGCCCTTGCATGCGATCGATGCGGTAGCCCGCCATGCCGAGCTGCTGAGCCAGCTGGGCTGCCAAAGCCTGGGCGCCGTCCATGCGCTGCCCCGGGGCGCACTGGCCCGGCGCATGGATACCGGCATCCTCAGCGCGCTGGACCAGGCCCATGGCCTGCTGCCCGACCGCTACCCCTGGATCCACCTGCCCGCCCGCTTTGATGCCCGGCTGGAGCTGCCCATGCGCGTCGACCAAGCCGATGCGCTGATGCACGGCGCGCGCCACTTGTTGCTGCAGCTGTGCGGCTGGCTGGCGGCGCAGCGCGCGGGCGTGCGCAGCTTTCGGCTGGGCTGGTGCCACGATGCAATGCGCTCCCGCCATGTAGGCGATGGCGGCGAGTTGACGGTGCACACCGCCAGCACCACCCGCGATCTGCAGCACCTCTGCCGCCTGCTGCAAGAGCACCTGGCCCATGTGCAGCTGCAAGCCCCTGTTGGCGAGCTGCGCCTGCATGCCGATGCCCCCGAAGCGCTGCAAGAGCGCAGCGCCAGCCTGCTGCCCGACAAAACCGCCGATAGCGAAAGCCTGGAGCAGGTGCTAGAACGCATCACCGCCCGCCTGGGGGCCGACCTGGTGCAGCGCCCGCTGCTGCGGCCCGACCACCGCCCCGAATGGCAGGTGCAGTGGCTGCCCGCGCAGCCGGCCAGCAAGGCCAAGGCCGCCCCGCCTTCTTCACTGCCACCTCTTCCGCAACCCAGCTTTCTGCTGCCCACACCCCTGCAACTGCTGCAAGACCCCCAGAGCCAGCCGCTCTACCACGGGCCCTTGCAGCTGCTGCTGGGCCCGCAGCGCATTGAAGGCGGCTGGTGGCACCGCAGCCCAGGCTTTTTGCCGGTGACCGAGCCGGCACCAGACACCCGCATCGACGAAGCGACTCCCGCCAGCGATCACAACGAAAACCCACCCGGCCCGGCCCCCATCTCCCAAACCGCCCACACCGCGCTGCGTGATTACTGGGTGGCGCACAGCCCGCATGCCGGCCTGCTGTGGATTTTTCATACCCGGCTGTCGGCCAACAGCAGCGCCTGGTTTCTGCACGGCCGCTTTGCCTGAGCAGCGCTGCATCCTCGTCAAGCCATGACCACGCGCCCTCCCCTCTCTATCCCCGACTACGCCGAGCTGTGGTGCCTGAGCAATTTCAGCTTTCTGCGCGGCGCCAGCCACCCGCATGAGCTGGTCGAGCGCGCCCAGGCCCAGGGCTACCGCGCGCTGGCCTTGACCGATGAATGCTCGCTCGCCGGCATTGTGCGCGCCCATGTCGCCGCACGTGACTGCGGGTTGCCGCTGATCGTGGGCGCGCAGTTTGAGGTGCAGCCCAGCGATGCGGCCGCGCCCGCCTTCACCCTGGTGGCGCTGGCCTGCAACCTGCATGGCTATGGCAACCTCTGCGCGCTTATCACCCAGCTGCGGCGCAAGTCGCCCAAGGGCAGCTATGCGCTGGCGCAAGCGGCCGTTCAGCCCCGTGCGCTGCAAGACTGCCTGCTGCTGCTGGCTCCCAGCCGTCAGGCCAGCCCCGCACACATCCAGGCCCAGGCCCACTGGCTGCAGCAGCACTTTGCCGGCCACTGCTGGCTGGCCGTGCAACTGGACCGCAGCCTGGGCGACGAGGCCTGGCTGGCGCAGATGCGCGCGGCCGGCCGCAGCAGCGGCGCACCGCTGGTGGCAGCGGGCAATGTGCACATGCATGTGCGCTCGCGCAAGCCCGTGCAGGATGTGCTCACCGCCATCCGCCTGCGCAGCCCGCTGACCGAATGCGGCTACGCGCTGCAGCCCAATGCCGAGCTGCACCTGCGCAGCCGGCTGCGGCTGGCGCAGATGTACCCGCCCGACCTGCTCGATGCCAGCCTGGGCATCGCAGCGCGTTGCCAGTTCTCGCTGACCGAGCTGCGCTACCAGTACCCCGACGAGGTGGTGCCGCCCCAGCTCACACCAGCGGCCTATCTGCGCCAGCTCAGCTACGAAGGGGCGGCCCGCCGCTGGCCGCAAGGCACACCAGCGCCCGTGCAGGCCACCCTGGAAAAAGAGCTGGCCCTTATCTCCGAGCTGCAGTACGAGCACTACTTTTTGACCGTCTACGACATCGTGCGCTTTGCCCGCAGCAAGGACATCCTCTGCCAGGGCCGGGGCTCGGCCGCCAACTCGGCCGTCTGCTTTTGCCTGGGCATCACCGAGGTCGACCCGGACAAAACCCGGGTGCTGTTCGAGCGCTTTATCAGCAAAGAGCGCAACGAGCCGCCCGATATCGATGTCGACTTTGAGCATGCCCGGCGCGAAGAAGTCATCCAGTACCTGTACAAGAAATACGGCCTGCACCGCGCAGGCCTCACCGCCGTGGTCATCCGCTACCGGCGCAAATCCGCGATCCGCGATGTGGCCAAGGCCCTGGGCTTTGCGCCGCCCAGCATCGATCAGCTGGCACGCGACCATTCGCGCTGGGACGACGTGCTGCTGCGCACCGAAGCCCTGGCCCAGTGTGGCCTGCAGGCGGGCGACCTGGCCGTGCGCCAGCTGCAGGAGCTGGTCGAAACCCTGCGTGATTTTCCCCGCCACCTGTCCCAGCATGTGGGCGGCTTTGTGCTCACGCGTGGCCCGCTCTCGCGCATTGTGCCGATCGAGCGCGCCAGCATGGAGAACCGCACCGTCATCCAGTGGGACAAGGACGACCTCGATGCTGTTGGCCTGCTCAAGGTCGATGTGCTGGCGCTGGGCATGCTCACCGCGCTGCAAAAAATGCTGCACCTGGTGGGCGCACGCCAGGGCCGCAGCTTTGCGCTGGGCGATATCCCGCACGACGACAAACCCACTTACGACATGATCTGCGCGGCTGACACCATCGGCGTCTTCCAGATCGAGAGCCGCGCCCAGATGAGCATGCTGCCGCGCCTGCGCCCGCGAACGTTCTACGACCTGGTGATCGAAGTCGCCCTGGTGCGGCCCGGTCCCATCCAGGGCGGCATGGTCCACCCCTATCTGCGCCGCCGCCAGGGGCTGGAAGAAGTCCATTACGAAAGCGCGCTGCTACGCCCCGCCTTGGAGCGCACCCTGGGCGTGCCCATCTTCCAAGAACAGGTGATGCAGATCGCCATTGACGCGGCCGGTTTCAGCCCCGGTGAGGCCGACCAATTGCGCCGCTCCATGGCCGCCTGGCGCCGCACCGGCAACCTGCACAAGCACTACGACAAGATCATCAACGGCATGACCGGCAATGGCTACTCGCGCGCGTTTGCCGAATCTATTTTTCAGCAAATCCAGGGCTTTTCGGAATATGGCTTTCCTGAGAGCCATGCCGCCAGTTTTGCCATCCTGGTGTACTTCAGCGCCTGGATCAAATGCCACTACCCGGCCGAATTCTTGGTGGCCATGGTCAACAGCCAGCCGCTGGGTTTTTACAGCAACAGCCAGCTGGTGCAAGATGCCAAACGCCATGGCGTGCAAGTGCTGCCCGTTGATGTGATGCACAGCGACATGGACTGCACAACAGAAGCCGCCAGCGGCCCCCACCCCGCCGTGCGCCTGGGCCTACGCCTGGTCAAGCAGCTTCAGCAGGGGCAAGGCGAGCGCCTACTGCAGGCCCGCGAAACCGCTCCTTTTGTCAGCGCCCAAGACCTGGCGCGCCGCGCCCAACTGGACGCCCCCGCGATGAAATACCTGGCCGCCGCCGACGCGCTGGCCAGCCTTGAAGGCCACCGCCGCCACCAGCTCTGGCAGGCCTCGGCCCCCCTGCACCACAGCCCCTTGCTACGCGCCGCCCCCATCGACGAGGACGAGCTGCAACTGCCCGCCGCCAGCGAGCAAGAAGACATCCACTGGGACTATGGCGCGCTGGGCCTGAGCCTGCGCCGCCACCCCATGGCCCTGCTGCGCGAACGCCTGCAACACCACCGCTTCCAAACCCAAGCAGAACTGCGCGAGGCCCGCGACGGCAGCTGGGTGCGCGCCTGCGGCATCGTCACCCTGCGCCAGCAACCACCCACCGCCAAAGGCGTCGTCTTTATCACCTTGGAGGACGAAACCGGCAACCTGCAAGTCATCTGCTGGCCTCACCTGCGCAGCGCCCAGCGCGATGCCCTGCTGCACGCCCAGTTTCTGGCCGTACAAGGCCGCTGGCAGCGCAGCGGCGAGGTGGGCAACCTGATCGCGCACCAGCTGCGGGATGTGTCGGATTGGTTTGAGAGCTTGCGGATTCGGAGCCGGGATTTTCGGTGAGGGGGAGTTGGGGGTCAGTTGAATTCACAACTGCCTGAAGCCATATAGCACTGATAAGCCCGCCCCTGATAAAGAAGCAAGTGTTTGCTTACTCTATTAATATGCCTGGGGTGTGGACTTCAACAACTGAAGCTTCATCAAAACATTGTTCAGTTCCACCGCAATGTTTACAGTCAGAGGTTGTGCGGTCATGCTCTTTCCGCGTGAACTCGCGAGCGTTAGTTTTACAAATAATTCTCCTGCGTACCAGAACGATTCCAAAAAGAGAACCCACTTCTCTTTTCTTCTGCCAGTAGCGTCCTCGTTCAGTTCTGAGCGAACGATGCTGAGGTGCTTAGAAGTATTACCTGATCACGCACCAGCTACGAGATGTCTCGGACTGGTATGACAGCCTGCTGATTCAAAGTCAGGATTTCTAGTGACGGACAGATTTTCGGTGCAGTTATCACCGGCAGATTTCATGGACTGGGTGCAGCCCATGGAATGCAACAGCTTACACACCGCCTGAAGGCTTGACGCCAACGGGGAGCTAAACAGAGACGAAAACCATACTATTAGTAGGCACGAGTGATGGCGAGAAAGTGCTTTTCTGCCTCCGCCAGCGAACAGGCAAATATCTCTCTGCATTCGATGGCCTGACCATTCTTCTGATACACGATAGGCCTGCGCCATTTTTCGAGCGCGCTATGGATCTCAAATTCACATTTGCCTGCATCTTTCTGAATTCTGATGCTTCGCTTGATCTCCCAGTCATTTACATCGCCGTATGCACTGGTTTGAAGCCAAGTGACGCGGTTGTAAGGCTCGACTTCGCTGAAACCAATCTTGATAAATCCATTTCGTTCGGAGTGGGCAAGATATACATAGCCGGCGGCGGAACTCCGTAGCTGATAAGCAATTTTCGAGGTATCACATTGGATGCAATGACCTGCTTTGCTACGCAGGGTGTGCCCAGCGGCTTTACAGGGAGCTCCGCCATAGTAGAACTTATGACCACTCTCTTTCATGAGTGCTTCACGAGCAGCCTTGGAGAGATGGCCTGCATCGACCGCAAGAGAAAGAGAAATACTCTGTGATTTCAGAAAAACTAGCTGTTCGGATGTTAGCTTTGACATGTTCCCACTCCTTGTAGTTTGGTGCATCAGAAGTTTGACACAGCCCACCGATTTCAGCTGGGCCGCGTAAAGGCGGCTTAACCTTGCATTGAAGGCTTGGGACGTAACCAATAGCCTTCAAAAGGCTTAACCGACGTGAGTCCGCTCCTGCGGCAACCGCCGTAACCCCGAAAAAGGCGAGCTCACAATCACCACCACCTGCACCGCAAAGCCCGCCAGCGCCACCAGCAGGCAAGTGCCCTCTCCCCAGCCCATTCCCACCCAGCCGCCCAGAGCCGCGCCAATGGGCCGGGCGCCTGCGTTGACGGTCAGGAAGACGGAGGAGACGCGGCCCAGCATGGCATGGGGGGTGACATGCTGGCGCAAGGTGGTGGTGCTGATGGACCAGACCATGGGGCCAGAACCCAGCAGGAAAAAACACAGCGCAGCAAGGGCGGCGCTAGGCCATACCAAGGTGGCGGCCAGGCATGCCGCAGCGGCCAACCCCGCCACGGGGCCCAGTTGCACGGCCCGGCCAAAAGGCAGGGCCGCGATCAAGCGGGGGCTGGCCAGTGCGCCGGCCAGCATGCCCGCGCCATAGCAGGCCATGGTCAGGCCCACGGCATCGGCACCCATGCCCAGGTGGTGGATGGCATAGGGCACAAAGGCGGTCTGCAGCGTGAACCAGGCCAGGTTGAACACGGCGCCGGTCACCAGCAGCGGCATCAGCAAGGCGTGCTGGCGGACAAAGCGCACACCTTCCACCACCTCAGCCAACAGATGGCGCTTTGGCCGGTTGCGCTCTGGTAGGTGTTGTGGCGCGACTGTTGCTGCAGGTCGCAGCCCAAAAAGCGCGAAAACGGCCAGGCCCGACAGTGCCACGGCCAGCGCTATCGTGGGCAAACCACCCGCCCATGCGACCAGGCTGCCGGCCACGGCAGGGCCGCTGGCAAAGGCCATGCTGCGGGCCACTTCCAGCCGGGCATTGGCTTGCGCCAGTGCGGAGCGCGGCACCAGCTCGGACACCAGCCCTGGGGTTGCCACGCTGAAAGCCACGGTGCCGATGGCCCCCACAAAACTGAGCACCGCCAGCCAGCCCACCTGCAGCTGCGCGCTGTGCAAAGCCGCCAGCATCAGCAGCAGTGCGATGAGCCGCAGCAGCTCCCCCCAGAGCATCAGTTGCTGGCGTGGCATGCGATCGGCGAGTGAGCCCAGTGGCAGCGAGAGCAGCAGGAAGGGCAGCGTGCCCATCGCCGTCAGCAGACCAATGTCACCAACGCTGCTGCCCAGCACCAACACCGCCACCAGCGGCACGGTGGCCAGACTCAGCTGCTCGGCAGACTGGGCTGCCAGATTGGCAAGAGACAGGCGCACAAAGCGGGGAGACGATGGGGTGACTGGCTGCATGGCGATGGGGCTGCTGGGATGGAAAAAAGCAGTGTCGCTGACCTCCGCCTCGGCATATCTGCAGATCTTGCGCTGCAATTTCTGGCGCTTCAGGCCCAGCGGCCCTGGCCTTACCGCGTCCCCAGGGCCAATCCCAGGCTGCCTTGCATCATGGGTTCAATGCCGTCTCATGCAGGTATCGCCAGCGCACCAAGGCATCGGCGCAGTCGAGGATGGCCGTGGCCCAGCGCGCGCTGGATGTGCCGTTCAGATGGTGGGTTTCCTGGTAGCGCAGCGCGACGCTGGTGCCCGCCTGCCAGACGGGCTCCACATCGCTGACCTCAATGCGCAGTCCGGGCCGCCCGGTCGCCGCCTGGTGGAACATTGCGGCCACCTGCGGCAGCCGAACCACGGCTCCAGCGGTGGTGACCATGCTGAAGTCTTCCGCAAAGGCTGGCATCAGCTGGTCTATGGCGGCCAGCGCCGGGGTCCGCGCGTCGGCAAAAATGGTTTGAATCAGTGCGTGCACCACATGGATGCTGCGCTCGGCGGCGCGGATAGAGGCGTTAGTCATGGTGGGTTCTTTCTGTACGCAAACGGCGTAGTTGAAGCAGGGGGACCATCCCCAGCAAGGCGGCCATCGCAAATGTGAGGTGGTAGGCCTCTGGCGCCGAGTAGCGCTGGAGGAACACATGCAAGAGCATGGGCAACAGCGCAGCGCCCACGCTGAAGGCCATTTGGCGGTTGATATTCCACAGCACGCTGGCCTGGTGCGTCTGAGCGCCGTCAAAATCCATCAGCGCCGTCGTCTGGGCGGTGTTGGCACCCAGCCCGCCTCCAATGCCCATCAGTGCGTATGCAAGGATGAGGATCGGCCGGTCCTGCGTGGAATCCACGGCCGCCAGCGTTGCAATCCCCAGGCTGTGCAGCAGCATGGCGAGCATGAACAGCACCCGGGCTCCTGCGCGGTTGTACATCCGCCCGCACACGAGCATGGCGACCAAGGCACCTGCGGCATACACCACCATGAACATGCCCGTTTGCTCGGCCGACATGTGCAGGGTGTCTTGCAGATAGAAGATATTGAGCAGGTTCACCCCCGTAAAAATGCCGGGGATGGCGTAGTACACCCAGATCGACAGGGCGAGCCGGGGGCTTTTCAGCAAGCGCAAATCCACGATGGCATGGCCCACCCTGCGGGAATGCCTGGCATAGAAGCGGGCCAATAGCACGGCACCGCCCAGACAGCCCCCTGCCGCCACCCCCGCTTGGCCGGCCCCATACATGGACATGCCCAGCAAGGCACAGGTCAGCGCTGCGCTGATCAGCAGCAGGCCTTGAAAATCTGGCCGTGCCTGCGCCTGCAACGGCTGCTTGCGCACCCATAGCCATGACAACGCGGCGGCAGCCAGGGCCAGCGGAATGTTGGCGTGAAAGACCCAGCGCCAGGAGGCCTGGTCCACGATCCATCCGCCCAGGGTGGGAGACAGCGCCGGTGCCAGCAGCGCCATCGCCATGACCCAGGTCGAGATGCGGGCGCGCTGCGGGCCTTGGAACAGATTGAAGCTCATCGCCTGCCCCACCGGAATGAGCAGCCCGCCGGCCATGCCTTGCACAAAGCGCCAGCCCACCAACTGGCCAAAAGTGCTGGCCTCGCCGCATGCCCAGACCGCCCCCGCAAAGGCGAGCATGGATGCCGTCAGCAAGCTGCGGGCGCCCCAGCGGCCAGCCAGCCAGGGGCTGAGTGGAATGCTCAAGCTCAGCCCCAGGATGTAGGCGTTGGCCACCCAGGCGCTGGTGGCGCTGTCGATCTGGAACTCAGCGGCCATGCGCGGCAACGCCACTGCGGGCATGAAGATGTTGATGCAGTCGATAAAAAAGCCCATTAAAAACACGGTGGCAATGCGGTAGCGGTACGTCATCTTTGATCCCTTTGGCCCAGGATGGTAGGCATCGCTGCGCGGCCCGTCGATACCGCTATGCTTGAATCTTTGTTTGGTCAGATTGAACAATGAACCGCGTCGCCCTCGCCACACAACTCCATCGCGTGCAGACCTTTTTGGCAGTTGTGGAGCTGGGCTCCTACACCAAGGCAGCCGACTATCTATCCATCAGCAAGGCCATGGCCAGCTTGCATGTCAAGGCCTTGGAGCAAGCACTGGCGGTCACGCTACTAGTGCGCAGCACACGCCGCATCTCGCTGACCGAAGCGGGCCAGGAGTTCTATGACGAATTCAAGGCGCTGGTCGGCCAGCTGGAAAACAAGTTTGAGGCGGCCATGCACCGGCGCGAGCAGATTTCCGGCACGCTGCGCATGAGCACAACGGGCGAGTATGGCGAGCGCTACATCCTTCCGCTGATTGCACAGTTCGTGCAGCAATACCCGGAAGTCTCCATCCGCTATGACACCAACTCCTCGCTCAGCGATCTGATTGCTGAAAAGCTCGATCTGGTGGTGCGGCTGGGCAGCCTGGCCGATTCGGCCTTCAAAAGCCGCAAACTGGATGAGTACGACATCCTGCTGGTGGCCTCGCCGGCATTGCTCAACAAACATCCCGTGCAGGTGCCCGCTGATCTGGCCAGCATTCCCTGGGTTGCCAACAGCAACCTCAGCAGCCCAACGCACTGGATTCTGCGCGACCACCAGGGCACGGAAACCGAGATCAGGGGCGTGGCCGCCCACCAGTCCAACACCTCCGCCGCTATCCGCCTCATGGCGCTGTCCTCGATGGGCATCGCGGTGCTGCCGGCCTGGCTGATCGAGCAAGACCTGGAGAGCGGTGCGCTGCAGCAGGTGCTGCCTGGCTACAGGCTGCCACGCCAGTCGATCAGCGTGGTCTTTCCCAACAGCAGCCACCTGCCGCACAAGACACGCGCCTTTATCGACTTTCTCTGCAGCGGAGGCTCTGCAACACCCTCGCCCAAGGGAATGGACGCAGATCGGGATGCGCCGCACCGCGTGTTTTGAAGGCATAGCTGCAGCTGTTGCCGAGGAAGACAAGGCAGCGGATCGCCCGGGCCCGCGAAAAATGCACCACCGGCCCTTGCAGACCCGTGGTGCATACCGTCATAGCCGCAGCGTCAACGCTGCTTCGCAGCGCTTGGAACCGCTTAGAACTTGTAGTTCAAGCTCACATTCACCGTGCGTGGCTCACCCCAGGTGTAGGTGCTGTACCAGCTGAAGATGGTGTAGTACTTCTTGTCGAACAGGTTCTTCACGCTGAGCGAGGCCGACAGCTGCTTGTTGAAGTCGTAACGGGCCATGGCATCCCATACCCAGTAGTCCTGCACGGTATGGACGGCCTTGCCACCGGTCGGCACATTGATGGTGCCCCAGGTCTTGTCCTGCCAGCGGGCGCCGCCGCCCAAGGTCAAACCGCTCAGGCTACCAGCCAGCTTGTAGCTGGTGTACAGATTGAACTGGTTCGACGGCGTGAGGGTGGAGACACGCTCGCCATCCTTGCGCGCAATGTTGTGCGAGTAGCCGGCCTGGATCTGCCATGCCGGCGTGATCTGGCCAGACACCTCGGCCTCCCAGCCCTTGGTCTTCACGCCTTGGATCGCCCGGTAGGCAGGATTGCCGCTGGGGGTGATGCCGCCGCTTTCGATGGCGAAGTTGTTCTGCTGCGTCTGGAAGACGGCAGCGCTGGCGTTGAGGCGGCCACCCAGGAACGAGGCCTTGGCCCCCAGCTCATAGTTCTTGCCCTCCAAGGGGTCCAGGGTTTGGCCTAGCTCCGTCTGGTAAGACTGGGGTTTGAAGATGCCGCTGTAGCTGGCATAGACCGAGTAGTTCTGGTTCAGGTCATAGACCGCGCCCAGATAGGGTGTGAAGACATTCTTTTCTTTCTGGTCCTGCACCCGGTTTTTGTAATTGGAAAGGCGCCCGCCCGTGATGAGCTTGAGGTCATCGCGCAGGTTCCAGCGGGCCGTCGTGTAGATGCCGCTCTCATGCGTGGTTTCATCATCGGTGTAGTCGGGCTTGCTGTTCCATACCGGGGCCGGCACCTTGCCATTCCACTGGTAGTAATTGCCCACCGAGCCGTCAAAACCGCTGTTGTCGTTGAAGTAGCCATCGTTTTTCCAACGGCTTTTGGCCAGGCTGCCGCCCACCACCAGCTCATGCTGGCGCCCCAGCAGCGAGAACGGGCCACTGGCGTACAGGTCGGCCGCATCGCTGGTGGTGCGGCCAATGTACTGGCCCCGCCACATGCTCACCCCAGCGCCGGTCACCGGATCGGGGTTGCCACCCGCAGCAGCGCCCAGGTTGGCGTTGTAGCCGTTGATCTGGTGGTTGAGCTGCAGCTTGGTGACCCAGCCACTGGCAAAGTTGTGCTCCAGGGTGGCGAAGGTGGTGCGCGTGTACTGGTCCCAATGGCTCCAGTCCGCCCCGTTGTTGAACGAGCGCGGCATGGCGTTGAAATTGCCCTTGGCATCGAGCAAGGGGATACCGCCCCAGGTCGATGCCGTGGGCTTGTTGTCCTGGCGGTCGGCGCCCACGGTCAGCAGGGTTTGCGGCGTCAGGTCCACCTCGACGATGCCGTACAGCACGCCCGTCTTGCGCTCGTAGCGGTCCAGCTGCGAATGCTTGTCCTGGTAGGTCGCCACACCGCGCGCGCGGATGCTGCCGCTTTCATTGAGCGCGCCGCTGACGTCCAGCTCACCGCGGTAGTTTTGGTAGCTGCCGGCGCTCAGCGTTGCATGGCCGCTGAACTCCTTGGTGGGTTTTTTGCGCACCAGGTTGATGGTGGCGCCCGGGTCACCACTGCCGGTGAGCAGGCCGGTGGCGCCCTTGAGCACTTCCACCCGGTCATAGATCGACATATCGGTCAGCGTGTTGCCAGCAGAGTAAGCCGAGTTGCGCGTCATCGGAATACCGTCGTACTGGAAGTTCTGGATCGCAAAACCGCGTGCGTAATACTCGGTGCGCTCGCTGTCATAGGTCACGATGCTCACGCCTGGCGTGTGGTTGATGACATCGTCGATGGAGTGGAGCTGGAAATCATCCATCACCTGGCGGGTGACCACGCTGACGGACTGCGGCGTCTCGCGCGGCGTGAGCACCAGCCGTGTCGCCGTCGCAATGGCTCCGGGCGTGTAAGAGCCCGAGCCTTCGGTGATCTCGCCGAGCTGGTTGGAGCGGATCGTCACCTCCGACAAGGTCACTTCATCACTCGCGGCAGAGGACGTTGCCGGCTGCACGCTCAGCACGCCCGCATCCACCCGCCCCTGCAAGCCCGAACCCTGCAGCAAGGCCTTCAAAGCCTGCGCCACATCCTGCGCACCGTGCAGCGCTGGCGCCTGGCGGCCTTGGGCCCCTGCGGGGGCGGCGGCAAGCTTCAGGTTCGCTTGGCGGGCAAACTGCTCCAGCGCGCTGGCCAGGGGTTGCGCGGGAATGTCGAAGTTGGCGGTTTGCGCCATGGAGGCCTGCATGTGCAAGGCCAGACCCAGGCAGACAGCCGCATGTGCCAGCACGGTGCGGCGGGGCTTGAAAGTGAATGAAGACATGAAAGAAATATTCTCGTCAGATGAAAAAGCAGCCGCTTGCCAAGACAGCGCTGGTCAGGGCGCGCTGCACGCACAAAGCAAGCGATCAACGGCTCCAGAACACCCAGCGCAACCCATGCCTGATGGGGTTCTGACGCAATGGCATCGCAGCCCAGCGCCAGACATCCCCGCCCAAGCCTTGCAGCACTGGCACTGCCAAAGCCAACAGTGGCCCTGTGGAAGGCGGGATCAATGATACTTATTCAAATGAGAATCAGTCTCATACTCAATACTATTTAGTGACATTTCAGCAACAGTTTGCGCAAATAACCGGGCCCATCGATCCGGCATGCAGGCGCCAGAACCCCCATGCGCCCTGCTGCATCGTGATGCCAGCAGGCGACCGCCGCAGCGGCCATAATGGCGCGCCATGACCATTGCCCTGACCACCTTGATCATCTATGCCAAAGACATGCAGCGCACTGCGCGGTTTTATGTGGCGCACTTCGGCTATGCCAGCAACTATGCGGTGGTGGATGGGCTGATCGAGCTCAAGCCCGCCAACGGGGGCGCAGAGATCCTGGTCCACCAGGCCGCAAAAAGCCTCAAGTTTGGCTCCGCCGTGCTCAAGCTCTCATTCAGCGTGCCCGACGTCGATGAGTTCGTTTCAAACGCCGCCACGGCGGGGCTCGAGGTCGGCCCGGTGCACCGGGCCAATGGCTATGCCTTTGCCAACACCAAAGACCCCGATGGCAACGCCATCAGCGTCTCCAGCCGCCAATACCGGGCTTGACAGACAAGGTGGGCAAGAAAGCCGCCCGGGCCTGAGGGGATGCAGAGCGATGCCTGGCTGCCGACCAGGAGCGGCCATTGCGCGCTTTACATCTTTGCCAAGGTCTGGGCATGCATCTTGGCCCGCTCCTCTTTGCGCTCGCTGTAGCGGTCCACCAAGTACGGGGCGATGTCTCGGGTCAGCAGGGTGAACTTCAGCAGCTCCTCCATCACGTCCACCACACGGTCGTAAAAGGCAGAGGGTTTCATGCGCCCGTCTTCCTCAAACTCCTGGTACGCCTTGGCCACCGCGCTTTGGTTGGGAATGGTGAGCAAACGCATCCAGCGCCCCAGAATGCGCAACTGGTTCACGGTGTTGAAAGACTGGGAGCCGCCACAGACCTGCATCACGGCCAGCGTCTTGCCCTGCGTGGGGCGCAGCGCCCCTTCCGACAAGGGTATCCAATCCACCTGGGTTTTCATGATGCCGCTCATGGCGCCGTGGCGCTCCGGTGAAGTCCAGACCATGCCTTCGCACCACCTCACCAGCGCACGCAGCTCCTGCACCTTGGGGTGCTCCGCTGGCGCCGTGTCAGGCTGCGGCAAGCCTGCGGGATCGTAGATACGGACTTCGGCCCCCATGCCCTCCAACAGTCTGGCGGACTCTTGGGTCAAGAGCTTGCTGTAGGAGCGCTCACGCAAGGAGCCATAAAGCATCAGGATGCGGGGCGCATGGCGCGATGCCTGTGCAGGGCGCAGTGCCTGCTGTGCCGGCGCATGAAAGCTGCTGGCGTCGAGGTGGCTGGGGAGGGATTCAGAAGACATCAGAGTTCTTGGGTAGGCGCCGCAGGCAATGCAGCTTCATACCAACGCTTGGACCGGTTGACGACAGCCACCACGGCCAGCATCAGGGGCACTTCAATCAGCACCCCCACCACCGTGGCCAGCGCGGCACCAGAATTCAGGCCAAACAAGCTGATGGCCGTGGCCACAGCCAGTTCAAAGAAGTTGCTGGCACCAATGAGGGCCGAAGGGCCAGCCACGCAATGGGCCACGCCCAGCTTTTTGTTGAGCCAATATGCCAGCCCTGCATTGAGGACGACCTGAACGAGGATGGGCACCGCCAGCAGCGCAATCACCAAGGGTTGCGCCAGGATAGATGCGCCTTGGAAAGCGAACAGCAGCACCAGCGTGGCGAGCAAGGCGAGGATGGAGACCGGCCCCATGGCCCGCATCGCTCGCTCGAATGCATCGTCGCCCCGGCTGAGCAGGTACTTGCGCAGCAGCTGGGCAATTGCCACCGGCACCAGGATGTAGAGCACCACGGAGGCCAGCAAGGTGTCCCAAGGCACGGTGATGGACGACACGCCCAGCAACAAGGCCACGATGGGCGCAAAGGCCAGCAGCATGATGGCGTCATTCAAGGCCACCTGCGACAGCGTGAAATACGGATCGCCCTTGCACAGCTGGCTCCAGACAAACACCATGGCCGTGCACGGTGCGGCTGCCAGCAAAATCAGGCCCGCCACGTAGCTATCGAGCTGCGCCGGGTCAAGCCACTGCGCGAAGACATGGCGTAAAAACAGCCAGGCCAGCAAGGCCATCGAAAACGGCTTGACGGCCCAATTGATGAACAAGGTCACCCCCATGCCCCGGGCATGGGACTTCAGCTGCGACAAGGCCGAGAAATCTATCTTGAGCAGCATGGGAATCACCATCACCCAGATCAGCAGGCCCACCGGCAGGTTCACCTGGGCCAGCTCCATCGCAGCCACCGCATGGGTCAGCCCCGGCAACCTATGGCCCAGGCCAATCCCAGCGACGATGCACAGCAGCACCCACAGCGTGAGGTAGCGCTCAAACCATCCCATGGCGGGCTTTGCCTTTGGCATCTCAGAGCCCGCCCACGCCCAGCACCCGCTGCTGCAGTGCCTGGTTATCAAGCGCATCAAACGGCAGCTGCAGCAGCTGCAGCAGCTGCAGCATGCGGTAGGCAATGGCCTGGCGCGTCAGCTCAAAACGCTGGGCTTGTTCGTCGGCAGGCGCTGCTGAGGGGTCTGGATAGCTCCAATGGGCACGGACAGGCGCACCCGGCCAGACAGGACAGGGCTGAGCGGCCGCACTGTCGCAGACGGTGATGACGGCACGCATCTCTGGCGCACCTGCCTGCGCAAACAGGTCCATATTCTTGCTGGAGAGGTAGGACACATCCACCCCGGCAGCCGTCAGCACGGCAATGGCCTGCGGGTGAACACGGCCACTTGGCGCTGCCCCCGCGCTGAAAGCCTTGGCATCCACGCCCAGCTTGCTAGCCCAGTGGTTGAACATGGCCTCGGCCAGCACACTGCGGGCAGAGTTATGGGTGCACAGCACCAGTACATGGGTGGTCATACTCAGCAGCCTTTGTCGCTGGCAGGGCAGCATAGCACTTCGGTCAGCCCGCAGCCCGCACCCGCGCAGCAGTTCTCGGTCAGGTAGCCAAGCACACCATCCATGCGCGCAAAGTCCGCCCGGTAGACCAGGTTGCGGCTCACGCGCTCCTGCGTGATCAAGCCCGCATTCACCAGTTCTTTGAGATGAAAGGACAGGGCCGTGGATGCCACCTCCAACTGCTCGGCCAACACGGACGGGGTGAGCCCTTCAGCCCCCGCCACCACGAGCGCACGAAAGACACGCAAGCGCACCTGGTGGGCCAACGCTGCCAGGGATTTGATGACATGGTCTTCATTCATATTTCAATGATAGTTGAAATATTGAAATTATGCAGATAACAAGAGCGTTCAAAGGGTTGTTATCCGCCGCAGGCCGCTAGCCAGGATGGCAGTTTGGCACCACCGGCCGTCGCTGCCCAAACTAGCCGATGTAAGAGAAAACAGCGAAATCGGCGCCATCGAGTTTGAACTGCGCCACCTCCCGCATCCCCATGCGCCTGTGTGCGCGCAGCGATGCCTCGTTGTCGGCCCGGATGAAAAGTACCCCCTCACGCCCTGGCTCCAGTCGTCGCAACTGCGCAAACATCGCGGCAGCCAGGCCCTTTCCGCAGTGCCGGTCTATAAAAGCCTTGGCTCTGTTGCCAAGAATTCGCTGCAGCAGTCCAATGGTTTGGTCTTCTTGCAGATGCTGTACTCCATAGCTAATCCATGAGGCTTAAGCCGAAGCACACTGCCATGGGACTCCAGCACCCAGCGCTGAATGGACTAAGCAAATCGTCCGGGAAACCGGGGGAAGCCCACTTGTCCTTAAGATGGATTTGATACGGAGAATAGGCGGCTCAAGTCGTGAATGTTCCCGCCTGAGCAACGGGACCAGACCTTTCAGTCACTGGAATTGAATTTATTGTCCAGTGTTTCCACCACTTCAACGCGGGCAGGATTGCGCTGCAGCTTGGCGTAGCGGTATTTGAATGCGCCTCCCGACAGTTCCACAATCTGTTGGGCGGCCCAGTCAGGGTCGAGCATGGTAGAAGTATCTTCCTGCGTGTTGTCCCAGAACGGCGTACGAGTGCCGGCAGGAGCGACAACGAGTACTTTCCCAATGGCTGAATCCCTTGCAAGCGAAGCTCCAAGCATTCCAAGGCCTGCTTTAGTTGCGGCATAAGCTGGTTCAAGCGCCCGCGGCGTGTACTGTGAACTAGAGGTCACCAGCATGATTTTTAGCGGTGTGGGGGCGAGCGGCTTTAGGCGTGCCGCAAGCAGCATCGGTGCAACAAGACCGATATAGCTCATGGTCAGCAGTGCGTCGTCATCCAGATCATCTATGGTGCTGCGCTGCAGAAACCCAGCAGAATAAACTAAGGTATGCACCCCAGGAAATACCTTTACCAAGGAATCAAGGTCTCGGGATAAATCGGTGGATGACGCGGTAATACAAAGAGGGAAAAATAGGACGTTTTCCAGATAGGGATCTTTGCGGCCCGTGACACATACTTTATGCCCTGCTTGGGAATAGTGGGTGGCAAGTGCAAGTCCGATGCCGGAGGTTCCACCAATGATCAGAATATTTTTTACCATGGGTTTTATTGCGACAGCGCGCTGAGAATTTGACATTACTGGGAGCTCTTTTAGTCTATCTGGTCCTGATAGTGGCAATGAGGCATGTCTTGGCCAACACCTCTGGTTCTTCGCCTCTTGGAAGGCCGGGCAATGGGGGTTCTCGCGGTAAGTGTGCTGTATGCGCTGGCCTGGATAATCGCCCCGGCTTGGCTTGGCTTGGCTTGGCTTGGCTTGGCTTGGCTTGGCTTGGCTTGGCTTGGCTTGGCTTGGCTTGGCTTGGCTTGGCTTGGCTTGGCTTGGCTT
>NZ_JANUDY010000012.1 GCF_024809975.1 Comamonas sp. BIGb0152
GATTCCTCTGAGTTGCTGAAGCGTGGTAACTCCAGTTTCCCAGACCTGTCCGGTTGAACAACCTATTGAAACATCACACCTAGGGATCCTCTGCATAACCCTCGCCAAGCGGGATGGATGCGGATCGGGATGAGCCGCAAGGCGTCTTTTGCAGTCAATAGCAGGCTATTGACAAGAAAGACAACGTAGCGGATCGCCCGAGCCCGCGTTCAGACCACGGCAGGGAGTTTTGCAGAGGGTCCCTAGAGGCGCTAACAGCGGTTATTCCACTGGCAGGCCGGCACCGGTTGGCCGTCAGCGCCGCGCCACTGCAGCGGGCTGTCATGCTCGCCAGACGGGTTGGGCGGGTTGGCCACGCCGGGCACCACCACCCCGGGCTGCGCGGATGGTGCAGCCGGTGCTGGCGCAGCCGGGTCATACAGCACTGTGCCGGTGCCCATGCCCACCCCCACCTGGGCGCCGCCCACCGAAGTGCCCACACCGACACCCGCATTGCCGCTGACCTGGCCGCGCTGGTTGACGCCCACACCCACACCGACGGGGCCGACGCCCGTGCCCACACCGGCGCTGACGCCGCCACTGCCCACACCCACCCCGACCGAGAACGGCCCGACCGGTACGCCCACCCCCACATAGGGTGAGCAAGCCGACAACGCGGCAACCGACAAAGCCGCCATGGCCGCCATAGCTGCCGCGCGGCAACGCGCCTGGATGGCGGAAGAAAGAAGGGGTAGAGGCATTCGGGTCATCGCTATTTTTAACAGCGATTGCCCCAGCAACCCCAGTTGCAAGGGCATTGCAGGCGCGGAGCTCGGCGATGTCCGACGGCCAGCCATGGGCACCGGGCCAGGGCGGCGACATACCAGACCCCCACTGCCTACAATCCCCAGCACCGCCATCCGCCTCTATCGGCCCCTATCCGCCGCTCCCCCGCTGCCCACTGCTAACCGCCGCTGGCCTGCTGCAGCCGCTGCAGCCCCGATTCAAGTTCCGATCATGAAATACCAATGGCCTCCCTACCTCTGGGTGTGCTTCTCGATGTGCGTCGGCGTCATGGGCACGGCGCTGGCCAGCCCGCTTTATCCGCTCTACCAGGCCCAGTGGCAGCTGCCGCCCAGCGCCATCACCCAGGTGTTTGTGCTCTACATGGCTGCGGCACTCACCAGCCTGATGCTGCTGGGCGCGATCACGACGCGCTATGGTTTTTTCCAGGTGCTGCGCGCCGGGCTGATGCTGATGACCGCTGGCGTGCTGCTCTCGGCACTGGCCTGGAACATGCAGGTCTTTGGCCTGAGCCGCATCCTCATTGGCCTGGCCTCGGGGATGATCACCACCTCGGCCTCGCTGGGGCTCACCCAGCTCAACACCAGCGGTGACACCCAGCGCGCCGCCGCCACCACCAGTTTGACGATTGCCTTTGGCTTTGGCCTGGGGCCCATCGTCGGCGGCCTGGTGGCGCAATGGGCGCCGTTTCCGCTGCGCAGCGCCTATGTGCCCTCGCTGCTGCTGAGCGCCTTGGCCATTTATTCGCTGTTCCAGGTGCAGTTGCCGGCCCATTTGCAGCCAGCACCGTCCACCACAAGTTTCCACCTGCGCCAGCTGATGCCGCGCCTCACCTTTCCCGAGCGCGCCGCGCTGCGCCGCTACGGCCTGGCCTCCATGGGTGCATTCTGCGGTTTTGGCATGTTCAGCCTGTTTGCCTCGCTGGCGCCCAGCTTTATGCAAAGCATGCTGCCCTGGCATGGGCCGGCCATCAGCGGGCCGTCAATCGGATTGATTCTGCTGCTGTCGGCCGCCTCGCAGTTTGTGGCCAAGGGCTTTGCCACCCGCAAGGTGCTGATCACCGGCTATGCGGCGCTGGCGCTGTGCAATCTGCTGCTGATTGCCAATGTATTTGCCAGCTCGGCACTGCTGTTTTTGCTCTGCGTGATGACTGCCGCGCTGGGCCATGGCCTGTGCAACCTGGGCGGTATCTCGGTGGTCAACCGGGTGGCGCGGGCCGACAACCGCGCCGGACTGCTGGCCACCTACCTGGTGATTGGCTATGTGGGCACCATCCTGCCCATCCTGGGCGTCGGCTGGCTGTCCGACCATGCAGGGCTGTCGCGCGCGCTGCTGGCCTTTTGCGCCGTGTTTGCGCTGCTGGCAGCGGCGCTGGCGCTGGCCACCTGGCGCACGCCAGCGCCGGCCCCCCAAAACTAAAAGCCCCTGGGCCTTATTTGCGCGGCGGCAAGGTGATGCTGATCTCGTGCGAAATCTCGGGCCCGCTCTCGGCCGGGCGAATCACCTGCTCAGGCGGAGGTGGTGGAGGTGGCCGCAGCACCGCAGGGCGCGGCGCCAGCTTGGGCTGGATGTTTTTCTTCCAGGCCTCGACCAGCACCTCGTTGACAAACTGGCGGTCCAGCCACAGCCACAGCAAAAACGGCACCAGGGTCGGCAGCACCAGGCTGCCCAGCTGGTAGCCATAGGCCAGCATGTCCAGCTGGGTCTGCGATATTTTGAGCAGGCGCAGGTCGAGGTTGGTGGCCAGCACCATCTGCATCAGCAGGCTGGTGGAGATGCTAAAGGCCTGGAACGGCAGCAAGATCACATAGCCCAGCACCGCACGCCAAATGCGGCCCTTGCGCCAGGCCGCCAGCAGCAGCGCCAAAAAGATCGGGAAGCCGTAGGCATAGCGGCCGGGGTCACCGTCCACCGAAATCTCGGCCCAGCGGCCACCGGTGTTGGCATTGGCCACGCCCACCGAGGTATCGACCTCGATCTTGCCCGGTGCAATATGCACTTGCTTGACCCAGCCAGCCGCCAGATCCAGCATGCCCTCCTTGGAGAGTACCGCCACGGGGTAGCTCATCCAGGGTGACAGCTGCACCCACAAGGTGGTCAGCACGATGATGCCGGCAAAGGCCAGCAGCGAAAATCGCTGTATCGGGGTTAAGCGCTTCATCCCTCTTCCTCGGTCTCGGCCCTTGGGGGCCATGTGCTTCTTGTGGTGCCAACGGAAAAAAGCCAGCAGTGCTTGCACTGCTGGCCGGTTCAGATCAGGCAGCGGCCAGTGTTGGGCCCGCCCCTGAGCCGGAAGGTGGTAGATCGTCCGAGCCATCCTCGGCCCGCTTGGCCCGCTGGCCGGCACGCACCCAGACCAGCCAGACCACCAGCACGTCCAGCATGATCAGCGCCTGCCACAGGTACTCGTGGGCAAAGTTGAAAGCCGTCATGTTCCACTGGCCCAGGTAGAACAGGCTGATCACGCGCACGATATTGACTGCTTGCACCGCCATAAAGCCCAGCACCAGGCCAATGAGTTTGTGGCGCCAGCTCGACGGGAAAGCCATGATGGCCGCAAACAGCACAATGCAGGCCTCGATGCCATTGCAGCCGGCCTCGATGGAGACGCCAAAATTGGTGGCATGGTTCCACAGCACCTTGCCTTCGGCCACGGCCGATTTGTCGAACCAGGTCACCAAAAAGGCACAGATCTTGGCGAGCAGCGCCGTCCAGGGCTCCACCAGGTGCTTTTGCACCCAGCTCAGCATATTGAGCCCGAACAAAGTGAGCTGGAGCCCCAGAAATACAAAAAAGAAGCGAACCATGGTGCCTGCCTGCAGTCGTCGAAGTGGACGTAGGAGCAAATATAGCCGTTAAAGTTCTCACCGGGTGTAAATGCCTCTGTCAACAACTGGTGATCATGCGGCCAATACGCACGTAAAAAAGCCGCGCAAGCTGTGCGCGGCTTTGGTTTTAGCGCCTATGGAGCGGCTCAGTGGTTGTGGCGCCGGTTCAGACGAAGGGCGGCCAGGCCAGCCAATGCCAGGGCCATCAGCACCAGTGCCCCGTCCGCCATGGCAGGAACGGGCACGGGCACGGGTTGGCCACCCGGTGGTTTTTCCTCGCCACCCGTATTCTTGCCGGGGATGGTCGTGGTGGCCGAGCTTTCGTTGTTGCTCGGGTCGTTGTCGCCGGGCAAGTCCACCACGGCGGTGTTGACCAGGCTGGCCGGGCCTTCCAGCGCAGCATCCACCGTGGTCTCGACCGTCAAAGCGACTGTTTCACCAACAGCCAGGGGCTCGAGCGCACAGCTGAGCGTGCGGCTGCCAGCCTCAAAGCTGCAGGCCGGCGAGGCTTGCACAAAGACCAGGCCTTCGGGCAGCACATCGGTAACGCTGGCATTGCGGCTTGGCGACGGCCCATGGTTCACTACCGTCAAGGTATAGGTCAGCGCATCGCCTGCAGCCGCCTGCGCCTTGTCTACCACCTTGTTCAGCGCCAGGTCTGACAGCGCCAAAGGCGTTTCGGTGCTGCTGTGGTTGTTGGTCTCGTCGGTGTCGCCAGGGCTGGTCAGGCTTGCGTCATTGACAACACGGGTCTGCCCCTGCGAGCGCGACAGCAGCTTGACGGAGAAGGAGAAGGCCAGCTCGTCGCCTGCATTGAGCGTGGCAATCTCGCAGCGCAAGGTACGCGATGCATCCTCATAGCCGCAGCCAGCCGGTGCAGCGCCTTCCAGCGCCAGGCCTTCGGGCAGCACATCGCTCAGCACCGCCTGGCCATTGGTCAAATCGCGGCGCGGGTTGGCCGCTGGGTCTTCCTCGTTCTTCACCGTCAAGGTGTAGCCAATCACATCGCCCACCTCTACGGCATCTGTCACCGATGAGGTCTTGGTCAGCGACAAGTCCACATAGCGCAGCTTTTCCAGGTCCTCGGGCGAGATTTGCGCCGGGTCATAGGTCGAGGTGCGGTCCGTGGTCTGGTTGTTCTTGCTGACATCCACCCCAGCCAACTCCTCCACATCCGCGCTGACCGCAGCACGGTGGTTGATGGTGCCGACGGCGCGGCCATCCAGCAGCGATGCGGGCTCCATCGTGAACTTGATCGCCACCGATTCGCCCGGAGCCAGCCAGGGGAAATCACAGGCCAAGGTTCCTGCGAGTGCGCCAACGGCGGGCACAACACAGCTGTCTGGACCAATGCGGGCATCGCCATTGCTCACCTGCACGCTGTCGAGCGAGACAAAGCGGAAGTCGGCCGTCGAGCCTGGTGCCGGGAACTGGTCGATCATCTGCACACCGGTGGCATAGGACTGCGATGCCCCGCTGTTGGTGACCGTGATCGTGTACTGGGTTTTGCCGGTATCCAGCGGAATGCCGTCATTGGTGTGGCGCATGTTCACCAGCACATCAACCTGGGGCCGGTCCAGCGGCACCGTCTCACGGGCGCTGTTGTTGGTCTTGTCGGTCTCTGGCGTGACGGATGCCACCACCAGGCTGTTGTCCAGCTGGTCGGGGTAGTCCTTGGTGCGCGAGCGCAGCTGATACGTCACCGTGTTTTGCGCGTTTTCAGCCACCGCATCGGTCCACGTACAGGTCATCGTGCGATTGGCCTCGGTGATCTCCAGCCCCGCCGCAAATGCGGCGCCACCGCTCAAGACACAGCTGCCGCCGGTGATGCTCGGGGCTTTGCCCACCCAAATGCTGGCCAACGGCAAGCTATCGGTCACGCTGACCCGGCGGGCCTGCGAGGGGCCGCTGTTCTTGGCCGTCAAGGTATAGGTGATCGCCTGGCCAGCGGCAGCGCTCTCGGGCGCGGCCTGCTTGCTGACCGTCAGGTCGGTCAGCGCTTCCAGCTCCACCGAGGCCTGATCGCTGTTGTTGTCAGGGTTGAACTCTGCCGTGTCGGGCGAGCTAACGGTGGCCAGATTCACGATGGTATTGGTCTGCGTGTCGTTGTCCTTGGGGTCGACATACTGCCGCGCCTTGATGACGATCACATACTCCACCGCCGGGTTTGCGGGCAGATTGCGGAAGTTGCAGGTCACCGTGGCAGACTTTTGGTTGTTATTGCCCGAGATGAGGCAAGGGTCCGACTCCGCACCGTTGGCTGCCGGCATCGTTACCTCGGCCGTCAGATAGCGGTCATTGGCATAGGCACCCACGTTCAGCACGCCCGCGCTGTAAGTGGTCAACAGGTTGTTGATGGTGTCCGTCACCGTGACGGTCTTGGCCATTTGCAGGTCTTCATTGAGCGCATTGGCAGGCACATCGTTTTTAACGCGCAGGGTGTAGACCACCTCGGCACCCGAGGCCTTCGAACCACCAGGGATCGCTGCTGACTTGCGGATCGACAGATCGGCCTTGGTTTCCGAGATGTTGACTTTGTTGCTGTTCACGATCTGGTTCAGGGGCGCACCGTCACGTCCGTCCATACCCGCCAACGCAGCGCCGTTGGCGATGGATGCAAACTTGCCGTTTGCCGCATCGATATGGGCCACCACGTTGAGCACCAACTCCGAGGTGCTGCCAGCGGCAAGGCCATCTTTGAAAGTGCAGGTCAGCAGTTTTCCCAGCTCAGCGGCTGTCGTGCTTTCTGGGCTGCAGACCCAGGGCGAGCCGGCAGCAACTCCCCGAAACTGCAGCTGGGGGTCGAGCTGGTCGGTCACCGTCATGGTCTGGCCTGGCAGCACGGCCAGCGGGCCATTGTTCTTGATCCGGATGGCGTACTGGTACTCCTGGCCGGAGGCGATCACCGAGGCCGAGGTGCTTTTGCTGACCGCCAGGTCTACCTTGTTGCTGACCAACACGCTCGCCTGCGCCTGGTTGTTGGCGCCCACATTGGCGGGCGATTCGTTGCTCGCAGACACGGTTGCCGAGTTGTTGATCACGCTCTCTGCTGCCACCGAGGACACATCCACCGACGCCTTGACCGTGATCTGCGGCAGGTTCGTTGTAAACGTTCCGCTGAACTGGCAGCGGATGACTTGCGCGTTGTGGCGGCAATCCCACCCCGTTCCACTCGCGGACTCAAAGCTGACACCGACAGGCAGCGTATCGGTCACGACAAGGTCCTGCGGCTGCAGCTCGCCCGCCACCCGCTTGGCGCTGAGCGTATAGGTCACCGGCACTGCGCCAGCGGCTTGCTTGTCAATCACCGTGGGACTGACCGCCTTGGTCAGGGCCATGTCCAGGTTCACATTGGGCTGCACCTGAATGCGAACATCATCGGTATTGTTGTCGGGGTCGGCATCCAAAAACAGCTGTCCGGTCGCTGTTTCGCCGGAGACGGCCACCACGCTCGCGACCTGGCCATTGCTGGTCTTAATCAGCAAGGGAACGCTGAGCGCAGGCAGATCGCTGTTGCGTGGCACAGACTGGCCTGCGGGTACGGTATAGCTGCAGTTCCACACCGGCACGGGCTGGCCGGCGCTGGTATCTTGCGCCTTGGCACACACCCAGCCATCGCCCGTAGGACTGCCCTGGAACTCGGTTCCCTCGGGCTGCGGAAAGCGCACATGGGCTTTTTCGCCGGTCTTCAACGCAAAGGCATAGGGCGAATCGGCATTGCGCACCTGGAGCTGGTAGTCGACCTTGTCGCCCTGGATGTGGGTCGAGCCATCACCCGGGGCAAGAATATGCACAGACAAATCAGCGCGTTCATACGTGGTGATGGTGCGCTCGATACGGCTGTGGTTGGGGGACTCGTCGTTTGCATCCGGGTCCAGGTTGTCCGGGCTGGAGGCCGAGGCCTCGGCGGTCCAATCGGTGCCTGCGCTGGGGAGCTTGACGCGGAAATCGACTTCTACAAAATCCGTCGCCGTGACCCGTGGAAGGCTGCAGGTCAACGGGGCGTTCGCCGCGATGGTATCGCCGGGCTTGGGCAGCGGCGCTGCGCAGCTGACACCGGGCGGTGCCACGATGCCTTCAAAAATGGCACCCGCAGGCAGCAACTGCAGCAGCGACACATTCGTCACCTCTCCGCTGCTGCCGTTGAGCTTGACTTTGGCACGGTAGACAAAGTCCGCGCCGGCCGGGCCATCCACTGAACCCATCTCACCGACAGCGCCGGTCTGGGCCGCAAAGGCATCATGGTTCACAAAAATGTCGTATTGGGTCGACTGCGCACATGCAATCGCGGGAAGCAAGCCAGATACCAAGGCAAGGGCAACACGGCATCGCATCTTTGCGAGCAGTGCGGCTGGCCGATAAGGATTTAACACTTTCAATGTCCTGCAAAAAGAAGGCAAAGCTTCGCCCTCCCCGAAAAAAACAGGGATAACAGCTTGCGTATTGAGTGGCTGAAAGGACTACCGATTAAAGGGCGATGATTTTCCCGGCCATGGCCTGGACATCCCAACGGTAGAAACTGGTCTTCAAGACCTCTTGATGCGTCAAACAACAAGGGGGCCGAATTTAGCATCGACACTGATCGTATATACCCAATAAACTTTCAATAAAATTATTAGATATAAAGAAATGATATACACAAACAATGGATAGAACCCCATAGTATTTGCATACCCTGAAAATACACGCAACCCAGCGCTACCGCTTTTACAGCGGGAGACCAAGCGGCACAAGGAGGCCGGGCTCAGAAAAAAGACGGGCGCCCTCAGGCCGCTTGTAAGAAAGCTGCGCAGGCAATCGTCTGCCCCGAGATCAATTCAATATGTTGATTTATTTATCAAAAAAATTAATTGAGAGGGGCATCATCACGGCCTGTTGACCCCAAAGGAAGGCATGGCGGGCATGCAATCTGCGTCTTTTTAGGGCGCCAAGGCCTAGGCCAACGCTGGCGTGCAAGCCCTCGAAAATCCTCAATCTTGGCAGGCCCAAGCAAGGAAAAAGCGATGCTTTGCGGCCGATCCTGACGTCTTTCTCGACCACCGTCCATGCAGAAGAACTATGCACCTGATATGTTAACAATTCTTAACAGCATTTTAATCGGGTATTTTCTCGGGATTTTCTTTCCCAAGTGAGCGCTTCCTCCACTGATTTATCAGCTCAGAATGCAGCCATTCAATACGGGGTTCATCATGGTATTCACCCCGATCCCCATTGAATATCTTCGGATTTGTTTGGTATTAATACACCGGGGCATGGAGCATAAAAAATCCCCGCCAGGTTGATTTAACCCGGCGGGGATTTATGGCAAAGAATCGCTTGCTTTACACCAGCAGCGCGTTCACCCGTTTGACATAAGCGGCAGGGTCTTCCGGCAGGCCGCCTTCGGCCAGCACGGCCTGGTCAAACAAAATCTGCGCCAGGTCGTGGAAGTGCACCGAGCCGTCCAGCTTCTTGACCAGGGGGTGGTCGGGGTTGACTTCGAGCACGGGCTTGGATTCAGGTGCGGCTTGGCCGGCCTGCTTGAGCAAACGGGCCAGTTGCAGGCTCATGCCGCTGTCCGAGACCACCAGGCAGGCAGGAGAGTCCACCAGGCGGCTGGTGGCACGCACGTCTTCGGCGCGCTCCTTCAAGGCATCCTTGAGTTTGGCCAGCACGGGCTTGAAGGCCTCGGCGGCTTCTTCAGCGGCCTTCTTCTCTTCTTCGTTTTGCAGCTTGCCCAGGTCTACCGCGCCCTTGGCCACCGACTGCAGCGGCGTGCCATCAAAGTCTTGCAGGTAGTTCAGCGCCCACTCGTCCACGCGGTCGGTCATCAGCAGCACCTCGATGCCTTTTTTCTTGAAGACTTCCAGCTGGGGGCTGCTCTTGGCGGCGGCCAAGGTATCGGCGGTGATGTAGTAGATGGCCTC
Source organism: Comamonas sp. BIGb0152 (assembly GCF_024809975.1). Taxonomy (GTDB): domain Bacteria; phylum Pseudomonadota; class Gammaproteobacteria; order Burkholderiales; family Burkholderiaceae_C; genus Comamonas. The sequence continues at coordinate 9,518 of NZ_JANUDY010000012.1, forward strand.
CTGGCCTTCTTTCATGCGCGCCTTGTAGTCGGCAAACGAGGTGTTCAGGCCTTCCTGCGTGGTCGATGCAAAGCGCAGCAGCTTGGCGATGCGGTCCTTGTTGCCAAAGTCCTCGCCCAGGCCTTCCTTGAGCACCGAGCCGAACTCGCTGTAGAAGCGGCTGTACTTGCCTTCCTTGGCCTTGTCGTCTTCGCTGACCACATCGACCACGCCGTCACTGCCTTCGGCGGCAGCGGCCTGCGGCTTGTCATGGCGGGCCAGGTCTTCGAGCATGGACAGCACGCGCTTGACCGAGCCATCACGGATCAGGCGCACATCGCGGCTCTCTTGCAGCAGCTCGCGGCTCACGTTCAGCGGCAGGTCGGCCGAGTCGATCACGCCTTTGACAAAGCGCAGGTACTGGGGCATCAGCGCCTGGGCATCGTCCATGATGAAGACGCGCTTCACATACAGCTTGATGCCGGCATGCTTGCCCTGCTGGTACAGGTCAAACGGAGCCTTGCCGGGGATGTAGAGCAGCTGGGTGTACTCGGTATTGCCTTCAACCCGGTTGTGGCTCCAGGTCAGCGCATCTTCGTAGTCGTGGCTGATGGCCTTGTAGAAATCCTGGTACTGCTCGGGCGTGATGTCCTTTTTGGCACGGGTCCACAAGGCGCTGGCCTTGTTCACGGTTTCCCACTCGCCGGTCTTGACCATCTCGCCGGGCTGCTCGTTCTCGCCCTCTTTCCACTCTTCCTTCTCCATCAGGATGGGCAGGCTGATGTGGTCGGAGTACTTGGCGATCACTTCCTTGAGCTTGTAGCCATTGAGGAAGTCCTGGGCATCGTCGCGCAGGTGCAAGATGATGCTGGTGCCGCGCTGGGCGCGCTCAATCTGCTCGACCTCGAAGTCGCCCATGCCGCCACTGGTCCAGCGCACACCTTCCGAGGCCTGGGTACCGGCGCGGCGCGACTCGACGGTGATCTTGTCGGCCACGATAAAGCCGGAGTAAAAGCCCACGCCGAACTGGCCGATCAACTGCGAATCGGCCTTCTGGTCGCCACTGAGCTTGTCCATGAAGGCCTTGGTGCCGCTCTTGGCAATCGTGCCCAGGTTGTCAATGGCCTCTTGCGTGGTCATACCGATACCGCTGTCGCTGATGGTCAGGGTCTTGGCCTTGCTGTCAAACGACACGCGCACTTCCAGATCGGGCTGGTCGCCATAAAGACCACTGTCGTTGAGTGCCTCAAACCGCAGCTTGTCGCATGCATCCGACGCGTTGGAGATCAGCTCGCGCAAAAAAATCTCCTGGTTCGAATACAGCGAATGCGTCACCAGGTGGAGCAATTGGGCCACTTCGGCCTGGAAAGAATGGGTTTTTTTGGTCATGGGAGTCCGTCTTCTACAACACAAGTCAAGGGCATATATGGGTGCGGGCCGCGCCGCTTCAAGGCGCGCTGCTATTTATTAAATGCTTATCCAATTCATCTATATCCACAATAGATTTATCGCATAGCGATCTCGACCTTGGCCGCTTCGTATACATAGACAACGCTTCAAGTTTCTTTACAAAGAGTGCCGCTCCACTTTGTCATCCTCTCTGACACACTTAACGTTAAGTATCAAATTTTGTCAGTTGATTGATTCCACCCACACACAGCCATCGCCCGCGCAATTAACTCCTGTTTACAAATGAAAGTTGTTCACCTGCCTTCCTCAGACAGCGGAACTGGTCCATTCCAGTCCCTGCCGGGGCAAGCCATGTGGGGTTTGCTGGTGCTGGGTGCAGGTCTGCAGGCCGCGGCGGCACAAAACCCGCCCGAGGGTGCGGCCAGCACCCGGGTGGAATCGCTCAGCCCCGCCCAGGCCGAACAAGCCAGGCTGCGCGCCACCATCGAGGCGGCACCTGTTGCTTATGAGGACAACTTCATGAGCGCCGACGATCTGACCGCCCTGCGCGCAGGCCAGGCCGATGACATCGACCCCAGCAGCTTGCCGCTGGGGCTGCGCAGCTGGGTACTGGAAAGCCGACTGGGCATTGCGCAGTCCGACCACCGCGAGCTGGGCAGCCAGCGCGGCACTGAACTGGGCCAGCGCATCCAGTACCGCCAGCAAACCCTGAACTATGGCGACTGGCTGCTACAAGCCGATGTGCGCAGCATGCATGGCGGCCAAGACAGCTTCAACGGCATCGGCGCACTGGGCTATGCCCGCAAATCCGACAGCCAGCGCATCACCCTGCGCAACCTGGCCATGCCGATCACACCAGGCATTCGCATGGATACCACCATCGGCGACGGCTACAGCGAGCTGACCACCGGCCTGGGCCAAAACTACCGCCTGATGCTGGGCACCAGCACCTTGCGCGGCCTGTCCACCCGCCTCTATGGCGCAGACTTTGACATCAGCGCCGGCATGGGCGAGCGCGGCGATCTGCGGGGTGGTCCCTACCCCGGTTTTGAAAAAGCCCAGGGCACGCTGGCCTGGGTCGGTGTCACCCAGCGCCTCAGCGGTGCCTGGTATGCCGCCGGCCAGCTGAACCAGGCCAACCACATCCCGGCTGTGGATTACGGCCTGGGGAACAACGACGGCGCCGGCAGCAAGCGGGTCAGCAGTTGGGCTGCCGCGCTGGGCTATGGCTCACCCACGCAACAAGATGGCGCGCTGCGCGGCCGGCTCACCGCGTTGGGCAGTTCGACAAGCAGCGACGCGGCGCAGTCTGCTGGCGGCAGCGCGCAAGGCCTGTACCTGGAGGCGGACACCAAGCTGGGCCGCTACCGCCATGCCTGGGGCGCCTATGTGACCCGGCCCAACCTGCATTTTGGTGATTACCTGCTGCCATCGGGCACCCAGGGCGCCTACTGGCGCATGGACCACAGCACCAGCCGCCTCAGCTGGGGCACCGGGCTGGAGGCCGAGCGCATGCGCGCCAGCAGCTGGCCGGCACAGCAAGGCCAGACCCGCGTGGGTGTCAGCGGCCATCTGCACTACCAGCTGGACCGCAGAACCGCGCTGGGCGGCAACCTCAACCTCTACCAAACCCGCTATGAAGGTGACGGCCAGGGCGGCGGCCTGAACGGCAAGATGCGCAGCCTCTATGCCTACGCCTTCTACCAAACCCGCTTTGGCGAGCTGCCGCGCTCGCGCTTCAGCCTGAGCCTGCGCAGCAACGAGCAAATCGTGCTGGGCGACGGCACTGCCACCGGCCGCGAGCTGCAGTGGGAGCAAGACTGGATTGCCGCACAGCGCGAAACCATGCGCCCCGAGCTGATCACCACCTTGGGCTGGGCCGATGACCGCAGCAACGGCAGCACCCAGCACTACCCCACGGCCGGCGTTCAGGGCCGTTACTGGGCCAGCAACACGCTGAGCTTCTCCGGCAACCTGCGCTACAGCTCGCAAAGCGGCGGGCTCTCTACCAGCCGGGGCCTGTCAGGCAACCTGATGGCTGAAAAGCAATGGGGCAATGGCTGGAGCATGGGACTGGGCGTGCTGCTCAACCAGGCGCGCCTGGCCACCACCCAGGTGCTCAGCTGGACCAGCCCGCAGATCTACCGCAGCAATGACAAGACCGCCTATGTCTACCTGCGCTGGGAAGGCGGCACCGGCCGGCCCTTCGCCGTGGCCGGCGGCATGCCCGGCAATGGCAGCGGCAGCGTGACCGGCCGGGTGTTCTACGACGCCAACAAGGATGGCCGCATCCAGCCCGATGAAACCGGCGCGCAAGGCATCGAGGTGGTGATGGACGGGCGCTACCGCACCACCACCGATGCCGAAGGCCGCTTTTTATTCCCGATGGTCGGCGTAGGCCGCCATCAGCTCAGCCTCACGCTCGACAGCGTACCCCTGCCCTGGGGCGCTGCCGACGGCGCGGTGCTGGGCGTCGATGTTCCGCTGCGTGGCGAAGCCCACGCCGAGATCCCCATCACCAAGGTGGAGGACTGACCATGCAGCAGAACCCCTGCGCACCCGCGCTTTGCTTCTCCCTCCCTTTAGGAACCACTATGAAACACCCAAAACTCAACGCCTTGGCCCTGGGCACTGCCCTGGCGCTGGCTTGCACCGGCCAGGCACTGGCGGAAAGCCAATACGGCTTCTCCTCGACCGGCACCGGCACCGTGACCGCCACCGCCAAGGTCAACCTGAGCGTCGTCATTCCCAAGCTGATCTTGCTCAAGGTGGGCACCAGCAATGCCACCCAGGACACCGTCTCCTGGGCTGCCACGCTGAGCATTCCCGCCGTGCCGACCACCCCCACCACCACGGCCAACAACACCGTCGTGCCTTGGGATGGCACCGCCCCCACGGTCACCACCACCCCAACTGGCAACACCCTGAATGTGGCCGCTTGGACCAATGCCGGCTCTGCCACCATCAACTGCGCCATCGGCACCTGGAGCGCCACTGGCGGCCCTGCCAATGCCAACTTCGCCGTGACGACCGTCGGCACCCTGCCTCATCCCGGCGGCAATCTGGGCTCCTGTGCATCCACCACGATCGGCTCCAACACCTTGTTGAGCGGTACCTGGACCTATGCACTGGGCGGCACGGCCAGCAGCTGGACGGCCGGCACCTACACCAACGCCGTCACCTACACGGCCACGGGCGTCTGATGCACCAGCGCGATGCAACCACCACCGTGCGTGCCGCCTTGCGGGCAGCACGCGCACCGCTGAATGCGGGGCTGGTGCTGCTCGCCTGCGGCATCAGCGTGCCTGCCAACGCCGTCATCACCACCGTCAGCGACACCGGCAGCAGCTATGCGCTGTCGCTGCAGGTGGGGTCGGCCGCCGGCGTGGATACCGTGCAGTTCAATGTCACAGGCAACAACGTGGGCCTCACGCCCGCGCCGGTGACAGGCACGCCCGCCATCGATATCTCAGTCACGCCGATGCGTCCGGTCTCCACCACGTCAACGGCCAGACCGGTGACCTTGCGGGTGGATTCCAGCACCGGCCTGAGCTGCCAAAGTGGCGGCTGCGGCGGCACCATCATCCCGTTCAGCAAGATCAGCTGGACCGCCAGCAACAGCAGTGGCGGCGGCGCTGGCGATATCCAGAACGGCCAATTCACCGGCGCAGCCAACCAGCAGCTGGCCAGCTTCAATGCCAATGCCACCTACTGTTCAGCGCCGTTTTTGTTTCTGTGTTTCGGCTGGACCTACCAGTCCAATGCGATGAATGCCACGCGCTTGACATTCAGCTTTGCCAACGACACGATCTACCCGGCAGGGACCTACCAGGGCACGGTGTATTTCACCGCGTCGATGGAATAAAGGAGGCATGGGCCATGCCAAGTTTTCGCACTCCGTGTTTAGCCGCTGTTCTGGCCGCAGCCTGCGCCTGGGGCCCGGCTGCGCAGGCCCAGGGCAGCCGGCTGGACGACTCCACCTCCCCGCGCTCGCAGGTCAGCGCCGATTTCCGCCAGGCGCAGATGCTGGACAACCAGACCATCAGCCTGCCTTTCGGGCACGTCGAGTACCGCCTGGCTACCGCCGCCTATGTGGGCAAGCAGGCACGCATTTATTACGTCATCCCGCTGGCCGTGGCCGGCCTGCGCTCGCCCACGGGCATGCAGGTGCAGTGGCGCAGCAGCGGCCAGTTCCAGCCTGGTATGGGCCGCCCCGGTGACCGCGTTCTGGTCTGGACGGGCGTGGTGCGCGCGCCCTGGATCACCGAGAGCTTTGACCTGCAGCTGCGCATTGACCGCCGAGAGCTGCAGATTGGCCAGGGCGGCAACCTGCGCTTTGAATCCTATTTTGAAATCGAGACCCAGCCATGATCTTTTCCACCTTGCTGCGCCGTGCCCTGGCGCTGAGCTTGCCGCTCGTCACCTGCCTGGCACAAGCGGCCCCTTTCGAGATGGCGGTATCCCCCTCGCGCTTTGAGCTGGCTGCCAAGAGCGGCGAGCGCCTGGGCCAGTCCATCGATCTGCACAACCTGGGCTCAACCGCCACCGCCTTGTCGGTCCGCACCCTGGACTGGAGCTACTCACCCGAAGGCCAGATCACCTACCACGACGAGCTGCTGCCCGGCAGCTGCCGCCCCTGGGTGGCGCTGGAGCGCCGCAGCCTCAAGGTGCCGGCCCAGGCCAAGCAGGCTTTTCGCTTCCAGGTCACGCCCCCGGCCGATGCGCCGCGCGGCGAGTGCCGCTTCATGATCGCCATCGAGGGTGTGGAGCCGGCCCAGCAGACCATCATCCAAAGCGGCGGCGCAAGCCTGAGCCTGCCCGTGACCGGCCGCATTGCCGTGGCCGTGTATGTGATGCTGGGCGGTGCCGAGCCCAAGCTCGAAGTCCAGCAGATCGGCATGCGCGATGTGGCCGGCAAACGCAGCCCCTCCATCACCGTGCGCAACACGGGCGACGCCCATGGCCGGCTCGATGGCACCGTCGACGCCAAGGATGCGCAGGGCCGCAGCTTTATGCTGGCCGTTGAGGGCACGCCCATCATGCCCGGCCAGACCCGGCACCTGGCCCTGGTGCCCAAGGCCGAAGATGGCCAGACTGCTCTGCAGCCCAGCTACCCGGTCAAGGCCAGCGGCATCCTGGACTGGGACAAGGGCAGCTTCAAGCTGAACGCGGAGTTCCCATGAGCACGCAGCGCCATCGGCGGCTTGTGGTGCACTACGCGGCGCGGCCGCTGGCCCTGGCCCTGGCGATGGCCAGCGCGGGTGCCTACGCTGCCAGCGCCAGCTCGGGCACCGGCAGCCTGCCGCGCACCACGCCCGCCGTGGCGCTGAACTTTTCCATCCAGGTCGACAAATTCCTGTTCTTCCGCGTCGGCGATGGTGCCTGGCCCACGCCGGGCGGCACCACCTCGCAAGTCGGCTTCACCCTGAGCCCGTCGATACCGGCGGTGCCGACCACGCCGGTCAATGGCAGCAACACGGCCGTCAACTGGAGCGGCACGGCGCCCACATTTGCGGTCGCCGCCAGCGGCAATGTGCTGCCCGTCGAGGTGCGCAGCAATGGCGGCCAGGTCAGCGTGTTCGCCACGGTGACCACCGCGCTGACCAGCGGGGCCAACACCATTCCGATGAACGTCATCAATGTGACCAGCAGCGACGCAGCCCTGCCCCCGCCCCCCATTCCGGCCAGCGGCACGGGTACCAGCGTCAACGTCACAGGCGGCGGCGCCGGCACGGTCAACAGCCTGGTCACCATCCGCAATGCCAACTGGACCTTTTCTTACAACAGCGGCACCAGTCGCACGGCGGGCAACTACAGCGGGCAGCTGAGCTTTACCGCCACGGTGCCTTGAGGGGACTGCCTAGGCCTTGCGCAGCCTGGTTATTGGTTACGATGGCAATCCCATCTGATTTTTGAATGATCCCGCCATGCCCACCAGCGCCGAACGCCTTGCCCACAGCCTGCAGACCCTGACCTCGCTGGGTGACGAGGCGCAGCGCATCTTTACCCAGCTCTACCCCGAGGCCGCCCAGGAAGCCGCGCAGGCGGCAGACCAGCGCGCAGCACGCGGCCTGTCGCTAGGGCCGCTCGATGGCAAGCTGGTCTCCGTCAAGGACCTGCTCGATGTGGCTGGCCAGGTGACCACCGCTGGCGCGGCCATGCGCCGCAACAGCGCGCCAGCCACGCAGGATGCCCCTGTGGCGCAGCGCCTGCGCGCCGCTGGCGCGGTGATTGTCGGCAAAACCAATATGACGGAGTTCGCGTTCTCGGGCGTGGGCATCAACCCCCACTTTGGCACCCCCGGCAATGCCGCCAACGTGCTGCACATCCCCGGCGGCTCCTCGTCGGGTGCGGGGGTCAGCGTCGGCCGGGGGCTGGTGGATATTGCGATTGGCTCGGACACCGGCGGCTCGGTGCGCATTCCGGCCGCCTTCAACGGCGTCACGGGCTTCAAGCCCACCCAGGCGCGGGTTTCGCGGCAAGGCGCCTTTCCGCTGTCTTTCACGCTCGATGCGCTGGGCCCGCTGGCGCTGACGGTGGCCGACTGCGCCGCAGCGGACGCCACCATGGCCGGTGCCATCCCCCAGCCTCTGCCCCTGCGCAGCCTGCAAGGCCTGCGCATTGGCCTGCCCCAGGGCCTGCCCTGGACCGATTGCAGCGACGAGGTGCTGGCCCAGACCGACAGCGCCATCGCCGTGCTGCAGGCCCAGGGCGCAGCCATCCGCAAGCTGCCCTGGCAAGATTTGATGGCCGCCCCCGCCCAGTTGCAAAGCGAAGGCACTTTGATTGCGGCCGAAGCCGCCGCCATCCACCAGCAAGCGCTGGTACACGAGCGCGAGGCCTTTGATCCGCGCGTGCTCTCGCGCATGGACAAGGGCCGCACCTTGACCGCGCCCTACTACATCCAGCTGCTGCAGCAGCGCCAGCAACGCATGGCGCAGATGGATGCCGCCATGCAGGAGGTGGACCTGCTGCTGCTGCCCACCATCGCCATCACCGCGCCGCGCATTGCGCCGCTGCTGCAAGACGACAGCGCCTTCTTCGCGGCCAATGCGCTGATTTTGCGCAACACCTCGATCTTCAACTTTTACGACCTGCCCGCCCTCTCGCTACCGCTGCCGCGCAGTGCCGGCAGCCTGCCCGTGGGGCTGATGCTGGTCGGCGCGCGCATGCAAGACAGCGCCTTGCTGGCCATGGCCGCCGCTGCCGAGCAGGCACTGGCAGCCCACTGAGGCCGTAGCATGGGACGCGCAAGCCTGGTATGGACCGAGGAGATGCTGGCCGCCTTGGGCAGCGACAAGGACGCGGTACTGGCCGAGCGCTGGGGCACCAGCGCCAAGACCGTCAACCTCAAGCGCAATAGCCTGGGTATCGCCGCCTTTGGCCATGTGGACTGGACGCCGGACATGCTGGCCGCGCTGGGCCAGGAGAGCGATGCCAGTCTGGCCACCCGCTGGGGCATCAGCAAGGCCAGCGTGGTGGCCAAGCGCGGAGTGCTGGGGATCGCGCCGCAGGACAGCCGCCGGGGCAAGCACACCCAGCACAGTTGGCAGCCCAACGAGGTGCTGCTGCTGGGCACCGCATCAGACGCCGATGTGGCCGCGCAGCTGGGGCTGACGGTGGCAGCGGTGCGCAATGCCCGGATCGCCCGGGGTATTGCAGCGGCGCGCCCCGACAAACCGCCAATCGCCCAATAAGAAAACCCCTCCAGTGCCCGATTCAAAGGCACAAAGAGGGGTTCATGCGGCGCCGCAAACCCAAGGCTTGCGGCAGCGGATCAGCGCTTAGAACTCTTCGTTCTCGCCCAGGTAACGCCACTGGCCCACCGGCAGATTGCCCAGCACCACCTTGCCGATGCGGATGCGCTTCAGGCCCACGACAAACAGGCCCACGGCTTCGCACATGCGGCGGATCTGGCGCTTCTTGCCTTCGCGCAGCACAAAGCGCAGCTGCTCGGGGTTCTGCCAGTCCACCTCGGCGGGCAGCAGGGCTTCGCCATCCAGCGACAGGCCATGGCGCAGCAGCGCGAGCCTGTCTTCTGGGAAGTGCTGCTGCACATCCTTGTCGATCGCGTCATAGGTCACGCGCACCAGGTATTCCTTCTCGACCTCGGAGTTCTCGCCAATCAGGTGCTTGGCAATGCGGCCGTCCTGGGTGAGCACCAGCAGGCCGATTGAGTCGATATCGAGCCGGCCGCAAGGGGCCAGGCCCTTGAGCTGGCTGAAATTGAAGCGGGTCTTGCTGTGGTCCTCGCGCCAGTGGTTGGGCGGGTTGAGCAGCACCATCGCGGGCTCATGGCCGTCTTCGGCCTGGCCGCTGACATAGCCCATGGGCTTGTTGATCAGAATCGTGACCTGCTGGGCCTGCAGATCCTGCGCCTCGCGCTGGATCTCGATCTTGTCGGTCAGCTCCACCATCTGGCCCATGGTGGCGACTTCGCCATTGACCAGCACCCAGCCGTTTTCGATCCAGGCATCACCCTCGCGGCGCGAGCACAGCCCCAGATCGGACATGCGCTTGTTCACCCGCACCTGGCCTTCGGCCTTGAGCTGCTCATTCTGGGCCTGGGCCTTGGCGGTCTGCATGGTGCGGTGGGGCGCATCAGCGCGCCAGACGTTGGATGGCATCTCGCGGCGCGGGGCTTCATCGCGTGGGCGGTCCGAGCGGAAGCCATCCTGGCGGGGGCCTGCGCCAAAGGAACGGGGTCCGCCCTCGCGGGGGCCGCCCTCGCGGGGTCCCTCCGAGCGTGGACCAAAGCCACGCGGGCCGTCATTGCGGCGGTCATCCTGGCGTGGGCCTGTGGGTCGACGGTCATCCTGGCGCGGGTCGCGCGATCCAGGGCCTACCGAGACAAAGTCACCGCGACCGGCATAGGGGCGGCCCGCGTCAGGGCGACCGGCATAAGGGCGGCCCTCGCTAGGGCGGCCCTCGCTAGGGCGGCCCTCGTAAGGGCGATTTTCATAGGGACGTCCGGCATCACGGCGGTCATCACGCCGGTCCTGGCCGTAGCCACCGGGACGGGCGTCGCCACGGCCAAACCCACCATCGCGGTTATCGCGGCCTGCCCAGCTGTCACGGCTGCCCCGGTCATCACGCCGGTCGCCGCCATCACGGCTGTAATTGCCGCCACGGCCCTCAGGGCTGAAACGGCTGTCTCCCCCGGCGCGTGGCCCTGCTGGGCGGGGCCCACCGGCTGAACGCGGGCGGTCACCACCAGGGCCTCTGTCACGGCCTCGCGCCACAGGTGCGGGCGCGGGTTTGCGGGTCAGGGTGAGTTTTTTGCGGCCATCGCCATCGTCGGCGGCAGGCGAATCAGCAGGAGAGCGGGGATTTGACATAGCCCGCTATTGTCGCGTGTATTGCCATTCCAAGCGGGGCGCACGGCTATGGCGACTGTGGATAAGCCTGTGTACAAGCTGCCAAGGACCAGCTGCTGCTTTTTTCAGCAGTGTTTACAATTTGGCCCGTTTCTTACGTTGATAGATGCTCTGCGGCTGTAGGGCCTGCTTCAGCAGTCGATGTCCCTGGCTGCCCGGGCCTGCCCGCCTCTGCCCATGCGGCCCTTGGCGATTTGCATCGGAATGCGTACAGATGTGAGCACTGCAAACAGGCTCAGAAACCGGCAGTTATTGAGGCGTAGCATGGATTTATTCATTTCAAGGAGATATCCATGGCATTCACCACGACCACCCCCCTCACCTCCCGCTATGCGCTGCGCTGGTTGCCTGCTGCAGCCTTGGTGCTTGGCGTTGCAGCCCTGAGTGGTTGTGACCGTGGTGCCTCCACCCCACCGATGCCACGTGCGACGCCGGATGGCACCACCCCCGGTGGCGCCATGCCCGCACCGCCGCCCAGCGGCGTGACGCCAGAGGCACCGGCAACGCCGTCGAACAAGCCCTGAACCCGCCAGCGCCGGGCCTACAAATCAAAATCCGCGCGCTGCGGCTTCACCAGCCACCCTTGCCCGCGCAGGGCCTGCAGATCGAGCACCCGCAGGCCGCCATATTCGATACGGATAAAGCCCTGGTGCTGCAAAGCGGCCAGGGCTTCGTTCACCCGCTGGCGTGAGAGGCCGACCAGGTAAGCCAGCTCCTGCTGGGTGATGCGCAGCACATCGCTGACCCCTGGGCAGAGCACGGGGTTGAACAAGGCAGCCAGGGTGCGCGCGACCCGTTCTTCGGGGCGGTTCAAGCGGTCAATCTCGCGGGCGCTGATGAACTGCGCCAGCCGCTCATTGAGCTGGTGCATCACAAAGCGGTTAAAGCCCAGCGAATGGTCGAGCAGCCAATGGAAGGCATCGACCGGAATGCCGCAGACCGAGCTTTTGCGCAGCGCCTGGATGTCGTAGCGGTAAATCTCGCGCTTGAGCGCCGTGCCCTCGCCAAACCAGCCGGTGCGGGGCAGACCGGCAAAGGTCATCGTGCGGCCCTCGCTGTCTTCGGCGCTCATCTTGAGCAGACCCTCGATCACGCCAAACCAGTAGGTCACCGGCTTGCCCACCCGGCACACATACTCGCCCGGCTCGGCCTCGGTCACCATCAGCTGGCGCACGGCGTAGTCGCGCTCGGCGGGCTGCAGAACGGGGATCCAGGGAATATCGGCCACTTCCGCAGCATGCGGGGCTCGGCGGCGTTGGTAGAGAGAGGCATGCGGGCTCATGGCGGCCAAGAATGCACCAGGCGGCACGGACTGCAAAGAGGGGCGCTACCAGGGTGGGCCCTGCACTTGTCACCTGCGCAGCAAGTCGCATCTACCCAACAGGGCGCCCGCTAAACTGGCCCATTCGCCGCTCACCCCCTTTAGAAAGCTGCCATGTCCCCTTCGACCACCGCCCTTCGCCCTGCCGCTCTGGCCTTGGCCGCCGCACTGCTGGCCCCCGGCTATGCCCTGGCAGCCCCGGCTTGCACCGGCGCATCACCCGATGCCAAAGTGCTGGCCGACAAAGCCTGGCTCACCACCGCCGTCTACGAAGGCGATGACCGCAGCCAGAACCTGGTAGAGCGCTACCCCGGTGTCGTCGGCATCTCGCTGTGGGATGCCTGCAGCAACCGCTACGAGTACTTTGACCCTGCCACCGGGCGCTCACGCGGCGCGCAAGGCGGCGCCGGCTGGTTCTTCTTTACTGGCGACCGCCAGTACCAGCACACCGTGTCCGACAACGGCACCCAGCTGCGCCGCAAGATGGAGGTGATCCACCCCGCTGAGTTCACCTACTCGCGCCAGGTGCCCAAGGACATGCGCGAGGGCCAGCCGCTGGTCACCGTGCATGTCGTGCACACGCCTTATACCGGCGCCTTCCAGGTCCAGCCCAGCCCGGGTATCGGCCCCAAGTAGCGCTGCCTTGCAAGCCTGCGCACTGCCCATCGCAGGCTAAACTGGCAAACTTCTTGCCCTACTTCCTGACAACGAGGTCCCCATGTCCGATCTGAACACCGCCTTTGAAGCCGCCAAAGAAGCCGCCCTGAACATGAGCGAGCGCCCCGACAACCAGACCCTGCTCAAGCTCTATGGCCTGTACAAGCAAGGCGCGCACGGCGACAACAATGAGCCCAAGCCCGGTTTTACCGACTTTGTGGCGTCCGCCAAGTGGAACGCCTGGAACCAGTGCAAGGGCATGGCGCAAGATGACGCCAAGCAGCAGTACATCGACATGATCCAAGAGCTGCTCTAAGCATCCCCCCCCACCGCAGGTGCTGGCCCGCGCTCGCCAGCCCTGCTGTCTCGGTTGCCGTCAAAAAATCTGGCGACAACCGCCCGCCGCATCCCTGCCTCTGTCGGGCATGGCGTATTCGGCATCGTGCGCCTAGCGGCCCCTGTGCAAGCACAGCTTGCGCTCTGCGGCTCGCAGCAGCTGCGCTTTTCTCCCTCGCTACGTTTCTGCCGTGGCTCCCTGCCCGCAACGCAGTAGGCCGCTGCTTGCGCCTACGCCCGCCATAAAGATGGCAAATCTCTATCGGATGGCCCTTGCAGCGCAGCACCCAGCCAGGGATAGCGGCCAGCCGCAGGAAAGTACCTACAACGTTTTCCCGCAGATTGTCGTCATAAAGACAAAACAACGTCAAAGCTGAACCTACATTCGGTTTCAACAGGACGCAAGGCATGGCACTTGTGATCTACAAAAAACGGCATAGGAGACAACCATGTCATCGACATTTCCCAAGCTATTGCTGCAGCATGCGGCCCATCGGCCCGAGGCCGCTGCGCTGCGTGAGAAGGAATACGGCATTTGGCAAAGCTACAGCTGGTCGCAGCTGGCCAGCCTGGTGGCCAAGATAGCCGCTGGCCTGTCGCAAGCCGGTCTGGTGCGCGGCGAACACCTGGTGCTGATGGGTGCCAACCGCCCCCGCCTTTACGCCAGCATGCTGGCCGCCCAGTCGATTGGTGCCATTCCCGTGCCGCTCTACCAAGATGCCGTGGCGGCCGAATGCGTCTTCCCGCTGAACAATGCCGAGGTGCGCTTCTGCCTGGTCGAAGACCAGGAGCAGGTCGACAAGCTGCTGGAGCTGCGCGAGCACTGCCCACAGATCAGCCATATCTATTATGACGACCCAAGGGGTCTGCGCAACTATGAAGAGCCGGGCCTGGCCTCGCTCGACAGCCTGATCGCCAGCGGCGAGACCCTGGTAGCCGCCAACCCCGGCTGGTTCAACCAGCAGGTGGAGGCCACCCACAACGGCGATGTGGCGGCGATGTTCTTCACCTCCGGCACCACCGGCAACCCCAAGGGCGTGGTGCACACCCACCGCTCGCTGCTGGAGAGCGCATCGGCAGGCGCAGAGTTTGAAAACCTCAGCCATGCCGAGGAAGTGCTGGCCTACCTGCCGCCGGCCTGGATTGGCCAGAACATCTTCAGCTACTCGCAATGGCTGGCCTGCGGCTATGTGGTCAACTGCCCCGAATCCAGCGCCACCGTGCAGATCGACCTCAAGGAAGTCGGCCCCACTTACTACTTTGCGCCACCGCGCGTGTTCGAAGGCATTCTGACCAGCGTGATGATCCGCATGGAAGACGCGGGCCTGATCAAGCGCAAGATGTTCCAGCACTTCATGAGCGTGGCCAAGCGCGTGGGCCCGGCGCTGCGCGACGGCCAGCCGGTGAGCCTGCTGGACAAGATCAGCTACAAGCTGGGCGACCTGATGGTGTTTGGCCCGCTGCGCAACAACATGGGTTTCAGCCGGGTGCGCGTGGCCTATACGGCGGGTGAGGCGATTGGCCCGGATCTGTTCAGTTTTTTCCGCTCCATCGGCATCAACCTCAAGCAGCTCTACGGCTCGACCGAAACCGCTGTGTTCGTCTGCATCCAGCCGGACAACCAGGTGTTTGCCGATACCGTGGGCAACCCGATCCGTGGCGTCGAGATCAAGATGGCCGACAACGGCGAGATCCTGGTCAAGTCGCCGGGCCTCTTGAAGGAGTACTACAAGAACCCCAAGGCGACGGCCGAGGTGCTGAGCGAAGACGGCTGGTACCACACCAGCGATGCCGGCTTCCTGGACAAGAGCGGCCAGCTCAAGATCATCGACCGGGTCAAGGATGTCGGCCGCCTCAAAGGCGGCCCCAACGACGGCGCGATGTTCGCCCCCAAGTATGTGGAGAACAAGCTCAAGTTCTTCCCCTTCATCAAAGAGGCCGTGGCGCTGGGTGATGGGCGCGAGAAGGTCTGCGTGATGATCAATATCGACTTCGAGGCCGTGGGCAACTGGGCCGAGCGCCAAAACCTGCCCTACGCCGGCTACACCGACCTGGCACAAAAGCCGCAGGTCTACACCTTGATCCAGAACTGCGTCGAGAAAGTCAATGCCGATCTGGCCACCGACGCGATGCTGGCCGGCAGCCAGGTGACGCGCTTTTTGATCCTGCACAAAGAGCTGGATGCCGATGACGGCGAGTTGACCCGCACCAACAAGGTCCGCCGCGGCTTTATCGCCGACAAGTACGGCGTGCTGGTCGAGGCGCTCTATGCCGGCCTCAGCGAGCAGTTCATCGAAACCCAGGTGAAGTTCGAGGACGGCCGCAGCGGCAGCGTCAACGCCACCTTGAAGATCTCCGACAGCAAGACCTTCGCCGCACTGAAGTCGGTTGCCTGAGCGCCCAGCCAAGAGAAAGCCACCCATGAGCAAAAAAATCGGTGACGTCATTCTTGACATCAAGAACATCAGCCTGCGCTTTGGCGGCGTCAAGGCGCTGACGGATATCTCCTTCAACGTCAAAGAGCACGAGATCCGCGCCATCATCGGCCCCAACGGCGCCGGCAAGAGCTCCATGCTCAACTGCATCAACGGCGTCTACACCCCTTCGGAGGGCGCGATCAGCTTTCGCGGCCAAACCTTTGCGCACATGAACAGCCGCCAGGTCGCCGAGATGGGCGTGGCCCGCACCTTCCAGAACCTGGCGCTGTTCAAGGGCATGAGCGTGATCGACAACATCATGACCGGCCGCAACCTGCAGATCAAAAGCAACCTGCTGCTGCAGGCGCTGCGCCTGGGCCCGGCCCAGCGCGAAGAGATCCAGCAGCGCGAGTTTGTCGAACGCATCATCGACTTTCTGGAGATCCAGGCCTTTCGCAAAACGCCCGTGGGCCAGCTGCCTTACGGCCTGCAAAAGCGGGTGGACCTGGGCCGCGCACTGGCCATGGAGCCCAAGGTGCTGCTGCTCGATGAGCCGATGGCCGGCATGAACGTTGAGGAAAAGCAGGACATGTGCCGCTTCATCCTCGATGTGAACGACGAGTTCGGCACCACCATCGTGCTGATCGAGCACGACATGGGCGTGGTGATGGATATCTCCGACCGGGTGGTGGTGCTGGATTACGGCAAGAAGATCGGCGACGGCACGCCCGAAGAAGTCCGCAATAACGAAGATGTGATCCGCGCCTATTTGGGCGCAGGCCACTGAGCACAGACCCCAGGGGACCGCAATGGCATTTTTTCTTGAAACTTTGTTTGGTGGCCTGATGGTCGGCATGCTCTACGCGCTGATTGCGCTGGGCTTTGTGCTGATCTTCAAGGCCTCGGGCGTCTTCAACTTCGCCATGGGGGCCATGGTGTTGTTTGCCGCGTTGGCCATGGCGCGCTTTTCGGAATGGATTCCGAAATGGCTGGGCATGGAGCCCGGTGTGCTCAGCATTGCGCTGGCGCTGATCGTCGCCATGGTCATCATGGTCGGCGTGGCCTGGGCGATTGAGCGTTTTGCGCTGCGCTACCTCGTCAACCAGGAGCCCATCGCGCTGCTGATGGCCACCTTGGGCATCGCCTACTTCCTCGATGGCCTGGGCCCGATGATCTTTGGCTCGTCGGTCTACAGCATCAATGTGGGCATGCCCAAGGACCCCATGTTCGTTCTGGAAAACATGTTCCAGGGCGGTGTGCTGATCAGCCAGGAAGACCTGTATGCCGCCGGCATTGCCGCCGTGCTGGTGCTGGTGCTGAGCGTCTTCTTCCAAAAGACCAAGACTGGCCGGGCGCTGCGCGCAGTGGCCGACGACCACCAGGCGGCCCAGTCCATCGGTATTCCGCTGTCCCGCATCTGGGTCATCGTCTGGTCCGTCGCTGGCAGCGTGGCCCTGGTCGTGGGCATCATCTGGGGCTCCAAGCTGGGCGTGCAGTATTCGCTGTCGCTGGTGGCCCTCAAGGCTTTGCCGGTGGTGATTCTGGGTGGCCTCACCTCCGTGCCCGGCGCCATCGTCGGCGGTCTGATCATCGGCGTGGGCGAGAAGCTCTCCGAGGTCTACCTGGGCCCTTATGTGGGCGGCGGCATCGAGACCTGGTTCGCCTACGGCCTGGCGCTGTGCTTCCTGCTGTTCCGTCCCCAAGGTCTCTTTGGAGACAAAATTATTGACCGCGTGTAATTGGAGAACTGACCTATGTTTTATCGTGAAAATGGCCAGTTCAAGACCAGCTACGCGGCCGACCAGCAGATCTTCCCGGTGCTGCAGGACAAGTGGGCCATGCTCGGCCTCTTGCTGGTGGCCTTTGTGCTGGTGCCCTTCATGTTCAGCGACTACACCTTCAAGGCGGTGCTGATCCCCTTTCTGATCATGTCGCTGGGCGCCATCGGGCTCAACATTCTGGTCGGTTATTGCGGCCAGATCTCGCTGGGCACCGGCGCCTTTATGGCTGCAGGCGCCTACGCGGCCTACAACTTCCATGTGCGCTTTGAAGGCATGCCGCTGATCCTGTCGCTGATCGGTGGCGGCTTGGTGTCCATGCTAGTGGGTGTGCTGTTTGGCCTGCCCAGCCTGCGCATTCGCGGCCTGTACCTGGCGGTGGCCACCTTGGCGGCCCAGTTCTTCATGGACTGGCTCACCAGCCGGGCGGCCTGGGTCAGCAACTACTCCTCGTCGGGCTCGGTAAGCGCGGGCAAGCTGTCGGTGTTTGGCATGTCCATCGAGACGCCCGTGCAGAAGTACCTGTTCTGCCTGGCCATCCTCTGCGTGCTGGGCCTCATGGCCAAGAACCTGGTGCGCAGCGCCGTGGGCCGCGAATGGATGGCCATGCGCGACATGGATGTGGCTGCCAGCGTGATCGGCATCCGCCCCATGTACGCCAAGCTCTCGGCCTTTGCAGTCAGCAGCTTTATCGTCGGCATTGCCGGCGCGCTCTGGGGCTTTGTCCACCTGGGCGCCTGGGAGCCCGCAGCCTTCAGCCTGGACCGGTCCTTCCAGCTGCTGTTCATGATCATCATTGGCGGCCTGG
This sequence comes from Comamonas sp. BIGb0152, assembly GCF_024809975.1. Taxonomy (GTDB): domain Bacteria; phylum Pseudomonadota; class Gammaproteobacteria; order Burkholderiales; family Burkholderiaceae_C; genus Comamonas. Next base: position 27,601 of record NZ_JANUDY010000012.1, read on the forward strand.
GCTCCATCGTCGGCAGCATCTTTGGCGCCGCCTTCTTTGTGCTGCTGCCCATCTTTTTGACCCAGGTGCCGCACTGGCTGGGCCTGCCGATCTCGACGGCGACTGCCACCTACCTGGAGCACATGGTGTTTGGCGCGCTGATCGTGTTTTTCCTGATTGTCGAGCCCCATGGATTGGCCAAGCTCTGGGCCACGGCCCGCCAGAAGCTGCGTCTGTGGCCGTTCCCGCATTGAGTGTTTTTTCGAAGAGAGCAACGCAGAGTGTTCGCAAAGTGGGGGTCATCAGCCCCAACAACCTAAGGAGATAAAACCATGTCTTTCAAGAAAGCTGTGATCGCCGCTGCTACGGCAGCCCTGGGTCTGGGGGCCATGATGGCTGCCCCAGTCGCACAAGCCCAGGAGCAGTTTGTTCCGCTGCTGGTCTACCGCACGGGCCAGTTTGCACCGCTGGGCATCCCATGGGGTGACGGCAAGCAGGACTACCTCAAGCTCGTCAATGCCAAGGGCGGCATCAACGGCGTGAAGATCAAGTTCGAAGAGTGCGAAACCGCGTACGACACCGCCAAGGGCGTGGAATGCTATGAGCGCCTCAAGGGCCGCGACGGCGGTGCTTCCGGTTTTGACACGCAATCGACCGGCATCACCTTTGCCGTGACCGACAAGGCCGCTGGCGACAAGATGCCCGTCATCACCCCCGGCTATGGTCTGTCGCAATCGGCCGACGGCAAGGTGTTCGAGTGGAACTTCCCGCTGCTGGGCAACTACTGGACGGCTGCTGATTCCATCGTGCAGGACATCCTGAAGAAGGAAAAGGGCAACCTCAAGGGCAAGAAGATCGCCCTGGTCTACCACGACTCGCCCTACGGCAAAGAGCCTATCGCCCTGCTGCAAAAGCGCGCCGCCAAGGATGGCTTTGAGCTGATGCTGCTGCCCGTGACCGCCCCTGGCGTGGAGCAAAAATCCACCTGGTTGCAGATTCGCCAGAACCGCCCCGACTACGTGCTGCTGTGGTCCGCTGGCGTGATGACGCCGACGGCTGTGCGCGAAGCCCAGGCCACCGGCTACCCCCGCGAAAAGATGTACGCCATCTGGTGGGGTGGCTCGGACCATGACGTCAAGGACATCGGTGCCGGCGCCAAGGGCTACAACACCGTCACCATCCACAACACCGCCGAGCGCGACAAAGTGCATGACGACGTGAAGGCCACGCTGTACGACAAGGGCCAGGGCACGGCATCCGACGTCAAAGAGCTGGGCCAGCTGGCGCACACCCGCGGCATGATGATCGCGATGCTGCAGGTCGAAGCCATCCGCACCGCCCAAGAGAAGTACGGCAAGGGCAAGGTCATGACCTCCGAACAAGTCCGCTGGGGCCTGGAGAACATGAACATGACCCAGGAGCGCTTGAACGAGCTGGGCTTTGGCAAGATGATCCGCCCCTTCAAGACCAGCTGCGAGAACCACCTGGGCGCTGACTGGGCCCGTATCGCCACCTGGGACGGCAGCAAGTTCAACGTGAGCTCCGACTGGTACCAATCGGACAAGACCTTGATCGACCCGCTGGTCAAGGAATACGCCGAGAAGTACGCCAAGGAAAAGAACGTCAAGGTGCGTTCCTGCAGCTAAGACCTGCACGGTTCCGGGCCCCGGCGGCCCGGAACCTTTCGTGGCAGCCCCCTGGCGCCCTCGCTTTGCGAAAGCGCCTGTTCCCCGGGGCGGCCCGCCCTCTATTTTGTTGAGAGACCAGGTGACGGCATGACCGATTCCCCGCAAACAGCTTCCACCCCACCCGCAGCGGCCCCGCTTTTGGTCGTCAACGGCATCGAGGTGATCTACAACCATGTGATCCTGGTGCTCAAAGGCGTCTCGCTGTCGGTGCCGCGTGAATCGATTGTGGCCATCCTGGGCGGCAATGGCGCCGGCAAGACGACCACCTTGCGCGCCATCTCCAACCTGCTCAAGGGCGAGCGCGGCGAAGTCACCAAGGGCAGCATCGAGCTCGAAGGCGAGCGCATCGAGGCGCTGAGCCCCTCCGACCTGGTCAAGCGCGGTGTCGTGCAGGTCATGGAAGGCCGGCACTGCTTCGCCCATTTGACCATCGAAGAAAACCTGCTGACCGGCAGCTACACCCGCACCGACAAGGGCGAGATCGCTGCCAACCTGGACAAGGTCTACAACTATTTCCCCCGCCTCAAGACCCGCCGCACCAGCCAGGCGGCCTACACCTCGGGCGGCGAGCAGCAGATGTGCGCCATTGGCCGCGCGCTGATGAGCAACCCGCGCCTGGTGCTGCTCGATGAGCCCTCGATGGGCCTGGCCCCGCAGATCGTTGAAGAAGTCTTCAACATCGTGCAGGACCTCAACCAGAAGGAAAAGGTCACCTTCGTGCTGGCCGAGCAGAACACCAACATGGCGCTGAAGTACGCCGACTACGGCTACATCATGGAGAGCGGCCGCATCATGATGGACGGCGCCGCCAAGGACCTCGCCAACAACGAGGACGTCAAGGAGTTCTACCTGGGCATGGGCGGCGGCGAGCGCAAGAGCTTCAAGGACGTCAAGAGCTACAAGCGCAGAAAACGCTGGCTAGCCTGAGCCCCATCCACTGACGATTCAATCACCGCGCCGGCTGGTGCCCACCAAGCCCGGCGTCTGCGGCAGATTCCGCCCCCAAAAATACCGATCACCCGTCCCGGAGAAACCGCATGAGCCAGCATTACGACGATCTGGAGACCCGCGCCCCAGCGGCCCGCGAAGCCGATCTGATGGCCCGCCTGCCCGCCCAGATTCGGCACGCCCAGCAACACGCCCCCGCCTTTGCCAGCATCCTGCAAGGGGTGGATGCCGCCAGCATCAGCAGCCGCGCCGCGCTGGCGCAGCTGCCCGTGACCCGCAAGCATGAGCTGCTGGAGCGCCAAAAGGCCGAGCGCGCCCAGCACCCGGGCCGCGCCATTTTTGGCGGCTTCAACACCGCGCCGTTTGGCCGCGCCATGCCGCGCATGTTTGCCAGCCCCGGCCCCATCTATGAGCCCGAAGGCCAGCGCAGCGACTACTGGCGCATGGCCCGCGCCATCTATGCGGCCGGCTTCCGTGCGGGCGAGCTGGTGCACAACAGCTTTAGCTACCACTTTGTGCCCGCCGGCTCGATGATGGAATCGGGCGCCCAGGCGCTGGGCGCCACCGTGTTCCCCGCCGGCACCGGCCAGACCGAGCAGCAAGTGCAGGCCATGGCCGACCTGCACCCGCACGGCTACATCGGCACGCCCAGCTTTTTGAAGATCATCCTGGAGAAGGCCGAGGCCCAGGGCCAGCGCATTGCCTCGCTGACCAAGGCGCTCGTCTCGGGCGAGGCCTGCCCGCCTTCGCTGCGCGACTGGTTCAGCGCCCGGGGCGTTGCCGCCTACCAGTGCTATGCCACCGCCGACCTGGGCCTGATCGCCTACGAAACCGAGGCCCGCGAAGGCCTGGTGCTCGATGAGAACGTGATTGTCGAGATCGTGCGCCCCGGCACCGGCGACCCGGTGGCTGAAGGCGAGGTCGGCGAGCTGGTCGTCACCACCCTCAACACCGACTACCCGCTGATCCGCTTTGGCACCGGCGACCTGTCGGCCGTGCTGCCCGGCCACTGCCCCAGCGGCCGCACCAACACCCGCATCAAAGGCTGGATGGGCCGCGCCGACCAAACCACCAAGGTGCGCGGCATGTTTGTGCACCCCGGCCAGATCGCCGAAGTCGTCAAACGCTTCCCGCAGGTGCAAAAGGCACGCCTGGTCGTCAGCGGCGCCATGGCCCAGGACCAGATGAGCCTGCAGGTGGAAACCACCGAGCTGGGCGCCGGCCTGGCCGAGCAGATCGCCGACGCCGTGCGCGAAGTCACCAAGCTGCGCGCCGACATCGCGCTGCTGCGACCGGGCGAGCTGCCCAATGATGGCAAGGTGATTGAGGATGCGCGGAGTTACGACTAGAAGGTGACAGGCGCTGGACAGGGTTCAGCGCCTGTCGCATCTCCTGGCTCGCGCAAGGCGCTACACAGGGCTGAGCACATAGCTTGTGCTTCGTCCTCCAGCCGCTTCTTTGCCCAATACGCCGAGCGCCAGCAACTCGTTGATATCGCGCAGCGCTGTATCGCTGGAGCACTTGGCAATAGCCGCCCATTTCCCGGTCGTGAGTTTTCCTTCAAAGCCATTGAGCAAGCGGTTCAGCACTTTGATATGGCGCTCATTCATCGGTGTCATGGCCCAGTGGCGCCAGAATCGTGCCTTGTACAGCACGGCCTCCAAGCCCTCGTTCGCTTGCAGGACCGACTGGTGCAAGGTTTGCAGAAACCACAGCAGCCATGGCGTCACATCCAAGCCGCCCTTTTGCGTACGCTCCAAAACCTCGTAATAGGCCTTGCGCTCCCGCTGTATCTGGGCAGACAGGCTGTAAAAGCGCTGCGCACTGCCATCCGCTCGCGCCAACAGCAGGTCACCTATGGCCCGCGCCATACGGCCATTGCCGTCGTCAAAAGGGTGTACGGTCACAAACCACAGATGGCCCAAACCTGATTTGAGCAATGCCGGGAGCGTGGAGGGCGCCGGGTCATTGATCCAGGCCAGCAGCTTGGCCATCTCTGCAGGCACTTGGGGCGCCGGAGGCGCTTCGTAATGCACTTTCTGGCGGCCGATCGGGCCTGATACCACCTGCATGGGGCCCGCTGCGTCATCCCGCCACGTGCCCACCGCTATCTTGCTCATGCCCGAGTAGCCGGTCGGGAACAACGCAGCATGCCAGCCATAGACACGCTGCTCCGTGACCGCTTGCTGGTGGTTTGCCGTCGCATCGAGCACCATCTCGACCACACCTTCCACATGGCGGTCTACCGGTGCCAGCGCCCCAATGTCCAGCCCTAACCGCCGGGCGATGGACGAGCGCACGGAGGCCACATTGAGGGACTCGCCTTCGATCTCGGAGGTCTTGAGCACATCCTGCGTCAGCGCAGCCAGACTCGCCTGGTCCCGCAGGCCCATGCCGACATCCGCCAAGCGGCCCAGCAGCATGCCTTGCGCCTGACTGACCTGCGCCAGGGGAGCAGCCAGGGCATGGCTATCGAACTGCCACTGAGGCCAGTGCGGGGATTGCCAGATATATTCACCGCTAAACATGCGGTGAATAATAGACTTAAACGCCGCAAATGTCTATTGCGCTCCCAAAACTGACACGGCGTTTGTACAAATGCATCCCTGACCCGAGCCCCTCAGTGGCTAATCATCCAAGGCCGATTCCCCACCTGGCTTTTGAGCGCCGGCTGCGCCCCAGCCGCTGCCGCGCCAGTTTTGGCGCCCCCACTGCAGCAGCCACAACCACTCGGATGCCGCAGCCGCCCATAGTTGCCCGCAGCAGGGTCGTTGTCGCGGGACATACGCGGCGCATGGCGGGCGCGTTCGTTGACCTCGGCGGCGCGGCGCTGCTGGGGCGATGTGCAGGCCAGGCGCGGGGCCTGGGTGATGATGCGCTCGGCATCAGCGCCGCAGCGGGGGCAGGCGCAGGCCAGGTTGCGGTCGGCCAGGCGGCGCAGCGCGTCGAACTCGCCGCAGTGCTGGCAGGCGTAGTCATAGGTGGGCATGGGGGCTCCGGCACTAAAAGGTGAAAGCGGGCAGGCACTGCGGCCCGCTCAGGGCTCCTCTGCAGAACCCTTGATATCTGCAGAGGATCGCTAGGACTTACTTGTCGTACGAGATCGGCATATCGATGCTGCCATCCAGGTACTTGACCGGGCCGGCGGCATTGGGGTTGATGTCGAACTCAAAGATCTGCGTGGGCAGCCACAAGGTGGCGCAGGCGTTGGGGACATCCACCACGCCGCTGATATGGCCCTGCACCGGGGCGGTGCCCAGGATGGAATAGGCCTGTGCGCCGGAGTAGCCAAACTTCTTCAGGTACTCGATGGCGTTGAGGCAGGCCTGTTTGTAGGCCACGTTCACATCCAGGTAGTACTGCTTGCCTGATTCGTCAACGCTGATGCCTTCAAAGATCACATAGTCGTTGTAGGTCGGCACGATGGGGCTGGGCTTGAAGATGGGGTTCTTGATGCCGTACTTGGCCATGCCGCCCTTGATGATCGAGACCTTCATGTGTACCCAGCCGGCCATCTCGATGGCGCCGCAGAAGGTGATTTCGCCATCGCCCTGGCTGAAGTGCAGATCGCCCACCGACAGGCCCGCGCCATCGACATAGACCGGGAAGAAGATCTTGGAGCCGCGCGAGAGGTCCTTGATGTCGCAGTTGCCACCATGCTCGCGCGGGGGTACGGTGCGCGCGCCGGTGGCTGCTGCCTTGTCGCGGGCCTCGCCCTTGAGCTGGCCCATGTGCGCCGTCGCCATAAAGGGCGGGTTGGCCAGGTTGCCGTCCGGGTTGGTGTCGATCAGCGCCTGCTCGCGGGTGTTCCAGATGTCCAGCATCTTGGGGTCGGGCAAGGTGCCGATCAGGCCCGGGTGGATCAAACCCGCATAGCGCACGCCGGGGATATGGCGCGAGGTGGTGAACATGCCCTGGAAATCCCAGATCGACTTCTGCGCCGACGGGAAGTGGTCGGTCAAAAAACCGCCGCCGTTTTTCTGCGAGAAAAACCCGTTAAAGCCCCACTGGCTCTCGTCCTTGGCGCCGATGTCGAGCAGGTCCACGACCAGCAAGTCGCCAGGCTCTGCCCCTTTGACGCCGACCGGGCCCGAGAGGTAATGCACCGTGGTCAGGTCCACATCGCGCACATCGTCGGCGCTGTCGTTGTTCTGGATGAAGCCCCCCGTCCAGTCGTAGGTCTCCAGCACAAAGTCATCGCCAGGGTTCACCCAGCAGGCCATCGGAATATCGGGGTGCCAGCGGTTGTGCACCTTCTCGTTGGAGGGGGCCGGTTGGGACAGGTCAACCTTGATCAGGGTTTCGGGCATGTGCAGCTCCTGTATTGCAGTCAATGAAACGAAAAAACGCGGGGCCGGCGGCCGTGCTTGCGGCCACCGGGGCCTCAAACCGACAGATAGGACTTGATATGGGCTTCGTTGGTGTTGGCGCGGTCGGTCTCGTGCACGATGCGCCCGCCCTCGATCACGAACAAACGGTCGGCCACCTCCATCGCAAAATGCAGCACCTGCTCGGAGACCACGATGGTGATCTCGCGCATCTTGCGGATCTCGTTGAGCGCCTTGGCGATGTCCTTGATGATGGACGGCTGGATGCCCTCGGTGGGCTCATCGAGCAGCAGCACCTTGGGGTTGGTGACCAGCGCACGCGCAATGGCCAGCTGCTGCTGCTGCCCGCCTGAGAGGTTGCCGCCCTTGCGCCGGCGCATGTCCCACAGCACCGGGAACAGCGCATAGATCTCATCGGGGATCTTGCGGTCGCGGGCGTTTTCCAGACCGGTTTCGATGTTCTCCTCGACACTCAGGGTCGGGAAGATCATGCGGCCCTGGGGCACATAGGCAATGCCCTTGGCCACGCGCAGATAGCTCTCGTCGCGCGACACATCCTGGCCGGCGACCTGCACCGCACCGCTCTTGAGCGGCAGCACGCCCATCAGCGCCTTGAACAAGGTGGTCTTGCCCATGCCGTTGCGGCCCATGATGGCCAGGGTTTCGTTGGGCCGGCCTTCGAAGGAGATGCCGTGCAGCGCCTCGCTTTGTCCGTAGGCCACGTGGATATCGTTGACTTTCAGCATGTACGGCTCCTCAGTGGCCCAGGTAGACATCGATGACTTTGGGATCGGACTGCACGGCCTCCATCGAGCCTTCGGCCAGAATCTTGCCCTGGTGCATGACGGTGACCTTGTGCGCAATGCGGGCCACAAACGCCATGTCGTGCTCAATCACGATCACCGAGCGCCCCACGCAGATGCGCTTGAGCAGCTCGGCCGTCAGCTCGCGCTCGCGGGCGCTCATGCCGGCGATGGGCTCGTCCAGCATCAGCAGCTCGGGCTCTTGCATCAGCAGCATGCCAATCTCCAGCCACTGCTTTTGCCCGTGCGACAGCAGGCCCGATTCCATCTCCAGCACATGGTCCAGGCCAATCTCCTGGGCCACCGTCTGCACGCGTTGCTGCACGGCCGGGCTGCACTGAAAGCGCAGTGCCCCAAACACCGAACGCCCCTCCGGGTAGGAGACCTCCAGGTTCTTGAACACGGACAGGTTCTCGTAGATCGACGGGGTCTGGAACTTGCGGCCTATGCCCTTGCGCACGCGCAGGTACTCGTCCATGCCCGTCAGCTCTTCGTTCTGGAACTTGATGCTGCCGCTGCTGGCCTTGGTCTTGCCGCAGATCAGGTCGAGCAAGGTGGTCTTGCCGGCGCCATTGGGGCCGATGATCACGCGCAGCTCGTTCTTGTCCACATACAGGGTCAGGTCCTCGATGGCCTTGAAACCGTCAAAGGAGACCGTCAAGCCCTCAACAGCCAGTGCAAAGTCGGTATTGCTCATTGCGCGCTCCTGGTTCAGACGGCTTCGGCAGCAGGCTTGCCGGCGACCGGCTCCTGGGCTTTGCTGCTGGTGGTGATGGGCTTGGTGCTGGCGTTGCCCGCGCTGCTGCTGGGCATGCTGGCCGGTTTGGCCGAGCGCTTGGCCAGCAGCGGCTTGAGCTTGCTGGCATACAGGCCCGCCAGGCCATTGGGGAAGAACATGGTCACGCCAATGAACAGGCCGGCCATGCAGAACATCCACAGATCAGGGAAGGTCTCGGAGAAATAGGTCTTGCCAAAGTTGACCAGCAGCGCGCCGTACACGGCCCCCACTAGGCTCATGCGGCCGCCGACGGCGGCAAAGATCACCATCTCGATCGAGGGAACAATGCCGACGATGGACGGCGACATAAAGCCCACCTGCAGCGCAAACATCGCGCCGCCAATGCCCGAGATGGCAGCGGCCAGGCAGAACACAAACACCTTGAACATCGACACGTCATAGCCCGAGAAGCGCACCCGGTCTTCCTTGTCGCGCATGGCCAGCAGCAGGGTGCCCAGCTTGCTCTTCTGGATCCACAGGCAGGCGGCCACCGACAGCAGCAGCAGGCCGCAGCAGACGTAGTAGAGGATGTACTTGGCACTGTCGGTGCGGATGTCCCAGCCCAGCATCGTGCGCAGGTCGGTCATGCCGTTGACGCCGCCGGTGTAGCCCTGCTGGCCAATGATCAGCACCGTCAGAATCAGCGCCACAGCCTGGGTGATGATGGCAAAGTAGACATCGCCCACCCGGCGGCGGAACATCGCAAAACCGATGATGAAGGCCAGCAGCGCGGGCGCGGCCACCACGGCAAACAAGGCAAACGGCAGGTGCTCAAACGGCGTCCACCACAGCGGCAGGGCGGTGAGCTGGTTCCAGTCCATAAAGTCGGGGATGCCGGGGGTGGACTGGATGCTGGTGCTGGCCTTGTCCGAGGCTTCGAGCTTGAGGAACATGGCCATCGCATAACCGCCCAGGCCAAAGAAAACGCCCTGCCCCAGGCTCAGCACGCCGGCCCAGCCCCAGAGCATCACCAGGCCCACGGCCACAAAGGCGTAGCACAGGTACTTGCCCACCAGGTTCAGGCGGAACGAATCCAGCGCCAGCGGGAACACCAGCAGCAGCACGACGGCCAGCAGCGCCACATGTCCCAGGCCGGTTCTCTCCAGCCACACACGCATGTTTTTCATGGTTGTCATCCTTTGCACCGGCTTTAGCGGCGCACCTTGCTGGCAAACAGGCCTTGGGGCCGGAACATCAAGACCACCACGATGAAGGACAAGGTCAGCACCTTGGCCATCGAGCCGCTCAGGAAGAACTCCGTGATCGACTGCACCTGGGCAATGCCAAAGGCCGATGCCACAGTGCCCAGCAGGCTGGCCGCGCCGCCAAAGGTGACGACCAGGAACGAATCGACGATGTAGAGCGAGCCGGAGGTGGGCCCCGTGGAGCCAATGGTGGTGAAGGCCGCGCCGGCAATGCCCGCGACCCCGCAGCCAATGGCAAAGGTCAGGCGGTCGGTCTTTTTGGTGTTGATGCCGATGGCGTTGGCCATCACCCGGTTGCTGACCGTTGCCCGCACCCGCAGGCCCCAACGGCTGCGGTAGAGCGCAATCAGCACGCCAGCGGTCACCAGCAGCGCCAGCGCCAGCACAAACATGCCGTTGATCGGAATGTCCAGCCCCTCGCTGGGCGACCAGGAACCCATCAGCCACTCGGGCAAGGTGGGGCTCACCTCTTTGGGGCCGATCACCGTGCGGAACACCTGTTGCAGCCCCAGGCTCAGGCCCCAGGTGGCCAGCAGGGTATCGAGCGGGCGCTTGTACAGGTGCCGGATCAGCGCCCACTCAGCCATCCAGCCCAGCACAAACGCCAACACAAAGGCCGCCACGATCGACAAGGGGAAGTAGTAAGGCATCCATGCCGGGGCATGGGCCTCCACCAGGGTCGAGGCCATGAACACGGTGTAGGCACCAATGGTCATGAACTCGCCATGCGCCATGTTGATGACCCCCATCTGGCCAAAAATAATCGCCAGGCCCAGGCCCATCAGCAGCAATACGGCAAACAAGCTGAGGCCCGCAAAGCCCTGCATCAGCCCGATGTTCATCATTTCAGAAAAGGTCATGGCGCTCTCTTGTCGGGTGGGTGGTCGGCAGCATCGCGGGCCTCAGGGCAATGCCCCGGGGCCCGCTCTCGGGGTCCTGATTTACTGATAGCCCTTAGGAAACGGATCCGGCTTGATCAGCTCCGGCGACTCCGACACCACCTTGAAGGTCCCATCGGGCTGGCCCTGCGCAATGCGGGATTTGCTCCAGAGGTGGTGGTTGGCGTCAATCTTCACGTAGCCTTCGGGCGCCGTGTTCAGCTCGATGCCCGGCGAGGCTGCGGTGACCTTGGCCACGTCGAAGCTGCCAGCCTTCTCAACAGCCGCCTTCCACAGCCAGGGGCCCAGGTAACCGGCCTGGGTCACATCGCCGATGACGGACTTGGGGCCGTACTTGGCCTTGAAGGCCTCGACAAACTTCTTGTTGTTCGGGTTGTCCAGCGACTGGAAGTACTTCATGCTGGAGTAGAAGCCGGCAAAGTTCTCGCCACCAATGCCCAGCATTTCGTCCTCGGTCACCGACAGGGTCACCAGGAACTGCTTGTCGCCGGTGATGCCGGCGGCCTTGAGCTGCTTGTAGAAGGCCACGTTGGAGCCGCCCACGACCGCTGCGAAGATCAGATCGGGCTTGGCCACCTTGATCTTGTTGATCAGCGAGTTGAAGTTGGTGTTGCTGAGCGGGTAGTACTCCTCGCCCACGACCTTGCCCTTCTGGAAGGTTTCGATGTGCTTGCGGGCAATCTTCATCGAGGTACGGGGCCAGATGTAGTCCGAGCCCACCAGGAACACCTTGGAGGCGTTCTTTTCCTTCTTGGCCCAGTCGAGGCTGTACAGAATCTGCTGCGTCGCTTCCTGGCCGGTGTAGATGACGTTCTTGCTTTGCTCCAGGCCTTCGTAGAAGGTGGGGTAGTACAGCAGGCCGTTTTCCTTCTCGAAGATCGGCAGCACCGCCTTGCGCGATGCCGAGGTCCAGCAGCCGAACACGGTGGCCACATGGTCGCTGATGAGCAGCTTCTTGGCCTTTTCGGCAAAGGTCGGCCAGTCCGAAGCCCCGTCTTCCTTGATCACGCGGATCTTGCGGCCCAGCACACCGCCCATGGCGTTGATCTGGTCAATGGCCAATTGCTCGGCCTGGATGGAGCCGGTCTCGGAGATCGCCATGGTGCCGGTCGACGAGTGCAGCTGGCCCACCACCACCTCGGTATCGGTCACCGCGAGCTTGGTGGTGTTGACCTGGGCGGTGGGCGGCGTCTGGGCGCGGGACAGCAGGGGCAGACCGGCCATGCTGATGGCACCCAGGCCTTGCAAGAGACGGCGGCGGCGGAGCGACTGTTGGAAATCCTGAGACATGCTTTTCTCCTCAAGTGGTTCAGATGGCTGAACTGGTAACGGGTTGAAACCTGAGCCCACTCTAAAAGTGCCGCCTCCAAACACCCATACGTCATTTGACGTAGGCCCTGCGTACGCAGGCCGGACTAAGCTAGATTGCCGGCCGCACCTCGCCGGCCGCACCAGCCTTGCCGTGGCCTGAATATTGCTTAGTCTGCGGATCCCATGCCCCCGGCGCCTGCGCGCTGCCTGTGATGAACAAGCCCTCCCAAAAGATCTTCCCGATCCGCCGCGAATACAACGCCTGGGTGGCTGACGAAACCATGGAGGACTACGCGCTGCGCTTTACCCCGCAGAAGGCGCGCCGCTGGAGCGAATGGCAGCTGCTGAACACAGCGATGGGCGGGCTGTCCTTTCTGGCACTGGAGGCGATTGGCGCGACCATCACGCTGGCCTATGGCTTTAGCAGCGCCGCCTGGGCGATTGCGGTGATGGGCATCGTGATCTTTCTGACCGCCTGGCCCATCTCGGTCTGCGCGGCGCGCTATGGGCTGGACATGGACCTGCTCACCCGGGGCGCCGGCTTTGGCTACCTGGGCTCGACCATCACCTCGCTGGTCTATGCCACCTTCACCTTTATCTTCTTTGCGCTGGAGGCGGCCATCATGGCGCTGGCCGTGCAGATGGCGCTGGGCTGGCCGCTGGTGGTCTGCTATGTGCTGTGCGCGCTGGTGGTGATACCGATGGTGCTGTATGGCGTCACCTTTATCTCCAAGCTGCAGGCCTGGACCCAGCCCGTGTGGGCGCTGATGCTGCTGGCCCCCTACCTGTGGCTGGCCTTCCAGCAGCCGCAGTTTGTGCAGCAGCTGCCCGGCCTGTCGGGCCTCACCTCGGGCAGCGCGGATTTCAACTGGCTGTATTTCGGCTCGGCCAGCACCGTGATCTTTGCGCTGATCGTGCAGGTGGGCGAGCAGGTGGACTACCTGCGCTTTATGCCGCGCAAGACGGCCAACAACCGTGCCCGCTGGTGGTTTTGCGTGCTGATGGGCGGGCCGGGCTGGATTTTGATGGGCGCCGCGCGCATGCTGGGCGGTGCCTACCTGGCCTATGTAGCGCTGCAGTTTGGCTCGACGGTGGCCGAGGCCTCGGACCCCACCCACCTGTACCTGACGGCCTTTGGCAAGATCTTCGCCGACCAGAGCACGGCGCTGTGGGTCACCCTGGTGTTTGTCGTCATGGCGCAGATCAAGATCAATGTGACCAATGCCTATGCCGGCTCGCTCGCCTGGTCCAATGTGTTCTCGCGCATCACCCGCAGCCACCCGGGCCGCGTGGTCTGGCTGGTGTTCAATGTGATGATCGCCATGCTGATCATGACCCTGGGCGTGTTCAGCGCGCTGGAGAAAGTGCTGGGCATCTACAGCAATATCGCGGTGGCCTGGGTGGGCGCGCTGGTGGCGGACCTGGTCATCAACAAGCCGCTGGGGCTGAGCCCGCCGGGCACCGAGTTTCGCCGCGCCTACCTGCACGACCTCAACCCCGTGGGCCTGGGCGCCATGGGCATTGCCGCCGTGGCCGCCGGCATTGCCTATAGCGGCCTGCTGGGCGAGCTGGCCAGCGCCTTTGCGCCCTATATTGCGCTGGCCATTGCGCTTTTGGTATCGCCGCTGCTGGCCTGGGCCACCGGCGGGCGCTGGTACATCGCCCGCCAGCCCGCGCAGTTCGAGGCCGCGCAGCTGCAGTGCGCTGTCTGCCAGAACCAGTTCGAGCGCGCCGACATGGCCGGCTGCCCCGCCTATGGCGCGCCGATCTGCTCGCTGTGCTGCTCGCTCGATTCGCGCTGCCATGACCGCTGCAAGCCCAGCACGGCACGCGCCCAGGTGCAGTGGCGCAGCCTCTACGAAAGCCTGCTGCCCCAGCGCATCCAGCGCAGCATCAACTTTCGGCTGGCCTCCTATGCGGGCACGGTGCTGCTGCTGACCAGCCCCATGGCGCTGGCCTTGTTCGTGGTCTATATGCAGCAAAGCCTCTCGCCCGGGCAGACGGATCTGCGCTGGGCCTTTGTGCGCGCGTTCTCGCTGCTGGCGCTGCTGTGCGCGCTCTACGCCTGGTGGCTGGTGCTGGCCAAGGACAGCCGGCGCATGGCGCGCGAGGAGTCCGAGCGCCAGACGCAGATGCTGATGCAGGAGATCGAGGCCCACCAGCGCACCGATGCCCAACTGCAAGCCGCCAAGGAGCATGCCGAGGCGGCCAACCAAGCCAAGTCGCGCTATGTGGCCGGCATGGCCCATGAGCTGCGCACGCCCCTCACCAGCATCCTCGGCTATGCCCAGCTGCTGCTGCGACGCAGTGATTTGCCCGGCCCCGCTCATGAAAACATCAGCACCATGCTGCACAGCGGCCAGCACATGCACTCGCTGATCGACGAGTTGCTGGACCTGGCGCGTATCGAGGCCGGCCGGCTGCGGCTGGATCCGGCGCCGCTGCAGTTCCCCGAGTTTCTCGAAGCCGTCAACCGCATGGTGCGGCCCCAGGCGGAGGCCAAGGGCCTGCAGTTCGAGTTGCAGACGCAGGGCCGCATCCCAGCGTGGGTGCGCGCCGATGCCAAGCGCCTGCGCCAGATTCTGATCAACCTGCTGGGCAATGCCATCCGCTTTACCGACAGCGGCAGCATCCGCCTGCAGGTCAACTGCCACAGCGATGTGGTGCGCTTTGACATCTGCGACACCGGCATTGGCATTGCGCCGCAGGACCATGAACGCATCTTTATGCCCTTTGAGCGGGGCAGCGCCGGGCGCCGCGCCGCTAGCACCGGCACCGGCCTGGGGCTGACCATCACCCGCATGCTGACCCTGCTGATGGGCGGCGAGCTGCAGCTGCAGAGCACGCCGGGCCAGGGCAGCACCTTCTCGGTACGGCTTTACCTGAGCGAGGTGCACAACCCGCCACGTGCGCTGGCCGGGCAGCCACAGGCGCGGCCCTTTATTGGCGGCTACCTGGGCCCGCGCCGAACCCTGCTGGTGGTCGATGACCAGCCCATCCACCGCCAGCTGCTGGCCGGGGTGCTGATCCCCCTGGGCTTTACCGTGCGGGAGGCGGCCAGCGGCCAGGAGTGCCTGGAGATCATCCGCGACGCCCCGCCCGATGCCCTGCTGCTGGACCTGAGCATGGATGACCTGAGCGGCTGGCAGACCGCCGCGCTGGTGCGCCAGCAATACAGCGCCGCGCACCTGCCCATCGTCATCGTCTCGGCCGACCTGTTCGAGAACCAGCCCGAGCAACTGGAGCGCGCCGGCTGCCAGGCCTTTGTGGGCAAGCCGGTGCTGGAATCCGAGCTGATGGACACCTTGGCCTGGTTGCTGAAGCTCGAATGGCTGGAGGACACGGCAGCACCCCCGGCCCCTGCAGCGCTGCTGCCCAGCGCGCAGCCACTGCAAGAACAACCCCCACTGCCGCCCGAGCTGCATGCAGACATCACCCGCCTAGCGCGCTTTGGCGATGGCGCCGGCTTGCGCAAGCTGCTGGCGGCGGCCCAAACCACCCATCCGGATTGCCGCAGCACGCTGCAGGCGCTGGACGCCGCTGCCCAGCGTTTTGATTTCCCCGCCATCCTGGAGAGCCTCGCGGCCTCCTCGCCCGATACCTAGCCATGCCTCATCACACGCCCCATGCCGGCGTCGTCCTGGTGGTCGACGATGCCATCGAGACCCTCGGCTTTCTCTGCGAAGCGCTGAGCCAGCAGGACTACACCGTGCTGGTGGCCCGCAACGCCGTCGAGGCGCTGGAGCGGCTGGACATGGCCACCCCGGATGCCGTGCTGCTGGACTGTGTCATGCCCGGCGAGAGCGGCTTCTGGCTGTGCCGCAAGATCAAGGCCCACCCGGCCTGGGCCCATGTGCCGGTCATCTTCATGACCGGGCTGTCCGAGACCGACCATATCGTCGAGGGCTTTGCCTGCGGCGGGGTGGACTATGTCGTCAAACCCTTGAAGCTGCCCGAGGTGCTGGCGCGCCTGGCCCGCCATATGCACAACGCCCATGTGGGCCGCATGGCCCAGGCGGCGGTGGATGTGGGCGGCATGGGGGTGGTGGTGCTGGACCGCCAGGGCCGCATCGCCTGGCGCTCACCCCAGGCGGCGCTGTGGCTGGAGCAGGCCTTTGGCGCTGCCCCGCCTGCCGCAGCGGCCTGGCTGCAATCGGCCCGCGACCAGACCGCCCAGCAGGCGCTGGGGCAAGCCAGCCTGCTGGCCCAGGATGTTGGCGAGGTGGGCATTGGCGAGCGCATGCTGGTGCTGCGCCTGGGCCATGAAGGCCTGCGCGCCAGCACCCAGCGCCTGCAGGATGCGGCACTGACCCCGCGCGAGACGGAGGTGCTGGGCTGGCTGGCCAAGGGCAAGACCAACCGCGACATTGCCCAGATCCTGGGCATGAGCCCGCGCACCGTCAACAAGCACCTGGAGCATGTGTTTGAAAAGCTGGGCGTGGAGACGCGGGCAGCGGCGGCGGCCATCGCCAGCGGCTCGTTCACGGCGTAAGCTGGGTGAAAGCCATAGGAAAGCTATGGACATTGCGGGGCTTGGCGGCCCTGGTTGCGGCCCGAACGGCTTGCGCCAACGCAAATAACTGTCCATTTCAGCGCTAGGCCACCTACCATTCCGACATTGCTTAACAACATTTCGACTATCAATATTGATAGCATCTATGACAGCCCAGGTTTGCCCCGGGCTGGCATTTGGCTTTAAGTTCTCGAAAAGCATCACCGACAAAACCCGGAAACACGCTGGAAAAACAAGGGTTTACCTTAGAAAAAACCGAAGCCTGATCTCGTTAGGATGGCAGTCTTTTTCCCCTTCAAAGAGACAAGCCGTTATGAACAAGATGATGCAATGGAGCGCACTGGCCCTGGCGGCCGCCACCGCCACTGGCGCCTATGCCGACGCCTCCTACCCCAACAAGCCCATCACCATCGTCGTGCCCTTCACCGCAGGTGGCCCTACCGACCGCGTGGCACGCGATCTGGCCGAAGCGCTGCGCAAGCCCCTGAATGGCGTGACCGTGGTCATCGACAACGCCGACGGCGCTGGCAGCACCATCGGCATGGCCAAGGCGGCACGCGCCAAGCCCGACGGCTACACCCTGCTGCTCAACCACATTGGCGTGGCCACGGCCCCCATCCTGTACCGCAAGCTGTCCTTTGATGTGACCAAGGACTTCGAGTACCTGGGCATCATCAACGACGTGCCGATGACCCTGATCGGCAAGCCCACCCTGGCGCCGAACAACTACAAGGAACTGGCCGCCTACCTGAACAAGGAAAAGGACAAGGTCAACCTGGCCAATGCCGGTATTGGTTCTGCCTCGCACCTCTGCGGCCTGCTGCTGCAAAGCACCTTGAAGATCCCGCTGACCGCCGTGCCTTACAAGGGCGCCGCACCGGCGATTGCCGATCTGATGGGCAACCAGGTCGATGTGCTCTGCGACCAGACCACCAACACCACCGGCCAGATTGAGGGCAAGAAGGTCAAGGCCTATGCCGTGACCACCAACAAGCGCCTGACCACCCCTTCGCTCAAGGACCTGCCGACTTTGCAAGAAGAAGGCCTCAAGGGCTTTGAAGTGACGATCTGGCACGGTCTGTACGCCCCCAAGGGCACGCCGGCCGACATCCTGAAGAAGGTCAACGACGCGTTGAAGGTGGCCTTGAAGGACCCCGAGTTCATCAAGAAGTCGGAGAACCTGAGCGCCGTGGTCGCCACCGACCAGCGCATCACGCCCGAAGGCCACAAGGCCTTTGTGCAGGCCGAAATCGCCAAGTGGACGCCGATCATCAAGGCCGCCGGCACCTTCGCCGACTGACCAACGCCTGCATGCAAAAAAGACTGCCTCGGCAGTCTTTTTTTCGTCTTGGCGCGGGGGAGTTAGCGCGTCTCAGGCACCCCAGACCACATCGGCCTGCTCGGCCGCACTGCGGCGCAGCATCTCGATAAAAGGCACGGCCCGCTGCTTGAGGCCAACGCTGGGCTTCACATCCTGGCCGTCGGCGTCTTCGGGGTCCTTGTCCAGATCCTGGGCGCTGTCAGCCTGGGCGCGTTCGTCCTCGGCAGCCACGGCCGCCTGCAGCGCAGCAATGGCCTGGGGGATTTGCGCAGTGGTGATGATGCCGCGCGGCGAGGCATCCTTGCCGATGATCTGCAGCACCTTGCGGGCATCGGGCTCCAGCATGATCATGTCCGCAGTCGCCTGCGATTTGAATTTGAATAGCACGGCTGTCTCTCCTTATCGATACATATAGTCCCGGGTGAAGGGATAGTGTGATTGTGCACCAGGCATGCTGCCTGTCGTCATCGATCCATCGGGCATGACAGCCAGCATCTGGTGCAAGGCCACCCAGCCATGCTCAAAGCCCGTGGCGCAGCCGGCCAGGTAGAGGCGGTAGGCGCGCAAGGTCTTGGCCGCCTGCGCGGGCTCGCCCTTTTGCGCCAGGATGGCGAGTGCCTCGTCCAGTTGCGCCTCCAGCGCATCGGACCAGGCCCACAGGGTTTTGGCGTAATGGGGGCGCAGGTTGTCGGTATCGACCATCTCCCAGCCTGCATGGGCCATCTCCTGCAGCACGGCGCTGACATGGATCAGCTCGCCCCCCGGGAAGATGTACTTTTCTATGAAATCGCCCATGCCGGCACCCAGCTGCTCGTTGTCGGTGCCGCCGGCGGTGATGCCATGGTTCATCAGCAGGCCACCCGGCTTGATCAGGCGCTTGAGCACCGTGAAGTACTCCTGCATATGGGCACGGCCCACATGCTCGAACATGCCGACCGAGGCCAGCTTGTCAAAGGGCTGGTCCACCTGCAAATGGCGGTAGTCGCTCAGCAGCATCTGAACCCGGCCCTGCAGGCCTTTCTCCTCAATCAGCCGGTTGACATGGGCATGCTGGTTTTTCGACAAGGTGATGCCCGTGCCCTGCACGCCATAGTGCTCGGCCGCCCACAGCAGCAGGCCGCCCCAGCCCGCGCCCACATCCAAAAAGCGCTCGCCGGGTTGCAGCTGCAGCTTGCGGCAGATCAGGTCAAGCTTGGCCTCTTGCGCCTGGGCCAGGCTGAGCGCGGGCTGGGCATAGTAGGCGCAGGAATAGACGCGGCGCGGGTCCAGCCACAGGCCGTAAAACTCGTCCGAGACGTCGTAGTGGAACTGGATCTGCTCGGAATCTTTTGTCAAGGTGTGCAGCGCCGCCGAGCGCGAGCGTGCCAGCATCCGGCTCCACCAGGTGGAGCGCGCCGCCACCGGGTCTGCGGGCACCAGTGCCGCGGCTGCGGCCATGGCATCGCGCATGCTGCCATCGATCTCCACATGGCCTTCGACAATGGCTGCGCCGACCACGCCGATATCCCCGGCCGCCAGCGCGGCCAGCGCTGCCGTATTGCGGCAATGGATGCGTATTTGCGCCTGGTCGGGTGGGCCGATCCATCCGCCCTGGGGCATCGCGATGGCCATGGACACTGGCAAACCCGCCAGCTTCTCTTCCAGCTTGGACTGCAGGATATTCATAGCAGTTATTGTGGTGTGCCGGTCGTCGCCGTCAATGGCATTTGTCCGACACACCTACTGACAGCATATGTATAAAAGATACAGCAAGCAGTCCCGCTCGCGTGGGCCTAGCATTGCTGAGCAACCATGACACCATCCTTGCCCTCTACCCCCTCGCAACCCGCAGCCCTACTGGCTTTGCCTGCGCTGCAGGCCCGCTACCCGGACCATGGCTGGGTGGTGCTGCAGGCCGATCCGGATGCCAGCCAGGTCTGGCGCTTTGCGCGGGAAACCACGTCACCTATTCGACACCACCTGCCCCTGGGCTATGGCCAATTGGCAACACAGTACCTGCGCCGCCCGCCGGTGACCGCCGGCCATGTGGAACAGGTGATTGAGTTGGTGGAAGACCAGATCATGCCGCTGACCCGCAGCTGGCCAGCGGCGGGGCCCAGCTTGGGCCTGCTGTGCAGCGCGCCCGACATGGCGGCGCTCATCGCGCAGCTGCCCGATCCGCAGGCCGCCTTGCAGCACACGGACACCATCGAGCAGCTCTTTAACCGCTATGCCAACCACATGATGGGCGGCGGCCACAGCGGCCTGCAGCTGTCGCCAGCGCAAGCCGCTTTGCTGATCCTGCTGCGCGAATGCCTGCACCACTGGGGCTGCGAACAGGTGGCGCTACAGGTTGCAGCGCCCTAGCCATCAGCGTGCTTCGCTGCCGAGCCCATCCACGGTCTGGAACAGCACCTGCCGTGCCTGGCTG
Organism: Comamonas sp. BIGb0152; assembly: GCF_024809975.1. Taxonomy (GTDB): domain Bacteria; phylum Pseudomonadota; class Gammaproteobacteria; order Burkholderiales; family Burkholderiaceae_C; genus Comamonas. The sequence goes on from NZ_JANUDY010000012.1 coordinate 47,784, forward strand.
ATGATCTGCCCCTTCCAGGCCAGGCTCTCGTCATAAAAGGCCTCGCGCATCTGCTGGTGGATAGCAGCCTGCTGGGCAGCCGGCGCCTCGGGGTGCTGGTGCAACCAGTGGTCGGCGCGCAAGGCATCCAAGGTGGCATGCACCGGCAGCACGCCGTACTCCAGCGCCATGCCGGTAAAGGCCGCCTGCGGGCATTCCTGCGCCACGCTGTTCCACAGCAAACCCGTCAGCGGCGGCGATGAGGAGCTGCCGTCATCGATGGAGGTGACCGGCGTGGCGCCAGCGCCATCCCACCAGCGGCGCGCCCGCGCCAGCATGGCCGCATCGCCGGGCGGGCCGGTGAAGATGCGCTCGCCATAGCCATTGGGGCCCAGGCCGGTGTGGACATCGATCCAGGCAATCTGGCGCGCCTGGCTGCCATGCTGGCGCAGCACCTGGCGCAGGGTCTGGTTGCTCCAGGTGGGGGCCTGGCCACCAAAGAACACCCCTTGCGGATGGCGGTACTGGCCCTGGGCGACAGCCGCCTGCCAGGCCTTCAAGCCATGGGCCGCGATAAAGGCCTGCATCGCCTGCTCGGCCTCGGGGCCCGGCGGCCACTGCGCGGGCACGATCACCTCGTGCAGCTGGTCATAGGCCGCGTTGCCCGGCAGCGGCTGGGAGAAATCGACAAAGTTGCGGTTCAGGTCCACGTTCTCTTGGGTGACACGCCGGCCGTAGGAGAAGCCATGGGGATTGAGCGCATGCACATAGAGGACGGCCACACCAGCGCTGCGCGCCTTGTCCAGCCACTCGGCATCGCGCAGCGCATGCACCTGCACGCCGCTGCCGCAGTAGCCTTCGATGCCATGGCAGGCGCTGCTGAGGATCAGCAGCTTGTCGGCATCGGCCGGGCCATCACGGGCCACATCCATGGCCAGTGCTTCGCCGTCCACGCCTGCCAAAGGATGGGCTTGCGACTGCAATGCCATGCCTGCCGATGCGGCGGCCTCCAAAAACTGCTGGCGGGCTTGCGCGTAACTGCGCGAAAAGGCTTGTTCCACAGCGCTCATGCGGCGATTCCTCCGTTGGTGATCTCTGCTGGGGCCATGCGCTCAACCTGCACCGCACAGTCGTAAAAGGACGGTGCGCGTCCGATATCGGTCAGCTGCTGGTGGGTCAGCTCATTGACATTGGTGCCATTGGGCCCATCCTTGCGCCACCAAATGCCCAGCCCCACCACCACGCCGGGCCGGGCGCGGCCATTGATGCTGGCATGGCAGACATGCTCGCCCCGGCTGTTGAAGACGCGCACCATGTCGCCATCGGCAATCTCGCGGCTTTGGGCATCGCTGGGGTGCATCTCCAGCATCGGTCGCACCTCGGCACTGCGCAGCTGGCGCACGTTGACGAAGGTGGAGTTCAAAAAATTGCGCGCCGGCGGCGAGATCATCGCCAGCGGGTGGCTGGCCGTAGGCAGCTCATGGTTGGGCAGGTAGTCGGGCAAGGGGTTGATGCCCAGGGCCTCAAGCGCCGCGCTGTGGAACTCGCACTTGCCCGAAGGCGTCGCAAAACCGCCGTCGGCAAAAGGGGCGTCGGGCAGGTCTTGTGCGACAAAGCCCTGGTCCAGCAGCTGCTCGAAAGGGATGCGCGTGGGGTCCACCGCCTGGCGGCACAACGCCTCGTCGCTGTCGGCAAAATGCGGCGCGGCAAAGGCGCTGTCGTAGCGCGCCATTTGGGCGGCCAGGTCGCGAAAGATCTGCGCATTGCTGCGCGCCTGGCCCAGCGGCGCAATCGCCGGGCGGTTGAGCAGCACATCGGTGTGGCCGTAGCTGGTGTGGATGTCCCAGTGCTCCAGCTGGCTGGTGGCGGGCAGCACATAGTCGGCGTAGTCCGCCGTATCCGTCATGAAGTGCTCCAGCACGACGGTGAACAGGTCCTCGCGGGCAAAGCCTTGCACCACCTTGGCCGAATCGGGCGCAACGGCTACCGGGTTGCTGTTGTAGCAGATGAGCGCGGCGATCTGCGGGCCAAACTCGGCACTGGCGGGCTTGAGCAGCGCATCGCCAATGGTGCTCATGTTGACGGTGCGGGGCTGGCGCGCGCCCAGCAGTGCCGGCATTTGCAGCGCGCCCCGGCGTGCCGGTGCCGACGAGGAGCTGGACAGCAGCAGGCCGCCCGCGCGGTGGCGCCAGGCGCCGGTGAGCGCTGGCAGGCAGGCGACGGCGCGCACGGCATTGCCGCCGCCACGTGTGCGCTGCATGCCGTAATTGAGGCGAATGGCGGCCAACTCGGTGCTGCCGTAATCACGCGCCAGGCTGCGGATCTGCTCCGCATCAATGCCGCAAACCTGGGCGGCGCGCTCGGGCGGCCACTGCAGTGCCCGCGCTTTCAGGTCGTCCCAGCCCAAGGTGTGCTGGGCGATGTAGTCGTGGTCGAGCCAGTCGTGGGCGATCAGCTCATGCATCAGCGCCAGCGCCAACGCCGCATCGGTGCCGGGCAGCAGCTGCAGGTGTTCATGGCATTTGTCGGCGGTCTCGCTCTTGCGCGGATCGATGCAGACCAGCTTGGCGCCATGGCGCTTGGCCTCCATCGCATAACGCCAGAAATGCAGGTTGCTGCCAATGCTGTTGCTGCCCCAGATCAGGATCAGCCGGCTCTCGGCAAAAAACTGCACCCGCATGCCCAGCTTGCCGCCATAGGTGTGGAGCAGCGCTTCAGACCCCGCGCTGGCGCAAATGGTGCGGTCCAGCAGCGAGGCGCCCAGCTGGTGGAAAAAGCGCCGGTCCATGCTCTCGCCCTGCACCAGGCCCATGGTGCCGGCATAGCTGTAGGGCAGGATGGCCTGCGGATCGGTCTGGGCAATGCCGTGCAGCCGGGCGCTGATATCGGCCAGCGCCTCGTCCCAGCTCACCGCTTCAAACTGGCCCGATCCCTTGGGGCCCACCCGCTTCATCGGCTGCAGCACGCGGTCGGCATGGTAGCTGCGCTCGGTGTATTTGCTGACCTTGGCGCAGAGCACGCCGCCAGTGTGCGCGTGCAGCGGGTTGCCGCTGACCTTGGTGGCTACGCCATCGACCACCGTGGTGACCAGCGAGCAGGTGTCGGGGCAGTCATGGGGGCAGGCCCCCAAAACGGTGGTGGCGGCGGCGGTGGTGGTCATGGCAGTGGCAGGCGCGGGGTTGGGCGCCAATTCGGGGGGAAATGTTGTTCCGCACATGGTAGCGCCAGATGGCAGGGGCTGGCGTCGCCTGCAGCACGTTCCTGAGTGCGGCCCAGGCGCAAGGGATGCTCTGCACAACCTTCGCCCCAAGGGGATGGACGCGCTACACAGCGTCCCCAGGGTTATTCCCAGGGCATTTCGGCGCAGACCTGCCCTGCTTTGCTGCACCATAGAGGGCTTGGCATGCCGCCCGCCAACGCCTTGGCCCCCAGCGCGCGCCGCCAGACAGATACACCCCATGTAGCCAACAGGATTTTCCATGAAGCTGATTGATTCCATCGTGGCCGAAGCGGCCAGCATTGCCCAGATCCGCAAAGACATCCATGCCCACCCGGAGCTGTGCTTTGAAGAAGTGCGCACGGCCGATCTGGTGGCGGCCAAGCTGACGGAATGGGGTATCCCCATCCACCGCGGCCTGGGCACCACGGGCGTGGTCGGCATCGTGCACGGCAAGGATGGCGGCGCCAGCGGTTTGGCAGTAGGCCTGCGTGCCGATATCGATGCACTGCCGATGCAGGAGTCCAACACCTTCGACCATGCCAGCCGCCATGCCGGAAAAATGCATGCCTGCGGCCATGACGGCCACACCGCCATGCTGCTGGCCGCTGCCAAGCACTTCTCCAAGTTCCGTGACTTTGATGGCACCGTCTACCTGATCTTCCAACCCGCCGAAGAAGGCGGCGGCGGTGCACGCGAGATGATCAAGGACGGTTTGTTCGAGAAATTCCCGATGCAGGCCGTGTTTGGCATGCACAACTGGCCCGGCATGGCCGCTGGCAATATGGCGGTCAGCTCCGGCCCGGTGATGGCCTCCAGCAATGACTTCAAGATCACCATCACCGGCAAGGGCGGCCACGGCGCCATGCCGCACATGGGCAATGACCCGGTGCCCATCGCCTGCCAGATCGTCACCGCCTTCCAGACCATCATCACCCGCAACAAAAAACCGCTGGATACCGGCGTGATCTCCGTCACGATGATCCACGGCGGCGAAGCCAACAACGTGATCCCCGACCGGGTGGAGCTGCAAGGCACGGTACGCACCTTCAACACCGAAGTGCTGGACCTGATCGAAGCGCGCATGCGCCAGGTGGCCGAAGGCTGCTGCGCGATGAACAATGCGAAGTGCGACTTCCACTTCAACCGCAACTACCCGGCCACCGTCAACAGCGCCCCCGAAGCCGCCTTTGCGCGCCAGGTAATGGTCGACATCCTGGGCGAAGACCGCGTCAAGGCGCAAGAACCCACCATGGGCGCCGAAGACTTCTCCTTCATGCTGCAAGCCAAGCCCGGCGCCTACTGCTTTATCGCCAACGGCGAAGGCGACCACCGCGCCATCGGCCACGGCGGTGGCCCCTGCACCTTGCACAACCCCAGCTACGACTTCAACGACGACCTGATCCCCCTGGGCGCCACCTACTGGGTAGAGCTGGCCACCAAGTGGTTGGCGCAAGCGAAGAAGTAAGCGACGCAAACCAAGCAAAAGGCGCCCGAGGACACCCCGGGCGCCTTTTGCTTGGAAAACAGCTGAAACCGCCCCGCCACGTCCCGTCCACCAAGGCGATACCTGAAATCAACCGGCATGCCGGAGCGGGCCCAAGAAGCGTGCACATCGCTCAACCCACCATCCCAACGCCGAGATAGGGTTTGAGACGAGGCGCGCAGGCGCAGACAGTACGCCTGTACGGCAAGCCTGCGCAACGAAGGATCAAGCCCTATATCGGCGCCTCCGCACGGGTAGCAGCCCACTGCCAGCAAATAAAACAATCTGAACAAGGCGTCGCCGGCGCAGACAGTACGCCTGTACGGCAAGTCTGCGCAACGAAGGATCAGGCCCTATATCGGCGCCTCCGCACGGGTAGCAGCCCACTGCCAGCAAATAAAACAATCTGAACAAGGCGTCGCCGGCGCAGACAGTACGCCTGTACGGCAAGTCTGCGCAACGAAGGATCAAGCCCTATATCGGCGCCTCCGCACGGGTAGCAGCCCACTGCCAGCAAATAAAACAATCTGAACAAGGCGTCGCCGGCGCAGACAGTACGCCTGTACGGCAAGTCTGCGCAACGAAGGATCAAGCCCTATATCGGCGCCTCCGCACGACTAACAGCCAAAAGCCAACAAAGCACACAGCATCAACACCCCAGCTGATCAGCCAAGTCGAGAAGATTTAGACAGTGGTAGGTGTTGTCTGGTTGGGGGGTCACATCTTTGGGTTGGTTGGCTCCGTATTCAAGCGGCCGCTGTATATACGCCGTCTGCAACCCACACCCCCGAGCCGCCGCCAAATCACTGTGATGGGCAGCGACTAGCATCACGGCGGCAGGCTCCACCTCAAAAACATCCGCCACCCCCAGGTAAGCCGCAGGATCGGGCTTATAAGCCTGAAACACCTCCGCCGACAACACACAATCCCAGGGCAGCCCGGCGTTCTTCGCCATATAGGTCAGCAAAGCAATATTGCCGTTGGACAACGGCGTAATGACAAAGCGGCTTTTGAGCCGCTGCAGCCCGGCAACGCTATCGGGCCAGGGGGAAAGCCGGTGCCATACCCGGTTCAGTTCAGCGCGCTCGGCCTCCGGCATGTCGCCCAGCCCAAACTGCGGCAGGATGCCGTCGAGAATGCGGCGGTGCAGCGCATCCATGCGCGTCCAGCCCAGCTTGCCCTGCCGCACCAGGTCCATCGCCGGCTGGTAACCCTTGCGCCAGGCCAGCGCAAAGGCGTCGCCATCGACCTGGGGGTAGCGCGCAGCCATCTCGCGCTCAATGCTGCCGTGCCAGTCCACAACGGTGCCAAATACGTCAAACGCCAGAATCTGGGGGTGCGCTACAGCCATGGGTGGGTTTCCAACAAAGAAAAAACACGGCCGAGCATGCGCCAGCACAGGCAGGCGCCCTATCACGCAGGCGTCAGCCCAGGGATTCTTCTAGCGCGCAGGCACAAAAAAAGCGCGATGTCTAGGACATCGCGCTTGGTGACTTAACTTTTTTACCCATGGAATGGTTAACCAACTGGCGCTTCGATTTTAACGCAATTCCACAATTTTTAACTAATCTAATTGGATATTGTTGCTTTTTATCACGGGACCCAGCTTATTACGCTCTGTCACCAGGAATTTCTCCATCTCGGCGCGGCTCGTAGACGTCACTTCCAACCCCATGTCTTCCAGCCGCTTGACGACAGCCGGGTCCTTCAAGGTGGCCTGCAGCTGCTCGCTCAGCCGCTTGACCCGGTCCTCGGGCGTGGCCTTGGGGACGACCAGGCCCTGCCAGGCATAGGCCTCAAAGCCCTTGAGCCCTTGCTCATCGAGGGTGGGCACATCGGGGAAAACTTTGGAGCGCTGAGGTGTGGCTATGCCAATGGCGCGCAGCTTGCCCGCCTGGATGTTCTGGAAACCGGCGACCGAATCGACAAACATAAACGGCACCTGACCGCCCAGCACATCCTGCACGGCAGGCGCAGCGCCCTTGTAAGGCACATGCACGAGGCTCAGCTTGGCCTGCTCACGAAAAATCTCGGTCGCCAGGTGGTGGGGCGAGCCTGCGCCGGGGGTCGCATAGCTCACACCGCCCTGCTGGGCCTTGGCCCAGGCGTTGAACTCTGCCAGGTTCTTGATCGGCAGCTTGGGGTTGACCACCAAGATCAGCGGAAAGCGCACCAGCATGCCCACGGGCGCAAAGTCCTTCTCGGCGCTGTAGCTGAGCTTTTGGTACAGGTAGGCGTTGGCCGCCAGGGTGCCGGTGTCGCCCGTCAGCAGGGTATAGCCATCGGGCTTGGCACGGGCGGCGTAATCGGCACCAATATTGGTGGCCGCGCCGGGCTTGTTGAGGATGATGATCGGCTGGCCCAGGGCCTTGGCCATGGGCTCGGCGACCACACGGGCCACGACATCGGAGCCGCCGCCTGCCGCATAGGGCACCACCCATTCAATCGAATGGTCGGGGTAGGCCGCCTGGCTGAGGGCCGGCAGGGCCAGCGCGGCTGCGGCCAGCAGCTGGCGCAGGGAAAAAGGGGTGGGCATGGGTTTGTCTCCTATTGGGAATCGTTGTTGTCTCTGCGGCTCGGGGCTTGGGGCGCGGGGCTACGGGCACCAGGCCCGGGCCAGATGGCATTGTCCACCTGGCCACAGCCCGCCACCTGTCGCTCAGAGCGTACGCGCCGGCAGCATCTGGCCTTCGCAAATGCCAAAGCCGATGCGGGCAGCGCCAGGCCGCTCGCACCAGCCGCGCAGCACCACGGCGTCGCCATCCTCCAGCCAGGTGCGGGTCTCGCCATTGGGCAGCGCAATGGGGTTCTTGCCGCCTACGGTCAGCTCGATCAGCGCGGCGGCCTGGTCCAGGCTCGGGCCGGACAAGGTGCCGGTGCCCAACAGGTCACCGGGCTGCAGGTTGCAGCCGTTGACGGTGTGGTGGGCCACCAGCTGCGCGACGGTCCAGTAGGCGTGGCGGTAGTTGGTCTGCGTGATCTGCACCGCTGGCTCACCGGCGGCGCGCATCTTGGGGGTCTGCAGGTCCACGGCCAGCGCAATGTCGAAGGCACCCGCCTCGCGGTTGTGTGCGCTGTCCAGGTAGGGCAGCGGCTGCGGATCGCCTTCGGGGCGGGCAAAGGCCACCCGGTACGGCGCCAGCGCCTCCAGGGTCACCACCCAGGGGGAGAGGTGCGAGGCAAAGTTCTTGGCCAAAAAGGGGCCCAGCGGCTGGTATTCCCAGGGCTGGATGTCGCGTGCCGACCAGTCATTGAGCAGGCACAGGCCGAACACATGGTCTTCGGCTTCGGTGATGCCCACAGGCTCACCCAGCGCATTGGCCTGGCCCATGAAAATGCCCAGCTCCAGCTCGATATCCATGCGCGCGCTGGCCTTCACCGTCGGCACGGCCGCATCAGGCGCCTTGGTCTGGCCCACCGGGCGCTTGAAAGGCGTGCCCGAGACCACGATGCTCGACGAGCGGCCATGGTAGCCAATCGGCACCCACTGGTAGTTGGGCAGCAAGGGGTTGTCCGGGCGGAACTGCTTGCCGATGTTGGTGGCGTGGTGGATGGAGGTGTAGAAGTCGGTGTAGTCGCCAATCCGCGCGGGCAGCTTGTACTCGGCCTGGGCCTGTGGCAGCAAAAAACCCTGCCACTGCACCTGCTCGGCCGCACCTGCGCGCAGGCCCCGCGACAGCGCCAGGCGCAAGGCGCTCCAGGCCTGGGGGCCCAGGGCCATCAAGGCGTTGAGCGCTTCTTGCGAAGCGGCCTGCGCGGCGCGCTGTGCATCGCCCGCCAGGCTGCCGCTGGCGGCCAGCGCCTGCAGGTCAACAATCTGGTCGCCAATGGCCACGCCGCCGCGCCAGGCCTCTTGGCTGCCTTGGCGGCGGAAGCTGGCAAACGGCAGGTTCTGCAGCGGAAAATCGCTGCCAGCGGCCTGGGCGCTGCTGACCCAGCTTTGCAGCGCGGGATCGTGGGTTTCGTTGAGCATCGTCATTCTGTGGTGTCTCCAAATGGGGTGGCTGCGGCCTCAGTGGCCTCAAGCCTTGTCCTGCGGCTTGAAATGCTTTTGCAGCCCTTGCCAGCAGCGGTAGTACTCGTGCTGGAGCTGCACCGTCTCCATCGCATAGGCGCTGGGCTGGATGACGGCCGGCGTCTCGAACATAAAAGCCATGGTGTTGTCGATGTAGTGCGCTTGCTTGGTGTCGGCCTTGCTGGCCTTGTCGAAGGTGTCGGCGTCCGGCCCGTGGCCGCTCATGCAGTTGTGCAAGGAGGCACCACCGGGCACAAAGCCTTCGGCCTTGGCGTCGTAGGCGCCCTCGATCAGGCCCATGAACTCGCTGGCGAAATTGCGGTGGAACCAGGGCGGACGGAAGGTGTCCTGCGCCACCAGCACGCGCGGCGGGAAGATGACAAAGTCCAGCGCATCCACGCCCGGCAAGGCCGTGGGCGACTGCAGCACCAGAAAAATCGACGGATCGGGGTGGTCGTAGCTGATCGAGCCGATGGTGTTGAAGCGGCGCAGATCGTATTTGTAGGGCGCGTAGTTGCCGTGCCAGGCGACCACATCGAGCGGCGAATGGCCGATGCGTGCCGTCCAGAAATGGCCGCGCAGCTTGGCCACCAATTCAAAGTCGCCTTCCAGGTCTTCATAGGCGGCGACCGGTGTCTGGAAATCACGCGGGTTGGCCAGGCCGTTGGAGCCGATCACGCCCAAGTCAGGCAGCTTGAGCAGCTCGCCATAGTTCTCGCAGACATAGCCGCGCGCCGTGCCATCGAGCAAGGTCACCGCAAAGCGCACCCCCCGGGGCACCACGCAAATCTCCTGGGGCTCCACATCCAAGGTGCCTAGCTCGGTGGCAATCTGCAGCCGCCCTTGCTGGGGCACGATCAGCAGCTCGCCATCGGCGTTGTAGAAGTAGCGGCCTTCCATGCTGCGGTTGGCGGCATACAGGTGGATGCCGCAGGCGGCATTGCCAGCCATGCTCACCATGCCTTGCAGAAAATCGCAGGGCGCATCGGGCAGCGGCAGCGGATCCCAGCGCAGCTGGTTGGGCGGCGTGGGCACCTCGTCAAATCCGCCCGTGACATGGCTTTTCCAGCGCGGCAGGGCCAGCGGCGCAAAGGGCTCGTGCATGGCGCCAGGGCGGATGCGGTAGAGCCAGCTGCGGCGATTGCTGTGGCGCGGCGCGGTAAAGGCCGTGCCCGACAGCTGCTCGGCATACAGGCCCAGCGGCGCCACCTGCGGGGAGTTGCGCCCTAGCGGCAAGGCCCCCGGCTCGGCCTCGGTCGCCCATTCATTGGCAAAACCTGTCATATAGTGCCGGGGCTCGGCGTTCAAACTGCGCATGCTTGTCTCCTGTGAATCATTCTTGGGACCTGTTGGCGATCGCTGCGCCAGCGCCGCAGGCCTGGCGGTGAAACGTTGAGAATCCTCAGGCGCTGATTCCTAGGGAAAACACCTGACGCGCGCGCAACCTGGGCGCTTCCGCAAAGCAGGCCTCCGTGACATAGTCGCGGTAGCCGTTTTCCCTCCGGGGAGCCATACATACCCAAGGAGTTGCGTTGAACACGCCGCTGGACCGTACTTATACCCACCGCCTGCATGCACTGGCCAAGGTCACCGACCGCAGGACCCAAGTGGTCTACGAGGAGGAGGTAGGCATACCGATCAGCGAGGCCCGGTGCCTGGCAGCGATTGGCGCCTTTCACCCCTTGTCGGTCAATGACCTGGCGATGCGCGCCAACCTGAACAAGGCCCAGGCCAGCCGCTCGACCCAGGCGCTGGTGGAGCAAGGCCTGGTGCTCAAGCAGGCCAGCGAGGTCGATGGGCGCGGCGTGGTGCTCAGCCTCACACCCAAGGGCTGCGACTACTGGGACAAAGTCATGGTGGTGATTGCCCGCCGCAACGAAGAAATCCTCTCGGCCCTGACCATCGATGAACGCGAGCAGCTCAGTGTGCTGCTCGACCGCCTGCTGCAGCACGCGCGCCAGACCAGCCTGCCTGAATAAACGCCCACGCCGCCCCGGCTGGCTGCATGCGCCCTGCGGCGCTGGCGGCTGCCAACGCGGGCGTGCATGCAGCCGCTCGCTCATGCCACCGACTCCTGTGCGGGCACGGCATCGGCCTGCGCCGGGTACAGCGGGGCCAGGCTCTGGTCGATGGCGCCAAACAGGCTGTTTCCGTCCTTGCCCTTCATCTCGATACGCACCGTGTCGCCAAACTGCATGAAGCCGGTCTTGGCCTTGCTGTTCTGCATCGCCTCCATGCTGCGCTTTTCAGCAATGCAGCCGTAGCCCTTGGGCCAGTCCATGCGGCCATGCTTTTCCGCGCCGCTGTTGCTGATGGTGCCACTGCCCAGCACCGTGCCAGCGCGCAGGTTGCGGGTCTTGGCGGCATGGGCGATCAGCTGGCCGAAATGGAAGGCCATCTCCGGGCCCGCATCGCACATGCCGACCTTGCGGCCGTTCCAGCTGGTCTGCAAGGCCAGGTGCACCCGGCCGCCGCGCCAGGCATCGCCCAGCTCATCGGGGGTGATGGCTACGGGGCTGAAGGCGGTCACCGGCTTGCTCTGCACCAGGCCCGCGCCCTTGTCCTGCTCGGCGGCCTGCAGCTGGCGCAGGCTCACCGGGTTGGCCAGCATCAACAGGCGCACGCTGTCGAGCGCATCCTCAGGGCTGCTGTCCTGCTTGACATCGCTGGTGATGACGGCCAGCTCGGCCGAGAAATCAATGCCCATAGCCTCGCTGGCCACCACGATGTCATCGCAGGGGCCGATAAAAGCATCACTGCCGCCCTGGTGGATCAGCGGGTCGGTCTTGAGGGCAGCGGGCAGGTCGGCCTGGGGCAGCTGGCGCAGCACGCTCAGTTGGTTCAGGTAGGCCGCGCCGCTCAGCCACTGGTAGGCACGCGGCAGCGGCGCCATGCACTGGACCGGGTTGAAGTCAAAGCTGTGGCGGGCGCGGTCGGCATTGAGCGCGTCATACAGGTCCTGCAATTGCGGTGCGTAGAAGTCCCAGTCATCGAGCACCTGCTGGAGGCGGTGCGCAATCCCCGATGCGTAATGGGCCGTACGCAGGTCGCGCGAAACGACGACCAACTGGCCGTCGCGCGATCCGTCTTTATAGCTTGCAAGCTTCATGCGGGTTTCTCACAGTCAAACATGCCTCTATCGTGCCAGATTGGCCCCCCGGGATCACCGTGGCAGCAGGGCAACCTCTGCGCCGCAGCACAAATTACGATTAGTGAAACTCATTCCTTTATTTAGAATACCTTAAACTAGCGCCATGGACAAGGATCGTGCAGGCATTCAGTCAGTCGAGGTGGGATTTGCGCTGTTGCAAGCGCTGGTGGAGGCCCATGGCCCGCTAGCGCTCAAAGACCTGGCGCATGCCGCTGCCATGCCGGCAGCCAAGGCCCACCGCTACCTGGTCAGCTACCAGCGCAGCGGCCTGGTCAAGCAAGATGCGGCCACCTCCCGCTACGACCTGGGCCCCATGGCCTTGCAGCTGGGGCTGGCCGCGCTGCGGCGCAGCGACGCGGTGCGGCTGGCGCGCGAGCGCATGCCCGCATGGCTCGACGGCCTGGGCCACACCGTGGCGCTGGCCGTCTGGGGCAACCATGGCGCCACCATCGTGCACTGGGAGGAGCCGCCCCACGGCACCACCGGCCACCTGCGCCTGGGCGATGTGATGCCGCTGCTGTCATCGGCCACCGGGCGCTGTTTTGGTGCCTGGCTGCCCGAGGCCCGCACTGCGCCCGCCCTGGAGCGCGAGCTGGCGCAGGCCCGTCTGGCCGGGCGCAGCGACCTGCCCCACACTGCCGCCGATGCCCACCAGCTGTTTGCCCAGGTGCGCAACCAGGGCACGGCCAGCGTGGTCGACACCCTGATGCCCAGCGTGGCGGCGCTGTGCGCGCCCGTGTTCGATGCGCGCGGCCAGCTGGTGCTGGGGATCACCAGCCTGGGCACGCAAGCCACTTTTGACCCCAACCCCCAAGGCGCCATGGCCCAGGGCCTGCAGGCCATCGCCACCCAGCTGTCGCAGGACCTGGGCTACCACCGCGCGGAACACGGCAGCCACACACAGCAGCCGCGCTAATCCTGCCGCCCTCCGGGCCTGCGCAGCAGCCACTACACTGAGCGTCTCATGCGCCAACGCCCCCTTATCCTGCTGACCTTTGCCGTGCTGGCCGCCCATGGGCTGCTGCTGGCCTGGCCCGGGGTGCAGGAAGCGATGAGAAAGGCGCGCATCACCGGCAGCACCCCTCAGGAGCTGCGCTTTGAGGTGCGCCAGATAGCGCCACCGCCCCCTGCAGCCATTCCGCCTGCGCCCACGCCGGCCTCGCGGCCCAGCATGGCGCAAGCAGCCCCTGCCGCCCTCCGGCCCCAAGTACAAAAAGCCCCACCGCAGCAGGCACCTGCCAGCCGCGCCAGCGTGGGCCCCAAAGCCCTTGAGAACATGGCTGACAAACCTGCCGCCGCAGACACCGCCCCTGCGGTGGAGGCCGAAGCGGCACCCGCAGCACCATCGGCACTGGACCAGCTGCTCGCATCAGGCGAGCCCACCCCGGCGCCCGCGCCCGAGACCACCCCCGGCTCCGCCGCCGACCTTCAGCCGCTCAATGGGGTGGCCGGCCAGGGCGAATCCAGCGCCACCCAAAATCCGCCCGCCCCTGAAGCCAAGACCGGCACGGATGCGCCCAACGCCAGCGAACCAGCGCCCACCATCGGCATTGGCAGCGCAGGCTATGCCGGCCCCCTGCCGGCGATCAAGCTGCCGCCCTCGGCGCAGCTGCAGTTCCAGGCCAAGGGTTCGGCCAAGGGCTTCCAGTACTCCGCCAAGGCGCAACTGGTGTTCAAGACCGATGGCCTGCGCTACCAGGCCGAGCAGCAGGTGTCTGCCTTTTTAATGGGCAGCCGCAGCCAGACCAGCTCCGGCCGGGTGACGCCCCATGGCCTTGCGCCCCAGCGCTTTGTTGACAACGCGCGGCGCGAGCGCAGTGCCGAGCTGGATACCGAGGCAGGCCGCATCCGCTACAGCGACGGGGACGAGCCCCAGGCCGTGAGCGCTGGCGTGCAGGACCGGCTGTCGATCTTTCTGCAGTTGTCCAGCATGGTGGCCGCCAATCCCGAGCGCTATGCCCCCGGCACCACCGTCGCCATCAATGTGACCAGTGCGCGCAGTGCCGAGGTGTGGACTTTTGTGGTCGATGGCCCCGAGACCCTGGATTTGCCCGCCGGCCCCACGGCGACCCTGCGCCTGACCCGCCAGCCGCGCAAGGGCCAGGACCAAAGCGCCCACCTCTGGCTGGCACCCACGCTGCAGTACCTGCCGGTGCGCATTCGCCTGTCCCAGTCCAACGGCGATTTTGCCGACCTGCAACTGCAGGCCGCGACGGTGGACAAGACCCCACCGTGATCGCCTGCCAGCCCGGACCTGCCCCAGGCCTGCGGCTGCGCTGTACGACAAAGCCGTAGCGATACGTCCCTGATTTGCGACGTTTGGCTGTAAAAACGCCTGCAATTGTCAGGAATGCCATCAAAACCTGCTACAACGGGTTTGTGGACGCAGGCTTGCAAATCCGCAAACTGCCACCACCTGCACTTCACAAGGAGGAACATCATGCAAATGATTTATGACTCGGACTCTTTTGTGGTGTTGCACCTGACGCCAGAACTGCCCCTGTCCAACGATGGTGCTTCCGTCACCACCCCCACGATCACCGAACCGCTGCGCCACCTGCAGCGCCAGGGCTTTGAGATTGTGGACAAGCGCAGCGGCAAAGAGCTGTACCTGGATGGCGCCTGGGCAGAGATGTTCCACCAGCAAATCCAGGCCTGGCAAACCAATGCGCCAACCGAAGAAGAAGTCGAGGCCACCTTAGACCGCTACACCGGTCTGGCCCAGCAACCGGTCATCGTGCACTGATCCCCAGCACAGCACCACCCCATCCCAGCTGTTTGCGTACCCTCCAGGCGCAGACAGCTTTTTTTTGGCCAAAACAGCCCTGACCGCTTGACTTGGAGTGCGCTCTAACTTCGACAATGCCTGCATGGAACCACCCCTCCGCATCGAAGAAGCAGCGCAACGCACCGGGCTGAGCGCCCACACCTTGCGCTATTACGAACGCATCGGCCTGATTGCAGCGGTGCCGCGCGCAGCCGGCGGCCAGCGCCGCTATGCCGCCAGCGACCTGGCCTGGATTGCCTTTCTGACGCGGCTGCGCACCACCCACATGCCCATCCAGCAAATGCGCTTGTTCGCCGCGCTGCGCAGCGCGGGCGACAGCACCGTACCCGCCCGGCGCCAGCTGCTGCAAACGCATCTGGCCGACGTGCAGGCCCAGATCACCGCCATGCAACAGGCAGCCCAGGCGTTAGAGGCCAAGATCAGGCACTACCAGGCGTTGGAGGCATCCACATCACCCAGCAAGCATGCGGGTCAGCACAAAGGCATTCACCATGACTGAAATGACACGTTACCAACGCGGCCTGAACAAGCTGCGTGAAATCGATGGCCACGCTGGCGAACAGGTGCTGGCCAGCCTGGCCGATATCGCGCCAGACTTTGCCCAGTACCTGATCGAATTCCCTTTTGGCGACATCTACAGCCGCCCAGGGCTGGATCTGAAAAGTCGCGAGATCGCGACGGTTGCGGCCCTCACCGCCATGGGCCATGCGGCCCCGCAGCTGAAGGTGCACATCCAGGCGGCGTTGAATGTGGGCTGCAGCCAGGAGGAAGTGGTCGAGACCATCATGCAGATGGCGGTCTATGCCGGTTTTCCAGCCGCACTCAACGGGCTGTCGGTAGCCAAGGAAGTTTTTGCGCAGCGCTCGGCATAGAGGGGCTGATCAGCGGAAAAATCCCGATGGTGTCTGCCCAAACTGGCGCTTGAACATGGTGGCAAATGCGCCGGGGCTGTCATAGCCCAGCGCCAAGGCAACCTCGATCACCTTCTGGCCTTGCGCCAGCAGCTCCAGCGCCTGCAACAGCCGGGCCTGCTGGCGCCAGCGGGCAAAGCCCATGCCGGTGTCGCGCAGAAAAAGCCGTTGCAAGGTCTTGGGGTCCACCTCGAAGTGCTGGGCCCAATCAGCCAGCGTGGCCTGGTCCTCGGGCTTGCGCTGGATATGCTGGCAGATGCGCTTCAGCCGGGGATCGGCCGGGTTGGGCAAATGCATGGGCAGCACTGGCAGCGCCTGCAGCTCATCGAGCAAAAGCCGCATCAGCCGGCCGTCGCGCGACTCGGGGGCATACGGCAAATCAATCTCCATGGCCGCGCGGATCAGCTCGCGCAGCAGCGGCGAGATACCCACCACCTGGGCCTGCTCGGCCAGGCCGGGCGCGGCATGGGGGCGCACAAAGAGGCTGCGCATGCGCACCTCGCCGATATGGCGCACCAGGTGCTCGGTGCCCGCGGGCATCCAAATACCGCGCGTGGGCGGCACAATCCACTGGCCGCCTTCGGAGGCGACCAGCATCACGCCATGCACCGCATGGATGAGTTGGTGGTGGAAAGGGTGGCGGTGCGTGCCAGTGCTGCTGCCCGGCGCATAGTCGGTGGCATGGCAGGCAATGGGCACGGGGCTGCGCTCCATCTCCTCCAAGGTCTGGAAGTAGTCAGGCATAGAATGTCCGTTTGGCAAAGACTTTAGCCCAAAATGCGCAAGACAGGCAAATGACCCAGCACTAGCATGGCTGCTTTCTGTTGAACCGCACAGGCCCATGCCGCCATGAACTCCCCCCTCGCCGCCCACCCCACCCAGCGTCTTGCTGCCCAGCCCCGCACCGCCTTTGGCGTGCTGGGCGCCATCAGCACCGCCCACATGGTCAACGACATGATGCAGTCGCTGATCCTGGCGCTCTACCCCATCTTGCAGGGCAGCTTCCAGCTCAGCTTCAGCCAGATCGGCTTCATCACCCTGGTCTACCAGGTCACCGCCTCGCTGCTGCAGCCGCTGGTGGGCCTCTACACCGACAAGCGCAGCACGCCCTATTCGCTGCCGCTGGGCATGTGCTTTACCTTGGGTGGCCTGCTGCTGCTGGCCTTTGCGCCCAACTACAGCACGGTGCTGGTGGCCGCCGCCCTGGTGGGCACCGGCTCGTCCATCTTCCACCCCGAATCCTCTCGGGTGGCCCGCATGGCCTCAGGCGGCAAACATGGCATGGCGCAGTCGCTGTTCCAGGTGGGTGGCAACACCGGCACGGCGCTGGGCCCGCTGCTGGCAGCGGCGGTGATCGTGCCCTTTGGCCAGCACAGCATTGCCTGGTTTGGCCTGGCCGCCCTGGGCGGCATTGCATTGCTGACCTGGGTGAGCCGCTGGTATGCCTTGCAGCACCACGCAGCCAAGAGCGTGCATGTCCCCGTCGCCAATGGCCTGCCGCGCTCGCAGGTGCTGGGGGCTGTGGCCGTGCTGCTGGTGCTGATCTTCTCCAAGTACTTCTACATCGCCAGTCTTTCCAGCTACTACACCTTCTACCTGATGGAGCACTTCGGCGTAGGCGTGCAAAACGCCCAGCTGCTGCTGTTCGTCTTCCTGCTGGCTTCTGCCGTGGGCACGGTGGTGGGCGGCCCGATAGGCGACCGCATTGGCCGCAAGCCCGTCATCTGGGCCTCGATCCTGGGGGTGGCGCCGTTCGCGCTGATCCTGCCCCATGCCAATCTAGGCTGGACGGTGGTGCTCACGATCATCATTGGCCTGGTGCTGTCGTCCGCGTTCTCGGCCATCCTGGTCTACGCGCAGGAGCTGATTCCCGGCAAGATCGGCATGGTCTCGGGCCTGTTCTTTGGCTTGGCCTTTGGCATGGGCGGGCTGGGCGCTGCCGTGCTGGGCATGATCGCTGACCGCAGTGGCATTGAGCAGGTCTACGCGATGGCGGCCTACCTGCCGCTGCTGGGCATGGTCGCTATCCTGCTGCCCAAGGTGCCAAAACGCTGATGCCCACGTGAACCCCTGAAAGCACAAACGCCCGGTCTTGCGACACGGGCGTTTGTTTTTCTTAGCGGCTGAGCGCCGTCTGCTACGCCTGCTTAACCGCAGGCACCCACGGCGCCGCAGGCGGTGCAGTACTCGCAGCCATCCTTGCGGATCACTGCATGGGCGCCGCATTCATTGCATTTTTTGCCGGCCATGGTCTGCATCGCCTGGCTGACCACCGGGGCGGGCACCGCAGGGGTCAAGGTGGAGCTGCTGATGCCGGGCAGGTTCTGCTGGCGGCGGCGCTCCAGAATTTGCTGCACGGCATACGCAATGGCGGAGACCTCCGAGTCATGCCACATCGGCACATGCGTGCCATCGGCGCGCTGGTAGGTGCCCAGGCGCACGGGGCCTCGGTCCCAGGCGACCTTGCGCATGTCGGCCAGGGCGCGCTCCAAAAAGCCACCGCGCGCCGCCAGCGACAGCAAACGCATGCTGGAGGTGATCCACTGCTGCGACTCGCCGTTCTGGCCCACGGGCATGAAGAACTCGACCGCGCGGTCCACCATGCTCTTGCCATCGGCGCTGGGCACCGGCAGGAACGAGACGATGATGTAGAGCCGCTGCTGGCCTTCCTGGGTCCAGTATTCGACCTTGTCGGCGACGGCGCTCAGCTCGCCCTCGGGCCGGCGCTCGATCACCAGCTTCATCGGGTCGAGCGCAGCAGCAGCCACCGGCGCGGGTTCGGCCGCCGGTGCATCGGCCTTGGCGACCGGCGTGGTCTCCAGCACCGCGCCCAGAATGCTGTTGGGGCGGTAGGTGGCCAGGCCCTTCAGATTGGCGCGCCAGGCCTGCAGGTACAGGTTCTTGAAGTCTTCATACGGGTAGTCGGCGGGGATGTTCACCGTCTTGGAGATGGCGGTGTCCACATAGGGCTGCACGGTCTCCATCATCGCCAGGTGCTCGGTGGCCGACATCTCCAGCGCCGACACAAAGTAGGCGGGCAGCTGCTCCACATCACCACCCAGCTCGCGGTACAGGCGCCAGCTGTGGTCTTCGACCTGGTACTGGCTCTTGCTGCCGTCGGCCTCGCGCTTGTTGCGGGTGTAGGTCCAAGAGAAGGCCGGCTCGATGCCGTTGGAAGCATTGTCGGCAAAGGCCAGCGACACGGTGCCGGTGGGCGCAATCGACAGCAGGTGGCTGTTGCGGATGCCGTGTTTCTTGATGTCGTCCTGGATGTCCTTGGGCAGGCGGCTGGCAAAGGTGCCCTTGTCCAGGTAGCCCTTGGCATCGAACTTGGGGAAAGCGCCCTTCTCTTTGGCCAGGCCGACCGAGGCGCGGTAGGACGCATCGCGCATGCATTCGGCAATGCGCTTGGCCATGTCGCGGCCTTCCTGGTCGGAGTAGCGCAGGGTCAGCATGGTCAAGGTATTGCCCATGCCGGTAAAGCCCACGCCGATGCGGCGCTTGGCCGCCGATTCTTCGCGCTGCTGCTCCAGCGGCCAGAAGGTGGCGTCCAGCACGTTGTCCAGCGCACGCACCTGGGTGGCGACCACTTGCTCGAAGCTCTCAAAATCAAAGCTCGGCAGGCCGCCAAAGCCAAAGGGGTTGCGCACAAAGCGGGTCAGGATGATGGGACCCAGATCGCAGCAACCGTAGGACGGCAGCGGCTGCTCGCCGCAAGGGTTGGTGGCGGCAATGCGCTCGCAGTAGCGCAGGTTGTTGTCGTCGTTGATGTGGTCCAGGAAGAGAATGCCCGGCTCGGCGAAATCGTAGGTCGAGCCCATGATCGTGTCCCACATCGTGCGGGCAGGCATGGTCTTGTAGATCCACTTGCCATCCTCGCGTTGCACGGCGCCTTCGGCACGCAGCTTGGCATTGGGCTTGCCGCTGTGCACCAGCTGCCAGTCGGCATCGTCCACCACGGCCTGCATAAAGGCATCGGGCACGCCCACCGACACATTGAAGTTGTTCCAGCGGCCAGGCGTGCGCTTGGCAGTGATGAACTCCATCACATCGGGGTGGTCAATGCGCAGCACGCCCATTTGCGCGCCCCGGCGGGCGCCGGCCGATTCCACCGTGGAGCAGCTCTGGTCAAACACATTGATATAGCTGCAAGGGCCCGAGGCCATCGAGGCCGTACCTTTGACCTCGGCGCCTCGGGGGCGGATGCGCGAGAAGTCATAGCCCACACCGCCGCCGCGCCGCATGGTCTCGGCCGCTTCTCGCAGGGCCTCGTAAATACCGGGGAAGCCTTCGTCATCAAAGCCCTGGATGCAGTCGCCCACCGGTTGCACAAAGCAGTTGATCAAGGTCGCCTGGATATCGGTGCCCGCTGCCGACATGATGCGGCCCGCGCCAATCGCGCCGGCATGCAGGTTGGCGTAGAACTTGGCCTCCCACTCGGCCTGCAGCTCGGGCTTTTCCACCGAGGCCAGCGCGCGCGCAACGCGGCTGTACAAGTCTTCGATGCTGGACTCGTCACCCTTGAAGTACTTCTCCTTGAGCACATCCAGGCTGATCGCCTGGGGAGCCTGGCCGCTCAGGGCCTCGGGAGACTGGGTGATGTTGTCGCGTTTCATGGGGTCTGTCCTCAAAAATCAGTCCTGCGCAGGCGGGCCTGGGCGGCGAGCAGCCGCGCACAATGCCCGGACGCCGAGCACTGGCAGGTCGAGGCTCAGGCGGAGGCCATGGCAGGTTTTGGTGAAATCGATAGGCTGATACAAACTTAGCAGAGCTTGCAAGCCAAACGCCAATCTAACCCCAAACGCCAGGCTTGCAAACCACCAAAACCACCCTTGTTGTGTGGCCGCAAACTGCGGGCAAAAACGGCTGGCAAGTGCCGTGGCAAGCGGCTGTGCGGGCGGCAAGCGCGCAAGCGGCGGCCGGCGATGCTGCAGCGCAGTGCTGGCAAAAATCGTTGATTTTTCGGCATTTTCTGCGGATGGCTGCGGGCCGGCTGCAAAACAATAAATAAATACTTCTGACGTTTATTTACAAAATGCGCTTCTGCTTCTACCCCTGTAAAAAAGCAAACCCTGACAGGGCAACTCCCTAGCCAAACTGCGACAATGGCAGGCTTATGACCAATGCTTACATCCTCACTCTCTCGTGCCCTGATCGCCGAGGGCTGGTCCACGCGGTATCGGGCTTTTTGCTGGACCATGACAGCAATATCGAAGAAGCCGGCCAGTTCAATGACCCGGCCACCGGCCTGTTCTTCATGCGCGTGCGCTTTGCCAATGCCGGGCCTGCCGCCCAGCTGCGGGAGGACCTGGATGCGTTTGCAAAGCCTTTCGAGATGCACTGGCGCCTGCATGCGGCCGATGAAAAAATCAAGACCGTCATCATGGTCAGCCGCCAGGGCCATTGCCTGAACGACCTGCTGTTCCGCTGGAAGGAAGGCCTGCTGCCCATCGACATCCGCGCCATCGTCAGCAACCACCGCGATTTCTACCAGCTGGCCGCCAGCTACAACATTCCCTTCCACCACATCCCGGTGACAGCGGCGACCAAGGCCCAGGCCGAGGCCAAGCAGTTCGAGATCATCGAGGCCGAAGGCGCCGAGCTGGTGGTGCTGGCCCGCTATATGCAAGTGCTGTCCAACGATCTGTGCAGCAAGCTGTCAGGCCGGGCGATCAACATCCACCACAGCTTTTTGCCCAGCTTCAAGGGTGCCAAGCCCTACTACCAGGCCCACGACCGGGGCGTGAAGCTGATTGGCGCCACCGCCCACTATGTGACGGCCGACCTCGACGAAGGCCCGATCATCGAGCAGGATGTGGCCCGCGCCTACCACACCGACACGGTGGACGACCTGACTGCCCGCGGCCAGGACACCGAAAGCCAGGTGCTGGCCCGCGCGGTGAAGTGGCACAGCGAGTACCGCGTGCTGATGAACGGCCACAAAACCGTCATCTTCCGCTGATCCAGCCGGGGGCGCTGCCTACAGGCGGTTGCCCCGGTGACCTGCCCGCTGCCCGCAACTTGCTACAGTGGGGGCATGAGCCAGGTTGACCTCCCCCAGTCCCCATCCGCCGCGACCGAGCGCGCCGAACGCCAGCGCGAAGTCGTGGCCGCCCTGCGCAAGGTATTGCCTGACGACTGCCTGCTGTGGCACGACGAGGACACCACCCCCTATGAATGCGATGGCCTGACGGCCTACCGCCAGCGCCCGCTGGTAGTGGCGCTGCCAGAGACCTATGCCCAGGTGCAGGCAGTATTGCAGACCTGCCATGCGCTGCAGGTGCCGGTAGTGGCACGCGGCGCGGGCACGGGCTTGTCGGGCAGTGCGCTGCCGATTGCCCTCGGCGTGACCTTGTCGATGGCGCGCTTTAACCAGATCCTGCATATCGACCCCGCCGCCTGTACGGCCGTGGTGCAGTGCGGCGTGCGCAACCTGGCCATCAGCGATGCGGCGGCGCCCTATGGGCTGTATTACGCGCCCGATCCATCGAGCCAGATCGCCTGCACCATTGGCGGCAATGTGGCGGAAAACTCTGGCGGCGTGCACTGCCTCAAATACGGGCTCACGGTGCACAACGTGCTGCAGATCAAAGGCTTCACCGTGGAGGGCGAGCCCATCGAGTTTGGCAGCCAGGCGCTGGATGTCCCCGGCTACGACTTGCTGGCGGCGGTGATCGGCAGCGAAGGCATGCTGGCCGTGGCCACCGAGGTGACGGTCAAGCTGATCCCCAAGCCCCAGCTGGCGCGCTGCATCATGGCCAGCTTTGACGATGTGCGCAAGGCGGGCGATGCGGTGGCCGCGGTGATTGCCGCTGGCATCATCCCCGCCGGGCTGGAGATGATGGACAAGCCGATGACCGCTGCTGTCGAAGACTTTGTGCATGCCGGCTACGACCTGAGCGCCGAAGCCATCTTGCTGTGCGAGAGCGATGGCACGCCCGAAGAGGTGGCCGAAGAGATTGCCCATATGAGCCAGGTGCTGCGCGCAGCGGGCGCCACGGCTATCAGCATCAGCCAGGACGAAGAAGAGCGCCTGCGCTTTTGGAGCGGCCGCAAGAACGCCTTCCCCGCCAGCGGCCGCATGAGCCCGGACTATATGTGCATGGACTCGACCATTCCGCGCAAGCGACTGGCCGACATCCTGCTCGCCATCCAGCAGATGGAGAAAAAGTACCAGCTGCGCTGCGCCAATGTCTTCCATGCCGGCGACGGCAACCTGCACCCGCTCATCTTGTTTGATGCCAATGACCCCGACCAGCTGCACCGCTGCGAGCTGTTTGGCGCCGACATTCTGGAGACCAGCGTCGCCATGGGTGGCACCGTCACCGGCGAGCATGGCGTGGGCGTGGAAAAGCTCAACAGTATGTGCGTGCAGTTCTCGGCCGAAGAGAATGCGCAGATGCTGGCCTTGAAAGCCGCGTTTGACCCGCAAGGCTCGCTCAACCCCGGCAAGGTGATCCCGACCCTCAACCGCTGCGCCGAGTACGGCAAGATGCTGGTGCGCGCTGGCAAGCTGTCGCACCCGGATCTGCCACGCTTCTAAGCTCTAAGGCGCCGCTGACGTACCGCCATGTCGGCCCTTGGCTGACAGGCGCGGCCGCCACGCACAGGCACAGTCAAAGCTGATCCATGACTGCCAAGGACTGCTTTGAAAACCCACAACTTCACCCTGAGCGCCGCCGTGCTGTGCACCGCGCTGCTGTCTGCCACGGCCGCCCATGCCCAGCACCCCGCGCTGCAAAAAGCAGGCGATGTGTACTATGTGTGTGGCGGTATCGGCATTGATGAATCGACCGCCATGCGCGCGGCGATGAAGGACTACCCCCTGTCCTTGCTGTTTGCCACCCGATCCGGCGATTACCTGGCCAAGATCCAAGTGGTGATCGAGGGGGAGAAAGGCGCGCAAGTTGGACAGTTTCAGGCGCAGGGCCCTGTCTGCCTGGTCCGACTGGGCGCCGGTCGCTATACGGTCAAGGCCAGCGCTGAGGGTGGCAAGACCATCGACCACAGCGTGGAGGTTGCGCCCGCAGGCACGCCTGGCAAGACGCTGGACTACCGCTTCTGATCAGGCCGGGCCCAGGCTGCCGGAGACGGCGCTGATGCGGCCCTGGCTGTCCAGATCGGCAACGATGCGGTTGGGACCATGCTGGCCGGTGATGCGCGAGCCGGTCTCCTGAACGCTAAAGCCCTTGGCCGGCAGGTAGTGCTGCAGCAGCAGCCGGTGGTCCAGCTCAAAATCACTGATCAGCTGCGAGACGACGCTAGGCACCCGCTCGGGCTTGGGGGCGGTGCTCGGCAGGCCATGGTCGGGATCGATCAGCGCCAGCAAGATGCCTTCGCCATAGTTGCCCAGGTAGTAGCCTGCGCTGTCGTCGGCACCGGCGGCAATCAGGCCGATCACATGCAGGTCTTCCTGGCGCAGCGCCGTGCGCGGCTCGGTGAACAGCGCCAGGTTCTTGGCCGCGCCAAAGCCCTGGAGCTGGCGAGCCACTTCGGTAAACGCAGGCGCCACCTCGGCCTGGGTATGGGCCCAGATCCACAGCCAGGTGCCCGATTGGAAGGAGTAGGAGCCCAGCACCTGCATGCGAAAACGCAGGTCATCGCCAAAGGCAATCAGACCCTGGGCGGTGTCAGCGGACCAAGGCCGGTCGCCGACCTTGTCGGCAAAATCGAGCTGCCGGTCCCAGGCCATGCCGGCATAGGTCGACAGGGCCTCGCGCAAGGCGGGGTCGGCAATGGCGGCGGGGATGTCGGCCTCGCGCGCGGCAGCGGCCTCGAACAAATCGGCTTGCGCGCTGGGCGCCGCATCTGCAGCTGCGGCCGCTACAGGCGACTGCGGCGCACCGAAGGCGCTGGAAGGGTTGGACACTGGCGCGGCCAACTCGGCAGCGGGGTCGAAAGCGGGTTCGCGTGTGCCACGCGCAGCAGGGTCCTGCGGCGCGCTAACGGCCACCGCAGCGGCCGGCGGGCTCTGGGTTTCAGCGGGGGCAGCCGTTGGCGCGGACGGGTTCAGCCAGCCAAACAGTTTTTGCCACAATCCCATGGTGTTGATTCTCCTGCGGTAGCGGCACGCCCTATGCGCCCCAAGCGTCAAAGACTCGAGCTTTCAGCCTATCAACGCTCAAAATGGGCACATGGCGCACCCATCGCCGCTTTGCTGCTATCAGTATAGGTGCAAACTACTACACTCCGTTTTTGCAAATGCAACGGGGTGTAGGGTCACACTGTACAGGAAGCAGGCCGCCGCAGTCTTGGGCCTCAGTTCAGCGCCATGCTCAGGCGACGGCGGTAGCTGCTGAGCAAGGCCGCCACTTCGTCCTCTTGCTTGCTGGCCTTGCCGGTCAGCGCAATACCACCGGCCGTGGTGCCGGGCACGGTCTCGGCGGCCTTGGGTTTGGGCGGGGTCAGCAGCTCCAGGATGGCCACAAACAGCTTGCGGGCAGCCTGGTCGTTCCAAGCCTTATCGCGCATGATGATCTCCAGCAGCTCGTCCATGCTGGCGGTCCACTGGCCTTCGGCCATCAGCGCCCGGGCCTTGGCAAAGCGGGTGTCGAAATCGCGCTTGTTGGCCGCAATCGCGGCATCGAACTGCTCCAGCGGCCAATCGCCCCGGTCGTCCTCATGCACAAAGCGGATCGCCTGGGCCCAGGCCTTGAGCGCCACAAAGCGCAGCGGCTGCTGGATGCGCTTGAGCGGCTCTTCGAGCAGGGATTCGGCCTCAGTAACGGCTCCGGTCTGAATCAGCAGTCGGGCGTAGTCAAAGCGGGCATCGTCATTGCTGGGGTCGGCCTCCAAGGCCTCTTTCAGCATCTGCAGCGCCGCTTGCACATCGCCGCTGTCCAGCAGCTGCTGGGCCTCGTCGGCACCGGCCTCTGCCGCCAGTGCAGCCTCCGAGGGCAGGTGCTTGTCCAGAAACTCGCGCAGCTTGCCTTCGGGCTGGGCGCCCATAAAGCCATCCACCGGCTTGCCGCCGATCATCAGCACGCAAGTGGGAATGGAGCGGATGCCAAACATGCCCGCCAGCTGCTGCTCCTGGTCGGAATCGATCTTGACCAGCTTGAAGCGACCGGCATAGTCGACTTCGAGCTTATCCAGCAAGGGGCCCAGGGTTTTACAGGGACCGCACCACGGTGCCCAAAAGTCCACCAGCACGGGCACCTGCATGGATGCCTGGATGACTTCGGCTTCAAAATTCTCAATGGTGACGTCGATCATGTCGCTAAAAATCCGTGTTGATCAGGCAGCTTCACTGCAAAAAGTAAAATGGCGGGTTCCACCCTGGCGCGGGGCCGGCATTCTTGCCTTAGACACCCGCCAACCCACACTATGACACCCATCCAAGTTGGCGTGGTCATGGGCTCCAGCAGCGACTGGGAGACCATGCAGCACGCAGTAGACATTCTCCAGCAATTCGGTATTGCCTTTGAGGCCCAGGTGGTCTCGGCCCACCGCATGCCTGACGACATGTTCCGCTATGCAGAGAGTGCCGTAGAACGCGGCCTCAAGGCCATCATCGCCGGTGCCGGCGGCGCCGCCCACCTGCCTGGGATGATAGCCGCTAAAACCACGGTGCCTGTGCTGGGCGTGCCGGTGGCCAGCCGCCATCTGCAGGGCGTTGATTCGCTGCATTCCATTGTGCAAATGCCCAAGGGCGTGCCGGTGGCCACCTTTGCCATCGGCCAGGCGGGCGCTGCCAATGCCGCCCTGTTTGCCGTGGCCATGCTGGCCAGCGAAGACCCGGCACTGCGTGCCCAGCTCGACGCCTTCCGCGCCGCGCAGACCGAAGCGGCCCGCAACATGACCTTGCCGGTGAACGCATGAGCGCCGGCCACCCTAACGAGCCAGCGAGCGCCCAGCCCATCTTGCCCGGCGCCACCTTGGGCGTTTTGGGCGGCGGCCAGCTTGGCCGCATGTTTGCCCACGCAGCCCAATCGATGGGTTACTTCACCGCCGTGCTGGACGCGGATGCCACCAGCCCAGCCGGCCTGGTCAGCCACCACCATGTGCGCAGCGGCTATGAAGACCCCCAAGGCCTGGCCGAACTGGCGCGCCTGTGCGCAGCAGTCACCACCGAATTCGAGAACGTGCCCGCCGCCGCGCTGAACCAGCTCGCGCAAAGCCTGCCGGTGTCGCCTGCCGGTTCTGCCGTGGCCATCGCCCAGGACCGCGCGGCTGAAAAAGCCCACTTTGTGAAATGTGGCGTGCCCTGCGCGCCCTATGCCGTCATCGAGACGGCCGAGCAGCTGGCCGCCGTGAACGACGCCCTGCTGCCCGGTATTTTGAAAACCTCGCGCATGGGCTATGACGGCAAGGGCCAGGTCCGTGTCAAAACCCGTGCGGAACTGGCCGCCGCCTGGGCCGAACTGGGCCAGGTCGCCTGCGTGCTGGAAAAAATGCTGCCGCTGGCGCATGAGTGCTCGGTCATCGTGGCCCGCAGCCGCCAGGGCACCATCGTGCACCTGCCGGTACAGCGCAACCTGCACCGCGACGGCATCCTGGCGGTGACCGAGGTCTATGCCGGCAACCTGCCTGCAGCCCAGGCCGAGCAGGCGATTGCCGCAGCCCAGTCAGTGGCCGAGGGCCTGGACTATGTCGGCGTGCTCTGCGTGGAGTTCTTTGTGCTCGACAGCGGCCAGCTGGTGGTCAACGAGAT
Organism: Comamonas sp. BIGb0152; assembly: GCF_024809975.1. GTDB lineage: Bacteria > Pseudomonadota > Gammaproteobacteria > Burkholderiales > Burkholderiaceae_C > Comamonas. The sequence continues at coordinate 74,984 of NZ_JANUDY010000012.1, forward strand.
CGCCCCCCGCCCGCACAACAGCGGCCACTACAGCCAGAACGCGCTGGATGTGTCGCAGTTCGAACTGCAGGTGCGCTGCATGGCCAACCTGCCCTTGGTGCAGCCGCGCCAGCACAGCGCTGCCATCATGCTCAACCTGCTGGGCGATCTGTGGTTCACCAACAGCGCCAGCGCGCAGACGCCGGCCTGGGACCAGATCCTGGCGCTGCCCGGCTGCCACCTGCATCTGTACGGCAAGGTCGATGCCAAGCGCGGCCGCAAGATGGGCCACCTGAACATCACCGCCGCCACGCCTGAGCAGGTGCGCGCAACCGCCCTGCAGGCGGCCGCCATCCTGGGCATTGCCCCGTTCTAAGAGGATCGCCCGTGATACTGGATGGAAAGCTCGACACCTCGGTGCGCGCTGCGGCGCTGGCGCTGCAGGCGGGGCGGTTGGTCGGCCTGCCGACCGAGACGGTCTACGGCCTGGCCGCTGACAGCGACAACGATGCCGCCGTGGCGCAGATCTTCAGCGCCAAGGGCCGGCCCGCCGACCACCCGCTGATCGTGCATGTGGCCGATGCCGCCGGCGCGCAGCGCTATGCCAAGGCGGTGCCGGTGTTTGCCCAGCAGCTGATCGATGCTTTCTGGCCCGGGCCGCTCACCCTGATCCTGCCGCGCCGGCCCGGTGCGGCCGATGCCTCCACCGCAGGCCAGGACAGCGTAGGCCTGCGCTGCCCCTCGCACCCGGTGGCGCAAGCGGTGCTGCGGGCCTGCCAGCAGCTCAGCCCGCCGGTCTGGGGTGTCTCAGCGCCCAGCGCCAACAAGTTTGGGCGCGTCAGCCCCACTACGGCCGCGCATGTGGCCGCCGAGCTGGGCGATGACTTGCTGGTGCTCGATGGCGGCGCCTGCGATATCGGCATTGAATCAACCATTGTCGATTGCACGCGCGGCCTGCCCGTGCTGCTGCGCCCCGGCGCCATCACGCGCGACGATATCCAACGCGCCTGCGGCACCCGCCCCTTGTCGATGCAAGAGCTGACGGCAGACACGCCGCGCGCCTCGGGCACCTTGCTGGCGCACTATGCGCCCAGCGCCAAGCTGCGGCTGATGGATGCCAAGCAGCTGCAATCGGCGCTGGATGTGCTGGGCGCCGATGCGCGGCACATCGCCGTTTACCACCGCAGTCCGCTGCGCAGCAGCAGCACGCAGCTGCGCCTGCAGCGCATGCCCGATGCCCCGCTGGCCACCGCCCACGAGCTGTTTGGCCTGCTGCGCGATTTTGACGACTGGGGCGCCAAACTTATCTGGATCGAAACCCCGCCGGACAGCGCCGATTGGGAAGGCGTCAGTGACCGCTTGCAGCGCGCGGCGGCTGCGGGCTGACAGGCCCGGTTCCGCTTCGTTTACCACTCTTTACCTCATCGCTGTGGTGGCCAAGGTCAGCCTCGCTACACTACGCACTACTTATTGGAGAACTCTCATGGCAGCAAACTGGATGCGCCGTACCATGTTGACCGCCGTGGCTGCTGCCTCGGTGGCCATTTTGGCGGCCTGCGGATCGAGCTCAACCGCAAACTCAATTCGCCCCGATAGCATCATCACCTTTGGTGATGCAATGACCGACCTGGGCCAAAACGCCAATGGCCGCCCCTACTCGGTCAGCAACGGCAGCTACAACAACTGGACGCGCGAAATCGCCTACCGCTATGACCTGACGATCAAAGCGGCCAAGGAAGGCGGCACCGCCTATGCCTATGGCAATGCCCGCGTGTCCCAGGCCGATGCCACCGGCACGACCAATGCCCCCTCCATCACCGCCCAGATTGACAGCTACCTGGCTGCCAACCCCAGCTTCACCAGCAACCAGTTTGTGCTGATGAGCGGCGGCATGAGCGATGTCATCGCTGGCTACAACGAATTCGCCGCCGGCACCAAGACCCGCGACCAGTACCTGGCCGACATGACCACCGCTGGCCAGCAACTCGCTGCCCAGGTGCGCCGCCTCAACACGGCAGGCGCGCCCCGCATTCTGTCCGTAGGCACCCCCAACCTGGGCCGTACCCTGTGGGCCATCAGCCTGGACAAGGCGCAACCCAGCGCAGATCCCAAGCCCTCCAGCACCCTGGAAGCCGCCACCACGGCCTTCAACAATGGCCTGCTGAACGCCTTGTACGGCCTGTCGGGCACGGAAGTGCTGTACGCCGACGTGCAGTACTACTTCAACTCCATGACCGGCAACCCTGGCAGCTACAGCTTCACCAACTACACCGATCCGGCCTGCACCACCGCAGACGCGACCAATGGCCTGAACATCGGCGCCAACCAGATCAACTCCTCGCTGTGCACCGCCGACACCCTGGTCGATGCCTCCAAGGTGGACCAGTACCTGTTCTCGGACTTGGTGAACTACACGCCCCAAGCGCACCGCCGCTTTGGCGACTGGGTCTATGACCGCATGAAGGCGAATTGGTAAGCCATCGCCCGTTTAGCGAGCTACACAGCAAAAATGGACACCGAGGTGTCCATTTTTTTATGAGCTACTGAGAGCTCGAGTCGCGCATCTCAGACCCGCCGATCAGGCTTGCATGCTGCCAAACTTGCCACTGTTGAAGTCATTGACCGCCTGCACAATTTCCTGCTGGCTGTTCATGACAAAGGGGCCATAACCCACGATGGGCTCGTCAATCGGCTCGCCACTCATCAGCAGCAAGGCCACATCGCCATTGGCCTCCAGCGTGAGGCGGCGCCCTTCTTGTGCCATCACCACCAGCTGCGCCTCGCGGGCCACATCCTTGCCGTTGACCAGCACGGCGCCCTGCACCATCGCCAGCGCCGTGCTCCAGCCCTCGGGCAAATCCAGCTCCAGCGTCTCACCCGCAACCAGCCGCACATCCCAGACATGCATGGGCGTGAAGGTCTTGGCGGGGCCTTGCTGGCCCTGGTAGTCACCCGCAATCACACGCACCTGGCCGCCACCGGGCAAGGCCACCGCAGGGATCTGCGCCTGGCTGATGGCCTGGTAGCCAGCGGCTGCGCCCTTGTCCTTGGCGGGCAGGTTGACCCACAGCTGCAACATGCGCAGCTTGCCGCCTTGGGCCGTAAACGCAGGCGAGTGGAACTCCTCATGCAAGATACCGGCGCCCGCCGTCATCCATTGCACATCGCCGGGGCCAATCTCTCCCCCCTGGCCGGTGGAGTCACGGTGCGCCACTTCGCCGTCATAGACGATGGTCACCGTCTCAAAGCCCCGGTGGGGATGCTGGCCCACACCGCGTGGCGTGCTGGCTGGGGTAAATTCGGCCGGGCCGGCAAAGTCCAGCAACAAAAAGGGGCTCAGGACCTGGCCGTGGCTTTGGTAAGAAAACAGCGAACGCACGGGAAAGCCGTCGCCAACCCAGTGCTGGCGGGGTGCGTCTTGGACATGCAGAACGTTTTTCATCGGGATTTCCTGTCTGGCCTCCAATCTCGGTGTCGGAGGCTGTATTGATGATTGTGGTGCTGAAACACTGAAAGCGGTAGACGGCATAATCTGCCTTGATAGTTCTATTTCCTGAACGATAGCCCTGCCTCTCCAAGCCAGCCATGCAGCATTTCGATCTGAATGATTTGTTCTACTTTGTTCAAGTAGTGGACCACGGCGGCTTTGCGCCTGCCGGGCGCGCGCTGGGCATGCCCAAGTCCAAGCTCAGCCGGCGCATTGCCTTGCTGGAAGAGCGGCTGGGCGTGCGCCTCTTGCTGCGCTCAACCCGCAAATTCGCCGTCACCGAGCTGGGCCAGACCTACTACCAGCACTGCAAGGCCATGCTGGTCGAGGCCGAGGCCGCGCAACTGAGCATTGAGGCGGTGCAGTCACAGCCCCGGGGCGTTGTGCGGCTGAGCTGCCCCATCACCTTGCTCCATGAGCTGGTCGAGCGCATGTTGACCGACTTCATGGTCATGTACCCCGAAGTCACCATGCAGCTCGATGCCACCAACCGCGCCGTCGATGTGATTGGCGAAGGCTTTGACCTGGCGATCCGCGTGCGCACGATGCCGCTGCAAGACAGCGATCTGTCGGTACGCATGCTCTCGGTCCATGCCCAGCACCTGGTGGCCAGCCCCATCCTGACCTCCCGCCAGGGCATAGTGCGCAGCCCCGCCGATCTGTCGCACTGGCCCAGCCTCTGGCTGGGCTCGCCCGAGCAGCAGTTTGTCTGGAAGCTGGAACACGACAGCCTGCCCAACATCCAGGTGCCCCACGAGCCACGCCTGATCACCACCGACATGGTGGCGCTGCGCAGCGCGGCCATGGCCGGCCTGGGTGTGGTGCAGTTGCCGATGATCATGGTGCACGAGCAGCTGGAAAAAGGCACCTTGGTCAAGGTACTGCCCGAATGGGGCCCGCGCCAAGAGGCCGTGCATGCAGTATTTGCATCACGCCGGGGCATGCTGCCGGCAGTGCGGGCGCTGATTGACCATCTGGCAGCCGCCTTTGCGAAAGTGCCCGGCTGCTGAGGCGGCCGGGCACTTGGGTTGCGGTCAGAGGGGGGCGGAACAGGCGCGGGTTACAGCCCCAAGATCCGCGCTGCATTGCCATGCAGCAGCTTGGGCAGTACGGCCTCGTCAAAGCCGAGTGCCAAGAAGTCCTCAATGCTCTGGCCAATGGGGCGGAAGGGGTAGGACGAGCCAAACAGCAGCTGGTCGCCCAGGAACTGGTTGGCGGCCTGCACATAGGCCTGGTTGCCGGGCTGGAACACATACATGTCTGGCACCAGGTAGACATTGGCGTAGCGGAAGGCCAGGCCAATGGCCTCTTGCACGCGCGGCCAGTAGCCGTGGTAGACCACCAGCGGCAGATCAGGGAAGGCCTGGGCGACCTTGGCCAGGCGCGCCGGGTCGTTAAAGCTCGGGTCCGGCGTGGTCGGGCCGCTCATCAGGAACACCGGCACACCCAGCTCCCGCGCGCGCTCGTAAATGGGCCAGTACACGGGGTCATCAGGGTGGCGGGCGGGGTCGCCAAAGCCGGGCTCCAGGTCGATGCCGCGCAGGCCCAGTACCTTCACCGCACGCTCGATCTCATCGAGCGCTGCCTGCTCGCCCTGCAGCACCGGGTCGACCCCGGCAATGCCCAGCAACTCGCGGTGGCCCTGCACGATCTGGTGGATGGTGTCATTGGGCAGGTGCTGCGAGGGCGTATGCCGCCCCACGACGACCGCCTGGCTCAGGCCGGCATCGCGCACCGCCTTTAAAAAGCCGTCTTGGGTCAGCGATTCTTCAAAGTGCGTATCGCTGCCCCTCGTACCCACGCGCCGGTTCAACCAGCGGGCGGTGTCATGCTCGGGCGAGCCTGGGGTTGCGCCAAAAAAGTTGTGCAAAAACGCTGGCCGGCAGCGCATATCGATCACGGGCAGGCTCATGAAGCCGATTCCTTCCAGGGTTGAACACTACGAACATCAAACGCGCCGCCGGTCTGCGAGCGCGCGGTAGTCAAGCGCTTCTTGCCCAGCAGCGGGAACACCAATTCAGCAAAGCGGATCGACTCCTCCAGGTGCGGGTAGCCGGACAGCACAAAGGTATCGGCACCAATGTCCATGTACTCGCGCAAGCGCTCGGCCACCGTCGCCGCATCGCCCACCAGCGCGGTGCCGGCACCGCCGCGCACCAGGCCCACGCCAGCCCAGAGGTTGGGGGCCACCTCCAGCTTTTGGCGGTTGCCGCCATGCAGCGCCGCCATGCGCGCCTGGCCGACCGAGTCCATGCGCGCCTGGTTCTGCTGCGCCTTGGCAATGTCTTCGTCGGTCAGCTTGCTGATCAGGCGCTCGGCATCGGCCCAGGCCTCTTCGTTGGTCTCGCGCACGATCACATGCAGGCGCACGCCCAGGCGCAGCTGGCGGCCAGCGGCTGCGGCCCGCGCCCGGATATCGGCAAACTTGCGCGCCACCGCCTGGGGCGGCTCGCCCCAGGTCAGGTAGGCATCGACATGCTTGGCCGCCAGGTCATGCGCGGCATCCGAGGAGCCGCCAAAGTACAAAGGCGGATACGGCTTTTGCAGCGACTCGAAAAAATTCTTACCCTGTTTGACCTTGAAGTACTTGCCCTCGAAATCCACCGTCTCGCCGGACAGCAGACGCCGCCAAATGGTCAGAAACTCATCGGCATAGGCATAGCGCTCGTCGTGGGCCAAAAACACGCCGTCCGCTTCCAGCTCGGTGGCATCGCCCCCTGGCACCACATTGAGCAGCAGGCGCCCGGCGAGCGCCTGGTCCAAGGTGGCGGCCTGGCGCGCGCTGGGCACCGGCATGCCCAGCGAGGTGCGCAGCGCCACCAACAGCTTGATGCGGTGGGTGACAGGCGCCAGGCTGGATGCCACCACCCAGGGATCGAGGCAAGAGCTGCCGGTCGGGATCAGCAGGCCGTCATAGCCCAGGTTCTCGCTGGTGGTGGCAATGCTGCGCAGGTACTCGGGCGTGGGCTGTCGGCCAAAATCCGAGGCGCCCAGATAGCGGGTATCTCCGGAGGTGGGCAGGAACCAGAACAGCTCGGGCGTGGAGGAGGTAGAGGCCATGGCTGAGGGGGAGAGGTGCTGCAATGCAAAGGCGTGCAGCGAACGCCGCAGGGCGGGCCCGGCCGCTTGCAGGCCTGGCCAACCCCAAGGGCAGGTCACACAAGGGGCAGCACGGACCGCAGGCCCGCGCTGCGCGCTCAGGCGGCCTGGCGCTCCAGCGCGTGCAAGGCTGGTTGGCTGCTGCGCTGGTTGTGCGGCAAGCCCTGCAGCACCGGCACCGCCAGTTGCACGGCCAAGGCGATGTGCTTGTGCAGCGCCTCGCTCACCACCACGCCGCCCTGGATGTCTTCTGGCGTCGCATAGACGCCGATGGGCAAGGTCAAGGCCGAGAAAAAGCCGAACAGCGGGCGCAGCTGGTGGTCCAGCACCAGCGAGTGGCGCGGGCTGCCGCCGGTGGCGGCCAGCAGCACGGGCGTACCCTGCAGCGCATGCTGGTCCACCAGGTCAAACAGATGCTTGAGCAGGCCCGGCAGGCTGCCGCGGTACACGGGAGAGCCGACGATCAAAAAGTCCGCGCCCTCAATCGCCTCCAGCGCATCACGGGCGGGGGCGGGCAGCGCATCCTTGTACAGCACCGGGCCGATGTCGGCCACCAGATCGACCAGGTCGATATGGCGCACATCCAGGCGCAGCGGCTCGGCCGACTGGCCCAGGGCCTGGCCCAGTTGCAGGTGCAGGCTGTCGAGCAGGCTGCGGGTGCGCGAAGGCTTGCCCAGGCTGCCGTTGACGATGACGGTTTTCAAAACGCGGCTCATGTTCATTCCAATCGTTCACACGCCAGGGGCCAGGGCCCGGCCTATCCGGGTCGCTGCCTCCAGCGTCAAGACAACCATTACACCCACTGCGCTGCCGCAGGCCAAGGAATGAAATCTCATGTCCTTATTCGTTTTTTGCTGCGCGGCCCACCTGCCAGAAGTAGACCGGCTCGGCCCCGTTGAGCAGCATGTCGCCCACCGACTTGGCCTTGTAGATGACCGGGTTGTGCGAGGCCAGGGTGCGGGCATTGCGCCAGTGGCGGTCCAGCCGCAGGTCCTCAGCCAGCGCGCTCGACCCGCCCACATCAAACATGCGCGTGGCCGCCTGCAGCACCGCATCCACCACCGCCACCTGGGCCTGGGCGGCACGCAGCTCCAGCGCATCGAGCTGGGCCTTGTCCGCGCGCGCGTTGCCGGCCTCGGCGCTGCGCAAAATCGGGCCCAGCGCCTGGGCCACATCGCGCACCACCAGCTCGCTCATGTAAGCAGTACTGGCCAGCTGGCCCACGATGTGTTGCACCAGCGGGTCATCCTTGGGCAAGGCGGCAGCGCCATGGCTGAACACACGGCGGCGCGCCTGCACATAGGCCAGGGTGTCGCGGCTGAGCGCGCGGGCGATGCCCGCCAGGCTCGCCAGGTGGAACAGCTGCGCAAAGGCCACGATGGGCGAGGGCTCACCACTGCGAAACTGCAGCACCGCATGCTCTGGAACCAGCACATCGCGCAAAACGGTGGTGCCCGAGCCGGTCAAGCGCTGGCCAAAGCCGCGCCAGTCATCAAGCCGCTCCACCCCTTGGGCCTCACCCGCCACCAGCGCATGCGCGCTCTGCTCGGCCTGGCCGGGCACCACGGTGCGGGCCAGCACGCTGATCCAGTCGGCATACAGGCTGCCGGTGCTGTAGAACTTCTGGCCGTTGAGCCGCCACTGGCCAGGCGCTGCTCCGTCAGGCACCAAGGTGGTCTGCAGGCTGCCGACGGCCCCCTCGCCCACCTCGGTCGTGGCATTGCCAAAGGTGTCACCACGCGCCACCAAGGGCAGCCAGTGGCGCTGCGCCTCGGGCGTGCCCTGGTAAAGCACGCGATCCACAAACAAAAAATGCGGCCGCAGGATCTGGGTGAGGTTGGGGTCCGCCTCGGCCAGGTCCACCAGCAAGGCCACCAACTGCTCCAGCGATGCGCCACTGCCGCCCAAGGCCTTTGGCAAGCGCAGGGCGGTAAAGCCACTCTCGCGCAGCCATTGCAGCGGTGCATGGGCGAGGGTGCGGCGGTGCTCGCGCTCGGCAGCGCCCTCGGCAATACGCGCAAACACCGGCGCAAAGCGCTGCTGCAGCGCGGCCAGGCTCGGGGCGTTGGCATCGGCGGCCTCAGCAGCTTCGGGCACGGGGCGTGTCAGCGTGGCCTGGCTCATGGTGCGGCTTTCGCGGTGTTTTTCCAAGGCAGCGAGTAGAGCTTGGGGTCATCGGCAAACGAGGCACTGATTTGCTTGGCGACCGCGGGCGATGCCTGGTAGATCTGCACAAACTGCGCAATGCGCGGGTCTTGCTTGCGGTCGCTGCGGGCCACAAAGCGGATGGCGTAATACAGGTCATCGACAGTGGAGTACAGCAGCGCGCGGCTGGCCAGCTCGCGCTGGCCGGCGTTGACCAGGTGGGCCGGGTAGCCCTGGGCGAGGGCCACATCGTCAAGCGCCCGCACCAGCTGCGGGCCTTCCACCTCCAGCAGCTTGAGCTTGCGCGGGTTGCCCACCACATCGTTCACGCTGGCCTTGGCGCCCACGCCAGGGCGCAGCTGGATGAGCCCTGCCGTCTGCAGCAGCAGCAGGCCCCGGGCCTGGTTGACCGGGTCATTGGCCACCCCGACCGAAGCGCCCACCGGGATATCGGCCAGCGCTGCATGCTTTTTGGAATACAGGCCGATATTGGGCAGCAGGCCCAGGCCCACGCTCTCAATCTTGTAGCCCCGGTCGCGGATGGCATTGTCCAAAAACGCCTGGTGCTGGAAGTAGTTGATATCGATATCGCCCGCATCCAGCGCGGTGTTGGGCGTGGTCCAGTCGGTGAACTCGATCACCTGCACCTCCAGCCCGGCCTGGCGCGCCTCCTTGGCTGCCACCTGCACCGAGTCGGCGAGCGACCCGGGGGTGACCCCAATCTTCAACGGTGCAGCAGCAGCGGTGGCTACCACCAATGCGCCAGCGCCCAGCGCCAGCAGGTATTTTTTCAGCGCAAATGTCTTCATCATCTCTCCTCTTGGGGTTGGTGCGCTTACTTCAGCCAGGGCAGGCTGTAGAAGCGGCTTTCATTGGCGTACGACGTGTGGATCTGCTGGCGCACCGCCTGGGATTGCTGGTAGATATCGATGAACTTGCGCACCCGCGCGTCCTTGACGTTGTCGGCCCGGGTGACAAAGTGGATGGCCCAGAAGGCATCCGAGCCCACGCTGTAGTACAGCCCCTTGCGGGCGGTCTCCAGCTGGCCCGCCTGCAGCAGGCCGCCCAGGCTCACCACGGTGATGTCAGCGTCATCCAGCGCCCGCGCCAGCTGGGGGCCGGCCACCTCGATGAACTTGAGCTTCTTGGGGTTGCTGGCGATGTCGTCGATCTGTGCCAACTGGGGCGCATTGGCACGCAAGGTCAGCAGGCCCGCATCGCGCAAGGTAGCAATGGCCCGCGCCTGATTGGAGGTGTCATTGGCCAGCGCTACGCTGGCGCCACTGGGCAGGCTCTCCAGGCTTTTGTAGCGCTTGGAGAAGATGCCGATGTTGCCGCGCGAGCCGACGGCCACGGCGCGCAGATCCTGGCGGTTTTCGCGGTTGAAAGTGTCTAAAAATGCCTGGTGCTGGTAGTAGTTCAGATCCAGATCGCGGTTGACCAGCGCGGTATTGGGCAACGTCCAGTCGGTGAACTCGACAATCTGCACATCCAGGCCCTGGGCCTTGGCTTCGCGCGCGGCAATCTGGGCCGAATCGGCGAGCGAGCCGGGCGTGACACCGATGCGCAGTGGCTGGGCCTGGGCGGCACCCAGGGTGGCGAGCGACAGCAGCAGGGCTGTCAATGTGGGGAAAAACTTCATGGCTGCTTTCAAAAAAATCTCGGTGCTTATCGGCGCTGCTGCGCGCCGGGGTGGTTGGCGGGTAGGCCATCGCCACGGCCAAACAGCTTGTGGCGCAGGCTGCCCTCTTCGTAGCGCGTGCGGTAGCGGCCCCGGTTTTGCAGCTCGGGCACGGCCAGGCGGGCAAAGTCCTCCCAGGTCTCGGGCACGACGATGCGGGTGAGATTGAAGCCATCGATCTCGCCGACATCCAGCCAGCGCTCCAGCGCATCGGCCACCTGCTGCGGGTCGCCCACGATGGTGTTGTAGCGGCTGCCCAGGCTGAACTGTTCGAGCAGCTTGCGCCGCGTGGTCAGCCCTTGCTGCTGGGCGGCCTGCACGGCAGACTGGATGGCATTGCCCTGGCCGTAGACGATGGGCTCGTCCAGGTCGTACTGCGCAAAATCCACGCCGGTGCTGGCGGCAAAATGCGCCAGGCCCCCTTCGGCGCTGGCATAGGCCAGGTAGTCGGCGTATTTCTCCTCGGCCTCGGCCTGGGTGGGTGCCACCACCACGGCCGCGCCCACATAGATCTTGATGTCATCGGCCCTGCGCCCAGCGGCCACCGCCGCAGCACGCAGCTTGCGCGAGGCATCCCTGGCCGCCTCAGGCGTGCGCGCACCGATAAAGATGCCCTCCCCATGCTGGCCGGCAAACTGCAGCCCGCGCTGCGAGGTGCCGGCCTGGAACAGCAGCGGCGTGCGCTGCGGCGAGGGGGCGCTCATGTGGATGGCATTGGCGCGGTAGAACGGGCCATCGTGCACGACAGGGTGCACCTTGTCCGGCAGGGTGTGGATGCGGCGCGCCTTGTCGGCGATCACGGCGCCCTCCTCCCAGCTGCCTTCCCAGAACTTGTAGGCCAGGGCCAAAAAATCATCTGCCCGGTCATAGCGGCTGTCATGGTCGGCCAGGCCGTCCTGGCCCAGGCCGCGCGCGCCGCTGTCCACATAGCCGGTGACGATGTTCCAGCCAATGCGGCCATTGCTGAGCTGGTCCAAAGTGCTGACATCGCGGGCAAAGGTGTAGGGGTGGTGGGCGTTGACCGTCGCCGTCAGCCCAAAGCCCAGGTGCTCGGTCACCGCCGCCATGGCTGACACCAGCAGCCAGGGGTTGTTCACCGGCAGCTGGATGGCCTCGCGCAGGGTCAGGTCCACCCCGCGCTGGTAGACGTCGTAGTAGCCCACCACGTCGGCTATGAAGAGGCCGTCAAACAGGCCCTTCTCCAGCAGCTTGGCAATATCGGTCCAGTACTTGAGCGTGTGGTACTGGGTGGACTGGTCGCGCGGATGCGTCCACAGGCCGTGGTGGATATGGCCCACGCAGTTCATGTTGAACGCGTTGACATGCATGATTTTTTTGTCAGTCATAGCCGGTGTCGGTGAAGGCAGTCAGTGAGCGCAGTAGGTGGGGTGCGCGATCACCACGATGGGAGGACCACGCCATTGAAGGCCTGCTGGATATAGCTGCGCACCTCGTCAGTGCGGTAGGCGGCCACCAGCTGCGGCACCCAGGGGGCGTTGCGGTTTTTCTCCTGCACCGCAATCAGGCAGACATAGGGGCTGTCGCCACCCTCGACCAACAGCGAGTCCTTGGTCGGGTTGAGCCCCGCCTTGTAGGCGTAGTCGGCATTGATGGCGGCCAGGTCCACATCGTCCATCGCACGCACCAGCATCGGCGATTCCAGCTCTACAAAGCGCAGCTTGCGCGGGTTGTCTGTGATGTCTTGGGTCGAGGCAAACACGCCCTTGATCGGGTCGATGCCGGGCTTAAGTTTGATGAGCCCGCCCTTCTCCAACAGCAGCAGCACACGCCCACCATTGGCCGGGTCGTTGGGCAGCGCAATCTGCGCGCCCACCGGCACGTCTTCGAGCCGCTTGTAGCGCTTGGAGAACAGCGCAATCGGGCCCACCCAGGTACGGCCAAATCCCACCAGCTTGTAGCCACGTGCGCGGATCGCTGCCTGCAAAAACGGACCATGCTGGAAGCTGTTGGCATCCAGATCGCCCGCATCCAGTGCGGCATTGGGCATCACATAGTCGCTGAAGGACACGATCTCGATCTTGAGGCCATAGTCGCGCTCGGCCACCTTCTTGACGGCCTCAAACACCTGCTCATGCGGGCCCGAGGTGACCCCGACTTTCAGTACTTTGGTGGTTGCCGGTACGGCGGCCCGGGCCGTGCTGCGCCAGGCCCCCGTGGCCAGCGCGGCGCCTGCCGCCAGCGACGTGGACAGAAAACGCCGGCGTTGGCCCGGCAGCGGAGATGTAGGGTTCTGAGACATGGGATTTCCTGGGGAGCGATCAAGCCAAGGCCTGGGCGTGTTGAGTAGAGACAGATGGCGATGCCTGGGCACCACCGCCTTGGACGGACTGGCGAAACTGCTGCGCATGGTGGTGATCCGGCAGGCGATCCCCTTGGCCAAATAATTTGTGACGCATGCTGCCGGGCGCGTAAGCGCTCTTGTGCAGGCCCCGCGACTGCAGCTCGGGGACGACCAGGTCAATAAAGTCGCCAAAGCACTCGGGCACCACGGTGCGGGCGAGGTTGAAGCCATCAACACCCGCCTCGTCCACCCAGGACTGCATCTCGTCGGCGATCTGCTGGGCATCGCCGACGACGGTGGCATAGCGCCCGCCCAAGGCCAGCTCATCGAGCAAGTCGCCCAGGCGGTAGTCCTCGCGGCCATTGGCCAGGCGCTTGATCGAGTTCTCGATGCCATTGCTGCGGTGCTGCTGCAGCAGCGGCGTGTCGCGCTGGTAGGTGGAGAAATCAATGCCGGCGGTGGCAGACAAATGCGCCAGTGCGGCCTCGGGGCTGGCATAGCGGCAGTACTCCTGGTACTTTTCCTGGGCCTGGCGCGTGGTGGCGCCAACCACTGGGGTCATGCCCACCAGCACCCTGATGTCGCCCGGCTGGCGGCCGGCACGCACGGCCTCCGCCCGCAACTGGCGCACCAGCGCGGCGGTGGCGTCTTTGTCCTGGATCGCCATAAACACGCATTCGGCATGGCGCGCGGCAAACTGCAGGCCCCGGCCAGAGCTGCCCGCCTGCAGCAGCACGGGCGTGCGCTGCGGCGAGGGTTCGCTCAGGTGGTAGCCATCGACCTGAAAATGCGGGCCGCTGTGCTGCACACGCCGCACCTGCTGCGGGTCGGCATAGATGCGGCCTGCACGGTCGCGCCGCACGGCGCTGTCGCTCCAGCTGCCTTCCCAGAGCTGGTAGAGCACGTCCATGAACTCATCGGCGCGGTCATAGCGGGCATCGTGCGCCAGCTGTTGCCGCTGGCCCATGGCACGGGCGGCCGAGTCGAGGTAGCCGGTGACGATGTTCCAGCCAATGCGCCCCTGGGTCAGGTGGTCCAAGGTAGAAAAGCGCCGCGCCAGCAGATAGGGCTGCTCGTAGCTGAGATTGACCGTCACGCCAAAGCCCAGGTGCTCGGTCACCGCGGCCATCGCAGGCACCACCAGGGTCGGGTCATTGATCGGCAACTGCACCGACTCGCGCAGAGTCACATCAACGGACTGCTGGTAGGTGTCGTAGGCGCCAATGATGTCGGCGATAAAGAGGCCGTCAAACAGGCCGCGCTCCAGCTCCTTGGCCAAGCGGGTCCAGTAGTCCAGCCGTTGGTAGTGGCTCGATTGGTCGCGCGGATGCGTCCACAGCCCATGGTTGATATGGCCAACGCTGGCCATGTTGAAGGCATTGAGGATGATGGGCGCCCGCGCGCTGGTTGGGCTGGCCATCACAGCGCTCCGTGGCGCGGTGGCAGCACGCCGCTCAGCGCATAGTTGCCGATGGCATGGTATTTCCAGCGCACCGGGTCATGCAGGGTATGGGTGCGCACATTGCGCCAATAGCTGTCAAAGCCATGCTCGGCAAAGGTGGCCGAGGTACCACCCAGCTCCAGCAGCTTGTTGGCCGCCAGCAGGCCGGCAGAATGCGCCAGCGCACGCGCCTGCGCCACGGCTACCGAGGCGGCGGCCACCGTGTGGGCGGTGGGTTCTTGCTGCGCAGCATCGACCAAGCTGCCCGAGCGCCGCAGCAGCGCGCGCGCCGCATGCAGGCGCAGCTCCACATTGCCCAGCGCCTGCAGGGTCAAGGGGTCATCGCTCGCCTGCACCACGCCGGCATCCACCCAGGCGCGCGACTGGCTGCGCACAAAGGGCAAGGTGGCGCGCAGCGCGCCCTCGCCAATGCCCAGGTCGATGGCGGCGTGGATGATCTGCGCAAACGGGCCGATGGTGCTGGGGCTGTCAAAGCTCGATTGGAAAGGCACGATCCAGGCCTCATCAATGGCGACGTTCTCCAGCAGCACCGAGCCGCTGCCGGTGACCCGCTGGCCCATGCCGTCCCAGTCGTCAATCACCGTCACGCCCGGGGCCGTGCGCGGCACAAACACCATCACACTGACGGGCTCCTGGGCCTCGTCGATCACCTGCATGGTCTGCACCGGAATCCAGTGCGCAAAGATGGCGCCGGTGCAGTAGAACTTGCGGCCATTGAGCACCCAGCCCGACGCGCCCCGCTCCAACCGCGAACGGCGGCGGTAGTCGCGGTGGCCGATCTCGGACAGCGCATTGCCAAAGCGCTCGCCCGCCTGCACCCGCTCGTAGAAAAAGCGCTGCTGCGCTTCACTGCCGCCCACACGCAGCACCTCTAGCGCATAAAAATGGTTCTGCGGAATATGGCCCAGCGAGCCATCGGCTGCGGCCACGGTGGCGATCAGCTGCGCAACGGTCCAGGCGCTGGCCTGCAGGCCGCCATAGGCGCGCGGCACGGTAATGGCCCAGAGGCCGCTGTCGCTGTAGGCCTCGATTTCAGCCCAGGGCAGGCGGCGCTCGCGGTCGCGCAGCACCGCATCACCGGCCCAGGCATCGGCCAGCTGCTGGGCCTGTTGCAGTGCGGCCTGCTCGCTGGCAAACACGGGGGGGCGCTGGCGTGGTGCGGGGGCGGGGGCCACCGGGTTGGCAGCGGCGATCACAGGGGGAGAGGTAGTCATGGTGGTGGCTCATGGGCTTGGCAGCAGCATGGCGCTGGCCTGGCCCGTCAAAGTCGTTGTGCGGTGCGGCGGCTCAGTTCCACTGGTGGCGGCGCGGGGCGCGGCCATTGAGTAGGTAGTTGCCCAGCAGGTGGTATTTCCAGCGCACCGGGTCGTGCAAGGTGTGCACGCGGGCATTGCGCCAAAAGCGGTCCAGGTTGTAGCCGGCGCGGGCAGACGAGGTGCCACCCAGCTCCAGCAGGCGCTCGCTGGCGTTCAGCGCGGCCTCGGTGGTCAAAATCTTGGCGCGCGCCACGGCGACGGATGCCTGCGCGCTGCTCTCGTCGGTGACGGGTTGCGCAGCAAATGCATCGAGCTGCTGCGCAGCATCCAGCAGCACCTCGCGTGCTGCATCCAGCTCCACCTGCAGCTGGCCAAACTCCTGGATGATGTAGGGGTCCTGCCAGGCATGCTCCACGCCCGAATGCACCCAGGCGCGTGTCTTGTCCCTCACAAACTGGCGTGCCTCGTCAAACGCGCCCTGGGCAATGCCCATGTCGATGGCGGCTTGCAGAATCTGTGACACCGGGCCGGAGAGGGTCGGTCGGTCCTTGAGCGCATGCAGCGCAATCACATCGCGCGGCTCGACCTCGACATCGCTCAGCACCACACCGCCGCTGGCGGTGGTCTTCTGGCCAAAGGCGTTCCAGTTGTCGATGATCTGCACACCCGGCGCCGTGCGGCGCACCCAGACCTGCACGGGGCGCTGCGCCTCGTCCTCGGCGCGGAAGGGCACCCAATGGGCGAACAGCGAGCCGGTGGAGTAATAGCGCGTGCCATTCACCAGCAGGCGGCCATCGGCCGTCTGGCGCAGGTTGGCGGTGGCATCGCTCAGCTGGGCGGCGCGGCCCTTGCGCTCAGGCCCGGCATTGCCCAGCCGGTGGCCGCTCAGCACATCGGCAAACCAGCGGCTTTGCTGCGCGGGGCTGGCAGTATCACGCAGGTTCTGCACCAGCGCAAAGTGGTTCTGCGGAATCTGGCCCAGCGAGGCATCGGCCGCGCTGATGATGGCAAATACCTGCACAACGGTATGCCAGCTGGCCTGCAACCCGCCGTGGCTGCGCGGCACTGTTATGCCACCCAGGCCGCTGGCGGTGTAGCGCTCGATCTCGTCCCAGGGCAGCAGGCGTTCGCTGTCGCGCCGGGCTGCGCCACCGCGAAAGCTCTCGGCCACCGCTGTAGCGACCTGCAAGGCCTCGGTCTCGCTGCGGATCTGCGCGGGCTGGCTGGGCGGCAAAGGCAGGCGGGTGGGGGTATCAATGGGCAAGGCTTCGCCCTGGGCAACCGCTGAAGTCATTCGGTGCTTTCTGGATGGGTTCGGAGAGAGACAGGCCAGAGACACGCCCTGGCCTGCAGACCACGGCACTGCGCCGTGGTGGGCGGTTGTCAGAACGTTTTGTCGTTCAGCGGCTGCGCAGCCAATGCGCCACGCGGTCGCCGGCGGTCTGCACGATGGTGACCAGCGCAATCAGCACGGCAATCACGATCAGCATCACCTGCGTATCAAAGCGCTGGTAGCCGTAGCGGATGGCGAGGTCGCCCAGGCCGCCGGCCCCCACCGCGCCCGCCATGGCCGACGAGCTGATCAACGCCACCAAGGTGATGGTGAAGCCGCCGATGATGCCGGGCAAAGCCTCGGGCAGGTAGACATGGCGCACGATGTCCCACTTCTTGCAGCCGATGGCTTGCGCCGCCTCGATCAGGCCGGGATCGACCTCGCGCAAACTAACCTCGGCAATGCGCGCAAAGAAGGGCGTAGCGCTGATGGCCAGCGGCACAATCGCCGCCCAGACGCCAATCGTGGTGCCAGTCACCAGCCGGGTGAACGGAATCAACGCGACCAGCAGCACGATAAAAGGCGTGGCCCGGAAGCCGTTGACAACGCTGCCGACAATGCGGTTGGTGCGCGGAGATTCCAGAAAGCCACCGGGGGCCGTCACGATCAGCAGAATGGCCAGCGGGATGCCCGCCAGCAACGCAATACCGGCAGAGGTGGACACCATGGTGAAGGTGTCCAGCAGCGCCTTGCCGTAGCGGTCGATGGAGATAGTTAGCTCAAACGGCATAGCCCAGTACCCTGATTTCATGTGCGATGGTGGCGGGGCCTTGCGTCAGCGGGCCCCAGTCGTTGCGGGCCGCAGCACCATCGATAGCGATGATGAGCTGGCCCTGGGCATGGCCCTGGATGCGGTCCACACCGCCGTGCAGCAGGCGCACCTTGGCGCCCAGTGCTTGGGCAATGCGGGGAAAGTCCGGCTCCAGCCCGTCATGGCCGCTGTAGCCCAGCTGCAGCACCTGCTCAAAGGGGCCGACAGCGGGGGCCTGCGGCTGCAGGCGCTGCTGCAGGTCATCGGGCACGCCGTGGCGCAGCGGTGCCAGCAAGGCCTGGGTAGCCGCATGGCGCGGGTTGCCAAACACCTGCCAAACCTCGCCCAGCTCGGCGATCTCGCCCTTCTCCAGCACCAGCACCTGGTCGGCAATCTCGCGGATCACGCTCATCTCATGGGTGATCAGGATCACCGTGATGCCCAGGCGGCGGTTGATATCGCGCAGCAGCGCCAGGATGGCCTGCGTGGTTTCCGGGTCCAGCGCCGAGGTGGCCTCGTCGCACAGCAAAATCTCCGGCCGGGTGGCCAGCGCACGGGCAATGCCCACGCGCTGCTTTTGCCCGCCCGAGAGGCGGCTGGGGTAGGTCTTGTGCTTGTCCTGCAGACCCACCAGGTCC
This sequence comes from Comamonas sp. BIGb0152, assembly GCF_024809975.1. GTDB lineage: Bacteria > Pseudomonadota > Gammaproteobacteria > Burkholderiales > Burkholderiaceae_C > Comamonas. The sequence goes on from NZ_JANUDY010000012.1 coordinate 93,117, forward strand.
AGCAGTTCATTCACCCGCTGCTGGATCTGGGCCGCAGGCACACCCGCCACCTTGAGCGGCAGGGCCACGTTCTCAAACACCGTCTTGGCCGACAGCAGGTTGAAATGCTGAAAAATCATGCCCACGCGGCGGCGCAGCTGCACCAGGCCGGCTTCGTCCAAGGTGCCAATGTCGATGCCATCGACCAGCACCTGGCCGCTGCTGGGCGCCTCCAAGCGGTTGATGGTGCGCAGCAGGCTGGACTTGCCCGCACCGCTGCGCCCGATGATGCCAAAGATGCTGCCTGCGGCAATGTCCAGCGTAATGTTCTGCAGCGCAGGCACCTCACCGGCCGACGAGCGGTAGACCTTGCCCAGATCGCGGAACACCACGGTGCCCAGTGGCGCAACCGGGGCTTGGCCCTGGCTGCCTGCGGCGGCCGATGCGGGCACGCTCAGCCGCACACTGCGGCCTTCTGCCGCTGGCTCGGCCTCGGCGCGGAACTGCCTGCGCAATACGTTGGATACGGCGGAAAGGGCCATGTGCTTCTCCTGGTGTCCTTGCCCTTACCAGGGCAAGGTGTAGAGCTTGGGGTCGTTGTTGAACTGCTGGCTGATCGCCTGCTTGACTGCCGCAGAGTTCTGGAACACCTGGACAAACTTGCGCAGCTTGGGGTCGTCGGCACGGCTGGCCTGCGAGACAAAGCCCATCGCATAAAAACGATCCGCAATGCCCGAATAGGCCAGGGCCTTGCTGGCTTGCTCCTTCTTGCCGGCGCTGACAAAGTAGCTTGGCCAGAGCACGGCCAGGTCCACATCGGGCAGCGAGCGGATCAGCTGCGGGCCTTCGACTTCGTAAAAACGCAGCTGCTTGGGGTTGTCGGTAATGTCGGCCACCGTGGCGCCCGGCGCATCACCGGTGCGCAGGCGGATCAGGCCCGCCTTTTGCAGCAAGGCCAAGCCCCGACCCTGGTTAACCGGGTCATTCGCAATCGCCACCTTGGCCTTGGCCGGCACATCGGCCAGCGACTTATGGCGCTCGGAATAGATACCGATGTTCTGCAGCAGGCCCAGACCCACAAACTTGAGCTGGTAGCCGCGCTCCTTGATGACATTGTTCAAAAAGGCCTGGTGCTGGAAGAAGTTCAGGTCCACATCGCCGTTGTTGACAGCCTCGTTGGGCACCGTCCAGTCGGTGAACTCGACCAGCTCCACATCCAACCCCTGGCTCTTGGCATCGGCCACCACGGCTTTGATGGCGTCCGCCGTAGCCCCTGGCGTGGAGGCAATGCGGATCTTGTCCGCTGCCTGCGCCAGCTGCCACCCTCCCAGCATGGCCGCCGCTGCAATGGCTGCCACCACACGTCTGTTGATCTTGTTCGTCATATTCTTCTCGCTTGCTTTTTTGTTGGATAAGGGGTCGGTAGCCGGCCGCGCTTACTTCTTCAGCCAGGCCAGCGTGTAGAGCCGGTCGTCGTTGCTGAAAGACTTCTTGCTGACCGTGCGCACGGTCTCGGAGTTCTGGTAGATGCGGATGAACTTCTGCACGACGGGGTCGTTGACCCGGTCCTTCTTCACCACAAACTGGATCGCAAACTGCTGGTCCTCGATGCCCGAGTACGCCAGGCCGCTCGATGGATCAAAGGCCTTGGCCGCGACGATAAAGTGCGGGTAGCCCTGGGCGATATCGACATCACCGGTGATGCGCACCAGCTGCGGCCCTTCCACTTCGACAAAGCGCAGCGACTTGGGGTTGGTCGCAATGTCATTGATGGAGCCCAGGTAGCCCACGCCCGGCTTGAGCGTGATCAGCCCCACCTTTTGCAGCAGCAACAGGCCCCGGCCCTGGTTGACCGGATCGCTGGCAATGCCCACCTTGCCGTTGTTGGGCACATCGGCCACGTTCTTGTGCTTGAGCGAATACAGGCCCACATTGGCCAGAATGCCGGTGCCCGCACTGGCCAGCGCATAGCCGTTTTTCTTGACCGCGTTGTCGAGGAAAGGCTGGTGCTGGAAGTAATTGATATCGATATCGCCGTTGTTGACCGCAACATTCGGCGTGGTCCAGTCGGTGAACTCGATCACCTCCACGTCAATACCCTGGGCCTTGGCATCCTTGGCCGCTGCATTGATGGAATCGGCATAGGCACCGGGCACAACAGCGATCTTGAGCTTGTCTGCCGCCACAGCCGGCAGCACGGCCACAGCAATGGCAGCGGAGATCAGCACACGCTTGAAACTCTGAAACATGGGACGTCTTTCTGGAGGTAAAGACTGCGCCATCACATGGCGGCAGCAGCAACGAAGCCTCCATTGGAGCTTTCAGGCTGGCTTTGCACCACGAAGAATTTCAAATATGGATATGAGAAGTCTGTGTTGAGGGCCCGAGTCGTTCAGGCTGGGATGCCGTCCCTCAGAAAACGATGGGTGACTGATGAAGTCGAGGATGGTCTTGTTCTGGCAGTGATCTTTGGAACACCTTGCGGTGGTTCCAATGCGGGCTTGCTGCGATCAGTGTTGAATCTTTGCTGAGGTCTCTGTTGGAGAGGGTGAAGGGCGTGCTTTAGGCGCGTTGGTGAGGCGGGGGTGAGAAGGAGGGCTGGGCGGTAGCTGCCCCAGCACCGCATTCGGCTATCAAGTCCCATATGGCCCATTCATCGCACTAGAAGCGCCTGACAAGCTAGTAGCGACCGAACTGTGTCCTGGGCCCTGTCCTTAGGACTATTGATGGTTCAGGATTTGTAGGCTGCATCACTGGTATGCGCGAGAGCGCCCGCACCCTATCACACCTTTATATTCAGCACAGCAACTATCTTGGGGCCAATAAACCAAAGAACAATAGTTATTGCAAATCTCGCCCAAGCAGAATCAATCCACCAAGCTATCAACTCAAACCCTAAAAATGCCTCGAATAAAAAAACAATTAATAGAAAACATGCATGCAATACACCGACTACCTGGAGTCTTTTGAAAAATGTCAATTCGGAATAAGCGCTCATTCAGTCCCTCCGTCATCCTGATTCTCTTCATTTATTTATTTCTTCAGAACTGCGAAATAGCAAAACCCTATACGCGCCACAGAATATGTTTTTGACACAAAAGCTTGGCGGACTTTACCTTTTCATAAAGCCCATAAAAATCATATATTTCTTGGTCAAATTTATTTTTGACGAAAAACATATCTTTGACATTCAAGACGTTAAACATACCTAAGTAGCCATAAGAGAAAAAATACTCCCCACCAACTTCTCTTAAAAAAACAACATAATGGCTTTCAATGGGAACTGGGTCATTAGCATTTTTCGCGTCTAGCTTCACTGAATATTTTGAAGAGTTTCCCACTATGTTTTTAACGACAGTGAAGTCAAATTCAGAGCCAGTGAGTTTTTCAGACCCTCTTCCACTTACTCTAACCAACGCAATGTCATCCGCATTGCAGACCACATCGGCAAAGCTCAAAGAAGGAGGATAAGAAGCAGAGGCACGCGTAAAAAACCCAAAGACCATGACGAATGCAATTGACCCATACAACAAAAATATTAGTCTAATTCTATTCATTTTCAAACTTGACACGTCCCATATCCACGATTAAGAAGTCTTACAGCATTAGCATCCTCTCCAGCATATCATCGACTCGAGATAAGTCAGCGCCCTGGACTCAGTGCAATCAGATCCCCAGCACAATCAAATACTGCCTCAAACTCCCCTCTTGGCACTCTAGGCATCACGGTTAATTTGACAAAATAATTGTTTTTGTTGCATTTAACTTCAAATTCCTCATTGCCCGCCTGATCTTGATCCATTTTATAAATACTCTTCATCTTCTCAATAACTATGGCCTCTCGCATTCGACCATTGCGAATGGTACTCCTCACTAGGAGGAACTTCTTCGACACTTAATCATTCTTTCTCTTAAATCAGTCACAATTGGATTTTCCACAGGCATTGACAATCTCACAGGAAGATTAAAGCTCAACACAGAACCAAAGTATCCCACTTTTTTTACCCTTATAATCAAGCGCTCATCAAACTGCACCCTGCTATAATCAATAGAAATTAAATCAGATATGAGTACATATTGCTCACAATCTTTACCGCAAAATAGTAATCGATCACCCATATCATAAACATCAGTTATTAGAATTTGTTTTTTATAAATAAAATAATAATATAATGCAAATAGTATAATGCAGAATACACAATATAAGAACTTATGGGGGAAATTAAAATTAGTGAGAGCTATGAATCCTATGAGATACATAAGCATCATGAAAATGATAGGAAATAGTCTTCTGTAAAAATAGGTTGGCCCAGAAATTAATTTCATATATCTTATTAATTTTCACATTCACATTTGGGACTCGACAGTTTCACTGTGTGCAACAGGCCCGGATTTCTATCGACGCCGATATGGCACTCAATCCCAAAGTTTCACTGGTTGCCCTTCTTGCTCTGGTGCATCGCTGGGTCACGCTCACCGCACTCATTCTTGGTAGAACTGGGCGCTGCAATCAAGGTGGCATCGACTACCGTGCCATGTCTCAAGAGCAAGTTTTTGTCTGTCAGGATGGCATTGACCAGCGCCAGAATCTGCAAGCCCAGTTGGTGAGTTTCCAAAAGGCGTCTAAAGCGCAAGATGGTGCTCTCATCTGGCATGGTGCTGATGCCCGGATCTAGCCGGGCAAAACTGGCGAAGACCGGCGTGTCGTACAACGCCTCTTCCACTGCGGGGTCCGAGAGGTTGAACCACTGCTGCAGCAGGTGAATACGCAGCATCGTTTCAACTGCAAAAGCAGGCCTGCCGGTAGCTTTGGGCGGGCTGTGCGACTCGATGAGTGTGACCAACTCATGCCACGGTACGACTAAATCCATCTCGTCCAAGAACTCACGCTTGCGCGTGCGCTTGGACTTCTTCTCGAATCCGGTGGCCAGGCTCATTTGCTTCATCTGTGGATCATCCCATGCGCTGCGACGGGTTGGACGTTTTGCAGAGTTTCCCTAGGCCAGACGCGGCTGGCGCAGCTGCTGCATGCGGTAGATCAGCGCCTGCGGCAGTCGCCGGGCGAGGGCGATATCGACCGCGTCGCGGCCTTTGAAATCGGCCACAGAGACGTCGGCCCCGGCGTCCAGCAGCAGCTCCAGGGTTTTGAGCCGGCCCAGCCGGGCGGCATAGAAAACGGGGGTTTCGCCGTGCTCGCGCAGGTTGAGCAGCGGCTGGGCCTGCAGCAGCGCGCGGCACATGGCCTCGTCATCGCGCCAGACGGCGGCCCACAGCGAGTAGCTGGCATTGGCGCCCTGGGACAGCAGCAGTTCGACCAGCGGCAGGTTCTCGCCCCGCGAGACGGCATACCAGAGCGCAGTCGCTCGGAAATCGCCGTCGCATGCGCCCAGCACCACCTCGGCCTCCAAGGCAGCGCCAGCCGCCAGCAGTACCGCCACCGTTTTCAGCCCATGGGCATCGGCGGACGGCGAGGTCTGGGGAGACACGCCACAGGCAACGTGCAGCGCAGTGCGCCCCTTGCCATCCACCGCCTGGGCCCACTGCGGCGCCTGCGCCAGCAACTGGGCCACCAAGGCGGCATCCCAGCTTTTGGCAGCAGCAAACAGCGAGGTCTTCGCGGGCAGACTCATGCGGGGCTCCTTGTGCCTGGTGGACAGGCTCCGAGGTGCAATGTACACCGATCCCGCGCCTCACCGACCTTGGTGGCAGGCAGGTCTTTCCCGCCCCTGCCGCCCACCGGCCGTTACTGCGCCGCCACCCAGTCGATCAGCGCGTCCCAGGCGGGGCGCGCCTGGGGGGCGTTGTCGCTATTGGCCATGGCCACCACCACCCAGCGGCGTCCGTCGCGGCCGTTGACATAGCCGGCAATGGCCGATGCATCGCGCAGGGTGCCGGTCTTCAAGTGGGCGCCGCCGGTGTGGGCGCTTTTGCTGTTCTTCAAGGTGCCGTCCACGCCCACGATGGGCATCGAGGCCATCAGCTCGGGCATGACGTTGGAGTTCCAGGCGACCGAAAGCATCTTGGCCAGCGACCCGGCCGTGATGCGCGCATCGCGTGAGAGGCCGGCGCCATTGTCGATGGTGGGCGCGGCCATGCCAGGCACGCGCTCGCTCCACCACTGCGCCACGGCCTGGCGGCCGCCTTCAAAGGTGCCCACGCCCGCGCGCTGCTTGCCCAGCGTCAAAAACACCTGCTGGGTCATCACGTTGTTGCTGTACTTGTTGATGTCGCGCACCACTTCGCCCAGGCTGGGCGAGCTGAAGCTCATCAGCGGCTGCACGCCATCGGGTGTGGTGCCCATGCGCACCTGGCCGGTAACCTTGCCACCCAGCTCGCGCCACATGCCTTCAAACACGCGCGGCGCAAAACGGTCGGGGGCCGCCGGGGCCACGGCCCAGCTGTTTTCGCCACAGGCGGCCGGGTAGCCACCCAAAAACTGGATCTGCGTGGGGTCGGCCATCTGTGCCTTGAGAGCCCCGCGCCAGTCACCGCAGGCATTGCCCTTGGTCTTGAGCAGGGGAACCGTGCTGGGCAGGCGCAGATGGGCAATGGCCGGCTCGTAGGCAATGCGGGCCACGCCGGCTGCAACATCGGGGATGAAGCGCATGGTCAGCGACTTGTAGTTCAGCAGCAGCGCATCGGGCACAGCGTTGTAGGGCCGGTAGGGCTCGTTGTCAAAGCGCGCCGGGTCGATGGGGGGCAGCGCAAAGGCCGAGCTGTCCAGCACCACATCGCCGACGATGACCTGGATGCCCTGGCCCTGCAGGCGGCGCTGCAGCAGCCACAGGCGCTCCATCACCAGCTTGGGGTCGCCTGCGCCCTGCACATAGAGGTTGCCATTGAGCGCACCTTGGGCGACCTGGCCATCGGTGGCAATGCGGGTGTCCCAGGTGTAGGCAGGGCCCAGGATCTCAAGCGCCGCATAGGTGGTCACCAGCTTCATCACCGAGGCCGGGTTGCGCGCCACATCGCTGCGCACATCCAGCAGCGGGCGCTGCGCGCCGCTGACATCCATCACCACCACCGACACCGCGTCGGGCGCCAGCTTGCCGCGCTGCAGGGCGGCCTCCACCTCGGGCGGGAGGCGGCTTGCCGGCCAGGCGCTGGCCTGTGCCATGGGGGCTACGGCTACGGTGGCAGCAGGCGACTGGGGCGCAGCGGCCACCGGCTGGGCCAGTCGGATGGGGGTGGGCGCCGGGTCGGCAAAGGAAGCGGCCGGGGTCTGCGCGCAGGCCACCTGGCTGAGCGCAATCGCTACGGGCAGCAGCCAGCGGCCGCTGCCTGCAGTCAGGCTGGTAGCGGGCTGCGCCCGGGACGCGCTGGCAGGCACCATGGGGGAAATCTGTTGCATGGGCAGCAGTCTAGCGGCTATGCCCAAGCCCGGCATGCAGCCTTGGCTTTGCCCCGATAATGGCAGGTTGCTGCCCCTGCACGGGGGCTGAAACCGGGCGCCTGCAAGGCGTCTGCGCGCCGCCTACCCCATGAACCTGCTTGCCCTCGAATCCAGTACCGACACCCTCTTCATTGCCACCGCGCGGGGCGACCAGCGCTGGCTGCACAGCGGTGCCGGTGGCCAGCACACGTCCAGCCAATTGTTGCCGGCGGTGCGCCGCTTGATGGCGGAGGCCGAGCTGGGCTTTGATGCGCTGGACGCGATCGTGTTTGGCCGGGGCCCGGGCTCGTTCACCGGCCTGCGCACCGCCTGCGCCATTGCCCAGGGCCTGGCCTTTGTCGCCAAAAATGGCCAGGGCGTGCCGGTGCTGCCAGTGGACACCTTGATGGCCGTCGCCGAAGAGGCCCGCCTCCAGCACGGCTGCACCCAGGTGCTGGCCTGCCTCGATGCCCGCATGGACGAGGTCTACAACGCCGTCTACCAGTATGCCGATGGCCACTGGCAGACGCTGGGCGATCTGCAGGTCTGCCCGCCGCAGGATGTGCAGGTGCCCGCCGGCTTTGTGGTGGCCGGCAATGCCCAGGCCATCTATGGCGAGCGCCTGGCCGCCACTGCCAGCCACCTGCATGCCATGCCCACGGCCAATGCCTTGCTGAACCTGGCGCCCTACCTGCTGGCCCAGGGCCTCGCCGTGGCGGCGCAGGATGCGCTGCCGCTCTATATCCGCGACAAGGTGGCCAAAACCACGGCCGAGCGCGAGGCGGAAAAGCAGGCCCTGGCCGCCAGCACACCCCACAGCGCCCCATGAACCCGCAGGCCACGCCCCAGCTGCGCTGGTCTGCGCTGCGGATCGATGACCTGGACCGCTTGCTGGAGGTCGAGAACCAGTGCTACAGCCACCCCTGGACGCGGGGCAACTTCATCGATTCGATGGCCATGGGCTATGCGATGCAGCTGCTCTGGGTCGACCAGGAACTGATCGGCTACTTTGTCGCCATGCAAGGGGTCGACGAGCTGCACCTGCTCAACATCACGGTCAACCCGCGCTACCAGCGCCAAGGCTGGGCCCAGGTGCTGCTCGATCAGCTGCGCAGCTGGGCCGCTACGGTGCAGGCCCAGGCCATCTGGCTGGAAGTGCGTATCAGCAATGTGCGCGCCCAGCAGATCTACCTGCAGTTTGGATTTGAATCGGTAGGGCTGCGAAAGCGCTACTATCCGGTATCCCATGTCGAACGCGAGGACGCCATGGTCATGCGTTATTTGCTGCCTACCACCCCATGAGCCTGAACCTGGACGCCCGCCAACGCGCCATGCTGCAAGAGATGGGCCACCCGCTGTGGTGGCCCGAATCGCCCGCGCCTGCCGCTGCAGAGCCCGCAGCCCCAGTGCCAGTGCCAGTGCCAGTGCCAGTGCCAGTGCCAGCCCCGGCTGCATGGGCGCCGTCGGCCCCGCTGGCGCCAGCGGCTGCGGCCACCCCGCTGCCGCAGCAAAGCGATACCCCCGTCAGCGCCTCCATCGCACTGCAGCCTGCGCCTGCGCTAGCTGCGCCAATGACTGCCCCAGCGCCTGCACCAGCGGCCCCTGCCATGGCGCCGGCACGCGCGGCACCGCAGCCCCAGGCGCTGCCACCCGATTTCCCCCGCGTGCGCTTTGCCCTGCGCGCGCCGGTCTTGCTGGATCTGCAAGGAAAACCAGCCTCCGCCACATCCACAGCCACCGCCCCTGCCAGCCAAGCAGCCTGGCTGGTGGTGGCCGAACTGCCCGAAGGCGCCCCCCAGCAAGGCCCCGCAGGCCAGTTGCTGGTGCAAATGCTGCGCGCCATGCGCCTGGGCGATGCCCCCGTCTACTGGGTACCGCTGGCCCGCATCGCGGCCAACCAGGAAGACGACGACAGCCTGCCCAGCTACAGCATCGACGCGCTGGTGCAGGAATGCCAGCCCGCGATGGCCTTGCTGCTGGGACTGCCGGCCGTGCGCCACCTGATCCCCGGCGAGCAGCCCTTCTCCCAGCTGCGCCAGACCCTGCACCATCTGGGCAGCAGCCAGCTGCCCGCCGTGGTCAGTTACGACCCCAGCCACCTGCTGCGCACCCCCCAGGCCAAGGCTGCCACCTGGGCCGATCTGTGCTTTGCACTGGCCCAAGCCGGCCGCTAAAACCAGGGCAGCCAGCCAGCAGCCCGGCGGCCATCTGGCGAATGTAGGCACCCACTGACAAGCGCAACCGTGGGGCGGTGACAACGCCGCAGCGCGACAAAGCGCAGCGTCACGCCAAGCTTATGCGGGAATGCCATAATGGCGCCCAATCACAAAACCGGAGTCTCTCCTTGGATCCCTACCCTAGTTGGTAGCTTCCACCCTGGCAAGCACATGGCTGCACAAGGGTAGGAAGCGTCCCCCCGCCCCCCTTTTGCAAACCAAGAACAACAAGGAAGTGAGCCCATGCTCAACATCTTTACGCTTGCCAATGGCCGTTTGGTGCAGGAAGAGATCGAATCCCTGCAAGAGCTGGCCCGCTTTCAGCCCATCTGGGTCGACCTGGAGTCCCCCACGCTGGAAGAGAAGCGCTGGATCAAGCAGCACTACGGGCTGTCCATCCCAGAAGACGCGATGGACCAGGACATCGAGGAATCGGCCCGCTTCTACGAAGAAGACAATGGCGACCTGCACATCCGCAGCGACTTCCTGATCGATGACGAAGATGACCCGCGCAGCGTGCGTGTGGCCTTCATCATGAACCTGCACAATGCCTCGCTCAAAAGCTATGGCGTGCTGTTTTCCATTCACGATGAAGATGTGCCCGTGTTCCGCCTGCTGCGCCTGCGCGCGCGCCGTGCGCCGGGCCTGATCGAGGACAGCAAGGACGTGCTGCTCAAGCTGTTTGACGCCGATGCCGAATACTCCGCCGATACGCTCGAAGGCATCTACGACGACCTGGAAAAAGTCAGCGCCCAGGTGCTGGCCGGCAATGTGACCGACACCCACGCCAGTGAAGTGCTCTCGGCCATCGCCCGCCAGGAAGACTTGAACGGCCGCATCCGCCGCAATGTGATGGACACGCGCCGCGCCGTCAGTTTTGTCATGCGCAGCAAGATGCTCAACTCGGACCAGTTCGAGGATGCCCGCCAGATCCTGCGCGACATCGAGTCGCTGGACAACCACACCGCCTTCTTGTTCGACAAGATCAACTTCTTGATGGATGCCACCGTCGGTTTCATCAACATCAACCAGAACAAGATCATCAAGATCTTCTCGGTGGCCAGCGTCGCCCTGCTGCCCCCCACCTTGATCGCCAGCGTCTACGGCATGAACTTCAAGTACATGCCTGAAATCGAATGGCAGTATGGCTATGCCTACGGTATCGCGCTGATGGTGGGAAGCGCCTTGATACCGATGATGTACTTCCGCAAGCGCGGCTGGCTGAAGTAAGGCGCTGGTATCCCCAAAAAATGAGCGCCAGGCGCTCATTTTTCATTGCGGCGGCGTATTGCTGCGCTCGCGTACCCAGAGAATGATGCCGCAGAGCATCACCACCAGCTGCGTCCCTATCAGCGCTGCAAACCCGGCAAAGAAGCCGGCGCCCACGCCACTGCGGGCCGAGAGCGCACCAATCACCGCCCCCATGATGGCCGGCATAAATCCCGCCACCAGGCTGCCGGCCCCATTGACCACGCCGTAGGCGCTGGCGATGTGCTCGGGCCGCGCGAAGTACTGCACGGTGCTCGGGATGGCCGGGCTCATCAAGCCCCAGCAGAAATTGGCAGCGATCAGGCAGTAGGCGGCGGCATAGCGGTCTTCCATATGGATGGCCAACCACACGGCAGCCGCCACCCCGATGCTGCCGAACACAAAGATCAGCGGCACCTGCCGGCGCGCAATGCGGTCGATGAGTATGCCGCCCACAAACACCGCAGCCACGGCCGCATACTGCGGCAGCGAGGCCAGCCAGCCCATCTCGCGCATCGAAAAGCCGCGCGACTCTTGCAGGTAGGCCGGCAACCAGTTGCTGCTGCCCCAGAGGTAGGACAGAAAAGCTGCCGTCAGGATGGTGATGAGCCAGAGATAGCGCGTCTGCATGGCACCCCGCACGATGCTGCCCACCTGGCCCACGGCCTGGCCCAGCGACTGGGGTTTGGGCATGCCGGTCTCGACCTTGGGCATGCGCACAAAGGCCCAGACCAGCGGAATCCCGAGCAGCACATTGATGAGGCCCAGCACATGGAAGGAGGTTTCCCAGTCGTGCCCCACCACGAGATAGCCAACCAGCGGATAACCCACGGCCAGCCCGACCCCGGTTCCCATGTTGACCAGCGAATTGGGTTTGCCGTTTTCGCGGCTCTCGAAATGCGCCTTGATGTAGCTGCCCGCCAGCGAGAACAGCGGCCCTTCCGACACACCCAGCAGAATGCGCGATGCCAGCAGCAGCCCATAGCTGCTCATCGCCGGCGACAGGAAGGTCACCACGCCCCAGAGCAGCAAGCCCCCGATGAGGCTGCGCCGCACACCGAACAGCGCCGCGCAAAACGGTGTGAGCACCAGCGAGGACACCCCATAGCCCACCATGAAGGCAGTGGCCAGCAGACCCTGGCGCGTGCGGTCATCCACCGTCAGGCCGATGTGCGACAGAAAATCACGGTCCGTGATCAGGACCGAGATGTTGATCCGGTCCACATAAGAGATGGCAACAACCACAAACAGGGTGAGCACACCCCACCAGCGCATGGAACGGGAGTCATTCATGGTGCGACTTTCTTCAAAGATAAAAAAGCAGGCTTGGGCGGTGGATCAGAAGAAGTGGCGGATGCCCAGCTCCATGCCGGTGGATTTGCCGCCCAGGGTGGCGCCGGTCGCAGTCAGACCTTGCACGCCAATGGCGCGGCTGGATCCGCCCTTGTTTTTCAGGTAAGCCAGCGTGCCGTAGACCTGGGTGCGCTTGGAGAAGTTGTAGCCATAGCCCAGCGCGACCTTGTTCCAGTCCGCATCGCTGCCCGAGGTGTTGTAGTGGCCCAGCGAAGCGCGCAATTCGCCATGGCCCAGCGGTGCCGTGGCACCCAGCTGCAGCACGCTCACCTTCAGCGCGCCGCGCTTTTCGCGGGCCCAGAGCAGCATCGGTTTGACCACGCCCAGGTCGTAGCTCAGGCCCACATTGCTGGCGGTGATGTGGTTGTCCGGGCTGTCGCCGTAGAAGCGGCCCAGGGCCAGCGCGCCGTTGAAAGCGCCTTGCCGGTAGCCGGCACGCAGGCCCCGGTAATCGCCCTGGTTCTTGTTGAGCTCTGCCTTGGTGTGTTCGCCAAAAGCCACCTGGGCCTGGCCGTAAAAGCCGCCCAGGCTGGCCGGCAGCAGGTAGCTGATGGCATTGCTGATCTGGATCGGTGCGCCGCCGGTAGACGTCCCCGCAGCGGGAACGCCCAGGATGCTGAAGGCCCCCGTGCCACCCACGCCATTGGTCAAGAAGGGATCAAAGATCAAGGTGCTGAGAAAGCTGGCAGAGTCATCCCGGCCCAGACGCAGCTCGCCAAAATCACCGAGCAGGCTCACCGTGGAGCGGCGGTTGAAACCCAGGCCGCTGCTGCCGGCCGCCTTGCCCGCGCCGGTGTCGGAGTCCAGCCCCGCCTCCAGCCAAAAGCCGGCCTTCAGGTCGCCGCCCAGATCTTCGGTACCCCGAAACCCCAGCCTGCTGATATTGGCCCCACCGGTGGCCAGACCGAGCTTGCTGGACGCGCCCGTACCCGTCAGCCGGGTGACATTGGTGTCGATCACCCCGAACACGTCGACCTTGGATTGGGCTGCAGCTATCCCTGCCAGGCTGGCCAGGCCAGCGGCAATCGCAATGTTTTTCATGGTGTTGTCTCTTTGTTGTGTGTGCGCGCTTAGATATCCAGAACCAGCGCCTGGCTCTTGCAGCCGGAGACGCAGAGCATCATCAGCTTGTTGCTTGCTTTTTCCTTAGCGCTCAGCACCGAATCGCGGTGGTCAGGAACGCCGCCGAGCACCCGTGTCTCGCAGGAGCCGCAAACGCCTTCACAGCAGCTGTGGTCGATGTTGACGCCAGCGGCGAGCAAGGTGTCCAGCAGCGATTTGTCGGGCGTGACCTCGATAAAGCGGCCGCTGCGCTTCAACTCCACCGTGTAGTGGCTGCGGGCATCGCTCGACGCCTGGACCTCGACGGGGCTGAAGCGCTCGACGTGGGCATGGGCATGGCCCAGCTCGCTGCAGTGCTTCTCAAAGGCATCGAGCATCGGTGTCGGGCCACAGGCGTAGTGGTGCAAGCCCGCGTCGGGCGTGCGCTGTGCCAGCAGTGCGCGCAGATCGGGCGGGCCGCCCGCCTCGGCGTCGAAGTGCAGCTGCAGCGGCATGCCCAAGGCCTGCAGCTCGGCCAGAAAGGCGGCGCTCTGGCGGTCGCGCGCAAAGTAGAGCATCTCAAAGGAGCTGCCCTGGCTTTGCAGCCGGCGCGCCATGCACAGCATGGGCGTGATGCCGATGCCACCGGCCACCAGCACCGAATGGCGGGCGCCTTCGTCCAGCGCAAAGTGGTTGCGCGGCTCGGAGATGCTGATGGGCATGCCCACGCGCAGCGCCTCATGCACGCAGCGCGAGCCGCCCCGGCTGGCACGGTCGCGCAGCACGCCAACAACATAGCGGTGGCGCTCACGGCTGTCGTTGGACAGCGAGTAGCTGCGCACCAGCCCATTGGGCAGGTGCAGGTCGATGTGGGAGCCGGCCGTGAATGCCGGCCACTCGCCCCCGCCCACCGGGCGCAGCTCCACGCTGATGGTGTCCTGGGCCTCAAAGCGCAGCGTGTGCACAAAGGCCTGCAAGGTCGTACTCATGCTGCGCCACTTCCTTCCAGCTGCTCCTCGGCCAGGCGGCGCAGGCGGCGGCGCAGACGCACCAGGCCAATGTCGTGTGGGTACAGGTTCTCGCGCTCATTCGCGTCAAACTCCATCTGCTCCATCATCACGCGGTCCTGCTCCAGCACCGTCCAGTGGCGTGCCTCCAGGCGGTTGCGGTAGAGAAAGCGCCAGGTGTCGCGCATCCAGCCCTGCACCCGGCGGCAGCGCCAGAAGAACACCGCACACAGCTCGGGGCTGATGGGCGTGACGCAGGCAATGATGGCGAAGTTGCCACCGGGGCCACCCGTCTTGGGATACGGAATCTCCAGCCGCATCCAGTGCATATCGGTTTCGCCCCACTCGGTCCAGTCAAAGTTCACGCCGCGCTGGCCCGCCTTCTCGAAGACGAAGCCCAGATCGGTCTCACGCACCTGGAACGTGGCCTTGCTGTCGCCCTCGGACATGGAGTGCGACTGCTTGTGCAAAAACGTGCCATGCATCGGATCCATCACGTTGTCGATCGCGTAGCGGTAGTCCGCACGCCACTCGGCATAGCACAGAAAGTTCGAATACTCCGGCGAGGTCAGCTCCTCGGGCATGCGGAATGCAGGCGGCGCATCCACATGCGTGTCGCTGTTGAAGAGGAAGATGGCGCCGTGCGCTTCATGCACATGGAAATCCAGCGCAGCGCGTGCACCTTCGAGCTTGCAGCCCGGGCTGCCCGGCACCTTGGTCACCGTGCCATCACAGCGCACTTCCACACCGTGGTAGGGGCAGGCCAGCCGGTCGCCAAGGATGACGCCTTGCGACAGCGGTGCGCCCCGGTGTGGGCAGTGGTCTTCGAGCGCATGAACCTTGCCCGAGGCATCGCGCCACAGCGCGATCTTGTAGCCAAAGCGGCGCAGCGAGATGGGTTGGTCCTGCACAAAGCCGGAGGGGCAGACGGGGTACCAGAGCTTCTGCAAACCCTTGGTAAGCAAGCGGTCCACGGGATCGATGGCGATGGTTTGTACATTCATGGGGTGCTCCTTGTGCTTCAGTGGCCCAGGCGTTGCATCAGGGCGGCAAAGCTGGTTTCGGTCCAGGCCTCGCCGTTCTCTCCGGCCGGGCCGCTGCGGTTGATGTAGGCCACCAGTTCGGGCAAGGTCTGCACGCCTTCGCCAAAGGCGCGCTCGATGGCATCGCCCAGCAGGTCTTCAAACAGGGTCGCAGGGCGCTGGCGGGCCTGCTGCGGTTCAAGGTATCGGTCAACAGCCATCGTGGAATCTCCTTCTAAATCGGTTCACTCGGCCTCGGTACCCAGCGCTTGGCGGCGCGGGGCCGGGCGGTCGTCGTCCGCCGTGGGGTGGCGGGGCTTATGTTGCTGCGGGCGTTTGCGGTGGGGTCTGTGCGCGGGCCTGTTACTGCGCCTCGATCCCGCGGCTCTTGATGATGGGCGCCCAGTCAGCGGTCTCGCTGCGGATCACATCGCCGAACTTCGGTCCCTCGAGGATCCAGACACTGAGGCCCTGCTTTTGCAGTTGCGCCTTGCTGGCCGGGTCGTTGAAGATCTGCCCCATGTCCTGCTGCAACTGCGCCAGTACGGCTGCTGGCGTGCCCTTGGGCGCCATCACCCCATACCAGGACGACAGCGCCACGCCCTTGACACCGGCCTCGGCCAGCGTCGGCACATCCGGCAGCTCCGCGCTGCGCTGTGCATCAGTCACGGCCAGCGCACGCAGCTTGCCGGACTGGATATGCGGCAGCAAGGTGGGCAGGTTGCCGATGATCATCGGCACCGTGCCGCCCAGCACATCGTTCAGCCCTGGGGCCGTGCCCTTGTAGGCCACATGCAGAAAGTTCACGCCGGCCTGCTGGCCAAACAGCTCACCCGCCAGGTGCAGGCTGCTGCCCACGCCAGGTGAGGCATAGCCGATTTCGCCTGGTTTTTGCTTCGCAAGCGCCACCAGTTCCGCCATGTTTTTGGCGGGCACCGACGGATGCAGCGCGATCACATTGGCGGTGCGTGCCAGCGAGGCCACCGGTACAAAGTCGCCCTCCACGCTGTAGTGCAGCTTGGGCATCAGGCTCGGGTTGATCGTCAGATTTCCCTGGGGCACCACCAGCAGCGTGTGGCCATCGGCCTTGGCGCGCTTGGCGGCCTCGATGCCGATATTGCCATTGGCGCCCGTGCGGTTGTCCACCATGGACACCTGCTTGTACCGTGCCGCCAACCCGTTCGAGAGCATGCGCGCCAAGGTGTCAACCGGGCCACCCGGCGGAAACGGCGCAATGATGGTGAACGGCGCGGCAGCCAGTGCCTGTCGGCCATCGGCCGGGCTCTGTGCCTGCGCCGTTGGCAGCGCCGCAGCGGTGGCCAGGGCCAGCAAGGTGGGGATGAGCATGCGTCTTTGCATCACGGGGGACTCCGTCTCGGATGGGATCAGTGGCGTTTGTCGGTCAGAAACTTGCCGTCCGCACCGCCCACGCCCTTTTGGCGGCGGGTGTTGCCATCGATGCCGCCATCGATCGCCCATTCGGCAAACACCGTGGGGCCGGGCTCGAACTCGCGCGGCTGCCAGTCGGCTGTCAGCTGGTCCTCATCGGCGTAGTACTCCACCAAGGCGCCGGCCGGGTTCTTGAAGTACCAGAAATAGGCGGACGACACCGGGTGGCGGCCGGGGCCCAGCTGGGTGTCCCAGCCGCAGCGCGAGATATGCATGCCTCCACCAAACACCTCATGGATGTCGCGCACCGTGAAGGCCACATGGTTGAGGCCCGCATATTTGTCGGGGCGCTGCAGCAAAAAGATGTCATGGTGGCCACCGTCGGGCGCGGTGCGCAAAAAGGCACCCCGCTCGGGGTAGCGGTCTGATGCCGCAAAGCCGAAGTTCTCCACATAGAAGCGCTCGCAGGCCTGCACATCCTTGACGAAGAACACCACATGGCCCACCTCGATGGGCTGGGCGCGCTCGTAGGCCGGGCTGGCCTGGTCGATGCGGCCCTTGCGGCTCCAGGTGTTGTACTCGGCGCTGGGCAGGTCGATGTCGCGCTTTTGCGTGACCTGCAGGCGCAGGGCCAGGCCGTTGGGGTCCGTGCAGCCAATGCGGCCGCCCTGCTTCACAAAGCCCGGCAGCTGTGCAATACGGCTTTCGTAGAGCACCAGGTCGGCCGCGCTGTCCACGCCCCAGACCACTTCGCGCAAGGTGGGGCCGGCTTCGATGGCCGGCGGCAGATCGGGGTGCTGGCTGGCGGCCACGATCACGCGGCAGCCGTTCAAGGTCTCAAACACCAGCCGCTCGGCCTGCTCATCGACCAGGTTCAAGCCCCAGTCAAGAAAGAACTGCCGGCAGGCCGCCAGGTCGTCGGCGCCGTAACTGATTTCGTCAATGCCCAGTACGCTCATGGTGTTTCCTTAGTTGGCCCAGGCCAGGGGGGCATCGTTCAGGCCCCAGTACAGGCTCTTTTGCTCCATGTACTGCTGGATGCCCAGGCGCCCTTTTTCGCGGCCCAGGCCGCTGTCGCGCCAGCCGCCAAAAGGCGTGGAGATGGAGAACTGCTTGTAGGTGTTGATCCAGACGGTGCCGGCCTGCACGGCCCGGCCAATGCGCCAGGCGGCCTTGTAGTCGCGCGTCCAGATGCCGGCGGCCAGCGCATAGACGCTGTCGTTGGCCTGCGCCAGCAAGGCCTCTTCGTCGTCAAAAGGCATGGCCACCAGCACCGGGCCAAAGATCTCCTGCTGGCAGATCTGGTCGTTGTTGTTCAGGCCTTCAAGGATGGTGGGGCGGTAGTAGTAGCCACGCTCATACAGCGCGCCCTCGGGCCGGTGGCCACCGGTGCGCAGTCGCCCGCCTTCGGACAGGCCCAGCTGCACATAGCTTTCAATGGATTCGCGGTGCTTGGCGCTGATCAGCGGGCCCATCTGGGTGCGCTCATCGGCGGGGTCGCCCACGCGCAGCGCGGCGGCCTTGGCCGTCAGGCGCTCCATGAACGCACCATACAACTTGCGCGCCACAAACAGGCGCGAGCCGGCGATGCAGGATTCGCCCGAGGAGCTGAAGATGCCGTAGAGCACGCCGTTGACGGCGTGGTCGAGGTCGGCGTCTTCCAGCACCATGGTGGCCGACTTGCCGCCCAGCTCCAGCGAGACGGGCATCATCTTGTCGGCGGCAATGCGGGCGATGTGTTTGCCGGTAGCAGTGCCGCCGGTGAACGACACGCGCTTGACCAGCGGATGCTGGGTGATGGCATCGCCAATCACCGAACCACGGCCGGGTAGCACGCTGACAATGCCCTTGGGCACGCCGGCTTCTTCACAGATTTTGGCCAGCTCCAACGCCAGCAGCGGCGTGGCTTCGGCCGGCTTGACCACCACGGCATTTCCGGCCGCCAGCGCCGGGGCGAGCTTTTGCGCCTCGCTGGCGATGGGGGAGTTCCAGGGCGTGATCGCCGCCACCACGCCCATGGGCTCATAAACGCTCATGGTCATAAAGTCGCCACGGGATGGCGTCAGGGTCTCTTCCATGGTCTCGCAGGCCGCCGCAAAGAACTGGAAGGTGGCGGCGGCGCTGGCCACCAGGGCCCGCGTCTCGCTGATCGGCTTGCCGTTGTCGAGGCGCTGCAGCTGGGCCAGCGGCTCGGCGCGTTCACGGATCCGCTGGGCCACGCGCTGCAGTACCGCCGCGCGCTCATGGGGCTTTTTCTGGGCCCAGCCGCTGGTACGGAAAGCCTGGTCGGCCTTGCAGATGGCCTCATCCACATCGGCCAGGCTGGGCGCGCGCAGCCGGCCCACCACCTCGCCGGTCGCGGGGTAGAGGCTGTGGGACTCATCGCCAGCACCCAGGCGCCATTCGCCGGCGATGTTGATGGGAAGCAGTGCAAGCTGGGACATGATGAAAGTCTTTCTGTGTCAGATCACCAGCGGCGCTACTTGGCCGCGCAGCGCACGCACGGCGCTGAACACGGTCAGAGCCGAGGTTTTGGGGTTGGCGGCCAGCGGCTGGTTGCGCATGCTCAGCTCAAAGCTGCCAAAAGCGCCTGCGGCCTCGACCTGGTGCAGGTTCTCGCGCACCGCAGGGTCGGCAATCAGGCGCACCATGGTGCGATCCAAACCCAGCCCGGCCAGCGACACGGTGGCGGCGACATTGGCGTTCTTCGGGAACTGCGCCGCCGCCTCGCGCGCCGTGCCTTCAAAGATCACGGTCTCGGCAGCCAGGCTGTCCAGGTCGCAGCGCTGCTCGGCGGGTGTGCCCTTCCAGGCCTGGGGCGGCTTGCGGCCGGTGTAGCGCACGGTCTCCAGGCCGCCGATGCGGGCAGCAGCCAAGGCGTCGATGCCGCCGATGGCGCCTGCGATCAGCTGCACCTGTGTGTTGCCGGCGCGGGCAGCGGCCTCCAGCTGCTCGGCCAGGCCCGGGGCCGCCAATGCGCCCACCGATGCCACGATGCAAGGCAGGCCGCGTTGCAGCGCCGGCAGCACATGCTGCGCGATGGCAGCATGGCCAGCGGCTTCTACCACCAGGTCGATACCGGCTGCTGGTACGGTCTCCAAAACCTGGGCACCCGGGGCCAGGCGCTGCGCCACCGCATGCGCCGCCTCCCTGCTGCCCCCCGGCACCACAATGGCGGCGATCTGCAGGTCGGCATCGTCCTTGACCAGTTCCAGCAAGGCGCTGCCAATGGCGCCGCAGCCGATCAGTGCAATCTGCATGGTGAGGATCCTTGTTGCTTGTGATGGAGGCTTACTGGGCCTGGGTGGCTGGAATCTGGTCCAGCTTGTTCACCGGCGGGCCGGAGAACGTGGTCTTGAAGCTGCCGATGGCCAGCATGTCGATCTCCAGCAGAAAGGGGCCCTTGCGGCTCCAGGCAGACGCCAGCACGGCCGGTAAGTCGTCGAGGTTGCGCACGCGGGCATGGGGCAGGTGGATCGAGGCGCAGAGCTGCGCATAGTCGGGCGTGTGCAGGTCCACATAGCAGCGGCGGCCGCCGTAGGAGGCGTCCTGGATGTTTTGGATCACCCCATAGCGCTGGTCATTCATCAGCACGATCACGCTGTCGCAGGCTTCCTGCACCAAGGTCGCCAGCTCCCCCAGGTTGAGGATGAAGCCGCCGTCACCGGCCAGCCCCAAGGTCTTGCGGCCCGAGCCACTTTCGGCCGCGCCGATGGCCGCGCCAATGGCCATGGGCATGCCCATGCCGATGCCGCCACCGGTGGCATGCACGCCAGCATTGGGCGCGAAAACGCGCAGCTCGCGGTTGCCCCAGGTGCTGTTGGAGACGGTCACATCGCGCACCCAGTTGAAGTTGCGGCCCGCCACCTGCTGCAGCTGCTGCACCAAGGCGCTGTAGGGGCCCAGGCCATCGCGCATGCTGGCCACGGCCTCGTTGTGCACCTGGCGCAGATCGGCCAGCAGCTCGGGATCGGCCCGGTAACCGCGCGCCTCCAGCCGGTCCGCCAGGCCGTTGAGGGCCAGGGCCGCGTCGCCGCAGACAAAGCCGTCATCGCGGTAGCAGCGGCCTTGCTGGGCGGCGTCTACATCGATGCGCAGCAACGGGCGCGGCAGTTTCAGTTCGTACTTCAGCGTCTCGTTGCTGCGCAGGCGCGTGCCCACAGCCAGCATGGCGTCGCAGCGCTGGTAAAAGGCCTCGACCGGCTTTTGGATGTTGTAAGCGCCCAGCGAGGCGGGATCGTCCTCGGGCACAATGCCGCGCCCCTGGCCGGTGCTGACGATGCCAAAGCCCAGGGCTTTGAGGCGCTGCACGGCTGCCACCGCATGGCGTGCACCGCCCCCCAGCCACAGCAGCGGGCGGCGGGCCTGGGCCAGCGTGTTGGCCAGGGCGTCCAGCGCCGCCTCATTGGGGGCCAGCACCGCGACTGGCAGCGGCGACCAGTCGGCCGGCATGTCGATCAGGCTTTGCTGAATATCGATCGGAATCTCGACACTCACCGGCCCGGTGGGTGCCGTCATCGCCGCTTGTACCGCCGCCTTCAAGGTGGACAAACAGGTCTCAGCACTGCGCACCCGGAAGGCGGCCTTGGAGACGGCGCCCAGCATCGTGAGCTGGTCGGGTGCCTCGTGGATGTACGACAGCTTCTGGTCAAGGTACTGGGTCTCAATCTGGCCGGTGATGTGCAAGAGCGGTGTGCCCGCCGTATAGGCCTCCACCAGGCTGCCGGCGATATTGCCGGCGGCCGGGCCGGTGCTGGTGATGCAGACCCCCAGGCTGGAGGTGGAGCGGGCACAGGCATCGGCCATATTGCCAGCGCCCGCCTCGCCACGCGCCATCACAAAGCGCAGCTTGCCGCGCGCAAACATCGCATCCAGGATCGGCATGTTGTGGATGGAAATCACCCCGAAGGCGGCCTTCGCGCCGCAGTGCTCGAGGAACTCGGCAACGGCGGCGCCAACGGTGATTTGTGCGGTATTAGGCATGGCGTGAAAGACCTCCGGAAACATCGATATGGCTGCCCGTCGTGTACGACGACAGGGGGCTGGCAAGAAAGGTGATGGCCTGGGCGGCCTCACGGGGCAGGCCCAGGCGTGCCAGCGGAATGGATTTTTTGTGGGCGAGTTCCCCCGTCCAGCCAGCCCAGTCCTGCGATGGGTCCTCGCGCGCGTCGAAGCGGCGGCGCCATTGGCCCGACTCGATCAGGCCGACCAGGATGCCGTTGACGCGCACAGCCTGCGGCGCAAATTCGGTCGCCATGGAGCGCACCAGGTTCTTGAGGCCGGCGCGCGCCGCCGAGGTGGCGACCATATGCGGCTCAGGCTGGGAGGCGAGCAGCGAATTGACGCAAACGATGGCCGCATCACGCCCTTGCGCCGCATGCTGCTGCAACTGCGGCAAAAAAGCCCGCGTCGGATGGATGACGGAGAAGAACTTCAGGTTCAGCTCCTGGCTCCAGGCTTCATCGCTGGTGTCGGCAAAGGTCGACACGCGGCCCTGGCCCGCGTTGTTGATCAGGATGCTGGCGGCGCCCAGGGCTTGCTGCACCTCGGCCGCAAAGCGCTGCACGTCCGGCGCTTGGAGCACATCACAGACGCTGGCCAGCAGCCGGGCGTTGGGGTGGTGCTCGCGCAGGCGGGCTTCAGCGGCGCGCAGGCGCTCCGCATTGCGTCCGCAAATGGCCACGGCAGCGCCCTGCTCCAGCAGCAGCTGGGCTGTCGCCAGGCCAATGCCCGACGATCCGCCGGTGACCACCGCCACCGCATCCTTGATCTGGAAAACATCCATCTGAAAAACTTTCTTCAATGCCCCGGCATGGGCAAAATCTGCGCTTGCGGTTGGACCTGGGGCCGGTAGTTCAACAGGCCCGACAGCTCATTGGCAGCGGCCAGCACGCGCTGCACCAGGCCGTCGACCTGGGACGGGCTGACCTGGGGCGCCGGGATCGTCGAGCCCAGCGCCGCCACGATGCGGCCGCTGTGGTCGCGCACCGGTGCGGCGATGGTGGAAATCGATGCCTCGTAGAAACCTTCGCCAAAGGCATAGCCACGGACACGGTCCGCCTCGACGAGGTTGAACAGCGCCATCACGGTCTTGGGGGTGTTGGCGGTAAAGGCCTCCAGGTGCTCTTCAGGGTAGAGCGCGCGCAGTTCTGCCAGGCTCATATCGCCCATCAGCACCCGGCCCAGCACCGTGCCATGCGCCGGCAGGCGGGTGCCCACACGCACCGAACTGGCCAGCGGCGACTGGGGCGTGACCTTGGCAACATAGATGATCGAGCGGTTGTCGCGCACCACGATATTGCAGGGGTAGCTGATGTCGTCACACAGCCTGGCGATCAGCGGCTGGCCCAGCTCGGTCAGCTCCAGCGAGGACAGGTATTCAAAGCCCAGGCGCAGCACGGCCATGCCCAGCCGGTATTCGCTGCCACCGTCGATGCGCTCCAAAAATCCCATGCCCTCCAAGGTGTTGAGCATGCGGAACACTGTTGCGCGGGGCAGTTCGAGGCGGCGCGCCAGCTCGGGCGCACCCAGGGTGCGGCTGTCGCGGCCAAACTCCTGCAACAGGCGCAAGCCGCGCTCCAGCGCCGGCACCACGTACTTGTCAGCGCCAGTTTCAGAAGGGTTTGTCTGTGTCATTGCGGTATTCCTGGTTCAAAGTCAGAGGGCTCTATCTTCGATCCATTCGGCCACGGCGCCGGGGTTTTCCACCGGGCTGGCATGGCCGGCATCGGCGATGCTGGCAAACGGCCGTTGCCAGGCCTCGGCCCAGCGGCGGCAGGCCGCAGGCGTGGTGACGCCATCGTGTTCGCCACAGGCGATGTGCACCGGCAGCGCCCCAGGCGCATGGCGGCCCAGATCGCTGTCGCAGAGCATGTTGACTGCCTGGCGGTAGCCGCTGGCATGCATGCGCGATGTGCCCCAGCGCAGCCACTCGCGCGCCAGCGCATCGGCGCCGGGGCTGAGCAGGCGCTGGTCGATGCGCTGGGCCAGGCCCGCCACGCCCAGTGTGTCGAGCGCGGCATTGCGTTCGCTGCGCACCTTCTCGCGGGCGGCGGCATCCTGCGCGCCATAACCACCTGCCGGGCTGAGCAGCAGCAGGCCCGCCAGCCCCCGGGGCGCAGCGTGCGCGGCGCAGGCTGCCGCCATCAAGGCCCCTAGCGAATGGCCGACCAGCACCACCGGGCCCTGCACCTCGGCGGCCAAGCAGGCGCCCAGGCGGGCGGCGTAGTCGGTATCGCGCGGATGGCTCTGCGGCAAGGCGGTACTGGCACCATAGCCCGGCGCATCCCAGGCCAGCACGCGCCAGTCCCGGGGCAAGGCCAGCGCCACATCCAGCCAAGAGGCCGCCGACGAGCTGATGCCATGCAGCAGCACCACGGTCAGCGCCACGTTACCCACAGCCGGGCGTTCGCGCAGGGCCAGTTGGGCCCCATCGGGCAGTGCAAGCATGCGCTGCGCAAACTGCGCGTCCAGCTGCTGCAGCTTGCGCATCAGCGCATCGCTGCAGGCGGTGGCGGTGGCGAGTTCGGTAGTCATTGGGCGGGCATGGGGGGGATCAGCGCTTGAGCTTGGCCAGCGGGTGGTCAGCCGGGTAGGTGGGGGTGATCGGCTTCTTGGCGCCCAGCATCACGCACATCAGCGCGTCTTCGTCGCCGATGTTGATCTCTTCGCGGTAGACGCCCGGCGGCACCGAGACCACGTCGCGGTCGGTCATCACCGTTTCATAGCGCTCGCCCTCGGGCGTGGTCAGCACCAGCTTGAGCTTGCCGCGTATCAGGAAGAAAACCTCTTCCACATCCACATGGATATGCGGTGGGCCTTCGTTGCCAGCGGGGATCACCATCGTGGAGAAGGTGAAGTGCTCGGACGGGATGGTGTTGCTGTCGGCAGCCACACCGGTGCCGCCGGTGCCGATGTAGCGCATCTGGCCACGGCGGTATTTGGGATCGAAATCGGCCTGGAACTTCAGGGCATCGAAGTCATACTTTCGGGTGGAAAAGCGCGCGATGCGCGTCTCCATCCAGTCCTGGAGGCTGGCACCTTCGGGGCGCGCCCAGGTGCGGGTGATGGTCTGCTGTTCGCTCATGTGTTGCTCCTTGCGCTTAATTCATGACAAAGCCGCCGTTGACGGCAAGTACCTGGCCCGTGACGAAGCGGGCACCATCGGACATGGCGTAGACCACGGCGCCGGCTACGTCCTCGGGCATCTGCTCGCGCTGCAATGCGCGTTGGTCGATGTAGTGGCGGTGGCGCGTCTCGGGCACGTACTGCGTGGCCTCCACCATCACCAGGCCCGGCGCCACGGCATTGACCGTGATGCCATCTGCACCCATCTCGCGCGCCATGGCATGCGTCATCGCAATCACCGCCCCCTTGCTGGCCACATAGGCCATCAGGTTGGGGGCGCCCCAGAGTGCGGTGTCCGAAGCCAGATGGACCACAGCGCCCCGGCCGCTGGCACGCAGTGCGGGGCGGCAGGCACGGGTCATCAGCCACGTGCCGCGCACATTCACTTGCATCACCTGATCCCACTTGGCCACCTCGATGTCGTCCATGCCCTTGCCGCCGGAGTCGGTGACGGCTGCGTTGTTGACCAGGCCATCGAGCCCGCCCAAGGCGCGCAGCGCATGGTCGGCACAATGCTGCACCGAAGCCGGGTCGGACACATCAACACGGATGCCGACCGCCGAGAAGCTGCGCCCCTGCAGTGCCGCCACCGCCTGCGGCAGCAGGTCTTCACGCAGGTCAGCCAAGGCGACATGGGCGCCGTGTTCGCACAAAGCCTGGGCAAATGCAAAGCCCAGCCCCCGGGCGGCACCGGTGACCAAAATACGGCGGCCTTGCAACTGGCCAATCTGCGGCATGGGTGTCATTGTCATTGCTTGTTTCACCTAAGAAACATTGATTAATTCATGAAACAACGTCAGTGTAGCCACCACCCCATGGGGGCAATGCAGAGGGGAAACCCTAGGTGTTGATTTGCAATAGGTTGTTCAAGGCAAGTCGGGATGCTGGAGACTTGTAGCCCAGGGCTGAGTGCGGTCTTCGGGCGTTGTAATA
>NZ_JANUDY010000013.1 GCF_024809975.1 Comamonas sp. BIGb0152
GTCAGCACCCCAAAAAAACAAACCTTGCGAACCGCCCTCTTTCGAGTCTGGCAGCTTTGCAAGGCATCGTGCTGTCGATAGACGCTATTGTATAGACGTTTATCGACGCATTTCACAAATTTGCAATTTTTTTCAACTGCAAGCCTGTATCACACTTTCCACTTCTCCAGCAGCTTCTCCGGGCGCAGAGAGTCATAGCCTTCGAAAGGTTGGTGGATCCAGGGGTTGGTGGTCAGGAACTCCACCGAGTAATCGGGCGTGAAGGTGGAGACACCCTTGGTCCAGATCACCGCGCTGCGCAGCTCCGTGATGGGCGCGTAGTTGTTCTTGAGCATGTGGATCACCGCATTGAGCGTGTGACCAGAATCAGCCAAGTCATCGACCAGCAGCACACGCCCAGCAATCTCACCCTTGGGGGTGGTGATGAAGCGTGCGATGTCCAGGTGACCCTGCTGCGTGCCCGCTTCAGCGCGGTACGAGCTGGTGGACATGATGGCCAAGGGCTTGTCAAAAATACGGCTCAGGATGTCGCCAGGACGCATACCGCCGCGAGCCAGACACAGGATGGTGTCGAACTCCCAGCCGGATTGGTGAATCTTGATGGCCAGTTTTTCAATCAGTCCATGGTATTCGTCGTAGCTGACATACAGGTGCTTGCCGTCTTCAGTAAGCATGGGATTCCTCAATCAAAAAATAGCTACCAGCGCTCAGGCCTGGTACGGGTTGTGCATCAAGATGGTGTGGTCGCGATCAGGGCTGGTCGAGACAACGGCGATTGGTACGCCTGTCACTTCCGCAATGCGATCCAGGTAGCGGCGCGCGTTGATCGGCAGCTTGTCGTATTCGGTAACACCTACCGTGGTGTCGGTCCAGCCAGGAACCGATTCATAGATCGGCTTGCAGCGCTCGATATCGTCGGCACCCAAAGGCAGCAGATCGATGCGCTCGCCGTCGAGCTCGTAGCCCACGCACAGTTGCAGCTCTTCAATACCGTCGAGCACATCCAGCTTGGTGATGCACAGGCCGGACAGGCCATTGATCTGGGCGGAGCGCTTGAGCAAGGCCGCATCGAACCAGCCGCAGCGGCGATAGCGACCGGTGGTCACGCCTTTTTCAGCGCCGACGGTGCTCATCACCCAGCCAGGTGTGCCTTCTTTTTGCCATTCCAGCTCGGTCGGGAACGGGCCACCACCGACACGGGTGCAATAGGCCTTGGTGATGCCCAGCACATAGTGCAGCATGCCTGGGCCCACGCCGGCGCCAGCAGCGGCATTGCCGGCTACGCAGTTGGACGATGTCACATAGGGATAGGTGCCGTGGTCCACATCCAGCAGCGAGCCTTGCGCGCCTTCAAACAGCAGGTTGCCGCCTTCGGCATGCAGCTGGTTCAGCTCGGAAGACACATCAGCAACCATCGGCTTGATCAGCTCGGCGTGCTGCATGGCTTCGTTGTAGACGGCGTCGAATTGGATCTCGCCATTCTTCATGTAGGGCGCCAACTGCGGACCAAAGTCAAACTTCTGCGAACCGAGCACGTTCACCAAGATATGGTTGTGCAGCTTCAGCAGCTCACGCAGCTTGGTGGCAAAACGCTCGGGGTGCTTGAGATCTTGCACACGCAGGGCGCGGCGGGCAATCTTGTCTTCATAAGCCGGGCCAATACCCTTGCCGGTGGTGCCGATCTTTTGCACACCGCCTTGTTCACGGGCTGCTTCACGGGCCAGGTCCAGCGCTTGGTGGAAAGGCAGAATCAGCGGGCAGGCTTCAGAGACGCGCAGGCGATCACGCACCTGAACACCGGCCTTTTCCAGGCCTTCGATTTCTTCAAACAGCTTGCCAACCGACAGCACCACGCCGTTGCCGATGAAGCACTTGACGCCCGGGCGCATGATGCCGCTGGGAATCAGGTGCAAAGCCGTCTTCACGCCATTGATGACCAAGGTATGGCCTGCATTGTGGCCGCCTTGGAAGCGCACCACACCTTGTGCGCTCTCGGTCAGCCAGTCGACCAACTTACCCTTGCCTTCGTCACCCCATTGAGTGCCAACCACAACAACGTTGCGACCTTTGGAGATAGCCATGTCTTTTCCCATCCAAGAACAAAATACGGTTAAATGCTGCGCACGATCCACTGGCCATCCACTTCGGCCAGCTCTCGATCACAATTGAATTCGTCGACTTCGTCGTCATGCCCGGGCAGCGCGCAGACCACGGTTTCACCGGTCTGGCGCAAGCGAGCGATGACCTGGCGCATGTCCTGACGGTCTACCCAAGGCGCGCGAATGGCGGCCTTCAGCGGGCGCGGCTCGACCACCGGCACCAACTGCTTGATGTCCAGACTGAAGCCGACTGCCGGACGGCTGCGACCAAAGGCTGCGCCAACTTCGTCGTAACGGCCGCCGCGCACCAGCGCATCGGTCACGCCTTGCGCATAAATCGCAAAGCGCATGCCGCTGTAGTACGAGTAGCCCCGCAGATCGGCCAGGTCGAAAGTGACTGCTGGGCTGTCAATGCGGTCCGCCAACTGGCGCAAATCTGCCAGAATTGGCGCCACGCCGGGGATCGCCGCCAACGCTTTTTCAGCCTCTGCCAGCACTGCCACATCGCCATACAGATTCAGCAAGGCACGCAAACCATCGCGCTGCGCCTGCGGAAAATCGCGTGTCAGCAGCGCCAGCTCGGAGGCATCCTTGACCGCCAGCGCCGCATGCACGCGGCGCAAAGTGGGTAGATCCACCAACAGGCCTGCGAGCAGGCGCTGAACGATGCGGACATCGGCCAGGTCGACCGAAAAATCATGCAGCTGGGCCACGCGCAGCGATTGCGTCGCCAAGGCAATCACCTCGACATCGGCCTCTACCCCTGCATGGCCGTAGATTTCGGCACCGAACTGCAAAGGCTCGCGGGTGGCATGCGGGCGATCGGGCTTGGCGTGCAGCACCGGGCCGCAGTAGCACAGACGCGTCACACCCTTGCGGTTCAGCAAATGGGCATCAATGCGGGCAACTTGTTGGGTGGTGTCAGGGCGGATGCCCAGGGTGCGACCGGAGAGCTGGTCCACCAGCTTGAAAGTCAGCAGGTCCAGTGCTTCGCCGGAGCCGGAGAGCAGCGAGTCCAAATGCTCCAACAGCGGGGGCATCACCAGTTCGTAGCCGTAAGCACAAGCCGTGTCGAGCAGGCCACGCCGAAGCTCTTCGATGTGGCGCGCCTCGGAAGGCAGCACATCGGCAATGTGATCCGGGAGGATCCAAGCAGACATGGGGAATTGGGAGGGCTGTTAAAAACGTGATTCTACAGGGATGGCAGCCGATGAACGGCATATCCTGCTCTCGGCACTGCGCCTTTGCGGCCATTACAGAGCCCTTCGCCTAGCGGTGCTATAAGAAACCTCAATGAAAAAAGCCACTTTGCCTAAGCAAAGTGGCTTGTCGTCGTAGCGCCGAGGTCTTATTTGGCCGTCGGCGAGCGGTAGCCCTTGAAGAAATCGGACGACGACGGATCAACCACGATCACATCGGACTTTTTGTTGAAGCTCGATTTGTAGGCTTCCAGGCTGCGGTAGAACTGTGCAAACTGCGGATCCTTGCCAAAGGCCTCGGCGTAGACGCGGGCTGCTTCGGCATCACCCTGGCCCTTGAGGGCCTGGGCATCACGGTAAGCATTGGCCACCGTCACTTCCCGCTGGCGGTCCGCATCAGCGCGGATCTTTTCACCGACAGCACCACCGGTCGAGCGCAGCTCGTTGGCGACGCGCTTGCGCTCGGCTTCCATACGGCTGTAGACCGACTCAGTGATCGCCTCGACATAGTCCACACGCGTGATACGCACGTCAACAATGTCGATACCCCAGGGCTTGCCGCCCTTGACGGCTTCCAGCACTTCGCGCTTCACATCGGCCATGGTCTGCTCGCGCTTGCCAGAGATCATGTCTTGCACCGTACGGCGGTTGACTTCCTCCTGGAAGGCATTGCGCACCACGCGGTTGAGTTGCACAGCGCCCTGCCCTTCGGTGGTGCCCACATTGCGGATATAGGCCGATGGGTCGGTAATGCGCCAGCGCACGTACCAGTCGATCACCACACGCTGTTTTTCAGCTGTCAGCATCGATTCGGTATCGGTGCTGTCGAGCGTGAGTAAGCGTTTGTCCAGGTAGGTCACGTTCTGCAGCGGGGGCGGCAGCTTGAAGTTCAGACCAGGCTCAGTGATGACCTCCTTGATCTGACCCAAGGCATACTTGATGCCGAACTGGCGCTGGTCCACCACAAACACCGTGGAGCTGAGCAAGGCCAGCACCACCAGCACGGTTGAAGCTAAAAATCCCATTCGATTCACAAATCACTCCTAGCGCGACTCGCGGTCACGGGTACGGCTGGTATCACGGGCACGGGCATCGGGCACCGAAGGTGCTGGCACGGGTGCACTGGTCGTGGGCGCGGTCGAGCTGACCGAGGCATCACCTGCAGCAGCGCCAGCCTGGCCCTGCTGCATGAGCTTGTCCAGCGGCAAATACATCAGATTCGAGCCTTGCTTGGAATCCACCACCACCTTGGTCACATTGCTGTAGACCTGCTGCATGGTTTCCAGGTACAGACGGTCACGGGTGACCACCGGCGCCTTCTGGTACTCGGTATAGATCGATGAGAAGCGCTGCGCATCACCCTGGGCCTGCGCAACAATGCGCTCCTTGTAGGCAGCAGCCTCTTCCATCAGACGCGAAGCGGTACCGGTGGCACGGGGCACCACATCGTTGGCATAGGCTTCAGCCTGGTTCTTGGTGCGCTCACGCTCCTGGCCGGCCTTGAGCACATCGTCAAAGGCCGCTTGCACCTGCTCGGGAGGACGCACGCCACCTTGCTGCAGGTTGACACCCACCACTTCGACGCCAATCTTGTAGCGGTCCAGAATGACCTGCATCAGCTCGCGCACACGGGGTGCAATCTGGTCACGCTCTTCAGCCAGCGCAGCGTCCATCTTCATCTTGCCGACCACTTCGCGCACGGCGGTCTCGGCCACTTGGATGACGGTATCTGCCGGCGCCTTGCTCTCAAACAGCCAGGCGCGCGCATCGCTCAGGCGGTACTGCACGGCAAACTTGATCTCGACGATGTTCTCGTCTTCGGTCAGCATCGCCGACTCACGCAGACCCGTGGTCTTGATGATGCTGTCACGCCCCACGTCCGCAGAGCGAATCTGCGAGACATAGACCAGCTCATGGCGCTGGATGGGGTATGGCAGGCGCCAGTTGATACCGGCATTCACCGTCTTGTTGTACTTGCCAAACTGCGTGATGACGGCCTGCTGGCCTTCCTGCACGATGAAAAAGCCTGTACCCAGCCAGATCAGCGCAGCCACACCGACGATCAGACCCAGGCCAACGCCTGCGCCTTTGAACTCCGGCGGCTGGCCTGCGCCACCACGGCCGGTGCCGCCACCCTTGCCACCACCAAACAAGCCGCCCAGCTTCTTGTTCAGGTCTTGCCACAGCTCGTCCAGATCGGGCGCGCCACCAGAGGCGGGGCGCTGCGGATTCGGACGGTTGTTCTGCTCGGGAGGGGTGTAAGGTGGACGCGCAGGCTCTTGACCGGCATTGCTGCTGTCGTCCTTGCCGTCGTCGCCCCGCCCCCAGCGGGGATCGTTCAGGTTAAACATTCCGCGCAGGCCTTGCGGCAGCAAAGCCAGGCGCGGAAAACGTGAATGAAGTTTCATTAGCGATGTCTCTATGAATCAGCGTTACAAGCGCATGCAAGCAGCCATTGTGGCAGGCCTAGTGGGCATTTCCCAGCAATTCGTCATCAGCGTCTGGGGCTATCTCCAAAGTATCGCCCTGGTTGAGCGATGCCTGCCGAGCCACCAGGGCCTGAGCCAGGTACTCGCGCACCGCCTCCAGCCCCAGGCCCTTGGCCGCACTGACAAAGAATCGAGGAACCTGCACACCATCGAGCTCATAGCTGTCTGCAAGCACCGGCGGCCGCCGCTCTGGCTCAATGGCATCCAGTTTATTGAATACCAGAACCTGCGGCACGTTTTCTGCCCCAATTTCCCGTAGAACCTTTTGAACTTGTTGTATTTGTTCCGGGTGGGCAGGGTTGGAGGCATCCACCACATGCAGCAGCAAATCTGCATCGACTGCTTCTTGCAGTGTCGCCTCAAAAGCATTGACCAGCCCGTGGGGCAGATCACGGATGAACCCCACGGTGTCGGAGATGGAGACGGACTGCTGGGCCGCCTCCAGGTACATCTGCCGCGTTGTGGTGTCCAGGGTGGCAAACAGCTGGTCAGCCGCATAGGCCCGCGCCTTGACCACCGCATTGAAGAAGGTCGATTTGCCCGCATTGGTGTAACCCACCAACGAGACATTGAAGGTGTCGTTGCGCTGCCGCTGGCGGCGCTGCGTCGCCCGTTGCTTCTTGACCTTGAGGAGCCGGTCCTTGGTGCGCTTGATCGCATCGTTGATCATGCGCTTGTCCAGCTCAATCTGAGTCTCACCCGGCCCGCCACGCGTGCCGATGCCACCGCGCTGTCGCTCCAAGTGCGACCAGCGGCGCACCAGGCGCGTGCTGAGGTACTGCAGCTTGGCGAGTTCCACCTGGAGCTTGCCCTCATGGCTGCGCGCGCGCTGGGCAAAGATCTCCAAAATCAGCAAGGTGCGGTCATTGACCGGCATCTGCAAATGGCGCTCCAGGTTGCGCTGCTGCGCCGGGCTCAGTGCCTGGTCGAACAAGATCTCGGTGGCACCATAGGTCTGCGCAACCAGGCGGATCTCGTCGGCCTTGCCGCTGCCCACAAAGAGTGCCGCATCGGGCACCTTGCGCTTGCAGACCAAGCGTGCAACCGGGTCCAAACCTGCAGTTTGCGCAAGCAGGCCCAACTCTTCCAGTTCGGAATCGAAGTGCGGAAAACCAAAATCCACCCCGACCAACATGACCGGGGTGGATTTCTTATCGTTGAAATTTTGTTGATTACTCAATGATGTAGAGCTGTTCACCCGAGGATTTCACGGATGTAGGGCTGTCAAAAGCGTTAGGCTGCAGCCTCGTTGTCCTGGGATTCAGGGGACGAGAAATTCACAGCACGACCGGGAACAATGGTCGAGATCGCGTGCTTGTACACCATCTGGGTGACGGTGTTGCGCAGCAGCACAACGTACTGGTCAAAGGATTCGATCTGGCCTTGGAGCTTGATGCCGTTGACCAAATAAATGGACACTGGCACATGCTCGCGGCGCAGAGCGTTGAGGAAGGGATCTTGCAGAAGTTGGCCTTTGTTGCTCACGATATTCTCCGTGTTCAGACAGTGTTGTTGTAAAACGCCACCTTACCACAGTGGCAACTAAACTGAACGATAAATGGTTTATTCCATGCAATGGGTCTGTGGTGCAGACCTCACCTCACTTGTACGCTATCAATCTTTGTCAGCGTAAGGGTTAAGTGAGGTCTTGAATTCAATCCGCAAGGGGGTGCCGATTAAATTAAATTCCTTGCGGAAGCGCCCTTCCAAAAAGCGGCGATAGGCGTCGGTGATGTGTTCAAGCGAATTGCCATGGATCACGATCACTGGCGGGTTCATACCGCCTTGGTGCGCATAACGCAGCTTGGGGCGGTAAGGGCCGACCTTCTTGGGTGTCTGGAACTGCACCGACTCCAGCAGCAAGCGCGTGAGCACTGGCGTTGGCATCTTGCAGGTGGAGGACTTGTGCGCCTGGATCATCGAGGTCCAGACAGGGCCCAGGCCCTGGCGCTTTTTGGCCGAGATGAAATGCAACGGCGCAAACTTCAGGAAAGACAGGCGCAGCTCGATCGAGCGCTCCAGCATCTGGCGACCATAGTCATCCAGCGCATCCCATTTGTTGACGGCCAGCACCACGGCGCGGCCGCTCTCCAAAATGAAGCCTGCGATATGGGCATCCTGGTCCGTCACGCCCTGGGTCGCATCGAGCAACAGCAGCACCACGTTGGCGCCTTCAATGGCCTGCAAGGTCTTGACCACCGAGAACTTCTCGATCGCCTCAAACACGCGGCCCTTGCGGCGCAGGCCTGCGGTGTCGATCAGCTGGAACTGCTGGCCATTCTTCTCGAACGGCACCGCAATTGCGTCACGGGTCGTGCCGGCCATGTCAAAGGCCACCAAGCGCTCTTCACCCAGCCAGGTGTTGATCAAAGTGGACTTGCCCACGTTCGGGCGTCCTGCCACCGCCAGCTTGATGACCTTGTCATCCTCTTCGGGCTCGGCATCCTCTTCCTGGCTGAGCCAAGGCAATTTCTCCAGGGCCATGTCGATCATGGTCCGGATACCCTGGCCGTGCGCGGCCGAGACGGGGAATACCTCGCCCAGGCCCAGCTCGTAGAACTCGGCCAACTGGCCGCCATCCTTCATGCCTTCGGCCTTGTTGCCCACCAGCATGGCGGGCTTGCCCAGGCGGCGCAGATAACCGGCAATCTCATGGTCCTGGGCGGAGAGGCCCAGACGCACATCGACCACAAACAGCACCACGTCGGCCTCAGCAACCGCCTGGCGGGTCTGCTTGGCCATTTCCTTGAAGATACCGCTGGCGGCATCGGGCTCGAAACCGCCAGTATCAATCACGATGTATTCGTGCTTGCCTTGACGGCCTTGACCGTAGTGGCGGTCGCGGGTCAAACCGGCATAGTCGGCCACGATGGCATCGCGCGACTTGGTCATCCGGTTGAACAAGGTGGATTTGCCCACATTCGGGCGCCCCACCAAAGCAATAACTGGCTTCATTCCTGACTACTTTTTCTTTTCTTACTCGGGCCTAAAGCCATACACCGCGCCGTCATTCGTCTGCACCACCATGGTGTTGCCTGCCAGCACTGGCGCGACGGATATGCCGGAGCTATTGGTAGAAAAACGGTTCAGCGGAGAGCCGTCTTTCTTGGACAACATGTGTACGGTGCCTGAACTATCACCAAAAATGACCGAGCGCCCCAGCACCAGCGGCTGGCTCAGCTTGCGGTAGCGCAGACGGTTGCTGGTCCACACCACGCTGCCGCCGTTTTGCGCCCAGGCCGTGATCACGCCGTTGCCATCGGCACCGGCCACGACATCGGCATCACCCGAAATGCCATTGATACCTTCGGCACGCACCGTCCAGCTCAGCTGGGCCGTGGCGGCATCAATGCAGCCCACCGCCATCTGGTAGGCACGCGTGCACAACACCGAACCTTGGCGCGATACCCCGCCCACCAGCTCGACCAGACGCTCAACGTCGTTGGTGCCGCGCGGGCTGGCAATGGGCACTTCCCAGCGCAGAGCGCCGGTGTTGGGATCGATCCCGACAAAGCGGCCCGACACCCCAGCGATCAGGGTGTCCTGGTAAGCCGTCAGCACACCACTTTGGCGCAAAACCAGGGATTCGCTGGTCTTGGCCTGGTTCCACAGCGCCTGCCCGGAGGCGGCATCAAAGGCCTGCACCGAGCGGTCGGCGCTTTGCACAAAGATGCGCTGGCCGGCCACCAAAGGCGCGGTATAGACGCGCGCTGGCAGGCGCTTGCGCCACATCTCTTTGCCTTGGTTGATGGCCACCAGGTTACCGTCTTCGGTCACCACGGCGGCCCATTTGCCATCACTGCCTACACCTGCGGACAATTTCTGACCGAGGTTGAGGCGCCAGAGATCGGCACCGGTGTCGGCATTGACTGCAGCGATCTGGCCATCCGCAGAGGCCAAGGTCACGACATTGCCGCTGACATTCATCACCAAGGTCGGATTGCTCTTGCCAATACGCTGGGTCCAGGCCTGCTGTACGGACAGCAGCGCGACATTGGGCTCCAGCTCGACAGGCTTACGCTTGTCCGACGAGAACAAAGAGCAGCCCGCAATGGCCAGGGCCACTGCCGATACCGTCAAAACCTTGGCCGCAGCTGCTGCTGCGGCATATGCCTGTTGTTGTTTCATGCGCACTGCCTTTTGCCATCCATCACTTCAGATCTTCGCCCAGCGCATTGAGCTTGACGGAGATCACGTTGCGGTATTCCACGCCCGGTTCGGTCTTTTGCAGAGCCGCCTTGTAGGACTCGATGGCTTGCGCCTTATCGCCCTTGGCCAGGTAGACATCACCCTTGTGGTCTGCCACTACTGCATCAAATTCCGTCGGCATCTTGGTGTTAAGTTGCTTGAGCGCTTCATCATAGGCCTGGCTGTTGAGCAGCACGGCCGCCAGACGCACACGGGCCGTGGCCTTGAGGCCTTCGTCCGCGGCATTGTCTGCCACCCAGGTGAGCGCTGCCTTGGCATCGTCCATCTGGCCCTTGTCGCCCGCAGCCTTGGCCACCAGCAAGCCGGCATGCGCCGCTTGCACGGTACCTCCGTAGTTGCTGCGCAAGTCGCCAAAGGCCTGGTCGATGCGGGTCTTGTCGCCCGAGTTGACCGCCGCCTCGACAGCCGAGGACAGCGCGCTGGCCTGCGATGCCTGGCGGTTTTGCCAGTACAGGTAGCCATTCCAGGCCGCGAAGCCGCCCATCACGATGACCAGCACCGTGGTAATCAGCGTGCCCCACTTATTCCAGAAGTGCTTGAGCTGGTCTATCTGTTCCTGTTCTTCCAGATCTAAATGCGTTGCCATAGTTGTTCTAATGGAGTTGATTCAAAAAAATGTTGGCAGCCCAAGCTGCCCTCAAGCGCGCAATTGCGCTGCCCAATCGGCCACGGCGTTCAGCGGTTGCTCGGCCTGTGCGCCTTCGCCATCGCGCAGCTGTTTGACGGTGACCATACCGCGCTGCATCTCGTCAGTGCCAAAAATCAGCGCATGGCTTGCGCCGCTGGCATCGGCCTTCTTGAACTGCGATTTCATGCTACCCAGGTTGCCTGCCGAGGCCGAGCCATGCATCTGCACCCGGACACCGGCTTGCCGCAAACGCTGCATCACTTGCATGGCCTGCGGCAGCAGCGCCGCGTCCGGCAGGATAGCGTAGGCATCAATAGACGGGCGATCCCACTGGATATTCAACTCCTTGATCAGCTCAAGAACGCGCTCAATGCCCATGCCCCATCCCACCGCCGGCGCGGGCTTGCCGCCGATCTGCTCGATCAGGTAGTCATAGCGCCCGCCGCCGCAAATCGTGCCTTGGGAGCCCAGCTTGTCGGTGATGAACTCGAACACCGTCAGGTTGTAGTAGTCCATGCCGCGCACCAGACGCGGGTTGACCGACCAGGCCACGCCATTGGCATCCAGAATGTCCTGAACGGCCTTCAGGTGGGCCTTGGAGTCCTCGCCCAGAAAATCCAGCAACTGGGGCGCGGCATTGACCATGGCCTGCATCGCCGGGTTCTTGGTATCCAGCACGCGCAGCGGGTTGCTGTACATGCGGCGCTTGCCCTCTTCGTCCATCACCTGGGTGTGCTGCTCGAAATAGTCCACCAGGGCATCACGGTGGGCCCGGCGCTCGTCGGGCTGGCCCAGGCTGTTGAGCTCCAGGCGCACGCCTTCAATGCCCAAATCCTTCCACAGCTGCGCTGCCAGCAGGATTACTTCGGCATCCAGCTCGGCGCCGCCAAAGCCCATGGCTTCAACGCCCACTTGGTGGAACTGGCGGTAACGGCCGCGCTGGGGCTTTTCACGGCGGAACATGGCGCCAATGTAGAACAGGCGCTTGCCGCCGTCATACAGCATATTGTTCTCAACCACGGCACGCACCACGCCGGCCGTGCCTTCGGGGCGCAAGGTCAGGTGTTCGGCCTGGCCATGCTTGTCCGCCCGGTCTTCGAAGGAATACATTTCCTTCTCCACGATGTCGGTCACCTCGCCCAGGCCGCGCACAAACAAGGCCGTGTGCTCGGCCAAAGGCGTGCGGATATTGCGGTAGGCAAAGCGCCCCATCAAATCCCGCACCTTGCCCTCAAACCACTCCCACATGGCCGAATCGGGCGGCAGGATATCGTTCATGCCTTTGATGGCGGCCAGCTTTTCATTCATGCCCATGGGCTTCAATCTCTCTGTTCAAAAACCTTGCACACACTTGCGAACCAAGTGCAGGCAGCTGTCAATTATCTACCTTGGCGCTGCCGTAACGGCGCTCCACATAGGCCTGCACGATCTCGTGGAACTCTTGCGCAATGCGGTCGCCGCGCAAGGTCAGGGCCTTTTCGCCGTCGATAAAAACGGGCGCGGCAGGCGATTCGCCATTGCCGGGTAGGCTGATACCGATGTCGGCATGCTTGCTCTCGCCGGGGCCGTTGACGATGCAGCCCATCACGGCCACCTTCATCTTCTCGACGCCAGGGTATTTCACCCGCCACACCGGCATCTGCGAGCGCAGGTGCTGGTCAATGTCATGCGCCAGCTCCTGGAAGGTGGTGCTGGTGGTGCGACCGCAGCCTGGGCAGGCGGTGACGCTGGGCACAAAGCTGCGCATGCCCATGGCCTGCAAAATCTCGCTGGCCACCACCACCTCTTGGGTGCGTGCTTCGCCCGGCTGGGGTGTCAGTGACACGCGGATGGTGTCGCCAATGCCGTCCTGCAGCAAGATGGACAGCGCAGCGGCCGAGGCCACCGTGCCCTTGGTACCCATGCCCGCCTCGGTCAGCCCCAAGTGCAGCGCATAGTCGCAACGCGCCGACAGCCCCCGGTAAACAGCGATCAAATCCTGCACACCACTGACCTTGCAGGACAGAATGATCTGGTCACCGCTCAGGCCCATTTCCTCAGCCCGCTGCGCTGACGATATCGCCGACGTAATCAGCGCCTCGTACATCACTTGGCGCGCATCCCAAGGCACGGCCCGGCGGCTGTTCACATCCATCAGCTCGGCCAGCAGCTCCTGGTCCAGGCTGCCCCAGTTCACACCAATGCGCACGGCCTTGTCGTACGCGATGGCCGCCTCAATCATCTGGCCAAACTGCTTGTCCTTTTTGTCGCCCTTGCCGACATTGCCGGGGTTGATCCGGTATTTGGAGAGGGCTTTGGCACAATCGGGAAACTCGGTCAGCAGGCGATGCCCGTTGTAGTGAAAGTCGCCCACCAGAGGCACGTTCTCACCCATGCGGTCAAGCTGCTCGCGCACATAGGGCACGGCCGCTGCCGCCTCAGGCGTGTTGACGGTGATGCGCACCATCTCCGAGCCCGCCTGTGCCAGCTCCTTGACCTGGATGGCCGTCTCGATCACATCGACGGTATCGGTGTTCGTCA
Source organism: Comamonas sp. BIGb0152 (assembly GCF_024809975.1). Classification (GTDB taxonomy): domain Bacteria; phylum Pseudomonadota; class Gammaproteobacteria; order Burkholderiales; family Burkholderiaceae_C; genus Comamonas. Next base: position 13,145 of record NZ_JANUDY010000013.1, read on the forward strand.
TCGACTGTATGCGCACGGGCGCATCGCCCCCTACCGTGACCACACGGTCACCCCAGACCACGCGGGCCTGGCGGCTTTTACGGGCGGCGGGTGCCACCATGGACACGGGCGACAGGACGTTCTCTTCTTGCACTTAATTCACCTCAAAACGGGCAGTGCTGCCCTTGGTCACTTTTTTCAGATCAAAAACCGACCCGCGCAACTGCATCTCCACACCGGCTACATTGCCCACGATGAGCCTGAGCGGCGGCGTGGCCGCAATATCTTCAGTGGTGCCGGCGCGGATGGTCTTTTCAAACACCACCTTGCCACTGGCCTCTTTGACCTGCACCCAGCTGTCCTGGCTGGTCTTGAAGTGCAGCAAGGGTGCGCTTTCTGCCGGCGCAGCTGCTGCAGCCGCAGGGATGGCAGCTGCCGGGCTGGACTGGCCCGCCCCCGTTGGGCCAGTGCCAGAGTCGGCCGCGCCATTGGCCGGTGCCTCGGGCACTGGATCGGTGGAGCTGCCTCCCAGCGATACCGGCTCGGATTGGTCAGCCACACCGGCTACATTGTTGGAGCGTGGCGCAGCAGGGGCAGACGCAGCGGTCGAGCTCTTCCAGTAGCCCAAGAGCTGCGGATAAAACAGCACCCCAACGGTCGCCACCACCAGCAACACCACCACGCCCATCCAGGGAAAAGGCTTGCTGCTGGGGAAATCATTTTTCTTGCTCTGTGCCGGGCCCACCGCAACCCGCGCCTTGACACTGTCAACACCCGAGTTCAAATCCTTGCCGGGCGGCTTGGGCAACTGGGCCAACACCGGAGCTGGGTCGATCTTCAGCACCCGGCAGACCGCCGAGGCCAAGGCCCGCACAAAGACCACATCGGGAAACACCGCCAAGTCGCCCGCCTCCAGCGCTTCGAGCTTGTGCACGGACACCTTCAGGTGGGCAGCCAAGGCGGGCAGATGGTAGCCTCGCTCTTCGCGGGCCTGGCGCAGCATGTCCCCGGCGCCAAGTACTCCAGCAGCGCCCGATGGCTGGCCCGAACCGTTCACTTCTTCTTGCATATCAGACTCGATCACAGCACGCCTCCGCCGGCAATGCGTGCCGCCTCTTTGGAATCGGGAAAGCGCCTTTGCAGCTGTGCAGCCAGCGTGCGTGCGCTTTGGCCATCACCCAGGGCTTTTTCAATTTGGATGCCGAGAAACAAGGAGCCGGCATTGGCCAGTTCACCGTTGTTGAGGCGGCGAATGTAGAACTGGGCGCGCCGGGGGTCGCCGCGCTGGTTCATCAGCTTGGCCAGGTTGAAGCTGACGATGGGGTTGCCTGCGTCGTACTCATAGGCCTTGAGCAAGCTGGCCTCGGCCTCAGCAGGTTTGCCCGCCGCTTCCTGGCACAGGCCTTGCGCCATCAAGGTCTTGGCTTGCTGAAAATACTGGCGCTGCACCAAGGCCTGGTTGAAATAGCGATCTGCCGCATCGAACTGCTTTTCCTGGCAGAGCAACCAACCATGGTTGTGCATGATGTTGGCGTCGGTGGGCTTGAGGGTTTGGGCCTTGCTGAAGCTCTCCGCTGCGATATCGGGCTCGCCCAATTGCATGTAGATCAGCCCGCGCATGTTGTAGGCGTCGCCACTGGTCGGGTCCAAGGCCAAGACCTGCTTGATCTCATCGAGTGCGATGGTGGTCTTGCCCGACTGAAAATAATTGGCCGCCAGCTCAAGGCGGATGCGTGCACGCCGATGGACATCGGTCTCATCAGACTGGGTGACATAGGCCGCATCTTCACGCGCCGCCGTGGTAGCACCACAGCCGGCTAGCCCACCCACCAGGGCCAGACCCAGGAAGGTGGCAGCCACCAGGCGATGAACCCTCGGTTGCCCTGTTGTCAAAGCCTCTCGCATGCACACCCTCCTCAAACTATTGGACTACTTCTAAATTTGCGCCAGCGGTATGACCCGGTTTTTTGCCATGCGTTCTGCCGCTTTGGTGCGGTCTTTCACATCACCGGCCAGCTGGCCACAGGCGGCATCGATATCGTCGCCCCGGGTCTTGCGTACCGTGGTGACCACGCCCGCATCCGAGAGCATCTTGGCAAATTCAGTCACCCGGTTGGCAGGTGATCGTAACAGACCCGACGCTGGAAAAGGGTTGAAAGGAATCAAATTGAACTTGCACCATGCACCGCCCGAGCCCGCATACTCGCGCACCAGTGCTATCAATTGCTGGGCATGCTCGGGCTGGTCGTTGACGCCATCGAGCATGCAGTATTCAAAGGTGATGAAATCGCGCGGCGCAAACGCCAGGTAGCGGCGGCAGGACTGCATCAGCTCTTCGAGCGGGTATTTCTTGTTCAGTGGCACCAAGCCATTGCGCAGCGGGTCGTTGGGGGCGTGCAGCGACACGGCCAGCGCCACTGCGCAATCCTGCGAGAGGCGGTCCATCATCGGTACCACACCGGAGGTGGAGACGGTGACGCGGCGGCGCGACAAACCATAGCCATGGTCATCGAGCATGGTGCGCAGCGCAGGCACCAAGGCCGTGTAGTTTTGCAAGGGCTCGCCCATGCCCATCATCACCACGTTGGAGATGATGCGCTCCTCGCGCCCCAGGCGCTTGCGCAAGGCATGCTCGGCAAACCACAGCTGCGCCATGATTTCGCCGGTGGTCAGGTTGCGGCTGAAGCCCTGGTGCCCGGTAGAGCAAAAGCGGCATCCCACCGCGCAACCGGCCTGCGAAGAGACGCACAAGGTGCCACGGTCGTCTTCAGGAATAAATACGGATTCGACGGCATTGCCGTCACCGACATCAAACAGCCACTTGACCGTTCCGTCGGAGGACACATGCTCAGTGATCACGGGCAGCGCCGTGACATGGGCCGTGCCCTTGAGTTTTTCGCGCAGGGACTTGGCCAGATCGGTCATCTGGTCAAAATCGGCTGCACCGCGCTGGTGGATCCAGCGAAAAAGCTGCGTGGCCCGGAAGCGCTTCTCTCCCAGCCCTTCGCAAAAGGCGGTCAAACCAGCCAAATCAAAATCAAGCAAATTGGTGGTCATGGGGTATACGCTCGGGGCCACTTACCTATGCCGCGCGGCCACACAGGCCGCGCACATGTCAATTAACGGGTGTAAACGTTCATGCCGGGGAAGAAGAACGAGATTTCCACCGCAGCGGTTTCAGCAGCGTCAGAGCCGTGCACAGCGTTGGCATCGATGCTGTCAGCGAAATCAGCGCGGATGGTGCCCTTGTCGGCCTTCTTAGGGTCGGTAGCGCCCATCAGCTCACGGTTCTTCAGGATGGCGTTTTCGCCTTCCAGTGCCTGGATCATCACAGGGCCGGAGATCATGAAGTCCACCAGGTCCTTGAAGAAAGGACGGGCAGCGTGCACAGCGTAGAACTGTTCAGCGTCTTGACGCGACAGTTGCACCAGCTTGGCGGCGACGATCTTCAGGCCAGCAGCTTCAAAGCGGGCGTAGATTTGACCGATAACATTCTTAGCCACTGCGTCGGGCTTGATGATCGAGAGGGTGCGTTCAATTGCCATAATAAATTTCCTGTTGATGGTTTTTTTGCCGTAAAAGCAACCTTTGATTGTACGGCGTCCTGAAAGTCAGCGGCGTGACTACGACCTTCCGCCGCGGTTAAATCCACCACCACCACCACCACCGCCGCCACCGCCCTTGCGTTGACCCTGGCGTTGGCGTGTGAGACTGTCATGGCCAATGTAGCCCTGCGAGGTCTTCATCGGATCGGGCTGGCTGCTGCGCTTTTCGGGTGCCTTGCGCAGGCCACCACCGCGGGTGTTCTTAGCCGGGCCAATCGAAGGACGCGGGCCATTGTGCTGGGGGCGGTTGTCACTGCGGCCACCGCGCCCTGCGGAATTCTGCTCACGCGGCTTGCGTTCGGCAACGCCACCGGCAGCAATGGTCAGCGCCTGGATATCGTTCTGGTCCAACTCGACCCAGGAGCCACGGCGCAGACCGCGCGGCAGCACCATGGCGCCGTAGCGGATACGGATCAGGCGGCTGACCGCATGGCCCACCGACTCGAACATGCGGCGCACTTCGCGGTTGCGGCCTTCGGAGATGGTGACCCGGTACCAGCAGTTGGCACCCTCGCCACCACCGTCGTCGATGGAGCCGAAGCTGGCCATGCCGTCTTCCAGCTTCACACCGGCCAGCAGCAGGGCTTTTTCTTCATTCGTCAGCGCGCCCAGCACGCGGACTGCGTACTCGCGCTCCAGGCCGAAGCGGGGGTGCATCAGGTTGTTGGCCAACTCACCCGAGTTGGTGAACAGCAACAGACCTTCGGTGTTCAGATCCAGGCGACCGATGGACTGCCACTTGCCATGCGAGACGCGGGGCAGCTTGCGGAACACCGTCGGGCGGTTCTGGGGGTCGTCATGCGTCACCACCTCACCCACCGGCTTGTGGTAGGCCAGCACGCGCGCTGGCGGCTGCTCAATACGGAAGGTGATGAGCTTGCCGTTCACACGGATCTTGTCGCTGTGCAAGATGCGCTGACCGACGTGAGCAGGTTCGTTGTTGACGGAAATACGGCCTTCCAGAATCAGGCGCTCCATCTCCAGACGCGAACCCATGCCCGCCTGGGCGAGCAGCTTGTGCAGCTTGGGGGCCTCGACGTGGGGCTGGAGCACGCGCTTGACCGGTGCCGGAGCGTCCGAGTCCTCGGCATCTTCCAGCGCGCCGGCCACCACGTCTTCAAAGGCATAGCCCTCGGACGAGGTCTCCGGCTGCGGACGCGGCGCAGCAGCGCGGCTGCGGGGCGCGGCGGCTTCGCCATCTTCACCCTGCGCATCTCGGGGCTGTCCATCGCGATCGCGGAAGCGGCGGGCACGTGCCGGGTAGCGGCTTACGCGTTGCTCACCATCGCGGCGTGGGCGCGGCTCGGCAGCAGAGCCCTGCTCTGCAGCTTCGTCGGCTGCGCCCTCTTGCGGGGCGGCCTGTGCGGGCAGCGAATCGCCCGCAGTGTCTTGCGCGGGCAGCGCACGTTTGCGCGGGGCGCGGCGTTTTTCAGCCGGAGCAGCACCTTCTTGCAAGGCCTTATCTCCGTCCAGGGGCGAATTTGTATCGCTGGTATCACTCATCATCTTTTTGCTTTTCTACCCCGCCTAGCGCGGAATTATGGGCATCGTCATCACGGACCAAGGGATCCGCATCTTTTTCTGTAGCCAGTGCGGCAGGGGCATCCATATCGCCACCCGGCACACCAGCCTCGGCCGCCACACCAGCGGCAGCATCTTCATCACCGGCAGCCTCAGCCGCCAGCGCAAGCGCCGCATCCTGCGTCGCCTGCAGGGGCTCGGCAGCGGGAGCGGCCAAGGCCATGGGTTCACCGACCAGCTCAAATACCTCGGCATCCGCCGGCCCTGCATCCTGCAAGGCAGCATCCGCTGGCGGTGCTTCCAGCGGCAGGCTGTCAAACATCGTCTGCGGCGCGTTGCTGTTGTCGAGCTCCGGCAATTGGTCCAGCGACTGCAGGCCCAGGTCATCAAGAAACTGCCGGGTGGTCGCCAGCAAAGCCGGACGCCCGATCGTCTCGCGATAACCAATCACCTCCACCCAGCCTCGATCCTCCAATTGCTTGATGATCAGGCTGTTGACAGTCACCCCACGGATATCTTCAATGTCTCCACGCGTGACCGGTTGCCGGTAGGCAATGATGGCCAAGGTTTCCAAGGTGGCACGCGAATACTTCGGTGGCTTCTCGGGGTGCAAACGGTCCAGATACTCGCGCATCTCCGGCCGGCTCTGAAAGCGCCAGCCCGATGCCACCTGCACCAACTCCACACCGCGATGCGACCAATCGAGCTGCAACTCCTGCAGCAGCACCTTGAGCGTATCCGTCCCTAAATCATCCGCAAACAGACCCCGCAGCTCACGCACGGTGATGGGCTGGGGCGCGCAGATCAGCGCAGTCTCCAGCACCCGTTTTGCTTCCAAAGTATGCATGCGATAAATCCCTGTTGGCACGCAGCGCGCAGCTGCGTGTTGAGACAAAGGAATGCGTATCAAGAGGGCCGTGTTTGCATGGCCAAGATCACGGCGCAGGCATAAGCGCCCATAGCCGTCGGCACTGGGCGCCACCCATGCAGCATGCAAACTTGGTGTTTGCCCTGGTCAAAAACCAGCCCTGCATTGGCGGCGCTTAGGCCAATTCGGCCAAATTATACCGAAGATCCCAATTTTCCATCGCCGAGGTGATATCGGCCGGTGGCAGTGCGAACCAGGACATGCTCTGCCCCGTCACCGGATGCACAAAGGCCAACCTCAGCGCATGCAAGGCCTGGCGCTGCATGCCGGCAGCCGGTGTGCCGCCATAGAGCGTGTCCGCCAGCAAGGGGTGCTGGAGCGACGCCATGTGCACGCGAATCTGGTGGGTGCGCCCGGTATGCAGACTGCAGAACACCGCACAGCCCTGCTGGCCGTTGACCAAGAGGCGGATGTCGGTTCTGGCAGGCTTGCCGGGGTGCTGGGCCAGGTCCACTGCTGCCATGCGCAGGCGGTTGCGCGGATCGCGGCCAATCGGCAGGCTGACCGAGGTCTGCGCCGCGCCCTGCCAAGGCTTGTGGCCCAGCGCCAGGTAGTTGCGGCGCACATCGCGCGCAGCAATCAGCTTGACCAGCGCATCCATGGTCTGGCGCTCGCGCGCCACCACCATCAGGCCGCTGGTGTCCTTGTCCAGCCGGTGCACAATGCCCGCGCGCGGCAACAAAGCCGCCTTGGGATCCAAGGCCAGCAGCGCATTGAGCAAGGTGCCGCTCCAATTGCCCGGCGCCGGGTGCACCACCATGCCGGCGGGCTTGTTGATGACGAGCAGGTGCTCGTCCTGGTAGACCACGTCCAGCGGGATATCTTGCGGCAAGAAGGCCTGGCTTTGCTGCGTGGGACGCAGCTCGACCACCGCCTGGTCCCCGGCCTTGACCTTGGCACTGGGCTTGAGCCCGGCCTTGCCATTGACCAGTACCGCACCTTGCAATAGCAGCGCCTGCAGGTAGCTGCGGGAGAACTCAGGCACCCACAGCGCCAGCGCCTTGTCCAGGCGCAGACCGTGCTCGCCAATCCCGGCAACGATGCTGCGGGTCTCCCAGGTCTGTGACTCGACTTCCGCCGACTCTTCATCCCCTTCGTGCGACGCCAGCGCGGCATCCTCCAAATGGGAAAAGCCGACATCGTCGGCGGGCGGCGATGTCGACTTCGAAGAAGTGCCCGGCATCAGCGGGAAGGCAGGTAGCGCGATGGATCGACCGGCTTGCCCTGGCGGCGCACCTCAAAGTGCAGCTTCACGCGGTCGGCGTCCGAGCTGCCCATCTCGGCAATCTTCTGGCCCTTCTTAACCACTTGGTCGTCCTTGACCAGCAGGGTCTGGTTGTGGGCGTAAGCGGTCAGGTAGGTGTTGTTGTGCTTGACCAGAATCAGGTTGCCGTAGCCACGCAGGCCGGCACCCGAGTAGATCACGCGTCCGTCGGCGGCCGCAACGACCGGATCGCCGGCTTTGCCGCCAATATCCACGCCCTTGTTGCGCGCGTCGTCAAAGCCTTGAATGACCGCACCCGATGCAGGCCAGATAAAGCCCAGATTGCCATCGGCTGCAGCCGGAGCGGAAGCCGCTGCCGCAGCTGCCGGAGCAGGTGCAGGCGTGGCCGCTGGCGTGTTGGCACCCGTCACGGCAGGCGCGACGGCGGCAGGGGCGGCGCTTGCGGTAGTCGTCACCGGCGGCACCACGCGCAGCACCTGGCCCACTTCGATCACATTGGGATTGTCCAGGTTGCTCCAGCGGGCAATATCGCGCCAGTTCTGGCCATTGTCCGCCGCAATACGCATCAAGGTTTCGCCAGGCTTAACGGTGTAATAGCCAGGCTTGCCTGCGTTCTCTGCGCCAGGCAAGGTGGCGGGATCAATGCGCGCGGGCACAGACGCGTTCGACGAAGACATGCGGCCTGCCGACGAGCCCCGATCTTCCACGGGCGCCTGGTTGAGCGATGTGCTACCGCAACCCGCCAGCACCATGGCCGCTACCACACTGGCACCCCAGGTCAAAACACCACGTGAATCCAACATACCTATCCTTCTTAACCAAGCCCCGATTTTAGGGGTACGAAATGAACATGCTCCAGAACCGTGCGCTGAAACCCATCAGCGCTGCGGTCCACCACGAGCAAAACCTGTTGTTGACCTGGCCCCATCACCGGAGCCACCAGCCGGCCACCTTCCGCCAATTGATCGCACCAGGCCTGGGGGACGGAATCCCCCCCAGCCGCTGCGATGATCCCGGCATAGGGCGCGCCTTTTTCAAAACCCAGCATGCCATCGCCCAGGATCAGGTGCACATTGGCCAGCCGCAAAGGCCGCAGGTTAACCCGCGCCTTCTCATGCAACGCACGCAGCCGCTCAATGGTATACACCTCCTTGGCCATCAGGCTCAGAACCGCCGCCTGGTAGCCGCAGCCGGTGCCAATCTCCAAAATACGGCCCAGGCCCATTTTCCCTGCTGGCGATTGCAGCAGCAGCTCGCACATCCGCGCCACCACGCTGGGTTTGGAGATGGTCTGCCCCAATCCTATAGGCAAACTGGTGTCTTCATAGGCCTGCACCGCCAGCGCACTGTCAACAAACTGGTGGCGCAGCACGGAATTCATCACTTTGAGCACCCGGGTGTGCTCCACACCCGAGGCCGCCAGGCGCTGGACCATGCGCAGCCGAGCCGAGGTGAAGTCCACGCTCTCCGGGCCCAGGGACTCGCGCACCGCCATGGGCACGGGAGACAGCTCAGCGGGCAACCGGGCCCACTGCCGGTGCACACTGCTGGCCTGTGGTTTGCTGCTCACCGGCATGGCGCCGCGTGCAGGAAAGCCTGGCTTGCGCAAGCTCACCCTGGCACCTCCGCATCTTTGTGGCGCAGGCCCGATGCGGTCTGCGCCCAATAGGCCAGACTTTGGTGGTCGGTCAAATCCACTTTGAGGGGCGTGACCGCCATATGGCCTGCCGCAGTGGCATGAAAATCCGTGCCCTCGGCATCATCGAGCACCGAGCCGGCATTGCCGATCCAGTACATGGTCTCGCCCCGGGGGCTGGTCTGGGTGATCACCTTTTCAGCCGCATGCCTGCGCCCCAGACGGCAGAGCTTGAGCGGCTTGATCTGGGCAAAAGGCAGGTTGGGAATATTGATATTGAGCAGCCAGGGCTTGAGGGTCACTAGTTTGGAGGCTTCAAACTGCTGCACCAGCTCGCAGGCTTTTTGCGCGGCGGATTCGATCTCGCCCCAGCCTTTGTCGATCTGCGAGAAGGCCATTGCGGGCACGCCGAACAGGTAGCCCTCCATAGCAGCACCCACGGTACCTGAGTAGATGGTGTCATCGCCCATATTGGCACCATTATTAATGCCGGAGATAACCAAGTCAGGCCTGTAACCTAACAGACCCGTCAGTGCAATGTGTACACAGTCTGCTGGCGTGCCATTGACATAGCGAAAGCCATTGGCAGCGCGCTGCACGTACAGCGGCGAATGCAAGGTCAGCGCATTCGATTTGGCACTGTTGTTGTGCTCTGGTGCCACCACCTCGACATCGGCTACTGCCTGCAATGCAGCATGCAACGCCACGATGCCGGGCGCCTGATAACCATCATCGTTACAAAGCAGTATCTTCATGTCATTGAACCAGTTGCACTGCATTGTAGAGGTGCCAACACAGAACCCGAGCGGAGTGTGGCAGCAAAGCGACCTCGCAGACGCCCCCTGCTCACACCGCGCTGCTGCACAGGGGCCGAGGCACAAGGCTTTCGCATTGTAGTGAGGCCAGCTGCTCAGCCCTGTGCAGCATCGCCAATTGCTACACAAATTTACGATGATGGCCCTGCGCTGCGCCGCTCACAAGGCCAGGCCGGTCAGGTCTGGTCAGATCTTGGTCATGGCCATGCCCCTGACCTCAGGCAGCCATCCCTGTGCCGCCATCCGGTTCAGGATGGCAGTGCTTGCCTGTATCGGGTTCACACACCTGGGTGGTCAACGCGTGCAAGACGGCGGCGGTGCAACGCAACAAGGGCGTGGCTTTTCGCTTCGCAGATTGGGCCAGGCAGAGGTTGATCATCACCGGCGGTTCACTGATGGGCGCAACCACCAGATGATCATCGATGGCGTGCCCATCGAGTGCGCTGCGCGTCAAGGCAGCATAGCCATAGCCGCTGCGGACCAAATCCAGAATGGCAGGGACGCTGGAGACCTCCCAGACCACATTGAGCTGCACCTGTGAGAGCCGGGCCTGGGCCTCCATGAGCTTGCGAAAGATCTGGCCGTACTGCGGCATGATCAACGGAAACGCGCTGAGCTCCTCAAACCCCATGCTGCGGTAACAGCCCAGTGCACATTTGGGGCCGACCAGGCACAGGCGCTCCTGCAGCACCGGGATGACTTCGATGTGGGGATGGGGCTCGGGCGAATAGACCAGGCCCAGGTCGATGCGCCCCGATGCCAGCCACTCGGCCATCTGCACCGAGAAGCCCTCCACAATCGCCAGGCGGGCCTTGGGCATCTTGCGGCTGAAGGCATCGATCAAGGGCAAGGTCAAGCGCCGCGCCAGGCTGGGAGGAAGCCCCACCACAATGCGGCCGACCGGCTCATCGCGCTCGCGGCCCAGGTCTTCCTTGGCCTGGGCCACGTGCTGCAAGATGGCATGGCTGTGCTCCAGCAGGCGCCGCCCTGCCTCGGTCAAAGTCACCCCTCGGCCTGTGCGAATCAGCAAGGTCTCACGCAGCTCCATCTCCAAAGCCCGCACCTGCCTGCTCAGCGCGGGCTGCGCCGTATCTGACAGCATGGCTGCCTTGCTGAAGCTGCCGGTTTCTGCCACCGCCACAAAGGTCTCAATCTGCTGCAAATTCATAGCTGCCTCCTTGAATGCAAACCATTTTAATAATTTTTAGCTATTAATATGCCATTTTGCTATAGCTGCTAGCTGGATGGGTCCCTAGGTGCTTTGGGCCATCTTCCACAGAATCAGGTTCTTTCTAGCCAACACATGACAAGGAAGCCCCGCATGCCACACCAGCAGCTCCATGCCCGCAAGGCCCTGCGCCCAGCAAACCCGCAGCAGCCCCAGCCCGCCCGCACGCGGTAGACCTGAATCCCTGCACGCCCTTGCGGCGCGCTGGCCGCCTTCCAGCACCATCTTCACGCGGGCGGCTCCCTCGCTGGCCTGGCACAAGGCGCAGCTGCATCCCCTCCCGCCAAGGACCGCAAAACATCCTGAGCTGGGCCACACGCCCCTCTCCCAGGCCACCCCCAACACCCATTCAAGGAACACCTCCATGGTCGACAAAGCCCACACCGAATTCTGGCAAAGCCTCAGCCCCATCCCCAACCCGTTCATGCCCGACGCCTTGCCCGAGGTCTACATCCCGGATGCCGCCAGCGAAGACGAGCGCCTCTATGTCCCGTTTACCGACACGGTGTTTTCCCGCCCGCTGTGGATCTCGCCATCCCAGAACAAATGGTGCGACATCCTGATGGCCAAGAAGGCGGGTCTCGTCAACCGGCACTACCACCCCCATGAAGTCTTTGCCTACACGATCTCGGGCAAGTGGGGCTACCTGGAACATGACTGGACGGCGACCAAGGGCGACTTTGTCTATGAGACGCCGGGCGAAGGCCACACCCTGGTCGCCTTCGACCACCCCGAACCCATGCGGGCCTTCTTCATTGTCAAAGGACCGCTAATCTGGCTCGATGAGCAAGGCCAACCGGACGGCTACTTTGATGTGCATTCCTACATCGCCTTGTGCAAGGCCCACTACGAAAAAGTGGGGCTGGGCGCCGCCGCCGTGGAAAAGCTCTTCCGCTGACCGATCCACGATAAGGAGAACGCGATGCACACCTCCACCCGTCGCCCCATCTGGAGCTATGAGAATCGGCTGCTGCTGATTCTTTTTCTGACCTTCGGCTTTGTCTTCTTTGACCGCCTGGCCCTGTCCTTTCTGTTCCCCTTCATGCAAGACGAGCTCGATCTGAGCCAGACCCAACTGGGCATGATCTCATCGGTCCTGGCACTGACATGGGCCCTGTCCGGGGCGCTGGCAGGCGTCTGGTCAGATTCCCGGGCTAAGCGCAAGTCCTTGCTGGTGGTTGCCGTGCTGGGCTTTTCGATCTGCTCAGCCCTCTCAGGGCTGGTGGGTGGCTTCATCAGCCTGCTGGTGTTTCGCGCACTGATGGGCCTGGCCGAGGGCCCGGTACTGCCCATCTCGCAGTCCTTGATGATCCAAAGCTCCTCGCCATCTCGCAGAGGCTTGAACATGGGGCTGCTCCAAGGCTCGTCGGCAGGCCTGATTGGCGCGATGATCGGCCCGCCCGTGGTCATCGGCCTGGCCACCCACTACGGCTGGCGCCTGGCCTTCTATGTCACCGTCATCCCCGGCATCTTGCTTGCGCTGTGCATATGGCGCTGGGTGCGCGAGCACCCGGACGGCCTGCCGCCACCGCCGGCCCGGTCGGCCCCCATCAACCGCTGGGCTTTGCTGCGCGAGCGCAATGTCCTGCTGTGCATGCTGATCAGCTGCTTTTTTCTGACCTGGTTCATCATCATCATCTCGTTCGCCCCAACCTTCCTCGTCAAATACCGGCAGTTTTCCGCCAGCGACATGGGTTTTGTGATGAGTTGCCTGGGTGCTGCCTGGGTGTACTGGGGCTTTGCCGTGCCCGCCATCTCCGACCGCATCGGTCGCAAGTCGGCTTTGCTCATCTTTGCCCCCATTGCGGCGCTCAGCCCGATTGCCATGATCTACACAGAGTCGGTCACCACGCTGGGGCTGGTCGTATTTCTGACCTACACCCGTCTGGGCTGCTTTACCCTCTTCATGGCCACCATTCCGGCGGAAACCGTTCCGCCGCAAGTGCTGGCCGGCGCACTGGGCCTCATCATGGGTGCGGGCGAGTTGGTAGGCGGCTTCCTGGCCCCCACCATTGCAGGCTTTGCGGCCGACCAGTACGGTCTGCCCACCGCGATGTGGATCGCTGCAGGTGGGGCATGCATTGCAGGTCTGCTCGCATTGGGGCTCAAGGAAACCGCCCCTTTGGTGCTGCAAAGACGTGCCGCCGCAGGAGGCCAGCCATGAGGCTGCGCGCACCTGGTATGCACGGCGCCCCATACCCGCCTCCGAAAAACGCAGACTGCGACAGCCCCAGCCCCCCCGTCACTGCCGCTGTCAACGCCAACGCCAGCCTGGATGTAGGCAGCCGTTTAGAAGCGCCCAAGCACCATGGCGGTGCGGACCTGGCCCAGCACGGTGCGCAGACCAGGGGCCTGCCGCGCCCTACAGCCGCCCCTTACCGCAACCCCCACGCCTAGGAGAACCCCATGCCTCAAACACTCAACACCCCATTCATCCTTGTGACAGGAGGTACCTCCGGCATTGGCGCGAGCACGGCCCTGCACTTTGCCCATGCCGGCGCTTCGGTGCTGGCCCTTGGGCTGGATGCCCAGGGACTGCATGCACCCCGGCATCCGCGTATCCAGTGCCAGGAGCTGGATGTCTGCGACAGCGCGCAGCTGAACCAAACCATAGAAGGCCTGCCCCGGCTCGATGCGCTCATCAACGCCGCAGGTATCAGCCGCCATGAAAAGGAGTACCAGCCCGAGACCTTCATGCAGGTGCTGCACACCAATTTGACGGCCGTCATGCAGGCCTCGATGGCGGCGGCACCGCATTTGCAGCAAAGCCGGGGCTGCATCGTCAATGTGGCCTCTTTGTACAGCTATTTCGGCAGCAAGGATCGGCCCGCCTACAGTGCCAGCAAAGGCGGCATCGTGCAGCTGACCCGCTCTCTGGCCCAAACCTGGGCGACTGCGGGGGTACGCGTCAATGCCGTGGCCCCAGGCTGGATCGCCACACCCTTGAGCGAAGGGCTGATGGCCGACCCTGAGGCATCAGCGGGGATTCTGTCCCGCACGCCGATGCAGCGCTGGGGCCAGGCCGCCGAAGTGGCTGCGGTGATCGGCTTTCTGTGCTCGCCAGCAGCATCCTTTGTCAATGGCGCGGTGATACCGGTCGATGGCGGCTATCTGACGGTCTAGAAACCCTCCGCAAAACGCCCTGCGGTGGTCTGAACGCGGGCTCGGGCGATCCGCTGCGCTGTCGTCCTCGGCAATAGCTGCGGCTCGCCTGCAAAAGACGCCTTGCGCCTCATCCCGCTTTGCGTCCATCCCCCTTGGCGAGGGTTTTGCAGAGCTTGCCTCGCCTGGTGCGGCAGCGCTTGGGGCCGCCAAACCGCCCCCTCGCACTGCACCAGCACTGCACCAACGCACCTTCAGCACTGCTCGAACGCGTACTTTTCGGTATCCACCTCGCGCTGCGATGCGGGTGCGTAACGGTCGCCCGCGATCGCTTCGGGGGCAAACAAGGCATCGAGCTCGGCCAGCAAGCCGGCATCCAGGCGCACATGGGCGCCCCGCAGATTTTCCTGCAAATGGTCAATATTGGTGGTGCCCGGCAGCGCAACCACATGCTCGCCCTGGTGCAGCACCCAGGCAATGGCCAGCTCGGCCAGGCTGCAATCCGCACGCTCAGCCATCGCCTGCATGGGCGCCAGCAGCCGCAGGTTCTTGGCATAGGCTTCGGGCTGGAAGCGCGGCATGCCTGCACGAATATCGCCCGGAACCCAGTCCGTGCCTGCCGGCAGCTTGCCCGACAGAAAGGCGCGCCCCATCGGGCTGAAGGCCACATAGGCAATGCCCAGCTCGCGGCAGGCCTGCAAGCTGCCCAGCTCGGCATTGCGTGACCACAAGGAATACTCGCTTTGCAAAGCCGCAATCGGGTAGGTCGCATGGGCGCGCCGCAGCGTATCCGCGCCCACCTCGGACAGACCCAGCGCCCGCACCTTGCCCTCTTCCACCAGGCGCGACATCTCGCCCACCGATTCCTCGATCGGCACACGGCGGTCCCAGCGGTGCAGGTAGTACAGATCGATCACCTCCGTGCCCAGCCGCTGCAAGCTGTCTTCGCAATTGCGGCGCAAGGTTTTAGGATGGCCATCGATCACGCGGCGCAACACGCCATCGTCGCCGCGCACCCCAGCCATGCCGCACTTGCTTGCCAAGGTGATACGGCTGCGGTGGGGCTTGAGCACCGGCCCCACCAGGGATTCATTGGCACCAAAGCCGTAGAGCGCTGCGGTATCAAACAGCGTAACGCCCGCATCCAGCGCGGCGTACAACAAGGCCTGTGCCTGGGCAGCGGTGGCCGGGTGGCCATAGGCATGGCTCAAGTTCATGCACCCCAGGGCGACAGGGCCTACCTGGAAAGGGCCGATATGGCGCTCGGTCATCATCTCTCTCTCCTCCAAAAAACCGAAACCGCCCCTGAGACATGTGCGGGCGGTTGCGGGCGGCCGCATACAGCGGCACGGGGCTGGGCGATATTACTGCAGCTGCGCCTGCAGCGCTTGCAGAACCTCGTAGCAGGGCAGCACCTGTGCGACGCCGGCCTGCGGTTGACGGCCCTCGCGGATTGCGGCGAAAAACTCCCGGTCCTGCAGCTCGATGCCATTCATCGACACATCGACGCCGGAGACATCGATGGCCTCGTCCTTGCCGTTGACCAGCTCGTCATAGCGCGCCACATAGGTGCCTGTATCGCCGATGTAGCGAAAAAAGGTGCCCAGAGGCCCGTCATTGTTGAACGACAGGCTCAGCGTGCAGATAGCCCCGCTAGCCGCCTTGAGCACGATGGCCATGTCCATCGCAATACCCAACTCGGGGTGCTGCGGCCCTTGCACGGCATGGGCCTGCACGATGGGACTGCCTGCCTGGTGGGCGAACAAATCCACCGTATGCGCAGCATGGTGCCAGAGCAGGTGGTCGGTCCAGCTGCGCGGCTGGCCAAGGGCATTCATATTGCTGCGGCGCAAGAAATAGGTCTGCACATCCATTTGCTGGAGCGTAAAGGTCCCCGTCTTCACGCGCTGCTGAATCCACTGGTGGCTGGGGTTAAAGCGGCGTGTATGGCCGCACATCGCCACCAGCCCGGTGGATTTTTGCAGTGCCACCACCGCCAGCGCATCTTCCAGGCGGTCGGCCAGCGGGATCTCTACCTGCACATGCTTGCCCGCCTGCAGGCACTGGCTGGCCTGGGCCGCATGCAGTTGGGTGGGGCTGCACAAAATCACGGCATCCACCTCGGGCAGCGCTAGGCTGTCCTGCAGGTCGGTCGCCACATGCGCTATGGCGTATTGCGCGGCAATCTTCTGGGCCTTGGCCAGGTCCGGGTCGACCAGGGAGACGACCTGGACGCCGGCGATGTGGCGGATACCGTCCAGGTGTTTGAGGCCAAAGGCGCCCGCACCGGCCAGCGCCACTTTGATGGTAGGAAGGGTCATAAGAAGTTCCATAGTTCCCCAGCCTCCAGGCCATGGCCTGCGCTGCGGTTGGCAAGACAAAAAGAACCGCCATGGCGCGGCATGGGCGGCTTAGCCATTCTCAAGAATCAGGTGGCCCACGGCGGTGTTGGAGGCCGGCACGTGGTAGAAGCGGTGCTTGACGGTCGGCCGCCTTGCGGGATCGGCCACATCCGCCATGGCCCCTCGGGCAATCAGCCACATCACCAGCTCAATGCCTTCGGAGCCCGCCTCTCGCACATAGTCGATATGGGGCACCTTGGCCAAGGTCGCAGGGTGGTGGATGAGCTGATCGAGGAAGCAGTTGTCCCACTCCTGGTTGATCAAGCCTGCACGCGCGCCCTGCAGCTGGTGGCTCATGCCACCGGTGCCCCAGATCTGCACCTTCAAGTCCTGGTCAAAGCTCTCCACCGCTTGGCGGATAGCGCTGCCCAGGTTGAAGCAGCGCTGGCCCGACGGCACCGGGTACTGCAGCACGTTCACTGCAAAGGGAATCACCGGACACGGCCAGGCCCCGCTGCTGGGCGACTGCTCCCCGCACATCAGCGACAGCGGCACGGTCAGGCCATGGTCCACCTCCATCTTGTTGACCACGGTGAGGTCAAAGTCCTGCTGTATCACCGAGTGTGCGATATGCGATGCCAGCTCGGGATGGCCGAGCACCTTGGGCACCGGGCGCGGCCCCCAGCCTTCATCAGCAGGCAGGAACTCCGCTGCAGTGCCGATGGCAAAGGTGGGAATCAAATCCAGGCTGAAGGCCGTGGCATGGTCGTTGTAGACCAGAAAGATGACATCGGGCGTGTTGTCGCGCATCCATTGGCGTGAATACCTATACCCCTGAAAAAGCGGTTTCCAATAGGCCTCCTGGGTCTTTCCCTGATCCAGGGCGACGCCAATGGCGGGTACATGGGACGTAAACACCGATGCGGTAATACGCGCCATATCAGATCGCTCCCTTGCCAGCCACAGCCACAGCGCCAGCGCCGGAGGTGTCCGCCAGTTCGGTCACAGAGCGATTGCCTTCGACCGAGCGACCACCCGCAACCATCATCGCGCGGTAGGCGTCTTCGCTCATGCCCGTCATCGAGCCGGCCATCTGCTGAAAGCTCTTGCCATCGGTGGCCCCGATCTTGGCCAAGAAGTAGATATTGCCGCCGCTGCGAATGCACCTGTTCAGGTCACGGGCCAGTACCGCTTGTTTTTGCTCCTCGCTCATCGCCCATTCATCGAGATAGGTACGTTCATCCGCTTTGAAGCGCTGGCGATTGTCGCCCTGCATCAAGGACATGCAAAACTGGTTGAGCCAATAGCCCTTGCGCGATTGGTCCGCATCGAAAACAACGGTACCGGGGACATCGAGATAGGGTTTATCCAAAGCCATGCTGATTTTCATTCCTCATTTGTTATGCATTTAAAAAGGCCTGCCAGACTGGCAAACTGCTCAAAAGTTGAGATGCGCGTCCTGGCTGCACTCATGCGTCTTCGGGCCAGTACAAGCGCAGGGGGTTGTCCACCAGCAGTTGGTGCTGCAGCGCGCGTGTGGGGGCAATCTGGGCGATGAAGTCCACCAAAATCCCGTCATCGGGCATATGGCCTCTCAGATTGGGATGGGGCCAATCCGTGCCCCAGAGCACACGATGGGGAAAGGCCTCCACCACCCGGCGCGCAAAAGGCACCACATCCTGGTAGGGCCGCAGCTCGCCATGCAAGGCCGGCGGCCCGGTCACTGACAGCCGCTCCGGGCAGCTGACCTTGCACCAGACGTTGTCGTGCTCGTGCATGAGCTGGAGAAACAGCCCGAAGCCAGGCCCATGGGCAGGCTCACGCACATCAGGGCAGCCCATGTGATCCACCACCACCGTATTGGGCAGGCGGCTGAAAAAAGGCCACAAGGCCGGCAGATCCGCCGCTTCAAAATAGACCACCACATGCCAGCCCAGATCGGCAATGCGCTCGGCAATCTCCAGCAGCTCATCCTCAGGCGTGCAATCCACCAGCCGTTTGACAAAATTGAAGCGCACGCCCCGCACACCCGCGGCGTGCATCTGCTGCAACTCCAGGTCAGTGACATCACGCCCCACGGTAGCCACCCCGCGCGCCCGGCCCCCAGAGGCCTTGCAGGCATCGAGCATGGCGCGGTTGTCGGTGCCATGGCAGCTGGCTTGCACGATCACATTGCGTGAAAAGCCCAGGTGGTCACGCAAGGCAAACAGCTGCTGCTTGCCGGCATCGCAAGGGGTGTACTTGCGCTCGGCGGCAAAGGGGAACTCCTGGGCCGGGCCAAACACATGGCAGTGCGCATCCACCGCACCCAGGGGCAATGCCAGAAATGGCTTGGCCGGCCGGGGGTGCCAGTCCAGCCAGCCGGGGGTTTTTTCAATGCAAGACATCGTGTCGCCCTCCTCAGTCGATATAGCGCAAACCAAATTTGGCCAGCGAATCACGCATCTGGTAGAGGTCCAGTCCCAGCACCCCCGCCGCCAGCTGGGCCCGCTTGGCCCGCTCCTGGCGCTCGCGCTCCAGCGCCGTCTCCCAGGTGGCTTGCGCCATGGCCGCCGGTACACAGACCACGCCGTCGTCATCGGCCACGATTACGTCGCCAGGCCTGACCCACATGCCGGCGCAGACCACCGGGATGTTGACCGAGCCCAACGTCGCCTTGATGGTGCCCTTGGAGGACACTGCCCGGCTCCAGACCGGAAAAGCCATGTCCTGCAATGCCTTGGTATCCCGCACGCCGGCATCAATGACCAGGGCGCGCGCACCTCTGGCCTGAAAGCTGGTCGCCAGCAGGTCACCAAAATAGCCATCGCTGCATTGGGAGGTGACTGCCGCCACCACGATGTCGCCGGGCTGGATCTGCTCGGCCGCCACATGCAGCATCCAGTTATCGCCAGGCTGCAGCAACACCGTCACCGCAGTGCCGGAGACCTGCTGGCCTGCATAAATGGGACGCAGCGCGGGCTGGAGCAAGCCCACCCTGCCCATGGCCTCGTGGACGGTGGCCGAGCCCAGGCTGGCCAAGCCATCGGCAACCACACCGTCAGCGCGCTGGATATTGCGGTAAACAACGCCAAGTTCGTACATAAATAACTGCTTCCTTCGTTCTTGGGTGGGAGGCGCCTTACAGCCCCTTGCTGCGAAGCGCGGCATCCAGGCGTGGAAACACGCGGCGCGCATTGCCCTCGTACACCTGCTGGCGCTCTTCGTCACTGAGATGAGGCGTCGCCTCGATATAGCGTTTGGTGTCGTCGTAGTGCTGGCCGGTTTGCGGATCGATGCCGCGTACCGCACCCAGCATCTCGCTGGCAAACAGAATGTTCTTGGCGGGGATCACGCGCGTCAGCAGATCAATGCCTGCCTGGTGGTAAACGCAGGTGTCAAAAAACAGGTTCTCCAGCAGGTGCTCCTCCAGCAAGGGCTTGCCCAGCGCCTGCGCCAGGCCCCGAAAGCGCCCCCAGTGGTAAGGCACGGCCCCACCCCCGTGGGGAATCAGAAATCGCAGCGTGGGAAAGTCCTGGAACAGCGCACTGTTCAGGCATTGCATGAAGGCCGTGGTATCGGCATTGAGGTAGTGCGCGCCGGTGGTGTGAAAGCAGGCGTTGCAGCTGGTGGAGACATGCACCATGGCGGGAATGTCGTACTCCACCATCTTCTCGTAGATGGGGTACCAGGCACGGTCGCTCAGTGGCGGTGCAGTCCAGTGCCCGCCAGAGGGATCAGGGTTGAGGTTGATGGCCACATTGCCGTACTGCTCGACACAGCGGACCAACTCGGTAATGCAGCTGCGGGGGTCGACCCCCGGTGACTGGGGCAGCATGGCGGCAGGCACAAAGTGGTCAGGGAACAGCTCGCTGACGCGAAAGCACATCTCATTGCAGACATCGGCCCAGGCGCTCGATGTCTCGAAATCGCCGATATGGTGGGCCATGAAGCTGGCACGCGGGCTGAAGACTGTCATGTCCAGGCCGCGCTGGCGCATCAACTTGAGCTGGTTGCTCTCGATGGTCTCGCGGATCTCGTCATCGCTGATGCGCAAGTCTGCGGCCCGAGGCGCCTGGCGCGGGTCATGGAGGCCAGCCATCTGCAGATCGCGCCACTGGCCCAAGGCAGCGGGTGCGGTGGTGTAGTGCCCGTGTACGTCGATGATCATGCGGTGCTCCTATCGGATGGTTGGAAACAGGGCTTGGTGCCACCCAGCGGCATCAGCGCCCGGCATGTGCGCGGGGCACTTGCGGCAGGGCAGCAAAGTGCTGCTTGACGAGCAAGGCCACCATGCCGATCAGCCCGGGAATCGCCAGCACCGCAAAAATCTCCGTGGTGCCCCATCGCCGCACCAACAGCTCGGCCAGCACCAATGAGCCGGTGATGCCGCCGAAGCGGCCGATAGCCAGCATCCAGGCCACACCGGTGGCACGGCCGCGTGTGGGGTAAAAACCGGCAGCCAGCGCCGGCATGGATGCCTGCGCGGTGTTCATGAACAGGCCTGCCAGCAGCACCGCCGCCACCAGCCAGGCGAGCTGGCCGACGGCCAGACCGATGCAGGCGACCGCCACGGCCGCCAGGCCATAGCCCAGCGCCACAACGCGGTCCGCATTGAAGCGATCCATCAGCCACCCCGACAGCACGGCCCCCACCCCGCCCAGCGGGAACAGCGCTGCCACCAGCGCCCCGGTGCGGGCATCCAGCCCCGCATCGCTGAAGATGACCGGCATCCAGTTGACCAGCGCATAGAAAATCACCAGCCCCATGAAATAGGCCAGCCACAGCATGGCCGAGCCCAAGCGGTAGCGGGGCGAGACCACCAGCGCGATGGCGCTGCCCTCCTGGCCCTCAGCACGGGATTCGCCCAGCACAAAAGCTTGCGCCGGCGCCACGCTGCGGCCGATCACCCGCGCCACCACCTTCCGTAGCTGCTCTGCCGGGTAGCCCTGGGCCACCAGGTAGCGCAGCGATTCCGGCAGCAGCCGCAGCAGCAAGACCAGCAACAGCAAAGGCGCGATGCCGCCCAGCAGCAACACGCTGGCCCAACCCCAGGCCGGAATCATCCAGGCGGCGACAAAGCCCCCCATGGCGGCGCCCAGCGGGAAGCCGCAGAACATGGCATTGGTCAAGGTGGCACGCCGCGCATCCGGGCAGTACTCGCTCATCAAGGTCACCGCATTGGGCATGGCCGCCCCCAGGCCAATGCCGGTGACAAAGCGCAGCACGGTCAGCGTCTGCACATCGGGGGAGAATGCCGAGGCCAAACTGGCCAGTGCAAACAGGGCCACCGATACCACCAGCACCGACTTGCGGCCCCAGTGGTCCGCCAGGGGGCCGGCGCCAAAAGCACCCACCGCCAGGCCCAGCAGCGCTGCACCCAGCACGGGTGCCAGGTCCGTGCGGCTCAGCCCCCAGTCGCTGATCAGCGATGGGGCGATATAGCCCATGGCTGCCGTGTCGAAGCCATCGAACAGGACGACCAAAAAACACAGCGCAAAGATGATCCACTGGTATCCAGAGAAACCCCGGGCGTTCAGCAAGGCCTGCACATCGGTGGTCTGCGGTTCTGTGCTTTTCTCAGGCATACGCATGGCTCCGTGGCATGGCATCGCAGCCGGGGGGGTGACGCTGGGGCCGGCGGCAAGCAGCGCCGCAAAGCCGTCTCATGCCTGCCCCGCCCAGATGGCGGTGGGCACCATCGCTTCGCCGCGCATCAGCACGCGCGCAGTGCGCAACAAGGCCACTTTGGGCGCCTGGCCCGTATGCGCAGCATCGGGGCTGAGGGTGACATGCAAGGCCCCCGATGGGTGCTCGATCGCAAGCGTCTCCACGCCGCTGCTGGCCTGCCGATGGGCCAGGCCTTCGCAGATGGAGCCCGGCAAGCTGATGGCCGTACCCACCGTGACAGCGGCCAACACGCCAATGCTCTCGTGGCAGACAAGCGGAATAAAGCTGCGCGTGCACAGCGCACCCCCTTGCCGGGGCGGTGCCACCATGGTCATCTTGGGGTAGCTTTTGGTGCTGACATCGCCCAGACCCATGGCCTGCGCAGCCTGCAGACGCAGGGCTTCGACCCGGCGCCGAAGCGGGGTGTCGGCCTGGAGCGTAGCCACCGACTCATAGCCGGTGGCGCCCACATCGGCCGCCCGGAAGATCACCAGGGGCATGCCGTTGTCAATGCAGGTCACCGTAATACGGAAGGGGGCAAAGCCTTCGCCGCTGACCTGGAAGCTGTCCTGCGGCTGCCCGGTGGGCAGCAACGCCTTGCACAGCGAGCCCGCCGTTTCCAAAAAGCGGATCTCGATCGGGGCGGCGCTGCCTGGCACCCCATCAATGCGGGCCTCGCCGCCATCGGCCAGGCGTCCGTCCGACAGGGGCAGGCTGATCTCGGCCAGCAGGCCGGTATTGCGGGTCAGCACACGGAACGTGGCGCACCCACCCTGCGCCTGCAGCATGCCCGTCTCCAGCGCAAAGGGCACCACGCCCGCCAGCATATTGCCGCAATTGGGACTGGTATCGACCGTGTCCTTGTCCGGCTGCACCTGGGCAAACAGAAACTCCAGATCCACATCCTCTTGAGCGGACCGGCTGACAATGCCGATCTTGCTGCACAGCGGATGCGCCCCTCCCAGGCCATCGATCTGGCGCCGGTCAGGAGAGCCCATGGCAGCCAGCAGCACCCGGTCGCGGGTGGGCACATCCTGGGGCAGGTCAGCCGCGTTGAAGAAAGCCCCCTTGGAGGTGCCGCCTCTGACCAGCAGACAAGGAATAGCCGTAGACATCAGGATCTCCGTGTGTGTTCTATAGGCAGCCATTCTGGAGACAGACACTCCAAAGCGCCACGGGTGTGGCGGCCTAGCAGCTATAACCTCAGGGCATATCCGAGCAGGCCCCGTGCGGCGCATCGTGGGGGCCGCGCATGGAGGCCAGCTCCATGGCAAACACCGGGCCCAGCGCAGACGAACGACTCCTCCTACGGCAGCAGCCCTTGCGCGCCTGCAGCTTGGCGCCACCCCATCGCCTAGCATGAATGCCATGCTGAGCCAGAGATTCAATATCGCTATTTTTCTGAAGTGGGGCAGTGCAGCGGCAGTCTGCTGCGCCGCAACGGCCGTCTTCGCCATGAGTGACGAAGAAATCCGCGCCGAGACGGACCGCATGGGCGCCCAGTACCACACGGCCATGGCCCATTGCCAGCGCTTACAGGGCCACCCCAAAGACATCTGTGAAGCGGATGCCAAAGGCCAGCTGCGTGTGGCGCGCGCCGAGCGAGACGCCAAGCTGCTGGGCGACGCCGACCACCACTACCAGGTGCGGGTGGCCAGGGCCGATGCAGACTACCGCGTGGCCAACGAGCGCTGCAACGACATGCGCGGTGATGCCGTGATGGTCTGCAAAAAAGATGCCCAGGCCGCCCACAGCAAAGCCCTGCAGGACGCCCATGTCAAACGGGTGGAGGCACCCCCCGCCACCTCCACGGACGAGAAAATGCCTCGCTAAAGCGGTGCGTGAGAGGCCCGGGGCTAGTGCGCAAGGCTGGTGCGGCTGATGTATTCGAACGCCTCGCGCCCAGCGTCGTCCAATGCATTGGCACACAGGTTGGCGCGCTCGTCCACGATGACACCCATGTTGTTGGTGCCCACCACGGTGCCACGGCCCGTACCAAAGTCGAAATCGATCATCGCAGGGCCACCGCTTGATCCCGGGCCCTGCACGCAGGGCATGCCCCACTCACGATCCACATCGCTGCCGAAGGCCTTGCAGCCATTGAGTACCGTGCGCTGGGTTGCACAGTAGGCCAGACGCTGGCCGGAGTACTCCGGGTTGGCCAATTCGTAGGGCGGTGGTGGCGGCAGGATGCCATAGGCATTGGCCCACACGGGATAACCAAAAGTAATCCGTGGGCCCGCTGTGGGCGGCGCATCGAAACGGATGGCCTGTTGTCCGGCAATATCGCCAACGCTATCCCCGTCACTGTTGGCCCGGGCCTGCAGGAACGCGCCATCTCTCTCAAACTCCAAAGCGCCTGGCGGTGCCACCAGGCGCCGGATCGTGTAGCGCCCCTGCGGCCCGGTCCCGTCACGGAAAGCAGGTAGGAACAGCAGATGGCTGCTCCATTCGCCCGCCCCCTGCGCGCTAAGCGCATGCAGGCAGTGCATCGCGGTGACCAACACATCCCTTGAAGCACTCTCAACCACCGTCGCGGTGCAGGATGCGTCCTGTCCGCCAGGACGCACGAAGAACAGCCTACCCACGCCTGCAGGCCAGGCGCCCGTGCCCTCCCAGGCATCGCCGTCCGAGTTCAGCGGGTCTGGCACAGGCGGCTTGAGGGGCGCATCCCCTTTGTCATTGACCGCCAGCAGCTTCTCGTCAGTCCAATAGGCGAGCACGGCGTCAGGCGCTTCGGCATAGACATGTTCAAACACGCCCGCGGCCAGCACGCCCGGGGCGTAGCAACAAATGCCCGCAAGGCTGACAGCGCGGGAAATTTGTTGGAGCTTGGCCAGCATGCGACTGCCCGGCATGCGGGGCACAGCGTATTTCTTCTGCGCCGCACCCGGTCTGGCGTGGCTGTATCCGGGGGAAGCTGCAGCAGCGCTCAACGTGCCGCCTCGCATAAACACACAATGTTTCGCCGATGGCATAACCGTCTCCTTGGGTGGTTGGGAGGTCCCATCGTGGAGGCGGTGCATCCCCAAAGCCATGGGCACGGCGGCCTAACAGCTATAGCCTCTGGGCATAGCTTTGTACCGCCCCCCTCCATCCCCTTCCGCCACCGCGCCAGGTTGATCGGCGACTCCAGCCCGGCCCTTTGTCGCTGGGAAAACACGGCGGTATCGCCCATAAAAATGCCCTGCTGCCTACAGGCCAACGGGCGATGTCAGCAGCGGGAACACCGCGTGCAAAGCGCTTGGAAGGGGCGGTGGTGCCAGCCCCCAGCACCAGCCGCTAGCGGCGGCAAACAGCGTAACCCTGCACCACGACAGACTGGCTTGTTAAGGTTGGAAAACCATGCCCGCTGGATGTCGTGTAGCACAGCCAAAACTGCGCTAGGCGCTCGCTTCTAGAAATGCGCCACCAGGCGATACAGCCGCCGCAGGCCCACAACGGATGGAGGCACCCCCCGCCATGTCGACGGACGATAAATGCCTCGCGAATACCGAGCGTGAGTGGCCCGGTGCTAGTGAGCCAGGCTGGTGCGGCTGATGTATTCGAACGCCTCGCGCCCAGCGTCGTCCAGCGTGCTGGCGCACAGGTTGGCGCGCTCGTCCACGACGACACCCATGTCGATGGTGCCCACCACGGTGCCATGACCCGAATCAAAGTCGAAATCGATCATCGCAGGGCCACCGCTTGATCCCGGTCCCTGCACGCAGGGCATGCCCCATTGAATATCGACATCGGTGCCGAAGGCCTTGCAGCCATTGAGTACCGTGCGCTGGGTTGAACAGTAGGCCAGACGCTGGCCGGAGTACTCCGGATTACCGAATTCGTAGGGCGGCGGTGGCGGCAGGATGCCATAGGAATTCGACCACACGGGATAACCAAAGCTAATACGTGGGCCCGCTGTGGGCGACGCATCAAAACGGATGGCCTGTTGTCCGGCGACATCGCCAACGCGGGCCCCGTCACTGTTGGCTCTGGCCTGCAGGAACGCGCCATCTCGCAAGGGCTCTAAAGCGTTGGTCGGCACTGCCGGTGCCACCAGGCGTCGGATCGTGTAGCGCCCCTGCGGCCCCGTCCCGTCACGGAAAGCCGGCAGGAACAGCAGATGGCTGTTCCATCCTTGAACGCCCTGTGCATTAAGCGCATGCATGCAGTGCCTGGCCGTCACCAATACATCCTTTGAAGCACTCTCGACCACCGTCGCGGTGCAGGATGAGTCCTGGCCGTCAGGACGCACGAAGAACAACCTACCCACGCCTGCAGGCCAGGCACCCGTCCCCTCCCAGGCATCACCGTCCGAGTTCAGCGGGTCTGGCACAGGCGGCTTGAGGGGCGCATCCCCTTTGTCATTGACCGTCAGCAGCTTCTCGTCAGTCCAATAGGCCAGCACTGCTTCGGGGGGTTCGTCGTAGATACGCTCAAGTAAGCCTGCGGCCAGGACGCCCGGGGCGTAGCAACAAATGCCCGCAAGGCTGACAGCGCGGGAAATTTGCTGGAGCTTCACAAGCATGCGACTGCCCGGCATGCGGGGCACAGCGTATTTCTTCCGCGCAGCACCTGGCCTCGCGTGGCTGCATCCGGGGGATGCTGCAGCAGCCCTGCGCGTGCCGCCGCGCACAAACACACAATGATTCGCCGATGGCATAACCGTCTCCTTGGGTGGTGAGGAGTTCCCATCGTGGAGCCAGTGCACGCCATAAGCCATGGGCGTGGCGGCCTAACAGCTATAAGCTCTGGGCATAGCTTTGAACCGCCTCCATTCCATCCCATTCCGCCAGCGCGCCAGGTCGACCGGCGATTCCAGCCCAGCCCTTTGTCGCTGGGAAAACACGGCGGTATTGCCCAAAAAAATGCCCTGCTGCCTACATGCCAGCGGGCGATGTATGCAGCAGGGACAGCGCGTGCAAGGCGCTTGGCAGGGGCGGCGTTGCCAGCCCCCAGCACCAGGCACTAGCGGCGGCAGACGGCGTAACCCAGCACCACCCCAATGGCCAGCGCGGCACCCGCAATCTGCCAGGGCTCATCGTGGGCGTATTTGTCGGTGCATGCCGCTGTGTGCTTGGTCTGGGCCAGCGCACGTGCGGCTGAATCCCTGGCCATGCCCACGCCTTCATCCATGCGTTCGCGGATGCGCTTGATCTCGGGAATCGCATCCAGCTCCTTGACCGACAGCAATGCACGCACATCGCCCACCAGCTTGTCGACATCGCCCTTCACATCCGACAGACTGACTTGTTTAGGTTTGAAAAACATGCTCGCTTCCTTTCGTGTATCAAAGCCAAAAACTGCTCTAGGCGCTACCTTATAGAAATCCCCCATCCAGCGATGTAGGAATGCGGCGCAGATAGGGCCGCGGCCTGCGCCGGGGGCCGCCGCAGGCCCATGTCGGCTGCTAGGCGCACAGCCTCTGCCCAGCGTTCTCCTACAAGCCCAGCGCGCAAGATGGACCACCATCGCAACAGCAAGCTTGCCACTACCTTGGAGCATGTATGAGCGACCCCAAAAAGCCCGACCCGCAGTCCCACGAAACCACCGAGATCGACACCACCCGCAAGCAGCATCCCAGCGACACTGGCGCGCAGGCCAAAATGCCGCACGAGAAGGACCAGTCGGTCGGAGAAGTCAGCGACCAGCCAGCGCCCGAAATGGCACAAGCCCATGCCGATCTGAAACGCGGCCTGGTAGACACCGATGCACGCGGCGTGGACGGCCGGCCAAAAGCCGACAAAGCAGGCCCTGCCTGATATCGGCCCTAGCGCCCGCAGCCGATGCGGGGTCTGTCAGCGCCCTGCATCGGCTGCGGGCACTGAGCAGCTGCATCATTGCGTAACAATATAAAGAATTCCATTTAAACTCTGGAACAGAATTTGCTTTCGTACTAAGCTGGTCGGGTTGGAGCCCGTACATGCGGCTTCGACAGGAAGGTACGCCGTGTCGCAACGTAAGCAAGAGGACCCTGCCAAAGACGATTACCTCGATCTGCTCAAGGAAGAAGGTGCGAGTCTCCTCATGCAAAACCCGCAGGAAGGCACACTGGAGCACGCCAAGATGATGCTCATCGATGCCAAGATTGACCAACTCACCAGCCCCATCACCGTCCCTCACTGGAGAGACACCGGCTTGTGAAACACCGCCCGCTGCCAGCGGGCTTTTTCTTGCCTGGGCGAGAGGGAGCAGAGGCAGACACCCAGCCCCTGCCCCACGCCTGCACCCTCTCAGTGGCTGGGCCCGGGTGGCTGGGCTTGCAATGTCTCCCGCTGCTCCTGGTCGCTGGGCAAGGTCACCCAGCGGGCCAGCTTGGGCCGCAGCCAACGCTCAAAATCATCCATCACGGCATAAACCACCGGCACCAGCACCAGCGACAGCGCGGTGGACGAGACCAGGCCGCCAATCACCGCCACCGCCAGCGGCTGGCGAAACTCCGAGCCACTGCTCACGCCCAGCGCGGTAGGCAGCATGCCCATGGCCATCGCAATGGTGGTCATGATGATCGGCCGGGTGCGCTCATGGGCGGCCTCCAGCAGGGCCTCCGTCTGGCTCTTGCCCATGCGCTCGGCCTCCACCGCATGCTCGACCAGCAAGATGGAGTTTTTGGCCGCCAGGCCCATCAGCATCAGCAAGCCGATGAGTACCGGCAGGTTCAGCTCCCCGCCCGTCGCCAGCAAGGCCAGAAAGGCACCCGCCAGCGACAAAGGCAGCGCTGCCAGAATCACCACCGGTTTGACAAAGCTGCGGAACAGCAGAATCAGCACGCCAAAGATCAAGCCCACCCCGGCCATGATGGCCAGGCCAAAGCTGGCAAACAGCTCCTGCATGCCTTCGGCATCGCCATACAGGGGGCGTGACACCCCTTCGGGCAGATTCTTCAGAAAAGGCAGGGCGTCCACCGCCGCATTGGCCTGGCCCAGCGACACGCCATTGACCTCCGCCTCCAAGGTGATGCGGCGCTCGCGGTCAAAGCGGTCGATGTGCGACTCGCCCACCTGGAACTGCATGTCCGCCACCGCCGACAACGGCACCGTACCGCCCTGGCCCGTGGGCACACGCAGCGCGCCAATGCCCTCCAGATCCTGCAGCGCATCCTGCGGCAAGCGCACGCGCACGGCCAGGCGCTGGCGCCCGGTGTTGAACTTGGAGGCCGTCGCATCCAGGTCGCCCAGGCTGGCCATGCGCGCCACCTCGGCCACCACATCAGGGGTCACCCCCAGGCGCGCTGCCGCATCGGGCTTGAGCCGTATCACCAGCTCGGGGCCCGGGTTGGGCGCCACCTGGTGCACATTGGCCAGCATCGGCAGGCCGCGCAGCTCGCGCTCGGCGTCAGCGGCCGTGCGGCGCAGCAAGTCGCCATCATGGCCACCCAAAATCACCTGCAGGTTTTGCGTGCCGCCCCCTTCGCTTTCGCTATAGCTCAGCCGCACATCGGGCACCTGCAGCAGCAAGGGGCGCATATGGTCCTGGAAGGCCTTGGTCGTCATCGTGCGCGCTGACTTGAGCTGCACAATCACCGAGCCCTTGCGCGGATCGCCATCGCGCTGGCTGCTGCCCACGCTGACAAACACATCCTGCACATCACTTTGCTGGCGCAGCAGCCGGGACAGGCTGGCAGCTGATGCCCGCATGTCTTCGGTGGTGGCCCCTGGCGCGCCTTGCAGGCTGATCTGCACCGTGCCGCCATCGCCCTTGGGGGCAAAGCCCGTGGGCAGCAGCGAGGCCAGCATCAGCGAGCCCACAAAAATCAGCACCCCCGCGCCCAGCGACAGCCAGCGGTGCGCCAAGGTCCATTCCAGCAGGCGCCGGTACCGGCCAACAAAAGCTTGGGGGGGATGGGGCTGGGCCGACGGCTTGAGCAAATAGGCACACATCAACGGCGACAGCAGACGCGCCACCAGCAGCGAGAACATCACCGACACAGCCACCGTCACCCCGAACTCGCGGAAGTACGGCCCGGCATAGCCGCCCATAAAGGCCACCGGCAAAAACACCACGGCAATGGCCAAGGTGGTGGCCACCACCGCCAGGCCAATCGCATCGGCCCCCTCCATCGATGCGCGCCAGGGCGAAGCTCCGGCCTGCACCCGCTTTTGGATGTTCTCCACCTCCACGATGGCGTCATCCACCAGCACGCCAATCACCAAGGTCAGCGCCAGCAGCGACAGCATATTGAGCGAATAGCCCAGCCAATGGATGACCGCAAACGTAGGGATCAGCGAGATCGGCATGGCCACCGCAGCAATCACCGTCGCGCGCCAATCGCGCAGAAAGAGAAACACCACGACTGCCGCCAGCAGCATGCCTTCAAGCAAGGTCGCCACTGTGGCATCAAAGCTCTCGCGGGTGTTCTTGGCGCCCGACGACACCAGCTGGTAGGACACCCCCGGCTGCTCCTTGGCCAGCGCGGCAACCGCCTTGGCGACGGCTTTCTCCACATCCACATCCGAGGCAGCCTTGGTCTTCATCACCTGAAAACCCACCACCGCCTCGCCATTGAGCACGGCAAAACCCCGCCGGTCACTGGCCCCGCTGGCCACGGTGGCCACATCGCCCAGGCGCAGATGGCGACCGTCGCGCGTGGCAATCACCAGCGCTGCCAGGGATTCCACCGAAGGCGCTGCGGCCAGCACCCGCACCTGCTGCTCCTGCGCGCCAATGCGCGTGCGGCCGCCCGAGGCATCCAGGTTATGCGCGCGCAGCGCATCATTGACGGCCACCGCCGTCAGCCCCAGCGCCTGCAGCTTGGCGGGGTCCAGGGTCACGGTGATATCGCGCGCCACGCCGCCCACCTGCGTGACCTGGCCCACACCCGGCAGCGCCACCAGCTTGCGGGCCACCACATCTTCAATAAACCAGTTCAGCGCCACATCGTCCATGCCCGGTGCCGAGACCGCATAGGTCAACAAGGGCATGGCATCAAAATCCAGGCGCTCGACAATCGGCGGCTCAATGCTGGCAGGCAAGTTGGCGCGCACCCGGTCAATGGCCGCACGCACTTCATCCACCGCGCGCTGCGGGTCCAGCCCAATCTCGAACTCCACCAAGGTCAGGGACATGCCCTGGGTGACCGTCGAGATCACATGCTTGACCCGCGCCACATTGGCCACGCCGTCTTCCACTACGCGGGTGACCTGGGTCTCCACCTCGGTAGCTGCCGCGCTGGGCAAGGCCACGGCCACCTGCACGATGGGGAAGGACACATCCGGGTAAAGCTTGATCGGCATGCTCCGGTAGGCCATCAAACCCGCAACCAGGATGGCGATGAACAGCACCACCACCGGAATCGGGTTCTGGATGGACCAGGCAGAAATACGCAGCTTCATGGCTGGCCTCCGGCGGCGGCTGGCGCCTGCGCCGCAGGGGCTTCTGCCGCCTTGGCTGCAGGACTCACCTGCACCCGGTCGCCATCCAGCACAAAGGCGCCTCCGCCCAGGGCCAGGCGCGTGCCTACCGGCGGGCCATCGCGCAAGGCCACCCAGCCCTGGGCACGTGCGCCCAGGCTCACCGGCAGCTTGCGAATGCGGCTGTCCGCATCGATGGTCGCCAACTGCGGGCCACCGGCTTCGAAGTGGATGGCTTTCTCGGGCACGGCCGCCACTGGCGCCGAGGCCTGCGCAAACCGTGCCTGCGCAAAACCGCCTGGGCGCAGATCAGCGCGCACCGGCAGCACCACCCGCACCTGGGCCAACTTGGTCTTGTCATCCACCCGGCGCGACAGCAGCCGCACCTGGCCATCGAGCACCACGCCCGATGCCAGGGTCACCTCCACCCGGTGGCCCGGCTGGATTCGGTCGACCTGGTCCTCGGGCACCTCGGCCGCCAGCTCCACCATGCCATCCCGCGCCAGGCGGAACATGGCCTCCCCCCCGGCGCTGGCCACATCGCCCCGGCGCACATTGCGCTGAAGCACCACGCCAGCCACCGGCGCGCGCAGCACCATGCGCTCGGCCTCCACGCGCAGGCCCGCCAAGGTGGCAGCCGCCACATCGGCATTGGCATTGGCGCTGGCTGCTGCCGTACGGCGCTGCTGGATCTGCTCGTCCGACAACACGCCCTGGCCGTCCAGCCCGTCGACCCGCGCCGATTCGGCCTGGGCCTGCTTGGCCTGGGCCCTGGCCTGCACCAGGCTGGCCTGTGCCTGGGCGATCTTGGCTTGCAACAAGCCATCGTCCAAGCGCGCCAGCGGCTGGCCGGCGCGCACACTGTCGCCCTCATCGGCCAACAGCGCTGCCACCCGGTAACCCCCCAACTCCGAGCCAATCGCAATTTCCTCACGCGCCACCAGCAGGCCCGATGCCTGTTGCACGCCGCCCATGGGCCGCAGCTCCACCTCAGCCACGCTCACCGTCCGCACCACCTCGGTCACCGGCTTGGGGGCCTTGTCCGCACTGCCTTCCGAGCAGGCCACCAGCCCCAGCAAGGCCGCAGCCCCGAATCCCAAGCGCCATCCACTTGCCATGTATCTCAGCATCGCATCCCTCTCAATTCGTCTTTTGTGTTTCGGCGCCCAGCGCCAGCGCGTCGCGCGGCCAACCGCCGCCTAGCGCCTGGAACACCTGCACTGCATGCGCCAAGGCCTCGGCGCGCGCCTGGGTCAGGCCGCCGCGCGAGTCGCGGTATACCTGCTCGGCATCGAGCACCACCACCAGGTCAAAAAAGCCCGCCTCATAGCCCTTGCGCGCCGCCTCATAGGCCGTCTGCGCGCGCGCCTGGGCTTGTTCCAGCACCTGCAGCCGCTGCGCGTCCGGGGCCATGCGCAGCAGCGCCTGGTCCGTCTCGGAAAAGGCGCGCTGCACCACCTGCTCATAGGCAATCACCGCCTGCTCGGCGCGGGCGCCCTGGGCGCGGGCATTGGCCAGCAGGCGTGGGCGGTCCAGCACCGGCATCGCCACATTGCCCGCCAGCGACCAAAGGCTGGTACTGAGCGCCGCACCCTGGTTTTGCCAGTTCAGCCCCAGGCTGGGGGTCAAGGTGATGCTGGGCAGCAGCGCCAAGCGCGACACATCCAGCCCGCCAGCGGCCGCATCCATCTGTGCCTGGGCCTGCAATACATCGGGGCGCCGCGCCAGCAAATCTGCCGGCAGCGCACGCGGCAGCGCTGGCGCCTGGGTCTGGCTGTCATCCAGCACCAGGGCAGACAGGGGTTGGTCCCCCCGGCCCACCAGCACCAGCAAGGCGCGGCGCGCGGCATCCAGCTGCGACTGCAGCACCAGCGCATTGGCCTGGGCCGCCAGCAGGCTGGCATCGACCCGCGCCACATCGGCCAGTGCCACCAGGCCACGCTCCAGCTTGCGCGCCAGCACCTGCTGCAGGCGGGTCTGGATGGTGATCGTCGCCTGCGCATCGGCCAGTGCAGCGGTCAGGCGCTGGGCCTCAAACAGGCTGCGCGCTACTTCGGCCACCAGGCTGGCCCGCTCGGCATAGGCGCCATACAGCGCCGCGCCATAGTTGCCGTCGGACTGGCGGGCCAGTGCATCGCCCCGGCCCAGCACATCCAGCTCCCAGGAGACCTGCAGGTCCAGCCCGGCACTGCTTTGCCGGCCCAAGCCGACCCCGCCAGCGCCCAGCTGGGCACCGCTTAGCTGGTTTACGCCTCGGCGATCCCCACTGGCGCGCAGCCCGCCCTGGGGCTGGTACTGGGTGAGCGCGGCCTCGCGCACGGCACGGGCCTCGCGTATCCGTGCCAGTGCCATACGCGCTTCAGTGCTGCTTGCCAGCGCCTGGTCCACCAGGCTGTTAAGCAGGGGTTGCTCGAACAAGGTCCACCAGGTATCGAGGGCGGGCACGGCCGCATCTTTTGCTGCGCTGGAACCTGGCACCGAGAACTGCGACGCCACCACCGGCGCCGGCACGGGTGCATCGGGCACCGACGAGCAGCCCGACAGGGCTGCAAAACACAGGGGCGCTGCCGCCCAATAAATCTGCTTCATAGCGGGGCGGGCTCAGGGTTGTGCCTTGCGACCAGTCACAGCGCGGGGCTTGCTGGCTTGGGGTTTGGTAGCTTGGGGTTTGGTAGCTGGGGGTTTGGTAGCTGGGGGTTTGGCGGCTGGGGGTTTGGCGGCTTGGGAACGCGTGGTGGCCGCAGCGGCGGATGGCAGCGCCTGCGCCGCCTGCTTGGGGCGCTCGGCCAGCTTGGCGACCAGCTCCTGTAAGGTCTGCGCCGTCACCTGGTGAAAATCCTGGGCCTGCAGCAGCCGCGCTGTGGCATCGGCCGGCAGCGGGCTGGCGGCCAGCAGCTCGTCCACATAGGTGCTAAAGCGCTGGCAGTCTGCAATGCTCTGCTCCAGCACAATCAAAAACGGGTTGGCCCGCAGGCTGAAAAAATCTTGCCGCTCGCCGCGCATCGCCACCCGCTCGATGATGCCCAGGCGCTCCAGCAAACGCGTATTGGTGCTGACGCTGGCCCGGCTGGCCTGCATGCGCTCGGCCAGCTGCGCAAAGCTGATGGGCCCGCCATCGAGCAAAAAAATGCCGATCAGGCGGCCGGCGATGCGCGGCAGGCCGCTGGTCTCCGCCTGGATCGCATTGCGCTCGATAAACAGCTCGCGCGCCTCCAGTGCTTCATGCGCCTTTTTGGCCGCCATTGCGGCTTTCACCGGGTCTTGCTGGGTCACATTCACCGCCATTCATTCATATTGTTCGGTCACGGCTGAACAATATAAACGAATTCGGGTTGACCCTAGTTTTCAGAAGTAACGCGCTTAAAAAGAAAAAAGGGCCGTCGTGTACGGCCCTTCCGTTCTGGTGCTTAGGACTGCCGCAAGGCCAGCCGCGCCGTCAGCAAGGTGCGGCCCGGCTCGGAATCAATGCCGAGCACGCCACCCACCCGGGCGATACGCACGGCCATGGAGCGCATGCCAATGCCCAGGCCCGAGGCGTCGACAGCGGCCACATCAAAGCCCACGCCATCGTCCTCAATCTCCAGCACCAGGTCATCGGCCTCGGGCTGCAAAAAGGACAGGCGCACATGGCGCGCCTGGCTGTGCTTGATGACATTGGTGAGGGCTTCTTCGACCAGGCGCGTCATCGCCAGGTACTGCAGCGCATCAGGCGGTGTGCGCCAGGTGGGCGCAAACTGCCAGTCGCAGCGGATGTCAAGGGCATCGAACAGGTTGGTAAAGCGGTGGCGCAAGGGGGCCAGCCACTCCTGCGGAGACGCGGGCACCCGCACCTGCGCGGAGGAATTGCTGTCAATCGTCTGGCGCAGGTCATCCCGAATGAGCTTGAGCATGGACAGCACCTGGGGCCGGGCCAGGCCGCCATCGCCCTGCTCTACGGCGGCAATCATGTGCACCAGGGAGCCGCCCAGCCCATCGTGCAAATCGTGGGTCAGGGCCAGGCGCTCCTGCAGGCGCGCATTCGAGAGCTTTTGTGCATCGAGCTCGGCCTTGAGTTGCTCGGCCTTCTTCTGCTCGGTGATGTCAAAGGTAAAGCCGATCAGCCCCGTGGTCTCACCCTGGGCATCGCAGAGCACATGCACCACCTCGCGCACCCAGACAAAGCTGCCATCGCTGGTCAGCGCACGGTATTCGGCTTCGTGGTCCACACCGGCCAGGCACAGGCCCACACAGCGGTTGACCGTGGTGTCGCGCTCGTCGGGGTGGATGCGCTCGGCCCAGTCGTTCACCGTCTGCCAGCTGTCCTGGCTCCAGCCCAGCAGCGCCTCGATCTGCGGGCCCACATAGGTGTATTTCTTGCTCGCCCAATCGATGCGGAACGGAATCGCCAAGGTGGATTCCAGCAAGGTTTGGTAGAGACCGTTGTCGGTGTCTGGCTCCAGGGTGCGCAGTCGGGGCTGGGTATCGAGCATAGGAGGTGTCAGGGTTGCGTCAACAAAGGGTGGACCGTCGGCAATGCATTCCAGAACCAGAAGAAGTAGCCGCTGTCTTTGGGCAGCAAGGTCAGCGTTTGCACACTTCTTTGTGCGCCACCCCGCCAACAGGCCAGGGCTGAATTGCGATTGCCGTGCAGATCGATATAGGCCGCATCGGGGATTTTGGGCCTTGGCGGAATGTACAAGGCCATGCCTTGCGGCACCCAAAGATCGGCGAGGAAGATTTTAGCCCGCTGCGGCCAATATCGCCCTACCGAAATCACCAGCGGAAGCTGGGGATCTACCGAGGAGAACACATGCGGAAAATTATGGTGTTCCAGGTCGGTACACACCGAGGGCTGCAGTTGAAAGCGCTCAGCTTTGGGCAGATAAGGGCATTGCTGCCCTGCAAACATGCCGTACTCAAAGGGCGTGTCGTGCAGCACTCTGATGGGGCTTTGCATGCGCAGGCCTTGGCCAGGTTCAATCAGCGTGATGCCAAAGGCAGCAGCGGCTTCACGCGAGGCCCAGTGGGGCTCATACACCACCTCGTTGGCGACGAACTCCATCTTGGTCTGCTCGCCATACTGGGGATCGGGGATGGTCGTCTGCGTGCCACTGACCTGGTAACCACGTCCCCAAGAGGGCTCGGGGGTGCAGTCCCCAGAAGGGCTGGCCACGGGTTGCAGCTCCACCACCCCGGTCGGCAACGCATGCACAAACTCGGGTTTGCCCCGAATGTTGCAGACATAGGGCTTCGCCACGGTGTCTACCGGGCTGCCCTCCGATTCCCCGATCAGCAAGAGCGGATCAAAATTAGTTTGCGACACGGTCAATCACTCCAAAACGGATGGGTAGGCCATTACGGGAAAGAGGGAAAAGGAATCAGCGCTGTGCGACTCAATCGACCAGCCGCCGCCGACGGGCTTCCTGCGCCGCCTGCGTGCGCGAGGACACCGACAGCTTGCGGTAGACATTCTTGATATGCGACTCCACCGTGTAGCGCGACAAAAACAGGCGCTCGGCGATCTCGCGGTTGCTCAGGCCCTCCACCACCAGGTGCAAGATGGTGTTCTCCCGCGTGCTCAGGCTGGGGTCATCCACGCGATGGACCGTGGGCGGGGCTTGCAGCGGCAGCTCTTCAATGATGCGCCGCGCAATGAATGGGTCGATGGGCGCGCCGCCGCGCAGCACGCTGCGCAAGGCCATGGCCATTTCCAGGTCGTCGCGCTCCTTGAGCACATAGCCCACCGCACCGGCCCGCAGGGCCGCCCAGATCATCTCTTGCGTGCTCCAGGCCGACACCACCATGATTGGCAAACTGGGTGCCTGGCCATGCAGCTCGGCGATCAGCTCAATACCGCTGCCATCGGGCAAGCCCAGGTCCACCAGCGCCAGCGAGACGGTATGCGCCTCATCCTCCAGATAGGCGCGCGCCTCGGCCAGCGAGCCGGCCATCACCAGCGCATCGCTGCTATAGCCCAGCTGCAGCAGCAAGCCCTGCAGGCGGTTGCGCACCAGCGGGTTGTCCTCTACCACCAGTACGGGTGCCGGCAGTGCGAGATCGGCGGTGAGCGTTTGAGTCGGCATGGGGTCCTGTTCATATTCCAAGTGCTGCAATTATTCCGCAAGCCAGAGGCTTTGCATGTCACTGAAATTGGTGAATCTCGGGGCCCACGCCCGGTCATAGAACGCCAAACCGCCCACAGGAACCCGGTCCAGCGCAGACTGCTGCTACCATCGCGCGCCTCACGCTCCCCTGCTTTCAGCGTCTCCCGCGCATCCTGCATCGTGATGAACCCGTTGACGTTCAGACATCCGTCGCAGCGAATGCGGGTACCACGCCAAGATGGAGAGCCTCTTCTCATCGATGAAGACCGAAGGGCTCAGCCGCACGGTCTACCGGACAAGGCAAGAAGCCAGGTCCGATGCTCAAGGCCTGTGCTAGCGGCGCTTCATGGGCTAAGCAAATCGTCCGGAAAACTGGGTCAGGCCCACCCCAACGCCATGGAAACACCGAGCGATGGGCCCTTCTCGGAGCAAGATGAGTCGCCTATTTTTGCCCACTGGCCTGGCTGACATACAGCGCTAACGCGTGGATGTCAGCATCGTTCATATGGGCCTTGAATGATGGCATGCTGCCGATGCCATCGCGCAGCGCGCGCGCTACACGCGCAGCATCGGGCTGCAACTCATCGAGTGAGGGCCCGATCATGCCTTCGGCTCCGGCGCTCTTCAGCGTGTGGCATGCCGCACAGGCTGGAGTTGCTGTGGCAAAAAGTTTTTTACCACGCGCTATTTGCGCGGCTTCGTCGGCGTGTGCGCCAGTGACTGCCAAGGCTGAGAAGGCAAGTGTGCCGAGATAATGCATAGGCTTGCTGCCTGTCATGGTCATGATGCGGATACTCAGACTATGGTGATAGTCAGTGCGTGGTCGGCCCAACTGGTATTGCTATAGCCGCTCTTGTTTTCGCCACGGGTCTGGGCTTGCACATGGCCTTGGGAATCGGTGGCACGGCTGGCCAGTACGTGTGTCCCCTTGGGGAGCTTGGCCTGCAACGCAAATTGGCGCCAAGCATACTTCCCCATGTCTGGACCGACCAAGCGCGCGGTGCGCCATGTCTTGCCGCCATCGATAGAGATTTCCACCGCTTGGATGGCATGCATGCCGCCAAAGGCCAGGCCATGAATTTGCACAGTACCAGCGCAGACCCTGTCTTCAGGCAATGGGCTGTTGATCCAGGACTTGACACGCATCTCCTGAACGGAGGGTTGGCTGGGGTCGCTTTTTTCACCCGGTGGCGTGATGCGATAGCCGTGCGACATGATGCGTGCATCACTTTCCTTGGCCGTAAATGCCAACTGTTTGATGTACTTGATGTTGTTCACACCGGCATAGCCAGGGACGATCAGACGCAGAGGACCACCGTGGGCCAGCGGTGTAGGTTCGCCGTTCATCTCCCAGGCCAAAAGCGCATCCTGCATGGCAGAGATGGGCACGGAGCGTTCCACGATCACGCTCTTGGGGTCGATGCCCGCAGGCAGTACCTCACCGCCAGTGCCGGTCATGTAAGCCAGGTCATCGGCAAGACCGCCAAGGGCTTGAACCACGTCGCGCACGGGGACGCCACTCCAAGTCACGCAACCTGCAGCACCCACCGTCCACGGGGTTCCACTGGGCTGGCTTGGAAAGAAAGCTCGGCCATTACCGGAGCATTGCAGCACCATCGTCACCGTCTCCAGTCCCAAGCGCTTGAGTTCACGCAGGCTCAGGCTCTTGGGGTCCCTGACACCCGTCACTCTCAGCCGCCAGGCGTCGGGATCAGCCACGATGGTGTCGGCTGGCAAAGGTAAATTATTGCGCACATAAAGCTGGCGGCTTGGCGTGATGACACTGGTGCCAAATGCGCTGCGCTTGGTCTCGATCGTGGTACTGCTGTGAACGATGAGCGCATCGGCATTTTTCCAATTTGCATAACCGGGCAAGGGTTTGGCAAGAGGCGCCGCTGCTGCGGCCGCAGTCTGTGCAAAGACCGGACCATGACGCCCGGCAAGACCGGCGGCAGCGAGTGCGCTGGCGCTACCGGACAGGAAGTCGCGGCGAGGCAGCGATGTAGGAACTTGGGCCATGGTCTGTCCTTGTTATCAATGAAAGAAAAATAGGATCGAAGATGCGGGAGTGCCTAAAGTGTCGGCTCGCCTCTGCGCGTGCGCGATAAGCAAAGAGGTCTTGCTTCTTTGGTGCGCAGGCAGACATGCCGAACGCCCTGAGCACACCGAAGTCTCTGCCCTTCATGGCGTAGGCTTTCGCAGTGACATGAGGCGGGACGCGCTTGTGGCAGCGGCGGGAGGACGATCAGACTCCAGAGCGGCTCTCAGGGCATCGCGGGCACGCGCCAGGCGCGACAGCACGGTGCCTGGTGCAATATCCAGCGCCTCGGCCATTTGCTTTGTGGGCATGTCATCAAAGTAGTACAGCACCAGTGCTTCGCGATGAATAGCGGCGATGCGGGCCAAGGCCCTGACCACGTCCAGCTGCACATCCAAGGATTGGTGCTGGTCGTTGATGTTCTCCGCCGCCTCACCGCTCATGGCGAGGACCGGCTCCATGTTGCGATAGGCATGGCGCCGCATGATCTGGAACAACCAAGCACGTGCCATCGCTGGATCGCGTAGCTGCTTGCGAAAGCGCCAGGCGCTGGTGAAGCAGTC
Source organism: Comamonas sp. BIGb0152 (assembly GCF_024809975.1). Classification (GTDB taxonomy): domain Bacteria; phylum Pseudomonadota; class Gammaproteobacteria; order Burkholderiales; family Burkholderiaceae_C; genus Comamonas. The sequence goes on from NZ_JANUDY010000013.1 coordinate 53,191, forward strand.
CTGCACCACGTCCTCGGCAATAGCCCGTGAACCCGTCAAGGCCCAAGCGCTGCGCAGCAAAAAGCGGTAGTGCTCGCGCACCCACTGGTTGTAGAGCGACTCAACGGAAGAGATCATATTGCTCAAGAGCGTTGAATCTACACTATCATTCCATCCGAAAAAAAGATTTATGCTATTAACTCTGTATCGAGACCAGCCCATTGGCCCATTCCGTGGCTCGTAGATGGCGCGAATATGGAGCAGCAAGGCATCTGTCGGTTCTCCGTGAGTTTTGAATTTTTCTCACTGAAGTTTGAACTCGGGGCGCTTTGAGCTCAGACCGAAAGGTGCCAGGGCTGCTTCCAGCCTGTCGCTGGCCCGTGAGGCTGCTGGTGCGCCTGGTCAATTCGAAGGTAGGATGGCGGCTATCGGCCGAGGCTGTGTAAAAACGCTTGGCTGACCACGCTTCAAAAATTAAAATCACAGCACCCGTTTTCAGCGAGGTGACCCATGAAGCGATTCATTGAAGGCCAGACCCGCGAGCAAGTGACCTTACTGCCCGAGTGTCTAGATGACTTTGTGGGTGCAGACAATCCTGTGCGCATTGTCGATGCGTTCGTTGAAGAACTGGACTTGCTCTCACTGGGCTTTGATGGGTCAACACCCGCAGCCACAGGCCGCCCGGGCTACCACCCTGCGGTACTGCTCAAGGTCTACATCTACGGGTATCTCAATCGCATCCAATCCAGTCGTCGCCTGGAGCGTGAAGCGCAGCGCAATGTGGAGCTCATGTGGCTCACAGGGCGCTTGGCGCCTGACTTCAAAACGATCGCTGACTTCCGCCGGGACAACGGCTCGGGCATTCGCAATGTGAGCCGCCGATTCGTAGTTCTGTGTCGTGATCTGAAGCTGTTCAGCCAGGCGCTGGTAGCGATTGACGGCAGCAAGTTCAAAGCCGTTAATACGCGTGACAAGAACTTCTCCATGGGCAAGATCGACAAGCGCCAACAACAGATTGAAGAAAGCATTCAACGCTATCTGTCAGCTCTGGATACGGCCGATCGCACACAGCCTGTGGAACTTGAAGCACGTACCGCCCGTCTTCAAGACAAGATCGCCATGTTGCGTAAACAAATGCAGGTGCTCGATGAAGTGAAGGAGCAACTCAAAGAGCAGCCCGAGAAGCAACTATCGATGACAGATCCTGATGCGCGCTCCATGGCGACCAGTGGCCGAGGTTCTGGCATGGTGGCTTATAACGTTCAAGTGGCAGTGGATGCCAAACATCATTTGATCGTCGCCCATGAAGTGATCAACCAAGGGCATGACAGAAGTGCTCTGGCCTCCATGGCGCTGGCTGCACGTAAGGCCATGGGCAAACGCAAACTGCAAGCCATTGCTGATCGAGGCTACTACAGCGGCGAGCAGATCAAAGCATGTGAAGACACTGGCGTTGCTGCCATTGTTCCCAAGCCCAATACATCCGGTGCACGCGCCCAAGGACGCTTCGATCGCTCAGACTTCATCTACATCCAGAAAGATGACGAATACCAGTGCCCTGCAGGACAGCGTGCCATCTATCGCTTTACCCGCGAGGAAGCTGGTTTGCAAATGCGACGCTACTGGAGCAGCGCCTGTACGCAATGCTCGATCAAATCCAAGTGCACGCCCAGCGATTACCGACGCATCAGCCGATGGGAGCACGAAGACGTAGTGGAACGCGCACAGCAACGGTTAGATCAAATGCCAGACGCCATGATGGTGAGAAGGCGAACGGTGGAGCATGTGTTTGGCACGCTGAAGCATTGGATGGGATACACGCACTTCTTAACCAAGCGCTTACCCAATGTCAGCACCGAGATGAGCTTGAACGTGCTGGCCTACAACCTCAAGAGAGTGCTTTGCATTCTTGGGTTTGAGAGAACAATCGCAGCGATGCGTCTGGCGGGCGGATGAGCCCTTTTTACGCGATGAAATTAAAGTAAAAAAGGCCTTGAATACTCGATTGGGAGGGGTCAGATCGTTTTGGCCGGAAAAATCTTCGACATCCTGAAATGCAGAAAATCTGTCGATTCATTGGCTGAGATGCTGATGAGATTTTGAGTTTCCACACAGCCTCGGTCGCAAGCCGCCATCGGAGCGAGCTCGGCCAGCTGGCCAGGTGCGCAGGATCTATGCAAGCGCGGTCGTCGTGCAATCGCAAAGTTCAAAACTCAGTGATCGGTGGACCTGACAATTCAAAACTCAATGATTAGCGAGTTCAAAACTTGATGATCCATCTTCGCGCAAGTGCTTGTTTCGCCGTGATGCGGAGTTCAAAACTCACAGAGAACCGACAGCATCGCCGCTGTGCAGCCTGCGCCTACCATGCGCCTGCCGCACATGGCCTTTGGATGGAGGCCAGCGTGGAAGGTGCTCTCGTTTGCGCTTGCTTCCATTTATGCCCGCGTCCCAGCATTCTTCGGGATGGGGCTATGAACTCAACATTTGGGGCAGGCTCGGCCCCTGGTAGCTCGCACGGCAAGCGGTTCAGCTAAAACGCTGCTCCAGCGCATCCCAGGCGGGCTTGCCCACCAGCCGCTGGCGCTCGGCAAAGGTCGCCACCAGGCCACTCGACTCCTGCACCGCTTTGTCATCGCGCAGCCCGGTCAGCGCTTTTTGCATGCCTGCCACCGCGCCTTGCAGCGCGGCATTGGCGTACAGCACGATGCCGTAACCCAAGCCGCCCAGCTGCTCGGCATCAAAGATGGGGGTCTTGCCGCCAATCACCATGTTCATCAGCTGCGGCGCTGCCAAGCGGGTTGGCAACGCCCGGATTTCTTCGGCGCTGGTAACGGCCTCGACAAAGAGAATATCGGCCCCGGCTTCGGCAAAGCGCTGGGCGCGCTCCACCGCTGCCTCAAAACCGTGGGTGGCCGCCGCATCGGTGCGCGCCATGATCAGCAAATTGGGGTCGCGCCGCGCATCCACCGCAGCCTTGATCTTGCTGACCGCCTCTTCGGTCGAGATCACCTCCTTGCCGCTGAAATGCCCGCAGCGCTTGGGCGCCACCTGGTCTTCGAGCTGGATGCAGTCGGCACCGGCACGCTCCAGGGTGCGCACCGTGTGGTAGACGTTGAGCGCATTGCCAAAGCCGGTATCGGCATCGACCAGCAAGGGCACACTGACCGTGTCGCGGATGCGCGCCGTGTGGTCGGCGATCTCAGCGAGGCCCATAAAGCCCTGGTCCGGCAGGCCCAACCACATATTGGTCACACCCGCGCCCGTCACATAAATCGCCTCAAAGCCCAGGTCCTCGATCACCTTGGCCGACAGCGCATTGAAGGCCCCCGGCACCAGCACGCCCCGGCGCGCCGCCACCATGTCTTTCAGCAGTTGCTTGGTATCCATTCCACCGTCTCCCGTTCAAAAACAATCGCCCGGCACCCGCACGGCGCCTTCCATCAGAATGCGTGCGCTGCGGCTCATCAGCGCCTTGGTCACCACCCACTGGCCATCCTGCAGGCGTGCCTCCGCTCCCACCCGCAGGGTTCCCGAGGGGTGGCCAAAGCGCACCGCGCTGCGCTCGCCGCCACCGGCAGCCAGGTTGACCAGGGTGCCCGGCACGGCTGCTGCGGTGCCAATGGCCACCGCTGCCGTGCCCATCATCGCGTGGTGCAGCTGGCCCATCGACAGCGCCCGCACCAGCAAGTCCACGTCCTGCGCATCCACCGCCTTGCCGCTCGATGCCGTATAGCTGGCCGGCGGCGCCACAAAGGCCAACTTGGGCGTGTGCTGGCGGCTGGCTGCCTCGCCCAGCTCCTGGATCAGGCCCATCTTGAGGGCGCCATGCGCGCGAATCGCTTCCAGGCGCGCCAAGGCCTGCGCATCGCCATTGATATCGCCCTGCAGCTCGCAGCCGCTGTAGCCCAGGTCTTGCGCATTGAGAAAGATCGTCGGGATGCCCGCATTGATCAAGGTTGCGGCAAAGCGGCCTACCCCTGGCACATCGAGCTCGTCCACCAGCTGGCCGGTGGGAAACATCGCGCCACCATCCTCGCCCTCGTCAGCCGGATCCATAAAGGCCAGCTGTACCTCGGCAGCGGGAAAGCTCACGCCATCCAATTCAAAATCGCCGGTTTCCTGCACCTGTCCGTTGCAGATGGGCACCTGCGCAATGATGGTCTTGCCGATATTGGCTTGCCAAATGCGCACGGTACACAAGCCGTTGTGCGGGATGCGGGCCGGGTCGATCAGGCCCATTGCGATCGCGCAGGGGCCGACGGCAGCCGAGAGGTTGCCGCAGTTGCCGCTCCAGTCCACCAAGGGCTTGTCGATGGCCACCTGGCCAAACAGATAGTCCACATCATGGTCAGCGCGTGTGCTCCTGGCCAGCAGCACTGCCTTGCTGGTGCTCGATGAGGCATTGCCCAGGCCATCGATCTGTTTGCCATAGGGGTCGGGACTGCCCAAGCAGCGCAGCAAGAGGGCATCGCGCGCTGCGCCGGGCTGCTGCGCGGGCAGCGGCAAATCCGGCACATGGAAGAACACGCCCTTGCTGGTGCCGCCACGCATATAGAGGGCGGGTATCTTGATCTGGGGGGGATGGGTCAGGGTCGTCATAGCGGGTTCAGAAAAAAAGGGGCCATCAGACAGTGGCAGGCTGCGCAGCGCTGGATGCCAAAAAATCCTGCGCAAAGCGCTGCAACACGCCGCCTGCTTCGTAGACAGACAGCTCTTCGCCGGTATCCAGGCGGCAGACCACGGGCACGCGATCGATCTGGCCATGGCGGCGCCGGATCACCAGGCTTAGCGCGGCCAGCGGAGCGCGCTCACCCTCCACATCATAGGTCTCGGTGCCATCGAGCTGCAGCGTCTTGCGGGTGGTGCCCGGCTGGAAGGCCAGCGGCAGCACGCCCATGCCAATCAGGTTGCTGCGGTGGATGCGCTCAAAGCCCTCGGCCACCACCGCCTCCACCCCCGCCAGGCGCACGCCCTTGGCGGCCCAGTCGCGGCTGGAGCCCTGGCCGTAGTCGGCACCGGCAATGATGATCAGCGGCTGGCGGCGCTGCAGATAGGTCTCCATCGCCTCCCACATCCGCAGCACCCGGCCTTCGGGCTCGATGCGGGCCAGCGAGCCTTTTTGCACCTGGCCATCGACCACGGCCATCTCATTGACCAGCTGGGGGTTGGCAAAGGTGGCGCGCATGGCGGTCAGGTGGTCGCCCCGGTGCGTGGCGTAGGAGTTGAAGTCTTCTTCGGGCAAGCCCATCTTGGCCAGGTACTCGCCAGCGGCCGAGCTGGCCAGGATGGCGTTGGACGGCGAGAGGTGGTCGGTGGTGATGTTGTCAGGCAGTAATGCCAGCGGCCGCATGCCCTTGAGGGTGCGCGGATGGGCAGCCAGCGCGCCCACGCCCTCGGTATCCCAGTACGGCGGCCGGCGGATATAGGTCGATTGCGGGCGCCAGTCGTACTGGGGCGCAGCCGCCGGGCCATCGTCTTGCTGGATGGCAAACATGGGCCCGTACACCGCGCGGTACTGCGCAGGCTTGACGGCCTGCGCCACCACCGCATCAATCTCCTCGTCGCTCGGCCAGAGGTCTGACAGGCGGATCTCCCGGCCATCCACGATCCCCAGCGCGTCCTTTTCGATATCAAAGCGGATGGTGCCTGCTATCGCATAGGCCACCACCAGCGGGGGCGAGGCCAAAAACGCCTGCTTGGCATAGGGGTGGATGCGGCCGTCGAAATTGCGGTTGCCCGAGAGCACGGCCGTGGTGTACAGGTCGCGCTCGATGATCTCTTGCTGAATCTGGGCATCGAGCGCGCCGCTCATGCCATTGCAGGTGGTGCAGGCAAAGGCGACGATGCCAAAGCCCAGCGCCTCCAGATCGGCCAGCAGCCCCGCCTCCTTCAGGTACAGCTCCACCGCCTTCGATCCGGGCGCCAGCGAGGTTTTGACCCAGGGCTTGCGCACAAGGCCCAGGCGCCGCGCATTGCGCGCCAGCAAGGCCGCCGCGATCACATTGCGTGGATTGCTGGTGTTGGTGCAGCTGGTGATGGCCGCGATAATCACCGCGCCATCAGGCAGCAGTCCATCGGCCTCCTGTGCACGCGCTCTCGCCAACGGCTCAGCCCCGGCAATGCCGCGCTCCACCAGCTGCGAGGTGGGCAGGCGGCGGTGCGGGTTCGATGGCCCCGCCATATTGCGCACCACAGCGGACAGATCAAAAGCCAGCACCCGTTCGTACTGCACCTCGCGCAGGCTATCGGCCCAAAAGCCTGCGGCCTTCGCATAGGTCTCTACCAACTGCACCTGCTTGTCATCACGGCCGGTCAGGCGCAGATAGGCCAGCGTCTGTGCATCAATCGCAAACAAGGCGGCCGTGGCACCGTACTCCGGGCACATATTGGCAATGGTGGCCCGGTCGCCAATTGACAGGCTCTCCGCCCCCTCGCCATAAAACTCCAGGTAGGCGCCCACCACCTTTTGCTGGCGCAGGTATTCCGTCAGCGCCAGCACGATGTCGGTGGCGGTGATGCCCGGCTGTGGGCGGCCGCTGAGCGCCACGCCGACGATGTCGGGCAGCCGCATCCAGGAGGCGCGGCCCAGCATCACGTTCTCGGCCTCCAGGCCGCCCACACCCACTGCTATCACGCCCAGCGCATCCACATGCGGGGTGTGGCTGTCGGTGCCCACACAGGTGTCGGGAAAAGCGACCCCATCCTGCACATAGACCACCGGCGACATCTTTTCCAGATTGATCTGGTGCATGATGCCGTTGCCCGCCGGGATCACATCCACATTGGCAAAGGCCTTTTTGGTCCAGGCGATGAAATGGAAGCGGTCCTCATTGCGGCGGTCCTCAATGGCCCGGTTCTTCTCAAAGGCTTGGGGGTCAAAACCGCCGCACTCCACCGCCAGCGAGTGGTCCACGATCAGCTGCACCGGCACCACCGGGTTGACGGCAGCCGGGTCGCCCCCCGCTTGGGCAATCGCATCGCGCAGCCCGGCCAGATCCACCAAGGCCGTCTGGCCCAGAATGTCATGGCAGACCACCCGCACGGGGAACCAGGGAAAGTCGATCTCGCGTTTGCGCCCGATCAGCTGGCCCAGATAGTCCGGCAGACAAGCAGGGTCCGCGCGGCGCACCAGGTTCTCGGCATGGACCCGCGCGGTATAGGGCAGCTGGGCCCAGGCGCCGGGCACCATCGCATCGACTGCAGCGCGTGCATCAAAGTAATCCAGGCCGGTTCCAGCCAGTGGTTTTCGGTAATCGGTGTTCATGGGGCTGTGCATAGCGGCGGGCTTGCTGCCCGCGCTGGTGTGGTGGGGAAAGCCAACATAATGGGCCAAGCTGCCGATCAACTGCGCTCAGCAATGGGCACAAAAACCTGGTCTTCCGGCCCGGTGTAGTGGGCACTGGGCCGGATGATCTTGTTGTCTATGCGTTGCTCAATCACATGTGCGGCCCAGCCGCTGGTGCGCGCCACCACAAACAGGGGGGTGAACATGGCCGTCGGCACGCCCATCATGTGGTAGCTCACGGCGCTGAACCAGTCGAGGTTGGGGAACATTTTCTTCACCTCCCACATGACAGTCTCCAGCCGCTCGGCAATGTCGTACATCTTTGTGGAGCCGGCATCGAGCGACAGCTCCTTCGCCACGCCCTTGATAACGACATTGCGCGGGTCGCTCACGGTGTAGACGGGGTGGCCAAAGCCAATCACCACCTCCTTGTTCTCTACACGCTGGCGGATATCGGCCTCGGCGGCGTCGGCATTGTCATAGCGCTTTTGGATCTCAAAGGCCACCTCGTTGGCGCCGCCATGCCTGGGGCCGCGCAGCGCGCCAATCGCGCCGGTGATGGCGGAGTACATGTCGCTGCCGGTGCCGGCCACTACCCGGGCGGTAAAGGTCGAGGCATTGAACTCGTGCTCAGCATACAGATTGAGCGACGTATGCATGGCCCGCTCCCACAAAGCGCTGGGCTTTTTGCCATGCAGCAGGTGCAGAAAATGCGCACCAATGGAGTCGTCATCGGTTTCCACATCGATGCACTTGCCCGAGGTGCTGAAGTGGTACCAGTACAGCAGCATGGAGCCCAGCGATGCCATCAGCCGGTCGGCGATATCACGCGCGCCGGGCAGGTTGTGGTCGTCCTTCTCTGGCAGGGTGCAGCCCAGCACCGATACCCCCGTGCGCATCACATCCATAGGATGGCTGGCGGCAGGCAGTTGTTCCAGCGCCTGCTTCACGCTGGCGGGCAGGCCGCGCAGCGCCTTGAGCTTGTCCTTGTAGGCGCGCAGCTCAGCGCGGGTGGGCAGCTTGCCATGCACCAGCAAGTGGGCGATTTCTTCAAACTCGCAGACTTCGGCCATATCCAGAATGTCATAGCCCCGGTAGTGCAAATCATTGCCGCTGCGCCCTACGGTGCACAAGGCGGTGTTGCCCGCCGTCACGCCCGAGAGCGCGACCGATTTCTTGGGCTTGAAGCTCGAAGGCGCTGCGGCCTCGGCGAGCGTCGTGGTCATGGTGGTCATAGCGGGGTTTCCTGGTTCAAATATGCGCAATCGAGGGGGATGGGCCGGCCTTTGGTATCGACGGCCACCATTTCAAACAAGCCTTTGAGCACCTCTTCGGGCGCAATGCCGGGCAGGTCAGCCAGACCGGTGACGCAGACCGTCATGGAGCTGCGCCCCACTCGGCTGACCCAGGCGCGCAAAGTCAGGCAGTGGCCCACAGGCGTGGGCGCCAAAAACTCAATACGGTTGACAGCGGCCATGACAACCTCGCCTTGCGCAAGGCTGCGCGCTGCGAGGAAAGCAGCCTTGGCCATCAACTGCAAACCCTGGCCCGCAAACAGCGTTCCGTGGTGGTTGCTGAGCGCTGGCAGTACCAGCTCTTGCGACTCGACGAATCCAGTGGGTGTTGTCATAATTCGCAATTTACGCAAAATACAATGAGAAGACCAGCACTGAAATGGCGAATTTTTGCGAATGAAAATGCGTAATTTGCAAATATTGCGAATTTTCAGAGCCACGGGCAATCCTTCTCCCGCGAGCCCGATGACCAGAAAGACTTTGCGATGAAAAAAACCTTCATGGGTGTGAAGCTGCGCAAGCTCCGTGCAGAGCGCAACCTGTCCCAGATTGCATTGGCGCATACGCTGGGGCTGTCTCCCAGCTACCTCAACCAGCTGGAGCAAAACCAGCGGCCCCTGACGGTGTCCGTGCTGCTCAAACTCCACCGCACCCTGGGTGTCGACATCCAGCAGTTCTCGGAGGACGAGGAGACACGCTTGGTCGCTGGTCTGCGCGAAGCCCTGGCCGATTCCCCACAAGCCATTGCCTTGCCCGAACTGCAAGAAGTGGCCGCGCAGATGCCGGCGCTGGGCGCTGCTGTGGTGGCGCTCTACCGACGCCATCTGGAAACCATGGAGCGGCTCGAAGCCCTGTCGCTGCAGCTGGGCGATGACCGCGCAGGCAGCACCCGGCCTGCGGCCATGCCATTTGAAGTGGTGCGTGATTTCTTCTTCTCGCACCAGAACTACTTTGATGCGGTGGACCGCGCCGCCGAAAGCCTGGCTGCCCAGGCCCAGGCAGAGCGCCCGGGCAGGCCACTGGCCGACTGGCTACGCGAGCGCCTGGCGCTGGCGCACCAGGTGCGGGTGGAGTTTGTGGACAGCGCGGGGGCGAGCAAACGCCAGTTCGACCCCGCCTCGCGCCTGCTGCAGCTGTCCTCTGCGCTGGGCACCGCGCAGCAGGCGTTCCAGCTTGCCACCCAGCTGGCGCTGCTCGAGATCGGCGACACGCTCGACAGCCTCAGCCAGGTGCCAACACTCATCAGCGACCCCGCCGCCCGCCGGCTGGCGCGCCTGGGCCTGGCCAACTATTTTGCCGGCGCCCTGCTGCTGCCCTACGGGCCCTTTCTGCAGGCCGCCGAGGCGCTGGGTTATGACATCGACCTGCTCGGCCAGCGCTTTGCCGTGGGCTTTGAGACGGTCTGCCACCGGCTCAGCACCTTGCAGCGGCCAGGCAATCCCGGTGTGCCCTTTTTCTTTGTGCGCGTCGACCGGGCCGGCAATATCTCCAAGCGCCAGTCCGCCACACACTTTCATTTCAGCCGCACCGGCGGCACCTGCCCGCTGTGGAATGTCTACGAGGCCTTTGGCCAGCCGGGCCAGGTGCTGGCCCAGGTGGCGAGCATGCCCGATGGCCGCCGCTACCTGTGGGTTGCACGCTCGGTCTCCGGCGGGCAGCGCGGCTATGGCGCACCGCGCAAAACCTTCTCCATCGGCCTGGGCTGCGACCTGCGCCATGCGGCGCGCTTGGTGTATGCCAAGGGCATCGACCTGCAGGATCCGGCGCTGGCCACGCCGATTGGCATGGGCTGCAAGGTCTGCGAGCGCGACCACTGCCCGCAGCGCGCCTTTCCCTATCTGGGCAAAAGCCTGGCCGTCGACGAGAACGCCAGCCGCCTCACCCCCTACGGCTCGGGCGTCTAAATCTCCGCCAGCAGCTGGCCAAAACGCCGCTCGACATACTGCGCTGTCGGGCTGCGCTGCGCGCCCTGGCGCCAGAGCATGCGCACCGACAGCGGGGGCAGCGCCAGCGCCGGGCAAGGCACCTCGCGCAGCGCCTGGCGGTTGCCTTCGTAGTGCGCGATATTGACTGGCAGCACCGCCCAGCCCAGCTTGTCGGCCACCATGTCGGCAATGTTGTAGAAGCTGTCCGAACGCCACACGCGCGGGCTATAGGCGCGCTCGTGCACATCCTCGGTGTGCATCAGCAATTGCCGGTGCTGGGCCAGCTGCTGCAGGCCCACCACCCGGCCATCGGCGAGCGGGTGGTCGGTCGCCACAAACACCCCCTGGGGCACGGTGCCCAGGTGGCGCTGCTCAAAATGCTGCAGCACCGGGCCCCGGTCGATATGCAGGGCCATGCCCGCCCTGCCCTCACCCACATAGTCGGCCACCTCGCTGGCGGTGCCGTTGAGCAGCAGCAGCTCCAGGCCCGGGTACTGCTGCGCCACCTCCCGCAGCAAGCTGGCCACCGCCGTATAGGGTAGCGCCTCGTCAATCGCCAGCGACAGCTCGGCGTCCGCCCCGCCGCTCAGCGCCTGCGCGCGCTGGTCCAACTGCTCGGCCTGGCGCAGCAGCTCACGCGCTTCGAGCAGCAGCACCCGGCCCGCATCGGTGAGCTGGGCATTGCGATGCGAGCGGTCAAACAGCACCACGCCCAGGTCCACCTCCAGCATGCCTACGGCCGTGCTCACCGCCGACTGGGCCTTGCCCAGGCTGCGCGCAGCCGCAGAGAAAGAGCCGCTGTCAGCGGTGGCGACAAATTGCCGCAGTTGTTCAACCGTCCATTCCATAGCGCACTAATGTAGCTTATCCATCTAATTTATTGATGGATTCCAACTTTATCAATCTGTTTTTATGGCGCAATATCCGCCCCATGCAATCGAACCACACCACAACAACGGCCCTGAAGATGGCCTGGTGCCATGAGCCCGCGCAGGCCCCGGCCATCCTGGCACTGTTTATGGGCCAGCTCAACGCCCACTACCTGTCCCACGGCGAGCTGCAATCGCCACGCGCCATCGCACCGGGCCAATGGAGCCCCGACCTGGCCCGGCACATGGCCAGCGAGATCGAAGCGACTTTGGCCGCGTCCGAGCCGGGTGCATCGCAGCGGATCGCCACCGCCCACCAGGGCGACATGCTCGTGGGCGTGGCCTTTGTCTCGCTCGACGAGGCCCAGCGCGCGCCCACCCCGTTTGCCACCTTGGATGATCTGGTCGTGAGCCCCGTCGCACGCGGCCAGGGCCTGGGCCAGGCCTTGTTTGCCTGGGTCTGCGCCCAGCTACAGGCCCAGGGCGTGCAACGCCTGTTTCTGGAAAGCGGCATCGACAACCACGGCGCGCACCGGCTGTTTGAGCGCCTGGGCTGCCAGCCCGTGTCCGTCACCATGATCAAAGAACTGGGAGCGTAACCATGGCACTGCATTCCAGAAGATGGCTGGTGCTGGCCATTGTGTCGATGGCGCTGCTGCTGATCGTCGTCGACATGACGGTGCTCTACACCGCCCTGCCCACCCTCACCCATGACCTGGCCGCCTCCAGCTCGATGAAGCTGTGGATCGTCAACGCCTATGCGCTGGTGGTGGCGGGCCTGCTGCTCAGCACCGGCGCGCTGGGCGACCGCCTGGGCTACCGCCGCATGTTCATGCTGGGCCTGGTGGTCTTTGGCGCTGCCTCGTTGGCCGCGGCCTATGCGCCCAATGCCGGGCTGCTGATTGCCGCGCGTGCCGTGCTGGGCGTGGGGGCGGCGATCATGATGCCCGCCACCTTGGCCATCATCCGCATGAGCTTTCCCGACCAGCGCGAGCGCTCGGTGGCCATTGGTATCTGGGCCTCGGTCGCCTCGGGTGGCGCGGCACTGGGCCCGGTGGTAGGCGGCGTGCTGCTGGAGTATTTCTGGTGGGGCTCCGTCTTCCTGGTCAATGTGCCCATCGTGGCCTTGGCCTTGGTGCTCACCATCTGGCTGATTCCGGCAGACCGCATCAAAAAAGGCGCCAGCCTGCCCGGTTGGGACTACACCAGCTCGCTGCAGGCCATGGTCGCTATGGTCAGCCTGGTGCTGGCCATCAAGGAGCTGGCCAAACCCGCGCCGTCGCTGGCCTTTGCCGTGCTGATGGGCGTGCTCAGCGCCGTGGTGCTGGGGGTCTTTATCCGCCGCCAGCTGCGCAGGCCCCAGCCGCTGGTGGAGCTGCGCCTGTTCCGCATCCCCACCTTCTCGGGCGGTGTGATTGCCGCCGTGGTCGCAGCCGTGGCCTTGGTCGGGGTGGAGCTGGTGTTCAGCCAGCGCCTGCAGCTGGTGGTGGGCCTGAGCCCGCTGCAAGCAGGGCTGGCGATCTTGCCCATCCCGGTGGCGGCCTTTGTCGCCGGCCCGATTGCCGGCTGGGCGCTGTCGCGCATCGGCACGCACCGGCTGATTCTGGGCGGCCTTGTGGTCACCGCCCTGGCGCTGTGTGCATTGGCGATGAGCCTCAACACCGATGCCCATGGCCTGCAGAAAATCGCCGTGCTGGCCGTCCTGGGCCTGGGCGTGGGCGCCACCATCACCGCCGCATCCAATGCGGTGATGAACAGCGCGCCGCCCGAGCATGCAGGCATGGCCGCCTCCATCGAAGAGGTGTCCTACGAGTTTGGGGGCGTGCTGGGTGTCGCGCTGCTGGGCAGTGTGCTGTCCTGGCGCTATACCAGCAGCCTGGTGCTGCCGCCCAGCCTGCAGGCGGCCGCTGGCGCCAGCGATGGCATTGATGCGGCCCTGCTGGCAGCCGAAACACTGCCGCCGCAAGCGGCTGCGCAACTGCTCGGCCTGGCCCATGGCGCCTTTGACCAGGCCTTTATGGCGGTAATGGCCACCGCCGTGGTGCTGGTGCTGGCCTCAGCGCTAGCGGTGGTGCTGCTGCGCAGCTGGAGCCAGCGCAAGCCGGCAGGGGTGCATGGCAGCAGCGCGGTGGCCAGCGAAGGGCATTGATTTAGAAAAAGTCCTTGTCCGGCAGCGGCTCAGCATGCACTGCCAGCCGGCCCAGCGCCAAAGCCTTGTACAGCGCTGGGTTGTGCGAAGCCACGGTGCGGGCATTGCGCCAGTGGCGGTCCAGGTTTTGCGTGCGCAAGGTGGACGAGGCGCCACCCAGGTCAAACACCGCCGTGCCGGCCTGAAGCACCAGGCCATCGACGATGAACTTGGCCTTGGCGGCCAGCACCGCCGCATGGTGGGCGGCGCCCTTCAGGGCGCGGTCGCCCTCCGCCGTGGCCAGCGACGCATCCTGCGCATGGCTGGCAGCGGCCACCACCGCTTCTGCAGCAAACAGCTGGGCAGACAGATCACCGACGATTTTGAGCAACAACGGGTCTTCGGCCGGCGTATCGGCCGCCGCAAAGAAAAAGCCCTTGCGCGATCGCTTGTGCAGCATCGCAGCAGCATCGCGAACAATGGCCCGCAAGATGCCGGTGTTCACCGCCGTCAAGAACAGCTGGGGCAAGGTGCTCTTGTAAGGCCGGCTGTAGCCAGTGCCTGCGCTGTCCACGATGATCTCCTCGGGCTCCACCCGCACGTTCTCGAACAAGGTGGTGCCGCTGCCCGTCATGCGCTGGCCCATGGCATCCCAGTCATCGACCAGGTTCACACCTTCGCGCCGGGTGGGGATGATGGCGGTGACATCGCGCTCCTGCGCATCGCGCGCCCGCACGATGACGAAATCCGCATACAGGCTGCCGGTGCTGTAGAACTTGGCGCCCGTCATGCGGAAATGCGCGCCGTCGGGCACCAGGCGCGTGAAGGTCTTCTCCCCGCTTCGGGCCTGCGCCAGCTCGGTATTGGCCAGGCCAAAAATCGCCCCCTGTGCGACCTGCTCGCGCCAAAAATGCGCCTGCGCACTGACCGGGTTGCGCGCAAAGCGCTCCACAAACACAAAGTGGTTGCGCAAGATATGCGCAACGTTGGAATCGGCGGCGGCCAGCGCAATCACCTGCTCCATCAGCCCCGCAATGCTGGCCCCTGTGCCGCCCTCTGCCACTGGCAAGCGGTAGGCGCCAAACCGCTGGTCCTTCAGGGCCTGGATCTGTGCAAACGGCAGAATGCGCTTTTCCTCGCGCTCGGCTGAGCCAGCGGCGATCTCGTCAAACAGCGCTTGCCAGTCGCTGCTGGCGGTTTCACTGGTTGCGGTCTGCGCAGCAGGGGTCAGGGTCTGGGGGTAGTCGATTTTCATAAACGGTTCTGCAAAAGCGCGGGCCGGGCCCGGTGGGTATGTTGTAAGAAGGGCTCAGGCCACAGCCAGGCCCAAATTGCCGCGCAAGGTGCTGGCGGTATAGGTTTCGCGGTAGACCCCTGCCTTGCGCAGCAGCGGCACCACCTGGTCGACAAAGTCCTCCAGGCCCGAGGGCAGCACGTCGTGCATCAGATTGAAGCCATCGATGGCGCCACTGCGGAACCAGGTCAGCATGTAGTCGGCCACCTGCTCGGGCGTGCCAACGATGGTGTTGTGGTTGCTGCCGCCGCCGTTTTGCGCGCGGATCAGCTCGCGCACCGTCCAGCCATGGCTGCGCGCCTTGTCCACCACGTTCTTGGCAAAGGTGGTCATGCCGTTGTCCGGCAGTTGCAGGTCAGCGGGCAGCGGCCGGTCCAGGTCGGCATGGCCAAAGCGGGTCTGCAGCAGGTCCGACAGGTAGTTCAGCCCTTGTTCAATCGGCACCAGATCGGCCAGCGTTTTGGCGCGCTGCTGGGCAGCCTGCTCGGTGTCGCCCAGCACGGTCACTAGGCCGGGGAACACCTTGACGGCGTTGGGCGCACGCCCTAGCGCATGAAGCCTGGCATCCAGGGCCTGGCGATAGCTTTGCGCCTGCTCCAGAGACGGCGCCAAGGTAAACACCGCATCGGCATGCAGGGCGGCCAGGTCCAGGCCCGCGTCCGAGCCACCGGCCTGCACCACCAAGGGCCGGCCTTGCGGGCTGGGCGGCACATTGATGGGGCCCTCGACCGAAAAGAACTCGCCCTGGTGCGCAATGGGCCGGATTTGCGCCGGGTCAAAGTACTGGCCGGTGGCGCGGTCTGCCACAATGCCGCCCGGCCCCCAGCTGGCCCACAAATCCTTGAGCACCTGGCTGAACTCCGCCGCGCGCCGGTAGCGCTCGGCATGCGCCAGCGGCGCGCTGCGGCCAAAGTTGCGCGCGGCCTCCACATCGGCCGAGGTGACGATGTTCACCCCCGAGCGCCCGCCACTGACCAGATCGAGCGACGCAAAGCGCCGCGCGATATTGAAAGGCTCGTTGTACGACGAGGACACGGTGGCCAGCAGCCCGATATGCCGGGTCTGCGCGGCGATCAAGGTCAACAGAATGCTGGGCTCGATCGCCGGGAACGGGCGGTGCAAGCTGTTGCCGGGAAAGGCTGCGCGGTCCGAGAAAAACACCGCGTCAAAGCCGCCCCGCTCTGCGGTCTGGGCCAGGCGGACAAAGTAGTCGGGCGTCACCGGCCACAGCGGGTCGTTCTGCGGCCACAGCCAGGCGGCCGCATGGGCCCCTGCGCCGTAGATATTGAGGTTGAGGTGGAGTTGGGTGGGCTGGCTCATCGTGTTCTACGCACTGGCAATAGGCGATCAAAAAAGGGAATCCAGGCAAGCGCAAAGCGGCATCAAGCCACCCGCGCCAGCGCCGCCTGCGGTGCAGGCCGGGCCTTGAAGCGGCTGCGCGCCGGGTCGATATCGAGCATCGCGGCCAGCAGGCTGCGGGTGTAGGGGTGCTGCGGCGCGCCAAAGACCTGGTCACGCGGGCCGGCCTCCACCACCCGGCCCTTTTCCAGCACAACGATGTCGTCCGAGATCGCGTAGACGCTCTCCAGCCCGTGGGCGATAAACACCATGCTCAGCTGCAGATCTTTCTTGAGGCGTTGCAGCAGCGCCAAGATTTCGGCCTGCACCGACACATCGAGTGCGGAGACGGGCTCATCGCAGATCAGCAACTGGGGCTGCACGCTCAGCGCCCGCGCAATGCAGACGCGCTGGCGCTGGCCACCCGAGAGCTCATGGGCAAAGCGGTCCAGCGCCGAAGCCGGCAGGCCCACCATGTCCAAAAGCTGCGCAGCCTGTGCCCGCAGTTGCACCGCCGTCCAGCCCGGTTGCTCGGCCAGCGGCTCTGTAATCAGCGGGCCAATGCGCATGCGCGGGTTGAGCGAGGCATAGGGGTCCTGGAACACCATCTGGATGCTGGCAGCCGCGCGCACTGCGGGGTCGCTCAGATCGGCGCCATCAAAACCGAGGCTGCCGCCATCGGCCTGGGCCAGGCCGGCGATGATGCGCGCCAGCGACGACTTGCCACTGCCCGACTCACCCACCAGGCCCAGGGTGCGGCCCCGTTGCAAGGAGAAAGACACGCGATCCAAGGCCAGGTGCTTCTGGGGCTTGAAGTGCCAGGCGCGGGGCTGCTGGTAGTACTTGCTCACGGCATTGAGCTGCAGGATCGGCGGCGATTCTTGCGCAGCCAGCGGCTGCTGCAAGGCGGCATCTACCAGCGGCTGGCGCACCACCGCAGGAATGCGCGGCGCCAGCGCCAGCAGCTGGCGCGTATAAGGCGCTTGCGGCCGGGCAAACAGCTGTTGCACCGGGGCGGATTCGACCATCTCACCGTGGCGCATCACATGCACCTGGTCGGCCACCTGGGCGACGACCGACAGGTCGTGGGTGATGAGCAGCACGCCCACATTCGACTGCTCGGCCGTGCGCACCATCAGCTCCAGCACCTGGGCCTGCACCGTGTTGTCCAGGGCGGTGGTGGGCTCATCGGCGATCAGCAAGGCAGGCTCGCCTGCCATGGCAATGGCCAGCATCACGCGCTGGCGCATGCCGCCCGAGAGCTGGAACGGGTAATCCTGCAGCAGCTGGGCCGGCCGGGGCAGGCCCATGCGGGCCAATAAATCAATGGCTTCTGCCCGGCGCTGCTGTCGCGTCAGCTGGCGTTTGTAGTACAGCACCTCTTCGATCTGGTCGCCAATGGTCAGCACCGGGTTCAGCGACGACAGCGGCTCCTGGAACACGATGCCCACATCGGCACCGCGCAGGCTGCGCCAATCGGCGTGGCCCAGGTTGCGCAGATCGCGGCCGTTGAGGGTGGCCTCTTCCGCACTGAAGCGTGCATTGCTGGGCAGCAGGCCCAGCACGCTCAAGGCGGTCAGCGTCTTGCCCGAGCCGCTCTCGCCCACCAGGGCCACCACCTGCCGGCGCTGCACCTCCAGGTCCACACCGCGCACCAGGCGCAACGGCTCGCCACCATCGTGGGGCTGCAGGCTGACGCTGGCATTGCGGTAGCGCAGGACGCTATCCGCCAAGCCGGCCTGCAGCGCGGCGGGGCGGATGAGGGTAGCAGGCACGTGGGCAAGGGCTTGGGCAGCAGTCATGGCAGGCGTGGGTCCAGGTAGTCTCTGAGCCAATCGCCCAGCAAGATGATGCTAAAAACCGTGGCTGTCAGCGCTACGCCAGGGAAGGTACTGATCCACCAGCTGGTCGCAAGCTGCTGGCGCCCATCGGCCAGCATCTGGCCCCAGGAGATGTCGGGCGGCTGGATGCCAAAGCCCAAAAAGCTCAAGGACGATTCCGTCAGGATGACGGTGCCAATGTTCAAGGTAGCGACCACCACCAGGGCCGGCAGGATATTGGGCAGGATGTGGCGCAGCAGCAGGCGCGAGGTGCGCACACGGCTTAGCCGCGCAGCGGCCACAAACTCCAGCTCCTTGACCCTCAGCACCTCGGCCCGCGCAATGCGGGTGTAGATCACCCAGTTGGTCAGCGCGATCACCACAATCAGCGGTGCCAGGCCAGCGCCGGCCACCAAGGCCACCACCAGCATGAACAGCATGGCCGGAATCGCCAAGATCGCATCGACCACGCGCATCAGCACCTGGTCCAGCCAGCCGCCGCGCAGCCCCGCCAGCACGCCGATGGCCACGCCAATGGCGCCCGAGAGCGCGACGGCCGCCAGCCCCACCGTCACCGAGCTGCGCGCGCCATAGATGATGCGCGCCAGCATGTCGCGGCCCTGGCCGTCGGTACCCAGCGGGTAGGCCCACTGGCCCTTGCCCAGCCAAACGGGGGGCAGGTAGCGCAGCGACAGATTGCGCTTGACCGGGTCGGCCAGCGGCAGCAAGTCGGCGCCCAACGTGGTCAGCAAGATCAGCAGCAGCAAGAGGGCACCAAAGCGACCACTGCGGCTGCGCCACAAGGCGCGCGCAAAGCGCTGCAGGCTGGATGGCTGCGCCGCCACTGGCGCCCCGCCCTGCACCGCCCCGCCGGTGTTCAGAACCACGCCGCTCATAGCTTCATCCTCGGGTCAATCAACCGGTAGGCCACATCAGTGGCAAAGTTCAGCAGCAAGGTCATCACGGTGATCACCAGCACACTGATCTGGATGACGGCCATGTCCTTGGTGTTGATCGCCTGCACGATGAGCTGGCCCAGACCCGGCCAGGCGAATATGGTCTCGGTCACCAGCGCCCCGCCCAGCAGCGCCACCACATGCAGCGAGGTCATCGTCACCGTCGGGATCGCGGCATTGCGCAGCGCATGTTTACCAATCACCAGCCAGTCGGGAATGCCTTTGGCATAGGCGGTGCGGATGTAGTCCTGGCTCAAGGTTTCGAGCATGCTGGCGCGTACCAGCTTGGCCAGGTCACCGGCAAAGGCCGTGCCCAAGGTCAGTGCCGGCATCACCAGGTGCGCCCAGGTGCCGCTGCCCGATACCGGCAACCAGCGCAGGCTGACGCCAAATACCAGGATCAGCATGATGGCCACCCAGAAATTGGGCATGGCCTTGCCCAGCACCGCCACGCCGGAGACGGCATGGTCCACCCAGCTGCCGCGCCGCAAGGCAGCGGCCATGCCGGCGGGGATCGCAATCACCAGGGCTACCAGCATCGACGCCGCCGTCAGCAGCAAGGTGGCGGGCAGGCGTTCGAGCACAATCGGCAGCGCCGAGCTGCCATAGCGGTACGAGGTGCCAAAATCGCCCTGCAGCAGGTTGCGCATGTAGTTGAGGTACTGCAGGTGCACCGGCTGGTCCAGCCCCCAGGCAGCCACCATGGCCAGGCGGTCGGCCTCCGATGCTTGGTCCGGGATCATCATCACGGTCGGGTCACCGGCCAGGAAGACCAGCGCAAACACGATCAAGGTGACCGTGAACAGCACCGGCACCGCCTGAAGCAGCAGCCGCCACAAGGCCGAGAAGATCATGCGCGCCGCACTTGCTCTGCCGGGATCATCTCGTCAAAGCGGCCGGCAAACTGCACCCGCTTGTTGACGCTGTAGATGGCCTTGGGGTACAGCACGCCGATACGGGCGCGGTCCTGGGTGATGATCTCCTGCGCGCGCCAGATGATGGCCTGGCGCTCCTTCTCGCCCGTGGTGCCGGGCAGCTCGGTCGCCAGGCGCTCGAACTCGGCATTCTTCCAGTGCGGGTTGAAGCGCTTGAGCGAGCCCATGTTCAGGATGAAGGAGGCATCGGTATACGAGCCCATGCCCCAAAAGTAGATCTCACCATGCGAATCACTGCCCACGCGTGCGTTGTAGATGCTCCACTCCTGCACCTCAAGCTGCGCATTCAGGCCCACATCCTGCAGGTAGCCGACGATGGCCTCGGAGACCTCGCGGTCCTTGATATAGCGGCCGCTGGGCGAGCCAAAGCGGACCTTCGCCCCCTTGGCGCCCGCCGCCTGGATCAGCTGGCGGGCCTTGTCGGGGTTGAAGGAATTGGCCGCCGTCAGGCGCGTATTGGCGTTGGGAATCTCGGGCGGAAACAGGCCGCGCGTGGCGGTGGCATAGCCATCGGCCACCACCTCGGCCAGCTCCTGGCGGTTGATGGCCAGGTCAATCGCCTCGCGCACCCGCGCATCGTGGGTGACCACACCCGGCTCTGTGCGCAGATGCAAGCCAAAATTGCGCGCAATATTGAAGGCGACGATGCCGGTGTCGGCATTGGACTTGAGGCGGCCGATGTCTTCGGGCGGAATGTTCACCGCCAGGTCCACGCCGCCGGACAAGGCCTCGGCCACGCGCGTTGCCGTCTCGGGAATCGCGCGGATCACCACCCGCTCCCAGTGCGGCGCCCCACCCCACCACTGCGGGTTGCGCGCCAGCACCAGGCGGTCGGCCTTTTTCCACTCGACAAACTTGTAAGGCCCCGTGCCGATGGGCTTGGCAAAAAAGGCCTCTTCGCTACCTGCCGCCTTGAACGCATGCTGGGGCAGGATCGAGCCGCCATTGCCGACAAAGTTGTGCAGAAACAGCGGATCGGGCTTGCTGGTGACCAAGCGCACCCGGTGCGGACCCAGCACCTCGACCTTCTCGACCGAGCGGAACTTCTCCACCGCGCTCAGCAGCTTGGGGTTGCCCTTCATGCGCTCAACCGTGAACTTCACGTCCTCGGCGGTAAAGGGCTTGCCATCGTGCCACTGCACATCAGCGCGCAGCTCAAACACCCAGGTGCGCGGGTCTTCCTGCTTCCAGGACTGGGCCAGGCATGGCGTGAAGGCCATCTTGCCGTTCGGAAATTCCTTGTTAACCAGGTATTCGTAGAGATTGACCAGCGCCGACTGGGTGCTGTTGTTCTCGTGGTTGGCAGGGTCCAAGGACAAGATGTCGTTGCTCTGCGCAATCGTCAACGTGGTGGATCCCGCCGCAAAGGCGGCCCGCGGCAGCGCAAAGGGCAGCGCGGCCAGGCTGGCCGTGGCGGCGGCGTTTTTCAGAAAGATACGGCGGCTGGTAGACATGGGGGTGTTCGAATCAAAAAGAAAAAGGGGGAGAAGAGTCAAGCAGGAGGCGCATTGCGGGCCACGCTTGCCGCGGCCTCGGGCGCGGGGGCGGATCAGCCCAAACAGAACAGCGCGCGTTCTTGCGCATCAATCTGGGCGAGCAGGCCGGTTTCCCATGCCAGGTAGGCACGCGCTGCCGCCTTGTTGCCGCTGTGGCGGTCATGCACAAAAAACAGATAGTCGATGCGCTCGGCGTCGCTTGGCACATCGGGGCTGGCCAGCACTGGCAAGCCCGCGCGCTGCCACTGCTCGGGCCCGTCGCTCAGCAGATGCCATACGCCGCCCACATCGCGGGCAGCGGCTGCTGCCAGCGCAGGCTCGGGCGTGATGAACACGGTTGCCCGGGTCCCATCGCCGCGCTGCAGCAGCGGCCGAATGGACCAGCGCGCTCCGGCGATATGGCCAGCGCGGTAGCTGGCGCTGTCACGCAGATCGACCAGGTCATAGGCCGCCCGGTCCGCAGCCAGCGCCGCACTGCTGATGCGCGGCAAGGCCGCTTCGGCTGGTGGCGCTGCGGGAGTGGCGGGCAAGGCATCGGGCCTGGCCAGATAGGCCTTATGCCCCAGGCGCCGCAGCCAGACCGCCGTCATCGGCGCGCGCAGGCCATCGGTATCCACCAACACGATGCGCGCATGGCGCGTGCCCAGGTACTGGTCGGTGGCCTGCACCAGCTGGCCGCCGGGCGCGTGGGCGGCGCCCGCAATAGGCGCGGCGGCAAACTCTTCGGGCGAGCGCACATCCAGCAGATAGGTGGTTCTTTCGTGGTCGGCCAACCAGGCGGCCAAGGTGGCGGCATCCAGGTGTGCCGCGCCTTGCTGGGCGCTCAGTTGGGCCAGCCTCGCGGCCACTTCGGGGACGGGTGCGCGGCGGTGTTCGGGGTAGCTGCGGTTTTGGCCATGGTCCAGCGGCAGGTCGTTCAAATACCAGCCCTGGGTGCCGTTTTCCAGCGCGTAAATGGGGTTGGGCAAGCCCAGGTCGCGAAGGGTTTGCGCGCCCACAATGGAGCGCGTGCGGCCCGCGCAGTTGACGACCACCGTCGTGTCCGCATCGGCGATCAGATCGGCATGGCGCAAGGCCAGCTCGCCATTGGGGCAGCTGATGGCGCCGGGGATGCTCATCTTGTTGAACTCGGCCAGCGGCCGGCCATCGAGCACCACCAGCTTGCGGCCTGAGGCTTGCAGCTGCTGCAGTTGCTGCGCACTGATGTGTGGGGTACCCAATGCCGCTTCGGCCAGCTCACCAAAGGTTTTAGAAGGCAGGTTCACGCCTTTGAACAGCACCAGCCCTGCCCCCTGCCAGGCGGCAACGCCGCCTTCGGTGATGGACAGATCGCTGTAGCCCAGCGCCGCCAAGGCATGGGCTGCGCGCTCGGCAACGCCGTTGCCGCCATCGATCAAGAGGATCCGCGTGGATGGCCGTGGCACCAGCCTGGCAATGTCTGCCTCCAGTCGGCTGTAGGCCAGCGGAATCGCGAGAAAGGGGTGTCCCTCCCCAAATTCACCCGCTTCACGCACATCCAGAAATGCGAATTCCTTCCCATCAGCCAACAGTGCTTTGACGGACAGGGGATTGAGTACTTGCATAAAAACCATCATCTCTCGGACACAGCCCCATCCTCGATGGAGCATGGGGGAGAGCTGCGATTGTGCGCAAGGGCCAAGGCAGGGAAAACGAATTAAATCTACTTAACATATTTGCTGGGCAACTATGCAGGCCCGCTGCCCGCTGCTGCGCCAGCCTCGCCGCAGCGCCTGCTTGCCCAGCGGTTAACAACTTCTTGACGCTGGTTTTTTGATACTGCACGCCACTTTCATTCCTTGGGAATTGCGCGTGTTGAGACTTTTGAAATCCCTGCGATTGAACCCGGTACAGCTCAGCTGGGTTACCGCTCTTTTCTTCACCACCGTCGGCAATCTGGTGCTGTGGCAAAGCTTATGGGCCAAGGTCGAGGTCAACAGCCTGCACAGCCTGTTGTTCTTCCTCAGCCTGCCCGTCTTTCTTTTCTGCTTTTTGAACCTGCTCCTCGCGCCGGTGCTGGCCCTGCCCTATGTGCGCAAGCCCGTGCTGGCCATGCTGCTCATCGTCAGCGCCAGCTGCAGTTATTTCATGTACCACTACCAGGTGCTGATTGACCGCAGCATGGTCCAGAACTTTTTCGAGACCAACCAGGCCGAGCTCCAATCGTACTTTTCGGCCCCTTTGCTGCTGACCATCCTGGCACTAGGCGTGTTGCCCGCTGGTCTGCTGGTGTTGCTGCCAAGCAAAAAACTGCGCAGCCCCTGGCACACCGCGATCTGGTGGCTGTGCAATATCGCGGTCACCTCCGCGGTGCTGGCAGCCGTGGCCATGCTGTTCTACAAGGACTACGCCTCACTGCTGCGCAATCACCGGGAGATCAGAAACCAGGTGCTGTTCTTCAACTTTGTGCACAACACCAAGAGCTATCTCAAGCGCAAGCACCAGGCGCAGTCCCTGCCGCTACGGGCCGTGGCCGAAGATGCCCAGCGCATTCCGGATGCCGCGCCCCGCCGCCCCAAGCTCATCATTGCCGTCATCGGTGAGACTGCACGCGCCCAGAACTTCCAGCTCAATGGCTATCCACGTGCCACCAATCCCGAACTCTCGCAGCGCGACGACATCATCAGCTTCAAAAACGTGTCCTCCTGCGGCACATCCACCGCCGTGTCCGTGCCCTGCATGTTCTCGCGCATGGCTCGCCCACAATTCGACAACGTGCGCGCAGCGACCGAAGAGAACCTGCTGGACATCTTGCAGCGCACGGGGGTGGACATCCTCTGGCGCAACAACAACAACGGCGGCTGCAAGGGCGTGTGTACCCGCCTGCCCACCGACGACATGCCCCAGCTGAAAGTCGCCGAACTCTGCGCCAACCAGGATGGAAGCTGTTACGACGAGGTACTGCTGCATGCACTCGACACGCGCATCGACGCCATGCAAGGTGATGCGCTGGTCGTGCTGCACCAGTTGGGCAGCCATGGACCCACGTACTTTGAGCGCTACCCGGCAGACGCAAGCGTCTTTGGCCCCACCTGCAACAGCAACCAAATCCAGAAATGCAGCAACGAGGCACTGACCAACACCTACGACAACACCCTGGTCTACACCGACCGCCAGCTGAGCAACACCATCACGCTGCTGCAACGCTATTCGGACCAACGCGACGTCGCGATGGTCTACCTCTCTGACCACGGGGAGTCGCTGGGCGAGGGAGGCCTGTTCCTGCACGGCACGCCGTACCTGCTGGCACCCAAAGCGCAAACGCAGGTGCCGATGCTGATGTGGTTCTCACCGGGATTTGCACAGAATGCGCGTCTGGACCTCTCCTGCCTTCGCAAGCGTGCAGACGGCGAAGGCTTCAGCCACGACCATTTCTACCACTCGATGCTGGGGCTTTTCGATGTGCAAACCCGGGTCTACCAGTCGCAGCTCGACCTGTTTGCCCCCTGCCGGCCCATGCGCACAGCGCCGCTCAGCCTGGCTTCTTAAGCGGCCTGTGCCAGCAGCGCTAGCCCCACAGAACCACCGTCCACACCGCAGCCACCGTCAGCAGCGCCATGCTTTGCGCGGCGCTGCCCATGCCCTTGGCATTTTTAGAAAGCGGGTGGATCTCCAGCGAGATGCGGTCCACCACCGCCTCCAGCGCGGCGTTGAGCAGCTCCACCACCAGGCTGACCAAGCTCAACGCCAGCAACAAGGCGCGCTCTGCCGCGTCCAGGTTCACGCAAAAGGCGGTCAGGATCAACAGGCCATGCAAGGCCAGCAGTTGCCGAAAGGCAGCGTCATAGCGCAGCGCGGTGAGAAAGCCGTCACGCGCGTAGAGCAAGGTATGCAAGAGCCGGGCCAGGCCGGTTTTTCCCTGCGGGTATTGTCCTGAATCGGGGGGTGCCAAGGGTTGCATTTGCATCTCCAGAAAACCTCACATGCCGCTAAGTATGGGAAGGAAGATGTCAGGCGTTTGTCAATGCTGGCCAAAGTGCTGCCCTGCCCAGCGGTCGTTGCATGTTTGCCTGATTGCCATGCCCCCTGCTGGCAGCCGCGAGGGCCTGTCTTGGCTCCTACCGGCTTGGATCCGACCCATCTGGCGCATCTGGCACATCCGACACATCCGACACATCTGGCACTGCAGATTTTTAGCGATGGTGCCGGTTTTCAATGCATGTGCGCCCGGCCAAGCGGCTGCTGAACCAAGAGCCAGGCCGACCACACCTGCAGCACCCAGGGCGGCGTGGTGTACAGCCCAACGGCAGTGAATGGGCCCTAGGCTCCACCAAGGCAACTGCTGCGCCGGATCAGGAATCTGCGGCTTGCTGGCACCGGTCCAGGCTCCAGCCTATGCCGTGCATGGTTTTGATCAGCCCGGAGCGGAAGTTCTTGTCGATCTGCTGGCGCAAATCATGGATGTGGGTGCGCAAGGCGCCGCTTTGTGGTGGCTCGTCGCCCCAGAGCAGGTATTCCATTTCTTGCTTTTTCACCACCGCGGGCGCAGTACGCACCAGGCACAGCAGCAATTTATGCGTGGTGGGCGTCAAGCAGATGGTCTGGCCCTGTCGCCAGGCAAGCGGCACCTGGGTGTCGACCTCCAGATCCTCCCAAACCAGGATGCCCTGCACCAGCAGCCGTTGGGAGCGGCGCACCAAAGCGTGGATACGGGCATTTAACTCCAGCAGTGCAAAGGGCTTGATCAGGTAATCATCCGCGCCATATGCCAAACCCTGTACACAGCCATCGACCTTATCGCACGCACTGAGCATCAGCACGGGCACCGGATTTTGAAACTACTGCCGAAGTTTGCGGCACACACTCAGGCCATCGAGCCGGGGCAGTATCACATCCAGCAAGACCGCATCGTAATCATTCTGGGTGGCCATCCTCAGTCCCGTCATCCCATCGCGCGCATCATCCAGCACATAACCCAGGGGCTCCAGGAAGCCATACAGGCCGTTTACCAACTCCGGGTTATCGTCAACAATCAGCAGGCGCGTCATAGGCAATAGGCATATTTTTTGGCTTGAATGGCTTACTCCCGCTGAGCTAGGGTAAACCATTAAATCCATCCATTAAATAGCGCCTCATGCCCTCCCAGTATTGATTCAAAAAGAATCTGGATTTATCAAAACCCTGAAACCAAAGGCGTTGCGCTGAACGAAGATATAGACTTTAAACATTATTCATGTCCTTAAACTATTAAATTTTCATTATTGATAAATTTAATAGAAAACCGCCGTTGGCGGCGTCGTATACGTCGGCAGCCAGGGCAGTCCGGGCCGTCTCGGCAGCCTCTATCCGCCGGAATTCGCCTGCCCCCGCCTGCATGCCCGGACCCGGTCTTTCAACGCGTGCCCGCATCCCCTCGCTCCACCGGTGTTGCGCGGCTCCGCCCACCCAGGCCCAGCGTCAGCAACAAGGCCATCGCAGCCAAGCTGGCGGCCAGCCACAGATTGGCATACAGGCCCCATCCATCCACCACCTGGCCCCCGGCCCAAGCGCCCAAGGCAATGCCGGTGTTGAACACACCGACGTAGAGCGCCGTCGCGATCTCGATGGCATGCGGGGCGGCCTTCATCATCCAAGTCATCAGCGCCACCGATACCCCGCCATAGGCCAGCCCCCAAAACAGCAGCACCCCGGCGCTGCCCAGCTGCGAATGGCCCAGCGCCACCAGCAGCAACGGGGTCAGCAGCAGCCCCAGGGCAATGGCCCCCAAGGTCAGCAGCGGCTGGCGCGCTGCAACCAGGCCTGCCAGAAAATTACCGGCCATGCCAGCCAGGCCATAGGCCAGCAGCAAGCCAGCCAGCCATTGCGCTTCAAAACCGGACACCGACACCAGCAGCGGCCGCACAAAGGTAAATGCCATAAAGTGCCCGGCCACCAGCAACAGGGTAAGCAGCAGGCCGGCCTGCAGATGGCGGTTGCGCCACTGTGCAAAAAGCTGCGCGGGGCGCAGCCTGTGCTGCACCGGCAGCGCCGGCATCACCGCCAGATGGAGCAGCAGCACCAGGCCGCTGAACACGGCCATCGCAGCAAAGGCCCAGCGCCAACCGGCCCCCTCGCCGATCAGCGCCCCGATCGGCACCCCCAGCACTGAGGCTGCGGCAACACCGCCAAAGATGACCGAGGTCGCCAGCCCAATGGCGTGGGCAGGCACCAGCCGCGCCGCCAGGCCGCCAGCCATCGCCCATATGCCGCCGATGCACAGGCCCAGCAGCACCCGGGCTGCCAGCATCCAGCCCCAGTGGGGCGCCAGCGCCGAGGCCGCATTGGCGATTACCAACAGGCCCAGCAGTACCGCCAGCATGCTGCGCCGGTCCATGCCGCCGGCCAACACCACCACCAGCGGCGCAAACAAGGCCGCGAGCAGGGCCGGCAAGGACAGCATCAGCCCGGCTTGCCCGGTAGAAATCGCCAGCGAATGCGCGATGGCGGTGAGCAGGCCGACCGGCAGCATTTCGGTGGTGACCACCGAAAAAGTGGCCAGGCCTGCGGCGATGACGGCAGGCCAGGGATTGGGGGCCGTGTCTACCGCGTTGTCAGTGGCGCTGCGAGGCATGTTTCGCTTCCTGGTCATGGCAGCGTGGCCCAGCGTTGCGGGGCAGCCTGCGGTGCGGCTGCATCACGCCCGCGCAAACGCCGCGCCGCCAACCACGCCAGCAGCAGCACCACCAGCCCCGCCACAGCCGCCACCGCCATGCCAGCCCGGGCACCCCCCTCTTGCACCACCCGCCCCGCCAGTGCTGCGCCCAGGCCCACGCCCACATTCAGCCCTGCCAGCAGCCAGGTCATGCCCTCGGTCGCCTGGTGCGCGGGCACCAGGCGCTCGACCAGCGACATCGCCACCACCATCGTCGGCGCAAAACACAGCCCTGCCAGCAGCACCGCGCCGGCCAGCGCGGGGATGCTGCCCACCAGCAGCAACGGCAAGGTGCTCAAGGCAGTGGCCAGGCCGCCCAGCCCCAGCAGGCGGGGCAAAGGCGTGGGCAGTTTGAGCGCGCCAAACAGCAAACCAGCGCCGCAGGAGCCCAGCGCATAGGCGGCCAGCACGGCGCTGGCCCAGCCCGGCTCACCCAGTTGCGCTGCAAAGGCCAGGCTGACGATATCCACCGTGCCGACGATGACGCCCATGGCGGCCATCAAGCAGGCCAGCTGCGCGACATGGGGCAGCGCGATCACCGCCACCGCATCTGCGCTGCGCTTGCCCCGCGCCAGCACCGCTGGCTCGGTACTGCGCTGCGCCACCAAGGCAACAACGCCCAAGGCCAGCAGCAGCCCCGCCGCCAGCGGCCCTGCCTGCGGAAACACCGCCAGGCACAGGCCTATCGCCAGCGGCGGCCCGGCGATAAAGCTCAGCTCGTCGAGCACGGTCTCCAGCGAATAAGCGGTCTGCAAACGCGGCTCTCCACGGTAGAGCGCGGTCCAACGGGCCCGCAGCATCGCAGACATGCTTGGCATGCAACCGGCCAGCACCGCCCCGACAAACAAGGTCCAGTCCGGCGCCTGCCACCAGGTGCTGGCCAGCAAAACCGCCAGACCGGTGGCGCTGAGCCCCGTGGCCCAGGGCAGCACCCGGCCTTGGCCATGCCGGTCCACCAGCTTCGAGGTGTGCGGTGACAGCAGCGCATAGCTCAGCACAAAGGCCGCAGACACCGCCCCCGCCAGCGCATAGCTGCCGCGCAGCTGAGACAGCATGGTGATGATGCCGATCCCCATCATCGGCAACGGAAGGCGGGCCAGCAGGCCCGCCAGGCTAAAGGCAGTAGAGCCGGGCGCGGCAAAAAGTTCTCGGTAGGTGTGGAGCATGGGTTCTTCCTGCGCCCCGGCTTGCCAACGCAGGCCTGGGCAGCGACAATACATACAAGGCGTATGAATAAAATCTTATCGCCATATGCCCGCTCTGTAAATAATCATACGTACTGTATGTAAGGAGATTCTGCATGGTTCGTCGCACCCGCGCCGAGATGGAAGCCACCCGCGCCAGCCTGCTGGCCACTGCCCGCAAAGTGTTGGCACAGCACGGCTATGCCGATACCTCAATGGACGATTTGACCGCCCAGGCCGGCCTGACCCGAGGCGCGCTGTACCACCACTTTGGCGACAAAAAGGGTTTGCTGGCCGCCGTGGTGGCGCAGATCGATGACGAGATGGACGCCCGACTGCAAGCCATCTCGGACGGCGCAGAGGACGCCTGGCAAGGCTTTCGCCAACGCTGCCACGCCTACCTGCAAATGGCACTGGAGCCAGAAATCCAGCGCATTGTGTTGCGCGATGCCCGGGCCGTCTTGGGCGGTGCCTCCCCCGATTCGCAGCGCCATTGCCTGCAGTCCATGCAGGGGCTGATCGCTGCGCTGATGGTGCAAGGCACAGTGACCCGGGCCGATCCGCAGGCGCTGGCCTCGCTCATCTACGGAAGCCTGGCCGAGGCGGCCTTCTGGATTGCCGAGGGAGAGGATGGTGCTGCACGCCTGGCGCAAGCCGCAGTAGCGCTGGATTTGCTGCTGCGCGGCCTGCTGGCAGCGCCCGCCAAGGCATAGCGCCGCCGTTCAAGCCTGGGTTGATGCGCCGCAAAGGGCAGCGCCGGTCGCGTCGGAACCTGCAGTCACTGCGCTGCGCCGTTGGGTGACGTGCGGGCGCCGCTGTCCACTACGGGCAGGCAAGCGGGCAGACTACAGCCAGCGCAGCAGCGCAGCCTTAAGCTGAAATGGCAGCGAATCTGATGCTGTGCAACCCCTTCAGGAGACCACCATGAGCAACCAGCAACAACCCAACCAAAACCCCAACGGCCAACCTGCAGACAAGCAGCAAGAGCAAAGCAACCAGCAGCGCCCTGGCCAGCAGCAGCAACCGGGCCGTGAGCAAAACCAGCCCCAGCAGGAACAGGCGCAACAGCAGTAAATGCCGTGGCCATTGTTGGCAATAGATGGCAGTAGATGGCTATCGGTGGCAATTGCCCAAGAAAAAGCCCGCAGATGCGGGCTTTGTAGTGTGTCGCCAAGGCTCGTGTGCACCACCCTGGGCGTAGGGAGTGGTCGCGGATCGCAATGGGCCGCCAGCTGGCTATCGCCGCCAATAGCGGGCTATTGGCAAACCAAGACAAGGCGGGCAGATCACCGCAGCCCACGTTCAGACCACGGCAGGGAGTTTTGCCAAATGCCCTTGGGGGCGAAACTGCGGCTGGTAATGCTTCAATGCCAATTCCACATCCTGCAAACGGTCGGATTGCGCAGACCCCAACAAGGGCTCTAAATCCCGCAAACCCACCACTTCCAGTTCCAGACGCTCGTACTGCGCTTGTGTCACCACAAGCAATTTTTGGGCTTGTCGCATGGGACCGCCTTTCTGCCTGGCGCATCGAGATATTGATCCAGGCAATATCACCTTACCGCTGGGCGATAGGTTTGCAAAGCCCATTTTTACTTGCCCACCGGGGCTGGACATAGCCAGGTTCAATCCTTGGGTGGCTTCCAGGCGCCAGCCGTGATGGGGCTGGTCAGTTGCTCAATCTTGGCATCGATCAGCGACAGACGGGCATGTTCAATCGTGCCTTCGGCGGGCGCGTTGGCGAGCAACTCGGCCCCCTGGTTTTTCAAGGATTCCAAATAGGCATCCTTTTCCTGGTCATTCTTGCGCTGTTCCGACATGCTGGCCTCCACGGTTCTGGTAGGCGAAACTGTAACAAATTCAGGCAAAAATACCAGCCACTCCGCAGGAAATTACAGCAATAACTTAAAAAGTCCTACACGGATTGAAGAAAGCACAGTGCTTATTATTTATCGGATGAATGTTCATCCCAAGCAGCGGAGACCCGACCCAGACGCAGGCTCCACACAGAGGCATGCGCGCAGGCCTATGGCGACGAAGCCTCCCCGCCGGCATAGCCCAGCAGCTTCATCGCGGCCGTGATCGACACGGCCGCCTTGGCATAGCCTTCCCAGGGGGCGTTCCCCTTGCCAAAACGGGCCTCTATGGATTGGATACCCCAGTGCGCACCGCTGCTGACCTGGTCCAGCTCTGACCAGGCAATGGGCACGGAAACGCCCATGCCCGGGCGGGCGCGCAGCGACCAGGCACTGGCGGTGGTGGCGCCCCAGCCGTTGCGCAGGTAGTCGACAAAAATCTTGCCCTGGCGGTTCTGCGGCCCACTTTTGGCCACAAAGCGCTGGGGCACGGTGGCGGCAAGATGCTGCACGATGGCTTTGGAAAAACCCTTGACCGTCTCCCAGCCATGCCGCCGCTGAATGGGCACCACCAGGTGCAGGCCCTTGCCGCCACTGGTTTTGAGGAAAGGCGCCAGGCCCATCTCCTGCAGCAGCACCCGCAGCAGCTCGGCCCCTTCCTGCACGGCCGACCAAGGCAGGTCCTCGCCGGGGTCCAGGTCAAAGCTCATGCGGTCGGGCCGCAGGATCCTGTCGCGTTTGGCGTTCCAGGTATGGAACTCCAGCACATTGAACTGCGCCGCCTGCGCCAGGCCTTCGGCACTGGCAATGGCCAGCAAAGGCGGGTGCGCAGGATCTAGCGACTGGGGCAGCTGCACGATGCCAGCCATGGCACGGCCCTGCAGGTGCTTTTGAAAAAATGGCTGGCCCGCCACACCATCAGGCGCGCGCAGCAGCGAGGTGGGCCGGTCCTGCAGGTGTTCCATCATCAGCGGGGCGACCTGCTCGTAATAGCGCACCAGCTGCAGCTTGGTGACGCCGGTGCTTGCATCCAGGATGCGCTCGCCATGGCTGACCGCGATACCGCGCATGGCCGGTTTGACCGTTTTGGCTGGTTTGGCCTGCTTTGGTGCTGGCATGGTCGCTGCCTCCTCCCGGGTGATCTGGCGGGCCGGCTTGTCCTCGCGCAGCCCTTGGAAGACGGCATGGCGCAGCCTGCCCTGGGCGGTCCAGCTGGCAAAGCCGACTTCTGCGACCAGCACCGGTTTGACCCAATGGGCTTGGTAGGCAATGCGCTCAGGGTCCTCAAAAGGGCAAGCCCGGGTCTGGATCTGTTGCAGCCGCGCCGCCAACTGGCGCAAGCTCGCCTCGCTAAAGCCGGTGCCCACATTGCCGGCATAGACCAGCTTGCCAGACTGGTCATGCAGGCCCAGCAGCAAGGAACCCAGGCCCGTGCGCGTGCCCTTGGGGCGGGTGTAGCCGCCGATGACGAACTCCTGGCGCTGGCTGCATTTGAGCTTGATCCAATCGGCTGTGCGGCCTGCGTGGTAGGCGGCCTCTTTGCGTTTGCCCACCAGGCCCTCCATGCCCAGTGCGCAGGCAGAAGCCAGCAGCGGCACCGGGTCGCCCATAAAGGCTTCGCTGAGGCGCAGGTTGTGGCCCAAGCCGGGGCTGGCCTGTAGCGCCGCTTGCAAGCGCTGGCGCCGCGCCTGCCAAGGCTGCAGGCGCAGATCCTGGCCATTGGCAAACGGCAGGTCAAACAGGTAGTAGACCAGCGCGGGGCTTCCACCCTCCTCAAAAGCGTTCTGCAGGCGCTGAAAATCGGGCAGGCCTTGTGCGTTGAGGGCCACAACCTCGCCATCCAACCAGGCATCAGCCAGTGACAGCTGCTGCAGGGCCGCAGCCAGCGCCGGCATCTTTGCGGTCCAGTCTTTGCCATTGCGCGTCCACAGCGTCACCTGGCCGCCCTGTTTGCGCGCCGCCATCCGGTAGCCA
The DNA here is from genome assembly GCF_024809975.1 of Comamonas sp. BIGb0152. Taxonomy (GTDB): domain Bacteria; phylum Pseudomonadota; class Gammaproteobacteria; order Burkholderiales; family Burkholderiaceae_C; genus Comamonas. The sequence goes on from NZ_JANUDY010000013.1 coordinate 86,177, forward strand.
TCAAACTTCAGCTCCCAGGCCCAGTCCTCGGCGTTCTGGGGTGGCGCGTCGTGCAGCACGGCCAGCTGCAGCGCCAGGCTCTGGGGCAAGGCGCCGGCCTGGGCTGTGCCGGCAGCAGCGCGCTGGATCACCGGGGCGCCACGGGTGCTGGCGGCCGCTAAGCGCTGCTCGCTGGCCACACTGTCCGGCCGGGCGGTGACGATATCGACATCCTCCGCCTTGCGCGCAAAGTCATCCGCGTCCTTGATCAGCAGCCAGGGCGGTTGGCGCTCGCCCTCCTTGCCCTGCATGCGTACCAGGCTCCAGCGGCCCTGCAGCTTGTGGCCTTGCAGCGCAAAGCGCAGCCGTCCCTTGGCATAAGCGTCCTGCGGGTTGCCCAGCGGCAGCCAGGTCCCCTTGTCCCAGACGATGACCTTGCCCGCGCCGTAGTTGCCCGCAGGAATCTGGCCTTCAAAGCAGTTGTACGAGATCGGGTGGTCTTCCACCTGCACGGCCATGCGTTTGTGCTGCGGGTCCAGGCTTGGCCCCTTGGGCACCGCCCAGCTCTTCATCACGCCATCCATCTCCAAGCGCAGGTCGTAATGCAAATGGCTGGCCCAGTGCTTTTGGATGACGAACTGCAGCTGGCCCGCGACCGATTCCCCGCCCTCGGCGGGCTCGGGCGTGGCTGCAAAATTGCGCTTGCTTTGGTATTTTGACAAGGAGCTGGGCATGCAGGCCTTCCTGGCATTGCGGCGCTAGGCGGCCCGACGCCGCGCAGGTGCGGCTTTGTCAGGCTTGGGAGCGGCCTTGGACTTGGCCGCAGTCTTGGGCGTGGGCTTAGCCTCAGTCTTAGGTTTGGGCTTGGCTTTCACCGCAGCCGTTTTAGCCACCGTGCTGGCCTTTTTCTGGGGCGCTGGGCCTGCCTTGGCCGCAGCAGGCTTGGCATGGGCTGCCTGCGCCCCACCTGCCAGGCTGCGCTTGAGCAAGGCGGTCAAATCCAAAATCTCTGCCCCGCCGGACACCGGCGATTCCTGGGGTGCCTGCACCACCTCTTGCACCTCGCCAGCATTGACCTTGGCGTCGATGAGCTTGTGGATCTCTTCAGAGAAGGAGTTGCGAAAATCATCGGCATTCCAGGCCTGGGCCTTGTCTTCGATCAGCGCCACGGCCATGTCCATCTCGGCGCTGCTGATGCCTGCAGCCTTGGCCGACTGCGGCGGCAGATTGAGTTGCTCAAAGGAGCGGATATCGCCGCCCCAGCGCAGCAGGTTCAGCACCAGCGCCCGCCCGCAGGGCACCAGCACGGCCAGGTGCTGCTTGGTCTGTATGACCACCTTGGCCACGCCCACCTTGTTGGTTTTGCGCAAGGCCTCGCGCAGCAGCGCATACACCTTTTCGCCCCGTTTAAGCGGCGCCGTGTAATAGGGCCGCTCCAGGTAGATCAGCGGAATGTCATCGGCATCCACAAAGGCCTCGATCTCGATGGTCTGCGTGGTTTTGGGGAAGGCCGCACTGATCTCCTCCTGGCTGAGGATCACATAGCGGCCGTCTTCATATTCCACGCCTTTGACGATGTCGCTGCTGGCAATCTCCTTGCCGGTGCGCTTGTTGATGCGTTGGTAGCCCACCGGCTCCATCGAGCGCTTGTCGAGCCAGTCAAAGTCGATGCCCGAATCACGCGTGGCCGTGTAAAGCCCTATGGGCACATGCACCAGGCCAAAGCTGATGGCGCCTTTCCAGATGGTTCTTGTCGATGTCGGGGCTGTGCCTTGCGTCTGTGTCATGCCGGCCTCCTGTGGATGCCCCAGTGTGACCGCCCGGCAGCGGCTGCGCTGAGAGGAAATGGCAACGCCGCATAGGAACTTATGAGCGCCTGCACGCCAGAGCGGTCTGACACGCGGCACCCATTCGCCCGGCCTGTGGGCAGGCGCCAAGGCCTCAACTCGCTTGGATGACTCCAGCGTCGGGCGCGCCCATCCTACAGACCTGGGCGCCCGCAGCCGCCACCCTAGAGGCATACCACTGAGGAGCACGCCATGAACAGCACACAGCCCAAGCAACGGCCCGACTACCCCGAAGACGAGAACATGGACCCGGTCGGCGAGCCCTACCCGGAGCAGGAGCCTGTGGCGCCCGCGCCGGGCGACGACCCACCGCACCCACCCTTTTCTCCCCATACCGAACCGGACATTCCGCAAGACCCCGAGTCCGGGCGCGTGGTCAGCCCAGAGCCGCTGGATTCCTGATGCACACACTCGCCCCAGCGCCGCCGCCTCTGCCCGATGATGCGGCGCTTTTCCTGGACTTTGACGGCAGCCTGGTGCCCATCGCGCCCACCCCGGACAGCATTGTGGTGCCGCCCGCGCTGCTGCCTTTGCTGCGCGCGCTGCAGGGGCAGCTGCAAGGCGCGGTGGCCATCGTCTCGGGCCGCGAGATTGCCGTGCTGGATGCCTATCTGCAGCCCTTGCGCCTGGCAAGCGCCGGCGCGCATGGTGCCCAGCGCCGCGATGCTTCGGGCCACCAATGCGATGCCAGCCCGGGCGACATCTCCGCCGTGGTGGAGGCCTGCCAGCAACTCGCCCAGGCCCATCCTGCGTTGTATGTAGAGCCCAAGCAAAGCGGCGTTGCGCTGCACTACCGCAGAGATCCATCGCTGGAAGGGCTGTGCCTGCACAGCCTGCAGGCCATGCTTGCCCACCGGCCGCAGTGGACGCTGCTGCGCGGCCAGTGGGTGCTGGAGATGCTGCCCAGCGATGCGAGCAAGGGCCGCGCCATCCAGGCCTTTATGCAGGAGCCGCCGTTTGCCGGGCGCACGCCCTTTTTTGTGGGCGACGACATCAGCGATGAAAGCGGCTTTGCGGCGGTGCTGGCGGAGCGCGGGGTGGCCATCAAGGTAGGGCCCGGCGCCAGCGCTGCCAGCCACCACCTGGACGGTGTCGACGCCGTGTACCAATGGCTGCAGGCGGCATGCGCGCCGCGCCCAGGCCCTCAAAGCCTGCACCGGCATGCCGAGGCTCAGGCATGAGCCGCCTCGTCGTTGTCTCCAACCGGGTTGCCGACCCCTTGGATGCCGCGCCCGGGGGCCTGGCCATTGCGCTGGAAGAGGCCCTGCAACGCCAAGGCGGGCTGTGGTTTGGCTGGGGCGGCACGCTGACCGATCAGCCCAACCCGCAGGTATCCACCCGGCAATGGGGCCCTGTAACGCTGGCAACCACTGCGCTGGAGCGCCGCGACCATGACAGCTACTACAGCGGTTACTGCAACAACGTGCTGTGGCCGGTTTTCCACAACCGCCTGGATCTGGCGGTTTTCGATCCCGGTTTTTACGAGGGCTACCAGCGGGTCAACCGGCAGTTTGCCCAGCAACTGCTGCCCTTGCTGCAAGACGACGACATCATCTGGGTGCATGACTACCACCTGATGGCCTTGGCGGCCGAGCTGCGCGCGCTGGGTTGCAAGCAGCGCATCGGCTTTTTTCTGCACATTCCCTTCCCGCCGCCGGTCGCCCTCAGTGCCGTGCCGCAGCACCAGGCGCTGATGCAAGCCTGCATGGCCTACGACCTGGTGGGCCTGCAAAGCCAGCAGGACCTGCAGCATTTTGAAAGCTATGTGCTGGCGCAAGCCGATGGCCGCATCCACCCCGACCACCATTACTGCGCCCATGGCCGGCACACGCGCTGCGAGGTGTTCCCGATTGGCATTGATGCCCAGGCCTTCGCCGCGCTGACGGCCACGCCCGAGGCGCTGCAGGTGCAAGACACCATGCGCCGCGAATACGGCCGGCGCCGCCTGGTGATCGGCATTGACCGGCTCGACTACTCCAAGGGCCTGCCCGAGCGCATCCACGCCTTTCGTGATCTGCTCGAGCGCCATCCCGCCCACCGGCGCAGTGCCACCTTGGTACAGATTGGCTCACCCACCCGGGAGCACTTGCAGGCCTATAGCGACATCCGCACGCAGTTTGAATCGCTGTGCGGCGCCATCAATGGCGACTTTGGCGAGCTGGACTGGATGCCCGTGCGCTACATCCACCAGGTGCTGACGCGCGCCCACCTGGCCGGTCTGTGCCGCTCAGCGGCGGTGGGCCTGGTCACGCCGCTGCGCGACGGCATGAACCTGGTCGCCAAAGAGTTCATCGCCGCCCAGGACCCGGCCGACCCGGGCGTGCTGGTGCTGTCGCGCTTTGCAGGCGCGGCCGAGCAACTGCAAGAGGCCTTGCTGGTGAACCCCTATGACGCCCACAGCACCGCCAACAGCATCGACCAAGCGCTGCAGATGCCGCTGGCCGAACGCATTGCCCGGCACCAGCGGCTGCTGGCGCGCATCCAGGCACAAGATGTGCACTGGTGGAGCGGGCGCTTTCTCAGCACGCTGGGCCAGTGCCAGCCACCACAGCATCGCCAGCCGCCCATGGCACTGCCCGCGCACAGCAGCGTTGCAAGCACCGTTGCCAGCACGGGCGCTGACAAGCCGCCAACCCGTCCTGCTGCGCCCATCCACCTGGGTGGCGCCAGCGCAAGCCCTTACCTGCCCGTGCTGCCCCGCAGTGCCCCGGCACACCCCCTGGGCGCTGCACCGCTACGCCCGGGCCGCTGAACCATGACAAACCCTAGCGAACTTGAAAATTTTCTGACCTGCCTGCCACCCCAGGAGCCAGCCGAGATGCTGCGCGCCCTGGTGGCACACGGCTTTGACCAGCTGCCCCTGCCCGGCCAGGGCCAAACGCTGGCGCGCTGGCAGGCGCTGGCGGCCGTGGCCGCCTGCAACCTGAGCCTGGTCAAGCTGTATGAGGGCCATACCGATGCGCTGGCGATCTTGGCCGAGCTGGGTGCCGCCGCACCCGCTGCCGCGCAGACCTGGGCCGTATGGGCCGCCGAGCCCCCCAGCCACCGCGTGCAGGCCACGCCGGTGAGCGGAAGTGGCAACGGCAACGGCAGCGGCAGTCTTGCATCTGGCAGCGCTGTGCAGCTGAGCGGCAGCAAGGCCTGGTGCTCGGGCGCCCAGAGCGTGGACCAGGCACTGCTCACCGCCTGGCTGTCTGATACGGAGCGCTGCCTGGTCGCAGTCGATATGCGCCAGCCAGGTGTGCAGGTCAGCAGCGATGGCTGGCAGGCCGTGGGCATGGCCGCCAGCGCCAGTGTCGATGTGCACCTGGATGGCGCCAGCGCGACCTTGATCGGCCAGCCCGGCGACTACCTGCGTCGCCCGGGCTTTCAGCATGGCGGCGCCGGCATTGCGGCCTGCTGGTATGGCGCCAGCACCCGCATGGCAGACCACTTGCTGCAGGCCTGCCGCCGCCACGCAGAGCCGCATGCCATGGCGCACCTGGGCGCCGTGGATATCGCGCTCTCAACCACTGCCGGCCTGCTGCGCGCCACGGCTGCCCTGATCGATAGCCAACCGGGCGCGCCCTGGACCTTGGCAGTGAACCGCACACGCCTGGCCGCAGAGGCAGCCGCGCAGCAAGTGCTGCAGCATGTGCCGCGCGCGCTGGGCGCTGGCCCCTTGTGCAAGGACCGGGCGCTTGCCTTGCTGCTGGCCGACCTGCCCGTCTTCATCCGCCAAAGCCATGCAGAACGCGATCTGGCAGCCCTTGGGCAGTCGATGGCCCAACAGGAGGACCGCCTGCCATGGAAGCTCTGATGTCCCGACAGATCGAGGGCGAAGGCACGCCCGAATTGCAATGGCAGGCTTGGCTGGCGCAAGCGCCTTTGGGCACTGCGCCTGCGCAGACGCTGCTGCAAGGCTGCCAGCGGGTGGTGATTGTCTCGCCCCACCCCGATGATGAAATCCTGGCCACCGCCGGCATCATGCAGCACTGCGCGGCCAGCGCACTGCCCTGCACGGTGGTAGCGGTCACCTCTGGCGAGGCCAGCCACCCGGGCTCGCGCCTGTGGTCGCCCCAGCAGCTGGCCCAAGCGCGTGAGCGCGAAAGTGCGCAGGCCCTGGCCCTGCTGTGCCCCGGCAGCGAAAGCATCCCATTGCGAATTCCCGACGGCCAGGTGCAGGATCACCAGCCACAGCTACAAGCCCGGTTGCAGCAGCTGCTGCGGCCTACTGACGCCGTCTTCTGCCCCTGGCGCTACGACGGCCACCCCGACCATGAGGCCAGCGGCGAGGCCTGCGCCGCAAGCACGGCCGAGATGGGCAGCCGCCTGTTTGAAGTGCCGATCTGGGCCTGGCACTGGGCCAGCCCCGGCGACCACCGGGTGCCTTGGCAGCGTGCCCTGCGCATCCCCCTGAGCGCCGAGCAGCTCGACCGCAAATGCCAGGCGCTGTCCTGCTTTCGCAGCCAGCTTTTGCCAGACCCATCCACCGGTCGGCCCGCAATCCTGCCCCGCTGGGCAACGGCCCGCTTGCTGCGCAACTTTGAGCTGGTGCTGCGATGAGCCAACGCCAGCATTTCGAACAGCTCTACCAAAAGCTGGCCGACCCCTGGGCCGTCAAGACCGCATGGTATGAGCGGCGCAAGCGCCAGGTGCTGCTGGCCGCCCTGCCGAGGGAACAGTACCGCCACGGCTTTGAGCCCGGCTGCGGCAATGGCGAGACCACCATGGCGCTGCTGGAGCGCTGCGACCAGTTGATCGCGGCCGACTTTAGCGAGTCAGCGGTGCTGCTGTGCAACGCCCGCATCCAGCGCCAGGACCGGCGCCAGCTGCATCTGCAAAAACTGCAGCTGCCGCTGGAGTGGCCACAAGTACCTGCGGGCGGCTTTGATTTGCTGGTGGTATCCGAGCTGGCCTACTACCTCACCGATGCCGACCTAGCGCTTTTCAACGCGCGCTGCCTGTCATCGCTGGCACCCGGCGGGCATTGGCTGATGTGCCATTGGCGGCACCAGGCGCCTGACCTGCTGCAAAGCGCAGATGCCATGCACGCGCAAATCCGGGCCCACCCGGCACTCAAGACCGTGGTGGAACACCGCGAGACCGATTTCTTGTTAGAGGTTTGGGAAAGACTGTGAGCTGCACTCCATGATTGGCATCTGTATACCCGCCCACAACGAAGAAGCGCTGATTGCCGCCTGCCTCCACAGCGTCGCCGTCGCCGCCCAACACCCTGATCTCGCCGCCGAAGCAGTGCAGGTCGTCGTCATGCTGGACAGCTGCAGCGACGGCACCGCCGCCATCGTTGCCCGCTGGCCCTTTGTAGCCCTGGCCATTGACGCCCACAACGTGGGCCGGGCACGCGCCGCCGGGGCCCGCCACTTGTTGCAGCACCAGGCCCGTTGGCTGGCGTTTACCGACGCGGACACCTGCGTCGCGCCCGACTGGCTGGCCGCTCAGCTTTCCCTGGGCGCCGACGTGGTCTGCGGCACGGTCGAGGTCGACAGCTGGGATGCCCACGGCTGCCATGCGCAGGCGGCGCGCAGCCAGTTCGAATCCAGCTACCAGGACCGCGATGGCCACCGCCATGTGCATGGCGCCAACCTGGGCCTGTCCGCCCGCAGCTACCAGCAAGCGGGCGGGTTTGATGCGATGGAATGCGGCGAAGACCAGGCGCTGGTCGACCGGCTGGCTGCCCTGGGCGCGCAGATCGCCTGGAGCGCCTCGCCGCGTGTGCTGACCAGCGGCCGGCCCTTCTCTCGCGTAGAGCATGGCTTTGCCGGGGCCATTCGGCAGGCCTCGCAGCCGGATATGCACTGACTGGGCAGCCCAGAGGCTTCACGCCAGCCACCGGCCTGCTGGCTTGCTGGCTTGCTGGCTTGCTGGCTTGCTGGCTTGCTGGCTTGCTGGCCGCCAGGCTGCCACAGCGCAGGGGTTGGGCAGGCGCCTGCCTCTGCGCCCGGCCTGCCGTGGCAGGGCTGTATTGCGTCACGCGCAAGCCCGTCAAGGTGGCGTGGGGAAAAGCACTACAGCGTGTCAGCTGAATCCTTTTGACATTCCTCAGACATCGCCTACACCGCGCTCCCGCGCTTCAAGACGATCATGGAGCTATCGAAGAAAGGAGTTCGTCATGCAACACCAGCCATCATTCCCGATGCTGACCATGCCAACCCGACCCTTAGTCGCGCAGCGTGGTGAGAAGCAAAACCGCTATGTTCCAGCGGTGTCCACCGATATCAGCAAGACCTTCGAGAAGTACCGCCGTCTGGCTGCGCTTCAAAACGCCAAACACATCGCCAGCTAGGCAGGCGCTGCAAAGCTTGGTCCAATGGGATGGACGCGGGTCAGGATGCGCCGCAAGGCTTCTTTTGTAGTCAATAGCGCGCTATTGGCTAGGAAGGCAACGCAGCGCATCGACCAAGCCCAAGCTCAGACCCCGTCAGGGCGTTTTGCAGAGGCACCCTCACACCGTTTCTCGCCGAGTTCCTGCATCTCCATCCATCCGGTTCAAGCTTGCATGAACAGCCCCAACGGGCATCGGCCTTTCTATCTTGGCCTGCCAGCCTAGCTGGCAATCAAGGCATCGTCACCAACAGCCCGCCTCCCAGCGGGCTGTTGGCGTCTGCAGGCCCAGCAGGCACTTGCAGACCCGCTCAAACCTCAGTCAATCGGGACAATGCGCACACTCGATGGGCTGCCCGCATCCGCTGCAAGCACGGCCACAAACAGGCGGCGGTTGCGTTCGTCATAGGCCACACCCCGGATCTTGGGCCAGCCGCTGGCCAGCACGCGGCTCTCCCCCTGGGGGCTGACGCGAAACAGCGTGCCGCCCGAGCCGCCAAAGAACAAAGTGCCATCTGAGGCGGCGGTCATCAGGTCAATGCCCTCGGCGGGGCTGAAGGCGGCAACCGGGATGCCGTCTGCCAGCGTCGCGGGCGCGGCACGCAGCTTGGCCAGCGAATACGACAGCAGCTTGCCGCTGCTCTGGTCGCTCACATAGACGGTATCGCCCACCACGGCCAGACCCACCGGCTTGCCAAAGCCGGTGATTAGCTCCGTCTCCGTTGCGGCACTGCCATGGACTTGGAGCTCGCTCACCGCACCCACGCCGCCCTTGATGAACCAGCTGTCCAGCAGCGTGCCATCGGGCGCAGGGGTCATGCCGATGCGGCGGCGCACGCTGTCGGTGCCGTTCAGGTAATAGGCGTTGCCTCTCTGGGGCACGACTGCCACGGCACCGTCGAGACCAAAGCCAAAGCGCGTCACATACAGGCTGCCATCGCTGCTGCGGGTGAGCTGGCCCAGGGTCGAGCCGCTGGCAGGCGCCGTGGGCAGGGCTGCGTACTGCGCAAACTGGCTGCCGCCGTCCCACACGCGGATGGTGTTGGTTTTCTCATCGCTCACAAACAATCGGCGCTCGCTGTTGTCCCAGTACAGGCCATTCAAATCCGCCGACACGGACAAGGTCGTGGGGCCCCGGTCCACATCGCTGCCACTGCCGCCGCAGGCCGACAGGCTGGCGGCCGCCCCCACCAGACCCGCCAGCAGCATGCGGCGCATGCCTGAGCCCAGTGAAAAACGGCGCAGGATGGGGGTGGTTGATGGCATGGCTGTGTCCTCGTTATGGATGTAAACCGCTATTATATTTTGGAATAGCGCTTAGCTTGAATGCGGACAAAGCGGCAGGCAACCATTGGGAAGAGTGGCTCGGGGCGCGGTCTTCCAGGCGATGTTAGACACACTGCTGGGCACCTTGCAGCGCAGCACCCCACCCGCCGCCACGGCCATCGCAGGCCAGGGGGTGGTGCGCGGAGATAACCGCAGGCACTCCCGTAAATGCGGGATGGCAGCCGACCCTGTTTGCGTCAAAATGTAGCAATGACCCCTGCGCAACTCCCCGTACTGCTGGTTGATGATGACCCCGACATGCTGGCCCGGCTGGGCGAGGTACTGGGCTCCGTGGGCATAGCGCCGGAGCAGCTGTGCGAGGCCGGCTCGCTGGCGCAGTGCCAGCAGTTGGTGGCGGCGCCCGGCGGAGCTCTGCAGCCGCTGGCCATGGCCCTGGTCGATCTGGGCCTGCCCGATGGCAGCGGCATCGACCTGATCGGCTGGCTGCGTGCCCGTAGCCCCGCGCTGCCGATTTTGGTGGTCTCCGCCTGGAGCACCGAGGAGATGATCCTGGGCGCGCTGCGCGCCGGCGCCAATGGCTATGTGCTCAAGGAGCGCGACGACCTGGAGATCGCGCTGTCGGTGCGCAATGTGCTCAAAGGGGGCGCGCCCATCGACCCCTTCATTGCCCGGCGCATTCTGGACCTGGTGGGCCGCCCGGCCGGGCGCCCTCCCACCCCATCGCAGCCGCCCGACCCGGCGCTGCGCGATGCCCTGACCGAGCGCGAGCGCGAAATCCTTGACCATGTCGCCGCTGGCTTGAGCAACCGCGAAATCGCCGAAAGCTTGCACCTCTCCCGATGGACCATAGACACCCATATCCGGCATATCTACGACAAACTGGCGGTGAGCTCGCGCACGCAGGCCTTGCGGCGTGCACGCGAGCATGGCTTGCTGCGCTGATCTGGCTGGCCGCCCTGTGCCTGGCGCTGCCCGCGCAGGCGCAAAGCACGCCCTGGCCAGGCACGGCCGAGGCTGCGCGCGCGGACTGGGACGCCCAGCAGCCACCGGACAGCGGCTGGCTGCCGGTCAAGCTGCCCAACGACTGGAACCAGCAATGGCCCGGCCATAGCGGCGTCGTCTGGTACCGGCTGCGCTGGGACATTGCGGGCCAGCCCCAGACCCAGGGGCTGTACATCCACTACCTGATGCATGCCGGCGTGATCGCGGTCAACGGGGTGGAGCTGCAGCGCGACCCGCAGCTGACCGAGCCGATGACGCGCGCCTGGAACACGCCACGCTACTTGGTGCTGCCCGCGCCCCTGCTGCACAGTGGCAGCAATGAGCTGCTGATCCGCGTGAGTGGCTACTACGCCTACCAGCCCGCGCTGGGGCCGATCGAGATAGGCGCGCCCGAGCTGATGCGCACTGCGCAGCAGGACAGCTACCTGGTGCGGCAAAACCTCAACTGGCTGCACCTGGGCGTAGGCGCCACCTTGGGCTGCTTCTTTCTGGTGCTATGGCTGATGCGCCGCCAGGAAGCTGCCTACGGCTGGTATGCCGCGCGCCAGGCCGCCTGGGTGGGCTTTACCGTCAACTTTGTCAGCAACACGCCCTGGCCGTTCAACAACATCAACAGCTATTCGGCCGTGGTCTCGATCGCCTATGTGCTCTACCACGGCTGCAACGCCATGTTTGTGCTGCGCTTTATGGGCCGCCGCTGGCCCCGGCGCGAGGCTGCCATGTGGCTGAGCATTGCCGCGCTGGCTGCCGCGACCTTGCTGGTGCCCGACGCCCAGCTCAGGGCCATGCGCACGGTGATGGCCTGGGCCTCATCGGCCCTGCTGTTTACCACCGCCGGCGTGTTCGTGGGCCTGGCCTGGCGCCATGGCAACCAGGCCCAGCGCCTGCTGTCGCTCACAGCGCTGGCCAGCGCCCTCGCCATGGCGCATGACCTGCTGGTCTTCACCCGCATCGTGGACGACAACTTTTACCTGGCCACCTACACCGAGCCGCTGGCCACCGTGGGCATTGCGCTGACCCTCGCCTGGACCTTTGTGAGCAACACCCGCCGCATCGAGCGCTTTAACGACGAGATGCAGCACCATGTGGCCGAGGCCCGCGCCGAGCTGACCGAGTCGCTGTCCGGCCGCCACGAGCTGGAATTGCTGCAGGCCCGCCTGGGCGAGCGCGTCAACATCGCCCACGACCTGCACGACGGCCTGGGCGGCATGCTGATCGGCAACATCACCACCTTGGAGCGCACACGCAGCACCCTGCCCCCCGACCAGGTGCTGGGCATGCTGCGCGGCATGCGCGACGACCTGCGGCTGGTCATCGACCTGGCCTCTGCCCAACACTACGGCGAGCTGTCCCTGGCCGAGCTGCTCGCCCCCATGCGCCACCGCATGAGCCAGCTGTTTGAGCTGCATGACATCGCGCTGCACTGGCAGCTCAGCCATATCGACCAACTGCACCTGGCCACCAGCGCCAGCCTGGAGGTGCTGCGCATCCTGCAAGAGGCGCTGACCAACGCCTTCAAGCACAGCCATGCCACGCGCGTAGACGTGGTACTGGCCCGCGAGCCCCGGCAGCTGTTGCTGCAGGTGCAAGACAACGGCGCAGGCCTGCCCGCCTCTAACAACACCCGCTCCCCCACCCACGGCACCGGCCTGCGCAGCATGCAGGCGCGGGCCCAGCGGCTGGGGGCGCACTGGTCGCTGGCCTCGCAAGCGGGGAGGACGACGGTGTTGCTGCAAGTGCCGCTGCCGGCGGGGTCGGCGGCGGACGCACCGGCCGCCTGATCGAACCAGCCGCACCACAAACGCGCCCCAAAAGTGGGGGCGGGCCGGCCCGGCGCTGGTCGAACCGGCCAGCGTTGCCGGCCCGAGCAAATCGCGTGGCGCAAGGCGTGCGCCTGCCGGGCAGCTCCATCAACGACCCCGCAAAACTCTGGGATATCGAACCCCTGCTGAAATGTTCGATGCGTGTGTTGCGTCGATCGGTTGAATTCACAACCAGAAGCGGCCCATGAGCCGGCCAGGGGCGTCACCGAAGGAAAAACGGGATCTTTCCAGTTCTTGTACCTTGCAAGTCATGGGCTGGGACGAATCTACTGCATGGTTTCCATTTATGGGAGGCTCCGTGGAAAAACGGTTCATGCGTTCACTACAACTGAGCACTCCCATGTCCCGCGCAGAGCCGAAAAGCGTAGTGAAGAAGATCGCCGCTCGGGAAATCTTTGAGGTGTTCCTTGCCGATGACAGGTATGCGAGTGGTATGGGTCGTTCCCTTGAGAGCATCGGCGGACAAGTTTCACTCCGCCGAACCGCTGGATGCGCTGCCAAAGTCTTCTTGGGCTCGAGCAACGACCATCGTCAACCGGCCACCAGCAGGCCATCGTTTCACTGGAAAAATCAGGTCGGCTGCGCTCCTTCGTCAATCTGAATAGACTTCACTAATGGCTCATCTTGAACGTTCTGTGGCAACGTTGCGCATCATGGGTGACGAACTTTTGCCCGAGGAGATTTCGAGGCTGCTCGGTGCGGTGCCGACGTCAGCTTATGCGAAAGGGCATCAGTTCCGCTCGGAGGCATCCGAGCGAATTGTCACGAGGAAATCGGGTATGTGGCGCCTGATGGCAAAGGAGACCCAGCCGGAAGACTTAGACGGGCAGGTTGCTGAGCTGCTTGGTCAAGTCACGTCGAATCTATCGGTTTGGGGCAACCTCACGGCCCGATTTCGCGTTGATTTGTTCTGCGGTTGGTTCATGGGCAGTGCAAATGAGGGCGTGCAGATTTCATCCGAGACCCTGCTTGCATTGGGGCAGCGCGGCATCATGTTGTCGTTCGACATCTACGAGCAGGATGCGTCGGATGCCGAGCGTGCTGTGGCCTCAGGTGGAGATCAGCCGGCTGATGTCAGCAGTTGAATAAACTCTAGTTCTGCTTGGGGTCGAACTGCCGCAGCCACTATCCGCCAAGAGCGGCCCGCCGCCACTGGGGCAGAAGCCGCTCAGAACGCGCCACTCAGAACGCACCATCTAGGCAGGCGCCTGCAACTGGGTCAAAATGCCGAACCGACGCCTAGGGATCCTCTGCAAAACCCTCGCCCAAAGGGATGGACGCGGATCGGGATGAGCCGCAAGGCGTCTTTTGCAGTCAATAGCTGGCTATTGACAAGAAAGACAACGTAGCGGATCGCCCGAGACCGCGTTCAGACCACGGCAGGGAGTTTTGCAGAGGGTCCCTAGGCCTTTGGCTTTGCACAAACGCCATGCTCACCCTTTGAAGGAGCCCACGATGGCTGAGACATCCAAGATAAAAGGCCCTGCCTCGTACTTTCCGTCCATCGAAAAGACATACGCCAAGCCCATCACGCATTGGATGGATATTCTTCAAGAGGCCGGCCCGCTGAAGCACATGGAGCTTGTCAACTGTCTGAAGACCCAGCACCAGATCGGCCACGGGCACGCGAACGCTCTGGTGGCGGCGTTTCTCGCGAAGAAGTAGCGCACCACCCAACCTGCCCCGGCCTGCATCCGGCGGTAAATTGAACCCACCGCCACGGTCTCCAGCGCTTGGGGCCTAAGATTTTTGCAGTCCAGTGCGAAACGCATTGCAAGCGCCATAAGCGCCAACGGCTGGCCTGGCATGCACGGCCAAGCCAGCCAAGCGACAAGGGCCAGTCACCCAGCCCTTGTGCACCACCTCCACCCCTGCTTACTCAAAATCTTGGCCCCGGGCCACCCGCATTCCCAGGTGGCCCGACGCTCTATCCCTCAGTCCGCCTTGCGCGCCACCCCACGCCGCCCCAGCAGACCCATCCCGGCCATCAGCGCCGCCAACAAGGCCAGCGCCCAGGCTGACAGTGTGGGGACCGCAATGGGGTTAACGCCGCCGTTGCCCGGTGGCGCGGTGACCACCACCTGCGACGGGGTCAGGGTCACAGCGCCAGCGTTGTTGCTATCGCCGCTGTAGGTCACGGTGATAGCGCGCTCGCCTTGCGCTAACCCGGTGGTGGTGCAACTGGCAGTGGCGGTATCGCCCACGGTCACCAGAGCCACGGGGCCGCCACACAGCACGGTGGCGCCATCGCGGAAGGTCACCGTGCCGCCAGGTGCGCTGCCGGTAACGGTGGCGGTCAGGGTCACCGCCTGGCCCTGCTGCACTTGCTCGGGGCTGGCCTCCAGGCTGATCTGCGCGGCGGCCTGGCCGACGGCGAAGCTTGCGCTGCTGGCTTGCAGCACGGCGGGCTCGGCCAGCTGGGGGTTGATCGCCAAGCTGGCCACCAGGCTGTGGCTGCCGGCATCGGCAAACGCCAGGTCGTCAAACACCGCGCTGCCGGTGGCGGTGGCCAAGTCAACCGATACCGGCGCGCCGGCCAGCACCAGCTTGGCCAGGCGGCCCGCACCCGAGCCTTGGGCCAGTTGCACGCTGCCCAGCGACGCAAGCGTGCCCAGTGCCGGATAGCTTGTGCTGTTAAAGCCCTGGCCGTTTTCCTGCAGCGTGACCTGCGGCGCTGGCAGCATGGGCGTGTTCAGCGCCACGGCCGAAGGCTGCACGCTGAACTGCATCGCGTAATGCGTTTGCACGGCACCCGCGTCCACGCAGGAGGCAGGCAGCAGGCCTGCGCCAGCATAGGGCCGCGCCGCGCCGCGCTGGTCCAGCACGGGCACCGTCGCATCGGCCGCACTGGCCACGCCAGCGCAAATGCTGCGCGAGCCCGGCAGCGCCAGCATGGTTTGCATCACACCACCATAGTTGCCCAGCGGCGCCAGGCCAGGGTCGAGGGTCGTGGCGCTGTCTTGGGTATACATATTGCCGCCGCCATCGGTGACGCTGATGCCCGCGCTGCGGATGTCGGCAGTCTGCCCCTCACCACCGCTGTTGCCGGCCACGATGGTGTTGACCAAGGTCAGGCTGGGGGTGTTGGCGCCATCGGCCATGCCGCTGATACCACCGGCATGGCGGTTGCTATTGCCCGCCACGGTGCTGTTGACCAGCAGCAGCCGGCTTGCGCCCTGGTTGTAGATGGCACCGCCTGCGCTGCCAGCGTCCTGGCTGTCGTTGGCGGTGATGGTGCTGTTCTCGATCTGCGCGGCACTGCCCAGGTTGGCGATGGCGCTGCCGCCCTGGGTGGCCTGGTTGGCCACCCAGGTGCTGCCGCGCAGGGTAGCGGTGTGGCCGGCTGCCAGCAACAGCCCGCCGCCCAGCTGCGCGGCGTTGTTGCTGTCAAAGCGGGTGTTGTCGATCTCCAAGGTGCCGGCCCCCTGCGCGTACACGGCCCCGCCCGAGCCGGCCTGGGCCAGCGTGTCATTGCCACCGCTGTAGCCGCCGGGCACTGCGGCGTTCTGGGCCAGCACCAGGTTTTGCAGTTGCACCAAGCCGGTGGAATGGTTGAGCAACGCACTGCCCCCGTTGGAGCGGCCTTGCGCCAAGGTCAAGCCCGCCAGGCGCAGCGACCGGGCCGCAGCCTCGATCTGCAGCACCCGGCTGGCGCGGTTGCCGCTGATGGTGAGCACATCGGCACCCGGCCCTACGATCGCCATGTCTTTGGCCAGGCTGATCTGGCCGTGGGCCAGGGTGATGGTCTGCGGTGCGGCAGCGCTGAACACGGCCGGGTCAAACCGGATAGTGGGCGCGCCACCCAGCAGGTTGGCCTGCAGCACCGCATCGCGCAAGGTGCAGGTATTGGCATTGCCCTGGGCGCAGGCCTGCGGTTGGCTGCCATCGCTGTCGCCGGGGTGGTTGACCACATAGCTCGCAGCAAAGAAGCGCAGCAGGCTGGCGGGCATGATGGGGCTCATGCAGTTGTTAGCAGGGGGCGCCACATAGCAGCCTTGGGTGAACACTTGCACCGCTGCGTCGCTGCCACCCGTGCCGGCTGGCGCCACAAAGCTGAGCGACGTGGCCGTCACGTTGAAAGGCTGGATGTAGGTAAAGCCTGCAAATTGCACTTGGGCCGTGGTATCGAAGTGGCTGCCGTTCACCGTCACCACCGTACCGCCTGCGGCATCGGCCACGGCGGGCGTCAGGCCTGTGACGGTGGGCGGCAGCAAGCGCACCTGTGTGTTGGCCGAGCCTTGGGCAACGGGGATCGATAGCGGATCTGCCACGGTGATCTGCTGCTGGCCTGTGGCAGCCAACGTAGCGCTGAAACTGCCCACGCCGCCGGAGAGCGCGGCATCTGCGGGCAACTGTGCCCCCGCATCACTGCTGCTGAAGTGCAGCGTGCCGCTGTAGCTGGGCATCGCATGGCCATCGGTATCGAGCGCGTTGACGGTGACGTTGAACGCCTGGCCCGCAGCCACCTGCGCTGGCAGGCTGATACCAAAGCCGCCCAGCTGCTGGGCCGCAACGGTAAACGCCAAGCTGCTGACCGAGGCTGCGCCCAGGTAGGCGCTCAAGCTGACACCGGCGACCGGTACGCCACCCGGCAAGCTGAAGCTAACCGTGCAAGCCGCCTGGCCGCTGGCATTGCTCGGCGCGCAGCTGGCGGTGGAACCCAAGCCCGCATGCACACTGGCGCGCAATGCCGGGGTAACGCCGACCAGAGGCTGCCCAGCGCTTTGCACATCCACCGTCACCGGCATAGCAGCACCCGGCGCCACCTGGCTGGGGAAGGGCGATGGGCTGGTGATACCCACGGTGTAGCCCTGGCCTTGCACAGCGCCCGCATCCATCACCGCACCCACCGTGGCCGGGCGCGGTGCGCCGATCTGGTCAAAAGCCAGCTCGCCTGCCGCGTAGCGGCCCACACCCAGCGCAAGAGAGCCCGCCAGTGGTGGCATCGTGGGCATGGTGCCGCCATAGGCGCCCAATGCTGCCAAGCCCACTTGCACCGCGTCCTCCAGCCGAACGGTATTGACCAGGCTGTGCTGGAGTGTGAAAGAAGCCCCCCCTACAACATCGGGATAGCTATTGGATGGCGCTGTATTGCCACGAATGATGGCGTTGACCACCAGCGGAGCACTGCTTCCCTCTTTGTAGAAACCACCGCCAAAACTATGGGTCGCCTGGTTGGCGCTGATGGTGGTGTTGTGGATGACAATGCTGCCGCCTGAGCTGCTGTGGATACCGCCGCCGCGAAGGGCGCGGTTGTTGGCAATGGTGCTGTTGTGGATCTCGAGCGCAGCGGCTGATGCATCATTCTGGATACCGCCGCCGTAGCCAAAAGATGCGTTGGTGGCCGTGTTGTTGGCCACCGTGCTGTTGATCAAGCGCAGGCTGCCGCTGTTGCGGATGCCACCTCCGTTGCTGGTGCCGTTGTTGTGGTTGTTCTCGATCCAGCAGCCATCGACGGTGAGCGTCGCCGCACTGTAGATGCCTTGTTGCGCACCAGTCAGGCGCAGCCCTGATACCCCCACCACCAGCGGGTTGCCGGTGCCAGCAGCGCCTTGGCGCGCATTCAAGCGAAGCAGCACCTGGGAGGAAGCGCCCTGGACCGTCAGCAAATGCGCGCCCGGGCCCGCAATGTCCACGTTGTAATACGGCGTCAACTGCGAGATGGCGATGGTCTGCGGCACGGAGAACAAGCGGGCATCGAACTCAATGCGCGCCGTGCCCGTCGTATCCCTGTCCATATTGAGCGCCAAGATGGCATTGCCCAGGGTACAGCTGCTGCGGTTGCCCGCATCACAGCCCGTTGCGTTGACGACCGCGCTGCTGACCGCATTGACCGTATAAGTTTTGGCCTGCGCCGCAAACGGCAGCACCGCGGCGGCTACCAGACTCGCCAGCCAGCGCATGGCCCCCCAGCCACCACCCGCCAGCAGATGCGGCCTGAATGGCCGAACCCGCCCCGCCCTCGCTTTGTTGCCGCCCTCCGCACCGGCTGCAGCCTTGCCCCATCGATCCATCATGACCCCCAGTTTTGCGTGTTGAGCGCAGCGTAAAGGGGGATGGGAGCTTTGACATCCCGCAAATTAGTGATTTGGGGGTGGGCACTGCAGCCCTGCGCAGGACCAGGCGCAGAAATCGGGGGCTGGACGCAGCGGCAGCAGGTGCAGGCAGCTGGCAGCTGGCCATCCGTCCGTTTGACTTGCCTGGTCGCCTGTTCCAGCTTGGCATCGATCAGAGACAAACGGGCAGGTTCGCTGCTTGCGGGCACTGGCCTGCGGGCGAGCAACGCAGCCCCCCTTCTCGCCATTCAGCCCATCAGCAGCCAAATTCTGGTGGTCTCCATCGTGCTCGGACATTTGGTTTTCTTTCATTTTCTTTGGAAAACAACCCATCCCTATTTCTGAGAAGAACACGACGGCCCATAGCCCAAACTACAAACCATGCGAATGGCGCTGGCAGGCAGAAAAAGAGTGCGTAGCGAACTTCGCGCCCGTCATGCAGCCAGGCCAGCGCCCCTGGCGCGATGTTTATGCAGGCCATTTCAGCAGCAGAGGCAGGCTGGCCGCTGACATGCTGCAACGAGGCGCGCAGCTAAGCTCAGGCGATCTGGCCGCCTTGCAGGCGCCCCCAACGCACACGCACCACACGCGCAGCACGACATGGTCCCCCTCCCCAAGCCACTGGCCTATGTAACGGACGCCACACCCGGGTGGCAGCGCATCCCCGATGGAGACGGGTTCGTCTACCACAACCAGCGCGGGCAGACCATCCGCAACCCGCGCCAGCTCCAGCGCATTCGCCAGTTGGTGATTCCGCCGGCCTACACCGATGTCTGGATTTGCCCCGATCCACAAGGCCACCTTCAGGCCACTGGCCGCGATGCCCGAGGGCGCAAGCAGTACCGCTACCATCCGCTCTGGCAGGAGCAGCGCAAACAGACCAAGTTCGACCGCATGGCCGCCTTTGCCGCCAAGCTGGGGTGCATTCGCCGGCGCATCCAGCGTGACCTGAAGGCGGGTGACACCACGCAGAGCTCAGTCGCGGCGGCCGTCGTTCGCCTGCTCGACACCACTGCACTGCGCATTGGCAATGACAGCTATGCCCGCGACAACGGCTCCTTTGGTTTGACGACCTTGCGCAACCGCCATGTGACGATGCGCGCATCGCGTATCCGGCTGGCGTTCAAAGGCAAGAGCGGTGTGGAGCAGCAGGTGGAGCTGGACGACCCGCGCGTGGCGCGCATCGTGCGGCGCTGCCAGGAGCTGCCCGGGCAGCGGCTGTTCCAGTACCTCAATGAGGACGGAGAGCGCAAGCAGCTGCGCTCGGAGCACGTCAATGCCTATCTGCACGAGATCGCCGGCGAAGACTTCAGTGCCAAGGACTTTCGCACCTGGCATGCCAGCGTGCTGGCCTTGTCGCTGGCACTGCAGTCGCGCAGCGGCGATGCCCCGCTGAGCGCGCCCGATATCGTCAAGCAGGTCGCCCAGCACCTGGGCAACACCGTGGCGGTCTGCCGCAAGTTCTACATCCATCCGCAGGTGATGGCGCGGTGCGAAGCGCAGGATGGCACACCCGATATGCCGGCCCCCAAGACCAGCAGGGCAACAGGCCTGCAGGCAGCAGAGCGCGCCTTGCTGGCGTTGTTGGGCAGCGGTAGGCGCAGGCGCAAGGCCTAAATAGGACAGGCACGGCGGCAGCGCAGGCCATGCGCTGGATAGCGCTCTGCAAAACCCTCGCCTAGTGGGAGGGATGCGGAGCCCCAGATGCCGGAAGGCCCTGGTGGCCGCAAGCACAGGGCCCCAATAAAAACGCCGATATCCCGGGGAGATATCGGCGTCGCACCCTGCATCGATAGCTGCGATCAGCTTCGATCAGCGGCTATCAGTCACGTTTTGTGCTGCGCAGGCCTGCCATGCCCATGGCCGCCACGGCCAGCATCATCAGCATCAGCTTCCAGGCGTCCAAGGTGGGAACCGCCTTGAGCTTGGAGCCCGAGCCATCAATCGGTGTATCGGGGGAATCAGTTTGGCGGTTGGTAAAGGTACAGACCAGCTCTTCCGCCGCGACCAGCGCAACACGCAGCTGCCTTGCGGTCAGATCCGTGGTCACTGCGCTTTGGGGTGCCGCACCGTTCTGGGTGGTGCATTGGATGCTGACAAGCTTCCAGCCGGCCGCTGCGTTTTCAGTCCAGGTGTAGGTTTGGCCTGCCTCCAGGTCCGCGATGGTCTGGCTGCCCGTTCCCGCATTCGTGAGCACCGTGGTGGTCGCCGGAACGCCCGTGCCTGTACCTGCAAAGCTGAACGTCGCGCTGCCCGCTGCGGCGCCGCCCGCCGCCGTCTGGGCCAGCTTGGTGATGGTCAGCTTACCGGCAGGCAAGGCAGACAGCGTATTGGTCACCACCACCGACAGCGGCGTGTTGGGGCCGAGCACCGAGGTCGGGTTGGGCACAATCGTCGCAGCGCCAGTCCAGGCATAGCCATTGGGCGCCGCAGGGGGCGTGTCTTCCGTCACCGTGCAGGCATCTTTGTCGTAAAAGCTCAGCGCAGCGCTATCGCCGCTCACAGCGCCAGCGGCAACCGTCGCCGACCACTTTTGTGCAGGCTGCGCACCACAGGTGATGCTTCCGCTGAAAGTCATCGCCGCAGGCATGCCCGCCGCAGGCAGGCCCGCGACCTTTTTCGTCACCGTGATGGGCGAGCTGGTGTTGAAAATCTGGAAGTTCACCGTGCTGCTATTGGACTTGGGCACCGGATCAAGCCAGCCAGGCGCCACCGCTGCCGAGGCGGTGTTGGCAAAGGTGCCTGCCGTGTTTCCAGCCGCTCCCGTGATGACAAAGCGAACGATTCCACCGTCCGGCAGCGTGGGGATGGTGCTGCTGACCTGGTGGCCCGCACTGTCGTAGTTCACCGCGCCGCAGACCGCGCCCGGCGTTTGGGCAACGCAGACCGCATTGCCATAGACAAACCCGCTGGGCAAGGGGTCGGAAAAAGCCACATTGTTGGCCACGGCCGAGCCCGTGGCATTGGCCACATCGATGGTGTACACCACGGTGGAGCCGCTGACACTGGTGGTTACAGGATCTACCTTTTTGTTGACGGAGATATCCGCACAACTGACGGGCAGAGTTACCTGTGCGGAATTAGTGCCCGGGCCCATATCGATATAGCCTGCAGGCACAGAAGCGGAGAAGGTATTCAAGATATAGCTGGATGCGGTATTGCCACAGGAGGGCACATCCAGCGCAGTCGGGGTCATGGTATAGGCCACCGTCACCGTGCCACCTACCGGAAGCCGAGGGACAGATGTGCTGAATACCGCCACATCAATCCCTGCCTGGGACTGGTTGCCAAAATTCGAGGCATCCGGGCACACAGCGCCCCCTGTCGCATTGCAGCTGGCGAAGGACGTACTGGTATTGATGTACTGGTAAGGCGCGCCGTAGGTGTAATTGGCAAAATTGGTGATGGCATCATTGATCTGCACCTGGTCCACCGCATTGGGGCCGTTATTGACCAGCTTCATGGTGTAGGTAATAGGCTGGCCTGCCACAAATACATTGCTGCTTTGCGTCTTGCTGACCTCCAGATCGGTTTGCGGGCAGTCAGGCGCCCGAGGCGTTTGAATAGTTACCTGCGATGCATTATTGTCGTAGTTGCTGTCCGTCGTTCCACTGGGCAAGGTGGCTCTGAATTCATTTTGTATAAAGCCTGCGCCCGAGCTGCAGCGCTGCGTGCCCACGATGGTAGGTGTCATCGTGTAGACAATGCTCAGCGCCCCGCCCACAGGCAATGCGGGAACCGTGGTATCGAACAAGTTGTAGTCAATACCAGTTGCAGAGACATTATTAAAATTTGAATCATCAGGGCAAACCGCAGAACCCGAGGCCGTACAAGCTACAAATACCGCATCGATATTGATGTAGCCATAAGGGGCGCCGGCGTTGTAGTTGGAAAAGCTCGTAATGGCATCACGAATGCTGGCTCCGTTCGCTGCATTGGGGCCATTGTTCACCAAGGTCATCGTATAGGTCACCGGGGTGCCCGATGCAAACACATCGCTGCTCTGGGTTTTGGTAACTGCCAAATCCGTTTGCGGGCAATTGGGCGACTGCGGGGTGGAAATACTCACCTGGGCGGCATTGTTGTCGTAGTTGGAATCGGTCATGCCCGCTGGCACCGAGGCCCGGAATTC
This sequence comes from Comamonas sp. BIGb0152, assembly GCF_024809975.1. GTDB lineage: Bacteria > Pseudomonadota > Gammaproteobacteria > Burkholderiales > Burkholderiaceae_C > Comamonas. Next base: position 108,627 of record NZ_JANUDY010000013.1, read on the forward strand.
ATTGCGCAGAAAACCCCCGCCCGTGCTGCAGCGCTGAACACCGGTAACGCTGGGCGTCATGGTGTAGACAATGGTGATCAGCCCGCCCGACGGCAAGGTCGGCACCGTGGTATCAAACAACACATAGTCAATACCCGTCGCAGACTGGCTGTTGAAATTGGAAGCAGCCGGGCACACGGCCCCGCCGGCAACCGTACAGCTGACCAAGGCGGTGCTGATCGTCAGATAGTCATAAGGGGGGCCCGCGTTGTAGTTGGCAAAGTTCGTCAGGCTGTCTCGAATATTGGCACCGTCTGCACTGGCCGGCCCTTTGTTCTCCAGCGTCATGGTGTAAGTTACCGGCACCCCAGGCGCAAATACATTGCTGCTCTGGGTCTTGGTTACTGCCAAATCGGTTCTGTAAGACATCGCCGTGCTGACCACACTGCTGTTGGTAGCAAGGTCTGGATCGGTCACGCCCGCTGGGGTATCGATACGCGCCGAGTTCGTGATACTCGATGGCCCGCTACTCGGGAAAGTCCCCGTAATCTCAATGATTACCCGGCCCAGCGCTGGTAAAGCAGGAATACTCCCAGCAACGCTGGCACTGCTAATCGCCAGGGATGCCGGGCACACCGCCCCATTGGTGGCTGAGATGCAGCTGGCAGCAATATTGGCCAAGCCGGGCGGCAGATTGTCCACCACGTTGGCACCATTGGCAGCACCCGGACCGTTGTTATCGATGGTCAGCACATAGGAAAAGCTCTCACCCCCGTTCGCAGACACTGGCCCGGTTTTGGTGATTTGCAAATCGGCAGTTTGCGCTTGCGCAAAAACCGGCAACAGCATGCTTGAGAATACCAGGAAGCAGAGCTGCCCTATTCTCTTCTGAATGAAATTACAAGACATATAAATCTTTAAAAATAAAGAATTTTCTGGATTTATTCAGGATTAGAAATAGCCACCACATTGAAGCCAATGCATAGCACTTACCCGAAAATTCTTGCCTCAAAAACCAAGTCAGAACCTGACATAGGAAACCCGATCCCCTCATGACTTTTCCGGCCACCAACGGCTGTAGAAAAGTCAATCTCCTCCAACTCTGCAACCGTCAACAATTGACAAATTCTAAGAAAAATTGCATTTAATCAAAGAAATCTATTTTATTTCAAAGCACCCATTAAGACTGTGAACAATCTCTTATTGAGGGTTAATGCATGCCGCAGCCAGGCACACGGTGCGAACTCCCTCGCCCCCTGGTTGGCCGCAAGATCGCGCGTGCCCAAGGGGCTTGGACAAGGCAAAAGCAACGGCGCAAAAACAGCGCAAGCGCAGCATGGAGGTTTGGCACACCCACCCTCGCTTGCGAGGGCGCCTGTCTGGTGCTCAAAGCGAGGATGGGTGTTGGCATGCGCGTTTGCGCTCAGCGGCGCTGGCAGCACATGCCAGGGCCCCGGGCTCGCGCCGGGCACGCAACAATGGCCGGGGCCAGCGCCGTGGTTGGCTGCATTCCTCGGCCAGTTGCACAAGCCCGGCTGGCGGAGCCAGGCGTACCGCGCATCGGGGCGCAGCAAAAACCCATGGGCATGCTTGCCGCCAGTGCAGCCGGTCACTGTTGATCAACGGGCCATGAATGCCATGCCACGCAATCGGCACTGGCGCTGTGCCGGGCAGCGCCAGGCCACCGCGCTGGCATGGCACGGACGGGGTCCTCGGCCATCGCTGGCTTGTCAGCAAGCACCAAGCCAACGGTTGTCAGGTCTGCGGTGGGATGCCGCAAGGGGGTGGCACAAGGCGTGCAGCAAAGCGCCAGCGCGGGGGCAGGTTCAGCGGCGTGCTGTGCCAGGCAGGCACGCGGACTTCGGTCCCCCGGTGCCCCGCTTAGGTCGATGTCCGCCTCCGCATCGAAGCGGGCAAGCGCATGGCCGGTCAACGGCAACTGGCGCGTGCCTTCAACCTCCCACCGTGCCCCGCCGCAGCGCAAGTGGCAAGTGCCGCGCCCTGCTTGCCCAGGGTGTTGACGATGCGGTTTGGGCCTCCCCGGCTGGGGAGGCTTCGCAACCGCCTAGAGCGGATTGTTTCGGCAGTGTCGATGCAGGCTTACCGCGCTTGGCGGCGTTTGTGGCCCACCCGGAATGCCCCAGCCAATGCAGACAGAATGCCCGACAGCAAGAGCAGGCCCCAAGGTGCATTGACGGGAACCGGTGTGGCAGCTGGTGGTGTGCTGGGCGCGGTGAATGTCACGGTCGATACCTGGGGTGGGTTCAAGCCGGCAGACTCCATATTGTCTGGCCCATTGGCATAGGCCGCCGCTGTATTCGATGTCACGCTGACAGAAATCGTGCAGGACTCCATGCTGTCGGCCAAATTACCCGTGACATCAATGGCGGTGGCACCCGCTGCTGCGGTGACCACGCCACTCGGGCAGCTCGTGCTGGCCGCAGGCGTTGCGGCCACCACCAGGCCTGCGGGCAGATGGTCGGTGAACGACCACCCTGCTTTTGCACCCAACTCCGCCGTATTGGTCACGGTGAATGTGAGCACACTGGTGCCACCCACCGCCTGGGTCACGGGGCTGAAGGATTTGTCCAGTGTGGGGCTTACATCCAGCAGCTGAATGTTGTCGAATGCATGGTCATTGCCACCACCACTGCCATTCGCATTCGTCATGCGGATACCGACGGCCGCGGTGTTGATCAGCACCCCGCCACTTTGGTGTGTGCCCAAAATAGCGCCTTGGCTGCCCGTCGATGCGCCAGCATTACCGAGGGCCGGCATGTCCAGCAAGCTGCCCTGGCATCCATCAATCTGGCCACCTGCGGTGACAGGGGACCCGGCATCGAGCAAATAGAACTGCAGTTGGGGTGCGCTGGCCCGGTAGCAGTTGGCCGCAGCTACATCGATACCGACGGCGATGAACCGGCTCGGCGAGGGCAAGGCAATGGTATTGACCGTCTCGAACTCCACCCGCCCCGCGCCGGGATTATTAGAGGTATAGGCAGACACTGCAAAATTGGTGGCGGGCGTGGCCTGGCCCTTGAACGTACCCAAGGCTTGTGCAAGCTGCTGCGTCACGTTCCAGGCCTCTTGGCTCCCACAACTGGCAGTCTGACCGTCATTGCCCGCCACAGGCTGGTCGGCAGACGAAAGAAGGCCATTGCAGCTGGTCAGCCAAACCGAATCAGCCGAATAGGTTTGGCCGGCGACGCCCTGATAGCCCGTCAGAATCTCTCCACTGGTGGCGGGTGGGAGGTTTTGAAAATCCTCGGTAAATATCACCGCCGGATTTTGTGGCACACCAGGCACCGCATGCGCTGCACCGGATGCCAGCAAAGCCGCACCCCCTAGGGTGCACAGGCTCAAACAGTAAGAAAGGCGCGATGGAATGCCAGGAAATGGCATGTGGGCCGCATTATCAGAGCATTCGAAATATCCAGTCATATGCACCTTTCAATCAATTCAATCAGCCATTAAAAAAAGCACCCGCGACTCCCACAGCGCGAGTCAAAACAAGGATTCCAATTCTTTGGGCGCCATCGCATCCATGCAATGCCATTCCAAACGGCGTACACCGCAGACAGATGCTGAAAGTTCTGTGTTTTGGCATCGCAGCAAAATAGAAAGATCGCGCACATTCCAAACGGCCCGGCGTGCAGACAGTTTCCTAAACTCAAAAAATTTTTAACCAACTCTCACCATTGAAACTTTGGGATTTTTCAAGTTTTTTTGGTTTTCTTCGGTTGCGTCGGTTTTCAGAATGCCCACGGCAAAAAATCCATCGCCGCACCGGTATTTGTTGCACAGATCCGACGAGTCCCGGTTCGAACTGCATGCCATGGGCAATGGGCCCCCGGGATGTCCAACGCGGTCTGATCCACGCTTTCGCATGCACGCCAAGTGGGGGCTGGTGCGCAGAACCCGTTCTAAACCTATGCCCTTATCGCGCCCGCCCACCGCGGCCTTGGCCTCCACCGAGCAGGCGGAGAAAGTGCCATCCACCTGCGAGCGGGCATGGGGGTGTTGCGGGTGCCCCTTGGGCAGAACGGGCTGAACGGGCTGAACGGGCAGGCAGCCTGCTGCGAATGGCGAAAGCGGGAACGCAGAGGGCTATGGGAATGGATAGCCGGATGCATCGGCCAGAACCCGGCACCTGGCTGGGCGCAGCACATGCGCGTAGCGCCCCCTAATGGCTAGGTGTTGATTTGCAATAGGTTGTTCAAGGCAAGTCGGGATGCTGGAGACTTGTAGCCCAGGGCTGAGTGCGGTCTTCGGGCGTTGTAATAAG
>NZ_JANUDY010000014.1 GCF_024809975.1 Comamonas sp. BIGb0152
AAACAAACCTTGCGAACCGCCCTCTTTCGAGTCTGGCAGCTTTGCAAGGCATCGTGCTGTCGATAGACGCTATTGTATAGGCGTTTTCCCGGGGCTCCAGGAAAACGTCGGTGTTTTTTGCAGCCGTGTGTCAGACGGCTTCGGCAACGGCCTTTTCCAGCGCTTCGATGAACATGTCGCCCACCGGAAAACCGGCTTGCTGCTCGATCTCTTGGAAGCAGGTGGGGCTGGTGACATTGATCTCGGTGATGCGGTGGCCAATGATGTCCAGACCGATCAGCAAGAGGCCACGCGGCGCAAGGCGCGCGCCGATGTGCTCGGCAATGGCACGGTCCTCAGGCTCCAGTGCCTGCGCCACGCCTTTGCCGCCAGCGGCCAGGTTGCCGCGCACTTCGTTGCCCTGGGGAATGCGCGCCAGGCAGAACGGCACGGGCTTGCCGCCGATGATCAGCACGCGCTTGTCGCCTTTGGTGATTTCAGGCAGGTACTTTTGCACCATCACACTCTGGGCGCCATCGAGGTTCAGGGTTTCGATGATGCTGCCCAGGTTCATACCATCGGGGCCCACGCGGAAGATGCCCATGCCGCCCATGCCGTCCAGGGGCTTCAGGATGATGTCCTGGTGCTGGGCGTGGAAGTCGCGGATGTCCTGGGCGCTGCGGGTAACCAAGGTGACGGGCGCGTATTCGGCAAACTCCATCACCGCCAGCTTTTCGGGGTGGTCGCGCAAGGCTGCTGGCTTGTTGAAGACCTTGGCGCCTTCGCGCTCGGCCTGGCCGAGCAAATGCGTGGCATAGAAGTACTCGCTGTCGAAGGGCGGATCCTTGCGCATGATGATGGCGTCGAACTCGGCCAGTTCAGCGCGGCGGCCCGGTGCTTCGTCAAACCAGCGGGATTCGTCGCCTGTCAGCACAATGTCGCGCACCCGGGCCGAGACCTTCTCGCCGCTAATCCAGTGGATGTGCTGCGGCTCACAGGCGGTGATGCGGTGGCCGCGCGCCTGGGCGCTGCGCATCATCGCAAAGGTACTGTCCTTGTAGATCTTGAAGGATTCAAGCGGATCGGCAACAAAGAGGATATGCATGGTGTGGGTCGGCGACCGGAGGCCGCCCTGTTTATTCAATGGCCTTGCGTGCCCAGCAAAAGGGCCAGCGCAAGCAGAAACGGACAGAAAAAGGCGCGCTCAAGCCGAGCGGCGCTTGCCATAATGTTGCACAAAAAGCGCGAGGCTGCCTGCAACCACACCCCAAAAGGCCGAGCCCACTCCGGCTATTGTGACGCCGCTCACGGCCACCAGGAAGGTGATCAGCGCGGCCTCGCGGTATTGCTCGCCCTGCAAGGCCGTGTGCAAGCCGCCGCCGATGGTGCCCAGCAGCGCGATGCCGGCAATCGCCACCACCAGCTCATGCGGGAACGCCGTCAGCAGCCCTGCGATGACCACACCGAACCAGCCGATCAGCACATAGATCACACCGCAGACCACGGCTGCGGTGTAGCGGCGGGCTTTGTCGGGGTGGGATTCCGGCCCCATACAAATGGCCGCGGTGATGGCGGCCAGGTTGATGCCAAAGGCACCAAAAGGGGCCAGCAGCAAGGTGGCCAAGCCAGTCATGGTGATCAGCTTGGAGACCGGTAAATCAAAACCCGAGCCCCGGATGATGGCCACGCCCGGCAGATTCTGCGACGCCATGGTGACGACAAACAGCGGCAGCGCCAGGCTGATGGCCGCCTGCCAGCTGAAACTGGGCATGGTGAACACGGGCATCGTCAGGCCTGGCTGCACGGCCGACCACTGGATCTTGTGCTGCAGCAGCGCCACCGCAATGCCCACCGCCAAGGTGAGCATGACCGCATAGCGCGGCAACAGGCGCCGGCCCAGCAAATAGGCCAACAGCATGGCCACCACCAGCCAGGTATTGCTCTGCGCGGCGGCAAAGGCATCCAGCCCGAAGCGGGTCAGCACCCCCGCCAGCAAGGCCGAGGCAATGGCAATCGGGATGCGGTTCATCAGACGCTCGAACCAGCCCGTCATGCCCACCACCGCAATCAGCACGGCGCTGATGATGAAGGCGCCAATGGCATCGCCCATGCCGAACGCCCCGGTGGCGCCGGCCGTAGCCAGCACTGCAGCGCCCGGGGTGGACCAGGCCACCACCACCGGTTTGCGCAGCAAGATGCTGGGCACCCAGCAGCACAGACCGACACCGATGCCCAGCGACCAGACCCAGGACGAGACCTGGGCAGGTGTGGCGCCAAAGCTTTGCGCAGCCTGAAACACAATGGCAATGGAGCTGGTCAGGCCCACCAGCACCGTGACAAAGCCTGCGATGAGCGATGAGGCGCTCAGATCCTTGAAAAACCGCATAGACCCTTTCGCGCCACCATGGAGCCCGCTGGCCTTGGGTGCGCAGCGGGTGGAAGCCCTGGCAGGTTTAGATTTCTAGTTTGGAGCCCAGCTCCACTACGCTGTTGCTGGGCAGCAGCAGGAACTCGGCCGCACCCGCCGCATTGTGGTGCATTTGGGCAAACAACTTCTGACGCCAAGGTGCCATGCCGGCACTTGCCTTGTCGGTGGGCACAAACACATCGCGCGAGAGGAAATAGCTGGTCACCATCTGCCCAGTGTCGCAGCCATGCCCGCGCAGCTGGTGCAGGGCATTGGGCACATCGACATCGTTCTTGAAGCCGTAGTTCAGCTGCACCCGCCAGCAGTCTCCGCCCAGGGGCTCGATCACTGCGCGCTTCTCCAGGCCGATCCAGGGCACCTCGTGGTAGACGATGTTGACGAACATGTTCTGCTCATGCAGCACCTTGTTGTGCTTGAGGTTGTGCAAAAGCGCCGTGGGCACCACATGCGGATCGGAGTTCAGAAACACCGCCGTGCCCGGCACGCGGGTAGGCGGGGCCTGCAGCACCATCTGCAAAAAGCCCTGCAGATCGATGCCATTGGCATGCAGCTTGCTGTAGACCAGCTCCCGCCCCCGCTTCCAGGTCATCATCACCACAAACAGGCACAGGCCGATGACCAGCGGGAACCAACCGCCATCGAGCAGCTTGAGCAGGTTGGACGCAAAGAAGGTGAAATCGATGCAGAAGAAGAACACTGTGGGCGCCAGCGCCATCCACAAAGGGTATTTCCAGCCGTAGCGCAGCACAAAGAAGGTAAGCACCGTGGTGATGGTCATGTCCAAGGTCACGGCAATCCCGTAGGCCGCTGCCATATTGCTGCTGGATTTGAACAGGATCACCGCCAAAACGATGGTCAGGAACAGGCTCCAGTTCACAAACGGGATATAGATCTGCCCCGTATCACGCACACTGGTGTGCAGGATCTGGATGCGCGGCAGGTAGCCCAGCTGGATGACCTGCTTGGTCACGCTGAAGGCCCCGGTGATCAAGGCCTGCGATGCAATCACCGTGGCCATGGTGGCCAGCAGCACCAAGGGCAGCAGCGCCCAGCCCGGCGCCAGCATAAAGAAGGGGTTCTTCACCGCCTCCGCGTTCTCCAGCACCAAGGCACCCTGGCCAAAGTAATTGAGCACCAGCGATGGCATGGCAATGCTGAACCAGGCCAGGCGAATGGGCTTGCGGCCAAAGTGGCCCATGTCGGCGTACAAGGCCTCGGCCCCCGTCACGCACAGCACCACGGCACCCAGAATGATGAAGCTGATGCCTGGATGGCGAACGATGAAACCCAGCGCATGGTGCGGGCTGAGCGCCCACAGCACTTGCGGGTGGTCCACGATGTTCCAGATGCCCAAGGCCGCAATACACAGGAACCAGACCACCATGATGGGCCCGAAGAACTTGCCAATGCCTGCGGTGCCGCGCTTTTGCACCCAAAACAGCAGCAGCAAGACCAGCAAGGTCAGCGGAATCACCCAGGACTTGAAACCTGGCGATACCACCTCCAGGCCTTCCACGGCCGAGAGCACCGAAATCGCGGGCGTGATGACGCCATCGCCATAGAACAGGCAAGTGCCAAAGATGCCGACCAGCATCAGCACCGAGCGCAGTTGTGGTTTGTCCTTCACCGCCTGCGAGGCCAGCGCCAGCATCGCAATCAGCCCGCCCTCGCCATTGTTGTCCGCGCGCAGCACCAGCACCACGTACTTGAGCGAGACGATCAGGGTCAGGGTCCAGAAAAGAATGGACAACACGCCGTAGACGTTGTCGTGGGTGAAAGGCACGTGGCCTGAGCCGAACACCTCTTTGAGCGAGTACAGCACGCTGGTGCCGATATCGCCGTACACCACCCCGATGGCACCAAGCGTCAACCCGGGCAGTGCAGATTTATTGTTGTGTTGCACATCAAGCCTTTGTGCCATGCCGCATCAGGCATGCTTGTAGTGGATTGGTTTGCATTGTGCGCCTGTTGTTGCGCCCGCAGGAGAGCCGCACATCCGGACAAGCCCGAATGGCGGATCACTGGCAAGCAGCAACCAGATGGTCGATCACCGTGGAATCAGGCTCAGTCGTAGATCTCGGCGTCCGGGTCGGTCGCCTCCAGCTCATAGCTGGCCGCCAGCATCGCCAGGCGTGCCACCACGCCATACATATAGAAGCGGTTAGGCGCGCTGGCCCCCACCGAATCGCCCGGAGAGATACCGTGCTCGAAGGACAGCGGGATGAAATGCGCCCCAGGCACGTTGAGGTTGTCCTCCGCACCCTTGTCGGAGTGGGCGCGGTAGTAGCCACCGACTACATAGCGGTCGATCATGTAGACCACCGGCTCGGCCGCTTCCTTGTCCATGCGCTCGACGGTCTGCACACCCTCCTGGATGATCATGTCATGCACCTGCTGGCCGTCCTTGACCAGCGACATCTGGTTCTTGGTCTTGACCGACAGCTGCCGCAGTTCCTTGGCGTCGTGCACGCTCATCACGCCCATGCCATAGGTGCCGTTGTCCGCCTTGACCACGACAAAAGGCGTCTCCTTGATGCCGTATTCCTTGTACTTGCGCCGCACCTTGGTCAGCATCACATCGACGTCTTCGCGCAGCTCATCGAGCGCATGCTCGCTGCCATCGGTGAAGTCCACACCCTTGCGGCTGCTGAACATCGGGTTGATCAGCCAGGGATCGATCCCCATCAGCTTGCCAAAGCGCTTGGCCACCTCTTCGTAGCTCTGAAAGTGGCGGCTCTTGCGTCGCACGCTCCAGCCGGCATGCAACGGGGGCAGCACAAACTGCTCATACACCTCTTCCAGAATGCCGGGCGCGCCGGTGGACAGGTCGTTGTTCAGCAAGATGGTGCAAGGGTCGAAATACTTCAAACCCACGCGGCGGCCATGGCGCAGCGCGGGCTCAATCACCAGCTCCTTGTTGCCCACCTTGAGTTTGATGGTCTCCTTGACTTCCGGGTCGATCGAGCCAATGCGCACATTGAGCCCAGCCATCGAGAAGATGTGCTGCAGCTGCACCAGATTGGCCAGGTATTGCGGGTTGCGCGTCTGGTTCTCGGGGATGATCAGCAGGTTGCGGGCCTCGGGGCAGATCTTTTCAATCGCCGCCATCGCAGATTGCACGGCCAGCGGCACCATCTCCGGGGTCAGGTTGTTCCAGCCACCTGGAAACAGATTGGTGTCCACGGGCGCCAGCTTGAAGCCGGCGTTGCGTATATCCACCGACGAATAGAGCGGAGGCGTGTGCTCCATCCACTCCAGGCGGAACCAGCGCTCGATCGCGGGCATGGCATCGAGCATGCGCTGTTCCAATTCGTTGATGGGCCCCGTTAGGGCTGTTATGAGATTCGGGACCATAAATGAATACTGTTTGAGGGCTCAAAAAAAACGAGCAAAAAACAATTGAGAGCCAATTGTAGAGAGTTGGGGGCCAAAGTCACCAGAACTTTGCGGCCCGCACACATTGGCAAGTACTCACCTGCGCCAAAAAGCAGGTGTCAAAAGGGCCAGGAAGCTGAGGATCTCCAGCCGTCCCATCAGCATGCCCAAGGTGGTCACGCTCAATTGAAAGCTGGTTAGGCCGGCAAAATTGTTGCTGGGGCCCAAATCGCCCCAGCCTACACCCGCACAGTTGACGCTGGCAAGCACAGCCCCCAGCGCATTGTGCAAATCCATGTCGGTCAGCAGCAAGGCCATGGTCAGCACCGCAATGGTGGCGCAGTACACCAGCATGAAGGCCAGCACCGAGAAGATCACCCGCTCATCCACGGCCAGGCCACCGACCGTGACAGGCTGCACCGCATTGGGATGCACCAGGCGCCGCATCTCGCGCCGAGTCTGCTTGAGCAGCAGCAGCATGCGGATCATCTTGATGCCGCCGCCCGTCGAGCCCGCACTGGTCGCCACACCGGACAGCAGCAGCATGAACACCGGCGCAAAAGGCGGCCAGAGGCCAAAATCCACAGCCGCGTAACCGGTGGTAGTGGCCACCGATACCGTGTGGAAAACGCCCATGCGCAACGATTCCAAGGGTCCATACACACCCTTGAACCAAAGCAGCGCGGCCACCAGCAACCCGCCTCCCAGCAAGGTGCCGATGGTGGCGCGGAACTCCGGCTGGCGGTACAACACCCAGGCATTGCGCTTGCGGATGGCCACAAAATACAGCGCAAAATTGCAGCTGGCCAACAGCATGAACACCGTGCAGATGGCCTCGATCAGCGGGGAGTTGAAATAGGCAAAGCTGGCGTCATGGGGGGTTAGCCCGCCCAGGCTCACCGTGGTGAACATGACCATCACCGCATCCAGCGGCGTCATGCCAGCCATCCAATAGGCCAGCGCGCACACCACCGAGAAAAGGCCATACACCCCCCACAGCCCCTTGGCCGTCTCGGCCATGCGCGGGGTGAGCTTGGTGTCTTTGACGGGCCCGGCGGCTTCGGCGCGGAACAGCTGGCTGCCGCCCATGCCGATCATCGGCAAGATGGCAACGGCCAGAATCAAAATCCCCATGCCGCCCATCCACTGCAAAAAAGTGCGCCAGATGTTGAGCGACACCGGCAAGGTGTCCACATGGTTGAGCACGGTGGAGCCGGTGGTGGTCAGGCCCGAGACCGCTTCAAAGTAGGCGTGCTGCCAGCTCAGCGCCCGGTCAATGCGCTCAAAACCCAGGTACAGCGGCAGCGCGGCAAACAGCGGGAACACCATCCACACAAAGGCCACCAGCATGATGCCGTGGCGCGCCTGCAGCTCGCGCTGCTCATGGCGGGCCAGCCACCACAGCACCAGACCGCAGGCCCAGGTGATGCCCATGGTGACCGGATAGACGCCAAACACCCCGTCATCAAGCCACAGCGATGAGAGGGCGGGAACGGCCATCGTGCCACCAAACATCAGCAGCAAAATGCCCAATACACGCAGCACGGGTCGCAGATCAGTCATCGGCTGGCCTAGAAAAAGGTCACCCCAACACGGAACAAGGCTTCCACCTCATGCACCAGGCGCTTGTTGGGCAAGAAGAGGATGACATGGTCGTTGTTTTGGATGATGGTGCCGCTGGTCGGAACAATCACCTCCACCAAGTCCTGGCGCTCCTCCTCGTCGCGCTCAGCCGCCTCGCTGCCATTGGTATTGCGCGCATCCGGCTCGGGCAGGCCACGCACGATCATGCCAATATGCACATCGCGCGGCAGGCGCAGGTTGCCCACGCGCCGGCCCACCGCGCGCGAGGTCTTGGCATCCCCGCGCGCCACAATCTCGATCGCCTCGGCCACACCCCGGCGCAGGCTATGCACCGCCTGCACATCGCCCTGGCGCACATAGGCCAGCAGCTCGCCCAAAGTGGCTTGCGCGGGCGACAGCGCAATATCAATCTGCGTGCCATGCATCAGGTCGGCATAGGTGCGGCGGTTGATCAGCGCCAGCACCCGTGTCGCGCCCAGCTTCTTGGCCAGCAGGCAGGACATGATGTTGTCCTCGTCGTCATCGGTGATGGCCACAAACAGGTCCACGTCTTCGACGTTCTCGTTCTCCATCAAGGTCTCGTCGGTCGCATCGCCCTTGAGCACCAGCACATCGGACGGCAGGCGCGAGGCCAGATAGACGCAGCGGTCCTCGCTCTTCTCGATGATCTTGACCTGGAAGCGCCTGGACTCCTTGGTCAGCGCCCGCGCCAGCCGCATGCCCACGCGCCCGCCGCCGGCCACCATCACGCGGCGCACTGGCTGGGCCTGCTCACCCACCTGGCGGTTGAAGGCCGCCAGCACATCGCCCAGGTAGTCTTTACCCGAGAGTACAAACACTTCATCACCCGGCTCGATGCGGGTGCTTCCTTCCATGGGGACCAGGCGGTCGGCCTCATGGTGAAAACGCCGGTACACGCCCACCACCCGCACCGCGCCATGGGGCAGGTTCTGCCGCACATCGGCCACGCTCAGGCCCACCACCGGCGCACCGCCGCGTGCACGCACCGATGCCAGCGCCACATGGCCCTGGGCAAATTCGCGCACCTGCAGCGCCTCCGGGTAAGTCACCAGCTTGCCGATGTAGCCCATCAGCGCTTCTTCGGGGCAGAACGCATGCGTTACCCCAAAGCCGGTATCCGAGAGCAACTCGGCATGGCTTTTGAGCGCCACGGAGCGCACGCGCACAATACGGGTGGGGATATTGAACAGCACCTGCGCGATTTTGCAGGCCGTCAGGTTGGTTTCGTCCTGGGAGGTGCAGGCAATCAGCATGTCCGTGTCGGCGGCACCGGCCTCGGCCAGCACCTCGGGGCTGATGCCATTGCCGACGACGCCACGCAGATCGAAGCGGCCTTCAAGATCACGCAGGCGCACACCATCCGTATCGATAACGGTGATGTCGTTTTTTTCACTCAGCAGGCTTTCAGCGACGCTCTCGCCCACGCGGCCTGCGCCGAGGATCAGAATTTTCATATCATGAGGCGCCAAGTCACCAGGGGGCGGCTTGGCATGGCCGCATCATAACGTGGGAGAGATGGCGCCGGTCTACCAACACCGGCGCCCCAGCTACCCACGACGTGGGGCCGCAACAGCCATCAGCCGCGCACTTCGCCTTCGCCCAGCACAATGTATTTCAGCGATGTCAGGCCTTCGATGCCCACCGGCCCACGGGCATGGAACTTGTCGGTGCTGATGCCAATCTCTGCACCCAGCCCAAACTCAAAACCATCGGCAAAACGCGTGCTGGCGTTGACCATCACGCTGGCCGAATCGACCTCGCGCAAAAACTGCTGCGCATGCATGTGATCGCGCGTAATGATCGCCTCGGTATGGTGGCTGGAGTATTGGTTGATATGGGCGATGGCCTCTTGCACACCCGCCACCACCTTGATGCTGATGACGGCAGCCAGGTATTCTTCCGACCAGTCTTGCTCGGTGGCCGGTACCAGGCTGGCACCGGGCACTGCCTGCAGCAGCGCCAAAGCCTCGGCATCGGCACGCATCTCCACCCCTTTGGCCGCAAACACAGCGCCAATGCGCGGCAAAAAGTCTGCCGCCACCGCACGCGCCACCAGCAGGCTTTCGGTCGCGTTGCAGGGGCTGTATTTCTGGGTCTTGGCGTTTTCCGTCACCTTGACGGCCATATCCAGATCGCAGGGCGCATCAATATAGGTATGGCAATTGCCATCCAGGTGCTTGATCACCGGCACCTTGGCCTCGCGGCTGATGCGCTCGATCAGGCCCTTGCCACCGCGCGGAATGATCACATCCACAAAAGCGGGCATCGCAATCAGCTGGCCCACCGCTTCGCGGTCGGTGGTTTGCACCAGCTGCACGCCGGCCGCCGGCAACCCAGCCTCCAGCAGTGCCTGCTCTACCAGGCGCGCCAAGGCCTTGTTCGAGTCGATGGCCTCGGAGCCGCCGCGCAAAATGCAGGCATTGCCGCTCTTGATCGACAGGCTGGCCGCCTCGATGGTCACATTCGGGCGGCTTTCATAGATCATGCCGAACACGCCAATCGGCACGCGCATCTGGCCCACGCGGATGCCGCTGGGCATCTGCTTCATGCCAATCACCTCGCCCACCACATCGGCCATGGCCGCCAGCTGCTCGCAGCCCTGGGCACAGGTCTCCAGCACGGCCGGTGTCAGGCGCAGTCGGTCCACCATCGGCGCCGACAGGCCATTGGCCTGCGCACGCGCCAAATCCTTGGCGTTGTCCACCTGCAAGGCCTCGGTCTGGTCGCGCAGCAAACGTGCCAATGCCAGCAAGGCCTTGTTTTTGATAGCAGAGGGAGCTTTAGCCATCTGGGCAGAGGCTTGTTTGGCCTGCAGCCCCAGGGCCTGCATGGTTTCCGAGATGTTCAGGGCATTCATAGGGCTATTGTCCGGCATTTGCGCGCCGGAGGTCAGGCCGCGCTGCCAATGGCCCCTGGCAAATCCCAGGCTGGGCCTGCACAAAGGCCTCTACACTGCAGCCATGTTGAGCCACCAGGAGACCACCATGCAATCCGCTGCGCTGCGCCAGTTGGGCGCCTTACAAGACGGGCTGGAGCATTTCGAGGCCGGCCACATGGATGCGGCGGCTCTGAGCCAGCAGGCGCGCAGCTACACCGATTTGCTCGGCGCGCTGCCTCCGCAGTTCCAGGAGGTGTTGCTGCAGCTGCTGGACCGGCTCGAATCCAGCGCGCTGTTTGATGAGGAAAGCTGCTCGTTCAGCCGCAAAGACCTGGTGGACAGCCTGCGCCTGTGGCTGAAAAAGGCCGACGCCAAGCTGAGCGCCACGGCCTGAACGGGCCGCAGCACACACCAGGTCGTTAGGCCATTAAGCCGTCAGGCGCTCCAGCGCTTCGCGGTACTTGGCGGCGGTCTTGTCGATCACCTCTTGGGGCAGGCGCGGTGCGGGCGCCGTCTTGTCCCAAGGCTTGCCATTGACCTTGGCCTGCTCCAGCCAGTCACGCACAAACTGCTTGTCATAGCTGGGCGGGTTGGCACCAGTCGCCAGCGCATCGGCATAGCCTTCCACCGGCCAGTAGCGTGAGCTGTCAGGCGTCAGCACCTCGTCCATCAGCACCAGCTTGCCGTCTTCGTCCAGGCCGAACTCGAACTTGGTGTCCGCAATGATCATGCCCTTGGTCAGCGCAATCGCAGCGGCCTTCTTGTAGATGGCAATGCTGATGTCGCGGATCTGCGCAGCCAGCTCAGGGCCCACCATCTCCACCGTGCGCTCGAAGGTGATGTTCTCGTCGTGCTCGCCCGCTTCTGCCTTGGCAGCCGGCGTGTAGATCGGCTCAGCCAGCTTGGCAGAGTTGATCAGGCCAGCGGGCAAAGGCACGCCGCAGACGGCCTGCGACTCCTGGTATTCCTTCCAGCCGCTGCCGGCCAGGTAGCCGCGCACCACCGCCTCGATGGGCAGGGGCTTCAAGCGCTTGACCAGCATCGAGCGCAGACGCACCTGCGGCACTTCATCGGGCTGAACCGCCGATTCAGGCTCCTCACCGGTCAGGTGGTTGGGGCAGATATCGCCCAGCTTGTCGAACCAGTACAGCGCCATCTGGGTCAGCAAAGCACCTTTGCCGGGGATGGGCTCGCCCATGATCACATCAAAGGCCGACAGGCGGTCCGAGGCCACCATCAGGATGCGGTCGTTGCCGACGGCGTAGTTGTCGCGCACCTTGCCGCGGGCGAGCAGCGGCAGGGAATGGAGCTTGGAGGTATGCAATGCTGAAGGTACGGGCTGGGTCATGGTGATGCAAAACGATGGACAGACACCCTGCGTTAACGACAGAGGGCGCGGAGGGCCGCGCAACCTCGGCAAGGCAAGCGCTCGATTGTAGTCTTCCCCTCTCTGCACCCCCAGCGCCTAGGCTGGATGCCTTGGTTTGCAGTGCAGTATTGGCAGCAGCGCCTGTCGAACACGTAGGTGCATACGTGCTGCACCTACCGCCTGCACCGCCCGATGGCAGCGAACAATCCCGCCGAAAGCCCCCAACACCGGGCAACGGCCCTGCATTTTTTGCAGCACCCCAGCGCCAATTTGTAACCGCATGCGCGGTGATTGGGGCCCGGTAAAACCCAGAAACCCAGTGAACCGGGTTGTCATAGACTTGCAATTTTGCAGGTCCGGGCGCATCATGGTTTACACGCATGCATGTGTTTCCCCCTCGGGGTGGCTTGGGTTTTAAACGGCCTCGGTCACTTTTCTCGGTTTGCAGAAGGAGACTTGTTCATGAACCTGACGATCAGCGGTCACCACTTGGCGGTGACCCCGGCGCTGCGCGAATATGTAACATCCAAGCTGATGCGCATTACGCGACACTTTGACCAGGTGGTGGATGCCAAAGTTTTACTTTCGGTGGAAAAGCAAAAGGAAAAGGAGAAACGGCAGCGTGTAGTGTGCAATTTGCGGGTGAAAGGCGATGAACTTTGCGTTCAATGCTCTCACCACGATTTGTACGCTGCGGTAGATGCTTTGGTGGACAGGCTGGACCGTATGGTCGCCCGTCACAAGCAACGTGTTCAATCTCACTACAGCGATGCGTTGCGGCAAGCAATGGCGTAAACCCTCTGCTTTTGCCCAGGAAAAAGAATCTGTTTGAGTACTGACCGATAATACGAGCAGCAACACCTGCCTGCAGGTGTTGCTGCGCTTGTTTGATCATGCTCTCTCAGTTGCTTGCCATATTGCCGCACTCCACTATGAACTGTCTTGCCTCTATTTTGCCTCCAGCTCAAGTGCTAGTGAGTGTGGATGTCTCCAGTAAAAAACGTGCATTTGAAGAAGCAGGTCTGCTGTTCGAGAGCCTGCACGGGCTGTCGCGCGCCTTGGTCACTGACAGCCTGTTTGCACGCGAGCGGCTGGGCTCGACCGGTCTGGGCCATGGCGTCGCCATTCCCCATGGCCGTATCAAAGGGCTCAAAGCGCCCATGGCGGCCGTTTTCCAGCTGGAGCGCCCGATTGGTTTTGACGCCCCCGATGAGCAGCCCGTCAACCTGCTGATTTTCTTGCTGGTGCCCGAAGCGGCCACCCAGCAGCATCTGGAAATCCTCGGCGAAATTGCCGAACTGCTGTCCAACGCCAGCCTGCGCGAGCAGATGAAGGCCAGCGCCAATGCCGAGCAACTGCACCAGATGATCGACACCTGGCAGTCTTCGACCAGCAACCCCTCCACCGTCCACGCCTGACATCGGCGCGCCGGTGCTGGCGCACCAGCCAGGCCTGCGATCTGTTTTGAACCTTGTTTTTCCTGCTAGTCTTGGGTGATGGCGGGCAGCCTTGCTGCGCGCGCTCTGGCTTTGAAAGGACTGCACCGTGAAACCCAATGTCGTAAGCGCCGATGTGTTGTTCGAGGAGTTTCGCACCTCGCTGCGCTGGGAGTGGCTGGCCGGCCTGGGGGCCTCGGAGCGCCGCTTTGACGAGGTGGCCGTGCGCAGCGCCCGCTCCAGCGCCGACCTGGTGGGCTACCTCAACTACATCCACCCCTACCGGGCACAGGTGCTGGGCGAGCGCGAAATCGCCTACCTCACCAACTCCACCACCGAAGACTGCCGCCGCCGCATTGCCCGCATCGTGACCCTGGAGCCACCCGTGCTGGTGCTGGCCGATGGCCAGGGCGCACCCGACGAGCTGCTGTCCATGTGCGAGCGTGCGCACATCCCCATGTTCTCCACCAAGGAGTCGGCGGCCTTCGTCATCGATGTGCTGCGCGCCTACCTGTCCAAGCACTTCGCCGACCGCACCACCATGCATGGCGTGTTCATGGACATTCTGGGCATGGGCGTGCTGATCACCGGCGAATCGGGCCTGGGCAAGAGCGAGCTGGGGCTGGAGCTGATCACCCGTGGCAACGGCCTGGTGGCCGACGATGCGGTGGACCTGTACCGCATCAACCAAACCACCATCGAAGGCAAGTGCCCCGACCTGCTGCAAAACCTGCTGGAGGTGCGCGGCATTGGCCTGCTGGACATCCGCGCCATCTTCGGCGAAACCGCCGTGCGCCGAAAGATGCGGCTCAAGCTGATCGTGCACCTGGTGCGCAAGGAAACCATGGAACGCGACTACGACCGCCTGCCTGCCGCGCCGCTGACCCAGGATGTGCTGGGCATTGCGGTGATGAAGGTGGTCATCCAGGTGGTGGCCGGGCGCAATATTGCGGTGCTGGTGGAGGCTGCCGTGCGCAACACCATCTTGCAGCTGCGCGGTATCGACACCTACCAGGAATTTGTGGACCGGCACCGCAAGGCCATGGCCAGCGGGCGCGAGGTGTAGGCCGTTCTTGGCGGTCTGCAGCCCGCGCTGGCATCACACCAAGCGCAGGTCTTTGATCGAGGCCTGCGGAAAAATCTGCCCCAGCTGGGCCGGCGCCAGTCCGTACATGCGCGCAAACAGACCGCCCAGCACGCTGCGGTAGTCATTGAGCACCGGGTAGTCACGGTTCTGGAACAGATTCGCTTCGCTCACCTCTACCTGCTCGCCCACCACCCGCCCGCCGGCCTGCGCCGCAAGGCCGCCGCCCAGCAGCCAGTAGGCGGTGCCATGGCCATGGTCAGTCCCCTTGTTGCCGTTTTCGCGAAAAGTGCGGCCAAACTCACTGATCACCGCCACAACGGTGTGGCGCCATGGCTCGGGCCCCATCTCCTGCGCAAACGCAGCCAGGCCCCGGCCCAGGTCGTCGAGGCGGTTGGCCAGGTTGCCGCTGGCGCCGCCCTGGTTCACGTGGGTATCCCAACCGCCGACATCGACAAAGCCCAGGTCGAACTGCTCGCGCATCAAACTGGCCATGCGCTGCGCCACCAGGCCAAAGCCCTTGGCGCTGATGGCATCGCGCCCGGCCTTGTCCATCTCTTCTTGCATGCCGCGCAGCACGGCCTCGCGCACCGCAAAGCCCTCGTTCACGGCGGGCGCCAGCGCGGTGCCCGCGTACATAGCCGCAATGGCCCGGCTGCGGTTGGCATCCACGTCGCCTTTGCCCACATCGGCCAGCGCCGTGTTGGCAATGCGGGCCGGCCCGCGCATGCACAGGGGCAGCTGCGCCGTAAACGCCATGGGGGCCATCGGCGCCATGCCGCTGCGCCCTTGCAGCACTTGGGCCAGGCGGTTCATGAAGCCGGAGCGAGCGCCCGGGTGGGCATCCAGTGGCTGGCCCAGCTCCATGGAATCCTGGGTTTCGAAGTGGCTGCGCGAGAGGTCGTCCGTGCCGGCAAACGGCACAAAACAGGCCTGCTTGCTCTGCCACAGCGGCAGGATGCTGCCCTCCATCGCCGGATGCAGACCCCAGCGCGTATCCAGCGGCAGGGCGCCATTGGCCTCGCCCGGGCGTGCAATGGCGATCGTCGGGCGTGCGGCGTAGTAGAAATCACTGTGCGTGGGCACCAGCAGGCTATTGCTGTCATAGGCGCCGCGCAAAAACACCAGCAAGAAGCGCGGCGTATCGCTGCGCGGTGCGGCTGCGCGGGCCCGCGCCAGGCTAAAGGCCAGCGGCACACTGGCGGCGGCGGAGAGAAAGTGGCGTCTTTGCATGGCGTACCTCGTCAGCGGACCATCATTTCAGGGGCGGAGAGAAAGTAGGTGTTCCAGTCGGGCGCATTGCGCGCCTGCGCCAGCGCTTCGCGGGATGCCGCGCTCCACTGGGCCAACCGGGCCTGCACCGTGGCGCGCTGTGCCAGATGGGGGTACGGCGGCTGCGCCAGTGGTGCCTGAGGGTCGGTGCGAAAGAGCACGGCACTGCGGGTCGCAATCTGCCGGGCCACATCAAAGCGCGCCGCCATCTGGCCGGAGCTGGCCCAGTCTGATTGCGATGGGGGGTAGCCGTCCGGCGTTTCGTGGCCGTAGATGGGCTGGCCCAGGCGATTGATCCAGCCGATGACGGGCCGCACATCGCTGGCCACGCGCTCGCCATAGCCCAGGCGCACGGCGCCCAGCACATAGTGCATGGGGTCCTTGAAGCGCTGGCCGTGCTGGGCCAGTGCTTCTGGCGCCGTCAGCAGGCTGCGCAAGGTGGCGGCGATATCGCCATGGCTGCGGCTAAAGGCGCCTGCCGTGCGCTGCACCAGCGCGGGCGGTGGGTTGTCGCTGATGAAGAACAATGCCAGCTTGCGCGCAATGAACTGCGCTGTGGCGGGCGAAGCAACGATGCGGTCCAGCGCCTCGTCGACCGCCGCCATCCCTTTGGCGCGCAGCGGCTGGCCCAGCAAGACCTGGGGTGCATAGTCGTGCCGGCTGGGGTTGAACTCGAAGAAACCTTGGCGGCGGTAATCGGCCTGCAGCGCGGGCGCCATGCGGGGCGGCGCTGCATCGGCATCGCGGGTGCTCAAGCCCACGCCCGTCAGCACATGGGCCATGGCCTGCACATCGGCCTGGGTGTAGCCGCTGCCCACACCCATGGTGTGCAGCTCCAGCAGCTCGCGGGCGTAGTTTTCGTTGATGCGGCCCTTGGCGTTGCTGGCGTTGTCCAGGTACAGCAGCATCGCCGGGTGGCGCATGCTGGCCTCCAGCAGCGTGCGGAAGTTGCCCAGCGCATGGGGGCGGATGGCCTGCTCCTCGTAGTCACCAATCCACAGCCGGGTCTCGCCCTTGCGGGTGCTGACGTTGAAGTGGTTCATCCAGAACCAGGTCATCTGCTCCTGCAACTGGGCGGGCGAGTACAGCGCGCGCAGCACCTGGCGCTGTTGGGCCTGGGCGGCGAGCTGGTTCAGGTGGCGCTGCACTTCCTGGCGCAGGCGTGCGCCTTCGCCATCGCCCTGGCCCGCGTCGGTGGCCTGGCGGGCAGCCAGGCGCTGCGCGGCCACATCGCGCTGGATGTCGGCCATGCTGCGCTGGCTGATTTCCAGACCTGCAATGCGTTGCTGGGCATCGGCAGGCAGTTGGGGCGGCTGCGGGGGCGCCAATTGCTCGTTCAGCCAGCGCTGCAGGCCCAGGCGCTGCAAGTGCTGGTCGACATCGTCGTGGGCACCCCAAGTCACGCGGTCCAGCCACTGCAGGCGCTGGGCGGCACTCAGGGGCGTATCGGGCGTCGCCTCTGAGGCGGCCTCCGCACGGCGTGCTGCATCCGGCGGCAGGTGGGAGGCGCAGGCAGCCAGCCACAAGGTGCCCGCCAAGGCGGCGGCGCTGAGGGTGAGCATTCGGTAGGTGCGCATGGTGGGTGGACCCGGGTGCAGATCGTTCCATGGTGCCTTGCCACCGTCTCGCTGTGGTAAAGCTATGTGTTCAAAACGTAAAAAGCGAAGCGCTTTGGGCGCTTCGCTTTTCAATTTTTAGCCGGTAGAGGCGGGAGGCTTATTTGGCCTTGGTAGCGCATTCCGCGCATTGGCCATACAGCGCCATGGAGTGGTCATGTACGATCCAGCCTTTGCTCTTGGCGATGGACTGCTGGCGTTTTTCGATCTCGGGGTCATAGAACTCCTCGACCTTGCCGCAGCTGGTGCAGACAAAATGGTCGTGGTGCTGGCCTTCGTTGAGCTCGTAGACGGCCTTGCCGCTCTCGAAGTTGCTGCGTATCAGAATGCCGGCCTGTTCGAACTGGGTCAGCACACGGTACACAGTGGCCAGACCGATGTCGGAGCGCTCTTCCAGCAGCACACGGAAGACATCTTCTGCCGTCATGTGGCGCTGGGCACCGTTCTGGAAGATGTCCAGAATCTTCAGGCGTGGCAGAGTCGCCTTGAGGCCGGTGCTTTTGAGTTCTTCAATATTTTTCATAACAAGGTCTTTCAAGTGGGCCCGATTGGTATACGGACTTCTGGAGAAGGCCTGGAGACCAGCCGCTACAATGACCGATCATATCGCTATGTCTATAACCATGCCCGAATTTGTTCGTTCCAGTGTCCGCCTGGCGGCGCTGTTGGCCCTGGGTGCCAGCGTGGCTGCTTGCGGCTCATTCAATGAAGCCAGCCGAAAGTTTGCCAACTCCATCACGCCGTACAAGGTAGAAGTGGTGCAAGGCAATGTGATCACCAAGGAGCAGGTCGACGCCCTGCAAAAAGGCATGAGCCGCCAACAGGTCAAGGACCTGATGGGCACCCCGCTGCTGGCCAGCGTGTTCCATGCCAACCGCTGGGATTACGTGTTCACCATCAAGCGCAAGGGTGTGCCTGAGCAGGAACGCCGCTTCACCGTGTTCTTCAACGACACCGGCCTGGACCGCTTCGAGGGCGATGAGATGCCCAGCGAGCAGGAATTCGTCGCCTCGGTCACCACCTCCATCAAGAACCCCAAGGTGCCGCGCCTGGAGGCCACGCCCGAAGAGCTGGCCAAGTACAAGGCCAACCAGCCTGCGCCGGCAACCACCCCTGCCGATACCAGCAGCAGCGACAGCAGCGCTACGCCCCCTGCCAGCTACCCACCACTGGAGTCGCCCCAGCGCTGATGCCTTCCCCGGGTGGCCTGCCTGCTGACTTGGGCAGCCGGTCACCCTTGTCGTCCTTGGGCCCTGTTGGGCCCATGCGGCGATGACACCCGGCCCTTTGAGCCACAGGAACCGATCCATGACTGCCCCCCTTTCTCCTACCTCCAGCAAAGCCATCGCCGTAGCCATTACCGGCGCCAGCGGCCGCATGGGCCGCATGCTGATCGAGGCCGTGCTGGCCAGCAGCGATCTGCAGCTGAGCGGTGCGTTGGATGCGCCGGGCAGCGCCCATCTGGGCACGGATGCGGGCGCGTTTCTGGGCCGTGACACCGGCGTTCGCATCACCGCTGATGTGGCCCAAGGCCTGCAAGGCGCCGATGTGCTGATCGATTTCACCCGCCCCGAAGGCACCCTGGCCCACCTGGCTGTGGCTGCCGAAGGCGGCGTGGGCGTGGTCATCGGCACCACCGGCTTCAGCGACGAACAAAAGGCGCAGATCGGCCAGTTTGCCGACAAGACGGCGGTGCTGCTCTCGCCCAATATGAGCGTGGGCGTGAATGTCACCTTCAAGCTGCTGGAGATGGCAGCCAAGGCCTTGCAAGAAGGCGGCTACGACATCGAGATCGTCGAGGCCCACCACAAGCACAAGGTCGATGCCCCCTCGGGCACGGCGCTGAAAATGGGCGAGGTGATTGCCGAAGCCCAGGGCACGCAACTGGCGGACCGCGCCGTTTATGAGCGCTATGGCCACACCGGCGCGCGCGTGGACAACAGCATTGGCTTTGCCAGCGTGCGCGGCGGCGATATCGTGGGCGACCACACGGTGCTGTTTGCCGGCGATGGCGAGCGCATCGAGATCTCCCACAAATCCAGCAGCCGTGCCGGCTATGCCAACGGCAGCCTGCGTGCCGCGCGCTACCTGGCACGCCAGAAGGCCGGCCTGTACGACATGAACGACGTGCTCGGCCTGCAATAAGCACCGACGTCACACACCAGCTTCTCACAAGGACGGCCACCCATGACGCTTTGGCAATGGCTCTCACAAGCGGATGCGGTAGCGCTCGCCACCGCCTTGGCCCTGCTGGCCATGTCCGTCATCAGCTGGGTGCTGATCCTCTACAAGGCCTGGTGGCTGGGCCGCGCCCAAGGCGCCACCGTGCAGGCCACCCAGGCCTTCTGGCAGGCCAGCAGCTGGGAGCAGGCACGCAGCCAGTTGCCGCAGATTGACCGTGCGGCCCTGCTGACCCCGGTGGCCGATGCGATTGCACACATTGTGGGCGGCGTGCCGGCCGACCACCACAGCCTGGCCGTGGCCAGCGGCGCCCAGGTGCAAACCACCCGCGTGCTGCGCGAAGCCTTGCATGGCGCCAGCCACCGGCTGCAATGGGGGCAGACCGTGCTCGCATCCATAGGGGCCACGGCCCCGTTCGTCGGCCTGCTGGGCACCGTCTGGGGCATCCACCAGGCGTTGGCCGCGCTGGCCGGTGCCGACCATGTCAGCCTGGAGCAGCTGGCCGGCCCCGTGGGCGAGGCGCTGGTGATGACCGCTGCCGGCCTGGCCGTTGCGCTGCCCGCCGTGCTGGCCTACAACCTTTTGGGCCGCAAGCTTGCCCAGGTGGAAGAGCTGCTCGAAGGCTTTGCCCACGACATGCAGACCTGGGCCTTGCAGCAAGCCGCCCAGGCGCCGCAGGCCTACACCAGCATGCATGCGCATAGCGCCGTCGATGCCCTCGCGCATGTGGGCAGCCGCTAGGCAGCCCGCACGGCAACTGACCCAGCCATGGCATTCGGACGCTTTAACAAAACCCCGGCCAGCCAGCCCATCAGCGCCATCAATGTGACGCCGCTGGTGGATGTGATGCTGGTGCTGCTGGTGATCTTCATCATGGCCGCGCCCTTGCTAGCCGCGTCCATCCGCCTCGACCTGCCCCAGGCCGCCAGCGCCACCCGCGCCAACCCGCCCGCAGCGATTGCCGTGCAAATCAATGCCCAGGGCCAGCTGTTTGCCGATGGCCAAGCCACCGACATGGACGCCCTCAAGGCCTTGCTCAAGCAGCAGGCAGAGCGCACCCCGCAGACGGAGGTGCAGCTGTCCATCGACCAAAGCCTGCCCTATGCGCGTGCGGTGGAGTTGATGGATGCGGCGCAGACCGCAGGCCTCACCCGCATGGGCTTTGTGGCACAGCCCCAGACCGCATCAGGACGCTGACGCCCCCAGCCCGGTCTCGCCTGACCAGGCCTGACAGTATCGTTTGAAGCTACCCGCCCCAGCACCTGGCCTGGCAAGTTTCTGTTTGGTTATATTGCTGGCTGTGTGCTGGCCGCAATGGGCGTCCGCACCCCGCCAGCGCTGCACCACCGTGCAGGCCGGCCCACCAACGAGGAATAACGGATGGACTCCACCCTGTACCAGGTCAGCGCCGAGTCGGCGCCCGGCGACCCGCGCATAGCACCGCTTTATGCACTGGTCGTCTCTGCAGGCACGCCGGATGGCCTGGCCCGCAAGCTGCGCGCCGGCCTGCTGCTGGTGGCCGCCCTCTTGGTCGCCAGCGGGCTCATCTTCTGGGTGGCGGCCAACTGGCAGAATCAATCGCGCTGGTTCAAGCTCGGCCTGATCGAAGGCACGCTGGCGCTGTCCGTACTGGCCGCCTGCCTGTGGCCACGCCTGCGGCTGGCGGCCCTGCTGTGCGCCACCTTGGTGCTGGGCGGCCTGCTGGCCTATGTGGGCCAGACCTACCAGACCGGGGCCGACGCCTGGCAGCTGTTTGCTGCCTGGGCCGCGCTGGCGCTGATCTGGGTGGCACTGGCCGCCAGCGATCTGCTGTGGTGTGTCTGGGTGCTGATCGTCGCCGCCGCCATCGTCTTCTGGACTGGCAAGCTCGACCTGTGGCAGGTGCTGCTCGCCGACCGCGACAGCTTTGCGCAGCTGATGCTGCGCCTGGCGCTCTGGCTGGCCTTGGCGCTGGTGCCGATGCTGGTCTACGCCGTGCCCGCCTTGCGGGTGCGCGGCGGCATGGGATGGTGGTCACACCGCCTGGCGCTGGGCCTGGCCTTGGCGGCCTGGTCGGCCATCGCCACCGTGCAGTTGTTTGACCATGCCACGCGCCAAATGATGGTGGCGTTCTTGCTCAGTGGTGCCTTGGTCGCCGCCAGCCTGCTGCTGTCGCTGTTCAGCCGTTTTCGCGACTTTATCTGCACCTGCCTGGCCACCTTGGCAGCCAATGTGCTGGTGCTGTCTTTGATTGCCCGCTGGATATTCGAGTGGCATGAAACCGAGGCCTTGCTGGCCTTTGCCGTGGTGGTGATGGTCTGCCTGGGCGGCTCGGTCAAAGCTTTGATTACCGCGCAGCACTACCTGCATGCCCAGCAGCGCAATAGCCAGGAGGTGCTGTGATGGCCAACCGTCCTTTGTCATTCCTGCATTCTGCGCCCGCCTGGTGGGCCCCGGCGCGCCAGCAAGGCCTGGTCCACGGCGATGCACCCGCCCCTGATTTGCAAGAGCCCTCGGTCTTGGTGCTGGCCCTCGCCATGCTGGGGGCCATTGCCAGCCTGGTGCCGCTGGCCGTGTTCCTGGCCCTGTCGCTGGGCGAACGCTTTTTGTTGGGCCCCGGCGGCGTGGTACTCGGCCTGGTGTTTTTGGCAGTTGCCGGTGGTGTGCTGCACAAGGCCCGCCATGCATTCATGAACTGTGTGGCCCTGGTGCTGTGGTGCACCGGTGGCCTGTTGGTGTTGGTCAACCTGGGCGATGTGGCCGACTCCCGCCTGGGTCTGCTGCTGATTGGCGCAGTATCGGCGCTGGTGCTGATGCTGGGCGCGGCACTGGCACAGATGCGCTGGATGCAGTCGTTGATGGGCCTGGGTTGGGGCATGGCCGTGGTGGTCAGCCTGATGGCGCTGCAGTCCTGGCTGCCGGGCTTGCTGGCGCTGCAGCTCGATGCCCTGATCCCCGCCCTGCTCTGGTGCCTGTGGCTGCGTGGCGAACCCGCGCGCCTGGCAGCGCCTGCGCAGCGCTGGTCCCAGCCGCGCTGGGCCGCCTTTGCCGATGCCGCCATCGTCGGCGTGCTGATCAGCAACTTCGCCTCGGGTTACGTCGCCCGCGCGATCTTCTGGGAGCACAGTGGCGACATCATCACCTGGGCCTTCCCAGCGGGGCGCGGACTGGCCGTCGTGGTGGTGGCTTTGTCGACCTGGATGCTGGCCCAGCAATGGCGCGCGCGGGGCAGCACCGAGCGCCATGGCGAGCGCAGCGTGCTGCTGGCGGGTGCCCTGCTGGCGGTGGCAGCCTGGTTCAGCACCGGTCTGGCCGTCGTAGGCCTGGTGGCTGCGGGCGCCTTGCTGGCCGCGCGCTGGCGCATTGCGGTGCTGTGCGCGCTGCTGGCGCTGGTCGCCCTGGGCCAGTTCTACTATCACCTGGGCTGGTCACTCGCGGCCAAGGGCCTGGGGTTGGCCTTGGCAGGCGCCGTGCTGTTGGCCTGTCTCTGGGCTTTGCGGCGCACGGCGGATGTGCACGCCGCTGGCGCGGCCGACGGTCTTCATGCCGTGCCCGTGCGCCGGCTGCAATGGGTTGGCCTGCTGGTCGGCGCACTGCTGGCCCTGGGCCTGGTGAACTGGGATGTTCGCGGCAAGGAGCAGGTGATTGCCCAGGGCCAGCGCATCCTCGTGCCGCTGATTCCGGTGGACCCGCGCTCGTTGATGCAGGGCGACTACATGGCGCTCAACTTTGCACTGCCCTTTGAGATGCGCGAAAAGCTCAAGGACATCGTCAGCCCCAGCCAGCTGGTGCGCGCCAGCATCGACGAGCAAGGCGTGGCCACCATCGACACCTTGCTGAAAGATACGGACACGCTGAAAAAGGGCGAGGTGGCTTTGCCGCTTAAACGGCTCAAGGGCCAGTGGGTGCTGGTCACCGATGCCTACTTTTTCCCCGAAGGCCAGGGCCGGCATTTTGAGCAGACCCGCTATGGCGACTTCCGCGTGCTGCCCGATGGCCGCGCGCTGCTGGTGGGTCTGGCCGATGCCGATGGCCAGCCGGTGCTACCCCTGCCGGGCGCATCCATCTGGGACAGCCCGCTGGCCACCAGCGCCCGTATTGCAGCGCCTGACGCGACAAGCGCCGATAGCGAAGCGCCGGTGGCCGATGAGGCAACGCAGCCTGTGGCCGTGGAACCCGAGCCCCTGCCGCAGGCCGTAGCGCCAGCACCTGCGCAAGCTTCGCGCCGCTAAACGGGGGCCGCGAACACCGGCCCGCCGGGCTGGCACCCGCAGATCAACGCTGCAGTGCCTGCACTTCGTGCTGGCGCAGGGCCACTTGCATGTCATTGCCCGAGGGCACCTGGAACACGCGCAGGCCAAACTCCGGCAGGATGGCGATCAGGTGGTCAAAAATATCGCCCTGGATCTCCTCGTACTCCAGCCAGGCGGTGGTATCGGTAAAGGCATAGATCTCCAGCGGCGAGCCCTGGTTGGTGGGCTCCATCGCACGAGCCATCAAGGTCATGTCCTTGCGCAGCTTGGGGTGGGCCTGCAGATAGGCATTGCAGTAGGCGCGGTAGGTGCCGATATTGGTGAGCTGGCGCAGGTTGACGATCTCATCGGCCATGTCCGGGGCCTTGGCCGAGAAATCCTGGTTGTAGGCGGTGATCTCTGCGAGCTTGCCCTGCAGGTAAGGGCGCAGCACGGCGATCTGGCTCAGCTCGGTGATTTCAGCGCGGGTCAGAAAGCGCACCGAGGTGGTATCGATGCACAAGGGCCGCTTGATGCGGCGGCCGCCGGACTCCGACATGCCGCGCCAGTTCTTGAAGCTGTCGCTCATCAGCCGCCAGGTGGGAATGGTGGTGATGGTGTTGTCCCAGTTGCGGACCTTGACGGTGTTGAGCGCCATGTCCACCACAGCACCATCGGCACCGACCTGGTTCATCTCCAGCCAATCGCCCACGCGCAGAATGTCGTTGCTGGCCAGTTGCACACCGGCGGTAAACGACAGGATGGTGTCCTTGAACACCAGCATCAGCACCGCCGACATGGCACCCAGACCGCTCAGCAGAATGAGCGGGGAGCGGTCGATCAAGGTCGCCACCATCACGATTCCCGCGACCACCATCACCAGCATCTTGCCCAGCTGCACATAGCTTTTGACCGAACGCGTGCTTTGCTCGGCCTCCAGCTGGCTCTCATTGGCTTCCTGGATGCTGTCCATCACCGCGCAGAGCAGGCGTGCCACCTGCAGTGCCGTGATGGCAATGGCCACATTGCGGATCACCGTGCTGGCGACAAGCGGCAGGTGCGGTACGGCGGCAATGCCGGTCTGAACCACCAGGGAGGGCACGATCTGCGCCATGCTCACCAAAATGCGGTTGTCGAGCAAGGTGCGCAGCCAAGCTGCGCTCAGGTTGGAGCGAAAGCGCGGCACCACCTGCAGCAGCGCCATGCGCACGGCCAGACGCAGTGCATAGGCCAGCAGCACCAGGGCCACAAGGCCAGCGGCGGTCTGCATCCAGGGTTCGAATTGGTCCAGGGTATCCCAAGTCACGAGGCAAAGTCCTTTCAAAGACGGAAGGCGAAGAACGCCGGCACTGCACTAAGGAGCGCAGACGGTGACGATATTTGCTATCGACAAGGCAATATTCATTTATTTTTACATAAGGCGTAAAACCGCACCCCAGGCTGCGGCACTCGCCGTTCACGGGCAATGGCGATGGGCCTACAATCTTTGCCCAAATGACCTCGCCCCGGAAAGCCCGTGGGCGGCCGCTTTTTCCTGACCAGTTCCATGCAAGAAAAATACAACCACTCCGACGTAGAAGCCGCCGCGCAAAGCCAGTGGCAAGCCCAAGATGCCTACCGCGTGTCCGAGGACGCGGGCAAGAAAAAGTTCTACGCCTGCTCCATGCTGCCCTACCCTAGCGGCAAGCTGCACATGGGCCATGTGCGCAACTACACCATCAACGACATGCTCACGCGCCAGCTGCGCATGCAGGGCTACAACGTGCTGATGCCCATGGGCTGGGATGCCTTTGGTCTGCCGGCAGAGAACGCCGCGATCAAGAACAGCGTGCCGCCTGCGCAGTGGACCTACGACAACATCGCCTACATGAAAAAGCAGATGCAGGCGATGGGTCTGGCGATCGACTGGAGCCGTGAAGTGGCGACCTGCGACCCCGACTACTACAAGTGGAACCAGTGGCTGTTCCTCAAGATGCTGGACAAGGGCATCGCCTACCGCAAGACCCAGACCGTGAACTGGGACCCTGTCGACCAGACCGTGCTGGCCAACGAGCAGGTGATCGACGGCCGAGGCTGGCGCACCGGCGCGCTGGTGGAAAAGCGCGAGATCCCGGGCTACTACCTGGCCATCACCCAGTACGCGCAAGAGCTGCTGGACCATGTGCAGATGGGCAATGACAAGGCGACCCTGACCGGCTGGCCCGACAAGGTGCGCCTGATGCAGGAAAACTGGATCGGCAAGAGCGCTGGTGTGCGCTTTGCGTTCACGCACGGCATCCAGGGTGCCGATGGCGCGCTCATCGGTGACGGCAAGATGTATGTCTTCACCACGCGCGCCGACACCATCATGGGCGTGACCTTCTGCGCCGTGGCGCCCGAGCACCCGCTGGCCACGCAGGCAGCGGCGTCCAAGCCGGAGCTGGCAGCCTTCATCGAAGAATGCAAAAAGGGCGGCACCACCGAGGCCGAACTCGCCGTCAAGGAAAAGGAAGGCAAGCCCACGGGCCTGTTCGTCACCCACCCCATCACCGGTGCGCAGGTGGAGGTATGGATCGGCAACTATGTGCTGATGAGCTATGGCGATGGCGCCGTGATGGGCGTGCCCGCCCACGACGAGCGCGACTTTGCGTTTGCCAACAAGTACGGCCTGCCAATCCAGCAAGTGGTGGCCGTCGAAGGTGAAGGCGCCTACGACAGCCAGCAATGGCAGGACTGGTACGGCGACAAGGAACGCGGCGTGCTCATGCAGTCCGGCGACTTCAATGGCCTGCACTACAAGGATGGCGTGCAAGCGGTGGCCAAGGCACTTGAAGCCAAGGGCCTGGGCGAGCTGAAAACCACCTGGCGTCTGCGCGATTGGGGCGTGAGCCGCCAGCGCTACTGGGGCACCCCCATCCCGATCATCCACTGCGAAGACTGTGGCGCCCAGCCCGTGCCTGAGAAGGACCTGCCGGTCGTTCTGCCGCAAGACCTGGTGCCCGATGGCTCGGGCAACCCGCTGATCAAGAGCGAAGCCTTCCACGCCGGCGTGGTCTGCCCCTGCTGCGGCAAGCCGGCCCGCCGCGAGACCGACACCATGGACACCTTTGTGGACTCGTCCTGGTACTTCATGCGCTATTGCGATGCCAAGAACAGCGAGAAGATGGTGGCTGACGGCGCCGATTACTGGATGCCCATGGACCAGTACATCGGTGGCATTGAACACGCGATCCTGCACCTGCTGTACGCACGCTTTTGGACCAAGGTCATGCGCGACCTGGGCCTGGTCAAGTTCGATGAGCCATTTACCAAGCTGCTGACGCAGGGCATGGTATTGCGCGGCGCGTTCTCGCAAAAGCTGCCCACAGGCGCCAAGGCGTACTACTGGGAGCATGAAGTCGATGTCATCACCAATGACAACGGTGTAGTGATTGGTGGCACGCTCAAAGCCGATGGGTCGACACTCGATTACGAGATGACGACCATGTCCAAGTCCAAGAACAACGGCGTTGACCCGCAGGACCTGATCGAGAAGTACGGCGCCGATACCGCGCGCCTGTACACCATGTTCACCGCGCCGCCCGAGCTGACCTTGGAGTGGAACGAGTCGGCCGTCGAAGGCAGCTACCGCTTCCTGCGCCGCGTCTACAACTTTGGCAGCAAGCTGCATGCGCCTGAGTTTGACGCCGCCCGTGCGCAAGCGGCCAGCGCCGCAAACGCCGATTTTGGCAAGGAAGCCAAGGCCCTGCGCCTGGAGATCCACACCGTGCTCAAGCAAGTGGCCTATGACTACAGCCGCATGCAGTACAACACCGTGGTCTCGGGCGCGATGAAGATGATCAACGCGCTGGAAGACTTCAAGGCCGTGGACAGCGAAGGCGGCCGCGCCGCGCTGGTCGAGGGCTTTGGCATTTTGCTGCGCGCGCTCTACCCGGCCACCCCCCACCTCACGCAAGTGCTGTGGGACACGCTGGACTACCAGCAAGCGCTCGGCGGCCTGCTGGACGCCGCCTGGCCCGAGGTTGATGCCCAGGCGCTGGTGCAAGACGAGATCGAGCTGATGCTGCAGGTCAACGGCAAGCTGCGCGGCTCCATCATCGTGGCCGCCGGTGCTGACAAAGCCACCATTGAAGCGGCAGCTTTGGCCAATGAAGACTTCCACAAAATCGCCAATGGCGCGGTGCCCAAGAAAGTCATCATCGTGCCGGGCCGCCTGGTGAACGTGGTAGTCTAAGCGCCATGCAAAAACGCACGCTGCTTACTGCCCTGGCAAGCGTGCCGCTGCTGGCGGCATGCGGCTTCAAACTGCGCGGATCGGTGGATTTCGCCTTCAAATCGCTGTATTTGAACGGCAGCGCCAATTCCGCTTTCCTCAAAGAGCTGCAACGCCACCTGGAGGCGGCTGGCAGCCTGCAGGTGCTGCGCAACCCCGGTGAGGCCACGCAGGCCGAGGCCATCTTTGATGACCTGGGCCAGCGCCGCGAGCGGGTCGTGGTCTCGCGCAACGCCGCCGGCGAAGTGCGCGAGCTGCAGATCCGCCTGATCACGCGCTTTCGGGTGCGCGACGCCAAGGGCGGCATCTATGTGCCCGATTCCGAGCTGATGCAGTACCGCGAAATCAGCTACGTGGAAACCTACGCGCTCTCGAAGGCCAACGAAGAAGAGATGCTCTACCGCAATATGCAGACCGACATCGTTCAGCAGATTGTGCGGCGCCTGGCCATCGTCAAGACCGTCACCCCCACTGAATGACAAGCACTGCGGCAACGCAGCGCTGGAAGCGCGATCAAGCATGCAAGTGCCGTTGAACCAGTTGACTGCCCAGTTGGGCAAGGGGCTTCGGTCCCTGTACACCGTGTATGGCGATGAGGCCCTGCTGGTGCAAGAGGCCGTGGACGCCATCCGCGCCAGCGCACGCGCCAACGGCTACACCGAGCGCAACAGCTTTACCGTCGCCGGTGCCCATTTCGACTGGAGCGCGGTGCTGGCGGCGGGCGGCAGCCTGAGCCTGTTTGCCGACAAGCAGATCATTGAAGTGCGCATCCCCAGCGGCAAGCCCGGCAAGGATGGCAGCACGGCGCTGCAGCAGCTGGTCAGCAGCAGCGTGGACAACGACAGCACCTTGACCATCGTCATCCTGCCGCGCCTGGACAAGGCCACCAAGACGGGCGCCTGGTTCGCGGCGCTGGACGCCAACGGCATCACTCTGCAGGTCGACAGCATCGAGCGCGCCGCCCTGCCCGCCTGGATTGCCCAGCGCCTGCAGCGGCAGGAGCAGCATGTCAAAGCCGGTGAAGAAGGCCAGCGCACCCTGGCCTTTTTTGCCGACCGGGTCGAGGGCAACCTGCTCGCTGCCCACCAGGAAATTCAAAAGCTCGGCCTGCTCTACCCAGCCGGTGAGCTGGGCTTTGAGCAGGTTGAGCAAGCGGTGCTGAATGTTGCCCGCTACGACGTGTTCAAGCTCTCGGACGCCGTGCTCTCCGGCCAGGTGCTGCGCACCGAGCGCATGCTCAACGGCCTGCAGGCCGAGGGCGAGGCCGAGGTGCTGGTGCACTGGGCGCTGGCCGAAGACATCCGCGCGATGAAGCGGGTCAAGGATGCCCTGCGCAACGGCCGGCCCATGCCGATGGCCCTGCGCGAGAACCGGGTCTGGGGCAACAAGGAGCGCCATTTTGAGCGCGTGCTGCCCCGCATCAGCGATGCCACCGTCGCCCGACTGCTGCACTCGGCCCATGCGGTCGATGGCATCGTCAAGGGCCTGAAGGTGCCCGAATGGCCGGCCAATGGCTGGCAGGCGCTGCACCGCCTGGCCTTGCAAACCTGCAAGGCCTGCACCAGCCGCTAAGAACCTGTTCAAAGGGCTCTCTGCAAAACTCCCGGCCTTGGTCTGTGCACGCGGTCTCGGGCGATCCACAAGCGCTGCATGGCCAGCGGGTGCGGTCTCAGAATCTTTTCTAAAAAAGGCGCTCACCATGCAAGCACTGCAGTTTGGCTACACCATCGTCTATGTGCCCGATGTCGCGGCATCGCTGGCTTTTTTCTCGCAGGCCTTTGGCATCGCCACCCGTTTTCTGCACCCCTCGGGCAGCTACGGTGAGCTGGACACCGGCGCCACCACCCTGGCCTTTGCCGACCATGCGCTGGGCCATGCCAACTTCAGCGGCGGCCATGTGGCCGCGTCCGAATCGGCCCAGCCGCTGGGGGTAGAGATTGCGCTGGTCAGCAGCGATGTGGCCCTGGCCTATGCCAGCGCGTTGGCGGCCGGCGCTACGGCGCTCGCCGCACCCACCACCAAGCCCTGGGGCCAGGTGGTGGCCTATGTGCGCTGCCCGGATGGCACGCTGGTGGAACTCTGCTCACCAGTGGCCGGCGCCTAGCTTATCGCCTTCACCAGCGGCTGCGCATCAAACATCGTGCGCCGCGTGTTGGTGAAATGGGGCCGCACGCGCGCGCTCCAGTCTGTACCCCGCACCGCCAACCAGGCCGGGCAGCCCATTACCTCGGCATTCACCAGGTCATAGCAGGCCAAGGACAGCGGGCCGTGGTCCAGGTTCAGGTAGCGAAAGGCCTGGGCGGTGCCAGCCACGGCGGCCAGGCCGGGCAGATGCTCCTGGTCATACCAGGCAAACAGGTCGTCCTGCCAACCCGCTTCGGGGTCCATCTCCACAGCGTAGTGCACGGGCGTGGCCTCGCCGTTGGACGGACCGATACAGTGCATCACCAGCTGCAGGCGTGATAGTTCGCAAGCCGCCAGGCCGGCCATGCCCGCGCCCTGCAAACGGCGCTCGGCCTGCGCCGTTTGCTCGGCGCTCAACGGCTGCGGGCTGCCGAGCTGGAAGTACAGATAAGCCACGCCCTGCGGCTGCTGGGCGACTCGCACCAGGCGCAGGTCAAGGTGCAAGACAGCAAAGTCCTGGCGCAGCAGCGCCAACGCGGCCTGCGCCAGCGCAGTGCCGGTTTCATGCGCCGCTGGCGTGCAGCGCAGCAGCAGGCTGTCGATAAGCAGTGTCGGCATCAGTGGCCAATCTCAAAAGCGTTCAAGAAGCGCGACACCATGTTGTAGGCGCCAATGGTGGCAAACAGCTCCACCTGTTCTTGCGCATTGAAGCGGGCGGCCACCTGTGCAAACAGCGGCTCGGGCACCTGCAGATCGCGGGTGAGCGCATCGGTGACCGCAATGGCCAGCTGCTGCAGCGCATCCCATGCCGGGCTGGCAGTGCTGCGGGTATCGCGCGTCGCATCAATCGCGGCCTGCGACACACCGGCTTTGAGCGCATGGGGCACATGGGCATCGAACTCATACGCAGCCTGGTTGAGCATGGCCACCCGCAAGATGACCAGCTCGCGCAGCCCCGCATCGATGCTGCTGTAGTTGCGCACGGCGGACAGCATCTGCTCCCAGCCTTTGGCAATGGCGGGGCTGTGCAGCAACACCTGGTAGAGCGGCGAGATGCGGCCGCGCTCGGCGCGTATCTGTTGCTCCAACTCCGCCAGCGCACTGCGGGTGCCTGGCTCAATCGCTTCAATGCGCATGGCAGTCTTTCAATCTCAATCGGGGGTGATGCGGTTGCGGCGGATGATGGCGGTCCACTTGTCGGTATCGGCCGCCAGCTGCTGGGCCAGGGCCTCAGGGCTGGATCCCACCACCTCGGCACCCGAGGCCTCGATCTTGCGCTGCACATCGGGCGCATGCAAGGCCGCATGGATGGCGCGGCTCAAAGCGGCGGCCACCGGGGCGCTGGTGCCCTTGGGCGCAAACACGGCGTACCAGTTGTTCGAGTCCACACCTTTGTAGCCCAGCTCGTCAAAGGTCGGCACGTTCGGGTAGCGGGCGCTGCGCTTGGCAGCGGCAATGCCCACGGGCCGGAACTTGCCACTGTCGATGGCGCCCACCAGGCCGGGAATATCACCAAAGAAGCCATCGACATGGCCGGCCATCAGGTCGGTAATGGCGGGGGCCGCGCCCTTGTAGGGCACATGCATCAAATTGAGGCCAGCCGATTCATTGAGCTGGATGGCTGCCAGGTGCGGCACGCTGCCGGTGCCCGACGAGGCCATGGTCATCGGCTTGTCCTTGCGCTGGCTGGCGGCCTGCACAAAGTCTTTGGCGTCCTTGAAGCTGGTCTGCGCGTTGACCACCATGATCTCCACGTTGTTGACCACCAGCGACACGGGCACCAGGTCGCTGGTGGGCTTGTAGTTCAGCTTGGGGTAGAGGGCGGGGTTGATGGCCACCGCGCCCACGCTGGTGAGCCACAGGGTCTTGCCATCGGGTGCGGAGCGGATCACGCTGTCAGCGGCAATCGCGCCATTGGCTCCCGGCTTGTTTTCCACAATCACCGGGTGGCCCAATTCCTTGGCCAGCTGCTGCGACATGCTGCGCGCAATAAAGTCCACCGGCCCCCCGGGCGGAAAAGCCACCAGCAGGCGCGTCATCTCGCTTTGCGCCATGGCGCTGCTGGCGCAACCCAGCGCGGTGCCCAGCACGGCAGCGTGCAGCCACTGGCGGGCTGCGGGAAAGGCTTGGAATCTCATCGTTGTCTCCTTCAATAATCTTGCTTTATCCGCAGCGCACGGTCATACCGCCGTCCACCACAATCTCGGTGCCCGTCACAAAGCGTGATTCATCACAGGCCAAAAACAGCGCCGCGTTGGCGGTGTCGCGCCCATCGCCCATAAAGGGCAGCGGAATACGCGCCTGGCGCTGGGCCAGCAGGGCCTCGACATCGCCACCGGCGCGCTGGCCGGCCAGACGGGTCTCCACCATGGGCGTGTGCAACTGGCCGGGCACGACGGTGTTCACGCGGATGCTGTGCGGCGCATACTGCACGGCCAGCACCTTGGAGAACTGGATCACCGCGGCCTTGCTCGATGCATAAGCAATCTGCGCCGCACCGGTCCAGCGCATGCCCGAGGTCGATGAGATATTCACGATGCTGCCGGCTCCCTGCGCCTGCATCAGCGGCAGCACCGCCTTGCAGCACAGAAACACGCTTTTGAGGTTGTAGTCCAGCTGGGCATCCCAGACCGCTTCGTCCATCTCGACCGGCCCGCCTTTGGCCGAGCCGCCCACGTTGTTGACCAGCACATCGATGCGTCCGAGCGCCGTCTGGCAGGCCTGCACCGATGCCGCGATCGAGGCCGCATCCATCACATCGCAATGGCCCGCCACAAACTGGCCGCCCGCGCTGCGGATACTGGCTTCGGTCTCGCGCAGTGCGTCGGCATTGCGGTCCACGCCAAACACCAGCGCGCCTTCCTGCGCAAAGCGGATCGCCGTCGCGCGGCCATTGCCCCAGCCCGCGCCAGCCGCCCCGGCACCGGTGATATAGACCACCTTGCCGGCCAGCCGGCCATGCGGGTTGACGGGGGTGTTGGCATCAAAAATCGCCATGCTTTTTTCCTTGCGAATGTCTCAGGCTGGGAAGCGGTACAGGCGCTGGGGGTTGTCCACCAGCAGGGCCTGCAGATGCGCCGGGTTGGGGCTGAACTGCGCCAGCGCATCGACCAGCACACCGTCGTCAGGGATGTGCGTGTGGTTGGGGTGCGGCCAGTCGCTGCCCCAGAGCACCCGGTCCGGCACATGGGCCACCAGCTCCTGCGCACGCGCGATGCCGTGCAGGTAAGGCGGGGTCGCATCGATGCGGTCGATACCGCTGACCTTGACGTAGAACAGCGGCTGCTCCAGAAGCCGCAACAGCGCCTGAAAATCTGCGCCTTCGCTGCCCAGCGTGGCATCGACACGGCCCATATGGTCGATCACCACCGGGCAGGCCGATTGCGGCAGCACAGGGCCCAGGCTGTGGATCAGCGCGCTTTCAAAATGGATCTGCAGGTGCATGCCCAGGTCGGCCAGCATCGGGGTCAGGACCACCACGTCTTCGACCGAGGCGCCGGTGTTCAGGTGCTTCATAAAGTTAAAGCGGATCGCCCGAAAGCCCGCTGCCGCCAGGCGCTGCAGCTCGGCACGCGTTACCGACAGCGGCACCAGGGCCACGCCCAGGTAGTGGCCGCCGCCGTGCGCAATCGCATCCTCGACCACGCGGTTGTCATAGCCATGGCAGGCCGATTGCACGATCACGCAGCGGCTGATGCCCAAGTGGCGGTGCAGCGCAAACAAGGTCTCCTTGCCGGCATCGGCGGGGGTGAAGCTGCGCGGCTCCGCATAGGGGAAGGCATTCACCGGGCCAAACACATGCACATGGCTATCGCAGCTGCCAGCGGGCAGCACCAGGCTGGGCTTGGAGGGCGCCCGCATATAGGTCTGTACGGGTTGCTGGAGGTGGGGGGTCGGGGCGTTCATGCAAGGCCATCAAAGAGTCGTCTTGAGCGCATTGTGAAACTGCCAGTTTTTTAATCACCTATAAAATCCCAATATCAGATATAGAGGTGATGCATGGATTTTGTGCGTTTGCAGTACTTCATGGCCGTGGCCCAGGCCCAGAGCTACAGCAAGGCCGCCGCCGCCCTCAGCCTGACCCAGCCCACCTTGAGCCGCCAGGTGCAACTGCTGGAGGCCGAGCTGGGCCAGCCGCTGCTGGAGCGCCATGGCCGGGGCGTGCGCTTAACCGAATCGGGCAAGGCCATGCTGGCCCATGGGCGCAGCATCAGCGCGGCCGTCGATGCCGCCAAGGCTGACATGGCCGAGCGCCTGCAAAGCCCGCGCGGCAAGGTGCGCCTGGGTTTGCCGCCTTTGGTGGCCAGCCTGGTCACGCCTGATGTGGTGCAGCAGTTTTTGCAGGCCTGCCCGGATGCCTCGATCATTGTCGAAGAGAGCCTGAGCATTCGGTTGCGCGAATGGCTGCTGGCCGACCGGCTCGATGTGGCCGTGCTGTTTGACCCCAGCCACACCGCCCAGCTGTTGACCGAGCCACTGGCACGCGAGCCCCTGGTGCTGATCAGCACCCGCCCCTTGCCCGAGCGGGTGAAGGTCGCCCAGCTGGTGGACTACCCGCTGGTGCTGCCCAGCCGCCCCCAGGCGCTGCGCATGATTTTTGACGACGCGGTGGAGGACCAGCAGCTGCCGCTGCGCATCGTCGCCGAGGTCGATTCGATCAAGATGGTGCTGTCCTTGGTGGCCCGTAATGTGGGCTGCTCGGTCGTGCCCGCCAGCGCCGTCAAAACCTGGCCGGGCAGCGCGCCGGTATACACCGCCCAGGTCAGCCACCCGGTGATCCGCAACCGCATCGTGCTGGCCACACCGGCAGCGCGGCCGCACAACCGCCTGGTCAAGGCCGTGCACGGCATTCTGAAGCCGCTGATGAAGCAGCATTTCAGCGCTTAAATCTTCGCCGTTTCCGCGCCCTTCACACCTGCATTTGCGCCCGCAAGAGGCGACTCAGCGGCTATTTATTTCAGAAATTATTGAAATGTCCGGTACACATCAGGCAGCGATGGACTTTATTTCTCACCACAATGGACATTTTTTCTCACACAAGACAAGGTCTGTAGCAGTGACTGCTTCGGGCCCTCTGCACAACGCCCCATCCTGGGCCTTGTGCAGAGGGCTCCTGCGCCTGCCAGGCCCAAGACAGATTCGAGGATCGATATGACACAACAAGCGCGTGCACCGTCACTGGCCGTGCGACTGCTGCTCGGGGTACTGGGGGCAGTGCTGGCCATCGCCGGCCTGGCCTTCTTGCTTGGCGGCGGCAAGCTCATCAGCCTGGGCGGCAGCTGGTACTTTTTGCTGGCAGGCCTGGGCCTGCTGCTGTCGGGCGTGCAGGTGCTGCGCGGCCGCCGCTCTGGCGCCTGGCTGTACCTGGCTACGTTTGCGGCCACGGTGCTGTGGGCCTTGGCGGAAGTGGGGCTGGACTACTGGAGCCTGGTCTCGCGCCTGCTGGCGATGACCTTTGGCGCCGCCGTGGTCAGCGCCTGCCTGCCGCTGCTGCAAGCTGGCAGCCCCCGCGCGCGCAATAGCAAAGGCCCGCTGGCTTTGGCAGGGGCGCTGCTGCTCGTGGGTCTGGTGAGCTTTGCCTCCATGTTCCAGATCCACCCCGAGGTGCAGAACCAGGCCGCCATCAGCCGCAAGCCGGTAGATGCCGCCAGCGTGCAAAAGGACTGGAGCCACTACGGCAACGGCAGCAACAACGACCGCTTTGCGGCGCTGGACCAGATCAATGTGGACAACGTCAACCAGCTGCAAGTGGCCTGGACCTTCCGCACCGGCGATGTCCCCAAATCCACCGGCGCCGGTGCCGAGGACCAGACAACCCCCTTGCAAGTGGGTGACAAGGTCTTTGTCTGCACGCCCAGCAACAACGTGATTGCGCTGGATGCCGATACCGGCAAGCAGCTGTGGCGCCACGACACCAACTCGCATGTGGGTGGTGTCTGGGAACGCTGCCGGGGCCTGGCCTACTTTGACGCCAATGCGCCGCTGCCGGTGCCGCAGGTGGCGGGCTCGTCACCCGTGCAGCCCGTGGCTTTGCCCGCTGGCGACCAGTGCCAGCGCCGCATTGTGATGAACACCATCGACGCGCGCCTGTTTGCGATCAATGCCGACAACGGCGAGCTCTGCGCCGGCTTTGGCAACCAGGGCATTGTGGATCTGAAGCAAGGCCTGGGCGCCATCGCCAACCCGGCCTACTACACCCTGACATCGGCCCCCACCGTGGCCGGCACCACCATCGTGGTGGGTGGCCGTGTGGCCGACAACGTCCAGGTCGACATGCCGGGCGGCGTGATCCGCGGCTTTGATGTGGTGACCGGCGCACAGCGCTGGGCCTTCGATGCGGGCTCCAACACGCCCAACGAGGTGCTGGCCCCCGGCGCCACCTACACCCGCTCGTCCGCCAATGTATGGGCCGGCACCACCTACGACCCCAGCTCCAACACCGTCTACCTGCCCATGGGCTCGCCCTCGGTCGATCTGTATGGCGTGCCCCGCTCCGCAGCCGATCTGAAGTACGGCGCCTCGGTCCTGGCGCTCGACGCCTCCAGCGGCCAGGAGAAATGGGTCTACCAAACCGTGCACAACGACCTCTGGGATTTTGATATTCCGATGGCCCCCACCTTGATCGACTTTCCGAAGAAAGATGGCAGCAGCACGCCCGCACTGGTGGTGGGCACCAAGGCTGGCCAGATCTTTGTGCTGGACCGCCAAAGTGGCCAGCCGCTGACCCAGGTGGACGACGTGCCGGTCAAGCCCGCAGGCATTCCTGGCGAGAAATATGCCGCGACCCAGCGCGTGTCCGTCGGCATGCCGCAGATGGGCACCCAAACCCTGACCGAAGCGGACATGTGGGGCGCCACGCCGCTGGACCAGCTGATCTGCCGCATCAAGTTCAAATCGATGCGCTATGAAGGCCTGTTCACCGCACCGTCTACCGATGTGTCGCTGAGCTTCCCCGGCTCGCTGGGCGGCATGAACTGGGGCGGTATCTCGGCCGACCCGAACAACCACCTGATCTTTGTCAACGACATGCGCCTGGGCCTGTGGGTGCAGATGATGCCGCAAAAGCCCAAGGCCGCGCTGTCCGATGGTGGCGAGCAGCCCAACACCGGCATGGGCCAGGTACCGCTGGGCGGCACGCCTTATGCCGTCATCAAGGACCGCTTTATGTCGCCGCTGGGCATCCCTTGCCAAAAGCCCCCTTTTGGCACGCTCTCGGCCATCGACATGAAGACCCAGCAAGTGGTTTGGCAAGTGCCCGTGGGCACCGTGCAGGACACCGGCCCCATGGGCATCAAGATGCGCATGCCCCTGCCCGTGGGCCTGCCCACCTTGGGCGGCAGCCTGGCCACCCAGGGCGGTCTGGTGTTCTTTGCCGGCACGCAGGATTACTACCTGCGCGCCTGGAACACAGCCAATGGCCAGGAGATCTGGAAAAGCCGCCTGCCCGTAGGCAGCCAGGGCGGCCCGATGACCTACCAATCGCCCAAGACCGGCAAGCAGTATGTGCTGATCTCGGCCGGCGGCGCGCGCCAGTCGCCCGACCGTGGTGACTATGTGATTGCCTACGCCTTGCCCGGCAAGAGCCAGTAAGCCCGAACGGGTCGCAATGCCCGTTGACCCG
The DNA here is from genome assembly GCF_024809975.1 of Comamonas sp. BIGb0152. GTDB lineage: Bacteria > Pseudomonadota > Gammaproteobacteria > Burkholderiales > Burkholderiaceae_C > Comamonas. The sequence goes on from NZ_JANUDY010000014.1 coordinate 37,432, forward strand.
CTCCGCGCCATGGCCCGCCTTTGCAGGCCATGGCTTTTTTGTGCCCGGCCCTTGGCGAGTTCCGCCAGGCCTGCAGCGCTGCGGCGCACATGGTACGCTTGCCCGCTTGTGTCCACGGAGATCCTGCAGTGAGCAAGCAGCAAGGCCAGCAAGAGCCAACCCCCCAAGACCCCGCCACATCGGCCGGCATGCGCCAGGCCCTGCTGGATGCGGGCAAGACCGAGTTTGCCAACTACGGCTATGACGGCGCCCGCCTGGAGCGCATTGCCGCCAAGGCCGGCTGCGCCAAGCGCATGCTGTACTACTATTTCGGCAACAAGAAGGATGTGTACCTGGCCGTTATCGAGCAAAGCTACACCGATATCCGGGCCTCCGAAGAAAGCCTGAACCTCGACGCTTTGGAGCCCTTGCAAGCCCTGCATGCGCTGGCCCAGAAAAGCTTTGACTACCACGCCAACAACCAGGCCTTCACCCGCCTGGTGCTGCAGGAGAACTTTCAGGGCGGCGAAATGCTGGGCCAGATCTCCAACACCGAGCCCCTGCGGCGCGCGGCCCTCACCCCCCTGGAGCGCATCCTGGAACGCGGCGTGGCCCAGGGCCTGTTCAAGCCCGACATCACCGCCACCGATGTGCACTACCTGATCTCCGCGCTCAGCGGCTTTCGCATCGACCACGCCGCCACCTGGCGCAGCCTGCTGCAGGTCGATCTGCTCGGTGATGCGCTGCGAGAGCGCCATCTGCAGATGCTGCTGGACCAGGTGGATGCGCTGGTGTGTGTGCGGGCAGCGCAAGGCTGAAACGCAGCGAAGGAACACGGCCCGGCGCGCAGTGTTTCGAGTTCACACTGGCTTCATCCTCATCCTCATCCGCATGCGCGCTTTGATAATCCGCGCATGCGCCCCGACAACCGCCCTCTATCGCCATGGCAGCATTTGAAAGTCATGGCCACCTTCTCGTTCATGCTGGCCTACGCCGCGGGTGTGTACTTCCATGCTGCCACCGCGTCACTTTCGGATGCCTACCAGCCAGGGCTGGATACCCTCAAACGCTATGTGCAGCCGGGCATTGCCCTGTGGGTGCTGCCGCTGATCGCATACGGATGGAAGTCTGCTCACCTCGCCAAAGTCGCACAGCACTGCGCGTTGGGTGGCTTGGTTTGCTGCGCCTTGCTGTATGTCTTCTGTTCAGTCCACCAATCCACAGCGGGCATGTCCTGGGTCGCCCCTGCGGATCGCACGCTCGCCAGCACCGTTCACCGGTCGCTTTTCAGCCCCTCCTTTTCCGGCCGCTCTTTGGGCTCTATCACGGGCAGCACCATATTCGCAGCCATGGCGTGGGGGCTGAGCATCCGGATCAACCGAATGTTCAAGCAGCGCCCATCCGGCACACCCAGCGACTAAACGCATGAGCGTCTTGTCCGCTCTCATTGTTGGCAGAACTGGCGCTCCTATCGCATCGTTTGCCAAACCCTCGCAAAGCACGTGCAGCCGCATCCATGCCGGCGCCCCCATCCACTGCCTTTGCACCGGCCTCCGCTTTGACCAGTGCAAAAAACATTAGCTGCTTGCCGTCGCTCCTAGCGATGTCCCGGGGGTAAAGTTGGCATGGAACCCAACCACTGGTGCCAACGCAAGCAGGCACTACTGCGGACGTTGACGCGGCACGACGCGTGTGGACAGGGCTGGTGACGTGTAGCTCGCATCAAAGCTGCAGCCCTTGCCGTAGGTCGCTTCCAGGGCCAGGCAGGCACTGGCGATACCGGAAGGCGTGGGCTTTGTGCCGGTGTTCACCCACTGCAGCAGCGCGTCCATCAGCGCGGGATAGCTGGGATCGCTGATGAAGCTGTGGGTGCCATTGGTCGTGAAGGTCTGCACCAGACGACCCCCACTGCCGCCTTCTTGCATCACCTCGCGGAAACGAGAATCGAGCTCCACAAACGCAGTCGGGTCACTGATCCATTTGGTGGACAGCACCGGCACAGGAATCTTGCCTACCGGATCGGTGTCGGTGGCGAACTTCTGGTAGGCGGCGGGATGGGCCTTGTAGCGCAGCACGCCTGCGTTCAAGGCCGCATCGTCGGCAGATCCGGTGTAGATGGCTCCTTCATTGCCAAAAGGGCTGTCGCCGCCGGTGCGCTTGGCCGAGATATCCTGGAAATGCATGGTCGCCCAGTTCATGTGCGACTGGATGGCACTCTCAGGAATCTTGATCACATTGACGATGGTCTGGATTTTGGCCTTCTGCTCGGGTGTGCGCTCGGCAGCGGGCTTGTTGAGCGCCAGGCATTCGTTCACGCGCAGCGCCACATCCGCCTGCTTCATCGTGACATTGGCGGGCAGGCCGAGGTTGAGCGCGTAGGGCTGTTCGCTGGACCGTGGATGGTTGCCACACAGGTACTGGTAGACCACGCGCAGGTCGAGCCGGAAATCGTAGGAACGTGTGCCCCCGCCCAGCACGCCGCTGGTGAGCAAAACGCCATCGTAGGGACGCTCGCCCACGGTATCTGCCGTGAACATCTCCGCGCCCTTGGCTGCCACGCCAGCCCCCCATGACTGGCCATGCAAGATGGTCTTGCTGGGGATCGCCACATGCTTGCGGAAGATGCCGCGCAGACGTTCCGTGTCTTCGGCGGCGGCGCGCACTTCCACCCCGCCCTGGCGGTAGGAGGAGCCCGCCCATGCGTAGCCTGACTTCACCATGATGGACCAGCGGGTCAGGTCTTCCATGGAGCGGTCCAGATCGGGGGCGGCGAGATCGGGGCCTCCATGCGCATGCATCACCAAGATGCCATTCCACTTCGCGGGCACTGCCATCATGTAGAACGCGCCCTTGGAGTCGCGGCCGGACAGGCATTTCGCATCGCTGGGCACATCGGCAGGGCAGGTGGCCAACACCGGCGCCGCCTCGTCGGACGTGGAAGGCCCTCGCAACACCAAGGATCCGTCGCCGCAGCCGCTGAGCGCCAGCAGCGCCAGCAGGGGCAGGCCGAGTTTGGGAAAGTGTGATCGCATGGGTTGTCTCCTATCAAGCGTTTTTATGGGTGAGGCTCTCCGCAAGGCTGGCGGACCAGCGGTAGGTTTGCGAGGGCTTCCCTATTCTTGGTCGGCTTGCGAAATATTTCAAAGATTTCTAAGATATCAACTGCATACTTTTTAAATATATGGAATTGCGTCATCTCCGGTATTTTCTTGCGGTGGCCGAATGCGGCCATATCACGCGTGCCGCAGAGCGCCTGGGCATCCAGCAGCCGCCGTTGTCGCAGCAGATTTTGGCGCTGGAGAATGAGCTGGGCAGTGCGCTGTTTCGTCGCCATCCCAAAGGCGTGGATCTCACCGATCTGGGCCATGAGTTGCGCGCCGAAGCCGAGCGGCTGCTGGGCGACTTTGGCGCCATGCAGCAGCGCATCGAGGCTTTTGCGCGTGGTGAGCGGGGCCATCTGCGCATAGGATTCACCAGCTCGGCCGCGGCCCATGCCTTCACCCCGGAAGTGCTGCGCACCTGCCGCAAATCGCACCCCGACATCCTGCTGAGCGTCAGCGAGAACAACGCCGCTGAGATCACCGAAGCCGTCGCTGCGCAACGTCTGCATTGCGGATTTTTGCGCGTGCCGGTGGCTCACCCCGATGGATTGGCGTTCGAGCCCCTGCTCCAGGAAGAAGCGCTGCTGGCCATTCCGGTGGACCATCGATTGGCGCACAACAGCACCCAGCCCGTCATGCTCGATGAGCTCGATGGCGAGAAACTGGTGCTGGTGCGCAGGCCTGGTGCGCCGGGCCTGTATGCCAATCTGCTGGCACTGTGTGCGCAACGCCATGTCCATGTGGAAGTGGCCGCCGAAGTCGAGCGCATGATGACCAATGTGAACCTGGTTGCGGCAGGCGTGGGCTTGTCCATTGTTCCGGCGTCGATCAAAGGATCGCATCGCCATGCCGTGGTGTATCGCTCGCTCGATCCGTCCCTCGATCTATGGGCGCCGTTGACTTTGGTGTACCGCGCGCATGACTGCGATGGCCCTCTAGGAACGGTGATCGCCTTGGCCAAGAAGCTGGCCAAGCGCCATGGTTCCAAAAGCAGGTAAACCTATGTCCGAATGGCACAAGCTGATCCCGGCAAACGCCCAACGATGGTCGCGAAGGGACATGCTCCTGAGCGGCTTGATGGGCGCATCGCTTGTGATCCCGGAAGGACAGGCCGCCCCGAGAAGGCCAGGCGCTGGTCTCAAGATTCTGGTGGCCTATCCACCCGGCGGTGTGAGCGATCTGGTGGCGCGCGCCTTGGCCAAAGAGATGTTCAATCAGCGCAAGGTGCCGGTGATCGTCGAGAACCGGCCCGGAGCGAGTGGGACCTTGGCGCTGGAACTCTTGCAACGCAGTCCGCCCGATGGCCAAACACTGGTCTTAACCGCCGCCGCTGCAGTGGGCCTGGTGCGCCACGCAGCTGCGCGGCGTGACCCAACTTCAGCGGCCACCGCGCCATTGCCGGTGCAGCCCGTGGCGGGTGTCATGCGCACGCCGCTGCTCTTGGTGGGCACCTCCGCGCTCGAAGCAGCTACTTTCGCCGACATGATCGAAGAGGCGCGCAAGCACCCTGGCATGCTGCGCTGGGCGACGACAGGCGAAGGCACAACGGGGCACACCGTGCTGCAACGCGTGAGCCAACGCGCGGGCGTGCGCATCACCCATGTTCCGTACAAGGGGGGCGGGCAGCAATTGACGGATGCGCTCGGTGGCCACTTCGAGCTATTGTCGACCAACGTCGCACCGAGCCAGCTCAGCGCCTTGCGTGACGGGCGCTTCAAGGCCTTGGCGGTAGGTGCACCGCTGCGACTGCCCGTGCTCCCAGAGGTGCCGACCCTCGCTGAACTGGGTTACCCATCCGCGAACCTGGATTCCTTGTTCGGGCTCTTCGCCCCTCCGGGCACGCCCTCCCAGGTGGTGGTGCGTCTGCACGCGTTGATCGAGCAAGCCCTTCGCTCGCCATCGATTCGCAATCCCCTACTCGATGCCAACAACCAGCCCTACGAGGGCTCCATGCAGGACTTTGCACTGCAGGTGCAGCACGAAACCGATCGTTGATCCAAGCAGCTTTTCATTAAGGGTTGAGATCAGTGTGAAGGCGTTTGGGGGTAGCACATCCCTCGGCGCACCTCTAAAAAAGGCGTGCTTCTACAACAAACTCCCGCCCTTTCCCATCTGCGTTTTCCCCAGGTCCGCACAAATTAGAACGAGTGTGCTTTTTTTGCTGAAATTCAGCGCTTACCCTGTCGACATGGCCTGTCGGTCTTCCTATGCTCTGTCCTGAGACAAGCCAGATTTGACGATCGTTCAAACAGCAACCCAAGGAGACAAAGCAATGAAACAAGCCAAAAAATGGATGTGGCTGGCGGCCACCGCCTTGCTCGCAAGCAGCGCCTACGCACAAAAGGCGGGCGACTGGGTGATAGGCGGCGGAGCGCTCAACTATTCGCCCCAGGACAAGAGCAAGCCGCTGACCTTCACGGAGCCCTTTGAGCGACAGATTCCTAACTCGGGTGCTGATCTCAAGAGCGCCACGACCTTGGGCTTGAACGTGCACTACTTCCTGACCGACAACTGGGCCGTGGAAGGCGTGCTGGGCATTCCGCCACGCCTCAAGCTCAACGGCGCCGGTTCCTTGGCCCCCATTGGTGAGCTGGGCAATGCGCGCCTGTATGCACCTTCGTTGCTGGGCAAGTATTTCTTTGGCAATGCTGATGACAAGTTCCGCGTCTCGCTGGGCCTGGGCGTGACCTATTCGCAGTTCCGCAATGTGCGGCTGAGCAGCGGTCTGCAAAACAGCCTGGGCCAATTCATCGGTGCGCCTCCCGGCGCCTCCAAAACCACCGCCAAGATCGACAGCCAGTGGGCGCCGGTCTTCAACATTGGTGCCAACTACGCCATCGACAAGAACTGGGGCGTGACCTTCTCGGTGTCCTATGTGCCGATGAAGACCGATGCCAAGCTGACCACCACGGTCAATGGCAAAAAGGTGGCGAGCTCGCAGACCCGCCTGACCTTGGACCCGATCATTCCTTTCGTCTACGTGACCTACAAGTTCTGAATCTTCAGTGAGGAGAAGCCGGCAGCGCATGCGCTGCTCTCAACAAGTGGCCTGCATTCCCTGAACGCCACAGTCTGCGGTGGCTCCAAGCCATCTTTTGCCACCCTGCTGCAAAGCAGGGTTTTTTTTGCCCGCACGCGGCGCCCTTGGCATCTCCGCCTGCTCGGCCCACAATGGCGCAGGCAGACCCGCCTGAACCCAACTGTTGGAGACCCTATGCCGGCCAAGAAAATCCTGATGATCTGTGGTGACTACTGCGAGGACTACGAAACCATGGTGCCCTTCCAGACCTTGCTGGCCGTGGGCCACCAGGTGCATGCGGTCTGCCCGGACAAAAAAGCTGGCGACCATATCAAGACGGCGATCCATGACTTTGAAGGCGCGCAGACCTACAGCGAAAAGCCCGGCCACAACTTCACATTGAACGCGAGCTTTGCCGACATCAAAGCGGAGGACTATGACGCGCTGGTCATCCCCGGCGGGCGCGGCCCCGAGTACCTGCGCAACAACGAAGCGGTGCTGGCCGCCGTGCGCCACTTCTTCACGGCCAACAAACCCGTCGCAGCGGTATGCCACGGCGCGCAGCTGCTGGCGGGTGCCGGTGTGCTCCAAGGGCGGACCTGCTCGGCCTACCCGGCCTGCAAGGCCGAGGTGGTACTGGCCGGCGGCACCTATGCAGATATTGCCGTGGACCAGGCCTACACCGATGGCAACCTGGTGAGCGCTCCCGCCTGGCCTGCCCACCCGCAGTGGCTGGCGCAGTTTCTGGCCTTGCTGGGCACCCGCATCCAACACAGCTAAACCGTCCGCGCGGTGGCAAGTGCTGACCCGCCTGCAAGCCCTTGCCATCGCTGCTACCATCGCAGCCCCATGACCGCAGACAGCCACAGCCACCACCTCGCCACCGGCAACCAGTTCGTTGCCGATGCACAAAAGATTGCCACCACGGATTTCGCCGCCGCCCGCGCCTTGTGGCAGCAGGCGGGCCAGGCGTTTTACCGCGCCCACCAGGCCGACCGTAACCAGCCCGAAGCCGCCTTGCGGCTGGCACAGGCCTGGATGGCTGAGGCCCATGCCTTGCACAAGGAAGGCTCGCCCAATGCCACGGTGATGTGGCAGAACGCAGCCGCACAAAGCGAGCTGGCCTTTGACCTGGACCCGCGCAATGCCCGCATTGCGATGGCTGCCGCCAGCTGCCACCACTATGCAGGTGATGCCGAAGCGGCCGAGGCCTGGATGCAGATCGGCCAGCACCTGGCATCGGAGGCCAACCAGGCCCAAGATCCAGACCGCCAACCCGGCGACGAGCCATCCGCCATATAGCGAATCGCATCTTTGGTTATTCGATAATATTATTTTTTAATCTTATCGATCGCACGTAGCATGTGAGCCGTCTCTTGCCTACCGACTGCTCCCATGCTCAAGCGCCATTTCACCCTCGCCGCCCTGCTGGCGGTTTCTGCGGCCTTTGCCGCCCCCGCCTTTGCGCAGGACAAGCCCCTGAAACTGGGCGTCACGGCCGGCCCGCATGCGCAAATCGCCGAAGCCGTCAAACAAGCGGCCGCCAAAGAGGGCCTCACAGTCCAGGTGATCGAGTTCAGCGATTTCATCCAGCCCAATGCCGCACTGGTGGCCGGTGATCTGGATGCCAATGCCTACCAGCACCACCCTTATCTGGACCAGCAGGTCAAGGACCGGGGCTACAAGCTGGTCGCAGCCGCCAACACCGTGGTGCTGCCGATTGCGCTGTACTCCAAGAAAGTGAAATCGCTCGATGCCCTGCCCCCCGGCGCGCAGATCGGCCTGCCCAATGACCCCACCAATGGTGGCCGCGCCTTGCTGCTGCTGCAAGAGCATGGCCTCATCAAGCTGCGCGCATCGGCCGGCATCAAGGCCACGCCGCTGGATGTGGTGGACAACCCCAAGAAGCTGCGCCTGCGCGAGCTCGATGCCGCCCAGCTGGTGCATGCGCTCAATGACCTGGATGCCGCCGTCATCAACACCAGCTATGCGATTGCCGCCAAGCTCAACCCCAGCAAGGACGCCATTGCCCGCGAGTCGGCCAAGTCGCCGTACACCAACCTGATTGCGGTGCGCCAGGCCGACAAGGACAAGCCCTGGGTGGCACGCCTGGTCAAGGCCTACCATTCGGAGGAGGTGCGCCAGTTCATTGACAAGGAGTTCCAGGGCTCCATCGTCCCCGCCTTCTGAAAGGGGCTAACACGGCCCTTGATACATCGTTGCGATGCCTTGTCGTACGCTTGTACTGCCTGCGGCATCGCGCCTCGTCTCAACCGCAAACCTTCGGTTTGCTGGGCCGTCTTAGCCCCTCAAAACCCGTTCAACGCCAGTGGCGCGCAGACTGGCGCGCCTTTCTTCATCATCCTTTGACAAAGCCAGCCCATGAGTGGACAGATCACCCTTAGCCGCGACGGCCATGTCGCCACCTTGTGGATCGACAACCTGGCCAAGCGCAATGCCATCAGCCACGCCATGTGGATCAGCCTGGCTGAGCAGCTGGACGCACTGGTGCAAGACAGCGATCTGCGCTGCATTGTGCTGCGCGGCGCAGGCACCCAGGCCTTTGGCAGCGGCGCTGATATCGACGAGTTCGAATCGCTGCGCTCATCCAAGGAAAAAGGCATCGCCTTTGCCCAGCAAGCGCACCGGGCCATGGGCCTGCTGCGCCACTGCCCCATCCCTACCTTGGCAGCGATCCGTGGCGCCTGTGTGGGCGGCGGCCTGGAGCTGGCAGCCTGCTGCGACCTGCGCCTGGCCAGTGATGACGCCCGCTTTGGCATCCCCATCGGCCGCCTGGGCGGTGTGCTCGCCTACCCAGAGCTGGAAGCGCTGGTGCATGTCGCGGGCCCCCAGGTGGCGCTGGAGCTGCTGCTCGAAGGGCGGCTGTTGGATGCGCAAGAGGCTTATGCCAAAGGCCTGGTCACCCGCGTGGTTCCGCAGGCAGCCTGGGACGAGGAGCTGGCCCAGACTGTCGCCCGCATCAGCGGCCTGGCGCCGCTGTCAGCACGCTGGCACAAAAAATTCATCGCCCGGCTGCAAAGCGGCACCCCGCTGACGGATGCCGACCAGCAAGAGGGCTACGCCTGCTTTGACACGCAGGATTTCACCGAAGGCTACCGCGCCTTTTTGGACAAGCGCAAGCCGGTTTTCACAGGAAAGTAACAGCGTTCATGCAGCCCTCCCCTTCCCCGCGCACAGGCCCGCTGTCGGGCCTCGTTGTTGTTGAGCTCACCAATGTCATGGCAGGCCCCGTGGGCGGCTTGCTGCTGGCCGACATGGGCGCCGAGGTGGTCAAGGTCGAGCGCCTGCCCGGCGGCGACGACACCCGCCGCGCGATCCCCCCCGAGATCCAGGGTGAGTCCGCCACCTTCATGATCGTCAACCGCAACAAGCGCGGTATTGCCGTCGACCTCAAGCACCCCGATGGCCTGCAGGTGGTGCGCCGCCTCATCGACAAGGCCGATGTGGTGATCGAGAACTTCCGCCCCGGCACCATGGAAAAACTCGGCCTGGGCTATGAGGTGCTGCGCGCCAGCAACCCCGGCCTGATCTACTGCAAGATCACGGGCTTTGGCCTCAACGGCCCCTATGCCAAGCGCGCAGGCTACGACCTGATTGCGCAGGGCATGTCCGGCATCATGAGCCTGACTGGCGAAGGCCCGGGCCGCCCGCCCGTCAAGGTCGGCGTGCCGATTGGTGATGTGACCGCCGGCATCCTGGCCTCGACCGGCGTGCTGGCCGCCTATGTCGAGCGGCTGCGCACGGGTGAAGGCCAGTACGTCGATACCTCGCTGTACGAGGCCTCGATGGTGCATACCTACTGGCAAGTCGCCATGGCCTTTGCGACTGGCGAATCGGCCGGCCCCATGGGCTCGGCCCACCCGGTCGCCGCGCCCTACCAGGCGATACCTACGCAAGACGGCTGGATCAACATTGGCGCGGTGAGCCAGGCCACCTGGGTGGGCATGACCCGCGTGCTGCAGCTCGAACACCTGCTGGAGGACGAGCGCTTTGCCAGCAACCGCGAGCGCATGGCCAACCGCGATCTGCTGATCTCCCTCATCACCGAGGCCATGCGCAGCAACAGCACCGACTACTGGGTCGACAAGTTCGAGCAAGCCGGCGTGCCCGCCGGCCCGGTGCGCAAGATCAAGGACATGCTGGAAGACCCGCAGACCCTGGCACGCGACATGGTCATCGAGGTCGACCACCCCGTCGCCGGCCAGGTGCAGGCACTGGGCCTGCCCATCAAGTTCTCGCACGGCAATGGCGTGACCCGGCGCGGCGCGCCGCAGTATGGCGAGCACACCGCCGAGGTGCTGCAGGAGCTGGGCTACAGCAGCGAAGACATTGCCGCGCTGGCCGCCAGCCAGGCGGTGCAGTTGCACGGCCGCTGATCAAAGCAAGCGCCATCGTCCCAAGAAAAAGGAGTGCTGTACCGCACTCCTTTTTTGCATCTGCGCAGGGATTGCTTAGGTAAGGCGCTCAGCGCTGCTTGGCCTGCCAGGCCGCCTTGAGCTGTGCCGTCGTCTGCAGCATGGCCTGTGGGCCCGCCACGCCCAGCAGGTACCAGACCTGCGGATCCAAAAACACCAGCCGGCCTTGCTGGCCAGCGGCGCTGTTGCGGATGGCGTCGTTGTTGAACAGCTCGGTGCTGGCGACGACCGGCTTGCCGTCGCGGCCCGTGGTGCTGCCGGTGCCGGCATTGCGGTCAATCACATACAGCCAGGCGGGGTTGAGCTGGCTGATGTCTTCCATCTTCATCGGCACACCGCGTGGCTTGCTGGCATCGGCCGGCAAGGCGGGCTTAACGCCCAGCACATCGTGCAGCAGGCCAAAGCGGGCGCCGGGCGGCTGGGCGTTGATCGTCGTGCTGATGGCCAGCACCAACAGGCCGGGCGCCTGCTGCTGGGCCAGCGCGCGGGTGCTCTCCACCTCGGCGCGCACGCGCTGCATTAGCTGCTCACCCTGGGCCTGCTTGCCCCACAGGGATGCAAGCGTCGTCACATTGCGCTGCATGTCGGCCAGCAGCTGCTGGTTGTTGACCGACAGATCCAGCGTCGGCGCAATCTTGCTCAGGATGTCGTACTTGCCGGCGCTGCGCCCGGCCACGACGATCAGGTCAGGCCGGATCTGGCTCAGCGCGTCAAAATCGGGCTCAAACAAAGTGCCAGCCGGCAGGTAGCGCGCATCCGCGTAGGCCTGCATATAGCTGGGGAAGTTGGCCTTGGCCAAGGCGGTCACTGGCAGGTTCAGCGCCAGCATGGTGTCCAGCGATGCCAGGTCGTAGACGACCACCCGCTTGGGTGCCAATGGCACCGTCGCGCTGCCCTTGGCATGTTGCACGGTGAGGGTGGCCGGGGCCTGGGTGGTGGGCGTTTGCGCAAAGGCTGCAGGCGCAGTGAACAGCGACGTGGCGAGGGCGGCTGCAGCGCTGGCGCGCCAGCAGGCCGAGGTGAATGGCTGGGTCATGTCTATCTCCAATGCAAGTCCATCAAATTGAGGCGGCGCCCCCGCAAACGCGGAGCGCCGCGTGGGTGGTTTAGAACTTGAGGTTCATGCCCACCCAGTACCTACGGCCATCCTGCACCGTGGCGTAGTCTTCGTAGTACACATCCTTGTCAAACAGGTTGTAGATGCCGGCGAAGAAGGTGGTGTTCTTGTTGTAGTGGAACGAGCCACCGATATCGAACATCGCATAGCTGCCAGCCACCCAGGTACGGGCAGAGCGCCCGCCGGTGGGCTGGCTTTCCTTGCCCCGGTAGGAGAGCTTGGTCCAGCCGTTCCAGCGGTCAGACGGCTTCCAGTCCAGCGCCACGTTCAGCATGTGGCGCGGCAGCTGCGACAGCGGCTGGCCGGCGAACTCGCCGCTCTTTTGCTCGGAACGGGTAAAGGTGTAGCTGGAGTTCAGATCCAGGCTGCGGGCCAGCGGCATGGTCAGGGTTGCCTCGATGCCGCGCGTCACTGCCTTGTCGATGTTGACGTTCGTGGTCGGGGTGTTGCCGGAGGCATTGAGCGGCCCGCACTCGGGGCAGGCAATGCGGGTGATCTTGTCGCGGAAGTCGTTGTCAAACACCGTCAGCCCGGCTGACAAGCCTGCGCCATCGTTGTAGAGCACGCCCACTTCCTTGGACAGCGATTTCTCCGGCTTCAGATCCGGGTTGCCATAGATGTTGCCGCCCCGGCTGGCCTGGCCCCAGTCGCCCAAGGTCTGGCGCAAGGATGGGGCGCGGAAGCCGGTGGAGACACCGCCCTTGACGGTCCAGCGCGGGCTCAGGTTCCACACGCCGTAGAGGCGCGGGCTCCATTGCGATCCGCCCTTGCTGTCGTGGTCAAAGCGCAGGCCGCCAGTCAGCGCAAAGTCTTCGCGCAGGCGCCATTCGTCCTCGGCAAACCAGGCGTACTGGGTGCGGTCGGCGGTGGTGCGGTTGCTGCCCGGCAAGGTGTTGGTGGTGGTATCGGTCAGGTCCTGCTTGTTGTAGTACAGGCCGGTGCTGACGATGTGCGACTCACCCACCGGAACCACCCAGCTGCTGTTGGCCACCGTGTTCTTGATGGTCATCTCGCGCGAGATGTTGCGCGTCTTCTCATGCTGCACATAGGTATCGGACGAGGCCCAGCCCCAGCGGCCCTTGTGCTGCAGCGCGTAGTTCTCGCGCTCGAACTTGCGGTCCGACAGCGCCTCGGTATCGAGCAAGGTCTTGCCCGGGGTGGAGATGAAATGCTGCTTGGCCGAGCCCAGCTCGGCAATGATGTCGTGGTCCTTGTTGGGCGTCAGCGCAATGCGGGCGTTGAGCGCCTTGGTATCGCTGTCGTTGTAGCCCTGGTAGATGCGGTCTTCGTCGCGCTTGCTGTAGTTGCCGTACAGGCTGATGCCCAGCATCTCTTCCTTGATGGGGCCCGAGAGGTAGAAATTGCTCTGGTAGGCATTGCCCGATGCGGAGCGCTCTTGCAAGGTGGCATCGGCGCGCAGCGAGCCATGCCACTGCTTGGCGACTTTGCGGGTGATGATATTGATCACGCCGCCCATGGCGTCCGAGCCGTAGAGCGAGGACATGGGCCCGCGCACCACCTCGATGCGCTCGATCGCTTCGAGCGGTGGCACCCAGCTTTGGTCGGTACCGGTCGAGCCATTGGTCTGCGTCTCACGCGTACTCATGCGTTTGCCATCGACCAGGATCAAGGTGTAGTTGGCACCCATGCCGCGCAGGCTGATGTCGTTGGAGTTGTTGTCCGACGGCGTCATGATCACACCCGGCACATCGCGCAGCGCGTCGTGCAGGTTGCTGTAGGCGCCCTGCTCCAGCTTCTCGCGCGGGATCACCGTGATTGATGCGGGTGCCTGGGTCACCTCCTGCTCAAAGCCTGCCGCCGTGACCACCACGGTGCCCAGCGTTTTTTCGCTGGCAGATGGCTCTGCGGTATCGGCTGCCTGCGCTGCCGCTGCGCCATGGACCAGCATGCCGGCCACCACGCCAGCGATGGCGCGCAGCGCGAGGCCCTGGGGTGCCGATGGCAGCCGGTGGAAATCAAGACGCAGAGGCCGTGCTGACGCGCGACCCACTGCCAGGGAGGCAGAGGAGGACATGGAAATTTTCAGTAATGAGGGGGTCAACAGCCACGCCTCAGGCGCCAGCAGATGGTGGCCATCGACTGGCGCTGGCGGCGGGCCAGCGATGCTTCGCTTGTTGTGCAGGTCTGCGGTCCCGGCGCTTGTCAGGGCACCGTCCCGAGGAGGCATGTCTGCCCTATCCAGCGATAGGCAGCCAGGGGAACGCGAGACATTTATATGCGAATAGTTCTCATTATAGAGATTGATGAAGAATTGTTACGGAATGCGAAGTTTCGCGACTGTAAAGTTATTTCGGGCGCAACTAATCCGCGCGCTCTGCAACTGCATGACAGCCAGGCGGGGCGCGGGTGTGCGGGTGCTGGCGCTGGGGTGCTGCGCCAACTCTCCGCTATGGTTTAAAAGCTACAGCTTAGGATCCGCTGCAAAACTCCCTGCCGTGGTCTGAACGCGGTCGCGGGCGATTCGCTGCATTATCTTCCTCGCCAATAGGGCCATATTGACTGCAAAAGATGCCTTGCGGCCCATCCCGATCCACCTCCATCCCATGCGGCGACGGTTCTGCAACCGGTCCTTAGAAACCGACAGTGACTTTGGCCCAATAACGGCGGCCGTCATACACCGCGTCATAGGTGGCGGTATCGACCCGCTTGTCAAACAGGTTGTAGATGCCGGTGCTCAAGCGCACATCCTTGCTGTAGGCGTAGTTCAGGCCCAGGTCCAGGAAGGTGAACGACGGCGAGCCCTTGGCGATGGAGGTGCGGCTGAGGTAGTCCGAGCTTTTGCCCCGGAAGTTGAGCCGGCTCCACACGCCCAGCTTGTCCGTGCTCTGCCAATCCAGGGTGGCATTGAGCATGTGCTTGGGCATCTTGTTGAGGGGCTGGCCCGCAAAGCGGCCGCTCTTTTGCTCCGAGCGGGTGAAGGTGTAGTTGGCGGCCAGCCGCAGGGCTTCGCTGGCTTTCCAGGTGGCCGTGGCCTCCACACCGCGCATGGTGGCCTTGTCGACATTGGTGCGGTCGCTGATGAACTTGTAGGGCGTGCCCAGCACCGTGCAGTTGCCAGTCACGATAGCGCGGCCGCCGCCCTCGGTGTCCTCACAGCTGCGCACCTCGGTGATCTTGTCCTTGAAGTCGGTGTTGAACAGGGTCAGGCTGCCGGTAAAGTCGCGGCGGTTGTCCCAAATCACGCCCAGCTCCTGGCTGGTGCTCTTCTCTGGTTTGAGGTCGGGGTTGCCCCGGATGATGGCCGGGTCGCCGCCGCCACCGGTGATCTGGCCCCAATCGGCCACTGCCGCGCGCAGGCTGGGCGATTTGAAGCCGGTGGAGATGCCGCCTTTGACGCTCCACTGCGGCGTGGCATGCCAGACGCCGTAGACGCGGGGCGTCCAGTCAGTGCCGTAGTTCTGGTCATGGTTCATGCGCAGGCCGGTGGTCAGCGCAATCGCATCGGTCACCCGCCATTCGTTCTCGGCAAACAGCGCCCACTGGTAGCGCTTGAGCGTGTTGATGGGGTTGTCCACCTTCATCTGGTTGCCGTTGTCCATCAGCTTTTCATGCTTGTAGCTCAGGCCCAAGGTGGTCAGGTTGCGCTCGCCGATCGGCATCACGATCTGGCTGTTGAACTCGGTGTTCTTCAGATTCATCTGGCGGCCGGGGTTGTCCACCTCTTCGTGCTGCAGGTAGGTGGTCGAGGTGCCAAAACCCCAGCGCCCGGTGTGCGAGATCGCCACGTGGTTGCGCGCATAGTCCGAGTAGCTGGAGGCGCGGCTGGCGCTCTTGCCGGCCGTGGCATAGCGGTCCTGCAAGGTGCGGCCCACTTCCAGCGCAAAGTCATGGTCCTTGTTGGGGGTGAGCGTGAGCTTGGCCGTGCCCGAGCTGCTGTCTTGCTCGTTGAAACCGCCGACAAACTTGTCTTCCAGGCGGCGCGATTTCTGGCCGTAGATCTGCAGGCCCAGCACATCGCTCTTGATCGGGCCGGCCAGGTAGAAGTTGGTCTGGTAGATATCGCCCGAGGCAGAGGACTCTTGCTGCATGGTCTCGGCGCTCAAGGTGCCGGTCCACTGCTTGGCCACCTTGCGCGTGATGATGTTGACCACGCCGCCCATCGCGTCCGAGCCGTAGAGCGAAGACATGGGGCCGCGCACCACCTCGATGCGCTCGATGGCGCTGAGCGGCGGCAACCAGCCTTGCTCGATGCCCGCGCCATCGCTGTTGGGGCGGGTCTCGCGTGAGTTTTGCGGTTTGCCGTCCACCAGAATCATCGTGTAGTTCGATGCCATGCCCCGAATGCTGATGTCGCTGGAGCTACCACCGCCGGTGATGACCACGCCGGGCACATCGCGCAGCGCATCGGTCACATCGCGGTAGGCTTTTTTCTCCAGCTCCTGGCGCGGGATCACGGTGATCGACGCTGGCGCATCTTCCACCGCCTGCTCAAAGCCCGAGGCCGTCACCACCACGGTCGACAAGGTTTTGTCGGCGTCCGTCTCGGCCCGTGCCATGGCAGGCCCGCTCAGCAAGGCCGCTGCCACCCAGGCCGTGGCACGCCACGCATGGGGTGCAGCAAGGCGCGATGAAAGGCGGTCATGGCGCTGCAAAGAAGGGCGGGCAGCGCAGGCGGCGGCGAGGTGGCGGGCGGTCATGGAAAACTCCGGTTCAGATCAAGGTATGGCATGCGGCTGCGCCACCTGGTCGCTCGTGACGTTCAGGCAAAGCGCAGGCGCAGGGCCAGCGGTTATTCGCGGGGGTTGGAGGTGTCAGTCGCGGCGCGGCAGGTGGTCAGAGCGGTCTGAACCTGGGCCGCCCTGGCGTGCATGCCGGGCTGTGCGGCATGGAGATGGCTGGTGCCACCTGGCTGGGCAACGAAGAACGTGGATTGACGATTAACAAATGCGAATGCTTCTTATTATATGCATCGATAAAGAAGTGTTGACTAATGTGAAGACAAGGTGAAGCAGTTTGATCCCGACATGTTGCTGTTATGCCTACACCGTACCCGCGCCCAGGTGGTTCAACAGCCAACCCAACCAGAACAGCACAAAGCCGATCAGGCCGCCCACCAAGGTGCCGTTGATGCGGATGTACTGCAGATCGCGGCCAATATTCCACTCGATCAGCTCGCCCAGTTCACGTGCATCCCAGCGTTTGACGGTGTCGGCAATATGGGTGCCGAAGAACTGCGAAATCTCTGGCGCCAGCTCCCGCACCCACAGCTCCATGCGCGTGTTCAGCGCGCTGCGCAGGGCGGGGTCGCCTGCCAGCGACTTGCCCAGCCACAGGCCCATGCCCCGCACATTGCGCGACATGGCCGAATGCTCGTTGGCCAGATCGGCCTGCAGGCTGGCGCGCAGGCTTTGCCACAGCTCCTGCACATACTGGCCGACAGCGGGGTCGTGCTGCAGGTAGCGGCGCACCTCTTCGCCCTTGGCATGCCAGGCCGGGTCGGTCGCCAGGCGCTCCACCCATTCCTGCATGGTCTGGTCAAACTTGGCCCGCAGCACATGGCCTGGGTTATCGGCAATCGCGTCCAGCAGGTGCTCCAGGCTGCTGGCGATCATCGCCGAGCCCTTGTCGCTGAGCCAGCCGGTGGGCAGCATCTTTTCCTTGAGCGGGTGCTCGGTCTTGAGCCAGTGGGCAATGGTCTGGGCGATCAAGGTGCGGGTCTCGGCCTCGTGCAGCAGCTCGACCAGCTTGTCCAGCGCCTGCGCCAGCAGCACCTGGTGGCGGCCATTGTGGGTCAGCACCGTCAGCAGTTTCGACAGCGACTGCGACAGATCGAGCTGGCCCAGCAAGGTGCGCAGCGCCAGCTTGATGAAACGCTCGACCTGCGCATCCTGCACCGTGGCCAGCGCAGCGGCGGCCAGGCGTGCCACCTGGTGGCCCAGCAGCTCGGCATTGGCAGGGGATTTGAGCCACTGCGCCAGCTTGTCGGCCGGCTGGTGGGTGCGCACCAGTTGCACCAGCGAATCCCCGTCGAGAAAGCGCTCACGCACAAACACGGCCAGGTTCTCGCCAATGCGGTCCTTGTTGCGCGGAATGATGGCCGTGTGCCGCGAGATCCAGGGAATGGGGATGTGCTTGAACAGCGCCGCCACGGCAAACCAGTCAGCCAGCGCGCCCACCATGCCCGCCTCGGTCATCGCGCGCAAGCAGCGCAATGCCAGCTGCCAGTGCTTCGTCTGGGCAAACGGCTGGCCCAGGCACCAACTGGCCACGATGAACAGCAAGGCCACCAGCAGCAGCAGCAGCAGAGGGGTGAGCTTGGCGCGGCGCAGCAAACGCTGCTGTTCTTCAGTCAGGAGCAAGGGCATGCAGAGCACTGTAGCGGCAAGCACCAGGGCTTGCCAAGTCAGCCAACTGCGCTGTTTCCCTCTACCGGGCGGGGTGCCCGCAAAGTGTGGACAATGTCGGCCTGTGCGGCCAATGGCCGCGTCCTCTTCTGCCCAAGACCATGACCGATACCACCGCCCGCCCCGAGTTGCCCGACCACCTGTCCATCGATCCCAAGAGCCCGCACTTTGTGCGCGAGGTCTTCGACCACGATATCGGCATCCGCTTCAACGGCACGGAGCGCGTGGATGTCGAGGAATACTGCGTGAGCGAAGGCTGGGTCAAGGTGCCCGCCGGCAAGACCGTGGACCGCAAGGGCAAGCCCCTGCTGATCAAGATCAAGGGCAAGGTCGAGGCCTATTACAAGGACTGAGTCCTGGCCTGATCGACCTCCCCGGACTGCCCTCACAGCAGTCCGGTGATTCAAAAAAACCCGACCCACCCTCGCCGATGCTGGCGGGGATGGGCCGGGTTTTTGCATGCGGCTGGCCTTGCCGCAGGCCCGTCAGGCGGTCACAGGCCTGGTATCAGGCCAGCGCCTCGGCCGGGCCAAAGAACTCGTAGCGCACCTGGGCTGCGGGCACACCCAGCTTGTGCAGCGAGGCTTTGACCGAACGCATGAATGGCTTGGGGCCGAGAAAGTACACATCGGCATCGCGCGAGGCCGGCAGCCACTGGCCCAGCAGGTCCTCGGTCAAAGGGCCCTGGGCGGCTACCGCCTCGCCATCGGCCACCTGGTCATACACATAGAGCGGCTGCAGCTGGCTGTGCGCCTGGGCCAGCGCATCGATCTGCGCACGGAAGGCATGCACCGCACTGCCACGGGCACAGTGAATAAAGGTGATGGGGCGGTCGGTCTGCAACGCGGCTTCGAGCATCGGCAACGTGGGGGTGATGCCCACGCCGCCGCTGATCAGCACCAGGGGCCGCTCGCTGGCCTGCAGGGTGAAATGGCCGGCCGGTGCAAACAGCTCCAAGGTGTCGCCCACTTGCAGACCATGCAGGTAGTTGGAGACCTTGCCACCGGGCTCGCGCTTGACGCTGATGCGGTAGCTGCGGCCATTGCTGGGGGCCGACAGCGAGTAGTTGCGGCGCTGTTCTGTGCCATCCACGATGGCACGCAGCCCAATGTACTGGCCCGGTTGGTGGCTGATCACCGCCTTGCCATCGGCGGGCTCCAGGTAGAAGGAGCTGATCTCGGCGCTCTCTGCCACCTTCTGCACCAGCTTGAAGGCACGCGCACCGCGCCAGCCGCCTTCGGCATGGGCAATGTCGTCATAGGCCTGGGTCTCGGCAGCGATCAGGATATCGGCCAGCTGGGTGTAGGCGGCGGCCCAGGCGTCGATCACCGCATCGGTGGCGATCTCGGCGCCCAGCACCTCGCGGATGGCGCGCAGCAAACACGTGCCCACAATCTGGTACTGGCCGGGCTGCACCTGCAGCGCCACATGCTTGTTGATGATCTGCGCGGGCAGGTCACCCAGGTTTTCCAGCTTGTCGATGTGTTTGGCATACATCAGCACGCTGTGCGCCAACGCGCGGGGCTGGGCACCGCTTTGCTGGTGGGCCTGGTTGAACAACGGGCGCACCTCGGGGTACTCGCTCAGCATCATTTGGTAAAAATGCGTGGTCAGCGCCTCGCCGCCGGTCTCCAGCAGCGGCACGGTGGCCTGGATGATCTGTTTTTGGCTATCGGTCAGCATCTAACACTCCTTGCATGTGGTTGCCATCAACAATGCACGCAGCGTGCCAACACCGAGTTTGTGGAATATCAATATCTTGCACAATGTATGCAGTCATAATGACCCCAGGTAAATGCTGTGTTTTTGACACCCCGAGTCGTTTTGACATCCTCCAAAATTCTCCACGCCGTGATTCCGCTGGTGGCCGATCTCGCCCAGGAAATGCCTGAGCGCGAGCGCCTGCGCCGCCTGCTTGCCGCCTTGCGCACCCTGCTGCCGGCCGATGCCGTGGCGCTGCTGCGCCTCAATGGCGAATGGCTGGAGCCCGTGGCCATTGATGGCCTGGTGCCCGATACCTTGGGCCGGCGCTTCAAGGTGGCCGATCACCCGCGCCTGGCCCAGCTGCTGGCCGCCGGCCAGGCCATGCGCTTTGCGCCCGACAGCCCCCTGCCCGACCCCTATGACGGCCTGATCACCAAACCCGGCGAGCTGCATGTGCATGACTGCATGGGCTGCGTGCTGCAGACCGGCGGCCTGGCCTGGGGCCTGCTGACCTTGGATGCGCTGGAGCCCGAGCGCTTTGCCGATGACAATGCGCTGGAGCTGCTGCAGGCCTTTAGCAACCTGGCCGCCGCCACGGTGGCCACGGCCGAGCGGGTGCAGCAGCTGTCCCAGGCCGCACGCAGTGCCACGGCGCCCGCGCCGCGCAATGCCGGTGCCGATCGGGGCCGCCAGATCCTGGGTACCAGCCCCGCCATTCGCCAGCTGCAAAGCAGCATTGCACTGGTCGCCGCCAGCGATTTGTGTGTGCTGATCACCGGAGAGACGGGCACCGGCAAGGAGCTGGTCGCCCAAGCCGTGCATGCGCAATCAGCGCGCGCGGCGCAGCCGCTGGTCAGCATCAACTGCGCGGCCCTGCCCGACAACCTGGTCGAGAGCGAATTGTTTGGCCATGTGCGCGGCGCCTTCACCGGCGCGTTGAACGAGCGGCGTGGCAAGTTCGAGCAGGCCCAGCACGGCACCTTGTTCCTGGATGAGGTGGGCGAGCTGTCGCTGTCGGTGCAGGCCAAGCTGCTGCGCGTGCTGCAAAGCGGCCAGCTGCAGCGCCTGGGCTCGGACCGGGAGCACCAGGTGGATGTGCGCGTGATTGCCGCCACCAACCGCGACCTGGCCGCCGAGGTGCAGGCCGGCCGCATGCGCGCCGATTTTTACCACCGCCTTTGCGTCTACCCGGTGGTGGTACCCCCGCTGCGTGTGCGAGACAGCGACACCTTGGTGCTGGCTGGCTGCTTCCTCGAAGAGAACCGCGCCCGCCTGCAACTAGGCGGCCTGCGGCTGGATGCCGCTGCCCAGGCAGCCCTGCTGCGCTACCCCTGGCCCGGCAATGTGCGCGAACTGGAGCACTGCATCAGCCGCGCGGTGCTCAAGGCCTTGAGCCGCACCCTGGGCCAGCGCAAGGACAGTACCAAGCCCCGCATGCTGAGCATTGGCGACGAAGACCTGTGGGATGGTGCCGCCGCCGCACCGCTGCCACCAGGCCAGCAGGCAGCCAGCCTTATCGCGCCCCTGCCCACTGCCGAGGTGGCAGTCGCCAACGCTGAGCCTTTGGGCCTGCGCACCCAGGTGGAGCGCTACGAGCGCCAACTGCTCAGCGCCAGCCTGGCCCGCCACAGCGGCAACTGGGCCGCAGCCGCGCGCGAACTGCAACTGGACCGCGCCAACCTGCAACGGCTGGCCAAGCGCCTGGGGATTGAGCGACACTGAGCTGGACAGCATCCGCACATGAGGCACATGAAAAAGAAAAAACGCAGCCAGTCACCCGACCTTGTACCGCACCCGCGCTATGGGAGTGCGCCGATACCATCGAATGTGCAAGGCGTCTCAACAGAGGCCATTTTGCGGGGCCATTGGTCCTATAGGTCCAGGGACATCTTTCCTGAGTCGGTGCTGATGGCTGACACAAGCAAGCAAAATTTCAACGTTTTCCCGCGCGAGTGCTATGTCGACATGCGCAAACTCTGTCGTAGCTGCCAACGCCCCTTCATCTTTTTTGCAGCCGAACAAAAACACTGGTATGAAGTGCTGCAGTTCTACGTAGACGCCGACTGCGTGCATTGCCCCGAATGCCGTGTGCAGCGCATCGCCGCCAAACGCGCGTGTCAACGCTATTCCTCTTTGATTCTGCTTTCCAAGCCCACCCCAGACGAGCTGCAGCAATTGGTAGATGCATCGGTCTTGCTACATGCGCAAGGCACGCTTAAGAGTCGTGATCGCTTGGGCCAGCTCAAAAATGCTGCGCTCCGGCTGATTCCGGATTACCCGGGCACCTTGGCCTTGGTCGAGGCGCTGCGAAACCAGGACGCATTGCCGCCCACTGACGGTAAAGGCAACTAAACAAAAAGCCTCCGCGCCAGCAAGACGCGGAGGCTTTTCAGCTTTTGGGAAGCAGGGTTTACTGGCCCTTGATGCCCAGCAGTTCCACTTCAAAGTTCAAGGTGGCATTGGGCGGGATCACGCCACCGGCGCCACGGGCGCCATAGGCAATCGCCGCAGGGCAAGTCAGCTTGGCCTTGCCGCCCACCTTCATCAGCTGCACGCCTTCGGTCCAGCAGGGGATCACGCCTTGCAGCGGGAACTCGATCGGCTCACCGCGCTTGTAGGAGCTGTCGAACTCCTTGCCGCTGTCGGGGAAGGTGCCTTTGTAGTGCACCTTGACGGTGTCGGTCTTCTTGGGGCTGGCGCCGGTGCCGTCCTTGATGCTTTCAAACACCAGGCCGCTCTGGGTCGTCACGGGCTTGCTCTGGGCCTGGGCAAAACCAGCGGTCAGGGCGATGGCAGCGAACAGGGCGCTGGCGGTCAATGCTTTCATGGCGAAATCCAATCCAATATTTTTCAGAAAAGCCTGCATTTTGCACCCGGATCGCAGGCGCAGCAGGCGTTAAAACACAAGTTAACCCTTGATACCTAAACCATCGAGCGCCTGGCGCAGATGGCCCACGCTGCGTTCGACGTTATGCCATTTGTCGAGGCCAAACAGGCCGATACGGAAGGTCTTGAAGTCCGGCCCTTCGTCGCACATCAGCGGCACGCCGGCAGCGGTTTGCAGGCCCACGCTGGCAAATTTCTTGCTGTTCTGGATCTCGGGATCCGTGGTGTAGCTGACGACCACGCCGGGCGCCTCAAAACCCTTGGCCGCCACGCTCGGAAAGCCCCGGGCCTTGAGCAGTGCGCGTATCTCCTGGCCCAGTTGGGTCTGCTCTTCGCGCAGCTTGTCCAGGCCATAGGCCTCGGCCTCTTGCATGACCTCGCACAGCTTCACCAGCGAATCGGTGGGCATGGTGGCGTGGTAGGCATGCTGGCCCTTCTCGTAGCCTTCGGCAATCTGCATCCACTTCTTCAGGTCGCAAGAGAAGCTGCTGCTCTTGGTGTCTTCAATGGCCTTGCGGGCACGCTCGGAGAGCATCACCATGGCGCAGCAGGGCGGGCCGCTCCAGCCCTTTTGCGGTGCGGTGATCAGCACATCGACACCGGTCTTTTGCATGTCCACCCAGATGGCGCCGCTGGCCACGCAATCGAGCACCATCAGCGCGCCCACCTCATGCGCGGCGGCGCTGATGGTCTGGAGGTAGTCGTCGGGCAGCACAATGCCGCTAGCGGTCTCGACATGCGGGGCAAACACCACCTGGGGCTTGTCCTTGCGGATGGCTGCCGCGACCTCTTCGGCCGGGCAAGGT
This sequence comes from Comamonas sp. BIGb0152, assembly GCF_024809975.1. GTDB lineage: Bacteria > Pseudomonadota > Gammaproteobacteria > Burkholderiales > Burkholderiaceae_C > Comamonas. Next base: position 60,845 of record NZ_JANUDY010000014.1, read on the forward strand.
GCCCAAGGATCCTGGGGGCCCGTGCCTTGGGGGCGGGCCTTGCAGATCACCGCGCTGCCGCCCAGGCCGCCTTCTTCAAAAATCTGGGTCCAGCGGTAGCTGAACCAGCCATTGCGCACAATCAGCACCTTGGCGCGGTTGGCAAACTGGCGGGCCACTGCCTCCATGCCAAAGGTGCCACTGCCCGGCACGATCACCGCCGTGTGGGCGTGGTAGGTGGTTTTGAGGATGCGCAGCACCTCACCCATCACACCAATGAACCGGTGCGACATGTGGTTGAGCGCGCGGTCGGTGTACACCACCGAAAACTCCAACAGGCCATCGGGGTCAACGTCGGGTAGCAATCCTGGCATGGGGTGTCTCCTGTCTATGAATGGGGCGTATCGGGGGGAATGGGGGGCCAGCTTAGCACGCAGCCTGTGCGGCTGCCGCGCTGCCGGTCGCGGTGTTCATTCAGCGCGGGCTGCCGTAGTCGCGCTGGCCAAAGATGCCGCTGCCCACGCGCACCATCGTCGATCCGGCCTGCACGGCGGCCTGCAGATCGGCGGTCATGCCCAGCGAGAGGGTGTCCCACTGCGCCAGCTGCGGCAGGCCCAGCGCGGCGATATCGTCAAACACGGCCTTGACCCGCTGGTGCACGGCCAGCTGCGCGGCAAAGTCGGGCAGCACATCGGGGATGCTCATCACGCCCCGCAGCTGCAGTTGCGGCAGCTGGGCCACCTGCTGCACCAGCGCAGCCACGTCGCCCGGGGCGACGCCGGATTTGGTACTGCCGCCATCCACATTGACCTGGATGCAGATCTGCAGCGGCGGCAGCTGGGCGGGCCGCTGGGCAGACAGGCGCTCGGCCGTCTTGAGCCGGTCCACCGTGTGCACCCAGTCAAAGTTTTCTGCCACCAGGCGGGTCTTGTTGCTCTGGATCGGGCCAATGCAGTGCCAGACCAGGCCCTGGTCCTTCCAGGCATCGTGCTCGGCAAAGTAGCGGATCTTCTCGACCGCTTCCTGGATGTAGTTTTCGCCAAAGGCGCGCTGGCCCGCCTCGGCAGCTTCGGCAATGGCGTCGACCCCAAAGGTCTTGGAGACGGCCAGCAGCTGGACACTGTTGTCAGGCCGACCACAGGCACGGCAGGCGTTGTCGATTTGCAGGCGAACCTGCTGAATTTTTTCGGGAATCGTGCTCATAATGTAAAAATATGCACGGCCTTAGAACGTTTTGAAAACGAGGCCTTGCACGCAAAGCGTACCAAAACAACGAGGGAACTGCCGTGGATATCACCCAATTGCTGGCATTCAGTGTCAAAAACAAAGCGTCTGACTTGCACTTGTCTGCCGGCCTGCCGCCGATGATCCGGGTCCACGGCGATGTGCGCCGCATCAATGTCGATCCACTGGACCACAAGCAAGTCCACGCCATGGTGTACGACATCATGAGCGATGCCCAGCGCAAGCAGTACGAAGAATTCCTGGAAGTCGACTTCTCGTTCGAGATCGAGGGCTTGGCCCGTTTCCGCGTCAACGCCTTCAACCAAAACCGGGGTTCGGGCGCCGTGTTCCGGACCATTCCGAGCAAGATCCTGACCCTGGAGCAGCTCAACGCCCCCAAGATCTTTGCAGAACTGTCGCTCAAGCCGCGCGGCATGGTGCTGGTAACGGGCCCCACCGGCTCGGGCAAGTCCACCACCTTGGCTGCCATGGTCAACTACCTGAACGAAAACGAATACGGCCACATTTTGACCGTGGAAGACCCCATCGAATTCGTGCATGAGTCGAAGAAATGCCTGATCAACCAGCGCGAAGTGGGCCCGCAAACCCTGTCGTTCAACGCCGCGCTGCGCTCGGCACTGCGTGAGGACCCGGACGCGATTCTGGTGGGCGAAATGCGCGACCTGGAAACCATCCGCCTGGCGATGACGGCCGCAGAAACCGGCCACTTGGTGTTTGGCACCTTGCACACCTCCAGCGCCGCCAAGACGGTGGACCGGATCATCGACGTCTTCCCGGCCGAAGAGAAGGAAATGGTGCGCGCCATGCTGTCCGAATCTTTGCAGGCCGTGATCTCCCAGACTTTGTGCAAGACCAAGGACGGCCAGGGCCGGGTCGCCGCGCACGAGATCATGCTGGGCACCCCGGCCATCCGCAATCTGATCCGCGAGGCCAAGGTGGCGCAGATGTACTCGACCATCCAGACCAGCAGCAATATGGGCATGCAGACCCTGGACCAGAACCTGACCGACCTGGTGCGCCGCAATGTGATCAGCCCGGCCGAGGCGCGCAGCAAGGCCAAGACGCCGGAGAACTTCCCGGGTTAACGGCTTATTCATTCGCCAACTGACAAACGGTTGCACGATGGGCACCAGCGGTAATTGCCAGTACCGCTGGCGCCCTTTATGCTTTATGGGATCAAAGGAGACCCTGGGCCATGAACCGCTTGCTTTGCGCGTCCCCGGCAGACGATGCCGCCGAGGCTGATACCGGATTCTTCCTCCATGGCTTCCAGCAGGCCAGCACCACGCAAGTGCCCTATGTGCTGTGGAGCCAGCGCCGCAAGGCCATCCACGCCCAGTTGCTGGCACCTGCCGATCCGGCCACCGCGCTGCGCATGGTCTGGGCCCAGGATGCCGCGCTGTCCCTGCTCCAGTCCCCCTTTATCGACCAGATGGTGCAGTACCTGGAGTTCTACCAGGTGCCGGCCGATCAAACCCTGATCCAGCAAGGTGAGCTGGGCGATTACCTGCTGATTGTGCTGAGCGGCCAGGTACGGGTCGATCGGCAACTGGCCAACGGCCAAACCGTGCACCTGGCCGACACCCACCCCGGCGAGGTGCTGGGCGAAATGTCTCTGTTTGACAGCAGTCCCCGCTTTTCTTCATGCACCACGAGCACCGACTGTGCACTGGCTGTGCTGAAGGCCGATACACTGGACGCCATGATGGAGTTGGATGCGTCCACGGCCGCCTATTTGCTGGCCTTGTTCACGCGCAAACTCTCCACGCGACTGCGGCAGACAAGCGCCCGGATCGAGCCCTGAGCCTCTCAGCCCGGCAGATCCTCCCCGGCAGCTGTTGCAGCAGCAACAATAACGGTGCCCAGAGAGGATTGTCATGGAACGGGATCAGGCCAGTAAGTTCATCAACGACCTGTTGAAGCTGATGGTGCAGCGCAATGGCAGCGATTTGTTCATTACCGCAGACTTTCCGCCGGCCATCAAGATCGATGGCAAGGTCACCAAGGTCTCCAGCCAGCCGCTGTCGCCCACCCACTCCCTGACCCTGGCCCGCTCGATCATGAGCGACAAGCAGGTCGCCGAGTTCGAAAAAACCAAGGAATGCAATTTCGCGATCTCGCCCGCCGGCATCGGGCGCTTTCGGGTCAACGCCTTCATGCAGCAAGGCCATGTGGGCCTGGTGCTGCGGACCATTCCGCTGACCTTGCCCACCATTGACACGCTGGGCGTGCCCCAGGTGCTCAAGGACCTGGCCATGGCCAAGCGCGGTCTGTGCATCATGGTGGGGGCAACCGGTTCGGGCAAATCCACCACCTTGGCGGCCATGGTCGACTGGCGCAACGAGAACTCCTACGGCCACATCATCACCGTCGAAGACCCGGTGGAATTTGTCCACCCGCACAAGAACTGCATCGTCACGCAGCGCGAAGTGGGCCTGGACACCGACACCTGGGAAGCGGCGTTGAAAAACACCTTGCGCCAGGCCCCTGATGTGATCTTGATGGGCGAAATCCGCGACCGCGAGACCATGGAGCACGCGGTGGCCTTTGCCGAAACCGGCCACCTCTGCCTGGCCACGCTTCACGCCAACAGCGCCAACCAGGCGCTGGACCGGATCATCAACTTCTTCCCCGAAGAGCGCCGCGCGCAACTGCTGATGGACCTGTCACTCAACCTGCGCGGCCTGGTCTCGCAGCGCCTTTTGAGCAAGCAGGACAGCAAGGGCCGCGTCGCCGCCGTCGAGGTGATGCTGAACTCGCCGCTGATCTCGGACCTGATCTTCAAGGGCGAGGTCAACGAGATCAAGGAGATCATGAAGAAGAGCCGCAACCTGGGCATGCAGACCTTTGACCAGGCGCTGTTTGACCTGTACGAGGCCAACATGATTACCTACGAAGACGCACTGCGCAACGCCGACTCGGTCAACGACCTGCGCCTGCAGATCAAGCTGGGCAGCCAGCGCGCCAAGCGCAGCGATCTGGCCGAGGGCACGGAGCACCTGACAATCGTTTAAGCTGTCAGCGTTTTGGGTTTTCAGCTACACGGCACCCAGGCCCGCCCTGGGTGCCGCTCTTTTTGGAGTCACCGCAATGGCATCGAGTATTCAAGCGCGCAGCTATGACAGCGTCCCTTCCCTGAACGTCGCCTTTCTGGGCCTGGGCGTCATGGGCTACCCCATGGCAGGCCACCTGGCCCAGTCCGGCCACGCGGTTACCGTCTACAACCGCACGGCGCAAAAAGCGCAAAGCTGGTGCACCGAATTTGCCAGCTCCAAGGCAGCCCGCCATGCAGCCACACCGCGCGAGGCAGCCGCTGGCGCCGACATCGTGTTTTGCTGCGTGGGCAATGACGATGACCTGCGCTCGGTCGTGCTGGGCGCTGATGGCGCACTGGCCGGCATGAAGCCCGGCGCCATCTTTGTCGACCACACCACGGCTTCGGCCGATGTGGCCCGCGAGCTGTACGCCGCCGCCCAGGCCAAGGGCCTGCACTTTATCGATGCCCCCGTCTCGGGTGGCCAGGCCGGTGCGGTCAACGGCCAGCTCACCGTCATGTGCGGCGGGGACGAAGCCGTGTTCAACACCATCAAGCCCGTGGCCATGGCCTTCTCCCGCGCCTGCACCCTGCTGGGCAACAGCGGCGCAGGCCAGCTGGCCAAGATGGTCAACCAGATCTGCATCGCCGGTGTGGTGCAAGGCCTGTCCGAGGCGATTGCCTTTGGCATGAATGCCGGCCTGGACATGGCCCAGGTGCTGGATGTGGTGAGCAAGGGCGCCGCCCAAAGCTGGCAGATGGAGAACCGCGGCAAGACCATGGTGCAGGGCCAGTTCGAATTTGGCTTTGCCGTGGACTGGATGCGCAAGGACCTGGGCCTGGTGCTGGACGAGGCCAAGCGCAATGGCTCGCGCCTGCCGCTGACCGCCCTGGTCGACCAGTTCTACGCCGATGTGCAGCAAGCCGGTGGCAACCGCTGGGATACGTCCAGCCTGATTACCCGCCTGGGCAAGAAGGCCTGATCCCGCCCTTCACACGCAAAAAAGGCCGCATCTGCGGCCTTTTTGCTTGCGGGGGTGGCGATCAGGGCTTGGTCGTGAAACCATCGTTGATCGGCTGCACCGGGGTGGTGTTGACCGGGGAGGTGGTCACGCCGGTAGACACGGGCGCCACCGCAGGGGCTGCCGGGCTGGCAGAAGGCGCGGGAACCACCGTGGCAGGCTGGGTGCTGATGGCCGCAGCGCTGCTGTCGTTCACCACCGGCGCGGCATTGCCGGTGCTGCGGTTGTTGCTCAGCGACTTGAGCTCATCCTCGCTGAGGATCTCAAACACCCGCACCACCTTTTGCACATTGGCCACGCCTCGGGCAATCTCAGCGGCGCGCTTGGATTCGCGCTCTGTCACGCGGCCCATCAGGTAGACCACATTGCGCTCGGTCAGCACCTTGATGGCGCTGGAGCTGAGGTCCTTGGCATCGATGATGCTGGCGCGCACCTTGCCGGTGATGAGGGTATCGCTGGAGCGCTGCGACAGGCTGGAGTTGGCCATCACGGCCACATCGTTGACGACGGACTTCACGTTCTGCGTGGCCTTGGCCGCTTCTTCGGCCTTTTGCTTGACGGCCTCGCTGGGCACCTCGCCAGTCAACAGCACCTGGCGGTTGTAGCTGGTGACATTGATATGCCCGTCGTTGCCCGCACGCTCGCGGATGGCGCTGGCCACCCGCATCTCAATGCTTTCGTCTTCCACCTGGATTCCGGCCGTGCGGCGGTCAATCACCATCACGGTGCCGCCCACTGCGGCGCCGCCGATCACCAGGGGAATGCAACCCGAGACAGCCGCAGCGACCGTTCCAGCCGCTACCAGACACAGGGTCATTCGCTTCCAAGACACAGGCATCATTCCTCTTCTCCTAACAATTGGGTATCGATTCCGTCAATCAGGCAGTGCAGCACCAGCTGGTGCACCTCGCGCACCCGGGTGCTGCGGTCATGCGGCACGCGCATCAGCACATCGGTGTCATTCAGGGCATTGGCCAGCAGGCCGCCCGTGCGGCCGGTCAGCACCACGGTCGACATGTCGCGCTCGTGGGCCGCGTCCACCGCGCCCAGCAGCGCACGGTCATGGCCATCGGCACTGATGACCAGCAATAGATCGCCGGGCTGGCCCAAAGTTCGCACCTGGCGCGCCAGAGAATGCGACAGGCCTTCGGCCGTGAGGCTGCTGCCCAGCTGGGCCTGCGCCAGGGCGCCGTTGTCCAGCACCATCGCGGCCAGCTCGGGGCGCTCGCGCTCCATGCCGCCGACGCACATGGCGGCAAACTGCGCCGCCTGTGCCCAGGACAGGCCATTGCCGCAGCACATCACCTTGTTGCCGCTGGTCACACAGGCGAGCAGCGCGTAGACGGCGCCAGCTACGCTTTCGCTCATCTCCTGTGACACCTGGTAGTGGAGATCGGCGCTATCGATAAAGTGCTGTTGGATGTGTTGCTCTAGCATGGAGGCCCGATGATAACCTTGGCAGGTTTCCCCCTCGGGTCCGGATGATGACTTTTCTTGTCCTGGCCACACGGGGCCGCAAAGACCCACGTCTTCGGTCAGCTGCCTTCCGAGGCATCGAAGGCAGCGCGCAGCCAGACGATGCCCTGCTCGACCAGCACGGCATCAAAACGGCAGGCAGGCTGCTGGCGCTGCGCAGCCAGGTAGTGCCGGGCTGCCAAAATAATGCGCCGCTGCTTGGCAACGCCAATGCTGCCGCCCGCGCCGCCAAAGCCCGCATGCTGGCGCTGGCGCACCTCCACAAACACCACCGTGCCATCGCGCTCCTGCATCACCAGATCGATCTCGCCACCGCCGCGCCCGGGCGTGCGGTAATTGCGCGCCAGCAGGCGCAGCCCCTGTTGTTGGAGATAATGGAGCGCGGCATCTTCTGCCTTCTGGCCAAGCAGCTTGCTGGTTTCCGCTCCCTCGCTGATGGCCATCGGCGCTGCGGCAGGCGGGCTTTGGCCACGCCATTTTTCAAGGATTTTCCACGGTGTCTGCATCTTTCACCTCCGCTTTGCAAGCAGCCCAGGCTGCGGCCGGCACCCAGCACTACCCCGCCTCCACCTTGTATGTGGTGGCCACCCCCATCGGCAACCTGGCCGATATCACCTTGCGTGCGCTGCATGTGCTGGAACTGGTCGATGCCGTCGCCTGCGAAGACACCCGCCACACCCACAGCATGCTACGCGCCTATGGGGTTGGCAAGTCGGGGGGCCAGCTGATTGCGGTGCACCAACACAACGAGGCGGAGGCCGCCGAGCAAGTCATCCACCGCCTGCAGCAGGGCCAGCGCATTGCCTATGTGAGCGATGCCGGCACCCCCGGCGTCAGCGATCCCGGCGCGCGCCTGGCCGCCGCCGTGGCGCGCGCCGGCCTGCGTGTCAGCCCCCTGCCTGGCGCCAGCAGCGTCACCACCCTGGTCAGCGCCGCCGGTGCCGTGGGGGGCGAAGGCGCCAGCAGCGGTTTTGCGTTTATCGGTTTTCTGCCCACCAAAGCCCAGGAGCGCCAGCAGGCGGTTGCGCAGTTGGCGCAAGACCCGCGCACCCTCGTGCTGCTGGAGGCACCCCACCGCATTGCCGACCTGGCCCAGGCGCTGGCCGTGCTGCAAGACCGGCCCATCACCTTGGGCCGCGAGCTGACCAAGCAGTTTGAAGACATCGCCACCATGCCGGCGGCCGATGTGCCCGCTTGGCTGGCCGCCGACCCGCACCGCAGCAAGGGCGAGTTTGCATTGCTGCTGCACCCGCAGGCCGTGCAGTCAGACGGGCTGGGCGAAGCCCACCGGGTGCTGGCCCTGCTGCTGGCCGAGCTGCCGACCAAGACCGCCGTCAAACTGGCCGCCGACATTACCGGCGCGCCCCGCAATGCCTTGTATGACACGGCCCTGGGCTGGAAGCGCGATGCCGAGCAAGGCGATGACTGAGCGCCAATAAACGCGTCTTAGAAAATCACAGCGCCTGGCCGTGCACCAGGCCAGCGGCCACGCCGCCAAACAAGTCGCCCTCGACCTGCGGGGTATCGGGAAAGGCCAGCGCCAACGCCGCGCGCAGCGGCTGCAGCGCCGAGGAGCCGCCCGTCAGGTAGATCGCATCGATCTGCCCTTGCTGCAAGCCGGCAGCCTGCACACAGTCCAGCGCACATTGCGCCACCTGCGCCAGCAAGGCCTGCAGGCACTGCTGCAGATCGGCAGGCCAGACCTCAGGGCTCAGGCCCTGCTCCAGCCAATCGACCTGCAGCTTTTGCACGCTTTGGTGGTTGGACAGGCCGATCTTGGTTTCTTCCACCGCATTGGCCAGGCGGTGGCCCCAGTGCTCTTGCAACAGGCGCAGCAGCCGGTCATGCAAGACCGTATCGCTGTAGTTGCTGCGCAGCGCCTGCACCTCGCGCTGGCGCTGCGGGCTGTACAGCCACTGGATCAGGTGCCAGGTCGACAAGTCATGGAACACCGCGCTGGGCACCTCGCGGCCCCCCGGGCCCATGTGCTGCAGGCCCAGCAGCGGCATGGCAGCGAGCAGGCTCAGGCGCCGGTCAAAATCGGTGCCGCCGATGTGTACGCCGGTGGTGGCCAGAATGTCGCCGCTGCGGTCGGGCTTGTTTTTGCGCGCTGGCCCCAGGCGCACCACGGTGAAGTCCGAGGTACCCCCGCCAATGTCGACCACCAGCACCAGGGCCTCGTCGGCAATGCGCTGCTCGTAGTCCAGTGCCGCGGCAATCGGCTCCAGCTGAAAGCGCACATCCTTGAAGCCGGCCGCCTGCGCCGCATGCAGCAACGCGTTTTGCGCCGCCTGGTCGCGCCCGGCATCCTCGTCGACAAAATGCACCGGCCGGCCCATGACCACGGTCGCGGGCAGGTGCCCGATCTGGCGCTGGGCCGTGGCCGCCAGCTGCTGCACAAACAGCGCCACGATGTCCTGGTAGGCCATGAGCTTGCCATGCACCACCGTTTTTTCCTGCATCAAGGCACTGCCCAGCAGGCTTTTGAGGGAGCGCATCAACCGGCCTTCGGTGCCCTCCAAATAGCGGGCCACCGCATCGCGGCCATAGTGCGTGCGGTGGTCTTCGGTGTTGAAGAACACGGCCGTGGGCATGGCCAGCGATGTGCCCTCGGCCGGCAACAAGCTGGAAGCTCCGGGCGCAGCCAGATCGGGCTTGAACGCCATGGCCGAATTGGAGGTGCCGAAATCGATGCCCAGGATGGAAGATGCAGATGACATAAAGACCAGATCCGACGGGGGAATCGGACGAAAAAAAGCAAAGCGTGTTTGCCCGCGCAAGCCGCAGACAACAAAAGGGAAAAGCCCCTGCACCATGGGTGGTGCAGAGGCCGAAATTCGACAGGCCAGGGGCCGCAGCAGCGGGCCCATGCGCAGATGGAGCGCCAGCGCCTGGAAAATTATAGGCCAAGCGCCTGCCGCGCGTGGCCAGGCGGGCTGCTGCTATGCTGTGCGCTCGCTGCGCCTGCCGCCGCCTTGCAGCCCACAGGACCGGATGCCCACCATGCAAATCACGCACACCATCGCAGAACTTCGACAAGCCCTGGCCGAGCGCGGCCGGCCCGCCTTTGTACCCACCATGGGCAATCTGCACGCAGGCCATATCTCGCTGGTGCACGCGGCCAAGCGCCACGGCGCGGTCACGGTGGCCAGCATCTTCGTCAACCGCCTGCAGTTTTTGCCCACGGAGGACTTCGACAGCTACCCCCGCACCTGGGACAACGACTGCGCCCAGCTGCAGCAGGCGGGCTGCGACATTCTGTTTGCCCCGCGCGAGAAAGACCTCTACCCCGAGCCCCAGCTGTTCAAGGTGCAGCCCGATCCTGCGCTGGCCGATATTTTGGAGGGCGAGTTCCGCCCCGGTTTTTTCACCGGCGTCTGCACCGTCGTGATGAAGCTGTTCAGCTGCGTGTTTGGCAGCACCGGCGGGGGCGCTGCCATCTTTGGCTGGAAGGATTACCAGCAGCTGATGGTCATCCGCCGCATGGTGGCGCAGTTTGCGCTGCCCATCGAGATCATCGGCATGCCCACTGCGCGTGCAGACGACGGCCTGGCGCTCAGCTCGCGCAATGGCTATTTGAGCGCCGCAGAGCGCCAGCAAGCCATGGCCTTGTCACGAGCGCTGCAGGCGCTGGCCGCCGCAGCGCGCCAAGCGCCCGGCAGCCTGGATGATCTGGAAGCCCAGGCCATGCAGTCGCTGCGGGCCCAGGGCTGGGAGCCCGATTACCTGGCAGTGCGCCAGCGCCACAACCTGCTGCCCCCCCAAGCCGATGAACGGGCCAGCGCACCGCTGGTGGTGCTGGGTGCGGCGCGGCTGGGCAGCACGCGGCTCATCGACAACCTGGAGTTTTGAAGCCGGCAGCGTGCAAAGCCTTGGGCCCCGCCTATGGCTGGCTCGGACACAAGCAACAAGCGTTGCCCGTGGTCACGCCACTAGCGAATCTTGCCGCTGCCTGGCGGTTCATAGCGCTGGCCTGCAAAAAAGACCCGCTCTATCTCCCGCAGCGAACCTTCGCCCAGCGAGCGTATTTTCAGCAGGTCCAGGGGATAGGCGGCGCGCAATTGCTCAGGGGTGGTGATGCCGCCGCGCGCGAGCGCACGCACCACAGACACGGGCAGCACGCCATTGAGGGATGAGCCGGAGACAAAGGGGATGGGCGGCAGCGCATGCGATGGGATGTAGGTCTTGCCTTGCATCACCGCTTTCTCAATCTTGCGCAGCCTCAGCAAGCCAATACCCTTGATCGCCAACAAGTCCAGTGGGTAGGCCTTCTGCACGGCCTCCACCGTATGGATCCCACTGCGAGCCAGAATCCGTATCACCTGAAACGGGAGCTTTCCGTCTAAGGGCGTGGAGGGTGGAGAGGCGGAATCATTTGGCATCTTGATGACATCATAGTCATCTTTGCTTTTGCGTTCTTTGGATGGCTTTGCGTGTTTTCATCGGCTCAAAACGCTGACCGTCGAAGAAGATGGCTTCCACGTCGCGCAGGGCCTTGATGCCAAAGCCTGTGATCTCCACCAGCCGCAAGGGGTAGGCGGCCACCAGCTGCTCCACGGTTTTGATCCCATGCCTTCTGAGCGTAAGCAGTATCCGCCGCGTCACCCGCCCTTCGAGGGGCGTACCGTCCAGTTCACCGATATCCAGTGGCTCACGTGCCGGCGGCTCGTACCGCCGCCCCGGGAAAAGGTACTCCTCGATCTGCCTGAACCGCACCGGCCCGAGGTAGTGAATCTTCAAAAGTTTTGCGGGGTACAACTGCTCGACTTGTTCCAACGTTGTAATGTCGTGCCTGGCAAGGAGCTTCCACAAATTCAAGGGCAGCAAGTCCTGAAGTCGTGTCCCAGCCGGGGCAGATGATCTTGGTGAAGGCGTAGTCATTTGTAACTATCGTAGCGCTTAGTCTGGAATAAAAACTGCATCCATGGCGGAGATGAGATTTGTTGACATCTCGGCCGCTGCCGCGCCTCTAAGCCCCTGGGCAAACCCCGAGGACCAGCAACACAATCCTTCATCGCCCTTATCGTCTTCCTACCCGCTGACCTGCGCGCAGCCACCTGCCAGCCTGCGCATACAGCGCGCACTATGGATCCGCTTTGCTTGCCCGCTCAGCGCCCGCCTGCGCTTGTGACCGCCGGGCTGTCTGGGCCATATACACAGTTCCAAGAACGCAGAGCATCAGTGCAGGCCATCCCAGCACCCACCATCCCAAAATCCCTTCTATGAAAAACAGCAGACAGATCCACAGCTGGATGGGCCTGAATCGGCGTCGCGCAGGGGGCGTTTGATCGGGGTGATGAGCGCATTTTTCTGGGTTGCCGACTTGAAGGGACCGCTCTTTCAAGCGCATCTCTTTGGCGGACTCGCTCTTTCCTGTTTCCTGCTGGGTGTCTGTCATGGCGCTGACTCCTTTCGTTTCGGTGGCACTAAACCGTGTGCTTGCCATCGCATTGATGCACTGCCAGTGCCCTGTCACAAGTCACGTATCAGCCTTTAATTGCAGCAATGCTTATAGCGAAATTACATTGGATTCCACAAATTGAATTCTGGCCCATTCCACTGCAAGACACAACCATATCTGTTGGATTTGAACTAGACAGATATGATCAATAAGAAGCTTGCCGAGAAGCCCTTGGCCCAGCTATTGGGACTCCGCATCGCGGAGCTGCGTAAGTCACGCCAATGGACCCAGGCGCAGTTGGCAGAGCGCCTGCAAGTGGAGCCTGAGACCATCAGCCGCTTTGAAAGAGGCGCGTCTGTGCCGTCGCTGCACACGCTGGAGAGCCTCGCATCGATCCTGCGGGTGAGCATCGGCGACCTGCTTGCCCAAAGCTCCACCGCCCCGGATGACCAAGCCATGCGCATCAGTGCATGGCTATCCGAGCTGGCGCCTGCCGACCGCGCCTTGGTGACGGGCATCGTGCAACAGCTTTGTGATCGCTTGCGTTCGCCTGGCGCCTGATCGAGCGGGCTTGCCATCACCGCAATGGCAGCTTGCTTGCATGGCGCAGCACCCAAGAAGCTGTAGCTGAACAGAGGCGCACCCTTCACCCTTCACTCCATAGACTCCCACCGACTGCTCTCCTGAAGCACCGGAGTGATGTCACGTTTTTCGTGACGACAGCTTCTGAAGAAGTCGTGACACTCGTGGCCTGCCCCACTTCTATTCCTGTGTTCAAAGGTGGGTCGAATGGGAGTTGAACGAATATGGCCAAAAAGACAGAGCCCATCACCAAGCGCGTTGGGAATCGCATTGCAGAGCTAAGACAGTCACGCAAGTGGTCACAAGCAGAGTTGGCAAACTGCCTGCAGGTCGAGTCAGAAACCATTAACCGCCTTGAAAGCGGTACATCAACGGCTTCGCTGCAAACGCTAGAGAGCCTCGCAGCAGCGCTGCAGGTGAGGATCAGTGACCTGATCGTTGAACCCTCAGTTGCCCCGGATCACCAAGCGATGCAGATCAGTGCATGGCTGTCTGAGTTAGAGCCGGTCGACCACGCGCTTGTGACCGGTGTCATACAGCAACTTTGTGAGCGCATGCGAGCACGCGGCGGCAAACGCTAACAACCCACTTTTTTAAAGAGGCAAGCATGACTGCAATCCCATGGAGACCGTCTCAACACATCAAAGTGAAAGCCATTGGGCTGCATTGGCGCTACGGCCAATTGCTGGCCACCGAGGTCTTTGATGACCAAGGCCGTTTGGTCGGCGTGCGCCCCATCGGCGGTGGCGTGGAGTTTGGCGAGCGCTGGCAGACAGCGCTCCAACGCGAGTTCCAGGAAGAGCTGGGGGTCACAGTGGATATCCTCGGCGCGCCCCTCGTGATGGAGAACCTCTACACCCACCAAGGGGCGCTGGGTCACGAAGTGCTGTTCATTGCCGAGGTGGCGTTTGATGCAGAGCGCTTCGCCTATCTGGACCACATTGCATTCCGTGAAAGCAACGGGACGCAGTGCACGGCACGTTGGTTTGATGTGGCCGAGTTGGATACGCCCGGTGGCCTTGCGCTCTACCCTGCGGGCCTCAAGCAAGCGCTGCTCCAGTCCGCAGCCTGAACAGCACGGCAGCCGCAGCGAGCGCCCCAAACGCAAAAAAGCCCATCGCAAAGGATGGGCTTCAAAATGCTGTTGGTGGCCTGGCGCGGAATCGAACCACGGACACGCGGATTTTCAATCCGCTGCTCTACCAACTGAGCTACCGGGCCAACACAAGCTAGCATTATAGCCTGCGCCGCGAGCCGGTTTGGAAAGTTGAGGGAATTGCTGCACATGTGTTGCGCGCCGCAAACCCAGAAACAAGAAAGCCTCTGCACCAGATCTGATGCAGAGGCTTGTTGTTTTGGTGGCCTGGCGCGGAATCGAACCACGGACACGCGGATTTTCAATCCGCTGCTCTACCAACTGAGCTACCGGGCCCACGAGTGAAATTATAGCGCGAAAAAGAAGGCGCTTTTTCAAAAAACTGAAATCAGTTCTTTTTATTGCGGGTGAGGTCCACACCCAGCTGGCGCAGCTTGCGGTACAGGTGGGTGCGCTCCAGGCCGGTCTTCTCTGCCACGCGTGTCATGGAGCCGCCTTCGCGGGCCAGATGGAACTCGAAATAGGCCTTCTCGAAGCCATCGCGGGCTTCGCGCAACGGGCGATCCAGATCAAAGCCCTGGTGTGCATTGGGCGCGGCATCGGCGGCCGCAGCCACGGTAGCAATGCTGGCCGCTGCCGGCGCGCTGTAGGCCGAAGGCACATAGGAAGGCACCACCTTGCCAGCCACCGCAGCGGGGGGCGCGGGCACGGGAGCCGGCACATTGCGCTGCAGGCCCTGCTCGACTGCCTTGAGCAGCTTTTGCATGGTGATGGGCTTTTCCAAAAAAGAGAACGCGCCAATGCGCGTCGCTTCCACCGCTGTATCGATGGTGGCATGGCCGCTCATCATGATCACCGGCATGGTGAGCAAGCCGGTCATCGACCATTCCTTGAGCAGCGACACGCCATCGGTATCGGGCATCCAGATATCGAGCAGCACCAGGTCGTACGCACTTTCGTTGCGTGCCAACCGCGCCTGTGTGGCGTTCTCCGCAACATCAACGCTGTGCCCCTCATCGTTCAAGATCTCAGACAGGAGATCCCGAATGCCTAACTCGTCATCGACAACCAGAATATTTGCCATATTTTTTGAAAATCCAGTGCTGCAGGCGTAAGAGAAATTTCAAATCGCCATTGCTTTATCAATAGCGAATGATAACGACACTTGGGCACCTAAGATTTTTTCCCCCTCGACTCGATTAGAAATTTCTACGCGAGCGCCATGCTCGTCCGCTATCTTCTTCACAACGGCCAAGCCCAAGCCGGTACCCCTGGGCTTGGTCGTCACGTAGGGCTCGAATGCCTTTTGTAATATATGTTCTGGAAAACCGCAACCGCAGTCAGCAATTGTCAACCGCACCCGCTTGCTGTTGCTGACGAAGCGGGTGAAGATGCGCACCGCTGGTGCTGATGCCTCCTTGCCTGCCCAAGCCTGTTGGGTTGCATCCTGTGCATTTTGCAGCAAGTTGTGGATGACCTGCCGCAATTGCTGCGGATCGCCCATGATACGCGGGGCTGCACTGTCGAGTTCGGCCTCTACCGGTACAACTGCATTCTCGGCGCCATACAGATGCAGCACGTCCATGACGAGGGCGTTGAGGTCTACCACCTGCAGCTCGGCGGCCGGCAGGCGCGCGTAGTCGCGGAACTCATTGACCAGGCGCTTCATCGCATCGACCTGGTCGACGATGGTGGTGACGGATTTCTTCAAGATGGCCTGGTCCTGGCCTTCGAGCTTGTGCGCCAGCTTGATCTCCAGCCGCTCTGCAGACAGCTGGATGGGCGTGAGCGGGTTCTTGATCTCATGGGCCAGACGCCGTGCCACCTCACCCCAGGCCTGGGCGCGTTGCGCCGAGACGATCTCGGAGATGTCATCGAACACCAACAAGCGGCGGTTGTCGGGCAAGGTGGCGCCCCGCGCTACCAGGCTGATGCTGTTTTGGTTGGGCAGCTGGCTGTCGCCGTGCAGCTCATAGGGCTGCTGCCAGTGGTCCAGATAGTGCTCGTCGGTCACATCGTGCAGGCGGGAGAATTGATGGTCCACCTCCTGGGCAAAAGCCTGCAGGCCCGGCAGATCGCGCAGGGGACGGCCTTCAAAGGCGGCCAGCGGCGCGCGCAGAATGCGGGTCGCCCCCGGGTTGCTGGAGTGGATGACGCCCTGGACATCGAGCACGATGACGCCGGCCGTCAGATTGTCAAGAATGGTCTGCAGGCTCTGGCGCGCCTCGTCGGTCTGGCGCATGCCGCGCTCCACCGCGCGGCGGGCATCAAGCAGCTGCTGCGTCATCTCAGCGAACGAGCGGGTCAGGCCACTCAACTCATCTTTGCTGGGCAACACCGGCTTGGGCCGCAGGTTGCCCGATGCCACCTCGCGCACGCCTTCGGCCAGCACCAGCAGCGGCCGCACCAGCTGGTTGCCAAGCAACGCAGCCAGCACCACGGCACCAAACACCGCCAAGAACAAACTCAAGGTCAAGGTGCCGATGTACATGCGCCGCAGACCATCGCGCGCCAGCGCGCGCTCCTGGTATTCGCGATTGGCTTCTTGCACCTTGAGGGCGTTGACCACCAAGGCCGCTGGCAGTGACATGGTGGCCTGCAAAAAGCGGCCATCCGGGATCACGCCCACATCGCCATTGGCCACCTGCACCAGGGTTTTGACGCGCACCTTGGAGGGGTCGCCGGTGATGGCGCCATTGATGTCGGCCACCTCTTCCAGCCCATCGATCTGGAAGGCGCGCTGCTGCTGACTGGCCGCGCGCTGCAAGGCGGCGGAGGGCTTGTCCGGGTTCAGCACAAAACGGGACAGGCCGGTGCTGGCAATGGCCTGGGAGCTGGCCGACCACAGCACCACATCGTCGGCACCGAGCTGGTCCTTGATGCGTTCAAGCACCAGGCCGGATGCAGCATCCGATATCTGAGACAGTTGCGTGCTGGCCGTGCGCGTGCGCTCGGCCATGGCGTTGGCGGTGGTGTCGAGCGTGATGCGCGCCAGGTTGACGCCGGCGTCCAGCGCCCCCTCGACCTTGACATCAAACCAGCTCTCGATGGAGCGCGAGACAAACTGGTAGGACACGAAATAGATGACGACCCCGGGCAAAACGCCGACCAGGGCGAAGGTGGCGGCCAGCTTGAGCAGCAGCTTGCTGCCAAAGCGCCGGGCCACCAGGCGGCGCACCAGGATGACGACACCCCAGAGCACCACCAGGCTGAGCACGCATGCCACGCCGATATTGACGCCCAGCAGCACACCGTAATAGCGCTCGTACAGCACGCGGTTGTTGGTGGCGAAAGACAGCAAAAACAGCAGCACCAGGCCAATGCCGATCATGGTCGACAGGCCCACAATCACCGACCAGCGTGCACGGCTGGGCGTGTAGGCCACGCGCATCGATGAGGTCTTTTCGGCCTTCACGGCGTGCTTACCTCTGGCAGCGGCAGCTGGCTGCGGATTTGCAGGTTCAGGCCGCCGTTGCTGAATGGCGCGAACTGGAAGATACGCGGCAGCTGGGTGCTGTCGAGCCGGAAATTGAATTTCACCAGGTAGTCCACATCATTGGACAGCTCATCGGCGCTGGCGATCTTCCAGTTGCGCACCCGCTTGACCACCAGCATGACTTCATCGAGGCTGTCAAAGCTCTGGCCTAAGGAGGTGACGGCGCCCGCATCGGTGAGCGGCATGCTGGAGACATGCAGGCGCCAGCGCCGGGTCAGCGGCTGGTAGCTCACCCGCAGGTAGCGGGCGGTTTTCTTGGCGGTTTTGTCGCGCCAGTACCAGCGCTCCGAGATGATCTCGGCCTCTTGCACAAAGTACAGGGCCACACCTTTGTTCAGCGCGTCTTCAATCTGGTCGGGCAGCGCGAACTGCAGCGCTACGGTGGCAAAGGCGCCGTCGGCATTGCGCACCAACTGCAGCTCGACTTTCTTCTCATTGTCCGACGCCATGGCAGGAGCCGCTGCGCTAAAGCACAGCACCAGCATGAAGAAGAATGTGTGGATGAATCGCATACGGACGGGCTCAACAAAGCGGCTTGTGCAGCAGCGCGTAGTAAAAACCGTCATGGTCACGCGCCAGGCTGCCCGGGCTATTGTGACCGGCCTCACGCAGCTGTGGCAATAAATGCCCTGGCGCAGGCAGGCGTTGGGCATCGGGGTGGCGGCCGAGGAACTGCGCCACCTGGCCTTCGCCCTCTTCATGGAACACCGAGCAGGTGCAGTACAGCAGCCGTCCGCCGGGCACGACCAGCGGCCACAGCGCCTCCAGCAGCTGTCGCTGTATGGCGGCCAGTTGTGCGATGTCGGTGGCGCGGCGCAGCCAGCGTACATCGGGCTGGCGGCGCACGATGCCGGAGGCCGAGCAAGGTGCATCCAGCAAAATTGCATCAAATTGCTGCATGCCGTGGCGCGCTTGCACCGCTGGCAGCCAGCTCGCCACCTCGCTGCCGCTGGCCACCACCACATCGGCCTGGAGCGCGAGCCGCACCAAGGTATCGCCAATGCGTTCGGCGCGCTGGGCATCGATCTCCAGCGCCACCATGTCGATGGGCCGCGACTCGGATGCGTACTCCAGCAGATGCGCGGTCTTGCCGCCGGGGGCTGCACAGGCATCGAGCACATGCAGGCTGCGGCCGTCATGCGGCAGCAGCGCATCGAGCAGCAACGGTGCCGCCATCTGGGCGGCGCTGTCTTGCACCGATACCCAGCCTTGCGCAAACTGCGGCAGTTGGTCCACCGGCACGCCACGCGTCAGCACCAGACCGGCCTGGCCGACGCCGACGACCGCCTCTATGCCCGCTTCGTCCAGCAGCGCTTGGTAGTCCGCACGGCTGCAGCGCTGCAGATTGACGCGCAGAGCCATTGGCGCTTGTGTATTGTTGGCCGCCACAATGGCCTGCCAATCCTGCGGGTAGTCTTTTTGCAAGCGGCTCAGCCACCACTGCGGGTGGTTGTACTGCGCGACCGGCTCTTGGGCCACGGTGCGCAGCAGGTCGTCGCGTTCGCGCAAAAAACTGCGCAGGCAGCCGTTGATAAAGGCCGACTGCGACTTGGTGGCCGAGCGTTTTTTGGCGGCGTCCACCGCCTGGTTGACCACGGTGAAGGCGTCGTAACGCGGCACCTCGGGCAGCAGCAGCGCCAGCGCCGTGCACAGCAGGGCATCGACGGCGCTGGCCGGTTTGCGCGGGGCCAGCTCGGCGCGCAGGGCTTCGGCCGTGCCCAGCACGCGCAGCACATCCATCAACAAGGCCTGCACACCGGCACGCAGCGCCGGATCTACGCCCCCCAGCACGGCGCGGGCCGACTGGCCCTGGCGCACGTCCTGCAAGGCACGGGCCACGGCCAGCAGCTGGGCTGACAGGCTGGGGCCTTGGTTGGTGGTGGGTGCCGTGGCGGCCCGGGAGGGTTGTCGTGGACGGGAAGAGGGGTTCATGCCGAAGGAGTGCAAAGGCCTGGGTGCCTCTGCGGTTCAAAAGGAATACTAATCGATATGCCCCAGGAAGCCTCTGCGCTTGCAGAGCCTGCCTGGTAAAGACGCTGTGCAAAACGCCCTGCCCCGGCTCCGAATGCGAGGTCGGAAGGGCGCTTTGCACCTAGCCATCACCGGAGCGAACTGGCGGCCAGCCATTAAAAAACCCGTAATTCCGCGGCGCGAAATTACGGGTTTTGCTCAGCCAAACCTGACCGGCTCACACCGGTCAGGGCTTGGCGGCTTAGTCCGCAGCGGGGTCGGCAGCGCTTTCCGCAGAGGCCACTACTTCATCCGACACACCGGCCAGGTCAGCAGCTTCTGCATCGGCGATGGCGCGGCGCTCGGCCTCGTCCATCTCGTCCTTGGCCTTGCGTGCCTGGTGGTAAGCCATACCAGTGCCCGCAGGGATCAGACGACCGACGATGACGTTTTCCTTCAAGCCACGCAGCTCGTCGCGCTTGCCCATGATGGCAGCCTCGGTCAGCACGCGGGTCGTTTCCTGGAAGGAAGCGGCCGAGATGAAGGAGTCGGTCGACAGCGAAGCCTTGGTAATACCCAGCAACACGTTGGAGTAGACCGCAGGGATCTTGCCATCGCGCTGCGCTGCTTCGTTGGTGTTGAGCACCTCGGAACGCTCGACCTGCTCACCCTTGATGTAGGTGGTATCGCCTTGGGATTCGATGACCACGCGACGCAGCATCTGGCGAACGATCACCTCGATGTGCTTGTCGTTGATCTTCACGCCCTGCAAGCGGTACACGTCCTGCACTTCGTCCACGATGTAGCGCGACAGCTCTTCGATACCCAGCAGGCGCAGGATGTCCTGCGGATCGGCTGGGCCGTCGACGATCAGCTCGCCCTTGTTAACCACTTGGCCTTCGTGCACCAGGATGTTGCGTTCCTTCGGAACCAGCTCTTCCCAGACCTTGCCTTCCAGATCGGTGATCTGCAGGCGCACCTTGCCCTTGGTTTCCTTACCGTAGGACACGGTACCGGTCATCTCGGCCAGCGCGCCCTTGTCCTTAGGCGTACGAGCTTCGAACAGTTCGGCCACACGTGGCAGACCACCGGTAATGTCGCGGGTCTTCTGGCCTTCCATAGGAATACGGGCCAGCACTTCGCCGGGGCCCACTTCCTGGCCATCACGCACTTGCAGCAGAGCACCAACCTGGAAGCCGATCGTCACAGCGTGGTCGGTACCAGGGATCTTGACTTCCTGGCCTTGGGCATCTGCCAGCTTGACCTGTGGACGCACCACCTTGGCCGAGCCGCGGTGCTTCGGATCGATCACCACCAGGGTGGACAGACCGGTCACTTCGTCGACCTGCTTGGCCACCGTCAGACCTTCTTCCACGTTCTCGAACTTCACCTGACCGGCGTATTCGGTAATGATGGGGCGGGTCAGCGGATCCCAGTTGGCCAACACGGTACCAGCCTTGATCTGTTGATCAGGCTTGATCGACAAGATGGCGCCGTAAGGCATCTTGTGACGCTCACGCTCGCGGCCGTACTCGTCCTGGATGACGATCTCGCCGGAGCGGGAAATCACCACCAGCTCGCCCTTGTTGTTGGTCACATAGCGCATCTGTGGGTTGAAGCCCACGATACCGTTGGACTTGGCTTCCACACTGGAGGCCACTGCCGCACGCGAAGCCGCACCACCGATGTGGAAGGTACGCATGGTCAGCTGCGTGCCAGGCTCACCGATGGACTGGGCTGCGATCACACCCACGGCTTCGCCGAGGTTGATCATGCCGCCACGGCCCAAGTCGCGGCCGTAGCAGGTGGCGCACAGACCGAAGCGGGTTTCGCAGGTCAGTGCCGTACGCACCTTCACTTCGTCCACACCGGCCAATTCCAGCTCTTCGATCAGGTCTTCGTCCAGCAGGTCGCCAGCCTTGGCCAGCACAGCGCGGGTTTCGGGGTGCAGCACTTCGTCCGCAGCGGTACGGCCGAGGATACGGTCGCGCAGCGATTCGATCACTTCACCACCTTCAACCACAGCGCGCATCAAGGTGCCGTTGTGCGTGCCGCAATCGAGCTCGGTGATCACCAAGTCCTGCGTCACGTCCACCAGACGACGCGTCAGGTAGCCGGAGTTAGCCGTCTTCAATGCCGTATCCGCCAGACCCTTACGGGCACCGTGGGTCGAGATGAAGTACTGCAACACGTTGAGGCCTTCGCGGAAGTTCGCGGTAATAGGCGTCTCAATGATCGAGCCATCAGGCTTGGCCATCAGACCACGCATACCCGCCAGCTGGCGAATCTGTGCGGCCGAGCCACGGGCGCCGGAGTCGGCCATCATGTAAATCGCGTTGAACGATTCCTGATCGACTTCGTTGCCATGGCGGTCAATGACCTTTTCCTTGGCCAGCTGGGCCATCATGACCTTGGAGACTTCGTCACCGGCCTTGCCCCAGATGTCCACCACCTTGTTGTAGCGCTCACCAGCGGTCACCAGACCGGAGACGTACTGCTGCTCGATTTCCTTCACTTCCCCTTCGGAGCGGGCAATGATCTCGGCCTTTTGCGGAGGTACCAACATGTCGCCAATGGCGATCGAGATACCGGAGCGGGTTGCCAGACGGAAGCCGTTTTGCAGCAGCTTGTCGGCGAACACCACGGTTTCCTTCAAGCCACACTTGCGGAACGAGATGTTGATCAGCTTGGAGATCTCTTTCTTCTTCAACGTCTTGTTGATCGAAGAAAAAGGCATGCCCTTGGGCAGGATCTCGGACAGCAACGCACGGCCCACGGTGGTTTCCACCAGCTTGGTCGTTGGCTCAAAATCGCCGGTCGCCTTGCTCTTGCTCCACTCGGTCAGACGCACGCTGATCTTGGTGGCGCTCTCGACTTCTTCGGCATCCAGTGCGCGTTGCACTTCGCCGATGTCGGAGAACACCATGCCTTCGCCCTTGGCGTTGATCCGCTCGCGGGTGGCCTGGTACAAGCCCAGGACCACGTCTTGAGAAGGAACAATCGAGGGCTCGCCCGATGCGGGGAACAGCACGTTGTTGGAGGCGAGCATCAAGGTGCGCGCTTCCATCTGTGCTTCCACCGACAGCGGTACGTGAACAGCCATCTGGTCACCGTCAAAGTCGGCGTTGAATGCCGCGCAGACCAGCGGGTGCAGTTGCAGTGCCTTGCCTTCGATCAGGATAGGCTCGAACGCCTGGATACCCAGACGGTGCAGCGTTGGCGCACGGTTGAGCATGATCGGGTGCTCGCGGATCACCTCTTCCAAGATGTCCCACACGACGGGCGTGCCGGTTTCGACTTCCTTCTTGGCAGCCTTGATGGTCGTGGCAATGCCACGCGCTTCGAGTTGCGCGAAGATGAAAGGCTTGAACAGCTCCAGCGCCATCAGCTTGGGCAGACCGCACTGGTGCAGCTTGAGCGTTGGGCCCACGGTAATCACGGAACGACCGGAGTAGTCCACGCGCTTGCCCAGCAAGTTCTGGCGGAAACGACCGCTCTTGCCCTTGATCATGTCGGCCAGCGACTTCAGCGCACGCTTGTTGGCGCCGGTCATGGCCTTGCCACGGCGGCCGTTGTCCAGCAGCGAATCCACCGCTTCTTGCAGCATGCGCTTTTCATTGCGGGCAATGATCTCTGGAGCCTTCAGCTCCAGCAGGCGGCGCAGACGCGAGTTACGGTTGATAACGCGGCGGTACAGGTCGTTCAGGTCGGAGGTCGCAAAGCGGCCGCCGTCCAGCGGCACCAGCGGACGCAGATCTGGAGGCAGCACAGGCAGCACTTCCATCACCATCCAGCCGGGCTTGATGCCGGACTTCTTGAACGCTTCCAAGAGCTTCAGGCGCTTGGCGTTCTTCTTGACCTTGACTTCGGAGCCGGTCAGATCGTTGCGCAGGCGCTCGATTTCCGAATCGATCTCGATGCCTTCGAGCAGGTCCTTGATGCCTTCGGCGCCCATCTTGGCCACGAATTCATCACCGTACTCGTCGACGTTCTTGTCGTATTCGTCTTCCGACATGATGCTGAATTTCTTCAGCGGGGTCATGCCGGGGTCGGTCACCACATAGGCTTCGAAGTACAGCACGCGCTCGATGTCGCGCAAGGTCATGTCCAGCACCAGGCCCAAGCGCGAAGGCAGGGACTTGAGGAACCAGATGTGGGCGCAAGGCGCGGCCAGGTCGATGTGACCCATGCGCTCGCGGCGCACCTTGGTCTGCGTGACTTCAACGCCGCACTTCTCGCAGATCACACCGCGGTGCTTCAAGCGCTTGTACTTGCCGCACAGGCATTCGTAGTCCTTGATCGGGCCAAAGATCTTGGCGCAGAACAGACCATCGCGCTCGGGCTTGAAGGTACGGTAGTTGATGGTCTCGGGTTTCTTCACCTCGCCGAAAGACCACGAGCGGATCTTTTCGGGCGAAGCCAGGCCGATTTTGATGGCATCGAAATGCTCATCAGGCGTAAATTGTTTGAACAGGTCGAGTAGCGATTTCATAGACTCTTGCCCCCTTCAATTAAGAACGTTCCAGTTCGATGTCCAGGCCCAGGGAACGGATTTCCTTGACCAGCACATTGAACGACTCCGGCATGCCGGCTTCGATAGCGTGTTCACCCTTGACGATGGATTCGTACACCTTGGTACGGCCCACCACGTCATCGGACTTCACGGTCAGCATTTCCTGCAGCACATAGGCGGCGCCGTAAGCTTCCAGCGCCCACACTTCCATCTCACCAAAACGCTGACCACCGAACTGGGCCTTACCGCCCAGAGGTTGTTGCGTCACCAGCGAGTAAGGACCGGTGGAGCGGGCGTGCATCTTGTCATCGACCAAGTGGTGCAGCTTGAGGTAGTGCATGTAGCCGATGGTGGTGGGGCGCTCGAAGCGATCACCGGTGCGGCCGTCATACAGATACGCTTGCGTGCGTGGCTCGGTCAGACCCTTGCGTGCCTGGATGTCATCCGGGTAGGCCAGCTTGAGCATGTCCTGGATTTCCTGCTCGGAAGCACCGTCGAACACCGGCGTTGCGAAAGGCACGCCGTTCTTCAGGTTGTCCGCCATGAACATCACTTGCTCATCGGTCAGCTGCTTGAGGTCTTCCTTGCGACCGCGGCTGTTGTACACCTCTTCCAGGAAGGCGCGCACTTCAGAGGCACGGGCTTCGGCCTGCAGCATGTCACCGATACGCTGGCCCAGGCCCTTGCCGGCCCAGCCCAGGTGGACTTCCAGCACCTGACCGATGTTCATGCGCGAAGGCACGCCCAGCGGGTTCAGCACGATGTCGGCCGTGGTGCCATCTGCCATGAAAGGCATGTCTTCCACCGGCACGATCTTGGAGACCACACCCTTGTTACCGTGGCGGCCGGCCATCTTGTCACCAGGCTGCAAGCGGCGCTTGACGGCCAGGTAGACCTTGACCATCTTGAGCACGCCAGCGGGCAGCTCGTCGCCTTGGGTCAACTTCTTGCGCTTTTCTTCAAAAGCCAGGTCGAAGTTGTGGCGTTGCTGCTCGATGGAGTTCTTGATGGACTCCAGCTGTGCGGCGACGTCGTCTTCGGCAGGGCGAATATCGAACCAGTGGAACTTCTCCACGCCGTCCAGATAGGCCTTGTCGATCTTGGTGCCCTTGGCCAGCTTTTGTGGGCCGCCATTGGCCACGCGGCCGTTGAGCAGCTTGGCGATACGGTCAAACGCATCGGCTTCCACAATACGCAGCTGGTCGTTCAGGTCCAGGCGGAAGCGCTTGAGTTCATCGTCGATGATCTGCTGGGCGCGCTTGTCGCGCGTGATGCCTTCACGGGTGAAGACCTGCACATCGATCACGGTGCCTTGCGAGCCCTGGTCCACGCGCAGCGAGGTGTCCTTCACGTCGGACGCCTTCTCACCGAAGATGGCGCGCAGCAGCTTTTCTTCTGGCGTCAAGGTGGTCTCGCCCTTAGGCGTGACCTTGCCCACCAGCACATCGCCGGGCTGCACTTCTGCACCCACGTAGATGATGCCGGACTCGTCCAGACGGTTGAGTTGCTGCTCGGACAGGTTCGGGATGTCGCGTGTGATTTCCTCGGCACCCAGCTTGGTGTCACGGGCCATCACCACCAACTCCTCGATGTGGATCGAGGTGTAGCGGTCTTCTGCCACCACGCGTTCGGAGATCAGGATCGAGTCTTCGAAGTTGTAGCCGTTCCAGGTCATGAAGGCGATCAGCATGTTCTGACCAATGGCGATTTCGCCCAGGTCGGTCGATGCGCCGTCGGCAATCACGTCACCCTTGGCCAGCTTGTCGCCACGGCTGACGACAGGACGCTGGTGGATGTTGGTGTTCTGGTTGGAACGCTGGTACTTGATGAGGTTGTAGATGTCCACACCCACTTCACCGGCCACGGCTTCTTCGTCGTTCACGCGGATCACGATACGGGTCGCGTCCACATAATCGACGATACCGCCACGGGTAGCCGTCACCACGGTGCCCGAATCGACCGCAGCAACGCGCTCGATACCGGTACCGACCATGGGCTTTTCAGGGCGCAGCACAGGCACGGCCTGGCGCGACATGTTGGCACCCATCAATGCGCGGTTCGCGTCATCGTGTTCCAGGAACGGAATCAGCGAAGCGGCCACCGACACGATCTGTGCGGGCGACACGTCCATGTACTGCACGCGCTCGGCGGACAGCAGGGTCGATTCACCGTTTTCACGGGCAGAGACCAGGTCACCGGTCAGACGGCCTTCGGCGTCGAGCTCGGCATTGGCCTGCGCGATCACGTACTTGCCTTCTTCGATGGCCGAGAGGTAGTCCATCTGGTCGGTCACCTTGCCATCGATCACACGACGGTAAGGGGTTTCGATGAAACCGTACTCGTTCAGGCGCGCATACAGAGCCAGCGAGTTGATCAGACCAATGTTTGGACCTTCAGGCGTTTCAATCGGGCAGACGCGACCGTAGTGGGTCACGTGCACGTCACGCACTTCGAAGCCTGCACGTTCGCGGGTCAGACCACCTGGGCCCAGAGCGGAAACACGGCGCTTGTGCGTGATTTCAGCCAGCGGGTTGGTCTGGTCCATGAACTGCGACAGCTGCGAGGCACCGAAGAATTCCTTCAGTGCAGCCGAGATCGGCTTGCTGTTGATCAGGTCGTGCGGCATCAGGGGCTCTTGCTCAGCCTGGCCCAGACGCTCCTTCACAGCCTTTTCGATACGTGCCAGACCGGTGCGGTACTGGTTTTCGGCCAGCTCGCCCACGCAACGCACGCGGCGGTTGCCCAAGTGGTCGATGTCGTCGACTTCACCCTTGCCGTTGCGCAGATCCACCAGGATCTTCACGACTTCGAGGATGTCTTCGTTGGACAGCACCATGGGGCCGATCGCGGTGTCGCGGCCAATCTTGGCGTTGAACTTCATGCGGCCGACGCGCGACAGATCGTAGGTGTCTTCGTTGTAGAACAAACGCTGGAACAGCGCCTGCACTGCATCTTCGGTCGGTGGCTCGCCGGGGCGCATCATGCGGTAGATGGCCACGCGTGCAGCGAACTCGTCAGCGGTTTCATCGGTGCGCAGGGTCTGCGAGATGTAGGCGCCGTGGCTCAGCTCGTTCGTGTAGATGCAAGCCAGATCCTGGATACCGGCCGAGCGCAGCTTCTTGAGCAGCGCTTCGGTCATTTCCTCGTTGGCCTTGGCGATGATTTCACCGGTGTCAGGGTCAACGATGTTCTTGGCAGCCACGCGGCCGAGCAGGAAGTCCTCAGGCACGCTGATGAACTTGGTGCCCGATTGCTCCATCTCGCGGGTGTGGCGCGCGGTGATGCGCTTGTCTTTGGCCACAACCACTTTGCCCGACTTGTCGGTGATGTCAAAGCGTGCGACTTCACCCTTGAGACGGTCAGCCACAAATTCCATTTGTGCGCCGCTGTCCATCAGGCGGAAGTTGTCGTTCTCATAGAACGTCGCCAGGATCGACTCCGGCGTCATGCCGATGGCCTTCAGCAGAATCGACACCGGCATCTTGCGGCGGCGGTCCACACGGAAGAACAGCAGGTCCTTGGGGTCGAACTCGAAGTCCAGCCAGGAGCCGCGGTACGGGATGATGCGTGCCGAGAACAGCAACTTGCCCGAGCTGTGGGTCTTGCCCTTGTCGTGTTCAAAGAACACGCCAGGCGAGCGGTGCAGCTGCGAGACGATCACGCGCTCGGTGCCATTGACAATGAACGAACCTTTGTCAGTCATCAGAGGCACTTCGCCCATGTAGACTTCTTGTTCTTTCACTTCCTTGACCACCTTGGATTGGGGCGTGGAAGATTCACGGTCATAGATGATCAACTGCACCTTGGCGCGCACAGCCGACGAGAAGGTCAGACCACGGGTCTGGCATTCACGCACGTCAAAAGCGGGCCTGGCGAGGTTGTACTCGACAAACTTCATCTCCACAAAACCATTGTGCGAGACGATGGGGAAAGCAGAGTTGAAAGCGGCTTGCAAGCCCTCATCAGTACGTTTTTTAGGGGCCGAGTCTGCTTGCAAAAATGCGGTGTAGGCATCTTTTTGCATTTGCAGCAGGTAAGGCACTTCGAGCACGCTATCGCGGCTGCCGAAACTTTTGCGGATTCGCTTGCGTTCGGTGTAAGAATAGGCCATGAGATCTCCGGGCAAAGACATGAGTCCTGGGTCTTCGACGACACCCCCGCGAGGGGGCTGCAGCTTGGTGGGTTGGCCACTACCAACCATGGCAGACGGTGGTGCATTGCACACCACCCGAACCAAGGGGTTTTCTAGTGTCGGATGTTAGAAAACACTAAAAATCAGCCATCAACAGCCAGTTTTTGGTGTGCTCTAGCGCACGCGATTCCAGAAGCGCCAAAGGCTGGAGCACCTTTTCGGGTACTCCAGCCTCGGCGAGACACTCAATTACTTGAGTTCAGCCTTAGCGCCGGCGTCAACCAGCTTCTTGGCAGCAGCTTCAGCGTCAGCCTTAGGCATGGCTTCCTTCAGCACCTTAGGAGCGCCGTCAACCATGTCCTTGGCTTCCTTCAGACCCAGGCCGGTGATTTCACGCACGGCCTTGATCACGCCAACCTTGTTAGCGCCAGCTTCCAGCAGCACCAGGTTGAACTCGGTCTTTTCTTCCACAGCAGCAGCAGCACCGCCACCAGCAGCAGGAGCGGCCATAGCAGCAGCGCTCACGCCAAACTTCTCTTCAATTGCCTTGACCAGGTCGTTCAGTTCCAGAACAGTCATGCTGTCCAGGGAGGTCAAGAATGCGTCTTTATCGAATGCCATTTTGATTTCCTAAATATTTCGGTTGGTTTTGCCGCGCTTAAGCTGCAGCAACTTCGGTGACTTCGCCGACTTCGGCACCTTCGCCCATTTTTGCCGCCAGCGCGCCCAGCACAACGGCCGTACGCGAGATTGGCGACATGAGCAAGCCACACAATTGGGCCAGCAGCACTTCCTTGGAAGGCACACTTGCCAGTTGCTTAACGCTGTTAGCGTCCAACGCTTTTCCTTCGAATGCACCACCGCGAATCACCAACTTGTCGTTGGTCTTCGCGAAATCGGCCACTACCTTGGCAGCGGCGATTGCATCTTCAGAGAAACCGTAGATCAGCGGGCCGGTCATTTGGTCAGCCACCACTTCAAAGCTGCTACCAGCAACAGCGCGACGAGCCAGGGTGTTCTTCAGAACACTCAGCGTCACGCCTTGCTTGCGCGCTTCCACGCGCAGCTTCGTCATGTCAGCGACCGTAATGCCGCGGTATTCCGCCAACACAAGCGTTTGAGCTTTTGCGGCGAGGCTGGTCACTTCACTAATGACCGCTTCTTTCTCACTGCGATTCAGACTCAAGGTCTACTCCTTCAAATGCGCATTAGGAGCGAACTCCACCTGCGCGCTCTTGTTGCAGCGACCAACTGTTTTGGAAATTCATCCATCTGCAGCGGGATCGCCATCTGCGTTGGCAAAAGATTTAAGTGATCCAACATCACACCAACGGTCTTGGATGGCCTGACCAGGCGCTTTTTTCAAAGCCCCTTGCCAGCCCACCACACCAGACCGGTGCAAGCACCGGTCTGACGATTTTTTTGCAATTACGCTGCGATGGTCTGTGCATCGACGCGAACGCCGATACCCATCGTCGACGACACCGCCACCTTGCGCAGGTACAGACCCTTGCTGGTAGCTGGCTTGGCCTTGTTCAATGCATCGACCAGAGCTGCCAGGTTGCCTTGCAGCTTGTCGTTGTCGAACGAGCGACGACCGATGGTGGAGTGCACGATACCGGCCTTGTCGACGCGGAATTGCACTTGACCTGCCTTAGCGTTCTTCACAGCCGTAGCAACATCGGGAGTCACGGTGCCAACCTTGGGGTTAGGCATCAGGCCACGTGGGCCCAGGATCTGACCCAGGGTACCCACAACGCGCATCGCGTCAGGTGCAGCGATCACGATGTCGAAAGGCATGTCACCAGCCTTGACCATGGCGGCCAGCTCGTCCATACCTACGATATCGGCACCAGCAGCCTTGGCTTCTTCAGCCTTGGCGCCTTGTGCGAACACAGCCACGCGGGTGGTCTTGCCGGTGCCGTTAGGCAGCACGACAGCGCCACGAACCACTTGGTCCGACTTCTTGGCATCCACGCCCAGCTGAATAGCCACGTCGATGGATTCATCGAACTTGGCCGTTGCTGCGTCTTTAACGAGCGCAACTGCGTCAGCGAATGCGTACAGCTTGGTGGCTTCCACCTTGCCTTGCTGGGCCTTTTGCTTTTTGGTCAACTTTGCCATCTCAGAGGCCCTCCACCGTAACGCCCATGGAACGGGCAGAACCAGCCAACGTGCGCACAGCGGCGTCGATGTCAGCAGCGTTCATGTCCTTCAGCTTGGTCTTGGCGATCTCTTCCAGCTGAGCGCGGGTGATCTTGCCGACCTTGGTAGCCAGAGGATTCGCAGAACCCTTGTCCAGCTTGATCGCCTTCTTGATCAGCACCGTTGCGGGTGGGGTCTTGATGACGAACGTGAAGCTCTTGTCCGCAAAAGCGGTGATCACCACAGGCAGTGGCAGACCTGGCTCAACACCTTGGGTCTGGGCGTTGAACGCCTTGCAGAATTCCATGATGTTAAGACCACGTTGACCCAGTGCTGGACCAATGGGTGGCGATGGATTGGCTTTACCAGCTGGGACTTGCAGCTTGATGAAGCCGACAATTTTCTTTGCCATTTATAGCTCCTTACGGGTAAAAACGCCCACACTGCACAGTGCGGGCTCCCCGAGGGTTAAGACTCTGTTTAGGCACCGAGTCTGTAAGTGCATGAAAAACAATCAGGTTTTTTCGACCTGTGCAAATTCAAGCTCAACCGGAGTTGAACGGCCAAAGATCATAACAGAAACGCGAAGTCGACTCTTTTCGTAGTTTACTTCTTCGACCGATCCGTTGAAGTCCGTGAACGGACCTTCCTTGACGCGAATGAACTCGCCAACCATGAACTCGACCTTGTGGCGCGGCTTTTCCGAGCCCTCTTCCATCTGCAGAACGATCTTCTGGACTTCGGCTTCGGAGATGGGAGCGGGGCGGTTCTTGGCACCGCCCACAAAACCCGTCACCTTGCTGGTGTGCTTGACCAAGTGCCAGGTGTCGTCGTCCATGACCATCTCGACGAACACATAACCCGGGAACAGGCGGCGCTCGGTGGTCTTCTTCTGACCATTGCGCACTTCCACCACTTCCTCGGTAGGCACCAGAATGCGTCCGAACTTGCTTTGCATGTCCGAACGGTGAATGCGCTCCAGAATATTGCGCTCAACGGCCTTCTCCATGCCAGAGTAGGCATGCACGATGTACCAGCGCAGATCGGGATTAGCAACACTTGCAGGCGCCTCAGCGCCTGTGTTGGTGGTTTCATCTGTGTTCGACATTACTTCCTCCAGCCCAGAACCAGGTCGTACAAGACCCATTCCAGCGTTTTATCAGTCATCCACAAGAACAAAGACATGACGACGACAAACGCAAACACGTAGGCCGTCATCTGCAGCGTCTCTTTGCGCGAAGGCCAAACTACCTTCTTGACTTCACGCCAGGAGTCCTTGGCAAAACCAACAAATTGCTTACCTGGTTCAGACACCAGAAAAACGGTGACAGCCGCAATCAGCCCAACAATCAGCACGGCCCACTGGGCAATCGCACCTTGTTTGGACAACAGGTAAAAGCCGGCGATACCGGCAATAACCAATGCAGCTACGGCAAACAGCTTGAGCTTGTCCGCACCAGAACTAACAGTTTCAACTTGTGTAGCAGCCATGTCGACAATTCAGAGATGAAATTAGGCGTCACTCAAGACGCCGAAGCCCGCCTTGTAATTAGGCGGGCTTGGTTGACCACTTATTCAGTGGCAGGGGCAGTAGGAATCGAACCTACAACCTTCGGTTTTGGAGACCGACGCTCTGCCAATTGAGCTATACCCCTACGAATCAAAACTTAAGCAATGATCTTGGCAACCACGCCAGCGCCCACGGTACGGCCGCCTTCGCGAATAGCGAAACGCAGACCTTCTTCCATAGCGATGGGGTTGA
>NZ_JANUDY010000015.1 GCF_024809975.1 Comamonas sp. BIGb0152
CCGCTGCGTTGTCTTCCTTGTCAATAGCTACAGCTCGACTGCAAAAGACGCCTTACGTCTCATCCCGATCCGCGTCCATCCCGCTTGGCGAGGGTGATGCAGAGGATCCCTAGGCACCATCGATCAAACGGAGAGCGGCGCCTCATCCATGGCGATGATCTGCGCCTGCAGCATCTGGGTTTGCTCCTGCCAGTAGGCCTCGCTGCCAAACCAGGGAAAGTGCATCGGAAAGATCGGGTCGTCAAAGCGCCGCGCCAGCCAGGCGCTGTAGTGGATCAGGCGCAGCGTGCGCAGTGGCTCGATCAGCAGCAGCTCGCGCCGGTCAAAGGGGCGGAACTGTTCATAGCCTTCCACCAAGGTCGACAGCTGCGCGCTTTGCTGCTGGCGGTCGCCCGACAGCAGCATCCACAGGTCTTGCACCGCTGGGCCGCTGCGGGTGTCATCCAGGTCGACAAAATGCGGGCCGCCGCCTTGGTGCTCGGGCGGCACCCACAGCACATTGCCCGGGTGGCAGTCGCCATGCAGGCGCAGGCTGCGGTAGCTGCCCGCTGCAAAATGGCCGCTGGCGCTGTCCGGGTCGATGATCTGGCAGAGCTTGTCGGTGGCGCGGCGGCAGGCATCGCTCCAGGCGCTGCGCTGGCCAAGCGGAATGCACTCGTGCTGCATCAGCCAGTCATGGGGCTCACGGGCAAAGTCCTGGGCGTTGATGCTGGGGCGGTGCGCAAAGGGCTGGGCCTCGCCGACGGTGTGGATGCGGGCCAGAAAGCGGCCCACCCATTCGAGCACTTCCCAATCGTCCAGATCGGGCTGGCGCCCGCCCCGCCAGGGCGATACCGAAAAGCGAAAACCGCCATGCTGCAGCAGGCTGTGGCCGCCCAGCTGCAGGGGCGCGACTACGGGCACTTCAGCATCGGCCAGCTGCTGCGAGAACTGGTGCTCCTCAGCGATGGCCTCGTCGCTCCAGCGGCCAGGGCGGTAGAACTTGCAGACCACCTTGCTGCCGTCCTCCAGCCAGACCTGGTAGACGCGGTTTTCGTAAGAGGACAGGGGGTTCAAGCGTCCATCGCCCCACAGGCCCACGGAGGCGAGGGCATCGAGCACCACATCGGGGGTGAGTGCGGCGTAGGCGTGGTCGGCCTGCGGGCCGGGCGGATGGTCGTCAATGTCTTGCATAGCTGCCATTGTGCGCCCTTCCTGTGACGCCCCATTTGAACCTGGGGGCGCAAAAAAAGGCCGGGCATGCAGGGCATGCGCCGGCCGTACTGGAGCTGGTCAGTCGATCAGCAAGGAGGCTTACACCACCACGGTCAGGGTCTTATCGATGTTGCCGCGGGTAGCGTTGGAGTAGGGGCAGACCAGGTCGGCGTCGTGCACCAACTTGTCTGCAACGGCCTTGTCCATGCCAGGCAGGTTGATCTTCAGGCGTGCGGCAATGCCGTAGGCATTGGGGATGGGGCCCAGGTCGATTTCGGCGTCAATGGACAGGCCATCGGGCAGTGCCAGGTTTTGCTTGCCTGCGACGGCCTTCATGGCGCCGATGAAGCAGGCGGAATAGCCTGCAGCGAACAACTGCTCTGGGTTGGTGCCCTGGCCGCTGGTGCCGGGGGAGCTCAGTTGCACATTCAGACGGCCATCATCGGTGCGCGATGCGCCGTCACGTCCGCCAGTGGTGTGTGCGTTGGCCGTGTACAGAACTTTTTCGAGAGTAGTCATATTTAGATCCTGGTTGAGGGTAGGTTAAACGTGCTTCGGCTAGAAGCGGCGGGTAGCGTTGCGGCCAGGGGGCCACGCAGCTGGTGGATCTGTCGGGTCATTGGCTGCATCTCCAGCGTGCAGTGGCTGAGCTCCAGCATGCATGCGGGGATGGTGGCTACCTGCAGCTGCAGCTACAGGCCGGTATCGGTCAAACGTACACGCACACGACGTTCAAATTAGCTATCGTGTCGTCTATTCCAATAGTTTTAAATCATTCAGTCATCGCGCCCCCATAGTACCAACAGCACCAGCGCAGGTGAATGACAAACCCAAATGTTCAAGTAAGAGGTTGTACAACCTGGCCCATAACCCGGTGTTGGCACACCCCGCAAAACAGCCGCAGGGCCAGCATCAGCGCGATGTGCGCCGTGATGGGCTGCAGCATCAGGCATGGACGGGCTGCTGTTGTAAATTGAACGGAGGGGGAGAGCGAAAACCCATTTGAATAATGGGGGTGATAGGCCCAGCCTTGGGCGGTGCCGCTGCTGCTGGCGGCGCAGCCTGCACCTGCGGTCTGCCTGCGCAGACGCGCTCTCGGCCCGCATGCAGCCCGCTGCATCAGTAGGCGGTCTGCACCACCTGGCCGCTGCTGTCCTTGAACTTGGCCGCCACCGCATCGGCGGCCGTGCGCAGCAGGATCAGGTCCATGGAGACGGCGACAAACTGCGCGCCCAGCGCCAGGCATTCACGGGCGCGGGCCTCGTCCACCATCAGGATGCCGGGCGCCTTGCCGGCCGCGCGGATGCGGGTGATGGCGTCGTCAATGGCGGCATTGACCACCGGGTGGCGCGGCTGGCCGGGGTAGCCCATGCTGGCCGACAAGTCTGCCGGGCCGATGAAGATGCCGTCCACCCCATCGACGGCTGCGATGGCCTCGATCTGGTCCAGCGCCTGCGCGGTTTCTACCTGCACCAGCAGGCACAGTTCCTTGTCAGCATCGTCCACATACTGCAGATCACGGCCAAAGTTGCTGGCGCGCATCGAGCCGCCCATGCCGCGAATGCCCTGGGGTGCATAGCGCATGGCCTGCACAGCGGCGCGGGCCTCGTCGGCGTTTTGCACAAAGGGGATCAGAATGGTCTGGGCACCAATGTCCAGGTAGCGCTTGATGAGCACCGGGTCATTCCAGGCCGGGCGCACCACGGCGCTGGTGGGGCGGGGCTGCAAAGCGGCCTCCACCGCCTGCAGCTGCTGCAGCACCTGGGGCACATCGTTGGGCGAATGCTCGGTGTCGAGCATGATCCAGTCGTAGCCGCTGCCGGCCAGCAGCTCGGTGATATAGGGCGAGGGGAAGGCCGACCACAGGCCGATCTGGGCCTGGCCAGCGGCCATGGCTTTTTTGAAGAGGTTGGGTGTTGGCATGCTTGTCTCTGTGTTGTGTGTGTGATGGTGGTGCCGTCAGGGCAGGATATGGATTTCTTCCTGGGCCAGCGGCCTGCGGCAGCTCCCGGCCAGGGTGTGCCACTCGCTGGCGCCCAGGTCTAGCGCTTGCTGGTCTGCCATGGCCGTCACGCTGCGGCAGAGGGGCTTGAAGTGCTTGGCCGCCACCGTGTCGCGCCCGTAGCGCTGGTAGTAGCGCTTGAGGTGCAAATCAGCGGCGGGCACCCTTGCGGCCACATAGGCCAGGTAGTCGCGGTAAAGCGCATCGACCGGCGCGTCTTCGAGGTTTTGCTTCCAGATGCGAAAGCCCGCCATACAGGCCACCAAGGCCAGCACTAGTGCAGTTACCGGCAAGGCCTTTTTCCAGATCGGGGTGCTGCGTAGCGCGGGCATGGGCCAGAAATCGCTGGGTGGCGCGGGAGCCTGCGTTTAGGCGTAGCTGTAAACGCCCTTGCCGGTCTTGCGGCCCAGCTGGCCGGCGGCGACCATTTCCTTGAGCAGCGGGCAGGGGCGGTACTTGCTGTCGCCAAAGTCCTTCAGGTAAACCTCCATCACAGCCAGGCAGACATCCAGGCCAATCATGTCGGCCAGAGCCAGCGGGCCAATCGGGTGGCTGCAGCCCAGCTTCATGCCGTCATCGATATCCTGCGCCGAGGCAATGCCTTCGGCCAGCACATAGAAGGCCTCGTTGATCATCGGCACCAGAATGCGGTTGACTACAAAACCGGGCGAGTTCTTCACGCTGATCGGCGACTTGCCCAGGCCCTCGGCCAGCGCCTTGACCGCGTCATGCGTGGCATCGCTGGTCTGCAGGCCCCGGATCACTTCCACCAGCGCCATCATCGGCACGGGGTTGAAAAAGTGCATGCCGATGAACTTGTCCGCGCGCTTGGTGGCCGCTGCCAGCTGGGTGATCGAGATTGACGAGGTGTTCGAGGCCAGCATCACCGAAGGGTCGAGCAGCGCATCGACCTGCTGCAGGATCTTGAGCTTGAGCTCGTAGTTCTCGGTGGCCGCCTCAATCACCAGCTGGGCCTTTTGCAGGTCTTCATAGCGGGTGCTGCCCTGGATGCGGGCCAGCGCGGCGGCCTTGTCGGCCTCAGTGATCTTTTCTTTCTTGATCAGGCGGTCCAGGCTGCTGCCCACCGTTGCCAAGCCCTTTTGCACGGCGGCTTCCGAAATGTCCACCATCACCACATTCAGCCCCGCCACTGCGCAGGTCTGCGCAATGCCGTTGCCCATGGTGCCTGCACCAATTACGCCTACGGTCTGGATCGTCATCTGTCTTCCTTGGGTCCTGTTGCTGGGAGAGGGGCTGGCCTGCATCCGCCCTGCAGTGCCTATCGGCAAGCCCGGTGGCAGGATCATAGCGGCAGGTGGTGCACTGCCACACAAACTCGGTGACACGCTGCGGGGGGATAGGCGGGGGTTCTAAAATGCCCCCCATCGCTGCGCCGCAGCCCCTTTGTTGACAAGACCTGATATGACCACCTTCGGCACTCCGCTCACCAAAAACGCAACCAAAGTCATGCTGCTGGGCAGCGGCGAGCTGGGCAAGGAGGTGCTGATTGCCTTGCAGCGCCTGGGCGTGGAGACGGTGGCGGTGGACCGCTATGACAACGCACCCGGTCACCAAGTGGCCCACCATGCCCGCAGCATCACGATGAGCGATCCCGCCCAACTGGCGGCGCTGATTGAGGCCGAAAAGCCCGACCTGGTGGTGCCCGAGATCGAAGCCATTGCCACGCCCGCACTGCAGGCGCTGGAGGCGGCCGGCACCGTGCGCGTGGTGCCCACGGCCCGCGCCACCCGGTTGACGATGGACCGCGAAGGCATCCGCCGCCTGGCGGCCGAAACCCTGGGCCTGCCCACCAGCCCCTACCAGTTCTGCGACAGCCTGGCCGAGCTGCAAGCGGCCATCGATGGCGGCATTGGCTACCCCTGCGTGGTCAAGCCGGTGATGAGCAGCTCGGGCAAGGGCCAGAGCAAGATCGATGGCCCGGCCGATGTGGAAAAGGCCTGGGACTACGCGATGGCAGGCGGCCGGGTGCAGGGCGGGCGCATCATCGTCGAGGGCTTTATCGACTTTGACTACGAAATCACCTTGCTGACGGTGCGCGCCAAGAATGCCGCTGGCCAGATTGAGACCCATTTCTGCGATCCCATCGGCCATGTGCAGGTGCAGGGCGATTATGTGGAGAGTTGGCAGCCCGCGCGCATGGCGCCTGCCGCGCTGACCTTGTCGCAAGATATCGCCCGCGCCATCACCAGCGACCTGGGCACCGGCCTGAACGGCGAGCCCGCCGGCCTGGGCCTGTTTGGGGTGGAGCTGTTCGTCAAGGGCGACCAGGTCTGGTTCAGCGAAGTGAGTCCCCGCCCGCATGACACCGGCATGGTGACGATGATCACCCAGTGGCAAAACGAGTTCGAGCTGCATGCCCGCGCCATTTTGGGCCTGCCAGTGGACACCAGCCTGAAGACGGCTGGCGCCAGCGCCGTGATCTATGGCGGTGTGGATGCGCAAGGCATTGTGTTTGACGGTGTCGATGCGGCCTTGCAGATCCCCGGCACAGAAGTCCGCCTGTTTGGCAAGCCCGAGAGCTTTGTGCGCCGCCGCATGGGTGTGGCGCTGGCGCGTGCGGCCGATACCGATGCGGCGCGTGACAATGCCAAAAAGGCGGCTGCGCTGGTCAAGCCCCGCGTGGCGGAGTAAGCGGCTGCTGAGCGACCGCTCAGCACCGCGTTGGATTTATTCGATAAAAAAGCATCTGGCTGCCCTGAAGAAGGGCGTCCAGATGCTTTTGTTTTGCTGGCTTGCTTACTTACTTTGCTTTAGTTGGTTTGGCAGCTGTAGCTGTCGGCCAGGTTCACATCACCACTGCCCTTGTAGCGCGGCCAGGTCGGGTACTCGCACAGCGGCCGGGTGCGGCCTGGCACGCCGGCCGTGTCGCTGACCACCTGGGCACCCGGGGCGGTGCCGGCGGTCACCCACTGGTCCAGTGCCTTGAGCGAATCCCAGTTGGCATTGAAGGCGGTGCTGGCCGCGTGGCCATAACCGGGCACTTCGTAGTAGCGCGCAAAGCTTTTAACGGCAGGGGCGCCCATGGTTTGCTCCAGGCGCTGCCAGTACTGCGCGGTGGCACGGGTGCTGACGAGTACATCGGCGGTGCCATGCGCCATCAGCAGCTTGCCGCCGCGCTTGTTGAAGGCGGAGAGGTCGGTGCTGTTGATGTCCTGCAGCTTGGTGAGCTGGTTGATACGGTCGGTCCAGGGGCCGGGGTTTTGCGGGTCCAGCGACAGCGCATCAAAGTTGGCATCGCGGGTGACGAAGTAGCGCACCCACTGGTCCCAGAACACCGCCCAGTACGGGGCGGTGAGCGGCGCGGGGCTGGCCGGGGCGGTGGTGTTCATCGCCAGCAGGTTGACGGTGGGCTGCAGCGGGCTGCTGCCTTCCTCACCCAGCTCCGAGCCCCAGACGTTGAAGCCGGGGTACTGCGTCTCGCCGCTGCCCAGCGGGGCGCTGAAGCGGATTTCGCTGTTGTAGGTTTTGAGCGCGCTGATCATCGCGTCGGACAGGCAGCCGTCCTGGCTGGCGCCGCCGGCGCAGCGCAGCGGCTGGCCGCCTACGGTGGCAGTGGCCGGGTCAAACTGGCTGTTGCAGGCGGCCACATTGCTGACCACGCCGTCTTGCACGCCGTCGAGCGCATCGCACTTCTCCAGCGCCGCCTGGCGCAGCAGCTTGCGCTGGCCCAGGCTGGGGTAGGCGCCGGGCTGGGCAAAGGCGCGGCTGATGCGGCCAAACTGCAGATCCAGGCTGGCGGCGTTCCAGGCCGGGTACCAGGCCACCACGCCATCCCATTCGGACGGCCATTTCTGGGCCACGGCCAGCGCCTCGCGCCCGCCGGTGGAGCCGCCCATAAAGTAGCGCTTGTCCGGCTTTTTGCCGTAAAAGCGGGTGACCAGCACATCGGCCACATCGCTGACCTTTTTGAGCGCAGCGCCCGAGAAGTTGGCGACGGCCTCGTCATTCGTGCCAAAGCTGCCATCGCGGCTGCCGGCCGCACCCGCCTGGTGGCCGGAATCACTCGCAAACACCGCATAGCCCTGGTTCAGCAGCGGATAGGCGCCTTGGCTGGCGGGGGCTGCGGGGTAGCTGTAGAGGCTGGGCATCACGCCGTTGTAGCCGCCACCGCCCACCATCACCACCTTGCCGTTCCATTCCTTGGGCAAGAGCAGGCCCATCTTGATGGCGGGGGCGCCAGGGTCAACCGGGGCGATGGAGATATTGGCCCGCACCGATGCGGGGGGCTGGGCGCCCGTGGCGGCGCTCGGCGTTTCGGTCGAGGTCACCGTGGCGCCGCTGGTGGGCAGGCCGATCTGGCTGGCGGCCACCTGCTGCTTGGCCAGCGCCTGGCTGGCCTCGTCAAAGTTAAAGCTGTGGGAGCCGCCGCTGCCGCAGGCGGCCAGGGTGAGGGCGGCGCTGGCAACGGCGGTGAGGGGGATCAGGCGCCTGAGTGAAGGGAGGATGGCTGTTGTCACTGTGTCTCCTGGTTGTTATGGTGCGGGCGCAAAGGCTTCTTTACGGCCCGCCGACCATTGTGGAAGTGAGGCGCCCAGTTATCCACAGGGTTTGCAGTTAGGTAGTTCCCCATAAGTAAAAAAGCCAGCACGGTCGTGCTGGCATTGGAGTAGGGGGCGGTGCGAAGCGCCGCTGGGGAGCGCAACTTATTGGAATGCCACCTCGGCAAAGCTGCGCAGCTTGCGGCTGTGCAAGCGGTCCACACCGCCTTCGCGCAGGATGTTGACCGCCCGCATGCCGATGCGCAAGTGCTGGTCCACCCGCTCGCGGTAGAAGTGGTTGGCCATGCCGGGCAGCTTGATCTCGCCATGCAGGGGTTTGTCGCTCACGCACAGCAAAGTGCCGTAGGGCACACGGAAGCGAAAGCCATTGGCCGCAATGGTGGCGCTTTCCATGTCCAGCGCCACGGCCCGGCTCTGGCTAAAGCGGCGCTGGGGCGTGTTGTCGGGCAGCAGCTCCCAGTTGCGGTTGTCGGTGCTGGCCACAGTGCCGGTGCGCATAAAGCGCTTGAGGTCGTCCTCGGGCACCTGGGTCACATCGGCCACCGCCTGCTGCAGGGCGACCTGGATCTCGGCCAGCGCCGGGATGGGCACCCACAGCGGCAGCTCTTCGTCCAGCACATGGTCCTCGCGCACATAGGCGTGGGCCAGCACATAGTCGCCCAGTTGCTGGCTGTTGCGCAGGCCGGCGCAGTGGCCCAGCATCATCCAGGCGTGGGGGCGCAGCACGGCGATGTGGTCGGTGATGGTCTTGGCATTGGCCGGGCCCACGCCGATGTTGACCATGGTGGTGCCCGACTGGTCGGCGCGCACCAGGTGGTAGGCGGGCATTTGCGGCAGGCGTGGCGGCGGGTTGCCCAGCGCGTCCACCGCTTCGGGCGCCAGGCCCTGGCGGCGGGTGACGACATTGCCCGGCTCGATAAAGGCGATGTACTCGCTGTCGGGCTTGGCCATCTCGGCGCGGCCCAGGCGGATGAACTCGTCAATATAGAACTGGTAGTTGGTGAACAGCACAAAGTTTTGGAACCACTCGGGCAGGGTGCCGGTGTAGTGGCGCAGGCGCTGGAGCGAATAGTCCATGCGCGGCGCGGTAAACAGCGACAGCGGCTGCGCCTCGCCCGGCTTGGGCTCCCAGGTGCCGTTGGCGATGCCGTCGTCCATCGCATGCAGATCGGGCAGGTCAAACACATCGCGCATCAGCATGCGGCGCTCGGCGCTCAGCTGGCCTTCGATATGGTCGTTGTCGGCAAACGAGAAATGGATGGGAATGGGCTGGTTGCTGGTGCCCACTTCCAGCTCTACGCCGTGGTTCTCGATCAGCAGCCGGAACTGCTCGGCGTAGTAGCCGGCAAACAGGTCGGGGCGGGTGAGCGTGGTCTCGTAGTGGCCGGGGCCTTCGACAAAGCCATAGGCGAGCTTGCTGTCGGCCCGGGCCACCGTGCGGGTGTGCAGGCGCACAAAGGGGTAGCAGGCGCGGTAAGGGGCGGCTGGGGTTTCGCCGGCCACAAAGCGTTGCATGGCCTGGCGCAGAAAGCCGATTTGCTCGGCATAAATGGCCTGGACCTGCGCCAGCGCGGAGGAAGCCGTGCGGTGGCTGGTCGGTGCGGTAAAAGCAGGTTTGGTAAAGGTCATGCACCATTGTGCATCTGCTTTTGGGCCCTGGCGTGACAAATCAAGGCCCGGTGTTGCTGGCGGTCGGCACGGGTGGCGGGCTGCGTCAAGGCCGGATTCAGGGGTACCCGCAGGGCCGCCAGCGGCTGCCAGGCCGGGCGCGGGATAATTGCGCCATGAACGCAACCAACACCACCGCCAACGCAGCGGACGCCAGCTCTTTCAGCCAACTGCCTCTGGGCCAGACCATGCAGGCCAATCTGCAGCAGCTGGGCTACACGCAGATGACGGCGATCCAGGCGGCCAGCCTGCCCTTTGCGCTGCAAGGCAAGGATGTCATTGCCCAGGCCAGCACCGGCAGCGGCAAGACGGCCGCCTTTGGCCTGGCCTTGCTCGCCCGCCTGAACCCGCGCTGGTTTGCCGTGCAATCGCTGGTGCTCTGCCCCACCCGCGAGCTGGCCGACCAGGTCGCCACCGAGATCCGCCGCCTGGCGCGCGCCGAAGAGAACATCAAGGTGGTCACCGTCTATGGCGGTGTGCCTTCGCGCAACCAGATTGCCAGCCTGGAAAACGGCGCCCACATCATCGTTGGCACCCCCGGCCGGGTGATGGACCTGATGGAGCGCGGCGCGATCGACCTGGCTGCCCTCAACAGCCTGGTGCTGGACGAGGCCGACCGCATGCTGGACATGGGCTTTTACGGCGATATCGTCACCGTCGCCAGCCAGTGCCCGGCCGAGCGCCAGACCCTGCTGTTCTCGGCCACCTATCCCGAGGGCATTGCCCAGTTGGCTGAGCGCTTTATGCGCGATCCGCAAACGGTGAAGGTCGCCTCGCAGCACAGCGCCCACAAGATCGAACAGCGCTGGTACGAGGTCAAGGAATCCGAGCGCCTGCATGCCGTCTCCCAGCTGCTGGCGCATTTCCGGCCTGAATCATCCATCGCCTTTTGCAACACCAAGCAGCAGTGCCGCGACCTGGTCGAGGTATTGCAGGCCCAGGGCGTGAGCGCCTTGGCGCTGTTTGGCGAGCTGGAGCAGCGTGAGCGCGACGAGGTGCTGGTGCAATTTGCCAACCGCAGCTGCAGCGTGCTGGTGGCCACCGATGTGGCCGCGCGCGGCCTCGATATCGCCAACCTGGCCGCCGTCATCAATGTGGACACCACACCCGATGCCGAAGTCCACATCCACCGCATTGGCCGCACCGGCCGGGGCGATGCCGAAGGCCTGGCGCTGAGCCTGGCCAGCATGGACGAGATGGGCTCGGTCGGCAAGATCGAAGTGTTGCAAGGGCGCGAGTCGCAGTGGCACCCGCTGAGCGAGCTGACCCCCGCATCCAACCAGCCCATGGTGCCGGCGATGCGCACCATCCAGATCATTGGCGGGCGCAAGGAAAAAATCCGCGCCGGCGATGTGCTGGGCGCGATGACGCGCGACTTTGGCTACACCAAAGAGCAGATCGGCAAGATCAATGTGAACGACTTCTCGACCTATGTCGCCGTGAGCCGCGACATTGCCCACCAGGCGGTGGACCGGCTCAACAGCGGCCGGGTCAAGGGCAAGAGCGTGAAGGCGCGCTTGCTCTAATTAAACGCCCACAACACGGCACCCGATGAGCCCCACCGCAGCCCCTGCAACGCATAGCCGCTGGACCACGCCCGAGAACCTGCTGCGCATCTCGGTGGTGGTGGCCATTGCCACCATCGCCCTCAAGACCACCGCCTGGGCCGTCAGCGGCTCGGTGGGCCTGCTGTCCGATGCGCTGGAATCCCTGGTCAACCTGGTGGGCGCCTTGTTTGCGCTGGGCATGGTGACCATTGCCAAGCGCCCGGCGGACGAGGGCCATCCTTACGGGCACTCCAAGGCCGAGTACTTCTCGGCCGGCTTTGAGGGCCTGCTGATCTTTGGCGCGGCCATGGCCATTCTTTGGGCCTCGGTGGATCGCCTCATCCACCCCCAGCCGCTGGA
This sequence comes from Comamonas sp. BIGb0152, assembly GCF_024809975.1. Lineage (GTDB taxonomy): Bacteria > Pseudomonadota > Gammaproteobacteria > Burkholderiales > Burkholderiaceae_C > Comamonas. The sequence continues at coordinate 11,292 of NZ_JANUDY010000015.1, forward strand.
GCAGCTGGGCTGGGGCATTGCGCTGTCAATGTTCAGCACGGCGCTCAACGGCGGGCTGGCCTGGGTCATGCTGCGGGCGGCGCGCGCGCACCGCTCGATAGCGCTGGAAGGCGATGGCCGCCATCTGATGACCGATGTCTGGACCTCGCTGGGCGTCGTCGTGGGCTTGCTGCTGGCCATGCTCACGGGCTGGCACTGGGTGGATGCGGTGCTGGGCATTGCCGTGGCACTGCATATCTGCAAAGAGGGCGGCCAACTGGTCTGGCGCTCGTCGCAAGGGCTGATGGACGAGGCCATTGATGCGCAAACGCTGGCGAGCATCGAGGCCTGCGTGCGCGGCTTCGAAGCGCAAACCGGTGGTGCCGTGCACTGCGACAAGCTTAGCACCCGCCGCGCCGGTGCCCTGCACTTTATCGACATGCATTTGCACATGCCTGGCGACTGGACCCTGGCCCATGCCACCCAGCTGCGCATGGCCCTCGAAGCGGCCTTGCTGCGCGAGCTGCCCCAAGCGCGCATCAGCATGGAAGTGCTGCCCCTGGGCGTGCAAACCCAGACCGAGACTGCGTCTCAGAATGCTGGCGACGCAGCACCCTAACAACCTGCTGCATTGCAGCCTCTAGCGCGGACATCCACACCCCATGATCAGCCTATTGCAACGCGTGCGTGAAGCGCGCGTCGAAGTCGACGGCCAGGTGATTGGCCAGATTGGCCATGGCCTGCTGGCCCTGGTCTGTGCCGAGCGCGGCGACAGCCAGGCCGAAGCCGACAAGCTCTTGGCCAAGATGCTCAAGCTGCGCATCTTCCAGGACGAGGCCGGCAAGATGAACAAAAGCGTAGTCGATGTAGCCGGTGGCCTGCTGATCGTGAGCCAGTTCACTCTGGCCGCAGATACCAGCGGCGGCAACCGCCCCAGCTTTACCCAGGCCGCGCCCCCGGCCGAGGGCGAGCGCCTGTACGACTATGTGGTGGCGCAGGCACGCCTGCTGCACCCGGAGGTGGCGACGGGCCGCTTTGGCGCCGACATGAAGGTCTACCTGATGAACGACGGACCGGTAACGATTCCGCTGCGCATCCCCCCGGCAGCTGCAGCCGCAGCGCAGGCCTGAAGGCCGCCACCCCCAGCCACGCTGTCATTGCCTGTACAAGAGACCCCCATGACCGAGATGGAAAAAGCCGCAGCCGGCCTGCTGTATGACGCCAACCATGACCCCAGCGTGCTGCAGCTGCGCGATGCGGCCAAGGAAAAGCTGTTTGCCTTTCAGCAAATTGGCGCGCACCGGCGTGCCGAGCGCGAAGTGATTCTGCGCAGCCTGCTGGGCAAGCTGGGCCGCAACCCGGTGTTCGATGGCGCCTTTGTCTGCGACTACGGCTTCAACATCGAGATCGGCGACCACTTCTACACCAATGTGAACCTGGTCATCCTCGATGCCGCCAAGGTTTGCATCGGCAACAACGTCTTTATTGCGCCCAATGTCGGGCTCTATACCTCCGGGCATCCGCTGGATGCCGAGCGGCGCAACCAGGGCCTGGAGTACGCATTCCCCATCACCATTGGCGACAACGTCTGGATCGGCGCGGGCGCGCAGATTCTGCCCGGTGTCCGTATTGGCGCAGGCAGCGTCATTGCCGCAGGCGCGGTCGTCACCAAGGATGTCCCCGAAGGCGTGGTCAGCGCGGGCAATCCGGCGCGGGTGCTGCGGGCCATCACGGACCAGGACCGACTCGCTTACGCCTGACGGACCAAGGCTGCACCCCGGGGCAGGGGCGCGGCCCTCTTTAACGGGAATCGGTCCAAAACAGACGCGTTGGCACACCGGGCCTGGCCGCCCGGTGGCCGGAGTATCTGCAACCCCCCCCCCGACAACTTCCCCTGCGCAGCTTGCGGACCCTGAGCCCACTGCACGCGATTGGCCCAACGCCAGCACCTCCCCCCCGAAGTGACAATTATTTGCAACGCCCTGGGGCTGCTTGGTGCAAAAGATACGATCGATAAGTCAATAGCATTTATATTTGCATAGTCAAAATAAAATAGCTCATAACAATAATTGACATTCCATTGAGCAATGCCATGCCACTCAGAGAAGCAAAGCCTTGGGGATGTGAATGGGGCACGCCCTGCCTGTGAGCTTTGATGCATTTTGATGCGATTAAACGGATGCTGGCCATCTCTCCAAAGAAGATACCTGCGCATCCGACTCGTGGCTTACCAGATTCAATGGGGAATGAAATGAGAAATCTCTTGGTGTTTTTCAGGCTGCTGATGGCGGCTTTTCTGCTGTGCGCAGGTGCACAGCAGGCCATGGCGCAGAAGGTTCTGATGCTGACCACCAATATTGCGGGGACGAATGTCGAGCGATCAGATGCCATTGCGGCCTACGAGAACATGCAGGCTGAGTTCGAAGCGGTGGTGGGCGCAGCCAACCTCACGCGTATGTCTGTGTTGGGGAACGCCAATGCCATCTCGCAGACCACGTTCACGGCGGCCCCTGGCCCTTATGACATCGTTATTGTTGCTGGCACCTACAGTCCTATCGACGACAGCAATTGGGCGGTTATCCAGAATGCGGTGGCCAACCGTTGGGCCAACACCGTCGTCTTTTTCATGGATGGCTGCTGCGAAGCACTGAATACCGGAAATGCCGCCAAGATGGTGGCGAGGTTGAATGCAGGCACCGGATCTACATTTGCCTTGGGTATCAGCCCTCCAGAAAATAATACACAGTTCCCCCTCAATACCAATTCCCCCTTTTCACCATCCTTCACCGGGTTGAATCCATTTACGGGCGCTGCAATTACTTATATCAACAATGTTCCCGCCAACAATGCGCTTTATTTGGCGGCGGGGACACCACCAGCTAGCTTTCCTCCTGCTGGCGCAACCCCTACGAGTAACGTATACGGTCTTCTGATTCCTACGGTGCAGTCCAATGCAGGCCAAGGCGCATGTGTTTTTGCCGTGGTAGACGTTTCTCCCTTCATTGACGTTGCTCAGTACCAGTCTTGGACGGCGAATCGAGGCAAGGTAGGTCCAGCCTTCCTGAGCGCCGCCACCTCCGAGACCGGCGCCTGCGGCCTGCCCAAGGTCAGCAAGAGCTTTGACAAGACCGATGTCTACCTGGGCGGCAGCGACAACAGCACGCTGCTGACCATCTCTCTGTCCAACGGCACCCCGAACCCCATCCCCAACGTCAACCTGAGCGACAACCTGCCCGCTCCTCTGGTAGTGGCTGCAGGTGCGGTGGGCAACACCTGTTTGGCAGGCAACCTCAGCGCCGCAGTCGGCAGCAATGCCATCAGTAACAGCGGCTTTACCATCCCCTCGGGCGGTTGCACCATCACCGTGCCTGTGCAATGGCCCAATACCGATGCCGGCCGCCAGGCTTGCATCAATACCCCCTCGGTGACCAACACCATCACTCCGGGCACCGACTTTGTGTCGCCCACTGGCCAGGTCAATATCCCTGCCACGGCTTCACTCGCCTGCCATGCCGCGCAGCTGAGCATCGCCAAGCAAGTGGTCTGGCCGGCTAACGTGACGCCGGTTGACTTGACGGGCACTAGCTTCCCGGTCTCTGTCGCTTGCACCGGCAGCGATGGCATTGCGCTGCCCGCCATCAACACGTCCATCACCTTGACCACGCCCACCACCGGCAGCGTCTCCGTCACGCCCGTGATCTCCAGCGGCAGCTGTGTGGCGACCGAGGGGACACGCCCTGCGCCTCCGGCCAACCATATCTGGGTGGAAGACCCTGCGCCCAGCGCCACAGCCACCATGGCGGCGCCTCCAGCTGCCAACAGCGTGCAGCTGGTCAACACCCTGGCGCGCGCCAATACCGACATTACGATCAGCAAGAGCGTGGCAGGCGGCCCGGCAGCGGGCGTTACCGGCAGCTTCAGCTTTACCGCCAACTGCGGTGCAGACGGCAGCTTCACGACGGCCGTAACCTTGAGCGGCAGCAACGCGGGTGCGATCGCCATCACCAATGTGCCCCAGGGTGCGAGCTGCACCGTGAGCGAGGCGCCTGCGATGCCGGCCGCCCCGGCCGGCTATGCCTGGAGCAGCAGCTTGCCCGCCCCGGTGAGTTTGGTGACTGCCGCCACGGGCAATACCGCCTCCTTCGTCAACACCCTTGTGCGTACCGCGCCGGTGGTGCCCGCTGCGGTGCCTGCGCTGGATACCTTCAAGCTGCTGCTGATGATGGCCGCCATGGCGCTGCTGGGCATGCTGGCGGTGCGCCGCGCACAGCGCCGCTGAGGGGCTGAAAGCGAACAGCCGACGTTAACGGCGCAGAGGTCAGCAAGTCCTAGGGACCCTCTGCATAACCCTCGCCAAGCGGGATGGACGCGGATCGGGATGAGACGCAAGGCGTCTTTTGCAGTCGAGCTGTAGCTATTGACAAGGAAGACAACGCAGCGGATCGCCCGAGCCCGCGTTCAGACCACGGCAGGGAGTTTTGCAGAGGGTCCCTCGGCTTGTTGAACCGCTCTATGGCTCGCCTCGTGTGTAGCCTCCGCCTGGATGCTGATTCAGACGGGGCGCTGTATAGGAGGCGGGCTTTTCTTTTGGCTGCTCTCCATACCCACGATGGTGTTCGCAACCAGGACGCACAACACCCGCGTCAGACCGCCGCCAGCGCTGCCAGGTGGGTGTCCACCGCACCTGCACTGCTGGCCGCATTCAGATGTGCAAAGTACTGGTACCAACCGCTGGCCTCGATGGCTGCGAGCAAGGCATCGCGCGCCTGCGGGTGGGGAAAGCGCCAGATGCCCAGGAACTGGTGCTGGCTGGCTTGTGCAATGGCGGTATCCGTTTCTGCCAGAGACAGCAGCTCGATGCCCAGGCTGGAGAGCTGGCCCAGGCCCTGGCCGATAGCGGCCAGAAACGACAGGCGCTGCGCGGCGGGCAGCGCCTGCCAGGCGGCGTTGGGGGTATAGAGTTCGACAAGGTAGCAGGACATGGCTTGGGCTTCTTTCAGCAAAGGCTGCGCAGCGCGCGTTGGCAGATGCGTTGGGTGCTGGGCGGGGGCGCATCGCGCAGCCATTGGCGGCACAGCTGGCGCACCCAGTCGGGCTGGTCCTTGGCGGCGTCGTTGAGCCAGTTGGCCACCGAGTCCTGCACATAGACGGATGGGTCTGCGCGCAGCGCCTGCAGCAGGGGCAGGGCTTGCTCCGGCGCTTGCTTGAGGGCGGGGATATGGGCGCACCAGACGCCGCGCGGGCGCAGCGCCTCGCAAGCGAAGCGGCGCAGGCGCTCTGATGCTGAGGCGGTCCAGGGCGTCAGCTGCGCAAGGGCGTTGTCCAAGTCGAGCGCCAGGTGGGGGCGCAAGGCCATCCAGGCCCATTCGCGCACTCCAAAATGCCCATCGTCCGCCAAGCTGCGGATGGCGGCGAGGCGCGCTGGCAATGCCAGCCCGGGCTGGGCGCCGACCATAAAGCAGGCCCAGCCGCGCACCGTATCCGCCCGCTGGCTGCGGCATTTTGCGATGCCTTCGGGGCCCAGCGCAGGCAGCAGCAGCGCGCCCATGCGGCCCATGCGCGCCAGAATGCCCAACGAACAAGCCGCATCGGCCTGTTGCAGGGTCTGGGCAGAGAGGTCTGGAAAGACTTTGCGCAGCAGCTGCGCCTGGTCCAGCGCCGTGCATTCGGCCAAGGTGGCGGTGGCGATCTCGCCGTTGGACAGCGCTTGCAGCACATCGGCGGGGATATCGGCAGCGCGGTTGGCGCCTTTGCGGGCAGTGCTCATGGCGCTGGGCGCCCCAGGTTGGCGGCCACCTTGTCCAGCAGCGTGGCCAGCTGCTGGCGCTCGCTGGCAGACAGCCCGCCGTACAGCCCTGCGATCCAGTGGCTGTGCTGGGCAAACACCTGTTGTGCCACTTGCTGGCCTTTGCGCGTGAGCCGTATGCGCAAGGCACGGCGATCGCTGGCCTCGGCATGGCGGGCGACCAGGCCTTCGCGTTCCAAGCCATCGAGCAGGCCGGTGACGGTGGCGCGGGTCACGCCTGCACGCTCGGCCAGCATGTTGGGCGCCAGGCCATCGGGTGCCGCGTCCAGGAGGAACAGCAGCACAAAGCGCCCTTCCGACAGGCCATGCGGCGCCAGCAAGCGGGCGCAGTCTCGGTCAATATCCGCTGCCAGCGACAGGGTCTGGAAGCAGAGGCGAATCCCTGCCACATCGGGCATGCCGCGCCGCTGGGCTTCGTCCAGCAGGGCGTTGTACTTTTGAGCGAGTTGCATGGTGGCGGCTGATAGTAAGGTGGCTAATTATATACACGACGGTGGGCTGTCAATCCGCTGCGTGTGTCTCCCCTGGAGCTTCGGCCTTCGTCTGCGTGCCGTATCCCTGCGACTGGGCGGATGCGGAAGCCAACCGCTTCGCCAAAAGAAAATATTGGTTGTGGGATTTTGATATTTCTGTTTCTTTGTCACCGGAATCGTTCGCTGCCGCTGATGGGCCAGGTGGGAAGACTTGCAGGGATACCTGCGGAAAATGATGGAAATCCCTGGCGATAATTTTTATGGGGACTCATAGATGCGGGCTTGATGAAGGCTTATTTATTGGATTAATTAATAATAAGTTTTGGAATTAATATTTTTCTTTGTGGCAAGGCTGGCGCATAGTGAGCTCTCGCAAGCAAAGCCGAAAATTATCAGCGATTTGGCATTGAGTGAGGCATGCTGACCGGTGCGTGGTGACAATTTTGTCTTTATTTTCTGTCTTGAAACATATCCCCGTGGTGGTTATGCCGGGATCAATGAATTCAAAGGCTGTTATCAGATCGCTGACCATAGAGAAAGATACAGATTACCCGCATCGATACTGAGGTGGGGAATATGCAGAAGGTCTCAAGGAGAAAGCCATGAAAAGCCTATTGTTTTTCGTCAAGCTGTCGGGGTTGGCCTTTTTTCTGTTGCTGGGGATGCAGCAGGTATCTGCGCAGCGGATATCGGATGGTTCCGCAGGCCATTCTTTGCCATATTCACCGCCGTGTTCGGTGCAAGGCTTGGGTAGATCCCCGGCCTTGTCCGCCTTGCCCATCACGACAGAGATCGACTGCAAATTACCCTTTGCGCTGCGTTCGAGCCGGCACCCATCCCAGTGGGCGGCGCTCAGGCAAGGGGGCGCTGAATATGCATGGGTATCGGGGCTCCAGGATTTTGTGCTGCTTCAAAGGGGCGCAGGTCAATCCACCATGTGGGACCATAGCGCCGCCGGTTTTACAACTGCCAACGACATGGGCTCGCGCCGTGCCTCCCCCAGCCTGGGCGTCACAGCTGCGCAGCCGGATCCGGACCCGCCTCGGGCCCTGCCACTCCACACCATCAAGCTGGTGCTGATGGGCGCAGCACTCGGCTTACTGGTTTTGGGGGTGGGTCACAAAGCGCTGCAGCGCTGGTAGCGCCAGCCGCCGTCAATCCAGCGCTGCTACCGGCAGAATCAGCCCAAAGGTGGTGGCGCCCCCCTGCGATTGGGCAAAGACCGAGCCACCATGCATCTTGGCGATGGCTTTGACAATGGCCAGGCCCAGGCCGTGGTTGCGCTCGGAGTTATGGCGCGAGGCATCAGCGCGGTAAAAGCGGTCAAACAGATGGCGCAGGTGCTGGGCTGCGATGTCGGCCCCGATGTTGGTGACGGAGATAACGGCATGGGCATGCTCGTGCTGCCAGCGGTTGCGGATATCGATGCGGATGCTGGAGCCTGGCAGGGCGTAGCGGGTGGCATTGCTCAGCAGGTTGGACAGGGCGCGGCGCATCAGCGGCGCATCGACCTGGGCCTGCGCGTCGCCCACCACTTCCAGCCGCAGGTCGGCCTCCAGCGCAACCGCTTCATAGAACTCGACCACATCCTGGGCCACGGCGGCGAGGCTGACCACCCCGGTCTCGCGCGCACCCACGCCCTGGTCGGCCCGCGAGAGAAAGAGCATGTCGCCCACCATCGCGGCCATGCGGCGCAGGTCCTCCAGGTTGGACTCCAGCACCTCGCGCATGTCCTCGACCGTGCGGGGTTTGCGCAAGACCACTTCGGTGCTGGAGATCAGGGTGGCCAGCGGCGTGTTGAGCTCGTGTGCCACATCGGCGTTGAACGATTCCAGCTGGCGGTAGGCGTCGGCCAGGCGATCGAGCAAGGCGTTGAACTGCGTCACGATGGGCAGCAGCTCCTGGGGCAGGCCGCTGCCGTCAAGACGGCGCTCAAAATCCCGGGCCGACAGCATGCTGATTTGCGAGACCAGCGACGCGATGGGCCGCAGGCTGCGCTGCACCAGCAGGCCGCCAAACAAGGCCAGCAGCAAGGAGCCCGCCACCATGGCGGCAAACAAGGTCCAGCCCAGTCCGCGCAGCAAGGCCTCGTCGGGCCGCAGGTCCATCACCAAGGTGGCGGTGGCCGCGCGTGCCTGGTGGTACTGCGGGGCGGTGATACCGACGGCAAAACTGCGCCTGAGGGTGTGGTCGTTGCTCCAGTCCGCTGGGACGTTGTCAAACAGCACATGGCCCTGGTTGTCCACCACGCGGATGGCGTAGTCGCCATGGCCGGCCAGAAAGTCGGTCAGCAGATGGTCCAGCGCCTTGTCCCGGTGCGCGCTGCTGTCATCGCGCAGCACATGCACCAAGGACTGCTGCTTTTGGTCGAGCATCTCCTTTTGGCGGGCCGACAAGGTGCTGTCAAACACCAGAAACACCACCAGGCTCACAGCGCCCAGGCCCAGCATGGACAGCAGGGCCATCCAGCGCGAGAGCCGGCGCCCCAGGTGCGGTACGGCTTGCGCTGGGTTCATGGCTGGGCCCGGCTCTCCAGCACATAGCCCATGCCGCGCACGGTGTGGATCAGCGGCGATGCAAAAGGCTGGTCCACCTTCATGCGCAGGCGCCGCACGGCGACCTCGACCACATTGGTTTCGCTGTCAAAGTTCATATCCCAGACCTGCGAGGCCAGCTCGGTGCGGGACAGCACCTCACCCTGGCGGCGCAGCAGCAAGGCCAGCAGGTTGAACTCCTTGGCCGTCAGGTCCAGCCGCACACCGGCGCGCACGGCCTTGCGGCGGATCAGGTCCAGCTCCAGATCGGCCTGGCGCAGCACCGTGGGCTCGGGCGATGCCGGGTGCGCCTGCGTGCGGCGCAGCAGCACCTGGATGCGGGCCACCAGCTCGGAGAAAGCAAAGGGCTTGATCAGGTAATCATCGGCGCCGCTTTGCAGGCCGCGCACCCGGTCCTGCACATCGCTGCGGGCCGTCAGCATCAGCACCGGGGTGGATTTGGACTGGCGCAGCGCGGCCAGCACGGCAAAGCCATCGATGCCCGGGAGCATGCCATCGAGCACGATCAGGTCGTAGTCCAGCTCCATGGCCAGGTGCAGGCCATCGATGCCGTTGGTGGCGACATCGACCGTGTAGCTCTCCTCGGCCAGACCTTTGCGCAGGTACTCGCCGAGCTTGGCTTCGTCTTCAATCAGCAGCAGTCTCATGGCCGCCATTGTCCCTGATGGTGCCGGCTGGCGGCGATTACAAATTTGTCATTTTCCCGACGGCATTGTGTTCGTTGCTGCTTTCTACAGTCCGTTGCATCGCATATGGATACCGCCTGCATGGGGGCCGCTGCGGTGCTGGCCGCCCCTGTTTGGCCCGGCACTGCCAAGGCCGTCCTGGGCGTTACCTGCCACCACAGGAGAAGCAGCTATGACCACCCCGTTGCCGGGCCCCACGCGGGCTGGCACCCATCCTCCACGGCCGCTCGGGCCTGCCTGGCCCGCATGGTTGCTGGCTGCGGCCTTGGCCAGCGCCTTGGGGCCCCTGGCCCATGCAGAGCCGATACCTGTGCCAGGCCCAGCCACGGCGACCACCACCCTGCCTGCCGGGGCGACACCCGCTATCACGCTGGCCGCTGCTTGGGACAAGGCCCTGGCGGCCAACCCGGGTTTGCAGGCCGCCCGCTTCGGCGCGGCTGCGGCCGAGGGCCTGGTCCTGCAAAGCCAGGCACGCCCCAACCCCGAGGTCTCTGTCAACGTCGAAGACACCCGTCCCGAGACGCGTACCAACACCGTGCAGATCAGCCAGCGGATTGAGCTGGGCGGCAAGCGCGAGGCGCGCATGCAGCTGGCCGACAGCGAGAAGGCGGCAGCGCAGGCGACCGTAGTGGCCAGCCAGGCGGCATTGCGCTACCAGGTGCTGGTCAACTTCAACGAGTTGCTGCTGGCGCAGCAGCGGGTGGACTTTGCGACCAAAACCCATGCGCTGGCCACGCAGGCGCTGGATGCCGCCAACAAGCGCGTGCAGGCAGGCAAGGTGCCGCCGCTGGAGGCCAGCCGTGCGCAAGTGGCGCAGGCCAATGCTGCCCTGGAGCTGGCGCAGGCCCGCTCATTGACAGGGGTGGCGCAGCAGAACCTGGCCTCGCTCTGGGGCGGGCGCGGTGCAGAGCTGGGGCTGGCCAGTGGTGATTTCTCGGCCACCGTGCAGGCCCCCACGGCCGAGCAGCTGGACCAGCGCCTGGACGATGCGCCTGCGATGCTGCTGGCACGGCGCGCGCTGGAGCAAAGCCACGCCGCCTCTGCGGTGGAGCGCGCCAAGCGCGTGCAGGACCCGACCCTGAGCCTGGGCGTCAAACGCGCCCGGGATGTAGGGCGCAACCAGGTGTTTGTCGGGGTGAGCATTCCCCTGCCGCTGTTTGACAGCAATGCCGGCAACCAGCTGCAGGCACTGCGCAAGGTGGACCAGGCCGAGCAGCAACTGCAGGACCAACGGCTGCAGCTGCAGGCGCAGGTGTTTGCCGCGCGTCAGCAGTGGCTCAGCAGCAACCAGCAGGTGGCGCTGCTGCAAAGCCAGGTCATTCCCACGGCGCAGTCGGCCTATGACCTGGCCGTGCGCGGGTTCTCGCTGGGCAAGTTTGGCTTTTTGGAGGTGCTCGACGCCCAGCGCAGCTTGTTTGACAGCCAGCGCCAACTGCTGGACCAGCTGATGGCATCGCACCGGGCCCGTGCTGAGATTGAACGCATCTTTGGCACGCCAGCACTGGCCGCTGCCGCTACAGGAATCTGAACCCATGTCCGAGAAAACCACATTCGATACCTCGCTCTCGTCGTCCAAACAGTGGATTGCGGCAGGGGTGCTTGCTGTCGCCGGCGTTGCCGGTGGCGCCTATTTGTTGCGGGGCCCTGGCACGGCGGCCGCGCCGGCTGCAGCGGCATCGGGCCATGCCGATGCCCAGTCCCACAAGGATGGCGAGCACCATGGCGAAGCCGCTGCCAAGGAGGGGGCGCACCAGGAGTCGGACCAACATGCCGATGGGGAGCACCACGATGAAAAGGCCGAGGCTGGCAGCCAAGATGGACATGCCGACGCCGCAGGTGGGCAACATTCCGAAGGCGAAGAAGAGGCCGAGGGTCTGGTCAAGCTCAGTGCGGCGCAGGCCAAAACGGCTGGCGTGGTGCTGGCCCAGGCGGGCCCGGCATCGATCAAGAAGCAGGTGTTGCTGCCCGGCGAGATCCGTTTTGATGAAGACCGCACCGCGCACGTGGTGCCGCGTGTGGCAGGGGTGGTGGCCTCCGTCCACGCCCAGCTGGGCGAGCAGGTGGCCAAGGGGCAGTTGCTGGCCGTCATCCAAAGCCCGGCAGTGTCGGACCAGCGCAGCGAGCTGCAAACGGCGCAAAGGCGGCTGTCTTTTGCCCAGAGCAATTACGCGCGCGAGAAGCAGCTGTGGCAGGAGCGGATATCTGCCGAGCAGGATTACCAGGCGGCCCGCCAAGCGCTGCAGGAGGCAGAAATCGCCGTGGCCAATGCCTCGCAAAAACTCACGGCCATTGGGGCTGGCGCGGCTGGCTCCAGCCGCTATGAGCTGCGCGCGCCGCTGGCCGGCATGGTGGTGGAGAAGCACCTGACCGTGGGCGAGTCGGTCACCGACAGCACCGCCTCGTTCACCGTGTCAGATCTGCGCTCGGTCTGGGCCGAGATCAGCGTGGCCGCCCCGCAGCTGCCCGATGTGCGCATGGGCGCGCCGGTGGTGGTGCGTGCCACGGCGTTTGACTCCCAGGCCGAAGGCCGGATTGCCTATGTGGGTGCGTTGATTGGCGCGCAAACCCGCACGGCACCGGCCCGCGTGGCGCTGGCCAACCCGCAAGGGGTGTGGCGGCCTGGCCTGTTTGTGGATGTGGAAGTGCTCGCATCTGAATCGCCCGTCCCCATTGCGGTGGATGCCAAGGCCATTCAGCGCCCGGATGGCAAGGACAGCGTGGTGTTTGTCCCGGCCGAGGGCGGCTACAAGGCCCAGCTGGTGCAGTTGGGCGCCAGCGACGGCAAGACCACCCAGGTGCTGTCCGGCCTGCAGGCGGGGCAGGCCTATGTCCGGGAGGGCTCCTTCCTGCTGCGGGCTGAGCTGGGCAAGGCCTCTGCCGAGCACGCGCATTGATCGGGAGTCTGCATGTTTGAACGCATCATCCGTTTTTCCATCGAGCAGCGCTGGCTGGTCATCCTGGCAGTTTTTGCCATGGCGGCACTTGGCGTTTTCAGCTACCAGCGCCTGTCCATCGATGCCGTGCCCGACATCACCAATGTGCAGGTGCAGATCAACACCCAGGCGCCGGGCTACTCCCCGCTGGAGACCGAGCAGCGCATCACCTACCCCATTGAGACGGTGATGGCGGGCCTGCCCAATCTGGAGCAAACCCGTTCGCTGTCGCGCTATGGGCTGTCGCAGGTGACGGTGATTTTCAAGGACGGCACCGACATCTACTTTGCCCGCCAGCTGGTCAATGAGCGCATCCAGGAAGCGCGCGAGAAGCTGCCGCCCGGTATTGCGCCGAGCATCGGTCCCATCTCCACCGGCCTGGGCGAAATCTACCTCTGGACCGTGGAGGCCGAGGAGGGCGCCAAAAAGCCCGATGGCACGCCCTACACCCCCATGGACCTGCGCGAGATCCAGGACTGGGTCATCAAGCCCCAGCTGCGCAATGTGCCCGGCGTGACCGAGATCAACTCCATCGGCGGCTTTGCCAAGGAGTACCTGGTGGCGCCCAGGCCGGACAAGCTCGCCTCCTATGGCATCTCGATGGACAAGCTGGTGGCAGCGCTGCAGAGCAACAACACCAATGTGGGCGCGGGCTACATCGAGCGCGATGGCGAGCAGTACCTGATCCGCGCGCCCGGCCAGGTCAAGGGCATTGCGGACATCCAGGAAGTGATAGTGGGCAGCACCCAAGGCCAGCCCGTGCGCGTGCGCGACCTGGCCGAGGTGAGCCTGGGCCGCGAGCTGCGCACGGGCGCTGCCACCGACAACGGCCGCGAAGTGGTGCTGGGCACCGTGTTCATGCTGATCGGCGAGAACAGCCGCATCGTCTCCAAGGCGGTGGATGCGCGCATGGAGTCCATCCGCAAAACCCTGCCCGAGGGGGTGAAGATCGTGACCGTCTACGACCGCACCACCTTGGTGGAAAAAGCCATTGCGACGGTGAAGAAAAACCTGGTCGAAGGGGCGGCGCTGGTGGTGGTGGTGCTGTTTCTGTTTCTGGGCAATATCCGCGCTGCGCTGATCACGGCGCTGATCATTCCGCTGTCGATGCTTTTCACCTTCAGCGGCATGGTGAAGTACGGCATCAGTGCCAACCTGATGAGCCTGGGCGCGCTGGATTTCGGCATCATCATTGACGGCGCGGTGGTGATTGTGGAGAACTGCGTGCGGCGCCTGGCGCATGCGCAAGAGCGCAAGGGCGGCCCACTCTCGCGCAGCGAGCGCTTTCATGATGTGTTTGCCGCCGCCAAGGAATCCCGCCGGCCGCTGCTGTTCGGCCAGCTCATCATCATGGTGGTCTACCTGCCAATCTTTGCGCTGACGGGCGTGGAGGGCAAGATGTTCCACCCCATGGCCTTGACCGTGGTGCTGGCCTTGGTGGGCGCGATGATTCTGTCCATCACCTTTATCCCGGCGGCGATTGCCCTGTTCATCGGCAGCAAGGTGGGCGAGAAGGAAAACCGCCTGATGACCTGGGCGCGCAAGGCCTACGAGCCTTTGCTCTCGCGGGTGATGCGCATGCCGGTGGTGGTGCTGACGGCGGCCGTGGTGGCCGTGGCCCTGAGCCTGCTGCTGGCATCGCGCCTGGGCAGCGAGTTTGCGCCCAATCTGAACGAGGGGGACTTCGCGATCCAGGCCTTGCGCGTGCCGGGCACCAGCCTGACGCAATCGCTGGAGATGCAGATGCAGATCGAGCGCGCGCTCAAGGACCAGGTGCCCGAGATCGAGCGCGTGTTTGCCCGCACCGGCACGGCCGAGATTGCCTCGGACCCGATGCCGCCCAACATCTCGGACGGCTACATCATGCTCAAGCCGCGTGCGCAATGGCCCGATCCAAAGCGCAGCCGCGAGGACCTGCTGGCCCAGGTGCAGGAGGTGGTCGAGGCGATACCGGGCAGCAACTACGAGTTCTCGCAGCCCATCCAGCTGCGCTTTAACGAGCTGATATCGGGCGTGCGCAGCGATGTGGCGGTCAAGGTGTTTGGCGATGACATGCAGGTGCTGGAGCGCACGGCGCAGTCCATTGCCGCGATGCTGCAAAAAGTGCCAGGCGCATCGGAAGTGAAGGTAGAGCAGACCACGGGCCTGCCCATGCTCACCGTGCAGGTGGACCGGGAAAAGGCATCGCGCTATGGCCTGAACATGGGCGATGTGCAGCAGACCATTGCCACGGCCGTGGGCGGGCAGGAGGCGGGCACGGTGTTTGAAGGCGACCGGCGCTTTGACATACAGGTGCGCTTGCCTGAGGCGCTGCGCAGCGACCTGGCCGCGCTGGAGCGCCTGCCCATTGCGCTGCCGCAGCAAGAGGGCAGCCGCCTGGGTTTTGTGCCCTTGTCGTCCGTGGCCAGCTTTGCGCTGTCGCCCGGGCCCAACCAGGTCAGCCGGGAGGACGGCAAGCGCCGCATTGTGGTGAGCGCCAATGTGCGGGGCCGCGATATCGGCTCCTTCGTTGAGCAGGCACAGCAGGAGCTGGGCGCGATGGCCCTGCCCAGCGGCTACTGGACGCGCTGGGGCGGCACCTTTGAAAACATGCAGTCCGCCCAGCAGCGGCTGCAGATTGTGGTGCCCGTGGCGCTGCTGCTGGTGTTCACCCTGTTGTTTGCCATGTTCAACAACGTGCGCGATGGCCTGATCGTCTTTACCGGCATCCCGTTTGCGCTGACCGGCGGCATTCTGGCACTGTGGCTGCGCGATATTCCGCTGTCGATTTCTGCGGCCATCGGTTTTATCGCGCTGTCCGGGGTGGCTGTGCTGAACGGCTTGGTGATGATCTCGTCGATCCGCGCGCTGCGAGAAGGCGGCATGGCCGTGCCCGATGCTGTGCACACGGGTGCCCTCTCGCGCCTGCGGCCGGTGCTGATGACGGCGCTGGTCGCATCACTGGGCTTTGTGCCGATGGCCATTGCCACCGGCACCGGGGCCGAGGTGCAGCGCCCGCTGGCCACCGTGGTGATTGGCGGCATTCTGTCGTCGACGGTGTTGACCTTGCTGGTGCTGCCGCTGTTGTACCGGCTGGTGCACCGGCGTGATCTCTCCGAGGACGAGCTGGAGGAGCGCAAGACCGCCGAGGGCGCTGCGCCGCACCCGGCCTAAGGGGCCGGCAGGCACGGAACACAAAGCCATGGCCCGCTGCCATGGCTTTGTGGCTTCTGCCCCATGCGCGCAGCGCGCATTGCAGCAATGTCATCTTGCTGTGTGCCTTTGGTCAGCGTGTTTTTTCAACAATGGAGCCATCTCGAATGCAAGCGCATCGAGAGTATTTCCACCTCACCGAAAGGCATTGCAACCATGCAAAACACGCGTACCTCCACCCTGTTGTCCCTGGCTTTCGCCGCCCTGTCGCTGGGCATGCTGAACCCCGCTTCGGCCAGCAGCACCTTGCACTCTGCCCCTACCGAAAAAGGCTATACGGTTGTCCCCGAGCATGCCCAGCCCGGCAAGAGCCGCGCCCAAGTGCAGGCCGAGACCGCCCAGGCGCTCAGCAAACGCGGCCCGAACGCCTTGCGCAGCAGCAACTACCCGCCCATGCCCGATACCTCGGGATCGACCAAGACGCGCCAGCAGGTGATGGATGAGTACACCAGCGAAACGCCGGCGCAACGCAAGGCACGCCTGCAAATGTTCCGGGGCTAAGCCCTGCAGGCGCAAGAAGGTGGCCCATGTAGCCACCTTTTTTGTTGCGCCCCTCGTGCTGCAGCAGCCCAGCGCCTAGTGCCTGGTGCCTAGCGCACATGCAGCTGTTGCTTCACAGGGGCGGCAGTAGGCGCCTCGGCCAGGCCGGCCAGAATGCCGCAGTGCTCGACATCCTCGGTGCCTCGGCAGCGATCTCTGAGCGCAATCAGCTGGGCCTCCAGCCCACGCAGCTCCTGGATGCGCAGCGCCACATGGCCGATATGGGCTTCGAGCAGCTTGTCGACGGTTTCAGCGCAGTCCTGGGCGGGTTCGTCTTTGTAGCGCAGCAGCTCGCGCACTTCATCGAGCGACATTTGCAGCCCCCGGCAGTTGCGGATGAACTGCAGGCGCTCCAGGTGTTGCGCTTCATACACGCGGTAGTTGCTGGCCGTGCGCGTGGGGTGCGGCAGCAGGCCTTCGCGCTCGTAGTAGCGGATGGTTTCCACCGGGGTTGCCGAGGCCGTAGCGAGTTCACCGATTTTCATGGCATTGCTTTCATGTCCACATGGAGTCTAGCGTTAAGCGCTTGACATTGTAGTTACTACAGGGTTTCTAATCGATGCAACAGGGAAACACGCTTTATGACCCCAACAAATTCCAAACCAGATACGGCCCATTCCGACACCGTGCAGCACCACAACCACGCAGAGGCATCCTGCTGCGCAGGCAAGGGCCAGCCATCCACCGCCGTGGCCGCCAATGGACGTGACCAGAGTCACGAACACGATCACGGACAGGATCACGACCACAGCCATGGTCACGATCACACGCATTCCCATGCCCCCGCAGCGGCGCATGTGCATACCGACTGCTGCACCCCCGACCTGGGCCCCGCTGCCCAGGCCAGCTCGGCCTTGAAGGCCGATGACGGGGCCTTGCTGCTGCGCATTCCCGCGATGGACTGCCCGGTAGAAGAGGGGCAGATCCGCCAGATTCTGGAAGGGGCAGCCGGCGTCAAGCTGCTGCAGTTTGACCTGCCTGCCCGCACCTTGCGGGTGGAGGCCGACCCGCAAGAATGGGCGGCAGTGACCGAGAAGATCCAGTCCGCCGGCTTCAGCACCGAGACCTTGTCAGCGCCCCCGTCCGTTGCCGATGTGCAGAAGGCGCAGCGCCGTGAGCTGTTCCGCCTGATTGCCGCCTTGGTGGTGGCAGCCACGGCCGAGCTGCTGCACCTGCTGACGCCCGAGACATCGGTCTGGCGCATGGTCGGTATGGCGGTGGCCGCCGTGGCCATTGCGTTGTCCGGCCTAGGCGTGTTCAAGAAAGGCTTGTCTGCGCTCTTGCGCGGCCAGCTGGGCATCAATGCGTTGATGAGCGTGGCGGTGATCGGCGCCTTTGTGATCGGCCAGTGGCCCGAGGCGGCCATGGTGATGGCGCTGTACTCGCTGGCCGAGTTGATTGAAGCGCGCTCGGTAGACCGCGCCCGCAATGCGATTGCCCAGCTGCTGGCGCTGTCACCCCCGCAGATCGAGGCCAAGCAAGCCGATGGCAGCTGGCAGAGCCAGGATGCCAAAACGGTGGCAGTCGGCACCTTGGCGCGGGTCAAACCCGGCGAGCGCTTTGCGCTGGATGGCGAGGTGACCAGCGGCCAAAGCGCGGTGGACCAATCCTCCGTCACCGGAGAGAGCATTCCGGTAGACAAAGCGCCGGGTGATGCCGTGTTTGCCGGCACCATCAACCAAAGCGGCTCGCTGGAGTTCAAGGTCACCAAGCTGTCCACTGACACCGTGCTGGCCCGCATCATCCATGCGGTGGAAGAGGCGCAGGGCCAGCGCGCACCCACGCAGCGCTTTGTCGACCGCTTTGCCCGCATCTACACGCCCGCTGTGTTTGTGCTGGCCGTGGCAGTGGCCGTGCTGCCTCCGTTGATGCTGGACTGGCCCTGGCTGACCGCCATCTACAAGGCCTTGGTGCTGTTGGTGATTGCCTGCCCTTGTGCGCTGGTCATCTCCACGCCGGTGACCGTTGTCAGCGGTCTGTCGGCAGCGGCCCGCCGAGGCATCCTGGTCAAGGGCGGCGCCTACCTGGAGGAAGCCCGCAAACTGCGTGTGGTGGCCCTGGACAAAACCGGCACCATCACCGCTGGCACCCCTCAGCTGGTGCAGACCCGCATGCTGTCGACCAGTACAGATGCCGCGCAGATCGAGCGCATCGCCAAAAGCCTGGCCGCCCGCTCGGACCACCCGGTATCCAAGGCCGTTGCCACCGGCATTGACGCCGAAGCGCTGGAGGTCGACAACTTTGCCGCCGAGCTGGGCCGAGGCGTCAAGGGCGATATCGCCGGCCAAAGCTATGTGCTGGGCAACCACCGCTGGATCCATGAGCGCGGCCAGTGCTCTGCCGAGGTGGAGGCGTTGATGCTGGCGATGGAGCAGCAGGGGCAGACCGTCTCGGTGCTGGCCAGCGAACAAGGCGTGCTGGGCCTGTTTGCGGTGGCCGACACCACCAAGGAATCAAGCAAGCAGGCCATTGCCGAGCTGAAGGCGCTGGGCATACGCACGGTGATGCTGACGGGAGACAACGAAGCCACTGCCCGCGCCATTGCCGCCCAGGTGGGCATCGACGAGGTCAAGGCCAACCTGCTGCCCGAGGACAAGCTCCAGGTCATCAACGCGCTGGTAGCCCAGCAGCCGACCGGCATGGTGGGCGATGGCGTCAACGACTCGCCCAGCCTGGCTGCTGCCTCCATCGGCTTCTCGATGGGCGGCGCCGGCACCGACATCGCCAAGGAGGCCGCCGATATCCTCATCATGAACGACGACCTGCGCCGGGTGCCCGAGACCGTGCTGCTGTCCAAGCGCACCTACGCCATCCTCTGGCAAAACATCATCTTCGCGCTGGGCATCAAGGCCGTGTTCTTTGCGCTGGCCGTGTTTGGCAATGCCTCGATGTGGATGGCGGTGTTTGCCGATATGGGGGCGAGTTTGTTGGTGGTGTTCAATGGGCTGCGGTTGCTGCGAGGTGGGGGCAAGAAATAGGCCTGCCCCTTTGAACCGGTTCTTGGGCGCTGCTTGTCTTCCCTGGCGTCCAAGACAGCCATCACATCGCCGAGCGATCTACCTGTCGGATCCTGCGTTCAGTCAGCAGCGGAAGGTAGACCTCGGCGATGTTCTTGTGGGGGCGTATAGCGCCACGGCTAGCCTGTGCATCGCTCAGGCCGGTTTGCGTATCAACTGCCCAGGCGGGCCACCACGAGATCGAGCAGGGCACGCAGGCGTGCCTGCCGGCGCAGATCACGGTGGTAGCCGACCCAGGTGTTGCGCCCGGGTGGTATTTCCCCGAGATCGAGCCGTCGCACGCCAGCCAGCGCATCGCCCAGCGGGCGGGGTAGCACCGCGACGCCGGCACCGAGCGCGCACATCCGCGCCTGCACATCGCGGTTGTTGCTGCGGGACACGATCTGTGCGTTGGGCAGCATCTTCTTCAGCCACAGGGCATCGGGCATAGCGCCAAAAGCGGTGTCCATGGTGATCAGCGATGTGCCGGAGCCGTCGCCGGCCTGCGGTGCCTCACGCTCGGCGTGCAGGTAGGCGCCGTAGTCGATGTGCATGAGCTTGCGCGAGACCACCTCGGGCTCGTCAAAGGGCTGAATGCGAAAGACCATGTCGGCCTCGCGCCGGGGCAGGCTGAAATGGGTGGCGCTGGTCAGCAACTCGACAGTGACGCGCGGCTGCAGCTGCGCGAATTCGGCCAGCACAGGGGCCAGAAGATGCGCACCAAACCAGTCGGAGGACGAGAGCCGGAGCATGCCTTCGAGATGGCCGTCGCGCCCGGAGAGTTTGCGCTCCAGTCCATGCACCTCTTCCTCCATGCGCTCAGCATGCGCGAGCACGGCCGTGCCTTCGTCGGTCAGTACAAAGCCGTCTCGGGTGCGCTGGAACAGCGTCTGCCCCAAGGCCCGCTCCAGGGCGTGGAGCCGCCGGCCCATGGTCGGCTGGCTCTGGCCGCTGCTGCGTGCCGCGCCACCCAGCGTGCCGGTGCGCGCAATCGCCAGGAACACGCGCAGGTCGCTCCATTCCATCTGCATGGCAGTCCCTTCAAAAGTGAATGAATAGACGTCAGTATTGTCTATTTTCAAACGTTTGAGTAGGTCCAACAATGGCGTATCTCTTATCCCCAAGGAAGCTTGCATGACCCCCTCTCTCTCCATGACCGCCGCGCTGCTTGATACCCACGGCAGCGCCTTTCGCATTGCCTCCATTGCACGTCCGCAGCCCGGCGCCGGGCAGGTGCTGGTGCGCATCCACGCCAGCGCGGTCAACCCACTCGACACGAAGATCCACGCGGGCGAAGCGCCCCATGCGCGCCATCCGCTGCCCGCTGTGCTGGGTATCGACCTGGCAGGCACCGTGGCCGCCGTGGGCGCAGGGGTGACGGGCTTTGTGGTGGGCGAGCGCGTGTTTGGCATGACGGGCGGCGTCGCCGGCTTGCAGGGCTCGCTGGCGGAGTACGCGGCAGTCGACGCCGCCTTGCTCGCGCCGATGCCTGAGCACCTGTCGATGCGCGAGGCCGCTGCACTGCCGCTGGTCTTCATCACCGCCTGGGAAGGCTTGGTCGACCGCGCCAGTGTGAGCGCCGGGCAGAAGGTGTTGGTGCATGGCGGCGCCGGTGGCGTGGGGCATATCGCCATCCAGATTGCCCGGGCCCGGGGCGCCGACGTCTTCGCGACTGGCACCGCCGAGCAGCGCGCCTTTATCGAAAGCCTGGGCGCGACTGCCATCGACTACCGCGCGCAGACCGTGGACGCGTACGTGGCGCAGCACACGGCGGGCCTGGGTTTCGATACCGTCTATGACACGGTTGGCGGCGCAACGCTCGACGCGTCCTTCCAGGCCGTGCGCCGCTTTGGCCATGTCGTGAGCTGCCTGGGCTGGGGCAGCCATGCGCTGGCGCCGCTGTCCTTTCGCGCGGCCACCTATTCAGGCGTGTTCACCTTGCTGCCCATGCTCACCGGCGAAGGCGGCGAGCACCATGGCGAGATCCTGCGCGAGGCCGCACGCATGGCGCGCGCAGGCCAGCTCGCTGCCCAGCTGGACCCCAGGCGCTTCGTCGTCGACTCGGTGTGCGAGGCCTATCGGGTTCTCAAGGCCGGTACGGCACAGGGCAAACTGGTGGTGGATATGCTGCAGGGCGCTTGAACGGAGCGGAACGGCCCTGGCCCTGCTGGCCCCGCTGGCCTTCTGGCTATGGGCCAGGACGCCTCTCCGTTTGGATTTAATCCATGGCTTCTCGGGCGAGATGCGCAAGCGCTAATTGCTCGTTGGCCTTCGTGACCGCTTCGTCCTCCAGAAACCAAGCCGCTGACAAAGCGGCCTGAGCCATCACCCATTTGAGCAAACGCTGACGATCTAGCCCTGTGAGCGTGACGACCAAGGCGAGCTGCCGCCTGAAGCGCTCAGGGTCCGTGCAGGTCTTCAGGTCAGGATTGCACAGCACATTGACGTAGTCGTAGTAGCGCTCACCTGTGACGCGCTTGGGATCTATTGCGAGCCATCCACGCTGGTTGAAATCGAGGATGTTGCTATGGTGCGCATCGCCGTGCAGAACGACTTGCTCGCGTTGCTCGCTCAGTAGCGCCCTTGCCACTGACGCGCATTCGGCCATCAATCCCCCTTGCTTCTGCGCCATAGGCGCTAGCGACTTAAAAAAATGCGTGAGGGAGCGTAGTTTTTCAGGAGGAGCCGAGGATCTTTTCGAATGCAGTTGACGGATGGTGTGGCAGATAAAGCGCGTCGCCGCATCATCCTCGTCCGCTAAAGCCATGCGCAGTAAATGCCTTGAACCGGTTGCACGCTCCATCAGCAGCGCTCCCGTATCGGGGTCGTAGGCATAGACGTGCGCCGCACCATGGCCTCCCCACCATTGCAGCACCTGGCCACCGATCTGCTCATCAAGATCCCGTGCGATTTTGATCATTGCAGGGCAATCGGCCCATGTCCCTGTGAGAGTGACAGGCAGCAGGTCGCTGGTATGCGTGGCGAAAGGACTGCCAGCGACCTGTGCATTCCAACGATGGAGGTAGGTGTCAAACAGGTGGAGAGGGGGCATCCGGCGCATTGTCATGGCAACACTTTCACGGTAAGAGGAGGGCGGGCGTAAGTCCAGTATCCCCGCTTGGCTGCAGCGCTGGGGGAGCAAGGCCTGCAGTCCGATACCCGCTCACGGTCTGGGCGAAGCAGCAGTCATCGGGGAATAGGTACTAGAGAGTAGGCCAGAGTGACCAGGTTCCATAGGCATGCAGCAGACCGATACAGCCGCAAATACCAGACGAGATGAGCCAAAACGCCGTTGAGTTCTCGGGAAACTTCGCCTTCAGAAAGGGCGAGGCCACAGACCTGGCTAGGTAGACCGTGCTGATGCCAAGCAAGGCCCATTTGGTCAGCGGAAGCCGTTGCTCTAGAACCCCTGCGCCGGACAACGCAAAGACTGTCCAAAGAAAAAGTACGCCTGCTAGGGAAAGCGTCACAAGGCTGGGCCTGAGGTACTTCGCTTCAGCCGCTTGGGCCATGCGCTCGCCCGCGCCCATGAACCGATAGGCTTTCGGACCTATCGCGATACATGCCAAGTGGGCCAAGGCGGCGACAGCGCTGAATGCTGCCCCAATGAGCAGCGCAAATGCGCCAGTGCTGAGTGTGTGCATTGAGATGTCGATCTGGTTTTAGGAGATGCAGGTAGTGTGTACCTGTAAGCGCCAATTTCATGGGTTCCCGAAACCAGGCGCAGGATGATTTGGCGCTCGCCTCAAATGCCTGCCCGGTGAATGTATATCGTCCGCTGCCTGCCGGATAGAAGAACCCAAAGGTGGTGGACGTATAACTTCTGCTCGATTCCGCATGAACATGCTGGCTGCTGAGCGGCTCTTAACGCACCCACAGCACCTCAAACTGCTGCCTGTTTTGCGCAACTTCTATCGATACTTCATCACCTTCACCCTTGCCCAAGAGCGCATGGCCTAAGGGGGCTTTGCTGCTGATGACCTGGATGGATTCAGCGCCGATGACCAACTTCATGTTCCCGCCATCCGGGCCGAGAAAGAGCTGTTGTTGCTTGCCGTCCGAATCCAGCAGGCAGACCAGCGCACCAAGCTGTATGCCTTTGCTGGCGTTATAGGGCTGCGGGTAAAAGAGTCGCCAATGGGCCAACGATTGGCGGATGGCCTCTGCTCGGAGTGCTTGGCCACTGGCCAAGTAGGCGGCTTCCAGACCCAAGGTGTCGTACTTGTTTTCGGCAATGTTCTCCTCATGGGTCGCCGCTTCATGCGCAGCCCTCACCGCCTGCTCGACTTGCAGCAAGTCCGCAGCGAGCCGTTCCATCACCTGCTGCTGCACCAAGCATTTATCCATCATGAAAAGTAGGCATCTCGAAAAAGTTTTGGGGGCGCATGGCCAAGGGTTGCTACCGCTTTCGACGTTTGCATTGACTGCACATGAATAGCTATCCATGAGCCGATAGGGCGCAAGTCCTGTATCTCATGGGCCTGCTCGCTCGCCAAGAGCCGCTGCACCCCTGACAACTGCTTTTGAGGCTGGAGCCATGGTGGGCCAAGGGCTCCCCCATTGGCCGTTCGCTGGCATCGCGTAGCCATGAAGGTGCGGGTTGCTATCGGTCAGCCGTGACCGAGTGCTGCCACTGGGGTTAGTAGGCACCCATATAGTCGCGCTTGCCGACCTCAACACCGTTGTGGCGCAGGATCGCATAGGCGGTGGTCACATGGAAGAAGAACTGCGGCAGACCATAGTGCAGAAGATAGGCACTGGCGGTCAGCTTCTTTTCCTTGGGCGTGCCGGGGCGCAATACGATGTCGCGGCTTTCGCTGAGATCAAATTGCGCGGGTTGGAAGGAGTCAAGATGCGCCAGCGCCTTGGCGATCAAGGCTTGAAGGTCGGCAAAGCTGGTCTCCGAGTCGGGCCAAGAGGGCACTTCGGCACCCGCCAGGCGGGAGGCAATGCCCTTGGAGAAGTCTGAGGCGATCTGTACCTGACGTACGAGCGGAAACATGTCGGGAAATAGCCGTGCCTGCAGCAGCGCATTGGGATCGATATTGCGTTGCGCCGCGTGGTCTTCGGCCTTCTTGAGCACATCGGACAGGGCACGCAACATCTGCTGCATGACGGGAATGGAGGCGGTGTACAGCGGGCTGGTCATAGAGAATTCACTTTTCAGAAGGGGCGCGATGGCCGAGGTTGGCTGGCAGTGCGGCTGCCGGCCATGGAAGGCTAACAGCAAAAAGGACTGAGCATCATGCATGATGTCGTGACAGGTTTCGCTAACCCCGCCGATCAGGGACTTTTACAGAGGGCCCTGCGCCTCGGTTGAAGAAGATTTTTTGTGGAGAAGGCCATGACCAGACTATTGATGTCGCCCAACTTGTCTCACAGCTTGTACGCCATGCATGGCGTTCGCCCCATGGAGGCGATATGAGAAAAATGTTTTCACTCTGCGCCCTCGTGCTGCCAATCGCCTTCGCCGGCCAGGCCATTGCAGGAGCCAATACGGCACAACTGAACTGCAGCGGCAATCACGCCGGGCATGTGATTAGCTTGGTGGGCGATATGCCGGCCTCCATCGTGGAGGTCAATCTCCAACTCTCCTACCGGGGGCAAACCATAGTCCTGGCTTCGCCCGAAGCCAGAACCTCGGAGCGCACTGATTTCCGCCGTGGCATCTTTAAGTTGGAGGCGGCGCTCTCTGCATCAAACAAGCTCCAGCTGCAAGCCAAGCCCAAGGGCATCAAGCACAAAGGCAGCATGGGCGCTGGCAAACTCCACGCCAGCTTTGGCGCCATCCTCAAAGAGGCACCTGAACCCTTTACAGCCGCGTTAAAAGGGGCGGAGCTCCGTTGCACCTATATCTATGAAATTTGAGAACGCGTGTCTGTTCAGCCTCTGATGGCGGGCGTGGGCAGTCGGTTTACGCTGTATGGACGCTATCGACTGGCAGATGGGGCGCGAACGCCTGGGTTCTCTCCATCAGCACATACGCGCCTTCCGGGCCCTCAGCCTGGCTGCGCACGCGCCAGCCCTGCGCCTGGTAGAACTGCTGGGCACGCGCATTCGCGGTCAGGCATTTCAGGGTAGGCACACCGGAAAAGTACGGCTCGCAGCCCGCCAACAGCATCTTGCCTACGCCGAGCCCCTGGTGCCGAGGGTGCACAAACAAATGGTGCAGAAAGCTGTCTTCCAACCATATAGACGCAAAGCCGATGGGCTGGTGTGCATGCGCTGCCACCAAAATCTGCTCACCGGCGGTGCCCACATCGAAGTCTTCCAGCTGGTGGGCGCCAGCGCCGGCCCACGAGAAAGCGGCATCGCGTGCCACCACAAATAGCTGGCGCAGGGCCTCCCGGTCGGCCTCTACAAACGTGCGCACGCTGATCTGCATATTGCTGCCTCTATCCATGACTCACCATGGCGCAAGCGTATCTCAGCCCCCAAACCGCTTCAGCACCAAGGACGCATTCACCCCGCCAAAACCAAAGCCGTTGAGCATGGCGTGCTCTATGGCATGGGCGCGTGCACTGGCGCGAATCAGATCCAGGCCATCGGCCAAGGGGTCGGGGTTCTCCAGGTTGAGCAAGGGCGGTGCGATCTGGTCGCGCAGGGCCAAGACGGTGAAGACCGCTGCGGCCCCGCCGGCGGCGCCCAGCATATGGCCCAGCGCGGATTTTGTGGCGGTGATGGAGGGGCCCTGGCCCGCACCAAACACCTGGCGAATGGCTGCCAGCTCCCCCCGGTCTCCGACAGGGGTGGAGGTGGCATGGGCATTCAGGTGCTGGATATCGCCGGGTTGCAGCTGTGCCTGGCGCAGGGCGGCACGCATTGAGCGGGCTGCGCCCGATCCATCCTCTGGTCCCGAGGTGACATGGTAGGCATCGGCCGAGGTGCCATACCCCAGCACTTCGGCCAGTGGGGTGGCGCCGCGCGCCAGCGCATGGTCCAACGCCTCCAGCACCAGCAAACCGGCACCTTCGGCCATCACAAAGCCGTGCCGCGCCATATCAAATGGCCGGGACACCTGGCCTGGGTGGCTGTCACCGCCGGTCGCCACGGCTTTGGCGGCGGCAAAGCTGCCAAGGGCCACCCGATCAATGGTGGCTTCGCTGCCACCGCACAGCGCCATGTCGGCCTCATTGTTGCGAATCAACCGTGCCGCATCGCCAATGGCCTGGATGCTGGCGGCGCAAGCCGTTACGGGTGCGCCCAGCGGGCCCTTGAGTTGGTGGCGGATGGAGACTTGGCCGGCGGCCAGATTGGCCAAAAAAGCCGGCACGGTAAAGGGCGAAAGGCGCTGGGGCCCTTTGCCATCGGTGGTGCGCACCGCTTCGGTGATGGTGCTAAAGCCCCCCACGCCCGAGCCGATGATAGTGGCTGCCCGCTCTTGCTGCGCGGCACTGGGCTGCGCCCACTGGGCATGCGCCAGTGCCTGGTCTGCCGCGCCCAGCGCAAAGGCGATAAAGCGGTCCATGCGGCGCAGCTCTTTGGCGGAGATGGTGGCCTCCGCATCCCAACCCGCTTGCGGGTCTTCTTCCAAACTGGGTACGCGCCCTGCGACCGTGACGCCGGTGCCTGCACCGACCTCGGCGGCCAGTGCGCGCACGCCCGATTGCCCCGCCAGCAGGCGCTGCCAAGCCAGCTCTACATTGCAGCCCAGAGGAGACACCAGGCCCAAACCGGTGATGACGACGCGACGAACCATATTGCACCTTTCGCGGCTGGACTGCCTCTCTACAAAAGCGCAGAATCAAGCCTTATTGATGATGGTCGTCATCATAAATGAGTTTTGATGATGGGTATCATCTAACGCATGAAAGTCAGCAAAGCACAAGCGGCCGAGCACCGCGAAGGAATCGTCGATGCCGCTGCGCGCCTTTACCGAGAAAAAGGCCTCGGTGGCGTGGGCGTGGCCGAGATCACGCGCGACGCGGGCTTGACGCATGGCGGGCTCTACCGGCACTTTGCCTCCAAGGATGCGCTGGCCAGAGAAGCTTGTTTGCGCGCCTTTGATTGGACGATTACGCCGCTGGAGGGCCTGGATACAGCAGGCGCTGATGACGACCCTGCCAGCAGACTGCGCGCACTGGTGCATGCTTACCTGTCGGAAAATCACCGCGATGACCCCGGTGAAGGCTGCCCCGCTGCCGCCTTGGCCACCGATGCAGCCAGGGCGGGGCCGGAAATGTCCGAGGTGTTTGCCCAAGGGGTGGAGCGCAATATCCAGCGCTTTATGGAGGTCGTGCAGGGAGAAGAGCCTAGCAAGCGGGCCCAGACCATCGTGACCCTGAGCAGCATGGTGGGTGCATTGCTGCTGGCCCGTGCCACAGCGGCGGGCAACCCTGCTTTGTCGGAAGAGATTTTGGCCACTTTGCGGGAGCAGCTGGCGCCGTTGGGTGGGGAGTGACGGGGCGCAATGCGGTTTGCGGTGCTGCTGGTAAATAGCGGCAAATAGCTGGATTCATGCCATCCTCACCCTGAGACGGCAAAAGATTTAGCTTGGCGCATGCCCGCGGGAATGGGGCAGTGCGTCACCGAAGACGTGTGGAGGCTATCAGCTCATTCCGGCGCCCCAAAGGCCCCTTCACGCGACAGTCCATAGCCGGCAATGAAGAACTCATACGTGGTGCCGGTAGCTACGTCCGTTGCGCTTTCAATGCCGATGGTTTCCAGCGCACCTTCCAAAACCTGTGCCTGCTGCAAGGGCTTGGCATCGATCTGCTGGGCGACGATATAGCTCCCATCCACTGCCCGAAAAATCACATCGCCCTGCGGCGTCACGGCCTCAATCACATTCTGCATAGCTGGCTCCAAAATCAATCGCGGTGGGGCCTGATGGCCGAGCACCTTAAAGGCCGACTGTACGCAGGCGGCAGCCTTTCCGGTAGAGGGCGAAAGCTTGCAGAACTCGTAATTTATATTTACGAATAGGTTTGGCGATACAGTCGTAAACATGATGAATCTGCGCGCCATCGATATCTTTGTCAAAGCCCTGGAAGGGGGATCCATTGCCTCGGCCGCTCGCCAGCTGGGCATCTCCCCGGCGGCGGCCAGCCAAAACATTGCGCGGCTGGAGCGCGAGCTGGGCACGCGCTTGCTGACGCGCACCACGCGCTCGATGGCGCTGACCGAAGCGGGGGAGCGCTACCTGGCCCGGGTGGCGCCGGTGCTGGGTGAGCTGGCGCGGGCGCAGGCCGATGTGTCTCTCGTCCATGGCGTTGTGCAAGGGCGCTTGCGCGTGGCCTGCATGGCTGCCTTTGGCCGCCATGTGCTGGCCCCTTTGCTGCCAGCGTTCCAGGCGCGCCATCCGCAGCTGGCGCTGGAGCTGCTGGTGACGGACCGCGATGTTGATGTGCTCAAGGAGGATGTAGATGTCAGCATCCGCTACCGTGATGTGCTGGAGCCCGGCATGTCGGTGCGGCCCCTGGCGGCCATGCCCCGCTTGCTGTATGCGTCTCCCGCCTATCTGGAAGCGCATGGCCGCCCGCAGGTGGCCGAGGATCTGCTGCAGCATGCCTGCCTGATGTACCGCCGCGAGCGGGACGGGCGCCTGATGCGCTGGCCCTTTGTGCGCGATGGCCAGCGGGTAGACCCCGCCCTGCGCATTGCCGCCATCGGCAGCGATATCGATGCGCTGGTGGAGTTGGCAGCCGCTGGCGGCGGCCTGGTCTGGGCCGGCAGCTTTATCACCCAGCGCCATGTGCAGGAAGGGCGGCTGGTGCCGCTGGTGCTGCAGCCCGCACGCAAAGGCCGCAAAACGCCAGCGGGCCAGCTGCAGCTGGAGGATGTCACCCTGGACTTTTTTGCCTGCTTTCGCGACCGCCAGTATGTGCCCGCCAAGGTGCGCAGTTTTGTGGACTATTTGCTGGAGGTGCTGCCGGGGCATCCTTGCTTGGTGGGCCGGACAAGCAATTGAGCTTGTACACGCTCAGGTAGTTCAGCACGGAAGTCCGTCGTCGTTGTAGTTTTAGACGAATAGGCGCTTAGATTTCGTGCTCGTAGTCATCCACATAGTAAAAGTCGAGATCTAATGCCAAGCCCAACATGGAGGCCTGCCTGACTTGCTCTCGGTCGAAATGCATGCCGTGGCCGCTAGGCGGAAAGTAGCCGACGCATTGCAATGTGAGGTCATGCTCTGCCCAGAGTTGCCTGAGCGCATCAGCCTTCGGGCGTAGCGACTGCAGGATTTGTGCGATATGTTCCGCAAGCGGATGTGTGTCATCAAGTCCACTGCGTAAGCGCCAACTCATGAATTTGCGTGGCTTTCCCGTGCGTGGACTGATGTCTCCGGCATTCCAGGCCTCAGAAGGCTTAACGCCAAGGAGTGCGGTGACGTGTTCATGCGTCCCGGGCCCGGTGATGTGGAAGTAAGCGTATTCGCGAGTCGTGAGCGGTGGAGAGGTCATTGGGGACGAGTTTATAAACGGCTGCTCAAAAAATCTAAGGTTCAGCAGACTATATCTATCCGCAGCTGTGTCTAGCGCTTATGGTCGAAGGTAGGCAAGCAAGTACGCAGCCTAGCGTCGTGCCATGTTCTGTGAGTGAACACATTGCTATTGCCGACAGAGCCTCATGCCATCGCAACGCCTGGCCATCTCACCCAATAACAATTAAGCTCCACCGTTATGGAATTTTTACCAGAACAGTGGAGGTAGCCATGGCACGCAACGGTACCCTAATTCAGCAGGTGATGGCGCATGTGCGTGCAGGGATTGCCTCGCGCAGCTACTTGCCGGGTACGCGGCTGCCGTCGGTGCGGCAGCAGGCGGGGCTGCTGGGCATGTCGGTGTCGACGGTGGTGGAGGCTTACGAGCGGCTGGCGGCAGAGGGCCTGGTGGTGGCGCGGCCGGGGGCGGGCTTTTATGTCAACGGGCCGGTGGCACCGCTGGCGCTGCTGGCGCTGGGGCCCAAGCTCGACCGGGTGGTGGATCCGCTGTGGGTGTCGCGCCAATCCTTGGAGAGTGACCATGCCACCTTGCGGCCGGGCTGCGGCTGGCTGCCACCTGAATGGATGTTTGAAGAGGGCGTGCGGCGGGCGCTGCGCGCGCAGGCGCGGGGGCCGCTGGGGGAGTTGACGGAGTATGCGACGCCGCTGGGCAGCCCGGGGCTGCGCCAGCTGCTGGCCAGGCGCATGGCGGCCACGGGCGTGGAGGTTTCGCCCGCGCAGGTGATGCTGACGGAATCGGGCACCCAGGCCATCGACCTGGTGTGCCGCTTTTTGCTCAAGCCTGGCGACACGGTGCTGGTCGATGACCCTTGTTATTTCAACTTCCATGCGCTGCTCAAGGCGCACCAGGTGCAGGCGGTGGGCGTGCCCTACACGCCGCAGGGCCCCGATGTGCAGCTGTTTGACAAGGCCCTGCAAGCGCACCAGCCTCGGCTCTACATCACCAATGCCGGCATCCACAACCCCACGGGCGCGGCGCTCTCGCCGCTGGTGGCGCACCGGCTGCTCAAGCTGGTAGAGGGCTCGGAGCTGGTGATTGTGGAGGACGATATCTTTGCCGACTTCGAGCACCAGCATGCGCCCCGGCTGGCCGCGTTTGACGGGCTGGCGCGCGTGATCCAGATCGGCAGCTTTTCCAAAACGGTCTCGGCCTCTGTGCGCTGCGGCTACCTGGCGGCACGGCCTGAGTGGATGGACAGCCTGGTGGACCTGAAGCTGGCCACCACCTTTGGTGCAGGAAGGCTGGCGCAGGACCTGATCTTGAAAATCCTCACCGATAGTGGCTACCGCAAGCACATGGACACGGTACGCCAGCGCCTGGCCCTGAACATGGAAAAAGTGGCCACCCGGCTGCGCAAGCTGCGCTTGGAGCCGGCCTTGATGCCGCAAGCGGGCATGTTTTTGTGGTGCCGTTTGCCCCCAGGCGTAGATGCAGCTGCAGTGGCGCGTGCCTGTTTAGAAGAAGGCGTGGTGCTGGCGCCGGGCAATGCGTTCAGCCAGTCGCAGTCGGCCGGTGATTTTTTACGCTTCAACGTATCGCAGTGCGCGGATGAGCGTGTTTTTGCAGTGCTGGCCCGGGCGATGCGCCACCCGTCAGCAGCGTAGAACGGCAAGGAAAGCCGTGGCCTGTACTGCTATTTATTGAGAACAGTTTCTTTAAACTGTACTGCACTGTGTCTGGCGCGCCGCTTGGCCTGCGTGGTGTACTCCAGCCTCGATCAAGGAGGCTTGCATGGAAAAAAGTACCAGCGGATGGGCGAATGGCTTGCTAGGGGTGGCCATTTTTGCCGGTTCGCTTCCGGCCACCCGCATTGCGGTGGCAGATTTGAACCCCAGCTTTTTAACCTGTGCACGCGCAGCGGTGGCCGCGCTGCTGGCGGGCGCCTTTTTGCTGGCCCAGCGTGCGCAGCGGCCAGCGTTGGCGGATGTGCCGTCGTTGGCCATAGCGGCAGCCGGCGTTGTCGTGGGCTTCCCGCTGCTGACGGCTTTGGCGCTGCAGCGCATGACCTCTGCCTACTCCATCGTGTTCGTTGGCTTGCTGCCGCTGTGCACCGCCATTTTTGCGGTGCTGCGTGGGGGTGAGCGGCCCAGGGGGCTGTTTTGGGTGTTTTCGCTGGCAGGGGCTGGTGTGGTGGCGGGTTATGCCGCCATCGGGGGTGGGCAAAGCTCGCTCAGCGGCGATCTGCTGATGCTGGCTGCCGTACTGGTCTGCGGCATGGGCTATGCAGAGGGCGCTCGCCTGTCACGCAGGCTGGGCGGCTGGCAGGTCATCAGCTGGGCGCTCATGCTGTCTTTGCCCTTGATGCTGCCTTTGGCGCTGTGGCTGGCGCCTGCAACGCTGGCCCATCTCAGCGCGTCCACCTGGCTCAGCTTTGTCTATGTGGCGGTTTTTAGCCAGCTCATCGGCTTTGTGTTTTGGTACCGGGGCCTTGCACAAGGCGGCATTGCTGCCGTCGGCCAGCTGCAGCTGCTGCAGCCTTTTATGGGGTTGGCGCTGGCTGCAGTGTTGCTGCATGAGCAGGTCAGCTGGTCGATGCTGGTCGTCACCCTGGTGGCCGTGGTCTGCGTGGCGGGGGCCAAGAAATACGCTTGATCCAGGCGGATCACAGCGGCTGGCAGCGGGTGCCGCAAGCTGGCTGTCCGCATCCGCAACCTAGCGGGCAGGTTCGGCAAGTTCTGTGTGGCGCTGGCGAAGTTATCTGGCGCTGGGCGAGGCGGAAAACGGCTATTCTTTCGTCTTTCCAAAATAAGAGACCGAGGTTTGCCATGAAGACCGTATTCCGCCACACCGCCATCGCCTTGGGTATTGCTTTGGCCGCTGCCAGCGCCCAGGCCCAGCTGCTGCAAAAGCCGGCGCTTGATGCGATTGCCGCCGAGGCGGTGAAGACGCCTGCCACCTTTGCGCAGTTTTTGCAGAACGCCGCCAAGCAGGATGCCCGCCTGGCCCCTGCGGTGCAGCGCTACACGCAAGGCCAGGCGCTGCAGGGCGATGACCTGGCCAATGTGGCGCGCCTGCTGGGCCTGTACACGCGTCTGACGCAAGAGCACCAGGTGCTCAGCAGCATTACGCAGATGGTGGCCTTGCCGACGGTGCGCGACCCCAAGGTGCCACCGCACGAGAGCCCGGCGATCGTCGACTTTGGCCGCATGGTGGAAAAGATGGCCCAGGATTTTGGCCTGCAGTACCGCAATGTGGACAACCGCATTTTTGAGGTGACCTTGCCAGGCACGAGCGGAGAAGAGTTCGGCATCCTCACCCATGCGGATGTGGTGCCGGTGGTGCCCGCCGAATGGGTGGTGGATGGCCAGCAGCTCGACCCCTTCAAGGTCACCCGCGTGGGCGACAAGCTCTACGGGCGCGGCACCATTGACGACAAGGGCTCCATCGCCACGGTGCTGTATGCGATGAAGGCCGTCAAGCAATCCAAGCTGCCGTTGCAGCGCGGCATCCGCCTGATGATCGAGACCACCGAAGAGACCGGGGGCGACGCGATGAAGTACTACCGCGACAAGACCAAGCTGCCCGAGTACAACATCGTGCTCGACAGCAAGTACCCGGCGGTGGTGGCAGAAAAAGGCACGGGCGCCATCAAGGCCAGCTTTGCCGATGTGAAGACCGACCCGCAGCAACCCGCCATCACCGCGATGGCGGGCGCCGCATCGGCCAATGCGATTGCCCAGACCGCCACGGCGACGATTGAAGCCGGCAATGCCGCAGCCTTGGCGGCCGTAGCCCAGCAACTGCAAGCCGCCAAAGACAGCTTTGTGGCCAGCAACCAGCAGTTTGGCAAGTTCAGCGTGGACCTGGTGAGCAGCGCCAACAAGATCGACATCAAGGTGACCGGCACCTCCGCCCACGGCTCGCGCCCCGAAGAAGGCGTGAACCCCGTGCCGCGCCTGGCGCTGCTGCTGCAAACGGCGCTGATGCCCGCCCAGGGCCAGGCGCTGCTGCAACAGAACCAGTACAGCGAAGCCCTGCGCTACATCAACGGCGTGTATGGGCTGGATTACTTTGGCAAGGGCCTGAATGTGGCCTATGGCGATGATTTCATGGGCCCGCTGACCATCTCGCCCAACCTGATCAAGCCCGGCAATGGCCAGCTGGAGGTGACGGCCAATGCGCGCATGCCACGCGGCAAATCGCCCGAGCAGCTCAAGGCCGAAGTGGAAAAGGGCATCGCCAACTGGAGCGCTGCCGCCCAGGTGCCCGTCAAGATCGACTACACCCAAGGCAACTGGATGGCCCGTGACCCCAAGGGCGCCTGGCTCTCGACCCTGCTGAACATCTTTGGCGACACCACTGGCCTCGATGCCAAGCCCGTGCCCACCGCCGGCAGCACCACCGCCAAGCTGATGCCCAATGCCATCAACTTTGGCCCTGCCATGCCCGGCAAGAAGTACACCGCGCACAACGCGCTGGAGTACAAGGAAGTGCCGGATCTGCAAGCCGATATGCAGATGTTTACCGAGATGCTGGTGCGCATCGGCAATCTGCAGCAGATGCAATAAGCCGTCGTTTTTGCTAAAAACAAAGGCCTGCACCCTTGACGGGGTGCAGGCCTTTTTATGGCGCGGAAATCAGTGGATCAAGCGTTCTTCACTGCGCGGTAGTTCTCTGCAAACGCCAACGCATCCACACGCACCTGCGCTGCCGTCTTGCCGGGCTTGAACAGCGCCGAGCCCAGGCCAAAGCCTGCCGCGCCGGCTTGCAGCCAAGGGGCCATGTTGTCGGGGGCAATGCCACCCACGGGGTAGATATTGCTACCCTTGGGCAGCACGGCCAGCAGGGCCTTGACGACCGCGGGCGAGGCCAGCTCGGCTGGGAAGATCTTGAGGCCGTGCGCGCCGTGCTCCAGCGCCATGAATGCCTCCGTGGGGGTGAAGACGCCGGGCAGGCTGATCAGGCCGAGCTTGACGCTCTCGTCGATCACGGCCGGGTTGCAGTTGGGCGAGATGATGAGTTGGCCGCCTGCGGCATGCACATCGCGCACTTGCTGCGGTGTTAGCACCGTGCCTGCGCCCACCAGCACATCCGGGTAGGCCTCGCGCATGGCGGCGATGCTCTGCAGCGGCTCGGGCGAGTTCAGCGGTACTTCCCACAGGCCAAAACCGGCCGATTGCAAGGCAGCGCCCACGGGTACGGCCTCGCTTGGGGTCAGGCCGCGCAGGATGGCGATCAGCGGCAGCTTGGCCTGCAGGGCCTGGAATTGTTGGATCAGGTTCATGGCGGTGATTGCGAGGTTGAGGTGGTGGTCTGGGTCAGGTGGTCGTAAATGGCGTGGTGGCCGGCCCAGGTGGCCTCGTCGCCAAAGGCGATGGCTTCGCAGCCCACATGGCGCAGCGCCAGGCTGTAGCGCTGCACCAGGGTGCTGGAGCCGATCACCGCCACGCGGCTGCCGGCGGGCGCGGGCATGGTGTGCAGCTCCTGGCCAATCAGCAGGCCCGAGAGGTAGCTGGCCGACTGGGCCGGGTCGAGCGCGCCAAACAGCGACAGCGCGCGCGTGCCAAACAGCAGGTGGCTCAGGCTGTCAGGGCTTTGGGCCCGCTCCAGCCCCTGGATAAAGGCGGCCTCATCCAGCGCGGCGCTGCTGTCCAAGGTCTTGCCCAGGATGGAGTGCTGGGCCAGCAGTGCAAACAGCTCGCCGGTCATAAAGGTTTTGAAGCCGGTGATGGTGCCGCCTTGCGCCTGCACCCATTTGCTGTGCGTGCCCGGCAGCAGAAACAGGCCGTCGCGGCTGCCCATCAGCCGCAGCGCGCCGATGACCTGGATTTCCTCGCCGCGCATCACATCGGGCACGCCGTTCACGGCATCGACCTGGTGTTGCGCCAGGCTGCTCATGCCCGGCACGATGGCCGTGGGTACGCCCTGGGGGTTATCCAGCCAGAGCAGCTGGCTGCAGAGCGCAGCAAAATCGGCCGGGCAGGGGCAGTAAGGCGCTTCCTGCCAGCCCTGGCGGCTGCCCACCATACCCGACAGCAGGCACAGCTGGGGCCCTTCGGCCAGCCAGTCACCAAAGTGCTGTGCAAAGGCGTCGGCAAAGCCGCCTGGCGCCACTTGCAAGATGCCTTGGGGCAGCGCGCGCTGGTCAGTGATGTGGCCCTGCGCATTGATGCGCACGCCCCTCAGCGAGGTGGTGCCCCAGTCGATGGCAATCATGCGGGGGCGTGGGTCTCCCGGCGCGCGGGCGGAAAAGGTCGGAGGCTTGGGCATGGGCGGTGGGTAGGGGCCAAAAAAAGCGCAGACCAAGTCTGCGCGGGCCATTGTAGAAGCGCCTGAAGCGGGCAGCTGTCGCGCCCGCTGCACGCGCCCGCTGCACGCGCCCGCTGCGCCTGCGCGCCGGTGTGTTTACAGCGGCTTGTAGGCCGTCACATCGATCTCGACCTTGGCGTCGATCATCAGGCGCGATTCCACGGTGGAGCGGGCCGGGCGGTGCTCGCCAAAGCACTCCATGTAGACGCGGTTGAAGCTGCCGAAATCACGCGGGTCATCCAGCCAGACATTGACCTTGGCAACATCGGCCAAGGTGCAGCCGCCCAGGGCCAAGGCCTCTTCCAGGCGCTTGAACACCGCGCGCGTCTGCGCCTCGATGCCGCCGGGTACGACCTGGCCTTGGTCATCGGTGGGCACGGTGCCCGAGACAAAAACAAAGTCACCAGCGCGCACGGCGGGCGAGAGGGGGCGGGCCAGGCGGTCGGATGCGAGAGGGGGTTGGCCTAGGGTAATTACTGTCATGTGGTGGGGCTCCTGTATGTAAAGATATTACATCAACAACCCATAAATCTGTCAATAAAACGATTTGAAGGCAGTTTTTAGCGGTTGTGGTGTAAAAAAATTTCTTCACCCTTCGATGAAAGCCTGCCCCATGAACGCCCTTGCCTCGCGTGTCCGCACCTCCCGTCGCCAACTGCTTGCCGCAGCCTTGTTGGCTGCCGGTTGCGCAGGGCTGCCTGCAGGCAGCGCCTGGGCCCAGGCTGCCCACAAGGGCGGGGCGGCCAACCTGGCCATGATTGGCGAGCCCCAAAGTCTGGACCCGATGGTCAGCTCCACCGACTTGGTGGGCACCATCATGCAGCATGTGTACGAGCCGCTTTTCACCTTTGATGCCCAGTGGAACATCCAGCCGATGCTGGCCCAGGCCATGCCGGTCATCTCT
This sequence comes from Comamonas sp. BIGb0152, assembly GCF_024809975.1. Classification (GTDB taxonomy): domain Bacteria; phylum Pseudomonadota; class Gammaproteobacteria; order Burkholderiales; family Burkholderiaceae_C; genus Comamonas. Next base: position 48,047 of record NZ_JANUDY010000015.1, read on the forward strand.
GCCGATGGGCTGACCTACACCATCACCCTGCGCAAGGGCGTCAAGTTCCACAACGGCAAGGACATGGTGGCCGATGATGTGGTCGCCTCGCTGCAGCGCTGGATGGACGTATCGGCACGCGGCAAGGCCGTGGGCCAAGAGATTGCCAGCATGACCGCCAAGAACCCGCAGACGGTAGAGATCAAGCTCAAGGCGGTGTATGCCCCGCTGCTGGCCCACCTGGCCATGCCCAGCGGCATGGCGGGCATCATGCCCAAGGAGGTGGTGGCACCGGTGCTCAAGGATTTCATTGGCACCGGCCCCTACAAACTGAAGGAGCGCAAGCCGGACCAGTTCACCGTGCTGGCGCGTTTTGACCAGTACGCCGCGCGCAGCGAGCCCGCCAGCGGCTACGCCGGCAAGCGCGAGGCCCAGCTCGATGAGCTGCGCTTTGTGCCGGTGCCCAATGCCACCACGCGGGTTGAGGGCGTGCTCTCGGGCCAGTTCCAGTACGCCGATTTGCTGCAGGTCGAATCGGTGGGCCGCCTGGAGAAGGCTGCGCCCAACGTGGTGCCGATCGTGACGCAAAACTTTGGCTTCCCCTACATCGTCTTCAACACCAAGGAAGGTGTGCTGGCCAAGAAGGAGCTGCGCCAGGCCGTACAGACCGCCATGGGCCCGGCCGAGATGCTGCAGGCCGGCTTTGGCGACAAGCGCTTTTTTGCCGCCGAACCCAACTTTTTTGCCAAGGGCACGCCGTACTACTCGGACGCGGGTGCCAAGCAGTACAACCAGAAGAACCCGCAGCTGGCCAAGGACCAGGCGGCCAAGGCCGGCTACAAGTCCGAGCCCATCCGCATCATGGCCAGCCGCCAGTATGAGTTCCACTACAACATGGCGCTGGTGATGGCCGAGCACTTGAAGCGCGCCGGCTTCAAGACCGAGCTGCAGGTGGTGGACTGGGCCACCCTGGTGCAGCGCCGCAACGATGCCAAGCTCTGGGATGTGTACATGACGCACTCGGGCCTGTTCCCCGAGCCGATGCTGTCGCCACCCCAAATGGGCAGCGGCGCGCCCGGCTGGTGGGAGACCGAGACGAAGAAGGCTGCGCTTGCCGCCTTCAATGGCGAGCCCGATGTGGCCAAGCGCGGCCCGCTCTGGGGCAAGGTGCAGGCCCTCGTCTATGACGAGGTGCCCTTTGTCGAAGTCGGCAAGTTCAATGCGCTGTCGGCACGCTCGTCCAAGCTGCAGGGCTACACCCCCATGCCTTGGCCTTTCTTCTGGAACACCTCGCTGAGCCAGTAAGCCCTAGCGTCTGCCGAGTTCAGCCATGCTGCATTTTTTACTCAAGCGCCTGGGCGGCGCGGTGGTGGTGCTCGCCCTGGTCGCCGTGCTGGTGTTCCTGCTCACGCGCCTGGCATCGGGCGATCCGGTAGCGCTGCTGCTGGGTGACCAGGCCACCGCCGCCGATATTGCTGCCGCGCGCGTGCAGTATGGGCTGGACAAGCCCCTGACCACCCAGTTTGTGCTGTGGATTGGCCAGGTGCTGCAAGGCAACCTGGGCCAGTCGCTGTTTTTGCAAATGCCCGTCACCCAGGCGCTGTTTGAGCGTGCCGAGCCCACCTTGTTTTTGGCGCTGTTTGCGGTGTCGATTGCCGCCTTGATCGGCGTGCCCTGCGGCATGGCCGCTGCCGTGTGGCGCGGCAGCTGGATCGACCAGGTGCTGAGCACGATTGCGATGCTGGGCGCCAGCATTCCCAGCTTCTGGTTTGGCCTGATCCTGATCCAGGTGTTTGCCGTGCACCTGGGCTGGTTCCCGGCCTCGGGCTATGGCGACCCGGACGCCAGCTTTGGCACCCGCCTGCAGCATTTGCTGCTGCCCGCCCTGGTGCTGGGCGTGCTCAACTCGGCATTGATCATCCGCTTTACCCGCGCCTCGGTGCTCGACATTCTGGGCGAGGACTATGTGCGCACGGCCCGGGCCAAGGGCCTGGGCGAGTCGGTGGTGCTGGTCAAGCATGTGCTGCGCAATGCGCTGGTGCCGGTCGTGACCGTGCTGGGTCTGACCCTGGCCTTGATGATTGGCGGCACCGTGGTGACCGAGACCGTGTTCAACCTGCCCGGCGTGGGCAACCTGGTGGTGCGTGCCGTGCTGCGGCGCGACTATCCCGTCATCCAGGGCACCTTGCTGGTGATTGCCGCCATCTACGTTTTCATCAACCTCGCGATCGACCTGCTCTACACGGTGGTGGATCCCCGCATTCGTCTGGAGGGCCAATGATGAACGCCTCCCCCACGGCATTGCCGCTGCCCGCGCGCAGCAGCTGGGCCCAGTCCCCCTGGTTCAAAACCCTGCGCCGCCTGTTTGCGCGCAAGGTGGTGCTGGTCAGCGCCCTGGTGCTGTTCTTGATCACGGCCACCGCCGTGCTCTACCCGCTGTTTACCGACTCCGACCCCAATGGCATGAACATCAGCATGCGCCTGCAAGCCCCTTCCTGGGCGCACTGGGCCGGCAACGATGAGCTGGGCCGCGATGTGATGGCGCGCATCATCTACGGCGCGCGCTACTCGCTGATGATCGGCTTTTTCACCGCGCTGGGCGCTGTGGTGCTGGGCACCTTGCTGGGCATGCTGGCCGGTTACTTTCGCCGGCTCGATGCGCCACTGATGCGCCTGGTCGATGCGATGATGGCCTTCCCCGATATCTTGCTGGGCATTGCCCTGGTGTCGATTTTGGGCGCATCGCTGTGGAATGTGATTCTGGCGCTGACCATCGTCTACACGCCGCGCGTGGCCCGCGTGGTGCGCGCCTCCACCTTGGTGCTGCGCGAGCTGCTGTTTGTCGATGCCGCCAAGGCGCTGGGTGTGCGCACCCCGCTGATTCTGTGGCGCCATATCCTGCCCAACCTGCTCTCGCCGGTGCTGGTGCAGGTCACCTTTATCTTTGCCTATGCCATCCTGGCCGAGGCAGGCCTGTCCTTTCTGGGCGTGGGCGTGCCGCCCGATATCCCCACCTGGGGCACGATGATTGCTGGCAGCCTGGAGTATGCCGACAAGGCCTTCTGGACCATCTTGACCCCGGGCGTGGCGATTGTGCTGACGGCGCTGTCGCTGCAACTGCTGGGCGACGGTGTGCGCGATCTGCTCGACCCCAAGCTGAAGAACAAATCATGATGAACACCGCCACCCCCGCAGCAGCCGCCACCCTGGTTGCGCCCCGGCTGGATGTGCGCTCGCTGTCCACCTCGTTCGCCACCGAAGGCGGGCGCATCCAGAGCGTCTCCGATGTGAGCTTTCAGATTCTGCCGGGCCAGACCCTGGCCCTGGTGGGCGAGTCGGGCTCAGGCAAGTCGGTGACCAGCCTGTCGCTGATGGGCCTGCATGCCAAGACCTCGCAGGCCCAGGTGCAGGGCCAGGCCCAGTTTGTGCAGCGCGATGGCCGCACCGTCGATCTGCTGTCGCTCGATGCCAAATCCTTGCGCGCACTGCGCGGCAATGAGCTGGCCATGGTCTTCCAGGAGCCGATGACCAGCCTGAACCCGGTGCTGACCGTGGGCGAGCAGATTGCCGAATCGGTGCGCCTGCACAAGGGCCTGGGCAAGGCAGCGGCCCTGGCCCATGCCCAGCGCATGCTGGAGCTGGTGGAGATACCCGCAGCCGCCCAGCGCGTGCATGAGTACCCGCACCAGCTGTCTGGCGGCATGCGCCAGCGGGTGATGATTGCGCTGGCCATGGCCTGCGACCCGAGCCTGCTGATTGCCGACGAGCCCACCACCGCGCTGGATGTGACCATCCAGGCGCAGATCCTGGCCTTGATGGGCCGGCTGCAAAAGGAGACGGGCATGAGCATTCTGTTTGTGACCCACAACCTGGGTGTGGTGGCGCAGTACGCCGATGCGATTGCCGTGATGTATGCCGGCCGCATTGTGGAGACGGCCAGTGTGCATGCGCTGTTTGCCGCGCCCCAGCACCCCTACACCCAAGGCCTGCTGGGCTGCCTGCCCGGCATGGCGCGCCAGCGCGAGCTGGCTGAGGCCGCGGCGCTGCGCGCCGGTGGCAAGCCCGCCTTTGTGGGCCGACGCCGCTTGGATGCCATCCCCGGCCAGGTCTCCAGCCCCTTGAGCCCGCCGCCCGGCTGCGCCTTTGCGCCGCGCTGCAGCAAGCGCCTGAATGCCTGCGAGCAGGCCATGCCTGGCCTGGAGACATGGCGCAGCGGCACGGATGCCCCCGCCACCGAGCGCCAGGTGCGCTGCATTCGCGCAGGAGAAGCCGCATGAGCATGACCGACACCCTGGAGCGCTTGGCCAATGTGGCCGCGCCGGCTGCGGCGCAGACCGAGCCGCTGGTACGCATCCAGCATTTGAGCAAGCAGTTTGGCAGCGGCCCGCACCCGGTGCGCGCGGTGCAAGACGTCTCTTTCGACATCTTCCCTGGCGAGACCCTGGGCCTGGTGGGCGAGTCCGGCTCGGGCAAAAGCACCATCGGCCGGCTGCTGACCCGGCTGATCGAGCCGACGGGCGGCGAACTGCATTTTCGCAAGCAGGGCGGCGAGACGGTGGACCTGGCGCACCTGGGTGCGAGCGCCATGCGCCCGCTGCGCGCCGATATCCAGATCATCTTTCAAGACCCCTATGCCAGCCTGAACCCGCGCATGCGCATCCGCGACGTGCTGGGCGAGGCGCTATCCACCCACGGCATGGCCACCGGCGCAGCCCGCCAGCAGCGCATTGCCGAGCTGCTGGACCAGGTGGGCCTCAGGCCCGAGCATGCCGAGCGCTTTCCGCATGAGTTCTCGGGCGGGCAGCGCCAGCGCATCGGCATTGCCCGGGCCTTGGCGGTGCAGCCGCGCTTTATCGTGGCCGATGAGCCGCTGTCGGCGCTCGACGTCTCCATCCAGGCGCAGGTGGTCAATTTGCTGGGCGACCTCAAAGACCGCCTTGGTTTGACCCTGCTGTTCATTTCGCACGATTTGGATGTGGTGGAATACCTCTGCGATCGCGTGGTGGTCCTGTATCTGGGCCGCGTGGTAGAGGTGGCACCGACCGAGGCCTTGTATGCCCGGCCGCGTCACCCTTATACCCAGGCCTTGCTGGCAGCCGCACCGGTGCCCGATCCGGCCCAGCGGCGCACAATCCCGCTGCTCTCGGGAGACCTGCCCAGCCCCAAGAACCCACCCAGTGGTTGCGTTTTTCGTACCCGATGCCCGCAGGCCGAGGCGCGTTGCGCCCAGGCCGACATGCAGCTGCGCATGGTGGGCGAAGGCCATCTGCAAGCCTGCTGGAAAGTCCAAGATTGAGAGAGTGAACCATGCAACCCGATTTTTTGATTGACGCGCACAGCAAGAGCTACCCGCTGGCCGCTGCCCCCACCCAGGCCTCTAACCTGGCCGCACGCGGCTGGAACGTGCTGCGCGATGACCTGCCGTACCCGCTGGCCGTCATCCGCCAGTCGGCGCTGGCGCACAACGCCCGCTGGATGCAGGACTATGCGGCACGCCGCCAGATCCAGTTTGCGCCCCATGGCAAGACCACCATGTCGCCCCAGCTGTTTGATTTGCAGCTGAAGGGCGGCGCCTGGGGCCTCACCTTTGCGACCATCTTCCAGCTGGCCGTGGGTGTGGAGGCCGGTGCGCGCCGCGCCATCATCGCCAACCAGGTGGTGGCGCCCGCCGATCTGGAGGGGCTGGATGCCTTGCTGACCCGGCACGCGGATCTGCGTGTCTGGTTCCTGGTCGACTCGATCAGCCAGCTGCGCTGCATCGAGGACTGGAGCCGCGCGCGCAACAGTGCCCGCCGCTTTGAGGTGCTGATCGAGGTGGGAATCCCCGGCCAGCGCACCGGCGTGCGCAGCCATGAAGAGGCGCTGGCGCTGGCCCAGGCCATCCACGCCAGCAGCAGCGCCCAGTTGGGTGGCATCGAATGCTATGAAGGGGGCCTGACCCAGTGCGACAGCGCCCATGACATCCCCGCCGTGGCCGAGCTGGTGCGCCGCGTGGTCGAGATTGCCAAGGCCTGCGATGCCCAGGGCCTGCTGCCCGATGAGGCGCCGATCTTGAGCGCGGGCGGCTCGGCTATTTTTGACCTGGTCGTGCCGCTGCTGCAGGGCGCGGGCCTGTCACGCCCCTTTACCGGCGTGCTGCGCTCGGGCTGCTACATCACGCATGACCATGGCAACTACCGTCGCCTGCTCAAGCTGGTTGAGCAGCGCGAGGGCGTGCCGGATTCTCTGCAGGCCGCGCTGGAGGTCTGGGCCATGGTGCAGTCTGTCCCCGAGCCGGGCCTGGCCTTGCTCACCTGCGGCCGCCGCGATATCTCCTACGACCTGGAAATGCCCTCCGTGCAACGCCATGCCCCACGCGGCAGCCAAGAGGCACAACCGGCCCCTGCGGGCTGGACCATCTCGGCCCTCAACGACCAGCATGCCTATCTGCGTTTTGATCCCGCGCAAGGCACACCAGCGGTGGGCGACCGCATTGCGCTGGGCATCTCCCACCCTTGCACCACGTTTGACAAGTGGCGCTGGATTCCGGTGGTGGACGATGCTTGGAACCTGGTCGATGCGATTGAGACAAGGTTCTGAATGCTTAGAGCACAACCCCCTGAGGCGCTGTGCGCCTTCCCCCTTCTCTCATGCTTCGCATGGGAAGAGGGACGCAGCCCTCGCTGCGGGGCGGCGCGGCCCGCTCCGGCCCTTGCTCGGCTGCCCGCGCTTGGGCACTGCTCCAAGCAGTGGCTAGGCCATCCATGGGGAGCATGGTGATGAATCGCTCGGTTTTGAGCCTGCAGTGGCTGCAGCAGCAGCAGGCCGCGCTGCCGCTGGCCCAGCGCCAGGTGATCGATGTGATCCTGCGCGACCCGGGCGCGGCCGTGCTGGCGACGGTCGAGCAGCTGGCGCTGCAGGCCCATGTGTCCATGCCCACCATCGTGCGCATGTGCCGCCGCTTTGGCTATGCCTCGGTGCGCGATTTCATGGTGGCGCTGGCGCAGACCTTGGCGGTCTCGGGCTCGCACCTACACCGCAGCGTGCAGCAGGACGACTCTACCGCCGAGGTGGTCAGCAAGATCGTGCATGCCGCCGCCGGTGCCATTGCCACCTTGGGCCAACGGCTGGATGCAGCGCTGATCGACGAGGTGGCTACCAAGATGGCGAACGCCTCGCGCATCGATTGCTACTCCGTCGGAGCGGCCTCGTCCTTTATGGCCCAAGAGCTGCAAAGCCGCTTGTTTCGCCTGGGCCTCACCTCCAACGCCATCTTTGATGCCCACCAGCAGCTGGTGTCGGCCTCGACCCTGGGCAAAAGCGGGGTGGCCTTTGTGATCTCGCATGTGGGGCGCATGCCCTACACCCTGGAGGCGGCGCAGTTTGCCAAACAGCAAGGCGCCACCGTGGTGGCCCTGACCCAGCCCGACACACCGCTGGCCGAGATGGCCGACCATGTGTTGGCGGTGACCGTGCCCCAGGATGCGGTGATGCGCGTGGGCACCGAGGCCTACCTGGCCCACCTGGTGGTGATCGAAATCATGATGGTGCGCCTGGCGCAGATTCTGGGGCCGCGCGTGGTTACCGGCATGCAGCAGTACAAGCGGCTGCTGGAGACCCATGGTTTTGACAGTTATGAATACATGGGCTTTCAGCAGCCCGCGCAGCAGCGCAAAGGGGGGCCCGCGCCGGATGCAACGGCCCCCGCCCAGCAACAAGGCCCAACCGCCGACTGATGGCAGCCGGTAGCAGCGCCTGGAGATGAAGCAATGGAACGCAGAGTGTGGTTGAGCAATGGCACGGTGGTGGATGGCACCGGCCTGTCGGAGTTTGTCGGGGATGTCTGGCTGCAGGGCGGGCGCATTGTGGGCGTGTTTGCCCGCGATGGCGCGGCGGATGCCGCCCAGCAAGCCGCGTTGGAAAACTGGAAGGCGCAAGACCCGCTGCACATTGACTGCACGGCCAAGGTGGTTGCACCGGGCTTTATCGATGTGCACACCCATGACGATGCCGCCGCGTTGAATAGCCCGGCCATGCTGCCCAAGCTCTCGCAAGGGGTGACGACGGTGATCGCCGGTAACTGCGGCATATCGCTGGCCCCGGTGGTGACCGCACACCCGCCCGCACCCTTGTCGCTGCTGGGCGACCAGCAGTTCCGCTTTGGCAGCATGCAGGATTACGCAGCGGCCGTGGATGCCGCGCAACCCTCCATCAACATTGCGGCGCTCTTGGGCCACACCTCCTTGCGCATCAAGCACATGGCCGATCTGAGCCGCCCAGCCAATGCGGCCGAGCGCGAGGCCATGGCCGAGGACATGCAAGAGGCCATGCAGGCCGGCGCGCTGGGCCTGTCCAGCGGCATCTTTTACCGCGAAGCCTATGCGGCCGACATGCAGGAGCTGGTGGCGGTAGCCACCGTGGCGGCCCGGCATGGCGGCGTGTATGCCACCCATATCCGCGACGAGCTCGAAGGCATTCTGGAGGCCATGCTGGAGGCTGCAGGCACCGCCAAACAGTCGGGCCTGCCGCTGGTGCTGTCACACCACAAATGCGCGGGCTCGGCCAACTGGGGCCGCACCTTGCAGACCTTGCCGCTGGTCGACAAACTGGCGCAGCAGCAAGAGCTGGCGATGGACGTCTATCCCTACACGGCAGGATCCACCGTGCTGCGCGAGGACCTGGTCGATGGCGTGATCGATATCCTGATCACCCGCAGCGAGCCCTTTCCCGAGGTGGGCGGCCGTTACCTGCGCGATATCGCCAATGAGTGGGGCATCAGCCAGTACGAAGCCTGCGTGCGCCTCAAGCCCGGCAATGCCTGCTATTTTCAGATGCGCGAAGACGATGTGGAGCGCGTCATCCGCCACCCGCTGGCCATGATCGGCTCGGACGGCCTGCCCAACGACGAGCGCCCGCACCCACGGCTGTGGGGCGCCTTCCCCCGCGTGCTGGCCATGTACTGGCGAGACAAGGGCGTGCTGAGCCTCGCCCAGGCCGTGCACAAGATGACCGGCATGTCGGCCCAGCGCTTTCGCATGGCCGACCGAGGCGTGTTGGCTGCTGGCAAGGCCGCCGATGTGGTGGTGTTCGACCCTGTGCGTATCCAGGACCAGGCCACGTTTGAGAACCCCAAGCAGCGCAGCGTGGGCGTGGAAGCGGTCTGGGTGAACGGTGTGCTCAGCTATACGGAAGCGGCGGGCGCTTTGCCCGCACGCGCTGGGCGGTTTGTGCGGCGGGCGGTGGCGGCTTAGAAAGCTCAAAAGCGCCAATAGACAGGCGTATTTCGAAAGACGGGCTTTCTATCGAAATTGTTCATTTGGTAGTTTTGAACTATCATTTTTCAATTTTTGATAGGAGTCCGCATGTCAGGAAAGCCAGCAGCCCGCATCGATGACAAAGTCAAATACGCACGTGTCGTCACCGGCTCACGGACAGTACTGATAGGCACCCAAGGCGGGGTGGCGTGCTCCGTCTGCCCAGGCGGCAAGGCGGTCGGCAACCCCGTCAACCCGCAGCTAGGCGCCAAGGTCTTGTCCGGGTCTTCTGACCTGGACTTTGCTTTGCCCGGCGCCATGCCCATCGTCTGGCAGCGCCAGTACAGCAGCTATGTCAATGCGCAGCATGGCGGGCACTGCGGGGTGCTGGGATATGGCTGGGGCTTGCCGCTGGAGCTGCGCATCTCCCTGCAGGCAAGCGCTACCTTGCTGCATGACAGCCAAGGGCGCACGATCACTTTTGACGCGCTGGCTGCGGGTGAATCGATTTACAGCCCAAGCGAGGATATCTGGCTGCTGCGCTCGGGCAGGCATCCGGGCAA
>NZ_JANUDY010000016.1 GCF_024809975.1 Comamonas sp. BIGb0152
TCAACCCCATCGCTATGGAAGAAGGTCTGCGTTTCGCTATTCGCGAAGGCGGCCGTACCGTGGGCGCTGGCGTGGTTGCCAAGATCATTGCTTAATTCTTAGAACAACTGGGAATTAACCATGTCCAAGCAAAAAATCCGCATCCGCCTGAAGGCTTTCGATTACAAGTTGATCGACCAGTCTGCTGCCGAAATCGTTGAAACCGCCAAGCGCACCGGCGCGATCGTCAAGGGCCCCGTGCCACTGCCGACCCGCATGAAGCGTTTCGACATTCTGCGTTCGCCCCACGTGAACAAGACCTCGCGTGACCAGCTGGAAATCCGCACCCACCAACGCCTGATGGACATTGTCGACCCTACCGACAAGACCGTTGACGCGCTGATGAAGCTGGACCTGGCTGCCGGCGTGGACGTCGAAATCAAACTGCAATAAGGCCTGAAAGCCACACCTTCCGGTGTGGTTGCTAGCCCTTTCTGACGCGAACTTGCCTATTTGGGAAGTTCGCGTTAGAATTTATGGCTTCGTGATCCATATATCCAATTTGCCTGGCATTTTGGTGGTATGGGGCGAAGTTTTTATTAACCTTCTTTCGTGCCGATGGCGTCAAACCCAGGGGCAACACCGAGCCAATTGCAGTTTCGGTGGCGAGAGTTTTGGAGCAACAAATGAGTCAAAGCAACTCCCTCGGGTTGCTGGGCCGTAAGGTAGGCATGATGCGCCTGTTCACGGATGACGGCGATGCAGTGCCTGTCACCGTGGTGGATGTGTCTAACAACCGCGTGACCCAGGTTAAAACCCAAGAGAACGACGGCTACGTGGCCCTGCAGGTCACCTTTGGTCAACGCCGCGCTTCGCGCGTGACCAAGCCAGCCGCTGGCCACCTGGCCAAAGCAGGCGTGGAAGCTGGTGAAATCACCCAGGAATTCCGCGTTGCAGCTGACACCGCCGGCAAGTACGCCGCAGGTGCATCCCTGCCAGTGACCGAGATCTTCGCAGTGGGCCAAAAGGTCGACGTGCAAGGTACCTCGATCGGTAAGGGCTACGCCGGTACCATCAAGCGTCACAACTTCAAGTCGCAACGCGCGTCGCACGGTAACAGCCGTTCGCACAACGTTCCCGGCTCGATCGGTATGGCACAAGACCCAGGTCGCGTGTTCCCCGGCAAGCGCATGACTGGTCACATGGGCGATGAGACCGTGACTACCCAGAATCTCGACGTGGTTCGTATCGACGAAGCCCGTCAACTGCTGCTGATCAAGGGCGCAATCCCCGGTTCGAAGAATGGCTTCGTGACCGTGCGTCCTGCTGTCAAGGCAGCTGCTAAAGGAGCGAACTAATGAAGCTCGAACTCCTGAACGAACAAGGTAAGGCAGCGTCCCAAGTGGACGCTCCTGAGACCGTGTTTGGTCGCGATTTCAATGAAGACCTGATTCACCAGATCATCGTTGCTTACCGCGCCAACGGCCGTCAAGGCACACGCGCTCAAAAAGACCGTGAACAAGTCCGTCACTCGACCGCCAAGCCTTTTAAACAAAAGGGTACGGGTCGCGCACGTGCTGGTATGACCTCCTCGCCTCTGTGGCGTGGCGGTGGTCGCATCTTCCCGAATCTGCCTGATGAAAACTTCACGCAGAAGATCAACAAGAAGATGTACCGTGCCGGTATGGCATCCATCTTCTCGCAGCTGGCCCGTGAAGGTCGCCTGGCTGTGGTTGATTCGCTGACGGTTGATTCGCCCAAGACCAAGGTACTGGCTGACAAGTTCAAGTCCATGAACCTGGACTCGGTGATGGTGATCGCCGACGAAGTGGACGAAAACCTGTACCTCGCTTCGCGCAATCTGAAGAATGTGTTCGTGGTTGAACCACGTTACGCTGATCCAGTGTCGCTGGTGCAATTCAAGAAAGTGCTCGTTACCAAGGGCGCTCTCGACAAACTCAAGGAGATGTTCGCATGAGCCGTGTGAACCCTACTCCCGCCGAACGCAAGTTCGACGAAGGTCGTCTGATGCAAGTGCTGGTTGCTCCTATCGTGTCCGAAAAGGCCACGCTGGTTGCTGAAAAGTCCAACGCTGTGACATTCAAGGTGCTGCAGAACGCCACCAAGCCCGAGATCAAGGCCGCTGTTGAGCTGCTGTTCAAGGTCGAAGTGAAGGCTGTGTCTGTGGTGAACACCAAGGGCAAGACCAAGCGCTTTGGCAAGACCATCGGCCGCCGCGACAACATTCGCAAGGCTTATGTGCTGCTCAAGCCAGGTCAAGAGCTGAACCTCTCTGGGGAGGCTGCGTAATCATGGCTGTTATTAAGCTCAAACCAACTTCGCCCGGCCAACGCCATGTGGTGAAGGTGACCCGTGGCCATCTGCACAAGGGCGAAGGCTTCGCTCCTCTGCTGGAGCCTCAGTTCCAAAAGGCTGGCCGCAACAACAACGGTCACATTACTACCCGTCACAAGGGCGGTGGTCACAAGCACCACTACCGCGTGGTGGACTTCAAGCGCACCAAGGACGGTATCCCCGCCAAGGTTGAGCGTATTGAATACGATCCAAACCGTACCGCTCACATCGCTCTGGTGTGCTATGCAGACGGCGAGCGTCGTTATGTGATCGCTCCGCGTAACCTGGAAGTGGGCGCAACCATCATCAGTGGCTCTGAAGCACCGATCCGCGTGGGTAACACCCTGCCGATCCGCAACATCCCTGTGGGTTCGACCATTCACTGCATCGAGCTGAAGATCGGCGCTGGCGCACAAATCGCCCGCTCTGCCGGTACCTCGGCTACCTTGCTGGCTCGCGAAGGCGTTTACGCCCAAGTGCGTATGCGTTCGGGCGAAGTTCGCAAGATCCATATCGAATGCCGTGCAACCATTGGTGAAGTCGCCAACGAAGAACACAGCCTGCGCCAATTGGGCAAGGCCGGTGTCAAGCGTTGGATGGGTATTCGTCCTACCGTTCGCGGTGTGGTAATGAATCCTGTCGACCACCCACACGGTGGTGGTGAAGGCAAGACCGGTGAAGGCCGTCACGCAGTTGACCCATGGGGCAATCTGACGAAGGGCTACCGTACCCGTAACAACAAGCGCACACAGACAATGATCGTGTCGCGCCGTAAGAAGTAAGGGGTAGCAAATGACTCGTTCTCTTAAAAAGGGTCCGTTTGTTGACCATCATTTGCTGGCGAAGGTCGAAAAGGCCATTGCCACCAAGGACAAGAAACCAGTGAAGACTTGGTCGCGTCGCTCCATGGTTCTGCCCGATTTCATCGGTCTGACCATTGCTGTGCACAACGGCAAGCAACACGTACCTGTGTATGTAACCGACCAGATGGTGGGCCACAAGCTCGGCGAATTCGCCCTGACGCGCACCTTCAAGGGTCACCCCGCTGATAAAAAAGCGAAACGATAAGGAGTAGACCATGTCTGAAACACGTGCAGTCCTCCGCGGCGTTCGCCTGTCGGTTGACAAAGGCCGTCTGGTTGCGGATCTGATTCGCGGCAAGAAGGTTGACCAAGCTCTGAACATTCTCGAGTTCACGCAGAAAAAAGCTGCTGTGATCCTCAAGAAGGTTCTGGAGTCCGCTATCGCCAACGCTGAGCACAACGACGGCGCTGATATCGACGAACTGAAGGTCACGACCATCTTCGTCGAGCAAGGCACCACGCTCAAGCGTTTTACCGCTCGCGCCAAGGGCCGCGGCAACCGCATCAGCAAGCCTACCTGCCACATTTATGTGACCGTGGGTAACTGAGGCCTAAAGGAAGAACATGGGACAAAAAATCCATCCTACCGGCTTCCGTCTGGCGGTCAGCCGTAACTGGTCTAGCCGCTGGTACGCAAGCAACCGTGATTTCGCCGGCATGCTTGCCGAAGACATCAAGGTTCGTGAGTACCTCAAAGAGAAGCTGAAGAACGCTGCCGTGGCACGCGTTCTGATCGAGCGTCCTGCCAAGAACGCCCGTATCACCATTTACTCGGCTCGTCCTGGTGTGGTGATCGGCAAGAAGGGCGAAGACATCGAGGCCTTGAAGAAGGAACTCGCTGCTCGTCTGGGCGTGCCAGTGGCTGTGAACATCGAAGAAGTGCGCAAGCCTGAAATCGATGCCAAGCTGATCGCTGACTCGATCACCCAGCAGCTCGAAAAGCGTATCCAGTTCCGTCGCGCCATGAAGCGTGCGATGCAGAACGCGATGCGTCTGGGCGCTCAAGGTATCAAGATCATGTCGTCGGGTCGTTTGAACGGTATCGAAATCGCACGTACCGAGTGGTACCGCGAAGGTCGTGTGCCACTTCACACCCTGCGCGCCGATATCGACTACGGCACCTCCGAAGCCAAGACCACCTATGGTGTGATCGGCGTGAAGGTGTGGGTCTACAAGGGTGACACTCTGGGTCGTAACGATCTGCCAGCCGCAGAAACGCCACGTCCTGATGATGAGCGTCGTCCACGTGGTCCTCGTCGTGACAACCGCAATGGCGATCGTCCATCGCGTGGCCCTCGTCGCCCCGCTGGTGGTAACACGGCTCCTGCAGACGGTAGCGACAAGCCCGCCGGCGCTGGTGCTGATTCCGTTAAGCGCGTTCGCAAGACTGACGCGCCCGCTACAGCAGCGGACGGTAAAGGAGAATAACTATGCTGCAACCTGCTCGCCGCAAATACCGCAAGGAGCAAAAGGGTCGCAACACTGGTATCGCAACCCGTGGTAACACGGTAGCGTTCGGTGATTTCGGCCTGAAATGCACGGACCGTGGCCGCTTGACGGCCCGCCAGATCGAGGCTGCACGTCGTGCAATCTCCCGTCACGTGAAGCGTGGTGGCCGTATCTGGATCCGCGTGTTCCCTGATAAGCCAATTTCGACCAAGCCTGCTGAAGTCCGTATGGGTAACGGCAAGGGTAACCCAGAGTACTACGTGGCTGAAATTCAGCCCGGTAAGATGGTGTTCGAAATCGTTGGCGTGCCCGAAGAACTGGCCCGTGAAGCGTTCCGCCTGGCTGCCGCCAAGCTGCCGCTGCGCACCACGTTCGTCACCCGTCAGCTTGGCGCTTAAATTCAGGAGAAATCGATATGACGAAAGCTGCTGAACTGCGCCAAAAAGACGTTGCTGGCCTGGAAGCCGAGATCAAGTCCTTGCAAAAGGCTCACTTTGGTCTGCGCATGCAAAAGGCAACGCAACAACTGGGTAACACCGCCACCATCAAGGCTACCCGCCGCGATGTGGCACGTGCCAAGACCATTCTTGCTGAAAAGCAAGCCGCCAAGTAATAGGAGCCGACATGACGGAAGCTAAAAAATCCCTCAAGCGCACCTTGATTGGCAAGGTGGTCAGCGATAAGCGTGAAAAGACCGTGACCGTTCTGGTAGAACGTCGCGTGAAGCACCCGATCTACGACAAGATCATGATCAAGTCCAGCAAGTACCACGCCCATGATGAAAATGGCGAGTACAACACGGGCGATACCATCGAGATCACCGAGAGCCGTCCGCTCTCCAAGACCAAGAACTGGGTTGCTACCCGCTTGGTGCAAAAGGCTGCTTTGGTTTAAGTCTTTTGCGACTTGCACCAACGTAACTTGAAAAACGGCCCACAATCTGTGGGTCGTTTTTTTATGCCCGTTTTGGCCATCTGGCCAGCGGGCTCACTGCCAGATTGGCAATTTACAAGGAGTACACCATGATCAAAGTTGGCGATTCGCTTCCCGCAGCAACCCTGAGCGAGTTTGTGGCTGTGGAAGGCAATGGTTGCAGCCTGGGCCCCAATGCCTTTGATGTGAGCAAGGAAGCGGCTGGCAAGACCATTGCGCTGTTTGCAGTGCCCGGCGCTTTCACGCCGACCTGCTCGGCCAAGCACCTGCCTGGCTACGTGGAAAAGGCAGAAGCCTTCAAGGCTGCGGGTGTGGATGAGATCTGGTGCCTGTCCGTCAACGACGCCTTTGTGATGGGCGCTTGGGGCAAGGACCAGCACACCGACGGCAAGGTACGCATGATTGGCGACGGTGATGCCGCCTTTGCCAAGGCCACCGGCCTGACCCTGGACCTGAACGGCAAGGGCCTGGGCCTGCGCAGCAACCGCTACTCCATGCTGGTCAAGGATGGCAAGGTGGTGCAACTGAACGTGGAAGCCCCTGGCCAGTTCACGGTCAGCGATGCGGACACGATCCTGGCCCAAGCCAAGGGCTAAGCCGCTGGTAGGCGCTGCGTCTGAATCTGCCCCACCCGGGCAGGCCAATGGGCGAACGCGTTAATGCACCAATGCGCCAACCACCAAAAACACCAAAGCACGCCTAGGCGTGCTTTTTTTCTGGATGAAGGTGCCAGCGCTCAGGGATGCACGTCTGCCTTGAGGTAGTGCGTGCCGGATACCGGGTTGTGGTAGTAAGGCGGAATCTCTTCAAAGCCAAAATCGGCATACAACGCGCGGGCTGACTCCATGCTGTCCAGGGTGTCGAGCAAGATGCAGTCGTACCCCAAGCGGATGGCGCTGGACATGGTGTAGTCCACCAGCTGCCGGCCCAGGCCAAAGCCCCGGAAGGCCTTGCGCACGTAGAGGCGCTTCATCTCACAGGCATTGCTGTAGTCCACATCGTCCATGGGGCGCAGCGCGCAGCAGCCGGCCACCGAGCCCTCCACCAAAGCCAGTACCAAATCGCCCCGGGGCGAGGCGTACTCACCTGGCAACTCAGCCAGTTCTTCCTCAAATCCCTGAAAGCCCAGGTCAATGTCCAGTGACTGGGCGTACTCCAGAAAAATCTCACGGGTCACCGCGAATTCCTCCGGCGTGGTGGGATGCAGAAACGTTATCTCAGGTCGGTCCACAGCGAATGCGCTTAGTAAAGGAATGCGCAGTGTAGCGCCCACATGCAGGCGAGCCCCCCAAGAAAAACCGCCCCTGGAGGACGGTTTTGACGGGGATCATGGCGCAGTGCTGGCTCAGGTCTCGGCCAGCAGCTTGTCGATCAGCTTGTGCAGCTCGTCAAAGTTGGGTGCGCCCACATAGCGTTTGACCACCTGGCCCTGCTTGTTGACGATGAAGGTGGTGGGCGTGAGCTGGATATCGCCCCAGTCCTTGGCGATCTTGCCGGTGTTGTCGATCGCGACCTTGAACGGCAGCTTGCGGGACTCGGCAAAGTTGACGACATAGCTGGGCGGGTCGTAGTGCATGGCCACGGCCATGGTGTCGTAGCCCCGGTCCTTGTACTTGTCGTAGGTCTTGATGATCTCGGGCATCTCTGCCACACAGGTGGTGCAGCTGGTGGCCCAGAAGTTCACCAGGGTGACCTTGCCCTTCATGTCGGCGGTGGTTTGGGTGCTGCCGTTGAGCAGCACAAATTGGCTCTCGGGGGCTGCTGTTTGCCCGCTGCCTTGGTACACATAGGCACCCACGCCCAGGGCCGCAGCAATGGCGATGGCGGTGAAGACGGTGGTGGCAGATTTTTTGGGCATGGGGCTCGGAGTCAAAGCGCTGCGAAAAGTTCGGCAACCCGGCCATTATGCGACCAGGCTGTCCAGCGCTGGTCAGGCGGCGGGGCATACCTGCCTGCGCTGCTTGACCATCGCAGCGCAGCACCCATAATGCCCGGATGACGATGGCCCGCTGCCTGATCCTGACCGCTGCCCTGCTGGGGGCTTGTAGCCCGGCGCTGAACTGGCGAGCCGTGGCCTTGGACGATGCACCGCTGGAGCTGATGCTGCCCTGCAAACCGGACCGGGCGGTGCGAAAGCTGCCCTGGGGGACACAGCAGCTGTCCGTATCGATGGTGGGCTGCGAGGCCGATGGCGCGACCTATGCCGTGGCCCATGTGGCCGTGGGGCAGCCCCAGGATGCCGCAGCCATCATGACCGACTGGCAGAAGGCCTTGCACCAGCAGCTGCAGATGCCCGATGCCTGGCAGCCGCTGCCCGGTCAAGCCTTTGTCTGGCCCGGCACCCTGGAGCTGCCGCAGGCGCGGCAGCTGCAATGGCAGGGGAAAAATGGCCAGGGGCAGGCGATGTACGCTGATGCGCGCTGGTTTGCGCGGACCGAGGGTCCGCAGCTGCGTGTCTACCAGGCCATGGTATTGTCGCCCGGCAAGCCTGTAGCGGCTGCCGCGCTGCAGGGCTTTGTGCAGGGCCTGGAGCTGCGATGAGGGGAGACTTGCGCGCCACCTGGCTAAGCAACACTACCAATGTTGCGCTGCCGCAAAATCGCTACACTGGCAAAGGGTGCAGGTGGGCCGGGATTGCGGCCTCACCGAGCCTCCGTTAAACACCACCTCTTGTATTGATGAGCAACCGGATATTGTTGATCGCCCATGCACCCCTGGCCCAGGCCCTGGTGCAATGCGCCGCGCATGTGTTTCCCGACAGCGGGGAGCACCTGATGGCGCTGGATGTGGCTGCCAGTGCCGATCCGGTCGCCTGCCTGCAAGAGGCCCAGGCCATGCTCGACCACAGCCACAGCGGACCGGTGCTGGTGCTCAGCGATGTGTTCGGCGCCACCCCGCATAATATTGCGCAGGAGTTGGCCAAGCGCCGTGCATCGACGCGGCTGGTCACCGGTGTCAATCTGCCGATGCTGCTGCGTGCGCTGTGCTACCGCAATGAGGAGTTGGACAGCCTCGTGGCGCGGGCCATCGCCGGTGGCAGCCAGGGCATCATGCAGGTGACGCAGAACACGCCACAGAACCAAAATACCCGAGCACATGATCAAGACCGCAGTCACCATCAGCAATAAACTGGGCCTGCACGCCCGCGCGTCTGCCAAACTCACCAAGCTTGCCGGCAGCTTTGGCTGCGAGGTCTGGATCACACGGGGCGAGCGCCGCGTCAACGCCAAAAGCATCATGGGCGTGATGATGCTGGCTGCCGGCATCGGCACCGAGGTGACCATTGAGACCGATGGCGCCGACGAACAGCAGGCCATGGAGGCTTTGCTGGCCCTGGTCAACGACAAGTTTGGCGAAGGCGAATAAGCGCCGATAGCGTGCACCGCGCCGCGGGTGTGCGGCTGGCCGTAGCGACCTAGCGCTATCGCTATCGCGGTCGCGGTGAGGGCAGCAGCCTGCCGTGCGGCGCAGCACACCTGGCGACCTAGACGCAGGCCAGGGCCTTTCGCAGGCCCCTGTGCTTGTGCAGCCCTCTGAGACAAGCGTATAAACCAGGTTGGCGCAGAACGCGCCATCGACGAGGAAGTTCCGCATGACATTTGCCATCCATGGAATTGCAGTGGCCCGGGGGATCGCCATTGGCCGGGCAGTCATGGCTGCCTCCAGCCACCTGGAAGTCACCCATTACCTGATCGAGCCCGACCAGGTGGCGCGCGAGATAGAGCGGGTGCGCAGCGGCCGTCTGGCCGTGATTGAGGAGCTGCAGCGCTTGCGCGGTGAGCTTGGCGCAGATGCCCCGCAGGAGCTGGAGCCGCTGCTGGATGTGCACCTGATGCTGGTGCAAGACGACATGCTCTCGTCGGGTGTGCGCCAGCTGATCAGCGAGCGCCTCTACAACGCCGAATGGGCGCTGACAGCGCAGCTGGAGCTGCTCTGCCGCCAGTTCGATGAGATGGATGACGAGTACCTGCGCGAGCGCAAAGGGGACCTGCAGCAAGTGGTGGAGCGGGTGCTGCGCCATATGCGCGGCGTCTCCAGCCCGGTGGCGGCACCGGTCAGCCCGCCGCTGGCGGTGCAGGAGGGCCAGCACGACTGGGTCGTCGATGAGCGCGACGCGCCCATGGTCTTGATCGCCAACGACCTGTCCCCTGCCGACATGCTGCAGTTCAAGCAAAGCGTGTTTGCCGGTTTTGTGACGGCCGTGGGTGGCAGGACCAGCCACACGGCCATTGTGGCGCGCAGCATGGATATTCCTGCCGTCGTGGGCGCGCGCACCGCCAGCCAGCTGATCCGGGCCGATGACTTGGTGATCATCGATGGTGATGCCGGCGAGGTGATTGTGGATCCCTCGCCGATATTGCTGGAGGAATACCGTTTCAAGCAGCGCCAGATGCGCCTGGAGCGCGAGCGGCTGTCGCGGCTGCGGGATACGCCGTCGATCACCATCGATGGCGAGCGCATCGAGCTGTTGGCCAATATCGAGCTGCCCGGCGATGGTCCGGCAGCCGTCAAGGCCGGGGCCGTGGGCGTGGGCCTGTTCCGCACCGAGTTTTTGTTCATGGGCCGGGGCGGAAAAGTGCCGGGCGAAGAAGAGCAGTACCGTGCGTACCGCGAGGCGCTGGCGGGCATGCAGGGCATGCCGGTGACCATCCGCACCTTGGATATCGGTGCCGACAAGCCGCTGGACAAGGCCCAGCCCAAGGACTACTACCTCAATCCCGCACTGGGCCTGCGCGCCATCCGCTTCAGCCTGGCGGACCCGGACATGTTCCGCATCCAGCTGCGCGCCATTTTGCGGGCGGCAGTGCACGGGCCCGTGCAGCTGCTGTTTCCGATGCTGGCCCATGTCAGTGAGATCAAGCAGACCCTGGCGCTGGTCGAGCAGGCCTCACAGGAGCTGCGCGACCGCAATGTGCCCCAGGGCCTGGTCAAGATGGGCGCGATGATCGAGATACCGGCGGCCGCGCTCACCGTCCGCACCTTTTTGAAGTACTTTGATTTTCTGTCGATCGGCACCAACGACCTGATCCAGTACACCTTGGCCATTGACCGGGCTGACGAGGCCGTCTCGCAACTGTATGACCCTTTCCATCCGGCCGTGCTGCGCCTGGTGGCCGAGGTGATTCAGGCCGCCACGGCGGCGGGCAAGGATGTCTGTGTCTGCGGCGAAATGGCCGGCGATACCGCCATGACCCGGCTGCTGCTGGGTCTGGGTTTGCGCAGTTTTTCCATGCAGCCTGCGCAGATCCTGGCGATCAAGCAGGAGGTGCTGCGTGCCGACACGCGCCGCCTGGCAGGCTGGGCCCAGCAGGTGATTGCGTCGGAAGATCCGGCTGGAGTGCTGGAGAGTTAAAGGCCGCTCGGCCCCGCCTCATTCTGTGGGCGCGCGAAAACGGTTGCGGTACTGGCCTGGCGTGGTGCCCAGCTGGCGGCGAAAGGCGCGGTGCAGGGTATCGGTGGTGTTGAAGCCGCAGGTCTGTGCGACCCGCTCCAGCGAGGCATCGGTGGCCTCCAATTGCTGGCGTGCCGCCTCTACCCGCGCGGCCTCCAGGTAAGCCGCCGGCGTGGTGCCCAGCTCGGTCTTGAAGACGCGGGCCAGTTGCCGCTCGCTGACATGCATTTGCTCGGCCAAGTCGGGCATGGACAGCGGCTCGCCCAGGTGCTGGGCGATGTACTGGCGCAGGTTCTCGATGCGGCGCGTGCTGGACAGCGGCTCCAGCATCACGCTGAACTGGCTTTGGCCGCCGGTGCGTTTCAAGAACATCACCAGTTGGCGTGCCACACGCATCGCCAGGGGGTTGCCAAAATCGTCCGCCACCAGGGCCAGCGCCAGATCCAGGCAGGTGGTGAGGCCGGCGCCGGTCCAGATGCGCCCTTGCTGGATGTAGATGCGGTCTGCATCGACCCGTATGTTGGGATGGTCCTGGGCCAGTTGCGCGGCAGTGGACCAGTGCGTGGTGGCCTCCTTGCCGTCGAGCAAACCGGCAGCGGCCAGGATATGCGCCCCCACACAGACCGATGCCACGCGCCGGGACTGGTCGGCCAGTGACAGCACCCATTGCACGACGGCGGGATCGGCCAGGGCATGCGCGCGGCCCTTGGCATCCACGGTGACCGAGCCGGGCACGATCAAGGTATCGATGGGCTGGTGCTGCAGGCTGTCCAGGCGGATGTCGGGCAGCACGCGCACGCCTGCGGCCGTGGTCACCGGCTCCAGCGACTCGGCCGCCAGCAGCACCCGGTAGCCACAGGGCTCTTCCATCTCGCGCTGCAGCAGCGCAAACACCTCGGGCGGGCCGGTAACGTCGAGCAAATCAACCCGGTCAAACAGCAGGATCACGATCAGGCGGTCGGGGTGCGGCATGCAGGCTTTCATAGGGAGGGTGTCGGTTTCTGCGGCAAAGACGGCATTGCCGACAGCGGAGGCTGTGCCTAAGATGCGTCCATGTCGTCACCCGCTTGGGTGGCATCGCCCACAGAACACAAGGCCCAAACCATGCATACCAGCACTTTACGCGAACTCAACAACCTGGACGCCAAGCCTGCGGTCCTGGCGCAATCGACCCTCATTTTGGTGGACTACCAGAACACCTATTCCCGTGGCGTCATGGAGCTGCAGGGCTGGCAGGCCGCCCTGGATGCCGCCGCAAGGCTGCTGGCCCAGGCCCGGGCCGCCGGCGCCAAGGTGATCCATGTGCAGCACGATGGTGGCGCGGGCTCGCCTTATGACATCCGCGCCGAGATCGGCCAGATCCACGCCAGCGTGGCACCGCTGGCGGGTGAGCCGGTGGTGGTCAAGACCGCGCCCAATTCCTTCTTCAACACCACCTTGGCCCAGGAAGTGGACGCCGCCGGCAACGAGCAGGTGGTGATCATCGGCTTCATGAGCCATATGTGCGTCACCTTCACTGCCGAAGGTGCTTTCTTGCGCGGCAACCGCGTCACCGTGGTGGCCAATGCCTGCGCCACCCGCCCGTTGCAATCAGCCGCAGGTGCGGTCTCGGCCCAGCAGCTGCACCAAAGCGCGATGGCTACCATTGGTGACCTGTACGCGGTGGTGGTTGGCAGCGCCGCCGAGCTGGGTTAATACCAGCCCGCAAACCAAAGAGGCTGCACCCTGTTGCCGGGGTGCAGCCTCTTTGTTCAGCAGCCGTTTAGTGGTTTAAACGCCGGCAGCGTGTGCCTGCTCGTCCGCATGGTAGCTGGAGCGCACCATGGCGCCCACGGCGGCGTGGCTGAAGCCCATCTTGTAAGCCTCTTCCTCAAACATCTTGAAGGTGTCGGGGTGCACATAGCGGCGCACCGGCAGATGGCTGTTCGACGGCGCCAGGTACTGGCCAATCGTCAGCATGTCGATGTTGTGGGCGCGCATGTCGCGCATCACCTGCAGGATTTCCTCATCCGTCTCGCCTAGGCCGACCATGATGCCGCTCTTGGTCGGCACGCTGGGGTGCAGGTCCTTGAACTTCTTGAGCAGGTTCAGGCTGAACTGGTAGTCGGAACCGGGACGGGCCTCTTTGTACAGGCGCGGCGCGGTTTCCAGGTTGTGGTTCATCACATCGGGCGGCGCGGCTTTGAGGATCTCCAACGCGCGGTCATCGCGGCCCCGGAAGTCGGGCACCAGGATTTCGATCTGCGTGGTGGGAGAGAGCTCGCGGATGTTCTTGATGCACTCGACAAAGTGGCCCGAGCCACCGTCACGCAGGTCGTCGCGGTCCACGCTGGTGATCACCACGTACTTCAGGCGCAAGGCGGCAATGGTACGCGCCAGGTTCAGCGGCTCGTCCATATCCAGCGGGTCGGGGCGGCCATGGCCCACGTCGCAGAACGGGCAGCGGCGCGTGCACTTGTCGCCCATGATCATGAAGGTGGCCGTGCCCTTGCCAAAGCATTCGCCGATATTGGGGCAGCTGGCCTCTTCACACACGGTGTGCAGATTGTTCTGGCGCAGGATGTCCTTGATCTCGTAGAAGCGGGTTGTTGGGCTGCCAGCCTTGACGCGAATCCAATCGGGCTTTTTCAGCACCTCGGCTTGTTGGACTTTGACCGGAATGCGCGCCAGCTTGGCCGCAGCCTTTTGCTTGGCCAGCGGGTTGTAGGTAGCGGCGGACTGTGCTTCGCGCACGACTTCATTGGTGCTCATGGTGCTCACTTTAGTTGTTTCACCGCGTCTTGTGCGACAGGCGCACACAAAACCGGTGTGACCGTAGGCTCTGAGCAAAGACGGGCCCAGGCTGCTGCGCCGCCCTGCGTGGGGAACGGGGCGTGCGCTGCGGCACCAGCTTATGCAGAACCGGCGGTCGCCAAACGGGAGGAAAGCTCGCGGGCCAAGGTCTTGGCCACGTCCTCCCAGTCGGCGTTAACCCCGATTGTAGAAAGATCGACGGTTTGCAGCCCGGCATAACCGCAAGGGTTGATGCGGTGGTAGGGTTCCAGGTCCATCTTTACATTCAGCGCCACGCCGTGGTAGCTGCAGTGGCGGCTGATCTTGATGCCCAGCGCGGCAATCTTGCCCAGGCCATCGAACACGGGCGCCGGCGCGCTGCTGCCGGGCGCGCGCAGTTGGGGGCGCTGGGCCAGCATGGTGTGGGAGAAGGGATCGTCCAGGCGCACATAGATGCCAGGGGCACCCGCCACGCGGTGGCCGGTCACGCCAAAGGCTGCCAGGGTGCGGATCACGGCCTCTTCGATGCGGAACACAAATTCCTTGACGAAGTAACCCGCGCGCTGCAGATCGATAAGGGGGTAAGCGACCACTTGTCCGGGGCCGTGGTAGGTCACCTGGCCGCCCCGGTTGGTCTGCACCACGGGGATGTCGCCTGTTTGCAACAGATGGCTGGGCAGGCCGGCGACCCCTTGGGTGAAAGTGGCCGCATGCTCACAAAGCCAGAGCTCGTCGGGCGTTTGCGGCGTGCGCTGCGCGGTGAATTGCTGCATGGCTTGCAGCGTGGGCGCGTAATCGGCCTGGCCAAGAAAGCGGGTTTGCATGGCAAATAGCCGGCAGGGAAAGCCGGCAGGGTTCACAAAGGTGACAACAAGGGGCGCTTACAGTACGACCTTGACCAGGGGGTTGGAGGTCAGCGCCCGGTAAAGGTTGTCCAGCTGCTCGCGGCTGGTCGCTGTCACGGTGATGGTGACGCCCAGGTACTTGTCGCCACTGCTAGGGCGCAGCTCGACCGAGCTGGCGTCAAAGAAGGGGTCATGTTCCTTGGCAATGGCGGTGACCGCATGCACAAAGCCTTCTTGGTTGAGCCCCATCACCTTAATCGGAAAGTCTGAGGGGTATTCAATCAGCGAATCTTTGCGGGGATCTGTGCTGGTGTCGCCAGTGTCAGCAGAAGGGGTAGGGGTGGTCATTTTGCTATTAAAACAGAAGCTGTGAAGTGGTGTGGTATCAGTCCATAAGCCATCTTCCTGTTGTGGAATTTGTCGGATGGGGCTGACACCAAAAGCGGACGAACAGGTGCCGCTGTGCTGCAAAAAAACAGACGCGCAACAAAACGCTTCCCGATTGCAACGGGTTTATCCTTATAATCGCAGGCTTTGGCTAGGTTGTTCTGCCCGGGAGCCATCACTATGACAACAAATGCTCCAGAAGAAGAACATGTGGCCGAAGAATCGGACTTCAAGCCCCTGACTGCACAAGAAGCAGCTGAGTGGCGCCAACGTCACCCGCCGGTATCGGTGGTGCGTGTGGTGAAGTGGCAGTTGGTCGTCGGGGTGGTGCTCACGGTATTGGTGGGTCTGGTGACGCAACGGGCCGGGTGGATGTGGTCGGTGGCATACGGTGCGGCGGCGGTGGTCATTCCTGCTGCCTTTTTTGCACGTGGATTGCGGCTGCATCTGGGGGCAGGGCAAGAGAATCTTGCCATGGTCCGGTTCTTTGGTTTGGAGATCGCAAAATTGGTGCTGACCGTGGTGCTGCTACTGCTGGCGCCCCTGGTAGTGCCGGGACTCAACTGGTTGGCTCTGGTGTTGGGTCTGGTTGTAGTGATGAAGACGTACTGGCTGGCGCTTTGGCGGCTGACCAGATCTGCAAAAATTTTGTAATTGAGAAGAAGAGTTGTCCGATGGCCGCAGAAGCGAATGCACCCACTGCAAGTGAATACATCGTTCACCACTTGCAGCATCTTCAGAATATCAAGCAAAAGTCGATCATCGATTTCTCGGTGGTCAACCTTGACTCGATCTCCGTGAGCGTGATCTTGGGCCTGCTGGGCATCTTCGTGATGTGGCTGGCAGCCCGTAATGCCACATCCGGCGTTCCTGGTCGTTTCCAGGCAGCGGTCGAGATGCTGGTCGAGATGGTGGATAACCAGGCCAAGGCCAATATCCACAACGCCCAATCGCGCAAATTTATTGCCCCCCTGGCGCTCACCGTTTTCGTCTGGATTTTCATGATGAACGCGATGGACATGCTGCCAGTGGATCTGCTGCCCGTGCTGTGGCAAGGCGCCACCGGTGACCACCACGCTTATCTGCGTGTGGTGCCTACCGCTGACTTGTCGACCACCCTGGGTCTGTCGACGGCCGTGCTGATCCTGTGCCTGTACTACAGCGTCAAGATCAAGGGTCTGGGCGGCTGGGCGCACGAACTGGTGTCTGCACCGTTCGGTACCAGCAAGAATCCTGTCTTTGCCGTGATCCTCGGCATTGTCAATCTGCTGATGCAGATTATTGAATACGTTGCCAAGACGGTATCGCACGGTATGCGACTGTTCGGCAACATGTACGCTGGTGAGTTGGTGTTCATGCTGATTGCCCTGATGGGTGGCGCAGCGGCTATGTCGCTCTCTGGTGCGTTGCTCCCTGTGGGGCACATCATTGCAGGCACGATCTGGGCGATCTTCCATATTTTGGTGATTACTCTGCAAGCCTTCATTTTCATGATGCTGACGCTGATTTACCTCGGCCAAGCACATGAAGCTCACTAACTGTTTCCTTTCCTTTTTCTCTTAACCTTTCTTTTTTTCTCAGGAGTCATCATGGAAAACGTTCTCGGTCTCGTCGCTCTGGCTTGTGGTTTGATTGTTGGTCTGGGTGCTATCGGCGCTTCGATCGGTATTGCTCTGATGGGCGGCAAGTTCCTGGAATCGTCGGCACGTCAGCCTGAGCTGATCAACGAACTGCAAACCAAGATGTTCATCTTGGCTGGTCTGATCGATGCTGCATTCCTGATCGGTGTTGCTATCGCTCTGCTGTTCGCTTTCGCCAACCCATTCCAACTGGCCTAAGCTCCGATCAACGCCGCAGATAGAAAGGTGTTGCCGTGAGTATTAACGCGACCCTGTTCGTTCAGGCCATTGTCTTCTTGATTCTGGTGCTCTTCACGATGAAATTCGTGTGGCCACCTATTGCCAAGGCGTTGGATGAGCGAGCAAAGAAAATCGCCGATGGTCTTGCTGCTGCCGATAAGGCAAAGTCCGAGTTGACAGCTGTGAACAAGCGCGTTGAGGAAGAACTTTCCGCAACCCGCAATGAGACAGCGTCGCGGATCGCGGACGCAGACCGTCGTGCCCAAGCAATCGTAGAAGAGGCCAAGGCCCGTGCTACCGAAGAAGGCAACAAGATCATTGCCGCCGCTCGTGCAGATGCCGAGCAGCAAGTGATCCAAGCGCGCGAAACGCTGCGCGAGCAAGTTGCTGCTTTGGCGGTCAAGGGTGCCGAGCAGATTCTCCGCAAGGAAGTCAATCCTGCGGTTCACAGTGATTTGCTCAATCGCCTGAAGACTGAGCTGTAAGGAAGCAACGAAATGGCAGAACTCGCCACCATTGCCCGTCCTTACGCTGAAGCCTTGTTCAAGGCCTGCACTGAAAAGAGTGTTGGCCTGAACGATGCCCTGTCTTGGACGGACGAACTGGCGGCGATTGCCGCCGATCCGGAAATGCGCCAACTGGCCGACAATCCCAACATCACCAACGAACAGGTGATCGATGTGATGGCCGGTGTGACGCTGGCACGCGGTTGGGCCTTGTCAGACCTGGCGCGCAACTTCCTGCGCACGATGGTGCAAAACCGTCGTCTGGAAGCGCTGCCTGAAGTGGCCAAGCAATTTCGCGCACTGGTCAACAGCGGCAACGGCTCGTCCGATGCGCTGGTGGTCAGCGCCTTCCCCATGGATGACGCCGCATTGAATGCGCTGGGCTCCGTGCTGGAAAAACGCTTTGGCCGCCAACTGAATCTGAGCACCACCGTGGACGAGTCGCTGATTGGCGGCGTGCGCGTTGTGGTCGGCGACGAGGTGCTCGACACCTCCGTCAAAGCCCGTCTGGAACAAATGAAAGCAACCCTCACTGCGTAAGCAGATCGAGGATTCGGCTAAACCATGAAAAGGAGTGAGTAATGCAACTCAATCCCGCAGAAATTTCTGAACTGATTAAGAGCCGCATTGAGGGTCTGTCAGACAATTCCGATATCCGTAACCAAGGTACGGTTGTGTCGGTGACCGACGGTATCGTGCGCGTGCACGGACTGTCCGATGTGATGGCGGGCGAAATGCTGGAGTTTCCAGCAGGCGCTGACGGCCAAGCTTCTTACGGTCTGGCTCTGAACCTGGAGCGCGACTCGGTGGGCGCCGTGATCTTGGGTGAATACACCCATATCTCGGAAGGCGACATCGTCAAGTGCACCGGCCGTATTCTGGAAGTGCCCGTGGGCCCAGAACTGATTGGCCGCGTGGTCAATGCACTGGGTCAGCCTATCGACGGCAAGGGCCCGATCAACGCCAAGATGACCGACGTGATCGAAAAGGTCGCTCCTGGTGTGATCGCACGTCAATCCGTGGACCAGCCTCTGCAATCCGGTATCAAGTCCATCGACGCTATGGTGCCCGTGGGCCGTGGCCAGCGCGAGCTGATCATCGGTGACCGCCAGACCGGCAAGACCGCTGTGGCCATCGACGCCATCATCAACCAAAAGGGCCAAGGCGTTACCTGCGTGTACGTGGCCATTGGTCAGAAGGCCTCGTCGGTCAAGAACGTGGTGCGCGCGCTGGAACAAGCCGGCGCGATGGAATACACCATCGTGGTGGCAGCGACCGCTTCTGAATCTGCAGCGATGCAATACGTGTCGGCCTACTCGGGTTGCACGATGGGTGAGTACTTCCGCGACCGTGGCGAAGACGCCCTGATCGTGTATGACGACCTGTCCAAGCAAGCCGTGGCTTACCGCCAGGTCTCGCTGCTGCTGCGCCGCCCACCAGGCCGCGAAGCATTCCCCGGCGACGTGTTCTATCTCCACAGCCGTCTGCTTGAGCGCGCAGCTCGCGTGAACGCTGACTACGTGGAAGCCTTCACCAAGGGTGAAGTCAAGGGCAAGACGGGTTCGCTGACGGCACTGCCGATCATCGAAACCCAAGCCGGTGACGTGTCGGCCTTCGTGCCTACCAACGTGATCTCGATCACCGACGGCCAGATCTTCCTGGAAACCAGCCTGTTCAACGCCGGTATCCGTCCCGCTATCAACGCCGGTATCTCGGTGTCCCGCGTGGGTGGTTCTGCACAGACCAAGCTGATCAAGGGCCTGTCCGGCGGTATCCGTACCGACTTGGCACAGTACCGCGAGCTGGCTGCGTTCGCGCAGTTCGCCTCTGACTTGGACGATGCAACCCGCAAGCAACTGGACCGTGGTGCCCGTGTGACTGAGCTGCTCAAGCAAGCCCAGTACAGCCCACTGCCAGTCGCCTTGATGGCTTCGTCGCTGTTTGCCGTGAACAAGGGTTTCATGGACGACATCGAAGTCAAGAAGGTTTTGTCCTTTGAATCGGGTCTGCACCAATTCCTCAAGACCAGCTACGGCGCCTTGGTGGAACGTCTGAACGAGAAGAAGGCTTTCGACAAGGAAGGCAAGGACGAAGCTGAACTGACTGCAGCCATCACTGCATTCAAGAAGTCCTTCGCTTAAGCCGGGCGAGGAGTCATCATGGCAGCAGGCAAGGAAATACGCGGCAAGATCAAATCGGTGGAAAACACCAAGAAGATCACCAAAGCCATGGAGATGGTTGCCGCATCCAAAATGCGCAAGGCGCAGGAGCGGATGCAGGCAGCCCGTCCATACAGCGAAAAGATTCGCGCAATTGCAGCTCACCTGAGCCAGGCAAACCCCGAATATGTTCACCCCTTCATGGTGTCGAATGACGTCAAGAAGGTGGGCGTGATCGTGGTGACGACTGACAAGGGCCTGTGCGGCGGCATGAACACCAATGTGCTGCGTGCCGTGACGAACAAGCTCAAGGAACTGCAATCTGCGGGTGTCAGCACGGAAGCCGTCGCCATTGG
Organism: Comamonas sp. BIGb0152; assembly: GCF_024809975.1. GTDB lineage: Bacteria > Pseudomonadota > Gammaproteobacteria > Burkholderiales > Burkholderiaceae_C > Comamonas. The sequence goes on from NZ_JANUDY010000016.1 coordinate 19,856, forward strand.
CAGCAAGGGCCTGGGCTTTCTGACGCGCGTGGGTGTCAAGGTGGTGGCCAACGCTACTGCTTTGGGCGATACGCCGCATCTCGATGCGCTGATCGGCCCGGCCAAGGTCTTGCTCGATCAGTACGCTGAGGGCAAGTTGAGCGCGGTCTATTTGTGCTACACCAAGTTCATCAATACGATGAAGCAGGACTCGGTTGTGGAGCAGTTGCTGCCCCTGTCGCAAGATGCGATCCAGGGTACGGCACCGGCTGCATCCCACGGCTGGGACTATATCTACGAGCCCGATGCGCAAAGTGTGATCGACGAGCTGCTCGTGCGTTATGTGGAATCGCTGATCTATTCAGCCGTTGCAGACAACATGGCTTCCGAGCAGTCTGCACGCATGGTGGCCATGAAGGCCGCTACCGATAACGCGGGCAACGTCATCAACGAGTTGAAGCTGATCTACAACAAGACGCGTCAGGCTGCGATTACGACCGAGTTGTCGGAAATCGTCGCAGGCGCCGCGGCTGTGTAATACAGCTCGACTGAAATCAATATTGGAGCAACAAATGGCTCAAGTACAAGGCAAGATTGTTCAATGTATCGGTGCGGTGGTGGACGTTGAGTTCCCCCACGGCAGCGTGCCTAGCGTGTATGACGCACTGAAGCTCGAAGGCACTGCCTTGACGCTGGAAGTGCAGCAGCAGCTGGGTGACGGCGTGGTGCGTACCATTGCGCTGGGTTCGTCCGACGGTCTCAAGCGTGGCCTGATGGTCACCAACACCGGCAAGGCGATCACCGTGCCCGTGGGCAAGGCAACGCTCGGCCGCATCATGGACGTGCTGGGTAACCCCATCGACGAGCGCGGTCCTGTGGACCAGACGCTGACCGCATCTATCCACCGCAAGGCGCCCGCTTATGACGAGCTGGCACCTGCGCAAGAGCTGCTGGAAACCGGCATCAAGGTGATTGACTTGGTGTGCCCGTTCGCCAAGGGCGGCAAGGTGGGTCTGTTCGGTGGTGCCGGTGTGGGCAAGACCGTGAACATGATGGAGCTCATCAACAACATCGCCAAGGCACACAGCGGCTTGTCCGTGTTTGCTGGTGTGGGTGAGCGTACCCGTGAAGGTAACGACTTCTACCACGAAATGTCGGACGCCGGTGTGGTGAACCAGGAGTCGCTCAACGACTCCAAGGTTGCCATGGTGTACGGCCAGATGAACGAGCCACCGGGCAACCGTCTGCGCGTTGCGCTGACCGGTCTGACCATGGCCGAAGCCTTCCGTGACGAAGGCAAGGACGTGCTGTTCTTCGTGGACAACATCTACCGCTACACGCTGGCCGGTACCGAAGTGTCCGCACTGCTGGGTCGTATGCCTTCGGCGGTGGGCTACCAGCCTACGCTGGCCGAAGAAATGGGCCGTCTGCAAGAGCGTATCACCTCGACCAAGGTGGGTTCGATCACCTCGATCCAGGCCGTTTACGTGCCAGCGGACGATTACACCGATCCATCGCCAGCAACGACCTTCGCCCACTTGGATTCCACCGTGGCCCTGTCGCGTGACATCGCCTCGCTGGGTATCTACCCTGCGGTCGATCCGCTGTCGTCGACCAGCCGCCAGCTGGACCCCCAAGTGGTGGGTGAAGAGCACTACGCCGTAGCCCGCCAAGTGCAGGGTACGCTGCAGCGCTACACCGAACTGCGCGACATTATTGCGATTCTGGGTATGGACGAGTTGGCTCCCGAAGACAAGCTCGTCGTGGCCCGCGCTCGCCGCATCCAGCGTTTCCTGTCGCAGCCGTTCCACGTTGCTGAAGTGTTCACGGGCGCTCCAGGCAAGTACGTGCCGCTGTCGGAAACCATCCGCGGCTTCAAGATGATCGTCAACGGCGAGTGCGACCACCTGCCCGAGCAAGCCTTCTACATGGTTGGCACGATCGACGAAGCCATCGAGAAGGCGAAGAAGATCCAAGCCTAACTGGGTCGGGCTGCAGTCATGCAGCCCATCCCAGCGGACTTGTTTTTTTTTCACTCTGAGGATCAAAGATGAACACCTTCCACGTTGATGTGGTCAGTGCTGAAGAATCCATCTTCTCCGGTGAAGCCCGTTTTGTGGCTTTGCCTGGTGAAATGGGCGAACTCGGTATCTACGCCCGCCACACGCCGTTGATCACCCGTATCAAGCCGGGTTCGGTGCGCATTGAGAAGGCCGACGGCAGCGAAGAATTCATCTTCGTGGCTGGTGGCATTCTCGAAGTGCAACCCGACTGCGTGACCGTGCTGTCCGACACCGCTGTGCGCGGCAAGGACCTGGACGAGCAAAAGGCGGTTGAAGCCAAGCAAAAGGCGGAAGAAGCCCTCAAGAACGCCAAGGGCGAGCTTGACCTGGCCAAGGCCCAATCCGAGCTGTCCGTCATGGCAGCCCAGATTGCAGCCCTGCAAAAATACCGCAAGAAGCGCTGATCCGCTGTCTGCGCGACTACCCCTGAAAAGCCACCGCATGCGGTGGCTTTTTTGTGCGCGAGTGGGGTCAGCCTTGGGGCGATAGGCTGGCCATCTGCATATGGATGGTTTGCCACAGCGGGTCGGCATCCTGGTGCAGCACGACAAAGCCCTGCTGCTGCCAAAAGCCCAGGGCGCCGGGCAAAAAAGGGTGGGTGTGCAGGTACATCCGCTGCACGCCTTGCTGCAGCGCATGCTGCTTCAGATGGGCAAACAGCTCTCCCGCCAGCCCCCGCCTGCGCCAGGCTGGTGCAATAAAAAGCCGCACGACCTCCACCGTGTCGGCGCTAGGAACGTCCAAGTGCGCAAAGCGCCCGTCATAGGGCCGGTAGGCAATGCTGCCCACCACCGCAGCGCTGCTGTCACGGGCGGCCAGCATGCAGCCGCCGGGCGAGGCATAGACCGCGGCGAAGTCGCGCAGATCCGCCTGCGGTGCGCTGGTTGCGACCCGGTCGCCCAACATCGCTTGGCGCGCTGCCTGCAAAAAATCGGCGATCTGCGCAAGCGCATCGATGCGCACGATATGGAATGGAGGGGACGGGTCTGGAGCGTGGTTCATGGCAGGCATGCGCAGGCGAGCTTAGCATGCAGGCCACAGAAATCGGCTACATTACAGCCACTTTGGTTTCGCCAGAACATGCGGCCGGCACATGGCCACTGCATGAGGGAATCCAGCAGGGCCAGCCAACTGCCAAAAGCCAGCGCCCTTCAACGGAACTGCCCCCGCAACTGTAGGCCGCGAGCATGCCATCCATCTGCCACTGAACCTTTCGGTTTGGGAAGGCGATGGCCTGCGTTGACCGGCCAGTCAGGAAACCTGCCAAAGCCATGCGTTCAACAGCTGGCCGGCGCCGCCGGTTGGCTCCCCTGGAGCAGGCCTGCCATGCAGGCCCGGCTTTGGCGGATGCGCGCATGTTTTTGATCATGACCGGCGGGGTGTCCGGGCGGTGAGCAGCGTCTCGTCTGCGCAAGACTGCCCTGAATCAACTGGGCGGCGCCCCGCACCGGATCGGCTCGCACGGCCAGCATGCCTTGCCTCTACCTGGAGAGACGATTCCGATGTCTGTTCGCCGTTTTGCGCTGCCCTCCCTGTTGGCCGCCTGCGTATTCACTTCCCTGTCCGCCTGGGCTGCCCCTTATCCGATGCAGCTGCAAAACTGCGGCTACGCGGTGTCCTTAAAGCAGGCGCCCGCCTCGGTCGTCACCATCGGCCAGGCCGGCACCGAGATGCTGTATGCGCTGGGTCAGGGCGACAAGCTGGTCGGTACCTCGCTGTGGTTCAACACGGTGCTGCCGCAGTTCAAGGCCATCAACGACAAGGTGCCGCGCCTGGCGGACAACGACCCCAGCTTTGAGTCGGTGATCGGCAAGCGCCCGGCGCTGGTGGTGTCGCAGTTCGAGTGGATGGTGGGCAAGGATGGTGTGGTCGGCACGCGCGAGCAGTTCCATGACCTGGGCATTGCCACCTATGCCATGCCCTCTGATTGCGAAGGCAAGAACAACCTCAAGGGCGCCGACGGCACGCGCATCGCTGCCTACGATGTGCAAGCGCTCTACAAGAGCATCACACAACTGGCGCAGCTCTTGGATGTGCAGCCCCAGGGCGAACGCCTGGTCCAAGACCTGCGTGAGCGCCAGGCCAAGGCCGTCGCCAAGGTCAAGGCCGCCCAGCAGCCCCATCTGACGGCGGCGCTGTGGTTCTCCAGCGCCGACCTGGCCATCGACCCGTATATGGCCGGCAAGAACGGCGTGGCCGGCTACATGCTGCAAACGCTGGGCCTGCGCAATATTGTCGACTCGTCCGAAGAGTGGCCCACCGTGGGCTGGGAGACGATTGCCAAGGCCAACCCCTCGGTCCTGGTCATTGCCCGCATGGACCGCCGCCGTTTTCCTGCCGATGACTACCAGAAAAAGCTGGAGTTCCTGAAGAAGGACCCCGTCACCCAGCACATGGATGCCGTCAAGCACAACCGCATTGTCATCGTCGATGCCGATGCGCTGCAAGGCTCGATCCGTCTGGTGGATGGAATGGAGCAAATCAGCGATGCGGTGCGGAAGCTCCCCCAGCCGGCCTCCCGTTGATGCCGGTGGCGCGCTTGCGGATGCAAAGCCTGGCATGCCCATGACCCCTGTACCCGTGGCAGCAGCATCGGCGCTGCGCAAGCCGCTGCACTGGGCGTTGCTGGGCCTGGGCGCCTTGTTTGCGCTGGTCCTGAGCGTGGCGCTGGGCATCGCCATTGGTGAGACCGCGCTGTCGCCCAGCCTGGTGCTGCAGGTGCTGGCCAACAAGCTGTTCGGCGCGAGCTACGCCATTGATCCGATCAGCCAGGGCATCGTCTGGAACTACCGCCTGCCCCGTGCGCTGGTCGCGGCCAGCTGTGGCGCGGGCCTGGCGGTTGCCGGCGTCATCTTGCAATCCTTGCTGCGCAATGCGCTGGCCGAGCCCTATTTGCTCGGCATCTCCGCCGGGGCCTCCACGGGTGCCGTGCTGGTGTCGGTCGTGGGCATTGGTGCGGGCGCCATATCGATGACGGTGGGCGCATTTTTGGGTGCGCTCTGTGCGTTTGCGCTGGTCGCCCTGCTGGCCCATGCCGCCGGCAGTGGCGGCTTGCGCAACAGCGGGCAGATTGTGCTGGCCGGCATTGCGGGCTCGCAGCTGTTCAATGCGCTGACCTCGCTGATCATCACCAAATCAGGCAGCGCCGAGCAGGCCCGGGGCATCATGTTCTGGCTGCTGGGCAGCCTGAGCGGTGTGCGCTGGCCCGATACCGTGTTGACGGCCTGCATCGCCATCACCGGCCTGTTGCTCTGCCTGCTGCACACGCGGGCGCTGGATGCTTTCACCTTTGGCAGTGAGTCGGCTGCCGCGTTGGGCGTGCCAGTGCGCCGGGTGCAGTTGGTGCTGCTGCTGGTGGCGGCGCTCATGACGGCGGTTATGGTCTCCATCGTCGGCGCCATTGGCTTTGTGGGCCTGGTGATTCCGCATGCCGCCCGCATGCTGGTGGGCGTCAGCCACCGCCGCCTGGTGCCTGCCAGCGCCATGATGGGGGCCGTGTTTTTGATCGCCGCCGATGTGCTGTCGCGCACCTTGATCCGCGGTCAGGTGCTGCCGATTGGCGTGATCACCGCGCTGGTAGGGGCGCCCGTGTTTGCCGGCATCTTGCTCAGAAGCCAGCGGAGGCAGCGATGAGCGCGGCACCTGAAGACGCTGTTTTGCAAGCCTGCGCGCTGGGCTTGCGCCTGCAAGGCAGGCGCATTGTGGAGCAGGTGTCGCTGTCCGTGCAGCGCCACGAGATGCTGGGTTTGATTGGCCCCAATGGCTCGGGAAAATCCAGCCTGTTGCGCTTGCTGGCCGGTGTCATCAATCCCGACGCAGGCCAGGTGCTGCTGCAGGGCCAGCCCCTGCACCAGATGGGGCGCCGCGCCATCGCACGCGAGCTGGCCCTGGTGGCGCAAATGGCTGAGACGCAGGACGCCATCAGCGTGCAGGATGCGGTGGCACTGGGGCGCACCCCCTGGCTGTCGGCGCTGCAGCCTTTTTCGACCCAAGACTGGGAGGCCGTCCAGCAAGCCCTCAGCGCGGTCGGCATGGAGGAAAAACGCCACAGCGCCTGGCACAGCCTCTCGGGTGGCGAACGCCAGCGCATACACATTGCGCGCGCCCTGGCGCAGCAGCCCGGTGTGCTGCTGCTCGACGAGCCTTGCAACCACCTCGATATCCACCAGCAGCTGTCGCTGATGGCGCTGGTCCGCGCCTTGCCCGTCACCAAGGTCGTGGCCCTGCATGACCTGAACCAGGCCCTCGCCTGCGACCGCGTCGCCGTCATGCAGCATGGCCGGCTGGTGGCGCTGGGCACGCCCGCGCAGGTGCTGGATGCAGCGCTGCTGGCACAAGTATTCCGCGTGCAGGCCAGTGCGCTGGTCGATCCCTGGGACGGCAGCCATGTGCTGCGTTTTCGTCCGCTCTCTTCTTCTTGACGGTGACCCGATATGCCTTTCCCCCACCTCCGCACCTGGATACCCCTTTTGTTGGGCGCTTTGCTCTGCAGCCAGGTGGCAGCCGAGACCTTTGAGGTCAAGATGCGCAACCGCAGCGCCACCGGTGCGATGACCTACGAGCCCGAGTTTTTGAAGCTCAAACCGGGCGACAAGATCAAGTTTCTGGCCAGCAGCAACGGCCACGATGCCGTCAGCATTCCGGGCATGGCGCCCGCCGGGGCCAAGCCCTTCAAGGGCAAGATCAACGAAGAGATCGAAGTCAGCTTTGATGCCCCAGGCCTTTATGGCGTGCAATGTCTGCCCCATTACGCGATGGGCATGGTCATGCTGGTGCAGGTCGGCGATGCGCCACTGTCCAGCTTGCAGGTGCCCGCCGAGGTGCCCGAGCGTGCGCAGCAGCGCTTCAAGGACATCGTCAGCCGCGCCTCTGCGCCGCGCTGAATGGCTGCCAGGATTTTTTACCAAACAAGCGCATGAAATATTTCAAATCGATGGCCCGGTTAAGCGGCCTGGCCGTCATGTCCCTGGCCGTCCATGCCGGCGCGCAAGATGACGCCAAGGGCTTGGTCGAAGGCGCCAGCCTGGGCCTCGTCAACCGCATGGTGGTAGAGCAGCTGGACTACCGGCGCGGCGACAGCACGCGGGTGGTGTCCGGCGGCGCGCGCTCGGACCAGGCGCGCGAGGCAGGCTATGGGCTGATGCTCAACTTCAGCTCGGGCTACACACAGGGTTTGATCGGCCTGGGGCTGGATGCCCATGCCTATGGCGGCCTTAACTTGGGCTCAGATGCCGACAAGGTGCGCAGCAACCCGCGCTATATCGCCAAGGACGGTAGCGATCTCCAGGACAGCTTTGGCCGCGCCGGGGCGGCGCTCAAGCTGCGCTGGTCATCGACTGAGCTGAAAGTCGGCGAGATGCGCACCAAGAACCCGATTTTCCATTCGTCCGACACGCGCCTGCTGCCCGAGACCAACCGGGGCTGGCTGGTCAGCAGCAACGACATCCCGCAGCTGAGCCTGCAGGCCGGCCGTTTTACCCGCTGGGCCGACCGCAATGCCCGCAAAAACGGCCAGCCGCTGCTGGCCAATTACTCCGGCGTGCAGGGCGATGCCTTCAGCTTTGCCGGCGGCAGCTGGGCCACGCCCTGGAGCGGCCTGAGCCTGTCGAGCTACGTCGGCCAATACGAGAACGTTTGGAACACCTGGTACCTGGGCGGGGTCTACAAAAAGGCGCTGGCCGACAAACAAAGCCTCTCGCTCAGCCTGAACCTGTACCGCAACAAAGACACCGGTGCCGCCAAGGCCGGCCAGGTCGACAACCTCACCTGGAGCCTGATGGCCACCTATGCGGCAGGCATGCACCAGCTGGGCTTGGGCTACCAAAAAGTGGATGGGAACACGCCCTTCGATTACGTCAACCGGGGCTCCATCTGGCTGGAAAACGCGATGCAGCTGTCGGACTTCAATGCGCCACACGAGGCGTCCTGGCAGCTCAAGTACGAGGCCGATCTGGGCCAATGGCTGACACCGGGCCTGCGTGCCGGTGTGGCCTACACACGCGGCTCAGGCATCGACTACCGCCGCGCCGGCAGCGTGTACACCAACTACCTGGGCGCCAGCGGCAGCGGCGGCCGGCACTGGGAGCGCGACATGCTGCTGCGCTACACCGTGCAGCAAGGCCAGGCCAAGGGGTTGGCGCTGCAGCTGCGCTATGGCGTGCACCGGGCCAACAAAACCCAGGGTGAGCTGAATGTGAACCAAGTGCGGCTGCTGGCCGAGATGCCGGTGCAGATTTTCTGACGCTGGGCAAGGAGGGCGCGCCAGTGCTGCCGCGCAGCCTGCATGCTGCAGTCAGAGCAGCTATGATGGGCGCTCCCTCGATTGCCCATCCGTTCTTCGGAACGCCCCTGTCAGACCATGCAACGTCCTACCCGCCAGCGCGCCGCCATCGCCGATGCCTTTGCATCGCAAGGCCGTCCACTCTCGCCCCAAGAGGTGCTGGAAATTGCGGGCGCTGCGCTACCGGCCTTGGGCATTGCGACGGTGTACCGCAACCTCAAATCGATGACGGAAGAGGGCCTGCTGCGCGTGGTGACCTTGCCCGGTGGCCTGCCGCTTTATGAGCCGGCCACGCATGACCACCACCACCACTTCCAGTGCAACAGCTGCCGCCGGGTATTTGATATCCAGGCCTGCCCGGGCGACCTCAAAGGCATGGCACCCCCGGGCTTTTTGGTTGAGGGCCATGAGATCACCTTGTACGGCCAGTGCAAGGACTGCTGCAGCGGCGCAGGCCCAGCAGCCTGAGCGCTGGTACGGACGGCTTACAGGTACTTGAGCCAGGCAATATCGCGGCGGCGGGCCTTGAAGGCGGCAAAGGCCTTGACCGGCGGGTAGAGCGCAAAGCCCAGGGCCACCGTGGTGAGCCACACCATCCACATCGCGCCAAAGCCAAACAGCTCGCCGTAGTTGTTGCCCCAGATGGCTTGCGCGCCCAGGTACAGCAACTTGAGCACATACAGGTGCAGCACATAAAAGAACATGGGCGCTGCGCCAAACACCGTCAGCGGCAGCAGCCAGGCCGCACCCGGGCGGCGCTCAAAAGCGCGCAACAGCAGCAAGCCGATGCCCAAGGTCAGCGCCAGGAACAGCAGCGATGGCGGGTACTTGGTGATGTTCAAAAAGGCCATGGCGCTGACCAGCAGTGAATCGGCCGCCGCCCAGGGTTTGTCGCCATAAAAGTTGGCGGCCCGCAGCAGCACAAAGCCCGCCAGCAGCCCCAGGCCCCAGACCAGCAAGCGGCGCTGGCGCTGTAGCGCATCAGCGCCCTTGGCAAACCAGGGGCCCATTGCATAGCCCAGTGCAATCACACCGATCCAAGGCAGCAGCGGGTAGGAGGTGCGCAGGCGCAGGTTCTCGCTTACCTCGATCCAGCCCCGGTCATGCAGTACCGCCCACAGCGTGTGCAGCGCATGGTCAGGCGCAAAGTGCAGGTGGTCGAGCAGGTTGTGGCCGGCGACCAGCAGCAGACCCAGCGGAATGATCAGCCGCCGGGGCAACCACACCAGCGCCGACAGCGCCAGCATCGACAGGCCAATGGCCCAGATCACCTGCAAGAAGATCTTGGCGGGCGGAAACTGGAAGGTCCAGGCAAAGTTCACCACGGTCACTTCGAGCAGCACCAAAAACAGCCCCCGCTTGAAGAGAAAGCCCGAGGCGGTCGCACGCCCGTCTTCGTACTTGCTGCCGTACAAAAAGGCCGACAGACCCGTGAGCAGCACAAACACCGGCGCGCACAGGTGCGCCAGCAAGCGGCTGAAAAACAGCTCGGGTGCCGTTGTGGAAACATCCATGGGGTCCGGCACCTGGTGGTGCAGGTAGAAGGTCTCGCGCACATGGTCGATCAGCATGAAGAGGATGACCAGGCCGCGCAAGGCATCGATGGACTGCAGGCGGCTGGCGCCCGGGGTGCCGCCAGCAGGGCTGCGGGGAAGGGCGATGGGAGTGTCGGAGGACATGGGGCAGAAAAGGACGAGGAACGAAAAAGCGTATCAAATGATATTGATTGCGCATTATCATTTATATCGGCCGCCACATCTACCTCGGGGCCCGAAATCTGCAGCGCTGGTGCCGCTCAGCCCACCAAGGGGTTGTCGTCCAGTTCGTTGTCCGTGGCCGGTGACTGGGCGCTGCGCGGAAACTGCTGCTCCAAATGGCGCGAGACCTGGCCGATGGCCGCCAGCAGTGCCTTTTCATACTGGCCGCTGCGCAAGTCGGTAGCCAAGCTCTCGACCATCGCCTGCCACTGGGGCCCGCTGACGCAGCGCGACACCGCCCGGTCAGCGACGATCTCAATCGCATGGTCGGTCAGCAGCAGGTAAATGAGCACGCCATTGTTGTGCTCGGTGTCCCAAACGCGCTGCTTGCCAAACTGCATCACCGCGCGCTCGCGTGCCGGGGCATCGCGGCGGATGTAGCTCCAGGGCAGGGCACTTTCGACATAGACGCGGATCTGGCCGCTGTGCTTGGCCTCAGAAGCGGCAATGGCTTGCGCCAGGCGCTGGCGCGCGTCGTCGGGCAGGGCATGGGAGGCATCGCGTTCCAGAAAGCGGTGGCGCAGTTGCCGGCCCCAGCGTTGTAACCAATGGCCCATCACCAGCTCCCCGAGGCGCCGCCGCCCCCAAAATTACCACCGCCGCCGGAGCCAAAGCCGCCTCCGCCACCTCGGCCTCCGCCAAATCCACCACCCCCAAAGCCGCCTCCGCCGCCAAAGCCTCCGCCACCACCGCCAATCGAGCTGCCCCCACGCATGGTGCCGGCCAGCAAGACCACAAACAGCGCGGCGACGCCAGCGCCAATGCCCAGCAGCACGCTCGACGTGAGCCAGGCCGCTACCAGGCCTGCTGCGCCGCCGGTGGCCAGCGAACCCAGCGCGCGGCCCAGCATGCTGCGCAACACGCTGCCGCCCACCATCACAAAGATGAAGAAGAACAGCAGCAGCTGCGCCGGGTCGTCGGGCAAGCCCGAGGCGGCCTGGTTGCCGGCTTTCGGGCTGGTACTGGGTGGCGGCAGCGCTTCGCCCTTGATCAAGGCGCCAATCTGGGCCACGCTGTCACCAATGCCGGCGGCAAAGTTGCCCGCCCGGAAGGCGGGTGTCATCGTCTGGTCAATGATGCGCGCGGCGCGCAGATCGGGGATCGCGCCTTCCAAGGTCTTGGCGACCTCGATGCGCATGCGCCGGTCGTCCTTGGCCACGAGCACCAGCAGGCCATCGCCCACGTCCTTGCGGCCAATCTTCCAGGTGCTGGCCACGCGCTGGGCATAGGCGGCAATGTCTTCGGGGCTGGTGCTGCGCACCATCAAGACCACCACCTGCGCGCCGGTATCGCGCTCCAGTGCCGTCAACTGGGCTTCGAGCTGTGCGGTCTCCTGCGCGCTCAAGGTGGCAGTCTGGTCGATCACATGGGCGCTGAGTGCCGGCACCGGCTGCACGGCGGCCAGCGCTGGTGCTGTGAGCCAGGGCAGCAGCACGGCCGCGACCAGGGCCAGCATCCAGGCCAGCCGTGGGCGCCAAGCGGGCATCCAGGCCATGCGCTTACTTCCGCTCAGACGAGAAGTCCACGGTCGGCGGCTGAGAGATCTGTGCCTCGTTCTGCACCGTGAAATTGGCCTTGGGCTGGTAGCCAAAGACCTTGGCGGTCAGGTTGGTGGGGAACTGGCGGGCCTTGATGTTGTAGGCCTTCACCGTGCCGATGTAGCGGTCACGCGCCACGGCAATGCGGTTTTCCGTGCCTTCCAGGGTGACTCGCAGATCGCGGAAGGCCTGGTTGGCTTTGAGCTCGGGGTAGCGCTCGGACACCACCATCAGGCGCGACAAGGCGCTCGACAGCTCGCCCTGGGCCTGCTGGAACTTGTTGAAGGCCTCGGGGTTGTTCACCAGCTCGGGCGTGGCCTGGATCGAGGTGGCCTTGGCCCGCGCTTCGATCACCTTGGTCAAGGTGTCTTGCTCAAAGTTAGCCTCACCTTTGACCGAGGCCACGATATTGGGCACCAGGTCAGCGCGGCGCTGGTACTGGCTCAGTACCTCGCTCCAGGCGGCGGTGGACTCTTCGTCCAGCCGTTGAAAATCGTTGTAGCCGCAGCCCGTCAGTGCCAGCGCAGCGGCGGTCACCACCAGAAATCGTTTCCATGCGTTCATGAGGGCTCCTTGCCATGTTCAGAGCCGCCATTGTTACCCATCTGGCAGCGTCCCATTGTCAGCGATTATTGACGGAATGAGGGGCTGAACACCCGCAGGCCGCGCCGGGCCCATGCAGTACGATGCCCGGATGGACGATATTGTGAAACAAGCCATGGCCAAATGGCCCAACGTGCCCGCCTGCTGGGGCTGGCTGGGCCTGGATGCGCGCGGCAACTGGTGGCTGCGCGATGCGCAGGCCCAGGCCAGCGGCGGCTTTGCCAGTGGCAAGCCGGGGGCCAAGGGCTCCCGGGTGGAGCACGAGAAACTCGCGCAGTTCATCGCCCGCAACTACCTGGCCGATGCGCGGGGCTGCTGGTATTTTCAGAACGGCCCGCAGCAGGTGTTTGTAGAGCTGGAGGCGACGCCCTGGATCTGGCGCGCGCAATGGCGTGATGAGACGCTGCAACTGCATGCCCATACCGGCGATGTGCTGGCGCTGACGCAGGTGCGGGCGGTGCTTACCGATGAGCAAGGCGCCGTCTACCTGAACACCGCCCAAGGCCTGGGCATGGTGCATACGCAGGATGTGCTCGATGTGTCGCAGGCGCTGGAGCGGGGCTTGTTGCCGCAGCCCGCTGAGCTGAGCAGTGCGCAGCTGGAGGCGCAATTTGGCTTTGTGCGCTCACCCGCCGCACTGGATGCAGCCAAGCCCTGAGCATTGAAGCGGGGCGCGCACTCGCTGCCCCACTACCATCACCACTCTTCGTTACTGGGCCTGCTCCACCATGTACTGCACGGCGGCATGGATCTCTTCGTCCGATGCGCTGGAGCCGCCACGTGGTGGCATGGCGCCCTTGCCGCTGATGGCGATCTTCACCATGCTGTCGATGCCTTGGGCAATATAAGGTGCCCAGGCGGCCTTGTCGCCAAACTTTGGGGCTCCGGCCACGCCGGCTGCATGGCAAACAAAACAGGCCTTGTCATACAGGGCCTTGCCATTGACGGCGGTGTTGGCAGCAGCAGCGGCAGGCGCAGCGGCCACAGCAGCGGTGGCTGCAGCCGGCTCGGCAGCTGCTGTAGCAGGCGCAGTGGCCGCTACCGGCGCAGCAGCAGGCTGGGCGGGGGCAGCACTGCCCGCATCGGCACTGGCGGCAGCGGGGCGCTGGGGCTCATCAAACTTGGCGCCCGCTGCGTTGGCCATGTACACCACGCCGCGTGCGATTTCGGTGTCTTCAAAGTCGCCGCCGCCTTGCGGGGCCATGGCGCCCTTGCCAGCGATGGAGGAGTGCACCAGCGCTTCCAAGCCGGTCTTGATGCGCGGTGCCCAGGCAGCGGCATCTTCAAACTTGGGGGCGCCGGCAGCACCACTGGCATGGCAGGCAGCGCATTGGGCCTGGTAGACCTCCTGGCCGGACTTGAGGGGGCGGTTGGCATCGCGTATCTCGACCGAGCCCACCTTTTGCAAGCGCGCAGCGATGGAGGCGGGCGCATCGGCCGCACCGGAGGCGGGTTTGTTGGCTGCGGTGACATACATCACCAGGCCAATGATGGCGAAGACGGGAACCACAAAAGCGAATATCACCGTCCACAAAAATTGTTTGGGTGATTTGACGGGGCCTGTATGTGCTTCTTCTTGCTGGATGTCGCTCATGGCTTCCTCAAGTTCTCGGGGGCTTGTTGTTCATCGTGCAGAGGCCAAAATCATTATATAGACGGGTCTTTTTGCATGGCCTCCGGGCAACTACCTGCAGGCAATCAGCCACACTTGCGGCGCGGGCGCATAAAAAAATGGCTTGCCAGCAGGTCTGGCAAGCCATTGTGGGGCCGCAGTCGCGGGCAGCAACCTATGGTTTGCCAGCAGTCGGGGCCGCCTGAGCGACAGTGTCAGCAGGCGCTGCATCGGTCCAGCCGCCACCCAGGGCCTTGTACAAGCCCACCTGGTTTTGCAACTGGGTCAGGCGCACTTGCACCACGGCTTGCTGCAGGCTGAACAGCGAACGCTGGGCATCGAGCAGGTCCAGGTAGCTGGCCACGCCGTTCTTGTAGCGCAGGTCCGACAGCTTCAGGCGTGCCGATTCAGCCTCGACCTGGGCCTGCTGCGATTGCAGCTGGTCGGCCAGGGTCTGGCGGCTGACCAGGGCGTCGGACACCTCCCGGAACGCGGTCTGGATGGCCTTCTCATACTGCGCAGCCGCAATCTGGGTCTGCACTTGCGCCACTTCCAGGTTGGCCTGGTTGCGCCCGGCGTTGAAGATCGGCAGGTACAGCGAAGGCGCGATCGAGAAGCCCTTGGACTTGGAGTCGAACAGATCGGACAGCTCGGAGCTGGCAAAGCCAGCGCTGGCGGTCAGCGAGATGGCCGGGTAGAACAGCGCGCGTGCCGCGCCAATGTTGGCGTTGGCGGCGATCATGGTCTGCTCGGCCTGGCGCAGGTCGGGGCGGCGCAGCAACAGGTCCGAGGGCAGACCCGCTGGCACATCGGCCATCACGGGCAGATCGGTCAGGCGCTTGCCCTGCAGGCTGGTCAGCAGCTCGGCGGGGGGCGTCTGGCCCAGCAGCAAGGTCAGGGCGTTGACGTCCAGCGCACGCTGGCGCAGTTGCTGGGCCAAGGTGGCCTTGGCGTTTTCGGTCAGCGACTGGGCCTGGCGGTAATCCAGCTCCGAGGCCACACCCGCATCCAGGCGCAGCTTGGACAGCTTGATCGATTCTTCGCGTGTCTCCAGAGTACGGCGCGAGATGTCGATCAGCTCCTCATCGGCCTGCAAAGTCAGCCAGGCATTGGCGACCGAGGCCACCAGGCTGATCTGGGCAGACTTGCGGCCTTCTTCGGTGGCCAGGTACTGGGCCAGGGCTTGCTCCTTGAGACTGCTGATGCGGCCAAAGAAGTCGATCTCCCAGCTCTGGATGCCCACGCCCACGCTGAACGCGTTGCCATAGCCGCCAGTGATCTGGCTGCGCTGGCGCGAAGCCGAGCCGGAGACGCCCACTTCCGGAAAGCGCTGGGCGTCCTGGATCTGGTAGAGCGCGCGGGCCTGGGCAATATTGAGCACCGCCACGCGCAGGTCGCGGTTGTTGTCCAGCGCGGTTTGGATCAGCTGCTGCAGCCGCGTATCGCTGAAGAAGTTCTGCCACGCAATATCGGCAGCGGCTTGCTGCGTTTGCTCGGTGGCCACCGGGTACTGCACGGCCACCGGGGATGCTGGCCTGTCCAGGGATGGAATCAGCGAGCAGCCCGAGGCCAGCAGGGCCGCAGCCAAAACGGTTGGGATCAGTTTCTTATTCATGGTGGGTTCCTTTCCCCACATTGGCAGACAGCACAGCGTCATGGCCACGGTCAGGGGACTGCGGCGCGGGCGGGCTGCCCTGCGGTCCCTTGTCCTGTCCGCCCTTGCGGCCGAACAGGCGGAAGACCTCGACAAAGAACACGGGCACCAGGAACACGGCCAGGAAGGTGCCGATGATCATGCCCCAGAACACGCCGGTGCCGATCTCGTGCTGGCTGACCGCACTGGCGCCAGAGGCGATGTACAGCGGCACCACGCCCAAGATGAAGGCCAGCGAGGTCATCAAGATGGGGCGGAAGCGCAGGTGACCGGCTTCAAGCGCGGCATCGAGCGCACTCATGCCCTGGTCATGCAGGTCCTTGGCGAACTCCACAATCAAGATGGCGTTCTTCGCTGACAAGCCGATCACGGTGATCAGCGCCACCTGGAAGTAGATGTCATTGGGCATGCCACGCAGGTGCATACCAGCAACCGCGCCCAACACACCCAGAGGCACCACCAGCAGCACGGCCAGCGGTATGCTCCAGCTCTCATACAGTGCAGCCAGGCAGAGGAACACCGCCAGGATCGAGAAGGCGTAGAGAATCATGCCCGACGAGCCGGCTTTCTTCTCATCCAGCGACTGGCCAGTCCACTCATAACCAAAGCCTTGGGGCAGCTCGGCAGAGAGTTTTTCCATCTCGGCCATCGCGTCACCGGTGGTGTAGCCGGGCTTGGCCTGGCCGGTGATGCTCATCGAGGGATAGCCGTTGTAGCGCGACATCTGCATCGGGCCGGTGATCCACTTGGCGGTGACCAGGGTCGAGAGCTCGACCAGCTTGCCATCGGCATTGGGCACCGTCAGCTTCAGCACGTCTTCTGGCTGCATGCGGGTGGCTGCGTCGGCCTGGATGGTGACGCGCTGCATGTAGCCATTGTTCGGGAAGTCGCTGGAGTTGCTCGAACCCAGGGCCGTCGACAAGGTCGTGGCGATGTCGCCCATGCTGACCTTTTGTGCATACACCGCGTTGCGGTTGATATCCACCTGCCACTGCGGCGCATCGTCCACACCATCAAAACGCATACCCGTCAGTATGTCGTTTTTGCTGGCCTTGGCGATCAGGTCATTGCGGGCCTTGAGCAGTTCTGCATGGCCGTGGTTGCCCCGGTCTTGCAGACGGAAGGTAAAGCCATCGCTGTTGCCCAGCTCCGAGATCGACGGGGGCACCAGGGTGTAGATGAAGCCATCGCGCAGGCTCATCATCGCGCCCATGGCGCGGCCGGCGAACGACGAAGCATCCGAGCCGGGTGTCGTGCGTTCGGACCAGTCCTTGAACACGGTAAAAGCCAGACCCATGTTCTGCGCTTGACCGGCAAAGCTGAAGCCCAGAATGCTGACGATGTTGGCCGTCTCCGGTTGCGCCAAGGCAAAGTCTTCCAGCTGCTTCATGGTCTCGCTGGTGCGCTCCTGGGTGGCACCCGGGGGCAGCTGAACCAGCGATATCACGTAGCCCTGGTCTTCGACCGGCAAGAAGGCGGTGGGCAGGGCCTTGAAGCCGAACACCACACCGACGATCACCGCCGCATAGACCAAGAAGGCCAGGAAGGTGCGCTTGACCACGCCCACCAAGGTCTTCTGGTAGCCCTTGGTGGCCTTGCCGAACATGCGGTTGAACCAGTTGTAGAAGGGGCCGAGCAGGCCGGTCTTCTTGTCATGTGCATGGCCCTTGGGAATGGGCTTGAGCATGGTGGCGCACAGCGCAGGCGTCAGGGTCAGCGCGAAGAAGCCCGAGAAGAAGATCGAGATCGCCATCACCAGCGAGAACTGGCGGTAGATATTGCCGGTAGCGCCCGAGAACATGGCCAGCGGGATGAACACCGTCACCAGAATCACGGTAATACCGACCACAGCACCCTGGATCTGGCCCATGGCCTTGATGGTCGCGTCCTTGGGTGATAAGCCCTCTTCGGACATGATCCGCTCGACGTTCTCCACCACCACAATCGCATCGTCCACGACGATACCAATCACCAGCACCATCGCGAACATCGACAAGATGTTGATGGTCAGCCCCACGCTGTACATCACCGCAAAGGCGCCGAGCAGCGCAATAGGCACCACGATGGTCGGGATCAAGGTGTAGCGGATGTTCTGCAAGAAGATCAGCATCACGATGAACACCAGCACGATGGCTTCGAGCAGGGTGTGCAGCACTTTTTCAATCGAGATCTTGACGAACTTCGAGGTGTCATACGGCGCGGCCCACTTCACGCCCGCAGGCAGGAAAGATTCGAGCTCGTCCATCTTGCTGTAAACCTCTTTGGCGGTCGCCATCGCGTTCGCGGTCGAGGTCAGCTGCACCGCCAGCGCCACGGCGGGCTTGCCGTCCAGGCGCGAGTTGGTGGCATAGCTTTCAGCGCCCAGCTCCACGCGGGCCACATCCTTGAGGCGCACGGTTGAGCCGTCCGAGTTGGAGCGCAGCACCACCTCGCCAAACTCCTCAGGCGTGGACAGCTGGCCCGGCACGACGATGGTGGCATTCATCATGGTGCCTGGCAGGCTCGGCGTATCGCCCAGCGCGCCGCCGGAGATCTGCTGGTTCTGCGCGGCAATGGCGGCATTGATCTGCGCGATCGACATGTTGTAGCCCTGCAGCTTGGCCGGATCGACCCAGACGCGCATGGCACGGCCGGACGCAAACAGCTGGGCCTTGCCCACGCCGTTCAGACGCTGGATTTCTGGCACCACATTGCGGTTGACGTAATCGGAGATTTCGTCACGCGAGGTCTCGCCGGTGTCTGACTGGAAGGTCAGAATCATCAGGAAGTTGCTCATCGACTTGTCGACGCGCACCCCCAGTGATTGCACGATGCTGGGCAGGCGCGGCGTGGCGCGTGCCAGCCGGTTTTGCACATCCACCTGGGCCAGATCGGGGTTGGTGCCAGGCTCGAAGGTCACGGTCAACTCGCCGCTGCCGGTGGCAGAGGCGGAAGACGACATGTACATCAGGCCTTCGGCGCCGTTGATCTCGCGCTCGATCAGCTGCAGCACCGAATCGGTCAGGGTTTGCGCCGTCGCGCCAGGGTAGGCGGCCGTTACCGTGATGGTAGGCGGCGCCACGCTCGGGAACTGCGCCACCGGCAGTCGGGTAATGGACACGATACCTGCGAGGACCACGAAGATCGCGATCACCCAGGCAAAAATCGGTCTATGGATAAAGAACTTTGACATTCCGCTGTGTCCTGTTTATTTGCTGGAGGCGGCGTTGCCTGCAGCTTCGGCCGAGGCTGCGGGCTTGTCCGCGGCGGCCGCATCAGCCTGGGGCGCAGCCCCTGCTGCTGGCGCCGCTGGCGCTGCGGCCTTGTCGCTCGGGTTCTTCCAGGGCACCGGCGTCACATGTGTCGCGCCCATGCCCAGCTTGATAAAGCCATCGACCATGACCTGGTCGCCGGCCTTGAGTCCTTCGCTCACCACCCAGTTCGTGCCCTTGGACTGGCTGATCTGCACGGGGCGTGGGCTGACGGAGCCGTCGGCGGCCACGACCATCACGGTATTGCCCTTCTCATTGCGGGTCACCGCCTGCTGAGGCACCAGCACGGCGTTGTCCACCTGGGCTTCTTGGATGTGCACGCGCACATACATGCCGGGCAGCAGCAGACCTTCAGGGTTGGGCAACTCGGCGCGCACGCTTACCTGGCCGGTGGTCGGGTCCACCGTCAGATCGGTAAACAGCAGCTTGCCGGGGTGGGCGTAGGGCTTGCCGTCATCGGTGTAGACGATGACCTTGGCCGCGTTCTCGCCGGCCTTGGCCAGCTTGCCGGTCTTGAGTGCTTCACGCATGCGCAGGATCTCGGAAGAGGACTGCGTCACGTTCACATACAGCGGGTTGATCTGCTGGATCACGGCCAGCTCGGTCACACCGCTTTGGCCCACCAGCGCGCCTTCGGTCACCAAGGAGCGGCCAATGCGGCCGGAGATGGGTGCCGTCACGGCGGCATAGCCGAGGTTGATGTTGGCATTGGTCACGCCAGCCTTGCCTGCGGCGACTTGGGCCAGCGCAGCTTTTTCGTTGGCCACGGCGACATCGTATTCTTGCTTGCTGATGGCGTTGGCCTCTACCAGTGGCTTGTAGCGGCGGGCGGTGGATGCGGCCTGGGCCAAGGTCGCCTGGGCCTGCGCCAGAGTCGCCTGGGCGCTTTCCAAGTTGGCGCGGTAGGGCGCATTATCGATATGGTAGAGAACCTGTCCGGCCTTCACATCCGAGCCTTCGGTGAACAGGCGCTTTTGCAAGATGCCGGCCACGCGCGCCCCGACCTGGGCTACGCGCACGGGCTCCAGGCGACCGGGCAGGTCGGACACCACGGGAATGCTCTCCAGCTTCACCGTCAGGACGCTGACCTCGGGGGGCTTGGGTGCACCGCCTTGCTTAGGCGCTTGCTCGTCCTTTTTGTTGCCGCAGGCGGTCAAGACCAGGGCGGCTACCAGCGTCAAAGCCAGCACGCCGGCTTTGCGGCCCTTGCTGGGAGAGGCTGGGAGGTTCCCGGTAGATTGGTTTGCTTCATACATCTGCTGCATGAAAGTCCCTTCGGTAGATGAGAAATGGAAAGATGGTGAACCCGGAGGCTCCTGTAGGGCTTGTCTCACATCCGGACGCGGATGATCCTCAATTCCCATGAAATTGCTGCGCGATTATACATACATGCGTAAATGTATAATTGTGGTAATTTGATCAATATCGCATGGCCTTTAGGTTGACAAACCGGGGCCAGGTGCTTGCAAGAACGGAAAAAAAAGCCATGGCACGACGTACCAAAGCAGAGGCGGATGAGACACGCATCAAGCTGCTGGATGCGGCAGAACAGGTGTTCTTCGAGAAGGGTGTGGCGCGCGCCTCGCTCAACGAAATCGCCCAGCGCGCAGGTGCAACCCGCGGTGCGGTGTACTGGCACTTCAAAGACAAGGTCGATGTGTTTTCATCGATGCTCGATCGCATTTGCATGCCCTTCGAGGAAATTTGTGACGACAAGTACGGCGACCTGGCGCCGCTCGATCGAATTCGCAGATCAATTTATGCAGTGTTTGACAGTATGGATGGGGATGAACGCCGCCGCAAGGTGTTTGACACGGCGCTGTTCAAGCTCGAATACGTGGGCGAGCTGGAGAGTGTGCGCGAAGGCCATGTCGAGAGTTTTGCCTGCTCCCAGCGCAAATTCGCCATCGATCTTGAAGAAGCGGCCAGCCGAGACCAGGTGCAGATGCTGATGACGCCCCAGGAGGCAGCGCTGGGCTTGCATTCGCTGTTTGTGGGCTTGATCCATGGCTGGGTGCTCAATGAGGGTAACTTTCCGCTGCGCAGCATGGGCGAGAAGGCGGTAGAGGCTTATCTGGCTGGCCTGGGCTTTGGGCCAAGCAAGCTCCCTGCTGTCGCTTGAGGAAGGCTGGTCGCACGCTGGCCATGCGGCTTGTGCCTGCGTTGTGCGCAAGTCGCAAGTCGGGGTACCCAAGCCATGCCATAATCGCCGAGTCTGATCTGTGGGCCCTGCGCCTGCAGCGTGTGCGGCTGTAGCTCAGTGGATAGAGTATTGGCCTCCGAAGCCAAGGGTCGTGGGTTCGATCCCCGCCAGCCGCACCAATTCAGCACCTCCGCGCTTGCCGCGCAGCACAACACCCGCATGTATTCACATGGCGGGTTTTTTGTTGCCTGTCTGGCAATGCCGCGCCCGGTGTAATCCGCAGCGGCATGCCTACAGCGCCGCCGCTGATGCCGTCCTGGGGCTGGGCCGTAGGCATCCTGTCTGCAAACCGGGGCGGCGGCGGGGCTTTGGACTGGCTTTTGGCGCTGTTTCGCAGGCGATACGCGGGATTCTTGGAAAAAATGTCGCAAACTCGGCCGAGGCACCAAAAAACCACCTACAATACGCAGCTTAGCGGCTGTAGCTCAGTTGGATAGAGTACTTGGCTACGAACCAAGGGGTCGTGGGTTCAATTCCTGCCAGCCGCACCAGATAAGAGCCTCGAGATTCAGGTCTCGGGGCTTTTTATATAGAGAGTAGTTTTGTTTGGGGTTTGTTCGGGTTGCGTTCCCGGAAGAAATTCACGAGAAATCGGAAGTTTCTAAAAACAGCCAAAAATGATGCTACAATCTAGTTCTTCTTCGGAGGGGTGCCCGAGTGGCTAAAGGGGGCAGACTGTAAATCTGTTGGCTTACGCCTACACTGGTTCGAATCCAGTCCCCTCCACCAGAAATGGTTGAAGAAGAAAGCTTTGCAGCAATTGCGCTTATGGCGCGGTTGATGCGGGAGTAGTTCAATGGTAGAACCCTAGCCTTCCAAGCTAATGACGCGGGTTCGATTCCCGTCTCCCGCTCCAGTCTGCAGTAAAGCGATCCTGTTGCAATTTGAAAAAATTGCCCATGTGGCTCAGTGGTAGAGCACCCCCTTGGTAAGGGGGAGGTCGGCAGTTCGATCCTGCCCATGGGCACCATATTTAAGTGCGCACGGTTCTTGTTGCGCTATATCCCATTAGGTTTAGGTTTTTTCGGAGTCAAGAATGGCAAAAGGAAAATTCGAGCGCACCAAGCCGCACGTGAACGTGGGCACGATCGGTCACGTTGACCACGGCAAGACCACGCTGACGGCTGCTATCGCAACCGTGCTGTCGAAGAAGTTCGGCGGCGAAGCCAAGGCTTACGACCAGAT
>NZ_JANUDY010000017.1 GCF_024809975.1 Comamonas sp. BIGb0152
GCAAGATTGGACATCGTGGACTGGATCGAGGGCTTTTACAACCGCGTGCGCATGCACACGGCCATCGGGTACATGGCCCCCGTCACAAAGGAGCGTAGCCTGTTGGCTGCATGACTTGGTGTACGTGGAAACGAGGCAGGGTCAAAGTGCTGGTGCCGGTCTGCAGCCCCGCGCTGTTGGCCGAGTACCCCAAGGATTGCGCTTTAGATGCATTACCCAGGCTGCATCGCATGCAAAACCCGGATGCCTGGCAGCGCTACGCCGACGAGACTGGCATGGTGTTAGCGAACCCTGCCATCGGCTCGCGATTTGATCTGCATGCCATGTTGATAGAGGCAGCGCTTTCTGGTTTGGGTGTGGCCTTGGTTCCGCGCATTTATGTAGAAGCTGAGTTGGAGCAAGGCCGCTTGGTTGCCCCCTGGCCGCTCAGCCAATCCATTGCCAAGAAATTTTGTTTGGTCTTGCCTGAGCCATTAGGCCTGAGCGAGGCACCGTTGCAGGCCTTTGTCAACTGGATTCTGACGGAGGCGCAAACGGCAAGCTCTGCTTAGCCACGGGCCTTTGGCCGTTATTGGCTTGGAGAGTGACAGAGTCTTGAACAACTGCATTGAACAGCAACACGGTCATTCATCTGCTTGCATCAAATGCCCGTTGGGGTGCTACCAGTCATCGAACTTGTTGAGTTGACTGACTGCAATCAGCCTGAAGTTACCTCTCGGTAAAGCCAATTCGGCTTTGCAGCGCTAGCGGCCGGTGGGAACATGGCGATGAATAGCGCCTTTACAAAGCAAAGCCGACTGCCAAGTGCCATGACAACTTTTCTATCCCCAAAGCCTATAGGCCTGCATGCAGCGGTAGAGAACCGTGCTCACGACTTGTGTAGCTTGTGCAACAGCTCACTTGAACACCGGTACCGTACCTGAAGGAGTGACACGGTCTTCCGCCGCCTTTAACTTTTGCCCCAGTTCGCGGATGCGCCCTTCACCCACAGCAAGCGCCTGCGCAGAGGTGTGTACGGAATAATTTCCCAGACGCAATGGATGCGGATGTGGAATGGCCGAGCCGAGTACGAAGACCGTACTTTCGAGGCCGCGAGCCTCCAGCACGATGGGTTTCGCTTCGTCGGCGAAGACCACCATCTCACCTGGTTGCACCACTGCACCAGCATCAAGCTTGCCACTGGCGACTGCCAGCCAGGCTACCGTGTGGTCTGGTGGCGGGCTATAAGTCCAGCGTTCCCCTGGCTGCAGTGTCACCAGCAGGTAATTGATACCGTCGGGCGCGTTGACCGGGCTGTGGGCACCGTCGTAACGACCGATCACGACATGCGCGGGCCCGATCTTGGGCACGTCTTGCGCTTCGATGTAGTGGCTTTGTGGCTCTGACAGCTCCAGCGCTTCCGGTAGCGCAAGCCACAGTTGAAACCCCTGGATGCGGGTTGCGTCGGCAGGTGCGGTCATCTCCTTGCCATGCCAAACACCGAGGCCAGCACGCATCCACTCCACACCTCCATAACCAATCGTGCCGCTGCCGCTGGCGGGATCGTCGTAGTGCACGTGGCCTTCTGTGAAGACGGTGACGGTCGCGATACCGGAATGCGGATGCAGTGGCATTTTGGCCATCGCTTGAATGGCGGATTCTTGCGCATCAAAGATGTCGAGGAACACGAACGGCTTCAGCGACTGGCCGAGATCAGAGGGGCTCATGAGCCGTGTGATGGGACCGCCCGAGCCATGGCCAAGCGTGCGGTAAACGATGACGCGCGGCGAAAGTGCATGTGCGTCTGTCACAGGGGTTGTATGAGCGTTCATGGTTTGAAATATCCAGAAGGGATTAAAGGTGAATAGCCAGCGGCGTGCGCTACGGCATGCCCATCAGCGCGCGAAGTCGGCAACCACTTTGCCAAACCGAGGGCCGGCTCGATTGCGTTCTATGGCTGCAGGGATGTCATTGAAGCCCACGACTTCGCTGACCCTGGAGGCCAGCGAGCCTTGGGCGATCTCGTCAGCCAACCGCGCCAGAAGTGTCGCGTCGGCCTTGTTCGCAAACCACAATCCGCGGCGACCGGCCGGTGTACGCGCCGCGATGTCGGGCGCTGCTGCGCTTACGGTGGCGCCGTTTGGAGTCATCACATCCCACGAGCGATCAAGCACTTCACCACCCACGTAGTCGAGAACCAGATCGATGTCTTGCGCCACCGCCTCGAAGCGTTGGCTCCGGTAGTCGATGACGTGGCGCGCGCCCAGGCTGCGCACGTAGTCCAGATGTGCGGCAGACGACGTGGCGAAAACTTCAGCACCCGCTTGCTTCGCGTATTGCACGGCATATCCGCCCAGCCCGCCTGCTGCTCCGTGGATCAGGATGCGTTGACCTGCGGCGATGGGCCCCGCCTGATGCAGGCTCAGCCAGGCGGCCACCGCCGCCACCGGTATACCGGCTGCCTGCATGTCGTCCAGGCCTTTTGGCGTGTGCACCAGGTTCGCCTCGGCCACGGCTACAAATTCTGCGTAGGCACCAAGGCGCCCCAAGGGGCCCATGACGCGGTCGCCGACTTTGAAACGCGATGCACCTGGCCCTACCGCTTCCACGGTGCCAGCCAATTCAATCCCCAGCACGGCCGGGAGCTGCACTGGGAAAGCCTTCTGAACCAGGCCTTCGCGAAATTTCCAGTCGATGCCGTTCACACCGGCCGCGCCAACGCGGACCAGCACCTGGCCGTCGCCGGCCGTGGGTTTAGCTATTTCGGCGACCTCGGCGGCGGCGGCACCGCCATAGGTCCGAACCAAAATGGCGCGTTGAGTGTTTGTCATTTGAAGTTTCTCTTACTGAGGTGGACATTTCAGGAACCGGGGAGCAGAGCGGCGCTGGGTCAGGCCGCGATGCTGGCCAGGCGTGGATAGTCGGTATAGCCCTTGGCATCACCGCCGTAATAGGTGGCCTGGTCCGGTGGGTTCATTGGTGCGTTTGTCTTCAAGCGCTCCGCGAAGTCGGGGTTGGCCAGCACCATCTGCCCGTAGGCTTCCAACTGCGCCAAGCCAGAGGCGAGGTCGTTGCCAATCTGTTCACGTGCGCGCCCTGGGCGGTTCACGATGAGCGTGCCGCGCCAGAGCTTGCGGATGTCTGCCAGCAAAGCCTCGTTGCCCGCTTGCATTACATGCACGTAGGCCAGGCCTAGCTTGTCGAGTTCGGTGATCAGATAGCGGTAGAGATCCGGTGCTTCAGAACCCTCGTCAATGCCCCACAGCTTGGCACCGGGAGAAAAGCGGATGGCGGTGCGGTCCGCGCCAATTTCTTCGGTGATGGCCGTAGCCACCTCGATGGCGAAGCGGGCTCGGTTCTCGATGGATCCACCGTACGCGTCGGTGCGGGCGTTAGCGCTGGGGGCGAAGAACTGCTGGATGAGATAGGCGTTTGCGCCGTGGATTTCGACACCGTCTGCCCCAGCTTCCATCGCGCGACGCGCGGCCAGGCGAAAGTCCGCCACGGTCTGGCGAATCTCTTCAGTGGTCAGCGCGCGGGGCTCGGGGATGGGCTGCATGCCCGTCATGGTGAACATCGGCGCACCGGGCGCAATCGCGGACGGCGCCACGGCTTGCCGATGGTGCGGCGTATTGTCGGGATGGGACATTCGCCCGGCGTGCATCAACTGGATAAAGAGGCGCGAGCCCTTGTTGTGCACGGCTTCGGCGATGACCTTCCAGCCGGCAACCTGGGCATCGGTGTAAATGCCGGGGGTGCAGAGATAGCCCTGCCCGTCTTCAGAAGGCTGCGTGCCCTCGGAGACGATCAAGCCCACCGTGGCGCGCTGGGCGTAATAGCTGACGGCCAGGGCCTTGGGCGTGCCGTCGAATTCGGCGCGTGAACGGGTCATCGGCGCCATGACGAGGCGGTTCGAGAGGGTGTAGCGGCCGACTTGGACCGGGCTGAAGAGTTGGGTCATGAGAATCTCCTGAAGGGGGGGTGAATGCCTCGGACGGAAGAAGGTGCGGCAAGATCGAGATCAAGCTTTTGGCGCGCTGAATCTGTCTTCATGCACCATCTTGGATACGAGCCCCGATCTTCGATTAACCTACAGGCAAGATAAAGACGGTTCCGTGGGAATCATTAATCCAAAATTGGCACAATCGACATGGAATATCTGAACGACATGGCGCTGTTTGTGGAGGTTGTGAAAGCCAAAAGCTTTCGTGCCGCAGGCGACGCCACGGGCGTGCCCAACTCCACCTTGTCGCGTCGTATCGGCGCGCTGGAGAAAAACATTGGCTTGCGCCTGCTGCACCGCACCACCCGCAGGATCGAGCTCACAGAGGCCGGGCAGATCTACTACGACAGTTGCAGTCGCATCGTCGAAGAGGCGCGCATTGCGCATGAGCAACTCGGCGAGATGCTGGCCCAGCCCAGCGGCGTGCTGCGTGCGTCGCTTCCTGTGGATTTCGCAACCCTCTACATGGCGCCGCTGATCACCGAGTTTGCCGAGCGCTATCCGGGCATCACATTCGAGCTGGACCTCACGCCGCGCAGAGTCGACTTGGTGACCGAGCCCTTCGACGTTGCCATCCGCATGGGCGAGCAACCGAGTTCAACGCTGATCGCGCGGCAACTGGCGCGCATCACGCCCTACCTATATGCGTCGCCTGGCTATCTCAAGAGAGCTGGCGAGCCCACCGAGCCTACTGAACTGCGGCGGCACGAGTGCATCGGTTACCCGAAGTCGGGACCATGGGTGATCCATAAGGAGGACGAGACTGCCGAGGTGGAAATCGGCCGGCGCTTCACGGTCAACAGCGTCGGCATGTACCGCAGCTTCGCCGTTTTAGGCCAAGGCATCGCCCTGCTGGCCGAGGGCGTTGTGGCGGACGACGTGGCCGAGGGCCGGTTGCGTCGTGTCTTGCCCGCCTGGCATGGCAAACCCATACCTGTGTACGCGTTGACGGAAACGCGGCTTTTACCGGCCAAGACGCTGCGATTCATCGAGTTTTTACAGGACCGATTAATCACCCGTTAGCTTTGCAGCGATTCAACGTAGTTCTCCACAGGGTCCATCTAACGCAGGTGTGGAGTGATTCCAAGCGTTCCGCGGAATACTTTCTATTCAGCGACAGCCGACGCTCAACCGGCGCGCTTGAGCAAGAACTTTGGGCTCCTAGCGGAGTTTCAAGCCACCTTGAGAAATCCCCTTTTCCACCCTGGAGTTGAGCAAGCAATTCTCGGCACGCTTCTAGCGCCACTTGTGCGACGCCAAGGTCGCGCTAGCTCAGACGCTGCGCCCGGTTGATAAGCCAGGTCAGCAGGAAGCCGGGCAAGACGAAACCCAGGGTCACAAGAATGCCGTGAACCACATGGGCGGCAGGCTCATTCAATGTGGCGACATGCTTCATGGGGGAGAGCCAGGGCGAAAGGTTGAACAACACGACCACCACCATTGCGTGCAATCTACTTGCTTATCGTCGACGGCGAGCGGCCAAGGCCAGTGGCGATCTGTCGCAATGAGACGCCGGCCATCAATCCACGGGATATTTCCTCGCGCTCATCAATTTGTAGCTGATGCACAGATCGACGA
The DNA here is from genome assembly GCF_024809975.1 of Comamonas sp. BIGb0152. GTDB lineage: Bacteria > Pseudomonadota > Gammaproteobacteria > Burkholderiales > Burkholderiaceae_C > Comamonas. The sequence goes on from NZ_JANUDY010000017.1 coordinate 5,561, forward strand.
CGTTGCCTGGGCGCGATGCCACCGTCCGTAGCGAGGAATCCGTAGATCGAGCCCGGTGCCTTGTCCAGGGCCGCGCCGATGGCGGTCAGCGTTTGCCCAGCTTTCCAGCGAGCCCATAACTCCTGGCGCTGCTGCACCGTCAATCCTCGCTTGCGCGTTTCCATACCAAACTTCCAACAACGTTCTTGAGACGATGTTGCCTTGACCGGTTGAATGCACGAGCGCTTTTTTTAAGATGTCGCGCTCCGTGGTGACCCGGCGCAGTTCCCGTTGAACACGCTCGACTTCAGAGGCCGACTCGCTGCGCAAGGGCTTGTTGGCCCGAATGTCCATGACGCCGCCTTGCTCCTGGCTGACCCAGCGTCGCAGCACGCTCTGCTCTATGCCGAGGTCCCTCGCTATGTGCGTGACCATCGCCCCTGGCTGCTTGACCAGCTTCACGGCTTCCCGCTTGAACTCGTCCGTAAACGTTCTTCTCGTCCTTGGCATATCTGACTCCTAAGCACATCATGTCATTCGATGTGTCCGGGAAACTGGGGGAAGCCCAGTCTGTGGTCACCCGAACAAATAGCGGGATGGCTCAAGCGAACCTACCCGGACCAAAAGGAGTTGCAGGTGTCTCACGAAGCCATCTACCGCACACTATTCGTCCAAACACGTGGGGCTTTGAAGAAGGAGCTCCTGGAGCACCTGCGGCGAACCAGAGGTAAGCGTCGCTCCCGGCACTACACCCAGAAAACTCCCATCCATGGACGGATCGTAGGTGCAGTGCCTATCAGCGAGCGTCCAGCCTGCGTTGAAGATCGAGCAGTTCCTGGTCACTGGGAAGGCGACCTGTTATTCGGTGATGCCTACAGTCAGATAGCGACACTTGTCGAGCGGCATACGCGCTATGTGATGTTGGTCAAACTCGTGGACAAAGACTCGTACACCGTAGGAGCCGCGCTGGCTCGGCATGCACAGACATTGCCGCGTGAGCTGTATCTGTCCCTGACCTGGGACTGGGGCTCTGAAATGGCCGGGCACAAGCGGTTCACCTTGGCAACCGATATCCAGGTCTACTTCTGTGACCCGCAGAACCCCTGGCAGCGAGGCTCCAACGAAAACACCAATGGATTGCTTCGTCAGTACCTACCTAAAGGCATTGATCTGTCTGCATACTCACAAGATAGCCTGGATGCTATTGCGAGAGATCTCAATCAACGACCACGCAAAACTCTGGGATATCGAACCCCTGCTGAAATGTTCGATGAGTGTGTTGCGTCGATCGGTTGAATTCACAGCCAATACCTGACGCTCGCAACGACTAAACCTTGCTCCGGTTGCATAAAGGCAATACTTCTGCATACGTCGCTTTCCGGCATGACGTCGCTGCGTCCGTGCCGAAGCCTGCTTGACCCGTGTCTTATCGTCGCGCTCGCCCGCCCCAAACTGCGCCCCTACAGAAAAGAGCACCGGATACTTCCATGCTGGAAACACGCCTTCTCCAACAGTTCATCGCCGTCGCGGAAGAACTTCATTTCAGCCGTGCTGCGGAGCGCTTGCATATGGCTCAGCCGCCTTTAAGCCAAGCCATCCGGCGACTGGAAAGCGAGCTCGAAACTCCGCTGTTCCTGCGCACCAAGCGCAGCGTTGCGTTGACGCCGGCTGGTACAGCCTTTCTGGAAAAGGCAAGGTCCATCCTCCAGTCATTGGACGAGAGCGTCGCACATACCCGCCGCGTCGCGCAGGGCCTCGACGGGCGGCTGACCTTAGTCTTTATCCACATTACGCCGTACGCACCCCTTCTGCGTGCGTTGCGCCAATTCCGGGCTGCGTCACCCGGCGTCGCCTTCGAGATGAAGGAGGCGACGACGCGAGAGCAGATAGAAGCGTTGGAGAACGGCACGGCCGACATCGGGTTCATGCGTACGCCCGGAATGTCCACACCGACTTTGTGCTTCGAAACCGTTGCGCGAGAGCCTATTTGGGTGGCGCTTCCGGCGGGGCATCGGCTCGTGGACCATGCATCCATCGAACTCGCGTTATTAAAAGACGAGGATTTCGTCATGTCACCCAGGCCGCTGGGGCCGGGCTTTCACGACCAAATTGTCCGTCTTTGCCAAGCGCTAGGGTTCCAACCCCGAGTGGTACAACATGCGCGGAAACTGCACACCTTGATTGCATTGGTCGCAAGCGGCTTCGGCATTGCGCTGATACCAGCATCGCTGACCCATGAGGCGCGCAATGACATCGTGTTTCGTCCGGTCACCGCGGCCGGATCGGAGCACCTGTTGCAGCTCGATCTCCTGATGGCCTGGAATGGTTTGCAAGCATCACCTCTGAGAGACCGGCTGATCGGAGAGATACGCAAGCGCATAACACCGCCTTGAAGCGCTCATATCTTCTACGTCTTGTTTCGCGACACGAACGGTATTTCACGAGCGGTCATGTACCCGCTAAGCTGGCTTCGCGTCCACTGTCCAATGCGGTGCATCGCAATGTCCTGACCCGTGCTGACGTGTGCAGCATCTGAAAACTGGAACAGCTCCTGCCGCTGCTGCAGCGAGGCGTTCCAGCGTCTTCATTCCGTAGTCGATACTTGAACCGCCATGCCTGCAGCCATCTATGTTTTCTCACTGTGCACCTTCGCCTTCGGACTTTCAGAATTTGTCGTTGCAGGCTTGCTCTCGGCCATGGCCGCGAACCTTCATGTCCGGATCGCTGCGGTGGGGGCTGCTATCGCCGTCTATGCTTTGGGCGCTGCCATTGGCGCTCCCTTTGTAACGGCCTTCGTCTCACATTGGAGGGACAAACACGTCCTGATGGTGTCCGTAGCAGTGCTGACCTCTGGCAGCATACTGATGAGCCTTTCGCCGAACCTGCCGACGCTTTTGGCGGTCCGCTTCGTAGTGGGTCTGGGACACGGCGTCTTCATGGCGGTCGCATCAGATGCCGCGACGAAGTTAGTCGACAAGCAACACGCCGGCCGCGCGCTGTCCGTGGTTTGGATCGGACTGACGCTTGCGCTCGCCCTCGGAGTTCCGATGGGCACATATCTCGGCAGCCTATGGTCATGGCGAATCATTTTTCTGTTTATCGGGGCGCTTGGCACCTTGAGCATGTTCGGCTTGCTGTTTTTCATGCCCCATCGCCGGCCTGACCAGCGCAGAGGCCGTCGAGTGAGTGCATGGAAGGGCCTCAAAGCCGTCACGCATCCGCAGTTGATGACCACGGCTGGCGTCAGCGTCCTGGTGAGCATCGCGACCTTTTCCTTCTTCACCTTCGTTTCGCCCTACCTGCTGGACGTGACGGGTATCGATGTCCAATGGCTGAGCGTGGCGATGCTTGCGTTTGGACTTTGCGCCATCGCCGGCAATCTCCTTGGTGGCTATCTGGCGGATGTGATGGGCCCGGTCGGCAGCACTCTGACCGCCTTAGTCGGACTGACATTGAACTTGCTCGGTTTGTATTGGTTGAACGGCTCCCCCGCCGCGATGGTGGTTCTTGTCGGGTCGCTAGGCATGCTCTTCTTTTGCATCGTGACCCTGCTAACACTTCATCTCCTGAAGCTGGCCCAGGCAATTGCGCCCGAATCGACGGCAGTAGCTGCGGGCTTGAATATCGCCTCTTTCAATCTGGGAACTGCACTGGGAGGGGGGCTGGGTAGCATCACCATTTCGTACTTTGACGTTTCGTGGGTTCCTTTAGCTGGTGCGTCAGTTGCTGCTGCTGCGGCGGCAGTCCTGTACCTGCAAAAAAAATGCGCCGGACCGTGCGAGGGGACCGTCTAAGCCCCGCGAAGGCGAGATGACGAGCGTCCACCCCCATCCCCTTTATCCAGCGGAAGTACCGTCACTGAATGCACACATTCGTTCTTGCCTCTCTCTTTGTGATGTTGTCACCGGCCACCCGTATGACACCTTACTTACAGAAGGATCCGAGCCATGCCACGGGTTCATCACTCATCCGATGACGGGTTGTAGCTTTGATCTAAATGCTTGCTCCGTGTTGAAATGAATCTGTCGTTACGCGCACTAGCAGTCATTCGAGGCTGGGGGCCCAGATTTGAATTGCCCGATGGAAGGGTTCCGTAGACGAGGCGTGCGCTCAGAACTGGGAGGCCCAACGACCAATGCTTGCGATTGCTGCCATTGAGGCCCTGGATCGTGAATGACTCAAATCAGCCTGCACCAGCCGTTGAAGTGAACCAAGCGGCTGACCGCTGTTGGCTGATCTTCGACTGTCGCACAATCGCTCCATTGCAGTTCTTAAATCACGAACATCCAATGCCTTCTTAGCTTGGACATCGGATGATCGTTGCCCTCATTTAACGGCGCTGCTGCGAGCCCAGTCCGCGCCGCTCCTTGCTATAGATGTCCAAGTTGAAGAAAGCAAGCATGCGCTCTCGGTCTTCAATCTGCGACCTCGTACGCGCTCATCAAACCCGCTAGCAGTTTTTAACCGAAGGGCGGATTCGGAACCAAATCGAGTACATCGCAGGCAGAAACACTAAGGTAAGGACGGTGCCAGCCAGCGTCCCGCCGATGAGAGTGTAGGCAAGCGTTCCCCAAAACACGGAGTGCGTCAACGGGATGAACGCCAGAATGGCTGCCAGAGCGGTCAAGATGACAGGACGGGCGCGTTGGACGGTGGCTTCCACCACCGCATGGAACGGATCTAGCCCCTCCTGCTCGTTGTGCTGAATCTGCCCGATAAGGATCAGGGTGTTGCGCATCAGAATCCCCGACAGCGCAATCAGACCGACCAATGCGTTGATACCGAAAGGCTGCTGAAAAAGAATGAGTGTCGGCACCACACCGATCAGCCCCAAGGGGCTGGTCAGGAACACCATGACCATCGCCGACATCGACCTGACCTGCAGAATGATGATGATCAACGTGATGGCGATCATGATGGGAAACAAGGGCAGCATGGCGGTCATGGCCTTTGCAGACTCTTCGATAGACCCCGCTTCTTCAATGCGATAGGAAGGAGGCAAGGCGTCCTTGATGGCTTTCAGCTGCTTGCTAATGGCCGCCGAGACGTCAGGCGGTTGCAATGTGTCATCAATGTCTCCGCGCACGGTGATGGTGGGTACGCGGTCGCGGCGACGCATGATGGGCTCCTCCATTTGCACGGTGACTTCGCCCAATTGCGACAAAGGAATGCGCTGGCCTGACGCGTTAGTGAGCGTGAAATTGCCGATCTTTGCCGCATCCAGGCGCGTGTCGCCCGCCGAGCGTGCTGTCACGACGACGGTGCGAATGTCTTCACGCACGGTCGTTACTGGCACGCCACTCAGCAGGAACTGCAGTTGTTGTGCTACCCCGGATGAGGTGAGGCCAACCGCCTGCAGACGATCTTGATTCAGGGTGAAGCGCATGACGGGAGTTTGCGTACCCCAGTCAGCGTTCACGGTACGCATCATCGGGCTATCTTCCATCACCTTTTGCACCTGAGCGGCGATCAGACGCAACTGCTCAGGGTTTGGGCCGGAGACTCGGTAGGCGACCGGGAAAGGTGAATACGGACCGAAGACGATCTGCGTTGCTCGCAGCTGCGCTTCGGGTGCCAAGCCTTGGGCAACCGCCTCTCGAAACCTGTGCTTCAGTGCGTCACGCTGCGCCTGGTCTGCGGTGCGCACGACGATCTTGGCAAAAGAGGGATCGGGCAACTCAGGCGAGATAGCGAGGAAAAAACGTGGGGCGCCCTGGCCAATATAGGCGGTCACGATCTCCGATTCAGGTTGCTGCGAGAGCCACTCTTCCACCTTTTTGGTAGTCTCGCTCGTTTGCGTGATGGAGGTGCCATAAGGCATTTGCACTTCAACCATCACTTCGGGCCGGTCAGAGATGGGGAAGAACTGCTTCTTGACGATCGCCATGCCCAGCACGGCAGCGGTCATCAGGGCGCCAACGGTGGCAGCGACAAGCCACTTGTGCGCTATGACAGATCCCAACATTCTGCGAAATCTCTCGTAGCGCGACGAACCGTACATAGCCGCATGCCCGCCCTCGACCTTCTTGAGGTCGGGCAGCAACTTGACCCCCAGATAGGGCGTGAACACCACGGCAACCACCCAAGATACGATCAGCGCAATACCGACGATCCAAAACATATTGCTGGTGTACTCACCTGCGGTGGAGCGAGCGAAGCCATTTGGCATAAAACCCACTGCGGTGACCAGCGTTCCCGACAGCATAGGCGCGGCAGTATGGCTCCATGCATAAGCAGAAGCAGCCACGCGGTCGAAACCCTCTTCCATTTTCACCACCATCATCTCGATGGCAATGATGGCGTCATCCACCAGCAGCCCGAGCGCAAGGATCAGGGAGCCTAGCGTTATACGATCAAAGTTCTTGCCCGTCGCGGCCATGACGATGAAAACGGCTGCGAGTGTGAGCGGCACGGCGGCTGCGACTACCACGCCCACCCGCCAGCCCATGCTGACAAAACAGACCACCAGCACCACCATGAGCGCAGCCAGGAACTTCAGCATGAATTCATCCACCGAAGCGGCGATGTTCACAGACTGGTCTGTCACCTTGCTCAGACTGATGCCCAGCGGCATGTCCGCGTTGATGGCGTGTACTTCGTCTTCAAGCGCCTTACCAAGGTCGAGCCCATTCCAGCCATCACGCATGATGATGCCGAGCAGCAGCGCCGGCTCTCCACCGTTGCGGATGATGAATGTTGAGGGCTCTTCGTAGCCGCGCTTGACGATCGCAATATCAGATAGTTTGATCGTCCTGCCTTGGGAAACGATGGGGGTGTTGCGGATCTTCTGCAGCTCGTCAAAAGCACCATCGATGCGAATGAAAACCTGTGGGCCCTTGGTTTCGATAGAGCCGGCGGGCGTTAGCGCATTCTGGTTGTTCAGCGCGGCAAAGACTTCTTGTGGGTTGATTCCCAGCGTGGCCAGGCGCTCGTGCGAGAACTCGACATAGATCCGCTCTGATTGCTCGCCGACTATGTTGACCTTCTTCACCCCTGGCACATGCAGCATGCGTTGGCGTAGCGCTTCCGCGTCTCGCACCAGCACCCGTTGCTCCTCACCCCGGGCCTTGAGCGCATAGATCGCAAAGGTGACGTCTGAATACTCATCGTTCACCATCGGGCCTACCACCCCGGAAGGCAGATTGCGTGCTTCATCCCCCAGCTTTTTTCGAGCTTGGTAAAACTCTTCCTGCACGTCGCCAGGAGGGGTGGAATCGAGCAAGGTCAAGGTGGTGAAAGCCAGTCCAGGGCGGACAAAGGTCTCCGTGCGGTCATACCAGCGCAACTCCTGCATGCGCTTTTCCAGCTTCTCGGCGACCTGATCCTGCATTTCCTGCGGGGTCGCACCGGGCCAAGCGGTGACGACCGTCATGCTTTTGACGGTGAAGGCGGGGTCTTCCGCTCGGCCTAGCTTCAGGAAAGCGAACACCCCGGTCAATGAGATCAGCAAAATTAGGAAAAGGCTGATGGAGCGCTCGCGTACGGCCAGCGCGGAAAGATTGAAACGACTCTCAGCCACGGGAAGCTCCTGTGGACGTGGCCGCTGCGGGCGCCTCGTTGCTGAGGCGCACTTGAGCGCCTTCGCTCAGCAGATGTGCGCCGAGCGCCACGATGCGGTCACCCGTCCGAAGCCCGCCCGTTACCTGGGCGTTGCTGTCCTCGACTCGCACGATGGTGACGGGCTGCCTTCTCACCTGCTTCTCCTGGACCACCCAAACTGCGGGACCCTGGCCAGCGTCATGGATAGCACCTAACGGCACCAGCAAAACGCCGTTGGAGAGTTCTGAGGTGTTGCGACCAAGCTTGACAGTGACCGTGCTGCCCAGAGGAGCGCTGCCAGCACTTGCAGGGTCGAGTACATACCGCGCCTCAAAGGTCCGCGTTGCTTTGTCTGCCACATCGGAGAGTTGACGCAGATGGGCCTGAACCACGACGTCGTCCTTGCCGAACAAAGTGGCTTGGGCCACCGAGCCCAAGGCAGGTCTTAAGGTTTCAGGCAATTGAACGACGGCCTCACGCTTGCCAGCATGGGCAACACGTACGACGACCTGACCCGCGCTGATGACCTGACCAGGTTCGGCAAGCGTCTCCATCACGATGCCGTCTGAATCAGCCACCAGCTCCGCATATCGGCTGGCATTGCGCGCCACAGCTGCCTGCGCCTCGGCCGCGCGCAGCTGTGCCCTAGCGGTATCCGCTGCTGCTTTGATCTGGTCGTAAGCCGATGCCGCAATGGCCCCAGTGCCTTGCAACGCGCGGTAACGCGCCTCTTCGTCGTCGGCCTGCAGCGAGCGGGCGCGGGCGGCAGAAACGGCTTCATCTTGCGCGACGGCGGCCAATTTCAGATCAACCGGGTCGACACGCATCAGTGGCTGGCCCCGTTTGACCGCCTGGCCGTTGTCCACCAATCGCTCAAGCACCTTGCCTGTTACGCGAAAGCCAAGGTCGCTTTGCACCCTCGCGGCGATGGTGCCGCTAAATGCCCGACCCGAAGACGCCGCCGTGGATACCAGCACGGTGCGCACCAGCGGAGGCTGGGTCCGCGGATCGGGTGATGCGGTTTTTCCGCAGGCGACCAGCGTGAGGGACAGCGCGCCAAAGGCGACTAGAGACAGATGACGGAGCGGGAGCATGTGAGTCCTGATGAATGACCAGGACCGAATTTTGTAATTAGTGACCAATAAAGTCAATAGTCACTAATCGAGATTTTAAGGCGAAAGACTTCTCAAGACCAATCCAGCCAACTGCGCAGGCGCCTCTTCTGCATGGTCAAGGCTGTGCTGCAGCAGCAGCGGATTCAAATAAGGGCGCATGACCAGAAAGATGGCGAGCCCTGTTTCATCCAAAGGCGTCTTGCGCTCAAAGTCGCCTTTTTGACGCCCCGCCTCCAGGATTTCCAGCAGCAGTTGGTGCAAGCGCTGCTCATAGGCCTGGGCCGCCTGCCAGCGCTCTGTCGACGCAGAAATGGCGATCTCATACAACTTGCGATCCTCTGAAAAAAGGCGCAGCGTCGCTGTAACTATGGCTTTGAGTAAGCGCCGCAATTGCTCTGGAGGCGCATCGGTGCTAGCAACAGCTTGGCGAATTTCGTCCTCCATCTCCTTGAGGCAGTTTGCGCAGATCATTTCACCGATGACCTGTTTCGATTCAAAAAACTTGTAGATGTATGCCTTGGAAAAACCAATGGCTTTCGCCAAGTCCGAAACGGTCGTTTTCTCATAGCCGTAGCGACTGAAATGCTCCTTGGCTGCAATCACGATCTGCTGCCTTACATCGTGTTCGGCCGGCCCACGGGCAGAGGTGGGGTAGACGTTGGTGGTACTCATGCACTCAAGCTTAACCGCAAGAAATAAACTGCACAACAAGTGACCGATATGTAATATAGTCACTACTTCATCAACCCCATTTATGGAACATGCTGCGCCATACCGCTTTCATTTTTGCCCTGAGCAGCCTCGCTGCTGGTTGTGCGGTAGGCCCGGACTACCAACGTCCCATCACTGAGCTGCCCGGCGCGTACAGGGGCAGCGGCGTTCTGGGTGATGCAGTTTCGGTTGATCCATCCGCCGCAACCGAGCTGGGGACTTGGTGGACTGCCTTTAGTGATCCTGACTTAGGGCGTTATGTGACGGCAGCGTTGCGGCAGAACCTGGACCTTGCCCAAGCCTCTGCCCGCGTGCTCCAGGCACGCTCGGGACTGGATGCCGCTGAGGCGGCGTTGCTGCCCTCGGGCAACATTGCTGCGCAAACCGCCAGGAGCCACCAATCGACGGAGATGCCGCTTGGACAAGTCCTGAGCTCGCTGCCCGGGTACAGCCGTTTCGGCAATTTGCGCGAGGCCAACCTCGAAGCCAGTTGGGAGCTTGACCTTTTCGGAGGTTTGCGACGCGCAAAAGAGGCCTCATCAGCCGAATATGCTGCTTCAGAAGCTACGGCGACCGCCGTGCGGCTTGCGATAGCTGCCCAAACGGCAGACACCTACCTTCAGATCCGTGGCTTGCAAACGCGATTGGAGGTGGCGCGCAAACAGGTGCAGACAAAGCAGCAACTGCGCTCCACTATCGGGTTGCGTTTCGAAAAGGGCATTGCGTCTGAGCTTCAGTTACACCAAGCAGAAGGTGCGCTGTCTCAAGCCCTGGCCACGATAGCACCGCTGGAAACTGCACTGGATGCATCGCTAAACGCCATGGATGTGATGCTGGCTACTGTGCCTGGCACGCACCGAGCCGAACTGGCAGTCCATCGACCAGTCCCCGATCTTCCGACTTTTTGGCTGACAGATACGCCAGCGGATCTGCTGAGGCGCCGCCCCGACATCATCGCCGCCGAGCGGCGCTTAGCAGCCTCCAGCGCTCGCATAGGCATCGCATTTGCTGAATATTATCCAAAGCTTTCTATCAGCGGCTTGGTCGGCAGCGCGACTTCCCTCGCCTCGGGCAAGCTCTTTACAGGTGGGGCGTCGCAGGCGGGCGCGATGGCGGGGCTGCGCTGGAGGCTCTTTGATTTTGGACGCATCAATGCGCAGATCAGCCAAGCACAGGCCCAAGAGGCAGAAGCGCTTGCTGCTTACCGGCAGGCGATTCTGCGCGCCACAGAAGACGTGGAAAACGCGCTGGTTGCTATGGACAAGCGGCGCGAGCTTATGTCGGTGTTGGATATGGGCGCGGCATCGCTTTTGCGGGCCCGGCAGGCCTCAGGCGCCGCTTACGAACAAGGCGTAGTGAGTCTGATTGAGGTACTTCAGGCAGATGAGAGCCTTTTGCGTGTACTGGATGCACAGGCCCAAAACCGAACTGACGCTGCGCGCTCAGCAGTGGCTGTTTTCAAGGCACTTGGGGGCGGCTGGACGCTTGACGCAGCGAATTCAAGCCCAGTTGCCGTCATGGGTAACCCACCCCAACCGACCAAGCAAGTGGTGTACACAGACGCGCCTTCTGATCCCAAGCGCTGAAGCCATGGGTTTGTCTGGCCGCACAGCGCGGTTGCCAGCCTTACTCCACAGATGAACACATCTACCAACTGGAAAGATATGCCAGAAACTACCGCTCCCCAAATCCGTTACGCAAGCTCAAACACGCTGAGAATGGCGCTCGCCTCGATCGCGCTTTCCACCAGTTTCATGGCTTACTCCCACGAGACTGATACGCCACCAGCCCCACAACCCCCCTCACTGTCTCGAGCCGAGGTGATCGCGGACCTTGCTTTGTGGCGTCGTGCTGGCGTTGATCGCTATGCCAAGTTGCTGTCGTACGGACCAGAAACTGAAGAATATCGCTCCGTTTACCAGGAGTATTTACGCCTCCGCAACAGCGAAGAATTTCAGAAAGAGGTCCAGAAGTACTTGAATAAGTAGCATCGATGTAGTTGCAAAAGCACTGCTGAGCCATGTATGTTAGGGCCGCTGCAATCTTGACCCCCAGGGAATGCACGTAAAAATTTCCTCCCACGGCTGCGAATTCAACCGTTAACAAGTCGGCTTCGCAGCGGTTACTGCCACCCATTGCTTCATCGCACGCGTTCGGTCACAACCGCATATCGGTCATCCACGTACCGATGTTCAAGCCGGCCCTGTGACGGCTTTCAGGGTAGCAGCCGACGCTGGCCATCAGGGCACTCCAAGTTTTCGTCCGCACCTCCAGTGGGGTCAGGTTTGCGTGGAAATCAACAGCTTGGGTACACATCGCCCTACGGAAGACCGCCTGCGATACCTAGCACCAGGGAGATCAGAAGAAGTGGCGGTGCCTTACCATCTGGCCCGCCATCGGTGTCTACGAACAGCAATGCACTAAACTTAATTAATTCGCTTGGCAATATGCCGACACAAGTGAGCACAAATCTACCTGGAGTATGGCCTGGAATCAACTATATGCCTCCATTGTCACCTGTCGTCCTGCCTTCAGTAGGCCCCCACGGTTGTACAGTAGTATCTCGTCCCTCGCCTCCAAACCAATGCTCAGCGCTACCACCTGTTGAGATAATTTGTAGTCCCGTAGTTGGACCAAGATAATTGCAAAAATGAAGAAAATAAGATCGAGCACGAAAAAAGTGCGAAAATCCAAAGCACCGCTGGTTGTTTCACTACTCGTGCTCGTCTTATTTATAGTCGCTTACTGCGCATCTAATTCAATTGATAGACGAGACATCTCTGAACAAAGGCAATGCGACAATTACTGCATGACCAACTACAATCTCAAAGGCGTGTTAGAGCCGATCATAAAGAATCAAAGAACTAGGCCTGGTGCTAGTCAAGGCCCTTATAAATGCACATGTCCTCGGTAATTTTTCGCGGAATTGTTAGGTTTGCTTTATATAAGCATATTTGTTAGGGCCGATGCAATCTTGACCAGCAGGTGGTGGTAAAAGCACTTGGACTTACTTCTTTTTTGAGCTGATTGTCAAAGCTGAGCAGGGGTCAAATTCCGACGAAAGTTAGCAGCCTATAGCCTTAGATTTATATGTGCGAGGCCCGTCCACCGTTCTATCTGTGGGGCGCAACCACTAATTGGCCTGCAGTGTTTGTCGTAGTGCGGTCGGCTTTGCAGCGGTTGCTGCCACCCGACGCATCATCGTACGCGTTCGGTCATAACCACATATCGGTCATCCGCGCACCGATGTTCGAGCCAGCCCAGTGACGGCTTTCAGGGTAGCAGCCGACGCTGACCATCAGGGCCCTCCAAGTGACTGCTACATGTCCACTAGCGCCGTGCATGAATAGCGCTACCGACCCACTGCTGTCGTTCGAGCTGCCACCGAAAATGTCTGATGTGCAGCGGTTGCTGCCGCTGATTACAGCTGGGCAAGCTACCGCTCAACTGGCAGAAGGTGCTGCTGCTGTTCAAGCAGTACAGCCAGAACATGGTTTACACCTTCTTGCGCAATACGCAGCAGTCACTCAAGGGTGCGACCCCAGAGGGGCGGGCAGAGGCGCGCAAGACTCTGGCCGGCCTGCTGACGCGCCATGCCATGCCATGGCAGCCGGCGTGCTGGGCCTGCCGATGGTGAGCACCTTGCTTGCGGCGGCTTCCATGCTGGGCGTCGATGACGACGAGCCCTGGGATGCGCAGGTGGCACTGCAGAACATGCTGGCCGACGCCTTTGGCCAGAAGCCCGCCGAGGTGCTCTCGCACGGCCTGTCGCGGCTGACCCCCTGGGACATCTCGGGACGCGTCGGCTTGGACAAGCTGATCTTTCCCGATGTGCAGGAAGGCCTAGAAGGCCAGCGTCTTGGCGAGGCCGCAATGACCGCGGCGCTGGGACCGGTGGCCGCCATTGCGGTGCACGGGCTCAAGGGCCTGCAGGATATGAGCCATGGACAGTACCAGCGCGGGCTGGAAAGCATGATGCCCACCGCTGTGCGCGGGCCACTGAAGGCTTGGCGTTACCACAACGAAGGGGTCAAAGACAAATCGGGAATCGTCATTCAAGACGAGGTTGATGCAGCAGCTTTCTGGGGCCAGGCCGCCGGATTCTCTCCATCCGAGACCCGCAATGCCTTTGAAGGAAAGTCTGCGGTGATCGCACATGATCGCGCACTGATGACCAGGCGCCGCACACTGGTGGAGCAATTTGCCATGGCGGCTATGGCCAAGGATGAGGAAGGCAAGGTAGAAGCCCGGGCCGCAATTGCCAAGTTCAACGACAAGAACCCAGAGCGTCGCATCCAGCCGATGCAGTTGGCTCAGAGCGTGCGCAACCGTGAGAATCGGATTCAAGAGGCCGAGGACGGTGTCTACCTGCCGCGCAAGCGCCGCGATGCGCTCGACGTGGGACGCTTCTCCGCTGGAGAATAAAGCTGCAGGATGCGGCCTTTGTCAGTGAACGTTTGGGCGTGGTCGCGGAACTCGGAGGAGATCTTAGGCGGCGAGACGCCGAAGTAGCCGCGCTGTGCGACTAGGTGAACATCGAGCGCCGGCTGAATAGCGACGACAGCGATGAGGCCTGTTGGGGCGAGAGAGAACAATGATTTACAGCATTTATGCACCAGTCTTTTAGACTGAGCCTCTAACCATAAGAGGTATCCCTTTGATAAAAATTTTGTCCCTTGCTGCGGTCGCATTGATGCTTAGCGGCTGCGCCGTTTACGGTGATGGCTACTACGACAACGGCCCTGGAAAAAAACCTCACCCCCATGGCTGCCCTCCAGGCCAAGCCAAGAAGGGTAACTGCTGATGCAAAAAACAATGAGCCTCCCCGGTGCAGCTACGCATTAGGAAGGCTCTTTTGTTTTAGTCTAAGGGTCAGGTGCGGCGGCGATAGCCTATGAATGCCAGTAACCCTGCCAACAATGCCAATGCGCAGGTGCTCAATGTCGGAACAGGAGTGGGCGTGGGATTGGGTGGGTTAACAGTGAAGCTCATGCGCACTGTGCCCGACAAACCAGCTTGACCTGCCGCTCCTCCGTCGCCCGCTTCGGTTTCCGGGCCTCCGGCGTTGCCACCGATTGCTCCACTACCGTTGCTTCCTCCACTGCCGTCAGCACAGGCCGTCAAACTCGTGAGTACGCTACCCGAGATACCGGGTGTGCCAGATTGACCCAAGTCCCCTGTTGCACCAACCGGACCACCTACCGGCCCTGGTTGATTGCCCGGATTTCCCAGTGGGCCGACATTTCCACCAGTGCCGCCAACTTCACCATTTCCTCCGGCTCCTCCTGCACCGCCAATACCAGCCACCGTACCGCTGCCGCCAGGGCCACCAGCGCCGCCTAAGCCCCCTGGGCCACCTGTGCCACCTGCGCCGCCACTTCCCCCAGTGCGGTATATATAAACGTCAGGGGGGTCGCCCACGTTGCCCATGTTTCCGCCAGGCCCACCATAACCCCCAAAGCCTCCTGTACCTCCTACACCACCCGCGCCGCCAGTACCGCCGGCAACACCACTGCCGCCCGCGCCTCCCAAACCACCGGGGCCGCCTCCGCTCCCGTCTTTTCCTGGCCTCCCAGTTCCTCCGCGCGACGGATTGTTCGCATCGTTGGTGGCAGTAGATCCTGTGTTGCCACTTTCTCCTTTTTCTCCTGGAATACCGTTGGAACCCATCCCGCCTGGTCCGCCGGTGCCGCCTTGTGTAATACCCGCCCCGAATCCTGCACCACCTGCCCCGCCAGACCCCGCATTGCCGCCACCGCCGCCACCATTGGCCGCTACTCCCGACACTCCAGCTCCGGTGACCGAAGAAATGCCACCACCACCGGAAGAAACAGTCCCTGTGGCAGCTGCGCCGGCCATCCCGGTCTGCACCACCAGTGATGCACCGGGGCTCACAGCCAAGGTGGCCTTGCAGTAGCCGCCCCCGCCACCGCCGCCCCCGACGTAACGGCCAGACCCGAAGCCACCGCCACCACCTCCACCCCAGGCTTCAATCGTGATGCTGGTGACATTTGCGGGCACGGTACAGGTCCCGCTTTCGTTGACGCCGCTCACGCAATCCGCAGCCATTGCTTGTCCCGCATTAGCAAGGCAAAGCAGTAGGGCAACTTTCGCACTTTTGGATATCTTCATTGTTTCCTCTTATAAGCATAGGGGCGCTACCACTCTAGTTGGCTATGTTGCGAATCCATAAGAGGCGAAACCTTCACGTTGCACCTGAACCAGCTAGATGATCGGGCTGAGAATGCATCTGCGAATGTCGGACTCGGTCACATGCTGATCACATCATCAGCAGCAGCATCTCGGCGCGATGATCTAGAGCCTGCACATTGAAAAAAGCGTGCCCGGTCAGTACCTGGCCCGGGTCATGAAAGAGCATTCAGAAGCACCGAGCTTCATGACCAGTTCAATCACTGGGGCAGTCAGCGATAACTGGATAAAAAAATCGTCTCCTGTTGGAGACGATTCCTTGTACCTCGATAAGTCTTTATGCCCTGAGGCTTCTACCTATCACTGGCCGCGTTGGCGACGGCGCAGTGCAAATGTACCGATACCGGCACTCAATGCGCCCAACAGCGCCAAGCCAGCCAGATCCAATGCGGGAACTGGTGTGGCAGAGCCGGGGGTGGCGATGGCGCTATTGGCAGTCGCACTGTTGTTGGCCGGGGTGGGGTCATCAATGCCCGCTGGAGCCGCGATGCTTGCCGTGCTGGCCAGCGAACCGGTGGCGTTTGCAGCGACCTTGGCGGTGACGGTGTAGGTCACGCTGGCGCCGACGGGCAGGTTGACCGTGTCGTTGATGTTGCCGCTGCCCGATGCACTGCAGGTGCCGCCGCCCGCACCCACACAGGTCCAGGTGGCATCCGTCAGCGCGGCAGGCAGGGTATTGGTGACCGTGGCGCCCGTGGCTTCCACAGGGCCGGCGTTGCTGGCGGTGATGGTATAGGTCACCGTGGCACCGGGTGCTACGCTGGTCGCGGCACTGGCGTTGGTGATAGACAGATCGGCATTCGGAGGCTCACCCGTGCAGGCTGCGGTGACATAGAAGTCAGCAATGGCACCCAAGGCGCATGTGCCGCCGGCGCAATCGTTGGTTTCTTGCCCGCCATCCAGGCGGAAGCCGACGGTGTTGTTGCCGCGTGCAAAACCAAGCGCTGTCGTCGTTGTATAGGTTGAGAATGCACCGTAGCCATTGGGCAGATACACGGGTCCCGCAGGCGTTTCCGCACCAGCTGCGGGCTTCACATAGACGGAGCTTCCGTAGTCATCAAATGCAAACCGCCCGGTGAGCTTGATGCTGGCCAAATCGACATTGCTGCCGACATTGACGGGCTGGTTCATCACGAACGTTGAGCCGTCCTGAATGCCACGGGACTGTCCGGTAGCCGCTGGGTAAGGCACACCCGGAATGTCGGTGCTGGCAGGGTTTGTCGTTCCAGGGCTGATCCAGCGAGCGTCAGTGGCCGTTGCCAGCGTTGCTGGATCGAAGTAGCTGCGATACCGGTAGCTGTCAAACAGAGGCTGCTCGACGTTCTCCAGCGCGGTGCCTGCCGCATTCATTCGCTGTGCCCATTTCCAGTCTCTCGCGTTGGTGGTGAATGGGCCCACGCGGACTTCATCACCGGCCAGGCTGCCCGCAGGGCAACTCAAAGCCACCGCCGGTTGCGCTGGCGGCTCATTCTGGCAATCGGCTGTGATTTCAATATCTGCCATCAATCCCGTGGGATTGCCTTGCGAAGTGGTGGGAGCAGAAAAGGCATTCTGTACCGCGAAGCCAATGGTGTTATCGCCGTAGTAAAAGCCCAAGCCACTAGCGCTGCTATCTAGGTTGATCGTTCCTGGGGATGCGTAGGAAGTACCCAGATTCTGGGTTTGCAGCCAGTCGCTGGCGCCCGAAGGGGGGGTGGAAGGACGTACCACGAACTGCGTATTGTCATCAAAGCCGCCTACACCACGCACTCGGATCGTGGCCAGGTTGACGTTGCTGGCGATATTGATAGTGTCGTTGTAGATAAAAGTAGCGCGACCATTGACCCAGGCGCCATTGGCGGTATCTCCATTGGTGATCACTGCAGGGTAGGTGCCAGTGCCTGTATTGCCGCCGTTTGCATTGCCTTCCACAAAGCTTGCATCACCAAACGACAGCCATTTGCCAGCAAAGGGTTGACCATTGAGCGAGCCTGAGCTTGCGCCATGAGTTTCAGTGGCCGGGTTGAACCAGCCGTTCCATTGGTAGTCTTCCCGAATGGTGGCCGCTGCGCCAGTGGGTGCGCTTACGTAACGCGCATCAGTAGACCAGTTCGATGCGGACGCGGTGCTGACCCGCAGTGGCACTCCGCAGGTCAAGCTGGCAGCTTGCACGCTGGAGGCTGCTGCCATCCCCACCAAGGACACCGCAATAAACGCGGCTTGTCTATGAATTGCATTCATCTGAAAAACTCCATCCTCGTTGTTATCAATAAAACTAGATCTACCTACCTATTGCAATTGCAAAAATCTATTTTGATTTCTCATTAGCTATTTTTATAGGTGCTGAAGGAATTGTGATTCATGAGAATCTAGCAGCAAATTCAGATGATGCATTTTGCTTAAATTTAAAATTATTTGGTAAATTGAAAACTTTTGGAAATAATCAATTTATATTTCTCAATATTTGTGATTTGTCATTGTAATTTTTAATGCTTTGGCACTTGCTGAGGATCGCGTAATATATTTACGGCAATTTTTGCACCTGTCTTCTATTGGGTGCCTCTACGCTTCCTGTCAATGCCATAGCTACACATTGTTTGTCTGGTAGCGCCAACAGGGCACGCTACGCAAAGCGCAGGAGAAATTAAAGTAATCCTGGCTCCGGATAGCGTCGCGGGTCTGCGCGCAATATATGAATAATAGTGAACTCAAAATCCCTGATGTGGTGATCGTTGATCGCGATTCACAACAGCTTCGTCTGTTGGTAAGCGCGCTTCGTAGTAGCTCTTATAACGTCAGGGTCATAGAAAATGAGAGTCAAGTTTATAGTCGTATTCTTTTGCAGGCTCCAGATCTGGTGTTGATGGATGTGCAGGCGACTGATGGAAATAATATAAAGACGGCAAAATTGCTCAAAGAAAATTCATCAACTCGGTATGTGCCTATTATATTTGTATCCACTTTGACTGATGAAAATGACCGATTGCTTGCTCTTCGGGCCGGTGCAGTTGACTATATTTTGAAGCCATATTATGTGGACGAAGTGCTCGAACGCATCCGCATACATATTGCATTGGCACGAAATAAGACGGATTTTGTCCGTAGCCTGGGTGGGGAGGCTATTTCTCTGAATGCGCAGTTAGAGGTTCTGCCAATTAATGTCAGCATCAAACAGGTAGCCACCGAATTCATTCTGGCTCATATCAGTGATTATGAGCTAAAGGGCAGTGATGTTGCTGCAGGCTTGGGTATGTCCATACATCGCTTGAATATGGTTTTTGAAGCTGCTACTGGAGGGACTGTCTTTGATTTTATTCGCAAGGAGCGGATGGAAAGAGCCGCTAAAATGTTGGTGTCAGGTTCGCTGGGGGTAGCAGATATTGCAGTGGCAGTGGGTTATCCCAATCCCAGTAATTTTTCCACCGAGTTCAAGAAGTTCTGGAAAAAATCACCTAATCAGTACCGTATGGCTTGGTTTGGCGATGCTACGCTGCAAGTAAGCCAGCACCCTGAACTGAAAAGGGACATTGAAGCGAGGTAGAGTAATATTTGAGCGGCAATCCAACCTGCTGGGCGCGTATGTGCTCAACCAGGTCCCTATTTGGCTTTAGGCATCACCGAGCAGCAAGTCGCCCTTCCAGTGGCGAGGAACTGCCCGATCTTCGACAGAGGCTGGGCATTCGCTGATAGGCACTGCTTAAACGACGCGGCCACTTCAAAGCGCAACTAACACTGGGGCGTCACACTAAACAATTGGTGCGATTGCCCAGGGCACTTATCAGGGAACTGGTGGGCGTTCAGGGTCGCTGTCTGTCCCATGCATCAGAGTGCCGAAGCGACATGATATGACCCGGGTCCCCTAGATTTATGGTTCGAGTCCAATCGCGCTTACCAAATCTTCCCTTGGAAAAGAACCAGACTTCAGAATACCAGGGATCTGTTGGAAAACCTGTCTGAGGCTTCTATTTGAACAAACCGCCTTCAGGGTGGTTTTGCGTTTCCGACGCCTACCGCAGCTCCGACTGGGATTTGTGCAACAACGCCGCTGTGAAGCGTAAAACGTACCGCACGGCAACTGGTGGCAATGACTGATTCGGGTAGCAGTAGTCATGACTATTCTTGAGTTGAAAGACTGCAATCAGCTGCCAACACCAGTCGTTGGATGCAACCTTTCCTGAAGTGCCATTTCAGCAGCCTAGCTGACTGATAATTGAATGGCCTAGCACTTCGAAGACCGCTTTGCGCGTAGCGGGTTCATTTCGATAGAGCCGGTCCAGGCTTGAGCAATGGCCATTTGGATGATCAAGGCTTCAAATTGCCGATGCGCTATGGCTGTCTTTGAGTGCGTTCCTGGACTCGCAATGCCAGCGTATGTATTCCGGAGAAATCGAAATTTTCCAACATTCCTCTGACCAGGGTAGTGAATGGGGCGCGGCTGGGATCTTGGCAATGGAATTCGACCCAGTTTTCAATATCCGTTAGACGGCCATGCAATGCTAGGCTGGCGAGCTCACCCAGGGCTGCATCCTCCGGTAGAGCCTGCTTGGACCAGTCCATATCTTGCAGCACTTCGCCATAGCCTGTCTTGCTTGGTGGGACAACAGACCAACTCGATTCAGTGTCTTCTATCTCAAGCATGGGCAATGCAAATGAAAAGGTGGAACCTTGACCAACGCCGCTGGACACGCGCAAGGTGCTGCCCATGGCCGAAAGAATGCGCTGCGCAATGAACAAGCCCAACCCTGTGCTTCCGCTTGCAGCTTGGATCTGCTGAAAAGCCCCAAATATATCGACGTTGGATGTCAAATCAATCCCAATTCCTGTGTCGCTGACCGTGAAGTGCAGATAGCGACCTCCCTCTTTAGAATCCAGAGTGACCGATAGCGTTACGACTCCATCATGCGTAAATTTCGCTGAGTTAGAAAGTAAATTAAGGAGTACTTGACGCAGTCGATTACCGTCCACATCAATCAACGTCGGAACTCTTGATGGAAGTTGACGGCGGAAGCAGTTCTTCTGCCTCAAACATAAAACAACAGCATATTCCGAAATATCTTCCAACAAAGGAAGCAAATAAGTTAATTCAGATTTCAGGGCAAGGGGCTGCAATTCCAACTTCGAGTAGTCCTGCAACTCATCGATCAAATTTAATTGATATTTAATATTATTTTGAATGGATGTCAGAGATTTTCTTTGCGCTTCGGTAGCGTCATTGAGTAGTAGCTCGGCATATCCAGATATAGTCGCCAGGGGCGCACGAAGATCGTGACTGATAAAGCCCAAAGTTTCTGTTTTTTGTTGATTCTTCACTTTGGCATCGACGATCAATTTTTGTTGCAGTAAATAATTTCCGTTGATCATCAAACAGATGGCGGTGATTGGCATCACTGCGGAAAAAACGAAAACGTAGGCGATTTGAATATAAGACGATCCAGCGGGGCCAGCAGGCACCAGACTAGGTATAAACAGGGTAATAAAACGAATCAAGTAGACTAGGCATTCAATAGCCAGCGAAGTCGAAAGCAGTCGATTGATGAAAGATTTATCACCATATCGAGTGACTGTAATAAATTGAATAAAAACGAATACAAAAAGAAAAGAGGTAAAACTCATCAGTCTATACGGGTAGTTTGGATTCCCCCACATAAACCAAAAGACCAAGACTTCAGAAATTACAGTGCAAGGCACAATCAAATATCGCATCGAAGGCTGGCCATAAAACTTCCTGATGCCGAGCGTTTGCATGGCTACACCTAGCGTCAATAAATGATTCCCAATAGACGAATACGAGTAAATTGTGGGGTTGTTATTAAACCATCCAGCATACAAACACACTGCCAAAGTGGCAATGAAAAAACCTAATGTGTAGAGCCCAATTCTTTTAATACCAATCTGACGAATGTGATTGGACAGAAGCAGAGGTATTAGCACCAATCCTGAAACAAAGGCTGACGTGGCAAAAAATAAATTGTAGTTAATTGCGGTCATATTGATCTCGCTGTCAGACAGCTCTCAACATATTCGAATAACGCCAATATCCATTGATGGACGTTGACGTCCATGCCAAGTATGGGATTGCATCTAGGAGTTGACCGTACATCGTCACCCGACCTCTGCACAGCTGCCGCCAGACATCCGTTTCTGTGCGCTCCCAGGCAAGCCCCCTGACAGGGACACACTCATAAAGCGGAATCCTTGCCTTCAGGATACGTGGATGGATGGCTGCTTCAGTGTTCGCTAGGGGCATAACTGTTCTTATTGCTAACAGCATCTCATTGTCGCTGGGCCGATGCGGGCTGCATAAATGGGCATTCCCTTACTGAGCTTGCTGTGACAGGCATACAACGCCGGGTAGATCGCTAAGCCCGCTGATGCAAGCTCACTCGGAGCGTGTCATGCCTTGACTATGGAGCGGTCACGCGTTAGGAGAGAGAAGTGAGTTGCATCTAGAAGGCGACCGTTCAAGGCAAGTCATGTCTCGGATAGCTTGAAGGAGGCTATGCATCACGGATACATGCAGGAATTGACTGCCACTTGCAGCTAACGCTGTATAACAATCACATGGCAACAAGGTTTGAGCGACTGCAACGGATCGAAAGCGCCACTTCATCGCTCTTGAAAGCGGACCTTGGCATGTGTCTGTTTGCAGCGGCGGCTTTAAGGTGTAGTGCAGGCCTACAAGGATGACTCGCTGCAATGACTGCTCTGGGCACCACCAGTCATCGAACTTGTTGAGTTGACGGACTGCAACCAGCCTGTAGCGGTAGTACAAAATCCGTCGATCCTAAATATTTTCAATCATATATCCCTGACCTGATGCGGTAGCGGTTTGCTGCAAAGCGAGCT
The DNA here is from genome assembly GCF_024809975.1 of Comamonas sp. BIGb0152. Lineage (GTDB taxonomy): Bacteria > Pseudomonadota > Gammaproteobacteria > Burkholderiales > Burkholderiaceae_C > Comamonas. The sequence continues at coordinate 27,940 of NZ_JANUDY010000017.1, forward strand.
GTCTCGCATTGATTTCATCTCTCTTCCATCCATCTAGCGCCCCTGGCTTTCGAGCCCGGGGCGCTTTTCTTTATGTCAGGAGTTTCTATGTCTATCCAATGTCCCCACTGCCATTCTCTGAATGTGCGTGTCAAGGGTATCGCCAAGGAGCTGGGCCAACGTGTTGGTTCTGCCGCTGGTACAGCCACGGGTATTGCAGGTGCCATGCAAGGTGCCACCACTGGCGCATCCGTCGGGTTTGTGGCTGGCCCCGTCGGTGGTGTTCTCGGTTCCTTGCTCGGCGCCATCATCGGTGGTGTGCTCGGCGGTACCGTGGGTCACGAAGTCGGCGGCCGCATCGGCGAGCAGATCGACGAGACCTATCTGGACAACTACGAATGCCAAAGCTGCGGCAATTCGTTCAAGGCTTGATGCAAGGAGATCACCATGTCCCATCTCGTCGAAACCATGGCCTATGCAGGCCAAACCCCCTGGCACCAACTGGGCAACCACCTGCCTCGCAAGCAATCCCTCGATGTCTGGGCACAAGCCGCAGGCATGCAGTGGCAGATCCTCGAAACGCCCGTGCGCTATCTGGCTGCCGACAGCTCAGAAGCGTCTTCTGCCTTGTATGCCGAGCCCATGGAGTTCCCGGACCAGAAGGTGCTGTACCGTAGTGATACCAAAGCACCGCTGTCAGTGGTCAGCAACCGCTACCAGGTGGTGCAGCCCCGCGATGTGCTGGAGTTCTACCGGGATCTCACAGAGGTCGCCGGTTATGAACTGGAGACAGCCGGTGTGCTCAAGGCAGGTCGCAAGTTCTGGGCCTTGGCCCGGACTGGCAAATCAGTTGCCCTCAAAGGCGATGACGTCGTCAACGGTTATCTGCTCTTGGCGACTTCCTGTGATGGCACCCTGGCCACAGTCGCCATGCCCACTACCGTGCGGGTGGTCTGCAACAACACGCTGGCGATTGCCCTGCAGGGAGCAACCAATGCCGTGAAAGTCTCCCACTCCACCCGCTTCGATGCCCAGGCCGTCAAGCGCCAGTTAGGCATTGCCGTGGGCCAATGGGATTCCTTCATGTACCAGATGCGCACCTTGGCAGAACGAAAGGTCAAGAGCCACGAGGCGATGAACTTCTTCTTGAAAGTGCTTTGCGCAGCAGACAAGCCAGGATCCAGCGGAGCAGGGCAGTCTACGGGTCTCACCAATGAACGGGCCTTGCAGAAGGCGCAGATGCTCTTTGACGGCCACGGGCGCGGCGCCACCCTGTCCGCAGCCCAGGGCACGGCCTGGGGCTTGCTGTGTTCTATCACCGAGTACGTGGACCACGAGCGCCGGGCCCGCAGCCAGGACAACCGCCTGGACAGTGCCTGGTTCGGTGTGGGGGCTGCGGTCAAGCAGCGGGCACTGGAGCACGCTTTGCAACTGGTGGCCTGAATCCACGGGCTCGCGGCGCGCCCTTCGCCCTTCGGCCTTCTCCCCCGTCTCTTCCTTTCTCATTCGAAGCTTTCCAACGTCATAGGCCCTCACCACTGCGGTGAGGGCTTTGTGCTTTGGGCTTTGAGATTTTTGGGGCAGGGGATTGAAGAAGGAGGGCAGTCGCTTGCATTGGACCTTCATTGCCCGTTTCCTTGTCTATTTCTTCACCCAATTCACTGGAGGCACCATGCCGACACCTGTTTCTAAACCTGTATCAGCCTCACAGGCCAGACGTCCCGCGCTGCGCCTGGTCTCCACCAGGGACATGCCGCGCGAGACCTGGCTGGATGTGCGCCGCCAAGGCGTCGGCAGCTCTGACGCCGCCGCTGCCGTAGGGCTCAATCCTTACCAGTCTCAACTGGAGCTGTGGATGCACAAGACCGGCAAGGGCCATCTCTTGCCGACCGTTGATCCCAACGACGAGACCAGTCCCATGTACTGGGGCAGCTTGCTCGAACCCATCGTCGCCGCCCACTACACCAAGCGCACCGGCAACAAGGTGCGCCGGGTTAATGCCGTGCTGGGCCATCCCCAGGTTCCCTGGATGCTCGCCAATATCGACCGGGAAGTGGTGGGCGCTTCCGATGTCCAGATCTTGGAATGCAAGACTGCAGGCATCAACGGTGCCAAGCTCTGGAGAGATGGCGTTCCGGAATACATCCAGCTGCAGGTCATGCACCAACTGGCCGTGACAGGCAAGCAGGCCGCCGATGTGGCCGTCCTGATCTGCGGGCAGGAGTTGCAAATCCACCGCATCGAGCGGGACGAGACCATGATCACCCAATTGATGGCCTTGGAGGCGCAGTTCTGGGAACGAGTTGAGACTGGACAGGCGCCAGACGCAGATGCGTCGGACAGCACGGCAGTTGCGCTGCGCAGCGTGTACTCGCAGGACAGTGGCGACACCGTGGATCTGTCCGAGGACGAGAGTGCTTGCCATGCATTTGCCAAGCTGCTTCATGTTCGCAAGCTTCTGCAGGACTGGGAGGTCCAGGAAGCATTGCTGAAACACCAGATCCAGCAGCGCATGGGGGCAGCGTCGTACGCGAACTTCCCCGGCGGCTCGGTGAGCTGGAAGCGCTCCAAGGACGGCAAGGCCTTCAACACCGCTGCATTCGAGAAAGACCATCCGGATCTGGCCAAGGCCTACACGAGCGCCAAAGCCGGATCGCGGAGATTCCTGCTGCAGGAGTCGGGCTGAACTTGCAGTCAGCTCAACACCCCGTAGTCACTGGCCACCAATATCCGATCGCCAATCAGAGGTCAGCAATTCAACCCATCCGCCCTTTGCTTCTTCTTTGAAGCAAGGGGCTTTTGCATTTCTGGAGAAACACCATGATCAAAGGATTGATGATGACGCCCCCTGTAGTGGGGCGCATCTCCATTGGCAAGGTCATCGAGCGCAATGGCAAGCGATTGCCGCAGAAAGATGACGAATTCACCATCACCACCCAGGTCCAAATCCGCAGGGGCTGGGTACTGCATCCGATGGATGGCATTCTGCGCGCAGAGATCACCGACCGGGCATTGATGACAACAGGCGTGGAGGTGACGGAGTTGCATGCCCTGCCTCCTGAGTTCGATGGTGCAACGCAACAGCCGAAGCAGACTTTGCAGGACAAGCTTGCCAGGCGGGCCAGGGCAGCCAATCCATCACAGGCCACGAAGGGCGATAGCGAGCAAGGCACCAACTCGGCGCAGAAGACGATGACGGAGGTTGTCAGCCCGACCGATGGCAAAGCTCCAGCCAACGCCCATTCTGCCAAACCCAAGCTGCGCAGCATCCCCATCCGTGTGCTCTTCAACGACCCGGCGCTGAACCTTCGGGCCAACTACACCTTGTTCGACCGGGCCACGGCGCGGCCCCTCTGTGTGGGAGATGGACAGACCTGCAAACGCATGACAGGCAAGGGCGTTGAGGCACACCCTTGCGAAGGCCCGGACCTGTGTGCGCTCGCCATTGAAGGCGGGTGCAAACCGTTTGGCCGATTCCACATGCGCATTGACCATCCGGACAACCAGGCGGACGCCCTGAGCACCTTTGTGCTGCGTACCACCGGGATCAACTCCCTGCGCACCTTGATGACCCGCATGCAGTACCTGCAGGCGGCCAGTGGTGGATTGCTGGCATATCTCCCACTGGAGCTGCGCTTGCGCGCCAAATCCACGGCCATGTCGCACCGCACCCCGATCTACTACGTGGACCTGGGTATCCGAAATGGAATGCCGCTTGACGCAGCCATCAGCCAGGCAGCACAGGCTGCGGAATATGCGCAGAAGTTCGGCCACAACCAGGAAGCGCTGGAGCAAGCTGCCAGAGAAGGCTATGCGCTGGGCCTGTTTGAGGAACTAGAGCAGGAGGCGACAGAGATCGTGCAGGAGTTCTATCCGCAGGCAGCAGAACCCACGGGGCAGGGGATGCATATGCAGGAGATGCACCAACCCGAGAGAGGACGAGGCAAGCAGCATGGCTGACTCTGCAGATAAGGGGCTCGTCCACCGTTACATGCATGGCATCCGGTTTGATGGACCGTGGGAACACAGGATAGTCAGCCTATCGGGGCGCAGGCGCTGGAGCTACATGTTTCCGGATACAGATCGCGCCAGAGTATCGGATCCGGAAGGGCTGGAATGGTGCCTGAGGCGCAGTGCAGCGGTGATGACGCAACGGCCTATTCGCAGCATTGCTGTCTCTCTGCCATTGAGCACACCCATAGATGACGACCATGGCGGGAAAGCGCTGTTTCCGCACTGTGAGATTTGGAGCGCCACGAGCATCGGAACCGAGTCGATGAACTGTCTAGGAGCTGTTCTGACGCATGGTGGTTGTGCATTGCTCAAGCTGGTATTGCAGCGCAGGCACTACGGCCAGTTGGAGGACACCGACTGCTGGGTCTGGGTGGTGGGTGTGGAGATGACTGTGTTGCCTGAAACCGTAGAGGGAAGCAAGCCTCGGTCAAGCCATGCCATCAGGGCAGGACTGGTCGTCAGTCATGCGTGGAGCGCGCCATGGGGTAGCGGGTTTGGCGCTCGTGTTTCGTGGGATGCGCTCGGTGAGTGCGTTCTTTGCTCTGTGGACGGAGTGCGTTTGCAAGGCCGATGTGCGGAGGTTGTGACCATCGTGCCCAAGCATTCGCAACATGCGACGTGAGAATCAGAAAGGATGAACCCGGCTAGCGCCGGGTTCATCCTTTCTGATTCTCTTTTTTTTTTGCGGCTATGGCATTCCTGGAGCTACGAGTGCGTCTCCGGCGGCTTGATCAAGGTCCAAGCCTCCACATCCAGCGCTTGCGCGATGCGCTCGATATTAGCCAGCGAGACATTCCAACGCGATCGCTCCACGGCTGATACGTACGTCCTGTCTAACTCGCATTCGAGCGCCAGGCGCTCCTGCGACCAGCCTTTCTCTACACGTTTGAGGCGCACCCAGTACGCAAACACATCGCGCAGGTTGTCGGGATCAGGAAGATGAGTAGGGGGAATGGGTTTGGCAGACACCCTCCCAGCATCCGTTTCTGATACATTTACATCTACGGAGTTTGCTTCACATATTGATGCAAGAAGGAACCCAATCTGACATCAGCGGGGCATCTCCCCGTGCCGAATACCAAGAAAAGGAGTGCGCGCATGCGCTTGGAGCGTCTGTTGCCCTGGGTGTTGATGCCCAACATCGCCATGGCAGGTGGGGGAGGGGGAGGCATCGTCCTAGGTCTGATCATCTTTTTGCCGATCCTGGTATGGGGCTTCATCAGGCTCTGGAAGTTCTGGTTCCAGATGATCTTTGGAGGCCAGGGTCGTGCGCAGCCGCACCAAGGCGGCTCTTACCCTATCGTCCAGCCCATGGTGCAAGCTACGAAGGACTGTCCTTACTGCGCAGAACCTATTCTGGTCAAAGCCAGGAAGTGCAAGCACTGCGGCTCTGATTTGAGTTGATCATGGGTTGGGGCATCGATCTGACGGGACGATCAGCAACAGCCTTTGGTATTTCATCTGTGAGTTGCTAGATCCCAGCTTTATTGCCAGTCTCACCACTGACGCAAATCCATTGAACCACCCCTGACAGGTCGCTGAACGGATGCACGGCTTGTTCCAGTCTTGGCCTTGGTGCGTTCTGATTTGATGAGTTTGCTTCACTTTCAGCGCTGTAGCAGCCAGACTGCTGCTGGTTATGCCTTTCTATGGCGTCACCAATAACGACAAGAGGAAGAGTCACACATGCAAGAGAAATACAACGTTGTACTGAGCGGACGACACCCTGCGGCAGATGCCCACCAGGTGGCGCAAAAGCTTGCGTCCCTCTTCAAGTGCACGCCTGAGCAGGCCGGACGCCTGCTGTCGCAAGCATCCTGTGTGGTCAAGAAGGATGTGACTGCGGAGGTTGCTGACAAGTACAAGCGGGCCATTGAGAGCACCGGCGCCCAATGCATCATCCAGTTAGCTCCTCAGGAAGCACCGTTGGATTTTGATGAAGTACCTGTTCTCTCGGCTGTTTCTGTATCTCCATCGCCGTCCGTCTATGTTGGTGAAGTTGGAATGCAAGTCCCTTCCGGAGTTGCTGCGGACACCATACAAGTACTTGCAACGGTATCCGCCCCTGCATCTGCTCCTGTTTCACCTCCAGACGTCACTCCTGCGCCGGCAGTGCATCTACGATCTGCTCCAGCTTCATCATTGCCCCGCCAAGAGGCCATCCAGATCTTTGTTGGCAAGAGCCATGGCTACTTCGAGCGCAAGTGGAAGGAGGCGGCGCAGCGCAAGCACCAACTGTCCTGGAACTGGGCTGCCTTTCTGGTGGGTTTTGGCTGGATGGGGTACCGCAAGATGTACCTCTACTCCTGGATTTTCATCGGCGTAGTGGTTGCTGAACTGATTGCAGAACTTGTCATTGGCGTTCCCAGCTCCATTACGAGCAGCATCAATCTTGGCATTGCGATCGGCTTTGGCCTCAAGGGCAATGCCTGGTACCAGCAGCATGTGAATCAACTGGTGGACCAGATCCTGGCATCCCATGCACCCGAGCAGGCCCGCATCGAACTGGCCCAGCAGGGTGGCACCAACATCGGTGCTGCAGTCGGCTTTGTGGCCGCGCTGCTTGTCTTGCTCGCAATGATCGGCGTCATCGCGGAAGGTTGACCCCTTTGATCCAGCAAACCGTCCTGGTGGATCGCATCAACCGGTGCGACTTCCATGGTTCCCCGATTCCGATTTTCCGCGTTGCGTTAGTTCGCCGGGCTCCTTTGACCACCAATATCCATCTCTGACTTCCCTATGAAACTGACAACATGCAGCGCGCTGCTCATGGCGGTAGCCCTGGTGGGGTGCACCGACCGTGCACGAAATCGCGTCTCTTCTTTGGTCGAGCAGGCCCAATCGATCTTTGGCTCCAAAGACGCGGCAGAACAAGCGCCAGCCACGCCGGACTTGCTCACCCAACTGATCTCCTGGGATGCCATCGGTATGAATTTGGCGTATGTGAATCAAAGGGCAGGGCCTGCCGTTCGGTCCGAAGACCACCAGCATCACTACATGGTCCAAGGCTGTCAACTGGTGCTGCGGAGCGAACAACAGAACAAAACCATACGCTCGGTCCAGGTGGCACTCTCGCCGGGGTGTGATGTGGATGTTGGTGGATTGTTGGGCATGCCGCAGCGGCAAACACTCAATACTCTGACCTTTGGGGCGTTTGAAGAAGCCATGGGCTCAGGGCAGTACCTGGCGGACTGTCTTCGGGACTGCGGCAATGCTTATATTCCCAATGTCTACCTGGTCGCGCAAGGGAGCAGGGCATTGCAGTTCAGGCAGGTAATGCTCACTGCAGAACTGGCAAAGGATCCGGCCATTGAGGCGGCAGGGCATTGGGCTGACGCCATGGTGGCGAAGGAATCCGAAGACTGGGTGGTGAGAGATCTGGGATTCAACTGCCAGTCCCAGAAGTACCGTGATGCGGCGGCGCAGGCGTTGCGCACTGTCAAACCCCAGTTCTTCAGCTTTGGGGACGAGTTGGAGTTCCCCACTTGTCCAACGGCGGAGGCGGCAGCGAATAGTGAGTCGCAGGCAGGGGCATTGACTGTTCCCCCCGGCATGGTCATGGTCCCGCAGCCCACAGGCCCGTGCGACATGGACTACGACAAGCGGCTACGCGCTGCAGGTCTCAAAGCGAACGAGGTTTCCATACATGGACCCGAGGACGGAGACTTCAAGGGTTATGGATGTGCCTACCGCATCGTGCCTGCGCCAGGCAATGCGGTACCGCCCGGTTCGACGGTGACCTACCGAAGTGCGTGGGAGGCCGGATGAGTCTCAAGCATGCCAGCTATCCCTTTCAGACGTCTCTCTAAGGCTTCGCTCCATGGGCCGCGACAGCGGCCACATTCACCTCTCACATACCTATGAAAAATCTCTCCTTCGTTGTTGCTTGCTCTGCCATCGCTCTTTCTGCTTGCAGCAAGAGCCCCGTTGACATCGTCAAGTCCAGTTATATCGATGGTGCTCGCACCACGACAGTTGCCAACGGTCTGAGCAAGCGGCCACTGTGCAAAAGTATCCATTGGGATAGTTTCAAGGACGAAAAGGGACGCGTGGTGGTGCAGTACAAATGCACCATCATCGATGGTGAAGACTTTCAGAAAGAAATGAGAGAGGACTATCTGCAGCGCATCACGAAGGCTGCAGAGCAATCTGTCGTCAGCGCTGTGAGAGATCGCGAAAGCGCGGCGAAGCGAATTGAAGAAGATTTTCCGTATGAAAGAAATCTGATCGAACGCGCGCAGCGAGCAATTGAGCGGATCCAGGCGCTACCTGAGCAGCGATCTTTGCAACGGGACCAAATTATGGGCCTTCGGTTCGAAATCGAAGAATATGAACGCGGCTTAGAGAGGAGTCGGCGCGAAGCTAAACGAAGGCTACAAAGCGCTGAAGAGGACATCCTAACCGCTCAAAAACGGAATGATCCAGAGCTTCTGAGAAAAGATGCGATGGCACGGCATCCCGTCTACCAAGGCACGTCAGAAATCTTTCAGTGGATAGTTAATGCCGATGGGCAGCCAGTGATCACATATGGTGAGATACAGGCTAAAGACGCCAAGGCACAAGTGCAAACGCTGATGAAGTACAACCAGCCGCATCGCATGCTCAGCCTTGCATCGCAAGCGCAGGAGAGCAGAATCTTGGACTACCTGCAGGGGATTGGCATGGCGTCTTTTCTGGGTGTGCTCGGGCGTTGAATCCGACGTGTTTGAAACACATGCAAATTCAGCGGGAAAAATTATTGTGAAAACTCACCCCTAAAGGGGTGGTGTGAAGAGGAGGCGTCTAGAAACTATTTCATCCACACTTCAGTCGCGATGCCAGATTCAGGCTGATCGCAGTCAGTCGACCTAACAGACTGAGTGACTCAAGCTACCCAAAGCTGTCTTCGCAATGTATCTACTTTGCACGTCTGCTCTACAACCGGAAGCGGTCTTCTGAACTGGAACCCACCGAAGGACCGCCTTCACGGAATCTGAAGCGGCGCTATCGACTCGTTGCAGCCGGTCGCTTCGCGAAGCTGAACGACAGCAGCGCAGCCATCGCGTTCGTTCGAAAACCGATGCTGAACGGCTGCTACAGCTTCTGGCCTTAGAGTGGTTGCCATGCGGCCGACAGTCCCAAGTCATCACCGGACCTTGTCAAGCCCGAGTGACTCGTAGCGAGGCGTAGTAAACAGCTATGCGAATGGAGGCGTGGAGCCCATGCGGCCTTTTCCGATACTTTCGACAGCGGCAAAATTGTTGATCTACGGTATTTAAATCCGTTCGGTGGGAATGTGGTCTTGAACGAGAATGAGCAGCAAGACTTAAAAATGGAGGTGAGCATGCTGGTCAGGGATCCCGTCGAAGAAATCAAAAGTACGAAAGTTTTTTCGCACCTTTCATCGCAGAGTCCAGAGTATGCCGATCGTGCTGTCCGTTTCGTCGAGGCGATAGCGCCCATTCTCGCGACGACGGTGCAGCATTTCCCGCTGTACACCCGTCATGACGCGCACCATGGATTCCAAGTCGTGCGCCGCCTGCAAGATGTACTGCAGGATGGTTGCTTCGATTCGGGATCGGACAAGTTGCTGGGGGCACCAGAGATGTTTCTCCTCATTGCAGCTGCCTATGCCCATGACCTGGGAATGACAGTTTTTCCGGGCGAGGCGCCCGGTCTCAAGTCGAAGCTGGACCTGCCTGTCGACGAATGGGAAACCAGTGTCGCACTGACGAGTTACCTGCGCCGCGAACATTCCAAGCGAGGGGGAGCCTACATTCATCGGAACGCATCGGTCTTCGGCGTTCCCGAAAATCTGGTCGCACCTCTTGACTGGATCATGAAGTCGCACAACCTGAGTGTTTCGGAACTGGAAGCGAATCTTCGGATACCATTCGCGGCGGATGATCGCGTACTGGATGTTCGCCAGCTTGCGGCGATTCTGTGTACTGCTGACGCTATCGAATTCAGCGACACACGTGTGTTGGACGGCGTGGTCGAGATAGCACGGCAGACTGAGGGCGGCGCAGCGGCGATCTCCTACCGGGAAAACAGGAAGCATGATTGCATCCGTGACAGCTTGGCGGTGACTGCCGATGGCCAGGTGGTCGTCAGTGGCACGTTCGATGATGGCGACGTGCTTGCACTCGCCCACCGGACTTTTGATGAAATGGAAGGCTGGATACGCGGATATTGCGACATTGACCGGCAGTCAAAAACTCCTCGGTTGAAGATCCGACCCGAGCCGTTTCTACGAAGACTGGATCTGCCAGGCGCGACCTTTGAACGCCTGGGTGTCAGGATGAGCAAGCGGGCAGTCATAGATTTGGTGGCTTCGAACGCTGTCTGGAGAGGCTCGACTGGCGCGCCGGTCCGTGAGTTGGTTCAGAACGCGGTCGAGGCATGTCGATTCAGATCGCACCATTCCAGCCCGGCCGACGGATACCAACCGCAGGTGAAAGTCGAATTTGACAGGGCGGGGCACACTATTACCGTATTTGACAACGGTTGCGGAATGTCGCTTCGTACCATCCTGAATCACTTCTTGAGCGTAGCGAGCAGCCGGGCCAAGGAGCCAGCCTACGCGACGAAGAATTACGCCCCGATCGCACGATTCGGAACCGGCTTCTGGTCCGTATTCACTGTGGCCACGACAGCCCATATCAAGTCACTGGCTTTCGAGTCCGGAACCATCCCGCGCACCGGGCTGCAGTTCGACGTTTCTCTTGACGAACTGAGGGACTACACCGTCTTCCGCGATTGCCCAATGTCTCCCGGCACATCGGTGACGTTGAGACTGCGTGACGATGTTGTCATCGACGATATATACGAGCAGTGTCGCAATCTTTTGATTGCGGCAGCTGTGCCGATCGACTTGGTCCTAGACGGCGCGGTTGAGAAAGTCCCGGCCTCGGTCCCCGACGTCACTCCCGAGATGCTCTTGGGGGCGAAGATAAACGTGATGGAGAAGGATGGGTTGCACACTTTCCAATGGCGCGGTGAGCAGTCCGGGGTCGATGTCGCCTTGGGACTGGTGTTTCGCATCGAAGACCAGAGGCCGACATTCCGTCTGAATGCACATACGTCCGTGATTTCCCGACTCAATCGAGGGTCAGGCATGTCAACCACGGCAGTCTGTGGATTCCAGGCACCATTCAGGTCCTCCGCGACTTGCTTCGACCTATGGAGAGTTGGGGCGAGCATTGCGAATGTGAACTCTCCCCAGGGGATTGTGTATTCGCTCGATCGCGGTCAAGTGCTCGAGTCGGAGCAAAGTGTGAAGATGGGCCGCGCCATATCGCAGTGCATACATGATGGCTACCGAGCATTCTTGAGATCGCGCGACGTTTACGACCCCCAGTCGATCTATCGTCTCAATGAGGAATCCGAACTCAACGGTGGCAATGTCTTCGATCAGTACACGGACAATCAACTTTCTGTGGCTGCAGATGAATACCCGGATCTTCTCTGCTTCCGGCTGTATGAAGTTAACCCTTTGCGTGGATTCGGTCAGGCGGTCGTGCGCCACGTGGATTGGAAGGGACTTCAAAAACTCTCGGGTTCATGCGTCGTCGCGCAGACGAGGCTGGATCTTCCGGCGCCCGAAGGGCAGTTCCGCAGTATCTATGCGGAACAGCTTACCGCGATCGCGTATGACGCTGCGACCCACATCTTTCGACAAGAGCAAATGGTTGAGCCGCTCTATGTGCTCGAAGCGAATCGACGCGCATCGATGCTGTTCGATGCGGACCCGACAAGCACGATCCAGACGATACCTCTGCAGAACAGTCCCGAAGGTGCGCTTGTCCATTTGGTTCTCCAGCGATGGCATTTACGACGCGTGACGCTTGACACGGACAGGCATCAGATCATTGCCAAGGTACAAGGGCGGTGGGCTGGTGCCTTGTATTCCCGAAATTTCGAAAGTCATCGCGGTACGCCGTATGCGTTTCTTGGCCGCCATCGGGTCCTCATCAGGCAGGGGTCTGAACTGCATGATCACTGCATGGCTTTGGCCGAGCACAAGCGGTTCCTTAAGCTGGCGGATTTGGTCGACGACCTCCAACTGCATTCCCAAGGATTCGATCCTGAATCAGTACGAGAACTGGTCAAGTCTTGATTGCCTCAAGGAGTTCTGGGAATATGACGGAGAACAATCAGTCGACGGCAGAGTCCAGCGTTTCAACGCTGTTCGGCTATTACCCCGAGAGAGTCGATATCTCGACCACGCAGTTCACGTTGCAAACTCATTCTGACTTTCGGAACGCTATAAGTCTCGTCAGAGGTGATCCGCATGTCGTGAAGGACTGGATTTATCCGGGCGCCCAAAGCACAAAGAATTTCATGACCGGCCAGGTCTACGAGATGCCCTATCGCGCTCGCGTCTTCGGGCTTCCTAAGACCCATCAACTGACGTTACATGGCAATCAGAACCCCGACGATCTCGAGTTCGTCGTCTGGTGCCTGTCGTTTTTCACAGGTATGCGTTTGACGACGACCGAAGCTGGATTCCTCGACGCAACACCGGTTAAACCGGGCAAGCTGGTCGACTTTATCCTAGTGGGTTGCAATTTATCGGATGCAGTTCAGCTCGCGCTGGACTACCTTGCTGTAGAAGCTGCTGATCCCCGCGCGTCTAAACGGGTCTCCGCCGTCATCCATGCCCTGTTCCTGGCACAGTTTCCACAGAGTCTTCCTTTTGAGCGGTTCCAGTACCTGTACATGGCCCTCGATGCTTGTTTCAAACTCGTTGCTTGCAAGCAGGTCAAGACGCCTTCGGTTCCGCACGCACGTCGTATTGAATGGATCTGCACGACATTAGGCCTGCCTGTGCCTTCCTGGGCAGACAGCGCCATGAGCGCTGCAGATCTGGCGACGGTTCGAAACGATGCGATCCACGAAGCACTTTTCTTCGACGAGCCGCTGGGGTTCGCGATCTACGACGGCAATAGTCCAGGCCTACATACAGGAAAAGTCATGCTTCAAATGCAGGCGCTCGTATGCCGTCTGTTGGTGGCCATTCTTGGCAATCCCAAGATTGGCTATGTCCTGTCTCCTGTCGATACCAGACAGGTTCAGGCGCTGGAACTAAACAAATGAGGACGAGCGCTTTCTGATCCCCCTGGTGACTTACATCAGCCTGAAGCTGCCACGCTGGAGTTCGGACCAGCAGCGGTTGCTGCCTCTCGCCGCCATAGGCTGAACTCACACTGACCGCCAGCAAATGGTCGTTAGGCGTGGGGCGCGTCACAACGGACCCGATCTACTGCTATGGTAGTCGCAGGCCGAGCCAGTCAGTGCTTCATTGATGAAGGCCCATTTCTGGTTCTAACCGGTCCATTGTTTAGAAGTTCAAAGGTGACTGCTGGATGAAGGGCAATTCACTATAGGGCCTGACACAAATTTCTTCGGGTTCACAACGCATGGGTGCGCCCGTTCTACGCCGTGAACACGTTCGAGGTGGACTTGGTGTCGGCGGGCAACGTCGAGAAGGTGGTCGCAACCGTCGATGCAGTCTACAGCCAGCCAGCTACGCGGGCTCGCTCAACGACGCAGCTGAGATCTGGAGATTGAGCTCAGTATGGAAGATGAATCCTGACGATGGCCAATCACGAAGTTAAGCGTTGGTTCGCCATTCGTCTTGGCAAGCTCGTTGACCACAGGACCGTCATCCCTTCCTACATATGCAAGTCGCTCGTATTCGCTCACGGCACCTTTTCCGGGCAACTGATCTTCAACATCCTCAAGCATCAGGTGAGGCAGCTCGTCTCAAACGCCTGGCGATGCAGCGAATCGATTCGCCAGCAGCCGATGCTCGGGAGATCTTTTATCTCTCAGACATCGTCAACGCTAAGCGAGATCGATGCCTGACTGGCGGACGAATGCCTGACCCTGCCTCGTTTCCACGTACACCAAGTCATGCAGCCAACAGGCTGCGCTCCTTTGTGACGGGGGCCATGTACCCGATGGCCGTGTGCATGCGCACGCGGTTGTAAAAGCCCTCGATCCAGTCCACGATGTCCAATCTTGC
>NZ_JANUDY010000018.1 GCF_024809975.1 Comamonas sp. BIGb0152
AGCGGGATGGACGCGGATCGGGATGAGGCGCAAGGCGTCTTTTGCAGTCAATAGCGAGCTATTGACAAGGAAGACAACGCAGCGGATCGCCCGAGACCGCGTTCAGACCAGGGCAGGGAGTTTTGCAGAGGGTCCCTAGCTGCGCCCTTGTTTTTTCCCCAAGCGCATGACTGGCACTGCCAGCCTTGCCTGCCGATGCTGTCGATTCAGCCCGTTGCCCAAACGGGTGCCACAAACCCCTCCAGCAGGGGCATGGAGGCGATGCCTTCCAAAACCCATCGCCCATGGCTACCAAGCTGCCGGGCAATGCATCCCTTCCCACCGGATAGCGCTGTAATAACAGGTCGGAGTGGCTCAATGTCAATTACTGTCAGCCCGACAATAAATTATTAATCCAATGCTATAAACACACTCTATTTTTAAAACTCAGTTTATAGCAATATTCACTAGTTGATTAGTGTCGGCGGCCTCGCCTTACGCCCACAAAGGCTGGGCTTTTCTGGTGACAGCCTGCTTTCTGCCCGCCGCTGCGTGTGCCAGTCAGCCTCTCTGCCAGGTATTGCACCACTGCGTTTTTTAATCCATCGCAATATTAAGAACCCAAGGTTTAGACAACCCATGCATCGACATCTCTCTTCTCCCGTCTGGGTGGTGGGCTTGCTGCTGGCAGCCCCGCTGGCGAGCCAGGCCCAGCTGGTTTACCGGGCAGACAGCCCGCTCAGCATTCCCACCTTCACCTGCAGCAACGCCACCGAGCCCGTACTGACAGCAGGAGCGCTCAAGGATCCTGGGCAGGTGCTCAACACCAACGCCACCAGCATCGGCGACCGTGGCAACCAGCAGCGCTGGGCCTATGCCTTCAACCCGGCAGCACCCGGCTCGCACACAATTCCGCAAGCCACGGCCGGAGCCACCGAGGAGATCCCCACGTCGCTGACCTTTGCCGGCAATGCGGTGCCCGCTGCGCTCAGCAGCCTGCCCACCATGGCCTGGCAGCATTTCTCAGGCCGTGAAGTGTTTGCCTACAGCGGCGGCACGCTAACAAGCCCACAACTGGGCACCGGCCAATCGCTCAGCTCCGTGGGCTTTTATCTGGCCAACCCCAATGGGGGCGCGGCCGCCAACCAGACGCGCTTCTTGCGCTACCAGTTTTACCTGGCGCCCGAGGCCGATGCGGCCACCTACCAGCTGCGCTTGGGCGGCGTGGGCGCCGATGACCAGATCGCTGGCTACTACATCAACGGTGTGCTGAGCGGCACCAGCCCCATTCTGGGTGCAGGCGCCAGTACAGATCTGCAGTGGAAGACGGGGCTCAACACCCTGACCGTCGCCCTGTATGACACCATCCCATCGGCTACGCGCCTAATCGTGGGCGGTGCGACCTCGTCCGCCTGCATCCTGCAAACCCTGGCGGTGACGGTGGCCGTGCAAACGCCCGTCATCACCACGGCGCAGACGGAGAGCTTCAATGGCGTAGCGACTTCGGCAGCACCAGGTGACGGCGCATCCACGCCCCTGCCCCTGGGCACAGCCATCACCTTGCGTCTCTCCGGCCCCGATGGCTTTAGCGCCAGCCAGGCCACCACCGTGACCGGCAGCAGTGGCGAATACGCCTTGACCTGGCCCGCCGGGCTGGCACCGGGCAACTACGAAGTCATCGCCAACCTCAGCGATCAGCCCAGCGTGCAGTCGAGCGTGGGCAGCTTTACCGTGCAAGCGGTGGTCGTGCCGCCTCCACCCCCACCCCCGTCGCTGCCAACGACTCCACAAGCCGTGCCATCGCTGAACCCCTGGAGCACCATCAGCCTGGCAGCGCTGCTGGTACTACTGGGCGGGCGCTGCCTGCGCCGGCGCCAAGGCTGATTGCCAGCAGAGCCGCCCTCGGGCGGCTTTGTTTATTGGTCAAATGAATCAGGACAGCAACCATCTGCATGTCCATGCATTTTCTGGAGGCATTCCTGTGGACGCGCATGGGCCAGCAGGAAGAGGCGCCGGCAAGCCGATCGCCAACAGGTGGCATTTTTCTCAACAGCACTGCGGCTTATGCAGTGCAATGCAGCGATTTCAGGAAAAATTAGCGAATATATCGATTGCATTTGTAGTTACATTTTGTTAACTTCCTCTCCTTCTACAACCGAGGGAGACTTCATGAAAAAGCTATTTGCATCCGCCGCCGTGGCGCTCAGTCTGGCGTTCACAGCCACCGCACAAGCAGCACCGCTGCAGTGGACATTGGCGGATGTGACCTTTGACGATGGCGGGACCGCCACCGGCTCCTTTGTGTATGACGCCGACAGCAATACCTACAGCAATATCGCTTTAAAGACGACGGCGGGCACTGCGGGAGCAGCGGCTGAGTTCCGCACCCAATGCACCACGGCCCACTGCTTGTCGGCTTTGCCTGAATTACTTTTCATCGCGTCTGCCAACCAAAGCGACCTGACGAATGTGCCGCTCCTGGATATCGAGCCATCGGCCCCCCTCACCAACACACCTGCCACGGTGGATCTGGTGTTTGGCATGTCCTTTCTTTGCAGCAATGCGGCATGCACAGGTATCGGCGGCGGTATGCGCGTTTTCACTACCGGGCAGTTGATTGGGACACCTTATGTGGCTCCGCCAGCCACACCCACCAGCGTTCCCGCGACTGGCGCGTGGAGCTTGGCGCTGCTCAGCATGCTTTTGGCAGCTGCTGCCTGCATGTATCGTCGCCGCAAAAGCTAATACTTCATGCTGCTTTATCAGCAGATAGCAAAATTTTTTAGAAGATAGAAGACGGATACCTTGTCATAAGCGCATTACCAATGCAAACAAAGCTGCCGAGGACCTGCGGGCAAGCAGGATGTAAGAATAAGTTAGTAGAATATAAAGATTAACAATGGAGAGATGATGGTATTCAAGAAAATTGCATTGGTTGGCGCCTTGCTCGGCACCGGTTTGGCGCAAGCATTTGCACCTCAGACAGGCACTTGGATTGTGACCAGCGAAGTCAATGGCAAGCCAGGCCGTGGTTTGGCCATTGATGTGCAGGACAACACCCTTGTCATGCAAATGTATGCCTACGATGCCAGCGGCAATGCCACGTTCTATATGACCAGTGGCCCTTTGGCGAATGACAACTACGCAGCGCCACTCAACAAATACCGCGGCGGTCGCTATCTGGGTAGCGGCGAGCTGTCTGGCAAGGAAGACGGCAGTGCAGGCACTGTGTCGATGCGTTTTGTGTCAGGCACCAAGGGCTATATAACCCTTCCTGGAGAGGCAGAGAAAGAGATTTCGCGTTTCAACTTCGCCTACGCCAATGATCCCCAAGGCCTGAAGGGCATATGGCTGTTCAGTCCCCTCAATTCCCTGACGCCAACTGCAGACTTTTTCAGACTCGAAAAGGCGCAACCAGCCACTCAGTATGGCAACGGACTCATGGCCAGCTCTGATGGCAGCTTTGGCTGCGAACACCAGGTCACCGGTAACGCCGCCGGAACCGTGCTCTGTGTCAAGGTGAATTCGGCCGGTAAAGTTCTGCGCGGCTACCAATTCATCTATAGCGTGAATGATGGGGAAGGCAATTTGCTCAATAGCCTTGGCCAGGCCACTTCGATTGCCGCCATGCGCCGTTTGGCAAACCGCACAGACACCGGCACAGGCATTTTCCTAAAATCCGAGTCCAGCGATGCAGCTGCTGCACCCGTGGTGAGCCCAGACCAACTGCGCCTGGCGATCGAAAGCGTGGCAGCGCAAGTGGAATAAGCGATAGCGCAGGGCGCTCAAACACCACCAAACCGCCTTTAGGCGGTTTTTTTATGGCCGGAAACACCGTTGCATGCATTGGGAATTTTCTACACAACACGGCTTGGCCCATTTTTGACATCTCCACGCTTGGCGAGACACTAAACTTGCCCACTACCGATAATTTCAGGACAAGCTTTGATACGGACACCCTACCTATTTGCCTGCCTCCCCTTAGCCTTGGCACTCAGCGCCTGCCAAAAAGATAAGCCCACGACCACCATGCAGGCAGCCACCAAGCCCACATTTACGGCGCCAAGCGTTGATATATCGACACCCGACAAGGCCGTGAAAAGCTGGTGGGCCGTGGTGGATTCAAAAATCAACTTCAAGTACCAGGAGTGCACGCAAGCAGCATCCGCAGAACAAACCGCGCTGCTGCAGGCCCAATTGCGCTTGGCTACCGGGGCTGTCAAAAGCTACTTGCAACACGACAAAGAATGCACTTTGTTTGCCTACGATCGCCGGATCGATCGCGTCGATATAGAGACGGAATCGCGGGCCTTGGTCGTTGCCACCATCAAAAACAGCACGCGCCCGAAGGCAGGACAGTCCATCTCGAAAAATACTGTTGAAGCGGCATCGGTCGGTGTGGAATACCGCTATGTCCTCTCGCGTGAAGATGACGGCTGGCGTGTGGACGATATCTACCAGTATGACGATGTGCTCAAGCTCATGGGCCGTGATCCCTGGAAGCAGGAGTACCAACGCGCCTCTCCCGAACTGTACCTGCTGATATTTAATCAATAAAATGCGCCAGTCACTCCCGAGCCTCCGATCCAAGGATACGGAGGTCCGCGTGTACCTTTGTTGCCTCTGAAGGTAACACCCATGCTATCTGACAAAAAAAAGCGCCCACTAGATATTAGTGAGCGCTTTTTGCTAGGTATGGTGGGCTGGCGTCAATTGAATCCACCTCTAAAGGCAGCATAAAACCTAGATTTCTCCCCTTTTTTACAGGCCTATGTTCCCCGGTTTGTTCCCCGGTCTACCGGCCCCTAAACCAGACAAGCCTTTGCGCAAAGATTTGCAAAAATACAACACCTGAACAAGTAACGTTTCTAGTCCCAGATTCCAATGATCGTTGACCTACGACAACTCGCTTGGTTGTAGCATCGTGTTCACAGGCAAGAAGAAGCGACACGGTCACCTTAACCCTTCATGAACTAGCTCCGGGCTCATCTTCTATGCCTTGAAAGCCGGCAACAGTCAAGCACAGGTCATGGCATGATGAATGCACCTGCAGATGCGACCGGTCGCAAACTGCCTTCAACAGTTCCGCGTGCGCCTTTGATCTTCATTTCATGAGCCTTGCGAATCAATTCACTAAACTAGAAGTTCTTGCTCAAGAGCTAGAAAATTCAACAGCTCAACTCTTGGATATTGCCCTCCAAAACGGCATCGATCCTGTGGTAGCCATTGAACCCAACTGGCGAATAGGACTCGTGTGCTTTTCTGCGCTTTCCAACGGAAACGAACTCTCCAGCCCATTGCTGCCAAAAACAAAGATCTACCCGGTTGAAGATGTGGAGTGCATCCAGTTAAGTCGCAATGACTACACAAAATTGCGAGATGATGAAAGTATCCAGATCAAAGTCTTCGATATTATTCATTTAGGGGGATTCGGCAAAAAAACTTGGGATATACAGACAGCTCATCAAAGGCGAAAAGCACATGGCTTAGATCAGTGGCAAACCGAATCGTTTGGCAAACCTCTCGCACCGCCTGTTTTATTCCCTTGCTTTACCGTTATCGACAGCCAGGGTGCTCGATCGGATGACCTTACCATTGAAAAATTTCGAAATCATGCCGGAATTCTTGTTCGACTTGGCAACCTACGTTTGCAACCAGCCGATGAAGCCAGGCTCCGTGATCTACTGAGTCAACCAGCACCCCAAAAAACACCCGCACAAATACCAGTCACAGGAGATCACATATCTCCTCAGTTAGGTCAATTGCTTCAAGTTTTCAATGAATTGCAAATCTGGATTGAAGAGAGACGGCAGGAGAATCCTCCCTTGCATTCGGATGAGGTTAAGACGTGGCTGCATACACAGCTTGAGGCCAAAAATTCAACTGACTGGAAAAGTTCGAAACTGCGTGATGTCGCAATCAAGCTGATACACCCACCTCAGGATGGTCAGAGGACAAAAATGCGCAAGGCTTATAAAGATGGGCTGCCTGTCGCCTTGGATCACCTTGTCAAACAACTGCAGGAAGATCTTTCCCACGTTAGGCAGTTCAAGACTAGCAGCGATTATGAGAGCTGGCTTGTCAAGCTACAGATCAAGGGATCTCCAGTCGCTGGCAAACTTGGCCAATTGATTACAGAGACTGACGCTAAGTCCATCTCCACCATCATTCGCCTGACGCCGTCTCGGCGAGGCGGTCGCAGGTAAAGCCAGGAAGGCATCCCTCCCAGAACGTCTTCTCCTCAATGGCTTAGTTCAAGTCATTGATAGGCGTGCTCAAAGCCGCATCAACACCTCCCAACTGACAGCCAGATTGCTTGTTTGGCGCAGCTCCTCTTATGCCAAAAACCGCGTTTTGGGGATCGGTTGTAGCCGCTTTTGCGTGGCGACGTAGCCAAAGTAGCCAGTAGCCCAGGGGGATCGCCACAAAAAACCGCCTAATCTTTGCCTGTTTTCGTCCTTGCACAAACCCAGCAAAAAATCACGTAGGGTCAATCACTTATCGATGACGCGCTCTCAGCCACAAGGAGAACAAGCAAAGAGTGCAATCGACTGGCATTTGGGGCCCCAGCAGCATGAAGCCTTAATCAATTTAACGAGAAAGGTTTCGTATGCAATCCCCCAATCGCCCCGAATTTGCACCCAATGCGGCATGCCGCTTGAAGGACGTCATCCGTATCACGGGCCTGAGCCGCTCCACCATCTACGGCCGCATCAACAAGGCAAGCTCGCAGTACGACCCGACCTTCCCCAAGCCCTTCCCTCTTTACGGAGGCACTCAACTCCGTGGCGCCAAGGGCTGGCGTCTGCATGACATCGACGCCTGGCTGAATGCCCAGTCGGCAAAGCAGTAAGGGGCTGGCGATGTTGAATAACTCACTTCCCGTCACTGACAGCTACCCCGCGCATCAATTGCCGCCACTCATTTTGGACGCTGTGAACGATGTGCGGCGCCTGACCAAAGCCTCTACTCCCTTGATCGCAGCCTCTGCGCTTTGCACTATGGCAACGGCATGCCAGGGCTTGGCTGATGTGAAGCGCCCTGGCCTTCCCGGGGTCACGCCAATCTCCCTGTACTTCCTCACTCTCGCCGACTCGGGAGAGCGCAAGACTGCTGCGGACGGATTCTTTTTCGAGCCCATCCGGCGCCTGGAAAAAACCATGCGGCAGCAGTACACCGAGGGTTCGGCCAATTTCAAATTGGATGAAAAAATCCGACACGCAAAAGTCCGAGGCTTGACACAGCGGCTGGAAAAAAATGCTAAGGCCGGCCGTGACAACACCGCCACGGAAGAAGAGTTGAGCCAGCTCACGCGAGCTGCTCCCCTGCTCCCCGCCCGTATGCGCTTCATGTTGTCCGACATCACCCAGGCGGCACTGTACTCGGAGCTGAGCCTCAACCCCTGCACTGCAGTTCTCCATTCGAACGAAGCGGCTGATTTGATCAAAGGCCGCACCATGAGCAACCTTCCCATGTTTAACAGAGCCTGGGATGGCCAAACACTCGACATGGACCGCAAGGATCAGGCCGATAGCCAATGGGTCGAAGGCGCGCGCCTGAGCACGGGCCTTGCTGTGCAGCCCCATATGTTGGAATTCCTCTGCGGCAAGGGCGGCAACTACGCACGCGAGGTCGGCTATCTTGCTCGCACCCTCGTCGCCTTCCCCAAATCCACGGCAGGTCAGCGGTTTGTCGACGGAAGTGACAACAGCGATTCGCTGCCATCGGGCATTTTGACTTTCCAATCCCAAGTTCACCAGCTTCTGCTGAAAGCCGTTGAGCGCCATCACAATGGCGAGGCCCGGCGTGTTCTGACTTTTGAGCCACAGGCAGCGCACTGCTGGGTGGCTTTCTTCAACCACATCGAGTCCCGCCTCGATCCGCAATTCGGTCGCCTGTCACCCATCAAGGACTTTGCCTCCAAAGCAGCGGAACACGCAGCGCGCATGGCCGCCATTTTCGAAATGGCACAAGGCGATGCACAAACCATTTCGGAAGACTCTGTGCAGCGGGCTATTGCTATCGTCGAATGGTACTTGCGGGAGTTTTATAGCCTGTTTGCGAAGTCCCCCGAGGAAAAGAACATCGAAAAACATGCCGAGAAGATTCTGGTATGGATGCGTAGCAAGAGCCCTCTCACTGGGTTCGGTTCCCCGAGAACTTTCACCCGTCGTGAAATTCAGCAATCAGGCCCTCGCCCCCGTGACCCTGAATCTGTCAGCCTGGTATTGCAGTACCTTCTGACTCATGGACATATCCAGTTATTTTTTGGCAGCAACAAGGAATTCCAATTGAGCAACACCAACAATTCCTTGTCTAACTTGGAAAGCGTAAATTACTCTAGGGAATTTACCAAGAGCCGAGGCCTCCTTAGCTCAGACACTATTGGCATCTTCCAACGCTCTCCCATTTAGCGATTTAACTTATTCAAGCAACTTACACAACAAACACAATCAAACCGACAGAAAACTGGTCATTTATCACTCTATTTAATACAAGCCAAACAGAGAGTATATATTATTGATATTAATATATTTAAAAGATATATTAATCAACAGCCAGCATAGGCACCTATCAATATACACCCCCTTAGAGTGACAAAGCGCTTTTCAATAAACCAATAACTACATATCAACCAATCATCGCGAACAATACAAGCCGCACACTATTCAGAATGATCCAAATGCAAGACTCGCAGACTCATCTTTCAGCACTCACTCTGGTGAGAACTTGCATGAAAGTGATTCACCATGAATTGAAGAGCATGAAGTGGAAAAAGGCTCTCACCAGCAAGAGCCTTCAAAAGCAACTTGCTCAAGTGTGTGGCCTGATGTCGCCTTATGCCTACGCGCCAGTCCTGCGCAAGCTGATCAAGAGCAGGGATCCTTGGCTTTGGCTGGCAGGCCATTGTTTTGTTGGCATTGACCCTTGCAACCATGAAGGGCAACTCAATGCGTTGTTTAATGATGATCAACACCCAGACAACTACATCGATCAGGCTCACTTCCTTGAGAGCCTAGATCAATGGGTGAAATCATCTGCTTTTCAAAAAATCTATAAGAACCATGTTCGCCAGGAGCAACAACTGGCGCACTCTCTGTTTGAGTACATTAACGACTTGAACAAGATTTACTCCAAGCTGATGGTCATTCGACTCGACCTCTCCTACGGAGAGATTTATACCGATGACTGGGAACCAGAGCTCAGAGTATTGAATGATTGGGATTTATTCCATGCTTACACAGCCAATAGCTTCAAGGACAGTTTTATTGGCTACGCAGCCAAGTTTGAGTACGGAGCTGACAAGGGCATCCACATTCACACGCTTTTGTTCTTTGATGGCTCTGTCGTCCGCCAGGATGTGACGATAGCCAAGCATTTGGGTGAACACTGGAAGAACACCGTTACCCAGGGTGCGGGAATTTATTTCAACGCGAACACGCTGGAGTACAAGGTGCGTATGAAGCACTGTGCGGTGGGTGTTTTCAAGAGGAATGATGCGGATTTCCTGGTAGGCGCCAAGGAGATCGCCAAGTATTTCGCGAAGAAAGATCCCATCGTGCGGCTGGCAGTGCCAGGATTGACGCAGACGTTGCGCAGATCGTCGCTCACGCTCCAGCAAAAGGCGGCGCTGGAGAAGCGGCTTGCCAGTGAGGAGCGAGATGCCAGGACGCCGTCGGCGTAGACACTATCTGTTCTACGGATACTTGGGGTTCGATCAATGCCGGCTTCGCAGCGGTTGCTGCCACCCATGGTCTCATCGCGCGGGTTCGCTCACCACCGCATAGCGATCATCCGCGCGCTAATGTTCAAGCCGAAGCTGTGACGGCTTTCAGGGTAGCAGCAGACGCTGGCCATCAGGGCCATCCAAGTGACTGCTAGATGTCCGCTATCGCTGTGCATGAATAGGCGCTATCGACCCATTGCAGTCGTTCGGGCTTCAACTGTTGGCGGCGGATGCGTAGAGGTTTCTGTCTCGGCCGGGTTGGGAGGTAAGGATTGTGCATGGTCGTTTTGTGAGCATTTGGCAAGCAGTGCTAGAAAATTTAGTTGTTGATCTACAGCTCACCTTTGCAGGCGCTATCCTTGCCAGCTCTATTTCCTGTCCAGCTAAGGAAGAGTTCGATGAACGTCGGGTATACAGATATTCAGTTGGCACTGGAAATATCAAGTCTTGAAGCAGCCATACAAAAGTGGGCCGAAGAGCGTGACCTCTGGTTTGATAGCGGCTTCAAAGAGTTTCTTCAGCACGTAGGCGGAGAGCCTGGCTCACCCGCCGTTGTGACTGTTCTTTATAGCAATGGAGACCTAGCGCGTGTGCTTGATGAAGATATTGAGGTGGCCTCACCTCAGTTCCACGAATTCATCGCCTCACTGGGTTTTTCCTGCGAAAACCAGAACGGCTATACGTACTACTTCTTCGCAAACGACGCGGCACTAAACGCGGATTTAGAGTCGTATTTCCATTGGCAATGGGTCTGCTCGCTGATTCAACCAGATGTCGGAGACGTCTACGAGGAGCTTTATGCCCACTTCGCTTCAAATCCAGACTATTTCCACCGCCTCAGCCCACGCGCTTTTGAGGTCCTTTTAAGCAGAGTCTTCCAAAACCAAGGATTCACCACAGAATTGGGTCCAGGTTCCGGTGACGGTGGAGTCGACATCCGCCTCTGGCAACGGGACCCATTGGGTGACGTTCTGACCCTAGTTCAGGCTAAACGGTATGCGCCACACCGCAAGATTAAACTTGATGCCGTAGCTGCGCTCCGAGGTGTCATGGCCGTCGATAAAGCTCCTAAAGGGTTGTTCGTCACGACCTCTTCATACCTTCCGAGTGCGAGGGAGTTTGCGGCTCGAGAAGGAAATATTATTGAACTAGCGACGAATGCAGACGTCGCGCAATGGTGCGCTACAGCGGCAAATGGCATCGTCAAAGACAAGTCTTTGCTCGTGTCTAAGAGCAATGTTGAGCGCCTGCTCTATCAGATGTCACTTGCTGTCGACTCAAAGGTGTTGCACGCGACCTGGGGGTACAACATGACCCATAACACCTTCGCGGTAGTTCTTAAGGAGACGAAACACGCTGCGCTGTTGATGTCCCTACCTAAACGCACGGTGACACACGATGGCTATGGACAGATTGGGACGGAGGTGCCGTCGTTCGGCGTCGATGCCCTTGGGTTCCACTGCGCCGAGACCGTATTTCGAGCTGAGCGCACCGTGGATGAGAGGGGGCGCATTAGCTACTGGGATGGGAGGCATTTATATAGTGCTTGGGATGGGGAGCCTGCACGCTTCAACTATGTAGATTGAGCGTAGGACTCGAAGTACAGTCCATGCGCCGTTAAGGCTTGGGATTTCAACCAACCAATTAAGACTGCGTATTTTCGTCCGCTCTGTATATGGGCAGACACTACTCGCCAAGCATGAACCAGCCTGTAGCAGCAGGCCAGACAGGCTTCGCGGCTGACTGCGTATGGCCGAACGCACCGGCAGAAGGCGACCCGAAGCAGACAGCCGCTAATTTTGGAGCTAAGCGCCGACAGAGCAGGCGAAGCTCGGATGGCCGTCCGACTTGAGCAACTTGTTATGCCTACCCCCTGTGCACAATTGAAAGTGCATCTGCCCAGCTTGTATTGGCTTCGATGTGTTTTTTAATAAGAAACCTATTGGAAGAAATGATTGAATCCCATCGATTGCTCCATGATTTATATGCATGCCAGGAGTAACCAACATACATTTCTTTTCTCATCGTTGTCATGGACCTCAGTGTTGATGTAAGGAAGGCTCCTTCTATAGAGGTTCCTTTGAGCTCTAGGATGCTGGCTAAATAAATAAGCCATCTTGCCAAGTGCTCATACTGTTCCCAAGCATTGTTTTCTTTGGTTAGTTCAGTCTTTTTGTCAATAATATTTCCTAAAGCAGCAACCACCCTGGAATCATTAATGCTTATTCCTATGGCAGCTAATGAAGCAACGATTTCGAAAAATGAATTTTCTACTTTTAAGAATTCTTTTGTGAAGCTATGACTCTTGAATATAACATTTCTTATATTAGCAACTGATGATTCTGCACATTTTTCAGCTTCCGGGATGGCTGAATTTAATTTTCTAAAAAATTCATGCACGTCGGTATTATCAATAACGCGTATACCGTAGCAATGAGAATAATAGTCTTTGATATATTGTGCCACCCTGGATCTTGAAACTAAAAATATATTTGATCCAATAACGTGATTTCTTGAGAAACCTTTGTAGTCACTAATAATTGCTTTTAGATTGGTATCGCCAAGGGAATACCCCAAAATCACCACTGTGTTCTCATGAAGGACGGTGCTTAGTTTTCTCGAGAAATACGTCTCTGCATTAATGAATTTGAAGTAATCATCTGAAGTCACAACCATGTTCTCTGGGGCGTCAACAGAACCATGAACGTGGTAAACTTTAACTCTTGCCTGGGAACGAGGAATGGGTAAGCCAGGTGTTAATGAATGACAATCTGAATCGCCGGCGAGTTTTTCTATCAGTTTATCGTAGTTTGTAGTTACGACACGAAAAGATCGTTTAGACAAAAAATCTGAAATTTGTGAGTTGTCGCCTTTGGGCTCTATTGCTTTTATTAAACCAGCAATTTCTTCATGAATTTTATTTTCATTTTTTAGCAACTCAATAGATATGACTTGTGCTGCCTCTTCTAAGCTAAGTGGATTGCTGCTATCAGTCGGGAAAAGACTCTCCTTGATTGCAGTGGGATTTTCGCATTTTTCGCATAACGACTCTAATAGCCCCTGCCAACTGGGGGCGGCATTCTCGGTAACTGCTTTGGAAAAGCCGGTTCCAGTAAAGAAACATAGCCTGTTCGAAACAGCTGAATATGCAATCTCAAAAAATTCACTCAAAGCTTACTTCCTTATTGTGTGGAATAAATAGATTTAAACGAGCAGGAAATTGATAGTCATTCCTATGAAAATTAATATATCTGCAATCTTGAGAGTGAGCAATTACAAGCAAGCTTCTGAGTAAAACCTAAAATTTCGAGATTGAAGATTGTTGTGAGGAAGCAAAGGCCAATGTTGGATGAATGACTGCTCATGGCTGTGGATTCAACCGATCGACGCAACACACGCATCGAACATTTCAGCAGGGGTTCGATATCCCAGAGTTTTGCGTGGTTGTTGATTGAGCTCTCTGGCAATAGCGTCCAAGCTGTCTTGTGAGTATGCAGACAGATCAATGCCTTTGGGCAGGTACTGGCGAAGCAATCCATTGGTGTTTTCGTTGGAGCCTCGCTGCCAGGGATTCTGCGGGTCACAGAAGTAGACCTGGATATCGGTTACCAGGGTGAACCGCTTGTGCCCGGCCATTTCTCTTCCTCGGTCCCAAGTCAAAGAGAGATACAGCTGCCTGGGCAATGTCTGCGCATGCCGGGCTAGTGCGGCTCCTACGGTGTACGAGTCTTTGTCCACGAGTTTGACCAACATCACATAGCGCGTATGCCACTCGACCAGTGTCGCAATCTGGCTGTATGCATCACCGAACAACAGGTCGCCTTCCCAATGACCTGGGACTGCACGATCTTCTATGCAGGCTGGGCGCTCGCTGATAGGCACTGCATCGACGATGCGGCCATGGGTAGGTGTTTTCTGGGTGTAGTGCCTTGAGCGACGCATGCCTCTGGTTCGTCGCAAATGCTCCAGCAGCTCCTTCTTCAAAGCACCACGTGTTTGGACGAATAGCGTGCGGTAGATGGCTTCATGAGACACCTGCAACTCCTTTTGGTCCGGATAGGTTCGCTTGAGCCATCCCGCTATTTGTTCGGGTGACCATAGACCTTGCAATTTAACCGCCACGATCTGAGCCAGTGCAGGGTTGCTTGCCAATTTGCATGCCTTGGGGCGACGAGCACGCTCCCAGGCTGCAGCATCGGCCTTAGCCGCTCGGTAGCAAGTTCTGCCATCATTGCGCAGCAGCTCACGACTGATGGTGGAGGCAGTTCGTCTCAAGCGTCTGGCGATGCAGCGAATCGATTCGCCAGCAGCCAATGCTCGGGAGATCTCCTCTCTCTCAGCCATCGTTAACGCTAAGCGAGACCGATGCCTGGCCGGCGGACGAATGCCGCCTGTTGCACTTAGGATGGTGTGGATCGAGGTGTGCGGCCGGTCAAAGAGCTTGCCGATCTCGTGCAAGGTATCGCCGGCCTTCCAGCGATCCCACATCAGCGCTTTCTGAGCTTCGGTGTAGTAAATCCGCGGTCTTTGCTTCATACAAACACTCCTTCAGCCTTAGGCAGATATTGTGTTGCATTGACCAGTTGAATTCACAGCCGATAGCGGACCTTGGACAAGGGCACGCAAAGCCGCAAAGTGTAGGCCTGGTGCATCAAAAAAAGAAGTTGCCTCGAGTTCATCACTCAGGCGACCTTTGGTTTTATTCGCAACAGCCTCTCGGCATATGCGCCACTTTTCTCACTTCTTGCGTTTGCCTACTGGTAACGGCCGCACGGCACAATTAACGCCTTACGCGTCGAGTAGTCAGAAGGCGCTACTATCCATGGAAGAAGCCTCAAATCAAGCGAATACCGTGTGGAACACGTCCACGAGGTGCTGAAGGGCTGTTTTTTTTGGTACGCCTGTCTTGCGCCAGAATCGGTTTTTGCGTTGGAGGCGGAGTATCTAAAGGTGAAGAACGACAGGTCCACGCGAGACAACCTGAAAGACCTGACTCGATTCTAAAAGGGCAATCACTGGATGAATTCGCAACCGGCTCAGGGAATGACTGCAACAAGCACCGTAACGCAACGAGGTGCGCCTCCTGGACTAACAGGCGGTGAGGGCTTCAGCTATGAAGACACGGTTGCAGCGGTGTATGCGGTCGCCCTCTTGGGTGAGGCGCCGGCGCTCGGGCTCACGGCACGCTCGGTCATCCATGTGGCCGTGCAGCAGGGCCCGCTAGGCCAACCCTTGGATGACATGGTTGTTCGAGCGCGGGGCGTCGACCAAGCAGTAGCCACCTTCAGCGCACAGGTCAAGGAGAGCCTCCGGATTAGCGCGGCGGACACGAACACGGATTTTCGCGAGACCATTGAGCGAGCGCATCTCACCGTGTCCGCACTTGCATTTCAGGTCGGGCAGGACAGAGTAGGTGTGGTTACCGGCCAGATTGCAGATGCTAGCCGACGGACGTTCGAAACTCTGTGCGAGTGGGCGCGGGATGAGAGCTCCACGGAAATACTTGTGCGCAAGCTCCGTACGCCGGGCGTGGCTGGGGACAAAGCCACACACTTCGATGTGGTTAGGGAGATTCTGACCAACCACGTGGCTTCGGAGCAGCTTGATGCTGCTGTCCACAAGCTCCTCGCGCACTTCGTTCTTATTCGCATGGAGCTCCTGGCCGAAGGCTCAGTGACGGAAAACAACTCGGTCGCTAACCTGGCCAACATGCTCGCACCCGCTGACCGATGCCGTGCCGACGACCTCTGGCGCAGGCTCCTGTCGCTGGTGCGCCGTGCGGAGGGGCGTGCCGCAGGCTTTGACCGCAAGACGCTGGTCGCAAGGCTGAATGGCGCGTTTCGTTTAGCCGGCGCGCCGAGCCTTTCTGGCGCGCTGCAGTCTATCGAGCAGGAGACGCGGCTGGCTCTGGGCGAGATTGCGAACGACATCCACGGGCTGAAGATCCCGCGTGAGAGCAGCGTCACCCAGGTGGTCCAGGCGGTCAGCGCCCCAGGACTGCTTCAGCTCACTGGTCTGCCCGGCGTAGGCAAGTCGGTCGTCCTGCGCTTGGCTGTAGAAAGGCTGCTGCAGTCAGGCCCGGTGCTGCTCCTGAAGGCTGACCGCCTCCAAGGCAGTACGTGGGCGCAGTACGCGGCTGCTTCCGGACTACCCAACGTTGACCTTGAGGAGCTTCTGGTCGAACTGGGTGCAACGGGACCAAGGGTTCTTTTCATCGACGGCCTCGACCGAATTGAGGTGGCGCGGCGTGGCGTGCTCAAGGACGTGCTGCTCTCCGTCCTCAACTCCCCGCTGCTCTCAGACTGGCTGGTGGTCGCTACCGTCCGGGACACGGGCGCTGAACCCCTCAGAACCTGGCTGCCTGCAAAGCTGTTCAGCAGTGTGCGGACAGTGGAGGTAAGAGCACTCGATGATGCTGAAGCCACTCTGTTGGCTGACGCGGTCCCTTCTCTTGCCCCACTCCTATTTGGGAGCGAAGCCGTACGCAGCGTCGTGCGCCGGCCGTTCTTTGCAGCAGTTCTCGCCAAGAGCGTAGGCGCAGGCCAAGTCACCGCGAGTTCGGAAGTCGACCTTGCGCAGCTTTGGTGGGGTGGTGGAGGCTACTCGGCCGACGCGGCTCGGGTGCAATATAGGCGTGCTGCACTCGTTGGCTTGGCCAGGGAAGGCGCTGCTCGCTTGGGCAGGCGGATTCCTGTTGGTGACATCGACCCGCAGGCACTTGTGGAGCTGGAGGCCGACGGAATCATCCGGTCTCAGCGGCTTGGTCACTCGGTGCAGTTTACACACGACATCTTCTTCGAATGGGCGTTCCTGCAGCTCTTAGTCGGGGAGGAGGAGCGATGGCCCGACTTCATGCGACAGGTAGGGGAGCCTCCGGCGCTTGGGCGTGTGGTCGAACTGCTGTCGCAGGCGGAGCTGCTCCTTGGGGAGAGCTGGGTCAGCTACCTACAAATGCTGGAGAGCAGCACCCAACTTCGGTCCCAGTGGCTGCGCGCTTGGCTCGCGGGCCCCTTCGGTCTCGAAACGTTCGAAGAGCACGCTGACGCGTACACGAAGGCGCTGTTCGAGGGTGACGCCAAGCGGGTGCGTCAGCTTGTCGTCTGGTACCAAGCCGCCAAGTCTCAACCCGACTCCTCCGTGCTGACGAATGCAAACGCCACAGACTTGGACCTGGCGCAGCGAATGCTGTATGCCGACATGCTGAGCTACCCGGCTGACTTGCCGGCTTGGGTGAGGTTTTGCACCTGGCTCTTGGACCACTCAGCCCGTGTTCCCGTTACGGCCATTCCTGACGTCGTCGCCGCCTTTGAGGTCTGGCAGAACCGGTTTCGGCGCCGCTCCAACCGGATTTCGGACTCCATCGTGCGTACTTGTCTGGCGTGGCTGTATCACATCCAGCATGTTCGCTATCGGGAAGACGGGGAACGAGACTATGAGGTGTGGCGGCAGCTGAGCGAACCAGGCTACAGCGACGAAGAGGTGAAGGAGCTCGAGAAGTCGCTGCGCTCCCTGGTCCTGAGTTCGACCTTCGGGCACCCCGGGCTGGTGGCGCAGTACATCCGCGATTTACAGCATCTACGGCGCATACCGCCTGGCGTTATGACTGCGGTGTTCAATCACGCGCCACTACTGTCGCAGGTCTGCCCTACGGAACTCATAGAGT
This sequence comes from Comamonas sp. BIGb0152, assembly GCF_024809975.1. Taxonomy (GTDB): domain Bacteria; phylum Pseudomonadota; class Gammaproteobacteria; order Burkholderiales; family Burkholderiaceae_C; genus Comamonas. Next base: position 17,370 of record NZ_JANUDY010000018.1, read on the forward strand.
TGACACTGAAGTTCTTGTGTCGGCAATTGCCTGTCGATATACAACGGCAGATGCGAGACCAGGAGCATTACCGTATCTCGAGCGGATTCTCAAGCCTGCACGGGAATGCACCGGGCATCAGAGATGAGGGGATGTTCTCGCCGGCTGCGCCAACGCGGCAGCCATTTGCCGCGCTGTTCGAGCATGCGCCAGACGAGGCGCGGAGGCTCGTTCGAGAATTGTCGAATTACTCCATCCGGGCCTGGCGCCAATATCATCGACTCTCGCGCGATGAGGGGACCCCGATTCCTCTCGTCCTTGAGTTCCCGTGGGGACGGCAGGTCTTCTGGGGGGACTACCAGCGTTACATGGGCGCGCGTGGCAATTGGGCGCCTACTGCGGTGAACTCTGGCCTCATGGCGCTTGAAGTCTGGGCTTTCGCGCAGTTGAAGGCCGATGTCGCAGCAGACGATGTGGTTCGCGAAGTCCTGGAAGGGCAGACCTCCATCGGGGCATTGGCTGTGGCAGTTGCAGTCAGCCTGCAGGCACAACAATGCACCGCCACCACTCTTCCGATTGCGACCAGTCAGAGGCTCTGGCACCTAGACGTCAGGCGCAGTGTGGAGGACTTAAGTCAAAGCAACCTGATTGGATTCTTCAGGCCGCATGAAATGCAGCACGCTCGTGCTGTGAAGGCCGGCAACGACCTCGCGATTCGGCAAACGGACCTGCGCTCGCTTGCGAGTCTCATGCTCGTGCGCGGCGGGGAGCTTGGGGACCGAGCGGCCACGGCCATCCAACAGTTCCCGAATGACCTCCCCTTCGAATTCGTTGAGGAGCGTGCCAGCGACGCGCACAGGAATGACCTGCACCGCACCGCCGAGATCTGGGCGGAGAACGGCAAGCCTGAGAACTACCACGCCAAGTTGGTCGAAGACGATTCGAGGATTGCCATCGTCATAGACAACCCGCAGTCGCGAAGTGCAGACGTCCAAGAGATTGAGACCAAGCATGCTGAGATGGGAAGGCAATTTCAGCTGTTGACATGGGCCGATTTTTACTTCGACAAGGGGTGGCTCAAGCCGTCACTGACCATCGATGAAGCTGTGGCAGCGGCCAAGCAACTATACGTCGGGGACTTGTTCAATGAAGGACACCCGAGCGGTGACACGCTGCATCAACTTCAAGCCGCTGTGGCCGGCGTAGCGGCCGTCGTTGTCTCTGAAGGGGCGTCGGAGCACTTTGAGTGGGCGGCGCAAACCTGCGTATACGCATCGAAGACGCCTCACGCGCACGGCAATCTCTTCGTTCGTGGAGCGCATCTCATGTTCCATCCTGTGCTCTACATGGCTAAAGGATTCGGCGCGCTGCTCAAGACATTGGAAGGTGAAGACATCCCCGCTGTGCAGCAGTTGCTCATCCAGCTCGTCAGCCATCCGTACGAGGAAATCCAGGTCATGGCGCTACAGGGCATGCTCCAGGCGTGGGAAGAACATCCGAACATTGCCTGGGAGGCGCTGCGCGTCGCCACTGAGCTCGCCTTCGTTGAAGTGCGGTATGGCCATGCAGCCGAGGACGCCCGCCAGGAATACCTTGAGGAAGTTTTGACGGGTTCGATGAACCGGGCGATAGACGGCGCTGCTCCGCAAGACGTGTTGCCCTCGCTTCCCGAGCCGTGGGTCCCAATTCCTGCGGAAGACACGCCGAGGGAGGAAACCAGCCGATACGGTCGACAACGGAATGAGCCTTGGAGAACGAATCCTTTGCAGGTGGACACAGCCTTCCTGGCGAAGGTGCTCGAGACCATACCGTTAAATAAAGCTGTTGGGGACCGGAGGCACGCAGGTGAATTTCTCGCTTGGTGCGAGCGACTGGCAGCATGGACCATTGAACGCATCGCGCCATCCTGGACAACGAACAGGCGAGGCTGGGAGGAGAACGCGTCATACCTGTACGAATGGAAGCGGAGCCTCTTTCAGTTCCTCGCCAAAGTCTCCCTTCTCCTACCTACTGAGGAAGCCGACCGTCGCTTCCTGCAAAAGGCCGCAGCCGCCGACGACGAAACGTACTGCGAACTTGCGGAGGGATACGTCTGGGAGTTGGCGGCCGCTGTTACCGACAGTGCAGCCATTCCGGAGAACGCATTGCAACTTTTGGCCGTGGCTCGTGACCGCGCGCTTCAGTCCTGGGACGGTTTCGGACGCGTCGAACAGGAACTTGCAGACATCGTAAGGGAGCTTTTTTTCTCCGTGAATCTTAGCGCGAAGACACCTGTGCGCTTCGCGAACAACAACTGGAGCGATGTTGGAGTAGTCATCCTTCTGGTTGCCCCAGTCCTGCGTGCGCAAGGCAGCTCGCGCCTTGTTGCGGAGTTTTGGATGGAGCTTTGCGAAAGGAGCCTAGAGCACTATCCAGTCGACCACTTCGTGAGCAGCTTGCAGCACGTTCTACCCGACGCGAACCGACGAGCCGAGTGGCGCAGCTCGGAGTTGCCAGCTAGGCTAGCAGGGCTAATTCAAAGGTTCAGTGAGAAGGCTCCCTCGATGCCACATGCCATGGCGCAAACCATCCTGCGAGCGCTCGACCAACTCGTGGACATGGGCGACCGTCGAGCCGCGGCTGTGCAGCAGAGCGTGATTTTTCGTTCGGTACGACTTGAAACTGCGGCGCCACAAAGCATCGTTCTGTGCAATCGAACACTTTCTGGGACGTAGCGCCCAGGGAAGATTCGGAGGCTATCTCAACCACACTGTAGGTGACAGTAAAAAGTGAGAAAAGTGGCGCATATGCCGAGGGGCTGTTGCGAATAAAACCAAAGGTCGCCTGAGTGATGAACTCGAGGCAACTTCTTTTTTTGATGCACCAGGCCTACACTTTGCGGCTTTGCGTGCCCTTGTCCAAGGTCCGCTATCGGCTGTGAATTCCACCAACATGACAAATAAATCTTTGCAAGACGTAATCAACGCTGCGTGCTCAAGCTTGAAGAAACGGCAGTGATGATGGGCACCAGCATCTCCTTTGACCTTGCTTCGGTTTCGGTGCTAGAGGAAATCGCGGCTGTCATGAAGGAAATGGCAGACGGTGACCAGTCTGTTCTTGATGGAGGGAGTTTCCTAATAGGTGCTTACCTTGGCGAAATTATTCGGCGCCAGAGCGGAGGCGAGTGGGCGAGAGGGACGGCTGGCGACACGATGGTTGTGAAAAGTGGAGCTATCGAAGTCTTTCCCGTCGATCGGGTGCGTAAGTTCCTCATAGATCCAGAGGAGGGACTAGTTTTCTTTGCACAAGCAGCTACAGCCGATCATTGAGTCAAAAGACCGCATTGGGTGGATAGCACCACTTTAACAAATGCAAAAGCAGCCACTCGGGTTGCGCAGGCTTCTGTGTCTGCTTCGAGGTGTAGAGCAGACTGCCTCGAACGTCTTGGTGCAATGACAGCTTTTGATATCAGCAGTCAGTAGCATCACTAGAGCCGAACGGCCGCAACCAGCCTGAAGCTGCCCTCAAGTGGCTAAGTCGGCTCTGCAGCGGTTGCTGTCGCTCGCATGCGTGGCTCCAGCGGAAGCTATGAGGCTGACAGCAGACAGCTGGCCTAGCACCTTTGCACCATATATGTTTCAACGCGTGTATAAAATGTAAAAAATAGGGGTGCAAGACTTCCCAAATGTCACGATCTACTTGAGGGGACAATGTTGAGTAAAAAGCTTTCAATGTTCGCGGCAGGCGCTTGTTTAACCGCAGTGTCTATGGCGTTTAGTCATGGGGCGGCGGCGGCCTGGGTATCAGGCGCCCCCATGTTGACCGAGCGTTCGCAGCATGCAGGTGCGTTGCTTGATGATGGCACCTTTGCTGTGTTCGGAGGGGTTAACCGCACCGGATTCGTTGCAACAGCAGAGCGGCTGACAGGCAATGTTTGGAGCTCAATAGGTTCAGTTGTCATCACTGGCAACGTAATGGAGTCAGTGACTTTGGGCACCGGCCAGGTGCTTGTGCGTAGCGATGGAAGCCTGCTATCACGTCTGTACGATCCGGTGTCAAACTCCTGGTCAGATGTGGGAGTTCAGAGTGTTAGGCGCAGTATGCCCTCCATGACACTGCTGGCCGATGGCAAAGTTCTGTTGGCTGGTGGGGTTGGTAGTGGTGGTGTAAGAGAGACGTCGGCGGAAATATATGATCCGCGGACTCGCACGTGGACAATGACAGGCAGTATGGCAATGGGAAGAAACGCCCACGCCGCCGTGCTAATGCGTGACGGTCGTGTATTAGTGGCGTCGGGTTTCAGTGGAAGTGGAGAAGTCCCGAGTGCAGAAATCTACGATCCTGTTGCCGGCACATGGTCACCGGCCGCGCCGCCACTGGTGCCGCGCCACTATGCAAGCATGAATCTAATGTCTGACGGGCGCCTGCTGCTGGCAGGGGGATTCACGGCCGCTGGGGTTACCAACCATGCAGAGTTTTATGACCCGGCCGCCAACACATGGTCAGCCACTGGTGCGTTAAATCATCCGCGCAACAGCATGATGGGCTACCTATCAGCTCATTCAACCGTGCTCCCGTCCCGCAAGGTATTGATTGCTGGCGGCTCAGACGCGGCACGCAATCCACAGGCAGTGGCGGAAATTTATGACCCCGCGACCGGCCTTTGGAGCGAAGAGGGTGCGGTCACTCCAGCGCGCGAGAATGGAACAGCGAATCTTTTGCCAAGCGGCGAGGTGCTAATTACGGGTGGGCACAGCTCGACTCCCAGCTTGACTTTTTATGCAAACACAGATCGCTATCAGCCTCCAGTGCACGCCAATAATCTGGCCGTGCTGGATCCGCTGCCACTCTTGCAGCGGCGAGCGGGCGGGCTGACTTTGACAGGCACGGGGTTCAAGGGCGCCGGAGGCACCGACATACCGAGCCTGGATCTGCAACGTGTAGAGAATGGATTCATCTACCGGATAGGTTCCACTTCTCATTCAACGACAGAGTTCGTATCGGCGCCGTTGCCCGATCTGCCCGCAGGGCTGTATATGGCGCGCTTGTATGTGGCTGGCGAGCCCTCTACGGTCGCCCAGTTGGTTCGATTCACCGATCCAGCGGGAACACCCTCAGGCACAGCGGGTGCACTGCAGGTCGCCGTAAGCTGGACTGCTCCTGCCGATGATCGAGGCAATCCTCCGGTCGGCTATGAAGTGACTTCTAGTCCAGCGAGTGCCGGCTGTACCGCTGTCGCGCCATCGACGCAATGCACCGTGAACGGGTTGACCGCTGGCACGAACTACACGTTCACCGTGCGTGCCAAGCACGCCAATGGCCTGGGGCCGGAATCCACATCTTCTCTTTTTGTGACGCCCCTTCCGGCACCTAGCCCCCAAACCATCAACTTTTTGCCACCAGCGCCGCGTAAATTTGGCACGACCTATCAGCCGCAAGCTACGGCCACCTCAGGATTGAACGTGGGCTTTGTGGTCGATTCCGGGCCTTGTGTAGCCCAGCAGCCGTCAGGCCCCATCACATTCACTGGCGTGGGCGACTGCACTATTCGCGCAACGCAACCAGGTAACACCACTTACCAAGCAGCGCCCGATGTGACGCATGTCTTGGCCGTGGAACAAGGGATACAGACGCTTCACTTCACCCCGCCGCCGCCCTCGACGATCCCTGTGGGAGTGCGCTACACACCCGTTGTGGAGGGCGGCGCATCAGGAAACCCGGTGATCGTTACGGCAAGCGGTGTGGCCCAGCAGCAGCGCCTGCTGCAGAAGGCCGTAGCCGACGTGTGCACGCTTGACGCTGGCACGGTGACCTTTGGTGCAGAAGGCACATGCACGATTACCGCCACACAAGACGGCAACGCCAACTATGCACCCGCACAAGCTCAGTCTTACGACATCACGGTGACGGCCGCTGCGGTTGTGACACAGCCAACACCTGTCCCGTCGCTGAGCCAGCTAGCGATGATGCTGCTTTCCGCTGCAATGGCGGGACTGGCCGCCATCGGCTTTCGTCGCAAACGGCTAAATTGATGGCTACGTCCCCGTTGAGTGTGGAAAAACGCCAATAGCCGCGATCAGTAATGCCTGCGGCGTCCTCAGACGCTGAGTATCCACCGGGGCCATTAATAGAGAGATAAACGTTAGCTTCTCGTGTTGAAGTTTTGCACTGAATTTCTTAGTTTGTGAGGCGCGAGCATGGGATTGCGTGCTGCACAAAAGGGCTTGGCGATGTTATGTATCGGTTCTGACTGGCGAAGACTTGTTGATTTCCATGCAAACCTGACCCACCGGGGGTGCGGATAAAAACTTGGATTGGTTTTATGCCGTAAGTCCACGGCTCACCCGGTATTCGATAGGGCTGAGAGAGCCGAGGGTGACCTTGATCCGCTTTTCGTTGTACCAGTGGATATAGGAATCGACCGCTTCGATGAACTCCTCAACGGTAGTGGCCTGCCAGACCTGAGGATAAAACAGTTCCGTCTTGAGACGACCGAAGAATCCTTCACACGCCGCGTTGTCAGGCGAGCAGGCTTTGTGAGACGTCGAGCGGGTATTGGTGAAGCCCGGTGATCGGGTGCACGCCAAGGATCTGCTGATTTTCTGGCGAGCTTGACGCTTGAATCTTTGCCGTTCTTCTAGCGGGTGAGCGACTGTGTTTTCAAGATTTCCAGAAATGCATCTCCGAGCTGGTGCGACACCCCCTTGCGCCGGGTGGCGAATACTTTAGCCAGGGTTTTCAACCCACGAACGGGTCGAAACCTCATGTCTGCACGCTGGCCATCCGCAACGGATTGACCAACCAGGGTGAAGCCCAGTCCCGCAGCCACGAGCCCCAATGCCGTGTGAATCTCCTTGGCCTCGTAGCTTACCCGCGCCTTTGCCCCGGCATTTTCCAATGCCTGCAAGGCGTGACGAGCGAAGCTGCTGTTCGGATCCTTGGGGTAGCTGATGTATGCGAGTTCAACGAGTTCGGACGGTGTCACGATCTTGCGGCGTGCCAATGCGCTGGTCACTGGCAGAGCCGCCACAAGTGGATCGTCGAACAAGGGAATGCACTCGGTTTCCGCGTCCGTAGAGAAATCTCCTATTGCGCGAGCCAGTCCGATGTGAATCTTACCTGCGCGTAGCGCATCGCTCTGATGCTCCGTCAGAATCTCTGTAAGGTCGATGCGAACCTTGGGAGCGACTACATTCAATGCACGCACTGCCTCAGGAAGCACTGAGAAAATCGTTGAGCGCGTGAATCCGATGCTGAGCCACCCAAGCCGTCCCGCAGAAAGATCCTGCGCGTCCTCCAGCATCCGACTCGTGTCGGACAGCACAGCCCTCGCCTTTGGATAGAGAAAGCGACCCAGAGGCGTCAGCGTCATGGGGCGAGTTGAACGATCAAATAGCTTCCCTCCCAGTTGAACTTCCAACTGCCCGAGCTGCATGCTCACCGCAGCAGGAACCACATGCAGATGTGCGGCCGCACCATTCGCGCTTCCCGCTTCGACCACCGCGCAGAAGTACTGCAGTTCTTTTAAGTTCATAAGTTCTGATCTTAGATTAAAAATTCGTTGATTGCATTCAACTATTTGTTAACCGACCATTGAGGCTGTCGGCACAACTAGGCAAACCAAATGAACATCGATCACAAAGAACCCGATTGGCTTCGGGAGAGCCGCACGCTCTCTACGGCTGAAGTTTCTGACGCCCTTGATTTCTTCAGTCTGCCCGGCAGCGCACTTGGCATTGGCCCGATTGCCGGGCCCAAAAAGTTGTTTGGACTTGCGTTCACGATCCGATTTGCTCCGATTGATCGATTCAACCCCGGAACTGTCGGTGACTTCATTGATCGCTTGGACCCCGGCACCGTAGTTGTTCTGGACAACGCTGCTCGAAAGGACTGCACGGTCTGGGGTGGAATCCTCAGTCGCCTTGCCGCACACAAAGGAATTGGTGGAACAGTGGTGAACGGCGTTTGCCGTGATACCGCCGAAGCAGAGGAAGCGGGGTATCCGCTGTACGCCTGTGGCAGGTTCATGCGTACTGGAAAGGACCGGGTCCAGGTCGAGGCCTACGAAGAGCCGGTCATGTTGGGCGATGTGCGTGTATGTCAGGGCGACTTGGTGATTGGCGATTCTGATGGAGTAGTTGTCGTTCCTCGTGAACGTATGGAGGCCGTGCTCAAGAAGGCACTGAAGACTCGTCTGATTGAGACAAAGATCATTGAAGACGCGCTCGCTGGAATGCCCTTGACGGATGCTCGGAAGAAGCATGGGTACCACACCCTGCAACGCGCGCCCGAGGCTCTCAACACAGGCGGCGCTTAACAACTCGTCCCGTCCGTCGAACAACAAATAGGAGACTTCGCTATGTACTCGATTCCTAATTTTCTGATACTGAGCCTGTGTGCTCTTCTCGCCGGCACAACGGGTGACGCAATGGCGCAGGCGAACTATCCCTGCCCGGTCGTGAAGCTGATCTCGCCTTATCCGCCTGGCGGCACGACCGACATACTCGCAAGGCTTATCGCGCCAGGTCTTGGCAAGACGCTCGGAGCCACCGTGATTGTCGAGAACAAGGGTGGGGCAAGCAGCAACATTGGAACCGAGTTCGTTAGCGGGTCAGCGCCAGATGGATGCACGCTGCTGCTGGGCAACAACACCGGGGTGGTAATCAATCGAAATCTGTACAAGTTGCGACTGGATCCTATCAAGTCTCTGGCGCCAGTGATCGAAGTGGCTGCGGTTCCTTTGGTGCTGTATGTCAATGCTTCAGAGTCAGCGAAATCGGTCGATGAGCTTGTGACAAAGGTGAAGGCAAAGCCGGGCGTGTACAGCTTTGCTTCAGGTGGTAGCGGTAGTCCACAGCATCTCATGGGTGAACTGCTAAAGCTTGAGCGTGGACTGGATATGGTGCATGTCCCGTACAGAGGTCAAGGCCCCGCTCTTGCGGATGTCATTTCAGGCCAGGTACCAGTGGCATTCGAAACAACGACTGCGATAGCAGCGCAGGTGGGCTCCGGTCGCATCCGTGCGCTGGCCACGACCGGCAGCGCGAGGTCGAAAAATCTGGCACAGGTGCCTACCCTGAAGGAACTGGGCTACGCTAACTTTGTAATCGACAACTGGTATGGCATCTTCGTCCAAGCCAAGACTCCCGCTCCCTTGGTTGAACGCCTGAATCGAGACATAGCGCAAGTGCTTCGTAGTCCCGAAGTCGCGAAGGCTCTCGCCGACATGGGGTCGGGTGACGTTGCAGGGACGCCAGAGCAGTTTTCACAATTCATTGCGAAAGAGCTTCCCTACTGGGAGTCCCTGGTCAAACGCTCCGGCGCCAAGGTGGATTGAAGCCCCGGATAAGTGCTGCAGAAGTGGCGAGGTCTTCAGCAAAGTGCCCTAGCGCAGTATTTGCATTGCGCCAGTCGAAGAGGAGCGCCGCCGACGGGCATCGAGTTCGCTGCGGACCCACGGATCACCGCACCGCAAGGAAGGTGCCTCTTCAGCTGAGCCCGGACTGCCCCCCTGTTTTAAGGCACCCCTCACAGTTTTTATCGAAAGAAATACACATGTTGAATTCCCCAGTAAGCGCACAGCAGCTTCAACAATTGCGCGATCTCGGTGCCGCCACCGTCTATGAAGCACAGGGCGCGAAAGGCGCGTTAGACAGCGGGATGAAGCCGATTGATCCGACTACGCGTCTTGCCGGTCCTGCACTCACTGTGGACTGTCGGCCTGCAGATAACTTGATGTTGCACTATGCAGTGCAGAAGGCGCATCCTGGTGACGTTCTGGTAGTCGACGCAAAAGGCTTCATGGAGGCAGGTCCTTGGGGGGATGTACTGACGCTGCAGGCCATGAAGCTCGGTATTGCGGGACTCGTCATTCACGGTTGCGTGCGTGACGCTAACCTGATCATCGAACTGGGATTCCCTGTCTTCTGCCGAGGGTTATCGATCAAGGGTACTGCCAAGAACCAGCCAGGCAAGGTCAACACGCCGATAACCGTAGGCGATGTCGTGATTAACCCCGGCGACATCATCGTCGGCGACCGTGATGGATTGGTCGTTGTTGCCCAGTCTGACGTTGACGAGGTGATTGCAAACAGTATTGCTCGCGAGGAGAAGGAGGTTGGCCAGCGTCGCGCTATTGAGCAAGGTGCATTTACTGCAGATCTCCTTGGTTTGAGCGATACGTTGCGTTGTCATGGTTTGGTCTGACTCGTATTTCTAAGGTCGTAGGTCGATTGCGGCAACATTTCAATAAGGGACGAAAGATGATGAGTAGCGCGCTGCTAGGTCGTTGGGTGTGTAGGAGCTGCATACTCTTGATCCTTGGAGTTTCGGGTGTTGCTTTGGCTCAAAGCTATCCAACCAAGCCTTTGCGCTTAATCGTCCCCTTGCCAGCCGGGGGGCTGCCGATGCTGTCGGCCGCGCCTTGGCAGAGGGCTTGCGGGTGCAATTGGGCCAAAGTGTCATCGTGGACAATATCGCCGTGCCGGCGGGAATATTGGGACACAGCATTTCATCCGGCAACCTGCTGACGGATACACACTTCTTTTAGCTACGAGTTCCACCAACTCGGCAAATCCACATCTGTACAAAAAGGCTGGCTTTGACCCAGTTAATGATTTCACGCCTATTGCGTCGATTGGCCTCATTCCCAGCGTGATGGTTGTTTCGTCCAAATCGGCCTTCCAATCACCTCAGGATATCGTCAAGGCTGCCAAGGCTTCTCCAGGAAAGATGTCCTATGGGTCTGGAGGAGTCGGCAACTCCGCACATCTGGCTGGGGAGCTTTTCAAGTCTATCGCTCAAATTGACGTGATTCATGTGCCTTATAAAGGCAGCTCGCCAGCATTGACGGATGTGACGGCCGCCCAGATCGACTATATGTTGGACACAGGTGCATACGGTCAAATCAAAGGTGGAAAGATTCGTGCGATTGCTGTGGCGGCCGATCGCCGTCATCCGATGCTTCCCGCAGTTCCAACTTTTGCAGAACTGGGGTTTGAAGGCATGAAGATGAATGCTTGGTACGGGTTGGCGGCCCCTGCCAAGACACCTTCGGAAGTGGTTGTAAAAATCAATGCCGCCGTTCAAGCTGCTTTTAGAGAAGGAGAGCTGAGCAAGCGCCTAGTCGATATCGGGGTTGAAATTCGCCCAGGTGGCGCATCTAGCTTTTCTGCTTTCTGGACTTCCGAGCTTAGTCGCTACGAACGCTTGGTCAAACTTACCGGGGCGACTCTGGACTGAGCAGGAGATCGGAACCATGTGCCCGAGTCGATACTTTGTTGAGCCTGCTGCATTAGCACCTGAACGGCGCAGCGTACGTGGTGACTGGTGGGACGGTTCGACGGTAGCGCCAGGACGACGCTGCGTGTTATGGAGGGATCGGCCAAGGGTGACCCTGCCTCGTTTCCACGTACACCAAGTCATGCAGCCAACAGGCTGCGCTCCTTTGTGACGGGGGCCATGTACCCGATGGCCGTGTGCATGC
>NZ_JANUDY010000019.1 GCF_024809975.1 Comamonas sp. BIGb0152
TCGGCGCGCCGCTTCATGGCCGCCAACCGATTCGGACAGCCTGGCCGCCTCGACTTTGAATTCATCCGTGTACTGCCGCCTGGGCAGTTTGCTACCTTGCATCTCGATTCTCCATACAGCTGAAGTTACCAACTTTTTGCTGTACGTGAAATCGAGGCAGGGTCACACATCACGCTGCTTTGTTGCTGCTTCATCGCCTTCAAGGGTTCACATCCTCCTTTCTCGGGTGGATCTGCTATCAGCTCAAGCCGCAAGCGGCCTGGTAGTCTGGTGGCCTCGTTGGTAGTCCTGCTGTCGGACGGTAACGGCCCAGATCATTCGCGTCATCTTGGCCGCCTGTGCCACGATCACAACGTTCGTTGGCCTCCTGGCTTGAAGTTGCTCCAGCCAAGGATCGGGCTCTTTCGCATGCCTCAGTACCGCACGCGCACCGTGAATAAGCAAGGTGCGCAGGTAGGTGTCGCCCCGTTTGGAGATCCCCAAAAGATTCACACGGCCACCTGTGCCCCGTTGCTTTGGCACCAGACCCAGCCAGGCACAGAATTCGCGCCCTGACGCGAATGCCTTGGCTTCCCCCATCGTGGCGATGGCCGCTGTAGCCGAGAGCAAGCCTACCCCTGGTATCGCCGCTACACGCTTCATGTCCACGTTAATGCGCAGGATCGCAGCAAGCCTCACCTCGATGGCCTTAATGTCTATCGCCAGTTGCTTGATGCGCTGTGCCTGCTCGCGCAGGCTATCAACGACATACTGTGGAATGCTGTTGGCAAGCTCCTCCAGTGCGAGCTCCAACTCGCCCAACAACGCTTTCTTGCCTCGCGCGAAGGTGGCTCCAAACTCATACAGCAGCCCCCGCAACGCATTGATCTGCATGATCTTCATCCGCATCAACATCTCGCGCTGACGATGCAAGGTAAGCGTGGCTTGTTGTGCAAGAGTCTTCACGCCCACGAATTTGGTGCCCGGCTGCTGGATCGCCAGCCAGATGGCTCGTGCATCTGTAGCGTCGGTCTTGTTGCCGTTCACGAATGGGCGCACAGCTTTGGCATGAATCAGCCGCACGACATGGCCCTGCGCCGTCAACTCACGGGCCCAGTGGTGCGATCCACCGCAGGCTTCGATGCCGATTAAGCAAGGCGCATGGTTGGCGAAGTGCCCTAAAACCTTGGCCCGCTTGAGCTGCACATTGACGATCTCGCCTGTGCTCATGTCCACTGTGTGAAGTTGGAACACGCTTTTGGCGATGTCCAGTCCAATGACCTGCAGGCCGCCCATCTGGCCGATGATTTGCCCCGCGCTTTGTGCAGTAAGACGATGCATGACGGAACCTCGCTGGTGTTTGTGAAGACATTGGTCTATCACGCCGCGGGCACTTTGATGCCGTGTTCATTTAAGAGCCCAGCTCGCCTAGTGGACAAGCCTCACTCCCGCAACGGTCACGCTGTTCATCTTTGTGCTTCTGCGGCCTTTGAGCTGCCCGTAGGCAAGGAGGCATCCATTACATCTCCTGGTAGTCCAAGTTTTTGTCCGCATCCCCAGCTGATCAGATTTGCATCGGCACTAACATTCGTTGGAAATTACTGTGGTGCTCATGCTCGCCACACGACCAGCAGATCCTTGGCTTGCACCCGATCGCCCGGCTTGACCAGCACGCGTTCGACCACCCCGTCGCGTTCGGCTGTCATGTGCGTTTCCATCTTCATGGCCTCCAACGAAAGCAGTGTGGCGCCCGCCTGCACCGACTGACCGGCCACTACCGGCACCGTCACGATGGCGCCGGGCATGGGCGCCCCCACATGCAGTGGATTGCCGGAATTGGCCCTCTCTCGCTGCGCGGCGGCAGCGCCAGTTCGCGCCACGCTGGTCATGCGCGACTGGCCGTTCATCTCGAACTGCACCTTGGCGATACCCTTTTCCTCGTGGATAGTCTGCAGGCTCACCAGCAGCGTCTTCCCTGCGTCGATCTCCAGCGCCACTTCGTCGCCGGGTTTCATTCCGTAGAAGAAGGTGGGCGTGGGCAGGACGGAAACGTCGCCATGCCTTTGCATATGCTGGTGGAATTCGCTGGCCACCTTGGGATACATGAGGGCGCTGGCCAGTTGCCGGTCGTCCATCGCGTCCACGGGCATGCCGCCAGCCTGCGCGGCCTTGTCGCGGGCAGCCTCCAGTTCCACCAGTGGCAGATGATCGCCAGGGCGGTAGGCCGCGGGCGGCTCTGTCCCCTCTGTCAGTTTCAGCACCTTGCGCGACAACGGCTGCGGGAATCCGTCTGGCGGGAACCCCAGTTCGCCCTTGAAGAGCGAGACGACCGATTCGGGGAAGGCCACTTCGTGCGCCGGATCGGCCACCTGGGCGGAGGTGAGGTCGTTGGCCACCATCATCAGCGCCATATCACCCACCACCTTGGAGGTCGGCGTGACCTTGACAATGTCGCCAAACAGGCGGTTGACGTCGCCATAGGCCTGCGAGACCTCGGTCCAGCGGTGTTCCAACCCCATGGCGCGCGCCTGCTCGCGCAGGTTGGTGTACTGGCCACCTGGCATTTCATGGCGGTAGACGTCGGCCGTGCCGGAACGGATGTCGCTCTCGAACGGCGCATAGAAGCGACGCACGCCCTCGAAGTAGGTCGAGGCAGCGTGCAGCGCGTCCTGCGACAAGCCGGGGTCGCGCTCACTGTGGGCCAGTGCGACGGCGATGGACGACAGGTTGGGCTGGGAGGTCAGGCCGCTCATGGCGTCCAACGCGCTGTCCACGGCATCGCAGCCGGCCTCCACGGCCGCCAGCACCGAGGCGGCCGCGATACCGCTGGTGTCGTGGGTGTGGAAATGCACGGGCAGGCCGGTTTCCTCCTTCAATGCCCTCACCAGCGCGGCCACGGCGCGCGGGCGGCAGATGCCCGCCATGTCCTTGATGGCCAGGATGTGGACGCCGGCCTGCTGCAGTTTCTTGGCGATGCCGACGTAGTACTTCAGGTCGTATTTGCCGCGCTGGGGATCCAGCAGGTCGCCGGTGTAGCAAATGGCACCTTCGCATAGCGCGCCGGATTCCAGAACGGCGTCGATGGATACGCGCATGTTCTCGACCCAGTTCAGCGCATCGAAGACGCGGAACAGGTCCACACCGGCCGCTGCCGCCTGCTTGACGAAGAACTGCACCACGTTGTCGGCATAGCTGGTGTAGCCCACGCCATTGGCGCCGCGCAGCAGCATCTGGAACAGGATGTTGGGCACGCGCTCGCGCAATTGCGCCAGGCGCTGCCAGGGATCTTCCTTCAGGAAGCGCATGGCCACGTCGAAGGTGGCGCCCCCCCAGCATTCCATGGAGAACAGCTGCGGCAGCTCGCGCGCATAGAACGGCGCAATGGGCAGCATGTCCGCCGTGCGCATGCGCGTGGCGAACAGCGACTGGTGCGCGTCACGCAGCGTGGTATCGGTCATTAATACGGGCTTGCTGTCCAGCATCCACTGCGAGAACTTCTGCGGGCCGAGTTCCTTCAGGCGGTCGCGCGAGCCGGGCGGGATGGCGGTGTTCGAGTCCACACGGGGCAGCACGGGCTTGGGGAATGGCAGCTCGGGCATCTTGCGGCCCGCCATCTCGGGGTTGCCGTTGACGGTAATGTCGGCCATGAAGCCCAGCAGCTTGCTGCCGCGGTCGCGCCGCTTGGTGAACTCCAGCAGTTCGGGCGTCGTGTCGATGAAGCGCGTGGTCACCGTGCCTGCCGCGAAATCCGGGTGGTTGATCACGTTCTCCAGGAACTGCAGGTTGGAGGCCACGCCGCGGATGCGGAATTCTCGCAGCGCCCGGGTCATGCGATGCACCGACTCGCGCGCGGTGGGGGCCCAGGCCGTGACCTTGACCAGCAGCGAGTCGTAGTACGGCGTGATGACTGCGCCGCTGTAGGCCGTGCCTTCGTCCAGTCGAATACCCCAGCCCGCGGCGTTGCGATAGGCCGACAGGCGGCCATAGTCGGGCAGAAAGCCGTTCTCCGGGTCTTCGGTGGTGATGCGGCATTGCAGTGCCGTGCCGTTGAGGCGGATATCGCCCTGTGCGGGCACGCCGCTGGCGCGGTGCGCGGGGTCGTCTGCGCCGCTGTCTTCGGTGATGCCGATGCGGCCGCCTTCGCTGATGCGCAACTGCGCCTTGACGATGTCCACGCCGGTGATGAGTTCGGTCACCGTGTGCTCCACCTGGATGCGCGGATTGACTTCGATGAAGTAGAACTGGCCGCTGTCGACGTCCATCAGGAACTCCACTGTGCCGGCGTGTGTGTAGTTCACGGCTTTCATCAGGCGGATGGCGTTGTCGCACAGGGCCTGGCGCTGGGCATCGTCCAGGTAGGGCGCGGGCGCACGCTCCACCACCTTTTGGTTGCGGCGCTGGACGGTGCAGTCGCGCTCGAACAGGTGCACCACGCTGCCATGGCGGTCGCCCAAAATTTGCACCTCCACGTGGCGCGCACGCTGCACCAGCTTCTCGAAGTAGACCTCGTCGTTGCCGAAGGCGGCCAATGCCTCGCGCCGGGCCGCGGCCAGGGCGTCGGTTAATTCCGCTTCGCTGCGGATGACACGCATGCCGCGCCCGCCGCCGCCCCAACTGGCCTTGAGCATCACGGGATAGCCAACGCCAGCGGCCAGCTTCCTGCACTCGTCCAGATCCAGCGGCAAGGGCGGCGTGGCGGGCATGACCGGCACACCTGCCGCCACGGCAGCATTGCGCGCCGCCACCTTGTTGCCGAGCGTGCGCATCACCTCGGGGCGTGGCCCCACCCATTCGATGCCGGCAGCGATCACGGCCTCGGCGAAGTCGGGGTTCTCCGACAGGAAGCCGTAGCCGGGGTGAATGGCGTCTACCTTGGCTGCTCGGGCAACGCGCAGGATGTCGTCGATGTCCAGATAGGCCTGCAGCGGCTTCCTGCCTTCGCCGACCAGGTAGCTCTCATCCGCCTTGAAACGGTGCAGCGCCAATCGGTCTTCACGCGAGTAGATCGCCACGGTGCGAATACCCATCTCCGATGCTGCGCGCATGACACGGATGGCGATCTCGGAACGGTTTGCGATCAAGATGGATTTGATCTTCTGGGATGGAAAAACTACGGATTGCAGCATGAGCGTCTTTTCAGGATGGAAATCGCAATCCGTCACTCTTCAGACATCGGACTGTGTTTCGTCAGATTGGCGGTTGGCGGGTGTCGAGCGCAAGCCCTGGATAGCCAGGGTTTGCCTTCGGACCCTAGGGAAGAAATCGCTGCGTCAGCAGGATCCAATACGCCGCACCGATCGGCAGATTTTGATCGTTGAAGTCGTAGTTCGCGTTGTGCAGCATGCAAGCGCCGTGGCCCCCATTGCCTTCGGTCTTCGAGCCATCGCCGTTGCCAATCAGCAGGTAACAGCCAGGCACGTGCTCCAGCATGAAGGAGAAGTCCTCGCTGCAAGCAAGCGCACTTGCTTGGAGCTCAACCCGTTCAGCCCCAACGAGTTCCGTAGCAACTTGCCGTGCGAAGGCCGTCTCGGCGCAGGTGTTGACAAGAACGGGAAAGAGGCGCTGGTAATCTACCGTGGCGTGCACGCCATAGCTGCTCGCCTGGAGCTGCACCAGCTCCGTGATGCGGCGCTCCAGCGTATCGCGCACGCCGCGGTCGAGTGCGCGCACGCTGAGCTTGAGTGTCGCCGTCTGCGGGATCACGTTGTTGGCACTGCCCGCCTGAAAGGCACCCACGGTGACTACCGCCATGTGCAAAGGGTCGATGTTGCGCGAAACAATGGTCTGCAGCCCCATGACGATGGACGCGCCTGCAACTACGGGATCGACCGCGCGGTGCGGCATGGCGCCGTGGCCGCCCGTGCCCTCGAGCGTGATGGTGACATCGTCGGACGAGGCCCAGGCTGCGCCGTCGCGCAGCAGCAGCCGGCCCTGCGGGTGCCCCGGCATGTTGTGCATGGCGAAGATCGCGTCGCACGGGTACTTGGTGAAGAGTCCGTCCTCCAGCATCTTGCGTGCGCCGCCACGACCCTCCTCGGCGGGTTGGAAAATCACGTTGAGCGTGCCGTTGAACTCGCACTGGGTCGCCAGATGGTGTGCGGCCGCCAGCAGCATCGCGGTATGGCCGTCGTGACCACAGGCGTGCATCACGCCATGGGTACGACTCGCGTGGGGCAACCCGGTGGCTTCCATGATCGGCAGCGCGTCCATGTCCGCGCGCAGGCCCAGCCGCTTGGCGCCATCGCCGCGCCGCAACTGGCCTACCACGCCGGTGCCGCCCAGTCCGCGCTCCACTGCGTAACCCCATTGCGCGAGGCGCTCGGCAACGAGGTCGCTCGTGCGGAACTCCTCGAAGCCCAGTTCAGGGTGGCGATGGAGGTCGCGGCGCAGGGCCACGAATTCGTCGGCATCTGCCGCGACAGCGTCAATCAGGGGGTGCTGCATGGTGAGCTCCTTACTGCGGCTGCAGCTTGATGGTCTTGGCAATGTCGCGAAAGCGCATCGTTTCGGCCTGGTAGGACTTATCCGCATCTGCTGCGGACAGAGGCTGGGCGACGAGCACGTTTTGCGCTTCAAGCATGTTGCGCACATTGGCAACAGAGAGCACATTCGCCAGGGCCTGACTGAGACGCTGCACCACAGGCTCGGGGGTTTCCTTGCGCACGAAGAAGCCAGTCCAGAATGAAAAATTGAACCCCTTCAAGGCCTTGCCCTCGTTGACGGACGGAATGTTCTTGAGCGCAGCAAGAGCGGGGCGCGTGGCATCGATGCCCGCGATCATCTTGATGCGGCCTTCGTTCGCCATAGCCACTTGCTGCTGCGACACGGGGAAGATCACAAAGTCCAATTGCCCAGCGCTGAGATCCATCAGCAGCTGTGCACCTCCCTTGTAGGGCACATGCGTCATGGGTGCCCCGATTTTCTGCGCCATGTGCTCGCCGAGCACGTGGTAGAACGAGCCGTAGCCAACGCTGCCAAAGGTCAGAGGCTTGGTATTGGCCGCGCTGCGCGCCAGAGCCACGAGTTCGTCTGCGGTGTTTGCGGGGAGATCCTTGCGCGCCAGGATCACCATGGGCAAGGTGCCGACAATTTGCACAAAGCGGAAGTCCTCGCTCTTGAGCTTCACGGCCGCGTTGGCCAGCGGAGCCAGAATCAATTCATTGGGAGTGCCCAGGAAAACGTAGTAGCCATCTGCCGGTGCATCCAGTACCTTCTTGGCCCCAATCGTACCGCCGGCACCTCCCAGGTTCTCGACTACCACAGGCTGTCCGAGCTGCTTCGAGAGTGGTTCACTGAAGACCCGTGCGATGGAGTCAGACAGTCCTCCAGCCGGGTAAGGCACCATGAGCTTGATGTACTTTGTCGGATACGGCTCGGCGGCCAGCACGCTGCCTGCAAGCAGTCCCAGCGAAAAAATGGTGATGAGTCTTTTGCCAAGAATTGAGAGGAGTCTCATGGTTGTCCTTATGGTTTGTTGGAAGGCAAGAAGGGCGCTGGAGGCTTGGGGTGACTGGGGGCCTGAAGTGGGAGCGTCGCGTGTCCGTGCGTAGCGTTACCGCTCGCCCTGTTCAGACTGGAACCTGGCGATCTCCCGCCACATCAAGGCCGGGTTGGCATACATGGGGAAGTGCCCGCACCGAGAAATCTCGGACAAGCGAACTCCGTGGGCCTGGATATGCGGCAAATAACTCAGAGACGCGTACTGCTCTCCGTACATGAACATCTTGGGGAGTGGCAAGCCGAGGAATTTGTTGATCAAGTCGCCGCTGTCCGAAAGCTCGACCATCGAGCGAAAGATGCCGTTGATGGCCCCCACTTGAACCTTCTGGCGCAGGCTTGCCGCATACAACGCGCTCGAGTAGTAGGGCGCCAGCAGAGTACGTTCTATGAAGTCATCAAAGAACCGCTCGACGTCGTCCTGAGGGTGGTCGAAGATCTGGCGACTGAGAAAGCAATCCTCGGGCGCGAGGTTGCCCTTGATGTTGACGAAGCTGAGAATCCGTTCAGGATGCGCGTGCGCCAGCATCAGCGAGGCCAGTGCCCCCATCGAATGGCCGATCAGGTGAAAGCGCTCAAAACCCATGCGATCCACCATGGCCAGCGCCGCTTTCACCTGAAAGGCAATACTGACCTTCGACAGATCGGCGCACCGGGTTTCGCCGCAACCGGGCGCATCGAACGCCAGGAAGGGGTGGCCTGCAAACTCGGTCTGTCGCACGATGTCGGCATAGTCTTCCTTCGTAGAGCCAAAGCCGTGCAGGAAGACGATGGGGGTGTTGTCACCACCGCGGTGAATTGCGGAAACATCCAGCGCCACGCCATCAATCGACAGCGGAAAGCGCGTGAGTGCGAATTCTGGAGACATAAGAGCTCTTTCCTTGGAATGACAAACCGCGCGGGCACCGCCTGGCCGCAACCCATCAGTGCCCGCAATGCACAATGGACTCAATCGGCCAGCGCCTGGCCGAATCTCTTAATCGCTTCGCATGCCTGCCGCAGCGAGGCATCGTCCAGCGCATAAGCGATGCGGATGTACGGTCCCAGCCCGAAGGCGCTACCATGCACAGTGGCCACATTCGCTTCGTCCAGCAAGGCATTGACCACGTCTTCATCGCTGTTCAGCTTCGTGCCGGCTCGCGTGGTCTTGCCCAGCCAGGCTTCGCACGAGGCAAAGACATAGAACGCGCCTTGCGGTACCTCGCAATGCAGGCCCGGTGCCTGGTTCAGCAACTCGACCACCATGTCGCGCCGCCGCTGGAACACGGCGCGGCCCTGTTCGATGGAGTCCTGCGGCCCCGTCAGCGCGGCCAGCGCTGCATGCTGCGAGATGGTGCAGGCGCCCGAGGTCTGCTGGCCTTGCAGCTTTTCCATCGCCTCGATCAGCCAACTTGGCCCAGTGCCAAAGCCGATGCGCCAGCCGGTCATGGCATAGGCCTTGGAAACGCCGTTCATCGTCAGCACGCGCTCACGCAACCTCGGCTCCACCTGGGCGAGGGTGAAGAACTCGATGCCGTCGAAGATCAGGTGCTCGTAGATGTCGTCGCTGAGCACCAGCACCTGCGGATGCACCAGCAGCACTTCGGCCAGCGCCTGCAGTTCGGCGCGGCTGTAGACAGCGCCGCTCGGGTTGGACGGCGAGTTCAGGATCAGCCAGCGTGTGTGGGGGGTGATGGAGGCCCGCAGCGCATCGGGCGTGAGTTTGAAGCCGCTCTCGGCCCCGCAGGTCACAGTGATGGCCTTGCCTCCGCACAGTTGCACGATTTCAGGGTAGCTCACCCAGTACGGTGCGGGCACGACGACCTCGTCGCCCTCGTTCAGCGTGGCGGCCAGCGCATTGAAGATCACCTGCTTGCCGCCACTGCACACCAGCGTATTGCGCCAGTCCACGTCCAGCTCGTTTTCGCGCTGGAACTTGGCGGCGATGGCTTCACGCAAGGCCCGCAGACCGGCCACCTGGGTGTAGCGGGTGTGGCCGGCACGGATGGCGGCGATGCCAGCCTCACACACATGCGCGGGCGTGTCGAAGTCCGGCTCGCCCGCACTGAGCGAAATGATTCTGGCACCCGCTGCTCGGCGTGCCGCCACGCGATCCATGACCTTGTAGGTCGCCGAAGGTTTGGCCTCGGCCAGGAAGCGGTTCAACGTATGGGCTGGCGCGTTCATCAGGCTTGCCTCCAGCTCGTGAGGTTCATCAGCTCCAGCGTGGATTTGCCTTGCATCAGCGCCTCCATCATCCGGGCTTCCTTGTCCGCACGGTTTTGCCCTTGGGTCAGCGTGTGGGCAGCCTGTGCCGCGGGAATGACGAGCACGCCGTCATCATCGGCCACCACCAGATCGCCCGTCGCCACTGGCGTGCCGGTGAAACTGATGGGCTGGCCCACCGAAGGCGCGCTGGCCTTGATCGTGCCGCGCATCGAGATGCCGCGCGAGAACACCGGAAAGCGCCGCGCCGTCAGCGCCGCGATGTCGCGCACGCCGCCGTCGATGACCAGGCCCGCGACGCCGGCCGCCTCGGCCGCTACCGTGAGCACCTCTCCCCAGTAGCCGGCGACAAAGCCGCCGGTGGAGATGACGAGAATGCTGCCGCGAGGCGCCTTCTCCAGCGCGATATGGATGGCCAGGTTGTCGCCCGGTGAGCATTCCAGCGGATACGCCGGCCCGGCCACCGAGGCGCCAGCCCATATCGGGCGAATGGCGATATCGGTGGCACTGGTAGACAGGCCCGAGGCCTCGAATAGCGTGGATGTGCCCAGTTTGCAGGCTTGCGCCAGTTGCTCGGCACCATAGGGTTGAGCGGTAGTCGTCATGATCACTCCTTGGTTTGCAGCTTGTGGTAACCCAGCGCAGCGCGCGCCTCGCCCAGGGTCTTGCCCTGGGAAATCTGTTCACGGATGCGCGATTCGATTTCCTCGATCTTGCGAGCCGTCGCCGCCACCTCGCGGGCACGGCCGCGCGGCACGATGACCACGCCATTGGCATCGGCCACCACGATGTCGCGCGTCGCCACGCGCACGCTGCCTATCGCCACGGTGGACTGCACCGATTCGACCTGCACGCGATCCTTGCCGGTGCGCATGAAGCGGCCGGCACTGAACATCGGGTAGTTGTCACCCAGCGCCTTGTTCACATCGCGGCAGACACCGTCGATCACCGTGCCGGCAATGCCGCGCAGGCCCGCGTACTGGGTCATGATGTCGCCCCAGACGGTGCAATCGGTGCGGCCGTCGTTGTCGATCACCACCACGTCACCGGGCGCGACTTCGTCGATGAAGTCGCCCACAGTGCCTGGCGGATTGCTTGCAGGCACGTACTTGACGGTGAATGCCGGGCCGACCACGACCTGGGTGTAGTTGCTCAAGGGCATGATGCCCAGTGCCTGGCCATGCAGGCCCAGCTTGTCCATGGCGTCGGAAACACCGGGAGTGTCCAGCCCTTCGAAAAGCGCGACCAATTCCTTGTCTTCTGTGTTCATTGCATTGTTCCTGGCTGAGTGAATGTCAATCGACTTTGGCACCCGTCTGTTTGACGAGTGATTCCCAATACGGCGCTTCCTTCTGTACGAACTTGCGGTATTGCTGTGCGCTGTAATCCGAGTTCAGTGAGTCAAACTTGCCCAGTGCCTCGGCTATCTGCGGTGCCTTCATGGTTTCGCGCAGGCTGATGTTGAGCTGCTCCACCAGTGCCGCCGGCGTGCCCTGGGGAACGAATACGCCATACCAGTTGGTGACGACAAATCCCGGATAGCCCAGCTCCTTCATCGTGGGTACATGGGGCAAACCGGGCGAGCGCTGCTCTCCGGTCGTCGCCAGGGCGCGGATCTTCGCGCCCGCCAGATGGGGGATGATGGCGCTCGTGCCTTCGAAGGCAAACGACACGCTGCCTCCCAGCACGTCCTGAATCGCCGGGCCCGAGCCACGGTAGGGCACATGGGTGGCTGACACACTCAAGTCCAGCTTGAGCTTCTCGCCCAGAAGGTGGTGGGTCGTACCACTGCCTGGCGAGGCATACGAGTACTGACCGGGATTCGCACGCAGCGCGCTGGCGAGTTGCTTCATGTCCGTCGCCGGCAGCTGCGCGTTAACGTACAGCACCATGGGCATGGCCGCAACTTCGGCGACGGGCGTGAGCGCCTCGACAGGGTCACGCTGCAGCTTGTACAGATTACGGCTGATGACGATGTTGCTGCTGTTGCCCAGCAGCCAGGTGCAGCCGTCGGCCTTGGCCGAGCTGACCTGCGCGGTGCCGATGTTGCCGGCCGCGCCCGCCTTGTTCTCGACCACAATGGTTGTCGAGAGCTTCTGCGTCAGCCCGGGCACGAGCAGACGCGCGAGTAGATCGCTGGAGCCGCCGGGCGGATACGGCACGATGAATTTGACGACCTTGCAGGGGAAAGTGGTAGCGGCCTGTGCAAAAGCCGAGCCGCTCGCAGCCAGTGCCAGCAATCCATAGGCAAGAATGCCTGGCTTGACGTTCATGGGTTTGTCTCCTGTTGTTATGTGAAAGAGCGAGCCACGCACTGCGAATGGGCGAGGCCGCAGCATCTAATGCTTTGCCGCAATGGCCTCGAATTCCTTGTCGTGCATGACTTCGGCCACCGGGCGGCCAGCGCGCACGGCCGCGACCATACCGTCCTGCCGCCGGGTGATGCGCTCTGCCAGATCGAGCACTTCCTCAATGCGGTTAGCAGGCACGAATACCGTGCCGCAGCGGTCGGCGATCACATAGTCGTCTTCCTGCACCGTGACGCCCGCCATCTGCACGGGCCGGCCCGAATCAATCTGGATCACGCGATTGCGCGCGCTGATCATGGTCACGCCGCGGCCATAGACCGGATAGTTCACCGACTCGCTGCCCTCGATGTCGCGGCTCAGGCCGTCGATCACCGAGCCGCGCACTTTCCTGGCCACGGCTGCGTTGGCCAGGATGTCGCCCCAGCACGAAATGCCGTCGGCGCCGCCGGCGATCACCAGGACTCGGTCATCGCTGGTCACGGCGTCGATGACCGGCGAGATCAGATGCACCGTGGGCTTGGCTTCCTGCTTGGGGCCGAGCTGTATGGTCGATGCGCGACCGACGATCTTGGGGCAGTCCCACAGCGGGCGCAGACCATAGGTCGCGCCGGCCAGGCCGAGGAAGTCAAGCGCATCGGAAACCGTATTGGTGTCAAACGCTGCGAGGCGATCAAGAAAGGAATGTGAGGGCATGGTGCAAGGTCTCGTGAAAGAACCCCTGCATGGTCTGATCGACGCGCTGATATGTAAATTCCGAACTTGATATCTCAGTGATACTTAAATCGGATCAGCGCGTAGAATCATGCCCAGGGCGCCAGCGCATCGGCCCCGTTGATACTCAGAGAACCCGCACCCTTGATGGAGTCCGCGCATGAGCAAGACGATCGACTTTCGCCTGATACGCCAGCTATGGATGTTCCTGGCCGTCGCCGAAGAACAGCACTTCGGCCGCGCCGCGCAGCGGCTGAACATGTCGCAGCCGCCGCTGACCGAGCAGATCAAGGTGCTGGAACAGTCGCTTGGAATGCAGCTGTTCGAGCGCTCCCGGCGCGGCACCCAGCTCAGCGCCGCAGGCGCGGCGATCCTGCCTGCCGTGCGCCAGTTCGCCGGTCAGGTCGAGCAGCTCGAGCGCGTCGTGCGGGAGGTTTCTTCCGGTCAGACCGGCGTGCTGCATGTGGGCGCGATCACTTCGGCCATGCTCGACGCCGTGCCGCCGTTGCTCGACCATATGCGGCGCATGCACCCGAACGTGACGGTGTTCGTGCGCGAGATCGACAGCGTCGACGCGGTTCCTGGCCTCGAGGCCGGCGAGCTGGACCTGGCATTTGCGCGCATTGACGGCGAAGTGGGCAACGGCATCTCGGCCATCCCGATGACGGAAGACCGGTTGGCGGTCGCCTTGCCAAAGGACCATGCGCTGGCCGCGCAGTCGCGTGTACGGCTCAAGTCGCTGAGTACAGAGCAGCTCGTGATGTCTTCGCGCCAGGTCAGTCCGGTGTATTTCGACATGCTGACCGGCGTCTGCCGCGCGCATGGCTTTGCGCCGCGCATCTTGCACGAGGTGCGTTCGGTCACCTCGCAGATCGCCTATGTGAGCTGCGGCCAGGGCGTGGCACTGGTGCCCTCGTCCGTGCGCAAGCTCGCGCCCGAGAATGTGGTGGTACGCCCGCTGCACGAAAAGATCATGGTGGTCACGGCTGCGGCCGCCTGGAACGCGAACCGCCACCATCCGCTGGTCGACGAGGCCATCGCCTGGGTACGCTCGTCGAAACTGCAATAGCCGTTGCCCACGGGCATCAGCCAGCCTGGAATATTTCGCCGAAGTCGCAATGCGCCTGCGCCAGTTCGGCAATTGCGGTCACCAGGTTGCTGGGCCGGTCGGCTTTGCAGATCGCCGCATACCGGGTCTGGGGCAGCGCCGGGCTCACGGTCAGTGCCTGCAGCTTGCCCGACGCAATCATGGGCGCCAGACACGCACGCGGCAGATAGCTGATGCCCATGCCGGACACGGTGAGACCAATGAGCGCGACCACGCTGCTGCTGACCAGGGTGTTCTGGGCCTCCACGCCGATGGAACGCAACCAGCGGCTGTAGAGCAGTCCTGTTCCCGAGCGGTTGTCCTGCGTCAGCAGGCGGTGGCCCACCAGCTCATGCGCGTGCAGCCGGCGCTGGCGCCCCAGCAGGCCCGGCTTGCACATCCAGACATGCTCGGCCGTGCCCACGAGCCGGGACAGGAAGCGCTGGTCGTTGAACACATCCGGCATGATGACCAGATCCACCTCATCGGCCAGCAGCTTGTCGCGCAGCATGGCGCTGGCATCGACCTGCGGCTCTATGACCACGCGGGGATAGCGCGCCTGGATGGCACTGACCAGGCGCGGCAGCCAGGTCATGGCGGTCAGCTCCGTGACGCCTATTCGCACATGGCGCTCCAGTGTCTCAGCACTCTGGAACTGCTCTATCGCCGCGTCCCTTTGCTCCAGCAGCCGCTTGGCCAACAGGAACATTTCCTCGCCTTTCTCCGTGAGCCGCGCAGCGCGCAGTGTGCGGTCGAACAAGGGGGTGCCAAACAGGTCCTCGACTTCCTTGACGCGCTTGGAGATCGCCGATTGCGTGGTGTGCAGCTTGTTCGCCGCCTGGGCAAAGCCGCCGAGCTGCACGACCCAGAAAATGGCCTCGAGTTGCTTGAACGTCATCATGAACGAAGTCTCCCGCCTGCTAATCGATCTCTGTGTGGAATGTATTTGTATTCCAAATTATCGCTTTTTCTATTCTTTTAGACGATCAAGAATTCATTGCATCTACCCACGGAGAACAATGAAATGCATCTGACAGAAGAAGAGCAGCAAATGCTGGGCGGCGCCAAAGGCACGGCGGTGCAAAAAGCCATGCAGATACTGGTGGCGCTGGGCGAAGGCTTTGACGCCAAGCGCCTGATCGAAATCAGCAACGTGCACATGGCGGGCTCGTCGGTGCTGGTGGCCGAGGAAGCGGGCACGCGCTGGGTCGAAGACCTGCGCCAGCAGGGCGGTCAGTTCGTCACCCGGGTCACGACCAACCCCACGGCGGTCGATCCCACGCAATGGGAAGCAATCGGCATTCCGGAATCCGACAGCAAGCTGCAGATCCGGCTGACCGACGCCTACGCGGACATGGGCGCCAACACCTGCAATACCTGCATCCCCTACCTGGTGGGCAACAGCCCGCGCTTTGGCGAACACATGGCCTGGGGCGAGTCGTCGGCCGTGGTCTATGCGAATTCGGTCTGCGGCGCGCGCACGAACCGCGAGGGCGGCCCCAGCGGCATGGCATCGGCGCTCACGGGCCGCACGCCAGAGTACGGCTTTCATCTGCAGGAAAACCGCTACGGCAAGTTCTTGATCGAAGTGCGCACGCCGCTGCGCGACATGACCGACTACGGCACGCTGGGCTGCTTTGCAGGCAAGATCGCGGGCCAGGACACGCCGGTGTTCACCGGCATTCCGCCCAATCCCACGCTCGAAGAACTCAAGGCGCTGAGCGCCGCACTGGCGTCGTCGGGCGCGGTGAGCATGTTCCACGCCGTGGGCGTGACGCCCGAAGCGCCGACGCTGCAAGCCGCCTTCGGCGGCAAGGAACCGGAAAAAGTGCTGGTGTTCGATGAAGCAGAAAAGCGCAAGATCGAAGCCTTTTTGAACAAGGAGCCTTCGGACCATGTGGACTGGATACTGATCGGGTGCCCGAACGCTTCGGTGCAGGAAATCCGCGAAGTGGCCGAGGCCCTTGAGGGCAAGAAAGTGCATGCCGGCGTGACGCTGTGGGTCACGACGGCCGGCGCGATGTACGCCATGGCCGAACGCATGGGCTACATCAAGACGATAGAAGACGCCGGCGCGGTCGTGGTGCGCGAAACCTGTCCGTTCCTCGCACGAAGCCGCGTGATTGCGCCGAACAAAGGCTACAGGACCCTGACCACCAATTCGGCCAAGATGGCCTTCTACGCGCCCGGCCAGTTCGGCCTGCCCACGCACTACGGCAATCTGCCGCGTGTCATGCAAGCCGCGATTGAAGGAGTCTGGAAATGACCATGACCACTTTCATTCTCACGGGCCGCAAGATCGTCACCGGCAAGGCCAGGGGCGAAGCCCTCGTCACCCGCGAAGCGATCAGCTTCAACGGCGGCGTGGACAACATGACCGGCATAGTGACCGAACCCGGCCACGAACTCGAAGGCCAAAATATCGCCGGCAAGGTGCTGGTCTTCCTGACCGGCAAGGGCTCGACCGGCGGCTCCTACAAGATCTACGACATGGTGTCGCGCGGCACCGCGCCCGTGGCGTTCGTCCAGGTCGCGCCCGAAGCGATCACCACCATCGGGGCCATCATCGGCAACATCCCCGTGGTCGCGAAGCTGGACCAGGACCCGACCCAGGCGATCACCAACGGCGATCTGATCGAAGTGGACGCCGACGCCGGCACGGTGTCCGTCACACGGTCCGCGTAAGCCACGGCCCAGGCCACCCCGGCAAGGATTCCAGGTGCCATAGAGCGCAAGGAAGGGGCACACGCGTACCTCACACATAAAAAGCCATCCTCAACCAGGAGACAAAAATGACCTGTTACACGTTTCTCAAAACCGCGCTCGCCGCGGCTCTCGTCGCCACCAGCCTGGCAGCTCAGGCCCAGGACTGGCCGGCGAAAAAGCAGATCACCATGGTCGTGCCGTTCGCCGCTGGAGGCAGTACCGACGCCAGTGCGCGACTGCTCGCCGACAAGCTCAGCAAACAACTGGGCCAGCAGGTCATCATCGACAACCGCGCGGGCGCGGGCAGCAACATTGGCTCGGCCTATGTTGCCAAGTCGGTGCCCGATGGCTACACCATCCTGTTTGCGACCAGTACCATCGCCACCAATGTGTCGCTCTACAAGAACATGGGATTCAACCTGAGCAGCGAACTGGCGCCGGTGTCGCAGTTCGCCCTGATCCCGAACGTGCTCACCGTCAACAGCCATCTGCCCGCCAAGACGCTTAAGGAATTCGTGGGCTACGTGCAGGAGAAGAAAGGTCCGATCAACTATGGCTCGGCTGGTAGCGGCTCGGCGTCGCACCTCTCGGGCGCGCTGCTCAACAGCATGACCCGGGGCGATATGGTGCACATCGCTTACAAGGGCGGCGCCCCGGCCAACACCGATCTGATCGGCGGACAGATCCAGGCCGTGTTCTCGCCTATGGTGGAAGTGCTGCCCTTCATCGAAAGCGGCAAGCTGCAGGCGCTGGCCGTGAGCACCAAGGAGCGCTCTGCCCGCCTGCCCCAGCTGCCTACGGTGGCTGAGGTCTTGCCCGGTTTCGAGATCGCGCTGTGGAACGGTGTGCTCGCGCCCGCCGCGACCCCACCGGCAATCATCAGCAAACTTGCCGCTGCAATTCAGAAAGTCGTCGCCGACCCCGACGTGCGAAAGTTGCTTGCCGACCAGGGCTCGGTGCCGATAGGCAACACGCCTGACGAGTTCAAGAAGGCTCTGGGACCTGAAATCAACAAATGGGCCAGGCTGGTCAAGCTCACCGGCGCGCAAGTGGAGTGATTCCACCGTGCTTCTGAGCGCTGATACGTTGCAGGTATCACAGCATTCCAAAGAACGGAATTTCCAAAACGTGCATTGCGCTCCACATTGGTAGGCCTGTGACGGAAAAACTTCCGTCACAGCAGCCATAACAACCATTGGAGACAACTATGCAACGACGCGCTCTGGTCCATGCTCTGGCCGCCTGTGCGATTTCGCCCACCCTGGGCATAGGCGCTGCCAGCGCCGCTGACTACCCCACAAGACCCATCCGGATTCTGGTGCCCTTCGCGGCCGGCGGCGGGGTCGATGTGATTTCACGCCTCGTAGGGCAGAAACTGGCCGCCCAGCTCGGCCAGCCTGTGGTCATCGAGAACCGGCCCGGTGCCAGTGAACAGCTGGCGATCGCCGGACTGACCAGCGCCCCTGCCGACGGCTACACCCTGGTGATGACGTCCATGCTGGGTCTGTCCATCAACCCCTCGCTTTACGGCAAGGCCTTGCGCTATGACCCGGCCAAGGATCTTGCGCCCATCGTGCATGTCACCGCCATGCCCAGCGTGGTGGTGGTCCACCCCAAGGTTCCCGCCAACACCATGGCCGAACTCAAGGCCTATCTGCTGGCCCATCCCGGCAAGATCAGCTATGGCTCGGCCAGCGTGGGCACGCCCAGTCACCTGGGCATGGAGCGCTACAAGCGCATGACGGGCGTGGATGCGGCGCATGTGCCCTACAAGGGCGGCGCGCCGGCATTGCTCGCGCTCACGGCAGGCGATGTGCAGGTGATGCTGGCCTTGGCCCCCGAGGCCATGCCGCTGGTGCAGGCCGGCAAGCTCAAAGCGATTGCGCTGGTCGCGCCGACACGCTCGGCCATGTACCCGCAGTTGCCTACCACCGTGGAACAAGGACTGTCCTCTGAGTTCATGCTGGACTGGTGGAACACCCTGGCTGCCAAAGCAGGGACACCCGCAGCGGTGATCGAGCGTCTGAACACCGAAGTGAATATCGCCTTAAAGGACAAGGCGCTTGCGGCCCAGTTGGCCGAACGGGGAATTCAGGTGGCAGGCGGCACGGTCCATGAAGCTACTGCGCTGGCACGCCGCGATGCCGCCGTGTTCAAGGAAGTCATCGAAAACGCAGGCATCAAAGCGGAGTAAGCCATGAACGCAAAGAATCCATCGAGCGTCGACATCAACTCCGACATGGGCGAAGGCTACGGTGACTGGCGCATGGGCGATGACGCCGCATTGCTCGACATCGTGTCCTCGGCGAATGTCGCCTGCGGTTTTCACGCAGGTGACCCGCAGATCATGTCGCGCACCTTCACGCTGGCGGGGCAGAAGAACGTGAATGTCGGCGCCCACCCCGGCTTTCCCGACCTGTGGGGCTTTGGCCGGCGCGTGTTGCCATGCACTCCGGCCGAGATCGAGCGCATTGTCGCCTATCAGATCGGCGCCGCGCAGGCGCTCGCCACGCACGCGGGCAATCCCATCCGCTATGTCAAGCCGCATGGTGCTCTGGGCAATCTCACGCCCACGCACCCCGAAATCACCCAGGCCATTTGCCGCGCCATCCAGGCGGTCGATGCTTCGCTGTGGTTCATGACCTTCGCCAACAGCCAAGCGGCCGCAGTCGCCCAGGACATGGGATTGCGCGTGTGCCACGAAGTCTTCGCCGACCGAGCCTACGCCGACGACGGTCAGTTGGTGCCGCGTAGCCAGCCCGGCGCGGTCATCAAGGACCCCGAGCTGGCCGCGCAGCGCA
Source organism: Comamonas sp. BIGb0152 (assembly GCF_024809975.1). Classification (GTDB taxonomy): domain Bacteria; phylum Pseudomonadota; class Gammaproteobacteria; order Burkholderiales; family Burkholderiaceae_C; genus Comamonas. The sequence continues at coordinate 19,296 of NZ_JANUDY010000019.1, forward strand.
TGCTGCGCATGGTCACGCAAGGCGCGATCGAATGCCAGTCAGGCAAGCGCATCGAAGGCGTGCGCATCGACTCGATCTGCATCCACGGCGACACGCCCACGGCCTTGGAAATGGCAAAGCATCTGCGCCAGACCTTGGAAGCAGCGGGCGTCACCATCCGCCGTTTCGTATGACCCACGCCACTGCAATGCCAGCCCGCAAGCCGCGCATCTCCCCTGCGGGCGCATGCGCTTTGCTTCTGGATGTGGGCGGCCACAGGTTTTGCCTGCCCACCCAGCAGCGGCTGTGGGCCATGGTGGCGCCCGACAGCCCTTTGCGCGCACAGCGATGGATGAAGGAATGCGTACTGGGCGTTAACAATCTGTTGTTGATCTACGACCCGTTGGCAGTGGAGCACACCGAGGCGCAGGCACTGTTGCTGCAATGCTGGGAGGCATCACACCCCAGAGAGGAAGCCGGAAACACACACGAGGTTCCCGTGGACTATGACCTTTCCGACGCTGGCGACCTGGCGGCGATTGCGTCGAATACAGGGCTTTCCAGACAAGAGGTTGTGCAATTGCACAGCGGCGCGCAATACCGTGTCGCATGCGTGGGATCAATGCCTGGATTCGCCTATCTGGTGGGGCTTCCAGATGCTCTTTCCACGCCGCGCCGCGCCAGTCCGCGCCCATCCATGCCCAAGGGAGGCGTCATCATCGGAGGTACACAGGCCGGTATCTGGCCCTACACCGCACCTTCTGGCTGGCACTTGTTAGGCTCGACCGAGGTCAATGTCTTTGACCTGCAGCGGTCTCCTCCCTGCCTTTTCGCTCCCGGCGACCGGGTCATCTTCAAGATACGCGAGGTGTCGGCATGACGACCGCCACTTTGGAGGTACGCAGCAACGGCGCGCTCAATGCAGTGCAGGACCTGGGCCGCACCGGGTGGCTGGCGCATGGTGTCAGCAATGCGGGCGCCATGGATCCGCAGGCGCTTAGCATGGCCAACGCGCTGGCAGGCAACGAAGCCGGTTGCGCAGCCATCGAAATCAGCCTATTCCCTTTCAGGGCGCAGTTGCTGGCCGATGTCAGGCTGGCCTGGACCGGTGCGGACAGCGCGGTGACCATCGACGGCATAGTCCATCCTCCCTGGTGGAGCGTCCATGCCAGCGCCGGGCAGACGGTCACGATTGCGCCGCCGCGCCGGGGCGCCCGCATGTATCTGGCCTGCGGTGGTGGTATCGATGTGCCGCAGGTGCTGGGCTCGCGCTCCACGGATCTCAAAGGCGGCTTCGGCGGCCTGGACGGGCGTGGGCTCAAGCGCGGCGACCAGCTGACCACCGCAGGCCAGGACATAGGCAACCAGCGCGCTTTCGGCGTGCTGCCCCCGGAGCGCCAAGGACTGTTCGACGAATTGGACAGCGGCATCGTCACACTCAGGGCCATTGCCGCCGCCGAGTACGACACCTTCACTGCCGAGGCACAGGCGGCTTTTACGCAGACGCACTACACCATCACCAGCGAGGCCAACCGCACAGGCTACCGGCTGGACGGAACTCCGCTGGTGCTGAGCCATAGGCTGGAACTGCTTTCTCACGGCATCGTGCCCGGCACCGTCCAGGTACCGCCCAACGGGCAACCCATCATCCAGCTCGCCGATGCCAACACCTGCGGCGGCTATCCCAAGATCGCCACCGTCATCGAAACGGATATCTGGCGCGTGGCCCAGGCTCCGGTCGGCACGCGGCTGCGATTTGTGATGGTCAGTGCTGACACGGTGATACAGCTGCGGCGCACCCATGCGCGTACGCACCAGCGCCTGGCTGCCGACATCTCGCGTTGGCGACAACACCCCTGAACCCTACTGCATGGCACCGTTATGGAATTGAACCTCATAGAAGAACTGGCGGGCGTGATGGCCCGTACCTCCATCGAAGAATTGGAATACAGCCGCTCCGATGTCCGCATACGGCTGCAGCGCAGCGCCACCGGACGCAGTCTTGCCGCAGAAACCCGGCAGGCGAGTGGCGAAGCTGCGGTCATTCCTGCAACCGCGGCTGTCTCCAAGGCTTCTCCATCGCCCACGCCGTCATCGCCCTTATCGCTGCATAGCGTGGTGGCGGGCATGAGCGGCACCTTCTTCAGCGCTCCCGCGCCGGACAAAGCCCCGTTCGTCAAAGTGGGCGACATCGTGCAGGAAGGACAGGTGCTTGCTGTGGTCGAGGCCATGAAGATGCTCAACCAGATCGAGGCCGACGCCAGCGGTCGCATCGTTCGCGTGGCCGTCGAAGACGGCGCGACAGTCACGCCTGCCACTGTGCTTTTCGAGATCACGCCGCAAGAGGAGCGTCCATGATGGATACCGTACTCATCGCCAATCGGGGCGAGATCGCCTTGCGTATCCTGCGCGCCTGCCGTTCACTGGGACTCAAGACCGTGGCAGCGTACTCCGAAGCCGATGCCGGCCTGCGCCATGTGCAGCTCGCCGATCACCGCATCTGCATAGGTCCGGCGAGCGCTGCCTCGAGCTACCTCGATGCGCAGCGACTGATCGTCGCGGCTGAGCTTACGGGTGCCCAGGCCATCCACCCGGGATATGGTTTTCTTTCGGAAAGCGCGGCGTTTGCGCGTGCCGTCGAGGATGCCGGTCTGATCTTCATTGGCCCCCCTTCCGAAGTCATCGCCCTCATGGGTGACAAGGTCAATGCCAAGCGGGCCATGCTGGATGCGGGCGTGCCCTGCGTGCCAGGAACGCCCCAGCAATTGCCGCAGGAACTGGATCAGGTGCAGGCGATTGCCAACGACATCGGCTACCCCCTGATCGTCAAGGCCGTTGGCGGTGGTGGCGGGCGCGGCATGCGCATCGTCCGTGACCAGGCCGATCTGGCGCAGGCCGTGCAGCTCACACGCGAAGAGGCGCAGCGCTACTTCGGCAATGCCGGCGTCTATCTGGAGCGCTACCTCGAACATCCCCGACACATCGAAATCCAGGTGTTGGCCGATGCGCACGGCAACGCACTGTGGCTGGGCGAGCGCGACTGCTCGGTGCAGCGTCGCAACCAGAAGCTCATCGAGGAATCCCCGGCACCAGGCATCGATCGGGCCACGATCGCCGACCTGGGCCAGCGCTGCGCGAGCGCCTGCCTGCGCATTGCTTACCGGGGAGCGGGCACCTTCGAGTTTCTGTACGAAGACGGCCAGTTCTACTTCATCGAGATGAACACCCGCGTGCAAGTCGAGCACCCCGTCACCGAACTGGTGACCGGCGTCGATATCGTCGAGGAGCAATTGCGCGTGGCCATGGGATTGCCCCTGTCGGTGCGCCAGGACCAGATTCGGATCCAAGGCCATGCCATCGAATGCCGCCTCAACGCGGAGCACCCATGGAAGTTCACTCCCTCTCCCGGCGTGGTGCGCTCCTGGACGCCTCCGGGCGGGCCTGGCATACGCGTCGAATCCCACCTGTATGCCGGCTACGAAGTGCCTCCGCACTATGACTCGCTGGTCGCCAAGCTGCTGGCCCATGGCGCCAGCCGCGAGCAGGCCATGGCGCGCATGTCCACGGCGCTGGCCGAGATCGATGTGACCGGCATCGATACCAACGCCCCCCTGCATGCGATCTTGATGCAAGAGCCCGACTTTCGCGCTGGCGGAGTCGACATCCACTATCTCGAACGCCGGCTGGCGCAAGGCCTCGGCAAGGAGAACGCAACATGACCCCGAAAGACATCGAAGCCCTGGCACACGCACTGCAGGGACAGGGCATCTCCGCTTGCGAAGTTCACGATAAAACGCACGATATTGGCTTCAAGCTGTGGCTGCGCGCGGCAACACCGGCGCTGCAGGCCCACTCCACGCGCTCCGCAGAAAGCAGCGAAGCAGCCGCAGCTGCGGCTGCTCCTCGCTGGTTGCGCTCACCCGGAATGGGCCGCTTTGCTGCCCGCCATCCGCTGCATGAAAGCCCTGCAGTGACTCCGGGCCAGCGAGTGGAAGCGGACCAAACCGTGGGTTATCTGCTGATCGGCGCGCTGGTTGAAAAGATCACTGCGTCCCATGCAGCAGTGCTGGGGCGGCAGCTCGTCGAGGAGGGTGAACTGGTGGGGTACGGGGATGCGATTTTCCAGATTGGCTAATACAAAAACCGTATCACACAGTTTCTAACAAAGGAATTTTCAGATCTCCGGTGAACGGTCAAAGTGAGGGTGAACAGGCCGTCGTGCCTTGAATCCTTCGCACATCCACCAGGTAGGAGACACCATGAAACCGCCTTTCGCACCATGGCCACTGCGCTGATGAGCACTTCCCAGTTTGCGCCCGTACTCTCCATTGAACAACTTTTTTCAACTTGAAACCCATCCAATGGCCAAAAGCAGAATCACCGTCGATATCGATTTGGAAAAGCAAGGTAAGCATATTGGCTTCGCGCGACTGCCGCACTCGGTCAATCGATCCGCCTATGGATGGCTGCCGATTCCCATTGTGAGCATCAGAAATGGCGTCGGACGCCGCGTTCTGCTGCTCGCTGGGTCGCACGGCGACGAATACGAAGGTCAAGTAGCGCTGACCAAGCTCGTGCAGGAATTTGAGGCGAACCAGATTCAGGGGCAACTGATCATCATGCCCATGACGAACTACCCTGCGGCGCTCGCTGGTACGCGGACCTCTCCGCTGGACGATGGAAACCTGAATCGTTTGTACCCCGGGCGAGCCGATGGCACACCGAGCGAGATGATTGCGCACTTCGTCGAGACGGAGTTGATGCCGCGTGTCGATCTCGTCCTCGACATCCACAGCGGCGGTGCATCGCTGAACTACCTGCCCTGCAGCACCTCGGTTGTCCAGCCGGACGCCGAAAAGTGCGAGCTGGATGCGGTCACGCTCATGCGGCACTTCGGCGCTCCATATGGGCTGCTGCTGAAGGGCAAGAGCGGCATAGGAAGCATTTCCGAAGCCGCCACGCGCAACAAAATCATCCGCATCGGGACTGAAGTCGGTGGGCGCGCTTGGGTCGAACGAACGTACCGGGAACTGTGCGAAGCCGGGATCAAGCGTGTTCTCGCGCACCTGGAGATCATTAATTCGCAGGGCCTGCCAGCCCCAGACGAGATGCTGCTGATCGAGGCGCTGCCAGGTGACTACGTGTACGCCCACGCCAACGGTCTTTTCGAGAGCGCCGTCCGCTTGGGCGACCAAGTCGAGCAGGGTGATCTAGCGGGATCGATATACTTCCCGGCCACGCTCAATCGACCGTCAGAACCAGTCTTCTTCGGATCCTCCGGGATCGTGCTTTGCGAACGTCCGAACGCCATGTGCGAGGTGGGCGACTGCCTCCTTCATCTCGCGCGTCCCGTATCAACCACACTCCGGTGATTTATGACTCTGATCAAGCGCCTCGTCCTTTCCGTGGCAGCGTGCTTCGCTGCACCCATGGTGTCCGTTGTGCATGCACAGGGCAGCTATCCTTCAAAGCCCGTCTCCATCATCGTGCCGCAGGCCCCAGGAGGCGCCAGCGATGTGATCGTGCGCCTGCTTGCGCACCAGATGTCACAGATCCTCGGGCAGTCCGTTGTTGTAGAGAACAAGCCCGGAGCGGGTGGCAACATCGGAACCGTGTACGTGGCTCGCACGAAGGCCGATGGGCATACGCTGCTATTCAATCAGGTTGCGCACGTCATTAATCCTGCGCTGTACCGCAAAGTTGGATATGACACCGAGCGCGACTTCATGGCCATCGCCTCGGTTGCTGACGGCGCGTTCCTGCTGGTCGCTAACGCCAACTCGGGCATCAAGTCCGTGGCGGATTTGGTCGCGAAGGCCAAGCGGCAACCCACGGAGGTGCGCTACGCTTCCGCCGGCAACGGCACCGTCAATCACCTTGCAGGGGCGATGCTGGAAAAGACCGCTGAGATCCAGCTGCTTCATGTTCCTTACAAAGGCGGCGCTGAATCGGCAATGGCGCTGGCCACAGGTGACGTGGACATTTCGTTCCAGGCTCCAGCCTCGGCCCAGCCATTTGTCCAGCGCGGACAAGTACTCATTCTCGCGGTCACCAACCGGCAGCAGCAGTCGCTCCTGTCCTCCACGCCGACAGTCGGGGAAACCGTACGGGGCTACGAAGTGACGCCTTGGTACGGACTCTTCGCTCCAAAGGGGACGCCAGAGCCAATCGCTCAGGCACTCAATGCGGCGGTGAACAAGGCCTTGGCGAGTAAGGATCTCCAGGACAAGCTGATGGCGCTCGGCGTCACTCCCACACCGGGCAGCAGAGCTGACTTCTCTCGAATGGTGTCGGAAGAAACCCTGAAATGGCAGCGCTTAGTCAAGGAAGCCGGCGCGCAGATCGATTAACAGGATCGGGTTTTGCAGATCAACGCGGCGCAGGATCTGCAGAACCCGACAAATCCTGGCAAACAGGCCGTCATCCAAGATGCCCTATCGGCACGCCATGCACGATGGATGGCATCACTACGTGCAGCTTGCGCCAGGCGTCGTTCGTCAAGGGCGCTGGACTGCCGCCGCGGTGGTACTGGCTGTATTTTCTCGAAGAACTCACCGCGAGTGGGTCGGAGAATAATGGCCACCCAGCCTGCGGCGGGATTCCAATGCAACGCGCTACCGATCACGTGCTCGGATGATGTCCCAGGAGATATGCTGACCACACACTGTCGCGGCTACCTGCTGATCGCACCACGCAAAGCCGGACTGCGCGCCACTAGCGAGCCTGTCCGGCCGCCCTATGGTGCTACCGAGTGCACCTCACGGGATTCGGATGCTGGTAGATCACGCCTGCGCCGTTTCGAACCTTTCCCTGGACATTTCCGTGGAGACGAACGCGCTTAGGGAAACTCTGCAAAACGTCCAACCCGCCGCAGCGCATGGGATGATCCACAGATGAAGCAAATGAGCCTGGCCACCGGATTCGAGAAGAAGTCCAAACGCACGCGCAAGCGTGAGTTCTTGGA
>NZ_JANUDY010000020.1 GCF_024809975.1 Comamonas sp. BIGb0152
GGCATAACTGCAGTTGCAGTGTTTCTTCGCATGGACCCCCATCTAAGGCGGGGGCCGATCAAAGTTATAGGGTCAAGCCGCACGAGCAATTAGTATTGGTTAGCTTAACGCATTGCTGCGCTTCCACACCCAACCTATCAACGTCCTGGTCTAGAACGACTCTTCAGGGGGGTCAAGCCCCCGGCAGATCTCATCTTGGAACGAGTTTCCCGCTTAGATGCTTTCAGCGGTTATCTCTTCCACACATAGCTACTCGGCAATGCCACTGGCGTGACAACCGATACACCAGAGGTGTGTCCACTCCGGTCCTCTCGTACTAGGAGCAGGCTTCCTCAAATCTGCAGCGCCCACGGAAGATAGGGACCAAACTGTCTCACGACGTTTTAAACCCAGCTCACGTACCTCTTTAAATGGCGAACAGCCATACCCTTGGGACCGACTACAGCCCCAGGATGAGATGAGCCGACATCGAGGTGCCAAACACCGCCGTCGATATGAACTCTTGGGCGGTATCAGCCTGTTATCCCCAGAGTACCTTTTATCCGTTGAGCGATGGCCCTTCCATACAGAACCACCGGATCACTATGTCCTGCTTTCGCATCTGCTCGACTTGTCAGTCTCGCAGTTAAGCACGCTTATGCCATTGCACTATCGTCACGATGTCCGACCGTAACTAGCGTACCTTCGAACTCCTCCGTTACGCTTTGGGAGGAGACCGCCCCAGTCAAACTGCCTACCATGCACTGTCCCCGATCCAGATAATGGACCAAGGTTAGAACCTCAAACACACCAGGGTGGTATTTCAACGTTGGCTCCATGAGAACTAGCATCCTCACTTCAAAGCCTCCCACCTATCCTACACAGATCTGTTCAAAGTCCAATACAAAGCTACAGTAAAGGTTCATGGGGTCTTTCCGTCTTTCCGCGGGGAGATTGCATCATCACAAACATTTCAACTTCGCTGAGTCTCAGGAGGAGACAGTGTGGCCATCGTTACGCCATTCGTGCAGGTCGGAACTTACCCGACAAGGAATTTCGCTACCTTAGGACCGTTATAGTTACGGCCGCCGTTTACTGGGACTTCAATCAAGAGCTTGCACCCCATCATTTAATCTTCCAGCACCGGGCAGGCGTCACACCCTATACGTCCACTTTCGTGTTTGCAGAGTGCTGTGTTTTTATTAAACAGTCGCAGCCACCTATTCTTTGCAACCCCTTTGGGCTCCCTTTGTTCAAGTTCACCTACTGAGGGCACACCTTCTCCCGAAGTTACGGTGTCAATTTGCCGAGTTCCTTCTCCTGAGTTCTCTCAAGCGCCTTAGAATACTCATCTCGCGCACCAGTGTCGGTTTGCGGTACGGTCGTGTGTAGCTGAAGCTTAGTGGCTTTTCCTGGAAGCTGGGTATCACTCACTTCGTCTGCAAGCAGACCCGTTATCACCCCTCATCTTAGCCCGGCGGATTTGCCTACCGAGCATGACTACAGGCTTGAACCAACATATCCAACAGTTGGCTGAGCTAACCTTCTTCGTCCCCACATCGCACTACACATCGGTACGGGAATATTGACCCGTTTCCCATCAGTTACGCATCTCTGCCTCACCTTAGGGGCCGACTTACTCTACGCCGATGAACGTTGCGTAGAAAACCTTGCGCTTACGGCGAGGGGGCTTTTCACCCCCTTTAACGCTACTCATGTCAGCATTCGCACTTCTGATACCTCCAGCATCCGTCTCCAGACACCTTCACAGGCTTACAGAACGCTCTCCTACCACGCACAGTAAAACTGTGCATCCGCAGCTTCGGTAACTGGCTTAGCCCCGTTACATCTTCCGCGCAGGACGACTCGATCAGTGAGCTATTACGCTTTCTTTAAATGATGGCTGCTTCTAAGCCAACATCCTGACTGTTTTAGCCTTCCCACTTCGTTTCCCACTTAGCCCGTTTTAGGGACCTTAGCTGGCGGTCTGGGTTGTTTCCCTCTTGAGTCCGGACGTTAGCACCCGGTGCTCTGTCTCCCAAGCTGTACTCTGCGGTATTCGGAGTTTGCATAGGTTTGGTAAGTCGCCATGACCCCCTAGCCTAAACAGTGCTCTACCCCCGCAGGTAATACTTGAGGCACTACCTAAATAGTTTTCGGAGAGAACCAGCTATTTCCAAGTTTGTTTAGCCTTTCACCCCTATCCACAGCTCATCCCCTAGTTTTGCAACACTAGTGGGTTCGGACCTCCAGTACCTGTTACGGCACCTTCATCCTGGCCATGGATAGATCACTTGGTTTCGGGTCTACACCCAGCGACTGTCGCCCTATTCGGACTCGATTTCTCTACGCCTTCCCTATTCGGTTAAGCTTGCCACTGAATGTAAGTCGCTGACCCATTATACAAAAGGTACGCAGTCACCCCTAAGGGCTCCTACTTTTTGTAAGCATGCGGTTTCAGGATCTATTTCACTCCCCTCCCGGGGTTCTTTTCGCCTTTCCCTCACGGTACTTGTTCACTATCGGTCGATGATGAGTATTTAGCCTTGGAGGATGGTCCCCCCATATTCAGACAGGGTTTCTCGTGCCCCGCCCTACTTGTCTCTAGCTTAGTACCACCACTGCGTTTTCACATACGGGGCTATCACCCACTATGGCCGGACTTTCCATTCCGTTTTGTTAACACAATGACTATCTCTAGACGGCTCTTCCGAATTCGCTCGCCACTACTATCGGAATCTCAGTTGATGTCTTTTCCTCTGGGTACTTAGATGTTTCAGTTCTCCAGGTTCGCTTCGACAACCTATGTATTCAGTTGCCGATACCTATTGCTAGGTGGGTTCCCCCATTCAGAAATCTCCGGATCAAAGTTTATTTGCCAACTCCCCGAAGCTTATCGCAGGCTATCACGTCTTTCGTCGCCTATCATCGCCAAGGCATCCACCACATGCTCTTAGTCACTTGACCCTATAACTTTGACATCTATCTCTAGATCTCAAGCACAAGAAGCAAGCAACTGCTTTGCGAGGTCTCTCACCTCGCGCGTTATGCCGTAAATTGAATATCTATCTTGCCAACCTATTGCTAAGTTAGCAGGCTTGTAGAATATTCGTCATTACTGAATTAATCTTGCTTATCGCAAAGTTTCATTCGTTTTGACGCAATCAAATTGTTGCTGGTGGCACGGTCTACACTAAACCTTTACGAATGTGCAGTTTCCACCAGCAACGCTGATTTTCGACTCTATGAATTTTTAAAGAACAGCCGTGTTGTGCGATCTATATCGCTCAACAACAAAGCAGTCTGTCTCCAAACTGCTTTGGTGTTGATGACCCTAAAGGTCAATCTGATAAGTTATCGATTAAAAGTGTTGGTGGAGGATGACGGGATCGAACCGACGACCCCCTGCTTGCAAAGCAGGTGCTCTCCCAGCTGAGCTAATCCCCCT
>NZ_JANUDY010000022.1 GCF_024809975.1 Comamonas sp. BIGb0152
CGCACGATCACTTTTGACGCGCTGGCTGCGGGTGAATCGATTTACAGCCCAAGCGAGGATATCTGGCTGCTGCGCTCGGGCAGGCATCCGGGCAATTTGTCTAACGATCTGGCCTCCATGACGGGAGCTGCCAAGTTCACTGAGCCAGGTGCAGCAGATAGTTTTGAAGCCCCGCCGCCGCGCAGCCAGCAAGCGCCTTTGTGGTGGAGGGGGCGCTTCTCTTGGATTCGGCGCGATATGGCCTGCGGCGATTTGCTGATCTTGGCGGCCAATGGCAGCGGGGACACGGTCTGGGTGTTTGCTCCCGCCAACTGGCAGGCGATTGAAGCGGCTCGTGCTGCTCTTCAAACGCAGCAGAATGCGGGTAATGCAGATCGGCGCGTGGCGGCACCATCGTCAACTCCTGAATCACCCGCGCCTGATCCCAACTGGATCCTGCTGGGCAAGGTCGACCGCCTGGGCCGCTCCCAGCGCTACCACTGGTCTAAAGTTCTGGGCCAAGAGCGCATCACCGCGATCGACGATGGCGTGAGCCGTGGCTACCAGCTGCACTACACGCAGGCGATTGCCGCGCAGGATGCCCAGCATCACTCGCACCCAGATGGCAACTTCTTCTGGCAAGCCGACAGCGGCGTGCGCCTGTCAAAGGTGGATCTGCGCCGCGACCCTTCCACCCCCATGTTACAGACCGAGTCCATCACCTTGGTGCAGTACAGCTACAGCGACCAGGGCGACCTGGCTGCTGTCACCAATCGCCACGGCCAAGTGGTGCGCCGCTTTGCCTGGCGCAACCATTTGATGGTCAAGCACCAAGAGCGCAGCGGGCCAGAGCACCACTATGCGTATGACCGCTATGAGCCCGGTGGCCAGGCGATCGAGCAGCGCAACCAAGAAGGTTTGGACTACCGGTTTGACTACCAGGTATTGCCGGAGGTAGATAGCCAGCCAAGGCGAGCTTGCGTCGTCACTGACAGTCTGGGCCGCATAGACAAATACATCTTTCAAGGCGAAGCCGGGCTAGCACGGCTGGTGGAACACACCCGGCCTGATGGCAGCACCATCAAACGCAAGTACAACCAATACGGCCACCTCACCGAAGTGACAGACCCGCTGGGCCGCAGCGTATACATGGCCGTCAGTCCCATGGGCCAGCTGCTAGCAACGCAGAGCCCAGACGGATCGCGCAGCAGCCAACGCTTTGACGACACCACCAATCTGCTGCAAAGCAGTACGGATGCCGCAGGCCGCATCACCCATTACGAGTACGACTTCCACGGCCGCATGACCCGGGTGACCTTGCCGGGTGGCAGCAG
>NZ_JANUDY010000023.1 GCF_024809975.1 Comamonas sp. BIGb0152
CTAGGTGTTGATTTGCAATAGGTTGTTCAAGGCAAGTCGGGATGCTGGAGACTTGTAGCCCAGGGCTGAGTGCGGTCTTCGGGCGTTGTAATAAGACAAGAATGCGGGCAACCAAGCAGTGCGCTCTTGGCTGTTGGCCCAGATGCGCCCGTAAGCCCATTCACGCAGGCACGTCTGGATGAAGCGCTCGGCCTTGCCGTTGGTTTGAGGGCGATAGGGACGTGTAAACGTGTGCTTGATACCCAGGGTCTGGCAGGTGTGCGCGAATAGCTTGGAGCGGTAGGCTGCACCGTTGTCTGTAATCAAGCGCTTGATGGTGACACCCAGCGCTTTGTAGTGCATCACGGCCGCCTCCAGGAAGGCCACTGCTGAGGCCCTTTGCTCGTTGGGGTACATCTGCACGAATCCTACACGGGAGTGGTCATCAATGGCCACATGCGCCACCTCCCAGCCCGCTCCTGGCGTATGGTCGCGCGGATCTTTCGTGATGCGATGGCCAGGCACGGCGATACGCCCGAGTTTTTTCATATCCATGTGCAATAGATCGCCTGGTGCCTCATGCTCATAGCGCACAACGGGCTCTTTGGGATCAATTGCATTGAGGCTCGACAGGCCCAGCTGCGCAAGCACGCGGCTGATGGTAGCAACGCTGCGGCCAACCACATGGGCAATGCAGCGCATGGGCATGCGTTTGCGCCTGAGGCGCTCTATGCGCTGCGCTAATTCGGTGTCAACTGTAGTTCGTGTTCGCAGCGGCCTGGAGCTGCGATCGATCAGCCCATCATGGCCGAGCATGGCAAAGCGCTTTCGCCATTTGCAAGCGGTCTGAAGGCTGATCCCTGCGGCATGGGCTGCAGGGATCAGCCCCATGTTTGCGATGCGTTCGATCAACAATTTGCGACCTTCGAAGGTAAGTCTGGCATTCTTATGGCTGTTCATCCGGCAGGATTCCTCTGAGTTGCTGAAGCGTGGTAACTCCAGTTTCCCAGACCTGTCCGGTTGAACAACCTATTGAAACATCACACCTAGGGA